>CAVRZJ010000025.1:0-161434 GCA_963725705.1 uncultured Acidobacteriota bacterium | reverse complement strand
TCCTCTCGGCGCACCGATGACCGGCGCGCTGCAGTGCTGGCGGTGGGTGAGCGGTGGTCGCGGACGAGACGGAGCCACGGCGTCTAACCACCGCCGGAGCTCCTCGGCCGGCGTCTGGGCACGCCAGCCGTGGCGCCGCCGCGGTGGTCGACGTCTGATCGGCTGCGTGGCCTCGGCGGCCGTACAGGTGAAGCGCCGCGGCGGTGCTGGGCGAGAGTTCCTCGGTGTTCCCGGATGGAGCGGCGACCGCTCGTGATGCCGCCACGACAGCCTACACCGCCGCCGGCGGGATGCGCGCGGGTCTGCTCGCCGACGCGGTCCAGGGGGCGGTGATGGGCGTCGATCGGCGTCGTCCTCGCCGGTGGCCGCGGTCCGGTCGGCCGGTGGACCGGCGGTCGCGGTCGAGACGCTCCGCCGCGCGCGCGCCCGAGCTGCTGGGAGCTTCGGGACGGTGCCCGGCCGGCGCGCGCCGCTCGCCTGGTACCTGCTGTTCTGCCCTCGGTGCCTGCGCCCAACCCCACTATATCCAGAAGTTCTTCTGCCGTGCGCACAGACGCGGACCTGCGTCGGCTCCCGGCGGTGCTCACCGGCGCCCTCGCGGCGACGCTGGCGGTGTGGCTGGAGTCGGCCTCGCGGGCGCGGCGCTGGTGGCCCGCGGAGGATCGCGATCGGGCGACCCGACGAGCTGGCCCCCCGCGGTGATGCGGCCGCTCGGACCGTGGGCCGTGGTGCTCGCCGCGACGCGGTGCTGGCCGCCTGATGTCGACCGTGGCGTCGTTCCTGAACCTCGCGGCGGCGGCGCTGATGCGCGACCTGCCCCGGGCGCGGGTCGGCAAGCTATCCCGCCGTCGGCGCCGCCGGCCGCGACCGTGGGCGTGGCGGTCGCCGCAACCGCGCTCGGCGTGGCGAGCGACCGCGCCGTGGCGTTGCTGGGCGTCGCCGGATGGGGGTTCTTCACCGCCGCGCTGTTGCCGGTATGACGGTCGGTCTGGCGTGGCCCGGGGCGACCGCCGCCGGCGCGGTGGTCGCCATGATGACAGGCGCTGTCGCGGACCTCGCGCTCGAGGCGATCCGATCGAGCCTCCCCCCCGCCCTCGAGCCCGGCCTCGCCGGCGCCGCCGTCGGCACCCTCGCCCTCGTCCTCGTCTCCGTCCTCGGCCCGCGCCTTTCCGGAGCCCGGACCCCAGAGCCCGCCTCTCATGACCTGGACCCCTGACTCCCTCCGCTGGCTGGTCCGCAAGCTGCGCGCCCACCGCGCCGCGGTGCGTCCCACCACGCTCGCCGAGGTCGAGCGCGAGCGCGACCCGTTCCGGCTGCTGGTCGCCTGCGTGATCTCGCTGGCGCATCAAGGACGAGGTGACCGCCACGTCGAGCGCCCGCCTGTTCGCGGTCGCGGCGGCGCCGGCCGCGCTCGCCGCGCTCCCGGAGCGCGAGATCGGCCGCCTGATCTTCCCCGTCGGCTTCTACAACACCAAGGCCAGGCAGCTCCGCGACATCGGGCGCGTTGTCGGGGGCCGACCACGTCGTGCCGTGCCCGCGGATCTCGACGCGCTCCTCACGTTGAACGGCGTCGGCCGCAAGACCGCCAACCTCGTCCTCACCTTGGGCTTCAAGGCCCAGGGCATCTGCGTCGACACCCACGTCCACCGCATCACCAACCGCTGGGGCTACGTCCGCACCAAAGCCCCGAACGACACCGAGCAGGCGCTGCGAAAGATCCTGCCGCCGCGGCATTGGATCGAGATCAACGACATCCTGGTCGCGTTCGGGCAGCACCTCTGCCGACCGATCTCGCCGCATTGCTCGACGTGCCCGCTCAGCAGCCGTTGTCCGCGCGTCGGCGTCCTTGCGCGACCCCCGCCACCGACTTCGCCAGGGCGGCCTTCTCCGCGGTCGGTCAGGTCCACCTCGATGATCCTCTCGATGCCGTTCTTGCCGATGATGGCGGGCACGCCGACGAAGAGGCCGTTGACGCCGTACTCCCCCTCCAGCAGCGCGCAGACGGCAGGATCTTCTTCTTGTCGTAGATGATCGCCTCGGCCATCTCGAGCGCGCTCAGCGCCGGCGAGACGAAGGCGGAGCCGAAGCCGAGGAGTCCGACCACCTCGCCGCCCGCCTTGCGGGTCCGGTCCTCGATGGCGTCCAGCGTCTCGGCGCGATGAACTTCTCGACCGGCATCCCGGCGATGCGGCAGCAGCTGCGCACCGGGACCATGGTGTCGCCGTGGCCGCCCAGCACCATCGCCTCGACGTTCTCCACGCTGACCCCGCGCCTCCTGGGCCACGAAGTAGCGGTAGCGAGCGGAGTCGAGCACCCCCGCCATGCCCAGGAGCCGGTTCTTCGGCGCGCCGAGCTTCTTGTACAGCGTGTAGACGATGGCGTCGAGCGGGTTGGCGATCGAGATGATCATCGCCTCCGGGCAGTGCTTGCGGATCGCCTCGGCCACCTCGCCGGTGACCTTGAGGTTGATCGCGAGCAGCTCCTCGCGCGAGGGAAGGTCCCGTCCGGGCGCGCCTTGCGCGGCACCCCGGCGGTGTTGATGACCATGTCGCACCCGTCGAGAGTCGTAGTCCCGGCTGGCGCAGCCGAACGTCGCTGCCGATCGAGCGGCATCCCTCGGCGATGTCGAGGGCCTTGCCCTTCGCCACCGACTGCTTCTTGGTCACCGCCTGCTTCTCGGGAGGATCGTTCGGGTTGACGAAGGGGGCGGGGTCGGTCACCGACCTCGCGCGCCAGGCGGCGCTGCGCCAGCTCCTGGACCAGAACTCCGCCGATGAACCCGCCGCCGATGACTCCGATCTTGTTCAACATCGCGGTTGGGGTCGTACAGCCTGACGCCGTAGGTGACGTTCTTCATCTCGCCCATGTCGCCTCCCCTAGAACGTCCTGGCCAGGGCCATGCCGGCGACTGCGGCCGATGTCCCGAACGCGAACAGCCCGAGCCCGCCAGGTGCAGCGTTCTCGATCGCCTTCTAGCGCCTGTCGGCGGGGTCGAGCTCGAAGAGGATATTGCGCAGGCCGTATAGGCCGTGGAAGAGCGCGGCCCCGAGGAGGATCACGTAGCTGAGCATGAACGCCGCGCTCCTGCCGCGTGCGACGACGTTCGCCCAGTCGATTGGGTGACCACCGGCCGGGTTGAGGCCCCTGAGCGGAATCGTGACGTTCCAGGTGCATCACCGTCATGTGCAACCCGAGGAGGAAGAGGATCACCACACCCGCCGCGAGGTGCCAGGTCCAGAGCTTCTGATCGCGCATCATGGCCGCCTCCTACTCCAGCACCCAGAAGTTGAGGGTGCCCAGCACGAAGATCACCGCGGCAAGCACCAGCACCCCGATCGCCAGCGGGCGCTGGACGTCGAGCGACGTGCGGTAGGGGTAGACGGGCTCGATCGGCCCGCCGCCGACGGCGACCCAGAGCTCAAGGGGATTGATCCCGAGCCGAATCCCGTTGATGGCGTGGAACGCGAACGCCGCGAACACGAGGTACTCGCCGATCTTGAATAGCGACCCGGTCACCGCACCCATGGCCTGCTCCACCCGGTCTGCCCGAGGGCGCGCGAGGAGGTCACGAAAGATGTGCAGGAGGAAGTAGGCCAGCAGGCCAAGCCCAGTTAGTCGATGCAGGGTGTACAGGTAGCGCTCGGCACCCCAGCGTCCGCCCCGAGCCAGCCCCAGATTCCCAGCCTATTCCGGACGTACCTTGTTTTCGATCATGGTCTTCTCCCGGTCCCCGGTTCCCGTACCCCGTACCCCTAGTACTTTCTCTCGACCGGCTTCCACGTGTTGATGGTCACGGCCTTGTAGTCGAGCCGCGGCGCGCCGTCGGTCTCCCACGCGAGCGTGTGCTTGAGCCAGTTGACGTCGTCGCGGGTGGCGAAGTCGCGGCGGGCGTGCGCCCCGCGCGACTCCTGACGCGCCAGCGCGCCCATCACCGTCACCTCGGCGAGGTCGAGCAGGTTCTCGAGCTCGAGCGCGTGGAACAGGTTCGAGTTGTAGACCTTCCCCTTGTCGACGACCGGGGCGGCAACCGAGCGGGTGCGCAGCTCGCGCACCGTCGCGAGCGCCGCGGCGAGCTTCTCGCCGGTGCGGAAGACGCCGACGTTGGTGTCCATGGTCGAGCGGAGCTGGCGGCGCAGCTCGTAGAGGTTCTCCGCGCCCTGCGGGCGAGCAACGCGTCGACGTGCGTCTTCGCCGCCTTGACCTTCGCCTCGGGCACCGGCGCCGGGGCGGCCGATTGGCAGCGCCTTGACGATCTCCTCGCCGGTGATCCCGCCCCAGACCAGGCACTCGGCGGTCGAGTTGGAGCCCAGCCGGTTGGCGCCGTGCAGCGAGACGCACGCCGCCTCGCCGGCCGCCCAGATCCCCTCGATCCGGTCGCGCCGTTGATGTCGGTCTCGATGCCGCCCATCGAGTAGTGCGCCACCGGGCGGATCGGGATCGGCGTCGTGATCGGGTCGAGCCCGAGGAACTTGATGCACACCTCGCGGATCAGCGGCAGCCGCGTGTTGATCCGCTCCGCGCCGAGGTGAGTGAGGTCGAGGTGGAGGTAGTCACCCCACGCCTCGGAGTGGAAGCCGCGCCCCGCGAGGATCTCCTCGGTCTCGGCGCGGGAGACCATGTCGCGCGGCGCCAGCTCCATCAGCTTGGGCGCGTACTTGTCCATGAAGCGCTCGCCCGTGTTGTTCTTGAGGTAGCCGCCCTCGCCGCGGCACGCCTCGGTCATCAGGATGCCGGACGGCACCAGGCCGGTCGGGTGGAACTGCACGAACTCCATGTCCTCGAGCGGCAGCCCGGCGCGGTACGCCATCGCCATGCCGTCGCCGGTGACCGTCTGCGAATAGGTCGTGAAGCCGTACAGCGTGCAGCCGCCGCCGGTCGCGATCAGCAGCGCCTTGCCGCGCATCGTGACCATCTCGCCCGACGGCGCGTGGATGCCACCAGGCCGGCGAAGCGCCCACCCTCGACGAGGATGTCGGTGACGAAGAGCTCGTCGTAGCGCGTGAAGCACGTGTAGCGCAGCAGGGTGTCGTACAGCGTCTGCATCTCGAAGAAGCCGGTCTTGTCGGCGGCGAGCGTGGCGCGCGGGAACGAGTGGCCGCCGAACGGCCGCTGGTCGATGCGCCCCTCCTTGTCGCGCGTCCACGGGATGCCCCAGTGGTCGAGCAGCCGGATTTCGTTCGGCATCGCCTTCGCGAAGCGGTACACGACGTCCTGGTCGGCCAGGAAGTCCGAGCCCTTGACGGTGTCCCAGGCGTGCAGGTCGAGCGAGTCGCCGTTCTCCGGCCGCATCACCGCGGCCGTGCCGCCCTCGGCGCACACCGAGTGCGCGCGCATGAGCTGCACCTTGGAGACGATGCCGATGTCCACCTTGCCCTCGAGCCGCCGCGAGATCTCCACGGCGGCGCGCAGGCCCGCCAGCCCGGCGCCGAGGATCAGGACATCGTGGGTGATTGGTTCGGTCATTCGTACCCCCTCCGGTGAGTCAGGTCGAGAGTTCAGAGTCGCGAGTCGAGTGTTCCCCCGCCCCCGCAAGAAGCCGGATCGGAGGCTCTCCAGGCATTCCAGCGACCGCCCCGGCCACGGAACATCCCACGAAAGTAGCAGCGTTGTCTTCGCCGTTCGGCTGCCGGCTCTCAACTCTCGACTCTTGAGTTTCGACTTTCTTCTGAGTCGCAAGTGCAGATGCGAAAACAAAGACCAGGGGCACCGAGCCCGGCCATCGCTGTTCCTCACAGCGTGTCGTTTGCTCCGGCTCATGTTCTGTCGAGGGCGGCCGGGAGCGCAACCGTCCGGACCGCGCCGGCGACGCAGCGGTGGAGCGGCGCCATATCGCCCTCGCGATCCTCAGCCAGCCGCGGCACGGGTTTCGCGCCAACGCTCTCGGCACCGGAATGAGTGATCTCGGTTCTCCGCATCGTCGTGTCCTGCGCACGCCGCTCCGACAGATTCTGGCGTTACTCCCCCCGGCGTGACGCAACGGATACGATAGCACCGGGAATGTACGTTCACAAGCGAGCGGGGACGAGCGACGGCACCGCCGGCACACGCGTAGTATCGTTGATCCAGATGCCACGGGACAGCCTTTTCGTCCGCCCGCGCGTGCGTGAGATCCACGTCGTGCTGCTGCTCGCGGCGCTCATCGGCGTGCTCGGGGCGTTCGTCACGGTGGCGTTCCGCATGGCGATCCGCGGCGTCGAGTGGGTGTTCACCGGGCACGACGCCGGGCTGGTCGAGGCGGCCATGTCGCTGGCGTGGTGGCAGCGCCTCCTCGTTCCCGCGGTCGGCGGCCTGATCGCGGGAGGGATCCTGCAGCTCGGCCTGCGGCTCGTTCGCGGGCGAACGACCACCGACTACATGGAGGCTGTGGCGGTCGGTGACGGCGTGCTCGGGGTGCGCACGAGCCTGGTGAAGAGCGTCTCGTCACTGCTCACCATCGGCTCGGGCGGCCGATCGGCCGCGAAGGCTCGATGGTGCAACTGGCGGCGCTGGTCGGCTCGATCACCGGCCGGCTGCTGCCGCACACCGAGTCGCGGATGCGGCTGCTGGTCGCCTGCGGCGCGGCGGCCGGGCTGGCCTCGGCCTACAACGCACCGATCGCGGGGGCGCTTCGTCGCCGAGATCGTGCTCGGCTCGATCGCAATGGAGAGCCTCGGGCCGATGATCGTCTCATCGGTGGTCTCGGCCGCCACCGTTCACCAGCTTCTCGGCTTCGCGCCGGTGTTCGCAATCCCGCCGCTGCACTTCGTCTCGGGCTGGGAGACGCTGTTCTACCTCGCCCTCGGCGTCGTCTGCGGCGCCGCCGCACCGTTGTTCCTCTTCGTCCTCACCGGTGTCGAGAAGGCGTTCGGCCGGCTCGCGGCGCCGCTCTACGCCAAGCTCGGCCTCGGCGGCCTGATCGTCGGCGCGCTCTCGGTGGCGCGGCCGGAGTCTGCCAACGGCTACAGCGTGGTCACCGAAATCCTCCACTCGCGTCGCGTGGCAGGTGGTTGCTGCGGCGCTCGTGCTCAAGGTCGCCGCCACCGCCGCCACCGCCGGCTCCGGCGCCACCGGTGGCGTGTTCACCCCGACGATCTTCGTGGGCGCCTCGCTCGGCTACCTGCTCGGCGCGGCGGTGCAGGCGGCGTTCCGCGTCACGGCGGGACCGAACACCTACGCGGTGGTCGGGATGGGGGCGTTCAAGCCGCCACCACGCGCGCGCCGGTGATGTCGATCCTGATGATCTTCGAGATGACGTCGACTACGAGATCGTGCTCCCGCTGATGCTCGGCTGCGTGACGGCGTACTACGTCGCGCGCGCCCATCTGCGCAGCGAGTCGATCTACGCCGCTCGCTGCGCTCGAAGGCCGCCGACGCGTGGCGGCAGGCTGGCGAAGATGGGCGTGCGCGACTTCATCGAGCCAGTCGCGCCCACCGTGGCGGCCCGCGCCGACCTCAGTGAGCTGATCGACACGATGCGCACCTGCCGGGACGCGACGTCCTCTCGCCGTCGACCGAGGCGGAGTGCTGGTCGGTGTAAAGGTCGAGAGCGTTGCGACCTCGCTCGCCGAGCACGCAGAACCCGGCGACCGCCGGGTGGCCGACATCATGACGCGCGAGTATGCCTATATCTCACCCCCGACCTGTCGCTCGGCGGCGCGCTCCAGATGTTCGCCCGCAGCGGCGCACCGTGGCTGCCGGCTATTTTCCGCCAGCGGAGTCGGACGCCACCCGCTCCGGCCGGGTGGTCAAGTGCTCGATCTTCCAGGCGATCGCCGAGGACTGGCAGCGCAACCGGCGGTAGCGGCGAGCGCCGCGGCGAGGCGCTGATGCCCTTGTCGAGGTGCTCCTCGGCGACCGTGTACGGCGGCAGGAAGCGCACCGGACGGGCTCCCGGCGGGGGCGGCAAGTACCCGGCGCCCCTGCAGCTCCCGCAGAACGTCGTCACGGCTCTTCGTGCTGCTTGACGCGACCATCCGGCGGCCGCGCACTCCGGCGACCAGCGGGCGGGCGACCGCCCCAGCGCGGCCGTTAGCGGCTCGCCGAGCGCCGCGACGCGCCGAGCAGCGCTGCGTCGAGGATTCCGAGCACGGCCAGCACGCCGGCGAGCGCCAGCGGGTCGCCCGGGAACGTCGAGGTGTGCGACGGCGGCCCCATGTGCACGGCCACCTCGGATGATGGCGGCGATTGGGACGCCGCCGTGGAGCCCCTTGCCGAGGCAGACCACGTCGGCGGCCACACCATCGTGCTCGGCGGCCAGGAAGGCGCCGGTGCGGCCGCACCCGGTCTGCACCTCGTCGAGGATCAGCAGCGCGCCGCGCTCGCTGCACAGCCTGTTGCTCGATGGCGAGGTAGCCGGAGTGCGGTACCTGCACGCCGCTCTCGCCCTGGATCGGCTCGACGATGAGCGCCGCAGTGCGATCGTCTTTCGCAGCGCCGCCTGTGTGTGTGTGTGTGTGCGAGCGCGTCTGGATCGTCGAACGGGACGTGCTCGAACTGCCAGAGCAGCGGCAGGAACGGCGCCTGCGGCACCTTCTCGCCCCAGGTCGCCGACAGCGCGCCGCAGTGTCTCGCCATGGTAGGCGCCGCGGCACGCCACGATGCGCTTCCTCCCCGTCGCCAGGACGAAACTGTAGCGCCGCCTCGACCGCCTCGGTTCCCGCGAGTTGCCCCAGTACACTGCGCCGCGGCCGCCCATCGCGCGGACCACCAGCGCGTGCGCGGCGCGCGCCCGCACGTCATTGGCGAAGCTGCCGTGCAGCGTTGGCAGCGCCCGCAACTGCTCGCCGAGCGCGCGCTCGACGGCCGGGTGGCCGTAGCCGAGGATGCTGGCGCCGTAGTTGCTCATCATGTCGAGATAGCGCGTCCCCGCCTCGTCGATCAGGTGCACGCCCTCGCCGCGCACGAGCGTCACCCCGCGGCTGGGGTAGACGTCGACGGTGAAGCGCTTCTGCAGTGCGGCGGCGTTGGCCACCGGCTACCCCGCCGGCGCCGGCACGGTGATCGTCGCGGACGCCACGCGCGCCGCCGCGGCGGGGTAGCCGGTGGCCAACGCCGCCGCACTGCAGAAGCGCTTCACCGTCGACGTCTACCCCAGCCGCGGGGTGACGCTCGTGCGCGGCGAGGGCGTGCACCTGATCGACGAGGCGGGGACGCGCTATCTCGACATGATGAGCAACTACGGCGCCAGCATCCTCGGCTACGGCCACCCGGTCGTCGAGCGCGCGCTCGGCGAGCAGTTGCGGGCGCTGCCAACGCTGCACGGCAGCTTCGCCAATGACGTGCGGGCGCGCGCCGCGCACGCGCTGGTGGTCCGCGCGATGGGCGGCCGCGGCGCAGTGTACTGGGGCAACTCGGGAACCGAGGCGGTCGAGGCGGCGCTCAAGTTCGCCGTCCTGGCGACGGGGAGGAAGCGCATCGTGGCGTGCCGCGGCGCCTACCATGGCAAGACGCTGGGCGCGCTGTCGGCGACCTGGGGCGAGAAGTACCGCACGCCGTTCCTGCCGCTGCTCTGGCAGTTCGAGCACGTCCCGTTCGACGATCCCGACGCGCTCGCGGCGGCGCTCGACGATCGCACTGCGGCGCTCATCGTCGAGCCGATCCAGGGCGAGAGCGGCGTGCAGGTACCGCACTCCGGCTACCTCGCCATCGCGCGACGGCTGTGCAGCGAGCGCGGCGCGCTGCTGATCCTCGACGAGGTGCAGACCGGGTGCGGCCGCACCGGCGCCTTCCTGGCCGCCGAGCACGATGGTGTGGCCGCCGACGTGGTCTGCCTCGGCAAGGGGCTCGCGGGCGGCATCCCGATCGGCGCCACCGTGGTCGCTCCCGAGGTGGCCGTGCACATCACCCGCTCGTCGCACACCTCGACGTTCGGCGGCAACCCGCTGGCGCTCGCCGGCGTGCTGGCGGTGCTCGGAATCCTCGACGCAGCGCTGCTCGCGCGCGTCGCGGCGCTCGGCGAGCGGCTAACGGCCGCGCTGCGGGCGCTCGCCCACCCGCTGGTCGCCGGAGTGCGCGGCCGCGGCCTGATGGTCGGCGTCGAGCTGCGCGAGGGCCGCGACGACGTTCTGCGGGAGCTGCAGGGGCGCCGGGTACTTGCCGCCCCCGCCGGGGAGAACGTGGTGCGCTTCCTGCCGCCGTACACGGTCGCCGAGGAGCACCTCGACGAGGCGGTCGCCGCCCTCGCCGCGGCGCTCGCCGCTACCGCCGGTTGCGCTGCCAGTCCTCGGCGATCGCCTGGAAGATCGAGCACTTGACCACCCGGCCGAGCAGGTGGGCGTCCGACTCGCTGGCGATCACCGGCAGCCACGGTGCGCCGCTGCGGGCGAACATCTGGAGCGCGCCGCCGAGCGACAGGTCGGGGGTGAGATAGGCATACTCGCGCGTCATGATGTCGGCCACCCGGCGGTCGCCGGGGTTCTCGTGCTCGGCGAGCGAGGTCGCAACGCTCTCGACCGGCAGGACGCCGACCAGCGCTCCGGCCTCGTCGACGGCGAGGAACGTCGCGTCCCGGCAGGTGCGCATCGTGTCGATCAGCTCACTGAGGTCGGCGCGGGCCGCCACGGTGGGCGCGACTGGCTCGATGAAGTCGCGCACGCCCATCTTCGCCAGCCTGCCGCCCAGCGCGTCGGCGGCCTTCGAGCGCAGCGAGCGGGCGTAGATCGACTCGCTGCGCAGATGGGCGCGCGCGACGTAGTACGCCGTCACGCAGCCGAGCATCAGCGGGAGCACGATCTCGTAGTCGAGCGTCATCTCGAAGATCATCAGGATCGACATCACCGGCGCGCGCGTGGTGGCGGCCAGGAACGCCCCCATCCCGACCACCGCGTAGGTGTTCGGTCCCGCCGTGACGCCGGGAAACACCGCCTGCACCGCCGCGCCGAGCAGGTAGCCGAGCGAGGCGCCCACGAAGATCGTCGGGGTGAACACGCCACCGGTGGCGCCGGAGCCGGCGGTGGCGGCGGTGGCGGCGACCTTGAGCACGAGCACCGCGGCGACCGCCTGCCACGCGAGACGCGAGTGGAGGATTTCGGTGACCACGCTGTAGCCGTTGCCCCAGATCTCCGGCCGCGCCACCGAGAGCGCGCCGACGATCAGGCCGCCGAGCCCGAGCTTGGCGTAGAGCGGCGCCGCGAGCCGGCCGAACGCCTTCTCGACACCGGTGAGGACGAAGAGGAACAACGGTGCGGCGGCGCCGCAGACGACGCCGAGGGCGAGGTAGAACAGCGTCTCCCAGCCCGAGACGAAGTGCAGCGGCGGGATTGCGAACACCGGCGCGAAGCCGAGAAGCTGGTGAACGGTGGCGGCCGAGACCACCGATGAGACGATCATCGGCCCGAGGCTCTCCATTGCGATCGAGCCGAGCACGATCTCGGCGACGAACAGCGCCCCCGCGATCGGTGCGTTGTAGGCCGAGGCCAGCCCGGCCGCCGCGCCGCAGGCGACCAGCAGCCGCATCCGCGACTCGGTGTGCGGCAGCAGCCGGCCGGTGATCGAGCCGACCAGCGCCGCCAGTTGCACCATCGAGCCTTCGCGGCCGATCGAGCCGCCCGAGCCGATGGTGAGCAGTGACGAGACGCTCTTCACCAGGCTCGTGCGCACCCCGAGCACGCCGTCACCGACCGCCACAGCCTCCATGTAGTCGGTGGTCGTTCGCCCGCGAACGAGCCGCAGGCCGAGCTGCAGGATCCCTCCCGCGATCAGGCCGCCGACCGCGGGAACGAGGAGGCGCTGCCACCACGCCAGCGACATGGCCGCCTCGACCAGCCCGGCGTCGTGCCCGGTGAACACCCACTCGACGCCGCGGATCGCCATGCGGAACGCCACCGTGACGAACGCCCCGAGCACGCCGATGAGCGCCGCGAGCAGCAGCACGACGTGGATCTCACGCACGCGCGGGCGGACGAAAAGGCTGTCCCGTGGCATCTGGATCAACGATACTACGCGTGTGCCGGCGGTGCCGTCGCTCGTCCCCGCTCGCTTGTGAACGTACATTCCCGGTGCTATCGTATCCGTTGCGTCACGCCGGGGGGAGTAACGCCAGAATCTGTCGGAGCGGCGTGCGCAGGACACGACGATGCGGAGAACCGAGATCACTCATTCCGGTGCCGAGAGCGTTGGCGCGAAACCCGTGCCGCGGCTGGCTGAGGATCGCGAGGGCGATATGGCGCCGCTCCACCGCTGCGTCGCCGGCGCGGTCCGGACGGTAGCGCTCCCGGCCGCCCTCGACAGACCATGAGCCGGAGCAACCGACACGCTGTGAGGAACAGCGATGGCCGGGGCTCGGTGCCCCGGCCTTTCGTTTTCGCATCTGCACTTGCGACTCAGAAGAAAGTCGAAAGTCAAGAGTCGAGAGTTGAGAGCCGGCAGCCGAACGGCGAAGACAACGCTGCTACTTTCGTGGGATGTTTCGTGGCCGGGGCGGTCGCTGGAATGCCTGGAGAGCCTCCGATCCGGCTTCTTGCGGGGGCGGGGGAACACTCGACTCGCGACTCTGAACTCTCGACCTGACTCACCGGAGGGGGTACGAATGACCGAACCAATCACCCACGATGTCCTGATCCTCGGCGCCGGGCTGGCGGGCCTGCGCGCCGCCGTGGAGATCTCGCGGCGGCTCGAGGGCAAGGTGGACATCGGCATCGTCTCCAAGGTGCAGCTCATGCGCGCGCACTCGGTGTGCGCCGAGGGCGGCACCGCCGCGGTCATGCGGCCCGACCTCGGCGACTCGATCGACCTGCACGCCTGGGACACCGTCAAGGGTTCGGACTTCCTGGCCGACCAGGACGTCGTGTACCGCTTCGCGAAGGCGATGCCGAACGAAATCCGCCTGCTCGACCACTGGGGGATCCCGTGGACGCGCGACAAGGAGGGGCGCATCGACCAGCGGCCGTTCGGCGGCCACTCGTTCCCGCGCGCCACCCTCGCCGCCGACAAGACCGGGTTCTTCGAGATGCAGACGCTCTACGACACGCTGCTGCGCCACCGCTGCTTCACGCGCTACGACGAGCTCTTCGTCACCGACATCCTCGTCGAGAATGGGCGCTTCGCCGGTCTGGTCGGCATCCACGCGCCGTCGGGCGAGATGGTGACGATGCGCGGCAAGGCGCTGCTGATCGCGTCCGGCGGCGGCGGCACGCTATATGGCTTCACGACGTACTCGCAGACGGTCACCGGCGACGGCATGGCGATGGCGTTCCGTGCCGGGCTGCCGCTCGAGGACATGGAGTTCTTGCAGTTCCACCCGACCGGCCTGGTGCCGTCCGGCATCCTCATGACCGAGGCGTGCCGCGGCGAGGGCGGCTACCTCAAGAACAACACCGGCGAGCGCTTCATGGGCACGTACGCGCCCAAGCTGATGGAGCTGGCGCCGCGCGACATGGTGTCGCGCGCCGAGACCGAGGAGATCCTCGCCGGGCGCGGCTTCCACTCCGAGGCGTGGGGTGACTACCTGCACCTCGACCTCACTCACCTCGGCGCTGAGCGGATCAACACGCGGCTGCCGCTGATCCGCGAGGTGTGCATCAAGTTCCTCGGGCTCGACCCGATCACGACGCCGATCCCGATCCGCCCGGTGGCCCACTACTCGATGGGCGGCGTCGAGACCGACATCAACGGCAAGACTCGGGTCGAGGGGATCTGGGCGGCCGGCGAGGCGGCGTGCGTGTCGCTGCACGGCGCCAACCGGCTCGGCTCCAACTCGACCGCCGAGTGCCTGGTGTGGGGCGGCATCACCGGCGAGGAGATCGTCAAGGCGCTGCCGACTCTGGCCGCGCCGGCGCCGGTGCCGGAGGCGAAGGTCAAGGCGGCGAAGGCGCACGTCGACGCGTTGCTCGCCCGCACTGGTGCGGAGAACCTCTACGAGCTGCGCCGCCAGCTCCGCTCGATCATGGACACCAACGTCGGCGTCTTCCGCACCGGCGAGAAGCTGGCCGCGGCGCTCGCGAAGGTGCGCGAGCTGCGCGCCCGCTCGGTTGCCGCCCCGGTCGTCGACAAGGGGAAGGTCTACAACTCGAACCTGTTCCACGCGCTCGAGCTCGGGAACCTGCTCGACCTCGCCGAGGTCACCGTGATGGGCGCGCTGGCGCGCCAGGAGTCACGCGGGGCGCACGCCCGCCGCGACTTCGCCACCCGCGACGACGTCAACTGGCTCAAGCACACGCTCGCGTGGAAGACCGACGGCGCACCGCGGCTCGACTACAAGGACGTCACGATCAACTCGTGGAAGCCTGTGGAAAGAAAGTACTAGGGGACCGGGGACCGGGAACCGGGGACCGGGAGAAGACCATGATGGGAAACAAAGCACTTCCGAATCGGCTGGGGATCTGGGGGTGGTTGGGCGGCGGGCGATGGGGGTACGAGAGATACCTCTACACGCTGCACCGGCTGACCGGGCTGGGTCTCCTGGCGTACTTTCTGCTGCACATCGTCGTTACCTCGTCGCGGGCGGTCTCGCCGGAACGGTGGAAATCTGCGATGGCCAGCGTCAGCGGCCCGCTGTTCACCGTCGGCGAGTTCCTGGTGTTCGCGGCGTTCGCGTTCCACGCCATCAACGGCATCCGCCTGGCGATCATCGAGCTCGGCTGGGGCGTCGGCAGGCCAATCGAGCCGGTGTACCCATACCAGACATCGGTCGACGTGCAGCGCCCGCTCGCGGTTGCGGCCCTGCTGCTCGCCGGCGCGCTGGTCGTGCTCGGCGGTTTGAGCTTTTTCGTGCTGGGACAGCACTAGGGGGGCGGCGATGATGAGAGATCAGAAGCTGTGGACGTGGCACATCGCAGCCGGCGCAGTCATCCTCGTTCTGCTCGGCATGCACATGACCGTCATGCACCTCGACCGGGTCGTGCACTTCGCCGGCCTCAACCCGGCCGGCGGCCTCCCCGTCGGCTGGGAGAACGTGCTCGCGCGCGGCAAGAGCGCGGCGTTTGCGGTGACGTACGTGCTCCTGCTCGGCGCCGCCCTATTTCACGGGCTCTACGGGCTGCGCAACATCCTGCTCGAGCTGAACCCGCCGACGGCGCTCAAGAAGGCGATCGGAGCGCTGCTGCTCCTGGCGGGGCTGGGGCTGTTCGCGTTCGGGACGTGGGCCGCGGTGGCCGGCATGGCGCTGGCCAGGACGTTCTAGGGGAGGCGACATGGGCGAGATGAAGAACGTCACCTACGGCGTCAGGCTGTACGACCCCAACCGCGATGCGGCGCCACACTGGGAGAGCTTCACGATCCCGTACACCCCCGGCATGACGGTGCTCGACGGGCTGTGGAAGATCAAAGAGCTGCACGCTCCCGGGCTGGCCTGGCGCTCGTCGTGCCGGATGGGCGTGTGCGGCTCGTGCGGCATGCTGATCAACGGCAAGCCGGGGCTGGCGTGCAACACGCAGATCTCCGACCTCAAGGCCGCGACCGTCGCCGTGGCGCCGCTGCCGAACTTCGCGATCATCCGCGATCTCGTCCCCGACCTGGCGCCGATGATCGCCCGGCACCAGGAGCTCAAGCCATACATCGTCCGCGACGACGTCCAGGAGCGCGAGAACCCGACGGCCGAGTTCTTCCAGTCGGCGCATCAGCTCGAGCACTACCTGCAGTTCTCGTACTGCATCAAGTGCGGGTGCTGCATGGCGGCGTGCCCGACCTACGCCACCGATCCGCACTACTCGGGGCCGATGCCGCTGGCGCAGGCGCACCGCTACAACGCCGACACCCGCGATGGCGGCTTCGCCGAGCGCAAGGCGGCGCTCGGCGGCGCTGCCGGCCCGTGGCGCTGCCACTACGCAGGCGAGTGCTCGCGCGTGTGCCCGAAAGGTGTCGACCCGGCCAAGGCGATCCAGCTCATGAAGCGCGAGCTGGTGATGGACTACCTGCACCTGCACAAGACGCGCTGCCCGGCAAAGGTCGCGGCGAAGCCGAGCAGCCCGCGTCGCGAGGGGATCCCGGAGGCGCCGGCGAAGACGGTGTAGCGCCACGGGTGGAGAATGGTATCGGCCGCGCGGCGCGGCTGGCGGCGAACGACAACTGGGTGCGAACGCACTGATCGAGAAAGGAGAAACGGCATGTTGAAGAAGATCGGACTCATCGGAGGAGGCTACATCGGCGGCGTGCTGGCGCACGAGATCGCGGAGCGCGGGCTGGCGCGCGAGATCGGCATGACCGACCCGGCGCCGATGCCCAACCCGGCGGACGCGCCGGAGCGCCAGGAGGTGGTCAAGAAGCAGTCGGTGTCGATCGGCAAGTGCCTGGACATCGCCGAGGGCCTGCCGACTATCCGCAAGAACATCAAGCTGGTCGGGTCCAAGGACTACTCGGCGCTGGCCGGCGCCGAGATGGTCATCAACACCGCCGGCGTGCCGCGCAAGGCGCGCCCCGACGGCACGTTCCCGAGCCGCGAGGAGCTGCTGGCGATCAACCTCAAGGTCACCCTCGAGGTCGCCAAGGGGATCCACCAGTACTGCCCCGACGCGATGATCCTGTCCATCGCCAACCCGCTCGACGCCATCGTCTTCACCCTCGACAAGCGCCTCCACCCGGCGAAGAACAAGATCATGGGGATGGCGGGCGTGCTCGACTCCGGGCGCTACTGCTACTTCGTCGCCGAGGCGGCGAAGGTCTCGGTCGACAACGTCAACGCGATCGTGCTCGGCGGCCACGGCGACGACATGGTCCCGGTCCGCAGCTCCTGCCAGATCGCCGGCATCCCGGTGGCGAAGTTCCTCGACGCCGACACCCTGGCGAAGATCGAGGCACGCACCCGCAAGGCGGGCGGCGAGGTGGTCGGCCTGCTCGGCTTCGGCTCGGCGTTCGTGTCGCCCGCGTGGGCGGCGCTCGAGATGGCCGAGGCGGTGATCTTCGACAAGCGCAAGATCCTCCCCGTCTGCGTCAAGCTCGAGGGCGAGTACGGCGTCCACGGCCTGTTCGTCGGCGTGCCGGCGATCATCGGCGCCAACGGCGTCGAAAAGGTGATCGAGCTCGACCTCACCGACGAGGAGAAGGCCGCGTTCGCCAAGTCGGTCGCCGGCGTCGGCAAGACCTGCGCCGAGGCGGATGAAATGCTGAAGGGCATGTAGAGGCAGGGGACCGGGCACCGGGGACCGGGGACCGGAAAGACAGGAATGAACCGGGGCGGGGCTGGTCTCCGCCCTTTTCCTTTCTGCCCGCTCGCGAAAGTCACCGAAGGCGGACGCGGAAAAGCCACTGCCCGGCCCGGAGGACCGTCGAAATGCGGGCAGGCAAGCTGCCCGCCTACTCCATGGGGTGGGTGGCGAGGTGCTGTAGGTGCGGAGCTTGCCTCCGCACATTTCGCCTGGGCGTGCTCGCTACCGGTGGCGGGTGACGCCGATGCGGGGGCAGCGCGTGGCAAGCGGGCAGGTCGAGCAGTGCGGCGAGGTCGGGTGGCAGACGTGCTGGCCGAAGGTGACCAGCAGGTCGTTGATGTCGATCCAGTAGCGCTTCGGCAGCACCGCTGCCAGCGCGTGCTCGGTCTGCTCGGGAGTCTTGGTCCGCACAAGGCCGAGGCGGTTCGAGATGCGGTGGACGTGGGTGTCGACGCAGATCGCCGGGACGCCGAAGCCGAGGCCGAGGACGAGGTTCGCGGTCTTGCGGCCGACGCCGGGAAAGGCGAGCAGTGCATCGAGATCCGCCGGCACGGCAGCGCCGTGGTCGGCGGCGATACGTCGGGCGATCTCGCGGAGCTGCCGCGCCTTGGTGTTGTAGAACCCGGCGGGGAAGATCAGGGCGCCGATCCGCTTCTCGGGCAGCGCGGCGAGCGCCGCCGGCGTCGCCGCCACTGCGAACAGGCGGGCGCTCGAGGTCGCGGTCACCTCGTCCTTGGTGCGCAGCGAGATCACGCAGGCGACCAGCAGGCGGAACGGGTCGCGCTTGCGCTCGACCTCGGCGAGCGTGGTCGGGGACACCGCGGCGCGGTGCTCGCGCAGCGTCCGGATCAGCCAGCGGAGGGAGTCAGGCGTCCAGGGCATGAGGATCGGGGACCGGGGACCGGGCACCGGGGACCGGGGAAGGCAGCCGGAGGGAGACGAGGACGAGAGCGAGGAAGCCGAGAGAAGCGCCGGCGAGGCCGGGTTCGAGGCCCGGCGGGAGTTGCGAACGGATCGCCTCCAGGGCGAGGTCGACGGCGGCGCCGGTCAGCATCGCGGCCACCGCGCCGGCGCCGGTCGCCCGCGGCCACGCCAGGCCGACGGTGAACACCGGCAGCAGCGCGGCGGTGAAGAACCCCCAGCCGGCGACGCCGAGGATGGCGATCGTCCGCTCGCTCTGCACGCCGAGGACGACCACCGCGGCGCCGACCACCGCAGTCGCCATCCGCGCGGCCGCAACGGTGCCGGCCGCACGCCCGAGCGCCACCGGCAGGTCGCGGGTGAGCGCGGCGGCGGCGAGGTTGAGGAAGGAGGCGGTGGTGGACATCAGCGCGGCGAGCACGGCGATGCCGGCGAGCAGCATCGCCCACGGCCCGAGCAGCCGCATCACCGCCGGGGTGAGCTCGTCCGGACGGGCCACCGCAAGCCGTCCCTGCGCGACCAGCGCGGCGCCGGCGAGGCCGACGCCGAGCCACACCGCGAGCATCGCCGCGAGCGCGCCGGTGAGCACCGTCGGCAGGCGACGCAGCTCCGCGGGCGAGCGCAGGAAGAAGAACTTCTGCACGTAGTGCGGCTGCGCCAGCGTCCCCAGGCAGAACAGCAGGTACCAGGACATCGCCCGGGCCGGCGGCACGCTGCCGAACGTGCCAAGCAACTCGGGCCGCGCGCGCTCGACCGTCGCGAGCGCGGCCGCGGGACCGCCCGCGGCGGCGAGCGCGGCACCGGCGAGAAGGAGCGCAGCAACCGCCATCACGCCGCCCTGGACGGCGTCGGCGAGCAGGCCGGCGCGCATCCCGCCAGCCGTGGTGTACAGCGTTGTGGCGAGGATCGCCGCGGCGGCGGCGGCGACACCCGGCACGCCCAACAGGATCTCGCCGAGCACCGCGGCGGCCTTGGCCTGCACCGCGCCCGAGGCGACGCACCCGATCACGACCACCAGCGCTGCGGCAGCCCGCGTCGCCGGCCCGAAGCGGGCGCCGATCAGCTCGGTCGGCGTCAGGACGCCGAGGCGGCGCACCATCTCGACCACCCGCTCGCCTACCGCCCAGCACTGCAGCGCCCCCGTGAGCGGCGCCGACAGGATGATCCACAGAGAACCGGCGCCCGCGACGAGGAACAGCCCCGGGCCGCCGACGTAGGTGAACGCGGAGACCGCCGCCGCCGTCCCGGCGATGCCGACCAGCCAGGCGCCGCCGCGGTGCCCGGCGGCGAAGTAGTCGCTGGCCGAGCGCGCCCGGCGCACCCCCCACCAAGCGGCCGCCGCCGCGAGCACCAGGAGCGCAGCGAGGACGGTCATTCCGCCCGCCCACCCGGCGGGGGGACCGGGGACCGGGGACCGGGGACCGTGGGGAACGTGGAGGCGTAGAGCCAGGGAATTACTGGCAGCGGGAGGACAAAGAGGCCGAGCACGGCCCACAGCAAGCCTCCGGCAGGATCGTCCCGAAGCAGCCAGGCGCCCGTGAACCCGAGGGCCAGCCAGACACCAATCGCCGCGGTGGACACCGCGACGGCCCGCGACCGGTGGCGCAAGAGCGCCAATGCACACGCCGCGACCGCGGCCGCGACGACCAGCGGCGCCAGCAGGACCGGCGCCAGCGTTGCCGCCAGCAGGTACGCTACCGCCAGCCCCGCCGCGCACACCGGCACATGGCGCGATTCCGCCTTCACCCGCTCGGCCATCCGCGCATTCTACCGGGGCGGTGGAAATGGTCCGCCTGCTCTTCGCCTTTCTTCCTTCCGGTCCCCGGTCCCCGGTCCCCGGTCCCCGCATCTACAATTACGGTGATGCCTGCGAACCTCACTCCCCAGTACCGCTCGGCCGAAGCGAAGTTCAAGGCGGCGAGGAGCACCGACGAGCGCCGCGCCGCGCTCGAGGAGATGCTCGCCACCATCCCGAAGCACAAGGGCACCGAGAAGATGCAGGCGGACCTCAAGCGCCGCCTGGCGCGCGTTCGCCAGGAAGAAGAGAGCCGCTCCGCCAAGCACGGGCACCACGTCCACGTCGACGCCGAGGGCGCCGCGCAGGTAGTGCTGCTCGGGCCGCCGAACGCCGGGAAATCGTCGCTGCTCAAGGTGGTGACGCGCGCCGAACCGGCGATCGCCGACTACCCGTTCACCACGACCAGACCGCAACCCGGGATGATGCCGTACGAAGACGTCCAGGTGCAGATCGTCGACCTGCCGCCGATCGCCCACGAGCACATGGATCAATGGTTGCCCAACCTGGTGCGCGGCGCCGACGCGGCGCTCCTGCTGGTCGACCCCACCTCGCCCGAGGTACCCGAGGACGTCGAGGTGATACGCGAGCGACTGGCCGCGGTGCACATCCCCCTGGTCGGCGAGCTCCCGGAGGACGGCGACTACCGTGACACGCCGCTGCCGACGCTGATGGTCTTCACCAAGACCGACCGCGCCCGGCCCGACGACCTGGAGGTGCTCGACGGGTTCTATGCCGCCACCTTCCCGATCGTCCGCGTGTCGACGGCGACCCGCACCGGGCTCGAGTCGTTCAAGGTGGCGGTGTGGCGGCGCCTGCAGCTCATCCGCGTCTACGCCAAGCCTCCCGGCAAGCCGGCCGACCGCCTCGATCCGTTCGTCCTGTCGCTCGGGTCGACGGTGATCGACCTTGCCGAGCACATTCACCGCGAGATCGCCGAGAAGCTGCAGTTCGCCCGCGTCTGGGGCGGCAAGCTCGACGGCCAGCGCGTCGCCCGCGACTTCGAGCTGCGCGACCGCGACGTCGTCGAGCTGCACTACTAGGCGATAGGCGGCAGGCCAGAGATACCGCGCATTGCCAGGGTGCGGCACCCGGCAGCGCCTGCGCCGGAGCCGACCCCCCACCTCCCCTCGTGCGGGTCATCGCCCAGCGCCCATCGCCTGTTTATCTTGAGACGCGAGTGCTAAACTCGGGACGGGGCAGCGGGTGGCGAGGGGGGCCGTGAAGCGACCGCCGGTCGACACGAACGACGCCGCGCACGTACACCCGCAGGACAGGTGATGGCCGCGGAACCGAAGGAAATCGAGCTCACGCTGACGCCACGCTCGCGGTACGACGCGATCGACGTCGCCGCGCGCGTTGCCGAGGTCTATGGCGACGTCCTGGCGCCGTACCGGCGCGTCGCCTACTGCTCGCACCACACCACCGCCGGCTACCTGGAGCAGAGCCTGTGCAGCCGACTCGAGCACAGCCGCGATCGCCTCGATCCGTTTCTGGGAGCCTTCCGGCACCTGTTCCCCGAGGGCGCCGCGTACCGCCACGACCGCCTCGACGAGCGCAGCGAGCTCTCCGAGGAGTCGCGCCGCGTCGAGCCGCGGAACGCCGACTCGCACCTCGCGTTCATTTCCGCCGGGCTGCGCAACTGCGTGACCTATGTCCACCGGCCCGGCGAGCCCGTGTACTTCGTTGAGCTCGACGGCACCAACGGCACCGCGGTGCGGGCGCGACGGACGACGGTGCTGGCGTTCACCCGCGCCGAGACGGTCGAGCGGATCGCCTGCGAGGTCGCGGTCTCGGGCCACCCGATCGACTCCGTCAACCTCGCCGACGCCCGCGCCGGCGTCATGCCGCGCCTCGAGGAGCTGCTGCGGCGCCACGGTGTCGAGAAGGGCCGCGTCGACATCGCCCTGCACCCCGGCGAGCACGATGCCGGGCTCACGGTGAACGAGTTCGAGACGTTGCTGATGCGGCACGATCTCGCCGAGGTGCTCTCCGATCCGCTGCGTTTCCTTGCCCGCACCGGCCGCAACGCGCTCGCCGATCCCGCGGCGATCGCCCAGAAGAGCTGGGGCTACGCGAAGTACGACCTCGTCCAGGTGATCAACGAGCTGATGGACGCCCTGCGCATCAGCTCGTCGGCGGTCGAGCGGCTGATCGCGAAGGCGATGGCGTTGCCGGCTCGCCGCAAGCTGCGCCTGAAGCGGTCGGTGAGCCTGCTCGTCTCCGACGCGGCCGGCGACGGCGGCCGCCTGATCAAGGGCACCTACCAGAGCCCGATCCTGATCCAGTGGGGCGCCGTCGAGGCGCGGCGGCGGACGCTCGACGTCACGCTCACGCGCTTCCGTTAGGCGTGCCCCGGTGGCGATGCGACGCGCGTTCGTGATCGGCATGGGCGAGGTGGGCCGCCGCGTGGCTGCCGCGCTGGAGCGCGCCGGCGTCGCCGTCACCGGCGTGACCCGTGCATCCGGCTGGGGCGCGGCGCTCGCCGCCGCCGGCGGGGCGCGGATCGTTTGCGTCGGCGAGGCGCAGCTCGCGGGCGTCGTCGAGCGCCTGCGCTCGGTACCGTCGGAGACGCTGGTATTTCTGCAGAACGGATGGATCCGGCCGGAGCTGGCGGCGGTTGCCGGGCACACTCGCGGCCTCGTCTGGTTCACCAGCAAGGGTGAGTTCTTCCGCGTCCTGCGGCCGAGCCCCTTCGCCGGACCGCTCGCCACGGACATGGCGGCGGCGCTCTCGGCCGGCGGGATCGCCGCCGCGGCGCTTGACGACGCGGCGTTCCGCGCCGCCGAGGCCGAGAAGATGGGGTTCAACTGCGTCGTCGGTCTGCCGCTCGCCGTTCGCGGCGTCACGCTCGCGGACTACCTGGCGGCGCCAGCCGGCGAGGCGCGCGAGGTGTTCGGCGAGGCGGTAACGGTGACGGCGCGAGCGCTCGGCGTCGCCGCCGAGCCCGGCTGGTGGCCCGCGTTCCTGCGCTCCGTCGAGCCGCTCGGCTGGGTCAAGAGCAGCGCTCCCAAGGCGCAGGCCTGGCGCAACGGGGCCGTCGTGACGCTCGCTCGTGACCTCGGCGTCGGCGCTCCGGCCAACGCCCGCCTGCTCGCCGCCGCCGCCGGGTGAGCCCGCGGCAAGGTGCGACGATTCTTGCGCCGCGGGCCTCAGGGCTGTTACAGTGGCCGTCGAGGACGCAGGCCATGGCCGACGAGCACCGCGAGAAGCGCCGGTTCCCGAGGATACCCGCCGAGTACGCCGTACTCGTGAAGAAGCTCGGTGCCGCGGAGGGCGAGGAGTTCGCGAAGACCCGCACCGTCGGCCTTGGCGGGTGCATGGTAGTCAGCGACGCCGCACTCGGGTTGGGCTCCGGCGTCGAGCTGCTGATCTCGGTCCGCGGCGGCGTGGTGAAGGCGTACGGCCGGGTCGTCTACGAGATCCCGAAGGGTGAGAAGCTGTTCGAGATCGGCGTTGAGTTCCTCCGCATGGCGACCGGCGACCTCAAGCTGCTGCAGGCGCTGTTCGAAGGCGTGCCCGAGGACTCCGAAGGCTGAGCCTCGCCGCGCTGCCTCCGGATCGACCGATGGTCACGATTACCGCCGAGATCGCTATCGCCGACGACGAGCTGTCGTTCGTCGCATCGCGCAGCTCCGGGCCGGGCGGCCAGAACGTCAACAAGGTCAGCACCAAGGTGACGGTCCTGTTCGACCTCGAGGGCACTCCGGCGCTGTCGGAGGAGCAGAAGCGCCGTGTTCGCGAGCGCCTCGCCACCCGCGTCTCGGGCGAGGGTGTGCTCCGGGTGTCGTCACAGAAGGAGCGCAGCCAGTCGGCCAACCGCGAGGCCGCGACGGCGCGCCTCGTCGAGCTGCTGCGTGAGGCGCTCGCCGAGCAGCCGCCGCGCCGGCCGACGCGAAAACCGCGCGCCGCCAAGGAGCGTCGCGTGTCCGCCAAGAAGCAGCGCGGCCTCCTCAAGCGCGAGCGCACCGCTCGCTTCACCCCCGACGACTGAAGGCGCTGGCGGAGGATGGGGCGGGCGCCGCTGTGCGGCGCTGCGGCCGCTCGCTGCGAGCCGGCTCGGCGCTGCGCGCCGGCCGGGCTCGCCGCTCGCGTCCTTGCCGCACTGCGTCCGGCCCGCCCCTCGCCAATTTGGATCGCTCTCTTCTTCCCACGAAGCGCTGCCGGCAGCGGACCATCTGCGGCGTCGCCCTTCGCCGGCCTCGCTCCTCGCGTACAGGAAGTACGCGTCGTCGCGGGCCGGCTCGGTCTCCTTGCATCTGGCCCACTGGCGGCAGCGCCGCTCCGCCCCGCGGAGCGAGCTAGGAAGAAACAAAGAAGCAGGACAAGCGCCAGCGCGCCTGAGCGCGACGCCGTGGCTGTGAGTGGGGCCGCGCCGATCCCTGAGCGGCGCGCGCGTGCCACTTCCGACGTTTTGCTCGCGATGGGGAGTACAAGCGCCGCCCTGGCTGGAGGTCGCAGCGGGATCGCTGAGTTGTCCGCTTTCAAAATGTCGGAGGTGGCAACGACGACCTCCAAAGTTCCGTGCACCTCCAAACCACTCGACCCACGAACCACGTCTTTCCTTCCCCCTGTCCGGTCGTGTATAAACACGCCGCACCTCAAGAGTGGTATTTCGAGACGACGGCGACGGAACGCAGGAGGCAACGGTGGTCGACGAGAGCGTACGCATGGTGAGCGAGGACCAGCCGGCGCTGGTGGTGACGCCGGCCGAGCTGGCGGGGCTCGATGGCAGCCCGGCGACGATGTGCACGATCCCGGGCAGCCGGATGTTCGAGATCCGCGACGCCCTCGCGGTCTACCGGCGCGCCTTCCCCGACGGCGAGATGTTCGACGCCAGCCAGGGCGACGGCGGCGCCAGCCTGCCGGGAGTGCCCGCCGAGGTACTCGCCGAGGCGCACCGGCTGCAGGTCGAGCACGGATCGGCGTACGACCAGCCGTTCGGGTGCGATCTCTTCCGCAAGTCGATCGTCGGCGACTACTGGCATCTCGACGCCGCCACCGGCTGGGGCCCCGAGAACGTGCTCGCCTGCCAGGGCGGCCGCGACGCGCTGCTCAAGGCGTACGACGCGATGCAGTTCCTCGGCACCAAGCGGCACGGCGACTTCGTCGTCACCTCGCGAGTGCCGTGGATCTCGTACAACTGGGGGCCGTACGCGGTCGGCGCCAACGTCCTGCTCGCCCCCGGCCGCGAGGACGACGGCTGGGCGCTGACCCCGGAGGGAGTACAGGCCTGCGTCGACACGGCGGCACGGCTGGGAGGGCGAATGGTCGCCGGCCTCATCGTCACCAGCCCGGACAACCCGACCGGCCGCACGATCCCGGAGGAGGAGCAGCTCGCGCTCGCTCGCGCGGCGTTCGCCTCGGGAATCCCGTTCGTGCTGTTCGACTGGATCTACCACTGGGTGACCGACGGCGCGCCGCACGACCTCAACGCCTTCCTGCTCGCCCTCACGCCGGCGGAACGCGACCGCTGTCTGTTCCTCGACGGGATCACCAAGTCGCTCGGCGCGTCCAACGTGCGCAACGCTCACCTGCTCGCCGGCAAGGCGGCGGTGAAGTTCATGCAGAACCGCGCCTCGCACGGCGTCATCCCGTCGTTCCACAGCCAGGCTGTGGCCGTCGCCGCGTACAAGATGGGGTTCGCCAAGGCGTGCGAGAGCATCGTCGCGCCGACCAACGCCTCACGCAGGGTGATGGCCGCGTTCCTCGCCGAGCACGCCATCCGCCATGTGCTCGGCATGGGGTACTACGCGTTCCTCGACCTCGGGCCGTGGATGGACCGCGCCGGGATGGGCGACTCCGCCGCGATGGGCGCCTACCTCGCCGAGCGCCACGGGCTCGCTGTGGTGCCCGGCGTCTACTTCTCCGACTTCGGCCGGCGCTGGATCCGCTTCTCCTACGCCCTGCCGCCCGAGAAGACCGCGCGCGCCCTCGACCGTCTCTGGACGGCACTCTCCGCACTATGAGCGCCTGCTCCGTCTCAATGTGGGGTGCGCGCTCCGCGCGCGCAGCCGGCGCGGAGCGCCGGCCCCACAGAGTCACGCCCCGCGAGGTGACTGGGGTTCCGGTCCCCGGTCCCCGGTCCCCGGTCCCCGCCCATGCCTGACTGGAGTCGCTTCGCCGAGAAGTACCGCATGGCGGTCGCCAGCGCGCTCGAGAGCCACTTCGAGCGCGGCGCCTCCGGCCTCGAGGTGGAGTTCAACATCCTCGACGAGGAGCTGCTCCCGGTCACGCGCATCGGCTACGGGCCGGAGAGCCGCTCGTTCGCCGACTACCTCACCGACGAGCGCGCCCCCGCCTGGCTGCGCGGCAGGCTGCAGCGCGAGGTGTTCCACTGGATGACCGAGTTCGCGACGCGGCCGTACTACTCACCCGAGGGCGCCGCGCTCGAGGCGAAGGTGCTCGAGGGCGTCCTCCTCGACCTCCTCGACGAAGCCGGCCTCTCTGCCGGCGGGCGCTACTACGCGCTGCACGGCAACCTGCTCTACCCGGTGACACCGCACGAGGACTCGATCCCCGACGGGTGGAGCCTGGCCAAGCGACGCTACCTCGCCAGGTGCGTCGCGCTGTTCGGCTCGCGCCTGGCGACCGCCGGCATCCACACCAACCACTCGCTGCCCGAGCCGCTGCTGTCGTGGGACTTCTTCCACCTGCCGCACGACGAGCGCGCCGGTCGCACCCTGGCCGACTACCGCAGCGAGGCGATGATCCGCATCACCCGGCTGCTGCGCCCGTACTGCGCGCTGTTCATCGCCACCTCGGCCGCCTCGCCGCTGCGCGCCGAGCTGATCGGCTCGGAGCCCGTCCTCGTGCTGACCGACGTCGACTCCAACCGGCTGCTGACGTTCCCGAACCCCGAGACGCTCGACGTCGCGCACCTGTACGCCAGCCACCCCGAGTACCTGCGCATCTCCTACGACCTGGTGCGCCGCGGGGTGCGTTTCGGCGGCAACAACTGGACGCCGGTGCGCGCCCGCTCCGACGTCGACCCGGTCAACCGGATCATCTCCACCACCTCCGAGCAGCTCCGCGAGCTGTACCGCAAGGGGCTGTACGCGCACGACGTCCACGCCTCCCTCGACGAGGCGGAGCAGGCGCTGCTGGTCGACAACCTCTGCGCCCTGGTCGACCTGCCGATGAGCCGCGTCGAGGTGCGCACCGACGAGGGCGGCGACTCGCTCGACCTCGCGGTCGCCAAGGTGGCGTTCAAGGAACTGCTGGTGCTGCGCATCTACGCCGACCCGGCGTTCGGCGCCGGCTACGCCTACGACGAGGACGACGTCGCGCTGGCGCGCCGCAACGAGACGGCCGCCGCACAGCGGGGGTTGGGCGCAAGCCTTGTACATCCGTTCACAAGCGAGACGGTCGTCCTGCGCGAGTGGCTGGCGGCGACGCTCGCCGAGCTCGCCCCGCTCGCCGACGCGCTCGGGTACACCGCGTACATCGCGCCGCTGGCGGCGATGGCCGCGGGCGGTCCCAACCCGGCCGGCGAGATGCGCGCGCTGGTTCGCGCGCGCGCCTGTACGGCGCTCGGCGCACCGCCGGCCGGCGAGCCGATCGTGCCCGGCGAGCTGTTCCGGGAGTGGCTCGAGGCGCGGACGAAGGCCGTTGCGCGCGACGTCGAGCGCGTCGCTTCGGCGGCACCGCCGGCTCGGCGACGAGGCGGCGAAGCTCGACGAGCTGCTCGTCCCGCTCGAGCAGGCGGGACGGGAGAACCCGCTGCTGCCGGTGCGCATCGCCGCCGCAGGCGAGCCACCGGCGCTCGCCACCGACGAGAGCGCGCCTCGCCGAGGTGCTGGCGCTCGCCGCCGCCCTGGTGCGCATTCCGTCGGTGACCAACTGCGCCGACGAGCGGCTCGGTGAGGTGCTGCGCTGCGGGCGGTTCATCGCCGCGCTGCTGCGCCAGGCCGGCGCCGAGGTGCGCCTCTACGACCAGGGGCGCTACCCGTCCGTGGTTGCCGGCTTTCCCGGCGCGCTGCTGGCGCCGGTCACCCTCGGCGGCCACTTCGACGTCGTCGAGCCGGACCCCAACGACACGCAGTTCGAGCCGCGCATCGAGGGCGACTACCTTCTCGGCCGCGGCGCCGCCGACATGAAGACCGTGGTGGCGAGCTACCTGGTGTGGATGCGGCGCGCGCTCGCCGCCGGGCCGCCGTACCCCGCCGCCAACCTGCTGCTGGTCGGCAACGAGGAGAACGGCGAGTCGGAGCCGTTCGGCACGCCGCAGGTGCTCGCCGACCTCGCGCACAACTTCGGCTGGGCGCCCGAGCTGATGATCCTCGGCGAGCGCACCGGCGAGCAGGGCGAGCGAGCGCTTCGGCGAGGTGTGCGTCGCCAACCGCGGCGTCGTGCGGCTGCGCCTGGTCGCCCGCGGCGAGCGCGGCCACTCGGCGTTCACCGCGCGGCTCACAGGACCTGCTGGGGCGCCTGGTGAGCGCGCGCGACGCGGTCGCGGTACTGCTCCCTCGCCACCTGACGCTCGACGGCCCCGCGTGGCGCAGCCAGGCGTGGTTCCCGTTCCTGAAGGTGCGGCGAGCCGGGCATCTACAACGTCACGCCCGCCGAGGGCGTGCTCGGCCTCGAGGTGCGGCCGATCCCCGAGGACGACCTCGCCGGGCTGATCGCGGCGATCACCGAGGTCGCCACCGCGCACGGCCTCGAGGTGGTCGCCGAGGTGCACGAGGGCGGCATCGCCTGCCCGGCCGACAACCCCCACCTGCAGCGGCTGCTGCACGCGGTCGAGCAGGTGTCCGGCGGCCCGGCGCCGGTCGGCAAGAAGCTCGCCGGCACCTCGGCACGCTTCGCCCCCGGCGGCAACGCGGTGGTCTGGGGCCAGACCGGCATCGGCCCCCACGCCCGCAACGAGCGCCACTTCATCCCCTCGATCGAGCCGTACCTCGCCTGCCTCGACGCGTTCCTCGCCACCCGCACGGTCTGAGCTTGGACCCCGCGGTCATCCTGAGGAGGGCGAAGCCCGACGAAGGACCTCGCCGCGCCTGACGCTTGCGCTTCTCGAGTCTCGCCGCTCGCCGTCATCCTGAGCGCAGCGAAGGATCTCGTCGCGTCTCAGATTGGCGGCCGGCGGCAGGCTCCGGCTGGGCAATGGGAGCTTGGCGCAACGCCGGCGCCGAGGCTCTCGGGAAGTGGAGACGGTCAGAAGCGCTGGGATGCGGAGAGGACGAGTGAGTTGACATGTGCGAGCTGACGTGTGCTTGACGCTTACAATCACGAAGCAGATAATCGGTACAACACCTTCCTTTCTCGAGTCCCGCCCTCGTTTGCGTCGGGACGCCGTCTCCTCCGTTGGCCCCTGGAGGGTTGCGATGTCGACCAAGATAATGGCAAGAAAGGCCCTCGTGACTGTGGCCTGCGTGGCAACGGCGCTGACCGGCACTCTGGCGCTGGTCCACGCCCAGGAGCCGTCTCCCGATGCCGGCCGGGCTGCCGCCCGCCAGCCAGCGATCGTCTACGCGTCGCCAGGCCAGCCGAGGCGCGAGCTGGCTCTACTTGCCGGCCCGAACCGGGGCGCGGCGGGTCTTACGCCGCGGACTCGACCCTCAGTGAGCTTGCGCGGCCATCGAGCGCTGACCAAGCCCGAGGGCGTGGACCTAGACGTGACCTTCATCCAGATGCGTCCGCTGTACAACACATACCGCCCTTGCGAGCGAGCACTTTGCGCCGGCACCGAGAACGACAAGCGCTGGCCAGACCACGGCGAGCTCGTGACGTTCACGGCGCACTTCATGAACAAGGGGACGGTCCCGAGCGGGCTATTCGCGTACGAGTGGCGCATCGACGGAGCTCTGGTGGCGTCGGGGAGCCACCCTGGCCTGGCTCCGGGCGAGGAAGGCACCGCAACCTACCAGTGGCCGTGGGCGCACCACACGGTGAGCGAACGTCTCATCGGCGAGCACACGGTCCGCTTCACGGTTGACCCGGCGAATACGATCGCGGAGACCTACGAGAGCAACAACTCAATTGAGGACCGCACCGACGCCACTCCCCTCGGTTTTCAGATGATGACCTACCTCTACCAGATCCTCGAATCGCCACCTGACCCACGTTGGCCGTTCTCGGCCGAGGACTGGGTGCAGCGGCTGTTCGCCTCCTGGAACGCAGGGTTTGCCCGGTCGATCCATCCTCTCACGCCGAACGGCATCGAGGAGAGGGTGAGGTTGGACCAGTTCCGGATCACGGATTCACCGGTTCCCAACGAGGGCCCCATCGGGGGCTGGTGGTACCACGCCGACGACAACTTCTGGGATGCTGAGACAGACGGCAACGCCGGGGGCCTTCTGCACGAGCTGACCCATCAGCTCGGCATCATCGACCTCTACTCCTACAACCTCGGGGCGTGCTGCCCAGCGAACGTGAAGGTCCTCGATCGAAATGCGCGTCCCGTGGAGACGAGGCTCCAGTACCCGTGGCCTGACATGATGAGCGGCCTCTTCGGCCAGTGGCCGCTCGTGTACTCCGAGCACACCGCCATGGGACTGAACCTGAACAAGGGCTATCGCCGCGGCTACTACGGCGAGTACCAGTTCGACGTACCGGCGACGACCTCCGTGAGGGTGCTCGACAGCGCTGGCAGGCCCGCAGCCGGTGTCACGCTCCGGTTCTACCAACCCGCCGCTGGCTTTGGCATCGACAACGTCCCCGAGATTGAGGTGATGACAGACGGGGCGGGCCTTGCCGCGCTGCCAAACCGACCGGTGGGCGAGCCCTTCACGACGCGCACGGGACATGCGTTCCACGACAATCCGTTCGGTCGGATCGACACTGTCGGCGCCAACATCTTCCTCGTCGAGGTGAGCAAGGGCTCGCACCAGGAGTATGCGTGGTTTGACCTCACCGAGCTGAACGTCCTGTTCTGGCGAGGCCAGGATACCTTCGAGATCGCCTCGCACGTGCCGCGAGACGACGCGCCCGCGCCGCCGGCCTCCGTCTCAGGGATCCAGGAGAAGGGTGAGATCGAGGTGCGCTGGGAAGCGAGTCCGAGCGCGGGTGTGACCTCCTACAGCGTCTACCGGACAACAGGCCCCCGCAAGGCGTGGACACGGATCGCGACCGGCGTGAACGGTTTCCGTTTTCGCTGTCTTTTCATTGAGGAGGGACCGTATGAGTCGACGGAGAACGGCTTTGCGGTCACAGCCGTTGACTCGCTTGGTCGCGAGAGTGGCTTCTCGGAGATCCTCTGGGGGTTGCAGGTGTTCGGACAGATGGGAGTCGCCATCAACCCCGACAACCAGAGGGTCGTGCTTTGTGGAAGATGGGCAGCCTTGCAGGCGCCGGATGGTCGGTATCTCAAGTGGCTTGACGTGCCCGTCTACAACCAGCCAGGGGCACAAGTTGCCGTCGACCCGCAGGGGTTGCTTGTCACCTCGAGCCCACCAGACCACACCGTCACGATCGCCGACGGCGAGGGCCACGGTGTTTCGCGCACGATCGGTGGGCGGGGCACCAACGCAGGGCAGTTTCGAGCGGCCAACAGGGGTCGCTGTCTGGGGTGGTGCGTGGGAGTCCGGAGGTCCCTACCAGGCCGACGCGCACACGCTGCTGCTCGCCCACCTCGACGGTGACCTGTCAGGCGCCGCCGGCGAGACGGGGACCCCTTCAGGCGATGTGGCGTTCGTCGAGGGACGTCACGGGCAGGCCGTCTCGTTCTCCGGCGATTCGAAAGTCGTCTACGCCACGGCGGGGAACATCAACGGCGAGCAGGGGAGCATCGAGTTCTGGGTGAAGCCGAGCTGGGACGGCAACGATGGGAAGGACCACTTCTTCCTCACTGTCGGCGGGCCGGGTACGGGCCAGGAGTTCTTCATCGCCAAGAGCCAGTGGGGCCCTTTCACGGTCAATGCGGGCCATTCGGGAGGCAGTGACTTCTTGCTGGCGTGGCCACGTCAGATGTGGCGAGCTGGTGAATGGCACCACATTGCCTTCTTGTGGCAGGGGAACGTATGGTCGCTCGGCCTCGACGGCTTGTTCCGGAGCAGTGGCACCCGTCTGGCACTCGCCTCGCCGCTGGCAAGCGACCTCGTGCTCGGGCAGTTCTACCCCGCAAGCCTGTGCCCGGCAGACGCGGTCATCGACGAGCTGCGCATCAGCGACATTCCACGTATCGGCAACAGCGACACGCTCGCTCCGTATCGGATCATCGCCGCCGACAGCGGCAACAGCCGCCTCCAGGTGTTCGACCAGCTTGGCCAGTTCGTGTCGCAGTACGGTGCGCCCGGCAGCGGCGCCGGGCAGTTCTTCGACCCGCGGGGGCTGGCTGTGGATGAGAACGGTCGGGTCCTTGTCGCCGACTCTGGAAACAACCGGGTCCAGCTCTTCACCTTCGACGGATCTCATCCTACGTTCATTCGTGAGCTCAGAGCCAACTTCAACGCGCCGAACGCGGTCGCCGCGCTCGGTCCCAACCACGTCGTTGTGGCTGACACCGGCAACAGCCAGGTCAAGGTGCTCGATGACATGGGGAACCTCGTCGGGTGTTACGACCGGCCGAACGACGGTCGCTATCTTGGGCCGTTCAACCAGCCGCTTGGCGTGGCCGTGGATCACAACGACCGCATTGTTGTCGCCGACACGCAGAACATCCGGGTGGCGGAGATCGTCGGCGCCCTGGACCCGCTCGCGTGCAGTCCCTCTGCCGTCGCGAGCCCGAGCACACCCCGGGCGGTCGACTTCAGCTCCGGCGCCTCGCGCGGCGGATGCGAGAACGTGGCCAGCTTCGACTGGGACTTCGGCGACGGCTCGCCCCACTCCAGCGAGGCGAACCCAACCCATGCCGTACCCGGGACCCGGCCCATACCCCTGGCATTTGCGCGTCACCTTCGGCGGCGAGACCTGCGAGCAGAGTGGAACCGTCACTGTGTGCGCCCTGACCTGCTCCGCGTCCGCCAGCCCTCCTGGCCTCTGGCTGCCGCTCGACGTGACGTTCACCTCCAGGCGCTACGGTCGAGGGCAGCTGCCCAGCGTCGATCGCGTTCGACTGGGACTTCGGCGACGGCTTACCGCCTCGACCGCTGCAGAACCCCAGCCACACGTACGCCAGTAGCTGGCGACTTTGGCTGGAGGATGACGTCGAAGGTCGCGGACTCGTCCTGCTCGGCCAACGGAACCGCATCGTCAGCTGCGGCAGCCCGATTCGGCAGGCCGAGCGCGACGCGCTGTCTACGCTGTACAACTCGACCAGTGGCCCCAACTGGATTCACCGTGATAACTGGCTGGGTGCGCCAGGAACTGAGCACTGGTGGCACGGCGTCACGACGGACCCGTCCGGCCAGTGGGTGCGGGGCCTCTCGCTCGTGGAGAACAACCTCGTTGGCAGCGTTCCCCCCGAGCTCAACAACCTCTCGCACCTCGTGGACCTGCACCTCTGCAGCAACCAGCTCTCCGGTGCCTTACCAAGGGAACTGGGACAGCTCCAAGTGCTCGCCAGCTCCTGATCGCTACAACCAGCTCTCCGGCAGCATCCCTCCGGAGATCGGCGATATGGCGAGCCTCGAGCTCCTGCTTCTCTACGGGAACCAGCTCTCAGGTACCATTCCGTCCGAGCTCGCCAAGTCGCCGAAGCTGGGATGTGTGTCGCTGAACTCGAACCGGCTCGAAGGAAGCATCCCCCCGAGCTCGGGAACCTGCGCGTCCTGACCCTGCTGGCGCTCGAGCACAACCGCCTGTCAGGGAGTATCCCGGCCCGACTCGGCGAGCCGCCGATCCTGAGTACCTTGATCCTCCAGGGCAACGCACTCACCGGGAGCATTCCGACCTCGCTGTTGGGTCTGTCTCACCTGAATGGCTGGACCTACGCTGGAATGGCCTGCTCACCGGCGACGCGCCGCTGCGAGCGTTCCTGAATGCGAGACAGCAGGGCGGCAACTGGGAGAGCATGCAGACCGTGCCACCGACGGGCGTCACGGTTGGCTCGCCCACCAGGACGTCGCTGACCGTGACCTGGACGCCGATCGCGTACACCGGCGACGGTGGCGGCTACCGGGTCAGCTATGCGACGACCTCCGGCGGACCGTACACGCTGGCGGGGACGACACGGGGAAGAGCGTGTCATCGATCGCCGTCACCAACCTGCAGCCGGGGATGCGCTACTACTTCGTGGTCCAGTCGGTGACCGACCCGCACGGCAACAACGCCAACACGGTGGTAAGCGACAGGAGCCCGGAGGTGATGGGCGACACGCTGCCGCGGCTGCGCCGGCGGCTCGGCGCCGCTGGAACGTAGGAGGCCGGCAGTCGTGGCCAGGACTCGCTGCGGGGCAAGCAGTCGGATGCGGGGTGTGCCCCAGGGGACCCCCCGCTCGTCGCAGCCTCACTCACCGCTGTCGGTGCTCAGCAGTAAGTTCTGAAGACCGGCGGCGCGCCGATCGCGGCGGGATACATCGCTGCCGCCTCGGCTGGCGCCTCGACCTCCGCTCAGCACGACACGGGCGCCACGAGCGCCACGAGCGCCACTTCATCCCCTCGATCGAGCCGTACCTCGCCTGCCTCGACGCCTTCCTCGGCTCACACACGGTCTGATTTCCAGTCGTCCCGAGCTGCGGTGCCTTGCGTCAAGATCGGTAGGATCGTTGGGCCTGGCACCAGAAGTCTGGCACCAGAAGTCTGGCACCAGAGGTCAAAGCAGCAGCGAAGCCGTCGAGAAGTAGATCGCGATCGTAGACAGATCGGCGAGCGCGAGCGTCAGAGGGCCGGCGGCGAGCTTGAGGTCGAGGCGGAGCGCGTGCAGGAGCGCCGGCACGATCAGGCCGATCACGCAGGCGGCCAGCACGTCGAGCACGATCGCCGCGCCGATTGCCCAGGTAGCCGGGCCGGGGCCGTGCCACGCCGCCGCGATCGCGATGGTCACGCCACCGCAGGCGACGCCGAGCAGCAGCGCGGTGCCGCCCTCGCGGGCGAGCGCGCCGGCGAACCAGCGCAGCGTCGGCCGCGCCGCGTGGAGCGACTGGATGGTCACCGTCATCGACTGGATGCTCACGCTGTCGCCGAGCGCCAGTACCAGAGTGAGGAAGAACGCGAGCACCAGCGCCTGCGCCAGCGTCACCGCGAAGGCGCTGACGAGCAGTGCGCACAGCGCCCCGCTCGCGATGGTGGTGAGCAGCCAGGGGAAGCGGAAGCGGAACGCGCGCAGCGGTGAGACGTCGCGCACCTGGGCGAGGCGGAAACCGATCACCTCGAACAGCTCGTTCGCCTGCTCGCGCTCGGCGACGTCGAACACCTCGTCGGTGAGCAAGGTGGCGTCGACGACCCCGACCAGGCGCCGCTCGCCGTCGACCACCGGCAGGGCGAGGAAGCGGTGCAGGACGAACAGCTCGCACGCCTCGAGCACGGTGGCCTCGTCGGGGATCGCGACCACGCGGTCGATCATCGCCGCTTCGACGCGACTCGCGAGCGGCGCCGTCAGCAGCCGTCGGGTCGGCAGCACGCCGACGACGCGCTCGCGCTCGTCGACGACGTAGAAGTAGACGATGCGCTCGCCGAGCCCATGCTCGCGTACTGCCGCGAGCGCCTGTTCGACGGTCATATCGCGGCGCAGCGTGGGAACGTCGGTCCGCACGAACGCCGTGATCCTCTCCTGCAGGTGGTCGGCGGTGACTCTCATGCTCTGGATGATAGGTGACTGTCACGGTCTGTCACGTTCCGGGGCGCGGGCACCCTCGGCCGCGCGCGAGGGCTCGCGGCCCGGAGTCCGGGCCGGCGGGGGCGACGGTCCTCCCGCCCAGTCTGGAACGGTCGAAGCTCAGCTCTCGTCGAGCTGGGCGAGCACCTCGGCGAGACCTTCGTGCGCCGAGGGCCCGGCGCCGAGCGCGATCGCCTTGCGGAAGCACTCGGCGGCGCGCGCCGGCTCGTCGAAGATGGCGTCGTAGAGATGCCCGAGCGACTCATGCGGCTCGGGGTTGCGCGGGTCGAGCTCGGCGGCCTTGAGGTAGCTCGCCTCGGCGGTCTCGAACGCGGCGCCGTCCTCGTCCTCGCCGAGCTGGTGGACGTCGCCGCGCAGGCACCACAGCGCCGCCGACTCCGGGAAGCGCGCGAGCGCCTCATCGAGCAGCGCGACCGCGGCGGGCGTCGACCGTTCGTCGCGCAGCACCTCCTCGAGGATCGCGGCGACGTATTGCTGGGGAGTTGCGAAGGTCGTCATCGGAGTGTCCCGTCCGTCAACGGCAACAGTCTACGTCCTCGCGTCGCCCGCGGCTATTGCTGGCCCTCTGCTGGCAGCGCGAGCTGCGGCCACGTCCTGCGGATCTCCTTCAGGCAGCGCAGCAATTGCCGCTTCGCGTCGCGGGGGAGGAGGTGCCCGACGTCGCGGAGCACCCGCAGGATGGCGAGGCCGAGCTCGCCGAGGATCTCCGACGAACTCGACGACGGCGTCTGCGCCGCGGCGGCAAGGCGCTCGGCCTCGGGGCCGAAGCCGCCGCCCTGCAGGGCCGCTACGGCCTCGTCGAGGCTCGCCCTGAACTCCGCGACCCGGCTCACGCCACCTCCGGCCGCTCTCCGCGCCGCCCGGCGACCAGCGAGGCGACGACGCCGGCAGCGAGGACGAGCAGCACCACGCCGAGCACCCAGAAGTTGAAGCTGGCGCCGAGCGCCGCCTTGAGCCAGTCGACCGCCAGCATCTTGCCGCCGACGAGGACGAGCACGAACGCCAGGGCGGTCTTGAGGTAGGCGAAGGTATCGATCAAGCCGGCGAGCGCGAAGTACAGCGAGCGCAGCCCGAGGATGGCGAACACGTTGCTGGTGAACACCAGGAACGGGTCGGCGGTGATCGCGAAGATGGCGGGGATCGAGTCGACGGCGAACACCAGGTCGGCGGTCTCCACCATGACGAGGGCGAGCGCCAGTGGCGTCAGCATCAGCCTGCCGGGCCGGGCCCGCTCCACCGCCTCGTCCGCCTCGACCGCCGCGCCGGGCACCGCGGTCTCGTGCGACGCCGGCGAGCCGGCGCGCACCACGAAGTGCTCGCCGTGGAAGCGTGCGGTGACCGGGAACGTCCGGCGGGCGAGCCGCACCGCGAGGTTGCGGTTGAGGTCGGTCTTGCCGGGCCTGATCACCAGCATCTTGATCCCGGTGATGACGAGGAACGCGCCGAAGGCGTAGAGCACCCAGTGGAAGCGGGCGATCAGCGAGGCGCCGACCGCGATCATCGCGCCGCGCATCACCAGCGCCCCGAGCACCCCCCAGAACAGCACGCGGTGCTGATACAGCGCCGGTACCGCGAAGAACGAGAAGATCATGGCGATGACGAACACGTTGTCCACCGACAGCGACTTCTCGACGACGTAGCCGGTGAGGTACTTCACGGCCGCCGCCCGGCCGTCGTTGAGCAGACCGTCGGCGGCGTCCATACCGGTGCCGAGGCCGAGCCAGTGGTGCTCGTAGCCGAGGTAGACGAAGGTCGTGAATGCCACGCCGAGCGCCACCCAGACCGCCGACCACGCGAGTGCCTCGCGTACCGTCACGACGTGGGCGTGGCGGTGGAAGACGCCGAGGTCGAGCGCCAGCATCGCCAGCACGAACGTGACAAACCCCACCCACATCCAGATCATCGAACCACCTCGTCCGCGCGGCCGCTCGACCGGCAGGCAAGTGTCTCATGCCTGCGCTTCTGCCGGCGGCCATCTAGAGCCGAGGCCAGAGAAACGGTATCGCCGTCCGGTAGTTCAAGTACGCCTTGCCGAAGCGGATCTCGAGCTCGCGCTCCTCGTACACCTTGAGGAACACGATCCACGCCGGCGCCACGGCGAGCGCCACCCACGCCAGGAAGAGCGCCGACTGCAGCAGGAGGCCGACGGCGGCGAGCCAGGCGAGCGTCGCCAGCACCATCGGGTTTCGCGTGCGCGCATACAGCCAGCTCGTGGCGAGCCGGCGACTGAGGGCGATGGCGAACGGTGCGCCGAGGCCACGCAAGGCGAGGTTGGCGACGGTCAGCAGGGCAACGGCGCCGGTGACCCAGGTCAGGAGCACCCCGACGGCGCGGGGGACCGGCACGACCACGCCCCGCCAAGCGCCGGCCGTGACGATCGCCCTGATGATGGCGATGCCGAACAGGGCCATGAGCACCGCGTGCACGAGCGAGGTCACGACGACGGCCCGGTGCGGCGTCGGCTCCGCGTCGAGCAGCCGGCGCCCGGCCCACGACGTCGGCGGAACGAGCAGCAATGTCCCCACCACGCAGGCAAGATCCACGGTAGGCGGCAGCGCGAGCGGTAGCAGCCTGCTCCAGAGGACGATGGTGCAGGCGAACGCTCCGACCCGCAACGCCGCGAGCATGACGGTCCGCACCCGCTTCCTCCGCTCAGCGGGCGGGGCGTGGGGTTGCCGGCCGAGCCTCGAGGTCGGCGACGACGCCGGCAAGCAGGCGGTTGAACTCGTCCGGCCGCTCGAGCATCGGATAGTGCCCGGCGTCCTTCATGATCACGGCGGCGAAGTCGGGCGTGACGGCGCGGTTGCCCGCGACGTCGGTCGGCCAGAGGTCGCCGTTGATCGCGCGGATCGGCACACCCGCGGCACGAAACGCGGCCGCCAGGTCGTAGCCGCCGAACCCCTCCATCATCCCGGCGGCTACCGCGGGAGCGATCGCCGTCATCTCGCGCTCCGCCCAGGCGCGCAGCTCCGGGTAGGCACCGGGGTGGAAGAGCTGCTCGACCATCGCGTGGCACGTGCCGCCGAAGTCCTTGCGGAAAGCGTCGGCGCGCGCCCGCGCGGCATCGGCGGGGATCTGCTGCGTCGCCAGGTGGAGCGTGTCGACGCCGACCACGCCGATCACCCTGCCGCGCAGCAGGGCCGCCGCATCGAGTGCAACCGCGCCACCGAGCGAGTTACCGACCAGCACCACGCGGTTGAGGTCGAGCGCCGTCACGACGGCGCGCACGTCCTCGGCGAACGCCGAAATCGGCCACGCCTTGCGGTTGCCCCCCGACTCTCCGTGGCCGCCGAGGTCGAGCGCGACGACCCGGTAGGTGCCAGATAGCCCGGCAAGCTGCGGCGCCCAGAAGCTCCGGTTCGCCAGGCCGCCGTGGATGAGCACCAACGCGGTCTTGCCGGCGCCGCGCGTGCTGTAGACGATCTCGACGCCGTCCGCCGAGCGTACCCGCGCTACTGTTGCCGCCGGATCGTCCGCCATCGCCCACCTCCCGTTGCCGCTCACGATCAACATGGCCGCCAGGGTGATCCCGGCGGCGACCGCCGCTTTTTTGAGCCTCATCGTCGCCCTCCGCGACCGCCCGCCCAGCGCGCCGGGCCACCGGCCAGCGGGCGCCCCGGTTGTTCTGCGAGCAGGCCTCGCTGCACAGGTTACAGTCTATCGCCGGACCCGCCGCGACTCGATGGCCAACTCTGGCTCCCTCGGGGCTCGCGGGTTGACGGTGGCGAAGGTGTCTGTCTCCGCCACTGCGTCCGCGGTTGCCAGCGTGCGAGACGCCTCGGCGAGAGTGCCTCGCCACAACCCCGGGGCGACAGCTACTTGGCCAGCTCGACCCGGACGTCGTAGTGCTGCGAACGCTGATCGAAGCGCAGCAGCAGCGCGCGCGCCGCCGCGGGTACCACGGCGGCCTCATGATCGACGCCCGCGAACTCGCGCACCGCCGGCAGCGAGTCGAACCACATCACGGTCATGAACTCGACCTCGTCGCCTTGCTCGCGCCGGAAGAGGTGGATCCCCCGGTAGCCGCGGATGCGGCGGTCGCGAATGCCGGAGAACACCTCGTTCTTGAGCAGCGCCTCGTACGCGTCCGCGTTCGCGCGCGAGGTCCATCCGTGCCAGACGCGACTGATCATGCGTGCCCTCCCTGCGCCGCCGGGGGGCTGAAACGCCGCTCGCCGTCCGGGCTCAGGCGGGGGTCCCGCTCCTGACGCGTGGGCTGGGCGCCGGCAGCGGCCAGCAGCGCCGCGGTTGTCTCGTGCCGGTTGGCGATGGCGATGTCGAGGGCGTTGCCGCAGCCCATCGCGGCGGTAAGGCTGGCCTCGTGGGCAAGCAGGAGGCGCACCACCGCATCGACGCCCTGGCCCGCCGCCGCCATCAGCGCCGTCGCGCCCGACGGCTCGGTCGCGTTGACGTCGGCGCCGTAGCGGAGAAGGAGCTCGGCAGCGTCGGCGTGCCCGGCCCACGCTGCGGCATAGAGCGGGTAGGTTCCCGTGAGGTTCGACGAAGGGTCGGCGCCGCAGGCGACGGCAACGCGGATCAGCGGCAGGTGCCCTTTGGCGGCGGCGTGGACGAGCACCTGCTGCCGGCGCAGCCGCAGTCCGGCCGGGCCGACAAAGACCATGAGGCCGAGGAGGACGACGGCGACGACCGCGGCGGCGCGACCTGCGCTGCTCACCCGATCAGTGTACCGCCGTCGTGCGCGTGCCCGGCTCGGGCCGCGCCTTCAGCGCCCGCCGGCACGGCGCATCACGCCGCTGACGTACGGCTTGAACGCTTCGCTGCCCGGCGGGGCGATGTTGAAGTCGACGGCGAGCCGGTCGGGTGCGAGCACGCGGTAGATCAGCCGGAATGTCGGCGCGTCGGGTCGCGCCGTACTGGTGAATGCCAGCACGTGACCGTCCATCGACCAGGCGGCCGTGTACTCGATCACGTGCCCCTCGTTGTCGAAGTAGATCGCGCGAGCCGCCGGGCCGGCGCCCTCGGGGTAGATGACGAGCAGATCCTCGTGGTGGACGGCGGGATGGCCCGCGGTGGTGGGGTAGTCGGAGCTCGAGCGCCGGATCAGCACGTGCCGCTCGAGGTCGAGCGCGAAGGAGGCGGCGCCGCTGCCGGCGCCCGGCTGGCCCTCGCCGTCACCGTTCCACTCGCCGAGCAACACGGTCCACGGCGGTCCGAAGGGCGAGAGAGCGGCCGGCGGCGCGCCCTGAGGCGCCGCGCCAGCGCCGGCGAGGGCTGCGAGGGCGAGAAGGAGCGCGATCATTTCAACCTCCAGATTGTGGCGCGCCGGGACTAGCCGGCGCTGCTGAGTCGGCGGCGGTAGCTCGCCCGATGAATGTCGCACACCTGCACGGTCAGGCTGCAGGTGCGCCTCGCCAGGCTCTCGGGGAAGGCGCGCCCGAGCACCGCCAGCGCGGTCTCGCTGATCTGCGCCTTCACCTTGTCGCTGCGACCGGCGAGGATCTGAACGGTCAGCGTGACGAACACCCGCGCCGGGTCGCCGTCGCCGATCAGGAAGTGCTCGTGCCGGACCGCGCGGCTCTTGATGTCGGCGAGGGTGAACAGGCCGGTTGCCGCCAGTGCGCCGTGCACCTCCGCCAGCACGCCGGCGATGTCCGGACGGTCGGGGACGTTGGCGGAGTACTCCAGGATGCAGTGCGGCATCGCCTCACCCTCCCGTCACTCTCCGGAGAACCATCGGCGGGTCGATCTCGTTGTGACGCTGCCAGGCAGCGACGAACCGGTCGGCTAAGGTGTCGGTGCTCACGCGGTCACTTCGGCAGGCGGCCCAGCAGCCGGCGGATGCCGCGGTGGAAGCGGTGGACCGCCGGCCCCTTGGCGAGGAACATCAGAATGCACTCGCCGTGCACCGCCTCGATCCCGTGCTCGGCGCAGTACGCGACCGCCTGCGGCGACGACGAGCCTTGCTGCATCCACACGCGCCGGATGCCGGCGGCGGCGGCGTCGCGAACCACGCCCTCGGTCTGCTTGGGCGGGACGACGACGAGCACGCCGCCGGCCGGCTCGGGCAGGCTCGCGAGGTCGCGCGAGCACGGCAGCCCCTGGACCGCGCCGCCGCTCGGATGCACCGGAAGCACCCGGTAGCCGTTGGCGCGCAGCTCGCGCAGCGCGGCGTTGCCGAAACCCTTGCCGGAGCGCGAGACGCCGACCACCGCCAACGTCTCCTGCGCCATGAATTCGTCCACGGCCCGCTTCGAGGTCATGACCTGCCTCCCTCGGTCACCGGGGGATCCCCGGCGCCGCGCCCCGCGGTGCAGGATAATCCAGGCCGCTCCCGGTGGCGCCTCAGAACCCGATCCGGGCGCCGCTCACCGTGCCCTCGCCGCCGCCCTCGACCGGCTTGCCCGCCGGGTCGAACGCGGTGTAGGCGATCGCCGAGGTGAAGGAGCGGCCGTCCGCCGCCAGCGTGATCCTCTCGACGAGCACGCCGCGTCCCGCCGGCAGCCAGCCGCCGCCGCCGGCGATCTCCGCGAAGCTGGCCGGCGCCCTGGTCGAGTAGAACTCGTAGTGGGCCGCGAAGGTGCCCGGCCCGGTGCGCCGCCAGACCCCGTACGCCGGCGGCACCGGCGGCGCGCCGTCGTAGTTGGAGGACTCGATCATCGTGCCGGCGGTGTTGAACACGTACATGAACTCCAGGTCCTTCAGGCCGGCAAGCGCGCCGGTGTGGAACTGGACCCGGGCGCGCCAGGCACCGGTGACGTCGGCGTCGCCGGGCGTCGCCGCCAACCCCGCGGGCGCGGGCTGCCGGCAGCCGGCCGCCAGCGCGCCGATGAAGAGCACCGCAACCGATCCGCGTGCCACTGCCCTCATCGTTCGATCCTCCCTGACCGGTCCTTTGCCGGCCTGACAGCCTGTCCGCGAACAGGAGCGGGTCGCGTTACGAGCGGCGCGGTGGTCCAACGGAGAGTGACTGCGCCGAGCATCGGATGGTCGCCCCTTCTCTCGCTGCCTGCCTTGGCCGGTCAGGCGCCGGCCGCCATGGTCGGCCGGCCACCCGCGTGTGACCACGGCGGCCGCGTCATGAACCAGTTTGGCAGCCCGAGCACGTTGCCCTCGTCGGTCACCGCGAAGCCACACCGGCCGTAGAAGCGAACGTTTTCGCGCTTGTCTGTCTCCAGGTACGCCAGCGCCCCCTCCTCGTCCATGCGGGCGCAGAACGTGGCCATCAGCGCGCTGCCGATCCCCTTGCGCTGCAGGTGCGCGTCCACCGCCACCGGCCCGAGGTGCCAGTGCGGCTCGCTCGGGTCACGCCGCGACCACTCGCGGAGCCATCGCACTGCGCGGCCCGTCGTCGCCATGCCGTTGTCGAGGACCACCCGCGGCACGACGCGCAGCTTCTCGAGCGGACCGGGCTGGCAGCGGCCGGGCTGGGCCATCCCGCAGACCCCGAGCAGCTCGCCGCCGGCGAAGGCGCCGAGGACGAGACCGCGGCCGTGCAGCTTGCGCAGCACCGGCGCGAACATCCGGGACAGCGCCTGCCGGCGCCGCTCCGGGTCGGCGCCGAAGACCGCGACATGGAGCGGGTTGTCGCGCATGCCCCGCCCGAGCAGCGCGGCGGCGCCATCGAGCTCGGTCGCCGCGAGTGGGCGGACGTTCACCAGATCTCCGGGCATGCTGGCCTAGGCCGGCTCCCGGCGCAGAGCCAGGGCGGTCCACGTGGCGCCGAGAAGGTCCACGACGCCGAAGACGACCAGCACCGGCCGGGTGAGTCCGAGGGCCGCCAGCGCCGCGAAGGCGACGAAGACGAAGGTGCGGGCATGCACGGTCCACCTGCAGAAGTCGCGGTTCTCGGCCCGCGCGGATCGAATGTAGTAGTAGCCGAGGCACAGCACCAGCACGCCGACCACCCTGATCCACACCTCGGAGGTGGAAGGAAAGCCGAAGGCGCCGATCACGAGGTTCGGGACGGTCAGCAGGGCAGCGCCAAGCACGACCATGTAGACGCTGAAGACGAAGACGCTCTTGGCTGCGTTGCTCATTGTGGCCTCCCTCGGTTCTTGCCGGCGATTATCCACTATCCGCCGGAGGTCCTCACCCCCGGCGCCGTGCGAACCGCGGCACGAAGCGCGGCACGCGCTGCATGTAGACGCGGTACGGCGGCAGCCGCTGCAGCAGGTCGAGCTCCTCACAGCGCGCCTGCACGTGCACCCAGAGCACGGCTATCGCTGCTGCGGCCAGCGCCGGCCGGGTCGGCCGCATGAGGACGAGCGCGGCGAAGGTCAGCAGCAGGCCCGAGTAGATCGGGTGACGCACGTGGGCATAGGGGCCATGCTCGACCAGCGGGTCGCGGGTCGACGGCAGCGCCGCGCGAGCGCGCAGCGCGAACAGGGCGAGCAGCATCAGCACGCAGCCGGCCGCCAGCAGCAGCCAGCCGAGCAGCTCCGCCGGCCACGAGGGTACGAATAGCGCGACGGACGGCGTCCGGACCGCGAGCGCCAACCCGAAGGTCCACACCGGGATCCCGAGGAGGTTGCGGAGGATGAAAGTGACCGCGCGGCCGCCCCGCTCGCCGAGCCACCGGCACCACGCCGCCGTGAAGGCGCTCAGCGTGTTGAAGACGAAGCCGAGTACCAACGGCACGAGGTACACGTGCCGGCCTCCTCGTCCGCCCGGCCGCGGCCGGGCGCTCGCCTCATGCTACGCCGCCGACCGTGCAGCGGCGGTCACCCGTCACGGCCCGGCGCGGCCGGTCCCTCGCCGGCCAGCTGCTGCTCGATGCGCGTGTCGGGCACCAGCCACATCACCGCGACCAGCACGTAGAGCGCGCACGCCAGCCGACCGTCGTAGAAGGCGAGCGGGATCGCCGCCGCGTAGACCACCACCGAGACCTTCCCCTTGGCGTCGCCGCCGAGGGCCGCGGCCAGCGCCGAGCCCTCGCCGTGGAGGGCGACGAGCGCCCGGGCGAGAACGAAGTACGCGATCGCCGCGCCCAGCAGCACCACGCCGTAGAGGGCGACTGGCCATGTCACGAAGTGGTTCTCGCCCATCCATGCGGTGCCGAACGGGATCAGCGACAGCCAGAACAGCAGGTGCGAGTTGGACCACAGCACGCGACCGTCGACCCGGTCGATCGCCTGCAGCAGGTGGTGGTGGTTGTTCCAGTAGATCGCCAGGAAGACGAAGCTGAGCACGTAGCTCAAGAACACCGGGACCAGCGGGACGAGCGCCGCCGGATCGGCGCGCAGCGGCACCTTGAGCTCGAGCACCATGATGGTAATCAGGATGGCGATCACCCCGTCGCTGAACGCCGCCAACCGCTCCTTGCTCATCGCCCGGCTCCCTCCGCTGTTCCTTGATGCGTATCGCTCATGGTACCGCGGGAGGCGAGAACGGGAGGCGAGAAGATGACGAGAACAGCGACCCGGTGAACGCGAGACCGACGGGGCCGCCGACCATCAGCAGCAGGCCGCACAGGGAAGACGCGTTGGGCAGGCTCTTCATTGCCCGTCGGGGTAGCGTCCAGGGCGCTCCGGCCACTCCGCGTCGGGGCGCATCGGCTCGGCCTGGTCTGGTCCCAGGTTGTCCGCGCTCACCGTGGCGAACACGAAGTTCTCCGGCGGTACCGGGTCGCCCGCCAGGCGGCGCAGCATGGCGAGCTGACCCGCGTGCGTCATCGCGTCCGCCAGCGGCCCCTGCAGCAGCCGCTCCGGCGTGATCGCAGTCCAGCCGGATTCCCGCCCGATCAGCCGCGCCAGCTCCGCGAGCGTCGCGTGGAGACGCCCGACCTCGGCGGCGAGGCCCGGCAGCGGCGGCACCCGGTAGCTGCCGCCGGTGAAGAACGTGCACGCGTACCCGAGCACGCTGTTCATGTGGCAGACCAGCTCGTGCGGCGTCCGCACCTGCGGCGCGGCACGGAACGACGCGAACGTCGCCGGCGCGCCGCGCAACGCCTTCTGCGTCCGGTAGGCGATCGCCGCCAGGAGGTGGCGCAGCAGCGCCTGCCTCTCGTCCATACTCACCTCGCCCCCGCCGCGAAATCCTCCAGCGCCGCCGGCATCCCGGCGACGGTAGAGCCGGCGCGCTGCCATCGGTAGCCGCTCCCCGGACCCACGGCGGCAAGTCTCGGAGACGCGGGCCGCCTCGTCAACCCGGCGGCGACCCGGCGCCGTCCAGGGCCTTGCACGCGGGACCCAGGGCCGCCAGCTCGCCCCACTCCCGCGGATACGCCTCGTCCCGCTCCAGCGGCGCGTGGACGGTCACGCAACCCGGCAGGACGAGTGCGGCAATCAGCAACAGCCGTGGCTGCCGCGGACGCATGTGCATGCTCGATGACCTGGCATTCGGGTCGTCTCCCTCCAGCCCGGGACTAGGCCCTAGGATGCTGAACGTGCCACTGGGTGTCGGAGCCAGCGGGTGGCCGCGTCCACGCTCTTGAATACCCGGACGGTCAAACCGCGATTCACGGCGACGTCCTCCGGGAACAGCGCGTCCTCGGTGTACTTCGGGTTGCTGACGATGGCGACCTGGCCGACCCGGGGGGCGTGGGCGGAGATGAACGCGGCCGCCTGGTAGGTGTCGACCGTCCCGAGCCGGTACTCGAGGTCGAGCTCGTTGCACAGGACCTTGACGACGTCACCCTGGAGGCAGGCCCTGATGATCGCGAGGCCGTACTCCTGGACCTCGGCGGCGTTCTCGTCGAAGCCCGAGGCGGTGACCACGAGCGTGTCGCCGTTGACCGTCACCGTGTAGTGGATCGCCATTCACGCACCTTCCGCGCGCGGGCCCTTCAGCTCGACGGCAATGACGCGCAGCTCGCTGTCGCCGACGTTCTCCGCGGAGTGCGGTCCGAGAGGTGCGGACCACAGGGCGGTTCCCTGCTTTGGCCTCGCGGCCAGCGTCCGCGAGTCGACAAGCACGTTACCGTCGGCATCGCGCCGGACGAAGTCGCTCCACGCCAGGATGTAGAGAACGCTCGGCCAACGGTGCGTGTGCACGGGCGTTCGCTCGCCGGGGCGGATCCGGGTGTCGAGAACCCTCACTCGGTCGTTCTCGAGCACGACCTCATGCTGACCGTGCGCCGCAGCGATGGCATCGAGCGACTCCGGCCATCGTTCCGGGATTCCGCTGCCGCTCTCCTCGCCGCTCACGACTCCACCTCCTCGCGGGTCACCACGTTGGGTCCGTCGCCCGCCCCGTGCGAGCTGCGCGGCCGCGGCTCGCCTGCATCGCTGGATTCGCGACATGATACCCGGCTGAGTCCGCAGGGCAGCAGGCCGCCGGGCAGGTCACCCGGGAAGCCCGGCACGGTGCTGGTGCTGGAGGGCCGGCGCGAGGAGCCTGGTGAGCAGGAACGCGTAGAGCTGGAACTCGATCAGACCGCCGGCGAACCAGGCGGCGGCGACCCAGGCCGGGATCGGGTAGAGCACGTACTGGTTGAGGTCGACGAGCAGGCCCGCGACGAGACCGAAGTAGAGGGCGTAGCGCGCACCTTCGGCCCACGAGGCGTCGCGCACGAACCGGATGTAGCCCCAGATGAAGAGGGCGATCATGCCGGCCGTAACGACGAGGCCCAGCCCAGCCTTCTCCTGGAAATCCGGACGAAGCAGAGGCTGGATCGCCGCGTGGGCCCGGCGCAGCAGCACCAGGTGTACCAACCCGTTCCACGCCAGGGCAACGAGGAACAGAACGAAACCGCTGAGCACGTAGCGCCTTGCTCGCACTGGCTTGCTCCTCTCTTCCGCGGCCCACCGCTCCGCTCCGGCGGGCCCTGGGTGACCCGGACCGCCGCCGCTGCAACTCATGATGAACGACGGCACGCCCGCCGGGCAAGCGGTCCCCGCCTGCGTCGCCGGCTTGGGGGAGCAGCGTGCTCGCAGCCGCGGTGGTGAGCTTCGTCTGCACGCTCGTGCCCCGCTGCACGACTATGGCTCCGGCTCGGCACACCAGCCGCCGGCGTCCGGCCGCGAGCGAAACGGGTCCGCCGCAGCGCCGGGCTGTCAGGGAGATCCCTCGTTCCGCCCGAGATGCTCCGCCACCGACATGAACGTGGTGGGCCACACGTACCCGTGCTCACCCCTCGTGAGGACGCCGACCCCGTCGACCGCGATGTTGTCGATCGGCCCGTAGACATGCGGAAAGACCGGGGAGGTGGCGACGTGCGAGGAGCCCGCGCCTCGTGCGGGAGCGGCCGCCTCGTACCTCGTAAGACACGTCAGCCTGGCGGGATCGATGCTGAGAAGCAACAAGGTGCCGCTGACGCCCGCGAAGTAGTCGTTCGCCACCGCGAGCACGGAAGCCTCCAGCGCGCAGTGCACGAACCCGTCCGCGGCGAAACTCGCGGGCAGGTACAACTGCCCGTCGTTGCAGGAGCGGTAGTCGGCCTCAGGGACGATGTGGTAGATCATCTGGCTCCGTCGCATTCTCGTCTCCGTCCGAGGGGCTCCGGTCAGGTGCCGGAGCGAGCCTCGTCGCGCGTGCTCGCGCAGCGCGGGCGGATGACCGGCCGTAGCGGCATCCTATGGGGCAACCTCGGGTCGCTTCTCCCGTCGTTCGTACTCGCTCGTGACCAGGCCGCTCGGGTAGGAGCGTGTGGCGACGTGAACGAAATCGACGTCGTGAGGCAGGGCCCCAAACAGCGGGATGCCGCTACCGAGAAGGACGGGGACTCGGGTGATGACCATGCGGTCGATGAGCCCTGCCTGGAGGAAGCGCTGGATCGTGACGCCCCCGTCGACGTACGCGTGCCTGAAGCCGCGACTTGCGAGCCGAGAGGCAACCTGGGCGGGCGTGCCCGCGGTGTACTCGCAGACCGCGCCTCCCGGCGCTCTCAGCGCGGACGGGTTGCCGCTGAGGACGACCACCTGCGTGGCGCCGTAGGGCCAGTCAGCGAACCCGAGGACGGTCTCGAAGGTCCTGCGGCCGATCACGATGACGTCGACGGTAGCAATGAACTCGTCGTAGCCGTGCGGCTCGCCACCGTCGGCCGGGAGCCAGTCGAGGCCGCCGTCGAGGCGCGCGATGAACCCATCGAGGCTGGTTGCGATGAACACGGAGGTCCTCGTGTGTCCTCCCTGGTCGTGCCGCTCAAACGCTCGGTTTCAGCAACGGCGCGGATGACGCGAAGTCAGGTGAAGATGCGCGAGTCACAGGAGCAGAATAGACCACCGTGCCAGCAAGGGCTGCCAGCGACACTCGCGACAAACGGCGGTCTGGCGCCCAGGCAGTCTCGAGCGCAACGCCTCTTTTGCTCCTGACCGCCCGATTCGTCCTTCCGCTCGACGAGAAGGAGCCGGGTGATGATCGCCGTGGACCTGAAGCTCATGGCAGCTCCTCTCACGCTCCCTGTCGGCTGCAAACGCCGCGCTTCGGCGGGGCGGCCGAGCGACGGCGAGACCGCATCCGCCGCCCGCGCAGTTTGGGCGCGCGCGGGTCCACGCTACTTGGGTTTTTCGCTGGGTGGCGGGACCTGACACTGCACCGCTGCCGCCAGCCACGTCGCGCCCTGCTGCTGGTGGACGGCCAGGCACAGGCCCTGAACGGGAGGCAGCCGCCGGCCGTCGGGCGAGACCAGGCCCTCGATCGTGAATGCCTCCTCCTCGACGGCGATCGTCGGGGCCAAAGACCGCACCCGCAGCGAGGTGATCGAGATCCTGGCGCCTTTCATGGGTCCGGCGAGGAGCTCCCTGAGGCCGCCGGCGATCTCCACGCGCCCGCGGTGGGTGAAGCCGAGCGCGTAGGTGTGAGTTGCGTCGGTAGCGTAGGTCGCGGCGGCTGCGTCGGCGTCGCCGGCGTTGAACGCCGCCACATACCTTTGGACCGCCTCCCGGATCGGGGCCTCGGCCGGGTCCTGGCAGAAGGCGGGTGCCGCCGCGACTACGGTCGCGGTGAGCAGAACAGCGGGTAGTGTTCGCATCGTCGCTCCTTTTGCGATGTCCCGAAAAGCTGCGTCTCAAGTGTACGCCCGGCGCCCGGCCGCGGGCCACCGTCAGGCATGAAGTCGCAGCACGTAGCTCACGCCAAGTGCACACACGTACAGCCCGGCTCCGAACACGGAATGCGTCACCAGGCTCTTCAGCCTGGCCTGTGCCGGCCTCGGCGTTCTCGAGGCGGCGATGCCGAGGCCGACCGACGGCTGCGGCACGAGGTACGGGAACACCACGGTGCCGATGCTCGCGTGCCGGAAGGTGCCCACCGGCATGTGGCTGAGCCAGCGCCCCAGCAGAAGGTAGCTCAGCGATGGAATGCCGAGCGCGCGTTTCAGGAACAGATTCCAGAGGTCCATGACCAGGGCCGCGCCGAGTCCAACGGCGATCGCACCCAGGATGCATCCTTCCTCGATTCTCATGGCCAGCCTCAGCGCCTCGGGCGGCGCCGAAGATCCGCGAGCGCGGTTGCGTCTACCTCCTCCTGGCGACGGCATTCAGCGCCACGGCTTCCTTGATTAAGAGCCTGTCCGCGAATAGGAGTGGGTCGCGCGCAGGGGGCTTGCGGATCGCAGGCAAGGAGCGAGGAGGAGGGCGATGCTCTTCCATCGGCGACGACGAGCGACGCAGCATGCGGCCGCAATCCCCTTGGCGCCCTAGGGTTACGAGCGGCGCGGGGCCATCTGCGGCGTTGCCGCTCCTCGGCGATGGAGGCACATCGCCGTCGTCGCGGCGCCTTGCACCTGGCCCCGCGGCGCTCGTAACGCGGCCCACCCCTATTCGCGGACAGGCTCTAAGGCTTTCAGCCCCGCAGCGTCGATCTCGTCGCCTTGGTGGAAGTCAATCGCTCTCCACGTCTTCCCCTCGAGGCTGGCATTGAACAGCCGCTTGGGGTCCTTCAGAGAAGCGCCCCTGGAGAAGGTGAGCTTCACGTGTCCCTTGAAGGCGCCGGCGACACAGATCATGCCGTCGGACTCCCACACGGGAGCCCCCCACTTCCAGGTCTCAGTGAGTCCGGGGGCGGCATCGAGGATGATCTCGCGGAGCCTGGTGAGGGTCACGCTGCGCCAGTCGCCGAGCCCAGCGATGTACCTCGTGATCAACTAAGGGGTTTTGGCCCCGCTTCCTTCCGAGGGCTTCTTCATGGTTCCTTCCTCCACGTTCGACGTACTCGGCCACCGTCATCTCGATGGCGGCGCCGCCCCGTCGCTGCGCTCGAGCTCTCAGCCGGGTGAGGGGGAGGCCCTCCGCACGGCACGATCTTCACCGAAGGCAGCCCAACCAGGCAAGCAGCCCGGGAGCCGCGGGATCTTCACCCGACGTTATGGACAGGCCACAGTGAGATGCGCGGGCTGCCGCACGTTCAGAGTCAGGCGGTGAACGGTACCCGAGGCCGGAGTGGAGGCGGGACCGGTCGTAGCGGCGGACATTGGTCTCGACCGCGGAGTGCAGGTGGGCATCGGTGTCGATGGTGCGACCGCGGTTGAGATCGGCCTTCGAGGAGTGGCAGAACGACTCGATGGAGGCGTCCTCGCCCTCCCCATCCAGACCTCCTTCCAGTCAGGTCGGAGAGTCCACTCTATCGGGTGAAGGTCCGTGTCAGCTTGAGCGCCTGGTTAGAAGCCGTCTCATTCATTCGGTTCCTCGGGGAGCTGCGCACCACGCCAGACCCCGACCACCCACGCGGTCCTTCCCTCGACGCGATAGAAGAAGCGGTAGGGCGGAACCACTACCTCGCGACAGGGTAGGTCTGGGAATTCTGGGATGAGCCTGCCGGACTGCGGATATCGCACAAGACGGCGGAGTATCCGTTCGGTCTTCTTCCGGAATGACCGCGCCGCCGGGGGATTCTCGCGGAGGATGTACGCGACGACTGCGAGGAAGTGCTCACGCGCGGCAGGAGTGAACTGAAGCCTCACGACTCTCCCCGAGCCAGGAGCTCGTCGGCCTCCGCCAGGACGGAGTCAAGATCATGACCACGACCGGAAGCGATCTCCTTCTCGCCGCGCGCAAGCATGAGGAGGAGCTCACGGTCGTGGGCATTCCGCTCATACTCTTCTAGCGGAACGAGAACTGCGGTCGCTCGGCCCCGCTGAGTGATGAAAACTGGCGTACCCTTTGTGCGGGCGCGCTGCAACACGGATGCCGCGTCCTGCCGCAGATCGCTGATCGGGACGATATCGGGCACTTTGACCATAGGGCGTACCTCCAAACGTCCTTCGTATGGTACTGCTGCGCAGACCAGCCGGCAAACGGCTTTGTCCGATCCCTCCCGTCGATCAGGCGTCTAACGCTGACGCCAGGCTGCACGGCGGGTGAGGTGCAGAGCCCATGCACGGCAGGATTGTGAACGGAGGCACGGCCATGGAGCAAGCAGGCCGAGAGCTGCGTCGGCTTCAACGCGCTGTTAGGCCCCCGAAGTTGGAGCGTCAGTAATGGTAACGAGCCTGGAGGAAGTCCAATTGTTTGCCACGTACCAGATAGACGATACGGTGTTCCTCGGTGAGGCGCCGGGACCAGGTACCAGCCGAAAGGTGCCTGAGTGGTTCAGGTTTCCCGATGCCATGAAAGGGGTCGCGCAGGACCGCCTCAACGATGATGAGGGCCCGGGGGGCGACCCTTCGATTGGTTTCCACCCAGAACCGCAGGTCCTCCAGGAACTCGAGTTGGAATACGGCGACCCGCTTGGCAGGGCCGACGACTTCTGAACAGCCCCTATTCCTTTGCAGGGCCGATGCTCTTGCGAAGCTCAGCCACCGACAATGGACGAGTTGTGCGCGCCTGGGCCCGCTGCAGGGCGCTCAGGAGGCGCTCAGCACTATATCGACCGAGATCTCCACCGCCGGAATCGTTCCTCTGTTCTCAAGCCAGTGTGTGGTGTTCCTATCCTCGGGCCAGCCCACTCCCGGCCCATAGTCCGTAGCGACTCCATTTCGATGGTCAGTGATCGTTCCTTGCAGTATGTAGACGGTGCCTGGTCTGTCTTTATGGTCGTGAATCGGGCCGAAGACGCCTCCAGGCTCGATGGTCACCATACGCATTCGAAGTTGGCGCCCTGCCATGCCCTCGATCTCAGGGCCAAGGTCAACCGTTGCAAGCAGCTTCACCGTAACACCTTTCGTCTCAGGCGCCACCTGTTCGTTGCTCATCGTGCCCTCCTCTCTGTACTTCCAGGGCCAACGCCGGCGCTAAGCTGCACGGCGGGTAAGGTGCATGGCCTTGGCACAGCAGGATCGTGCCCGAAGGCAGGCCCCCGAAGCAAGCACACCGCCCGCCGTGTCAGCTTCAACGCCTTGACTCCGTCGCCTCTATTGGCGGTTAGACGCCGACGATCTCATTGAGCCCTGCGACGACTTGTTCGACGATCTCTGGCGCTGCACGGCCTGCCTTCTTGCTGAGACGTTCGACGGAGAGAGTGCGCACCTGGCTGATCTTGACCCACGAGCGCTTTGGCAATTTGGCTGCGGACAGTTCGAGGGAAAGTGGGAAGCCCGCGCGCTGCTCGTGACTGGTGATGGCCACCGCGATGACCGTGCCTGAGCGTTCATTGAAGACCTCGTGGCTCAGGACAAGGACAGGGCGAAGCCCTCCTTGCTCGTGACCCCGCGAGGGATTGAGGTTCGCCCAGATGATGTCACCCCTCAGTATTCTGGCCATGTGGCGAGCTCCTCGGACATGCCTTCCTCAGCAAGAGCGCGTTCGAACTCGGGTTCGAGCTTGGCGCACTCAGTGGCGAGGCGAGTCTTCCCCATGCGCTCGAGCTTCTCGATGACCGCATCTTGGATAAGCCTGCTGCGGCTGGGGAATTTGCCCTCTCTGACGAGGCGGTCGACCCTTGCAAGGGCGTTCTCGTCCAGGCTGACAGCGACCTTTGCGACACTCATGGCGAACCTCCAGTAGTACTATGGGTCATACCACCATCGACGTCAAGCCGCACACACCACCCGGCGTCTAACGTCTGGCATCAGCGGCGAGCGCAGCGAGTCCGCTGCATGCCGGGGTTAGGTGGCTGCCCTTCCGTCCCGCGAAGCACTTTCCACAAGCACGCGCGCGATTGTGAACAGCGAGAACCCGAACAGGATCGCCATACTCAACCACACCATCGGATGTCCAGTCGCCAGCGCGATGTTATAGAGATCCCCCCGCCACCCGAGGGCGAAACCCACGGTCTCGCATAACACGTCGAACGCCGGTCGCAGACAAAGCAGCATGAACGCGACTCCAAGCGCAAACGGGCGAATCAGGTGTCTTCGGTGCAGTGCGAAGAAGCCCACCGCAACGCTCAAGCCATCCAGGACATAGGGCGAGCTAGTCATCACGAGCTGCTGCCAAGGTGCCCTGAGACCTTGAGGCGTAATCCACGCGCCGCCCGCCAACTCCCCTTTCCAGAAGCTGGGAATCAGCTTGATCTCCGTCACGGACCCGCCGACCAGGTAGGTACCGAGTACGTGACTCAGCTCGTGAATGGGCGCGTAGGTCAGGTACCAGAGCACCGGAATCACCAACAGACACGGGATGGCGATGCGCATGGGCCAGCGCCCCGTCAGATAGAGAACCAGAAGAGGCGCAACGATGACCACGAGTATCTCGAGCGTTACCAGTAGCATGCTGTTGTACAGGCTTGCCTCCGAGTAGCGTGGGGCCACGTAACGCTGCCGCTAAGCCGCGCGGCGGATGAAATGCACGGCCATCGCATCGCACGATCTTGAACGGAGGCACGGCCGCCGAGCAAGCAGGACCTGAGCCGCGTCGGCTTCAACGGCTGGCTAGGCAGCAAGGCAGAAGACCGTGGCGTTCCGTTCACTTGCGCAAGAGCCAGAAGGCCCACATGGCGTACCCGGTTGCGACGGGGAAACCGACATAGGACAGAAACTGAGGGACCGTGAATGCCCCAACGACGATGGGCCAGTGGTAGATGAGCCTGAGGAGGTGCAAGAGCCCGACAAGGAGGAAGATCGCCCCTGAGACGACGAGATACAGCTTGAGGACGAGATTGGTCTTCATGGCCTCACCTTTCTGCAGCGAGTGCGCAGCGCCCGGACGGCGCCACTCGATCGGCACAAGCCGAAGGCCCAGATTCGCGTGAGGCCTCGGCTTGGGGCGCAACGCGTGTTTCGGTAGTCAACCGCAGAACCTCGGTTCTTGCTGCCAACGCCGGCGTTAAGCTGCACGGCGGGTGAAATGCAGGAACAAGGCATGGCGAGATTGTGAGCGGAGGCACGGCCTCCAAGCAAGCAGGCCGCGAGCCGTGGCAGCTTCAACGCCTGGTTAGACGGGTTGACGTTAAGGCGCTGTGACGCCATATTGGTTCCATGAGCGATGCCCGCCGCGCAACCGTGTATTTCGAGCCGGACGTTCACCGAGCGCTGAAGCTGAAGTCAGCAGTGAGTGACCGTTCAGTCTCGGAGATGGTGAATGATGCAGTGCGCTTGGCACTTGCTGAGGACGCTGAAGACCTTGAGGCGTTCGAGGAGCGTGCTGCTGAGCCGGAGTTGCGTTTTGAGGACTTCGTGAAGTCCCTGAGGCGGCGTGGGAAACTATAGCCTCCGCATCAAGGCGTCGGCCTCCAAGGAAATCGAGCGGATCGAACCCAGGAAGGTCCGGCGCGCCGTGGTGAATCGGATTCTGGCGCTCGCCGGCGACCCGCGACCACCGGGCAGCGAAAAGCTCGCTGGAGCAAGAGATCAGTATCGCGTGCGCCAGGGGATCTGGCGGATCATCTACGAGATTCGAGACAACGAGTTGGTTGTCGTCATCGTGAAGGTGGGCCACCGCCGGGACGTCTATAGGCGCCTCTAGCCGTCTAGACATCATGACTTCCGGTGTGAAGTGGAGAGGCTGACCTCCGGCGATCTCGCGGGTTGGCCGTGTGGGGGCCAGAGCCGCCTGCTGGGTCAGACCAGCACATACTTCAGACCGGAGGTCAGCCATGAGCAAAGCCTACTACTCTTTTCGTCGGTCTGGACGTCCACAAGGACGTTCATCAGTGTCGCGCACGCGCGGGCGCACAGCGAGCGATCCGCCGGTCTTCGTCGGGTCGATCGGCACGCCGGCAGGCGGACATCGACAAGCTCGTCCGCCGGCTGCAGTCGCAAGGCCTCGCACCTGGTGTTCGCGTACGAGGCCGGGCCCACCGGGTACGGGCTGTACCGGTACCTGATCGGCGAAGGGCCACGAGTGTCGGGTCGTCGCGCCGTCGCTCGATCCCAAACGGCCGGGCGAGCGGGTCAAGACCGACCGGCGGGACGCGGTCGAGCTCGCGCAGCCTGCTGCGCTCCGGGGATCTGATCAGCGTCTACGTGCCGCGCATCGAGGACGAGGCGATGCGGGACGTGTGCCGGGCCCGCGACGCGGCCCGCGTCACCCTCAAGGCCGCCAAGCTGCGGCTGAAGTCGTTCCTGCTGCGGCTGGGCCTGCACTACACCGGACGGGCGACCTGGAACGACGCGCATCGGCGCTACCTGGCCAGGGTCGTCTGCCCGACGCCGGCGCAGCAGATCGTCTTCCAGGAATCGCTCCACGCCGTCGACGAGCAGGTGGAGCGGCTGGAGCCGCCTCGAGCAGCGAGCTGCGCGAGCTCGCCCCGGCCTGGCGCCTGTACCCCGATCGTCGAAGCCGTGCAGGCCCTGCGGGGCGTGCAGTGGCTCGTCGCCATCACCGTCGTCGCCGAGCTCGGCGACCTCACCCGCTTCGACAACCCCCGACAGCTCGCCGCCTTCGTCGGGCTGATCCCGTCCGAGCACTCGAGCGGCGAGACCCGGCGGCAGGGCGGCATCACCAAGACCGGCAACGGCCGCGCGCGGCGCGCCCTCGATCGAGGCCGCGTGGGCGTACCGCTATCCCGCCAAGGTCTCCGAGCAGATCCAGGCGCGCGATCGAGGGGCTCCCGAAGCCCATCCAGGAGATCGGCTGGAAGGCGCAGGTGCGGCTGTGCAAGCGCTATCCGCAGGCTGGTCTCGCGCGGCAAGCACCCCAACGTCGCCGTCACCGCGATCGCCCGCGAGCTCCTCGCCTTCATGTGGGCGATCGCCAGGGAGGTGCCGCTGGAGCACTGAATCAACCATGAAAGCAATGGTGTCCGGCAGAGGCGCGGCCCCGGTCTGGCGCAACCCTCGGCGGCGTTATGAGGCGGCTGTGGCCGACCCTCGTGCCTAGAGAGAGGAAGGCGCCCGACGGAACACAGTACGGTGGTAACCAACCCACGGATATCAGCAGGATCAACCGTCGGCAGTACTGGCCCCGCCTCTGTCCGGACCCTTAAACCCTAAAGACAGGAAGAAGCTCAGCGAGGGGAAAAACAGGAAGACCACGACAACCACCCCAGCTTGACTCTGGAAGTCATATCAACGCCGGCGCTAAGCTGCACGGCGGGTGAGGGGCAGGACCCTCCTCGCATGGCACGACCGTCCCCGAAGCCAGGCCCGCCGAGCAAGCAGCCCGCCCGACGTGTCAGCTTCAGCGCCTTGTTAGGCTGCGTGGGAGGAAGGACTGGGGCCATTCGCTGATGGCTACGACGCTCCTCTCAGCCGGGATTCGATGGACTTGCAGACCGACCCGGGAAACACCGAGAGGATGGCGGCTGGTTCTTGCTTGATGGCGGCCGAGGAGAGGAAGTTGGTTACTTCGAACCTCTCCTTGTCGACGGCGGCAACGCGAACGGCACCTTCGACGAGCAGGGAGCCCGCCTTGTGAATTGTGACCCAGGCGTAGTACTTCGGGTACGCGGCGCCGCTTTGAGTGGGGCCTTGGCGAAGCAGCTCCCACTTGACTCGAACCCCAGTGCCGAACTCCTGCTCAAAGTAGGCCGTGAGGTCGCGGCCTAGAAGACGGTCGAATTCGGATGCGTTGGGCACATTGGCGTTGATGTGAGACTGCTGGACGGGGTTGCATGCGTAGGAAGCGACCGTGAGAAGTGTGGCCGTGAAGATCATCGCTGGCTTCATCGGCATTTCATCCTGACCGCCGCTTACGCGGCCTAACGACCGGCGTTCAGCCGCTGGCGCGGGCCTGCCGGGCGCGAAGCGCCCGTTGGCAGGCACGTGACAGTCGGCTGCAACGGCATGTTAGGCCGCGTTCTCTTCGGACGGCACGGCTTGACGCGGCGTTGCTCTCCACGGGTCCCCTTTGAGCCTGACGAAGCGGGCAAGAACGTAGGCCCAGGGTATGACGGCGAGATCGAGGGCTGCGCCGAAGAGCATTCCTGAAAGAAGACCCGTGGAGCGACCGGCAGCATGGAGGGGGAGGAAAACTGCGCCGAGCCATAGGAGCTTGTAGAGCAGCTGCATGAAGAGCAGGGGAAGCATGGCGACTGGGTAACGCAGTCCGAGCGCCGAGAGGAGCGCCAGAGCCGCCCAGAAAGCGTACGCGACGCCGGGCACCGGCTCCCAAGGCTGGGTGCGGTGGACGAACGCTGCCACGACGCCTGATCCAACCAGTGCGAGATTGATCAGGTACATGCACCTGAGGGCGTACAGACGCGAAGTCGAAACGCTTCCAGTCATAGCCAACCTCCCGGAATCCGCGTGAACAAAACGGGTCGGAACGGACGCGGCCTAACGCCGGCGTTAAGCTGCACGGCGGGTGAGGGGCAGCGCCTTCGCACGCCATGATCTTCACCGAAGGCAGGCCCACCAAGCAAGCTCACCGCCCGCCGTGTCAGCTTGAACGCCTTGACACTAAGTAGAGGCGACCTCCTTGGGTCGTGGCACGATGCCACGAGTGAGGGCCCAAGACCAGAAACAGCCTTGAGGAAGGAGGTCACCCGTGAAAGTGTACTGCGGTATCGACCTGCATGCGAAGGTCTCGCAAGTGGCGGTCATCGACGAGCACGGCGCGGTCCTGCTCAACCGCCAGGTCAAGAACTCCCTTGGCGACATCCTCGGCCTGCTCGCGCCGTACGGCCTGTGCATCCCGGTCGCCGTCGAGAGCACCTTCAACTGGTACTGGCTCGTCGACGGCCTCCAGGCGGCCGGGTATGAGGTCCACCTCGGGCACCCGTTGAAACTGACCGTGATCTCGAAGGCGAAGATCAAGACCGACCGGAGGGACGCCGTGCGGCTGGCGGACCGGCTCAGGAAGGACGACTTCCCGGAGGCGTACATCTACCCGAAGGCCACACGGCCCTTGCGCGACCTGGTGCGGCAGCGGGGTCGGCTGGTCGTCTCCCGGGCGAGAGAGTACGCGGGGGTGCGGATCCGGCTCTACCGCGCCGGCATCCTCGAGCACTCGAGAAACTCGGCCAAGACCATCACCACCGAAGAGCTCGACGCCCTCCTGCGGCACCCGCACACCCGGCCGCTGGTCCACCAGGAGCAGGCCAGGATCGCCCTGCTCACCGCCCAGATCCAGCAGCTCGAGGGGATGATCCTGGCCGCGCTCTCAGGCGAGCCCGGCTACCAGCATCTGCGCACCCTGCCCGGGGTGGGCCAGGCGCTGGCGGCGGTCATCCTCCTGGAGACCGCACAGGTCACCCGTTTCGCCTCGGCGCGGCACTACGCCTCCTACTGCCGGCTCATCCCCGGGTGTGCCGAGTCCGCCGGCAAGGTGAAGGCCGGGCGGCACAAGAAGGAGGGCAACGCCTACCTGAAGGCGGCCTGGACCCAGGCGGCGACCCACGCGGCCCGCACCGACCCGAAGGTGAGGAGGGAGTACGACCGGCTCAAGGCACGCCATCCCGGCCGGGGAGCGACCCCGATCGCGACCAACGTGATCGGCCACAAGCTGGCGCTGGCGGCGTACCACATGCTCAGGGACGGCACCGACTACCAAGAGCGTTTGCTGTTCGGGAACTGACGACATGGCCCAGGGCGTGACCCCCGGCGTTCTAACTGGGACGAGCCCGTCGCTTGGACCGGGAGCGCCCTGGGCCTGCAGGCTCGGCTGTCGCGTCTGCCCGCGCGAGGATCGCGACACTAACTGGGAGCCCTCACGGACGATCCCGCCGCCTCTTGACTGCGACCCGTTGCGGCACGACTTGGCTTCTGGTGCGGTCACGCCCCGTGCGTGACCACGTGCCGGCTCCGGCGTGCCCTCGGCGCCGCTGCCGTCACGCTGAACCCGTTTGGCTGTTCGGTGCAGGCGCGCTCGCCTGACACCCGTACGGAAGCGTCTCGGTGCCGACGTGATGGCCCGGCTTGGAGTCCCGCACCCGCTGCAAGAGCTACCCCGTCCCCCTCCGGGGGCCGGCCAGGGAAGGTCTACCTCTTGACACCGGCGCCTCTATTGGCGGTTAGGCGTCACGGTGTCCCCGCGAGCTTCCGTTTGAGCTCCCAGAGCGACCGCCCTGCGCACCAGCGGACGAACGACTTTGGATGTTGCTGGAGGGTCGCAAGGACTGGAAGCGAGGGCTCGCCAATGAGTTCGATCAGATCAAAGGTCCCAATGACGACCTGGTCGTTGTGATCTTCGACCAAGACAAGAAGCACTGGAAGATCGGCGGCAGTGGGTTTCGCTTCTGATTGAACCTGTTGCTCCGAGTCGGGCGAGTACGCGAGACACCAACAATGAGGATTGAAATGACGGTGGTGCCTGATGATTCGTTTGAGCTCGTGAAGCCGGTTCAATTGGGTTGGGGTCAGCTCCTGCGGCGTGGTGGGCGAGGCGGTGACGGAAAGGCTGGCCATCGTGAAGGCCAGTGCCGCCCATAAGGTCGAGCGCATCACCTAGTCCCTCGTTGGTGACGCCTAACGCCGGCGTTAAGCTGCACGGCGGGTGAAATGCAGGAACAACGCATGGCGAGATTGTGAGCGGAGGCACGGCCGCCAAGCAAGCAGGCCGGAAGCCGTGTCAGCTTCAACGCCTGGTTAGACAGCCGCCTCCTGAGTGCTTGCGAACTAACACTCACCGGACGACCTCCCTGTGTTCGACTCCCCATTTGCCATCGCGTCCTTTGAGGTAGAGCCAAACTACCTCATGGCCTGACGGGTCACCGGGACGGGTGAATACGATGTGGTAGTAGGCCGCTGAGAAGTCCCCCTCGCTGACGAAGACTGACTGCACGACGGCGCCGGGATTCTCGACCAGGAACGCCTTCCGCACTTGCCGTTCACCGGGGACATCCAGCCAAACTCGCAGGACCAACACGGCGAGAACGAGAACGGCGATGCCCGCAATCGCGCCAAGTGCCACAAGGCGGCCAACCGGTCGCTTTGCCTTCATACCGCCCTGGACCTCTCACAAGGCTGTCTAACGCCGGCGTTAAGCTGCACGGCGGGTGAAGTGCAGGGCAACGGCATGGGTCGCTCTCCGGCGAAGGCAGGCCGACCAAGCAAGCAGACCGCCCGCCGTGTCAGCTTCAACGGCTGGTTAGGTGGCACGTTAGTAGACAACGTGGTACTCGCGGGCCAGTGGACGGAAGAACTCCTGAAGATCCACCCATAGCGCCTTGCAGGCCGGACCATCACACCACGCTTGAACGCCAATTCCGCCGAAGCGGTAGGTCTCGGCAGGGACTGGGTAGCACGGTTCTCCAATCCGCACGTCGATGAAGAGGAGCAGGCCTCCGGGGTGATACCCGCCTCCAGGCCACCGTCGCGGATCGTTGAGCGACGTGTCGGCAGCATACGTGTACAGGAGTGTGCGGCGATACGGACTGGGGCACGCCTGCTCCGGTTCCGGAAAGTGGCTTGGCAAGAACCGGAGTGCCTCATGCCTGGCTTTGAGTTCCCAGACATGGGCGAAGATCCTGTTGCTTAGCCGATTGGCTTCCTCCACTGTCTGCGGACTAAGCGGTGGCTCGGGCGTTGCGACCGGTCCAGCAAGTTGGTCGGACTTTCGCGAGCATGAAAGGCAGAACACGGACGCGATGAGGGCCATCTCACATCCACTGCTGCCAAGAGAACCCAAGAGCCAGCCTAACGCCGGCGCTAAGCTGCACGGCGGATGAGGGGCACGACCTTCGCACGCCACGATCTTCACCGAAGCCAGGCCCACCAAGCAAGCAGCCCGAGAGCCGTGTCAGCTTCAGCGCCTGGTTAGGCGGCGTCGCTTTGGCTGCCGACGCGCCACGGTCTCGGCTTTCGCTGGTAGCACCGCGTGCCTGGGGTGGCTCGTGCGCTTGTTCGGCTTCGTACGACATGCGCAGGCCGAAAAACAGACGCCCTACCAGCTCTTCGTCTGCGGTGGTGGTGGTTCTCGAGAACCCCAATTCAACCGCCATGCGGGTTTTCCATGTGCGCGTTGTTTCGCCAGACTTGGCAGATGGTGCCAGACCTGCCGCGCGCAACCGGGCAAGGGCAGCGGAAGCAGCCGCTCGCACAGCATCCCAGCTGGCGCCTTGGACAATCCCCTCCCAGATGACAGCACCGAGAGCGAGCATCCACGGTTCGGGAGGGGCCAGCATGTACGCGGCGAACCTCCCTCGTTCGGCATCTTGGTCCCACACCCATGGGTAGAGGACCTGGACAGTGATTCTGGCACTCAGCTCAGTGGCCTTCGGGTCATAAGCCGTGAGTGAGACGGCCAACCCCGTTCTTGGGCGCGACTCGACCACGGACAATGAGAGCGAGGAACGATCAATGAGGGCGAAGGCCCTTCGCGTCATAGTTCCTCCAGCCGCCTAACGCGGCGGTTAACCTGCGCGGCGGGTGAGAGGATGAGGCGCGGCGAAGCGTGGCCGGCACCAGCGGCAGAACCGGCAAGGCTGCACACGGCCCGCCGCGTCAGGTTCAACCGCTTGTTAGGCTGCCAATCCCGCATGAACCGCCTCAAGGGCATGGTACCGGACCGCCGAGGAGGGCAGGGCCGGACCGGCTGAAGCGAGCTGTGCAGGGGCAGAGAAGCGACGAGGAATGCCGGAGGAGCAGGAGCGAATTGCCCTACGGCCGGGCCACTGCCAAGAGACCAGCTTCCTCCTTGCTCGCAGGCATGACCGCTTGCTACCAGACCCGGGCGAGACGGTGGCTGAGCACAACGACGGTCCCGGCGAGGCTGCAGCCCGCTGACCCCCGAGAACCGCCGCTCTTCGAAGAGCCGCCCCACTCGCTGGCTCCTAGCCAAGAGAACCCAAGAGCAGCCTAACGCCGGCGTTAAGCTGCACGGCGGAGTGAGGTGCAGAGCCAATGCGCAGCAGCGTTCTCGCCGGAGGCAGGGCCGCCGAGTTGGCAGGCCGAGAGCCGTGTCAGCTTCAACGCCTTGTTAGGCGCCCACGGCGGAGCCATGTAATCGCTGGGTGCCTGATCAGCCTACGGAGTTCCCAGTTTCACGTTGGTGGACGCACGCAGTGACTCGGAACGCGTTCGGTGACGACTACATAGAGAACGAGCGCGTACGGGAAACCGGGAGGAGCGCTCGCCGGATGCGACTTATAGACGAGCGCGCAGGCAAGGGGATGCTCGGTGACCTGAGGCCAACAACGAGCTGCAGTGAGCGAAGAAACTGATCGCCGAGCCCGGGCAGGCGTGCCTCGTACCAGGAATGGGCCTCGCGAACGGTCCTGACCTGCAAGATCGCGAAAGATGACGGGGAGGCTCACCGCCGTCGTTTGAAAGTGCCGAGCACCTCGGACCACGGCCGTTCGGCTCCTGCGGTTGGACTCCAAGTCGGCGAGCCGGCGATCGAGCACAACCTTCTGCTTCTTGGTGACGGCGACGGAAGCCGATTCGGCCACGACACTGTCCCAAATTTCCTGTACGAGCTGGCATGCTCCGCTCGGGAAGTCGGGAGGCTCAACGCCGCGTCGAGGGCCTTCGTGGTCATCACCTTTCAGTATAGTCCACCGCCTTCCTTACAGGCGGCTAACGCATAGTCGGTTGCCGAAGGGAGAATGGGGAACGCTGCGTGGGGCGCAGTGGTTGCCGGGCACGGGGTGGAGGTTGGTGATGGGCAAGTCCCTGACCAGGCTCATGCTGAGACGGGTGCGCGACGTGAAACCGTAAGCCATGGGGCTGCGGAATGTGCAGCGTATGGCCGACTTGGAGACACGGCTGGGCGATCGGTCAGAGACGTTCCAGGGGGCTCCGCACACCTCGTCCTCCCGACTGGTTCACGACATGAGTGTAGATCATCGTCGTCGAGATATCGCTGTGTCCGAGCAGTTCCTGGATGGTCCGGATGTCGTAGCCGTCGTCGAGCAAGTGGGTGGCGAACGAGTGGCGCAGCGTGTGGCAGGTCGCGTGCTTGGGGATCCCGGACCGCATGACCGCGAGCTTGAATGCGCGTTGGATCACGGACTCGTGGAGGTGATGCCGCACCAGCTCGCCAGTTGCGGGATCGGCGGAGCGGGCGACCGCCGGGAAGACGTACCACCACATCCACTCGAGGCCGGCGCCGGCGTACTTTCGGGTGAGTGCGGTGGGTAGGGTGACGGAGACACCACCGCGCACGTCCGCATCGAAGTGCGCCCGGACGGACTCCAGATGAGAGCGGAGCTGCTCCTTGAGCGGCAGCGGCAGCATCGTCCGGCGGTCCTTGTGGCCCTTACCGTCGCGGACCAGCACCTGGTTGAGCGCGAAGTCGACGTCCTGGACGCGCAGGCGCAGCGCCTCGAGGAGCCGCATGCCGGCGCCGTAGAGGAGCGCACCGACGAGGCGGGGAGTCCCCTCGAGCAACGTCAGGATGTGTCGGACCTCGTCGCGGGTGAGCACGACCGGGAGCCGCGCTGCGGGCTTCGCGCGGATGACCTCGTCGAGCGCCGCCAGCGGCCGGTGGAGCACGTCCTGGAAGAGAAAGAGCAAGGCCGACAGGGCCTGGGTCTGGGTGGACGCCGCCACCTTGTCGCGGACCGCGAGCTGCGTGAGGAAGGCGTTGACCTCCACCTCCCCGAGGTGGCGGGGGTGACGCATACCGTTGAAGCGGATGAAGCGCTTGACCCAGGCGACGTACGCTTCCTCGGTTCGGTACGAGTAGTGACGGGCGCGCAGCAGGGCGCGGACGCGGTCCACGAGGGTGGGCGGCTGGTCGCCCGGATGGAGTGCCGGTCCTGTTTCGCGGACATTTCGGTTGGCGTTCATGGTCGTCCTCCGTGCGGTCGCGGAGGCGTGGACGGTGACTCGATTATCGCGCCAAGGTCGGCGAAGTCAAGGTGTTGAGTGGCCGGGGACGCCAACGTGGCACGGCGGACCGGGGGCGCCGCTTGCACACGGCGCCCCGCAGGGGCAAGCTTCTTGCACGAGTGACGGTTGGCGGCGCGGCCGCCGGCCGGGGAGGCAGCGATGACAGGCAGCGACACGGGCATTCCGACACGGGCAACGGCGGTGATGGCGGCGGCGATCGCACTCGCGGCGATCGCGGGGGCGCAGATGCGGCAGCAGACGGTGCGGGCCGCGCCGACGGCGACGCCGGCGCCCACGGTCGTTCCGACCGCGTGCCCGACGCCCATCATGGTGGCGAGCCCGGCCGTCGAGGTGGAACGCCTGCTGCTCGCCTACCGCACGGCGGACGCGCGCACGGCGATCGACGCAGTGAAAGAGAAGGCCACGACCGACACCGCGATCGCGCTGGCGCTCGGTCGCGTGCTCGACCAGGAGAAGAAGTACCCCGAAGCGGTGACGCAGCTTCAGACGGCCACGACGCTGGCCGCCGCCGACCCGGCGGCGCAGGTGTTCCTCGGCGAGACGTATCTGCGGCAGAAGAACGCGGCGGCAGCGACCGCGGCCTTCACCAAGGCCGCCGACCTGGGGGCGAAGGCGATCGTGGCGAAGCCGGACGACGCGCGGGCGCTGTATTTCCTCGGTGTCGCCCAGCAGCGCCTGAGGCAGTTCGACAAGGCCACGGCGAGCCTGCTCAGGGCGCGTGAGCTTGACCCGACGAACCCGCTGGTGAGCTACCAGCTCGGCGCGACGGCGGCGTTCCAGCAGCGCTGGCAGGATTCCGTGACCGAGCTGACGAGGGCGATCGACGCCGACTCGGGGATCGCGTACGCGTACTACTATCGGGCGCTGGCGCAGGACAAGCTCGGCCGGAAGGACCAGCTCGTGCTCGACATGGAGCGCTTCCTGGCACTCGCGTCGGCGGCCCCGGAGGCGGAGCAGGCCGCCGCGATCGTCAAGGCCGCAAAGAGGTAGGAAAGAAGTAGGCCGTCGACCGTGCGCGGTTGTGACGAGAATTGCCACGCTCGCTGTGAGGCGCGCTTGAGCGCGCGCAGCCGGCGCGGAGCGCCGGCCCCACAGTGGTCTTTCAGGCCTTGCTTGCGGCCGGCCTCAGGCACACCGCTCCTCAGGATGACGTTATTGCCGTCATCCTGAGCGCAGCGAAGGGTCCCGGCGCACCCGCTGGCTGCGGTCTCGAGCCACGAACCACGGCCTTTCTAGAAGGCGTTCCCGAAGCCGAGGTAGAGGGTGAACTTCGCGTCTCCCGGGCGCGGGCTGAGCGGGAAGGCGGCGTCGAGACGCAGCAGGCCGATCGGCGAGTGCGCGCGGACGCCGAGGCCGAGCGAGGTGACGAGCGACCGCCCGAAGTCGCCCGGGTGCTGCCAGACGTTGCCGGCGTCGGCGAACGCCAAGCCGACGAGGTCCCACGGCAGCGACACGCGCAGCTCCTCGTTGAGGACGAGCAGCGCCTCGCCGCCGACCGCTCGCGTGTTGTCGCCGAGCGTCTCGGTCGGCCCGATCCCCTCGTTGGGGTAGCCCCGCACCGAGTACTCGCCGCCGGCGAAGAAGCGCACGTCGGTGATCAGCTCCTGGCCGGCAAACGGCTTGGCGATGCCGACGCGCACCGACTGCGCCCACGTCGCCGGCAGCCCCAGCAGCCTGACCGCGCGGTAGAGGTTGAGCTGGGTGAACAGGCGCAGGTAGCGGAAGTCGCTGCCGATCGCCTGGGCGCTGCCCGACAGGTCGGCGCTGGCGAAAACGCCCTCGCCGCCGAGCAGCGGGTCGGAGCGGGTGTCGACGATGAGCTGGGTGCCGAGGTAGGGGTGGCGGACGCGCACGTCGAGCGGGAAGAACGGGTCGGGGTCGACCTCGGTGAGGTGGCTGTCGCGGTACGCGGCGTAGACGCGCGCGGTGGTGGCCTCGCCGAGCGGCCGGGTGAGGCCGAAGGTGGACTCGAGGAGGTCGTCCTGCAGGTTGCCGTCGATCTTCTGGCGTTTCTCGACGAACGCCTGCAGCGAGGCGCGGGTGCCGAGCAGGTCGGCGGCGCCGAGGTAGAGACGGCCGCTCCGGTCCTTGCGCTCGTAGAGGGCGCGGGCGCCGAGGGTGATCGAGCGGCCGAGGAAGTTGCGGTCGACCGCGTCGACGACCGCCGACGCCCCCTCCTGGCTCTCCCAGCGCACGCCGTAACCGAGCGAGTAGCGCGGCTGCTCGACGGTCTTGAAGGTGACGTCGGCGGTGCCATCGGCGTTACGGCGGGTTTCGACCGCGACGCTCGAGAAGACGCCGAGACGGGCGAGGCGGGAACGCGCCGCGGCGACGTCGAGCGGGCGGAAGACGTCGTTGCGACCGAAGCCGACGAGACGATCGGCGATCGACTCACGGGTCGAGCGGAGGCGGTCGAAGGCGATGTCGCCGACGCGGTACGTTGAGCCGGCGACGACGTCCAGCCGGACGGTCACGCCGCCCGGCGCTGTCCCCGTGGCGACGACGTGCGGCCGCACCGTCGCGTCGGCGAACCCACGCTCGCGCAAATCGTCCTCGATCGTCAGTGCCGCGAGCGCGATGCGGTCGGCGCGGGCCGCGTCGCCGGCGTGCAGCGGCAGCGCCGGGCGCAGCCGCGTCTCGTCCGCCGCCGACAGGCCGGTGATCGCCACCTCGTCGACGTGCGCGCGCTCGCCGGGGTCGATCGTCACGGTGAGCGTGGTCCCGTCGGCGGACAGCTCGCGGCCGGCGATGCGCCCCTGCGGAAAGCCGAGCACGCGCAGCGACTCGAGCACGCGGGCGTCGGCGTCGCGTGCCGCGGACGCCAGCTCGGCGCGCTCGAGGGCGGTCGGGAAGCGCGAAGCGATCAGCGCCGCCTCCTCGCCGCCGACACCGGAAAAGCGCGGCGGGCCGAGCTTGACGCGGCGGCCGCCGTCGCCGTGCACGGTGACGGTGCGCGCCGAGAGCGGATCGGCGACGTCGGCGCGTGCGACACCGACGGCTACCTTAGGGTCGAGGAAGCCGAGCGCGCGCAGCGCCCGCACCGCCGCCTTGTGCATCTCGGCGAGCGACGCCCCCTCGTAGTAGTCGGTGCGGTACAGCGAGGTGATCAGCGGCCGGCTCGCCGACGGGATCTTCTCGCCGGTGAAGACGAACGTCGCGCGCGGTCCGGGGTCGATCGCCACCGCGAGGTCGAAGCGGCCCGGCTTGGTCGCCGACGGCGCCGTCGTCACCCGCACGTCGGCGTCCGGGTAGCCGCGCTCGCGCAGCAGCGTCGCCACCTCGACCTCGACGTCGAACGCCGCGCCGGGTGGCAGATCGTCTCCCTTGGCGAAACCGATGGCGGCGCGCAGCGCCCGCTTCGACACGCCGCTCGGCGCGGTGAAGGCGATCCGCTGTAGCCGCGGACCGCGGGCAGTGCGCTTGCCGCCGCCGAGCTCGAGCGTCTGCTGCACGGTGGCGCCGTGGTGCGCCTGGTCGGTGGTGAACACCTGCGCGTTGAGCGACGGCGCCGCGTGGAAGCCGTGCAGGTCGAGCAGGTAGGTCTGCCGCTGGGCGTTGCGCAGGTCGAGCGAGAAGGCGAAGGCGACGTTGCGCGACAGGTCGCGGGTGATCGTCAGCCGCGCGCTGGGGTCGGTCTCGCCGAAGATCAGGATCGGCCGCACGCTCACCGTGCCGAGGCCGAGCGAGGCGGCGATGCGGCTGCCGATGCGCTCGCCGAAGTAACCGGCGACGCCGGCGGCGAGCGCCTCGCCGGTGCTGCCCGCGGCGCCCGCCTCGGCGAGGGCGGCGAGCGGGCCGTTCTCGGCCGCCAGCCTGCCGATCGACGCGTCCTGCAGCGAGCTGGTGGTCGTCAGCTCGATTTGCGGGTCGTTGATCGGGTCGCCGGTGAAGGTGAAGGTGCCGTGATCGATGCGCACGGTCTGCCCGTAGGCGTACACCAGCCCGCCCGGCTGCGCCTCGACCCGCCCCTTGATCGTCCAGTTCCACGCGGTGCCGCCGATCGCCAGCGGCTCCCAGGTGAGCGCCAGGTCGGCGACGTTGTTCTTCACCTTGACGCCGTCGACCGTCGACAGCGCGACGTCGACGTCGATGTTGTCGAGGAAGCCGCTCTCGGTGCCGGCGGTGGTCACCGGCGAGAGGAAGCGCCGCACCAGCTCGCGGTCGAGGTCGATGTCGCGGTTGAGCAGGGCGCGCCGGAGGACGACCTCGCCGGTCAGCGAGCCGCGCGCTGCCGGCGGCAGCGAGAGGTGCAGATCGCCGTCGAGCACCGCGGTGACGCCGTAGTCGAACCGGTAGCGAACGTCGCCGAGCGCGACGCGGGCGGTGATCGCGCCGTCGGCACCGCGCCCGCCGGAAAAGGTGAGCGTGCCGCCGTTGAGCGCGGCGCGCCCCGACCGGAGCTCCGCCTCGCCGTTGGCGTACTCGCCGGTGACGTCGATCCCGGTCAGGCGCGTCGCGTACGGCAGCGGCCAGAAGAACGACGCCTCCGGGCCGTAGAGCGAGAACGAGCCGACCGGCGCGGCCGGGGTGCCGGAGGCGTGCGCGTCGAAGCGCAGCTCGCCCGCGGCGACGCCGCCGACCAGGTACGGCCGCAGCAGTGCGGTGTCGATGCCGCCGGCGATGTCGGCGGAGAAGGCGGTCACGAGCGAGAACAGCGGGTCCTCACCGGGGCGGAAGCGCTGTGCCAGCGTCGCCTCGCCCTCGAAATAGACGGTGACGTCGGCGGTGGCGATCTCGACGGTCGGCAGGACCAGCCGGTGGTCGGCCATCTGCAGGCGGACCGGGGCGGCGATCGTGACGGCGCGGTCCTCGATGTCGGCGCGCACGCCGGAGAGGGTGATCTCGGCGAGCGCCGCGGTGGGATCGGCGGGGTCGACCAGCAGCTCGGCGTGGACGCCGGCGCGCAGGCGCTCGGGTCGGTCGGCCAGACCGAGCAGCGGCAGCAGCGTGCACGAGTCGAGCGCCGGCGCGTCGAGGTCGACGCGGATCGGACCGTCCGCCGTGACCACCGGCGCGTCCTTGAGCACGTCGGCGAGCGCCGGGATCGCCCGCAGCGCGCCGAGCGGCACGGTGGCGGTGAGCGCGGCGCTGCCGGCGGCGGTGTCGAGGCCGGGCACGTCGACGAACAGCACGCCGTCCGCCAGGCGCAGCGCGACGTCCGCGGCATCGACCTGCGGCACCGGCCGGGTCAGGTGCAACTCGATCCTGGCGTCGGCGAGCGGCAGCGCCAGCGCGGCCTCGGCGGTGCCGGAGTAGCGTGCCGCGCCGATCGTCCCGGCGAGGCTCGAGACGGTGACGCGCTTGCCGTCGGTCGCCGCGTCGACGTGCAGCGTGTCGAGCACCGGCACGTCGGGCGCCAGGAGCAGCGCCTCGCCGTCGAGCGCCAGTGTCGCCCGGTAGGCGTCGACGCCGCCGGAAGCGTGCGCGGTCGCCGAGACGACGCCGCCGAGATCGGACCGCAGCAGGGCGAGCCGCAGCCCGTCGACGGTGACCGTCGCCTCGCCTCGCCGCTGCACGGGCTCGCCGCTCGCGTCGACCGTGACCGTCGTACCGGCCTCGGGCGTCCACGTTGCGGATGCGACCGCGTGTGGCGAGGAGATCGGCCCCGACGCCGTGATCACCGCCTTCAGCGCCCCGAAGATCGGCAGCGCCAGCGTCCCGTGACCCGCCGCGGGCTCAGAGTCCGGTGCAGGTTGGCTGTCGGGCGCGCGCTCCGCGCGCGCAGCCGGCGCGGAGTGCCGGCCCCACATCGAGACCGCACCATCCCCGGACGGAGCGTCCGGTTGAAGGGACGGATTCGCCAGCGGTCGTTGCTTCTGTGGGGCGCGCGCTCCGCGCGCGCTGCCGGCGCGGAGCGCCGGCCCCACATCAGTTCCACGCCCGCCTTCCGTCCCGGTGTCATCACCAGCGAGAGGGAGGGACCTGGGCGGGTGGGTGGTTGCAGCGCTGGCCGCGGCGGTCTCGTTGAGCGCGGGCACGAGGAGAGGCCAGCGCTCGCGGAGGTCGCGGTACGCCGCGGCGAGGTCCGGGACGTCGAGCGTCAGCGTGGTCGGTTCGAGCGTGCCGGCGGCGAGGCCGGCGACCGACGCTGCGGCAACGGCGCCCTCGACGTGCCGCGTGCCGGGCAGGTCGGGGAGCAGGGTGGCTGCGAACACCACCCGCACGGGGCGCTCGCTGTCCGGCCTGGGATCGAGCGTGGCGCTGGCGTCCAGCCGTCGTTCCGCGCCGGCGTTCCAGACCAGGTGCGCGGTGCCGGCGAGGCGCGCAGGGTCGGCCAATGGGCCGGCGAGGTCGGCGCTGACGTCGGCGGTGGTGCCGGCCGCGGCGGCGCGGTCGAGCACCTCGGCGCCGACGTACGGGCGCAGCGCCTCGAGCGCCAGGCCGGTCGCCTCGAGGTGAGCGTCGACGGTCTTCTCGGGCAAGCGGACGGTCGCCGTCGCGTCGACGCTGCCGCCGCTGCCGAGCTCCGGCGCCAGGCGCGCGGGCTCGACGGTCGCGTGCAGCGTCGCAGTGAGCGGGCCCGCCGCGGCGGCGGTGCCGCTGGCCGAGCCCTGCACCTCGAGGCCGTCGCCGGTCAGGTGGAGCGTGTCGAGCGAGAAGGCGCCGCCGGCGCGGCCCGAGCCCGAGAGCTCGAGGCGCGCCTCGTGGCGCTCACCGCCCGGCCGCTCCACGGCGATGCGGCCGACCGTCACCTTCGCTGTCGCGATCTCGCCAACGTACGAGCCGTCGACGTCGATGGCCGCCAGCGACCAGGCCGTGACCCAGACGGTGGCGCGCGCCGGCACGATCCCATGGACGACCTCACCGCCGCGCACGCGGGCGGCGAGCACGTCGACGCGGCGCGCCGGCGCGGCCGTCGGCGCGGTCGCCGTCTGCGGCAGTGCCGCCGCCAGGTCGAGGCGCGGTCGTTCGATCTCGAGGTTGCGCACCACGATCAGCGGTGAGCGCAGCGAGGCGATGTCGAGCTCGAGGTGGACGCGCGTGGCGGTGAGGAATGGCGGCAGGCCGGGCACGGCCGCGGCAACCTCGTCGAGATCGAGCACGCCGCGGCGCAGGTCGGCACGGAAGTCGCGCGCGCTGACCGAGACTCCGGTGGCTGCGCGGATCGCCGGCTCGGCACGGGCGAGCACGGCGCGCCGCACGCCCGCGGAGCGCAGCGACAGCAGCGCGACCGCCACCACCAGCAGCGGCAGCAGCACCAGGGCCGCCACGCCGAGCGCGACGCGACGCCGCCAGCGGGGCCGCCCGCCGCGCCGGCTCGTTCACGGCGCCACCTCCGGGCGCGTCCGGGTCGCGGCGAGGAGCCGGGCGATCCGCTCGCCGGCGTGCCCGTCGCCGAACGGGTTCGCCCCGCCGGTCATCGCGGCGCGCACCGCCGGATCGTCGAGCAGCGCGCGGGCGGCTGCAAGGATCACCTCCTCGTCGGTGCCGACCAGGCGCGCCCAGCCGCTCTCGACCGCCTCCGGGCGCTCGGTGATCTCGCGCAGGACCAGCACCGGCACACCGAGCGTCGGCCCCTCCTCCTGGACGCCGCCGGAATCGGAGAGCGCGAAGTGGGCGCGGCCGAGCAGGCCGAGGAACTCGACGTACCCCATCGGCGCGTGCAGCTCGATGCCGGCGACGCCGGTAAGCTCGGCGCGCATGACGCGGTCGACGGCCGGATTGGGGTGGACCGGGTAGACGATGCGCAGCCGGCCGGCGCGCTCCTCGGCCAGCCGCCGCAGGGCGGACGCGACGCGGCGGACGCCGCGGCCGAAGCTCTCGCGCCGGTGCATGGTGACGAGCACCAGCGGCGCGCCGCCCACCGCCTCCGCGGGGGAGCGAGCGCCCTCGCTCGCGCCCTCCCTTGCGCCGGCGAGGGCGCCGGCGCCCCTGGCGGTGGGTTCCCGGCGGCCCATGATGTGCCGCACCGCGTCGACTACGGGGTTGCCGACGACGTGGACACGGTCGGCGGCCACGCATTCAGCGAGCAGGTTGGCGGCGGCGCGCGCGGTCGGCGCCAGGTGCAGCGCCGCGGCGGTGGCGATGGCGCGGCGGTGGAACTCCTCCGGGAACGGCGCCGCGAGATCACCGGTGCGCAGCCCCGCCTCGACGTGCGCCACCGGCACCCCGGCGTAGAACGACGCGACGGCTGCGGCGAACGCCGTGGCGGTGTCGCCCTGGACGACCGTCCACGCCGGCCGCAGCGCCTTGAGGTGGGGTTCGAGGCGGCGCATCACCAGCGCGGCGACGCGGGTCGGCGACTGCCCGCGCGACATCACGTCGAGGTCGATCGCCGGCGTCAGGCCGAAAGGTGCGAGCGCCTGGAGCAGCAGCTCGCGGTGCTGCGAGGTGGCGAGAAGCACCGGCTCGAAGTCGCCGGCCGCGGCCAGCGCCGCGTGCACGGGAGCGAGCTTGATCGCCTCCGGGCGGGTCCCGGCGACGAGCAGCACCGGCGGTCGCGGGGCGCTCTTCACACGCTGATTATGTGGCATTCCGTGGCCCGGTGGCGTGGTAGAGTCCGACGACTCGCACAGTCTGGCGTCTGGTCGGAGGGCTGTACGTCTCCAGCGATCGCGATCCCGGGCAGAGAGGCAGCGGCGGCCAGAGGTGCGGCCGGCGCCACCGCGGCCGGACGGCGGCCGCTGGTGTCGGTCGTGGTGCCGGCGTTCAACGAGGCCGCCTCGCTGGCGGCGGGGATCACCGCGCTCGACCGCGAGCTCGCCGACCTCGCCGCCCGATACCGCTTCGAGATCGTCGTCGTCGACGACGGCAGCAACGACGCCACCGGCGCGATCGCGGAGGCGCTCGCCGCCGGGCGCGGCGACCTCCACGTCGTTCGCCACGCGGTCAACCGCGGGCTCGGCGCGGCGCTGCGCACCGGCTTCGTGGCGACGGCGGGCGACGTGGTCGTGGTGCTCGACGCCGACATGTCGTATGCGCCGTCGCACGTGGCGCTCCTGCTCGCCGCGCTGCACGCCACCGGAGCGCCGGTCGCGGCGGCGTCGCCGTACATGCCGGGCGGTGTCGTGCGCGGCGTGCCGCGAGCGCGGCTGGCGCTCTCGGTGGCGGCGAACCGGCTGCTGTGGGCCGCCTCGGGCGGCGCCGCCTCGACCGCGACCGGGATGGTGCGCGCCTACGACGGCGCGTGGATCCGCGCGCTGCCGCTCGCCGCCAACGGCATGGAGGTCAACGCGGAGATCGTCCGGCACGCGCTGCGCTCGGGCGCCCGCATCGTCGAGGTGCCGGGGCGGCTCGACTGGGAGGCGGCGGGGCGCGCCGGCGCCGGCCGGGGGTCGAGCCTGCGCGTGGGGCGACAGATCGTGCAGACGCTGCGCCTCGGCGCGGCGTTGCTGTGGGACCGGGCGCTGTCCCGGCGGAGGAGGCGGTGATGGCGGAAGTGGCGCGCGTGCGCGAGAAGATCGTGCTGCCCTCGGACCAGGACGCGAGCGGTCGCAGCTTCGGCGAGGAGGAGATGGCCGCGCTCGCGCGGGTGATTTCGAGCGGCGTGTTGTTCTCTCCGAAGGGCACGGCGGTCAAGGCGTTCGAACGAGGGTTCGCCGGCTCGCTCGGCACCGCGCGGGCGGTGGCGTGCTCCTCGGGCTCGGCGGCGGTGCACGCCGCGATCGCCGCGATCGACCCGGAGCCGGGCGACGAGATCGTCACCACGGCGATCACCGACATGGGCGCGCTGACGCCGATCCTCTACCAGGGGGCGATCCCGGTGTTCGCCGACGTCGACCCGTCCACGCGCAACGTCACGGCGGAGACGGTCGAGCGGTGCCTGTCGGAGCGCACGCGGGCGATCATCGTCACCCACCTGTTCGGCAACCCGTGCGAGATGGCGCCAATCCTCGAGCTGGCGGCCGCGCGCGGCATCCCGGTGATCGAGGACGCGGCCAGGCGCTCGGCGCGCGTACGACGGGCGGGCGGTCGGGACGCTCGGGGCGATCGGCTGCTTCAGGCTGCAGCAGGGCAAGCACATCACGACCGGCGAGGGCGGCCTCGTCGTGTCGAGCGACGCGGCGCTCGGCCGGCGCGCGTTCCTGTTCGTCAACAAGGCGTGGGGCTACGGCGACGCCAACCCGGACCACTACTTCCTCGCGCTCAACTACCGCATGACCGAGCTGCAGGGGGCGGTCGCGGCGGCGCAGCTCGACAAGCTCGCCGCCGGCGTGGCGCGGCGCGTCGAGACGGCGGCCGCGCTCACCGAGGCGCTCGCCGGCCTGCGCGGGATCGCGACGCCGCAGGCGCCGCCGCGCGGCGTGCACTCGTACTGGAAGTACTGCCTGCGCGTCGATCCGCGGGTCGTGCCCGGCGGCGCCCCCGCGCTGGCGGCGGCGCTCAAGACGTGGGGAATCGCCTCGGCGCCGCGCTACATCCAGAAGCCGGCGTTCGCTGTGCGGTGTTCGCCGGCCGGCGCACGTTCGGTACCAGCCGCTGCCCGTTCACGCTGGCCCGGCCGGAGGCGGTCGACTACCGGCCGGAGCGGTTCCCCGGTACCTCCGCGGGTCTCGAGCGGGTGCTCGTGCTGCCGTGGAACGAGCGGCTGACCGGCGAGCACGTCGAGTACGTCGCGGCGGCGGTGCGCGAGGCGCACGCGGCGCTGGCGGAGCGGCCGTGAGCGCCACGCCGCTGCGCATCGGACTGATCGGCGCCGGCGGCATCGCCCAGACCTACGCCGACGCGCTCGGCCGCAGCGCCGACATACGGCTGCTCGCGGTCGCCGATGTTCGCCGCGAGGCGGCGGCGTCGCTCGCCGAGAGCTGCGGCGCCCGCGCCTTCGCCTCGCACCGCGAGATGCTGGCCGCGCTGGCGCTCGACGCTGTGATCGTCTGCACGCCGCCGGCCACCCACCCGGCGATCTGCCTCGACCTGATCGGCGCCGGGCTGCACGTGCTGTGCGAGAAGCCGTTCGCGATCGACGTCGAGGACGCTCGCGCGATGGTGGCGGCGGCGCGCCGCGCCGGCGTGCGTCTCACGATGGCGTCGAAGTTCCGCTACGTCGCCGACGTGATGCGCGCGCGCAGCCTCGTCGCCGCCGGCACCCTCGGCGACGTGGTGCTGTTCGAGAACGCGTTCACCGCCCGCGTCGACATGCGCGGCCGCTGGAACGCCGAGCCCGCGCAGAGCGGCGGCGGCGTGCTGATCGACAACGGCACGCACTCGGTCGACATCGTCCGCTACCTGCTCGGTCCGCTGTCGCACCTGCAGGTGATCGAGGGGGCGCGCACCCAGGGGCTGCAGGTCGAGGAGACGGTGCACGTGCTCCTGCGCAGCGCCGCCGGCGCCATCGGCCACGTCGACCTGTCGTGGAGCATCGCGAAGGCGCAGGAGAGCTACATCGCTGTGCACGGGATCGGCGGCAGCCTCGTCGTCGGGTGGAAGGGATCGCGCTACCGGCTGGTCGACTCGGCCGAATGGATCGAGTTCGGGCACGGCTACGACAAGGTGCAGGCATTCGTCGAGCAGATCGGCAACTTCGCACGCGCGGCGCGCGGCGAGGAGGCGCTGCGCGTCGACGAGGAGGACGCGGTCGCTTCGGTCGCGGTCATGACCGCGGCGTACCGCGCGCTCGCGGAGGGCCGGCTCGTCGCGGTCGACGCCGGGGAGGTCGGGGCGTGAGCGTGTTCATCCACGCCACGGCAATCATCGAGGACGGCGTGCGCATCGGGGAGGGGACGAGCGTTTGGGATGGCGTCCACATCCGCCACGGCGCCAGCATCGGCGACGAGTGCATCGTCGGCGAGAAGACGTACGTCGCCTACGGCGTGCGCATCGGCAACCGCGTCAAGCTCAACGCGTTCGTGTACGTTTGCACCGGGGTGACCATCGAGGACGGCGTGATGGTGGCGGCGGGCACCATTTTCACCAACGACCTGTTCCCCCGTGCGACCACCCCGGACTTGAAGACGCTGCGGAGCTCGGACCCGGACGAGCACACCCGGCCGACGGTGGTGTGCGAGGGCGCGACCATCGGCGCCGGCTGCATCGTCGGCTGTGACCTCACCGTCGGCCGCTTCGCGATGGTCGGCATGGGCTCGGTCGTGACGCGGTCGGTGCCCGATTTCCACCTCGCCTTCGGCGTCCCGGCGCGCTCGGTCGGCTGCGTCTGCCGCTGCGGGCAGCCGCTCGTCCGCTTCGCCGCCGGGGAGCTGCCCGCCGACGCCGACGTCGTCTGCGTCGCGTGCGGCCTCGCTTACGCGATCCGCGGCGGCGAGGTGCGGGAGCTGTCGCCGCCGTGAGCGCTATCGTGCCGATCGCTAGCCTGTCTCTCGACCTCGACAACCGCTGGGTGTACCTGCGCACTCGGAACGCCGCCGGGTGGGAGTCGGCGCCGTCGTACCTCGACGCCGTGGCCCGGCGAGCGCTCGACGCGCTGCGGCCGAGCGGCGTCCGCGTCACCTGCTTCGCGGTCGGCCGCGACGCCGCCGATCCGGCCAACCGCGAAGCGCTCACCGCGCTGGCTGACGCCGGCCACGAGATCGGCAATCACGCTTTCTCCCACGACGCCCTCGGCGCGCGCGCCGGCCGCGCCGCGGTCGAGGACGAGATCGCCCGCGCCGAGGAAGCGATCGATGCCGCGACCGGGCGCCGCCCACTCGGCTTCCGCGGCCCGGGCTACACGCTGTGCGCGGCCGCCGTCGAGGCGCTGGCCGCGCGCGGCTACCGCTACGACGCTACCGTGTGGCCGACCTACCTCGGCGCCGTGGCGAACCGCGTGTTCATGCGCGCACACCGCAGCGGTGACGGCCTGTTCGGCAGCGCCGACCGGGCGCTGCTCCCCAACCGGCCGTTCCGCTGGACCACGGCGTCGGCGGAGCTGCTCGAGATCCCCGTGACCACCGTCCCGCTCGTTCGCTTTCCGCTGCAGGTCAGCCTGCTGGTGGCGCTGCGCTCCGCCTCGCGCCCGGTCGCTCGTCACTACCTGCGGCGCGCGCTGGCGCTGTGCCGGCGTTGCCGCGTCGAGCCGTCGCTGATCCTCCACCCGCCGGACCTGCTCGGCGCCGAGGATGCCCCGGACCTCGACTTCTTCCCTGGCATGCGGCGCCCCTCCGCTTGGAAGCGGGCAGCGGTGAGCGAGTTGCTCGCCGAGCTGGCGCGGCGCTTCACGGTGGTGACGCTGCGCGAGCACGCGGACGCGGTGGCAGCGCGGCCGGGCGTACGAACGCTGCCGGCGACCAGGCTCGACGGGCGGCGGCGAGCGCCGGTGGTGGAGGCCGCATGAGCGGCGTCGCCCTGCGGATCGCCGTCCTCACCCGCGAGGGCGCCGGTTTCGGGGTGCGGCTGCTCGCCTCCCTGGCGGAGGCCGGGCTGGCGGCGGTGTGCCTGGGGATCGAGCGGGTGACCTGGCGCTCGCGCTTCCGCCGCGCCCGCCTGCTCGCCCGCAAGACCTCGCTGGCGAACGCGGTCTGCCACAACGCGCGGATCTGGTCGCGAGTGCTCGCCGAGCAGACGCTCGGCCGCGCGGGAGCGGTCGACTACGGCCGCTTCTGTCCCGCGCGCCTGGTCGTCACCGACATCAACGACGGAGCGATGGTGCGCTTCGTCGAGTCTCACCGGCCCGATGTCGTGCTCCTCGGCCAGTCCGGCATCATCCGCGCGCCGCTGCTGGCGCTGCCGCGGCTCGGCACGCTCAACGCCCACCCCGGTTGGCTGCCGACCTACCGCGGCGTCGATGTCGTCCGCTGGGCGCTGCTGCTCGGCGGGCCGGTCGGCGCCACGTTGCACTGGGTCGACCGTGGCGTCGACACCGGCGACATCGTCTGGCGACGGTCGCTGGAAGTCGGGCCGGGCACCGCGATCGAGGACGTCGAGCGGGCGGCGGTCGACCTCGCGCTCGGCATGCTCGTCGAGGGCGCGGCGGCGCTGGCCCGCGGCGAGACGCTGCCGCGCACGGCGCAGCGCCGCGACGACGGGCGGCAATACTTCCTGATGCCGCCTTGGGCCGCCCGGCGGCTGCGCGCCGGCCGGGCGCGGCCGGCCGGGAGCATGCCGCCGGCCACGATCGACGGCGAGGTGACTGCGGGAGGAGGCCGGGCCGGTGGCGCTCGCTAAGCGTCCGCCGGCGGCGCCGTGGGGGTACGGGCGCTCGTACTGGCCGGTCGAGCGGCTGCAGCGCGCCCAGGCCAGGCTGTACGTCGCCCGACTGCTCGAGGCGGTCCCGCTGCCGCCCGGGGCGGGCGTCCTCGACTTCGGCTGCGGCGGCGGCCAGGTGGCGGCCCTGCTGGCGGACCGCGTCGGCCGGTTGGCGCTGTGGGAGTCCGACCCGGAGGCGCGTCGAGCCGCGGAGGCGGCCGTCTCGGGCCGGCCGAACGCGCGCGTCCTCGAAGCGCCGCCGGCGCCGCCGGCGGCTTTCGACGTGGTGCTCGTCAACAGCGTCCTGCAATATGTGCCGCAACACGAGCTGACCGCGGAGCTGGGCGCGCTCGCCGCGGTGCTCGCTCCTCGCGGCCGGATCGTCGTCTCGGACGTGATCCCGCGCGGCCACGGAGTGCTTGCCGACGTCCTCGACGCGGCGCGGTTCGCGATCGGCGCCGGGGTCGTCGCGCCGCTCGCAGCCGCGGCTCTGCGGGCGGCCTCCGGCTACCTCGCGGCCCGCCAGCGGCAACCGCTCACCCGGATCGACCCGGCCGGGCTCGTCGAGCTCGCCGCCGCGGCCGGGCTGGCGGCCGCGCCGCTCCCGGCGAACCTCACGCACTTCCGCTTCCGCCACGCGGCCGTGCTGACCGGCAGGAGCGCGGCATGAGCTCGATCGGCGGCGGACGGCGCTGGGGGATCGTCGGCGGCGGCGTGCTCGGACTGACGCTGGCACTTCGCCTCGCGCGCGCCGGCGAGCGCGTGACCGTGCTCGAGGCGGCGCCGAAGCTCGGCGGGCTGGCCTCGGCGTGGTCGCTGGACGGCGTCGTCTGGGACCGCTTCTACCACGTCACGCTGCTCTCGGACCGCCACATCCGGGCGCTGCTCGGGGAGCTCGGCCTCACCGACGAGGTGCGCTGGGCGGTGACGCGCACGGGGTTCCTGGTCGACGGCCGGCTGCACTCGCTGTCGAGTAGCCTCGATTTCCTGCGCTTCCCGCCGCTCGGGGTCGTCGACAAGGCGCGCCTGGCACTCACCGTGCTGCGCGCGGCGCACATGAGGGACGCGCGCTCGCTCGAAGGGATCCCGGTGGTGGAGTGGCTGACGCGCTGGTCGGGGCGGCGGGTGGTCGGGCGAATCTGGCTGCCGCTGCTGCGCGCCAAGCTCGGCGCCAGCGTCGCCATCGCGTCGGCGGCGTTCATCCGGGCGAGCATCGCACGCATGTACGCAGCGCGGCGCGCCGGCATGAAGCGCGAGATGCTCGGGTACGTCGCCAGCGGCTACGCGCGGGTGCTCGCGCGCTTCGCCGAGGTGCTCGCCGCTGCCGGCGTCGAGCTTCGCACGGGTTTCCGGGTCGTGCGCGTCGGGCGCACGGCGGTTGGCCTCGAGGTGGTCGGCGCGCACGGCGCGATCCCGTTCGACCGGGTGGTGGTGACCGCCCCGGCGCCGCTCGCCGCCGAGATCTGCCCGGACCTGACGGCGGCCGAGCGTGCGCGGCTCGCCGCGGTGCGTTACCAGGGGATCGTCTGCGCCTCGCTGCTGCTGCGCCGCCCGCTCGCCGGCTTCTACGTCACCAACCTGGTCGACGACTGGGTGCCGTTCACTGGGGTGATCGAGATGACGGCGCTGGTTGACCGGGTCGCATTCGGCGGCCGCTCGCTCGTCTATCTACCGCGTTACGCCGCGGCCGACGACGAGGCGTGGGGGTGGTCGGACGACGAGGTGCGGGAGCGCTTCCTGGCGGCGCTCGCGCGCATCTACCCGGGGTTCGACGGGAGCGCGGTCGACGCGTTCCGGGTAGCGCGCGCCCGCCACGTACAGGCGATCCCGACGCTGCACTACTCGCGTACGGCGCCGCCGCCGGCGACCTCCGTGCCCGGGCTGCACCTCGTCAGCTCGGCGCAGATCGTCGACGGCACGCTCAACGTCGACGAGACCGTCGCGCTCGCCGACCGGGCGGCGCGCGAGCTGCTCGGGGACGGCCGGTGAAGCCGCGGGCGTGGCTTCCGTTCGCGGCGGCGTCGCTGCTCGTCGCGCTGGTCGGCGCGCTGCTGCCCGCCGACTCCTTCTACTGCATGGACGCCGGCCCGAAGATCCTGCAGACCAGGGCGGTCCTGGAGAGCTCAGAGCTGCCGCGGGCGATCCCGTACCCGGGTCTCGCGCTCGACCCCGACGGCCTGTACCTCCCGGACTCCATGCAGCGGGCGGGGAGCGGCGCCGTGTCGATCTTCCCGGTGCTGCTGCCGGTGCTGGCTGCACCGGTGTTCGCCCTCGGCGGGCCGCGATGGCTCTTGCTGGTCCCGTTCCTCGGGTCGGTCGTCGCGGCGTGGCTGGCAGGCCGTCTGGCGCTGTCTCTCGCCGGGCCGCAAGAGGCGCGGTTGGTGGCAACCGCGTCTCTGCTCGCGACCCCGCTGGCGTTCTACGCGCTGACGTTCTGGGAGCACGCACCCGGCGCCGCCCTGGCATTGGCGGCGCTCCTCGCCGCCGTGCACGCGAGCGACGGCGAGAGCGGCCCGGGCGCGTGGGCACTCGCCGGGTTGCTGCTCGCGCTCGCCGCCGGGATGCGGAGCGAGTACGTGGTGATGCTGCCGATCGCGCTGGTGCCGCTAGCGACGAGAGGCTGCGGGCGGCGCTGGAGGTCGACGGCGGCGGCGAGCGCCGGCGTGGCCGGCGGGCTCGCCGCTGTGGCCGCGCTGCAGAAGCTCGTCCTCGGCGCCTGGTTGCCGCCGCACTTCGCGCACAACGCCGCCCTCGGCAAGCTGCCGATCCATCCCGCAGCCGACTGGCTCGCCGTGCTCGGGAAGTTCCTGGCGCCGGACGCCTGGAGTGGGGCGGCAGTCGCGCTCTGGACGGCAGCGCTGGTCGCGGCGCTTCTCCCGGCGAGCCGCCAGCGCCCGGCGACACGCGTGCTGGCCGTGCTTGCCGCGGGCGGTATCCTCCTCGCCGCGGTGATGCCGCCGCTGCTGCGCTGGCACGGCGGCATGAGGCCGACTGCGGCTTTCCCTCACTACACGGCGTCGGCAACGTGGCTGGTGCTGGCCGCCCTGCCGGCCGCGCTCGCCGGTCCGCCGCCGGTGCGCCGCGCCGCAGCGCGGCGGCTGCTGGGCGCCGCCGCGCTGTGGCTGATGGCCGCGTCGGCGCTGGTCTGGCCGCTCCACGACGACACCATGCAGTGGGGTGCGCGCCAGTGGCTGGCGGTCAGCGTGATCGCGGTGGCCCTGATGCTCACGGCGCCGCCGGCCGCCGGCCGGTGGGAGAGCGTGCGCCGGGTCGTGATCGCGGCAGCGGTGGCGGCGGGCGTCGGCGTGAACCTGCTCGGCTTTGCGCTGCTCCACCACGCCAACTGGGGCAACCGCGAGATGGTACGGCGCCTCGTCGCCGCCACCACGCCGGGCGAGCCGATCGTCACCGACACGCAGTTCCTGGCGGAGTATGCGGCGTTCGTGTGGCAAGAGCGGGAGATCCTCTTCTGCCGCGACGGCGCCGCGTTCGCCGCGTTGGTCGAACGCATCGCCGCGGGCGGGGCGCAGGAATGGTCGATCGCCTTCGTCGAGCCCGCGCCTGGAGGCCGCCGCGCCTTCGCTGCCGGCGAGGAGCTCCGCACCAGCGGCGGGGCTCGCTTCGTGCGGAGCGGCGCCGTGGTCGCGCCGGCGGGCAGCCGCGAGCTGCTCCTGCTGCGCTACCGCCGCACGCGCTAGCGACCAGCTACGGCGACCGGGTCAGGCGAAATGGGAACGTCAGCCCCTGTTGGGTGAGGCGTCCGGCGATCGATCGCCCGTCGCCGGTCAGCACCCCGCGAAACACCGGGTCGCCCGGCTGGTGCGGCAGCTCGAAGGCGATCTCGTCGCCGAGCTGCTCGAACCCGGAGAGGGCGAGCCTGTCCACGCCCTGCTGCGGGATCGAGATGTCGCCGGAGAGCAGGCCGTCGTCCTCGTAGAGGTCGACGGCGATCGTCACCGGACGTCCGGGCACCTCGATCGCGCCCTCCCAGTGTCCGGCGGCAGAAATGGGCGTCGGCGAGGCCGGCTCGGCAGAGGCGGGCGGGATGGCCGCGGGTGCGGGCGCGGGTGCCGATGGCGGCGCGGGAGGCGGCGTCGGCGGCGCCGGCGGAGCCGGGGTCGGGGGCGGCGCCGGTGGCTTGGGGGTCGGCGGCGGTGCCGGAGGGGTCGGCTGTAGAGGCGGCGCCGGGGCCGGCGGCGGCGCCTGGACCGGCGGCGTGGGCGGTGGCGCGGTCGGGGTCGGCCTGCGCAGTGGCGGCACCGCCGGAGGCGCCGGGACCGGCGTCGGCACTTGCGGCTGCTGTGCTGGCGGAGCGGCCGCTTCCCGCGGGGCCGCGACCTCAGGCGAGGCGGGCGGAGCGGCCAGCAGGGGTCTCGTGACCGGCGCGACGGTGAAGGCAGGCGCGAGGGGCAACGGCGCCTGGGTCGGCTGCGGGGCTGCCGTCGTCGTCGCCGCCGGCGACGCGATCGGCTCGGCGGCCCGGGGCATTTCCGCGGCCGCTGGCGCCGCGACGCGGGTGACGGTGAACGGGTAGGTCACGCCACTCTGAGCGAGCGTCCCGGTGATACCGGCTCCGTCAGCGCTCATCTGCCCAAGGAAACGCGGGGCGCCGGGTACACCGCGCATGTCGAACGCGACCTCGCGTCCGGACTGGCTGATCGCGGCGAGCGGCCGGCCGGCCACCCCCTGGTCGGAGATCGAGATGCGGCCGCTGAGCCGGCCGCCGCGCGCCTCGAAGGCGAGCTCGATGGCGAGCGGCCCGCTCGGCGTGGCGACCGACCCGGTCCAGCGCCCGGCCAGCGTCGGCTGGGCAGACGCGGCCCGGGCGCCGAGCGTCGCGAGCGCGAGCGCGATGACGATGCGCGCGGTCCGTCGCATGATCCGCCTCCTTGACCCGCGGCCGCGCCGGGGGGCACGCGGGCTTCGCCGACGCACAGTGTAGCCGCTCGCCCGCCTGCCGCCTGTGGCGGCGAGGAGTGCAACCCTGCCGGCCAGGCAGCGTAAAAAGAGTCGCAGGAGCGGAGCAGCGATGGCGAGCACGACAGACACCTATTTCCGGCCGCAGCTCGAGGAGCGGAAGAAGCGGCTGCGCAACCTGGTGGCCACGTCACCAGCGGGAAGCGCTGAGCTCGAGCGGCTGCTCGGCGAGGTCGACGCGGCGCTCGCGCGGGTCACCGCGGGCACGTTCGGGCTGTGCGAAACGTGCCACGACCCGATTGAGCCGGAGCGGCTGATTGCCGACCCGCTGCTGCGGTTCTGCCTCGACCACCTGAGCGAAGCCGAGCAGCGCGCCCTCGAGCAGGACCTGCGCACGGCGGCGCGCATCCAGCAGGCCCTGCTGCCGCCGGCAGAGTCGCGCGCCGACGGGTGGGAAGTGCACTACCACTGGGAGCCGGCCGGCCTGGTGAGCGGCGACTACTGCGACGTGATCAAGGCGGGCGTCGGCACCGGCCTGCTGTTCGTCTTCGGCGACGTGGCCGGGAAGGGCGTCGCGGCGGCGATGCTGATGTCGCACCTGCACGCCACGTTCCGCAGCCTGCTCGGCGTCACCGAGCGCACCGCCGAGCTGGTCGACCGCGCCAACCGGGTGTTCCGTGACAGCGCCCTGTCGCCGCACTTCGCGACGCTGGTGTGCGGCCGCGCCCTGCCGGGCGGCGAGATCGAGATCTGCAACGCCGGCCACTGCCCTCCCCGGCTGATCAGCGCCGGCGCGGGCGCCCGGGCGATCGACGTCACCGGCCTGCCGGTCGGCACCTTCTACTCGAGCCACTTCGCCTCGGAGCGCTTGCACCTCGAGCCCGGCGACACCCTGTTGCTGTACACCGACGGGCTGACCGAGGCGCGCGACAGCGACGGGCAGGAGTACGGCGAGGGACGGCTGGACGCACTCCTGACGCGCGCCCACGGAATGCCGCCCGCCGAGCTGCTGCGGGCTTGCCGCGAAGACCTGGCCGCTCACCTGGGCGGCGCGCTGCCGACCGACGACCTCACGCTGATGGTCGTGCAGCGGCAGGCATGACCGCCGCGCCGGTGACGCGTCAGCGCCCCGGAAGCGTGGCGGCGGGCGGGCGGTCGAGGCGCCACACGTCCTGTGCGGTGACCCACCCGCGGGCGCCCGAGGAGTCCTGAACCCGCAGGTAGGTGCCGCTGGCCCCGAGCACCGGCACGACCTCACCCTCGCGCAGGGTGGCGAGCACCGTCGCCGTCGGCGACGCCGCGTCGGCGAGCGGCACGCCGCGCCGGACCACCACTGCAGTGGGGCGCGCCAGCGTGCCGACGAGCACCACAGCGGCGAGCGCGAGGCCGGACGCGAGTGCGAGCCAGGCGGCGAGCACCGGCCAGCGGGCAGCCGGCGCCACCCTGGCGATCCCGTGAGCGGCGAGCGAGGCGGCCAGCAGCGCCAGCGCGAGGATGTCGAGGTGCAGGTGCCGGGCCGTGCTCGCGAGGGTGGCGAGAGGGTCGGGGGCGAGCTCGGCGCTGTCCAGGTTGGCGGCCTGGCGCAGGCGCTCGACCTCGCGGCTGCCGGCGGCGTCGCTCCCCTCCAGCTCACTCCCGCGCAGCAGCGCCCACAGCGCTTCGCCGAGCGCCCCCTTCGAGGAGGCCGCCTGCGCCCAGTTCCAGTAGAGCGACCCGCTCTCGTAGCCACCGGCCGCCAGCTCGCGGTAGACCGCGATCCCCTTCTGGACGTTGCCCGCCTGCACGTGCTGCGTCGCCTCCCTGAACCGCTCCTCCGGCGTCGCCGCCGGGGCGCCGGGCACCGCCGCCAGCGCGACGCTCGCGGCGACGAGCAGCGCGAGACACAGCCAAGCTGATGTGGGGCCGGCGCTCCGCGCCGGCTTTGCGCGCGCGGAGTGCGCGCCCCACAACGACTCCGCCCGAGTCGGCCAACCAGCCGAATCCCGAACCCCGCGCCCGCCCTGGGCCGGGCAGGCGGTCGATGCCCGGTTCCCGGTCCCCGGGCCCCGGTCCCCGGTCTTCCTCACGCCCACCTCCGCACCGCTTCGGCGGCGCGGTCGGCCACCTCGCGGATCTTCTCGGAGTAGTCGCCGAGCTGCGGGGCATAGCGGATGAAGCGGACCTCGTGGAAGATCTCGCGCACCGCGGCGTCCCGGGCGCTGCCGCCCTCGCCGCGGTCGTCGACCTCGCCGAACACGCCGACCAGCGTCCTCTCGATGAGCATCGCCGCCGACTCCTTGCTCATGCCGCCACGGCCGGCGCGACGCAGCTCGGCGAGCGCTTGGCGCAGCGGGCGCCGCGTCGCGGCCGTGGCGTCGCGGTGGAGACGGCCGCCGAGCAGACGGCTGGTCAACAGGGCGCCGTGAAGCGCCAGCGCCAAGACGAGCAGGGCGCCGAAAGTGGTGCGTCCGAAGCGCGGAACGAGTGCGTTGGGCAGGTCGATCTCGCTGCGCAGGTGTAGCCCGCCGACGGCGACCGGGGCGGCGGCCGGCGCGGCGGCGGAGCTGCCCGCGAGCGCTGCCGCCGGCCTGACGTCGAGGGCGAGCGGCGTCGTTTGCGCGTGGACCATCTTCCCGGCGACGGGGTCGAAGTAGGCGAGCTGCTGGGCAGCCACGTTCAGCCGCCCGGAGGTCTCCGGGACGATCACGTATTCCCACGTTCGCGAGCCGGTGATGCCGGCCTCGGTGGTGGTCAGGTCGCTCTTCACCTGGGGCGGGTAGATCTTCGCGCCCGGGACGGCGAGCACGGGCGCGGTCTCGACCCACTTCAGGTTGCCGCGCCCCTCGGCACGCAGGCGCAGGGTGGCGGCGTCGCCGATCGCGAGGTCGGTGCGGTCGATCGTCGAGGAAACCCGAAAGCTGCCGACCGCGCCCGTGAACAGCGGGTCGTCGGGGAGCGGAATGACCGTGACCTCGATCGCGCCGGTGGCGCGCGAGACGAGCTGGCCGGCACCGCCGGGGTCCGGGAAGAACCCGATCTGGCGGGGCACGCCCATGCGGAACCTGGCCGGAGGGATCGTCAGCGTGCCGGGCTTGGTCGGGTAGAGCAGCCGCTTGAACACGGCGACGCGCTGGTACGTCTCGCCGTCGCGGGTGACCACGTCGGGGCGCACGGCGTCCTCCCTGCGCGGCAGATCCTCGGCCCAGAACCCCTGGTACTTGGGCGCGTCCTCGAAGTCGATGCCGCTGATCCGGCTCTGGGTGTACAGGTAATACGTGAGGAGCAGCGGCTCGCCGACGTAGAGCTGGCGCCGGCTCACCTCGGCCTCGACGAAGACCTTCCCGGCCGGCTGGGCGCGCCGGCGGCTGGTCATCTGCTCGAACGGGTCGGCGCCGAACATGTCGGCGAACGGGTCGTTCTGCCGCGCGGCCGGCGGCGCGATGCTTCCCGGCACCACGACGATGGAGATCGGCGCGGTGGTGCGCTCGCCGTCGGCGAGCTTGACGTGCGCCGGGCCGATCTGCGCACTGCCCACCACCAGCGGCTGCAGCAGGTAGATGTAGCTGCGCGACTGCGAGACGCTGCCGTTGATGAACGACACCTGCGTCGACGTCGAAGGCCCACCGACCAACCGCAGGTTGTTGAGAACCGGCAGTTGCGGATCCTCGACGAGGTCGACGGAACGCCCTTCGATGACCACGGAGAGCTGCACCTGGTCGTCGAGCCCGACCCGCTGCGCGTTCACCTCCGCCCGCACCGACACCTGCGCTCCCGCCGCCCCCGCTAGGAGCATCGCGACCAGTGCCACGCACGCCGCGACCAACGCCCCGCGACCCACGGCTGTCGTCTCGCGGTCCCCGGTCCCCGGTCCCCGGTCCCCGGGCGGGAGGGTGGTGGTCATCACCAGTCGTGTCCCTTCCTCTTCGCCGCCCGCTGGGCGGCGAGCTGCTTCTTCTGCTCCTCCTGCTCGGCGCGCTGGAGCGCCTCGAGAAGCTGCATGGCGCGCTCCTTCGACATCCCGGTTTCCTTCTCGAAGCGCTCCTGCTCCTTCTCCTGCTCGCTCTGCGGGCGCGGCTGCTGCCCCGTGCTCTTCTGCTGGTCGTTCTGGTCGTTCTTCGGCTGCTGTTGCTGCTGCTGTTCATCCTTCTTCTGGTCCTGCTTCTGGTCCTTCTGCTGCTGCTGGCGCTGCTGCCGTTGCTTCTGCTCCTCGAGGGCGCGCAGCGCCATCTCGAGGTTGCGCCGCGCGTCGATGTCGTCGGGGGCGAGATCGAGGGCGCTGCGGTACGCCGCGACGGCGCCCGGGTAGTCGCCCTGCTGGAAGAGGGCGTTACCGAGGTTGAAGCGGGCCGGCGAGGCGAGCGCCGAAGCGGCGTTGCCGGCGATCGTCTTGAGCGCCGCCGCCGCCTCGGCGTACTTGCCGTTCTTGTAGAGGGCGTCGGCGAGGTTGAACTGCAACCGGAGGTCGCTCGGCCGGCTGGACGCGGCGCCCTGGAAGCTCTGGAGCGCCTTCGGGTGATCGCCCTCGGTGTAGCGCTCGCGTCCGGCGGCGTTGAGCCTCTGCGGGCGCAGCAGCGCCTCGTCGAGAACTCGCGAGTCCTGCGCCCGGCTCGGTCCGGCGAAGGCGAGCGTCGCGCAGGCCGCGACGACGGCGACGCGCCGCAGCCCCGCTCCGGAGGGGCCCCGTGGCGCCGTTACGGAGCGACGCCGGCGCAGCCGCGGCGGCGGCACGGCGATTCCGAGTGCGAAGGCGACGACGGCAGCGACGAGCGGGACCTGGAAGCGCTCCTTCTTGCGGTACGAGTACTCGCGCGCCAGCGTCTTCTGCTCCATTCCCTCGATCGCCGCGGCGATCTGCCACAGGCTGGTGTCGGTGCTCGACAGGGGCACGTAGACGCCGCCGGTAGCACGCGCGATCTTCTGCAGCGCCGGCGCGTCGAGGCGCGACACGTGGACGCTGCCGTCGTCCTCCTGCTTGAACCCGCTCCGGTTGCCGTCCTTGTCGAAGTCGGGCACCGGGGCGCCGCCGGCGGTGCCGACGCCGACGGTGTGAATGACGGCGCCCGCCTCCCTGGCCTTGGCGACCGCCGCCTCGACGTCGCCCTCGAGGTCCTCGCCGTCGGAGACGAGCACCATGACCTTGTTGTTGCGGCCCGGGTCGACGAACAGGTCGAGACCGCGCACCAGCCCGACGCCGACCGAGGTGCCCGGTGCCGGGACGATCCCCGGCTCGACGGTGTCGAGGAACAGACCGATCGCGTCCGCGTCGAGGGTGAGCGGCACCAGCGGGTACGCCTCGCCCGAGAACGCCACCAACGCGAAGCGATCGCCGGCGAGCCGCGAGACCAGCGAGAGCAGCGCGGCGCGCGCCAGGAAGAAGCGGTTCGGCTGCACGTCCTCGGTCGCCATCGAGCCCGACGTGTCGAGGACGAGCACCACGTCCACGCCCTCGCGCTCGACCTTCTCGCGCACGATCCCCCACTGCGGCCGGGCGAGGGCGAGCACCAGGGAGGCGGCGCCGAACAGCAGGAGTGCCAGCCGCACCCAGCGCCACGCCGGCGCGGGCCGCTCGACGACGCGCGCCCACAGCGTTCGCGACACCAGCTTGGCCGTGCGGTCGCGGTCGCGCCGGATCGCCCACGCCTCGAGTGCGACGATCAGCGGCAGCGCCAGCAGCGCCCACAGGAAGGCCGGGGCGGCGAAGGTCATGACCGTGCCCTCATGCCGGCGCCACCCTCAGCCCCGCCACCCATGCCGCACCGGCGGCGGCGAGCAGCGCGGCGGCGGCCAGCAAGTACGGTGGGAACAGCTCGCGGTAGCGCTTGAACGCGGTGAGGCGGATCTCCGACTTCTCGAGCTTGTCGATGCGCTCGAAGATCGAGCGCAGCGACGAGGAGTCGGTGGCGCGGAAGAACTCGCCGTTGGTGCGCGTCGCGATGCCCTTGAGAAGGTTCTCGTCGATGTCGACCTCCATCGGCACGGTGCGGCGCGTGAGCTGGCCGGTGAACGGATCGCGCACCATGACCGGGATCGGCACCCGGCCGCCGCGGCCGACGCCGATGGTGTAGACGCGCACCTGCATCGCCTTGGCGAGGTCGGCGGCGGTCGCCGGGTCGATCTCGCCGGCGTTGTTGGAGCCGTCGGTGACCAGCACGATCACCTTGCTCTTCGCCTGCGAGTGGCGCAGGCGCTGGAGCGCCGTCGAGAGCCCGAGGCCGATCGCGGTGCCGTCCGGCAGCATGTCGAGCTTGACGTCATCGAGCTGCCGCAGCAGCAGCGCCATGTCGGTGGTCGGCGGCGACTTGGTCAGGCTGCGCCCGGCGAAGACGACCAGGCCGATGCGGTCGCTGCGCCGGCGGCTGACGAAGTCGGCGACCACCTGTTTGGCCACCTCGAGGCGGTTGCGCGGCTGGAAGTCCTCGGCGGCCATCGACCCCGACACGTCGAGCGCGACGACGATGTCGACGCCCTGGGTGGTCACGTTCTCCTTGAGCGAGCCCTGCTGCGGGCGCGCCAGCGCTACTGCCGCGACAACCAAACCGAGCGCGGCGAGGGCGACCGGGAGGTGGCGCGCACGGGCGCGCCACCCCGGGTCGATGCGGCCGAGTCGCGCGAGCCCGGGGAACAGCACGGCGCGACCGCTGCGTTCGCGCAGCAGCGCCAGCACGACGACCAGCGGGCCGCCGAGGGCGAGCCAGAGGAACGCCGGCTCCTGGAAGCGGAACCCCGCGAACCCGGTCATGCGCTCTTCTCCAGCGCCGGTGGTTCGCTCGGGCGCAGTCGCGCCTCGAGCGCCGTCACCATCGCCCGCACCGCCTGCATGTGGCGCTCGGCGGTCGGGCGCTCGCCGTGGCCGCGGGCGAACTTGACCTGGTCGGCCGCGCCCATCAAGTCGCGCAGCGGCGAGGCGAGATCGCGCGCCGGGACGCTGTCGCGCAGGTGCGCCACCGCCTCCGCCGAGGTCATCTCCAGGATCGGCGCCCCCAGCCGGCGCTCGAGGTAGCGCTTCGCGATCTCGGCGAGTGCGACGTAGAACGGCTTGAGGTCGTCGGCCGCCACCTCGGCGGACCCGGCGAGGGCGTCGAGGGCAGCCAGCGCCTCGACGTCGGGCGCCAGCTCCGGCTCGGACGCGACCGCCGGCTCGGCGGCGCGGCGCCGGCGGCGGCGCAGCAACGCGATCACCGCCGCCACCAGCAGCGCCAGCGCCGTCAGGCCGCCCCAGAAGAACGGCCCGAGCGGCAGCTTGACCGGCCCGCGGATGTCGGCGAGCTTGCGCTCCGCCTCGTCCTTCGGCAGCAGCGAGACGATGTGCAGCGGGATCGGCTCGGTTCTCGCCTCACCCTCGCTGCCGTCGGGGAGGCGGTACTTGACGGTGATCGCCGGCACCGCGACGTCACCGACCGCGAACGCGGCCGCCTCGTAGCTGAACGCTCCCTGCCCCGTCGCGGGCGTCGGCGCTGGCTGCAGCTCGACCTTGTCGTCGCCGGCCTTCATGGGGAACGTCCAGGTCGTCCCGGCCGGCCCGCTCGCCTGGACGTCGACGACGAACCGCTGCCCGACGCTCACCTCGGTGGCGGTCGCGCGCGCAGTGACCTTGACGTCGGCGGCCGCGGTCGGCAGCGCCAGCAGCGCCGCGAGCATCGCGGCACGCAGCGAGCGCGCGACGGGGACCGGGGACCGGGGACCGGGGACCGAGAAGAACACGACACCGCGGCCGGGCCGCGACGCGTGCGAAGGCCGCCACGGGCCGCTGCCATTCCGGTCCCCGGTTCCCGGTCCCCGGTCCCCTGCCTTCATCATCGCCTCCGCTCCCGGTCCTTGAAGAACGCGGCGAGCGGCCGCTCGTACGACTCGGCGGTCGACAGCGGCAGCACGTCGACGCGGGTACGGCGGAACACCTCACGCGCCACATCGAGCGTCGCGGCGCGCAGCCTGCGGCGCACCAGCGGGTCCGAGGTGTCGACGATCAACAGTCGGCCGGTCTCGGGGTCGGCGAGGGCGATCACGCCGGCCGGCGGCAGGTCGACCTCGCGCGGGTCCCACAGGTGAATCGCGACGACGTCGTGGCGCCGCCGCAGGATGCCGAGCGCCCGCTCCCAGTCGTTGTCCTGAAAGTCGGAGATCACCGCGACAATGCCGCGCCGCTTCATCACCTGGCGGGCAAAGCGCAGCGCACCGGCGATCTCGGTGCCGTGGCCGACCGGCTCCTTCGCCAGCAGGTCGCGGACGATGCGCAGCGCGTGGTCGCGGCCGCGCCCCGGCGGCACGAACCCCTCGATGCGGTCGGTGAACAGCACGGCACCGACCCGGTCGTGGTTGGCGACGGCCGAGAAGGCGAGCACGGCCGCGAGCTCGGCGGCGAGGTCGCGCTTGACGAGGTAGCGCGATCCGAAGCGCTGCGAGCCGGACACGTCGACGAGCAGTAGCAGCGTGAGGTCGCGCTCTTCGACGAACTTCTTGACATAGGTGGCATTCATGCGCGCGGTGACGTTCCAGTCGATCGTTCGAACGTCGTCGCCGGGCTCGTACTCGCGGACCTCGGCGAACTCCATCCCGCGCCCCTTGAAGACGGCGTGGTAGGCGCCGACGATGCCCGACTCCAGGATCGTTCGGGTCCGGATCTGGATCCGCCTGATCCTGTCGAAGGTCTCCCGGTCGAGCACTACGCCCCCCACCCACCCCGGGGACCGGGTACCGGGGACCGGGTACCGGAAAAGACAAATCGGGGACCGGGTACCGGGTACCGGGTACCGAGAAACGGCGCAAGGCGAGGTTCTATCTGGCTGGCGCCAGCGTTGCGGACACACCCCTGCAGGCCAGCCCAAGCCGCCGTTCCTTCCTGGAAAACGTAGGCACGGTCCCCGGTCCCCGGTCCCCGGTCCCCTGTCGTCCGAGAACGGTCCCCGGTCCCCGGTCCCCGGTCCCCGGTATTTCGGGCGGGGGCACGGTCCCCGGTCCCCGGTCCCCGGTCCCCGTTCTTCACGGGACTTCCACCCTTTCGAGGATGCGGTCGACGATCTCCTCGGTGGTGACGTTCTCCGCCTCCGCCTCGTAGGTGAGGAGGACGCGGTGGCGCAGCACGTCCTTGGCGATCTCCTTGACGTCCTCGGGGATCACGTAGCCGCGTCGCTGCAGGAACGCGATCGCGCGCGCCGCGTGCGAGAACGCCAGCGTCGCGCGCGGCGAGGCGCCGAACGCGATCAGATGCTCGATCTCGTCGAGGCCGACCTCGCGCGCCGCCCGGGTGGCGCGGGCGAGCGCCACCATGTAGTTGCGGATACGCTCGTCCATGTAGATCTCGTTGACGCGCTGCGTCAACCGCGCGATCACGTCGCGCGTGAGCACGCGGGCGACCGGCGGTGTGGTGCCGGCGACCATGCGGTCGAGGATCTCCCGCTCCTCGGCGGCCGACGGGTAGGTGACCTTCGCCTTGAGCAGGAAACGGTCGACCTGCGCCTCGGGCAGCGGGTAGGTGCCCTCGTGCTCGATCGGGTTCTGGGTGGCGAAGACGAGGAACGGCTCGGGGAGCGCGTAAGTCGTGTCGCCGAGAGTGACCTGGCGTTCCTGCATCGCCTCGAGGAGCGCCGACTGCACCTTGGCGGGGGCGCGGTTGATCTCGTCGGCGAGCAGCAGGTTGGTGAACACCGGCCCCTTGCGCGCGACGAACTGCCCGGTCGACTGCTGGTAGATCATCGTGCCGATGAGGTCCGCGGGCAGCAGGTCGGGAGTGAACTGGATGCGCGCGAAGTCGAGGTCGAGCACCTGACCGAGCGTCTTCACCGCGAGCGTCTTGGCGAGCCCCGGGACGCCCTCGACGAGGAGGTGGCCGCGCGACAGCAACGCCACCATCATGCGGTCGAGCAGCGGCCCCTGGCCGACGATCACCTTGCGGATCTCACGAACGGCGACCTGCAGCTCGACCGCCTCCTCGCGGACCTGCTCGTTGAGCTTCCTGATGTCCATCTCGCTCAGTGCCATCGTGCGTCGCTCCCCCGAACCGGCCCACCGACACCGATCCGTTCCCTGGACCGATGCAACGCCCATGCCCACGTCCGCCGTTGCGGTCCCCGGTCCCCGGTCCCCGGTCCCCGTCTTTTTGACTTTCCGTGGCGTCACATTGACACCCCTCCGACGCCGTTGCTACGCTGCCCGGAGTGCTTTCCACGCAGCGCGCAACCTGCTGACGCGTTCCTGCGTAGGGATTCGTGACGAGTCGGGGAGGAAGGTGATTCCATGTGGCGAAGGATCTCGAACCTGATTCGCGGCTTCTTGGGCCTGTTCATCAGCGGCATCGAGCGGGAGAACCCGCGCGCCCTGATCGAGGCCGAGAAGGAGAACCTGCGCAGGCAGATCGCCCGTTTCAACGACAACCTGGCCAACCACGCCGGGTTCTGCGAGCGACTGATGCGGCAGGTCAAGAACCTCGAGGCGCAGGAGCGCGACCTGACCGCAAAGGCCGCCGCCAACCTCAAGGTGGGCAACCGCGCCGCGGCCGGCCAGTACGCGCTGCAGCTCAAGACCGTCAAGGAGCAGCTCGAGGAAAACCGGACGCAGATGGTCGCCGCCGAGGAGACCTACAAGAAGCTCGTGCAGGCGCGCGACGTCTCGGTGCGCGAGGCGCAGACCAAGATCGAGGGGCTCAAGCGGCTGCTCACCGAGACCGAGATGCTCGAGGCGCAGGCCGAGCTGCAGGAGATGGCCAAGGGGATGATCTCGGAGATCGGCGGCTCGGGCGACACGCTGGCCCGCGTCGAGGAGTACGTCACCGAGCGGCGCGACAAGGCCGCCGGGCGCGCGCGGGTCGCCGCCGGCACGATCGACACGTCGCAGGTGGAGCTCAAGGAGGCGGAGCAGGAGGCGCTGGCCGACCAGGCGCTGACGGAGTTCGCCGCCGCCTACGGTCTCGAGATGCCGGCCGCCCCCGAGGCCGAGGCGGCGTCATCCGCGCCGCCGCCGGCCAAGGACATGGGACCCACGGAGAAGCAAGGCTGAGAAGGCAGGGGACCGGGGACCAGGCACCGGGGACCGGCCTCCACCGGTCCACCCGTCGCCCGCCCCGGGGAGGAGGCAGGCAATGGCTAGCAACCCACCGACCAAGGTAGGGCTGACCGCTCTCGGCAAGATCGTCCTCATCCTCTTCGTCCTCGCCTGCATCGCGGGCGCGGCGTACTACTTCCGCGACATGATCGCGCCGAAGGGCGACCAGGGCACCAAGCAGATCGACATCGGCGCCTTCCAGCAGCAGCAGGGCAAGGTGGAGGCGCCCGACACCAAGGGCATCACCACCGTCAACGAGTACACCTACGTCCCGGCCGAGAAGCTGCCGCCGGTCAAGGGGGTGTCGAGCTACAAGTGGAACGCTGGCGAGAAGGTGGTCCAGTTCCCGATCAACGTCTGGATCGGCTGGCTCCCGATCGTCGCCGCCAACCACGGGTTCTCCCCCAACACCGACAGCATCTTCTTCAAGGAGTACGGGTTCAAGGTGAACCTCAAGCTCATCGACGACCCCGTCACGGCGCGCGACGCCTTCGCCTCCGGTGAGAGCCACATCCTCTGGGGCACGCTCGACATGATGGTGCTGTTCGCGCCCGAGCTGATGCAGGACTCGCGCACGGCGCCCCGCATCTACCAGCAGATCGACTGGTCGAACGGCGGCGACGGCATCGTCGTGCGGGGCAACATCCACTCGATCAAGGACCTCAAGGGCAAGACGATCGTCTACGCGCAGAACACGCCGTCGCAGTACTTCATCAACAACCTGCTGCTCGCCGCCGGGATCCAGCCCTCCGAGGTGAATCACAAGTACACCGCCACCGCCTTCGAGGCGGCGGCGGCCTTCGTCGCCGACAAGCGCATCGACGCCTGCGTGTCCTGGGCGCCGGACATCTACAACATCCCGGAGAAGGTGACCGGCACCCGCATCCTCACCACCACCTCCGAGGCCAACAAGCTGATCGCCGACGTCTGGGCGGCGCGCGCCGACTTCGCCAAGGACCACCCCGAGATCATCAAGGGACTGGTCGCCGGCATCTTCAAGGGGATGGAGAAGCTTTCCGACCCGACCTTCAAGTCGCAGGCGTTCCAGTGGATGGCCGAGGGGTACGGGATGCAGGTCGACGAGGTCAAGGGGATGGCGAACGACGCCCACTCCACCAACTTCGCCGAGAACAAGAGCTTCTTCCTCAACGCGAACGACCCCGCCAACTTCGAGCGCACGTGGAAGAACATCACCTTCGTCTACCGCGAGCTGGGTCTCGTCGGTACGCCGGTGCGCTTCGACGAGGTGATGGACTTCTCGGTGATCAAGCAGCTCGAGACGGACGGGACGTTCCGGAACCAGCAGGACGCCTACCGCACCACCTTCGCCCCGACCACGTACAAGAAGGTCACCGCCGAGGCACCGATCGTCACCCAGACGATCCGCATCAACTTCTACCCGAACTCGTCGAACATCTACGAGCCGCAGCACGACGACATCGGCAGCGCGATCGCCAACACGCTGTACGACCCGACGGTGGAGGCCACCCTCGAGAAGGTGGCGCGCCTCGCCGGCCAGTACGAGCGGGCGGTGATCGCCGTGGTCGGCCACACCGACTCGTCGATGAAGGGCAAGGGGACGCGCTACGAGGACGTCAAGCAGCTCTCGCTCGACCGCGCCAACTCGGTCAAGCAGGCGCTCGTCAAGAAGTTCAAGTTCGACCCCAACAAGTTCATCGTCGAGGGCAAGGCGTGGGACGAGCCGGCGGACCTGGACAACCCGATGAACCAGGCGCTCAACCGCCGCGTCGAGATCTCCGTCTACCCGCCCGAGGCGAAGTGACCACCCTCCCGCCCGCCCAGGGGACCGGGGACCGGGCACCGGGCACCGAGGAAGGAAAGGCGCCGGCGCCGGTCGCTCACCCGGTACCCGGTTCCCGGTCCCCGGTCCCCAGCCGTCTGCTCGCGATCCGTGAATCGATCCCGAGTTGGATGAGCTGGGTCTTCGGCGTCATCCCGATCCTCCTGCTCCTGCTCGTCTGGATCATGATGACCGCCGGCGGTGAGGCCGAAAAGCGGCTCATCTCGCCGACGATCCTGCCGTCCCCGCTCGAGGTGGCGCGTTCGTTCGGCTCGCTATGGTTCGAAAGGGCGCTGACGCGCAACCTCGGGATCTCGTTCGGCCGCGTCGTGCTCGGCTTCGCGGTCGCGGTCGCCATCACGTTCCCGCTCGGGGTGCTGATGGGCTCGTTCACCAAGGTGAAGGCGGCGTTCACGCCGCTGTCGGTGTTCGGCGCCTACCTGCCGATTCCGACGCTGGTGCCGCTCACGATGAGCCTGTTCGGCACCGGCGAGACGCAGAAGGTCGTCTTCCTCGCCATCGCCTTCGGGATCTTCCTGCTGCCGCAGATCGTCGCCGCGGTGGACGCGGTCGACGACGTCTACCTCAAGACCGCCTACACCCTCGGCGCCGGTCCGGCCCAGGCGGTGCGCAAAGTGCTGCTGGCGGTGTCGTGGCCGGACATTTACCATGCGCTGCGCCTCGGCTTCGGCGTCGGCTGGAGCTACATCCTGCTCGCCGAGATGGTCGACATCGGCAAGGGTCTGGGCGGCATCATCATCATCTCGCAGCGGCGCGGCCCGCGCGAGCACATCTACCTCGTGCTGCTGATCATCGTGGCAATCGCCTTCCTCACCGACAAGCTGTGGGTGCTGGTCGGCCGCAAGTTGTTCCCGTACCGCGAGGCGCACCGATGAGGCCCTCCTCCCGGACAGGGAACCGGGGACCGGGGACCGGGGACCGTTCCCCCGCCCGCCCTGGAACGGCTCTCGTTGGCGGTGACATGCGTTTGGACTTCCCGGTACCCGGTACCCGGTCCCCGGTCCCCTGTGCCGGCTCTTGGGGGCAGGCATGAGCGAGGCGAAGGCCGGCACGCTGCCCGCGGTGGTGGAGTTCAGAAACGTCGCGAAGACGTTCAATCCGGGGACGCCGCAGGCGTTCACCGCGCTCAGGGACGTCACCTTCCGCATCGAGGACATCCCCGACTACGGCGAGTTCATCGCCCTCGTCGGTCCGTCGGGGTGCGGCAAGTCGACGATCCTGAACCTCATCCAGGGGTTCACCGACGTCTACCCGCCGACCACCGGCGAGGTGCTGGTGCGCGAGAAGCCGGTCGTCGGGCCGGGGCGCGACCGCGGGATGATCTTCCAGAGGTACTCGTCGTTCCCCAACCGCACGGTGCTCGCCAATGTCACCTTCGGCCTCGAGGTGAGTCACGCCGAGCACGGGTTGTCGCGGTCGGGGATGGACGACCTGGCGATGGAGTGGGTGCGCAAGGTCGGCCTGGCCGGCCACGAGCGCAAGTACCCGCACCAGCTCTCCGGCGGCCAGCAGCAGCGCGTGGCGATCGCCCGCTCGCTGGTGCTCAAGCCGCACATCATCCTGATGGACGAGCCGTTCTCGGCACTCGACGAGCCCACCCGCATCGACATGCAGCGCTTGATCATGGAGCTGTGGCAGGCGGTCGAGGCCACGGTCATGATCGTCACCCACTCGATCGCCGAGGCGGTGTACCTGGGCGACCGCGTGTGGATCATCACCCCGGCGCCGGGGCGGATCGGGCGCGAGTTCAAGACCGAGATCCCCGACACCCGCGGCCAGGACCCTTTCACCGCGCAGGAGAACAAGTCGTTCAAGGAGGCGGTCGCCGAGGTGGCGCGCTCCTTCCGCGAGATCGAAGGGAAGGCACGTTGACGCCCCTTCAGGAGGCACGACCCCGCCGCATCCGGAGAAGGGGACCGGGAACCGGGTACCGGGTACCGGGTGAACCCTCTCATGAGCGTCCTGGTCTCATCGGTCCCCGGTCCCCGGTCCCCGGTCCCCGCGCGGCACACTCATCCGCGGTATTTCCCGCCCCGGCGGTCGGTTGAGCCATGGCCGGTGAATCCCTGAGCTATCTCGACTACGTCCGCGCCGCCTGGCGCTATCGGCCGCGGCTCGGCTGGCTCGGCCACATGCCGGTCAACCACATGACGCTCGTGGTGGTCGGCCTCCTCGGCGTCGTCAACCCCGGGTTCTGGCTGCTCGGCGTCGCCGGAGAGCTGGCGTACCTCGGTTTCCTGTCGTCGAGCGCCAGCTTCCAGAAGCTGGTCCAGGGCGAGCGGTTGCTCGAGCGGCAGGTGGGGTGGGACGAGAAGGTGCGTCAGGTGGCGGCCGCGCTGTCTCCCGACTCACAGGCGCGCTACCGCCGGCTGCTGGCGCAATGTGGGCTGATTCTCGGCATGTCGGAGAAGGCCGCGGTAGAGAGCCTGGGCAGCCTCAACAACCTGCGCGCCGGCGGCCTCAACCAGTTGCTCTGGTTGTTCCTGCGCCTGCTGTCCTCGCGCGAGCTGATCATCGCCAACCTCGCGCAGGTGGATCGCGCCGGCGTGGAGGCCGACGTCGCCAAGCTCAAGGACCGCCTCGCCACGACCCCGGCGGACACGCCGCTCGCCCGTTCGCTGCAGGCGACTCTGGACATCCAAAGCAAACGCCTCGACAACCTCAATCGGGCGCGCTCGTCGCAGGACGTGCTCGACGCCGAGCTGGAGCGGATCGAGCAGCAGGTGCGGCTGGTCCGCGAGGAGACGGCGGTTGCCGGTGGGCCGGAGGTGCTGTCGGATCGCCTCGACGCGGTCACCTCGACGATGGCCGAGACGTCGCGCTGGATGGACCAGCACGCCGAGCTGTTCGGTTCGCTCGCGACCGACGACGCCGACGTCGCCTCGCTGCCTCGCCTGCCGGACGCCCCCGTCCAGCCCGCCCCCCCGCCGCCCCCGCCCAGGGCGAAGCAGAAGGCATGAGGGCCATGTCGGGTTCCGCCCGATTGGCTGGCGTCAGCGCGGCCGTGGCAGGGAACCGGGTACCGGGCACCGGGTACCGGAAAACCCTCACCTCTGGCCTTTCCTACCCGGTCCCCGGTCCCCGGTCCCCGGTCCCCGCCGCCCGGCGCGGCAGTCGCGAGGAGGAATAATGCCGGCCGACCTGCCCTCATGGGCGCGCGAGATGCGCGAGGTCTTCCGCTCCGGCGCCACCAGCCAGTTCGTGATCTCCGGAAACGTCTTCGACCTGGTGCCGGCGCCGGACGGCAAGGGCGGCAGCGACTACGTGTCGCTCACCCGCTTCCTCACCGACGTGATGTTCGCGCCGTTCGACGTGGTCGTGCAGTACGACCGCGGCAAGGGGATCCGCGTGCCGCGCGGCGGCGACCACTTCCACCGCTTTCTCAAGGCGTTCGACACCTTCCAGGGGACGGCGTGGGCGTCGCTGCCCGACATCGGCCCCGACAAGATGGAGTCGCTCGACCTCGGCAACCTGCTGCCGCGCGATCCGAAGCGGGCGATCGAGCTGGTCGACCGCTTCCTGCGCGCCGCGCTGATGCGCACCCGGATGGTCGACGGCAAGGCGGTCGCCGACCCGCTCAAGGTCGCGCGTGCTGATCCCCTACGCCGAGTTCGTGGCGCCGCAGGGCGACCCGCTGTACGTCTCCGGCGACACCAGCCAGACGCTCATCCAGATGCTCGACTGGTCGTCCGACCCGGCGATCCTCGGCGCTTTCGTCGCGACCGTGCTGATCGCCGAGACGCTCGGCGACCTCAACCGCGCGCTGGTCGAGAACCCCAACTCCGCCAAGCTGCGCGTCGACCTGCCGAGGGCCGACGAGCTGCGCGCCTACCTCGAGGTGCTGACCAGGGACATCGCCGACTTCTCGACGGTCTGCGAGGTGCCGCGCGAGGTGCTCGCCGACAAGCTGGTCGGCCTGTCGCGCGTCAACGTGCGCGCGCTGGTGCTGCGCGCGGTCGCCAACAAGGAGCGGATCACCGCCGCGTACCTCACCGGCATGAAGAAGGAGCTGATCGAGAAGGAGGCATCCGGGCGGCTGGAGTTCCTCGAGTCGACGCGGACGCTCGACGACGTCGCCGGCCACGTCGAGGCGAAGACGTGGCTGCGCCAGGACGCGGTGCTGCTGCGGCGCGGCCTGACGCGGGCCATCCCGATGGGGTACCTGCTCACCGGCCGCATCGGCACCGGCAAGACCTACCTGGTCGAGTGCCTGGCCGGCGAGATCGGCGTGCCGTGCGTCGAGCTGAAGAACTTCCGCGAGAAGTGGGTCGGCGCCACCGAGGGCAACCTCGAGAAGGTCTTCAACATCCTCCACGCGCTCGGCCAGGTGATCGTGTTCGTCGACGAGGCCGACCAGGCGATGGGCAAGCGCGGCGGCGGCGACGGCGACTCGGGGCTCTCCGGCCGCATCTACGCGATGATGGCCGAGGAGATGTGCGACACCCGCAACCGCGGCAAGATCGTCTGGATCTTCGCCACCTCCCGCCCCGACCTCCTCGAGGTCGACCTCAAGCGGCAGGGGCGGCTCGACGTGCACATCCCGCTCTTCCCGCCGCGGCGACCCGCAGGGGCGGCGAGACGCTGTTCGCGGCGATGGCGCGCAAGCTCAAGCATGGAGATCAAGCCCGACGGAGCTGCCGTCGCTTGCCCGACAACGACCAGATCGGCGGCAACGAGATGGAGGGGATCCTCGTGCGCGCGTTGCGCGTCCACGAGACGCAGGGCGAGACCGGGGACCGGTCCGGGACCGGCCGGGCCGCCGCTGCCGCGCAGGCCTGCGCGACTGCATCGCCGAGGCGATCGCCGACTTCCGGCCGTCGGCGCACACCGAGCGGCTCGAGCTGATGGACCTGCTGGCGGTCAAGGAGTGCACCGACGCCCGCTTCCTGCCCGAGCGCTTCCGCTCCCTCTCGATCGCCGACGTCAACACCCGCATCCAGCGCCTCAAGCTGGCAATCGGGGAGTAGGGGCGGGCGGCGCTGGCGCGCCGCTGCGGTCGCTCGCCGCAAGGCCGCGGGGAGCTTCGCTCCCGCGGACCTCGCCGCTCGCGCCCTTGCTGCACTGCGTGCAGCCCGCCCCTCGCCGAATTGGGAGCACCTCTTCTTCCCACGCAGCGCTGCCGGCAGCGGACCATCTGCGGCGTCGCCCTTCGCCGGCCTCGCTCCTCGCGTACAGCAAGTACGCGTCGTCGCGGGCCGGCTCGGTCTCCTTGCATCTGGCCCACTGGCGGCAGCGCCGCGCTCCGCTGCGCGGAGCGCGAGCTCAAGGAGAAGAGAAAGACAAGAATGTTGGCGCGCCTGAGCGCTGCGCGGAGGTCACCAAGCCACTCCGCGCCGATCCCTGAGCGGCGCGCGCGTGCCACTTCCGACGTTTTGCTCGCGATGCGGACCGCAAGGGTCGCCACGGCCGGGGGTTGCAGCGGAATCGCTGAGTCGTCCGCTTTCAAAATGTCGGAGGTGGCAACGATGACCGCCAATCCTCTATCCGCCTCCAAACCACTCAGCCACTCCGCGCCACTCCGCGCCGATCCCTGAGCGGCGCGCGCGTGCCACTTCCGACGTTTTGCTCGCGATGCGGGCCGCACGCGCCGCCCGACTGGAGGTCGCAGCGGAATCGCTGAGTCGTCCGCTTTCAAAATGTCGGAGGTGGCAACGATGACCGCCAATCCTCTATCCGCCTCCAAACCACTCAGCCACTCCGCGCCACTCCGCGCCGCTCCCTGAGCGGCGCGCGCGTGCCACTTCCGACGTTTTGCTCGCGATGCGGACCGCACGCGCCGCCCCGACTGGAGGTCGGAGCGGAATCGCTGAGTTGCCCGCTTTCAAGATGTCGGAGGTGGCAACGACGGCCTCCAAGTTCCCCGCGTTTCCAAACCACTCCGCGCCTCCAGACTACTCGCGCTAGACTCCGTGCGGGAGGCCTCGCAGGGTGCGGATCAACCCGAATGTCCGCCGACTCGTCTGCTCCTTTTCCGGCCGCGAGGTCGACACGGGCGGGTTCCGCTCGCCGATCGGCCTGTGCCGGTGCTGCCCGCCGCCGGGGAGACCGGTCGTCGTGGAGTACGACCTGGAGAGGGCGCGGGAGGGCTGGGAGGCATTGCGGACACGGCGCGACTTCCGGCCTCTGGCGGTACGCGCCGCTGCTTCCCGTGCTCGACGTGCCCGGCGACTACGCGCCGGACGTCGGTGCGACGCCGACGGTGCGCCACGATGCGTTGAGCCGGGAGCTGGGGTGCGAGGTCTACCTCAAGAACGAGGGCGGCAACCCTTCGGGGTCGTTCAAGGACCGCGGCCTGGCGGTCGGCGTCGCGCTCGGCGCGGCGTCAGGGGCGAAACGGTTCTGCCTGCCGACGCAGGGCAACGCGGGGGTCGCGGCGTGCCTGTTCTCGCGACGCCTCGGCCTGCCGGGGTGCGTCGTCTACATGCCGGAGGCGTGGCGAGGGTCGATCTACCACCGTGCCTGCGACCATTTCGGCGGCGAGGTGCGCTTCGCCGGCGCCAACATCGCGGCGGCGGGCAAGGCGATGCGCCGCGACCTGGCCGACGAGCTGGCGAGCGGCGGGGCGGTGGACCTGTCGACGTTCTTCGAGCCGGGCCGGCTCGAGGGCAAGAAGACGATGGGGCTGGAGATCGCCGAAGCCTTCGCCGGCGGCGGGTTGCCCGAGTTCGTCGTCTACCCGACGGGCGGCGGCACCGGGCTGGTCGGCATCTGGAAGGCGCTGCGCGAGCTCGTGACGATGGCGGCGGTCGACCCGGCGCGGACGCCTCTCCCGCGCATGGTGGCGGTGCAGTCGGAGGCCTGCGCGCCGGTGGTGCGGTCGTTCGAGCGCGGTCTCGTCGAGGTCGAGCCGGTGGTCTCCCAGGGCACGGTTGCCGACGGGCTCGACGTGCCGGGCGCGATCATGGGGCACGGCATGCTGGCGGTGCTGCGCGAGTCCGGCGGGACCGCGGTCGCAGTGAGCGAGACCGCGATCCGCGACGCCTTCGCCCGCTGCGGCGCGCTCGGCATCGCGACCAGCTACGAGGGGGCGGCGTCGCTGGCAGCGGCGCGCGACCTGCGCTCGGGCGGGGCGATCCACAGCGGCGCCCGCGTGTTGCTGCTGCTCACCGCGAGCCAACTCGTAGCGCTGGCGCGGGGCGCGACGGCCGTTTGAGGCTGCGCCGGATCGGCCGGGGGGCCGAGGCCGCCGCACCTCTGCCGCCGGGGCGCGCGGGATGGTAGGCTCTCATGAGCAGCGCGCCTGCCCGTCCCTGGCTGGTGTCGCGGGGGTAGCGAGCCGGCGCGCGGCAGTCATCTTCGACCATGGCCTTCTCCGGCGACCTCCGCACCGTCGATCTGGCCGAGATCCTCCAGTGGATCGCGCAGGCCCAGCGCACGGGCACCTTGCTCCTGACCCGCGGTCAGGTGGAGAAGAAGATCGCGTTCAACAACGGCCAGATCGCCTCGACCCACTCGACCGACCCGCGCGACCAGCTCGGCCAGTTCCTGGTGCGCGAGGGGCACATCACCGAGCAGGACCTGTTCACCGCGCTGCTCCAGCAGGAGAGCGAGGGGAAGATGCTCGGCACCGTGCTGGTGGAGGCGGGCCGCGTCACCGAGGACCAGCTCCAGCGCGTGCTCCGGCTCAAGGCCGAGGAAACGGTGTACGACCTCTTTCACTGGCGCGAGGGGCGATTCGAGTTCAAGGAGGGCGAGCTCCCGCGTAACCTCCCGTTCCTGCTCGGGCTCGACGTTACCATGCTGATCTTCGAGGGCGCCCGGCGGCTGGACGAGATGAGCCGGATCCGCGAGGTGATCCCGTCGGCGCGGGCGACGTTCACGCCGACCGGCGCGCCGGGCGAGGAAGCGCTCGACACCCAGATCCTCGCCCTCGCGGCGCGCGGCAAGACCGTCGCGGCGATCGCCTTCGAGGTGCGCCGCATGGAGTTCGATGTCGCCACGCGGCTGTTCGACCTCGTCGAGCGGGGCGTGCTGACGGTCGACGCCGGCGGGGTGGAGGAAGGGCACGCAAGTACGATCGGAGCCATCCGCGCTTTGCTCGAGCGCGGGGCCCGCGCCCTGCGGGAGCGGCGGTTCGACGACGCCGCAGCGGCGTACGACTCGGTGCTGCTGCTCGACCCGCTCAACCAGAACGCCAAGAAGGGCCTGCTCGACCTCGAGCGCCGGCGGGTGCGCTCCGGACCGGCGCCCGACGACGCGCTCGCGGCCGTGCCGAGGCTCGCCCGGGACCTTGCCTCGCTCTCCAGCGAGCAACTCGAGCCGCTCGAGGGGTTCGTGCTCTCGCGCATCAACGGCGTCTGGAACGTACGCTCGATCCTCCAGCTCTGCCCGGTCCCGGAGGAAGAGGCGTGGCAGGTGTTCGATCGCCTGGTCAACCGCGGCCTCGTCACGCTCGAGCAGCGCGGTCCGTCGCCGCCGAAGCGGCGGTAGCGCCGCACCGGCGCCCAGGGCCTGCGGTCGGACTCGCACCCCGAGTCCGGCGCTTCGTGCTCCTCGGGCTTGCATGAAGCGGGGGAAAACTGGCAGACTCGCCCGAAATGACGGAAGCGACCAACTTCTTCGGCATCAGCTTCAATGCGGTCGACCGCACCACGCGAACGTTCGTGCGACACGAGCTGGATCGCGAGCTCGCCGATCCTGTGGTGTTCTCGTGGGTCGACATCGAAGGGCCCGACATCGCGCCGATGAACGAGGTGATGCGCCAGATGGAGATCGACCTGGTGCTGGTCGGCCATTTCGACGAGCCCGAGGTGCTGCCGCGCATCGTCGAGCGCCCAGATTGCCTGGCGTTCTACCTCTATCCGATCTACGATCCTGACCGCCACCTCGACACCTCGCGCACGCCGGAGGAGATCGACTTCGCCCGCATGATCCTGGTGGTCGGTGCCGATTACGTGATCACCTACCACCGTCGCCGCCTCGATGTCGTCGAGGAGGTCAAGGCGAGCTGCGTCGACTCGTTCCGCCTCGCCGGCAAGACGCCGGGCTTCATCACCTTCCTGTTCTTGCAGCGCTGCCTTTACGACTTTGCCCACCTCAACCTCGCCAACGACAACTTCCTCGACCTGCTGCTCGCCGACGGCGACGACGACCGGCGCGAGCAGGGGATCGCGGTCGCGGGGCACAACATCCTCACCATCAAGAAGCTCGCGGCCAGCCTACACATCGTCCTGATGCTCCTCGGCACCAAGCGCAACCGCTTCATCTCCGACGACGCCCGCGTCTCGTTCCGCGAGATGCTCGCCAACGCGCTGGCGATCCGCGCCGCGGTCGACTCGTCGCGCGACATGCTCGACGGCGTCCTGCACGACATCCAGGCCGCCGCCGCCAACCGCACCAACGAGATCGTCCACGTCCTCACGATCGTCTCGAGCATCATGCTGCCGCTGACGTTCATCGCCGGGATCTACGGGATGAACTTCGAGAATATGCCCGAGCTGAAGTGGACGTGGGGCTACTTCGGCGCGCTCGGGCTGATGGCGGGCGTGGCGATCGCGCTGCTCGTCACGTTCCGACTGCTCGGCTGGCTGGGCGGCGCTGCCCAGCACCGCCGCGACCGCAAGAAGCGCTAGCCCTTCTTCGCGCGGCGCCGGCCCTTTTCCAGGCGATCGTGAAGGGCGACGAACTGGCGGGCCAGCTTGTGCGAGGCGGCAAGGTGGACGAGGGGCTTGCACTCCTGGTGCGACTCCCGCACCTTGACCGAGGACGACAGGTACGGCTTGAGCACCGGCAGCCCCTCGGCGAGGAGCTCGTCGACCAGGCGTTGCGGCAGCAGCGCGCGCGCCTGGTACTGGTTGACCACGATCCCCTCGACCTCGAGCTCCCGGTTGTGGTCCGCCTTGACCTCCTGGACGCTCTCGAGCAGCGCGTAGAGCGCCCGCCGCGAGAAATCGTCGCAGTCGAACGGGATCAAGCAGCGGTCGGCGGCGATCAACGCCGAGAGCGTGTAGAAGCCCATCGCCGGCGGCGTGTCGAGATACACCGCGTCGAACGAGTCGAGCCGCTCGAGCAGCTCGCGCAGCTTGTAGATCTTGTGGTGCGACTCGAGCTTGCCGTGCAGGTCGGCCATCTCGGGGTGGGCGGGCAGCACCGCCAGGTTTGCGAACGGCGTCGCGTGGACGAATGCGGACGGGTCCTCGCGGAACAGCTTGAACGAGAGCGTCTCCTCGAAGAACTTGGCGAGGCTGGGCTCGACGCCGGCGGCAGCGGCGCCGAGCAGGTAGTGCGTGGAGTTGCCCTGGGGGTCGAGGTCGACCACCAGAGTCCGCTTCCCCTGGAGCGCCGAGACCGCCGCCAGGTTGCAGACGATCGTCGACTTGCCGACCCCGCCCTTGTTGTTGAACACCACCCGCCGCATGAGCCACCTCCCGCTCGTACGCCAGCCACTATGCCGCACTGCGGCATTCGCCGTCAAGTGAGACGATCATGGCGTCGGCGGGTAGAATCGCCGCGGCGGCTCCGCCGAGTGTGGCGCGGCGCCGCCATGAGGGTCCAATGAGGTTCAACGCTCATGCAGCGAGCCGGGCGGGCGCCAAGCTGCGGCCGTTCGCCTACGAGCCGGGGCCGCTCGGTCCCGAGGACGTCGAGGTTGCGGTCACCCATTGCGGCATCTGCCACTCGGATGTCCACCTGGTCGACGGCGACTGGGGCAACGTGTTCCCGTGCGTGCCCGGGCACGAGATCGTCGGCACGGTGACGGCGGGTGCCGGCCACTCGCCAGGCACGCGGGTCGGCATCGGCTGGCAGCGCTCGAGCTGCGGCGCCTGCGAGTACTGCCGCGCCGGCGAGGACGAGCTGTGTCCCGCCAGCCAGGCGACCTGCATGCACCACTTCGGCGGGTTCGCCGACTGCATCCGCGTCAACCATCGCTTCGCGATCCCCGTCCCGGCCGAGCTGCCGAGCGAGACCGCGGCGCCACTGCTGTGCGGCGGTATCACCGTTTACTCGCCGCTCATCCGCCACGCCCACGCCGGCTCCCGAGTCGGCGTGATCGGGATCGGCGGCCTGGGCCACCTCGGCCTCCAGCTCGCCAAGGCGCTCGGCTGCGAGGTGTGGGCGTTCAGCCGGCGGGCCGACAAGGAGGCAGACGCCCGCCGTTTCGGCGCCGACCACTTCGTCACGGGTGCGCCGCCGCGCGGCACGCTCGACCTCGTGCTCAACACGGCCCCCGCGGTGCCGGACCTCGGTGCGTTCATGGCGGCGTTGCGCCCGCGCGGTGTTTTTTGCCAGCTCGGCGCCGCCGCAGACCCACTGCCGGTCGCGGCGATGGACCTGATCGGCGGGCGCAAGACGGTGTGCGGCAGCGCCATCGGCAGCCCCGGCGCGATCCGCGCCATGTTGGCGCTGGCAGCGGCGAGGGGAATCTCGGCGCTCACCGAATCGGCGCCGATGACCGAGGCCAACGCGGCGCTCGACCGGACGCGGAAGAATCTGGCACGGTATCGGATGGTGCTGGTGAGGTGAGGAGAGAGACGTGGTCGGTGGTCAGTGGCCAGTGGTCCGCAACGACGGCGCACCGCCTTCGGGCTGTGAGATGACATGACGACCGGACTTCGGTCTCTGGCGGTGATCGGCGCCTGGCTGACGGTCGCGGCGGCGCCGGCCCTGCGGCCGAGGAGCTGATCGAAGGTCACCCGGCGGAACCGAGCGCACTGGTCACCCTCGCCCGCGTGGCGCTGGCGGTCTGGGGCGCTGCCCTGCTGCTCTCCGGGCGGCCGCCGCGACGCCTGGCGGTGGGCAGCTTCTTCTTGCTCGTAGGGGTCGCCGTCGCCTGGCCGGCCGTGGCCGCGACCAGCTACCTGCTGCTGATCGTCGCGGCTACCGCCGTGCTCGCCGCCGGGATGGCGCTGCACGCGCTGGCGCCGCGGGTGGCGCTGGCGGTCGCGGCGAGCTGGCCGCTGCCCGCGGCGTACGTCGCCCACGTCGCGCTCGGGGGCGGCTTCACCCAGAACCAATCGTTGCTGCTCGCGCTGGCCGCCGTCGGGGCGGCGATCGGCGCGCTTGCCCCGGAGGCCGCCGCCGGGGTGCTCGGCGCCGCGCTGGGGACCGTGCTGCTGGCGACCGCCTGGCCCGGGTCGCTGCGTTTCTGGCCGTTGCTGGTCATCTTCCTGACGGGCACCGCGTGGCAGGTCGTGCTGCCGATCGTGGTGCGGCCGCCGCTGGTCGAGCCGCGTCCGGAGCCGTGGCGCGCGCGGGTGCGGCGGGCGTTCATCTCCAGCGCCGGCGGCGCCGCTGCGTTGCTGGCCGCGTTGCTACTGGTCGTCCTCCTGGCGCCGCGCGCGGAGCCCGAGGGCGCCGCCCGCGCCGCGCGGCTCGCGGCGCTGCGGGCCGCGACGGCCGCGCGCCCGGCGATCGTCGTGACCGCGAGCAAACGGCTTCTACCTGTTCGGCCGCGCACTGCCGGTCGCCCTGGTCGGCGCCGGCGGCTCGTTGGCCGACCGGCTCGCTGTGCTCGCCACCGGCCGCAGTTGCTCGCGCGAGCTGGCCAAGCTGCGCTCGGTGAAGGACGCGAACGAGCTGGCGGCGATGCGCCGGGCGGCGTCGATCACCGCCTCGGCGTTCCGCGCAGTTGCGCCACTCGTCCGCCCCGGCGCCAACGAGCGTGATCTCGAGGCGGCGATCATCGGCGCGTTCAAGGCGGGCGGAGCGACCGGCCTGGCGTTCAGGTCGGTGGTCGGGTCGGGGCCGAACGCCGTGCTGCCGCACTATCAGCGGAACGACGCCGAGCTGCGGGTCGGCCTGGTCGTCGTCGACATCGGCTGCAGCGTCGATGGCTATGCCTCGGACATCACCCGGACGTTCCCGGTGAGCGGCGAGTGGAGCGTAGAGCAGCGGCGCCTGCTCGATGCGGTCCTGGCGGCGAAGAGCGAGGCACGGACGGCGCTCAAGCCCGGCGCATCGCTGCGTGCGCTCAACCGGCAGGCGCACGAGTCGATCGACCGCGCCGGGTTCGGCAAGTACTTCATCCACGGGCTCAGCCACCACGTCGGTATCGAGGTCCACGACGCCAGAGCCGACACGCTCGCCGACGGGATGGTGGTGACGATCGAGCCCGGCATCTACATCCCGGCCGGGGCGGACATCGACCGCGCCTACTGGGACCTCGGCGTCCGCGTCGAGGACACCTACCTGGTGACCAGCGCCGGCGGCGTGCCGCTCGCCGACCTTCCCGAGGTGCTTGCCTGCGGGCCGGCGGCGTGAGCCGCACGTCCGGCCGCGGCGGCGCTATGCTGTTCGCAATGGGAGGTCGGCAATGGCCGGAGAGCACGAGCTGAGCGTCACCATCGAGCACATCCAGGGCCTCGAGTTCAAGGTCGCCTTCGACTGGCCGGAGGCCGGCGAGGTGATGATGGACGAGCCGGAACCGGTCGGGCACCGCCGCGGCCCCAACGCCTCGCGCCTGCTGGCGGCGGCGATCGGCAACTGCCTCACCGCGTCGCTGCTGTTCTGCCTGCAGCGCTCCAAGGTGGAGCTCGGCGGCGTCACAACCGCTACGGTCACCGGCCGCACCGTGCGCAACGGGAGAGGTCGCCTACGCGTCGGCGGCTACGCCGTGAGGATCGCGCTGCCGGTCGCCACCGCCGATCGCGAACGGGTCGAGCGCTGTCTCAGGCTCTTCGAGGACTATTGCGTGGTCACACCCAGCGTGCGCCAGGGGATCGACGTCACCGTCGACGTGGTCGACCGCGACGGCGGCACGCTGTTTTCTTCCGGCCACTAGCCCCGCACGGTGAGGAGGTTACCGATGAAGGACCCCGCCAAGGACCGCCGCTGTCAGGAGATGATCGCGGCGCTGCGGCCCAGCCTGGCCGACGACGTCGCCCACTGGGCGCGCGTCAAGGGCGCCGCGCCCGCCATCATCGAGCACGCGACCGGAACGGTGGTGAGCTGGAAGCAGCTCGACACGTCGGTCTCGGCGTTCGCCGCCAAGCTGCTCGCGGTCGGGTTGCGCCCGGGCGATGTCGTCGCCACGTCGTTGCCGCTGCTCAAGGAGCACGTCTACCTGATGTACGCGTGCTTCCGCGTCGGTTTGATCGTGGCGCCGCTCGACCTGCGGCTGAAGGCGAAGGAGGTGCAGTACTGTTTCGACCGCGTCAAGCCGAAGGCGTACTTCTTCCTCGGCGAGACGCCGGTTGCCGACTTCCGCCCGCTGGTCAGAGAAGTGATGGCGGGGTCGCCGTACGTCGAGCACTGGGTGCAGTTCCAGAAGGACCCCGGCGGCGTCGTCGACGGCGCCGTCGGCGTCACCGCGTTCGTGCGCGACATCAAGAAGGTGTACCTGCGATCTCTGCTCTCCGGCACCGTTCGGCGGGCCCGCCGGCGCGTCGACAAGCGCAGCGCCTGCCTGCTGATCTTCACCACCGGATCGACCGGCTCGCCGAAGCCGGCGCTGCTGTGCCACGAGAACATCCACATCCAGAACGTCGGCCTCGTCGTGGGGTTCGGCATGAGCGGCAATGACCGCATGCTGGTCAACCTGCCGCCCTCGCACGTCGGCTGCGCCACCGAGCAGCTCGCCACCACGATCTTCGGCGGCGGCACCTGCGTCATCCTGCCGATCTTCGACGCCAAGGCGAGCCTCGAGGCGATCGCCAAGCACAGGGTGACGATCCTCGGCCAGATCCCGGCACTGTTCAACCTCGAGTGGCGGCTGCCGGAGTACCCCGACTACGACCTCTCGTCGCTGCGCTTCGCGATCTACGGCGGGCAGGCGGTGCCGCGGCCGTTCCTCGAGAGGATGCGGACGATGGCGCCACGCATCGGCACCGGCCTTGGCCTCACCGAGACCGCGGGGTTCTGCACCTACACCGACCTCGACGCCGGCGTCGACGAGCTCGCCGCCGGGATCGGCTACGACATGCCGCCGTGCCCGCTGTCGATCCGCGAGCCGATGGACGCCGGCGGCCGCGCCGGCGCGGTGAAGCCGGCCGGCGAGGTGGGCGAGATCTGCTTCTCCGGACCGCAGGTGTTCCTCGGCTACCTCGGCGACCCGGCCGCGACCAGCCGCGCGCTGTCGCGCGACGGCGTGCTCTACACCGGCGACATGGGCTCGTACGACGAGTACGGGCTGCGCTTCGCCGGGCGCAAGAGTCTGGTGATGAAGCCGAAAGGCTACCAGGTGTTTCCCGAGGACGTGGAGAGCCACATCGCCGGAGCCCTGCGGGGCAGGGTTGGCATGGTGGCCTGCGTCGGCGCCGAGCACGAGGTGTTCAGCGAGGGGATCGTTGCGTTCGTCGAGCCGGCCGCGGGTGCGGCGCTCACGGTCGAGGACGTGCTCGCGGCCTGCCACCACATCGCCGCCTACGCGCGCCCGTCGCACATCGAGCTCGTGGCGCCAGGGGAGATCCCGCTCAACCGCGTCGCCAAGACTGACTACCTGCTGCTGCGCGAGCGCGCGCAGGAGATCGTCGAGCGCCTGCGCGCCGCCGGCGGCTGGGATCGCTGAGACGATTGTCCACGCCACCAGCGCGGTCACGCGCCGGGGCGCGCATCCTCTCTCGCTTCGTGTCGTAGACTCTGGCAGCTACGGAGGTGGTGATGGGTAAAGTGACCGTGAAGGCGGGGATCTGGCTCGGTGTGCTGTGCGTGCTGTGGACGCTGGTCATGGGCGTGACCGGCTGGTACAAGCACCCGACGCTCCTCAACCTGTTCTGGGTGGTGATCCTGATCGAGATCGCCGTGCTCCTGTGGGCATTGCGCCAGACGGCGGCGACGACGCCGTACCTCGGCCAGGTCGGCAAGGGGACCGTGATCGCGGTCATCGGCGCGGTGATCATCTTCTGCGGTTCGTTGCTCTTCACCACCGTCCTGTTTCCCCACTACTTCGAAGAGCTCCGCACGGTCCAGACCGAGATGCTGCGCCACGCCGGCAAGACCGAGGCGGAGATCAACGCCGTGCTCGAGCTGGGGGCCAGGGTGCAGACACCCTTCGTCAACGCGCTGATGGGCGTCCTCGGCACGGTGGTCACCGGGTTCCTCGCGTCGCTGCTGATTGCGGCGTTCAACCGCAAGAAGTGAGCTTCTCCGCGGGCGCATGGGTGAAGTGCGCGGGCGCGGCCGCTTGCATCCAGGAAGCGAGACGGCTAGCGTAGGCGCGTGTTGCGAGCCTGGGTGATACTGGGAGCGGCGATCGAGCTCGGCGTCGCCGGGGTGATCGCCGCGGGAGCATCGCCGCCGAGTGAGGTCGCGGCCGGCGAGGCCCGGCAAACGGCCTCGGGACCGCCCGCCCGCGTGGTCGTGTTCGAAGAGTTCACCCGTCCCACGTGACCGACCTGTCAGACCGCCGGTCCGGTGGTCGATCAGCTTGCCGTCGAGTACGCGGAGAAGCCGGTGCTATTCCTCGAGAACGACGTCGACCGCCCGCTCGGCCAGCGGCTCGACCGCTGGTGGGCCGGATACGGCGCCGGCGGCTCGGTGTACCTGCCGCTCGCGATGGCCTCGAGCGGCCACGTCGTCTCCACCGGCTCGGTCGATTTCGACACGGTCTACGCGGGCCTGGTCGACGGCGAGCTGGCGCGCGCACCGGAGGCCGAGGTCGAAGCGTTCTCGCGCCGGGTCGGCAGCGCCGTCCGCGTCTACGTCCGGCTGGTCAACGGCACGGAGATGCCGTTGTCGGCCACGGGCAACGCCGCGACCGTGCACGCCCTGGTGTGGGAGGACAAGAAGGTCAGCGTCAGCAGCCGCACCATCCGGGCGGCACCGGCGGCGGCAATCGACGCGGCGGTCGTCCCGGGCGGTGCGTGGGCGGTCACCCTCGACACGCCGGCGCTCGCCGGGGTCGACTGGAACAAGCTGCACGCGGTTGCGCTCGTCGACTACCGGCCGGGCGGCACGACCGGCGCCTACGACATGCTGCAGGCATCCCTGGCGCTGGCGTCCGACCTCGCCGTCGAGCCCGTCTCGCTGGCCGCGAAGGTGCACATCGACAGCTCGGAGGACGGTATCGGGACCGTCGCGCTGCGCGGGCCGTACGTGCTGAGCTGGACCGCGTCGACCGACGCGCTGTGGCTGGCGGTGACCCCCGGTGCAGGCGCCGTCCCTGCCGGGGCCACCGTCCGGGTACTCCGCGACCGTCTGCCGGCCGGGGTGCAGCAGGGCCACGTCACCTTCGCCGCGGCGAGTCCCGATGGCCTGTCGTTCACCCGCACCGTCGACGTGACAGTCGAGCTGATCGGGCCGGCGTCGCGCCTGCGCCGCCGCGGCGCCGTGCACCGCACCCCGCTGCCGTAGGCTACTGCTGGGGGGCGGCGCGCAGCGAGCGCACGATCAGGCCTAACCCACCCGCGACCAGGATCAGCATGATCAGCGTGTTGTACAGGGATGTCGGCTGGAAGTAGATCTGCAGGTTGGCGATGATCCCGGCGACGATGATCAGGGCGCCCAGAGTGGTGAGCACCCAGCCGATCGAGCTCTTCCCGTCGAAGAACAGGAAGCCGATGCCGACGATCATCGGCAGCAGCGTCAGCCCGAAGGTGTTGCCGCCGAACCACGACCAGAAGCCGGAGTGAACGGTGACCTGGTTGAGCAGCAGATAGCCGCCCACCACCACCATCGCCAACCCGCCGAAGAACATCCAGATGCCGCCCGGTGTGCCGCCCGCGCCCCTGATTTCCATGTCGCCATCTTACGCGCACCGTGGTGGCCCCTCGGCTCCGCGCGGCAGCGCTGTCTCGCGGCGGGTCTCCGTCCTCCAATCCGCCCGCGCGGTGCGGCCCGGTTCCCTCCCCCCGGAGCGCCGAAGGCGCGAACGCGGGGGAGGGCAAGGGTGGGTCTCGCACCTTCACGATTTCGCCCACCGGCGTGCCGTTTCCTTTCGCCTCCGCGGGTTTGGTGCCCTGCCCCTACGGGGCGGCCCTCGCGCGGCGGGTCCCCGCCCGCCGCGCTCGGTAGCGCCGTCGGCGGCGACCGAGCGAAAGGCCGAGGCGCGGCGGGGCCCCTCGCTGTTCCCGCCTCGCTCCGGCCGTCTCAACCTGCATCGCCATGGTCATGCTCTCCGCGAGCCAGGCCATCGACAGCCCGCCGCGCCTCGACCGCTCGGTGCCCGCCGCCGCCGGCGCGGCTCGCCCCTCCAGGGCAGTGGCGGGTTTCACCCCCGCACCCTGCGCGGCGCCACGGTCCTGCACCGCGAATCCGCCCTGCCGCGCCGCGGCGCTATCATGACTTCATGGTTTCCGCCGTACCCGGCACCGCCGATGGAAGAGCCTCGATGACCGCCATCGGAGTAGATACAAGCACTCTCCCTCTACCGATCGACAGCCCTGGGCGCGACGAGCCCCCCGACAGCCGCGTTCCATCTATCGTCTTATCCGACAGCTCCGGGATTGAGTTCCGGCACCGAGATCTTGGAAGCGACAGCACAACGTCCCTTCCTTCAAGATCGTCCCACGCCAACTCACCCGTCCCCGCTGCCGTGTCACACGACACGGTCCGTCGCCTTTCCAATTGTCACAATGTCGCCGACGACAGCGTCAGGGCCCTGCCTGATCCCGCACGCTTGGTCCCATGAAGCGCCCGCAGGCCCGAATCGGAACGTGCGTGTACTGCGGCCGGTCAGCTCAGCTCGAAGACGATCATGTCCCCCCGAGGCTGCTGTTCGCTGACCCCGGCCGTGCCTCGATCGTCAAGGTGCCGAGTTGCGCGGGCTGCAACCGAGGTGCATCGATGGACGACGAGTACTTCCGTCTCGTCGTCGCGTTCCGCGAGGACGTTGGCGATCACCCTGACGTGCGGGCGATACTGCCCGTCATCTACCGCTCTCTCAAGAAACCGAGGAAGGTAGGGCTTAAGAACGCCGTTCTTAACAACATCCATTACAGGAACCTGCGAACGCCCGGGGGCATCTTCCTTGGTCCACGCGCAACCTACGACGTCGAACTCGATCGCCTCGACCGAGTTGTCGCCCGCATCATCCGGGGCCTGTATCATCATCACACCGCAACCCGGATCCCGAACGACTACAACGTTGCCGTGTTCAGCGAGGACGGGCTTCGTGTCTCGCCGTCAAACCTCCTGCAACTCCAGACCGAAGTCCTTGATCCACTCTCAAGAACGGCCATCCACTCTGTCGGGGGCACCGTGTTCCGGTACCGGTACGCTGCCGTCGCAACTGATCCTCTGTCGTCGGCGTGGTTGCTCACCTTCTACGAACGCGTCTCGTTCCTCGGTCTCGTGGCGCCATGCGGGGCCTAACGGGCGCTGAAGCTGACACAGCGGGCGGTTTGGTTGCTAGGTGGTCGTACCTCCGGTCACAATCGTGGCGTGCTTTGTTCCTGCGGTTCACCCGCCGTGCAGGTTAACGCCGCCCTTGGGCAGACCAGATGTGGAGGAAGGTGAAGGGTGGAGAAGAGCACTCGCCACGCCAAGATCACCGGGGACTTCGGGGAGGCAGTCGTCCTGTACTGGCTGTCGCGCTCCGGTTTCGAATGCGCGCGTGTTGACCATACCGGTATTGACTTGATCGCCAAGCGGCCCCGGTCAGAGGAGCGGCTCGGCATCTCAGTCAAGACCCGTAGCCGCGCGCCGGGTACCGAAACGGACTCGGTGAATATCGGTCAGCCGAGAGACCTCGCCAGAGTGGTAGAAGCCTGCAGCGCGTTTCAGTGCGTGCCCTATTTCGCAGTGGTCGTGGATGCCGCGCCGAGGATCACGGTGTTCTTGCTTACGATGGCACACCTACAGGAGCTCTATCCTCAACGTACGGGCCTCATCGCTTGGGGCATGACGCCAAGACGCGTGAGGCAGTACCTGGCCGACCCCGCCATTCGCACGCTGGAATTCGTCGTCGACTCGCGCAACTGGTTTTGGCGGGAAGTGCCTGCCCGCCCAACAGGGCGCTGAGGCTGACGCGGCTCTCGGGCTGCTTGCCTGGTGGGCCTAGCTTCGGCGAAGATCGTGGCATGCGAAGGCCCTGCCCGTCATCCGCCGGGCAGCTTGACGCCGGCACTCCGAGAACCTGCACCCGTTGGATGGCGCCATGAACCGTTGGAGGATTCCTGAGTGGCTGGAGCGCGAGGTCATTGCACGCGACCGTTGCTGTGTCTACTGTGGTGTTGAGTTCTCGGCGAGCGCCGCGAGCCGACGCGACCGGCCGTCATGGGAGCACATCATCAATGATGCGAGCATCGTCACCCGCGAGAACATCGCCCGATGCTGCATGGCATGCAACGCGAGCAAGGGCACCAGGAGTCTGGCCGATTGGCTGGAAACAGCGTACTGCAGGACGCGAGGTATCAGCGGTGAGACAGTCGCTTCGGTCGTCCGGTCGGTCCTTGAGTACTCGCTCTGACACCACCCTTCCCGCGACTCACCGCCGGATTATTGCTGTTTGAGCTGGCGGCTCTTGCTCTACACCGTGCTCTACTGACTTGAGGGGATTTGAAGGGAGCTGGAAGGCAATGGAGACAGAACAGACCACACTCCTAAAGAAGTGGGGCCGGCTCAGGACCGCGGTACGAAGTGCTGCCGCCGCGATCGATTCGGAACCGAAGCATCTTGGCTCGTTGAAACCATTTACCGAGGAGGCACTGGAACTTCTAACTGGCCGGCCGTCGCCTGAAGCTCTTGCCGAGGTCGAGTATCTGTTGCAGCGGGTTGAGACCTTTGTCGCAAAGTGGCGCCCAAGTCCAAACCCATCAAAGGAGTCCTTCTACGTGCAGCCTCATTGGGCCGAGAGCACTGACCGTGAAGCTCAAGAGGCTCTGCGGCTCGCTGGAGAGATACGCTTGGCGGGATTCGATCTTCCTAGCGAAATGCCGATGGAGGGAGCCATGAAGATCTTCGTGTGTCACAGCAGTGCCGACAAACGGATTGCCGAGGCCTTTGTAGATCTCTTGAGGACCGCACTTCCGCTATCCTCCAAGGACATCCGCTGCACCAGCGTCGATGGCTACAAGCTCGAGGCCGGAACGAATTCTGATGGAGGGCTATCCACTTCCCTCTCCTAACCACTACCTGTTGTGGTAGCGAGAGGTTTCGTCGCGACCAGCTGTCGGTAGGTCACTGGTAGAACGTCGGTTGCCTGCTGAACGAGACGATAGAAGAGGAGACCGCGAGCGCTCGACTTCCGTCGGTTGAAGCGGAATGTGAATTCGTCAAGGTAGTACTCGAGATGCTTGGGGCTCACAGCGCCTTGGTGAGTCCCGAGGATCCAGCGAGCGAGCAAGGAGGCCACTCCATGCACCCGTGGCAGAAGCTCGTGTGCAAGCCGCCCGCTTCGTTTGAGGTTGGAGACCTTGTGCGTGTACTCGGTGGCAACGAGCCCGGTGTAGCCGAACCAGGCGTCGGTATGGACCACTGCTCCTGGTTCGATCGCCTCGGAGATGAACGACAACAGGGTCTCGGCAGAGACGTCCTGGACCCGTCGAAGGCGAACCCGCCCGATGCCTTTGCCGTCCTCCTCGGCGGCGATCACGACGATTGCTTTCTTCACGACCTTCCGACCGCGGACCTCCGGCTCGACGCCGCCGACGTATGTCTCGTCAACTTCCACCAAACCATGTAAGCGGTCACGGCCCGGCCGGACCATGGCGCGCCGGAGTTTGTGAAGCCAGGCCCAGGCGGTCTGATAGCTCCCCAGACCCAAGACTCTCTGGAGCCCCAACGCACTACCGCCGGCTTTCTGCCGGTCACAAACCACATTGCCTGAAACCACATCCGCAAGGGCTTTCGCGTGCCTTCGAATACCGTCCCTGCCATCGCCGAGGTCTGCCGTTGGCACGCCGTGCAACGCAGCGTTCCACGAGCTGTCGCCCATGCTCTTGCGCCACCACACCCAGGGCAGCGAAACCCATCCGGCCACCGAACCTGCCGGAGGTAGGCCACACAGGCCGCCTCCGTGGGGAACCACTCGTCGAACTCCTGCAAGGTCCTTGGGTAGTCCACCCCGCCCACAGGATGCGATCGCTCGGTGCGCACCACTACATCTTGTGCCTAGGAGAACGAAATGGATAGCCCTCTTCTGATGAACAACTCAGACGAGAAGTATTTGAGGCACAGGTTTTCCTTGCGCTCCTTAGTCCGGCCAGTATCGCATCCATCTATGTGATGTTCGAGTTGGGTGCGAGGTGGGGAGCGAGGCGCTACCTGGCTCCGGTGATGGTGGCGGGATTAGCGCCGAGTGCGCTGAAGGCACCGCTCTCGGCAATTCACGCTGTGAATGGGACCTCCGAACCTGACCTTCATCAACTCATCGACACTCTCTCCGGACGGCTAGGCCTCGAAGCGGAGAAACCAGCCGCCTATGCGAAGGCCATGAAAACGCTTGCCGCCGCCTCAAGAGTTCCATAGCGTGAAGAAGAGCAAGTAACCCAACGCATCAGTTCCTGATTGGTACTTGACCCAACGATCTTGACGATCTCGTGAGGGGGATCCCGCTCGGTCGCCGCCGCCGGCGCACTCGAGCGCGACGGGCGGGGACCCGTCGCGCGAGAGCCGCCCCGTAAGGGCAGGGCACCAATCCCGCGGAGGCGAAAGGAAATAGGATGCCGGTGGACGACAACACGAAGATGCAAGCCCCCCACCCTTGCCCTCCCCCGCGTTCGCGCCTTCGGCGCTCCGGGGGGAGGGGACCGGGCCGCACGGCGAGGGTGGATTGGAGGGTGGGGACTCCTCAAGCGAGAGCGTCCCGCAAGGGCAGGGCACCAAACCCACGGAGGCGATGAAGGAAGGCGAGGCGGTCGGCTCCAGGTGCGCCGGGATTCTTCGTCGGGCTGCGCCCTCCTCAGAATGACAGCAGGTGGGGAGATCAAGACGAGGCGCGAGGCTCAGGTGCGTTGGGGTTCTTCGTCGTGCCTGAGGCGCCCCTCCGAATGACGGTTCTTGCGGCGGCGAGCAGTCAGCTATTTCGCGGAAGCGCCGGCAGCACCTTCGCCGTGACCTCGCCGAAGCCGACGCGGTAGCCGCTCGCCCTGGCACCACGCCGGTCATCGTCACCCGGTCGCCGTCCTCGAGGAACGTCCGCGTCTCGCCCGACGGCGAGCGCGAACGGCTCGCTGCCGCGCCAGGTCAGCTCGAGCAGGCTGCCGCGCGACTCCGCGCGTCGCGCCGGCTGATCGTGCCCGAGGCCAGCAGGTCGCCCGGCCGCAGGTTGCAGCCGTTGACCGTGTGGTGGGCGAGCTGCTGCGCCACGTTCCAGTACAGCGTGTCGGGAGTTGCCCGCGCACGATGCGTCTGCGGGCGCGGCCATCGCGCGTGCTCTGCAGGTACACCTCGAGTGGATGTCGAACGACCACGGTCGCGGTGGTGCGCAGGTAGGGGAGCGGCTCGGGTTCCTGCATCGGCCCGGCGCAGCGGAACGGCTCCAGGGCGTCGAGCGTCACGACCCACGGCGACATCGAGGTGGCGAAGTTCTTGCCGAGGAACGGGCCGAGCGGGACGTACTCCCACTTCTGGATGTCGCGAGCGCTCCAGTCGTTGACCAGCACCATGCCGAAGACGTGCTCGGCGGCGGCGGCGGCCGGGATCGGCACGCCGAGCGGGTTGCCGGGACCGACGAAGAACCCCGTCTCGAGCTCGAAGTCGAGCTGTCGCGACGGCTCGAGCAGCGGCGGCGCGCCGTCGTCGGGCCGCGTCTGGCCCCGCGGGCGGCGGACGTCGACGCCGCGACGGCAGCAGCGAGCTGGCGCGCCCGTGGTAGCCGACCGGCAGGTGCAGCCAGTTGGGCTGCAGGGCGTTGTCCTTGCCGCGGAACATCGTGCCGACGTTGGTGGCGTGCTCGCGGGAGGAGTAGAAGTCGGTGTAGTCGCCGATCTCGGCCGGGAGCAGCATCTCGACGCCGCTCCGCCGGTGCAGCGCCGCTTCGCGGAGGGCGCCGGCGTCGCGCAGGGTGCCTTCGTCGGCGGCGAGCAACGCGCCGATGCGTGCACGGGCTTCCCGCCACGCGGCGCGCCCGCCCGCCATGAACGCGTTGAGCGCCGGCCGCCGGAACAGCGCGCGTCCGCGCAACGCCGGCGTCTCGAGCAGGTGCGCCTCCTCGAGCACCGCGAGGTCGAGCACGCGGTCGCCGATAGCGACGCCGATTCGCGGCCCGCCGCCCCCCGGCGGGCGGAACACCCCGAAAGGCAGGTTCTCGATGGGGAAGTGCGAGCCGGCCGGGACCTCGACGAACGACCGCCGGACGGACTGGCTGTCCTGAGATGCGCCCATGGTTCGTCACTCCTCGAGCAGGCCGAGCGCCGCGAGGTCGTCGCGCGGCTCGGCAAAGCTGCAACTGCCGAACGACATCACCGCCCAGCGCCGGCCCGCGGCGACGTCCGCGAGGGTGGCCCGCCGGCTGCCCCAGGCGAGCGAGTCTGCGGAGAAGGAGAAGCGCGACGACTCCTGCTCGCCGAGGATAGCGGCGATCTCGGTCCGGTCGAGGCGGTGGGCGCGGGCGAGGATCGCGGCCGCCAACAGGTTGACGAAGCCGTGCGTCGTGGCGCCGAGGGCGTGGTCGAACCCGGGAAGCGGGTGGTGCAGACCCTGTGTCGCCTTGAGCGCGACGTCGCGGTCGCGGCACGCCACGAGCGCACCGGCGAGCTCGTCCGGCGTGGGGATCGCGGCCGGCTCGAGGCCGCCGCAGCGCACCTTGAGGCACACCGGCAGATGGCCGGCCGGCACCGCCGTGCGGTTCCAGCGGGCGATGCCGGCGACAACGGCCGCCACGGTCTCGGGCGCCGCCCCGGCGACCGGCCCCTCGACTGCGAGGAGCACCGCCGCGTTTGTGCCGCGGTGGAGCGTCCCGTGGAGGCCGGCGATGGCGTCACGCACCGCGTCCGCGTCGCGGCCGGCGACCAGCTCAGCAGGGAGGCGCACCTCGAACTGGTCGACCACGGCGCGCCGTCCCGGGCGTGCGGCGAACGCGCGGATCGCCGCGACGTCGTCCCCCGTGCGCTCGGCCATCTCGAGAGCCGTCGCGGCTCCGCTACCGAGCGCAATGACGCCGAAAGGCGGCCCCGCCTGCTCCGGACACAGCTCGGCGAGCTCGGCCAGGCGCGCCGCCGGGCAGGCAAAGCGGCCGAGCATCCACGACTCCGGATCGCCCAGGATGCCCATGTACTCCGCGACCGCGGCGGTCATGGGCAGGCGCGCCGGCGGGAAGAGGCCGGCGTAGTCGATGGCCCGGGCCATCAGCGTGCGGACGGTGGCGATCACCGAGGTGCGCTCCCCAGTGCCGTCACGGCCAGTGCGGCCGGCGGCCGGACCGTTGCCATGCGGCGCTGTCGAGATGGCGACATGGTATCACCGCGGCGGGCGGCAACGGGTGCAGCCAAAGCACCTCCGCGTCCATGCGGCGGGCAGTCGACTAGTCCTGCAGGTTCGCCAGCTCGTCGCGGAGCAGGCGCTGGTGCTCCGCCTCGGCGAGACGCAGCTCCTCGAACAGCCCCACCACGGTGTCGTCGAGGACGTAGCTCTTCGCCTCGGCGTAGTACTCCTGGGCGCGCACCTCGGACTCGAGGGCGAACTCGTAGGCGGCGCGGATGGTAATCGTCGGGCCGACGGCGGCGTAGTCGGGCGCCTCGATCCCCCAGAACCAGCGGTCGGCGATGTTCGGGACGGCGTCGGGGAAGAGCTGGTTGCGGCGGGCGGCGAGCTGGTCGTGGTGCAGTTTCTCGAGCCCGGCCATGCGCAGGAAGAAGTCGGCGGCGTGCTCGGCGTGGCGCGAGCGCAGGATCGTCGCGAGCTGCTCGTAGTTGTCCTGCGCCTCCTGCTCGGCGAAGATTGCAAGGTCGATGACGTCGTGCGGTTTCAGCTTGGAAAAGTCGAGGCTCAGTCCCATCGGTTCCTCCGCGCGGCGGCGGCGCGGGGAGAACCCGCCCGCGGTTCGGCGCCGAAGAATGACTGTGCCTTGCCGGGGGCGCCGCTGTCAACATGGGGCCAACGCTGGCGGCGTGCGACAATGATACGATGGGATGACGTGGCGCGCCGCCGCCGCCGTGGTCGTCGCGGCCGTACTGGTCGCCGTCGTGCTGGCCATGGCCGCACGGCGCCGGCGCCCCGAGCGGTTCGACGACGTCGTTCGCCGCCTGCCAACCGTCGTCGGCGATCTCGGGAGCAGCGGCGCGGACGAGATCTACCCGGCGGCATCGATCTACTCGTACCTCGACGGCGGCGCCGAGGTGTACCTCGCCTACAACCTGCGTACCTGCCTCGCCCGGCGCTATGCGGGTCCGGCGGGCGAACTGGTCGTCGACCTGTTCGACATGGGTGCGAGCGCCGATGCGTTCGGCGTGTTCTCCCGCGACCTCGATGGTGTTGCGGTGGCGATCGGCCAGGGAGCGCGGCTGCGGCCGGGCTGGTTGTCGGCGTGGAAGGGCCCGTTCTTCATCTCGATCACGGCCGATCGCGACGACGCGGCAGCGCGGGACGCTCTGCTCGCGCTGGGCCGCGCAGTGACCGCCGCGATCCGTGGCGAGGGGCCCAGGCCGGCGCTGCTCGACCGGCTGCCGCGGCAAGGGCTCGACGCCGCCCGGGTGGCGTACGCCCACGACCACGTGACGCTTGCCTCCCACGTCACCCTGCCCGACGGCAACCCGTTGCGGCTCGACGGGCGGACCGAGGTGGCGGTTGGGAGGTACGGCCACGGCGCCGCGGCGCCGGCACTCCTGGTCGTGCTCCACGTCGACGAAGGGCATGCCCGGGCCGGTACGGAGGCGCTCGCACACGCCTGGGGCGGTGCGGCGGGCGAGCCGGCACGTGACCCCGACGGGCGCTTCCGTTGGGTGGCGAGGCGCGGGCGCTTCGTCGCGGTGGCGCTGGGGTTCGCGGACGCGGGCACGGCCCGCGACCGAATCGGGGAGGCGTTGGCCGCGCTCGGCGGCGTGTAGCGCCGGCCCGGTAGGGGAGGTGGCGATGAGCGGCTCCGATCACCAACTGACGAGGCGGCACCTGTTGCGTACCGGCGTCGGCGCGGCCGTGGCCGGCCGGCTCGCCCTGGCCGGGCTGCCGGCTCTGGGCGCACCACCGGCGGCGAGCCGTGTGGTGCTGGTGCGCCGCCCGGACGCCCTCGACGGCGACGGTGCGGTCAAGGCGCCGGTACTCGAGGCGATGCTCGACGATGCGGTCGCCGCGCTGGTCGGCGTCAAGGAGCCGGCGGAGGCGTGGCGGCTGCTGGTGTCGCCACGCGATGTGGTGGGGGTCAAGAGCAACGGCTGGCGCCCGCTGCACACCCCCGCCGAGCTCGAGAACGCCATTGTCGCCCGCGTACGGGCCGCCGGCGTTGCCGCCGCCGACGTCGCCGTGGACGACCAGGGCGTGCTCCGCAACCCGGTGTTCGCGCGCGCCACCGCCCTCGTCAACACCCGCCCGATGCGCACCCACCATTGGGCCGGCCTCGGCACCTGCCTGAAGAACTACATCATGTTCGCCGAGGAGCCTTCGGCGTACCACGAGAACGCCTGCGAGAGGCTGGGCGCCCTCTGGCTGCTGCCGCAGGTGCGCGGCAAGACGCGGCTGAACGTTCTGGTGATGCTGAGCCCGCTCTTCCACGGCGTCGGGCCGCACAACTTCATCCGGGCCTACACCTGGCCGTACGGCGGGCTCGTCGTCAGCGCCGATCCGGTCGCGGCGGACACCGTCGGCGCCGCGATCATCACCGCCAAGCGGCGCGAGCACTTCGGCGAGGAACGGCCGATCACGCCGTCGCCGCACCACATCACGGTCGCCGACACCCGCTACGGCATTGGTGCCTCGCGGATGGACCGGATCGAGCTGCTGCGCCTCGGCGAGCGCGGCGGCAGCCTGATCTGAGGTACGCGGGGACGACCAGGCCGGCCCGACGGGGAGGGGCCATGAGGCGCGCCGGGAGCCGGGCCAAGCGGACCGCTCGCCCGCGCCCGCCCTTGTGCTCGCCGCCCTGCCGCAATAGGGTGACAGCAGGGGCCCGGGAGGCCGAGAACGCCATGACGCGTTGCCAGGGCTCTGGGATGGAGGTGCGGTGAGGGTCTCGGTGGTCGTGCCGGTCTGGAACGGCGCGGCGACGCTCGCGGCGCACCTGCCGCGGATGGTCGACGAGGCGCGCGCGCTGCCGGGCGGCGGCGAGGTCGTGGTCGTCGACGACGGCAGCGACGTCGAGCGCGCCGAGGTCGCGGCCGTCGTCGCCGCCGCCGGGACGCCGGCGCGCCTGCTGCGCTGCGAGGAGAACCGCGGGTTCGGCGCCGCGTGCAACGCCGGGGCGCAGGCGGCCGCCGGCGCGAGCGTGCTGTTCCTCAACTCGGACATGCTGCTCGCCGAGGGTTGCCTGGAGACGGTGCTGGCGCTCCTCGAGCGGCGGGAGGACGTGTTCGCGGTGACGCCGGTGATCACCAACCTCGAGGGCGGCTTCCCCGAGAGCACGACGTGCCTCCGCTTTCACCACGGCGTGCTCGACCTCGTACTTCCGGGGCGCTCCGGCGGGCGCCGCCCCGAGCCCGGGACCGCCCGCGCCCTCGCGTACCCGTGCGGCGGCGCCCTGCTCTGCCGCCGGGCGGTGTTCCTCGAGCTCGGCGGGTTCTCGCCGCTGTTTGCGCCGTTCTACTGGGAGGACGCCGACCTCGGCTGGCGCGCTCGCCGTGCCGGGCTGGAGGTCCTCGAGATCGGCGGGGCGCGCGTTATCCACCAGCACGCGCGGACGATCGCCGCCCGCTCCCCGGCGCCGCTCATCCGCGCCACCTACGAGCGCAATCGCCTGCTGTTCACCTGGGTTCACGGCGTCGGGGCGGGTCTCTGGGCCGCGCACGCGGCGTGGCTCGTCCCCCGTCTGCTCGCCGCACTCGTCCGCCGCGACCCGGCGTGGCGGGGCATGTTCGCCGCGTTCGCCAGTCTCGGGGCCGCGGTGCGCGAGCGGCGCGCGCTGCGGCGCACCGCGGCGGCTGCCCGCACGCTCATGCGGCGGGTGCGAGACTCGGGCTGCGGCGGCTGGCCGACCGGCGAAGAGCCGGATACGGAAGCGTAGCGGCAACCCGCACCCGCCGGCCGTCGTCTATCATGCTGCCGATGTCGGACGTAGCCGAGAAGGCGTTACCGCTTCGCCTGCCCCCGCCGTTCGGCGTGCACCGGTCCGTCCTGGGCAGCGACCACCTTCACTTCGGGCTCTGGCCGGTCGACCGCCCCGCGATCCCGCTCGAGGAGGCGCAGCAGGAGATGCTGCAGAGGCTGTTCTCGTTCCTGCCGCCGGCGCCTGCCGCGGTGCTGGTGGTCGGCTGCGACCTCGGCCTGACTGCCTTCCGGCTCGCCGAGAGAGGCCACGCCGTGACGGCAATCGCCGCCTCCGCGGTCCTCGCCGCGGCGGCCGCCGACCGCCACCGGCACCCCGGCGTGGCGTTCCACGCTCTCGACCTGTTCGCCGACGATGCGGCGGTGCTGGCCCCGGGCTCGTTTGCCGCGGTCGTCCTGCTCGAGTCGGCGGCCGCGCTGGCGCCGCTCGACCGACTGCTCGGTCGCGTGCGGGAGTTGCTCGCCGACGGCGGCACGGTAGCGCTCGCCGGCGAGATCGCCGGCGGCCGCGGCGGCGGCTCGCCGGCCGGGCTGCCGACTGCCGACGACTACACCATCGCCCTCGCGGAGCGCGGTTTCCGGCCGGTGGAGCACGAGCTCGTCGGCGCCCGGGTGGCCCCGACGTGCGCCGTCATGGCGGAGCGGCTGTCGGCGGCGTGGGAGCGCGCCGCAGGCCGTGCGAGCTCGGAGGACGAGCGGAGCGCCCTGCACGAGGCGAGGGATCACTGGGCGGTGCGAGGCGAGGCGTACGCGGCCGGCCGCCTGGACTACGAGCTGCGCGCCGCGCGCAAAGACCCGTACGCGATCAGGCCGTACGCGGCAGGCGACGAGCAGGAGATCCTCACGATGTTCCGGGAGGTGTTCGGCGTCGAGCGCACCCTCGCGCACTGGCGGTGGAAGTTCCTCGACAGCCCCTGGGGCGCGCGGATGATCGCGCTGGCGGTCTCGCCCGCGGGGGAGATCGTGGCGCACTACGCGGGCTACCCGGTGCCGTTCTACCAGGCCGGCGGGCGGTGCCGCGAGTTCCTCTCGCGGCAGATCGGCGACACCATGACCCGCCCGAGCGTCCGCCAGGCCGGCCTGGGGAAGCACGGCATCCTGGCCCGCTCCGCCGCCTACTACTACGCGAGGTTCTGCGGCGAGGTGCCGTTCGCCTACGGGTTCAACACCGGGCACATCAGGAAGCTCGGCGAGCGCTACCTCGGCTACTCGTACATCGACCCGGTTGGCTACTGGGTCCGGGAGCCGGCGGCGGGGAGTATGCGCCCGACCGGGCGCGTGGCCCGCTGGCTGGCCGGCTACTCGTTCGCCGAGATCACCGAGGCGACCGACGAGCTGGACGAGCTGTTCGTCCGGGTCAGGGACGCCTACGGCTTCCTGGTCCGCCGCGACGCGGCCTACGTCGGCTGGCGCTACCTCGCCTGCCCGGACCGAACGCACCGCGTCCTCGCGATCCGCAAGCGGGGTCGGCTCGTCGGCTGGTGCGCGTTCGCGCGGCGGGGCGACGCGCTGGTGTGGGGCGATGCGCTCATCGACCGCAAGCACCTCGCCGCGGTGCCGTGGCTGCTGCAGCACTGCGCGACCGGGCCGTACCGGGGTGTCGCCAGGATCTGGGCGTGGTTCTCCCCGCACCCCGCGTGGTGGACCCGCTTCCTCGTCGATGCCGGCTTCGTGCTGGGCCGGGAGCCGGCCGAGCTGACTCCCGGCTTCTACTTCCTCGAGCATCCGGAAATCAAGCGCGAGATCGCCGCGAGCTTGTACTACACCTACGGGGACTCCGATCTCTTCTGAAATGTTTGAGTTCCCCGCGCGGGTTTGCTGGGCAGACGGGCGGCCAGCGGCTGCTCGGCGCGCGACGGAACTTCGCGGTCGCACGTACACCAGAGGTTGGACGGGACGGCGGAGGCGCCGCGCCCACACGGAGGGTGACGGGATGAGGCACGGAGCGACGGCTGGGACTGGGGCGGTGCGCACGCGGCCGACGGGGCGCACTCTCGCGCTGGGAGCGGCCAAGGCGGCCGTGCTGCTGTTCATCGTCGGCGCCGATTGCAGCAACAAGGGCGTCGGCACGGCGCTCGACGTGCAGCTTGTCGGCGGCATCGCCCCCGAGGTGAGCGTGCGCGTGGTCGGCCAGCTCGGCGGCGTGGCGCCCGGCGGCACCGCGCAACGCTCGGTGTTCGTGCAGTGCCCCAAGCCCGGCGGTCCCGACGCCGTCTCGCTCCTTTGGTACCCGCCGGCCGGCGCGACCGCGCTGGCCTTCCCCGACCTGCAACCAACCAACCCGCAGGGGCCGGCCCCGTACGAGTTCTCCGGCGTTCCGGTCTCCGACGTAGCCGACGCGCTGCCGGCCGCGAGCGTGACCGTCGCCTACGCGGCGCCTGCGCCACCCCGGCCGGTCGGCGCGGCGACGATCGTCGATACCTTCACCGCGGTCACCGCTGCCGGCAACCGCCACTCCGTGTCGTTCGAGGACGCCGATGGCGCCGGCTCGGCCAGTCTGGCCGCTTCCGCCGGGGACGCCGGCGGCGCGCTGGACGCCCGCGCGCTCGCCGGCGCACGGTTGGTGGCCAACGACTACTCGTGGTGGTCGGCCGAGGAGACCGTGACGCCGACCAGCGCCGTGGCGCTCGACCAGTCGCTGTGCCAGGGGTGGGCCGATCTGCTCCAGGGCGGCGCGTTCTTCGTCGCACTGCGGTTCCCCGTGCTGACGCCCGACGCCGCCGACCCGCGGTCGGTGCCGCTCCCGGTGGTCGCGCCGGTCGCGGATGAGTTCGCGCCGCGCCTCGATCTGCGCGCGACGCAACCGGCCCCGGCGACGGTGTTCAGTGTGCCGCTCGAGCTCCGTCCGGACCGCCTCGGCTTCGCGGAGAACAACCTCCCGCAGGCCGACGGCGAGCGCTGGGTCACGCTCGCGCCGACAGCACAGCCGGCGGCCGTCTGCCCGGCGGACCTCGCCGGCGAGTGGCAAGTGGTGGGCGACATTTCGCTCGACTTCGGCGGGGCCGCCTCGTCGTGCGCCGAGTGCGTGCTCCAGGAGTACCTGTGCTACGAGGGCAGCCCGGCGCCGTTCTTCTTCGCGACGTCAGGCTCGTCGCTCGGCGCCCAGTCGGTCTACCACGGCGCGGGCACGACGTGCGTAGGGCCGATCCCCGTACGCCTGGCGAGCACGCCTCCGGTCCCACCGGTCACGCTGGAGGGTGCGGGGCTGACCCGCTCCAGCGCGAACGCGCTCGTCAAGTTCGCCCACCACCTGCGCGGGTGGCTGGCGCCGGACGGCGAGACGACGGTGACCCTGAGCACGGCCTCGGCACGCGGCATCCGGTGGCAGCTCTACAGCGACAGCGGCCTGCATCACCCGATCGGCGGCCCGGTGACCATCTCCGGGTCCGCGCAGTTCGACTTCTGGGCGGCGACGCAGTTGCCGTTCGGTTTTCACGGCCCGGAATCGGTGACCGTCACGGCGGTTCCGAGCGACCCGGCGGACACCCAGGCGTGGACCGGCGACTTCCTCTGGGCCGGCGCCTGGACGCCGCCGCCGCCGGTGCCGGAGCTGCACGCCGGCGCGAGCGTTGTCGAGCGCGGCGGCCTGGTCACGGTGTCGGGTGTGCTGCCGGACGGCGCCTACCGCCTGGCGATGGTGCCCAACGGGACCTATCTGCCGGGTGGGTGCTACACCGGGCCGGTGTTGGCGTCTGCCGATGTCATTGTCAGCAACACGATACTGCCCCCGACGCTGGTCTGGGTGGGGGCAGCGGCGGGGACCTACGACATCCTCGCGCTGGCCGGTCCGTGCGGCAGCGGCGCCATCGCCGCGCAGGGCGTCACGGCGCTCAGCGCCGACGATGCGCGGATCGTCACGGGTGACGACCTGGGACCGGCGCCGGCGGTGACGGTCAGCTTCTCCGTGCATCGCCACATCCGCCGCTGAGGCCCAAGCGCGCCCATCGCCGCCGACACCATCTCGGCGGCGATGGGGCCGGAGGGGACAGGCTCTTACTCGAAACGGGCGATCCGGAAGCCGATGTTGCCAGTGCGCACGCCGGGGGTCTGGTACTCGCGACGCGCGGCGCGGCAGTCGGAGGCCGGGCTGAAGCTGTCGCCACCCCGGTCCACCCGGTAGCTGCCGCTCGCCGGGCCGGGCGGGTCGGTCTGCGCGGCGGCGGCGTACGGCCCCCACCAGTCGGCCACCCACTCCCAGACGTTGCCGTGCGCGTCGGCGAGCCCATAGGGGTTGGGCGCCAAGGCGCCGGTGCTGTGGTTGGTGCTGCCAGCGTCGCCGCACCACCACATTGCCGCAGCAGCGCCGGCGCACGCCCCGCAGGCGTCATTGCACCCCAGCGCGTCGCCGAACGCGAAGCGCGACGAAGTGCCGGCGCGCGCCGCGCTCTCCCACTCCGCCTCGGTCGGCAGCCGCAGCATCCCCGCGCCGACCTGGCCGCTCGAGGCGAGAACCTGGTTGAGCTTCTCGAGGAAGCCGCCGGGGCCGGCGATGTCCGTCCACGACACGTTGTACACGGGGAGGTCCGGACCGACGCCGGCGCCGGAGGCAGGGTTGCCGCCCATGACGGCCTGCCACTGCGCCTGCGTGACCTCGGTGCGGCCGACGAAATACGCCTTCGTCAGTGTCACAGCGTGCTGCGGTCCCTCCTCGCTGACGCGGCCGCGCTCGGTGTCGGGCGAGCCCATCGCGAACGTGTCGGCGGGGATGCGTAGGAGCTCCAGCGGCACATTGCCCGGCAGCAGCACGGTGACCTCGGGCGGGCCGACGGTCGCCACCTCGAGGCCGACGATCGCGGCGTTAATGTCGCTGCCGCCGAGGTCGTCGAGGAGGAGCGAGAGCTGCCCGTCGCTGACCGTGGTCCGGTACGTCCGCACGACGACCTGACCGGCGAGCGTCGTCACCGAGTCGGCGTAGACGCCCTCGAGATAGATGCCGACCTGGTCGTGCCCGGCCGCCATGTCACCGAGACGTACCGTGACGTCGAAATCGCCGTTCGGGACGTCGACCGCGAACGTGGCGAGCGGTGAGAAGTTGAGGTCGCGGGTGAGCGCGGTGCCGACCGCCCGGTCGCGACCGGCGACGCTGCCGGAGATCCAGCCGTAGCCGCGCGCCGCGGCGTACCGCAGCGTCGGGGGCACGGCGATCCAGTTGGGCGCTGCCGGTGAGCCGGCGATGCCGAAGTCGAACCGCTTGGTCGGCGCGGTGACGATGGTGAGCGCGTTGATGACGGTATTCTTGTCAACCCCGCCGAGATCCTGAAGCGTTACGGTGAGCTGCGCGTCCAACACCGCGACCTGGTAGGTGCGGGCGATCCACTGGCCGGCCGGGGTGGTCAGCGTATCGACCAGGACGCCCTCGAGGGACACCCCCACCTGGTCGTGCCCGGACGAGGCGTCGCCGGAGACGATGGTGACGTCGTAGATGCCGTTGGGCACGTCGACCGCAAAGGTGCCCTGCGGCGTGAAGTTGAAGTCGCGGGTGAGGTCGTTGCCGGTGGTGCGGTTGCGGCTGTCGATGGTGCCCGACAGCCAGCCGTAGCCGGCGGCGGCGCCGTACGTCGAAGTGTGGACGACCCGGGTATAGCCGGCCGCCACCGGTGATGAGGTGGTGCCGAAGTCGAAGCGCTTCGCCACCGGCCGGATGTCAGGGTAGACGACGACCAGGCGGGTCTTGGCCGCGGACGTGCCCTTGCAGTTGGCGGTGGTCAGGCCGACCGTGTACGTCCCGGGCGCCGTCCACACCGCGGTCGGGTTCTGCGCGGACGTCGAGCTGCCGGCCGGCAGCCCGGTCCACGTCCAGCTCGTCGGCCCGTTGGCCGAGGTGTCCGTGAGCGTCACCGTCTGGCCGACGTACGGCTGCACCTGCTGCGGGTAGGAGGCGAGGGAGCCGAGCGGCGCGACGCTGAAGTCGGCGACCGGGGCGACGGAGGCGCTGCAGCACGGCTGACCGTCCACGGGGACGGTCTTGGTCGTCGTGCCCTGGTAGGTGCCCCGTTTGGCGGTCAGGACGACTTCGAACGGGCCGCCGCAGGCGAACGTGTGAGTCACGGACGCGCCGGTCGCCGTGGCGCCGTCGTCCTTGAACGTCCAGTTGAACTGGGTCGGGTCGCCGACCGTGTATCCCTGCACGGCGGTGAACGTCGACTGGACCTGACGTGTCGCCGGGTTGGGGTTCCACGAGAAGTCGGCGGTGACCGTGCGGGTGTCGGGGTAGATGTAGAGTGAGATCAGTTTCTCGCTCGACGTGCCGGCGCAGTTCGAGGCGTTCATGCGCACGTTCTTGCCGCCGCTCGAGGTGAAGACGTGCGTCGGGTTCTGGACGGTGTAGGTGACGCCGGCCCCCTGGAAGTCGTACCAGCTCCACGCGGTCGGCGAGTTGGTCGACTGGTCGGTGAACTGAACGGTCTGTCCGACGAACGGCCGCTGCTGCGCCGGGAACCCCGGAGCGGGGCCTTGCGGTGACCAGGTGAAGCTCGCTACCGGTACTCCCGGAGCGCTGCACACGGTAAAGCCGCGCACCGCGGAAACCCCCTGCCCGCAGGCGTTCTTGGCGGCCACTTTCCACCCGTAGGTCTGGCCTTCGGTAACCGCAGCCGCATAGCTGGTGCCGGCGACGTTGGCCGCAAATGGCGGCGCGCCCTGACCGAAGTACACGTCGTACGAGGTGGCGCCGGCAACCGCGCCCCACGACAGGGTCACCGACGGTCCGGGCACCTTGGCGCCGTCGGACGGGGCGATGAGCGCGGGCGCCGCCGGCGGCGTGCACACCACCACCTGGGTGGCCGCCGTCGTCGAGTACAGCGAGTAGTACGGCGTGCCGGCGCAGAGGTCGACCGCCCGAACGCGGTAGTAGTACGTGGTGTTGACGGCCGGGGAGTGGGAGAGCAGCGTGCTCGTCCCGGTGACGGGGAATGTCGTCGGGGCGCTGAAGCCGGCGTCCGTGGCCTCGTCGAGCTGGTAGCTGTTCTCCGGGCTGGTCGCGGTCCAGCCGACGGTGTAGCTCTGTCCGGACGGTGCGGATGGCGGCGCGCTGAGCGTCGGCGCGGACGGCGTCGAACACGGTGTGACCAGCGTCGAGCCGGCGTTCGAGTACGCCGAGTAGTACGTGGTCGCTCCACACACGTCGATGGCGCGCACGCGGTAGTAATAGGTCGTACCGGCGCCCGCCGTGTGCGAGAAGTCACGGCTGGTCGCGGTCAGCGAGAACGTCGTGGCCCCCGTGAAGGCGCCGTTGGTCGCCTCGTCGACCTGGTAGCTCGGCTCCGGACTGGTGCCGGTCCACGAGACCGTGTAGCTGGCGCCGCTGTCGGCGCCCGCCGGCGCGGTCAGTACCGGTGCGGCCGGCGTGCCGCAGGTGACGACGTCGGTGCTCACCGTGAGCGAGTAGCCGGACCAGAACGCGCCACCGCAGTCGCTCGCCCGCACGCGGTAGTAGAAGGTCGTGCTGCCGCCGACGGTGTGGCTGAACGTGCGCTGCGTCCCGGTCACGCTGAACGTCGACGCGCCGGAGAACCCCGAGTTGGTGGCCTCCTGGACCTCGTAGGTGTGGGGCGGGCTGGTGTCGCTCCAGCTCACGACGTAGCTCTGGCCGCTGCCGACCACGGCCGGCGCCGAGGCCGTCGGGGCCGCGGGCGCACTACACGTCCTCGCGTACCCCGAGTCCGAGCTGGAGAACCCGCTGTCGCCTGCGATGTTCCACGCCTTCACCCAGTAGTAGTAGGTGGTGCCCGCGGCGGCGGTGAAGTCGTCGTACGGGGAAAGGGACGGGGTCCCGATCTCCGTGGCGCCGCCGCTGCTGTTGGTGGTGTTGCGGAACACCTTGTACGACGACGCGCCCGACACAGCGTTCCAGTTGACGCGGACGCGGTCGGTGTAGCTGCCATCGGACGCCGCGACGCCGGTCGGGGCTGCCGGGATGGCGGCCGCGAAGCCGTCGTTGGAGGTCGAGAAGGCGCTGTCGCCATTGGCGTTATTTGCCTTGACCCAGTACCAGTAGACGGTTCCCGCGACGGCGGTGAAGTCGTCGTACGGGGAGGCCGTCGGGGTCCCGATCTGCGACGCGCTGCCGCTGCTGTTGGTGGTGTTGCGGAACACCTTGTAGGAGGTGGCGCCGGAGGACGCGTTCCAGGTCACACGGACGTGGTCGGTGTAGGCGCCGTCGCTCGCCTGGACGTTGCCCGGAGCCGGCGGCGGCTGCGGCCCGGCCGGCGGGTAGGCATAGGCGGCGCAGGTGGTGTCGGTCGAGTCGAGCGGGTTACAGCACGTGCCGTTCATCAACGCGTTGGGGTCGGAGACGTGGTCGAAGCCGAGGCCGTGGCCGAGCTCGTGCGCCAGCATGAGCTTGTACTCGCTGGATCCGATGCACCCGGCGCCGTTGTTGATGACGGCGAACCAGGAGGCCGCTGTACTCCAGTTGGCGCCGTCGAAGGGATGGCTGCCGCCGGTCCAAGGCCCGCCGAACCCGAGCACGCCACTGCAGCCGCCGGAGATCCCGGACATGTCGCCGCACGGGTCGTTGAAGACGACGAGGTTGGTGAGGTATGGCACGTAGTGCGGCGCGGACCCATCGCACAACGAAGCAGGAGGCGCCATCGTGCCGCCGTAGGTGAGGTTCAAGGTGGTGCTGGTGCCGTCCCAGATGCCGATCGCCTGCTGCACTTCGGTGTAGCCGCCACCCGCGATGGAGGCGTCGGGAACCGAGCTGGCGTACATCGTGAGCTGCGCGGCCGGGTTGCTGTCCCATTTGTTCCAGCGGGTGTTGCGGCCGCCGATGACCATGAAGGCACAGCCGGCCGGGACCGACTCGGCGCTCACCTCGATCGGGCTCTGCCCGGGACCGGCGAGAACGGCGGCGGCGCGCCACGGCTCCGTCCCGGCGATCACGGCCCGGAGGTGGCGGAGGAGGTCGTCCTTGCGGTAGGTGCCGGGAGGTTCGGAGGTCAAGCCGTCGCGCCGAGGGAACGTCTGCAGCTCGCGGGTGTCGTCGATCGGGGCGAGCAGCTCACTGCCGTCGCGGCCGCGAGTCTGCCGGAGGAGGCCGTAGGAGAGCATGTGCGTTTGCCACTGGCCGGGCTCTCTCTCGTCGAGCATCAGCAGGTAGCGCTCGCCGGCGACGAATCGGGGCGATCCCGCGACCGCCCATCCGACGCCGTCGAGCTCGCCGCCCGGGGCCAGGACGGTGACGGTGTCGAGCAGCGGAGTGCGGCCCTTGCCGGCGCCCGGCGCGGCGACGTCCCCTTTGACCCTGGTTTCGACGAGGAACGTCGTCTCGGTGAACAGCAGCGACCCGCGGTAGATCACGCGCGAGCGGACCGCGTGGCCGAGGACGACGGCCTCGCTCGACTTCGCGAGCTCGCCGAGATCGCGCGGCGGTACGATCGACGTGGCAGCCGCCGCCGCGGCAAGCAGCACCCCGGCTCCCGAGAGCGTCAGAACCCGACTTGAAACGCGCACGGCACACCTTCCCAGAACTAATCTAGCGCCTCGGGACACCCTTTGCAGTGATCTACCTCACTCGGTGCAGAGCCGGGCCGCTTCCTGGGACGGGTTCCTCCGGCGTGGGAAGGCGGACGCAACTGGGTCATAACTACTTACGGGTGTACGTGATCTCCATCGTCTTGAACTCCTTGCCGCTCTTGTCGGGTCCGTACATCTCGAAAACATGGTGGTTGTTGTCGACCACCCGCGTGACCTCGCGAACGGTGACGTTCTTACCCGTCACGACGTCGTCGATCTTCGCCGTGAACGTCAGCACCTTGCCGCTGGCGTCGGCGCGGCCGCTGCTCACCATGACCATGGTGCCCATCGAGTCCATCCAGGTGCCGACGAACTGCTTTTGGTAGTTGTCGTAGCCGGTGTAGCCGATGCCCTCGAACGGCTGCCCCATCATCTCGGCGGTGACCTTCTGCTGGACGAAGCGGCCGCCGAGCACCCAGGTGTTCTCGGAGGTGCCCTGTGAGATGGAGGGCGGCGCGCCGGGCGCCTCCCACCACGTCGTGGTCGCGCTCCAGGTGCCGACGAACGGCTCCAGGAGCTTGTGATTCGGGCCCGGCGTGGCGAACTTCATCCACGCCTCCATCGCAGCCTTCTCCTCCGCGGACATCGGCTTGTCCTGCTGCGCCGCCGCCGGCAACGCCGCAAGCACGACGATGATCGCCAACGTGGCGAGTACGTGCGCTCCCTGCGCTCTGATCATGCTGTGGTCCTCCTGTCGTGATTCTACGCGAAAATTGAAACTCAGTTTCGTCGCCGAGCCGATCGTGAGTCCGGCCCGGCCTACCGGAGGTCAGCCGAGCAACTGGCGGAGGCGGGCGTAACCGCTGCGGCTGATGGGTACCTTGGTGCCGTCGGCGAGCACCGCCACGCGGCTGTCCTTGGCGTACAGCTCGAAGGCCTGCACCCGGGCGACGTTGAGGATGATCGAGCGGTGCGCGCGCACGAAGTGGCGCGGGTCGAGCTGGCGCTCGAGGTCGGCGAGAGTCTGCTGTTTGCGGTGGGTCCTCGCGGCGACGTGGAGGACCACGTAGTCGTCCGCCGCCTCCACCCAGTCGAGGTCGGCGGTCGGGACGACGACGACTCGCGGCCCTTCACGCAGCACGAGGCGCGCGAGCGGCGACCCGGGCGGCCGCGCCGCCGCGGACAGCTCCGCCGGCGTCGTGCTCGGGCCGCCACCGATCCGCGTCCGCGCCCGCGCGACCGCCAGCGCCAGCCGCTCGCTGCTGAAAGGCTTGAGCAGGTAATCGACGGCGTGGACCTCGAACGCGCGGACCGCGTGCTCGTCGTATGCGGTGACGAACACGGTGACGACCGGCCGGTCGAGCGCCTCGAGCACCTCGAAGCCGGAGAGCTGCGGCATCTGGATGTCGAGCAGCAGCAAGTCGGGATCGTGCTCGGTCACCGCGGCGACCGCCGCGAAGCCGTTGCCGCACTCGGCGACGATCTCGACGTCCGCCAGCTCGCCCAGGTACTCGCGCAGCAGGGCGAGTGCCGGCGGCTCGTCGTCGACGATGACGGTGCGCAGCGGCCGGGCACCGGTCATCGCACCCCACCGGCGACGGCGGCCGCCGCGGCCGGGCGTGCGGGCAGATCGAGCTCGACCCGAAAGCGGCCGCCGTCCCGATTCACACCGAGCCGGCCGTCGCCGCCGTACGCGACAGCCACGCGCGATCGCACGTTTTCCAGGCCCAGCCCGGCGCCGGGCGATATCGCCGCCGCCGAGTCGAACGGGTTTTCGAGCACGATCGTCAGCCGGGCACCAGAGTACGCGGCCTCAATGCTCAGCGCGCCGCCGTCGACGAGTGACGCGATGCCGTGCGACACCGCATTCTCGACGAGCGGCTGGAGGATCAGCGGCGGGACCTCGCAGCTCTCGGTGCCGGGGGCGATCCGCCGCTCGACGCGCAGGCGGGGACCGAAGCGCACGCGCTCGATCGCGAGGTACTTGTCGGCGAGCGCCAACTCGTCGGCGAGCGGGATGGCGCCGCGGCCGCCGAGACGCAGGCTGTCACGCAGGAACTCGGCGAGCGTCAGACACATCTCGCGCGCCGCGCGGGGGTCGCTGGCGGTCAGCGAGGCGATCGAGTTCATGGTGTTGAACAGGAAGTGCGGATCGACCTGCGCGCGCAGCGCTTTGAGCTCGGCTTCGCGGGCGAACAGCCGCAGCTCGAGCTCGCGCGTCGCTGCGGTCCGGGCGTCCTCGAAGGCGATCACCAGGTAGTGGAACACGGCGGCGAGGGCGTAGAGCAGCAGCCCGGTGACCAGCAGGACGAGCACCAGCCGAGGGAAGCGCTCGCTGACGCCGGCGAACGGCGGGTACGCCTCGAGCAGCGACGCCCACGTCACCGCGAGGAACAGCCAGAGCACCGTCGAGATGGCGCCGGCCAGGCCGTGAGTGAGGATCACCCGACCCAACGTTGCCCGGTGCAGCGGCGTGGCCTGGCAGGGGTACCACGCTGCCAGACAGATGAACGCGTAGACCGCGGCGAGTGGAACGACGAGGGTGGCGGCCTCGATCCACGAGGAGCCGGCGGCCAGCCTGACCAGCACCGCCGTGAGTCCGGCGATGGGGATCCAGGCTGCCAGGTAGGGTCCCATCCGCCCGCTATGGGTAAGGATCGGGTGCATCGCCGGCGCCTCAGCTAGTTCTTCGTCTCGACGCCGCCCATGATGGCAACGCCGCGCACGACCAGGACCTTGCCGGTAGGCGCCGGCGGCGGCGTCGTGGAGTCGACGAAGGCGCCAAGCAGCGGCATCCCCTTGGAGACCACGAGCCAGTCGCGGGGGACGCGGACCTCGACGCCGCCCCACAGGGAGAATGCGTCGATCACCGCCTCACCACCGGCGATCGAGGCCTGGCGCAGGTCGATCACGCAGCCGCCCATGATCGCCGTCATGCTGCCGCCGCGAAAGTCGCGCGCCACGCTCTTGCGCTCGACGCCGCCGAGCACGGCGACGGCGTTGAGCGTCGCGTCGGGGGTGTAGCCGCCAGCGCCCGGCAGCGCCACGGGTGCGGCGAAGTCGCCCGTGGCGCCTTCCGGCTCCGGCCCCGGGGGCGGCGGCGGCACTGCCGCGGCCTCGGTCGGGCCCGACCCCTGCATCGCGCGCCACAGGATGCTAGCCCCGACCAGGATCAGGATGATCGGCCAGAAGTGGAGCGGGTCGTAGGCGACGACGTCGAGGTTCGATAGCGTCCACCAGACGCCGACGACAATGAAGACGACGCCCGCCCCGCGGCCGCGCGAGCCGGCCGGCTGCAGCGCCTTGCCGAAGCCGATCGCCACGAAGATCAGCGGCCAGTAGTCGCCCAGGTGCCCCATCTCGACGAGGTCCAGCTTGTCGAGCAGGAACAGCACTCCGAGAACGAGGATGATCAAGCCGAAGATCATCCTCTGCGGCGCGTCACCGGTTCGTTCGCTTCTCATCGTTCACCTCCCAGCGCGGCCGGCTGTCGGCCGTCACCTCGATTACGGCTGAGCGGTGACGATGTTAGACGGTTTTCGGCGAGTGGCGGCCCGGCGCCGGTGAGTGGCAACTGGCTCCGGCCCCAATCTGGGACGGCGCGCGCTCAGGTGGAGGAGTTTCCGGCCGCGGCCGCGATCACGCCTTGGAGCGTGCGGCTCAGCTCGTCGATCGTGTACGGTTTCGTGAGCACACCGCAGAAGCCGGCCGCGCCGGGGTTGGCGAGGATCGAATCGTCGACGTAGCCGCTGGCGACGATTGCCTTGACGTCCGGATCCAGCTTCTGCAGCTCTCTGACCGTGTCCCGGCCGCCCAGGCCGCCGGGCACGGTCAGGTCGAGGATGACCGCCGCGAACGGCATGTCTCGCCCGATCGCGTCCGCGAAGAGCTCGATCGCCTCGCGCCCGTCGCGGGCAAGCTCGACCTCGTAGCCGAGCAGGATCAGGACCTCGCGATAGGCGTCTCGGACCTGCTCCTCGTCGTCCATGACCAGGACGCGTCCACGGCCGCTGACGACCCCCGATACGCCTGCCGGGCTGGTGAAAGGGGTGGCGCGAGAGGCGGGGATCAGCACGGCGAAGGTCGTGCCGACGCCGAGCCGGGAGGTGACCGTGATCGTGCCGCGATGCGCCTTGACGATCGAGTAGGAGGTGGCGAGGCCGAGCCCGCTGCCGGATTTCTTCGTGGTGAAGTACGGGTCGAAGATCCGCTCGAGATGCTCGGGCGCGATGCCGGCGCCGTGGTCGCCCACCGTGATCTCGACGAACTCGCCGCCGGCCAAGCCTGCAGGAAGCTCGGCAATGCCTCGGTGGACGTTACCGGCGGTCACCGTGACGATGCCGCCCTCCGGCATCGCCTGCGCCGCGTTGAGGACGAGGTTGTGGATCACCTGCGCGATCTGCCCTTCGTCGACCTCCGCGCTCCAGAGGTCCGCGGGCGGCGAGAACTCGCACCTCACGTTGGAGCCGACCAACGCGAAGCCGGCCGCCTCGCGGACGATCGGCGCGAGCGCCGCCACTTTCTTCACGGGAGCGCCGCCCTTGGCGAACGTGAGGAGCTGCTTGGTCAGCCTGGTGGCGCGTACCGCCGCCATCTCTGCAGCCTCGAGGGTCCGGTAGATCGGCTGGTCCGGCGTCGCGCGCAGCTTGGCGGCCGACACGAAACCGACGATCGCAGCCAGGATGTTGTTGAAGTCGTGGGCTATCCCCCCGGCGAGCAGGCCGATCGACTCGAGCTTGCTGGCCCGGTGCCGCTCCTCCTCGAGCCGGCGCTTTTCGGTGACGTCCTGGACGATGATGTGGATCAGGTGTTTGCCCTCGATCTCCAACGGGTTGGCGTAGATCTCGACATCGCGCAGCTCGCCGGTTGCCAGCCGATGCTGCGATTGGAAGTGGCTGCGTTGCTGGGACCTGGCGTCTTGTAAGCGCCGTCTCACCTCGTCCGCCGGCTGCGCCGAGAGCTCGCCGATCGATCGCGCGAGCAGGTCGGCGCGGGAGTAGCCGTAGAACTCGCTGGCCGCCTCGTTGGCGTCGGCGATGGCGCCCGACTCCGAATTCAGGAGGAGCTTGACCACGCCGGCACGGTCGAACAGGTGCCGGTAGCGCTCCTCGGAGCCGCGGAGCTGCTCGGTGCGCCGGCGCACCTCGGCCGCGAGCTCGACCGTGTAACGGCGCTGAGTAACGAAGCGTTGGACACCGAGCAAGACGCCGGCCGCCGCCAGGGATGCCAGCGCCAGGAACCACCAGGCCTGCCAGAACGGTCTGAGCACCACGATCGGCGGCGAGGCGGCCGCCTCGCTCCACACCCCCGCCGCGCTGCGGGCGCTCAGGAGGAAGCGAAATCGCCCCGACGGCAGGTTGGTGTAACGCACCTCGCGGCTCCGCGCGCGCCCCTCCGCCGACCACCCCGCGTCGAAACCCTCGAGCTGGGTGCGCACGAGGACAGCGCTCTCGTCGATGAACGAGAGCACGCGGAAGGGGAAGGTCAGGTTGTTCTGGGAGTGGTCGAGCCGGATCTCGCGCGCGGAGGCGGCCGCGCGACCATCGACGAGCGGAGGCAGCACCTCGACTACGGGCGGCGGCACCGGAAGCCGATCGTACTGGGGCTGGAACCGGGAGACGCCGCGGTTGGTGCCGATCCAGAGCGTGCCGGCGGAGTCGGCGAACCCGGCCGCGCGGTTGGTCTCCGGTCCGGCGAGCCCCTCGTGCACCGAGTAGACGGTCGCGCGCTCGCCATCCCAGCGCACGACGCCCCGGTCGGTGCCGAACCACAGGTCGCCGTGGCGGTCCTCGACGATGAAGTAGACGGGCCGCGACACTGCCGGCGCCTGCGACACCAGTAGCCTGTCTCCCTCGCGGAGGAGAAGGCCGCCAGTCGTGCCAACCCAGTACCGCCCACGGCTGTCGAGCCGGGAGCTGTAGACGTCCCTCGTCGCGACCGGGCCTTCGCTGGCCATCGCTTTCCAGGCGTTCTCACGCCACGCGAGAAGACCGTCCGTACTGGTCGCCACGGCCGGCTGCCCATCTGGGCCGGTGACGATGCGCCGCACTGCGATTTCGGGATCGGAGAATGTCGCGCCGATCACACGTGGGCGCCGTGGGTCGATGCGGACCACGTGCCTGGCGGCCGCAACCAGGAGATCCCCGCTCGGGTCGAGCACAACGGAGGTCACGGTGCCCGACAGGCCGAGCTGCTGCCGGTACCAGCGCACCCCGCCGGAGGGCAGGAGCTGACCCAGGCCGCGGTCGGAGGCGGCGAACCACACGCTGCCGTCGGGGGTGACGGTCATCTCGACCACGCGCGGATTCCGCCCAAGCACGGTCTGCGCTGGGTCGAATGGCACGGTGACCAAGGTGCCAGCCGTGAGACGCGTGAGGCCGCGGTTGTGACCGAATACGAGCACGCTGGGCCGCACCTCGCAGATCGCGGTGACCTCGTCGTCGAGCAGACCCTGCGCGGCGCCGAAGTTGGCGAACCTCCGGCTGACGATCTTGGAGACGCCGCGTCTCCCGCCGACCCACAGGATGCGCTCGCGGTCGAGGAACAACGCCGTTGCGCCATCGGTAATCAGCCCCTCCGAACGGCCGAACGGCCTGACCTCCCGGGTCACGACATCGAAGGTGAAGAGGCGGTTGAAATTACCGAAGAAGACCGTGTCGACGCCATCCCAGAGCGCGGTGCCGGCACTGATGGGGTCCTTCAACATCGCCAGGCCGGTGGCGGCGAGAGTGAAAACCCCTTCGTCAAGGGCGCCGAGCCAGCCCACGCCGGCGATCCAAAGCCGCGTCCTCGCCCGGGCCTCGCCCGGCGCTGGGCGAACGCTCTCGATGGCGAGCGCGTCGATCGCCGGCGACGGAGAACGGACGAGCCGGCTCGGCGAGGCGTCGACCGACCCGCTGGCGACCACGGCGAGCCCGCCCGACGTGCCGACCCAGAGACGATCCCCGTCGGCTGCGAGGGCCCGCACCTCGTTGTCCGGGAGCCCCTCGCGCGTGGTGATGTGGCGCCACCCACCGCCCGACCAGATGAACAAACCGTGGGATTCCGTGCCGACCGCGACCGTCGTCTGGCCGTGGTCCTCGAGCACAGCGAGCGCCAGTCGGACCGAGCTGACACCGAGAACGTCCGGCGGGTCGGGGACGGAGGCGAACGTGCTCCCGTCGCAATAGGAAAGCCAGGGCGACTGGGCGCGCGAGAGAAACCAGATGCGGCCGCGGGCGTCGACCCGGATGCGGTCGGCGTCCCGGGGTGGCAGTTGACCGGGATCGGTGTGCGGCTCCCAGGAGTAGCCGTCGTAAGCGACCACGCCTTGGGTCGTTGCGAACCACATCAGGCCGCGGGAGTCCTGGGCGATGTCGTAGACCGACGAGCTCGGGAGCCCATCGTCCTCGTTGTACGTGCGCGTGAGGTACGACTGCGCCTGGACCCCGGCGGCAAAGGCGATGAGCAGCGCGGTCACCACTACCACGCGGGTCGAACTTCTCTTCACGACCGGAGTTTACGCCTCTGCATGCGGGGGTCGTCCGGGATCGCTATCATCGTCCGGGACGTGGCGCTGCGGTCGCGCCTCGTCCGGGAGGTCGTGATGCGGATCGCGCTCGCCGTTGTCGGGTTGGCCGTCCTGCTGGCGGGCTCGGGGCCGGCGTTCGCACTGGCGCCGGGCGACGAGAACGCCGGTGAGCCGCCCGAGCTCGATCGGGCCCGCAAGGCGGCCGATGCGCTGACCACCGAGCTGCGGGCCAGGCTGATGAAGGAGATGGCCGCGGGCGGGCCGCTCCAGGCGCTGCGGGTGTGCTCCGAGTCGGCCCAGCAGATCGCCGGGGCGCTCTCCGGGCACGATCTCAGGGTGCGCCGCGTGAGCGATCGCTGGCGCAACCCGGCCGACGCGCCCGACCGCTGGGAGGCGGAGCAGCTCCGCCGCCTCGCCGCGGCGCACGTCGAGGGCAAGCTCCCGGCGGAGACGTTCGCGGTGGTGGGGTCGGGAGCGTGGCGCGTGCTGCGCTACGTGAAGCCGATCATCATCGGTGGCCCGTGCCTGAGCTGCCACGGCGAGCCGGCGGCGATGAGCCCGGAAGTGGCGGCGCTCATTCGCGAGCGCTACCCGCACGACAGCGCCACCGGCTACCACGAAGGCGAGCTGCGCGGGGCCGTCTCCGTCACCGTTGCGATGCCGTAGCGGCCGGCAGCGAGCGCGTGGTCGCGGTCCGGAGAAGCTGCTCGCCGGCCACTTCGACGTATGCGCCGCCGCGGCGCCACGAGTCGACCCCGGTGGCGCCATTCACCAGCAGGCGCTACCGCGACATCCTGAGCACCACCCGGGCGGCCTCGCTGTCGGAGCGAGCGACCATTCGCACGTGGTCGACCTTGCGCCCATCCGCGAAGTCGAGGAGCGAGTACAGCCCCGGGCCGCGCGGGTGCTCGCCGAAGTCGACGACCTGGGTGTCGCCGTTCTCGAACACCACCTCGGCGAAGTTCAGCGACACGGTCCCGTGCGCGACCTCGACGAAGAGCTTGCGGCCGGTCTGGTTTGCGGTGAGCGTGAAGTCGGTCCACCCGCTCGCGGCGGCGAGCTCCTGGGCGTCCTCCCAGGCGAGCTCGTGCGCGGCGGGCGCCACCACCACCACCGGGACCCAGACGACCGGCGCCAGGTAGCGGACCGGCGCCACCCTGATGGCGACGCGTGGCGGCACGAGGAAGACGCGAGGGAGCGTGCGCCTGATCGGGAAGCCATGATGCACGACGACCTTCGTCGTGTGCCCGCGATGGACGACCTTGACCCGCGTCCCGGCGTGGAGCGCCGGCGCCCCGAGGACCGCGCCGGCGAGAAGACAAGCGAGAAGCGTGCGGCTCATGCGGCACCTCCGATTTTGCGACAGCTTCTCAGAAGTCTTGCCGGAATGCAAGCCGCTGTCAGTCCCAGATGCCGAGCATCGCCTTGACCTCGTCGTCGGCGTCCTTGCGCGGGTCCCACGGCGGGCTCCACTGCAGCTCGACCCGGGCGGCAGTCACGCCGGGGAGGCGACGCACCGCGGACTCGACCTCGGCCACGATCATCGGTCCTTCGGGGCAGAACGGGGAGGTCAGCGTCATCGCGACGGTGACGTCGCTGCCGTCCGCGGAGACGGTGATCGTGCGGATCAGCCCGAGGTCGACCACCGAGATCGCGATCTCCGGGTCGACGACGCTGCGAATCGCCTCGCGAACCGCCTCCTCCGTCAATCCCATTTCTCACTCCCCACCGCAAGACGCAACCCTGCGGTACCCGGAACCTCAATGGGGATCATGAAGCTCATTCGGTGGAGCTCTCGGCGGTGGGGCGGCCGGCGCGCCAGCTCTTGAGGGCGTCGAGGAGGGTGACCCAGGGGAGCAGGGCGCACTTGACGCGCACCGGGAAGCGCTGCACCCCTTCGAGCGCCTCGAGGTCGCCGATGTCGATGCCCACGGGTGCCGGCTTGCCGTGCATCACTGCGCGGAACGCCTCGGCGGTGGTCTCGGCGAGGGCGATGTCGCGGCCGGGGACGATCTCGGCCATGATCGATCCGGAGGCGGTGCAGATGGCGCACCCGTGCCCCTCGATCTGCACGCCGGCGACGCGGTCGCCGTCGAGCGCGAGGTTGAGCAGCACTTCGTCGCCACACACCGGGTTGAAGCCGTGGGCGCGCGCATCGACGGTCACGAGCGGCGCGCGGCCGCGCGGGTGCCGGTGGTGATCCATCACCACCTCGCGGTAGAGGTCGTCGAGCTTGACGTCGGGGCGGTCAACCACGGCGCCCCTCAGAGAAGCGGGCGCCGGGCTCCGGGCACCGGGCTCCGGGAAGACGGAAGCACCGAAGGTGCAGGTCAGGCGAGGCCAAAGTACCTCCGGGCGGCGACCAGGCCGTCCACCAGCGCGTCGACGTCGTCGCGGTCGGTGTAGAGGCCGAACGAGGCGCGCGCGGTGGCGGGCACGCCGAGCCGGCGCATCAGCGGCTGCGCGCAGTGGTGGCCGGCGCGCACCGCGACGCCGCGGGTGTCGAGGATCTGCGCGAGATCGTGCGGGTGCACGTCGGGATCGTAGAACGAAACCAGGCCGCTGCGACGCGCCGGGTCGAGCGGGCCGAAGAGCTTGAGCCAGCCGAGCGACGCCAGTCGCTCGAGGGCGTAGCCGACCAGCTCCTCCTCGTGGGCGCGCACGGCGTCCATACCGATCTCCTCGAGCAGATCGAGGGCGGCTGGGAAAGCGGCGGCGTCGGCGATATTCGGGGTGCCGGCCTCGAACCGGTGCGGGACATCGTTCCACGACGCCCAGTCGAGCCGCACCTCGCGGATCATCTCGCCGCCGCCGAGCACAGGCTCCATCCGCTCGAGCAGCTCCGACTTGCCGACCAGGAAGCCGACGCCGGTCGGGCCGTACGCCTTGTGGGCCGAGAAGGCGAGGAAGTCGGCGCCGAGCGCCTGGAAGTCGACTGGCATGTGCGGCACCGACTGCGCGCCGTCGACCACCGCGACGGCGCCGGCCTGGTGCGCCGCCGCGACGATCTCCGCGATCGGCGTGATCGTGCCGAGCACGTTCGACATCGCGGTGAGCGCGACGATCTTCGTGCGTGCGGTCAGCAGCCGCGCAAACGTCGCCATGTCGAGCTCGCCGTCATCGGTGATCGGGACGTGCCGCAGCACGACGCCGCGCTCGCGCGCCAGCATGATCCACGGCACCAGGTTGGAGTGGTGCTCCATCTCGGACAGCAGCACCTCGTCGCCTGCCGACAGCGTGGCTCCCCACGAGCGCGCCACCAGGTTGATCGCCTCGGTGGCGTTGCGCAGGATGATGACGCCGCGCTCGTCGGGCGCGTTGACGAAGCGCGCGACTCGGCCCCGGCAGGCCTCGTACGCCGCGGTTGCCTCCTCGGCGAGCGTGTGCACGCCGCGGTGCACGTTCGCGTTCGCATGGGTGTAGTAGCGCTCGAGCGCCGCCAGCACGGTGTCCGGCTTCTGCGTCGTGGCGGCGTTGTCGAGGTAGACGAGGCGGTGGCCGTTGACGGTGCGCGAGAGGATCGGGAAGCGGCGGGCCAGTGCGCGCGGGTCGAGCGTGCGCGCGAGTGTGGAGGTGGCGGTCATGACGCCTCCGAGTGGAGCCGCGCCGCGATCAGCGCCTCGACGCGCTCGCGGGTCGCCTGCGGCAGCCGCGCCAGTGTCTGGCCGAGGAACCCGTAGACGATCAGACGGATCGCCTGCTGGCGCGGCAGCCCGCGGCTCTGCAGGTAGAAGAGCTGCTCAGCGTCGATCGGACCGACATGGTAGCGCCGTGGTGCAGCGCACGTCGTCGTTGAGGATCTCCAGCTCGGGGATCGAGTCGGCGCGCGCCTTCTCCGAGAGCAGCAGGTTGCGGTTCTCCTGGTACGCCTCGCAGACGGTGGCGTGCTCGGCGATGCGGATGAGCCCGGTGTAGGCGGAGCGCGACGATCCTGTCATCGCGACCTTGAAATCGAGGTTCGTGCGCGTGTTCGCCGCCGAGGTGGTGATGCACGGTGTGGTGGTCGAAGCGCTGGTCGCCGACGCCCAGCCGACGCCGTACATCTCGGTCTCGGCGCGCTCGCCCGCGAGCAGCGCGCCGATGTCGAGCTTGAAGCGGGCGCCGCCGAACGACGCCAGGGCGAGCTGCGCCGTCGCCCTGGCCGCGACGTGCGCGCGCAGCGTCAGATGGCCGGTCACCCCGAGGTCCCAGCGCTGCACCAGCCCGTAGCGCAGGTGGGCACCCTCGCCGACGAACACCTCGCTGACGCCCAGCACCTGGGCGCCCTCGGCGCCATCGAGGTGTCCCTCGACGATCTCCGCCGAGCTGCCGGCGCCGAGGACGACCAGCACGCGCGGCACCGACACCGTGCCGGCATCGCCGGCGACGAAGCGCAGCCGGATCGGGTGCTCCAGCGAGACGCCCGTCGGCACCCGCACCATCACCCCGCCGCGCCACGCCGCCAGGTTGATCGCCTCGATGAACCCGTGCGCCGCCGGCACCGCCGTGCCGAGCTCGGGCGCCGGCGCGTCGGTGCAGGTCCTCGACGGTGACGCCGGCATGGCGCGCCGACTCGTCCCAGCCGATCATGCGGACTGCGCCGCCGGCGACGATGGCGGCCCCGGCGAGCGGCTCGTCGAGACGCCACGCCGGCGACACGGCGGTCGGCGCGATCGCCGTGGGGTCGACGGCGGGCAGGAAGCGCCCGGGTCGGTGTAGCGCCAGAGGTGGTTGCGACCGGATCGGCAGCAGCAGCGGCGTCGAGCAGAGCGCGCGCGTGACGGCGCCAGGCCGAGCTCGCTGCTCGTCCTCGCCGGAGAGACGCGACACTCCCGACCGCTGGTCGAGGGCCAGCGGACAGTGCTCGTTCGGCGCTCAGCCAACGCTGCCTTCCATCTCCATCGCGATGAGCCGGTTCAGCTCCACCGCGTACTCCATCGGCAGCTCCTTGGTGAACGGCTCGATGAACCCGTTGACGATGAGCAGCCGCGCCTGCTCCGCGCTGAGGCCGCGGCTCATCAGGTAGAAGAGCTGCTCGTCGCCGACCTTGCTCACCCGCGCCTCGTGCTCGATCTGCACGTGCTCCTCGTCGATCTCCATCGTCGGGTAGGTGTCGGAGCGGGCGTTCTCGCCGATGAGCAGCGCGTCGCACTGCGACGTTGGCCTTGCAGCCCGTGGCGTCGGGCAGCACCTTGACCAGGCCGCGGTAGCTGGCGCGCCCGCCGTCCTTGGAGATCGACTTGCTGGTGATGCGTGCGAGGTGGTGTGCGGCGCCGCGTGGATGACCTTGGCGCCGGCGTCCTGGTGCTGCCCGGGCCCGGCGAAGGCCACCGAGAGGATCTCGCCCTTGGCCCCCTCGCCGACCAGGTAGATGCAGGGGAACTTCATGGTCAGCTTGCTGCCGATGTTGCCGTCGACCCACTCCACCGTGGCGTTCGCGTGGGCCACCGCCCGCTTGGTCACCAGGTTGTAGATGTTGTTCGACCAGTTCTGGATGGTCGTGTAGCGGATGTAGGCGTCGTCCATGGCGATCAGCTCGACCACCGCCGAGTGCAGCGAGTTGGTGGAGTAGATCGGCGCCGTGCACCCCTCGATGTAGTGCACCCGCGAGCCTTCGTCGGCGATGATCAGCGTCCGCTCGAACTGCCCCATGTTCTCGGCGTTGATGCGGAAGTAGGCCTGCAGCGGGATCTCCACCTTGCACGCCGGTGGGCACGTAGATGAACGAGCCGCCCGACCAGACCGCGGTGTTGAGCGCCGCGAACTTGTTGTCGGCGGTGGGGATCACCGTGCCGAAGTACTTCGCGCACGATCTCCGGGTGCTCGCGCAGGGCGGAGTCCATGTCGAGGAAGATCACCCCCAGCTTGGTCAGATCCTCGCGGATCGAGTGGTAGACCACCTCCGATTCGTACTGCGCGGAGACGCCGCCGAGGAACTTCGCTCCGCCTCGGGGATGCCCAGCCGGTCGAAGGTCTTCTTGATGTTCTCGGGCACGTCGTCCCAGTCGTCTCGCTGCTTCTCCATCGGACGGATGTAGTAGTAGATGTCGTCGAAGTCGATGGAGTGCGAGCATCTCGGTGTCGCCCCAGCTCGGCATCGGCTTGGCGAGGAAGACGTCGAGCGCCTCGTGGCGGATCTCGCGCATCCAGTCGGGCTCCTTCTTCATGCGGGAGATCATCTCCACGACCTCGTGGTTGAGCCCCTTGGGCGCCCTTGTGGAAGTACTCCTCGGGGTCGTGGAAGCCCCACTCGGGTCGCGTAGTCCTCGACGGATGTCGAGGGACTTCGGCTCCGTGCTCATCGCCTGCCGCCGCTGCCGCGGCGCTCCGGCTCGCGAGCCAGTCGTAGCCGCGCTCCTCGAGCTCGAGCGCCAGCTCCGGGCCGCCGCTGCGCACGATGCGGCCGTCCATGAGCACGTGGACGCGGTCGGGCTTCACGTAGTTGAGGAGGCGCTGGTAGTGGGTGACCAGCAGGCACGCCGTCTCGGGGCCGGCGCCGCGGTTGATCCCCTTCGCGAGACGACCGCAGGGCGTCGATGTCGAGCCCGGAGTCGGTCTCGTCGAGCAGCGCCAGACGCGGGCTTGAGCATGGCCATCTGCAGGATCTCGAGCCGCTTCTTCTCGCCGCCGGAGAAGCCGTCGTTGAGGTAGCGGCCGGCGAAACCCGGGTCGACGTCGAGGGCCTCCATGGCCGCGAGCAGCTCCTTGCGGAACTCGCGCACCGGCACGTCGGCGCCGCGCCGCGCCTTGACCGCGGAGCGCAGGAAGTTCGCCACCGTCACGCCGGGGATCGCCACCGGGTACTGGAAGGCGAGGAACATGCCCGCGGCGCGCCCGCTCGTCGGCGGACAGCGCGGTGACATCCTCGCCGTCGAGAGGTCAGCGTGCCCTCGACGTGGTAGCGCCGGGTGCCCCATGCAGCGCGTTGGCCAGCGTCGACTTGCCGGAGCCGTTGGGCCCCATGATGGCGTGCATCTCGCCCGGGTCGATGGTCGAGGTCGACGCCCTTGACGACGGCCTTGTCGGCGACCGTGACCCGTACGCCGGTGCAGGTGAACACGGGAATGGAGGTTGCGGTCATCGGGAGGGTCTCCTCTGCGCGGGGGCGGTCGGGCGGGACGGCGAGACGAGCAGCGGCCAGCGCTCCGCGAGCTGCATCTCGGTCGACCGTTCGCCGCGCACCAGGTCGGCGAGGGTGGTCTGCGAGAAGAACTGGCGCAGCATCGCGTCGAGGTGCGCCCACACCGGGCGCAGCGAGCAGTCGGTCAGCCGCGAGCAGGCGCTCTCGTCGGGGGCGCCGTGCTCGCGGCAGAAGCTCGAGTCGAACAGCGGTTTGCCGAGGGCGGCGAGGACCGACAGCACGGTGATACGCTCGGGGGGCGCCGCCAGCGTGTAGCCGCCGTTGCGCCCGCGCGCGGCTATTACCAGGCCACCGCGACGCAGCCGTAGCAGCACCTTGGCGGCGAACGGCACGGCGATTCCCTCCGCGCGCGCGAGGTCGGAGAGCGGCACGGTGTGGTCGCCGCGCAGCGCCAGTTGCAGCATGCAGCGCAGGCCGTACTCCTCGGTGGCGGTGATCTTCATGGTGCGCTCCTCGCCGGCTGCCCGGCGTGCTTTCCGGGCGCGACCCGACGGCGCCAGAAATCATGACTTCTCGTTCCGATATTGTCAACCCCAACGGACGTTGATTTTGCTTTATTGTCTCAATTTAACCGCCGTTCCCACCGGCGCCGGCGAGCCGCTGCGAGGGTAGCGGCAACGCCGGCAATGCCCGGCCCCGACGTGGCCGCGGGTCCCGCCTCTCGGAAGTTCTTCCCGTTCTCGTTGCGAGATTGCTGGGCGCGCGCGGGCGCGGCACCTGTCTTCTCTTCCCGACCGGCCGACAAGGTCGTGCGATCACTGCACACAGGCGGGAAACGGCGACCGTGCCGTGGAGAGGCCGCCGGGATGTCGCGGGCGGGTCGCGACGTGTGACCGCGATCACCGGCAGGCGCACAGAACCCGAGTTTCCGGAATGAGTTGCCGGCGGGCGCCGATTCCGGTTCGGTGAAGGGGGACAATCCGATGAACCAGTCAAGCGTCAAGCTCGGTCGTTGGTTGCCGTCGCTCGCCGTCGCCGTGGCGGCGTTCGCACTCTCCGGTGGGGCCCTTGCAGACCAGGGGCGCGGCCATGGGCGGCGCCTCATGGTCTACCAGCTCCTTCCTGCCGTTCAGACGCCGGAGGATGCAGTCAGGGAGGCCGCGATGTTCGGCCTCCGGCCGCTGGGGACCGCGGACCCGGCGGGCGCGCCGGGCGGGATGGTGTTCGGCGATGCCGACGGCCGCGTCCGGATGGTGTTCGGCGACGGCTCGGTGAGGCTCTTCCCGTTGCTCGACCCGGCCGCGCCGCCGCCGCCGCCGCGTGGCCAGGCGTTGCGGATGGCCTGGGATCTCGCCGGAAAGCTCGGCCTGATGCGCCGCGGCCAGCCCGAGTTCCACGTCGGTGAGATCACCACGCTCTCCAACCAGGGCGGGGAGATGCGGCCCGGCCAGGGCGACCCCGCCGGGGGCGGCGGCACGCTGCTGATCGGCGAGCAGCACGACATTCTGCGCAACGTCCAACTCGTGCGCCAGATCCAGGGCATGGACGTGCTCGGACCGACATCGCTGCTGTCGTTCGACGTGGGCGCCGGCGGCATCGTCGGGGCGTCGATCTCACTGCGGCCGATCGATCCGAAGGGCACACCGATGGAGGTGATCACTCCCGACGAGGCGCTGCGTCAGTTCCAGCAGGAGTTCCCGTACCCCGTCACGATCGGGAAGGACGATGACGATGACGACGACCAGGGCGAGGACGGCAACGATGACGCCAACGGCGGCACTGCAGGCGGCACCGCGGCGGCCGGCGACCAGACCACCGGCCGGTTGGTCTCGCAGAGGATGATCTACTTCGAGCAGGGAAGGCAGCTCCTGCAGCCCGCCTACCTGTTCATGGTGCTGACGACCGGTCCGGGCGGCATGACCGCCGGGCACACCTGGCTCGTCCCGGCCGTGCGCAACACGCCGGAGCCGATCGTCAACCGGCTGGCCCCCGGCAGCGAGGTGCCGATCCTCGCGGCGCCCGACCTCCTCAACCCGGTGCCGATCTGCATCCAACCGGAGAAGATCAAGTACGGGCGGTACCTGTTGCGCAACGACGACGCCGGCTGGACGATCGACACACAGGGGTTCCGCACCAACATCGAAAGCATGAATACCTTCATCCGGGGTTTCGTGCCCTCGCTGCCGCCGGTTGACAACGCGCAGTACTACTGGAACTACCCGTGGCTGTGGGAGCCCACCGGCTCGCCGGCGACCGACTTCAGCCCCTCGTTCCCGGGCTCGGTCAACGTCGCCTTGATCGAGGGCCACGGCGGACAGTGGATCATCTCGACGTTGTCGAACTGCTGCGACGTGATCGACCTGCCGAAGATCTCCGGGTACGGCGGCTACCATTCCCCGGCCGAGCTGACCGACTACGTCATCTGGCAGTCGTGCGACGTGGTCCCGGCGCCGGGTGACCCGTACGGGTTCAACTACGTCTCACCGGCTTCGCCGTTCGACGTCTGGTTCGGGATGTTCGACGGCATGCGTGGGACCTACGGCTACCGCACGACGATGAACATCTGGAACGGCGTCGGCGCGAAGTTCGGAGGCGACCTCGGCATCGGCGCCGCCAACCTCTCCGCGTGGTTCACCGAGTGCAGCAACAACGTCTTCCACCACGGCGGCGGGTGGAACTACGGCAGCGCCGTCCTGATCTCGGGGCACGAGGGGGACACGCTCTACGACACTTGTCCACTGCCGCCGCCCGGCTCCCTCACCATCTGGTGGCAGCACCCCTGACGCCCCGCGACACGGCGCCGAATGCAAAACGGGAGGGCCTGCGGGCCCTCCCGGTTTGTTTTCGGCGCGGCGGCGGAGGCCGGCGCGTCAACCCGTGTGATCGAGGCGGCGGCGTGGTTCACGGATGAGTGGATAGACGATCCGGCCGCCCACGATCGTCATGTCGACGGTGGTGTTCCAGAGCTGGAGGGGCGGGAGTGAGGTGGGGTCCTTGGTCCACACGACGAGGTCGGCGAGCTTCCCGGCTTCGAGCGACCCCTTGATCGTCTCCTCGTGAGCGGCGTATGCCGCCCCGATGGTGTGGGCGCGCAGCGCCTCGGCGAACGTCAGGCAGTGGTCGGCGCCGAGCACCACGTTGGAGGCGGTGGTGCGCGCCATCGCGGTCGCCAGCGTCGACTGCGGCGAGTACAGCGGGCAGGTCGGGGTGTCGGACCCGATGGCCACGGGTATGCCGGCGTCGAGCCAGTCGCGGATCGCCACGGCTCGCTGGCAGCGTTCCTCGCCGAAAAGAGTCACCCAGCCGTCCCCCGCGGTGCGGATGAAGCCGGGGTTGACGCTCAGCACGACACCGAGGTCTTTGATGCGCGCTGTCGCGTCGCTCGTGCTGAGGACGCAATGCTCAATCCGGTGGCGGGCATCCGAGCGCGGGTTGGCGTTCAGCGCCTCCTCGTAGGCGTCGAGGGCGAGGTCGACGGCCGCGTCGCCGATGCAGTGGACGCAGATCTGCATCCCGGTGTCGTGGAGCGTGCGCAGCGTCTGCTTGAACGAGGCGGGCTCCCACGTCGGCATGTCCCAGCTCGTCCCGTTGTGCGGCTCGTGGCAGTAGGCGGTCGGCCCCTGGCCGTCGATGAGGAACTTGTAGCCGGCGACCCGGGTGAGGTCGTCGTGATAGAAATCGAGGCCGTTGAGGGCGCGGTCGAGGTCGCTCGGGTACTCGAGGGTGTAGTAAAGATCGCCGCGCAGGTACAGGCTCGCCTGTTTGTAGAGATTCTGATAGGAGCTCATGTAATCGGCGCGGATGTTGTTGTCCTGGAAGGAAGTGACGCCGAGGGCGGCGAACACCTTCTGGGTCCACAGCAGGCTGTGACGGAGGTCGTCGTTCGTGAACGGCGGTATCGAGCGGCGCAAGATGTCCATCGCGCGGTGGTTGTAGAACACCCCCGTGGGCTCGCCGTAGGCGTCCTTCTCGACGATGGCGCCGGTGGGGCTCTCGGTCTCCGCGGTGATGCCGGCGATCTCGAGCGCGCGGCTGTTGGCCGAGCCGTAGTGCCCCCCCTGGTGGAACACCCAGACGGGGTGGTCGGGCGACACCGGGTCGAGGTCGTGGCGGTTTGGGATCTCTGCCATCCAGTAATACCCGTTGATCCACTGCCCGGCCGGCGTCTCCGCGATCACCGCCGCGAGCGCCGGCAGCAGGTCGGCGATGCTCTTGATCGCGGGCGGTACGAACGGCGTGTAGTAGGTGCCGCACAGCCCGTAGAGCTGGAAGTGGTTGTGCGGGTCGACGAAGCCGGGCGAGACCGTGCGCCCCTTGAGCTCGATCACCCGGGTCGCGGGTCCGGCGAGCGCCCGGATCGCCGCGTCCGTACCGGTCTGCAGGACCAGCCCGTCCTGGACGGCCACCGCCTGGGCGATCGAGTCGGCTGGGTCGACGGTGAGGACCTTGCCCCCGACCAGGATCGTGTCGGCGATCGGTGCCGCGCCGCCGGCGCCGCGCGCGAGCGCGATGCCGGGCAACCCGGCTGCGGTCATCGTGATGAACTCGCCGCGTGTGAGCCTGTGCGGGTTTCGCTCCATGGCGTTCTCCTCGACGGTGGTGACGCGCTGCGGCGCGCGACGAGGGCTCCGGCTGAAAGGGTCGCCGGCAGAGCGGAGAAATGAGCGCTTCGAGTCGAGACGATTCTTGTGCTGCCGCGCGTCGTGTTGGCTCAGGATACCACCCGCAGCCGGTCGGGGAGGCGGTGATGCGATCGCGGCCGCGCGCCGCCGGCCTTCCCGGATCTCGTCCGCCGGCGTACCCTTGTCACGCGGCACGGGAGGAACAGGATGACGTCACTGGCTGGGTCGGTGCGGCGGGACGCGTCGTTCGGCGTCAACCAGGACCACTGGCGAACGGCGATGGACCGGCTGCGCGCGGAGGAGGAGAAGCTGCGCGAGGGAGGCGGCGCCAAGGCGGCCGAGCGCCAGAAGGCGCAGGGCAAGCTGCTCGCCCGCGAGCGCATTGCGGCGCTCACCGATCGCGGCAAGGCGTTTCTCGAGCTCGGCCTGTGGACCGGCTGGGGGATGTACGAGGAGTGGGGCGGCGCGCCGGCCGCCGGCGTCGTCACCGGGCTCGGCATGGTCTCCGGCCGCGTCTGCGTAATCGTCGCCAACGACGCCACCGTCAAGGCGGGCGCGTGGTTCCCGATCACCTGCAAGAAAGTGCTGCGCGCGCAGGAGATCGCCATGGAGAACCGCCTACCGTTGATCTACCTGGTCGACTCGGCCGGGGTCTTCCTGCCGCTCCAGGATCAGATCTTCCCTGACAAGGAGCACTTCGGCCGCGCCTTCTTCAACAACGCGCGCCTGTCCGCCGAGGGGATCTACCAGATCGCCGCGATCATGGGGCCGTGCGTCGCCGGCGGCGCCTACCTGCCGATCATGTCGGACGAGGCGCTGATCGTCGAGGGGACGGGCTCGATCTTCCTCGCCGGCCCGCACCTCGTAAAGGCGGCGATCGGCGAGCCGATCGATACCGAGGCGCTCGGCGGCGCCGAGGTGCAGACCGACATCTCGATGGTCGTCGACGACCGCTACCCCGACGACGCCGCTTGCCTCGCGGCGATCCGTGCCCGCATCGGCCAGTTGGCGCGGCCGCGCCTGGCGCCGTACGACCGTATCGCCGAGGAGCCGCCGGCAGTGGACCCGGCCGATGTGATCGGGGTGATCCCACCCGAGCGCGGCCGGCCCTACGACACCTACGCGCTGCTCGCCCACCTGCTCGACGGCTCGGAGCTCGAGGAGTACAAGGCCACCTCGGGCCGCACGCTGGTGTGCGGCACCGGCCGCATCAAGGGGTGGGCCGTGGGCATCGTCGCCAATCAGCGGGCGATCGTCTCCCGCCGGCGCGGCCTCGACGCCAAGGCGAAGGAGATGCAGATCGGCGGCGTGATCTACCCCGACTCCGCCGACAAGGGCGCCCGCTTCATCGAGCTGTGCAATCAGAAGGGGATTCCCCTGGTGTTCCTGCAGGACGTGACCGGGTTCATGGTCGGTTCCAAGGCCGAGCGCGAGGGGATCATCAAGGACGGCGCCAAGATGGTCAACGCGGTGGCCAACTCGACGGTGCCGAAGCTCACCGTCTTCGTCGGCAACTCTTACGGCGCCGGCAACTACGCGATGTGCGGCAAGGCGTACGACCCGCGCTTCATCTTCGCCTGGCCGTCGGCGTCGATCGCCGTGATGGGCGGCGAGCAGGCGGCGCAGACGCTGCTCTCGATCCAGCTCAAGAACCGCGGCGAGGACGTCAGCGAGGATGAGAAGAAGGCGCGCCTCGCCGACACCAGGGCGCGCTACGAGGCGACCACCGACCCGCGCTACGCGGCCGCCCGTCTGTGGGTCGACGGCATCCTCGACCCGCGCGACACCCGCGACGTGCTCTCGGCGTGCCTCGAATCGGCCGCCCACGAAGGCGAGCAGAAGCCGTTCAAGTGGGGAGTGCTGCAAACCTGAACGACGTGGCCTGTGGTCAGTGGTCAGTGGTCAGTGCCCCCACCCACCCAAGTCCCGCGGGGGGGGCGGGCGGTTCCGACCACTGACCACTGACCACGTTTCTCACGGTCTGGAGAGGCGCTTGCGGGCGTCGCCGGCGTTCGCTCCGCGCGGGGCGAGCTCGAGATAGCGCCGGTACTGCGCCTTCGCTTCGTCCTTGCGGCCGAGCCGGTCGAGGCAGTCGCCGAGGCCCCACGCCGAGGAGGCGAACTTCGGGTTGAGCTCGAGCGCCTTGCGGTAGCTCGCCGCCGCGTCGTCGAGCCTGCCGGCGGCGGCCAGGCCCTCGCCGAGGGAGTCGTGGGCGTTGGCGTCGTCCGGGGCGAGCTCGAGGTAGCGGCGGAACTCAGCAATCGCCGGGTCGGTCCGGCCTTGGCGGAGGAGCGCGTAGCCGAGGGAGTTGTGCGTCGGGCCGCGGTCGGGCTGCAGCTCGAGGGCGTCGCGGTAGGCCTTCTCGGCCGCGGGCCACTCCTTTTCGTACTCTGCGATGCGCGCGACCGCGAGGCGGCCGCGGTGGGCGTCGAGCGCGCCGATAGCCGTCGCCTGCTCGCGCGCCTTGGCGACACTGCCGCCGGCGACCCCCGGCGCGAACAGGTAGTACTGGAGCAGCGCCTGGCGTGCCTCGAGCGACGACGGGTCGAGCGCGACCGCCTTCTCGAACGCGGTCCTCGCCTTGCCGGCCAGCGAGGCCGCCTTGAACAGCCCGGCGGCCCCGGCCTTCGAGCTGTAGGCCGAGCCAAGCCAGACCTGGTACCTGGAGCTCGTCGGCTCGAGCACGACGGCCTTTTCGAGGTGACTCACGGCGCCGTCGAGGTCGCCCTTCGAGTTGGCCAGCGCCAGGCCGTAGTAGGCGTGGGCCCTGGCGTTGCCCGGCTCCGCTGCGACCACGCCGGCGAGCTGTGCGGCGGCCTGCGCGTACTGCCGCTTCTCGAACAGCGCGACCGCCTCGTCGAGAGCGGTCTGCGCATGGAGGGACGTCGCCATCGAGAGGAGCAGCGTCGCGGCGAAGGCGATTCGGTGGGCTCTCATGGAACCGCGATGATAGCCGCTTCCCGGCGCCTCAGCGGAGGCGGATGTCGATGTCGCCGACGCCGGCTGAGGCGTCGATCGACGCCTTTCCGGGTCCCCGAGCCGACATCGTGTGCGCGATGAACCCGCTGCCCTCGTCTCGCCCCTTCGGCGAGCGCATCGAGACATCGCCGACGCCGCTCTTGCCGCTGATCTCGCCGAACGCGGCGTAGTCGCCCTCGATGCGGATCTCGCCGACGCCGACCTCGGCCTCGATGTCTGCGGCAAGATCGAGTACGCGCAGGTCGCCGACCCCCTGCTCGACCTTCACGGCGACGCCGGGCGGCAGGTGGAGCGACCAGTCCTCGCCGAAGTGGTGGTCGTCGTCGTGGCTGTCGCTCATGCGCAGGTAAAGGGTCTCGCCCTTGACCTCGCTGTCGAGCTGGAGGGTCTCGAGCTCGCGCTTTGCCTTCGCCGATCCGCGCCAGCTCTTGCTGGAGGAGACCTCGACGTGGGCGGTGATGCGGCCGGAGTCCTCGGCGATGATCTCGACGTCGCCGACGCCCGCCTCGAGCACGACACGGGTGATCCCGGCGGCCGGGTGGTCGAAGTCGAAGCTCCGCTCGACGTCGCTGGCCTGGGCGTTGAAGGCGACGAGGCTGGCGGTCAGGACGAGGGGTATGGTCCGCATGGCGAGCTCCCTTTCACCCTGTTAAACGAACGACCGCCCGCCGAGGTTCTTGCGGCCCACGGCCCACGCCGTTCTCCTCACGGCCGCACGAACGGGTTGGAGGCCATTTCCGCGCCGATCGTGGTCTCCGGGCCGTGTCCGCAGATCACCCGCGTGCCGGCGGGGAGCCGGTAGAGGACCTCGCGGATCGAGCGCTCGAGCTGCTCGAACGAGCCGCCCCACAGGTCGGTGCGCCCGATCGAGCCGGCGAACAGCACGTCGCCGACCACCGCGAGCGGCGACGTCGCGTCCTCGTGGAGCAGCACGATGTGGCCGGGCGAGTGGCCGGGGCAGTGCCGCACGAGCAGGCTCGCCGCGCCCACGCCGACCCGGTCGCCGTCGGCCAGCAGGCCGTCCTCGCGCACCTCCTCGGGGACCGGGAAGCCGAACATCTGCGCCTGCATCGGCAGGTTGGCGAGCAGCGGCAGGTCGTCGCGATGGAGCAGCAGCCTCGCCGCCGGGAAAGCGCGCTTGACCTCGGCGACCCCGAAGGCGTGGTCGAGGTGGGCATGGGTGAGGACGATGGCGCGCGGCTCGAGACGGTTGTCGCGCACCGCGTCGATCACCGCCTCGACGTCGAAGCCGGGGTCGACGATCAACGCCTCGCGCGTCGCCTCATCGGCGAGCACGACGCAGCGGGCGAGGAATGGGCCGATCTCGAACTCGAGCAGCCTCACGCCGCGCCGCCCCCGAGATCGTCGAGCAGGCGCTCGAGCAGGAGCCGCAGCTTGCCCTTGGCGGCCTCGCCGGCCTCGATCACCTCCTCGTGGGTGAGCGGCTCGCCGGTGATGCCGGCTGCCAGGTTGGTGGCCAGCGACAGCACCAGCACCCGCATCCCCATGTGCCGCGCCGCGACGACCTCCTGGACGGTCGACATCCCGACTACGGTGCCGCCGACGCGTCGCAGCATCTCGATCTCGGCGGGCGTCTCGTAGCTGGGGCCGAGCACGCCCGCGTACACCCCCTCCCGCACGGTGAACCCGGCGGCGGCGGCGTGACGCAGCGCCATCTCGCGCAGGGCGGGGTCGTAGGCGTGCGTCATGTCCGGGAACAGCGGCTTGCGCCACATCAGCCACTCGCCGACCAGCGGGTTGACGCCCTGGAGGTTGACGTGGTCGCGGACCACGACGAGGGTGCCCGGGACGAGGCCGGGGTCCATGGCGCCGGAAGCGTTGGTGGCGATGTAGACGGGCGCGCCGAGCAGGCCGGCGAGGCGCGGGATCGCCGCCACCTCGTAGGTCGAGTACCCCTGGTAGAGGTGAAAGCGCCCGTTGAAAACCAGCAGACCGTCGCTATCGCGCCGCCACACCGACAGCGTCGGCGTGTGGCCGAGCAGCGCGTGGATCGGGAACGGGAAGACCTCGGTGTACGGCACCTCGGCGGCGCGCTCCCAGCCGGCCGGTTGCAGGGTGATCCCGGAGCCGGCCACCAGCGCCGCGCGCAGACGGCCGGGGTCGTGGTGCGCCGCAAAGCCGCGGGCGCTCTCCTCGAGCATCGCAGGGGTGAGTTTGCTCATCAGGGCGTAGGATAGTCCATGCGGCGACCGGGCCATTCCGGGGTGCGACGCCGCGCCGCCGCGAGCCGTATACTGAAGCGGAGTCGTCATGAGAATACGCAGGTATTGGCTCGCGTGCTTCCTGCTCGTCTCGGCGACCGCCGCGGGCCACGCCGATGGACAGACGTGCGGGCCGTGGACCCGTTCCGGCGCCGAGCCGCCGTTCGGTGGCGCGTCGCTTGACGGCGTGACCTGGGGCGAAGGGCAGTTCGTCGCCGTCGGCGACGGTGGCCTGATCGTCACGAGCCCCGACGGAGTGGCCTGGACGCGGCGCGAGTCGGGGTGCACCACCCACCTGCAAGGGATCGCTTGGAACGGGTCGCGCTTCGTCGCGGTCGGCTATGGCGGGACGATCCTCCTCAGCGACGACGCGGTGTCCTGGCGCTCGGTTGAGGGTCCGACCGATCTGTGGCTGGACGACGTGACGTGGAGCGGCTCACGGTTCATCGCGGTGGGCTCCGACGGGGCGGTGATCGGAAGCGGCGACGGAGAGAACTGGGAGCTGGCAACCACCCTCTCCCACGACGCGCTGGCCGCCGTCGCGTGCGGCGGCGGCATCTGCATTGCTGGTGGCTCCTCGCCGTGGAGCTCGGACACGCCGAGGGTCATCCTCCGTGCGGTCGACGGCATCGCCTGGGAGACGGTCGATGCGTCGCTTCCCTTTGACCCGATCGACATCGCGTGGACGGGAGAGCGCTTCGTGGCGGTCGGCCGCTCGCTCGACAACGCCGGCCCAGCAAGCAGCGAGGACGGCCTGGAGTGGACCTTCCACTGGAGCCGCGCGCCGATAACGGGCCAACCGACGGTCGCTGTGGGCGACGACGAGGTGATCGTCTTCGGCGGCGCCGGCGAGCTGCTGGCGAGCGCCGACGGCATCGTCTGGGCCGGCCGGTCCTCGGCCCTGGGCTCGTGGGTGCACGACGCCGTGTGGGGCGCCGGTCGCTGGGTCGCGGTCGGGTCGCGGGGCGAGACAGCGGTCAGCGAAGACGGCGCATCGTGGGCCGTCGCGGTACCGACGCTCTTCGATGGGTTCTTCTGGCGCGCGGCGGCGAGCAACGGCTCCCTGGTGGTGGCTGCGGGCAGCGACACGGCGACGGGGGCCCCATTCGTGTACCGCACCGCGGACGGCGCCACCTGGCAGCGCCTGGCGCTCGACGGGGCCTCCGGCGTCAGCGCGCTGAGCTGGTTCAACGAGCTCCTCCTCGGCTCCTCGGACTCCGGCATGATGCGATCCTCAGACGGCGGCGCGAGCTGGGCCCCGGTCACACTGCCGCCGGGTGGGGCGACGGCGAGCGGTATTGCATGCAGCGCGGTGCGGTGCGTCGCGGTGGGCGCGTCGATCTTGACCTCGGACGACGCGCTGACCTGGCGCAGAGCTCCGCTGCCGTGGCCGATGGACGGCCTGTGGGATGTCGCCTGGACGGGAGCATCCTTCGTCGCCGTCGGCCGGTCGGGGAGCCACCAGATGTCGTCACTGCTCATGCGCTCCGCCGACGGAGAACGCTGGGAGGAGAGCCGCGACGCGGGGTTCCTGCCCTCCGCGGTCGCGGCCGGCGGCGCCGCGCTGGCGGCGATCGGCTATCAGCCCGGTCGGGTGTTCACGAGCACCGACGGCTTCGCGTGGCAGGACCACGAGCTGGCCGAGTACGCCCAGATGCGCGACGTCGTGTGGACCGGCTCGTACTTCGCGGTGCTCGCGACAAAGGGTTACCTCCGGACCGTCGTGTGGGTGAGCCGCGACGGCGCGGCATGGTCCGAGATCGCGGTCCCGGGTAGCCTCGACTTGCGCGAGATCGCCGGCAGCGGTCCGCGCCTCTACCTCTTCGGCGAGCAGGGCACGATCCTCTCGACCTCCTGTGGGGATTCCGTTGGCAGCCGTTCACCGCGCCGCCGCCTCCAGGTCGGTCATTAGCTGCCTGTTCTTGCGGATTTGCTGCATTTCTGCAATACTGCGATCATGCGAGCCACGACACAACTTGGAAGCCGGGGCCAGGTGACGTTGCCGGCCGAGGTCCGGAAGGCGATGGGCCTGAAGCCAGGAGACACTCTCGTGGTCAGCCTCGAGGAGGGCAGGCTGGTGCTCGAGCCGGCCGTCGTGCTGCCGATCGAGCTCTACACCGAGGACCGGGTGGAGGAGTTCGCGCGGGCGGCGGAAATGAGCGCCGAGGAGATGGCCGAGGCACGCCGGCGATGGGGCGTGTGAGAGCGTTCCTCGACGCCAACGTGCTCTTCTCCGCGGCGCTCGGGGGTGATGCGTTTGGTGTGCTCTGGAGGCTGGCCGAGCGCGGCGCCGTCGAGCTGGTGACCAGCTCGTACTGCTACCTCGAGGCGCGGGTGAACCTCGAGCGCAAGGCGCCGGCGGCGGTCGCCCGACTGAGCGAACGGATGCAGGCCGTGGGGCTTGTCGAGCCGGGAGAGGAGCACGCCGCCTGGGCGGTCACGCTGCTGCCCGAGAAAGACGCTGGTGTGCTCGCAGCCGCGCGCGGCGCCGACGCAGACGTGTTGCTGAC
>CAVRZJ010000024.1:0-106731 GCA_963725705.1 uncultured Acidobacteriota bacterium | reverse complement strand
AGAGTACCCGTGCGCGCCGAGCAGGCCCACAGTCTCGCGCGCCGATCGCAGCGTCGGCAGGTGCAACGTCGAGCTCGACCACCACAGCGCGAACGACGGAATGCGCCACTCGCGCTCGCGGTCGAGCGAGCGGCCGAACTCGAACACCGTCACGTTGGCGGCGACCAGCACGGCGGCGCCGAGCCAGGCGCTCCACCGCCGCAGCGCCGAGCCGGACCCGGCCGCAAGGTAAGAGCCGGCAGAGCGCCGACGAGGTAGTAGAACGCCGTCGTCCGCACGGGAACGGGATAGAGCAGGCCGCCGGCCGCCCACGTCAGCAGCACGACCAGCCACATGCGCCGGGCGCCGGCGATGCGCCTGACGGCGACGGCGGCGAGACCGAGCCCGAGCAGCACGGCGACCCAGTGCGCGATCGCGCCGGGAATTCCGAGCGCACCGAGCACGCCGTTGCTCCGCCACCAGGCCGCGAGCTTCCAGGGCATCACCAGCCAGTCGCCCAGCCGCACAGCCAGTGGCGCCGTCGCTGCACCGGTCTGCTGGGCGAGCAGCCCCTCGACAAAGGCAAGCGTTGGCTGAACCCCGCCGCTGAGCAGCAACATCCCAACGACACACCCGGTGGCCTCGCCCGCGACTGCGGCGAGCCTCAGTCTGCGGGGCGCCAGCAGCGTCGCGACGGCGATGGCCGGAGCCGCAACCAGCGCCGTCACGTGGAACTGGACGGTCAAAACCCAAAGAAAGCCCACGACGGAGAAGCGGGCGATGGCCGCCCTCGTCGTCCGCAACCGTTCCGCCCCCGAGATCACGGCGAGGACGAGCGAGGAGAGCAGTGGCACCCAACTGGGCGCCGTCGGGGTCAGGAAGAGCGTGGACAGCCCTACGTGGCCGAAGGCGAGTCCAAGACCGAGCACGAGGCCGCGCGGTTCGCCCAGCCTCCGGTGCGCCCGGGCGAGCAACGCCGCCTGAGCCAGCACCGCGCCGTAGAGGGCGAGACCCTCCCACCACCCGGGGATGCCGGCCTTCCATAGCGCCCCCGCCCAGTAGTAATAGGCCGGCCCCTGGATCTGCAGCCCGGAGGCGGCCGGGCCGAGTGTCGGGAACCGACGCCCGGCGGCAATGCTTTCAGCCCATAGCATTTCCTTGCCCTGATCGATGATCCACAGCCCGAGATCCCATTGGAGTGCAAGCTGAATGACGAGTGCGATGGTGGCCGCGATCAGGATGATGTCGAGGGCGCCGGTCCGGACCACCACGCGGCCGCCGGTGAGGGGCGCGACCGTCTCGCTATCGCACGTGCCCGGCATGCTCTCTCACCACTCCGTGAAACCGCTGATCCGCTCGATCACCCGATCCTGCTCCGGCGCCGACATGCCGGTATAGAACGGCAGCCTGAGCAGGCGCTCGGCGGCCGCCTCTGCGACCGGAAAATCACCGTGGCGGTAGCCAAACGAACGGCCCATCTCGGAGAGGTGGAGCGGCACGTAGTGAAAGACCGCCAGAATCCCCGCTGCAGCGAGGTGCTGGATCAGCCGCTGCCGCACGGCCAGCGACGGCAGGATGACGTAGAACATGTGATAGGACTGGTCGCAGCCGCCCGGCACGACCGGAAGTCGAACGCCATTGACGCTCGCCCACCCCTCGAGGCCTGCCCGGTAACGCTCCCAGATGCGCTGGCGACGCATCTGGATCGCCCGGCGCTCCTCGAGCTGCGCTACCAGGAAGGCCGCCAACAGCTCCGACGGAAGGTAGCTGGACCCGAGGTCGACCCAGGTGTACTTGTCGACCTCGCCGCGGAAGAAGCGACTCCTGTTCGTCCCCTTCTCGCGGAGAATCTCGGCGCGCGGGACGAGCTCCGGGTCATTGATCAGCAGGGCGCCGCCCTCACCGCAGGTGACATTCTTGGTCTCGTGGAAGCTCAGCGTCGCGAGCCGTCCGAAGCTACCCAGCGTCTTGCCGCGATAGCTCCCGAAGAGACCGTGGGCGTTGTCCTCGACCAGGGCGGTGCCGTGCCCCGCGGCGAGCGCCGTGAGCCTCTCCATGTCGCAACCGACTCCGGCGTAGTGCATGCAGACGATTGCTCTCGTGCGGGACGTGATCAGCGTCTCGACTCTTTCCGCGTCGATGTTGAGGGTGTCCGGGTCCGAGTCCACGAAAACCGGGAGACCGCCCCGGAGAGCGAACGCATTTGCGGTCGAGACGAAGGTGAACGTTGGGAGGATGAACTCGTCGCCAGGAGAGAAATCGAGCAAGAGCGCGGCCATCTCGAGGGCGTGGGTGCACGAGGTCGTGAGCAGCGCCTTGGGGACACCGACCTCGGCCTCGAGCAGCTCGTGGCAGCGCCTCGTGAATCGTCCGTCGCCGGAGATCCTGCCGGCCGCCATCGCTTCCTGCATGAGCTCGAACTCATGCCCAGTCACGAAGGCGCGGTTGAATGGAATCGAGTACGCAACCACCGGAACCCCCTACCTCGCGTCCACGAACCACTTGTGGAACCACACCTCGACCTTGACCACCTTGAAGTCGGCTCCCTCGTAGAGCCGCAAGGCGGGGACGTTCCTCGCTTGCGTGGCGACGATGATCCGCCTGACCTTCTGCGCAGCGAACCAGCGCAACCCGCAATTGACCAACCTGGGACCGAGCCGCTGCCCCTGGCTTCGCGGCTCCACCGCGACCAGACCGATCCTCCCGGTCGCAGCATCATCGAGGTGGCACGAGAAGTAGCCGGCGGGCTGGCTGTCGACCTCAGCCACGAAGAGTGCATCGGCGAAGCCGGCGTGGCTTCGCTCTACCCAGGTCGCGTAGAGCTCGTCGCACTTCTCCCTCGGGAAGCCGAGGTCGAAGTAGAAGCGCGAGTCGCGGTGGCTGATGCGGGCGATCTCCCGCAGCGCACCGACATCGTCCGCTCGGGACGGCCTGAGCACGACGCCATCGCGGCTCGGCGCGGGTGCGGCGAGGGTGCCGCTGGCCCGGTCCAGAGTCACTCTGACGTCGACGAAGCGAAAGCCCGCCGCCGCGGCCGCGGCAATAGCAGCCTGATCGCCGAGACTGACAAGCAGGTATGCGCAGGCGATCTCATGCCGGAGGGACCAGGCAGCGACCGCCGCAGCACTCGCGTCGTCGAACCGCGGTACGCCCACCCGCGCGATGCGGAACCCGAAGAAGTCTGTATCCCACTTCAGGAGCTGACACGGGTTCCTGCAGATTGCTCAAGTGCTCGGCTCCTCTGGAGCAGATGCCAGGTTACCGATGGCGTATGACGGCTTGCCCATGGCTCGGAAGTGAACCCGGGCGAGATACTCGCCGATGACTCCCAGGGCGAAGAGCTGCGCCCCCGAGAAGATCGCGATGATCGAAGCCAGGAAGGGAAAGCCGGCGACCACGCTGCCCTGCCACAGGAAGCGGCCGAGCACGTAGGCGAGGACGCCAACGCCGAAGACGGTCAGGGTGAATCCGACCCAACTGGCGATCTGCAGCGGCAGCGTACTGAAGCCGGTCGCCATGTTGAGAGCGTGGACGACCAGCTTCCTGAAGGTGTAGTTGGTGGTCCCGAACGTTCGTGGATCATGGCGGACCCGGATGGCGGAGAATCGGCTGGTCCCCCAGGTAAGCAGCACGTCGACGGACACGAACGGGCCGATCTGCCCCGAGAACGCCTCGCGCAGGCGTGTGCGGAACACCCGGAACGCGCTGACCGAACGGGCGGTGTCGGCCCCCATCACCGTACTCAGGGCCAGCTTGGTCAACTGCGAGGCCAACCATCGCCAGGCGCTGTGCGACACCCGGTCGGGAGTCCCGTAGACGACGTCGAAACCGCGCGCCAACTCGTCCAGGAGGCGGGGGATCTCCTCCGGTGGGTGCTGGAGATCGTCGTCCATCGTCACGATGAGATCGTAGCGAGCCGCGCGGATCCCACAGAGGAGCGCATTGTGCTGTCCGTAGTTGCGCAGGAGGTCGATTCCCCGCACCCCGGCCACTGTCGCGGCGAGCTCCTCGATGCGGCGCCAGCTCGTGTCGCGGCTGCCGTCGTTGACCAAAATGATCTCGTAGGGTTGACCGGCGGTGACGAGGACCGTTGTCAACCGCGCGCAAAGCTCTGGCAGGCTGGCCTCGGCGTTGAAGACGGGAACGACAACCGATACCCCGGCTTGAATCCCGTACCTGTTCTTTTCCGCCGCGCTCATCGGCGCCAATTATGTCACGCTCGATCGTGGCGCCGGTGGCCGTGGGTCGCTGGGGAGACCGTCGCGCGCGCTCAGTGATCGGGAACGTTTCGAACTGCGCGGTTCTGAAGGAGAGCTCGAGCTCGCCAGTCGGTGGGGCAGCTCCCCCCGCGCTGCGAACGGCGTCGCCAGAGGGGGCTTGCCAACGCTCGGCGGAGATGATATATTACCGATTGGCGATGCGGCGATGGCTCTCATCCGAGCAGCCGGCATCAGGAGGCGACCATGGCAACGAAGGCGCTCACAGCGCAGAACTTCAACGACACGATCGAAAAGAACGACACGGTCATCATCGACTTCTGGGCGAGCTGGTGCGGTCCCTGTCGGACGTTCAAGCCGATCTTCGAGGCGGCGGCCGAGAAGCACCCGGACATGACGTTCGCCTCGTGCGACACCGAGGCGGAGGCGGACCTCGCCGGCGCGTTCGGCATCCGGTCGATTCCGACCGTGGCCGTCTTCCGCGAGAAGGTGCTCGTCTTCTCACAGCCCGGTATGCTCCCGGCCGATGCGCTCGAGCAAGTGATCACCCGGGTCAAGGCGCTCGACATGCAGGTTGTGCATGCCGAGGTCGCGAAGCAGCAGGAAAGCGCCTCTGCCCAGGCATGACACCGGCAGGAGCGCTACGACACTCTCTTCGGGGATCGGGGCCGGACCCCGGTCCACTGCCCTTCCGGCCGGTCGGCAGTTGCGCGTCTAGGCGGAGATGAAAGGCACCCCGGTGCCGCCGCGAATGAACGCCTGGAACTTCATCCCCTGCAACTCGGCGGCGTTCCCCGGCCTGGCGACCTCGGCGGGTCATGCTCGATAGCTGGATGGGCTCGCTTCCTGCCGAGAACCCCCGCCGCCGGGTCCCAGTCTCGGGTCACCAGTACCGCTCGACGTGGACGTGCCCGGGGTGCTGCCTGGTGTGCTCGTTGTACCCCTCGCCGGCGAGCAGCGCCACCATGTTCTCGATCATCGCCGGGTTGCCGCACAGGAGCAGGTGGGTATCGGCGGGCGACGGCTCCACGCCCCACGCCGCACCCACGCATCGCCGCAGCCAGACGTCCTGCACGCGCCCGACCTCGCCGCCCCACGGGATCGGCTCCTCGTCGGGGCGGCTCACCGTCGCGATGTACGACAGCAGCTCGGGGCGCAGGCGCTGCATCGTGACCAGCTCGTCGCGGTAGGCGAGGTCCCAGGAGTGGCGGGCGCCGTGGATGACCGCGAGGCGTCGCTGTTTCTGCTCGTCGAGGAAGGTCCGGAGCATGCTCATGTAGGGTGCCAGTCCCGTACCGGTGCCCACCATCACCACGTTCTCCCCGGCAGGAACCCGGTCGAAGGTGAACAGTCCGGTGATCCGCGGCCCCAGCCACACCCGGTCGCCGAGTGACAGACGAAACAGCCGGGGCGTCAACGAGCCCGAGCGGACGAAGTTGAGGAAGAACTCCAGATACTCGTTCTCGCGCGACGACGACGCGATCGAGTAGGAGCGCCTGATCATCGAGCCGGGTTTGGCGGGTGGATCCTCAGGGTCGGACAGCGAGTGACGCGGCGCGTCGGCCGGAAGCCCGAGCACGGCGAACTGGCCCGGCTTGAATGCCGGCAGCGACCAGCCCTCTGGCGCAACCCGGAGGATGAGAAGCCCGGGCGCGACCTCGCTCCGCTGCGTCACGATGGCGTTGAGTTGACTGGTCTGCAAGTCCTGCCTCCGGCGCGCCGGCAGCGCGCCCCGTCACACGACATCGCGCGATAATGCCAGAGAGCGCGTCGCGATTCCATCGGCCGGCCCGCTCCGTGACTGTCGTCACACAGAGCAGCCAGCGGTTCTACGACTATGATGACCTCCAGGCCAGTGACGTGAACGTACCCGCCGGATCCGCGGTCGTCGCGTTCGTGACGACGATTCACCTCGCGCTGGCGCTGCTGCGCCAGCATCGTAGCGTGCGTCGGCCGGCCCAGCTCTCCCTCCTCCTGCCTTCGGCGCTGCTCACGCTCTCGCCCTGGTTCCTGCCCGGAGCGCTGTGGCTCCTCGCTGGTATTGCCGCACACCTGGCATGGTTCGTGGCGTGCGAGTGGCTGCTGCCGCAGGCCGCGACGGCGCCGCCGGCGCGAGCGCCGAGCCCGTCGCGGAGGCCGGATGCGCAGGCGCCGGAGTCCTCCGGCCGCCCGGCCGCGCCCGGACCGGGGTTCACACCGGTCCCGGTGCTGGCCGTGATCGAGGAGACCCCCGACATCCGCACTTTCCGGTTACGCCGTCCCGAAGGGATGCGATTCCTCGCCGGGCAATTTCTCACCGTGCGCGTCAACGTCGACGGGAAGCCGCTGGTGCGCTGCTACTCGATCTCGTCCGCCCCGGAGAGCCCTGGCTACGTCGAGATCAGCGTCAAACGCCAGGGTGTCGTCTCCAACCTGCTCCACGCCACCCTGCGGCCCGGATCAGTGATTGCCGTCAAGGGAGCTGCCGGCCAGTTCCGCTACCCCGACGGTGACGACCGCCCGCTCGTCCTGATCGCAGGCGGCGTCGGCATCACTCCGGTGATGAGCATGCTCCGGCACGCGATCTCCAGCGACCCGAGTCGGCCGGTCACGCTGCTCCTCTCGGTGCGCACCGAGAACGACATCCCTTTTCACGACGAGCTCCTCGCCATCCGCTCACGCCACCCGCAGGTGCAACTGGGAGTTCGGGTGAGCCGATCGGCCGCGGCGCCCGGCATCACTGCCGGCCGTATCGACGAGACGTGCATCCGCCGCTACGTCGCCGACCCGGCAAACTCGATCTTCATGATGTGCGGGCCGCTGGCGATGATCGATGCGATTCGATCGCTGCTGCTCGGGATGGGCGCGCGCGCCGACGACGTGCGGGCCGAGGCGTTCGAGGCGGCGGTCGCGGCGTCGCGCGAGCGCGCCCAGGACGGACTGGCGACTGTGCTCCCGATCCAGTCGGGCCAGCGATCCGCCGCGCCGGCGCATGTCACTCTCGCGCTGTCGCAGAAGACGGTTGCCGTCGGCCGCGGCCAGTCGCTGCTCGACGCCTGCGAGTCGGCGGGGAGCGACATCCCCAGCTCGTGCCGCGCCGGGGTATGCCTCACCTGCCGCACGCGCCTTCTCGAGGGCGAGGTCGACTGCGCGTCGGACTCGCTCGACGCCGAGGACCGCGAGTCTGGCTTCATCCTGCCGTGCGTATCGTGGCCAAAGGGCGACTGTGTCCTCGAGGCATGAGGTGTGACAGAGGTCACACCTGTTTGCGTTCTGTGATCGGAAACTAGCACCCGAGTGACACCGGCCGTCGCAAGAAGACAGTGTGACAGAAACATTGCAATTGCGGCGACCCGGCTGTAGGCTTGGGGGGAAATGACGTCGTCCGCAGTGCAGGTTAGCGGAGCGGCATCGGCCGTTCCCAGGAGGGAGACCGCGTGGTTCCCGATGCGGGCGCTGTCGAGCGTCCTGCTCGTCGCGTTCCTCGCTTCGGTGCTGGTCGCCGCCGCGATCCTCCTCGGCTTCAAGGGCGCCAACTACTACACCACCCCACTCCGGGTCCGCGGCTACAGCCCTGCGCACCACCTGCTCAGACCGTCTGGGGTGGTTGGGCGAACGCTCGGCATCACCGGCGTCACTCTGATGTTGGCGATGCAGCTCTATACGGTCAAGAAGCGCAACCCGCGCGGGCGCCTTCCCGGCCCTCTCTCGTTCTGGCTCGAGTTCCACATCTTCTGCGGCATCCTCGGCCCGGTCCTGATCACCTTCCACACGTCGTTCAAGTTCAACGGCATCGTTTCCGTCGCGTACTGGTCGATGCTCCTCGTGTTCGCATCCGGCTTCGTCGGCAGGTACCTGTACGTCCGCATCCCGAAGACGATTCGTGGCACCGAGCTGACGCTCGAGGAGCTCGGCGAGCGCTCCCGGGAGCTCCGTCAGACGGTGCTTTCCCACGACCTCCCGCCCGCGCTCGTGCGCCACATCGAGGAGTTCGAAGCCAGCGAGCTGCCGGCCTGGGCGCAGGCTCCGACGTGGAGCGGACTGTTGTTCGGCGAGCTGTCGCTGCGGTTGCATCTCGCCGCGCTCAAGCGCTCCGCGCGCCGGGCCGGTGTGAATCCCGGCATCCTCCACTCGGCGCTGTCGGTCGTCCGGGAGCGCGCGCTCCTGCTCCGCCGCATTGCCTACCTCAAGCGAACCAGGAAGCTCTTCGACCTCTGGCACGTGCTGCACAAGCCGCTGGCTTATCTGATGCTGGTGATCGTCGCGGGCCACGTCGCCACGGCGGTCTACTTCGGGTACGCCTATGGACGGTGACATGCACCCAGCCCTCCCCTCTCCGCGTCGCCGGGCATGCTGCGCCCACCTTCTGGTAACCCTGGGAGTCGCCCTGCTGGCCGCACCCTCGGCGTTCGCCCAGGAGATCGGCGCCTTGGTCTCGCCGGGCCCGCTGTCGGCCGCCCACGCCAAGCTCGAGGGCATCAAGAACTGTGACAAGTGCCATGAGCCGGGAAAGAAGGTCACAGTCGCGCGCTGCCTGGCCTGCCACAAGCCAGTCGCCGAGCGCATCGCGGCCCGCAAGGGCGTGCACCGGGCCGTCACCGACGACTGCGTGACCTGCCACGTCGAGCACGCCGGTATCGACGCCGAGCTGCGGCCGCTCGACAAGGCGAGGTTCGATCACCGCGTCGAGACCGGCTTCGTTCTCGATGGCAAGCACGCAGCGATCGCCAAAGAGTGCACGAAGTGTCACACAACGAGGTCGTACCTAGCGGCAAAGCCGGAGTGCGCGTCGTGCCACAAGGACCCGCACAACGGCTCGCTCGGCCCGAGCTGCACGCGCTGCCACAGCACCGCAGCGGCGTTCGCGGCGGCTTCCGCCGGGTTCGACCACTCGACGACGGCGTTCGTCCTCGCCGGCGCCCACCTGACGGTCGCGTGTGAGAAGTGCCACGTCAACAAGGTCTACAAGGGTCTCAAGTTCGCGAAGTGCGGCGACTGCCACAAGGACCCGCACAGCCAACGCTTCGGCTCGGAGTGTGCGTCCTGCCATACCGCCGCCAGTTGGCGGACCGACAAGGTGGACCACGCTCGAACCTCGTATCCGTTGGTCGGCAAGCACGCCGTGGTCGCGTGCGTGTCGTGCCACGTCAAGCCGGCGCTGCAGGTCAAGCTCGACTTCGCGCGCTGCGCAAGTTGCCATGCGGACCCGCACAAGGGGACGTTCAAGGCGGACTGCGCGACCTGCCACAACGTGCAGGGTTTCGGCGGCGCACCGTTCGATCACGCCGCCAAGACGGCGTTCCCCCTCACCGGCAAGCACGCCGCTGCGGCGTGTGCCGCGTGTCACAAGCAAGTCGCCGGCCGGCAGGCCGGACGGCCGGTCACGGCGGACTTTCGCGGCCTCAAGCAGGAGTGCGCGTCGTGCCACAAGGATGTCCATGGCGGCGAGTTCGGCGCCAACTGCGCGAGCTGCCACGGTACCGCCAGCTTCGCCGTCACGACGTACACCCACCCGCGGATGCCGGAGTTCTTCGCCGGCTCCCACGCCGGCGTCGCCTGCGTCCGCTGTCACGGCAGCGGGCCGATCGTTGCCGGCGCCGGCGGCGTGCCGCGGCGCTACCGCGGGCTGTCGCTCGACTGCGCCACCTGTCACAAGGACGTTCACCTGGGTCAGCTCGGCGGCAACTGCGCGAGCTGCCATGCGATCGCCGCCCCGAAGTTCCAGGCGCCAGGGTTCTCCCACGCGAATACCAAGTTTGCGCTGACCGGCAAGCACGCGACGGCCGCCTGTGCGAGCTGCCACAAGAGCGAGTCGGCCGCCTTTCCGGACGGCAGCGGTACGGCCACCCGCTACGCCGGCCTCGACAGGGCGTGCGCCTCGTGCCACAAGGACGTCCACCTCGGTCAGCTTGGCGCCCACTGCGAGTCGTGCCACAACTCCGGCTCCTTCGCCGTGCCGACCTACGAGCACCGCGGCCAGCCGGAGTTCTTCGTGGGGCAGCACCGCACGGCCCAATGCCAGGGCTGCCACAAGCGCGTCGAAGACACCTTCCCGAGCGGGCACGGCGTCGCCGTCCGCTTCGCCTCGGTGGCGACCGCATGTGCCTCGTGTCACCAGGACCCGCACCAGGGCGCGCTCGGGACGGCCTGCGCGTCGTGCCACGCCGTAGGTGAGTGGCGCACGCCTTCTCGCGCTTTCCACAAGGGGACGAAGTTCCCCCTGACCGGTGCGCACGTGCGGGTGCCATGCACCTCGTGCCACGTCGATGGCCAGACCAAGGGCACGCCGACGCAATGCTACGACTGCCACTGGGTCCGCAAGCGCGATGACCGCTTCGAGACCCGACTCGGCGCCGAGTGCGAGCGCTGCCACAACACGTCGGCGTGGACATCGGTCGACTGGAACCACGCGACCGCCACCGGCTTCGCCCTCAATTCGGCGCACAGCACGCTCGACTGCGCGTCGTGCCACACCGGCGGCCAGTTCGCGTCGGCACCGCCAACCCAGTGCATCGAGTGTCACCGCAACGACTTTCAGAGGGCGACGAACCCGCCCCACAGCGGCTCCGGGTTCCCCACCGACTGCACCCTCTGCCACAAGGCGACAGACACGGGTTGGGCCGGGGCGACTTTCGACCACACCCCGTTCTTTCCGCTCGCCGGTGTGCACGCTTCGCAGGCGTGCGCGTCGTGCCACGTCGGCGGCGTTTACCAGGGCACGACCCGCGAGTGCGTCGGCTGTCACCAGCCGGTCTATCAGTCGTCGGCCAACCCGAACCACACGGCGGCGAAGTTCTCCACGGCATGCGAGACGTGCCACCACGCGGACGATCCGTCGTGGAGTCAGGGCCGCTATGCCCACACCACCTGGCCGCTCCAGGGCGCCCACGTCGCCCCGACGTGCACGACCTGCCATACCCACGACGTGTTCGCCGGGATGGGCACACAGTGCGTGACGTGCCACCTCACCGCGTACCAGCAGGCGAAGAACCCCGAGCACGCCACTGCCGGCTTCCCGACCGCTTGCGAGGGCTGCCACAAGGTCTCGGACACCCTGTGGAGCCAGGCCAAGTTCGACCATGCGGCGGTGTTCCCACTGCTTGGCGTCCACGCAACTGAGGCGTGCGCGTCGTGCCACGTCGGCGGCGTCTACAAGGGCACGACCCGCGAGTGCGTCGGCTGTCACCAGCCGGTCTATCAGACGTCGACCAACCCGAACCACACGGCGGCGAAGTTCTCCACGGCATGCGAGACGTGCCACCACGCGGACGATCCGACTTGGGCGCAGGGCCGCTATGCCCACACCACCTGGCCGCTCCAGGGCGCCCACGTCACCCCGACGTGCACGACCTGCCATACCCACGACGTGTTCGCCGGGATGGGCACACAGTGCGTGACGTGCCACCTCACCGCGTACCAGCAGGCGAAGAACCCCGAGCACGCCACTGCCGGCTTCCCGACCGCCTGCGAGGGCTGTCACAAGGTCTCGGACACCCTGTGGAGCCAGGCCAAGTTCGACCATGCGGCGGTGTTCCCACTGCTCGGCGTCCACGCAACTGAGGCGTGCGCGTCGTGCCACGTCGGCGGCGTCTACAAGGGCACGACCCGCGAGTGCGTCGGCTGTCACCAGCCGGTCTATCAGACGTCGACCAACCCGAACCACACGGCGGCGAAGTTCTCCACGGCATGCGAGACATGCCACCACGCGGACGATCCGTCGTGGAGTCAGGGTCGATATGCCCACACCACCTGGCCGCTCCAGGGCGCCCACGTCACCCCGACGTGCACGACCTGCCATACCCACGACGTGTTCGCCGGGATGGGCACACAGTGCGTGACGTGCCACCTCACCGCGTACCAGCAGGCGAAGAACCCCGAGCACGCCACTGCCGGCTTCCCGACCGCTTGCGAGGGCTGCCACAAGGTCTCGGACACCCTGTGGAGCCAGGCCAAGTTCGACCATGCGGCGGTGTTCCCACTGCTTGGCGTCCACGCAACTGAGGCCTGCGCGTCGTGCCACGTCGGCGGCGTCTACAAGGGCACGACCCGCGAGTGCGTCGGCTGTCACCAGCCGGTCTATCAGACGTCGACCAACCCGAACCACACGGCGGCGAAGTTCTCCACGGCATGCGAGACGTGCCACCACGCGGACGATCCGACTTGGGCGCAGGGCCGCTATGCCCACACCACCTGGCCGCTCCAGGGCGCCCACGTCACCCCGACGTGCACGACCTGCCATACCCACGACGTGTTCGCCGGGATGGGCACACAGTGCGTGACGTGCCACCTCACCGCGTACCAGCAGGCGAAGAACCCCGAGCACGCCACTGCCGGCTTCCCGACCGCCTGCGAGGGCTGCCACAAGGTCTCGGACACCCTGTGGAGCCAGGCCAAGTTCGACCATGCGGCGGTGTTCCCACTGCTTGGCGTCCACGCAACTGAGGCCTGCGCGTCGTGCCACGTCGGCGGCGTCTACAAGGGCACGACCCGCGAGTGCGTCGGCTGTCACCAGCCGGTCTATCAGACGTCGACCAACCCGAACCACACGGCGGCGAAGTTCTCCACGGCATGCGAGACGTGCCACCACGCGGACGATCCGACTTGGGCGCAGGGCCGCTATGCCCACACCACTTGGCCGCTCCAGGGCGCCCACGTCACCCCGACGTGCACGACGTGTCACTCCCACAACGTCTACGCCGGCATGGGCTCGACCTGCGTGAGTTGCCACCTTGCGGCGTACCAACAAACCACCCAGCCGAACCACACTGCCGCCGGCTTCCCGACGGCCTGCGAGGGCTGTCACAAGGTCTCCGACATCAACTGGAGCAAGGGCACCTTCGATCATGGCGGCTTCTTCCCGCTCGTCGGCGTCCACGCAGCCCAGGTGTGCGCCTCATGCCACGTCGGCGGCGTGTACAAGGGCACGACCCGCGAGTGCGTCGGCTGTCACCGGCAGGCCTACTTGTCAGGGAGCAACCCCAACCACACGGCGGCGAAGTTCTCCACGGCGTGCGAGACGTGCCACCACGCGGACGATCCGTCGTGGAGTGAGGGTCGCTACGCCCACACCGTCTGGCCGCTGCTCGGCGCTCACGTCACTCCGACGTGCACGACGTGTCACTCCCACAACGTCTACGCCGGCATGGGCTCGACCTGTGTGAGCTGCCACCTTGGCGTCTTCCAGCAAACCACCCAGCCAAACCACACCGCCGCCGGCTTCCCCACGGAGTGCCAGGCCTGCCACAAGGTCTCCGACACGAGCTGGAGCCAGGGCACCTTCGATCACAACAGCTTCTTCCCGCTCCTCGGCGTCCACGCGGCCCAGCAGTGTGCGAGCTGCCACATCGGCGGCGTCTACAAGGGTACCTCGCGCGACTGCGTCGGCTGTCACCAGCCCGTCTACCAGTCGGCGACGAACCCGAACCATGCCGCTGCGGGCTTCTCAACCGCCTGCGAGCCCTGCCACCACGCGGACGACCCGTCGTGGGCCCAGGGCCGGTATGCGCACACCGTCTGGCCGCTCCAGGGCGCCCACGTCACTCCGACGTGCACGACGTGTCACTCCCACAACGTCTACGCCGGCATGGGCTCGACCTGTGTAAGCTGCCACCTTGGCGTCTTCCAGCAAACCACCCAGCCAAACCACACCGCCGCCGGCTTCCCAACGGAGTGCCAGGCCTGCCACAAGGTCTCCGACACGAGCTGGAGCCAGGGCACCTTCGATCACAACAGCTTCTTCCCGCTCGTCGGCGTCCACGCGGCCCAGGTGTGCGCCTCATGTCACATCGGCGGCGTCTACAAGGGCACCTCGCGCACCTGCGTCGGGTGTCACCAGTCGGTCTATCAGACGTCGACCAACCCGAACCACACGGCGGCGAAGTTCTCCGCGGCATGCGAGACGTGCCACCACGCGGACGATCCGACCTGGGCGCAGGGCCGGTATGCGCACACGACCTGGCCGCTGCTCGGCGCTCACGTCACTCCGACGTGCACGACGTGTCACTCCCACAACGTCTACGCCGGCATGGGCTCGCAGTGCGTCTCCTGCCACCTTGCGGCGTACCAGCAGGCCAAGCAACCCGACCACGTCGCCGCCGGCTTCCCCACGGAGTGCCAGAGCTGCCACAAGGTCTCCGACACGAGCTGGAGCCAGGGCACCTTCGATCACAACAGCTTCTTCCCGCTCGTCGGCGTCCACGCGGCCCAGGTGTGCGCCTCATGTCACATCGGCGGCGTCTACAAGGGCACCTCGCGCACCTGCGTCGGTTGTCACCAGTCGGTCTATCAGACGTCGACCAACCCGAACCACACGGCGGCGAAGTTCTCCGCGGCATGCGAGACGTGCCACCACGCGGACGACACGTCCTGGGCCCAGGGCCGGTATGCGCACACCGTCTGGCCGCTTCTCGGCGCTCACGTCACTCCGACGTGCACGACGTGTCACTCCCACAACGTCTACGCCGGCATGGGCTCGACCTGCGTCAGTTGCCACCTTGCGGCGTACCAGCAGGCCAAGCAGCCCGACCACGTCGCCGCCGGCTTCCCCACGGAGTGCCAGACCTGCCACAAGATCTCCGACACCAGTTGGGCGCAGGGCACCTTCGATCACAGCAGCTTCTTCCCGCTCCTCGGCGTCCACGCGGCCCAGGTGTGCGCCTCATGTCACATCGGCGGCGTCTACAAGGGCACGACCCACGAGTGCGTCGGGTGCCACCGGCAGGCCTACCAATCAGGGAGCAACCCGAACCACACGGCGGCCGGCTTCTCGACCGCTTGCGAGCCCTGCCACCACGCGGACGACCCGTCGTGGAGTCAGGGTCGCTACGCCCACACCGTCTGGCCGCTTCTTGGCGCTCACGTCACTCCGACGTGCACGACGTGTCACTCCCACAACGTCTACGCCGGCATGGGCTCGCAGTGTGTTTCCTGCCACCTTGCGGTGTACCAGCAGGCCAAGCAGCCCGACCACGTCGCCGCCGGCTTCCCCACGGAGTGCCAGACCTGCCACAAGGTCTCCGACACGAGTTGGAACCAGGGCACTTTCGATCACAACAGCTTCTTCCCGCTCGTCAGCGTCCACGCGGCTCAGCAGTGTGCTGCCTGCCACATCGGCGGCGTCTACAAGGGCACCTCGCGCACCTGCGTCGGCTGTCACCAGTCCGTCTACCAGTCGTCGACGAACCCGAACCACACGGCGGCCGGCTTCTCGACCGCTTGCGAGCCCTGCCACCACGCGGACGACCCGTCGTGGGGCCAGGGTCGTTACGCGCACACCGTGTGGCGGCTCGTGGGCGCCCACGTCACCCCGACGTGCACGACCTGCCACTCCCACAACGTCTACGCCGGCATGGGCTCGACCTGCGTCAGTTGCCACCTTGCGGCGTATCAGCAGGCCAAGCAGCCCGACCACGTCGCCGCCGGCTTCCCCACGGAGTGCCAGACCTGCCACAAGGTCTCCGACACGACCTGGAGCCAGGGCACCTTCGATCACAGCAGCTTCTTCCCGCTCGTCGGCGTTCACGGGGCCCAGCAGTGCGCGAGCTGCCACGTCGGCGGCGTCTACAAGGGTACCTCGCGCGACTGCGTCGGCTGTCACCAGCCCGTCTACCAGTCGGCGACGAACCCGAACCATGCCGCTGCGGGCTTCTCAGCCGCCTGCGAGCCCTGCCACCACGCGGACGACCCGTCGTGGGCGCAGGGCCGGTATGCGCACACCGTCTGGCCGCTGCTGGGCGCTCACGTCACTCCGACCTGCACGACGTGTCACTCCCACAACGTCTACGCCGGCATGGGCTCGCAGTGCGTCACCTGCCACCTTGCGGCGTACCAGCAGGCCAAGCAGCCCGACCACGTCGCCGCCGGCTTCCCCACGGAGTGCCAGACCTGCCACAAGGTCTCCGACACGAGCTGGAGCCAGGGCACCTTCGATCACAGCAGCTTCTTCCCGCTCGTCGGCGTTCACGGGGCCCAGCAGTGCGCGAGCTGCCACGTCGGCGGCGTGTACAAGGGCACCTCGCGCGACTGCGTCGGTTGTCACCAGTCGGTCTACCAGTCGTCGACAAACCCGAACCACACGGCGGCCGGCTTCTCGACCGCTTGCGAGCCCTGCCACCTGGCGGGCGATCCGTCGTGGGGCCAGGGTCGCTACGCCCACACCGTCTGGCCGCTGCTTGGCGCCCACATCACCCCGACGTGCACGACGTGCCACTCCCACAACGTCTACGCCGGCATGGGCTCGCAGTGTGTCTCCTGCCATCTTGCGGCGTACCAGCAGGCCAAGCAGCCCGACCACGTCGCCGCCGGCTTCCCCACGGAGTGCCAGAGCTGCCACAAGGTCTCCGACACCAGTTGGGCGCAGGGCACCTTCGATCACAGCAGCTTCTTCCCGCTCGTCGGCGTCCACGCGGCCCAGCAGTGTGCGAGCTGCCACATCGGCGGCGTCTACAAGGGCACCTCGCGCGACTGCGTCGGCTGTCACCAGCCCATCTACCAGTCGTCGACAAACCCGAACCACACGGCAGCCGGCTTCTCGACCGTCTGCGAGCCCTGCCACCACGCGAATGACCCGTCGTGGGTCCAGGGTCGGTATGCGCACTCGGTCTGGCCGCTGCTTGGCGCCCACATCACCCCGACGTGCACGACGTGCCACTCCCACAACGTCTACGCCGGCATGGGCTCGACCTGCGTCAGTTGCCACCTTGCGGCGTATCAGCAGACCACCCAGCCAAACCACATCGCCGCCGGCTTCCCCACGGAGTGCCAGAGCTGCCACAAGGTCTCCGACACGAGCTGGAGCCAGGGCACCTTCGATCACAACAGCTTCTTCCCGCTCGTCGGCGTCCACGCGGCCCAGGTGTGCGCCTCATGTCACATCGGCGGCGTCTACAAGGGCACCTCGCGCACCTGCGTCGGTTGTCACCAGTCGGTCTACCAGTCCGCGACAAACCCGAACCACACGGCGGCCGGCTTCTCGACCGCTTGCGAGCCCTGCCACCAGGCGGGCGACCCGTCGTGGGGCCAGGGTCGCTACGCGCACACCGTGTGGCGGCTCGTGGGCGCCCACGTCACCCCGACGTGCACGACCTGCCACTCCCACAACGTCTACGCCGGCATGGGCTCGACCTGCGTCAGTTGCCACCTTGCGGCATATCAGCAGACCACCCAGCCAAACCACATCGCCGCCGGCTTCCCGACCGCGTGTGAGACCTGCCACAGGGTCTCCGACACGAGTTGGAACCAGGGCTCGTTCGACCATAGCCTGGTCTTCCGTCTCGTCGGGGTGCACGCCACGCAGCCGTGCGCGTCGTGTCACGTCAATGGCGTCTACCGCGGTACCCCGAGCGACTGCGCGGGCTGTCACCTCTCGGTGTACCAATCAGCGACGAACCCCAACCATGTGGCGGCCGGGTTCTCGACGGCGTGCGAGCCCTGCCACCACGCCGACGATCCGTCGTGGGATCGCGGTCGCTACGCTCACACGGTCTGGCCGCTGCTCGGCGCTCACGTCACTCCGACCTGCACGACGTGTCACTCCCACAACGTCTACGCCGGCATGGGCTCGCAGTGCGTCTCCTGTCACCTGACCCAGTACCAGCAGACCACCCAACCCAACCACGCCGCGGCCGGCTTCCCGACTGCGTGCGAGACCTGCCACAAGGTCTACGACCTCAGTTGGACCCTCGGCACGTTCGACCACAACGCCTTCTTCCCCCTTCTCGGCGTGCACGCCACGCAGCAATGCGCGGCCTGCCACATCGGCGGGGTCTACCAGGGCACTCCCCGCGACTGCGTCGGCTGCCACCGCCAGGTCTATCTCTCGTCGACCAACCCCAATCACACCGCCGCGGGCTTCTCGACTGTGTGCGAGCCTTGCCACCACGCCGACGATCCGTCGTGGGATCGCGGCCGCTACGGTCACGCGGTCTGGCCGTTGCTGGGCGCCCACGTCGCTCCGACGTGCGCGACGTGCCACTCCCACAACGTCTATGCCGGCATGGGGTCCGCCTGTGTCAGTTGTCACCTCGCCGCGTACCAGTCGACGACCGACCCGAACCACGCTTCGGCGGGCTTCCCGACGACGTGCGAGACCTGCCACCGGGTCTCCGACACGAGCTGGAACCAAGGACGCTTCGACCACAGCACCGTCTTCCCGCTCCTCGGCGTTCACGCGACGCAGCCCTGCGCCGCGTGCCACAAGAACGGCGTCTACCGCGGAACACCGCGAACCTGCGTCGGTTGCCACCTGACGGACTACCAGAACACTCGCGACCCCAACCATGCCGCTGCCGGCTTCCCGACCACCTGTGATACCTGCCACCGGGCGACCGACACCTCCTGGGACCAGGGGCGCTTCAACCACACCTGGTTCCCGATCACGTCGGGCAGGCACTCCGGCATCCCGTGTGCGACCTGTCACATCAACAGCACGAACTTCGTGATCTTCTCTTGTACCAATGGATGCCACCCGCGCGGGGAGACCGATGGGCACCACCAGGAGGTCTCCGGCTATCGCTACGACTCGCTTGCGTGCTACTCGTGCCACCCCACCGGACGGAGCGACTGATGCCCTGGAGCATGTGATGCCGTTTGGCTTGAGACTCGTTGCGACCTTGACGGCACTCCTGCTCGTTGCCGGAGCTGCAGCGAGTGCCGGCCAGTCGAGGCCCAGCCTCGGCCGCTTCAGCCTGTTCTACGATCTCGACCGCCGCACCGAGGACGGCGGCTCGTCGTCCGACTTCTCGCTGCTCACCGCCTACATCACACTCCACTCGCCGCATTCGGACGCCGACGGCCTCGAGTTCGCCGTCGACGCTCGCACTACCGCCTACCCCTCTTCCGACCGCAGCAGCCGGGTGTCGGTCTACGACGCGTACGTCGGCGGCACAGTCTGGAGCGGCAAGCTCGGGATCCGCCTCGGCCAGATGTGGCTCAACGACCTGGGAGCGCTGGGATCGGTCGGCGGCTTCAGCGTCGAGTACCGGCACCCTCTGGCTGGTGGGGCGCGTTGGCGCGCGGGCCTGTTCGGTGGGCTCGAGCCGACGACGTTCGATGCCGGGTACGCCACCGGCGTTCGCAAGGCCGGGACCTACGTCGCCTACGACGGCCATGCCGCGAGGCGGCACGTCGTCGGGCTCGTGGCGCTACGCAACGAGGGTCGCCGGGAGCGGACGGTTTTGTCGATGACGAACTTCGTCCCGGTGAACGGCACGTTCTTCCTCTATCAGCTCGCCGAGTACGATTTCCACGGACCCGGCGGCGAAGGCAAGGGCGGCCTCAACTACTTCTTCGCCACGGCGCGGGTGCTGCCGGTGTCGGCGTTCGAGCTCCAGGTCGACTACCATCACGGCCGGTCGATCGACGCCCGCACGATCACCAACGATCAGATCGCCGGCAGACCCGTCGACCCGCGGCTGCTCGACGGGTACCTCTTCGACTCGGCCGGCGCCCGCCTCACGGTCAACGTCTCGCGCGGCGTTCGCGTGTACGCCGGATACGCCCGGGACCGCAATAACCAGGATGAGGGTACGTTCCCCAGGGTAACGGGCGGAGCCTCGTTGTCGAACATCCTCGGCAGCGGCACCGATCTCACGGTCTACGCCTCGCGGATCGATCGTGCGTCGGGGCCCTACACGTCGTACTACGCCTCGGTCGGGCACCCTCTCTCCTCGCAGATTTACGTCTCGGCGGACTACACCTCGTCGCTCTCGGTATTTCGGGTGGTCTCGGGCGGCGGTGTCGTCATCGAGACACGGCCCCAGGCACGCCGCTACTCCCTGTCGAGCACCGCCAACCTCGGCCGGCGGTTCTCCCTGTTCCTGACGCTCGAGCGCGTCGACGAGGACGCCGCCACCGAGAACCGGGTCGCCACAGGGCTCAGCGTCCGTTTCTGAGCCCGGCTGCCTGCCGCTCCCCGATCCCGTCGAGGCAGTAGAATCGCACCGCCTTCCGGACGGTGATCGGAGACCAGCGTGCGCACCCCGGTGGCGAGGGGGACGAGATGAACGATATTCGTGAGCTGCTCCAGCGTGCGGGATCGCTCGCCGGCGTCTCGCCGGCGACCACCGAGCTGCTGGCGGCTGCGGCTCGGCGTCGTGAGCTGAGCCGGGGCGAGCTCCTCTTCCGGCAGGGCGAGCCCCGCCGGTCGCTCTACGTGATCGCCGGCGGCAGCGTCGAGATCGTGCGCGAGCACGACGGCCGCAGCGAGCTGCTGACCGTCCTCGGCCCGGGCCAGGTCCTCGGCGAAGGGGCGCTGCTGCACGCGTCGTCGCACTCGGCGTCGGCGCGCGCCGGCGCGGGCCTGGAACTGTACGAGCTCGACCGCGAGGCGGTGCTCGCCAGCCTCGCCGCCAACGGCACGGCGGCGATCGAGGTCCTCTCAAGGGTCGCGCTCGCCATGAATCAGCGGCTGCTGTACACCAGCGCCAGCGAGGTCGGCCTCGAGAAGGCCTACGCGTCGGGTGCGACCCGCCCGGAGCACGACCTCCTGGGTGAGCGCGAGGTCCCGGCGGATGCTTTGTTCGGCATTCAGACGCTGCGCGGCGTCGAGAACTTCCCGATCACCGGCGTCCGCCTCTCGCACTACCCCGCGCTCGTCCGGTTCCTGGCGATGGTCAAGCAGGCGGCGGTACGCGCCAACCGCAAGCTCGGGCTGCTCACGCCGGAGCTCGCGGTCGCGATCGACCGTGCCTGCCAGGAGATCGTCGACGGACACTGGCACGGCCACTTCGTCGTCGACATGATCCAGGGCGGCGCCGGCACCTCGACCAACATGAACGCCAACGAGGTGATCGCCAACCGCGCGCTCGAGCTCCTCGGGCACTCGCGCGGTGCGTACGAGCACTGCCACCCGAACAACCACATCAACCTCTCGCAATCGACCAACGACGTCTACCCGACGGCGGTCCGCCTCGCAACCTTCCACTCGTCGCGCGCCCTGGTCGCGGCGCTCGCCGAGCTCCGGTCGGCGCTGGTGGCGAAGAGCGTGGAGTTCCACGACGTGATCAAGATGGGACGCACTCAGCTCCAGGATGCCGTGCCGATCACGCTCGGTCAGGAGCTCGGCGCCTACGCGGTGACGACCGCCGAGGACATCGCTCGCCTCAACGAGACTGCCCGCCTGTTCCTCGAGGTCAACCTCGGCGGCACGGCGATCGGTACCGGGATCAACGCCGACCCCCGCTACGCCACGCTGGCGATCGAGGAGCTGCGGCTGATTACCGGGCTCGATGTGGTCCTCGCCGAGAACCTCGTCGAGGCGACGCCGGACATGGGCGCGTTCATTCTCTTCTCGGGCGTGCTCAAGCGCGTCGCGGTGAAGCTCTCGAAGATGTGCAACGACCTCCGCCTGCTCTCCTCGGGGCCGCGCTGCGGGCTGACCGAGATCGGCCTCCCACCGATGCAGCCTGGCTCCAGCATCATGCCCGGCAAGGTGAACCCGGTGATCCCCGAGGTCGTCAACCAGGTGGCGTTCCAGGTGATCGGCAACGACCTGACGATCACCATGGCCGCGGAGGCGGGCCAGCTCCAGCTCAACGTCATGGAGCCGGTCATCGCCTACAACGTGTTCCAGTCCCTCGAGATACTCACGGCCGCCGTGGGCGTCCTGAGCGACCGTTGCATCCGCGGCATCACCGCCAACCGTGAGCACTGTCGGTCGCTGGTCGAGGGCAGCATCGGCATCGTCACCGCGGTGGTGCCGGCGCTCGGCTACGAGCGCGCCTCGGAGATCGCCAAGGAGGCGCTGGCCAGCGGGCGAAGTGTGCGCGAGATCATCGCCGCGAAGGGCTACCTCCCGGCCGATCAGCTCGACGACCTGCTTTCGGTCGAGGCGATGACGCGGCCGCGCCGCATGTCGTAGAGATTCTCCGGGACGCGGGGCGGGACGCGCCCCCATTCCCGGACAGGATCCCCGCCGGAGGCTCAGCCCTCCGGAAGCGGCGCTATGAGAGGCGCCTCCTCGTCGTTGGGCTGGAACATCACGGCGCCGACGCAGCCCGGGCCGACATGAGCGCCAACCACCGGGCCGATCTCGCTGCCGAAGATCTCGCTGACGATGAAGTGCTGCTGCAGCAGGGTTCGCAGCCGGTCGGCCCAGATCGGCGCAGCGGCGTGGGCGACGCCGATGAGCACCGGACGAGAGGCGTCGACCCGCTCCTTGAACAGCTCGACGACGCGCGGGTGGGCCGCCTTGCCGCCGCGCACTCGGTCCACCGGCGCGACCTCGCCGCCGACCAGGCCGAGAATCGGCTTGATGCCGAGCAGGCCGCCGAGCAGCGCCTGCGCCTTGCCGATGCGACCGCCGCGCGCGAGGTACTCGAGCGTATCGACGACGAAGAGCAGGTGGAAGCGCGCGCGCATCTCGTCGACGCGGCGGACGATCTCGGCGGCCGGCAGGTTGCGCCGCGCCATCCGGGCGGCGCAGAGCGTCAGCAGCCCCAGCCCGGCGCTGACCTGGAACGAGTCGCGCACCTGCACGCTCGGCTGCGAGCCGTCGCCGCGCGCGGGGGTGTGGCTGGCGACGTCGCCGGCCGCCCCGCGAGCGTGCACGACGGTCTGCGACATCTTCTCGGAGATATGGACGGAGACGACATCCTGGCGCCCGACGATGCGGCCGTAGGCGGCGGCGAACTCACCTTTGGTCGGCGGGTTGGTGCGCGGGTGGACGTCTTTGCGGGTCTCCAGGAGCTTGTAGAAGCCACCCGGGGTCAGGTCGGGCCCGTCCTTGTAGATCTCCTCGCCGAAGATCACCGATAGCGGGACCACCTCGATGGCGTGGGTGCGCGCCACCTCCGGCGCCAGGTCGGCCGTCGAGTCGGTGACCACGCGGACGCGGATTTCCGGTTCGTCGAAGGCCAGAAACCCCATCTCGCGCAACCGGCCCATCTCTTCGAGCACCTCGCCGTCGGGGTAGCTCGCCGCCTCGACGAGCGCCCGCAGGGTGCGTCCACCATGGCAGGCCTGCAGCAGCGCCTGCTGCGCCCCGGTGAACCTGGTCGCAAAGAACGCCGGCCCCATCTCGAGCCGGGCACGGCTGTCCCAGTCCGGTAGTCCGGCCAGCGCCTCGTTGAACCGGTGCTGGTCCTCCATGGCGAGCGCCATCAACGACAGCACGTCCTGCTTGAGCTCGTGCTCGACGCCTGGCGAGCCGAGCAGCAACCGGAACGAGCCGGTGGCGATTCGACCGAGGCGCGCGAACGCCTTGGCGCCCCTTGCGCTGCCGGCCCGCGCCGCGATCACCTCGCCGGACTCGAGGGCGATCTCGCCCTCGTCGAGCACCACGCGGCCGCTGACCACCGCCTTCTGGAGCTGCGGCATGAGCTCGTAGAACGGCACGAGCTGCAGATCGCCGACCAGCGACTCGAGACGTGCGTCGGGCTCGAGAGCGAGCTCGCGGCCGACCAGCACCGCCCGCGCCTTGCGGACGATCGCCGGCGTCGCAAGGCCCTCGACGTCGATCTGCATGACCTCGTCGGGCAGCTCGGTCTCCGGCGCGGCGCCGATGCGGAGCAGCGCCAGCTTTGGCGGCATCTGCCCCTCTACGGCCTCGACGTACCTGAGCACGGCCGCGTCGCCGAAGCCGTCGAGGGAGGCGTCGGCGATCATCACAGCGGGGGAGAGCCCGATGGCAAAACGCATACCTTCCGCGGCCTTCTCGGCGGCCACCACCTCGTAGCCCAGCTCCGCCAAGCCGCGGGTCATTTCCTTCCGTCGCCCTTCGTTCGGGTCGACGATAAGGACTGTCGGTCTCGCCATCTTCTACCCCCGGAAGGTTCGAAAGTCCCACCCCGTTGCGCGTGACTTGGTGGGAATCAGCGCCCCTCGACGCGGCTTGTAGTATACCGCCATGAAGCGAAAACTCCTGACAATGTTTGCCCACCCCGACGACGCCGAAACCGCCGTCGGCGGCAGCCTGCTGACCTGGGCGGCCGAGGGATGGGACCTCACCCTCTGCGTGATCACCGACGGCGACAAGGGCACCAACGACCCGGCCGACGGCCGCGAGAGCGTGATCGCCCGCCGCCGCCGCGAGCAGACCGCCGCCGCCGCTCGCCTGGGCGCCTCGGTGATCTATCTGGGCTACGAAGACGGCATGCTCCAGCCGACGCTGGAGCTACGTCGCGACCTCGTGCGCGTGATGCGCCAGGTGCGCCCGCTGCGCGTCGTCGCCAACGACCCCACCGTCTGGTTCCGGCACGGCCTCTACATCAACCACCCCGACCACCGCGCCGCCGGCCAGGCCGTCGTCGAGGCCGCCTACCCCGCGGTCAAGAAGGCCGGCATCTTCCCCGAGCTTCTCGCCGAGGGCCTGCAGCCCCACGTGGTCGAGGAGATCTGGCTGTCGCCGACCGGCGAGCCCGACGCCTGGGTCGACATCTCCGGCGTGCTCGACGCCAAGATCGAGCTGATCTGCGACCACGCGTCTCAGTTCGCGCCGGAGCCGACCCGGGCTGCCTTCACGCGCATCGCCGCGAGCTCGGGGAAGCCGAGAGGGCTCGCCGCCGCCGAGTCGTTCCGGACGCTCCGGCTAGCCGCCAACACCGTCCGGGCGCTGGCCGGCGAGTGACCCGTTGACCGCGGTCCGGCAGGCGCTTCCCTCGCCTGCCTGCAGGTGACATCGGTCAACGGTCGGCGCGTCAGAAGGAGATGCGCACTCCCAGCCGTGCCGTGGTCGGCGGCGTCCGCAGCACGGGCTTGCCGTAGTTCGGGTTGACCGGCGTCGCCGACGTGTTGTCGGCCTCGACGAACCCCCAGCGCTGGTCGAGCAGCACCGCGCGCTGGGCATTGAGGAGGTTGAAGACATCGAGCAGGAAATTGATGCTGAATTTGCCGATATCGAGCGGGTAGCCCACGTGGACGTCCGCCTCGAAGTTGCTCGGGTTTCTGCCGTCCGAGCCGCGATTGTCGAGGAAGAACTCGTAGCGGCTGTAGACGTCCGAGTACCCGTAACGGGAGAGCGGCGTGCCGGTCCGGTAGTACGCCGCGAGGCCGACTGACATCTTGAATGGCGTCATGTAGATTCCCGAGACCTTGAGCTGCTGGCGCCGGTCGTTGGAGAGCGGTCCCCGATTGGTGATCGTGGTGAGGTCCCGACCGTTGGTGAAGAAGTCGTAATAGTCGTAGGCGGCGGAGATGTTCGGGTCCGCACCGATGTTGGTGAACGGGGCGTACTCGCCGTCGAAGTTCCCCTCGATGCGCGAGTAGATGTACGACGCCATGCCCTGCCAGTTGTTCGAGAACCGTTTGGTCACGTCGAGCTGCAGGCCGCGATAGATGCGGACGGCGCGCGGCGCCGGGTAGGTGTGCTCGTAGTCGAGTCCGTAGATCTCCCGCATGATCCCCTGGCCCGGGTTGCCGATGCAGTAGTCGCCCGCGGACGAGCACTGGAAGTCCTCGATCACCTGCCCGTAGTCGCGGTAGATCCCCTTGATACCGACCGCGAGGTTGGTCATCACCTCACGCTCCCCACCGACGAGGAATTCACGCAGGTACTGGCCGCGGAGGTTGGGATCCGAAGGCTCGGTGAAGCCGCCCAGGATGATCGATCCGTTGCCGTAGTCGGCCTCGGCAGCCGGGTCGGGGTGGAAGTCGGTCGGGCTGTAGTTGATGATGTTGGGCTGGCGCTCGTAGGAGTACGAACGGACCACCAGGTCCATCGGCAGCCCCTCGTAGAATCGGCCATACGAGCCAAACACCTTCGACCTGTGGTCGCCGGTCGGGTCCCAGATGAAGCCGAGACGCGGAGCGAAGTCCTTCTTCAGATCGATCTGCGCCACACCCGACGCGTCGATGATCCGCTGGCGGTCCCACCGCACGCCGGCGCTGATCGTGAGGTTCGGCACCAGTGTCCACCGATCCTGCAGGAAGGCGGTCGTGTTGTCGTGCTTCGGGTTGGCGACGAGCTGCGAGACCGGCGCGTTCTCGAGCGTAGCGTCGGGCGTCGTCCAGTACTGGTGGTTGTAGATCGGTTTGCTGGGATTGACCAGGTTCGCGTAGACGAGGATCTGCTGGCCGCCCGACATCCGCTTGATGACGTCCGCCTTCGCAGTCTCGAACTCCAACCCGCCCTTGACCTCGTGATGGGTGTGGAACCAGGTGAGCGAGCCTCCGTACGAGGTCCGCTCGAAGTGCTTCTGCTCGATGCGGCCGAAACCGCCGGTCTGGTAGAAGTCGTTGGCGGTGTCCTGGTATTGGATGACGTCGCCGGCCGAGGTGGCCGGCCCGACCGAGTTCTGCTCCTTGTGGCGCGACGCCTGCGCCGCCACGGCCCAGTCGGTGCCGAGGATCCCCTGGTAACGCAGCGAGAAATCGCGGCCGCCGAGGTCGAGGCGCCCCTGGTAGGTCAGCGGGTCGCCGTTGAGGCTGTGGTTGGCATCGTTGATCGCCCCGGTGTCGACGCGCGGATCGCCGAACATCGTGGCGACGAGCGAGTGGCCGGCGAACATGTTCCACGTGACCTTCCCGGAGCCGAGGTTGTGCTTCGACGGGGTTTCGACCGCATCGCCGGCCCGCGGGCCGGCCGGCAGCTCGCTGGTCGTCGTGTTCTTCACCAGGTCGTACGCCGCGAAGAACCACAGCTTGTCCTTGACGATGAAGCCGCCGAGCGCGAGGCCGAAGTCCTTCTTGGTGAAGCCGAGCACGGTCCCGGTCGGCGATTCGACCGACTTCGTTCCCGCTTGCAGCGAGTCGTTGTCGTAGTACCCGAAGACATCGCCGTGGAACTCGTTGCCGCCAGATTTGGTGATGACGTTGACGATGCCGCCGGTGGACTTCCCGTACTCGGCCTCGTAGCCGCCCGTCTTGACGTCGACCTCGGCGATGAACTCGTAGTTGAGCTCCTTGCCCTGGAAGCCGTATTCGATGTTGGTAGTGTTGACGCCGTCGATGATGTAGGCGTTCTCGGCGCCCGACGATCCGTAGACGGTGATCGTCGACTGCTGCGTGTTCAGCGGGTTGGCATCCGAGGACGTGCCCGGCGCGACGTTGACGATCGACGAGTAGTTGCGCCCGGTCGGCAGGGTCTCGATCGCCCGGGTGGTCAGGTTGGTGCCGAGGTTGGTCGAGGTCGAATCGACGACCGGAGCTTCCCCGGAAACGACGATCTCCTCCTTGACGGCCGCCCGCATGGTCACGTCGACCGCGGCGGCCTTGCCGAGCGAGACGACGACCGGCTTACGTGACTCGGTGGCGAATCCCGGCAGGGTGAACGTCAGCGTGTACTCGCCTGGCGGCAGCAGCGAGAGCCGGTAGTCACCCGAGCCAGTGCTCACCGCCACGCGGGCTCCCTGCAGCGCCACGCTGCGGGCCTCGACCGTGACGCCAGGCAGTACCCCGCCGGCCTCGTCGATCACCGACCCGTGAATGTCGCCCGTCGTCTGTGCCGCAGCCGGCACCGCAAGAGCGACGACAGACGCAACCAATACCACCACGCGCACGAAAGAATGTGCCTTCACGATGGCCTCCCCCTGTGGTAACCAGAACACCCGATTCTTGAGCGGGATCGTACCATACGGACGGCCGCCGGGGACCCGTGCACCCGTCAACCTTGACCGTGCCGCGCCGCGCGGATAAGGTGACGGCGCCGCCGTAGGGCCGGTGCGCGAGCGCCGGCCTTTCGGTCGGGCATCGCCGCGATGGACACCGTCAACCCTGTCGTCTCGATCGTCGTCCGAACCAAGGACCGTCCTATCCTGCTCGAGCGGGCCCTGGCCTCGCTGGCGGCGCAGACGTACCGGCCGATCGAGGCGGTCGTCGTCAACGACGGCGGCGTCGCGATCGACGATGAGCGGCTCCGCCGCGTGCTCGGCGACGTCGTCCTCCGCCCGATCGCGCTGCCGTCGTGCCGCGGCCGCTCGCACGCCGCGAACGTCGGGCTGGCCGCAGCCGCCGGGGCTTTCGTCGGCTTCCTCGACGATGACGACGAGCTGCTGCCGCGGCACGTGACGACGCTCGTCATGGAGTCGGTGCTTTCGGGGGCCAGGGTCGTGTACTCGGACTGCGAGACGGTGATCCGCGACCTCGGCCCGGCGGGAGAGATCCTCCACGAGGAGAGCGAGGGCCGGTTCTACTTGTCGCGGGACTTCTCGGCCGACGTCCTGCTCTTCGCGAACTTCATCCCGCTGATCTGCGTGCTCTTCTCGCGCCAGGCGCTCGACGGTGCCGGCGGTTTCGACGAGAGCCTGGAGCTCTTCGAGGACTGGGACTTCTACCTCAGGGTCGCCGCCAACCACCCTTTCCACCACGTGCCGGAGATCACCGCCCGCTACGTGCAGTGGAGCCGGACGCGGCAGATCGCCTTCTCCGGGAACGTCGACGGACGTGAGGCGTACCTGCGGGTGCTCGCCAAGAACGCGGACCGCGTCGGACCGCGATCGATCCTCGGCTACTACCTCGCCATGCAGGCCGACGCCAAGGGCGCCGCGGAGCGGCAGCGCCAATTGCAGCAGGAGATAGCCCGCCTCGCCGACGCCCTCGATCGGACGGAACGGGCCGTCGCCGGGCAGACCGGCGAGATCGCGTCGCTCGGCGCCCGACTGGCGGAGCGCGAGGCGTTCATCGGCGCGGTCACCGGCAGCCTGACGTGGAGGCTACTCCACGTCTACCGGACGCTGGTGCAGAAGACGCTGGCCCCACCCGGGTCACGGCGGCGGCAGGCGTACGACGCGGTCCTCGGCGCCGCGCGGCGTCGCACCCCGGCAGTCCGGGAGGCTCCAGCCCGCCCGTCGCCGCCGCGGCCGGCGCCCGCCCCGGCCGCTCCCCGGGCCCTGGACGCGAGCCCCCCGGCCGCCACGACACGGGAGCGATTCGAGGCGCCTGTGCGGGTCACGGCCGAGCCCGTGCCGCTGATGGCCGTGGTCTCGGTGGTGATTCCGACGCTCAACGCTGGGGTGGAGTTCCGCGGCGTCCTGCGCCGCCTGCGCGACCAACGTGGGCTCGCGGAGATGGAAATCGTCGCCATAGACTCGGGGTCGACGGACGGGACGCTCGCCCTCTGCCGCGACTTCGGCGTTGGCGTGGCGCCGTACGAGGGTGGAACGTTCAACCACGGCCGCGCCCGCACCCAGGGCGTCGCCCGGACGCGCGGCGAGTTCATCGTGTTCATGTCGCAGGACGCGTACCCGGTCGGCCAGGACGCCGTCGCCAGGATGGCGCGCTTTCTCGCCGCCGACCCCACGGTCGCGGTGGCCTCCGGGCGCGAGGTGCCGCGCAGTGACGCCGACCTCTTTTCCTGTTGGCAGCTCTGGTACTTCAACGAGCGCATCCTCGGCTACCTCACCGACACCGCGGTCGGCCTCGACCCCCAGGCTCTCGCGGCACTGTCGCCTGGAGACCGGCGCAAGGCCGCGCAAGTCAATAACGTCTTCTGCTGCGTGCGCCGAAGCGTCTTCGCCGAGGTCGGGCTGCGGCCACTGCCGTTCGCCGAGGATCTCGACTTCGGGCTGCGCGTGCTGCAGGCAGGGCACCGGCTCGCGTTCATGCCCACCGTCGCCGTCGTGCACTCGCACCGGCGGGCCGCCGGGTATCACCTGAAGCGCCTGTTCGCCGACTGGCTCGCTCAGGTCGACCTCCTCGGCTTCGCGCCGCAGGACTGGTCGCTGCTGGGGATCGACTCCGCCGCGAAGATGGTCGGCGACCTCGCCTGCTTCTGCCGGCAGCTCGGCACGGTTCTGCCCGTCCTCGAGGTATCGGGACCTCCGGTGGCCCTCGAGCAGCGCCTGCGCGACCTTCTCGGCACGGCCGACGGCGCCGTCGAGCCAACCGGCGGCACGCCGCTCGACGGAGTCCTGGGCACTCTCGCCGCCGCACTCGGCGGCGCCCTCACGGCGCCGACGCAGGGCCGTCTGTTCCGCGACCGCTACCTCGCGCTCGTGCACGAGCTCGTCACGTTTGCCTCGGGGTTCGGGGACCTCGAGCATCGGGCACAGGACGTGCGCGATTCGCTGTTCAACCTCTACGGCCACCTCGCCGGTTGGTGCCTGGCGGACTACGTGCGGTCCGCCGAGCGCGCCTCGCTCGACAGTCCCGGAGCGGCAGCGGTGACCGGCGTCCTGACGGGCGGCGTATGAGGATTCTCTACGTCGTTCACGAGTTCTTCCCGCGCTTCTTCGGCGGGACCGAGCGCTACGTGCTCAACCTCGCTCACCAGATGCAGCAAATGGGCCACCACCCCGAGGTGCTGGCGTACGCCCTCGGCGAGTCCGACGATGGGCTCGACGAGACGATCGGCCGCCTGCCGGCGCGGCGCTACGTCCACGAAGGCGTGCCGGTCGTCGCGCTCCGTCATCGCGACGTTCCGCCCGACATCGACCTGCGAATCGACGACCCCCGGGTCGTCGAGGCGGTCGACGCCATTCTCGAGCGCGCCTCGTACGACGTGGTCCACATCGCCCACCCGATGCGCCTGGGCGCCTGCCACCATGCGGTCAAGCGCCGCGGCGTGCCGCTCGTGCTGACCCTCACCGACTTCTGGCTGCCCTGCCCCCGCGGCCGTTTCCACAAGTTGGACCTCTCCCCCTGCGGCTCGCCGGAGCGCGGCGACAAGTGCGTTCGCGAATGTCGCTTCGAGCCGTCCGTCAAGGCCCGCTACGACCAGGCCAGGGAGCTCTTCGATGCCGCCGATGCGGTGATCGCGCCGTCGGACTTTCTGATCGAGGTGTTCCGCCGTCAGGGGTGGCAGCGGGCGATCACCCGGATCAACCACGGGGTCGACCATTCCCTCGTGGCTGCTGCGACCGCGCCGCCGCGGCGCGACGGCAAGATCCGCTTCGGCTACACCGGCGTCGTGACCCCGTTCAAGGGCGTCGACCTGCTGATCAGGACATTCATGGCCGTCGCCGCTCCCCGGTTGGTCCTCGCGATCTACGGGAACATCCTCTGGGAGGAGGTCTTCCGCCGCGACCTCGACCACTGGTTCGCGAGCGACCCGCGGCTCAGGCTGATGAACCGTTACGAGCACGGCGAGCTCCCCGAGGTGATGGCGGGCATCGACGTCATGGTCGTCCCCTCGACGACGCTCGATAGCTACGGTCTGGTGGTCCCCGAGAGCTTCGCATTCGGCGTGCCGGTGATCGCCTCCGACATGGTCGGCGCCGCCCACGAGCTGATCCGGCCCGGCGAGAACGGCTTCATCTACCCGGCCGGAGAGCCGGACCGGTTGCGCGAGCTGATCGAGCGTATCGCCGGAGAACCGGAGATCATCGACCGCCTGCGCGCCGGCATCGCGCCGCCGCCCCGACTCGAGGAGGAGGCGTACCAGGTGGAGATGGTCTACCGGGGAATCGCCGGGCGCCGGTGATGGGTCGGCTATCATGAGGCCGTGAGCGGATCCCCCGAGCAGGCCGCCAGCAGCGTCTCTGTAGGCAGCCGGGAGCCCGGCGGGACGAGCCCCGGCACCCCGCTGGTCTCGGTTGTCGTCCGCACCAAGGATCGCCCCGCCCTCCTCCTGCGTGCGCTGGCGACGATCGCGGCGCAACGCTACCGGCCGCTCGAGGCGGTCGTCGTCAACGACGGCGGCTGCGATCTCGACGAGGCCGGCTTGCGTGCTGCGCTGGGCGACGTCCCGCTGGCGTACCGGCGATTGACGACGAGTGGCGGCCGCGCGCACGCCGCGAACGCAGGTGTCGCCGCCGCCCAGAGCACGCTCATCGCGTTTCTGGACGACGACGACGAGCTGCTGCCGGGGCATGTCAGCACACTGGCGGCGGCTCTCGCGGTGACCGGTGCGGACGTCGTCTACTCGGACTGCGAGATCGTCGACCGCGAGCTGGATGCCGATGGCCGCATCGTCAGCGAGCGGAGCCATGGCCGATTCTTCATGGCGCGCGACTTCTCGGCGGCCGCCTTGTGCTTCGAGAACTTCATCCCGCTCCTGTGCGTGCTCGCCCGGCGCGACGCGCTCACGGCGGCCGGCGGGTTCGACGAGTCGTTCGAGCTGTTCGAGGACTGGGAGCTGTTCCTGCGCATGGCACCCCGGGCAGTATTCCGCCACGTGGCCGAGGTGACCGCCCGATACGTGCAGTGGAGCGCGACCGAGCAGATCGCCTTCGCCGGTGGGCCCGGCGCCCTCGCGGCGTACCTGCGGGTCATCGCCAAGCACCGGGACCGGATCACGCCGGAGGCCGTGCACGCGTTCATCGCCGCGGTCCATGCGGAGAGACAGTCGCTGCACCGCCGGGCGCGCGAGCTGGAGACCGAGGCGCGCAACCTCGCGCAGCGACATGCAGCGGAGCTCGCGGAACGCGACCGGGCGCTCGCGGTCGCCCGCGAGCAGGCCACCGACGAGGCCGCGCAGCTCCGCACGCGTCTCGGGGAGGCCTCGCGGACGCTGCAGTCGATCGCCGACAGCCGCGCGTGGAAGTTCCTCAACCTCTACCGCGCCTTCGTCAAGGAGCGCCTGCTTCCGGCCGGCACGCGTCGGCGCCAGGCTTACGACCGGCTCCTCCGGACCGGCGACTCGCGCCCGTCGGCGGGCGCGGGTGCGGGAGCGCCCCTGCAACGGGCGCTGGCGTGGCAGGTGGTGCGAGAGCGGTTCCTGCCGCCGCCGACGATCGGCGACGCCGACGACGTACTCCCGGTCAAGGTCTCGGTGATCATCCCGACGCTCGACGCCGGCGAGGAGTTCCGCACGGTGCTCGAGCGCATCGGATCGCAGCGGGGAGTGCGCGCGATCGAGGTGATTGCCGTCGACTCGGGCTCGACCGACGGAACGCTGGCTCTCTGCGCGCAGCACGGCGTCAAGGTCCTGCCCTACCCTGACGTGCCATTCAACCACGGCACGGCGCGGAACGTGGGCGCCGACGCGGCGACCGGCGACCTCCTGGTGTTCATGTCGCAGGATGCGATCCCGGTCGGCACGGAGGCGATCGCCGGCTTGGCGCGGCCACTGCACGCCGACCCTCAGGTCGCCGCCGCGTCGGCGCGACAGGTGCCGCGCAGCGATGCCGACCTCTTCACGAGCTGGCAGCTCTGGTGCTTCCACAGCAAGGTTCTGAGCTACGGGACAGACACCACGGTCAGCGTCGAGCCCGGCCGTCTCGCCGCCCTGGCGCCCTCCGAGCGCCGGCGCGTCGCGCAGATCGACAACGTCTTCGCCTGCCTCCGCCGCGACGCGTTCGCAAACTTGCGCTTCCGTCCCCTCGCCATCGCCGAGGACCTCGATCTCGGGCTGCGTCTCCTCGCCCACGGCTACCGCATCGGTTTCATCCCGTCGGTGGCCGCCGTCCACTCGCACAGTCGGCCGCCGGCGTATCACCTGCGCCGCAGCTTCATGGAGACGCAGGTGCTCGTCGACCTGCTCGGCCAGCCGAATCTCGACTGGCAGGCCTCGCCGATCGGCTCCCTCGAGGACGCCGTGCGGGCCGCGGCCGCCCTCTACCGGCGCGTCGGCGCCGCAGTAGCGGCTGACGGCCGCGGCGCGGAGAGCCGACCGGACGCGGCGATCGCTGCCGTTCGCGCCTGCCTCGCGCGACCCGTTGGGCAGTCCGCGATCGTTCCGGAGGAGAGCCTCGACGCGGCGCTCGGGCAGGTGGCGGAGAGCGCGCAAGCCACCGGCGGCGCCGACGATGCGGCCCACCTCGGCCCGCTGCTGCGCGTCTGCCTCGACATGCTGGCCAGCTTCGCCGAATACCTCGTGTGCCTGGATACCCTGGACGGCCGCCGCGACGACTTCCAGTTCTCCTTGTTCAAGCTGTGCGCCGAGACCGTCGGCTACGCTCTGGCCGACTTCGGAATCTGGGCCGAGAGACGCGGGCAGCGCCCCGCCAGGCTCGACGCCGTGACCGCCGTGCTGAGCCGCGGCGTATGAGGATCCTCTACGTAATCCACGACTTCTTCCCGCGCTTCTACGGCGGGGCCGAGCGCTACGTGCTCAACCTCGGACAGCAGATGCAGCGCCTCGGGCACAACGTCAAGGTGCTCACTTACGGCCTCGACGAGTCGACCGCCAGCTTCAGCTCACAGGTCGGGCCGCTGCTCTTGCGGTCGTACTTCCACGACGGCATCGAGGTGCTCTCCATCCGCCACCCGGTGCCACCGCCCGACGTCCAGTTCCGCATCGAGGACGAGGGGGTCGCCAGCGCCGTCGGGCTGCTGCTGGAACGCAACCGCACGGAGATCGTCCACATCGCCCACCCGATGCGTGTCGCGTCGAGCCGCCTCGCGGCGCAGCGGCGCGGCATCCCCGTCGTCATGACGTTGACCGATTTCTGGTTGCCGTGCCCGCGCGGACGCTTCTTCAAGATCGATTTCTCCCCATGCTCCTCGCCCGAGGGCGGCAGGAAGTGCATCCGCGAGTGCCAGGTGCCGGGCACCGCGATCGAGCGCTATTCACAGGCCCTCGACATGTTCTCCGGCGCCGAGGCGTTGCTGGCGCCGTCGCGTTTCCTGATCGGCGTCTTCGCCCGCTGCGGGTGGAGCCGAGCGATCGCGCGCATCCCGCACGGCGTCGACTACCGGCTCGTCAGGCCGCTCCCCGCCACGCCGCTTGGTGGCCGTAAGCTGCGTTTCGGCTACATCGGCGTGCTCAAGAAGTTCAAGGGCATCGACCTGCTGCTGCGGTCGTTCAAGGCAGTCGGCGGCGACGACGTCGAGCTGGTCCTCCACGGCACCCTGGCCGGCGACGAGGGGTTCCGGCCGGAGCTGGAAGCGCTGGTCGCCGAGGACCCCCGCGTCCGCCTGCTGGGCAGGTACGACCACGAGGACCTTGCGGCGGTGATGGCAGGCATCGATGTCATGGTGGTGCCCTCGACCACGCTCGACAGCTACGGGCTCGTGGTCGTCGAGAGCCTCGCCTATGGCGTGCCCGTGATCGCGTCCGACATGGTCGGCGCCGCGCACGAGTTCCTGCGCGACGGTGAGAACGGTTTCGTCTTCCCGGTTGAGGCGCCGGAAAGACTGCGCGAGCTGCTCGAGATGGTCGCTCGGGACCCCGCCGTCGTCGACCGCCTGCGCGCCGGCATCACGTTGCCGCCACGCATCGAGGAGGAGGCGTTCATGGTCGAGAGCGTCTACTCCCGGCTCCTCGCCGGCCGCCGCCGCTGAGCCCGCCGCGGGTCGTGCGGTTCCGACTATCATGCCGCGGTGAACGGCGAGGTAGCGGTAACCGTGGTGGTCATCGGCCGCAATGGGCGCGCCCGCCTCGAGCGCTGCCTGAGCGCACTGATGGCGACAGCCGGCGTCGGATTCGAGGTGATCGTCGCCGACGGCGGCACCGACGGCGAAGGAACCGGCTGGATCCTTGCCGCCTACCCGCAGGTCCGCGTACTGCAGGCGCGACGCCGCGGCGGCCTGGCGGCCGCCGCTCGTCAGGCGGCAGCCGTTGCCAACGGGAGATATCTCGCGTTCCTCGCCAGCCACGCGGTCGTCGATCCCGGGTGGCTGCACGCGCTCGTCGATGCCCTCGCCGCCGACGGATCGATCGCCGCCGCCTGCTCGACGCTGCTCTGGCGTGATCAGCCCGAGCTGCTGTGCGCGAGCGGTGGCAGGCTCACCTGGCTCGGGGTCGCCTTCGATGAAGGTGAGAGCTGCCCCGCTGCCGAGGCCGAGGCCCCGGCAGCCTGCCGCGAGACGTCGTTTCCCACGGACGCGGCGATGCTGATCTCCCGGCGCGACTGGGAAGGGTCGGGCGGGTTCGACCCGGCGTTCCGCGCCGGCAATGCGGACGCCGACCTGGGCTGGCGCCTGTGGCTGCTGGGGCGACGTGTCATCGTCTGCGGCGACTCCCAGGCGCGCGCCGACGGCAGCCAGGCCGAAGCCGGCGAGCGCCGCCACGGTTGGGTCGGAGCCGGCCCGCTGCGGCAGACCATTCGCATGGCGATCAAGCACTACCCGCCGCGCTTCCTCCTTCACGTCCTGTGGTGGACGGCGCGAGCCCGGGCCGCGTCGGGCGCGTGGCGCTCGCTGGGCCTCGCGCTGGCGTGGAACCTCCTCCACCTGCCCGGCACGCTGCTGCGCCGGCGCTGGATCCAGCGGCGGCGGCACGTCGCGCACGAGGACCTCTTCAAGCGCGGCGTGATCCTCGAGGTCGTCGAGCCGCCCCGCCCTCCGACGCGGGTGGCCGGCACGGCGATGAGCGACCCCGCCGAGTGGATCCCCTCGGGAGTGCTGCTGCCCGGGACGGACTCTGCGCTCGGGCGGCTCGGCGTCGGCTGGTACCCGGCGCAGCTCCAGGACGGAGCGCCGGCGCGGTGGACCGCCGGGGTGGCCCGCTGCGCGTTGCGGGTCACCCCGGACGCAGCCGGCGTGCTGCAGGCGCACGTCCGCCTTGCGGACCAGGCGGCGAGTGACGGCGCCGTGACCGTGGGCTGCAACGGCACCAGTGTTTCCGGCCCGTGTTCCGGAAGCGCCTGGCAGCGGATCGATCTGCGGGTGCGAGCCCGTTCCGACGGGCTGCTGGACGTCCTGCTGCGCTCGCCGGTCCGGCCGCCGGGGAGCGACGGCAACCCGGTTTCCGCGCGCGTGTCAGGTTGCGCCGTCCGGGAGATCCGCTTCGTGCCCGATACGCCCGCTCCGGCTTCTCCACCGAGGACGATCTCGGTGATCATCCCGACGTTCAACCGCTGGCCGATCCTCGAGGAGACGCTCGCCGCTCTCGCGGCGCAGACAATGCGGGAGTTCCAGGTGATCATCGTCGACGACGGATCGACCGACGGCACCTGGGAGTCGCTCGCCGCCTGGCGGCGCGGCCACCCCGAGCTCGAGATCAAGGCGATCCGCCAGGCGAATCTCAAGCCGGGCCGCGCTCGCAACCGCGGGCTGCAGGAGGCCGCCGGCGACCTCGTCCTGTTCCTCGGCGACGACATCATCCCGAGGCACGACCTGCTCGCCCAGCACCTCGCCAAGCACCAGGCGGTCGGCGAGACGATCGGCGTGCTCGGCCTCACCGAGTGGGACGACGCGCGCATGGAGGTGACGCCGTTCCTCGAGTTCGTCAACAGCGACGGCCCGCAGTTCGCCTACGCCCACTTCCGCGACGGCGGCGACGTCTTCTTCACCGGGTTCTACACGGCGAATATCTCGCTGCCGCGCTGGGTGCTCGGCAGCGAGCCGTTCCACCCGGCGTTCACGTTCGTCGACTGGGAGGACATCGAGCTCGGCTACCGCCTGAGCCTGCGCGGCGTCCGCCTCATCTACCACGCCGGTGCCCGAGCGGCGCACTTCCACCCGACGAGCATCAGGCAGTTCTATCGCCGTCAGGTGCACGTCGGCCGTACCATCGGGGTGATCCTCGGCCTCCATCCCGAGCTCGCGGCCAACCCGGCGATGCCCGCGCTCACGCCACATCCGTGGTTCCGATGGGCGCGGCACCTGGCGCCAGCCGTCGTCCCTCTGCTCGAGCGCTGGGACCGAAGCGGCCATCGCTGCCCCATCCGGCTGTACCGCAATCTGCTGCTGTGCGCGTTCTGGACCGGACGGCGCCAGGCGCTGAGAGGCAGCGGCACCCCCGTCACCGGCACGACCGCCGTCGCTGCGACTCCTTAGCGGGGGCTGGCACGGCGCGGGCGGCTACCTTTCGCCCATGAACGGGTAGGCGAAGTGGGTCGGCGGCACGAACGTCTCCTTGATCGCGCGCACCGACGCCCAGCGCATCAGGTTCCACATCGAGCCGGCCTTGTCGTTGGTGCCCGAGGCGCGGGCGCCGCCGAACGGCTGCTGGCCGACCACCGCGCCGGTCGGCTTGTCGTTGATGTAGAAGTTGCCGGCGGCGTCGCGCAGCGCGTCGGCGATCCTCAGGATGACCGCGCGGTCCTGCGCGAAGACGGCGCCGGTGAGCGCGTACGGCGAGCCGCTGTCGCACAGTGCGAGCGTCTCGTCGAGCTTGTCGTCGTCGTAGACGAAGAGCGTCAGCACCGGTCCGAAGATCTCCTCCTGCATGCAGCTTGAACTTCGGGTTGGTGGTCAGCACCACGGTCGGCTCGATGAAGTAGCCGACCGAGTCGTCGCAGCCGCCGCCGCAGACGATCTCGGCCTCGCTCGACGCCTTGGCGAAGTCGATGTACTCCTTGATCGTCTCGAAGGCGGCCTTGTCGATGACCGCGCACATGAAGTTGCTGAAGTCCTCGGGGTCGCCCATCTTGACCTGGGCGAGCTGCGCCAGCATGGCGTCCTTGACCCGCGGCCAGAGCGACGCGCGGGATGTAGGCGCGCGACGCCGCGGAGCACTTCTGCCCCTGGTACTCGAACGCGCCGCGGACCAGCGCGGTGGCGACCGCGTCGACCTCGGCCGAGGCGTGGGCGAAGACGAAGTCCTTGCCGCCTGTCTCGCCGACGATGCGCGGGTAGCCCTTGTACGTGGCGATGTTGGCGCCGATCGTCTTCCACATCTCGTGGAACACCGCCGTGGAGCCGGTGAAGTGGATGCCGGCGAGCTCGGGCGAGGCCAGCACCGGGTCGCCGACGTCGCCGCCGGAGCCGGGCACGAAGTTGATGACGCCCGGCGGCAGGCCGGCTGCCATCAGCAGCTGCATGTTGAAGTACGCCGGGTAGACGCCGGTCGAGGCCGGCTTCCACAGCACGGTGTTGCCCATCAGCGCCGGCGCGGTCGGCAGGTTGCCGGCGATCGAGGTGAAGTTGAACGGCGTCACCGCGAAGACGAACCCCTCGAGCGCGCGGTACTCGATGTGGTTCCACATCCCGGGACTCGAGATCGGCTGGTTCTCGTAGATCGCCTGGGCGAAGTACGGGTTGAAGCGCCAGAAGTCGATCAGCTCGCACGCCGAGTCGATCTCGGCCTGGAAGACGGTCTTGGACTGGCCCGAGCATCGTGGCGGCGTTGAGCGTGTCGCGCCACGGGCCGGCGAGCAGGTCCGCGGCCTTGAGGAAGATCGCGGCGCGGTCGTCCCACGGCATCCGCGACCAGGTGCGGTGGGCGTCGCGGGCGGCGGCGATCGCGCGCTCGACCTCGGCCTTACCGGCCTTGTGGTAACGGGCGAGCACGTGGCCGTGCGGTGTGGGACGATGCAGGTGCCCATGCGGCCGGTGCGCACCTCCTCGCCGCCGATGATCAGCGGGATCTCGATCTCCTGGGCGCGCAACTCGGCGAGCTTGCCCTTGATCGACTGCTTCTCCGGCGAGCCCGGCGCGTAGGCGCGGACCGGCTCGTTGACCGGTTGCGGGACGCGGAAGATGCCGTTCATCGTGACCTCCTGAGTGCCAGGCGCCGCTTGTGAAGCCTCGCGCAAGCCGCGGCCGGAGGAGGATACGTTCCCCGGCTCCCGCGGTCAACCGCCTCGGGCGACGAGACGTACCATCGTATGATGCGCCCGTGAGCGAGCGGCAGGCCGATCGTGACACCAGCGCCGGCCAGGGCGCGGCGGGGGTTTCCGTCATCGTCGTCGCGTACGACGGGCGCGCTCAGCTCGAGCGCGGCCTGCCGGCCCTCGCCCGCACGTCCGGCGCTGCATTCGAGACGATAGTCGTCGATAACGGGTCTTCCGACGGCACCGTGGCCTGGCTGCGCGAGCGCCTCCCGGCCGTCCGCGTGCTCGCCCTCGACCGCAACCTCGGCTTCGGCGAGGCGAACCGGCGCGGCGTCGCGGCAACGAGCGGCGAGCTGATCGCCTTCCTCAACAGCGACACCGAGGTCTCGCCCGGGTGGCTCGCGCCGCTGCAGCGGGCACTCGCCGCCGACGCGACGATCGGCGCCGCCTGCGCCACGCTCCACCTGCTCGATCGGCCCGGCCTGCTCAACGCCCGCGGCGGCGGGATGACCTCGCTCGGGTACGGCTTCGACCGCGACTACCTGCTGCCGGCCGAGCCGGCGCCGCTGGCTCCGGAGCCGGAGCAGCGCGAGGTGCTCTTCCCGACCGCGGCGGCGATGCTCATGCGGCGTGCGGACTTCCTGGCGATCGGCGGGTTCGACCCGGCGGTGTTCATGTACCACGAGGACGTCGACCTCGGCTGGCGCCTGTGGCTGGCCGGCCGGCGGGTCGTCGTCTGCCGCGACTCGGTGGTCGGCCACGTTCGCGGCGGCGCCTCGCCGGGCGCGCTCGGCCAGCGCTGGAAGGACCGTCTCGGCGCTCGCCACGTCGTCCGCTCGCTGCTCGTGAACGCGTCGCCGCCGATGCTGCGGCGGGCGCTCGTCGGGCTGCTCCGGACGTGGCTCCGCAACCTCGCGGCGGGACAGGCGGCGGCGGTGATCGCCTGGAACCTTGTCCGCCTGGGCGGCACGTTGCGCCGGCGCCGGCAGGTGCAGAACGGGCGCGCGATCTCCGATCATGAGCTGGTCGCGCGCGGCCTGGTCACCCCCGAGGCACTCGTCCCGGCACCGCCGGAGGCGCCCCGACGCCCCGCCAGCGGGGCCAGCGTCGAGCTCCTCGCCATGTCGCGGCTGCTGCCCGGCGCCCACTCAGCGCTCGGCCGCCTCGGCCCCGGCTGGCACCCACGGGAGCGCGCCGCCGACGGCTGGCGGCGCTGGACGGCGGGCTACGCGTTCTGCCGTTTGCAGGTCGGGGCCGGTGCGCCCGGGCGCCTGATCGTCACCGTCATGCTGCCGACGCCCTTGCGGAAGCCGGAGGTGGCGCTGGTGAGCTGCAACGGTGCCGAGGCCCGCGCTTTGCTGCCTCCGGGCCCGTGGCGGGACGTCGAGCTTTCCGTCGTCGCCGACCAGCGGGGCATCCTCGACGTGCGGATCGCCTCGGCAACGGCCGTCCTCGACCGCGCGACCCGCACCGGCAACCCCCGGGTGATCGGCTGCGCGGTGCGCGAGATCCGCTTCGTGCCGGCAACGCCGTCACCTCCGCCGGCGTACACCAGCGTGTCGGTGATCGTGCCCACCTACAACCGCTGGCCGGTCCTCCACGAGACGCTCGAGGCGCTGGCGACGCAGACGTGCCGCGACTTCGAGGCGATCGTGATCGACGACGGCTCGACCGACGGCACCTGGGAGCGCCTCACCGCCTGGGCGCGGGACAACGTCGGGCGCCTGCGGCTCACGCCGCTGCACCAGGAGAACCTCAAGCCCGGGCGCGCTCGCAACCTGGGCCTGCGGCACGCCACCGGCGACCTCGTGCTGTTCATCGGCGACGACATCGTGCCGTCCCGCGAGCTGGTGGCCGAGCACCTCGCCAAGCACAACGCGGCCGGCGAGGCGATCGCGGTCCTCGGCTACACCGACTGGCACCGCGAGCGCATGCGGGTGACGCCGTTCCTCGAGCTGATCAATCGCGACGGGCAGCAGTTCTCGTATGGACACTTCGCGGCCGGCGAGGACGTGTTCTACACCTGCTTCTACACCTCGAACATCTCGCTGCCGCGCTGGGTGCTCGGCGACGACCCCTTCCACCCGGCGTTCACCTTCGTCGACTGGGAGGACGTCGAGCTGGGCTACCGGCTGAGCTTGCGGGGTTTACGGATCGTCTACCACCCGGCCGCCGCCGCCCGCCACGTCCACCCGATGACGATGAAGGACTTCTACCGTCGCCAGCAGCACGTCGGGCGGACGGTCGACGTCCTCCTCACCCTCCACCCCGAGCTGGCCGGCGACGACGCGATGCCGCCGCTGCGGCCGCCGGGCTGGTTTCCCCTCGCCCGCTTCCCTGTCCGGGCGCTGCTGCCGCTGCTCTCGGCGTGGGACCGGCTCGGTCTGCCGCTGCCCGGCAAGGTGTACCGCGGGGTGCTGCTCACCGCCTACTTCACCGGCCGCGCTCAGGGTTGCCCGCCGCCCGCCGCGGCGGAGCCAGGCGCATGAGCGGGCCGAGCAGCGCTCGGGGCCGGCTCTCCGCCGTGATCGACGGCGTGCGCAAGGGCGCCGGCTACCTCGGCCGCCCGGCGCTGCTCGCCGGCAAGCTCGGCCGCGTGTGGAGGCGCCGCCGCAGCGAGCGTGCCTACCGGGAGGCGCTGGCGCACGGCGACCTGGTCGTGGTACCGCCGGCAGCGCCGGCCGAGATCCTGTTCTCGGTCGCCACCCCGGTCCACCGCGTCGCCGAGGAGCACCTCCGCGCCGCCATCGCCTCGGTGCGGGCCCAGTCGCACGCCGGTTGGGAGCTGCTGCTGCTCGACGACGCTTCGCCCGAACCGCACGTCGCGCGGGTGCTCGCGGAGGCAGCGCGGGAGGACCCGCGGATCAGGGTCTCGCGCCGCGCGTTCACCGGCGGTATCGCGGTGGCCAGCGACGAGGTCCTCCGGCAGGCGCGCGGCGCCTACGTGGCGTTCCTCGACCACGACGACCTCCTGCATCCGCGAGCCCTTGAGCTGGCAGCGCGCCTGCTGGCGGTCGACCCCGGCGCGGACTGGGTCTTTACCGATGAGGACAAGGTCGACGAGGCCGGCCGCCACCACGAGCCGTGCCTGAAGCCGGGGTGGTCGCACCACCTGTTGCTCTCGTTCAACTACGTCGCCCATCTGCGAATCGTCCGCCGCGGGCTGCTCGAGCGTCTCGGCGGCCACCGCGCCGGCTGCGAAGGCGCGCAGGACTACGACCTGGCGCTGCGGGCGGTCGCATCCGGCGCCCGCTTCGTCCACCTGCCGGGCGTGCTCTACCACTGGCGCACGGTGGCCACCTCGATGGCCCGTCTGGCCGCCGCCAAGCCGCAGGCGCACGTTCACGCGCTGCGCGCCCTTGCAGAGCACGCGCGCGGCTGGCCACGCGGCGGCGAGGTAGCGGCGGAGGTCCTGCTCCGGCCGGCCAGCCTCTTCCGCGTCCGCCGCGCTGCGGATCCGGGGCTCGCCGTCGCCGAGTCGCCCGCGGCCGGGACGGACTGGAACGCTCTGGTCGGGGAGGTGCGGCGCAGCGGCGCGGACATCGTCGTCGCTTCTCCCCCCGGCGGGCTCACGGCGGCCGCCCTCGCGGAGCTGCTGGCGCTGCTTCAGGTGCCCGGCACGGCGCTGGTCGCCGGCCGTGGTGTCCGCGGCGGCCGCGTGGTTGCCAGCGGGCTGGCGATCACCGGTGACGGTCGCTTCCGCGACCCGCTCGCCGGGCTGGCGGCGGCCGACCCCGGCTATCTCAACCTGGCGCTGATTCCGGGACCACGGACCGTGCCGCCGCCATGCGGCTGGGCCGTCTGGCGCGACGGCCTGCTGGCAGCATGGGACGCGGCACCCGACGCTGCGGCGCCATGGCGTCTGGCGCTCGGGCTGGCGAGGGTCGGGCTCGAGTCGGTGACCACCCCGGAGGTGAGCTTTCCGCTGGCGTCTCCCGGCGGCCTGCCGCCGCTGCCGCCTCCCGCCGGCCTGCCGCCGCACTGGCCGGGTTGGGTGGAGGCGCTGGGGCTCGGGTAGCCCGCGGCGCCGTGCGATTGGAGACCGTACAATACCAGCGGAGGACTCATGAGCGAAGGCAAGATCAAGATCGTCGTCAGCGATCAGTTGGCGCTCGGGACGTATGCCAACTTCGCGTCGATCGTCCACAACTTCGCCGAGTTCATCATCGACCTCGGCCGTATCGTCCCCGGCAGGGAAGACGTTCAGGTGGTCTCGCGTGTGGTCATGACCCCGGTGCACGCCAAGCAGTTGCTGCGCGCGCTGTCGGAGAATGTCGGGATCTACGAGCGCAACTTCGGCGAGATCGCCCAGGGGCCGACCCCTCCTGCCGCCGTCTCCCCGACGATGTGAGGAGATTGTGGGGCCTGTCCCGACACGCTGTTGACGAAGGGGGTAGTTTGCCTGCCCCCAGCCGGAAGGGGGAAGCCAGCTCCGCCCCCACACTGCCTCCCCGCCCAACAGAGAATCGACACGCCGGCGTGAACCGGCGCTACCCCGTCGAAACGATCCAGCCGCCCCCGAGCACCCGGTCGCCGTCGTAGAACACCGCCGCCTGCCCGGGCGCCGGCGACGAGATCGGCGCCAGGAACCGCACCTCGGCCCCGCCCCCGTCGATTGCGACGACTTCGGCGGGCGCCGCCTCATGGCGAGAGCGGACCTTCACCAGAGTTCGGGCCTGCGCGCCGGGAGCGGCGGCGAGCCAGTTGACGTCGCGCAGGCGCAACCGCGTGCGCTGCGCCTCCGCCGCATCGCCGACGATTACACGGTTGCGGGCGGGGTCGAGGCCGACCACGTAGAGGCGCGAGCGCGCCGCCACGGCGATGCCGCGGCGCTGGCCGATCGTGAAGCGGTGCAGCCCTCCGTGGGTACCGAGCACGGCGCCGGCGGTGTCGACGATCTCGCCCGCCGGGGGCAGCCGGCCGGGTGCCAGCTTCTCGACGATGGCGACGTACGACGAGCCCTCGGGCACGAAGCACACCTCCTGGCTGTCGGCCCTCCCCGCGTTTGGCAGGCCGAGCGCGGTGGCGATGCGCCGGACCTCGGTCTTGGTCATCCCACCGAGCGGGAAGGCCACGCGTTCCAACTGCCGCGGGGTGAGCTCGAAGAGGAAGTACGACTGATCCTTGTCGCGATCGGCGGCGCGACGCAACTCCGGTGCCCCGCCGGCGCCCGCCGTGATCCTGGCGTAGTGGCCGGAGACCAGCATCGGCGCCCCGAACTGTTCGGCCACCCCCAGCAGCTCGCCGAACTTCAGTCGCGAGTTGCAGCGGGCACACGGCAGCGGCGTCTCGCCGGCCAGGTACGACGCGACGAACGGCTCCAGCACCTCGGCGCGGAACACGGGCTCGAAGTCGAGCACGTAGTGTGGAATGCCGAGGTGGCGGGCAACTTCCCCGGCGGACTCGACGTCGGCGGCCGAGCAGCAGCGGGAGGCGCCGAGCCCGCGCTCCGAGAGATCGGCGAGCTGGAGCGTGACGCCAACCACGTCGTGGCCGGCTTGGCACATCAGCGCGGCCGCCACGGCGGAATCCACGCCGCCCGACATCGCTGCGACGATCTTCATCTCAGGTGACGGGGGCCGCGGTCAGGACTCCTCGCCCATCTCGGTGACGATGAACATCAGCGTCGTAGTGCCGAGCGAGAACTCCTGGTGGGCCTCGATCCCCTTGAGCTGGACGCGCACGCCGTCGACGAACGTGCCGTTGGTCGACCCGAGGTCGGTCAGCGTCGCCGACTCGCCCTTGATCTCGAGCATGGCGTGGCGGCGCGACACCTCGCTGTCCTGCAACTGGATGTCGGAGTTGACGCCGCGCCCGAGGACGATGCGCGGCTGCGTCAGGGGGAAGATCTGCCCGGCGTTGGCGCCCAGGATCACGGCGAGCGAGTAGCGCCGCGTCGCCGGCAGCGGCGCCAGCTCGGGGAGCGACCGTTCCTCGATCGGCACGCGACGGATCGCGAGCTCCTTGGTGGTGTCCTCGGGCGGCCGCCCGCCGCCCGTTCGCGTGCTCTGCACCTCGTCGCCCGCGCCCGTCGGCGGGCGCAGCACTTCGAACACCGTGGTGCAGCGGGAGCACTTCAGCTTCTTGCTCTCGCTCGCGCCGAACCGCGTCTCCTCGTACTGGTAGCGGGCACCGCAGCTTGGGCATGAGACGATCACGGCCGATCCCCTTTCCGCCTCTCCACGATGTCCGCGAGGGCCTCGACAAACGCGCGCACATCGTCCTCGCCGGTCGATGGACCGAGCGAGGCGCGCAACGAGCGCCGCGCTGCATCTTCTCCGTAGCCCATGGCCTCCACGACGGTGCTTCCCCTCTCTACTCCAAGGCTGCAGGCCGTCCCCGAGGATACCGCAAATCCGCGCAGATCGAGAGCGGCCACGGTCACGGCGCCGAGCGACGGCGCCGGGAGCCCGAGGCACGAGGTGTTCGGCAGCCGGCGCCGCGCGGCGCGGCCGTACACCAGCGTCTCGGGCAGGCGCCCGGCAACCAGGCACTCGAGCAGGTCGCGAACGGCCGCCACCGGCCGCCAGGCGTCCGGGCACTCCCGAACGGCCCGCGCCGCGACGCCGAAAGCGACGATCCCAGCTACGTTTTCGGTACCACCGCGCCGGTGCCGCTCCTGCGTCCCCGGGATCAGCGGCTCGATCTTGCTCCCGTCGCGCACGACCAGCGCCCCGGCGCCCGGCAGTCCTCCCAGCTTGTGGGCCGAGAGCGCCAGTGTGTCGACCCCGAGCCGCTCGAAGCTCACGGCGAGCTTGCCGGCGGCCTGCACGGCGTCGCAGTGCACCGCGGCGCCGTGGGCGCGCGCGAGGGCCGCAGCCTCCTCGACCGGCTGCACGATCCCGGTCTCGGAGTTGGCGAGCTGCAGGCACACGGCGGCGGTGACCTCGCACCGCAAGAGGTCGGCGAGCGCCTCCAGGATCACCACGCCGTCGCCATCGACAGGAAGCCAGCGGAGTACCGCACCCTCGCGCTCGAGCTGCTCGGCCGCGGCGGTCACCGAGGGGTGCTCGACGCGGGGCAGCGCGAGCCGCCGCCCTCCCGCCCCGCCGCGGCAGGTCAGCAACCCGCGCAGCGCCGCGGCGTTCGCCTCGCTGCCGCCCGAGGTGAAGACGACCTCGCCCCGAGACGCTCCGACCAGCCCAGCGACGTCGTATCGTGCGCCCTCGACCATGTCGCGCGCACGCCGTCCCTCGCCATGCACGCTCGACGGGTTCCCGGGCCCGGCGGCGAGCAGCTCGGCGACCGCCCGTTTGACCTCGGGAAGCAGCGGCGCCCCGGCATTCCAGTCGAGATAGATTCGCGCGGACATGTGGCACTGGCCGGTCCGATTCTAGCGTGCCGATGGTGAATTGCGCAGCGCGATCACGCCGTCGGCGGCTACCGGCAGGGGCTGCGTCCCGCGGAGGAATCGGGCGACCACCTGCACGAAGGGCCGGTACGACCGGCCGCTCGACTCCGTGCCGAGGGTGACGCGACTCTACGAGGGCAAGCGGGCCGGCAAGAACCGGGTCGTCTGCGCCACAGGCTGAGGGGCCGGTCAGACCGCGGGGAACACCCGCCACTCGCCGGGCCCGTCGCCGGCGACCAACAGGTCGCCGCTGTGGAGGTCGTACAGGCACGCGTGCAGCGTGAGCTCGCCCGCCCTCGCCCGCTCCTGCACGCACGGATAGGTGCGGAGGTTCGCGCACTGGAGCAGGACGTTGGCCTTGATCGTCGCCATCTCCCGCTCGGCATCACTGGCGGCGTCGGCGCCGGACCGCAGCGCTGGCCGCGCCAGCTCGACCCAGCGCGCCAGGTGCGGGTTGCTCGCGGGGTCGACGCCGCGGCTCAGTGCCCGGATCCCGCCGCACCCGGTGTGGCCGCACACCACCGCGTGCGACACCCGCAGATCGAGCACCGCGAACTCGATCACGGCGCCGGTCTGGTCGCTCCCCGGCGTCCCGCACACGGGGACGATATTGGCGACGTTGCGCATGATGAAGAGCTCGCCGGGGTCGGCCGCGGTGATGATCTCGGGGACGACCCGCGAGTCCGAGCAGCCGATCCACAACGCCTTGGGCCGTTGCCCCTCCTTCGCCACCCGCTCGAAGACGTCGCGCATGGCATTGAACCGGTCCTTGAACCGGCGATGACCGTCTCTCAGCTCGGGAATCGGCATGCCCCTGGTCCCCCTGTCGCCATCCTCGCGCGCTTCGTGACCGCGCGTGCCGGGCGACATTCTCGCAGAGGGTTCCGGCGCCGCCAATGCGGCAGGCAGCGGGGCGCGCGGGTCATCGCCTGCCGGAGCGGAGGACGCGTCGAGTGCGGCGCTCGTCCAGGATGCACCGGTGCGGGCAGAGACGGGCAGGCGGCGGAACCGATCCGGTCCCTTTCCGCGCCGTGCGTGCTAGCATTTCGGCCATGAGCACTGCGGCAGGGCGTGGCGACAGGCCGGCGCGACGACCGGCAGCGGCGGAGAACCAGGCCGCCGCCCTGCCGGTGGCCCCGGGCCTGCACATCCCGGCCAGCCCGGCGGCCGAGCGGGCCGTTCTGGGAGCGGTCCTCGTCGACGCCAACTGCTTCTACCGCGTGGTCGAGGTCGTGTCGCCGGACGACTTCTTCACCGACTCCCACCGCGTGATCTTCGCCGCCTACGCGGCGCTCGCCTCCGACGGCGGCGACATCGACCTGCTGACCACTACCGACCGGCTGCAGCGCGACGGCGCGCTCGACGCGGCCGGCGGCGTCAGCTACCTCGCGAGCCTGGCGGACGAGCTGCCGGACCCGTCCAACGTCGAGCACTACGCCCGCATCGTCCGCGAGCGCTCGGTGAAACGGCAGTTGCTGCGCATCTCGCAGCAGCTCATGGCCTCGAGCGCCCGCGAGGAGGGCGACGCTCTCGACGTGCTCGACGCCGCCGAGGCGCAGATCCTGTCGATCGCCGAGAAGGCGATGCGCGGGACCCTCAAGCGCGTCGGCGACCTGGCCCGCGAGGAGCTCGAGCACATCCAGCGCGTCTCCAAGTCGAGCGCCCCGTTCACCGGGGTCGAGACCGGGTTCTACCGGTTCGACGAGCTGACCTCGGGTCTGCAGAAGCAGGATCTGATCGTCCTCGCGGCGCGTCCTGGAGTCGGCAAGACTGCGATGGCGCTCAACATCGCCGCCAACTGCGCGGTCCGCCGCAAGCTCAACGTGGCGATCTTCTCGCTCGAGATGTCCGCGGTGGCGCTGGTCCGCCGGCTCCTCGCGGCCGAGGCGCGGATCAACCTGCGGCGGCTGGCGCGCGGCTTGCTTTCGCGCAGCTCCGACCGCGGCGGCGCCCGCGGCGAGGCCTCCGACTGGCAGCGCCTCGTCGAGGCTTCCGACCATCTGGCGGATGCCCCGCTGTGGATCGACGACACTGCCGGCTTGTCCGTGCTCGAGCTGCGCGGCAAGGCCCGTCGCCTGTCGATGGAGCACGGCCTCGATCTGGTGATCGTCGACTACCTGCAGCTCATGTCCTCCGGGGCGCGGGCCGAGAACCGCACCCAGGAGGTATCGGCGATCTCGCGCGGCCTCAAGGCGGTGGCCAAGCAGCTCGACGTCCCTGTGATCGCCGTCTCGCAGCTCTCCCGCAACCCCGAGCGCCGCGGCAGCGACTCGCGCCCGCAGCTCTCGGACCTGCGCGAGTCGGGCTCGATCGAGCAGGACGCCGACGTGGTGGTGTTCATCAACCGGAAGAACCCGGCGCTGCACCAGGGCGAGGAGGAGGACGAGGACATGCGCCTCGCCGAGGTGATCATCGCCAAGCAGCGCAACGGCCCCACCGACCTCTTCAAGCTGCTCTACCAGGACGAGTACACCCGCTTCGAGAACCCGGAGCTGGTCGAGCGGTGAGCGCCGTGGCGACCTCCCGCGCCGGCAACGGCCCGCTCGAGTGGCTGGGCGCGCGCAGTCTGCGCATGCTCGAGGAGATCGGGCGGTTCTTCTACATCCTCCACTACACGATCTACTGGTCGCTGCGGCGTCCGTTCGACTTCCGGGAGTGGATGCGCCAGATGGTCCGCGTCGGCGTCGATTCGCTGCCGGTGGTCGGGCTCACCGCGATGTTCACCGGCATGGTGATGGCGCTGCAGACGTACCGTGGCTTCGAGCGCTTTCACGCCGAGAGCTTCGTCGGCTCCGTGGTCGCGCTTTCCCTGACCCGGGAGTTGGCGCCGGTGCTTTCCGCGCTGATGATCGCCGGACGCATCGGCTCTTCGCTCGCCGCCGAGTTGGGGACGATGCGCGTCACCGAGCAGATCGACGCCCTCTACGCGATGGCCACCGAGCCGATCCAATACCTGATCGTGCCGCGGGTAGCCGCGACAACGCTGATGCTGCCGCCGCTGGTGGCGTGCGCAGGCGGCATCGGGATCTTCGGCGGGTATGCGGTGTCCGTAGCGCTGATGGGCGCCAACCCGGTGGTGTACTGGGAGAAGACGTTCCAGTTCCTCGACCTCAACGACGTTTTCTCCGGCCTGATCAAGGCCGGGGTGTTCGGGCTGGTCCTGGCGGTGACCGGCTGTACGAAGGGTTTCTTCACCACCGGCGGCGCGGAGGGGGTCGGCCGCTCGACGACCGCCGCGGTCGTCATGAGCTCGCTGGTGATCCTGCTCTCCGACTTCTTCCTCACCAAGATCCTCTTCTAGATGATTGGAGAGAGAGCGTGGCGGTGACACCCACTCGGGACAGCGGCGCACTCGCCAGCGCGGCGGCGCCCAAGATCGCCGTGATCGACGTCTGGAAGTCGTTCGGCGACAAGGAAGTCCTGCGCGGTGTCAGTATCGACGTGGCGCTCGGCGAGTCGCTCGTCATCGTCGGCGGCTCGGGTGCCGGCAAGAGCGTGCTCCTCAAGCACCTGATCGGGCTGATCCAGCCCGACCGCGGCCAGATCGTCGTCGACGGCGAGGACATCGCGCGCACCGACCACGCCCAGGCGCTGGCGATGCGCCGCAAGTTCGGGATGTCATTCCAGGAAGGAGCGCTGTTCGACTCGCTGGACGTCTTCGAGAACATCGCGTTCCCGCTACGCCGCCACACGCGGCACTCCGAGGAGCAGATCGCCGGGCGGGTAAGCGAATGTCTCGACCTCGTGCACCTCCGGGGCGTCGAGCGCAAGGCGACCAACGAGCTTTCGGGCGGCATGCGGCGGCGCGTCGGCTTCGCCCGTGCCATCGCGCTGGCGCCCGAGATCCTGCTCTTCGACGAGCCCAATACCGGCCTCGACCCGGTGACCTCCGCGGTGATCGACCGCGTCATCGTCGAGATGAAGGAGACGCTGCCGGTGACGATGGTGACCATCACCCACAACATGCCATCTGCGTTCCGGATCGCCGATCGCATCGCCATGCTGCGCGACGGGCGGATACTGGTGGTCGGCGACCCCGACGCGTTCCGCGCCAGCTCCGACCCCTACGTTCACAATTTCCTCGCTGGCGAGCCTCACGAGGAGGAGCAATGAGCCCTACCGCCCGGGTCGGCCTGTTCATGCTGCTGGCCCTCGTCGTACTCGGCGTATTCATCATCAAGATCGAGGAGATCCCGATCGGTACCAGGAGCGGCCGTGTACGCGTGCAGGCCAGCTTCCCGTCGGTCGCCGGGCTCGACGAAAAGAGCCCGGTCCGGATCGCCGGCGTGCGGGTCGGCATCGTCGAGACGATCGCTCTCGACGGCGACCGCGCCCTGGTCACGCTCGCCCTCGACCCGCAGGTGGCGCTCCACCAGGGCGCGCACGCCGAGGTGACCAGCCTCGGCATGCTCGGCGACAAGTACGTCGAGCTGTTCCCCGGCCCGCTCGCCAGCCCGCCGCTGGCGCCCGGCACCGTGCTCTCCGGCGCCAGCCCGATCGCCTTCGACCAACTGCTCAAGACCGCGAACGACGTCGGCGGCGACATCCAGGCGGTATCCGCGTCGCTGCGCAGGAGCCTGGGCGGCGACGAGGGGCAGAAGCGCCTCGACGAGATCCTCGACAACATCCGCACGCTCACCGCCGACACGCGCACCCTGGTCGCGGCGAACCGCAGCGACATCGACGCGACGATTGCCAACTTCCGCTCGTTCTCCGACACGCTCAAGACGGAGCTCCCCAGGCTCGCCGAGCGGCTCAATGCCCTCGCCGACCGCGTCGACTCGGTAGTCGCCGACAACCGCGGCAACCTCTCCGAGTCCCTCGAGAACATCAAGGAGGTCTCGGGCCGACTGCGGGTTTCCGCCGACAACCTCAACCTGATCACCGGGAAGATCGCTCGCGGCGAGGGTTCGATCGGCAAGCTGGTCAACGACGAGACCACCGTCGACAACCTGAACTCCACGCTCAAGTCGGTGGAGAGCGGCATCCAGAGCCTGAAGAACACGGTCGGCCGTGCCGAAGGGTGGAAGCTCAACCTCAACATCCGCGCCGAATCGCTCCCGAGTCTGAGCAGCGCGAACAGCTCGCGGAGCGCTTTCGGGCTCGACCTGCAGACCGTCCCCCACCGTTTCTACCGTATCGAGATGATCGACTCACCGTTCGGCCGGCTGAAGACGACGAAGGAGAGGACCACCGTCAGCTTTCCTGACGGTCACAGCGAGACGACGACCACCGACGTCGTGCGCACCAGCGACTCCGCGACCGTGAACGCGCAGGTCGGCTATTTCATCCGCAAAGGCCTGACCCTGCGGGCGGGCCTGTTCGAGTCGACCGGCGGCGTCGGCATCGACCAGAACGTGCTGCGCGATCGCCTCAAGCTGACCCTCGAGGCGTACGACTTCAACCGCGAGGCGAAGCCGCCCCACCTGCGCCTGGAGGGACGCTACTTCGTCACCAAGAACCTGTTCGCATACGCTGGCTGGGACGACCCGGTCTGGTCGCAGCGCTCCTCGGTGATCTTCGGAGGCGGCGTCACCTGGGGCGACGAGGACGTGAAGTACCTGCTGGGGACGGCGTCGTCAGCGGGACACTAGCCAGGCGCCAGCCATGGGCCGCGACGTCCCCTCTTTCGAGTGCACCGCCTGCGGCCAGGCCTCCGGCAAGTGGCTCGGCCGCTGCCCGACGTGCGGCGGCTGGAACACGTTCGAGGCGGTTCCGGAGACGCGGCGCCGTGCCGAGCGCCAGGGCGCCGCGTCCCCCACGCCGATCTCGGCGGCCGAGCTCCACGACTTCCCGCGCCTGCCGTGCGGCATCGCCGGCCTCGACCGGGTGCTCGGGGGCGGCTTCGTCGGCGGCTCCGTCGTGCTGCTCGCCGGGGAGCCCGGCGTCGGCAAGTCGACGCTCCTGCTCCAGGTGGCGGCGCGGATGGCCGCCGGGGGCCCGGTGCTCTACCTGTCCGCGGAGGAGTCGAACCGGCAGGTGGCGCTGCGCGCGCACCGTCTCGGCTGCGTTCACGACGGGCTCGCGCTGCTCGCCGAGCCGGTGGTCGAGCTGGCCATCGAGAGCGTGCGCAGGGTGCGGCCCCGCCTGGTGATCGTCGACTCGGTGCAGACGATGCTGTCGGAGCGCGTCCCGGCGGTGGCCGGCAGCGTGACTCAAGTGCGCGAGGTGGCGTCCCAACTGCTCGAGCTCGCCAAGCGCGACGGCCCGACGGTCGTGCTCGTCGGCCATGTCACCAAGGAGGGCCTGGTCGCCGGCCCGAAGTCGCTCGAGCACGTCGTCGACGTGCTGCTCGACTTCTCGGGCGGCGCCGCCATGCCCTACCGCAGCGTGCGGGCCACCAAGAACCGCTTCGGGCCGGCGATGGAGCTGGCGCTCTTCCAGATGACCGACCACGGACTCGAGGAGGTCGCCAACCCTTCCGCCGCCCTGCTCTCCCACCGCCGGCTCGATACGCCGGGGTCGGCGGTCGCTGCGGTGATCGAGGGCTCCACCCCGCTGCTGGTCGAGGTGCAGGCGCTGGTCTCGCGCTCGTCGCTGGTTAACCCGCGGCGCATCGCCCAGGGCGTCGACGCAGGCCGCCTGGCGTTGCTGCTCGCGGTGCTCGAGCGCCACGCCGGACTGCGGTTGGGCGACCGCGACGTCTTCGTCAACGTCGTCGGCGGCATCACCGTCGACGAGCCCGCACTCGACCTGGCGGTGGCCGCCGCTGTGCTCTCGGCGACCGCAGGAACGCCGCTGCCCGGCGACCTGGTGCTGTTCGGAGAGCTCGGCCTGCTCGGTGAGGTGCGCGGCGTTTCACGCACCGAAGAGCGGCTCAAGGAGGCCGGAGCACTCGGGTTCAGCCGCTGCGCACTGGCCGCCTCGGCCGGGCCGACCCCCCGGACGAATGTGGCGCTGGTCACCCTCGAACGGATCGCCGACCTGGCTACACTGCTGCTCAAGGAGCCACCTCGGGACCAGCGATGACCGGGCCGGATCGCAGCCACCCCCTGATCCAGCTCCTCAACGACATGGAGACGCTGCGGCGTCTGCTCCGGCTCTATCCGGAGGGGCACCCGTCGCTGGGCCCGGCGCGCGAACGCCTGAGGCATAGCGCCGTCGCTCTCGGGACGACTGGCGGCGCCACCATCAGCATCTCCACCGAGCAGGTGGTCTGGAACGGCGAGGAGCTCGCCATCCCGAAGAGCCTACCGTGCCACCGCCTCGTCGGAGTACTGTTCCAGCTCGGCCTCGCCGCGATCAGGCTGAGCTTCCCCGCGGCCGAGAGGGGCCTCGCGGATCTTGTCGAGCGGCTCGCGGCGACGCGCGAGCTGCCCGGCGAGACGGAACGGCAGAGCCTGCTTACGAGCGCGGAGAACCTCGCCGGCGTCGAGCTGGTGCCGCTCGACCTGTCAACCGTCCAGCTCGTCGACTCGGACGCGGTGACCAACCGCGAAGCGCCGAGGTTCGCGTGGGGGGAGCTGGCAAAACGGCTCGCCTCCCGCGGCGCCTTCCTGTTCTCCGGCAAGGTGCTTGCCGGCCACCTGGCGCCCGGGGTCCTCGCCGACCTGCTCGACAAGGTCCCCGATCAGGTGTCTCTGCTCGACCACCTGTTCTCGCAGATCGCGGAGGTCGTCCGCGCGGCCACGGGTTCCCAGCGCGGCGTCATGTGGCGCGAGGCGCAGGCGTTCCTCGCCGAGCTGCTCGGCCTGCTCGACGCCGACCGGACCTGCCTCGCGCTCGCCGCTGCCGGCAAGCACCTGCCGCTCGCCGGTACCCCTCACGACGGTCTCGAGCCGCTGGTGCGCGGGGAGGTGCTGCTCGATGCGGTCGAGTACATGCTCGGCCACGACATCGCGGTGCCCGAGATCATCCAGCGCGCGGTCTACCGGCTCGCTGCGCCGCCCGCTGATCAGCCCGTGGCCCTTCCCGACGCGGTCGTGCAGCGCGCCCGCTCGTTGCTCCACCGCCTGCCGCTCGCCGGTCCGGAGCCGCCGATGCCGGACGGCGCCGGCATATCGGCCGACGAGTTGGCCAACGCCGCCCTCGGCACGAGCGGCGCCGCCGAGCTGCTCGCCGCCGTCAGCGAGCGCGAGCTGCACTCCCACCTGTTGCGCCTGCTCGGCGAGGCGGTCACGCTGTGGCCCCGCGAGCCCGTCGGCGAGCGCGCTGCCCTGCGTCTGGCCGAGGAGTTCGTCAGCGCCCTCGAGATCGGCGACGTCGAGACCGCGGTCCGCCTGGCGCCGCTGACCGCCGCCGCCCCATCGGCGGCGGCCCGCGAGCTCGCCTGCACGAACGGGGTGGCCGCAGCGGTTGGGGCGCTGCGCTCCGGAGACCGGCAGAGCACCGGCGCGCTGGTGACGATCCTCGTCACCCTTGGCGACCGCGCTCTGCCGCTCGTCCTCGCGGCGCTCGCCGAGGAGGGGAACTTGGCGGTCCGCAAGCGCCTCCTCGAGGCGGTCGCCAGGCAGGGCGATCTCGCCGTGCCGCACCTGCTGCCGCTACTCGACGACCCGCGCTGGTTCGTGGTCCGCAACGCAGTCTTCGTGCTGCGCCGGCTCGGCTATCGCGACATGCTGCCGCACCTCAAGGCCATCGTCCCCGCCGCCGAGCCGCAAGTGATCGCCGAAGCGCTGAAGGCGATGGTCGCATTCTCCGACCCGGAGTGGTTGAGCTTCCTGCTCCGCGAGCTCGACAGCCCCGACGAGCGACACCAACTGGCGGCGATCAGCGTCGCCTCGCGGATCCGGCACCCGCAGGTAGTCAAGGCGCTGGTCGACCGGCTGCGCCAGCGCCTCGGCAGGCGCTTGCGCGAGGAGCCGGTCACGGTCGGGCTCATCCGCTCCCTGGGTCGCCTGCGCGACTCCGGCGCGCTGCCGGTGCTCCAGAAGGTGACCGACCTCAAGCAGTGGCGCTACCCGTTCTCGATCGGCGGCCTGCGCCGCGAGGCGGCCGTGGCCATCGCGACGCTCGAGGGTCCTGAAGCGCGCCGGGCCACCATCGCCCTGGCCGGCGACCGCGACGCCCAGCTCGCCGCCGCGGTGCGCACCGCCATGCAGCGGCCGGCCGCCGCGCCCGAGGAGGGCGAGTGAGCCTGCGCACCGAGTGGGAGCTGCTCGTCCACGAGACGATCACGGAGCTGACCGCCGGCGCTACTACGGTGGCCCTGTACGGCGCCTCGCACCCGCGCGCGACCGAGGCGGTCCAGCAGCTCGAGCGCAACCTCGCGGCGCTGCACCGCGGCGAGCCCGAGCTGGCGATGGTGCTCCTCGGCGAGGAGCTCTTCGTCCAGGCACGGCCGTTCACGCGGACCTCGCGCCAAGCGCCGTCGTTGATCCGGCGCTTCCGTCGGCGCGGCGTCGAGCACGTGACCTTCCGGCAAGGCGTGACGGGCGACGAGCTGCGCCCGTTTCTCCTCGAGCTGGCGTCGACCGACGACACGCCGGTCCGCTCGCGACCGCACATCCAGGTGGGCAAGGTCGAGCTGGCCGATCACGACCTCGGCGGCCAGGACGAGAGCGCAGGCGGCAAGGGCAAGGGCAGGCTCCCGACGGTGCGCGACCGCGTCACGCTCGTCCAGGAGACGTTCGCTTCCCTGCTCGGCGGCCATGCGCTCGCGGTCGGCTCGCTGGAGACGGTGGCGCGATCGACTCTCGAGGCACTCGACGGCCAGCCCGACCCGCTGCGTCTGTTCGCCCCATGGGAGGGGGCCGACCGCTGGCACGCCGTGCACGCGCACAACGTCTGCGTTCTCAGCCAGGCGCTCGCCCGCGTCGCCGGCGTCAATCGGGCGACCAACGTGGAGCTCGGCGTCGCCGGCCTGCTCCACGACATCGGCAAGCTCGAGCTGCCGGACGACGTGATGCAGCACGAGCTCGAGTCGCTGAGCGAGAACGAGCTCGAGTTGATCCTCGACCACCCGGCCAGTGGCCTCGCCACGCTCCTGGCCAGCAGCCAGGTGCCGGTGCTCGCGCTGATCGTCGCCTACGAGCACCACCTCAACTACAACGGCACCGGCTACCCGCGCTTGCAGCGCCCCCGCCGCCCACACCCGGCCAGCCGGCTGGTGTCGCTCGCCGATGCCTACGTCGTGCTCCACACCGCCCGCGGCGCCCGCGGCGTGATGACCCGGGAGGGGGCGCTGGCGTGCATCCAGCGCCGCTCGGGCACCCTACTCGACCCCTGGTGGTGCGGCGTACTGAGGGCCATCGTCGAGCGCTCTCCCCGCACCACCTAAGAGCTGGCCGCTCAGTTGCCGGGGTAGTAGCCGGCGATCGTGCGCACCTCGACGCCGGGCCGCGCGACCCGTACCGTGACCTTGCGGAACTCGTCGATCGGGGCGGTCGAGTTCGACGTGTAGACGATCTGGTACTGGGTTCGCAGCTCGCGGTCGATCTGGTCGTAGACCGGGGACAGCGAGTCGTCGCGGCCAAGGAAGAATGCCTCTCCCCCGGTGACGCGCGCCAGGCGTGAGAGGTGCGAGCGGGCGCGGACCTGGGTCATCGGCAGGTCGACGCCGACCGTGTAGAGCGTGACGCCGCTGCGTTGCGCGTAGTCGAAGGCGCGCTCGAAAGTGTTCTTGGAAGCGTTGTCCTCGCCGTCGGTGAGGATCACCAGCGCCTTGCGCCCGCGCACGCCGGAGAACTGGAACAGCCCGTAGATCGACGCGTCGAAGAACGCCGTCGAGCGGTCGGCGCGCAGGGCGATCATCGCCCGCTCGAGCGCGCCGAAGTCGCCGGTGAAACCCTCGAGCAGCGCGGGCCGGTCCGAGAAGGCGATGACGAAGGCGCGGTCGACCGGGCGCAGCAGGTCGTGCAGGAACCCGAGCACCACGCGCTGTACCTCCGGCAGCGTCTTCTCCATGGAGCCGGAGGTGTCGATCACCAGCCCGAGGCGAACCGGAAGGTCGCGCTGCAGCGAGAAATGCGTGATCGTCTGCGGCACGCCGTCCTCGATCACCTCGAACTCCTCCTGCTTGAGGCCTTCGACCGGCTTCTTGGATTTGTCGAGCACGGTGACCGGCACGTGCACCGACGAAACGACGACCCCGGAGATGAACTGCGGCGCGTTGACGAACTGGATGTCCTCGGCCTGACTGTCGTCCGCGAGCACCGCGAGTGCGCGCAGGTAGCCGATCTGGCTGGCGTCCTCGAGCGGCACCCAGGTCTCGAACGGTGCCTGGTACAACGTGGTCATCAGCCGCTCGTTCCAGTAGATCTCGAGGCGTTCGAGCTTGTTGTCGCTGGGGATGTTGACCACGGCTACGGCGTGGACCTTGTTGCCGTTGATGTCGGGCTTGCCGACGGGCTGCAGCCGCACGTGGAAGCGCTCGCGGCCGACGTTGACGTCGACCTGCTTGCGGTCGAGCTCCTGCCCGGCGCTGTCGTAGGCGACGGCAATGACAGTCGCGAGGCGCGGCAGGGGACCGAGGTCGAGCTCAACGTCGAATGGTGGCCGGTTCTTGGTGAGCACCGGCTTCCCGTCGAGCTGGAACTCGACCTTCGCCACCTTCTGGCCGGTCAGGGCGATGAAGCGCTGCACCCCGGAGATGCTCTCCCCTTCCGGGCCCTGCAGCGACAGCGTCGCCTCGGATTGCGCCGGCGACGCCGCTTGGGCGACGACCGCCGCTGCGGTCGCATCCGCCGGAAGCTCGACGGCCGGCGGCACGGTCACCGCGAACTCCATCTCCTTGACGCTGGCGCGCTCCGAGTGGCTGTCCTGCACCTTCAGGCGCAGCCGGTAGCTGCCGGGCCGCATGTCGCGCTCGACGACCGCCGGAAGCGACTTCGAATCGGCAGAGAAGGTGAAGGCGTAGCGGAACCGGTCGTACATCTCCCCGGCGCGCGTCACCTCGCCGACCACGTCGAGCTGCACGACCTCGAGCTCACCGATCTTCGCCGTTCCAAGCCCCTCGCGCGGAACCGTGAGGTTCAGTGTCACCAGCACCTTGCCCCCGCGCCGGCCGCCCAGCGACTCGGTCATCTCGAACGGCAGCGGTGGCGCGCCCTTGGGTACCAGCGTCGAGAACTTGAGGAAGCGCGATGACGCCGCCTCGCTCCCGGCTTTCGACGTCGACACGCGGTGCTGCAGCGCCTGGATGAGCCCGAGGTCCTCGAGCCAGTACTCGGCCGCCTGCAGCAGCCGGAGGATCTCGTCCGCGTCGCCGCACCGGTACTCGGGGCGGTCGAGGCCGCGCATCGTCGGGTCGAGCCCGTGCGCCTTGGCCATGTTGCCGGAGGTGCTGTAGAGGACGGTGCGCCCCTCCGACATCGGGTTCCATAGCTTGGCGCGGCCGAGTCCATAAGGCTTGTAGAACACCACCGTGACGTTCTGGCCGAACCCCTCGAGGCGGCCCCACACCCAGAACTCGAGCGGGTTGAACACCTCGTCGCAGTCGATCTTCCTGGTGTCGTCGGGCGGTCCCTGCAGCAGCAGCACGCGAGCGCGGTCCTCGATCGTGTTGTCGAAATCCTCGCGGCACCTCGCGAGCCGCTCCTCGTAGGTCCGCCGGAACGCCGATCCCATGCCGCTCTCGGTGCCCCACGCCTGCCACAGTTGCTCGGCGAGCTGGGCGCGCTGCTCGTCCGTCTCGAGCGCCAGGAACGTCTTCTTCTGCTCCGGCGTGATCAACGGGTAGACCTCCTCGTCGAGCCACACGCGCCACTTCTCCGGCAGCTTCGGATCCTTGGCGCGCGCGCTGCTGGCGGCGACGATCAGGGTGAGGGCGGCGACGGCGGAGGCGAGGACAAAGAGTCGGGGTCTCACAAGGAGATCTTACGCCTCGAGCGGCGGCGGTGTTGCGAGCTTGGTGTACGCCTGCCAGGAGCGGCCCCTGCCCTGGGCCAGCACCTTGAGGTCGCTGGCCATCCCGTCGGGCACCAGGAGGCGCTTCGCGGCGGAGAGCTCGGCCCAGTCCTCGGGACTCAGCCGGCCGCCGGCGGCCGCGGCCCGGGGTAGAAAGCGGAGCGCCCCGTGCAGCGCGAGGAAGCTACCCAGGGGCCGCAGCTCACCGCGCTCCCAGCCGACATCGGCGGCCGCCTGCTCGAGATCGTCGAAGCAGATGTGTGCGGTGATATCGATCTCGCCGGGTGAGCGCAGCACATCGAGCACGACGGTGTGCGCACGATAGCCGACCAGCGAGCCCTGGCGGCGGGCGCGGGCGTCGTACAGCTTGCGCGCGGGATGGCCATAGTCGACGATCAATGCCACTCCGTCGTGGCCGCACCACGCGAGCGCCTTCGCGTGCGCCGAGCGCAGGCCCGGGCGCACCTCCGCGATCTGGCCGTCCTCGAGGACGACGTTGGCGCCGCGCAGAAAAGACGTAATCGCCAGTGTGCTCGGCTCGCGCAGCGCCCACCGCAGCCGGTTGCCGGGCCCGACCTCGACGAATTGCTCCTTGAGCACCCGCCGTTCGCCCTCGACCGTCATCATCACCCGGTGCGCCGGTAGTGCGTCGTAGAGCTCGGAGGCGAACAGGACGACTGGACCGCTCGGCCGCGACCGCTCGGCAAGCGTCGCCGCCACCTCGACCCCGGGGCAGCGCGCCGCCAGCCGCCGGCGCGCCCACTCGCCGATCTCGACGGCCACGGCTCGGCGCAACACACCGCGGCCGACCGGCCCTGTGACCGCGAGGACACCTTCGAGAAATGCCCCTTCCCCCGCTCCCAGCTCCACCAAGCTCAGCGGTTCGCCGAGAGAGGCGGACAGGTCGGCGAGCAGTGTGCCGAGCGTGCGCGTGAACAGCGGCGAGGCTGTCGGCGCGGTGAGGAAGTCTCCCGCCCTGCCGGCCGGGCCCGGCGCGCGTCGCCGCCGGCGCGTGTAGTACCCGGCGGTCGGGTGGTAGAGCGCGAGCTGCATGAACTCGGCGAACGTCACCCGCCGTCGGCGGCGCACCTCTGCGATGACCGCGTTCACTGTCTGAGTATAGACGCTGCCTCCGCCGTGCGCGGAAGAGCCGTGGGAGCGGCGTGCCGTGTGCACGTGACGAGCGTGCCGGTGACATGTTCCGCTCGCCTGCGCTACGATCGGACCGCCGCTCGATCGATATTGGCACGTAGGAGGCTCGCCGAGATGCCGAGATCGACCTTGGTACGAGTCGTCAAAGGGCCCTTGACGCGCGTTGCGCGCCTGGCCCTCTCCGTGACGTGGCGGGTGGCGGGCACGCGGGTGGTCCTGACCTCGGTGCCGAAATGCGGCACTCACCTGCTCCAGCATCTTCTCGACGTCGTCGGCGTGCGATGCGGAGGGGAGGTCTTCGTCAACAACGAGAACACCGCCGCCGTTCTCGATTTCCTGCTGGCGGCCACCCGCGGCCGGGTGCTGATCTGTCACCTTCAGGGGCTGACCACCAACCACGACATCTGTCTGAGGCGGCGGGCCAAGGTCCTCTTCATCTCCCGCGACCCTCGAGATCAGGTGGTCTCGCACGTGTTTCACTTCCGAACCCACGTCGACCATCCACTCCATCTCTACTTCCGGGATCGCTTCCCGGAGCTCGATCAGGCACTCCACGCTGCGATCAGAGGGTTCGGGCCGGGCCCCGACGGCCATCTCGCCGATGTCGACACGTTCTTCCGCTATTTCCTCGCGTGGCGAGACATGCCCGGGGTCTATGCAACCACGTTCGAACGCCTGGTCGGGCCGCATGGCGGCGGGTCGGCTAAGCTCCAAGCCGCCGAGGTCACGGGGGTTCTCCGGCACATTGGCTTCCCCCTGTCCACACCGACCGCCGTCGGATACATCGCAAACCGGGTATTCTCGACCGCGAGCCCCACATTCCGAATCGGTCAGATCGGTGGCTGGAGGCAGTACTTCAAGCCCGACCACGTCGACGCGTTCAAGGAAGTCGCCGGGCGGCTCCTCATCGACCTCGGCTACGAGCGCGACCTCGACTGGTGAAGCGTCGTCCCGGCCGGACGCCCCGGCGGGTTATAGTTCCCGCCATGTTCGGCTCGCCACACCTCGGCCGCATCGCCATCGCCGTCGCCGTCGGCGGGCTGGTCGGCGCGCTGACGATGCTCGGCGGGTCCGCGCCGACGCCGGCGGCCTCGCGCGGCGACTGCTTCACCGGCCTGCGCCTGCTCCGCCACGCGATCGCCTCGTTCGAGGCACAGCACGGCCGCCTTCCCGGAGCCGACGGTCCCGCGCCGACGTCGCAGCAGCTCGTCTCCCAGCTCACCCAGCCGCGCGACGTGCGAGGGACGCCAAGCCAGCAGGGCCCGTTTCCGGGCATCATCGACTCGATCCCGCTCAATCCGTTCACCGGTTCTCGGGAGATCGCCGTCGTTCCGGAAGGGACCGACGCCACCGCATTTGCGGCCGCGAGCCGAGCAGGATGGGCCTACCTCGTCCTTCCCGGAAAGGACGCTGACGGTCCGCTTCCCGCCGGTCTGGTCCTGCCGTGCGGCCACGATCCGGTGGCCGGCCACGCCACCGTCCAGAACCTCGCCTTCGAGGTCGAGGACTTTCAGCGGTGGCGATGAGCCGGTTCTCCCCCCCGTGGCACTTCGTCGCCGCCGTGGCCCTTGCGCTGGCCACGCTGGCGATCCGTATCGCTGCCGCGCCCGGAGCGGACCTCGACCCGACCACCCAGGAGATCCTCGGCCGCGCGCCGCGCCTCGACGCCTACTGGTACACCCGCGCCGCGGTCGACGCCACCCGCGGCGTCTCCTCGACCGGCATCTCTGACGTCTTCGACCGCCCCCTGTACACGCTGTGGTGTCGTGCCACGTTCGCGGCTGTCGGGCTCTCCGAACGCACACTGCCGTGGCCCGCGATGATTGCCGCGTCGCTCGCCGTTGCGCTGCTGGTCGTGGTGGGCTGGTCGGGCGGGCTCGGCGGAGCGGCCGTCCTGGCCGGCGCGTTCGCGGCCACCAACTGGCTGGCGGTACTCCACGACCGCGAACCGCTCATCTACTCGACCGTGAACCTCGCGTTCCTGTTGGCCCTCCTCGCCTGGATGCGCGGCCTGCGTTCGCCGCGCTGGCTCGCCGTCGCGTGGGCCGCCATCGTCGCGATCTTCGCCTGGGGCAAGGAGACCATCCTCCTCGGCGTGCCGGCGCTGCTCCTCGCGCAGGCGGGGAGCGGCGGCGGCTCGCGACGGCGCCGCCTGCAGGCCGCCGGAATGGTCGCGCTCGCGGCGGCCGGCGCCTGCGCGGCGGTCTGGCTACTCGCGCCCGAGCAGGCGCGCGAGCTGCTGCGCAAGGTGAGCGGCCGCGCCTCGCTGGCGGAGATTCCCTTCCCCGGGGGCTGGATCGTGGCCTTCGGAGACCTGCCGAAGTCCCTCGCCGTCATCGGCCGCATTCCTGCGATCGCCGTCCTCGCCGGCGTCGGGATCGCCGCCGTCGTGCTCGAGGGCCGCGGCGCGCCCGGCGACCCGGAGCAGAAGTTCCGTCGCTTCCTGGTCGTCTGGCTCGCGCTCGGCTGCGTGATCGTGGCCGGGTTCTCCTATCGGCCCACGCGATACGTGCTCGGCCTCTTCGCGCCGGCTTTCCTGCTCGCCGCACACGCGGTCCGCGTGCTCTGGGGCGGAGCGCCATCGCCTGTGCGGGCAGGCCGGGTCACGCGCCTGGCGGTGCTCGGGCTGGTCTGGTGGATCGGGCTGGCGGCGGCCTATTCGTGGCTGACGGCGCTGCTGCCGCAGGCGGCGCGGTCCGCACTGCCGGCCCTCATCTGGGCGCCGGCGTTCCGCCTCGGCGTCGCCGCGGCCGCCGCCGTAGCGATCGCCATCGGCCAGGCGCGCACCCTGGGCGACCGCGGTTACCTCGGCCCGGCCAGGCGCTACGCCGTAGCGCTCGCCGCGTTTGTCTTCCTCACCGATGCCCGAGCCTTGCAGTCGCACGCTTTCCCGGTCCGCTTCGACGATCTCGCGGCGAGGCGCTCGTTCGAGGCCGCGGTCGGCCCTGGCGCGGTCGTCCGCGGTTACGCGGCCCACTACCTCGCCTTCGATCCCCGCTACCGCGTTGCCCTGGACTTCCGCATCGACCCTGCCTCGCTTGCCGGGAACCCGACCGCCAGCACGCATCTCGCCACACTATGGGTACCGGAGCTGACCTACGTCGAGCGCCTGATGCGGACCGCCGGCACGCCCATCCACACCGTCCTCGATGTCCAGATCGGCCGCGAGCGATACCGGGTGTACCGCCTCCCGGACGCCGACGCGAGGGGCTACTCGCTCACGACCTTCGAGCGGGCGCGGCTGTGCGAGGAGGACCGCGACCTCGCCGGCGCCGTCGCAGCCTACCGAGCCTTGGTTGCCCGCGGCGCCTCCGACCCCCTGGTGCTCGCCGCCGCCGGAGCCGCCCTCGCCCGGGTCTCCCCGGCGGAGGGCCTGGCGCTGCTGCGACGGGCCAGCGATGCCGCGCCCCGGAACGGCATCGTCTGGCTTCTCAATGCCGACGTCGCCGCGTCGATGGGGCGTCTCCACGAGGCGACCAGCCTGCGCGCGCACGCCGGGGTGCTGCTGCCGCACGAGCTGGTGCTCGGGTTCGGGATCCAGCCGGTCGTTCAGACTCCCTAGAACGCCACGGGCGGCCACCTGGGCCGCCCGCTCTCCGAATTCCTGGAGAACTACGCTTCCGTCGCTAGGTACGCGACCGGCGGCGCTTGCCGTCGAGGCGCAGCAGTGCCAGTCCGAAGATCACCAGGACGACCTGCCCGAGCGAGCTTGCCAGGCCCTTGGCGCCGACGAACGGGATACCGGCGGCCAACAGGGTGAACACCCCCGAGGCCTGAACGATCTTGGCGTCGATGGCCGTACGGTTCTGCGCCAGCAGGCTGAACGTGTACAGGTCGTGCGTGACATCGCCAGTCAGCGCGTCGAACTTGTCGAGCCCCAGCGGCGCCACGAAGGTGTCCTGGCTGACGACGAACAGCGACCGACCGTCCGGCGCGAACGCTGCGGCCTCGGGTATGCCGCTGAAGGCCGACACGAAGAAGGAGCTGAAGTCCGCCGGATTGACGGCAACGAGGCCGGGCGCCAGCCCCAGGGAGAATTTCCGGGTGACGAGATAGGCCCATTGCGTCAGCGGGCTATACAGCAGGCTGTTCTGCGGGTTGAGCGGCAGGCAGGCGTCGTCGCCGTAGGTGCCGCTGGAGATCGGCAACCCGGAGGACAGCCCATAGGCGAACAGTTGGCTACAGGTCAGCGAGGCGACCAGGAGCCGGTCCGTGCCGCCATAGACGACGTCATCGGCGCGGGCGCAGAACGGGTCGGTGCAGTAGCCCGAGATCTCGACGCGCGGGCCGACGCTGACGGCGCCCTTGTTGGCGCCGAAGAGATAGTACGCCGGCGCGCTGCTGGTCGCCGCAACCGCGAGTTGGTCGCTGGTGTCGCCGTGCTGGAGAGCGATGCCGCCGAACTCCTCCGGGTAGCTCTGGCCCGGCGCGGCCTTGCCGACGACGATTCCGAACCTGGTGTCCACGGTCACTACCGACGGCTCCTCGGTGGTCACGTACAGGTACTTCCCGTCGGCGCTCAGTACGCAGTCGAGCGGTATCTCGGGGATCGGCGTCGTGCCCATGAATGCGCCGGTGACGGAATCGACGGTGTAGACCGCTCCGTTGAGCGAGTCCGCGAAGTAGAACCGCTTGCCGTCGGGCGCCACCGCTATCGACTTGGGGTTCGAGGCGCCGAGGTCGATCGCCTTGCGCAGGGTCGGTGGATCAGTGCCGAGATCGACGATCTCGACGGCACCGCTCGGTGGCTTGAGTACGCCAGGGTTGCACGGCAGCGGCGGCGATCCCTGCGAGCAGTCGATTCCGGCATTCCGGTTGCTGCCGAACAGCACGTAGAGGAGATGGTCCGTCAGAGCCGGCCCGCCGTCCGCCGCCGTGAGGTACATCCCGAAGAAGTAGACGCCCAGGACGAACAACGCGCCACTGACGAAGCGCCGAAATCTCATGTCGCCCTCCACGGTTCTTTTACGGATTCCACCGAGCATCTCGTTTGCCAACATAACATCGCCGCTATCCGATGTCCAGTTTCGCCAGGCCCGGACGGGATCAGCGACCCACCCTGCCCGCGCCTCGCCAGGCCGCACGAGCCTCGTGCCTCGCGCGAACAACCCGTCCTGCCTTCCAGCCTAGCAATCCCCGCCGGTCCGCTCGGTGGCCCGCGTCACAGACCGCCACGGTCAGTCGCCGCTGGCGACCGGCGTCGCCGACAGCTCGAGCATGCGGTCGAGCGGCCGCAGCGCCGCCAGACGCAGCTCCTCGGGGAGCTCGATCCGCGGCGCCCCGTCGCGCAGGCACGTGTAGAGGTTCTCGAGGGTGTTCCGCCGCATGTACGGGCAGGTGTTGCACGAGCACTCGCCACTGGCCCCGGGAACACCGATGAACTCCCGGTCCGGCGCCAGCTTGCGCATCTGATGGATGATCCCCGGCTCGGTCGCGATGAGGTATTTCGTCGCTGGCGCCGTCTGCACGTAGCGGAGGATCGACGACGTCGACCCAACGTGATCGGCGAGGGCGAGAATCGCCTCGGGACACTCGGGGTGGGCGGCCACGAGGGCGTCGGGGTGTTCCACCTTGAGCTCCACCAGCGCCTTGTGGGAGAACTGCTCGTGGACCACACAGGTGCCCGGCCACAGCACCATCTCGCGGCCGGTGCGCCGCGACAGGTAGGCGCCGAGGTGCCGGTCCGGCGCGAACAGGATCCGCTGGTCCGACGGCAGCTTGTGGATGATCGTCTCCGCGGACGACGACGTCACGATGACGTCGGAGAGCGCCTTCACCGCCGCCGAGCAGTTGATATACGTGAGGGCGACGTGCCCCGGGTGCTCGGCCCGCCACCGCCGGTAGTCTTCGGGCTGGCACGACTCCTCGAGCGAGCAGCCCGCCTCCAGGTCGGGGATGAGCACTACAGCGCCGGGGTTGAGGATCTTGGCGACCTCGGCCATGAAGCGCACACCGCAGAAGACGATCGTCTTCGCCTGTGCGCGGTGCGCAGCACGCGCGAGCTCGAGCGAGTCGCCCACGAAGTCGGCGAGGTCCTGAATCTCGCCATCCTGATAGTAGTGCGCGAGCAGGACGGCGCCTCGCTCCTTCTTCAAACGGACGATCTCATCGACGAGCGTGGCATGATCCCTGGGTACACCGAGCGTCGGAAGAGATGCCAGCGGCACTGTCGCCCCCTGAGACGAGATTCTATCCCGAATCGCCGCGCCTGGTCGACCGCTGCGTCGCCTACTGGCCGCTCTCGCGGTGCTGCGTCTCGACCACGCTGGCCGTCCGCCGCACGTAGTCGAGCCCCGAGATGATGATCAGGGCGAGCGCGACGTAGTACAGGGCCAGCAGTAACACGGGTGGGACGACGTTGAAGGCGTTGGCCACGAGCACCAGGCCGACCGTCAACACCTCCACGAACGTCGTCGTCTTACCCCAGATCGACGGCGGGAAAAGCCGAATGCCGGCGCCGAGGTACAGCAGGAGCGCCACGAGCACGATCAGGATGTCGCGCGAGAGCGCCATCACGGTGAGCCACAGCGGAATGCGCACCGCGCCCGGCTCGGGCACGGTCAGGGCGACGAACGCGCTGACGAGCAGCAGCTTGTCGGCGATCGGGTCGAGGTAGCTGCCGATCAGCGAGCGCATCCGCAGCAGCCGAGCAAGCAGACCGTCGACGGCGTCCGACAAGCCGGCGACGACGAACAGCGCGAGGGCGAGGGTATGGTTGGCGGACAGCGTCGCGAGCACGAAAAACGGCGTCAGAGCGATGCGCAGCAGGGTGATGCCGTTGGGGATCGTGAACGGCCGCAGCGCCGCCCGAACCTCGCGTGCCGCCCGTTGGGCAACCTGGCCGGAAAGGTCGCGCAGGCGTTGCGAGCTCTCCGCCAGCCGCGTCGGGTCGCGCTCGACTCCTGGCGTCACTCCCGCTCCTCCCGCAGGACCTCCTCGCGCAGGTAGCTCATGCGGCCCTCGTTGACCACGAGGCCCCGCTGCTCGAGGTCGTTCATGAGCCGGGTGACGGTCTCCCGCGAGGTCCCGATCGAGCTGGCGATGTCCTGGTGAGTCGGGCGGCGGACCGCCACCCAGCCGTTCCCGAGGACCTGCCCGTGCTGCTTGGCGATGTCGATGAAGTAGCGCGCCATCCGACCGACCACGTCGAGCGTGGCCAGTGACTCCATCTGCGCGTTGGCGCGGCGCAGGCGCAGTGAGAGCTCGCAGAGCAGCTTGCGGGCAATCGACGGGTGGGTCTCGATGAGGCGGTGGAAGTCGTCGCGACGGATCCTGTACACGGTCGTCGGTACCTGGGCGATCACGCTGGCCGAGCGCGGCTCGTCGTCGAGCAGCGCCATCTCCCCGAAGAACTGCCCAGGACCGAGCGTCGCGAGGATCAGCTCCTTGCCCTCGGACGAGGAGAGGCACACCTTCACGCGGCCGGCGGCCACGACGTACAGGCCGTCCGGGTTTTCGTTGACCGCGAAGATCGCCTGGTCGCGCACGAACTCCTTCGCCTCGGCCATCCGCGCCAAGGCGTCCATCTCGTGCTCCGCAAGGTCAGCGAACAACGTCGAGCGGCCGAGCAGCTCCTTTACCGGCGGGAACATGGGTTCTCCTCCTGCCCCGCGACCGAGCGTACCAGAGCGGCCACGGTCTTCCCATCGAGGGTAGCAGGTTGGGCAACGCACCCGTCGACGGCCGCACCGTCGCCGCACCAACGTGGAGCGGGTCTCGCGGCCACGTGAGACAGCCGATCGAGGCACGCCTGGAGCTCGCGCAGCGGCACGGTCCGGTTCGGGCCGAACCGGCGGGCAATCGCGTCCCCGGTCATCACTCCGGAACGGACCGCCACCACGATGTCGCGCCCTTCAGCGATGCCGATGACGTCCTCGAAGACGGGCACGGATCCGGTTGCCTTCCCGGCGAGGAACGGCGCCTCCCAGACCAGGAGGGCGGCGAGTTGCCGGCGCGTCACCTCGGTGGCGGCGAGAGCGCGGCTGACCTGCGGCGGCGCCAGCGACAGGCGCGATCGCTCGCGGGCGCCATCGAGCAGATCGCAGCGGCCCGGGAAATCCACGGGCAGTTGCCCGTAGAAGTCCACGGCAAGATCCCACTGGCCGAGCGCCTCGGCTACCTTTCCCTTGACCTCGAGGGCCTTGGGAGTGTCGGGAAGCGCCGGAATCAGCTCCGCGGCGTTCGCCGTCTGGCCGGCCGCGAGGGCCGACCGGATCGCGACGAGACGCGCCTCGTCCGCTCCGGGGACGATCTCCAGGACCCGCCGCGCCCGTACGAACGCCGCCGGGGCATCGCCGCGAGCCAGCAGGGTGCTCGCCTCTTCCACCCCGTTCGCCACTACCTCGCGCTCGAGGGCAGCGACCAGCCGCTGATTGGGCTCGTCGCTCCGCAGGGTCAGCGCCTGCCGCGCTGCCGCGAGTGCGTCCTCCTTGCGGCCTTCCCGGCCAGCGGCCTGCGCCGTCAGCGCCCATGCGGCGGCGTAGCCGGGCGAGCGCGTCGCCAGATCGAGCGAGGCGGCGCCGACTGTCTCGCCCTTGGCGAACCTTGCCTCCAACTGGATCAGCTCGCGGATCGGATGCGTGGCTGGGAGCTTCGCGAGCTGCTTGGCGGCCGCCTGCGAATCGCCGCGACCGGCGGCGGCCCACGCGGCTCCGGCAGCCTTGCGCTGCGAGGCCGTCAGCGGGTCACCGGCGGTCGGTGGTGCGAACGGATCCGGTAACGCCACGGAAACCGGCGGCGCTGCAGTGCGGCATGCCGTCCACAGCACGGCACTCGCCAGCAGGAGTCTACTCTGCAGCTTTGGCGACAAGCTCGCTCTCCGACCTGGCCAGGCAAACCGACGCCACGGCGTGCTTGTAGATCAGGTGCTCGAGACCGTGGCTTTCGACGACCAGGGCATAGCGGTCGAACCGCCTCAGCACCCCGGTAACCCGCTTGCCGGTCAACAGGTAGACATGGATCGGCTTGCCTTCCCTCCGCAACGCGTAAAAGAAGCCATCCTGGACGTTGACGTTGCCCTTAGGCCGATCCTGTGCCTGATCCACAGCGCTCCTCCAGTTGCGAGATCGCCTGAGCAAGCGCTACCCCGCCAGCACCCTGAAGCCACACGGTCCCGACTTCCCCACGCAGCCACGTGACCTGGCGTTTCGCCAACTGGCGCGTGGCGACCGTCGTCCGTTCCTGCGCCTCAACCAGAGTCATCGTCCCTCGCAGCACGTCGCAGCACTCCCGGTAGCCGATCGCCTTCAGCGCGTGGGCGGTCGCGGGTACGCCGGCGTTGAGCAGGCCCCGCACCTCGTCCAACAACCCGGCCGCAAAGATCGCCTCCACGCGCCGACCGATCCTAGCATGGAGGGTGCCGCGTGGCAGAGCGACGCCCATCACCACGGCTCGGTAACGGCTCGACTGCGTCGCCGCCTCCTGCCACAGCTCCGTCATCGGCCGGCCGGCAGCCAGGGTGACCTCCAGGGCACGCAGGATCCGCTGCTGGTCCGCCGCAGCGATCCGGGCGGCCGCGGCGGAGTCGAGCAGCGCAAGCCACCGCCGGACCGCAGCCGGTCGCTGCTCCCAGAGCGAGCGCAGGTAACGGCGCAGCGGCGGGCTCTTCGTCGGCTCCGGAAACAGCCCGTGGAGGAGCGAGCGCACGTAGAACAGCGTGCCGCCGACGACGATCGGCAGCCGGCCGCGAGAGCGGATTGCCGCAATCGCCGCGCCTGCGTCGCGCATGAACATCCCGGCCGAGTAGGTCTCGCGTGGATCGGCGATGTCGATCAGGTGATGCGGCACACGCGCCCGCAGCTCGGCCGGGGGCTTTGCGGTCCCGATGTCGAGTCCGCGGTACACGGCAAAGGCGTCGGCCGAGACGATCTCTCCGTTCGTCCGCGCCGCCAGCTCGACGCCGAGGTCCGTCTTGCCGGCCGCCGTCGGCCCGACGATCACCACGAGGTCAAACATCGTCGCGCCTCCGCATCGGCAGGGTCACGGTGCCGTCGAGGCGCAGCGCCGGTCCGCCGGCGGACCAGTCCACGCTGCTGGCGCCGTCGCGCTGTGCCAGGACGACCGCAGGCAGCGCGCGGAGCCGGCCGGCAACGCCGGCGTCCGGGTAGCGGAAGCGCGGCGCCGTGCCGCTCGCGGCCAGCGCGACCCGCGGGCGGACCGCTCCCAGCAGCGCCGCGCTCGACGAGGTCGCCGATCCGTGGTGTGGCAGTTGCAGGATGTCCGCCTCGATCCCCCCGTAGCGACCGACAAGCGCGATCTCCGCTGCTCTCTCGACGTCCCCGGTCACCAGGAGGCTGATCGTGCCGACCCGCACACGGGCGACCAAGCTGGCGTCGTTGGTGTCCGACGCGAGGGTCCGATCTGGCCAGAGCACGTCGAACGGCATGCCTCCGAGCACGACCCGTTCGCCGGAGACCACCGCCTGCTCGACGACGCGACGCCTGGCCGCCAGCCGACGCAACGCCAGTATCGCCGGGTGGTCGGCGACCCGCGCCGGGTAGACCAAGGCGTCGACCCGAAAGCGCTCGAGCACCCGGGCGGCGCCGCCGGTGTGGTCGGCGTCGGGGTGGGTCAGGACGACTGCCGCGAGGCGGCCGACCCGCAGTGCCGCGAGCGCGCGGCTCACCTGGGCAGGACTGCGGCCGGCGTCGACCAGCACCGCGCCTTCCGGGTCGCGGAGCAGCAGCGCCATCCCCTCACGGACCGCCAACATGCGGATCTCGCCTCCGGACGGCGGGCCGGCCCCAGGCCACGCTACCCACGCCACCCAGAGCGCCACCGATCCCCACGCCGCCACCCGAGCCCCGCGTACCCTTGCCAGCGCCCACAGGGCGACGCCGGCCAACAGCACCAGCAGCGACGCCGGCATGGCTGGGTACTCGAGCACGGCCCCGGCGGTGGACGTCGAGATCGCGTCGAGGGCCCGCTGGAACGGCGCCACGAGGACCAGCACCCCGTGTCCGAGCCAGGGCGACAGCACGGCGGCGACGAGCGCGACCAGGCTCTGCACCGTCAGCACGAACGCGACCGGTGCGGCCAGCAGGTTCGCCGCCACGCCGAGGAGCGAGAGCGTCCCGAAGTGTTGGCCGGCGAGCGGCGCCGAGGACGCCTGCCCGATCACCGCCACCGCGACGGCACCGGCGGCCCAGCGCGGCAGCCGGCCGAAGACGTCGGAGAGCGGCTCGGCCCACCGCAGCAGCGCCAACGTCACCAACGCCGAAAGTTGGAACCCCGCCTGCAGAATGGCGTCGGGCTCGAGGAGAGCCAGGGAGGCGACGATCGCCCAGACGACCGGCAGCGACAGCAGCGGTCGGCCGAGCTGGCGGGCCGCCAGGTAACCAGCGCCGGCGAAGGCGGCGCGACGGACTGGCGCGCCCCAGCCGGCGAGCGCAGCGAACGCCAGCATCGTCGCCGCGACGATCCACCGCCGCCGTCCCGGCGGCACGCCCGCCACCAGCAGGCTCCACCAGACGAACGCCCCGACCAGACCGACGTTCAGGCCGGAGACCGCCAGCAGGTGAGCCAGACCGCTGCGCCGCAGGTCGTCGACCTCGCCAGCCGGCAGCCGCTCGGTGCGGCCGAGGACGAGCGCCGCCGCCAGGCCGGTCGCGCGCAGCAGCGACGGATCGACGCCGGCGGCGCGCAACATCGCCTGTATACCTCCCTCGCGTAGCCGGTCCACCGGCGACCAGCCTTGCAGCGGCCGCAGCAACTGCAGACTCTTCACGCGCAGTTGCGGACGCCGCAGCGGCCAGTCACGCTGGTACGCCAGCTCACCGCTGCCCTCCCAGCGGCTGCCGGGAGCAGGCAGCGCGCCGAGGGCCGCCTCGCCGCTCACCGTCAGCCACACCTCGCCGGCGCAGCGCAACTCCCGTTCCGCGGCCTCGACCCGCTCCAGGCGCACGCGCGTCGACCATCCCTGATCGGCGGCCTGCCAACCGTCCCGCACCGTCAGCACGAAGCGGACCGGCACGGTGCCGGCAAGAAACGACTCCGGGATCCGTGGCGCCAGCGCTCCTCCCAACAGCCCCAGGCAGGACCCGGCCAGCGCCCACCAGGCGACGGCCGACGGCCAGCGGCGCACGCCGCAGACCGCTGCGGCCGCCGCCCCGGCGGCCAGCAGAGGCCACCACGAGCGCAGCGGCGGCGACAGGTTGGCCAGCCAGAGCGCGACGAGGGTCGCGACCGAGAGGACGACGAGCGCGCCGCCTTCGCGGTCAGCGCTTGCCGCGCCGGAGGAGCGCGAGCGTCTCGGCATGGTGCGACCCGGCGAAGAGGTCCCAGATCTCCAACGTTTCCAGGCGGTACCCGGCGGCCAGGAGCTCGGCGGCGTCGCGGCCGAAAGCGGCCGGGTCGCACGCCAGCCAGAGCACGGCATCGGGCGACCAGGCGACCAGACGACGGCGGGCGACCGGCGTCAGGCCGGAGCGCGGCGGATCGAGGACGGCCAGCGTCCCCGCCGCCGGCGCGGGCGCCGCCAGGTACTCCTCGGCCTCGACCGCCTGGACGTCGGCGCCGCCCAGGTTTTCGGCTGCCGCCCGAGCGGCGCTGCGCTGCGCCTCGACGACGACGATCTGCGCAGCGCCGCCGTGGCGGGCCGCAGCCGCGAGGAACCCCACCCCGCCGAACAGGTCGACGACCGTCCCGGGCCGCGCCGCGGCCACCAGCTCGGCTACCCGCACGAACAGCTTCGGCACCAGGTGGCGGTTGCCCTGGAAGAAGGCGCCGATCGGCACCCGCAAGGGGATTGGCAGGCGCATCACGACGCCTTGCTTGCCCCACCCTCCGCGCCTGATCGCCCCGGCCTCGGTGAGCGGGTGCCAGCCGGCGAGCGTTCCCACCGGACCGCGCGGCGGGTTGCCGTCGCCCCGCCACCCGGCGATCGCCGTCTCCGACTCGAGGTCCTCGAGCCACTCCACCTCGCCTACCCCGGACCGTGCCCTGGTCAACGCGGCGGCCAGCTCGGGCAGCGTCGCGAGAAGCCGCTCGGTGACCACCCGGCACGATGCGATGTCGATCGCCTGGTAGGAGCGCGGACTGAAGAAGCCGAGCACCCGGGACTCGGGGTCCCAGTGGAGGCGTGCACGAATTCGCCACGCCATCGGCGACACGACGACCGGCGCTTTCGCCACGGCCGCTGCCAGCTCGGGAGGAGAGTGTCTGAGAGCACCGGTGAGGATCGCCCGCAACGCGTCCTTCGCTCCGTCGCGGCGCAGGTGCGCGAGGTCGCAGCCGCCGCACTCGCCGGCGACCGGGCAGGGGTCCTTGTCGCGCATCAGGCTGGGGCGGTAGACGGTGCGGACCCGCGCCTCGATCACGCCGGCGCGCTCGCCCTCGAGCTCGGCCTCGACCTCCTCGCCCGGCAGCGCCCCGGCAACGAACCACACGCGACCCCCGGCGTGGGCCACGCCGCGGCCGCCGCCCGCCAACGACTCAACCTTCAGACGCATCGCTCAATAGCTCCAACCGCGGGAGACCGAACAGCCCCCGCAGAATCTTGACGGCGATCGCCCGCCGGGCGTTGCCGGCCACCGCCTCTTGCCCCCCGGCCTCCGCAACCGCCGCGGCCAGCGCCGCCTCTTGCGACTTTCGCCGCTCCGGCGCCAGTGCCCCCGACGCGGCCTCGAGGGCAGTCGCCTCGAGGCTTGCCGCTGTGGCCTCGAGCGCCGCGACCGGAGCGTCGGCCGGCAACGTGCCGACCGCGTCTGCCAGCGCCGTCAGCGCGTCCGCGACCCGCCTCTCGCCTCCCCAGCGGCCGGCAGCAGCGCGCACGGCGGCAACGTAGCCGGCCAGCGCGGCGGGGACGTCAACGGCGGGTGCGCGGCCTTCGTCGGTCCCGACCGCGGCTGTCGCCAACCGTTTGGCGTGGCGGGCGACCGCGTGTCGGCAGTACGCGAGCGACGACACCGTGTCCTCGCCACGCTCGCTGCGCCGCGCCATCACCTCGCCGATCCCGGCCATCACCGCGGCCAGCGGCACAGCGTCGCTCCACCACCGACGCAGCAAGCCGAAATCCTTTGGCGTGAACAGGAAAGGCGTACCGCGCAGACGCGCAAAGTGGTCCTCGACCGCGCGGTAGTAGGCAAGCTCGTCCTGGCTCATCAGCGGTCCGGGCGGTTGCGCTCCCACAGCAGGTGAAGCCCCTTCAGCGTGAGGTCGTCGTCGACCGCGTCGAACAGCGACGTGTGCTTGGCGAGCACGGTCGCAAGCCCGCCCGTGGCGATCACCTTGCCGCCGCCCAGCTCGGCGAGGACCCGTTTGGTCACGCCCTCGACCAGCCCCACGTAGCCCAACACCAGGCCGGCCTGCATCGAGTCGATGGTCGCCTTGCCGATCACCCGCGGCGGCGGCACCAGCTCGACGCGCGGCAGCTTGGCCGCCCGGGAGAACAGCGCCTCCGCGGCGATCTCCAGCCCCGGCGCGATCACGCCGCCGAGGAACTCGCCCTTGGCGGAAACGACCTCCCACGTCGTCGCGGTTCCGAAGTCGACGACCACGCAGGGGCCGCCGAACTCGGCGTAGGCGGCGACGGCGTTGCACAGTCGGTCAGCCCCGAGCTCCTGCGGCGTCTCCACCTTGAGCGGCATGCCGGAGCGGATCCCCGGGGCGACGAACAGCGCCTCCGCGTGCAGGTAGGTGGCAATCGCCCCGCGCAAGGCGCCGTCGAGCGGCGGCACCACCGAGCCGACGATGACGCCCGTGATGTCGTCGGGCGAAATCTGCGACCACTGGCAGAGCTGCCGCAGCAGCAGCCCCATTTCGTCGATGGTGCGCTCGCGAGCGGTGGTCAGGCGGAAGCGGCGCAGGATGCGGCCGTCGCGAAAGACACCGATGGTCGTGTGGGTGTTGCCGACGTCGAGCGCCAGGAGCATGCCTCAACCCTCCGTTGCCGGCAGCTCGCCCACGAGCTCGCCTGCCGCGAAGCAACGCCGCTTGCCGTCCACGTCGAGCTCCAACTGCCCCTCGGGCGCCATCCCGGCGTAGGCGCCGATGACGACCTCGTCGCCGGAGCGGATGCGCAGGGCGTCGCCGCGACGGTGCACGGCGCGCCCGAGCCAGGCGTCGCGCAGGCCGGCCGGACTGCCCAGCGCCGGGCGGAGGCGGCTGACGAACCCGGCGATGACGACCCAGAGCGCCCGTTCGACGACGTCCGCGAGGCCGAGCTCGCGCAGGCACGTGGCCGTAGCGGCGCCGCCGTTGGTCAGGGCGGGCGTGACGCCGACGTTGACACCGCAACCGACGGCAGCCCAGGCGGCATCGCTGCGCGTCCGCGACTGGCAGAGCAGACCGCCGATCTTTTTCCCGTCGACCAGGAGATCGTTGGGCCACTTCAGCCCGACCCGGATCGCCGGCACGGCATCCTCGACGGCCGCCGCCAGGCTCACGCCGGCGGCGATCGGTAGCCACCCGAGTTGCGCCGGGGAGAGCCAGCCCAGCCAGGTTGCGTAGAGCCCGCCGGCCGGCGAATCCCAGGTGTGGGCGTTGCAGCCGCGGCCGGCGGTTTGCACGTCCGCGACGATCACCGTGTCGGACAACAGGGCGTCCTCGTCGGCCGCCCACCCGGCGACCAGGCGGGCCGCAGCGGCGTTCGTCGAGTCGACCTCCGAGAGCCAGACGATGTTGACCTCGAGCGCGGGGACGATGGCCGGGTTCATCGCACGGCCTCGAGCGTCTCGGCGAGAACCAGCGCTTTGCGCTCCAGCTCCGCGAGCCGCTGCCGCGAGCCGTTGACCACGTCCTCGGGCGCGCGGGCAACGAACGCCGCGTCGGCCAGGCGGCTGCGAACCTTGTCGGCCTCCGATCGGGCTTGATCGAGCTCGGCAGCCAGCCGGGCGAGCTCGGCCTCACCGAGCGCCCCGTCGGGGAGCACGATCGCCAGGTCGATGCCGCCGGCGACGTCGCGCACCGCACCGGCGGGGGCTGCGCCGTCGAAGTGGAGGGCCGACAGCCCGGCAAGACGGGTCAGCTCCCGCTCGAGCGACGCGAGCGCCGATCGGGTGGCGGCCGGCAGGTTCAGGAGGTAAATGGCGAGCGGCGAGCCCGCCGGCAGGCCAACGAAGTGGCGGTACGAGCGCGTCTCCTGGACGACCGCCTGGAAGGCACCCATCGCCACGGCGGCCGCGGGCGCGGTGAAGCGCCCGTTCGCCTCCGGGTACGCCGCCGTGATCAGCGGGTCGCTGGCTTCCAGGTGGGCGGCGATCTCTTCGGTGATGAACGGCATCACCGGGTGCAGCAGCCGCAGCGCCTGCAGCAGCACGCCCTTCGCCACCGCCCTCACGTCCTCTGCCTTCCTCGAGTTGGCCGGTCCCCGGTCCCCGGTCCCCGGTCCCCCGTCGTTTGCCAGCACCGGCTTCGCCATCTCCAGGTACCAGTCGCAGTAGTCGCCCCAGACGAACTGGTACAGCGCGCGGCATCCCTCGTCGAAGCGAAACGTCTCCCATGCCTTGTTGACGGCCGCCGCCGTGCTCTCGAGCTCGTGGAGGAGCCAGCGCTCGGGGATGGCGAGCCGCTCGAGGTCGACGGCATCGAGCTCGGGCTCGCTGCCGTCGAGGTACATCTGAACGAAGCGCGCCGCGTTCCAGATCTTGGTCGCGAAAGCGCGGTATCCTTCCATGCGCTCCGGCGAGAGAGGCAGGTCGCGGCCGGGCGACGCGAGCGCCGCCAACGTGAAGCGCACGGCGTCGGCGCCGACCTGGCCGACCAGGTCGAGCGGGTCGATCACGTTGCCCTTGGTCTTCGACATCTTCTGTCGCGACGCGTCCCGCACCAGCCCGGTCAGGTGCACCTGCGCGAACGGCCCCTTCCCTGTGAAGTGTTTGCTTATCATGATCATGCGGGCGACCCAGAAGAACAGGATGTCGAACCCGGTGATGAGCACGCTGGTCGGGTAGAACGCGCGCATGTCCGCGGTATCCGCGGGCCACCCCAGCGTCGAGATCGGCCACAACCCGGAGGAGAACCAGGTGTCGAGCACGTCCTCGTCCTGGGTGACCGGCCCGCCGCACTCGCCGCAGGCGGCGACGTCGTGGTCGGCCACCGTGGTGTGGCCGTCGGCGCAGTAGAACGCCGGGATGCGGTGGCCCCACCAGAGCTGGCGCGAGATGCACCAGTCGAGGATGTTCTCCAGCCAGTTCTCGTAGGTGGCGACCCAGAACTCGGGCACCAGCTTGACCTCGCCGGAGCGGACCGCTGCGAGGGCGGGCTCCGCCAGCGGTTTCGCCTTCACGAACCACTGGCGCGACAGGAACGGCTCGAGCAGCGTGTCGCAGCGCTGGCAGTGGCCGACCGCGTGCCGGTGCGTCTTCTCGCCGCGGCGGAGTCCCTTCTCGCCAAGCGCCGCGAGTACCGCCTTGCGGGCCGCAAAGCGCTCCTGGCCGGCGAAAGCGCCGCCATTCTCGTTGATCAGGCCGGTCTCGGTGAGGATGTTGACGCGCTCGAGGCCGTGCCGCTCCCCGGTCGCGAAGTCGTTCGGGTCGTGGGCCGGCGTCACCTTGACGGCGCCGGTGCCGAACGCCGGGTCGACCAAGACCGCGTCGGCGATGATCGGCAGCGTGCGGGAGACGAACGGGTGGACGACCCGCTTGCCGATGAGGTGGCGGTAGCGCTCGTCGTCCGGGTGCACCGCGACCGCCGTGTCGCCGAGCATCGTTTCCGGCCGGGTGGTCGAGACGACGATCTCTCCCCCGCCCTCGACCGCGTACGCGAAGTCCCACATCCCGCCGTCGAGCTCCTTGTGCACGACCTCGAGGTCGGAGAGGGCGGTCAGGCAGCGGGGGCACCAGTTGATCAGCCGGTAGTCTCGGTAGATCAGCCCGTCACGGTAGAGCGACACGAACGCGTGCCGGACCGCCCGCGACAGCATCGGGTCGAGGGTGAAGCGCTCCCGGCTCCAGTCGCAGGAGGCGCCGAGCGCCTTCGCCTGGCGCGAGATGTTGTCCTTGTAGTGCTCCTTCCAGCTCCACATGCGCTCGAGGAAGCGCTCGCGGCCGAGCTGCTGGCGGGTCTGCCCCTCCTTGGCGAGGTCGCGCTCGACCATCACCTGGGTGGCGATCCCGGCGTGGTCGGTGCCGGGCAGCCAGAGAGCGTTGTACCCCTGCATGCGGCGCCAGCGGATCATCAGGTCCTGCAGGGTGAACTGCAGCGCATGGCCGATGTGCAGCTTGCCGGTCACGTTGGGCGGCGGGATGAGGATCACGAACGGGGGCTTGGCGCTGTCGCTGTGCGCCGTGAACGCCCCTGACGCCTCCCACGTGGCGTACCACTTACCCTCGAAGGAGGGAGGATCGAAACGGGTTGGCAAGCTCTTCCGCAGGGTCACACCGCCTCCTACCTCAGTTCAGGCGAGGAGTCTAGCAAAGAAGATCCGGGGCTCGGGACGCGAGGTTCGATCGCCCTCACGCCCGCTCGATCGCTGCCGTCAGGGGCTCCTCTGGGCGCAGCGCGGCAAGGACGTGAAACGCCGCCCTTGCCTCGTCGATCTCCACCGGCACTCCGACGTCGACGCCGCCGGCGCGTGGCAGCACCCAGCCCACGCGACCGCCGGCCGACTTCTTGTCGCGGGCGATGAAGCCGGCGAGCGCGGCCCACGCGAGGTCCGCGACCGGCGGCAGTGGCGCCGTCACTGCGAGCCGGACCGCCCACGTGCGCGCGTCCTCGCGTCCCAGCAGGCCGCGGCCGACCGCCAGCCGCAACGCGGCGAGGACGCCCCAGGCAACCGCCTCACCGTGCAGGAAGCGGCGGTAGCCCGTGGCTGTCTCGAGAGCGTGGCCGAGCGTATGGCCGAGGTTGAGCGCGGCGCGCCGACCGGCCTCGCGCTCGTCCTCGGCGACGATCGCCGCCTTGATCCGGACCGCTTCGATCACCAGCTCCGCCGCGTCGTCGAGCACCCCGGAGACGACCCTCGCGGCGTGCCGGTCGAGCAGGGCCCCCAGGGAGGCCGGCGAGATGATCGCCGCCTTCACCACCTCGGCCATGCCGGACCGGAGCTGGCGGCGGTCGAGCGTCGCGAGAACCAGCGGATCGGCGAGCACAGCGGCCGGCTGCCAGAAGCTGCCAAGCAGGTTCTTGCCGGCGTCGAGGTCGACGCCGGTCTTGCCGCCGATCGCCGCATCGACCATCCCGAGCAGCGTGGTCGGCACCGCGATCCAGGCGATCCCCCGCAGTGTTATCGACGATGCGAAACCGATCAGGTCAGTTACCACGCCGCCGCCCACCGCGACCACGGTGTCGCGACGCTCGACGCCGTGATCGAGCAGCCAGCGCGCCACCCGTTCCACAACCGCCAGCGTCTTGTGCTCCTCACCCGCCGCCAACGTGAGCAGCGGCGTCCCGAGCCGCTCGGCGAGCGCGCGGGCGTGCAGCGGTGCGACGTTGCCGTCGCTGATCATGAAGGCGCGCCCCGCCAGCAGTGGCGCAAGCAGCGAAGGCGCTTGCTCGAGCAGGCCGTTGCCGAGGTGGTACGGCACCGGACCGCGCCGGGTGGACATGGCGAGCGTGATCACAGCAGCAGCCGCGGGGTCCGCGGCGAAAGGCGGGCCAGAAGCTCGTAGTTGATCGTGCCGACCAGCTCGGCCAGCTCCTCGGCGGTCACGCGTTGCGCGCCGTCGCCGCCGATCAGCGTGACGACGTCGCCCTCGGCCACGCCGGGGACGTCGGTGACGTCGGCGAGCGTGATGTTCATCGCGACGCGCCCGATCACCGGTGCGGGCCGCCCGCCGACGAGCACCCGGGCGCGGTTCGACAACGCGCGCGGGTAGCCGTCGGAGTAGCCGACCGGAAGCACCGCGACCCGCGAGCTCCGCGTCGGCCGAAACGTCAAGCCGTAGCCGACCGGCGAGCCCTCGGCGACGCTCTTCACCTGTCCGACGCGAGTACGCCAGGTGAGCGCCGGCTCGAGCTTCACCGAGTCGCGCCCGTGGGCGAGCAGCCAGGACAGGTAGGTCTCCTTCGACGGCCAGTGCCCGTACAGCGAGATGCCGACCCTCGCCATGGTGAAGTCCGCCTCGCGGAACAGCAGTGCCGCCGCCGAGCACGCCGTGTGCACGTGCGGCACCGGACCCACCGCCGCCTGCACTGCCTCGAGGGCATCGCGGAAACGTTGCAACTGCCCCTGCGCGTACGAGTGATCGGTGGTGTCCTCGATGTTCGCGAAGTGAGTGGCCAGCCCGGCGACCTGCAACCCCGCCGCTTGCGCCCGCGCGGCCAGCGCCGCTGCCTCCTCGGGCGCCACACCCTGGCGGTGCGTGCCGGTGTCGACCTTGACGTGCACCGGCAGGCTCACGCCGAGCCGCCGCGCGTGCGACGCCAACGCCTCGAGAACGCCGTCCGAGGACAGCAGGACGTGGACCGCTGGGTCCACTACCGCCTCGATCTGGCCCGGCGTGAGGTATCCCATCACCAGCAGCGGGCCGGCGAACCCGGTACGCCGCAGCCTCTTCACCTCGTCGGCCGAGTGGACCCCGAACCACTCGACCCCCGCCGCCCGGCACACCTCCACGACCTGCTCGAGGCCGTGACCGTAGGCGTTCGCCTTGACCACCGCGAGGAGTGAGGTCCCCGGGCTCAGCAGGCCGCGGAAGAGGGCGACGTTGTGCGCAATCGCGGCACGCGAGACCTCGATCCAGCTCGCTGCCGCGGTCATGTCGGAGGTTTCCACGACGAAAGTCTAGCGGATCTGAGGCCCCGACCGATCTACAATCCGGCTGCGATGACACGGCTTGACCCGGACGACGAACGGCACGACCGCCGCTGGAGCGCGCTTTCGGCCCGCGTGGAGTCACTGCACCAGCGCTACTCGCGCGCTTTCTGGGTCGGTCACTCGATCTGGGCGTTGTTCACCGGGAGCGTTGTCCTGGTGCTCGCCCACAACCGGTACGGCTACCTGCCGTGGGTGATCCTCTTCCTCACCCTCACCTGGGCCTCGACGCTGTTCTTCTCGCGCTTCGCGCTGCTCGGCTCATCGCGCGCCGCCCGCCTGGCCAGGGGGTTCGTCTCGTACCTCACCCGCATCATGTACCAGGAGACGCTCTTCTTCATCCTCCCGTTCTACTTCTACTCGACGACGTTCCCGTCGTGGAACAGCGCCTACGTGGTCGCGCTCGCCGGGCTCGCGGTGTTCTCGTGCGTCGACATCCCGTTCGACCACTTACTCCGCACCAGCCGGCCTTTCGCCCTTGGCTTCTTCGGCATCGTCACGTTCTCGGCGTTGCAGTTCTTCCTGCCGCTCGTTCTCACGCTCCAGATCCACCAGGGCAGCTATCTGGCGGCGCTGCTGGCGCTGCTCGCGGCGGTGCCGCTCGCCTACCCGTGGCGTGAGCTGCGGCAGCCGATGACGCTGGGCCGCATCGCCGCCGCGCTCGCCGTCGCCATGCTCGCGGTCCGCCTGCTCCTGCCGGTGATCCCGCCGGTGCCGCTACGGCTGGCGAAGGTGCGCTTCGCCGCGGCGCTCGACCCCCGCACCATTCAGGCCCCGGTCGAGTACACCAGGCAGATCCCGCGGTCGGTTCTCGCCGGCGGCCGCCTGTACGCGATCGTCTCGGTGTTCGCCCCCAGCCGCCTCCCGGCCACGATCACGCTACGCTTCGTGCGCGACGGCCAGGTGCTGCGCACGTCGCGGAGCGTGAACCTCGTCGCGCACTCGCGCGGGTTCCGCGTCTGGGACACCATGCGGCCCGGTCCCGAGGGGTTCGTGCCGGGGATGTACACGCTCGAGGTGTGGACCGGGGATGGGCAGTTGCTCGGCCGCGCCACCGTCGAGGTGACCGAGGACGCTGGCAACGTGGCGCCGGGATAACGACGACAACGGCATACGACGGCAGAGGCGGAGCTGGCCTCTGCCCCCAGCGCAAAGGGGGCAAGCCTCCGGCCCTCGCACAGACCCCGGTTGCCGACCGGGCTCCCTGGACGCCCGTGCACCGCAGACCGGCGCGCTTCCCCTTTAGATCAACTGCCTCACGGCCGCCAGCGCCGCGTCGTAGTCGGGCTCGGTGCCCGTCTCGTTCACCAGCTCGTGATAGCGGACGACCCCCTGCCTGTCGAGCACGGTGACGGACCTCGCGAGCAGCCGGAGGTCCTTCATCAGCAGCCCATAGGCGGTCCCGAACGAGGCGCCGCGATGGTCGGAGAGCGTCTCGACGCCCTCGACCTTCTCTGCAGCGCAGAAGCGCTTCTGGGCGAACGGCAGGTCCATCGAGACGACGAGAATCTGTACGTGGCCGCCGAGGGAGGCCACCTCACTGTCGAAACGCCGCGTCTGGCGCGCGCAGACGCCGGTTTCGAGCGACGGCACCGAGTTGACGACGATCACCTTGCCCGCCAGCGACGTCGAGGTGAAAGTCGAGAAGTCGCTGCACACGGCCGTGAAGGCGGGTGCCTTGTCCCCGACCTCGAGCCCCTCCCCGGCCAACGCTGCCGGTTTGCCTCCCCACATCACCGTCCTTGCCTTCGCTGTCATCGTCGCTTCCTCTCAGCGGCCGTGTGGCCCGTCGCTCATCGTAAGTTCACTCTCGACGGTATCATTCCCGCATGAGCGAGACGCCCCCGCGCGCCATCCGAGTCTCTGCCCGTTCCGATGAGCGGCGCCTGTGGGCGGTGGCCACGCGCGCCGGCAGCGATGTCGTCGTCGTCGTCGGCGGCGGCGAGCGGCCCCACGTCGGCTGCGTGGTCATGGCGCAGCCGCACCCGTCGACCAGACAACCGGGCCGCATGCGGGTAACCTCGTCGGTGCTGTCCATCCCGCCCCACCGCGAGGAAGCCCTGGCGCGGCCGCTCGCCGAGGCGCTCGCCCGCGAGCTCGGCGGCGTCGTCACGGTCGCGGCCGGCGTTCACGACGACGACCTGCCGCCCGAAGGTATCGCCGCCTACCTGCGACTCGGCGAGCGCATTCGCGACCGCCTGCTGGCGCGGTTGCGTCAGTCGCCCTCGCCAACACCCAGACGTTGACGCAGGAAGGCGACGATGTCCCGCGTATCGGTGCCGGGCGGGAACACTCGGGCGATACCGGCCGCGGCGAGCGCGGGGACGTCCTCCTGGGGGATGACGCCGCCGCCGAACACCAGCACGTCGCCGGCGCCGGCGGAGCGCAGGGCGCGCACGACCGCGGGGAACAGCTCGCGGTGGGCACCGGACAGGCTCGACAAACCGACGGCGTCGACGTCCTCCTGGACCGCGGCCACGGCGATCTGCTCCGGCGTCTGCCGCAGCCCCGTGTAGATCACCTCGAACCCTGCGTCCCGCAGCGCCCGCGCCACGACCTTGGCGCCGCGATCGTGGCCGTCGAGGCCGGGCTTGGCGATGAGAATGCGCTTGGGGACCGACATCGACCACCACCTCCGCCGGTAGTATGGAACGAAACTCCAGTCGCACCAAGAGTCCGTAATCACCGTTTGTCGGCGCTTGCGGTGCTCGGCATCGGGGTTGCTTTCCTCGGACACCGCCCGTAAGCTCCGGGGCGCCGCCGGAGGAGAGCTATGGAGCCCACCAAGCGCACCCTGCCCGAAAACGCCTACCGCACCCTCAAGCCAGGCGAGACGTACCAGCCCGTGGTCCCGGCGAGCGAGAAGATGGCCGAGTTCACGCCCCGCTCGGTGGGCCTGGGCTTGGTGATGGCCGCGCTGTTCTCGGCGGCCGCCGCGTTCCTCGGGCTCAAGGCCGGTCAGGTGTTCGAGGCGGCGATCCCGATCGCGATCATCGGCGTCGGCATCGGCGTCGTGCTGCCGCGCCGCTCGACGTTGCTCGAGAACGTGATCATACAGTCGGTAGGCGCCGCCTCGGGGCTGGTGGTGGCCGGGTCGATCTTCACCCTGCCCGCGCTGTTCATCCTCGGCCTCGACGTCAACCTGGTGAAGCTGTTCCTCGTCGCGCTCCTCGGCGGCGCCCTCGGTGTCCTCTTCCTGGTGCCGCTGCGGCGCTACTTCGTCAAGGAGATGCACGGCGAGTTCCCGTTCCCCGAAGCGACCGCGACGACCGAGGTGCTGGTCGCCGGCGAGGCCGGCGGGAAGCAGGCGAAGGTCCTCGCCGTCGCCGCCGCGGTCGGCGGTCTGTTCGACTTCGTGATCATCCACCTCGAGGGGTTCGCCGAGGTGTTCACGTCGCGGTCGATCCCCTTCCTCTCGGGGCTCGCCGAGAAGGCGAAGATCGTCCTCCGCCTCGACGTCCTCGCGTCGATCCTCGGCCTCGGCTACATCATCGGTCTGAAGTACTCGGCGATCATCTGCGCCGGCTCGTTCCTCTCGTGGTTCCTGCTCGTACCGGTGATCGGCCACTTCGGCGCGCAACTGTCGGTGACGATCCCGCCGGTGACCCCCGACGGGCCGTTGATCAGCGCGATGACCGCCGAGCAGATCTTCCGCAGCTACGTCCGCCATATCGGCATCGGCGCGATCGCCGCCGCCGGGATCATGGGCATCCTGCGCAGTTGGCGGGTGATCGTCAAGGCGTTCGGCATGGGGTTCAAGGAGCTGTTCGGCCGCAAGGGAGACATCGCACCGGCCGCGCTCGAGCGCACCGATCGCGACCTGCCGATGGGGCTGGTGGCCGGCGGTCTGATCGCGGCGGGGCTCGCCACCTGGGCGTTCTTCCGCTTCGGCGTGCTGGGCGGCGAAGCGCGCGCCAACACGCTGTCGCTCATCGCCCTCGGCGTGGTCATCGTCATCTCCTTCCTGTTCACGACCGTCGCCGCTCGCGCGATCGCCACCGTCGGCACCAACCCGGTGTCCGGAATGACGCTGATGACGCTGATCCTCACCTCGGTGTTCCTGGTCCAGGCGGGGCTCTCGGGCCGCAGCGGCATGCTCGCCGCGCTGCTGATCGGCGGCGTGGTGTGCACCGCGCTGTCGATGGCCGGCGGCCTGATCACCGACCTCAAGATCGGCTACTGGTTGGGCTCGACCCCCGCGGTGCAGGAGCGCTCGAAGCTCCTCGGCACCATCGTCGCCGCGGCGGCGGTGGGCGGCGTCATCCTGCTGCTCAACCAGGCGTACGGGTTCGTGCCGTCGGCCGAACACCCCGCCGACAAGGTGTTCGCCGCGCCGCAGGCGAACGCCATGGCCGCGGTGATCAAGACGCTGATGTCGAACGAACCGGTCCCCTGGCTGCTCTACGGCGTCGGCGCCCTGATCGCCGTGGCGATGCAGATGATCCAGATCCCCTCGCTTGCCTTTGCCCTCGGCATGTACATCCCGCTCGAGCTCAACGTGCCGCTGGTCGTCGGCGGCCTGATCGCCCACCTCGTGCAGAAATCGGCGAAGGGCGACGAGAAGCTGGCCGGCGCCCGCAACACGCGTGGCACCCTGATCGCCTCCGGCTTCATCGCCGGCGGCGCCCTGATGGGCGTGATCGCGGCGGTGCTCAAGATCCTCAACGTCCTGACCGGCGTCCGAGTGGGCGTCGGCCTGCTCGGCAACTCCGAAGGCCACGGCGCCGAGATCCTCGCTCTGGCTCTCTACATCGGCCTGGCGGTCTACATGTACGTGGACGCGAAGAGGACCACGGCGGAAGGGTAGAAGCGTGGGCCGTAGGCCGTAGGAAATGGCTGCTCGAACGTTCCTATTCCTGGGCTTGGTGCGGTGCGGGATTGCTGACAGGACCCCCGGCAGGTGTATGAAGCCTTGTACACGTCCTGGCCGCTGATCAACGGCAGGCCCGTCAAAACGCTTTCACATGACCTCGGCCGGTCCGCCCAGTGCTGATCCCAAAATATTGATAATAAGCCGTTAATGTAACTTCACCAGCATGGCCTCAGGGTTGCTCTCGCCCTGCCCGGCGGCGGGCCCACAACGGGTCAGCCCCGGGGAGGATGGAGATGCGCCAAGCGTCGGGATCTACGAATTCGACCGAGGCTGCCGTCGTCACGGCCCACGGTCCACGGCTCACGGCCCACGCCGTTGCTCTTCGCGAACGAGGCTTCACGCTCTTCGAGGCTATGGTCTCTCTGTGCATCGTCGGGCTGATGGCCGCGATGGTCGCGCCCAACCTGCTCGAGGTGCGGCGGCGCCTCGACCACCAGCGCTTGGCGCGGCAGATCGCGCACGACACCATGCAGTGCCGGATCGAAGCGCTGACCAGTTGTCGCAACGTCGGCCTGGTGTTCGCGCAGCAGCATGGCAAGTGGTACTACACGATGGTCGCCGATCGCAACGCCAACGGCATCTCCCGGAAGGAGTTCCAGGCGGGCATCGATCGCCCGCTCGGCCCCAAGACGTGGCTCGAGTTCATGAGCTATGACGTCAAGGTCGGGGTGCCGGCGGCCTGGCGCGTCCCGGATCCGGGCGGCGCCGGTCTCCTGCCACCCGACGGCATGCGCACAGGCAACAGCAACATCATCAGCTTCTCGCACCTCGGCCACGCCACCCCATGCACGGTCTACATCAACGACGGTCGCGAGCGCGTGCTGGCGATCCGCATCAACGGCTCGAGCGGCGTGATCCGGGCCCTGCTCTGGCGCCGCGGATGGAGTGCGTGGCAGGAGGTCGTGCTGTGACGGTGACTGCCAAGCGGGTGTTCCCAGGTGTCGCACTCTCCAGACACCGCAGCCGGTCGAAACGTCCTGCCGGAGCCCACGGGTCAGGGCAACAGGCTTGAGCAGAGGCCCTTCCGACGCCTGGCATGCGGCTTGCTCTATCATGGGACGCGGAAGAGGAGGAGGCTCGCCCAGTGAGAGAGAGACCAGGCCAGAAGGGCTTCACCCTCGCGGAGATGCTGGTCGTCGTGGGCATCATCGGCATCGTCAGCCTGATCGCCGGCGTCCAGATCTCCAACTTCGTCAACAAGGCCAACCTCGAGGGGACGAACGGCGACATCCGGGCGTTCCTCGACGCGGCGAAGTCCGAGACAGTCAAGGCCAGCAGCCAGGTAACCATCGACTACGGGATCGTGCCCAACACGTACTTCGTGCGAAGCCTGCGGGGAAAACCGGCGCTCCGGCTGTGGGACCGCGGCACCAACACCGTGCGCCGTGTGCTGGCGCTGCCCAACTACGTCAAATGGGCGGTCAACCCCGGCACGACCTCGCCCAGCGCCTGGCCGGCGTACCCGACCCCGGTGCCGAGCGGGACGTTCGGAACGGGCCTGTTCTCGTGTGACACGATGGGACGGACGATGGTCAACGGCGCCCAGGCTACCGGAGCGCAGACCATCTCGATCACCCACCGCGGCATGCTCGACGAGGCCGGGTTCGGCGAGGTCCGCCCGCGGCTCCGCTACGACATCCAGCTTTACCCGCTGTGGACCATCACCGTGACCAAGAGTCCGTACTGAGGGAGGTGAACGCATGCCCGACACGCACAGCCGGCACGGCGAACGCGGCCTCACGCTGATCGAGGTCCTTGTCGCCATGGCTTTGTTCTTCGTCATTGCGGTGGCGGTGCTGCAGTTGTACGCCGCGTCGGTGGCGATCAACCTGGGCGCCGTCGCCCGCACGGATCTGGTCTACAGGTGCGAGCGGGTGGTCGAGACGATACGCTGGGTCGAGGCGCTCAAGCACCAGGACACGCCCCCCGACCTCAGCGGCTACGGCATCGACCTGGTCGGCCAGGCCGGCAGCACGGTGTCGCTGCCGACCGACGCGACCAACGCCTACTGGGGCACGGGTGGCGCCAACGTCATCGACGCCACGGCGAAGTATCTCCTGTCGTACACGGTGACGGACAACGTCGATTTCTGGACGGTCACCGTCACGGCCGAGCCCAAGAGCAGCGGGCTCACCTACATCGGGTCCGGGATCCGAACCAAGGTGGTGCGCTATGTGGCCCAGCTCCCCAAGACCTGAGGCGCGCGGCTTCACGCTGACCGAGCTGCTGGTGACCATCGCGGCTCTGGTCGTCGTGCTCACCCTCTCCGCCCAACTGCTGTTCGCGACCCGCCGCGCCTCCGATCGGCAGCGCCTTCAGACCGAGCCACGGCAGATCGCCAGGGGCGCCACCGACTACGTGAACTACCTCGTTCGCACCGCTTCGGATTTCAACAACGTCCTCGGCGCGCGGAATCCGCTCGCGCTCATGATGTGGTACTCCGACGGCAACAACACCCAGTTCCAGGCCACCTACAACAACCTCACCGCCACTCAGGCCGCCGCCGGCCTCGGCGACGAGGGCACCGACATCATCACGGTGGCGCACGCCGACCGGGCGAGCTTCGTGCCGCTGATCACCTGGCAGGGCAACCAGGTATCGGCCACCGCCTACTGGGCGTTCAACGAGATGTGCCCGGACTCGGCGGCCAATCTCGCGCTGTTCAAGGAAATCACCGGCGCCCATCCGGACCCCAACGGCAGCGGCACGGTCAGCGATCCGATCGTCATCGTCGACGCCAACGGCACCGCCGGAACCTACCAGATCACCGACTACAAGGAAGGCACCAACGCCGACAACTGCGACGCCAAGAACAACCTCCCCGACACCAACGGCGAGGGGTGCGCGGCGGGCCAGGGGTGCATGGCCGTAGTCGCCAACCCGGGGCGGTCGGACCAGATCAACCCGCCCGCCGGGCAGCCGAACCTGGTGCAGCCGATCACCATGCACCTCGGGCCGAGATTCGTGGCCCTGCGCGTGCGCGACCGCTGGCTCGAGCAGAAGTTCGGCATGTTCAACCCAGCCACCGACAACCCCGGCTCGGCGTTCCAGCGGCTGCTCCCCAACGTCGAGGACTTTCAGGTGGCGTGGATCTTCAACAACGGCGAGACCCACAACAGCACCGTCGCCAACCGTCTGACGACCACCAACCAGGTCCCGGCACAGGGCACGAGCGGCGCCTACGATGCGATCAACGTCGCGGGGATGCGGGTCACCTTCACCGCGCGCTCGGCCGTGGCGATTCCCGGCGAGCGGGACAACCGCTGGTTCCGCTTCGCCGCAGAGGATCACGTCGCCGCCACCGCCAGGGACCAGTTCTTCCGCGTCCAGCTCTCGGCGACGTCGATGATCCGCAACCGCTGGGTCGGAAGGTGAGGAGGCGAGCATGAGAGCCAACGAGCGAGGCGTCGCGATCATCACCGTGGTGCTCATCCTGCTGCTGCTCACCGTTCTCGGGCTCGCAGCCTCGATGATGATGACGCAGGAGGACACCACCTCCAGCCGCATGGACCAGCAGCGGGCGGCGCTCTACGTCGCCGAGGCGGGGCTGCGGCGCGGCGAGGACGTGCTGCACGGCGTCCAGTACACCAACATCAACCTCAACAACCTGATCAACTACACGAGCACCACCGCCACAGTTGCGGCGCAGCCGCCGGTTCCGCAACGACCCGCCAACCGGCACGACTTCACGCTCACCAAGCTCGGCACGTACCTGACCACGGTCCCCGGCGGCGGCATCGAGCTGTCCAACCAGCCGCTGATCAGCGGCACCTCGGGGACTGGCGGCCGGCGCGCCTTCTACAGCGTCTACGTCCGCAACAACCCCGAGGACACCAGCCCGACCGTCAACTCGGACCCGATCATCCGGCTGATCTCGGTCGGCTGGATCGCCCAGGACGGCCGCCCGCTCGCGGTCAAGATCCTCGAGGAGGAGTTCAACTACAGCGGCGTCTCGCAGAGCCCGTCGTCGCAGAAGCAGACCAACCAGGGGGGCACCGGCTCGGCCCTCTACGGAGGGTAGCGCCATGACGACGCGGACCAGCCGTCTTCGCAGGCCTTTGGAGGTGGGTATGACACACAGCTCTCTCGTGCGCTGCTTGCGCTTCGCAGTGATCACCGCCGCCGCCGCATTCGCGTCGGCCGCCGGGGCGCAGACGATCGACCCCAACAACGAGGGGTACGACCCGATGCGGCAGATCTCGACCCAGTTCGTGCGCCCGAACGTCCTGCTGGTGTTCGACGTCTCGGGCTCGATGGCGTGGGACGAGATCAGCGGCCACACCGTCGGCACCGACGAGGACGGGTCCTGGCTGACGGCCACGTGGGGAACACCAGTGGGATCGGGTAGCTGCAGCGGCAGCGGTGCCAACAGGAAATGCCCAAAATGGACCGCAACGCTGACGGTGAGACAGACCCACCCGAGCCGCATGGCCAAGGTGAAGAATGCCCTCGGCAACTCGATGACCATCATCACTCCGTGGACGCCGCCGGGCGGCACCTGCACCGACTCGTCCCGGCAGTGGCCAACGCTGTCCTCTGCCTGGACCGGGGCCACTGGACCTACGCCGCGGGCTAATGATCCGAACACTTCCAACGCCTACTGGGAGTACCAGTGGACCTGGGCTAAGACCACGGTTCGGCGGTGTTGATTCCGAGCGGAAACCCCTTCGTAACGACCAGCTTGACCGCGCAGCCGCCGACGATCGGCTGCGACTGCGTTTCCCGCCCGCCCGCCGACCTGGTCGGAAAGTCGGCGAACACGGTGAACTGGGGCCTCGAGATCTTCTCCAGTGAGGCCGCCGACTGCAACTCGGCGACGCTTGTCATCCCTCCGAACCCGGCCGACATCGGCGACGTACGCGCGCTCGAGATCTGCCTGCGCCCGAACGGCTCGGCAGCGACGGCGGTTGACGGCGTGAATTACCAGGGTCTCTTCGCCAGCGGAAGCACGCCGTCCAAGTCGGCGCTGAACTTCGCGAACACGATCCTGACCAGGGTCGCGGGCGGCGGATCGGTCACCAACTACAACAACAGCATCGGCTCCGGCACGTTCCCGACCTACTTCGACGGCCGGACGTGGTCGATCACCGCCGACCCCAAGCTGTCCTGCGGCCGCGTCTACGCCACCATCCTCGTCACTGACGGGCTGTCCAACCAATGCAACCCGAACAGCGGCGGCAACTGGGCCGAGCCGTGCCTTACCTGCACATCGACCAACGATGGCCCCGGCTGTCCCGACGGCGGCTACTCCGGGTACACCTGCCCGGGTCCGTATCCGACGACCAAGCTGCTGCAGCTCTCGCAGCAGGACAAGTTCCTCGCCGAGAAGGCCGACCTTCTGTGGTGGCTCACCGTCGGCGGCCGCCGGCTGTACACCCGGACCTGGGTGATCGGCGTCAGCGATGCGGTCGGACCGTGCGAGCTCAACTACACCGCCTACCGCGGGCGCACCGACGCCAGCAGCCCGAACGGCGACGCCGGCTTCGACTACGCCGCGGACCAGTACCTTCCGGAGGGCACGCCTGGCAACTACGACGCCCCGACCTGCAACAACCACACCCCGCCGCACGGCGCCTACGCGTACTTCGCCACCACCGCCGACGCGCTGCAGGAGGCGTTCTCGGCCATCATCGCCGCCGTCGGCACCGGCGACTACACCACCTCGGCGCCTTCGGTGACCGCGTCGCCGCTGGTCGCCGAGGGGCTGGTCGGGTTCGTCTCGAGCGCCGCCTACCCCAAGTGGCAGGGGCACCTGTACGCCTACGACATCAAGGCCAACTGCAGCGACACCTCCCGGTGGGACTGCACGCAGCCGTGCGGCTGGGTGGACCCCGCCGACTCCAACCGCAAGAGCAACTGCCTGTGGGACGCCGGCGAGGTGCTGAGCCTCGGCGGCCTCAACGCCGACGGCACCCGCAAGGCGCCGAACAACGGCGTCACTCGCCAGCTCTACACCTGGGACCCGGCGAACGGTTATGCCCTGGTGCCGCTCGACGCGACCAGTGCCACGGTAACCTCGCTCAATGCCATCTGCGGATCGTGCGGCATCACCACCCAGGTTGCCGACTTCATGCTCGGCAACAACGGCAGCGGCTCCGCCCGCACGTGGAAGCTCGGGGCGGTGATCAACTCGACGCAGGCGGTGATCGGCCCTGCGCTGGTGTGGAAGCAGGGCCTGCTGCAGAGCCACAGTGACTTCGAGAGTACCTACCAGGCTCGCCACTCGGTCGTCTGGGTCGGCTCGTCCGACGGCTTCATCCACGCCGTCGATTCGGTCGACGGCGCCGAGCTCGCGGCGGTGATCCCGCCCGAGCAACTTGCCAATCAGGTCGACCTCTACACGAAGTACTTGACCAAGCCGAACGAGTTCGTCACCGGAGAGCCGAAACTGCCCGACCAGCACATTTACGGCGTCACCAATTCGCCGCGCTTCGCCGACATCTGGTTCGACGACAGCAGCGAGTACAAGACGCTCCTGTTCGTCACCCAGGGGCTCGGCGGCACCGGGGTCGCGGCGATTGACGTCACCCATCCCTTCCCGGGCCGCGACTACGACGGCGACGGTGCTCAAACCGCCGACATCGAGCAGGCCGACCCGAACTACGGGTTTGGGATCGGCACCAATCCCCCGCCGATCCAAGTCGTCTGGAGCAAGAACCGCACCAACCTCGCCCACCTCGGCAACACCTGGAGCGTCCCGGCGCTCGGCGGCTCAGCCTTGACGACCTGGCAGTTGATCATGGGCGCAGGCTTCGATAGCACCTTCTCGCAGGCGAACACCGACACGCCGTACGTGTATCGGCTCAACCCGGTCGACGGCACCACCAACGACACCGAGACGCTGAGCAACCAGACCAGCGGCGATCTCGTCCGCAACCAGTCTTTTGCCGACTCGGTGATCTGGCAGACGACGGCGCCCTACTTCCAGCAAGACAACAAGGTCAACCAGGGCGTGCAGGTCGACCTCAACGGCCAGGTGTGGACCTTCGACGCGAACAACTGGAACCCGTCCGTGCTGTTCAACTCCGGCGCCGGTCAGCCACTCTATTACTCGCCGGCGGTGGCAGCCTACCCCGCCAGTGCGAGCCCGACGCACCAGCTCTACGCGTTCGCGAGCGGCAGCTTCTACGAGAAGAGCCCGAACGTCACCGGCCGCACCGCCACCTTCGTCCCGACGATCTACATCGGCGTCAAGAACCGGACCACCTTCGCCGTCTCGCTGGGCAACATTCAGATCCGCAACATCCCCAAGCCAACCGGCCAGAGCGGCTCCCTCGGCAGCAAGACGCAGGTCACCGCGCCACCGATGATCTTCATCGCCAAGCCGGGCTCGACCGCCAACCCGTTCGCTCTGTTCCTCGTCTACGACCCGGAGGCCGGCACCTGCGTCGGGACCTCGTACATCATCCGTGTCGAGTTCACCCCGGCTGCGCTCGGCACCATCACGATCCCGGCAGCCAACGTCTACGCGGCCGGCGCCGGCGCCTCGGCCGGGTTCGCCATCGCCGGCGAGCGTGTCGTGGTCAGCCGCTCCTACGTCGGTCAGGACGGCCGCGCCTTCATCCAGGAGGTCCCGAACCTGCGCATCCCGCAGGGCGGGCTGTCCGGCAACATCTCGTGGTGGCTCGAAATGCAGTAGCTCGAGCGCCGACAGGGTACGACACGAGGCGGGCCTCCGGGCCCGCCTCGTTGCTTCCCGCTCGGGAACCTATCCATCTCACGTCCGTCCTCGAGTCGTGTTCTCATCCCAAGCACAGCTTCGCCGCGTGGGCGGCTGAACTCCGGTTGTCGGCGAGGCATTCAGCGTGGCAGGACGATCAAGCAGTTCGCGATGACCCGATCACGGGCCACGGGCCACGGATTCTATCCCGGCTGCTTCTTGTCGGCGCTGCCCCGTGGTGCCTGCAGGCTGGTCGGCGGCTGCGTGAGGTTTCCGGGAACCGCCATGGGGTTGGACGGCATCGTTGTCGGCGAGGAGCCTGGCGGCACCGTGTAGCCGGCCGGCTGCCCCGCACCCACAGCCGGTGCGGGCGCCTTTGCCGCCGGGGCGCCCGGGGCTGCCGTGCCCTCGCCCGCCGCCGGAGTCGGCTGCGGGGTCACCGCCTGCCAGTGGAACGAGAAGCTGATCTGCACCGGCTCGACCGGGCAGGCAACCCGGGTGGTCACCGCGCCCTGCTGGGTCGGCGCCAGCGTGCCCGCCATCGTGCCTGTGCCCGTGCCGAGCGTCGCCCCGTTTGCGTCGAGGAGCCGCACATCCGCGGTGATTCCGGAGACCGGCGCTCCCCCGCTGTTGATCACCGTTGCGGTGATCTCCCAGGTGCCGTCGTCCACCTTCTGCTTCGAGTAGTCGAGCAGGACGACCTGCCCTTCCGCGGGGCCGCGCTGCGCCGGCTTCTCGGCGCCGCTCTCGGCCTCGTCGGGAGGCACCACGTGCTGGACGTCGTCGTCGGTCACGACCACGGCCGGCTTCCCCGGGGTCGACTGCGCCCCGTAGAAGGGGCTGTGCGGTCCCACGGGAGCCGCGACCCGCGGCGGCGCCGGCGCGGCGGGCGCCTCACCGGCTGCCCTCGTCGCGTCGAGGTCGACGGCCGCCACCGGGTACGACTCAACCCGGCCGTTGGCGTACTTGACGACGAAGTAGTTTCCCTGCCGCTGGAAGCCGGCGACATCGAGCCGCTTGCCGCCCTTGAGGACGATGGTGGCGGCGTCCGCGCCGAGAGCAACTGCGAGCGTCGCCACGACGAGCAGGAGCTTCTTCACTTCCCACCTCCCGTGGGTTCATCCCGGATCATAGACCTGCACGCCAGGCAAGGCCAGACCCATCCGGAGCCGGACACCACAACGCCCCGGCTCGCGAGCCGGGGCGTTGGAAGGCAACAGAACGAGCCGTCTTACTCGAGGACGACGAGCGTGACGCGGCGGTTCTGCGAGCGGCCGGCGGCGGTCTTGTTGTCCGCAATCGGCTTGTATTCGCCGTAGGAGATCACGTTCATGCGGTGCAGCGGCAGGCCACCCTGCATGTTCAGGTAGCGCATCACTTCCTCGGCGCGAGACTGGCCGAGCTGCAGGTTGACCTTCTCGGAGCCGACGCTGTCCGTGTGGCCCTGGACCTCGACGTAGAGGTTCTTGTTCTCGCCCTTCACGCGGGCCGAGAAGGCGTCGAGAGCCGCCTTGGCGTCGGGGGAGAGCTCGGCCTTGTTGAAGCCGAACTTCACCGCCTCGTCGGTCAGCGTGACCTCGTACATGAACTTGCCCTTGGCGAGCTTGCCGGCCTCGGTCGCACGCGCCAGCGCTTCCTTGGCGGTGTCGGACAGCGTGGCGAGCTGCTGGTTCTGGGAAGCGTCGGACGTCTTCAGGTTCGCGACGTCCATCTGAGTAGCTTCGACCTGCTTCTGAACCTCACCGATCTTGGCATCGGACGCCTTGGTCGCCGTCGCGACCTGTTCCTGGACGAAGGTCTTGGTCGCACAGCCACTCACCCCGAGGGCCAGCACCAGAACCACAGCCAGGCAAACCCACATCGACTTTCTCATACCCGGACCTCCTCCCTGCGCGGTTATCGATCTCAGTTTTCCTGCTCCGTACAACACTCGTCCTTTATAGCACAATCTCGGCCCTATCGGTCAAGTCCCTCGCAGACAGCGGCCGCCCGGGCAGCTCCGGTGTCCTCTGCGGCGGCTACGGCAGGGTGCCGCGGTAACCCAACCGCGTCACCACCTGGAACTTCCCGTCGACTGACACCGAGATCGAGCGCTGCTTGACTTCGCCGACGCCGGAAGGCTCGAAGGCGATGATGTAGCGCTGGGTCAGCTCGTGCCTCAGGTCGCGCGCCGCATCGGGCAGGCGAGCCGCGTCATCGACGTGCACGTAGCGCCCGCCCGAGGTTTCTGCGAACCGCCGCAGGACGTCTTCATAGCTCTCGCCATTCCCTTCCGGCGGGGGAGGCTCGATCCCGAAGACGTAGAGCGGATCGGCCAGCGACTCCAGTACCGTGAGCGCGTCGTCGGGGGAGAACTGCGAGGCGGTGTCCACGCCGTCGGTGAAGAGCAGGATCGCCCGGCGGAAGTTCTTGGCCCCCTCCATCGCCTTCGGGGTCACGGTGAGCACGTCGTACAACGCGGTGGTGCCGTACCCCCTGAGCGGCTCCAAGATCCGCTCGAGCAGCGTCGGGTCGGTCCCGAACGGCAGCCTGCGCTTGACCTCCTCGGCGCCGAAGGTGATCAGGCACGCCTCGTCTCCCGGCCGGAACTGGCGGACGAACTCGAGGATCGCCTCGCCCGCCTTGCCGAGCCGGCGCGTCCCCATCGAACCCGACGTGTCGAGCAGGAACGTCAGCGACAGCGGCAGGCCGCCCTCCCGCCAGAACGACTTGATCGGGAACTGCATGTCGTCGACGTACAGGTGGAACCTCTTCCGCTCGAGGTCGGCCATCAGGTGGCCCTTGAGATCGCGAACGGTCACCGGGACCAGCACCGCGGCAACCTCGGCCTCATCCTGGAAATCCTGCCCGCGAAGCTGGGGAGCGCCGGCGAGCAGAGCCGCCACCGCGAACGCCGAGACGAGGGCACCCCGGAACAGGTGCCCCGGGGTGCCGTCGGTGCGCAGAATCCCCATCGCTCAGAAGACGAAGGTCAGACCGAGACCGAGCTCGCCGAACGTGAGCCAGTCGTTGTTATGGCAGTCCCAGTTATCCCAGTAGTCGCAGTGCCCGTTGTTCGAGCTCTGCACGCTGACGGCGTGGAACCGCGCGTCGAAGCGGAGCGCTACCTGGGGCGTGAAGAACAGCTTGAAGCCGCCGCCGAAGTAACCCACGAACCGGTTGTCCGCGCTCGCCCCCGCGATCTTCGGGTCGAGCCGCCAGACGCCCATGCCGCCGGCGATGAACGGCACCAGGCGGGAGTGGCTGAAGCTGCCCTCGACACCGAGCTCGGCCGTGGTCTGGTCGATCTCGCCGATCTTCTCCTTGCCGCCGAACAGCTCGTCCTGGCCGGTGCTGAGGTCGGCGCGCGAGCGGGCGAAGAACGCCTCGAGCGCCACGTTCGGGCTGAAGCGATACCCGAGCCGGAGCCCGTAGGCCGGGGCATCGTCGATGTTCACGTCGAAGTCGAAGATCCCCGTGGTGCCCTGGACGAGCGTGTCCCCGAACCAATATGCGGCGGTCGGGGTCAGCTCGATCGAGCCCGCACTGCCCTGGGCGAGTGCCCACGGCGCCGCCATGAGGAGCACTACTCCGATGACTAGTCTGCGCATCTCATTTCCCTTTCCGGCCACGTGCTTGGGCGAGCAGGCTCTCCGTCTGCTGCCGCAGTTCGAGGATCCCCTCCCGAGAGTAACCATTCCAGATATTGACCACCTTGCCGTCGCCGTCGAGGAGCACCGTCGTCGGCAGGCTGCGCACGCCCAGGCTCGCCTCGGTCTCCTCGTCGAGGAAGAAGACCGGCAGGCTCAGGTTCGCCCGACTGAAGAACGGCTTGACCTGCTCGCGCGGGCTGTCCATGTTCACTGCAAGCACCGCGACCCCGTCTCCGGCCATCTCGTTGTAGACCTGCTGGAGCTCGGGCAGCTCGAGACGACACGGTCCGCACCAGGTCGCCCAGAAGTTGAGGATCGTCACCTGACCGAGCGCGGCCTTCAGGCTCTGCACGCCGCCCTTCGCATCGAGGAGCTGAATCTCCGGAAACGGGCGACGCTCCGGCGGCGGTCCGGCAAGGCACACGGCGCTCGCGGCGCCGATCACCAGCAGCAAAGGAGCGAAACCTCTCATGGGCTACATGCTAGCACGACGTTGACACCCCCGCTTCGCTTGTTCTATCTTTCACAACATGACGGAGCCAGAGCTTCACCATATAGCCGTGATCGGCGCCGGGATGATGGGCCGCTCGATCGCCACCAAGGTCTCGCAGAGCGGGCTGTCGGTCGTCGTGCGCGAGATCGACGCCAACCGGGCCACCGAGGTTCGCCGCATCCTCGAGGAGTCGCTCGACCACCAGATCGAACGGTGGTCGATGACGCAGTCGGAGAAGAAGGCGACGCTGGCCCGCATCGAGTTCACCACCGACCTGGAGAAGGTCCGCGACGCACAGATCGTCGTCGAGACGATCCAGGAGGACTTCAACGCCAAGAGGGCGCTCCTCTCCGAGCTCGACGCCGTGATGCCGCCGGAGATCCCGATCATCGTCAACACGTCGAGCCTGTCGATCACCGAGCTGGCGCAGGGTCTCGCCCACCCCGAGCGGATCCTCGGCATCCACTTCCTCTACCCCGTGACGACGACGCCGGTCGCCGAGCTGGTTCGCGGCCAGGTCACGTCGACCGCCGCCTACACCACCGCCCGTTCCTTCGTTCGCGTGCTCGGCAAGGTGCCGATCGAGGTCTTCGAGTCGCCCGGTTTCGTCACCACCCGCGTGATGCTGCCTCTCATCAACGAGGCGATCCACGTCGTCATGGAGGGCGTGGCGAGCGCGGCCGAGGTCGATCTGGCGCTGCGCCTCGGCTACGACTTCCGTACCGGCCCGCTCGAGTGGGCCGATCGGGTGGGTCTCGACAAGATCCTCAACTGGATGGAGCACATCTTCAAGGAGACCGGCGAAGCGCGGTTCCGCCCGTGCCCGCTGCTCCGCAAGTTCGTGCGCGCCGGGTACTACGGCGCCCGCGTCGGCCGCGGCTTCTTCGCCTACGACGAGGAGCACAACCGGCTCGACCGCCTCCCGGACGACACGCCGCGCCTGCCCTGAACGGCGCGCCGAAAACTGGAGCACAGCATGAAGATCCTGGTCCTCAACTGCGGTTCGTCATCGGTCAAGTTCCAGGTCATCGAGACCTCCCTGGAGATGATCCAGGCCAACGCCGACCGCACGCTGGCACGCGGCAGCGTCGAGCGCATCGGCATGTCGGATGCGCGGCTGACGCTCGAGGCGCCCGGCCGGAAGCTTTACCAGGAGATCTCGGAAGTGCTGGAGCACCGCACCGCGGTAGAGCGCGTGCTGCGTGCGGTGACCCATCCCGAGCACGGCATCCTGGGCAGCGCCAAGGAGATCGAGGCGGTCGGGCATCGGGTCGTGCACGGCGGCGAGAAGTTCGCGTCCTCGGTGCTGATCACGCCCGAGGTCGAGGCGATGATCGAGGAGTGCGTCGTCCTGGCGCCACTCCACAACCCCCACAACCTGCGCGGCCTGCGAGCCGCCCGCATGATTCTCCCCGACGTCCCGCACATCGCGGTGTTCGACACCGCGTTCCACCAGTCGATGCCGCCGCGCGCATACGTCTACGGGCTCCCGTACGAGCTGTATACCCGGCACGGGATCCGCCGCTACGGCTTCCACGGCACCTCGCACCGCTTCGTGGCGATCCACACGGCGCGGCTGCTCGGCAAGCCACTCGAGGGGGTCAAGATCGTCACCTGTCACCTCGGCAACGGATGCTCGATGGCGGCCGTGGACGGCGGTCACTCGGTCGACACTTCGATGGGTTTCACGCCGCTCGAGGGGCTTCTGATGGGCACCCGGTGCGGCGATCTCGACCCGGCAGTGCTGCCGTGGGTGATGGCGATGGAGGAGCTGACGTTGGCGCAGCTCAACGCCATGCTCAACAAGCACTCGGGGCTCTACGGCATCTCGGGCGTGTCATCCGACATGCGCGAGCTGCTCACGGCGTGCCGCGACGGCAACAAACGCGCGCAGTTGGCATTCGACATCTTCTGCTATCGCATCCGCAAGTACATCGGCGCCTACGCGGCGGCCATGGGCGGCCTCGACGCGGTGGCGTTCACCGGCGGCATCGGCGAGAACTCGCCCGAGGTCCGCCTCGACTCCACCCGCGGCCTCGCGTTCCTGGGCCTCGAGCTCGACGAGAGCGTCAACGCCGCCGCACCGCGCGGCCAGGAGGTGATCGTCTCGACGCCGACCTCACGGGCGGCAATCGCGATCATCCCGACGAACGAGGAACGCGTGATCGCCCGCGACACCACCAGGGTGCTCGGCGGCGTCATGCCGACGTTCTCGGTGCCCGGCACCGAGGCCCCACGGTAGGCAGCAGGCAGTAGGCAGTAGGCAGTAGGCAGTAGGCAGTAGGCAGTAGGCAGTAGGCAGTGTCGCTCGCCAATACCAGCAGGCAGGCCCAGAGAAGCAGTCAGAATGCCGGCGCGCCTGAGCGCGGCACTGCGCCGACGGCAAATGCCGCGCCGATCCCCGAGCGGCGCGCGCGTGCCAGGTGTAACGATTTGCAGCGGCCGCCGGCGCCCAGCAGTAGCGCGAGAGTTAGCTTATGAGGGGGACATGCAGCGAGCCGCAAATCGTTAGACCTGGTAACGTCGCTCGCCAATACCACAGGAAGGCCCAGAGAAGCAGTCACACCTGGTTTCGCAGGAACTCCCTCGCCGCCGCCCTGCCAGCTTCGACGGCCTCGTCGACTGCGTGGTAGTCAGCCCAGTGCAGATGGTTGACCGCCGGCGCGATCACCGCGTCGGCTTCGGCGAGCAGACGTCGCCGCAGCGCCTGCCAGCCCATCGCCGCCGCTCGGAACATCGCCCGCGGCAGCCGGTCCTCGTCCGGACGCCCGGCCGGTAGACCCTCGGACACCTCGACCGCCACGACCGGACTCCCGAGAGCGCGCGCCGCCCCGACCGGGATCTCGGCGACCGCACCGCCATCCTGCAGGCGCCGCCCGGCGACGGCGAACGGCGCGACCAGGCCCGGCACCGCCGAGCTGGCCGCCACCGCGAGGCGGACCGGCCCGCGCGACAGGCGGACCTCGTCGCCGGTCTCGTTGTCGGTGGCCACTACGACGAGGGGAATCGGTAGCGCCTCGAGGTCGCCCTCGGGCACGAGGAAGGAAACGCGCTCGAGCAGCTCGTGCTGCGTGAGCGCGTGCCGGGTGAGCAGCGCCTGCACCATCACGATGGTGTACCTCGCCCTGTGCAGGTACCCCTTGAGGCCTCGCTCGTCGTGCTCCCCGCCGAGGTCCAGCATGCGCCGGCCGAGCCCGCTGCGGACGAACTCATGGACACGCGCGACCGCGCCCTCGGTTCCCAGCGTCAGCCACATCGCCCCCGTCAAGGCTCCGGAGCTACTGCCGGCGAGCCCGCGGATCGTGATGCCGGCCGCCGCCAGCTCGCCGAGCACGCCGAGGTGGGCCAGACCACGGGTGCCGCCGCCACCGAGCGCGAGGACGACTCCGCCGTCGAGCGCGAGCGTCGTCATGGCCGAGCGGTCCGCGACCGGGCGCCGGCGGCGGCCGCCCGCCGGATGCAGTCGTCGAGCATGCCGATCATCGGGGCGCCGGCGTCGACCCGTAGAGAGCGAGGCGCGGTGACGTGTCGCGCTGCTGGCGCAGCCGGTCGGCGTTCAGGACCATCGCCTCGAGAACACCTTCGGCCACTCGCTGCGCCTTGTCGGAAATGTGGTTGAGGTCCTCGGTGAAGCCGCGCGGGTCGATGTCGCCGAGCCGGTCCCCGGCCTCCACCGGAACACCGTCGCGGAGCAGTCCGCGGACGACGCCGCCGATGCGCGCCACGACCGGGTACTCGGAGTCGACCGGCACACCGCGGAAGAGGTCCTCACGGACGAACAGCAGTACCAGGACGCCGATCTTCTCGCCCTGCTCGATGCGGTCGCCGATCTCGTGAGCGGTTCTGAAGATCCCGGTCCGCTGCCCCTTGATCACGCGTTCGGCGGTGAACCCCATGATCTCCGCCGGCGGTGCCGGCTCCAGCGATTGGCCGCCGGCGAGAACGCGGCCGAGCTGTGGGCCGCGCACCGTCTCGACCACGGCGTGGCAGTCGTGGCCGGCCTGATAGCCCGGCCCCAGGGCGATGACCAACGGCGCCATCTCCTTGGTCAAACCCCAGTTGGCGCGCAGCATCGTCGCCTCGACGAAGACCTCCGGCGGCCAGGCGGCCAGCACTTCCGCGAGCGGCTGCGTCGTGATCGCCACGTCGCTGAGCTGGTGCATGCGATCGATGTCCGACAGCATCATGACGAAGCGGCAGGTGACGCCGTCGACGGTCTTGGCGCGATCGAACACCGCCTCCGAGAAGCAGACGTTGCGCCGCACCGCCTTGGGGAACGGGCGCTCGACCAGCAGCACGCGGCCCACCCCTTGACGAGCCAGGTGCGCGGCAATCGCGCTCCCCAGCTCACCGGCCCCGCGCACCAGGACGCTGGCGTCTCGGAAGACCTCGATCACCGCTGGGCCACCGCTTCGATCTCCACCCGCGCGCCACGGGGAAGCGCCGCCGCCTGGATGACCGCTCGCGCCGGCCGGTGAGCAGGACGAACCAAGACAGGTGATATCGATTGCTCTTCCCGCCACAGACGAGCCTGGCAAGCGCGGCGAGACATCGCTCGTCTTAAAGCATTGCAATCCGTGAAAACTGACGCTTGAGGGAGGGTTGCGCCTGCACTTTGGCTGGATTCTTCCGCATCAGCAGGGGTGCCGAGTGCGGTGAAAGCGATAAGGGCGCCTGCCGCAGCCAAACCTATGATGCGGGTGAACGGGGCCATGGGGACATCTCCTTTGGAATCTCGTGCTCATTCTTGAGACGCCATGAGAATGGCAGGCCGTGCCGCGTTGGTCGTAGTGTGATACCGTATCAGACGGCACCCTACGCCGCGGGGGCTGGCGCCTTTTCAGCGTTCTTGGGGTTGGAGCGTGACGGAAATTGCGTTCAAGGGCTGGAGCGAATCCGACCAGAAGGTTATTCGCGAGCAACTGGTCCGCATCCTTAACAGCGGTCCATTCCATCAGGCACAACGCCGGCAACGGTTCCTGGAGTACATCGTCAATGAAGCGCTGGCCGGACGCGGCGAGCGGCTGAAAGGCCTATAGCGTCGCTCAGGCAGTCTTCGATCGTGCTGAGACGTTCGATCCCAATATCGACCCTATCGTGCGGAACGAAGCCGCGCGCGTGCGCGACAGGCTTCGCGAGTATTACGAGACCGAAGGCCAAGGCGATCCCATTCGCATCTCGCTGCCAAAGGGCACCTACACGCCGCAAATCGAGTTCAGGCAAGCGCCAACGCCAGCGGCGTCCAGAGCAGCGGAATGTGCCGCCGCTCTCTTCATCCCCCGATTGCAGCACTGGAACTCCGGTCCGTCACTGCTCGACAAGCCGTCTGTGGCTGTCGTGCCCTTCAGCAATATCGGGGCCGATCCCAAATGGGAGCGCCTCGCAGACGGGATCACCGAGGACATCATTACCGATCTCTCCCACTCCAAGGACCTTCTCGTCATCGCCCGCAATTCCACCGAGGTCTACAAGGGCAAGCCGACCGACATCCGACAAATCGGTCGCGACCTCAACGTGAAGTATGTACTTGAGGGCAGCATCCAGTCGATGGGCGACCAGATTCGAGTTAGCGCCCAGCTCATCGAAGCCGCCTCAGGCGGCCACGTCTGGTCCGAGCGCTATGACCGGCCAGCCGATGATCTCTTTGCGGTGCAGAATGATGTCACAGAGAGGATCGCCGCCACGCTCGGCGGCTGGCAAGGGGCGGTCACCGAGGCCGAGCGCACTCTTGTCAGGCGCAAGCCGCCCGCGAACCTATCCGCCTTCGACACCTACTTGCTGGCCATGGGCTCAACATGTGTACACAAGGTGACCAAGGCAGGCTTGATCGCAGCAGAAGGCCTGTTTCGCAAAGCTCTTGAACTCGATCCGCAACTGGCACGCGCTTACGCCGGGCTCGCGGAGGTCTACTCCTGTTCGATCGAGCACGGTTTAGCACCCTCTGTCGAGGAGGCGCTGTCAAAGATGATGGAGGCGGGCGAGAAGGCGGTGCAGCTCGATCCCAACGATGGCCAAACGCACTATGCTCTCGGCCTCGCCTACGCATGTCACGGGAAACCGCAGCAAGCTCTTGCCGAGTTTCACAGGGCTGAAACTCTTGCGCCGTCCGATGCAGACCTGCTCCTCTTAATTGCTTGGTCTCTTCCACAGTTTGGTGAATTGGGACGGGCCGTGAGCCTGGCGGAAAGGGCGCTCACTCTGAACCCTCATTACCCCGACTGGTACAATCAAGGGCTCAGCAGGGTGTTCTTTTTCGGGGAGCAATACGACAAGTCGGTGAAATACAGGTTGCTCGTGAAGGAGCCCTACGCCCTCGATTATGCCTTCTTGGCCATGGCTTATGCGTATTTGGATCGAACGTGTGATGCAGAGGCAGCTGCCGCCAACGTCAAAAAGCTGGATCCCACATGGATCGCGGAACGCTATCTCATTGAGGGGGGCGGCTATGCGGAAAAGGAGGCCGAGTTGTTTGTCGATGGCGCGCGCAAGGCCGGTCTACCGGCCTGTGTGCCCGCCGACAAGCTCAAGGACATGCCCAATCTGTGGCGTGCCAAGTCCTGCGACCAGCAACGCGCCAAGATAGCTGGTTGATCGAACTCTCGGGGTGGAGGCAAAGCAACCGTCACTGCAAACCAGCAACTTCTGCGAAAACAAATGGCTGTCAAGATCAATAACGGAAAAATTGCGCTCGATCGCAACGCTCTGTCGGTGCTCGATCTCTTGATTGCGGGCATGTCGTACATGGCGCCTGGGTACTGCCTGTTCTTCACAACGGCGGTGATCGCAGGATTCGCTGGTGTTCACATCCCCTTGATATTCCTTTTTGCGGGCCTTGGCATACTCTGTACGGGCACTGCGCTCGCGCAGCTCTCCACGATTGCCCCGAGCGCCGGTTCGCTCCAGGTGTTCATCGATCGTGGATTTGGCCGTATCGTTTCAAACACCTGTGGGTTAATCCTTGTAGTTGGGTACCTACTTCTGCAAGTCGCAGGCTCCGTTCTCTTGGGTGGATGGACCGCGACGCTGCTGCAAGAATATTTAGGCGTCTCGCTTCCGTGGCCAATCCTAGCAGTTATTAGCGTTGCCGTCTGCACATGCCTTATGATCGTTGGTGTAGGCCTCTCGATCAGAGCGACCTGGGTTCTGTTTCTTGTCGAATTTGCAATTGTCCTCATAATCTCGTGCGCCACGCTTTTTCAAGGTGGCGCTAGTGGGTTAGCATATCAGCCATTCGATTTTGAAAGTATGACAGCGTTACCACCCTCGGCAATTGCATTTGGTATCGTCTTCGCAACCTACTCTTTCGTCGGGTTTGAGGGAGCAATTGCGTTCGCGGAAGAAACGGCTGAGCCCAAGCGTTCACTACCGATCGCGGTGATTGGCGGAATAGTCGCGATTGCGCTTCTTTACATACTGGCCACGTATTCGGTGGTCGTCGGCTTTGGTGTCGATAAGATGGACCACGTCGCAAAGGATCCTGAGCCCATATCAACTTTGACTCGGATGTATGCAAGACCGCTGGTGGGGCTTCTCAAGCTGGCCATTTGGACTAGCATCATCGCCAGTTTTCTAGCAGCGGGCAACGCCAACGCGCGTATTCTCTTCAATATGGGCCGTGAGCGAATGCTGCCCGAGGTCTTGGGTTACGTGCACCCAAGATTCCAGACGCCAGTGGTTGCCCTCGTCACATCGATGGCGCTCACGGCCGCTATCGCGCCGCTCGCAGCACTGTTCTGGGACCATCTCGCCGGTTTCGGTAACATTGCCGGGCTCGGCGCCCTGCTTGTCCTTTTAATCTACATGATCGCCACGGTCGCGCTTCCAGCCCATGTGTTGCGATCAGGTCAATCGCTCGCTAAGCGTCCGTTGTCTTACGTCGTCATTCCCGTACTGGGAGCGGCGATCTGGCTCTTTCCCCTTTGGGGAGTCCTCCAGCCAGGACAACCTTTTCCATTCAGCATCTATCCGGCAGTTACATTCGTGCTGATCGTTCTGGCAATTGCCATCGCCTTATTCAGGAGGAATAAGCTCGCCAAGCCGGCCACATAGGCGCTGCCCGCGGTTGGCATTGGCAGCTTTCGTGCTGATGATGCCGCTTGCGGGAGCGGTGATGCGGTCGCAGCGCGGTCATGACCTTCTCGCCGAGTCCGGCGACGGTCTCGGCATACTGAACGCCGAACCCGCCAGCATGGAGTTTCGCGAGCTCGACCACATGGCGGTGATTGTGCCGCGATCTGCTCTGGGTCAGCTCGTGGCCGATCCCGAGCTGGCCTCAACGCGTCTTGTTCCGCGCACGAACGAGGCGTTCCGGCTGCTGCGGGCCTATCTGACGGGTTTGCGCGACAATGGCGGCATCAGCGACCCGTCGCTGTGCAAACTGGCAGTCACCCACGTCTATGACCTCGTCGCCTTGACGCCCCGCACCGTGCAATTGTTATTCGAGGAGACGGGGACTACATTCACCGCCTACGCGCGCGACGAACGTCTCAACCACGCGCACCAGATGCTTTGCGATGCCCGCTACTCGCGCTGGTCCATCAGCGCCATCGCCTACCGGGCCGGCTTTGGCGACCTGTCGCATTTCAACCACGTCTTTCGCCGCCGCTACGGGGCAACGCCGTCGGAGGTGCGCGAGGAGGCGGAGAGTCTCGCGCCGCGCTAATGCCGCTTGCTTTAATCGTCAGCTCCTACCGCCGACGAGAAAGAGTCAATGTCCGAGTAGGGT
>CAVRZJ010000023.1:0-796322 GCA_963725705.1 uncultured Acidobacteriota bacterium | reverse complement strand
TTGCGGAGCGGCGACATGTCCTCGACCGGAGCGTCCGTCCCGTTGAGAATGCGAGCGCCGGTATCGAGGAGCTTCCGCCACACGTAGGCCCCCTCGGCCACGCGGGCGTCGCCGAGGCGCTTCGGGGCCCAGGGCCGGTCGGAGGGGCAGTGGATCCCCTGCATGGCAGCGAGGACTCCCAGCCGCCCGAACCGCGGGATGTCCGCGGCGTCGAGGATCTGCGCGTGCTCGATGCGGAAGCGGGGGTCCTTCGCGGCCGGGTTCTCGCGAAAGGCCGTCTCGTAGGCGTCGAGGACGATCCGGTTCGCCCGATCCCCGATCGCGTGGGTCGCCGACCTGGAAGCCGCGGGCGAGGGCGAGACGCGCCGCCTCCAGGATCCCGTCGGGCGGCGTGACCAGCAGGCCTGAGTTGCCGGGGTCGTCCGAGTAGGGCTCGAGGAGCGCGGCGCCCCGGGAGCCGAGCGCGCCGTCGGCGTAGAGCTTGACCGCGCGGACGGCCAGCATCCCCTGGCCGGGGTCCGGCGGGCCGAGGGCGCGCAACGTCGGCAAGCCGGCCGCCATGACGTAGAGGCGGGTGCGCAGGGCTCCGGCGGCGGCCCGCTCCCGGTAGAGAGCGATCATGTCCATGCCGGCGCCGGCGTCGGTCAGGCTCGTCACGCCCTTCGCGAGGCACTCGTCCATCGCGAGCTCGAGGGCGCGGCGGATCTCCTCGCGGGCGCGCTCGGGGGGATCGACGAGCCCCTGCGCGTTGTCCACGAACACGCCCGTGGCCTCGCCGGCGGCGTTGCGGATGACCTCCCCGCCCGCGGGGGCCTTCGTCTCGCGCGTGATGCCCAGGGACGCCATCGCCTTGCGTTGGCGAGGACGGCGTGGCCGTCGGCCCGCTCGAGGACGACCGGGTTGTCGCGCGAAACGGCGCTCAGCGCGTCGTGGGTCGGGAAGCCGCGGACGGCGCCCGGCGCCGGCACGTCCACTTGCCCTCGTGCCAGCCGCGCCCCCGGACCCACTCGCCCGGCGAGCGACCTTCAGGGCCTTCGCCACGCGCTCCACCACCTCGGCGTAGCTGCGCGTGCCCACCAGGTCCAGGTCGAGCCGCGCGAACCCGATCCCGAGCATGTGCGCGTGCGAGTCGTCGAAGCCGGGGACGACCGTTCGGCCCCGGAGGTCCAGGACGCGCGTCTTGGGTCCCACGAAGGCCCGCAGCTCGGCGGTCGAGCCCACCGCGACGATCCGGTTGCCGCGGATGGCCACGGCCTCCGCACGCGGTCGCTTCGCGTCGACGGTGTGAACGACGGCGTTCTCCAGGACGAGGTCGGCGGCTTCCGTGGCACAGGTGTCGCGCCGCGAGGATGGCCAGCAGACCGGCGGAAAGGGCGAGGCACAGGGCCGCACGACGGGTCATCGGGATCCTCCTCGGCGGTGGGGCGCCAGTATATCCTCGTGGGGTGAGGCGTCGCCGGCCTGGGGCCCCACCTTGACACCCGCGCGCACCGCTCCTAGTGTTCCGCATCCCCCGGAGGCGGACATGCCCTCGACCATCCTCGAGATTCTCGAAGCGACGGCCCGTGCCCACGAAGACCGCCCCGCCATGGCCCGCAAGCGCAAAGGCGCGTGGGAGACGATCACGTGGCGCGAGTACCGCGACAGCGTCCGTCGAGCCGCCCGTGCCCTCGTGGCGACCGGCGTCGAGCCGGGCCAGGGGGTCGTGATCCTGGCCCAGAACCGCCCGGAGTGGTTCATCGCCAACCTCGCGACGATCGCGGTGGGGGCGCGCCCGGCCGGGATCTACACGAACAGCACCCCCGAGCAGTGCCGCTACATCACCGAGCACGCGGAGGCCGTGGTGGCGGTGGTCGAGAACCGCGAAACGCTCGAGCGGCTCCAGTCCGGCGGAGAGGCGCCTTCCCGGCTGAAGGCGATCGTGCTGATGGACGAGATGCCGCCGGGCCCGCGTGTCGTCAGCTGGGCGGATTTCCTCGCCCGGGGGGAGGAAGCCCACGACGCCGAGGTCCGTCGCCGCACTGCCGCCGCGAGGCCGGACGACGTGGCCACGCTCATCTACACCTCGGGCACCACCGGCAAGCCGAAGGGCGTGATGCTGACCCAGGGCAACCTCCTCTTCATCGCGGAGAAGGCGCGGGAGATCCTGCCCATAGGCGGCGCGGACCGCCTCATCAGCTACCTGCCGCTCTCCCACATCGCCGAGCAGGTCGTCTCGCACCTGCTCTCGCTCGCCTCCGGGGCCTGCGTCCACTTCGCGGAGAGCCTCGAGAAGCTGCCCGAGAACCTCCGCGAGGTGCGCCCGCACTTCTTCCTGGGCGTCCCGCGGGTCTGGGAGAAGATCCAGGCCGGCATGCAGGCCAAGGGCGCCCAGGCGAGCCCGCTGCAGCGTCGCATCGCGGGCTGGGCCCGGAGGGTTGGCCTCGAGGGAGGCTACGCCGACCAGGAGGGGCGGCCGCGACCCTGGAGCTACCGCCTCGCGGACCGCCTCGTCTTCTCGAAGGTCCGCGAGCGACTGGGCTTCGACGAGATCCGGATGCTCGCCGTCTCCGCGGCGCCGATCGCCAAGGAAACCCTCGACTACTTCCAGAGCCTGGCCCTGCCGATCATGGAGGTCTACGGCATGAGCGAGTGCACGGGGCCGACGACGATGTCGCTGCCGGGGCGCTACCGCCTCGGTCGCGCGGGCTACGCGCTGCCGGGCACCGAGCTGCGGATCGCCGAGGACGGGGAGATCCTCATGCGCGGGCCGCACGTCTTCAAGGGCTACTACAGGAACGAGGAGGCGACCCGCGAGACGCTGGACGCCGAGGGCTGGATCCACTCCGGCGACGTGGGCGAGATCGACGCCGACGGCTTCCTGCGCGTGACCGACCGCAAGAAGGAGCTGCTCATCACCTCGGGCGGCAAGAACATCGCGCCGCAGTACCTCGAGGGCAAGCTCAAGCAGATCGCCGCCGTCTCGCAGGCCGTCGCGATCGGCGACCGCCAGCCGTACGTGGTGGCCCTCCTGACCCTCGATCCCCTTCGCGTCGCCGCGGAGGCGGAGAAGGCCGGGAGCCCCGCCCGGACCCCCGAGGACGCCGCCCGGTGCCCCGTCTTCAAGGCCTACGTGGAGACGCAGGTCGAGGAGATCAACAAAGGGACTCGCCCGATACGAGTCGATCAAGAAGATCGCGCTCCTCCCGAAGGAGCTCTCCGTCGAGACCGGCGAGCTGACCCCGACCCTCAAGCTGAAGCGCCGGGTCATCCTCGAGCGGCACAAGGACGTGATCGAAGCCCTCTACGCCTGAGCGAGGAGCGCCTCGAACTCGCCTCGACTCGCCTTGACCGGCGAGCCCGACGGGGCGTAGTCTGGCGCGGCCGTTCCCAGACACGAGGTCCTGCGCGCCATGCCTCCCTCGGTCGGCATGCGGTTCGGACGCTACGAGCTCCTCCTCCGCTGGGCGCGGGGGGCATGGGGGAGGTCTGGCGGGCCCGCGACCACGACCTTCACCGCGACGTCGCGGTCAAGTTCCTGCCCGAGCGGTTCGCCGCCGACGCCAGCCGCATGGGCCGCTTCGCCCAGGAGGCGCGCGGCCGCCTCCTCGCTCAACCACCCCAACATCGTCACCATCCACGAGATCGGCCAGACCTCCGGCCTGCCCTTCATCGTCATGGAGGTGGTCGAGGGGCACACGCTGCGCGAGCTGATCCGGTCCAGGGAGGCGCGCCCCTTCGCCGCTCGCCGCCTGCTCGAGATCGGCGCCCAGATCGCGGACGGCCTCGCCAAGGCCCACGCCGCCGGCATCGTCCACCGGGACCTGAAGCCCGAGAACGTGATGGTGACGGCCGACGGCTTCGTGAAGATCCTGGACTTCGGCCTCGCCAAGCTGCGGGGCGACGGTCCGGAAGGCCACGAGCAGTGGTTCGACTCGGCCGCTCCCACCTGGCCCGAGTCGCCCTCGCCGCAGACCGCGGTCGGGGCGGTCCTCGGGACGGCCGGCTACATGTCCCCGGAGCAGGCGCGCGGCCGGGCGGTGGACTACCGCTCCGACCAGTTCACCCTCGGGGCGATCCTCTACGAGATGGCCACGGGCCGCCAGGCCTTCCGGCGCGAGACGACGGCCCAGACGATTGCCGCCATCATCGACGCGACACCCGAGCCCATCGCGACGCTCAACCCGCAGCTGCCGCCACCGCTGCGCTGGCTGATCGAGGGCCGCTGCCTGGCCAAGGACCCGAACGAGCGCTACGCGGCGACGCAGGACCTGGCCGCGGGAGCTGCGCGACCTGCGCGAGCGCCTGTCCGGGAGCGACGCGTCGTCCTCCTCGCCGCAGGGCTGGGCCGTGCCCGCCGTCCCCTGGCGGCGCGCCGCGGCCGCGGCCACGGCCGTCCTCCTCGTGGTGGCCGTCGCTCTGGGGCGCTCGCTCGCTGTGGGAGGTGCCTGGGGCGGAGCCGGACCCTCGCCGGGCCGGTCCCTGGTGGTCGCGGTGCTGCCTCTCACCAACCTCACCGGTGACGCGCGGTACGACGCCACGGCGGCGGGGATCGTCCAGGTCGTCGTGGACGCGCTGTCCCAGGTCGACGGCCTCGAGGTGCTGCCCCGGGCCTCGACGGTCGCGCTTCGCCGACCGCAAGAGCGATCTCCCCGGCATCGCCCGCGCGCTCGACGCGAGCTACCTGGTCGACGGCATGCTTCAGCGGTCGGAGGACGAGCTGCGGGTGAGCCTGAGCCTGGTGCGCGCCTCGTCGAAGACCGTCGAGTGGGGCGGGACCTTCGACGGCGCCTTCCCGCGGATCTTCGAGCTGCAGTCGCGTGCTCGCGGAGGGCGTCGCGGGCGCGCTGCGCCAGCATGCCGCCCGAGGTACGCCAAAAGATCGACGCTCGCCCGACTGCAAACCCGGAGGCGTGGGTTACCTACACGGATGCCCTCGCGCTGCTCGACAGGCCGGATCGTCCCGGTAACGTCGAGCGCGCGATGTCCCTGCTCGAGGTCGCACTCGCCGCGGACCCCCGCTTCGCCCGTGCGCATGCTCTGTTCGCTCGCGCGTCCTGGATCCGGTACGACAACACGGGCGAGGTGTCTTGGGCCGATCGAGCGAGAGATGAAGCGCACGAGGCGCTCCGGCTTGACCCCAAGGACGCCGCTGTTCGGCTCGTGCTTGCGAGAGTCTATTCAATGCGCGGCCGCACGCAGGAAGCTCTCGACGAAGTGAGAACGGCTCGCGTCTTGCTCCCAAACTCGGACGACGGCCTCCGGCTGCTCGCGACAATCCTGGTCGACGCGGGGCAGCCGGAGGACGCGCTCGCCGAGGCGCGCCGTGCCGTCGCGCTTCGGCCCGGATTCGCCGAGAACCACACCGTCCTGGGATTCGTGCATTTCAGCGTGGGCCAGTTCGAGGATGCGGCCCGAGAGTACCGGTACGTGACGGATTTGCAGCCCGACAATGCCAGGGCGTACCACATGCTCGGTACCTCGCTGCACGCGGCCGGCGACCTGGATGGTGCGGCCATCGCATACCGCGCCGCGATCCACGCGGCGCCTCAAGCGAGCGCGTGGGCGAACCTTGGCAGTGTCCAATACGCGCGCGGGCAGACGGCGGAGGCTCTGCTCGCCTTTGTGGAGGCCGCGCGGCTCGAGCCAGGGTCGGCGACGATCCGCACGAGCCTCGGCGACGCGCGGCGCAAGACCGGCGACGTGACGGGGGCCCGTGCAGACTGGCAGGCGTCCGCCGAGCTGAGCCGCGGCGCGCTGCGGGTCAACGCGCGCGATCCGCGACAACTCCTGAACCTCGCGTTGTGCCTCGCGAAGCTGGGCCACACCTCCGATGCTCTGCGAACGGCGCGAGAAGGCCTGGCCGCCGCGCCGACCAGCGCGGATGCGTACTTCGGCGCAGCTGCCGTTCACTCGCTGACCGGTGACACGAAGACGGCTCTCGAGCTGCTGGCGAAGGCGCTCGCACTCGGGGCGAGCCCGACCTTCGTAACAGAAGACGAGAGCTCTCTCGTCCCTGCGGGGAACGAGGGAGTTCGAGACACTGCTCGGCCGCTTCACATCGAAACCAAGCAAGTGAGGAGGTGCACGTGAGGCGAAGATGCCTCGTTGTCGTCTTGCTGGCCTCGGCGGGGGTCCTCTCGTGCCGCTCGATGGATCCGCGAGGGCCCGTCTTTCCTGACTTCCATCGCGGTTCGGTTCTCGTGAAGGCGCAGATCGTCCTCAATGACATCGGCGGCAAGTGCGTCGCCTCGGTGGAACCCACACGAATGCGAGTGTTTCAGGGTGGTGTAGTGCGGTGGCAGGTCAAGAACGGCTGCCGGGTCCTCGACGGAGGCGGACATCCGGCGCTCGCCGTGACGCGGTTGACCGAGCACAAGAGCCGTCGTGCCGTCGGCTGGCTCGCTGAAGCGTGCTCAACTGCTCTCTCTCGTGTCGAGGAGGGAGCACCCTTGAAGGCCAACGTGATTCATTGCGACATACCCCGCCGTTCGACCAGCCGCGCCTGCAGAGGACCACCGGACCGTTGTTCGTGCTGACCTGAGGAAGGAGCCGCACGGTGTCAAACATCGTCATCGACCGCGACCTCTGCAAGGGGTGCGAGCTGTGCGTCAACGCGTGCCCGCAGAAGATCCTGGCGATGGGCCGGGAGATCAACGCGAAAGGGTATTTCTTCGCCAACGTCGCCGAGCCGAAGCGCTGCATCGGCTGCCGCCTCTGCTGCATCACCTGCCCGGACGTGGCCATCGAGATGCGGGTCTCGGGCACGATGTACCACTACTTCGCGTACTGAGAGCCATGCCGATGGACCGTCCGCGCTCGCGATGGCTGATCAGACCGCACCGGGAACCGGGTACAGGGTACCGGGTACCGAAGCGCCTGTCGGTGCTTTCTCGGTCCCCGGTCCCCGGTCCCCGGTCCCCGACGCCGCCCGGCGGCACATCGGACTTCGGGCATGGCCTCCAAGGGAGCAGATGATGGCAAAGAAGCTGATGAAGGGGTGCGAGGCGATCGGCGAGGCGGCCATCCGCGCCGGCTGCCAGCTCTTCTTCGGCTACCCGATCACGCCGCAGAACGAGATCCCCGAGTACATGGCGCGCCGCCTGCCCGAGGTCGGCGGCGCCTTCGTGCAGGCCGAGAGCGAGGTCGCGGCGTCGAACATGGTCTACGGCGCCGCCGGCACCGGCGAGCGCGTCTTCACCTCGTCCTCGTCCCCGGGCATCAGCCTGATGCAGGAGGCGATCTCCTACATCGCCGGCAGCGAGCTGCCGGTGGTCATCGTCAACATCATGCGCGCCGGCCCGGGCCTGGGCGGCATCCTGCCGGCCAGGGCGACTACCTCCAGGCGACCAAGGGCGGCGGCCACGGCGACTACCGCTGCTGGTGCTGGCGCCGTCGTCGGTGCAGGAGGCGGTCGACCTCGTGCTGGTCGCCTTCGACCTGGCCGACCAGTACCGCAACCCGGTCATGGTCCTCGGCGACGGCATGATCGGCCAGATGATGGAGCCGGTCGAGTTCCAGGCGGACACGGCAGCCGTGCCGGCCGCTGCCGCCCAAGGACTGGGCCGCGACCGGCGCGAAGGCGCCCGGCCGCCCAACATCATCAACTCGCTCTACCTCGACCCCGAGGTGCTCGAGCGCCACAACCAGAAGCTCACCGCCAAGTACGAGGCGATGGTGCGGGACGAGGTGCGCTGCGCGGAGTACCGGTACCGACGGCGACTACGACGTGCTGATCGTCGCCTACGGCACCGTCGCGCGCGTCTGCCAGACGGCGATCGACGAGCTGCGCGAGGAGGGCGTGCGCGGCGGCGCTGTTCCGGCCGATCTCGCTGTTCCCGTTCCCGTACGGCCGCTCTGCGCCGCGCCGCCGAGCAAGGCGAAGGCGGTGCTGGTCGTCGAGATGTCCACGGGCCAGATGGTCGAGGACGTGCACCTCGCCGTGCAGGGGCGGCAGCCGGTGCACTTCTTCGGCCGCCGGGCGGCATGCTGGTCAGCCCCGGAGGAGGTCGTGGACGCGATCCGGGAAGTCAGCGGCGGGTCGCTCGGCTGGAGGTGCGTCCATGGCTGAAGACGGTCTTCGCGCGACCGAAGGCGCTGGCCGCCACGTCACCACGCACTACTGCCCGGGCTGCACGCACGGCGATCATCCACCGCCTGGTCGCCGAGGTGATCGACGAGCTGGGCGTGCGCGAGCGGACCGTCGGCATCGCGCCGGTCGGCTGCGCGGTGCTGGCCTACAACTACTTCAACTGCGACTTCCACGAGGCGGCGCACGGCCGCGCGCCGGCCGTCGCCACCGGCATCAAGCGCGCGCGGCCGGACCTCATCGTCTTCACCTACCAGGGCGACGGCGACCTCGCGTCGATCGGCATGGCCGAGATCGTCCACGGCGCCAACCGCGGCGAGAAGATCACCGTCATCTTCGTCAACAACGCCATCTACGGCATGACCGGCGGCCAGATGGCGCCGACCACGATGCCGGGCCAGGTGACGACGACCTGCCCGCTCGGCCGCGACGTCGAGCAGGTCGGCTACCCGATGCGCGTTGCGGAGCTGCTCGCGACGCTGCGCACGCCGGCCTTCGTCGCGCGCGTCGCGGTGCACACGCCGCTGCACGTGGTCACGGCCAAGGAGATGCTGCGCCGGGCCTTCCGCTACCAGGCGCGACAACACCTGCTTCTCGCTGGTCGAGGTGCTCTCCACCTGCCCGACCAACTGGGGCATGTCGCCCGTCGAGTCGTGCGACTGGCTGGAGGAGAACATGATCCCGTACTACCCGCTCGGGCGTCTTCAAGGTGCCGGAGGGTCCGGACCGGGCGCCGCTCCCGGCGGAGCGCGGAGGTCCATGCAGAACGATGTGATCATCGCCGGGTTCGGCGGGCAGGGCGTGCTGCTGATCGGCAAGATGCTGGCCTACGCCGGGCATGGAGGAGGGCAAGGAGGTCTCCTGGCTGCCGTCCTACGGTCCCGAGATGCGCGGCGGCACGGCCAACTGCACGGTCGTGATCTCCGACGAGCCGGTCGGCTCGCCGATCGTCGAGCGGCCGCGCGCCGCGATGGTGATGAACCTGCCGTCGCTCGACAAGTTCGAGGCCGATGGTCAAGCCGGGCGGACTGCTGGTCATCAACAGCTCGCTGATCAACCGCGGCGCGACGCGCGACCGACCTCGAGGTGATCCTGGTGCCGGCCAACGAGATCGCCAACGAGCTCGGCAACCCGCGCGGCGCCAACATGGTCGCGCTCGGCGCCTACGTCGGCGCCACCCGGGCCGTGTCGCTCGAGGCCGTCGAGCACGCTGATTCGCGACACCTTCGCCGGCAAGCCGAAGGTGATCGACGTGAACCTGACGTCGCTGCGCCGCGGCTACGAGATCGGCGAGCGCGCGCTCGCCGGGAGCGCCGCCGCGCCGGCGGCCCAGGAGGTGCGAGCATGAGCGGGAGACCGTGCGCCGACACCGCGCCGCTCGACGGGATCCTCGCGCGGTACCCGGCGGCGAGCCGTCGCTGATCCAGGTGCTGCAGGACGTCCATCGCGCCTACAGCTACCTGCCGTGCGACGTGCTCTCGCAGGTGTCGCCGAGGCGCTCGCCGTGCCGCTCGCCAAGGTGTTCTCGGTGGCCACCTTCTACAAGGCCTTCTCGCTGACGCCGCGGGGCGGACGATCGTCCAGGTCTGCACCGGCACCGCCTGCCACATCCGCGGCGCCGTGCAGCTCCTCGAGGAGCTCGAGCGGCAGCTCGGCGTCGCGGCCGGGCGAGACCACCGCCGACCTGGCGCTTCACCCTCGAGACGGTCAACTGCGTCGGCGCCTGCGCGATGGCGCCGGTGCTGATCGTCGGCGAGAAGTACCACGGCGGGGCGCAGCCGGTGAAGCATGGGCAAGTACCTGGGCGAAGGCGGGGCGAGCCATGAGAATTGAGTCGATGGCCGCCTACGAGACGGTTCCGCGCCGCGGCGAGCGAGCGCAACGCCGCCCACGCGCAAGGAGGTCCTGGTGTGCTGCGGCACCGGCTGCCTGGCCAACGGCTCGACGGCGGTCGCCGAGGCGTTCGCGGCGACGCTGCGGGCGCAGGGCAGCGAGGCCGAGGTCGGCACCTTCACCAAGCGGACCGGGTGCCACGGCTTCTGCGAGCGCGGCCCGCTGGTGGTGATCCAGCCCGAGGGCGTCCTCTACACGCAGGTCAAGCCCAAGGACGTCGCCGAGATCGTGCGAGAAGACGGTCGGCAAGGGCGAGGTGATCCCCCGCCTGCTGTACAAGGACCCGACCTCGAAGAAGACGGTCGAGCACTACGGCGACATCGCCGTTCTACGCCAACCAGACCCGCGTGGCGATGCGCAACATCGGCACGATCGATCCCGACGGACATCGACGACGCCGTCGCCCACGGCGCCTACGCCGGCGCTCGCCAAGGCGCTGCTCGACGATGACTCCCGAACAGGTGCTCGACGAGGTCGAGCGCTCCGGCCTGCGCGGTCGCGGCGGCGCCGGCTTCGCCACCGGCCGCAAGTGGCGCTCGTGCCGCAAGGCGGACGGCGAGCGCAAGTTCGTCCTCTGCAACGGCGACGAGGGCGATCCGGGCGCGTTCATGGACCGCTCGATCATGGAGGGCGATCCGCACTCGCGTGCTCGAGGGGATGATCATCGGCGCCTACGCGATCGGCGCGCACGAGGGGTACATCTACGTGCGCGACGAGTACCCGCTGGCGGTCGAGAACCTGCAGCGATCGCCATCGAGCAGGCGCGCGCAGCACGGCCTTCCTCGGCGAGAACATCCTCGGCACCGGCTTCGCCTTCGACCTCCAGATCTCGCGCGGCGGCGGCGCCTTCGTCTGCGGCGAGTCGTCGGCGCTGATGCGCTCGCTCGAGGGCAAGGTCGGCGAGCCGCGCGCCAAGTACGTGCACGCCACCGACAAGGGTCTCTTCGACAAGCCGACGGTGCTCAACAACGTCGAGACCTGGGCGAACGTCGGCGCGCATCCTCGCGCACGGCGCCGCCTGGTTCGCCGCGATGGGCACCGCGAAATCCAAGGGCACCAAGGCGTTCTCCCTGGTCGGCAAGGTCAAGAACACCGGGCCTGGTCGAGGTGCCGATGGGGATGACGCTGCGCGAGATCATCTTCGACATCGGCGGCGGCATCCTCGACGACCGGCCGTTCAAGGCGGTGCAGACCGGCGGTCCGTCGGGCGGCTGCCTGCCCGACGCGCTGCTCGACCTGCCGGTCGACTTCGAGCGGCTCACCGAGGCCGGCTCGATGATGGGCTCGGGCGGCATGATCGTGATGGACGACCGCACCTGCATGGTCGACGTCGCCCGCTACTTCCTCAAGTTCCTCACCGAGGAGTCGTGCGGCAAGTGCGTGCCGTGCCGCGAGGGGCTCAAGCAGCTGCCTGGTGATCTTCGACGATCTCGTCGCCGGCCAGGGCAAGCCCGGCGACATCGAGCGCATCGAGCGGCTGTCGGCGGGCATGCAGCTCGGCTCGCTGTGCGAGCTCGGCAAGATCGGCGCCCAACCCGGTGCTGTCGACGCTGCGCTACTTCCGGGACGAGTACGAGGCGCACATCCACGCAAGCAACTGCCCGGCCGGGATCTGCCGGGACCTCACCGTCGTACGAGATCGTCCCCGAGCTGTGCAACGGCTGCCACCTCTGCTTCAAGGCGTGCCCGGCCGAGGCGATCACCGGCGAGGTCAAGAAGCTGCACACCATCGACCAGGACAAGTGCATCTCGTGCGGCGCGTGCTTCGACGTCTGCCCGTCGCCGGGAGCGGTGAGGTTCTTCGCCAAGAACCAGGTTGCCACGGCCAAGGAGGCTGTATGAGCGCTTCCGCACGTGCGGAGAGGGGACCGGGGACCGGGGACCGGGGACCGGCCCCCGCCCGCCCTGAAACCAAGACAGTGGCCGTGACCGTGGACGGGAAGACGGTGAAGGTGCGCGAGGGGGCGACGGTGCTGGAGGCGGCACGCGCGGCCGGGGTGCACGTGCCGACGCTGTGCCACATGGAGGCGCTGGAGCCGTGGGGCGGGTGCCGGCTGTGCCTCGCCGACGTCACCAGGAAGAGCTGGGACGGGTGGTGCAAGCTGATCGTCTCGTGCATGTTCCCGGTCGAGGACGGGCTCATCGTGATGACGCAGACCGAGCGCGTGGTGGCGACCCGCAAGGTGGTGCTCGACCTCCTGCTGGCGCGCTGCCCGGAGACGCCGCTGATCCAGAAGCTGGCGCACGAGCACGGGATCGAGCGGACCTCCTACCGGGAGAACCCCGAGCCGACCGACTGCATCCTCTGCGGGCTGTGCACCCGCGTGTGCGACCACATCGGCGTGTTCGCGATCTCGACGGTCAACCGCGGGGCGGGCAAGGAGGTGGCGCCGCCGTTCCACGAGGCGCCTCCCGACTGCATCGGCTGCCTGGCGTGCGCCGAGGTGTGCCCGACCGACTGCATCCCCTACGAGACCTCCGACGCGAGCCGGACGATCTGGATGAAGACGTTCGAGATGGTGCGCTGCCCGCAGTGCGGCCGCGCCCACATCACGAAGGAGCAGTCGGCCTTCTACGCCGGCCGCAACGGCGTCCCGGCGACCTACTTCGAGACCTGCGACGCGTGCAAGCGGCGCGTGATGGCGAAGACGTTCGAGGGACTGGCGGTGGCCCGATGAGTGGCAGGGGACCGGGGACCGGGGACCGGGGACCGCACGCGCGCCGCGGCCGGAGCGCGGCGGCTATGCGGGGAGGCGTGATGGATCGGATCTACAAGGTGTCCGTGGAGCGGTGCATCGCCTGCGGCAAATGCGAGCTGGCGTGCGCGTTCGCCCACGGCAGCGAGGGGAACCCGGCGAAGACCCGGATCAACATCTACCGCCGCGGGCCGGAGCTGGGCACGCCGGTGGTCTGCTTCCAGTGCCACGACGCCGCCTGCGTGGCGATCTGCCCGACCACCGCGCTCGTCCGCAACGAGATTACCGGCGCGGTCGACATGGCGCGCGAGCGCTGCATCTCGTGCCGCATGTGCGTGGCCGCCTGTCCGTTCGGCAACATGCTCTGGGACGAGGCCTATCACTGCGTCCAGAAGTGCGACCTGTGTGGCGGCGACCCGAAGTGCGTACCGTTCTGCCCGACCGGCGCGCTCGCGTACGTCGGCGGCGACATCGCGGCGCAGCGGCCGGAGGAGCTGGTGAGGTGAGGCAGGGGACCGGGTACCGGGGACCGGGGACCGGGCCCCCACCCACCCTGGAACTGCGACGGGAGGCACGGCGATGAGCACGCGCGAGCAGATTCTGGATATCCTCAAGAAGGCGTACCAGATCGAGGTGGACGGCTACACCTTCTACTCGATGACCGCCGACAAGGCCGACAAGCCGGCCGTGCGCGAGCTCTTCGCCAAGCTGGCCAGCGACGAGATGGTGCATCAGGCGTACCTGCGCGACGTGCTCAAGCACTACGACGAGAAGGGCAATGCCGCGTTCGCGCTCCACCACCGCCCACCCGAGCTGCGCGCATTCACGCAACAGGTCTTCTCCGATCAGTTCCGCGCCCAGGCGCAGGGCGCCGCGTTCGAGACCGCCGTGCTGTCCGTCGGCATGACGCTGGAGTCGCGCGCCATCGCCTGCTTCACCGGCGCCGCGGAGAAGGCGTCCGAGAAGGACGTGAGAGACTTCTACCAGTTCCTCGCCGACTGGGAGAAGCAGCACCTCGAGGCGCTCAACAACCTCTACGGCATTGTCCGCGCCGATTTCTGGGAGCAGTCCGGCTTCGCCCCGTTCTGAGGCTCGCGCCCGCCCACCAAGGCGATCGGCGATGGGCAATAGAAGAAAGGCGCGAGGCAAGCAGGCAGGGAGAAAGCGACCGCGGTCGTGTTCGGGAGGTCCCTGCACCGAGCCGGTGGTGGTGGGGAGCTGTGCGCGCAATGCTAAGATAAAATCAGCTACAGTCGCGGAGGCCACCGGTGATCCAGAAGAAGATCTGCATGGTCGGTGTCTTCGCTACCGGAAAGACGAGCCTCGTCCAGCAGTTCATCTACTCGAAGTTCTCCGAGAAGTACCACTCGACGGTCGGCGTGAAGATCGACCGCAAGGAGGTCATCCTCGCCGGCACACAGGTGAACCTGCTGCTCTGGGACCTCGCCGGTCAGGACAAGTTCCAGACCGTGCAGGGCAGCTACCTGCGCGGCTCGTCCGGGATCTTCTTCGTCGTCGACGGCACGCGGCGCGAGACGCTGGACGAGCTCGCCGCGCCTGCAGACGCTGGTCGCGCGACAGCTCGGGCGACGTCCCGGCGGTGATCGCGATCAACAAGGTCGACCTCGATCGACCAGTGGCAGATCGGGCAGGGCGACATCGCCGGCCCTCGGAGGCGACAGGGCTGTCACGTCCTGAAGACCAGCGCGAAGACGGGTGAGGGCGTCGAGCGAGGCGTTCATCTGGCTCGCCAGCCAGACGCTGAAAGGCTGACGGGGATGCACACACGGGACGGCCGCGAGGATCTCGGTCACGACGAGGAGTTGCACGCCAGCATCGACGTGTTCGGCGCGACGCATCCCGGGCAAGATACGAGCGGCCAACGAGGATCAGTTCTTCGTCGCGTCGCTGCACAAGTCGATGCGGGTTCGGCAGACGAGCCTCGAGGACCTGAGCCCGATTCGCGCGACTACACGGCTCGTCCGCCTACCTGCTCGTCGTCGCCGACGGCGTCGGCGGCATCGGCGGCGGCAAGCTGGCCAGCGGCACGGCGGTGGAGACGCTGGCGGAGCACATCGGCGAGACGATCGGCTGCTACTACAACTTCGACGTCGACAAGGAGCACGAGTTCCTGGCTCAGCTCGAGAACGCCGTCCATGCGCTCGCACGAGCAGGTCCGCCGGCAGTACGCCTCGGACGGGCGCGGCCCGGCGACCACCCTGACGATGGTCGCGCTGGTCTGGCCGCGCGCCTACGTCGTGCACGTCGGCGACAGCCGCGCCTACTACCTGCGCGGCGGGCGCCTCCGCCAGCTCACCCGCGACCAGACCGCCTACGAGGAACTGGTCGACCAGGGCGTGATCAGCGCAGCAGGCAGGAGGCGAGCGAGCGGCAGGCTTGAAGAACATGCTGACGAGCGCGGTCGGCGCCGAGATGAGCCGTCGATCGGCCTGATCGACCTCGAGGCCGGCGACGCCCTGCTGCTGTGCACGGACGGCCTGACCAAGCACGTGCGACGACGCGGAGATCGCCGCCGATCCTGGGGGCGGGCGGCAGCGCCGAGGAGTCGCTGCCGGCGCCTCGATCGACCTGACGCTGGAGCGCGGCGCGAGCGACAACGTGACGGTCGATCGTGGGCCGTTTCGCGACCTCCTGAGTCCGGCTGCGCGGTCAAGCGCTCGCTCGCCGCGGCCGAGAAAGGAACAGTCGCATGGGCAAGGTGCAGGGCAAGACGGCCGGCGGAGAAGGAAGCCCGAACGGCGGCCGGCGGCTGCGGCGCGCGACGGCGGCGCCGAGATGCTCGGCGGCGGCAACCTCGACCAGGTGAGCGAGATCCTCTTCGGCGCGCAGAGCCGCGGCGTCGAGAAGCGGATCGCGCGGCTCGAGGAGGAGCTCCCCAAGCGGGTCGCCGAGATGCGCGAAGAGCTCAAGCGGGGGATCGCGACGCTCGAGGCCTACGCGCGCACGCGAGATCGACTCGCTCAACGAGCGACTGCGCGGCGAGATCGCCGAGCGCGGACAAGGGTGACGACCAGCTCTCGGCCAAGGCCGAGGAGTCGGCGAAGGCACTCCGCAGGGAGGTCGCCAACTCGACGAGCGATCGACCGCCGCGCAGCGCGAGCTGCGCCAGCACGCTGCTGGACCAGACCAAGCGTCTGGACGAGGAGATCCAGCGACGCAGCGACGATCTTGCCGCAGCGCTCGCGCGGGCCGTCGAGGAGCTGCGCAGCGAGAAGGCCGACCGCAAGGCCGTCGCCGGGATCCTCCACGAGGTCGCCATGCGCCTGACCGACGAGTTCGCGCTGCCGCTCGGGGACGGACAAGGAGCCGTAGGTCCTTGACCGAGCCGCTCGTCTCCGCGGACGATCGCGACGCGAGCGAGGCCGCGCCCCGTGGCGACGAGGCGCTCGACCGGCTGCGGCGGCTGCATCCTGGCCGTCGAGCAGGAGCGGCTGGCCGAGCTCGAGCGGCGCCTCGACGATCCCGAGACGCGCGCCGACGAGCTGAGCCGAGTCCTCCCCGAGTCGCTGGCGCGCGCCGCGCATCACGGCAATAGCCTGAGCATCGCCCTCTCGCCCACCGTCGAGGAAGCGCTCGGGGTGTCGATCCGGAAGAACCGCCGGCACCTGGCCGAGGCGCTCGCTCCGGCCATGGGGCCGGCGATCCGCCGCGCCATCGCCGAGACGCTGCGCACCATGGTCGACTCGCTCAACCAGGTGCTCCAGCACAGCTTCTCGCCGCGGGCGCTGCGCTGGCGCATGGAGGCGTGGCGGACGGGACGGCCGTTCGCCGAGGTCGTACTCAGCCACAGCCTGGTGTTCCGCGTCGAGCAGGTGTTCCTGGTGCACCGCAAGAGCGGCCTCCTGCTCCAGCACGTCTCGGCCGACCCGACGGCCGCGCAGGACGGCGACCTGGTGTCCGGGATGCTGACGGCGATCCAGGACTTCGTGCGCGACTCCTTCGCGGTCGACGCCGAGCAGGCGGTCGACACCATGCGGGTAGGCGACCTCGTCGTGTGGGTCGAGCAGGCCGAGGAAGCGTATCTGGCAGCGGTCGTCCGCGGCTCGCCGCCGGTGTCGCTCCGCGCGGTGCTGCGGGATGCGCTGGAGACGATCCACCTCGAGCTCGGCGAGGCGTTCGAGCAGTACGCTGGTGACAGCGCCGCCTTCGAGCCGGCTCGGCACCATCTCGAAGGATGCCTGCAGTTGCAGGTGCAGGGCAGGGGCGAGCGCCGCTACTGGCTGGCGCCGGCGATCGTCGCGGGCTGTCTGGCAGTGCTGATTGCGGGGTGGGCCGTCCTCTCCCTCCGCGCGGCCAGCCGCTGGGGAGCGTATCTCGCCCGGCTCGATGCCGAGCCCGGAATCGTCGTGATCCGCGAGGACGGGGGAATCCGGCGGTCCTCCGTGTCCGGGTTGGTCGACCGCGATGCGGCCGACCCGGCCAGGCTGTTGGCGGAATACCGCCTCGATCCGGCACGGGTGGACAGCGACTGGGAACCCTACCTTTCGGAGGAGCCGGCTATCGTATTGACGCGAGCCCGCTCGGCGCTGCGACCGCCGCCCGGCGTAGAGCTGACACTCGCCGGCGGCGTGCTGTCGGCGTCGGGCGCGGCACCGCACGCCTGGGTCGCCGAGGCGCTGCGGCGCGCCACCGGCATTCCCGGTGTCCGCGGCTTCGACAGCGGTGCCCTCACGGACAAGGACGTCGCCGCGGCGAGCGGTATCGTGAAGCGGATCGAGGCGACGGTCCTTCATTTTGACCCGGGCTCCGCGGAGCTCCCGGTGCGCGAGGAGGCGACGTTCCACTCCGCCCTGGCGGCGCTCGACGAGCTCTCCGACTCTGCACGCCGCGCCGCTATGGCGGTGCGTGTCGACGTTGTCGGTCACACCGACGGCACCGGCTCCGAGCGCACCAACGTTCGGCTGTCGCGGGCGCGCTCCGAGTGGGTGCTCTCCGCCATCGAGGCGGCGGGAGTGCCGGGGCTCGAGCTCGGCATCCTCGGTGTCGGCACCAGCCAGCCGCTGCGCAGCGAGGCGAGCGACGAGGACCGCGCCCACAACCGCAGCGTCACATTCCGCGTCACCATCGCGAGCTGAGCAGGTTTGGAGGTGGGGCGGGCGCCGCTGGCGCGGCGCTGCGGGTGCTCGCAGCGAGCCGGTCAGGCGCTGCGCGCCTGCCGGACTCGCCACTCGCGCCCTTGCTGCACTGCGTGCAGCCCGCCCCTCGCCAAATTGGGACTCCCTCTTCTTCCCACGAAGCGCTGCCGGCAGCGGACCATCTGCGGCGTCGCCCTTCGCCGGCCTCGCTCCTCGCGTACAGCAAGTACGCGTCGTCGCGGGCCGGCTCGGTCTCCTTGCATCTGGCCCACTGGCGGCAGCGCCGCGCCGCTCCGCGGCGCGAACCAACAGGAAGAAACAAAGAAGCAGGACAAATGCTGGCGCGCCTGAGCGCGACGGTATAGCCCACCAAGCCACTCCGCACCGCTCCCTGAGCGGTGCGCGCGTGCCACTTCCGACGTTTTGCTCGCGATGCGGCCTGCAGGCGCCGCCCCGACTGGAGATCGAAGCGGAATGGCTGAGTTGTCCGCTTTCAAAATGTCGGAGGTGGCAACGACGACCTCCAAGGTTCCGAGCGCCTCCAAGCCACTCGTTCCATGACGACGGCCTACGCCACTCAGTCGATGTGCATGCGGGCCATGAAGCCGGCGTGCCGGGGGTCGGGTGGCGCCGCCAGGTCGCGCAGGCGCTGGTCGCGCAGCAGCGTCCCGTAGACGACCAGGTCCCGAGCCAGCATCTCGAGGCGCTGGAGGACCTTGGGGTCGGACACTTCGCAACTGGCCGAGACGCTCGAGGACGGCGCCCCGACGCCGTACGGGAGCGACCAGCCGTAGCATTGCCGGATCGAGGTGCGCAGGTGCTCCTGGACCGTCAGTCCCTTCTCGTTCGAGGCGACCGCGATGCCGAAGAGCTTTCCGGCCAGCTCCTTCCAGAAGTGGTCGAGGAAGTTCTTCATCGTCCCCGACGGGGCGCCGTGGTAGTCGGGGGTGCCGAGGACGAAGGCGTCGGCCCAGCGGACCAGCGTCGTGGCCTTCTCGACGACCGGGTCCACAACATCGACGGCGGGGTCGAACAGCGGGAGAGGGGTCTCGCGCAGGTCGAGCAGGCGCGTCTCACCACCGAGCGAGCTAGCGTGGGTCAGCGCGGCGGTGACGAAGGCGGCGCTGATCGAGTCCGAGCGGGGACTGCCGTTCACTCCGAGGACGTGGAGAGGCTCGTGTCCCATTCCGGGCGTGCAAACCGCCGCGGCGGATGCAAGATTCCGCTTCGCGGGCACCCCCCGGTTGCCGCCGAGCCGCAAGCGCGTACCATGGCAGCCATGCGCGCGCTGATCACCGGTGTTACGGGGTTCGTCGGGGCCCACCTCACCGAGTACCTGCTGTCGGCGCGACCCGACGCCGAGCTGTTCGGCCTGCGCCGGTGGAGCTCCTCGAGCGACGAGGTGGCGGGTCTGGCCAACGTCGTGCGGATGGTCGACGGCGACCTGCTGGACGCGCCGTCGCTCCTGCGCGCGTTGCAAGCGAGCCGGCCCGAGGTGATCTTCCATCTGGCAGCGTCGTCGTCGGTGGCGAGCTCGTGGGACACCCCGACCGAGATGATGCAGGTCAACGTTCTTGGCACGCTCCACCTGCTCGAGGCGATGCGCCAGCTCGACCTCGACGCCACGGTGGTGCTGGCGTGCTCGGCGGAGAGCTACGGCGAGGTGGCGCCCGCCTCCCTGCCGATTGACGAGGACCAGCCGTTCCGTCCGGTGTCGCCGTACGCCGTCAGCAAGGCGGCCGTGGACATGCTGGCGTACCAGTACTACCAGACCTTCCGGCTGCGCACTGTGCGGCTGCGCCTGTTCAACCACTGCGGCCCACGCCAGTCCGACCGCTTCGTGATCTCGGCGCTGGCGCGGCAGATCGCCGAGATCGAGGCCGAGGTGCGGCCGCCCGAGCTGCACGTCGGCAACCTCGAGGCGCGACGCGACTTCGTCGACGTGCGAGACGTTGCGCGGGCGTACTTGCTGGCCGCTACCCATGGGCAGCCTGGCGAGGCGTACAACGTTGCCTCGGGCAAGGGGCGGTCGATCCGCGAAGTCCTCGACCACCTCCTGACGCTCACCGACACGGTGATCGACATCGTGTTCGACCCCGCACGGTTGCGGCCCGCGGAGATCCAGGCGCTGGTCGGCGATGGCTCGCGGTTCCACCGGACGACGGGTTGGGAGCCGACGATCCCGTTCGAGCAGACGCTGTTCGACGTGCTGAGCTACTGGCGCAGGCGGGTCCGGCCGGTGTGACGAGGCCGGGGACCGGGGACCGGGGACCGGGGACCGAGTCGACAACGGCCGAGGCCGAGCCTCCTCGGTCCACGGCCCACGGTCCACGGCCCACGTCGTTTCTTGGTGGTCGACCCTTGCCACCCGGCGAGGGCCGCCGCAAGCTCGTGCACGCGGCGATGGGGCTGTTCGCGCTGCTGCTGGCGGTGCTGACCTGGCGGCAGGCGGCGCTCTGCGCGGTTGCCGCATTCCTGTTCAACTGGCTGCTGCTGCCGCGCCTGGTCGGCGGCCGCCTGGCCAGCGAGCGCGCCGGCTCCGGCGACCGCGGGGTGCTGCTCTACCCGCTGGTGGTGCTGGCGCTGATCGTGCTGTTCCGCGATCGCCTCGAGCTCGCCGCGCTCGGCTGGGGCGTACTGGCGTTCGGCGACGCCGCCGCCGGTGTGGTCGGCCAGAAGTGGGGCCGCCGCCCGCTGCCGTGGAACCCGGCGAAGACCTGGGAGGGGACGGTCGCGTTCTTCGTCGCCGGCGTCGTCGGCGGAGGAGCGCTGGCGTCTTACGTCCTCCGCTTGATGCACGGCGGCCGGCCGCTGACTGCCGAGGTCGTGATCGACAACCTCTCATGGGTCGCCGCGATCGCGGTGCCGGTGCTGCTCGGCGCGCTGCTTGAGGGCGTACCGCAGGGCCTTGACGACAACGTGCTGCCGCCGCTCGCCGTGCCGGGGCTGGTCTTCCTGGCAAGCGGCAGCATCCCCTTCGTGACCGGGGGGCTGGTGGCGGCGCTCGCGGTCAACTCCGCGTGTGCCGCCGCGGCGCTGGCGACGCGGGCGATGCGGCCGGGTGGCGTAGCGGTCGCCTGGCTGCTCGGGGTCGCGGTCTGGCTGGCTGGCGGCTGGGTGTGGTTCACGGCGCTACTGGCGTTCCTGCTGCTCGGCTCCGGTGCGACGTTTCTCGGCTACCGGCGCAAGCAGGCGGCCGGTATGGCGGAAGGCAGCGGCGGCCGGCGCGGCGCCGCGGAGGTGCTTGGGAAGGGCGGGGTGCTCTTCTTCCTCGCCATGACCGCCGTCGTCCATGGCGCTTTCTCGTCCCCCGGCGCGGTCGGCTGGGCGGTCGTGGCGATCCTGGCGGCGGCGCTGGCGGACACGCTCGGCACCGAGATCGGCTCGCTAGTCGGGCGGCACGCCTGGACGCTCAGGCCGCCGCGCGAGGCGCCGCCCGGCACCCCCGGCGCCGTATCGGTCGCCGGTCTGCTGGCCGCGCTGGGCGGAGCAGCAGTGATGACGGCGATAGGCGGATGTCTCGGGCTGCTGTTCGCTGCGCATCCGTGGCGGCTCGGGCTGCTGTGCACCGGTGCTGCGTTCGTCGCGACGGTGATCGAGAGCCTGCTGCCGAGCCTCGGCGAGTCGTCGCACCTCGGCAGGAACCTCGCGGTGACGCTGATCGCGCCGCTGCTGGTGCTCGCCGTCGTCGGCGCGTGGCCATAGCCCTGAAACCCCAGCTACACTGTCGGGCATGGGATCCTCGTTGCTGCCGCGGCCGCTGCTGACGTGGGAGGAGTTCTGCCTGCGCATCGACCTCGACATCCTCGAGCTGTGGCTCGACCGTGAGATCGCCGGAAAGGACAAGGCGCTCCGCGAGATCCGCTTCGCCGGCGACGGCGGCGATATCGAGCTTCGCGTCAAGCTGGCCGTGGAGGGTTTCCCGGCTTGGGTCTCGGCGCGGCTCTCGGAGCTGCGAATCTACAAGGCGATGCTCGGCTGCCACGTGGAGAGCGTGCGCGGGCCGCTGGGGATCCCCCTACCGGTCGGGGTCGTCGCCTCGCTGCTGCGCCGCCACGCCGCCCAGTGGGCGAGCCTCGACGCCGACGACCGCATCCTGCTGGTCGACCTGCGACGCTGGCTGCCGGCCTCGCTCCACCTTCACGTCCAGGATGTGCGCTGTGCCGGCCGCTGGCTCGAGCTCGAGCTCGCCCCCGGGACGTTCGCGCTGTCGCTCGCCGCGGTGCGCGAGCCGCTCGACTGACGGGCGCGCAGCCGATGGGGAAGGTGAGCCCCGCCGCCACGCCGAACAGTCTCCGCCGCGGCCGGCCGCGCAACCTGGCGGGACGGCGGACGTAGGAGTGTGCAGATGCGCCACCGTCCGCTGAAGATTACCGCCGTCACGCTCGTGGCGCTCGCCGTCGAGCGGGGGCTGGCGGCCGTCGCGCCGGGCTCGGCGCTCCACACCCTGGCGGGCGTGCTGCTGGCCCTGTGGGCCTGCGCGGTCGCCTGGCTGTCCCTGCGCTGGCTGTGGCGGAAGCTGACCTACCGCGTCGGCGCCCGGTTGTTCTGGTCGTACCTGTTGATCGGTCTCGTGCCGTTCCCGCTGCTCGGGCTGCTGGGCGCGGCGGCGGTGTACATGTTCGTCGGTCAGTACGCAGCGGTGCGCTTCGGCCAGACGCTGGCACGGTGCGAGGAGGTGCTGGCGGCCACGACCACCGCGGCGGCGCACAACCTCGCCGAGCGCGGCGCCCAGGTGGCCGCCGACGAGCTCGCCCGCATCAACCGTACGCCACCGGCGCCGCTGCCGCGTCTCGAGTGGATCGTCGCCGACGGCAACCGGGTGCTGCGCAGCGCCGGGGCCGCAACCCTCTCACCGCCGGCGTGGGTCGGCGAGGGGCGCTGGTCGGGCGATCTCAGTTCCGGGACGGCGTCCTACAGCGCGGAGATCGAGCGCCACGGCGGGCGGCTGGTGGCCTGCCTGCTGCCGCTCGACCTGGAGACCGCCAAGGGCTTCAGCGAGCGTGAGTGGTACACGGTCCGTCTCGCCGCCGGGCGTGTGTCGGCGGGTGGCGAGGCGGGGGGTGACGCAGGCGTTTCGATCTCGATCGCAGACGACGAGGAGAAGCCTGTCGCCAAGGGCGGCGGGGGCCTGAGCATCGGCGGCGAGAAGGTGAGCCCGGACGACGTCGAGCCGGACTGGGGCAAGTCCGCCCGGGCGACGGGAGGTCTTCTCGACCGCCCGTGGGTGATCTGGCTCCGGCCCGGCCCGACGTTGCGATCGTGGGACGACGGCGTCGAAATCCCCAAGCGCCGCGTCGTCGCCCTCCTGCGTACCTCGGTGAGGGCCGCGTGGCGGGACTTCTCGGCCTCGCCGTACGAGAAGGGCGACTCTTTCCTGATCGCGCTCCTGGTCATCGGCGCGGTCTGCGCCGTCTTCTACGGCATCGCGGTGGCGCTCGCGGCGGTGCAGATCCTGACCATTACTCGCTCGACCGCCCGCCTGACTCGCGGCTCGCGGGAGGTCGCTCGCGGCAACCTCGACTATCGCATCCCGGTCAAGCGCCGCGACCAGCTCGGCGACCTGGCGGTCTCCTTCAACACCATGACAGAGTCGGTCAAGGCGATGCTCGTCCAGGTGGCCGAGAAGGAGCGCCTCGCCCGCGAGCTCGAGCTCGCCCGCGAGATCCAGGAGGGCCTGCTGCCGCCGACCAGCTCGGTGCACGGCGAGATCTCGATGTTCGCCCACTTCCGTCCGGCCGCCGAGGTGGGAGGGGACTACTTCGATGTCATCCCGCTCGAGGGCAAGCGGCTGATCGTCGCGGTCGGCGACGTGGCCGGGCACGGTGTCTCGACCGGCTTGCTGATGGCGGTCGTGAAGTCCGCTATGGCCACGCTGGTTCACGAGGGCCGCGGCGGTGTCGACCTGATGCAGCGGTTGAACGCGCTGATCCTCGAGAACCCGCGGCGGCATCGCACGGTCACGCTGCTGCTGGTCGAGCTCGACACCAGCTCGCCCGGCGGCGAGCTGCGGCTGACCAGCGCCGGCCACCCGCCCGCCTTCGTGATCTCGGCGGCGGGTATCGTCAGGGAGGAGTTGCTCTCCGCGCTGCCGCTGGGGCACCCGTGGCCCGATCCGCCACTCACTGTCGCGCTGCCGTTCCCGACGGGGAGCCGGCTCGTGGTCTACTCGGACGGCCTCGTCGAAGCGCTCGACGACCACGGCGAGGCGCTGGGGTACGACGGCCTCAAACGCAGTCTGACCCGCCACGCGGCGCTCCCGGCCGCCGAGCTGCTGCGGGCGCTCCTCGCCGACCTCGACCGGCACGTCGGCGCCCACTCCCTTGGGGACGACCTGACGGTCCTCGTGGTCGAGCGCGGGCCCCACGAGGGTAGCGGCGGAGAACCGACCCGGGAGCTATAATCCCTCCGAAGCCCCGGGCTGGTGCGAAGCGGTTGGCTGGAGATTGAACGGCTGAAACTTCGGCTGGACATGAGACGTCCGGGGCTGCGGGGGCGGTTCTGGCCAGTGTCGTGTTGGTCCTGTCGTCGATTGTCCAACTCCTTGCGACATGGCAGTCATTCTGGCTTATCCGGGCCACCCGCCGGCATCGGACCTGGGCGCTGCTGGCGGTCCCGGTAGCGCTGATTGCCGCCATTCGGCTCGTGTCGCTGGCCGTCGGCGGCACTGCCGCGAGGCTGGCGACCGGCAGCCTGATCGGCGAGGCGGTCGTCTTCGTGGTGTCGCTCGTCCTCCTGGTCGGCGTCGGCGTGATCGATCGTGCCTTCCGGCAGGCGCGCGCCGACGCCGAGGGCGTTCGCCAGGCTGCAGCCGAGCTGGCCGCCCGGGAGGTGCAGCAGCGGTTCCTGGTGAACCACGTGCCGGTCGCCATGGCGGCTCTGGTCGCCGGTCGCATCGCGTACTGCAACAAGGTGTTCAAGGTGCTCTTCGAGGTCACCGACGCGCAGGCGCTCGGGCGGTCGCTCGAGGACTTCGTGCTGGCGGAGAACCGGGACAGGCTGAGGGCCTGGCTGCGCATGCAAGTGGCGCAGGGGACCGGCGTCTTCGGCCGGTCGGAGTGGTGCGTGCCGGGAATGGAGGGCTTGCGTTGGATCGCCCTGCAGGGCCAGCGCGGGCGGTGGGACGAGGCCGACGCAGTGTTCGTCACTGCGTTCGACATCACGGCGCAGCGGGTCGCCCAGGACGAGCTCAAGCGCCACCGCGAGCACCTCGAGGAGCTGGTCCGCGAGCGCACCGCGGCGTTGCGCGAGTCGGAGGAGACCTTCAGGGCGCTGGCGGAGAACGGCCAGGACGTGGTCATGCGCTTCGACCGCGAGGGCCGCCACCTCTATGCCAGCCCGATCGTCGAGAGCCAGACCGGCATTCCGGCGCGCGACTTCATCGGCAAGACACATGCCGAGCTGGGTTTCCCCCGCCATCTCGTGGAGATCTGGGAGCCGGCGATCCGGCAGGTCTTTGCCACCGGGCGACCGCACCGCATCGAGTTCGGCCTCCCCGGGGGCATCTGGATCGACTGGCTGCTGATCCCGGAGCTCGACGAGGACGGCCACGTGCGGACGGTGCTCACCACCGCACGTGATATCAGCGACCGCCGGCAGGCCGAGGAGGAGCTCCGCCGCCACCGCGACCACCTCGGAGAGCTGGTCGCCGTGCGCACCGCGGAGCTGGGCCGCGCCAACGAGACGCTGGAGAGCGAGATCATGGCGCGGCAACGCATCGCCGATGCGCTGCGCGAGAGCGAGGAGCGCCTGCGCTCGTTGTACGACAACGTCTCGATCGGCCTCTACCGCACCACCCCCGGCGGGCGCATCGTGCTGGCCAACCCGGCGTTGGTGCGGATGCTCGGCTTCGCCTCGTTCGACGAGCTGGCGAAGCGCGATCTCGAGACGGGCGGTTTCTACGAGACACTCGACCGTTCCACCTTCAAACAGCTCGCCGAGCGCGAGGGCGGGGTGCAGGGACTGGAGTCCATCTGGCTGCGGGCCGATGGGCGGGCGATTGCCGTCCGCGAGAACGCGGCTGCGATCCGGGGCGAGGACGGTCAGATACTGTTCTACGAGGGCGCCGTGGAGGACATCACGGAGCAACGCCGCCTCGAGGAGCAGTTGCGGCAGTCGCAGCGGCTCGAGGCACTGGGTCACCTCGCCGGCGGCGTTTCGCACGACTTCAACAACCTCCTGATGGCGATCCTCGGCTCGGCGGAGCTGCTGCGCAAGCGGGTTCCGGACGACGAGGCCGTACGGCGGGAGCTGGCGATCATCCAGCACGCCGTGGAGCGCGGCAGCAAGCTGACGCAGGGGCTGCTGGCGTTCGCCCGGCGGCAGGTCCTCGAGCCGGTCGCCGTGGACCTCAACGGCGCGGTCGAGGGGTTGCTGCCGATGCTGCGGCGGGTGATCCCGGAGAACATCGAGATCCGTTTCTCGCCCGGCGCGAATGTCGGCGCCGTCCGCGCCGACCGCGGGCACCTCGACCAGCTCATCCTCAACCTGTGCGTCAACGCGCGCGACGCCATGCCGTCCGGCGGCACGATCACGATGTCGTCCGAACGGATCGCCCTGACCGCAGACGACACGCCGCCCGATCCGCACCTCGATCCCGGCGAGTACGGCGCGCTGACGATCGCGGACACCGGCACCGGCATGGACGCGGGCACGCTGGGCCACATCTTCGAGCCGTTCTTCACGACCAAGGCGCCGGGGGCGGGGACGGGGATGGGGCTGGCCACGGTGTACGGCATTGTCCAGCAGCACGGTGGGACGATCAGCGCGGCGAGCCGGCCCGACCGCGGCACGACGTTCACGATCTACCTGCCGTCGGCGAGCGCTGCCCCGGTCGAGTCGCCCGGCGAGGGCCGCCAGCCCGCGGTCGGCGGCGGCGAGACGATCGTCGTCGCCGAGGACGAGGCCGAAGTCCGCCAGATCCTCGTCGAGGTCCTCCAGGGGCTCGGCTATCGGGTCTTCGAGGCGGCCGACGGCGTCGAGGCGCTGGCCATCGTGCAGGCCGCGCCTGATCGTGTCGATCTGGTGGTGACCGACATGATCATGCCGCGGATGGGCGGCAGCGAGCTCGCCGCCGCGGTGCGCAGAATCTCGCCACGGACCGCGGTCCTGTTCTCGTCCGGCTACATGCCCGACGGGGTACCCGCTTCCATGAGCGAGGTCGACTGCGCCGCCTTCATCGCGAAGCCCTACTCGATCGAGGTGCTGGGGCGGACTGTACGCGAGCTGCTCGACCGCCGTCAGCGCAGCGGTGAGCTCGGCTAGCGCCAGTAGCCGGTGGCCTCCCATCGGGCTCGGTACGAGTCCGACGCCCGTTCCGGGTCGACCTCGAGTGTCCGTGCGCAGGTCATGACGACACCGCGCAGGCAGGCGCGCATCGGCCGCCTCCTCCTCAGCCGCGGCACGGCCCGGACGTGGGCCGCAGGAACCTGCGGACGTGCCCCCCGGCTGCTCGAGCTTCCGCTCGCCGCTCGCCCCGGATCACCGTGGTGACGCCGTCGCCGCGCGGACGCCGGCCCTCGCCGATTCGATCGCCACCACGACCCGTGGTCCGCGGCCCCCGTTCTTTCGCGCTAATGAGCCATCTGCGGCGGCGACAGCGGCACCACGTCCTCCGGGCGCTGGTCGCCGAAGAGCAGCCGGCCGTCGCGGAACGACGAGCCGCGCAGCGTGAGCGCCAGCACCTCACCAAGCTCGTGCGCCGCATGCACCTGGATGCGCTCGCGAGTCTCCTTCGGGAGGTCCTCGAGGTCGGGAAGGTTCTCGGCCGGGAGGACGATCGTGGTGATCCCGGCGCGGACGGCGCCGAGCACCTTCTCTTTGACCCCGCCGATCGGCAGGACCCGGCCGGAGAGGGTGATCTCGCCGGTCATCGCCACGTCGTGCCGTACCGGCTGACCGGAGAGCGCCGACACCAGCGCGGTGGCCATCGTCACGCCGGCGGACGGCCCGTCCTTGGGGATGGCGCCGGCCGGGACGTGCACGTGGACGTCGCGGTCGAAGCGGTCGGGCTCGATGTGCAGCGCCTCGGCGTGGGCGCGGGCGAAGCTCCAGGCGGCCCGCGCCGACTCCTTCATCACGTCGCCGAGCTGGCCGGTGAGGACCAGCTCGCCTTTGCCTTTCATGGTGGTGACCTCGACGAACATGATGTCGCCGCCCACCGGCGTGTAGTACATCCCCGTCGCCACGCCGACCTGGTCGGTGCGGGCGGCGTGCTCGGGGTGGACGTGCGGCCGCCCGAGCAGCTCGGCTACCTGCTCGCGACCAATCTCCGCCGACGTCACCTCGGTCGCCGCGACTTTGCGGGCGACCTTGCGCGCAAGGCGGCCGATCTCACGCTCGAGCTGACGCACGCCGGACTCACGCGTGTAGCCGGAGATCAGCTCTCCGAGGCCGTCGTCGGTGAGGGTGAGCTGCTCCTTCGAGAGACCGGCGGCGCGGAGCTGGCGCGGCACCAGGAAGCGCCTGGCGATCTCGAGCTTCTCGGCCTCGGTGTAGCCGGCGAAGGTCACGACCTCCATGCGGTCGAGCAGCGGCGCCGGGATGTTCTGGATGAAGTTGGCGGTGCCGATGAAGAGCACCTCGGAAAGGTCGAACGGCACGCCGAGGTAATGGTCCGTGAAGGTGTCGTTCTGGGCCGGGTCGAGCACCTCGAGCAGCGCCGCCGCCGGGTCGCCCTGGAAGGAAACGCCCAGCTTGTCGAGCTCGTCGAGCAGGAACACCGGATTCCTGGTGCCGGCCTGCTTCATCCCCTGGATGATCCGGCCGGGCATGGCGCCGACGTAGGTGCGGCGGTGCCCGCGGATGTCGGCCTCGTCGCGCACACCACCGAGCGACACGCGCACGTACTCGCGGCCCATCGCGCGGGCGATCGACTGCGCCACCGAAGTCTTGCCGACACCGGGCGGGCCGACGAACAGCAGGATCGGCGAGCGGTCGGTCTTCTCGCCGGCGGGCGCCGGCTCGGTCACCGCCCCCGCCTTCTGGCGAAGCTGCCGTACCGCCAGGAACTCAAGCACGCGGTCCTTGACGTCGCCGAGGGCGTGATGGTCCTCGGCGAGCGTCGCCGCTGCCCGCTCCACGTCGAGGCGCTCGTCGCTGCGCTTGCTCCACGGCAGCTCGGAGATCGTCTCGAGGTAGGTGCGGATCACCTGCGCTTCCATCGCCTCTGCGCCCATGCGCTCGAGGCGGCCGAGCTCGCGGTCGACCTCCTTGCGCGCCGCCGGCGGCAGCTCCAGCGCGGCGAGCTTCTCGCGCAGCTCGGCCATAGTGTCGCGGCCGCCGTCGTCGCCCAGCTCCTTCTGGATCGCCTTGAGCTGCTGGCGGAGGAACATCTCCTTCTGCCGGTCGCCGAGCTCCTCCTGGACCTTCGACTTGAGGTCGGACTGAGCATCGAGCACCGCGACCTGTCGCAGCATGTGCCGCAGAACCCGCTGCAGGCGGTCCTCGACGGCCAGCGTCTCGAGCAGCGACTGGCGCTCGGCGGTGGTGATGTCCACATAGGCGGCGACGAGGTCGGCGAAGCGTCCGGGCTCGCTCACGTCAGAGAGGAACTGCGCGACCGCCTGCTTGGGCAGCCCGGCCTTCTCGCCCAGCTCGCCGGCGAGCCGGCGAACCTCACGGTAGAGGGCTAGGAACGCAGGCGCGTCGGCGTCCACGGGCGGGAGGTCGACGGCATCGCGGACGGTTGCGACGAGATGCCCGTCGCTCTCCTCGACGCGGAGCGCGATGCCCCGCCGGTCGCCGTGCAGCACGAGTTGCATGCCGTTCGGTCCGCGCTGTACCTGAGCGACGCGCGCCACCGTGCCCATCGTGTGCAGCCGGGCGAGGTCGACGTCCTCGGAGTCCTCATGTTGCGTCAGCACCATGACCAAGCGCTCCCGGGAGGCCATCGCCGCCTCGATCGCGGACAACGTGCCCGGCCGACCGGCGTTCACCGGTGCGATCACGCCCGGGAAGAGCACGGCATCGCGCATCGGAAGTACTGGAAGCTGAAAAGTTTCACTCATGTTCTCAAGCTCCGCTTCTGCGCCACACTCAGATTCTGTAGAGGCGCGCCCTACGAAACATGAGCAGATTACGCTCATATTCCCGGGATGTCCAATCGCCTGATTTCCGGTGCTGGTGCCGGCCGGTCGCGGGAAGAGGGCTAGCGGCCGATGGAGCCGGCCCGGCCGGAGTCGGGGTCGATCATCAGAGAGGAGACATCGACCGCCTCGAGGTCACGGCCGCGGATTTGCCCGAGGGCGTGGAGCGCGTCGTTGTCCCAGCGCTCATCGGGCACGCCGGAGATGTACCAGTTGCTACCGTTGTCGGCGAGGACGAGGCCGTACACCTTCATGGCCATGAGGATGACGCGCACCTCGGGAGAGAACGGCGAGGTGTCGAACGACGCTTTCAAGCGGAAGCGCTGACCCATCGGCGGCCGTGCCGGATCGGTGGACGACGAGGCGTAGTGGCGGGCCGGCCAGACGTACGCCATGCGGGTGCGGGCGGCGGTGAAGCGGATCGCGTGCCGGATCGCGCCGGCGACGACCTCGTCGTAGCGGACCAGACCGGGGAGGATGGGCAGCCCGGCCGCATCCGAGGATGTCCAGGTATCGGGGCGGAGAGCGTGCGAGCGGAGGTCGAACACCGCGCCCGAGCCGGCATGCCAACCGCCGCCATCCTCCGGGTAGGTCGACCAGGTCTCGTAGAGCCGGCAGGCGTCCTTGTCGAGCACCAGAATGTGGCGGTCGCCATCGCTCTGGGCGCCGCCCTCGATCGGCGGGTCATCCGGGATCGGATACGGCCCCGGGTCGCTCTCGTCGTCGTAGTCGAAGGTGATCGGTGCCGGCGGCTGCGTTCCCGGGACCACGACGAACGGGATGCCGATCGGGCCACCGTCCCACAGTCCCGAGCCGAAGTCGGGGTGGAGTCCCACACCGACGCCGATCGTGGCAACGTAGTCGGCAGAGTGGGCGTCGACCGGCAGCGTGTCGACGCGGGCGTTCCAGATGTTGTCGGCCGGGAACATCGGGCAGCCGGCGAGCGTGGGCCCGGCCGGCGGAGTTGCCGGGCGGAGGCGATGACGGACCTGACCGCCCCCGGACTCCCGTGCCGAGGCGGCGAGAAGGAGAGCAGCAGCGGCCAGCGCGACCACTCCCGCGGCCATTCGAGCTGGGGCCACGGCTCGAGACTACCAAGCTCCCGTGCCGGAGCATGTGCGGAGGATCACAAGCCCTTTGCGCCTCTGCGTCTTCGCGCCTTTGCGTCGACGCCCTTCCCCGGGTCGCCCCGGATCCAGCCGAGGTCAGCGCGAACCCGAGCGCAGCTCTTCCAGTTCTTCCAGTGTTTTCGGCCAGTCGGTGTGGAGCAGGCGGGAGAGCGCGCGGTCGGCGAGCAGCTTGCCGCCGGTCTGGCAGGTCGGGCAGTAGTTGGTCTCGTTGTCGGCGTAGACGATGCGCTGCACCGGGGTGCCGCACGTCGGGCACGGCTTGCCGTAGCGGCCGTGCACCGCCAGTCCCGTCGCGGAAGGCGGTGACGCTGCTCGGGGAAGCCGTCGCCGGCCTCGCGTCGCGCAGCTCGCCGGTCCAGTCGCTGCAGGGTGTCGCTGGAGGCGCGGCATGCAGCCGCGCCACTCTCGCCGTCGCTCAGCTTGCTGCGTGAGCTGCACCGGCGACAGCCGCGGCGCGGTGCAGGATCTCGTCGGAGTAGGCGTTGCCGATGCCGCGGAACAGGCGCGGATCGGTGAGCGCGCGCTTGAGCGTGTGGTTCTCGCGCGCGCAGCGCGGCGGCGAAATCGACCGGCGATGTCGGCTTCGAGCACCTCGATGCCGCCGCGGATCGTGGGCGCGCCAGCGCGGCCGTCGCCGCGCACGAGGTAGCAGGGCGGCGCGCTTCTTGCTGCTCGCCTCGGTGAGCAGCAGGGTGCCGGTGGGGAAGTCGAACGCCGCCAGGCCGAGCTTGCGCCGGCGGCTTGGCGCCGCGCGTCTCCCAGTGGAAGCGGCCGGCGATCATCAGGTGGATCGACCAGGAAGAGGTCGTCCTCGAGGGCGAAGACGATGCGCTTGCCGAGCCGGCGCAGGCCGGTCGACGCGCTGGCCGATGCACCGCCGCCAGCGGCGGGTCGACCGAGCGCAGCACGAACGGGCTGGCCAGGCGGACGCGCCTCGAGCGGCTGGCCGACGATGCGCGGGCGCGAGGCGTCTCGATGTAGACCGTGACGTCGGGCAGCTCGGGCATGGCCCGGCGATGCTACACCCGGCGGCGCCGCGGCCGCGGCACGGCTCTCCGGCCCGGGCGGGCGGTCGCGGCGACGCCGAGGTCGAGCTCCATGAAGACCGCCCCCGGAACCGGGTTGAGACGGTACGGAGGGATTTCCACGAACCCGAGCGATTTATAGAGACCAATCGCGGCGGCCATCGCCGGAACGGTGTCGAGCCGCATCGACGCATAACCCATCTCGCGTGCGGCTTGGCGCGCCACCGATGCCAGGCAGTGGCCGATGCCCAGGCCGCGCAGCCGGGGCCGGACGAACATACGCTTCAGCTCGCAGGTCGTCCCGTCGAGCGGCCTGATGGCCACGCAGCCGACCGCCACGCCGTGCCACTTCGCGAGGAGGATGCAGGCGCGCGGGGGAGCGTAGGCGAGCTCGAGGTCGGCGACCTCCGCCGCGAACCCCTGGAAGGCGAGCTCGAAGTCGAGCGTGTGCGCATACTCCTCGAACAGCTCGCGCGCCTCGACGAGGTCCGCTGCATCCTCGGCTCGGGTGATCGCCAGCATGGTCGCCGCCGGACCTCCACCTCAATCAGCCAGGCTACGCGAGCAGCTCGCCCCGCGCCACGGTGACCGCCTGGCCGCCGAGGACGACGCGGTCGCCGGCGACACGCACCCGCACGACGCCGCCGCGCGGCGAGGCCTGGTAGCCGACCAGCTCGTCGCGCCCGAGCCGCTGACCCCAGAACGGGCGCCAGGCAACAGTGCGCCGAGCCGGTGACCGGATCCTCGTCGATGCCGACCGCCGGAGCGAAGAAGCGGGAGACGAAGTCGTACCCCGGCGAGGTGGCCGGCGCGGTGACGATCACGCCGCGGACGCCGCAGCTTGCGCAGCGCCGCGAAGTCGGGCGCAGGCCGCGCACCGTCGGTCTCGCTGTCGCAGCAACACGATGTAGTCGTCGACGTTCTTCCCGACGTACGCCGGACTCGCGCCGAGCGCCTCGGCCAGACCCGTGGGTGCCTCGGCACGGGGCGTGTCGGGACGCGCCGGGAAGTCGAGCTCGATCCAGTCGCCCTCGCGCTGGGCGGTGAGCACGCCGCTGCGGGTGTGGAAGCGCGCCGTCCGGTCGGCGCGGCGGTGAACCCCTCCTCCCAGAGGACGTGCGCGCTGGCGAGCGTGGCGTGGCCGCACAGGTCCACCTCGACGGTCGGCGTGAACCAGCGCAGGTCGAACGCCGTTGGCCTCCGCACACCAGAAACGCGGTCTCCGAGAGGTTCATCTCGCGCGCGACCGCCTGCATCCAGAGCGGCCGCGCGGCCCTCGCCGAGGACCACCACGGCGGCCGGGTTGCCGGCGAACGGCGCGGTCGTGAAGGCGTCGACCTGGGTGAACCGCACTCCCATTGGCAGGTCCCTCCGATCTCCGTGTCGTGTCAGGCGACGGCTACCTGAAGAACAGTATCGCCGACCCGCGCCGCTTCCGGAAGATGGGAGCGCAACACCGCGCCCATGCGGCGGATCCCCTCGACGATACGCTCCTCGGGCATGTTGGAGAAGTTGAGGCGAAGTGTGTTCTCGTGGCCGCCGTTGGGGAAGAACGAACCGCCCGGCACGAAGACGACGCCGCAGGCAGCGCACTCCACGAGCAGCCCGCGGGCGTTGACTCCCGCCGGCAGCTCGACCCAGAGGAACAGTCCGCCGTGCGGCCTTGTGTGGTCAACGCCAGCGGGGAACGCCTCGTCGATGGCGCTCAGCATCGCGTCGCGGCGCCGCCGGTAGAGAGCGCGCATCCGCACGATGCTCTCCTCGATGTCGTAGCGCTCGAGGTAGCCGGCGAGCTGGTGTTGCGACAGCGTCGAGGTGTGCAGGTCGACCCCCTGCTTGAGGAGGACGTATTTCTCGAAGATGTGCGGCGGCGCGGTCAGCCAGCCGATCCGCATTCCGGGGCAGAAGATCTTCGAGAACGTGCCGAGGAACACGATGTCCGCCGCCGGCTCAATCACGCTCAGCGGCGGCAACGGCTCGCCCTCGTAGCGAAGGTCGTCGTACGGGTGGTCCTCGACGATGACCACGCCGTGCCGCCGCGCTGCTTCCGCCACGCCGCGCCGCCGCTCGAGCGACCAGGAGCGGCCGGTCGGGTTCTGGAAGTCGGGGATGGCGTAGAGGAGCTTGACGCGCCCGGTCTCCGCAAGCAGCTGCTCGAGCTCCGCGACGATCATGCCGTCGTCGTCGGTCGGCACCTCGACGTAGCGTGGCCGGTAGGCGTTGAACGCCTGCACCGCGCCGAGGTACGTCGGGCTCTCGCACAGCACGACATCGCCGTCGTCGAGAAACAGCTTGCCCGAGAGGTCGAGCCCCTGCTGCGAGCCGCAGGTGACCAGCACGTGGTCGGGCGCCACCGCGGTCCCGTAGTGAGAGTTCATCCGGCCGGCGATCATCCGTCGCAGCGCCGGGTGCCCCTCGGTCGTCGAGTACTGCAGCGCCTCGCAGCCGGCCTCCTCGAGCACCTGCTGCGCCACCGCGGCGAGCTCGCGGATCGGGAACAGCTCCGGGGCGGGCAGGCCGCCGGCGAACGAGATCGTCTCCGGGTTCTGCGTCACCTTGAGCAGCTCGCGGATCTCCGAGGCCTTGAGGCCTTCCATGCGGCGGGCGAACTGAGTCGTCACGGTGTCACCTCCAGTGCGCGGCGATCAAACGATCGGTCGCGTCCCGCCCGCCGCACCCCGCGACTGCGTGGGCTCGCCGAGCACGTCGCGGAGCGCGGCCGTGAAGCGGCCGACGCCCTCGGCGACGCGTTCTGCTGGCGGGTACGTGAAGTTCAGGCGCGCGAAGCCGGCGCCGGGATCATCGACGAAGCAGGTGCCGCCGGGAAGGAAGCTGACGCCGGTCTCGGCGGCGCGCGCGAGCAGTCGACTGGTGCGAACTCCTTCAGGCAGCCGGCACCAGAAGTAGAACCCGCCGGCCGGACGCCGCCATTCAAGGCCTGGCACAGCCGCCTCCCGGAGTGCCCGATCGACCACCTCGCGCCGCTCGCGGTAGGCGGAGCGCACCCGCGCGATGTGCGTCGGGTAGTGACCTTCGCGCAGGAAGCGCTCGAGCAGCCACTGTCCGGGGGTGTTCGAGTGCAGGTCGACGGTCTGCTTGGCGAGGACGAGCTGGCGCAGCATCGCCGGCGGGGCGCCGAGCCAGCCGAGCCGCATCCCCGGGAACAGCACCTTCGAGAACGTGCTCAGGTAGATGACGTGGCCGCGGCGGTCGAGCGCCTTGAGCGAGACCGGCGGCGGGCCGTCGTATGCCAGCTCCGAGTAGGGGTCGTCCTCGAGGATCGGCACCTCGTACTGATACGCCAGCTCGAGCAGGCGCAGGCGGCGCGCCGGCGAGAGCACCGCCGACGACGGATTCTGGAAGCTCGGCAGCGTGTAGATCAGCTTGGGGCGGTAACGCTGCAGCACCGTCTCGAGCGCATCCGGGCGCATCCCTTCCTCGTCGATCGGCACGCCGACCAGGCGCGCCTGCGCGGCGCGGAACACCTGCAGGCCGCCGAAGAACGACGGCTGCTCGACGACGACGACGTCGCCCGGCGCGATGAGCACGCGGGCGACCAGGTCGATCCCCTGCTGCGACCCCGACAGCACCAGGACGTCGGCGGCCGAGCAGGCGATCCCGCGCGCGACGAGCAGCTCGGCCAGGGCCTCGCGCAGCGGCATGTGGCCTTCGGTGGGGCAGTGGAGGAGCACGTTCGGCCCCTCCCGCTCGAGGATCTCCGCGAGCAGACGCCGCAGCGTTCCCATCGGCAGCAACTCAGGGGCGGGGAGGCCCGCCGCGAGCGAGATCATGTCGGACGACTCGGTGAGCTCGAGGAGGTCACGGACCAGCGGGTCTTGGGCGAGCGCATCGTGGCGGAACAGTTGCCGCCACCCCAGCTCGCCGCCCGGCTCCGGCGCCGGCGCGGCGAACGGCTGCGCGAGGACCGCGGTGCCGCGCCCGACGTGGGCGCCGACCAGACCCTCGGCTTTCAGCTCGCGATAGGCGGAAAGAACCGTGCTGCGATTGACCGCGAGCGACTCGGCGAGACGGCGCTCGGGAGGCAGGCGAAATCCCGGCGGCAACGCGCCGGTCAGGATCATCGCCCGCAGCTCCTTGAAGATCTGCAGGTAGAGCGGCGTCTCGCTGGTTCGGTCGAGCGCGATGTCCACCTGCGTGCCTCCGTCCCTCTGGTCCGAGTTCCAAATTGGACCGATCCAAATGAAAGATAGCTCCAACTAACACTCGTGTCAACCGCCAATTCCCTTCGAAGCGAGCCAGCCAATCGTGAATGTTGCCAATCCAATAGTGCGACAGCCGCCCGATCGGAGACGACTTTCCCGATCGACTGCTGGTCGGGCGGCGGCCTGCGGGCTGGCCGAAGCCGACGGTGGCTGGACATGGCGACATCCCGAGAGCGCTGCTACGATCGCGGGATGCTGCGAGAGCCGGCCGAGCAGTGGATCTGCCGTGTCGCGGCGGCGGCACTCCTGGCGACCGGTGCGTGCGTCACGTACCAACCCCGGCCTTTGCGCCCGGCGGCGACCGCGGCAGCGCTCGCAGCGCGGCGCCTCGACGGCGGCGCGCCACGGGGGTGCATGGAGAGGCAGGCAGGCGGGACAATCGACCCCTGGCCCCCGGTCGTCTGGGATCTGCCCGGGCTGACCGCCGCCGCATTCTGCCTGAGTCCGGAGCTGGCCGGCGCGCGTGCCGCGCTGGCGACGGCGCAAGCCGCGCTGATCACCGCCGGGGCGCGCCAGGAGCCGGCGCTCGCGATCACCGCCGAGGTCCAGAGCAACGCCGGGCGCGACGTCTCGCCATGGACGGTGGGACCGGCGTTCGACGTGCCGCTGACGACGGCCGGAAAGCGCGAGATCCGCTCGGCGCGAGCCAGGAACCTCGCCGAGGCGGCGCGCCTCGACGTGCTGTCAGCGGCGTGGTCGGTCCGCAGCCGGGTGCGCGCCGCGCTCGTCGAGGTGGAGGCCGGCGGGTTGCTCGCCGTGGCCTTGCGCACCGAGCTGGACGCCCGCAGGGCCGTGCTCGCCAGCCTCGAGGCGCAGCGCGCGGCGGGAGCGATCCCGGCGTCCGAGGTGGCTACGGCGCGCGCCGAGATGGAGGGCCTCGAGATCGAGCTTGTGGCAGCCGACAGCGGCGTCGCGGGGGCCAGGGCCGCCCTCGCCGCGGCCATCGGTGTCCCGGCCGAGGCGCTGCGGCAAGTGGCCGTCAGCGCCAGGCTCCCCGAACCCGGAGCGCTTCCGGCCCCCGAGCAGCGTGCGGCGGCGCTGCAGAAGCGGTTCGATGTGCTGGCGGCATTGGCCCGCTATGAGGCGAGCCAGGACGACCTCCGCCTGGCGATCGCCGAGCAGTACCCCGACCTGCACCTGGGCCCCGGGTTCCTGTGGGACCAGGGAGCGTCGCGCTGGCAGCTCGGGCTCGCCCTGGCGCTGCCGCTGCTCGAGCGCAACCGCGGGCCGATCGGCGAGGCGGAGGCGCGCCGCGCCGAGGCGGGCGGTCAGGTGGAGGCGGTGCAGGCGAAGGTGATCGCGGCGGTTGACACAGCGACGGCGGCGCTGGAAGCGGCGGCGGCGTGGATGGCCAGCGCGGATGCGTTGATCGCCACGAATCAAACGCTCGCCGAGGCGGCGCGCCGGTTGCTCGCGGCCGGTGAGACGATGCGGCTCGACGTGCTGCTGGCCGACGCCGGGGTGCAGCGCGGCCGCCGCGTGCGCCTGGAGGCGTGGCGGAGCGGGCAACAGGCGCTCGGCGCGCTCGAGGACGCGCTGCAGCAGCCACTGGCCGGTGAGCCGCTGCCGCCGTCACCCCTCGCCGCGGCGAACGGAGAGGAGCAGGCAAGGCCATGAGCACTCGACGTGCGGCGCTGGGGTCTCTCGTCGCAGCAGGGCTGCTGGTGCTGTTCCAGGGCTGCGCAGAGGGTCCGGGCGACGAGGACGAGAAGAAGGGGGCGCCGAGCGGGGAGACGCGGGCGGCGGCGTCGGGCGTTACCTTGTCCGCCGACGCGCTGGCGCTCTCGCCGGTGCGGGTCGCGGCGCTGCAGCCGGCCACACACGCACCCGCGCGGCAGGCATTCGGGCAGGTCGTCGACACCGCGCCACTGTTTCAGGCGGCGGCCACGGCGGCGGCGCGGCGAGCGGAGCTCGAGGCCGCACAGGCGTCCCTGGCGGCGACCGCCGCCGAGCTGGAGCGCGTGCGCGACCTGCACGATCACGGCGAGAACGCCTCGCAGCGCGCTCTCGAGGCCGCCGAGGCAGCCAAGCGCGGCGACGGCGCGCGCGTCGCGGCCGCTCAGGCCCAGCTCGACGCCGGCTGGTCGGAGATCCGCCAGTCGTGGGGGCCGGTGATCACCCGCTGGCTGCAGGTCGGCTCGTCCGACCTGCAGGCGCTCGCCGACTCGCGGGCACGGCTGCTGCTGGTGACGCTCCCCGGTGTCGACGCGGCGTCGGCGCCGCCCGAGGTGACGGTGGAGCTCAACGGGCACAGCGTCCCGGCGCGCCTGGTGTCGGTGGCGCCGCGCGCCGACCCGGCGCTGCAGGGGCCGGGCCTGTTCTATCGGGTGGCGGGCGCCGACGGCGCCCTGGTGGCCGGCCTCAACGTTCCGGTGTCGGTGCCGGCCGGTGAGCCGCGGCCCGGCGTGCTCATCCCCGAGGGCGCCGTGGTGCGCTGGTCGGGCGTGCGCTGGGTGTACCGGCAGAGCGTCCCCGGCCACTTCGAGCGGGTCGCCGTGACCGACGCGCAAGCGGTGGAGGGCGGGCTGTTCGTGACGTCCGGCCTCGCGGCGGGTGAGGAGATCGTCGTCGCAGGCGCAGCGGTGCTGCTGTCGCAGGAGCTGACCGACCTCGGCCTCGCGGCCCCCGGGGGAGAGGAATAGCCCGTGCTGGCGGCTGTCGTCCGCCTCGCCCTGCGTTTTCGGGGCGCCGTCCTGGCCCTGGCGCTGGCGATGCTCGGCTTCGGCGCCTGGGGCCTGCTGCGGGCCCGCTTCGACGTGTTCCCCGAGTTCGCGCCGCCGGAGGTGCAGCTCCAGGTCGAGGCGCCGGGGCTGTCGCCGGCCCAGGTCGAGGCGCTGGTGACGCGTCCGGTCGAGGCGGCCCTCGGCGGCATCCCGGGGCTGGAGGCGATGCGCTCACAGTCGATCCAGGGCGTCTCGGTGATTACGCTGCTGTTCGCCGACGGCGGCGACATCTACCGCTACCGCCAGCAGGTGGCCGAGCGGCTCACCGCGCTCGCCGGCCAGCTTCCGGCGGGTGTGGAGCCGCCGGCGATGGGAGCGCTGATCTCGACCACCGGCGACCTGATGGCCGTCGGCTTCACCTCCGACACCAAGAGCCTCATGGACGTGCGGACGGCCGTGGACTGGATCGTGAAGCCGCGCCTGTTGGCGGTGCCGGGGGTCGCCAAAGTGTCGCCGTTCGGCGGCGACGTGCGCCAGCTCCAGGTCCAGGTCGATCCGCAGGCACTCCTGCGTTTCCGGCTCTCGCTCGCCGACGTGCTCGCCGCCGCCGGGCGGGCTACCGGGGTGCGCGGCGCCGGATTCATCGACACGCCCAACCAGCGGCTGGTGCTGCGCACACACGGGCAGTCGCTCACGCCCGCAGAGCTGGGACGGGTGGTGGTGCGGCAGGGCGCCAGCGGCACGGTTCGCCTGGCCGACCTCGGGCTCGTGACCGACGCACCGGCGCCGCACATCAGCGCCGGGTCGGTGATGGGCCAGCCGGGGGTCGTCGTCAACATCTGGAGCCAGTTCGGCGCCAACACGCTCGACGTGACCGATCGTCTCGACGAGGCGCTGGCCGAGCTGACGCCGGCGCTGGCGGCCGAGGGTGTGGCGGTGCACGCGGGCCTGTTCCGCGCCGCGACCTTCGTCGACACGGCGATCCGCAACGTCGAGACCTCGCTGCTGCTCGGCGCGGTGCTGGTCATCGTGGTCCTCTTCCTGCTGCTCTACGACGTGCGCAGCGCCGCCATCTCGTGCTCGGCGATCCCGCTGTCGCTCCTCGCAGCGCTGATGGTGCTGCAGGCCTCCGGGGTGACACTCAACACGATGACTTTGGGCGGCCTCGCGATCGCGATCGGCGAGGTGGTCGACGACGCGGTGATCGGCGTCGAGAACATCCTCCGCCGGCTGCGGCTCAACCGCCAGGTCGCGGCGCCGCTGCCCGCGTTCCGGGTGGTGCTCGACGCGTCGGTCGAAGTCCGCAGCCCGGTCGTCTACGCGACCTTCGCGGTGATGGTGGTCTTCCTGCCGGTGCTGACGCTGCCGGGGCTGTCCGGGCGCTTCTTCTCGCCGCTGGCGCTGGCCTACATCCTCGCGGTCCTGGCCTCGCTCGCGGTCGCGCTCACGGTGACCCCCGCGCTCGGCCTGCTGCTGCTGGCCGGGCGACACGAGGACAGGGTCGAGCCGCGGCTGGCGCGCTGGATGCGGGAGCGCTACGTGTCCGTGCTCGGTCAGGTCGAGCGGCGGCCGGGGTGGGCGGTAGCGGTCGTGGGGCTGGTCGCCGCGCTTGGTCTAGCGGCACTGCCGTTCCTCAAGACCGAGCTGCTGCCGGCGTTTCGCGAGGGACACTTCATCGCCCATGTGACGGCGGCGCCGGGCACCTCGATCGCGCAGTCGTCGTTGCTCGGGGACGCGGTGACGAGGGCGTTGCTCGAGCTGCCCGACGTCCGCTCGGTGGCGCAACGCGTCGGCAGGGCGGAGTCCGACGACACCTTCGGCCCGAACGAGAGCGAGATGGAGGTCGACATGAAGCCGCTCGCCGGCGGGGCGCTGCGGACGGCCGAGGAGCGGGTGCGCGAGGCCGCGGCGCGCGTGCCGGGGATCACCGTCGAGGTCAACTCGTTTCTCAAGGAGCGCATCGAGGAGACGCTGTCGGGGTACACGTCGCCCGTGGTGGTCAAGGTGTTCGGGCCGGATCTCGACGCCCTCGACCGGGCCGCGGCCGACGTCGCGAGCGCACTCTCCGGAACCACCGGCGCGGTAGACGTGCGCGTGCAGACGCCGCCCGGCTCGCCGCAGCTCGAGGTGCGGTTGCGCAGCGACGCGCTCGCCCGCTGGGGGCTGGCGCCGCTCGACGTGCTCGACGCGGTGCGCATCGCCTACCAGGGCGAGGTGGTGGGGCAGGTCTACCTCGCGGACCGCGTCTTCGACGTGGCGGTGACGCTGTTGCCCGGCGCTCGCCGGGTCGAGCAGGTTACGGCGCTGCCGCTGGCCGCGGCCAACGGCGTCTTCGTCACCCTCGGCCAGGTCGCCGAGGTCGCCGAGTCGAGCGGGCGCAACGAGATCGACCATGACGGCGCCCGTCGCGTCCAGGTGGTGACATGTGGCGTCTCCGGACGCGACGTGGCGTCCTTCGTCGCCGATACGCAGCGCCGCTTCGCCGCACAGCTCCACCTTCCGGAGGGCGCCTACATCGAGGTCTCCGGGGCGGCCCAGGAGCAGGCCAGGGCTCGGCGCGACCTGCTCTTCAACACGGCGCTGGCGGGGGTGTTGATCCTGCTGCTGCTCGGCGTCGTGCTGCGCCACCGCCACAATGTGCTCCTGGTCCTGCTCAACCTGCCATTCGCCCTGGTCGGCGGAGTGCTCGCTGCGGCGCTGACCGGCGGCGCGCTCTCCGTGGGCGGCCTGGTCGGCTTCGTGACCCTGTTCGGCATCACCCTGCGCAACTCGATCATGATGATCTCGCACTTCGATCATCTGGTCTCTGTCGAGGGCGCGCCGTGGGGGCTCGACACGGCGCTCCGGGGCGCTGCCGAGCGGCTGCTGCCGATCGTCATGACCGCGACCGTCACCGCGCTCGGCCTGCTGCCCCTGGCTCTGGCTGGCGACACGCCAGGGCGCGAGATCGAGGGGCCGATGGCGGTGGTGATCGTCGGCGGTCTGTTCACCTCGACGGTGCTTAACCTGCTCGTGCTCCCATCGCTTGCGCTGCGTTTCGGCCGCTTCGGCCTGCCCCGCGCCGAGTCATAGGTCTGGCGCGGTACCCGGGGTAGGGGCCAGCTCGCCTGGTTCCACTGCCGCGGGTCGTGGATCGCGGCTGGTGGTTCGCAGGATGACGCGGGCCTTGGCGCCGGGCCGCCTATCGCGAGGGCCGCGCGCGGGGCCGGGTCGATCGGGTCTGCAGAGCGGCGCTCTTGTCCGCCTTGCCTGCCGCTGCCTCCAGTCCGGCGTCGCGGATCCTCGCCGCAGACGCCGCGAGGCGGCGATGAGCTCGCAGCGCCGCGAGCCTGGGCGGCGACTCCTGGAACTTCTCGAGTGCGTTGAAGAACCCGTCCAGCACGTCACCCTTGCTCGTCGGCACGAGGAAAACGTGGGTGTGGGGGACGCGCCGTCCGCGGGCGTAGAGGCAGACGAAGTCGGGAGCGAACGCGCCGCTGAGTCGATTGGCAACCCGCTTCGCCATGAGAAACAGGCTGACGGTCTCCGGTTCCGTCAGGTCGTGCCACCAGGGCACGTGGCGCTTCGACACGACCAAGCAGTGGCCCTCGGTGAACGGATTGATGTCCAGCAGGCACAGCGACAGCTCATCTTCTGCCACGACGTGCGCAGGCGCCCGCCCTGCAACGATCTCGCAGAAGACGCAGCCATGGTTGCTCATTGAGCTGTCCCCCCCGGGAGCCGACACGATCATTGTACGGCGGAGACTGGCTCCTCCCCTTCACGGTCGTGCTCGACGGCCGCGGGGGGCTGGGCCCTCAGCCCTGAGGGATCGGGATCTTGGACGCGACGGCGTCGCGGATCCAGTGCTCGTCGAGCCACTCGATCGGGTTGACCGACCGGCCCTGCAGGAAGACCTCGAAGTGCAGGTGGTCGCCGCCGGCCAGGCCAGTGGCGCCGCTGGAGCCGATGGTCTGCCCCCGGGTCACGATGTCTCCGGGCTTGGCGGCGGTCGACGACAGGTGCCCGTACAGGGTCATAAGCCCGTAGCCGTGGTCGATGATCACGGCGTTGCCGTAAATGCCGAGCCACCCGGCGAACACCACTTTGCCGGCGTTGGCGGCCGGCACCGGAGCGTGGGCGAGCGAGGCGAGGTCGAGCCCGAGGTGCGTCTGGTGGTCGATCGGTTTGCCCTTGTGGACGTACTCCCGCTGCTCCGCGAAGTTGGCGCGGAGCTGCGTGTTGGGCATCTGCAGGAAGCCGCCGCTCCACAGGAAGCGCTCCTCGCTGGTGGCGGCGATCGCGGCGATCTGCGCCAGGTTGGTGCGGCGCAGGTCGCTGTTGATGCGCACGTACTGGTCGACCAGCTCGTCGCGGGTGTCGAGCCCGGGCGTCTCGCTGGTGATCGCCGGGACCACCTTGGCGAGGAAGGCATCGTTGACGTCCATTACGGCCCGGCGCGGCGGCGCCACCTTGAAGATGTCGACGAACGGCTGTTCGACGCGGTTGCCGGCATCGTCCACGGCGAACGCGACGATCTGCGTGAAGTCGGACAGGTCCCAGGGGATCGCGAAGAGGACGAAGCGCTCGCCGGCCGGCCCGCCCGGGATCGCGTACGAAAGCGTCTCCCAGGCGCCGGCCCGCACGCCGCTGCGCGCGGCGGTCGCGCCGACGCGCAGCCGGATCGCCCCGCTGCCGCCCTCCCGGACGTAGTGCTGCTTGGAGAGCACCTCGAGCGCCGGCGGCCGCAGCCGCACCGGGATGCGGCGCTCGACGACCACTGGCGCGTGCGAGCGCAGGAAGCCGGCCATGCGGTCGGCGGTCGCGCGCACCACCACGTCGCCCTCGGTCAGAGAATCCTGCACGCTGCTGCCGGCGACCACCTCGATCGTCGTCTCGGGGGTGATCCGGCCGCGCAGCGGGTTGAACGCTCCGGCGCGCGGGAACGACTTCTCGGCCAGCGCCAGCGTTCGCTCGTCCTGCGCCACCGCGAGGCGGACGGAGCCGAGACCGCCGGCCGGCTCGGCGAAGCGGACCGAGATCTTCGTGCTCTTGCCGATCGCAGGACGCTCCGCCGTGATGGTGATCGACGGCGCCGCGCCCTGCCGCGAACCCGCCCAGCCAAGGTAGACGAGCGCCACGACCGCGACAGCGAGCAGGGGAAGACCGAGGCGAACTCCGCGTGAGCCATGACCGAGCGACTGCTGCTTCACTGATTTCCTCCGTGGTGCCGGGCGCGCGGGCCGCGCACGAAGGTGTGAGTTTACCAGCCCCGGAGCCCGGTCCTCTCAGTTGACCGTCGGCCCGCGCCCGCGCTCTCCGTCGACGACCCGGAAGCGGCTGCGCCGGCGCAGCCGGTCGAGCCGCCACCGCAGCAGCGTCTCCTGCCAGCGGAGCCGCAGGCGGCGCAGCGACGGCGGCCGGCCGCCGGGCTGAGCCCGCCAGTACGCCACGCCGGTCGCCACCCACAGGCCGGCGAGCCCGCCGAGGTCCTTGGTCGACAGGTAGCCGACGAAGGCGATCAGCATGCTCACCCAGACGAACGACCGGGCGCGCACCGGCAAGACGAAGAACAGGTAGATCACCGCGTCACCGCTGCGGCGGGCGAACGCCGCGATGCAGATCGCCAGGAGCATGCGCTGGCCCTGCATCAACAGGAAAGGCTCCCCGAGCGGCGGTCCGGCGAACGACACGGTCAGCAGGAAGACGGCCACCGCGACAACACCGGCGACGACCGCGGGCACTGCCAGGAGCGAGAGGAATCGCCGGCGCCCGAGGCCGCGCCGCAGGTCGCCGGCGAACCAGTACAGCACCAGGAGCTCGAGCAGGATCCACGGGCTCGCCGGCCCGTAGCCCGAGAGCGGGTAGGTGACCAGACGCCAGAGCTCCCATCGTCCCCACACGGCGGGCGCCAGACGGAGGAGCGCCGGGACCAGTGCGGTGCCGGCGAAGAACTGCATGGCGTACGTCACGAACACCACGGCCAGCAGCGCGATCAGGTCGCCCCGCGCAGCCGGCGGCAACGCGACGCGGCCGCCGAAGCCGCCGCCGAAGGAAGGCGTGCGCGACGCGGTCACGTACGCCTCCAGTCGCGCGCCGATCGGTGCGGACCGACCGTCCGGCACGACAGGTGTCGTGGACTCATGCGCTCAGGATACCCAACTCCGCCGGCCGGAGTGAGGCCGAGGATGCGACCCGGGCCGCACCGCGGCCGCTGGTGGCGCCGGCTAGCGGCGCAGCGCCGGGATGTGGACCGGGGCGCCGGTGCGGTTGTCGATCACCGAGGCGTAGGCGAAGAAACGCCCTCCGGTGGTGGTGCACTTGACGACCGCGAAGGCGTCCGCGATCGGGCCCGCCGCCCAGGGGGCCAGGATCGCATCGAACTGGTGGTAGCCGTACGGCGGAAGCGTGCGGCGTACTCTGCCGAGAAGGGCGCCGGCGGCGGTGTAGAGGTCGACGACGACCTTGATCGAGCCGGATCCCGCGTTGACCACGCCGAGGTTCGTGCGGTAGTCGGTCTTGAGCGCGGGATCGGTGTGGGAGAGCAGGATCAGGCGGCCCTCGCCGTTCGCGCCGATTGCCTGGTCATCAGGGAGAGCGGGGACGAGCTGCCCGAACGTCGAGCCCTCCGGCAGGCTCGCCGGCCCCCCTGCGCCGAGCTGGTTGTAGGTGCGCGAGTTGACGAGAATCTCCCCCTGGATGGTGGTCACGCGCAGCGCGCCCTTGCCGGTGAAACCGAACTCGTCGAGGACGACATCGGTGTAACGCGCCGCGGTCCCCGGGGCGAGCGTGAAGCTGCGGGTGTCCGACTGGGTGTTGTCGGTGTCGTGTTTGAGCAACGCGATCGTATAGGCGGCCTGGGCGATCCCCGGGTTGTGCACCTCGACGTCGGTGCGCCAGTTGGTCCCCAGGGCGCCTCCCGCGTGCGCCGCTGTGGCGATGACGTAGGCCTGGGCGCCGGCGAGCGGGTCCTCGACGACGCGGTCGGAGAAGTCGGTCTTTGCGTAGTCGTAGATGACCAGGTTGTCGAGAGCGAACCTGTCCTCCATGAGGTCGCCGCCGCCGGCAATGTCAGCGCGGTTGGCCTGATTGCCGGTGCCCCATGACCTCGTTGCGATCGCACCGACCTTGACCCCATCGACGTACAGTCGAGCCGTCTCCGCGGTGCCGTCGATCCCGCCGCGGTCCCACACCGCGGCGACGTGCACCCACTGGTGGAGGGCAGGGGAGAACGGCGCGTAGACGACGTTCTGCGCGCCGCCGAAAATCACGGAGAAGTACAAGTTGCCGGGTGCAAACTCGGCGTTGTTCGCCAGTTGCACCGGCGAGTCGAGGCCGAAGCCGCCGTCGAACAGCTTGTAGAGGTTGTGCGCGAAGGCGACCGGCGGCTCGTTCTCCTTGTACCAGACGGCGATCGTGCCGCGCTCGGGCCCTAGCACGGCGCTCACGTTGCGCAGCACCAGCCCATGCACGCGCGCCATCGAGTAGTAGTCGCCCGGGCCGAGTGTGGCCGCGTTGCCGAACCGCCCCGGTACAAAGGTCACGTTCCCGGTCACGTCGTTGGCGCCGGTCGCTCCGTCCACGTCGATGTCCCAGGGGTACAGGCTGGGACCGACCTCACTCGGAACGCTCCCCGACCCGCCATCGAGCTTGTTCCAGAAGGTGACGCCGCCGGCGCCGGCCAGCGCTGCGCCGCACAGCCAGACCCACAGCCCCGCCGCGACTGCTGCCGGAACCATCGATCCGCCCTTGTCGGACATCACGACCTCCCACCGCCCCCATGTCGGTGACGCCTGACGAAGCTCGAGCGACGCCCCCGCCGGCTCGCCGCACTGTCTCGTTTGCCAGACTGCTCCCGTTGGCCAGTCTCGTCAACTTCGGTGACGCTGATTACGAAACGGGACGACTGCCGCGCTCGGGCTGGTCGCGACCGGCGGCCGACGCGGTTGACCTCGTGAGATGCCCGATTGGCAAACGGCATGCTTTGCGCCTCGGACCTCTCGCCGCCGCCGGCGCGCCGTTCGGTGCCCGCCGCTGGCCCGGATGCCCCAGAGATGCCTGCCGGCTGCCATACTGTGCCTTAGAGCCTGTCCGCGAATAGGAGTGGATCGCGCGCAGGGGGCTTGCGGATCGCAGGCAAGGAGCGAGGAGGAAGGCGATGCTCTTCCATCGGCGACGCCGAGCGACGCAGCATGCGGCCGCAATCCCCCTGCGCCCTTCGGGTTACGAGCGGCGCGGGGCCATCTGCGGCGTTGCCGCTCCTCGGCGATGGAGGCACATCGCCTTCGTCGCGGCGCCTTGCACCTGGCCCCGCGGCGCTCGTAACGCGGCCCACCCCTATTCGCGGACAGGCTCTTAGTGATGATCAGGTTCGGTGACTGCGTTGAAACGCCGGTCGCCGGCGCGCCGCTGGCGGGCGCTACGGTCGAGTCGTGAGGGCGCACACCGCCACCCGCATCGGGCCGTGGTCCGAGCCGATCATCCTCGCCGGGTTCGTCGCCGCCCTCGCTCCGATCCTGATCCCGTCACACTGGACGTCGATCTGGATGGACCGGGAGTTCACCGGCACCGTCGCGGCGATCGCCAATCGTCTCGAGCCTGGTGTGAGGCTGTACGCCGACGGCGCACACATCCCGATGCCGCCGCTCCCTTTCGTGGCGGTACGCCTGCTCACCAACGGACATGCGACCTGGCTCTGGGAGAGCAGCCTCAACTTCGCCTTTCAGGCACTGACCCTGCTACTGATGTACATGACACTCCGCCGGATCTTTCGGCCCCCGGTCCCGTTCCTCGCGACGCTCGTTGCGGTGCCGATCTTCTTCGCGATTCACAAGTCGGTGCTCTACGACCCGATGGCCCAGGCGGCGGTGGCGCTGCTGACCCTGCAGACGACCGCGTATCTGCTGCGGTCGCGGTTGCCTCGAGATGACGTGCGCGGCCCAGGCTGGCTCGGAGCGGCCCGGCAGTGGCTGCCCCTCGCCGGCCTCGGAGTCACCTCGGCAGTCGCGCTGTTGACGAAGCAGTCCACCGGCGTCGGTGCCTGCCTCGGCGTGGCCGCGGCGATCGCCGGGTGCGATCGCGGGGGCTGGCGTGACCGGACCGTCCGAGCCGCCGCCTACGGGTTGCTGACCGTCGCGAGCCTGGCGATCCTGATCACCCTGCTCCACCCGTGGGTCGACCCCCACGGCCTGATCCGCGACGTCTTCCTCACCGGCGCGGAGCCCAAGGGTGGAGCGGTCAACCTGATGCGGAGCCTGAAGCGCTTCGGCCTCGACATCGGCCGCCACGCGCTCACGCTGCTCGTGCCGCTGGGCGGGTTGCTGGCGATCGCGGCGATGGTCTGTCGACGGCCTGATGGCGCGCCTCATCCCGCTCCCCGGACGGTGGCCGGGCTCACACCCGCGTTCGTCGCCGCGGGCGCTGGGGTGTCGGTCGCTGCGATGTTCGAGCTGTACACCGCCGCTCCGTGGCTGTCGGGCGCCGTCCTGGAGCACACCAGCCTGCTGCCCCAGCTCTCGTGGATGGGGCTATTCCTGGCCGCGCTCCTGAGCCTGCGATGCCGCTGGCCCCACCTGCTGCGACGCGTCTCCCGCCTGCCGCGGGCTCGGGCGTTCGCCGGTGTCCTGTCGGTCACCTTCGCCGCCGCAGTCTTCCACAGCCTGTCGTCGTACTACTTTCGCTGGACGTACGACAACAACCCGCTGGTGGTGACCGCTTACGCCGCCCTGTTCCAGGTCGTCCTGGTCGTCCTCGGCCGGATGCCGCGCCGCCGTCTTCGTCTCGCGCTCATCGCCGCGGTGTGCTTCGCCGTGGTGCCGTTGCGGCCGTGGGCGCGGCTCGGTGACCAGCTCCTCGCCTGCAGGCGCTGCACCCAGCGCTGGGACGAGGTCGGACATCTCGCGGGGGCGCGGCTGCCGGAGTCCGCAGGGGGAATGCGCGAGCTCGTGCGGCTGGTGCGGGGCGCCGTCGGTCCGGGGCAGCAGGTCCTCCTGTTGCCCAACGACCCCAACGTGGAAGCCTGGTTCGAACGTGACCGCCCCCGGCTCTCGTCGCCGTTCGTCTTCGCGGACCAGTACTGGGACCGCTACGTCGATGCGGACTTCGAGGCGCTGCGCGCCCGGCCGCCGCAGGTGATCGTCATCGGACCGGCCCGCTACTGGCGCGGGTTTCACCGTCAGTTCAAGGTCAACGCCGGCGCCGAGCGGCTCATCGACCGGGTGCTGCATGAGCTTCTCGCGCAGCGTTACGAACCCGCGATGGCCGTACCGATCCTCCACGAGGGCAAGGCGGACGCCATGGAGGTGTTCGTGCGCCGCCGGTGACCGGAGGTGTGAGTCCTCGTCGGGCCATCACCGCTTGCGCGCGATGCTGCTTGTCCGTCGTTCGTAGAGGATGGCGATGAGGCGGGAGCGAACTCCCGACCTGCGGGGTGCGCGCGCCGCACGCGCTTTCCCGGGAGCGCTGCCGAAAGCGCCGGCGCCACAAGCTCTACCACTGATGGAGAGCTGGTATCAGTTGATGGAATGGAGCGCCTCGAGGGCGAACGGCGCGATCCGTACCAGGAGCTCCTCGCCGCGGCCGGTGATCATCGTGTAGCGGCCCTGCATCGTCCCGGAGGGGGTGGGCAGCGGGCAGAAGCTCTCGTACTCGAACGCCTCACCGGGCTCGAGGACTGGCTGCTCGCCGACGACGCCCTCGCCGCGCACCACCTCGACGTTACCGGAGGCGTCGGTGATCACCCACTCGCGGCTGACGAGCTGCGCGGTCTCGTCGCCCTCGTTGGCGATGCGGATGCGATAGGTGAAGAAGTAGTTGTCGTCGGCCGGCGAGCTGCGCTCGGGCAGGTAGGCGCTGCGCACGAGCACGCGAATGCCCCGCGTCCGGGCGTCGCTGGTCGTGGCGAGCGGGCGGTCTCCGGAGGTGTTCGCGGGTTTGCTCACTGTTGTTGGCTCCTCCACTCCGAGGCGACCTCATCGGCGAACTCCTCGAAGGTGCGCGGTGCGTGGCCGACCAGGCGGCGCGCGGCCGCCAGCTCGCCGTCGGTGGCGAGCATGCCGTGCCTCTGGAAGTGCTCATACATCGGTCTGAGGCGCTCGATGAGCCACGCCGGCAGGACGGCGCTCGCCTGCGCGGCCCAGACGTCGAGGTCGTCGCCGGCGTAGCGGACGTGCCGCCGCAGGTGGCGACGGAACACCCGCGCGATCTCCTCGCCGGTGAGCTCATCAGGGCCGCCGAGGGTGTACGTCCTGCCCTCGTGGCCGCTCCCGGTGAGGATCGTGGCGGCAGCGTCGGCGACGTCGCGGGCATCGATGCGGCTCACTCCGACGTCGCCGATCGGACTCGGGTAGACGCCCGATTCGGTGATCTTCCGGCGATGGCACAGGTCGGTCTGGAAGAGGTCGTGCGACCGGATCACGGTACCTGCGATCCCGGCGGCTGCGTGCAGCGCCTGCTCGATCGCCGCCTTGGCGGCGAGGAGGGGGACGTGCGGGCACGCCTCGGCGCCGGCGGCCGACAGGTAGACGAACCGCTCGACGCCGGCGGCAGCAGCGGCGCCGATAGCAGCGAGGCCGTCGCGTGCCTCGGTCGGCAGCGGCGGTATCGCCATGAACACCCCGGTCGCTCCGACGAGGGCCCGCTGCAGCGTCGGCGGGCGGTGCAGGTCGGCAAGCACGCCCTCGATGCCGGGCGGCAGCGCCCGCGCCTTCTCGGCGGAACGGGTCAGCACGCGGACGGCAACTCCGCGGTCGCGCAACGCCTGCGCGACCCGGGATCCCACGGTCCCGGTCCCTCCGACCACGGCCACTCGCACGACTCTCACCTCCGACTGCTCGTCGCGGGCAACAGAGTGGCCGTGTGCGACATTTCCGTGCCGATGGTCCGCAGGGCCGCCATGATGTTAACCTTGTGCGGTGGAGGTGCTCTTCGCGCGGCTGTCGGATCTGGCTCATGCAGCCGACGATGACTCCGCGGTGGACAATCCAGCCTCCACGAAGGAGCTTTCTTGACACGGCGAATGCTCATCAACGCCCAGCGCGAGGCCGAGGTCCGCGTTGCGGTCGTCTCGGACTCAGCGCTCGAAGCATTTCAGGTTCAGACGGCGGACATCGGTCTGAACCGCGGCAACATCTACCGCGGCATCGTCGTCAACATCCAGCCGAGCCTCAACGCCGCTTTCGTCGACTACGGCGGCGAGCGCCACGCCTTCCTCAAGTCCGACGACATCGTGCCGGCGGCGTATCACCGCCAGGGTGAGAAGGGCCACCGCGCCTCGGTCGACAAGATGCTCGAGCGCGGTCGGACGATCCTTGTCCAGATCACCAAGGATGCGTCCGGCGAGAAGGGCGCAGCGGCGACCACGAACCTGTCGCTGGCGGGGCGGTACCTGGTGCTGATGCCGTTCGACGAGGCTCGCGGCGTCTCGCGCAAGGTCGAGGACGAGGAGACGCGGCGGGCGCTGCTCGACCGCGTCGCCGGTCTCGAGGTGCCGGACGGGTTCGGGCTGATCGTCCGTACCAACGCCCAGGACCAGAACAAGACCACGCTCAACCGCGACCTCTCGGCGCTGCTGCGCCTGTGGAAACGGATCAAGGAGGAGGCCGGCCGCGGCAAGGGACCGCGCCTGCTCTACAGCGATCAGGACCTGATCGTCCAAGCGCTCCGCGACTACCTCGACCCGTCGATCGAGGAGGTCCTGGTCGACAGCGACGAGGCGTACGAGAAGGCCCAGGGGTACATGGCCGCCTTCATGCCGCGCGCCAAGACGCGCCTGGTCCGGTATTCCGAGCGCATGCCGCTGTTCTCGCGGTACGGGCTCGAGCCGCAGATCGAGCTGATCTTTCAGCGCACGGTGCCGCTGCGTTCCGGCGGCTCGATCGTCATCGAGCCGACCGAGGCGCTCACCACCATCGACGTCAACTCGGGCAAGGGCACCCGCGGCGCCAACCAGGAGGAGAACGCCTACGTGATCAACGTCGAGGCGGCGCGCGAGGTCGCCCGGCAATTGCGGCTGCGCGACATCGGCGGCCTCGTCGTCGTCGACTTCATCGACATGCGCAGCCACAAGCACCAGCGCGAGATCGAGAAGTCGCTGCGCGACGCGATGAAGGTCGACCGCGCCCGCTGGCAGATCGGGAAGATCTCGCCCAACGGCCTGCTCGAGATCAACCGCCAACGCATCAAGCAGGCGCTGCAGCTCCGCACCCACCGCGAGTGCCCGACCTGCAAGGGCGCCGGGGTCATCGCCAGCCCGGAGCACGTCAGCCTCACGCTGCTGCGCCGCATCGAGGCGGCGGCGGCCGGGGGCAGCCTCTCGGGGGTGCGCGTCAGCCTGCACCCGGAGCTCGCCGACGGCTTTCAGAACCTGCACCGCCAGGAGATCGCCGGGCTCGAGCGGGAGTTCGAGATCCGCGTCGAAGTGGTCGCGGCCACCTCCATGCACCGCTCCGAGGAGAAGCTCGAGTGGTTCAAGCGCGAGTGGCCGGTGGCTGCGGCGCTGGCGCCGGTGACGGCGGCGGATGTCTCTGCCGAGCCCGAGCCGCCGCGCCGCAAGAGCCGCAAGGCCGCGCCGCCGCCCGTGGCCGACGAGGAGGAGAACGAGGCGCCGTCGGCACCCGGTGAGGCCGGCGAGAAGCGCAAGCGCCGCCGCCGCGGCGGGCGCAAGCACCGGAAGGACAAGGGTAAGGCGGCGGCCGGCGAGTCGCCGCTGCCGGAGGTCGAGGCGCCCGAGCTGCCGGTCGAGCCAGAGGTCGCCGACGTCTTCCTCGTCGATGAGGCGGATGCACCTGCGGGCGCCGAGCCGGCGGGTGGTTCCGGGGTGGCGACTGACGCCGAGCCCGCGGCCGAGCCGGCTCGCAGCAAACGCCGGCGCCGCCGGCGCCGCCGGCGCCCCGCTGGTGGCAGCGACGCAGCTAACGCCGGCGGGGAGCATCCTGCCGATGGCGAGGCCGACACCGGCGGCGAGGGCGCGATCGGCGAGCCGCCCGACAATCCGTTCGAGTAACGCCCGCAGTAGCTCCGCCGCGGCTCGGCGTGGCGGCGTTCTCCGTTTTGACACCCGTCCAGCGATCGAGTATGTTCTCGTTGATCGCAGTTGAGACGCGAAAGGAGAGCGACGATGAAATACGAGCTGCCCCCCCTCCCGTACGCCAGCGACGCGCTGGAGCCGTACTACGACAAGACCACCGTCGATCTGCACCACGGCAAGCATCACCTCGCCTACGTCAATGGCCTCAACGCGGCGCTCGAGAAGCTCGCCGCGGCGCGCACCGCCGGTGACCACGCGCTGGTCAAGCACCTCTCGCGTGAGGTGGCGTTCCACGGCGGCGGTCACATCCTTCACTCGATCTTCTGGAGCAACCTGAAGCCAGGCGGCGGCGGGCGACCCGACGGCGCGCTTGCCGCGGCCATCGACGCCTCGTTCGGATCGTTCGAGGCGTTCGACAAGCAGATGCGCGCCGCCACCAACGCGGTCGAGGGCTCGGGGTGGGGCGTGCTCGCAGCCTCGCCGGCCGGCGATCTCGCGATCTTCCAGATCGAGAAGCACCAGAACCAGGTGCTCCCCGGGTGGACGCCGATCCTGGTGGTCGACGTCTGGGAGCACGCGTACTACCTCAAGTACCAGAACCGCCGCGCCGAGTGGGTCGACGCGATGATGAACCACCTGGTCAACTGGGGGGATGTCGAAGGTCGCCTCGTCGACGTCGGCCGCCGGTAGCCCTACGCGCTCCTCCCGCCTACGGCGGTAACCGCACGGCCTTCTTGGGCAGCTCGGTGGCTGTCGCAGCGCACGAGTTGCAGTCAACTGCTTCTGCCCGCTCATGCGTCTCGATCAGTGCTGCGTGCAGCCGCCGGGGTGCTCCCTGGCCGGCGAAGCAGCGAACGCCCGCACCGGCCAGACGCCTGTTCCGTTCGAGCCGACCGTGGTGCCAACGACCGGCCGCACGCTCGATGTCCGCGAATCGCTCTTGACAAGACAGTCGCCGGGCGGCACTGTGGTCGTGCGCACGCATGTGACACTCGATAGCCACTGTCACGGAGAAGTCAGGTGCTGCGCCGCCGTCCAGTGGTTGGGCGGCAGGCGCAGCACGCCTGCCATGGTGGCAGGTCGCTGTACCGGAGCGGGACGGGTGGATGCGCGCGCTGGGAGGAGAGATGAGAGATCCACAGAAACGCGTCCAGGTAGCCCGGCTGGTTCTCGTATGTGCCGCCCTGGCCGTGGCGGCGGCCGCAACCGCAGCCACATCCGGCGGCGGTGGGCCAGTGCGTGCCGATCTGCCGTTGAGCTTTGAGCGGAACGTCGGCCAGACCAACCCCGTCTTTCCCTTCGTTGCGCGTGGCAAGGGCTACTCTTGTGCCGCCTCGGGGCGGGAGCTGCGCTTGCAGTTGGGCGGTGAGGAGCTGGGAGTGAGCTTCGTTGGAGCAACCGCCAGAGCGAGCCTGGAGGGTGTCGATGCCCTTCCTGGCATTGTCAACTACCTGGTGGGAGCGGACCCGGCAGGGTGGCTTACTGATATCCCGACGTTCGCCAGGGTACGGGCACGGGGTCTGTACCCGGGAATCGACCTGGTCCTGTACGGCAACCAGCGACAGTTGGAGTTCGACTTCGTGGTCGCCGCCAACGCCGACCCGCGCGTGATCCGTCTTGCCGTGAGGGGTCACCGGTCGCTGGTGGTAGCCGCGAACGGCGACTTGGTGATGCGCCTCGCCGGCGGCGAGCTCCGCCAGCACCGCCCGGTGGTGTACCAGCAGGTCGGGGGCGAACAGAGGCCGGTCGACGGGGCCTTCACGATCGTAGCGCCGGACACGGTCGCTTTTCGGCTGGGGGACTTCGATCCGGCGCTACCGCTGGTGATCGACCCGGTGCTTTCCTACGGGACCTACTTCGGCGGCAGCATGGGAGATTCGGGCGATGCTATCGCCCTCGACGCCCAGGGCAGCATCTACGTTGCCGGGCTCACCGGCTCCCCCGATCTGCCGGTAAAGAGCGCCTACCTCTCCACGTTGCCGCCGGGCGGTGGGCCGTACGTCGTCAAGCTGGCTGCCGGCGGGTCGTCGGTGGTGTACTGCACCTACATCAGCGGCGGCGACACGGTGGGCGGACTCGCCGTCGATGCGGCCGGACAGGCCACGATCGTTGGCCGGACGTGGGGCGACCTGCCCACCAAGAACCCGCTGCAGGGCAGCCTGGGCGGCGGCTCCGATGCATACGTGCTGCGCCTGAACGCGGCGGGAAACCAGCTCGTCTTTTCCACCTACCTGGGTGGCAGCGACAACGACGAGGCGTACGACGTTGCCGTGCGGTCCTCGGGTGAGACCTACGTCACGGGCTATGCGGTGTCGACCGACCTGCCACTCCACAACGCCTACCAGGGGAGCAACCACGGTGCTTCCGATGCCTTCGTGGTGGTGCTCAACGCTGCCGGCAGTGCGTTCCAGCTCTCCACCTATCTGGGCGGTGGAGAGGATGAAGCAGGCTACTCGATTGCCTGCGACGGTGGCGGCGACGCCTACATCGCCGGCTCCACGTTCTCAATCGACTTCCCAACAAAGAACGCCTACCAGTCGGAGAAGCCCGGGAACCTCGACTGGTTCATCGCCAAGCTCGACCTCGGTACCGGCGGCCTCGACTACTCGACCTACTTCGGCACCGGCGGTATCGATGGGGCCACTGGCATCGCGGTAGACGCATCGGGCGGCGCGGTGGTGGTAGGCGATTGCAGCAACTGCACCACGCGCAACCCACTGCTGCCGGACATCGCCGCCTACATCGGCATGTTCATCCTCAAGCTCACGCCAGCCGGGAACCAGCTTGCCTTCGCCACGAACTTCGGCGGGGCGGACGGCTACCAGACGGCGGAGGACGTGGCGCTGGATTCATCGGGCAACATCTACGTTGCAGGGCACACCAACGCCCCCGACTTTCCCGCCACCAACCCGTTTCAGGCGTGCCACTCGGACGTGACCGATGCCTTCGCTCTCAAGCTCAACAGCACGGGCTCGGCCGTCCTGTACTCATCCTGCATCGGCGGTTCGGAGGGAGACCTTGCGTTCGGGATCGCGGTGGACGGTGCGGGCGCAGCGTACCTGACCGGGAGCACTCTGTCCTCGGACTTCCCGACGCAGAGCCCCTACCAGGCAACGCTCAAGGGCGATCAGGATGCCTTCATCGTCAAGCTGCCCGGGACCTCTACCCCTTCCAGCCAGCTGTATGTCATACCGTCGGTCGCCCACGCCCCCGGCAAAGCCCCGTCGCAGTGGCGCTCATCGGTATTCGCATTGAACCAGACGGCAACGGAGGCACAACTGACGCTCACCTTCCTGTCCACCGGCGGGGAGAGCCGCACGAAGGCGCTCACCCTCGCGGCCAAGGGCACCGTGGAGTGGGCGGACATCCTCGCCAACCCTTCCGTCTTCGGCTACGCGTCCACCGCTAGCGTGAAGGGTTCCTTGCAGATCCTCTCGACCCAGCCGCTGCACGTGTTCAGCCGCACCTTCAACCAGGCCACCGCCGGCACCTTCGGCCAGTACTACCCGGCGCTCAAGGTGACCCAGGCGATCACGTCGGGGCAGACCGGCACGCTTCCCGGAGTGAGGAAGAACACGGCGTTCCGCAGCAACGTCGGCATTCAGAACCTCGGCGAAGCCTCTTGCCAGGTTCGGGTCACGCTCTTCAACGGCAGTGGATCACAGGTCGGTAACCCGGTTACCGAGACGGTGCCGGCGTGGGCCTGGAAGCAGATCGACGACGTCTGCGCGAAGGCGGCGGCCGGAAACCAGGAGTTGGCCTACGCCAAGGTCGAGGTGCTCACCACCGGCGGCAAGGCCTGGACCTACCTGTCGCTGGTCGACAACGTGACCGACGACCCCATGACGGTCCCGCTCATGACGCCGTAGACGGGTCGGGGTTTCAGGGGACCTCCAGCGGGCGGCCGGCGGCGCGCCACGACAGGATGCCGCCCTTGAGGTTGTAGATGTCGGTGAAGCCGAGGTCGAGCAGCATGTGCATGGCGCGCGTCGAGCGGCGGCCCGAGCGGCACACCAGCACGAGCTTGCGGTCTCGAGGGAGAGTCGGCGCGTCGGCGACGAGATCGCGGAGCGGCAGCAGCAGCGAGCCGGCGATGTGCCCGTGCCCATACTCGCCGGCCTCGCGGACGTCGACGATGAGGGTGTTCTCGTCGCCGGCGACCAACGCCTCGACCTCGGCGACGGCGAGGTGGCGGAGCTGCCGGTCCGGTCGGGCGGCAAATGCCGGCAGGCCGGCGCCGTAGGAGTGTTTCTCGAGTGCCTGGCACTCGGCGAACACCCGCTGCTCGCACTCGTAGATACAGACCGCGGGGTCGACGACGCTCTCGAAGAGGTGATCGATCGCCTCCTCCTGCGCCAGGAAATGATCCTCGCCGAGCAGGGCCTCGAACCCCGACTGCCGCATCGCCTCACGGACTGGCGGGCGCACCTGGACCATGAAGACGTCGCCGCCGGCGTCGCGGTAGAGCTTCACGGCCGCCTCGAGCGCCTCGATCCCCGAGAGGTCGCACTGGCTCACCCCGTGCATACGCAACAGCAGCAAGAGCTGCCCGGGGTTGTCGAAGAAGTTGCGCAGCAGCGCGTCCTCGACGTGGGCCGTCGCGCCGAAGAAGAGGGTCCCGCGGATGTTGACCACGGCGAGCTGCGGGCACTGCGCCGCTCCCGGCCGCTCGACGAAGTGGCGAAATGACTCGTCGGGAAAGACGGGGGTGACCGTCGGCAGGCTCGACTGGTAGATGTAGAAGCCGAGCGAGAGGATCACGCCGGAGAGGACGGCGAACTCGAGCGGGAACGCCAGTGTCGCGGAGAACGTCGCGGCCATGATCGCGGACTCGCTGCGCGAGGTGCGCAGGACGCGCCGGATCCCGTCTCGGTCGATCATCTTCCAGGCGACGAGGAGCAGCAGCCCGGCGATCGACGCGCGCGGCAGGTATGCCGCGAAGGGGCCGAACGCGAGCACGCCCGCGAGCACGAACACCCCGGCGAACACGCCGGCAATCTGCGTGCGCGCTCCCGCCTGGAACGTCACTGCGGAACGCGTGAACGACCCGGAGCAGGGGTATCCGGAGAACATCCCCGCGGCGATGTTCGCCAGCCCCTGGCCGACGAACTCCTGATCGACGTCGAGGCGCTCGCCGCTCTGCCGGGCGATCGAACGCGAAATCGAAATCGCCTCGACCAGACCAAGGGCGGCGACGGCCATGGCGCCGGTGAGCAGGGGGCCGAGAACGTTGCTCTCGACCAGCCAGCCGACGGAGAGGTGAGTGAGTCGCGGCAGCGCGCGGGGCACCTCGCCGACGACGGAGATGCCGAGCGCCGGGGCACCCCAGACGACGACAACGGCGGCCGCCGCAGACGAGCCCCAGCAGCGCCGACGGCAGCCGCCGCGAGATACGCCCGAGCACGAGGGTCAGGCAAAGCGTGCCAAGGCCGAGCGCCACGCTCACGGGATGGGCCTCGCGAGCGCGCGCAGCGACCGTGCGTGATCGTGTCGATCAGCCTGGCGGAAGGGGGTGCGTGCAGGTGGAGCAGGGTCGGCAGTTGCCCCGCGGCGATGAGAACGGCGGCGCCGGCGGTGAAACCGAGGAGCACGGCCCGCGAGGCGAAGTTGACGAGGAAGCCGAGTCGCGCCACCCCCAGCGCCACCCGCAGCAGCCCGACCAGGACCGCCATCAGGCTTGCCGCCACCAGGAACTCGGGCGACCGCACCGGGACCAGTGGCGCGAGGATCGACAGGACCAGGATCGACGCTGCGTTGGTCGGCCCGGTCGAGAGGAACCGCGACGAACCCCAGAGCGCGCCGACGATCGAGGCGACCGCTGCCGAGTACAGCCCGTACGACGGTGGCAGACCGGCGATCGCGGCGTACGCTACCGACTGCGGTATCGCGACGATCGCCACGGTGAGCCCGGCGACGGCGTCCGGGCGCAAATCGACCCCTCGATATCTGCGCAGGATATCGAGGGGGCGAAGGAAGAACCGCCCGAACGGACGAGACTCGATGGTCTCCGGCAACGTCGCTGCTGTCCCCTGTGAGATCTTAGCAGCGGCGTCCCGGGCTCCTCGCGGCCGCGCTACGGAAGCGAGTGCAGCCGCTCGCGGATCAGCGATGGCGGATTCGACCGAGAACGACCAGGACTTCGGCGAGGCGAGTGCGTTGCCGGCCAGGTCCTTGATCGCCGTCGTGAGGGTCACCGTGTAGGTCGTCGCCCGCCAACGCTCTCGCAGCGCGATCACGACGCGGTTCGTCGCGGTGTCGAGCGTGACGCCGACCGGCACCGTGTGGCCGTTGCGGTCGACGACGGAGACCACCGCCGCCGTGACGCTCGCCGGATCCACCCGCTCGTCGACCTCCGCCTGAACGAACGGCGCGAACAGGGGCCCGAAGGCGTCTTCCCCTGTGGGTTTCACGGCGACGTTGGTCAGCGTCTGGCCGTTCGCCGGCCACACCCAGCCGACTTGCGGCTTCGTCGTGTCGTGATCGGGCGGCTTGACGTTGATCGCCACCTGGGCCGGATCGCTGGTCGCCGTGGCGCTGGCGACGGTGAACGCGAAGAAGTCGGGGCCGGTGAAGCCGGCGGCCGGCGTGTAGGTGAGGGCCGGCGCCGCCCCGGACAGCGCCCCGAAGACGGCGGCCTGGTGATCGCGAAGCCGAGCGGCGGTGAGGTCTCGGGGGTGCCGGCGAGGGTGATCGCCACTGCGGTCTGGTAGGCGGTCTCCAGCTCCTGTGGGTGCGCCGCCACGGGCGCGACGGTGTTGACGACCCAGTTGGTCGGTGTCTCCTCCGGCACGCTCGGGAAGTAGACGACCGCGCGGTTGGGGATGCTGGTGCCCGGGGTGAGGTCGGCATGCGCCACGACGCTGAACGACACGGACGCGGTTGAACCGGGCTCTCCCTTGGGCGCCAGCTCGCCGATGTCCCACATGATCGAGCGCGCCGCCGGAATCCACGTGCCGCTGCCCTCGAGCTGGAGTGTCGACTCGTCGAGCGTGTCGTGGAGCTGGTCGAGGATGAAGACGCCGTATGCCGTGCCCGCGCCTTCGTTCTCGCAGGTTACCGTGTACGAAAGGCGCTCGCCGGCGAGCACGTCGCCCTTGGCGCCGTACTTCGCGTTGGGGTCCTTGGCGCGCCGCAGGGTCATGCGGTTGCGGCCGAAGCCCATTATCCGCACGCCGATCTGCTGGCGGCGGTCGATGTCCTTGAAGACGTCGGCGACCGCCTTGTCGAGGCCGATCTCGGCGCATGGCCCGGGCGGGGTGATGTTCCAGTTCCAGTAGTTTGGGAGAGGCTGGTAGCCGGGCGGACAGTCGCGGGTGATGGGCGCCGAGAGCATGCCCGACTTCACGTCGCAGTAGAAGAACGAGTAACTGCGCGCCGGGTCGGTGAACAGCGGCGCCAGCCATGAGCGCTGCTCGGACGACGGGTTGGGGACGATGAAACTCTTCTTGCAGTAGTGGGTGCTCGTGTCGGCCGAGCAGTCGACGACGCACGGGTAGAGGAGCTGCACCTCGTCCTTGACCATGGCGAGCTTTTCGACGGCGATGCTGCCCAGGTTCACCGGCGCAGTTGGCGACCGCATCGGCGTCGCCGCCCGACGACAGCACGGCCTGAACGCAGTCCTTGACCTGCAGCGCCTGGTCGATCGTCTTGCTCACCTTGCCGAGCACGTACATCCCGAGGTTCTCATTGACACAGTTGCGCAGGCAGCCGAGGAACGGGTCCGTCGCCATCGCCCTCATTTGGCCGGCGGAAGGCGCTCCCGCCCACGTCCCCCAGTAGGCGACCGGGCCGTCGGGCACGGCGGCGACGAGCCCGCCGTCGGCATCGCCGATCGCGTACTCGGTCGGGGTGACGACAGACCTGATCACGTGGCCGTCGGCGGCGCGGCGCCGGAGGAACATCGCGCCGTGCCGGCCCTTGTCGATGAGCATCAGCTCGACGAAGGCGTCGCCGTTCGACAGGGAGATGTCGGAGCCGCCGAGCAGCAGGTAGTCCGCGGCCTTGGCCTGGTCGACGAGGGTCTTCAGCGGCGCGCTTCCCGCGATCGCGGCGTCGACCTCGGACCTGTTCAGCGTGCGGTGGCCGGTCGGTGTGACCCCGGTATACGACGTGTAGGGCTCGACGTCGACCGTCTCGGTGTCGGTGCTCTGATTGCTGCCGAACAGGAACCCGTCGAGCTCATCCTTGAGCCCGTCGGGGATGCCCCAGCCGTGACGGACCCGGAGCGGCACCGTGCCCTCGGTCCCGGCCGGAACGTCGCCGAGCCGCCAGAACACCTGGCGCAGGCCGTGCTGGTAGGTCGCATCGGCGCTCTGCGGCACGTAGTCGGCGGTAAACGGCAGCGTCACGGCGAGCACGGCGTCCTTCAGGTCGACGTAGGTCGCGTAGTACACGGAGAAGTCGACGGTTTCGCCGGAGGCGGCGCGCGACGGCCCGCGCACCTGCACGACGAAGCTGCTCGACAGCGTCCCGGCCTCGTCGACCGCCCACGGCTCGAACAGCACCTTGTCGCTCACCGCATTGCCCTTGCCGTCGGGGTTGAGCGCCGCGTGGTATGGTCCGGACGGATCGCCCCACCAGACGAAGCGGGCGTCGACCCAGCTCTTGGCGTTCGTGTTGCGCACCCCGAACCCATTACTGGCGACCTGGTTTTCGGCTATGCGGAGGGCCGCCTCATTGCCGACCCAGACGCCGTCGCCCTGACTCTCGCGGATGGCGCACGACGTGACGATCGCGTCGGCGGTCTGGACACGCAGCGTCGGGTTTCCGTTGCGGCCGCCGTAGCGCAGGTCGACGTTGGCCAGGCGCAGGTGGGAGCCGGCCTGCGCGTCGACGTAGTACCAGGCGCCGGCCGCCGGTGTCGCGGTGTCGGGCAGGAAGGCGATCCGCGACCCGGGCGTGCCCTCGGCGACCAGCGCGCCGCCGCTGCGCACCTCCACCGCCCACGACAGCGGGAAGCGCAGTTGTGTGCCCGGGCCGATGGTCAGTGACGCGCCGGAGAGGATCGCGAGGCCGCGCGCGAGCTGGATCGGTTTGCCGCCGATGCCGGCGGGATCCAGCACCACCGGGACGGTCACCTGGTCGCCGTCGATCAGCAGCGCGTCGTGGCCGTTGCCGGTCAGCGTGACGCCGGAGTACGACGGCGCCATGTTCATCGTATTCTGGTAGATAGCCCAGCCAACGTTGCTCTCGATCCGCGTGTCCGCGATCGTCGGGGTGATCCCCGCGCCCTCGATCTGCAGCCCGGTGGCGAGAGCGTGGTGCACGACGCTGTTCCTGATCGTGGCATCGGACGTCCGCACGAACAGCGCGGGGTTGCCGTTGCGGCCGCCGTAGCCGATGTCGCAGTACTTCAGACGCAGGCGCGACCCCGGCTTCGCGTCGATGTAGTACCAGTCGCCTGCGGCTGCCGTCGTGGTGTTGGCGCGGAAGGTGATGAGGGCCGAGGCCGTTCCTTCGGCGACCATCGCGCCGCCGTCCCGGATGTCGAACGCCCCGCCCGGGGGAGTACGCAGCTCGGTGCCGGCCTCGACGGTCAAGGTCGCGCCGGCTGGGACGATCGTGGTGCGAACCAGGATGACCGGCTTCCTGCCGGTGAACTTGGCGGCATTGCCGCTGAGCGTGACGGCGCCGGAGACGGTGTCGCCGTCGACCACCAGCGCCTTGACGCCGCCGCCGGCGAGGGTGACGTGCGAATACTGCGGCGCCATGTTCATGGTGCTCTGGTAGATGGCCCAACCGGTCACGGTGGTCACCGTGGTGTCGGCGACCAGCGGCGTGATGCCCGCCCCCTCGAGCTGGATGCCCGTTCCCGCGAAGTCATGGAGCGTGCAGTTGTGCACCTGCGCGTCCGACGTGCGCAGTAGCAGCGCCGGGTTGCCGTTGCGGCCGCCGAAGCCGAAGTCACAGTAACTCAGGCGGAGTGTCGACCCGGCCTGCGCGAGGACGTAGTACCAGTCCCCGGGGGCGCCGGTGGCGGTGTTGGCGCGGATCGCGATCGGGGAGCTCTTCGTGCCCTCCGCGATCATCGCGCCGCCCTCCCGCACCTGGAACTCGCCACCGGGAGGCGTGCGCAGGTCGGTGCCGGGCGCCACGGTTAGGGTCGCGCCGGTCGCCACGAACGTCGAGTTGCGCATGATGATCGGCGCCCCGCCGGTGAACCGCGCCGCGGTGCCGTCGAGCGTGACGGCGCCGGTGACGGTGTCGCCGTCGATGATCAGCGCGTTGATGCCGCCGCCGGCGAGGGCGACGTGCGAGTACTGCGGCGCCATGTTCATCGTGTTCTGGTAGATCGCCCAGCCGGTCGTCGTCGTGACGGAGCTATCGGCGATGAGCGGCGTAATCCCGGCGCCCTCGAGCTGGATGCCGGTGCCGAGGAAGTGGTGCAGCGTGCAGTTGCGCACCTCGGCGTCGGAGGTGCGCAGCAACAGCGCCGGGTTGCCGTTACGGCCGCCGAAGCCGATGTCGCAGTAGGACGAGGCGCAGGTGCGAGCCGGCCTGCGCGAGCACGTTGTACCAGTCGCCCGCCGCCGCCGTGGCGATGTTGGCGCGGAAGACGATTGGCGCGGAGACGGTGCCCGCGGCGATCATCGTGCCGCCATCGCGCACCTCGAACTCCCGCCCGGCGGGGTGCGCACGTCGGTGCCGGGCGCGACGGTCAGGGTGGCGCCCGCCTGGACGATCGTCGAGTTCCGCAGGATGATCGGTGCGCCGCCGGTGAACCGCGCGGCCGAACCGTCGAGGCTGACCGAGCCCGACACGGTGTCGCCGTCGACGATAAGCGCGTTGGTGCCGCCTCCGGACAGGGTGACGTGCGAGTACTGCGGCGCCATGTTCAGGGTGTTCTGATAGATCGCCCAGCCGGTCGCGGTCGTGACAGTGGTGTCGGCGATCACCGGCGTGATCGACGCGCCCTCGAGCTGGATTCCGGTGGCCGGGAAGTCCCTGATCGTGCAATTGCGGACCTGGACGTCCGTGGCGCGCAGCCGCATCGCCGGGTTGTTGTTGCGGCCGCCGTAGCGGAAGTCACAGTACGTGAGATTCACGTGCGAGCCGGCCAGGGCGTCGATGTGGTACCAGTCGCCGGGCTGCGGCGTGGCGGCGTCGGAGGTGAAGGTGACGATCTGACCGGCCGCGCCGCTCGCCGTCAGCGTGCCGCCGTCGCGGACCTCGATCCAGTTGCCCGCCACGAACCGCACCTGTACCCCCGCGGCGATCGTCAGCGACCCGCCGCTGGCGATCGACGGCACACCCTGGACGATGTACGGGCTCCCGGCCACGTTCCAGGTCGTCGCGGTCGTGATCGCACCGCCGGGAACGGTGGTGCGCGCCGCGCGCCAGCGCCGGCGCCACGAGCGCGAGCGCGACCGCCAGCGGCGCGTACCGTGCGCGGTTGCCGGCGGCCGATCGGGAGGAACTCCTGCCTGGCGCGGGGTAGGACTGGCGGTGAGCGGTGGCGTTCGGGCTCGTGGGCATGTGCGCCTCCAGTGACGGCATCTCACAACGCGGGACCGATACACACGGCGAGCCGACCCGCTGCATCGCTTCCGCCGGTTCCCCGACGCCACGCTACGAACTTGTCCTGGTTTTGTCAATGAAGTGTGGAGATGAGTCTGCAAACGTGCAGCGGCTGTCCATGGTGGAGATCAACATCGCGCCGGTGCGTCGCGGCCTCCTGCGGCCACGTGAACAAAGGTACAATTCCGGGCCGGCCCGCAGGCCTCGACCCGCGGGTGCGCTGGTGAGGAAACCATGAGCACAATCACGGGAAGGATGGCGGAGTGGGCGGTCTCGGTGCGCTACGAGGAACTGCCACCGGAGGTGGTCCGTGAGGCCAAACGCTACCTGATGGACTCGGTGGGGTGCGCACTCGGCGGCGCGCAGCAGCACGACGTGCACATCGCCCGCGGGGTGCTCGGCGAGCTCGCCGGCGAAGGGCCGGCGACGGTGCTGGTCACCGGAGAGGCCTGGGACCCGGCCTCCGCGTCGCTACTCAACGCGCTGATGATCCGCGTGATGGACTACAACGACATCTACTGGAAGCAGGACCCGTCGCACCCGTCCGACATCATCCCGGCCGTGCTGGCGTGCGCCGAGCGCGCCGGCGGCTCCGGCAAGGACGTGATCCTCGGCATCGTCATCGCCTACGAGTTCGAGCAACGCCTGTGCGAGGTATCGTTCCCCGGCATCCGCGAGCTCGGGTGGCACCATGCCACGCTCACCGCGGCGGCGGCGCCGGCGGCGGCGGGCCGCATGCTCGGTCTGTCCGCGGAGCAGATCCAGCATGCCATTGGCATCTCGGCGTCGCGCCACTGCACCACCGGGTCGGTCACCGCCGGCAAGCTGACGATGATGAAGAACACCGTCGACCCGCTCGCCGTCCAGTCGGGCGTGCTCGCGGCGCTGCTCGCCGAGAAGGGGTACACCGGCCCCGAGCACGCGCTCGACGGCAAGGAAGGGTTCTCGCACGTCCTGAAGTCGCAGTGGAAGTGGGAGATCATGACCGCGGGGCTCGGCCGCGACTGGCGCATCCTGCAGTGCGGGATGAAGTTCTTCCCGACCGAGGCGCTCACCCATGCACCCATCTCGGCGGTGCTCGACCTGGTGGTCGGCAACGACCTCAGACCCGAGCAGGTCAAGGACGTGACCATCTACTCGCTGGCGCGCGCGGCGGACATTCTCGCCGACGAGTCGAAGTACGACCCGCGCACCAAGGAGACCGCCGACCACTCGCTGCCGTACGTGATCGCCGCGGCGATCGTCGACCGGCAGGTGACGCCGGTGCAGTTCAGGCCCGAGAAGATCGCGAGCGCGGCGATCCGCGCTCAGCTTCCGAAGGTCAGGGTGATCGCCGACCCCGAGATCGAGGCGGCGTTCCCGAAGCTGCAAAAGGTGCGCGTGGTGATCACGACAAGCGACGGCCGGATGCTCGAGAAGCGCCTCGACTACCCCAAGGGCGACCCGCGCAACCCGCTCACCGACGCCGAGATCGCCGGCAAATTCGCGGCTCTGGCGCAAGGCGTGGCGTCGGCCGTGGACGTGCGGCGCATGCAGCACGCGATCGCCCGCACAGAGGAGTTCGCCAGCGCCCGCGAGCTGATGGCCGAGCTGGTGGTTCGGCGGTAAGCTGACGACGTGGCCCGTGGCCCGTGGCCCGGAGTCGGGACGGCGGGGAGGGACAGATGCGACAGACGGTGACCGAGAAGATCGTGCAGGCGCACGCGGTGGGGCTGGCGCCCGGGCAGGTGGTGCGGGCGGGGGACATCGTCGCGGTGCGGCCGAAGCACGTGATGACGCACGACAACACCGGGGCGGTGATCCCGAAGTTCACGTCGATCGGGGCGGCGAAAGTGGCGGACCCGGCGCAGCCGGTGTTCACGCTCGACCACGACATCCAGAACACGACGAGCGAGAACCTCGCCAAGTACGCCAAGATCGAGGCGTTCGCGCGCCAGCACGGCATCGTCTTCCACCCGGCGGGCAGCGGCATCGGCCACCAGCTCATGGTCGAGCGCGGGTTCGTCCACCCGGGCTCGCTGGTGGTCGCCTCCGACTCGCACTCCAACATGTACGGCGCGCTCGCCGCGGTCGGCACTCCGGTGGTGCGCACCGACGCGGCGGCGATCTGGGCGACCGGCACCGCCTGGTGGCAGGTGCCGCGGACGGTCAGGGTGACGCTGACCGGCCGCCTGCGCCGCGGCGCCAAGGGCAAAGACGTGATCATCACGCTGTGCGGCCTGTACGGCAACGACGAGGTGCTCAACGCGGCGGTGGAGTTCGCCGGCCCCGGCGTCGCGACGCTGTCGATGCCGGAGCGGCTGTCGATCGCCAACATGACGACGGAGTGGGGCACGCTGGTGGGGTGGTTCCCGTTCGACGCGGTGACCGCGGCGTACCTGCGCACGCGCGTCGCCCGCCTGCGCGAGCTCGGGATCGCGGGCCGCCTGACCGAGGCGATGATCGCCGGCTGGGAGACAAACCCGCCGGCGCCCGACGCCGACGCCGCTTACGCCGCCGAGATCACGCTCGACCTCGCCAAGGTGTCGCCGCACGTCGCCGGCCCGGACACCGTGTTCGTGACCAAGTCGGTGCAGGCGATCGCCCGCGAGCACGTCAAGGTACACAAGGCGTACCTGCTCTCCTGCGTCAACAGCCGCCTCGACGACCTCGCCGAGGCCGCCGAGGTGCTACGCGGCCGGAAAGTCAGCGACAGTGTCGAGCTGTGGGTCGCGGCCGCCTCCGCCGACGTGCAGGCCGAGGCCGAGCAGCGCGGCATCTGGCGCGACCTCGTCGACGCCGGCGCGCGGACGCTGCCGCCCGGGTGCGGCGCCTGCATCGGCCTCGGCGTCGGCCTGCTCGAGAAGGGCGAGGTGGGGATCTGCGCCACCAACCGCAACTTCAAGGGTCGCATGGGATCGCGCGACGCCAGGCGTACCTCGCCAGCCCTGCGGTCGTCGCGGCGTCGGCGATCGCCGGCCACATCACGGGGCCGTTCGACGCCGGCGAGGACGCGCCGCCGTACTCGTTCCGGGCGCTCGCGCGGCCCGCCGGGGCGCGCGCGGTCGAGGTGCTGCCCGGTTTCCCCGCCGAGATCCGCGGCCGCGCGCTGCTGCTGCCGGTCGACAACCTCAACACCGACGGGATCTACGGCAAGGACGTGACCTACCGCGACGACCTCACGCCGGAGCAGATGGCGACGCACGCGATGGCCAACTACGACCCGGAGTTTCAAGGCAAGGCGGTCGCCGGCGATATCATCGTCGCCGGCCGCAACTTCGGCACCGGCTCGTCGCGCGAGCAGGCGGCGACGGCGCTCAAGTACCGCGGCATCGCGATGGTGATCGCGGCGTCGTTCTCCGAGACCTACCTGCGAAACGCCTTCAACAACGCATTCATCTGCCTGGAGAGCCCGGCGCTCTACGAGGCGGTGCGCGGGGCCGCCGCCGCGCCGGCGGGAGCCGGCGAGAAGACGATCGTGGCAGGCGACCTGGTGATCGACGTGCGCCGCTCGGTGGCGCTCTTCGGCGGCGACGAGTATGCGATCGGCCCGCTCGGCCCGGCGGCGCAGGAGCTGATCATGGCCGGCGGCCTCGAGGCGCTGACCCGCGCGAAGATTGCGGCCGCCTGATGCGGCGGCCGCGGGGTCCGGGGACCGGGGACCGGGGACCGGGGGAAGCCTCGAGCGCTTCCCGGACTCAAGTGTTCTACGACGGGGCGTGCGAGCTGTGCACGTCGACGAGGGCGTGGGCGGCGGAGCGGGACGTCGCCGGCCGCCTGCGCTTCGTCGACTTCCGCGACGCGGGCGTCGGCGCCCTGCCGGTGACGCGAGCGCAGCTCGAGCGCGAGATGTGGGTGCGTCGCGCCGACGGGACGCTCTGCGCCGGTCTCGACGGAACCTGCGCGGTGCTTGCGGAGCTGCCGCGCTGGCGCTGGCTCGCCGCCCTCATCGGTGCGCCGCCGCTCCGCTGGCTGGGTGTGCTCGTCTACCGGATCGTGGCGAGGCACCGCGCTAGACTCTGACTTCCCGCGGCGCGGGTGGGGGTGCGGATGGCGGGCGAACGCTACGACGTCGCAATCATCGGCGGCGGCATCGTCGGCATGGCCACCGCAATGGCGCTGACGCAGCGGCTCGCAGGCCACGGTGGTGGTGCTCGAGGCCGAGGGCCGGCTGGCGCGCGCACCAGACCGGCAACAACAGCGGCGTCATCCACTCCGGGCTCTACTACAAGCCGGGCTCGCTGAAGGCGCGCACCTGCGTCGAGGGGCGCGAGGCGCTCTACCGCTTCTGCGCCGAGCACGGCATCGCCCACGAGCGCTGCGGCAAGCTGGTGGTGGCGACGACGGCCGAGCGAGCTGCCGCGGCTCGACGAGCTCGAGCGGCGCGGCGCGCGCCAACGGCCTCGAGGGGCTGCGCCGCGTCGGCGCCGCCGAGATGCGCGAGCGTCGAGCCGCACGTCGCCGGCATCGCGGGCCTGGTGGTGCCGCAGACCGGGATCGTCGACTACGTCGCCGTGACCGACGCCTACGCCGACGTGGTGCGCGACAGGGGCGGGGAGATCGTGCCGCGGGCGCGCGTCTGCGCCGGGTGCGCCGGCGAAATCGGCGGGGCTCGTGCTCGAGACCGCCGCCGGGATCGGTTCGCGCGCGCGCACCTGGTCAACTGCGCCGGCCTGCAGTCGCGACCGCGTCGCGCGCCTGTGCGGGGCGCGGCCAGGCGTCCGCATCGTGCCGTTCCGCGGCGAGTACTACGAGCTCGCCGCCGGGCGCCGCGGCCTGGTGCGCAACCTCATCTACCCGGTGCCCGACCCGGAGTTCCCGTTCCTCGGCGTCCACTTCACCCGCAGGATCGTCGGGCGGCGTCGAGGCCGGGCCCAACGCGGTGCTGGCGTTCAAGCGCGAGGGGTACACGAGGACCAGCTTCTCGCTGGCGCGACTCGCTGAGCACGCTCGCATTCCCCGGCTTCTGGCGTCTGCGCGGCACGTTACTGGCGCACCGGCACCGGCGAGATGTAGCGCTCGTGGTACAAGCCCGCGTTCGTGCGGGCGCTGCAGCGGCTGCTGCCCGAGTTGCACCCGCTCCGACCTCGCGCCGGGCGGCGCCGGCGTGCGCGCCCAGGCGCTCGACCGTTCCGGCGCACTTGTCGACGACTTCCGCCATCATCGCGCAGGACGGGATGATTCACGTGCTCAACGCGCCGTCGCCGGCCGCCACCGCCTCGATCGCGATCGGCCGCCAGATCACCGAGCTGGCTGCGAAGCAGTTCTCCGTGTAGCGACGGGGTTCCCAGGCTTGGCGCTGTTGGCGCATTTGTGCCAGACTTCACACATGCCGCGACGGACGATCGCCATTGCACTGATCGTGACCCAGACCGCGCTCTCGCTGACCGGCTGCCTGTCCGTCAAGGCCACGGGCACCCAGACCATTCCGGGACCCGGCGGCGGCGTCTCGGTCCAGGTGTTCGCCGACGACGACGCCAGGAGGGCGCACAGGCCGGGCCCAGGGGGCATTCTCGGCGAGCTGGACCGGCGCGAGAACAATCAGTGGGTCCCGGTGTTCCGCTCCCTCGACCCGACGTGGGCGGTGGCCGGGCTGCCCGCCGGTACCTACCGGCTGCGTGTGCCGGCGCGCCTCGACGAGGCTGGTAACGTGGTCCGCATCGACGAGAAGGCGGCCGAGCTGAAGGTCCGTGAGGGCCAGGTGAGCGAGGCCGAGATCGTGCTCAAGCACGTCGACACCGGCGCCGTGGTCGCTGGCGTGGTGGCGGTCGTGATCGCCGCCGTGCTGCTGCACGAGTGGCTCAAGGACCACGATCTGCCGGAGCCGCCGCGACCGCCGGAGGACCTGCTCGAAGCGATCGTCTGGGTGACGATCGACATGCACGCGTCGCCGGGATGGAGCGGTCCGGCGGATCGCAAGCCGCCGATGGTGACGTCGCACTTCCCGGCAGCGGGCGCCCTCGTCGCCGCCCGCCGCCCGCGTATCGTGCTTGCATTCTCCGAGCCGCTGCAGGCCGGCGAGCTCGAGGCCCAGGGGGTTACCGTCCTGGCCGAGAAGGGCGGCGTGATCCCCGGGGTGGTGAGCTACGACCAGGAGCACTGGTGGGTCGTCTGGCAGCCGCAGGCCGATCTCCCGGAGGCCGACTCGATCCATGTCACACTCGCCGCCAACGCCGTGGAGGACCTCGCCGGCAACGAGATGGAGAGCCCGGCGTCGTTCGCCTTTTCGACGGCGAGGTGAGAGGCCGGGCGTGATCTTCGAGCGGAACGGCGTCGCGATCAACGTGGTCACCGAGGGTCGGGGCGAGCCGGTCGTGCTGCTCCACGGCCACACGCTCGACCTGCGCGTCTGGGACGATGTGGCGGCCGCACTGGTCGGCGCCGGCTACCGCGTGGTCCGCTACGACCAGCGCGGGCACGGGGCCACAGCCTCGCCGCCGTCGGGCTACCGCCTGGGCGACCACGCCGCGGACCTCTCGGCGTTGCTTCGCCACCTCGGTGCCGCGCCGGCGCACGTGGTCGGCCTGTCCAGGGGCGGCGCGATCGCCCTCGAGCACGCCCTGCGCGACCCCGGCGCGGTCCGCTCGCTGACGCTGGTGGCGCCGCTGGTGCCGGACTTCCCGCTGTCGCCCGAGCTCATCGACTCGTTCCGGAGGCTGGCCCGGGCGAGCCGCAGCGACGGCGTGCGGGCGGCGGTCCGTGAACACTGGCTGTCGCACCCGCTGATCGCCTCGGCGCACGCCCTCCCGGCTCGGCGCGCGCAAGTCGAGGCGATGGTGCTCGCCTTCCCGGCGGGCGAGTACTTCGCGACCAGCCGCGACCTTCCCGATCGCGACTGGACGGTGGTCGAACGCCTGACGGAGATCGCCGCGCCAACCCTGGTAGTCAGCGGCGACCGCGACGTCCCGGACTTCGCGGCGATGGCCTCGCTGGTCGCCGAGCGGGTACCCGGCTGCGCCCTCGAGATCGTGACCGGCTGCGGGCATCTGGTGCCGTTGGAGCGGCCCGAGGCGCTGGTTACCGCGATCGTCGCGTTCCTCGCGTCGCTCTCACGGTAAGATAGAAACACTCTCGCGCATCGCCGACGCCGCCGGCGGCGAGCCTGCGGATCTCGTCGGCAGCGGTCACCGCCTGCGCGGAGTACGGAGGTGTCGTATCAGTTCCGCGATCCTCATCCTGATGCTCCTGATCGCGCTGAACGGCGTGTTCTCGCTCTCGGAGATCTCGGTGTTTTCGGCGAGGAAGCTGCGTCTGGAGCACCGCGCGCGGGCCGGTGACAGGAACTCACGCGTCGCGCTCGAGCTCGCCAACTCCCCGGACGACTTCCTGTCGACCGTCCAGGTCGGGATGACGATGGTGGGTGTGCTCGCCGGCGCGTTCGGCGAGGCGACGATCGCCGAGCACCTCGCCGTTCACCTGCGCGCCGTACCCGCGGTGGCGCGTTACGCCGACGCGATCGCCACCGGCGTCGTCGTCGCGCTGATCACCTACTTCACGCTGATCATCGGCGAGCTGGTGCCGAAGCGCCTTGCGCTCCTCAACCCGGAGAAGTTCGCCGCCGCGATGGCCCGCCCCATGCGGCTCATCTCGCGGATCGCTCTCCCCGTCGTCCGGCTGCTGTCGTTGTCGACCAAGCTGGTCCTCAGCTTGCTCGGCGCCAAACCCTCGAACGAGCCACCGGTCACCGAGGAGGAGATCAAGCTGCTGATCGGCCAGGGCACGGCGGCCGGCACGTTCGAGGCAGCGGAGCAGGACCTCGTCGAGCGGGTGTTTCGGCTCGGCGACCGGCCCGTCGCCACGCTGATGACGCCGCGGCGCCGGCTCGTCTGGCTCGACGTCGCGGACAGCGAAGAGGCCGTCGCCCGCAAGATCGCGGAGAGCCCATTCTCCCGGTTCCCGGTCTGCCAGGGGCAGCTCGACAACTGCATCGGCTACGTGCAGGCGCGCGACCTGCTCGATCTGCGTTTGTCCGGCAAGGCGATCGTGCTACGCGAGGCGCTGCGCCAGCCGTTGCTGGTCCCCGAGAACACCCGGGCGCTGTCCCTGCTCGAGCGTTTCAAGGTCTCGGGCACCCACTTCGCGATCGTGATCGACGAGTACGGCGGCATCGAAGGCGTGGCCACGCTCAACGACATCCTCGAGGCGCTGGTCGGCGACATGCCGTCGGCCGGCGAGGGCGGCGAGCCGCCGGCCGTACAGCGCGCCGACGGGTCGTGGCTGGTCGATGGCGCCATGGCGATCGAGGACCTCCGGGAGCGGATCGCGCTGCCGCACCATCCGGCCGAGGACCGCGCCGCGTTTCGCACCCTGGCGGGGTTCGTGATGAACCAACTCGGGCGCGTCGCGCTCACCGGGGACCACTTCGAGTGGGGTGGCTATCGCTTCGAGGTCGTCGACATGGACGGCCACCTCGTCGACAAGGTGCTGATCGCGTCCCTCGCCGACGACGAGGAGGAGTAACCGGCCCCCCGTGCGCCCCGCGGAGGCGAGAGAGGGCCACATTTGGAGTTAGGGGCGGGCGCCGCTGGCGCGGCGCTATGGGCCTTCGCGTCGAGCCGGACAGGAGCTGAGCTCCTGCCGGCCTCTCCGCTCGGTCCCTCGCTGCACTGCGTGCAGCCCGCCCCTCGCCAAATTGGGACATCCCAGTTGTGTCTGTCAACTTCTGCAAATTGGGGTCATGGGCGCCAGTCGTCGTAGGGGCTGTGGGAACGGCGGGACGAGCGCAGCGAGATCCGCGGTTTCCATAGCCCATTCTCGGTTATGCCGCCACGTCCAGGCGGCGTAGCGCCTCCTTCTTGTGCTCGCGCAAATCGCCCATATTGATGTAGCGGGTATCCTCGATCCAGTTCTCGTGCATCTCGACAGCCAGCGCTCGCACCAGGCGCAGACAGCTCGCAGCGTTTGGGAAGATCCGCACCACTCGCGTCCGCCGTTTGATCTCCTCGTTCTGACGCTCCAGCATGTTGGTTGACTTCATGTGCTTGTGGTGGCTCAAAGGCAGACGGTAGAAGGTCAGCGTCTCCTCGATGTTGGCCTCCACCCAGTCGCACAGCTTCGGGTACTTGGCCTGCCACCTGGCCAGCCACCCAGCCAGGTCCCGACGCGCCTCCTCGATCGTGCGCCGGTCGTAGATCCAGCGCAGCTCCTGCAGGCAGTCGTCGTCGCCGCGTCGTGGTAGGTAGTCAAGCGCATTCCGCAGGAAGTGCACGTAGCACCGCTGCCACGCCGCCTCGGAGAGGATCTCCATGATCGCGCGCCGCAGCCCCGGGTGGTCGTCGCTCACCACAAACTCCACGCCGGAAAGACCCCGTTGCCGCAAGTCAAGCAAGAACTCCTTCCAGCTCGAGGTACTCTCGCGGTTGGCCAGCTCCACCCCGAGCACGCACCGCCGACCGTCCCAGTTGATCCCGATGGCCACCAGTACCGCTCGCGACCGAATCACACCGTCCTCCCGGATCTTCTCGTACCGCGCATCGAGCACCACAAACGGATACGGCTCCTCAAGCGGCCGCCGCGCAAACCGCTCCAGGTCCTCGTCCAGCTTCTGGTTGATCGTGCTGACAGTCGACGCCGACACCGTGTGGCCACACAGCTCCTCGGTGATCGCCTTGACCTTCCGCGTCGACACGCCCTGGATGTACATCTCCGCCAGCGCGCTCACAAACGCCTTCTCGCTCCGCTGGTACCGCTCGAACAGCTCGGTCGAGAAGCGCCCTGCCCGGTCCTGTGGCACCCGCAGCTCCAGCTTGCCCACCCGCGTCACCAGCGTCCGCCCCCGATACCCGCTCCGGTACCCCAGCCGGCCGTCGGTCCGCTCCCACTTGCTCGCCCCAACCGCCTCCTCCATCTCTGCCTCGAGCACGTGCTGAATCGTCCCTCGCAACAGCTCCCGAAACACATCGTCCGCCACCAACGCCGCTTTCCAGTCAACCTCACTCCGCGTACTCTTCCTTCGGGCCATTGGTTCCTCCCTTGGGTCTCCTTGGTCGGGTCGACCCCAAGTGCTCATTGGAACCCATGGCCCGCTTTTGCAGACATTCCAGGACACTACCGACATCCCCCCTCTTTCTACGGAGCGCTGCCGGCAGCGGACCATCTGCGTCGTTGCGCATCGCCGGCCTCGCTCCTTACGTACATCAAGTACGCGCGTCGCGGGCCGGCTCGCGCGCCTAGCATCTGGCCCACTGGCGGCAGCGCCGCTCCGCTGCGCGGAGCGCGCAAGGAAGAAACAAAGAAGCAGTCAGCATGGTCGCGCGCCTGAGCGCTGCGCGGAGGCCACCAAGCCACTCCGCACCGCTCCCTGAGCGGTGCGCGCGTGCCACTTCCGACGTTTTGCTCGCGATGCGGCCTGCAGGCGCCGCCCCGACTGGAGATCGAAGCGGGATGGCTGAGTTGTCCGCTTTCAAAATGTCGGAGGTGGCAACGACGGCCTCCAAGGTTCCGAGCGCCTCCAAGCCACTCAGGGCCACTCCGCGCCGCTCCCTGAGCGGCGCGCGCGTGCCACTTCCGACCTTTTGCTCGTGATGCGGACTGCAGTGGCCGCCAACACTGGAGAATGGAGCGGAATCGCTGAGTTATCCGCTTTCAAAATGTCGGAGGTGGCAACGACGGCTTCCAAGGTTCCGAGCGCCTCCAAGCCACTCCACACCTCCAAACCACTCCAACACCACGCCACTTGTCGTGTACGATGACGCCCCATGAAGCGACGGTTTGCGGCCCCGGGCGGGCGTGCCGGCGTGGTCTTCGACTACGCCCAGGTCGTGCTCGGATCCGTCCTCGTGGCGGTCGGGACCGACCTCTTCTTCGTCCCCAACCGGGTGGTCTCGGGTGGCGTCGCCGGCATCGCCATCATCGCGCACTACGTGGCGGGCACGCCGGTCGGTGTCGTGGTGCTCGCCGTCAACCTGCCGCTGCTCTGGCTCGGCTGGCGGTACGCGGGCGGGATGCGGTTCTTCGTCCGCACGGCGGTGTCGGTGGTGGTGATGTCGGCTGCCATCGACCTGCTGGCGCCCGTCCTCACGGCGCCGACCACCGACCGGCTGCTGGTGATCTGCTACGGCGGCCTGCTCGACGGGCTCGGCATGGGCTTGGTGTTCCGGGGCCGCGGCAGTACCGGCGGCACCGACGTGCTCGCCCGTCTGGCCCATCGCTACCTCGGCGTCGGCATCGGCCAGGCGTTGCTCGGAATGAACGTGGTGATCTTCGGCGCGGCGGGGTTCATCTTCGGGGCCGAGGCGGTGATGGTGGCGTTGGCGCTGGCGTTCGTGTCCGCCCGGGTGCTCGACCTGGTCCAGGAGGGGTTCTCGGCGGCGCGCTCGGCACTGATCATCAGCACCGATCCCGAGGGAGTGAAGGCCGTCGTGTTGCGACGGCTCGGGCGCGGCGTGACCGTGCTCGCCGGCGAGGGCGGGTACACCGGCGAGCCGCGGCCGGTGCTCTACGTCGTCGTCGCGTCGCACGAAGTCGGCAGGCTCAAGCGGTTGGTGGCGGAGGCCGATCCGGAGGCGTTCGTCGCCATCACCCCGGCCCAGGAAGTGCTGGGCGAGGGGTTCTCCCCGCATCCGGAGAAGGAGTCGTGATGGAGCGCAGGTGGCTTCCCTGGGTCTGGTGGGCGCTGGCGGTCGTGATCACCTTGGTGTCGGCGCGGTGGCAGAGGATGAGTGGGCCGACGTACCCGGTTAGCGGCACGGTCAGCCTGGGCGGACGGCCGATCGCACTGGACCTTACCCGCAGCCACGGCGGTGCCGGTGACCAGCCGATCCGCGTCCAGGCGGCCGATCGCGAAGTGACCGGCGAGATCGCCTGGCGGCGCTACCCGACCGCCGACTCCTGGGACGTGCGCCCGCTGACGCGCAGCGGCGAGTGGCTCGAGGCGGCGCTCCCGCATCAGCCGGCGGCCGGCAAGCTCGAGTACCAGGTGCGCCTCAGAAACGGCGCCGAGCAGGTGACGTTCCCGCCGCGCCCGGCGATCACCCGCTTCAAGGGCGACGTCCCCGCCGCCGTGCTGATCCCCCACATCCTGGCGATGTTCATCGGTATGCTGCTGTCGACGCGGGCGGGGCTCGAGGCACTATCCGCGGGCGGACGGCCGGCGACGCTGGCGCGGTGGACGCTGCTGCTGATCGGCATCGGCGGGTTCGTTCTCGGCCCCTGGGTGCAGCACTTCGCGTTCGACGCCTGGTGGACCGGCGTGCCTTTCGGGTGGGACCTCACCGACAACAAGACGCTGTTCGCCGGCCTGGCCTGGGCGCTCGCGGTGTGGCGGTTGCGCGGCGGCAGGTCGGCGCGCGGCGCCGTCGTGGTCGCGGCCCTGGTCACGCTCGTCGTCTTCGCGATCCCGCACAGCGCCTGGGGCTCGCAGATCGACTGGACCGCGCTCCCGAAGCAGTGATTCCGGCGTCGCCAGACGCGCAGATCAGGCCGTGGTGCGCCTGAGCGCGGCGCCGTGGCCACCAAGCCACTCCGCGCCGATCCCCGAGCGGCGCGCGCGTGCCAGCCATCGGATGTCGCCCGTTGCCACGTCGAACGGTGTAACCGTGAACGCAAGCCCGAGCCAAGTCCACGGCGAGTTGGCGCGAGATGCGATGCCTGGCACCGTCAGTCTCCACAGCCTGATGACCGCGGCCAAGGCTGAAGCAGCTCAGCTTGCCGCAGGTACCACCAGCACCGGCACCTTCACGCGGTGGCGCAAGCGCTCGACGGTGGTTCCGTGCACGAGGTCGGCGACGCCGCGGTGGCCGTGACTGCCGAGCACCAGCAAGTCTGGCGAGTGCACGTCGACGAGCCTGGCGAGCTGGTCCACCGGCTCGCCGAACCCGAGGTCGTAGGTCGCCTCGACGCCCAACTCGGCGAGCTCGTTGCGGTAGAGCTCGAGCCGCTCCTGGTCGGCGCGGGCCTCGTTGTCCTCCAGTTCGCCGCCGAGGAGGCGCGCCGCACCCGACTCGACGACGTGGAGCAGGACCACCGCGGCGCCGCGGCCCGCCGAACGCGCCAGGGAAACGGCGTGCGACAGGACGGCGCCGTCCGCGGGACTGAAATCGACAGCCGCGGCGATGCGGCGCGGTTGCTTCGACGCCTCGACCGCAGGCATCGCCGGCGGTCCGTGCACGCCGACGAGCGCCGGCCGGGCCGGCTCACGCGATCGCCCGACGATCGGCCGCAACGTGACGTAGACCAGCAGACCGACGAGAGCGATCGCTGCCGGCACGATGGTGATCCACAGCGCCCAGACGTAGCTGCCGCCGCCCCGCAGCCAGCCGGCCATCGCGTCGTATACCAGCTTGAGGTTCAGCGTCGCGATGGTGCCCGCCACCAGCCAGGACGCGATCTGCACGCGCGGCCCGATGGCGTACTGCCCCATCCAGCGGCGATCGGAGACCAGGTGGATGAGCGGTATCACGGCGAACGAAAGCTGCAGCGATAGCACGACCTGCGAGAGCACCAGCATGTCCCCGGTGGCGCCCTCGCCAAACGCAATGATGACGACCAGCGCCGGCACGATCGCCACGCCCCGCGTCAGCAGCCGGCGCACGATCGGGCGCAGGCGGAGCTGCAGGAATCCCTCCATGACGATCTGCCCCGCCAGCGTCCCCGTAACCGTCGACGATTGGCCGGAGGCGATCAGCGCGACCGCGAAGGCGATCGGCGCGATGGCGGCGCCGAGGAGGGGAGCGAGGAGCTGGTGCGCCTGCTGGATCTCGGCGACCTCGTGGTACCCGGCGCGGAAGAACGTCGCGGCCGCCAGCACCAGCAGCGCCGCGTTGACGAGCAGCGCGCCGTTGAGGGCGACGACGGAGTCGATGATGTTGAAGCGGATACCCGCGCGAATGCCGGCGGGGGTGTGGCTGATCCGCCGCGACTGCACCAGCGCCGAGTGGAGGTACAGATTGTGGGGCATCACGGTCGCGCCGAGAATGCCGATGGCGAGGTAGAGCGAGCCCTCGCCGGGCAGGGACGGCACCATTCCGCCCACGATCGCGGCCACCTCGGGTTTGGAAAGGACGATCTCGACAGCCATGCACAGCCCGACCGTCGTGATGAGGACGATGATGAACGCCTCCAGCATGCGGACGCCGCGGCCGTGGAGCACCAGCACCAGCAGCGTGTCGAACGCCGTGATCAGCACGCCGGCGACCAGCGGCAGCCCGAACAGCAACTGCAGGCCGATGGCGGAGCCGAGCACCTCGGCGAGGTCGCACGCGGCGATGGCCACCTCGCAGAGCAGCCACAGGCTGATCCCGACCTTCCGGCCGAACATCGCCCGGCAACCCTGCGCGAGGTCGATGCCGGCGACGATCCCGAGCCTCGCCGACAGGCTCTGCAGCAGGATCGCCATCAGGTTGGACATCAGCAGGACCCAGATCAGCGCGTAGCCGAACTTCGAGCCGGCGGCGATGTCCGTGGCCCAGTTGCCAGGGTCCATGTAGCCGACGCTGACCAGGTAGGCGGGACCGGAGAAGGCGAACAGGCGGCGCCAGAACGTGAGCTGAGGCGACACGGCGACCGAGGAGTGCACCTCGGCGAGCGACCGCGTCGGCTCATCCTGTCTGCCGCGTCCTGCCACCATCGCACCTCCAGCATTGGCGCATCGGCTCGTGCCGTCAACCTGTCACCAGGGAGCGTAGCAAATAGCTGAGATTGTGTCTAGATTGTCCACCGCGGCCTGCCATCGACGAGCGACCCGCAGTGCGCATCGTGGTGCGCGAGGAGCGGGCGATCCCCGGCTCGCCGCCCCGCTGAGGCGTCCACGACGCTCTGCGTGCCGCCGGTGCGCCGGTCGTCGCTGCGATCGTGTCGCCACCGATGCAGGCAGCGGCGGGCGTGCATCCCCCGACAGGCTCCTAGCTGCGGCGCTCACTGTCGAGGTGGGCCATCAGGGGCGCGGCGTAGCGCTCGCCCGCGGCGGCGCCGGGCGGGATGGCGCGTTCGATCAGCGCCAGGTCGCCGGCGGTGAGATCCAGCGCCAGCGCGCCGAGCGCCTCGGCGAGCTGTGCGCGGCGGCGAGCGCCGACCAGCGGGACGACGTCGGCTCCGCGCGACAGCACCCAGGCGATGGCGAGCTGCGCCACCGTGGCGCCCTTCGCCTGAGCGACTGCGCGAAGCGCCTCGACGAGCGCGAGGTTGCGCTCCAGGTTGTCGCCGGAGAAGCGCGGCGCGTGCCCGCGGAAGTCGTTGCGCGCCACCGCACGGTCCTTCGACCAGTGACCACTCAGGAGACCGCGCGACAGCACCCCGTAGGCAGTGACGGCAACGCCCAGCTCGCGGCACGCCGGCAGGATCTCCGCCTCGATGCCGCGCGACAGCAGCGAGTACTCGATCTGCAGGTCGGCAACCGGGTGCACCGCGTGCGCGCGCCGCACCGTCTGCGCGCCGACCTCCGAGAGCCCGACGTGGCGCACACGCCCGGCCTTGACCTCCTCTGCGATCGCCCCCACCGTGACCTCGATCGGCACGGCCGGGTCGACGCGCCCGAGCCGGTAGACGTCGACGTGATCGGTGCCGAGCCGGCGCAGCGAGTAGGCCAGGAAGCTCTTCACTGCCGCCGGGCGGCCATCGTAGCCGAGCCAATTGCCCGCGGCGTCGCGCAGCGCCCCGAACTTGACGCTGATCGTCATCCTCTCGCGCGTGCGGCCGCGCAGTGCCTCGCGGATCAGCAGCTCGTTGTGACCCATGCCGTAGTAGTCGCCGGTGTCGAGCAGGGTGATCCCGGCGTCGAGCGCGGCGTGGATCGTGGCTATTCCCTCGTCCTCGTCGGCCGGGCCGTAGAGATCGGACATTCCCATGCAGCCGAGCCCGATCGCGGACACCTGGGGCCCGTTGCTGCCAAGCTGGCGAGTGATCATCGACACCTCCCACGCGACGACAGCGTTCCCAACTGGCGGTCGGGGCGGGTCATGCCTTGGCTGCCCTGACGACGCCGCCGCGCCGCAGGTCGATGCCGTGCTCGAGGTAGGCCTTCATGCAGCAGAGCATATGCATCCACCCCTGCGTCTGCTCGACGCAGCGGGCGATACCCTGCGCGTCCGCCGGCCAACCGGCCTCGGAAACCCGCACGATCGTCGCACCGGGTCCGTCGGGCTCGAGGCGGAAATCGACCTGCGCCTCGATCCCGCTCGCCGCCCACGAGAACGAGATGCTCCGGTCCGGCTCGGTCTGTAGCGGCGTGACCTGCGCCCGCGCGCCGTAGTCGTCCCAGGCCCAGGTCAGGACCGCACCGGTATCGAGCCGCCCGCTGCCCGAGGAGATGAAGTAGCGCGACATCTTCGCGGGATCGACGATCGCCTCGAACACCTCGTGCGCCCCCTTCGCCATGCGAAGCTGTGTCTCCACCCGCAGCGTCTGTTTTGTCATTCCTCCCTCCCTTTTCGCGCACCGGCCGCCCCCGTCGGGCTCACAGCGCGCCGCCGTTCAGCGCCAGCAGGCCCGTCCAGGACCGGCCCCCGCGCAGCGGCTACGAATGGTGCGCTCCCGCCCGGTAGAAGTGGACGTACGCTTTCTCCAGCGTCGCGAGGCCCTCGGTGATGGCCGGATCGACCTCCGCCAGGAACGCCTCGAGCTTCTCGCGCGTGTCGGCGTCCCGGCCGGGAACGTCGCCGAGCGGAAAACGTCCTGCGCGAGCCCGCTCGCCACGTAACGGAGCACCGACCCGACCGCGCCGCCCGCCGCCACGAGAAGTACCTTGAACATGCGCGGATTGTGCGACCCTCAGCCCGCGATGGCAACCGCGGCGGTGCGCCAACCCCAACCTGCCTGTCCTACTTTCGAATCAGCTTCACCATCTCCCTCACGAACGCCGGCAGGTCCATGGGCCATCGTGAGGTCACGAGGTTTCCGTCGACTACGACGTCCTTGTCCTCGTAGATTCCACCCGCGGCCTTGATGTCCTCTGGCACGCCATCGCGCCAGTAGGAGGTGAGGTGCCTTCCCCTCACGAGGTCGGCGGAGACCAACAGCCAGGGACCATGGCAGATCGACGCCACGGGCTTGTTCTTCAAGAAGAATGATCTGGCGATCTCCTGAGCTTTCTTGATCTTGCGCACCGCGGCGGGCGCCCCATCGGGGAATCCGCCGGGAATGATCAGGAGATCGTACTTCTCCGGATCCACCTCGGCGATCGTCGTGGTGACCTTCACGCTATAACCATGCTCGCCATGGATCACCCCCACCTGGGGCGCGGCGATGTCCACTTCGACGCCCTCTTCCAGCAGGCGAAAGTACGGGAAGAACAACTCCATGTCCTCGAACTTGTCCGCGGTGAGGATCACAGCCCTGAGAATCGACATGAGACTCCTCCCTCTGCACGCACCCGAAAGTCACGACGAAAATGCTGTGCCATTCCGAGACTGCCGCGATCGCACGCCTGGGCTGACCTCGCGATTCGGCGTCACGGCGTCTGCCACGCGAGACCTCGCCGGCATCCTAGACCTACCCCCACTCGACCTGGCTCAGCGTGACCGCCGCGATCGTGAGCTCGACGGAATACCGCTGGGCCTCTCTCGAACCCGTTGTCCTGGCCATCCGGAACCTGCTCCAAGCGTCAAGTCGGAGCGTCCACTCTATCGGGTCATCGTCCGGCGGTGCTGCTGCGACTACTGTGCGCTCCAGTTGCGCCGGAAGTTGTCGCCGAGGTCGAAGATGTAGTCCTTCACGTGGTAGACCTTGCCGCGCGCGATGCTGACCACCGTCACGCCGCTATTCTCGCCTTCGCGTCCCTCGCGATTGGTGAGACGGAGGTTCCAGTGCACGGCGATCACGTTCGTGCCGGCAAGGTCGAAGATGTTCCGGACGCAGATGTCCCGAACGTCGAAGGCGATCCGCGGGAACTGCTCGAAGAAGTGGCGGAACCACCCTTCGACTGCGCTGCGGCCCGCGAAGCGGCCGCTCTCCTTGATGTCGCCCGGGTAGACGAAGACCCCATCGTCCCGCCACGCCGACATGAATGCCGGCAGGTCATGGCGGTTGAGGGCGTCGAACGCCCCGGCAAGCGCTCTCCTGGCCACGAGTGCTCCGATCATGCCAACCTCCTCTCGAGCTCCGACCTGTGATCGCCGCCGGTTCTCAGACGGCCTGGCCGCTCGCAACGGCCCAACCGTGCCGAGGAACTCGGCCGCGCTGCTCGCCCACGAAGCGCTAGCGGTTTCTGCCTATCATCCTACTCTTCCCGTGGCATCCTAGCGGTCCATCACGCGATGGACGGCCAAGACGATGCGCGCTTCGTCGGGGATGGCGGCGCGCTCGAGGTTGCGCGCGTACGGGATCGGCACGTCGAGTGCGGCCACGCGGCGGGGCGGCGCCTTGAGCGCCGACGGCGGTAACGCCTCGACGACGCGGGCGATCACCTCGGCGCCGAAGCCGTGGGTGAGGTGGCCCTCCTCGACCGTGACCAGCCGGCCGGTGCGGGCGACTGAGCGGACGATGGCCGCCGCGTCGAGTGGCACCAGCGTGCGCGGATCGACGACCTCGACGTCGACGCCGGCGGCGGCGAGGGTCTCGGCGGCCGCGAGCGCCCCGGCGACCATACCGCCGATCGCCACGACGGTTGCGTCGCGCCCGGGGCGCTTCACGTCGGCGACGCCGATCGGCACGATGCAGTCGCCCTCGGGGACCGCCCCGGTGCCCAGATAGCCGAGCTTGTTCTCGAAGAACACGACCGGATTGGCGGAGCGGATCGCCGCCTTGAGGAGGCCCTTGGCGTCGCGCGGCGTCGCTGGCGCGATGACGATCAGCCCGGGAATGCCGGTGAGCATCGCCTCCAGGCTCTGGCTGTGCTGCGCCGCCATGCCGAGCCCGCCGCCGCCCGGCGTCCGCACGACCAGCGGCAGCGTGTACTGCCCGCCCGACATGTAACGCAGCTTCGCGGCCTGGTTGACGAGCGGGTCCATGCAGCAGGTGATGAAGTCGGAGAACAGGATCTCGGCGACGGGACGCATGCCGCACATGGCGGCGCCGACCGCCGCGCCGACGATCGCGTTCTCCGAGATCGGCGTGTCGAGCACGCGGGTAGGGAACTCCTCGACGAGGCCGGCGGTGACCGCGAAGTATCCTCCCTGGGTGACGTCCTCGCCGAGCAGGAAGACGCGCGGATCGCGGCGCATCTCCTCGGCGAGCGCCTCGCGCAGCGCCTCGGCGCACGTCACCTCGCGCCTTGCCGGAGGCTCCGGGACCGCGGTGTAAAGCACCCGCAGCTCTGGAGCGAACACGTCGGTGGCCAGCGTCGCGGCCGGGGGCGGCGGCGCCGTCCGCGCCTTCGCGGCGGCGTCGGCGACGGCGGCTTCCGCCTCGAGCGCCATGACCGCGGCCTCGTCGCCGGGCAGGGCGCCTTCGCGGAGCAGCCGGTCGCGCAGCCGCGCGATGGGGTCGAGCGCACGCCAGTGCGCCACCTCCTCGTCGCTGCGGTAGCGCGCCTGCTCACCCTCCATGTGCCCGTGCCAGCGGTAGGTGAGGCACTCGACGAGCGTGGGGCCGAGCCCGCCGCGGGCGTGCTGCACGGCAGTGCGCATGACCGCCAGCACGGCGTCGGCGTCATTGCCGTCGACGGTTGCGTCGGAGATGCCATAGGCAACGGCGCGGTCGCCGAGGCGGGCGACGCGGCAGTGGCGGTCGATACGGGTGAACTCGCCGTACTGGTTGTTCTCGATCACGAACACCACGGGGAGGTCGAACACCGCCGCGAAGTTGACGGCCTCGTGGAACATCCCCTGGTTCGTGGCGCCGTCGCCGAGGAACGCGACGCTGACGCGGTCGTCCCCGGCGAGGCGCGACGCCAGCGCGGCGCCGGTCGCGATCAGAGCCGAGGCGCCGACGATGCCGTTGGCGCCGAGGACGCCGGCGGCGGCATCGGTGACGTGCATCGGGCCGCCCTTCCCGCCGCACAGGCCGGTCGCCTTGCCGTAGAGCTCCGCGAGCATGCGGCCGGCGTCGGCGCCCTTGGCGAGGACGTGGCCGTGGCCGCGGTGGGTGCTGACGATGGTGTCGTCGCCGCGCAGTGCGAAGCAGGCTCCGACGGCGGTGGCCTCCTGCCCGATCGAGAGGTGGATCGCCTCGGTGGGAACGGTGCCCTCGGCGAAGGCGCGGGAGAGGTGCTCCTCGAACGCGCGGATGAGGAGCATCCGGCGCAGCATCTCGCGCCGCACGAGCGACTCGGCGCTGGCCGGCAGGGGTGAGGCGGCGGGGCGTGAACCCTCAGAGAGGGCGTCGACGAGCGGGATGAGGTTGGCGTTCAGCGCGGCGTCGTCGATCTCGGCGATCGCGCGTCGCGGGTGCAGGCGTTGCCATGCGCCGGCCAACCATCCGCCGGTTGGTCGCGCCTCGGCGGCGGCCGGGAGCAGATCGGTGCGTCCGAGCTCGCGGAGCACCTGCGGATAGAGGTCGAACGCCGGGCGGAGAACGGGAAGGAGCTTGAGCGCCTTCGGTACGGAACCGCGCGCCACCAACTGTCGAGTGGCGATCGCCTGCGTGATGTTCAGGCGCCCCAGCCAGAAGCGATGCGCCGTGTCGGCGGTAGTCGACATCTCGACGTCGGCGGCCACCGTGCTCGCCCCGAAGGCGAACGCGATCGGCAGTCGGCGGAGGTCGATCGTCGCCTCGCCGTCGGGCTCGCGCCAGCGAAAGCGAACGACCAGCGCACCCTCGGCCAGCCGCTGCGCAATCCCCGGGTCGGCAGCCAGCCGCGCGAACAAAGCCCCCATCACGTGGTAGAGATCTTCGGTCGAGGAGAACGCGGCCATGGCTCCTCCCGTCTCGGGCTGCGCTGTACAAAGAGTCTACCTCCCGGGTTCCAACAGCCGCAACGCGCGTGGCCGGGCTCCTAACACATTCGGTGGATTGCGACGCCTCGACGCATCGATCAAGACCTACCCCCGAGTCGACCTCCGGAGTCTTCTCAGTGCGGCGTGTAGCTCCCGGTGAAGGTGTAGCTGCCCTGCCCCTGGTTCTTCACCGTGCACGAGCCCGGCTCGTACCCGCACTGGTAGTACGTAGTCCAGTAGCTGAACGTGCCCTGCACCTCGGTGCCGACCTGGGTCGCGGTGGAGCTCATGCAGAGGACCGACGAATCATATGTGGACGCCGCGGAGAAGCTCCCGGAGTAGCTGGTGCCGTTGATCACAATGCCGTTGGGGCAGTCCGCAGCGCCGGGGCTCATGGCCGACGAGTAGCCGATGTACCAGGTGTCGCCGTCCTCGCCAGGCGGGAGAATGGTGAAGTCCGCGTCCTTGCTGTCGCTCCACTCCGAGATCGAGAAGAGGGACCACTCCGGGTGCGCCAGCATCGTCGGGACGAACTGCAGCACCCACTGTGCGTACGGGTCGCCGATCACGCCCGAGGAGCTGCCGGTGAACTGGGAGAGTCGATAGCGCCCGGCGAAGTACTTGATGTAGATCGGCGTGGTCGCCTGCGCGACCAGCGTGTTGGCGGGCATCTCGTAGATCTTCAACGTCGCCGTGAAGGTGCCGACGTCGGCCCAGGCGTGCTCCACCGCGGGGTCGTCGGTTACCGTCACGTCCGGCGTGCCGTCGCCGAAGCTCCACACCGCGCGGTAGTGCGCCGGCAACGTCCCAAGGCTCTTGGCAACGAGCGTGTAGTCGGCGGTCGGGCAGCCCCAGCCGAAGACCGGCGCCCAGACGCGGGCGTCGACGTCAGGGTAGATGTACAGCGTCTGCACCCGTCCGGCGCGGATCTTGTAGGTGACGTCGTTGACCGGGTCGGGGTTGACGAGCACGACCATGGTCTTGGGCGCACGGCCGCTCGGGGCGTAGAGGTTCAGCCAAGAGTCCGTCGTCTTGCTCCACGTGCCGCTCGAGAGGCCGCCCGGTTGCTCGGCGTTGCCGACCCAGGCCCACAGCTCGTTGCCGCTGTCGCTCTTGACCTGGACGAACGCCCCCTGACCGGGGTCGAGGCTGTCGACGGCCGAGATGACGAACGGCGCTGCGGCGCCCGCAGGAAGTCGACCTTGGTCTATCGAGCCGGCCGGACAGACGTCGAAGCTCGTGCAGTCGGCACTCGACTGCAGCAGTTGCCAACCGCCGGGTTGCTGGAACTTGAAGTACGGCTCGTTGCCGTCGAGGAGGGCGATGCTGTCCTCCTTAGCGGTGGCGTAGGTGTAGTACAGCAGCGCGCTCGCCATGGTGGCCTTGTTCTCGTCGCCGAAACCCGCACCGAAGTTGCACTGCCACGTCTCCGACTCCACCTTGCTCTTGAAGTTGGCGAGGCAGGTCGGCTCGGCGGCGGTGTTGCAGTTGAGGATCGGCGGCAGCGTAAAGCCGCTGCACGACGACTCGACCATCTTCCAGAAAGCAATGCGGTCGTAGGGCCACGTCGGTGGCGCTGTCGGGTCATCCAGCGCTGCGAGCCCGAAGGTGAGAATCTGAGGCATCGGGTTGTGGCACAGAGCGTGATAGGTATTGAGGCTGTCGAAGAGATAGTCCTCGAACCACCTGGCCGTCCCCTCGATGATCCAGTCGCCGACGTGTTTGGTGTCGATCGCGTTGGTGAGCCCAGCGATCTTCGTGCGCGACTGGGCGTGGTGAAAGTACTCGTGCGCCACGGTGCTCTGGATCTGCGGCTTGGCCTTCTGCACGTGGGTGATGTGGACGACGCGGCGGTCCTCGAGGTCCCCCGTCGTGACGAACCCCAACCAGTTGGGCTCCGGCATTTTCTCGACGACCACCTCAAAGCTGGCGTCCGACCCGAGACCGAGGCCGTTGAACGCCTTGCGCGCCGTTGCCAGCCACCCCAGCAGCTCGTCGCGGGTCGCCGCCGGGTTGGCCTTGAGCTGCGAGATCTGCTTGACGATCACCGTCAGGGCCACGTCGCCGGAGAGCGCGCAGACCTGGATGTCCAGGTTCGGCAGCCCGTTCGTCTGCACGAATGGTGAGCACGCGATCGCCACGGCCGTCGCGCCGACCCGAATGCTGCTGATCGAGATCGCCGGCGCGGGCGCCGCTGCCGCAGCGGGCGGGTCGACGCCGATGAACGCGAGGTCGCCGAACCCGTGCAGCTTGATCGTCACCATCCCGCTCGGGAGCACGTCGAAGCTGTACCAAGTGCGGATCCAGAACCGGCCCGCGGTATCGGCGCCGGCCTCGACGTTGCCCACGGCATCGGAGTAGACGAACAGGCGCACGTCCTGCGCCGACCGGCCGACCGGGAGGTGCGAGGTCGGCAGCGCCAGTGTGATCATCCCCGTACCGCCGTCCACCGGCGTGACGCGGAAGAAGTCGCTGATGCGGATCACGCCGTCAGGGATCGGCGGCGCCTGGCCTGGAGTAACGGTCGAGACCTTGACCTGCGCCGGCGGCAGCGACACCCCGGCGGGCAGCGTGATCCCGAGACCCTGCAGCGTGCCCGACTGCGTCACCGTGATCGTTCTGCCCACCACGTTGGTGGTCACAGGCGTGAGGCTTGCCACGGCCACGGGGAACGTGACGCTTGCGGTGCTCGTGCCGTCGGAGACGCTCTCGGTGACCGATGTCTGCTGTCCCTCCATCGCGGCCGGCGGCGTCCAGAGCAGCGCGCCGCTGCCGGCGTCGGCGGTCATGCCGGCCGGCCCCTGCACCAGCGAGTAGGCGAGCTGGCCGAAGCCGGTGTAGCGGCACGACGGCCGCAGCGCCGCCTGAATACCCGACAGCAGCGGCGCCTCGATCTGTGGTGCCGCCAGCACGATCGGTGAGGTCGCGAGGTGCTGGTGAGGACGGCGCGCCACGCTGCCTGCCTGCGCACCCACCGGTGGCGTCGTCTGCGGTCCCGCGCCGGCGGCGGAGGCGACCAGCGCAACCACGGCACCGGCAATGTCGAGATGATGTCGCATGATCGAAGCAAGAAATATTGACGCCATCTCACCTCTCCCCGCCATCCTGACGGGGAGGAGTCTCCACGAAACGGAACCCGGGGTCAAGCGCGGCCGGCGCCACTGCTATCATCGCGGCCCAGTGCCAGCCAGAGATGACCAGTCGGCGCCGGAGCTCGTTCGCGGGCTGGGGGTATGGGACGCGACGCTGCTGGTGATCGGCAGCATGCTGGGCGGCGGCATCTTCATCACCACCGGCGACATGGCGAGGGTGCTGCCGCACGAGGGGATGATCCTGCTGGTGTGGGTGGTGGGCGGGGCTCTGACGCTGGCGGGCGCGCTCACCTACGCGGAGCTCGGGGCGATGTTCCCGCGCGCCGGCGGGATCTACCACTTCCTCAAGGAGGCGTACGGGCCGCTGCCCGGATTCCTATACGGGTGGTGCTGCTTCCTGGTGATCATGTCGGGCGGCATCGCCGGGATCGCGGTCGGCACCGCGGAGTACCTCGGGACTTTCGTGCCGTTCTCGACGACGGCCAACGTGCTGGCGTCGGCGACGATCGGCGGCTTCACCTGGACGCTCTCGGGCGGGCAGCTCGTCGCCGCGGCGGCGATCCTCCTCCTCACCGGGATCAACTGGCTCGGCCTGCGCGAGGGCGCGACGGTACAGAACCTGCTGACGGTCATCAAGATAGCGTGCGTAGCAGGGTTCGTCGCGGCCGCGTTCGTGGTGCCCGCGCGGGCGCCGATCGCGCTGGCGGCTGCACTGCCGCACACCGGCCTCGCGGCCGCGTTCGGTATCGCGATGGTCGGCGCGCTGTGGACCTACGACGGCTGGTATGGGGTGACGCTGTCGGCGGGCGAGATGCGCGACCCCGGGCGGCACCTGCCGGTCGCACTGGTGGCAGGCACCGCTGCCTGCGTGGCGATGTACGCGCTGCTCAACCTCGTCTACTTCCGCGGCCTGGCGATCGCCGGAATCGCCGCCACTCCGCGCGTCGCCGAGACCGCGGCGACCGCGTTGCTCGGCGCGCGCGGCGGACACTTGCTCGCCGCCGCGGTAGTGATCTCGAGCTTCGGCTGCCTCGCCTCGACGGTGCTGTACAGCTCGCGGCTGTACCTGCCGATGGCGCAGGATGGCCTCTTCTTCAAGAGTCTGGCCGCCGTCCACCCGCGCTATCGCACGCCGGGGCGCAGCCTGTGGGCGCAGGGGGTGTGGGCGGCGCTGCTGGCGCTCTCCGGCCGCTACGACCAGCTCTACACCTACGCCATCTTCATTGCGGTGCTGTTCCACGTCGCCACCGGCGCGGCGGTGTTCGTGCTGCGCCGCACCCGCCCCGACGCGCCGCGCCCGTACCGCACCTGGGGCTACCCGATGGTGCCGGCGCTGTTCATCCTCGCGTCGCTGGCGCTGGTGGCGAACACGCTGGTCGAGCGGCCGGTCGAGTCGCTGTTCGGCCTTGGCCTGCTCGCGCTCGGCCTGCCCGCCTACGCGTACTGGCGACGGGGGGCCGCGGGAGTAGCGGCCGGCGGCGGTGGTCTTGGTATGCTTGGACGCTGAGCGATGACCAAGAAACGACCGATCTGCGAGTTCGACGAGACCGCGCTGGTCTCCCGCGTCGACGTCACCGTGTCGGGCGCCGTGAGCGCCGTGACGCCGGCGGTCGAGAAGATCATGGACGTCATCCGCGAGATGGGGTGTGCCGAGGGGAAGGAGTTCGAGGTCGAGCTTGCCCTCACCGAGGCGCTCGCGAACGCTGTTGAGCACGGCTGCGCCGGCGACCCGAGCAAGAAGGTCCAGGTCTGCGTCGGCTGCGACCCCGACGGCGGCCTCCTGATCATCGTGCGCGACCCGGGAGCCGGCTTCGACCCGTCTCAGGTCCCCAGCCCGGTGGTGGGCGAGCGGCTCTTCCACACCGGCGGCCGGGGTATCTTCCTGATCAACCAGCTCATGGATGATGTCCGCTACGCCCGCGGCGGCACCGAGATCCGGCTGCGCAAGCGGTAGCCCGACGCAGCGCGGCCAGGATCGATGATGCCGACCCCGGCCGCGATTGGTGCATCCCGAAGATCTTGACGGTTACTGCCCCTGCAGGCAGCCCTTCTGGCCCGAACGGTTCGGGTAGCCGGTGCCGGCCTTGTAGGCGGAGTTCGACCACTCCATCTGCAGCTTCCACTGGCTGCCGTTGCTCAACGTGACCGGTGCCACGAACGCCCACGCGCACTTGTCTCCGTTCTCGGCGCCCTGAGAGTCGTACCAGCCGGCCCCACGCGGGTCGGTGATCGCCTCCGCCAGCTCGTGCGAGGTGACGTTGGCGACGGCTGCGAGGCCCTGCGAGTTCGTCGTCCACGTGTCACCGGGGTCGCACCCGGCAACGCCGTCGATGTTGGGCATGTAGGCGACCTGGACCTGCTTGCCGTTGGAGCAGGTGCCCCAGGAGTGCCAGGCGCAGTAGTTCACGTTTCCCGCCCCGGTCGAGGTGAAGATGAAGTAGACGCCGAGCGGGTCCGGGTTGTTGCCGGTGATCGCGCACGCCTTGGCGACCGCCTGCGAGGTCGAGAGCGCCGACGATGGCGGACTGCTGGTGTCGATGGTGTGGCCGAGGTAGGTCGAGGTGCGAGTGACGTTCCCGCCGCCGTCGTAGTACTCGGTCGAGGTGCCGGCGAAGTTGCTGCCGCCGTACCCGGCGAAGAACGAGTCGAGCCCGGAGATCTTGTCGCCGGCGAAGCTGGCGTTGGTCCACTGCGGGCCCCAGAAGATCGCCATCGTCCTGGAGGTCTTGAGCACCGTGCCATTGTGGAAGGTCATCAGCAGGTTCCTGCGGATGGCCTGCGCGCTGACGGAAAGCCCTGACGCGGGCCGCGACAGCCCCTTCTTGAGGTGGACCATCGCCGGAGCCTCCGCGGTTAGGAACAGCGCACGGCCGGGCGCCACCTCGTACACCGGGAACCCCTCGGCGTCGACCAGGTAGAGCGGCCGGCTCGCGTCGAACTCGGCGTCGAGCGCGCCGTCGCGGTCGACGATCGTGGCCAACAGGCGGCCGTTACGGTAGACGTCGACCTGGCCGTCGGCGCGGGCGAAAAGCTCGTCGCCCTGCGCGAACGGGGTCGGCTCGCCCTGCTTGGGCTGCAGCTTGAAGCGGAACTCCTGGGCGAGCGCCGACACGCTGAGCGCGAGCCCGATGGCCACCAAGGCCCCTACGCGGTTCGTCCTCATTTCCTCGTTCCTCCTTGCAGGATCAGGAAATGAGAACGTGTTTCAGTTGTGTCTCATTCCCGCGCCGGCGCTGCGGCGGGCGACGGGGTCACAGGCACTTGACGACAACCACCGCCATGTCGTCGTGGCGGTGCGAGCCGCCGGCGAAGCGGGCGACGTCGGCGAGGATGGCGTCGCGGATCCCGGCGGCGCCGGCGCCGGCGTCAAGCCGCGCGAGCTGCGCCTGCACCCGCTCGTAGCCGTAGAACTCGCCGGCGTGGTCGGTCGCCTCAGGGATGCCGTCGGTGTGGAGCACGACGACGTCGCCGGGCGCCAGCGGGACCGTGCGGCTCTCGTACGCGGTGTCGGCGATCGGCCCGAGCGGCAGCGACGGGCCCACGGAGGTCAGCTCGACCGCCCCGCCGCCGCGCTTGAGCAGCGGCGGGCAGAGGCCGGCGTTGACGAAGGTGAGCGTGCGAGCGCCCTCGTCGATGGCGGCGAGGCACAGCGCGGTGAACATGTGTTGCGGCGCCTTGCGGTGGAGCACGCGGTTGATTGCCGTCATCGCTTCGGCGAGCGGCTCCGCGGAGTCGGCCCGCGCCGCCACCACGCCGGAGGCCATCACGGCGCTCATCGCCGCGCCCATCGCCTTGCCGGAGACGTCGCCGATGGCGATGCACAGCGGGCCGTCGTCGCCGCCCAGGCGCAGGTAGTCGAAGAAGTCGCCGCCGACCTCGTTGGCGGCGACGCAACACCCAGCGATGTCGAAGCCGGCGACGGACGGGGAGGCGTGCGGCATGATGGCCATCTGCGCGTCGTGCGCGGCCTTCAGCTCGGCCACGACGCGCACGTGCGCGACTCGCCGGTGCAGCGCCAGCGCCGCGAGGCCGGCGAGCAGCAGCGCGGCACCGATGCGGGACCACCACGTCGCCCAGAAAGGTGGCTCGACCGTCAGGCGAAGCGCCGCACCGCGCTCGTTCCAGAAGCCGTCGCTGTTCGCCGCCTTGACCCGGAAAACGTAGCTTCCGGGTGCTAGGCCGGTAAAGGTGGCGAAGCGGCGGTCGGACGTCGCCGGGATCCAGTCGTTGCCGAATCCCTCCAACCGGTAGGCGTAGCGGTTCTTCTCGGGGGCGGTGTAGTGGAGCGCCGCGAACTCGAAGGTGATCACGGGGTCGCGGTACGACACGATCACCGCTTCGCTGTACTCGACGGGCCGCGTGAGCGTGACGCGGCCGTGCCGGACCTCGCCGACCCGGACCGAGCGGTTGGCGATCTGCAGGTCCGTGATGACGACCGGCGGCGGTTCGGTGTTGAGGCCGATCTGGTTCGGGTAGAACGCGTTGAGCCCGTTGATGCCGCCGAAGAACAGCTCGCCGCTCGTGCTCTTGAAGAGCGCGCCGCCGTTGAACTCGTTGCTCTGCAGCCCGTCCGCCACGTCGAAGTTGCGGAACGCCCCGGTGCGCGGGTCGAGCCGGGAGAGTCCGGCGTTGGTGCTGATCCAGATGAAGCCGTCGCCGTCCTCGAGGAGCCCGTAGGTCGAGTTGCTGGCCAGGCCGTCGGCCGTGGCGAACCGGGTGAAGGCGCCAGTCGCGCGGTCGAGGCGGCTGACGCCGGTGCCGTAGGTCGCGACCCAGAGCGCTCCGGTCCTATCCTCGAGGAACGAGAACGCGGAGTTGCCGCCGATCGAGGTCGGGTCGGTCGCGCTGGCCCGGTGGTGGGAGAAGCGTCCAGTCGCGCGGTCGAGGCGGTCCGCGCCGCCGTCGTGCGTGCCGATCCACAGCGCGCCGCGGGTATCCTCCAGAATGCCCCGCACGAAGTCGCTGGAGATGCTGCTGTCGGCGGCCGGGTCGTGGCGGTGGTGGGTGAAGTGGCCGGTCGCCGGGTCGAGGCGCTCGAGGCCGCCGCCGTAGGTGCCGACCCAGACCGCGCCGGCGGTGTCCTCGTAGACGGCGCGCAGCTCGTCGTGGCTCAGCGAAGCGGGGTCGGCAGGGTCACGCCGGTAGTGCGCGAACCGCTCCGTGACCGGGTCGAAGCGGTCGAGACCGCCGCCGTTGGTGCCAATCCACAGGGCACCCGAGCGGCTGGGCGCCACCACGCGGACGGCGTCGTTGGCGAGGCTGTCCGGGTTGCTCGGGTCGTGCCGGTAGTGGCGGTACTGCCCGGACCTCCGGTCGAGCCGGTTCAGGCCGCCGCTATCGGTGCCGATCCACAGGATTCCGGCGGCGTCCTCGTAGATCGACCAGACGATATTGTGGCTCAGCGAGTTTGAGTTGGCGGGATCGTGGCGGTAGTGGGCGAAGCGCTTGTGCGTCAAGTCGAGCGCCGACAGGCCGCCGCCGTAGGTGCCGACCCAGAGGACGTGCGAACGGTCCTCCATCAGCGAGCGGATGCGGTCCGCGGTCAGGCTGCGGCTGTCGGCGGGGTCGTGTCGGAAGGTAGCGAAGGTGCGAGCCTCGCGGTCGTAGCGGGCGAGCCCGGCGCCGTCCGTGCCGACCCACAGCGTCCCGTCGTGGTCCTCGAACACGGCGCTGACGAGGTCGCTCGCGAGGGCGCCAGCGTCGCCAGGGCGCGCGCGCACTCGCGTGAAGCGCCCGCTCGTCCGGTCGAGGGCGCAAAGGCCGCCGCCGAGGGTGCCAACCCACAGCATGCCGGCGCGGCCCTCCACGATCGCTGTCACGGTGTCGTGGCCCAGACTGGCGTCGTCGCCGTCCCGGTTGCGATGGTGTGCAAAACGCCCGGTCGCCGCATCGAGACGGTCGAGGCCAGCATCCTGGGTGCCGACCCACAGCGCGCCGGCCGCGTCGGTGTACAGGGCACGGATGTCGTTGCTGGCAATCGTTCCGGGCTCGGCCGGGTCGTGACGGAAGTGGGCGAAACGGCCGGTGGCGGGGTCGAAGCGGTCCAGGCCGCTGCCCTGGGTGCCGACCCAAATGGCGCCGGCGCGGTCGGCCAGAACGCATCGCACGAGGTTGGCGGCGATGCTGTCCGGGTTGCTGTCGTCGTGGAGGTAGCGGCGGATCGCGCCGGTGGCAGGGTCGAGGCTGTCGAGGCCACCGCCGAACGTGCCGACCCACACCACCCCCGCAGCATCCTCGGTGACCGACCGCAACTCGGTGTGGCTGAGCGTGTTGGCGTCCGTGGCGGAGGGCCGGTCGACCGTGAACGAGTAGCCGTCGAACCGGTTGAGCCCGTCCTCGGTGGCGAAGTAGAGGAAGCCGTTGCGGTTTTGCATCATGCTGTAGACGATGCTCTGCGACAGCCCGCGCTCGAGCGACAGACGGCGGAACGCGACGGGTGCGTTGTCCGCGCGCGCGCCGGCGCCGATCGCGATGGCCGAGAACACGGCAGCGATCACGACAAGGCGATAGCCCCGGTCGATCATGTCTCAGGATACGACAGGAAGGTGGTGCCGGTTCGGGGCGGCGCTCAGCGCGCCGGGGCAAGGGCCGAGAGGGCGCGCCTTGCTGGCTCGCAGTCGGGGTTGACCGCCAGCGCCGCGCGCCAGTCGGCTGCCGCGGCGGCGCGCTCGCCGAGCGAGTCGCGGGCGAACGCGCGCAGCAGCAGCGCCGCCTCGAGCCGGGGGTCGAGCGCGAGCGCCTGGTCGAGCAGAGCGATACCGGCAGGCAGGTCGCGCCCGTGCTCGGGCGGGGCGAAGAGCAGCGGCTTCGCCTCGCTGACGATCGCCCGGGGGCTCCGCGGGTCGAGCGCGCGCGCCTTCGCAACGGCGCCTCGGAAGCGCGTCTCGTACTTCTTGGCGCGAAAATCGGAGCGGATCATCGTCGCCACCAGGTCCGCCTCCATCCGCCACCGCTCGGAGCTCTCAGGCAGCCCCGGCAGCAGCTCCAGCGCCTCGCCGGCGAAGGCGTCGATGCGCTGGCCGGTGGTGTCGCGGCCGGCGGCGGCCGGCGCCGCCTCCTCGAAGCGGACGCGCAGCAGCTCGGCGGCGAGTAGGCCGGCCCTGACCTGCAGCAGCGCCGTCGCCGGGGTCGGGAGGGCGCGGTGGAGGGCGCGTGCGCGGGTGAGCACCGCGACGGCGGCGTCGGCATCCCAGCGGCGTCCCGCGGTGGCGAGGTCGCGCTCGACCGCGGCGGGGGTCTCGGCGGCGGCCGCGGCGGACGCAATCGCGAGCAGCGCCGCGCCGGCCCGGGCGACGAGCGGGTTCATCGCGGTGCCCTTGGGCCGTGCTGCGCCGCCGGGCCCGAGACCGCCAGGATCGCCGGGGTCAGCAGCAGGTGACAGGCCAGCGCCACGACCATCATGATCGCCGACAGCGCGCCGAAGTAGCGGATCGGCAGGAACGCGGACAGCGTCAGCGCCAGGAAGCCGGTACACGCCGCGCCGGTGGCGGCGACGATCGCCGCGGCGACGAGCGAGACGGCGCCAGCGGCTGCGTCCGCGGTGGCGAGCCCGGCCGCGCGCGACCGCTCGTACTCGATCAGGATGTAGATCGTGTTGTCGACGGCGATGCCGAGGGCGACGCCGGCGACCATCACGGTGGCGGCGTCGAGGGGGATCGCCAGCCACGCCATGGCAGCGAACATCACCGCCGCCGGCACGACGTTCGGCGGCACCGCGACCAGCATCAGCCGCCACGAGCGCAGCCCGGCCCACACTGCAGCGAAGACCACGACGAGCGCCAGGCCGAGGCTGCGGAGCTGCGTGCTGACCAGGCTCTGCTGCGCCTCCACCAGGCGCAGCACCTGCCCGGTGACGTAGCCGCTCCACCCCGCCGGCAGCGCCCGCAGGCCGGCGCGGCCGGAGTCGACGAGGCCGAGGAAGCGGCCCTCGTCCATCTCCCGCACCACGGCGGACAGGCGCACCTCGCGCCCGCTCGGGGCCACCAGCGTTGCGAGCACCGCGCGGCCGCGCTGGTCGAGCCCGGCGAGCAGCGAGTCCGCCCTGCCACGGGAGGCAGGGAGCGCGTACGCCGCCGGGTCGAGGCCAGCGTCCCACTGGTTGAGCTTGCGCAGCAGGTCGAGCGGAGTGACGACGCGCGAGACGATTGGCGAGGACGACAGGGAGGCCACGACCGACTCGATCACCGGCCACGCCGCGGGCTCGGTCCACGCCACTGGCAGACGCAGCACGACCTCGGCGGTGTGGAAGCCGGCGACGGTGGCGCCGACGTAGCGATAGTCCTGCGCCACGGGGTGCGTCTCGGGGAGGAAGGCCAGCGGGTTCGATTCGAGGCGGATGCGCGGGATACTCGCGAGCGCAGCCGCGAGCACGATGGTCGCCGTCACGATCACCAGCGCGGGCGCCCGCAGCGGCACGTGCCTTTGCGCCGCGTCGGCCCGGCGCCCGCCGGGCGTCGCCGCCGCGGGGACGTGCAACAGCTCGATCAGCAGCGGTGTCACCGTCAGGCTGACCGCCCAGGCCATGGCGATCCCGATCGCGCCGAACGCGCCCAGCTCGCGCACCGGCGGCATCCCGGCGACCAGCAGCGACAGAAAGCCGAGCACGGTGGTGATCGCAGAGAACGTCACGCCGCGGGACATCTGCGCGAGGGCGCCTGCGACCGCGGCGTCTCCGCCGTTGGTGACGCGCAGCCGGCGGTAGCGGGCGGTCACCTGTACGGCGTACGACAGGCCGAGCACCCAGAGGAGCGGCGGCAGCGCCGCTGTGAGCATGTTGAGTGAACCGCCGGCGGCGACGAGGACACCGAGGGTGAGCACTACCGCGACCCCCGAGGAGGCGGCGGCGACCAGCATCGCCCGCGGCGAGCGCAGCAGCAGCGCGAGCACGAGCAGCGAGCCGAGCACGGCGAGCGGGAAGATCGTCAGCGCCTCGCGGCTGGAGAGCTCGTCGAGGGCGACGATCAGCACGGGTGCGCCGACGTGCGCGATTCGGAACCCCGCGGCGGCGAGCGGCGCGGTGGCATTGCGAACGCGGGAGACCAGCGCGCGGCGGGCGTCCGGCCCGTCGCCCGGCTTGACCTGGACGAGCAGGCCGGCGACGGCGGCGTCCTCCGAGAGCAGCAGACCGCGGTAGAACGGCGTCGTGGTCATCTCGCGCTCGAGCTCGCCAGGGTCCTCGCCGCCAAAGTGGTCGCGGTAGATCTCGGGCAGCCCCTGGACGCGCACCACGCCAGGCACTGCCTCGAGGCGGGCGAGGCAGGCGACGAGCGCCCGCAGCGAGTCGGGGCGAAACAGCGGCCGGCCGCCGACCGCAACGAGGATGAACTCGTCGCCGCCGAACGTCTCGTGGAACTCCTCGTAGCGCGCCTCGGCAACGGGGTCGCGCGCGACCCAGCGCTCGAGACGGTTGTCGATCGCGACGTGCCGGGCCACGCGACCCGCGATCGGCGCGACCGCGAGCAGCGCCAGCGCCGCCACCCGTCTCAAGGCCGGACGATCAGCGCGCATGCGTCGCCCCGGCGAAGACGGATGTCGAGCGACGTCTGCACGCTCGACGTGGGGCCGGCGCTCCGCGCCGGCTGCGCTCGCCGAGCGCGCGCCCCACATTGACAGCGTGAGTCGTCGAGGCCGGCGCATCGAACGGGGGACAGCCGCGTTGAACGCAGATGCTCCACGCCGCACGAGCTGCCCGCGACTCACACACCGTCGTCGTCTCCAGCGCCGGCGAGGCGGGCGCGCAGCAAGGAGAGCGAGGAGCGCGCCATCGCCCCGGCCAGCAGTGATGCGGTCACCGGCCGGGGAGGCCGCAGTTCCTCGGCGAGGTGCAGCCGCAGCGCCTCGCGGCGGCGCAGCTTGCCCGACGACGTGCGCGGCAGCGTGTCGGGCGCCAGTGAGACGACCTCGGATGGAAGCAGCCCGGTGCACGCCAGCACTGCCTCCGCACAGCGGCCTCGGAGGGCTGCGCGGTCCGCCTCGCTGCAGTCGCGGGCCGTCTCGACGAGCAGCAGCACCCTCTCGGTGGGCTCGCCGTCGGGAAGCCAGCTCGTTGCCACGACGCACCCCGGCCGCACGCCGGGCACCGTCTCGACCGCGCGCTCGAGCTCCTCGGGCGCGAAGTTCCGGCCGTTGACGATCAGGGTTTCCTTGGCGCGGCCGGTGACGTACAGCTCGCCGGCGAGCAGGAACCCGAGGTCGCCGGTGTCGAGCCAGCCGGCCTGCAGCACCGCGGCGGTGGCCTCCGAGCGCCCGAGGTAGCCGTCCATCAGTGACGGTCCGCTGATCACGATCCGCCCGACGCGCCCGTCGGGGAGCGGCGCTGTGCCGCCGTCGAGGATCCTGACGCCGAACGACGGCAGTGGCCGCCCGACGGAGGCCAGCTCGCGGCCGTCGCCGCGCTCGACCGCCCGCCCGGCGGCGAGCTCGGCGCGATCGAAGGTGCGCGCGGCGAAGGGACGCCATGGGTCCGAGAACGTCACCGCCAGCGCCGCTTCCGAGAGCCCGTACACCGGCGTCATCGCCTCCGGGCGGAACCCCCAGCGCGCGAACCGCTCGGCGAACGCGCGCAGCGCCGCCGGCACGACAGTCTCGGCGCCGTTGATCGCCACCTCCCAGCTCGACAGGTCGACGCCCTCCATCTCGTCGTCGCGCACCTTGCGGGTGCACAGCGCGTAGGCGAAGTTGGGGGCAACCGACAGGGTGGCGCGGAAGCGCGAGATCGCGCGCAGCCACACGGCCGGCCGGGCGATGAACAGCTCGGGCGGGATGAGCGTCAGCGGCCCGGGCCGCTCCAGGGCGAGGAACACCGTCCCGATCAGTCCCATGTCGTGGTAGAGCGGCAGCCAGCTCGCGCCGCTGTGGCGGTGGCCGGGACGATCCGGCCAGAACGCGTTGAGCAGCCGCGTCTGGGCCACAAGTGCCCGGTGCGAGAGAGCGACCGGTTTCGGGTCGACGATGGTGCCCGAGGAGAACTGCACCAGACCGAGCCGCTCGGGCGCCACCGCCACCGGCGTGAAGGCGCCGGCCGCCTGGTCGCCCGGCTCGCGGCAGCCGAGCGGCGGGCGGCCGCCGAGGATGCTCGGCCCGATCACCCGCTTGACGCGCCCGTCGACGAGGACGATCCGCGCGCGGGCGGCGCGCAGCATCGCCGCCGTGCGGGCGTGATATTCGTCGAGGCGGCCGAGCCGCGCCGGCGGGTAGAGCGGCGCCGGCACCGCGCCAGCGAGCAGCGTGCCGAAGAACGCCGCGAGGAACTCGAAGGAGGTGGGGAACACCAGGGCGACGGTCTGGCCCGGCTCGATCCCGGCCGCCTGCAGCCCGCCGGCGACCGTCCGCGCACGATCGCGGATTTCCGCCCAGGTGAGGCGGCTCTCGCGCTCGCCGCGGTCGAGCACCGAGACGTGCACGGCCGTGCTCGCCGCGGACTCGAGGAGCGTCAGCAGGGTCGCCGTCTCAGGCGTCAAGCCGCCTCCCGATCGCCGCCACCAGGTCGCCGACGGTGACGATCGCCGACTCGTCCTCCTCGTCGAGGCGGATGCGGAAGCGATTCTCGACCTCGACGGCGAGCGTGAGCAGCTTGAGCGAGTCGAGCTGCAGGTCCTCGACCAGGCGCATCTCGGGGCGCAGCTCGCCGGTCCAGTCGAGGTGTGCGCGTGCGACCGAGGTGACGCCCGCGAGGATGTCGGCTGCGGTCATGGCAGCAGCCGGCGGGTGCCGGCGAAGGCGCGCTCGTAGTCGCCGTGGCTCGCGAGCGCCGCCTCCTCCAGCCGGATGCGCCGCCCGGTGACGAGCCAGATCGCCGGGCCGAGCAGCGCTGCGGTGAGCCACGCGCCGTGGACGAGCGGCAGCGCGACCGCCTCGACCAGCACGGCGAGGTAGTTGGGGTGACGCACCCAGCGGTACGGCCCAGCGGTGACCATCGCCTCCCCTGGCACCACCACGACGGCGAGGTTCCAGCGGTCGCCGAGGGTGACGACCGACCAGTAGCGCAGCGCCATCGCCGCCGCGAGCAGCAGCAGCAGCGGCGCCGCCACGACCGGGACGAACGGGCGGCGCAGGAGGACCGCTTCCGCGGCGCACGCGACCATCCAGGCGACCTGCACCACGACCGCGTCGCCGGTGGTGCCGCGCTCGGCGACGAAGCCGCCGCGCTCACGCACGCTCGCCAGGTTGCGCCGCGCGATGGCCACCTCGAGCAGCCGCTCGACGGCGAACGCCGCAACCAGGCACAGGTACGCCACCAGCATGGTGTTCACCAGCGCACCAGCACGAGCTCGGAGCAGAACCCCGGCCCGAGCGCGACGATCATGCCGTAGCTGCCGGCGGGCGGCGTCCGGTTCTCGAGGATGTCCTTGAGCACCAGGAGTACCGAGGTCGACGACAGGTTGCCGACCTCACGCAGGCAGCGCCAGGTCGCCTCCAGCGCCCGGTCGTCGACCTCGAGCGCCGCGGCCATCGCCATCAGCACCTTGGGGCCGCCGGGGTGGGCTACCCAGGTGGTGATGCGGTCGCGGGACAGCCCGTGGTCGGCAAGGAAACCGTCGACGTCGCGGCGCAGGAAACGGCTGGCGACATCCGGCACCTCGGCCGACAGCAGGACCTTGAAGCCGGTGTCGGTGATGCTCCACCCCATCACCTTCTCGGTATTCGGGTAGAACACCGAGCGCGTCGCCAGCACCTTCGGGCCCCGCCGCGGACGCCGCCGGCCAGTCAGCACGACGGCGGCGCCGCCGTCGCCGAACAGCCCCGACGCGATCAGGTTGGGGATCGACAGGTCCTCGCGCTGCAGCGTCAGCGAGCACAGCTCGACCGACAGCAGCACCGCAACGTGGTCAGGGAAAGCCTTGAGGTAGTCGGCGGCGCGCGCGATACCGGCGGCGCCGGCCACGCAACCGAGCCCGAAGATCGGCATCCGCTTGACGCGTTCCGGCAGGCCGAGGCGATTGGCGAGGCGCGCGTCGAGCGACGGGGTAGCGACGCCGGTCGTGGAGACGAAGATGATGGCGTCGACGTCTCCAGGCGCGAGGCCGGCGGACGCAAGCCCGTTGCGGATTGCGGCCTCGCCGACGTCCAGGGCGACACGGATCCACGCGTCGTTGGCGCCGCCGAACCCCGCCAGCCCCGGGTACTGCTCGAGCGGCAGCGCCAGGTGGCGGCCGCCGACCAGCACGTTGCGGTGCAGCGCTTCGAGCCGATCGAGGTTGTAGTGGTGGCCTTCCCAGTGGAGGCGGAACGCCGCCAGTAACGTCTCCTGGTCGTAGAAGTTGGGCGGGAAGGCGGCGCCCACCGCGGCGATCCGCGCCATCGGCGTCCGACGACGCGCCGAAGGCGCCTTGCCGCTCGTCTCGCTCACGATGTACCGCCGCCCGAGCACGTTGCCCGCTGCCGTCGTGGCTTCACGTCACCCTCACACGCCGAGATCGGCCGCCTCGCCGTCCTCGCCATCCGGACAACCGCGCCGCAGCCGCCATTCATCCTGCCGCGGCGGCGGCACTGTGACCGCCGTCTCATCCCGGGCGCCCATCGTAGCCGATCGGCACGCTCCGAGGTCCTGCGTTCGACCACCGACCACGCCTCACTCCGCCAGCACGACCCGGTTGCGACCCGCCTCCTTCGCCTCGTACAGCGCCGCGTCCGCCGCCGCCATCCAGCGCTCGACCGAGTCGTGGCGCCGGCGGTCGAGCATGGCGACGCCGATGCTCACGGTGACCGCGACCGCCGTCTCGCCCACGGGGACGGGCGCGCCGGCGATGGCGGCGCGCACCGTCTCCGCCCGCTGCACCGCCTCGCCGGCCGTCGCTCCGGGGAGCACCAGACCGAACTCCTCGCCGCCGAGCCGGCCCAGCGTGTCCGCGGCGCGGACGTGGTCGCGGATCCGGGCCACGAGCTCCCGCAGCACCTGGTCCCCGGCCTGGTGGCCGTGCTCGTCGTTGACGCGCTTGAAATGGTCGGCGTCGATTGCCCACAGCGCAGCTCCGATGTCGCGCTCGCGCCCCGCCGAGAACACGACCTCGAGCGCCTGCATGAAGGCGCGGCGGCTGGCCGTGCCGGTGAGCGCGTCGGTGCGCGAGAGGACGCCGAGCTCGTGCTCGCGGCGCCGGCCGGCGCGGAGGAGCAGCACGAGCAGGACCGCGACGATCGCCAGGCTCGCTCCGGCCACGGCCACGAGGGCGAGCTGGAGACGCTGGCGGCGCAGGCTCGCCTCGGCAGTTTCCAGCTCGAGCTCCCTGACGCGGTTGGTCTGGGCGAGCCGGTCGACCTCGTGCTGCTTCGCGAGCGCCCGGTAGCGGGTCTCCATTTCGGCGGTTGCGCGCTCCGCCGTTTGACTACTCAGCTTCTTGATCAGCTCGACCGAGGCCTGCGCCGCCGCGACGGCGATCTCCGGCTTGCCGGCGGTTCTCGCCACCTGGAGCTGCACGTCGTAGAGGTCGACCAGCGCGACCTCGTAGTCAGTCCGCTTCGCGTCCTCGATCGCCTGCGCGATCGTCGCGAGCGCCTCGTCGTGGCGGCCGAGCGCAGAGAGGGCGCGCGCGATGTTCTTGCGCGAGAGCGCTGCATGCTGCAGCTTGCCGGTGGCCAGCTCGTGCGCGAGCGAGCCCCGGCTGAGCCGCAGCGCCTTGGCGGCATCGCCCTCGTCGAGGTACATGCCGGCCAGGTTGTCGTCCATCATCGCCGCGAGCGCCGGCATGTCGGCACGGAGGAAGTCGGCACGGGCCCTCTCCCCGATCCGGATCGCCTCGCGGTTGTGCCCGTTTTCGTGGGCGATCATCGACAGGTAGTTTTCCGCCCGGCCGAGCTGGAAGCGATCACCGAGCGCCGCCCAGCGCGTCCGAGCCTCTTCACAGTGGACGAGGGCGAGATCGATGCGCGAGGCGCGCGCCGCGATGTCGCACATCTCCCCGGCCGCCACCGCGCGCAGCAGCGGGTCGCCGGTGCCGTCGAGGCCAGTCGCCGCCCTGGTGGCGGCGTCGATCGCCTCCTCGACGCGCCCGGCGTCGGCCAGCACCGCAGCGCGGGCGAGGGCGCCGTAGGCGGTGGCGACGACGTCCGCCTGCTCCCGGCCGATCGCCTCCAGCCGCGCCGCGACCTGCTCGACGCGGGCCGTGTCCGACACTAGCGTCGCCGCGCGCGCCATGCGGAACAGCACCTCGCGGGTCCACTCGGAGTGGGCGGCGGCGTAGGGGGTGGCGACGAGCTGGTCGCCACGCAGGAGAGTCGCGCGCGGGTCCTCGACCGACAGCCGGCGGAACTCGGTGACGGTGACCGGCGGGCCGTCCGCAGCCCGGGCCGCGGGCGGCGCCAGCGACAGCGCGGCGAGGAACACGAGGACCGTGCGGCGGCGCGCGGCGGGGAGGCGAGAGGTCACCTCGACCATGGTAGCCGACCGGTTGGCGTGGCCTCAGGAGTGGCCGTGAGTCTCAACGAAGACGCCGGCCGCCAAGCGCGGGGGTCCACTATGGTCGCGGTCGGCAATGCGAGTTGCGTGCCTCGACGTCGGGTCATGGTGCCGAGGGACGATGAGACACGGTGTTGCGGTCGGGTCTGTGAGCCGTATTCCGGGTGACGTACAATCGCCTGCGCAATCTCGTGTAAACTGACAGCCTTTACCCGTGGCGGGGCTGGCGGTAGGGCCGAGTGACGACGGGGCGAGAGGAGAACGGCAATTTCAGCAAAGATCTTCGTAGGCAACCTGAGCTTCCGCACCACCAAGGAGGAGCTCACCGCGCTGCTCCAGGGTGCGGGCACTATCGTGGACGTCTTCCTGCCGATGGACCGAGCTACCGGCAAGATGCGCGGCTTTGCGTTCGTCGAGTTCGGCAGCGAGGCCGAAGCCGCCGAAGCGATCCGCCTGTTCAACGGCAAGGAGCTCGGCGGGCGCGCGCTGCGGATGAACATGGCCGATGAGAAGCCGCGCGAGCGCACCGGCCCTCCGCGCGAGCGGACCGGTGGTCCACCGCGCTCTTTCACGCCGTTCGACTCGGCGCCCGAGCCGACCTTCTTTCCGGTCGAAGGCCGGTTCTCGCGGCCCAAGGGCAGCCGCCGCGGCGTCCGCGGCCGCAAGCGCTCCTTGTAACCGCCTCACACCCACCCAGGCGGGAGGCGATGGGCGATGGGCGCACGGCCCGCCGCCCGCTGGACGTTGGCGCTCCCGCGCGCTCGCGGCCTGGGAGATCACGCATCGCAAACGCCACAGACGACGAGGGCGGAGTCGCCTCCGCCCTCTCGCTCTTCGTCTTGGGTGGGCGGGGGCCGGTCCCCGGTCCCCGGTGCCCTGTCCCCGGTCTTCACCCGTTCTTCTTGACGAACTCCTCCATGAACGCCACCAGGGTCTCGATGTTGGCGACGGTGACGGCGTTGTACATCGAGACGCGGATGCCGCCGATGTCGCGGTAGCCCTTCAGGCCGACCATGCCGGCGGCCTTGGCGCCCTTGACGAAGGCGTCGGTCAGCTCCTCGGTGGGGAGGAAGAAGTCGACGTTCATCAGCGAGCGGTCGGCCGGCACCGTGACGAACGGCTTGTAGAAGCCCGGTGTGGCGGTCGATGCAGCCGTACAGCAGCTCGCCCTTCCTGCGGTTGTTCTTCTCGATTGCCTCCAGGCCGCCGATCTGCTGGTTGTAGGCGAGCACGTTGCGCAGGATGTAGATGCCGAACGTCGGCGGCGTGTTGTACAGCGAGTTCTTCTCGACGTGGATGCGGTAGCGCAGGTAGCTGACCAGCTCCTTGTCGAGGCACTGGGCGAGCAGGTCGTCGCGGATGATCACGACGGTGACGCCCGACGGCCCGAGGTTCTTCTGGGCGCCGGCGTAGATCATGCCGAACGGCGTGACGTCGAACGGCCGCCACAGGAAGTCCGACGACATGTCGCAGGCGAGCGGGATGCCGCCGGTCTCCGGGAAGTGCTGGAACTGCGTGCCCTCGACGGTGTTGTTGGTGGTGAAGTGGACGTACACGTGTCGCGGTTGACCTTGATCTCGTCCTTGCGCGGCAGCCGGGCGTACTTCTCCTCCTTGGTCGAGGCGATGCAGCGGGCGTCGTCTCCGGCGACGATCTTCGCCTCCTTGTACGCCTTCTCCGCCCACGAGCCGGTGCAGATGTAGTCGGCCTTGCGCCCCTTGTAGAGCAGGTTCATCGGCAGCATCCCGAACTGCAGGTGGCCGCCGCCCTGCAGCAGGATGATCTTGTAGTTGTCGGGGACGGCGAGCAGCTCCTTGACGAGGGCGATCGCCTCGTTGTGCACCGCCTCGTACTCCTTCGAGCGGTGGGAGATCTCCATCACCGACATGCCGGTGCCCGCGAAGTCGACCAGCTCGGCCTGCGCCCGCTCGAGGGCGGGCAGCGGCAGCCCGGCCGGCCCCGCGTAGAAGTTGATGACCCGATGACTCATCTCATCCTCCTTGCGTCGTAGTCATGGGCGGGCGGGGGCCCGGTCCCGGATCCCCGGTTCCCGGTCCCCGATCCTCACACCTTCGTCCACTTCTCCAGCAGCTCCACCACCTCATCGCCGATGCGCAGCAGGTTCTCCTTCGAGCTCGCGCCGATGTGCGGCGTCATGACCACGTTGGGGGCCGACAGCAGCGGGCTCGCCGGGTCGGGCGGGTCCGAGAACCACACGTCGGTGGCGTAGGCGGCGACCTTGCCGGCCTTCAGCGCCGCCGCCAGGTCCTCCTCGACCATGCACTTGCCGCGGCCGGTGTTGACGATCACCACGCCGTTCTTCATCTTGGCGATGTTCTCGGTGTTGATCATCCCGCGCGTCTCGTCGGTGAGCGGCGTGTGCAGGGAGAGGTAGTCGGCCTGCTGGAACAGCTCCTTGAGCGTGGGGACCAGGATGGCGGCGTCGGAGGCCTTCACGTACGGGTCGAAGGCCAGCACCCGCATGCCGAAGGCGCGGGCGCGCTTGGCCAGCTCCTGGGCGATGCGGCCGATGCCGACCAGGCCGAGCGTCTTGCCCATCAGCTCGGTGCGCTTGATCTCTTTCTTGAGGAACTTGCCCTCGAGCTTCATCGCATTGTGCGCCTCGACCAGGCGGCTGGGGACGGCGATCATCAGGGCGAACGCCAGCTCGGCGACGGCGACCGAGGAGGCGTTGGGCGTGTTGCGCACCTCGATGTTGCGCTCCTTGGCGGCCTTGGCGTCGATGTTGTCGATGCCGACGCCGCCGCGGATGATCAGCTTGAGCTTGGGCGCCTGCGCGATCCACTCCGCGGTGCACTTCGTCTTCGAGCGCACGAGGGCGACGTCGGCCTCCCAGAGGCGGGCGGCGTCCTCAGTCACCTCGCCGAAGCGGGCGAGCCGCTTGGGCAGCGACTGGTCGAACGCATCGCAGATCAGGAACAGCATGTGACCCTCCTTCTCTCGGGGTTCTCCCCGAGCTACCAGATGTCTAGAGTACGGACGAGCAGGCCGGAACGCAGCTTGGGCTCGAACCAGGTCGACTTCGGCGGCATGACCTGTCCGGCGTCGGCGACGGCCATGAGCTGCTCGAGCGAGGTGGGGTAGAGGGCGAACGCGACCGCCCATCCGGCGCGGACGCGCTTCTCGAGCTCTCCCAGACCGCGGATGCCGCCGACGAAGTCGATCCGCTTGTCGGTGCGCGGGTCGCGCACGTTGAGTAGCGGCGCCAGCAGGTTCTCCTGCAGGATGGCGACGTCGAGGCCGCGCACCGGGTCGTCCGCCGGGTAGGTGCCGGGTTTGGCCTCCACGCGATACCAGCGGCCGTCGAGGAACATCCCGAACTGGCGCGGCGCCGCCGGCCGCGGCGTCTCGGTCGGCGTGATCGTGAACTTCTCGGAGGCGAGCTGGAGGAAACGGTTGGGCGAGAGGCCGGCGAGGTCCTTGACCACCCGGTTGTAGTCCATGATGCGGAGCTGGTCGTGCGGGAACAGCACCGACATGAAGTAGTTGTACGGCTCGTCTCCGGTGTGGCGCGGGTTCGCCGCGCGGCGCTCGAGGCCGACGCGCGCCGCCGCCGCGGTGCGGTGGTGGCCGTCGGCGACGTAGAGCGCCGGGACGCGCGCGAACGCTTGCGTGACCGCGTCGGTCAGCTCCGCGGGGACGACCCACACCGTGTGGCCGATGCCGTCGTCGGTGACGAGGTCGTAGAGCGGCTCGGTCGCCCGCACCTGCTCGATCAGGCGGTCGATCTCGGCGCGCTTGGCGAACGTGAAGAACACCGGCTCGCCATTGGCGTTCTGCTCGTGGACGTGGCGGGTGCGGTCGTCCTCCTTGTCCCTGCGGGTGTGCTCGTGGCGTTTGATCAGCCCCTTCTCGTACTCGTCGCACGACGCGGCGCACACCAGACCCGCCTGCACGTGGTCGCCCATGCGCTGCTGGTAGACGTAGTACGCAGCTCGCGCTTCGCGAATGAAAACGCCCTCGGCGATGAGCCGGCGCAGCGTGCTGACACCCTGCGCGTAAACGCGGTCGTCGTAGAGGTCCACCGCCGGTGGCAGGTCGATCTCGGGCTTGTTGATGTGAAGGAACGTGTACGGGTTGCCGGCAGCCATCGCGCGCGCTTCCTCGGAGTTGATCACGTCGTAGGGAGGCGCCGCGACCTGGGCGACGAGGTCGGGACGGGGCCGCAAGGCTCGGAACGGTCGGATGTCGGACATGCGGAAGCCTCCGGCGCAGAGGTAACCGGCGCGCACTGTGAAATCTATCACGAATCGGGCCCGCGCCCGCATCCGCTCGCGATGCGGGCGCGGGCCGGAGAAGGGCCGACGACTCGCGCGGGGAATGCCCGATGCTCCCGGGGAAATGCTAAGGTAGTTGCGAGGCGCTGAGCGGCGCTGGATGGAGCAGGAGACCATGGATCAGAGTGCATCCTCCCGTCTTCGGGTCGTCGTCGTCGAGGACTCCGCGAGCGACGCCGAGCTCGCCATCCGCGAGCTCCGCAAGCAGGGGTGGACGATCGACAGCCGAGTCGTCGAGGACCGCGAGCCGTTCCTCGCGGCGCTCGCCGAGGCCGCGCCCGACGTCGTCCTCTGCGACTTCACCCTGCCGCGCTTCGACGGGCTGATCGCCCTCGGACTTGCCCTCGAACGGGCGCCGCTGGTCCCGTTCATCGTCGTCACCGGCTCGATCAACGAGGAGACCGCGGTCGAGTGCATGAAGGCCGGCGCGTGGGACTACGTGCTCAAGGACCGGCTCAGCCGGCTCGGCCCGGCGGTCGCCAGCGCCCTCGAGAAGGCGCGCCTGGCGCGCGAGCGGGTCGCCACGCAGCAGGCGCTCGCCGAGAGCGAGGCGCGCTATCGCCTGATCGCGGAGAACACCGCCGACGTCATCTGGACACTCGACATCACGACCCGCCGCTTCACCTACGTGAGCCCCTCGGTGATGCGGCTGAGGGGATGGACTGCCGATGAGGTGATGGCGCAGCCGCTCGAGGCGGCAATGACCCCGGAGTCCCTACGCCGCGTCGAGGAGTTGCTCGCGGCGTACCTGGGGGCGGTCCCGGCCGGCGACGCGTCGGTGCGAACCGAAGCGGTCGCTGTGGACCAGCTTGCCAAGGACGGGCGCGTCGTGCCTACCGAGGTCGTGGCCACGGTACTGACCGACGAGAGCGGCTGCCCCACCGGGATCCTCGGGATCAGCCGCGACATCACCGAGCGGCGGCAGGCCGAGAAGGCGCTGCGGGTCTCAGAGGAGCGACTGCGCGACGCCATGGACGCGGCGAACCTTACCTGCTGGGAGTGGGACCTCGCCAGCGGCCAGGTGGCCTGGGCCGGGCGGGTCGACGAGTCGCTCGGCGACGAGGCGAGCGGCGTGATCGACAGCGCCGCGACGCTGCGCGGTCTGCTTCCGGAGGACGACTACAAGGGACCCGCCGACGCGCACGAGCAGGCGAGGACGACCGGCGCCGCCTTCAGCCGGGAGGTGCGCGCCATCTGGCCGGATGGCTCCGTTCACTGGCTGGAGATCCGCGGCGCCTACGCCCACGACACCCTCGGGCGCGCGATCCGCGTCCGCGGTCTGACCATGGACGTGACCGCCCGCAAGATCGCCGAGGACGCGCTCCGGGCGAGCGAGGAGAAGTACCGGTTGCTGGTCGAAAGCGCCAACGAAGCGATCGTGGTGGCGCAGGGAGGCACGATCCGCTTCGCCAACCGGCGAATGGCGACGATCACGGGCTACGACCAGGGACAGCTCGTCGGGATGGCCGCGGCGGCGCTGGTGCACCCGGATGACGTCGAGATGGTGCTCGATGGCCATCGCCGCCGCCTGAGCGGCATCGAGGTCGCCGACTCGTACGGCTTTCGCCTTCTCACCCGCGACGGCAGGGTCCGCTGGGTCGAGCTGACGGGTGTGCGGGTCGACTGGGAAGGCCGGCCGGCAACGCTCAACTTCCTGGCCGACATGACTGAGCGGCGGCACGTCGAGGAGCAGGCGCGCCGCCTCGCCGCCGCCGTCGAGCAGGCCGCCGAGGTCGTGATGATCACCGACACGGCGGGTGCGATCGTTTACGCCAACCCGGCGTTCGAGCGGGTCACCGGGTACACGCGCGAGGAGGCGCTCGGTCTGAACCCCAGAGTGCTGCAGAGCGGCAAGCACTCGCGCGAGTTCTACGCCGACCTCTGGCGGACGGTGCGGCGCGGCGAGAGCTGGGCCGGGCACTTCGTCAACCGGCGCAAGGACGGCACGCTGTTCGAGGAGGACGCGACGATCTCGCCGGTGCGCGACCAGAGCGGCGACATCACCTACTTCGTCGCCGTCAAGCGCGACGTGACGCACGAGCTGGCGCTGCGGGAGCAGCTCGAGCACGCCCAGAAGATGGAGGCGGTCGGCCGGCTCGCCGGCGGCGTCGCCCACGATTTCAACAACGTCCTCCAGGCGATGCTCTCGCACGTCAGCCTGCTGCGCGTGCTGGTCAAGGACGAACGGGCGCTGCGCAGCGTCGGCGAGCTCGGCGATCACGTGCGGCGCGGCGCCTCGCTGACCCGCCAACTGCTGCTGTTCTCGCGGCGGGAGACGGCCAAGCTGGAGCGCTTCGACCTCTCCGAGGTGGTGCGCGACGCGATGGGGCTGCTGCGCCGGCTGGTCCGGGCCAACGTGCGCTTCGACCTCGATCTCGCGACCACGTCGCTGCCGATGGAGGCCGACCGCGGGCAGCTCGAGCAGGTGCTGATGAACCTCGTGGTCAACGCCTCGGACGCCATGCCCGGTGGCGGCGTCGTGGTGGTCAGCACGGGACGGGAGGGGGAGCAGCTGGTCCTCCGCGTGGCCGACGATGGCCCCGGCGTGCCCGAGGCGCTGCGCTCGCGCATTTTCGAGCCGTTCTTCACCACCAAGCAGTCGGGCGCCGGGACCGGTCTCGGCCTCGCAGTGGTGCACGGCATCGTCGCCCAGCACGGCGGCTCCATCGACGTCGCCGAGACGCCCGGCGGCGGCGCGACCTTCACCATGCGCATGCCGCGCGCGGTGTCGGGCGAATTCGAGGCGCTCGACGAGCCGCTCGCGCCGGCCGCCGAGGTCGCCGCGGGCAGGGGGGAGCGCGTGCTGGTGGTCGAGGACGAGGACGGGGCGCGGGTGGCGCTCGTCGAGATCCTCAGCGCACTCGGCTACACGGCCGTCGGCGTCGGCAGCGGCGAGGACGCGGCGGAGCTGCCGGACGAGCCGGCGTTCGACCTCGTTCTGTCGGACCTCATGCTCCCCGGTGTGACCGGCCCCGAGCTCGTCCACGATCTCGGCGTCCGGTGGCCCGCGCTTCGCATCATCCTCATGTCCGGCTACACCGAGGACGAGGTGGTGAGGCGGAGCATCCGGAAAGGCCGCGTCCGCTTCCTGCAGAAGCCGTTCGACAGCGTCACCCTGGGCAGAGAGGTCCGGGCGGCGCTCGACGCCCCGACCGCAACCGAAGCGCCCTGACCGCGCCGGACCGCCCCGCCTCCAGGCGCGCCCCGCGCGGCCAACTGTGGTAGAAGTGCACCATGATCGGAATTGACCGGACGCGGGCGGTTTGGCGGCTGCTGGTGTTCGCGGTCGGCTCGTGGGTGGTGGTGGCGCGCGCCGTGCGGACCGTGCTCGCGCCGTTCCCGCGGCGCTGGGCGCTCGAGTGTCCGCATGTCTCACGCTGGGGGCGGCTGGGCAGCCGCTGTCTCGGTATCCACACGCGGGTCGTTGGCGCGCTCCCGCCCGCCGGCGCTCTGGTGGTCGCCAATCACCAGGGGTACGCCGACGTGGTCACCCTGGGCGGGCTCTTCCCGAGCATCTTCGCCGCGCGGCACGACATGCGGACCTGGCCGATGTTCGGCGCCCTGGCCCGCTCGGGCGCGACGATCTTCATCAACCGCGACGACAAGCGCGCCGCCTACCGCGGCGTCGGCCAGGTCGCCGCGGCGCTCGGCGCCGGCGCGACGGTGATCGCTTTCCCCGAGGGCACGTCGACCGACGGGAGCGGGCTGCTGCCGTTCCGTACCGGCGTGTTCCAGGCGGCGGTGGATGCCGGCGCGCCGGTCGTGCCGGCGGCGATCCGCTACGTGAGCATCGACGGTGTACCGGTGACCGAGGCCAACCGCGACGTCGTCGGGTGGTTCCGCGGCGAGCCTTTCGTCGGCCATATCCTCAGGCTCGGCGCCCACCGCCGCGTCGAGGCGGAGGTGACGTTCGCAGAGCCGCTGCTGCCGCCGCACGGCGACCGCCGGGCGCTCGCGGCGGCCGCCGAGGCGTCGGTGCGCAGGCTGCTGGCATTGGCAGGCGATGCACGGCCGAGCGAGATCGGCCGCGGGGCCGGCATCAACGCGGGGGTGACCTGATGGAGACGCTGCTGATCGTCACGGTCGTGCTGGTCGCGGTCGTGCTCCTGGTCCTGCTCGTTCAGCTCGGATCGGCCGGCCGCCACGAGCGGGCGCTGCGCGACGAGCTGGAGAAGGTGCGCGCCGACGTCACGGCCGCCCAGGGCGGCGCCTCGGAGCGGATGGCGGCGAGCCTGACCGACGTGATCGACCGCGTCCACCAGGCGCTCGGCGAGCTCGGGACGCTCGTACGCGGCGAGCAGACTGCCAGCGGCGAGGCGCTGCAGAACCGCATGGAGGAGACGCGGCGGACGCTGCAACAGCAGCTCGAGGGGCTGGTCGGCTCGGTCAACACCCAGCTCGCCGCCTCGCAGCAGACGTTCGGCCAGCAGTTCGAGGGCGCCACCAAGATGTTCGGAGACCTGCGCGGGCAGCTCGGGCAGGTCGCCGGGATGGCGACCCGCATGGAGGCGCTGGCCCGCGAGATCGACGAGCTGCAGGGGATCCTCAAGGCGCCGAAGCTGCGCGGCAACCTCGGCGAGGCGCAGCTCGAGGAGTTCCTCCGCCAGGTGCTGCCGCCGACGTTCTGGGAGACGCAGCACCGATTCGCGGACGGCCAGATCGTCGATGCCGTGATCAAGCTGCGCGACCACCTCGTCCCGGTCGACGCAAAGTTCCCGCTCGAGTCCTTCCAGCGCATGCTCTCCGCCGAGGGCGACGACGCACGCAAGCTGCGCCGCAAGGAGTTCGACAAGGCCGTCAAGGGTCGCGTCGACGAGATCGCCGAGAAGTACATCCGGCCGGGCGAGGGGACGTTCGAGTTCGCGCTCATGTTCATCCCCGCCGAGAACGTCTACTACGAGGTGATCGTCCGCGACGACGCGCTCGGCGCCGAGGCCTCGCTGCTCAACTACGCGGTGTCCCGCCGCGTGGTGCCGGTGTCGCCGAACTCGTTCTACGCCTACCTGCAGACGATCGCCACAGGGCTGAAGGGCATGCAGGTCGAGGCGCGGGCGCGCGAGATCCTCGCCGAGCTGGGCAAGCTTCAACTGGAGTTCGCGCGCTTCGACAAGACGTTCCGCCTGGTCGGCTCCCACATCGGCAACGCCCGCACCAAGTACGACGAGGCCGAGAAGCTCGCCTCCCGCGTCGGCGACCGCCTCCAGGGGATCACCGGCGCCGAGGTCGGGGCGCTGCCTGCTGGCGAGGCAAACCGAGAGGAAAGCTGACAGCCGACGGCGGACAGGATGCTCCCCAGTGGCGACCAGAGCGTCAGAAACCCTCCAGCATCGCTAGGTTCGACTCGAAGGTCCGCTCGTCAAACGCCAGATAGTGACCATCGGGCGAGACACGAGGATTATGAAGATACCCCTGGCCAATGACCGCTCGCACCAACACCTTTGCGTTGCCCGCCGTATCAACCGAGAGAATTCCGAAGCTCTCTTTGGCACGGCCTCCTACGAAAACACAGCTACCGTCAGGATGCCAACTCACGCCCTGAAGCCAACTCCATTCTCCCACGTTGACTGAGTGTCTCAATCCAGTGTCGGTGCTGATAAAGCGAACCTGATTATCACCATTCACTAGTGCGATGTTCTTGCCATCTGGCGAGAGACTCAATTGGGAATCTGCCAGGGATTTGCCTAGTCGTACGATTTCCCGACCTAGGCCCGCGACCGGGTCCAAGAACGAAATTACCAGCTTCTCTTCCTTTTGTTCCGACACGACACACAGACTTGCTGGCGATCGGGAGCAAGAACAACTGTCACCGCCCAATAGCACTAGTGAGGCAGGCCCCCCCTCGATGGGGGCTCGCATGAGAGCGGAGGAGGTAGGGTTGGCCCCTCCACCGACAATCGCATGATAGAGGAGCCACGTCCCGTCGGGACTGATCTCTGGGCGTTTGCCCTCCACGCCGGCGATGAGCATATGTGAATCAGGCTCCTGGAGATTCTGTTTGTCGATTTCCCACCTGCCGTCGCGGTAGGTAGTAGTGAAAAGGCTCTGACTGTCGCTGGCCCACGGACCTACGTGCTTCTCCCAATTTTCAAGGCCCAGTCGCCGCGGAGCCCCAGCCTCGCCGTCTCCCGAGCGAGTCTCTGCGGTCTTGACGACATCCAATTCCCTGTGCTTCGTGAAGACCAACCGCTTGCCATCTCCGGAGTGCCCAAAACGCCAATATCTGCTGATGTTGAACCCTGTCCAGTGTGTCACTTGTGACGGTTGGCCGCGGGCGCGACCAGTGTCCGGGTCGACATCGATTGCCCAGATATTGCCGTTCCGCTCATTCGGGGGGAGTTCTTCAACCGTGAAGAGAACCCGCCCGTCAGCCAGCCAAGCTACGTTGCCGGCAATACGTTTGAGCAGGCTGTTGTCGGAGAGAACCGCTGTGCGCTGACCTCCGTCGAGGCCGCAGGTCTCGATGCTCACTGGGTTCCCAGGTTCCGGTGAATCCAGCGAATAGACGAGCCTCTTCCCGTCGGCGACCAGTCAGGGAGTCGGCCGCCTGCGGGCCACGGGACGATCCGTGGATCCTCTCCGTTGGGGCCCGCGATCGTAACCCCCTCTGGGTCGTGGAATAGAATCCGTGTACCGTCCGGCGAGATGATTGCTAACTCACTAGAATCCAAGAATTTGCGAACTGTGCCGTCCCAAGTCGACATCTTCCAGACGCCACTCGTCAAGTTGCTCTGCCCCACTAGCAGATGAGCGCCATCCGGGAACCAATCGAAGGGACGCAGCGAGCCTGTATTGGGGAAGGACTTGATCTCTCCGGTATCGATTTGAAGAAATGCCAAGCCATGGGCTCGATCCCGATAGGCCAGTACTTTGCCGTCCCGAGAAATTGCATATTCACCAACGGGAATCTCCGGTGGATTGGCCGTGAGTTCCCGCAGCATCGGCTCGCGCTTCACGTCCTCGTGCTTCCAGACCGAGGCTACAAACAGGAATCCAGCGATTGCGACGGCAACGATGGCCGCAACGACAGTGGCCGCTATGGCCGTCCAAGCCTTCCGAGGGAGACGACCGGGCCGCGCCGGCGCCAGTGACATCTCGAGCGCCTTCAGTTCAGTGAAGGCCTCGCCTGCGCTCGGGTACCTCATCTCGCGGTCTTTCTGAAGACAACGCTGGACGATGTCAGACAGGCCGGCTGGCTGCACTGGGTTGATCCTGCTGATCGCAACGGGCGTGTCCCGCAGAATCGCGGAGATCACGGCCGCCTGGGTCTCGCCGGTGAACGGCCGCTTTCCGGTCGCCATCTGGTAGAGCACGCTTCCGAGGGAGAAGATGTCCGAGCGGTGGTCGACCGAGCGACCCTCGGCCTGCTCCGGGGACATGTACGCCGGGGTGCCGATGATCTGGCCGCCGCGGGTCAGCCCGGTGGCCGTGAGCTCCGGGTCGGAGGAGTCTGCCGCCGTCAGCTTGGCGAGACCGAAGTCGAGCACCTTGACGCGGCCCTCGGTGGTGACCATGACGTTGCCTGGTTTGAGGTCGCGGTGGATCACACCGCGCTCGTGCGCCGAGGCGAGCGCATCGGCGAGCGGGATCGCTAGCCGTAGCAGCGTGTCGACCTGCATTCCGTCCTCGGGGATCAGCTCGGCGAGCGTTCTACCCTCGACCACCTCCATCGTGATGAAGCGCACGCCGGCCACCTCGTCGACCGAGTACACGGTGACGATGTTGGGGTGGTTGAGAGCGGCGACCGCCCTCGCCTCGCGCTCGAAACGCGCCAGCCGCTCGGGATCGCGGGCCAACTCCTCGGGCAGGACCTTGAGCGCGACGTCTCGCCCGAGCTTGGCATCCCGCGCCCGCCACACCTCGCTCATGCCTCCCGCGCCAAGCGGGGCGAGGATCTCGTAGGGACCGAGTCGGGTACCGACGGCAAGACTCATTTGGTGCGGAACTCTCAGCGAGTCTATCACCGCCCTCGCTGGGCCGGTGACCATGCTGCCTCTCACCTGCTGGAACTAGTGTTGCGGTGCTATGCTTCATCAGCCGAGGGGTGCCAAGATGACTGAGTCGGTCCAGATCACCGTCAACCTACGCGCCGTCCTCCGCCGCGACGGCCGGAAGTGGGTCGCGGGCTGCCCGAAGCTCAACGTGTGGACGCAGGGGTCGAGCCGCGCGGATGCCGAGCGCTCGCTGCGCGAAGCGGTCGAATTGTGGGTCGAGGACTGCCTGGCGCGCGGAACACTCGACCAGGCGCTACGTGAGGTTGGTTTCCAGCCGGTGCCATGGGCAGGCGCCCTGCCGCCTGCTGCCGAGTCGGTGATGATCAGGCGCGCCGAGGACGACGACGTCTTGGGTAGTGACTTCGAGCTGAGTGTCTCGCTTCCCGCCTACCAAGCTGCTGCTTTCCTCGAGGCTGCCGCGGCGCGATGAGGGTCACCTGGCAGGAATTGCGGGCTGTGTGCCTGCTGCTGGGTTGCAGCGAATCGCGCGTGCGAGGTGATCACCTCGCGATGACCCGCCCAGGCATGGCGCGACCGGTCATCATAAAGATGGTGAAGGACCTCGGCGAGGACATCATTCGCAGCAACATGTTGACGCTTGGCGTCAGCCGTAAGGAATTCGAGACGCTGATCGCGCGGATCCGGCGGGCCAAGAAGCCCCGAACCAAGCACCATTAGCTCTGTTCGGTCGGGTCGGGCTTGCAGGCTCGGGGATCTCCCGTGCACTAGCTACTGTGCTGCACTGGGCGGCAGTCCGCGCAAGACTGACCACTGACCACCAACCACGTATCATCGTCCTGGCATGCTCGTTCCTGGTGTGATGCTCGGCCGGTTCCAGATCGTCTCGGCGCTCGGACGGGGCGGGATGGGGGAGGTGTGGCGCGCGCACGACCCGCGGCTGGGGCGCGACGTCGCGATCAAGGTGCTGCCGGAGTGGCTCGCGAGCCCGGACAGCGTGGTCCGCTTCGAGCGCGAGGCGCGGGCCCTGGCGGCGCTCAATCACCCCAACGTCGCGCAGATCTTCGAGGTCGACGAGGCGCTGCCGGCGCGGGCCGACGGCTCGCCGGCGCTGAACGCCGCGGTCACGCACTTCCTGGTGATGGAGCTCGTCGAGGGCGAATCGCTCGCCGCCCGGCTGAAGCGTGGGCCGCTCGCGGTCGGCGACGGCTTGCGGCTGTGCCGCGACATCGCACGGGCGCTCGCGGCGGCGCACGCGGCCGGGGTCATCCACCGCGACCTGAAGCCCGGCAACATCATGCTCGCCGCCGACGGGACGCCCAAGGTGCTCGACTTCGGCCTCGCGCGCCTCCATCGGCGCAGCGAGCGCCGGACCGGGACCGACGTCACCGCCGAGCTCGTCGAGTCCGGGGTCGTCGTTGGTACGGCGTCGTACATGGCGCCCGAGCAGGTGCGCGCCGAGGAGTGCGACGAGCGCTGCGACGTCTGGTCGTTCGGCTGCTGCAGTGGCGAGGTGCTGGGCGGCGTGCGGTTGTTCGACGGCGCCACGCTGCCGGAGATCGTTGCCCGGGTCCTCTCGGGCAAGCCAGACCTCTCGCACCTGCCGCGCGCCACACCGCGAGCGATGCGATCGCTGGTCGCGGCCTGCGTGGCCGCCGACCGGCGGGCACGCCCGCCGATGGACGAGGTGGTGCGGCGCCTCGGCCGCATCAGCGAGCGCCTCGGGCTGCCGCTGCTCCGGCGCGTCGTGCTGCCGTGGCTCGCCGTCAGCGTCAGCTCGCTGGCGTTGGCGACCGCGCTCGGTGTGGTCGCCTGGCGGCTCGCCGGGACGGGTGGACTGCAGACGGCGAAGGCGGCACCGCTGCGGGTCGCCGTCGAGCCGACGGGAGCGCCGCCCGGGGAGGCGATCGCTGGGGAGCTGGCGCGCCGGGTGACGACGGCGCTGACCACCGGTCTCGGCGCCCGCAAGGGGGTCGAGGTCGTCAGCCGCGGGAAGGCCGACATCCGCGTGCGCAGCGTGCTGGTACCGACGGCTGAGGGACTCCGGCTGACGGTCACCGCGATCGAGGCGGCGTCGTCGGCGGTGATGGCGGTGCACGACGGCCGCGCCGACCCGGCGGAGCCGACCGCGGCGATCGCCGGCGTGCTGGAAACGATCGGCGCCGCGGTCGAGCTCGAGGCGGTGTACCGCGAGGTGGCGGCGGAGGACCCGCTGCACGGGTTCCTGGTCCAGCGGACACGGTCGCTGACGGCGGCGAGGGCGTTTCAGCAGGCGCTCGCGGCGTACACGCGCACCCGCTGGCGCGACGCCGGTCAGGCGCTCGACGGCGCGATCGGCGCCGACCCGTCGTTCTGGCCGGCGTACCTCTACCAGGCGCTGGTCGCCAAGTCGACCGGCCGCTTCGAGGAGTGGCAGGCGCCACTCGCTCGCGGCCGCTCACTCCTCGTCAGGCCTGACCCGAGTGAGGCCGCCGAGCTCGACCTGGTGACGGCGGTGCTCGCCGAGGACCCTGAGCGGGCGCTGCAGGCGCTCGAGGCGGCGCGCAGGGTGTTTCCGGGATCGGCGGAGCTGACCTACAGCGCTGCCCGCGCGTACCGGCGCGAGGACCGCCCCGAGAAGGCGATCCCCCTGCTGGAGAAGCTACTGGCAGCCGGGTGGCAACCTGACTGGAGCCCAACCCGCGAAGAGCTGGCGTACAACCAGGTGCTCGCCGGGCGCTACGGGGACGCGCTGCGGACCGCCGGCGATGCGGAGATCCGATTCCCGAAGCGCTACGCGGCGCCGCTCTACCAGGCATACGCGCTGCAGTTGCTGGGCCGCGGTAGCGAGGCGCGCGAGGCGCTGTCGCGCGCGATCCGCAAGCGTCTCGATTTCTCGCCGACCGATCCGCTCGTCGTCTACCAGGCCTCGCAGTGGTGGGCCGGCCTGCTGCGCTGGCCGGACGAGCAGCGGCGCCAGTGGGCGCTCTACCTCGATGCGGCGGAGAAAGGGCTCCGCGAGCGCCCCGGCGACGCCTCGCTCGAGCAGGCGCGCGGCGAGGCGCTCGCCGGGCTGGGCCGCTTCGCAGAAGCGGTCGCGGCGCTCGAGCCACTGACCACGCGGACGCCCGGCGAGCCGTACCTGTTCATCACCCTCAGCCGCGCGCGGCTCGGTGCCGGTGACCGCGCAGGCGCCCGGGGCGCGCTCGATCGCGCCGCCGAGCTGTGGCGCCGCGGCGACGCTCCCGCCCTCGGCACCATCGCCTACAACATCGCCTGCGGCTGGCTGCTCGCCGGCGACCTCGAGCGCGGCTGGGAGTGGCTGCTGCGCGCACGCGATCAGTTCGGGTTCGACCGCCTCGACCTCGCGCTCGATCCCGAGCTCGACCCGCTCCGCACCGCCGGCCGGCTCACCGGGTTGCGCCGCTGACGGCCCGGGGGCGCCGCCGGCGCTTGGCTGGCAGCGTGCCCGGAGATGCTGTCGCGATTGGGTTCGCGGTGGTAGGATAAGGTCCGTCAAGGAGGGAAGGGGAATGCGAAAGCTCGTTTTCGCGACTGTGCTTCTGTTTGCGGCAGCGGCCTTCGGTGAGGAGCTCACCGTGGACAAGATCATTGCCGCCCATGGCTTCGGCGCGCCAGCCGACAAGATCGTCGAGAAGATCAACGACCCAATGAACACCGTAGCGCCACTCGGTCCCGGGGACATCGACAAGCTGCGGGCCGCCGGTGTGCCGGAGCCCGTGATCGCGGCGGTGCAGGCCCGCGCCATGCCGGCGCCCCAGCCGCTCCAGCCCGACAACCCCGCACTCACGGGGATCGTCAAGCTGGTCCAGAGCGGGCTCACCGAGTCCCTGATCATCGAGCAGGTGAAACAGACCCCCAGCGGCGCGCCGCTGTCCACCAACGATCTGATCTACCTGAAGGCGAACCGGGTGCCGGACGCCGTTGTTGCGGCGTTGATGAACAGCGCCACGGCGGCGACGACGGTGCCTGGCGCCTCGAAGGCTCCCGCCAAGCCCGTCACCGACGCCACCATTGAAGGGCTGCTGCTCCTGCGGGGCACGTTCCTGTCGAAGAACCACCAGGGGAAGCTCACGCTCGAGGGCGACGAGCTCACCTGGGCGAGTGCAACCGACAGCAAATCCAACTTCACCGCGAAGGCCACTGCGCTCGAAAAGGCATGGCTGAAGTGCCGCCCGCTCCCGGCCGGCAAGTTCTGCTACGAGATCGGCTTCAAGATCTTCAAGGGCGAGGACTACAACTTCCGGGACGTGGGCGCCGACCAGGGCAGCAACGACAACGTCATGAAGCTGCGCGAGGTGCTCCAGGCGCGGTTCCAGAACCTGGTGTTCGAAGAGAAGCTCCAGAAGTAGGCGGTCGCGCAGGACGGCGCCTGCGACGGCCCGCCACTGCGCCTCGGCGCGCCGGCATCCGTCCCGGCGCCGCCGGGGCGTGTCCGCTGCATACTGCAGTTGACCCGGAGCTCTGCGGCTCTGGTACGGTGAGAGCGTGACCTCGGTGACGGCGATCCGCCTCGGCAGTGCGTTTCGTGCGATGCGCCACCGCGATTTTCGCGTCTACTGGATCGGGCAGTTCATCTCGGTCAGCGGGACGTGGATGCAGACGCTCGCGCTCGGCTGGCTGGTCTACCGGCTGACCGACTCGCCGATGGTACTGGGCGTGCTCTCCGCGGTGCGCTTCGGGCCGGCGCTGATCGGCGCGTTGTTCGCTGGGGTGATCACCGACCGCTTCCCGCGGCGCGCGCTGGTGCTGATCACGCAAACGCTCGGCCTGCTGCAGGCGACGACACTCGCGGCGCTGACGCTCAGCGGGACGGTGCGAGTGTGGCAGGTGCTGGCGCTCGCCCTGTTCCAAGGGGTGGTCGACACCCTCGACATGCCGGCTCGCCAGACGCTGCAGGTCGACCTCGTCGGGGTCGACGACCTGCAGAGCGCGGTGTCGCTCAACGCCACCGCCTTCAATGCCGGCCGCATCGTCGGTCCCGCGATCGCCGGCGTCATCGTCGGCGCCTACGGTGAGGGCGTGTGTTTCCTGGTCAACGCGGTCAGCTTCCTTGCCGTGCTGATCGCTCTCCTGCTGATCCACCCGCAGGTCCGGCCGGCGGCGGGCGCACGCTCGCTGCGCACCGACCTCGTGGCAGGGCTGCGCTACGCCTGGGAGTCGCCGCCGGTGCGGGCGGCGCTGCTCGCGGTCGCAGTCACCTCGGTGGTCGGCCTGTCGTACGCCACGCTCCTGCCGGTGGTCGCCCGCGACGTGCTGCGCGGCGGCGCTCGCGGGTACGGGATGCTGCTCGCCGGAGCCGGCGTCGGCGCCATCCTCGGCGCTCTCGGCACGGCCGCCGGCCGCGGGTCGGAGGGGGCCGGTCGCCGCGCCCTGGTCGCCCAGGCAACGCTCGGCATCGGTCTCGTCGCCCTCGGCTCGGTGCGTCAGTTGGCGGTCGCCACGGCGGTGATGCTGGTCATCGGTCTGGCCGTCGCTGTGCAGTTGTCGACGACCAACGGTTTCCTGCAAACCTCGGCTCCCCAGGAGATGCGCGGCCGTGTGATCTCGATCTACATCTGGATCTTCGTCGGCCTGTCGCCGATCGGCGGGTTGGCCGCCGGGGTGGTCGCCGAGCACGTCGGGGCGCCGCGCACCGCCGCCGGCGCCGGGCTGATCTGCCTGGCCTCGGCTGCGCTCACGGGTGCGCGCGGGTGGGCGCGCCGGAGGGCATAGCAGGGCATAAACGCGGGCGTCGTAGACTTGTAGCTCGGTGGAGGTCGCCATGCGCGTCGAGATCGTCTACTGCGTGACCTGAAACTATGAGCCCCGGGCCGCCGGTCTGGCGGCCGAGCTGAAGAAGGCATTCGCGGCGGAGGCGAAGCTCACCAAGGGCTCCGGCGGCATCTTCGATGTCACCGTCGACGGGGCCCTGGTGTTCTCCAAGCACAGCGTCGGGCGCTTCCCGGAGCCCGGCGAGGTCGTCAAGGTGATCCGTGCCTCCGCCGGGGCGGGCAACTGGCAATAGGTACGCGGCTCGCTCGGCAACGCCAAGCTCGATCCCCGCGCGCGCTTCCAAACACGCTCACTTACGCCCGGCCTACCGCAAATCACCTCGCGACGGGCTAGAATCAGCGCATGAGCGCAGCCGCGTTCCGCATTCCCCCGCGACGTGTAGGCGTGGTCGTCAAGCCAAACAACCCGGACGCGGTGGCCCTCGGGAAGAAGGTGCTGCGCGAGCTGGCGGCGCGCGGCGTCGTAGGTGTCGTCGACGTCGAGTCGGCGGAGGTGCTGGGTGTCGCCCCAGGTCCGCCGCGCGCCCTCCTCGGCCGCGAGGTCGACGTCGTCATCGTGCTCGGTGGCGACGGCACGTTCCTTTCGGTGACGCGCGGCTGCCCGGCGACGGTGCCGGTCGCAGGCGTCAACCTCGGCACGCTCGGCTTCCTGACCGAGCACGCGCCAGAGCGGACGTTTCAACTCCTCGACGACGTGCTCGCCGGCCGGGTCGAGATCGAGCACCGCGAGCGTCTTCTTGTCGAGGTCGACGGCGGCCACGGTGAGCGCTCGTACCTGGTGCTCAACGACGTGGTGATCACGAAGGCGGCGCTGGCGCGCATTGTGTCGATCGCCGTGGAGGTCAACGGCGAGCTCCTCACGAGGTTCCACGGCGACGGTCTGATCCTGGCGACGCCGACCGGCTCCACCGCCTACAATCTCTCCGCCGGCGGCCCGATCGTCCACCCGGGGCTGTCGGCGTTGCTGATCACGCCGATTTGCTCGCACACCCTCACCGACAGGCCGCTCGCCGTGCCGCCGACGGCACAGGTGCGCGCCTGGCTGGAACCGGGCGAAGCGGAGGTGTACCTGACCCTCGATGGGCAGCGCGGGTTCCCGTTCCCGCCCGGGATGGGCATCAGGGTGAGCCGGGCCGCCGAGCCGCTGGCGCTGATCCGCGAGAGCTCGAGCAGCTTCTTCTCGATCCTCCACCACAAGCTCAAGTGGGGCGAGCGGGAGAGCTGAGGTTGGCCACCCGCCGGCTTCACCTGAGCCGCACGACCCTGGGGGTGCTCCTGGCGATTGCCGTCTGGGTCGCCGCGGGGGCCGGCTTGGTCGAGCTGGCGGGGAGCCGGAGAGTTCGCGCCTGGGCGTCGCGGGAGCTGTCCGCCCGCCTCACCGCGGCGCTCGGGCAGCCGGTGAAGATCGCCGACACCCGCGTCACCTTTGTACCGCCGCGTCTGACCCTGACGGGCGTCGAGCTCGGACCGCCCGGCGAGCTGGTGGCGCGGGCGGACGCCGTTGAAGTGGGGCTGAGCCAGCTCCGCCTCGCCGAGCGCGAGCTGGTGCTGAGCCAACTCCGGCTGCACGGCGTGCACGTCACCGGCGCCATCCCCAAGCCGGGCCCGCCCGGCCGCCAGTCGTGGTTGCGTGTGGCGGTCCGGCAGCTCATGATCGAGGACCTCACGATCGAGCACCTCGACGTGCCCGGCGGCCTTGTGATTGCCGCCGCCGACGTCGATGCGCGCTGGACCGGCACCTCGCGCTATCCGATCAGCGCCGCGGTCGTGCGCGCCGGCAGCGTTCTCCTCAACGCGCCGAACGTCGACCCGATCCAGGCGAGCGTCGACGCCTGGGGGCGGCGCAACGACGCCGGCTGGGAGATCGGCCGGCTGCACGGCGTCGGGCCGTGGTGGGAGGTCGACGTCAAGGGCGAGGTGGCGGGCCGCACGATCCGGGGCAACGGGATGGTACGCTGCGACCTGGCGATGCTGGAGCGGACCCTGCACATCGGCGCCGGCCTCGAGGGGAGCGCCGAGGCGCAGGTCCAGGGCACGGTTGCCGGCGGCGAGTTCCGGGTGGACGCCCAGATCGCCGCCGCGCAGGTCGCCGTCGCCAGGTTCTCGTTCGCCGACGTGCGCGGCGAGGCACACGTGTCCCAGGAGGGGATCGAGGCGTCGCTGGGGCACGCCACTTTCGCGGGAGGCTCGCTCGAAGGGTCGTACGCGCTCTCCGGATTCGCGCCGCCGTGGGGCCACCGCGCCGCCGCGCGCGGCGAGGGCGTGGAGGTCGCCGGCTTCCTGTCGACGCTCGGGATCGACCCCGCCGGGCTGGCCGGGAGCGCCCGCTTCACCGCCGACGTCGCATGGGACGGGACGCGCATCAAGGAGGGCACCGGCACCGGGGTCGGCGAGCTGACCGCGCACGGCGGCGACGTGCCGGTCGGCGGGCAGGTGGTGATGTCGCTGGCCCGCGACGGGGCGCTGGCGATCACTACGGCGAGGACCACGCTGGCGGGCGCCCCGTTCCACTGGGAGGGGCGGTTGACGCTCGGCACCTGGATCCCCAACTGGACGCTGCAGGGCGAGCGCGTCCCGGTGCCGGCGATTGCCCGTCTGCTCCGCGGTTGGGTGGGCACGGACGTGCTGCCGCCGGAGCTGACTGGAGAGGCCGCTATCGACCTGCGCCTGCGCGGGCCGTTTCGCGACCTCTCGGTCGTCGGCGACGTGGCGGTGGCGCCGATCTCCTACGGACCGGTCACCGCCGACGGGGTGCAGGGGCTGCTGCGGGTCGGCGGCGGCGTCGCCGCCGTGGAAGGCGGGCAGATCCTGGTCGGCCGCGGGCGCGTGAGCTGCGACGGCACGCTCGACTTTGCGCACGACCTGGCCCTCGAACTGCGCATGGCCGGCCACCGCGTACCGCTGGTCAACGTGGCGGCGTGGGGCGGCGTCCAGGCGCCGATCAGTGGCGACGTCGACTTCACCGGCCGGCTGTTCGGCACCATCGACACGCCGCGCGCTGAGGCGACGCTGCAGCTCGCCGACGTCTCCCTCGCCGGCGTGCCGTTCGGCAGCGGCAGCGGGCATGTCGACCTCGCGGGCGGTGTCGTCTCGCTCAGCGACTTCCGCGTCGGGCCGTTCGCTGCGACCGTCGCCGTCGACGTGCTGCGGCGCGAGGCGCGCGTCGATGCGAGCCTGGCCGGGTTCGGCCTCGACGCGATTTCGCCACCGCTCGGGCGCCTGGTCGGCGGCACCCTCGACCTCACGTTCCACGGCGCCTTCCCGTTCGACAGCCCGTCGGGGAGGCTCGAGGTGGCCAGCGCCGGCGGTGCCAGGGGGTTCGTCGAGCTCGACCGCGAGGGGATCGTCATCGACGTGGCGAGACCGGAGGTGTGGGGCATAAAGGGGCGCCTGCGCCAGTCGCGGGGCGGGTACGGCGGCAGCCTCGACTTTGCGGTGTCGTCGTGGCGCCAAACGGTGCGTGACCTGGTCGGCGGCGAGCTGCCGGTCGACGGCGAGCTGGCGGGGCACGCCGACGTCGTGCTCGAGCACGACCGGCCGGCGCGGGTGACCGGCGAGATCTCCTCCTTGGCGCTCGAGGCCGAGGGCGAGCGGGCGACGCTCCGGGAGCCGGCACGCTTCTCGGTCGAGGGCAGCGCCGTCACGCTGGACGGTGCGTGGCTGCTCGGGCCGCGCTCGAGCCTTTTCGTGAGGGCATCGCGGAAGGCCGACGGGGCGCTCGCCGGCAACGTCGCCGGCCAGGTCCCGGCAGCGCTGCTCGCGCTGTTCTTCCGGGGCGGCAACCCGCGCGGCGACGTCGAGCTGCTCGGCGAGCTGCTCGGGACCGACAAGGAACCGCGCTTCGAGGGTGTCGCCCGTGTCGCGAAGGGCTCACTGACGGTGCCGGGGCTTCCCGGACCGCTGACCGGGATCGATGGCGTGTTCGAGATCGTGCCGGAGGTGATCGCCCTCTCCGGGGTGAAGTTCCAGCTCTCGGGCGGCGAGGGAACGTGCGACGGCCGGATCATCCTGAGTCCCGAGCTGGAGCTCGATTTGACGGCGCACGCAACCCGTGTGCGTTGGCCGGTGATCGCGGGGTTCACGCCGTCGCTGCAGGGCGACGTGAGGATCGTCGGCACCCTCGACAACCTGTCGGTGACCGGCGAGACGACGCTGCAGCGTACCGTGTACCGGCGTGAGCTGAGCCTGCAGAAGCTGATCGTCGAGGGGCTGCTGGCGCCGGTGCGCAGCGCGCCCGAGGCGGGAGCGATCAACCTCAACCTGCACGTCGCGGTGCCGAGCACTCTGGAGCTCGCGATGCCGCTGGCGCGTCTCACCGCTCGGGGCGACGTGCGCCTGGTCGGAACCTCGGCTCATCCGGGTCTGCTCGGCCGCCTGGAGGTGCTGCCGGGCGGCGAGCTCGAGATGTCCGGCGTCCGGTACGAGCTCGACCGCGCCACGGTCACGTTCACCGACCCGACCCGCATCGAGCCGTTCCTCGACGTGCTCGGGCACACCACGGTGCAGAACTGGGACATCACGGTCGGTCTCGTCGGCACGCTCGAGCGGCTGACACCGACGTTCACCTCGACGCCGCCGCTGCCCGAGATGGACATCCTCGCGTTGCTCTCGGTCGGGCGGCGCCTGGAGGAGGTCGGGCAGGTGCAGGCGGGAGCGGCCGCGTCGACGTTCCTCACCGACCAGCTCACCGGCGCAGTGACGAACCGCGCGCGGTCGCTGCTCTCGCTCGATCAGCTCAGCGTCGACCCTGTCGCCACCAGTGACACGGGCAACCCGACCGCACGGCTGACCGTGGCCAAGCAATTGTCGCGCAACTGGATCGTGACGGTGTCGACGACGCTCGCCTCGAACCGCGAGGAAGTCATCGTCAGCCGCTGGCGGCTCGGGCAGGGTGTGTTTCTCGAGGCTGCCCGCGACACCGACGGCTCCTACTCGATGGACGTGAAATGGCAGCGCCGCTACTGAGCGGGGTTCTCGCGGCAACTCTGGCCTGGGGCGCGTCCCCGGTCGCCAACGTGTCGTTCCAGCCCGAGAACGTTCCGAGCGTCTCGGACCTGCGCCGGGCGTTCGGGGTCAGCGAGGGGGCGCCGCTGTCGCGGGTGGCGATCCGCCACGGCGTGCAGGCTCTGATCGCCTCGCGGTCGGTCGAGGATGCCGTGGTCGAGGTGATCGAGCGTCCGGACGGCGTGGGACTGGTGGTCCGCCTGCAGCTCGCCTCGCGGGTCGCGGCGGTGGAGATCACCGGCGTTTCGCGCCGCGAGCGCCTGCTCATCCTCGGAGACCTCGGCGTCGCGGTCGGCGACCCGCTCGCCGTCGGCGCCTTCGAGCGCGGCGTCGAGCGGGCGCGCACGCGCCTGCGCGAGCGCTCGTTCCTCGCGGCGAGCGTGGACCCCGACCTCGATTTCGATGTCAAGAGAGGGCTGGTGCGGGTGGCGGTCGCCGTCGACCTGGGTGCGCCGACGCTCGTGCAGCGGGTCGAGGCTCCGGGGAGCGAGCTCACCACGGAGGAGATATGGCGGCGCACCGGCCTCAAGCCCGGGGACCGGGCGAGCGTCGACCGGCTCGACCGAGCCCGCCGGCGGCTGCTCGAGTCGCTGCGCCGCGACGGCTTCTGGGAGTCCGAGGTCGAGGTCCCCGAGGTGGAGAGCGTCGCGGGCGGCGGGGTCGCGCTCTTCACCGTGCGCAAGGGATCGTGCTGGAAGCTGGCCCTCGACGGCGTCGAGAGCAGCAAGGACCTCAATCAGGAGGCGCTGCTCTTTCTCGGCGGCGACGAGCCGTTCAGCGAGGCCGCCCTCGATCTGACCGTGAGCCGGGTGCGAACCTTCCTGCAGCGACGCGGCTTCCTGCTCGTCGCGGTGAGCGGGGAGATCGCCGACGAGGCGCCGTGCCGAAGGCTCCACCTGAAGGTCGCCGGCACGGTGAAGACGCCGATCGAGGCCGTGCGCTTCCCCGGTATGACGTCGATCCCGCCGTCGTCGCTCAAGGAGCGGATCGGCGCGCACGCCGGACACCCGTGGTGGTGGGGCCGCGAGGGCGTCGACGACGACACGCTCGCCGCCGACGCGGAGTCGTTGCTTGCGACCCTGCACGAGGCGGGGTTTGCGGATGCAACCGTCGCGAAGCCCCGGTTGGTTCCCGAGGGCGGCGGCGTCGCCATCGAGTTTCCGGTCGAGGAGGGCCCTCGCCGCCTCGTCCGCGCGCTTGCGGTCGACGGAGTGCCGCCGCCGGTCAAGACCCCGGCGCTGCCGCTCGCCGTCGGCGGGCCGTGGAGCCTGGACGCCGAGGCACGCGCCCGCGACGCGGTCCTCCTCGCTCTGCAGAACGCCGGGTACGCGGAGGCGCAGACGGTCGCCGACCATCGCTGCGAGGATGCCGGCTGCGACGTGACGATCTCGGCGCAGCCGGGCGAGCCGGTCTTGACCTCGCGGCTGGTGATCACCGGGCTCTCGCACACGCGCAAGACGGTGGTCGAGAAGGTGGTCGCCTTCGATCCCGAGAAGCCGCTCGGCCCCTCGGAGCAGCTCGCCATGCAGCGGCGCCTGCTCGGCCTCGGGCTGTTCCAGCGCGCTGCGCTGCGGCCGATCCCGGGGCAGGACTCGGGGCCGGAGCGCGGCTGGGTCCTCGATCTCGGCGAAGCGCCGACCCGCGCCTTCGGATTCGGCCTCGGCTGGGACACGGTCGATCATCTGCGGCTCTCGGCGTCGTGGTCCGAGCTCAACCTGTTCGGCCGCGCCGGTATTGTTTCCGTCCTCGGCCGCTACTCGGACCGCCAGCGTCTGTGGGAAGTGTCGTACCGCGAGCGCGGTAACCTCGGCGTCATCGGCATCCCCAACTGGACCTCGATCTACCGCACGGACGAGAGCTTCCCGAGCTTCCGGCTGCTGCGCCGCGGCATGTGGCTTCAGCTCGGCGACCTCGAGCGGCGCCCCTTGCGCACCGTGCTGCGCTACGACTACCAGATCGTCGACTCTGATGCACCGCCGGAGATCCTCTCGCAGCTCGAGCGCGATCAGCAGAAGATCGCTATCACCTCGCTCACACCGATCCTCGAGTGGGACACCCGCGACGACGTCTTCACGCCGCGGAGCGGGACGTTGGCCAGCGTCCAGTTGCAGGTGGCGTTCAAGGCTTTCCGCGGCGAGACGTCATTTGAGAAGCTCTCGCTCGAGCTGTCGAAGTACCGCCCGTTCGGCGGCGGGGTGGTGGCCGCCAGCCTGCGCGGCGGCGTCATCCAACCGCGCCCCCGGGTGAGCGGGGGCTGCGACGTGCTCGCCGACCCGCTGGGATGCGACAACCTCGCGGTGCCGATCGCGGTCCGTTTCTTCGGCGGTGGCAGGGTCTCGAACCGCGCCTTCGCCACCGACCGGCTCGGGATCCTGGGGAGCACCCTGATCTGCCCCAGCGACAAGCCCGATTGCCTGGCGACCGAGCTGGAGCCGGTGGGAGGGGCCGGGTTGGGGCTCGCCAACCTCGAATGGCGCTTCCCGATCTTCAGCGTCGTCGGCGGCGACGCGTTCGTCGACGGCGGCAACGTGTGGGCCTCCGGCAGCGACATCCGGCTGGCCGACTTCCGTTGGGGCGCCGGGCTGGGCTTGCGCGTCGAGACCCCGGTGGGACCGATCCGCCTGGAGTACGGCTGGAAGCTCGACCGTCAGCCGGGAGAGAGCAAGGGCGAGCTGTTCCTCTCTCTGGGCAACTCCTTCTGAGCTCGGAAACCTGCCCGCATCGTTGACACGGCGGTCGAGAGCTGATAACAAACGGGACGACATGGGTGAGCAGGAGCCGATCAGCCCGGAGAAGGCGGAAGAGGACAAGCGGCACGCGCGTGAGCTGGTGTCCTCCGGCGGGGACTTCCGGATCGCCTACCGACTACTCAGCCGGGCCGTGGAGGCCGTGCCGGACCCCGACAGCCTGGCAATGATGGCCGAGATCGAGGTGGCCAACCCGCTCTGGCGCCAGCGCGCGCTCGATCACTTCAAGCAGGCGCTCGAGCTCAACCCCAGGTTGACCTCGGCCTGGCTCGGTCTGGGGAACTACTGGAGCCTGCGTGGCCAGCCCGACAAGCAGTGCCGTTGCCTCGAGAAGATCCTCGGCTACGACCCGCGCAACGACGAGGTTCGACGCGCCCTCGACCTCGTGCGCAGGTAGGTCGAGTCGGCCCGATGCCCTGGCGGGGAAACGAGCGCGCGGGCGTGGGCTTGACCGTTGTGCGCGAGTTCACAAGCAACCTTCTGGCGCGATTGATGTTGGCTCGGCGCCCGCGCGCCTGCGTTCCCCGGCGGCAGCGTCGCCGCGTCGGGGAGGTTCCCATAAGCCTTTTCTTATCAGATTCCTGAGGGCGGCCGCCAGACCGCACTCAGGAATCTGTAGGTGTAGAATTACGCCGCCCCGCCGGGGACAGCGCGGGGCGGAAAACGAGGAGCACGACATGCGGCACTCCACCATCCCGCTCGCCCTGGCTGCGATGGCCATGGCGGCCTTCGCGGGCGCCCAGCTCTCGCCGGAGTACAAGAGCTGGCCCGACTCGCCGGCCGGGTTCCTGCTCACCAAGGCCGAGCACAAGGCATACGACGACCTCAAGAACGACGCCGAAGCCAAGGCGTTCATCGAGCTCTTCTGGGCCAAGCGCGACCCCAACCTGGACACGCCGGTCAACGAGTTCAAGGCCGAGTTCGAGATCCGTACCGAGGCGGCCGACCGCTACTTTTCGTTCGGCAGCACCAAGGGCAGCATGAGCGACCGCGGCCACGTTCTGCTCCTCATGGGCAAGTACTCGCAGCGGCTCATGTACCGGCCCGGCGAGCTCGCGTCGCAGAGCGGCGACCAGTCCGGACGGGGCGAGATGACCGGCGGCAACGAGGTGTGGAAGTACGTCAAGGACCAGTTACCGAAGGGTGTGAAGGCCGACGAGGCGACATTCGTCTTCTCCGAGACTCGCCCGGGTGCCGGCGACTTCGTCCTCGATCGCACCGACCGGCGCAACGCCGGCGCGGTGCGGGTCCTCCTCGCCGCCCCCGACGCGCTGCAGCTCAACCCGAAGCTCACCGAGGTGCCCAAGCTCGGGATGCTGCCGGGGTCCAAGAGCCCGAGCGCGCAGCAGCTCGCGGTGCTCGCGGTCGAGCCGCGCCCGTGGCCCCAGGGCAGCGTCGTGGCCGGCGCTCCGGGGATCCTCAGCGAGACCATCCACCCCTTCTGGATGTTCGTGCAGATCCCCGACAGCGTCGCCGCGGCCACCCAGGCGATCGGCCGCGCGGTCAACGCCGACAGCGGCCAGGAGGTGGGGAACTTCGTCGTCGGCGTCAAACCGGTCAGCGTCCCCGGCGCGAACGCGTACGAGTTCGCGTTCCCGCTCGACCCCGGCAAGTGGAAGGTCGAACTGGCGCTGCTCAACGACGCCGGTCCGCTCGCCGTGACGAGCTACGACGCGGTGATCGAGAGCGTGCCGCGCGAAGGCACCTTCATCTCGCCGTTCTACTGGGGTGTCGAGATCCGGCAGGAGGCGCAGGCCCGGCTCGGCGACCCGTTCAACATCGGCGGCTGGCACGTCGTGCCGCGCGTCGACAACACCTACTCGCCGAGCGAGCAGCTCTCCTACTTCTGCTTCGTGATCCGGCCCGGCATGCCCGAGGCGCCGGCCCAGACCGACCCGAACGCGCCCGCGGCAGCGGCGCTCAAGCCCAAGCTCGAGGTCTCGATAAAGCTGTTCGCCGGCGACAAGAAGATCACCGAGGTGCCCGCCACCCCGGTGAACGTCTCGCAGATCCGCGGCGAGCTGTGGATGTTCGGCAACGGTTTGCCGCTCGAAGGGTTCCGGAAGGCCGGCGCGTACCGGCTGGAGATCACGCTGCGCGACACGATGACCAACGCCTCCCGGACCACCACGATCCCGGTCACGATCCCGGCCCAGCCGGCAGCGACGCCGGTAGCGACGCCGGCCGCGGCGCCGACCGCCCCCGCCGCCCCGAAGGCCGGGGGCTGACGAACACGGGAATGGGGGCCGAGCGGGTCAACGGCAGTTTCGTAACCGTCGAGGCGGCTGCGGCGGAGCTGCGCCGCGGCCGCCTGGTGATCATCGTCGACGACGAGGACCGGGAGAACGAAGGCGACCTCGTGGTCGCCGCCGAGAAGGTCACCGCCGACGTGATCAACTTCATGGCGCTGCACGCGCGCGGCCTGATCTGCCTCGCGCTCACCGCCGATCGCTGCGACGAGCTCGATCTGCCCTTGATGGTCGAGCACAACACGTCGCCGCACCAGACCGCATTCTGCGTGTCGGTGGAGGCGAAGCACCGCACCACGACCGGGATCTCGGCGGCGGACCGCGCCGCAACGGTGCTAGCCGTCATCGATCCGGCGACCCGCCCCGAGGACCTGCTGCGGCCGGGCCACACGTTCCCGCTGCGTGCGCGCACCGGCGGCGTGCTCAAGCGCGCCGGACACACCGAGGCGTCGATCGACCTGGCCCGCGCCGCCGGCCTTTACCCGGCCGCGGTGATCTGCGAGGTGATGGACGCCGACGGCTCGATGGCGCGCCTGCCGCGGCTCGAGGAGGTCGGCCGCGAGCACGGGATCCCGATCATCACCGTTCGCGACATCATCGCTTATCGCATGCGCACCGAGCGCCTCGTCGAGCGCGTCGCGTCGCCGCTGCTGCCAACCCGCTATGGGAACTTCCGGCTCTACGTCTACCGCTCGAAGGTCACCGACGAGGAGCACATCGCGCTGGTCATCGGCGACGTGGCGACCGAGGAACCGGTGCTCGTCCGGGTGCACTCGCAGTGCCTCACCGGCGACGTCTTCGGCTCGGCGCGCTGCGACTGCGGCGCCCAGCTCGAGACGGCGCTCGAGCGGATCGCCGCCGAGCACCGCGGCGTCCTGCTCTACCTCCTCCAGGAGGGCCGCGGCATCGGGCTGGCCAACAAGCTGCGCGCCTACGAGCTGCAAGACGCCGGCGCCGACACGGTCGAGGCCAACCAGCGCCTCGGCTTCCAGCCCGACCAGCGCGAGTACGGCGTCGGCGCCCAGATCCTCCGCGAGCTCGGCGTCCGGCGCATGCGGTTGATGACCAACAACCCGTCCAAGTACGTGGCGCTCGGAGGCTACGGCCTGGAGATCACCGAGCGCGTCCCCCTCGAGGTCCCGCCCACCGAGCACACCCGCCGCTACCTCGAAGCCAAGAAGAACAAGATGGGACACCTGCTCAAGATGGTTTGATGGGCAGGGTAATGACGGGGAATCCCCGTCGCCCCCAATCAACTCGAGCTCAGCCCGCCCGCGGTTCCCTCACCTCCAACCGCCAATCTGCAAGAGGGCTCGCCCTCGGTTCCCTCCCCCGAGCGCCGAAGGCGCGAACGCGGGGGAGGGCTAGGGTGGGGGGCAAGACATCTGCTTTATCTCGCCCACGAGCCTCTGACTTCCTTTCGCCACCGCGGGTTTTCTTTTGCCCTGCCCTAACGGGGCGGATCTCGCGCGGCGGGACCCCGCCCGCCGCGCTCGATAGCGCCGGCGGTGGCGACCGAGAGGAAGGCCGAGGAGCGCCGGGGCCCCTCGCTGTTCCGGCCTCGCTGCGCTCGCGTCACCCTGCTGCGCGGTGATTCGCAGCTCCGCGAGTCGGGCCATCGACACCCCACCGCTCCTCGGCCACTCGGTGCCCGCCACCGCCGGCGCAATCGCCCCTCCAGGGCATGGGCGGGTTTGCCCCCACCCCCCCGCAGCGCGGCGCCCCCGCGCGCAGGGCGACCCTTCCCGCGCCGCGACCCTCACCTGTGCGCACCACGGCGCCACCGTGGATCAGTTCCTCGTTGTCATCCCGAGCGAGAGCGAGGGATCCGGGGGAGTGGGTGGTTCTCTACGCGCCGCAATCAAATCTTCAAGATCGTTAGGGGCACCTGTCACCTGTCGGGTGAAGGTCCCGGTCCGCTGCGACGCGTTCTTAGGCGCTTGAGGTTGCGCCGCCGACCGGGCGTACCATGACGATGTCTCGCTGAGGATCTGTCCCGAGAGGAAAGATGTGCTCTCCAACTTCTACAAATCCGAACTTCTTATAGAACGAGATTGCCCTCGGATTTCGCTCCCAAACGCCAAGCCAGACAGCGTCCGACCTGCGCTTCTCCATTTGAGTGATGCACGCCGACATGAGGTCTTGCGCGATACCCTTTGCATGCCACTTCTTTGCCACATAGAGTCTTTGGATCTCCCCTGGCGATTTTGCAGCGACACAACGTGGTGCTTTACCCCAACGCAGTTGTGCAAACCCGATCAATTTCCCTCCCTCCTCACATACCAGCGTGACCATTCCCGAGTTTGAGATTTCCGCCAGTTGAATCGCTTCGCCGTAACTGCTCCGGCAATGAAGATCCATGTCTTCAACCGTGTTCATCTCTCCAAAAGTATCCCTAAAGGTCTGTTCAGCCAACTCGGCCAGGTTTCTTGCATCAGTAGGTTTTGCAGACCGGATGACTGGCATTGCAGCCTCCTGAGGCGCCAACGCTGCCGTTAAGCTGCGTGGCGGATGAGTTGCAGAGCCATTGAACGGCAGGATGGTGAACGGAGGCACGACAGCCGAGCAAGCAGGGCGAAAGCCGCGTCGGCTTCAACGGCTTGTTAGGCCCCCGGTTAGGCTGGCGGGGCATTGAGGTAGGTGTGAAGCAGGTTCTCGAGAGACGCCCCTACCAGCCGTCTAACGCTAATTGGATCTATGAGATGTAGCATCCGGAGGTGAGGTGGAAGGCCGCCGCGCAAGTTCCTCGAAGAACAAGAGGATGGATCGATTGTGCACGGAGGGACGAGCTTGTTACGCGGCTGACGTGCAGCGCAATAGACACCTTGGGGAGGGGTCACGGGCGATCGAACGGGCTGCGGGGGCGCCCGTCTCCTCCAGCCATCGCGTGGGTGCAGAGCATCGTCGTGCTTGCAGCGGCATTGCCGGGAATCGTGTGAACCATGAGGACATGATAGCGCCGGTCGCGCTGTGGGGAGGCGGCCAGTGCAGGGGTACCAGTTTCCATGCGGGTGTGGGGGCAAACCTCGCCCATGCCCTGGAGGGGCGATCGCGCTATCGAGCGCGGCGGGCGGGGTCCCGCCGCGCGAGATCCGCCCCGTTAGGGCAGGGCAAAATAGACCCGCGGTGGCGATCAAACGACGGTCGGGCCACGGCAAGAATGGGGAGGTCCGAGTCGGAGATCGCAGCGCTAGACGGTCAGCTTTCCTTCCGCGCTCTCACCGCAATCGTGCACCTCGAGACGCACACCAAATCGCCGACCTCATCCGTGATGTCGATCTGGTAGACGTGCGTCGAGCGGCCGCGGAAGACCGGACGCGCGGTGGCGCGGAGCGTGCCACTGCGCTTCGCCTTGAGGTGGGTAGCGTTGAGGTCGACGCCGGCGACGGTATGACGCGCCATGTCGACGCTCATGGCGGCGGCCATCGAGGCGGCCGACTCCGCGAGCAGCGCCGAGACGCCGCCGTGCAGCATGCCGAGGTGCTGGTGGTGGCGCTCGTCGATGTCGAGGGCAACCACCATGGCGTCGGGGTCGTAGGACTCGACGCGGATGCCGAGCGGTGCAAACACGGTGCGGGGGTTCACCTGCTCGACGTAGGCGACGTACTCGGCGATGGGGTGCCGGCCGTGCTCAGCCACGGGACACCAGCATCGCCGCCTTGACCTCGGCGCGGATCATCAGCAGCCCGACGAAGGCGAAGGCGGCGGGCGCCAGCAGGAGCACGTAGCGCTTGACCGCGTCCCCGCGGGTCGCAGCGATCAACAGGGCGAAGAACGGCAGCGGCATCAGCGCCCGCATGTACCCGTAGACGTCGACGTAGACCGCGAAGCTGAACGTCCACGACACCACCATGAACAGCAGGAAGATCACCTCCTCGGCGGTGAAGGAGGTTTCGGTGCGGCCGAAGGCGCCAAGGCCGGCGAGCGCGGCGATCAGCGCCAGGAACCCCCACAGCTCGATCGAGGTGATCTTGATGTTGGCGGCGAGCATCTGGTCGGCCTTCTGGAGCACCCAGAGGAACGGCACGTCGTAGCTGCCGCCGAGCAACGCGCCGGCCGGCACCGTGACCAGGCGCCACAGCATCACCCCGACGAGCGCGGCACCGGGCACGGCCACGTACCGCACCGCTGCGCGCTTGCGGCCGCCGGAGTACTCGAGGAAGGCCACCGCCGCGGCGACCAGGACCATCGTCTCGCGCGTCAGCGTGGCGGCGACCAGCGCCGCGATCGCCAGGCCGCGCCGCTGCCGCCGGTACGCCCACAGCGCGGCGAGCGCCAGCGCCAGCGCGGCGGCATCCGGCGTGCTGCGCATGACCGAGGTCGCGATGCCCGCGTTGGGCACGAGCAGCAGTGCCCACCAGGGCGAACGGTCGTGCTCGCGCAGCCAGTCGGCGGCGAGGTAGATCGCGGCGAGTGCCAGCAGCCAGCACAGCGCCTGGTACATCCGCACCGCCAGCCCCGGCTGCGCGGCGCCGAGCAACCACGCCGCGAGCGGCACGAAGACGTGGGTGCCGCGGTAGCGTGGCGTGTCGATCGTCAGCAGCGTCTCGGAGTGCAGCAGCAGCGGGTCGGTCGCCAGGGCCGCGTAGAACTGCCCGTCATACCCCTGGGCGCCGTAGCCGGGGGCACCGGCGAGCGCCGCCGGGTGGCGGAACGCGCTGCCGAGGAAGAGAAAGCCGCGCAGGTCGCCGCCGAAGCGCAGGCTCGCGATGACGACGAGGATGACGCCCCACATCACCGCCGCGGCGCCGGTGACGACGAGGACCTGGACCGTGCCTGGCTTTCGCATCGCGCCCGGATGCTACGGTGGTGCCGGTTCGACTGTCAAGGAAGCTCGCTGGCAGCGTGCTTCGTGCCGCAATCGCGCTTCCGGGCTTCCGGATTACGCGCAAACCGCGCGGAGCCGATCCGCGTACAATCCCCCGGTGCATCTGAGCTGGAGCGACATCTGGGTCCTCTACCTGCGGGAAGCGCGCGCGGCGCTGCGCGAGCGGACGATCGTCACCAACAGCATCCTGATGCCGATCCTGCTGTACCCGTTCATGCTCTGGGCGATGTTCAGCGGCATCATGTTCGTCCGCGGCCAGACCGAGGGTTTTGTGTCGCGGGTCGCGGTGGCCGGCGCCCCGGGGGAGCACGCGGCGTTCCTGCACCGCCTCGAGAGCGACGACAAGATCGAGCTGCGCAAGGGGACCGTCGAGGTCGCGGCGGCGGAGCGGGAGATCGCGGCGGGGACGCTCGACGCCCTCGTCGAGTTCCGTCCCGCCGCGGCGACCGGCGCGGCGCTGGCCGGCAATTACAGCATCTCGCTCACCGCCAACACCTCCAAGGAGCGCAGCGCGGCGGCGCGCGACCGCGTCAAGGCGGCGCTGGACAGCTACCGCGACGAGTGGCTCGCGAAGCGCGCCCGCGCGCTCGGCGTCGACACGGCGTCGTGGCAGGCATTCACGATCGGCCGGCACAACGTCGCCTCGAAGCGCGAGATGGGCGCCTTCATCCTCGGCCTGATGCTGCCGCTGTTCTTCGTCATCATGGTGGCGGTCGGCTGCTTCTACCCGGCGGTCGACGCCACCGCCGGCGAGCGCGAGCGCCACACCTGGGAGACGCTCGCCTCGGTGGCCGCCTCGCGGGGCAGCGTCGTGGTGGCGAAGTACCTCTACGTCGCCAGCTTCGGCTGCGTCGCCGGGATCCTCAACCTCGCCTCGATGACGTTCTCGATGCGCGCCGTGCTGGCGCCGCTGGTCGCCCGCTCGGGCGAGGTGCTCGAGTTCAAGGTGCCGCTGCTCGCGCTCCCGGTGATGGCGCTCGGCGCCGTGCTGCTCTCCCTGTTCGTGGCGGCGGGGATGATGATCTTCGCCTCGTTCGCGCGCACGTTCAAGGAAGGGCAGTCGATGATCACGCCGTTCTACATGCTGATCCTGCTGCCGGTGATGTTCCTCCAGGTGCCCGGCCTCGAGTTCTCGCTGCCGCTCGCCTTCATCCCGATGGTCAACGTGACGATGATGGTGCGCGAGGCGATCGGCGGCACCTTCCACTGGCTGCAGATCGCGGTCACCGTGGCGACCGAGGCGGCGACGGTGGCGGCGCTCCTGTGGGTGGCCGCCGCCATCTTGAGCTTCGAGGACGTGGTGATCGGCTCGTACTCCGGCAGCTTCTTGACGTTCGTGAAGCAGCGGATGCTGAAGCGGTCGGCGCCGCCGGCGGCGGGAGGGAAGCGATGAGCGCGACGGTGGTCGTCCGGGGCTTGACCAAGACGTTCTTCGACGAGGGCCGCGGCGAGGTGCGCGCCGTCGACGGCATCGACTTCGAGTGCTCGACCGGCGAGATCTTCGGCCTGCTCGGCGCCAACGGGGCCGGCAAGACGACGACGCTGCGCATGCTGGCGACGATCCTGATGCCGACCTGCGGCAGCGCCTCGGTGATGGGCCACGACGTCTCCGATGATCCCGAGGCGGTGCGCCTCTCGCTCGGCTTCTTCTCGGCGACCACCGCGCTCTACCCGCGCCTGACCGCGCGCGAGACGCTCGAGTTCTTCGCCCGCATCAACCGCTACCCGGCCGACCGCGTGGCCGGGCGCGTTGCGGCGCTGATCGCCCGCTTCGGCCTCGCGGACTACGCCGACGCCCGCGTCGACAAGCTCTCCACCGGCATGAAGCAGAAGGTCTCGATCGCGCGCACCGTCGTGCACGACCCGCCGGTGCTGATCTTCGACGAGCCGACCGTCGGGCTCGACGTCCTCAACGCGATCGAGATGCAGAAGGTGATCCGCGAGTTCCGCGACGAGGGCAAGACGATCATCTTCTCGACGCACATCATGAGCGAGGCGGAGAAGCTGTGCGACCGCATCGCCATCATCCATCGCGGCCGCATCCACGCCTGCGCCACGCTGGCGGCGCTGCGCGAGGCCACCGGGTACCGCTACCTCGAGGACATCTTCGTGCACTACGTCGAGCAGGCCGAGAAGGCGCACGGCGGCGAGGCGGCATGAGGCTCGACCGCGCGACCGTCGCGACGCTGTTCCGCAGCGAGCTGCGCGCGGTGCTGCGCGACCGGCGCACGGTCGCGATGTCGATCGTGCTGCCGCTGCTGATCATGCCGCTGATGCTCTTCGCGAGCCGGTGGACCGAGCAGCGGCGCCAGCACAAGCTCGAGGAGACCGTCTACACCTACGTGGTGGTCGGCGCGCAGGCCGACGTCGCCCGGGCCGCGCTCGCCGTGGTGCCGTCCGCCGCACCGGCGAAGGGCGGCGGCAAACCGGCGGCATTCCGCTTCAAGGAGGTCACCGCCAAGGACCCCGCGGCCGCCCTCACCGCGAGCGACATTCACTTCTACATCGAGGCCGAGACCGGCGCGCCGGCGGCGGCCGCGGCGCCGGCGGCCGGAATGACCGGTGGCGCCGAGGCAGCCGGCGACACGGCAGCCCACCAGGAGGGTGACGAGGACGGCGGCGAGGGCGCCGAGAAGCCGATCGCGGGCGTGACCTCGGTGACCATCGTCTACCGCGCCGACCGCGACAGCTCGAGCGAGGGTACGCGGCGGATGGCCGAGCGGCTCGAGTCCTCGCGCCGGACGCTGCGCGTAGCGACGCTGCACCGGCTCGGGTTGTCGGTGCAGTCCGACGACATCGCCGCGGTCGCCGAGGCCAACGCCGCCAGCGCGGCGCAGGTGACCGGATTGCAGCTCGGCCGCTACGTGACGCTGTTCCTGCTGATGTTCGTGCTCTCGGGCGGGGCCGTCGTCGCCACCGACACCCTGGCCGGCGAGAAGGAGCGCGGCACCCTCGAGACGCTGCTGACCACGGCGGTGAGCCGGCGCGAGGTGATCGTCGCCAAGCACCTGCTGATCCTTGCCGTGGCGCTGATGATCACCGTCATCCAGGTCGCCAACTTGCTCGTCTACATTGGCTTCAAGCTGATCCCGGCGCCGGAGAACTTCGCCGCCGCCATCCCGCCCTCCACGGCGCTGCTGCTGCTCGTGCTCTTCCTGCCGGTGATCGCGCTGGCATCGAGCGTGCTGCTGCTCGTTTCGGGCCACGCCAAGACGTACAAGGAGGCGCAGCTCTACTTCTTCCCGGTGTTCCTGCTCGGGATGCTGCCGGCGCTGGCGCCGATGCTCCCGGGGGTGCGGCTGCGCTCGGCGATCGTGCTGGTGCCGATCGCCAACCTCGCGGTCGCCGTCAAGGAAGTGCTGGTCGGGATGCCCGACTGGCCGATGATCGCGGTCGCGTGGGCGGTCACCGCGGGCGCCGCCTTCTGGGTCGGCTGGCTGGCCGAGCGCACGCTGTCGACCGAGCGGCTGATCACCGCGAGCGACGTCAGCCCCGAGGAGGCGCGCGGCGGGCCGGCGCTCTTCCCGCGGCACGTGCTGCGCTGGTTCGCGGCGATCTGGGCGATCCTCTTCGCCGTGGCCATGAACATGGGAGAGGACGCCGACATCCGGCACGCAGCTCGCCTTCAACCTCGGCGTGCTCTTCCTCGGCGGCTCGCTGCTGATGATCAGGCGGTACCGGCTCGATCGGGTCCAGGCGCTGGCGCTGCGGGCGCCGCGCCCGGCGGTGTGGCTCGCGGTGCTTGTCGGCGCGCCGGCCGGGGCGCTCACCGCGACGGGGATCTTCGTCCTGGCGAACCTCGTAATTCCGGTGCCGCGCCAGATGATGGAGGCGTTCGGCCAGGCGCTGCTGCCGGACACCATCCCGTTCTGGCAGGTGCTCACGCTGTTCTCGATCGCCCCGGGCATCTGCGAGGAGGTCGCCTTCCGCGGCGTGCTCCTGCACGGCCTGCGCAGCCGCTTCCACCCGGCCGTGCTGGCGCTGGTGGTCGGCGCGATCTTCGGCGTCTTCCACGTCGCCCTGTTCCGCATCGCGCCGACCGCGTTCCTCGGCGTGCTGCTAGCCGCCGTCGTGTTGCTCACCGGCTCGATCTTCCCGGCGATGCTCTGGCACGCCCTCAACAACGTCCTCGGCCTGCTCGCCGGCCACAACGGCTGGGCGCTCCACGACCTCGGCGCCGGCCTCTACCTCGCCGCCGCCGCCATCCTCGCCCTCGCCTTCTGGATCATCTACCGCAACCGCACGCCCTACCCCGGCCTGCGCCCGTGGCGATCCGGTAGCCGCGGCAAAACGTAGCCGACCACTACGGGGCGCGGCATGCGCGACGCCGAGCCGCTGTGTCAGCTCGCCAACAGTGTGGTGTCGTCGTGTCTCTTTCTCTCTGCCCCTCGGTCGCCTCGCCCGGAGACGCCGTCACGGGATCTCGAGGATGCTTGCCAGCGCCGTGACGACCGCAGCGACATCGGTCACCGCTGCAGTCTCGATGCGCTCCTTGAGGCGATGCTTGGCAATCGCGCGCACTTGGTCGATGACCGCGACGGCCGGTCTGCCCTGACACGTCACAGCCACGGTGATTGGGGGATGGGCGCCGGCGGCGGTAGAGTAGGGGACAACGACGACGGTGGCGCGCAGCCGGTTCAGGGCGTCCGCGGTCAGGACGAGACACGGCCGCGTCTTCTTGATCTCGGATCCCTCGGTCGGGTCGAGGCTCACCCACCACACCTCACCGCGCAATGGGTTCATCGCTCGGCAACCTTCGGAAGTGCATCGTCAAAGGCCTGCCACTCGGTGCTCTCGGTAACCAGCGCTCTGTCGTGGTTGGCGGCGCGGCAGGCCTGCTCGAGCTCCTTTTCATGGCGGCACAGCTCGTCCTCGAGCAGGCGGGCGACCAGCGCCGACCGCTTCCGGTCAGGGATCGCAGCCAGGAACCGCCGCCCCAGGTCATCCGGCAGCGAGAGTGTGATTCGCATACAGCATAATCTGCATTACGACGTCTAACGTGTCAAGCCCGCCGTTACTGAGGATCGTGGCGGGTTTCTGCCCGCGGCAGCGGCGCCGCCGCCGTTGGGCCTATCGCAAGGCGCGCGAGGCGAGCAGCGAAGCGTAGCCAGAGGCTACGTGAGCATGCGAGCCGGCGAAGCGCAACGCCGCGAGAGGTCCGACGCCGGCGGCGCTTTCGTCACTCCTGGGCGGGCATGCCGTACGTGGCCCACTCCTCGCGCGCAGGCCCGTAGATTCCGGGGACCTTGAGCCCCGCCTGCCGCATCAGCACCGTCATCTGGCCGCGGTGGTGCGCCTCGTGGCGGATCAGCGCCGATAACACGCGCCCGCGTTTCCATGCCTCACCGTAGAGGGGGATCTCGCCGTTGAGATCGCCGTCGCTCCAACTGCCGTGCACGGCCGTCACGACGTCCTGCGCCGCGCGCTCGTAGGCGGCGGCGATCTCGGACGCGGCCTCCGGCACCGGCGCCGTCGTGTCCTCGCCCTCGGTTCGCAGCCCGGCCGACGCCGGCATCTCCCGCAGGGTGCCGACGATGTGCCATGCCAGGCGCCCGAGCGTGCGCCCGTCGGCATCGACGCGCTGGGCGAGTGCGGCATCGGTGAGCGCGCGCAGCACTTTCAGCGTGCTCCCGTTCTCCACCCGGAAGTCCTCCTCGAAGTCGGCGATCCGTCGGTACATGGGCTCCTCCGCCCCCATTGTACGAGCCGCAGGTCCCGCATCGGCCCGGCAATCACTGCTGTCCGTGCCGGGTCCGGCGTCGCCACAGCAGGTAGACGGGGATGCCCAGGGCGATGATCAGGGTGCCGCCGGCGGCGTTGCGGGGGCCGGTGACGAGCGCGCTCACGGCGATGAAGGCGGTGGCGGCGAGAAACAGGATCGGCGTCACCGGGAACCCCCACACCTTCACCGGGCGGGGCACGTCGGGCCGCGTCCGGCGGAGGATCAGCACGGCGCCGACGGTGAGGCCGAAGAAGATCCACAGGCCGAACACGACGTAGGCGAGGAGCTGCTCGAAGGTGCCGCTCATCGCCAGCACGACGGTCCACGCGCCCATCGCGAGGATCGACAGGTGCGGGGTGCGGAAGCGCGGGTGGACATTGCCGGCGCCGGCGAAGAACAGCCCGTCCTTCGCCATCGCGTAGTACACCCGCGGCGCGGTGAGGATGTTGGTGTTGGCCGACCCGAGGATCGACAGGAGGATGAGGAGCGAGAGCGCCGAGGCGCCGGCCGGGCCGACCGCGGCGGTCAGGGCGTCTGCGGCGATGCGCGGCGAGGCGGCGATGCGGTCCGCCGGGAGGACGTACAGGTACGCGAGGTTGGTCGCGAGGTAGAGGAGCGTGACCAGCAGGCAGCCGACGAGCAGGCCGACGAACAGGTTGCGCTGCGGGTTGCGCAGCTCGCCGGTCGAGTAGGTGGCCGCCTCCCACCCCTTGTAGGCCCACAGGCAGGCGATCAGCGCGGCGCCGAAGCGGCTAACGAAGTCGGCGGTGAGCGGCCCCGTGGGCGGTGACGCGAAGTTGCGCGGGTCGCCGTGTCCGAACGCGAAGATCAGGCCGACGACCGCAACGATCGCCACGAACTTGATCGCCGCCAGGAGGTTCTGCAGGTTGGCGCCGTGCCGCACGCCGAGGTAGTTCACCGCTACCAGGAAGGCGATGAACGCGACCGTGACCAGGCGGCCCGCGAGCGGCGAAAGGGTGACGAAGTACGGCAGGTACTTCGTCGCGAACGCCGAGGACAGCGTCGCCATCGCGCCCGAGTCGATGATCAGGAACAGCGCCCAGCCGAACAGGAAAGCGACCAGCGGCCCGTACGCCTCGCGCAGGTAGATGTAGGTGCCGCCCGCCTGCGGGTACATGCCGCCGAGCTCCGCGAAGCACAGGGCGCCGAAGAAGGTGAGAACGCCGCCGACGGTCCAGACCGCGAGAATGGCCAGCGGCGACCGCACCTCGAGCGCGACGGTCGCCGGGACGATGAATATCCCCGAGCCGATCACGCTGCCGACAACGATGCCGATGACGTCAACCAGGCCAAGGACCCGGGCGAGACCCGCTTGATCGTGCCCGCCAGCCGCCGTGTGCTCGTTCATGTCACCTCACGGGTTGCCGGTGTCAAGGGTACCGCGATTCCCGGGACGACCTCGCGCCGAGCATAGGCGCGCCACCGGCTGCCCCTACCAGTTCCGGGGCTGCGCGGCGGCAACGACCTCGAGCAGCGCCATCGCCGCGTCGAGGAACGACGTCGCCTCCTCCGCCTTGACGGCGCGGGCGCGCTGGACCAGGAGCATGTCGCCGCGCCCCTCGACGCGCACGTCGCGGGCGAGCTCGCGCAGTTGCTGGCGGAGGGAGGGGCCGAAGAGAGCGCGGGTGGCCTCCTCGTTCTCGCCCTGGAGCACGAACGCCTGCGAGAACTCGGCGTCGTCGGGGAAGTTGATGTCCTGCCCGCCGAGCAGGCGGCCGATGTCGTCGAGCACCGCGCGCTGCGGGCGCATGAAGAAGTGCGGCAGCGCCAGGCGCGGGCGCCGCACGATCGCGAGCGAGCCGCGATGCACGTGCCGGTTCTTGCCGCCGCCGGTCACCCAGCGGTGGTCGGCGAGCGCGATCGCGTCGCCGCCGCGGGCGCCCCGCATCACGTTGAGGAACTGGTGTGCATGCCCGTGCGACAGCATGCGCATGCCCGCGAGGTCGGCGAGCAGGCCCGGCTGCTGGGCCTGGAACTCGAGGCCGAACCCGGTGGCGGCGGCGCGGAACGCCTCACGGCGGCGCGCCGTGAGCTGGCGGTTGACGACGATCACCACCACGACCAGCACGGCGACGAACGCGATGACGATGGCTACCGGCGGCGGAATCATGAAATCCTCCGGCCCGCCCAAGCGGGTCCGGCACCATTGTGCCTGATCGGGGCGCCGCCGTCTCCGGGGAGCGGGGCGGGCGGCGTCCCCGGAACGGCCGGCGAGGCGCCGCGTCGCTGCGCTTACGTGTTGCGGGTCGCCGTCCAGGGGATCGTGCTGTCCATCATCTTCGTCTCGCCGGACATCGTATCGCCGTCCACCTTGCCCTTGTAGGTCATGGTCATCTGGCCCATCGGCGTCTCGCGGGTGATCGACCACTCGATCGCGTTCCCGGTCAGCGTGCCCGTGCCGGTCGATTCGCCACGATCGCTCTTCGAAGTCACGGTCAGCTTCGCCCCGTCCTGGACGAAGGTGAGCGTCGAGGTACGCTCGCCGCGCGGCGTGGTCATCTTCATGGTCCACGCGCCGGCAACGTTGACGTCGGCCGCCGTCACGGTCACGGCCGCCACCGCCAGCAACACCAGCGAAACGATCAGAATCCGGTTGGTTTTCATCGTCGTAGCCTCCTGGTGCAGCGATCCCCCGCGCGCTCGGCGCGGTGCTGCGTCATTCTCCGCGGTCGCGGCGTCAAGAAGCGTTAAGCGCGGGTAAGGAACTGCAAGCCCTTGGAGTGCGCCGTGCTGCGGCGGCGCGGTCACGCTCGCGCGGGGCCGCCGAGCAGGCGGGCGGGGAGCATGATGATCGACCGCAGCAGCTCGAACACGCCGGTGACCGCGATCCCGACCAGGCGGAACGGGAGCAGCACCAGCCAGACGATCGGGTAGAGCACGAGCGCGAGCAGCGCCAGTGGCCAGCACAGCACGAAGAGAATCAGCCAGAGCAGGACCTTGACCATGTCGCGCGCCTCCCTGCAGCTCGTAGTACGCACGGCAGCGCCACGGGTTCGCTATTCTGCAACGAGGAGACGCTGCGTGGAGGCACTCGGCACGGGTCTGTCGGCACGGCGCATCGTCGCGTTCTGGCTGCCGCTCGCCGCCACCTGGTTGATGATGGCGGCCGAGGGGCCGTTCCTCACCGCGCTGATGGCGCGCCTCGCCGAGCCTAAGTTCAACCTGGCGGCGTTCGGTGTTGCCTTCTCGCTGGCGATGATGGTCGAGGCGCCGATCATCATGATGCTGTCGGCCGCGACGGCGCTCGCCCGAGACCGGCTGTCGTTCGCGGCGCTGCGCACCTTCGTCTACAGGCTCAACGCCGCGATCACCGTGGTCATGTTGGTGCTGCTGGCGCCGCCGGTGTTCCGGCCGCTCGCCGAGCGGCTGATCGGTCTGCCGGCCAACGTCGCGTCGCTCGCCAACCTCGGCCTCGCCATCCTGCTGCCGTGGCCGGCGGCGATCGGCTTCCGGCGCTTCTACCAGGGGGTGATGATCCGCCAGGGGCTGACCCGCCGGGTGGCGTACGGCACGGTGGTGCGGCTGTCGTCGATGGCGCTCACCGGGTCGCTGCTGTACGTGCTCACCGACCTGCCCGGCATCGCCGTCGGCGCCGCGGCGCTGTCGACCGGCGTCGTGCTCGAGGCTGCGGCGACGCGGGTCATGGCCGCGCCGGCGGTGCGCCGCCTGCTGGCCGGCCGGGACGGAGAGCCGCTGGCGCAGCGGGCGATCGCAGCGTTCTACTGGCCGCTGGCGTTGACCTCGCTGCTCACCCTCGGCGTCCAGCCGCTGGTGACGGTGTTCCTCGGCCGCAGCCGCAACGGCCTCGAGTCGCTGGCGGTGCTGCCGGTGCTGCACGCGCTGGTGTTCATCTTCCGCAGTCCCGGGCTCGCCCTCCAGGAGGTGGTGATCGCGCTGATCGGCGAGGGCGGGGCAATGGCGCGGGCGCTGCGCCGCTTCGCCGCGACGCTCGGCGCCGCCCTGACCGCCGCGCTCGCCGTGCTGGCGCTGACGCCGCTGGCAGGGGTATGGTTCGAGCGGGTCTCCGGGCTGCCGCCGGAGCTGGCCGACTTCGCCGTGCTGCCGCTGCGTATCCTCTGCCTGATGCCCGGCCTCGAGGTGCTGCTGTCGTGGCAGCGCGCGTTGCTGGTGGTCGAGCGGCGCACCGCGCTGATCACCTGGGGGACTGCAGTCGAGATCGGCGGCATCGTCGCGGTTCTCGCCGCGGGCATCCTCGCCGCCGACCTGGTCGGCGTCACCGCCGCCGCGCTCGCCATCCTCGCCGCCCGCCTGGCCGCCAACGCGTTCCTCGCCGCCCGCCTCTGAGTCGCGGCGCGCGGAGCGCGCGCAGGCCCTGGTCTTCGCGGTGAGCCGGGATCTGGCAGGCCTTGTGGGGCCGGCGCTCCGCGCCGGCGTCTTCGACGGCGCTGCCGGAAGAGCGCGCGCCCCACAGGTCATCCCTCGCTGGGGCCAGCCGTCAGATGGGCGCGCAGACTTCCGAGTTCGAAACCTCGACCCTCGCGTCGCGGCACGCGGGCTGTCCTCCACCATTCAACCGGCGGCCGCGGCCGTCTCGGCGACGAGGTCGGCGAGGCGAGCGGCCAGCGTATGGACCGCGGCGTCGGGCACGCCGTCGATCGCCGCCGACTGCATGCGCAGGTCGATCGGGTCGTTGACGTAGTCGACGCTGACCAGCTCGCCGTCCCCGTGACGGCGGGCGATCTCGGTGGAGAAAATGTCGAGGCCGCACACCGCCGCGATCGTCCGGACGGTGTCGCACAGGTTCGTGATGCCATGGGTGGTCTCCTGCGCCGGCGTCAGCGGGCTGTAGACGTGGCTGGCGACCCCCCACCAGAACGGCAGCACCTCGCCGAGCGCGTAGATCACCCGGAACCAGGCGGGACCGTGATGGGACAGGGTGGCGGTCACCCACTCCTGGGCGAGATACTTGTCCTCGGGGTGGCGGCGGCGGATTCGCTGGATCTCCTCCCAGGAGGAGAGGTTCAGCCGCACGCCGATGCCGCCGCCGCCGTGCGCCGGCTTGATCAGGAAGCGGCTGCCGAGCGGCGTCAGGTCGGGGGCCGGGAGGTCCGGCTCGACCGCGTAGGGAGCGAGCACCAGGGTGTGCGGCGTGTGGATCCCGGCCGCGATGAACTCGAGGTGCATCGTCGCCTTGTCCCAGGCGCGCTCCGCGATGGGGAGGTCGTTGACGATGCGCGCACCGTGCCAGCGGCCCCAGTCGCCGAGGGGCCGGAACGCCGGATCGGCGTCGCCGGCGCGGTCGAGCAGGACGCGAAACCCGAGCTCCTGACGGTGCATCGCCGCGAGCACGGGGTGGAGCGTCGCCGGCGTGATCTCGAGCACCGAGAACCCGCGCGCCTGGCAGGCGTGCCTGACGGCCTCGACGAACGCGGCGTCGTACTCCCAGCTCCACGCCACCGCGAGGTCGCACCGGTGCTCCACTCGGGAATTCTAGCCGCAAGTAGGGAATTACCCGCAACCCGGCCGTGAGGTAACTGAGGTCACAACGGACAGCGGGCGGGCGCGCCATGATTGCCGGTGGTGCAGCGTGCGTCGGACCGGTCGTGCGAGTATTGTGAGACGCTTTCACGCCGCCGCGGCGTCGCGGCGGCGCCAGGACCGCGCGAGAGGTGCATGATGACGACGAAGACGAGGATCGCAACCGGGCTGCTCGGCCTGCTCATCTCGGGTGTCGTCGCGGGTCAGGACTGCCCGCAGCAGCTCAGCCGCTGGGGGTATGGCCCGGCGTATGCCGCGGCGGTGTCGGGCTCGTACGCCTACGTCGGCGCCGGATCGCTGCTGCTCGCGGTCAACGTCGGCAACCCGGCCGCCCCGGCGATCGCCGGCCGCGTGCTGCTGCCGGGCGTCGTCCAGGCGGTCGCGGTGGCGAACGGGCGCGCCTACGTCGCCGCCGGCGCCGCCGGGCTGCGGGTGGTCAGCGTGCTCACTCCGTCCAACCCGACCGAGATCGCTGCGGTGGCGATCGCCGGCGTCGCCCGGGGCGTCGCGGTGTCCGGGACCAGGGCGTACGTTGCGGCCGGCGACGGCGGGCTGGTGGTCGTCAACATCTCCAACCCGGCGAGCCCGGTCGTGCTGGGATCGATCGACTCGATCGGCGACGCCGCCGCGGTCGCGGTCAGCGGCACCTACGCGTTCGTGGCGTGCGGGTACGACGGGCTGCGCGTGATCGACGTGTCGTCGCCGGCGAGCCCGACCGACGTGGGCGGATTCGCGACGTTCGACCCGGCGCGCGGCGTCGCGGTCGCCAACGGCTTCGCCTTCATCGCCGAGGACGCCTCGGGGGTGCGCATCCTCGACGTCACCGACCCGACGTTCCCCACCGAGGTGAGCTCCGTCGACACGCCGGGCACGGCCAACGCGATCGCCCTCGCCGGCGACTACGCCTACGTCGCGGACTGGGACGGCGGGCTGCAGATCCTCGAGGTGTCCGACCCCGCCTTTCCCAGCGAGTCCGGGTTCCACGAGACCGAGCAGGCCGCGTGGGGCGTGGCGATCTCCGGCAGCCACGCGTTCATCGCCGCCGAGACCGCCTTCGTCGCGGTCGACGTCACCGACCCGACCGCCACGGTCGAGCTCGGCTCGCTCAACCTGTGGGCTTCCGCCACCGGCGTCGCGATCGCCGGCACGCGCGTCTACGTCGCCGACGGGTTTGCCGGGATGCGGGTGATCGAGATCGGCGTGCCGAGCTCGCCGGTGCAGGTCGGGGCGCTCGACACGGCCGGCGAGTCGCTCGGCGTGGCGGTGAGCGGTGGCCACGCGTACCTCGCGGACGGCGCCGACGGGCTGCGCATCGTCGACGTGGCGAGCCCCTCGGGCCCGGTCGAGCTCGGCAGCCTCGACACCCCCGGCTACGCGCGCAGCGTGGCGCTGGCGGGGACGCACGCCTACGTCGCGGACAGCTTCGCCGGCCTGCGGGTGATCGACGTCGGCAACCCCGCGAGCCCGGTCGCCGCCGGCGCGTACGACACGCCGGGCAGCGCCCTCGGCGTGGCGGTCAGCGGCAGCCTCGCCTACGTGGCGGACGGCTCGGCCGGCCTCCGCATCGTTGACGTGTCCAACCCGGCGGCGCCGGCCTCGCTCGGCGTCCTCGACACCCCGGGGACGGCGTTCGCCGTGGCGGTGAAGAGCGGCCTCGCCTACGTCGCGGACTACGACGGCGGCCTGCGCATCATCGACGTCGCCGCCCCGGCGAGCCCGGTCGAGCTGGGGTGGATTGCCACGCCCGGCAACGCGCTCGCGGTCGCGGTCGCCGGCGGCCAGGCGTTCGTCGCCGACGACACCGGCGCGATGCGCATCATCGACGTGTCGTCGCCGTCCGCGCCGGTCGATGTGGCGGCGCGCGGCACGGCCGGCGCGGCGAGCGGCGTGGCGATCGTCGGCAGCCAGTTGGCGCTCGCCGAGAGCGACGGGGGCGTCAGCTTCTGGGACCTCGCCTCGTGCTCCCAGACGTGCACGGTGTCGTGCTCGGCATCGGTCTCGGCGAGCAGCGGCGAGGCGCCGCTGACGGTGGGGTTCACCTCCGACGTCACGGCCACCGGCTGCTCGGGGGCCCCGACCTACGTCTGGAGCTTCGGCGACGGATCGCCAAACGACATCACCGCGAGCCCGACCCACGTCTACACGTCGGTCGGGACGCGGCACTGGACGCTGACCACGACCGTTGGCGGCCACACCTGCGTGCAGGAGGGCGATGTCAACGTCCTGGCGCCGTGCGTGCTCACCTGCAGCGCAATCGTGCCGGCAGCCGGCCTGGCCGGCGCGCCGGTGGCGTTCAACGGCTCGGCGGCGGCGACGAGCTGCCTGACGCCTCCGGCGTTCTCGTGGACGTTCGGGGACGGGACGCCAGCCGCGACGGTCGAGGACCCCAGCCACACGTACTCGACAGCCGGCTCGTACCCGTGGTCGATGACCGTCGCGGCGGGCACGCGGACGTGCTCCGCGAACGGCAGCATCGCGGTGGGCGGCCCGGCCTGCTCCGGCGCGTACGCGCTGATCGTCCCGGCAGCGGCCAAATCCAACGGCCAGTGGCAGACCGACCTCGACCTCCTCAATCTCGGCGCCGGCGCCGCCTCGGTCGATATCGCGCTGCTCAAGGGCGGCCAGTCGAACCTGACGCCGCTGGCGACCAACATCTCGGTGCCGGCCGGCCAGACCGTGCGCATCACCGACATCCTGGGGACGCTGCTGCCGGCGTCGAACGCGGCTCTCGGCTTGCGCTTCTGCTCAGGCAGCGTGAAGGCGACGTCGCGCTTCTACAACGTTTCGTCGAGGTCGGGCGGCACCTACGGGATGTACGTGCCGGCGCTGCCGGAGAGCGCAGCGCTGGCGACCGGCCAGCTCGGCGTCTTCCAGCACCTGACCTACTCGCCGAGCTCGACCAGCGGCTTCCGCGTCAACGTCGGCTTCGCCAACGCATCCGCGGTCGCCGTCGACCTGGTGATCAAGCTCTACGGCGACGCCGGAGAGCTGCTGGGGACCAAGCCGGTCCACCTGCGTCCGTTCGAGCACACCCAGCTCACCAAGATCCACCAGATCCTGGGCACGCCGGCGGTCACGCACGGCTGGGCGTCGGTGCAGACTTCGACCGCCAACGCGAAGGTGCACGCCTACGCGATGCTGATCGACAACATCTCCTCCGACCCGATCTACATGCCGGTCGAGATCCCATGAAGCAGTTCCGAGTTTGCGCGTGAGCACGATGCGTCTCACTCGATTGCGCGCCTGAGCGCACTGTAGGAACACCAAGCCACGCCGCGCCGCTCCCTCGAGCGGCGCGCGAGTGCCAGTCATCGGATTTCGCCCGGCACCCGGTCGAGCGCCGGCGTCGCGAAGGCCGCCCGGGCCAGTGTGCACGGCGGCATTGGCGCGAAATGCGATGCCTGGCAACGTCCGTCGCGGCGCCCTGATGACCGCGGTCAGGCAAGCACCAAGCCTGCGTCGCCGCGAATCACGCGCCCTCCGCCCCTACACCGGCATCTCGAACGTGGCGATCACCGGTGCATGGTCCGACGGCTTTTCGCCTTTGCGCTCGTCACGGTCGATGTCGACGGCGAGGCAGCGGGCGGCGAGCGGGGGAGTGGCGAGGACGTGGTCGATGCGCAGACCCCAGCCGCGGTGGAAGGCGCCCTGCCGGTAGTCCCACCAGGTGTACAGGCCGCCCTCGGGGTGCAGCAGGCGCAGGGTGTCCTCCAGCCCCCAGCCGGTGAGCAGGCCCAACGCCTGCTTCTCCGGCTCGGAGAAGAGGATCTGACCGCGCCACCGGTCGGGGTCCCAGACGTCGCGGTCCTCGGGAGCGACGTTGAAGTCGCCGCAGACCACCAGTGGTTCCGCCGACGTCCACGTCTGTTCGAGAAGCTGCCGCAGCCGCCGGTACCAGTCGAGCTTGTAGGCGTACTTCTCGGAGCCGACCTCGGAGCCGTTGGGACAGTAGACGCCGGCGACATTGATCCCGGCCACCGACGCGGCGAGGATGCGGTGGTCGGAATCGGGTGTGTCGCCGGGTAGTGCGCGGGCGAGCGGTTGCGCCTCCTCGCGGCTGAGGATGGCGACGCCGTTGTACGTCTTCTGGCCGTTGATCAGGCAGCGGTAGCCCGCGGCCGCGATCTCCGCGAGCGGGAAGTCCGCGTCGACCACCTTGGTTTCCTGCAGGCAGACGACGTCCGGGCGGCGCCGCTCCAGCCAGGCCAGGAGCCGCGCCAGCCGGGAGCGGACGGAGTTGACGTTCCAGGTCGCGACGGTGATCCGGCGTTGTGCTTCCATGGGCTCATCGTACTGCGATCCTGGCACCGCGGACAAATCTGGAATAAAAAATCCGAATTCAGCTTTCGTGTGGATGGCGGAGCCTGCGCGAGGCGGGCGATGCCGAGAGGGGAACGATGCCGACAGCGACACAGACGATCGAGCAGCTCGCGAACCGCGACTACGCCTTCGGGTTCGTCACCGAGGTGGAGCAGGACACGGTTCCGCCGGGTCTGTCCGAGGACGTCATCCGTCTGATCTCGGCCAAGAAGGGCGAGCCGGAGTGGCTGCTCGAGTGGCGGCTCAAGGCCTACCGGCACTGGCTCACGATGGAGGAGCCGACCTGGGCGAACGTGCACCACCCGAAGATCGACTACCAGGCGATCAGCTACTACGCGGCGCCCAAGTCGCAGGCCGATCGCCCGAAGAGTCTCGCCGACGTCGACCCGGAGATCCTGCGCACCTACGAGAAGCTCGGCGTCCCGCTCGAGGAGCGCGCGGCGCTCGCCGGCGTCGCCGTCGACGCGGTGTTCGACAGCGTCTCGGTGGCGACGACGTTCCGCGCCAAGCTCGCCGAGCTGGGGATCCTCTTCTGCTCGTTCTCCGAGGCGGTGCGCGAGCACCCGGAGCTGGTGAAGAAGTACCTCGGCTCCGTCGTGCCGCACACCGACAACTTCTTCGCCGCGCTCAACTCGGCGGTGTTCACCGACGGCTCGTTCGTCTACGTGCCGAAGGGCGTGCGCTGCCCGATGGAGCTGTCCACCTACTTCCGCATCAACGCGATCAACACCGGCCAGTTCGAGCGCACGCTGATCGTCGCCGAAGAGGGCGCCTACGTCAGCTACCTCGAGGGGTGCACCGCGCCGATGCGCGACACCAACCAGCTCCACGCCGCGGTGGTCGAGCTGATCGCCCACGACGACGCGCAGATCAAGTACTCCACGGTGCAGAACTGGTACCCCGGCGACCGCGAGACCGGCAAGGGCGGGATCTACAACTTCGTCACCAAGCGCGGCAAGTGCGCCGGCCGCCGCTCGAAGATCTCGTGGACGCAGGTAGAGACGGGCTCGGCGATCACCTGGAAGTACCCCTCGGTGATCCTCAAGGGCGACGACTCGGTCGGCGAGTTCTACTCGGTGGCGCTGACCAACGGGTTCCAGCAGGCCGACACCGGCACCAAGATGATCCACATCGGCAAGAACACCACCTCGACCATCGTCTCCAAGGGGATCTCCGCCGGCCGCGGCCAGAACACCTATCGCGGCATGGTGAAGATCGGCAAGAGCGCCGACGGCGCCCGCAATTTCTCGCAGTGCGACTCGATGCTGATCGGCGAGAAGTGCGGCGCCCACACTTTCCCGTACATCGACGTGCAGAACCCGACGGCGCAGATGGAGCACGAGGCGTCCACCTCGAAGATCGGCGAGGACCAGATCTTCTACTGCAAGCAGCGCGGTCTTTCCGCCGAGGACGCGGTGTCGATGATCGTCAACGGGTTCTGCAAGGAGGTGTTCCGCGCGCTGCCGATGGAGTTCGCGGTGGAAGCGCAGCGACTGCTCGACGTGTCCCTGGAGGGGAGCGTCGGGTGAGGCGGGGGACCGGGGACCGGGGACCGAAAAGACAGGAAGAGGAAAGAGAACGATGCTGGAGATTGTGAATTTGCATGCGAAGGTGGCGGGGAAGGAGATCCTCAGGGGGATCGACCTGTCCGTGAAGGCTGGCGAGGTGCACGCGATCATGGGGCCGAACGGCTCCGGGAAGAGCACGCTCGCCCAGGTGCTGGCCGGCCGCGAGGAGTACGCAGTGACGTCAGGCGAGGTGCGCTACCTCGGCCGGGAGCTCCTGGAGATGGATCCGGAGCAGCGCGCGCGCGAGGGCGTCTTCATGGCGTTCCAGTACCCGGTCGAGATCCCGGGTGTGAGCAACACCTACTTCCTGCGCGCCGCGCTCAACTCGATCCGCAAGCACCGCGGCGAGCCGCCGATCGACGCCCGCGCCTTCCTCGCCCTGCTGCGCGAGCGGATGAAGGTGGTCGCGCTCGACGAGTCGTTCCTCAACCGGCCGGTCAACGAGGGGTTCTCCGGCGGCGAGAAGAAGCGCAACGAGATCTTCCACATGGCGGTGCTGCAGCCGCGCCTGGCGATCCTCGACGAGACCGATTCGGGCCTCGACATCGACGCGCTCAAGGCGGTGGCCGACGGCGTCAATTCGATGCGCTCGCCGGATCGCGCCTTCCTGGTGATCACCCACTACCAGCGCCTCCTGAATTTCATCGTCCCCGACCGGGTGCACGTGCTGCTCGGTGGGCGGATCGTGCGCTCGGGCGGCAAGGACCTCGCGCTCGAGCTCGAGCGGCGCGGCTACGGCTGGCTCGAGGACGAGGTCGCCGGCGCCGTCGCGGCGGCGATGTAGGGGGCGAGCGTGAGTTCCGTGGCCACCGAGCACGACAGCTACCTCTCCGACTTCGAGCGCGTCGTCGAGCGCACCCGCGCGTTCGAGCCCGACGCACTGCAGCGCCTGCGCCGCTCCGCCATGGATCGCTTCCTCGCCGTCGGCTTCCCGTCACGACGCGACGAGGCGTGGCGGCACACCAGCGTCGCAGCGATCGCCGAGACCACGTTCGCACCGGCGCCCGAGCCTCACGGAGCGACGGCGCTGCCGGACGTGCACCCGCACGTGCTCGACGGCGCACACCTCCTCGTGCTCGTCGACGGCCGCTTCGTTCCGGAGCTGTCGGCGACGGGCGACCTGCCCGACGGTGCGGTCGCCGGCAGCCTCGCCGCGGCCCTGCGCGACACGCCGGGTCTCGTCATGGAGCACCTGGGCTCGCTCGCCGGCAGCGACGGCCACGCCTTCACCGCCCTCGGCACGGCGCTGTTCCGCGACGGCATCTTCGTCCACGTGCCGCGCGGCGCGGCGCTCGCGCGGCCGATCCACATCCTCGTCCTCGGCGGCAGCGGCGGCAGCGGCGGCGCCCGGCCAACCGCGGCGTTCCCGCGCCTCCTCATCGTCGCGGAGGAAGGCGCGGAGGCTACCGTCGTCGAGACATACGCGTCGCTTGGGGACGGCGTCCACCTGTGCTGCCCGACGCGCGAGATCGTCACGCAGCAGGGCGCCCGACTCGATCACTACGTGCTGCAGCGCGAGAACGACGCGGCCTTCCACGTCTCCACCGAGCAAGTGCGACTTGCCCGCGACGCGAGCTTCACGTCGCACGCGTTCACCTTCGGCGGCGCCCTGGTACGCAACGACGTCAACGCGACGCTCGCCGGCGAAGGCGCGAGCCTGGTGCTCAACGGCCTCTACTACGCCACCGGCAGCCAGCACGTCGACACCCACATGACGGTCGACCACGCCGCGCCGCACGGCGAGAGCCACGAGCTCTACAAGGGCGTGCTCGACGGCCGCGCGAGCGCCGTCTTCAACGGCCTCATCCACGTCCACCCGGGCGCGCAGAAGACCAACGCCAAGCAGTCCAACCGCAACCTCCTGCTGTCGCGCGAGGCGCTTGCCAACTCGAACCCGCAGCTCCGCATCTTCGCCGACGACGTCAAGTGCACGCACGGCTCGACGGTCGGCCAGCTCGACGGCGACGCGATCTTCTACCTGCGCTCGCGCGGCATCGGCCGCGACGAGGCGCGCGCGCTGCTCACCCGGGCGTTCGCCGGCGAGGTGGTCGAGCGGGTCAAGCCTGCCGCCCTGCGCGCCCAGCTCGAGGCGCTGCTGGCCGCGCGGCTGCCGGTGGCCGGCGAGGTCGGGGAGACGGGATGAGCGGAATCGGCCCGTTCGCGCCGGGGAGCCTCGAGGACAAGGTCCTCGGCGTGCTGCGCACGATCTACGACCCCGAGATCCCGGTCGACATCTTCGAGGTCGGCCTGATCTACGACGTCGACGCCGACGCGGCCGGCAACGTGAGCATCCGCATGACGCTCACCTCGCCGATGTGCCCGGTCGCCGAGTCGCTCCCGGTCGAGGTCGAGACGAAGGTCAAGGCGCTCCCCGGCGTGGCATCGGTCAAGGTCGAGATCGTCTGGGAGCCGCCCTGGGGCCCGGACATGATGTCCGAAGCCGCCCGCCTCGAGCTCGGGATGATGTGATCCCCGGGAGCCCTCAGGGCTTCCAGTCCCGGCCCCGGGCTTGAACAACTCGAGGCATTCCGATACGCTACTGTGAGGTTTAGTCCGTCTCGTCGCAGAAGCGTACAAGCCTGGAGGTGGTTGATGGCCCCCCACTCCACTCTCGGCTCCACTGGCGCGCTTGTGACGCGCTCGGCGGTCCTCGAGCCCTGCCCGTCCTCACGCAAGGCCAACCGGAGCGCCGCCGAAGGCGCCGTGCGGGCGCGAGCCGCGAGCGAACCAGCACCGCGGCGATGGGCCGTCGCGTGGCCGATCGCCGCCGCCCTGGCGATCTGTGCGGCAGGGCCGGCGCTCGCCGCGGTCACAGGTCAGGTGGAGGTGATGTCAAAAGCGGCCCCGTCGATGTACACCGACACGACCATGGGCGAGGTGGGCCCGAAGGCGGCCAGCAACGACGGGCGCTACGTCGTGTTCACCAGCGGGGCGGGGAATCTCGTCCCCGGCATGGTCAAGGAGGACGTAGGGTCCGACGTGTTCCTCTACGACCGCGTTACCGGGACCCGCACGCTCGTTTCGCACCGCGCAGGATCGGCGACGACAACCGGAAACGGCTGGGGTACCGTGGGTGCCGCGATCAGCGGCGACGGCGCCTGGGTCGTGTTCAGGAGCGACGCCACCGACCTCGTGAGCGGTCAGATCGACGGCAACTCAGAATTCGACGTGTTCCTCTACGAGCGCACGACCGGGAGCATAACTCTCGTCTCGCACGCCTCGGGCTCCGCGACGACTGCGGGGAACAACGTTTGCTACGATGCAGTGATCAGCGAGGACGGCGCGTGGGTGGCCTTCCTGAGCAACGCCACCGACCTCGTCGGCGGCCAGAACGACGGCAACAATCAACTTGATGTGTTCCTCTACGGGCGGGCCACGGGGACCGTGACCCTCGTATCGCACGTTCCGGGCGATACCGCCACCGCGTGCAACTCGGCGTCACGCGGCCCGGCGATCAGCGGGGGTGGCGACCGGGTCGTGTTCAGGAGTGCCGCCACCAACCTCGTCACCGGCCAGGTCGAAGGCAACTCGGGAGAGGACGTGTTCCTGTACGAGCGCACGGCGGGGACCGTCAGCCTTGTCTCACACGTTCCACTCTCGCCTACGACGACGGGGAATCAAACGTCAGCCACGCCGGTGATCAGCCGCGATGGCTCCTGGGTGGCGTTCGCCAGCACTGCCGACAATCTGGTCGGCGGGACCGACACCAACAGCCTCACTGACGTCTTCCTCTACGAGTGCGCGAGCGAGAACATCACCCTCGTGTCGCACACCGCCGCGTCCAGCTCCACCGCCGCGAATGGGGATTCCAGCGCCCCGGGCCTCGGTGGCGACGGGGCGTGGGTGGCGTACGTCAGCACCGCGACCGACCTCGTCGCCGGCGAGACCGATGGCAACGGCGGTTCGGACCTCCTTCTCTACGACCGGGTGGGGGGTACGAGCGCGATCGTCTCGCACACCGCGGGCGACGCCACCACGACGGCAAACGGCTCCTCGGACAGCCCTGCCGTTTCCTCCGACGGCGCGTGGGTGGCCTTCCAGAGCTACGCCACCGACCTCGTCGGCGGACAACTGGACACGAACTCGGATCGCGACGTCTTCCTCTACGAGCGCGCCACGGGAACGCTCACCCTCGTCTCGCGCCGCGCAGGCGCTCCAACCACCGCGGCGGAAAAGAACTACTGGCCCGATGTCGCGCTGAGCGGCAACGGGGGCTGGGTGGTTCTTGACAGCATCGCCCGCGATCTCGTGAGCGGTGTCAGCGATTCTTACTTCAGCCGCGACGTCTTCCTCTACGGCCGCATGTCCGACTCGATGACGCTGCTGACCCGGCGCGTGGCATCGATGCCCTCGCGGACCGGCAACAACGGAGATCTCAGTGGCTCGCTATTGGAAGCCGGGATCTCGGCCGACGGCGCCTGGGCCGTGTTCGAGAGCGGGGCAACCAACCTCGTCGCGGGGCAGGTCGATAGCAACGACGAGAACGACGCTTTCCTCTACGAGCGCGCAACCGGGACGGTCTCGCTGGTCTCGCATGTCCCGGGCTCGGCCACCACGGCGGGGAACGAGGGCCCCAACTATCCCACCATCAGCGCGAACGGCGCCTGGGTCGTCTTCCAGAGCTACGCGACCAACCTCGTCAGTGATCAGTTCGACTCGAATTCGAATTGCGACGTCTTTCTGTACGAGCGCACGACTGGGACGGTGACTCTCGTCTCGCACGTTGCTGGCTCGGCGTCGACCACGGGAAACAGAAGGTCGTTTGGTCCTTCCATCAGCGCGGACGGCGCCTGGGTCGCGTTCACGAGCAACGCGACGGACCTCATCGCTGGGCAGGTCGACACCAACAACGACTGGGACGTTTTCCTGTACGAGCGCGCCACCGGAACGATCACTCTCGTCTCCCACAAGCCTGGCTCGGCCACGACGACTGGAGCTCTCGGGTCGAGCGGTGGCCCCATCAGTGCGGACGGGAGCCGGGTGGCGTTGAACAGCCTGGCTTATGATTTGGTCACCGATCAGGACGACTACGGGTGGCACTGGGACGTCTTCCTCTACGACCGTGCTGCTGACACCATGTCCCTGGTGTCGCACATACCCGGCTCGTCCGTGACGGTGGCGAATGGCGAGTCCCGACCAGCGAGCCTGAGCGCGGACGGGGCACGGCTGGCCTTCACCAGTCGTGCGACCGACCTCGTGACCGGTGAGACCGACGGTAACGGTGACAACGACATCTTCCTCTACGAGCGGTCGAGCGGGACAGTCACTCTCGTATCGCACGCCGCCGGCGACGCCACCGCCACCGGGAACGGTCTCTCGGGCACTCCCGTCCTCAGCGGCGACGGCGCCTGGGTGGCGTTCGCTAGCCTCGCCACGAACCTCGTGGCGGGACAGGTGGACGGCAACGCCGTGAGCGACGCGTTCCTCTACGACGTCGCGACCGGAGCCTCGACGATCGTGTCGCACGTGGCCGGCTCGCCGACAACGGCGGGGAACGGGGCGTCGGGAAGTTGCAGCCTCAGCGGGGACGCCGCCTGGGTCGGCTGCCTCAGCGGCGCAACAGACCTCGTCGCTGGTCAGGTTGATACCAACACGCTAAACGACGTCTTCCTCTTCAAGCGCGCGGACGGCAGCACGGATCTCGTGTCGCGCCGCCTCGGCGCGGCCACCACTGCGGGCAACTACTATTCACTTCGTCCGAGCGTCAGCGCGAACGGGGGTTACATCGTCTTCTCCAGCTACTCTTCGGATCTGGTCAGCGGCGACTACAACCAGGCTCAGGATTCCTTTCTCTTCTCCTACGCTCCCGACGGTGATGGCGACGGCGTCGGAGACGCCGTCGACAACTGCCCCACGGTGGCCAACCCGTCGCAGGACGACCTCGACACCGACGGCGTCGGCGACGCCTGCGACGACGACATGGACGGCGACGGCGTCGGCAACGTCATCGAGGCCGCCGGTCCGAACAACGGTGACGGCAACGGTGACGGTACGCCCGACTCGCAGCAGCCCGACGTCACCTCGCTGCCGGCTGGGGTCGGAGGCGGCCACCTGACCATCGTCTCCTCGTGCCCGCTGAAGGACGTGCAGACGATGCCGGAAGGATCGCCGGCCGACCCCGGGTACGACTACCCCTACGGGCTCTTCTCGTTCCACGCGGCGTGCGAGTCGGTGCAGATCACGGTCCTCGTGCACGGCGCGAGCTCGCTCGATAGCTTCGACTACTGCAAGTACGGACCCACCACGCCGGGAGATGCAGGGACGGCGGCGTGGTACGAGCTGCCCGGCGCCACCTTCGGCACGACCACGGTGGGGAGCGCGACGGTCGCTACCGCGTCCTTCACGGTCGATGACGACGGCTTCGGCGACGACACCGGCGACGACGGCGACGTCTTCGATCAGGGCGGGCCGGGTATCGCGGCCCAGGAGAGTGGGCCTATCCCGGTGCTCGACCCGCGCGCCCTGCTGGCGCTCGCCGCGTTGCTTGCGGCCGTGGGAGGATGGGCGCTTCGCAGGTCCTCGTGACGGGAGTCGCCGGGCGAGTCTCTACCACCGGTGGAACGCGGGGTGGCCCTCCTGGACGGCGACGAAGGTGCCGCGGCAGGTGGCGGTGACCTTGCCGCCGGCCTCCATGGTGGCCTCCACGGTCGCGCGATCGTGGCTCGCCGCGACGACGTGCGCCCGTAACGTCACCGGACCGGCAGTCGTCGGCGTCGGGCGCTTCAGCACGACGTGGTACTCGGCGGTCACGGTGAACGGCGGCGAGTCGACGCCTGCCGCCCTCATCAGGTGATACGCCGCCGTCCAGTTGCAGTGGCAGTCGAACAGGCAGCCGACGATGCCGCCGTTGAGCACGCCGGCGAACGCCTCGTGGTGCTTCTCCGGCGTGAAGGCGCACACGACCTCCTCACCCTCGCCTGGGAAGCTCTTGATGTGCAGCCCCTTCGGGTTGGCGGGCCCGCATCCGAAGCAGACGGTGTTCGGCGCATAGCGATCCTGCAGGCTCTGAGACATCACCGATTCTCCCCTCACGCGGCACAGTCTAGCGGGGCGCCCGTCCACGCGCTTCCGGCGCGCGGAGTCCCTATGAGATGTGGCCTCCGTCACCCGATGGCGATTGACAACCGTGGACGCGTGCATAGAATTGTCCCCCGTTGTCCATCGTCGTCCAACGACAGACGGGCGGCAACGGGGGGCGAGTGCAACTGACGGTTCGTGACGTCTCGCGGTTGTTCGCGGTTTCCGAGAAGACCGTGTACCGCTGGATCACCCAGGGAAAGCTGCCCGCCTATCGCGTCAACGAGCAGTTCCGCTTCCACCGCGCCGAGCTGCTCGAGTGGGCGAGCGCCAACCGCATCAACGTGTCCGCCGAGCTGTTTACCGAGCCGGAGACGAGCGGCAGCGCGCTGCCCGGTCTCGAGGCGGCGCTGCGGGCCGGCGGCATCCACTACCGGCTCGGCGGTGCCGACAAGGGCGGCGTGCTGGCGGCGCTGGTCGAGATCATGCCGCTGCCGCGCGGCGTCGACCGCGGCTTCCTGCTGCAGGTGCTGCTCGCCCGCGAGGCGCTGCAGTCGACCGGGATCGGCGACGGCGTCGCGATCCCGCACCCGCGCAACCCGATCGTCCTGCACATCGACGAGCCGCTACTGACCCTGTGCTTCCTCGAGCACCCGATCGACTTCGACGCCCTCGACGGCAAGCCCGTGCACGCGCTGTTCTCGCTCGTCTGCCCGACCGTGCGCGCCCACCTGCACCTGCTCTCACGGATCGCCTTCGCGCTCCGCGACACCGAGTTCCGCGCCCTGATCGAGCGTGAGGCGGGGCGCGAGGAGATCCTGGCGGCGGCGCGCCGCGTCGACGAGGCCCTGGCGCGCCGGCGGCCCGTCCCGGAGCAGCCGTGACGGCGCTGCTCGCCGGCATCGCGTTGATCACGCTCGGCGGCGCCGCGGCGACGCTGGCCGGGCGGCGCTCGCGGCTGGCGTCCGGCCTCGCCCTCGCCGGCATCGTGCCGGGCAGCCTCGTCGGCGCGGCGGGCGCGGCGGGCGGTCTACTCGCCGGGGGCGGGGAAACACTGCGGGTGCCGTCGAGCTTGCCGTTCGGCGAGCTGCTGCTGCGCCTCGACCCGCTCGGTGCGCTGTTCCTGCTCGTTCTCTTCACAGTGGCGCCGCTGGCGGCCCTCTTCGGCGGCGGCTACCTCCGAGAGGTCGGCGCCCATCGTCGCCTCGGGGGCGTTTGGCTCTTCTATGCAGTGTTGGTCGCCGGGATGGCGGTGGTGCTGCTCGCCGCGGACGCGGTGCTGTTCCTGATCGCCTGGGAGGTGATGTCGCTCGCCTCGTTCTTCCTGGTCACGTTCGAGGACGAGCGCAGCGAGTGCCGCGAGGCGGGCTGGACCTACCTGGTCGCCACGCACATCGGGACGGCCGTTCTCCTCGGCTTCTTCCTGGTGGCGGGGTCGTCGGCGGGGCGCCTCGACTTCGCCGCGATGCGCGGCACCCTCGCCGCCGGCGGCGCCGCGCACACGGTCGCGTTCCTCCTCGCGGTGGTCGGCTTCGGCACCAAGGCCGGCTTCATGCCGCTGCACGTCTGGCTGCCGGAGGCGCACCCGGCGGCGCCGTCGCACGTCTCGGCGGTGATGTCCGGCGTGATGATCAAGACGGGCATCTACGGCCTGCTGCGCGTGCTGATCGCTCCTGGGCCCGCCGCCGGCCTGGTGGGGCTGGACGCTGGTCGGCGTCGGCGCGGTCTCGGGCGTCCTCGGCGTGCTCTTCGCCCTGGCCCAGCACGACCTCAAGCGGCTGCTGGCCTACCACAGCGTCGAGAACATCGGCATCATCGCGCTCGGCCTCGGCCTCGGCGTGCTCGGCTGCGCGACCGGGAACGCCGGCGCTCGCGGTCCTCGGCTTCGCCGGCGGGCTGCTGCACGTGGTCAACCACGCGCTCTTCAAGAGCCTGCTGTTCCTCGGCGCCGGGCTCGGTCGTGCACGCGACCGGCACGCGCGAGATCGACCGCCTCGGCGGCCTGCTCAAGCGGATGCCGCTGACCGGGCGCGACGTTCCTGGTCGGCGCGGCGGCGATCTGCGGGCTGCCGCCGCTGAACGGGTTCGTCAGCGAGTTCCTGATCTACTGGCGGCGCTCGCCTACGGCGATCACCGGCCCCGACCGCGTGGCGCTGCCCGGCCCTCGCCGTGCATCGGCGCGCTGGCGCTGATCGGCGGGCTGGCGCGGCCTGCTTCACCAAGGCGTTCGGCATCGTCTTCCTCGGCGAGCCGCGGAGCGAGCAGGCCCGCCACGCGCACGAGGCGCCGCGCGCGATGAGCGGGCCGATGGTGGCGCTCGCCGCGCTGTGCGTCGCCGCGGCCGCTCTGGCGCCGCTGGTGGTGCGCGCCCTCGCCGCTCCTGTGGCGGAGATCGGCGGTGCACTCGGCCTCGCCGGAATCGACGCGATCGTGCCGGCCGCCGCGCGGTCGCTCGCTATCGCCGTCGCCGTCGGCGGCTGGCGTGCTGGCGCTGGTCGTGCTGCTCGCGCTGCTGCGCCGCGCCGCTGCTGCGCGGGCGCGAGGTGCGCGCGGCCGCGCACCTGGGACTGCGGCTACGCGGCGCCGACGGCGCGGATGCAGTACACCGCCTCGTCGTTCGCCCAGCCGATCGTCGAGCTGTTCCGCGCCGCTGCTCGCGCACGCGGACGCGGCTCGACCGACCGGACGGGTCTGTTCCCGCACGCAGGCGCGGCTGGCCACCGCACACGCCGGACCTGTCCACCGACCGCGTGCTGTCGGCCGGCGCTGTCGCGGGCCGCCGCGGCTGCTCGGCGAGGCTGCGCGTGGCTGCAGCACGGGCAGCGTGCAGCTCTACGTGCTCTACATCGCGCTGACGCTGCTGGTCGCTGCTGGTCTGGAAGCTGGGGTGGCCGTGATCGCCGCCGCTGCTTCACGTGCTCGCTCGTCCTGCTGCGCTGGCGCCGCTGCTGCTCGGCGTGATCAACCGCGTCAAGGCGGTCTTCGCCGGCCGGCGGGGCCAGCCGCTGCTGCAGCTCTACTACGACCTCGGCAAGCTGCTGCGCAAGGGCGCGGTCTACAGCCGGACGACGACCTGGGTCTTCCGGGCCGGGCCGATCGTCGGCGCTGGCGGCCGCGGTCGCGGCGCTCGCTGCTGGTGCCGCTGGGCGGCGTCGCCGGCGCTCGTCGCCTTCCCGGGCGACCTGCTGCTGCTCGCCTACCTGCTGGGCCTGATGCGCGCTTCGTGACCGTGCTCGCCGCGCTGGACACCGGCTCGAGCTTCGAGGGCATGGGCGCCAGCCGCGAGGTGCTAGTTCGCGGCGCTGGCCGAGCCGGCGCTGCTGCTCGGCCTGGCGGCCCTGGCCCGGCGCGTCCGGCACGCGTCTCGCTGACGGCGATGCTACGGCGCCGTCGCGCCGGCGCGCCTGGCGCGCCGACGGCCGCGGCGCTGGTGCTGGTCGGCGGCGGCGCTGCTTCGTCGTCTTCCTCGCCGAGAACGCGCGCATCCCCGTCGACGACCCGAACACGCACCTGGAACTGACGATGATCCACGAGGTGATGGTGCTGGACCACGGCGGGCCGGACCTCGCGTTCATCCGAGTACGGCGCCGCCGCTGAAGCTGTGGGTGCTCGGCGCGCTGCTGGTCGGCGTTGCTGGTGCCCGGTGCGCACCGGCTGGCCCGCTGGTCGACCTGGCCGCTGCGGCTGGCCGGCATGGTCGGGCTGGCGGTCGCGGTCGGGCGTCGTCGAATCGACGATGGCCCGGCTGCGGCTGGTGCGCGTGCCGCAGCTGCTGGTCGGCGCCGGCGGTGCTCGTCGGCGCTGGCGTTCGATCTTGGTCGATGAGGTGACGCCGATGAACGAGCTGGCTCGACATTGCTGATCGGTCTTGCTGGTGCTGACGAACCTGCGGCTGCTGGGCTCGAGCCGGCTGAGCGCCGTGCATCCGGACGGTCGCCGTCCAGGGCGTGCTGCTCGGGACTGCTGCCGCTGGTCGCCGAGCACGGCCGTGGGCCTCGCCGTGCGCGTGGTGTGCGTGCTGGCGCTGGCAGCATCGTGCGTCAAGGCCGGCGTGTTCCCGTGGCTGCTGCGGCGGGCGGTGCGCGAGGCCGGCGTGCGGCGCGAGGTCGAGCCGTTCGTCGGCTTCAGCGCCGTCGCTGCTGGTCGGCGTGCGGCTGCTGGGCCGTCGCGCTCTGGCTCGGCGCGCGGCTGCCGCTGCCCGGCGGCGCCGCCTCGGCCGTTGCTGGTGCCGGTGGCGCTGTTCACGATGCTGGTCGGGCTGTTCGCTGATCGTCGCGCCGCGAGAAGGCCGTCACGCAGGTGCTCGGCTACCTGGTGATGGAGAACGGCATCTACGCCTTCGGGCATGGCGTTCGCCGTCCAGGAGCCGCTGCTGGTCGAGATGGGCGTGCTGCTGGACGTCTTCGTGGCCGTCTTCGTGATGGGCATCGCGATCTACCACATCAGCCGCGAGTTCGACCACATCGACACCGACCGGCTGTCGGCGCTTGAAGGACTGACGCCGAATGATGCTGGGCGCTCGTGCTCGTTCCCGCCGCTGGCCGGCGGCCTCGCGCTGGCGCTGCGCGCCGACCGGCCGCGGCGGGCGCTGCTGCTCGCTGGCGGCGGCCGTCGCACGCTCGCGCTGGCTGGCGACGCGCTGGGCTGCGACGCCGGCGCCGCCGGCCGCCGGCGGCTGGCTGGCGCTCGACGCCGCTCGGGCTGCTGTTCCTGACGATCACCAGCGTGCTGTTCCTGGCGCGCGGCCGTCTACGCGCGTCGGCTACCTGGCGCGCGAGACGCAGGCGCCGCGCGCCGACTTCGAGGAAGGGCCTGCTGTTCGACAACGGCCCGGAGGCGACGTTCACCGGCTGCCTGCTGCTGTTCCTGGCGACGATGACGCTGGTGACCGTCAGCCGGCACCTGGGCCTGCTCTGGGTGGCGGTCGAGGCCACCACGCTGGCCAGCGCGCCGCTGATCTACTTCCACCGCCACCACCGCTCGCTGGAGGCCACCTGGAAGTACCTGCTGATCTGCTCGGTCGGCATCGCCCTGGCGCTGCTGGGCAACTTCTTCCTCGCGGTCGCGGCCGCGCGCGGCGACCGGCGGCACGAGCCATCGACGCTGCTGACCAGCATGCTCGCCGGCGCCTGCATCGCTCGACCCGGCGTGGCTGAAGGCGGCGTTCCTCTTCTTCCTGGTCGGCTACGGCACCAAGATGGGCCTGGCGCCGCTGCACACCTGGCTGCCCGACGCCCACAGCGAGGCGCCGTCGGTCGTCTCGGCGCTGCTGTCCGGGCGCGCTGCTCAACTGCGCGTTCCTCGGCGATCCTGCGCGTCCACCAGGTGCTGGCGCGCGGCCGGCACTGGCGGCCTTCAGCGCGCGACCTGCTGGTCGTCTTCGGCCTGTTCTCGATGGGCGTGGCGGCCGTCTTCATCCTCGGCCAGGCCGACTTCAAGCGGATGCTCGCCTACTCCAGCGTCGAGCACATGGGCATCCTGGCCCTCGGGCGTCGGGCTCGGCGGCGCTGGCGCCGTCGGCGCGCTGCTGCACGCCGTCAACCACTCGCTCGACCAAGGCGATGCTGTTCCTGCTCGCCGGCAACATCCTGGCGGCCTACCGCACGCAAGGCGGTCGCCGACGTCGCGGGGGCTCGGCCGCGCGCTGCCGGTGACCGGGGTGCTGTGGGTGGCCGGCTTCCTGGCCATCACCGGCTCGCCGCCGTTCGGGCCGTTCTCTCAGCGAGTTCGACGATTCTGCAAGGCGGCGGTCGGACGGCGGGCGGCTCGCCGTGGCGCGCCGTCTACCTGCTGGTGCTGGCGGTGGTCTTCGTCGGCATGGCGCCGGGTCGATGCTGCGCGATGGCGCAAGGCGGCACCGACCGCAGGCGATGTCGCCTGGCCGCCGAGCCGCGTGCTGGCGATGCTGCCGCCGGCCGTGCTCGCTGCGGCCGTCGCTGGTGCTGGGCGTGTACGCTGCCGGCGCGGCTGCTCGCGCTGGTTGCCGCCGCGGCGCGCGGCCGCTGGGAGCGGCATGATGCGCCGGCGCGCTCCTCCGCATGCTTCGCAACGGCGAGGCCGTCGCCGCACGGCCGAGGTGCCGCGGCTTCGCCATCGCCGACGCTGTCCGCCGAGGTGGTCGACGCCGTCGCGGCCGGGGCGCGGGCTCGCGGCGTTCTTCGGCCGATGCCGGCCGGCGACGCGCATCCGAGCTGATCGCCGTGCTGGCGCGACCGCCGAAGACGGCGCCCTCGCTGCTCGGCATCGCGGAGGTCGGCGAGCGCTATCCGGCGCTCACGCCCGACTGCCCGCAGGCCCACTGGTTCGAGCGCGAGATCGCCGAGCAGTGGGGCGTCGCGCCGGAGGGCCATCCGTGGCTCAAGCCGATCCGCTTCCACCGCTCCGTACCGCGGCCAGGGCAGCCGGGGCGGCACCGAGGCTCGGCGTCACCGACTTCTTCCGCGATGGAGGGCGAGGAGGTCCACGAGGTCGCCGTCGGGCCGGTCCACGCCGGCGTCATCGAGCCGGGCCACTTCCGCTTCCAGTGCCACGGCGAGACGGTCTCCACCTGGAGATCTCGCTGGGCTACCAGCACCGCGGCGTCGAGCGGGCGCTGGTCGGCGGGCCGACGCCGCGCACGTTGCACTACATGGAGACGCTCGCCGGCGACACGCACGATCGGCCACGCCACCGCCTATTGCCAGGCGCGTCGAGGCGCTCGCCGGCTGCGCGCGTGCCGCCGCGGGCCCAGGCGATCCGCGGCGTCGCCCTGGAGCTGGAGCGGCTGGCCAACCACGTCGGCGACCTCGGCGCGCTGGCCGGCGACGTCGGCTTCCTGCCGACCGCCGTCCTACTGCGGCCGGATCCGCGGCGACGTCCTGAACCTGACGGCCCTGCTCTGCGGCAACCGCTTCGGCCGCGGCCTGGTGCGGCCGGGCGGCGTCGCGCTTCGACCTCGACGACGACGCGCGCCGGCGAGCTCGGCCGGCGGCTGGACGCGGCGATGCGCGACGTCCGCGAGGCGCGTCGAGCTGCTGTGGGACGCGCCGTCGGTCCTGGCCCGCTTCGAGGGCACCGGCACGGTCGACGCCGACGTCGCGCGGCCGAGATCGGCCTGGTCGGCGTCGCCGCGCGGGCCTGCGGCCTCGAGCGCGACGTGCGCGCAGGACTTCCCCTACGGCATCTACCGCTTCGCCCAGATGCCGGTCTCGACCTGGCACACGGGCGACGTCTTCGCCCGGGCCTACGTGCGCTGGCTGGAGATCCAGCGCTCGGCTGGCGTTCGTCCGCGAGCAGCTCGCGGCGCTGCCGGACGGGCCGACGCGCGGGCCGCCTGCGGCGACCGCCCGCGCGCCGACTCGCTGGCGGTGACGCTGGTCGAAGGCTGGCGCGGCGAGATCTGCCACGTCGCGCATCACCGACGGCGACGGCCGGCTGCGCCCGCTACAAGATCGTCGATCCGTCGTTCCACAACTGGTTCGGCCTGGCGCTGGCGCTGCGCGGCCAGCAGATCTCCGACTTCCCGCTGTGCAACAAGAGCTTCAACCTGTCCTACTGCGGCCACGACCTGTGAGCGGATCATGCTGAGCACCGATCCCGCACTCGGATGGTGGGTTGTGGGGCGCGCTCGCCGGCGCGGAGCGCCGGCCCCACATCGCCCGGCGGCGCGACCTGTGAGGCCGGAATGCTGAAGACCCTGCTCGCCCGCGCCCACCAGGGCTACCGCACGATCGACTACCCGGGCCGGCTGCCGGTGCTGCCGGACCGCTTCCGCGGCCGGCCGGCGATCGACCCGACGCGTTGCCCTGACGGCTGCCGCGCCTGCGCCGACGCCTGCCCGACCGGTGCCATCGCGGTCACGGACAGGCCGCGCATCGACCTCGGCCGCTGCCTGTTCTGCACCGACTGCGCGGACGCCTGCCCGACCGGGGCGCTCGCCTTCACCGACGAGTTCCGCCTCGCGACCCGCGGGCGCGAGGACCTCGTGCTCGGTGCCGGAGAGCTGCGCCTGGCCGCGGCGCTCGACGAGCGGACGCGGGCGCTGTTCGGCCGCTCGCTGCACCTGCGCCAGGTCTCCGCCGGCGGCTGCAACGCCTGCGAGGCCGACGCCAACGTGCTCTCGACCGTGGTCTTCGACCTGTCGCGCTTCGGCATCCAGTTCGTCGCCTCGCCGCGCCACGCCGACGGCCTCCTGATCACCGGCCCGGTCACCGAGAACATGCGCGCGGCGCTGCTCGAGACCTACGAGGCGGTGCCGCCACCCCGAATCGTCATCGCCTCGGGCGCCTGCGCGATCTCGGGCGGCCCGTTCGCCGGCCACCCCGAGGTCCACGACGGGTGGCGGGAGTCGGTGCCCGTCGACCTCTACGTCCCCGGCTGCCCGCCGCACCCGCTGACGATCCTCGACGGCCTGCTCCGCCTGCTCGGGCGTCTCTGAGGCGTCGCCGCCGTCAGCCGGCGGCGGGGTCCGGCTGGCGGACCGCCAGGACCGTCTCGGCGTCCTCGACGGCGAAGCCGGCCGCGAGCCAGGCGTCGAGGCCGCCGGCGAGCGGCCGCACCCGCTTGAACCCCTTGTCGATCAGCACGCGAGCCACACGGGCCGCCGTCGCCTCGTTGGGTCAAGTGCAGTACAGCACGACCTCCCGATCGTGCGGCAGCGTCGCGATGGTGCGCTCGAGCTCGTCGAGCTCGACGACGAGCGCCCCGGGGATCCGCCGCGGGTCCTGCCGGCGCACCGAACGGGAGCGGACGTCGAGGACGAGCGGCTCCGGCTTCGCCTCGACCAGCGTGCGCAGCTCGTGCGCCGTGATCCGCGAGAGGGCGAGCAGTTGGGTGAGCTGGCGCCGACGCCACCACTTGGCGGCGATGAACACCAGCAGCAGCGCCGCCAGCACCGCCACGGCGCCGCCGCCGAGCCGCCCGAGGACGGCGAGCGCGTCGTCGATCGCGTCGTGGAAGACGACGCCGACCCCGATGCCGACGCCGCACCACACCACCGTGCCGAGGCCGTCGAACAGGAGGAACGACGCGACCGGTGCGCCTGTCGCTCCGGCGAGCGGCGGCGCCACCGTCGAGAAGCCGGGGACGAACTTGGCGAACAGCAGCGACGGCATCCCCATCTTCTCGAACGTGGACTCGGTGTTGCGGACGCACGAATCGGGCGAGAGCGACATGCGGCACAACGTCGCCAGGACCCTGTAGCCGTGACGGCGGCCGATCGCGTACCAGGCGCTGTCAGCGAGCAGCGAGGCGACCACGGCGACCGCGAGCAGCGGAAGCCACGCGATGCGCCCGCTCGCCACCAGCGCACCGGCCACTACCAGCGTCGGCAGAGCCGGCACCGGCAGGCCGAGCTGCTCGGCAGCCACGTTGAGGAACACCAGCGGCAGCCCGTAGCGGGCCACCCCGTCGATCAGCGTCTGCATAGAGATCTCACCTCGTGTCTCCGGGCACCTTCCTGCCCGGGCGAACGCATTCGCCGCCGGGAACCTTCCACCGCCGCGTCCGCGGCCCGCGCCGCGACGCGGTCTCCTTCACACCCTCGCCGGGCACATGCTACGATCGTTGCTGCGACATCGTCCAGACAAGCGGCCGTGCCCTCCTCCCCCCACGGGGCGGGCTGCACGAGCAAGGGAGGCTCGACATGGTCCCGATCACGGCGTTGTGGATGCCGATCATCGCCGCCGCGGTGTTCGTCTTCATCGTGAGCTCCATCATGCACATGGTGCTCAAGTACCACCGCAGCGACTACCGTCAACTGCCGCACGAGGCCGACGTGCTCGAGGCGCTCCGCAAGGCGGGCGTCTCGCCGGGGAACGCCTACCACTTCCCGTACTGTGCGGAGATGAAGGAGATGGGCAAGCCCGAGATGATGGAGAAGTTCAAACAGGGCCCGATCGGGTTGCTCAGCCTGATGCCGAACGGCGCGCCGAACATGGGCAAGTTCCTCGGCCTGTGGTTCGTGTACACGGTGCTGGTGGGCTTCTTCGTCGCCTACATCACCGGCCGCACGCTGCCCGCCGGGACGCACTACCTCGCCGTCTTCCGCGTCGCCGGCGCGACCGCGTTCATGGCGTACGGCCTGAGCCAGTTCGCCGACTCGGTGTGGAAGGGCCAGACGTGGGGCGTCACGATCAAGCACATCGCCGATGGCCTGATCTTCGCGCTGGTCACCGCCGGGACGTTCGGCTGGCTGTGGCCGCGCTGATCGGGATGAGATCGCGGTAGCCGGCGAGGGCGGACCAGGCGGCGCGCCAGGGGCGGTGGGACGCTCACGCACGGCCGTCCAGGGTCAGCTCGTCGGCCGGAGGATACCGGCGACCTTCGCCGCCTGTGCCAGCTCGAGGAACGGCTGGTCGGCGGGCCGCGACCCGTCGGGCGCCTGGATCACGCGGCACAAAGGCGCTGCGAAGGTCTCCCGCGAGCGCACCGCGGAGACGGACACGACGACATGGCCGTCGACGAGCTGGAGCAGCGAGCCCGGCGGAAACGGCCCCATGGCGTTGGCGAACGCCTGGAAGAGCAGGGGATCGTAGACGGTGCCGGCGCCCGCCGCCATTCGCCCGATGGCGTCGGGTACCGCGTGGATGGGGCCGCGCCCGGGCCGGTAGCGGGTGAGGATATCGAAGTCGTCGGCGATGTGAATGATGCGCGCGTACAAAGAGGGCCGGCCTTCCGGCGAGTCGAAGCGGCGGTGGTGCTGGAGCACCGCGAGCAGGCGGCGGATCTTCGCCTGGTAGAAGCCGCGCTGGCGGAGGAGCACCTTGAGACCGGCGCGCGTGTGCCTCTCGAACGGGACGGCATCGCCCTCCTCGGCGACCGAGAAGCCAATGTCGTGGAAGATCGCCGCCACGCCGAGATCGGCGAGGGAGGCCTTGACGAGGCCGACCTGACGGCCGAGGAGCAGAGCGAGTGTGGTGACCATCAGGGTGTGGCGGGAGATCGCGGGGAGCGAGTCGTCGGCGTCTCGGGCGGCGGCGGCGACGTCCTCGCCGGCGGCGGCATCGAGCAGGTGAACCACGGCGCGACGAGCCGGCAACGGGTTCGGCAGGCGGTCCGCGCCGAGCATCGCGAAGGTCTCGGCGACGACGCCGGCGGAGACCCGGTAGATGTCCCGGAACTCCTCGTCCACCACCGAGGGGTCGTCGCCGGCCACCTTGAACTGCAGGATCGGGTGGAGCTCGATTGAACGCATGCGGGAGGCGTCCAGGCGCTCCTGCAACGCCGCCCGCGGGAGCGGCGGCCGCGGTGGCTGGAGCAGCGCGGCCACGAGTGTGCGCACGTCGGTGTCGGCCAGCGGAGAGTTGAAGGTGATACCGCCGATCTCGTGGCGCATCAGATCGGCGCCGAGGGTGAGTGCCTTCTCGATCAGCGTCTCGAAGCGCACGTGGACCTCGTTGACGTAGACCTGCTCCTCGACGCAGAGGAGGTGCACGGGGCCAAGCAGCTCGAGCAGGGAACGCAGCCGGGCGCCGAACTCCGCGACCGGGACATCGAAGGCGGCGTTGTTGGGGGCGTGGATGCGGCCCATGTGAAGGAGGCCGTTGAGCACCGTGGCCAACGCCATGCCCTGCTCGCGCACCGCCTTCGCCAGCTCGCGATCCTCCTCCGCCTTGGCCCGCGACAGGGCACGGCCGAGCGTCTCCTGGGCCTGCTGGGTGGCGTCGCTCACGGCCCGCCCTCCCTGCGGCGGTCGAGCTCCGCCTGGCAGGTCGCCCGCACGTCGTGGGGCCCGTTCCTGGCGAGGACCCCGAGCAGCTCATCGACCTCGTCACCGGCGAGCCGGCTCAGACCACCGGCAGCCACCGCAAGGAGCAGTGGTGCGTGGGGGATGACCCTGCCGAGCAGCCCCGCCGCCGGTTTGACCCAGGCGCGGAACAGCCTGAGCGCCTCGGCGTCGTCGAGCTGCGCGAGGGCGATCCCGCACGCCGTCGCCTCGCGGCCGGATATGGCGGCCCCGGCGAGGCCTCGGACGCGCTCGGCGAGCGGCAGGAAGGCGCGCCGCTCGCGCTGCTTGACGAGAAGCTGCAGGGCGCCGAGGCGCACCTCCTCGTCGGCGGCGTTCAGCGCGCCGACCAGAGCGCGGCCGACCTTCGGGCCGTAAGCGGCGCCCTGCAGCACCTGCAGGGCCTCGCGCTGGAGCACCAGGTCGCTGCCAGCCAGTGCGCCCACGGCGGCCTGCGTCGCCTCATCGGGGGAGATCCGCTGCAGGACGCGCAGCAGGTGCGCCGCGGGCGTGCCGTGAGCCGCGGCGAGCCTCCGGCGCAGCGCCTCGGCGCGGCCGCCGGCGGCCGCAGCAACGAGGTCCAGGAGACGTTCCCGCGCGGCGCCGCCGCCGTCCTCGACCAGAAGGTCGACGAGGATGTCGAGATGTGCCGCGGTCAGCAGCCCGGCGAGGGACGCAACGCCCCGGTTCGCGACGAGCAGGGCGCGTAGGGCATTGCCGTCGAGGCAGGCGAGCAGCAACTCATCGCGGGCTTCCTCGGCGCCAGGCAGCGTAGCTGCGACGATCCGGGCCGGCTCGACCACGAGGTCCGGCCGCCCGGCGGCGAGGAGGAAGTCCCGCACCTCGCGAAGCAGCGGCGCGACGTCGGCCGGGACCAGCTCGGCCGCGGGGTCGGCGAGAGCTGCCGTCACCTCACCGACCAGCGCGACGCAGTCGGGGGGCAGGGCGCCCTCGACATCCTCCGCCGCGATGCGAGCGAGCGCCTCGGGGGAGAGCGGCGCGAACGAGACCTGCCGGCGGTCGGGAAGCTGTGGCCATGGCTCTGCGAAGACGAAAGGCGCCCGGAGGAGGGCCGCCGCCCGCAGCGAGACGCGGGTGGTGCCGACGTCGGCCGACGTCTCCCCGCCATCCTCGGCGGCGACGAGCCTCTCGACCGCCTCCACCTTGATGTGGGCGAAGGAGGCCTTCCACAGCATGGTGACGATGTCCTCCTCCTGGAGCCGCACGCCCTTGAACCGTACGGCCAGGATGCCGACGAGCTGCGAGACCTCCTCCCAGGGCACCTCGGGCTCGACGGTGATGCGCCGCACGCCGTCCCGGTAGAGGCGAAGCGCCAGGGAGCGCTCGCGGTCACGCTCGCGATAGACCACCTCGCTGCCGAGTGCTATGTCATAGGGCAAGATGGTGAGCGCGAGCGCTCCGTGTGCGGCCAGGAAACCCACCAGCCGGCCACGCAGCTCCTCGAGGAAGTCGTGCACCGTCTGGTTGGCCGCGTCGTAGAGGATTACCGAGCGCGATGCCTTGACGAGGGCGCGAACGAGCTCGCTGGCCTCGCGACCGACGGCGCTCTCGCCGAGAGTCGGCGCTACCGACTCCTCGATCTCCCGGACGCTCGCGGGGGCTCCGGCAATCAGGGGCGGGTCGGAAGAAGCCGGGTCGATGGCGGGCCTCCTCGCACTGCACTTACCATCATACGACCCGGCGGCGCCCGCCGCGGCCGGCGGCGCGCCCGCGCGGCTGCGGCAGTCGCTCGGGAGCGAGCCGGGATCCACCGCCGGCACGAGCCGCTTCCCGACTACACTATCCGCGCGATGCGGGCGCTCATCCTCGACTTCGACGGCGTCATCGCGGACAGCTCACGCGAGGTGTTCGTCGTGGCCATGCGCGCGTACGTCGCGCTGCGGCCCGGCGCGCCGCTGGCGGATTCGCTCGCGACGCTGGAGGCAGCGCTGCCGGCGGGGGCGGCTGCCGTCGAGCGCCACGAGTTCTACCCGCCGTTCATGGCCCTGATGCCGCTCGGCAACCGCGCCGAGGATTTCGGCGTGGCGCTCGCGGCGATCGCCGGCGGCCGCAGGATTGTCGACCAGGGCGAGTACGACGGTTTCTTCGCCAGTCTCGACCCCGCCTGGCTCCTGGCGTTCCACCACCGCTTCTACGCCGAGCGGGGGCGCTTCGCCGCCGCCGCCGGAGCGCTGTGGCGGTCGCTCCAGCCGCCCTACCGGGAGGTCGTCGAGCTGCTGCTGCGGAGGCGTGGAAAGCTGGGGCTGGCCGTCGCCACGGCGAAGGACCGGGCCAGCGTCGAGACGCTCCTCGCGGAGTACGGGCTCGCCGGTGTGTTCGCTCCGGAGCTGATCCTCGACAAGGAGACCGGCGTCACCAAGGTGGCGCACCTCGAGCACCTTCACCTCGCGCTCTCCGTGCCGTTTGCCGAGATGACCTTCGTCGACGACAAGCTGCGGCACCTCGACGACGTCGCCGGCCTCGGCGTGCGCTGCGTCCTCGCCGCCTGGGGGTACAACGGCGAACGCGAGCGGCGCGCCGCGGCCGCGCGCGGCTACACCCTGGCGAACCTCGCCGATCTCGAGGAGCGGTTGATACCGGGACCCCTGATATGATCTCCACATGACCGGTCGTGGCAAGGACGCTGGCGGAGGAGCTGGCGCTAAGGGGAGCGGCGAGAAGACCGCACCCCCACGGGTAGCGGCAAATGCGCCCCCGGCCGTCGTCGTGACGCTGCCGGATGGCGGCGGCGAGCGCCGGTTCGTCGTGACCTTCCGGCTCGGGCGGGGCGAGGAGTGCGACGTTCGCATCGACCGCGAGGACATCAGCCGCTCGCACACCGAGATTGCCTGGGAGGACGGCTTCTGGCTGGTCCGCGACCTGCAGAGCACCAACGGCACCTATCTCGACGGCCACCTGATCGAAAGGGCGCCGCTGCCGGAGAAGGCGAAGCTCTCGCTCGGCGCTGACGGCCCGAAGTTCGAGCTGGTGCTCGAGGGCGAAGCGCTCGGCGTCGGCGAGGCGACGGTCGCCCGCGATTCCAAGACCGTGTCGTTCTACGCCGAGCGCTACCTCGAGGGCCCGGTCGACGGCGGTGTCGGCGAGCACACCGAGATGATCCGCCGCGCCTTTCGCCAGGTGATGGGCAAGCGGCGACGGCGCTACATTGCGGCGATCGGCCTGGTCACGCTGTTGTTCCTCGGCGCCGGAGCGTTCTCGATCCACCAGAACCGCGTGCTGGCGCGCCAGCGCAAGGTGGCGGAGGAGCTCTTCTACAACATGAAGAGCATGGAGCTGCACCTCGGCCAGCTCGAGTACCGGGTCGGGTCGGGCGCGGACGCCGCCACCCGGAAGGAGCTGGAGGCCGGCCGCGTCAAGTTCGCCGAGCTGCAGCGCAGCTACGACAAGTTCCTCCAGGAGATCGACGTCTACAGCGACAAGATGACCGAGCAGCAGCGCCTCGTGCTGCGGATCGCACGGGTCTTCGGCGAGTGCGAAGCGGCGGTTCCCAAGAACATCACCGACGAGGTGGAGCGCTACATCGTCAAGTGGCAGGGCGATCAGCGCCTGGCTGACGCGATCAAGCGCTCGCAGGCCAGCGGCTACGGCCACGTGGTCGTGAACGCGATGCTCGAGCAGCACTTGCCGCCGCAGTTCTACTACGTGGCGCTCCAGGAGAGTGACTTCAAGATCGACGTGTGCGGCCCCGAGACGCGGTTCGGGATCGCCAAGGGCCCGTGGCAGATGATCCCTTCGACCGCGATCGCCTACGGCCTAAAAACGGGTCCCCTCTACCTCGTGCGGCAGCTCGACCCGCGCGACGAGCGGCACAACTTCGACAAGTCGACGCAGGCTGCCGCCCGCTACCTGCGCGACATCTACAGCAAAGAGGCGCAGGCCTCCGGCCTGCTGGTGGTGGCATCGTACAACTGGGGTGAGAACGCCGTCCGCGGGCTCATCCGCAGCATGCCCGAGAACCCGCGTGATCGGAACTTCTGGCGGTTGTGGGTCGATCACCGCCGCGAGATCCCCCGCGAGACGTATCAGTACGTGTTCCGGATTTTCGCGGCGGCAGTGATCGGGGAGAACCCGCGGTTGTTCGGCTTCAACTACGACAACCCGCTTGCCGACCCCGTCTCCAAGGCCGGACGCTGAAAGAACCGTGCGTTGTGGTGCGCGGGCGTTCGTACGTCCGGCAGCCCGGCACGGACATCTCGTGGACGATGGACGTGAGTTCCCGAGAGCGTGGATTCCGCCGTTTTCGGGTACATCGACCTCCCGTCATTGGCCTAGGGTGCGGGTGCGAAATCCCAGGTCCAGGTGTTGGCGAAGGGCGGTTGAATCATGGAGGTATTTCCCTGCATGCGGCTGTTGACAAGGTGAGGCATCAGGCCGTCGCTCGTGACCGTGGACCATGATCCGGCAAAGGGGAAGGCCTCGGTGTAGTTGCTCTCAGGGGGCGGACACGTGTAAGCCACGTTGACGGTTGCGGGTGCACTGGTGAAGCTGCCCAGGTATGCGCCGTCAGAGAACAGGACGAGGCTATTTTGGGTCGTCATGCCGGCGGGCACCGACAGGGCCTGCTCACCGTGGAACGTGCAGGCGCTATTCGCCCCATCAATAGTGACCGTCACGGCCGCCGAGTCCACGCCGTAATCTCTCTCCCAACCGGAGGGGAGCACGACGTGTCCCCACGTGACCGTCCCGCTCCAGGTCACGGTTTGCCGAGCTGAGCCGTCATCGTAGGCATTCGTGTAGGAGAACGTTCCCGTCCACGAGTCGGCGCAGACCGCGGCATCCGTCGCAGCGACCCGCAACGCGGACCTTGTGTTCGCTGGTCCGTTCTCTCCACTACAGGGGTCGACATAGTACAGGACCTTGAGGGGGGAGTCTCCGGTGTTGCCGGTGTCCCTGAGAGCGCCCACGACCCTCTCCAGGCCGCTCCAGCCCGGTACCAGGTTGCCTGCCCGAACGATCACCGCCCCCACGGCGTCTCGCTGATTGTCGAAGACGCGACGGGCCACGGGAGTGGTCTCGGCGACCGCCCGCCAGATCGCGAACCCTGCTCCCTCCAGATTGGTTTGCGACGAGGGCACGTCGAAGTCCCCATGGCCGCTCAGTCCGTCGGAGACGGACCAGTCGAGCGGCTTCCCCGGGACGGTCCCCTGTCCGGGCAGCGTGCAGTCGGCGACGTTCTCGAGCATCCACCGATCGATCGCAAAGTAGTTGCCCCGGTAGTCATCCTGGAAGGTCAGGACGGCGTCCACTCGCGTCGCAGACGGTACCGCGCCGGTCTCCTGCCGGTGATAGATGAGATCGGGCGAAGTGGTCACGCTCAGCTTGTGGCCGTAGAGCAGCAGGGAGGCGCAGACGCTCACCTGCGCGGCTGCCTGCTCCTCGAGCGGCATCCCGACAATACCCTGCACCTCACCGGTCACCGCGTCCCGGAGTTGGTCGCGGATGTACCCGGCAGGATTGAGATCCGGCAACGTGCCGGCGAGCCTTGCGGAACCGGCATTGAGCTCAGGCGGGGTGGTCAGGGGCTCTTGCAGCGCTTGCGCCGGCAGCGGACCGGCCCCGGCGTACGAGACGGCGTAGAGCATCAGCGTCAACTGCAGCGGATCGAGCAGCCCGTCGCCCCAGACCGGGTCGAGGGCCTGTAGGCCAAGAACCTTCGCCCGGCGCGCTTCGAAGGCGAGAGCGGCCGGCGGGAGGGCCTGGCCTCGCAGACCTCGCTGCAACGGATCGAGCAGGGCGGCTTCCGAGGCCGCCTCGGGGCTCGTCGCCGAAAGGTGAGCCGCTCGCGCCTTGCCGAGGGCCAGGATGAACGCAGGCAGCACCTGGCCCGTGGCGTACTGGGTCTTTCCGGTGTACGCCGAGAACTTCTCGGTCAGGTAGTCGCGGGACAGCGGGAGGGATGTGCCTTTCTGCGTCGCACCGCGGTCGTTCGCCGCGGCGATGAACGAGTCGAGGCTGATGAAGCCTCCGTCGTTGAACGCATCGGCCATCTCGGAAGCCTGGGGAGTGAAGAACAGCGGGAGGCCGCTGCTGAGTCTGGCTTTGGCAACGGCGAGATCGGCCTCACCCAGGGGCGGCACTCCGAAGGCCGTCATGACACCGCTGATGTAGGGTGCAAGATCCTGGCCGGCAGCAAGCGCTTCGTAGATCTTCGTGGCCACCCCTTCGAGCGCGAGAGCGCTGTTCAGGGGGACCGCATTGACATGCCGGCTGGGCCTCCGCCCCAGCGTGCTGGCGGCCGGCGGAGGTTGGGACGAGCCGGCGCCGACGGCGCCCGTGCCGACAACCAGTACAATCGCAGTCAGGAGACCGCGTGGGAAAGTGCCCATCTTTCTCCCCCCCGGAGCCGGCCTACCCTCGCAGGCTGTCCATTCTTCTGGCTCGCATCCACGGTGCGCCGTTGTTATGTCAAAGTCAAATCACATCTTGCGATCACCGCACTCCGAAGGCAGCCGCATACGAGCGCAGCGTGGTCATCGGCGCGACAGAGGCAGGAGCGAGGCAAGAGTCGACAGCGAAAGCAGGTCAGGTGATGGTGCGCCTGAGCGCTCCGCGGCTTCAGCCCCCAGGCCTCATGCGCCTCCAAGGAACGCCCCAACGCAACGATGTGTTAGACAATGGGCCATGGTGAACCGACGACCTACTGTAGCCGTCCGGATCGGCAGCGTGCAGGTTGGAGGCGGCGCCCCGGTGGTGGTGCAGTCGATGACCTCGACCGACACCGCTGACGCCGCCGGCACCGCGAAGCAGTGTCTCGAGCTGGCGCAGGCCGGCTCCGAGCTGGTCCGCGTGACCGTCAACCTGCCCGAGGCGGCGGCGGCCGTGCCGGAGATCCGCAAGCGCCTCGACGACGCCGGCTGCGGCGTGCCGCTGATCGGCGACTTCCACTACAACGGCCACCTCCTGCTCGCCCAGCACCCCGACTGCGCCCGCGTGCTCGACAAGTACCGCATCAACCCCGGCAACGTCGGCCACGGCGCCAAGCGCGACGAGCAGTTCGCCACCATCTGCACGATCGCCCGCGACAACGGCAAGGCGGTGCGCATCGGCGTCAACGGCGGCTCCCTCAACCAGGAGCTGGTGATGGCGAAGATGCAGGAGAACACCGACCGCGCCCTCGGCCGCTCCAGTGCCGAGATCGTCAGCGAGTGCATGGTGCTCTCGGCGCTGCAGTCGACCGAGCTGGCGCTCGCCGCCGGCCTCGGACGCGACCGCATCGTCATCTCCTGCAAGCTCTCGGTCCCGAACGAGCTGATCGCGGTCTATCGCGAGCTGGCGGCGCGCACCGGGCAGCCGCTCCACCTCGGCCTCACCGAGGCGGGGATGGGGACCAAGGGGCTGGTGTGGTCGGCGTCCGCGATGGCGATCCTGCTCCACGAGGGGATCGGCGACACCGTCCGCGTCTCGCTGACGCCCCGCCCCGGCGGCGACCGGCGCGAGGAGGTGTACGCCGCCTGCGAGCTGCTGCAAGCGCTCGGCCTGCGCGCGTTTGCGCCGTCGGTGACCGCCTGCCCGGGGTGCGGCCGCACCACCAGCTCGACGTTCCAGCAGCTCGCCGAGCGCGTGCAGGGGTACGTGCGCGAGAAGCTGCCCGAGTGGAAGCGCAGCTACGACGGCGTCGAGACGATGAAGCTGGCGGTTATGGGCTGCGTGGTCAACGGCCCCGGCGAGTCGAAGGCCGCCAACATCGGCATCTCGCTGCCCGGCACCGGCGAGACGCCGTCGTGCCCGGTGTTCGTCGACGGCGAGAAGTTTGCCACCTTCAAGGGCACCTACGACGAGCTCGCCGCCGCCTTCCAGAAGCTGATCGACGACTACGTGGCGACGAAGTACCCGCGGAGGTAGTCATCAGGTTCCGAGTGTGGCCTTCTTCTGGCTCCCGGTGATCGAGCCTGGAGCGTAGCGCGGCGCGAAGGGCCAAACGGCGAGAATTCAACGTAGAATCCCCGACTGAGCTGGCTGCGGGCCGTCGAGGAGGGTTCCCATGACGCAGGAGCAGCACCACGAGTTCCCGCGGGTCTTCTGGACCGCCAACGTCACCGAGCTGTTCGAGCGCGCCGCCTACTACTCGATGGCGAGCTTCGTCGTCATCTACCTCGGGCAGCTCGGCCTCGGGGCCTACTGGCCGTCGAACCTGAACAGCGTCCTCTGGACGCTCGTCTACTTCCTGCCGATCCTCTCCGGGACGATCGCCGACCAGGTCGGCTTCCGCAAGTCGCTCCTCGTCGCGTTCGTCCTCCTCGCCGTCGGCTACATGCTGATGGGCTCCCCGGTCTGGTTCGGCGGGGCCGAGCTGTCGTCCGATCGTCGACAAGGAGTTCACGGCCGCCGGCCTCCGTCGGTCGCGATCGTCTGCTGGCGATCCTCCTGATCGGCGTCGGCGGATCGGTGATCAAGCCGTGCATCTCGGGTACCGTGCAGAAGACGTCCGGCGCCCTCGCCACGCTCGGTTTCGCGATCTTCTACATGATCATCAACATCGGCTCGCTGTTCGGACGCGGTACGGCGTTCGTCGTGCGCACGCGGCTCGGCGACGTCGTCCTGGTCCTCGGCGTCGTCGGGATCTGCGCGCTGGCGGCGGCCGCGCCTGACGCTCCTCGTCTAGCTGGAACGTCGTGCACCGGCGAGGAGCAAGGGCAACGATCTGCGGCCGACGACGGTCGGCGTCCTCGCTGATCGTCGTCGCCGCCGGCGCCGGCATCGCCTTCGTGCTTCCGCCGCGGCGCCGCCCCGGCGCGTCGCGGCCGAGCCCGGCGCCCTCTCGTACATCTTCGCGCGTCGCGGCCGCGGCCTCGGTCGTCGCCTTCTTCGTCGTCCTCTTCTTCTACAAGGAGCCCGCGGTCGCCGCCGGCGCCCCGGCGAAGCCGAAGACGGTCGATCCGGCCGGATCCTCCTCGACATGGTCCTGGTGCTGAAGAACCGCCGCTTCACCCTCTTCCTGGTCGTCATCTCCGGGTTCTTCTTCCTCTACAACCAGGTCTACAACGTGCATGCCGCTCTACGTGAAGCGGGTCGTCGAGACGAGCCCGGCGATGGACCTCTACACCGCCGCGAACCCGTTCGTCATCGTCTGCTTCCAGCTCCTCGTCACGAGCTTCTTCGGGAAGATGAAGCCGGTGCGGTCGATGATCGTCGGCTGCGTCGTCATCGGCGTCTCGATGGCGATCAACCTGTTCCCGCTCTACACCGCCGGCGGCATCCGCGCCACCGCTCGCCGAACTCCTCCCGATCGCCTCGATCTTCATCATCCTCACCGTCGGCCTCATCGCCTTCGGCGAGCTCTTCACCTCGCCGCGGATGTACGAGTACATCGGCGCCCTCGCGCCGAAGGGGCAGGAAGGGCTCTTCCTCGGCTACGCCAACCTCCCGCTCGCCATCGGCTCGCTCACGGGCGGGCCCGGTCGGCGCCTACATCTTCAACGACATCATGGCGAAGGGCGCGACCGTGCGGCCGGACGGCCTCCTCGAGCTGAACCGCGCCGCCGCCACGCGCGGGCTGGCTCCTCCTGATGGCGATCGGGTTCCTGTCGGCCGCTCGTCGATGTGGCTCTTCAACCGCTGGCTCGAGCGGCAGGAGGCGAAGGGCACGTGACGTTCCCGATCTCGGGCGTCGAGGTCAACCCCCTCATCCCCCCGCTGGTCGCGCTGCTGATCGCCACGATCACCGCGCCGGCAGGCGTCTCGGGAGCGTTCCTGCTGCTGCCGTTCCAGATGAGCGTGCTCGGTTTCACCAGCCCCGCGGTGAGCGCGACGAACCTGATCTACAACATCGTCGCCATCCCGGGCGGCCTGTCGCGCTACATCCGTGAGCGCCGGATGGCGTGGCCGCTCACCTGGGTGGTGATCCTCGGCACCGTGCCGGGCGTGTTCGTCGGTGGCCTGCTGCGGGTGCGCTACTTCGTCGACCCCCGCACCTTCAAGCTGTTCGTCGGGCTGGTGCTGCTCTACCTCGGCGGGCGGCTCCTCTACGAGACGACCGGGCAGTTTCTCACGGGCAAGGCGGAGATGCGGGCGCTGGACGCGAAGTTCCAGGAACACGTGAAGGCGATGCGGGAGGCGAGCAGCGGGCGTCTCGCTCCGGGGCTGCCGGCCGACGCGGTGGTCAAGACGGTGTCGTGGTCACTGCGACGGATCGAGTACTCGTTCTGGGGCGAGACGTTCTCGTTCCCGACGCTCGGCATCTTCGTGCTCGCCCTCGCGGTCGGCCTGATCGGCGGCATCTATGGCATCGGCGGCGGTGCGATCATCGCGCCGTTCGTCGTCTCCGTGCTCGGCCTGCCGATCTACACCGTTGCCGGCGCCGCGCTCGCCGGCACCTTCATCACCTCGATCGTCGGCGTCGGCTTCTTCTACGGGCTGTCGTTCACGGCGATCGGCAGCCAGGTGCCGGTACGTCCGGACTGGATGCTTGGCATCCTGTTCGGCATCGGCGGCTTCGCCGGGACCTACCTCGGGGCGCGCCTGCAGCGCTACCTGCCCGAGCGTCTGATCCGCGGCGTGCTCGGCGTCCTGGTCACGTTCCTCGCGGTGACTTACGTGACGCAGTTCTTCCGCTAGGAGGCGCAGCGATGGCATTGTCCGCGTTTGCCGACCGCACCCGACCGCCGGAGCCCGCCGACCTAGGGCGGGTGCTCGGCGCCGCGGCCGGCGCCTGGCAGGAGCTCGCGGTCCACGTCCGCGCGAGCTATCCGCCGATCGACGAGCTGTGGAGCTTCTCCGGCCCCAAGTACGGGTGGTCGATGCGCCTCCGGCGGAAAGAGCGCGTCGTCCTCTACATGACCCCACAAGACGGGGGCTTCCTCGTCGGCCTCGTGCTCGGCGAGAAGGCGGCGGCGGCGGCGCGGCAGGCGGGGGTCCCCGACCCCGTCATGGCGCTGATCGACGGCGCCCCGCGCTACGCCGAGGGGCGCGGCATCCGCGTAGCGGTGACGTCGCCGGTCGATCTCGCCGCGGTGCAGCAGTTGGCGGCGCTCAAGATGACGCCGTAGGCGCCGCTCGGCCGGTACGGGAGGCGGGCGACGCCGCGCGCCGGCGGCGAGGTAGAATCAGGGGACTCGAGCGTGAGGGGGTGGAGGGCACGATGCTGGATCGCCGCGAGTTCTTCGAGACGCTCGCAAGGCCGGCCGGGGTCGCTCTGGCCGTTGCCGCGCTGGACCCGGCGCGCGCCCGCGCCGCGGTGCGCGAGCTCGCCGCCACGCCGGGGACGCCCGACGCGATCGCCGCCGACGAGGCGTACTGGTCGGTCGTGCAGCGCGCCTTCGCCGTGGACCGCAGCTTGATCAACCTCAACAACGGCGGCGTCAGCCCGTCGCCGGCGGTGGTGCAGGACGCGATGCGGCGCTACCTCGAGTTCTCCAACCAGGCGCCGGCGTACACGATGTGGAAGGTGCTCGAGCCGGGGCGAGAGGCGGTTCGCGAGGCGCTCGCCCGCACCCTCGGCTGCGGCGCCGAGGAGGTCGCGATCACGCGCAACACCTCCGAGAGCCTGCAGGCATGCCAGTTCGGCTTCGACCTCGCGCCCGGCGACGAGGTGCTGACCACCACGCAGGACTACCCGCGGATGGTCACCACCTTCAAGCAGATGGAGCGGCGCTACAAGGTCGTGCTGCGGCAGTTCAAGATCCCGACGCCACTCGAGGACCCGGCGGAGGCGGTGCGCCTGTTCGCGAGCAACATCACCGACCGCACGCGGATGATCCTGATCTCGCACATGGTCTTCCTCACCGGCCAGGTGATGCCGGTGCGGGAGGTGGTGCGGCTCGGCGCGGCGCGCGGCATCCCGGTCATCGTCGACGGCGCCCACTCCTTCGCGCACCTCGATTTCAAAGTCGCCGACCTCGAGTGCGACTTTTTCGGCACCAGCCTCCACAAGTGGCTGCACGCTCCGCACGGCACCGGGCTGCTGTTCGTCCGCAAGGCGAAGATCCCGAGCGTGTGGCCGCTGATGGCGGCGCCGCCGGAGCTCGATGGCAACATCCGCAAGTTCGAGGAGATCGGCACGCACCCGGCCGCCAACGCGCTCGCCATCGGCGAGGCGCTCTCGTTCTACGGCGGGATCGGCGCCAAACGCAAGGAGGCGCGTCTGCGCTACCTGCGCGACCGCTGGGTGACTCGCCTGCAGGCGAGTGGGAAGCTGAAGCTGTTCACCAACCTCAGGCCCGGGTGGTCGGGCGGAATCGCCACCTTCGGTCTCGACGGCGTGGACCCTGCGGTACTCGAGAAGTTCCTCTGGGACAAGCACCGCATCTTCGTGGTCACGATCAAGCACGAGGAGGTCGTCGGGACACGGGTGTCGCCGAGCGTCTACACCACGGTGGACGAGATCGACCGCTTCGGCGACGCCGTCGCGACGTTCCTCGAGAATGGAGCCGGCGCATGAGACACCATCGCCTGGTCCTGGTCGCAGGAGTCATCGCACTCGCCGCCTGCGCGCGGGCGGGCCGGGAGGTGATTCTGACCAAGGATGCGCCGGCGCCAATCGGACCTTACTCGCAGGCGGTCAAGGTCGGCGGGGTGCTCTACGTGTCCGGACAGCTCGGCATCGACCCGGCGACTGCCCAGCTCGTCCCGGGCGGCGTCGCCGCCCAGGCCCACCAGACGCTCAAGAACCTCTCCGCCATCCTCCAGGCGGCCGGGTACTCGTTCGACGACGTCGTGCAGGTGCAGGTGTTCCTCGAGAACATGGACGACTTCGGCCTGGTGAACGGGGTCTACCGCGCCTACTTCACGAAGGCGCTGCCGGCCCGGGCGGCTGTCGAGGTCGCCGGGCTGCCGATGGACGCCAAGGTGGAGATCGTCGCCGTTGCCATGAAATAGGCGATGGGCGATGGGCGATAGTAGGAAGCGGCGAAAACCAAGCAAGGCAGGGCAGGGAACGGTGATGCCCGCGGAGAGGTGGAGCGCACGAGCGCCAGTCATCCGTGTCTGATCGCCGGCCGGGCGGTGGCCGGAAATGGAAACCGTAGAGAATGCGCTTGCGTAACAGAGAATGGGAGATGGTCGGCGATGGAGCTCAGCGTCAGAGATAAGCTTGCACACTTCGTGAGGGAATGGGTCAAGCCGATCCTCATCGTGCTGATGATCGTCGGCTCGCTGCGCTCCGCCGTCGCCGACTGGAACGACGTGCCGACCGGCTCGATGAAGCCGACCATCCTGGAGGGCGAGCGCATCTTCGTCAACAAGCTCGCCTACGACCTCAAGGTCCCGTTCACGCTCTGGCACCTCGCCGTGTGGGGCGAGCCGGCGCGCGGCGACGTCGTGGTCCTCTTCTCACCGGCCGACGGGCGGCGCCTGGTCAAGCGCGTGGTCGGCCTGCCCGGCGACCGCCTCGCCATGATCGACAACCACCTCGTGATCAACGGCGTGCCGGCCGCCTACGAGCAGATCGACGCCGCTGCGGCGCACCGACTGATCATCGACAGTGGCGGCGGCTCGGTGGTCTCGCGCGAGCGCCTCGACGCGATGACTCACCCGGTGCTGTTCGAGGAGGGGTACGCACCGGCGCGCTCGTTCCGCACCGTCACGGTCCCGCCCGACCGCTACTTCGTGCTCGGCGACAACCGCGACAACAGCTTCGACTCACGGTGGTTCGGCTTCGTGGAGCGGGACAGCATCGTCGGCCGCGCCACCGCGGTAGTGGTCTCGGTGGACACGCAGCACTACTGGCGCCCGCGCTGGCATCGCTTCCTGCGCGCGCTCTCCTGACCCGCAGGGCGCGGCTACCCCGCGAGCACGACCACGCGCGCCAGCAGTCCGAGCAGGCGGCCGACGGCGTTGAGCGCGGCGGCCGGACGGTCAACCTTCGCGAGTCGGCCCCTGACACCGGCGATAGCCGCCTTGAGCTCACCGTCCAGCTCGGCGAGCTTGGCCACCACGGACGCGAGCTCCGCCGTGGTCAAGCGTTCGAGCAGCAGCGACAGCTCGCTGCGCGCCGCTGCGAGCCGCCGGCGGTCCGCTTCCGGTCGCTCCCGGTAGACCGCCTGGACTTCACCCGAGCGCAGCCTGGCCTCGAGGTCTCTCATCTCGGCGAGCGCCTCGTCGCGGGTCATGGAGCTTCCTTCCTGCGCAGCCCGATGGCGTCGAGGGCCGCGATGATCGCCTCCGCATCGCCGATCACCTCATCCAGACGGTCGAGATCGACGCGTCCGGCGGCGAGGGCTCCGATCGCCCCGACGAGGACATCCGCGGCGTGCGTGGCCGCGTCGAGCTCGGCGAGGGCAGGCGCGGCTCCGAGCAACTGCCGCCGGTCAGAGATCCAGCGCTCGGGATCGGCCACCGGATCGGCCGCGAGCAGGGGGTCGACGACCAGGCGCTGCCGGCGCGTCTCGGCGAGGATCCTGGCATCGTGCCGCATCGCCGCGGCGAGAGCAGCGAGGACCTCGCGCTGGGTAGAGAGCTCGCGGCGCAGCGCGGGCGCTCGCGCGGCGACCTCACTGCGGGCGAGGGAGCGGCCGTAGAGGGCGGCGCCGAGCCGGACCGGCCCGACGGCTGCCGCCGCACCGGCGCCGGCGTCGCTGCCGCGCAGCAGGTTGCCGGCACCGTCGATGGCGGTGGCGAGGCGGTCGAGCGCGGAGATCGCGGACCTGCCGGTGCGTCCAGCCGCGAGGTCGCCGAGCAGCATGAAGTACCGCCGCATTAGTCGCGCGTGGGTGGCGAGCCGCGCGAGCACCTCGAGGCGGCCGGCGTCCTGCTCGTCGAAGCGGCGCAACGTCGCCAGATCGACGTTGGCGAGGGCGTCGTCCTGGAGCAGCCGCGCCGAGCTGCTGTCGACGGCCAGCGCCCCGGCGGCGCCGGTGAGCGACTCGACCGCGCCTGCATAGGCGCCGCCGGCCGTGGCGAGGCGGGCGTACGGAGTGGTGGAGACGCACGCCGGCGCCGCCAGAGTCGCGAGCGCCACCGCAGCGGCGAGCCGCAGGTTGCGATCCGGTGTGGGGAGCATGGCCGCGCAGCCTCCAGGTCCGGCGCGATTCTAACCCGCGGCAGAACGCGCCGCGGCGCCCGAGGAGATCGCCGGATCGCCATCGCCAGGCGGCCCTCCGCGGGCAGGTTGACAACGATGGCATCCCCACCCGTCCGTTGCCGGCGGCGGGTGACGCCAGCGTCGTCATTGTTACGCTGCCCGCATGGCCGTTCGGCGGCCTGCCAGACCGCGCCAACACTTGAATAACCGCAAACGGGGGAGTATGTTCCGAACCGGGGCGGCGACCACCGCCGGGGTATGCTCGTTCGTGGCTTCACAGGGTTCTCGCCGACGTTCTGTCTGGTATAGTTGTCGCGTTGTTCTCTGCTTGCCGAACGTCAACCAGACCTTCTGAGGAGGAGGTGGAAATGAGAAAAGTCGAGGTTTTCCATCGCGGATGGGTTGCCGTCCTGTTGGCGGTAGCCGTGGCCGTTGGTCTTGCAGGCCTCGCGGGGGCGCAGACCGACGTGACGTTGGGCCGCATCACCGGGACCATCATGGACCAGGAGGGTCTGGTCCTGCCCGGAGTGACGGTCGAGGCGCAAGAACCAGGACACCGGTTTCACGGTGCGCGCGACGACCGACGAGCGCGGGTTCTACCGCCTGCAGAACCTGCCCACCGGCAGCTACAGCATTACGGCGAAGCTCCAGGGGTTCAAGGAGGCGGTGCACCCTGACGTCCGCCTCGCCCTCGGCATGTCGCCGACCGTGGATGTCACGATGGAGCTCGGCGCCTTCACCGAAACGGTGACGGTGACCAGCGAGGTGCCGCAAGTGGAGGTGACCAACACCGCCGCCAGCACCACGATCCTGACCGAGCAGCTCGCCACGATTCCGCTCAATGGCCGTAACTTCACCGACCTCGTCCTCGCCACGCCCGAAGCCCGGCGCGAGAGCGAGCGCGGCTACCTGTCGCTGTCCGGCCAGCGCGGCGTCAACACCAACGTGATGCTCGACGGCGTCGACTTCAACAACGCCTTCTTCGGCGGCGTCGCGGGCGACGCCGAGGGGCGCGCTCCGCTCAACCTGTCGAAGGAGGCCGTCAAGGAGTTCACCGTCATCACCAACGGCGCGTCGGCCGAGTTCGGGCGCTCCGGCGGCGGCTTCGTCAACGCGATCACGAAGAGCGGCACCAACGCGTTCCACGGCGGCGCCTGGTACTACAAGCAGCCGCAGAGCCTGATCGCGGACTACCCTGGCGGCGTCAAGCCGGCCGACCAGAAGAAGGACCAGTACGGTGTCGACCTGGGCGGCCCGATCCTCAAGGATCGCCTGTTCTTCTTCGCGTCGTACGACGAGCAGAAGCAGGACCTCACGGTCCCGATCGACTGCTCGCGTCCTCGACGCGGACGTCTTCGCCAAGTGGCCGATCCTCTCGTCCGCCCAGCTCGTACATGCAGACCAAGAACGGCAAGACCGTGTTCGGCCGTGTCGACATGATGCTCGGCACCGGGAGCCGCCTGATGGCGCGCGCCAACTACGCGGACTTCAACGGACTCAACGGCACGTCGACGGCGACCACCCGGACCGAGAGCTACAACGGGATCGAGGGGATGTTCGCCCGGTCCTACGTGGCGAGCTGGTCCGGCGTCTTCGGCGAGTCGCCTGCTCAACGACCTCAACGCCCAGTACGTCATCGAGGACATCCGCGCGCAGGACAAGGGCTCGGCCTTCCGGAGATCCACGTCAGCTCGCCCAGCCTCCGCTACGGTGAGGTCGTACTTCCTGCCGATCCCGTCGACGACGACCGTAAGTCGGTCGCCGACACCCTGACGTTCATGCTCAAGGACCACGTGCTCAAGGCCGGCGATCGAGTACAACGACACCGGCGTCTCCCAGACGTTCCGCGGCAAGCTGGCGCGGCGTCTTCATCTTCGCGACTCCGGCCGACCTGATCGCCGGCAAGTGGATACGAGTACCGCCAATTCGGCGGCCTCAACGGGCTCACCTCGACCAGGCCGGCACCGCGGCGTTCCGCCAGAAGGAACTCGCGTTCTTCGTCAACGACCAGTGGTACGTCTCCAGCACGCTGACCGCCAGCTTCGGACTGCGCTGGGAGAACCTCAACAATCCCGACTTCGGCATCCTCAACATGACCGACCGCAACGCCAACGGGTCGTTCAACCTGACGGCAAAGTATTCCGGACGCGACGAACCAGTGGTCGCCGCGCCTCGGCGTCACCTGGGCGGCGTCCAAGAGCTCCGTGCTGCGCTTCTCCGGCGGCCGCTTCTTCTCGCGCACCCCGGGCCTCCTCTGGGCGCAGGCGACAGCTCCAACGGCTACCGCGGCACCCAGTACATCATCAACCGGTTCAACACGATGACCGGCCCGACCGATCCGCTGTCGCCGCCGTGGGGCGTGACCTGGCGGCCCGATCTGCTCGAGTACATCGACTTCACGAAGCATCCCGACCCCGAGGGGGCTGGGCGTCTTCACCGTCGATCCGAACTACAAGAACGCGTACACCGATCGCTTTACGGTCGAGTTTGAGAAGGAGATCTTCGCCAACACTGCCGCGAGCGTCGGTTTCACCTACGCGAAGTCGCAGGACCTCGAGTACATCGACGACATCAACCTGCAGTACCAGTGCGCCGCCGGCGGCGTCGGCATGACCTGCGACCCGAAGCTCGGGCCCAACGGAATGCCGCTCTACGCGACGGCGCGCCCGTACTCCTACTACGGCCGCATCAGCATGATCCGCTCGGGCATCGAGTCGAAGTACCAGGGCGTCACGTTCCAGCTCAACCGCCGCTTCGTCGAGCGTTTCTCCGGCGGTCTCGCGGTCACCTACGCGCGCGACAAGGACGGCGACTCGAACGAACGCAACTACGCCGGGCTCCAGCTCGAGGACAAGAACAACTTCGACAACAACTGGGGCTACTCGGTCCGTGACCAGCGCTGGAAGGCGAACATCAACGGCACCTGGAACACGCCGTGGTGGGGCATCGTCTTCTCCGGGTTCGCCTACAAACACCGGCCAGCCGTACAACATCACGCCGGCACCGATCTAACAACGACGGCGACAACGGTACCGATCGCCCGATCATCGCCGGCGAACACGTCAAGCGCAACAGCGGCCGCAACCCGAACCTCTACCGCGTCGACCTGCGACTCGCCAAGAACTTCAACCTCGGCCCCGGCAAGCTCGGGCTCATCGCCGAGTGTTTCAACGTCAACAACCACGCGCTGTACACGGTCTCGAACACCACGTGGGGCACGAATCCGGACAAGCCGCTGGGGCCTTTCGGCACGACCAGCCAGCTCAGCGGGTATGCACCGCGCACCTTCCAGTTCGCGATCCGCTACGACTTCTAGCTCCCGACTCACTGCCTCAGCGAACGGGGGGCCTTCGGGCCCCCCTTCTCATTGAAGAAGGCGACGGGCGATGGGCGATGGGCTATAGCAGAAGCAAGTCAGCCGGTGGCGCGCCTGAGCGCGACGCCGCGGCCACCAAGTCACTCCGCGCCGATCCCTGAGCGGCGCGCGCGTGCCCAGGGCAGGCGATAGGCGATGGGCGATAGCACGAGCAGGTCAGCCGGTGGCGCGCCTGAGCGCCGCACCGTGCGCACCAAGCCACTCCGCGCCGCTCCCCGAGCGGCGCGCGCGTGCCACCTCCGACATTTTGCTCGCGATGCCGCTGCTCAGGTTCGAGGCGAACCCTGCGCAGTTCAGAAGAACGGAATTGCCCGCATTCAAAATGTCCGAGGTGGCAACGACGACTTCCAACATGCCACCAGCCTCCAAACCCAGGAGGACGTCCCTACCAACTTCCCGACGAGCCGCCGCCGCCGAACGAGCCGCCGCCGCCGGAGAAGCTGCCGCCCGACGAGCTCCAGCCGCCGCCGGAGCGGCCATGTCCGCCGCTCGTGGCGATGCTCGCCCACCCGGGATGGCGCTTGACCCAGGCGCGGCCGCCGGCGGTCTTGCCGAGCAGGAGCTTGGCGACCGGGAAGCCGACGACCCAGGCGACGAGCATCGCGACCCCGACCGGCGGACCTGCGAAGGCCATCGGGAAGGCGAAGTAGAACGGCATCAGGAAGGCGTAGAGGAACCACGCCTGGCACCCGGGCATGAACACGGCGAAGACCGAGAAGAGGCCGACGACCAGGGTGAAGACCGCTGCAAACAGGAGCTTGCCGCCGAGCGGCAGCTCCTGGCCGCTTCCGCCCGCCGGCGCCTCGGCAGGCAGCGGGCTCTCGCCGCGGATGAAGCCGCCGATCGCGTCGGCGGCTGCGTCGATGCCGGCGCCGAACTCCCCGGAGCGGAAGCGGGGGCGCATCAGCTCGGCGATGATCCGCGAGCACTTCGCGTCGGTCAGGACGCCCTCGAGGCCGTAGCCGACCTCGATGCGCATCTTGCGGTCGGCCTTAGCGACGAGCAGGAGAACGCCGTTGTTCTTCTCCTTCTGCCCGAGCTTCCAGGTCTCGACGACGCGCATCGCGTAGTCCTCGATCGGCTCGTCGCCGAGCGTGTCGACGGTGAGCACGGCGACCTGCGCGCCGGTCGTCTTCTCGAGCTCCGCGAGCTTCGTCTCGAGGCGTCCGTGCTCGTCATCGGAGAGGAGATGGGCGTAGTCGTTGACACGGCCCGAAAGGAAGGGGACGTCTTCGGCCGCCAGCGCCGTGGTCGCGAATGCGGCGAGGGCGGCGAGGGTAATTGCGGCACCGCGCCGACCGACCGGGAACGCCCGGGTCACCTCAGCGTTCCTCGGTGCGCAGGTCGTCGCGGAGCTCGTCCGTGTCGTCGGGCTTGATCCCGACACCGCGGCGCTCGAGCAGGCGGCCGCACGCGCCGATCCCCGCGACCAGCGCCTGCGCCGGCTGGCCGGCGCGGATCCCGGCGACGATGCCGGCGACGATCGCGTCCCACTCCTTCTGCTCGACCGCCGCGTTGATCCCGGCGTCGCCGAGGACGGCGACGCGCCGCTCGAGCAGCGACACCAGGATCAGGATTCCGGTGCGGTCGCGGGTCCGGAACACCTCCTCGTGCAGGAAGGCAGCCTCGGCACGCCGCCGCACGTTGCGGTCCATCGTCTGAGCGTCGACGAGCGATCGGCGGACGGCCGGCACGAAGTGCGCCAGGGCGAAGCCGAGAGCGCAGCCGAGCACGCTGGGGGCGACCACCCAGGCGGCGAACCACCCTCCCCAGAAACCGCCGAGGTCGTGGACCAGCGCCGCCGCCAGGGCGCCCGCGAGCGCGCCGAACGTCGCTCCCCGCCACGCGGCTTCCGTGTAGTCGTCCGACGCGCCGACGACGTAGGGAACGATCTCACCCGACGTCCGCGTCTCGGCCTCGTGGACGGCGCGCTTCACCGCCTCGAGGTCGCTCTCCTTGAAGAAGTTGGCAACGTGCATGCGATCCGCCTCACCGATTCCGGAAAGCAAGCCTAGCACGCCGCGTACAGCCCGGAGCGCGGGTCGGCCACACGGCCACGGGGCCGCCGCCGCTTGATCATTGAGATGATGTCGCTTTATCCTGCCGGCAAGGGGACACGACGATGGGCTCGATCTCACGGCGCCGACGCCGCCAACCGCTCGTTTCGAACGCGATCTCGCGCCGTACTGTGACGCGCCTGCTGGGTCTCGGCGGGGTGAGCCTGCTGCTGGAGCGGTGCGCCCCGTTGCCGCCGGCGCACTCCGCCCCGGAAACCCGACCGGCCCGCGAGCTCCCGAAGGCGGAGCACGGGCCGATCGACCGGGCGCTTCCCGATCACGTGCCACAGGCGTTTTCCGGCGACGACCCGGAGCTCGCACATGCCGTTCTCTGGGACAAGAAGGCGTTCATCTCCGCGCACGGCGGCGCGCTGCCGCCGCCGGGCGAGCGCGTGCCGCTGGTGGTGATCGGCGGCGGCATCGCCGGCCTGACAACGGCCTACGCACTGCGCGCCCACGCCCCGGTCGTTCTCGAGCGGGCGCGGCGCTTCGGCGGCAACTCGCGTGGCGAGTCGTGGCGGGGGATCGACTATGCCATCGGCGCCGCGTACTTCATCGAGCCGGACGAGGGCAGCGACATCGCCGCCCTGATCGCCGAGCTCGGCCTTGCCCGGGACCATACCGTGAAGAGCACGGAGGATCCGGTCGTGCTGGGGTCGCGCCGGTACGACGCGTTCTGGGACGGGAGCAGCGATCCCGACCGGCGGCAGGAGTTCCAGCGGCTGCGCAAGCACTTCGTCGACATCCTCGAGGGCGCCGACGGGCAACCGTACCCCGACATCCCGGTGTTCGACGAGGAAGCGCGCCGCGGCATCGATGACCTCGACCGCATCACCTTCATCGAGCACCTCCGATCGGTCGCCGGAGGACGGCTGCACCCGCACGTCGAGACGGCGATCGAGCACTACTGCTGGTCGTCGTTCGGCGCCTCGGCGACCGAGATCGGCGCCGCCTCGGGGCTGAACTTCTACTGCGCCGAGTTCGGCGACGTCGCGATCATGCCCGGCGGCAACGCCGGCGTCGCCGAGCGACTCCTCGCCCGGCTGGAGCGATCGCTGCCCGCCGCCAACCTCCGCCCCGGCTCGCTGGTGCTCGACGTGCGGCTGGCCGACGACGGGGCGCTGGTCAGCTACGTCGACTCCGCCGGTGCCGTCCGCACCGTCCACGCGCAGGCGGTCGTGATGGCATGCCCGAAGTTCGTCGCCGCCAAGCTCGTTGACGGGCTCGACGGCGAGCGGCTGAAGGCGATCGAGCGGCTGCGCTACCGCGCCTACCTCGTCGCCAACCTGCTCATCGAACGGCCGATCGCGCCGGACTTCTACGACCTGTTCCTCGCCGGCGCCGGGACGACCGACCTCACGGACGTCCAGCGAGCGGCTGACAAGCAGAAGGTGACCGACGTCGTGCTTGCCACGTTCGCCGGCCACGACGAGCGCCGTTCGGTGCTGACGCTCTACCGTGGCATCCCGTACGATGGCGCCCGCCCCCAGCTCTACGAGGAGGGGTCCTTCACCACCTTCAAGGCCGAGTTCGAGCGACAGATCGCCGGCGAGATCCTGCCGCTGCTCGGCCTGCGCCCCGACGACGTGTCCGAGCTGCGGCTCGCGCGCTGGGGCCACCCGCTCCCGGTCGCGGACTCCGGTCTCATCGCCGACCGTGTCGTCGACACCCTCAGGGCGCCGCTGGGCGGCAGGGTCTTCTTCGTCAACCAGGACAACTGGGCGCTGCCGGCGTTCGAGACGGCGGTTACGGAGGCACTGGCGTTCGCGCCCGAGGTCGACCGCCTGCTGCGCCGCGGCTGACCGGTCGGCTGCCGGCAGAACCCGGCAGGCGGCGGCGTCCGTACACTGCAGGTGAAAGGAGAGGAGAGCCCTGCTGATCGCGATCTCCCGCGCCTATCGCGACGCGTTCTCGGGCCTGCCCCGGGCGGTCTGGCTGCAAGCCGCGGCGATGCTGGTCAACCGCAGCGGCACGATGGTGCTGCCGTTCCTCGGGCTCTACCTGACCCACGAGCGTGGCTTCACTGCGATTGCCGCCGGCCGCGTCCTCAGCCTCTACGGCGTCGGTGCGGTCGGCGGCTCGTTCCTCGGCGGCTGGCTGTCCGACCGGCTGGGTCCGATCCGTGTCCAGCAGCTCAGCCTGCTCGGTGCCGGGATCGGTTTCGTCGTCCTCGGCGCGCTGCGCAGCCCATTCGGCATCGGCGCCGCGGTGTTCGCGCTTTCGGTCGCCGCCGACGCGTTTCGGCCGGCGACGTTCGCCGCCGTGGCGCAGCGCAGCGCCGTTGCGGTCCGCACCCGGTCGCTGGCGCTCATTCGCCTGTCCGCCAACTTCGGCATGTCGATCGGCCCGGCGGTGGGCGGCTTCCTCGCCGTCCACCACTACGGGCTGCTGTTCTGGGCGGACGCGCTCACCTGCTGGGCGGCCGTGGTGGTGCTGGCGGTGAGCTTTCGCAAGGCCGCTGCAGGCGCGGATCCGGCGCCGGCAGCGTCGCCGGCCGGACGCCGGTCGCCGTGGCGTGACGGTCCGTTCGTGCTGTTCCTCGTGCTGATCGCGCTGTTGGCCACGGTGTTCTTCCAGATCATGAGCACGCTGCCGCTGTTCTGGCGCGAGCACCTCCACCTGGCGGAGGACCGGATCGGCATGCTGCTGGCGCTCAACACCGTGATCATCGTGCTGTTCGAGATGGTGCTGGTGCGCGCGGTCGAGAACCGCGACGCGCTGCGGGTCGTCGGCCTCGGCACGTTCCTCATCTGCCTCGGGTTCGCCCTGATGCCGCTTGGCGCGGGGCCGCTGTACATGGCCGGCACGATCGTCGTCTGGACAATCGGCGAGATGCTGTCGCTGCCGCTCTCCAACGCTTTCGCGTCGCTGCGCGCCGGCCCCGAGGGGACTGGCCGCTACATGGGGGCCTACATGCTCGCGTTCGCGGCGGCGTTCGTGGTAGCGCCGCTGGCCGGCACCACGGTCTACGAGCGGTGGGGGCCCGAGACGCTGTGGCTCGGCTGCGGCGCCGTCGGCGTCGTGCTCGCGGTGGGGTTCACCTGGCTGTCACTGGTCGTCCGGCGCGACCGGGAGTCGGCAACGGCGGCGATCGCCGAGCGGGCGGGCAGCGAGGCGTAGCATGGCGCGAAGAGCACAGGGGGAAGCGATGGAGCTGAAGACCGAGGGTGTGTACATCGTAACGGGCGGGGCCGGCGCGCTCGCCGATGCCGTCGCTGCGACATTCTCGGCAGCGGGGGCCCGCCTCGTGCTCGTCGACCGGGTCGCCGAGGCGTTGCGTGAGCGCGCGGCGCAGCACGGTGCGGTACCGGTGACCGCCGACCTCACCGACGCGGCCGCGGCCGCCAGGATGGTCGCCGACATCGAGGGCACGCTCGGTCGCGTCGACGGAGTGGTCCACACGGCGGGCGCGTTCGCCATGGAGCGGGCCGAGCTGTCCGGCCCCGAGCTGTACGAGCGCATGTTCGACATCAACGTGCGCACGCTCGTCAACGTGACGCGAGCCGCGCTGCCCGGAATGCTGGCACGGCGTGACGGCTTCGTCGCCGGCATCTCGTCGAACGTCGTCTGGGAGGGCACCGGCGCCGCGTCGATGACGCTGTACGCGGCCGCGAAGGCCGCCGTGACGTTCTACCTGCGCTCGCTCGAGCGCGAGGTGCGCGCCGCCGGCGTGCGGGTCGCGATCGTCTACCCGCTGGCCCCCATCGACACGCTGGCCAACCGCCGAGACACGCCCGGCGCCGATCCGGCCGGCTGGGTCGACCCCGCGGGAATCGCCGAGGCGCTGCTCTTCGCCGCCACCCGCGGCCCGCGCGGCCGTCTCGCCGAGTTGCCGATCGGCGCGGTCCCCCTCGCCCACCCGCCCAGGCAATAGGCAGTAGGCGGTAGGAGGAGGAAGAGGCCACGGGTCACAAAGCGAAGAGTGGCGGAAGCAACTCCGCCCCTCTCAGCTCGGACCAGGTGCTCTGCATCCGTTTCTACAGCCTACCGCCTACTGCCTACCGCCTGCTGCCTACCGCCTACTGCCTACTGCCTGCTGCCTACCGCCTACTGCCTACTGCCTACTGCCTGCTTCTACTTCATCAGCTCCTCGAGGATACGGTCGGTGCGGTACAGCTTCCGCATCGCCTCGGTCATCCCGGCGGTGTGGACCGAGACCGTGCGGTTCGCCGTGTCGTCGAAGACGAAGCGGCCGACCAGGCTCTCGATGTTGCCGTCGAAGACGAGGCCGACGATCTCGCCGGCGCGGTTGATCACCGGTGAGCCGGAGTTGCCGCCGATGATGTCGCAGGTCGACACGAAGTCGAGCGGCGTCGCGAGGTCGAGCTTGCCCTCGGCGCTCGACGTAGTGCGCCGGCAGGTCGAACGGCGGCTGGTTGGTCGAAGCTGGCGGCGCGGTCGTAGAGCCCGTAGAACGTGGTCATGGACGGTGCCTTGGTGCCGTTCATCGGGTAGCCAGCGACGGTGCCGTACGACAGGCGCAGCGTGAAGGTGGCGTCGGGGTTGACGGTCTTGCCGTAGACGGCGAAGCGCGCCTTACCGATCTTCTGGCCGGCCGCGACCTCGACCGCTCTCGACGGTGTCCTCGTACCACGTGCGCGTTCCTGGCGGAGGATCGGATCGACGGCGCCGGGCGATCACGATCAGCGGGTCGGTGGACTCGGCCACCGCCCTGGCGCCGCCCTTGACGAGCGCCCTGCGCACGGCGGGATCGGCGAGCTTGGTGCCGGCGATCAGCGCCTTGGCGACCTCCGCGGGCGTCTTGCCGCCGAGCGCGGTCTTGACGAACGGGTCGTCCGGGCCCAGCTCCTCGAGCGACTGTCTGGAGGCTGTCGGCGAGGAGGGCCTCCTCGAACGCCGGGTACACGGGTGCGGGCGAGAAGAGGCGGAAGCGCAGCGACTCGAGGCCGGCCTCGTGGAACTCCGGATAGGCGCTCGCCGTCCGGCTTCGCGGTCTCGGCGACGTAGCGGACGAGCGTCAGCGCCAGGCTGGGCAGGAGGCGGAGTTGCCCAGGCGCCGGTAGGTATGCGGTTTGAACCGCTCGACGAGCTTCTGCTCCGCGGCCGCGAGCGTGTCCCAGGCGTCGCCGTACGCCTTCTGCCACTCGGGGTTGGCGGCGACGAGCTGCGCGGAACGCCTGCTCGTCCTTGGCCTTCTTGGCCATGCAGGCTCGGGGTCCTGGAGCCCCTTGTACTCGCCGTCCTACCGCCTTGAGCGCGTTCTCGACGCCGAAGATCAAGCCGGCGGCCTGGCGCGCCTGCTCCGGGCCGCGCGCGGCGTACGCGCGCGGGCGGCAGCGAGCATCCGGTTGTAGATGCCGAGCCGCGTCGGGTAATCGTAGTCGCGCTGGTACTCGAGCTGCGCCAGCGTGTTCAGCCGGTCGGTCGAGCCCGGGTGGCCGAGCACGAAGACGAGCTCGCCGTCGGCCGCGCCGGCCGCGTTCCACTTCAGGTAGTCGGGGCTGGCGATCGGCTTGCCGTTCTCGTAGACGCGGAAGATCGCCATGTCGAGGTCGTGGCGCGGGTACGTGAAGTTGTCGGGATCGCCGCCGTAGAACGCGGCCTGCACCTCGGGCGCGAACACCAGGCGGATGTCGGTGTACTTCTTGTAGCGGTACAGCCAGTACTCGCCACCCTGGTAGAGCGTGACGACGTCCGAGCGCAGGCCGGTGGCGTCGAGGCTGTCCTTCTCGATCTTGGCCGTGATCGCGCCTTGCGCGCGTCGTTGGCTTCCTTGTCGCTCATGCCGGGCTTGATCGCGGCGAGCACCTTGGCGGTGACGTCCTCCATCGACATCAGGACGTTGAGCTCGAGGTCGGGGCACTTCATCTCGTCGGCCTGGGCCGCGGCGTAGAAGCCGTTCTTGACGTAGTCCATCTGCGGCGACGAGACCTTCTGGAGCTGGCCGCGGGCGACGTGGTGGTTGGTCAGGACGAGGCCGCTGGGGCTGACGAACGAGCCCGAGCCGCCGTCGTTGAAGCGCACCGACGAGAGGCGCACGTGGTCGAGCCACGCCTTGGTGGGCTCGAAGCCGTACTTCTCCTTGAGCTGCTTGACGGGCGGGTTGTCCAGCGTCCACATGCCCTCGTCGGCACTGGCCGCCCTGCCGCCCACGAGCAACGCAAGCACGGCACCGCTCAGCAGCGCTCCCACAACCTTGACTTGTCTCACTCTCTTCCTCCCGGGCGGGTCCGTCGACGGACCCCGACCCGCGCGCGGATGCGCGATGACCCGGTATACGCAAACGTCGCCTCTTGGTTTGCGAACGCGGCGGCCGGCGCGGCCGCCGGAGACGGGAATCCTGCCGTTGGAGGGTAGACTGCAAACCAGTCACGGCGAGCGGCGAATCGGCTGCGACTGGAGGCCCATGATCCTCACGGCAAACCGCAGGGTGGCTTTCTCGGCGTCGCGCCGCCTCGCTCGCGACGGCTGGAGCGCGGCCGAGAGCGAGCGTGTCTACGGCGCCGGCGCTGAACGAGCGTGGGGCAGCGGTGAGAACTACGAGGCCCACTTCGTGTTCTCCGGTGTGGTCGACGCCGAGACCGGGATGCTGGTGAACCTCTCGGACGTGAAGGCCGCACTCTCCCACGTCGTTGACGATCGCTACGACCATCGCTTCGTCAACCTCGACACGCCGCCGTTCGACGCCGTTCCGCCGACGCCGGAGAACCTCGCCCGGCAGCTCCTGAACGAGGCGGCCCGCGTCTGCGCCGGACTGCCCGCCCGTCTGGTCGCCTGCCACCTCGCCGAGTCGGACGTGACCGGCGCGACCGCATGGGTCGACGGGAGCGTGGAGCGGGAGTTCGCGCTCGAGTTCTCGGCGGCGCGGCGCACCTGCTCGCCGCACCTCACGGACGACGAGAACACGGCGCTGTTCGGCAGGGCGGCAGCGCCGGCCGGCCACGGCCATGGCTACCATCTGCGCGTCGTGCTGCGCGGGTCGGTGGACGCGGCGACCGGCGTGATCGTGCCGCACGCGGAGTCGCACGGCGCCCTCGCCCGGCTTTACGAGAAGCTGGACCACCGTAACCTCAACGTCGAGGTGCCGGAGCTCGCCGGCGTGCCGATGACCACCGAGAGTCTCGCCCGCTGGGTGTACCGGACACTGGCGGCGGAGCTGCCGGTGGCGCGGGTGCGGCTGCACGAGACGCCGCATTTCTTCGCGGAGCACGACGGCCGGGCCACGTCGTTGGGTCTCGAGAGCTCCTTCTCCGCGGCGCACTGCCTGCGGCGGCCGGGGCTGTCCGAGGCGGCGAACCGGGCGATCTACGGCAAGTGCGCGAACCCGAACGGCCACGGTCATCGCTACACGGTGCAGGCGACGATTGCCGGCGCCATCGACGAGCGGACCGGGACGGTGTTCGACCTGATGCAGCTCGCCGGCGGCCTCGAGCGGGCGCTCGCGCCGTGGGACCGCCGCCACCTCGACCTCGAGACCGACGAGTTCCGCTCGTCGCCGAGCACCGGGGAGAACATCGTGCGGGCGTTGTGGCCGCGTCTCGACGAGGCCCTCGACCGGCGGCTCGCGAGGGTACGGTTGTTCGAGACGAGCAACAACCGCTTCGCGCTGCGGGAGGCGTAATGGAGAGGATCGTCATCACGGGAGCGAGCCGCGGCATCGGTCGCGCCATCGCCATGCGGCTCGCCGGCCCCGGCCGCGAGCTCGTCCTGGCCGGTCGCAACACCGGCACGCTGGTCGAGACGGCCACCGCCGTGCGCGCCCAGGGTGCGACAGCACGCGTGGTCACCGGCAACCTGGCGACGCTCTCCGGCGTGCGCGCCCTGGCGGCGGTGGCCGGGGACGCCCCGGTGCGGGCAGTGATCAACTGCGCCGGCGTTGCGGTCGTCAAGAGCGTCGAGGAGATCTCGCCCGAGGAGTGGGAGCGCGCGCTGTTCCTCAACGTGACCGCGCCGTTCGTCCTGATCAGGAGCCTGCTGAACCGCCTGGATGCCGGGTCGAGCGTGGTCAGCATCCTCTCGGTGGCGGCGCGGCGCGGTTTCCCGGGGTGGAGCGCCTACTGCACCGCGAAGTTCGCCGTCGAGGGGTTCACCCAGTGCCTCCGCGAGGAGCTGCGCCCCCGCGGCGTGCGGGTGATCAACGTCTATCCGGCGGCGACCAACACGGCACTCTGGGATGGCATCGCCGGCGACTGGCCACGGGAGCGCATGATCCCGCCGGAGCAGGTCGCCGACGCCGTCGCGTTCGCGCTCGAGCGCCCCGACCGTGTCCTCGTCGAGACGATCGAGCTCGGCGATGTCTCCGGCGCACTGTAGGTACGCGCTGATACTGGAGCGTGGGGCGGGCTTCGCCAAATCGGGTCACTCTCCTCTTCCCACGAAGCGCTGCCGGCGTCGGACCTCTCGCTGCGTTGCGCTTCGGCGGTTCGCGTCCTCACGTAGCCTCCGGCTACGCTCCGGTGCGACCGCCTCGCGCGCCTTGCGATAGGCCCAACGGCGGCAGCGCCGCGCCGCTGCGCGGCGCGAGCTAGGAAGAGACAAAGAAGCAGTCAGCAGGATCTCGCGCCTGAGCGCTGCGCAGAGGCCACCAAATCACGGCACCCGCGAAATCCAGATGAAGAACCAGAGAAGCAACCCGCCAATCCCAGATGAAGAAACAAAGACGCAATGAGATAGACTCGCAGCAGCCATGCCGACCTGTTCCCGATGCTCTGCTGCGGTACCCGAGTCGTCGCGCTTCTGCCCGAGGTGCGGCGTGGAGCAGGCCGCGTCCTCCCAGGATGCCACCGCGCTCGAGGCCGCGCCGCCAGCTCCGCGCCACACCCCCTCGGCAGCGCCGCGTCCGGTCAGCTCGGTGCCGGGTGGCTTCGCTCCTGGGCACATGCTGGGCGACCGCTACCGGATCGTCGGTCTGCTCGGCCGGGGCGGGATGGGCGAGGTGTACCGCGCCGACGATCTCAAGCTCGGCCAGGCGGTGGCCGTCAAGCTCCTGCCGGCGGAGTTCGCTGCCGACGAGGCGTTCCTCGAGCGCTTCCGCGCCGAGGTGCGCACCGCGCGCCAAGTCGCGCACCCCAATGTCTGCCGAGTGTACGACATCGGCGAGGCGGACGGGCGCCACTTCCTGAGCATGGAGTACGTCGACGGCGAGGACCTCTCCTCGTTGCTCCACCGCATCGGCAAGCTGCCCAAGGCAAAGGCGCTCGAGGTCGCTCGCCAGCTCTGCGCCGGCCTGGCGGCGATCCACGATCGCGGGGTGCTCCACCGCGACCTCAAGCCCGCGAACGTGATGCTCGACGGGCATGGTCGGGTGCGGATCACCGACTTCGGTTTGGCGCTCGGCGCCGACGAGAGCGGGCAGGGAGAGGTGGCGGGCACCCCGGCCTACATGGCGCCCGAGCAGTTCGCGGGGAAGGCGCCGACCGTCCAGACGGACCTCTACGCGCTGGGGCTGGTCCTCTACGAGGCGTACACGGGGAAGCGGGTGTTCGAGGCGATCAGCTTCGCGCAGTGGCGGGAGAAGCACACCCACATGCTGCCGACCGCCCCGTCGCAGCTAGACGACGACGTCGACGTGGCGGTCGAGCGGGCGGTGCTGCGGTGTCTCGAGAAGGACCCCACGCGCCGACCGTCCTCCGCGAAGGTGCTCGCCGCCTCGCTGCCCGGCGGCGACCCACTGGCCGCCGCGCTCGCCGCCGGGGAGACGCCCTCGCCCGGGATGGTGGCGGCGGCGGGCGGCGAGGGGGCGCTGTCGCCGCGAACGGCCTGGACGCTGCTGGGCTCGGCGTTGCTGCTGGTCCTCGCCTGCATCCTGGTGGCCCCGTACTCGAGCGACCTCGGGCTCGCGCGCGACGACAAGAGCCCCGAGGTGCTGCGCGACCGCGCGCGCGACCTCCTCGCCCGCATCGGCTACGGCGAGAGGCCGGCCGACACCGCCGGGTGGCTGCAGCGCGACTACCTGCCCATCCGCTTCCTGGCGGACCACGAGGTGTCGACCGCGTGGCGGCGGAAGCTGGGCGCGTGGGGACCCCCGTACCAGTTTCACTACCGGCAGGGGCCCCGTCTCCTGGCGCCCGCCAACAGTCAGAGCCTGGTGCAGCTCGAGGACCCTCCGCTCACCGTGAGCGGCATGGTTCTCGTGACCCTCGACTCGCGCGCACGCCTGCGGCGGCTCGAGGCGGTGCCGCCGCAACGGGAGCCGGCAGGCGACGCTTCGCCCGCGCCGGACTGGGCGGTGCTGTTCGCCGCGGCCGGGCTCGAGGTCGGCGCATTCGCCGCTGCACGGGCGGAGTGGGTGCCGCCGCAGCCGTTCGACGCGCGCGCGGAGTGGACCGGGCCGCTTCCGTGGTCGCCGGCGACGCAGGTGCGGGTCGCGGCCGCGGCGTTTCGCGGCAAGCCGGTCTATTTCGAGGTGCTCGGGCCCTGGTCGGTGCCGACGCGCATGGGCGTGGAAGGCCCCGGCGCCAGTGTCCGGCACCTCTCCGAGGCGGCCTTCGCCGTCATGTTCGCCGTGTTGTTCCTGGCGACGCTGGTTTTCGCCCGCCGCAACCTGCGCGCCGGGAGCGGCGACAAGCGCGGCGCCCTGCTGCTGGCGACTCTGGGCGCCGCGCTGCAGATGTACACGTGGCTGTGGCAGGCTCACCACCTGCCCGAGTTCGCCGGCGAGCTCAACGTGTTCTTCGCCGGGTTCGCCAACGCAGCGCTGACGGCGGTGACCCTGGCGGTGATCTACCTCGCGCTCGAGCCATACGTGCGGCGGACGATCCCGGAGCTGCTGATCTCCTGGGCGCGCGTGGCCGAGGGCCGCCTGCGCGATCCGCGCGTCGGCCGCGACCTCCTGGTCGGCGGCACGGCGGGGGCGATCTCGGCGCTGGCCCTGCACGTCGCCAACGCGATCCCGGCGTGGGTCGCGGTGCCGGGGCAGACGACGATGTACCCGAACTACGCCTATTTCGAAGGCGTGAGCGGGGCGATGCTCGGCATCGGCAACCCGACCACCGAGGCTCTCAACAACGCCCTCTTCGTGCTCGGCATCTTGTTCGTCCTGCGCCTTGCGCTGCGCCGCACCTGGGCCGCAGGGCTGACCCTGGCGGGCGTCGCCGTGCTGCTCGGCGCGTGGGGCGAAAACCCGCTGCTCGACGGGATCGCCGTGCTCGGGGTGGCGGTGCCGCTGGTGATCGTCGCCACCCGGTTTGGCCTCGTCGGGACGCTCGCGTTCTGGCACATGCGGGCGCTGCTCGGGAGCGCGTCGCTGCCGTTCGATCCCGGCCGCTGGTATTTCGGCACGTCGATGCTGCTGCTGGCGTTCGTGCTCGCCCTGCTCGCCTTCGCCTTCCGGATCTCGCTCGGAAACCGGCCGGCGCCGTCGCCGCCCTCAGCTCCGCAGTAGGCAGAGGCCGTCGCGGACGAGGTGAGCGACCGGCTCGGCGGATGCGGCGCGCGCCTCGAGCAGGGAGCGAAGCTCGGCCTCGAGGGCGTCATCGCCGCCACGCTTGACGAGGATCTCGAGGATCTCGAGCGGGAGCAGCCAGTCGCCCGGGTGCTCGGAGTGCAGGCGCGACCAGGCCTGGCGGAGATGGTGCAGCGGGGCGCTGCCATCGCGCACGTCGCGGACCTCGCGGTAGAGCGCCTGCAACCGGAGTGCCGGCTCGTCCGGCTCGACCTTGATGGTGCGCTCGTGCGGCACGAACGACACCTGATCGTAGGCGTCCTTGTCGGCCGCCCCTTGGAATACCGAGGTGATGCGCTCGCCGACCGCCATGTCGTAGGCGCCCCACGACGGGTCGAAGAGGACGCGCTCGCCGCGGGTGACGCGGCAACCGGAGAAGGTGAGCAGCACGACCTTGCCGTTCGCCCGCGTGACGCGCTCGAGGCGACCGGCGATGCGCACCCCGCCCGGAAGCTCGAGCGTGCCTTCGTGTCCGCAGCGCAGCCCGATCCTGCCGAGGTCCTCGTCGGTGCACTGCTCGAGCGGCAGGCGGGCGCCTACGGGGCGGCCGACGGGCGATCCGAAGCCGTCGGCATGGTAACCGCCGCCGTGGCCGGGGAGCTCGCGATCGCCGACGGCGAGCGCGGTCCGGCCGTGGGTGTTGACGTAGAGCGGCTCGTCATCCTCGTCGACGACCGCGGTGACGGTCCCCGACACCTGCAGGCCGGAGCTGTAGACGAGCGTGGCGACGTTGGCCGAGGCGATCGCCCTGCTCAGCCCATCGAGGCCGCCGCGCCGGAACGCCATGGTGTCCGCGAACTCCTCGAGTACCTCGATGAGGTGGGCGAACGACGGCGTGACGAAGAGCTGCGGCTGCATCGTCGTGATGTCGAAGGCAACGTCGGCGGCGGCGACGGAGTAGGGTAGCTTCCGCACGGCGGGCGTGAGGCAATGGGTCGCCTCGCCGAGCGACGAGAGGAGGCCGGCGCCGTAGAGCTTGGGGTCTTCGAGGGGACCGATGAGGCCGTACTCCACCGTCCACCAGTGCAGCCGCGAGAGCAGCCCCATCTCCGACGGCTCGCCGAGGGCCGCCTGCCGCGCGGCGACGGCGCGCTCCGCCGCGGCGATCTCCGGGGCGGGCGTGCCCGGCGCCTCCTTGAGGATCGACAGGTGGCGGATCGCCTCGTACAGCTCGAAGTCGGCCCGCGACGACATCGCCTTGGCGCCGATTTCGCCGAAGCGACGCAGGTACTCGGCGTACTCGGGGTCGGCGATGATCGGGGCGTGGCCCGCCGCCTCGTGGACGATGTCCGGCGCGGGGGTGTACTCGATGTGCTCGAGCTGGCGGATGTCGGCGGCGATGACCAGGACGCGATGTGCCTGGAACTCCATGAACGCCACCGGCGGGATGAACCCGTCGACCGGCGCAGCGCCCCAGCCGATGCGGCCGAGGATGGCGTTCATCTCCTCGACGCGGGGGATGCGGTCGAGCCCGATCCCGGTCTGGCGCAGCCCGTCGACGTACGAGCGATGGGCGTGGCGCGAGTGGAAGTCGAACGCCTTGCGCATGATGTAGCGCCAGACGGCGTGGTCGACGCTGGAGTAATGGTCGTAGTGCTGCTCGACGATGTGCCGCTTGAGGTGGTTGGGCAGTCGAGCGATCTGCTCGATCTGGTAGATGCTGCCAGTCGCCGTGCTCGCCATTGCGCTCCTCCGCGCCACGCTCATGCGGAGTATAACCTCTGAGATGGCGTCTTAATTCGCAGTCACTCCAAATTGACGAAGCAGTCTTGCGCGGGCACCGGGACGTCGATGACGCCGAGCTCGACGAGCTGCTTGGAGAGCTGCGCCCACCGCTGCTCGTTCATCGCGCCGAGGCCGAGCTGGCGCGTGTCGGCGCTGTCGATCAGCCCCGCCTGGATCCCGGCCGCCTCGTTGAATGCCGCCAGGTCCATCGCGGTGTTGAGCTTGGCCATCACCGCGTTGGCCGGCGCCGGGTCGTCGAGGTACGCCCTCCACCCCGCGCGAAGAGCCGCGACGAGACCTCGACACGCCTCGCGGTGGCTTGCGAGGAAGTCGCGCCTGGTGATCACCACCGCGGTGTACGGGTTGAATCCGGTGTTGGCGATCAGGAAGACGTTGGTCTCGATGCCCATTCGGCGGGCGGTCACGGGCTCCGCCGGCAGGAAGCACTGCATCGCCACGTCGGTGGCCTGGGGGTCGAGGAACTGCGCCATCGCGCCAGAGCCGTACGGCACGATCCTGGTCTTGCTCAGGTCGAACCGGGCGCGCAGCCATTTGAGGTAGGCGAGGCCGGGCTGCGCGACCAGCGTGCCGCCGGCGTCGAACAGCGCCTTGATCCCGCTGACGGACCGGGAGCGCTTGACCATGATCGCCTGCGGCGAGGTCTGATAGGTCGCGAAGATGGCGACGACGTCGGCGCCCTTCTCGCGCAGCGCTATCACCTCATCGGCGGCGGCGATCGCGAGCTCGACGCGGCCGGCGGCCGCCATCTGCACGGCAGGGACGTCGGGGCCGCCCTTGAGGATCTCCACCACGAGGCCGCGCGCGGCGAAGGCGCCGTGTATCTGGGCGGCGTAGATCCCGCCGAACTCCGGTTCGGGGAGCCAGTTGAGCTGGATCCTGACTTTCTCGGTCGTGACCTCCTTGGCCGCCTGGGCGGTCTCGGCGAAAGACGGTGGGACGAGCAGGGCGGCCAGGGAGGTCAATACAAGAAGCCGTGCCTTGATTCTCATGAGCCCATTGTCTCTCATCGAAGATTCCGCCCGCGAGAGTGACCCGCTCGCCCTCCGCATGGCACGGCGTTCCGCGGAGGTAGGCCTATTCGGTTGCGGAATCCTCAGACGGGTGCCAGCGGCGCAGCGCGAGCCAGCCGGCGAGGGAGACGCCGCCGAACATCGCGAGGCCGAGCAGCGACGCGAGCCCGACGGCGGCGAACAGCCGGTCAGTGTGCGACTCGCGCGAGTAGGTCAGCACCAGCATGCCGATCCCAGCGTCCTCCCCCGCGTATGACGCGACGAACTCGCCGACCACGGCGCCGATCACCGCGAGGCCGGCCGCCACCTTAAGACCGGCGAAGATGCTCGGGAGCGCGAACGGCAGCCGCAGCTTGAGCAACCGCTCCCGCCACGATGCGCCGGCCAGGCGGAAGAGGTCGAGCAGCGCCGGTTCGGTCGAGCGCAGCCCGGTCACGGTGTTGACGATCACCGGGAACACCGAGACGATGAACGCCGCGACGGCCACCGGCCTGATCCCGAAGCCGAGCCACACCACCAGCAGCGGCGCGATCGCCACCAAAGGCACGGTCTGCAGGAACACGGTGAACGGGTAGAGCGCCCGCTCGACCCAGCGCGTGCTGGAGATCACCACCGCCGCCGCGACGCCGGCGACCGCGCTCAACGCGAAGCCGATCAGGGCCGCCTTGCCGGTGATCGCGATGCCGCGCAAGAGCGTGCCGCCGTGCCGGACGAGGGCGATGACGATGGCCGAAGGCGGCGGCAGCAGGTAGGCGGGCACCGCGAGCAGGCGGACCAGCGCCTCCCAGACGAGGTTGAGCGCCACGAACGTGGCGACCGGAGGCAGCAGGGCGCGCGCGAGACGGCCGCTCATTGCCGCTGCCCCTCGAGAGCCAGCGCCTCGTGGAGGCGGCGCACGAGATCGTTGAACTCCGGCGTGGTGCGCAGCAGCGTGGTGCGCTCGGCGCCGTCGAGACCGGGGACGTCCGCGACCACCCGCGCCGGGCGCGGCGACAGAACGACGATGCGCCGGGCGAGGAACGCCGCCTCGGCGATCGAGTGGGTGACGAACACCACCGTGAGCCGGCGCTCGGCCCAGAGGCCGTAGAGCTGCTCGTCGAGCCTCTGCCGCGTGATCTCGTCGACCGCGGCGAATGGCTCGTCGAGCAGCAGCAGGTCGGGGTCGGTGACCAGCGCCCGCGCCAGCGAGGCGCGCATCCGCATGCCGCCCGAGAGCTGCGCCGGGTAGCGGGCGGCCGCCTCGGCGAGACCGACCTGCGCGATGCAGCGCGCCGCCGCTGCCGCCCGCCGGGCGCGGTCGGCGCCGGCCAGCTCGAGCGGCAGCTCGACGTTGCGCTGGACCGACCGCCAGGGCAGCAGGTGGGCGTCCTGGAACACGTAGGCCAGCCGCTCCCGGCCCGCCCCGGCGTCGGCGCCACAGACGACGACCTCGCCGCCCTGCGGCGCATCGAGCCCGGCGATCAGACGCAGCAGCGTCGACTTGCCGCATCCGGACGGTCCGAGGATCGCCACGAACTCGCCGGCACGCACCTCGAGATCGACGCCGTCGACCGCGGTGATGCCGCCGGAGAACACGCGCCGCACGCCATGGAGGCTTATCGCCGGCGCGGCGACGGTAGGCGCAGCGACGCTCATCGTCGTCCATTATCCGGCAGGTGATCCTGGTCACCCAAACCGCCGTGTTCCCGGAATTTCTGGACCCCGACCGGCCCTTTGCAAGGTCGAAGGCGAATGCGATGGTCGAGCGCAAGCGTCTGCTCTCGGTGACGGTCGGCATCCTGCTCGTCGTCGCCGCTGACCCGGCCCGGGGCGGGCAGGAGTCGACGCCCGGCGGCCGCCAACCCGCCGAGGTGACAGCAGCCGGCGGGGCGCCCGCTGCCGAGCCGATCGAGCTGCTCGGCGAGGCCGGACCGGCGCTCACCTCCGCCCTGCAAGGCCTGGCGCCGGGCAACGATAACCGCGGCTTCCTCGTCCCGCTCGGTGTGGTGCGCGCCAGCTACCGGGCGGCGCTGGATCTCCTCAGCCAGGGGAAGCTCGAGCGGGCCTGCGAGGCGCTGGTGCGTCTCGAGGCGCCGGCCTCGCGAAGCGCACGGATGGACTCCATGGACGTGCTCGGCGAGGCCGAGATAGAAGTCGCCCGGCGGCTGGACGAGATCGACGGCGGCAGCCTCTACCCGCTCGTCACCATGCACGAGGAACTGGTCGGTCAGTACCTGCGCTGGGGCCACGAGCGGCTCGCCGACCACTCGATCCGGATGGCGACCGAGATAGCCACGCTGTTCGTGACGAAGGCCGGGGATGGCTCGGCACGGGAGATCGCGGCGGGCGCGCTGGCGACGCTCGCCGCCGGCCTCGCCGAGGCGGGGACAGGGACCGGCCTGCTGGACGTCCTGCGGGATGCCCTGACGATCGACCCCGACAACGAGCCGGCGCTGCTCCTCATGGCCGTCCACCTCGAGACGCACGGGAGGCCGGAGGCAGCGGTCACGTACCTGCAGCGGCTGGTCGCGGCCCATCGCGACTGCCGCGAAGGGGCGCTGCACCTCGCCGTCTGCCTGCGCCGCACCGGCAGCCCGGTCCCGGCCGAGCTGCTGAACTCCTGCCTCGAGTCGCCATCGCCGCCCTGGGTGCGTGCGGTCGCCTTCGACGAGCTGGCGCGGCAGGCGCTCGACCGCAGCGACTGGAAGGGCGCGATCGCGGTGCTCTCCGAGGCCGTACAGGCGCGGCCGGACCTGATCGGGCCCCGCATCCAGCTCGCCTACGCCTGCGACCGCGCCGGGCGTCCGGCCGACGGCCTCGCCGCGATCGGCGGCGTGACGGCTGCGCCGATGGCGGGTCCGGAGCCGCGCAAGACCTACGGGCAGCCGGTGCCGGACGCCGTGAGGCGGGAGCGCGGCCGCATCGCGGCGTCCACCGGCCTGCACCTCGCCACGCTCGCGGAGGCGCTCGCGCGCACGACCGCGCCGCCGGAGCGGTGATGCTGCGGCACCTCGCTCTGATGTTGCGGCGGCTCGCTCTCGCGTGGGCGTTCCTCGCCGGCGCGGTGGCGGCCGAGGCGCTCAACGTCCGGATCACGCAGCCGGGTGGCCACGACGTGGTGTACGGCGCCGTCACGATCGTCGTCGAGGCGGACCAGCCGCTGGCCAGGGTGGTTTTCCTGGTCGACGGCCACGAGGCGGGAGTGCGGACGTCGGCGCCGTGGGAGCTGCAGGTCGACGTCGGCGACAGCAACGTGGAGCATCGCTTCGACGTGGTCGCCGAGGACGCCGGCGGCGGCCGCGCGCGCGCCGGGGTCGGCACCGCGCGCTTGCACGTGGACGAGGAAATCTCGGTCCAACTGCGCCAGCTCTACCTCACGGCGTACGAACACGGCCGCCGCGCCATCGACCTCGGTCGCGAGGAGTTCACCGTGAGCGACGAGGGACGCCCGCAACGCATCATCACCTTCGAGCGGGGCGACATCCCGTTCGCGGCGATCCTCATGGTCGACGCCAGCGGCAGCATGCGGGAGGACAAGCTGGCCAACGCCCTCGCCGGCGCCCGCGCGTTTGCCGCCAGCATGCAGAGCCTCGACGAGGCCGCCCTGATGGTCTTTTCGAACAGCCTCCTGCATCTCTCTCGCTTCACCGGGGCGGCTGAGCTCTCGACCGAGGACGTGCGCTCGATCGAGGCGGGCGGGACCACCTCGATCAACGACTACCTCTACCTCGCGATCAAGCTGCTGGAGCGGCGCAACGGGCGCCGCACCGTGGTGCTGCTGAGCGACGGCGTCGACACCGAGAGTGCGCTCGGGATGGCCGAGGTCCGCGACAGGCTCCGGCAAAGCCAGATCCTGCTCTACTGGATCCGCATCTCCACCGTGGGCGGAAAGCCCGTCACCAGCGCCTCGCCGCTCACCTTCGCGTCCGCGTGGCGCACGACCGAGGGGCATCGCAAGGAGCTCGGGGAGCTCGAGAAGGCCGTCGACGACAGCGGCGGACGCGTGATCGACGTCTCGCTCGCCGCCGACGTCGAGCCGGCGTTTCGCGAGGTGGTGGACGAGCTGCGCGAGCAGTACGTGGTTGGCTACTACCCCACGAGTCTCCGCCGTGACGGCAGTTGGCACCGCGTCGAGGTCAAGGTGGCGCGGCCGGGCGCCAGCGTCCGCCCCTGCGGCTACCTCGACTACTGACGCCAGCTCTCCAGCAGTCGTAGAGCTTGTGGCGCCGGCGCTCCACGCCCGCAGCTTCGGAAGCGCTCCCGGAAAAACGTGCGCCGAGCGCTCGCCCCACCTCGAACGCCAACGGCAACCGCGCCGCCGGCGAGGCGATCGCCGCCTGTAGCCTCGCGCGCAAGTTCCCGGGATTGCGTCCGGGTTGACACCGGCGGAGCCCGTCAGGTAGATTGCGTCTCGATGCGGAACGCTACCACTCGCCACCATCACCACTGGCACTGGCCGGTAGGGCGGTAGGCGGGGGTACGCCCCGCTGGGCCGCCGGGCTCAAGCGGGGAGATGCAACAAGGCATGCCGAGCACCAACCTCCCCGCACCCGACGGGGAGGTTTTGAGTTCATGGAGATCGTTGCTAGCTACGTCCCGGCCGGCGGCCGCGACCCGCGCACGGAGCTGGTCTCGGCGCCGCCCGGTGCCACGATGATCGAGCTGCGTGCGGACCTCGTCGGCGCCGGCGCGGACCTGGCTCCGCTGGTCGCCGCCTGCGGCCTGCCGGTCGTGCTCACGCTCCGCTCGACCGCGGAGGGCGGCCGCGGGCCGGACGACGCCGAGGTGCGCCGCGACTGGTTCCGGCGCGCGGCGGTGCTGCCGGTCGCGTTCGTCGACCTGGAGATGCGTGACGTCGACCTGGTCGACCGCGTCGTGCCGCGCGAGCGCTGCGTCCTCTCCGCGCACCTGCCGGCGACCGGCGCGGTGGAGCTGGAGCGCGCGGCGTCCGAGATGCTCGCGCGGGGCACACGTCTGGTCAAGCTGGTGATGGCCGCGGCGTCGCTCGCCGACACGCTGGCGGTGCTCCGTCTCGCCGGCGCCTGCGATCGCGGCCCGCGGGGGCAGCGCCGGCTGATCATCTTCGCCACGGGCGACGCGGGTCGGGCCACCCGTCTGCTGTCGCCGCTGCTCGCGGCGCCGATCGCCTATGCGGCGTGGGACAACGGCCGCTCCGCGGCGCCCGGACAGTACACCGCCGCGGAGCTGACGGCGCTCATCGGACACCTCGGCGGCCGCCCGCGGCGGTTGTTCGCGGTGCTCGGCAGGCCGTCCGCCACGTCGCTTTCACCTCGCATGCACGCGGCCGCCTACCGGGCGCTCGGTCTGCCCAACCTGTTCGTCCCGATCGAGGTCGGCGACGCCGCCGAGCTCGACACGCTGCTCCGCCCGATGGGCGAGACGAGCCTCGACGACGCCGGGTTCCTGACTGGCGGCTTCGCCGTCACGATGCCGTGGAAGGAGGAGGCGGCGAGGCGCTGCGACGTGCTCGCGCCGCGCGCGCAGCGGGCGGCGGCGGCGAATACTGTGCTCCCGCGCGCCGGCAAGACGCTCGGCGACTGCACCGACATCGACGGCATCGGCCGGGTCATCATGGAGAGCGGTGTCGCCGTCGAGGGCGCCCGCGCGCTCGTGCTCGGAACCGGTGGCGCGGCGCGCGCCGCTGCGGTCGCGTTGCAGCTCGCTGGCGCCGAGGTGGCGATCGCCGGCCGCGACCGCGCCGCCGCCGAGGCGACCGCGCGGCGGCTCGGGGCGGCGGTCGCCGTCCCCGCCGACAGCGCCCAGGCCGCCGTGGTGGTCAACGCCACGCCGGCGGGGCGCGACGGGTCGCCGGAGCCGTGGCTCGAGGCGCTGCGCGCGCCCGCAGGGGCGCTGGCGATCGACCTGCCGTACGGGGAGCGACCGACGTTCCTCGAGCAGCTCGCCGGCGCACGCGGGTGGAGCTACGCATCCGGTCGCGAGGTGCTGCTCTTCCAGGGTGTGGCGCAGTTCGCGGCGATGAACGGCGTGGCGCCGCCGGTGCGCGCGATGGCGGCGGCGGTCGGCCTCGCAGAGGAGCAGCCGTGAACCCGCCGGCGATCCCGTCCGGCGTGCTGGCGCTGATGGGCGACGCGGTGCGCCGCCACCGCGAGGCCGAGCGGCGCTGCCTCGACCTGCTGCTCGCCGAGGGGTTCCAGCTCGTGCTGCTGCCAGTGCTCGAGTACGAGCAGGATCAGCCCGGCGCCGGCTACCGCTTCGTCGACCGCTCCGGGCAGGTGGTAGCGCTCCGCACCGACTTCACGCCGCTGGCCGCCCGCGTGCTGGCGCCGACGCTCGACGCCCTCGCACTGCCGCTATCGGTGTGCTACTCGGGCGAGGTCGTCCGGCCGCAACCGCACCGGCTGCGCCAGCTCCCGGAGCTCTACCAGCTCGGTTTCGAGCGTTACGGCGTCAGCGCCGGTGCAGCGGCGTCGCTGGCGCTGACGCTGCGTCTGGCTCAGGCGACCGGTGTCGACGTCGGCTCGTGCCACGTGACGGTGAGCGTCGCCGGGATGGCCCAGCAGATCCTCGCCCGGATCCTCGGCGAGGTGCCGGGCGCCGAGCTCGTCGAGCTGATGCGGGTGCGCGACCTCGACGGTCTCCGCGAGGCCACCGGGGTGGCAGGCGCCCCGCTCGCGGCCCTCGAGTCGGCGCTGTTCGACGGCCGCGACAGCGACTGGGCCGAAACCCTCGGGGTGCGCGACGAGGTGGAAGGGCTCGTTCCGGTCCTCGAGGAGGCGGCGGCCGGTGGCGTGCCGGCGAGCATCGAGGTGGCGCCGCGGCTCGCCGGCGACTACTACCGCGGGGCGGTGTTCTCGCTGTGGGGACGGCGGACCCGCGCGGTGATCGCCGGCGGCGGCGACTACGTGGTCGCACTCGGCCGCGGCGCGGTGTCAGCCAGCGGCGCCTGCCTGTCCCTCGGCATCACCCTGGAAGAAGCCGCCCTGCCCCCCAACCCGGGGACCGGGGACCGGGGACCGGGTACAGGGGGAGATGAGACAGGACACACCGCGGGTCGATCGAGCCGGGAGCCCGTTGCCCGGTCCCCGGTCCCCGGTCCCCGGTCCCCGGAGGGGGAGGGTGGGGGATGTTGACGCTCGCCCTCCCCAAGAGCCGGCTGCTCGACGCGGTGCTCGATCTCGCGGACGCCCGCGGGCTCGGGTTGCGGGCGGCGGTGCGCGAGGCGGGGCGGGCGCTGGTGCTGGAAACCGGCGAGCTCCGGTTGCTGCTGCTCAAGGACGCCGACGTACCGGTCTACGTGGAGCAGGGGATCGCCGACTGCGGCGTCGCCGGCCTCGACCAGATCCTCGAGCGCGACGCCGACGTCGTCCGCCTCCTGCGCCTGCCGTTCGGCCATTGCCGCCTTTGCCTGATCGCCCGCGACGAGGCACCGCCGACCGAGGACGGCCGGCCGCTGGTGATCGCCTCGAAGTACCCGGGCCTGACCGCACGACTCGCGGCGGCACGGGGCCGCCATGCCCACGTCATCCCCCTGGCCGGGTCGGTAGAGCTGGCGGCCCGCCTGGGGCTGGCCGACTTCGTCGTCGATCTGGTGGAAACGGGCCGGACGTTGCGGGAGAATGGACTGCACCCGGTGGAAGAGTGGCTGCGCGTGGCGCCGTACCTCATTGCCAACCGGGCGGCGTTCTACGTCCAGCGTGAAGAGATCCGCGCGCTGCGGCGCGCGGTGGGAGGTCAGCCATGAGGATCATGCGCAGCACCGACGACAAGGGCCAGCGGTGGGTGGAGCGGGTCGAGACGCGGTTCTCCGAGGTGTTCTCGCCCGCCTTCGAGGACAAAGTGCGGCGCGTGGTCGGGGCGGTGCGCCGGCACGGCGACCGTGCCCTGATCGCCTACGTCAAGCGCTTCGACCTGGCCGGCCTGAAGGTGGCGGACTTCCGGCTCCACGGACGCGTCGACGCGACCGAGGAGGTCGGCGAGGAGTTCGTCAGCGCGGTGGAGCTGGCGCTCGCCAACCTGCAGGCGTTCCACGAGCCGCAGGCGCTCAAGGGGTACACGATCGACCGCGACGGGTGCGAGATGGCGATCCGCGTACGCCCGCTCGAGTCGGTCGGCGTGTACGTTCCCGGCGGGGCCGCGGTCTACGTCTCGTCGCTGCTCATGGCGGTGGTGCCGGCGCGCATCGCCGGCGTGCAGAGGATCGCCGTGGCGACGCCGCCGCGGGCGTTCCTGTCGTCGCCGCAGCTCCGCTACCTGCTCGACCGACTCGACCTCCACGAGGTCTATCTGATGGGCGGCGCCCACGCAGTCGCGGCGCTCGCCTACGGCACCGAGTCGGTGACCGCGGTCGACAAGATCGTCGGTCCCGGCGGGCGGTGGGTCGCGGCGGCCAAACGCGCTGTGTTCGGGGCGGCGGACGTCGACCTCATCGCCGGACCGTCCGAGCTGGTGGTGATCGCCGACGGCCACGCCGAGCCCGAGATCGTCGCGGCGGACCTGCTCGCCCAGGCGGAGCACGATCCGGACGCGCTCGTGGCGCTGCTGACCCCGTCGAAGTCGTTCGCGGAGAAGGTTGAACGGCGGATCGCCGCGCGACTGCGGCGGCTTCCCAAGGGCGCCGCGGCGCGGCTGTCGCTCAAGCGCTGGGGAGCGATCCTCCTGGTTCCCGACATTCCGTCGGCGCTCGCCATCTCCAACCGCATCGCCCCCGAGCACGTGGAGCTGATGGTCCAGGAACCGCACCGCTGGGTCGACGGCGTCGAGCGCGCCGGCGCCGTGTACCTCGGGCCGTGGACGTCGGCTGTTCTCGGCGACTACGTGATCGGCTCCAACCACGTGCTTCCGACCGCCGGCGCGGCGCGCTTTGCGTCGCCGCTGGGCGTCTGGGACTTCGTCAACCGCACCGCCGTCGTCGGCGTAGCGGCGCACCGCTTCGCCGCCCTCGCGCGCGCGGCGGGCACTCTGGCGGAGGTCGAGGACCTGCCGCTGCACCGCGAGGCGCTCGCTGCCGGCAGCCGGGGGAAGGTGTGACCAAGCGCGGCGCCTCGGTCGGCGGCTACGCCAGGAGCAGCATCGCCGCCGGGCTGCTCCGCCTCGACCTCAACGAGGCGCCGCGGGAGATCGCCCAGCCGTTCCGCGACCGCGTCCTCGAGCTGCTGGCGGCCAACGCATGGCGGCGCTACCCGGACATCGACGGCCGCAGCGCGCGCGCCGCGGCGGCGGCCGTCTACGGTTGGCACCCCGACGGGACGCTGGTCGGCAACGGCTCGAACGAGCTGCTCGCCGCGGCGGCGCGCGCGCTGCTGCCGCGCGGCGGGGCCGTGGCTGTGCTGTCGCCCTCGTTCTCGATGTACCCGGTGCTGGCGCAGCGCCAGGAAGCGCGCCTGCTCGCGGCGTCCCTCGTCCCGCCCGACTTTGCGCCGAACCCCGACGACGTGCTCGCGCGGGCGGCCGGGGCGGACCTCGTCCTGTTGTGCTCGCCCAACAACCCGACGGGCGGAGAAATCGCCGCGAGCCTGTGGGAGGCGGTGCTGGCACTCGGCAAGCCGACGATCTGGGATGCCGCCTACGCGGAGTTCTCCACCGCCGACCCCGTCGCGTGGCTGCAGCGCCACCGCAACCTGCTGGTGCTGCGCAGCCTGTCCAAGGCGTGGGGGCTGGCCGGGATGCGCGTCGGTGCGCTGCTCGGCGGACCGGAACTCCTCGAGCGCGTCGGGGCGCAGCTACTGCCGTTCGACACCGGGTGGATGGTCGCCGCCGCCTACCGAGCCGCGAGCGAGCTGCGCGGCCTCGGCGCCGAGCTGGTCGCGGAAACGGCGGCGGAGCGCGAGCGCCTCCTGGCCGCGCTCGCCTGCCTTCGCAGCGTCGAGGTCGTGCCCTCGGCCGGCAACTTCTTTCTGCTGCGGGTCTCCGGCCTGCCCGGCCGCGAGCTCGCTGCGGCGCTGGTGGTGCGCGGCATCGCGGTGCGCGACATTCCCGAGCTCGACGAGGGCGGTCACGTGCGAGTGACGGTGGGCACGGAGGCGGAGGGCGATCTGCTCCTCGCTGCAGTCAAGGAGGTGTGCGGTGGCTGAGCGGCAGGCCGAGCTCGAGCGGGTTACCGGCGAGACGCGGGTCAGGGTTGCCATCGACCTCGCCGGCGGGCCGTGCACGGCGGCGACCGGGGTCGGCTTCCTCGACCACATGCTGGACGCGCTGGCCCGCCACGCGCGCGTCGGTCTGACGGTCGCGACCACGGGCGACCTCCACGTCGACGCCCACCACACCGTGGAGGACACCGGCCTGGCGATCGGCGAGGCGCTCGACCGCGCCCTCGGCGAGCGGGCTGGGATCGCCCGCTTCGGCTTCGCCTACGCTCCGCTCGACGAGGCGCTGGCACGTGCGGTGATCGACCTCTCGGGCCGGCCGTTCGCGCGCGTCGAAGTGCCGCGCGAGCTCGTCCACACCTTCGTCACGCCGCAGTTCCCGCTCACACTGGTCGCCGAGTTCTGGCGCGCCGTGGCGATGCGGGCCAGGATGACGCTGCACCTCGACGTCGAGCGCGGTGTCGACCCGCACCACGCCGCCGAGGCGTGCTTCAAGGCCGCCGCGCTGGCACTGCGCGCCGCGATCCGCGTCGAGGGCAACGCCGTCCCGTCCACGAAAGGCACGCTGACGACATGAAAGGGGACCGGGGACCGGGGACCGGGGACCGTGACTACAGGTCCTGCGTGGCCGCTTCTGGGGTGGGCGGGGGCCGGTGCCCGGTGCCCGGTCCCCGGTGCCCGGGTGGGTGGGAGGCTTGGTGAAGGTACTGGTGGTCGATTCGGGCGTGGGAAACATTCCCAACGCGATGCGCGGCCTTTCCCGGGCCGGCGCGACGCCGGTGCTCTCCGCCGATCCGGACGAGGTGCGGCGCGCCCCCACGATCGTGCTGCCGGGCGTCGGGGCGTTCCCGGCGGCGATGTCCCGGATCGTCGAGCGGGGGCTCGACGCCGGGTTGCGAGAAGCCGCGGCGGCTGGCGCGGCGATCCTCGGCATCTGCCTCGGCCATCAGTTGCTGTTCGACCGCTCGGAGGAGTTCGGCGACACGCCGGGGCTCGGTTTGATCCCCGGCCCGGTGGTTGCCTTGCCGCCGGGCGAGCGTGTGCCGCACATGGGGTGGAGCCTTATCCGCGCCGGCGCCGCCGACCCGTTGCTGGCCGGCCTTCTCGACGGTGCGTGGATGTTCTTCGTGCACTCGTTCGTCGCGCAGCCGGCCAACGGCGACGCCGTCGCCACGGTCACCTTCGCCGGCCGGGAGGTGTGCGCCGCAGCGCGCCGGGGCCGCGTCTGCGGCGTGCAGTTCCACCCGGAGAAGAGCGGCGCCGCCGGCGCCCGGCTGCTGAGGAACTTCCTCGCCCTCGCGGGCTCGGAAGGGGAACCGGGGACCGGGGACCGGGTACCGTGAAGACCAACGCCCTAACTCGCCTGCTTGGGAGGGTGGGGGCCGGTCCCCGGTCCCCGGTTCCCTGTCCCCTGTCTCACCAGTGGGTGGGGGCCGGTCCCCGGTCCCCGGTTCCCTGTCCCCTGTCTCACCAGTGGGTGGGGGCCGGTCCCCGGTGCCCGGTCCCCGGTCCCCGTGCTGGGAGGGGGGCATGAGCTTCACGATCTATGCGGCGATCGACCTGGCCGGCGGCAAGGCGGTGCGGCTGTGGCAGGGGCAGCGGGCCCGCTCCCGGGTGGTGGCCGACGACCCGGTGGCGCTGGCTCGCCGCCTGGTCGCGGACGGTGCCCGCTTCCTGCACGTCGTCGACCTCGACGCGGCTTTCGCCGACGGCGAGAACCGCGAAGTGATCGCCCGCATCATCGCCGCGGCCGGCGTGCCGGTGCAGGCCGGCGGCGGCGTGCGCCACCGGACCGGGTTCGAGGCGCTGGTGGCGGCCGGGGCGGCGCGCGTCGTGCTCGGTACGCTGGTCGTCGACCGGCCGGAGGTCCTGACGTCCCTGCTCGCCGCCGACCCCGAGCGCGTCGTCGTCGCGGCCGACGTTCGCGGCTCCCGCGTGGTCGCCGACGGCTGGACGCGCGACGGCGGCGACGACCTGGCGGACATGGCGGCCCGCATGCGCGGCGTCGGGGTGCGCCACCTGCTGGTCACCGCCGTTGAGAGGGACGGCACCGGCGACGGACCGGATCATGCCGTGCTGCAGCGCGCCGTGAATGCCTTCGGACCCGGCGTCATTGCGTCCGGCGGCGTCGGCTCGGTCGATGACGTGGCGCGTCTGGCGCCGCTCGCCGGCCAGGGTCTCGCCGGCGTCGTCGTCGGCTCCCTCCTCGTCGACGGCCGCGCCACCGCGCAGGACCTTCTGCGGGCAGTCTCCGGGTTCGAGGCGCACGCGAGCTCGGTGCGCGCGCCCGGTGTGGAGGCCCCCGGGTACCGGGGACCGGGCACCGGGGACCGGACCGCCCACCCCACCGAGGAGTCGAGCGCCGAGGGTAGTGCGCGGACCCCGGTCCCCGGTACCCGGTACCCGGGCGGGAGGGCGGGGGAGTAATGCCCGCCTTCCGCATTATTCCTTGCCTCGACGTCCACGCCGGCCGCGTGGTGAAGGGGGTCAACTTCGTCAACCTGCGCGACATGGGCGATCCGGCAGGAATGGCGCGCCGCTACCGCGACGAGGGCGCCGACGAGCTGGTGTTCCTCGACATCTCCGCCACCGTCGAGGAGCGCGAGGCGCTGCCTCACGTCGTCGAGTCGGTCGCCGAGACACTCGACATTCCGTTCACCGTCGGCGGTGGCGTGCGCAGCGAGGAGGATGCCGCGGCACTGCTGCTCGCCGGCGCCGACAAGGTCGCGGTCAACTCAGCCGCGGTCGCCGACCCCACACTGCTCACCCGCCTGGCGCGCCGCTTCGGCTGCCAGTGCGTCGTCCTCGCCATCGACGCAAGAAGATCGGGCACCGGGTACCGGGTACCGGGTACCGGCCGCCACCCGCCCGCAACGGTGCACCGAGAGGTGAGTCTTGACGGTCCCCGGTCCCCGGTCCCCGGTCCCCTTGGTGGGGGGTGGGAGGTGGTGACGCACGGGGGCCGGAGACCGACTGGCTTCGACGCCGTGGCATGGGCGCGCGAGGGCGCCGCGCGGGGCGCGGGGGAGGTTCTACTCACCTCGATGGACCGTGACGGCACCGGGGCGGGGTTCGACGTCGAGCTGCTGGCGGACGTGCGCGAAGCTGCCGATCTACCGTTGATTGCGTCGGGTGGCGGCGAGAGCGCGGCGCACTTCGTCGCGGCAGCCCAGGCCGGCGCCGACGCCGGCCTCGCCGCCACGATCTTCCACGAGGCGCGCGTGTCGATCGCGAGCCTCAAGCGCGACCTCGCCGCCGCTGGCATACAGGTACGGCTGGAGGACCAATGACGAAGGTCGAGAGTCGAGAGTCAAGAGTCAAGAGGAAGGCAGGCAAGAACCCCGCCGTGGGGGGGAGAGTTCTCGACTCTGTACTCTTGACTCTCGACCCGGCGGCTCAAGTGGCGGCTCCCGCCGCGCTGCAATTCGACTCGAACGGCCTCATCCCCGCGATCGTCCAGGACGCCGACTCCGGCAGCGTGCTGATGCTTGCCTACATGGACCGCGAGGCGCTCGACGCGACGCGGGCCAGCGGCGAGGTGCACTTTCACTCGCGCTCCCGCGGCGTGCTGTGGCGCAAGGGCGAGACCTCCGGGAACGTGCTGCGGCTCGCCGGCATCGTGGCCGACTGCGACGGCGACGCGCTGCTGGTGCTGGCGCGCCCGACGGGGCCGACGTGCCACACCGGCGAGCGATCGTGCTTCCATAGACCCATGACGGGGACCAGGGACCGGGGACCGGGGACCGACGCGGATTCGGCGCCGGTGGTGATGCCGGAAGGGATCAGCCTGGCGCCGCTGTTCGCTGTCCTGAGAGATCGTCTCGAGAAGCGCCCGGAGGGATCGTACACGGTGCGCCTTCTGGAGAGCGAGGACCGGCCGCTGAAGAAGCTCATCGAGGAAGCGGGGGAGGTCGCCCTGGCGGTGAAGAACCGGGATCGCGAGAACCTCACCTGGGAGCTCGCCGACGTGCTCTACCACCTGGCGGTGATCATGGTCGCCCACGGGGTGTCGCCGGCCGAGGTCAACGCCGAGCTGGCGCGGCGTTCCGCGGAGGGGAAGCGATGATGCGGCCGTCGCGTGGCGAGTTCCTGCGGCTGGCGGCGCAGCACGCCGCGGTGCCGCTGGTGCGGGAGCTCACCGCCGACACGGTGACGTCGACCGGAATGCTGCTCCGCCTCATGCGCTGGGGACGGCACCCGTTCCTGCTCGAGAGCGTCGAGGGCGGGGAGCGGGTGGCGCGCTGGTCGTTCGCCGGGGCAAACCCCGAGCGCGTCGTGACGCTGCGGCACGGCGCCGTGGCGGTCAACGGCTCGTTGGTCAACGTGGCGCCGGCGCAGGCACTGCGCGAAAACCTCCTCGGGCGCGGACGCGCGCCGCTGCCCGACCTACCGCCGTTCTGCGGCGGTGCGGTTGGCTGGCTGGGTTACGACGTGGTGCGGCTGCTCGAGAAGCTGCCGACGCGGCTCCCCGACCCGCTCGGCCTCCCCGACGCGTGGTTCGGCGTCTACCCGGCGATCGCTGCGCTCGACCGCGTCCGCCAACGGTTGCTCCTGGTCGCCACGGTCCCGACCGCGGGCGACCCGGCCGCTGCCTTCGACCAGGCGTGCGACAGGCTCGCCGAGCTCGAGGGGGTGCTGGCGGCGCCGCTCGACGAGGCGCGGCCGGCGGCGATGCCCGTCGACCCCGGGACCGCGCAGCCGGACGCCGGCTGGGAGGCGGCGCCCGCAGAGGAGCGCTTCCTCGATGCGGTGCGGCTCGCGCGCGAGGAGATCCGTGCCGGCGAGGCGTTCCAGGTCGTGCTGTCGCGGCGCTGGTCACGGCCGTTCGCCGCGTCGGCAGTGACGCTGTACCGCGCGCTGCGCCTGACCAACCCGTCGCCGTACATGTTCTTCATCGACGCCGGCGAGGCGCAGGTGCTCGGGTCCTCGCCCGAGACGCTGGCGCGCCTGCGCGGGCGCGAGGCGGCGACGTGCCCGATTGCCGGCACCCGGCGGCGCGGCAGCTCCCCCGAGGCCGACGCGGCGCTCGCCGCGGAGCTGGTCGCCGACGAGAAGGAGCGCGCCGAGCACCTGATGCTCGTCGACCTCGGCCGTAACGACATCGGCCGCATCGCCGCGCCGGGCAGCGTCAAGGTCGTGCGTTTCATGGACGTCGAGCGCTACTCGCACGTCATGCACCTGACCAGCGAGGTGCACGGCGAGCTGGAGAGCGGGCGCGACGCACTCGACGTGCTGCTTGCCTGCTTCCCGGCCGGCACCCTCACGGGCGCCCCCAAGGTGCGGGCGATGCAACTGATCGAGGAGCTCGAGGTGGTGCGCCGCGGCGTCTACGGCGGTGCCGTCGGGTACTTCGATTCGGGCGGCGACATGGACGCCTGCATTGCCATCCGCACGGCGGTGGTCAGCCGCGGCGCCGTGCACGTGCAGGCCGGGGCGGGGATCGTGTTCGACTCGGTGGCCGAGCACGAGCTGCAGGAGTGTGCCGCGAAGGCGCGGGCGGTCTGCCTGGCGGCGGCGCTCGCCGAGGAGATGCGGCCGTGATCGCGATGATCGACAACTACGACTCGTTCACCTACAACCTCGTCCAGTACCTGCGCGAGCTCGCGGCCGACGAGGAGGTGCGGGTGGTGCGTAACGACGCCGCGTCGCCGGAGACGGTGCTCTCGTGGCGGCCGCGGGCGATCGTGCTGTCGCCGGGCCCGGGGGTGCCCGAGGCGGCGGGGATCTGCGTCGACCTGATTCGCAAGGCCGTCGCCGTTCCCCTGCTCGGCGTCTGCCTCGGCCACCAGGCGCTGGCCGTCGCGTACGGGGGACAGGTGGTGCGGGCGCCGCAGCCCCGCCACGGCAAGACCTCCGAGGTCCACCACTCCGGGCAGAGCATCTTCGCCTCGCTGCCGGACCCGTTCACCGCGACGCGCTACCACTCGCTGGTCGCCCGCCGCGACACGCTGCCGGCCGAGCTGACGGTGAGCGCCTGGACCGACGACGGCCTGGTCATGGGCCTCCAGCACCGGACGCGGCCGCACCACGGGGTCCAGTTCCACCCCGAGTCGCACCTCACGCCTTCCGGGATGAAGATGCTCGCGAACTTCCTCGCGCTGGCGCGCTCGGAAGGGGCACCGGGCACCGGGCACCGGGAACCGTGAAGACTCACTGCACCCTCCGCGCTCCTACCGTGCCGGGAGTCGATCCCCGGTCCCCGGTCCCCGGTCCCCGGGGTGGGAGGGGGCGATGATCCGGGAGGTACTGGAGCGGCTGCTCGCGCGCGAGGACCTCGATGCCGCCACGATGGAAGCGAGCTTCGAGGCTCTGATGGGCGGCGAGTGGAGCGAGGCGCAACAAGCCGCGTTTCTCACGGCGCTGCGGGCCAAGGGCGAGACTGCGGCCGAGGTGGCGGCGGCGGCGCGCGTGCTGCGCCGCGCGGCGGTCCCCGTGGAGTCGGCGCGGGAGCCGCTGATCGACACCTGCGGCACCGGCGGCGACGGGGCGCACACGCTCAATATCTCCACCGGCGCGGCGCTGGTGGCGGCGGCGTGCGGTGCCGCGGTGGCAAAGCACGGCAACCGCTCGGTGTCGTCGCGCTGCGGCTCGGCGGACGTGATCGAGGCGCTCGGTGTGCCGCTCGACCTCGAAGCCGGAGCAGCTCGGCGCCCTGCTCGACGCCGAAGGGTTCGCCTTCCTCTTCGCGCCGCGTCTCCACCCGGCGATGAAGGCGGTGATGCCGGTGCGACGCGGCCTCGGCGTGCGCACGGTGTTCAACCTGCTGGGTCCGCTGTGCAACCCGGCCGGCGTGCGCCGCCAGGTGGTCGGCGTCTACTCGGAGGCGGCGCAGACGCTGGTGGCCGGTGCGCTCGCCACCCTCGGCGCGGAACATGCGCTGGTCGTGCACTCGCTCGATGGGCTCGACGAGATCTCGGTGAGCGCTCCCACCCGCGTCGTCGAGGTGCGCGACGGGGCGATCGTGGGCGCGTACGCCATCGAGCCGGAGAGTCTCGGCATCGCGGCCGCTGACCGCGGCGTGCTGGCCGGGGGCGACGCGGCGGCCAACGCCGCCCGCCTGCGCGACATCCTGGGCGGCGGGGAGCGCTCGGCGGCCGCCGAGGCGGTGGCGATCAACGCGGCCGCCGCTCTGGTCGTCGCGGGGCTCGCCGTTGACCTCCCGGCGGGACTGGCGGCGGCGCGCGCCTGCCTCGCCGCCGGGCGGGGCGCCGCCACGCTCGACCGCGTCGTCGCGGCGGCACGGGAGGTGGGGCGGTGAGCGAGGAGCGCGCCCTGCCCGATGTCCTGGCGCAGATCACCGATGCGGTGTGGGAGAGGTTCGCCCGGGAGCCGGAGCCGGTCGGTTTGCAGCGGCGGGCGCGCGAGGCCGCCGGCGTGCGCCGCCGCGGCGAGCGCCGCAGCCTGCGCGACGCGCTGACCGCGCCCGGCGTTCGAGTGATCGCCGAGTGCAAGCGGCGCTCGCCCTCGGCCGGCTGGCTGCGGCAGCCGTTCGACCCGGTGGCCCTCGCCCGCGCCTACCAGGAGGGCGGGGCGGCGGCCATCTCGGTGGTCACCGAGCCGCAGTTCTTCGGCGGGCAAGCCGGATGGGTGCCGGTGGTGCGGCACGCGAGCTCGCTACCGGTGCTGCAGAAGGACTTCATCCTCGGCCAACGCCAGCTCGCCGAGGCGGCAATCCTCGGCGCCGATGCGGTGCTGCTGATCGTCAGGGTGCTGCGCGGCAGCCTGCTCGCCGAGATGGTCGCCGCCGCCGCGGAGCTCGAGCTCGAGACGCTGCTCGAGGTTCATGACGGCGCCGACCTCGCGCGCGCCCTCGATCTGCCGGCCCCGCTGCTCGGTGTCAATGCCCGCGACCTCGCCACCTTCAAGGTCGATCTCGCACGCGCGGCTGACCTGGCCTCGCGCGTGCCGCTCGACCGCGTTGTCGTGCTCGAGAGCGGCGTCTCCGGTCCGGAGGACGTCCGCGGCTGCGTCGCCCGCGGCCTGCGCCAGTTCCTGGTCGGCGAGCACCTGCTGCGGGCGCCCGAGCCGCGGGTGGCGCTGCGGGAGTTGGTGGAGGTGGGATGAGAGGCGGGGACCGGGCACCGGGCACCGGGCACCGGGAAAGACAAGACCGGCGGGTGACGGTGAAGATCTGCGGGTTGACGAACCTCGACGACGCCCTGGATGCGCGGGAGGCGGGAGCGGACTTCCTCGGGTTCGTGTTTTTTCCGGCCTCGCCGCGGTGTCTCGCGGAGAGCGACTCCGAATGGATCCGTGCGGTGCCGGGGTCGACGGTCGGGGTGTTCCGCGATCAGGATCCCGGGCTGGTCACGTCGATTCGCGAGCGCGCGGGCCTCGGCCTGGTGCAGCTCCACGGCGCCGAGACTCCCGAGGCGTGCGCGACACTGGGCGGGCGCGAGCGCGTGATCAAGGCGATCTCGGTGGGTGACAACGTCGACTGGGGGCGAGTTCGCAGCTACGCCGAGGCCGCCCGCGTCCTGTTCGACACCGCCTCGCCGACCGGCGGCGGCACCGGCCGGGCGTTCGACTGGAGGCTGCTGGCCGGGCGTCCCGACGGCCTCGAGGTGTGGCTCGCGGGCGGCCTGCGCCCCGAAACCGTGGGCGACGCGGTGCGCCGCGTCCAGCCTGTGGGGGTCGACGTCGCGAGCGGCGTCGAGCGCGCCATCGGCCGCAAGGACCCTGCTAGGATAAGGGCGTTCATCGCTGCGGTGCGGGGCGTAGAGCAGGAGCTGGGCGGTCGAAAGGGGTTGGGATGAAGCCGTTGCCGGACGAACGCGGGTACTTCGGCGCCTATGGCGGGCGCTTCGTGCCGGAGACGCTGATGGCCCCGCTCGAGGAGCTGCACGCGGCGTGGCAGGAGGCGCGGCGCGACCGCGGCTTCCGCCGCGAGATCGAAGGCCTGCTGGCGACCTACTGCGGGCGCCCGACCGCCTTGTCATTCGCCGCGCGGCTCACCAAGCACTTCGGCGGCGCGCACATTTACCTCAAGCGCGAGGACCTGTGCCACACCGGAGCGCACAAGATCAACAACGCGCTGGGCCAGTGCATGCTCGCCCGGCGGATGGGCAAGCCGCGCGTGATCGCCGAGACCGGCGCCGGCCAGCACGGCGTCGCCGTGGCCACCGCGGCCGCGCTCCTCGGGCTGCACTGCCGCATCTACATGGGCACCGAGGACGAGCGCCGCCAGTCGCTCAACGTCTACCGTATGAAGCTGCTGGGCGCCGAGGTCGTGGGCGTCGACGCGGGCTCGCGCACGCTCAAGGACGCGATCAACGAATCGCTGCGCGACTGGGTGACCAACGTGGGCACGACCCACTACGTCCTCGGCTCGGTGCTCGGCCCGCACCCCTACCCGGCGATGGTGCGCGAGTTCCAGGCGGTGATCGGCAGCGAGGCGCTGCTGCAGATCCGCCAGCGCCACCGCGGGCTGCCCAAGGTGGTGGTCGCCTGCGTCGGCGGCGGCTCGAACGCCGCGGGGATCTTCTCGGCGTTCGTCTCGTACCGCCAGGTGGAGCTGGTCGGCGTCGAGGCGGGCGGCCGCGGGAGCGCGGCCGGCGAGCACGCCGCACGCTTCACCGGCGGCTCGCCTGGGGTGCTGCACGGCACCCGCACCTACGTTCTGCAGGACCAGCACGGGCTGATCTCGCCGACGCACTCCGTCTCCGCCGGCCTCGACTACCCTGCGGTCGGCCCGGAGCACGCCTACTGGCACGACGCCCAGCGGGTGCGCTACGTCCGGGTGGGCGACGAGGAGGCGGTAGAGGCGTTCCACCTGCTCGCCGAGCTCGAGGGGATCGTACCGGCGCTCGAGGCCGCGCATGCCCTGGCGTGGGTCGGCAACGTCGCCGGCCGGATGAAGGGCGACGATGCGATCCTCGTCAACCTCTCCGGCAGGGGCGACAAGGACGTGATCGAGGTGGCGCGCCTCGAGGGAGTGAAGCTGTGAAAGCCTGCGAAGGGCTCGCGCGGTCGCACCGCGCCTCGCCGTCCTCGGTGAGGCGCGGCGGGTGGGGTGAAGCCCATGAACTTGCTTCACGGGCGAGGGGAGGGCGAGTGCCCTCCCCTGTCGAGAAAGGTCGGAGCTCGTGACAGCGTCACGAGCTCCGAGCCGCCGCATCGAGCTCGCCTTCGCGCGCGCCGCCAAGCAGAAGCGGGCGGCGTTCATCCCCTACGTCACCGCCGGTGACCCGACGCCGGGCGCCACCGTCGGTATCGCCCGCGCCCTCGAGCGCGGCGGCGCCGACATCATCGAGCTGGGCGTGCCGTTCACCGATCCGATCGCCGACGGCCCGACCAACCAGCGCGCCGCCGAGCGGGCGCTGGCTTCCTGGACGACCCTGGGCACAGTCCTGCAGATCGTGCAGGAGCTGCGCTACTCGAGCGAGCTGCCGGTGGTGCTGTTCTCGTACTACAACCCGATCCACGCCTACGGCGTCCAGCGGTTCGCTGTCGACGCGGCGGCGGCCGGCGTCGACGGGGTGCTGCTCACCGACGTCCCGGTCGAGGAGGCGCGGCCGGCCTGGGAGGCGCTGCGCAAGGTCGGCATCGCGCTGGTGCCGCTGGTGGCGCCCACGTCGACCCGTGCGCGGGTGAAGGCGGCGCGCAGGCTGGCCTCGTCGTTCGTCTACTTCGTGGCGCGCGCCGGAGTCACCGGGGTCCAGGACTCGTTGGCGCAGGAGCTGGAGCCGCAGGTGCGGCTGGTCCGCAAGCTCACCGGCTGCCGAGTCGCCGTCGGCTTCGGCATCTCGACGCCCGATCAGGTGCACCGCGTCGCCCGCTTCGCCGACGGCGTCGTCGTCGGCTCGGCGATCGTCGCCCGCATCGCCGATCTCGGCGACCGCCCCGGCCTTGCCGGGGAGATCGAGAGCTTCGCCCGCTCACTCTCCGCCGCCACGCGGCGGCGCTGACCAGCCGCCGCCACGCGCCGTCGCGACGGTGCGCTGCAGGCGTGGAATCCCCGGGGTCGGTGGTGGTGTTTGCTTCAAGCAGTGGGACCATCCGGAGGGATCGACTCGCCGGCGTCCGGCGGAGAACCCTCGTAAAGGGAACACGGGAGGCTAACGATGAACAACCGGGAGTTCTTTGTGGCGCGCTGGGAGGCGGAGAGCAAGGCGTTCGTGAATGTCCTCAAGGTGCTGCCGGAGGGCAAGGGCGACTATCGGCCGCACCCGCGGTCACGCTCGGCCGCGGAGCTGGCGTGGGTGCTGGCGAGCGAGGCGGTAGGGCTGGTGGCGCTGGTCGAGCACGGCGAGCTGGACTGGAAGGACACGCCGCCGCCGGCCAAGCTCTCCGATTCCGCCACCCAGTTCGCGAAGGCGTGCGCCAAGGTCGCGGAGCGACTCAAGGGCGTCAACGACGCCGCCTGGGCGAAGAAGGTGCAGTTCAAGATGGGCGGCAAGGTGGTGTGGGCGAGCCCGCTCGGCGAGATGCTCTGGGGGTTCCTGTTCGACCTCATCCACCACCGCGGCCAGCTCTCGACCTACATCCGCCCGATGGGCGGCAAGGTCCCGTCGATCTACGGCCCGTCGGGCGACGACCCCGGCGCACAGTAGAGTCTCTGCAAGTCGCGCCGCGAGGGCTCCGCATCCACCCTTCGATCGGAGGAAGGGTTGACATTGGTCGCCGTGTGGGTTCTCCTGTTGTCGAGATGACGCGAGAGGAGCCCGGGGATGGCGTGTAGTGGCTGGACGGACACTCCGTCAGTGCTACTACTGCACAACGTCGATCCCAGTTGGCTTCCCCCCGAAAGGCAAGAGGTACTCGGCGAAGTCGAGGCGGTAGTGGCTTTGCTGCGCGGCGAGGGATTCACCGTCGAGCCGCGCACGGTCGCGACGTCGGACCTCGGCGATGCGCTCGCCGGTGTGGACCCGGACGGTGTAGTGGTGCTGAATATGTGCGAGGCGCTACCGGGCGTGCCGCGCAGCGAGGCGCTGGTGACGTCCGAGCTCGACGAGCGTGGCTTCACGTACACGGGCTCGCCGACCTGTGTGCTCGAGCTGTGCTGGGACAAGTCCGTCGCCAAGCGCAGGCTGTGGCAGGCCGGAGTGCCGACGCCCGAGTGGCGAACGGCCGTCTCACCGGAGGTCGAGGGGTGGGACCGCTTCCCCGCGATCGTCAAGCCGGCGCGTGAGCACAGCAGCATCGGCGTGGTCGCGGGGGCGGTGGTGCTCGACCGCGAGGCCCTGGCGCGGCGGGTGGCGTTCGTGCTCGACGAGTTCGAGCAGCCCGCCATCGTCGAGCAGTTCATCGACGGCCGCGAGTTCCACGTTTCGGTGTGGGGCAACGGCACGTTGCGCGTGCTGCCGCCGGCCGAGATGGACTTCTCGGCATTCGACCGGATCAACGACCGACTCTGCACGTTCGAGGCGAAGTTCACGCCGGGCTCGCGCCACTGGGATGCGATCAACGTAATCTTGCCCGCGGAGCTCGATCCACACGAGGAACGCGAACTCGCCAGCGCGGCGATCGGAGCCTACCGCGCGCTCCACTGCCGCGACTACGCGCGCATCGACGTGCGCCAGGACGGCGCCGCGTTCACGGTGCTCGACGTCAACCCGAACTGCGACCTCTCCTCCGAGACGACCACGGCGCTCGCCGCCGAGCTGGCGTTGGGCAGCTTTGCGGCGCTGCTCGGTCGCATCGTCCGCCTGGCGGCGTCGCGCCGCGCGCCCGTGGTCGACAGGCGTCCGCCGCCGACGCTGTTCACCTGCTGATCGCCGAACACTGCAGGCGATCCGCCGCCGACGGTGGAGAACCGGTGTCAGGCATCGGCCACCTGATTCTCGCCGGCCTTGCCCGAAGGCGGCGCCTGGTGGGCGAGCGAGGCCTTGAGAAAGTCGCGGTTCATGCGGGCGATGAAGCTGATCGAGATGCGCTTGGGGCACACCGCCTCGCACTCGCGGTAGTTGGTGCAGGCGCCGAAACCCTCCAGCTCCATCCGGCCGACCATGGCGGCGGCGCGCGCGTGGCGCTCCGGTTGCCCCTGCGGCAGCAGGCCGAGGTGGGAGATCTTGGCAGCGACGAACAGCATCGCCGCGCCGTTGGGGCACGACGCGACGCAGGCGCCGCAGCCGATGCACTCGGCCGCGTCCATAGCGAGGTCGGCGGTCGGCTTGCCGACGAGGATCGCGTTGGCCTCGGGCGCGCTGCCGGTGTGAACCGAGATGAACCCGCCGGCCTGCATGATGCGGTCGAACGCGCCGCGGTCGACGACCAGGTCCTTGATTACCGGGAACGCGCGCGAGCGCCACGGTTCGAGGTAGAGCACGTCGCCGTCCTTGAAGTTACGCATGTGGAGCTGGCAAACAGTGGTGCCGCGCTCGCCGCCGTGCGCCATCCCGTTGATCACCATGCCGCACGAGCCGCAGATCCCCTCGCGGCAGTCGTGCTCGAACGCCACCGGGTCCTCGCCCTTGCCGACGAGCTGCTCGTTGAGGACGTCGAGCATTTCGAGGAACGACATGTGCTCGTTCACGCTCTCGAGGCGGTACGTCACGAACCGGCCCGCGCTGGCCCGGTTCCTCTGCCGCCACACATGCAGCTCCAGCTTCATCGCTCGCTCCTTCGGCCCACGGTCCACGGCCCACGGCCCACGCCTTTCGGCTGGGTGACGGGCGGGTGGCTGGCGGCCCGGTCCCCGGTCTCCCGGTTCATTTGTAGTTCCTCTGCGCCAGCTTGATGCTCTCGAACGTCAGCGGCTCGACGTGGCGGACGCTGTCGCCGCCGGGCACGTACTCCCACACCGCGCCGTGGCAGAACTCGTCGTCGTTGCGCAGCGCCTCGCCCTCGGCGGTCTGGTACTCCTCGCGGAAGTGGCCGCCGCACGACTCGCGCCGCTCGAGCGCGTCGCGGCACAGCAGCTCGCCGAGCTCGAGGTAGTCGGAGACGCGCCCGGCCTTCTCGAGCTCCTGGTTGAGGTCGGCGCCGGCGCCGGTGACGCGCACGTCGGCGGCGAACTCCTCGCGCAGCGTCCGGATCTTGCCGATCGCCGCGCGCAGCGAGGCATCGGTGCGGGCCATCCCGCAGTGCTCCCACATGACGTGGCCGAGCGCGCGGTGGAAGGTGTCGACCGATCGCGTGCCGTTTACGCCAAGCAGGCGCCGGACGCTCTCCGCGACGCCGGCCTCCGCCTCGGCGAATGCGCCGTCGCCGGGCTTCACGGCATCGAGCTTGGTGCCGCCGAGGTAATCGCCGATCGTGTAGGGGATGACGAAGTAACCGTCGGCGAGCCCCTGCATCAGCGCGCTGGCGCCGAGCCGGTTGGCGCCGTGGTCGGAGAAGTTAGCCTCACCGAGCACGAACAGCCCCGGGATGGTACTCATCAGGTCGTAGTCGACCCACAGACCGCCCATCGTGTAGTGCGGCGCCGGGTAAATGCGCATCGGCACGGCGTAGGGGTCCTCACCGGTGATCCGCTCGTACATCTCGAACAGGTTGCCGTAGCGGTCGCGGATGACGTCCTTGCCGAGCCGGCTGATCGAGTCGGCGAAGTCGAGGTAGACGCCACGGCCGCCGGGGCCCACGCCGCGCCCCTCGTCACACATGCGCTTGGCGGCGCGCGAAGAGACGTCCCGCGGCGCCAGGTTGCCGTAGCTCGGGTAGATGCGCTCGAGGTAGTAGTCGCGCTCGGCCTCGGGGATCTCGTCGGGCGCCCGGGTCTCGCCGGTGCGCTTCGGCACCCAGACGCGGCCGTCGTTGCGCAGCGACTCGGACATCAGCGTCAGCTTCGACTGGTAGGCGCCGGACTGTGGGATGCAGGTGGGGTGGATCTGGGTGAAGCACGGATTAGCGAACGCCGCGCCGCGCCGGTGGGCGCGCCAGATCGCGGTGGCGTTGCACCCCTTGGCGTTGGTCGACAGGAAGAAAACGTTCGCGTAGCCGCCGGTGCACAGGAGCACGGCGTCGCCGGTGTGCGACGCCACGCGAGCCGGTGACGAGGTCGCGCACGACGATGCCGCGCGCCTTTCCGCCGATCACCACGAGGTCGAGCATCTCGGTGCGCGGGTGCATCTCGACGGCGCCCAGGCCGATCTGCGCCGACAGCGCCGAGTAGGCGCCGAGGAGGAGCTGCTGCCCGGTCTGCCCGCGCGCGTAGAAGGTGCGCGAGACGAGCGCGCCGCCGAACGACCGGTTGGCCAAGGTGCCGCCGTACTCGCGCGCGAACGGCACACCTTGGGCGACGCACTGGTCGATAATGCTGGCGCTCACCTCGGCGAGGCGGTGGACGTTTGCCTCGCGCGAGCGGTAGTCGCCGCCCTTGATCGTCTCGTAGAAGAGCCGGTAGACGCTGTCGCCGTCGTTCTGGTAGTTCTTGGCGGCGTTGATGCCGCCCTGGGCGGCGATCGAGTGGGCGCGGCGGGCGCTGTCCTGGTAGCAGAACGCCTTCACCTTGTAGCCGAGCTCGGCGAGCGAGGCCGCAGCGGAGGCGCCGGCGAGGCCGGTGCCGACGACGATCACGGTGTGGCGCCGCTTGTTGCCGGGGCTGACCAGCTTGACCTCGGCCTTGCGACGCGACCACTTCTGCTCCAGGGGGCCGGCGGGGATGCGGGCGTCGAGCTTCATGGCTGTCTCCCTTTCCTCACCCGACCAGCCCAGTGAGCACGGCGACCGGGATCGAGACGTTGCCGGCGGCGATCACGGTCGCCATGACGGCCGCGAACACCCGCCGCCAGCGGTCATACGCCGGGTGGGAGAGCCCGAGCGACTGGAACAGGCTCCACAGGCCGTGGTAGAGGTGATAGCCGAGCAGCAGGTTGGCCGCGATGTAGAAGGCCGAGACCGGCCAGACGCGAAACCCCGCGACGACGTTGTGGTAGACGTCAGCGGCAACGAAAGACGGGTGCGCGGTCCCGACCGTCAGGTGGAGCAGATGGTAGACGACGAACAGTGCAATGATCGGTCCGCTCCACACCATCGTGCGCGCCGAGTACTCGGCGGCGCGGTAGCGCGTCACGCGGTAGCGCTCGGGCCGCGCCCTTCGGTTGGCGAGGAACAGTTGCACTGCGGCCACGATGTGGACACCGACGCAGAAGAGCAGCACGCTCCTGGAGATCCAGAGCAGGCCCGGGGCGCCCCGGAGCAGCTCGGCGTAGTGGTTGAGGCGCTGCGGGCCGAGGAAGACCTGCAGATTCCCCAGCATGTGGACGACGACGAACGCGAAGAGGATGATGCCGGTGACGGCCATGAGGTATTTCTTCCCGAGGGAAGAGGAATAGAGCTTCACGATCCAGTGCATGCGCGCAGGCCTCCAGGATCGTGGCCGGGGACGCGGGTATGCGAGACGGTGTCGGAGAGGAGCGTGCAGCGCGTGCGGTGAACGCCGGCAAGGTTCGCGCCGCTTCCACGATGTGGTCTCGGTCCCCCCCAGCCCACGGCGCGAATCTAGCGGGGCGGCGCCGTCGTGTCAAACCGGGGAATGAGCGACGCCGAGATTACGGTAATCGTCTGTGGCAATGCTCGAGCACGGAAAGGGGGCGCAGGTGAAGACCTTCTCAGCCGTCTGGCTGGCGGCGTGCATGGCAGCGACGGGGCCCGCGCTGGCCCGAGCGCAGGAGACCGAAGGCACGGCCGCGCAAAGCGGGCCGCGGTTCAAGCTCGGCGCCGAGGTCAAGCTCAACCTGCGCAACTCGACGTTCCAGGAGTTCAAGCTCTCGTTCCCGTTCCCGCCGAGCTTCATCCCGGCAGGCGAGGACGGCGTCTACATGCGCACACCGGCCGCCGGGACGTCGTTCGAGCTGCAGGACGTCGAGCTGAGCGCCGTCGCCGAGTGGACGCCGTCGCTCAAGGGGCGAATCGTCGTCCACGTCCTCGACCTCTACAACCGCAACCCCACCTCCTCGGCGGAGCGCGTCGTGGTCCGCGAGGCGTGGCTGCTGTTCGGGAAGCGCTACGACGTGCTCCGCTCCCAGGACGGGACTTCCCTGTTCGTGCTCCTCGGCAAGGCGCCGCGCTTCACCAAGCAGCTCGACCGCCACCTCGAGTCGTACGGGCTGTGGGGCACGGCGGTGGGTCGCTTCGAGCAGATGCAGGCGCAGATTGGCGGATCGTTCGGGCGGTCGGTCTACTGGCGGGCGCACGCCGCCAACGGCAACCCGTTGTTCATGCGCGATCCGAACGCCCTCGCCGGGGACTTCGGCACCCCGGAGACCGTGCCCGGGCACGTGGATCCCATCTACGAGAGCGGCTTCCCGATCCTCTACGACACCCAGGCCCAGGACGTGCGGCTCGGGGGCAACGTCGAGCTCGGCGGCGGGCTCGGCGTGCGCTTCATGGATGCCGCGGGCCGCAACGGCGTCGATCTGCTGGGCTGGTACTTCCAGCGCGACATGGAGGACAGGGCGCGCATCCACGGCAGCTACTACGAGGGCGACCTCGAGATGCTGCGCGGCGCCGGCATCCCGCTCGCTTACGTCGGCCGCAGGAAAGAGGAGCACGGCGCCAACCTGCAGGCGCGCCTCGCCGGACTGCGGTTCTTCGGTCAGTACGTGTGGCAGGAGCTCGCCGGCCTCAAGCGCGAGGGGTTCGAGGTCGAGGTGGCGTACCGGTTCGTGCTGAACGGCCTGTTCGCCTCGGGAGACTCGCCGGTGGTCAACTGGATCCAGCCGGCGGTGCGCTACTCGTCGATCGACGACACGTTTGCCGGGCCGAAGACGTTCGTCGCACCGTCGTTCTTCTGGGACTGGACCAAGCTCGACGCCGGTCTGCGGGTGGGGATTGTGCGCGGAGTCGACATCACCGTGGAGTACGCCCGCAACGAGATGACGCTGCTGACCGGCCGCAAAATGCACCCCGACGAGGGGCTCGCCACCCTGCGCTTCGCTCTCTAGCCCGGGAGGCGGTTCAGAGCTCGCGCTTGGGATAGTGGCGGCGGACGGTCGCGAGGAAATCCTCTGGCTCGATCGGTTTCTCGAGGTACTCGTGGACGTGGTAGTCGTGCCGCGCCTCGCTCTCCCAGCGGCGGCTCTTGTACACCGCGGTGATGATGAACACCACGGGCGCGTAGCCCGGAGCCGCCAGCTTGAGCTTGGCCAGCACGTCGAAACCCGACAGCAGCGGCATCAGGCCGTCGAGGACCAGCAGCTCGGGACGGTCGGCGAGAGCCTTGTCGAGGGCCTCCTTGCCGGTTTTCGCCTCGATCACGTCCCAGCCGTCGTCGCGCAGCACCTCGCTCATCAGCGCGCGAAACACGCGGCTGTCGTCGGCGAGCAGTACCTTCATCGGCATCCTCGACTCCTTTCCAACCTCGTACCGTCTGGCGGTTTCGCCACCGGCAGGGTGTGGCTCGCGCCTCACGAACCACCAACCGCCGTCCTCCTACTCTTCCGACAGGTGGATGCGCAGCAGCGCGCTATGCAGGTCCTGGGCCGACGCTGGCCGCCGTACCGGTTGTTTCGCCAAACACGCGAGGATGAGGCGCTCGAGGCTCTGCGGCAAGTCCGGGCGCAGCGCCGAAGGCGACGGCGGCTCGGCCGACACGTGCATCTGCATGACCTTGAGCGGGTCTTCAGCGGTGAACGGAGGGCTCCCGGTGAACATCTCGAACATCACGGCGCCGACCGCGTAGATGTCGCTGCGGGCGTCGACCACGGCGCCCTGGGTCTGCTCGGGGCTCATGTAGCTCGGGGTGCCAACGAGGAACCCCGACTCGGTGGCGAGGTCGAGGCCGCCCTCCGTCTGGGCGATGCCGAAGTCCATCAGCTTCACCAGGCCGGAGGGGAGCACCATGATGTTCTGCGGCTTGACATCGCGGTGGACGATTCCGGAGGTGTGCACCGCGGCGAGGCCGCGGCAGAGCTGCTTGGCGATCTGCAGACCGGGGCGCAGCGCGAGCGCGCCGTGCTGGCGGATCACCTGCCGCAGGGTCATTCCCGGCACGTACTCCATCGTCAGAAACCACAGCCCCTCCGCCTCGCCGAGGTCGTGCACCCGCACCACGTTGGGGTGCGTGATCCGGCGGGCGACGCGGATTTCGGACTTGACGTTCTGCAGCGCATTGGTGCCCGGGATGAAGCTCTCGGAGACCAGCACCTTGAGGGCGACGCTCTCCTCGAGCTGCAGGTCCTCCGCAAGGAAGACCGTCCCCATCGCCCCCGAGCCGAGAACGCTCTCGATCCGGTAGCGGTTGGCGAGCAACGTGCCCAGTTTGGGGACGCCATTCTGCAACGGGGCCGGGCCGGCCTCTTCGCTGACGGACGACGGCGGCCGCGCCGCTGGCTGCATTGCGACGATCAGCTCCTCGAGGGCCCGCTTCTCGCGGAGTTCGCCCACCATCGCGCGGAAGGCCCGGGCGAGGGCGCCGACCTCGCCACCGCCGCTCTCGGGCAGGGCGACGTCGAGGTCGCCGTCGCGGATCGCCGCGGCGCCGGCGGCAAGCTGCTTGAGCGGCCCGGACAGGCGGCGGCCGAGCAGGAACGACGCGGGGACGGCGAGCAGCAGGGCGATGGCGCCGACCAGGAAGAGCGTCACGCGGATGCGGTCGAACGCCGCCTTCTCGGCCGCCACCGAGCGCGAGACGACGAAGGCACCGTACGGGTCGCCGCTGGAGCCGAGCACCGGGACGACGAGGCAGATGCGGCGCGTCCTGTCGACATCAACCTCGAACGGGCCATACGACTCGCCGCGACGCAGCACCGCATCGGCGGCGCCGGGCATGGCCGTGAAGGCCGCGACAACCGACTCGCCGCCAAAACCGGGGGTGGCCGTGGAGAGGACCGGCTGCGGCGGCTGGCCGCGCTTGGCGCCGTCGACGAGAAACGCCACCTCGCCACGAGTGAGGCCCTGAAGTGCCTTGGCGTGCGCCTCGGAGAGCGGGAACGAAGCAGCGAGGACTCCGTCGATGCGGGCCATGTCGCCGCTGCCCGAGATCACCGGCGCGGCGGCGACGATGGAAAGGTCCTTGCCCTCGCGGATCATCGCGGCTGCCTCGCGCCACGTCTCGAGCGGCTCGGCAACCCAGCGGGCGCCGCGGAAGTCCTGGCCGACCCCGTCACCCTCGGGGCGGTCGCTGCGCGCCTGCACCCGGGCGTCCCCGTCAAATAGGAACACGGTGCGCGCGCCGGCGAGCACACCGGCGGTGTCGAGCGCGAACTCGTGTCGGGTCGACACCGAGACGCCGGGATCGAACACGGCCTTGGTGCCGGGCTCCCCGGCGATCGAGCGGACCTGGTTTCCGGTCCGTGCCTGCAGATCGGCCTGGTAGGCGCCGAAGATCGCCGGGGCGCGGGAGAGGTCGTCGCGGATCGACTCGCGCGCAACCCGGCTGGCGTGCGCGTTGACGATCAGCAGCAGGACTCCGAGCGTCACCAGCAGCAGCACCGCGGTGGCGATCGAGAAGCGCGTGCCGATGCCGAGCGACCGGCTCGTCACGTTCGTGCGCGACTCGAGCCTCTCCGGACGTAGGATCACCACGGTGGGCGCCGCCTCGGCGGTGGTTAGATTGCGCCCTTCAATACCGGTTTTCGTCGTCATCGGGAGGTGGGTAGTCCTTTCCGTACTTGTTCTTGTGCTGCGCCGGCCGCCATTTGGACGCATCGAGACGGACGTCGAGCCGCGTCGTTCGCCCGGCCTCGACGGTGACACGAGCCTGCTCCTCGCCGCCCTTCTCGTGCCACACGGAGACGGACCACCTCCCGACCGGGACACCAGGGAGCTCCAGACGTCCGTTTGCCGCTGTCTTGCCGAATACGTCGCTATCGACGACGACCAGGAACGCCGCCATGTCGGGGTGAATGTTGCAGTAGATCCGGACGACGCCCGCACGGGGGAACACCAGCGACCGGGAGGCGCCGTTGCGGTAGAGGCCGAGATCGAACGGAGCGATCTCGGAGAGGCTGAAGACGTTGTGATAGATACGGTCGAGATTCGGGAACGCCACGGTCGAGCCGACGCGCACTACTTCGACGTGCGGCTCGAACGTCTTCTGCCGCTGCGCCACCCGCGCCGCCACCTTGTCCTTGCTCCGTGGCGCTGCCGTCGTGTCGCCCTCGATCCAGACCACCGCGTCCCCGGCCGGCTGGATCGTGCCGCGAAGGTCCGTGAGGCCGACGGTGACGAGGACGGTGCCGGTCGGCACTGGCGTCGGTGACGGGTCGGGCGTGCCTGGCGGGGCTGGCGGTAAGGCGCGCCCTTGCTGGCCGTTGGCCGGCGCCGGCAGGAACGCCGACAGGAGGACGGCGGCGGCGACCGCCACGAGCCCGCACCGACCCGCGCGTGCCCGACGCGGCGCGAGTGGACCACTTGACCGTGACTTCACGGAAACAAGAGACGCCGCGGGACGACCGCACATTCCCGCCGGTGGGATCGGCAGGGGAGACCGCGCGTGTCGCGCGCGAGCTGCCCCCGTGTGACCCAGGTCACACCGCGGCTGGAATGCTTTCATCGCGGCGTGGCTTCCCACACACAGGTGGACGGGATCGGAACGGAGTTTCAGAAACTGTTCGATCCCGGGTCGCCGGTCGGAGGGTTCCATGATCAGGTCTCTGCTTGCCGGCATTATCACACTGCTCGCCGTCACCGCGGACGCCACGACGTTCCGCATCGCGCTCTCGGGTGCGAACCAGATCGGCGGGCCCGGCGATCAGGCAGGCGCCGGCGTCGCCTTCGTCACCGTCGACGCGGCGACGGTCAGCTACTACCTGTGGGCCAAAGGGATCGCCACGCCGATCGCCGCCCACATCCACTCGGGCAGGGCGAGCGAGAGCGGCAGCGTCGTCGTCGATCTGGCGCCGACATTTGCCAGCCCGGCGCCCGACGTCTACGTCGCGAGCGGAGCCGTGGCCGCCGACCCCGCCACCCTCGCGGCGATCGCGGCCAACCCGGCCGCCTTCTACGTCAACGTTCACAACGAGCCGTTCCCGGGAGGCGCCGTGCGCGGTCAGTTGCTCGGCAGCGGCGCCGCCGCCAACGCCTTCGCGTCGACGCTCAGGGGCTCCCGCGATGTCCCGGTCCCGGGCGACCCGGATGGCAGCGGCTTCGCGGGAGTGATCCTCGACGGGTCGGACCTGTACTACTACCTGCGAGCGCAGGACGTCGCCACGCCGACCGCGGCGCACATCCACCGCGGCGGCACCGGCGAAGCCGGACCGGTGGTCGTCACGTTCATCCCGGCGTTCACCGACGGAGTCGCGTTCGGCAACGCCGTGGTCGCCACCGCGACGCTGCCCGAGATCCTCGGTCACCCGGAACGGTTCTACGTCAACGTCCACAACGACGACTTCCCCGGCGGCGCGCTGCGCGGGCAACTCGGGCCCACCGAGACGGTTCGCCACTTCCCGGTAGTCGCTCACAACAAGGGCGCCGGGACGAGCGCGTTCAAGTCCGACGTGCGCATCCTCAACCTCACCGACGAGGACGCGACCGTCTACGTCGAGTGGTACCCGAAGACGGCGACCGGATCGGCGGGACCGGCCAAGACCGTTCCGGTAGTCGTGACGGCCAGTGGCGAGGCGGTGGTCGACGACGCGGTCGACACATTGTTCAGCGCCAACGACCGCGGCGCCATGCGACTGGTCTCGTTGTCGCCGTTCCACGCGGTCGAGAACACCTACAACGACCAGCGCGGGAGCGGCAGCGGCACGTTCGGACAGTTCGCCGAGGCCCTCGACATCGATCATGCGTTCACCGCGGGAGCCCTGCTGCTCAACTCCAACCGCCCGAAGGCCGACCTCGTCGATTTCCGGACGAACCTGGGGTACTTCAACCCCAACCCGTTCCCGGTGACCCTGACCCTCAACGTCCGCAAGCCCGATGGCACCCTGGTCGGGGCGCCGACGCAGAAGGTGCTGCCGCCGTACAGCAACGATCTGCTCCTCTACTACCAGATCGCCACCGGCGTCCCCGGCAACCAGCGCAACCAGGCCAACTTCTTCATGTCCTACACGACGGACGGTCCGGCCTTCGTCTTCTCCTCGGTGGTGGACAACAAAACCGACGACGGCCTCCAGCAGCCGGCGCTGCCGTTCCCGCCCTCGTCGATCCAGACGCCCAACTCGCCGCCAGATGCTCAGATTGCGGAACCCGCCGCAGATACGAGCGCTCGGGTCGGCCAGGTGCTGATCTTCAGCGCCTCGACGAGCGACCCGGAAGACGACGCCGTGACCGTGGCCTGGAGCTTCGGCGACGGCGCCACGGCCTCCGGCCTGTCCACGACCCACGCCTTTGCCAGTGAGGGTGCCTTTACCGTGACGCTGACCGCCACCGATGCGCGCGGGCTCGCGGATCCCACCCCGGCTCAGCGGACGATCACGGTCGGCCCGAACGCCCCGCCCGACGGCACCATCGTCACCCCCGCCGGCGACCTCGCGATCCGTGCGGGGCAGTCGGTCAGCTTCGCTGCCGCGGCCAGCGATCCCGACGGTGACCCGGTCACCGTGCTGTGGGATTTCGGCGACTCCTCGACCTCGACTGCCCTCGTCCCTTCCGATCACGTCTACACGACCCCCGGCGCCTACACGGTCACGCTCACGGCGAGCGACAGCCTCGGGCTCGCCGATCCGACGCCGGCGACGAGGACCGTTGCGGTCGGCCCGAACGCTCCTCCCGACGGGACGATCGTCGCGCCGGCCGCCGACATCGCGATTCGCGAGGGACAGTCGGTGAGCTTCGAGGGCGCGGTCAGTGATCCCGACGGCGATCCGGTCACCGTGCTGTGGGACTTCGGCGACACCTTCACGTCGACGGCACTCGTCCCGGGCGGCCACATCTTCGCGACCCCCGGCACCTACACGGTCACCCTGACTGCGACGGACGACCTGGGCCTCGCAGACCCGACGCCCGCCACCCGAACGATCACGGTCGCTGGCAACAACCCGCCGGACGGCACCATCGTCACGCCGGAGGGAGATGTGACCGTTCTGGTCAACGGGGCCGTCGCCTTCCAGGGGACGATCGCCGATCCCGACGGCGACGCGGTCACCGGGCTGTGGGACTTCGGTGACGGGGTGAGCTCGAGCGACCTCGCGACCACCCACACGTACCTGACGGCCGGGATCTACGCGGTGACGTTCACGGCCACCGACGCGTTCGGCCTCGCCGACCCGACGCCGGCGACCCGCACGATCACGGTCAACGACGCTCCGACGGTTACCCTCACGCAGTTGCAGCAGGAGATCTTCACGAATGCATGCTCCGGCTGCCACCCGCCGAACCAGGGCATGGACCTGCGGCCGGGTCACACGTTCGCGAGCACCGTCAACGTGAGCTCGTCGGAGCAGCCAGCGCTGAAACGGATCGCGCCGGGCGATCCCGACAACTCCTACCTCATCCGTAAACTCGTCGGCGGTCCCAATATCAGCCAGTCCCGCATGCCGCAGGGCGGTCCCTTCCTGACGCCCGACCAGATCCAGCGGATCCGTGACTGGATCCTGGCAGGCGCGCATAATGACTGATCATGAGGCCCCGCTGCATTCCGGTGCTCCTCGCCGCTGCCGCGCTGGCCGGCTGCGGCACCCGTAAGGACCTTCCACTCGGACCGGACGGGGGCGCGCCTGACCCGACGGCGACCTTTACCCGCGTCCAGGGCGAGGTCTTCTCGGTGTCGTGCGCGCTCTCGGGGTGCCACGGCGGCGCGTTCCCGCAGGCCGGGATGGACCTGTCGACGGGCGCGGCCTACGCCGCGATCGTCGGCGTGCCGTCGTCCGAGCGCTCCGAGCTCCTGCGCATCGCCCCGGGCGATCCCGACCGCTCGTACCTGGTGCAGAAGCTCCGGGGCGACGCCGGGATCGTCGGATCGCGCATGCCGCTGACCGGCTCTGTGACCGACGCCCAGATCCGGCTGGTCGTCGACTGGGTGCGGCGCGGCGCGCCGCGGGACTAGGAGCTTTCATGCACCGGCGCCTGCTTCCCCTCGTCCTGGCCATCCTTGCCCCGCTCGTCGCTCACGGTCAGGAGGCTCCCCCGATCTGGTCCGGGAACCGCGTCATCAACCAGCCGACCCACCTGCCGGTCGGGCCGGGAACGCTGCAGGTGCTGTTCACGCACCGGTTCCTCGAGACGGTCAGCGACGCCGGCGGCTACGACCTGCTCGGCTTCGACTCGGCGGCCACCATCGGCATCGGGCTCGACTACGGGCTCGGGCGTGACCTCGAGGTCTCGCTGCTGCGCGTCTCGTTCCTCAAGGAGATGGAGGCGTCCGCGAAGTGGACGCTGGTGCGGCAAGGCGACGCCTTCCCGATCGGCTGCGCGGTGCGCGCCGGTGCCGACTACCGCGGGGCCAAGGGGGTCGCCGACCGCTGGTCGGGGTTCGCACAACTGGTCCTCGCGCGCCGGTTCGGCGAGCGCCTGGACGTGTTCCTGCTGCCGAGCTACGCATCCGACACGCCGACGCTGCGCAACGCCGCCAACGTCGCGGTCGCCGCCTCCTGGTACCTGCCGAAACAGTGGCACCTCTCGGCCGAGGTGGTTCCCGAGAACCGAGATGCCGCGGACGGCTCCGTGGCGTGGGCGTTCGGCGTCGCCAAGCGCCTGCCCGGCCACGAGTTCCTCATCTACTTGGGAAACGCTGCCGCCACCACGACGGATCTCATGGTCGGCTCCGACATGCCCGGTGGCTTTCGCGCCGGCGACGTGCGCATCGGCTTCAACCTGGTGCGGCGGTTCCCGGAGTGAGCGCCGTGAGGCCCGCGGGGTCAAAGAGGCGGGCTCGCTCGCGGGAATGCCGGTGCGCGTGGATGCCGTTGCCGACAGCGTGTGGAGCGCAGCCTACGTGAGCGGTAGCGCCCGGCAGCGCGCGCGCCTGCCGATCGGTCTCGCCGGCACGGTGGCAGCCGCCGTCGCCCTCGCCGGCGCCGGCGGGGCCGCCGGGTGTCACCGGCGACCGGCCGCGCCGACGCCCGCTGCGGCATCGGCCCGGACGCCCGAGCTGCGGAGCGCCGGGGTACAGGACCTGCTGCAGTTGGTGCGGGCGCCGGGCGCGAAGGCGGTGGTGGTCAACGTCTGGGCGACCTGGTGCGTGCCATGTCGCGAGGAGCTGCCCGACCTCCTGCGGGTCGAGCGCGAGTACCGCAGCCGCGGCCTGCGCCTGCTCCTCGTGTCGGCTGATCTCGACAGCAGTGCCGGCGCGGCGCGGGTGTTCCTGGCGCGCCACGGCGTCGCCTTCCAGACCTACCTGAAGACCGGCGCCGACATGGAGTTCATCGACGGGCTTTCTCCGAAGTGGTCGGGTGCGCTTCCGGCGACGTTCGTCTTCGACGGCGGCGGTACGCTGCGGGACTTCTGGGAGGGCAAGGCGACATACGACACTTTCGCCGCCAAGGTGCGGGGCCTCATCGAGGCGCCGGCCGGCGGCACGCGGGGGTGAGTGATGAGCAGAGCACAGGCTATCGGGGCGGCGTTCGCGGCAGCGATCCTGGCCGCCAGCGGAGCAGTGGCACTCGAGATCGGCGACGGTGCGCCGATGGATGCGGTGAAGATGAGGAACATCGACGGCCGCGAGCTCTCGCTTGCCGACTCGGCCGGGCCCAAGGGGATGCTGGTGGTCTTCACCTGCAACCACTGCCCGTGGGCGCGGGCGTGGGAAGGGCGCATCGTGGCACTCGGCAACGCCTATCGGGGCAAGGGTGTCGGCGTCATCGCCGTGAACTCGAACGACCCCACCGGGTACGCCGAGGACGGGTACGAGCAGATGCAGGCGCGGGCGAAGGAGAAGGGCTACGAGTTCCCCTATGTCGTCGACGCCACGTCCGGCGTCGCGCGGGCATTCGGGGCCACCAAGACCCCCGAGGCGTACCTCTTCGACGCGCACGGCAGGCTCGTCTATAGCGGAGCCGTCGATGACAACGCCAACGATCCCGCGGCGGTCAAGGCGCAGTACCTCAAGGATGCGCTCGACGCCGTGGCCGACGGCACCGCCGTCGCCGTACCCAGGACCAAGGCCCTCGGCTGCTCGATCAAGTTCCGCTGAGGCTGCAGAGCAGCCGAAGCGGAATCCCGAGCGCAGCGAGGGATCTCTCGGTACCGGCCAGCCGGGAGTGAGGCTGCAGAGCAGCCGAAGCGGAATCCCGAGCGCAGCGAGGGATCTCTCGGTACCGGCCAGCCGGGAGTGAGGCTGCAGAGCAGCCGAAGCGGAATCCCGAGCGCAGCGAGGGATCTCTCGGTACCGGCCAGCCGGGAGTGAGGCTGCAGAGCAGCCGAAGCGGAATCCCGAGCGCAGCGAGGGATCTCTCGGTACCGGCCAGCCGGGAGTGAGGCTGCAGAGCAGCCGAAGCGGAATCCCCCTGCCTCCGGCAGGACAGGCGAGCGCAGCGAGGGATCTCTCGGTACCGGCCAGCCGGGAGTGAGGCTGCGGAGCAGCCGAAGCGGAATCCCCCTGCCTCCGGCAAGACAGGCGAGCGCAGCGAGGGATCTCTCGGTACCGGCCAGCCGAGAGTGAGGCTGCGGAGCAGCCGAAGCGGAATCCCCCTGCCTCCGGGAGGACAGGCGAGCGCAGCGAGGGATCTCTCGGTACCGGCAGCAGGGAGTGAGGTGGCGCAAGCGGCCGAAGGGAGAGCCCCTGCCTCCGGCAGGACAGGCGGGCGAAGCGACGGAACTCTCGGTACCGGCCAGCCGGGAGTGAGGCTGCAGAGCAGCCGATGCAGTGTTCCAGGTTCGTCCGGAAGGTGCGCGCGCGGGCTCTGCCGCGCGTAGGAAGCCCCGGTTTGACCGGCCGGTGACGAGGTGGGGTAGAATACATATTCCCACCCGCTGCTGGGGGAAAGGAGTCCTCGTGAACGATCGCGAGAACCTGCCTGTCGTGGAATCCGCGGATCCGCCCCTCGCAGAGCTGTTTCAGGTCAGCCACGTCATCCCGGAACTCGAGACCGACACTCGCGAGGGTGTCATTGCGGAGATCGTGGATCGGGTCGGCAAGCTGGGCCTCGTCCGCGACGCCAAGTGGCTCGAGGCGGCGCTCGCCGAACGCGAGCGCATGGTACCGACGGCGATGCCAAACGGCGTCGCCTTCCTGCATGCACGGCACCGTGCCGCCGAGAAGTTCCCCAAGCAGTTCCTGTTCCTCGCCCGCTCGGGGAAGGGGGTCTCGTTCGGGTCGCCGGACGAGAAGCCGACCCATCTGTTCTTCTTGCTCGCGCTGCGCAAGGACATGGCACACTTGCGCTGGCTCGCTCGCCTCTCCTGGATCTGCCGCAACCGGACGACCGTAGGCAACCTGCTCAAGATGGGTCCGGCGGAGGACCTGACCAAGGCCCTACGGGTCGCGGTCGACGAGCTCCCCGGCAACCTGAAGCAGAAGTGACGACGAAGCGGGAACCGGGGACCGGGGACCGGGAACCGCGGAAACACGAACCCAGGGACGGTGAACCACCGATCGTCGGCCGTCCCGGACCCCGGTACCCGGTCCCCGGTACCCGTTAGTTCAGGTAGCCCGCCAGCGCCCTGCCCTTTGCGCTGCGGCGTAGCTTGGTGAGCGCCTGGCTCTCGATCTGGCGGACGCGCTCGCGCGAGATCCCCAGCGCTTCGCCGATTTCGCGCAGCGTCCGCGGGTGGTCGTCGTCGAGCCCGAAGCGCAGCGCGAGGATCTGCCGCTCCTTCTCGGAGAGCTCGGCGAGGGCGTCGCGCAGCGCCTCCTCGAACGACTGGCGGAGGACCTCCTCATCGGTGTCCGGGATGACGTACTGCTCGAGGAGGTCGCCGAACTCCGCCTCGCCCTCGTCGTCGACGGGCTGGTTGAGCGAGAGAATGTTCTGGTTCGAGGAGAGCAGCAGGCGGACCTCGCCGGGGTCCATACCCAGCTCTTCGGCGAGCTCGGCCTCGCTCGGCACGCGCTCGAGCTCGCGGCCGAGCGCCTGGCGGGAGCGCTCGAGGCGGTAGAGGATGTTCGCCTGCTTCTGCGGGAGCCTGAATGTGGCGCCGTGCTCGGAGAGCGCATGGAGGATCGCCTGCCGGATCCACCACACCGCGTAGGTGATGAACTTGACGTTCTTGTCGGGGTCGAACTTCTTCGCCGCCTGGATGAGGCCGATGTTGCCCTCGTTGATCAGGTCGAGGAGCGAGATGCGCGAGTGGCGATAGCGCTTAGCGTAGGCGACGACGAACCGGAGGTTGGACTCGACGAGTCGGCGGAGCGCCTCGCCATCGCCCTCCTGGACGAGCCGGCCGAGCTGCTTCTCCTCGTCCGGCGTGAGCTGCTTGAAGTGACCGATCTCCTGCAGGTAACGACGCAGCAGTGCTGCCTCGGGGTCCCTCAGGTGTTCGTCCGCGGTCATTCCTCCTCGCTCGGGACCAGACGTGTCTGCGGCCGATGCGCCAGCGCATGGTGGCGCGGAACCGCACCGCGCCGCTCCACCTCACGCTCGAGCGTGACGCTCAGACGCCGCACCTCGAACTCGAGCGCATCGATCTGATCCTTCATGTTCAGGATAACCTCGACGCCGGCCAAGTTTACTCCAAGGTCGCGAGTCAGTGTCAGAATGAACTGCAATCGTTCACACGTCTCGTCATCGAACAGGCGCGTGTTGCCGACGCTGCGGGTTGGCCGGATCAGCCCTTCGCGCTCGTACAGGCGGAGCGTCTGCGGGTGGATCTCGAAGCGTTCCGCGACCCAGGAGATCATGTGATACCGCCGCCGTTGCTCGGTCACGGTGCCTCCTGCTCCACGACGATGTGGCGCCGCCGCGACGAGCGTTTCGGCAGGCGAACCTGCAGCACGCCGGCGCGCAGCGTCGCCACCGGCTCGCCGGAGACGCCGGCCGGCAGGCGGACGACGCGGCGGAACGGGCCGCGGTAGCGCTCGACGCGCAGAAAAGTGCCGCTCCCATCCGGCGGCCGAGGCAGCTCGCCGCTGAGGACGAGCGCGTCGCCCTCGATGCGCGCGTCGACAGTTTCGGCGGCAGCCCCCGGGAGCTCTGCCTCGACGATGACCTCCGCGTCGCTTTCCCAGACGTCGACCGGGCATTCGAACGCGCGGGCGCTGTCGGACACGGCCGACGTGTCCGGCAGCACCTCGCGCTCCATCAGCTCCTTCAGCCGCGCTCGCAGAGCCATCAGCTCGCGAACCGTGCGCCAGTCGAGATTGGCCATCGCAGTCTCCGCGTACCTTCGCTCAGTTGGTCTTGGGGTCCACGTCGACGTACTCCGCGTCGACGACCTCTCCGTCGCCCGATGGCGGCGGCGTTGGACCGCCCTGGGGGTCGGCGGCCGCGCCTTGCGCCGCTGCCGGGCTCGCCGTGCGGTAGATCTCCTCGGCGAGACGGTGGGACGCTTTGGTGAGCCGCTCGAAAGCCGCGTCCATCGCTTCCTTCTTGCCCTCCTCGAGCGCCCGCTTGGCGTCGGTGATCGCCGCCTGCATCTCGGTGCGCTGGGCCTCCGGGACCTTCTCCTGGTTCTCGGTGACCAGCTTCTCGGTCGAATAGATCAGCGAGTCGAGGCGGTTGCGTGACTCGACCTCCTCACGGCGCTGCTTGTCCTCGTCGGAGTGCTGCTCGGCTTCGCGGACCATCTTCTGGATCTCATCCTCCGCCAGCCCCGACGACGCTGTGATCTGGATCCTCTGCTCCTTGCCGGTGCCGAGGTCCTTGGCGGAAACATGCATGATGCCGTTGGCGTCGATGTCGAACGTGACCTCGACCTGCGGGATGCCGCGCGGCGCCGGCGGGATGCCGATCAGGTGGAAGCGACCGAGGGTACGATTGTCGCGAGCCATCGGGCGCTCGCCCTGGAGCACGTGGATCTCCACTTGCGTCTGGTTGTCGTCGGCGGTCGAGTACACCTTGGACTTGCGGGTGGGAATCGTCGTGTTGCGCTGGATCACCACGTCGCAGACGCCGCCGAGCGTCTCCACGCCGAGTGAGAGCGGGGTGACGTCGAGGAGCAGCAGGTCGTGCACCTCGCCGGCGAGCACGCCCGCCTGGATCGCTGCGCCGACGGCCACCACCTCGTCGGGGTTGACCCCCTTGTGCGGTTCCTTTCCGAAGAGATCGCGGACAAGCTGCTGCACCCGCGGGATTCTGGTGGAGCCGCCCACCAGCACGACCTCGTCGACATCCTTGGGCTCGAGCCCGGCGTCCTTGAGCGCCTGCCGGCACGGACCCATGGTGCGCTGGATGATGTCCTCGACGAGCTGCTCGAACTTGGCGCGCGTCAGCTTGATCGAGAGGTGCTTCGGACCCGAGGCGTCGGCGGTGATAAACGGCAGGTTGATCTCGCTTTCCTGCACCGTCGACATCTCGCACTTCGCCTTCTCGGCGGCCTCCTTGAGGCGCTGCAAAGCCATGCGGTCCTTGGACAGGTCGATTCCCTGGTCGCGCCGGAACTCGGCGATCAGCCACTCGACCAGGCGCTGGTCGAGGTCGTCGCCGCCGAGATGGGTGTCGCCGTTGGTCGACTTGACTTCGACCACGCCCTCGCCGACTTCGAGGATCGAGATGTCGAAGGTACCGCCGCCGAAGTCGTACACCGCGATGGTCTCATCCTTCTTCTTGTCGAGGCCGTACGCGAGCGCCGCCGCGGTCGGCTCGTTGACCAGGCGGACGACCTCGAGACCGGCGATCTGACCGGCGTCCTTGGTCGCCTGGCGCTGGGCATCGTTGAAGTAGGCGGGCACGGTGATCACCGCCTTCTCGGTCTTCTCGCCGAGGTAGTCGTCCGCCGCCGCCTTCAGCTTCTGCAGAACCATCGCCGAGATCTCCGGCGGCGAAAAGACCTTGCCGTCGACCTCCACGCGCGCGGTGTCGCTCTCGCCCCGTGTCACGTGGAAGGGGGACATCTTGATCTCCTGGGATACCTCGTTGAAGCGGCGCCCCATGAAGCGTTTGATCGAGAACACCGTGCGCTCAGGGTTGGTGACGGCCTGCCGCTTGGCGACCTGGCCGACGAGACGCTCGCCGTTGCCGGCGAACGCGACCACGGATGGCGTGGTCCGGCTGCCTTCCTGGTTGGCGATGACGACCGGCTTGCCGCCCTCCATGACCGCGACGACGGAGTTGGTGGTGCCGAGGTCGATTCCGATAATTCTTGGCATTGATGAAGCCCTCCTCAGGTCAATGACCCAAGGCGAATATAGAACCTGAGCGTACTATTGTCAAGGTTCGATGAGGGCCGCTCCAGGTCCGGTATTGACGGGCTCCGCCGCTGTAGCCAGGTGTCTGGAAAGAATGAGGTTCGGGTCCGGAGCTCCCTGCCGGGTGGTCCCCGAGAGGACGAGCGCATCCTCTCTGAGGATGTACCGGTAGGGACGACCCCACGGGTCACGGAGGCTCTGGTCGGCAAGAATCTGCTCGCTCGCCAACTCGGCCAGCGCCTCGGGGTAGGAGCCCACGAGGGCGGAGCGCGCCTGGAGCGCCTGCCAGATCCCCCACATGCGAGCGGCCGAAAGCGACGCCCAGAGCCGGGGGCCGAGCCTCGGTCCGTCGCCGGCGACCGGGTTCGCCGGGTTGCGAGTGGCGAGCAGTTGCGAAATCACCAAGACCGGCACGAGGAGAAGGGCCAACCAGGGAAGGCGTGCCCCGGCAGGGTGCAGCGAGGTTGCCGTCTCGGCGAGTGCGGCGGCGCGCGACTGAGCGGCGGACTGCTCCTCGGGACGCGCCTCGCGGATGATGTTGCGGGTGAGCAGGGTGTAGAGCGCCTTGCAGGTCTCGAACTCGCCCTGGGCGCTTTTGCGGACGATGTCGTCCACCGAGCTGAGCCCGTCGACGAGCTTGACGACGTCCGCCTCGACGGGCGTGACGCTCTTGCGGCCGAGCGGGGCCGCCTTGGGTGCCGGCTCGTCGCGGTCGAGGCCGTGAAACTCGTCGAGCTCGGTGTCCCTGACGACCTGGAGCTGCGCGATCGGGACGTCGGCGATGAAGACGGCGCTTCGGCTGGGGATTCGCTTCTCGATGATCGGCCACTCGTCGAGCATCCGCGCACCTTCCATCAGGATGCTCTCGGCGCCCATCGGGGTGATCAGCTCGACGTCGTAGTCGATGCTGGTCTCCTGGGAGAAGTGGTAGTCGCCGTCGTTCCAACGGAACACGCGATAGATGATCTGCAGGACCTGCTGCTCGAGCGCGCGGCGCAGCTCCTCCCGCGAGATGATGGCGCTGCGCAGCAGGATGTGGCCCATCCGCTCGAGCGTCTCCATCTGCAGGCGGAGCGCAGCGTCGAGCTCCTCCTGGGTGACCGCGTTGGTCTTCAGGAGCACCTGCCCGAGGCGGTCCTCCAGCCGTTTGTTGAGCGAGTCGGCACCGACGACCTTCCCGTCGAGGAACGAAACCGTGACCACGTCCTCGGGCGCCCGCAGCGTGAGCACGCCGGTCTTCCGCTGCAGGCCGATGAGCTGGAAGATATCGGCCAGCGAGAAGTCGCGCAGCGTTCCTTCGAGGGCCAAGCCTACCTCCCCGCCGCCGGGATGATCTGCGCCGTCGCCATCGCGAGCGCCCAGACCGTGAGGAGTGCGCCCTGGAGCGGCCACACCGGAGCGTGCATCAGCGCCGGGCTCACGAACAGCGGCAGCCACACCGCCGCGCCGGCCACGCACGAGAGCGCCACCGCAGCGATCGCGCCGCCGAGCAGAGGCCGACCCGCGAACCCGAGGCCGAGGCCGGGAAGCACCAGATCGCCGATGCGGCGCTCGAGCCGCAACGTGAGCTGGTGACGGGCGACCTGCCGGCGCTTGGTGACCTGTGACTCGATGCCGACCGTGTCTTTCTTGAGGAAGATGTTGACACACTGCGAGCAGTAGCTCTGCCGCTCCTGGGAGAGCCGGCAGCGGTGGCAGAAGGTGCGGCCGCATTTGAGGCAGGTGCTGGCGAAGCCGGTGGTGCGCTCGCGCAGCAGGAGGTGACCCATCGCGAACACCAGCGCGGTCAGGGCGGCGAAGGTGAGCGGGTGGGCGAGCGTCCGTTCCTGCAGCAACGGCGGCTGGACGAGGCCGCGGTGCAAAAGGCTCACGCTGTCGACGGTGGCGAGCAACGCACGAGCGTCGGCTGACGCGAACGCCGGAAGAATCGGCGCGTGGTCGCGACCGCGCGACAGACGGCGCAAGCGGGCGTCGTCGATGTCGCGCGCGCGGGTGATCGCCTCGTCGCTCTCGCGAAAATGGTAGGTCTGCGCGAACGTCAGCGACAGGTTGTAGTTGATGACGACCGGGTCCGCGCCGGCGGCGCGGGCGGTCTGGAACGCCTGGAGCGCTGCGTTGTAGTCGCCTTCGAGGTAGCGCACCGTGCCGAGCGCGAGCGACAGCGAACCGTCGTTCGGTGCCCGCCGCAGCCCCTCGCGGTACGCCCACGCGGCCCCGTCGAGGAGGCCGTACTGGCGGAATACGTCGCCGGTCAAGCGATAGAAGGCGGGCGAGTCGGCGAACAGGTCGGAGATGGAATCGAGCTCGTCGAGTACCTGCGGGTCGTAGCGCTGCTCGGCGAGCGCCGCCGTCGCCTGCGCCACCCCGCTGGGGTTCCGGGTCGCGGCGCGGAAGCCGACCTCCAGGACGGTCGGTGTCGCCGCCACCAGGAGCACGCCGGCAACGGCCACCACCCGCTGGGGTCTGGTGAAATAGGCCCAACACAGCGCGAGCACCCAGAGAACCAGCCAGACGCCGTCACCACCGGCAAACAGAGGCAGTGCCAGCGCGACCACCCCGACCACGGTGCCGTTCGGGCCGAGCCGCCAATGGTTGCCCATTTCCATCAGATCGTGCCAGAGCGGTGGAAGCGCCCGGCGCGCGGCGAGCAACGACCACAGGCCGAACGCCCCGAGCAGCGTACCCAGCACCGCGATGGCCGCCGATCCGCTCAGCAACTGGCCGAAACGGCGGTCGGCAAGGAGCGCGGCGCCGGCGCGTACCAGGCTGTGGCCGCCGGAGAGCAGCGACCATCGCTGGATCCGCAGGGCCGCGAGGGCCAAGTGCGCCTCCGGGCAGCCGGGGTCGAGCCGGGTGGCGCTCTCGAGCAACGGCTCCGCCTCGGCGTCGGGCAGGGGGCGGGAGCGCGCCACCAGCGCGAGGGCGAACGGTGTCAGCCGGCGCAGGGACACTCGCTCGGCGAGAGCTGCGAGCTCGGAGGAGTGGGTGGCGACCGCCTGCGGGTCGTGTGCATCGAGCGCCTGCGTGAGCCGGAACCACGCCTGTTCCACCTCGCCGCTGCGCACCCCTTCCGTGGGAGTCGATGCGCCGGCGCCTGCCGCCAGCAGCACCAGACAAGCGAGGCTAGCGCGTCGCAGCCACGTATAGGGAGCGGAGCTGATAGAGGACGTCGTCAATGAAGTTCGTCTCCTCGAGGGTGAGCCGACCCGTCGTCTTATCCTTCAGCACTCCCAGCAGATCGATGAAGTAGCGTGCGGTTCGCGGATCGCGGCCGCGGCCGGGCACCTGACCGGAGAGGAACGCCATCGCTTGCTGCGCCAGCAAATCGACGATGTCGGCGAGGCCCGGGCCGGGCGGCAAGGTGCCGGGGCCGTCGGCCGGCTGGGCTGCAGCCGCTTCGGCGGGCTGCTCCGCGACTGCGGCAGATGCGCTCACCTGCGTCGGTGCCGGCGGCGCCGGCGACGCGGCTTCGGGCTCTGGCGCGGGCGACACGGCCGCCACGGGCTCGGTCGCCACCAGCGTGTCTGCAGGCGATGGCTCGCGCAGAGCGCCCTCGGGCGTGAATCGGCGGCGGTCAACCACCTTGACTCTGCCTCGATCGCCGGACTCGGGCACGACTGATTCCTCCAGTACCGTCGATCATCTTAACCCGAAACCGCTTGACCGGAGCTCGGCCAGGCTCGCACGGCGAGGCGGCGGCGGGCGGGCTGCCGCGGCGCGGATATACTGCCGGGCCATGGACCAGGAGCATCCGTTCGACGCGCTGCGCGCTCTCTGCGCCAGGTTGCGAGGACCTGGCGGCTGTCCCTGGGACCGCGACCAGACGCTCGAGAGCCTGCGCGCCTACATGATCGAGGAGACGTACGAGGTCGTCGACGCGATCGACTCCGGCGAGCCCGGCGAGCTCGTCGCCGAGCTTGGCGATCTGCTGTTCCACATCATCTTCGCGGCGCAGCTCGCCGAGGAGAAGGGATGGTTCGACGTCGCCGCCGTGTGCCGTGGCATCCACGCGAAGATGGTGCACCGCCATCCGCACGTGTTCGGAGAGGTCGAGGTGTCAGACGCCGCCGAGGTGGTCAGGAACTGGGAGGCGATCAAGCAGCGCGAGCGACGCGAGAAGGGTGCGCTGGCCGGTGTTCCCCGCCAGCTCCCGGCGCTGCTCAAGGCGTATCGCATCACCGAGAAAGCGGCGGCGCTCGGGTTCGACTGGGAGCGCGTGAATGACGTCGTCGCCAAGCTCGAGGAGGAGGTGCGCGAGCTGGCGGCGGAGCTGCGCACCGGCGACGGCGAGGGCGCCGAGCAGCGGGTGCGCGAGGAGCTAGGCGACGTTCTCTTCGTGATGGCCAACCTCGCCCGCCAGCTCGGCGCCGACCCCGAGGCGGCGCTGCAGGCGGCCAACGACAAGTTCTCGCGACGCTTCGGCGCCATGGAGGAGCTGGCGGCGCAGGGCGGCACGCCGCTCCGCACGCTGACCCTCGCCGAGCTGGACGGTCTCTGGGACGAGGTGAAGCGCCGCGAGTGAATACCCGAGCAGGGTTTGACTTCACGGCTACCCGCGCCTAAGGTGACCGGCGCCGTGCTTCTGCGCGGGGAGGGATCAACCATGCGGTTCTCATCGACAACGGTGGCGGTGGTGCTGGCGGCGGCCAGCGCTTCGGCCGCGACGGTGGTCTTGCAGGTCAACGGGGTCGGCATCACCGACGCGGACATCGCCAGGGCAAGGAAGGCCGTGATCGCGGCGCAGGGCGTGGAGCCGGTCGACGAGGACGTGGTGCTGCAGCGCGCCCTCGAGCAGGTGATCGGCCACACGCTGCTCGTCCAGGCGGCGCGCGATGCGGGCGTCAAGGTGGAAGCCGCCGCGGTACAGGAGCGGGTCGCCGCCCAGCGCGCCCGCTACGCGAGCCTGGAGGCCTTCACGCAGGCGCTCCAGGCCAACGGCACCAGCGAGCAGGAGCTGGCGCTGCGCGAGGAGGAGAACCTCCTGCTGCTGCGTTTCACCGAGGGCCGCCTCGCCGCGAAGGCGGCGGTGACGCCGGCCGAGACCCGCACGTACTACGACCAGCACCCTGCCGAGTTCGACCACCCCGCACAAGTCAAGATCCGCATGATCCTCGTTGCAGTGCCGGAGGTCGCGGCCCCTGACGTCGAGGGTGCCGCCAAGTTCCGCGCTTCGCAGGCCGTCTCCCGCCTCGCCGCCGGCGAGGCGTTCGCCAAGGTTGCCGCCGAGGTATCCGACGATCAGACCAAGGCGCGCGGCGGCGAGGTCGGCTGGGTGCGCCGCGGACAGCTCTTGCCCGAGCTCGAGGCGGCGGTGTTCGACCTCAAGGCGGGCGAGTTCACGAAGCCGATTCGCAGCAAGTACGGCTACCACGTGATGCAGGCGGCGGAGGTGCGCGGGCCGGGGAAGAGCAGCTTCGCAGAGGTCGAGACGACGCTCACCAGCATGCTCAAGGGCATCAAGGTGCGGGCAGCTCTGAAGCAGGTGGTCGACGAGCGCCGCGCCAAGGCGAAGATCGAGACGCTCGACCCGGCGATCAAGGCCGCTCTGGCGGCGCCGGCCGGGCGCTAGCCTTGCCGGGACAGTCTCCTCGCCTACCGGTCGGAGCGGCTCCCGGCTTCCGTCTGGTTGTCGCTGCCGTCGTCGAGGACTCCGGCGGGCGCTTCCTCGTGAGCCGCCGCCCCGCCGGCAGCCACCTCGCAGGGTTGTGGGAGTTCCCCGGGGGTGGCGTCGAGCCCGGCGAAGCCGCCGAGGCCGCGCTCGCCCGCGAGCTGACCGAGGAGCTCGGCGTCGAGATTGCCGTCGGAGCGCCCGCGACGTTCGCCTGGCACAGGGACGAGCGGCGCTCGATCCTGCTGCTGTTCTACCGTGCAGCGATCCTCGCCGGCGTTCCCGTGGGCCGGCTGGGGCAGGAGGTTGCCTGGGTCACTGTCGACGAGCTCGCGCGGCTCGCGACCCCGCCGGCCGACGCCGCGTTGATCCAACACCTCAGAAGCAGGCGAAAGGCGACAAGCGAGAGGCGAGAGTAGGAGCAGCTCAGCCGACGGCGCGCCTGCGCGCACTGCATGACAACCCAATCACTCCGCGCCGCTCCCTGAGCGGCGCCCGCGTGCCACTTCCGACAATTTTTCAGCGACTCATCGCGATGAGCAGGCCGTCATCATCCCCGCACCGCCGCCGTCGGGCAGGGAGCCGAAAAAATGTCGGAGGTGGCAACGATGACCGCCAAGCCACCATCCGCCTCCAAGCCGCGCGTTGGACTTGGTGGCCGACGTCATTCGTCGCCAAACAACGGCACCCCGTCGCGCAGGATCGCCATGCCGTCCAGCTCGAGCGTCGGCCGCAGCAGAATCCCGTCGACGTGGAAAGGAACATCGACACTCCCGCCCATCGAGGCGTTGTTGCCGAAGGCGATGTGTACGGTGCCCAGAATCTTCTCATCCTCGAGGATGGCGCCGGTGACAATCGCCCGGTCGTTGGTGCCCACCCCGAGCTCGGCGACGTTGCGCGCGGCCGGTCCGGCCTTCTCGAGCTGGGCGCGGAACCTGGCCGCCTCTTCGCCACCCTCGATGGCGACTGCCAGCCCCTTCTCCACGGTGATGCGGACCGGGCCGGCGAGCGCGCCAATTCCGGCGAGCGAGGCGTCGACGACCACGACACCCTCCGAGGCGCCCTCCTCCGGGCGCAAGTACGCCTCGCCCGACGGCAGGTTCCCCCACTGCCCCGCCGCGCGGATCAGCCCGGTCGAGGCGATGGCGGCGATTCCCGCGATCGGCAGCGAGACGTCGGTGCCGGCCGGCGTGGTCACCCGCGCCATCCGCGCTGCCGTGAGCAGCTCGGTCACCCTCAGCGTGCGGCGCGCGATCGCCTGGTAGTCGGCGTTCATGGTGCGGATCAGACAAGCCTCGGTGATCCCTGGCATGGTCGCGACCCGCACTCCGGCCGCGGTCGCGGCGCGGCGTGCTGCCGTGTGGGTGATCGACCGGGTGGTCACCGCGAGCACCGCGTCGACGCCCTTCATCGCCTCCGGGACCGGCGCCGGTGGTTCCAGCCCGTTCAGCTCGCGGACCGCGTACTCGAGGACGAGCACCTCGCGGGCGAGCGGCCTGGCGGCCGCGGCGAGCGCCCCGGCAAGGCGTGCCAGCGGCGGGTCGGTGACGACGAGCAGCGATTCGTGGCTCCTGAGTCCCAGACAGTCCCGCACCGCGATCAGCGCCGCCTTCTCCAGCTTGGTCATCGTCGCCTCCGCAGGAGATTGTAAGGGCAGGGGAATGAGGCGTGATCAGTGGTCGGTGGTCAGTGGTGCGATAGGAGCCTGCAGCGCGCGCCGTTGCTAACCACTGACCACTGACCACAGACCACGTCGTCTTCCTTCACGCGCGGGTGACGCAGAAGACGGGGACCGAGGCCTTTCTGGCGAGGAACTGGCTGGTCGACCCGAGGACCAGCTCGACCATGCGCGCGTGCCCGTGGGCACCGAGCATCACCGCGTCGAAGCCGCCGTCGCCGAGCAGTCCGAGCAGCACCTGCTCGACCGCTTCGCCGCGCTCGTGCCGGCAGGTGAACTCGATCCCGTACGGCTCGAGGTAGCCCTTCGCCTCTTTCAGGCACGCCGTCGCGCGCTCCGGCTTGTCGTCGACGGTGACGACGCCGAGCGGCAGCGACAGGGCCCGGCAGAGATCGGCCGCGTGGTGGAGGGCGCGCGACGCCTTGGGGCTGCCGTCGTAGGCGAGCAGCGGCCGGCGGATCTCCGACACCTGCTCGGGGACGACGACCACCGGCACCGGCGAGCGGCGCATCAGCGCTTCGGTCGTCGGCCCGAGGAGGTCCTCGTGGAGGCGCGCATTGACGCCTCGCTTGCCGATCACCAGGAGGTCGGCCAGCCTGGCGCCGGCCAGGGTCCCGGCAACGACGCCGGCGCGCTCGAGATGAAACGTCGACGGCACGCCCGCGGCCTCGCACTGCTCGGCGAAGCGCTTGCCGATCACCCCGGCGAGCTCTTCGAGCGTCGTCCGCATCTGGGTGCCGAGGTCGAGGAACGGCTCGAACCCCATCGCGCCGGAGATGTCCGTGATGAATGCGCCCTCGAGGAAGCTGGTGTCGATGACGTGGATCCCGTGCACGGTCGCGCCCAGTCGCCCGGCCAGCGCGATCGCCAAGGCCTCGGCGGCCGCGGCGTAGGGCGATCCGTCGAGCCCCACTGCGATGTGCTTGTACATACGCACCTCCCGGATGCTTCCTGAATCAAAGTTAGCGCAAGGTGACCGGTCCGACAAGCGGCTCGGGGTCGGCCCGGGCGGACGCCGAAGGAGCGCGGCTGCCCGGGGGTGTCCCTCAGGCGAGACGATGTCTTAAGATGGCGACCGGCGGGACGAGCGGAGCCGGAGTGCGACGCCCGCGACCGCAGGCGCGACGGGAGGCTGGTGATGGCGACGGCGGTGAAGGCGGAGAAGACGGCGTTGCCGTTGGAAGACGTGCTGGCGGCGTACCGCACGATGCTGACGTCGCGTCGCGTCGACGATAAGGAGATCCAGCTCAAGCAGCAGAATCTCAGCTTCTTCCAGATCAGCGGCGCCGGCCACGAGGCGGTGCTAGTGGCGGCGGCGCGCCAGCTCGACCCGGCGAAGGACTGGTTCTTCACCTACTATCGCGACCGCGCCCTCGTCCTCGCTCTCGGGCTCACCCCATATGAGATGTTCCTCGGCAGTGTCGGCGCTGTCGCCGGCCCTGACTCGCATGGCCGCCAGATGCCGAGCCACTGGGGCAAGCGCGACCTGCACGTCGCGACCTCGTCGTCGCCGACCGGCACGCAGTGCCTGCAAGGGGTCGGCTGTGCGGAGGCGGGACGCTACATCCGCGCCCTGGACAACGCGGCAGGGCGTTTCACGGTGGCGCCCGACGAGATCACGTGGGTATCGCTCGGGGACGGCACCACTTCGGAGGGCGAGTTCTGGGAATCGGTCAACTCCGCGTGCAACCTCCGCCTGCCGGTGCTGTTCATGATCGAGGACAACGGCTACGCGATCTCGGTGCCGGTCGACGTCCAGACCGCCGGCGGCTCGATCTCCAAGCTGCTGGGCACGTTCCCTCACCTGCGCATCTTCGACGTCGACGGCTGCGACTACCCGGACTCATTTCGCGTGCTCGGCGAGGCGGTGGCGACGCTGCGCGGCGGCGGCGGACCGGTCCTGGTGCACGCGCACGTGGTCCGGCCGTACTCGCACTCGCTATCCGACGACGAGCGGCTCTACAAGACCGCCGCCGAGCGCGCGGCCGAGGCCGGGCGCGATCCCATCGCGCGGACTGCGCGGCTGCTGCGCGACCAGTACGGCGTCGGCGCAGCGGAGCTGGAGCGCATCGAGGCCGAGGTGCAGGCCGCGGTCAACGAGGCGGCGACGCGCGCCATCGAGCAGCCGCAGCCGCTGGCCGAGACGTGGGCGGCCAACATCTACTCGCCGACCGTCGACCCGACGGCGGCGCCGTTCGCCAACCACCCGGCGTTCCCGGACCGCGCCGAGAAGACGATGGTCGACCTGCTCAACACGTGCCTGCGCGACGAGATGGCGCGCGATGACCGCATCCTGGTGTTCGGCGAGGACATCGCCGACGCCTCGCACGAGGAGGCGCTCGCCGAGGTCAAGGGCAAGGGCGGTGTCTTCAAGGTGACGCACGGGCTGCAGCGGCTGTACGGGGCACGACGCGTGTTCAACTCGCCGCTCGCCGAGGCGAACATCGTCGGGCGGGCGATCGGGATGGCCATGCGCGGGCTCAAGCCGGTGGTCGAGATCCAGTTCTTCGACTACATCTGGCCGGCCTACCAGCAGATCCGCAACGAGCTCGCCACCATCCGCTGGCGCTCCGGCGGGGACTGGTCGGCCCCGGTGGTGATGCGGGTGCCGGTCGGCGGCTACCTCAAGGGGGGCGGGCCGTACCACTCGCAGTCGGGCGAGGTGCTGTTCACCCACGTTCCCGGGCTGCGCGTCGTCATGCCGTCCAACGCGCTCGACGCCAACGGGCTGCTGCGCACGGCGATCCGCTGCGACGATCCGGTGGTCTTCCTCGAGCACAAGCACCTCTACCGCCAAACGCACAACAAGTCGGCCTACCCCGGCCCCGGCTTCATGGTGCCTTTCGGCAAGGCGGCGCGGGTGAAGGAGGGCAGCAACCTGACGGTGATCACCTACGGCGCCACCGTGGTGCGCTCAGTGCAGGCCGCCAGGCGCATCGAGGAGGAGTCGGGCGCCACCGTCGACGTGCTCGACCTCCGCTCGCTCGCGCCATACGACTGGGAGGCGATCGCCGAGTCGGTCCGGCGCACCAGTCGCGTCCTGGTGGTGCACGAGGACACGCTGTCGTTCGGCTACGGCGCCGAGATCGCCGCCCGCATCGGCGACGAGCTGTTCTCCGACCTCGACGCCCCCGTCCGCCGGGTGGGCGCCAAGGACACCTTCGTCGCCTACGCCCCGGCTCTCGAGGAGGTCATCCTCCCGCAACCCGACGACATCCTCGCCGCCATGCGCGCCGTATTGGAGTATTGACCGCCGACTGCAGGCCCTTGGCGAAGCAGCTCAGCCGATGTCGCGCCTGAGCGTAGCGCTGCGGCCACCAAATCACTCCTGCCTGGACTAGACTACCGGCGTCGCAGGGCTGGAGGTCGAGCGTGGGCGTCTTTCGGATTGCCAAGCAGTTCGAGATCGAGGCGGGGCACCGCCTATCGAAGCATCCCGAGAAGTGCCGGTTCCCGCACGGCCACTCGTACACGATCGAGGTCGTCCTCCGCTCCATGCAGCTCGACGCCAACGACATGGTGTGCGACTACAAGGCGTTGAAGATCGTCGTCCAGCACGAGCTCGAGAGGATCGACCACGCGATGCTGCTCGGCCCCGACGATGCGCACCGCGAGGGGTTCGCGCCGTTCAGCGAGCGCGTCGTCGTCCTCGAGGACGGCGACCCGACCACCGAGGTGATCGCGCGGGACCTGTTCCGGCGGGTGCGTGCGGCGTTCCGGCCGGGGATGACCGTCACGTCGCCCGGGGGCGCCGCCTACCGCGTTCCCGAGGGCCTGGAGATCGAGCGGATCAGGGTGTGGGAGACCTCGACGACGTGGGCCGAGTACTCGGAAGAAACGGGGACCGGGGCGCGTGGACCGGGGACCGGGGCGACAGAAAGAGGCGGCGGGAGCGGCGGACCGGGGACCGGGGGATGAGCGGGGGCGAGCTGTCCGGCTGGCAGATGCTGCCGCCGGAGATTGGGCGGGATGAGCTCGAGGCGTGGGCCCCGCGGATCCCGCGGCCAGTCGCGATCACCGGCGCGAGCGGGTTCGTCGGGTCGCACCTCGCCTCGGCGCTGATGTCCGTCGGGGTGCGTGCGCGCCTGCTGGTCCGCGATCCGGCTCGCCTGCTGCCGTCGCTGCGCGAGGGCAGCGACGTGGTGATCGGCGACGTCGAGGACCTGGCGAGCCTCGGCCGGCTCGTGGACGGCTGCGGCGCCGTCGTGCACCTCGCCGGTCGGCTGCGCGCGGCCCGGGAGGCGGACTTCGACACTGCCAATCGGGGCGGCACGGAGTCGCTGGTGGCGGCGCTGAAGCAGCGGGCGCCACAGGCGCGGCTGATCCACGTCTCGTCGCTGGCCGCGACGGGGCCGAGCTCCGACGCGGCGGGGCGGCGACCCGAGGACCCTGCCGCGCCGATCTCCGCCTACGGGCGCTCGAAGCTGAACGGCGAGACCGCCGCGCGCACCCATGACGGCGGCTGGACGATCCTGCGTCCACCCGCCATCTACGGTCCGCGTGACATCGACGTGCTGCAGTTCTTTCGCCTCGTCGCCATGGGCCTGGTGCCGCTGCCGGCGGGCGAGCGGTGGGTGTCGGTGGCCCACGTCTCCGACGTCGTCAGGGCGATCCTCGCGGCTACCGCCAGAGAGCGTTCCGGCGAGGTGCTGCACATCGGCGAGCCGGCTCCGTACGAGATGCGTCGGCTGATCGCCGCACTCGCGGAGACCGGCGGCGTGCCGGCGCGCGTGGTCTCGGTGCCCCCGGTGCTGGTGAGCGCCGCGGGGCGCGTGGGCGACGCGATGCAATGGCTCGGCCTGCGCCACGTCGCCATGACCTCCGACAAGGTGCGCGAGCTCCTCGCCCGTCACTGGAGCGCCCGCACGGCGGCCTCGTTGCTCTCCCTCGGGATCGACGGATTCGTGCCGTTTCCCGACGGTGCGCGAGCGACCTGGGCATGGTACCGACAGCATCGCTGGCTACCGCATGCTAAGATTCGCCGCGTATGAGCGCCGAGCCAAGACGGGAACTCAAGGACTGCGTGGACATCTTCAAGAAGTGCTACGATTTCCATGACGCCGACGACGTCAAGCAGGCCGGTCTCTACCCGTACTTCCGCACCATCGCCTCCGCCCAGGATCCTCTCGTCGTGATGGACGGCCGCGAGGTGGTGATGCTGGGGTCGAACAACTACCTCGGTCTCACCAACCACCCTGAGGTCAAGGCGGCGGCGCAGCGCGCGATCGCGCTCTACGGGACCGGCTGCGCCGGCTCGCGGTTCCTCAACGGTACGCTCGACATCCACGTCGAGCTCGAGGAGAAGCTCGCCCGGTTCATGCACAAGCCGGCGGCGCTCACCTTCTCGACCGGGTTCCAGGTGAACCTCGGCACGATCTCGTGCCTGATCGAGCGCGGCGACGTCGTCTACCTCGACAAGCTCGACCACGCCTGCATCATCGACGGCGCGCGCCTCGGCTTCGGCTCGGTCGTCAAGTTCAACCACAACGAGGCCGCCGACCTCGGCCGCCGCCTGGCGCTGCGCGACCCCGGCAAGGGCGCGATGGTCGTGGTCGACGGCATCTTCTCGATGGAGGGCGACGTCGTCGACCTGCCGGGAATCGTCGGCATCGCCAAGCAGCACGGCTGTCGCGTGATGGTCGACGACGCGCACGGCATCGGCGTTCTCGGCGAGCACGGGCGCGGCACCGCGGAGCACTTCGGGCTCGAACGCGACGTCGACCTGATCATGGGCACGTTCTCGAAGTCGCTCGCCTCGGTGGGCGGTTTCGTCGCCGGCGAGGAGCGGGTGATCAACTGGATCAAGCACCGGGCCCGCTCGCTGATCTTCTCGGCGGCGCCGCCGCCGGCCTCGGTCGCCGCCGTTCTCAAGGCGGTGGAGATCATCGAGCGCGAGCCGGACCGCCGGGCGCGGCTGTGGGAGAACACCCGTTTCATGGCCGAGGGGCTGCACTCGCTCGGATTCGACACCGGTGAGTCGACCACCCCGATCATCCCTGTCGTCGTCGGCGACGACCGTTTGGCGTTCTTCCTCGCCCGCCGCCTCCAGGAGGAGGGCGTGTTCGTCAACCCGGTGATCACGCCCGCGGTGCCGCCGGGCCGCGCGCTGCTGCGGACCTCGTACATGGCCACCCATACGCGCGAGCATCTCGAGCGGGCGCTCGCGGCGTTCGCCAAGGTCGGCCGGGAAGTGGGGCTGGTCGCGTGAACCTGGCGCCGCTGCGCGTGGCCCCGGTACGCTCACGGGGCGAGCTGCGCCGATTCGTCGACCTCCCTTGGCGGCTGTACCAGGGCGACCCCTGCTGGGTGCCCCCGCTCAAGAAGCAGGTGCGTGGATTCCTGGACCCCAGCCACCCGTTCTACCGAGACGGTGCGGCTGACCGCGAGGTATTTCTCGCCTGGCGCGGCAGCCGCGTCGCCGGCCGTATCGCCGCGATCGTCAACCGGGCGCACAACGCCTTCCACAGCGACCGCTGGGGGTTCTTCGGGTTCTTCGAGTGCGAGGACGATCCGGCGGCGGCCCAGGAGCTGCTCGCAGCCGCGAGCGACTGGGTCCGGGCACACTCCTGCGACGTTCTCGTAGGGCCGGTCAACCCGTCCACGAACTACGAGGCCGGCCTGCTGGTCGACGGTTTCGGCTCGCCGCCGGTGGTGATGATGACGTACAACCCACCGCGGTACGCCGAGCTGCTCGAGACCGCCGGATTCTCCAAGGCCAAGGACCTGGTCGCCTACTGGTCGCCGGTGCACGCCGGCTCGCTCGAGCGCCTCGAGAGGTTCACCGACCGCACCCGCAAGCGCGAGCCCGACCTCCGCATCCGCCAGGTGGACCTCAAGCACTTCCGCGACGAGGTCCGCATCGTCCGGGAGATCTACAACAAGGCGTGGGAGACCAACTGGGGGTTCGTGCCGGCCAGCGAAGGCGGAGTTCGACTACCTGGCCAACGACCTCAAGCCTCTTGTCGACCCGTCGCTGGCGCGGATCGCCTTCTGCAAGGACGACCCCGCCGGCTTCCTCCTCGCGATGCCCGACGTGAACCCGGCGTCTGGCGGTGCTCGACGGCTCGCTCGCCAACCCGATCCGCCTGCTGCGCGCCACGCTGATCGGCCGCAAGCGTGTCGGTCTCCGCGCTGATCACGATGGGTGTCAAGCAGGAGTACCGACTGCGCGGCTTCGAGGGCGTGATGTTCTGCGAAGGGCTGCGCGCGGCCCTCGATCGCGGCTACAAGTGGTGCGAGTACTCGTGGATCCTCGAGGACAACGAGCTCGCCAAGCGTACCGTGCGTCTGATGAACGCCGAGCAGTACAAGACCTACCGCGTTTACGCCCGGCCGGTCTAGCGGCCGTCGGCGGCTCCGCCGGCTGTGACAGCGGAGGCCCGCCGCTCGTCTGGGACTGCATCGACCGCGAGCATGAGATGGCTCGGCAAACTGCTCCCGGTGCGGATCGCCGAGACCAGCACCCGGGTCTGCGCATACGATCCGTCGTGCAGGACCCAGCGGCGCTCGCTCGGAGAGCTCGCGATCTCGCCCCCACACAGGCGGTTCCAGGACGCGACCGCGAGATCGAGGTCGTCGGGGTGGGTGAGCTCCTGCCACCGGCGGTCCAGCAGCTCGTCCCGCGCGGTGCCGAGGAGCTCGGCCAGCCTGGCGTTGACCCGCAGGAAGTGTCCGTCCGGGCCGACCAGGCCGAGGCCGATTCCGGCCTGCTCGAAGGCGGCGCGGAGCAGCTCCTCGCGCTCGCGAAGCACGCGCCCGACTGCCTGGCTGCGGCCGAGCCGCAGCGCGAAGCTCTCGCGTGTCGACGTCAGCTCGCTGTCGTGCTCCTGGATCAGCCGCTCCAGCCGCTCGCTGTAGAGGCGGAGCCCCTCGGCGGCGCCCTTGCGCTTGGTGACGTCCCGCGCGATCCCCTGGATGCCGACGACGCGCCCGTCTCTGACCAGGGATACGGCGCAGACCTCGATCGGCACGCCGCGTCCATCCCGATGGCGTGCCGTCACCTCGAGCAGCTCGATGCGCTCGCCCATGGCCGCCCGCTCGAAGAGGGCTGCCGCCGAGGCCAGGTCGGCGGCGGTGAAGTACTTGCGGAAGTGAGTGCCGACCATCTCGTCGGGCGCGTAGCCGAGCACGCGGAGCGAGGCGCGCGACACGAAGGTGAAGACCCCGTCCGGCCGGAAGTGACAGATGATGTCGAGGCTGGTCTCGGTGATCTGCTGCAGCCGCTCCTCGGCGAGCCGCAACGAGACCTCGAGATCGGCGACGCGCTGCCGGAGCCGCGACAGCGCGCCGGCGGTTCCGCCCGGTTTCGGAGTCTCGGGCCTTGTCAGAGTTGGCAGGTTCGGCCGGCCGGATTCGCGCGGGCGACCTGCGGGGCGGGAAGGCAGAGGTTTCTCACGCGCGGAGCCGCGTCGCGGTGTTTCGCTCAGCCGGCGCGCCACGTATCCACCCTCGTCACGCCTCGGCGCCGACCGGTGCGAATGTCGCGGTGAAGTGCGGCAGCACCGCCGGCCGGTGCACGAAAGTCAGGCCGCGGATGGTCTTGCGTTTGCGGTGCAGCTCATCAACGGCCTCGATAACGTAGTCCATGTGACTTTGAGTATAGACGCGGCGTGGGATCGCCAGTCGGACGAGATCGAGCGTCGGCCACCGCCAGGCGCCGGTCGCCGCATCCTGCCGACCGAACATGACGTTGCCGATCTCGCAGGCGCGCACGCCGGCGTGCTCGTAGAGGGCGACCGAGAGCGACCACCCGGGGAACTGCTCGTCGCTGAGATGCTCGCAGAAGCGGCGTCCGTTGAGGTAGATGGCGTGGCCGCCGAACGGCTTGAGGAGGGGAACGCCGCAGGCGTCAAGATGCTTGCCGACGTACGCGGTCGAGGCGATACGATAGTGCAAGTAGTCCTCGTCGAGGATTTCTTCGATGCCGATCGCGAGCGCCTCGAGGTCGCGCCCGGCGAGTCCGCCGTAGGTGATGAACCCCTCGGTCAGGATCAACAGGCCGCGGATCCTCTCGGCCCACTCGTCGGAATTGACCGAGATGACGCCGCCGATGTTGCCGAACGCGTCCTTCTTCATGCTCATCATGGCGCCGTCGGAAAGCGAGAACATCTCACGGGCGATCTCTCGCGGAGTCTTGGCGGCGTAGCCCGGCTCGCGCAGCTTGATGAAGTAGGCGTTCTCGGCAAAGCGCGCCGCGTCGAGCAGCAACGGCACGCCGTGGCGGTCGCAAGCGGCGCGCGTGCCGCGCAGGTTCTCCATGCTGACCGGCTGGCCGCCGCCGGAGTTGTTGGTCACGGTGATCAGCACGAACGGGACGTGCTCGCGGCCGAGGCGCGCGAGCAGCTCCTCGAGCTTGTCGAGGTCGATATTGCCCTTGAACGGGTGCAGGTCGTCGGGGTCCTTGGCCTCGGCGATCGGAATGTCGACGGCTTCCGCGAAGGCGTCTTCGATGTTGGCGCGGGTGGTGTCGAAGTGGGTGTTGCCCGGGATCACGTCGCCGCCCTTGAGCAGTGCCCGGCAGAGCAGCCGCTCGCTGGCCCGCCCCTGGTGCGTCGGGACCACGTGCGTGTGGCCGAAGATGCCGCGCACTGCCGCCTCGAAGCGGAAGAAGCTGCGCGCACCGGCGTACGACTCGTCGCCCTCCATCACGCCCGCCCACTGGTGCGTGCTCATCGCGCCCGTCCCGGAATCGGTGAGGAGATCGATCAGCACGTGCTCGGCCTTGAGCCGGAACGGGTTGTAGCCGGCGGCTCGGATCAGCTCGCGTCGCTCATCCGCGCTGGTCAGTCGCAGAGGCTCGACCACCTTGATGCGGAACGGCTCGATGATCGTCTTCATGGAGGTCCTCCGGCGGTGAGTACTTTCACAAACGGCGGGAGGATAGCAAAGACCGGGCACCGGGCACCGGGCACCGGGTTCCGGGAATGGCGCGGCACCGCCAGTCACAACGAAGCCGGAGCGGTCGTCCCGGAGCCCGGACCCCTGAGCCCGGAGCCCGGGAAGGTCGGGGGCATGCGCTCTGTTAGCATCCACATATGAGGCCGATCCTCGACCTGAAAACCGCCAAGGTGGCAGTGGAGCTGACGAACCGCTGCAACCTGCGGTGCGCCATGTGCCCGATGAACAAGCTCGGGCGCCCCGATGCCGACATGACGTGGCCGCTGGTCGAGAAGGTCGCCGCCGACTTCCGCGACAACGGCCTGGTGGTGAGCTGGCTGCACGAGATGGGCGACCCGCTGATGTACGCGCGGCTCGCCGAGGCGATCGACCTGTTCCCCGGCTGCTCGGTGTCGACCAACGTCATGCTGCTCGACGAGAGCAGCGGCCGCGAGCTGCTCGCCTCGTCGCTGCGCCGCATCCGACTGTGCCTCGACACCGTCACGCCCCGGCTCTACCCACTGCTGCGCCGCGGCGGCATCTTCGAGCAGGTCGTCGCCAACATCCGCACCTTCCTCGACCTCTCGAAGGGGCGGAGCATCAAGGTCGAGATCCAGCGGCTGATCACCCCGGAGACATCGCAGGAAACGGTGCGCTCGTTCCGCGACTTCTTCCACCTCGATCGCTACCCGCAGGCGGAGGTGATCGAGAAGACCTGCGAGCCGCTCGACACCGCCGACGAAACTCCGTTCCACCAGAGCTTCTACGGGTGCTTCCAGGGATACCCGTTCCGCTGGTTCATCGTGCTCGCCGACGGACGCGTCACCCACTGCTGCTACGACGCGCACGGCCAGCAGCCGATCGGCGACATGAACACGCAGACGGTGCGCGAGATCGTCGACTCGGTCAAGGTGTCCGAGTACATGGCGGCGTTCAAGGCGCGCGACTGGCAGACGCTGCCACGCTGCGGCGAGTGCTACAAGCATGCCGAGGGCCGGCCACCGTTCTACGACCAGCTCATCCAGCTCGGCCACCGGGTCGATCGCGTCATTCCCCTCAAGCCGATCGTCCGCCGGCTGATCAACCGGTAGGAGGCTGTTCGCCGGGATGCTGCACGAGCTCCACCGACCGCTGCAGCGGCGTCCGGCCGAGGCGGTGGGCGGCGGTGCTCGGACAGCAGATCGCTGCCGCTGGCGGACGGAGAAGAGCCGTGATCTTGCGCTCGCGGGCAGGGAAGGCTACTGCGGCGGTGACGACCTGAGCGCCTGAGTCGTCGCGCCGCCGGTGACGCGGGCGCGCGCCTCCAGCTTGGCAGCCTCGTCGAACAGCTTGAGCGCCGCCTGCACCTGGGTGTCCGAGTCGGTGAACGCCCGGAACCCCTCCGACAGCGACACGCCGGCGTTGAGTATCTCGGCGCGGATTGCGACCTCGATGTCGCGGCGGTCGCCAGGATCGGCGAGCGCGTGGTCGATCTCGGTCTCCGGCAGCCATTTGCTGCCGATCACGCGGGTACGGAACGCGGCGATGACCTCGGGGGTGACGGTGAACGCCCTGGCTGCCGCTGCCTTGTCCGGCTTGTCCGCGAGGTACTCCACGGCGAAATGGAAGAACGCCGACTGCCCGAGCAGCCGCGCAAGGTGCTCGGAGTACTGGGCGAGCCTCTCGTGGTAGTCGGGCACGATGCCACCGCCGCCGTACACCTTGCGGCCAGCGTCGGTGAAGTACACCGGGCCTGCACTGGCGGGCCGCGGAGTCGGAATCGCCGTCGGGCTGGGCGCCGGCGTCGGTACGGGCCCACCGCTCGGCTCGGGCGTAGCGTCCTCGTCCTCGTCGCCGCGGTGGACGTAGCTGAAGAAGGAGTCGAAGTCGCGCTGGATGCAGCGTCCCGACGGTGTGTAGTACCTCGCCGTGGTCAGCGCGAGCCCGGTGTCGCGCACCGGGTAGACCGTCTGCACGACGCCCTTGCCGAACGTCACCTCGCCGACTACCAAACCGCGATCGTGGTCCTGGATCGCGCCGGCCACGATCTCGGCGGCGGAGGCGGAGCCGCGGTTGACCAGCACGACCACCGGGCCCTCGAAGTGCAGGCTGTCACGCGCGACGCGGTAGTCCTGGAACGAGTCCGCGGTCCTGCCCTTGGTCGAGAACACCTGCTGGCCGGGAGCGAGCAGCAACCCGGCCACCTCGACGGCCGAATCGACGATCCCGCCTGGATTGTTGCGGAGGTCGAGCAGGAGCTTCCCGGCGCCCTGCTTCTGCAGGCGCTGGAGAGCGCGTCGCGCTTCGTCGCCGGTGGTGCGGGTGAAGTCGGAGATGCTGATGTACGCCACGTCGTTGGCGAGGATGAAGGCGTTCCGCACCGAGTCGGTGGGCACGCGGGCGCGTTGGATCTCCAGCTCGAGCGGCTCGGGCAGCCCGGGACGGGAGATCGTCACCTTCACGGTCGTGCCCTCGGCGCCACGCAGCTTGCGAGCCACGTCGTCGATGTCGAGGCCCTCGGTCGTCTGGCCGTCGACGGCGTCGATGATGTCGCCGGCGCGCAGGCCGAGCCGTGCCGCCGGGCTGCCCTCGATCGGGCTGATCACCGTGATCCGGCCGCCGCGCAGCGAGATGATCACGCCGATGCCGTGGAACGAGCCCTGCTGCCGCTCGCGCATGTTGGCGAAAGCGTCGGGTCGCAGAAAGTTGGTATGGGGATCGAGGAGCGAGAGCATCCCCTCGAGGCTGGAGTAGACCAGCTCGTCCGGCGCGGTCTTCAGCGGCGACTTGTCGACGAGCACCGAGAGCACCTCGGTGTAACGCCGCAGAAACGAGTCGGTGCGCGAAAACTGCTCGTGCGTAGGCTCGCCGGCGATGGCTCCGGCGAGTGCCCCGATGCCGACCACTGCCGCGGCGATGAGAAGGCGTCCAGGACGCTTCATCGTTCCCCCTTGGGGCCGAGACTCTAGCACACTATACTCAGCGCTGCCGTTGGCTGTGGCGGCGAGGGAGAGCACGGTGTTCGGATCGATCGGTTTTCCGGAGCTGATCCTGATCTTCGTGATCGCGTTGCTGCTGTTCGGGCCGCGCAAGCTGCCGGAGATCGGCCGCAGCATCGGCCGGGCGCTGGGTGAGTTCCGGCGCGCCTCGAACGACCTCAAACGGACCATCGAGGAGGAGGTCGCGACCGAGGACCTGCGTCAAGTGGGCCGCGACGTGCGCGACGCGGCAGCGATCCCGCCGCTGGCTCCCAAGCCGATCGACGAGGCGGGAGCCGCATCCCCGGAGGCCAGTCCCGAGATCAAGGTGGAGCCGAAGTAGCCATGGCCGAGCCCGAGCGCGCAGGAGTCGCCAGCGACGAGCTCGTGCGCATGACGCTGCTCGAGCACCTGGATGAGCTGAGGCGCCGCATCGGCTACTCCCTCGTCGCCATCGTGGCCGGCTTCGGCGTGTGCTGGATCTACGCGAAGCCGATCTTCGCCTGGCTCGAGCGCCCGTTGACGCAGTTCCTCCCCGCGGGCGACAAGCTGGCATTCACCGGGTTGATCGACCCTTTCATGCTCTACATGAAGGTCGGCCTGCTGGGCGGGATCTTCCTCGCCTCGCCCGTCGTGCTTTACCAGGTCTGGCTCTTCGTCGCTCCCGGGCTGTACCGCAACGAGCGGCGGGTGGTGCTGCCGTTCGTCCTGTTCACCACGCTGTTCTTTCTGCTCGGCGGCTACTTCGGCTACGCCGTGGCGTTCCCGATGGTGTGCCGGTTTCTCCTCCAGATGGGCTCGGACTTCAAGCAGGTGGTCACCATCAACGAGTACTTCGCGATGGCGAGCAAGGTCATCCTCGGGCTCGGTCTGGTGTTCGAGCTGCCGGTGCTGATCCTCTTCCTCGCGCGCCTCGGCGTGGTCAACCACCGCTTCCTGCTCCGCCACTTCCGCTACGCCGTGATCATCATCTTCATCATCGCCGCGGTCATCACGCCCACACCCGACGTCGCCACCCAGTCGGTGTTCGCCGTTCCCATGGTCGGCCTCTACCTGCTCGGCGTGTTGGTAGCCTGGCTGTTCGGCAAGAAACCGGAGAGTTCGGCGTAGGTCGGGGCGGGCGCCGCTGGCGCGGCGCTACGGGTGCGTGCGGCACGCCGGCCGGGAGCTGCGCTCCCGCCGGGCGTACCGCCCGCACCCTCGCTGCACTGCGTGCAGCCCGCCCTCGCCAATTTGGATCTCCCTCCTCTTCCCACGCAGCGCTGCCGGCAGCGGACCATCTGCGGCGTCGCCCTTCGCCGGCCTCGCTCCTCGCGTACAGCAAGTACGCGTCGTCGCGGGCCGGCTTGCGCTCCTTGCATCTGGCCCACTGGCGGCAGCGCCGCGCCGCTCCGCGGCGCGCAAGGAGAGAAGAAAGACAAGAATGTTGGCGCGCCTGAGCGCGACGGTTTGGCCACCAAGCCACTCCGCGCCGATCCCTGAGCGGCGCGCGCGTGCCACTTCCGACGTTTTGCTCGCGATGCGGACCGCAAGGGTCGCCCCGACCGGGAGTTGAAGCGGAATTGCTGAGTTGTCCGCTTTCAAAATGTCGGAGGTGGCAACGATGACCTCCGAGGTTCCGAGCGCCTCCAAGCCACTCAGGGCCACTCCGCACCGCTCCCTGAGCGGTGCGCGCGTGCCACTTCCGACGTTTTGCTCGCGACGCGGACCGCACGTGTCGCCCCGGCTTGAGGTCGCAGCGGAATCGCTGAGTTGTCCGCTTTCATAATGTCGGAGGTGGCAACGATGACCTCCGAGGTTCCGAGCGCCTCCAAGCCACTCCGTGCCTCCGACTCACGCCAGCAGCTTCTGATACAACGCCAGGTACTGCTTGGCCGAGGCGGCCCAGGAGAAGTCGGAGGCCATCGCGGAGCGGCGCATCGTGGCGAGGCGCGAGCGATCGGCAAGCACGTCGCGGGCGCGCGCCATGGCGGCGATAAGCGCCTTCGCCGTCGGCTCGCCGAACACGAAGCCCGTACCGCGTTCCTCGGTCGCGTCGGCGACGGTGTCGGCGAGACCGCCGGTGCGGTGGACGACCGGCAGCGAGCCGTAGCGCATCGCGCTCATCTGGCCGAGACCGCACGGCTCGTACCGGGACGGCATGAGGAAGACGTCGCTCGCCGCGTAAATACGGTGCGCCAGACCCTCGTCGAAGCGGAGCACCAGCTTAACGCGACCCGGGTGCTTCAGCTCGGCGGTTTGCAGCAGCTCCTCGTAGTGGCGGTCGCCGGTGCCGAGGACGACCACGTCGAAGCCGAGCTCGACGATGTCGTCGATCGCCGCGGCGACGAGGTCGGCACCTTTCTGCTCGGCCAGCCGCGAGACCATCCCGGCGAGGGGCCGCTCGCCGGCCGCAAGTAACGTCTCACCGGCCAGCGCCTCGCGGGCCGCCGCCTTGCCGGCGTCGACCGACTCGATCGTGTAGGGCTCCGGCAGATGCTGGTCGTGTGCCGGGTCCCAGAGGTCGAGGTCGAGGCCGTTTACGATCCCCGAGACGTCGGCCCTGCGCGCGCCGAGCACGCCGTCGAGGTGGCAGCCGAACTCCGGCGTGAGGATCTCCTTCGCGTAGGTGGGTGAGACGGTGGTGAGCGCGTCGGCGCTGACCATGCCGCCCTTGAGGAAGTTGACCTGACCGTAGAACTCCAGGCAGGCGGTCTGGAACAGACGCCAGGGCAATCCACAGGCGTCCATCACCCACGGCGGGAACACTCCCTGGTAGGCGAGGTTGTGAATCGTCAGCACGGTCTTTGGCATTGGCGCCAGCTCTCGCTGGTCCACGTCCTCGACGAGGAGCAGCGGGGCGAGGGCGGCCTGCCAGTCGTGCGCGTGGACGATGTCGGCACCGCCGAGCGTTCGCAGCGCGAGCAGCGCCGCACGGGCGAAGAAGGCGAAGCGCACGGCGTTGTCCGGGAAGTCGCCGTCAGCCAGCGAGTAGATCGCCGGCCGGACGTAGAGGACCGGGCAGTCGAGGAGTACCACCTCGACCTTGCGGTAGGTGTGGAGGTACACCGCAGCCTTGAGCCCGAGCGCCTCGACCTCGCCGGCCCGGGCGCCGGGAGGCAGCGCCGCCAGCGTGGTGCGGTGAGCTGGAGCGATGACGATGGCGTGGTGGCCGAGCGCCGCCTGGGCAACCGGGAGGGCACCGGCCACGTCGGCGAGGCCTCCGGTCTTGGAGAACGGTACGACTTCCGACGCGAGGTGGGCGATGCGCAGGGCCATCGGTCAACCCTCTTCGAGCGTCACGTCGCGCAGGAAGCGGGCGGCCTCCTCCGGCGGCGTCGGGTTGATCGAGTAGCCGGATCCCCACTCGAAGCCGGCGATCCGGGTGATGCGGGGGACGAACTCGATGTGCCAGTGGAAGTCGTACTCGATCGTCGACCAGTACTGCGGCTGCCCCGGGCGCGGGTGCGGGCTCGGGGCGGTGTGGAGGATCAGGTTGTACGGCGGGTCCGAGAGCAGGGTGCGAATGCGACGAAGGAAGTCGCGAACGACGCGGGCGAGCTCGAGCAGGTTCTGGTCAGAGCTGAGCGCGAAGTCGTGAGAGTGCGTCTTCGGGAAGATCCACGTCTCGAACGGGAACGAAGATGCGAACGGCTCGATCAGCACGAAGCGATCCGTCTCCACGGCGACCCGGTCGCCGAGCGCGCGTTCCTGCTGGATGAAGTCGCAGAAGATGCAGCGCTCCTTGTGCGCCCAGTGCTCGCGGGCGACGTTGAGCTCCTGGACCAGGACGGTCGGGATGATCGGGGTGGCGATGAGCTGCGAGTGGGGGTGATGGAGCGACGCGCCGGCCTCGCGGCCGTGGTTCTTGAACAGCAGGACATAGCGGATGCGGATGTCGCGCCGCAGGTCGATGATGCGCTCGCGCCAGGCCCGGAGCACGAGGGCGAGCTCCTCCGGGGTGGCGTCGGCGGCCGGGCGGTGGTGGTCGGGCGTCTCGACGATGACCTCGTGGGCGCCGATGCCGTTCACCCGATCGAAGATGCCGACGCCCTCGCGCGACAGCTCGCCTTCGATGCGCAGCGCCGGAAACTTATTGGGGACGACCCGCACTTTCCAGTTCGGCGCGTTCGCCTGCCGCGGCCCGTCGGCGATCGCGAAGATCTCGGGAGGGGTCACGCCTTCCTTGCCATACTCGAACGGGCAGCCGGACGGATCACCCGGCGGCTCCGGGGCAGGCCTGAGAAAGTCGTGCGGCCGGAAACGTCGCTCGGTGGCGATGATCGACCAGCGCCGCCGGATAGGGTCAAATCGCAGCTCGGACATCCCTCATCTCCTCCTCACGACTCGTCAACGTCCACCAACTCCAGCGACCAGAAGCCGTCGGCAGGGAGCCGCTCTCCCTTGTGCTCGAGGCCGACCAGCACATTACCGGCCGGCAGCGGCAGGCACGCCTCGAGGCAGCTCGCGACGGCGCTGCCATCCGGCAGGTCGTCCGGCAGCGACCAGCTCATGCGGTCTGTCTCGCCGACCAATGTCACGACGAGCGGGACCGCCGGTCCGGTGTGCGGCTTCGACTCCACCCGCAGCCACAACCGGGTGTCGTCGGCGCGCAGCGCAACGCGCGCCAGCACCTGGTGGCTTGCCGGGGCCGCGACCCAGGCCGCCACCGCCCACTCGAAGTAGCTGGTCGTGCGCCCGTCGAGTGACGGCACCGGCCAGGTGCGCGATCGGGGCACGGTCAGGCGGACGGCGGCGGAGCGCACCGGCGCCGACAGCTCTGGGGGTGGCGGCACGCCGGCGGCCGCACAGGCGTCGCGCAGGTGAGCGCGAAAGAGCTCGTCGTAGCGCGGTGCGAGTGGCGTCGGGTTGTCGTCGCCGAACCACCACCACCAGTCGCTGCCTTCCGCGGCGAGCAACGAGGTGCCGCCGCGCGTCCCGATCAGCGAGCGCACCGAGGCCAGGTACTCCCAGCCGCGGTTCTTCTCGGGGTGACCGATCCACGTGCCGAAGGTGCCACCAATCCAGGAGCCCGGATGCAACCGGGCGAGCTGGAGCGGCACCTCCTCGTCGAGGCGCTGAGCGAGTGTCATCGGCTCGAGCTCGTCGCAGTGCGCAAGGCCGCCAGCGAGCGCCGTGAGGAAGCGAGTGCCGCCGTCGGGATACGCGGTCCACGGGTTCTCGCCGTCGAGAGCGATCAGGATCCCGGCGTTGGACGGCACGTGGCGCGCCACCCGGCGGATCTGGGCGATCAGCTCTGCGGCGGCGGCCGCCTCGTCCGGGTACCGCGCCGCCTGGAAGCCGACGAAGTCCGACAGCCCCCGGTGCCGGAAGAAGAGCGCCGGCTTCTTGCCGTCGAGGCACCACGTCCGGAACAGCTCGTCGCCGATGCCGGATTCGCCGGACACGGCGCGACCCAGCGAGGCCGCGAGGATCCCCTCATCGGTGGCGAGCCAGCGTACCTTCTGCTTCGCGTAGACGGCCAGCGCCGCGGCCGACACCGAGCCCTCCGGCGGCCAGCACCCGATCGGCGTGAAGCCGAGCTCGTGCATCACTTTCAAGCCGGTTGTCAGTTGCGCCGTGGCGTCCGCCGGCGCCGCGAACCTGGGCACCGCCGGCGCCGGGTACGGCGCCCACGACTCGGTGACGATACCGGTGTCGATCAGCAGCGGCATGATCGGGTGTGCGTACGGCGAGGTGGCGATCTCCACCCCGGGTCGCGCGGCGAGCTGCCTGTACGCCTCGAGGATGCGGCCCGGGCAGGCGGAAAGCCACGCCACGACCTGCTCGCGCGCCGACGTGCTCCAGTTGCGGCCGGCCTTCGCCAGCGCCGCCAGCTCCGGCTCCCAGGCGAGGTTGGGCCATGCGTATGCGAGGACCAGCAATACCTGCAGGTCGGTGAGATCCTGCGCGGTAAAGCGGCGCAGCAGCTCCTGCGGGTCGGCGCCGGCGGTGCGCGCGGCCAGCTCCTGCAGGCGCGGCCAGCGCTGCATCTGCCGGGGGTTCATCAGGAACGCCCAGGTCAGCAGCTCCTGCTGCCCGGCCGGCGTGAGGTTGCGCGCCGGGGTGCGCAGCGCCTCCAGCAGCGGGTCGCGCGCCGTCCCGTCGCGGTACGCCGTCAGTTGCTCGAGGAAGACCGGGACGAGGCTCAGTACCTGACCCTCCCAGCCGGTCTTCTCGATCACGGTGGCGAGCGTCAGATACTCGCCGGCGGCGTGCAGGAGGACCCACGGCGCGTGGACGTGGCCGTCGGCCGTGCGGTAGAGCGGCTGGTGGAGGTGCCAGAGGAAGGTCAGTCGTGGCATCGCGCGGTCACGTGCTCCTGATCAGCTCCTCGATCTCGCCGCGGTAGTTGGCGAGCAGGGCCGCGGCCGCGCCGCTGTCGGGGCCCTCGGCGTGCAGGTGCAGGCGCGGGGCGACGCGGTCCGGCCGCAGCAACACCCAGCCGCCGTCGAGGAATACCTTGACGCCATCGAGGAACGACGTGCGTTCACCCTCCAACCCCTCAACGAAGCGGCGCATCACCTCGCCCTTGCGGTCGAGGGGGCAGTCGACCGTCGCCCGCGCCAGCGGGACCGGCGGCGCGAGTGCCCCGAGCTCCTCCAGCGTGCTGCCGGACCGCGCCAGCAGCTCGAGCACCGCTCCCACCGAGAAGAGGGCGTCGGGCGCGTGGTGGAAGCGCGGGAAGATCAAATCGCCCTCGCCGCCGGTCGCCAGCACGACGCGGCGCAGGCGCGAGGCCTCGGTGAGCGCCCGCGGCGCCGACAGCGTCTCGCGCACCGTGTGCCCGGCGGCCGCCAAGTACGGTCCGAACGACGACGGGGAGTAGACGGGGAGCACGACCTCGCCTTCGGGCAACCGGGCGGCGGCGACGGCCGCGACGAGGAGCGCAGTGAGCTCCATGTCGCGCCAGATGTGGCCGGTGCGGTCGGCCAGCGCCAACCTCTCGGCGCCGGGGTGCAGCCAGATCCCGAGGTCGGCGTCGAGCGCCCCGGTGATCGTCGCGAGGCGGCGCTGCGCCTGCTCCATCTCGTCGACCAGGAGCGCCTCGTGGAACCCTTCGGTATGGGCGTTGAGCGTCACGACGTCGCAGCCGAGCTTGGCGAGCAGGCCGGGCAGGACGACCACGGCCGCGGAGTGCGAGTTGTCGACTACGAGGCGGAACCGTCGCGCCTTGATCGCCTCCACTGCCAGCGCGCGCAGGTACGACTCGGCGTAGAAGTCGACCAGGCGGGGGTGCTCGAAGATGACGCCGACCTCCTGGTGCGGTGCGCGGCGGAACTCCTCGCGCATGAACACCCGCTCGACCGACTTCGCGAACGACGTGGAAATGTCCAGGCCCTGCTCGGCGAAGAAGCGAATCGAGGTCATCCCGCGCACGCCCTGCACCTGCTGGAACGACACGCCGCCCACCTCGCCGAACGACTCGAGCTTGTGGCGCATCGCCGGCACAGGCAACATGCCGAGGTCGACCACGTGTACGCCGGAGGAGCCAACGCCGCCGACGAAGGCGCGGCGCAGCATGCGCGAGGCGGGGTGGGCGTCGCGGACGGTGAGGACCGTGCTGCCGGGCGTCAGCAGGGTGCCGTAGGCCGCGCCGAGCCGGGCAGCTACGTCCGGGGTGAGCTCGAGGTTGGTCAGCCCGGTGACTGCGCCCTCCTCGAACGCCGAGGTCCGCCACCGCTCCGCGTAGACGAGGTTGGCGTGGACGACGGCATGGTCCTCGACCACCTTCGACGCCCAGATCCTGATTCCCTCCTTGACACGGACCTCGCGTCCGAGCGTGGTGTCGTCGGCGATGATGGCGCCAGTCTCGATCACGCTACCGTCGCCGACGCGGACCCGGTCGCCGAGCACCGAGGCCTCGATGCGCGTGCCGGCGCCGATGACGACACCGCTCCAGGTGACGGTGCCGCGCAGCTCGGCTCCGCTCGATACCACGGTGCCGGCGCCGAGCACCACGTCCTCGAGGCGCGCGCCGGCGCGGACGATGCACCCGGGACCGATCACCACGGTGCCGCGCACCTCGACGTCGGGCTCGATCTCGGCCTCGCCGTCGAGCCACACCTGCCGGCCGCCAACCTCGCACAGCTCGCCGGGCGGGTCGACGTGCAGACCGCCGGCGAAGAAGTCGTGGTGCGCGGCCAGGTACGACTCGGGATCGCCGATGTCGCGCCAGTAGCCGCGAGCGACGTGCCCGTGCAGCGGCACGCCCGCATCGAGCAGGCGCGGAAAGAAATCGCCCGAGAAGTCGAACGCCTCGACCGCCGGCGCCTCGGCAAGGGTGGCTTTCTCGACCACGTAGATGCCGGCGTTGACGGTGTCGGAGAACACCTCGCCCCAGGTCGGCTTCTCGAGAAAGCGGCGCACCCGGCCGTCGGCGTCGGTGGTGACGATGCCGAACTGGAGCGGGTTGGGTACGCGCGTCAGGGCGATCGTCAGCGCCGCGCCCGACTCCTCGTGGGCCGCTTCGATCTCGCCGAGGTCGAACTCGCAGAGCACGTCGCCAGAGACCACCAGGTAGCGCGGGGCGTCGATCGTAGCGGCGCCCCTCACGACGGCGCCGCCGGTGCCGAAGTCCTGGTCGGACTGGAAGTAGTGGAGGCGCATCCCGAGCCGGGCGCCATCACCGAGAACGTCCCGCACCTTCGCAGGGTCGTGGTAGGTGACCAGTACCGCCTCGGAGAACCCGTTGGCCTGCAGGTGCCACAGTACGCGCTCGAGGAGCGGCCGGTTGACCACCGGCAACATCGGTTTGGGTCGGTTGGCCGAGAGCGGGCGGATCCGGGTGCCGAACCCCCCGGCCAGGACGATCGGGATCACTGCGCGCGCTCCAGGCAGCGCCGGACCGCCTGCTTGAGCTCGCCGAGGTCGGACGACTTGACGACGTAGGCGTCGGCCAGCCACGAGGCGAAGTCGTCCTGGTAGCGGGCGAAGGCGGTGGAGAGCACGACCGGCAGGCGGCTCTCGGTGGACTTGATCTCGCGCAGCAGGGTCAGACCGGAGCCCTCGGCCATACGGATGTCGAGCACGACCAGATCGACGCCGCCGCCGGCGAGCCGCTCGCGGGCGCCGGTGAGGGTGGCGGCCGTCTCGACGGTGCACCCCTCGCGGGAGAAGGCGGTCCGGTAGAGTTCGAGCAGCCCCTCCTCGTCGTCGACAAAAAGCACCACCGGCGCTCTCACGAGGTCCTCCGCAGCGTCAGGCTGAAGCGCACCCAGCCCTGTTCCCGTTCATCGTACTCCACCCTCCCGCCCATCGCGTCGACGAGGCGCCGCACCGAGACGAGCCCCAGGCCGGTGCCGCGGCGGTTGGTCGTCACGCCGCCGGAAAACGGGTCCCGGCGCAGCGACGGGGGCAGCGGCGGGCCGTTGTCCGCGACCTCGATGCGTACGCCGTCGTCCTCGACGATTACCGCGACTCGCACCACGCCGGGGATGACCTGGGCCTCGCGCAGCGCCTGCAGTGCATTGCCGACCAAGTTCTCGATGCAGCGCTCGAGGAACGACGGCTCGGCCATCGCCATCGCCGTCTCGTCGGCAAGCTGACAGACCATGTGGATCGCCCGTGCCTTGGCGAGCGGACGGATCGCCGTCACGGCCCGCTCGACCACCTCTCCGACATCGACCGCCACGAGCGTCACTCCGGGCACGCGACTCGTGAGCTCGTCGACCAACTGGGCGAGCCGGCCCTCGGCGGCCAGCACTGCGCCGGCGATGGTGCCGAGGTCGCGGGCGATGGCGGCGGCACCTTCGGGGAGGTGGTCGGCGAGCTCGCGGGCGAGGCCGCCAGCGAGCGCCAGCGGGTTCTTGAGGTCGTGGGCGAGCGTGCGTGCTGTCTCGATCAGCGTGGTGGCGTGCTCGGCCGCGGTGCGTCGCCGCTCCTCCTCCTTGAGCCGGAGCAGCAAGTGGGTGCGCTCGAGAGCGACCCGGAGGGCGTTCGCCAACGTCGATGCCGCCTCCAGCGTGCCGGGGTAGATCGGCGCCCCGGTGACAAAGTTGTCGGCGAGCAGGATCCCCCACGGACGATCCGCGGCGAGCATCGGGATCACCGCGAGGGCAGGGGAGTCCAGCGCCTCGACCCAGCGGCGGACGATCGGGTCGGGGTGGTGGGCACGGCCCACGAAGGGCCGGCGCCAACCCGCGGCCGCCGGCTCGAGCGGCACCGACATCCGCCCGAGGGTAGCCGCATGCTTCGACCTCTCCTGCTCGAGGACGCTCGGCTCCACGTCCGCGATCGCGTCGAGCGGGTGGGCGTCGTCGCGGCGCAGCTCGGCCCAGACGCGGGCGGCCTCCTCCCGGGAGCGCGGGCCGAGGCCGAAGCGCCCGCGCAGCTCGTCGCCCTCGGCGAGCAGGATGAAGGCGCGGTTGAAACCGAACCCTTCGCCGGCGGTGAGGGTCACGAGCGCTGCCCAGGCGGCAGCATCGGGTTCGATGACCACCTGCAGGATCTCGCTGGCACGATGCAACGCCGCGAGCACACGGCCGGCGCGGAAGCGTCGGCGCGGCTTGGGCGAGCGCTCGCGCACCAGCTTCGGGTGACCCCGCCTGCCGGCCTCGCGCCGTATCGCCTGTCGTAGACCGCCCGCCATCGCCGTCAGTCCTCTCCGGTATTGTCGCGCAATTATGGGAGGCGGACTTCCAGCCAGCCGGCCTCGTCGAAAAAGCCGAAGCGGCGCTCGAGCTTGACGAAGGCGCGCCGCAACGGCGGGATGAGGCCGGCAGGCAGACGCAGAGTGCCGCCGAGCGGGCCGCCAGCGAACGACGCCTCCCCGATCGGCGTGCCCGTCGCAGGGGTGCGGACGGTCACCCGTCCGGAGATGGCCGGCAGCGGGATCCCCATCGCGGCGATCTCTCCGGAGGGCGTCTCGGCGAGCAGCATGAGCGTCCTGGCACCGAAGGAGCGGAGCCTGGGCTGGCTGCGGAAGGTGATCACGACCTCGTCGCCGACCTGCCGGATCGCCGCCACCGGATGCGGGGCACTTTCCGGCCACGGCACGCCGAGGTAGGCCTCGCGGTCGCCCGCGAACGAGCGCAGCCACGGGCCGCGCAGGTGAAGCTGGCTGGTGTGACAGAGGATGGCGGCGTGCTTGCGGTTGCGCTCCACGCGCGTCAACTCAAGCGTGCAGGCCGCGGCGGCATGGTGGCGCAGCGCCGGGTTGTGTACGAGGCAGGCGAGCTCGCGCGGTCGTCGGTCCGTCGGCCCGGTCGCGAGCGCGAGTCGCGAGATCACCGCGAGAGCACTGTGGTCCGGGTGGAGATCTGCGGCCGTCGGCCCGGCGATCACGGTGGGCCGCCAGTCGACCAGGTGGGGCGCGAGCGCCGCCAGCGTCGCGGCGGCGGCGGTCGTCAGTGCGCGCGTCAACCCCTGGTCGGGGAAGGCGAGGAAGTGGGCCTGACCCGCGGACACGCCGAGGCGATCGAGGGCCGCCAGGGTCTCACCGCGCCTCCGCGCACCGAAGCGGGTGCGGTCGCCGGCGCCGATACGCAATCGCCGCTCATCCGCCCGCTGCGCCCAAGGGTTGTTCTCGCCGTCGGTGGCGTAGACGACTCGGATCGCCGCGCCGGCTGCGACCGCCCGCTGCAGGAGCCCTCCAGACGCCAGCGTCTCGTCGTCGGGGTGGGCCGCGAGAACCAGTAACCGGTCAGCAGCGCCGATATCGAGCGGTACCGTCTCGCGGCCTCCTCCCGTACTCGGCGTGCCTTGTGACGTGACGGCCTCCATGCGCGCTTGCGCCGCCGCAGTATAACCACCCCATGGCCACTGACCGGGCTCCGTTTCCCATGTATCCTGAGCGCGCCGGAGGAACCTCATGGACCCGATGGTGATCGTCGAACGGCAGGCGCAGCAGACTCCCTCGCGCATCCTCTATCTGGTGATGGACGGGCTCGGCGACATCCCGCGCGACGACGGCCTGACGCCGCTGGCGGCCGCGCACAAGCCGAACCTCGACCGGCTCGCCGCCGAAGGGTGCACCGGCCGCTTCGACCCGGTCGGGCCGGGGATCACGCCGGGCTCGGGCCCCGGCCACCTCGGCCTATTCGGCTACGACCCGACCGAGTACGAGATCGGCCGTGGCGTGCTCTCCGCCGTCGGCATCGACTTCCCGCTACGTCCCGGCGACGTCGCTGCGCGCTTCAACTTCTGCACCCTCGATGCCGATGGCAACATCACCGACCGGCGCGCCGGGCGCATCTCGAGCGAGGAGAACCGCTGGTTGGTGGTGCGGCTGCGCGACGTGCCGCCGCCGCCGGGGATGCAGATTTTCGTCGAGACCGAGTCGGAGCACCGCGGCGTCCTGGTGCTGCGGGGCGAGGGGTTGTCCCACCGGGTCGCCGACACCGACCCGCAGGCGACAGGGGTGCCGCCGCTCGCGGTCCGCGCTCTCGACGAACCGTCGAAACGCACCGCCAACGCGGTGGCGATCTTCGTCAACACGGCGCAACGCCTGCTCGCGCAGGAGGCGAAGGCCAACGGGCTGCTGCTGCGGGGCTTCGACTCGCTACCAACCATTCCCTCGATGGGGCAGCGGTTCAAGCTGCGGCCGGTGTGCATCGCCGGCTACCCGATGTACCGCGGCCTCGCCCGCCTGGTCGGCATGGACGTGCCGGCGGCGCCGCCGTCGCTCTCCGACTTCCCGGCGGCCGTCAAGGAGCAACGGGAGGGGCACGACTTCTTCTTCGTGCACGTCAAGTACACCGACAAGGCCGGTGAGGACGGCGACTTCGAGAAGAAGCGGTCGGTCGTCGAGGAAGTCGACCGATTGCTGCCGGCCTTGCTGGAACCCGGCTTCGAGGTCGTGGTGGTGACCGCCGACCACTCGACGCCGGCGCTCCACCGGGCGCACTCGTGGCACCCGGTACCGGCACTCGCGTGGTCGCCCGGGAGAGTGTTCCGCGACGGCGTGACCACCTTCTCGGAGGCGGCGTGCATCGCCGGCGGGCTCAGCCGCATGCCGCTGCGCTACCTGATCACCGAGGCGCTCGCCGCCGCCGGCAAGCTCGCGAAGTTCGGCGCCTGAAGGCCGTGGTTCATGGGTCGCGTGAAGGCCTGGAAGATCGCCGTGACCACTGGCGTTGGAGAGGGAGCGTGGGAGGTGCGCATGAAGGCACTCGGAGTGATGATCGGTGGACTGCTGTTGGCCGGCGCCGCGTGCGCGGGTCCGGAAGGCACGCTCAACCCCGGCGAGAAGTTCCCGACGTGGTCGCTCACGGACGCTGCGGGCGCCAAGCTGACCTCGGAGGACATGGCGGGCAAGACATACCTGCTGTGGTACTACCCCAAGGCGATGAGTTCCGGGTGTACGGCCGAGGGGTGCGCGTTGCGCGACAACTTCGAGGAGTTCAAGAAGATGAACGTCGAGGTGCTGGGTGTCTCGTTCGACCGGCCCGAGAGTAATGCCGCCTTCATCAAGGAGAACCACCTCCCGTTCCGGCTGCTCTCGGACTGGGACAAGTCGCTGGCCGTGTCGGTCGGCGCCGCCGACTCGACGAAGCGCCTGTTCGCCCGCCGGATCTCGTACCTTGTCGGCCCTGACGGAAGGGTGCTCAAGACCTACAACAACGTCGACCCGAGCACGCACGCCAGACAGGTCCTCGACGACGTCGCCGCGCTTGCCGCCGCGAAGTGAGGGTCCGCCTCCAGGCGGGTGCAGCAGAGCTGGAGACACGAGCAAACTCGTTGCCGGGTACACACCCTGTGCCAGCGGGGCTTGTCCCTCGGTCGTGCCTTGGCTTGCTCGTGACTTCCTGGCTCAAGGCGTCGGGCAAGCTGTGAGACCCGGCGCACGCGCGCCGCTGCGGGAGCGGCGCGGAGCGTCTGTATCGCCACGGCGCTGCGCTCAGGCGCACCATCAGCTCTTCGGCTTCTCTGGCGCGTCACCAATCCCTGCCGTTTAGCCGCGCAGCTTCATCGCCTTCTTGACGTCTTGCGGGATACGCGGGCCGGGTACCAGGTCGCGTTCGGCGATGATGAAGATCGCGTGGTCGGGGCACACGGTAGAGCAGATCCCGCAGCCGGTGCACGCACTGCTGACGACAACCGGACGGGTGCCCATCAGGCGGATCGCCTCGTCCGGGAACGGACAGTACTTGACGCAGAGGTCGCAGCGTTCGCCGCGGAAGGTCCGGCAGCGGCCCGGGTCGACCTGGGCAACGCCCATGTGCACCTGTCGCGTCGAGCCGGGGTGGACGAGCGCGCCGTCCCTGCACGCGGCGATGCACGGCAGGTCCGCGCAGACTCGGCACGGCTTGCTCTCGGGGTGGATCACGGCGACGTGGCGCGCCGGCACGCCGGCGTCGGTCATCGTGATGCACGAGTACGGGCACGCCTTGACGCACGCTTCGCACCCGGTGCAGGCGGCAAAGTAGGCGGCCTCCGGCTGCAGCGCCCCCGGCGGGTTGACGGACACCGAGGAGCCGTGGACGGTCGCGGTGGTGACCCGTTCCTGGACGTCCCGGAACCTCGAGAAGACGCCGCGCAGCAGCTCCTTGCGCGAGATCTCCCGGCTCATCCCGTGACCTCCTCCAGCGCCGGGCTGGGCGCGCTCGTCCAGGGCGCCGGCTCGACCTTGATCACGGTCGCGTCGTGCTGCAGCCGCCGCGCCCAATCGTCGACGTTGAGCGCCTCCTCGGCCTCGGTGCATGCCTCGTGGGTGGTGCGTGTGGCCGGGTGCTGCGGCTGCAGGAAAGAGCAGCAGTCGTCGTGCGGGAGGATCGACATTTCGTAGGTGCCGGCCCGCTCGGCGAGCGCGATGATCTCGAGCTTGTCCATGCCGACGAGCGGCCGCAGCACCGTCATGTGCGCGATGCGGTCGATCGCCGTCAGGTTCTCGAGCGTCTGCGACGCCACCTGGTTCAGCGCCTCGCCGGTGACCAGCGCCAGGCAGCGCTCGCGGCGGGCCACGCGGGCCGCCACCCGCAGCATCATGCGGCGGTAGAGCACGACGCGCAGCGTCTCAGGGCAGAGGGACACGATCTCCCGCTGGCAGTCGCCGAACGGCACCACGAACAGGCGGCTCGCCCCCTGGTGGCGGTTGAGGTGGCGGGCGATCGCCTCGACCTTGCGCACCGACGCGTCCGACGTGTACGGCGCCGAGTGGAAGTGGAGGTAGTGGGCCCGGGTGCCGCGTTTGAGGGTGGTGTACGCCGCGGCCGGGGAATCGATCCCGCCGGAGAGTAGCACCAGGACGCGTCCCGACGTGCCGACCGGCAGGCCGCCGGCGGCCGTGAAGCGACGACGGTAGACGAAGACGCCGTCCGACTGGATGAGAACGTGAATCGTCACGTCCGGGTTGTCGAGGTCCACGGTCAGGGCGGTGTGGTCCCTGACGAACTGGCCGAGCCGTCGCTGGATCGCGTCGGAGGTCATCGGGAAGCGCTTGTCGGAGCGATGGCAGCGGATGGCGAACGTCACGCCGGCCAGCTCGTCGAGGTGCTCGCCGATGTGCGTCTCGACCTGTTCGTAAGTGCCGCCGACCCGCGTCACCGGCATGATGCCGATCAGCCCGAAGACGGTGTAGAGGCGAGCGTGCACGTCGGTCCAGGGCACCGGTTCGGCGAAACGAATGACGATTCGCGACGGCACCGAGATCTCGGCGATCGGCAGGCCAGCCAGCGCCGTGCGCACGTTGCGTATCAGCGCCCGCTCGAAGAACCCGCGGTTGCCGCCCTTGAGCGCCACCTCGTGATAGGTGGCAATCACGTGCTGAACCAGCTCCATCCCCCCTCCCCGGCAGAGGCTAACACAGTGGTGTGGGGGTGGCCCCGAGGTTCTGGAGCTGGGGCGGGCGCCGCTAGCGCGGCGCTGCGGGCGCTCGCGGTTCGTCGGCTGGGAGCTGCGCTCCCGCCGGGCGTACCGCGAGCGCCCTTGCTGCACTGCGTGCAGCCCGCCCCTCGCCAATATGGATCGCTCTCTTCTTTCCATGAAGCGCTGCCGGCAGCGGACCATCTGCGGCGTCGCCCTTCGCCGGCCTCGCTCCTCGCGTACATCAAGTACGCGTCGTCGCGGGCCTGCTTGCGCTCCTTGCATCTGGCCCACTGGCGGCAGCGCCGCTCCGCTGCGCGGAGCGAGCTAGGAAGAAGCAAAGAAGCAGAAGAAATGCTCGCGCGCCTGAGCGCGGCGGTGTGCCCACCAAACCACTCCGCACCGCTCCCTGAGCGGTGCGCGCGTGCCACTTCCGACGTTTTGCTCGCGATGCGGAGCGCAAGCGCCGCCTGACTGGAGGCTGCAGCGGAAACGCTGAGTTGTCCGCTTTCAAAATGTCGGAGGTGGCAACGACGACCTCCAAGGTTCCACGCGCCTCCAAACCACTCGTGTTGACCGCCACCACCCCGTGCGTTACCGTCCTTCCTGGGGAGGCCCGCCGTGGCTGACCGGTCGCAACGCCAGCAGTACATCATCCTGCCGCCGCGCGGCGTGCGCGACGCTGCGCTGTTCGTCGGGGCGTGGCTCGGGGTACCGGAGCTGCGGCGGTTCCCCGAGGGCTGGCTCATCGACGACTTCCGCGACGACGGGCCCAAGCTGGTCGAGCTCTCCCTGGAGGACCTCCACCGCCTGCGCCGCCACCAGCCGTCGCTGCGCATCGTTGCGGTGGTGTACTACCGCCCGGCGCTTGCGCCGCGACCCGCTGTGGCGGCGGACCTGGCGGCGGCGCGGCTGGCAGCGACGCGCAAAATCAAGGTGAAGCTGCGCTCGCGAGACGAGGGCTCGCCGGTCGCGGGCGCGCAGGTGGTGGCGCTCACCGACCTGGAGCGGGGCATCGGCGCTCAGGGCACCACCGGGAAGCGCGGCGAGGTCACGCTGGCGTTGCCGGCCTCGGCGCGGCGGCTCGAACGGCTCTACGCGTTTCCGGCGCGCGACCTGTGGGGCGCCGTGCGCGCCGGCGTCGCAGTCGCTGACGAGCTGGAGCTCACGCTCGCCCCGATCGACTTGACGGCGCGCGATGCTGTCCGCCACTTCTACCGCGGCGGCGACGTGGCCACCGGCAAGGGAGTCACGATCGGGGTCGTCGACACCGGGATCGACACGAGGCACCCGGACCTGGTCGTGGCCGGCGGGCGCAACACCGTCGTCGGCGAGAAGACGACGGAGTACGGCGACAACGGCGAGCACCACGGCACCCACGTCGCCGGCATCATCGCCGCTCGCGGCACGCCACCGGCAGGGGTGCAGGGCATCGCACCGGGCGCGACGCTGCGCTCGTACCGGGTCTTCGGCAAGGGCCGCGCGGAGGCCAGCAATTACGCGATCATCAAGGCGATCGACGCCGCCGTCGACGACGGTTGCGACCTCGTCAACATGAGCCTGGGCGGCGGCGGTCCCGACGAGGCAACCCGCGCCGCCATCGAGGACGCGCGCTCGCGCGGCGCGCTGGTGATCGTCGCCGCCGGCAACGAAAGCCGTGCCCCGGTGAGCTTCCCGGCGAGCGACGCACTCGCGCTCGCGGTCTCGGCGATGGGCCGCTCCGGCACTTTTCCCGCTGACGCGCCGGAGTCGGAGTACGTGGCGTCGCCGCGCGGCACCGACCGCAAGAACTTCCTTGCGGCGTTCACCAACGTCGGCTCGGAGATCGATTTCGTCGGCCCCGGTGTCGCCATCGTCTCGACGGTCCCCGGTGGTTACGTGGCAATGAGCGGCACCTCGATGGCATGCCCCGCGGTGACCGGCGCCGCCGCGCGCATCCTCGCCGCACGCCCCGACATCCTCGCCATGCCGCGCGTCCGCCACCGCTCTGAGGCGATGGCGCGCGCGCTCCTGGGTGCGGCTCGTCCGCTCGGCTTCGGCACCGTCAACGAGGGCCAGGGTATGCCGAGGGAGTAGGGGATGCCGCGCTTCATCCTCCGCTACCGCCGTGCCGGCCCGCGTCCCGAAGCCGACGCCGGCCGCATCGTCAGGCTCACCGGCGTCGAGCTGATCGATGACTCGCCGCGCATGCTCCTCGTCGAGGGACCGGAGGACGCCCTGCGCGCCGTCCTCGCCGACCTGCCCGGCTGGGTCATGACCGCCGAAACGTCGGTGCCGCTTCCCGACGTCCGCCGCCGCCCCCGGCGCTCCTCATGACCCGCCGCCGCTCTGGGTTTCCGCCAACGCATGCCGGCGCGCTTTTCGGCGCCACTGTCGTTTTCGTTGCTTTCGCAGCATGCGGCGGGTGGGGAACGGCCCACGGCCCACGGCCCACGACCCACGCCGCTTCCCCCTGGTCTCACCTGCTTCGCGATCACCTCGCCCGCTACCCGCTGGCCGAGGCGGAGGACGTTTACAAGCTCGTCCACCAGTCGGTGTTCGGCCCGGCGCATGCAGTCCCCAGCCGTGACGAGGCGAAGCGGTACCTCGACGAGGAGCTGGCCGCGCTGGCGCCCGGTCCTGCCGGCGAGCCGCTGCTCGACGTGCTGAGCGACACCCCGCCGCTCGCCCGCCTCAACCTGCGTCCGTTCGTCGCTGCCGGAGGCGACCGTGCGCGGCTGCTGGATGCGTTCGTCGCCACCGCGGCGACGGTGCACGGTGACGCTGCGGTCATGAAGGAACACCTCGAGATCGCGATCGCCGTGCTCCGCGATCTCGGACGCGAGGCGATGGCTCGCCAGCTCGACGTGCTGGCGGACGACGACGCCCTCCACGGCTACCCGGCGGGGCATCACAGCGCGACGTACCGCAACGCCTATCACCCGGCTTACCGCGTCGTGCTGCAATCGCTGCTCACGGACGTTGCTCCCGGCACGCCCGGCGGCGCTACCGCGAAATAGCGAGAAAGTCGATCGAAATCTAAGTCTTACAAGGCGCCGACTTGTGCCACAATGAAAGACGTTGGCGGGAAAGCGGGGGAGCCCAACTCCTGCGGAGAGCGCCTCAGGCTACGAGTTGCCCGGTGGTCGCTGGGCGCTGCTCCTGACGGCGGTCGGTGTCGCGCTGCTCGGCATCGCTCTCTACGGCGCTCTCGCCGTCGCTCCCCGCGAGCGCGCGCGGTTCATCGAAGGCTGGCGTTCACAGCTCGAGGCCATGGCCGACGATCGCCGGGCCGCGGTCGACCTCTGGCTATCCGGCGGGGTTGCCGACGCCCGCGTCGTCGCCGGCTACCCGACGGTGGTCTTCCTCACCTCTGGAGAAACGGCGCGGCCGCGCGAGCCGGGGATCGGGCCGCGCGGGCATCTCGACGAGCTGCTCGCCGAGTTCATCGGTGTCCGCGGGTACCAGGCCGCCACGGTGATCGACAGTGGCCTCGCGGTGATCGGTGCCGCGCCAGTGGATCGCGCCAACGACCCGCCGTGCGCCGCGCTCGCGAGACGCTGCCTCGAAAGCGGTACGGCGGTGGTCGGGGCGCACCGGCGGGGCGGAACGACGGAGGTGGCGTTTGCTGCGCCTGTGTTCGCCGATCGCGCCCGGACAGAGGCGATCGGCGCCGTCGTCGTCTCGGCCGACCCTCGCCTCTGGCTGTACCCGTTCCTCGCCCACCGGTCCGACGTTTCGCGCACCGGCGAGACTGTGCTCGCCGAACGTGACGGCAACGACGCGGTGCTCATCTCGCCCTTGCGGCACCGGCCCGACCCGCCGCTGACGGTACGGCGGCCGTTGTCGGTCCCGGGCTTTGCCGGAGCGGCGGCACTCGATGGGGTCGAGACGTTTGCCCGCTACGTCGACTATCGGGGCAAGAGCGTCTTCGCGGCGCCGCGAGCGCTGAGGAACGCCCCCTGGGGCCTCGTGGTTAAGATCGACGAGGCGGAGGTGCTCGAGTCGTTCCACCGCTGGCTGACCGGCGCCGCGGCGCTCTTGCTTGCCGTGGCGGGTGCGTTCGCCGGGGTGACCTATGGCTTATGGCGGCGAGAGGGCGACCGGCGGGAGCTTGCGCTGGCGCGTGGTGAGGCGCATCTCGCCCGGCTCCTCGACCTGGCCAACGACGCTGTGCTGTACGTTTCTCGCGACGGCATGATCCTCGAGGCCAACCGCCGTGCCGAGGAGATGTACGGCTACCGCGGCGAGGAGCTCCGGGGGCTGGCGATCGCGCAGCTTGGCCGCCCGGACGAACGGAAGGACGTACCGCACCTGCTCGACGCTGTCGCCGCTGCCGGGCGCTCCAAGCTGGAAACGGAGCAGGTGCGCAAGGACGGCACCACCTTTCCGGTGGAGATCTCCTCCAGCTACCTCGGCGGCGGGCGCGACGGACGCTTCCTCGCCATCGTCCGCGACATCGGCGAGCAGCGGCGCGCAGCGGAAGCGTTGAGCGAGAGCGAGCAACGCTACCGCAGCCTGTTCGAGCAGTCGCCGATTGGGATCTACCGGACGACTCCGGAGGGACGCATCCTGCTGGTCAACCGGGCGATCCTCGAGATGCTGGGCTACGCCTCCACCGCGGAGCTGGTCGCGCGCAACCTCGAGGAGGAGGGGTTCCAGCCCGACTACCCGCGGGGGCGGTTCAAGGAGATTCTGGCGCGCGACGGCGAGGTGCGCGGTCTGGAATCCTCGTGGACGACGAAGGACGGTCGCAGGCTCCTGGTCATCGAGAACGCAAGGGCGGTCCGGGCCGCCGACGGGACGATCCTGCACTTCGAAGGAACGGTCGAGGACATCACCGCGCGCAAGCACGCCGAGGAACAGGCGCTGACGGATCGGGCCAGGTTCCGGACGTTGACCGAGTCGGCGCCGTTCGGCATGCGGTTGTCCAACGCCGCAGGGGCCATCACGTACGTCAACCCGGCCTGGGTGGCGCTGTTCGGCTTCACGCTGGACGACACGCCGACCCTGGGTGCCTGGCGAGAGCTGGCATTCCCCGATCCCGAGCAGCGTGCGGAGGTGACGAGGCTGTGGGAGGCGGACAGGCCGGCGCGCGAACGCGGCGAGACGATCAGCAGGGCGATGCGCGTGACCTGCAAGGACGGTAGCCGCAGGCTCGTCCAGTTCACCAGCACGACCCTGGAGGGCGGAAATGCCTTGACGACGTGCGAGGACATGACCGAGACGGCGGCGGCACAGGAGGGGCAGCGCCGGCTCGCGACGGCCATCGAGCAAGCGGCGGAAGGCATGCTGATCACCGATCCCAACGGGACCATCGAGTACGTCAACCCGGCCTTCGAGCGGATCACCGGCTACACGCGCGAGGAGGCGGTGGGCCAGAACCCGCGCATCCTCAAGAGCGGCCGGCAGGACGAGGCGTTCTATGCGGACCTCTGGCGGACGATCACTGCAGGAGTGACGTGGCACGGCCGTTTCGTGAACCGCCGCAAGGACGGCGGTCTCTACGAGGAAGATGCAACGATCACCCCAATTCGGGACGAGCGCGACCACATCGTCAGCTTCGTCGCGATCAAGCGTGACGTCACCCTCGAGGTCCGGCTGCAGCAGCAGCTCAACCAGGCGCAGAAGATGGAGGCGGTCGGGCGTCTTTCCGGCGGCATCGCCCACGACTTCAACAACCTGCTGCAGGCGATGCTCAGCCAGGTTGGCGTGCTTGGCCAGACGGCCGCACCGGCTCGAGGCGAGGAGCGGCACCTGCAAGCGCTCGAGGAGCTGATCCGGCGGGGCGCCGCGCTGACCCGCCAGCTCCTCCTCTTCTCCCGCCAGGACACACCGGTGCGCGAACCCGTCGACGTCAACGACCTGGTACGCGGTGCGGCGACGATGTTGCGCCGGATCGTCCGCGAGAACGTGGTCCTCACGAGCGAGCTGGCGGACGATCGGCTGCTCGTCAGCGCCGACCGCGGTCAACTCGACCAGGTGCTGATGAACCTCGTGATCAACGCATCCGACGCGATGCCGGCGGGCGGGCGGGCGACGCTGCGCAGCGGCGGCGATGCGACGAGCGTTTGGCTGTCAGTGACCGATAGCGGCGGCGGTATCCCGGACGCGGTCCGGGCGCACCTGTTCGAGCCGTTCTTCACCACCAAGCCTGTCGGCAAGGGGACCGGCCTTGGCCTCTCCGTGGTTCATGGCATCGCGCTCGCCCACGGCGGCCGCGTCGACGTCGACGCCCGGACGGGGGCTGGCGCCACGTTCACGGTGACGCTGCCCCGCATCGGTGCCGAGGAGGCGGAGACCGCCGCCGAGGTTCCCGAGGCCGGCGAGAGGCCGCAGGGCGGCTCGGAGCGCATCCTGATTGTCGAGGACGAGGAGGGCGCTCGCGAGGGGCTCGCCGAAATCCTCGTCGCGCTGGGGTACCAGGTCGTGGCGAAGGCGAGCGCCGAGGACGCGCTCGCTCTTCCGACGTCTCCGGCCTTCGACCTCGTGCTCTCGGATCTCTTGCTGCCCGGCATGTCCGGCATCGAGATGGTGGCTTCTCTGGAGCGACAGTGGCCGGCGATGCGGATCGTGCTGATGTCCGGTTACAACGAGGACCAGGCGGTACGGGCCTCGGTAACGGGGGGCGACCTCCGCTTCCTGCAGAAGCCGTTCGACCTGCGTACCCTGGCGGCCGCGATCCGCGGCGCTCTCGATGAGCTGGGGCCAGGAGCCGCCGGCTAGGGCGTCGCCGCCCTCGCGGTCACGCAACGCCCGAAGAGCGCCTCTTGTGACTGCTGATGGAGCTCGGCGAGGACGCTGCGAGCGGCGCTGGCGGACACCGTAGTATCCTGAGCGCCGGTGCGCATCCTCCCCGTGCGATCGCGCGCGGACCTGCGGCGGTTTGTCGATCTCCCTTATCGTCTGTACCGCGACGACCCCGTATGGGTACCGCCGTTGCGTCTCGAGCAGCGCCAGCGCGTCGACCCGAAGCGCAACCCGATGTTGCGGCACTGTACCTGCGAGCCTTTTCTGGCGACCGACGATGCCGGCAGGGTCGTCGGCCGCGTCGCCGCCTTCGTCGACAAGCTCGCCCTCGAGCACTGGGGCCGGCCGATCGGGCTGTTCGGCTCGTACGAGTGCATCGACGACGCCGGCGTGTCGGCCGCGCTGCTCGGCGCCGCGCGCGACTGGCTGCGGGGACGGGGAATGTCGGTGATGCGCGGCCCGTGGAGCTTCGCCTCCCAAGAGTGGGGGCTGGTGGTCGAGGGGTTCACCCCGCCGCCGGTGCTGATGGCGCCGTACAACCCGGCGTTCTACAACGACCAACTGCTCGCCTTCGGCCTGACGAAGGCGAAGGACCTTCTGGCCTTCGTGGCCGACACCACGACCGGGTATCGCATCCCGGAGCGCTACCTGGCGCTCACCGACCGGGTGCAGGAGCGCTATGGCGTCACCGTGCGCAGTATCGACATGCGACGGCTCGAGGAAGAGGTGACGACCATCGTCGGTCTCGCCAACCGGTCGATCGCGGAGAACTGGGGGTTCTACCCGGCGACGGCGGAGGAGGGGAAGGCGATGGCGCGGGACCTCAGGATGGTCGTCGACCCCGAGATCGTGATGATCGCCGAGGATGCTCGTGGCGTTCCGATCGGGTTCGCGATCACGCTCCCGGACCTCAACGTGCTGCTGCGCGGCCTCGGCGGGCGGCTGCTGCCCTTCGGCTGGCTGAAGCTGCTTCGGGGGCGCAAGCACCTCAAGCAGTTCCGCATGTGGGCGATCGGCGTCGTGCCCGAGTACCAGCGCCGCGCTGTCGATGCGCTGCTCTACCGGCGGGTGCACGAGGTGCTGTCGCCGCGCGGCGGCGTCCGCCTTGAAGCCAACTACATCCTCGAGGACAACGCTGCGATGATCAACGCGATGGAGAACCTCGGCCTCGATCCCCTGCGTCGCTATCGTGTCTACGAGATGGCGATCTGAGTGAGCGAAGTCGCGCGGACCTCCGGCAGCCCTCGCGGCGGGCGCGTGGTTCTTGGCGCGACCGACGCGCTGATCGTTGGTGCGTTGGTCCTCTTCGCCGCGGTCGCGCTGGTTTTCTACCGGAGAGTTCCGACCTGGCCGGCCCTGGTCCTCGGCAATGCCGCGGCCGGGATCGTCTACCTGGCGGCGATCGCGGTTGCCGGCAGGCTCCGCAAGCCGGCAGGAAGGGCGGCGCTGCGGGCCGCCGCCGTCTGCGCTGTGCTTGCCTTTCTCTTCTCGGCCGTTGCTCCGCTCCAGCTTGTCCTCCACGGGGGCTGGCTCGACGGCGACGTCATGGCGGTCGAGCAGGCCACCTTCGGCGTGCAGCCGACGGTGTGGCTGCAGCGGCTGACCCGGCCGTGGCTGACCGAGGGGATGATGTTCGCCTACGTGGGCTACATCGCGCTCTACCCGCTGGTCTGCGGCGCGATCTGGCGGAGCCGTGGTGATGCGGCGCTCGAACACTGCCTGCTGGTGCTGACTGTGGTCAACGTCGTTTGCGACGTCGGGTTCGTCGTAATCCCGGTGGCGGGGCCGATGGCGTTTCTCGCGGGCACCTACACCGTCCCGCTGCAGGGGTGGCTGTTCACCTGGCTGGGCGAGCTGATCCGGGCGAAGCTGCACTATGTCGGGGGCTCGCTGCCGAGCCCGCACTGCGCGGCCGCCACCGTGCTGTGGGCGATGGCGTGGCGCTACCGCCGACCGCTCGCGATCACGCTGGCGCCGATGGTGCTGACGCTCTACGTGTCGACGTTCTACTGCCGCTACCACTACGTCAGCGACTCCGTCGCCGGGATCGCCGTCGCCGTCGTCGCGCTGGCCGCCCTCCGCCGCGCGGCGTCACCTCCAGCGGACACTCGTGAGAGCGGCAGAGCTCCGGTGGCGGGGCGCGCATGAGGGTGATGCTCGTGCGCTGTGCGACGGCCTCGGGATATGCAATAGTGCGCCTCCAAGCAGGTCGGTCCACGCGTCGCGGCCCGGCAGGGGCAGGAGGCGGCGGGACTGAAACTGCTTGGCACGGCAGTTGCTTTTCGGGATGAAGGATGTTCGAGACTACTCTCGTCGAGACGCTCAAACCCGCCCGCCGTCGGCGTAGCGTCGTCGCGCTGTCCCTGGCGTTCGCGGCCCACCTCGGGGTCCTGGCCGGGCTCTACGTCGCCAGGTTGTGGCAGATCGAGGAGCTCGACGAGCCGCCGGTGTTGGTGACTTTTTGGCAGCCGCCGATGCCGCCGCCTCCTCCTCCTCCTCCGCCTCCACCTCCGAAGGGCTCCAGCATGCCGAAGCCGCACGAGGAGGAGAAGCCCGTCGAGAAGCCGGCCGAGGTGACCCAGCCCGCCGTGGTGCCGACCGCCATCCCGGCGACCACCGCATCGGTCGGGGTCGAGGGTGGCGTCGACGGCGGAGTCGAGGGCGGCGTCGTCGGCGGCGTCAAGGGCGGCGTGCCGGGAGGCGAGGTCGGCGGCACGCTCGGCGGCGTGCCCGGCGGCTTGCTCGGCTCGCCGCTGCGCGTCGGCGTCGGCAACGTCAAGGAGCCGAGGCGGCTCGTCTATGTCAGGCCGGTCTATCCCGAGGCGGCTCGCCAGGCTCGCACCCAGGGCACCGTGGTGCTCGATCTCACCATCGGACCCGACGGCAGCATCGGCGCGGTGCGGGTGATCATGCCGCTGGGGAATGGCTTGACCGACTCGGCGATCGAGGCCGTCAAGCAGTGGCGGTACGAGCCGTCGACGCTCGACGGGAAGCCGATCGCGGTCGCCATGATCGTGACCGTCCACTTCAGCCTCATCTGACCCTTGCCCGTTCCCCGAAACTGCAATAACGCGGTGCCCGGCACCGCGTTCGGAGTATCAGGTGCCTGAGATCGGAGACTAGAGCTCGATCTGGATGCCGAGCTCGACGACGCGGTTCGGCGGGATGTTGAAGTAGGCGGTAGGCGGCGTGGCGTTGCGGGACATGAAGGCAAACAGGCGCTTGCGCCAGCGCGCCATGCCGCGCTTCGTGCCGATCAGCAGCGTCTCGCGGCCGAGGAAGAAGGTCGTCTCGGCCAGCTTCATCTCCAGCCCAAGCGCCGCGCAGCGCTCGAGCACCACCGGGATGCTCGGCGTCTCCATGAAGCCGAAGTGCGCAACGACCCGGTAGAAGCCGTTCTCGAGCGTGGTCAGCACCACGCTCTCAGCAGCGGGCACGAACGGCCGGTCGGGCTTTGCGATCGAGAGGACGACGACGCGCTCGTGCAGCACCTTGTTGTGCTTGAGGTGGTGGAGGAGGATCGACGGCACGCCGCTCGGGTTGCCGGACATGAACACCCCGGTGCCCTTGACCCGGTACGGCTGCCGCTTGGCGACGTCGGCGAGGAGCAGATCGAACGGCATCCCGCGCATCTCGACGTCGGCGAACAGCCGCATACGACCGTCCTTCCAGCTCGACATCAGAGTGAAGGCAATCGCGCCGACGCCGAGCGACACCCAGCCACCGTGGGTGAGCTTGGCCAGGTTGGCGCCGAAGAACGCCATCTCGACAGTCAGGAACACGGCGGTCAGCAACCCCGCCGCCGCCGGGTGCCAGTGCCAGCGGTCGCGCGCCACGAAGAAGAACAGCAGGCTGGTGATGGCCATGGTGCCGACCACCGCGAGGCCGTATGCGGCCGCCAGCGATGACGAGCTGCGGAACGCGAGGACGAGAGCGACGCAAGCGAAGCCGAGGCCGGTGTTGACCGCGGGGATGTAGATCTGGCCGGAGTAGCGCGCCGACGTGTGCACGACGCTCAGGCGCGGCAGGTAGCCGAGCTGCACCGCCTGCGACGACAGCGAGAACGCCCCGGTGATCAGGGCTTGCGAGGCGATCACCGTCGCGGTGGTGGCCAGGACCACCATGGGCAGCAGTCCCCAGCGCGGCACCAGGCCGTAGAACGGGTTGGCCGCCGCCTCGGGGTGCTGGAGGAGCAGCGCGCCCTGGCCGAAGTAGTTGGCCAGCAGCGACGGGAAGACGATGGTGTACCACCCCAGCCGGATCGGGGCAGGGCCGAAATGGCCGAGGTCGGCGTACAACGCCTCGGCGCCGGTGACCGCCAGGATCACCGCGCCGAGGGCCAGGAAGCCGGTGAGCCCGTGGCCGGCGAGGAAAGCCACAGCATGGCGGGGGTCGATCGCGGCGAGTGCTCGCGGCTGCTGGACGACCGCGGCCACTCCGGTGGTCATCAGGGCGCCGAACCAGACCAGCATGATCGGGCCGAACACCGCGCCGACGCCGCCGGTGCCGCGCTTCTGGAAGAGGAAGAGCGCGACGAGTATGACGATGGTGACCGGCACGATGAGCCGCGACAGCGCCGGCGTCACCACCTCGACGCCTTCCACCGCCGAGAGCACCGAGATCGCCGGCGTGATGATCCCGTCGCCGTACAGCAGCGCGGCGCCGAACAGCCCGGCGGCGAGCAGCCACGCGCGTCGCGGGCGGCGGGCGTCGCCGTCGGCGAACAGCAGCGCCAGGAGCGCGAAGATGCCGCCCTCGCCGCGGTTCTCCGCGCGCAGCACGAACACCATGTACTTGACGACGACCACGAACACCAGCGCCCACACCATCAGCGAGATGACACCGAGGACGCTGGCCTCGGTCACGGCGAGCGCGCTGGTCCCGGAGAATGCCTCCTTGACGGCGTACAGCGGGCTGGTGCCGATGTCGCCGTAGACGACGCCGAGTGCACCCAGCGTCAGCGCACCGAGAGGCGTTGCCTCGGCGTGACGCCTCCTCACGTGGTCGCTCTCTCCTCGGTGGACACCAGGGTTACCGTCCCCGGAGCCGCAGCGCGCTGTGGTGACGACCGTAGGCGAAGTAGATCACGAACCCGACGACCAGCCAGACGAACAGCCGCAGCCAGTTCTCGACCGGCAGCGAGAACATCAGCATCAGGCAGATGAGGATGCCGAGGATCGGGTCACCAGGCCGCCGGGCGCGCGGAACGGCCGCGCCGCTTCCGGGTGGGTGCGGCGCATGATGAGCACCGCGGCGCAGACGATGACGAACGCCAGCAGCGTGCCGATGTTCACCAGCTCGGCGAGGATGCGCAGCGGCAACAGGCCGCGAGCGTGGCGACGACGCAGCCGGTGAGGATCGTCGACTTCCACGGCGTCCGGAAGCGCGGGTGGACGGCGCCGAAGAAGCTCTCCGGGAGCAGCCCGTCGCGCGCCATCGCCAGCAGCACGCGCGGCTGGCTGAGCATCAGCACCAGCAGCACCGACGTGATGCCGGCGAGGGCGCCGAACGAGATGACGAACTGCGCCCACGGCAGGCCGACCTGCCGGAACGCGTCGGCGACCGGCGCGTCGATGTCGATCTGGTCGTAGGGCACCATGCCGGTGAGCACCGCCGCCACCGCGATGTAGAGCACCGTGCAGAGGATCAGCGACGTCATGATGCCGATCGGCACGTCGCGCTGCGGGTTGCGCGCCTCCTCGGCGTGCGTCGAGACCGAGTCGAAGCCGATGTAGGCGAAGAAGATGATGGCGGCGCCGGCGAGCATGCCGAGCGGGTGCCCGCCGCCGTCCTTCATCCCCGAGATCGTCTGGCCGAAGAACGACAGCCCGGACTAGCCGAACGGCGCGAACGGGTGCCAGTTGGCGGGGTTGACGTAGAAGACGCCGACGCCGATCACGAACAGCACCACCGCCAGCTTGATCCCCACCATGGTGGTGTTGAACGAGGCGCTCTCGCGGATGCCCTTGACCAGGATCAGCGTGACGAGGACGGCGATCACCATCGCCGGCAGGTCGAGCACCGCGCCGGTCGAGACGAAGTGCCCGAGCGTCGGGTCGTAGTCGAACGGCGCCAGCCCCCAGCGGTGCGGCATGTGGATGCCGAAGATGCTGGCGAAGTCCTGGAAGTAGTGCGACCAGCCGTGCGCGACCGTGGCCGAGGCCACGGTGTACTCGAGCACCAGGTCCCAGCCGATGATCCAGGCGAACAGCTCGCCCAGCGTGGCGTAGGCGTAGGTGTAGGCGGAGCCGGCGACCGGCACCATCGAGGCGAACTCGGCGTAGCACAGCGCCGCGAAGATGCAGGCGATGCCCGCCACCACGAACGACAGCATCAGCGCCGGCCCGGCCTTGTCGTGCGCCGCCTGGCCGGTGAGCACGAAGATGCCGGTGCCGATGATGGCGCCGACGCCGAGGCTGGTCAGCTGAACCGGGCCGAGGATCCGCCGCAGGCGGTTCTCGCCCTTCATCTCCTCGAGCAGCAGCTCGAGCGACTTGGTCGCGAACAGGGGCGAGCGCGATTTGGACATGCGGCGGAGCGTATCTGCAATCTGAGCCGACTGCAACAGCGTCCCGCCGCCCCGAACGGTCTGGCCGGAAGCGCTCCGGCGCTCCCCGGCGAGGGGAGCTGGCAAGCTGCTTCCCTTCACGAATGAAGAGGGGGTGGGAACCGCTCCCACCCCCTCATTGCTTCCTCTCCCTAACCCCTGACCCCTGACCCCGGTCCTACGAACGCCAGCCCTGCAGGATCTTCATGTAGTTGGCGCGCTCGAGCGCCTGCGGGTTGGGGCAGTTCTCGTGGCTCATCGAGCCGCGCGCCTGGGCCAGCGAGTCGTACTCGTGCTCCTCGAGCCACCGCGTCATCTCGTCGCGCACCCTCGTCAGGTGCTCGGGGCCGTTGATCAGGAGGGCGGAGACGATCTGCACGGCGCTCGCCCCTGCCATCACCGCCTTGATCGCGTCGAGACCGGTGTGGACGCCGCCGGAGCAGGCGAGGTCGGCCTTGACGTGGCCGTAGACGATGGCCATCCAGCGTATCCGGAGCAGCAGGTCAGCCGAGCTGGAGAGCTGCAGGTGGGGCACCACCTCCAGCTTCTCGATGTCGAGGTCCGGCTGGTAGAACCGGTTGAACAGCACCAGGCCCCCGGCGCCGAGCTCGTCGATCGCCCGGGCGAAGTGGGTGAGCGAGGAGAAGTACGGCGACAGCTTGACCGCGACCGGGAGCTTCACCGCGGACTTGACCGCCTTGACGGCGTCGAGCGTCCGCCGCTCGACCTGGTCGCTGGTCTCCCAGGCGTTGGTGGCCAGGTAGTAGACGTTCAGCTCGAGGGCGTCGGCGCCGGCCTCGGCGATCAGCTTCGCGTACTCGAGCCAGCCCGCCGGCGTGGTGCCGTTGAGTGAGGCGATCACCGGCACCTTGACGGTCTGCTTGATCTTGCGCACCTGCTCGAGGTACTTGTCGGGGCCGAGCCGGTACTCCTCCGGGCGCGGGAAGTACGAGAGCGCCTCGGCGAACGCGTCCTCGTGCATCTCGACGTTGACCGTCTGGCCGAGCTGCTCGTGGGTGATCTGCTCCTCGAACAGCGAGTGCATGACGATGGCCGAGGCGCCGGCGTCTTCGAGGCGCTTGACGGTTTCGAGCTCGTCCACCAGCGGCGACGCGCCCGGCATCAACGGGCTGGACAGCTTGAATCCGAGATAGGTGGTGGAAAGGTCCATGGTCTCCCCCTAGTTCGCTTTCTCGTCGCTTCCGGGCTCGACTGCGGCCTCGACTGCCGGCCGCACCGGCATCGCCAGCTTGGCGAGGTGCTCATAGGCGACGAAGCGGTTGCCGATCTCGATCCGGGCCCGCTCGAGCAGCTTGGCGAAGCGCTTGGGGTCCTGCTGCTCGACCATCCGGAACCGGGTCTCGTTGCGCATGTACGTGGCGACGTCGACCTTGCCCGGAGCCGAGTCCAGCTTCAGCGGGTTCTCGCCAAGAGCGATGCGGCGCGGATCCCAGCGGTACAGCGGCCAGCTCCCGGAGTCCACCGCGAGCTTCTGCTGCTCGGCGCCGAACGCGAGGTCGAAGCCGTGGGCGATGCAGTGACTGTAGGCGATGACGATCGAGGTGCCGGGGAAGGAGTCGGCCTCCTGGAACGCCCTGACGGTCTGGGCGTCCTTGGCGCCAAAGGCGACCTTGGCCACGTAGACGCTGCCGTAGGTCATGGCGATCATGCCGAGGTCCTTCTTGGGCACGGCCTTCCCCGCCATGGCGAACTTGGCCGCGGCGCCCATCGGCGTCGCCTTCGACTGCTGGCCGCCGGTGTTGGAGTACACCTCGGTGTCGAGCACGAGGAGGTTGACGTCACGGCCCTGCGCGATCACGTGGTCGAGGCCGCCGTAGCCGATGTCGTAGGCCCAGCCGTCGCCGCCGATCGCCCACACCGACTTCTTGACCAGGTAATCGGCCACCAGCTCGAGCCGCCTGGCCTCGCCGCTGCCGATGCCGGCGAGCTTGCCGCGGAGCGCCTCGACCCGCTTGCGTTGCGCCGCGATGCCCGCCTCGCCCGTCTGGTCGGCGGCCAGCAGGTCGTCGACCAGGCTCTCGCCGATCTGTGAGGCCATCTGCCGGAGCAGCATTTGCGCCAGGTCGGCGTGCTTGTCGAGGGAGAGGCGGTAACCGAACGCGAACTCGGCGGTGTCCTCGAACAGCGAGTTGTTCCAGGCCGGGCCGCGCCCGTCGCGGTTGACCGCGTAGGGCGTGGTCGGCAGGTTGGCGCCGTAGATCGACGAGCACCCGGTGGCGTTGCCGATCAGCAGGCGGTCGCCGTAGAGCTGGGTGAGCAGCTTGATGTACGGGGTCTCGCCGCAGCCCGCGCAGGCGCCCGAGTACTCGAACAGCGGCTGCAGGAACTGCGAGCCCTTGACGTCGATCTTGACGGTGGCGCGGTCGATCTCCGGGAGGGCGAGGAAGAAGGCGTAGTTGAGCACCTCGGCCTCGCGCAGCGGCATCTGCGGGTGCATGTCGATCGCCTTGTGCTTCGGGTTCGACTTGTCCTTGGCGGGGCAGACCTCCACGCACAGGTGGCAGCCCGTGCAGTCCTCCGGCGCCACCTGGATGGTGTACTTCCACCCCTTGTAGTCGGCGGCCTTGAAGCCGGTCGACTTGTAGGTCGGCGGGGCGCCGGCGAGTTGCTCGGGCGGGTAGACCTTGGCGCGGATCGCGGCGTGCGGGCAGACCATCGCGCACTTGTTGCACTGGATGCAGATCGCCTCGTCCCACACCGGGATCTCGAGGGCGATGTTGCGCTTCTCCCACTGGGTGGTGGCGGACGGCCAGGTGCCGTCGATCGGGAACGCCGAGACCGGCAACAGATCGCCCTTGCCGGCCATCATCACGGCGGTGACGCGCTTGACGAAATCGGGTGCCTGGTCGGAGACCATCGGCGGCAGCGCGCGCGTCGCAGTGACCGCCGCAGGCACCTTGACCTCGTAGAGGTGGGCGAGGGTGTGGTCGACGGCGGCGAAGTTCTTCCGCACCACCTCGGGGCCCTTCTTGCCGTAGGTCTTCTCGATCGCCTTCTTGATCTGCTTGATCGCCTCGTCGCGCGGCAAGACGCCGGATATGGCGAAGAAGCACGTCTGCATGATCGTGTTGATGCGGACGCCCATGCCGGTGTCCTTGGCCACCGCATAGGCGTCGATCACGTAGAACTTGATCTTCTTGTCGACGATCGACTGCTGCATCTCGCGCGGGAGCTGGTCCCAGATCTCGTCGGGGCCGAACTGCGCGTTGAGCAGGAACGTCGCGCCGAGCGCCGCGTAGTCCAGCATGTCGTACTTGTCCACAAACGAGTACTGGTGGCAGGCGACGAAGTTGGCGCGCTTGATCAGATATGCCGAGCGGATCGGGCGCGGGCCCGAAGCGCAGGTGCGAGACGGTGACCGCGCCGGCCTTCTTCGAGTCGTAGACGAAGTAGCCCTGGCCCCAGTTGTCGCCGTCCTCGGCGATGATCTTGATCGAGTTCTTGTTGGCGCCGACCGTGCCGTCGGAGCCGAGGCCGAAGAACACGGAGCGCACCACGTCGTCCGGCTCGATGTCGAAATCGCCGTCGACCGGGAGGGAGGTGTGCGTCACATCGTCGACGATGCCGACGGTGAAATGATTGCGCGGCTTGGCGGTGGCGAGGTTGTCGTAGACCGCCTTGATCATCGCCGGCGTGAACTCCTTCGACGACAGGCCGTAACGGCCGCCGACGACGATCGGGTCGACGGCGAACGGGGAGTCGCCGGCGGCACGCGCCTCCTGGAGGGCGGCGACGATGTCGAGGTAGACCGGGTCGCCGATCGCGCCGGGCTCCTTGGTGCGATCGAGCACGGCGAGCTTCCTGGTGGTGGCGGGCAGCGCCTTGACGAACGCCGCGATGTCGAACGGCCGGTACAGGCGGATCTTGAGAACGCCGATCTTCTCGCCGCGCTTGAGCGCCCACTCGACGTACTCGTGCGTGGTGTCGCCGCCCGAGCCCATGATCACGATGACGTTCTCGGCGTCCGGCGCGCCGAAATAGTCGAACAGGCGGTACTGGCGCCCGGTGAGCTTGGCGAACGTGTCCATCGTCTTCTGGACGATCCCGGGGCAGGCGGTGTAGTACGGGTTGCACGCCTCGCGCGCCTGGAAGAACGCGTCCGGGTTCTGCGCCGTGCCGCGCACCAGCGGGTGGTCGGGGGTGAGCGCCCGCTTGCGGTGGGCGGCCACCAGCTCGTCGGTGATCATCGAGCGCAGATCGTCGTCGGTCAGCTCCTCGATCTTCGACACCTCGTGCGAGGTGCGGAAGCCGTCGAAGATAGTGGAGGAACGGTACCCGCGCTGCGAGGGTGGCCGCCTGGCCGATCAGTGCGAAGTCGTGCGCCTCCTGCACCGAGCCGGAGCACAGATGTGCGAAACCGGTCTGCCGGCACGCCATAACGTCGGAGTGGTCGCCGAAGATCGACAGCGCGTGGGTCGCCACCGTGCGCGCCGACACGTGCATGCAATACGACGTGAGCTCGCCGGCGATCTTGTACATGTTGGGGATCATCAGCAGCAGGCCCTGCGACGCGGTGAACGTCGTGGTCAGCGAGCCCGCCTGCAGCGCGCCGTGGACGGCGCCGGCGGCGCCGGCCTCCGACTGCATCTCGCTGACCTGCGGGACCACGCCCCAGATGTTCTTCCGGCCCTGGGACGCCCACTCGTCGGCCCACTCGCCCATGTTCGACGAGGGCGTGATCGGGTAAATGGCGATCACTTCGTTGGTGCGATGGGCGACAGAGGCCGTCGCCTCGTTGCCGTCCAGGGTGATCATGCGACGTTGCGGCATGGTATTCCTCCTTGTGTGCGCGCTCCTCGTCCGTGCTTTTCAGCAGGGGGGCGGACTTGGGAAACGGTCCCAGTTGCAAAAAGTGAACCGTTTCACAAGGATGATAGGCGAGGGCCGGGAGTTTGGCAAGGCCGGGGAACGGCGAACGACGTGGGCCGTGGACCGTGGGCCGTGTGCCGAACGCAGAGCTACTTCGCGGCGACGGGAGTGAACAGCAGGTCCTGGAAGTCGAAGCTGAAATCGGTGAGCTTCGAAACCGGACGCATCGTCATCTGCGCGACCGAGCCGTCCGGGTCGATGGTGAAGGTGACGTAGGCGTCGGCGCGCAGCGCGCGGTCGCGCCAGCGGGCAACGAAGGTGTCGTGCTGCCAGTGCTCGAGGTCGCCGACCAGTCCGGCGCTGTGGACGAAGCGCATGACGAGGCGGTCGCCCTCGCGCGCGACCGTCGCCTCGCCGTACCACGGGTCGGTGTAGCGGCCGGCGTAGGCGTCGAGCGCGAGCGATGGCTTCGAGTCGGCCGCGCGCTGCTTGGCGGACCCGGCCTCGGCCTCCTTCGCCTTCTTGGCCTGGTCCTCGTCCTGCTGCTTGAGGATGCCGATCCAGTCGGTCGCCGGCGCGCCGAGCATGAGGTCGAGGAGGCTCCAGGCGAGGGCTCCCGACGCGAGCGTCTCGGAGTTGGTCAGAACGGCCACGCCGATCCGCGCGTCGGTGTCGAGGAACACCCGCGAAGTCAGGCCGACCAGCCCGCCCGAGTGGTTGGCGATCAGGTGGCCGCGGTAGTCGCGCAGGAACCAGCCGAGGCCGTACCCGGCGAAATGGGGGGCGACCGCCGCGAGCGGCGCCGGCGGTTTGCCGACCGGGATCGTCGTGTTCACCGTCCACATCTCCCGCGAGCGGTCCTCCGAGAAGAGGCGCACGTCGCCGCCGGGGAGCTTGCCCTTGTCGAGCTGCACGACCAGCCATCGGGCGAGGTCCTCGGCGTTGGAGTTGATCGCGCCGGCGGCGCCCGAGTTGTCGAGGTTCTCCCACGCCACCGGCTGCAGCACGCCGTCGGCCTCCGCGTGCGGCGTGACGATGTCGTCGCCCGGCTTGAATGCCACAACCGAGGTGTTCGAGGCGGCCATCCCGACCGGGGCGAAGATGCGCTCGCGGACGAACTCGTCCCAGCTCTTCCCGGTCACCGCGCGGATCACCTCGCCGGCGGTCACGAACATCAGGTTGGAGTACGCGTACGTCGTGCGGAAGCTGGTCGCGGGCTTGATATAGCGCAGCTTGCGGATGATCTCGGCGACCGTGAAGTCGGTCTGTGGAAAGAACAGCAGGTCGCCGGCCCCGAGGCCGAGGCCGCTGCGGTGGCACAGCAGGTCGCGCACCTGCATCTCGCGGGTCACCCACGGGTCGTACATCGCGAAGCCGGGTAGCAGGTCGACGACGCGGTCGTCCCACCGCAGCCTTCCCTCGTCGACCAGGATCGCCAGCGACGCGGCGACGAACGCCTTGGTGTTCGACGCGATCCCGAACAGCGTCCCGGCCCCGACCGGAGCGCTCTCGCCGAGCCTCTTGACGCCATAGCCCTTGGCGAGCACGACCGCGCCGTCCTTGACCACGGCGACCGACAGGCCGGGGACGGCAAACGTGGCGCGCGCCCGTTCCGCCAACACGTCGATCCGCGGCACCGGCGACTGCGCCGCCAGCGCAAGCGACGAAAACAGGAGAGCGCCGATGGCGGCGTACGTCGGGACGGCTCGTGTGCGCATGACCAACCTCCAGGCACCGAGAAAAGCTCGAGCCTATCAGTCAGCGTACACCAGGCAGAACGGCGGGGAGCGTCTCAGCGAGCACCGCAGGCCGCACACGCCCGACGCGGTGCGAGGCCCCCGCTGGCGTACAACAGCGCCGCGAAGGCGGCAAGGCCGAGCAGCCACGACGCCGTGACCAGCGGCCATGCGGTGGGCGAGCCGATGGTGCCGGCAAGGTCCGCGGCCTTGAGGAGGTCGTCGCCCCGCAAGGCGAGAGCATGAGGCCAGCCGACGGCGTCAGCGAGTGCGGTCACCGGGATCGAGCCGATCTCGTAGGCGTCGCCGGTCAACGACGCGAGCGGCTGCAGCGCGGCGGCTGCGCCGGCGCCGAACAGGAAGGGGCTGCGTCGGGTCGCCGAGCGGCGGGCGAGCCACGCCCCGAGCGGCGCCAGGACGAGGTGGGGGAGGGCTGTCGTCACCAGGTAGGAGAGGTCGCCCGCCGGTTGGAACCCCGCAAGCCGGCCCGCGTACTCACCTCCCGGCTGGACCCAAGGGAGAAGACGGGCGAGGTGCCCGCCACCGAAGAGAGGACGGAGCTCGAGGCGGGTGACGGTCCCGCCGCTTGCCACGCAGCCGAGGACGTGCAGGAGCTCATGGATGGGGACCAGGAGCCAGAGTGCCCCGATCAGGCCGGCGACGAAGAGACCGTAGAGCCGCCAGTCTCCGTCGATGACGTCGGCGAGGGCGGCGAGCTGTCGACGCAGGACGCGGGGTCTCAGCGCGAGCGTCGCCGCAGGGTTGCGATGCCGCAGCCGACCAGGCCGATCGCCAGCATCACGACGCCGCCCTCGCCGAGCGCGGGCACCGGGTTGATTGAGGCTCCGCCCGCCTCGGCGAGCGCCGCGACCAGGATCGCTGCCAGGACACAGAGCGCGAGTTGCCGTCTCATCAGCCTATTCCTTTCAGCGCTTCCTGCCGCGGCGCAGAGCGGTGACGCCACCACCCACGAGACCGAGCGCGAGCATCGCCACGCCGGCCTCGCCGAGAGTCGGGAGCGGTGTGGAGTTGGTGATTCCGGCGAAGGCGGCACGACCTATCAGGATGGCGAATGTCGCGGTGAGGACCACCCGGATCGTCATCGTCGCACGTCCTTTCAGGACCGGCGTCGGCGCATCGCCGTCAGCCCGCCGCCGACCAGGCCAAGACCGAGAAGGACCGTCCCCAGGTCGCCCAGGACCGGGACAGGCTGCTGCTGCACCGGCCCCGCCCAGGCCGCACCCGCGACGAGCAGCACGCCAAGCACAACCGTCGATACGCGTAGCTTCATTGGTCCCCCCCGGAACTCAGTTGGTAACTGAGACTCGTAACAAAAAACTAGCCGAGATCCTTCCGGGTGTCAAGTCGCGCGGCGCGATCGCTCGATCAGGCGATCGGCGGTACGGATTGCCATCGCGGCAATCGTCAGGGACGGCGAGTCGCCGGCACCGCTCGACGGCAGCAGCGACCCGTCGGCGACCGCAAGGTTGCGGGCGGTGTGGCAGAGGCCGTCGCGGTCGGTGACGCTCGAGCGCGGATCGTCGCCCATGCGGCAGGTGCCGAGCACGTGAGTGGCGGCGAAGACGTCGAGGGCGGAAACCTCCTCGGCGACATCGGCACGGGCGGCGGCCGCGATCGCGCGCACGGTGTCCGCCATGGTACGCAGCAGCCGGCGCTCGTTCTCCCACAGCCACGAGGTGATGCGGGCGACCCGCTGGCCGGTGCCGTCGCGGCGGCCGGGATCGAGGTCCACGGCGGTCTGCGGATTGGGCAGCCACTCGCCGACCGCCAGCACCGAGACCGCGCGCCCGAAGAGCTCGGCGACTCGGCTCGCGTGCGCCGGCCCGCAGCCGGCGACGAGCCGCTGCGCGTAGGCGACCGGCCCGCGCAGGTTGGCGGCGCCGTGGGCGGTCGCCAGGCGAAAACCGCCGACCCAGCCGTCACCGCGGTGCGGCACCGCGAGATCCCACGCCGAGCCGTCGATCGGCACGCCACGAAAAGCGTCGACGCGTTCCGGCAGCAGGGCGACGGTCCACCAGAAGAGCAGCTCGGTGAGGTTGCGGCCGACCTGTCCCTCGCCGTTGCCGATCCCGTGCGGGTGCGCATGGGAGTCGGACAGCAGCAGGAGCCTGGGCGTCTCGACGGCGCCGGCGGCGACTACGACGGAGGGCGCGACGACTCGCCGCCGCACACCGTCGCGATCGGCGTAGAGGACGCCCGTCACGCGGCCGTCGCCACCGGTTTCGAGAAGGATGACGTGGCACTCGGGGCGCAGGTCGAGCCGGCCGGTGGCCAGCGCGTGGGGGAGGAACGTCTGCTCGGCGCTGCCCTTGTCGCCGAGCGGGCACCCCTGCGTGCACGAGTTGCAGTAGTTGCACGGCGGGCGGCGGTCGAACGGGCGCGAGAGGATGGCCAGATGGTTGGGGACGAGGGTGGCGCCCACCGCGGCGAACGCCGGCGCCAGTCTCCGCGAGGCGTAGGAGAGCGGGTGCGCCGGCAGCACCTCGGGGCGCGGCCGCTGCGCGACGCCGCCCGGTCCCGCCACGCCGATGACGCCCTCGGCGATGTCGTAGTAGTGCGCCAGCTCCTCGTAGGCGATCGGCCAGTCCGCCCCGACGCCGAGCAGCGAGCGCATGCGCAGCGAGTCGCGGTGGAAGCGGTGCGCCTCGCCCTGGTAGTGGAGCGTGCTGCCGCCGACGCCGCGCACGTGGGCGTACTCCATGTATCGCCGGAACCCGTCCGGCGCGTAGCGACCCTGCCCGGCGTTCCACGAGCGGTAGCGGTCCCACTCTGGGCCGACCTCCTGCGCCGCTCCGAAGGTGTAGCGCGGCCGGCCGGCATCGTCGCGCACCATGTCGTAGGGGAACGGCCGCGCTTCGAAGTCGTCGGCGTCCTGTGGGTAGTCGCGGTCGGGCTGGTACTGGCGCCCCGCCTCGAGGAGGATGACACGGGCGCCGCGGGTGGTCAGCCGCCACGCCGCGGCAAGCCCACCGGCGCCGGCGCCGACCACGATCACGTCGGCGTCAGCCACGGGGCGCCTCCCCGTAGTCATCGTAGCCGTCGGGCTGCGGCGCGTGCGGCAGGCCGAGCGGCTGCCAGGCGGCGCGATTTGAATAGTGGAGCCTGAGAGTCGTGTCGCGCACGGTGAGGTAGAAGAAACGGGGCAGCGACCGGTCGTCCGCCTCACCACACTCGAGGAAGAGCTGCAGCCGCGCCGCGGGGGCGAGTACGCCGAACGACCCCGCGCCAGCGCTCCGGCTCTCGCGCTCGAGAAGACGCAGGCCCTCGACGAGGGCCCGCCGGGTCTGGCGCCCCTGCTCGAGCTCCGCCACCAGTCGCGGCAGCACTCCGGTCGCTCGGTGGCCAGGCTGTCGGCCGTCGGGGAGCAGCGCGTCGAGCAGCGCCGCGAGCGTGAGGCGGCCGCCGTCGTCCAGGCGGGGCGGCAGGAACACCCGCCGCAGCGTCTGCGCCCCGACCGCGAGCAACACCCCGCCGAACGCCCACCGCGCGAGGTCGCGCCGCGTTACTCGCGTCAACCGTGGTGGCGCCATCGTGACTGCATCATAGGAGATCGGCAACGGGCTCGCTGCGGTTTCGGCAGAGAGGGTGCGAGAACACCCCCGCGGCCGCTGAGGGGAGCGATCGAGACACGGCGGCGCCGGCGCGCTTACGATCGGAGAGCGTCGCGGAGCTTGCGCAGGCGCCTGAGATCGGGCAGGTCCTTTTCCTTGCGGCCGGTAGATGCCTTCATCGCAATAAGGTCGTCGAGGCTCGCGAAAGACGTGGGGACGTCTTGGAAGGTGGCGGGAACCCGGTGTTCCCAGATCTGGTCCCAGGTGACGCCGGGAACGCGCGAGTGAACCTCGACGCGCAGGAGGCCGCCAAACGAGAGAATGTCGCCGGCGACGAACTCCTCCGCGGTGAATTCCGGCTCGAACGCGCCCCAGCGCGCCACCGCTCGCCGCACCCGGACGGCGTTTTCCGGGGTTGGCTCGACGAGCACGTCGATGTCACGGGTGGTCCGGTACGGGATGTAGAACATCACGGCCATTCCGCCGATGACGACGTAGGCCGCGTTTTCGCTGTTGAGCGCATCCAGGAAATCGGCAAAGTCCCGCGTCATGAGACATCCCCCGCTCGGACCACAACCGGTAGACCGCGTCGGCGAGGGCCAGCCCCGCGGCCATTCGCTCCTCTGGTGGAGACTTGAGCGCGTCCTCGACCTCCTGCTCGATCAACAGGTCCTCGCTGCCCGCCAGCGAAAAACGCCGGCTGCGCCCCCAGCGCGTGTGGCTATCTCTCATTCCGACCGTAGCTTACCACGATCAGCGGCATTCGGCAAGACGACGGACCAACATCGCGACGTGCGGTTCCCCGGGGACGGTCACGGTTGAGCCGAAGCTCCAGACGGCGGGCGCAGGAGCAGCTCGCGGGACGCCGGCGAGGCCCATGCCGCGAGCAGCTCACGGACTGCGGCCGCGTCCCGGGCGGGCGCGATGGCCTGAGCGATCGTCAGCGTACGGCGGATCGTCACGGTGCTCCCGTCGGCGCTCTTCTCGGCAGTGACGGCCAGCGCGCCGGCCGTGCCATTCGAGTGCACCGGCGACGGCAGCGACGCCACGCTCCAGCCCTTCGGCAGCGTCAGAGTGACCTCGAGAGTCTCCTCGCCGGGGCCGGGCAGCGCGATCGGCGAGAGCCGCTTCGTACCGGGCAGCGGCGGCAGCTCGTCGCCGACGCCGCCGGGCACGCCGGCCAGCTTGACGGTGACGAGGCCGGCGGCGTTCCTGTCCGGCAGGGTTCCCTCGAACGAGGCGGCCACGGAGGCTGATCCGCGCGCGAGCCGGGTCACCCGGACAGTCTTGGCCTTGGCGCCGTCGAGCAGCCCGGCCGCGAGACGATCGGCGAGCTTCTGCGGGTCGCGGACCAGCGCTGCGTGCGGGGTGGCGGCGCCGGCGGTCTCGAGCGCCATGTCGCCCTTCACGCCGCCCTTGTCGTCGCTGGCGAGCGAGACGACCAGGCGGCGGCGCCACTGGGCGCCGGAGACGGCGAGATCCGTGATGCCTCCGGGGGCGACGAGGTGCACGTTCGCGAGGGCCAGCTCCAGCGGTCGGTCGGCGGCGGGGTCGCGCGGGTCGTAGAGGCGGTCGTCTCCCTCGGCCATGCGGACCAGGACTGCGGCGCGATCGTGCAGCGCGAACCCGGCCACCCTCCCGGCCTGCGGCCCGGAGAGCACGAGGACCGGCAGCGCCCGGAATCCCAGCTCGGCGAGCACCCGCGCCTGCAGCGCGGCCATCTCCAACGTCGACGCCCACCCGGCGGCCCACACGTCGTCCAGGGGGTGCAGCCGCCAGCCGGTCTGCGACGGCCTGAGGTCGCCGCTGACGTTGACCGCGTCGCTCAGCGCGGTGAGCGACGCAAGCAGCTTGCGTTCGCGGTCCGGCTCGGCATCGGCCGCCTTGCGAGCCGCGGCGAGGGCACCGGCGGGTGCCGCGCCCGCGGCGTCCCAGCGGCGCTGCAGCTCCCCACCGATCCAGCCGGCGGTCGCCTGGGCGCCCGCGGCGGCGATCGCGAACGCATCGATGTCGGAGCGCGCCGGCGTGCCGGCCTCGCCGGGAAGCGCCGGGACGGCATCGACGCTCCACAGGCAGATGCGGCGGCCCTGCTCCTCACGGCACTCCGGCGTGGCTCCGCCGGCGGTGGCCCCGGGGACGAACACCTCGAGCGTGGCCGGCACGTCGAGCTCGACGCGGCGCTGGGCGATCGGGAAATCGTAGGTCAGCGGCTCGGCGATGGCGATCCCGACCGGTCCGGCGGGCAGGGTCACGACCCGCCACCCGTCCTCGATCACCGCTCCCGGCTCGAGGGCGGTATGGACGATCACCTTGCGGCGCAGGTGGCTCCACAGCGGGTTGCCGTGCACCGCCGGCGGTTGCTCGTCGACGATGGCGTTGGCCGGCCCTTCCACGGTCTTGCCGGATGGCAGCACCGTGCGGTTGTAAAGCACGTCGAAGGCGTCGAGGAGCGGGTCCCAGACGACCCGACTCTCGCCGAGCTCGCGGTTGATGGCGAGCGATGAGTTGACCTGAATGCGCTGCCAGCGCTCGTGCACGACGCTGCCGTCGTCGCGCAGCGTGTAGCGGTCCGACAGGAGCAGCGCCTCGGCATCGGGCCCAGGCACCGCCGCAAACGCCTTCGGGAGTTGCGGAGTGTGCGGCGCCGGCTTGGCGGCCTGCTGCGGCTCCGCGGCGAGGAGAGCGGAGGCGAGGAGAGTGGCGATGACGAAGGGAATCGTGGCCTGGAATCGGGTTGTCATCACGCCTTCTCCTTTCCCTTGCCGGCCGGTCTGACGAGCACGGGCGTGTCGGCCAGCTTGCGGAACGCTTCGAGAGCGGCGCGCAGCGAGGGCCATTCCTCGGGCGTGAAGATGCGCCGGTCGAGGGCGAGCGTCTCGCTGACCACGAGATCGCTGCCAGCCTGCTTCCATGTCGAGTGCAGAGCGCCGGCGCCTTCCAGCGTCGCGTCCTCCGGCAGACCGCTGACCTTGGCGCCGGCCGGCAATGTCATGCGCTCCTCGAGCGTGACCAGCTTGGAGCAGCCGATGCGCACCGGGAACGTGCGCTCCTTCGGCTTGAGGGACAGGTTCAGCTCCTCGGCTCGGCCAAGAACGCCGATCGGGTGGCGGGCGGCGAGCGGCACCATGAGCAGGGAGCCGTCGTCGAGCGTGCGCGCATAGCCGGGGATGGTGAACTCCGCCTCGATCGTGAAGGGCACGCGCAGGTCGTCGGGGTCGGTCCGCGAGGTCACGCGGACGACCGCGCGCGGGTCGACGGAGGCGAGCAGCCCCTCGTCGCTGGCCGGCCAGTCGCTGCGCGGGCGGCCGCGGTAGGGCCGGCGCAGCGCGGCGTCGGACTGGCCGTCGCCGGTCACCTTGAGCGTGCCCTTGAGAGTGCCGTCGGCGAGCAGCGCGGAGCGGATGGCGACCGTGAGCGGGTGGTCTGCGGGCGGCGAGATGGCGGTGGTCATGATGTCCGCCCCCTCGGGCAGCCCCATCAGCACCTCCTGCTGCTGCTCGCGGCTCGACCACAGCTCGCGCACGCCAGGCACCCAGGTGGGGTCGAGGAGCTGCGTCTTGCCATCGGCGCGCCGCCACACGGTGATGCAGTGGTTGAACTGGTCCGCGGCGAGGTGCTCGATGCGCTCGCCGGCCATCGTCATGCCGGCGTACGCCTCGAGCCCGGCGGCGCGCAGCAGCGCGGTGAGGATCCCCGCCTTGTCCTTGCAGACGCCGCCGCGGTCGCGCAGCGTCATCGACGCGGGGTGCAGCGTGTACCCCTCGCCCTTGCCCATGTGGAGGCCGATGTAGCGGATGTTCTCGGCGACCCAGTGGGTGAGGGCGGCAGCCTTGTCGATGTCGCGGTCGAGACCGGCGGTGACCGCGTCGGCGACTCGTTGCAGCTCGGGCGTCACCGCGAAGGAGCGCGCGTCCTCCTGCACGCCGTGGAACCAGACCGCCTTCGCCTTCCAGTCGGGCGCCGTGGTCAGCAGCAGCTTGGGCGCCACGTCGGACCAGGCGACCATGCCCAGCTCGCGCTCGAGCGGCTTGAAATCGTGCATCGTCACGGTAACCGTGCGCATCCCGTCGGCGGTGCGGTCGTTCGACCTCGGCACCGCCGTTGTAGAACTGGTACTGCAGGTTCTTGGCCGCCGGGACGGCGACGCGGTAGCTCTGCTCGATCACCGGATAGCTCGACCAGAACGGCACGATGTCGTAGAAGTGACCGGCCATCGGCGGCACGAAGCGCGCCTCGTCGGCGCCCTGCTCGTCGCCGAGCAGCGCGTATGTGAAACCGACCCGCCGGCTCACCAGCTCGACGGCGTCGCCGACGTCGAGGCGACCCACCGGCACCAGCTTGTGGCGCGAGTTCCACAGGATCGTCCCCTGCGGGTCGGGGTGGTCCTGCACGGTCGTGATGTCGACCTCGCGGATCGCTCCGCTGACAGTGGACACGCGGCAGCGCAGCACCTCGACGTCGGCCGAGAGCGGGTCGTAGGGCAGCAGGCTCGTGGCGAGGTCGCGAGCGCCCGCGGCGGTCAGCGCCTTGGTCAGCGTGTGCTGCACCGTGCGGGACAGGCCGCTGTCCTCGACCTGAACCTCGCGCCGGTCGAACACGACCACCGCGGCGGCGCCGGTAAAGGCGTCGGCGCCGCCGACCTTGGCGAGCGCCTTCTGCACGTCGGCGCTGCTGAGGTCCCAGCTCGGCGGCGTGGCGCCCGGCTCGGCTGCACCGGTTGCGCCGACAAACACGACCGCCAGAACGGCAGCCGCGAGGACGATCAGGCGAGAATCACGTGCGCGCATGCAGCAAACCTCCACGCGCATCATACCCGCGTCGCCCCCAGGACAGGCGCCCCCCACAGGCTCTTCGCGGCGGTTGGGCCGGCTAAGGGGAAATCCGGGCGACCTGGCTCCCGGGATGGACGTGTCATGGTAGACTCGGTATCAACAACGAAGGGACGGACATGGAGAGAGAGCGCGCCTTCACCAAGGAGATCGCCAGCTTGGACCACGTCTTCAACTTCCTCGATGAGTTCTTCACCCTCGAGACGATCGACAAGCGGGACTCGCTCGCCATCCAGTTGGTCGTCGAGGAGCTCTTCACGAACCTCGTCAAGTACAACACCACCAGCACGAACCCGGTCGTCATCGGCCTCGAGCGGGAAGGCAAGGTGGTGAACCTCGAGCTCGTCGACCGCGACGTGGACCGCTTCGACCCGGCGGTGCTGCCGGAGGTCGACGTCGATGCCCCGATGGCGCAGCGCCAGCCCGGCGGTCTCGGACTGCACCTGGTTCGCGCGATCGTCGACAAGATCACGTTCGAGTACGCCGACCGGGTGATGCGGATCCACGTCGTCAAGAAGCTGGAGACCAACCATGCTTGACATCTCCGTCGGCGACGACGGCAGCGTGCGCCTGCGGGGACGCCTCGACGCCGTGCAGGCCGAGAAGCAGGCGGATGCCTTCGCCGCCTTTTCGGGCAGCACCGTGCTCGACTGCCGGGAGCTCGACTACATCTCGAGCGCCGGCCTCGGGCTGCTGTTCGGCACGCACAAGCGGCTGTCGACCCATGGTGGCGGCCTTCGGCTGATCAACCTCAAGCCGCACATCCGCGAGCTCTTCGCGATCGCCCACTTCGACTCGATCTTCCAGATCGACTAGAGGGAAGCTCTCGTGGCGAATCCCTCCCGCGTCGACAGGTCACAAAGGAGGACCAACTTCTGGAGGTGTCGGCGGTAATTATGGCGAGGGACCCAGATGCCATGATGGTTCGTGCTTGCCTGGACGGGGACAACGCGGCGTTCGGCGCGCTGGTGCAGAAGTACTCCGGTAAGCTGTTCAACGCCACGTACCGCATCACGCACGGCCGCGAGGACGCGGTCGACGCGACGCAGGCCGCGTTCGTCAAGGCGTACGAGAAGCTGCCGACGTTCGACTTCAACCATCGTTTCTTCTCGTGGATCTACCGGATCGCACTCAACGAGGCGCTCGACATCGCCGGCCGGCGGCGAGAGGCGCGTCTCGACGACGCCCCGGAACCGATCGGCGGCGATGTCGAGGGCGAGTACGCGCAGGCCGAACGCAGCCGGCTGGTCCAGCGGGCGTTGATGGAGCTGCCGCCCGACGGGCGCGCCCTGATCGTGCTCAGGCACTTCCAGGGGCTCTCGTACGGCGACATCGCCGAGATCCTGCGCGTCCCCGAGAAGACGGTGAAGTCGCGTCTGTTCACGGCACGCCAGCGGCTGCGGAAGGTCCTTGAGGAACGGGGGTGGGCGCCATGAAACCCGACGAGCTCGAACGCCTTCTCTGGGAGCAGACCGAGGGCACGATCACCGCAGACGAGCGGGCGCGGCTGGACGCGTACCTGGCCTCCGACCCGACGGCAGAGCGGCAGCGCCGCGAGGTGAAAGCGGTCGCGGAGCTGTTGAGCTCGGTGGGCGAGATCGCTGCGCCGCCGGCCCTGCAGGTCAGGATCGAGACAGCGGTAGCCGCCCGTCCGCGGCCGCGTCGGCGCTTCTCGTGGTCCGCGACGCTCAGCGAGGTGTTGGCGCCGCAGTGGCGCGTCCGCATCGCCTGGGCGGTGGTCGGCCTGGTGGTCGGGATGACGGCCACCGCGCTGATGGTCGCCGACTTCGGACACACTTCGCGTGAGGACATCTCGAGGTTTTACGGCACCATGGCTTCGCTCAAGGAGGCGGGCGAGCCGCCGCTCAGTGTGGAGCTGCCCGACTCTCTCGGCATGCTGGCGCTGAGCGCCCGCGACGGCGTCCTGCTCGTCGAGCTCGAGGTTGCGCGGCCGGTCGCCGGCGGAGTCGCCGTCGAGGTCGTCGGCGGCGGTCTGACGGTCGTGACCTTCGAGACAGGCGCCTCGGCTGCCGGCCGCGTCGAGGCGGGCCCGGGGTCGGTCGTCGCGACCGTCGCCGGAGTCGGTCATGTCACGGCAAAGATAGGATTTCCGAGCCAGGCCGGGACGCTCGCCGTGCGTGTCGCGATGGCCGGAAAGACGATCGCCGAGCGCGGGCTCGACGTGAGCAAAGTGACCGGGCAATGAGCGTTCACCAACTTTCGTCGCCGTCGGCGGTACTTAGTGCAGAGCCGTTGAGAGCGACAAACTGGGACCAACCGAAAGGTTGAAGGGAGGGCCAAGAGATGAACAGGAAGCCGTTGGTAGTCGGAATGACAGTGGCCGCCGTCGTGGTCGTGCTGGGCTTCGCGATCTTCTTGATCACCCAGCCGCCGGCCGCCAAGGACGAGACCGCCGGGGCAATCGGTGCCGCGCAGCGTTACCGTGCCGAGCAGATCAAGGAAGGCGACACCGGGATCGGCGGTACCACGATGCCGACCAACCCGCTGACCACCGTAGATTTGATCGACACACTGGGGCGGGCGCCTGTCGATCTGCGCGCCAACGTCCTCGACCGCGCGGATGCGAACCTGCGCGCCGACCTGCTGGGCAGGGCGGGGGTCGATCTGCGCGCCGGTGTCCTCGACCGCGCCTCCGTGCAGGAGAAGGCGTCGATCCTCGGCCGCGCCACGCCGGAGCAGCGGGCGGAGTTCCTCGGCCGTCTGTCGGCCGCGGAGCGGGCCAGCGTGATCGGCAAGATGACGAGCTTCGAGAAGGCGTCGGTGGCCGAGAAGTCGGCCGCGCTCGAGCGCGCCAGCGTCGAAGGGAAGGCGTTCGTCCTTGGCAAGGCCAGCGTGCAGGAGAGGGCCGATCTGTTCGGCAAGGCGTCGATCGCCGAGAAGGCGTCAGTCCTCGAGAAGGCGTCGGCAGCCGAGAAGGCGTCGGTCCTCGAGAAGGCCTCGGCCGCCGAGAAGGCGTCGATCCTCGAGAAGGCCTCCGCCGCCGAGCGCGCCAGCCTCGCCGAGCGCGCTGCCTTCGAGCGTCAGTCCGAGTCCCTCGGCCGCGCGCCGATGGACCTCCGCGCCTCGATCTACGAGAAGGCCACCGTCCAGGAGCGGGCGAACATGCTCGACCGCGCCTCGGCAGCCGAGCGCGCCAGCATGCTCGACCGTGCCTCGATGCAGGAGAAGGCGTCCGTACTCGGCCGCGCCACGCCGGAGCAGCGGGCGGAGTTCCTCGGCCGTCTGTCGGCCGCGGAGCGGGCCAGCGTGATTGGCAAGATGACGAGCTTCGAGAAGGCGAGCGTTGCCGAGAAGTCGGCCGCGCTCGAGCGCGCCAGCGTCGAGGGCAAGGCGTTCGTCCTCGGCAAGGCCTCGGTCCAGGAGCGCGCGGACATGCTGTCGCGCGCATCGCTGGGCGAGAAGGCGTCGGTCCTCGAGAAGGCCACCGTCCAGGAACGGGCCAACATGCTCGATCGCGCCTCCGCCACCGAGCGGGCCAGCATCCTCGGCCGGGCGTCGGCCGCCGAGCGGGCCGTGTTCGAGCGCGCTGCCTTCGAGCGGGCTGCCTTCGAGCGGGCGGCGAATGAGCGCGCCGTTGCCGAGCGTGCCTCGTCCACCGCCGGCCGCGCCGATCAGAACCCGTAACACCCGGCAACGGGCGCCATAACGAACCATCCAAGTGCAGTACGAGGTGCCGCGGGCAACCGCGGCACCATTGTTTGTGCCCATCTTGCCTCGCGAAGGCGCCCCGGAAGAGCTGTCATGCCCCGATCGCCGGGTCCTCCGCTGGCGGCGAGACCGCGACGGACGATTCGCTCCGACCCGCTGGAAGTGCGCTCAGCTCGATGGTAAGATGAGAACGCTTCTCGTTGCTGATGCGGACAGGAACTCTATCGTGCGGGTTGTGTGGAGCCGCGGGACGGGCTGTGCCCGCCCGCCGCGGCATGGTCCGCCGCGTGTCCGTCGCCGCATCGCACGAGGTCGTCGGAGGAGAGGGATGAGAGGGCTCGCATCGTTCGTCGTGGTCGTCACGGTCGCCGGCGCCGGCGGGGCGGCGGCGCAGTCGCTCGACTTCAAGCAGTACGAGGTCGGACAGATGTGCGTCGTCTATCTCGACGACGCGCAGGACTACATCCTCCCGCACATGGCCCGCTGCTTCGAGAACTCGCTGGGTTTCTACCGCACCAACTTCGGCTTCATTCCCAGTGAGCGCGTCACGATCCTGCTGCAGGACTTCGACGACTACGGCTACGCCGGCGCCACCGCGATGCCGCTCAACTACATGACGCTCGGGATCGAGCCGTACGAGTACGTCTACGAGACCTCGCCGACCAACGAGCGCATCAACTGGGTGATGAGCCACGAGATGCTTCACATCGTCGCCTCCGACATGGCGGCCGGCGGCGACGTTGCCGCTCGCAAGCTGTTCTTCGGCAAGGTCGGTGCGATCTCCGACCAGCCGCTCTCGATCCTCTACAGCTACCTGACGACGCCGCGCATGTACGCGCCGCGCTGGTACCACGAGGGGATGGCGGTGTTCCTGGAGACGTGGATGTCGGGCGGATTCGGGCGCGCGCTGGGCGGCTACGACGAGATGGTGTTCCGCACCATGGTCAAGGAGGACGCGCATTTCTACGACACCGTCGGTCTCGAGTCGGAGGGCAAGGCGATCGACTTCCAGGTCGGGCAGGTGTCGTACCTTTACGGCACCCGGTTCATCAGCTACCTCGCGTACGTGTACGGGCCGGAGAAGGTGCTCGACTGGCTGGTTCGCAAGGAGGGCAGCAAGGCATCGCTCCGCGGCCAGTTCAAGCAGGTGTACTCCACCGACCTCGACTCCGAGTGGGTGAAATGGATCGAGTGGGAGCGCACCTGGCAGAAGGAGAACTTGACGGGTGTCGGCGCCTACCCGGTGACGCCGTTCAAGACGCTGTCCGACCGCCCGCTCGGTTCGGTGTCGCGGATGTTCTGGGACGACAAACGGAAGACCCTGTTCACCGCGGTCAACTACCCCGGGGAGTTCGCCCACGTCGCCGCAGTCTCGCCCGACGGCTGGAAGGTGCGGAAGATCGCCGAGATCGCCACGCCGGCGCTCTACTACGTGACGTCGCTGGCGTACGACCCGGACAGCGGCACCGTGTTCTACACCACCCACAACTCGCGGCAGTGGCGCGACCTCAATGCGGTCAACGTCGACACCGGCGAGGTCAAGGAGCTGATCAAGAGTGCGCGCATCGGCGACCTCGCCTTCGATCGCGGGGACAAGTCGCTGTGGGGTGTCCGCCACAACAACGGCGTCTCGACGTTGGTGCGCGTCTCTCCGCCGTACGACACTTGGGACACGATCACCGAGGTGCTGGTGCTGCCCTTTGGGAAGGACCTGTTCGACATCGACGTGTCGCCCGACGGCCAGTACCTGACCGGCTCGATCATCGAGGTCACCGGGCGGCAGCGGCTCGTCCGCATGAAGCTCGCGGATCTGATCGAAGGGAACAGCCCCTACGAGGTGCTCTACGAGTTCGCCGACAACTCGCCGGCCAACTTCGTCTTCTCGCCGGATGGGAAGTACCTGTTCGGAACGTCCTACTACACCGGCGTCTCGAACATCTTCCGCTACAACTTCGAGACCAAGGAGATGGACGCGATCACCAACGGTGAGACCGGGTTCTTCCGCCCGGTGCCGGTCTCCGACACCAAGGTCGGCGCCTTCTACTACAGCACCAAGGGGTTCATTCCGGTCCTCCTGGACACCCGCAAGATCGAGGATGTCAACCCGATTCGCTTCCTCGGCCAGGGGATCGTCGACACGTACCCGGTCGTCAAGCAGTGGAAGCTCGACTCGCCGGCGAAGATCGACCTCGACGCCCTCAAGCCGGCGAAGTCCGCCTATCACCCGTTCGGGGAGATGAAGCTGACCTCCGCCTACCCGATCGTCGAGAGCTACCGCGGCACGACCGCCGCGGGGATGCGCCTCAACCTGATGGATCCGGTCGGGTTCTCGAGCCTCAACCTGAGCGCTTCGGCGAGCTTCGGCAGCACGATCGCGAGCAACGAGCGGATGCACCTCAACGCCGACTTCCACTACCCGCCGTGGGAGGTGTACGCGTTCCTCAACCGCGCCGACTTCTACGACTTCTTCGGGCCGACCAAGAACGCGCTCAAAGGGTACGGCGTCGGCACCGCCTACAGCGGCATACTCGTCAACGAGAAGCCCAAGAAGCTCGAGTACGCGCTACGCGCCACTCGCTACGGCAACCTCGACACGCTGCCGGACAGCCAGAACGTTGCGCTCGCGATCAAGGCCTACACCTCGCTCTCGGCCAGGCTCGACTACTCGGCGTTCCGCAAGTCGATCGGCGGCCTCGACCCGGAGAAGGGCCTCGAGTGGACGCTGATGGCGAGCGACAGGATCGTCGGCTCGGACCACTTCCCGCAGGGGTGGGGCCAACTCGCGTTCGGCATCCCGTTGCCCTGGAAATACTCCTCGATCTGGCCGCAGATCTCTGCCGGCGTCGCCCAGAACAAGCCCGACGACCCGCTGGCCAACTTCTACTTCGGCGCCTACGGCAACAACTGGGTCGACCACGGCGATGTGCGGCAGTTCCGCTCGCCGTGGGCGTTCCCCGGCGTCGAGATCGACGAGCTGTCTGGCACCAACTTCGGCAAGGCGATGCTCGAGTGGCGGCTGCCGCCGCTGCGCTTCCAGCGCTTCGGCGTGCCCAGCCTCTACCTGACCTGGGTGAGCGCCGTGCTGTTCGGCTCCTCGATCACCTCGAACATCAACGACGACACGCTGCGCGAGACGGTCAACGACGTCGGCATGCAGATCGACTTTAAGGTCGTGATGTTCACCAACCTGTCGTGCACGCTTTCGCTCGGGTACGCCTACGCGTGGGGCGCCGACCGCCCGTCGGCGAACGAGTTCATGGCTTCGCTCAAGATCATGTAGGCTGCGCTTCGTGCTAGTTCATGTCGCGCTGAGCCTCGCCCTCGGACTTCTGCCGGTCCTGGTGTTCCTGCTCGTCCTCGTCCTGCTCGACAGCTACAAGCTGCTGCCCTGGGACCGCGTCGCGCGCATGATCGTCTTCGGCTCGATGGCGGCGATCGCCAGCATCGGCGCCAACCGGCTGGTCCTCCACGCCCTGCACGCCGACCCGGCGACGTTCGCCCGCTACATCGCGCCGGTCGTCGAGGAACTGCTCAAGGGGGCATTCGTCATCACCCTGCTGCTCACTCGCCGCTTCGGCTTCCTGGTCGACGCGGCGATCTGCGGGTTCGCGGTGGGCGCCGGGTTCGCGGCGTTCGAGAACATCTACTACCTGCGGGCGCTCGGCGACACCTCGCTGGTGCTGTGGACGATCCGCGGTTTCGGCACCGCGATCATGCACGGCAGCGTCACCGCGATCACCGCCGTCGCCGCCAAGCAGCTCTCCGACCGCCACGGCGGCGCCTCGCTGCTGACCATCGCGCCGGGGTGGCTGGTGGCGATGGCGTTGCACTCCTCGTTCAACCACTTCTTCCTGTCGCCCAACCTCAGCACCGCGATCATGCTGCTCCTGCTGCCGGCGTTCTTCGGCGCGGTGTTCCGGATCAGCGAAGGGAAGACCCGCGAGTGGCTCGGCGCCGGGTTCGACAGCGACCAGGAGCTGCTCGCCGCGGTGAACTCCGGCCGCATCGCGGAGTCGCGCATCGGCCAGTACCTCGAGGAGCTCAAGACGCGCTTCGACGGCACCTCGGTCGTCGACATGCTGTGTCTGCTGCGCCTCCGGCTCGAGCTGTCGATCCGTGCCAAGGGAATCCTGATCATGCGCAAGGCCGGCTTCACGCCGGCGCCCGACCCGACGTTCAACGAGCGCTTCGCCGAGATGAAGTTCCTCGAGAAGAGCATCGGCCCGACCGGCCTGATCGCCATCAAGCCGATCGTCCACATCTCCGACCGCGACCTCTGGCAGTACCACATGCTCGGGGCGAAGTAGCGATCGGGTCTCCTCGCCCTATCCCGAGCGCCCCTGCCGTCATCCCGAGCGCGACTCCGTCATCCCGAACGGAGCGAGCGATCCCGTGGCGCTGCGAGGTCGGTCCGCTGCGCTGCGTACGCGGCGGCTCAACCGGAGTGCGGCCAGCGGAACACCATCGCCAGGACGTTCTCGCCGTCGACGCGGCAGTAGCGCAGCTCGTCGGTCATGCGGCGCATCAGCTCGACGCCGAGGCCGCCGGGCTTGCGCGCCTCCACGCCGAGCGTGAGGTCCGGGCGCGGCGCCTCATGGACCGGGTTGAACGGCGGGCCGGAGTCACGTAGCTCGACCACCAGCTCGCCGGCGGCGCCCGTGACCAGAACGCCGACCGTGCCGTCCGCGCGTCCGCGGTAGGCGTGGCGGCAGAGGTTGACGAACGCCTCCTCGACCACCAGGTCGACAACGCCACGGCGGTCGTCCGGGAGCGCCACCTCGCCGGCAGCGACGCCCACGAGGTCGAACAGCTCCGCGAGCCTCTCGACCCGCGCGGGAAGGACGCGCTCGTAGCGGGTGCCGCCCATTCAAACGCTCGCGATGGCCTCGTCCACGTCTGACTTGACCGGGACGATGGTGTCGAACCCCGAGATCGAGAAGATCTCCTTCACCATCCCCGACAGCCCCGAGATGGCGAAGGTGCCGCCGGAGTGCGCCGCGTGCTTGGCGACGGCGAGGACGCTGCTCAGGCCGGCGCTGGAGATATAGATCATCCTCGCGAGGTCGAGCACCAGACGGCGCGCCCCGCCGTCGATCGCGGCGATGCAGTACGCCTCGAACTTCGGCGCGGTCACCGTGTCGACCCGGCCGTCCACCGCGATCACCGTGTAGCCACGCTCCGTACGCGTGCTCAGCTCCATGCCGCGACCCCCGATTAGACGGCGTCTAGTTTACACGGTCGGCTCACGAGATGAACAGCGGCGGCGCGCTGCGAGGTGATGCCGTCAGGGCTAGCGCTTCGGCGGCTCGGGCCCGCCGCCCGGGACGGGCACGGGGAACGGTGCCACGCTGCCGGCGGCCCGGTCCGAGGCCGCGACGCGGGCGGTGCCCACCTTCTCGACCTCGTCGATGCGGACCACGGCGTGCATCGGGATGAAGATGCGCCGCACGCCCTCGAACTCGGTGCGCAGCTTCTCCTCGCCGGGGTCGACGACCAGCCGGGAGCGCTCGCCGAACAGCAACTCCTCGACCTCGATGAAGCCGAAGAAGCCGCCCTGCGTGACGCGCCGCGCGTACATCTCGTACACCTGGCCCTGGCTCAGGAAGGTGACCCGGTAGACGCGTTCGTCGGCTGGGCTCATCGCTCTCGTCCCACGGCTGCGACGATAGCAGAACGCGGCGCTTGGCGATGGTGCTCAGGCAGGTGCCTTGAGTCCGGCGCGCGAGCGCGCACCGCGGGTCGCTGCCGGCCCCGAGCAGCCTCGACGCCGGTTCGGGCGCAGGCGTCGACCACGATCGACCGCCGAAAGTCCGGCATGACCTGGGACAAGGCGCTCGAGACCGGCGGGGTCGTGGTCACGGTCGACGTCACCATCGCCTCCGACGTCGAGCGGGTCACCAAAGCGCCGGAGGCGGCAAAGCAGACCGGGTAACGGGTTCTCGGAGTCGGGGACCGGTTCCGCTATGATCACGGTGCCGGGTCCGGGGCCAGCGACCGCTTCGCTGCGGCGGCCGGGGCGGTGAGACGGTCGCAGGAGGCAATCATGGGTATCGCAAAGCGCGTGCTGCTGTTCATCGCTGTCAACGTTCTCGTGGTGCTGACGATCAGCATCACGTTGAACCTCCTGGGTGTGCGTCCCTACCTGAGCGCGCGCGGCATCGACTACCGCGCCCTGCTGATCTTCTGCGCGGTGTGGGGCATGGGCGGCGCGTTCATCTCGCTCGGCCTCTCGAAGGTGATGGCGAAGTGGGCGATGGGCGTCAAGGTCATCGACCCCGCCAGCGCCGATCCGGGCGCGCGCGAGCTGGTCAACACCGTGCACAACCTGGCGCGGGCGGCCGGGCTGCCGAAGATGCCCGAGGTTGGCATCTACGAGTCGCCCGAGGTGAACGCCTTCGCCACCGGCCCGACGCGCAGCCGCGCGCTGGTCGCGGTCTCCACCGGGCTGCTGCGGCGGATGGGGCAGCGCGAGATCGAGGGCGTGCTCGGCCACGAGGTGACCCACATCGCCAACGGCGACATGGTCACGATGACGCTGATCCAGGGTGTGATCAACGTGTTCGTCATGTTTTTCGCGCGCGTCATCGCATTCGCGGTGGTGCAGTTTCTCAGGCGCGACGACCGCGGCGGTTCCTGGGGCCTGCAGTACCTCATCACCTTCGTGCTCGAGATCGTCCTCTCGCTGCTCGGGGCGATCGCGGTGGCAGCGTTCTCGCGGTGGCGGGAGTTCCGCGCCGACACCGGCGGCGCTCGCCTCGCCGGGCGCGAGAACATGATCTCAGCCCTCCAGGCGCTGCAGCGCACCACGGAGCTGGTGGACACGCGACAGCAGGCGCTGGCGACCCTCAAGATCGCGGGCAAGCGCGGCGGTCTCGCGCTGCTGTTCGCCAGCCACCCGCCGCTCGACGAGCGCATCGAGCGCCTGCGCAGCGCCGCATAGCTCCACTCCGGAGCTCCGCAGCAGGGCGCCTCCACCGCACCGGTCGGCGACCGCGACCGGGTGTTACCATCAATATTTGCCGGCGTATCATCACGTGGCTCCTCGCTACGGGATCGGTGCCGGGGCGGGAGCTGAGCCTGCGATGACGACGATCCGGGCGTGGTTCGTGTTCGGCGTGCTGCTCACCCTCAAGGTGGGGAGCCGGATCTTCTTCCGCCACAAGATCCGCTGGATCGGCAAACCACTCCGTTCGTTTCGTCGCGTGCGCGTCGTCGCGGGCCTCAACCACACCAGCCTGTACGAGTTCCTCTACGCGGGGTCGCTGCCGGTGGCGTTGCTGTGGCGGATCGCCCGTCACGGCGTCGTGCCGGTCGCCGACAAGACCATCAAGCGGCCGGTCACCGGCACCTTCTTCAAGCTGCTCGGGCAGAACGTCGTCACGATCACCCGCAAGGCAGACGAGACGTGGGAAGAGGTGCTCCGGCTGGTCGGCCCGAGCTCGCTGGTGGTGATCTTCCCCGAGGGGCGGATGAAGCGCCGCAACGGCCTCGACGGCGACGGCAACCCGCTGGTCGTGCGCGGCGGGATCGCCGACATCATCCGCCTCACCCCGGAGGGCCACCTGCTGCTCGCCCACAGCGCCGGGCTGCACCACATCCAGGTTCCGGGGCAGCTCCTGCCGAAGCCCTTCCGCACCCTGCGGCTGTCGCTCGAGGCGCTCAACATCCCGATCTACCGCGAGGAGATGATCAAGAAGGTCGGCGCGGCGGGGTTCCGCTCCGCCGTCGCGCGCGACATCCAGGAGCGCCGCGACCGCAACTGCCCGTGGAACGTCGCCCAGACCGAGGACGAGCCGCTCCCGTTCGTCGGTACCCCGCCGCCGCCCGCTGAGAGCGAAGGCAGCAGGCAACAGGCAACAGGCAACAGCAATCCATGAGAAGCTGGACTGCGCCCCTTCTTACTACTGCCTATTGCCTGGGTGAGCGGGTGGGTGGAATGGCGGCCCCGACGGGAGTCGAACCCGTGCTGCCGGCTTGAAAGACCGGTGTCCTAACCGTTAGACGACGGGGCCGTTGCCGGCGCAGCGCGCACTCTAACACAGGCCCCGGCAGCCGTGGCGACGATGGTGCCAATGAAGGAATTCCCAATCTCCAGAACGAGTTATTATGATTCACGGGGATTGCCGACAGCCACCGAAGAGAGTCTCACGAGGATTCCGGACATCCAACAAGGAGAGTTCCATGCGGAAACAGTTTGGGGTTTTCATCGTCGCGGGTGTGTTGGTCAGCGCGGGCGCGGACGCGGGTTGGTCGTTCACGCAGACGGTCCGCCGCTCGGGCGGTCGCGGCGCGGAGCAGGCCGACACCGATTCCCGGGTTCAGATCGAGGGCGCCAACGCACGGATTGACTTTCTGAAGCTCGCCGCGAACCCGATTTTCGGCGCAGGCGGCTACATGCTGTCGCGCGGCGCTCCCTTGAAGGGGCTGTTCATCGTCAATCCGGAGAAGAGAACCTACACGAAGTTCGATCCCGATGAGCTCACCCAGGCGATGGCGCCAGGGGCGGCGGGCACGGAGGGCTCCGGCATACAGATGAAGGTGGCCGACGTCAAGAGCGAGAAGCTGCTCGAGGAGCCGGGTGGGGAGCTGCAAGGCCTGGCGACGACGCACTATCGCTATCGCAAGAGCTACACCATGACGATGGAGATGGCGTCGATGAAGATGGTCACCGCCCACGAGGTCGTCGAGGACGTGTGGCAGACCACCGAGATCGACCTCGGAGGCGGGTTCGGGAAGGCGATGCGAAAAATGGGCGGCTCGGGAGCGTTGGCGGAGCTCGAGAAGATCTCCGATGCCGATCGGGAGAGAACAGCAGGGTTCGCGCTGAAGCGGATCACGGTCGACCACTCGACCCCGCAGGGGAAGGGGATGATGGCCCGCATGATGGGGGGCAAGGAAGAGACGATCACCACGACGACCGAGGTGCTCGAGCTCACGCGGGCCTCGATCCCGGCCTCGACCTTCGCGATCCCGGACGGCTTCACCGAGACGCAGCTCATGCAGCCCGGCGCGCAGGCTCCCGATCTCGAAGACAAGCACTAGGAGCCTGGCGATGGCAACCGGCGCCCTGCTCCTGACCTTGGCCCTCGCCGCCGCCCCGCCCGCGGTCGCGGTCGACCCGGTCGCCGAGCTCCTCGCGAGCGGCGACCTCGAGACGGCGACGCATCCGGTCGGCGCCGAGTTCTTCTTCGCGGAGGGTCAGGCGCGGCTGAGCGAGGCCGAGCGGGCCGAGGCGCTCGAGCAGCTCTCGACCTCGCTGCGCCGGCAGACGAATGCGATCGGGATGATCATGCAGGGCGTTGCCGGCATGAGCTCGAGCGACTCCGCGAAGCAGGCGCAGGAGTACCAGAACAAGATCACCAGCCCCGGGAGCAAGCTCAAGCTGATGCTGGGCATCGCGCCGGCGCCGCCGCCGATCGACGGCAACAACATGCAGGCCGAGATGAAACAGGCGATGGTCGATCCCTGGGTCCGCGGCATCGGCGCGGCCGACGCCCTGGTCGCCGGCGGCCAGGTCAACGCGGCGGCGAGCTTCTACTTGAGCTGCCTCCAGATGCTCCAGGCGGACTGGGTGCCCGGCGCATGCCTCGACGGCATCCTCAATCTCGGCCCGAAGAAGGCCGAGAAGCTCCTCGTCTGGATGCTCGAGAACGCCGAGAGCGCCTCGATGACCAACACCGCCAACTGGGGCATGGAGGAGCGGAAGAAGCCAAAGAACGCCCCGCCCGACCAGGGCATGGTGCAGTTGCGCAGCGCAGCGCTCGAGGGCCTCGGCGCGCTGGTCGGCTCGGGCGCCCTCGAGCCCGATTCGCGCGAGCGCGCCATGGCGGCACTGCTTGCCCGCAGCGAGGGCAAGGACAACGAGATTTATGCACACGGCGTCGCCGCCGGGCTCGGCCGCAGCAAGGACCCGCGCGCCGTCGCGCCGCTGCGCAAGCTCGCCAAGCGGCGCGGCGACGCCGACGCGAAGCAGGCGGCGCTCCACGGTCTCGCGGTCGGCTTCCGCGACGACGCCGCGATCCGGCAGCTCCGCGGTGAGCTCGACGACAATGACCCCGAGGAGCAGTTGCGCGCGGCGCAGGCGCTCTACGAGCTCGCCGACGAGGCGGCGTTCCGCTGGGCGGTCGACGTGATCGGGCAGCACCGCTCGACCGACACCAAGAAGGCGGACATCCGCGCCCTGGTAGTGCGGGATCTCGTCGAGTTCGGCGGCGCGCCGGCGCGCAAGGCGCTCGAGCAGGCGCTCGCCGCGGGCACGGGCAACGACTGGCTCGCCGCATGGGTCGACGTCGGGCTGCTCGAGCTCGGCGACGTGTCGAAGGTCGGCCGCGTCGAGACGGCGCTCGCGCGCACGGACTGGAAGCTCGATCCGCGCGGTTTCCGCTCGATCTGGCGCGCCATCGCGCCGTTCGTTTCGGTGGCAATCTCGACGGCGTTGACCGGCGGTCTCGGCCTGGCCTCACCCTCGACGTTCCAGCAGATCCAGCGAGGTGTGCAGCTCATCGGCAACTTCGCGGCCGGCGAGCGCAGCCGGTCGCTGGCCAAGAAGAACAAGCTCGAGGGGCACATCGCGCAGTTGCGTTGGCAGACCGCCGCCGCACTCGCTGCGGCCGGCCCCGAGCGAGCCGGCACCATCCTCGAGCGCCTCCTCGCCGACGAGGACCGCGCGGTGCGGCTTTCGGCCGCGGTCGCGCTGGCAAAGCTCGATCGGCCGGACGCGATCTCGGGACTCGCCGCCGCGTTCGCGCTCGACTTCGGGGCCGAGGGAGGGGTCGACCGCACCGGCGCCGTGCGCGCCGCGTTGCTGCGCGCCGCCCTCCTGCGCTTCCCGACCGACCCGAAGACCGCCGGCCTCCTCGCCGCCGCGCGCAAGGACCCCGACCCCGCCGTGCGGTTCATCGCCCTCGTCTCCTCCCGCCCGGCCACCGGCTGAAGTGACAGCCGCTCGGCTCTCGGTGAGCAGCGCTCCATCTGGCAGGGCGAACCCCGGTCGATGAGATTTTGAGGACCAGTTCGCTTGACAGTTCGTGCGTTTAGAGGGCATACTCTTCCCCGTTGGAACGCATGATGTCAACAAACCGTCGTCGGGAACCTGGTCGCGCTTGTGGACACACCGTGAGTGCTCGGGGGATAGTGTCCCCCGTTGAAGCGCGAAATACCAAGTGAAGACGCTCGACTTTTTCGCGACGCATCCGGTCTTTTCACTCGACGAGGCGACCTCGGCGCTTGCCCCGCGCGGGCAGAGGGCTGGGACCGTCGAGCGCCTCAAGCACCACCTGGCCACTGGGCGGATCACGCTGGTGACACGCGGGGTTTACGCTGTGACGCCGCCAGGAGAGCAGGGAGTCCGGTTTGCGCCCGATCCGGTTCTGGTGGCGGCTGCGGCGCGGGTGGACGCGGTGTTCGCCTATCACTCCGCGCTGGAGCTGCTTGGCGTGGCGCACTCGCTGTGGCAGCAGTACACCGTGTTTACTGCCAGCCGGCGGCGGCCGGTCGAGGTGGGCGGGGCGACCATTAGCTTCCTCGACCACCCGGGGCCCCTTCGGCGCGAGGGGCTCCGACACCTTGCCACGCGGACCGTCGAGCGGCAGGGCCGGTTGGTGCGCGTTACGGGGCCGGAAAGGTCACTCGTCGAGTCGATGCGCCGGCCGGGCCTCGCCGGCGGGCTCGAGGAGGCTGTCGACTCGGCGAGCGGTTTTGCGGTGCTCGATCTGCCGCTCCTCGAGGAGGTTCTCACCCGCTACGACCTCGCCGGGCTCTGGGCAGCGGTCGGCTGGTTCCTCGAACGGTACCAGGCGCGATTCCACGTGCCCGAGGCTGTGCTGAAGCGACTGGAGCGCCACCGCCCTCGCGCGCCGCAGTATCTCGAACGGGGCAGGCGCCGGGGCAGCCTGATGCGCAGGTGGAACCTCATCGTGCCCGGAGTGGTGGCCGAGCAAGGCGAGCCCGATGAGCGTTAGCCGCGTGTTTCTCGAGCATTGCGCGGCTGAAACCGGCTTTGCGGTTCCCGCGCTCGAGAAGGTGGTCAGGCTTGGAGAGGTCGCCGGCGACCTCGGTCGCCACCCCGTCCTCGGGTCGGCGCTCGCGCTCAAGGGCGGCACGGCGCTCAATCTGTGTTTCGGCACGCCGACGCGTCTCTCGGTCGACCTCGATCTCAACGTCGTCGCCCACGCAGAGCGCGAGGCCATGCGTGCGAGCCGCCCGGGGATCGAGGTTGCGGTCGAGGAGCTGGCGCGGCGGCGGGGCTACGCCGTGCAACGCTCGGCTGACGCGTTCGCCGGCCGGAAGATCTATTTGGGCTACACGTCCGTACTCGAGAACCCCGATCGGATCGAGATCGATCTCAACTACCTGTTCCGGGTCCCCGTGGCCGGTGTCGAGATGCGGCAGCTTTGGCAGCCGGGTGGGCTTGATCCGCCGCACATCTTGGCTGTCTCGTTGGACGAGCTGTGCATCGGAAAGCTGCTGGCGTTCTTGGAGCGGGCTGCTGTACGTGACCTCTGGGACGTGGCGCGGCTCCCTCGCTTCGCAAGCTCGGTGCTCGGGTCGCCAGCGTTCCGCGCGCGCTTCCTTGCGCTTTCCGCGACCCTCGACCACCCGTTGATGTCGTACACACGCGACCACGTGCTCGGGCAGCTCACCGAGCGCGCAGTGCGCAACCTGCTCGCTCCGATGCTGGTGGGCGGTACCACCCCCACGGTCGAGGTGCTTCGGGAAGACGCCTGGGCCGTCGTCGCGCCGCTCGTCGCGCTGGCGCCCGCCGAGGAGACGTTCGTCGCCGCGGTCCAGCAGGGCGAGTTTCGCCCCGCGCTGCTGCCGCCGGAGAGCGCCGAGATCGTGCGAGCGCTGGAAGGCCACCCCGCCATCCAGTGGAAGCTCCAGAACGCGCGCGCCTACCGCCGGCGACAGCGCGCGGCACTGCCGCCGAGCGCGGGTTCGAAGAAGGGCGAGGCCTGATCGTGGCGCTCAATCCCGTTGTCTCACCGAGACGGTGGTGCGCAGCTTCCTGCGCTACCGGTTCACGGCCTGCCCGTTCGCCGACGAGCGGCTGCACGCCGGGGGGGTGCCGCCGGACCCCCCGAAGTAGATTGTGGGCCGTAAGGGAATCGAACCCCTGACCATCGGGTTAAAAGCCCGCTGCTCTACCTGGCTGAGCTAACGGCCCTGTGCGGAGACTAGCGAAACTGCGCGCCGCCGACAAGGGGAGAGCCGGCGCCTAGCCGATGGTGACGAGGTTGCGGCCAGCCTGCTTGCTCTGGTACATGAGCGCGTCGGCACGAGCGACGAGGGACTCGATGGTGTCGCCGGCGATGGCCTGGGTGCCGCCGATCGAGACCGTCACGACGTGCTCGGCGCCCCGGGTGGCGACCACCGACTCCTGGACGAGCGCGCGGAAGCGCTCGGCGACACCGCCCAGCTTGGCGATGTCGGTGTTGGCGAGGACGACCACGAACTCCTCGCCGCCCCAGCGCCCGACCAGGTCGAACGCGCGGGCCGCACCGCGCAGCGTGTTGGCCACGGCCTTCAGGAACGTGTCGCCGGCTGCATGACCGAGGCTGTCGTTGACGGCCTTGAACCGGTCGATGTCGATGAACAGCACTCCGAACGGCCACCCGTAGCGCGACAGCTCCTCGAGGCGGGACCGCAACGTGATTTCGGTGAGCAACCGGTTGCCCAGGCCGGTCAGGGCGTCGACGTACGCCGTCTTCTCGAGCTCCTGGACCCGCTGCAGCGCGGACATCTTGGACGAGTTGTCGCTGAACACCTCGACGGCGCCGACGACGGTGCCGTCCGGATCGCGGATCGGCGCGACCCGTATGAACACCGGGACGCGGTGGCCCTGCTTGTGATGGAGGTACACCTCGGCCTCGCGGCCGGCGCCGTCGGCGATCGTCGCTGCGACCGGGCAGCCGCCGTGGCAGAGGCGGGTGCCGCTGTCGTCGACGTGCCTGAGCAGCTCGTCGAAGCAATGGGTGCCCACCGTGTCCTCGACGCTGTAGCCGGTGATCCGCTCCGCGCCCTTGTTCCAGTAGGTGATCAGGCGGTCGCGGTCGACGAAGTAGACCCCGTCGTGGAAGTCATCGAGGAGCGCCTGAAAGAACACTGACTCGATGCTCACGAGTCAACTCCTATCCGGGCTGGATGAGCGGCGTCCACGGGTTGGAGACGAGAATATCACTCTCGGTCGCCGCCCGATCAACTCCGATGCGCCCGCTTCCGGGCATGCCGCCGGGCGGTGAGCTCCGGAAGCCAGCCGGTGAGCGGCTCGATCGCGCGCACGATCGTCTCCTCGCGGCGCGGCCCGGTCGAGATCAGCGCCGCCGGGGCGCCGAGCAGCTCCTCCAGGCGGGCGACGAGGCGGCGCGCCGCCTCGGGGAGCTTCTCGTAGGCGGTAACGCCGGAGCTCGACGCCTTCCAGCCGGGCATCGTTTCGTACACCGGCTCGGCCTCGAGCAGATCGGTGGAGTCGTCGGGGAACTCGTCGGTCACCGCGCTGCCGATGCGGTAGGCAGTGGCGATACGGACCTCGTCGACCTCGTCGAGGACGTCGAGCTTGGTGAGGGCGATCGCGTCGATGCCGTTCCAGCGCATCGAGGCGCGCGAGGCCACGGCGTCGAACCAGCCGGTGCGCCGCGGGCGGCCGGTGGTGGTGCCGAACTCGTTGCCGCGCCGCCGCAAGTGCTCGCCGATGGCGTCGCCGAGCTCGGTCGGGAAGGGGCCGCTGCCGACGCGGGTGGTGTAGGCCTTGAAGACGCCGATGACGCCGTCGAGGTAGCGGGCGGGCAGGCCGCACGAAGGTGCGGCATACCCGGACAGGCAGTTGGACGATGTGACGTACGGGTAGGTGCCGTGGTCGACATCGAGGAAGGTGCCCTGCGCGCCCTCGAACATCACGGGCTGACCGTTCTCCTTCGCCTGCGCGAGGACCGTGGAGACGTCCGCGAGCAGGGGGGCGAGGCTGAGTGCGGCTTCGACGGCGCGGTCGATTTCTCGCTGCGGCGGTGCTTCCCCCCGGGGTAGAGCGAGATCGCCCGCTCGAGCTCGGCGCTGAGCTGCGCGACCGCCTCGCGCAAGCGGCGCGGGTTGCGGGCGAGCCCGAGGCGCACGCCGGAGCGCGCCGCGCGGGTCTCGTAGGTCGGGCCGATGCCGCGGCCGGTGGTGCCGAGCTTGGCGGCGCCGCGCGCGCCCTCGCGGGCCGCGTCGAGCGCGCGATGGCCGGGGAGCACGAGGTGGAGCCGCGGCGAGACGGCGAGGCGCGAGCGGACGGCAATCCCCTTTTCCTCGAGCATGCGCATCTCTTCCACGAACGCCACGGGGTCGACGACCACGCCCGGGCCGACGACGCATCGGCACTCCGTCTGGACGATGCCGGAGGGGATCAGGTGAAGCGCGAAGTGGCGGTCGGCGAAGCGGACGGTGTGCCCGGCGTTGTTGCCGCCGTTGAAGCGGACGACATGTGCGAATGCAGGGCAGAGCAGGTCGACGACCTTGCCCTTCCCCTCGTCACCCCACTGCCCTCCGACGACGACAACGTTCGCCATGCGATCCTCCGTGAGGCCGCGCTTTTTGTATCAGAGCGGTGTGTACACTGCAAGCGCCGCCCGGGACCGCTATCTGACCTGGGGCTCCAGCCCCATCTCGCGGATCAGGTTGTGCGCCTTGTCGACGTAGTCCATCACCCACAGCACGTAGCGGAAGTCGACGTTGATGGTCCGCGACAGGTCGTTGGAGAACTGGTAGTCAGAGGTCATCGACTCGTAGTCGCCGTCGAACGCCAGACCGACCAGCTCGCCCCTGCCGTTCATGATCGGCGAGCCGGAGTTGCCACCGGTGATGTCGTTGGTCGACAGAAAGCACGCCGGCACGTCGCCGATCGCCGGGTCGACGTAGCGGCCGAACGGGCCATGGGCGGCGGCGTCGAGCAGCCGCTTCGGGCAGTTGAACGGCTCCTCGCCGGTGTGCTTGGCGACGACGCCGGAGAGGGTAGTGAACGGCGTGTAGAAGACGCCGTCGCGGGGCTTGTACCCCTTGACGGTGGCGTAGGTGAAGCGCAGCGTGGCGTTGGCGTCGGGGTAGATCGGTCCCTTCCGCCACTCGGCCAGCGCCTCGGCCATTCGCGGCGCGAGCGTGATCATCTCGCCGTCGTAGCGCTTGCCGGCGTCCTCGTTGACCTTGAGGTCCTTGCGCAGCTCGGCGGCGAAGGCGATGATCGAGTCGCCCTGCGCCAGCAGCGCGTCGCTCGTCATTCCCATCATCGCCAGACGTGTACCCTGGTCGGCGAGCTTGGTGCCGACGTACAGCTTCTCGAGCAGCGCGTCGACGGCCTCGTCGCCGGTCCTGGCCGTCGCGGCGAGCGCCGCGTCGACCGACGGGATGCGCTGATCGGCCGGGAGCGCCGCAGCGCGCTTGAGGCCGTAGCGTAGCACCGCACGGTCGGCCTGAACGTCGAGCGTCCGCTGCATCCGCTCGAGGCCCTGCCGCCGCTGCCGCGCATCACGGTCCTGGAAGCCGGGCTCGCGCTCCATGTCGGGCTTGGCGCGTTCGGCCGTCCAGCGGACCAGGCCGATCGCGGTGGCGAGCAGGCTGCCGCGGCCGCCGCTGAGCTGGCCGAGCGCGAGGTCGCGGTCACGGGTGGCGCGGCGCTCGGCGACCAGCGCCTCCATCTTCGGGAGCACGTCGCCGAAGTTCCGCTTGCGGACCGGGTCGGCGGCAATCCACGCGGCCAGCTCGGACTCCATCGCCCGCTTGCGGCCGGCGAGGTCGGAGCCGCGCAGCCCCTCGAGCATTCCCTGGCTCTTCTTGTAGCCGTTGTAGGTCCCCTTGAGGGCCTGCGCCAGCTTGATCTCGACATCCTTGCCACGCTTCGACTCCCGCTCGTAGATGTCGATCACGTCCTTCGCCGTGGCGATGCGGTTCGGGTAGGTGTAGAGGGTGTCCTCGGCGACCGCCGCGGCGATGCGGTAGCGAAAGGTACGGCCCGGGTACCCCATGATCATCGTGAAGTCGCCGTCACGGAGGTGGCCCTGGGCGATCTTCAGGAAGCGCTCCGGCTTGTAGGGCACGTTGTCGGCGGAGTAGTCGGCGGGCTTGCCGTCCTTGCCGACATAGGCGCGCAGGAACGAGATGTCGCCAGTGTGTCGCGGCCACATCCAGTTGTCGACCTCGCCGCCGTACTCGCCGATGGCGCGCGGCGGCGCGTACACCAGGCGGACGTCGCGCAGCTCGAGCTGGCGGAACAAGTAGTACTCGAGGCCGTCGTACATCGACTCCAGGCGGCAGCGCGTGCCGTCGGCCTCGCACGCCGCGATCAGCTCCTTCTCCTTCATCTCGAGCGCCTTGGTGCGCTCCTCGGGCTTCATCTCGGCCTTCAGCACCGCGGTCATGGCCTTTGTGACGTCGTCGTAGCCCTTGAACACGTAGACGCGCTGAGCCTTCGCCTCGAGCTCCTCGCTCCTCGCCTTGGCGAGAAAGCCGTCGGTGATGTAGTCATGCTCGGGCGACGAGTTGAGCTGGATGGCTCCGAATGCGCAGTGATGGTTGGTGGCCACCAACCCGTCGGGCGACACGAACGACGCGGAGCAGCCGCCAAGGGAAACGACTGCCGACGCCAGCCCGGAGCTGGTCTTGGTGCTCCAAATCTCCTCGGGCTTGATCTGCAGTCCCAACTCTCTCAGCGACGCCTGGTCGAGCTCGCCGATCTGGTGGAGCATCCACATCCCCTCGTCGGCGAGCGCCTTGACGGCTACGGATGCCAGCAGCACGACGAGAGCCACGACGACGATTGCCCTGCGCATGCGATCCCCTCCTCGGGCCCGCGGGAGCCGCGGACAGGGGGAGATTGTACGCTCTTGCACACACTGCCGTTACGCGAAACGAGCGAGGCTGCTATCGTTACGCTCCGGAGGTGCCGTGAGCGAAAGCGCCTGGCTCGAGCAGTGGGATGAAGTGGTGGCCAGCGGAGGCTCCGCAGCCATCGAGGAGGCGTGGATCGCCCGCCTGGAGCAGGGCGCGGGCGATGGGACCGAGCTGTCCGACGCGCTGCGCCGGCTGCGCGCCGCCGGCAAGAAGACGCTCGCCGCCACCCTCCTGGAACTGGCGGCGGACGAGGCCGGCACCCAGAAGGCGTGGCAGGCGAGGAAGCTGTTCCTGGCCGAGATGCTCCGCCTCGGCCTCGGCTCGGCGGAGGCGGGCAGGAGTGGCCTGGAGGATTGCGTCCGGCGCATCTGGGCCGGACGTCCGTCGCTCGACAAGCTGCTGGCGCACTTCGCGCTGCGCACCGCGAGAAAGCCGGCCGACACCCTGGCGACGCTCGAGGCGTGGCTGGCCCACGATGTCGGCGGCGTGTTCGCCATGGCCGGCAAGGGCCCCGGTCGCGTCGTCGAGCTCAACCCCCAGGTCGGTGTGCTGCGCCTCGACTTCGTGCGCGAGAAGAAGGTGCCGGTGCCGATCGACGCGGCGGCGAAGTACCTGACGCCGCTCCCGGCCGGCCACTTCCTGCGCCGGCGTCTGGAGGAGCCGGACACGCTGAAGGCCGAGGTGCTGGCCGCTCCGGCGGCCGCGCTCGAGACGATCATCGAAGGCTTCGGCGCTGCGATGACGGTGGCGGACATCAAAGGAGCGCTCGACGGACTGGTCGGCGAGGACCAGTGGACGTCGTGGTGGAACAAGGCGCGCAAGAACCAGCGGGTGATCGCCAGCGGCAGCGGCACCAGGATCCATTACCGCCTCGCGTCCGCGCAGGGCGCCGAGGAGGAGATCCGCCAGCAGTTCGCCCACGCTGGCCTCAGCGAGCGTCTGGAGCTGGCACGGCGGCACGGCGGTCGCGGCGGCGAGCTGGCCGCGACGATGACCGCCGAGCTGCTCGGCGCCGCGGCAGTGACGGCGGCACCGGAGCTCGCGTGGGAGGCGCTGCAACTGGCCGGGCGGCTCGGCGCCGACGCCGCCGCGCTCGAGGCCGCCGAGGACGGTGTGATCGCGCGGTTCGGGCCGCTGACGATCCTCGACGCGCTGGTCGACGTGCAGCAGCGTGAGCTGGTGCTCGACCTCGTGCGGCGCGACCTGCCGGCCCGTTTCGTCGAGACGGCGAGCGCGTGGCTGGAGCGCGAGACGCACCCGCGGGTGCTTGGCCGGCTCATGACTGACCTGCTGGCGGCCGGCGAGCAGAAGCGCGCGACGACGCTCCTCGACCAGGTGTTCCTGCATCCGCAGCGCTGGCCGGCGGCGTTCATCTGGGCCTGCGAGGACGACGCCGAGGCGCTCGCCGGCCTGCTCGACGAGCGGCGCGGCGGCGCGCTGCTGGTGCGTCTCGTCGAGCTGGCCGAGCGCCGCGAGATGGGGCCCTTCCGCGCCCGGTTGAAGATCGTGCTCTCGGCACGCGGGCTCGCCGGCCGGATCATGCAGGAAAGGCTGACCCCGGAGCAGGGGCGGCGGCTGCTGCAGATCGTCGACCGGCCGGGCGAGCTCGGCGAGGAGCGGGCGTGGCTGCGGCGGGCGCTCGCCGGGCGGTTCACCGAACTGCGCGAGGAGAAGCAGGACGACTCGCTGCCCGCGCTCGCCGCCACCGTCGAACGCATGCAGGTCGAGCTGCGCGAGCTGCTCGACCGCAAGATTCCCGAGACGCTCAAGGCGATCCAGGTCGCCCGCGCCGATGGCGACCTGCGCGAGAACTTCGAGTACCACGCCCAGCGCGCCAAGCAGGAGCTGCTGTCTGCGCGCGCCTCGCAGCTCCAGGCGGACCTGGCGCGCGTGCAGGTGATCGACCCGACCCGGGTCGAGCTCTCACGGGTACGGGTCGGGGCGCGGGTGACGCTCGCGGCGGAAGACGAGCGCCGCGATCTCACCGTGCTCGGTCCCTACGAGGCCGACCCGGAGGCCGGGATCGTGTCGCACGCCTCGGAGGCCGGACAGGCGCTGCTCGAACGTGCGGTCGGCGACCGCATCACGATCGGCGGCGTGGCGTACACGATCACCGCCATCGCCCGGTTCGTTCCGGCCGGCTGACACCGCTCCCCGACCACCGGCAGCGCTCGTGGGGCCAGCGCTCCGCGCCGGCGTCTCCGGCAGCGCTCCCGAGAGAGCCCGGAGCTATCGACCGCCCTCGTAGCGCGCCTGGAGCCATCGTCACGCTCGGGACGTCGGCCTGGCCGCTCCACCGGGCCTCAGTGGTCGACCTGCCGGCTCAGGCGCCGCGGTGTCCGCATCGTCACGCACGACTGGTCGTTTGCGGAATTGGTGTCGTTCGGGTTGGCCACGGTGGCGCAGTTCCTGAGCGTGCTGCCGGGCGGCGCCTTGACGTTGACGGTGATCGTGATCGGCGGCAGCGGCCCCGGCGGAACCGGCACGATGCCGGCGTTCCACGTGCAGGTCACCGTCGCCGGCGGGTTCGCCCCGGTCACCCCGCAGTTCCACTGGCTGCCGCCCTGGGCGACGCTCACCACCTGCAGCCCGGCCGGCAGGATGTCCGTCACCGTGGTGATCCCGTCGCACGGCCCGCTGCCGAGGTTGGTCACCGTGATGGTGTAGGTCGCCGGCTGGCCGCTGATCATCGGGACGGGCTGCACCGACTTCCTGATCGCCAGGTCGCAGCCGCTCTCGTCGGTGGTCCGGTTGCCGAAGTTGTAGGGTCCGGGCGGCGATAGCGACAGAGGCGGGCCAGGGTTGATCGTCACCGTATGCGTCCCCGGCGTGGCGGGGAAGGTCTGATTCCACCCTGCCTGGGTCGCCTCGGAAATCGTGTAGGTGACAGGGGGCGCCTTCGGCCCCGGCGCCGGCACGATCACACAGTAGTTGCCCTGCTGGTCGGTAGTCGCAGTGGCCACGAGGTTCCCCGCCGGATCCGTCACCTCGATCTGCCAGCCGGCCAGCCCCGTCTCTCCCGGTTGCTTCACGCCGTCGGCGTTCGCATCGTGCCACTTCATGCCGCACAGCTCGATGATCTTGGGGGCCAGCAGGTAGTCCTCGGTCTCGCCGGTGGCGTAGCCGTTCAGGTAGGAGGTTCCCGTGCTGCCGGCGCGGCCGAGGTCCGCCGGCACGGTGAAGGGACCGCCGTTGTCGCCGCCGAGGACCGGCTGGTCGCTGGCGGTGATGCGCATCCACATTTTCCCGTTCCCCTGGTTGAGGGAGACGAACGAGGGCGTGGTGAAGGTCGCGAAGCCGCCGGGCACGAGCGACCCGGGCACGTTGACGATCATGTTCTGGACGGCCCACTCCTGGCCGTGGGCGTCGATCGCCGGTCCGACGGCGCACCGGAAGCCGTCGTCCCAGTCGCCGTCGCGGGTGAAGTCGAACCAGACGTTGACGTAGTAGTTCCCGGCCGGAGCAGCCGGAGCGGCTGAAAGGTCGAAGGTAAGCTGCGTGGACCCGCACGACGGCAGCAGCACCGTGCCCGGGTTGACGGCGTCATCGGCGTTGTCCTGGTTCGCGGCGGCGCCCGAGGGGTTGAGGTTGTTGACCCCGTCCTGGTCGCCGCCGATGTCCGCCTCGTCCTCGAAGGTGACGTTCGCGCCCAGCCAGACGGCGCCCTTGGCGTTGAGGTGCTTGGGGCCCCGCCACCCCGGCAGGGCCGTGTCGTGAACGGTCGGGTAGTGGGCCGTCACCGGCGGCGAGGGGTAGGCGAGCATCGCGATGCCGGCGTGGTTGACGCTGTCGGGCGCATCGCCGAGGTCGGCCTGCAGGTCGGGGTGGGGCCGGCACTTGCCGGCCGACCCCGCGTTGTAGATGCCCTGGACCTCGGACTGCGCCAGCGCACGGTTGAAGATCTCGAGCTCGTCGATGGCGATCTCGCAGCGAGCCCCCGGCGGGCGGAGCTCGCCGATCCACATCGTCTTCGTGTTGCTCACCGAGCCGGCCGGCGGCGTGAACGTCCCGGAATTCGACCCGTTGATGTAGAAGGTCCCTGTCGCGGTCGCCCGGTCGACCGTCACGGCGACGTGGTACCACGGGCCGGTGTTCACGATCGGGTTGGCGTTGGCAACGAGCGTGCCGGTACTCGTGAACGTCGACCCGTTGATCCGCAGGTTGAGGTCCGCCGTGGTCGGGAGGGGCTGGTCGAGGTAGAACGAGAACCCGGTGCTCGTGCCGGTGTCGAGCTTGTCGACGATCGGGGAGAGCCTTCCGGGGCCGCAACCGACCGCTCTGACCCAACCGTCGATCGAGAAGTCGCCGATGCCGAAGTTGAGCTCCGCCTGCGGAGCGACCTCCACGTAGGGCCCATAGAAGTACAGCGCGCGGGGGCCGACCATGCCAACGACCGGCAAGGGACCGGAGTTGGGTCCGATCGGCCCGACCGGCCCGGGCAGGGGCGTTCCCACGTTGTTGACCAGGGAGTCCGGCGGCGGCGCGATGTCGTTGACGGCGGTGGCGCCCGTCAGCTCGTCCAGCGGGTACCAGGCCACCATTCCCGCCGGCGCCGCGACGCACGCCTGGCAGGTCGCCTGCAGCTTCGCCAGGACGAGCAGCCCGGTGATGTTCGAGATGTTGTTGACGGTAGCCTCGAGCTGATTGACGCCGTTGACGAAGCCCGAAGTAATGTTGAGCGTCTGCAGCGTCGAGAAGCAGGCGCCGGAGCTGCAGCTCGCCTGCGTCACCCCGTTGAGCCGCACGGTCGCCGTGTTGTCGGCCGAGTACTGCCCGACGATGTGGAGGTTGGTGTAAAGCGACGGGTTGAGGTTGAGCTGGAGGCGATAGGTGTAGTTGCCGCCCGAGTCCACCTGCGGGAGCGGGTTCTGGATCCGCTGGATCCAGTGAACCGTCGGCGGTGGAGTGAGCCACGCCACCGAGTTGATCGTGCTGTAGGCCGGGAACGCGCCGGTCTGGCTGGGCGGCGTCGCCGTCAGGTACCAGCGGGGATCCTGGCTCCCCGGGGAGACGCTCAGGCCCGTGCTGATGTCCACGTCGAGAAACTGGCCCACGCTTTGGCATGGAGGCAAGGTGACGACCTGGAACTGCAGGCCGCCCTGGGCTTGGGCCCGACGTGCCCCTGGGATCACGGCGAGCAACGCCAGCAGGAGGCATAGCCTCGCAGAGACCTGCGCAACCTGCCACAGGCACACACGACCCCCGCTGAGAGTTGACATGTAGACCTCCGAGTCGGACAACACGTAGGGAGTCCTCTTTGTTTCACCCTCGTGCTGGAGTCGAAGCCCCGCTCGAGCTCCACAGGAGCCCACGCATCGTGACGAGGGGCGAATCAGCCGCCTGGAATCGGTGTTAGATCAGGAGGAGCGCCGCCGCGCCGATTGCATACGCGAGACTGACGGCACATAGGGCGCGCCAGCGGCCGCGTGCGGGCGGCTCGCCGCGGCGCCGGTGCCACGCCGCGGTGCGACTGAGAGTGATGAGCGCCAGCACGAGCGCGAGCGTCACCGTGACGAGCTGCAGCAGAAGCTGGAGTGCGACGCCCTCGGGTGGCAGTACGGCGGCGAGCGGCGTCCCCGGGACCGCGTGGACGCGCACGGTGGTGAGCGCTCCGACGTTGCCGAGCTGATACGCCATCAGCGGGCCCCACGCGAGGACGAGGAGAGCGAAAGCCACCCGCGACGAGGCCGTATCGTCGCCGTTCCCGCCGAGCAGCCTTGGCAGGATCCGTGCGGCGGCGGCGCCGGCGGCAAGGGCGGCGGCCATCGCCGCCGCGAGCGGCACGGCCCCGGCGAGCCACGGTTCCCGCTGCGCGGCGAGGATCACCGGCGCCAGGAAGAGGACGGAGAGTGAGAACGGCGCCATCGACTCCGAGAGCCCGCCGAGCCGCCAGACGGCCTGCAGCGGCGGCCTGGCGTAGAGCTTGGCCGAGCCGTGCGGGCAGACGTGCACGCAGTTGAAGCACAGCTTGCAGAGGTGCCCCTCGCTCGCGAACAAGGGGTGGTGGAATACCGAACACCCGGGGGTTGTCCCGGTGCCCTTGTAGCAGGCGTGATCGCTGCAGTAGGTCGCACACACGTTGGGGTTTGCTCGCACCTGCAGCGGCGCCGGCAGGGCGTAGCCGGCGGCGAGCGTTCCGAGTGGGCAGAGGTACCGGCACCACGTCTCGCGCTGGTAGAGCACTGCAAACGCGGCGGCCGCGCCCATCAGCGCGAGCAGCAGCACACCGGACGGCAGCGGCGAGCGCGTCATGTGGAAGACTCGCTCGACCCAGAGGATCGCGAAGAAGCCGGCGGTACCGACCCAGATGCCGGTCTTCTTGATCCACGGCGGCGGCGGCCTGTCCAGCGACAGGAAGCGCTTGGCGACCCGCCCGGCTGTGGAGAGCGGGCAGACGGCGCACCACACCCGCCCAGCGAGGAGGAAGCCCGCGATGATTGCCGGCTCCCAGACGCCCCAGATCATGACGTTGGCGAGCTGACCGGCGAGGTGGCGCGGCGCCGCGAGGGTGAGGCCGATGACCGCGGCGAACGACGCCAGCACCGTTCCCCGCAGCGCGGCCAAGGTGGCCGGCCGGACCAGCCAGCCGGCCAGCGCCGTGCCGCCGAGGTCGACCTCGGCTGGGCCGGCCTCGCTCTTCGGCCCGGCGAAGATGTGCTCGGCACGGATCTCGTCACCCCCGGCGAAGTCGGCCGCCAGCTCGACGGCTTCGCGCAGCTCCGCGACGTTGCGGTTGCGGTAGCGCCGGGAGACGAAGGCATGCTCGGCATCCTGCGCCAGTCGCTGGGCGGCGCCGCCAGCGCGGGCCGTGAGGAACAGGCGGACGAGCGGGAGCACGTCGAGCTTGCGATCGCACAGCCTCGGCAGAGCCACCGGCGCCGCCGCCAGCCGGCTCGCGAGCGCCGTGTCGAAGCGTCCCTCGCGCGCAGCGGCGGGAATGTCCGCGGCCGTCGTCGCAACGATCCGGGTGCGGGGTCCGACGTCGGCGGAGGGAGCGCTTTGGAGGAAGCGGGCGAGATCCTCCTGAGCGGCGCGGGGGAGCGCATCGACGTGCCGAAGCACGAGTGTGCCCCGGCTCGCCAGGTGGACCGCGCCAAGGCTGCCGACGGTGTCCGCCGCGCCCGTCGTCTCGGCGGCGCCCAGCAGTACCCGGCTCGCCTCCTCGCCGGGAAGGTGCGCGCAGTCGACGATGACCAGCGGCCCGTTCCCCGCGGCCTCGTGGAGCCTCCGGGCGACGAACTGCTTCCCGGCGCCGGCCTCACCGGTGACCAGGATCGGACTGGTCGACGCGGCAAGCTCCTGGATGCGCGCGGCTACCTTGCGCATGTGCGCGGACTCGGCCACCAGCGCTTCGCCCTGGGTGCCGCCGTCGAGGAGAGAGTGGTACGCCTGCGCCCGCTGGTAGAACGCCCAGGCATCACGCGACGTGCGCTGCAGGCGATCGGAGAGTGTCGCCAGAACGTCGCTGCGCAGGGCCTCGCACTCTGCCAGCGCCTGCTTGAACCGGTCCCCGGGGAGCTCGAGGAGGGTGAGCGGCGAGAGGGCGACGACGGACGCCGATACGGGATCGTCCCGTAGCAGTGCCATCTCGCCGAACGAGGTGCCGGGGCCGAACCGAGCCAGCGGCAGTCGGCTGCCGTCCGGCCCGAGCAGGTATGCCTCAGCCTCGCCGGCGAGGACGGCGAAGAACGCGCGCCCCGGCTCGCCCTGGCGCACCACGACCGCGCCTTCCGGGACGTCGACCTCCCGTCCTGTGGTCCTCAGGTAAGCGATTGCGGACTCGCTCAGTGCGACGATCTCATCCCCCCACGAGCTGCAGCCCTCGAATCTGTTCGACGTTACCACATGTCGGCGCCCGGGCGTTCCCTGTCGGCGGAAGGCCCGGCCGGCGTGGGACAATGGCGCCGGAGGCTCACGATGGCGTTCAAGGACCTGCGCGACTACCTGGGAGCACTCGATGGCGCCAGCGAGCTGCGCCGGATCGCGGCGGAGGTCTCGCCGATCCTCGAGATCACCGAGATCGCCGATCGGGTGGTCAAGAAGCAAGGTCCCGCATTGCTCTTCGAGCGGGTCGCCGGTTCCGCGATGCCGGTGGCGATCAACCTGTTCGGCTCGCCGGCGCGGGTCATGCGGGCGCTCGAGGTCGGCGACTGGAAGAGCTGGACCGAGCGGCTGAATTTCTTCCTCGAGCCCAAGATGCCGACCTCGCTGCTCGACAAGGTCAAGACGCTGCCGAAGCTGCTGGAGCTCGCCGGGATCTTCCCGAAGGTGGTCAAGGACGGACCCGTACACGACGTGGTCTCGACCGGCGACCAGGTCGACCTCCACGCCGTCCCGGCGTTGCAGTGTTGGCCGCAGGACGGCGGCCGCTTCTTCACGCTGACCAACGTCATCACCAAGGATCCCGCCACCGGCGGCCGCAACTGCGGCATGTACCGCCTGCAGCTCTACGACCGCAACACCACCGGAATGCACTGGCACCTGCACCACGACGCGGCGCGCATCTTCCAGGACCACGCGCGGCAGGGGCGGCGCACCGAGGCGGCGGTGGCGTTCGGCGGCGATCCGGCGACGATGTTCGCGCCGGCGGTGCCGCTGCCTCCGGGCGTCGACGAGATGCTGTTCGCCTCCTTCGTGCGCCGTGAGCCGGTCGAGATGGTCCGGTGCGTCAGCGTCGATCTCGAGGTGCCGGCGCACGCGGAGCTGGTCCTCGAGGGATGGGTCGACCACGAGGAGCGGCGGCGCGAGGGACCGTTCGGCGACCACACCGGCTTCTACTCGCTGGCCGACGACTATCCGGTGTTCCACGTCACGGCGATCACCCATCGCTCCGACGCGATCTACCCGACGACCATCGTCGGCAAGCCGCCGATGGAAGACTGCTACATCGGCCTGGCCATCGAGCGGATGTTCCTGCCGCTGATGCAGAAGATGCTGCCCGAGGTGGTCGACTATCACATGCCGTTTGAGGGCGTCTTCCACAACCTGATGATCGTCGCGATCGACAAGCGCTACCCGCACCACGCGCGCAAGGTGATGCACGGGATCTGGGGGCTCGGCCAGGCGACGTTCACCAAGGTGATCGTCGTGGTCGACGCCGACGTGAACGTCCAGGATCCGGCCGAAGTCGCGTGGCGGGCGCTCGCCAACATCGACCCGCAGCGCGACATGGAGTTCGTCACCGGGCCGGCCGAGACGCTCGACCACGCCTCGCGAGCGCCGTGGTGGGGGAGCAAGGTCGGCATCGACGCGACACGCAAGTGGCCAACCGAGGGGTTCGCTCGCCCGTGGCCCGACGACATCGCCATGTCCCCCGAGGTCAAGGCGCGGATCGACGCGCTCTGGTCGCAGCTCGGATTGTAGCCGCGGTGCGGGCGTCGAGCCCGTGCGCCGGAGTGCTCAGACGGGGTGCGGCGTCGTGAAAGCCGCGTTCTCAGAAGGCCTTGAATTGCGACCGTGGCGAGCCGATACTTGACCTGGGGGGATCATGTCGAGTTCCTCGTTCGGGCGCCTGGCTCGGGCTGACGGGCGGGCGCAGTGATGGGGACGCTCCAGTACTGGACGGAAGAGCTCCTCGACTTCTCTTTCGCGGGCAGTGTCTCGCCCGATCCGGAGGCGTTACTCGCCTGCATCCAGTGTGGGAGCTGCACCGCCTCATGCCCCACCGCCAACCGCATGACGGTGAGCCCGCAGCAGCTCATGCGGCTGATCCGGTTGGGGATGAGGGAGGAAGCGATTGCCTGCCTGGGCTACTGGCGGTGCACCTCGTGCGGCGCCTGCACGGCATCGTGCCCGCGCGGGATCTCCATCCTCGACACCATCGTCGGTCTGAAGGCGTACGCGCTCACGCACGGGTCGCTACCCGAGGACGTCGAGCTGCTCCGCAGCACGATCGAGCTCACGCACAACGTCTCGGGCGACGCCAACGACGAACGCGTGGCGTGGGCGGCCAACGTGCCGCAGCCGCTGAGCGAGATCGTCGGCCGGCGGGAGGCCGACGTGGTGTACTTCGTCGGCTGCGTCGCCTCGCTGTACCCGCGTGCCTTCTCGATCCCGCAGGCGTTCGCGCGGACGCTCGGCCGGGGTGGCGTGAGCGTCGCCACGCTCGGGGGCGACGAGTGGTGCTGCGGCTACCCGCTGTACAACGCGGGGCTCAAGTCCGAGATGGCCTACCTGGTCGAGCACAACCTCAGGGCGGTCGCCGAGCTGGGCGCGTCGGTGCTGGTGACGGCGTGCCCGTCCTGCTACTACACCTGGAAGACGATCTACCCGACCATCGCCGCGTTGCCGCCCGGTCTGACGATCATGCACTCGACCCAGATGCTCGCCGAGCTGCTGGCGGACGGGCGCATCGCGCCGCGCCCGCTGCCGCGTGTCGTCACCTACCACGACCCCTGCGACCTCGGCCGCAAGGCCGGGGAGTACGAGGCGCCGCGCGCGATCATCAAGGCGCTGCCGGGGATCGAGCTGCGCGAGATGGCGAACGTGCGCGCGAACGCGCTGTGCTGCGGCGGCGGCGGCGACGTCAAGATCTTCAGCTACGACACCACCATCGAAGTGGCGCGGCGGCGGGCGCAGCAGGCGGTGGACGTGGGTGCGGACACGATCGTCTCCGCCTGCCAGCAGTGCAAGCGGGCGCTGCTCGGCGCCGTCCAGTCGATGCGGCAGCCGATGCGTGTGCTCGACCTCGCCGAGTTGGTGTGGGAGGGGTTGCGGGAGCGCGTGGAATGAGCACCTCGACACGACCGCCGGGCGGGGAGCCGCGGGTGGGCGTCTACCTCTGTCACTGCGGTACCAATATCTCCGAGGTGGTCGACATCCGGGCGCTGGCTGAGTTCGCCCGCCGTCTCGAAGGCGCGGTTGTGGTGCGGGATCACCGCTTCCTCTGCGCCGACTCCGGCCAGCGGCTGATTCAGGCGGACATCGCCGAGCACGGTCTCAACCGCGTCGTTGTCGCCGCCTGCTCGCCGCTGATGCAGGAGCCGACCTTCAGGCGCGCGTGCCAGGCGCAGGGGCTCAACCCCTACGAGATGCAGGTCGCCAACATCCGCGAGCAGGTGGCGTGGGTCACCGCCGACCGCGCCGCCGCGACGCGCAAGGCGATGGCGATGGTCGGCGCCGCCACGCGGCGGGTGCTGAGACACCGGCCTCTGGAGGTGAAGGAGAGCCCGGTCGTGCAGCGGGTGCTCGTGGTGGGCGCCGGGATCGCCGGGATCGAGGCGGCGCTGCGCCTGGCCGAGGCGGGCAAGAGCGTCGTCCTGGTCGAGCGGGAGCCGGCGATCGGAGGCCACGTAGCGATGCTCGACCGCGCCTTCCCGACGCTCGACTGCTCGGCGTGCATCCTGGTGCCGAAGATGGCGTCGGCGGCCGATCACCCGAAGATCACCCTGCTTGCCTACAGCGAGGTGGAGAGCGTCTCCGGAGTGGTGGGCCGCTTCTCGGTGCGCGTGCGCCGCAAGCCGCGCTTCATCGACGCGGCCCGGTGCAACGGGTGCGGCGCCTGCGTCCTGGCGTGCCCGCAGACCGGGCTCGCCTCCGAATTCGACCAGGGTCTCGGGACGCGCGCTGCGGTGTACTTCCCCTTTCCGCAGGCGGTGCCCCACGTTCCGGTGGTAGATGCGGCGCACTGCCTCCGCTTCTCTCCGGAGGGGTGCACGGCCTGCGCCGACGCGTGTCCGACGCGCGCGGTGGACTTCGGGCAGGCGGACGAAGTGGTCGAGATCGACGTCGGGGCGATCATTCTCGCCACCGGCTTCGACCCTCTTCGACCCCGCGAGAGCGCCCCAGTACGGCTACGGCCGCTGGCCCAACATACTGACGAGCCTGCAGTTCGAGCGCCTGTTCCACCCCGCCGGGCCGACCGGAGGCAAGGTCGTGATGGCCGACGGCAGGGTTCCGGAGAGCATCGCCATCCTCCACTGCGTGGGCAGCCGCGACGTCCGCTTCAACCGGCACTGCTCGCGCATCTGCTGCATGACCGCGCTCAAGCTCGCGTTCATGGCGCGGCGCAAGACCGGCGCGCGGGTGTTCAGCTTCTACGTCGACCTGCGCGCGCCCGGCAAGAGCTACGAGGAGTTCTACGAGCAGGTGCAACGGTCGGGCGTGGTGTTCATCCACGGCAAGGGAGCGGAGGTCATTCATCGCGAGGGGAAACTCCTGGTCAAGGCGGAGGACACGGCGCTCGGCCGCCGGGTCATCGTCCCTGTCGACATGGCGGTGCTCGCGGTCGGCCTCGAGCCGCAGCCCGACGCCACTGAGGTGGCGCGCACGTTCGGCATCGGCTGCACCCGCCAGGGGTTCTTCATGGAAAAGCACGTCAAGTTCGCGCCGATGGACACGGCCGTCGAGGGGCTATTCGTGGCGGGCGGCTGCCAGAGCCCCAAGGACATCCCCGACAGCGTGGCGCAGGGGGCGGCGGCCGCCGCCAACGCCCTGGCGCTGCTCGACCGCGGCGTCGTCGACACGGTGCCGACGGTGGCGGTCGTGGACGGTGAGCGGTGCAGCGGCTGCGGGTTGTGCATCGGCGACTGCCCGTACCACGCCCTCGGTCTCGTCGGGGAGGGTGGACGACGGATCGCCGCGGTCGCCGAGGTCCTGTGCAAGAGCTGCGGGAGCTGCGTGGCGACCTGCCCGGCCGGCGCGCTCGATCAGCTTGGCTTCACGCGCTCACAGATCTTCTCCGAACTCGAGGGGCTGCTCGCCGTCCCCTCCTGAGGGACGGTGCAGCGCGACGGCGCGGTTGGCCGGTACGCCGGGGAGACCCACCATGCCGCTCGGCCGGCGGCGCGCTTGTCGCAGCCGCCACTCCTCCGGCTGGGACCGCATGTTCTCGACCATCGCGCCGAGGCGTGAAAGCGCCTGGAGCCGCGGGTTCGGCGCCCAATCGAGGCGAGCGCGGGTGCGCGAGGCGTCGACGTCGAGGCGCAGGTCGATGTAGTCGAGCATCCAGGTGCGCTCGAACGGCATGCGCCCGGTGCGGCGCCCCAGCCACTCGCGCGCCGCGACACCTGGCCGCGCGACGGCTCGCGGAACGAGCAGCGGACGGTGCGGCCGCCCGAACGCGGCGCGCGTGGCCTCGCGGAACAGCTCGGCGTGGGTCGTCGAGCCGTCCGGCGAGGCGATCAGCACTTCGGCGTCGCGCAGCTCGTCGCCGTGCTCCACGACCCTCAGGTAGAACGACATGAGGTCCTCGACGTGGAGATAGGGGATCGCCGACCTGCCGCGCCCGCCGAGGATCCGGCTCTTCCAACCGTGGGAGCACCACGTCTGCAGAAACTCCATCAGCGGCGGGTACTCGCACCAGTCGCTGACCACCGCAGCCGGCCGCACGATGCAGGTGGGGACCCGATCGGCCCACTCCCTCATCATCGCCTCGCCGGCCAGCTTGGCGCGCGCGTAAGGGAAGTCCGCGGTGGGCGGGGTCGACTCATCGATGCACTCGCCGGGCCGCGGGAACGGGCACGCCGCGACCGAGCTGGTGTAGATGAACCTGCGAAGTTTGAGCGGCTCGGCGAGCGCGAGGACGTTCCGCGTGCCCTCGACGTTGGTGCGCCGGTACTCGGGGTGGTCGTCGCCCGTGAAGTCGTAGAACGCCGCCATGTGCAGCAGGACCTCGGCGCCGCCGAGGTCGCGGATGCGGGAGAAGACCTGCCGGAGCGGCTCGATCTGACCGATGTCGACGCGGAACCACTCGATCCCCGGTCCTTCCGGCACCCCGCTCTCGGCGGGCGTGCGGCGTCCGAGCGCGATGATGCGGTACTCCTTGCGCAGCATCCGCACGAGCTGGCCGCCCAGCAGGCCGGTTGCGCCGGTGATGATCATCCACGGCTTGGCCATCGACCTCCTCTGCGGCGGCTGTCGGCGCGCTCGGCGGTCACGAGGCGGCCCGTCTCACTCGTTACGCGAGACGACCCGAAGCAAACGACCGCCGCGGTCGCGGAGGTGCACCGCGAGCGGCGATGCGCCGGGGAAGGCGTGCGCGGCGCACGAGAGGCACGGGTCGTACGCGCGCACGATCATCTCCAGCCGGGCCAGGAGCGGGTCGCTCGCCACCGCGCCGCGACTGATGAAGGCGCGCGCGGCGCGCTTCACCGAGACCGCCATGGCGGCGTGGTTGTTGGTCGTCCCGACGATCAGGTTGACCTTCGTGATGATGCCGCGCTCGTCGGTCCAGTAATGGTGGATGAGGGTCCCGCGCGGCGCCTCGACGCTGCCCACGCCCTCGCCCGTGACGGCGCCGAGCTCCGCCCTGACGTCGCTGCCGCACACTCGCGGGTCAGCCGCGAGCTCGAGCATCTGCTCGGCAGCGCACAGCATCTCGACGAGGCGCGCCCAGTGGGTCGCCATGCGATTGTGGATCGGGCGGCGCGGCCGGCGTTGGTCGGATTCGCCCAGCGCGGCGAACATGGCCCCGGCTGCGCTCTGCGCCAGCGGCGTGGGGAGACCGTCCGCGGCGTTGAGTCGGCCGAGCGGCGAGGCGAGGTAGACGCCGCTGCCGGCGCCGCAGGTGAGCCCGTTCCAGCCCGGCTCACGCAGGTAGGGGAACTTCACGTACGTCCACGGCTCGACGTGCTCGCCGATGAAGAGCGAGTAGTCGCGCGCGGGGAACGACGCGTGCTGGTGCCCGTCCGGCGCGACCACGCGCAGGCGCCCGTCGTAGAAGCTCAAGGAACCGCCCGCGTCCACTGTGCTCATCGAGTACGTGGGCTCCGCGAATTCCTCCGAGCGCATCAGCTCGAGCATCTCGGGCTTCGCCACCACGACCCGCTCGAACAGCTCCAGGGTGTCGCGGGCGAACGCCACGTTGGCGCGTGCGGCGGCCGCGATCTCGGCTCGCGCGCTCTCGTCGATGGTCCGGCTCCAGCCGCCCGGTACGGCGGCCACGGGGTGGACGCTGCGGCCGCCGAGCCGCTCGATCACACTGAGGTTACGGGTGCGCGCCTCGATCACGCGTTTGCCGACGTCGCTGCCGAGCGCGCGGATGACGCCGAAGAACGTCCGCTCCTCGGGAGGGGCGTCGGGTCCGACGAACAGGTCGGGGCCGGCGAGCATGTAGAAGTGCGTGGCGTGGTCGAGCACGATGAAGGTGTTGTAGAACAGCTCGCGGAGGCGGCGGGCGGTGTCGGGGATCTCCACCTGGTAGAGAGCATCGAGCGCCTTGACGGAGGCCATCAGATGGGCCTCGGGACAGAGACCGCAGATGCGGCTGGTGAGCCGCGGCATCTCCTCGGCCGGCCGGCCGATGCACAGAGACTCGAAGCCGCGCAGCTCGGGAACGATCAGGACGGCGTCCTCGACCTCGCCGTGATCGTCGAGGACTACCTCGACGCGGCCCTGCCCCTCCACTCGGGTGAGCGGGTCAATCGTGATGCGTCTCATGCGGTTCCTCGGTGGATCGCCGGTTTCGTGCCGGACGCGGTCGCGCGAGCAGGGAGCGCTGCAGCGTGAAGCCGTAGAACGTCCCGATCGGGTCGACGATGGCGGCGCTCGCCGCCGCGACCCGGACCGACACCGCCGCGGCCCCGTCGCTCGGCGTGCCGGCGTCGAGCGCCGATGCCAGCGCCGCGACCATTCTCGCTCCCTGGTCCGCGACGCCGTCCGGCTGGCCGTAGCAGCCGCTGCAGGGAATTCCGACCTGCGGGCAGAGCGCGCCGCAGCCGCCGCGGGTGGCTACGCCCAAGCACAGGAATCCTTGTTCGAGCAGGCAGCGGCCGGGAGCCGCCGGCTTCTCGTGGAGCCTATGGAAACGCTGCACCGTCGCGTTCTCGCGGGTCAGCGGACACTCCTCGCACAGTGCGGCAGCGCTGGCGCCCAGCGTCGCGCCCGGCCACGGTAGCTCACTCCCGCTCACCACCACACCGGTGAGCGCGTCGAGGGCGGCCCAGACCTGCAACGGCTCGGGCGGGCATCCGGGGATCGTGTAGTCGACCAGCTCCACCTGCTCGAGGCTGCAGGCCGCCCGGCACGGGCGCGGCAAAGCGGGCGGCACGGTGGGATGCGGAGCCAGTTGGGCCGCTGCCGCCTCGGCTCCCGGGCAGGTCGCAGCGGCGACACGATCGAGCAGCTCGTCCACGGTTGTGAGGTTGGCGAGCGCCGGGACGCCTCCCGCCTCGGCGCAGGCGCCGAACGCCACCATGAACCGCGATTTGCGCCGCAGCAGGTGAGCCATCTCCTCGTCGGCAGGGGTCCGGATGGCGCCGTTGAACAGGCAGAGGTCGATGCCGGCATCGGGCAGCGCGGCGAGGTCGGCGACCTTGAAGTCGGCGAGCATCGGGGCAAACACGATGTCGAACGTCCGGGCGAGCGCGAGCAATCGCTCGCCGAGGTTCAGCAGCACGACCTCGCAGCCGCCGCAACCCGCCGCCGAGTACATCCCGAGCCGGGGCCGCGTCCGCTCGCCGGTCATTCCGGCGGTCCGTTCCCGGCGCGGACGGCCGCCCGCGCCATCGCGGGCTGGCCTGAAGACAGCGCGAGTGGTGGCCAGCGCAGCGGTCCGAGACTGCGCAGTCGCTCGGTCATGCCCTCGACCGCCGCCGCCAGCACGCTGCCCTCCGAGGCCGAGGCCCAGACGATCTCGAGGCGCTCGGGCGCCACGCCGGCGTGGCGGAGCAAGGCCTGCAGCAGCCGGACGCGCCGCAACGCGCGCAGGTTGCCGTCGACGTAGTGGCACTCGCCGAGGTGGCAGCCGACGATCACGACGCCATCTGCGCCTTCCTGGAACGCTTTGAGGACGAGCTCCGGGTCGACGCGGCTGCTGCACATCACGCGGACAGGACGGAGATTGGCAGCGATCGGAGCACGGGACATGCCCACGAGGTCGGCGGCGCGGTAGGCACACCAGTGGCACAGAAAGCCCACGATGACGGGCTCATGCGTCGCTTGGCCCACCGCCGTCCCCTCCCACCGATCATTCTAGGCGCATTTTCGGCTGCCGCCATCGATTGGCCGGTGGGATGCACGCCCGGGGCGCCTCCTGCATGGTTGACCTGCGAGCAGTGGGGGGAGAGTACGATTGCATGGAGATGAAGCTCGAGATGATCGGCCGGGCGCACGTGGTCGACGCCAACGGCACGTCGATCGCCTGGAGCGAGATGGGCACGGGCGCTCCCCTGGTGCTCATCCACGGCTTTCAGCAGTCGCACCGGACGTGGCGCCGGGTGGCTCCGCTGCTCGCGGAAGGCTTCCGCCTGCTCATGCCCGACCTGCCCGGTCACGGTTTCTCCGGACGGCCGGACGCGCCCTACACGCTGACCTGGTACGCCGAGACGCTGTCTGCATGGATGGGCGCGGTCGGCGTGCCGAGCGCCCACGTCTGCGGACACTCGTTCGGCGGCGGCATCGCGCAGTGGATGCTGCTCGAGCACCGGGACAGGGTGGACCGCCTGGCGCTCGTCGCGCCGGGAGGGCTCGGGCGCGAGGCGGGGATGGGGCTGCGGTTCGCCACGCTGCCGGTGCTCGGGCCCGCCTTCACGCCGTTCGTGATCCGCTACGGCCTGCCGTTCGCGATGCGCCACGCCCCGAAGACGTTCGGCCACATGGAGCCCGACGAGGTCACGCGCGCCGCCGCGTCGAACCGTATCCCCGGCACCGATCGCGCGTTCCAGCGCTCGGTGGAGGGTGTCATCAAGCTCACCGGCCAGTACGTGCGGACGATGGACCGCGTCGGAGAGGTCGCGTCGCTGCCGCCCATAGCGATGTTCTGGGGTGAGAAGGACCCGATCATCCCGCTCAGGCACGGGCGCGAAGCGTTCGCGGGCTATGCCGGAGTTACCCTGACGATCTACCCGGGGGTAGGGCACTTTCCCTTCCTCGACGCGCCGGCCGACTTCGCCCGCGATCTCCGCGCGTTCCTCTCCGACCCCGACAGGCCGTCCGCGCGCATGCCGTCCGGCGTCTGACCAACCCCGCCCGGCGACGTCCATGGTTGCGCGGCGGTTCAGGGCGACTGCGGAAAGACCAGCTCTGGGGCGCCGGAGACGTTGTCGACCATGAAAGCGTAGGCGAAGTAGCGGGCGCCCTCGGTGGGCGTCGACACGATCGCGTAGCCCGCGGGCACCTCGTCCGCCGTCACCTCGGAGAAGATGCGGGTCTTCTGGATCGACTCGTACGGCCGCAGCGTGTAGGTCCGCGTGCCGAGCAGCGTGCCGTCGGCGCGGTAGAGCTCGACGGTCGCCACCATGCGCACGGCGCTGGCGTTGACCACGCCGATGTTGGTGCGGGTGCCGCTCGACTCGCTCGCCGATTGCGAGAGGCCGATCAGCCTCGCACGCTGCCCAGGTCCCAGCGCCGTGTGCTCGGCGAGACCCGCGACATGCTGGCCGAGGGTGGTCGGTCCGGTCGTCTCGAGGACGCGCTCGCTGGCGGTCACCTCACCGTCGATCGGGGTCACACGCAGCGTGCCGGCGCCCTCGAAGTTGAAGACGGAGCCGACCACGTCCGGGTAGGTGGCCATGACGCCCGGGGCTAGGGTGAACGTCGTCGAGGCCGGTGTGAGGTTCTCGTGGTTGCGCTGCAGCAGCTCGAGCGTGAAGCTCGATTGGGTCGGACCGAGGTTGGCGACAAAGGCGTCGGTCCGCCACTGCGTCGAGTTCGCGCCGACGTTGTGAGCGGCAGCGGCAAGGTAGACCGGCTCGCCGCCGGCGGGACACTCGCCGCGGATGATGGCGTCCCCGACCGCGACGATGTGCCGCTGCGTCCCGGCGACGGCGGTCAAGACGGGAAGGCCCGTGACGCCCGAGCTCACCCAGTGGAATCCGTCCCAGCTCGTCTGCACACCGTCACCCATGTTGACGAATCGTGATCCGGCCCGAGACGCCGAACCCGGGTACGTCCTGCCAGGTCATGCCGCCGTCAGTGCTTGCGGAGGGATACCCGATTTCGAAGATCATGAGGATCGTGGTGGCGTTGCCAGCGAGTCCGAAGACCTCGTAGCGGTACGCGCTGGGTTCATTGACGTCCTTCCAGGTCGCGCCGTCGGAGCTGGTGAAGATCGACGATATTCCCGCAACGACGAAGCGGGAACCCGTCCAGATCACCCGTGCGGGATCCATGTACTCGACCGTGGTGTCCTGCCAGGTCACGAGGTCGAGGCTCCGGAAGGCGCGAGACCCCGCCAACGACACGTAGGCTCCCGCACCGTAGGCAATTGTCGCCGATGGCGCGTGCAGCGTCGGGCGTGGTCTCCAACTTCGCCCGTCGGCACTCTCGAAGACTTCTCCTGCCTGGGTGAATGCCTGGACCTTGGACCCCACGACGATCACCCTGGCGAGGTTGCCGCTGGTGATGGTCCCAGCCGGATTCCAGATGGTGCCGTCTGGGCTGAACGTGACCGTTCCAGCGCCGCCGACAGCCACGTATCCGTGACCGGTCCAGACTACATCCGCGAGGCGCTCGAGGGACTCCGGTGCGCGGCGGGTCCAGGCTATGCCGTCGTCGCTCGTGAAGATCGCGGCGTCCACGCCGACGGCCACATATTGGGCGCCGTCGGTGGCCAGTGAGGTCGCCAGGCCAAGGCCTTCAATGGCTGTCTCCGCCCAACGCAGTCCGTCCGGGCTCGACCAGGCGGCGCCCTGGGTGCCGACCGCGACAAAGCCTCCGGGACCCGCGGCGACCGCAGAGGGTCTCGTCAAATACGGGCCGGCGACCTCCTGCCAGGAGATCGCGTCGCCGCTCGCGAGAAACACGCCAACTGTGATATGGCCCATGGCTCGCGTCCCCGCCGCAACGTAAAGCGTTCCATCGTATGCCAGCGCCGTCAGCGACGTCCCCGGTGTCACGCCTTGCGGGTTCCACGTCACCGCGTCGGAGCTCGTCAGCACCAGGCTCCCGGTTTGCGCCGAGCCGAGCGCAATGAATCGCGTGCCGTCGAAGATGAGGCCGGTTGGGAGGAACCCGGGCTCGGCATCGCGGACCCGCGTCCACGCCTTTGCGTCCGGGCTGGAGAAGATGCCGTCCATCGACACCACGACGTACCGGCCGAGCCCCCATGCCAACGGGCCGGGGTGGACGCCCGGCGGGAGTGGATGAGGGTCCCACAGCTCGCCGTCGGCGCTGGTGAGGGCGGCAGTTCCGGCAAGCGCCACGAATCCCGGCTGGCCCCAGGCCACCCGCTCGACGCTCGGACCGGCGAAACGAGAGGCGCGCCGCCAGGCGACGCCGTCCGGGCTCGTCAGGATGACGCCGGTCTCTCCGACCGCCACCCAACGGCCGCCGCCCCACGCCACGTCCTTGAGGTCGGACCTGAGAGAGGGGATCCGCGTCGCGGCCCGCCACGGGCCGCACATCTGGCCAATCGCCGGCGCGGCGCACCCGAGGATCAACGTACCCAAGACAACCGGAAGGAGAGCCCACCGCAAGCCGCGCGTCATGGCCGCCTCCGTGAGAGCGTCACCTTTGACATGTACTCCACCAACATATACGAATGGTGTCACCGACTTGTCATGTCCGCTGCCGCCGCAGGTTGTGAGGACTCCCCGGAGCAGGGTCGGGTGCGCAGGGAAGTGGCATACTCGAGCATCGGGCCTGGGCTCGGGGGGGTGGCGATGGACGCGGCGACGCTGCGCGCGTGGTGGGCGCACAAGCAGGGTTTAGACGGCTCGATGCGCGGCGTCGGCCCGGCGGAGGTGCTGGCGCGCACGGGATGGGCGCGCTCGGTGGCCGGTGCGGGACCGTACCTCGGGCTGCACGCACGCGGCGGGACGACGCGGCAGCAGGTCGACGCGGCAATGGCGTCGCTCGCTATCCACGAGTTGCCGGCGGCGCGGGGCTGCACCTACGTGGTGCCGGCGAGCGACTTCGCGCTGGCGCTGCGGGTGGCCGAGCTGTTCTCCGGCGGCGAGATGAGGGTCGCGCGCACGGTCGGCGTGACGGACGCGGAGATCGACACGCTGAGCCGCGCCATCGTCGATGCGCTCGCCGGCGGTCCGCTGGACCCCGAGGAGCTGCGCGCGGCCACCGGCGGCGCGGCGCGCAGCCTCGGCCCGGCGGGCAAGAAGAAGGGGCTGACCACGACGCTGCCGATCGCGCTCGGCACGCTCCAGGTCGCCGGCGAGATCCGCCGCGTGCCGGTGAACGGCCGGCTCGACCAGCAGCGCTACCGCTACACGTTGTGGCGGCCGAACCCCAAGACCGGCCTCGACCTCTCAACTGAGGAGGCGAACGTCGAGCTGGCGCGCCGCTACTTCTCGTGGATCGGCCCGGCCAGTGTGGCGGAGCTTCAGTGGTTCTCCGGTCTCGGCGTCAAGGCCGCCAGGGCCGCGATCGCACCGCTCGGCCTCGTCCCACTGCCTGGCGACGATGGCCGGCTGCTGCTGCCCGACGACCTCGAGATGTTTCGCGCGTTCCGCGTGCCGACGGCGGCGAGCTACGCAGCGATCAGCAGCCTCGACGGGATGGTGCTGCTGCGCCGCAGCGTGCACGACCTCCTCGACGACGGTGACCGGGGACGGGAGGTGTTCAGCGAGAAGGGGACGCGGCCGCTCGGCGGGCTCTCGGACCTGCCGCACCACGCGATTCTCGACCGCGGCCGGCTGGTCGCGCTGTGGGACTACGACGTGGAGGCGGCGAGCGTCGTATGGGAGTCGCTGGTGGCGAAGGACGAGGCGCTCGAGCAGGCGGTGCGCGAGGTCGAGGCGTTCGTGCGCAACGAGCTCGGCGACGCGCGCGCCTTCAGTCTGGACAGCCCGAAGAGCCGCCGTCCCCGTCTCGCGGCGCTGCGCCGGCCGTGACCCTCCGCGCGCGGCGCGGCCGCTCCGGCTCGTCGACCGCCGACGCGAAGGCGCTGCGCAGGTAGGCGGCGAGCGCCTCGACGTCCTCGAAGCCGCGGCACTGGCGGGTGCCGGTGTCCTCGAGGCTGCAATGCCAGGCCACGTGGTCCTGGGCCTCGCTGCGCCACACCCGCAGCAGGTAGGAGCGGTAGGAGTCCGGCGAGTGCCTGCGCGTGCCCACGGGGGCCCTCCTTCGTGCCGGCATCGTCGCGCCGCCGCGTTGGGTAATCGTTGGAAGGCGAGCGCGCCCGCCGTGCTAGCATCCTGTCAGGGCCACGTCGGCTCCGGGAAAAGCACGGTCGTAGCGTGGTTTGCCGGCACCGGCGGCCGGGAGGGAACGGGTGGTGAAGCCCGACGGCGGCCTGCGGTTCCGCTTTCTCGGCGGATGCGAGATCGCCGGACCACAGGGGCCGATACACCTCGAGTCGGCCAAGACCACGGCGCTGACCGCCTTTCTCGTGCTGACCCGATCGGCCCACGGCCGCGCCAAGCTGATGGAGATGTTCTGGCCCGAGCTGTCCGAGGAGCGGGCGGCAGCGGCGCTGCGCCGGGCGCTGTGGGACCAGCGCCGCCGCCTGGGCCGCGAGGACGGCACGGAGGTACTCCTCGCGGATCGGCAGGCAGTGGCGTTCAACGGCGAGCTTCCGCACGAGTGTGACGTCGAGCGGGTCCAGGCGCTCTGTGCGGCATCGAGCCACCGGAGCGAAACCGCAGGCGACGAGGCCGGCGCGCTCAGAGCAGCAATCGCCCTGTACCGCGGCGACCTTCTCGACGGCTTCACGTTAGCAGGGGCCGCGGCGTTCGAGGAGTGGCTGGCGGGCGAGCGCGAGCGGCTGCGCCTGGTCGCGCTGCAGGCACTGCGGCGCATGATCGCCCTGATGCGAGGGCGCGGCGAGCAGGTGCGGGCGCTCGGCTACGCGCGGCGGCTGCTGGTGCTCGACCCGTGGCTCGAGGAGGCGCACCGGGCGGCCGCAGAGCTGCTCGCGCTCACCGGGCAGCACGGCGCCGCGCTGCAGCAGCTCGAAGCCTGCCGCCGCGTGCTCGCTCAGGAGCTGGGCGTGTCACCCTCGGCGAAGACGCTCGAGCTGGAGCGCCGCCTGCGCGAGCCGCGCCGGCTCGACGCGCAAGGTGCTCCCGTGGCTCCCGAGCCGGCCGGACTGCCGCTGCCGAGGCACAACATGCCGATCCCGGCGACGCCGTTCGTCGGGCGTGAGGAGGAGCTCGGCGAGATTTCCCGCCTGCTTGCCGACCCGGACTGCCGCCTGCTGACGCTGCTCGGCCCGGGCGGCGTCGGCAAGACGCGCCTGGCGCTGCAGGCCGCCTACGTTACGCTTTCCGGGCGGACGGAACGACGGCCGGCGTTCGAGCGCGTCGCCTTCGTGGCGCCGGGAACGGAGCAGGCGACTGACGTGCTGATCGACGCCATCGCCGGCGCCCTCGGCCTGGCGCCGGCAAGCGACCAGGATGTCAAAGCGAGGGTGGTCGGGGTGCTGCGCGACCGGCGCGTGCTCCTCGTCCTCGACTCCTTCGAGCACCGCCTGGCCGAGTCGGGCCTGCTCTCCGAGCTGCTCGGCGCCGCCGCCGAGCTGCGGGTGCTGGCGACCTCGCGCCAACGGCTCGACCTCGGCGAAGAGTGGGTGCTCGCAGTGGGCGGGCTCGGCCTGCCGGGCGCGGGAAGCGGCGAGGAGGCTGACCGCTCGGCCGCCGTGCAGCTCTTCATGCAGGGCGCGCGGCGGGCCTCGGTCGGGTTCGTCGCCGGCGCTGTGGAGCTCGCGGCGGTCGCGGGGATCTGCCGCGCGCTCGGGGGGATGCCGCTGGCGATCGAGCTCGCGGCTGCGTGGATGCACGCGCTGACGCCGGCCGAGCTCGCCGCCGAGCTCGCCGGCAGCCTCGACCTCCTGTCGGCATCGCGGCGCGGAGACGCAGGCCTGCGCGCGGTGTTCGACCACTCGTACGCGCGCTTGGCGCCCGCCGAGCAGCGCGCCGTTCGAGCGCTGAGCGTGCTCTCGGGCGGGATGACGCGCGCCTCCGCGGCCGCAGTCGCCGGGGCTACCCCCGACATCCTCCGGGCGCTCGCGGATCGCTCCTTCCTGCGCTTCGACCCGGCGACCAGGCGCTACTCGATGCACGAGGTGCTGCGTCACTTTGCCGGGGCCCGGCTGCGCGAGCTCCCCGGGGAGCTGGCCGGCGCCTGGGCTCGCCACCGCCGGCACCTCGCCGGTCTGGTCGGAGCCGTCGACGGCGCGCTCGTGGCCCGCGGCGAGCGGAGCGCGCTCGCTGCCGTCGCCGCCGAGGCCGACAACCTGCGCGCGTGTTGGTCGCTGGCGCTGGCGGAGCGGGACGCCGCCTTCGTCGCGGCCGTGCTGCCGTCCATGGCGGTCCTGTGCGAGGCACGGGGCTGGTACCGCGAGGGCGAACGGCTGGCCGGCGAGGCGGTCGAGCTGCTCCGCCGGGAGCGGTCCGAGGCCGCGGGCGGGGGAGTGGCGGCGGCCCGGGCGCTGGTCTCGCTCGGCGGGTTGCGCAACCGGCTCGGGCGTTACGACGACGCGGCCGCCGACCTGCGCGAGGCCCTGGCGCTCCTGGGAGAGGGTCACGACGGCGACCGCGCTGCCGCGCTGTTCCATCTCGGGGACGGTGCGCTCGCGCAGGGGCGGTTCGCCGAGGCGAAAGCGCTTCTCGAGCGGAGCCGTGAGCTCGCGTCCGCGTCCGGGAACGCCCGGGTCCTGGGTGACGCCCTTGGCCGTCTCGGCAGGGCGGTGCTCGACGAGGGACGCCACGCCGAGGCGCGGGTTCTGCTCGCGGAGAGCCTGGCGGTCGCGCGCCGCAGCGGCAACCAGCAGGCGGCCTGCTACGCCGCCAACCAGCTCGGCTACGTCGCCTACTTCGATGGCGATCTCGACGCGGCCGAAGCGCGCTTCAGCGAGACGCTGCAAGGGGCGCAGGAGGCGGACGACCCGGCCGCCACGGTGTCGGCGCTCAACGGCCTCGCCTACGTCGCCGAGGACCGGGGCGAGCTCGACCGCGCCACCGAGCTGTACCGGCACAGCCTCGCGCTCGCGCAGGACCAGGGCGACCGCTTCGCTGCCGGGCGTGTCCTGATGCTCCTCGGCGAGGTGTCGCGCAAGCGGGGAAGGCTCGCCGAGGCGCGGCGGTCGTACGAGGAGTCGCTGGCGATCAACGCGGCGCTGGGGAGCCGTTTCATCGTTGGCGTCCTGCACGGCAACCTGGCCTTCGTGGCGTGCGGCGAGGGTCGGCTCGACGAGGCGCGGCAACACGTGGTCGAGGCCTTCCGCGAGTATCGGGCGACCGGCTCGGTCACGGTCGCGCTGCCGGCGGTGATCGGCCTCGCCGAGATCGCCCGCGTCGAGGGCGACGACGGCCGCGCGCTATCGCTGCTCGGGCTCGTCCTCGCTCACCCCGGCAACCGCCAGGACCACCGCCTCGAGAGCGAGCGCGTGCTCGCAACACTCCGCCTGCGGTGTGATGAAGGTGCCGTCGCGACGGGGCTGGCTGCCGGACATGGCCTGGCGCTCGAGACGCTCATCGACAGCGTGCTCTCGCCCGCGCCCGGCGGCCGAGGCAGGCGCAAGCGCGCTACAGCCTGAATGGCGCCCAACCTCGCGAGGTGTTGCGGAGGTCGGGTGGGAGCGGCAGCCACGAAGGCGGGCTGAGGCGATCGACGTCAACGAGCAGGTCGGGTTCCAGACGACGGCCCAGCCGGGCGAGCGCGGCGACGTCGTCCGCCGAGGTCGGGACGTCTCGCTCGAAGTCGAGCAGATCAGAGGACTGCTTCGAGCTCAAGGAAGCGTTCTCCCATGCCGTGTTTGATGAAGTAGCGCTGAATCTCATCGCGGTCGACGCCGGGAAGCCCCATCAGGAACCGGATGTCCTCCAAGTCACCGAAGACCCGGGTCGGGTCGTTCTTCATCGCCTGCACCTTCATCGCCGCGAGGTGCTCGGGCCGCGGCACCGGAACGGTCGACCCGCCCGGTCCCGGCATCAGCCTGGCTTCGCGGAGGATCTTCTCGCGGGTGACGCCGCGAACGTAGATCACGTCGACTCGTCCCAATGAGGGGTCACTGTGGAGGTGGTTGGAGTACCCCACCGACTTGAAGAGGGTCTCGAAGCCGGCTGCCTCGAGGAAGTCAATCAGGTCCTGTTGCCGGGCGCCGTCGACGACCAGGTCGAGGTCGAACGTCGTTCGCGGCAGGCCGTAGGCCGCCAAGGCGAGACCGCCGGCCAGCGCATGGCCGATCTTCCGATCGATCAGAAAGCCTCGCACCAGCTCGATGACCCGGGCAAACTCCAAAAGCGGCCCCCTCGAAGAAAGTATAGCAACCTAAGGGAGTTGCCGTGGCTGGCCCGAGACCGACGGGCGTCTGTCCCGTGCCGGTGTCCAGTTTTGGCGTCGGTTTGGCCCGAATACCGTACGCGGGGCGATGTATGGCCTGTTGGTTTTGGCATGAATCTCGCAAAGATGTGGGTAGCTCTTTGAGGAAGGACGGACCGGGGGCCAGTCAGAGCAGCTTCCAAACAAGGCCAACCAAACTTATCCCATCTTGCAAGGCCTACCAAACCTGACCCTTCAATCGCACTCCCGGCCAACCTCCTCTGCTTCTCCCCGACCGCCGGCAACTCCGGCGGTCGAGTTGTTTGCGGGCCGAAATTCCCGTCCACACCCTGAGCGCGATCGCGGCGCGGACCGCTCGGAGCCGCGCCTCGCGGGATCATCGCAGCGTCGGGGGGAGCCTTCACGACCTCTGAGCTGGTCCGGAAATTGGGGCGGCTCGCCCCAATGCGCGGACAGGCTCACACTGGCGGAGCCGCCGGGTGGCGGCCGCCGATCAGCGCTTCGCGTACTTGCTGGCGCCTGCCCAGTCGACCACCACCACGGGCTCGTCGCCGACGACCCAGGCATCGTGGCCCGGTGGCAGGTCCGAGACGTCGCCGGGACCGAGCTCGAACTGGCTGCCGTCGGCCATCGACACGTGCAGGCGGCCGGCGACGTGGTACTGGAAGTGCGGCGCCTGACACAGCTCGGTCTTGGCGATCGGCTTGACGTGCAGCGACCACCGCCACCCCGGCTCGAGCGTCAGGAGTCCGACCTGTGCACCGCCGATGTCGAGCAGCTCCAGCTTGCCCTTCTCGAAGGTGCGGGTCTCGTCCGCGGACGCGAAGTTCTTGTGCTCAGCTTTTGCCATTGGCTTCTCCTTTGGTTCTCCAGCGGAAAACCGTCGGGTCTTGCCCGCTATTCCAGGCCCGGGCCGAGTTCGCAGGAAGAACGGACGGGCGGCGGCGAGGAGGAGACGAGAAGGCAAGGCGGGCGCCCGCGGGCGCCCGCTCGTCCGGTTCGGTGCCGCTGGCAGCACTACGCGTTCATGATCTTCGCGCAGGCCTCCTTGTCGACGTCCATGACGTACGTGATGCCGGTCACGTCGGCCGCCTCGTGGGTCAGGGCGGCGAGGTCGTCGCGGGAGATGTGCTCCAGGGCGAACTTCCGGCTGCCGGCCATGAGCTGGCGCAGGCCCTGGGCCAGCCGTTCGTAGTAGGTGTAGAGGCCGATGGCGCCGGTCGGGAGCTTCTCGAACTCCTCGTTGCCCAGCTCCTTGCGCAGCGTCGGCGGCGGTGACGAAGATCTCGTCCTTGGTGTTGCCGAACCGCTCGACGTAGACCGGCAGCTGCGCCCTCGTCGATCGCCCGGCCGATGGTCTTGCCGACCATGGCCGCGGCGATCGGGCGCGCGGGCCATGCCGACCAGCTTGACGAACGGGGCGCCCAGCGCCAGGCCCTTGAAGATCTGGTCCTCGAAGGTGAAGCCGCCGGCGACGGCGAGCGCCGGCAGGTACTCGCCCTTGTCCGCGAGCTGCTTGGCGTACTGGTAGAGCAGCGAGTGCAGCTCGACCGGCGGAACGCCCCACTCGTTCATCATCCGCCACGGGCTCATGCCGGTGCCGCCGCCGGCGCCGTCGACGGTCAGCAGGTCGATGCTTGTACTTCGAGGACGAACTCGACGGCGCGCGCGAGGTCGGCCGGGCGGTAGGCGCCGGTCTTGAGGAAGACGTACTTGGCGCCGGCCTTGCGCAGCTCCTCGACGCGCTTGGCGAACCACTCCTCGGTCACCATGCCGACGCGCGAGTGCCGCTCGAACTCCTTGAACGCGCCGCGCTCGAAGGCCTTGATGACGTGCGGGTCGGTCGGGTTGGGCAGCACGATGTAGCCGCGCTCGTAGAGCAGCTGGGCCTTCTTGCAGGTCGCGGATCTTCACCTCGCCGCCGATGTCCTTGGCGCCCTGGCCCCACTTCAGCTCGACGCATCTCGACGCCGAGCTTCTCGATGGCGTACTCCTGCACGCCGAGGCGGGTGTCCTCGACGTTGGCCTGGACGATGATCGCGCCGTAGCCGTCGCGCTGGTGGTCCTTGTAGAGCTTGCACGCGGCGCTTGAGGTCGGCGGTGTCGACGACCTGGCCGTTCTTGATGACCGGCTCGGGGTCCATGCCGACGACGTTCTCGCCGATGGTCAGGCCGGTGCCGGCCAGCGCCGAGCCGATGGCCAGCCCTTCCCAGTTGTTCTTGGCGATGTTGGTCGAGCCGATGCCGGGGATGATCCACGGGTAGCGGAACTTGATCCCGTTGTCGTGGCCGATGGCGCACCTCGAGGTTGACGGCCGGGAAGATGGCCTTGTCGCTGTCGGCCTCGATGCCGTGGGCGCCGACGGCGGTGCCCATGATGTTGAAGTGCGAGTAGTCGACCGGGTAGGCCTTCTCCGCCGGCCGTGGTGATGACGCCGAACGGCTGCGGGTAGATCACCTCGTGGCCGCGGTAGGCGGACTTGCCGATCTCGCACATGCCGATGCAGCCGTCGACGCAGGTGACGCACATCCCGGAGGTCGGGGACGACCGAGCCCTCGGTCCGGTTCTTGGTCAGCGTCGCGGCCGAGGCGTTCACTCTGCGAAAGTGGTCATCTTGACGTCGTTCTCCTCCTCTCCAGGCTCATTCTTTGCTGATCTCGCAGGCGACGCAGGGCTTCATGTAGCACATCATGTCGTCGAACGTTCTGCTTCTCGAGGCACGGCGGGCTGAGGTTGGCGCAGCCGCCGCAGATCGCCTTGTCGGGCTCGGTGTAGGTGCAGCGCAGCTGGCAGGCCGGGCAGACGTACATGCAGCCGCCGCACAGCCGGCAGACCTCCGACTTCATGTCGAACGGCGTGCCGATGCTCCGCCGCTCGCCGCGGCCGCGGAAGCCGATGGCCTTGGCCATCATCTGCTCCTCGCACATCCGCACGCAGCGGCCGCACAGGATGCAGTCCTCGTGCTCCTGCCGGAACCGCTGCTGCCGGATGTCGTGGGCCGAGGCCAGGTCCTGGATCATCTTCGACTGCGGGCAGGAGGCCAGCAGCAGCTCGAGGATCATCTTGCGCGCCCGCACGACCCGCGCCGAGGCGGTGCGCACCTTCAGCCCTTCCTCGGCCGGGTAGGTGCAGGAGGAGACCAGCTTGCGCCCGCGGCCCCTCGCCGATCTCCACCACGCACAGGCGGCAGGCGCCGTACGGCGATAGCCCCTCCATGTGGCAGAGGGTCGGGATCGGGAAGCCCAGGAACTGCGCCGCCTCGAGCAGCGTCGTCCCCTTCTCGACCGAGACCGGCAGGCCGTTGATGGTCAGGTTGATCATGCGCGCACCTCCCGTCGCGCGGCTCGGGCGTCGTCGCTCGCCTTCGCGGCTCGGTGAACTCGAGGTCGCAGCGCAGGCAGCGCCGGGCCTCGCGGGCGGCTTCCGTCGGCCGACAGCGCCATCTCCACCTCGGCGAAGCTGCGCCGCCGCGCTCGGGATCGGCAGGCGGCGGCGTCGCGACTCGGCCGCCGGGCGTCCCGTCGCTCCTCGCGGACTCAGCGGCTCGACGTAGACCTGTCGGGCAGCGTCGGCGTCGCGCGGCTGCACGCAGCGGCTCGCCCCGCAGGAAGCGGTCGATCATCGCGGCGGCCTTCTTGCCGGCGGCGATGGCGTCGACCACCGTGTTCGGGCCGGTGACCACGTCGCCGCCGGCGAAGACGCCCGGGCGGTTCGTGGCGAGCGTGTCCGGGATCGACCTGCACCGTGCCGTCGCTTGGTGACCTCGATGCGGTTCGCACCGGCGACCGCGATGCAGTCGGTGTCGGAGCCCTCGCCGATGGCCACGATCAGCGTGTCGAGCGGGACACGTGAACTCGCTGCCCGGCGACCGGGACGGGGCGCGCGCCGGCCGCTGGCGTCGCGGCTCGCCGAGCGCGTTCCGGACGCACTCGATGCCGGTCAGGCGGCCGTCCTTGGTGAGGATCCGGACCGGGGACGACCAGGCGTCTCGAGCGTGACGCCCTCCTGGACGCGCGGCCTCGATCTCCTCCGCGAACGCCGGCATCTCCTGCGCGCGTGCGGCGGTAGAGGATCGTGACGCTCTCGACGCCTTCCTGGCGGAGCGCGACCCGGGCCGCGTCGACCGCCGAGTTGCCGCCGCCGATGACGCCGACGCGGCCGCTGGCCAGCTTCTCGCCGCGCAGGTTGAACGCCTTCAGGAACTGCATCGACGGGATAGACGCCGGCGACGTCCTCGCCCGCGCAGGTCGAGCCGCCGGCTCTTGTGCGCGCCGAGGGCCAGGAAGACCGCCTTGAAGCCGTCCGCGAACAGGCCGTCGAGGGTGATGTCGCGGCCGAGGGCGGTGTCGCACTTGAGCGTGATGTTCTCGTCGAGCAGCGAGGCGATCTCCTTCTGCAGCGACGTCGCGGGGCAGCCGGTAGGCGGGGATCGCCGCAGAACAGCATGCCGCCCGGCTCGGCCTCCGCCTCGAAGACCGTCACCTTGTAGCCCTGGAGCGACAGGTAGTGGGCGGCGGTCAGCCCGGCCGGGCCGGAGCCGACGACCGCGACGCGGCGGCGTCGCCGCGCCGGGCGACGGCGTGCGCACCGGCTTGAACGACGAGCGGGTCGACCCGGTCGGTGACGAAGCGCTTCAGCGCGCGGATCGCCACCGGCTCGCCGCCGGTGGTCCCGGCCCGGCAGCGCTCCTCGCACGGGATGGTTGCAGACGCGGGCGCAGACCGACGGGAACGGGTTGGCCTCGCGGATGGCCTGGTAGGCCTCGCTCGTACTCGCCGCGCGCGATGTGGGCGACGTAGCGCCAGGCCTCGGTGCCGAGCGGGCAGGCCGACTGGCAGGGCGCGCCGACCAGCTCCTTGCAGACGAAGGCGTCGCACCGCTTGTCGACGATGTGCCGCTCGTACTCGTTGCGGAAGTAGCGCAGCGTGCGACAGCACCGGGTTCGGCGCGGTCTGGCCGAGGCCGCACATCGTCGTGTCCTTGACGACCTGCGGCCAGCTCCTCGAGCAGGTCGAGGTGGTCGAGCGTCGCCTTCGCCGTGCGAGATGTCGTCGAGGATCTCGTACATCCGCTGCGTGCCCTTGCGGCAGGTGAAGCACTTGCCGCACGACTCGTCCTTCAGGAAGTTCATGAAGTACTTGGCGACGTCGACCATGCAGGTGTTCTCGTCCATGACGATCATGCCGCCGGAGCCCATGATCGAGCCGGCCTGGGCCAGGCTGTCGTAGTCGATCGGCAGGTCGAACATGCTGCGCCGGGATGCAGCCGCCCGAGGGGCCGCCGGTCTGCACCGCCTTGATCCGTGGCCTTGCCGGCCGGCGCCGCCGCCGATGTCGTAGACGATCTCGCGCGATCGTGGTGCCCATCGGCACCTCGACCAGGCCGGTGTTCCTGATCTTGCCGACCAGGGAGAAGATCTTCGTGCCGGTGTTGCCCGGCGGTGCCGACCTTGGCGATACGCCGTCGGCGCCCGCGGCTGATGATGACCGGGATGTTGGCCCAGGTCTCGACGTTGTTGATGGCCGGTCGGCCTGCCGTCGATGCCCTGCTGCGATCGGGTACGGCGGGCGCTGCCGCGGCTCGCCCATCTTGCCCTCGATCGAGCGGATCAGCGCCGTCTCCTCGCCGCAGACGAAGGCGCCGGCGCCGCTGCACGATCTCGATGTCGAAGGCGAAGCCGGTGCCGAGGATGTTCGTCGCCGAGCAGGCCCAGTGTCGCGCGCCTGCCGCAGCGCGATCAGCAGGTGCTTGATGGCGAGCGGATACTCGTTGCGGACGTAGATGATGCCGTCGGTCGGCGCCGGTGGCGTAGGCGCCGATGAGCATCCCCTCGATGATGCTGTGCGGGTTGCCCTCGAGGACGCTGCGGTCCATGTAGGCGCCGGGGTCGCCCTCGTCGGCGTTGCAGACGAGGAACTTGCCGCGGCCGTCGGCCTGCTTCGCGAGCAGCTCCCACTTGAGGCCGGTCGGGAAGCCGGCGCCGCCGCGGCCGCGCAGGCCCGATGCCTTGACCTCGTCGACCACCCACGCTCGGGTCGCCCTGCGCGAGCGCCTTGGCGCAGCGCGGCGTAGCCGCCGTCCTCGATGTAGTCGTTGATGCGGATCGGATCGACCTTCTCGTTGCGCGCCAGGATCGTCCGCGACCTGCCTGCGTGAAGAACGGGATGTCGTCCTGGCTGCGCGATCCGCCTGCCGGTGGCGCGGGTCGCGAAGAGCAGCGTCCTCGACGCACGACGCCCTCGGCGACGGCGTCGACGATCCGCGGCACGTCGCTCGATCCTCACGCTTCGGGTAGAACGTTCGCGTCGGCTCGACGAGCGACCGACGGCTCCATCTGGCAGAAGCCGTGGCACCCGGTGATCCGCAGGCGGATCCGGTCGGTCAGGCCGCGGTCGAGGAGTTCGCGCTTGGCGACGCGGATGAGGTCGTTGGCGCCGCTGGCCTGGCCGCAGGTGCCGGCCGAGATGACGAGCACCGGATGGTCGGAGCCGCGACCGGAGCACAGCCTTCGCGAGAAGGCCTTGAAGTCGGCAACGGAATTGAGCTTGTCCATGGCGCCCCCTTAGAAGTTCACGCCGGAGAGATCGAGCATGTGGTTCCTGGCACCCCCGACGGGAGCAGATCTGCACCATGCCGCCGCCGCGCACGATCATCGGCACCATCGGGGCGCTGCAGACGATGCAGTCGGCGGCGCCGGAGAGCTCGCCGTGGCAGTGGGGCAGAAGAAGTTGACCACCGTGTCCATGGGGATCTCGTACTCCGACTGCGATCGTGTAAGAGCCGTACAACGACGAAAGCAGCAGCCAGCCGTGCGTGCTCGATCGAAAGCGATCGTCACCTTGATCGACGGGAAGCCCGTCGAGCAGGTGGGCGGGGTTCATCAGGCTGTGGTTGCACCGCGCGCAGCCACCTCGACCGGGAAGACGCGTTGGTCGGTCTTGATGTCGACCGTGTCGAGCCCCTCGGCGGTGCGCTCGAGGACGCCGGCGACCTGCGTCGCCGTCACGTTCGAGAAGTAGTGCCCGTCGACGACGACGATCGGACCGAGGGCGCAGCCGCCGAGGCAGTTCTGCGTCTCGAGCGTGAAGCTGGCCGTCGGGGGTGGTGTCGCCGGGCTCGACCCCGAGCTGGCGCTGCAGCTCGTCGGCGACGCGCGGAGCGCCGCGCACGTGGCACGCCGTGCCGACGCAGCAGGTCACCAGGTGCTTGCCGCGGGGCTTCAGGCTGAACCAGTGGTAGAAGGTGGCGACGCCGTAGACGTCGACCAGGGAGCGGCCGGTCTCGGCCGCGACGACCCGCAGCGCGTCCTCGGGAAGATAGGAGTACTTCGCCTGGATCTCCTCGAGGATGGCGATCAGCTCGCCACGCTCACCCCGGTGCTTTGCGACGATTCTTGCCGTCTCGCTCATGCGTTCCTCTCCTCGCGGTAGCTGCCGCAGTGCCAGACGCCGCCGGGCGGCCTCGGCTGCGAGCACGTGCCGCGGCTGTCACAGGTGCTGCAGAGGTCCCGATACGGGCCGTTCTGGCGGCGTGCCTGCTCGTTCGCTGTTGACGCTTCGCCGGCTTTCGCCGGGAGTTGCTGCGGCGACCGTCCACCTCCGGATCGCGCCTGACCGTGGGTCATCTCGAGGCGAAGCGGAGCAAGGGTCGTGCCAGATTTCACAAGATGGAGCTGACGGGGCGGGCGGCGGGCAGGACGCCGTTGGCGGCTGCACACAGCGGACAAACAGGCGTCGGAAGCGAGGCTCCGGTCTGGCGGTCCGGAGTGGGGAGAAATGCCCCACTGGTGAGATCCGCCCCGCTACTTCAGCTTCTCGCGCAGCGTCTTGCGGTCGATGCCGAGGACACGCGCCGCGCGGCTGCGGTTGCCGCCGCAGCTTGCCAGCACGTTGCGGATGTGCTCCGCCTCCACCTCGGCCAGCGTGCGGTTGAGTCCGGACTCGCGCAGCGCCGACGAGCGCATCAGTGAAGGCAGGTCGAACACCTCCACGACGTCACCCTCGCTCATGACGACCAGGCGCTGGATGACGTTCTCGAGCTCGCGGACGTTGCCTGGCCAGTAGTACTCCTTGAGCGCGAGCAGCGCCCGGTCGGAGAACTCCGGCGCCGGCTTGCCAAACTCGCGCGCGCAGTGCGTGGCAAAGTGGCGTGCCAAGAGCAGGGCGTCGTCGCCGCGCTCGCGCAGCGGCGGGATAGCGATGTTGATGACGTTGAGGCGGTAGAACAGGTCCTCGCTCAGGATCCCCGTCGCCACGAGATTGAGCGGGTCGCGGTTGGTCGCGGCCACGATCCGGACGTCGACACGGCGCGGCTGGGTTGTCCCCACCATGTAGACCTCCTTGTCCTGCAGCACGCGCATGAGCTTCACCTGCATTGCCGGCGAGGTCTCGCTGATCTCGTCGAGGAAGATCGAGCCGCCGTCGGCGGTCTGGAAGAACCCGGCCCGCGACTCGGTGGCGCCGGTGAAGGCGCCTCTGATGTGGCCGAACAGCTCGCTTTCCATGAGACCTTCGGGGATGGCGCCGCAGTTGACGGCCACGAACGGCGCCGCGGCGCGCGAGCTCGAGTAGTGGATCGCCCGCGCCACGAGCTCCTTGCCGGTTCCGCTCTCGCCGGAGACGAGGACGGTGGCCGCCGTGGTCGCGGCCTTGGCGATCGCTCGGTGGACCACGCGCATGGCCTCCGACTCGCCGATCAGCCCGAACGGGATCTTGGGCGCCGGCAACGGGGCGCGCGCGGCGCGGGTGCGGTGGAGCTTCTCGATCGCCCGCGCGACCGCGCCGATGAGCTCCTCGTCGGTGAACGGCTTGGCGAGATACTCCTCGGCGCCGGACTTGACCGCCTCCACGGCGCCCTCGACCGAGGCGTAGCCCGTGATCATCATCACCTGAGTGTCCCTGAGGTTGTCGCGGACGTGGCGGACCAGGTCGAGCCCGCTCGCGCCCGGCATCTTGAGGTCGGTGATGACGAGGTCGATCGGGTGCTCGGTGAGGAGCTGCAACGCCTGCGCCACCGACTCGGAGGTGAGCACGCGATAGCCCGCCGCGGCGAGGTTGCGCTGGATCACCTCGAGGGTGGCCTTCGCGTCGTCGACCACAAGGATGCTCTCCCGCTCAACGCGCGGCGCCATCTGTATCCTCTCCTCCGCTGCCGTCGATCGGCAGCCTGACCTCGAATCGGCTGCCGTGACCGACACGGCTCGTCACCGCGATGGTGCCGCGGTGTGCCGACACGATGCCGTGGACGACCGAGAGCCCCAGCCCCGTGCCCTGGTCGGCGTCCTTGGTGGTAAAGAAAGGCAGGAAGATCTGCTGCAAGACGGCCGTTGTCATGCCGATGCCGGTGTCCGCAACGACGAGCAGCACCGCCTCATTGGAGCGCTCGGTGCGAATCGTGAGGCGTCCGCCGCCGGGCATCGCCTGGACCGCGTTGACTGTCAGGTTGACGAAGACCTGCTGGAGCTGCGAGCCGTCGGCGACGATGCGGGGGAGGGCAGTGTCGAGCTCGCTGACGAGCTCGATTCCCTGCTTTGCGCATCCCGCTTCGAGGAACGCCAGTCCCTGCTGGATCACCTGGTTGAGGTCGATGCTGGTCTTCGCGGGAGGCGTCTGGCGAGCGAACAGCATCAGCTTCTTCACGATCTCCCGGGCGTGCAGCGCCGCGGCGACGACCTTCTCGAGGTCACCGGCCGTCTGGGCGGGCAGCCCGCGGGCTTTGTGGGCCAACTGGGCGAAGCCGAGCACGCTGCCGAGCGGCTCGTTGAGCTCGTGAGCGAGGCCGGCCGCGAGCTGCCCGATCGTCGCCAGGCGATCGGCATGGAGGAGCTGCTCGTGCAGGCGCGAGCGGTCGACCGCGGCCTCCCGCCGCTCGATGATCAGCGCGACATGGCTGGCGACGGCGTCGATCAGGTGTCGCTCCTCGGCGAGGAACGGGCCCTCATCGAGCCGCGGACGCCGCTCGTCGTAGGTCACCTCGACGAAGCCGCGCGGCTTGCCGGCAACGAGGACCGCGGCCCGCTGCGCCGAGTCGCTCGTGGCGCCGCCGGCCGGCGACTCGAAGACCTCCCCGTCGAGGACGATGCGCGCTCGCGTGATGGCGGGGTACTGCCACGCCGGGGGGAGCAGCTCGACGACGCCCGCGATGACCTCCTCGAGTGTGGCCTCCGGCGACGCGGCCAGTTGCGTGATGCCGTACAGGCAGGTGAGCTCCTTGACCCGCTCGTGCAACGCCGCGACCACGCGCTCGTGCTTCGCTGCCGAGACTGCCGGGGACCTCGCCCGCCGTTGCCTGCGGCTGGCGCCCGACTGGCCGCCTGGAGATCGTCCTGGAGAAGCGTCAGTTCGAACCATCGGCCGCGCGCTCCGCAGTCATCGCCCCTTCCAGAGACCATACTATCCCACGCTATACTCCGCAGGTATGCCGGACGGCGAGCAGATAGCTACTAGCACGCTGAGCGCGGCCCTCGAGCGACACGGGTGGTCGGGCGCCCTGCGGTCGCGCGAATTGCTCGCGCTACCGCGGTGGGAGCTTGACACCGCCCTCCGGCTCGCGCTCGACCTCGCGGGCCTGCGGTCGGGGGCAGAGCTGAAGGGCTGGCGCGAGGCGTTGTTCACCGAGGTCAAGCGCCGGTTGTATCCCGAGACGTTCCCGGCGCCGACGGCCGAGGTCGAACGGATCGCCCGGTACTTCTTCCCGCTCGCTGCTGCGGTGCTGAAGGAGCAGGCCGCGCGCGGCGGCGACGGGATCGCACCGCACCTGCCGTTCGTGCCGCTCGCCGAAGAGGAGATCGCGCGCTGGCCGTCTGGCGAGGAGTACCGTCGCCTGCTGCGACACGTCGAGGACGAGGGGCTGGTGCTGTGCTACTCGATTGCGCAGCAGTGGTATGGCCTGACGATCGAGGACCACGTCCTGGGCGTGACCGGGCTGTCGCTGTGGATCGGCCGCCAGCTCGCCCGCGCGGTACCCGTCGACCTGCCGCTGCTGCACGGCGCCGCGATCGGCCACGACATCGGTAAGTTCGGCTGCGTCGGCGACGAGGTCAAGCGCATTCCGCGGCTGCACTACTACTACACCCACATCTACTACCAGGATCGCAACCTTCCAAGCCTCGGCCACATTGCGACCAACCACTCGTGCTGGGACCTCGAACAGGTGCGGTTGCCGGTCGAGACGCTGCTGCTGATCTACGCGGACTTCCGCGTCAAGGACTGGATCGGGCCCGGCGGCGCGTCGCGTATGCGGATCATCTCCCTGCACGACGCCTTCGCCGCGATCCGCGGCAAGCTGGAGGACCTCGACAAGGAGAAGATCCGCCGCTACCGCGGGGTGTACCGCAAGCTGCGCGACGTCGAGGAGTACCTCCAGGTGCTCGGCGTCGATCTCGATCCCCCGACATTCCCGACGCGAACGCCGCCGAGGCCGAGCATCCCGGAAGGGCTCGACGTGGTGCGCGTGCTCGCCGCCCAGCAGCGGCCCGACGCGATCGCACTCGCCACCGGCCGCAACATCGGCACGCTGCGGCGGCTGATGGTGACCGCACACAACATCGGGGTGATGGAGCGGCTGCGCGACCTGCCGGCGCTGCGCGCGCTGCTCGAAGAGGCGCGGTCGTTCGAGCGCTGGCGCGACCTGCGCACCTACCAGGCGATCCTCGGCGAGTACTCTCCCGCGCTCTCGCGCGAGCAGAAGGCGCTGGCGCTCGACTTTTTCCTCGACCTGCTCGGCCACCGGGATGACGACGTCCGCTACAACGCGGCGAACCGCATCGGCGACCTGCTCGCCGGCGGCGAGGACTTCTGGCGAAAGGACCTCCCCGAGGGCGTCGTGCTACGTCCGGAGCGCACGGTACTTGACGAGCTCGAGCGCGTCCTCGATCTGCTCGACCGCGCCGGCCCGGCGGCGGCGGAGGACATGGGTCAGACCGAGCGGGTGCTCTACGCAATCCCGCTCGTGATCCGGCGCCTGCTGCGGCGCGCCGACGCCGGCCTCCGCTCGCAGGCGTGGGAACTGATCCGCACCGCCTTTTCCCGCCGGCTCGGCGACCGCCGCCCGCTCGTCGGCCTCTACGTCTGCGAGTCGATGGAGGTGGCGCTGCCGTTCCTCGACACCGCCGCCCGGGAGGTCGCCCTCACCTTCGCCGAGGAGTGGATGCTCCACGAGAACATGAACACGCGGCTGATGGCGTGGCGGGTCCTGCTGGCACTCGCCACCGGCAGCCGCGACAAGCCCCGCCTTCTCGACGGGGTGCGGCGCTGTCTCGACACGCTCGCCGCGCGCATGACGACCCGGTCGCTTCCCGCGGAGCTCTTCCTCGTGGAGGAGATCGCCAAGGCATGCGACGAGGTCGAGGCCAGCCAGCGCTGCCGCGAGCTGCGCGTCGCCGGCCGCGACCCGATCCGCGACGTGCTATTGCGCAACCTCAAGAGCCGCACCGGTTGGGTCGAGAAGAAGGTGAACTGCGACTACCTCACGGTCACCGCCCAGTCGCGCCTCGACGAGAACCGCGACCCCGGGTCGTACTTTGCCAACGAGGTGGCGGTCCATTTCGCCAATCTGCTCAAGGTCAGTCGCGTCGAGGGAACGCGCTTCCACGCCGGGCGCTGCCTGCTCCGCCTGCTACCACTGCTCACCGTGCCGCAACGCAATGACGTCGCGGTGGAGCTGCTGCGCTCGCTCGAGCTCGACGAGGAGGCGGTGACGCGTTACATCCCGCGGTTCCTCGGCTCGGCGTTGGCCAGTCTCCCCGAGCAGGAGTTTCTCGAGGTGCTCGAGGACATCGAGGTCAACGTGCGGCGCGGCTTCGAGCCGCTGCAGCGGCTGCTACTACAGGCCGCATGCTGGCTGGTGCTCTCGCTCGACGTCAAGCGCATCGGCAAGCCGGTGCTCCGCCGGCTGGTGAGCGTGCTCCTCGGCGCGCTCGGCGAAACGCGCAGCACCACGGTCAACGAGGGCTTCGCCCAGCTCGCGACGGTGCTCGAGCGCCTCGGACGCAAGGCGGCCGACGATGGGCGCTTGCGCTCGTTCCTCGCGCTCGCCACCAAGAAGCTGCTGACCCTCGTGACCCACCGCCCGGGCGACCGGGTCCGCTTCTTCCTCGCCGCCTCGGCGCTCAACCATCTCGACCGCGCGTTTGCCCGCATGCACCCCGGCATCAACTTCCCGGAGCACCCGTCCGTGGCGTTCATCCCGGGCACCTTCGACCCGTTCACCGCGGCGCACGGCGCCATCGTCGCCCGCGCCCTCGAGAGCGCCGACGAGGCGCTCGTGCAGATGGACGACTACTCCTGGCGAAAGCACGCGCTTCCGCGCGACATCCGCGAAGAGCTGGCGTGGATGGCGCTCGCGGCGGTCCCGGAGGCATTCCTCGCGCCGTTCAAGCCACCGATCAACCTCGCCAGCCCGACCGGCCTCCGGCAGCTCCGCGGGACGTTCCGCCACCGTCGCCTGACACTGGTCGTCGGCTCGGATGTCGTCTCCGGCGCCAGTGCTTACAACGACCCACGGTCCGCGATCTGGAGCATCCCGCACGCGGTCGTCGTTCGCGACGGTTCGCCGTCGAAGGCGTGGGAGGAGAAGGTCGACTTCTTCCGGGACTCGGTGTCGGTAATCAAGGCGCCGGCCAGCGTCGCGTCGATCTCGTCCAGCTCGGTGCGCGCCGCTCTCGACCGGCACGAGGAGCTCGAGCAGTACTGCCACCCGCTGGTGGCTCGCACCCTCGTCGAGCGTCGCCTCTACGTCAACTACCCCGACCAGAAGAAGGTCGTGCCGCCACCCGACGTTCACTTCGCGGTGCGCACCGGCAGCAGGGTGCCGGCGCAGCTCGCGGACATTGTGCGGGCCGGTCTCTCGGGGCGCGCGCTCGCGAGCAGCGGTGGGGCGACACGGATCGGCATCGTGACCGAGAGCGACGGCGCCAGTGGCGCGATCACAGCGGCATCATGGCGCGTGGTCGCCGCGGCGGCTCTTCCCGTACTGGTCGAGGACGCCTCTCTGGCGGGTCCGCCGGGCGACCGTCTCGTGGGCACCGGGGCGCTCGTCGAGATGGTGGCCGCCCACGACGTCAACGTGCAGGAGGCGGCACTTCGTACGCTGCTTTCGGAGTCACTTGCGTGCTGGCTGGACTCGGGGCTGCTGTTCGCGCTCGTGCCCTCGCCGAGCGACCACGCCCACGCCCTGCGCAGCGCTCTCGCTACCCTCGGCGCGGCGTGGCGGGCGGGTCCGGACGATGGCGACCGCGCGGCGTGGGAGTGGGCGACGCTGAGGTTGACCGACCCGGTGGTGTTGGTCTGGGATCTCGAGGCCGCTCTGCAGCCGCCGTACGCCGCCGCCGCGCGGGTCCGGGCGGTGCTGGACCAGGGGCGACGGGCGACGGCCGGTTTCTTCGCCGAGCTCGAGCCGGGCAATGCGCTATTGCACCTCAACGAGGAACAGCTCCGGCGGCGCACCGTCGAGCGGGCAAGCGAGCGACTCGCCGGCGAGCGGACGCCGCGCCGCTGGGTGGCGCTGGGTCTCGGCAGGCAGTTCTCTCGCGATATCGTCGGTAACACCCCGACCGTCGCCGTCGACCTGGAACGCTACATGACGTGGCAGGGGTACGAGGCGGGGAGCAAGCCGATGTGGGGCAGCCCGTCGCTCGAGCTGCAGCTCGCGGTCGCCCGCGAGTTGGGGTGGAACGCCCTGCTGCTCGCGCCGTTCCTCGACAGCCCCGAGCCGGTGATCCAGGTTATCGAGGCGGCCGAGGCGGTCGGCGTCAGCGTCCGCGAAGTGATCGTCGGGGTGACCGACGCCGCGGTGCGGGCGACGCTCGAGCTGCGGGGCATCCGGCATAGCTGCGATGTCGTGGTGCCAGGGTGGCGGGGCGTGCTGCGCGAGAGCGCGGTGACGCCGTACCTCGGCGGCTGGAGCATCGCCGGGCGCGCGCCGCTCGGCCAGGGCTCGCTGGTGCCGTCGCTCAACGACTGTTTGCCGTACCACCAGCCGCACTACCTCGGCATCTCGGAGAGCGCCGCCCTCGACTTCTCGCGCCTGGTGCTCGAACAAGCGCGAAGGCTGCTGCAGGCGCTGGAGAACGAGTTTCGCGAGCGCGAGGGGATGCTGCTCTCGGTGCGGGATCTCGGGGCGGTCGTGCGGACGCCGCGCTGCCCGCCTCTGCCCGAGGGATTCCTACCGCCGCGCGAGCGCTTCCCGAGCGACCTGCTCGCCGACGACATCGAGGCGCTGGCACGCCTGCACCCGGAGACGCACGCTGCCCATCGGCTCGGCTGGAGAGTGCGATGACGCTATTCGGCGAAGGCCGCGTTGCCCTCCTCGACGACCGGGAGACGGCCGAGCGGCTCGGCTGGCGACCGCGCCGGCGCTCCGCCGCCGAACCCGAACGGTTGCTGCGCCCACGGCCGGGCGACCCCCGCCGCGAGCCGTGGATCGCGCCACCGTGGTGGAGGCGAGGGGTGGGACGCCGGGCGGTTGCGGCGGCCCGGGAGTGGAGCTACCTGCCGAGCCCACCGGCGGTCCTGCGTCACCTCGAGCGGATGGCGCGGTACGAGGAGCGGCGCGAGTGGAATGTGGCGCTGGCCGGGCTCGGACGCGTCGGCGGTGTCGCGGCCACGGTACTGGCATCCACGCCGCGCGCCCTCTCGGGTGTCCGCGAGCTGCTGGTGTACGACATCGACGGGGCCAACCAGGAGCGCTGGCTGCACGAGCTCAACTCGATCGCCAAGTGGCGGGTTGAGCAGGAGTTGCCGCGCGTGCGCCCGACCACGATCACGCAGGTGTTCAACGAGTGCGACGTGCTCCTCTTCGCCGCCACCACGGCGGTGCCACCGCTCGGCAGCGACGGCGACGTGCGGCTGGTGCAGTTCGGGCCGAACCGCGCGCTTCTGCACAGCTTCATCGAGCAGGCGCGCGATGCTGGCTTCACGGGACTATTCCTGGTGGTTTCCGATCCTGTCGACTGGCTCGCGCAGGCGGCCTTCCACGACAGCAACGCCGACGCCCTCGGACGCTTCAGCGGCGACGGACTGGCGCCGGAGAGGATCGCCGGCCTCGGGTTGGGTGTGATGTGGGCGCGCGCACTGGCAGCCGCCCGCCGCGAAGGGTGGGGGGAGCGGGTCGCGCGGCGCGGCGGAGCGTTCGGTCCGCATAGCACCGAGGTCATTGTCTTCGATGACCTGGTGGCACCTAACCCGGAGCGCTGCGAGTGCTTGACCGGCGCGGCGCGCGAGGGGAACTTCGTGATCCGCCATCTCGGTTTTCTGCCGTTCGTCGGCCCCGGCGTCTCGTCGGTAGCGCTCACGCTCCCGGCGCTGCTCGCCGGCAGGAGCGTGCTGGCGAGCGTGCTCACGGACGGTATCTTCTTCGGCTGTGAGGTGCGCCGAGACTGGGGTCTCTACCCCGCCGGCCAGCGGCTCGGCGCTGGGGTCCGCGACGAGGTACTCGCGCTGCACGCGCGTCAGCTCGACCGCGCCCAGTCGTTGGGCCTGCTCTGGGAGGATGCGGAACGGAGCCACGGCTGACGTTTGGCCTCTCCCTGCCCAGCCGCCGCGGTGGCTACCGCTACGGCCCTGCCGATCCCGATCGGCCCCCGAGCAAGACGTTGCTCCTGGCGCCGTGCGCCGTGCACTTGGGCGCGCCGCGCGGCGAACTTGGAGGCCTCGGCTCGCAGCGCGCTGCGCGCGCGAACGGCTGAGGTACAGGCTTGACGCATCCGGCTCTGCCGGCGCACATGCGGGAATGGGGGCGAGAGGTAGAAGAGGGAGCGGGGAGGGCGATCGCCCTCCCCGCTCCCTGACTGCCGGTTTTCGCGTCTCGTTCTTCCTACACCAGTCCCTGGTCGATCATCGTGTTGGCGACCTTGATGAAGCCGGCGATGTTGGCGCCGAGCACGTAGTTCCCCGGGTCGCCGTACTCCTTCGCGGTCTCCACGCACGCCTCGTGGATGCTGTGCATGATCCCGTGCAGGCGCTGGTCGACCTCCTCGCGGGTCCACGAGAGGCGCAACGAGTTCTGCGACATCTCCAGACCGGAGGTGGCGACGCCGCCGGCATTGGCCGCCTTGCCCGGGCCGTAGAGGACCCGCTTCTTGAGGAACACCTCGACGCCCTCGAGCGTGGTCGGCATGTTGGCGCCCTCCGAGACGCAGTAGCAGCCGTTGTTGACAAGCATCTGCGCATCCTCGCCCGACACCTCGTTCTGGGTCGCGCACGGCAGTGCCACTTCGCACTTGGCGAACCAAGGCCGCCGGCCTTCGAAGTACTCGCAGTGGAACTTCTCGGCGTACTCCTTGATGCGGCCGCGCCGGACGTTCTTGAGGTCCATCAGGAAGTCCCACTTCTCGCCCTTGATGCCTTCCTTGTCGACGATCGTACCGTTCGAGTCGGAGAGCGTGATCACCTTGCCGCCGAGCTGGTTGACCTTCTCGACCGCGTACTGCGACACGTTGCCGGACCCGGAGACGGCGACGGTCTTTCCCTTGAACGACTGGCCGCGGGTCTTGAGCATGTCCTCGGCGAAGTAGACGCAGCCATAGCCGGTCGCCTCGGGACGGATCAGCGAGCCGCCCCAGGCGAGACCCTTGCCGGTGAATACACCCTCGAACGAGTGGGTGAGCTTCTTGAACTGGCCGAACATGTAGCCGATCTCACGGCCGCCGACACCGATGTCGCCGGCCGGCACGTCGATGTTGGCTCCGATGTGGCGATACAGCTCGTTCATGAAGGACTGGCAGAACTTCATGACTTCCCAGTCCGACTTGCCCTTAGGATCGAAGTCGCTGCCGCCCTTGGCGCCGCCCATTGGCAACGTGGTGAGGCTGTTCTTGAGGATCTGCTCGAATCCGAGGAACTTCAGGATGCCGAGGTTGACCGTCGGATGGAGGCGGAGGCCGCCCTTGTAGGGGCCGATCGCGTTGCTGAACTCGATGCGGAAGCCGCGGTTGACCTGTACCTCGCCCTTGTCGTCGAGCCAAGGGACACGGAACATGAAGATCCGATCGGGCTCCGACATCCGCTCGAGGATCTTGTGCTCGATGTATTCGGGGTGCCGCTCCAGGCAGGGGACGAGCGAATCGACCACCTCTTTGACCGCCTGGTGGAACTCCGGCTCTGCAGGATTCTTCGCTACCAGCCGTTCGTAGAACTTGGCAACGTACTGCGCGACATTCATGCCGCTCTCCTTTCGGTCCTGGCACCCCGCCGGAACGGGTCGCTATGGCCCGCCCGGCAGGTCACCGTTGCGATCCTCTTTTGCGACTGTGTATGTGGTACTGGCTGGAACCGATCTCCCCAGATCACCGGGGCACTTTACCCCGCATGTGAAAAAAATGTCAAGCTTCGAATTCCCACCGGCGGCCTCATTGGCCGCCGGTGGGAATTCGAAGCGATGGCAGCCGGGACGGTAGTTTCAGTGCGATGAGTCAGGCTATGCCGATCGACCGCGCAGGGCTATGCTGTTGCATCGTGAGCGACCGGCACATCGCCCGCCCTGACGGCTCTCCTCATCGCGCCGGCTCGCGTCCTCGCCGCCGTCATCGGCGGGAACCTCCGCCCATCCGCTGGGACGGCGGGCGAGGACTCTCGACTCTCGGCTCTCGGCTCTTGACTCTCGACTCTCGACTCTCGACGGCGCGGGAGGGGGAGAGCTGCCTGCATGGCTGAGCACCTCGAGCTCACCAGCCGGTACGGAATGCGCACCGAGCAGTTCTCCGAGCTCATGGCGTTCCGCGTGCGCGAGGTGCTCCTGGTCGCTTCGCAGTACGACGCTTTCGTGCTGGAGGAGGACGGCCAGCTCGCCGAGCTCGTGGTTCAGGAGTACCGCAGCCTCGACCTCTACCTGCCGTCGGCGCCGCGCTTCACGCGCGCCGAGAGCGGCAAGGAGGCGCTCGATCTGCTCGCGGCGCGAGAGTTCGACATGGTGGTGACCTCGGCGCGGCTGCCGGACATGGAGGTCGAGGCGTTCGGCCTGCGCGTCAAGCAGGAGGCGGCCGGCCTCGCCGTCGGCGTGCTCGTCGCGCACGCGTGGGAGATCCCGCGCGTGACCGGGCTGCGTGAGTCAGGCGCGGTCGACTGGATCTTCCTCTGGCAGGGGGACGTGACGACGCTGCTCGCCCTCTTTCGCCAGGTCGAGGACCGTCACAACGCGGACCACGACGTCAGTGAGGCGGGCGTGCAGGCGATCATCGTGGTCGAGGACGACGTCCGCTTCCTCTCGTTCTATCTGCCGCGGCTGTACACCGAGGTGACGCAACAGACCGGGCGGCTGATGTCCGAGGGGCTGAACCTCTCGCACCGCCTCCTGCGCATCCGCGCTCGTCCGAAGGTGTTGCTGGCATGCAACTTCGAGGAGGCGTGCGAGCTCTTCGAGCGCTACGGCGAGCAGGTGCTCGGCGTCATCTCCGATGTCGTCTTCCCGCGCGGCGGCGAGCTCGACACCGCGGCGGGGTTCGATCTGGTGCGCTGGATCCGCGAGCGTGACGACGAGATGCCGGTTCTGCTGCAGTCCTCGGACGCGACCAACCGCGAGCGGGCGGTGGCCGTCGGCGCCGTTTTCGCCGACAAGGAGTCCCCCCATCTGCTCGACGAGATGCGCCGCTTCATGGTCGACAACTTCGGGTTCGGCGACTTCGTCTTCCGCGTCCCGGGTCGCGCCGAGGTGGCGCGTGCCGCGACGCTGCGCGAGCTGCTCGACCGCTTCGCCGAGGTGCCCGAGGCGTCGATCGAGTACCACGCCTCGCACAACCACTTCTCCCGCTGGCTCAAGGCGCGCAGCGAGTTCGAGCTCGCGGCCGAGGTGCGGCAGCGGCAGGTCTCGGATTTCTCTTCGATCGCCGAGCTGCGGCAGTTCCTCCACCGGATGATGACCGCCTACCTGCGCGAGATCCAGCGCTACGTCATCTCCGACTTCGAGCCGTCGACGTTCGACGAGTTCGTGGCTTTCGCACGGATCGGCAGCGGCTCGCTCGGCGGCAAGGGGCGCGGGCTGGCGTTCATGCAGAAGCTGCTCGCCCAGGAGGGCAGCGAAATCTCCGGCGTCGACGTCGCCATCCCCCAGACCGTGGTCCTCGCCAGCGACGTCTTCGAGGAGTTCCTCGACGAGAACAACCTGCGTGGGATGGTGCGCGAGGCGGCCTCGCTCTCGGACGCGGAGATCCTCGACACGTTTCGGCGAGGCCGCTTCCCGCACCCGCGGCGCGCCGCGCTCGCCGCCTTTCTCGAGGCGATGCGGGCGCCGCTCGCCGTGCGGTCCTCGAGCATCCTCGAGGACTCGCTCTACCAGCCGTTCGCCGGCGTCTACGCCACCGTCATGCTGCCCAACGCGCACCCCAGCCTCGACGTCAGGCTCGCGCAGTTGCTCGAGGGGATCAAGGTCGTCTACGCCTCGACCTACATGCGCGCCGCGCGCGACTACCTCGAGAGCACGCCCCATCGCATCGAGGAGGAGCGCATGGCAGTGCTGCTGCAGCGGTTGGTGGGGCGGCAGCACGACGATATCTACTACCCCACCTTCTCCGGCGTCGCTTCATCGCACAACTTCTACCCGTTCAGAGATATGAAGCCGTCCGACGGGGTCGCGCTCGTGGCCGTCGGCCTGGGCAAGTCCGTGGTCGAAGGGTTCGAAGCGATGCGGTTCTGCCCGCGCTATCCGCAGGTGCTGCCGCAGCTCTCGTCGATCAAGGACGTCCTGCGAAACGCCCAGCGACGCTTCTGGGCGCTGGACCTGTCTCGCGCGGACCTGTTGCCGGGGCTCGACCTCGACTCGGGGCTGAGCAACCTCGAGATCACCCGCTCGTTCGCCGACGGGGCCGCCGAGCCGGTGAGCTCGACGTACCTGCCGACCAACGACGCTCTTGCGGTCGGCAATGTGCGCGGTGGCGTTCCGCTCGTCACCTTCGCGCCGGTGCTGAAGGGGCAGCGCTTCCCGTTGGCGGCGGTCCTCGTGCGCCTGCTGGAGATGGCCCAGGACGGGATCGGCGTGCCGGTCGAGATCGAGTTCGCCGTCGACCTGGTGCCGGGCACGGAGGCGCCCCAGACGTTCAATCTCCTTCAGGTCCGCCCGATGGTCGTCGAGCAGGTGGGCAAGGACGTGGTCCTCGATGCCGCCGACGCGGCGCGGGCGGTCGTGCTCTCGACGAGCGCCCTCGGCCACGGCCGCAGCGCGGAGATCAGCGACCTGCTGATCGTGACGCCCGGCCTCGAGCGGGGCCGCACGACAGACGTCGCTGCGGTGCTCGGTCGTCTCAACGGCGAGCTGCGCGAGGCGGGCCGGAGCTGCGTCCTGATCGGGCCGGGGCGGTGGGGCTCGCGCGACCCCTGGCTCGGGATACCGGTGACGTGGCCGCAGATCTCGACCGCGCGAGCGATCGTCGAGACCGACTTCGGCGACCTCGAGGTCGAGCCCTCGCAGGGATCGCACTTCTTCCACAACCTGACCGCGTCGGGCGTGGCTTTCCTCGCGGTCCACCGGCAGCACGAGGGCGGCGCCATCAACTGGGACTGGCTCGACGCTCAGCCGGCCGTTACGAGCGAGCTGGGAGGAGCGGTGCGCCACCTCCGGCTCGAGCGCCCGGTCTGCGTGCTGGTCGACGGCGCGAGCAACCGCGGTGTGGTCGTGCGAAAGCAGGAAGCGGGAGACTCGGCATGAAATCCGTACCTTTCAGTCCGTTCGCGATGGCGCAGGAGCACTTCGACCATGCCGGCGACAGGTTGGAGCTTGACGCGCCGACCCGAGACCTGCTGCGCGAGCCGATGCGCGAGCTCCAGTTCGCTATCCCGGTCCGGATGGACGATGGCAGCGCGAGGATCTTCCGGGCGTTCCGGGTGGTCCACAACGATGCACGCGGCCCGGCGAAGGGCGGGGTTCGCTTTCACCCGGCCGGCAACGTCGACGTCGTGCGCGCGCTCGCGATGTGGATGAGCTGGCGGTGCGCGGTGCTCGACCTTCCGCTCGGCGGTAGCTCGGGCGGCGTCGTCTGCGATCCGCACTCGCTCTCGCTCGGCGAGCAGGAGCGCCTGTGCCGCGGCTGGGTGCGACAGCTCTCACGCGGTCTTGGCCCGCTCGTCGACGTGCCCGAGCCCGACGTGATGACCCACGCGCAGCACATGCTGTGGATGCTCGACGAGTTCGAGACGATCCGGGAGGCGCGCTTCCCGGGAGCCATCACCGGCAAGCCGGTGAGCATGGGCGGGTCGCTCGGCCGCAAGGAGGCGGCGGGCTATGGTCTCGTAATCGCCGTGCGCGAGGCACTCAAGGAGCTCGATCTGCGGCCGGACCACGCTACGGCGAGCGTCCAGGGATTCGGGTCGGTCGGGCGCTACGCGGTCGAGCTATTCGGCCGCATCGGTGGCAGCGTTACCTGCGTCTCGTCGTGGTACCAGCCGGAGCGCCAAGCGTACAGCTACCGCAAAGCTGGTGGGGTGGTGCTTGACGAGTTGGTCTCGATCACCGACCCGTTCGGCGGCATCGACATGCCCAAGGCGAGGGCGCTGGGCTACGAAGTGCTGCCGGCGGGAGCGTGGCTGGAGCAGGAGGTCGACATCCTGATCCCGGCGGCGCTCGAGAACCAGATCACCGCAGAGAACGTCGAACGCATCTCGCCTGCGGTCCGGCTGGTCGCTGAGGGAGCGAACGGCCCGACCACGCCCACCGCCGACCTCGCCTTCGCTCGCCGCGGGTTGCTCGTCATCCCCGACTTCCTCGCCAACGCCGGCGGGGTGACGTGCAGCTACTTCGAGCAAGTACAGTCCAACGCCAACTACTACTGGGAGCGCGACGAGGTGCTGAGCAAGCTCGACGTGAAGATGACCGGGGCGTTCATCGCGGTCAGCGAGCTGGCCCGGAAGGGCAAGCTGTCGCTGCGGGAAGCGGCGCACCTCATCGCCATCCGGCGGGTCGCGATGGCCTGCAGGGAACGCGGGTGGGTATGAGGGGCAGGGGACCGGGGACCGGGGACCGGGGACCGGGGACCGCAGAAACCAGGAGCGATCCGATGACGACGCCGGTCGCTCGAGGTGCCGCGCTTCGATCGCCGGGGCGCGGGCGAGTCGCTCGGCTTCAGCCGGCTCGGCGACGGCGAGTTGGGCGGCAAGGCGAGCGGTCTGCTGCGCATGCGCGACGTGATCACGTCGCGCTTCGACGGCTCGGCGTTCGAGGAGTTCGTGGTCACGTTGCCGCCGCTGGTCGTGGTCACTACTGACCACTTCGTCGCTTTCATGCGCGACAACGGCCTGAATCCGGCGGCTCTCGCCGATCTCACCGATGACCGCATTGCCCAGGCGTTCCAACGCGCCGAGCTGCCAATGGAGCTGGTCGGCGATCTCCGGGCGCTGGCGCAGGTCGTGCACACGCCGCTTGCCGTGCGCTCGTCGAGCCTGCTCGAGGACGCCCGTGAGCACCCGTTCGCCGGAGTCTACGGTACCAAGATGACGCCCAATAACCAGCCCGATACCGACAGCCGGTTCCGGCGGCTGACCGAGGCGATCAAGCTCGTCTACGCGTCGACGTTCTTCCACGCGGCGCGCAGCTACCGTGCGGCGGTGGGCTACAAGGACGGCGACGAGCGCATGGCGGTAATCCTCCAGGAGGTGGTCGGCCGGCGCTACGGCGATCGCTTCTACCCCACCGTCTCCGGAGTGGCGCGCTCGTACAACTTCTACGCCAGCGGCAACGCGCTGCCCGAGCAGGGCGTCGTGGAGCTGGCGCTCGGTCTCGGCAAGACGATCGTGGACGGTGAGGCGGCGTGGGCGTACTCCCCAGCGTACCCGCGCGCTCCGCGGCCGTACAACTCGATCGGCGAGCTGCTCAAGAGCACGCAGACGGGATACTGGGCCGTCAACATGGGCCCAGGTCCGGGGTACGACCCGATCCGTGAGACTGAGTACATGGTCCGTCCGGAGCTGGCGGATGCGGAGGCCGACGGCTGCCTGCGCTTCGTCGCGTCGACGTTCGATCCCGACTCGCAGCGGATCCTCCCGGGTATCGGCCGTCGCGGCCCGCGCCTCCTCGACTTCGCGCCGCTGCTGGTGCACAACCTGCTACCGCTCAACGCCCTCGTCCAGGCGCTGCTGGCTGCGAGCGCGGCCGAGCTGGGCGGCCCGGTCGAGATCGAGTTCGCGACCACTCTCGACGTGCCGCGCGGTGAACGGGCGCACTTCGGCTTCCTGCAGGTGCGGCCGATGACAGTGGTAGACGAGGAGGCCGAGGTCGGCGACGACGAGCTCGCCAGCGCGTCGGCGCTGGTGGCGAGCGAGCACGTCCTCGGCAACGGGTGCGTCGGCGACATCGTCGATGTCGTCTACCTCAAACCCGAGGCGTTCACGCCGCAGGCGACGGTGGCGATCGCAGCCGAACTCGAAGCGATCAACCGCGACATGCTCGCGGCCGGACGCCGCTATGCCCTGATCGGCTTCGGCCGTTGGGGTACCACCGATCCGGCCGGGGGCGTCCCCTGCGACTGGGGCCAGATCGCCGGCGCCCGGGTGATCGTCGAGACCGGGCTTCCGGGGATGGCGCCGGAGCTCAGTCAGGGCTCGCACTTCTTTCACAACCTGACGAGCTTCCGGGTGCTCTACTTCTCGGTGTCGCAGGGAACCGGAAGGCCGGTCGACTGGGCGTGGCTGGCCCGCCAGCCGGCCGTCGCCGAGACCCAGTTCGTGCGGTGGGTCACGCTGGAGACGCCGCTGACCGTGAAGGTTGACGGCAGGCGGGGTCGGGGAGTAATCCTGCACCATGGATGAGCCGACCACCAACCGGGAGAGGTTGCTATGGGCGCTGCAGGAGCGCGCCAAGGAGCTGAACTGCCTCTACCAGATCGAGGAGCTGCTCAACAAGCCAGACGCGCCGCTCGAGCAGGTATTCCGCGGCGTGCCTGGCCGCGATCCCCCCCGGCTGGCAGTACCCCGATGTCTGCCAGGCGAAGGTCGAGTACGACGGCTCGGACTACACGCCGCCCAACTTCGTCGAGACGCCGTGGGTGCAGAGCGCCGACATCATCGTGCACGACCGCGCGGTCGGCCGCATCAGCGTCTACTACACCGAGGAGATGCCGCCAGCCGACGAAGGGCCTTTCCTGAAGGAAGAGGGCAAGCTCATCCGCACGGTCGCCGATAGGATCGGGCACTTCATCCTCCACCAGCGGCTGCGCGGCGTCTTTCAGGAGTGGCAGAACGCCCGGGACACGCTGACCAGACCGGGCGTGCAGGAGTGGCGGATCGCGCTCAACCTGCTGCGCGCAACCGACCAGGAGCTGTTCCTGCGGATCTCGCGCAAGATGGCCAACCACTTGTCGTGGAGCGGCTTCACCGAGGCACAATCGCTCCTGCAGGGGCTCGGTCGCCGCGAGGACGAAGGCGGCGCGGTCGCCGAGATGAACCAGCCCAGCCAGCTCCGTCCGGTCGAAGACTCCATCTCGGTCGCCGAGCGGATCTTCACGCTCGCCGGCTCCTACCTGTCCGACGAGGACATTCTGAATCGCATCCAACACTGGATCCACGAGGACCGCGCGAGCTTCCTGGTGAAGGCGGTCGCCAATGCTCAGGCGACGCCGGTCGAGATCGCCGATGCGATCCGCCGCTACCAGCATCTCTTGCCGGCCGGCACCGGGCTTTCCGCCGCGACGCTCAACACGGTGCGTGTCAACCTGATCCGCCGATTCCTGTCGGACGAGCCGGCGTACCTGAAGGTCGCCAAGCTCTACGTCGACCTCGACAAGGTGCTTGGCCTGCTCGAACGGCTGATCCACCTACCGGGCAGCCCCGGCCGCATCGGCGGCAAGGGAACGGGACTGTTCCTCGCGGGTCGCATCCTCGAGAAGGCCACGGCGGCGTCACCGGAACTGGGGACGGTGCGCATCCCCAAGACGTGGTACCTCGCCTCGGACACCGTGCTCGGGTTCATCCGCTACAACAACCTCGAGGAGGTCCTCGAGCAGAAGTACAAGGGGATCGACCAGGTTCGGCTCGAGTACCCGCATCTCGTGCAGGTCTTCAAGCACGCCGAGTTCCCGCCAGAGATCGTCAAGGGGCTGTCGGTCGCGCTCGATGACCTGGGCGATGGCCCGCTGATCGTGCGCAGCTCCAGCATCCTCGAGGACCGGCTCGGGGCGGCGTTCTCCGGAAAGTACAAGAGCCTCTTCCTCGCCAACCGGGGGAGCAAGCGGGAGCGGCTCGAAGCGCTCAAGGACGCCATCGCCGAGGTGTACGCCTCGGTGTTCAGCCCGGACCCGATCCAGTACCGCTCGGAGCGCGGTCTGCTGGATGTCCGCGAGGAGATGGGCATCATGATCCAGGAGGTCGTCGGCGTCGAGGTGGGTAGGTACTTCTTCCCCTCGTTCGCCGGCGTGGCCGTGAGCAACAACGAGTTTCGCTGGTCACCGCGCATCAAGCGCGAGGACGGCCTGATCCGGCTCGTGCCCGGTCTGGGCACGCGAGCGGTGGACCGTGTCGCCGACGACTATCCGATTCTCATCGCGCCAGGGCAGCCGGGGCTGCGAGTCAACGTCACGCCGGATGAGGTGGTCCGCTACGCGCCCCGTTTCCTCGATGCCATCGACCTGGAGCAGCGCTCGGTCGTGACGCTGGAGATGCGCGAGTTGCTGCGCGAGCATGGCGGCGCATATCCGGGCGTCGGCCAGGCCGTCTCGGTAGTGCGGGATGGCCGGATCTCGCCCGCTCAGGGACTGTTCGCCGACTTTCAGCGCGACGATTTTGTCGTCACCTTCGACGGGCTGATCAGCGGCGGCCCGTTCGTGCGACAGGTGCGCGGCATCCTGCACACGTTGCAGGTCGCCCTGGGTACGCCGATCGACCTCGAGTTCGCCTCCGACGGCGCCGACTTCTACCTGCTCCAGTGCCGCCCGCAGAGCTACGGAGTGAGCGACGCGGGCGCGCCGATACCGGCCGACGTGCCGCGCGAGAAGGTGCTGTTCTCCGCGCATCGCTACGTGTCGAATGGCCAGGTCGCCGACATCACACACATCGTCTACGTCGATCCGGACGGCTACGAGGCACTCACAGAGATTTCGGATCTGCTCGCGGTCGGCAGGACTGTGAGCCGGCTCAACTCGGTGCTGCCCAAGCGGCAATTCATCCTTATGGGACCTGGGCGCTGGGGCAGTCGCGGCGACATCAAGCTCGGCGTCAACATCTCCTATTCGGACATCTGCAACGCCGCGATGCTCGTCGAGATCGCTCGTGCGCACGGCAATTCCATGCCCGATCTGTCGTTCGGCACTCATTTCTTCCAGGATCTGGTCGAGGCGTCGATTCGCTATCTACCGTTGTACCCGGATGACCCCGGCGTCATCTTCAACACGCGCTTCTTCCGCGAATCGGACAACGAGCTGGCATCGCTGGCCCCCGAGTACGCGGCGCTGGCCGGCACCGTCCGCGTCATCGACGTGCCTCGGGAAACGGGGGGGCAGGTGCTGCGCGTGCTCATGAACGCCGATGCCGACGAGGCGATCGGGCTGCTCGCCGAGCCGGGCAAGCCGTCCGAGCGCGTCGAGGAGAGGCGCGAGCCGAGCCCGGAGCCGCAGCTCGACCATTGGCGCTGGCGGCTGCTGATGGCGGAGCGTGTCGCGAGCCAGCTCGAGCCGAAGCGTTTCGGCGTCAAGGCGCTCTACCTGATCGGCAGCGCCAAGAACGCGACCGCAGGGCCGGGGAGCGACATCGACCTGCTCGTTCACTGCACCGGGACGCCGGAGCAACGCCAGGCGCTGGAAGTGTGGCTGGAGGGGTGGGGCCTGTGCCTGGACGAGGTCAACTACCTGCGCACCGGCCACCGTGCCGGCTCGCTGCTCGACGTGCACATCGTCTCCGACAAGGACATCGTCGCGCGCTCGAGCTACGCCGTGAAGATCGGGGCGGTAACCGACGCCGCCCGCGAGCTCCTTCTCAAGAAGCCGTAGCCCGTCAAACCAGCTCGCGGGTAGCGCCCGCCGGATTCTCGAGATCGAAGCGGACGAGCGCCAGCTCGGGGCCGTCGTGGGCGGCCGAGAGCATCACGGTCGGGCCTATGCGGTCGCGCCAGGCGCCGGTGAGGCGCGCCGACTCGTGGACGTGGCCGTGCAGCGTGAGCGGCGGCCGCCGCGTCTCGATGAAGCGCCGGATGGCAATGCTGCCGACGTGCACGTCGACCTGGACGTGCTCGACCATGACCCCGTCGAGCGCCGCGCGGTCGAGTGCCGTCTCGTGAGGCGGCGCATGGAAGAGAAACACCGCGCGGGTGAGGTCATCATCGCCGGCGAGGGCGGCGAGGTCCTTGGCGATAGTATCGAACCTGATACGGTTGGCCTGCGCGGGGACGCTGCGCCACCCCTCCTCGGGCGAGACGCAGCCCGGCTCGACGTAGCGCGACACGTCGTAGCGCTCCCAGTCCTTGAGCAGGAACGGTGTCGGTGGCACGCACGCGTAGCCGTACACCGGGAAGCGGCCGAGCACCGCCTTGCGGCCGTGCACGTGCTCGAGCAGCCCGCGCGCCGCGAGTGGCTCGATGCCCGCCTCGGCGGTGCGCGGATCGTCGTTGCCGAGGATGGCGAGCACCCTCGGGTACGCATCACCGAGCCGCTCGCGCAGCCGCTCGAGCTGGGGACCGAGGAGGGTCTCGAAGAAGTCGCCGACCGCGTGCTCCGTTCCCGCGTGACCGAGCGCTCCGCCAGGCAGCAGGTCGCCGCCGAGCAGCAGCGCCGCGGGCCGTTCGCGCTCGACGGCCGCGAGCAGCTTCCGGTAGCGTTCGGTCCTGCCGTGCAGGTCGGAGGCGAACAGACAGCGCACCCTGCCCGCATCTTCGGCCGGCCGGCGGGCGCGGTCAAGATGGGGCGTGGGCCATGCGGCGCGGGGTGACGGCATCGCGCTGGGCTACACTGGCGGCCGACCTGTCGAGGAGCACGGCGTGAGGACGACGCAGAAAGGAAGAGCATGACCGAAACGGCCGACTCAGACGGGTTCCCCGCGGGATTCCTGTGGGGCGCGGCGACCTCGGCGTACCAGGTCGAGGGCTCGCCGCTGGCCGACGGCGCCGGCCCTTCGATCTGGCACCGCTTCTGCCACACGCCGGGGCTGGTGCACGGCGGCGACACCGGCGACGTGGCGTGCGATCACTACCGCCGGATCGAGAGCGACGTGCGCGCTGATGCGCGAGCTCGGCCTGCAGGCGTACCGCTTCAGCATCGCGTGGGGACGGGTCATGCCGGAGGGCACGGGCGCGGTCAACCGGCGCGGACTCGACTTCTACGAGCGGCTAGTCGACCTGCTGCTCGAGGCCGGCATCCAGCCGTGCGTGACGCTCTTCCACTGGGATCTGCCGGCCGCGCTCGACGACCGCGGCGGCTGGCTCAACCGCGACATTGCCGAGTGGTTCGCGGACTACGCGGCGGTTGTCGTCAAGGCGCTCGACGACCGCGTACCGATGTGGGCGACGCTCAACGAGCCGTGGGTGGTCGCCGACGGCGGCTACCTGTTCGGCGTGCTCGCGCCGGGACACCGCAGCAGCTTCGAGGCGCCGCTCGCCTCGCTCAACCTGATGCGCGCGCACGGCGCCGCCGTGCAGGCATACCGCGCGCTCGGCCGCCACTGCGTCGGCCTCGTCGTCAACCTCGAGCCGAAATACCCGGCCTCGCAGGCCCCGGAGGATCTCGCCGCGACGGCGCGCTCCGAGGCGTACATGAACCGCCAGTATCTCGACCCCGCGCTGCTCGGCTCGTTCCCCGCCGAGATGCCGGAGATCTTCGGCGCCGCCTGGCCGCAGGTGGCGGCCGCGGACCTCGTGGAGATCCGCCAGCCGATCGACTTCCTCGGCATCAACTACTACTCGCGCGGCGTCATGCGGCACGACCCGACGGCCGAGCCGTTGGGCTTCAGCCGCGCTCCGCAGGCCGAAGCGGCCCACACCGAGATCGACTGGGAGGTCTACCCGCAGGGGCTCACCGACACGCTGGTGTGGGTGAAGCAGCGCTACGGCGACGTGCCGCTCTACATCACCGAGAACGGCGCCGCCTTCTACGACCCGCCGCGCGCCGACGAGCTGGTGCCCGACACGCTGCGCGTCGACTATTTGCGCCGCCACTTGCTCGCCGCCCGCGCCGCGATCGCGCAGGGCGTCGACCTGCGCGGCTACTTCGTCTGGTCGCTGCTCGACAACTTCGAGTGGAGCGAGGGGTTCTCCAAGCGCTTCGGCATCGTCCACGTCGACTTCGCGACGCAGCGCCGCACCCCCAAGGCCAGCGCCGCCTTCTACGCCGACGTCATCCGCAGCAACGGCGCGTCACTGCTGTCGTGACAGCGACCGCCGCTGGGAAAGCAGCCACCGGGGGAGGTCCTCCTCGGCGTAGGCGCGGTCCCAGGCGTTGTGGTTGACGCTGGGGTAGATGGTGACGCGCGGGGTGTAGCCGGCAGTCGCGAGCGCGCTCGCCATCGTGCGGGCCTCCTCGGGCGGGACGACGTCGTCGGCTTCGCCGTGGAAGAGCCAGAACGGCAGGTCGCCGATCGCCGTCGCAAGCCCTTCCGCGGTGCCGAAGTAAGCGGGCGGCAGGTCGAGCTTCGCCGCGCGCGAGGGAGAGGTCGCGTAGCCGCACACTGAGACCAGCGCGGCCCAGAGCTCCCGGTGGCGGGCGCCGAGCACCCAGGTGCCGTGGCCGCCCTGGGAGAGGCCGGTGAGGTAGATGCGGTCGTCATCGACGCGGTAGGCCCGGCGCACGGTCTGGAGGATCGCCATCACGGCGGCGTCGTGCTGCTCCCACTCCGAGTTGCCGGTCGGCTTCTGCGGGAAGACGACGATCGCCGGCCAGCGCTCGCTGTTCCACTGGATCGCCGAGCCGATACCCTGGATGATCGGCCTGACCCCGTCGCTGCCGCTCTCGCCCATGCCATGCAGGAAGAGGACGAGCGGCCATGGGCGCGAAGGGTTGTAGCCGCGCGGCACGTAGACGGCGTACGGGTAGGTGCGGCCGCCGCTCGAGAGCTCGCGGAACAGGAAGCCGCGCTCCTCGAGCCTGCCGCGCGACGCCGAAGCACAGGCCAGCGTAAAAACGGACAGGGTGAGCAGGCCGAGACGGGTGATCACGGACGGACCTCCAGGTGGGCGGGGGAGAAGCCGACGGCGAGCCTGGCAAGCGTGGCGGCTGCGCATGGGCAGCGCGTACAAGCGCGGTGGCGGTCGTTCACGCGCGCCTCCCGTCCGCCGGCAGGAAGGGTTCGGCGGCCCACACCGCGCAGAGCCACGCTGCCGCGACCAGGTAGCCGCCAATCACGTCGGAAGGGTAGTGGACGCCCAGATAAATCCGCGAGAAGCCGATCGCGGCGACGAGCCCGCCGGCGCACGCCCACAGCGCGGCACGTCGCGCGGCGCCGGCGACGCTCGACGCCACGAGAGCCGTGATCGCGAGGAAGAAGCACACCGAGAAGATCGCGTGCCCGCTGGGAAAACTGAAGCTCGCGGGCGACGGCGCGAAGAACGGTTCCGGGCGGGTGCGGTGGAAGGCGACCTTGAGGGCGATGTCGAGGACAACGGCGCCGGCCATCGCCAGCGCGAGCGCGAACGCCGACCCTCGCCGACGCAGGAACACGAACACCGTCATGGCGGTGATGAACAGCGTCGACAGCACGACCACCGAGCCCAGCAAGCTCAGCAGTCTCGAGACCACCGTCAGCGGCGCGGACGCCCAGCGATGGATGCCAGAGCGCACGACATCGTCGAAAGGCGCGACGGCGCCCGATGAAACGGCGTGTGCCACCATAGCGAAAAGCGCGAGACAGACGAGCGACAGGCCCAGGCGCAGCGCCAGCGTCCGTCCCCGGCTCGTCACGAGCGTTCCGCAACGTGCGTGTCGCCGACCTTGGACCAGCCATCCTGAGTGAGCTCGAAGTGCTCGGTTGCCGAGAGCGCGAAGGAGCTCCCGTCCCAGGTGAGGCGGTCAATGCGGACATGCGGCCGGTCGATCGCGATGACGTTGAAGGAGTTGCTCTCGCTGCGACGGCGCGAGGAGGTCGTGGTTCCGGACTGGACCAGCAGCGCCGAGTGGCTGGGGATCTTGTACCGCGCGGCGCTGTGCCCGATGTGGCCGATGTGCAAATGACCCGACAGAATCATGTCGACACGACCCCGCGCGAATCCGGCCATCGCCATCCGCGCGCGTCCGACGAGGTTGCGGTCGGCTCCCGTCCCCGGCAGGTCGTAGGGATGGTGGGTGACGACGATGCGGGTGACATGCTCGCCGCTCAGACCGAGCCGGGCGCAGCCGCGCGCGACCTGGTCGCGGTTGATGCGACCGTTCTTGAATGTCCACGAACGCGCGGTGTTGATCCCCAAGATCGCGATCTCGTCGTCCGCGTAGAACGGGGCCAGGTCGCTGCTGATGTAGCGGCGAAAACGCTCGAGCGGCAACAACCAGCGCGACATGACATCGTAGAGCGGCACGTCGTGGTTGCCCGGCACGACGATCTGCGGCCGCGGCAGCGAGTCGAGGAAGCGGCGCGCCGCCGCGAATTCGCTCCTGCGCGCACGCTGCGTCACATCGCCGGAGACGACCACCACGTCGGGGCTGGCCGCGGCGATCGCGCTGGCCAGCGCGGGCAGGGTGGCAGGGTCGGTGCGGCCGAAGTGCAGGTCCGAGAGGTGAGCCACGACGCGCAACGTCTCCGCCCTTCCGCCTAGCCCGATTTGCCCGCGTCGATGACGGCCGTGTCACCACGCGGAACCATCACGCGAAGGGCGCGCGGCCGGCTGCGGAAGTGCAGCGGCGTGTCCATTCGGTTGACCTCCCCGTCGGTCGCCACGCGCAGTGTTCTGGCCCTGGGCCGTACCCAGAACTCCGGCGTCTCCAGGATGACAAGCTCGTGCGGGTTGGACCGGCCGATCAACGCCTGCAACGCCAGGCGCAGGAGCTTCGCGCGACCGGCGTGCGGCGCCTGGCAGACCCACAGCGTTCCGCCGTCCAGAGAGAAGCGCTCGCCGATGTGCAGGCCGGCGGTCTGGTATCTGTTGTTGCCCACGAAGACGAACGGTGTCGACGCGGGAAGTGTCGTCGCTTCGTCGAGCTGCGTACGGACCCTGAGCGGCGAATAGCGTTTGAAGATGAAGATCGCCGCCTGAGCGAACGCCACCCACTTGCCGTGGCCCCCGCGCTGGCGCTCCTCGCGTTCCTGGACCACGCCGGGATAGATGCCGAGGCTGGCGTTGTTGAGGAAGATGCGGCCGTTGACCTCGCCGACGTCGACGCTTGCCACCTCGCCTTGCAGGGCGTTCTCCACGGCGGCGTCGAGCCCCAGCGGGATCTTCAGGTCCTTGGCGAAGTGGTTGAGCGTGCCGAGCGGCAGCACGCCGAGCACGGCGTCGGTGCCGGCCAACGCCGCAGCGACCGCGTTGATCGTGCCGTCGCCGCCGCCGGCGAGCACGAGCCTGCTGCCTGCCGCGACGGCCTGGCGGGCGAGCGCGGTCACGTCGCTGCGGCCGTTGACGTCCACGATCTGCACGTCGGCGCGCGCCTGGGCGAACACGTCCACCAGCACGTCGCGCGCCTGCCGGGCGCCGCCGGCCGCGCCGTTCACGATGCAGGTCGCGCGCGCGGCCCGTGGCCCCGAGTCATCTCCCATGGCGTCCGGCCTCGGCCTCCCAGGCGGATTCCCGGATTCCCCGCGCCCCGGCGATCGTTCGGCACCAGCCGAATGGCGCGGGCGAGGGGAATCGACCGTGATTGTCGCAGGTGGTCACGGGCGGACCTCCACGTGGGCGGGGAGCGAACGGATGACGATCGGGGCGAGCGTGGCGGCGACGCCAGCGTAGCGGTGGCCGTCGACCGTGACGCGACGCGGGGGCCGCGTCAGGGGGAGGTCGAGCAGCACGCCGCCGGGCGGGACCGTCATTCCGCCGGCGACGTCGACGAGCATCACGCCGTTCTCGGAGCGCGCCCGGTACGACAGCGCGCCCCAGCGCGTTCGCAGCCCCCCGACGACGATCCCGTCGGGGGCGTCGATCCACGCCCGGGGGACACCCGCCGCGACGACCAGCGCCTGGTCGCGGTCGCGCTCGTAGGCGAGCATGTCGAGGAACGAACGGATGAAGTCGGAGCCCACCCACGTGTGCGGCATGTCGCCGATGAAGCGCGCGTGGCGAGGGTCGCGGTCGACCACCTCGGCCCACTGGTTCCACGCCGCCGGGCGACGGTCGCGCATGAAGAAGTCGAGCATCGCCAGGGCGCGCTCGCGCCAGCCGAGGCGCACCATCACGCCGACGGTGCGCAGCTCGTAGGGCGTGTAGGCGTCCCACTCCCGCGTGCCGTCGCGCCGCGCCACGCTCTCGCGCCAGTAGCGCTCGAAGGTGCGCAGCAGCTCGTCGTGCGGCAGCGCGAGCTGCTGGCCGCCGGGCTCGACGGCGATCGTGGTCGAGGTGGGATCGAAGTCGCCGAGCTCCGCGCACCCCGGGATGTAGTCGATGTGGCGCTGCGCGATCGCGAGGCGGAGCGAGGCGTGCAGGTCGGCGCGAAGCTCGTCGCGGATGGCGGCGAAGCGGACCGCATCGGCGCCTTTGCCGAGGGCCTTCGCCATCTCGGCGGCGTCGTTGAGGCCGCGCAGCGCCCAGAAGTCGTCCCAGTAGGAGTGCATCGGCTTGGCCGAGTACCCCTCGTGGCTGATCGACTCCGGCAGCAGGCCGAAGAACACCCGCTTGTCGGGGGTCCGGTACTCGTCGGTGCGGCGCTGCTGCCGCAGCCCGTCGATGTAAGCGACGGCGCGCTCGACGGTGTCCCAGTGCGCCTCCACGACGGTATCGTCGCGGGTGATCGCGCGGTACTCGCCGAGGAGGTACAGCAACTCGCCGTTGCTGTCGTTCTCCGGCACCGGGTCGGCGCCACGGCCGTCGACGCAGCACGGCACCTTGCCGCTCGGGAACTGGTAGCGGGCGAACCAGTCGATGAACTCGCGCACCTCGTCGGCGTGGCCGAGACGGAGCAGCGCGGTCGAGGTGAGCGAGCCGTCGCGGATCCACGAGCGCTCGTAGGCGCGCGAGCCGGGCTGGATCGCCGGGCCGTCGCGATTGACGAGGATGTAGGCGAGGGTGCTGCGCAGCGTGTCCTCGTAGGCCTTCCCGGCCGGCGGCAGCGACACCGTCACGCGGTTGAGCCGCTCGCGCCACGTCACCCGGGCGGTCTCGAGCGCCTCGTCGAACGTCGCCGCCACGAGGATTGGCTGGAGGTCCAGAGCCCCGCCGGGGAACGGCGCCTCGATGTCGCCCACCCACTGGCCGCCGGGCGGGACGTCGAGCGCGAACGCCAGGGCGGCGGAGGCGCGCCCCTCGGGGTCGTGTGCGGTCGCCGCGACCGGGACCGTGCCGGCGGCCAGGCGCTCGGCGATGTCGCCCTCGTCGAAGGTCGCGGCTCCGAAGGCGGACGGCGCCGGCCGAGCAAGGACGCGGCGCGAGCGGTCGACGAGCACGGCGCTGCCGTCGCGCGCGACGTCGGTCACGCGGGCGGCGCCGCCGGCGCCGTTGAGGAACTGGCTCGGCGGGTTGACCTGGAGCGGACGTAGCGCGAGGAACAGCGTCACCCGCAGCGGCTCCTTCCCCGGGTTGCGCACGGTGTAGCGGGCGAGCAGCGAGGACGCCGCCGCATCGCCGGCGGCCAGCGCGGTCACCTCGAGGACGAGTCGCGGGTGCGTCCAGGTGACGGACGGGATCGGCAGGTACTCGTCGGCGAGCGACTGCGTGACGGTGACGTCGGCCCAGGCGATCAGGCGCCCGTCGAGGAGCGCGAACGGCTCGATCGAGAGCTGGCCCTTGTCGATCTCGAGCGCACCGTCCTCGGAGAGCAGCGCCTCGTGCGGCGAGCCGTCGGCGCCGACCACAGTCCAGTACACCTGCTCGCCGAGGAACGCGCGCGGGAAGCGCCCGCGCGGCGCGCGCCGCGCCATCTCCGCGTACACCGCGTTGGCCGAGGCGCCGAAGTCGAGCGGCATCACCTCGACCTCGGCAAGGCCGGGTGCGCCGCCGGCGGCGGGAACGGCGATCCGGAGCCGGCGCGATTCGCCGTCGGGCAGGGCGACGAAGTCGGCGCCGCCGTCGGAGGCGATCACGCGGCGAACCGTCGTCCAGCTCGCGCCGTCGTCGGAGGCCTGCACGTCGTAGTCGAACCTGGCGCCGCCGCGCTCCCAGGTGAGGACGAGGCCGCCGTACTCGCGCGGCTCGCCGAAGTCGACCGCCAGCCACGCCGGGCCGATTCCGGTCGGGCGCCATGACGTGGTTGCTTGGACGTCGATCGCCGCGGCCGGCGGGTGCTCGGCCTCGCTGCTCGACGCCGCTGCGAGCATCGCTCCCTGGTACGCGTGGACGGGCGGTAGCCCGGTCAGGGTGAGGTCGTCGAGCCAGACGCTGCCCTTGCCGCCGCCACCGGCAGTGATCGCGATCTCGAGGGTGGCGACCCGGGCGATCTCGCCGCCACCGGCCGGCCCCCACGCGAACGCGATCTGCCGCTTGCGCACGGTGACGGTCTGCCATTCGGCGGAGAAGGCGAACTCGCGCCGGGTCGACCACCAGACGTTCTCGCCGGTCGGGTCGACCAGCTTGAACTCGAGCGTGTTGCGCGGCAGGTCGCCGCGGATGCGGAACGAGAACGCATAGTTGGCGGGCAGCTCGAGCGGCAGCGGGCGGCGGATCAGCGCCCAGCCGCTGCCGCCGTGGAAGTCGACGTCGACCCGCAGCGCGCCGCCATCCGCGGCCAGCGCTGTGCTGACGCCCTCTGCCGGCGCCGCGACCCACGCCCCCACGCTCGCAAAGTCATCCAGCACCGTCGTCTGCCCCGCGACGCCGCCCGCTACGAGCAGGCCCACCGCCACCAGCAGCGTTCCGGTTGGGTGGGGACGGTCCCCGGTCCCCGGTCCCCGGTCCCCGGTCCCCGGTCCCCGGTCCCCGTCTCATTCCTTCACTCCGCCCATCATGATCCCCTCGATGTAGTAGCGCTGCAGCGCCAGGAACAGCACGAGCACCGGCAGCACGGTGAGCACGGAGCCGGCCATCATCATCTCGGTGTCCTGCGCGTGCTCGCCCGACAGGTTGGCGAGCGCCACCGGCAGCGTGTACAGCCGGTCGTCGGTCAGCTCGATCAACGGCCACATGAAGTCGTTCCACGTCCCCATGAAGACGAACACGGCGAGGGTGACGAGAATCGGCCGGCACAGCGGCAGCACGACCGACCAGTAGATCTTCAGCTCACTGGCGCCGTCGACCCGCGCGGCGTCGAGATAGTCCTGCGGTACCGACAGGGCGTACTGGCGCACCATGAAGATCCCGAAGATCGGTGCGAGGTAGGGGATCAGCACGCCCCAGTAGGTGTTGACGAGACCCATCGCCTTGAGCAGCAGGAACAGCGGCAGCATGGCGACCTGCGCCGGGATCACCATCCCGGCCAGGAGCGAGCGGAAGAGGCGATCGCGCCCGGCGAAGCGCAGGCGCGCGAAGGCGTAGCCGGCCAGCGACGTGAGGAACAGGCAGAAGAACGTCGCCGAGGTGGCGATCAGCGCACTGTTGAGGAACGACCGTCCGAGGTTGAGGCGGTCGAACAGGTCCCGGTAGTGCGCGAGCGTGGCGTGCGTCGGCAGGAACCGCGGCGGGAACATGCTCGCCTCGCCCGTCGGCATCACCGACGCCGAGACCATCCAGGCGAGCGGCACCAAGCGTCGCGACCGCGCCGATCACCAGCGCCGCGTGGAGGGCGAGTGAGACCAGGCGCCGCCTCACTCCCGCCCCCCGCGCTGCAGCACGAGTTGGAGCGACGTCGCGGCGAGCACCACCAGGAAGAGCACGAAAGCGACCGCCGCGGCGTAGCCCATGTTCCACCAGCGGAAGCCCTCCTTGTACATCAGCATCACGATGGTGAGCGTCGCGTTGGCGGGGCCGCCGGTGCCGGCGGTCAGGACGTAGGGCTCGGCGAAGAGCTGGAAGTAGCCGATCATCGTCATCACGGCGACGAACATCATGGTCGGGCGCAACAGCGGCAGCGTGATCCCCCAGAAGCGCCGCAGCGGGCCGGCGCCGTCGAGGCGCGCCGCCTCGTAGACGCTCTCGGGGATCGCCTGCAGTCCGGCGAGGAAGATCACCATGTTGTAGCCGAAGCTCCGCCAGGCAGCCATCACGATGATCGCGGGGATCGCCCAGCGCGGGTTCCCGAGCCAGTCGATCGGCGCGATCCCGACGACGCTCAACGCCTGATTCAGCAGGCCGAACCGCGGGTGGTAGAGGTAGCGCCAGACGACGGCGACCGCGACCAGCGTGGTCACCACGGGTGCGAAGTAGACGGTGCGGAACAGCCCCTTGAAACGGACCAGCCTCTCGTTGAGCAGCAGCGCCGCGGCGAGCGAGAGCGCCACCGACAGCGGACCGCCCACCAGCACGAAGTAGAACGTGTTGGCCAACGCCTTCCAGAACTCCGGCGATGCGAGAAGCGTGGCGTAGTTGTGCAGGCCGACGAAGCGCATCACGCCGATGTCGCCCAGGGCATAGAGGTCGAAGTCGGTGAGCGACAGCAGCATCCCCGCGACCACCGGCAGGAAGAAGAACACGCCAATCAGGGCCAGCGCCGGAGCGACGAACGCCAGGCCGGCGCGGTTCTCGCGCCGTTCGTCCGGGGGCCGCGCGACAGGAGCCGCCTTCGCGCTGCCGGGCCGCCCGGTGGTCGCGCTCACCGCGACTCCCGTTCCCGGCGGTCGAGCATCCAGCGACGTTTCTCGAGCATGCGGTCGACGTCGCGGTCGAGTGCGGCCAACGCGTCGTCGACGCTGGTGCGCCCCTGGATCGCCTGCTCGGCCGCCTCGAACACCCGCGTCACCACCTGCTCCCACTCGGGAATCCTGGGCATCGGCTGGACGTGCTGCAACTGCACGAAGAACGCCTGCGCCTGCGGGTCGCCGGCGAGCGCCGGCGTACGCCACGCGACGCGGCTCGCGGGGAGGTCGCCCGACGCCTTGAAGAACGCCTCCTGCTGCTCCGGCGCGGCAAGGAACTCGATCAGCCGCCACCCCGCGTCTTGACGCGGCGAGCGCCGGAAGATCACCAGGCTCGATCCGCCGGCCAGCGAGAGGCCGGGCCACTCGGCCTCGACCGGCGCCGGCAGCGGAGCGGTCGTCCACGAGGCGGCCAGCCGCGGCGGCAGCCGGCGGCGGAACTCGCCGAGGTTCCACGGGCCGGTGATGTACATCGCGAAGAGCCCTTCCCCGAACTGCTGGTAGACGTTGGCGACCTGATTGGCGTTAAGGGCCGGCGCCAGGCGGTCCTTGAACAGCGAGATGTAGAAATCGAACGCGCGGCGGAACTCCGGCGCGCGGAACGCGCCGAAGCGGTCGCCGTCGCGGAGCAACGTGGCGCCGGCCTGGATCCCCAGCAGCACGGGTTGTGCCCACTCGTTGGTGGGCAGCAGGATCCCGAAGCGCTCGCCGCCGGGCAGGCCCTTGATGCGGACCATCGCGTCCCGCCACGCCGCCCAGGTGCGCGGCGGCGCCGGCACACCGGCCTGTGCCAGCAGGTCGGTGCGGAGGAACATCACCCGGGTGTCGACGTACCACGGGATGCCGTAGACCGCGCCGTCGATCACGTTGGTCGCCCAGATGCCGGGGAAGTTGGACGCCGGGTCGACCGGCCGGCCCGTCCCGACGCGCGGCGTCAGGTCGGCGAGGGCGCGGAGCGCGACCAGCTCCGGCACCCAGGTGTTGCCGAGCTGCGCCACGTCGGGCGTGGCATCGCCGACGAACGCGGTGAGCAGCTTCTCGTGCGCGGCCGTCCACGGGATCTGCTGGACGCGGACGTGGATGCCGGGGTTGCGCCGCTCGAACTCCGGCATCAGCTCCTGGACCACCTCGCCCTCGCGGCCCATGCCCCAGAACTCCACGGTCGCGTTCTTGGCAGGGCTGCAGGCCGTCAGCGGCAGCGTGAGGGCGAGCAGGAAGAGGGTGGGGACCGGGGACCGGGGACCGGGGACCGGGAGCCGCTGCGTCATCCTGAGCGCAGCGAAGGATCCCGGCGCGCCGCGAGGGCGATCGGCGGCGCTCCAGCCGCGTCGGGATTCCTCGTCGGCCTTCGGCCTCCTCGGAATGACTGCAGGGCTCACGGGGCCTGGTCCAGCCAGCCGCCGGTGAAGCCGGCGCGGCGCAGGCCGCGGACGATCGCCTCGTGGCGGCGCATCAGGTTCCAGACGAAGGCGGAGCGGTGGTTCTCGACCATCGCGATGATTGGGCCCTGGTCGATGCCGAGGTAGTCGGTGTCGAACCACCCCTGCCCGGCGACGACATGGCCCATGGCCACCTTGTCCGACCAGGTGAACGTCGGGTTGAAGGCATCGAGGAAGCCGTAGGTCGAGTAGAGGTTCTCGCCGTACCGCTCGTGCATCGCCTTGATCGCCGCGGTCGCCTCCTCGGGCACGAACGGCAGCGACGAGGCGGCGGCCATCGGCGCGATGGTGCCGTCGTCACGCACCTCGGTGAACGAGGCCCCGCGCGCCGCGTAGGTCATGAAGCGAACCTGCCGGCCGGCCCACGGAAGCGTGACGTCGGCCGGGCCGTCGCACGCCGAGAGGCCCCAGACGTCGGCGCCGTAGCCGAGGAACTGGCCGGGGTTCTCGACCGCGTACTGGCGCTGCTCGAGAGCGGCGCGGCGCGTGTTCTCGAAGTAGTCGATGCCGCGGGCCTTCATGTACGCGTCCTGAATGCCGCGGAAGTCGATCCACACGTGGGAGAACTGGTGGCCGAACAGGGGAGCGAAGCCGACGTGCTCCATCCCGTAGCGGCTGCCCCATCTGTAGCTGGACGTGAACGCGGTCCACCCGGCGGGGTCGATCGCGTGGGTCGGCGAGCCGAGCGCCAGCACGTAGAGGATCATCGACTCGTCGTAGCCCCACCAGTCGGAGATCGAGAACCCGTCCTCAGGCTTCCACCCCATGTTGACCCGCGGCGGCCGGACGAGGAAGAACTGCCAGTCAGCCCGCTCGTAGATCGCCTTCGCGAGCTGGCGGAGCTCTGCTTCCGGCGGCGTGTCGCGGTCGAAGTACATCTGGCAGGTGAGGGCGCCGGCCAGGAACAGCGTCGTATCGATCGTCGACAGCTCGACGTCCCGGTAGCGGGCACCGGTGTCCATGTCGAGGAAGTGGTAGAAGAATCCCTTGTAGCCGGTCTTCCCGGCGGCCTCCGGCCCTTGCCGTTTCTCGTCGGCGAAGAAGCGGAGGGTGGTCAGCACCCTCTCGATCGCGTGCTCGCGGGTGATCCAGCCACGCTCGACGCCGATCGTGTAGGCGGTCAGCCCGAAGCCGACGGCGGCGACGCTGGAGAACGACTCGGTCGGCCAGCGGTCGGGGACGAGCCCGTTGACGGGGTTGGTGCGCTCCCAGAAGAAACGGAACGTGCGCTCCTGCAGCTCGTCGACGAACGGGTCGACGACAACCTTCTCGAGGCGCTTGCGCGGCGCGCGCAGGTCCGCCGCGGAGGCCGAGCTCGCCTGCGGCGCCGCGCCGCTGCACGACACGCCGAGGAACAGGAGCAGCCAGGCGGCGGCCATCTGGCGACGAACCCGGCCGGTGTTCAATGCGATTCGCATCGTCACTGTCCTTCTCCGGCTAGCTTACGCCGCTACGGGAAAGAAGAAAGGCGCGGCATGGGAGCTCGCCCATGCCGCGCCCAGGTTGCTCCATGCCGCGCTAGAAGCTGAGCCGGGCGCCGACCTGCAAGCGCCTCGCGTTGTAGGCGCAGTTTGCCTTGCCGAAGCGCGGGTTGGGTTCGCCCGGTGCCCCAGCCCACCCGTCAAAGCACCCCTCATTGGTGAAGTTGAACAGGTTGAACGCCTCCCCGGTCAGGCCGACCTTGAAGCCGGCGCCCACGGGAGCGTCCCACTCGAGCCGCATGTCGACGCTGCGGTAGCCGAACTGCTTGATGCCGAGGAAGCCCTGCTTGGTGGGCTGCCCCGCGTTGAAGTAGTTGACGCACCTGTCCCAGCCGGCCAGGCAGTCGGTGTACGTGTACCCCTGCCCCGACCCGAGAGTGACGATGCCCGACAGCCGGAGGTTGGCTGGCAGGCCCACGGTGCCGCTCGCCGTCAAGCGGTGCCGCTCGTCGCCGTTGCCCGGGAACTTGGGCCAGTTAGGCGGGTAGAAGTCGAACGAGAACGACGCCACGTCATCCAGCGTGGCGTTCTGGTAGGCCTTCGCATAGGTGTAGACGAAATTGGCGCCCCACTTCGCGTCGCTGGTGTACGGTTTGTCGAGGGTGAGGAAGACCCCGTCGTACCAGGTCTTGCGGTAGTTGTAGGTGCGGAAGACCGCTGGGCCGTGCCCGGGGATCTCGATCCGGTTGCCCCAGCGCGTGTCGAAAGTCGTGCCCGGCGGATCGGTGGCGTAGCTCCACACCAGCCCGTTGTAACCGCGGGTGTTGGCGTAGGTGAGCGAGCTGAGCCAGGAGCCGAACCGCTGGCGCAGGCCGAGCGTCCACTGGGTGGTGCGCGGCGGCTTCGTGTCGTTCCCGACCAGGAAGACCTCGGAGCCTGGCGCTTGACCGCTGGCGATGATCTGCCGGAGCCCGGCGGCGGTCAGGTAGGACGGGTCCCACTTGAGCGCGGGCACGTTGCAGCCGGGAACCGAGGTGCTGCCGTCCGCGGAGAAGCAGAACGAGTACTGGCCCCACACCTGCCTGTACTGCTCGTCGAAAATGTCGTTGAGCGGGACGCGGTCGTAGTACGACCCCCAGCCGCCGAACACCACCGTCTCGCCGGTCCCTCGTGGATCCCAGGTGAAGCCGATGCGCGGCTGGAACATGTTCGAGTACGACTTCCGGTTGCTGCCCGTGGAGGTGTAGTTGTCGAGGTCGAGGAAGTCGCGGATGCACCACGTGCTCTGACCGCCGACCGGCTGGTCGTAGGTCCTGCAGGAGTTCTGCAGGCCCGAGAGGATGTCCGGGGGTGTCACCCAACTGTTGTTCAGCATGTTGGTCTCGTAGTCCCAGCGCAGGCCCACGTTGACCGTGAGATTGGTCAACGGCTTCCAGTCGTCCTGGATGAAGACCCCGTACTGGGTGTTGCCGAAGTTCAGGTTGGGATCGCCGAAACCGTAGACCGCGTGGAAGGGGAACTGCCAGTTCTCGCCGTCGCTGCCGCCGCGGTACTCGTACAACGGGATGCTGAACGCGGCCTTCATGAAATCGTACTTCATCCAGTTGACCACCAGGCCGGTCTTGACCGTGTGGTCGCCCATCCAGGACGTGTACCACGTGAAGTCGTCGCGGAACCCGGTCTTGTTCTGCTTGAGGTCCTGGTTGTAGGTCTTGCTGCCGACGTCGAGCAGCCCGATGTAGTTCTCCTCGGGGACGCCGGCATCGACGCCGCCGTTGAACCAGCGCATCTTCTGCCACGTCAGGCTCGCCTCGTTGAGCATGTTGCTGCTCAACACGTACTGGTGACGGAGCACCGCGGCATCGGTCTCGTTCGCGAAGGCCTCGGCTCCGTCCTGTGTGCGTTGGCCGCCAAAGCCCCGGATCTCATTCTCGTCGCGGCGGTGGTAGCTGAGGTCCATCGTCTGCGACACGTCCGGCTGGAACGTCAGTTTGCCGAAGTACAGCTTCTCGTCGAGTGGCGCGGAGATCGAGCCGATCGGATAAGCGTCGAGCTTGGCCTTGACGTTGGCCGGCGCGTTGGCGTACGACGACCCGCGGAACACGGAGGAGATCACGTCGCGCTTGTTGCGCTCCGCCGAGACGAAGAAATGCAGCTTGTCCTTCATGATCGGCCCGCCGAGCGAGAGACCGTACTGATTGCGCTCGTACGGGGCCTTGGTGTCGCCGCGCTCCTTGGCGAACTTGTCCTGCGCCACCATGCCCTTGTTCTGGAACAGGTAGAACAGGTCGCCGTGAAACGTGTTGCCGCCCGACTTGGTGATCGCCGTGATCACGGCGGCGGCCGACTTCTCGTACTCGGCCTTGTAGTTCTGGGTGAGGACCTGGTACTCCTGCACCGCGTTCTGCGGGAAGGGGTTGCCGCGGCTGGAGTCCTGCATGAAGGCGCCGCCCTTGATGATGTCGTTCTTGTACGACAGCCCGTCGATGAAGACGTTCACACGCTCGGGATTGGACCCGCCGCTACGGATCCCCTGTCCCGCGGAGCTGGTGTCGTCGGTGGTGGATTTCACGCCCGGGGCGAGCACCGCGTAGTTGAGGAAGTTGCGGTTGTTCATCGGCAGATCTTCGATTTGCTGCGGCGTGATGTTCGTGGAGATCGCCGAGGACCGCGTGTCGACGAGGAGCTGCGTCCCTGCGCCGAGCACCGTCACGTTCTCGGTGAACACCGCGTCGAGCGTCAGGCGGAAGTCGACCGTCAGCGCCTGGCCGATCAGCACCTGGATGGTCCGCGACTGCTCCTTGTAGGCCTGGGAGGAGACCTTGATCTCGAACGTGCCCGGCTGCAACCCGGCGATCTGGTAGCTGCCGTCAGTGTCGGCAACCGCTTCGTGCCGGAACCCGCTCTGCGTGTCGATGGCGATCACCGACGCGCCGGGGAGCGGACCCGAATCGTCGGAGACGACGCCCTTGATCGACGCCGTGGTGGTCTGCGCGCCCGCCGGGCTGGCGAGCACGAGCACGGCCAGCGCAAGAACCGGCAGACACCAAAGGACCTTTCGTGTTACACCTCGTTTCATCTGACCTTCCTCCCTTCTCGAGAGATCGAGCTTCCCTGGCCGTTGTTGGCCTGTTGGGATGCGGTAACCAGCACCGGCGATGCCTGCGAGCCGCACGACCCGCGCACCACCAGCGTCGTTGGCAGCACCTCGTGACGCCGCTCGTGATCGCTCCCGCGCTCGAGGGCGAGCAGCAGGCGCTCCATGGCGCGTGCTCCCAGCTCGGCGATCGGCACGTGAACCGAGGAGAGCGGCGGCGATACGTATCGCGCCACCGGGATGTCGTCGAAGCCGACCACGGCGATGTCGCGGGGTACCTTGAGGTCGGTCTCGGCGAGCGCCGCCAGCACGCCCAGCGCCATGTCGTCGTTGCCGGCGAAGATCGCGGTGGGCCTGGGACGCCGCGCCAGCACTACCTGGGCGGCGCGGTCCCCCGACTCCTCGGTGAAGTCGCCCGGGACCTCGAGATCGGCGCTGATCACGGCGCCGACCGCCCGCAGGGCGTCGCGGTAGCCGCGGAGCCGCTCGGTCGCCTCGAAATTGCGCTCGGGACCTTTGAGGAACGCGATGCGGACGTGCCCGAGGCCGGCCAGGTGACGCACCATGGCGTAGGCCCCGCCATAGTTGTCGATCGATATCGAGTCGAAGTGGGCACCGAGCCGCCGGCAGTTCATCGCCACCAGCGGCAGCGACGCCGGGACGCCGTGCTCGATGGTCTCGGCGTCGAGGTCGGGCGCCATCACGATCAGCCCGTCGACGCGGCCGCGCGTCGCCCGCATGACGGCGAGGATCTCGTCCGTGTCGCTGTGCGAGCCGGCCACCAGCAGGTGATAGCCGCGGTGCCTGGAGATGGCGTCCATGCCGCGGATGACCTCGGAGAAGAACTCGCCGTGGATGTCGGGCAGGAACACGCCGATCGTGGCGGTCTTTCTGGTGATCAGGCTGCGCGCGGCGCCGTGCGGCACGTAGCGCAGCCGCTGGGCGACCTCGCGCACCCTCTCGCGGACCTCCTCGCGAACCGGCCCGGTGTCGTTCAACGCTCGCGACACCGTGGCCACGGAGACTCCCGCTTCGAGGGCGACCCGCTTGATGGTGACGGTCAAAACGTTTTCCCCCCGCCGGCCCGCTTCGCCCCGGTCACCCTCTAGCGGGTGGCCGGACCTGTGATCGGACCGTGTGTAATCGTTTTCTCTACCGTGAATATAGGGAGGGCCTGTGGCGCTGTCAAGACTGCCTGTGGGCCACGCGTACGGAACGGCGACCCCGATCGCCTGGCGTTCATCCTATTGGTAAGCTGCGGAGCGGAGGTCATTGTGGAGCCGGAACACGCCTCAGCCATCCGGAGCTCCAGGGATAGGACCGGCAGCCAAGCCAGGCCGTAGCCTGGGTCTATGAACGGGGAGGCTCCGTTAGCTCATTTCGCAAGGCGTGCTATTTCGAAGTGGCGCTCCTTGGGCTTCCGTCGCGCATCGATTTGCTGTTCGACCTGCGCGATCTCTCCGTCCAAGCGCACCAGCTCGGCCGCACGCTTCGCCTCGACCTCCGGGCCCCTGGCCCAGGCGGGAGGATCGAAGAGCTGCACGTTCCGCCACCTGTCGAAGAAGAGGTTGTTCTTCTTGAAGACCAGTTTCAGAACATCCCGCGCCTGGGCGGTGATGGGCCCTGCTTTCACGGCGAGGTTCCATCCCTTGTCCAGCTCATCGGCACCGGCCTTTGCGGCTGGTTCGCCGTCGATCGTCAGCTCGTAGTTTCCTGGCGGCAGCCCGATGATGCGCAGCTCGTAACGATTCAGGTCCGCGAGGATCGGCGCGATCCGGAGGGCCGGTTCGGCATCCGGATCTATCGGCATCGGCAAGGCATCATCGATCCGGTCGAAGCTGATCGATGTGCCATCGACCTTCAGGTTCGTGACACGACAGCTCTGGACGGACGCGACCTTCTTGCCCGTGAAATCGATCTCGGCGCGAGAGACCAGCGGTGACGCGCCCAGGCCCTTCAGCACTGCCCAGGCCATGATCGTGTGGCCCGCCGGGCCCGGGTGTACAGCATCGCCTCCGCCAACGAACGCTGTCGGGTCAGCAGCCCGTTCCCGCAACAGAATGGCCATGTACGGGTCAAACTGGTCCACGTACGCCGCGTGCGATCGTGCAGCCACCTCCCGCAAGCCGTCGCTGAATTTGCGCAACGATTGGTTGCGAACGTCCTTGTCCGGATCAGGCCGCCGGTCCTCGATGGGTTGCGGGGTCAGGAACGCCACCCGGGCACCGTGTGCCCCGAGGACCTTCGCCAGCTCCGTCTGACTCCGGACGTACGCTCGAAAGATGTCCTCTCGAAACGACTGATAATAGTGGTCGTTCATGCCAAACTTGATCACGACGACCGTGGGTCTGAGCGGCAGCACGTCTCTGCCGAGCCCTCGCCCGACAGCGTCCTCTACCATCTTCTGCTGACTCGCCTCGTCGGCCGCGAAGAGCTGGTCCTCGCTGGGATGCGCCCGCTGCCGCAGCCATGCGGTGTCGCCGCCCCAGCCGACGTTGCGAAACGACAGATTCCAGCTCGGATGCCGCGTCAGGGCATACGCCTCGATGTAGGTCGTGTACAACCGCTGCTCGGTGATGCTGTCCCCGAGAAAGACGACCCGATCGTTATCGTGGAAGAAGAAGTCTCCGGCCGTCGCACTCCCGAACGTGCTGACGAAGATGACGATGAGCCACAAGGATCGCGCGACGAAATTCTTCATGTGCCGCCTCCCGAACCTCACCGCGTCCGAACCGCGCTATGTGCTCTCCGATTGCGTCCCGTCCCTGTTGACCCCGTGAGGTGCCTGCGGACCCGCGGCAAAGTCATGGTGCGCTCACTCTTCGGTGTTCCCATTGCCATTTGTAGACGTCCATGCCGCCGATATCTTCTCCGGCCAGGCGGCGAGACACGATTTCGCGGACGATGTCACGAGTGTCGCGAACCGACTTTGCCGCGTGATCGAGATCCACCGTGCCATGGCCGGGCAGCAGCGTTTCGTATTTGACCACCGTGCCGTCGACTTGGTAGGTGCAGAGCTTCTCGAGCGAAGCGAGATACTCGTCCCAGTTGCTGTCGGGGCCGCCCATCCACGCCTGGCGGCCGGCGTGGAGCGCGATGTCCTCCCCGAACAGGATCTTCCTGCCATTCCACTCGCAGTAGAAGCAGGTGCTCCCGGGCGTGTGCCCCGGGGTCGCGATGGCGCGGAGCCTGACGTTGCCGAACATCAGGAGGGCGCCGTCGCTGAAGGTCCTGTCAACTGGGGTCTTCGCCGTGCGCAACTGATCGGCGTCGCCGGCCGGCGCCCAGATCTCGGCCCCGGCCTTCTTCCAGTACGCGGCACCGCCGGAGTGGTCCCCGTGGTAGTGAGTCACGACGACCCATCTGACCTGATGCGGATCGCGTCCGGTCCTGCGGATCTGCTTCTCGAACGAGGGTCCCCAGTCGGCGAACGCGGCATCGATCAGCAGCAGGCCCGAGCCGGTGTCGAAGAGGTAGACGGGAAGGGTGTCGTCCTCGTGTCCCAGCACGTAGAGCCCGTCCGTCAGGCGCCACGGGTAATGCTGCACCACCTTCGGGCCGGTGTTCGCGGGCTCCTTCCACCATGCCGAGCCTCGATCCGGCCACGCATCGCCGGGGCCGAGCCTCCGCCACGCTGCGATGTCGGCGGCTACGGAGGCATCCGGGACCACCCTCTGTCCCCACGGCGTGGTCATGATCACGGGTTCGTACGACGTGTCGACCGGCGCGGGAGTCTGCGTCCGACCGCAGGCAGACGCGAGGGCCAAGCCAACAAGAAGAAGCATGATCGGCCTCGCGCTCATGGTCCAAGTCTCCTCTCCGGGAGGTTTCCGGGCTCACGCATGCCCCCTGAGGAGAACGGCGCGGCATGGGGATCGCCCGTGCCGCGCCTGTCGATCCGATACGTCGATCCCACTTCCCTAGAAGCTGACCTTGGCGCCCACCTGGAAACGGCGCGTGTTGTACTGGCACCACGGTTTGCCGAAGTGGTCGTTGAGGCCTCCGGGGCCTCCCGTCCAGCCGTCAAAGCAGGTGTCGTTGGAGTAGTTGAAAACGTTGAACGCCTCACCGATCAGGCCAACGTGAACGTCCTCGCTCACGTTGATGCCCCACTCGGCGCGCAGGTCCACGCTTCGGTATGCCCACCGCTGACACGCCGAGGAAGCTCTGCGTCTCGGGGGTCATGGAGGTGCCGAAGCACTTGTCCCAGCCCGGCGTGCAGTCCGTGAGGTAGAACGGCAGGCCGGATGTGAGCGTGATGATGCTGGAGATCCTGAACCCGGCGGGCAGCCCGACGGTGCCGCTCATGACGAGCTTCTGTTTTTCGGTGTAGATGTTCTTGAACGTCGCGAAGTCCGGCGGCAGGGAGTCGAACGCGAACGCGACGCCCTGGTCGTACGAAGCCTGCTGCCTGGCATCGGCGTAGGTGTAGGCCAGGTCGAACCCCCACTTCGACTCGCTGGTGTACGGCTTGTCGAGGGTGAGGAAGTACCCCTCGTACCAGCTCTTCTTGGTGTCGTAGCTGCGCAGGACGAAGCCGTACCCGGGATCCTGATCCAGTTGCCCCAGCGGTCGTTGAACTCCGTCCCTGTCGGCTCCGTCCCGAAGCTCCACATCATCGAGTTGTACCCTCTCGTGCCGGCGTACGTGAGCGATCCGAGCCAGTTGCCGATCTGGTGACGGACACCGAGGGTCCACTGGTTGGCGCGCGGCTCGTGCGTGTTGTTGTTGAGCAGGTAGACCTCGGGACCAGGCGCGGTCCGGAGCGCGATCAGGCCGGCCAGTCCGGCCGCCGACTGGTACGTCGGGTCCCAGTTGATCGCCGGAACGCTGCAGCCGTGCGGCTGGCCGACCTCGCCGGGTCCTGCGAGAAGCAGAAGCGTATATTGCTTCCACGACTGCCGGAACTGCTCGTCGTAGATGTCGTTCAGCGTGACGCGGTCGTAGTACATGCCCCACCCGCCGATCAGCACCGTCTTCGCGTTCCCGGTCGGATCCCAACAGGCCGATACGCGGCTGGACCATCCCCTTGTACGGGCTGCGATTGTTGCCGGTCGAGATGTAGTCGTTGATGTTGAACAGCTCGTCCCGATGCACCAGTCGTTCTTGCCGCCCACCGGCTGGTCGGTAGTGCCGGCAGGCAGTCTGCAGCCCCTTGACGATGTCGGGCGGCGTCACCCAGTCGTTGTTCATCATGTTGGTTTCGTAGTCCCAGCGCAGCCCGGCGTTCATCGGTGAGGTTCTTGGCAGCGTCCAGTCGTCCTGCACGTAGAGGCCGTACTGGTTGTTGTCGAGAACTGCAGCGCGGGATCGCCGTGGCCGTAATACCGCCTTGTACGGCAGCTGCCAGTTCTCGACCTGGCGGAACTCGAAGTACGGGTTCCCGTAGATGGCCGTTGCTCATGTCGTAGTTCGGCCTGTCTGGCAGACGAAGCCCGCCTTGAGCGCCGTGAGAGCCGTGCCACGACGGCGAAGTAGCTGACGTCGTCGCGCAGCGCGAACTTCGTCTGCTGCGCGGTTCTGCAGAGTCGTCCTTGCGCCGCCGACGTCGAGCAGGTTGACGTAGTTCAGGTGTGGCGTTCCGAGGATCGTCCCGCCGTGTCCTCCCACTGCTGTTGTCTGCGAGGTGGCCGTCGCCTTCGTTGAGCGTGCTTGCCGCCGGCGATCGAACTGGTGCCGCAGCACGATCAGGTTGTCCGTTTTGACTCCGGAACTCCGTGGCCCCGTCCTTGGACGCGCTGACCTCCGAACCCGCGAAGGTCCGGCTCGTCGCGCCGTTGTAGGAGAAGTCCATCGGTCTGGCTCGATGGTCGGCCTGCCACGACAGCTTCCCGAAGAAGAGCCTCTCGTCGTACGGGACGAAGGCGCCGGTCTCCGACGCGAGTCGCTGATGGCCGTGGTCACGTTCGCCGGCGCCGTGGCCCACGATCGAGCCGTACGGGATACCGAGTCGACATCAGGTCGCGGTCGGTCCGCTCGATCGGGACGAAGAAGTTCAGCTTGTCCTTGATGAGCGGGCCGCCGACGCGAGCCGGTGTACTGGTTGCGCTTGTACGGCGCCTTGACGTCGCCCCGCGTCCTTGGCGAAGGCGTCCTGCTCGACCATGCCCTTGTTCTGGAAGAAGTACATGAAGTCGCCGTGGAAGTCGTTGCCGCCCGACTTGGTGACCGCGGTGATGACCGCCGCCGCCGACTTCTCGTATTCGGCCTTGTAGTTCTGCGTGAGTACCTGGTACTCCTGCACCGCGTTCTGCGGGAACGGGTTGCCGCGCGCGGAGTCCTGCATGAAGGCGCCGCCGACGATGAGGTCGTTCTTGTACGACAGACCGTCGATGAAGGCGTTCACCTGCTCGGTCTTGGCGCCGCCGCTGCCGAAGTACACGCCACCGGCGTCGTTGTCCTGGGTGATCGAGATGCCCGGGGCAAGGCCGGCGAACGATATGAAGTTGCGGTTGGCGAGCGGCAGGTCCTCCATCTGCTGCGGCGTGATGTTGCTGGAGACCGCCGAGGAGCGGGTGTCGAGCACGATCTGCGTCTTCTCGCCGATCACGGTGACGTTCTCGGTGAACACCGCATCCAGGGTGAGCCGGAAGTCGACCACCGGGGACTGGCCGATCAAGCAGCTGAATCGTGCGCGACTGCGCCTTGTAGGCCTGCGACGAGACCGTGATCTCGTACGTGCCGGGCTGCAGGCCGGCGATCTGGTAGGCGCCGTTGTTGCCGGCCACCGCCTCGTGGCGGAACCCGGTCTCCGTGCCGACGGCCACCACCGTCGCGCCCGGGATCGGGCCCTGGTCGTCGGACACCACACCCTGGATCGTCGAGAATGTCGACTGGGCTGCCGCCGGGCTGGCGAGCATGAGCACGGCCAGCGCAAGAACCGGCAGACACAAGAGAACCCTCAGTGTTGCGCCTCGCTTCATTTCACCTTCCTCCTTTCTCGATCACTCGAGTCTTCGTGGCCGTTGCCGGCCGTCTCGGATTGGACGGATGAGCTCGGCTGCCCGACGCGGCTGCACGTGCCGCGTACGACCAGCATTGTCGGCAGCACCTCGTGACGCCGCTCGTGCTCGGGTCCGCGCTCGAGGGCGAGCAGCAGGCGCTCCATGGCTCGGGCGCCCAACTCGGCGATCGGCACGCGGACCGACGACAGTGGCGGTGTCACGTATCGTGCCACCGGGATGTCGTCGAACCCCGCGACGGCGATGTCGCCGGGTACGCGCAGGCCCAGCGCCGCCAGCGCCGAGAGTGCGCCGAGCGCCATGTCGTCGTTGCCGGCGAACAGGGCAGTCGGGCGCGGGCGCAGCGCCACCGCGGCGAGCGCGCCTTGGTGGCCGGACGCCTCGGTGAAGTCGCCCGGGATTTCGAGGTCGTGGCTGACGGCGCCGCCGATCGCCAACACCGCGTCGCGGTAGCCGCGCAGTCGCTCGCTCGCCTCGAAGTTGCGCTCCGGCCCCTTGAGAAAAGCGATGCGCACGTGGCCGAGGCTGGCGAGATGGCGGACCATCGAGTAGGCGCCGCCGTAGTTGTCGATCGAGATCGAGTCGAACTGGGCGCCAAGGCGGCGGCAGTTCAACGCCACCACCGGCAGCGACGACGGCACGTCGCGCTCGATGGCGTCGGCCTCGAGGTCGGGGGCCATCACGATCAACCCGTCGACGCGGCCGCGCGTCGCCCGCATCACCGCGAGGATCTCTCCGGTATCGCTATGGGAGCCGGCGACGAGCAGATGGTAGCCGCGGTGACGGGAGACGCCGTCCATGCCGCGGATCACCTCGGAGAAGAACTCGCCGTGGATGTCGGGGAGGAAGACGCCGATCGCGCCGGTCTTCCTGGTGATCAGGCTGCGTGCGCCGCCGTGCGGCACGTAACGCAGTCGCTCCGCGATGGCGTGCACCCGCTCGCGAACCTCCTCACGCACCGGTCCGGTGTCGTTCAGCGCACGGGAAACCGTGGCCACGGAAACGTTGGCCTCGCGGGCGACCTGCTTGATGGTGACGGTCACGGGGCCGTCTCCCTCTGGTCGATCCGTCCCGCGCTCCAGTTGAGGGGGGGGCAGGCCGGCGTCAGAGGTGAATGTAATCGATTTCACTAGCGCAAACATAGGGGACTGTCATGGCATTGTCAAGACCCGGCCGCTGGCGAGCCGGCTAGGGAACGACAACCGCGATCGCGTGGCGATCGCCGGCCAATTGGCCAGGCGTGATCAGCGTTCCGGCGACGTCATGACCGTCGAGGCGGACCTCGGTCCGACCGTCGCCGGACGAGTCGCGCCGACGTGAGATCTCGACGGCGAGGGTGGCGCCGCGGTACGGGCGCGTCATGCGGGCGCGCTGCCAACCCGGCGGCAGGCAGGGATCGACGCGCAGCCCGTCCCATTCCGGCCGGACGCCGAGCACCCACTGCGTCACCACGCGGTGCAGCCACGCGGCGGAGCCGGTGTACCAGGTCCAGCCGGCGCGGCCGTGGTGCGGCGAGTCGGGGCCGTCGACGTTGCCCGGAAGCACGTACGGCTCGGCCCAGTAGCGCTCGGGGTCCTTGATCGCCGGGTTCATCGCCGCGAGCAGCCGGCCGACCAGCTCGGCGTCCTTGACCTTGGCGGCCGCGGCGATCGCCCAGGTGGCCGCGTGCGTGTAGACGCCGCCGTTCTCGCGCATGCCGGGGGCGTAACGGGTGATGTAACCGATTTCGGGAACGGGCGCGTCGTAGGCAGGCGACAGCAGCAGCGCCCCGGCCTCGCTGACGAGGTGGCGGCGCACCGCCGCCATGCACGCCGCCGCCCGCTCCGGCGGCGCGACGTCGTTGAGTACCGCCCAGGTCTGCGCGTTCAGGTAGATCCGGCCCACGCGGTTGGCGGCGCTGCCGAGCGGCGTGCCGTCGTCGCAGGTGGCGCGCAGGTACCAGCCGCCGTCCCAGCCGTGCGTGTTGATCGCGTCGATCAGCGCGGCGCGCCGCGCGAGCGCCTCGCCGGCGCGCTCCGGCTGGCCGCGGCGCCGGCTCAGCTCCGCCCAGTCCGCAAGCAGGCCGGCGAGGAAGTGCGCCAGCCACACCGACTCGCCGCGCTCCTCCAGGCCGACCGCCGAGAGGCCGTCGTTCCAGTCGCCGGCGCCGATGTACGGCAGCCCCCGCGGGCTGGTGCGGCGGAACACGCGCGCGAAACGCGCGCTCGATGTGATCGGAGAGCGGCTGCTCGCGCGGGTCGTCGAGGTACGGGGCGGGGCGATCGAGGACCGCGAGGTCGCCGGTCTCCTTGACGTAGGCCGCGGTGACGAAGGCGAGCCACAGCAGGTCGTCGGTCATCCTGGTGACGTGCCCCTGCTCCGAGAGCGGGTGCCACCAGTGGTAGACCGAGCCGTCCGCGAACTGGTGGGCGGCGTGCAGGTCGATCTGCGTCCGGCAGCGCTCGGGATCGATGGTGAGCCACACCTGCGAGTCCTGGAGCTGATCGCGGAAACCGAAGGCGCCGCTCTGCTGGTAGTAGCCGCAGCGGCCCCAGATCCGGGCCGAGATCGCCTGATAGCGGACCCAGTCGTTGATCAGGAAGTTCGAGCGACGGTTCTGGCGTTTCGATCCGGTGCGCGGCCAACCGCTGCCGCCATGACGCAATGCGCAGCGGCGAGGGCCGCCGCGCTCGCTTCCGGCGCGTCGTAGGCGGTGAGCAGGCGCTCCGTATCCGCCCGCGTTGGTGCGACAGCGAGGGTGTAGCCGAGGCGGTGCGCCTGGCCGGCGCCGAGGTTGACGGTGCAGCGCAGCGCGGCGACCGGGTCGTCGTGCCGTCCGAACGAGCCGCGCCATTCGGTCTCCGCGAGGGCGGCGGGGAGACGGGGGTCGCCGTAGCGGCCGAGGAAGCCGACCTTGTCACCCTGGGCGCCGGTGAGCGGCTCGCTGCAGGCGAACGCTGAGACGTACGGAAAGTCCGCGTTCCAGTGGCCGTAGCGCTTCGAGGGCACGTCCCACATGTGGTTTCCGGCGAAGATCGCCCGCCGCTGCGGGTCGTGCGAGGTCGCGATGAAGAGCTTGTGGAACTCGCGCCGCGGCGACGGCGACACGCCCACGCACCACTCGACGAAGCCGGTCAGCTCCAGCCGGCGGGCCCGCCCGCTGGTGTCGCGCAGCTCGACCAGCCACAGCTCGGCGGTGTCCTCGGCCGGGCAGAACAACGTCCACGCGCGCCTCGATGCCGGCGAACGACGACTCGATCGCGGTGTAGCCGAGGCCGTGACGGCACGCGTAGGTGTCGTAGGCGACCCACGTCGGCGCCGGCGCCAGCGACCACACCTGCGCCCGACTCGGTGTCGCGAACGTAGAGGAAGCGCCCCGAGGCATCGGCGGCGAGGTCCTGCTGCCAGCGGGTGATCACCGCGAGCTGCGAGTTGTCGATCCACGCAAAGCCGCTGCCGGTGTGGCTGACGGCCAGCCCGAACCGCGGGTTGGCGATGATGTTCACCCACGGTCGCGGCGGGCGGGGGTCGGTGACGACGAACTCGCGGCCGTCGTCGCTGAAGTGGCCGTAGCGGTTGGAGATCGCGGCGACCGGCAGGTCGGTTCCGTGGTGCCCGGAAGCTCTTCGGGATCGCGTGGTCATGGCTCGCTTTCGCCTCGCCACCCGGCGGAGATGAGCCGGGCGGGTGAAACCGTTTTCATATGGTTAAGCCGTCCGGGGACGGATGTCAACTGACCGTCACGCCGCCAAGGGCCGCGGCGAGGGCGCACCTAAGGTCGTTTGACCTTCCGCGGCGTTCTCCGCTTCTCTCCACCTGCGGTCCGCGGCGCACGGCCCACGCGCTTGCTTCAGTAGTCGCTGGTCATGATGAAGAGCGGCTTGTTCTCGAACTTCTCGTACTTCGGACGCAGCCGCTCGGTGTTGTAGTACTTGCCGACGTCGACGACCTTCTTCCGACTGGTGACCACGTCGATCGGCACGTTGTCGTAGCGGCCGTTGCGCACGTTGACGAGGCGGCCGAAGGTGCCGGCGAGGACCAGGTCGAGCGCCAGGTTGCCGAACGCCATCGGCACGATCGAGTCGAGGGCGTCGGGGTCGCCGCAGCGCACCAGATAGCCGAGCCGCTGGTTGATCACGTTGATGCGGCGACCCTTGTTGAACTTCGGCGAGAGCTCCTTGAGCTGCTCCGCAACGATGTCGCCGATTCCGCCCAGCTTCTTGTGGCCGTAGGCGTCGGTCTCGCCTCCGGAGTACACCATGTCCTTCATTCCGCGGAACGTGGCGCCCTCGGAGACGAGGACGACGGAGTACGAGCTCGGGTGAGCGCCGCGATCGGCGACCAGCAGCTCGCACAGCCGCTCGATGTCGAACTGGTGCTCTGGGATGACGCAGCGGTGGGCGGCGCCGGCCATGGTCGGGAGCAGGGCCGTGAAGCCGGCGTACCGCCCGAACACCTCGATGATCAGGAAGCGCTCGTGGCTGCCTGCCGAGGTGCGCAGCGCGTGCGTCATCTCGATCGTGCGGGTGACGCAGGTGGAGAAGCCGATGCAGTAATCGGTGCCCGGGACGTCGTTGTCCATCGTCTTGGGCATCGCGATCACCTTGACCCCCTCCCGGTGCATGCGCACGCCGTACGAGAGGGTGTCGTCGCCGCCGATCGGGATCAGCATGTCGATCCCCAGCCACTCGAGGTTGGCGAGCACCTCGGGGGTGAGGTCGTTCGTTTCCTCGCCGTACTTCTCCTTGAGGTGCGGCGGGACGCCGCTGCGTGGTACGTGCGAGGGGCGGGTGCGCGACGTGTGGAGAAACGTGCCGCCGGTGCGGCCGACCTTGTTGACGAGCTCCTCGGTCAGCTCCATGACGTGCTCGGAGCTGGGCTTCTCCTCCCGCCGGTCGGGCTCGATCAGGCCGGCCCAGCCGCGCCGGATGCCGAGCACGCGATATCCCTCGCGCAGCGCTCGGATGGTGATGGCGCGGATCGCCGGGTTGAGGCCGGGGACGTCGCCGCCGCCGGTGAGAATGCCGATGCACTGCTGCCTCTTGCTGCCCTTGGCCATGGTCGCGAGCCTCCTAACGAACGTCCCACATTAGTGCGAGTCGCAACTGCGGCGCAAGTGCGGCGGGGAGTGTGGCGGGGAGTGATTGGGGAATCGGGGTAGTTTGGAGGCTGAACGTTGCCACCTCCGACGTTTTGAAAGCGGATACGCCTCCGGTTCCCTCCGACCGGAGCTCGGCGCGGCGTTCGCTTGGCCCGTCGCGAGCAAAACGTCGTAAGTGGCACGCGCGCGCCGCTCAGGGATCGGCGCGGAGTGTTAGGGTAGCGTCGCCGCTGCGCTCAGGCGCGCCACCAATTGAACTGCTCCCTTTGTCGCGTCTCGCCTCCCGCCTGTTGCCAGTTTCTCTCATGCGCGCGCCGCCGCCGGGCGCGGCGCGGAGTGTCACGCTAGCCATGCCGTCGCGCTCAGGCGCGCCGTCGATTGAACTGCCGTTCTGCGCGGCGAGTCAGGGTTTGAAGGTGCGGCGGAGGGCGGCGATCTGCTGCTCGGTGAGGCCGCGCGGCTGGAATCCGGCGGTGCGGCAGGCGAGGTACAGCTTGGCGGACTTGTTGACCGCGTCGAGCAGGTCGAAGGCGTCGAGGAGGTCGGTGCCGACCGCCGTGGCGCCGTGCTTCTCCCAGAGCACCACGGGGTGACGGAGCACCGCCCGCGCCGTCGCCGTGCCAACGTCGGCCGAGCCCGGCGGCAGGTACGGCACCAGGGCGACGCCGTCGGGAACGAGGGCGACGGTCTCCGGCGTCATCGACCAGAGCAGGCGGTTGAGTCTCTCCTCGGTAAGCGCGGGCAGGTGGGTCAGGGCGATCAGCTCGGTGGGGTGCGAGTGGAGGATCGCTCGCGCCGCGCTGCCGTTGCGCCGCAGCGCCGCGTGGACCGCGAGGTGGGTGGCCAGCTCCGAGGTCGGGCGGAACGACGGCGGTCCCCAGGCGATGCCGAACGTCGCGCCGTCGCTGGCGATGCGGAGGATGCCGCAGTGCTCCTGTGGCGCCCGCGCCACGTCGCGCATGCGCGAGCCGGTGGCGGTGATCCACAGCGCGCGCCCGGCAAGCTCGGGGTAGGGCACCGGCGACGACCCGGCCGGGTACGGCTCGGACGCCGGGATCCACGACGGCAGCTCGCTGCTGACGTCCACCGACAGGTTGCCGGCGTTGCGCTCCGCCCAGCCGCGGTCCCAGAGGTGGCCGGCGACCTCGGCCGCCTGGGCGACGGCGCTCTCGAGGGCGGCGACGGAGAGCGGCGGCGTGCTCATGGCGAGAGAGCTTCGCCGTCGGCCGTGGGCCGAGGGTCGGGGACCACCATGCGCGTTGCCCGCACAGGCTCACAGCGGAGGTGGAGGTCCGGCGCAGGGCAGGCGGCGGACGGTCGCCGACGGGGACGGGTTGCACTGGCTGACACAATGACATTGTAGCGGGGCGCCCCGACGGACCGCGTAGACTGGTTGTCGCGGAGGGGACGATGGGCGGTGTTGGCACCTGGGCGGAGGAGTACGTCGTCCGCGCCTACGAGGTCGACGCCAGCGGGCGGGCCTCGCTCCCCACGGTGTGCAACTGGCTGCAGGAGACGGCGGGTATCCACGCCGCCAGCCTCGGCTGGTCGGTGCAGCGTCTCGGCGCGCAGGGCCTCACCTGGGTCCTCCAGCGGCTGCGCGTCCGGCTCGACCGCGAGGTGGCCTGGGGGGAACGGGTAAAGGTCCAGACGTGGCCCGCCGGCGTCCAGCGCCTGTTCGCACTGCGCGACTTCCGCATCACGACCGTGGACGGAGCTCCAGTCGGCGTCGCCACCTCGAGCTGGGTGCTGCTCAACCTCGCCAGCCGGCGTCCGGTGCGCCCGCCGCGCGTGCTCGAGGAGCTCGCCGAGCCGTCTGCGGGGCGGGCGCTGGTGGACGACTTCGAGAGGGCGCCGGAGCTTGACGACGCCCCGCGCGAGCGTGTCCTCGAGGTGCGGCACGCCGATCTCGACGTCAACGGCCACGCCAACAACGTCTCGGTGATCGTCTGGCTGCTCGAGTCGCTCGATCCCGGCGAGCTGGCCGGCAGCCTGAGCCGGCTCGAGGTCGAGTTCCGCGCCGAGGCGGTGCGCGGCGACACGATCGTCACCCAGGCCGCCAGGCTGGCGGCGCCGCCAGTGGCGTATGCCCACCGGTTGGTGCGTCGCGGCGACGGCCGCGAGATCGCGCGCGCCCGCAGCGAGTGGCGCGCCTGAGCCCTCCCCAATTGCCGAATTCGCGGCACCCCGGTCAATCGGCGATGCCGAACCCGCTCCAGAACCGTCTGAATGCCACATCGGCGGCGTCGAACGCCTGCTTGAGCTCACGGGACTCTGCTTCCGTTGCCCTGCCGTCTCGGATGCGCTCGACCGCCAGCTCCCAGCGCAGCTTCCTGATCGTCCACTCCTGAAGCAGCAGCGTACCTTCGAGAGTCCCCGGGAGGTTGTGGAAACCGATCGTCTGCATTTCCGGGTCCGTGAAGCCGATCTCAGCGAGACGCTTCTTCGGCAGCTTGTCGTGCACGTCGTAGGTGAGCTGCTCGAAGCTGGCGAGGGCGCCCCGCACGGTCACCACCGCGGCGAGCGCCTGGTCGAGCGAGAGGCGCTCATGCAGTGTCGTCTCGACGCTCTCGTCAGGGTGCACCGCCGGCAGGCCGGAAGGGTGGTCCGTCATCGGCGGCTTCTGTGCGACGGTGGTAGCGGCGACGAGCAAGCAGGCGCCGGCGAGAAGCGCGGCGCCAACCGCCGGGGAAGGACCGGACCCCGTCCTGGTCATGGTGTCACCTCGGTTCCGTTGCTGCCCGGCTCGCCGAAGAGCGACGCGTAGCGCTCGCGGTCGCGGCCGGTCGGCTCGATCGTCTCCTCCGCCACGGTCACGAACGCATGCCCGTCGTGCACGATCGTGCGCAGCAGCCCCTGCGCCGCGGAGAAGTGCACGTAGACCATGAGTCGCACCGGCGTCCCTCCCGTGGCCGGGAGGACGCGGACCGCCTTCGGATGGAGAAACAGGTGCCCGCGGTAGCGGAGGCCGTCCAGAGCGCGGGCGAACACGAGGTGCTCTCCGCCGGCATTGCCAGTCACCTCGGCCGCGCCGATCAGCAGCTCGGGCCTGCCGTCGAGGTCGAGGTCGAGCTCGAACCGTGTCACCGTGCACGGCGCATCGGCGGTGGGCAACGCGGCGTCGCACAGGCAGGTGCGGGCGATGGTGTCGGCGTCGACGACCGGCCCCGGTCCGGCGACCTCGGCGCAGGGGTCGGCCGACGCGCTGCCGGACGGCGCGTCATCAGTTACGGTGCCCGGCGGCCACGCCGCGAGGAGTGCCGGAGCCAGGGCCATGACGATGGCCGCCGCTGTCGCAGCGGCGCGCGGGACGGGCGTTGGGTCTTTCCTCACGCGGTCTCCAGGATGCGAATGTCTCAAGTGTCACTTCGGCCCGTGACTCTGTCAACCGGCCCTGCGACGCAGCCCGTCAACGGGCGCGGGACGCTCCGAGGATGGTGGGAGCGCGCTCGCCGGCCGCTTCCTCAGGGAGGACGCCGTTTGCTGGCGCCTTGTACCAAGGTGCCTTGACGGTTCTGGATCTCGTCAATAAGATTCCGTCTCATGACAAAGGCGGGGCGTGGTGCTCTCTTCGTGTTTCCGCGCTGGACCAACCTGCTGCGGCCGTTGCTGGCGGTGACGCTGGTCGCCGCACCGGTCTACGTCGTCATCCTCGTCTGGCTCGGCGGCTCGCCGCGCACCCAGGACGTCGGGTACCAGCCGGTGCAGCCGGTTCCCTACAGCCACGCTCTGCACGCGGGCGACCTCGGCATCGACTGCCGCTACTGCCACAACACCGTCGAGGTGGCGGCGAAGGCCGCGCTGCCGCCGACCCAGACGTGCATGAACTGCCACGCGAAGATCCGCACCACCAGCCCGAAGCTGACCGCCGTCCGCGAGAGCTACGCCACCGGCATGCCGATCCCGTGGGTGCGCGTGCACGACCTGGCCGATTTCGTCTACTTCAACCACAGCGCCCACGTGCGCCGCGGCGTCGGCTGCGTTTCCTGCCACGGGCGCGTCGACAAGATGGAGGCCGTCACCCAGGTCGAGCCGCTCAGCATGGGCTGGTGCCTCGACTGCCATCGCAACCCGGACCGCAACCTGCGGCCGCCGGAGATGGTCACCAGGATGGACTGGGTGGCGCCGGAAGACCCCGCGACGTACGGCCGCGGCCTGCGCCAGGCGAACGGGATCGAGCCGCCGACCGACTGCTGGACGTGTCACCGGTGAAGCCGGGGACCGGGGACCGGGAACCGGGGACCGCGCCGGCGCCCGAGCGGGCGGCCGGCGACGGCAGGGTCCGCCGAGGCCGGGAAGGAGAAGTGGTGGGGAAAGAACACTGGCGCAGCCTCGAGGAGCTGGCGGACACCCCCGAGTACCGGGCGCTCGTGGAGAAGGAGTTTCCCGGTCTCGCGGAGGAGCTGACGGCGCCCGCGAGCCGGCGCGACTTCTTCAAGGTCATGGGCGCCTCGCTGGCGATGGCGAGCCTGACGGCGTGCCGCTGGCCGAAGGAGCTGATCGTCCCGTTCGCCAATCGTCCCGAGGGGCGGGTCCCGGGCGTCCCGGTGCAGTACGCCAGCGCGCTCGACAACGGCGACGGCGCCGTCGGCGTCCTGGTCACCAGCTACGACGGCCGGCCGATCAAGGTGGAGGGCAACCCGCTCCACCCGGCGAGCCTCGGCGCCGCCGACATCTTCATGCAGTCCGCCGTGCTCGGCCTCTACGACCCCGACCGCAGCCGGCAGCCGATCCGCCGGCAGGGCGCGCAGGCGCTGCCGGTCTCGTGGGACGATTTCATCCAGTTCGCGGGCGGGCACTTCGCCGCCTGCCGCGGCACCAAGGGTGCCGGCCTCGCCGTGCTCGCGCGCGAAAGCTCGCCGACGCTCGACTCGCTGCGCAGGCGGATGGCCACAGAGCTGCCCCGGGCAGCGTGGTACGAGTACGCGCCGCTCTCCCGCGACAACGAGCGCGCCGGGACGGCGCTGCTGTTCGGCGCCCCGCAGCGGCCCGTGCTGCACCTCGAGAAGGCCGCGGCGATCGTCTGCCTCGACGCCGACCCGCTCGGCTCTGGCCCGGCGGCGCTGGCCAACGCGCGGGCGTTCGCGCAGACGCGGACCGCCGAGGGCGGCGAGATGAGCCGGCTGTGGGTGGCGGAGAGCGCGCTGTCGCTGACCGGCGGCGCCGCCGACCACCGCGTCGCGCTGCGCTCGGCGCAGGTGGCCGCGCTGGCGGCGCAGCTCGCTGGCACGTTCGTCGCGAGGATCAGGTCGTCCGCCACCGGGCCGCTCGAGAGCGTGGCGCAGGCGCTGGCCCGCCTCGGCGGCGGCGACGTCGCGGCGGGGTTCGCTGCCGGCGTGCTGGCGGACCTCGAGCGCTTCCGCGGCCGCGCGGTGGTGGTCGCCGGGCTTCGGCAGCCCGCCGAGGTGCACGCGCTGGCGGCGCTGGTCAACGTCGTGCTGGGCGACGTCGGCGAGACCGTCACCTACGTCGCGGAGCCCGACGCCGATCGGCCGGGAGACGTCGCGGCGATCCGCGCGCTCGCGGCGGAGATGCAGGCGGGCCGGGTCGAGACGCTGCTCGATCCTCGGCGGCAACCCGGCGTACGACGCGCCGGCCGACCTCGACTTCGCGGCGGGCCTGAAGCGGGTGCCGCACGCGATCCACCTGGGCGAGCACGACGACGAGACGTCGCGCGCTGTGCGCGTGGCACGTCCCGCGCGGCGCATCCGCTCGAGTCGTGGGGCGACGCGCGGGCGTGGGACGGCACCTATGGCGTCGTGCAGCCGCTGATCGAGCCGTTGTACGGCGGCCGCAGCGGCGATCGAGCTGGTCGCGCTCGCCGCTGGGCGACCCCGCCGCCAAGGGGTACGACCTGGTGCGCCGCACATTCGCGTCGCTCCCGGTCGGCGCCGACGTCGAGAAGGCGTGGCGCCACACGCTGCACGACGGCCTGCTGGCCGGCAGCGCATTCCCGCCGGCTGCGGCGCAGGCGCGCCTCGAGCCGCTGATGCAGGCGCTGGGCCGCGTGGCCGCCGGCGGCGGGCGGGGCGCGGGCGCCGGCATCGAGGCTGGTGTTCGCCGCCGACCGCAAGACGCTACGACGGCCGCTTCGCCAACAACGGCTGGCTGCAGGAGCTGCCCGACCCGATCACCAAGCTGACCTGGGACAACGCGGCGCTGCTCTCGGCGACCGACCGCCGACGACGCTCGGCGTGAAGACCGGCGACGTCGTCAAGGCTGACGCTCGGGGGCCGCGACGCTCGAGATCGCCGCGTGCGTGCTGCCGGGCCAGGCGGACGGCACGGTCGTGCTGCCGCTCGGCTACGGGCGGAGCGGCCGCCGGAACGCGTCGGCAACGGCGTCGGCTTCGACACCTACGCGCTGCGCAGCGCAGACGCCATGCACTTCGCGGCCGGCGCGTCCGTGGCGCCGACCGGACGCGACCTACCTGCTCGCGACGCACCCAGGACCACCACGTGATCGACGAGGTCGGCTTCGAGGAGCGCGGCCGGCGCGTGGCCGACCTGGTGCGCGAGGGGACGCTCGCGGAGTACGTGAAGAACCCCGAGTTCGCCAGGCGAGATGGCCGAGGCGCCGAAGCCGGCGCCGTTGTTTCGCCAGCTCCGGCTACGACGGCGAGCACCGCTGGGGCATGGCGATCGACCTCAACGCGTGCATCGGCTGCGGCGCCTGCATGGTGGCCTGCCAGGCGGAGAACAACATCCCGGTCGTCGGCAAGGAGCAGGTGGCGCGCGGCCGCGAGATGCACTGGATCCGCGTCGACCGCTACTTCGCCGGCGAGGCCGAGCGACCCGACAGCTCGCGTTCCAGCCGATGGCCTGCCAGCACTGCGAGAACGCGCCGTGCGAGCAGGTCTGCCCGGTGGCCGCGACGATGCACAGCGAGCGAGGGCCTCAACGAGATGGTCTACAACCGCTGCGTCGGCACGCGCTACTGCTCGAACAACTGCCCCTACAAGGTGCGGCGCTTCAACTTCTTCAACTACCGCAAGAACCTGACCCGAGCGTCGAGCAAGATGGTGTTCAACCCCGAGGTCACGGTGCGCACGCGCGGCGTGATGGAGAAGTGCACCTTCTGCGTGCAGCGGATCGAGGCGGTGAAGATCGCGGCGCAAGCAACGACCGGCGCCCGATCCGCGACGGCGAGATCACGACCGCCTGCCAGCAGACCTGCCCGGCGCAGGCGATCGTCTTCGGCGACCTGAACGACCCGGGCAGCCGCGGTCGCCGCAGCTGCACGGTCACGAGCCGCGGCCTACGCGATGCTCGACCGAGCTGAACACCGAGCCGCGGACGCACTACCTGGCGCAAGCTGCGCAACCCGAACGCCGGAACGCGCGAAGGAGCGGCGTGCATGGCGACTCGCGGCCGCCCGACGAGACTCGACAACACCGGCGACGACCCGACGCCGGCGCGCGCCCGCTGGTGCTCGGCGGCAACGACTTCGCGACGATCACCGACAAGGTGTGCGCGATCGTCGAGCGGCCGCAGCCGCCGCGCGCCTGGTACATCGCCTTCGGCCGTCTCGTCGCTGCTCACCGGTCGTGCTGCTGCGCCATGCTCGGCTACCTGTTCATCACCGGCGTCGGCGTCTGGGGCAACAACCAGCCCGGTCGGCTGGGCGTTCGACATCACCAACTTCGTCTTCTGGGTCGGCATCGGCCACGCCGGCACGCTGATCTCGGCGATCCTGTTCCTGTTCCGGCAGAAGTGGCGCACGAGCATCAACCGCTTCGCCGAGGCGATGACGATCTTCGCGGTCATCTGCGCCGGCCTGTTCCCGGCGATCCACGTCGGGCGCGCCGTGGCTGGCCTACTGGCTGTTCCCGATCCCCAACCAGATGGCGATGTGGCCGAACTTCCGCACGCCCGCTGCTGTGGGACGTGTTCGCGGTCAGCACGTACGTCACGGTGTCGCTGCTGTTCTGGTACGTGGGCATGGTGCCCGACCTGGCGACGCTGCGCGACCGCGCGACGACACGGGTCCGGCAGGTCGTCTACGGCATGCTCAGCCTGGGCTGGCGCGGCTCCGCACCGCCACTGGCACCGCTACGAGCGGGCGTACCTGCTGCTGGCGGCGCTGGCGACGCCGCTGGTGCTCTCCGTGCACTCGGTGGTGAGCTTCGACTTCGCCGCGTCGCAGCTGCCCGGCTGGCACACGACGATCTTCCCGCCGTACTTCGTGGCCGGGGCGATCTTCGGCGGCTTCGCGATGGTGCTGACGCTGGTCGATCCCGGCCCGCGCAGCTGCTTCGGCCTGAAGGACATCATCACGCTCGCGGCACCTCGAGAACATGGCCAAGATCATGCTCGCGACCGGGCATGATGGTCGGCTACGCCTACGCGATGGAGTTCTTCATCGCCTGGTACAGCGGCAACCCGTACGAGCGGTTCGTCTTCCTCAACCGCGCGCTCGGGCCGTACGCCTGGGCGTACTGGACGATGATCTCCTGCAACGTGGTCGCGCCGCAGTTGTTCTGGTTCAAGCAAGGCGCGCACCAACGCCGTGGATGCTGTTCGTCGTGGCGCTGTCGGTCAACGTCGGCATGTGGTTCGAGCGGTTCGTGATCATCGTCACCTCGCTGCACCGCGACTTCCTGCCGTCGAGCTGGGGCATGTTCAAGCCGACGCTGGGTCGACCTCCTGCACGCTGGCCGGCAGCTTCGGGCTGTTCTTCACGCTGTTCCTGCTGTTCTGCGCTTCCTGCCGATGGTGGCGATGGCCGAGGTGAAGAGCGTGATGCCGGCCGGCGGACCTGCGAGATCGGGCCGCACCGCGGCCACGGCGACTACTGGGGCGAGATCCCGCACGCAGCACGACGCAGCAGTTCGTCGGAGGACCGGCAATGAGCGGAGCCCATCGCGCGGCGATCGGCGGCGGCTCGCGTCTCTGGGGCCTGCTCGCGGAGTTCGACGACGGTCGAGGCGCTGGTCACCGCCGCGGGCCGGGTGCGCGACGCCGGGTTCACGCCGCTGGGACGCGCACGCCCCGTTCCCGGTGCACGGGCTGGACGAGGCGATGGAGCATCCGCATGAGCAAGCTCCCGTGGGTGGTCGCTGGGAGGCGGGCTGGCCGGGGCGAGCGGCGGGCTCCTCATGCAGTGGTGGATGAACGCGCACGACTACCCGTTCCTGATCAGCGGCAAGCCGATCTTCGGCCTGCCGGCGAACATCCCGATCACCTTCGAGCTGACGGTGCTGCTCGGCGCCATCGGTGCGGTCGTCGGGCTGATCGTGGTGACCGGGTTCCCGAGTCTCTACCATCCGCTGTTCACCAGCGAGCGGTTCCGGCGAGCGACTGTCGGACCGCTTCTTCATCAGCGTCGAGGCGAGCGACCCGCGGTTCGACCGTGCCGAGACGCGGGCGTTCCTCGAGTCGCTGGCGGCGAGCCACGTCGAGGAGATCCACGAGGACGGCGGGGACCGGGGACCGGGGACCGGGAACCGGGAACACCCGGAGCTAGAGCGCGAGGGAGGCCACGATGAATCCTAGAGAGTGGCCACGCTGGCTGATCTTTGCCGCGCTGATCGTCACCGCGCTGGCGATCGTTCCGTTCGCGCTGATCTCCAAGGCGCGGAGCACGACGTCGTCACTGCCGCGCATCAACCTCGTCCCGGACATGGACAACCAGCCCAAGTTTCGAGGCGCAGCAAGCCAACCCGATGTTCGCCGACGGCAGGGCGATGCGCCTGCCGGTGCCGGGCACGATCGCCCGCGGCGAGCTCAACCTCGACGACGTCCTGTACCGCGGCAAGGATGCCGCCGGGCAGTGGGTGACCGTGCTGCCGATGCCGGTGACCGCGCAGGTGATGCAGCGCGGCCAGGAGCGTTTCGACATCTACTGCACGCCGTGCCACGGCTACGCCGGGTACGGCGACGGGATCGTGGCCAAGCGCGCCGACCGCCTGCAGGAGGGCACCTGGACGCCGCCCTCGTCGCTGCACACCGAGCTGGTGCGCAGCCGGTCGGTCGGTCAACTGTTCAACACGATCACGAACGGAGCGCGCACGATGCCGGCGTACGGGCCGCAGATCCCGGTCGCCGACCGGTGGGCGATCGTGGCCTACGTCCGGGCTCTGCAGCGCAGCCAGGATGCGCGCGTGGCCGACGTGCCGGCCGAGCTGCGCCCGCAGTTGCGGTAGGAGCGACGAGCATGCAGATACCGGACATTTTCCAGGAAAGCCGGCACCTCGGGGCGCTCGGGGCGAAGGTCGGCCGCGTCGCCGGCGCCGTCGGCATCGCCGGCGTCGCCGCCAGCCTGGTGCTGGCCGCGACCGGCGAGGACGGCTGGCAGCGCTTCTTCTTCGCCTACCTGCTGAGCTTCGCGTACGTGCTGACGCTGGCGCTCGGCGCGCTGTTCTTCGTCGTCCTGCAGCACCTGACGCGGGCCGGGTGGTCGGTGGTCGTTCGCCGCTGGGCCGAGGGGATCGCCGCCACGCTGCCGTTCCTCGCGCTGCTGGCGGTCCCGATCGTGGCGTTCGGGCTGCCGCACCTCTACCACTGGGCGCACCCGGAGGCGGTCGCGGCCGACCCCCTGCTGCGGGGGAAGCAGGCTTACCTCAACGTGCCGTTCTTCGTGACGCGCCTGGTCGTCTACTTCGGCGTGTGGAGCCTGCTCGCGCGGTTCTTCTTCCAACGCTCGCTGCGGCAGGACGCGTCGGGCGACGCGCAGCTCACCGTCCAGATGGAGCGGCGCAGCGCCCTGTCGATGCTCGCCTTCGCGCTGACGCTGACGTTCGCTGCGTTCGACCTCCTGATGTCCCTCGACGCGCACTGGTTCTCCACCATCTTCGGCGTCTATATCTTCGCGGGAAGCGTTGTCTCGTTCTTCGCGTTGCTGACCGTGGTGGTGTTCTCGACGCAGCGGGCCGGGATGCTCCGCCACGCGATCACCGTCGAGCACTACCACGACCTCGGCAAGTTGCTGTTCGCCTTCGCGGTGTTCTGGGCGTACATCGCGTTCTCGCAGTACATGCTGATCTGGTATGCCAGCCTGCCCGAGGAGACCGAGTGGTTCCTGCGCCGCCAGAGCAACGGCTGGGGGTGGGTCGGCCTGGCGCTGCTGCTCGGGCACTTCGTGGTGCCGTTCGTGGCGCTGTTGTCGAGGGCGCCGAAGCGGCGGCCGGGGCTGGTCGCGATCGCCGCGGCGTGGATGCTGGCGATGCACTGGGTCGACCTCTACTGGGTGGTGATCCCGGAGGTCAGCCCGCTGCACGCCGTGCCGCGGCTGGTCGACGTGACGATGCTGCTCGGCCTCGGCGGAATAGCCGTCGCGGCGGTGACGTATCTCCTGCGCGGGCGATCACTGGTTCCCGAACGCGACCCGCGGTTGGCCGAGTCGATGATGTTCGAGAACGCTTGAGAAGCAGGCGACAGGCGATGGGCGAAGGGCGATAGGGAAGGCGAAAATGGGCGAGCCAATGCAGGGAGCAACGGGGCGGGAGACCAGCGACCCCAACACGCCAGTGACGCTGGTGGCCGCCATCGTCGGCGCCATCCTCTTGGTTGTCATCGTGCTGCTGCTGGAGGCGTACTACTTCAAGGCCGAGCGCGACGAGAACCAGCGCAAGGTCGTCGCGGTCGTGCCCGAGGAGCTGGCGCAGGCGCGCGCGAGCCAGCTCGGTCTGCTCAACTCGTACCGCTGGATCGACGAGAAGCAGGGCGTCGTCGGCATCCCCATCGAGCGGGCGATGGAGCTGGTCGTCGCCGAGCAGGCGGCCGCGCCGGCCGCCCAGCCGGCGACCGCGGCTGCGGCGAAAGCGAGGTAAAGGGTGCGCATCACGACGCTCGCCGCCGCCGTGCTGGCGATCGTTCTCGCCGCCCCGGTCGTGGCGCAGCGCAGCGAGCCGCTGCCGAAGGAGCTGGAGGGCGTGGGCATCACCGAGGTGCCCGGCGCACGCATCCCCCAGGGCCTCGCCTTTCTCGACGAGAACGGCAAGACGGTCCACCTGTCGGACTACTTCGCCGCTGGTCGTCCGGTCATCCTGACCCTCAACTACTACCGCTGCCCGATGCTGTGCGGTCTCATGCTGAACGGTCTCCTCGACGGGCTGAAGGAGCTCACGTGGACGCCGGGGCGGGAGTTCGAGGTGGTCACCGTGAGCTTCGACCCGCTCGAGACGCCCACGCTCGCGCGGCTCAAGAAACAGAACTACATGGAAGAGCTCGGCCGCCCCGAGGCCGTCGGCGGGTGGCACTTCCTGATCGGGCAGCCGGAGAACATCAAGGCGCTCACCGACGCGGTCGGCTTCCACTACCGCTACAACGAGGAGCGCAAGGAGTACGCGCACGCGGCGGCTCTGTTCGTGGCCACCCCCGACGGCCGCGTCGCCCGCTACCTCTACGGCGTGGTGTTCGAAGGGCGCACGCTGCGCCTCGCTCTCATCGAGGCGGCGGAGGGGAAGATCGGCTCGCCCACGGATCAGTTTCTGCTCTACTGCTTTCACTACGACGCGAAGGAGGGCCGCTACGTGATCGCCGCGACCAACATCATGCGTCTGGGCGGCGCCGCGACGGCCCTGGTTCTGGGTCTCTGGCTGGTCACCTGGTGGCGGCGCAGCGCCCGGCGCGAAAACGGAGAAGCAGGGGAGAAGACCACTTGAACGCGATCCTCGCCGTCCTGACGAGCACCCTGGGCGTCGTGCCGGACAAGCCCAAGAGTGGCTTCTGGATGCCCGAGCAGGCTTCCGCCGCGGCGCCGGGTGTCGACCGCCTGTTCTACTTCATCCTCTGGTTGGCGTTGTTCTTTTTCGCCCTGATCGTCGATCCTGATGGTGGTGTTCGTGGTCCGCTACCGGCGCCGCGAGGGGGTCGAGCCGGAGCCGTCGCCCACCCACAACACGGCGCTCGAGCTGACCTGGACGGTGATCCCGCTGCTCCTCGTGATGGTGATCTTCGCGTGGGGGTTCAAGGCCTTCCTCGACATGAGCACGCCGCCGGCGAACGCCTACGAGATCCAGGTCACCGGGCAGAAGTGGAAGTGGCTGTTCACCTACCCGAACGGGTACGTCGACGAGAACCTGCACGTGCCGGTGGACGAGCCGGTCCGGCTGGTGATGACGTCCGAGGACGTGATCCACAGCTTCTACATGCCGGCCTTCCGCATGAAGCAGGACGTGGTGCCGGGCCGCTACACGAAGGTCTGGTTCCGCGCCACCAAGGCGGGCGAGTACCAGGTGTTCTGCGCGGAGTACTGCGGCACCGGCCACTCCGACATGCTGGCGCAGGTGGTCGTGCACGAGCCCGGCGGCTTCGAGAAGTGGCTGGACGAGGTCGGCAACCTGTTCAAGACGATGCCGCCGGTGGAGGTCGGCGAGAGGCTGTACCGCCAGCGCGGCTGCGCGCAGTGCCACTCCATCGACGGCGCGGCGAGCGTCGGCCCGACGTTCAAGGGGGTCTTCGGGCACGATCAGGCGCTCAAGGGCGGCGGCAGCGCGCTCGTCGACGAGAACTACATCCGCGAGTCGATCCTCGAGCCGCAGGCGAAGATCGTCGCCGGCTTCGAGCCGGTGATGCCGACGTTCAAGGGCCAGCTCACGGACCGCGAGATCACGGCGATCATCGAGTACATCAAGACGCTGTCGGGGAGCGGGGACAAGGAGCAGGGGACCGGTGACCGGGGACCGGGGACCGGGAGAAGAACCCTGCTGCGGTGGTTCCGGGCGGCGAGAGCAAAGGAAAGAGCTGATGGCGACCATCGACGCTGCGATCAACGCGCTGCCGGAGTCTGAGAGTCTGCTCGGGCGCGACAACTACCTGAACCACGGCAAGGGCCTGCGCTCGTGGCTGTTCACGCTCGATCACAAGCGGATCGGGGTGATGTACCTGGTGTCGATCCTCGCGTCGTTCCTGCTCGGCGGCATCTTCGCGCTGCTGATCCGCACCGAGCTGCTCACGCCCGCGAAGACGATCGTCGACGCCGACACGTACAACCAGATGTTCACGCTGCACGGCGCGATCATGATCTTCCTGTTCATCATCCCGGGCATCCCGGCCGCGCTCGGCAACTTCGTCCTGCCGCTGATGCTCGGCGCCAAGGACGTCGCCTTCCCGCGGCTGAACCTGGCGAGCTACTACATGTGGCTGATCGGGGCGCTGTTCGCGCTGGTCTCGATCGCGATCGGCGGCGTCGACACCGGCTGGACCTTCTACACGCCCTACAGCACGACGACCGGACGCGCGTCGGTGATCGCCGGTGACCTTCGGCGTGTTCATCCTCGGCTTCTGCTCGATCTTCACCGGGCTCAACTTCATCGTCACGATCCACAAGCTGCGCCCGCCGGGGATGACCTGGTTCCGCATGCCGCTGTTCCTCTGGGCGCTCTACGCCACCGCGATCATCCAGGTGCTGGCCACGCCGGTGCTCGGCATCACGCTGCTGCTGCTGATCGTCGAGCGCGCGCTCGGCGTCGGCATCTTCGACCCGGCGCTCGGCGGCGACCCGGTGCTGTTCCAGCACTTCTTCTGGTTCTACTCGCACCCGGCCGTCTACATCATGATCCTGCCGGCGATGGGCGTCATCAGCGAGGTCATCTCGGTCTTCTCGCCGCAAGCACATCTTCGGCTACACGCTTCATCGCCTACAGCAGCGTCGCCATCGCGGTGATCGGCTTCCTGGTCTGGGGCCACCACATGTTCGTCAGCGGCCAGTCGGACCTCGGCGAACATGATCTTCAGCGCCCTCACCTTCGCTGGTGGCGATCCCCTCGGCGATCAAGGTCTTCAACTGGCTGGCCACGATGTACAAGGGCTCGATCCAGCTCGACACGCCGATGCTCTACGCGCTGTCGTTCCTCTTCCTGTTCGGCATCGGCGGGCTGACCGGCCTGTTCCTCGGCGCGCTGGCCACCGACGTGCACCTGCACGACACGTACTTCGTCGTCGCCCACTTCCACTACGTGATGATGGGCGGCACGGTGATCGCCTTCCTCGGCGGCCTGCACTACTGGTGGCCGAAGATGATCGGCCGGATGTACAGCGAGACGCTGGGGCCGCATCGCCGGCGCTGCTGATCTTCGTCGGGCTTCAACCTGACCTTCTTCCCGCAGTTCGTCATGGGCAGCCAGGGGATGCCGCGGCGCTACTACGACTACCTGCCGGAGTTCCAGCCCTACCACCAGATCTCGACGCATCGGCGCGTATCGTCATGGCGATCGGCTTCGTGATCATCGCCGTCTACCTGCTGCACTCGCTGTTCAAGGGCCGGCCGGCGCCGGCGAACCCGTGGGGCGCGGCGACGCTCGAGTGGCAGACGCCGTCGCCGCCGCCGCACGACAACTTCGCCGTCCAGCCGCAGCCCGGCGATCCGTACGACGTCAGCGAGCTGGTCCTACGACCCGGCGATCGGCGGATACACGCGCCGCCCGCGGGCGGCGAGCTGAGGGCTCGGCGGGGGGCACGAACGTGACGCATGACGCTTCGCACGCCGGCCAGCAGAGCGGCACGCGCCGGGCATCCCGCGCATCTGGCGCACCACTTCGACACGCCCAGCAGCAGTTCGAGTCGGCGAAGCTCGGCATGTGGCTGTTCCTGGCCACCGAGATCCTGCTGTTCGGCGGGCTGTTCTGCGCCTACGCGGTCTACCGCGCGCAACCACCCCGAGATCTTCGTCTACGCGCACCGCTTCCTCGACAAGACGCTCGGCGCGATCAACACGGTGATCCTGATCTGCTCGTCCTTCACGATGGCCTGGGCGGTGCGCTGCGCCCAGCGCGGCAAGCAGCGGGCCGCTCGTCGTCCTGCTGGCGCTGACCATCCTCTGCGCCTTCGGCTTCCTCGGCATCAAGGCGGTCGAGTACGAGCACAAGTGGAAGCACGGGCTGCTGTGGGGCAAGCGCTACCAGCCCCACGTGGAGGCGCAGGCGCCGGCGAGCGCCGGCGCCCCGGCGCCGCGGGCGACCCGCGGCGCCCTCGGCGGCCGCCGCGGAGATCGCCTCGACCATCGCCGCGGCGCCGCCCGGGCCGGCGGGGCTGGCGACAGGCGCCGCGCCGGCGGTCGACGAGCACCCCGGCGACGGAGCCGAAGAACGTGCAGATGTTCTTCGGCATCTACTTCCTGATGACCGGCCTGCACGGGGTGCACGTGATCGCCGGGATGATCGCTGATCGGGATCATGCTCGTGCGCGCCCGGCGCGGCGAGTTCGGGCCGCAGTACTACACCCCGGTGGACCTGGCCGGCCTCTACTGGCACCTCGTCGACCTGATCTGGATCTACCTGTTCCCGCTGCTCTACCTGATCCACTAGGAGAGAGACGTGTGCCGTGAACCGTGGACCGTGGGCCGCAAGGCAGGAGAGGCGACCGCAGCCGGCCGTCGCACCACGTCGTGCTCCTTCGGTCCACGGCCTACGGCGCACGGCCCACGCTTCTCATGAGATGAGGTGGAGCATGCCTGAGTCGTCGGTTCACGCAACTGCGGGGGAAGCGCACGACGAGCACCTGCACGTCATGCCGTTCAAGGTGCTGGCGGCGGTGTTCGCCACCCTGCTCGTGCTCACCGTGGTGACCGTCGCGGTTACCAGGGTGGACCTCGGCAACTTCAACCTGTGGATTGCCATGGCGATCGCCACCGTGAAGGCGAGCCTCGTGGTGCTCTTCTTCATGCACATGCTCTACGACCGGCCGTTCCATGCGGTCGTGTTCATCACTGCGCTGCTCGTCGTCACGCTGTTCATCGGCATCGCGCTCATCGACACGGGCGCCTATCAGCCCGAGATGATCCCGGGCTACGCTCCGGAGATGCAGCGGCCATGACCCGGCCGTTCTCGGCTCAGGATGACCCCCGCTCGGCCCCGGTCCCGCTGGCGATGGGCCGCCTCGGCATGCGGCTGCTGCTCCTCGCCCTCGGCATGTTGTTCGCGGCGACGCTCTCCGGGTATCTGGCGATCCGCGGCGGGGCGCAGACCTGGCCGCCGCCCGGCGTGCCTGCCCTGCCGGCGACGCTATGGATCAGCACCGTGATCATCGTCCTCTCCTCGGTAACCGCGCAGTGGGCGGCGCGCGGCATCCGCGCCGGGCGACAGGCGCCGCTGCGCTACGGCCTGCTGCTCACGCTGCTGCTCGGTGTCGCGTTCCTGGTCAGCCAGTCGGTGAACTGGTTCTCGCTGGTCGCAGCCAACTTCACGGCGAAGACGAACCTCTACGGCTTCCTGTTCTACCTGCTGACCGGGCTGCACGCGGCCCACGTCGTCGGCGGCTTGGTGCCGCTCGGCGTGGTCACCGTGCGGGCGTGGCGCGGCGCCTACACGTCGGCTGCCCGCTCCGGCGTCGAGTACACCGTCACCTACTGGCACTTCCTCGACGTCGTCTGGGTGATCCTGTTCGCAGTGCTGACGCTCACCTCATAGAACGCCGTCCGCGCGACCTCAGCTTCAGCCGAACTGGACCGATCGCTTGGTGAACGCCCCCTCCATCCAGAAGCCCGGTGATCGGGAAGCTCACCTGCGGCCGCTCGTCGCTCGCGGCTCCCGCGGCGACGAGGACCGGGGCGTAGTGCTCCCACGTGGGCAGGGCCATCCGCGGCCGCCGGGGCGCGGGCGCGGAAGTCGAGGAGGGCGTCGACGTCGAAGCGCGACGAGCGCGTCCGCCGCCCAGGCGTCGAACTCCCGCGCCCACGAGGGGATGCCCGGGCGGAACGCGTAGCTGCATGTTGTGGGTCAGGAAGCCGCTGCCGAACACCAGCACGCCCTCGTCGCGCAGCGGCGCCGAGCGCGCGGCCGAGCTCGAAGAGCTCCTCGGGGATCGAGGCGCGGGCATCGAGACCTGGAGCACGGGCACGTCGGCGCCGGGGTACATCGCGACCAGCGGTACGTAGGCGCCGTGGTCGAGCCCGCGATCCGGGTCGTCGGTGCAGGCGATGCCCGTTGCCGCGCAGGAGATCGCGGACGCGGGCGGCGAGCGCCGGGGCGCCGGGCGCCGGGTATCGGGTCTGGTAGTACCGCTCGGGGAAGCCGTAGAAGTCGTAGACGAGCGGCACGGTGCGGGTGGCGCCCGAGCGTCGTCGGCCGCTCCTCCCAGTGCGCCGAGACCATCAGGATGCTCTTCGGCTTCGGCATGGCGCCCGCCCAGGCGGCGAGCTCCGCCATCCACGCTGCGTCGTCGAGCAGGACCGGCGCGCCGTGCGCCGCGAAGATGACGGGCATCCGCGCCCCGGCTCGCTTGTCTTCCTGTGCTGTCCGTTCGCCAGTCATGTCCTTCCCGCTCATGTTCCCGCTCGCCCGGGATCGGCGAGCCACGTCGTGTCGTCGCGGTGGGTGGCGCACCACGCGAAGTAGAACGAGTAGAACTCAGCCGCTGCTTCACCCGACTCGCGCGTCACGGAGACCGCGTCGGGGTGCGACCGGTAGTGGAACGTCAACCGGCGGCCGCCGACGTCGGCGCGCCACTCGCCGGTAGCGTCCACCCGCGCCGCCACGGCAGGGAAGGTAATCGCGGCAAAACCGGCCGCGGTGCGCACCGCCACCATCGGCGTCTTGAGCGCGGGGCCGCCCGGCGGCGGCAACGGATCGACCGGGAAGCGCAGGAGGTCGGAGCCGAGGTACGAGACGTACGGATCGCTGTTGTACTCCTGGGCGAGGCGCGGGTCGGGTGCGAGCAGCGTGGTCTCCGGCCGCGGCGAGCGCCAGTCGCTCCAGGCGGTCACCGTGCAGGGGATGGTCGTCAGCACTGACCCCGCGGCCGCGGCCGGTCCGGAGACAGCGCGGGCCAGCAACTGGCTCCACAGGCTCTCGCCGGCAGCGCCCGCGCGCCGGTCGTACATCAGCAGGCTGGACTGGTACAGCAGGCCGCTGACGCGGAGCTCGAGCGTCTCGCCGCGAACGTCCCGCCGGAACACCGCGGTGCTGTCGCTCAAGGGGGAGTAGGTGACGGCGATCGGCACGCCGCCGAGCGTGTCGTTGACCACCTCGTGCCACACGAGGAAGCGGAGCGGGTAGGCGCGCCGCTGCCCGCCGATCTCGACTCCGACCACGCGGTCGCCGGAGACCAGGATCTTGCCGCGACGCTTCTTCGCTGCCGCCGCCATGTCGGCCAGCGTCCACGACGCCGGCGCGGTCAGGGCGGGTACGCCGTCCTTGACTCCGCCGCTGGCGACGATCCGGTCGATCGGCACGGTCATCCGCGACAGGTCGAAGCGGTAGGAGGCGACGGTGCGCCCGTCGCCGACTGCAGCGCTGCGAGGATGGCGAAGCACCGAGACCACCTGCCAGCCGGCAGCCACCGTTGCGAGCGCCAGGCCGGCGACGAGGACCCAACCGCCGTCGCGAAGGAACCCTGACCGGCGACCAGGCTCGGGGGTGCTCACTCGACCGAGGCCGGAGCCGCGCCGGCCGGGCGGGCGTGCACGACCGTCAGGGCGGCCTCGCGCGACCCGTCGGCCGCGGTGTTGCGGTCGAGCACCATCAGCGCAAGGAGGAGTGGCAGGTAGGCGAGCGTTCCCAGGAACAGCCGGCGGGCGCTGCCGTCGGTGTGCGAGCGGGCGAGCTGCACCCCGAGCATGAGCAGCGCCGTGCCGCACGCCAGCGACCCGATTGCCGCGACCCAGCCGGAGAGCCCGGAGAGCATGGCGACGATCCCGATCGGCAGCAGCGCCAGGCAGTAGAGCACCGCGGTGCGGCCGGTCAGCGTGCCGTTGGGGTCGATCGACGGCATCATCCGGAAGCCGCCGCGCTCATAATCCTCGCGGTACAGCCAGGCGAGCGCGAGGAAGTGGGGGATCTGCCAGAGGAAGAGCAGGGCCGCGAGGATCCACGCGCCGAACTCGAGGCGGCCGGCGGCGCCGCTCCACCCCATCATCGGCGGAATGGCGCCGCAGACCGCGCCGGCCAGCGTGCACAGCGAGGTCCGCGTCTTCATCGGCGTGTAGACCGCCACGTAGAGGACCACCACCGCGACCCCGAGCAGAGCGGTCAGGGCGTTGACGCGCAGTGCCAGGACGGCGATTCCCGCCGCCGAGACGACTGCCCCGAACGCCACGGCCTGACGCGGCGAGACCGCTCCGCTCGGCACCGGCCGTAACCGGGTGCGTTGCATCAGGGCGTCGCGGCGCCACTCGACGCCCTGGTTGAGGCTCATCACGCCCGCGGCCGCCAGCGCGGTGCCAAAGAGCGTCCAGGCGAAGCGCGGCCAGTCGAGCGGCGTGCGGCTCGCGAGCACGAAGCCGACCGCTGTGGTGACCAGCACCAGCGTCACCAGCCGGGCCTTGGTGAGCTCGACCAGCGTCCGTGCCGCGCGGGGAAGGTTGCGCGCCTTCATGCGTCTCTCTCGTGGGAAACGTACCCCAACCGCTCGCCGCAACACAAGCGACGAGCGCCGCCATTCCCCGCTACGGCTGCGTCGCGGAGCCGCCGAACCGGCGGCGAAGCGGAGTGAGCGGCTGCCGCGCGAAGAGGACGACCGCGCCCGTTTCGCGGACGGCGCCGTCGACCGCGCTGTCGCGGTCGTCGGGCCCGCCGTCAGTGAGCGAGACGGTCACCGTGGCGTCGCCGTCGTTGCTCCCCATGGCAGCCTGGTGCCAGCCGGTGGCGTCGACCCGCCAGTACTGGGCGCTCGGAGAGACCGGGATCGGGAGGCGGATCGTTACCGTGACGGTCTCGCCCAGGTCCAAGCCGCCGACCCGCAACTCCACCGCTCCGAAAAGGAATTGCCCCAACGCCGGCTTGCCGGCAGCCGGTAGCGAGGCGTCGGTGTCGGGCACGATGCGCGCGAGCGTGAAGTCGAGGCGCTGCGCGATGCCTTCGGCGACGTCGGCAACGACGGGTCCCGCACCGCCAGGGCTGGGGAGACTGACGGTGTCCTGGTCCTGCCAATCGGGGACGGTGTCGCCGTCGCTATCGCCGACGCCCTCGGCGGCGTCGAGCGCGCCGTCGAGGTCGGTGTCGATCACGTCGCCGGGCGGGTCGCCGACGCCTTCCTCGAGGCCGCCGCAGGTGTCGGAGAGGACAGCGCCGGCGAGCGCGCTGGTGAGCTTCACCTCGCCGGTCTGCGCGAGCCACGCCGACGAGCGGACATCGACGACGCCGCGCGCGTTGACCTCGATGCCAGCCGCCAGCCTCAGTGCGCCGAACACCCGGGCGTCGGTGGTGAGCAGCAGCTTCAGGAAGCCGGTGCTCGTGATCACGACGTCGTCCGGCACCCAGAACACCGTGTAGCGGCGGGTCCCCTCCAACACGGCCCCGGGCGGGAGGTCGCGGGTGCCATCGCCGTCGCGGTCGGCCACCTCGGGGTCGGCGGCGTCGAAGCCGTCGCCGTCGGTGTCGGCCTCGAGGACGCCGTCGCCGTCGAAGTCGGCGAGGAAAGCACCTTTCGGCGTGCCGGGGCTGACTGGCGCGGCGGTGAGAGCGACGACGCGTGGGTAGAACGTCGCGTTGCACCCCGTGTTGATCGCGGTCTGGGCGGTGGATACCGGGGCCATCAAGAGGTAGAGCGTCAGGACTGCGCCGATCTCGTACAGCCAGCGCAGGGCGCGGCCGAGGCGGGTGAACGAGCGGCGGGTCGAGACTGCCTGCAGGTCCGGAGCGCACGAGTCCTCGGTGCACGGCGCGGGGTTGGTGTCGCGGCGACAGAGGTCGGAGTCGCAGGTCTGGGACGTGTCGAGCACGCACACGTCAGCCTGCATGCACGCCTTGGATGCGTCGCGCGCGCAGCGGTCGCCGGCGCAGAACCCGGACGAGTCCGAGCGGCAGCCGTCGTCGCCGCATCCCCCTGACGAGTCCGAAAGGCAGTCGTCGAGCGCGGTACACGGTCCCGACTTGTCCGCTTCGCACCAGTCCTCGCCACACTCGCCGGACTTGTCGCTCACGCACTGGTCCGTCCTGCACCCGCCGGAGGCGTCGGCCTCGCACGTGTCCGAGCCAGTGCATCCGCCCGACGAGTCGCTGGTGCAGTGATCGGTGGCGCAGCCGCCCGAGGCGTCCGCGATGCACACGTCCGACGGCGTGCACGCGCCCGAGGAGTCGCCCGAGCACTCGTCGCCGGCGCATTCGCCCGACGAGTCGTTCTCGCAACTGTCGAAGGACTGGCACTCCTTCGACGCGTCGGACACGCAGTCGTCGTGGCCGCAGCCAGCCGACGAATCGGTATCGCAGGTGTCGTCGGCGCAGTCGCCCGACTTGTCGCTCGTGCAGGCGTCGCCGGTGCAGCCGCCGGACTTGTCGCTCGTGCAGGCGTCGCCGGTGCAGGCTCCCGAGGAGTCGGCGGCGCAGGAGTCGGCGGTGCACGCGGCGGAGCTATCCGACTGGCAGAAGTCGTCGGTGCAGGTTCCGCCGTTGTTCGAGGCGTCCTGCTGTGTGCACTCGTCGCGCGTGCAGTCGCCCGACTCGTCGATGGCGCACACGTCGCGCTGATGGCAGGTGTGGCCGGCGTCGGCCGAGAGGCAAGCGTCGCGGCTCGTGCAGTAGTCGGAGGTGCAATCGCCGGCCGCGGCCGTCTCCCCTCCGCCCAGCAGCGCCACGTTGATGCGGCGCAGCGGCGCCGCGATCCCGGACTGCCCCAGGACGGCGCCCGCACCACCGATCGCCAGCCTCGCCAACAGGTCGCGCCGATGCATCGCCTACGCCTCCTCCGGCGCCAGGTGCGGCGCCTCGCTCTCCCGCCACCCTCTCCCCAGCACCTCGGCATCGCTCACCGAGAGCGCGGCGTTGACTGCCAGCGCGCACTCGATCTGATGGCGGATGAGCCGGCAGGTGAGCTCCTCGTCCGGGCGCTCGAGGGTCCCGTGGGCGTCGACCGCGTGCTTCCAGCAGCCGCCGCCGCACAGGTAGCGGGCCCAACACTCGCGGCACCCGGGCCGTTCGTCCACGGTGAGCGCCAGCACGCGCCGTTGCAGTGTGAAATCGGGACCGCTCCAGACGTCCCCCATGCGGTACTCCGCCAGGCCGACGAAGCGATGGCAGGGATAGAAGGCGCCGTCGCGCGCCACCGCCAGCAGCGTGCGCGCCGCGCCGCAGTGATGGGCGAGGCGCTGGCGCACTACCCGGCTCTGGCGGATGTGGCGGACCAGGTTGTGGTAGGCGAAGACGCGGTCGGCCCGGACGCGCGCGACGAGCAGCCGCGCGAGGTCCTCGTTCTGCTCGCACATGGTCGCCACGTCGGCGGCATCGACTGCGCTGTCACCACAGCCGCCGAGCGCCGGCTCGACGTGAACGGCGGCGAAGCCGAGCCCGAGCAGATGCTCGACCACCTCGGGCAGGTGAACCAGGGCACGAGCGACGGTGACGCGGGCGGTGACCCGGCCCGGGCGCGCCGCGAGGAGCCGCCGGACGCCGGGCAACGCCTGCGCGTAGGAGCCGGCGCCGGACGCCGCCGGCCGGTTGGCGTCGTGGATCCCGGCCGGGCCGTCGATCGACACCTGACAGCCGATGTCGTTGGCGACCAGGAACTGCACGACCTCCGCGCTCAGGCCGATGCCGTTGGTCGACAGCGACAGGTCGATCGCCTTCCCGGCTGCTTCGGCCTGCGCCCGCGCGAACGGCACGACGCGGCGGATGAGATCGAGGGCGAGCAGCGGCTCGCCGCCGAAGAAGGTCAGCGATACCCGCGGCGCGCGCCCTGAGCCTTGCAGGAGCAGCTCCACGCCGCGCCGCGCCACCTCCCACGGCATGTCGGCGTCGTCCTCGCCGTAGAGGTGACGGGAGCCGGCGCCGATCGCGGCGCCGTAGCAATAACGGCAGCGCAGGTTGCAGGCGTGCGTGACCATGAGCTCGAGGTGGCGGACGCCGGCGCGCAACGGGAGCCGGGGGCGAGCCGAGATGCCGGCACGGACGATGCCGAGGCGGCGGAGGTGAGCGAGCACCGTGCGGGCAACCCGCGGCGCCGGCCAGCGGAGGCTCCCGTTGCCGGAACGGCAGTGCACGCCGCGCCGGATCGCTTCGACCACCTGTGCGACCGCGGGGGTGACCTGATAGCACAGCATCGCCTCGATATCGAAGAGAAAGGTGGCGTCGAGACGGCGGAAGAGGTGAGATTCGACGAACCGCTCGGGCGCGCTCGTCCGCCTACGCAGCGGGCCAGGCGTGACCGACGGTTCTTCCTTTCCGGCCAACGTCCGCGGCGCCGGCCGGCGCCGTGGGGGCGAGGAGTTCCTGTCAGGTTTCACCGCATCGCCGGTAGATCAGTCGCAGGTTTGTGGTACGAAATGCAGAGTACCACGTGTCGGCGGGGCCGGCTGGGCTGAGCGTTGTCCGCGACGGCATCGCGCTTCGGCTGCGAGCGCTTTGGTGCGACAATCCGCATTCGGGAGGGCGCCTCCGACATGTCGCCGACCACCACCACTGCTCGCTTGGGCGCGGGCGACCTGCTCGCGATCTCGTTCGGAACCAGCGTCACGATGTGGCTGATCGGCTACGTTTCGCGAGTCCTCCCGGGTGCCGTGCCGAGCGGGCTGGTCGCGGTGCTGCTCCTGGCGTGCCTGATCGCCGGTGGCGCGGCAGCCGGGCGCTGCGCGGACCGCGGCGCCGCCGGCGGAGCGCTGGCCGGGTTGATCACGTCACTGATCAACCTGATGGTACTCGGCAGCCTGGTCGGCGGCAGTCGGCCGAACGAGCTGCTGCCGGCGGCGGCCTACTGGGTGCCCGGCTCGCTGCTCGCCGGCGCGGCGCTGGGCTGGGTCGGCGCGGCGCTGGGAGCCTCCCGCGCGCGGCCGGCCGGCAAGCCGATCAACTGGACCGGCGCCTTCGCCGCAGTCGCGGTGGCGGCGACGTTCCTGCTCATCGTCGCCGGCGGGCTGGTCACCAGCCACCAGGCCGGGCTGGCCGTCGTCGACTGGCCGAACTCTTACGGGTACAACATCTTCCTCTACCCGCTGGCGCGCATGACCGGCGGCATCTACTACGAGCACGCGCACCGTCTCGCCGGCTCGCTGGTCGGTCTGACGACGGTGGTGCTGGCGCTCCACCTGCAGCGGGTGGACCGTCGCGCCTGGGTGAAGCGGCTGGGGTGGTTGGCGGTCGTCGCCGTGATTGGGCAAGGGGTCCTCGGCGGCCTGCGGGTGACCGGCCGCTTCACGATGGCGACGTCGCCCGACGCGGTCGCGCCGAGCATCACGCTGGCGATCGTCCACGGCTCGTTCGCGCAACTGTTCTTCTCGCTCGTCGTCGCGCTCGCGGCGTTCACGTCGACGACCTGGCTGGTGGCGCCGTCGGCGCGCTCCGACGGGCGGGCAGCGGTGGACCGCGCCTTCACGACGCTGCTGGTGCCGGTGCTGGTGGTGCAACTGGTGCTCGGCGCACTGCAGCGGCACTTGTCGGAGATGCTGATGGTCCACGTCGCGTTCGCGATGGTGGTGGTGATCTTGGCGATCACCGCGGCAGTGCGCGCCCGCTCGCTCTACGGCGACCTGCCCGTGCTGCCCGCCGTCGGCCGCGCCGTGATCGCACTGGTGAGCATCCAGGTGACGCTCGGTGTGCTGGCGTTCGCGATTGTCAGCACACGGGTCGCGGGCGCCGAGCCGTCGCCGTACGAGGTGATCGTGCGGACGGCCCACCAGGCGAACGGCGCGCTCCTGCTCGCGGCGACGGTGCTGCTCCTGGTGTGGAACCGGCGCCTGCTCGAGCCCGGCGATTAGTACGAAGACTCCATCTGTTGGGATCGTGCCGGCGTGGGCGTCGCTTCCCGCTTCGGACATGACGAGCCGCGATTCTTCGGCCGTTGCCGCCATGTTCCTCCGGGGGTGCCATGTAGGTCTGGACGCACGCAATCACCATCGTCATCGGAACCTGCTGCCGTCGGCAGCCGGGTGCGGTGACCTCACCGGGACTCCGGAGCGGCACTGGCTCGGCTTTCGAACGTGTGGTAGAGCACCGGCAGGACCAGGAGCGTGAGGAGCGACGACGTCACGATGCCACCCATGACGATGACCGCCAGCGGCCTCTGGATGTCCGCGCCGGACCCGCTCGCGTAGACCATCGGGAGCATGCCGATGAACGCCGTCAGCGCCGTCATCAGTAGCGGCTTGAAGCGCAATCGGCATCCCTCGGCGACCGCCGTTCCGACCTCGACGCCGCGCTGGCGCAACTGGGTGAAGAACGCAACCAGCACCACGCCGTTCTGGACCGCGATGCCGAGGAGGACGATGAAGGCAACGGCAGCCGACACTGAGAGGGTCATGCGGAAGGCGACCGCGGCAACCACGCCGCCGACCAGGGCGAACGGCAGGTTCAACAGCACGATGATGGCGTTGCGGGCGCTGCCCAGCGCGGAGTAGAGCAGGAAGAGAATCAGCAGCAGCACGATCGGCACGACGATGGCGAGCTGCCGCATGGCGCGCTGCTGATTCTCGAACTGGCCGCCGAGCTCGGCGAGGTACCCGGTCGGCAGCCCTTGCCACAGCGGCGCCAGGGAGGCCTGCGCATCGCCGACGAATCCGCCCAGGTCACGTCCGCGCACGTTGGCCTCGACCACGACCCGACGCATCCCGTTCTCGCGGCTGATCTGCATCGGTCCCTCGACGAGCTTCACGGTCGCGATCTGCGCGAGCGGCACGCGCTGGCCCGCGGGTGTCGCGACGAGAAGCTGCTCGATGGCGGAAATGTCTCTGCGAGTACTCTCGGGGAAGCGCACGAGCACCTCGAACCGCCGCTCTCCCTCGACGAAGGAGCTGACAACCCGCCCGGCAAAAGCCGCTTCGAGGAAGTCGTTGACCTCGGCGACGTTGAGCGCGTAGCGGGCCATGGCAGTGCGGTCGAGTCTCACCTCGACCTCGGCCATCCCCGAGACCTGCTCGATCTTGACGTCGCGGGCGCCGTCGATGCCCATGAGCGCAGCGGCGGCTTTGTCCGCAAGGCCCTTGAGGACGGTCAGATCCGGGCCGAAGAGCTTGATCGCCAGGTCGCTCTTGACGCCGGAGATGAGCTCGTTGACGCGCAATGAGATGGGTTGCGAGAACGCGGCACGCAGTCCGGGAATCGTTGCCAGCTCGGCGCTGAGCGCCTCGACGAGCTGCGCCTTGCTCCGCCCGGTCGCCCACTGCTTCTTCGGCTTGAGCATGACGAAGACGTCGCTCTGCTCCGGTCCCATGGGGTCCTCGGAGATCTCCGCCCGGCCGGACTTGGTCACGACGGTGGCGACCTCGGGGTACTTCAAGAGCCGTTTCTCGATCATGGCTGCGACCTGGACGGAGCCCTCGAGCGAGGCGTTCGGCAGCCGGACGACGTTGATGGCGATCGAGCCCTCGTCGAGCGGCGGCATGAAGTCGGTGCCCATGAACGGGACCAGCGAGGCCGACACGGCCAGAACGCCAAGCGCGATGCCGTACGTGGCCTTCGGCGACCGCAATGCCGCTCGGAGCAGCGTGCCATAGCCATGCCGGAATCGCGTGACGAAGGCGAACTCCCGCTCGGGCTCCTGCTTGAGCACGATGTGGGACAGCGTCGGAACGAGCAAGAGCGCCACCACGATCGAGGTGAGCAGCGAGAACAGTAGCGTGAGCGCCAGCGGTGCGAACATCTTGCCCTCGAGCCCCTGCAGCGTCAGCAGAGGCAGGAGCACCAACGCGATGATCAGCACGGAGAACGTCACGGGCCGGGCGATCTCGACCATCGCCGCGACGACGACTCTGCCGCGCTCGCCTGGCTCGCGGTGCTCGGCGAGGTGGCGGCGGACGTTCTCCGCGACCACGATCGAGGCGTCGACGACCATGCCGACCGAGAACGCCAGACCGCCGAGGCTCATGAGGTTGGCCGACAGGCCGTACGCACCCATGATGAGGAAGGTGAAGAGGAACGTGATCGGCAGCGAGAGGACGACGATCGCGGCGGTGCGGAACTCGGCGAGGAAGAGGAAGAGAACGATGATGACCAGCACGCCACCTTCGAGGAGGGCGTTCCGCACCGTCCTGATGCACGCCTCGATCAGCGCCGTGCGGTCGTAGAAGACGTCGATCCGGAGTCCCTCGGGCAGGCGCTGCTGGATCTTGGCGATGGCATCCTTGACGGCCGAGACGACCGTCTTGGAGTTTTCGCCGCGCAGCATGATCGCCATGCCGGCGACGGTCTCGCCCGTGCCGTCGCGCGTGACTGCGCCCTGGCGGAGCTGCGGCCCGATCACGACCTCGGCCACGTCGCGGACGAACACCGGTGTGCCGTCCTGCGCCTCGAGGACGACGTCCTCGATGTCCGCGACGGTGGCGAACAGCCCGACGCCGCGAATGTACATCTGCTCCCAGCCCTTGAGGATCAAGCCGGCACCCGCGTTGGCGTTGCTGCGCTCCAACGCCTCCGTGACCTCGCGCAGCGTCAGGCCGTACTTGAGCAGGCGCTCGGGATGAACCACGACCTGGTACTGCTTGACCTCGCCGCCGAAGCTGTTGACCTCGGTGACCCCGGGCACCGTCCGGAGGTGCGGGGCGATCGAGCCAGGTCCTGAATCGTGCGTTTCTCCATGGCCGTGAACCCCTCGCCTTCGAGGGTGTACTGGAAGATCTCGCCGAGCCCGGTCGACATCGGCGCCAGCTCCGGCTCGATCCCGGGGGGCAGGAGGTCCCGTGCACCCTGGAGACGCTCGAACACCACCTGGCGCGCGAAGTAGGGGTCGACCGAGTCCTTGAAGACGACCACCACCTGCGACAGCCCGGCCCGGGAGATCGAACGGACCAGCGTCACCTTCGGCAGGCCACCCATCTGCTGCTCGATCGGGTAGGTGACCCGCTGCTCGACGTCGGCCGCCGACAGGCCTGCGGCCTTGGTCAGCACCATCACCTGGATGTTGGTGACGTCGGGGAAGGCGTCGATCGGCAGTCGGGTCCAGGCGACGAACCCGCCGATGACGACGAGACCGCCGGCGAAGAGCACTGCCCATCGGCGCGTGACGAGCCACTCGAAGAAGTTCGTCATGGCGCCCCCTAGTCCGCGCAACCGGCGCCCATCTTCGAGCGCAGCACGTCCGACTTCAGAAGGAACGCGCCCTTCGTGACCACCTCGTCGCCGGGCGCGATGCCTCCGACCTCGACCCAGCCGTCACGCGTGCGGCCGGCCGTCACCGGCCGGCGAACGAAGTACGGACCCTCGGCGCGGACGAAGGCGAACGACCGGCCCTCGTCCTCGAGGATCGCTTCTTCCGGCAGCGCGACGCCGTCTCCGGTACCTGGCATGAGCAACTGCACCCTGGCGAACATCCCTGCGCGGAGCAAGTCGCCCGGGTTGTCCACGACGACACGGACTCTGGCCGTTCGCGTCGCTTCGTCGAGCGTGCCACCGACCTGCTCCACGTGGCCCGCGAACGTCGCGTCCGGATAGGCCGTCACGGTCACCGCCGCCTGGACGGGACCGAGCCTCTGGGCCCGGAGCACCGCCGCCACCTCGCGCTCGTACACCGTGGTGATCACCCACATCTTCGCGGTGTCCGCGAGCAGGAGCAGCTTGTCGCCGGGTTGTGCCTGCGCTCCCAGCGAGAGCGAGCGCTCGAGCACGGTGCCGGCGAACGGCGCCCGGACCGGCATCAAGCCCGACTGCGAGCCGGCGCCGGCGGCGGGGAGCGCGTCGATCTCCTCAGGCTGAAGGCCGAGCGCCAACAAGCGCCCGACCACCGCTGTGTGCTCGGCGTTCGCCTGCCCAAGCGCGGCCTCGGCTTCGATCACGTCCTTGCGCGGGCAGACGCGCTTCTCGTACAGGTCCCGCTCGCGCACGGCGGTCGCCTCGGCCAGGGTCACCGCGGCCGTGGCGCGCAGCAGGTCCGCTTTGGCCTGCCGGTAGTCGCTGCTCTCCACCTCGAAGAGCACCTGGCCGGCCCGCACCCGCGACCCGAGGTCCACCAGGATCGAGCGGACCACGCCGGGGGCCCGCGGGCTGAGATAGACGGCCCTCTCCTCGTTCAGGCGGACCTCGCCATTGGAGTCCTTGCCGCTCGCAAGCGGACGAGTACCCGCTTTCATCGTTGCCAGCGTGCCGCCGAGCGCGGGGTCGAACATCTCGTCGCCGGCCTTGGACACGCCGACCTCGTACCGGCACTCGTTGCAGGTGTAGGTGGGTATCTTGTGCTCGCACTCCGCGGCCAACAGGTCGGCGATCGGCTGGTCGAGGTCGGAGGTCTCGACCTCGGCAAGCGCCGTTCCCTTTGCAGCGCTCTCAGGTTCTTCAGCGATGGGCCCGGCCGCAGGGCCGCCTGTCTTCTTGCAGCCGATCGCGGGCAGGAAGAGCAGGAGGCAGACCAGAGCAGCGATACGGCCGCATGAGTGTGTGATCTCGTGGTTCATCATCGAGCTCCATTTCCGATGGGTGCTGCTGCCGGGACGAGACGCCGCAGGTCGGCGTCGGCGACGTTCAGGCGGACCAGCGCGTCGACGTATCGCAGCCGGGTCTGGGCGAGGGTGCGGCGTGCCTCGAGGAGGTCGAGCAGGCGGAACTTCCCGCGCCGGTACCCCTCGTTGAGTGCCTCGTAGACGCTGATTGCCCTGGGAAGCACGTCTTCGCGCAGCGTTCGCGCCTCGTCGATGGCCCGCGCGAGGATCTGGTGCGCTGATAGCAGCGCGACTCGGATGCGAGCCTCTTCGGCGCGTTTCTCGTGCTTGGTCTGCTCGATGCGCGCCGACGCCTCGGCACGCGCCCCGGCGAACTGGGTCAGCAGGGGGACGGGTAGCGCGAGTCCGGCGACGTAGGCGCGGTCACCGGATCCGCCGTAGGAGCGGGTTCCGACGCTGATCGCGAGGTCGGGATAGGACTGCCTGCGCGCCAGGGTGTCGAGCGACGCCAGGCGCTCCGCCTCGGCGTCCCACCGGGTGAGGTCGGGGAGCTCGGCGATTGTCGCGAGCGCGAGGTCGAGGTCGGGAGCGGTCGCCGTCTCTGCGAGCCGGCCGGACCCGCCGACGGGCGCGGGTTGCCCCTCACCCCAGAGCCGGCCGAGCTCCCAGCGCGTGAGATCGACGTCCCGCTCCGCGTTCGCGTGGTCGATGGCCGCAAGCGCCTCATCGGCTTGGGCGCGCGCCTCTTCGATCGGCGACACCTCTCCCGCCGCGACCAGGGCCGAGACCGCCTGCGTGACCTCGTGCGCGGTCCGGGAGTTCTCTTCGGCGATCGCAGCGCGCTCCTGAGCGCCGAGAACGTCGGCAAACCTCCGGTCGACTTCGGTGAGGATGTCCCGGCGCTTCCGCTCAACGTCCGACGCGGCGACCTTCCGGGCGAGATCCGCGGCCGCCACGCGCGCCGAGCGTTTACCGAACCATTCGATGCTCTGGCTGACCGAGAACGTCTTCTGCGATGCCGCATCAGCAGGCAAGGTGCCGCCGAAGTCCTCGGCCTCGAATACCAGCTCGGGGTTGGCGAACGCGCGGGCCTGGCGGTACGCTCCTGCGGCCGCCTGCACCTGCGCGGTCAGCGCCTGTAGCTCGGGGTTGGCGGCGAGCGCCTTTTCGCGCACCTCCACGAGGGTTACAAGCGCCACCGGCGCGGCCATGGGGGCACTGTCGGCGGCAAGGCTCACGGTGGCGTGGCTTGCGACGATCAGGCAACAGCAAACGACGAATCTCGGTGTCCACGGTGACGACATCTTGCGATCCTCCTCACGCAACACGGTTGAACTGCCAGTGATCGGCAGTACCTCGACGGCGGGAGAGGAGGGCTCAGAGCGTGAGGACGGTCGAGCGGAGAGTATCGCGGAGCTGGCGGCCGCGCGCAGGGTCGCCATCGAGACCGCGCGCCCAGCCGTCCGGCTGAGATGCGGAGCGAGCCGAGAACCAGGCAGTCGTGGCAGGAAGAGAGAACGCGCGGGCTGAGGGCGACCTATGGGCCGCAGCGCCCAAGCGGATATCGTTGCATGACACGCCAGAGATGGCTGTGCTCGCACGCGGACCGTGCGTGATCCCCGGCACAACCGCTGGTGCGCAACGGAGGCTGCCCGTCACCGCGCCGCAGCAGCCAAGCCAGGCGTTCTCGATGGCGGAATAACCGTCGGTCGACCTGCACAAAACCAGGTCGAGCGGGGCCAGCAGCGCCACGAAGAGCCCGGCGAACAGCACCAAGCTCTTGATCTGCTTCCCGCGAACGGGGTTGCGAGCGTGCGTCCTACCCATCGCGCTGGATTCTAGCAAACCCCCTGGGCGGGAAGCCCGCAGTACGTGCAGAATCCGGACCCCGCTAGACGTCGCGGCGCCGGTTGCGCTCGGCCGGGATTGGAGGAGAATCCTGCGCGGGGAGATCGGTACGCATGGATGACCGCCGGTCAGTCGGGGCTGCCGAGAGACACCGCCACACCGCGCCGCGCCGATCGGGCGCATCGCGGCTCGCCATTACGCTGGCGCTGACGGCCTGCTATCTCGCGGCGGAGGTCGTCGGTGGGATCGTCTCCGGCTCGCTCGCCCTGCTCGCGGACGCCGGCCACATGCTGTCGGACGTGGCGGCGCTCGCCCTGTCGCTGGTCGCCATGCGGATCGCCTTGCGGCCGCCGACCGCGCGGCGGACCTACGGCTATCACCGCGCCGAGATCCTCGCAGCGCTCGCGAACGGCGCGGCGCTGGTGGCGATCGCCGCGCTGATCGTCCGCGAGGCGGTGGAGCGGCTCAGCCACCCGCAGGACGTGCGGGCGGGCGCTGATGTTCGCGGTCGCCGCCGGCGGGCTCCTCGTCAACCTGGTGAGCCTGGCGCTGCTGCATCGCGAGCGCGACGCCAGCCTCAACCTGCGCGGCGCCTGGCTGCACGTGCTGACCGACGCTCTCGGCAGCGTCCAGGCGATGGCGGCCGGCGCGCTGATCGCGGTGTTCGGCTGGCGCTGGGCCGATCCGCTCGCGTCGATCCTGATCGCCCTGTTGGTCGCGTACTCGGCGTGGGGGCTGGTGCGCGATTCGGTGTCGATTCTGATGGAGAGCGTGCCGGCCGGTCTCGACGTCGAAGAGCTCGGGCGCGCGATCCGCGCCATCGGCGGGGTCGCCGGCGTCCACGACCTCCACGTGTGGACGATCACCTCCGGGTTTGTCTCGGTTTCCGCCCACGTTCATGCGGCCTCGGGCCGCGAGCAGGCGGTGCTGGCCGCCGTCCGCACGCTCCTGGCCGACCGGTTCGGAATCACGCACTCGACCATCCAGGTCGAGCCGGCGCCGCCGCCGCAGCCGATCCGCTGAGGCCGAGCGGGCTGGCGGTGAGCAGGCGGTAACCGGAATTCCGGCCGCGGCAAAAGGCTTGGTATGATGGACGACACGATCCGCCCCGCCACGGGTGCAGTCGAGGCGGCCGGATCGCCGGTAGGAATCGAAGAGACGGGGTACAAAAGGTGAGTGTGAGAAGCCGGACACTGAGGGTGGCGATGGTGGCTCTGCTGCTGGCGAGCCCGCTCGCTCTCGGTGCGACCGCTCGCTGCGCGCCCCAGCCGAAGCACTCCTGCTGTGTCGGGGCTGCCAGGTGCTGTTGCGGCGACGCTGGCGCCTGTAGCTGCCGCGGCGGATCGGAGAAGCTCCCGACCGCGCCCCAGCCGGCGACGCCGCAGCGTCAGGGTGACGACCAGGGCTCCGCCCCCGCCTTGGCCGCGCTCGCCGTATCGCAGCTTGCGGCGCCGGCGCCATACGGCGGCGCGGCGCTCGACGAGGAAGCGGATCGCCCGGCCCTGACCCCGGTTCTCGAGAACGTCGTTCTCCGCTGCTGATCTTCTCGGCATGGTCTACGTGTGCCTGCTCGCCCAGGGCGTGCAGGCGTGGAGCCCGTGTTACCGGAGGACACAGTGGAGACGAGACCCGAACCCTTTGGCGTTTTGCTCTTGATGGTACTTTGGCTCGCCGCGCCCGGCGGCGGCGCAGCCGGCCGCGCCCCGTGGCGACGGACCGCCGGCACCTCCCGTCGAGGAGCTGGTGGCGGCGGCGCTCGACCGCTCGCCGTCGGTGGCCGCGGCGCGAGCCCGGCTCGCGGCTGCGCGCGAGATGATCGCTCCGGCCGGCGCGCTGCCGAACCCGATGGTGGAGCTCATGCTCACCGACATGTCGTTCCCGCGCTATACGGTGGGTACCGACGAGATGTCGATGATCGGCCCGGAGGTGCGCCAGGACATCCCGTACCCGGGCAAGCGCCGGGCCGCCCGCGACGTCGCGCGCGCGGACAGCGAGGTTCGTGACGCCGACCTCGACCAGGTGCGCCGGATGCTGGCCGCCGCAGGTCCGCACGATCTACGCCCGTGTCTATGCCCTCGACCGCGAGAAGCAGGCGCTGGCGGCGGCCGGCGAGCTGCTCGACATGCTCTCGGCCACGGCCGCCTCGCGCTACGCCGCCGGGGAGGCCGAGCAGGAGGCGGTGATCAAGGCGCAGCTCGAGGTCTCCAGGGTGGGCGAGCGTCTTGACGATCTCGGCGCCGAGCGAGCCGCGCAGGTGGCGGCTCTCAACCGCCTTCTGGACCGCTCCGGTGGGGAGCCGTTGGGCACCGTCGCGGCGTTGCCCGCACCGGCCGTGCCGGCGCTGCCCTGGGAAGAGCTGGCGGTCGCCACGTCCGCCGAGGTCGCCGTCCGTAAGGCCGCCGTCGTTGCCGCCGAGCGCCGCGTCAGCACGGCCAGGCTCGACGCAAAGCCGAACCTCTTCGCCGGTACCGCGGTCGGGCTCCGCGGCCGCTACGACCCGGCGGTGACGCTGCGCTTCGGCGCGGAGCTGCCGCTGTGGCGGACCGAGCGGCAGAAGCCGATGGTGCGCGCCGCCGAGCTCGAGCTCGAGATGGCGCGCGCCGAGCTGCGCGACGCCGAGGCAACGGCGCGCTCGCAGGCCGCCCGCCTCGCCGCGGAGTGGGGGAGGGCGGAGCGGCAGATCATCCGGTACGAGCAGGCGATCCTGCCACAGACCTCCGCCGCGGTTGATGCCGCGCGCTCCTCCTATCTCGCCGGCCGGGGCGATTTCTCCACCGTGATCGAGGACTTCAACAGTTGGCTGGACGCCAGGACCGCGCTGGCCGGCCGTGAAGCCGACCGCTTCGCTGTCTGGGCCGGGCTCCAAGCACTCCTCGGAGAGCCCGGTGGAGCTGACGACAGCACCGGAGGTGTGCAATGAAACGAGGGAAGATCATCCAAGCCGCGGCAGTCGCGTTGTTGGTGCTGCTCGTGATCGCCGGCCTGAGCCTGACCGCCTGCGGGGCGGGGGGGCATGCCGTCGTGCAGAGGTATCACTGCCCGATGCACCCGACCTACATCTCGGACAAGCCGGGCGACTGCCCGATCTGCGGCATGCGGCTGGTGCCGATGGAGGAGAAGGTCGCGCCGACGACCACCCCGACGTACGTCTGCCCGATGCACCCCGAGGTGACGTCGGACAAGCCGGGACGCTGCCCGAAGTGCGGCATGCCGCTGGAGCAGACCGGGGACCGGGGACCGGGGACCGGGGACCGGAGCACCGCCGCCCCCGTTGCCGAGAGCGATCGGGCCACGGCCCACGGCCCACGGCCCACGTCGGTCGGGCGGCAGGTGCTCTTCTACCGCAACCCGATGGACCCGACGGTCACCTCGCCGGTGCCGATGAAGGACTCGATGGGGATGGACTACGTGCCGGTGTACGCCGACGAGCAGACCGGCGCGGCCGGAGCTGTCCCCGGGCTCGCCAGCGTCGAGATGACCGCCGAGGGCGTGCGCCTCTCCGGCGTGCAGACCGCGCCGGTCGTGCGCGGGTCGCTGGCGCGGACGGTGCGGACGGTCGGCACCGTCGTCCCCGACGAGACGCGGATCGATCACGTCCACACGAGGGTGACCGGTTGGGTCGAGAAGCTGTACGTCAACTTCACCGGCCAGTACGTCGAGCACGGACAGCCGATCCTCTCGATCTACTCGCCGGAGCTCCTGGCGAGCCAGGAGGAATACCTGCGGGCCAGGGCCGCCGCCGCCGGTTTCGCTGCGAGCGAGATCCCCGAGGTGCGCAAGGGAGGCGACGATCTGCTCGCGGCGGCGCGCCGCCGTCTCGAGCTGCTCGACGTTCCGGAGGACATGATCGCGGAGATCGAGCGCACCGGGAAGCCGCGGCGCGACGTGACGCTGGTCGCCCACAGTCTCCGGCTACGTCACCGCCAAGGGTATCTTCCCGGGCCAGCAGGTCGACCCGAGCATGATGGAGCTGTTCACGATCACCGACCTCTCGCGGGTGTGGGTCGAGGCCGACTTCTACGAGTACGAGGCCGGGTTGCTGCGGCTCGGGCAGGAGGCGGCGGTGACTCTGCCCTACGACGCCGCGCGGGTGCTCTCGGGCCGGGTCGCCTACATCTACCCGACGCTTGCCGCGGAGAGTCGCACGCTGCGGGTGCGCTTCGAGTTCGCGAACCCGAAGCTCGACCTCAAGCCCGGGATGTTCGCCAACGTCGAGATCCGTCTCGACCCCGGCGAGGGCCTGCTGGTCCCCGACTCGGCGGTGATGGACACCGGGGAGCGCCAGGTGGTGTTCGTCGAGAAGGGCGGCGGGATGTTCGAGCCGCGCGAGGTCAAGGTCGGCGTCCGCTCCGGCGGCAAGGCGCAGGTCCTGGCCGGCCTCGCCGAGGGCGAGCAGGTCGTGATCCGCGCCAACTTCCTGCTCGACTCCGAGTCGCGCCTGCGCTCTGCGATTGCCGCCGCGCCGCCACCCGGCCAGGGGACCGGGAACCGGGGACCGGGGACCGGGGAGGGCAGCCATGTTCACTAGCACTGACGAACGGCGCGGGCGGGAGCGTCGCTTCATCCAGGGATCGGTCCGGTCTGTGCTCGCGTCGATTCGTGGAGCCGCGCGGACGGGCTCGCCAACGCCTGGATCGGTGGAGTTTCGGTCCCCGGTCCCCGGTCCCCGGTCCCCTCGGCGGCAAGGGGGAGCGCGATGATCCAGAAGATCATCGAGTTCTCGGCCCACAACCGCGTCCTCGTGCTGCTCGGCGTGGCGGCGCTGTGCGTGCTGGCGGTCTACACGCTGAAGGAGATCCGGCTCGACGCGCTGCCCGACCTCTCGGACACGCAGGTGATCGTCTACTCGCGCTGGGACCGCTCGCCGGACATCATCGAGGACCAGGTCACCTACCCGATCGTCACCGCGCTGCTCGGCGCGCCGCAGGTCAAGGCGATCCGCGGCTTCTCCGACTTCGGCTTCTCCTACGTCTACGTGATCTTCGAGGACGGCACCGACCTCTACTGGGCGCGCTCGCGGGTGCTCGAGTACCTCTCGAAGATCCAGCCGCGGCTGCCCGAGGGCGTGCAGACCGAGCTCGGGCCGGACGCGACCGGCGTCGGCTGGGTCTTCCAGTACGCGCTCGTCGACCGCTCGCGGCGACGCACTCGCTCGACGAGCTGCGCTCCTACCAGGACTGGACGCTGCGCTACGCGCTGCAGTCGGTGCCCGGCGTGGCCGAGGTCGCCTCGATCGGCGGCTTCGTCAAGCAGTACCAGATCACCGTCGACCCGAACCGGCTCGCCGCCTACGGCATCCCGCTCGACGTGGTCGATCGCCGCGGTCCGCGGCTCCAACAACGAGGTCGGCGGCCGGCTGCTCGAGTGGAGCGGCGCCGAGTACATGGTGCGCGGCCGCGGCTACGCCCGCGCCGTCGCCGACTTCGAGCAGATCGTCGTCAAGGTCGGCGCCAGGCGGCGTGCCGGTGCTGCTGCGCGACGTCGCCCGGGTCGAGCTCGGGCCCGGAGATCCGGCGCGGCGTCTCCGACCTCGACGGCCTCGGCGACCCCGTCGGCGGCATCGTCGTCATGCGCCACGGCGAGAACGCGCTCAACGTCATCGAGCGGGTCAAGGCGAAGCTGCACGGAGATCGAGCCGTCGCTGCCCGAAGGGCGTCGAGGTCGTCACGACCTACGACCGCTCCGACCTCATCGACCGCGCCATCGACACGCTGAAGCACGAGCTGACCATCGAGATGATCATCGTCTCGCTCGTGATCCTGATCTTCCTCTGGCACATCCCGTCGGCGATCGTGCCGATCGTCACCATCCCGATCTCGGTGCTGCTGGCGTTCATCCCGCTGCTACTTCATGGGCGTGACGGTCAACATCATGTCGCTCGCCGGGCATCGCCATCTCGATCGGCGTGCTGGTGGACGGCGCCATCGTCGAGGTGGAGAACGCCTACAACAAGCTCCACCTCTGGCAGGCGGAGGGACGGCAAGGGCGACTTCCACGCGGTCCGCCTGGAGGCGCTGAAGGAGGTCGGCCCGTCGGTCTTCTTCTCGCTGCTGGTGATCGCGGTGGCGTTCCTGCCGATCTTCGCCCTGGTCGACCAGGAGGGGCGGCTCTTCAAGCCGCTGGCCTACTCGAAGAACCTGGCCATGGCGCTCGCGGCGCTGCTCGCGATCACGCTCGACCCGGCGCTGCGCATGCTGTTCACGCGCATGGACCCGTTCACCTTCCGGCCGCGCTGGCTGGCGTGGCTGGCCACCAGGACGCTGGTCGGCACGTACTACGCCGAGGAGCGGCACCCGATCAGCCGCGTCCATCTTCCGCGTCTACGAGCCGGCCTGCCGCTTCGTGCTGCGCTTCCCCAAGGCGGTCATCGCGGCGGCGATCGGCCTCGTCGCGGTCAGCCGTCCCGGTCTACTTCAAGCTCGGCACCGAGTTCATGCCGCCGCTCAACGAGGGGACGATCCTCTACATGCCGACGACGCTGCCCGGCATCTCGGTGGCGCAGGCGCAGGAGCTGCTGGAGACGCAGGACCGCGTGCTCAAGTCGTTCCCGGAGGTCGAGCGCGTCTTCGGCAAGGCCGGCCGCGCCGAGACCTCGACCGACCCGGCGCCGTTCTCGATGATGGAGACCACGGTCGTGCTCAAGCCGCGAGACGGAGTGGCGAGGCGAAGCCGCGCTGGTACTCGTCGTGGGCGCCGGCGTGGCTCAAGCCGCTTGCTGCGCCCGCTCTGGCCCGACCGCATCTCCTGGGAGGAGCTGGTCGACGAGATGGACCGCAGCGCTGCGCATCCCCGGCGTGACCAACGCCTGGACGATGCCGATCAAGGCGCGCATCGACATGCTCTCGACCGGCGTGCGCACGCCGATCGGCATCAAGATCTTCGGCGCCGACCTCGAGGAGATCGAGCGCATCGGCGAGCGGCTCGAGGGGATCGTGCGCGACGTGCCGGGCACGCGCAGCGTCTTCGCCGAGCGGGTCGCCGGCGGCTACTTCGTCGACTTCGAGCCGCGCCGCGACCAGCTCGCCCGCTACGGCCTCACCGTCGCGCAGGTGCAGGACGTGATCATGACCGCGATCGGCGGCGAGAACGTCACCACCACGATCGAGGGGCGCGAGCGCTACCCGGTCAACGTCCGCTACCCGCGCGAGCTGCGCGACGACCTCGACCAGCTGCGGCGGGTGCTGGTCGCGACGCCGGGCGGCGCGCAGATCCCGCTCGCGCAGCTCGCCGACATCCAGCTCGTCCAGGGCCCGGCGATGCTCCGCGACGAGAACGGCTTCCTCGCCGGCTACGTCTACGTCGACATCACCGGCCGCGACATCGGCGGCTACGTCGAGGAGGCGAAGCGGATCGTCCGCGACAAGCTGGCGCTGCCGCCGGGCTACGTGCTGCAGTGGAGCGGCCAGTACGAGAACATGCTGCGGGTGCGCGAGCGGCTCAAGCTCGTCGTGCCGATCACGCTGGTGCTGATCTTCGTGCTGCTCTACGTCAACACCCGGTCGGCCTTCAAGGCGGTGCGTGGTGATGCTGGCGGTGCCGTTCTCCGCCGTCGGCGCGATCTGGCTCTTCCACTTCCTGCACTACAACGTCTCGATCGCCGCCTGGGTGGGCATGATCGCGCTGCTCGGCCTCGACGCCGAGACCGGCGTCTTCATGCTGCTGTTCCTCGACCTGTCCTACGACGACGCAAGCGGCGCGGGCTGCGCAAGACGCTCGCCGACCTCGACGAGGCGATCGTCCACGGCGCGGTCAAGCGCGTCCGCCCGAAGATGATGACCGTGACCGCGGCGTTCATGGGCCTGCTGCCGATCATGTGGTCGACCTCGGCCGGCGCCGACGTGATGAAGCGCATCGCCGCGCCGATGATCGGCGGCCTGGTCACCTCGTTCCTGCTGGAGCTGCTGGTCTACCCGGCGATCTACAAGCTGTGGAAGCGCCGCGAGCTTGGCGCGTCCGGCGAGGAGACGGTCGCGGCGGGAGCATCGTGAAGCGCTGCGGGGCGGCCGCGCTCCGGCTGGCATGCCGACGGCGCCGACGGGCGCCACGATGAATCAGGGGAGATGACGATGAGGAAGAGCATTCTGGCGGTAGCGGTGTTGATCGTGCTGGCGGCGGTGGTCGCGACGGCGCCGGCGGCGGCCGCCGAGCAGACGGTGTGCCCGGTGTCCGGCGAGAAGATCGACAAGACCACCAGCCCGCACGTGGACTGGCAGGGACAGCGCATCTACTTCTGCTGCAACAAGTGCCCGGCGAAGTCCAAGGCCGACCCGGAGAAGTACTTCGCCACGATCGCCGAGGCCGGCGTGCAGCTCGAGAACATTCAGACGACCTGCCCGGTCAGCGGCGAGAAGCTGGGCGAGGGCGGCATGGGCGCGCCCGTCGCTCACGCGTACAAGGGACGCACCGTGATGTTCTGCTGCAAGATGTGCGTCGCCAAGTTCGACAAGGACCCCGCGAGGTACCTGGGCAATCTCCCCGGCGAGCAGCCCGCAGCGGCGAAGTAGGCCGCCAGGCTGGCGATTCAAGACTCCCGCGGTGCACGCCGGTGTCCCACCGGCCAACACTGTCATCGCGAGCCGGCCACGGCCGCAGGGCGGGGCCGGCGTGGCGATCTCGGCGCGTCTGGAGCGCCAGCGTCATCGGTGCAGCAGGCAGGCCGCCGGTCAAAACCGTGCCGTCAGGTGCCGGGTCCGTGTTTGTGACGGACGAGACACATACCGATACCCACGACCGTGTGTATAATCTCGTGGAGGGGGTGCAGCCGATGCGCACCAACATCGTTCTGGACGAGGATCTCGTGCATGAAGCTCAGCGCCTCACCGGTATTCGCACCAAGCGGGCCTTGGTTGAGGAGGCGTTGAAGGTCCTGATCACGACACGGAAGCGCAAGAGCCTGCTGGAGCTCGAAGGCAAGATCCGCTTCTTCGAGGGATACGACTACAAGGCGTTGCGTGAGGACCGGGCGTGATCGTCGTCGACACCTCTACGTTGATCAGTTTCTTGCGTGGCGCATCGACCCCCAGCGCACGGAGTCTCCGGCGGCTGGAACAGGACGGGACCCCGTTTGCGATCCCAGGGGTGTGCTGCCAGGAACTGCTTCAGGGTGCGCGCGACGAGAAGGAGTGGCGCCTTCTGCTCCGCTATCTGGAAACCCAGGAGCTCCTGTTTCCCCGGGACCCCCTCGCGGCTCACGTCGAGGCGGCCCGCATCTTCTTCGAATGCAGGCGTCGCGGAGTCACGATCCGGAGCTCGACGGACTGCTTGATCGCCTGCCTGGTGCTGGAGCGGGACGGGATCCTGCTGCACGAGGACGAGGACTTCGAGCGCATCAAGACCGTCCGGCCCCTGCGAACGACGCACTAGCCACGGTCACTTCCTTGCCGGGGCAGGAGCGCTTCCGGCGCCGGCTACGTGCGTTGGGGCCACGCGTACGTCGCAGCCTTGACCGCGGCATACGACGCGTCGAGCGCCGGGTGGAGGAGCAGGATCGCGGCGATGCGGCGCATCATCTCGGTGACGTAGCGCGCCTCGTCGGGCGTGAGGTCGCGGCCGAGCAGGGCGCGCTCGCGGTACGAGAGCCACTTCTTGATCACCTGGTAGCCGCCGATGGTGTACGTCCAGACGTTCGGCGGCACGCAGCGCCAGTACGCGCGCTCGTTGAGGTAGACGTCGTAGCACGTGCCGCCGAGGCAGCGCGAACGCTGCTCGTCGGTGAGGCCGAGCGCCGCCGCGCCCTCGCGGAAGGCGGCGAGCTCGGCGGCGGTGTAGGCGCGCTCGATCAGCCGGCCCCGGCCCGGCATCGTGACGCCGCCCTTGCCGCCGTGGCCCCAGCCGGCGGTGACGGCGAGGTCGCCGGCGGACGGGTCGAGCGCCTTGCCGGATGCACTCGCGATGAGGACGCCGAGCGCGCGCAGCTCGTGGCCGGATGGAGCCGGTGGTGACTGCGTCGACCCGGCTCTCGACATCGAGCAGCGCCGCGACCTGACGGCCGAGCTCCGCCGAGGCTCGAGGAGGCGTCGCGCGTGGCCGGGAGAGGGATGCGCGGCCAGTCCTGGCGAAGCGCACCGGCGTTCTCGCGCCGGTACGCTGGGGCGTAGCATGGCAGGCAGTGCATGGAAGAACGGGCGCTCGCTTGCCGCCGAACGTCCGTCAAGGATAGTCGCGGCGAGGTGCCTGCCGACGAGTTGGGTAGCACCGTCGATCGGGCTCGACACAGGAGCGCACCTCTGGCGCTGGGCGCCGCCGTCCACGCGAGCGGGAAGCACGCTGGCGTTCGGGCCGATCAGGTGGAGGTCGCCCAAGTCGACGATGTACCTGTAGAAGAGCAGACCTTCCCTCTGCCGCTCCGCTGCTGGCGCGATACCAGAGAGGATGCCGCCAGGACACGTGCGCCAGAGTACTCGGTCGCGCTTCTCGTCCAGCAGCTTGGTTTCCGGTTCCCAGTAGAGCCACCGAAGATCGAAGGGCCGGTAGCAGTAGCGGACGATGGTGCTGCTGGCGAGTAGCCACGCTTGGCGAGTCGTCGCGAACGGCTGTCGCCATCGAATCGGCTGGCGTGCTGCCATCGCAGCATGGGCGACTCGACCGCGACTTCCTCGTCGCCCACCTCCGGATCGAAGTAGCGCCGCATTCGCGCGTCGAGTCGGTCGCGGTCGATGTCGACGACGCAGGTCGTCGCGGCTCGTCTTCACGCCCGGGAACGAGACGCGGAAGCAGGTCGGGCAGCATCGGCCAGCCGAGATACTCGCCGGCAAGAGCTGGCGGCGCGAAGGGAAGCCCAACGCGCCAGGTTGCTGGCGCCACTGATGCATCGTGTGCGATCCGGCCGTGGCTACGCCTGCACGAGCGCAGCAGCTCGCCGCGCTTCGTCCTTGCCCCAGTAGGTGGCGGAAGCTCAACTCCTGCGGCGCTGGCTGCGTGATGGCTCGGTCTCGCACAAGCAGCGAGATGGCGGTTCCGACCTGGATGCCCTCGCGGTTCCGCTCGCGTCGAGAAGACGCTCGGGTCGGGCTCGCCGTCCGGGGCGTCAGCTTGCCGGTCTTGTACTTGTCGCCGTTGCAGGCAGTCGATCCAGATGCGGTCGAACACCTCGAGGTAGCGCTCGCGCATGCCGGTGAACGAGAGCCCGTCCAGCCAGGAGTAGTTGCGAGATGAAGCAGACGACGCCCGCGGCCCGGTGCCCTCCGACGATCGCGCCGCTCGGCCATGCGGAAGAAGCGGACGTAGAGATCGTTGAGGCCCTGGCCCTGCGGCGTCGGCGACGCGCTTCGTCGTCCGGTAGGCGTCGACGAGGTCGCGCTCCTCGTCCACCGCGACGCCGGCGAAGCCGTTGTACGGCGGGTTGCCGAGGATGACGAGGATCGGCGCGTGCTGCTTGACTGCCTCGGCCGCGTCGCGCTCCTCCTCCAGCTCGGGGAAGAGCAGGTGCTGCTTGGGCTCGGTGGGCGGCTCCCAGCCGGTGAGGGCGTTGGTGAGGTAGACGCCGACGCGCTCGTCGGACTCGTCCGCGAAGCGGCGCGCCGAGCGTGTGCAGGAGCAGGCCGAGCTGCAGGTGCGCGACGACGAACGGCGCCGGCAGGATCTCGAAGCCGAAGACGCGGCTCATGCGCGGCCTGCTTGAGGTCGTGGGCGAGCAGCGCGTCGCCGCCCTTCTCGCGCAGCGTCTCGCGCGATCGCGCTCGAGCACCTCGACCAGGTAGGCGCCGGTGCCGCAGCAGGGGTCGAGGACGACGACGCGCGGGTCGGCGAGGCCGTCGGCGATGTCCAGCTCCTCGCGCAGCACGGTGTCGACGCGCGCGACCATGTACTGCACGATCTCGGGCGGCGTGTACCAGACGCCGAGCTCCTTGCGCAGCTCCGGGTCGAACGCCTCGAGGAACGGCTCGTAGAAGTACTGCACGGCGTGGCTCTGCTCGAAGCGTCGCGAAGAAGGCGGCGCGGTCGACGCGGTTGAGGGCCTCGGCGGCCCAGTCGAGCACCTCGACGAGGTCGCAGCGGCCGCAGCTGCGCCGGGTTGCCGAAGTCTGGTCGAAGAGCGTGCTGCAGGATCGGGCACGTGCAGGTACCACGCGGCCGTCGCGCCAGTCGAAGCGCGCGCTGCGATCGTCGCGCGGGCGCTGGTGCTCGGCCCAGAGCACCCAGGCGGAGAAGACGCCGTAGAAGAGCGTCTGGACGAGCGTGGAGCGGAAGAAGTGCTCGCCCTTCTCGCCCGAGAAGCTTCATGCCGAGCGCCTCCTCCAGGGCGCGTGCGCAGTGCTGGCCGAGGGCGGGCAGGTCGACGCTCCTCGAGCGCGGGCGCGGGCGTCGCGCGCGTAGGAGGCGAGGAACCAGGCGAGGTCCTGCGGCGCGGCGAGCGGCGCCGGCGTGCAGCATGACGCCGCTTGAGGAACTCGGCGAGGCGCTCGCCGCTCGTGCTGCGCCAGCGTCGCGCGGGTGCGCGGCGAGCGTCCCAGAACGCGGCCTCGCTCGGGCGCGAGCGAGTAGCGTCTCGAGGCGCGCCGGCCTGGCCGTCGGCGTCGTGGCCGACGAGCACGAACTCGCGGTAGGTTGGTGACCAGCACCTGGCGGTACGTCTCGAGGTAGCGGCGTCACCTGCTCGCCGCGGCGACGAGCTGCGACGTCGTCGCCGACGGCGGCTTGACCTCGATCGCGCCGCGCGCGGGCAGCTGGCCGGTGAAGCGGCTCGTCGCCGCGCCTTGCGCTTGGAACTGGTCGGCCGTGAACAGGCCGCCGTCGGGGATGCCGGCGCCGCGGTTCGCGAGGTTGATGATGCAGCGCACCTTGGGCTTGAGCGTGCCGGCCGACCTCGTTGAGCAGCTTGGCGAGCGGCGGGTAGTACGACGTCTCCGGCACCGCGGCGCCGGAGGAGGCAATGAGGCGAACGTTTTCCAGATATCGCTCGACAGCGTCCATTGACTGCATTGTGCGCCGGTAGGGCGCCCAGTTCCAGGGTGGCGCGGAGACTATAACCAACCACCCGATTGCGAGCCGGCCGGGGCCGCCCCTTCGGGTTGTCAATCTCGGGCGATGGCGCGTGGCCGGTTACCGGGTCGGTAGCATCGGCTTCTACCTAGGGCAAGGAGCTCCGGATGTGCCGCCGCAGCGGGCGCTTGGGCCAGGTGTCGTCGATGACGAGAACGCAGGTGTAGTCGAGCTCCGGGCCGGGGTTGTCGTACATGTGGTCGTCGTCGCCTTCGTAGATGCGGGCGAACACGCGCCCCGCCTTCTGATCCACCGCCACCCCGTAGCCGCCAAGCGGGCGGTGCTCCAGCGGTGGCGGAATGCAGCTCGGAAAAAAGCCCCCGATGGCGAGCGTGTCCTCGTCCAGCACTGTCACGCCCCAGCCAACGAAGTACGCCCGCCGCTTTGCCTCGAGGAACCCAACGACTGGGCCCCAGAGTCTCTCGACCCCCTGGCAACTGTCGGACGGGCCGTCGATGACCGTGGTCTCGTTGTTGATCTCGGCGCCGGAGTAGACGCGGTTCGTGGCGGGGCTGAAGTAGAGGTTGGTCCCGTCGTTCCAGCAGCTCGTGACGGAGGACTCGCCGGTGTCCCGATCGTGGATGAAGTACCCCTGCCAGTTGCCCGTGGTGATGTAGAGCTTGTTCTCCAGCCAGTTCCAGGTGGCGCACCCCGGCTCGATCCACAGGCCGTAGGCATCCGGTGCGAGGATCCTCTCGGTTTCCAGCGTGCGACCGTTGACGACGACGAAGTCGTTGCTTTCGTCCCGTACCCCACCCTGGAAGAACAACGCCTCCCCTGTCACCGGGTTGAGCGTCGTCGCCATCGCGATGTGCCCGTTCGTCTCCATCAGCTCGGAGAGGTTGATCGTCGCTATCGCGGTGCCGGAGTCCACGTCGAAGACTGTCAGTATCTCGTCAAAGTCGGGACTGCCGAGCGCGAGGAGCCGGCGGCCTTGCTCGTCCACCAGGATCGATCGCTTGCGCTCCAGGTAGAAGGTCGGATCCACCGCGAGGGTGTGAGTGTCGATCGCGATCACCCTGTTGTCGCAGCTCCACCCACCGTCGCAGACGATCACGTAGAGCGTGCCGGTGCCCTGGTGGCCTGCGAGCTGGTAGGGCCGGTCGGGGAGGAACGTGGCCAGCGAGATCTCGCCCAGCTTGCTCAGAGAGCGGCTGTCGTGGATCAGGATGCGGGCGTTCGTCCAGTCGGCGATGTACAGCTTCGCAGCGGTGGAGTCGAGCCACATGTCGGGCCAGTACTCCTCCGGCCCGGACAGCAGGCAGCCGGCGACGATCTGCCCGGCCGCAGGAGCGGGGCCGATAGCCAGTACCGAGATCACAGCGAGCATGCCGGCGAGGCGGATCGGACCGCCCTTCCTTCGCCAACGGTTGCAAGAATTGGACATGGGGCGATCCGACTCCGGCGGTCTTCTGCCACCGCTAGACATCGTGAAGCTCCTTTTCCCCAAGCCTGCGGCCAATATAGGTACCGTCGCGCCGGTCGGCAACGTCCTGCCCCGGTCTCGCACGCTGGCAGGGGCTCTGCATCTCCTGCGCAGAGGCGCCGAGCGCGAGGCCGTACCCTTCGCCTGCGCCTCCCGCTCGCATTGCCGTGACGCCGTATACTATTAAAGTGCAGTCGCAGCGAGTTGGGCGCTTCATGTCCCGTCGGAGGGCAGGCGCCGCGATCGCGGCCAACGCACGCGTACGAAAGGAGACGACCATGGGGCTTCTTGACTCGGTGATCGGCAGCGTTCTCGCGTCTGCAGGCGGCGGACAAGGGCAGCAGCAACAGCAGCAGCAATCCGACATCCTGGGCGGGTTGATGGGCATGATCAACAGCCCGCAGATCGGCGGTCTCGGGGGCCTGGTGAAGAAGTTCGAGCAGAGCGGCCTCGGCGACATGGTCGGCAAGTGGGTGGCGGTCGGGCCGAACCCGACGCCGACGGCGAACCAGGTCCAGCAGGGTCTGGGCGGCGACGTCATCGCCGGCCTCTCGAAGCAGCTCGGGATCGATTCCGGGCAGTTGACCTCGCAGTTGGCGATGTTGCTGCCGGTCTTGGTCGACAAGCTGACGCCCGACGGCAACGTACCTCAGCAGGGCGGCGGCCTCCTCGGCGCGCTGGGCGGGCTGCTCGGCAAGCGCTAGCCGCGCCCGACTAGAATCGCCGCGTGTACGTCGCGGAGACTTTCTCGTCGATCCAGGGCGAGGGGATGCTGGCGGGGGTGCCGTCGTTCTTCATCCGCACCTCCGGCTGCAACCTGCGCTGCGTCTGGTGCGACACACCGTACACGTCGTGGGCGCCGGAAGGGGCGCGCGTCGCAGTCGACGAGCTCCTGCTGCTGGCCGAGCGCTCGGGGCTGCGCCACGTGGTGATCACCGGCGGCGAACCACTCCTGCAGCGCGAGATCGGGACGTTGATAGCCGAGCTGACCGCGCGCGGACATCACGTCACGGTGGAGACCGCGGGAACGATCGACCGTGCGGTGCGCCTGCGACCTGCTGTCTATCTCGCCGAAGACGGCCAGCTCGGACCCGGACGGACCGTGGCGTGAGCGCCACCGGAGGCTTCGCCGCGACCTGGGACCGGCGCGGCGGCTCATCGACAGGCACCGCGAGTATCAACTCAAGCTCGTGGTGCAGGGCGAGCGCGACATGGCCGAGGTGCTGGAGCTCGTCGAGGTCCTCGGCGCCGACCGCGACCGGGTGATGCTGATGCCGGAAGGCCGCACCGCCGCGGAGGTGGCCGCGCGGGCAGGGGAGGTGGGCCGCCTCTGCCTCGCGCACGGCTTCCGCTACTCGCCGCGCCTCCACCTCGACCTGTTCGGCGGCGGCCGCGGCGTCTGACGCACTCCTGCCAACGTGGGCGCTTTCAGGGCCGATACGCCACGACTGGCAGAAGTGGAGGTGAGGCACGCGAGGTCATTTGCCTCCCTCGCCTATCGCGGTTGTTCCTCGCGGTCGTCGCGCGGTGGTCGGGACTCCGGAGGGTGGGCGTACGCCACGCTCTTGTCCGCCGGCTGCCCCCACTCCTCGGGATGGAGGTAGAAGCCGCGCTCGTCCGCGGGCTTTTCTTCCTCGACTCGGATACGGTGGGCATTGGCATAGTGGTCCTGGCGGATGCCGGTGATCTGCCAGGAGACCTTGACCTTGGCGAGGTTGGTGCGGATCGTGAAGCGGTTGCTCTCGACCTCCTTCTCGACGATGGCCTGGGCGAAACGCCCGATCACCGTGAGCTGATACCGGAAGTCGCGGTTCAGCGCTTCGAACCACTGAGGCAGCTCGACGACGGCCAGACCGTTCTCGTCGGTGGTGACGACACCGTCGTAGACGTTCTTCATGTCCGGCGATTCGACGAAAGAGTGGCAGAGGTACTTGTGCTCCGGATCCAGGGGATGGTCGATCTTGAACGAGCCACTGCTCTTGGTAACGCTGCCAGTGACCTCGACGTTGCCGTTGAAGTAGCCGGCGCGACCGCCCGGCTTGCGGGCGTCCAGAGCGGCGAACCCGGTTGTGGTGGCCGCCCAGAGGGCGGTGTCGCTGCCCGTGACGACGTGGAGTCCCCGGCCGCTACCGGTGTTCTCGATGTAGACAAGGTCGCCAGTCGCACTGCCCGAGATCATCGTCCGGCCGTCGAACCGTCCTGCGAAGCCGCTGGTGGTCGAGCCATACACGCCAGTCCCGCTGCCGCTGAAGCCAGACACGCCGTCGTTGCTGTTGCTCGTGCCGCTGACGCCGGCGCCGCTGCTACTCTGGCCGAAGACGCCGATGCTGCCGCTGCTGATGCCAGCCGCGCCTTGACCACCGCCACCGAGCCAGCCGTAGTTGCCGCTCGACCCGCTCACGCCATAGGCGCCGAAGCCGGGGCCGTTGGCGATGCCGTAGACGCCCGTGCCGCTGCCGCTCTCACCATAGACGCCAGTGCCGCCGGAGCCCTTCACGCCGACGCCGCTGCCGCCACTGCTGTAGCCGTTCACACCGATGCCGTTGGAGCTCGTACCGTACACACCGAACCCCTGAGAGTTGTCATTCTCGCCGAGAACGCCGGCGCCGCCGTTGCCGCTGCTCACGCCATACGCGCCGTGGCTGCTGCCGCCGAGGTACCCCCAGGGGCCGCTGGCGCCGTACTGGCCGAGCGCGCCGTAGGCGCCGCTGCCGAGGTAGCCGAAGTTGCCGCTGGAGCTGCTTGCGCCATACACGCCAGCGCCGGTGAGGCTCTCTCCCCGCACGCCGTTGCCGGCGGCCGTGTGCTCGCCCCGCACTCCCGCGGCGCTCGCGTTCGCGGCCCGGCCCCAGACACCGTCGCTGTTGGTGCTCGTGCCGTAGACCCCGCGCGAGTCGGTGCTGTCGCCGCGCACGCCGATGCCGCTGCTGCTGAGGCCGTGCACGCCGTAGAGCGAGGTGCTGTTTCCCAGGACTCCGGTGCCGGACCCCGAGTCGCCCTCGACGCCGGTCGTCCCGACGCCTCGCACTCCCACCCCAGGGCTCGTGCTCGTGCCTTGCACGGCCGGGCCGGTGCTGCTGTTGGAGACCAAGAAGACCGCGTTGGGTTCCGCCTGGTTGCCGGACCCGGAGAAGGGCAGCGTCAGGTCGCCATGCTGGTCGGCGCCCCAGACGACGGCGCCGCCGTTGTACTTGACGACCTGGTCGCTGACAGCGCCTGACGAGCTGATCTCAGGCAGTGCCACACAGCCGGCGCACGCCAGATCGCTCGCCGCGCCGCCCTTGCTGGTCGAGCCGGCGTAGTTGAAGCCGGTGTCGGCGGCGGAGATTGTTCCATCGAGAATCTTGTCGGAGGTCACGGCGTTGACGGCGAGCTTGATCGCGGTCACGCCGCCGTCGGCGAGCGACACCTGGTCGGCGCTCACGCTGATCCCGGCGCCGGCGCCCACGTCGAGCGATACTGCGCCCACCGTCCCGCCTCCCGTCAGACCCTGGCCCGCGGTGACGTCGGTGATCCCGGACGAGGCCGCCTGTGCAAGGAGCGTGTCCGTATACTGCATTTCGAACGTCGTCGGATCCTGCGAGGCGTTGGCGATCCCCGAGCCGTAGGCGATGATCTTGCCGGTCCCCAGGGTCACCTCGACCTCGAGACGCGCGTTCTCCGCGGAGACCGTCGGGAAGTGGTCCTTGAACGCCACCTGGCGCTGCGAGAACTCCCGCACCTGGAAGTCCTTGTACCCCTGGTAGGCGTTGGTGCCGTCGTAGGCCGTGACCCGTACGGTGACGGTGTGCCCGGTGGTCTCCACGAATCCGAAGTTGAAGCGATAGTCGGATTCGGCCGCCGGCTCGGTCTGGTACACCCCGAGCACCTGGGTCTTCTCGCCGACGCCGATGGCGAATGAGGCCGGCACGCCCGCGAAGTCCTGCCCCGCCGAGTCCTTCTCGCCCGCGCCGGCGCCTTTCGAGTACACCCGCGAGGTGATGACGAGCTTCTGGGTGTCGCAGGTGACGCGCAGGGCGCCGAAGACCTGCGTGTGAAACAACGACTCGACGACGTTCTCGATCTTCTCGGTGTCGCCGGGTGCCACGAGCACCTCGACCCAGGGCGGGGAAGGGTTGGCGGTGCCGCGCTCGAGCAGGTAGATCCTCGCCGTTGCGGGCGCCACTCCCGGGTTGTAGATCCAGATGGTCGTGTACCAGTTCGATGGGAAGAGCCCCGCCTGTCTCCCCACCATCGGCAGGAAGGTGTCGGTCGCGGCGAAGCCGCCGAGCGCGACGGCCGCTCCCGCGACGTAAACGACACCGACAGCAACAGCTCGCGCCAACGCTGACGGTCTCATTGTCCCCCCCTTGCCGCGGCCGGAATGGGAAAGCCGAGCGGAGAACCGCCCACTCGTCCCTGTCCTCTGTCGCGACAATTCCTGAATCCAGTATCGAGTCTCTCCCGAGACTCTGTCAATGCCGCCGGGGTGTCCAGCGCCGGCCGGCCGCCTGAGAAGTGATGCGCCTCACCGAACCGGTGCAGCTCACCGCCAGGCGGCGGCGGCCGGCGTCGATGCGGAGCGACTCCGCCGCGACCGCCATCACCGCCGGCAGCGACGCCTGCGGGTAGCCGCGGAGAGCGCGTCCGGGTCGTCACGATGCACGCGCGCCGCGTCCGCCGGCGGCGCGGACCGGGGATGGAAGCAGATTAGAATTGGCGGCGGGGGTCGTTCATGAACGTGCTGCTGTACCTGCTGGTCGCCGCCATCGCGTTCGCACTCGCGTCGCGGTTCTACGCTCGCTGGGTGGCGCGGGAGCTGGGCGAGGACGGCACTCGACCGACGCCGGCGCAGGAGATCAACGACGGCCGCGATTTCGTGCCGACCAAGCCGCACGTCGTGTTCGCCCACCACTTCTCGGCGATCGCGGGCGCCGGGCCGATCATCGGCCCGACGATGGCGATCCTCTACGGGTTCGTCCCGGCCTGGCTGTGGGTCGTCCTCGGCGGCATCTTCATCGGCGCGGTGCACGACTTCACGACGCTCTTCATCACCATGCGCGAAGGCGGCAGGTCGATCGCCGAGGTGGCGCGCAAGACGCTCGGGCGCACGGGCTTCAACCTCATCATCGCGTTCACGATCGTGATGATCGTGCTGGTCACGTCATCATTCCTCTCGGCCACCGCGATCTCGCTGACCTCGCTCTGGCCGCTCGCGAAGATCGGCGTCACGGACGGGCACTCGTTCCTCAAGACGCAGGTGGTCGACGGTGTCGTCATGGGCCGCATCGGCGGCATCGCCTCGACCTCGGTGATCATCATCACCTTGTGCTCGCCGGTGCTCGGCTGGCTGATCTACCGGCGGCGCATCGGCACCGTCCCCGCGTACCTGCTCGCCTCGCTCGTGTGCGTGGCGTCGGTGGTGGCGGGGATTGCACTCCCGGTCACCCTCGGCCCACGGGTGTGGATGGTGATCATCTCCGTGTACGTGCTCCTCGCCGCCGGCGCTCCCGTCTGGGTGATCCTGCAGCCGCGCGACTTCATCAACGTGCAGATCCTCTACGGCGGCGTCGTGCTGATGGTCGTCTCGCTGCTGGTGACCGGCGTCGACGGGAGTGCGGGTCGCCGTGCCGTCGTTCAACCTCGGCGAGGGCGTCAAGAGCCTCGGCCTGATCTGGCCGATGATGTTCATCACCATCGCCTGCGGCGCCATCTCCGGGTTCCACTCGCTGGTCGCCGGCGGCACCACGGGCAAGCAGCTCGCCAACGAATGCCATGCGCGCCGGGTCGGCTTCAACGCCATGCTGCTCGAGTCCCTGCTCGCGGTGTGCGTGCTGCTCGCGCTCGCCACCGGCCTCTCCTTCGCCGACTACAAGTCGATCGTCTGGCCCGACGCGCCCGGCCTGAAGTCGAACCCGATCCTCGGCTTCTCGCTCGCCGCGGGGCACCTCTTCGAGCGCGGTCTCGGCATCCCGGTGGCGCTCGGCACGGTGTTCGGAATCCTCCTCGTCGAGGGATTCGTGATCACCACGCTCGACGCCGCGGTGCGGCTGAACCGGTACCTGTTCGAGGAGCTGTGGTCGATCATCTTCACCGACCCGCCGCGAGTACTGCGGCACTACTGGTTCAACTCGGGGCTCTCGGTGATCCTCATGTGGCTGCTCGCCTACAGCAACGCGTTCAGCGCGCTTTGGCCGATCTTCGGCACCGCCAACCAACTCCTCGCCGCGCTCGGGCTGCTCACCGTCTCGGCGTGGCTGCTGCTGCGCGGTCGCCGGTACTCCTTCGCCCTGCTGCCGGCGGTGTTCATGATCGGCACGACACTGGCCTCACTCGTCATCCTGCTGTCGAGCTACGTGCGCAAGGGCAACGCGATTCTCGCCGTCACCGACGTCCTCATGCTGGTGCTGGCGGCGGGCGTGGTGGCGCTTACGGCGCGCACCTTCCTGCGCCGCGGCTCGGCGCCGGCGAGCAGCCAGAGTAGTCCGGGCGCATAGCCGAACTGCATCGCCAGCGCCGGCCCGACCGGCGGCCCGGCGCCGCCGATCGCCGCGAAGTGACGACCGAACGGCACCCATTCAAGCGCTCTTGACCCTGCCGCCGTACGTGTCGCATCATTGCGTGAGTGAAAAAGACTTTCTTGTCCGCTTTTCAGAACCGAACCTCGGGGAAGAGGCGCGAGGCGTGACCCCCAACCCGAAGACGTCCTACTCGCACCGGGAGGTCCTCTCTTTCTGCGTTCACCACCCCACGCAGCCGCGCCGATTGCCCGCGCCGCCTCTCCTGATGTTCGACCGCATCACCGAGATTCACACCGACGGTGGCAAACACGGTTCCGGTTGGATCGTCGCCGAGAAGGACGTCCGCTTCGACGAGTGGTTCTTCTTTTCGCACTTCGAAGGCGATCCCGTCATGCCCGGCGTTCTCGAGGTCGACGCCATCCTTCAGCTTTCCGGTTTCTTCCTGCATGCACGGCGGCTTCGCTGGGTACGGCCGCGCGTTGCGTACCGGCAGGATCGTCTTCCGCGAGCAGGTCCGCCCTCACCACAAGCTGGTGACCTACCAGATCGACTTCAAGAAGGTGACCGGCAAACCCACGCCCGCTGGCCTTCGCCGAAGGTGTCGCCTACGTCGACGACCAGGTCTCCGCCGAGGTCGAAGGCATCATGGTCGGTCTCTTCAAGGACCTGAGCTACCCTTACCCATGAGACCCACCGTCGCCATCACCGGATTCGGCGTCCTCAGCCCGCTGGGCCGCGGGCCCGAGGCGACCACCGCCGCACTGCGCGCCGGGCGCTCGGGCATCGTCTCGATGCGCCCCGCCTGGGCCGAGTCTGGACTCCGCTCCCAGGTCGCCGGCCTGGTCGACGCCGCCGCGCTACGCGACGCACTTCGACCGCAAGCAGATCGCGCTTCATGGGCGATGCCGCCATTCTCGCGGCCACCGCGATGAGCGACGCGATCGACCACGCGGGCCTCACCACGAGGAGATCGAAGACCCGCGCTCCGGCCTCGTGCTGGGCACCGGCGCCGGCGCCAGCCTTCCCGACGCCATCGCGCTGGGCGACCGCGCCCGAGCGCGCGGCGGCAGCCGCGTCGGCCCCTACCAGGTCCCGCTCATCATGGGCTCCTCGCTGACCGCCAACCTCGGCGGCATCTTCCGAATCCACGGCCAGGCCTACAGCGTCACCAGCGCGTGCGCCACCTCCGCCCACGCCGCGATGATCGGCCTCGACCTCATCCGCTGCGGCCGCCTCGACCGCGTCTTCGTCGGCGGCGCCGAGTCGGTCAACGTCTACTCCGCCAGCGCCTTCGACGGCATGGGCGCGCTCTCCTCCGACTACAACGACGACCCGCCCCGCGCCTCGCGGCCGCTCGACCGCAAGCGCGACGGCTTCGTCTTCGCCGGCGGCGCCGGAATCCTCGTTCTCGAGAACCTCGACGTCGCGAAGGCCCGCGGCGCCAGCCTTCACGCGATCCTGCGGGGCGCCGGCGCGACCTGCGACGGCGACGACATGGTCGCACCCGACGGTATCGGCGCCGAGGCCGCCATGCGGCTCGCCCTCGAGGACGCCGGCGTCACGCCCGGTCAGATCGACTACATCAACCTCCACGGCACCTCGACGCCGGTCGGCGACATGGTCGAAATCGAGGCGATCCGCCGCGTCTTCGCCCCGAGCATCCCGGCGTTCTCCTCGACCAAGTCGATGACGGGCCATGGCCTCGGCGCGGCTGGTGCTCTCGAAGCCATCTACTCGATTTTGATGATGCGCGACCGTTTCCTCGCCCCCAACATCAATCTCGACGAGCCGGAGGCCGCGGTCGCCGACCTTCCCGTCGTCCGCACCGCCACGACCGCCGATCCCGCGATCGTCCTCAGCAACTCGTTCGGCTTCGGCGGCACCAACTGCTCACTGATCCTGTCGCTCCCCTGACTCCCTGCACGAAATACCCGGCCGTTGCCGGTGTTAACGATGGCGATCGGGAGGAAATATGAGCGAGAAGAAGACCATCGCAGTCGTCGGAGCCACGGGAGCGCAGGGCGGCGGCCTGGTGCGTGCGATCCTGGCCGACAAGGGCGGCGAGTTCGCCGCGCGGGCGCTGACGCGGAAGCCGGAGTCCGACAAGGCGCGCGAGCTGGCGAAGGCCGGCGCCCAGATCGTGGTGGCGGACCTCGACGACGCCGCGAGCCTGCGGCGGGCGTTCGACGGCGCATACGGCACGTTCTGCGTCACCAACTTCTGGGAGCACTACCTGCCGGAGCGGGAGCTGACGCAGGCGACGAGCATGGCGAAGGCCGCCAAGGAAGCGGGCGTCAAGCACGTCATCTGGTCGACGCTCGAGGACACCAGGAAGTGGGTGCCGATCAGCGACGACCGGATGCCTACCCTGATGGAGAAGTACACGGTGCCGCATTTCGACGCCAAGGGCGAGGCGGACGAGGTCTTCGCCAGGTCCGGCGCGCCGACGACGTGTCTGCTGACGTCGTTCTACTGGGAGAACTTCATCTTCTTCGGGATGGGACCGAAGCGCGGTCCTGATGGCGTGCTGGCGCTCAACCTGCCGATCGGCGAGCGGAAGTTCCCCGGCATGGCGGTCGAGGACATCGGCCGGTGCGCCCTCGGCATCTTCAAGCGCGGTAAGGAGTTCATCGGCAAGACCGTCGGCATCGCCGGGGAGCACCTGACCGGTGCAGAGATGGCAGCCGCGATGGGCAAGGCGCTCGGCCAGCCGGTCCGCTACCACGCCGTGCCGTTCGACGTCTACCGCGGCCTCGGGTTTCCGGGCGCCCAGGACCTCGGCAACATGTTCCAGGTCAACCACGACTTCGCCGACCCCTTCTGCGCCGCCCGCGACCTCAAGTTCTCGCGCTCCCTCAACCCGGCGCTCCAGACGTTCGACACCTGGCTCGCCGCCAACGCGAAGCGCATCCCGCTCGAGTAGCGGGCACGCTGTCGAAACCTGCAACCCCAAGGCCTGGGAGGGCGACCTCCCCGGCTTTGCTGTGTCCGGCTCGCGAACACTCTGGGGGCGCCGGCGCCCTCGCCGGCGCGTTCGGGCGAACTGGCGCCTTCGGCGACGGCGGTCGCAGGCTCGCCTTAGGTTCCCCGGGGCAGTCTTGTGCGCAGCGTTGCCGCCTCGGTAGTGGCACTGACCTCGGCGCTGCGCTCGCTGACGAGGAGGTTCTTCCAGTTCATCGGGCTGTACGTGGTCACGGTTTCGACCACGAAGTAGTAGGTGGTTTCCGGCTCGAGGCCCGACACGACCAGTGAGGGCTCTGTCTTGTCATCGGTAGCTGCGGCGTGGGTCTCGTACTGCCCGTACAGCTCGCCGTCGGTGCGCCAGAGGACCCTGTAGTAGCCGTGGTCGCCGGAGTAGGCGATCGGCGTCCAGGTGAGCATCGCCGAGAACGAGGACACACCGGCGACGGCGACGTCGGTCGGTGCGACGGTCTGCGTCGACTGCCAGTTGCCACCGACCTGCTTGGCGTCGAGAAAGGCGACGAGCGCGGCGTCGCCGCTGTGCAGCGCGTTGTAGCCGAAGTCGGACTGTGCCGGGACAAGGTTGGTGAGGTTCGCCAGCGAGCCGGGCATGGTTCCGGACAACTGGTTGCTGCCGAGGTTGAGGTACTGCAGCGTCGTGACGTTGCCCAACTCGTCAGGGATCGTTCCTGTGAGGTGATTGAGCCCGAGCCCGAGGATCCGCAGGCTCGTGCTACTCCCGAGCTCCGCCGGGATCGGCCCGTCGAGCTGGTTGTTCGAGAGCTCGAGGTCGCTGAGCTCGGGGAGAGAGCCGAGCCAACCGGGGACGCCACCGGTGAGCTGGTTGTTGTAGAGGTACAGGTCATGGAGCTGCGTGAGCGCGCTGAGATCGGGGATGGAACCCGAGAGCTGGTTGGTCCAGAGCTGCAGGGACTGGAGCTTGCCCAGTCTGGAGAGTTCTGGCGGGATGGGACCGCTCAGCGAGTTCCATGCCAGATTGAGCGCCTTCAGGTTCGACAAGTTACTCAAAGTCGCGGGGATCCATCCCGTGAGCTCGTTGGCCGCCAGGTAGAGCCCCTCGAGGCTCGTCATGTTGCCAAGCTCCTCAGGAACCGAACCGGACAACTGGTTGTTATTGGCACTGAGGGACTTGAGGTTGGTGAGCCGGCCCAGGTCGGCGGCGATGCCGGAAAGCAGGTTGTAGCTGAGCCCGAGATCGAGCAGACTCGCCAGGTTTCCGAGCGACGGGGGGATGTCGCCCGTGAGGCGATTCTGGTCGAGGTAGAGGTAGCGGAGGTTGGCGAGTCCCCCGAGCTGCGAGGGGATCTCACCGGAGAGCCTGTTGAAAGCAAAGTCGAGGACCTCGAGATTCGCGAGGTCGCCCAGGTCGGCTGGGATTGCTCCGGTGAGCAGGTTGTGCCTCAACCGCAGCTCTTTCAGGGTGCTGTTGCTCCCGAGCTGGCCCAGTCCGCTCGGAAGGTCCTGATCCAACCTGTTCCCCGAAGCGTCGAGAATCGCGAGCTTCCTGAGGCTCCCCAGCGGTTCCGGGAGGACGCCGGGAATCCGGTTATCGTGGAGGTACAACTCCCGCAGGTGGCTGTCGGCCCCGAGGGCACCGAGCTCGGACGGTATGGGCTCGTCCAACAGATTCGACGAGAGGTCGAGGATCTCCAGGCTCGCGAGATTGCCGAGGGCGCCAGGGACGCCGCCGCCAAGCTGGTTCCGTGCCAGGCAAAGCTGCTCGAGCGCCGTGAGGCCGCCCAGTGTTGCAGGCACCGGGCCGGTGAGTTGGTTATCGCTTAAGTCCAGCACTTGTAGAGTAGTCATGCCGCTCAGGTCCGGGATGCTGCCGGTAAGGCGGTTGCCCTGAAGCCACATCTTCTCGAAGAGACCCGTGAGGTTGCCGAGCTGCGAGGGGATGCTGCCATCCAGCTCGTTGGCGCTGAGGTCGAGCAGCGTCAGATTCGAAAGGCCGCCAAGCCAGTCTGGAATAGTGCCGGTGAGCCGGTTCGCCCCGAGGGCTAGGTACCGGAGGTCACGCGCCACGCGAACGTCGGGGATGCTACCGGTGAGCTGGTTTCCCCTGAAGGTGAGAACGTCGAGTGCCGCCAGTCGCGTGAGATCGGGTATGTCGCCGGAGAGTTGGTTGTATTCGAGCTCGAGCTGGCCGACGCCCTGGAGGTCTCCAATGCTGTCGGGGATGCTCCCTGTGAGGGAGTTGTCCGACAGCGCGACTCGCTGGAGCTGCGACAAGTCTCCGAACGTCTCGGGCAGCGGTCCGGCAAGGTGGTTAGCTTCGAGGTTGAGCTGCGTCACCCGGAGCGGGTCGCCGCCACAAACGACGCCGAACCACGTGCACTCGGCGCCGGTAGCGCCAAGCCAGTTGGTATGATTGAGCCAGCCGTCGCCGTTCGTGCTGGTGTAGATATCGATGAGCGCCTGCCGCTCTGCCGGCGGAACTTGCGCGATGCCGAGTGAAGCGACGCACGCGAGGACACACGCCAGGACTCCTGTGCAGACGTAAGGCTTGGAGATCATGCGAACCTCCGTTCGCCAAGAACTCGCCGATTGCAATCGTGTTGGCCTGTATGACCTCTTTGGACGGCATTGTGGACTCGCGTGCCTCAAGATGCAACATCGCCCTGAGATCGCCATGACGAGCCGACGAGGATCGAGAGGCAGGCGTCGCCGCGCAGCTCGATTTGAGCCGACTCACTCGACCACAAGAGCCGGGGAAGGTTGCCTCCCCGGCCCGAGTGAGTCCGCGGTACCGTGACTGCGAGGGCGCTACGTCGCTCGCGGCCGGACGAGAGCGCGGACCACGGCGAGCAGCAGCAGCGCGGCGCCGAAGGTGGCGACGATCGTCGCGCCGGTCGGGAGGTCGAGCAGCGAACGAGAGGGCACACGCCGACCGCCGAGACCACGGCGCCCATCGTCCAGCCGATCGCCAGGCGCACGCCCAGGCGCTCGGTGAACAGCATCGCGGCCACCGACGGGACGATCAGGAAGCAGAACACCAGCAGCACGCCCGGCGATCGCCACCGACGACGTCACCACGAAGCCGAACGACATGTAGAACAGCAGGTCCCAGAAGCGCACGTTGAGGCCGCGGCGCTACGGCCTCCGCCTCGTGCATCGAGATCAGCAGGAAGCGCGTCGCGGAAGACGTAGTGGAACGCCCCGACCAGCGCGTAGAGCACGGCGGTCTTGCGCGATCTCGGGCCAGCTCACCGAGAGGATGTTGCCGACCAGCATCTCCTTGAGGTGCTCGGTCTCCTGGGTCGCCTTCGACATCACGCAGGATCGCGACCGCCGCCGACACCGCGTAGACGATGCCGATCACCGCCTCCTGCGGGATGCGTGTCTTGCGGTGGGACGCGGGTGAGCGCGAAGATCGCCGCGCCGACGAAGGTGAAGCCGAGCGAGAACAGGTAGGCCGGCGTCGAGGTGTGGACGTCGTAGCCCGGCGAGGTAGGCGACCGTCATGCCGAGGGCGGCGATCTGCGCGAGCGACAGGTCGACGAAGATCACCCCGCGCTCCACGACGTGGACGCCGAGGTAGGCGTGGATGCCGGTCAGGATGAGGCTGGCCACGAACGCGGGCAGGAGGATGTCGAAGGCGGTCATCGTGCCCCCCCGAGCGCCTGTCGCCAGCGCCTCCACGTCGTGGTCGAAGACGTCGAAGTAGTCCTTGATCTCGGGCACGCCGCCGACCGACGGGTAGAAGGTGACCACTGCGGCGCCGGTCGTGCTGGCGATCGACTGGGGCGTCTTGCTGTCGAAGTACGGCTCCACGAGGATCGCTCGGATCTTCTCTGCAGTGATCAGGTTGATGATCTCGAGGGTGTGCGAAGGCGACGGCGGGATCCCGGGCTTGGGCTCGACCGTGCCGACGATCTCGAGCCGGAAGTCGCCTGGCGAAGTTCGGCCACGAGTCGTGGAAGGTGACACCTTCGTCCCGGCGTACGGCGCCAGCTTCGCGTCCCACTCCTTCTCCTTGGCGGTCAGGCGCGCCTCGAAGGCGGCGAGGTTGCCTGCGAACGCCGCCTTGCCGGCGGGGTCGAGCTCGGCCAGCTTGGCGGCGATCGCGCGCGCGATGACGCGGCCGTTCTCGGGGTCGGTCCAGTAGTGCGGATTGCCGTAGGGGTGCACGTCGCCCATCGCCCGGGTGACGACGGCGGTCGGGCCGGTTGAGGACGTCGCAGCCGATCGAGGCGTCGAGGTAACCCGGGTTGCCCTGGTGGATGCGATCGTTGCGGCTCTGGTCGAGCAGCGGCGGCAAGTAGCCGATCTCGAGCTCGAGGCCGGCGACGATCAGCAGGTCGGCGCGCGACAGCTTGAGCACGAACGAAGGCTTCGCGTCGACGAAGTGGGGGTCCTGGTAACCCTTCGCGAGGGCGAACGTCTCGACGCGGTCGCCGCCGATGGCCGAAGCGATCGAGGCGAGGTCCTGGAGCGAGGTCACGACGTGGAGCGCGGCGCGCGCCGAGGCGGCGACGCCGAGAACGCAGACGATGGCGAGGACGCGGATTGGTTTCATCATGGCTTTCACCTCAGAAGGGATGGGCGCCGTGGGCGCCGATGGCGAACTGCAACTGGAAGAAGACCTCGTTTGCGGTCGTCGTGTCGGCGTAGCGACGACGACGCAGCTCGGTGCGGAGCTGCGAGAACTCGCTCGGCCAGAACGTCACGACGGCTGCGGCGCCGGTGTCGTTCACGGAGGCGTCGTCGGCGTGCTCCGCAGCCTCGATGCGGGTGCCGGCGAACCACCGCTTGGCGAGCTGGTACTCGGCCGCGAGGTACCAGCCGAGGGCGTCCTGCGTGCCGCCTCCCTGCTCTCGCCGGCTGGAGAACAGCTCCCCCCGGACGATCGCCGAGCGGTAGCTGCCCTGGCGCAGCGGCTTCCAGCGGAACGTGAAGTCGAGCGCGCCGATGCCGGTCGTGGTGTCGTCGGCGACGCCGTTGTGGCCGAAGGCGTAGGAGAGGCCGAGCATCGAGGTTGGTGGAGTCGGAGAGATCGCTGAACACCCGGTAGTGGGCGTTGTAGGCGAGGTCCGAGCGCTTCGGCGCGGCGAACGGCCCGCCGTCGCCGTCGACCACCTGCAGCGTCAGCTCCGAGAAGGTGTCGCCGAGCGGGATCAGCTTGGCGAGCGACACGCCGTCGCCGTTCCATCCCTCCGCGCCGCCGAGCAGGTTGTCCTGCGTCAACGGCGAGTCGGGCCACGGCCAGACGTGAGGGTGCAGCGTGTTGATCTTGCCGAAGGCGAGCTTCATCCGCCCGACCTTGACGAGCAGGTCCCACGGCAGCGCGGTGAAGGTCAGGTAGCCCTCCTCCACGGCGACCTCCTCGTCGGAGTACGAGATGAAGAAGTCGGCGCGGGCGTACGGGTCGACGACGGCCTGGAGGGCGAGCTCGGACTCCTCCAGGCTCATGCTCGGGCGCTCGTCGACGGCGTTGGTGCCGCCGACGGCGAGGAAGTTGCCGATCACCGAAATGGCGGGGTTGAAGTAATTTGCGGTCTGGCCCGAGGCCGGCGCGGCGGCGGGCGCCGGAGTCGGGGTGGGTTGGGGTGCGGGCGACTCCTGGGCGGCGACGCTGCCGCCGAGGAGGGCCGCGGCAACGGCGGCGAGCGCCGCCCGATGGAACGATCTCATGGGGAACCTCCCGATGTGCTGCAGCCAGTGAAGGTGCGCGGACCGACGTCAGGCAGCTAGGAGGCAGGGCGGGGCGCGCGAACGAGCCGGTGCGCGGCGCGCACCGGGGCCAGGGCGGGTGGTGAGGCCGGCCAGCGGCACGCCGGGGGTTGTCGGGCCGATCTCGACGCCCGCCGCGAGGGTGGAGGAGGCGCTGGGGCCGGCGGCGCACGCCGGGCACGCCGGGGCCGACTTCAGCGACGCCGGGTGCAGGTGGCCGCTGTCGCCTCCGCTGGAGCACGGCTGCCCCGCGATGGCCGAGACGGGTGTGCGCTCGCCGTCGTGGTTGTGGGCCAGCGGCGGCGCGATCAGACAGAGCGCCACGGCGAGGACGACGAGCCGCCCGGCACCGCCGTCGGACCTGAGACTGTTTCGCATCCGGGCGATCCTAGCCGCGGGCGGCCCGAGAGTCAAGGTAGAGACCGGCGGGGCCGCGCGGCACCAAAAGCAGGAGAGCACTCCCGGCCAGCGCCAGGCCGGCGCCGGTCAGGAAGGCCGTGCCGGCACCGAAGCGCTGCCAGAGCGCGCCGAAAAGCACGCTGGCCGGCAAGGCGGCGAGGCCGACGGCGCCGTGGTAGTACCCGAAGGCGCGACCGCGGAGGGCCGCCGGCGCCAGCTCTGCTACCCATGCTTTCTCGACCGGCTCGGTGAGGCCGAAGTAGAGGCCGTACGCGAGGAACGTGGCGACGAGCGCGCGCGGCGAGTCGAACGCCGCGAAGCCGGCGTAGACGGCGGCGTAGACCAGCCAGCCGCCGAGCACCATCGGGCGCCGGCCGAGCCGGTCGGAGAGGCGGCCGCCGAGGTAGGTCGTGATCGACTTGACGACGTGGAACGCCGACCACAGCAGCGCGACCCCGGTGGGCGCGATCCCGGCGCCGCCGAGGCGCAGGAGCAGGAAGGCGTCCGTGGAGTTGCCGAGGGTGAAGACGAGAATGGCGAGCATCAGCCGCCAGAACCCGCGGCCCAGCCGGCCGCCGTCGCGCGCGACCCCGGCGGCCGTTGCCGGCGTCGCCGCCGAAGCCGGTTCGCGCACGCCGGCGACCAGCACCACGATGACGAGCGCCGCCGGGATGGCCGCAAGCAGGAACACGTGGCGCATCTCCATGCCGGCCAGCGTCAGCAGCGCGGCGGCGACCAGCGGGCCGGCGACGGCGCCGGCGTGGTCCATCGCGCGGTGCAGCCCGTAGGCCCGGCCGCGCAGCGCCGCGGGCGTGACGTCGGCAATCAGCGCATCACGCGGCGAGGTGCGCACGCCCTTGCCGACCCGATCGGTCAGCCGCAACGCCAGCACCGCTGGCCAGGTGGCGGCGAGACCGACCAGCGGTCGCGCCAGACCGGCGAGGCCGTAGCCGAAGACGACGAGCGGCTTCCGGCGCCGGGTGCGGTCGGTCCACACGCCCGAGACGACCTTGAGCAGCGACGCGACCGACTCGGCGGCACCCTCGATCAGGCCGAGCGCGCGCGGCCCCGCCGCCAGCACGGAGGTCAGAAAGACCGGGAGCAGCGGGTAGATCATCTCGCTCGACAGGTCGGTCAGGAAGCTGGCGACGCCGAGGGCAACGACCGTGGCGGAAAGACGGGCGGAAGCGGCGTGGGCCGTGGGCCGTGGACTGTGGGACGAAGGCGCCATCGTGGTCCAAATGGTAAGCCGAGCGGGCACCTGGCTCAACGGTGGTGCGGCAGCGGTCCGGTGCGCACCGGTCGCAAACCCCTCAGGCAGGTCCTGCGTACTCAACCGCAGGGAGGACCGATCATGTCAACCCCCGCCGCGACCTGTCCACGATGCGTGAGGGAGCTGCCAGCCGAGGCGCGCTACTGCCCGACCTGCGGGGCGCGCGTGGGCGGCGCACCGCGGTCACTCCGCCGCCGCCGCGACAACCAGCAGCTCGCCGGCGTCTGCTCGGGGTTGGCCGAGTACTTCGATCAGGACCCCACCTTCATCCGCGTCCTCTACATCGTCGCCGACGTCTTCACCGGGGTCGTGCCGGGGATCGTGCTCTACGTCATCCTGTCCCTGGTCATCCCCGCGGAATGACCCGCCAAGGTCGCGACACGAAAGTCACTCTTAGAGCCTGTCCGCGAATAGGAGTGGATCGCGCGCAGGGGGCTTGCGGATTGCAGGCAAGGAGCGAGGAGGAAGGCGATGCTCTTCCATCGGCGACGACGAGCGACGCAGCATGCGGCCGCAATCCCCCTGCGCCCTTCGGGTTACGAGCGGCGCGGGGCCATCTGCGGCGTTGCCGCTCCTCGGCGATGGAGGCACATCGCCTTCGTCGCGGCGCCTTGCATCTGGCCCCGCGGCGCTCGTAACGCGGCCCACCCCTATTCGCGGACAGGCTCTTAGTTTCGCGGCAGTGCAGGAGGGGCATTCCTGCCCCGACCTGAGCGTTCCGGGCGTGGCGGGGTCGCTATACTCCCTCGCGTGAGCAAACCGGTCCTGCTGGTCAGCAACGACGACGGCTACCACTCCGAAGGGATCAAGATCCTCGCCGAGGCGCTCGAGGCGATCGGCGAGGTGTGGGTAGTGGCTCCCGACCGCGAGGCCTCGGCGGTCTCGCACGCCCTGACACTGACGCGACCGCTCCGTCTGACGCGGATGGGGGAGCGCCGTTACATGGTCGACGGCACGCCGACCGACTGCGTCACCCTCGGCATCGGTCAGGTTCTCAAGGATCACCTCCCGGACCTGGTCGTCTCGGGGATCAACTTCGGCGCCAACATGGGCGACGACGTGCACTACTCGGGCACGGTCTCGGCGGCGTTCGAGGCGACGATTCTCGGCATTCCGGGCATAGCCGTTTCGCAGGCCATCGGCGAGGCGTTCACCTACACGGCGGCGGCGCGCTTCGCCCGCCTGCTCGCCGGGCGCGTGCTGCGCATGGGCCTGCCACCGGCAACGCTGCTCAACGTCAACGTGCCGCCGGCGCGCCCCAAGGGCGTCCGCTTCACCCGCCTCGGCCAGCGCCGCTACACCGAGGGCGTCGTCGAGGACACCGACCCGCGCGGGCGCACCTGCTACTGGATTGGCGGCGGCGATCCGATCTGGGAGCCGATTCCGGACACCGACTTCAACGAGACGCACGCGGGCTACATCTCGATCACGCCGCTCAAGCTCGACATGACCGACGAGACTCTCCTGTCCCGCCTGATCACCGACACCGCGTCGTGGGATCTGGAGGGGGAGTGACGGCGGCGGTTCCCGCGCGCCGGCAGGTCCTCGTCGACTACCTCCGTGGCGCGGGCATCACCGACGAGCGGACGCTGGCGGCCTTCGCCCGTGTCGCCCGCGAGACGTTCGTGCCCGCCAAGCTCTACCAGCGCGCCTACGAGGACTTCGCGCTCGAGATCGGCGAGGGACAGACGATCTCGCAGCCCTCGGTGGTCGCTCGCATCACCGAGCTCGCCGAGGTCTCGGCCAAGGACCGCGTGCTCGAGATCGGCACCGGCTCCGGCTACCAGGCGGCGATCCTGGCCGAGCTGGCGCGCTTCGTCTTCACCGTCGAGCGGCTGCCGCGGCTGGCGGAAAGCGCGCGGGCGCGGCTGGCGCAGCTCGGCTACCGCAACGTCTCGGTGCAGGTAATGGACGGGTCGCTCGGCTGGCGGGCACAGGCGCCGTTCGACGCGATCATCGTCAGCGCTGCCGCTCCCGCGGTTCCGACGGCACTCACCGAGCAGCTCGCGGACGGAGGACGACTGGTCATCCCGGTCGGCAGCCTGCGGCGCCAGGAGCTGGTCCGCGTCGTCCGCCGCGGCGACGCCTTCGACGAGGTGCGCCACGGCGCGACCAGCTTCGTTCCGCTGGTCGGCCGCGACGCCTTCAAGGGCTAGCCGTCATGGTCGCGCGCCGCTACCTCATCTCGGGACGCGTCCAGGGCGTCGGGTTTCGTTACTACGTCCTCCGCGAGGCGAGAGCGCTGGGCCTCAGCGGCTGGGTGCGGAACCTGATGGACGGGCGCGTCGAGGCGCTCGCCGTGGGCGACGAGGCGGTCCTCCACGCGTTCGAGGGCCGGCTCTGGCAGGGGCCGCCGCACGCCCGCGTCACCACGCTCGACAGCGAGGCGGCCGACGCGCCCGACGAGCGCGATTTCCGGGTCATACCGACGCCCTGGTGAGTCGGTCCACCGCGGAATCGTCATGATCCGTGCGCGCACGCTGAACCATGAAGGGCGCCTCGGGGGCGCCGGCGCCCTCGCCGGCGCGGGCGAGGGCGCCCGCTTGCCCCCGGAACAGGGGGCGCCCCGGTTGTCCGAGCAGCGTGGAGGCGCTCCCAGGACGATGATGGCGCAGGCGCGGAGCATCTCCGGGCCCATCGTGGGCGGTGTGTCCGAACTCGCTCGCTCGGCCCCCGCTCCGTTTGCGCGCGTTGCTCCGACCGGATACGATGCGGCCCGTGGGGCTGTAGCTCAGTTTGGATAGAGCAGCGGTTTCCTAAACCGCGGGTCGGAGGTTCGAGTCCTCTCAGCCCCGCCACTACGCTCGTCACTCGCGGTCGGCGAGCGACCTGAATCGCCGTACCCCAGGCCTGCGCCTCGCCCTGGCCAGGAGCGATGCCCTGCGCCAGACGCGCTCGATGCGTCGCCACTGCGCCTCGGTGCCTTTGCCCACCGGCGCGGGCTCGGGTATTTCGACAGCCGAGCGGAACTTGAATACTGGCATGTCCGAAATCACTCCTCGTCGGTGAAGCCAAAGGTCTCGCGCAGCATTATTGCGTCGAGCTTGTCCTTGGGGCGCACCGTGTCACGTTTCATCCTGTAGAGCGTCCGGGGCGTTGCAACGCGAACCGGGATCGAACGAACGTCAACGACCTCGGATTCGAGGTTGTCCCACGAAAACGCCTCGCCGAGGCGGGTGAGGATGTCGAGCTGGAACGCCCCGTCCGGGGTCACGTACTGCACGGCCGGATACTCGCCGAGCAAGTCCTCAGCCGTGATCTTGTCGATCTCGGGGTCAGCAAACACGGAACGAAGGGCGGCCCTGAGTCTGGCGATGTTCGCTTCGACGGGCCGGACGAAGACGTCGACGTCATCTGTCGCCCTGACGATGTTGTGGACGTTCAACGCGGCCGCGCCGATGAGGATGTAGTCCACCTCGTGCTCGTGAAAGCTGGCCAGGACCCGCAGAAGGTCATCAAACTCCATCGTCGCACCTGGACCTATCTTAACCTCGTCGGGAGACACCCGTATCGTCATCCAACCACGGCCTTGCAGCCGCGGTCACGACGCGCGGTTCGGGACCAGGTGTCGGAGGCTGGAGAGGTCTCAGTCCCGCTGCCGATATCGTCGGTTTGAGTTGCCCAGTAGTGATCGCGGTTGAGTTCGCTCGAAGCGGGCCGGGACTCCTTGCGGCGCGCCTGCGCCATCACCGTTCGCCCGGGTGGTGGCGCAAGGCCGCCGGGCGGTGTAGATTCACTTCATTGGGGGTGACCGTGCCCGGTTTTCACTTCTCTCGGAGGCTCTTTTCAAGCGTCCGGCCACTCGCCGTTGTCGTACTCGGGGTTGCCGCGGCTTGGCCGGGCCGGACCGCGGCCGTCGAGATCGCGGGCCACCTTGTCCTGCAAGGTTCGAGGCAGGCCGGACTCGCCTTCCTCGACACCGAGCTGAATCGGCTGCACCGCGAGTCGGCAGCCGGCGCACCGGCTGCGAAGGCCTTCGGGACCGGCCTTCTCGTGTCCGGCGACGGGATGCGGGTCAAGGTCTCCTTCGTGTTCCGCGATGAGCAGAGCGCCGAGGGAGCGCTTGAGGTTCTGCCGGCGCTCGGGGCCCAGGTGACGGCCCATTACCGGCGCCTGATGGACGCGTGGGTGCCGATCGCCGCCCTCGGGAAGCTGGGCGACCTGCCCGGCCTGATGATCGCGCACAAGCCGTTCCCGGTGTTCCCGGCCAGCCTCGACACCACCGTGCACGCCGCCGCCGGTGCGGTGCTCAGCGAGGGTGTCGCAGCGTCGGGCGCCATCGCCTGGCAGTTCGCCGAGGTGGACGGCGCCGGAGTAAAGGTCGGCATCATCGACTCGTTCGGCGGGTACAACGGGGTCATGGAGGCGGGCGAGGTGCCGGCTGCGACCACGGTGGGCACGCTCGACGTCGGCAGCGTGCACGGGACCGCGTGCGCCGAGGTCATCCACGACATGGCGCCCGGCGCCGAACTCCTGCTCGCGTCGGCGGGCACCACCACCGAGGCGGCCGGCGCGATCGCGGCGCTGGCGGCGGCCGGCGCGCGCGTGATCTCGTCGTCGGTGGAGTACGTCACGCCCGACGCCCCGTCGTACTCGGGGCCGGGCCGCGAGCCCGGCGACGGGACCGGCGCGCTGTGCGACGCGATCGCCGAGGCGCGAACGGGCGCGGGCGCGCTGTTCGTCCAGGCCGCCGGCAACTACGCGCTGAGCCACTGGGACGGGCAGTTCGTCGACACCAACCGGAACAACTACCACGAGTTCGCCCCGGGCGTGGAGGTCGACGCGATCGCTCCCGAGACCAGCCTGATCGCCACCTTCCTGCGCTGGGACGACTGGCCGGCCAGCAGCCAGGACTACGACCTCGAGCTGTGGGTCAAGAACGGCGAGAACTGGGAGTTCGTCGTCGCCTCGACGAACCCGCAGACGGGGACGCAGCCGCCGTGGGAGTACATCGAGCGCGCCCTCGACCCGCTCAAGCAGTACGGGATCAGGATCAAGATGTACCGCTCGACCCGCAATGTCTTCCTCGACCTGACCGACCTCACCCACGCGAAGTTCGATCTCGCGGTGCCGGCGAGGAGCCTCGCCGACGTGGCCGCGTGTCCGTCGGCGCTGTCGGTCGCGGCGCTGGACACGCAGGCCGCGGAGTTCCCGGTCGAGGCCTCAAGCTCGCAGGGCCCCACCCGCGGGCCGGGCGGCACCGCCGAGGGCGGCGGCGACCAGCCGCGGATCGCCGCCTACGCCGGCGTCGACACGGTCTCGTACGGCGAAAACGCGTTCGACGGCACCTCCGCGGCGACGCCGCACGTCGCCGGCGCGGCGGCGTTGGTTTTGCAGCAACAGCCTCTCTTCTCTCCCGACCAGGTGCAGACGTTCCTCGAGGCGCGGGCGATCGATCTCGAGACCCCCGGCTACGATCACGTCACCGGTGCCGGTCGACTGGCGCTCGGTCAGGCAGGCCCGTGCTCGTTCGAGCTCGCTCCGAGCCAGGCCGAGGAGACTTTCGGCGGCGGCGACGGGTCGTTCTCGGTCTCTACCACCCCGGGATGTCCGTGGGAGGCGGTGAGCAGCGACACGTGGCTTGCCGTGACGGAGTTGTCGGGTACGGGCAGCGGCGACGTCTCGTACACCGTCGAGGCGAACCACGGTGCAGCGCGATCGGCAACCATAACGGTCGGCGACGCTGTATTCACCGTCAACCAGGAGGCCGCCCCGTGCGCGTATGAGCTGAGCGCGCCAGGTACGTCGGTGACGGAGGCCGGAGGTGAAGGCACCGTCGACGTCACGACAAACCGCACCTCCTGCGAGTGGACCGCGGTCGCCAACGAGCCCTGGATCACCGTTTCCGGCGGCGCCGGCGGCACCGGCAGCGCCACGGTGTCGTTCACGGTGGCCGCCAACGAAGGTGAGGCGCGGTCCGGGACGATCACGATCGCCGGGTTGACCTTCACGGTGGAGCAAGCGGCCGTGCCGTGTACGTTCGCGCTCGGCGCACCCGGAGCCGCGATGCCGGTCGCGGGCGGCCAGGGCAGCGTCGGCGTGACCACCAACCTCGCGTCGTGCGAGTGGGCTGCAGTGTCCAACGAGCCCTGGATCACCGTGATCGCAGGCGCGTCCGGCAGCGGCAACGGCGAGGTGGCGTTCACGGTCTCCACCAACGACGGCGAGGCGCGCACCGGCACGATCACCATCGGGGGACGGACGTTCACCGTGGAGCAGGCGGCGGTACCGTGCACCTACGATCTGTCCGCCCTCGGGGTGGCCATGCCGGCCGGCGGCGGCGAGGGCAGCGTCGGCGTGATCGCCAATCTCGCGTCGTGCGGTTGGACGTCGGTGGCCAGCATGCCGTGGATCCAGGTGACGGGCGGCGCGACCGGCGCCGGCAACGGGACGGTCACCTTCACGGTGGCGGCAAACACGGGCGAGGCGCGCGACGGGACTCTGACCATCGCCGGGCGGACGTTCACGATCGAGCAGGCGGCGGCGCCGTGCGCCTACGAGCTGAGCGCCCCGGGAGCATCCCTCGCCGCAGTCGGCGGTCCCGGCAGCGTCGAGGTCACGTCGAACCGGGCGTCGTGCGCGTGGACGGCGGTATCCAATGCAGCGTGGATCACGGTGACCGGCGGCGCGGCCGGCAGCGGCAGCGGCACGGTGACGTTCACGCTCGCCGCCAACACGGGCGCCGCACGATCGGGCACGATCACCATCGCGGGGCATACCTTCACGGTCGAGCAGGCGGCGGTGCCCTGCGCCTATGAGCTCGGGGCCTTGAGCGCGCCGTTCGTGGCGAGCGGCGGCAGCGGCAGCGTCGGCGTCACGGCGAACATCGGCACCTGTGGCTGGACGGCTCTCTCGCACGCCGCGTGGGTCACGATCACCGGCGGCGCGGCTGCGACCGGCAGCGGCACGGTGACGTTCACCGTGGCCGCCAACGCAGGTGCGGCCCGCACCGCGACGCTCACGGTCGCTGAGAAGACGTTCACGGTGCTGCAGGGGGCGGCGGGGTGCACGTACTCGCTCTACTCGTGGAGCTCGCCGTTCTACGCCGAGGGCGGACCGGGGCAGACGCGCGTCTGGACGAATCTGCCCTCCTGCACGTGGAACTCGATCTCCAACGCGCCGTCGTGGCTGACTATCACGGCTGGCCAATCCGGAACCGGCAGCGAAATGGTGAGCTACGAGGTCGCCGCCAACCCCGGTCTGGCGCGGCAGGGGACGCTGACCGTCGCGGGCCGCATCTACACGGTATATCAGGAAGGGGCTCCCTGCAGCTTCAGCCTCTCCGCGAGCGGGACCGAGGTCGTGGCCGCCGGCGGCGCCGGGAGCGTCGACGTGATCACCAGCAGTGCGGCCTGTGCGTGGACAGCGGTGTCGAGCGCGCCCGACTGGCTGGCCGTGACGGCAGGCGCGTCGGGGGCCGGCAACGGCACGGTGGCGTTCGCGGTCGGCGCCAACGCCGGAGACATTCGGACGGCGACGCTGACGATCGGCGGCCAGACGTTCACCGTCCATCAGGCGTCGCCTCCCTGCGCCTACGAAATCACTCCGGACGAGGCGTCGTTCGCGGCGGCCGGGGGCGTCGGCTCCGTGACAGTGTCGACGAGCTTCGCCTCCTGCGCATGGGCGGCAGCGAGCAACGCGCCGTCCTGGTTGACGATCACGGCGGGCGCCACGGGCGCCGGCGCCGGGGTCGTCGAGTACTCCGTGGCGGACAACCCGGGAGAGCCGAGGGCTGGCTCTTTGACCATCGCCGGGCGCGAGCTCACGGTGAGCCAGGACAAGCACGGGATCCAGATCCACCGCAACGTGAAACGCAGGCCCTGAGCGAGCTGATCGGCAGGCACCCGGCGAGTCGGCATTCGTCGGGTTCGCCACGAGCGACCGGCCGGTTGGAGGCTCGCGTCATCCGCACCACCACTGGCCGTCCGCTCCCGCGAGCGTCGTCCGCGACGCCCCCGAGCGCGTCTCTGGGAAGGTTGGGCCGGGTCGGTAGCCGGGCGCGCGGCGCGGTTCATAACTCAAGAATCGTCATAGCGATGTGATCTACGTTCCTTGACAGTGTGGGGCCTCGTCGTTAGAAGTGGGACGCCGGCAGAGATCTGTGGGTCCCGGATCGTCACGGAGTCCGGGCCGTCACGGTCGGCGCGCAGCAGGAGGTGATGATGGCAACAGCATCGCTACGCTCTTCCTGGCCTCAGGACCCGACGCGCTGCCCCTCCCAGGTCACAAGCAAGACGCCGGCGTCGCGGCCTCGGACGCGCGCGCTGGTGCGCCTCGTCGCGGTAGCCGCCCTGGCGTGGAACCTCGGCGCGGCAGTCGCCTCGGGGCAGGAGGCCGTGGAGTCGTGCCTGTACGGTCTTTACTCGTACGGCTCGACGGTGGCGGGGGAGGGCGGCAGCGGCTTGACGCGGGTGTGGACCAGCCAGCCCGAGTGTCCGTGGACGGCGGTGTCGAACGATCCGGCGTGGCTGACGATCACTGCCGGCGCCAGCGGCGCCGGGACAGGCACGATCGGGTTCGATGTGGCGCCGAACGGCGGCCTGGCGAGAACCGGCAGTCTGACGATCGCCGGCTACCTCTACTTCGTGCACCAGAACGGCGTCGCCTGCATTTTCCAGCTTTCGGCAACCAGCCTCGCGGCGCCGTCGGCCGCCGGTTTGGGGAGCGTCGGCGTGACGGCGACCGCGCCCACGTGCTGGTGGTCGGCGAGCTCCAACGCGTCGTCCTGGCTGACGATCACCGCAAACGGCAGCGGCGCCGGCAACGGCGCGATCGAGTTCGCTATTGCGGCCAACACCGGCGAGGCGCGCTCGGGGATGTTGACGGTGGCCGGCCTGACGTTCACGGTGGATCAGGCGGCGGCGGCGTGCACCTTCGGCCTGGACAGCGGCAGCGCGGCGGTGCCGGCGCAAGGCGGCAGCGGCTCGCTCGCGGTGACGACCAATTTGGCGTCGTGCACCTGGCAGGCAGTGTCGAGCGTCCCCGCCTGGCTGGCGGTGACGGCCGGTGCGAGCGGCACCGGCAACGGCTCGGTCGCCTGGGCCGCGGCGGCGAGCAGCGGCGAGGCGCGCGCGGCGACGCTCACCATCGGCGACCAGGTGTTCACGGTAGACCAGGCGGCCGCCCCGTGCGCGCTGACGGTCACGCCGGAGCATTTCTCGGTGCAGGGCGCGGGCGTCACGAGGAGCGTGACGGTCTCGGCGAACGTGGCGGCGTGTGCCTGGACGGCGGCCAGCAACGACCCGGACTGGCTGACCGTGACGGCGGGCGCCAGCGGGGAGGGGAGCGGGACGGTCGCGGTGACGATCGCCCCCGGAGAGGGGGCGGCCCGTTCGGGCACGCTCGAGATCGCCGGGCAGATCGTCGCAGTGAGCCAGGTCGCGGACGCCTTTACGCTGATGATCCCGGCTGCCGCCAACACCGACGGCGTCGGCAGCAGCCGCTGGCAGACCGATCTCGACCTGCTGAACACCGGTGCTGCCGAGGCGGTCGTCGAGCTCTCGCTGCTGCGTGCCAACCAGGCCAACCCGACCCCTTCCACCAGGGAGGTCAGCGTCCCGGCGGGCGGCACGACGCGGCTCGCGAACGTTCTCGGCTCGCTCTTCTCGGCCGGCAACGCGGCGCTCGGCGTGAAGTTCACGAGCGGCAGCGCCGACGTCAACGCCCGCTTCTACAATACCGCCTCGGCGTGCGGCGGGACGTACGGGATGATGCTGCCGGCGTCCGCGGCGAGCGCGGCGGTGTTCGACGGATCGCCGGTGTACTTTCACCTGCTGACCTCCTCGGCGGACCCGGCCGTCGGGTTCCGCGTCAACGTCGGGTTTGCCAACGCCACCGCCGTCGAGACGGTCATGGCGGTTGAGCTGTACGCCGGCAATGGCGCGCTCCTGAAGACCGTGAGTCAGACGCTCGAGGCGTACGAGCATCGTCAGATCACCACGATCTACCGGCAGCCGCCGGCGACGCCCAGCGTGGCCGCCGGATATGCCGTCGTCACCAGTACGACGCAGGGCAGCATGGTCTACACCTACGCCATGGTCATCGACAACGTGTCCGGTGACCCGATCTACATCCGGCCCGTGCGCGACGTCGCGACCCCGGTCGGCGACGGCATCGACGTCGCGCTCGCCGCCGCGGCCAACACCGGCGGCGAGAACGGCACGCGCTGGCAGAGCGACATCGACCTTTTCAACGCAGGCGCCGAGCCGGCGTCGGTGCGGCTGTCGCTGCTGCGGGCGAACCAAGCGAACCCGACGCCAGCCACCGCCGACGTCGAGGTCGGCCCGGGGGCCACGGTGCGCCTGTCGAACGTGCTCGGCAGCACCTTCTCGGCGAGCAATGCCGCGATCGCCGTCGAGATGGTCTCGGGCTGGGCGGACGTCAGCTCGCGCTTCTACAACACCGCGTCGGCATGCGGCGGCACGTTCGGGATGTTCGTTCCGGGCCAGGGCGACGCCAGCGCAGTTGCCGCCGGCCAGACCGGGTACTTCCACCACCTCACGTTCTCGCGCGACGGGAGCAAGGGCTTCCGCGTCAACATCGGCTTCATGAACGACACCGCGGTGGCCACCGACGTGGAGATCCGTCTGTACGGGAACGACGGCGAGCTGCTCAAGACCGTACCGGCGACGCTGCAGCCGTACGAGCACCGGCAGTTCACCCGCATCCACCGCGATCCGGCGCCGCTCACTCCCGATGTCGCGCACGGCTTCGCCACCGTCACCGTCGCGACGCCGGGCGGCCGCGTGCACACCTACGCGATGCTGATCGATAACGTCTCGGGCGACCCGGTGTTCATGGAGCCGACGGTGTCTTACGAGCCTGTCGCGGAAATGGGGAGGGCCCACCCCGTCTTCCCGGCAGGCTCCTAGCGAAGGGTGCGGGCCACGTAGAGGTCCGAGAGAACCCGGAAGTAGCTGAACGCGAAGCGCCGTGCATCGGCGTCCATCCCTACCGGGCTCACCCAGCTCACACCGGACGGGTCCGCGGGCGTCAGCGCACGGATGGCCGTCCGCTCGCCGCTCGCCAGATCGATCCGGTCCACCTGCGTCAGCCTCTCGGTGAGCCGGTGCACGTAGACGGCGCGCCCGTCGGCGGTGCTGCGGATCGCGAGATCCCCTGGGCGGCTCCCGGTAACCGGCCTCACCGAGCCGTCGAGGCCGCAGAGCACGAGATGCCCGTCCGCCCCGGTAGCCACGACCCCGGATCCGTCCGGGAGCACGGCGAGGGTACCGAAGCCAAGCGGCTCCGCCGAGACGCGGCGCGGCGGCCCACCGTCGATGCTCTGCTCGTAGAGCCTGAACTCCCCGCCGGCCTCGCTTCCCGCGAAGACGACTCGCCGGCTGTCGGGGAGAAACCGCGGATGGAGGTGGTTGCGCACCGGTCCGCTGGTCAGCTCTCGCGCGTCGCCGGCTCCGACGGGGAGCAGGACGACCTTGTCGTCTGCGACGCCTCTGACGGCCACGACCCAGCCGCCATCCGGCGATGCGCCAGTCACGAACCCCTCGCCGAGCTCGGTCACTGGCCCGCCTTCCAGGCTGCGGAGCGCCACCGCGCCGACCAGCCCCGCCCGCGCGCGAAACTCGGTGAAGACCGCCCGCTCCCCATCCGGAGTCAGATCCATGACGAGGGACCAGGCGAGCCATGTGAGATCGTGCTCGACCCCGTCGACGACGCCCGTCATGCAGACGCGGGCGGCCTGCTGCATGAGCAACAGGCGCCCGTCGGAGGCGCGGTCCCAGGTCTCGGTCGGCTGCGGCAGCGACACCAGGAGTCGCGTCCGTCCCGCTGCGGTGGCAGCGTTGACGCCTCTCTCGCCGCCGTACCAGATCTCCCGGCCGTCCGGGCTCCAGGCGACCGCCTTCATAATGCCCATCGTTGGCACGACGGCCCGGTACTTCCGGGACGCGACATCGACGGTCGCGAGGGTGCCCGCCTCGTCGGCCCGGGACGGGTGGTCGATGAACGCGAGCGTCTTGCCGTCCGGCGAGAAACGAGGGCTGGTGACGACGCCCGCGGTCTCGTAGAGCGTCGTCCCGCGCGGATACTCGAGGCGCTGCCTGCCGCCGGCGTCGACAACGAGCGCGAGACCTTGCCCATCCGGCGCCCAGTCCGCTTCCGACACCCCTTCCGCGAGCGGCCGTGGTGCCCCCTCCGAAAGCGGCATCCGGGCCAAGGTTCCGACCCGCGTGTACGGGCCGGCCAGCCTCGGCTCGAGGATCACGGCCAGCTCGCCGGAGCGCGAGACCGAGAGCAGGGTGATGTTGGCGGGGCCGATCGCGATCGGGTCATCGGCATCGAGCCGGCGCAGGTACACGCGCGACGGGGCGCCGCCCCACCCGGCGCTGTAGACGACCGACTGGCCGTCCGGGGTGAAGCGGGCGCCCGTGACCGTGCCGCGCTGCTGCGTGATCGGGATGAAGTCGAGCTGGGGCGGTGCCGTTGACCGCCCGCGCCAAACCCCCAACCAGGCAGCGGCGGCGATCATCAGGGCGGTGGCAACGGCGGTCAGCGCGAGGCCCGCTCTCGACCGGAACGGCGAAACGGGTGCACGGTGATCAGTGTCGCCGGGGACATACAACGCCGTCTCGAGGGCGAACGCGAGGTCGCTGGCCGACTGGAACCGCTTCGCCGGGTCCTTCTCGAGCAGGCGGCCGCCGATGCGAGCCAGGGGCGCGGGGAAGGAGAGCGGCGGAGCCGCCAGGTCGGGAACGCTCTCCTTGAGGATGGCGCTCAGCGTCTCGACCGCGCTGTCGCGGCGGAACGGGTTGGTCCCGGCGAGCATCTCGTGCAGCACGACGCCGAGGGAGAAGAGGTCCGCGCGGTAGTCGACGGCGCCCCCGCGCACCTGCTCGGGAGCCATGTAACCGAGGGTGCCGAGCACCCGCCCGGTCTCGGTGGCGCCGGTCGGCACTCGGCTGAGCGTGTCCGCCTGCTCCGCCGGCCCCTGCACCGCCAGTCTGGCGAGCCCGAAGTCGAGCACCTTAACGGTGCCCTGGCGGGTGAGAAAGACGTTCTCCGGTTTGAGGTCGCGATGGACGACGCCTTTTTCGTGAGCGGCCGCGAGGCCGCGCGCGATCGACGCCGCGATCTCAACTGCCGCGGCGGCGGGGAGCGACGTGTCCCGGAGGCGCTGACGCAGCGACTCGCCATCGAGCAGCTCCTCGACGATGTAGGGCACGTCCTCGTGCGTTCCGATGTCGAAGATGGCGAGGACGTTCGGGTGACTGAGCGCCGCCATGGCGCGCGCCTCCCGCTCGAAGCGCTGGAGCCGCTCGGGCTCCGACGCGAAACCGGCCGGCAGGACCTTGATCGCCACGTCTCTTCCGAGGCGGCTGTCGCGCGCCCGCCATACCTCGCCCATGCCGCCGGCGCCGAGCGCGGAGAGGATCTCGTACGGGCCGAGGGCGACTCCCGGGCGCACTGTCATCGCTTGGATCTCCGCGCGAATCTACCACACGTCCGTGGCGCGGCCGGCAGCTCGGCCTCGGCGCCGAGCGCGGGTTCGGCCGCACCGCCCCGCTACGAGCAGAACTGGGAAGGCGAGGCCGCGAGAGTCGGTGCTCCTCGTGCCCGCAACCGCGCGAGCGATCCGGGACGGTTAGCGCCGTGCGTATGCCGGGCCGATCGCCGCCCGACCCAGCTCACCGCGGACGAGCATGCGGGTTCCCCGGCGGTAGCAGTCGGGGCAGACCTGGCGCTCGGTGCGGAGGCCGTTGCCCACGACCTCGCCCTCGACGAACACCCCGGTCACCGTGCGGGAGCACACGGTGCAGGCCGCCTCCTGGCTGCCCTCGAACCGCCACACTGGACCGCTCATCCCGACCTCCCGGCACGAAGCTGCCACGCGCCTCGAACGGCCCAGCGGCAGCCGACGGAGAAGTCTAGCGCAGCTCGTGGAACGGCAAACGCCGGCGCCCCCGGGGTGTCCCGGGAGCGCCGGACAGTGCCGCCGCAAACCGTCTAGAACGGGATCTCGTCGTCGTTATCGGGCGGGAACTCGGGGCCGTCGGCCGGTGCGCCGCCGCCCGTCTCGCTGCCTCCGCCACTACCGCCCGGCTTGGGCCCGAGGAGCTGGATGACGTTGGCGCGCACCTCGGTGAAGTAGCGGCGGTTGCCTTTCTCGTCGTCGTAGGTGCGGGTGCGCAGCATCCCCTCGACGTAGATCTGCCGGCCCTTGGAGAGGTAGGTGCCGCAGAACTCGGCGAGCTTGCCCCACGCCACGATGTTGTGCCACTCGGTGTGCTCCTGGAGCTGGCCCGCCTTGTCCTTCCATTTCTCGTTGGTGGCGATCGAGAACTTGGCGACGGTGGCGCCGCCGGGCGTGTGCCGAAGCTCGACATCACGGCCCAGGTTACCGATGAGAATGACCTTGTTGACGCTCATGAGAAGCCTCCCGGCGTGGACGGCAAAACCATGCTAGCACAGGTCGCATGGCGTGCCGCGCCAGTGTAGAGTGACCGCCATGTCGACGCGCAGGAGACTGGTGGCCGCCACCGGGGGTATGGCGGCGGTGACGCTCGTCAGCCGGTTCACCGGGCTGGTGCGCGACAAGACCGCCACCCTCCTGCTCGGCGCCGGCATGGTCACCGACGCCTTCTATACGGCGTTCCGGATTCCGAACATGTTCCGCCAGTTCCTCGCGGAGGGGGCGCTCCACGCCGCATTCATCCCGACGCTCGCGGAGCTCAGGGCGTCCGGCGACGACGAGCGCACGCGAGCGTTCGTGCGCGGCATGACCACGGTGCTGCTCGTCGCCCTGCCGGTCATCGTCGCCCTCGGCGTGCTGGCGGCGCCGGCGCTCGCCACCATGTTCGCAGCCCGCTTCGCCGAGAACCCCGAGAAGATGGCGCTGACCGTCCGGCTGACGCGGATCATGTTCCCGTACCTCGGGCTGATCTCGCTGGCGGCACTCGCGCAGGGCGTGCTCAACGGCTCGGGCCGGTTCCTGCTCCCCGCCGCGACGCCGATCGCGCTCAACCTGCTGATGGCCGGCGGCACCGTTGCCACGGTCCTGATCTTCCACGGCGAGCCGATCTGGATGGCGGTCGGCGTCCTCGCCGGCGGACTCGCCCAGTTCGTCATGCAGTGGACCGCCTGCGCCCGTGAGGGGCTGCCGCTGCTGCCCGGGCGCGGCGCCTTCTCGAACCCCGACGTGCGGCGGGTGCTCGCCAAGATGGCGCCGACGATCACGACACTCGGGATCTACCCGTTGACCGTGCTGCTCTCGACCCGCTTCGCCTCCGAGGTGGGGGAGGGCGCCGTCACCTGTATGTTCAACGCATCGCGGCTCAACGAGATGATGTACGGGATGGTGATCGTGCAGCTCACCACCGCGGTGCTGCCGATGCTCGCCGCGGAGAAGCTGCAGAGCGAGAGCTCGGCGCGCGACAGCCTCGGGTTCGCGGTGCGCCTGCTGGCGATGGTGTCGCTGCCGAGCACCGCGCTGTCGATCGCCCTCGCCACCGCGATGACCGGGGCGCTGCTCGGCGGCGGCCGCTATGGTCTCGGCGCGGTCAACACCACCTCCGCGGCGCTGGTCGTGTACTCGCTGGGGATGCCGTTCCTCGCCCTCACCAAGCTGCTCGCGAGTGCCTCGTTCGCGTGGAACGACACGCGCTCGCCGGTGATCGCCTCGATGGTCAACCTCACGGTGTTCTTCGGGCTGGGCATGACGCTGACGGCGCCGTTCGGCGTGCGCGGCGTCGCCGCGGCGACCTCTGCCGGACAGGTGGCCAACGCCCTGACGCTGCTCTGGCTCAACGGCCGCCTCGGCCGCCTGCCGAGGGCCGGCGACGTCCTGCCGGCCATCCTGCGCCACCTCGGTGCGGCAGTGGCCGCGGGTGCGGTGGTGGTGATGCTCGAGGGCCTCCAGCCGGTGCCGCTGACCACCAGCGTGCGCTCGCTGACGATGCTCGCCGCGTACGGCCTCGTCGGCGGCGCCGTCTACTTCGCGGGGCTGGTCGTGCTGCGGGCGCCGGAGTGGCGTGAGCTGCGTGCCGCGATCGCCGGCAGGAGGCGGCGGTGAGAATCGTCGCCCAGCGGGTCAGCCGCGCCGAGGTGCGCGTCGATGGTCGGGTCGTCGGTGCGGTCGGGCGGGGCCTGCTGCTCCTCGTCGGCATCGAGCGGGGCGACGGAGCGGAGCAGATCGAGCGGGCCGCCCACCGTTTCGCTACGCTGCGGGTGTTCGAGGACGGAGACGGCAAGATGAACCTCGGCCTCGACGAAGCCGGCGGCGCCGTGCTGCTGGTCTCGCAGTTCACGCTCGCCGGCTCGATCCGCCGCGGCCGGCGCCCCGACTTCTTCGCCGCCGCCGCGCCCGTAGAGGCCGAGCCGCTCATCACCGCGCTCGTCGCTGCGCTGCGGGCCCGCGGCGTCACCGTCCAGACCGGCGTCTTCCGCGCGATGATGGAGGTCGAGCTCGTCAACGACGGCCCCGTCACGCTGATCTGGGACGACCCCCCTCGGCCAGTGCGGTGAGCGGGGCGGGCGCCGCTGCGCGGCGCTACGGGTGCGCGTGGCTCGACGGCGGGAGCAAGGCTCCCGCCGTTCGCGCCCCGCACACCCTCGCTGCCCTGCGGGCAGCCCGCCCCTTCTGCCAATTTGGATCGATTTCTTCTTTCCACGGAGCGCTGCCGGCAGCGGACCATCTGCGTCGTTGCGCTTCGCCGGCCTCGCTCCTCGCGTACGGCAAGTACGCGTCGTCGCGGACCGGCTCGCGCGCCTAGCATCTGGCCCACTGGCGGCAGCGCCGCGCTTCGCTGCGCGAAGCGCGAGGAAGAGGAAAGGACAAAGAAGCAGAAAAATAGGCCCCGCGCGCCTGAGCGCGCTGCAGGTTCACCAAACCACTCCGCATCGCTCCCTGAGCGATGCGCGGTGCCACCTCCGACAGATTGCTCGCGGTGCGGGTCGCGAGCGCCACGGCGCAGCCGCGCGGCACGGCCTCGCGGACTCGCCCGCATTCAATATGTCGGACGTGGCGCCGACGACCGCCAAGTCCCCCGCGCCTCCAAGCCACGCTGAGTGCTACGGCACGATCTTGATCGGCTCGGGCGTGAAGCACAGCGCGAAGACGAGGATGCACAGCCAGGCGATCAGACGCCGTCGCGGATCGAGCGGGATGCTCTCGTCGGCGACGTGCGGGTGACGGACCCCCATCACCAGGGCGACGGCCACCCAGACGAACCACCCGGTCCACACGAAGCCGAGGGCGATGAGGACGAGAAGCAGCGGCCACGAGTAGCGCCGCTGGAGATTGCCGAACAGCGCATAGGTGATGTGGCCGCCGTCGAGTTGACCGAACGGCAGCAGGTTGAGCGCGGTGGCGAACAGGCCGAACCAGGCCGCGAAGCCGGTCGGGTGGAGGAAGATGTCACCGCCGGGAGGCAGGTCGGGATGGACCAGCTTCGTCACGAGGTGGAACGCCACCGGCTCGCCGAAGCTGATGTAGCCGCCGGCCGGCATCTCCGCCACCGGGCGCGAGAGGGCGATACCGAGCACCAGGACGGGTAGGCAAACGACGAACCCGGCGAGCGGGCCCGCCGCACCGACGTCGAGCAACTCGCGCTTGCTCGCGATGTAGGAGCGAATGCGGATGAACGCGCCGAACGTTCCGATCCCGACCGGCGCCGGGATGAAGTACGGGAGCGTTGCGTCGAGTCGGTGGACGCGACACGCGATGTAGTGACCCATCTCGTGGGTGAGCAAAATGACCAGCAGCGGGACCGAGAAGGCGAGACCAGCGCGAATCACTGCGGGGTGAAGGACAAGCTGGAGTATCGAGGTCGCCTTGAAGCCCTCGGGCAGCTCGCCGAAGGCAATACCGCCGACGATGGTTGTCGAGACGAAGGTCAGGCCGAGCAGGAGGGCGTGCAGCCAGACACGTTGCGGGGGAGGAGGGCTGGGACGGACAGCCCCGATGGGGACTCCATCGGGGCCGATGTAGACAACCTCCGAATCGGGTGTCGACACCTAGTCGATAACCCGCAGCGCCTTGCCGGGCTTGAAGCGGATCGTCTTTCCGGGCGGGATCGCGACCTCGACTCCGGTCTTGGGGTTGCGGCCGATGCCACGCTTGCGGTTCTTGACCATGAACACCCCGAACCCGCGCAGCTCGATGCGCTCGCCGCGAGTGAGCGCCTCGCGCATGGCGTCGAAGATCGTGTTGACGGCACTACTCGCCTGCGCCTGCGGCAGCTCAACCGCGTCCATTACCTTGCGCACCAAATCGGCCTTGATCATTGCGTCCTCCCCTTTCCTCCGAGCGCGTAACCCTAGTCCGCAACCACGGTGTCTGTCAAGCGTCCAGCGGTCCTGATCTTCTGTTGCAAGACGAGGATCTCGAGCGCGAGCCCGGCGCTCCTCGCCACCTGTTTGACTGCGTCGACCGAAATACCCGCGGCCGACCGCTCGCCGTTGTCGAGCCAGATGAAGGCCACTGGCTTCCCGCGCACGCGGATCGCCGTTACCACGGCGTCCGACGGCGCGGGCGTGCCGAGCGCGTCGAGGAGTACCTGGTTACCCTCGCCGCCGCCGACCGGGCCGACGTGCAGCTCGACGCCACGCACGAGATTGAGGAATATCGAGGGTCGATCGAGCGGCAGCATGAGCGAGTGGAAGTCCTCGTCGACCGAATCGCCGCCACGCACCGCCCATCCCATCACCTTCCCCTGGTGGAGCGAGAACAGCGCCACCCGGTCGACAAACGGCGTCAGGTGGTCGAGCACCAGCTCCGCGACCTGGTCGCGCTGGCGTACCGAGGCCAGCGACTCGCTCAGGCTCTCGAGCGTGCCGCCGCCCTCGACCGGCTCGCCACCGGTGGGCACCAGCAGCGGAAACGTGGCGGCCGCGGAGGCGAGCTTCGGCAGCGCCGACGCGTCGAGCCCGCGGAGCAGCTCCTGGGGGCTCGATTCGAGGCGCCAGAACTGCCGCCACTCGCGAACGGTCGCCCTGGGCGGGCCGGGCGGCGGGCCGCCGGCCTCGTCACCGGGCAGGGTCAGCGGAATCGCCATGGCCGCAGCCAGCGCCGCCTCGGTGGCGACGTGCGGCCGCACCACCAGGCCGGTGATCGAGGCGACCTCGTCGATGGCGACCAGGTCGTTGGGATGCAGCATCGCGACCGAGAGGTTGCGGCCCTGGCGGGCGAACGCGACCATCATGTTGCGCTTGGCCAACGCGGCGGGGATCAGGCCGCGCACGTCGGCCGGCGCGGTCGCCAGCTCGAGCGTCGGCGCCGGCGGGCACCCGCTCTGTTCGGCCAGGGCGACGAGCAGCGTCGCCTCGTTGATCAGCCCGAGGCGAACGAGCCACGTGCCGAGCCGGCCGCCGTGCCGACGACACGCCTCGAGGGCGCTGCGTAGCCCGTCGGGTGACACCGCACCCTTGCCGATCAGGATCTCGCCGAGTCGCGTCACGGTCACTGATACTCCTTTTCGAGTATAGCTCCGCGCCGACCGACAGGCCCCTAGGTCACGGCGGCGAGGCCGCTCGGCGAGATGGCGAGGAACATCACCAGCGCATCCTCACCGTCGCTGTAGTAGCGGGGACGGCGGCCGATGACGCGGTAGCCGAGGTGGCGGTAGAGCATGACGGCGCGGTGGTTCGACGGGCGAACCTCGAGGATGATGCCGCGCCCGTGCCCGCGCGCCGCTTCGGCGGCAGCCTCGTTGAGCAGGGAGGTAGCCAAGCCGATCCCGTGGTACATCGGGTGGGTCGCCACCTTGAGGACGTGCAGCTCGTCCGCCTGCCAGCACGAGAAGAGGTAGGCCGAGAGGTAGCCATCCGCGTTGAAGACGACGCGCTGGAAGCGCAGCGGCAGCCGGACCTCCTGGGCGTAGAGGTGGGCCGGCCAGGGGTCCGGGAACACCTGCGCTTCGAGCGCCGACACCCCGGGGACGTCGTCGGGCTGCGCGTGCCGGATCAGGAAGCCTTGCGGTATGGCTGCCATGGCGGAGTTGGTGGTCCCGGCGGGATGGCTTGCGGGCTCTCGATATAGGTCGGCGTCAGCGTGGCGGCGTCAAGGATCTCGATCCGGGCGGCGAGCTCGAGCAGCGCCTCCGCCGCGGTGAAGGTCGCAGCAGCCAGCGGGGTTCCGGCCGGCAGGACGAGGCCCGTCGGGGCGACAACGCCGGCGTCAGCGACCGTCAGCGAGGCGATGGCCACGACCGCCGCGGGGTCCGTGCACTCCGCGCCGTCGGGCCCGATCTCGAAGCGCTGCGCGTAGACAAACCCGCGGCGCGCGGGCTGGACGGCGACACACGGGCGCTGCACCGTGCGGCAGGCCTGGACGAGGAGCGAGGAAAAGCCGTGGCCTCCGATGCCGCGAGCGGCCACCAACCCCAGGGCCGTGGCCAGGGCGACACGGATACCGGTGAACGAGCCGGGGCCGTGGGTCGCCACCACCGCCTCGAGCGCGCCGGCGCCGATCCCGGCCGAGCGCAGCAGCAGATCGATGGCGGCGACGATCAGGTCGGAACGCGGCGTCGGGCCGGCGAGGGCGACGAGCGCCGGGGCGGGGAGCTGCGGCGACCCGAGCGCCACCTCGAGTCGCGGCCCGCAGCCGGCGATCGCGAGTACGGTCTTCACCTCCGCAGTCTTGCGTGCGCGGAGGCGTGGCGTCAAGTGCAGGCTGTGCCCCAACGCAGGCGAACGGCGATGACGGTTGCTGCGACACAGGCGCTGCGTGTTTCGCGGCGAAGCTGGCTTGGAGGCCGACGTTGCCACCTCGGACACTTTGAAAGCGGATGACTCAGGTCTTCCGCTCCACTCTCGCAGCGCAACGGGTTTCAGGGCCGCGTCGCGAGCAAAGTGTCGGAGGTGGCACGCGCACGCCGCTCAGGGATCGGCGCGGCGTTTGTGATGGCCGCGGCGTTGCGCTCAGGCGCGCGACCAGTCGTACTGCTTCTTTGGTTTTGCATGCTCACGTCGCGCTAAGATCCAGGCGACATGAAACAGACCCCGATGCTGCAGCAGTACCTCGAGCTGAAGGCGCTCAACCCGGATGCGCTGCTGCTCTACCGGCTTGGCGACTTCTACGAGCTGTTCTTCGAGGATGCCGAGCGTGCCGCGCCGGTGCTCGGCATCGTCCTGACGCGCCGGCGGCACAACGACGCCGTCGAGTCGCCGATGTGCGGCGTCCCGCACCACGCGATGACGAGCTACGTCGGTAAGCTCCTCGATGCGGGCTTCAAGGTGGCGGTGGCGGAGCAGCTCGAGGACCCGGCGGCGGCGCGGGGGATCGTCCGGCGCGGGATCATCCGGGTGCTCACACCCGGCACCGTCACCGAGCCTGAGCTCCTCGCCGGCGGGGAGCGTCGTTGGATCGTCAGCCTCGTGCCGGACGGGCCGCGGGTCGGCGCCGCCTACCTCGAGGCGGCGTCCGGCGAGCTCGGCGGCACGCTGTGCGCCGGTCCGGGCGAGGTGCGCGAGCTGCTCGCCCAACTGCAGCCGCGCGAGGTGCTGCTACCCGAGGGCGTCGGCGAGGCGGCGAACGGCTGGGTCGGCGAGCTGGCGCAGGCCGTGCTCACGCCGCGGCCGGCGCAGTGGTTCGAGCCGCGGCGCGGCGAGGAGTTGCTGCTGCGCTGCCTCGAGGTGGCGTCGGTACGGGCGTTCGAGCTGGAGCCGGGCGAGGCGCTGCTCGGCGCCGCCGGCGCTCTGCTCGAGTACGTGCGCGCCACTCAGGGCGAGCTGCCGCGGCATGTCAGGGAGTTTCGGCGCCGCATGCGGCGCGGCGAGATGGTGCTCGACGCCTCCACGGTTCGCAACCTGGAGATCGTTCGCGACGCGACGGGCGAGCGCCGCGGCGCCCTGGCGCACGTACTCGACGAGTCGGCTACCCCGATGGGCTCGCGGTTGCTGCGGGACTGGCTGCTGCGGCCGCTGACCGACGCCGCGGCCGTGTCGGCGCGCCACGAGGCGGTCGCGGCGCTGGTCGACGATCCGACGGCGCTGGCGACGATGCGCGACGGGCTGCGCGGCGTCGGCGACCTCGAGCGGAGCGCGTCCCGTCTCGGCCTCAGCCAGGCACGGCCCAGCGAGCTGGCCACGCTGCGCGCGGCGCTCGCCGCGATCCCCGGCGTCAAGGCGGAGCTGGACTCCTCGCGGAGCGAGCTGCTGGCGTCGCTTGCCCGCGGCATCGACGATCTTGCCGACCTGGGCGCCGACCTCGCCGCAGTGCTCGCGGAAGAGCCGCCTGGCGTGCCCGGTCCGGGGATGATCCGCGGCGGCGTCGACGCTGACCTCGACGAGGCGCGCTCGCTCGCCCGCGGCGCCAAGGAGGTGCTCGCCGAGATCGAGGCGAGGGAGCGGGCGCAGACCGGCATCCCGACGCTGCGGGTGCGCTACAACCGGGTGTTCGGCTACGGCTTCGAGGTGTCGCGCACTTACCTCGACCGGGTACCGCCGGAGTTCATCCGGCGGCAGACGCTGGCCGGCGGCGAACGCTTCGTCACACCGGAGCTCGAGGACTTGGAGCGCCGCATCTCGGGCGCCGAGACGCGTGCCGACGAGCGCGAACGGGAGCTCTACGGAGAGCTGCTGCAGCGCTGCGCCAGGCGCGCCGCGCGCCTCGCCGCGACCGCGCGGGCGCTCGCCGCCGCCGACGTGCTCGCCGCGTTTGCCGAGCGCGCCCGCACGTGGCGGTACACACGGCCGCGGTTGCTGGCGGGCACCCGGCTCCGCCTGACGGCGTCGCGCCATCCCGTGCTCGAGGAGCTGTCGGCCGCCGCGTTCGTTCCCAACGACGTCGAGCTCGACAGCGAGACGCGGCAGGTCGTCATCCTCACCGGTCCCAACATGGGCGGCAAGTCCACCTACCTGCGCCAGGTGGCTCTGGCGGCGATCATGGCGTGGGCCGGGTCGTTCGTGGCCGCCGAGGAGGCGGAGATCGGCGCGATAGACCGCGTCTTCACCCGCGTCGGAGCCGCCGACGACATCGCCCGCGGCGAGTCGACGTTCATGGTCGAGATGACCGAGGTCGCCAACATCCTGCGCCACGCCAGCGGCGCCTCGCTGGTGATCCTCGACGAGGTCGGCCGCGGCACCGCGACGTTCGACGGACTCTCACTCGCCTGGGCGGTCGTCGAAGCGCTGCACGACCGCAGCCCCGAGCCTGGGCGCCCGCTGGTGCTGTTCGCCACCCACTACCACGAGCTGACCGATCTCGCGCAACGCCTCGACCGCGTGGTCAACGCCTCGCTCGCGGTCAAGGAGTGGCAGGGGAGCGTGATCTTTCTCCATCGCGTGGTCGAGGGGCCGGCCGATCGCTCGTACGGGATCCACGTCGCCCGTCTCGCTGGCGTCCCCGACGCGGTGTGCCGGCGCGCCGAGGACGTGCTGCGCCAGATCGAGCGCCAGGAAGCCAAGGTCATCGAGGCGGCGCGACCTGTCCCCGGTCCGCACCAGCTCGCGCTCTTCCCGCCGCCGGAGGCGAGCGTGACAGGCCGCCTGCGCGAGCTCGACCTCGACCGCCTGAGCCCGCTCGATGCCCTCAACCTCCTCGCCGCCCTCAAGCAGGACCTGGAATGACCCGGCCTTCTGCGGTCCCTTGTTCGGGCGGGTGGGGGACTGACCACCGACCACTGACCACTGACCACGCCTTTCTGCTCTGCGGCGTCCCCGGCGTCGCGCTCGACGCCGACGAGCGGCAGTTGCTCGGCGAGCTGCGTCCGGGCGGGATCATCCTGTTCGCGCGTAACGTCGAGAGCCGGGCGCAGCTCGCCGAGCTGGTCCTTGAGCTGCGGACCTTGCCGTTCCGTCCCTATATCTCGATCGACATGGAGGGGGGAAGGGTCAACCGCCTTCTCCGGGTGGTCGGGCCGCTACCATCGCCGACCGCCGCCGCCGCCGCCGGCAGCGAGGCGGTCGAGGCGCTCGGCGCGGCGATCGGCGCCGCCTGCGCCCACCTCGGGATCGGCGTCGACTTCGCGCCGGTTGTCGACGTCTCCCGTGCGGACGGGTATCTCGGCGGCGAGGGACGGTGCCTGGGGAGCGATGTCGACGCGGTCATCGCGGCGGCCGCGGCGTTCCTGTCCGGTCTGGAGCGGTACGGTGTCGCCGGCTGCCTCAAGCATTACCCCGGACTCGGCGGCGGCACGGTCGACTCGCACAAGGATTTGCCGCTGCTCGACGATGGGGTGCTCGACGAGGAGCGCGCCTTCACCGCGCTCGTCCGGCCGCAGCGGGCGGTGATGGTCGCCCACGCCGTCGCGCCGCGGCTCGGCGAGGGCGTGCTGCCGGCCTCGCTGTCGGGGGTGGTGATCGGGCGCCTGCGCCGGTGGGCTGCCGGCCCGGTGATCTCCGACGACCTCGAGATGGGGGCGCTCTCGGCGTTCGGCACGCTGCCGGAGCGGGCCGCCGCCGCGCTGCTGGCCGGCTGCGACCAGGCCACGGTGAGCAACACGATGCCGGCCCGCCTCGCCGTCGTCGCGGCGCTCGAGCGCTGGTCGGCGAGCGATCCGCTGCTCGCGGCGCGACTCCGGACAAGCGAGCACCGCTGCAGCGGATGGGGCCGCGGCGAGATGGCCGAGGTGGCGTGGCCCGACGTCGAGCGCCTCGTCGAGCGGGCCCGGGCGCTGGCGGGGGTGCAGCCGTGAGGATGGCCGTGGTGCTGCTCTCCGGCGGGATGGACTCGGCAACCGCGGCGGGTTGGGCCAAGGCGTCCGGGTTCGCGGTCGCCGCGCTGTCGGTCGACTACGGTCAGCGTCACCGGGTCGAGCTCGACGCTGCGAGTGCCGTTGCCAGGCAGCTCGGTATCGCCGACCACCGCGTGGTGACGGTCGACCTGCGAGCGATCGGCGGCTCGGCTCTGACCGGCGCCGTCGCCGTGCCCAAGGACCGCAGTGGGATCGGCGGCGACGTGCCGGTCACCTACGTGCCGGCGCGAAATACCGTCATGCTCGCGCTGCTCACCGGTCTCGCCGAAGTGGTGGGCGCGCGCGACCTGGTGATCGGCGCCAACGTCCAGGACTACTCCGGTTATCCCGACTGCCGGCCGGCGTTCCTGCGGGCGTTCGCCGAGGTGGCGCGCCTGGGCACGCGGGCCGGAGCCGAGGGCGCCCGCTTCACGGTCCACGCGCCGCTGCTGCAGCTCAGCAAGGCCGGGATCGTGAGGCTGGCGGCAGCACTCGGCGTCGACTTGGCGGCGACGCTGTCGTGCTACGACCCACCGGCGCCGTTCGTCCATTGCGGCCGCTGCGACGCCTGCCGCCTCCGCCGCGCCGGCTTCGCCGAGGCCGGCGTGCCGGACCCCACGATCTATACCGCCTGAGCATGGCCGATGGGTTCCGGCGGTGCCAGTCTGCTGTTACTGCGTGGTTACAGTCTCGCGATCTCCTAGCCAATCACTGGGATCTTAAGTGGTTGACCCTGCGTGAACTGGTCGGCCACAGTGGAGTTGGCACGAACCTTTCATCGGTTCCGGGCGGGGATGGCATCGGCTCATCCTGGGAGGACGGCGATGGGGATCCTGACCTGGTTGGCATTGGCGGCCCTGGCCGGGTTCGTCGGAGGCTGCCTGTTCAAGGCCTATCACTACGCCACGATGCCCATGCACGTTCGCTGGGAGCTCTACCCCGTGGCGCACGAGAAGGGCAAGGCCGCGTACGGGGGCTCGTACTTCGAGGAGCTCGACTGGTGGAAGAAGCCGCGCGAGGTCTCCACGCTAGGGGAGGTGAAGACCATCGCCGAGGAGGTGCTGACGCTGAAGGCGGTGCGCGAGCACAACCCGAAACTCTGGCTCCCGTCGTTGCTCTTCCACTACGGTCTGTACCTGCTGTTCGTCCTGGGCATCGCGCTGCTGGTTGGCGGGCTGGCGCGCTTCGTGGAGATGCCGGGCCTGAGCTTCCTCGCCGGTGGACCCCTCCTGTCCGCGTGGGCGGCGACCGCCCTCGCGCTCGCAACCCTCGGCTGCGTCGCCCTGCTGGCGCGGCGCCTGGGCAACCCGCAGTTGCGCAACGCCTCGACGCCGGCCGACTTCCTGCACCTCTGGCTGCTCCTCGCAGTGTTCGTGGCGTCGTGGGGGAACTGGATCTGGTCGGACCGCAGCTACGTGGCCGCCGCAGCATTCGCCGGTGGCCTGGTGACGTTCCAGCCGGCGGCGGCGCCATCGGGCTGGTTCGCGGCGCAGGTCGTGCTCCTCGGGGTCTTCCTCGCGTACCTGCCATGGAGCCACATGACCCACATGTTCGCGAAGTACTTCACCTGGCACTCCGTGCGCTGGGACGACACACCCAATCTCGGCGGCGAGGTGTACCAGGCCAAGGTACAGAAGCTCCTCGTTCTTCCGATATCGTGGTCGGCGCCGCACATCAAGGGCGGCGGTGGCAAGCGTTGGGTGGACGCCGTCTCAGAGAAGGGGGAGTCCTGAGATGAAGCCCGAGCCGTTGATCCCGAGTGTCAAGGACATCTCGAAGAAAGCCGACGTGCTGTCGCCCATCGACCTCACGAAGCTGATCGCGCTGCCGCCGCCGTACGACGAGGTCGACCCGGCAGCGCTGTGGAAGGAGCTGACACCGGAGAAAAAGGCGGCCATCGACGCTTCGGCGGACGGGGTTTCGGCGCTGGGCCTCAAGCGCCCCACCGACCCGGCAGAGGAGAAGCGGCTCCTCGACGGGTTCGTCGCCGGTCTCCACAAGCTGCTGTCGCGCGAGGACAACTGGACGTTCCTGCAGGCGCTCGAGCTCACCCTCGACCACTGCACCCACTGCCAGACGTGCGCGGAGGCGTGCCCGATCTTCACCGGCTCCGGCGGCAACGAGGTGTACAGGCCGACCTATCGAGCCGACGTCCTGCGGCGACTGATCGCGCGCTACGGCCCCGGCGGCAACCCGATCAAGTCGGCGCTGACCGGTTCGATCGAGCTCAACTGGGAGACGTTCGCGCGCCTCGCCGAGCTGGCGTACCGCTGTACGCTGTGCCGGCGCTGCTGCCAGGCGTGCCCGATCGGCGTCGACAACGGGCTGATCACCCACGAGCTGCGCAAGCTGTTCAGCATGGAGCTGGGCATTGCCGCCACCGAGTGTCACGCCACCGGGAGCGTGCTGCAGCTCAAGGTCGGCTCGACCACCGGGATGTCGCCGATCGTGGTCAAGGACAACATCGACTTCATCGACGAAGAGATGACGGAGAAGGTCGGCTTCTCGGTGAAGACGCCGTGGGACAAGACGGGCGCCGACGTCCTCCTGATCCACAACGCCGGCGAGATCCTCGCGTGGCCCGAGAACCCGGGAGCGTTCGCGGTCATCTTCGAAGCGGCCGGGGTGTCGTGGACCATGTCCTCGGACCTCGTCGCTTACGACGCGGTCAACTACGGCCTCTGGTACGACGACGTGCAGTTCGCCAGGGTGGCGCTGAAGCACGCCGAGATCGCGAAGAAGCTCGGCGTCAAGAAGATCATCATCGGCGAGTGCGGCCACGCCCACAAGGCGCTGTCGGTGGTTGCGGACCGTCTCCTCGGCGAGGGCCTGAACATCCCGCGCGAGAGCTTCGCCGTGTTCCTCGAGAGCCTGATCGACTCCGGTCAGATCAAGGTCGACCCGTCGCGCAACGACTTCCCGGTCACGCTGCACGACCCGTGCAATCTCGCCCGTGCGATGGGCATCATCGAGCCGCCCCGGCGGATCCTGCGGAAGATCGCCCCGCGCTTCCGCGAGATGGAACCGCACGGTGTCGACAACTACTGCTGCGGCGGCGGCTCCGGCTTCGCCATCATGTCGGGGAACAACTTCTCGAACTGGCGGGCGCTGGTCTCGGGTCGCGCCAAGCTCAAGCAGGTGCTCGACGCCTTCGCCGGCGAGCTGGACCCGTCGATCGACAAGTACGTCTGCACGCCCTGCTCCAACTGCAAGGGGCAGTTCCGCGATCTCTTCCGCGCCTACGGCGTCTGGGAGAAGAGCCGCATCCTCTACGGGGGGCTGGTGGAGCTGATCGTCAACGCGATGACCAACGTGAAGCCCGGCTTCATCGAGTGGGAGTTCCACTGAGCGGGGCGCGGTAGGCACCGGCCGATCGTGGCGAGGCTGGCGACCCCCTTCCGGGCTCCCACACTCTGTTACGCGTGAGTGACAACGTCGTGGAGGGTGCCCCGTCCGCCGCTGTGGCGGTCCATCAAGGCCCTCTTGCACAGTCGTTTGTCCTCTTGAACCTGACCGGGCACGCGAGTTGCACTCAGGGTGCCCGGACGTATTGGGTCCCTGCCGCATGCCAGCCCGCAGGGCAACGGCCGGGAGGGGAGAGAACGGGTGAGCACCCGCGGTCGCCGCTCGAGCGGCAGTCGGCCGTCAACGCCCACGACGCCTGGGTCGCATACAGGTTCAACGATCTGCGCACCGCGCGAGGCGGCTCTGGCGCGGAAGGAGGCGTGGTGAGATGAGCGCGAGCGAGATCAGGAAGCTGTGGACGACCGAGGATTGGTGGTCGGTGTGGTTCGGTCTCGGCATCGTGCTGCTGGGGCTCGTCACGTTCTGGTCGGGAGCGACCATCAAGGGCTGGGCGGTAACGCCGGCGAAGTGGACCGAGTGGGGGGCGGCCTTCGCCGACCTCGCCGACAACGCCGGCGGCTACCTCGCCATCTTCGCGATGTTCGGCGGCGTCTTCGCGGTGTCGATGGCACTGATGGGGGTCAAGCTCACGCGGTTCATTCCCGGGTTCGTCACACTGTTCCTCGGGTCGCTGCTCGTGTTCATCGCCTCGGGCTGGAAGGTGATGGAGGACCTCAACATCGAGGCGCCGCTGCTGGCATTGCTCGTCGGCCTGGTGATCTCCAACCTGGTGAGGATCCCGGAGTGGATCAAGAGCGCGTTGCGCACCGAGTACTACATCAAGGTCGGCATCGTGCTGCTCGGTGCGACGCTGCCGCTCACCCTGATCTTCTCCGCCGGACCGATCGCCTTCCTGCAGGCCACGCTGGTCTCGGTGTTCACGTGGCTGACGATCTTCTTGGCCGCCACCAAGATCTTCAAGCTCGAGCCGCAGTTCGGTGCGACGCTGGGCGCCGCCGGCGCGGTATGCGGCGTCTCGGCCTCGATTGCAGTCGGCGGTGCGGTGCGCGCCAAGAAGGACCACATCTCGATCGCCATCGCGGTCGTCACGGTGTGGGCGATCGTCATGATCCTCGCGCTCACCGTGGTGCTGAAGCGGCTCGTACCCGGGACGATCGCCCCGGGTGTCGCCGGCGCCTGGGTCGGGACCTCCGAGTTCGCGGACGCGGCAGGTTTTGCGGTGGTGGCCGAGCTCGCGACGCGTTTCGGCGACGCGCCGATCAACGCCTTCACCCTCATGAAAGTGATCGGCCGCGACATCTGGATCGGCATCTGGTGCCTGATCCTCGCGGTGGTCTCGGTGGTGTTCTGGGAGAAACAGGACGCGTCGCACAAGACGGTGAGCGCCGGCATCATCTGGGAGCGGTTCCCGAAGTTCGTGATCGGGTTCCTGACAGCGTCGGTGATCATGAGCCTCGTCGCGGCCCGCGTGCCGGCCGATCACGTCGGCACGGCGAAGGCCAGGGGCGCCGTCCAGGGCGTGAAGTACGACGCCGACTTCGCGGGGTACGTGGTGCCCGCGGGGCTGCGCGACCGCGTGCTGATCGACTGGCAGAAGGGCGCCCTGACGGCGAAGGGGCTCCTCAGCCGCGACGACCTTCACGTCCTGCAGGAGGCCGCCACCACGCAGGATCAGAAGTTCGCCCTCAATCAGCTCGTGACCGCGTCGAGTTGGTTCGACTCGGTCTTGCAGCCGCGGGTGATCTCGCCGATCAAGAAGCTGCGCTCCTGGGCGTTCGTGCTCTGCTTCCTGTGCATCGGTCTCTCGACCCGCTTTGCGGAGCTACTCACGTTCGGGATGAAGCCGTTCTGGGCGTTCACCATCGGCGTCTTGGTGAACGTGCCGCTCGGGTTCTTCCTTTCGACAGTGGTGTTCGTCGACTACTGGTCGAGGCTCTAGAGGTTGGCCGCGACGCAGGCGGGGGGCCGAGCGCCGTGGCCCTATGGTTTCGCGTTGGTAACAAACCGGTCGGAGCGGGTGAGAAGCCGCCACAACGCAAGCAGAGACGAACAAGTTCGCTGCGCGCACGGCGGCGGCGGCGAGGCCGCGGCACCGCTGGCACTGTTACCGTTCAGTGACGGGACGGCATACGGCTGCCTGCCAATCCCGCTCGGCACAGGCTAAGGTTTTGCCGCCACTGAGGTTCGGAAGTCCGGTCCAGCTCGTGATTTCTGGCACAAGGGTTGCACACCCGACACCCGGGAAGCGTGCGATGGGGCGTGGCGGGAGCGAACCAATCAACTGGCCTGCGGGCGACCGCCCGCGCGTTCACCCGTTGCGCCGGCTCGGGATGAGGAACTTCCGGCGGATATCTCGTTCGTGGACTTCGGTTCACAGACCAAGCCAACGAAAGGAGCTGCGATGAGTGAGAAGAAGAGGGAAACGCCGCTGCTCGACGAGCTCGAGAAGGGGCCCTGGCCGAGCTTCGTGAGGGAGCTCAAGCGGACCGAGGACGCACCCGTCATCCAGGACCTCCTCGGCCAGCTCGAGCGGTCGTACGAGGAGCACCTCGGCCACTGGAAGCACGGGGGCATCGTCGGCGTCATGGGATACGGCGGTGGCGTGATCGGGCGTTACTCCGACCTCGGCGCCGAGTTCCCGAACATCGCGCACTTCCACACGATGCGCATCAACCAGCCGGCGGGTTGGTTCTACACCTCCGACGTGCTCCGCAAGATCTGCGATATCTGGGAGAAGCACGGCTCCGGTCTCACCAACATGCACGGCTCGACCGGCGACATCATCCTCCTCGGGACGTCGACGCCTGAGCTCGAACCGACTTTCAAGGCGCTGACCGACCTCGGCTTCGACCTCGGCGGGTCGGGTTCCGACATGCGGACGCCGTCATGCTGCTGTGGCCAGGCGCGCTGCGAGTGGGCGTGCTACGACACGATGGGCGCCTGCTACGACATCACCCAACAGTATCAGGACGAGCTGCACCGGCCGGCGTTCCCCTACAAGTACAAGCTGAAGTTCGCCGGCTGCCCCAACGACTGCGTCGCCTCCGTGGCTCGCTCGGACATGTCGTTCATCGGGACGTGGCGCGACGACATCAAGGTCGACCAGGAGCAGGTCCGTACGGCCGCCGCCAACGGCGTCGACATCCAGAAGGAGCTCTGCGCGCTCTGCCCGACCCGCTGCATGGCGTGGGACGGCAAGCAGCTCGAAATCGACAACAGCAACTGCGTCAAATGCATGCACTGCATCAACGTGCTGCCCAAGGCGCTGCGTCCGGGCGACGACCGGGGCGCAACGATCCTGATCGGCGCCAAGGCCCCGATCGTCGGTGGCGCCTTGCTGTCGTCGGTGTTCGTGCCGTTCATCAAGATGGAGCCGCCCTACGAGGACGTCAAGGAGCTCATCAACGCGATCTGGGACCTCTGGGCCGAGCACGGCAAGAACCGCGAGCGCGTGGGCGAGTTCATCCAGCGGGTGGGTCTCGGCAACTTCCTCGAGCAGATCGGCCTCGAGCCGGTGCCGGAGATGATCATCGCGCCGCGTTCCAACCCGTACATCTTCTTCGGCGACGAGATCGCCGAGGGCGAGCAGGCGTGAGCCGGGGAAAGTGAAGGAGGACAACATGAGTGCTGCCAGCCGCGTTACCGACATCGGTCCCCCCCACTATCAGAAGTTCCTTCCCCCGGTGATCCTCAAGAACTACGGGAAGTGGGCGTACCACGAGATCCTGCGCCCCGGGGTGATGGTGCACGTCGCCGAATCCGGGGACCGGCTCTACACCGTCCGGGCCGCCACGCCGCGCCTGCTCCACATCCAGACCATCCGCATCTTCGCGGACCTCGCCGACAAGTACTGCGGCGGTCATCTGCGCTTCACCAGCCGCAACAACGTCGAGTTCCTGACCGACGTCGAGGCCAACATCGAGCCGCTCGTCGCCGACCTCACCAAGGCCGGCTACGCCGTCGGCGGCATGGCCAACTCCATCTCCAACGTGGTCCACACGCAGGGTTGGGTGCACTGCCACTCCGCCGCCACGGACGCGTCCGGCGTCGTCAAGGCGGTGATGGACGAGCTCTACCCGCACTTCGTGAACATGGACCTGCCGGCCAAGCTGCGCATCGCGTTTGCCTGCTGCCTCAACATGTGCGGCGCGGTCCACTGCTCGGACATCGCGATCCTCGGCGTGCACACCAGGGCGCCCAAGATCGACCACGCCAATCTGCCCAAGATGTGCGAGATCCCGAGCGTCGTTGCATCCTGCCCGACCGGCGCGATCCGGCCGACCACGGTGGACGGCGTTCACAGCGTCGAGATTCTCCAGGAGCAGTGCATGTACTGCGGCAACTGCTTCACCGTCTGTCCCGCGCTGAAGATCAACAACGCGAAGACCGACGGTATCTCGATCTGGGTCGGCGGCAAGGTGTCCAACGCCCGGTCGGAGCCGAAGTTCTCCAAGCTCGCGGTGCCGTTCCTTCCCAATAACCCGCCGCGTTGGCCCGAGGTCGTGACGTGGGTCAAGAAGCTCGTCGAGCTGTATGCGGCAAACGCCCGCAAGCACGAGCGCATGGGCGAGTGGATCGAGCGGATCGGCTGGCCGAAGTTCTTCCAGCTCTCGGAGATTCCGTTCACCAAGTACCACATCGATGACTTCAGACACGCCGGAGAGACGTTCAAGCGGTCGGCGCAGCTCCGGCACGGCTAAGAGGAGATGACGATGGGCGCCGTCAGCGTCGAGCAGGTAGCCGAGGCGATGTTCAACCTGGTCAAGGAGACCTATGGCAAGAAGAGCCTCAAGGCCATGGACCTCACCAAGGCGATGATCGAGCAGTTTGGCGAGGGTTGCGACAAGGAGCTGTGCAAGCACGCGATCCGGCAGCTCATGGACTCGGGCCGCTGCGTGTACTCGTACTTTGGCGGCTCCTACATCACGCTGCCGCCCGAGAACGCGTGAACGATGTCGGTGACGCCCCCGGGGCAACCGCCCCGGGGGCCGCCAGGGAGATATCAGATGGAGAAGGCGAAGAAGACCTCCACGGACAAGGTCGTCGAGACGCTGAAGACTTGGCAGGACGTCGAGAACCAGACGATCTCGCATACCACCTCGGTGATCGCCAAGAGTTCCAACCCGCTCGTCAAGCTCGTGATGGAGATCATCCGCCACGACTCGACCATGCATCACCGGGTGCAGCAGTTCATCATCGAGAGCCTGACGACGAGGACCATCACCCTCACCCCGGAGGAGCTCGGCGAGGTGTGGGAGCTCCTCGAGCAGCACATCAAGCTCGAACGCGCCACCATCGGCTACGGCGAGGAGCTGATGAAGTCGTGCAAGATGTTCGTCCAGCAGGAGCTCGTGAGCTACCTCCTGACCGACGAGCTGAAGCACGACAAGCTGCTGACGCAGCTCGAGACCTTCAAGAAGAAGAGCTACCCGTACGCCTGACGCCGAAGCAACGCCAACGAGGGGGGAATCATGGGACTCCTGAAGACAGGCGCCAAAAAGCCGCCACTCCGCCTGGGCGGCAGCGGCGCAACCCAGGTGTCGTCTCTCAGGCCGATCCAGGTCGAGAAGCTGGCGCCGTGTATTCACCACTGCCCGTCAGGCAACGACATCCGCGGGTGGCTGACCACCATCGCGCTGCGGGAGAAGCTCGGCTACAGCCTCGAGGAAGCCTACACCCGCGCCTGGAACCTCGAAGTCGAGACCAACCCGTTCCCGGCTGTCATGGGCCGGGTCTGCCCGCATCCGTGCGAGTCGTACTGCAATCGCAAGGAGAAGGACGAGGCGGTAGCGATCAACTCCGTGGAGCGGGTGATCGGCGACTGGGGTCTCAGCCAGAGCCTGCCGCTGCCGAAACTGGAGGCCGGCGGGCCGTTCCCTGAGAAGGTGGCGGTCATCGGCGCCGGTCCGGCCGGCCTTTCGTGCGCGTACCAGCTCGCGCGCCGCGGCTACAAGGTCACTGTCTTCGAGTCCCTTCCTCACGTGGGAGGCATGCTGCGCTACGGCATCCCGCAGTACCGCCTGCCCCGCCAGGTGATCGACGCCGAGGTGCAGAAGATCGCCGACCTGGGCGTCGAGATCCGCTGCAGCGTCAAGGTCGGCAAGGACGTGGCGTTCGCCGAGCTGCGCAGCGAGTTCGCCGCCATCTTCGTCGGCATCGGCGCCCACCAGGGCAAGGCGCTCGGCGTGCCCGGCGAGGCGGGGCCGGGAGTGTGGACGGGAACCGAGTTCCTCAACCACGTCAACGCCGGCAAGCGCGTCGAGCTCGGCGGCAACGTCGTCGTCATCGGCGGCGGCGACACCGCGATCGACGCGGCGCGCGTCTCCAAGCGCGTGACCATGGACGCCGCGGCGATGTCGAAGCGGCTCGGCTCCGAGGTGACGATCCTCTACCGCCGCACCCGCGCGGAGATGCCGGCCATCGCGCGGGAGATCGACGAGGCGCTGGAGGAGGACATCAAGCTCGAGTTTCTCGCCGCACCCAAGGAGGTCCTGCGCAACGCCGACGGCAAGGTCAGAGCGCTGGTCGTGCAACGCATGAGGCTCGGCGATCCCGACGCGTCGGGCCGGCGCGCGCCAGTGCCGATCGAGGGCGAGACCTATGAGCTGCCGATCGAGACGATCATCACCGCGGTCAGCCAGGAGCCGGACATGGCGGCGCTCGGCGCCGCGGAGCTGCCGAAGAAGTGGCTGACGGCCGACCCGTGGGGCCGCACCGAGGCCCCGGGCGTGTGGACCGGCGGCGACAACATCGGTCTCGGTCTCGCGACGACCTCGATCGGGCAGGGGCGGAAGGCGGCCGAGAGCATCCACGCCGCGCTGCGCGGCGTCGAGCCCAAGGGCGCGGGGCCGATGCCGATCGTCGGTCCCGAGAAGATCAAGATGGAGCACTACGAGGCCAAGCCGCGCTCGCAGCGGCAGGTGCTGGCGCCGGCCGAGCGGCTGGCCCGTCCGCTGGAGGAGATCGACCATGGCATCACGGCGGACCAGGCGCTCGTCGAGGTGACGCGCTGCTTCTCGTGCGGCAAGTGCTTTGCCTGCGAGAAGTGCTGGATGTACTGCCAGGCCGGCTGCTTCGTCAAGGTTCCCGACCCGCAGCACGGCCACTACTACAAGATGAAGCTGGAGGTCTGCGACGGGTGCAGGAAGTGTGCCGAGGAGTGCCCGTGCGGCTTCCTGGAAATGGCGTAGGGCTAGGGGGGTAGGCGGTGGCGCGGACGGGTCTGCCTCGGGTCATGGTCGCAGGGCTCTCCGGCGATGCCGGGAAGACGCTCGTGTGCCTCGGCCTGGTGCGGGCCCTCCGCGCGCGGGGTATGCGCGTTGCCGCCTACAAGAAAGGCCCTGACTTCATCGACGCGGCCTGGCTCGGGGTCGCGGCCGGGAGCCCCGGCCGCAACCTCGACACCTTTCTGATGCCGCTGGACGCGATCCGCGGCTCGTTGGCGCGAGCTGCGAGCGCGGCCGACATCGCCGTAATCGAGGGCAACCGGGGACTCTTCGACGGCGTCGACGCACGCGGCGCCCATTCGAGCGCGGAGCTGGCCAAGGCGATCGGCGCTCCCGTGATCCTGGTCGTCGACGCGACCAAGGTCACCGCCACGGTTGCCGCCCTCGTGCTCGGCTGTCGCACGCTGGATCCCGCGCTGCCGCTCGCCGGCGTGATTCTCAACCGGGTGGCCACGCCCCGCCACGAACGGGTGATCCGCGAGGCCCTGGCCAACATCGGCGTGCCCGTCCTGGGAGCGGTGCCGCGCCTCGACGACCTGCAGCTCCCGAGCCGGCACCTTGGCCTCGTCACGGTTGCGGAGCATCCGGCGGCCGCAGGCGTGGTGGCCGCGCTGGGCGAGGTCATCGCGCGTCACGCCGACCTCGACGGGATCATCGCAGCGGCGAACGGGGCGCCGGCAGTGGAGGCCGACGTACGGGCGGCCGAGGTCCCCGCCGCGGCGGCGCGGGTACGGATCGGTGTGCTCGAGGATGCCGCCTTCATGTTCTACTACCCCGAGAACCTCGAGGCGCTGCGGGCGGCGGGCGCAGAGCTCGTCACGCTGTCGCCGCTGGCCGATGGCGGCCTGGCGGCGGTCGACCTGGTCTATGCCGGCGGCGGTTTCCCGGAGGTCTACGCGGGCGAGCTCTCGCGCAACCGGGCGTTCCGTGAGGCGCTCGCCGCCGGGGTGGCCGATGGCCTGCCGGTCTGGGCCGAGTGCGGCGGCCTGATGTATCTGGCCAGCTCGCTGGTTGCCGACGGTGTTGCCTACCCGATGGCGGGCACCCTGCCGCTGGTGATCAGCTTCTCCGGCAAGCCGAAGGGACACGGTTACGTGGTGGCCCGGGTGGACGGCACCAACCCGTTCGTCACCGAGCAGACCGTGATGCGCGGGCACGAGTTCCACTACTCGCAGATCGACGGAGGCGCCGAACGCGTTCGCTCGGTGCTGGCACTCGAGCGTGGCGTCGGCATCGGCGGCGGGCGGGACGGCATCGTCGACAAGGGGGTGTTCGCGTCATACACGCACTTCCATGCGCTCGGCACTCCGGAGTGGGCGCCGGCCGTCGTCGCAGCGGCGCGGCGAGGTTCCTGGTGAGCGGCACGTCGGCCCTCCGAGCCGCCGTCGCGGCCGGCGATCTCGCCGAGGTCGAGCGGATCGTCGCCGGCGACCGGGGCTCGGTGCGGACTCTGATCGCGCTGACCTACCAGCCCGATCCGGCAGTCCGGGATGTGGCCGCGAGCGGGTTGGCCGTCGCCGCACGACACTACCCGCGGCTGGTCGAGGAGGCGGTGCGGCGCTTGATTTGGGCGATGAACGACGAGTCCGGGACCAACGCGGTCCATGCGCCCGCCGTGATCGCCAGGCTCGCTGAGACCCATCCGAAGCTGCTCGTGCCGGTGCTGTCCGACCTGCTCCGGCTGACAGCGGACCCTGGTCTGCGGGACGAGCTGGTGACCGCCGTCCGTCGCGTAGCGGCGCAGTTTCCCGGCGAGGCAGCCGGCACGCTGCGCCGCGGGCTCGGCCAGTGCCTTGAAGGGGGGAGAAGACATGATCTGTGAGACCGATCCGCGCACGCGAGTAGCGCAGCTCCGCGAGGTCCTGACGGCGGCGCCGGATTCGCCGGAGGCCCACCTCCGGCTGGGAACGGCGCTGGTGAAGAGCGGTGCTCTGAGCGAGGGCGAGCGGGAGTTCCGCCGGGCCCTTGAGCTCGCGCCGGAGATGGCGGGTGCGCTCGTCAACCTCGGCGGCGCCCTGCTCGCCCGCTGGGATTTCCGTGGCTGCGTCGAGGCCAACCGCAGGGCCAGCGAGCGGCAGCCCGAGCTGATGCTCGCCCACTACAACCAGGGGCTCGGCCACCTCTACCTCGGCGAGGCGGCGGAGATGGCGGCCTGCTTCGAGCGCGTCGTCGCGCTGGAGCCTCGCCATGCGGGCGGCCACTACTACATGGCAGTCGCACAGAACGCGCTGGGAAACATGGAAGGCGCACGGTGGCACCTCGCTGTGGCAATGGAGCTGGGGTTCAAGCCGGAGCCTGAGCTGCTGCGGGCGCTCGAGAAAGCGGCTGGGGAAGCGGTCCCCATCCTGGAGATAGGTGGACAAGGGGGGGAAGACCTCCCGGACCCGACAAGGAGGAACTAGACATGGCAACGTTTACCCTAGGCAACGTCTCCATCGCTGTCGACGAAGACGGCTTCATGGAGAGCCCCGAGGTGTGGAACACCGATGTCGCGGCGGCTCTCGCGACGACCGAGGGTGTCACGGCGCTCGGCGACGACCATTGGAAGCTCGTCAACTACCTGCGCAACTACTACCTGCAGTTCGGGGTCGCACCGATGATCCGCAAGCTCTGCAAGGAGACCGGGTTCGACCTCAAGAAGGTCTACGAGCTGTTCCCGTCCGGTCCGGCCAAAGGCGCCTGCAAGGTCGCGGGCCTGCCGAAGCCGACGGGCTGCGTCTGATCGGCGCTGGCCTCCGCCGCGTCGTCGTCCGGCCGGCAGCGGTGCGCCGGCGACGCGCGAGGGGGCGCGCCGGATCTCTGGGAGCCGTCGGCGCGGGCGTCGGTTCTCTCGGGAGGGGAGGCGGATGAGCGTTCTCGAAGCCCTCAGGGCGAAGCGATCCGAGGTCGCGGAGGCGTGGAGCGACCTGACGCTGGCCACCTACCCGGCCGCGAGCGCCAAGCTGTTCGTGGACGAGAAGGACCCATTCCGCAACCCGGTTGGCGCGACCGTCCGCCGCAACCTGGCGATCCTCGTCGACGCCTTGGTCGGGGAGACCTCCGGAACCGAGCTGCTGCCGGCCCTCGACGGCATCGTGCGGTTGCGCGCGGTGCAGGACTTCACCGCTTCGCAGGCGGTCGGTTTCGTCTTTCTCCTCAAGCGGGTGCTGCGCGAGACCCTGGGCGGCGAGCTGGAGTCAGCCCCGGCCGAGGAGCGGGCGGTGCTGGACGGCCGCATCGACGAGCTGGCGCTGCAGGCCTTCGACGTCTTCACGGCGTGCCGCCACCGGCTCGGCGAGCTGCGCGCCGATGCGGCGCGGGCGAGGGTCCACTCCCTCCTCAAGCGAGCCGGGATGCTCGCCGAGGAGGCCGGGGGCGGCGCTGCGGCGGAGGGCGAGGCCGCGCTGATGAAGGGAGGTTGCCCAGTATGAGCATCGTCTGGTCCCTCGTCATCGTCGGGGGGCTTGTCCTGTTGCCGCTGTTCGGGGTCTGGGTGGCGGGGCTGTCGAGCTTCTTTGCCGTCGTGGTGCCCTACGCGGCAATCGTCGTGTTTCTCGGGGGGCTGGTTCGCCGGGTGCTGCTCTGGGGCCGCTCGGCGGTTCCTTTCCGCATCCCGACGACCTGCGGCCAGCAACGATCGCTGCCCTGGATCAAGTCCGCACGCCTCGACAACCCCTCGACCGCGATCGCGACCCTGGGCCGCATGCTCCTCGAGGTCCTGACGTTCCGGTCGCTCTTCCGCAACACCAAGGCGCAGCTCAAGGGCGATGGCACGCTGGTCCACGGCGCCGACAAGTACCTGTGGGCGGCAGGGCTCGCGTTCCACTGGGCGTTCCTGTTCACGTTCCTGCGCCACTATCGCTACTTCGTCGACCCGGTGCCGAGGGTGGTGAGCTGGTTGCAGAACCTGGACGGGTTTCTTCCAGGTCGGCGTGCCCGTGATCTACGCCACCAACATCGTGCTGGTCGCGGCGCTGGCGTTCCTGCTGCTCCGGCGACTGCGCGAGCCGTTCCTGCGCTACATCTCGTTGCCGGCGGACTACGTGCCGCTCCTCCTGATCCTGGCCATCGCCACCACCGGTATCCTGCTCCGCTACGTCGCCAAGACGGACGTCGTTGCGGTGAAGGAGCTGGCGGTCGGGCTGGTGATGTTCGAGCCGAAGGTGCCGCAGGGGATCTCGCCACTGTTCTTCGTGCACCTCTTCCTGGTGTGCACCCTCTTCGCGTACCTCCCGTTTTCAAAGCTGATGCACGTGGCGGGCGTGTTCCTGAGCCCAACGCGCAATCTCGCGAATTCGAACAGGATGACGCGTCACGTCAATCCGTGGGACCGCCCGGTGAACGTCCACACCTACGCCGAGTGGGAGGAGGAGTTCCACGACAAGATCGTCGCGGCGGGCCTGCCCCTCGAATCCTCGGAGGAAAAGAGTCATGGCACGTGAGTCGACTGTCCGGTGGCGCGGGGGTGAAACTCGAGCGGCGTCCGGCTTTGCTGGCGCCGCGAGAGAGGCGCGGGGAGCGAGGTCGCGGTGGTTGGGTGAGGGGCGACCGGCCCCCCGAAACCCGATAGATGGGGAGTAAGCGATGCGGCAAAAGACACCCGAAGAGCTGCTGCAGGTCCCTGCCAGGCCGCCGCAGCGCGGCTGGATGGACCCGTCGATCGACTTCGAGGCGCGCCGCGGCTCGTGGTCGTACCCGGCGGCAGCGAAGAACCTGCGATACCTCGGTCTTCCCAACCCGCGGGAGTGGTCGCCGACCGACGCCGATTGGAAGCTCCCCGAGAACTGGCAGCAGATCATCCTCGACGGCCTCCAGGAGCGGCTCGAGAAGTACCGCTCGCTCCGGCTCTTCATGGACATCTGCGTGCGCTGCGGCGCCTGCGCCGACAAGTGCCACTTCTTCATCGGGTCGGGCGACCCCAAGAACATGCCGGTGCTGCGCGCCGAGCTGCTGCGCTCGGTCTACCGCAACGACTTCACCACGACCGGGAAGATCCTCGGCAGCATCGCCGGCGCGCGCGCGCTGACGGAGGACGTCCTCAAGGAGTGGTTCTACTACTTCTATCCAGTGCACCGAGTGCCGGCGCTGCTCGGTCTTCTGCCCGTACGGCATCGACACCGCCGAGATCACGATGATGGGCCGCGAGCTGCTCAACCTGGTCGGCTCAACATCAACTGGATGATCGAGCCGGTCGCCAACTGCTACCGCACCGGCAACCACCTCGGCATCCAGCCGCACACCTTCAAGGACAACATCGAGTTCCTCTGCGACGACCTCGCAGGACATCACCGGCATCCGCGTCGAGCCCTCGATCAACCGCAAGGGCGCCGAGATCCTCTTCGTCATCCCGTCGGCCGACTACTTCGCCGACCCCGGCATCTACACCTTCATGGGCTACCTGCTGCTCTTCCACGAGCTCGGGCTCGACTACACGCTCTCGGCACTACGCCTCCGAGGGCGGCAACTTCGGCCTCTTCACCTCGCACGAGATGATGAAGCGGCTCAACGACAAGATCTACGCCGAGGCCAAGCGCCTGGGCGTGAAGTGGATGATCGGCGGCGAGTGCGGCCACATGTGGCGCGTGCTGCACCAGTACATGGACACCATGAACGGTCCGGCAGACTTCCTCGAGGTGCCGGTGAGCCCGATCACCGGGACGCGCTTCGACAACGCCCGGTCGGCAAAGATCGTCCACATCTGCGAGTTCACCGCCGATCTCATCAAGAACGGACAAGCTCAAGCTCGACCCGCAGCCGTAACGACCACGTTCGCGTCACGTTCCACGACTCCTGCAACCCGGCGCGCGCGCTGGGTCTCTTCGAGGAGCCGCGCTACGTGCTGCGCAGCGTCTGCAACCACTTCTTCGAGATGCCGGAGAACACGATCCGCGAGCAGACCTTCTGCTGCGGCGGCGGCGCCGGCCTGGGCAACGACGAGAACATGGAGATGCGTCTGCGCGGCGGCCTGCCGCGCGCCAACGCGGTGCGCTACGTGCACGAGCAGCACGGCGTCAACACGCTCGCCTGCATCTGCGCCATCGACCGAGCGATGCTGACCACGCTGATGGAGTACTGGGTCCCCGAGGTCGAGCGTCTCCGGGGTCCACGAGCTCGTCGGCAACGCCCTGGTGATGGACGGCGAGAAGGAGCGGACGACGGACCTGCGTGGCCGCCCGCTGCTCGCGGCAGGGGAGGGCCACGCCAATGCATGACGGAGGCAAGATTCTCGGTGGGCTCGCCGCCTTCGTCGTCGTCGCGGCGTTCCCGTTCTGGAATGCGGCGATCGCCGGCAAGAACGTCAAGCCCGAGCCGAAGATCGTGACCCAGGAGAAGCAGTGCGTGGCGAGCAAGGAGGTCATGCGGGCGACGCACATGGACATGCTCAACACGTGGCGCAACACGGTCGTCAGGGAGGGCAAGCGGACCTACCTGGCGAGCTCCGGAAAGACCGTGACCATGAGCCTGTCGAACACCTGCATGTCCTGCCATCCCAGCAAGAAGGAGTTCTGCGACGCGTGCCACACGTATCTCGCCGTGTCGCCCTACTGCTGGGATTGCCACGTCGAGCCGAAGGAGAAAGCGTGATGGGGCACAACCGGAGGGGCTTCATCAAGGTTGCCGGCCTGACCGCCATCGGCCTCGCGGGGCACCGGCTGGTGGCGGGCGAGGAGAAGGCGCCCACCCGGGGGGCGGAGGCGAGCGGCACCCGTTGGGCGATGGTCGTCGACCCTCGCAAGTGCCTCAAGGACGAGGGGTGCACCGCGTGCATCGCGGCGTGCAACCGCACCCACAACGTCCCGGCGATCCCGGACCGGCGCCACGAGGTCAAGTGGATCTGGAAGGAGCGCTTCACCGAGGCGTTCCCCGACCAGGAGGCCGAGTACATCGACGAGGCGCTGACCTCGCGGCCGGTGCTGGTGTTCTGCAACCACTGCGACAACCCCCCGTGCGTGCGCGTGTGCCCGACCCAGGCCACCTGGCGTCGCCCCGACGGGATCGTCATGATGGACTGGCACCGCTGCATCGGCTGCCGGTACTGCGTCGCCGGCTGTCCGTACGGCTCGCGGAGCTTCAACTGGGAGGACCCGCGCCCGTACCTGGAGTCGCCCGACCCGCAGTTCCCGACGCGCACCAAGGGCGTTGTCGAGAAGTGCACGCTGTGCGAAGAGCGCCTCGACAAGCGCCAGCTCCCGGCATGCGTCGAGGCCTGCCCGGAGAAGGCGATGCTCTTCGGCGACCTCAACGATCCGGAGTCCGAGGTGCGCAAGGTGCTCCGCTCGCGCTTTGCGGTGCGGCGCAAGCCGGCGCTGGGCACGAGCCCGGCCGTCTACTACCTGGTGTGAGGGGGCCATGCTAGAGAAAGCGCTCGTCGGTAAGCGGTCGTACTGGGGGTGGATGGCCTTTCTGGCCGGCGTCATCGCCATCGGTTTCATCTGCTACCTGCGCCAGCTCAGCGTTGGCCTCGGCATCACCGGCCTCTCGCGCGACGTCACCTGGGGGCTGTACATCGCCCAGTTCACGTTCCTGGTCGGCGTCGCCGCGTCGGCCGTGATGGTCGTCCTGCCGTACTACCTGCACAACTTCAAGGTGTTCGGCAAGATCACGATTCTCGGAGAGTTCCTCGCCATCGCCGCCGTCACCATGTGCATGCTGTTCATCTTCGTGGATATGGGCCAGCCGATGCGGGTGCTCAACGTGATGCTCTACCCGACGCCGCACTCGTTGATGTTCTGGGACATGCTGTCTCTCTCAGGCTATCTCGTGCTCAACGCGGTCATCTCGCACGTCACGCTCGATTCGGAGCGCAAGGGCATTGCGCCGCCGAAGTGGATCAAGCCAATCATCATCCTGTCGATCCCGTGGGCCGTGTCGATCCACACCGTCACGGCGTTCCTGTACTCGGGTCTGGCCGCGCGCCCGTTCTGGATGACGGCGATCCTGGCGCCGAGGTTCCTGGCCTCCGCGTTCTCGGCAGGACCCGCGCTGCTGATCCTCTTCTGCATCATCCTGCGGAAGATCACCCGCTTCGACGCCGGTGCCGAGCCGATCCAGAAGCTGGCGCTGATCGTCACCTACGCCATGTCGATCAACGTCTTCTTCGTGTTGATGGAGCTCTTCACGGCGCTCTACAGCAACATCCCGGAGCACATCGCCCACTTCCGTTTCCTGTACCTCGGTCTCGAGGGACGCACGACCTTGGTGCCGTGGATGTGGACGTCGGCGGTCCTGTCGGTGGTCGCGCTGGTGCTGCTCATCAACCCGAGGACGCGCCACAACGAGAGGTTCCTGGTGCCGGCATGCATCGCGGTGTTCACGGCGCTGTGGATCGAGAAAGGCCTCGGGCTGATCATCGCCGGCTTCGTGCCGTCGCCGTTGGGCGCCGTCACCACCTACTCGCCGTCGCTGCCGGAGGTGCTGATCTCGGTCGGGATTTACGCCATCGGCGTGTTCCTGATCACCGTGTTCTACAAGATAGCGCTCGAGGTGAGGGGGCAAGTCGCGTGAGAGGCGCGGGCCGTGGGCCGTTAACCCTGAGCCGAGAAAGGGCAGTCACACGGGCGAGAGGGCGACGTGCGCGACGATGAGCAACAGCGGGAACGGTGAGCGGCGGATCGTGATCGTGGGGGCCTCGGCGGCGGGGTTGCGCTGCGCCTGCCGGCTCGCCCGTCTCCGCCCCTCGTGGCCGATCACGGTCGTCGAGCAGCGGGAGACGTTCTCGTACGCCGCTTGCGGGCTTCCCTACGTCCTCTCGGGCGACGTTGCCGACCTCGACGAGCTGCGGCGCACGGCGGACGGCGCGGTGCGCGACGCCCGCTATTTCGCCGCGGTCAAGGGCGTCACGGTGCTGGCTGGCACGAGGGCGACGGCGATCGACGCCGGCGCTCAGAGGGTCGAGATCTGCGGTACTGATGGCGGCAGCGGCGAGCTCGCGTGGGACGAGTTGGTGCTCGCCACCGGCGCGCGGCCGCGCCGTCTTCCGGGTCAGCTCAACCACCCGCGCCTCCACTCGTTCCACGTGCCGGAGGACGTCGCGCCGCTGTACCGGCAGCTTGCCGAGGGTCGGTTGGGTCACGTCGCGATCGTCGGCGCCGGCCTCGCCGGCTGCGAGCTGGCCGAGGCGTTCCGGGCGCTGTGGGGCATCCGCGTGTCGCTGCTCGAGGCAGGCCCGATGCCGCTGCCGGGCGTGGTCGACGAGGAGGTCGGCGCCGTGGTGGCGGGCGTCTTGCGGCGCAACGGCATCGAGCTTACCTGCCGTGTGACCGTGACCTCGATCGAGGCCTCCGACGAGGCGGTCCGCCTGGTTGCCGGGGCACACGCCGTCGCCGCCGACGCCGCGGTCGTCACGCTCGGCGTGGCGCCCTCCGTGGAGCTCGCGCGCGCCGCCGGCGTCGCGCTCGGCCTCACCGGTGCCATCGCCGTCGACGAGCGGCTGGCGACCTCGGAGCCGGGGATCTGGGCCGTCGGCGACTGTGCCGAGGTGCGGCACGCGGTGACGGGTGAGCCGGCGTTCCTGCCCCTCGGCTCGTTGGCCAACCGCCAAGGCCGGGTGCTCGCGAACATCCTGGCCGGCCGCCGCGACTCGTTCCCGCCGGTGGCCGGTGCGGTGGCGGTGAAGGTGTTCGACTGCAACGTGGCCGCCACCGGGATCACGCGCGCCGCCGGCCGCGCGCGCGGACTGGAAGCCCGCTCGGTGTGGGTCACGGCGCACGACCGCGCCCACTACTGGCCGGAAGCGAAGGAGATCGTGGTCCACCTCGTCTACGATCCGGTCAGCCAGAGGGTTCTCGGTGTCCAGCTCGTCGGCGAGGGCGAAGTCGCCAAGCGCGCCGATGTCGCGACTCAGCTCATCACACGAGGGGCCACGCTTGCCGACCTGGGCGCCATCGAGCACGCCTACGCCCCGCCGTACGCCCCGGCGGTCGAGCCGCTGGCGGTGGCGGCGTGGGTCGCCCAGAACCAGGAGGACGGCATCATCGCGTGCTCGCCCGCCGAGAGCCTCGCGGGGGAAGCGGTTCTCGACGTTCGCCACCCCGACGAGCAGTGCGACCGCCCGTTCGCCGGCAACGCAACGACATCGCTGCCGCTCGAGGGGCTCCGGGAGGGTGGCGGCGCGCTCGGCCTGGGTCCGTGGATGGTGGTGTGCGAGCGCGGTGCCCGCTCCGCGGAGGCGCTGCGGTGGCTGCAGGCGCATGAGCGCTACGCGCGCTACCTCGGCGGGGGATTGCGGTTGCGGGCGATGGCAGAGGGGGGGCGGTTGTGATCGGGTGCGGCGGCGTCGTGCAGGTCGGCGTGGATCACCGCAGCGCTCGGCTCGATGTCATCGAGCGCCTCCATCGCGCCCTGGCGGCAGCGCCACCCGCGCCGCTGCGGGCAGGCAGCGAGGGAGTAGTTCGTCTCGTGACCTGCCACCGGCTGGAGCTCTACCTCGAGGGCGTGACCCGCGACACCGCCCGTGAGCTGTACTTCCGCTGGTTCGGGCTGGCGGCAGGGGAGCGGGAGGCGGTGGCCCCGTTCATGACGGTGCGGTCGGGTCCCGAAGCCGGCGAGCATCTGATGCGCGTCGCCGCCGGGCTCGAGTCGGCGGTGCTCGGCGAGGACCAGATCCAGGGTCAGGCCCGCGAGGCGTACCGGCGCGCGTGTGAGAGCGGCGACGCCGGACCGTTGCTCCATCGCCTCTTCCACGCGGCGTTCCGTGCCGGGAGGCGCTCCCGCAGCGAGACCGCGCTGAAGCAGGGGGGGCGCTCGCTGGCCGGCAGCGCCGTGGCGATGCTCGCACGCGAGCTGGGCGACCTGCGCGGGCGGTCGATCCTGGTGCTCGGCGCCGGCGAGATGGCGCGCGTCGCCGCGACGCGGCTGCGCGATCGCGAGGTGGGCCGGCTGCTGCTGACGAACCGAACCTGGGCGCGCGCTCAGGAGCTCGCGGTGTCGCTGATGGCGGAGGCTCTCCCTTGGGCGTGGCGCGGGCGTATCCTCGAGGAGGTCGACGGGGTCGTCTGCGCCACCGGCGCTCCCGACCCCGTCGTCCTGGCGAGCTGGCTGGCGGACGCGGTTGCGGACGGTGAGCGGCGGCTGGTCGTTGTCGACCTCGCGGTGCCCAGGAACGTGGAGTTCCCACGGCCGCTGCCGGGAGGGCTGGTCACCGCCGACGTCGAGGGTTTGTCGCAGCGTCTCGACGAGGACGCGGAGCGGCGGAACGGAGCAATCGCGGCTGCACAGGCGATAATCGCGGAGGAGCTGGAATCGTGGATAAGCTGGGCGCGGACGCGGGTGTCGGGTGAGGCAGCGGAGGCGTCCGGCCTGAGGGGCACCATCGCGGGCTGAGCCTGCGCTCGTTGCCTCGAGTCGAGAGGGGAGTGGGGGAAGACAGGTGTTTCCCGTAACGCTTTGCCTCGAGCGGGCATCCTGCCTCGTGGTCGGCGGCGGCGAGGTAGCGCTGCGCAAGGTCGCGGGCCTGCTGCGCGAGGCCGCGGTCGTGACCGTCGTCTCCCCCGAAGCCGCACCGGAGCTGCACGAGCTCGCGGAGAGCGGCCGCCTGAAGCTCGAGCTGCGCCGCTATCGGTCCGGCGAGGCGCGTGGCTATCGTCTGGTGTTCGCCGCCACCGACCAGCGCGACGTCAACCGCGAGGTCCGCGATGATGCCGCCGGCGCCGGCATCTGGGTCAACGTCGCCGACGACCCGGAGCTGTGCACGTTCCACCTGCCGGCGCGCTTGGACCGCGGGCCGCTCCAGCTTGCCCTGTCCTCGGGCGGCGCTGCACCGTTCCTCGTCCGACGTCTCCGCGAGGTGCTCGAGCGCTGGTTTCCGCCTGAGTGGGCGGGCTGGGCGGCGGCGGCCGCGCGCTTTCGCGAGTTGGTGCGGGCCAGCGGGGTCGCCGGCGAGCGGCGCGAGGCGCTTTTCGACCGGTTCTTCGCGGCCACCGTCGACCGCCGGCGACTGGCGGTTCGCACGCCCGCGGAGCCCGAGATGAGCGCGTGGATCGCCGGGACGGGGGACGGCGCCGCCGTGGAGGTGGCGCCGGGGCTGGTGTCGCTCGTCGGCGCCGGCCCGGGTAACGGTGGGCTGCTCACCCTGCGCGGCTACCGCCGACTCCTCGCCGCGGATGCCGTGGTGTACGACCGTCTCGCCGAGGCGGCCCTGCCTCCGGAGCTGCCGCCGCACGTCGAGCTGCACTGCGTCGGCAAGGAGGCGGGTCGCCATCCGGTGCCGCAGGAGGAGATCAACGAGCTGCTCGTCACTCTCGCACGCGCCGGGAGGCGTGTGGTCCGTCTCAAGGGCGGCGACCCGTACGTCTTCGGTCGGGGCGGCGAGGAGGTCACGGCGCTGCGCGTCGCCGGGCTGCGCTTCGAGGTGATCCCGGGCGTCACCGCCGGGGTGGCCGGGGCGAGCTGGGCCGGTGTTCCGGTGACGCACCGTGGCATCGCGACCAGCGTCACCCTGTTCACCGGCCACCAGCGCGGCAACGGTGACCCGCCCGACCGGGACGCGCCGGCGCCGGGCGGCGGCGTCACGCTCGTCGGCTACATGGGCGTCGGCAGTCTCGCGGCGGTGACGGCGGAGATCGCTGAGCGGGGTGTGGCCGGCGCCACGCCTGCGATGCTGATCGAGCGGGCGACGACGGCCGCTCAGCGTAGCGTCAAGGCTACCCTCGAGACGCTCGCCGAGGCCGCCGAACGGGCGCAGGTGCGGCCTCCGGCGTTGATCGTCGTCGGCGAGACCGTCGCGCTGGCCGAGCTGCTCGACTGGTCCTCCAGCCTGCCGCTGGCCGGACGGCGGCTGGTGATCCCGGGACCGGACGGGCCCCTCGCCGAGGCTCTGGAACTCGCCGGGGCCGAGGTGCTCGAAGTACCGGTACCGCTGTCGGCGGCAGCGCAGATAGCCGTCGCGGCGTTGCCGATCAGCGGCTGGTTCGCGCGCACGGCAGGGACCGCCGAGTCGCTCTGCCGCGACCTCGGCGGCCGGGACGGCGCGACCTCAGCCGTGGCCTGGTGCTTTGGCGACGACGTGGCGGCGGCGGCACGCCGGCACGGCTGGCCGGTGGTGCGACGGCTCTTGCCGGGCTCGGATCCGCGGGCCGTCGTTCGCGCGATCGGAGAGGGGTGAGCCCGTGACCAGGCGAAGCGGATGGTTGGTTGGTGCGCTCGTGCTCGCGTGCAGCCAGGTGGGGGCGCAGACGGGCCACGAGAAGGCGCCGTTGCGCTTCGGGGTCGTCAGCTTCTACAACCCGCGGTTGATGTACTTGAAATACCAGCCCCTGGTCGACTTCCTGACCGTACAGACGGGACGTCGGTGGGAGCTCGTGGTGAGTGCCGCGTACGACCAGACCGTGGTGAGCCTGTGCTCCGGCGAGATCGACGCCGCCTACCTCGGTCCCTACACCTACGTGCGCGCACACGAGCAATGCGGTGCCGAGCCGGTCGTGCGGCTCCAGACCAACGGCAAGTCGACGTATCGCAGCTACATCATGGTCCGCGAGGACAGCCCGATCAAGACGCTTGCGGAGCTGCTCGGCAAGCGAGTCGGATTTGGCGCGCCGGAATCGACGTCGTCCCACCTGGTCGCGCGGGCGATGCTGAAGCGGGTCGGGCTCAGCCCCGGGCAGGACGTGGCGTGCGTGTATCTCTGGCACCACGAGCGGGCCGCCAGGACGACCCTGCTCGGGGACGTCGACGCCTGCGCGGTGCGCGACATCGTCGGCGACAAGTTCCTCCAGCGCGGCCTGCGCATCCTCGCGCGGTCGGAGCCCATCCCGAACTTCCCGTTCGTCGTGTCCCGGGAATGCCCGGCGGCAGTGCGCGACGGGCTGCTGCGCGCGCTCGTCACGCTGCCCCGTTCCCACCCCGCTGTCGCCGCCACGATCGCGGGCTGGGACGAGGAGTTTGCGTCGGGCTTCTCCCCGGCCAGTGACAGCGAGTACGCAGGGATCCGAGCGCTCGCCTTCGAGGTGTTCGGACCACGAGCGCTGGTGGCGCCAGAGGCCGACCTGGCGTGCTCCGACGGAAGACCGTGACATGCTGCGGCTCGGCCTTCGCACCAAGTTCTTTCTCTACTCGAACACGCTGATCGTCGTCACCATGGGGCTCGTGACCGTGCTGCAGATCTCGCGCGAGAGACGATCGCAGTACGACGCCATCGTCACCCGGGGGCGCAGCGTCACCGAGGCGCTGTCCATCCCGATCACCGACGCCCTGATGTACGAGGAGCTCGGGCTGGTCACCGAGACCGGGCTGATCGAGAACTACATCTCGGAGATGCTCGCGCGCAACCAGGACCTGCTGCGCTACGTCGTGGTCGCCGACGCGTCGGGCCGGGTCACTCACTCCAACCGCTGGGAGCTCCTCGGCAAGCCGTTCTCCAGGGCCTTGAAAGCCGACGATGTCGGGCACCACTCCGAGGTCGAGATGCTGACCGCCGGCGGCGGCGAGCGGGTGCTCGAGGTGCGGACGACGCTGAACATCTCGACCAAGTTCTGGGGCTCGGTTGCGGTCGGCTTCTCGCTCGGGCGCATCGAGGAGGCCGTCGCCGCGCTCGGCAAGCGCTTTGCGCTCGTCGCCCTCGTCCTGATGCTCGGCAGCTCGATCCTCACGGCCATCTACGTGGAGACGCTGATCAGACCGATCCTGGCGCTCTACCAGACGATGAAGCGGGTCGGCCGCGGCGACCTCTCGGTGCGGAGCCAGATCTCGCGCGGCGACGAGGTCGGCGGCCTGGCGCAAGCGCTCAACCGGATGATCGACGAGCTCGAGGCGGCGCGCGAGCGCGAGCAGGTGCGGCTGTCCAGACTGGCCCACACCGAGAAGATGGCTGCGGTAGGGACCCTGGCTGCCGGGGTGGCGCACGAGGTCAACAATCCGCTCGCCGGCATCCTGACGTGTCTTGAGTCGCTGCGGGCGAACCCGGACGACGTGGAGATGCACCGCCGCTATCTCGACCTGATTCACGAGGGGATCAAGCGCATAGAGCACATCGTGCTCAACCTCCTCGACTTCTCGAGGCCGCGTCAGCTCCGTCCCGAGCCCACGCCGCTCAATCACAACCTCCGCCACGTCGCCGAGCTGGTCGACTACCAGGTTCGCAAGCACAACGTCGAGGTTCGCTTCGAGCTCGACCCGGCGGAGCCGGTGGTGATGACAGACCACTTCCAGATGGAGCAGCTCTTCCTCAATCTCGTGCTCAACGCCATCCTCGCGATGCCGCAGGGCGGCACGCTGACGCTGCGCACGAAGGCGGTACCGGGCAAGGCGATCGCCGAGGTCGTCGACACCGGCGTCGGCATCCCCGAGGAGCTGCACGACCGGATTTTCGACCCGTTCTTCTCGACGCGCGCGGTGGGCGAGGGGACCGGCCTCGGCCTCGCCGTCAGCTACTCGATCGTCGAGGCGCACGGTGGCACCATCGAGGTGCGGAGCAGCGTCGGCCGGGGCTCGACGTTCCGCGTCATCCTCCCGGTGTCGCGCGACGTCCGCAAGGAAGGGGAGCAATCATGACGATCTGTGGCCGCCGTCTTCTCATTGCCGAAGACGAGCCGATCCTCCGCATTGCCATCGCCGATGCGCTGCGGAAGGAAGGCTGGGAGGTCGACGTCGCCGAGGACGGCGCGAAGGCGATGGCGCTCTTCGAGAAGCACCTCCACGACGTCGTACTGACCGACGTGATGATGCCGAGGATGGACGGGATGGAGGTGCTGCGCCGCGTCAAGGCGATCCAGCCCGAAACCACCGCCGTCCTCATCACGGCATACGCGACAGTCGACAGTGCCGTCGAGGCGATGCGCCAGGGCGCCGCCGACTTCATCGCCAAGCCCTTCTCGATGATGCAGCTCCAGCTCCGGCTCAGCAACGTCTGCTCATTCAGGCTCCTGAAGGAGCAGAACACCCGGCTCCAGGAGCAGCTCGAGAAGCGATTCTCCTTCGGCAACATCATCGGCAAGAGCAAGCAGATGCGCGAGGTGTTCGAACTCATCAAGCTGGTAGCCGACTCCGAGGCTTCCGTCCTCGTCCAGGGTGAGAGCGGCACCGGGAAGGAGCTGGTCGCGTCCGCGATCCACTTCAACTCCTCCCGACGCACCCAGCCGTACATCCGGGTGAGCTGCGCGTCACTGCCGGAGTCGCTCATCGAGTCGGAGCTATTCGGTTACGAGAAGGGCGCCTTCACCGGCGCGAGCGAGCGCCGCGTCGGCCGCTTCGAGGCCGCCGCTGGCGGCACCCTGTTCCTCGACGAGATCGGCGAGCTGCCGCTGGCGATCCAGGTCAAGCTGCTGCGCGTGCTGCAGGAGAAGCAGATCGAGCGGCTCGGTTCGCACCGCTCGATCAAGGTCGACGTGCGGATCGTCTCCGCCTCGCTGCGCCCGCTCGAGGAGGAGATCGCCGCCGGCCGCTTCCGTGACGATCTCTACTTCCGGGTCAACACGGTCACGATCCACCTGCCGCCGTTGCGCGAGCGGCGCGAGGACATCCCCGTTCTGGCTCAGGCGTTTCTCGAGGAGTTCTGTCGCGAGCGCGGCAAGCAGATCGAAGGTTTCGCCGATGCGGTGTTGGAGGCCTTCGACAACTACGCCTGGCCCGGAAACGTCCGCGAGCTGCGCAACGTCGTCGAGCGCGCGGTGCTCTTCTGCAACACGTCCCGTGTCACCCTCGAGGAGATGCCGGCGACCCTGCGGGGCTGGGCGGCGTCGACCCGGCACGTCGCCACCCAGCCCGTGATGACCCTCCAGGAAGCCGTCGAAAGGGCGGAGATCGAGGCCATCAAGGCCGCGCTTGCGGCCACGAGCGGTCGCCGCAGCGATGCGGCGGAGCTCCTCGGCGTCAGCCGCAAGACCCTGTGGGAAAAGGCAAAGCACTTCGGGCTCGGGGCCGACGAGTAGGCGGGCGCGGCACCAGAGGCAAAGGTGGGCCGGCGCCCCACTCGACTGCTCAGGACGTGCGGAGCCGGACGCGGGCCGTTTCGGTGACCCGGTTGGTTACGAGGAGGTTACCGATGCGGCAGCGGGCCGCTGTCGCGGTCTCGTTGAAACGAACGCAAGCCTTTCTTGTCCAAGTGATTGGGTCTTGTTGTGAAGAATGGCACGGGGCTTGCTTCGACCAGGCGTGAGGTGCAAGTGAGAGAGAGAGGTTCCGAGGACGTGCAGCGACCTCCCTAGTCCCCCCCACGGGACTCACGGGTGTTCCCCGGGGTTCCGTTTTTCCCACTCCTTTCCGAGTCTCCCGATTCGGGGGCCTCCGCCACGCTCAGGCGTGGCTTCTTTTTTCGGCTCGCGTTCCTGGAGCAGCGGCGGCCGTGATGTGATCCACGTCACCGACCGACGCGGTCCGGACGACCTCGTTTCCGCAAGGCCGATCGCCGACGATGGTTCCGGGAGCCGCGTCGCTGTTGCATCTTTGCGAGGTGAGATTGGTTTGACACGAGGGTCGTTTGCTGTTAGACCGGCGGTGAGAGGGGGCTGGCCATGAGGTCGGGAGATGCCTTCACGCTCGCGTCCCAGAGGTCGATCGGAGCTCGACACTGGGCGGCACTGGGTCTTGCGGTGCTGAGCTGCACCGTCGCCGCCGACGTCGCGCCGGCGCAGGACTGCGGGACGTGGTTCCCGGTGCCTGGCGGCGGCACGACGGCGCTCGGTGTCGCGTCCGGCGGGGGTCAGTTCGTCGCCGTCGGCACCCTGGGCGCGCAGACCAGCCCGGACGGCGTTGCCTGGACGCTCGTGCCCTTGGGACTTGGCGGTGGGGCGTTGGTCAGGGCCGGATGGAATGGCAGCCTGTGGGTCGCGGTCGGCCAGGGGGGCAGGATTTACACCAGCCCGACCGGGGCAACCTGGACGGTGCAGGTCTCGTCGACCACGCGCAACCTCGAAGGTGTCGCCTGGGGCAACTCGGTGTGGGTCGCGGTCGGCGACCTGCAGACCATTCTTACCAGCTCGAACGGAACGGACTGGACAAAGGTCCACGACGCGGCGAGCGGCTACCTCACCAGCGTGATCTGGAACGGGGCGGCCTTCGCGGCCGTCGGCCAGGGCGGCGCGGTGCTGACGAGCAGCGACGGGACGACGTGGAGCCCGTCGGCGATCGCCGGCGAAGATTGGCTGACCGACATCACTTGGGTCGGCGGACAGTTCGTCGTCGTCGCTTTCGACGGCACGGTGCTCACCAGGAACGCGTTCAGTCCGTGGGCGGTGAGAGCCGAGACCGGCGCCGCGCTGCGCCGCATCGTCTGGACCGGAGGCCGCTACATCGCCGTCGGCGACCAGAAGACGATCCTCGCAAGCCCGGACACCGTCACCTGGGGGCCGGAGACGGTCACGGGGACCGTCCCTACCGGCAGCCTGACCGGGCTCACGTGGAACGGGTCGCGCGCGATCATCGTCGGCGCTCCCACCGGCGTGCTGCGCAGCGACTGCGGCGTCTACGCGGACTTCACGATCGACCCAACCGGCCCGCAGATCGGGCAGACGATCAACGTCTCGGCGACCACGGTACAGGGGATGGGACGTGCCCGCTGGGACTTCGGCGAGGTGGGATGCGACGGGACATCCCCGATCCACGAGATGTTATGCCTGACCGACCCGTGCAACTTCGCCACCAACTTCGCCTACGCGACGGCGGGTGAGAAAACGATCTCACTGTACGGGCGAATCGGAAGCGATGGCAGCGGGGCGTACATGCTGGTCAGGAAGCGCACGCTGACGGTCGCTCCGACCGGGACGTGCGCGACCTGCGCCGCCCCCGGCGTGCCCACAACGCCGACGCCGGCCAACAGCGCGGTGCTGCCCGGCGGGTCGGTGCTGCTGCAGTGGGGCGCGCCGGCGACTGGGACGCCACCGTTCACCTACGACGTCGAGCTCGACGGCGGCACGCTGTGCGCAGGCACGGCGGCGACGCAGTGCCCGGCCTCCGGGGTCGTGGAGTCGGCAACACCGCACCTGTGGCACGTCACGGCCAAGAACGCGTGCGGAGAGAAGACTTCGCCGGCGTGGAGCTTCCTGGCGTGCTCGGCGCCGGGACTGCCGGCTGCCAACTTCGACTGGCAGCCGGCCGGCCCGCTGCCGACCTGGCCGGCGCAGCAGCAGCCGTTCGTCGGCCAGGAGGTGATGTTCCACGACCTCTCGACCAACGACCCCGGCGACTGGGTGTGGTCGGGGCTCACGGCGAGCGGGCTGCTCAGCGGCCCCGACCCGCGCGTCACCTGGTGGGCCCCGGGAAACCGGAGCATCGCCCTGCGGGCCGCCAACTGCCTCGGCTGGTCCGACGAGGGGACCAAGTCGGTTACGGTGTTCGACGACGTCCGGCCGCGGCTGTGGGCGTTCGACTTCGGGACCGACACGTCGCCCGTAGCGGCGGGGTTCACGCGGGTAACGGCCACGACGATCTTCACCCCGGCGCTCGGCTACGGCTGGCTCTCGGGGGTGATCGTGGCCCGCGAGCGGACAACGGGCAGCGACCTCGTGCGGGACTTCGTCTTCACCCAGAACGCCACGTTCGTCGTGGCCGTTCCGAATCGCGTCTACGACGTCACCGTCTGGCTCGGCGATACCGGACGGCCCCACGACGAGATGGCCGTGTATCTCCAGGGCGACCAGGTCGACCAGGTGACGACGGCGACCGGGGAGGTCGCGGCCCGGGTCTTCCGGGTTGCGGTCATCGACGGCCGCCTGACAGTCCGGATCGCCGACCTCGGGGGAGCCGACCCGAACGCCGTCGTCAACGGACTCGAGATCGTGCCGGCCGACCCGCTCCACGTGGATTTCGGGACCGCCGGCTCTCCGGTGGCGGCCGGCTACCGGCGCGTCAGCGAGGTCACGGGATTCAAGGCGCCGGCGTGGTGCGGCTGGTCGGCCGGCAAGATCGGCAGCCGCGACCGGACCTCCGGCAGCGACCTGCTGCGCGACTTCGACGTGACTCAGGACGGGACGTTCTCGTGCGCGGTCGGCTCAGGCGTCTGGGACGCGACTGTGGTGATGGGCGATGCCACCTCGGCCCACGACCAGATGGGAGTGTTCCTCGAAGGCCTGCAGGTCGACAGCGTGACCCGTCCCGCCGGTCAGTTCGCCACGCGGCACTACCGCATCGCCGTGGCGGACGGCCGGGTCACGCTCCGCCTCGCCGATCTCGGCGGCAGTGACGTCAACGCGGTGATCAACAGCCTCGACGCCGTGCGCGTCGGGCCGTTCGACTTCGGGACCGCCACCTCGCCAGTGGCGGCCGGTTATGTCGGCGTCGCCGCCACCGCGAGGTACAGCGGCGTTGCCGGCTTCGGGTGGCTGGAAGGTATTGTCGGCGCTCGCGACCGCGGCGTCGGCAACGACCTGCTCCGCGACTTCAACATGACGACGGCCGCCACCTTTGCGGTCGACGTCCCGAACGGCGCCTACGACGTCACGGTGGTGATGGGCGACGCGACGTCGGCCCACGACCAGATGGCGATCGCCCTCGAGGGAGTGCAGGTCGGCGTGATCGGCACCGCCAAGGGAAAGGTGGTCTCGCGCACCTACCGGGCGACGGTCGCCGATGGCCAGCTCACCGTACGTCTCGAGGACCATGGCGGCAGCGACGCCAACGTGGTGATTGACGGGCTGTCGCTGGCGCCGGTGCGATAGGCGCCTGCGAACGCCCGTACGCCGTCAGCGGCGGCCGATCCGTCGCTCGATCTCGGTGTGTGCCAGCCTGATCAGGATCGGCCGGCCGTGGGGGCAGCGGTGCCTCTCCGCGCACTGGCCGAGATCGGAGAGCAGCCGCTCCGCCTCGCCCGCCGACAGCGACCAGTTCTTCTTGATCGCGGCGCGGCACGACAGCGACGCCGCGAGACGGTCGCGTACGCTGGCGCCGGGCGCCGCGCCGCTCGCCACGTCGGCGAGCAGCGCCTCGAGCAGCCGGCCGGCGGGGGCGGGCGGCAGCGCCGCCGGGAGGGCGTGAACGCGGGCGGTGTTGCCTGAAACCAGCTCGAGGTCGAGACCGAGCGCCCGCAGCTCGTCGGCGAGCTCGGCCGCGATGCCGGCCTGCGCCGGCGAGAGCTCCACGAGGTCGGGCACGAGCAGACGCTGCGACGGCGCCGTGGCCGGCGTAGCGAGGAGCCTCTCGTACAGCACCCGCTCGTGCGCCGCGTGCTGGTCGACGAGCAGGAGCCCGTCCTCGTCCTCGAGCAGAAGGTAGGTACCGCGGTACTGGCCGAGGAAACGTCTGCTCTCCCAGGCGGCGGGCGGCGCGATGGGAGTCACCGACTCCGCCTCGCCCTCCCGCACCCACAGTGCGTCGAGAGGACGGACCTGGCGGGGAGCGCCGGCCGCCCACGGCGTCGCGGTGTCGTCACCACGCGGCGCGGCCGGGACCGTGACGATGCGGCGCACCGGCACGGGCCCGTGCAGGCCGGCGCGAGCGGTGGCGATCGCCCCGGTCACCGCGGCGATCACGCGTCCGGGATCGAGGAAGCGCACCTCGGCCTTGGCGGGGTGGACGTTCACGTCGACCAGGTCGGGAGCGATGCGGATGGCGAGGAAGGCGTCCGCGTCCGGCATTCCGGCCGGCCCGCGGAGGGCGCGGTTCACGGTGGTGACGAGCAACCGGTCGCGCACCGGTCGGTCGTTGACGACCACGACGGTCTCCCTCGCGCCCCGCGGCGGCAGCAGGAAGCCGGAAACGGCGATCGCAGCGCCGGTATAAGTGATCGCCTGTGCCTGCCGGGCCCGCTGGGCGCCCACCAGGTCGGCGAGCCGCCGGGCGAAGTCGGGGACCGCCGGCAGGTGCAGCAGTGGCTTGCCGTTGTGCTCGACCGCGATCCCGATCTCCGGCCGCGCAAACGCGATGCCGGCGATCGTTGCGAGCGCGTGCCGCAGCTCGGTTGCCTCCGACCGCAGGAACTTCCGGCGAGCCGGCAGTCGTGAGAAGAGCTCCTCGATCACGATGCGGGTGCCGCGCGGCCGGGAGGTCGGCCGGACCGTCACTATGCGGCCAAAGTCCACCTCGACGCGGGTGCCTTCACCGTCCGCGGCGGCGGTCTCGATGGTCATCCGTGAGGCGGCCGCGATCGAGGGCAGCGCCTCGCCTCGGAACCCCATCGTCGAGATACGGGTCAGGTCCTCGGCGACCGCGATCTTGGATGTGGCGTGGCGTTCGAGAGCGAGGAGGGCGTCGTCGGGGGACATGCCGCAGCCGTCGTCCTCGACCTCGGTGCGCCGGCTGCCGCCGCCGTCGAGACGGACGCGGATCGAGCGGGCGCCGGCATCGACGGAGTTCTCGATCAGCTCCTTGACCACCGAGGCGGGACGCTCCACGACCTCGCCGGCGGCGATCTGGTTGATCAGGGCGTCGGGCAGGACGCGGATTCGGTTCACGGGTGGAGAGTATAGGGCGGACGGCACCGGCGGCGGCCGTACGGTGCGGTGCTCGCCTGGTGTCCTGCCGGCGCAAAGGGATCTCGCGGCCGTCCCGAGTATCGGCGGGGGTGGGGGAGCTGCGGTGTGCGGGGCGGTGCAGGGGAGACGGGATCCTTCGGCGCGCCGCGGCGCGGCGCGCCGAAGGATGACCTTCAGCGGTGCGGGGCGCCGCTCAAGGTCACTTTCCCTCCACCTTGATGCTGATCGCCTTGGGCTTGGCCTCCTCGCGCTTCGGCACGGTCAGGTGGAGAACGCCATGGCGGTAGGCCGCCTGGATCTTCTCGGCGTCGACGTTGGTCGGGAGGGTGAAGGAGCGCTCGAACGCCCCATAAGCGCGCTCCACGCGGTGATAGGTCTCTCCCTCGGCCGCCTTCTCGAACTGCCGCATGCCCTTGAGCGTCAACACGCCGCCCTCGACCGAGACCTCGACGTCCTTCGGGTCGATCCCGGGGAGCTCGGCGGAGATCTCGAGCGAGTCCTTGGTCTCGCGGACGTCCACGGGCGGCACCCAACTGCCGGAGATGAAGTCCTCATCCGGTCGCCGGCCGCGTCCCCAGACGTCCTCGAACATGCGGTTCATGCGCTCCTGCAGGGTGGCCATTTCCTTGAACGGATCCCAACGAACGATGGTGGTCATGATGTTTGTCCTCCTCTCGGGAGCCCGACCCAGGTTCCCGTGAGTCATCTTAGAATCTTAGTCGATCATTGTCAAGTGCTGAGCGGTAAGGAGGGAGAAATATGAGTCATTGAGGAGCATATCGTTTGGCGAGCTTCGAATTCGTGCAAGAATACGGATGGTCGAGTCGGGGTTGGGAGGATTCATGTTGAGCCTTCTGCTTGCCGCCGCTCTCACGCAGACGCCCGCGGTGATCGGACTCAGGGTCGAGGCACAACCGCTCGGTCACGGGCAGAGCGGCACGGTGGTCGGGCTGGTGCTGCAGGTGGCTCCCGAGGATCGGGCGGCGATGGGCGACCGCGTCGCCGTCGAGGTGACGTACTCGGTGGCTGGTAACGTCGTCGACCACGGCAGTGCGGTCGTGGCCCTGGCGGCGGACGGCACGGCGATGCTCTACCGCGAATGGCCGATCGGCGAGGGCACGATCCGGGTCTCGGTGGGCAGCCTCGACGGAAAGCGCGGCGGTTCCTGGTCAGGACCGATGACTGTGACCAAGCAGGAGGAGGCGTTCGAGGCACCCGCAGACGCCTCTCCGGACGCCGTGGCGCTCTCCGTTACGCCGCCTGATGCCGAGGGCGTCGAGTTCCTGCCGCCCCCGCGCAGCGGCGGGCTCGGCGCGATCCAGCTCGAGCTGAAGGCGCCAGTGCGGACCGCCAAGGTCGAGTTCTTTCAGGACGACGAAGCGCTGGTGCAGAAGCAGCGGCCGCCGTGGACGGTCTCGGTGACCATGGGCCAGACGCCGCGGCGGACGATCGTTCGCGGGGTCGCCTGGGCGGCCGACGGCAGCTTCATCGGTGAGGACGCCGTGGTGCTCAACGGGCCGGGCAACCAGGTCCCGGTCGACATCCTGCTCGGACCGGAGCCTCCCGGGGGGCAGGGCGAGCGGGCGATCACGGTGGCGACGAGCGGCCAGGCGCGGATTACGGAGATCGTGCTCAAGATCGATGACAAGCCGATCGCACGCTGGCTGGAGTGCCCGTGCGTGACCCACGTCTCGACGGAGACGCTGGCGCAGGGGAAGGTCCTGGTCGCCGAGGCGACCGGCGAAGGCGGGTTGCACGGCGACTCTGTGAAGGTGCTCGGCGGTTCCCACTTCGTCGCGGAGGTCCGGGTCGACCAGGTCGAGCTGCCGGTGGTCGTCGTGGACAAGGCCGGCCGGCCGGTCCCCGGGCTGCCTCGCGAGGCCTTCAAGGTCTATGAGGACGGCGCCGAAGTCGCCGTCGACTCGTTCGGCACCACAGCCGAGCTGCCGCTCTCCCTCGGCATCCTGGTCGACACCTCCGGCTCGATGGAGAAGACGTTCGAAGACGTCAGGCGCGCCGTCGCCGGGTTCGCCCGCGACCTGCTGCGCCCCGGCGACTCGTACTTCCTGAGCACGTTCGCGTTCGAGGCGAAGATCGAGCAGCCATGGGTCGCGGACCCGCAGATCCTGGCCGGAGCGCTCGACCGCATCAGTCCGGCCGGCGGCACGGCGCTGCACGACGCCCTGGTGAGCTCGCTCGAGCAGTTCCGCTCGCGGCGCGGGCGCACCGCCCTGGTGTTGCTGTCGGACGGCGACGACACGACCTCGCGCACGAGCTGGGACATCGCGCTGCGCTTCTGCCGCACCGCGCGGACGCCGATCTTCCCGATCGGGCTGCGGATCTCGGCGCTCGACCTGTTGGTGCGGGGGCACCTCAAGGAGCTCGCCCAGTCCACCGGCGGCGAGGCGTTCTTCGTTTCGAAGGCGCCCGACCTCGCACCGGTCTACCGCGGCATCTCCGAGCAGTTGAGGGCGCAGTACCTGCTCTCGTACAGGTCGTCGTCGACCAAGGGGAAGGACGAGCTCCGCACCGTCAAGGTAGTGGTATCGCGCGAGGGCCTGACGGCGCGCACGATCGCCGGCTACTATCCTGGCTGGTAAGCGCGCGTATCGTCGCGCCGGGCGGCCCGTTCCCTCGAGACCATGCTGCCCCCGCATCGCTGGACGGGCGCTGTGCGCGCCCGACCCCGACGCGCGCCGCGAGGCGGTCGACCGCGCGTCCTCCCGCGCCTACGGGCCGACCCCGTAATGCTCCAGCAGGCGGTATAGGCCGAGCGCGAACAGCCCGCCTCCGAGTATCACGAGCACTACAGAGAGCCCGCGCGTCACCACGCGTTCGACCCGCTGCGACAGCAGTGTCTTACCGTGGTGGAGCGCCCAGAGGAGGGGAACGTAGAACGCCACCACACCACCGATCAGGGCTGCGAGCATCCACGCCAGTCCCGGCGCCCCGTGCGCGCGGGCGCCCTCGACGAAGGCGAGCCCGGCGGTGACCCACCAGATCCAGTAGTGCGGATTGCCCGCCGAGACGGCGAGGCCGAGGGCGAAGTAGCTCACAAGGCTGGACCGCTCGAGGTCGAGCGTCGCGGCGGGGCTTGGTCGCGCCGGCTGCGCCCGGAAGCCCGAAATACCGCCCCAGATCAGGGCCATGCCGCCGAAGATCACCACCACGGGCAGCGCGCCGATGCGGCGCAGCAGCGGCGCGGCACCAGCCGCGAGCGCCGTGAACAGGGTGACGTCGAGAGCGGTCACGCCGACCAGGAACCAGATTGCGGCGACGACGTGCCGCGACAGGCCGAGGCGCGTCGCGACGAGGGTGATCGGCCCGGGGATGGCGACGGTGATGAAGGAGACGGCGAAGCCACTGGCCACCAGGGCGGGAAGCGACAGAGGCGGGCTGACCGGCGCCACCAGGACTCCTGGTCTACGCGAGCTTGTAGCCGATCTTGCGCAGGAAGGCCATGCGCGCCTGCGCGTCGACCTCCGTCTCGACACCCTTCGGCTTGACGCCGTCGACGACTCCGAGGATGGCGCGGCCGCCGCTCGACTCGGCGACCACAACCTGGACCGGGTTGGCCGTCGCGCAGAAGATCTGGCACACCTCTGGGACGGCCTTCACGGTATTCAACACGCTGACGGGAAAGCCGTTCTCGAGGAAGATGATGAAGCTGTGCCCGGCGCCGATGGCGAGGGCGTTGCGGGCGGCGAGGTCGACTAGGGCGGCGTCGTTGCCGCTGCGGCGCACCAGCGCCGGGCCCGACGACTCGCAGAAGGCGATGCCGAAACGCAGGTGCGGCGCGGTGGTGACGAGCGCCTCGTGGAGGTCCTCGACGGTCTTGATGAAGTGCGACTGGCCGAGGATCAGATTGGTGGCCTCAGGTTTCTCGACGGCAACGGTGAAGATGTTCATCGCAGTCTCTCTCTCGCGTTGTCGTACTCTCGACCGCATCGCGGTATCACTGGGGAGCGCCCGACAGGGCGCCGACCGCCTGACCGAGTGCCGCCGCCAGAAGAGCCATCAGCTCGGTCGATACCTCGGTCCGCTCGACCTCGACCGGCGTGTTGTCCTCCGTGGCGACGACCTCCGCATCGCGAGTGCGCACGACGACGGCCGGAATGCCGCGGGCCTGGGCGAGCGAGACGCCGGTATGGGGCGATGAGACCTCCTTGACGAGAATCGGGGTCAAGCCGGCGCGGCGGAGCGCCGTCGCCATGGCACCCGCCACCGGGTCACGTTCGCCGGCGCCCTCGATGCGCACCTCGAGCTGCCGCGACTGACCGGCGGGGCGCCCGACCGCGTCGAGCTCGATCCAGGCCGACGCCTGGCCGCCGAGGCTCTCGAGCAGCGCCGCGGCACCGGCGGCGCCATGACGGCCGCCGGCGAGGAAGGCGACGAGCACGGGGGCACGACGTTGCACGCGCGAGACGAGCTGCGCCGCCTCGAGTGCGACGGCCACGCCCGACGCGTTGTCGTCGAGCCCGAGCGCCCGCTGGTACGACCCGGCCAGCGATCCGCTGGCCGCGTCCCAGTGCGCCGCGACGACCACCGGCCAGCGGCGCCGGTCGCCGCCGGGCAGCTCGACCAGCACGTTCTGCCACTCCTGGCGGATGTCGGGCGTCGCGCTGCGGATGAACAGAGACGACCGCGAGGCGAGGTGACGCCGATCGACCTCGGTCTGGAGGGCGGCGACGGCGGCACCAGCCGCAGGAGACCAGGCATACCGCGTGCGCACGAGCTCGCCGCCATCGCCGGGCCGGGGCAACCCGCCGAGGCGGTCGAGCGACGCGCCGAGGCGGTCGAGGACTGCGGCAGCATTGCCGGCGAGCGCCTTCTCTACCAGCGGTTTGTAGGTCGAGCCGGCCGTGTCGGCCCAGGCGCGGGGCACCCAGCCGAGGCCCCAGCGGAGCGCAGACCGGCGGTTGTCGAAGTCGGGGGTTGCCGGGGGTCGCGCCATCACGGCGATGACGACGCCGTCGCCCGTCGGCAGCAGCGGCAGCTCGAGTCGGGCGAGGCCGGTGTCGTCGAAGCTCAGCGGCAGTTCCTCGTCCGGGCCGCGCTGGCGGAGGAGAACCGCGCGACCCACCCACCGGACCTCGGGGTCGCCGCGCAGCGCCAACGGTAACGACCGCTCGCCGTCCCCCTGGATGAGCAGGTGGACGATGCCGCCCGACCCACAGGCAAGCTGCCCCGACGACGGGCGCGAGGCGGGGAAGCGGGCGGCCGGCGGCGGCCGCGGCGGCGCGAGGTCCGGGAACGAGAAACGCCCGGCCGCTACGCCGGGGTCGTCGAGCCAGCACGCCATCGCGAAATCGGCGCCGAGGTCGGCGAACTGCTGCACCGGCGAGACCGCGGCGAGCGCCGCCTCGAGGCCGGCGAGACCCGGCTCCCGGCTCGCCACCAGGCCCCGCAGGACCTGGTCGCCCAGCCGCTCGTGAAGGTACTCGAGAAAGAGCAGCGGCCAGCCGTCGGCTCGCCACGGGTCCGACGGCAGCGGCGAAACGGCGAGATGCCCGCCGTCGCCCCACAGGGAGCGCGGCCCGGAGAGCCCGCAGAACGCCGCCGAGTAGGTGCCGAGGAGGTCGGCCCAGGCGACCTCGGCCGGGTCGCGGGCGTACTCGAGCAGGTGGGCGAAGCTGGCGGCGAGCGCCGCCACGTTGCCCGCAGAGCGGTTGCCTTGCTGGCTGAAGCTCAGGTAGAGGACCTCCGCCTGGTTGGAGTGGAGGCCGAACCGCAGCGCCTCGGCGTCGGACACCTGGTCGAAGCCGACGAACGTCGTCTCGTCGTGGGTGGAGCGGGTGATCAGCAGGATCACCTTGCCGTTGCCGTCGAGATCGGGGCACGGCCCGAAGAGATCGACCAACCGCGGATAGATGACACTGTCGAAAGCGGCCACGGCCGCCGAGATCTGCGCCTCCTCGTCGGCTTCGCCGAGCGTCGAGAACCGGTATCCGTTCTCGCGATAGACGACGAGGCGGTCGCTCTCGCGCACGAGTTCGGCGCTGACCCGGCCCTGCACCGGCTGCGGCCGCGGCGCGTCCTCGAGCTTCCAGAAGGTGCGCGTCGGCGGGGCCGAGGTGCCGACCGCGGCCGCGAAGACGAGCGCGAGCGAGATCATCGGATCCAGCCTCCCGTTGAAACCGCAGTGAGTGTAGGGCGGCGCGTGAGGCGCCGCAAGCGCCGCGAAGGTGCCACCCAGGCGGCACTGCCGTGGCCCACGAGAGTGGGAACGTACGTTTCCGGGCTACACTTCCCCCGCATGTCGATGGTCGGTCAGGCGCTGGCCTGGTATGTCCTCCTGGCGCTGGGAGGGATAGCGGGCTCGTTGCTGCTGCTGCGCTGCGGCATGGGAACCGGAGTCTCGTGGGCAGCCGGGCGGACGCTCGCCTGGGTGATCGCCGGCTACACAGGCTGGCTGGCGGGGTGGGTCGGGCTGCAAAGGTGGTGGTGGATGGGAGCTCCGGCGCTGCTCGTGCTCGCGGCGGTGGCGCTCGGGCAGCGGCGCCGGCTGCTGCGGCTACACCTCGTCGAGCCAGAGCTGGTGTTCGTCGCGACCTTCCTCGTCATCGCGGTTCTGCGCCTGCCCGGGCTCGACGTCACGGCCACCGAGAAGCCCATGGACCTGGCGATCCTGGCGACGCTGCTGCGTCCCGGCACGATCCCGCCGACCGACCCCTGGCTCGCTGGCCACGCGCTGCCGTACTACCACTGGGGATTCGTCCCCTGGGTACTGCCCGGGCACGTGCTCGGCCTCACGCCGGACACTCTGTTCAACCTGCTGGTGCCGACGCTGGCCGCGCTCTCGGCGCAGCTCGCCTGGGCGCTCGCCCGAGCGCTCGGCTGCAGCCGTCGCGGCGGGCTGATGGCGGCGTTCCTGGTGACGCTCGCCGGGACGCCGGATGGGTGGTACCAGCTCGCGCGCGGCGCCTCGCTGGGCGCGCTCGACCTGTGGCGCTCCTCGCGGGCGATCGCCGGGACGATCACCGAGTTTCCCCTCTTCACCTTTCAGCTCGGCGACCTCCACCCGCACCTGCTGTCGGTGCCGCTGTACCTGCTGGCGATCCTGCTCGCGCGCACTCTCGGCCGCGCGGCCGGCGAGCCCCGGGTAGCATGGCCGGCGGCGGCGCTGGTGTACGGGGCAGCGGCTGCCGCAAACCCGTGGTGCGCCCTCCCGATCGGGCTGGCCATGCTGCTCGCGGCAGTCGCCGCCGAGCACGGGTTCTGGCGGCCGAGCGGCGCCGGCCTCGTCGTCTGGGTGCGCGTGACCGCGGTCGGCGTCGTGGGCTGGACGCTCTTCCTGCCGTTCTGGCTGAACTACCGGAGCCCCTTGCAGGGGCTCGGGGTAGTGACCGCGGGTACCCGGCTGGACGAGATCGCGCTGTTCCTCGGCGCGCTCCTGCTCCCCGTCGTGCTGGTCGCGCTGGAGCTCGCCGCCGGCCTGGGGGGGTTCGTGGCCGTGCGACGCCAGTTTGCACGGGCGGTGCTCGCCGGGGTTACCGTGGCGGTCGCCGTGATCAGCCGCCGCCCGGTGGCGGCGCTCGCCTTGGCGCTGCTTGCCGTGCTCGCGTATGCCGTGCTTCGCGGTCGCCGGCGGCGCGCGAGGCCGGCATGGGCGCTCACGCTGGTGGCACTCGTCCTGCTCCTCGCGATGGAGCTGGTCTACGTCCGCGACCCGTACGCTGGCGAGCTGTACCGCATGAACACGGTGTTCAAGGCGACTCACGTGTCGTTCACGCTGCTGGCCGTGACCGCGCCGGCGCTGCTCGGCTGGCTGCGAAGGCGGCGCGCGGCGCTCGCCGCGGTCGCCGCGGCGCTGCTCCTGATCAGCGGGCTCCCGCACCTCGCCGCGCTGGCAGGCCGCGTCGGCAGCGTCCCGGCGAACGGCTGGGCCGGGCTGGGTTGGATGGCGCCCGGCGAGGCCGGGGCTGCGCACTGGCTGTTCCGCCAGCCGGGCCCGATCGTCCTCGTCGAGGCGGTCGGCGAGGCGTACTCCGACGCGGCGCGGATCGCCTCGGCCTCCGGGTTGCCGGTCGTGCTGGGCTGGGAGAACCACGAGCGCGTGTGGCGCGGCGGCGTGGTTGAGGCCGAGCTGCGCCGGCGCCACCAGGCGGTCGATGCGCTCTATGCCGCACGATCGCCGCAGGCGGTTCGAGCTCTCGCCGCACAGCTCGGCGCCACCCACATCGTCATCGGGTCGGTTGAGCGGCGGACATATCCCGACCTCGACGTTCCGGCGCTGCGGGCCGCCGGGACGGTGGTGTTCGCTGCCGGCGAATGCGAGATCGTGAGAGTCGGTGGTTAACCGGCGCCTCCTCCTGGCCATCATCGCCGCCGCGGCCGCCGCGCTCCGGCTCTCCGGCATCGGCTGGGACGGGTGGCACCACCAGCACCCCGACGAGCGTTTTCTGGTGATGGTCGCGGAGCGCCTGGAGCTCCCCACCTCTCTCGCTCAGGCGCTCGACCCCGAGCGCACGCCGGCCAACCCGAACAACCAGGGGTTCGCCTTCTACGTCTACGGCGCGCTGCCACCGCAGGCGACGGCCGCGCTGGCCGGCGTGCTCGGCCTGAAGAGCTACTCCGGGCTGCTGCTCGTCGGCCGGCTGCTGGCGGTGGCCGTCGACCTGCTGTCGCTGTGGCTGGTCGTCGTGCTGACCTCCCGGTTGGCGGGGGAACGGGCGGCGCTGCTCGCCGCCGCGCTTTACGCCGCCTGCGCGCTGCTCATCCAGCAAGCGCGCTTCGGCACCTGCGACGTCTGGGGCGTGGCGTGTGTGCTCGCGGTTGCGGTTGCCGTCGTCGGCCGGCCGTTGCGCCGGCGCGACCTTGTCGTCGCCGGTGTGGCGCTTGGGCTCGCCGTCGCGTGCAAACCGAACCTCGCGCTCGCCGCCGTGATCCCGCTGGTCGCTGTCGCGGTCGCTGCGAGTGACCCCCAGTCGCGCCGCCGCCGGTCCGCGTGGGCGACGATCGGGTGGGTGGCCGGCGCGCTCGCGCTTCTCGGCGCGGCGGCTTTCCTCACCCTCAAGGCGGTCGATCCCGGGGCGTTCGCATCGCTCGCGAGCCCGCTGCCGAGCCCCCGCCGGCTGGCGGCACTGCAGCAGCTCGCCTCCTTGAGCAACGGCGCCGGGCAGTTCCCGCCGAACCTCCAGTGGGCCGATCGCCGGGCGGTCCTGGAGCCGTTGGCGAGCCTGCTGGTCTGGGGGACAGGACCAGTGCTCGGCCTGCTCCTGGTGGTGGCGCTCGGCGAGCGGCTGCGGCGCGCCGTGCTCGGCGAGACGGCCTGGCTGCCGGTGCTGGCGTGGGTGTTGCCGATGAGCGCCTGGCACCTGTCGAGGTTCGTGTGCTCGGTGCGGTACTTCGAGCCGATGCTGCCGTTCGGGGTGATTGCCGCCGCGGCTCTGCTCGCCCGCGGGCGCCGCCGCTGGCTGGCGGCGGCCGCACTCGCCGCGACCGCGCTATGGGGCGTGCTGTGGGCGAGCCTGGCGTGGCGGCCATACACCCGCATCGAGGCCACCCGCTGGCTCGGCGCAAACCTGCCGCCCGGCGCGGTGGTCACCTCCGAGTACTGGGACGACGCGCTGCCCCTTCTCGGGGAGGGCGCCGAGGGCCTGCACGCCCTCGAGATCCCGGTGTTCGCGCCGGACACCGTCGAGAAGCGCGAGCAGCTCCTCGACGCGCTCGAGCGCGCCGATGCGGTCGTGCTGGCGAGCCAGCGCGGCGTCGGCACGATCTGCCGCGTCCCCGACGCGTACCCGCTGACCAGCGAGTACTATCACCTGCTCTTCTCGGGCGCCCTCGGCTTCCAGCCGGCGGCGACCTTCGAGCGCCGGCTCGGGGCCGGGAGCCTGTCGATCTCCGATCTGGCGGCCGAGGAGAGCCTGTCGGTCTACGACCACCCGCCGGTGTGGATCTTCCGCAAGACCAGCGCATACACGCCGGACCTCGCGCGCGCCCTGCTCGAGCGTGTCGAGCTGCCCAGCCAAGCGCACTGGGACACGGTCGACCTGGAGGCGCGGGGCTGGCCCCCGTACCTGCAGCGCCCGGCCGGGTCGGCCGCGCTCCCGGGCTCGGCGGCGCCGGGCGCGCTCCGGCAGACCGCTGCGGTCGTCCTCTGGTTCGGCGTTCTCGAGCTCGCCGGGTTGCTCGGCGGGAGAATCCTGCGCGGTCTCGGCGCGACGCTGCCGGACGGTGGCTGGGGGCTCTCGCGCTGGCTCGGCATGGCCGCAGCCGGGCTGGTCTGGATGTGGCTCGGCTGGGCGCGCGTGCCCGCGTGGAACGGCTGGCTGCCGGCCGTCGTGCTTGCCGCGGCGGCGCCGTGGGGGATCCGCGAGCTGCGGAGGGTGTGGCGCGAGCCGGGTTTCCGGGTGGCAGCGATCGCCGTCTGGGTCGTGCTGGCGCTGTTCCTCGCCGTCCGCGCCGGCAACCCCGAGGTGCACTGGGGCGAGAAGCCGATGGACGCCGCGATCCTCGCGGGCGTCCTGCGGGCGGACGCGCTGCCGCCGACCGACCCGTGGCTCGCCGGCGGCCCGCTCAACTACTACTACTTCGGCTTCCTGCCGATCGCCCTCGCCGCCCGCGCTACCGCGTGCTCTCCAGCGATCGCCTTCAACCTTGCGGCCGCCACGATCCCGGCGCTGGCCGTCGGTTCCGCCGTGAGCCTCGGGTGGCTGCTCGCGGCCCGCCCGCTCGGCGGCATCCTGGCCGGCCTGCTCGCGCAGTTGACAGGGACGCTCGGCGTGCTGTTTCACTCCGGCCTCCTCTCGCGCCCGGAGTTCAACACGTTCTGGGCGACCTCGCGGGTGATCGACGGAACGATCAACGAGTACCCGGTGTGGACCGCGCTGTTCGCCGACCTGCACGCCCACTTCATGGGCTTCCCCGGGTTCCTTGCCGGCGTGACGCTCGCGTCGGCGGCGGCGCTGCGGCGCCTGCCCCTCCGCGCCGCGGCGCTCGCCGGCGGCGCCGTGATCGCCGTCGAGGCGATGACCAACGCGTGGGAGGTGCCCACGCTCGCCGTGCTGCTCGCGGTCGCGGCGCTGGTCGGCCCGGTGAGCCGCTCGGTCCGACGGCGGCTAGCGCTGGCGGGGCGCAGCCTGACGGTCGCCGCCCTGGCGGCGGCCGTCGTTTCGCTGCCGTACTGGACGAGCGTCCGGCCCCCCGCGGCGCAGACCGCATTCAACCGGCTGACCGCGCCGCCAGCGTCGGCGTACGCCGAGCTGTTCGGCGTGCTCGCCGTGTTGGCGGTCATCTGCGCCATCGCGACGGCCCGGGCGCAGCAGCCGCGGGCGCCGCTCCTCTGGGGGTGGTGGTTGGTAGCCGTCGGCGCGGGCCTGGTCTGGGCGCCCGAGCTGGTGACTATCGCCGATCGTATGAACACAGTGTTCAAGCTGCACCTGCAGGCGCACCTGCTGTTCGGTGCGGCGCTCGGCGGGCTGCTCGTTGCGACCGTTCCCGCGCTCGGGCGGGTAGGGCGGCTGGTGCTCGGAGGCGCCGCCGCGGCGGCGATCGCAGTTGGCCTCGCGACGTCGCTGGCCGCCGGGCGCGCGGTGTTGGCGACGCGGCGCGTTCCCGGGCCGCGACCGACGCTAGATGGGGCCGCGTACCTGCCCGACCTCGCACCCGGCCAGGCGGCGGTGCTGGCGACGCTGGCGGCGGCGCCCGCCGCGGATGTGGCGATCGAGCCGGCAGGCACGCCATACTCCGACTCGATGCGCGTGCCGATGTTCACCGGATGGCCGGGCCTGGTCGGGTGGGAGTACCACCTCTGGCAGCGCAACCACGCGCGCAGCGAGATTCTGCTCCGCCAGCAGGATCTCGAGGTCCTGTTCGCCGGCAGCGAACCGGCCGTGATCGCGGCGCTGGTCCGGCGCTACGGCGTCGGCGCGGCGTGCGCGTGGGGAGGCGACCGGCCGGCGGTCGCGCGGTCTCGCGGGTGGCGCACGGTGACGACGACGGGCGGCGCCACGCTCGCCCTGCGCGGGGAGGGGCCGGGGCCGTGAAGGCGCGCGAACGGGTGGCGTGGGGCGCGTTGCTCGTGCTCGCCGTGCTCCTGCGGGTGTGGGCGCTGGGCGATCGGCCGCCCCACCACGACGAGGCCGTGCACGCCCACTTTGCAGAGGCGTTCATCAACCAGGGGACGTACCGCTACGACCCGACGTACCACGGGCCGCTGCAGTTCTACTCAATGGGCGTGCTGTTCCTCCTGCTCGGCGAGACGCTCACGGTTGCCCGGCTCTACTCGGCGCTGTGCGGGGTCGCGCTCGTTGCACTGCCGCTTGCGCTACGGCGCCGGCTCGGCGCCGGGGCGGCGTGGTGGAGCGCGGCGGTGCTCGCCGTCTCGCCGACATTCGTGTACTACTCGCGCTTCGCCCGCGAAGACGTGCAGGTGTCGCTGTTCACTGCGGCCGCGCTGGTGCTGCTGGCGCGCGGGCGACGGAGCGGGTGGCGCGCGCTGCCGTGGGTCGGCGTCATGGCGGCGCTGCACGCGGCCACCAAGGAGACGTTCTACGTCACGGTGCCCCTGCTCGGCGCCGGCGGCCTGGCAGCCGGGCTCGTGGACCAACCGCGGCGCGCCGCAGTGAGGGTGTGGACCTGGGCGCGTCGGCACGCCTTCGCGCTCGGGACGGCCGTGCTCTGGTTCCTGATCATCACGGTGTCCGCGTACACCTTCATGTTCGTCCACCCGGAAGACTTCGCCTTCCCGTTCAAGGCGATCGGCTACTGGTGGGCGCAGCACAAGCTGCAGCGGGTCGGCGGCCCGTGGTTCTACTACCTGCCGCGCCTGGCGCTCTACGAGTTCGTGATCCTCGGGGCCGCGTGGGCTTGGGTGGTGCGCCGGCGCCGCCGTCTGCGCCGGCTCGAGGTGTTCTGCCTGACGTGGGGCGGGCTCGCGATTGCGATGTACGGGTACCTCGGGGAGAAGACCCCGTGGCTGATCACGCACCAACTGCTGCCCTGGGTGCCGCTGGCCGGCGCCCAGCTCGCCCGCACGTTCTCGCCGCGTGGCCGCTGGTGGTCGCGTTCCCTCGCCGCGGCTGGACTGGCGGCGACGGCATGGTCGACGACGGCGTCGAGCTTCCTCTACCCGACGATCACCACCTCCGACCGGCACGCCGAGCTGATCGTCTTCGTGCAGACCACGCCGGAGGCCGGGGCGCTGGCGCGGCGCGGATTCGAGCTGGCGAGCCGCGCCCCCGACGAGATGCTCGGCGCGGTGGCGGGCGAGGGGTCGTGGCCGCTGTCGTGGCAGTGGCGCGGCTTGCGGGTGTGGTGGGGCTTGCCGCAGGAGGGCTCGCATCCGACGCTGGCGGTGTGCGATCCTGCCGACGAGACGGCGGTCCGCGCGCTCGTCGGCGACGGTTACTCGGTGAAGACCCTGCCGCTGCGGGGTTGGTGGGTCGAGACGTGGGCCGGGGTCGGCCTCCATAACGTCCTGCGCTGGTTCCTCACCCGAGAGGCGTGGTCGCCAATCGGCGCCACCGACATCGTCGTGTTCGAGCGCACGTCGCCGGACGTCGCCGCCGAAGGAGGTCCGAGGTGAGTACCGAGCTGTCCATCGTCCTTCCCGTCCTCAACGAGGAGACCAACATTCCCGAGGTGTATCGCCGGCTCTCGGCGGTCCTGCCCGGCACCGTCGGCTCGTACGAGATCGTCTTCGTGGACGACGGGTCCACGGACGGCACCTGGCCGATCGTCTGCGAGCTCGCCGCTGCGGACGCGCGCGTCAAGGGCTTGCGGTTCTCGCGCAACTTCGGTCACCAGATGGCGTTCGCCGCTGGGCTCGAGCACGCAGCGGGCGAGGCCGTGGTGATCATGGACGCCGACTTGCAGGATCCGCCCGAGCTGCTGCCCGAGCTGGTCGCGCGTTGGCGCGAGGGCTACGACATCGCCTACGCGGTCCGCACCAGCCGCGAGGGCGAGGGAATCTTCAAGAAGCTCACGGCCGCGGGGTTCTACCGCACGCTACGGCGGATCACTCAGGTCGACATCCCGGTCGATACCGGCGACTTCCGCCTGATGGGGCGGCGCGCCGTCGACGCGTTCCTGCGCATGCCCGAGCAGCACCGGTTCACCCGAGGGATGGTGGCGTGGATGGGCTTCCGCCAGATCGGCGTCCCTTTCCATCGGGCGCCGCGGCACGCTGGCGAGACCAAGTACCACCTCCGTCGCATGCTTCGCCTCGCCTCGGACGGTCTCGTTTCGTTCTCGCACCTGCCCCTGCAACTTGCGACATGGCTCGGAGGTGCAGTCAGTGCGCTGGCCGTGCTCGGCTTCGCCGTGGCCGCCGGGCTCGGCATCGCCGGGGTGTGGTGGCGGAGCTGGGTACCGCTGGTCGCCGGCCTGTTCCTCCTCGGCGGCGTGCAACTCCTGACCATCGGCGTGCTCGGTTCGTACGTCGGCAGGATCTACGACGAGGTCAAGCGCCGCCCGCTCTATCTCGTGCAGGAGACGGTGGGGTTGAAGCAGGCGATAGGCGATAGGCGGTAGGCAAGAAGGCGGAAGGCCGGAGCCCGGCCGGCCCAGGAAGAACACTTTCCATCAGGCTCAGACGAGATCGTGCATGGACTGCGGAGCTGACACTCACCGGCAAGGAAGCCTTCGTGCCTTGCCTCTTCCTATCGACTAACGCCTATCGCCTGGGCGGGCGGGTGGGGCCTCATTGTTCCGCCTCGCTGACTGCGGCCGCCGCGTCTGCGGAGCCCTGCACCACCTTCTGCAGGCCCGGGTAGTAGCGGTCCATCATCGCCACCGAGACGTACAGGGTGCTCTGGTACTGCTCGTACGAGAACCCGATGCCCTCGATGTCGGCGGCAACCTTGAAGCGCACCTCGCCGTCCCCGAGATCGATCTCGAAGTTGCCGAGCAGCAGGCCGTAGTTGGCGCGCGTCAGGTACTCCATCACCTCGCGCCGCCGTGTCTCCGGTGCCTTGCCCTCGAGGAAGGTGAGGAACCGGACGATGCTGCGTTCGCCGTCGACGACGACCACGAGGCGGTAGGTGCCATGCTCGCCGGCGACGCCCATTTCGAGCGCGTCGTGTCCGGGGAGCCGGCGGTACTTCCAGCCGTCGCGCTCGAAGTAGCCGACAATGGAGTCGAAGATTGATAGCATCAGGCGCTCCCGTGCGGAACGGGTGACCCCGTCAGAGTGAACCGGCACCTCAGCGTTGTCAATTCCGCGCGGCGGCCGCGCGGCGCCGCGTGTCGCCGGCGGCGATGCTACCCTTCGCCACGTGCCGCGCTTGGTGCTCGTCGGACCCTCTTGGCCGTACCGCGGAGGCATCTCGCGGACGACCACGAAGTTGGCGGAGGCGCTCGAGCGGCGGCACAGCCTCGCAGCGTTCCTGACCGCGGCGCGGCAGTACCCGCGCTTCCTGTATCCCGGCACCCGGGACATCGACCCGATGGCGTGCGCACGCCTCGCCTATGCTGAGCCGAGCTTCGGAGTGTTCCAGCCGATGAGCTGGCGCACGCTGGTCCGCCGCCTCGTAGCGGTGGCGCCGGATGCGGTGGTGCTGCCGTTCTGGACGAGCGCGTGGGCCGGCATGACGCTCTTCCTCGCACACTCGCGGGTCGCGCCGCTGATCGGCATCATCCACAACCCTGCCGATCACGACGCGCCGCTGCTCACGCGGCTGCTGGCGCGCCGAGCGCTCGCCGGATTCCGTGGCTTCTTCTGCCACGCCCACGCGGTCGAGCGCTCGCTACGGGAGCACTTCCCGGCGACCCCTGTGGCGGTCCACCCGCTGGCGCCGGACGAACCCGGGACGGTGAACCGCGGCGGAGCGCGAAGATCGCTCGGCGTCCCCGATGGCGCGGTCGCGTTCCTGAGCTTCGGGCTGATCCGTCCGTACAAGGGGATCGACGTGCTCGTCACCGCGATGGCGTCGCTGCCGGCGGACACGCCGGCCGTACTGCTGTTGGCCGGAGAGCCGTGGGGCAAACTCGACGACGCGACCGGCCGCCGGCTGGCTGCGCTCGCGGCGAGCCGTCGCGCGATCACGCGGCTCGAGTGGGTCCCCGAGGAGGAAGTCGGCGAGTGGCTGGCGGCGGCCGACGTGATGGTGCTTCCGTACCGCAGCGCGACCGGCTCGGCGGTGGCCGCGCAGGCGCTGGGGCACGGGCTGCCGGTGATCGCCTCGGCAGTCGGCGGGCTCGCCGAGGTGGTGCGGGACGGCGTGAACGGCGTGCTCGTCCCGCCCGGCGACGCACCGTCCCTCGCGGGCGCGATCATGTCGCTGCTCGACCCGGCGCGCCGCGCGGCGATGGCCGCGGCCTCGCGCGCCGCGGCGGCGGAGCTGAGCTGGGACTCGTATGCCGCCGCGCTCGAGCAACTCGTGCAGCGCACCCTTGGCAGGGGTGTCGTTGTCACGACCGGGTAGGAGGGGCTTTCCTGCCCCGACCGCCCGCACCTCGGGCTGGCATCAACGGCGGAAGGCGATCGGGCTCGGCGGCGTCCACCATACGACGCGGCCGATGACGATGTCGGCCAGCGGCTGGCCGGTCTTCAGGCGGATCGCGCGGGGCAGATACATCGGGTTGTCGGAGAGCAGGATGAGCACCCGGGACCCGGCGTCGAGCACCAGCCGCTTGACGGTGCAACCGACCTCGCCGGCGACCTCCTCGCGGACTGCGTAGATCCCCTTCGGCACGACATCCCGCACCGGCGTGTTGTCGAGCAGCACGGTCGAGCCCTGCGGGATGGTGTCCGCCATCGAGTCCTGCCCCTGCCCGAGGCGCACCATCACGGACTGCCGCGGGTTGACGCCGAGGTTGCGCAGGAAGCTGTAGGGGAAGTGCTCGTAGCGCTCGACGTGATCGGCGACGAACAGGGGAGGGCCGGCGGCGATGACGTCGGCCACCAGCGGCACCGGCACGGTGTCGGGCGAAGGACTGGTGGAAAGCTCCTCGCCGAGCAGCTCGGCGATCGTGCTGCCGAGGGCGACCGCGACCCGGCCGAGCGTCGAAACCGTGGGCGTCGATTCGCCACGCTCGATCTGAGCGATGAAGTTGCGTGAAACGTCAGCCCGCTCGGCGAGAGCGTGCTGACTCATGCCCCGACTCTTGCGGAGCTGGCGGAGGGTCGTTCCGAGTTCTCTTGCCGCCACGCGACACCTATCGTAGTCAATGTAGGGGTGTTTCTGGCGGTTGTCAACTAAAGGGGTTGACAACAATAGTTGTCAGCACTAAATTGTCTTTGACTATGATGACGTCTTTCGCGGCGAGGCGGGGGCAACTCGAGGACGGCGGGCAGGCTCTCGCCTCGCTGCGGGAGGCATCGCTGCGCTGGGCCAGCCGGGAGCGGGCTCGTCCGCGCCATTCCAGCGGCGTGGTCGCGCTCGACGACGCGTTGGGCGGAGGATGGCCGCAGGGGCGGGTGTGCGAGCTGGTGGGCTCGCTCTCCTGCGGGCGCACCGGGGTGGCGATGGCGACGCTCGCCGACGCCACCGCGCGAGGTGAGGCGGTGGCGTGGATCGACGGCGCGGACGCCCTCGCCCCCGCTGCCGCGGCGGCCGCCGGCGTCAGCCTCGACCGCGTGCTGTGGGTCCGGCCGCGCACCGCCGGCGAGGTCGTGCGGGTCGCCGAGGTGGTGCTGGAGACAGGCGGCTTCGCGGTGGTGGTGCTCGACGCCGGCGACGGCCGCGGCCGCCTGCGGAACGAGGAGGATGCGCCGGCCGCGGAGCCGGGCACGAAGCGCCGCGGACCGTTGCGCCTGCGCCTGGCCAGGGCGGTGGAGCGGGCGGGTGCGGTGGCGCTGGTGCTCTGCGAGCGCCCGTGGGCCGGCGCGTCCGCCGCCGTCACGGTGCTCTTGGACACAGCGCGCCCGGTCTGGGCGAGCGGGACTGCCGACTGCGGCGCCGGTGAAGAGCGTGGCCCGTGGCCAGCATCGAACCACGAACCACGAACCACGAACCACGTTTCTGGGGTGGGGGACGGTGGCTCGGGTGGGGGCCCGGTCCCCGGTCCCCGGTCCCCGGAGCCCGGGGTGGGCGGGAGGGTCTGGCTCGCCGGCCTCGACCTTTCGTTCCACCTCAAGCGCGGCGCCGCGCGCACGGCCCCGCCCGCCGCCCGGGCGGAGGGGTTCTGACCATGGTCGTCTGCCACCGTGTCATTCCGAGGAGCGGCGCCCTGTGCCGCGACGAGGCATCCCGTGGTGCCTGGAGCGCGATCGACGAGCGCTTTCCCATCTCACCGAGAGCTCTTGCGGCGCTCGGGTTGGTGTGGCGCCGAACGGTGACGCAGGGACCGGCGTGGGGCTGGCGCTCCACGCCGGCTGCGCGCATGGAGTGCGCGCCCCACAGAAGCTCGGACCCCAGCTCCTGGTCCCCGGCTATCGGGCGGGCGGGGGCCCGGCCCACGGTCCACGGCCCACGGCCCACGCCTCTCGGCCGGGTGGGGGGCTGAATGCGCCTGGCCGCTCTCCGCGTCCCCGACTTCCCGCTGCAGGCGCTGCGCCGCAGCTACCCTGAGCTGGGCGAGGCGCCGCTCGCCGTGGCGGCCGGACCGTCGCCCCGCGACGCGGTGGTGGCGGTCTCGGCGGAGGCCGCGGAGCTGGGCGTCAGGCCCGGCATGACGGCGGCGCAGGCCCGCCAGGTGGCGCCGTCCGCGCTGCTGCGCGTGACCCCCGCCGAAGTGGCCGGCGCGGCGGGCGAGGCGCTCGCCGACGTGGCGGGCGGCCTCTCGCCTCACGTCAAGCGCTCGCGCCCTGGTGAGGTGATCCTCGACGCGGGCGGCCTGCGGCTGCGCTGGGGCGGCGAGGACGCCGTCGCCAACGAGCTGCTGCGCCGCTGCCATCGCGTCGGCCTCGCCGCGTGCGTCGGCGTCGCCGGCAGCGCCAGTGTGACCGTCGTCGCCTCGCGCTGCGGCGACGCCGTGATCGTCCCCGTCGGCGGAGAGCGCGCGTTCCTCGCCCCGCTGCCGCTCGACCTGCTCGAGCCCGCACCGGAGCTGGCCGCGGCGCTGTGGCGGTGGGGGATCGCGTCGGCCGGTGCGCTGGCCGCACTGCCGCGGGGCGAGGTGATGCTGCGCCTGGGCGAGGGCGGGGTGGCGCTGCACCGGCTCGCGTGCGGCGAGGAGGTGGCGAGCTTCATTCCCGATCCTGCCCGCGAGCTGCTGCGCGAGGGGATCGTGCTGGAGCACCCCATCGGTGCGCTGGAGCCGTTCCTGTTTACGCTGCACGGCCTGCTCTCGCGGCTCGGCGGGCGGCTCGAGCTGCGCGGCGCCGGCTTCGCCGAACTGCTGCTCGAGCTGCAGCTCGAGGGCGGCGGCAGCCGGGAGTACCGGATCACCCTGACGGCGCCGACGCGCGAAGCGGGCGCGGTGCTGGCGATGGCGCGCCTGCAGCTCGAGGCCGCCCCACCGGGTGCCGCCGTCGAGGGGATCGTCGCCCAGGCCACGCCCGGGCGCGTGCGCATGCTGCAGGGGTCGCTGTTCACCCCGCCGCTGCCGTCCCCGGGCAAGCTGGCTGCGACGCTGGTGCGCCTCGGCGCCCTGGTCGGCCCCGACCGCGTCGGCGCCCCGTCGATCCCCGACTCCCACTGTCCATCCACCTGTGGGATCGCGCCTTTTGCCCCTGTCGAAGCAGGGGACCGGGGACCGGGGACCGGGAACCGAAAGAGAACCAAACTGCACATCCAGAATCTCCTTGCACAGGCTCAAAGCCCCGCAACCCTGGAATTGATGGGGGCTCGCTTTCCGGTTCCCGATCCCCGGTTCCCTGCTTCAGAGCGGGTACCGGGAGGCAGACAGGAAGCTCGGTCCCCGGTCCCCGGTTCCCGGTCCCCGGTTCTGCGGGCGTTCAGGCCGGCGCGGCCGGCGCAGGTCACGCTCGCCTCGGGGCGTCCGGTGGTGGTGCTGACCGAGGGGTGCGGCGGGCTCGTCGTCGGCTGGGCGGGGCCGTACCGCTTCGTCGGCGAATGGTGGCAGGACCGCCCGTTCGCGCGCGACGACTACGACATCGCCACCTCGGACGGCGCGGTGTTGCGCCTGTACTACGACCGCCTGGAGAAGCGGTGGTATGCGGATGGCGTCTATGACTGAGGCACGGGGACCGGGGACCGGGGACCGGGGACCGGGAAAGGTAGAAGAGCGCAATGACTGCTCAGGTGAAGAGCTTTCGGGACCTGAGAATCTGGCAGCGGGCGATGAGCCTCGTGCCCGAGATCTACTGCCTCGTGCAGCGTCTGCCGGGTCACGAACGCTTCGGATTGGTGGACCAGATGAGAAGGGCAGTGGTGAGCATTCCCTCCAATATCGCGGAGGGCCACTCGCGCCGATACACGAAGGAGTTCATCCACCACCTGTCGATCGCGCGCGGGAGCCTCGCGGAGCTTCACACCTTGCTCTTGTTGGCAGAGAAACTTCAGTACCTCGCGCGAAGCGATGTCGAACAAGCCGAGCAGCACCTCCTGGATCTCAGAATGCCGCTCTATGCCTTGATCACACGCCTGGAAACCAGAACCTGATCCCTACCGGGGAGTGGCCTGGCTTCTCGGTGCCGAGCCCAAGACCAGTTGGAGGGGTAGTTCTCGGTCCCCGGTCCCCGGTCCCCGGTCCCCGGTACTGCGAGCTGCACGCCCACACGGCGTTCTCGTTCCTCGAAGGTGCTTCGGAACCCGGAAGCACTTGCTGAGCGGGCTGCCTCATTGGGGCTGCCTGCCATGGCGGTGGCCGACCGCGCCGGGGTGTACGGCATCCCGCGCTTCCACAAGGCGGCGAAGGCGGCGGGCGTCGAGGCGATCGTCGGCGCCGAGGCGGTGCTCGACGGCGGCGCCCGGGTGCCGCTGCTCGTCCGCGACGCTCGCGGCTACTCCAACCTCTGCCGCCTCCTCACCACCGCCTCCCTCGCCCCCGCCCGCCCCGGGCACCGGGGACCGGGGACCGGGCACCGGGCCCCCCGCCCGCCCGAAGAGCAATGGAACGAGCCTGGAGAGGAAGCAGGTGAGTCGCCGGAGTCCACCGGCCCTAGTCAAGAACCTGTTCTTCGGTCCCCGGTTCCCGGTCCCCGGTCCCCAGGGTGGGAGGGGGAACGGTCCCCGGTTCCCGGTCCCCGGTCCCCTGGGAAGGGCGGGGGGCGGGTTCCCTGGGACCTCCTCGCCGACCACGCCTCCGGTCTCATCGCGCTCACCGGCGGCGAGAGCGGGCCGCTGCTGCGGGCGCTCGCTGAGGGCGGCGAGGACGCGGCGCGGCACGTGCTGCACCGGCTGGTGCTGATCTACGGCGGCAAGGGCGTCGCCGTCGAGGTGCAGCGCCATCTGCGGCGTGGCGAGGACGCGCGCAACGCCGTCCTGGTGCGCCTGGCGCGCGAGCTCGACCTGCCGGTGGTCGCCACCCAGGACGCGCTGTTCGCGGCGCCCGCCGACGGCGCGCTCGCCGACGTGTTCACCTGCCTGCGCGAGAAGTGCACGCTCGACACCGCCGGCCGCCGCCTCGAGGTCAACCGCGCCCGCCACCTGCGCTCGCCGGCCGCAATGGAGCGCCTGTTCGCGGACCTCCCCGAGGCGATCGCCAACACCGCCGTCATCGCCGAGCGCTGCGCGTTCCGGCTCTCGCAGCTCCCGTACCGCTTCCCGTCGGCACGGCTGGAGCAGGGGAGGGACGAGGCGCAGGAGCTGCGCGAGCGCGTCCGCGAGGGGGCTCGCGAGCGCTACCGCGAGCCGTCGCCGCGGGTGGCGGCACAGCTCGAGCGCGAGCTCGCGCTGATCGAGAAGCTCGGCCTGCCCGGCTACTTCCTGGTCGTCCACGACATCGTGCGGTTCTGCCGCTCGCGCGGCATCCTCGCGCAAGGGCGCGGCTCGGCGGCCAACTCGGCGGTGTGCTACGCGCTGTCGATCACCGCGGTCGACCCGATCGCGATGGAGCTGCTGTTCGAGCGGTTCCTGTCCGAGGAGCGCGGCGAGTGGCCGGACATCGACATCGACCTCCCCTCCGGCGACCGCCGCGAGGAGGTGATCCAGCACGTCTACCGCACCTACGGCGAGCGCGGCGCGGCGATGACCGCCAACGTCATCACCTACCGTGGCCGCAGCGCGGTGCGCGAGGTCGGCAAGGTGCTCGGCTTCGCGCCGGCGCACCTCGACAAGCTGTCGTCGCTGATGGGCGGCTGGGGCGGGTTCGAGGGCGAGCCGCACGCGGAGCTCGCCGCCCACCTGCGCACCGCCGGCCTGGCCCCCGAGGAGAAGCGCGCGCAGCTCTTCGTCGACCTGGTGACCCGCGTCCTGCGGCTGCCGCGCCACCTCGGCCAGCACTCCGGCGGCATGGTGCTCGCGCACGGGCGCCTGGACGACGTCGTCCCGCTCGAGCCGGCGTCGATGCCGGGGCGCGTCGTCATCCAGTGGGACAAGGACGACTGCGCCGACCTCGGCATCATCAAGGTCGACCTGCTCGGGCTCGGGATGCTGGCGGTGCTCGAGGAGGTGGTGCCGATGATCCGCGAGCACGAGGGCGTCGAGGTCGACCTCGCGCACCTCCCCGCAGATGATCCCAAGGTCTACGACATGATGTGCAACGCCGACACCGTCGGCGTCTTCCAGATCGAGAGCCGGGCGCAGATGGCGACGCTGCCGCGCATGCGGCCGGAACGCTTCTACGACCTCGTCGTCGAGGTGGCGATCATCCGCCCCGGGCCGATCGTCGGCAAGATGGTCAGCCCCTACCTCGAGCGGCGCGCCGGCCGCCAGGAGGTCGTCTACCCGCACCCCTCCCTCGAGCCGATCCTGAAGCGCACCCTCGGCGTGCCGCTGTTCCAGGAGCAGCTCATGCGCATCGCCATGGTGGCGGCCGGGTTCACCGGCGGCCAGGCGGAAGAGCTGCGGCGAGCGATGGGCGCCAAGCGCTCGGTCGAGCGCATGCGCACGATGGAGAAGCAGCTCCGCGACGGGATGGCGGCGCGCGGCATCACCGGCGCTCCCGCCGACCTCATCGTCCAGGGGATCACCTCGTTCGCGCTCTACGGCTTCCCCGAGTCGCACGCCGCCTCGTTCGCGCTCATCGCCTACGCCTCGGCGTACCTCAAGGCGTACCACCCGACCGCGTTCCTGTGCGCCCTCCTCAACGGCTGGCCGATGGGGTTCTACCACCCCGCGACCCTCGTCCAGGATGCGCGCCGCCACGGCGTGGTCGTGCTCCCGATCGACGTGAGTGCTTCGCGATGGACGTGCCGGCTTGAAGAAGGGGGACCGGGGACCGGGGACCGGGGACCGGGGAAGAACCAGGCCGAACCTCAGGACGAAGGACGGGGACCGGGGACCGGGGACCGGGGACCGGGGAAGAACCAGGCCGAACCTCAGGACGAAGGACGGAGACCGGGGAAGAACCAAACGGAGCTTCCTGACTCTCTCTCGGCGCATCCAGAGCTACTGACCTCGGGTTCTGAGGCGGGTGGGGGCTCGGTCCCCGGTCCCCGGTCCCCGGTCCCCAGGCTGTACGGGGGCTCGGTGCCCGGTCCCCGGTTCCCGGTCCCTGTTCTTGCCGTTCGTCTCGGGCTGCGCTACGTCAAATGCCTGCGCGAGGAGTCGGGGAAGCGCATCGTGGAGGAGGCCGCCGCCGCGCCGTTCGGCTCGGTCCAGGAGGTCGCGCGGCGCTGCCGGCTGCGCGCCGACGAGCTCGAGGCGCTGGCGCTCGTGGGCGCCTTCGCTTCGCTGGGGCAGACGCGCCGCTCGGCGCTCTGGCAGGTGTCGGCGCTCGACGGCCGGCGCCCGCCGCTGGCGCAGGCGATGCAGCCCGACCCGGCGCCGAGCCCGCTGCCGGAGATGACGCGTGTCGAGCGCTACGTCGCCGACTACCGCGGCGCCGGTGTCACCGTCGGCAGCCACCCGCTGTCGCTGCGCCGCCGCGAGCTCGTCGCACGCGGCGTCCTCTCCGCCGCCGAGCTGCAGCGCCGGCGCAACGGCGAGCGGGTGCGCATCGGCGGCGTCGTCATCGTCCGCCAGCGCCCCGCCACCGCCAGCGGGATCTGCTTCGCCACCATCGAGGACGAGACCGGCCTCGCCAACGTCGTCTTCATGCCCGACTTCTACCGCGCCAACCGCTCCACCATCACCGGCCACGCCCTGCTCGAGGTCGAGGGGGTCGTGCAGGCGCGCGACGGCGTCGTCACCGTCCGCTCGGACGTCGCCCGCCCGCTGTTCGCCGGCGACACGCCGGTCACGCCCTCGCGCGACTTCCACTGAAAGGAGATCGACCGATGCCACACGCCATCGCCATGGAACGCACCGCTACCGAGCCTCCCACCGCCGGCGGCCACCGCCAGCCGCGCCTGCTCGACCGCCTCCTGGAGGCGCTGCGCGTCCGCAACTACAGCCTCCGCACCGAGCAGGCGTACGTCTCCTGGGCCGAGCGCTTCGTCCACTTCCACCGCCGTCGCCGCCTCGAGGACCTCAGGGAGGCAGACGTCACCGCGTTCCTCGCGCACCTGGCCCGCGACCTCGGCGCGCCGGCGTCCGAGCGGAGCCAGGCGTTCGCGGCGCTCTTGTTCCTGTACCGCGAGGTCCTCCGGCGCGACCTCGAGTGGCGCCGAGTGATCACCCGCGCCCGCCGGCCGGGCGGACTGCGCCGCCCCGCGGTCCTCATGCCCTGGGGAGGCGAAGCGATCACGCCGCCTCCTCCGCCGTGATGAAGCCGCGCGGCTGCACGGGAACGGGAGGTCGGGCTGCCCCTGACGGACTGCCAGGCCGGCGCGGCACTCGTTCGCGACGTAGCCGCTGCAGGTGGGCTATGATGTCCGCATGGTTCAGGAGCTCCTCGGCCATGCCGACGCGAGCAGGACGATGACCAACACGCACGCGATGAGCAGCGGAGACGGGCGAACTGTCCGCAGCCCGTTCGATCGCCGGTGACCGCCCCTACGCCCTGGCCCGACGACGATCAGCTTCTGAGGATCCCGGAGAGCGTAATGCGAGCCCGCGGGCGCCGCCGTAGGCTCCGCGTACTCGGCGCCTTCGGCCTCTCCGTCTTTTGCTCGGTCCTGGCGGGCCTCCTGGTGGAATCCCTGTTCCGTCACGGCGCGGGCACCGCTGCTGCTGCGTTGGTGCTTGCGATCACCTTCTTTCGGCTTCAGGCTCGCGCGCGTGATCGGTATGCCTCAGACCTCTGGCAGGAAGCCCAGGCGCGAAGGTAGGCAGTCGTGGCGCCGAATCAGCAAGCTCTGCAGCATGGCCAGGTGTTGAACCTGAAACGACACTGGGCCTGCTTGCTTGGTGGGCCTGACGTCGGTGAAGATCCTGCCCTGCGAAGGTCCTGCACCTCACGTGCCGTGCAGCTCGACGCCGGCGTCAGGCTCCAGTTGGAGGAACAATGAGAGTGCTCAAGCGAGAAGCACCGCGCTCCAGGCGGGTCCGCCAGGTTGTTGGCGTCGCCTGGTATAGCGAGATCGAGTGGGCCAGGTTGAAGGAGGCTGCGAACGATCCTGAGATTCTCGAAGACACCTATGGGGAGTGGTGTCGCGTCTACGCCGATGCCGTCGAGAAACTCGAAAAAGCGGGGGCGACCTGTATTCCTGTACCTCTGCTCATCAGCGAGGTCTCCGACTGGTGCGCCAAGAAAGGGCGTCCTCTCGATGCATCGGCTCGGGCGGAGTTCGTCGCCAATCGCGTCAGACTCTCAGGGGGTAGCCCCGTGAACGTGCCGGGGACGTAGGCGACAAAGGAGCCCAGGGACATAGGTAATGCTCTCCCCAGGCGTCGTCGACGCCGTAGGAACTGTGGGGAGGCAGGGGTTGGGCGGAGGGGGTCAGCGTGTTCGTTCTTGCTCGGGCGGTCACGTACGCGGCGCTGTTCATCGGGCTCGTGCTGGTCTACCTGCCGGCCTGGGTCGTGTCGTGGTCGGGGATCGTCCGGCCGGCGGCGCTCGGGGTGCAGCAGGTCGCCGGGATCGCCGTCGGCGCCGCGGGTGCGGCGGTCGCGCTCTGGTGCGTGCTCACCTTCGCGCTCGAGGGGAAAGGCACTCCGGCGCCGTTCGATCCCCCTCGCAGGCTCGTGACTCAGGGTCCCTACCGGTTCGTGCGGAACCCGATGTACCTGGGAGCGGCGCTCGCCCTCGGCAGCGCGGCGCTCTTCTACGGGTCGCTCCCGCTCCTCGGCTACACCGTATCCTTCCTCGTCGCGACCCACCTGTTCGTGGTGGTGTACGAGGAGCCGACCCTGCGGCGGACCTTCGGGCAGGCGTACGAGAAGTACTGCCGGAAGGTCGGGAGGTGGTGGCCGCGCGTAACACCTGCGGATGATCGCGACGCGGACTAGCCGGGCGGGCGTGCCGGCGACGGCGCCCGGGCCGCAGCAATCGAGTCCATGCGGGCGTCCGGCCCGACGAAGGCGGGACTAGACCGCGCGACCAGCTCGTTCTCCGATGGGGGAGAGCTCGCGTGAAGGCAGGCACGAGCGGTGCTCACGGTTCCGGCGAGGCCGAGAAGCAGCTCAGGACCTTCATCGCCAAGTTCGAGCCGAAGAACCAGACCCTGATCCGTGCCTTGCGCAAGGCGCTGCGCCGGCGGTTCCCGACCGCCTTCGAGCTGGCCTACGACAACTACAACTTCTTCGTGCTCGGGTACGGGCCGACGGAGCGCCCGTCCGACTGCGTCGTCTCGATGGCCGCCGGAGCGAGCGGCGTCGGCCTGTGCTTCATCCACGGCGCGAGGCTGCCCGACCCCGGCAAGATCCTCCTCGGCTCGGGCAACCAAACCCGCTTCGTTCGCCTCGATTCGGTCGCCGTGCTGGCGCGTCCCGAGGTCGAGGCGCTCGTCGCCGCCGCCGCCGCCCTGGCTACGACGCCGTTTCGGGCGGATGGGCGCGTGACGCTCGTCATCCGCTCGGTCTCGGCGAAGCAGCGGCCGCGGCGCGCGCCGGCAAGGTGACCGCGGTCTCATCGAGAACTGAGGCACGGTCGGCGCCGGCCTGGGTTGACAGACAACGATCTGGGCGGGAACCTTGACGCATGGCACAGTCCCCCAGGGCCCTCAAGCGTCATCTCCGGGAGTACGCCTCGCTGGCCTACGAGGAGGAGCTGCGGCGCGCGCTGGTGCCGCTCGCCGAGGCCTTCGATGCCTGGCGGCAGGGGACGGTCGCCAGCTCGGAGCTGGCTGATCGAATCCACGAGTTCCACCAGGGGCCGGCGCGGGACATTTGGAAGCTGTACTGGCTCAACCGGGACCCGCGCATCGCCGTCGCCCACGCGATCGCCGTGGGGGCGTTGCCGCGGGAGAAGGTGGCGCCGGAGGCGCTGGAGTCCCTCGCCAGTCTCATCGGGCACTTCAGCGAGTAACCGGGTGACCGAGCCGTGAACGCGCTGCGCGGTCCCCGACGACGCCACCCGAGCGCCGTTCCACGACGGCGCCGTCGGCACGCCCTTGCTGGAGTTCCACTGACACGCGCGACGCGCTACGCTTCCGGACGAGGCCGAGAGAGGAGACCGCGATGGGCATTGTCTGGACGATCATCATAGGGTTCGTCGTGGGCGTCATCGCCAAGCTGCTCCACCCGGGCAGGGAGGGCATGGGGTTCATCATGACCACGCTACTCGGGATCGGCGGCTCTCTGCTGGCGACCTACGGCGGCAAGGCCCTCGGCCTGTACGAGCCTGGGCAGGGAGCCGGCTTCATCGGCGCCCTCGTCGGCGCCATCATCCTGCTGGTGATCTACGGCATGATGAGAAAGAAGGAGTGACCTCCGGGCCTGCGGTCCTCGCCCGAGCCTCGTCCTCGTGAGCCCAACGGTGGAGTGGAGCTCCGCAGTACGGGGCGTAGTATTGAGACGAGAAGTGCGCGCGGAGGCGCGCCGCTCGGACTCGGCACGGGCTGGGAGGTCGTATTGCGAGGGACTCGTCGGCGGCATCGAATCGCGATCCGCTTCCTCGCCGGCGTGGCGGCGCTGGCAGCGGCCGGGATGGTGTCCGGCGAGGTGTCGTTCAAGACCTGGCCGCCGGCCTACCGGTGGCACACGTTCTACGGGTCGGGCGATCCGGAGAGCGGCGGTAGCATCGTCATCGACGGCGGCTCACGGACCGCGATGATCGGCCTGAGCTACCAGGGGTGGCTGGGCCCCGCCGGGCAGGCGCCGCTGCGTGCGTTTGCGCCCGGGGATGCCAACGCGGTGATCGTCCAGACCGACGCCGTCGGCGCCTACCGCTGGCACGCCTTCTACCCCTGCGCGCTCGACGGGATCGCCGCGGGCGAGGCTGACACCCTCTACGTCACCGGCTCCAGCCGAAAGAGCTGGACCGGACCGGCGGGGCAGCCGCCGCTCCACGCGCACCCCGGCGGCGCCAGCGCCATCGTCGTCCTGAAGCTCGACGCCGACGGCTCGTACCTGTGGCACAGCTTCTACGGCTCGGGCCACGCCAACTACAACAACGGCGGCGCCGCCGTGGCCGGCAGCGTGTGGGTGACCGGGCACACCGCCGGCGCGAGTTGGACCGGACCCGCGGGGCAGGCGCCGCTGACGCCGTTCTCCGGCCTAGAGGACGCCTTCGTGCTCAAGCTCTCGGCCGCCGGCGCCTACCAGTGGCACGCGTTCTACGGGTCGGGCTCGGACGTGGGCAGGGCCGTCGCGATCGATGCCGCCGGCGATGTCGCTGTCCTCCTGCGCAGCCAGGCGGCGTGGAGCGGTCCGTCGGGACACGCGCCGCTCCATGCCTACCACAGCGATGGGTCGCAGCGCTCCAACCTCGCTGTTCTCAAGCTGCGCGGACCCGACGGGGCGTACCAATGGCATACCTTCTACGGCAGCGGCTCCGATGTCGGGAACGGCCTCGCCACGGTGGGATCGGACATCGTCGTCACCGGACAGAGCGGCGCGGCGTGGAACGGCCCGGCAGGCCAGCCGCCGCTGGGCCCCTACCTCGCTCCGGCGGCGAACCCGTACACGCTCGTCGCTTTGAAGCTCGCGGGCACGGGAGCGTACGCGTGGCACTCCTTCCTCGGCGCCGGCGGCGTCAGCGGCAACGCCGTCGCCAGCGACGGTCTCGCGGTCTACCTCGTCGCCGATTGCTGGGCTTCCTGGAACGGCCCCGGCGGTCAGCTTCCGGCGATGCCCTTCTCGGGCTGGAGCTCGATCGCTCTCGTGGCGCTCGAAACGGACGGCGCCTACCGTGGGCACACCTTTCTCGGCACGTCGACGGGAGGTCAGGGACTGGCCGTGCGAAGCGGTACGGTGGTGGTGGGCGGTACGGGCGGCGCGGCCTGGGACGGCCCCGCCGGCGAGCCCCCGCGCCACGCCTACGCCAACTCCGGGGACCTCGTGGTCGTGAGGGTCGTGCCGGAGTGCCCGGCGCTCGTGCTCAGCAATGAGGGCGCACGCCTGATCGAAGCGATGTCGGCGTCCGGCCACGGCGACGTCACCGTATACGAGGCCGTTGCAGCCATGCAGGCGAATAGCGCGCCGCCGGTCGCCGGCGTGATCACCGACGCGTTCGTTGACGCGCTGGCATCGTGCCCGCCGGGAAGCCCGGTGATGACGGGCACGCTGGCCGACGTGGCCGGGTGGAGCGGCGCGGCAGTGTGCGCCGACTGCAGCGTGCGCGAGGTCGCCATCGAGGGGAGGGCGCTGCTCGGCCAGCCGGGCACCACGACGCTGACCGCGGCGCTGCCGACCGTCGGCACGTTCGACCTGACCTCGACGGCTTCGCAGAGCCCGCTCGCGTCGTGGCAGGCCGACGGCACGACATACAACGCGTTCGCCATCGCCTGGGCGGTGCGCCGGGGCTCGCTCCGCCGGGTGATCCCCGGTCACGGCGGCAGCTAGGTCCGACTCGAGCTCAGAGGCCGCGCACGCGACGGAAGCGGAACGTCGGCCCGCGGGTGCCGAGGAGGAGCTCGTCGCCATCGACCTCCACGCGCTGGTCCTCGCCGTCGATGCGGATCCGGCCGGCATCGAGGACCTCCCAGCGCGTTGCCTTCTCGGCGCCGTCGCCTACGCTCGCGACGGTGCCGTCGGCGCGGAACTCGATCTGCAGCGGCGTGCTGCCCTGCGTCCTCCAGCGGCCGAGGAGTGCGGTTCGCAACGCCGCCGGCGTCATCGCGCCGGACTTCGCCGGTGCGGGAGGCTCACCTTCGAGGACCGCGCCGAACCGCTCGCGCAGCACGGCGGCGGCGTTCGCTTCGATCGGGGTCGGCGGCGCGTCCGCGATACGCTCGAGGTTGACGATGCGGTCGCTGTCGGGGAGCAGATAGGCGCGCACGATGCCGTCATCGGGCGCCGCGTCGTAGGCCGGCTGCCCGACGCTCAGGCGCCGGTCGCCGACGTGCAGGAAGTAGTCGTAGCGCACACTCCCGCGCAAGCTGTGGGTGCTGCCGCCGAGGTCCAGGTTGTTCTGGCGGTCGAGGCGCTCGCGGCGGAACGGTCCTTCGACGACGTCGAGCACGGTCGACTCCGAGGCCGCCTCGGCGGCGCGCGGCCCGCGCGTCATCCCCCGCGAGGCCAGCAGCAACGCACCGCCGGCCGCGAACGCCGCGCCGACCGCGAGCGACTTGAGCCGCGAGCCGGGGACCCGCCCGGTGATCGTGCCCCACACGATGACGAGCCCGAACGCGAGCAGCGCGAACCCGGCGATCACGCCCGAGCGCTTCGACTCGCGCGCGTCGACGCGGAGGCCGCGGATCTGCTCCGCGGTGAGGCGGCGCGCGCGGTTGTCGGCGAGCGCGTCGCGGGGAAACGGGTCCTGCGGCATGGGCACCTCCAAGGGTTGGTAATTCCTTCCTGTGGCAGCGAGGATAGCGCCAGCCGGGAGAGTGTCAACGCCTTCCGGTATCCTTCTCCCCGATCACTGCACGCCACTCATACGACGTGAGGGCGGCAATCCTCTTGGCTCGGAAGGGCAGTGCGGACGATGCGAAAGAGGCGGAAGGTGATGCTCTCGACGGTTGCCGGACTGCTGGCGCTCGCGCTGGTCGCCGCCGGGGTCGCGCTGGCGTTGGCGTGGACGTCGCTCGGAAAGCGGCCCGCGGGCGCCCGCCTGGCGCGCATCGCTGCCTCGCCCAACTATCGCGACGGCCGGTTCCGCAGCCCCGTGCCGGTCCGGCCGTACTCGCTCGCGGACCTGCGGCAGATGATGCGGGACTACTCGGGCGGCCAGCAGCGGGTTCCTGCCGAGCCGCCGGCGGTCGAGAGGAGGCACCGTGCCGACTACGCCGTGCCGCCTTCGTCGGGTCTGCGGATCACCTGGCTCGGGCACTCGTCGGTGCTGGTCGAGATCGACGGGGCGACACTGCTCCTCGACCCGGTGTTCAGCAAGCGGCTGTCGCCGTTCACCTTCGCCGGGCCGAGGCGGTTCTTCCCATCGCCGCTCGCGGTCGACGAGATGCCGGCGCTGGATGCGGTCATCGTTTCGCACGACCACTACGACCACCTGGACCGCGCGAGCATCCTCGCCCTGGAGCCCCGGACCGAGCGCTTCGTGGTGCCGCTCGGCGTCGGCTCGCACCTCGAGTACTGGGGCGTCCCGCCGGAGAAGATCGTCGAGCTCGACTGGTGGGAGGAGCAACGCCTGACCGACACGGTGCGCGTGGTCGAGTGCCCGGCGCGGCACTTCTCGGGGCGCGGGGGACCGGGCGATCGGACCGAGTGGGCGAGCTTCGCGATCATCGGGCCGCGCCACCGCGTCTTCTCCAGCGGCGACACGGGCCCGATGCCGCAGTTCGCCGAGGTCGGCGAGCGGCTCGGCCCGTTCGACGTCACCCTGATCAAGATCGGTGCTTACGGGCGCGGCTGGCCGGACATCCACGTCGACCCCGAGCAGGCGGTCGACCTGCACGAGCAGGTGCGCGGCCGCCTGCTCGTGCCGGTGCACTGGGGCACCGTGAACCTCTCCTACCACGCCTGGACCGAGCCCGCCGAGCGCGTCATCGTCGCCGCCCGCCGCCGCGGCGTCGCTCTGGCGATTTCCCGCCCGGGCGAGATGCTCGAGCCGGCCGCACTCCCCGCCGAGCCGGCTCCAGTCCACCGCTGGTGGCCCGAAATCCCGTGGGAGCACGGGTCGGCTCGCGCGGCCGACGCCAGCCGTTCGTAGCGGCAACGGCCTGATCTCCCAGTCCCACGGTTTCTACTAATGGAAGATCGGTAGGATCGTTGGGCCTGGCACCTCATTTGGCACCTCATTGGCACCTTGTACCCCCGTAAAGCGCGCTCGCTGCAGATGCCAACAAGCCTCAGAGTCAGCACGTATGGGGGCTTGACATCCAAACCGGAGGGACCCACGATGAACTCAGACCGGCACCTGGAAGGAGGGTTTCATGAGAGCGAGGGTCGCAATCCCTTTCTTGTTGGCCACTTTCCTGCTGGGTTCAGCGACGGCCGCACGGGCCGGCATCGCGGTGACGCTCACTGCCCCACAGCAGACCTACATTGCCGGGCAGAACAACACGTTTACGTTCAATGTCGGCCTGACGAACTCCGGCCTCGAGTGGGTTGACCGCCTCGAGTTCGTGTTCCCGGCAGCCGTCACCATCGTGTCCGGTACGCCGCCTTCAGGCTCAGGCGGGTGTGGCACGAACATCGGTGTACAGAGCATTTGTTCTCCCAGTATCAGTTGGACCAAGCTAGGCATTCCCTGCACAGGTGCGTTCGCGCCCACCGGTTGTGGAACTTACACTTCAGGCGACTTCACCTTCACCGTAACGGCAAGTGTCCCGGCGGACTTCAGCGGCCCGCTGGTGGTGACGCTGAACAGTAGCGGCGACGGCTTTGGCAGCCCCCCCCACACCGACACCGACACGATCACCTTCGGACTTCTGGTTATCCCCACCGCCTCGGTGTGGGGTTTGGGCGCACTCGCGCTGCTGCTCGCCGGCACCGCCTTCGTGGCCCTCCGCCGCGTGGCGTAGCGGCAGCCGGTCTCGCGCTCTTCTTCGCCCTCCCTAAGACGATCGGGGAGGGTGGTTTTCCGCCGGAGGATCGGCTCGCGTGCCAAGACCATCACTCTTGACACCGTCGACCCGCATTCTGGCCTCGAGCGAGCAGTAGCCAGCGCGACACGTCAGTAGTCTTGGCCCTGGCACCCGGACAGAGAGAAGCACGTCACGGACCGCGAGTCCAACGCCGGGCGTTCATAGCGACCCAGTCTCAGCTCCAGGCCCGCCGTCTTCGCTCTTGGAAGATCGGAAAGATCGTTGGGCCTGGCACCCAATGGCACCCAATCTGGCACCCAATCGGCACCCAATCGATGGGCTGAGCGGCCGGCGCGACGCCGCCACCGGCACGAGCGCGAACCGGCACCGAAACCTCACAGCCACGAGAAGGGGGAACTGTCTCCTTCGTCGTCCTCGAGGCCGCCGCGGAACGGCTTGCCGCACCAGGCGCACTCGCCGGGGTATCCCAGAAAGGTCAGGTCGTCGATGAGGTGATAGTTTGGCTCGCCGACGTTGTGGTAGCGGTCGCCGGTCTTGACGTCCGGGAAGACCTGATCGCCGTCGCCGGCAACGTCATCGCAGCAGACGTCGTCCCACGAGTGGTTCCAGCTCGTCGAGACGTAGTCGTGGTGCTTGCCCGCCGAGAGGTAGAGGACCGGGTGAGTGTAGTCGTAGCGGTCGGCGCCCCAGCCGAACCACCAGTACATGTATGGGTTGTTCGCCTCCGGAAGGTGGCGGAAGACTTCGATCGTCACAGACTGGTTGTCCCCGTTGTGGGCGTTGTTGCACCAGGGCGAGCACGACTGCCATCCGCCGTCCTCTCTGAACAGGTAGTAGTACTTGATCTGAGCGTGCGTGCAGAACGCCGGGGCGCCCTGCAGGCAGTGCGCCTGGAAGATCACAACCGGCTCGTTGGGAAGCCGGAAGCTCTCCTCGGCGTCGAAGATGAAGTAGGGCCTGAACTGCGCGGCCAGCGCATTCTCCTCCTGGTCGCGGAAGAGATCGTGATCCGCATCCTCCTCCGGGATACCCTCCTCGGTGAACACCGTATCGGGTTGCTTCGCGTAGGTGACGACGACCGCGTTGGACGACGGCGTGACGAACGATGACTCGTCCTCTGCGCCCACCTGGACAGCCGTCAGGGGCCCCTGTGCCAGCGCCTTCTTTCCCCGAACCCGCACACTGTAACGGACTGGATTGTCGGGTGCGGGAAGGTTGACGAAGCGGGTGAAATCGATGTCGAACTTCTTCGTCTGCCCCGGCGCCGGCGCGGCTCCCGTGCTCCCCTTCATGACCACGAAGTTGTCGTGTGTGACCTCCCACCGGCCGAAGGCGACCTCGGGGTTGTCGTGGCTCCACTGAAACGTGAGCCTCTCGGGAGTGGCGAAGCCGATGGCCCTGGCGTAGCCCTCGAACTCCCTGGTGCCCGTCTGCACAACCAGGCTCGGGATGATCTTCACAACGCCCGCCGCCCCTGCCAGGATGTTCCGCGCGGTGATGGCGCGGGCTCCTTGCACCGCGCCGGCGACAGGCCTCCTCGACGCGCCGGCAGCCGACCCACGGAGCACTCTTCCCCGCGACGCTGACTCGACGCCCCTCTGCGCGGCACCGTGCGTCAGGTCGGCAGCGGTCGCGGCTCGCACCTGCACTGGGAGGCGCAGGTCCACGCCCTGGTTGCCGCTCCTCAGGCGGATGACATAGGCCCCCGGCGCGGCCTGCGCCAGCGCGCTCAGCTTCAGGACGCGCCGGCCGCTGGCCCCCGGCTTGTCAAAGCAGACGAGGATGCCGTGCTTGACCTTCCCCGACTGGAGCGCTTCCCCATGGAGGTCGGCACGGTGGACATTCCGCCCCTCAAGCGTGACCTCGACCGCTGCACCGCCGCGCACGAGTTCCACGCTCGGCGGCTTCACGGACGTCACCGAGAGCCCGAGGTCGACGTTTCTTGCTAGTGGACGCGTCTGGGTTGCGGCGCCGATGACGATTGGCGCAGACGCGAGGCAGACCCAGAGGATCGGGAGAAGGAATCGCATGGCTCTGTTCACAGTCTCCTCCTTGTTGTGACACGAATCACACAAACATACCCGCACGCACTCCGCTGGTCATTTGGCTCAATCGTAGAACCGGTCAGGGAGAAAGTCAAATCGCTAACTCATTTAGGTGTAGTTAGATCGGTGCGCTGCAAAGCACCCTGCCGCTTCCGGGTTCGAGCCGGTCCGTTTGCGCTGCGCGCGCTGAGACCTCGGCTTGGGCGCGATCAGCAGGGATGAGCCAGGTGGTAAACTCATCTCAAGGTTAACCGGCTTCTTTTCGACTGTTTGGCCAGATCGAACGCCGTGTCGACGGGAGGACTGCCATGAGATCAGGTGTGAAGGTCCGTGCGCTGTCGTCGATTGCCTTGGCGCTTCTGCTGGGAACGTGGGCTGGCTCTGCCACGGCTCAGCGGTTGCAGCAGCCGAAGCGGGTGGCACGCAGCACCGCCGCTGTGGTCGAGGTAGAGTCCTTGGCGCCGCAGGCGAGAGTGACCGCGGGCGTCGTGAACGTGCAGGACATGAGGCCGTTCGGGACGGGGTGGAGCGGGCACGCCCAGCTCTTCTGGCAGCCGCCGCCGCCGCAGGACCAGCCGATCCGCAACTGGCCGGCGCTGACCTTGCTGCTCGACCAGCCTGGAACGGGGCGCTTCGACTTGGTCCTCTACTACACGGTCGCGCCCGACTACGGGACGATGAGGGTCTTCCTGGACGGGAAGCCCACGGTGGACGTCAACGGATGGGGCACCGCGGTGGCGGTCCGCAAGGTTAGACTCGGAGAGGTCGAGCTCACAGGGACACCACACCAGCTCATCTTCACGGTCTTCAGCAAGGACGCCGCATCCACCTCGTACTTCGTCGGCCTGGACCGCATCGAGCTGGTCCCGGTCGCCCAAGGAGCAGTGGCGGCCGGGGCGGCGGCGGCCGCCCTCCAGCCGAAGGCCACCAGGGGCACGCAGGTGAAGCACAAGAACGGGCAGGCCGTCCGTGACCGACTTCCAGCCGACGAGGCCGCCCTTCGCGAGGCTAGCCAGAAGAAGGTCGATGCGAAGCGGAAGCTGAAGGTCTTCGCCGGCGCTCGCCAAGTGATCCCGCTTCATGTGGCGCCCGCTGGCGAGGGCCTACGCATCCTCACCTACAACGTGTGCGCATTCCCGGAGGCGGCTCAGGCCAATTTCACCAAGACCTTCGTCTGCGATGGTGAGATTCTGTCTCTGAAAGACAAGGCGGCCAGGATCGCCCAGGGGATCAAGCGACTGGCGCCCGAGGTCGTGGTGATCAACGAAGCCTGGGACGAGACCTTCCGGATGGACCTCGCGGACCAGCTCGATGCCTACCCCTACGCGGTGCTCTCGATCGACGGGTTCCCGCCCAAGGTCGAGGATAGCGGCCTCATGCTGTTCTCGAAACTACCGTTCGCGCCACTGCGCGACGAATGCCGGGAGCTGGGACCGGCAGTCGTGCTGGCGACACCGCCCAACGGGCTTGAGTCGGTGTGCGCCACGATCTTCGACGAGAGCGAGGGAGACGACGCGAACAGCTCCAAGGCGGTCGGGCTGGCGAAGCTGAAGCTCGGTGCGAACGCCTTTGCTTATGTGGCGTTCACGCACCTCCAGGCCGACGACGAGCACTCCGACGTCCGCCGCAAGCAACTCCGGCAGGTGCAGAAGCTGATCGAGCGCTGTGGTCCGACCGCTGCGGAACGAGCAACCTCCCCGGTGTTCTTTGCCGGCGACCTGAACATCCCCGGGCGGCTTTCCGTGTCGAACAGCCAGGTGTCCGCCCAGAGCGAGTGGCGGAAGCATTTTCAGGACGGCGACCGCCTCGAGTTCTTTTCTCGGAGCGTGGACATGGACTCGGCCGAGCGCTTCCTCGCGGCGTCCTACTTCCACTACGGCTCCCCGGAGGGCCAGGGCCTGGATGAATTCGCTCCCGGCGCCACGGAAGGGATGACACTCGATCCCGGCGCCACGCAAGGGATGACCTACAGCGAGAGCGCCGTGAAGATCAGCAAGCCGTGCGGCGATGGACCCGGGTGCGAGGGACAGCGCTACGACTACGTGTTCCAGAGCTGGTACCGCCCCTATCGCCTGCAGCGGGTGCGCCTGGGCTGGGAGGTGAACTCGCCGACCGTAGAAGGCGGCCGCTGCAACCTCTCCGATCACCAGCCGCTCGTCGCCGACTACCACACGAACTTCGCGCCGAACCAGAGCGTGCGCACGGCCAAGGCGCTGACGTTCGCGACCGACGACAAGGTGAAAACTGCGTATGGAAGCCTGCCGTCGGCCCGGGCGATGCTGTGGTACCGCTTGGAGGGTCCGCCCGGACTCTACGGCATACTCACCTCATCGTCGGTCGCACGCTTCGAGGTCTTCGCGCAAAACGATCTCAGCCGCCCCCTGGCACCTTACCCTGGCAGCACGGGGCCTCGCGTGGGCCCGAAGTTCGAGCTGGCCCAGCCGCCCTACTTCATTCGCGTCTACCCGAAGGAGGGCCAGACGTCCGGGCAGTTCGGCCTGCGCGTCACACGCATCGACTGCAGCTCGCCCGAAGAGAGCTGCCCTCTGACCGAGGGCATGGAGAACAAGCATCACTGGCCAACGACGGTGGTCAACGGCAATACGGTCTGGGGCAACGAGATGTGGTTCAGCTTCCTGACCAACGTGTCGAGCCGCCAAGAGGCACCGGAGCTGGAGTTCGCCTTCCTCCCGCGGGCTGGCGTCTGCCCGGGCGGGGACACGTGCAACTACACCATGCAGTCGAACACGACGCTCTGGAAGCTCGACCTGCTGCCGTCTCCGGACGCGAGCCCGCCGGCGGAGTGGGTCGCTGACCGGCGTCGCGACGGATCCACGATGGTGCTCAAGGGGGCGAAGCTGGCCGGCGGCGCCGGCGGGGCGCTCAAGGAGTACCTCCTGCGCATCACGAGAACGCAGGAGGTACCAGTCCACGCGAGCACGCACGTGACCGTCGAGTATCGGACTCCGCTCACCTACGTGTTCATCGGGTCGCTGAACTGCTCGGAGGAGTGGCAGGGCTTCGGTGACCCCGTCTTCGACCCGTCGCTCGGACCCGCGGCCGTGGGCAACGACGACGTCTTCGCCCAGTTCGCCGTCGACTCGCCAGGGGGCCACGAGAACATGCCGCAGACGCCGCCGACCGTGGTGCCGGCGGACTGGACCTACTGGGGTTCCTTCTACGAGGAGACGGCCCCGGCGGCCTGGCCCGGCCCGAACGGCCTGCGCTACCTGCGCAGCGTCCGCGTCGACCTGGTCGAGTGGGACCTGCCGCTGCCCGACGGGAACGCGAACGATCCCTACACCCCTTCGTCCCCAGCCATCTTCGGAGCCCTGACATCCGGCCAGACGGACGTCTCTCCCGTCATCGAGTGGGCGACGGACGATTACAACTACCAGCTCGTGGACAGCCGGGTCCTGCGGCGCCCGTTCGAGTGCGTCACGATGGGCGGCGATGCCGACGGCGACGGTTACCCCGACGCGTGCCAGGTCGAGCGCGTCCCGCTGGGGCAGTAGACGGGCTCGTTTCACGTCGGAGCGTACGGCGCTGGGCCTGACGATGCCGGTCGATCAGGTCCGGAAGCAGGTCTTGCGTTTGGCTCGTAAGTGTGGCGGAGGGGAGGAGATTCGAACTCCTGATCCCTTGCGGGATGGCGGTTTTCAAGACCGCTGCCTTAGGCCGCTCGGCCACCCCTCCGCGTGGCGCAAGGATAGGGCCGCACCCCGGCAACCTCAAGAAACCACCGAGCTCGCTTTTCCTTCTGACCACTGACCACAGACCACTGACCACGCTTTTCCTTCCTTTTCAGCACACGGCCCACGGCCCACGGTCCACGCCTCTGCCGTAGACTCTCCCCCCATGACGGTGCTTGCCGGTCTCGTCCCTGTCTTCGTCCTGATGGCGGTCGGTGTCGGAATCCGCCGTCTGGGCATGCTCTCGGACGAGGGCGCGAACGGACTCAATCGGCTGGTGGCCGGGGTCGCGCTGCCGGCGCTGCTGCTGCTCAAGGTGGGCACCTCGCCGCTCGAGGAGAACCTGGCACCGGTGCTGGCGGCGGTGTGCGGGCTGCTGGTCGTGGCGGCGACGGCGGCGGCGTGGCTGCTGGCGGCGGCGTGGCGGCTGCCGGCGGCGCAGCGGGGCGTGTTCGCGCAGGCGGCGACGCGCGGCAACCTCGCCTACGTCGCATTCCCGGTGATCCTCGGCGCCTACGGCGACGGCGGCCTGCGCCTTGCCGCGGTGACGGCGGCGACGCTGTTCCCGGTGATGAACTTCCTCGCGGTCGCGGTGCTCGAGCGGGCGCGCGGCAACCGCGAGAGCCTCGGCCGGCTGCTGCTCCGGGTGGTCGCGAACCCCCTGGTCTGGAGCTCGCTCCTCGGCCTCGTGCTGGCCGGGATGCACTGGCGGCCGTGGGCGTGGCTCGCCGCCACGCTGCAGATCCTCGCCGACTTCGCGCTGCCCGGGGCGCTGCTCGCGCTGGGCGCGCAGCTCCGCTTCGAGACGTGGCACGGGGTGTGGCGGCAGGCGATCGCCGCCACGGCGCTCAAGACCGCGGTTCAGCCCCTGATCGCGTTCTGGGTGCTGCGGGCGCTCGGCGCCTCGCCGCTGGAGACGGCGGTGGGGATGCTGCTGATGGCGGCGCCGGCCGCGGTGGCGACGTACTCGGTGGCCGCCGAGTTGGGCGGGGACCTCGACCTCGCCGGCGCCTGCGTCGTGGCGAGCACGATCGCGGCGCTGCCGGCCTACGCGATGTGCTCGCTCCTGCTTCAATCCTGACGCGCGCTACGGCTTGTCCGTTGCCGCCGACAGGAAGCGGAATGGCTCGCGGTCCTCGAGCAGGCGCCTCTGCGCGTCCCACTCCTCCTTGAGCGCCGCGGAGAGAGTGAGGCGGGGGTCGATGCGGGCGAGCCGCTTGACCGCCGCCTGCGCCGCGAGCGAGCGGTGCGACAGCTCCTCGGCCCAGCGCATCGCCTCTTGGAGGTGGGTGCCGTGCGGGACGCGGCGGTGCAGCAGGCCGAGGCGATAGGCGCCCTCGGCGTCCATCGGGTCGCCCGAGAGCAGCATCGCCATCGCCGGTCCGAGCCCGATCAGGCGGGGCAGCGACCAGGTAGCGCCGCCGCTCGGCACCAGGCCGTGGTGGACGTGACTGCACGCGAGCTGCGTGCCGGAAGCGGCGATCCGCAGGTCGCAGGCGAGCGCGAGGTCGAGCCCGGCCCCGAGCGCGAACCCGTGCATCGCCGCGATCGTGACCTTGGGCGCCGTCGCCAGGCCGTGCACGACCTGCTGCAGCAGCTCGACCCCGGGTTGGAGCGCGGCGACAGCGTCCTGCTGCGCGCCGAGGCTGCTCAGCTCCTCGAGGTCGGCGCCGGCGCAGAAGCCGCTGCCGGCGCCGTGGAGGATGATCACGTGAGCGGTCTTGTCACGCCCCGCCTCGCCGACTGCGGCGGCGAGGGCCGCCAGGGTGGGGAGGTCGAGCGCGTTCCGCCGCTCCGGGCGGTTGATCATGATCTGGATCGTGGCGTTCTCGCGCGTAGTCGAGACAAGCTCTGGCATCGACGCCTCCCCTGTGCTGCGCGTATGGTAGCCGAAAGCCCGCACGCCGACCTCTGCCGAGAGCAGGCACGGGCTAGAATAATAGACAGGGCGATGAACGAGCTGGAACACGCTGCGGAGCGTCTCCGACGGGCCAGACGGGTGATGGCGTTCACGGGCGCGGGCGTGTCCGCCGAGTCGGGGGTGCCCACCTTCCGCGGGGCCGGGGGCCTGTGGGAGGGCCACCCCATCGAGGACGTGGCGACGCCGCAGGGGTTCGCCGCCGATCCGCACAAGGTGTGGCGGTTCTACGAGGAGCGGCGCTGCAATCTCGCCCGCTGCCGGCCGAACCCGGCTCACGAGGTGCTCGCGCGCTGGCAGGAGCGGTTCCCGACGTACACCCTCGTCACCCAGAACGTCGACGCGCTGCACGAGGACGCCGGCGCACGCTGCGTGCTGCACCTGCACGGCTCCATCTGGACGGTCCGCTGCACCGGTTGCGGGTGCGAGCGCCTCGAGCGCACGGTGCCGCTGCCCGAGGTGCCGCCGCGCTGCCCGGCGTGCGGGGGGCTGGAGCGCCCGGGCGTCGTCTGGTTCGGCGAGGTCCTGCCGGAGGATGTGCTGCGCGCCGCGACGCGTGCCGCGGCGAAGGCCGATGCGCTGGTCGTGGTCGGCACCGCGGCGGTCGTCTACCCGGCCGCCGGGTTGGTCCAGACCGCGTCGGCGGCCGGCGCGGTGGTCATCGAGGTGAACCCCGAGGCGAGCGCGCTTGCGCACCTCGCCGACGTCGAGCTCCGCGGCCCCGCTGGCAGGCTCTTGCCGCAGCTCGACGCCCTGCTCGCCGGGGTGCCCGCGTGAAGGTCGCCGACCTCCCTGTCGACGATCGCCCGCGCGAGAAGCTGCTCGCCAAGGGCGCGGCGAGCCTCTCCGACGCCGAGCTGGTCGCAGTCCTGCTGCGGACCGGACGGCGCGGCGAACCGGTGCTCGAGATGGCGCGCGCGTGGCTGGCCGACGCGGGCGGGCTGGCCGGTCTGGCCGGGCTCGACGTCGCCGAGCTGCGGCGCCGCCCCGGCGTCAAGGTGGCCAAGGCGACGGTGGTTGCCGCCGCCCTCGAGCTCGGCCGCCGCCTCGCACGCCAGGGTCTGGAGGCGAGGTCGCTGCTGGATCGCCCGGAGGCCGCCGCGGAGTTCCTGACACGGTGCTACGCCGAAGAGCGCGTCGAGGTGTTCGGGTGCCTGTGCCTCGACAGCCGCCATCGGCTGCTGCGCGAGCACCTGCTGCACCGCGGGGCGCGCACGCACGCCGAGGTCGAGCCCGGCGAAGTGTTCCGCGCCGCTATCGCGGACAACGCCAACGCGCTGATCCTCTGGCACACGCACCCCTCCGGGGATCCGACGCCGAGCGACGACGACATCAACCTGACGCGGCAGCTTGTCGCGGCAGGGCGGGCGCTCAACATCCGCATTCTCGACCACCTCGTGATCGCCAGCGGCGGCTTCGTCTCGCTACGCCAGCGCGGCCTCCTGCCCGGCGCCTGAGTCTTGCCGCGAGCGGCGGCTGCGAGTACGCTGGGTGTGCATGAAGTCAACGGGAATGGAGCGGGCGGGGATTCGTAAGGGCGTTGTCGCTGCGATGTGACGGGGCACTGGAGTCGCCGATGAGTCTGGCTGGAAAGCTCGAGGACCTGAAGGTACCGGAGCTGCTGCAGGTGCTCGCCCTCGGCGGCAAGACCGGCAAGCTTGCCCTCACGCGCCCCGACGGGTTCGGCCTGATCGTCCTGCGCCGCGGAAGGATCATCTACGCGGTGTGCAACGGCGTGCGCGAGACGTTCGGGCACATCCTGACGTGCCGGGGGCTGGTCGACGAGAAGACCCTGGCGAACGCACTCGAGCGCCAGCATCGCTCGCGCAAGGAGCAGAGGCTGGGCGCGATCCTGGTCGAGATGGGCGCGCTCGACGCCGCCACCGTCGAGTCGGTGATCACTGAGCAGACGGCGAAGGTGATCGCCGAGCTGTTCGCCTGGCCGGGCGGCTTTTTCCGCTTCGACGCCGCCGAGATCCCCGACCACGGCGAGGTCGAGGTGGACGCCCGGGACTTTCTGGCGAGCGACGGCGTCGACGGCGAGCGGGTCGCGATCGACATTCTGGTCAAGCTCGGGGCCGGCAGGGAGGACATGCAGCAGCGGTTCGGGAAGCCCCCGAGGAAAGGTGGCGACATCCTGCTCGGCGAGGATACCGCACCGACGCGCACCGCCAGCCTCGGATCGATCGTGGGCGACGTGCGTACGCCGGCATTCCGGGGAGAGGAGACGCGGGCCTTCCTGCTCGCCGCCGCTCGGATCGTCAACCGCGGCGTCCTGTTTGTGGTTCGCCGTAACGACCTGATCGGCGTGGGCCAGTTTGGCCTCGGCGGCGACGCCGAGCCGCCGGACCAGCGCGTCCGTCGCCTTGTCGTCCCGCTCACGGAGCCGTCGGCGCTCGCCGCGACCGTCACCAGCCGGTCGCTGTATCGGGGCCCGCTCGACGACACGCCGTGGAACCGCCGGCTCTGGCAGCAGCTCGGCGGCGGCAGGCAGCCCGAGGTCGTGGTCGTACCGATCGTGGCGAGCGGTGGCGTGGCGGCGGTGTTCTATGGCGACAACGCCCCGGCGGGCGGGCGGATCGTGCGTTCGCGCAATCTCGAGGTGCTCGCGCTCGAGGCCGGGGCCGCCCTCGACAGCGCCTTCCACCAGCAACCTCCCGCTGCCGGGCCGCGCTAGGGGCCCCTCCCGGGTGATATCCTTCCCGGTCCGTGGCCGGCGGGAGGGGCTGGTGGCAAGCTCGACGTACTACATCACGACGCCGATCTACTACGTCAACGATCTGCCGCACATCGGCCACATCTACACGACCGTGGTGGCGGACGTGATCGCGCGCTACAAGCGCAACCGCGGTCTCGACGTGCGCTTCCTCACCGGCACCGACGAGCACGGGCAGAACGTCGAGCGCGCGGCGATCCGGCAGGGGATCGCGCCGAAGGAGCTGGCCGATCGCGTGGTCGGGCGCTACCACGACCTCTGGAAGACCCTCGGCATCACCCACGACGACTTCATCCGCACTACCGACGCCCGCCACCGCGCCGGCGTCGAGGAGATCATCCGGCGCATCCAGGAGGCGGGCGACATCTACATCGACCGGCACTCGCGGGTGGTACTGCTCGTCGTGCGAGGCGTTCTACACCGAGAAGGAGCTGGGCGAGGCGAGGCTGTGCCCGACCCATGAGCGGCCCGCCGAGTGGCACGAGGAGGAGAACCTCTTCTTCAGGCTGTCGGCGTACCAGGACCGGCTGCTCGCCTTCTACCGCGAGCACCCCGAGTTCATCCGGCCGGCGACGCGCTACAACGAGGTGGTGCGCTTCGTCGAGGGCGGCCTGCGCGACCTGTCGATCTCGCGGGTGACGCTCAAGTGGGGGATCCCGTTCCCCGGGCACCCGAACCACGTCGTCTACGTCTGGCTCGACGCGCTGACCAACTACGTCTCGGCGCTCGGCCTCGGCTCGGGCGACGACGGCGCTGTACGACCGCTACTGGCCGGCCGACCTGCACCTGGTCGGCAAGGACATCCTGCGCTTCCACTGCGTCTACTGGCCGGCGTTCCTGATGTCGGCGGGGCTGCCGCTGCCGCGCATGGTCTACGGCCACGGGTGGTGGCTGCGCGACGAGAAGAAGATGTCCAAGTCGGTCGGCAACGTGGTGCGGCCGGACGCGCCTGATCGCGAAGTTCGGCCCCGACGCGCTGCGCTACTTCCTGCTGCGCGAGATGAACTTCGGCATGGACTCGAACTTCTCCGACGAGGGGTTCCTGGTGCGCTACAACGGCGACCTCGCCAACGGCCTCGGCAACGCCGCCTCGCGCGTGCTGGCGATGTCGCGCCGCTACTTCGCGGGCCGCGTGCCGGGCGAGCGCTGCAACGACAACGACCTCAAGGAGCACGGCCGAGCAGGTGACGGCCCGCTACGTTGCCGCGATGGACGAGCTCGAGCTCCAGCGCGCCTTCGAGGCGGTGTGGGAGCTGATCGCGGCGGTCGACGCCTACGTCAACGAGAAGGCGCCGTGGTCGATCGCGAAGGCCGAAGGCGCCGACTCCGAGCGGCTCCGGCGCGTGCTGTACAACTGCCTGGAGAGCCTGCGGCTGGTGGCGGTGATGATCGAGCCGGTGATGCCGGTGGTCGCGCGCCGCCTGCTTGCCCAGCTCGGCGGCGCCGCGGCGCTGGGTGATCCGGCGCTGCGCTGGGGCGGGCTCGAGCCCGGCGCGGCGCTCGGTGAGGAGGGCGCCCTCTTCCCGCGTGCCGACGTCGAAGCGTACTTTGCGGAGGTGTCTGTGGAGAACAAGGACAACGCTCAATCCCAGCCCGCTGGCGCCGCCGCCGAACAGCCGGCCGCGGCTCCCGCGCCGGCCCCGGCATCCGTGGCGGCTGCAGCTCCGGCAGCCGCGCCCGCGGCCGCCGCGGTCCCGGTCGAGCAGGTGACGATCGACGAGTTCGCCCGCATCAAGCTGATCGCCGGCACCGTCAAGCTTGCCGAGCGGGTGCCGAAGTCGAACAAGCTGGTGCGCATGGAGGTCGATCTCGGCGAGCCGGCGCTGCGCCAGATCGTCGCCGGCATCGGCAAGCAGTACACCCCCGAGCAGCTCGTCGGCCGGCAGATCGTCGTCGTCTCGAACCTCAAGTCGGCGACGCTGATGGGCGTCGAGTCGCGCGGCATGGTGCTGGCCGCCACGCTGCCCGACGGCGCCCCGGTGCTGCTCGCGCCCGAGCGCGAGGTCCCCAACGGCTCCGGCGATCAAGTAGCCGACAGCCGACAGCTGACATCTGACAACCCTATGCCAATAAACGATCTTACGATCCTTCTTTGGGTGGGTGGGGGAGCTGTGAGCTGTTGGCTGTGAGCTGTCAGCTTCTACAATGATCCGGTGATCATCCGCCTACCGTACGGTACGGACTCGCTGACCGCCGACCTGCGGGGCCTGCGCTGCCAGGCGCTGCAGCCGTCGGCGCCGAAGGGCGCGACCGACGCCGGTGCGCTGATCGGCGCGGCGCTCGATGCACCGTCCGAGTGCGCGCCGCTTGCCGAGCTCGCGCGCGGCCGGCGGCGCGTCGTCGTGCTCGTCCCGGACGCGACCCGCAAGGCTGCGCTGCCGGCGGTGCTGCCCGCGCTGCTGGCGCGGCTCGCGCGGGCCGGTGTGCCGGACGGCGCCGTCACCCTGCTGGTCGCCTGCGGTACCCACCCGCCGTCGTCGGTCCAGTCGCTGGCTGCGCTGCTCGGCCCGCTGCCCGACGGTGTCCGGGTGCTGCAGCACGACGCGCGCGACGAGAGCGTGCTGGTGAAGGTCGGCACGCTGTCGACCGGGCTGGCGGTCCGCCTGAACCGCGAGGTGCTCGAAGCGGACCTGCTGATCGCCGTCTCGGCGCTCGCCCACCACTACTACGCGGGCTTCACCGGCGGACCGAAGATGGTATTCCCCGGCGTCGCCGGCTATACGGAGATCCAGGCCAACCACGCGCGCGTCATCGATCTCGAGGCGCGCCCGCCGCGCCGCCACCCGGGGTGCGAGCCCGGGGCGATCGAGGGCAACCCGGTGGCGCAGGAGATCCGCATGGCGGCGGCGTTGCGCGCGCCCAACCTCGCGTTGCTGCTCGTCCACGGCAGCGACGGCCGTCCGGCGTGGGCGGCGGCCGGCCCGCTGCCGGCAGTGTTCCCGGCCGGCGTGCAGAGGGTCCGCGAGTGGTACGAGCTGGCCGCCGGACCCTTCCGCCGCATGGTCGCCAGTGCCGGCGGCTTCCCGTCGGACCACACGATCATCCAGGCGCACAAGGCGCTCGACGCCGCCTGCCGGTTCGCAGTCCCCGGAGCCGAGGTGCTGTTCGTCGCCGCCTGCAACGGCGGGCCGGGCGCGGCCGACATGGCGCCGTTCCTGGCCGACCCGCGGCCGGAAGCGATCATCGCGCGGCTCGCCGAGCGCTACGTGCAGTACGGTCACACCACGCTCCGCCTGGTCGAGAAGACGGCGAGGTTCCGTGTCCTCTGGCAGACGCGGCTCGACGACGAGCTGGTGTCGCGGCTGGGGGCGGCCCCGGTGACGAGCATCCAGCGCGTGCTCGACCGGTGGCGGGACGAGAGCGCCGGGCGAAGTCGTCGGGGTCGTGCCGGGCGCCGCGGTGTACGCCCGTGCGAGCTGAGCGCCGCCGCGGCCGCCGCGGCACCGTCGTCCGGTTGCTTCTCGGCTGCTCTGCGGCGCTCCTGACCGCGTGCTTCGAGGAGCCGGTCGAGGAACGGCTGTCGCTGTGCTTCCTCGCCGACGGCACGCTGGTGGTGACTGCCCGGACCCGCGTCAACGACGTCCCCGGCGCCGAGGGCAATCCAGCGCTGCAGCGGCGGCTCGCCGAGGCGCGCCGAGCGCTCGAGGAGGGCGACGACCTGTGGCGGCGGCGCTTTCGCGACCTCGACCCGCTTCTCGAGCGCCGCGTGCTTCGACTACGAGTCCGGACAGGTGCGCGAGGTGCGCCGCAGCGCGGCCGGGATCGAGCCGGAGGGGCTGCGGCGGATGCTCGCCGACGGCGGCGTGTCGGCGCTGTACGTCCGCGGCGACGAGTCCCGAGCTGAGCCTCGTCGCCGGGGCGAGCCATCGCGCCAGCGAGGCGCAACGCAAACAGGTCCGCGAGGCGCTCCGCCGGTGGACCGAGCTGCTCGCCCGCTACCTGGCGGACACGGGCCGTCTCTACGCCTACCTCGGCGAGCGACCGCAGCGGGCGCAGGCGTGCCTGTCGGTGCTGTTCGCGGCGGTGACGCGGCAGCGCGGCGAGGACCTCGACGAGCGCGAGACCCCCCTCGTCGCAGCGGTGAGCGAGGACCTCGACGAGGCCGTCAAGGTGTTCGCCGTACCCGACGGCGAGATGTACTCGGTCAACGAGCTGTCGCACCTGGTGTACGACCCGTTCCCGGCGCGCGTCGAGGTGCGGCTCGCGGCGGCGCCGGCGGAGACCGAGGGGTTCAGCCGACTGGCCGACGGCGCACTCGCGGTGCCCGGGCTCGGCTTGTGGGAGGCGTTCGAGGCGCTCGAGGATCGCTGGGTGGCGCCCGACCCGCTGCTCGCGTTCCTGCGCGCCCAGCGCGAGCGCACGAAGCCGTTCGACCTCGGCGCATTCGCAGCGCTCCCGCGTCGCGCCGATTCGCCGCCCGATGCCGTCGCCGTCCGCAAGGAGGTCGAGCGCTGGCTCACGCCGGCATCGGTGTACCGGGTCGCCTGGACACCGGCAGCGCCGCCCGCCGCCGCGGACGAGCCGGCGTTCGATTGGGAGGCCGTCCACTGCCCGTGACCGCCGGCGAGACTCGTTCGCTCGTCCGAGATCTTGATGTCCGAGAGAGATCCGTCTACATTCCGCACGCCCGCCCGACGGGGTTTCGCGACTGGAGGTGCTCATGACCGGTGTCAACTTCGTTCCGAAGAAGCTCTTCTTCACGCGCGGTGTCGGTGTCCACCGCGAGAAGCTGCAGTCGTTCGAGCTGGCGCTGCGCGACGCGGGGATCGCCACGCTCAACCTCGTTTCCGTCTCCTCGATCTACCCGCCCGGCTGCCGGATCATCCCGCGCTCCCGCGGCGAGTCGATGCTCGAGCCGGGCCAGATCGCGTTCGTGGTGATGAGCCGCCAGGAGTCGAACGAGCCGCACCGCATGCTCGCTGCTTCGATCGGCGTCGCGGTGCCGCGCGACCGCAGGATGTTCGGCTATCTCTCCGAGCACCACTCTTTCGGGCAGACCGAGAAGGAGGCCGGCGACTACGCCGAGGACCTCGCCGCCGCGATGCTGGCCTCGACGCTCGGCGTCGAGTTCGACGAGGACCAGTCGTGGGACGAGAAGCGGCAGCTCTGGAAGATCTCCACCAAGATCGTGACGACGCGCAACATCACGCAGTCGGCGGTCGTCGGCAGGCACGGGAAGTGGACGACGGTGCTCGCCTCCGCCGTGCTGCTGCTCGGCTGAGGGGGAGCGCGATGGCCAAGGGCAAGAGCGCGTTCCTGCGCGGTGGGCGCATCCTGCCGCCGCGGGTGCGCGGCGACGAGAGCGCCGCGACGCTGGTCGAGCAGGCATTCACCTCGTACAACGCCGGCCGGCTGCGGGAGGCGGCGAGGCTGCTCGCCACGCGGATGCTGGCGGATGACGTGACGGTGGCGATTTCGCTGACCGGCGCGCTGACGCCGGCCGGCTACGGACTTTCCTGCCTGATCCCCCTGGTCGAGGCGGGGTTCGTCGACTGGGTCGTGTCCACCGGCGCGAACCTCTACCACGACATGCACTTCGGGCTGGGCAAGGAGATCGTCCACGGGTCGCCGTTCGTGTCGGATATCGACCTGCGCCGCGAGGGCGTGATTCGCATCTACGACGTGTTCTTCGCCTACGACGTGCTGCTCGACACCGACGCGTTCGTACGCGAGACGATCCAGGCGGAGGAGTTCCAGCACGCCATGTCGTCGGCCGAGTTCCACCACCGCCTCGGACGCTTCGTCGCCGAGCGCGAGCGGCTGCTCGGGATCGAGGGCCACTCGTTCCTCGCGAGCTGCTATCGCTGCGCGGTGCCGGTCTACACCTCGTCGCCCGGCGACTCGTCGATCGGCATGAACGTGGCGGCGCTGGCGCTGACCGGCTCGCGTCTGACGATCGATCCCAACCTCGACGTCAACGAGACGGCGGCGATCGTCTACGACGCCAAGAAGAGCGGCGGCAAGAGCGGCGTGCTGATCCTCGGCGGCGGCAGCCCGAAGAACTTCGTCCTGCAGACCGAGCCGCAGATCCAGGAAGTGCTCGGCCTTGCCGAGCGCGGCCACGACTACTTCGTGCAGATCACCGACGCGCGACCCGATACCGGCGGGCTGTCGGGTGCCACGCCGTCGGAGGCAGTGTCGTGGGGGAAGATCGATCCCGAGCAGTTGCCCAACACGGTGGTCGTCTACACCGACACCACGATCGCGCTGCCGCTGCTGACCGCCTACGCCTTGGCGAAGCGGCCGCCGCGACGGCTCCGCCGGCTGTACGACCGCCGCGAGGAGACGCTCGAGCGACTGCGCCGCGACTACGTCGAGGCGCAGGAGAAGGCGGAGTAGGGGACGCGGTGTGCGGCCAGGCGAGCGGGAGGCGGCGATGAGTGACGAGCTGTATGCGCCCTATCTGAGCTTCCTCGGCGTGCCGCCCGAGGACATGCCTCCCGGGCGGCCGCGGGCGGCGGTTCTGCCGATCCCGTACGACCTGACGACGTCGTACCAGCCCGGGGCGCGGCGGGGTCCGATCGCGATCCTCGAGGCGTCGACGCACCTCGAGACGTACGACGAGGAGCTCGACCGCGAGACCTGGCAGGCGGTCGAGATCGCCACTCTGCCGGCCATCGTCCCCGACACCTCGGGGCCGGCGGCGACGATGGCGAGGATCGAGAAGGTCGCGCGGGAGGTCGTCCACGGCGACGCGTTCCTGATCGGTCTCGGCGGCGAGCACTCGGTGGCGGCGCCGCTGGTGCGCGCCGTGCGCAGCCGCCATCCCCGCCTCGGAGTGCTGCAACTCGACGCCCATGGTGACCTGCGCGACAGCTTCGAAGGGTCGCCGCTCAACCACGCTTGCGTGATGCACCGCATCCTCGACGACGGCGTGCCGATCGCCCAGGTCGGCATCCGCTCGCTCACCGCCGAGGAGCGCTCGCTGGTCCGCGAGCGCGGGATCTGCACGGTGTTCGCAGAGGAGGCGGTGGGCTCGCCGGTCGAGCAGTGGATCGGCCGGGTAATTGCCGCGCTGCCTGACGAGGTGTACGTCACCGTCGACCTCGACGCGTTCGACCCTTCGATCATGCCGGCCACCGGGACCCCAGAGCCGGGCGGCCTCGACTGGTACCGCGCGCTGGCGGTGCTGCGCGCGGTGGCGCGAGCTCGTCGCATCGTCGGCTTCGACGTCGTCGAGCTGGCGCCGATCGCGGGCCTGGTGGCGCCGGACTTCCTAGCCGCCAAGCTTGTCTACCGTCTCCTCGGCTACTCGTTCCGGAGCTGACGCCGAAGGACGCGCTCAACACGCCGCCCGTGATCGCGGACCGGCGCATCCCGCCGGCGGGAGTCCTTGATCTCAGCTCGCGGTCCCGGGATATACTTAGACAGGACATCTCGGAACGGACGACGACCGGTGGCGCGACCTCGCGACATCCGCCTGCGGCTCACGGCGATCGCGGCGATCGCGGCGACTGCTGTGTTCGCCGCATCGCTGTCGTCCACGCTCTCGTGCGCTCGCCTCACCCAGCGGCGACCGCTGGTGGTCGCCTACGACGACGTCCCGGTGACGCTCGACCCGCACCTGCACAACGAGACGATCGTCTGGTCGGTGCTGTGCAACTTCTACGACGCGCTCGTCGCCCTGACGCCCGACATGCACCTCGAGGCCAGCCTCGCGGTGGCGTGGGAGCAGCGAACCCCGACGGTGTGGCGGCTGCAGCTCCGCGAGGGCGTGCGGTTCTCGAACGGCGATACGTTCGGCGCCGAGGACGTCGTCGCCAGCTTCGAGCGCGCCCGCTCGCACCCGCGCTCCGGCATCCGTCACCATCTCCTCGGCATCGAGTCGATGCACGCCGACGGCGACAACGGGCTGCTCGTGACCACCCGCGCCCCCGCGCCCGACCTGCTCAACCGGCTGACGTTCCTGTTCGTGGTCCCGCGCCGCGACGCCGGCGCGGCCGAGATCATGCGCCCGGTCGGCACCGGGCCGTACCGCCTCGAGGGGCGGGACGCCGACGGCGGCCTGCGCGCCGTTGCCTGGGAGTCGTGGCACGGCAGGCCGGACATCCGCAGGCTCCGCATGACGTTCTACCAGGGCGCCTCGGCGGAGGCGCTCTCGCTCCTGCTCAACGGCTCCGTCGACATCGTCAGCGCCATCAGCGACGAGCAGCTCAGCCGCGTCGAGGGTGCCAAGGGAGTGAGGCTGGTGCCGCAGCCGCGCCTGGCCGTGCAGCTCCTGGCGGTGGCGCCGCAGGCGGCGAAGGGCGCGGCAGGGTCCGCCCTCGCCGACCCGCGGGTGCGGCGCGCGCTCCTGCTCGCCCTCAACCGCCTCGCGTGGGCGGGCCGCCTGTACCACGGCAACGCCACGGTGGCGTCGCAGTACATTCACCCCGTGGTGCTCGGTTACGACCCGACACTGCAGGCGGCCCCGTACGACCCGGCCGAGGCCAAACGGCTGCTCGCCGAGGCCGGTTTCGCCGGCGGGTTCGACGTGACCCTGGGTTGCGGGCAGCGGGTGGCCGCCGCCGAGGCCGTGCGCGACGACCTGGCCCGGGTCGGCATCACGGTGACGCTGCGCGAGGCGACGTTCGGCGAGCTGGTGCGCCTCGCGCGTACCGGAGAGGTGCCGCTGTTCTTCTACGGCTGGGCGTGCAGCACCGGCGACGCGTCGGACTTCCTCAACAGCTCGCTGCACTCGCGCGACGTGCGGCAGGGGCTGGGCGACGAGAACTACACCGGCTACGCGGACCCGGAGGTGGACGCGCTGATCGAGCGCGCGGAGGCCGAGATGTCCCCGCCACGCCGCCTCACCCTCCTGCAGGAGGCCCAGCGGCGGGCGATGGCGGCGCTGCCGGTGCTGCCGCTGACGATCCGGTGGGGGTTCCTCGGGGTTTCGGACCGCGTCGACGTCGTCACCTGCCACAACCAGCGGCTGTGGATCGCCGCGTTCAAGTGGCGGCGCTGAGGGCTCGGTCCGGCGGCACGGCGAGGCCCGGGAGCCGCTACACGTAGACCTTCTCGTCGGGAAGCTGGGCGCCGGCTGCGTCGGCCTCGACGTCGCGGCCGCGCGGCGGGCGGGCGAGCAGCTCGCGGTAGTACTCATGCTGAATCAGCAGGCTCATGATCTCGTTGGTGCCGGTCCAGATGGTGATCAGCCGACAGTCGCGCAGCAGGCGTTCGACCGGGTAGATGTCGGTATAGCCGATGCCGCCGAGCACCTGCATCGCGTGGTTGATCACCGTCCACGCCGATTCGGTGGCGAACTTCTTGGCCTCCGAGACCAGGCGCCGCACGGTGCCCGCCTCCTCGCCGACGTCGACGGCGCGGGCGGCGCCGTGGTTGAGCGCACGGGCGGCGTCGAGCAGGGTGAGGCTCTCGGCGATCTTGAAGCTGACACCCTCGAAGCGGCGGATCTTCTCGCCGAAGGCGTGGCGCCGGTCGGCGTAACGCGCGGCGATCTCGATGGCGGCGCGCCCCATGCCGACGGCGCCTCCGGCCGACGTCAACCGCTCGGGGATCATCATGCGGTGGAACACCTCGGCGCCGCGGCCGAGACCCATCTCGCCGCCGAGGACGTTGGCGAGCGGCACGGCCGCATCCTTGAAGACCAGCCGTCCGGTACCGCCGCCGCGCGTTCCCATCAAGCCATACACGTGGTGAACCGCAACGCCGGGACCGCGCTCGACGAGGAAGGCGGTCATCGCGCGCTTGGGATCGTCGACGCCCTCGATACGCCCGTAGACGAGGATCACATCGGCGCCCTCGGCCCCGACCACGAAGCGCTTCTGACCGCTGAGGTAGAAGGTATCGCCGTCGCGGCGGGCGGTGGTGGTCGCGCCGAAGAAGTCCGACCCGCCGCGCGGCTCGGTGAGCGCCTCGGCGGCGGCCAGCTCTCCCCGCAGCATCGGGGCGAGGAACCGCCGCTTCTGGTCGTCCGTGCCGAACGCCGCGATCGCCTCGCCAACGATCGACACCAGCGACCACAAGCAGGGGAGCGAGGTGCCGAGGACGCCGATCTCCTCGAGGGCGACCATCTCGGTGGTCCACGGCAGGCCGCGACCGCCCCACGCCGGCGGAAAGCGGAGGCCGAGCAGGTTGCGGCGGCCGGCCTCCGCGAGGAACTCGCGCGGGAACGTGACCTTGCCGGCGTCCATGTCGAGCAGGAGCTGACGCGGCACGCTCGCCGCCAGCGACCGCATCTCGTCCTGGACTGCCCGGGCTGAGTCGGTGAGGGTCTTGGGGGTGAGCATCGATCCCTCCGATCGTCGCGCCAGACCAGACTAGCAGGGAATCGGCCGGAGGTCGCCGCGGGCGGATCTCCAGGCGGGTCTATCCATAACAACTTCAACCGGAAACACGGGCGGCAACCAGTGGAATCAGGGTATCATCCACGGCTGCCGGCGCAAGTCGGCGAGGAGGCGCGTGGTGGCGGTCCCGGAGGCTCGCCGGTTGACGGCGCGGACATGGCTGCGCGCGCCGTGGCTCGGTGCCGGCCGCGGCAGCGAACCGGGCGGAACGGGCCACCGCGTCGCGGCGCTGGCGACGTCGCTGCTGATCGCGGCGGCCTCCATCTCGCCCGGCGGCACGATCGGCGGCCATGCGACCCCCGCCGGCGACGATCCCCTCGAGTCGGGGAAGCTGCTGTTGCGCGTGTTCAGCGACTCGGACGGCCTGCCACAGAACACGGTTCACGCGATCACCCTCGACGGCCGCGGCTATCTGTGGATCGGGACGCAGGACGGTGCGGCGCGGTACGACGGGCGCGGCTGGACGGCCGTGGACTTGCCGGATAGGACGCGGTCCAACTTCGTCCGGGCGATCGTCCCGGGCCGGAACGGAGACCTCTGGTTCGGTACCCAGGGCGGGCTGCTGCGCCTCAACGAAGGGTCATGGCGACCGATCCAGGGGTTGCCACTCGCCCTCGTCCATCAGCGGGTCAACGCCGTGCTGGAGACGGCGTCCGCCGAGGCGACCGTGCTGTGGGTGGCGACTCACGACAGCGGGCTGTGGCGGAACGAGGGCGGGAGCTGGCGCCGCTTCGGCATGACCGACGGCCTGCCGTCGGACCGCGTCTGGGCGCTGTTCGAGGCGGACGGAGCGGCGTCGGGAAGGCGCCTGTGGGTCGGCACCGAGGGCGGGCTTGCCTACATGGCGCCCGGCAGCGACCGCCTGCTCCGCGAGAGCGGAAGCCCGTTGGGCTCGGTCAACTGCCTGGTCGAGACGGTGGGCCGCGACGGATCCCGCGCGCTCTGGGCGAGCACCTACGGCGCCGGTGTCGCCCGCCGCGAGAACGGCGAGTGGCGCTACTACACCACGGACGACGGCTTGCCCTCGAACTACACGACCAGCGTGGTCGACGCCGCTCCGGGCGCGGCCGTCCCGGCGGTGTGGGTGGGGAGCGACGGCGGCGGTCTGGCGAGGCTCTCGGGCGAGCGCGCCACTCCGCTCAATGCCGATCCGGTGCTGCCGTCCAATGCGGTTTACGCCCTCGCCCGCACCGGTGCCGCCGACGGCACCGAGGCGCTCTGGGTCGGCACCAGGAACGGCGGCCTCGCCCGCCTGCGCGAAGGACAGTGGCGCTCGTTCCGGCCGCTCGTCGCGTTCCCGTGGATGTCGGTCAACGCCGTCGTCGAGGGCCGGGGACCCACCGGCGCACCGGTGATCCTGTTCGGCATGGACGGCGGCGGGCTCGCCCGTCTCGAGCGCGGCACGTGGTCGGTCATCTCGGCGACGGCCGGAGGACTGTCGACCAACGACGTGCAATGCCTGCTCGAAACGGTGGGGCCGAGCGGCGCACCGGTGACCTGGGTCGGCACGCGCAATGGCGGCTTGACGCGCCTCGCCGGAGGTCGCAGCACCGTCTTCAACCGTGCGTCGGGCGCGCTGCCCAACGACATGGTTCAGGCGATCCTGGAGACGGGCAGCGCTGGCGCGGCGTCGCTCTGGGTCGGAACCCGCGGTGGCCTGGCCGTGATGCGCGACGGAGCGTGGTCGCAGGTCCGCGCCGTGGCGGCGCTGCCGAGCCCGTCGGTCCAGGCGCTGGCCGCGGACGCCGACGAGCACGGCACCCCGACGGTTTGGGTCGGCACGGCCCAGGGCCTGGCTCGGTTCACCGGTGGGGAGTGGCGGCGCCTCAGCAGCGAGCTGGGTCTGCTCAACGACTCCGTACAGGCGCTGCACTGCGGCCGCTCGCCCGGCGGCCGGCGCGTACTCTGGATCGGCACCGACGGCGGCGGTCTGGTGTGCCTGGACGTCGCCACCGAGCGGCCGCTCTTTACCCTCACCGACGTCTCGGAGCCGGCGCTGCCCAACAGCGTCGTCTACCAGGTCCTCGAGGACCGGGCGGGCCACATCTACGTCTCCACCAACAAGGGTGTGGCCCGCCTCTCCGCCATACCGGGCGGGGCCTGGGAGCGCGGCGCGTTCGACGTCTTCACGTTCACGTGGGAGGACGGCCTGCCGCGCAACCAGTGCAACCGCGGTGCCGGCATGGTCGACTCGCAGGGGCGGGTCTGGATCGGCACGGTCGGCGGCGCGGCGGTGCTCGACTCGTCCAGCGACTGGGTCGACCGTACCGCCAAACGGCTGGTCCTCGACGGATGGGTCGGCGAGACGAGGAGCAAGCTCGCGTCTGGGGCCGCTGTCGACTTCCGGAACCGCCACCTGACCTTCGAGTACGTCCTCCTGAGCTACTTCCGCGAGGCCGAGACCTCGTACCGGACGCAGTTGGCCGGCCTCGAGCTGCAGCCGTCCGCGTGGGGCACCGACGTGCGCCGCGAGTACCGGGCTCTGCCGCCGGGCGCCTACACGTTCCGGGTCTGGGGGCGCGACTTCGCCGGCAACGTGTCCGGGCCCCAGGAGCTGGTGTTCACGATGTACCCGGCGCCCTGGCAGACGTGGTGGGCGTACCTGCTGGCCGGCGTCTTACTGGCCGGGCTGATCACGCTCACCGTACGCGGGTGGCTACGCGCCCACGAGCGGCGCGAGCTCGAGCTACAACGGCTGGTCGACGCGAGGACTCGCGAGCTCTCAGAGGCCAACGACCTGCTGATCGAGCTCTCGTACCTCGACCCGGTCACCGGGCTGGCCAACCGGCGCCGCTTCGACGAGCGCCTCGAGAGCGAGTGCAAGAGGGCGCACCGCGGGCGCACTCCGCTCTCAGTGGTGATGATCGACATCGACCGCTTCAAGGAGTTCAACGACACCTACGGCCACCCGCAGGGCGACACCTGCCTCAAGGCGGTAGCCGGCGCGCTGGCGGACGGGCTGCCGCGGGCCGGCGACTCCGTGGCCCGCTTTGGCGGCGAGGAGTTCGCGGTGCTGCTGCCGATGACCGCCAGGGCGGGCGCCGTCCGCGTCGCCGAGCAGTTGCGCACCCGGGTCGAGCGCCTCGCCATTCCGCACATTTCCTCGCCGGTCGCCAAGGTGGTGACGATCTCGTGCGGGGTCGGCTCGCTGGTGCCGGACTCCGATGCCGACGGGATCAAACTCGTGCAACTGGCCGACGAGGCGCTCTATCTCGCCAAGCAACTGGGGCGCAACCGCACCGAGACGATCCTCGAGTAGGCCGGGCCGGCCGCCTCCTTGTTTGGAGGCATCCGAGCGTCGGCTCCGGGACTGGGTGTTGACAACGGACCGGTTCTGCATGATTATCCACAACTCATGTCGTATTCAGTGCCGGGGAGCGGCCCATGCGCGTAGTTCTGGCTTTCTCGGGAGGCCTCGATACCTCGTTCTGTGCCGCGTGGCTGGCGGCGGACAAGGGCGCCGAGGTTGTCACGGTGACCGTCGACACCGGCGGGATGGACCGCGGGGAGCTCGACCGCATCGCGGCGCAGAGCCGCGCGGTCGGCGCCGCGGCCCACCGCGAGGTGGACGCCCGTCAGTCGGTGTTCGACCACTTCGTGGCGACGCTGATCCGCGGCAACGTGTTGCGCGGCGGCGTCTACCCGGTGTCGGTGGCGGCCGAGCGCACGCAGCAGGCGATCGAGGTCGCGCGCGTCGCCCGCGAGCTCGGCGCCGACGCGGTCGCCCACGGCTCGACCGGCGCCGGCAACGACCAGGTGCGCTTCGACGTGGCCTTCCACGTGCTGCTGCCTGGCGTGCCGATCATCGCCCCGATCCGCGAGCTCGGCCTGAAGCGCGAGGACGCGGTGGCATGGCTGCACGAGCGCTCGCTGCCGGTGCCGGCGGGGGCGTCCCGCTACTCGGTGAACCGCGGCCTGTGGGGGACGACGCTGGGCGGCGGCTGGACGCACGACCCGTGGGCGGCGCCGCCCGCCGACGCGTGGGGCGACGACCCGGCGGACGCCGCCGCAACACCCGTCGAGGTCGTGCTGTCATGGCAGCAGGGTCTGCCGGTGGCTCTCGACGGCGCCGGGCTGTCCGGTCCGGACCTGGTCGACGCGCTGGCGGCGCGCCTGCAGCCATTCGCCATCGGCCGCGGCATCCACCTCGGCGAGACGGTACTCGGGATCAAGGGCCGCATCGGCTTCGAGGCGGGCGCGGCGATCGTCCTCGTCGCACGCTCACCGCGAGCTCGAGAAGCTGACGATGACCCGTTCGCAGTCGTTCTGGAAGGACCACCTGGCGCAGTTCTGGGGCGACCGGCTCCACGAGGGCCAGGCGTTCGACCCGGTGATGCGCGACATCGAGGCGCTGATCCTCAGCTCGCAGCGCCACGTCACGGGCGAGACGAGGGTGCACCTTGCGCCGGGCGCGTTCCAGGTCACTGGCGTGCGCAGCCCGCACTCGCTGATGGATGCGGCGGTGGCTCGATACGGCGAGAGCAACGCCCTGTGGAGCGGCGACGAGGCGCGCGCCTTCGCCAAGATCGCGGCGATCCCGTCGCTGCTGGCGGCGCGTCACGGCGAGGACGGGCCATGGTGACCACCCGGGTGCGGATCGACCGCATCGCTTCCTCGACGCGTAACGCGCGGATCACCCACGACGTGCTCCTCGGCCCGGACATCGTCTGCCGCGAGGGCTACGTGATCGCGGTGCGCCTGCTCCACGACAAGACGGTCTACAACGAGGTCGAGGACCCCTCGGGGCGCTTCATCCGGCTGCGCGCCGGCGACACCCTGGCCGGCACGCTCGGCCACCGGCGGGCGCTGCGCGGCTACGCCGGCGAGGTGCCGGAGAAGCTGGCGCCGGGCGACGTCGTGCAGGTGCTCAACATGGGCGGGGTGCTCGGCCGCTGCACCGCGATCAACCCCGACCTCGGCAAGCCGTTCGACGCCGAGGTGCTCGGCGCGGTGCTGGTGTTCCCGCGGGTCGGTGATCGCGTCGGCCGCCCGGCGCACATCGGCGAGAACGCAGTGCCGCAGGCCGAGGAGCTCGACTGCACGGTGCCGGTGGTCTACGTGGCGGGCACCTGCATGAACTCCGGGAAGACGATGGCCGCCGCCGAGATCGTTCACGGCCTGTCGCGCGCCGGCCTCAAGGTGGCGGCGGCGAAGCTCACCGGCGTGGCGCTGCGGCGCGACGCGCTCGCGATGGTCGACGCCGGTGCGGTGGCGGCGCTCACCTTCAACGACGCCGGCGTGGTCTCGACCAGCGAGGCGGCGGCGCTGCCGACGGCCCGCGGTCTGCTCAACGAGCTGGCGCGGGCGCACAAGCCCGACGTGATCGTCGCCGAGCTCGGCGACGGCGTGCTCGGCGAGTACGGCGTCGCGGCGATCCTCGCCGACAAGCCGCTGATGTCGCTGTCGGCGGCGCTGGTCGCCTGCGCCCCCGATCAGGTGGCGTCGTGGGGGATCGTGCGGGTGCTCGACGAGCGGTTCGGTCTGCGCCCGACCGTGATCTCGGGACCGGCGACCGACAACGAGGTGGGGTGCCGCTTCATCCGCGAGGAGCTGCTGTTGCCGGCCCACAACGCGCGGCGCGGCGACGGCGCGCTCGCCAACGTCGTGCTCGAGGCTCTCCGTGCCCGTTAGAGACAGTGGCCCGGGCCCGTGGCCCGTGGCCCGCATGGACCTGCCGACGGCGGCGCGTCGGGCGTCGGCACCTCCTCGGGCCACGGGCCACGGGTCACTGGTCACGGCCTTTCCGTTGCTGTTGTGGGCGGCGCCGGCTACGTCGGCGGCGAGCTGCTTCGCCTCCTGGCGCAGCACCCGCACGTCGGCCGCCTGCGCGCGTTCTCGGAGAGTCAGGCGGGCGAAGAGCTGGTCGGCGGTCCACCCGGCGCTGCTGCACGTCGACGACGGCGTGTTCGAGGCGTACGAGCGCGGCCGCGGCCGCGCGGCCGCGAACGTGATCTTCCTGGCGCTTGCCGCACGGCCGCTCGCAGCAGCTGATGGCCGGCGCTGCGCGGGCGCGCCGCTCGTGGTCGACACCGCCGCCGACTTCCGCGTGTCGGACCGCGCGCTGTACGAGGCGCACTACGGCGCCCACGCGACGTTCGACCTCGCCCCGCCGTTCACCTACGGTCTGGCCGACGTGCTCGGCGGCGCTCTGGCCGGCTGCCGGCGGATCGCCGTGCCGGGCTGCTTCGCCACGGCGGCGGCGCTGGCGCTGTGGCCGTTCGCAGAGGCCGGGCTGCTCGCCGGCACGCCGGCCTGCTTCGCGATCACCGGGTCGTCGGGCTCGGGTGCGGAGCCGAAGCGGACGACGCACCATCCGGTCCGCGGCCACAACTTCTTCGCCTACTCGCTCGCCGGGCACCGGCACGAGGCGGAGCTGGCGGACCGCCTGCGCACCTGGACGGGTGGCGCAGTCGCCGGGTGCGACCTTCTGACCCACTCGGCGCCGCTGGTCCGCGGCATCCACGCGACCGTGCGCGCGCGGCTGAGCCGGCCGTGGCCGGACGTTCAGGGACTGCTCCGCGAGGCTTACGCAGACCGTCCGTTCGTGCGCGTGCTCGACGCGCCGCCCGAGCTCGCCGCCGTGGTCGGCACGAACTTCGCGCACCTCCACGGGGTGGCGCGCGACAACGGGGAGACGGCGATCGTGACCTGTACCATCGACAACCTCGTCAAGGGCGCCGCCGGACAGGCGGTGCAGGCGATGAACCTCGCGCTCGGCCTCCCCGAAACAGCAGGGCTCGAGTTCCCGGGGATCTACCCATGCTGAGGGGAGCCGGGGACCGGGTACCGGGGACCGGGTACCGGGAGCAGGGCGCGGCCGAGGGAGCGGGTGGGGGTTCGGTCCCCGGTGCCCGGTCCCCGGTACCCGTGCCTCATCCTGACGAGCTCGCGGTGTATGCACGGCTCCCACTCCGTCCCGTCCGCGGGGCGGGCTGTTTCCTCTGGGACGAGGCCGGCACGCGTTTTCTGGATTTGTACGGCGGCCACGCGGTCGCGATCACCGGCCACTCTCACCCGCGGGTAGTGGCGGCCATCGCGGCCCAGGCGCAGGAGTTGCTGTTCTACTCGAACGCACTGCCGCTCGACGTGCGCGATCGGCTGCTGACGCAGCTCGCCGCACTCGCGCCGGTCGGTTGCCGGCACCTCTTTCTGGTCAACTCGGGTGCCGAGGCCAACGACAACGCGCTCGGCCTGGCGCGCCGGGTGACCGGGCGCGATCGCATCGTGTCGGTCGAGGGGGGCTTTCACGGTCGCTCTCTGGCGACGCTCGCCGCGTCCGGGCTTGCCAAGTACCGCAAGCTCGCCGAGAGCGGCGGCGCCGGCAAGGAGCTGGTCGAACGCACGAGCGTCGTGCCGTTCGACGACGCCGCCGCGTTGACCGCCGCGATCGGGCGGGGAACGGCGGCGGTGATTCTCGAGCCGGTGCAGGGGCTCGCCGGGGCGCGGGACTTCTCGGTTGAGACGCTGCGGGCGGCGCGCGCGGCGTGCGACGCCGCCGGCGCGCTGCTGATCTTCGACGAGGTGCAATGCGGCTGCGGGCGTACCGGCGCGTTCACCGCGGCGCAGTCGTACGGCGTGACGCCGGACATCCTCACGCTGGCCAAGGGCATCGCCTCGGGGCTGCCGATGGGCGCCGTGCTGGTCTCCGACGCGATCGCGGCAGCGGTGAAAGGCGGCGAGCTGGGAACCACGTTCGGCGGCGGACCGGTGCCGTGCGCAGCAGCCGCGGCGACGCTCGAACTGATGGTCAGCGAGGACCTGCCGGGGCGCGCCGGACGGATGGAACGGGTGATCCGCCAGGCGCTCGCGGGGCAGGCCGGGATCGCGCGCATCACCGGCCGTGGCCTGCTGCTTGGTGTCGTCCTCGACCGGCCCGCGAAGCCCGTGCAGCAGGCGCTGTTCGAGCGCGGGGTTCTGGTCGGCAGCGCGGAGGACCCGGCGGTGCTCCGCCTGCTGCCGCCGCTGGTGCTGCAGGACGAGCACGTGGCGCTGTTCGCCGCGGCGCTCGCGGAGGACCTGTGACCGTGACCAAGCGCGATTTCATCGCCGCCGACGCCTGGCCCGACGAGCAGGTGCTGGCGCTTCTCGACCGCGCCGCCGAGCTCAAGAGCGGCGCCGCCTCCGGCACGCTCGCCGGCAAGGTGCTCGCGATGGTGTTCTTCGACCCGTCGCTGCGCACCCGTACTTCGTTCGAGGTGGCGATGCTCAAGCACGGCGGGCACGCGGTGACTCTCGAGCCCGGCAAGGGCTCGTGGTCCCTCGAGCACCGCCTCGGCACGACGATGGACGGCGCCAACGTCGAGCACGTCGTCGAGGCGGCGCGGGTGCTCTCGCGCTACGCCGACGCCCTCGGCGTGCGCGCCTTCCCGACGGCGAGGACGTGGGACGAGGCGCGGCGCGACGAGGTCGTCGGCGGCTTCGCGCGCCACGCCACGGTGCCGGTGATCAACCTCGAGTCGGCGCGCCGCCACCCCTGCCAGGAGCTGGCCGACGCGCTCACCCTGCGGGAGAAGCTCGGCGGCGAGCCGAAGGGGAAACGCTTCGTGCTGACGTGGGCGTGGCACCCGAAGGCGCTGCCGACCGCGGTACCCGTCTCGGCGGCGCTCGCCGCGGCGCGGCTCGGCATGGAGGTGGTGATCGCCCGTCCCGAGGGATGGCAGCTCGACCCCGAGGACATGGCAGCGATACGCGCGTGCGCGGCGAGGCAGGGCGGCTCGCTCAGCGAGACCGAGGACAAGGAGGCGGCCATCGCCGGCGCCGACGCGGTCTACGCCAAGAGCTGGGGCAGCCTGCTCGACTTCGGGGACGCGGCGGCGGAGTCGGCGCGCCGCGCCGCGCTGCGCGGTTGGCGGGTCGACGAGGCCTGCATGGAAACGACCCGCGGCGGAGCAGGGATCTTCATGCACTGCCTGCCGGTGCGCCGCAACGTCGTCGTCACCGACGGCGTGCTCGACGGCCCGTGGTCGGTGGTGACCGACGAGGCCGAGAACCGCCTGCACGTCCAGCGGGCCCTGCTCCTCGAATTACTTGGAGGCTGGTCATGAGATCGACAGAGCAGCTCGCGCGGTGGTCTCGGCTCGTTTGCCGCAAGGCGGTAGGCAGTAGGCGGAAGGCGGTAGAAAGGCAGCGCCCTTCGCACTCCTTCAGGCTCCTTTCACAACCTACCGCCTGCAGCCTACCGCCTTCAGCCTACTGCCTACTGCCTGGGAGGGTGGGAGGGTCTCATGAGTGATCTCGTAAGCGCTCTCAAGGGGGCGCTCGACTACACGCGGCTGTACCGCGACCAGGTCTTCGTCGTCAAGCTCGGCGGCGAGGTGCTGGGCAGTCACGAGGCGCTCGACAGCCTGGCCGTTTCGATCGCCCTGCTCGAGTCGCTGTCGGTGCGGGTCGTGCTGGTGCACGGCGGCGGCCCGCAGGCGAGCGAGCTGTCGCGCCAGCTCGGCCTCACGCCCGAGGTGGTGGCGGGGCGGCGCGTGACCACGCCGGAGGTGCTCGAGGTCGCCAAGATGGTCTACGCCGGCCGGCTCAACGTCGACCTGCTCGCCGTGCTGCGCCGCCACGGCGTGCGCGGCGTCGGTCTTTCCGGGGTCGACGCCGACCTCGTCACGGCGCGCAAGCGCCCCCCGGTACAGGTGCGCGACGACGACGGCGCCGAGCGCCTCGTCGACTTCGGCGAGGTCGGCGACATCGAAAAGGTGGACGCCGCCGTGCTGACGGCACTGCTGGAGTCCGGCTACGTGCCGGTGGTGGCCTCGCTGGCGGCGGATGCGTCGGGGCGACCGCTCAACGTCAATGCCGACACGCTCGCCGAGGCGATCGCCACCGCCCTGCAGGCGAAGAAGCTGATCTTCCTTACCTCGGCCCCCGGTGTGCTGCGCGACCCGTCCGACGAGTCGTCGCTGCTGGCGTTCGCGGTGCCCGACGACCTGGCGCCGTTTCTCGAGACCGGCGCCATCCGCGGCGGCATGCGCCCGAAGGTCGAGGCGTGCATCCGGGCAGTGACCAACGGTGTGCGGCGGACCCACATCATCGACGGGCGGGTGCCCGACTCGTTGCTCGTCGAGCTGTTCACCGGCCACGGCTGTGGCACCATGGTGGTTGCCCGCAAGGAGCTCGACGACTACACGGAGCACGAGCTGTGACCGACTGGGGCGATGCGGCCGTCGCGCTGCTCGAACGCCTGGTGCGGACGGCCAGCCCGTCGGGACAGGAGCAGGCTGCCGCCGAGCTGCTGGCCGACTGGGCGGCCTCCCGCAGCCTCGCGGTCGAGCGGGACGCCAACGCGGTCAGGATTGCGGCGCGCTCGCCGCGGCCCGGCCCGACGCTGGCGCTCGCTTCGCACCTCGACACCGTTCCAGCCGGGGAGGGGTGGACGGTAGACCCGCTCGCGGCGACCGTCCGCGACGGCCGCCTGTACGGGCGCGGCGCGGTCGATGCGAAGGGATCGGTGGCGGCGATGGCGGCCGCGGTCGCCGACGTGGCGGCGGGCGGCGGCCCGGCGTGCGGCACGGTGCTGCTGCTCGCCACCAACAGCGAGGAGACGCGCGACACGACGATGCCGGAGGCGCTGCGTTCGCTCGGCTCCCTGCCGGACGCGGCGATCGTCGGCGAGCCGACGTCACTGCGCCCGTGCGTGGCCCAGCGCGGGCAACTGCTGCTGCGGCTGGTCTGGGAAGGGGAGCAGGTCCATGCCGGCTGGGCGGCCGAGCGTGAAGCGCCGCCGGTCAACGCGATCCACAACGCCGCCCGCGACCTGGCGGTGCTGCAGGCGCTGCAGCCGGGCCGCGGCCACGCCCTGCTCGGCAACGTCTCGATCACCCCGACGATGATCTCCGGCGGCATCGCCCGCAACGTCACGCCGCCGCGTTGCGAGGTCGTCCTCGACGTCCGCACCACGCCGGCGTGGACGCACGGCGAGCTGATCGAGATGGTGCGCGACGCCATCTCCGGCCGGGTCGAGGTGATCTCCGAGCGGCTGGTTCCGGCCGAGACGCCGGCAGGCTCGGGACTGCTCGCCGCCCTGCGGCGGGCGCGGCCCGCGGTCTCCGAGATCACGTCGCCGACCTGCTCCGACTGGGTGTTCCTGCGCGGCACCGACGCGCTCAAGCTCGGTCCCGGCGAGTCGCGCGTCTCGCACACCGCGGACGAGTGGATCAGCCTCGATCAGGTTCGCGAGGCGACCGGGCTGTACGCCGCGGTTGCCCGGGAGTACCTGCGATGACACGCACGCTGTGGGGCGGTGACGAGGGGCTGACGGGTCAGGTGGCGGCGTATACGGTGGGCGACGATGGCGTCTGGGACGCGCGCCTGCTGCCGTGGGACATCCTCGGCACGCTCGGCCACGTGGAGGGGCTGGCGGCCGCCGGGCTGGTCTCCGGGCGCGATGCCGCCCGGCTTCGGTCGGCGCTCAGGACGCTGCTCGCGGAGGCCCGCATTGGGCGGCTCGCCGTGACCGCCGAGGACGAGGACGTGCACACCGCCGTCGAGCGCGCGCTGGTGGCGCGCGCCGGCGCCGCCGGCGAGAAGGTGCACACCGGCCGCTCGCGCAACGACCAGGTGGCGGTGGACCTGCGGCTGTACGTCAAGGACGCGCTGCTGGCGCTCGCCGGCGGCGTCCTCGATGCCGCCAAGGCGCTGGTGGCGTTCGCCGCGAAGCACCGGAGGGTGGTGCTCCCTGGCTACACCCACCAGCGGCGGGCGATGCCGTCGACGCTCGGCCTGTGGGCGGCCGGCTACGCCGAGTTGCTGCTCGACGACCTCGGCCCGCTGTCCGCGGCGCTCGACCTCGCGGACCGCTCGCCGCTCGGCAGCGCCGCCGGGTTCGGCGTACCGCTGCCGCTCGACCGCGAGCGGGTGGCGCGCGCGCTCGGGTTCGCGTCCGTGCAGCGCAACGTCACGGCGGTGGCGGCGACGCGCGGCAAGCTCGAGACGACCATTCTCGCGGCTGCGTGGGGGGTCGCCTACGACCTGGCGAAGCTGTCGTGGGACGTGATCCTGTTCTCCTCCGACGAGCTCGGTTTCCTGGCGCTGCCCGCAGGCCTCGCCACCGGCTCCAGCATGATGCCGAACAAGCGCAACCCCGATGTCTTCGAGCTGACTCGCGCACGCGCGGCGCTCGTCGACGGCTTCGTCGCTCAGGCGATGGCGGTCGCCGGCAAGCTCCCCGGCGGCTACCACCGCGACCTCCAGCTCACCAAGGCGCCGCTGATGCGCGGCCTCGACACCGTCGGCGAGATGGTCGCGATGATCGCGGCGGCGGTGCCGCGGCTGGCGGTCGACCGCGAGCGCTGCGCGGCGGCGCTCTCCGCCGACGTCTTCGCGACCGACGCGGCGCTGGCGCGCGTCCGTGCCGGCGTGCCGTTCCGCTCGGCGTACCGCGAGGTCGCGGCGGACCTGCGGCGGGGCGTGCCGCCCGCGACGCTGTCCGCCGCCGCGGTGTTGGCCGGGAGAACGGCGACGGGCAACGCAGGCAACCTCGGGCTCCCCGCACTCCGCCGCGAGATAACAAAGGCGCGCCGCCGTGTCGATCGGCGCCGCGGGGCGTTCGTCGCTGCGCTCGCGGCGCTTGCTCCCGATGACGTGGCGCCCGGGCGTGATGGCGAGGCCAATGTGGGGCCGGCGCTCCGCGCCGGCAGCGCGCGCGGAGCGCGCGCCCCACAGAAGCGCTCCTCACATGCAGAGTCACCGCCCCAAGCGAGGCGCAACAGGGCTCGGAAGGGCAGGGGACGGTGATGCGCACCGTGCGGCGGCGCCGCGAGCTGATCCTCGGCACGATCGCCACGAGCCGGGTGGAGACCCAGGACGACCTGGTGGAGGCGCTGCACGCGGCCGGCGTCGAGGCGAGCCAAGCGTCGGTGTCGCGCGACGTCGCCGCCCTCGGCCTGGTCAAGGTCGCGGGGCAGTGGGCGGCGCCGGCGCGGGTCGAGCGCAACGGCAACCCGGCCGAGCAGCGGATTCGCAGCTACCTGCTCACCGTCGCGCCGGCCGGAGAGAACCTGCTGGTGCTGAAGACGCCGCCCGGCGAGGCGCAGGGCGTGGGCTTGGCGTTCGACCACCTCGACCTGCCGGGCGTCGTCGGCTCCGTCGCCGGCGACGACACGATCTTCGTCGCTGTGCGCGGTGCCCGCGCGGGCAAGGCCGTCAAGCGCCATCTCGACGGCCTTCTCTCGGTGCGCGGAGCGGCACAATGAGCGGCAGACCGGCAAAGCCTGGTCAGTGGTCAGTGCCAAGTGGTCCGTCCTGCCCACCCGCCCACGCTGGCGGGGGGGCGGGTGGGTCTGACCACGGACCACTGACCACTGACCATTTCTCTCCTTCTGTTGTGCCGGCGGCGCCGGTCCGGTATGCTGAAACCTCAGTGGACAAGACGCACCTTTCACCCTTGTTGGCCGGGCCTCGTCGTGCCTCGCTGGTGCTCGCCGACGGCTCCGAGTTCGCCGGGTACGCGGCCGGACCGCCCGCCGAGGCGACCGGCGAGGTCGTGTTCAACACCTCGATGTTCGGCTACCAGGAGATGCTGACGGACCCGTCGTACGCCGGCCAGATCCTCGTCCTCACCACGCCGCACGTCGGCAACGTCGGCGTCAACGACGACGACACCGAGTCGGCGCGAGTGTGGGCGGAGGGGCTGATCGTGTCCGACCTGTCGCTCGTCGCTTCCAACTGGCGGGCAACCGGGGGGCTGCTCGACCGCCTGACCGCCGCGGGCATCCCGGTCGGCTGGGGGTTCGACACCCGGGCGATCGTGCTGCACCTGCGCACTTCCGGGGCGCTCCCGGGACTACTGGCGTGCGGCGACACCGGCGATCCCGGCGCCCTCCGCGAGCGTGCCGCGGCGGCGCCCGGCACCGACGGCTGCGACTGGGCTCACCGGGTGGCCAGGACCGAGGCGATCGGCTGGTCTGCCGGCCCGTGGCTGTCGCCATCCACCGAGCGAACGGAGGTGGTCGCCGGACCACGGGTCACCGTGATCGACTGCGGCGTCAAGAGCTCGATCATGCGGCGCCTCGTCGGCGCCGGCGCGGCGGTCACGGTGGTCCCGCCCGACACCTCGGCCGCGGCGATCCTGGCGGCGAGCCCGGAGGGTGTCGTCTTTTCGAACGGCCCAGGCGATCCGGCGGCAGTCGCCGGCGTGCCGGAGACGATTCGCGGACTGCTCGGCCGCGTGCCGCTGCTCGGCATCTGCCTCGGTCACCAGTTGCTCGGCGTGGCGCTCGGCGGCCGTACCTACAAGCTGCGCTTCGGCCACCACGGCGGCAACCACCCGGTGCGCGACGAGGCGACCGGCGCGGTGTGGATCACCTCGCAGAACCACAACTACGCGGTCGACCCGGCGTCGCTGCCGGAGCGGACTACCGTGACGATGACCAACCTCACCGACGGCTCGGTCGAGGGGATCGCGGCCCCCGACCTGCGCGCCGAAGGGATCCAGTTTCACCCCGAGGCGGGGCCGGGACCGCATGATGCCCTCGGCGTGTTCGAGCGATTCCTGAATCGCTGCCGGAGTGGGCGATGAACGGGTACCGGGGACCGGGGACCGGGTACCGGGTAAGGGCAGGACTAGGCGCTGCAACGGCGTGGGTAAGGGAACGGGTTGCGATCGTCTCCTCTGGCGCCTCTGGGCGGGTGGGGGCACGGTCCCCGGTCCCCGGTTCCCGGTCCCCGGTATGGGTGGGGGCGTAGTGCCGCGCCGCACCGACGCTAAGAACATCTGCGTGCTCGGCGCCGGGCCGATCCGCATCGGCCAGGCGTGCGAGTTCGACTACTCGGGTGTCCAGGGAGTGCAGGCGCTGCGCGAGGAAGGCCTGCGGGTGGTGCTGATCAACTCGAACCCCGCCACCATCATGACCGACCCCGAGCGCGCCGACGCGACCTACGTCGAACCGATCACCGCCGAGGTGGTGGCCGCGATCCTCGAGAAGGAAGGCTGCGACGCGCTGCTGCCGACGCTCGGCGGCCAGACTGCGCTCAACGTCGCGGTGGAGCTGGCCGACGCCGGCGTGCTCGACCGTCTCGGCGTCCGCCTGCTGGGCGCCGGCGTCGACGCCATTCGCACCGCCGAGGACCGCAAGCGCTTCCGCGAGGCGATGCGCTCCGCGGGCTTGCCGGTGCTCCCGTCGGTCACCGTCACCGGCGCCGCCGACGCCGAGGCGGCCGCCGACGTCGTCGGCTTCCCGGCGATCCTGCGGCCCTCGTTCACTCTCGGCGGCACCGGCGCCGCGGTGGTCTACAACCGGGAGGAGTACCGCCAGGCGATCCGCAAGGCGGTGGCGCTCTCGCCGGTCGGCGAGGTGCTGGTCGAGCGCGCGGTGGTGGGGTGGAAGGAGTACGAGCTCGAGGTGATGCGCGACTGGGCAAACACGGTCGTGATCGTCTGCTCGATCGAGAACCTCGACGCGATGGGCGTCCACACCGGCGACTCGATCACCGTCGCGCCGGCGCTCACCCTCACCGACAAGGAGTACCAGGTGCTGCGCGACGCCGCGGCCACCTGCCTGCGTGCCGTCGGCGTCGAGACCGGGGGCGCGAACGTGCAGTTCGCGGTGCATCCCCAGACCGGCGAGTGGGTGATCATCGAGATGAACCCGCGGGTCTCGCGATCGTCCGCGCTCGCCTCCAAGGCGACCGGTTTCCCGATCGCCCGCATCGCCGCCAAGCTGGCGCTCGGCTACCGCCTCGACGAGATGGTCAACGCCATCACCGGGAGCACGCCGGCGTCGTTCGAGCCGGCGCTCGACTACGTCGTCGTCAAGGTGCCGCGTTTCGCCTTCGAGAAGTTCCCGGACACGCCCGACGTGCTTGGCACGTCGATGAAGTCGGTCGGCGAGGTAATGGCGATCGGCACTACCTTCGAGGAGGCTCTGCTCAAGGCCGTGCGCTCGCTGGAGCAGGGACGCGCCGGGCTCGGGGTGCCGCGCGCGCTCGCGATCCTCGACGACGAGGCGCTCGCCGAGCGGGTGAGCGTGCCCAACTCCGACCGGCTGTGGGCCGCCGCCGAGGCGATCCGGCGCGGCTGGACGCTCGACCGCGTCGCCCAAGCGACGCGCTGGGACCCATGGTTCGTCGATCGCATCGCCGGCCTGGTCGCCGCCGAAAAGGTAATCAGCGAGGCGGGACTCGGCAACGCCGAGCTGCTCGTCGCCGCGAAGCGGATCGGCTTCGGCGACGGCGATATCGCACGCCTGGTCAGGAAGCCCGAGGCCGAAGTGCGGCGGGCGCGGCTGGCCGCCGGAGCCGTGCGCCGCTACCGCAAGGTGGACACCTGCGCCGGCGAGTTCGCCGCCGCCACGCCGTACCTGTACGGGAGCTTCGGGACGCTCGACGAGGTGCCGCCGTCGGGCCGTCCGGCGGTGGTCATTCTCGGCTCCGGCCCGGTGCGCATCGGGCAGGGGATCGAGTTCGACGCCTGTTGCGTGCAGGCGATCGCCGGCCTGCGCGCCGAGGGGCGCGAGGCGGTGATGATCAACTGCAACCCGGAAACGGTGTCGACCGACTGGGACGCCGCCGACCGCCTGTACTTCGAGCCGCTCACCATCGAGGAGATCCTCGACGTCGTCGCGCGCGAAGGGGCCGAGGGCGTGCTCGCCCAGTTCGGCGGCCAGACCCCGCTGCGCCTCGCGAAGGCGCTGGCGCTTTCGGGCGTGAAGATCCTCGGCACCTCGTGGGAGTCGATCCACCTCGCGGAGGATCGCGAACGCTTCGCCGCCGTCATCGACAAGCTGGGGCTGCGGCAGCCGGCGGGTCAGACGGTGTTCTCGCTGGACGAGGCGACGAAGGCGGCCGAGCGCCTCGGCTACCCGGTGCTGGTGCGGCCCTCGTACGTGCTCGGCGGCCGCGGCATGCAGCTCGTCTACCGCGAGAGCGAGCTGGTCGACTACTGGGAGCGCGAGGTCAAGGTCACGCCCAAGGACCCGGTGCTGATCGACCGCTTCCTCGAGCGCGCCACCGAGATCGACGTGGACGCGCTCTCCGACGGCAGCGACGTGGTGATCTGCGGCGTGCTCGAGCACATCGAGGAGGCCGGCATCCACTCCGGCGACTCGTCGTGCTTCTTCCCGAGCGTCTCGCTCGGCTTCGAGATCTCCGCCGAGGTGCGGCGGATTGCCCGCGCCCTCGCCCGCGAGCTCGGCGTCGTCGGGCTCCTCAACGTCCAGCTCGCCGTCCGTGACGGCACGGTCTACGTCCTCGAGGCCAACCCGCGCGCTTCGCGCACGGTGCCGTTCATCTCGAAGGCGACCGGCGTGCCGTGGGCGACGCTGGCGGCACGCGTGGCGTGCGGCGCCCGTATCCGCGACCTCGGCCTCAGTGACGGCCTGCCGCTCGGCGTTGCCGTCAAGATGCCGGTGTTCCCGTTCGACCGCTTTCCGGGTGTCGACCCGCTGCCCGGCCCGGAGATGCGCTCGACCGGCGAGGTGATGGGGATGGCCGACTCGTTCGGCGAGTCGTTCGCCAAGGCTGCCGTCGGGGCGAGCCTGAAGCTGCCGCTGGCGGGCGGTGCGGTGTTCATCTCGCTGGCGGACGTCGACAAATCGCGCGCCGCCGCGCTCGCCGCCCGCTTCGAGGAGCTCGGGTTCAAGCTCCTCGCCACGGCCGGAACGGCGTCGTCGCTGGCCGGGGTGGGGATCCGCGCGGACGTCGTGCGCAAGGTCTCCGAGGGACGCCCGCACGCGGTCGACCTGATGGTCAACGGCGACATCCAGCTCGTCGTCAACACCGCCTCGGGCTCGCGCGCGCACAAGGACGGGATCGCCATCCGGCGCGGAGCGCTCGAGCTCGGCGTCCCGTACATCGCCACCGTCCCCGGCGCGCTCGCGGTCGCCGAGGCGATCGCCGCGCTGCGCCGGCGCCGGATCTCGGTGCGCTCACTGCAGGAGTGGGCCGGCCGCCAAAGCGCCGAGATCGGCGTCCCACCCGCGACCGCAAAGGGCCGCGGCGCCGCCTGAGCTCTACGCTCGGGAGGCTAGAATTCGCGTTGTCTGGGGGTCGCGATGACGATCAGGGTGTTCATCACCGGCGGGACGTTCGACAAGGAGTACGACGAGATCCGCGGGCGGCTGTTCTTCAAGGACACGCACATCCACGAGATGCTCAAGCTGGGCCGCTGCCGCCTCGACGTCGCCGTGCGCACGCTGATGATGGTCGACAGCCTCGACATGAGCGACGCCGACCGCGCGCTGATCCTCGAGAACTGCCGCCAGGCGCCCGAGGAGCGGATCGTCGTCACCCACGGCACCGACACCATGGTCGAGACCGCGCAGGTGCTCGCCCAGGGCCTGGCGGGCAAGACGGTCGTGCTCACGGGAGCGATGGTGCCTTACGCGTTCGGCAGCTCCGACGGCCTGTTCAACCTCGGCAGCGCGCTCTCGTTCGCGCAAGCGCTGCCGCCAGGCGTCTACATCGCGATGAACGGCCGCTGCTTCGCCTGGGACAACGTCGCCAAGAACCGCTCCGCCGGCGTCTTCGAGACGCTCCGGTAGCAACCCAGGACGGCCATCCCTCGGGGCGCGCGCCGACAAGATTGCTGTCGCAACCGCCCCAGGTGGCGTTGACACGCTCCCGATTGGCGCTATCCTCGATAGAGTCGAGACGATTCTCCTATCCCTTAGAGAGCAGAAGGAGATAGATCCTATGTTCCCGATCGGCGACGACGATTCCTCTCGCAGAACGGTCCCGCTGGTCACGTATGCCTTGATCGCTCTGAACGTCGTGTTCTTCTTCCTGGAGCTGAGTGGCGGTGACGCCTTCGTCGGGAAGTGGGCTTTCGTTCCCAGGCGTTTCCTTGCCAATCCCTCCGGTGATTTTCTGACGCTCTTCACCTCGATGTTCATGCATGCGGGGTGGCTCCACCTGGGTGGCAACATGCTTTACTTGTGGATTTTCGGTGACAATGTGGAAGACCGTTTCGGGCACGTCAAGTTCACGATCTTCTACCTGCTCTGTGGGCTCGCGGCGACCTTTGCCCAGTTGGCGTTCAGCGCCGGGTCGTCCGTGCCGAACCTGGGCGCCTCGGGGGCGATAGCGGGGGTGCTTGGCGCCTACATTTTGCTGTTCCCGCAGGGCAAGGTCAGAGTCCTGCAAGGCCAACAGGTGATTCAAGTGCCTGCGCTGATCGTCATTGGGCTCTGGATCGTTCTGCAGTTCTTCAGCGGCGTCGGTTCGATCGCCAGCGCAGCGGACAAGGGCGGCGTGGCCTACATGGCGCACATCGGCGGGTTCATCGCAGGCTTTGCGCTGACCTTCCTGTTCAGGGGGCGAGCAAGAGCGTAAACCTGCCCCGGTTTCTGGACGCTCAGACATTTTCGGGCGAAGCGAGAAACCGGTGCCTCCTGTCGAGGGTCACACGCGAAAGGACACACACGTCCGCGAGGAGCTCGACCTCGGCCGCTGCTCCGCCTGGGCCGATGTCGCCAGGAACCGCTCCGCCGGCGTCTTCGAGCCGCTGCGCTGACGCGCCGGAACCGTCGCGCTCCGGCGCGTTCTCGGCGCTCTCGCTACGGACGACGGTGAGAAACGCGGCCTATTGAGGCACTGCGATTCTCACCGGCTCAGTCAGGCGGATCTCGAGGACGGAACCTTCCGCGATGACGACCTCCTCGCCCGGCGTCTTGGCGGCGATCGCTGTGCCGATGGCGCCGCCGACGATCGCGCCGAGCACCGTCCCTCTCGTCCTGTTCTTCTTGTCGAGCACGTTGCCGAGGACCGCGCCGCCGGCGGCCGACCCACCGATCGTCGCCGCGTCCTTGCCCGTCTGGCTCTTGGCCGCGACGGCGAAGGTGGCGGCAATCGGGACTGCCTCGCCCGTCGCGAGCTTGAGGTGGTCGAACGTCAGCGCGAGCCGCGCCTGACCGCCGATCTTCTTGGCAGGTACCGCCTCGGTGACCGTGCCGTGGACCATCGTCCCTGCCGGGATCGCGAGAACCTGACCGACGAAGACGTCGTTCGTGAGCCGCGATCCGAACACCGACCCCGCGGCGACCGTGTTGCTCGCGATCGGCGAGCTGAACTCGATGTCCAGCGTCGTACCGGCAGGAACGACGACCTCCACCGACTCGCGGGGCGCCGGCGGTGGCGGCTCGGCAGGGGCCGACGTCGGCTCCGGCGCCTCCGCTTGCGCGCCCCGAGGTTCTTGCGGCTTCGTCGCTGGCCGCGTGGAGGCTGCCGGAGCCGCCTGGCGGCGCGCCACTTCCGCCTCGCGCTCGGCGACGCTCGCCTCGCGTTCAGCCACCGCCCGCTCGCGTTGGGCCAAGCTCGCGTCCGGTGCCGGGGAAGGTTCCTGGCTGACCGCCGGTGGAGCCTGGGCCGTGCTCGCCGGCGCCTCTGCGCGCCGGCAGGCAAGGGCCGCAAACAGCAGCACGCACAACGCCGCAATGGGCAACAACCGTAGGTGCCTTGGCGCTTTCATCTCTGTCCCTCCCAGTGCAGTCGCGGTTGAGACGCCGGTCCAACTTGACTGTACCTCGAGGATACTCCTCGCGGACGCCGCCGGCACATGTCCGCCCAGCCTCACGAGGACCGCCTCCGGCGGGCGTGATCATGTCATCTGAGTGGCATGCCTTAACAGGGGAGCAGGATAGTCGCGGCACAATGGACCGAAACCAGACTCCGGTCGGGCGCCGCCCTCCCTCCGCCTACGTGGCTCAGCAACCACCACCAGGGGGGGCAAGAGTCTTGTCGCAACGGGGGGGGCAATATACTCGTCGCTTGACAGGCTTGGCACCCATCCTGATCAATCCTTAGCGGCCGTCAAGGGCGGCAATGCAACTTGACCTTCGACTGCTATGGTCTTAGTTTCCGCGCCACCTGCTTTGATGACGACCTTCACAGCATCTTCCATTGGATCTTTGAAGGGCACCTCGATTCGGAGCAGGCCGTTCTCGTAGGTCGCTTCGGCTTTTCCAGGCTTAACTGGCCAACCTAAAGCCAGTGCTGAAACATACTCGACGTCCCTTGCTGGAGCTGTCAGGTGGACGCTGTCTTCGAGGATCTTCACATCGATGGTATCCGGTGGCGCTCCTGGGATGGCGAACTCCACTACTAGCTTGAGGCTCTCTTCGTCAGCATACGCTACTGTACTGGGTGCAACCCTGATCCGATATTCCGCCATTTCGCACCCTCCTTGTCCGGGATTTTCATTTTTCCCGGACACTTAGAATATACACCGATATCCTGCTCCCCAATCGATCCACGCCACTCAAGAGACTGATGAGGTTGTCCAGAGCAGTCGTCGTCGGGGCTGTGGGAACAGCGGTCCGAGCGCAGCGAGGCCCGCGGGCTACCGCGGGCCGAGTTGGCGCACATTCTGCTCGCCGAGCGGCTCGAGCTACTCGCTTCGGGGTGACGTTCGCGCCTGGCGCGTCGGGCAGCGGTGGCCGGTACGTCGGAGCCTGCCGGCGCCGGACTGCCTATCCTTGACATTCTGTTACCCCAGTGTTACCCCTGGACTCTGAAAGCGACTCGACGTGTTGTGTAACTGGTGCCGGAGGAGGGAATTGAACCCTCACGTAGCGTTGAGCTACACAGGATTTTAAGTCCCGCGCGTCTACCGTTCCGCCACTCCGGCGATAAGGCCGTGGTTCGTGGATTGCGTCTCTTCGGTGCCCGGAGCCCGGAGCCCGGTCCTCATCCATGCATGATCGCGGCGACGTCGGCGACCTGGCGGAGCGCCTCGGCGGCCGGGCCGTTGACCATCTCGACGTGGCCGCCGCGCTCGAGCACCGTGCGTGCCATGCGGTCCACCATCAATGCCTCGCGGTCGACCGGCTTGCCGCACAGCGGGCAGCGCTCGTCGGCCGGATCGACCAGCACGTTGCACGCCGGGCAGACCCCACCCTCGAGGCGTAATCCCTGGAGATAGACGAGCTTCCAAACCCGTCCCTGATTGATCGCGTCGAGCGTCGCCGAGAGTCCGGCGACGGCCCGGCCGCCCTTGCGGACCTCCTTGAGCAGGTCGCGGACGGTCTCCAGCTCGGCCGCGCGTTCGATACGGAGCTGCACCTCGCTGGTCTTCGCGAGGATGTCTTCCGGGCTGGCGCCGACCGGGATCGGCAGCACCTCGACGAGGCGGCCGCGCAGCCGTTTGGGGAGCTGGCGGACCAGCTCGGAGCCGACCTCGACGGCGCCGCCGACGATCAGGCGGTCGACCTCGAGCTGGTCGAGCAGCCGCGCGAGCTCGGTCGCCACCATGCGCACGTGGGACGAGACGCTCTCATCGTGGTGCCGCTCCGTGCGCGGTTGCGACCGCAGCTTGTCGTTGGAAGGGGAGTCGGGCCGCGGCGGCACCTCGGAGATCAGGCCGCGGTGCTCCTCGATCTCGCCAAGAAAGACGGTGAGCAGACGCGCGCGCTTCCGGTCGACCAGCACGACGCCGAAGCGCTCGTGCTCGTCGAGCGCCTCGAGCAGCGGGCGCAGGAAAGCGCCGCCAGCCCAGTACGCTCCCGAGGGCAGCGGGAGGTGCAGCAGCTTGCGGAACGTCACACCGAGGCTCGGGTGACGGGCGAGGACCAGGGTCTTGCCGGCTGGATCGATCCGCTTGACGATCTCGGCCACCTCGTTACAGGCTCCCGGCAGGGTCTCGTCGTCGGGATGAGCCGCCTTGAGCTGGCGCAGCAGGTCGTGGAGGCGCGTCTCGAACTGACGCTTGCGGTTCGCCGGGTTGGTCTGGTCGACGTCGAGGTACAGCGTCAGCGTGCTGCCCGGTGCTTGGGAGAGTAGTTGGAGCTGCTCGATGTCCCGGTGTCGGATCATGCAAACCTCCCCGTATCCCTCATCTCAGTATAGGGGCGATGACAACCCCCTTCGGAGGAGGCGCGCCGCCGCTTAGGCGCGCCCGCCGGCAGCCCGGGAGAGGGCGTGGAGGACGATTCCGGCGGCGACCGCCACGTTGAGCGACTCGACGGCGGCGGCGATCGGGATGATGACCGTCGCATCGCACCGCTCGCGGACGGACGCGCCGATGCCGGCGCCCTCGTTGCCGAACACCAGGAGCACGGGAGGCGTCGGCCGCCACCTCGTGATCGGCACCCCGGTGGTGCCGCCGGTGGCCGCCACGGTCCCGCCCGCCGCCTGGAAACTGGCGGCGAGCGCGGCAAAATCGGCTCCCGCGACCACGGGGAGGCGCAGCGCGTGCCCGGCCGAGGCGCGCAGCGCCCGCGGCGAGAACGGGTCCGCGCACGCCGGTGAGCAGGCCACCCCTGCGGCGCCGAACGCGGCGGCGCTTCGGACGATGCCGCCGACATTGCCGGGGTCCTGGACGTCGTCGAGGAAGACGACGACGCCTTGCGGGTTCACGGTGTGGCGCGGCACCGCGACCACCGCGACGACGCCCTGCGAGTGGCGCGTGGGGGCGATGCGCTGGGCGCTGGCGTCGTCGACGACGAACACCTTCCCGTCGCGGGCCAGCCGCGCGATGGCGGGGATGGCGGCAATGGCGGCGATCTCGGAGGCGATGCCATACACCTCGATGATCGCCGCCCCGCCGCGGGCGGCGTCGGCGACCAGCGTCGCGCCATCGAGCAGGGTGAGGTCCGGCTCCTCGCGCGCGGCGATCCGCCGCACGCGCTGGAGGCGCGGGTTGTGACGGCCGAGCGGTGCAGGCAGCGGGGATGGTTCGCGCATCGCGGGAAGTGTAGCCGCCATTGCGCCGTTGGTGTTGTCGTGAGAAGATAGTCTGACGTGAGCGAGGTTGATCTCCTACAGGTGGGTTTCGGCGGTCGTGCGCTCGCGGCGACGCGGGCCACTGGCTCTCTGTCGGTGCTGCCGCCCGCAGTGCTCTTGCGGGCTGCACAACGGTCGACCGGTGACCTGCGGTTGGTCATGCGCCAGCCCGCCAGCGGCGGCGTGGCGGTCGTCGTGGTGCGCAACGGCGCGCCGACGATGGTCTTCATGCCCGGAGACGGACGCTCGCTCGGCGAGCTGATGCTGGCTGCCGGCACCGTCGATCTGATGACACTCGAAGGACTTGTCCAGGGGCGTGTGCAAGGCGAGGCCAGTCTCGAGCACCTGCTCCAGGAAAAGACGAGCCTGCCGTCCGAGCAGGTTCGTGGCTTCCTCGACTTCCAGGCGCGCGCCCGCCTCCTCGACGTGCTCGCCTGGCGGGACGGTTTCTTCGACCTCCAGGAGTACCCGGGAGGCGGCGAGACGGCGTTCAGCCTCGAGGTACCGGGGCTCGACGCCTTGGAGCTACGCGCCCAGGCGCGGGCGGGCCGCCTGCCCGGGCTGCTGGCGCGGCTTCCCGCAGCTCCCGCCAATGTGGTGGTGCGGCACCGGCGTGGAGGCAGTCGTCCGGGTGACCAGGTGGCTCGGGACGTGCTCGACGCGCTGGCGCAGCCGCTGCTGATCACCCAACTGATCGCGCGCCTGCTCGTCGACGACGACATCGTCATCGACGCCGTGCTGCGCCTGCTCGACGGCAAGGCGATCGTGGCGCGGCCGCGTGTCGAGCTGGCGCCGCCACCACGAGCCGACGGCCCGGCCGATCCCCGTCTCGGCGTCATCCTCCGCGAGGTCGTCGGCCGCACCCGCAACGCGGTGCCGCCGAACGCCGTGGCGACCATGACCGTGGTCGTGATGTCCGCAGCCCCGGGCGACGCCGTGCGCTTCGTGTCGCGTCTCGGCGGCGACGATCAGGAGGTCTCGGACGCTGACAACGGAACCGGGCGGACCGGCTTGGCGCGCCGCATCCTCGAGTTCGGGAGCGACGCCCGATTGTGCCTCCTGGCGATCCGACCGGAGGCGCTCTCGCGCGGGGCACTCGAGGGCGTCCTGGCGCGCTACGACGCGCTCATCCTGCTGCGGACTGGCGAGCAGCAGGAGGAGCTCGAGAGACTGCAGCACCTGCGCGAGGTGGCGCGCGCGGGCGCCGGCCATGACCCGCTGACCCTGGGGATCGAGCTCGGCGCCGCGTTCCGCGTCTGGGGGGACTACCCCGAGGCAATGCTCGGGCTCGGCGACTGGGAAGCGCAGAGCGCGACGTGGCTCGCCGAGCGCGTGGTCGAAGGGCTGCTGGCCGCCGTCAACTCGCGCGGATGACGCCTCCGGCCCGGCCGCGCCGCTTGAGCGGCGCCCGCTGAGCAGCTAGGATCCATGTGGTGCCGAGCCCGAAACAGCTCCCGAAGGTCCTGACCAGGCCGGGCGATGTCGAGGCCTGCTGCCGCGCCGCCGCCGGGTACTCGGCCGTGGCGCTCGACACCGAGGCGGACTCGTTCCACTCCTACCACCACAAGCTTTGCCTGATCCAGCTCACGTACGGCGAGCAGACGGTGCTGCTCGACCCGCTGGCGCTCACGCGCGGAGACCTCGCACCGTTCGCGGACCTGCTGGCGAGCCCGCGCGTGGTCAAGCTGATGCATGGCGCCGACTACGACCTGCGGATCCTCGATCGCGACCTCGGTATGCGGGCGGCGCCGGTACGCGACACCCAGGTGGGCGCGCAACTGCTCGGCGAGCCGCAGACCGGGTTGGCGGCGCTCCTCGCCAAGGAGGTCGGCGTCGCGCTCGACAAGAGCCAGCAACGCGCCGACTGGAGCGTCCGCCCGCTGACGGAGGAGCTGCTCGTCTACGCCGCCGGCGACACCGCACACCTGCAGCGGCTCGCCGAGATCGTCGGCGGCCGCCTCGCGGAGATGGGGCGGCTGAGCTGGTGGGAGGAGGAGTGCGCCGCCCTCGAGGAGGTGCGTTGGCAGCCGGTCGAGCGCGACGAGCTGGCATTCGAGCGGCTCAAGGGGGCCCGCCGGCTGCGGGGCGTGGCGCGCGATCGCCTGGCGGCGCTGCACGCCTGGCGCGAGCAGTTTGCCGAGCGGGAGGACGTCGCCCCGTTCCGCGTCATCGGCGGCGACGCGCTCCTCGCCCTGTCCGAGCGCGCGCCCGAGGACATCGAGTCGCTGGCGAAGGTCCCCGGGGTGGGCTCGTCGACCGTTCGCCGCTTCGGCGTCACGCTGCTGAAGGTGCTCGCCGCCGCGCGGCCGGTGCCGGCGCGCCCGCAGCGCGAGCGCTTTCAGGTCGACCGCGAGCGCGAGCAACGAGTCAAGGCGCTGCGCGCCGCCCGCGACGTTGCTGCCGTGCAGATGGGGATCGACTCCGGCGTGCTGGCGCCGCGCGCCGGCCTCGAGGCGGTCGCCGACCGGCTGCCGCTCGACGAGGCGGACCTGCGTGAGTGCCTCGGGCGACGCTGGCGGGCCGCGGTCCTGGCGCCCGTCCTGCTGCCGGTGGTCGCCGCATGGCCCCAAGGGCGGGTCGGGCAGGCTCCTGGTGGCGAGCCGCAGTGACGAGGCGATAGTCCTCGCGCGGTACCCGTTCCGGGAGCGCGACCTGGTGGTCACGGTGCTCACCCGGCGCAACGGCTTGGTGAGGGCTCTGGCACGCCACGTGCGCGGGGCCAGGACGTCGCGCGGCTCCACGCTCGAGCCGCTCGCGCTGATCCGGGTTTCCTACTTCGAACGCCCGCACTCCGAGCTCGCCACCCTCGATGAGGCCACCGTGGTCCGCTCCGCGTTCGCGCTCGCCGGCTCGCCGGCGGCGTGGGCCGCCGGTCAGGTGATCGCCGAGCTGGCGCTCACCTTCTGTCCTCCGGGCGAGCGCGTCGAGGAACCGTTCAGGCTGATCGACCGCTGCATCAGCGGACTGCTCGCCGGCGTGGCGCCGCTGGCGGTCGTCAACTACGCGGAGCTCTGGTTCCTCAAGCTCGGCGGTGTGCTTCCCGAGCTCGACCGCTGCGGGTCGTGCGGCGAGGCGTTGGCGCCGGGTCCCCGCGTCTACGACCCGACGGAACGGGGATTCGTATGCGATCGGCATGCCCGCCAAGGAGCGCTCGAGCGCCTCGGCGCCGACGGAGAAAGCTGGTTGCGAGCGGCGCTCCGCAGCCCTCTTGAGTCGATGTCCTCACCGCCGTCCGACGCAGCATCGTGGCTGATCGGCCTGGTCCAGCGCTTCACCGCCAAGGAGATCGTCAGTTGGCGCTACCTCCGCTTGTTGCAGGAGACCGGGGACCGGGGACCGGGTACCGCCCGGTAGCGTTTTCTCCAGGTCCCCGGTCCCCGGTCCCCGGTGCCCGGTTCCCGCCGTGCCGGCCGCTCAGGCCGGCACGGCCTTATGGCCGTAGGCGATGACGCCGGCCTCGCCGTCCTCCTGGATGCGCCGGAACTCCAGGCGCACGGGCATGCCGGTCTGCACCGCGAGGGGGTCCACGTCCGCGATCTGGCAGGTCATGCGGACGCCACCCGCCAGCTCGACGACGGCCAGCACGTACGGCGACTGACCCTTGAACTCGGCCGGCGGAACGTGGATGACGGTGAACGTCACCACCTTGCCGTCAGGCTGCAGGGTGACCGGCGAGAGCAGGGTGCCGCGGCAGTGTGGACAGACCAGACGGGCCGGGAAGGCGACGCGACCGCACCCCGAGCACCTGGCGGCCTCGAGGCGGTAGCGTGACGGGAACTCGCGGGCGACGCGGGCGGGGTTCAGGCTCATGACGCCACCTCCACGACGGTGACCACGGTCGAGGCGCCGGTACCGCCCATATTCTGGGCGAGGCCGACCCGGGCGCCGGCGACCTGGCGCTTGCCACCGTCGCCGCGCAGTTGCGTCGTCAGCTCGACGATCTGGGCGATCCCGGTGGCGCCCACCGGGTGGCCCTTCGACTTGAGGCCGCCGCGAGACGTTGACCGGCAGGGCGCCACCGAGCGCGGTGCGGCCGGACTCCGCCTGCTTGCCACCCTCGCCGGCCTCGCACAGGCCGAGCGACTCGAGGACCACGATCTCGGCGATCGTGAAGCAGTCGTGCAGCTCGACCAGGTGGATGTCCTGAGGGCGCTTGCCCGCCATTGCGAAGGCGCGCTCGGCGGCCTTGGTGGTGGCCGGGATCGTCGTCATGTCGGACCGATTGTGCAGAGCAATGCGGTCGGTAGCATGGCCGATGCCGGCAATGCGAACGACCGGACGGCCCTTGGCGAGCTTGCGTGCCACCCCGAGCTCGGCGAGCACCACCGCCGCAGCGCCGTCGGTGATCGGCGAGCAGTCGAGGACGTTGAGAGGGTCGGCGACCCTGGCCGAGCGCACCACGTCCTTGACGGTTATCGCCTGCCGGTACTGCGCGCGCGGGTTGAGAGCGCCGTGCCGGTGGTTCTTGACCGCCACCATGGCGAGCTGCTCCCGGGTGGTGCCGTAGCGCTCCATGTGCGCCCTCGCCATCATCGCGTACAGCCCGGGGAAGCTCGCGCCGTGAAACACCTCGACCTCCGCGTCGGCGGCGGTGGCGAGCGCGGCAGTGCACTCGTCGCCGGAGACGTCGGTCATCTTCTCGACTCCGGTCGCGAGAGCAATGCTCGCCAGACCCGCCGCCACCTCGGCGTAGGCCGCTTTCAGCGACACGCCGCCCGACGCGCACGCCGACTCGACGCGAGTGGCGGGCACACCCGCCATGCCGATCTCGTCGGCGAGCAGGGCAGCGAGGTGCTCCTGGCCGACGAACAGACCGGGGCTCATCGAGCCGACCGTGATGGTGTCGACTCGCTCGATTCCCGCGTCGGCGAGCGCCGCGAGGGCCGCCTCAGTCCACAGTGACCGCAGAGAGCTGCCCCAGACCTCGCCCCACTGCGAGAGGCCCACTCCGATGATCGCAACTTCTCTCATGCTGGCCTCCACTATTTCCTGAGGGGAGGGCGTCCGCCCTCCCCTCGTCCGCGAAGTGAATTCGCGGACTTCACCCTTCTTCCGGTTGCGGGGGGACCCGGCGGCACCCAGCCGACCGACCTCCGCCTTGCCCCCCCGAGCCCCCCGGCGAGCGCCGGCAGAGCCGGCCGCGCGCCCAGCGCCTCGTCTGACGACGAGTCGCAGTGAGAGCCCATGACTTCGTCCCGGGCTCTCACTCACCCATCCGGATCTTGCCGCGGAGCTTGGCGTAGGTGCCGTAGTCGACGTACGTCTTGTTGCTGTCGAGCTGGACCCGCGTGTGCGGCGCCAGCGCGCGCACCTCGTCGATCCGCTCGGTGACCGTCCAAACGAACCCGTCCGAGCCCGAGCCGGAACCGTAGGAGACCATCAGGACGCGGTCGCCCGGCTTGGCGACGTCGAGGATCGCGGTGAGGCCGATCGGGCGAGGCGCCGGAGTAGGTGTTGCCGAGCCACGGCGACAGCCACCCCTGGTGCCATCTGCTCCTTGGTGAAGCCGAGCATCTGCGCCGGCGCGCATCGGGAACTTGCCGTTCGGCTGGTGGAACACGGCGAACGCGAAGTCCGCCGGCTTCATGCCCGCTCTTCTCCAGAGCATCTTCGCCGCGCCGAGCGTGTGCTTGAAGTACGCCGGCTCGCCGGTGAAGCGCCCGGCGTGCCGCGGGTAGTGCTGTACTCGCGGCGCCAGAAGTCGGGCGTGTCGGTCATGAACGAGTATGGCACGTCGAGCGTCGCCACCAGCTTCTCGGCGCCCATGATGAACGCCGCCGCGCCGGCCGCCGCCGAGTACTCGAGGGCGTCGCCCGGTGCGCCCTGCGAGGTGTCGGCGCCGATCGCGAGGCCGTACTTCATCTCGGCCGGCCTTCACCAGCGCCGCAGACCACGAACATCCCCTCGCTGCCCGCCTTGCAGGCGAACTCGAAGTCGGCGCAGTGCACGGCCGGGTGTCGCGCCGAGCGCCTCGGCGAGCACGGTGCCGGACGGCTTCACCGCGTACGGGTGCGACTCGCGAGCCGACGTAGACGGCGCCGATCGTCTGCGGGTCGATCTTTGCGCGCGCCAGCGCGCTGCCGCGACGCCTCGACCGCCATCGTGATGGTGTCCTCGTCGCGAGCGGGCACGGACTTCTCGTGCAGCTCGAGCCCGCGCTTGTACGACTCGGCGTCCGCGCCCCAGACCTTGGCGATCTCCGGGAGCTTGATCCGACGACGAGGAACGTAGGAGCCGTAGCCGACGATCCCAACTCTCATTGATACCTCCCCGGTCGGACCGTGGAGAGTGGCCCGCCCAGCCGCACGCGGAGGTTACGGTCTTGCCGCACAAGTTGCAAGACGGGCCACTCATGATGTGACGCCGTCTCAACCGTTGCCCTGCCCGGAGTTACTTGACGACGGCGCCGGGAAGGGCCAGAGTGGTGGTGCGAGTTCCTCGACCAGATCGAATACGGCGCTCGGGCGGAAGCTCCCCGGCGCGCGAGGAGGTTGAGGGTATGAGCAGGTTTCAGCCGGTCGGCGCCTCGAGTCCCTGCAGCACGAAGCGTCAACGAGGGCCAGGCGTGCGGCTCGCCGGCGCCGCGGCCGTGGCGTTTGCCGCGCTGGTCCCAGCGCTCCCAGCCGTCGCCGTCCAGGCGCGGCTGAACCGGCAGGCTGACCCGCACGGCCGGATCGTCGACGTCACTTTCGAGATCCCCGTGGCGTTGATAGCGCCGTGGGACCGCTTCCGCTTCAGCATCGACATCGTCCAACCGCTGACCAGGGAGTCAGGGGCATTCCTGGGCGATCTCGACGGCGACGGGGTCCGCGACCTGTTCCTTGCGTCGTTCAACGGGTCGCTGATGTTCGTGCCGGGGATCGCGGGTCAAGAGCGACTGTTCGGCGCCGGGACGCTGCTGCGGCACACCACGGCGAACGCCGATGAGAACCCGTTCGCGTTCGAGTGGGGAGCGATGTACGTGGCGGGTGACGTCGGCGACCTCGACGGCGACGGTGGCACTGAGGTGGTGGTAGGCCGCCACGTCTTTCGCAACGTGGCAATGCCGCCGCAGGTGGTGCTCGACCACGTCTACGATCTCCCACGCTGCTGCGGTCCCTTCGATCCCTCCATTTCGTTCGGGGATCTCGACGGCGACGGCGACCTCGACGGCGTGGTCACGCATAACTACGCCTCAGGCGGCGCCTACGTCTACTGGAACGACTCGACGCCCGACAGCTTCAGCTTCACCTGCCAACTCATCGCCGCCACGCCGGCGTGGTGGCAGCCCGATAACCGCTTGGCCCTCGGCGACCTCAACGGCGACGGCCTCCTCGATCTCGCCGGCGCGGAGGGCATCTACTTCAACTCGGGCAGCAAGTCCGCGCCGGCATGGGACATCCTCACGCCTTCCCCCTGGAACGTGACCGGGGGGCCGGAGTGGCATGCCAGCGACGATTTCGGGACGGATCTCTTCCTGGTGGACGCGGACGCTGACGGCGACCTCGACCTCTACGCCTCCGGCACCTCGGGCACCGTCTGGCAGGCGCTGTACTTCCGGAACGACGGGAGCGCCGCAGCTCACCACATGGTCTACGTCGGCCCTGTGGTCGCCCGCGGCACGCCGGTGAGCACGGTGCATCGCGGCAGCGATTACCCGACCTTCACGATCGGGGGCACCCTCGCAACGTCGGCGGACATCGACGGCGACGGTCGCCTCGACGTCACCGTCGGCGGCGCGTTGCGTCCCGCGGGCGCCGCGATCCTCTGGAACCGGGCGCTCGGCACGCCGTTCCTGACCTACCCGGACCTCCACACGTGGCCCGCGCTCCCGCACGTTGACGATTACTGTGGCGGCGACCCCGAGGGGCTTCCCGAGGCACTCTGCCGGCCCCCCAGCGAGATCCTCGCCTGGCGGGACATCGACGGTAACGGCACCGCCGATGCGCTGCTCACGATCAACGCCTGGGTTCAACATGGGTTGTACTACTACCCGAGCACGGGAGGATGGCCCTTCTCACTCGTCTATCCGGGGTGGCCGTGGGGGTGGCCGTGGTACGACCCGCACCCACTGGTGACGGCCGGCCTGGGCAGCCCCATCACGGCCGTCGGCGTGACGTTCGTAGACGTCGACCTCGACGGTCTCGACGACCTGGTCGCAGGACAGGAGGACGGGACGCTCCTGTGGTACCGCAACACCGCCGCCTCCGGGATGACGCTCTCCGAACCGGTCGCGCTCACTGACGCGCTTTCGGTCCCCATCGACGTGGGCGGCTGGGCCAGCCCGACCGCAATCGACCTCGACGGCGATGGCGACCTCGACCTGCTGGTGGGCAATACCCGGGTGCTCTGCGTGACGCCCGGGGAGATCAACGGGTACGAGCTCGATGGCACGCTCGCGACGACCAATCAGGCGCCTGCGGCGGTGTCCGGCTCGCTGGTCGCGACGGACCTCGACGGCGACGGGTTGGTGGACCTTCTTGGCAGCGGCGAAGCCAACAGCGCCTGGCTCCTGCACAACTCGGGCACGGCACTCTCGCCCAGCTTCGCCGTCGAGCCCCTGGCGGCGTCGCAGACGACGGCCGCGTACCTCGAGGTCATCGACGCGACCACCGTCCGCCTCTACTTCGCGCTGCCGCTGGTGGCCGGAGAAACCGCTCTGACGTTCTACATGGTGCCGACCGGCAGCGGCCCGCTCTCGGGGACGACCCCGGTGCGGGCGCAGCAGCCGCGCCGGGTACTGCGAGCCCCGTCGCCCGCGCACCGGTAGAGGCGTTACACCGTCGCCGGCATCCGAGGAAGATCAACCTTCGACGAGCGGTGGGCTTCTTGACCTCGGCACGCGGTGTCTCGTTCATGTCGTTCTCCGGAGGTCGCCGAACTCGTCTTGCGGCGGCTTTGCGGCTCGCGCAGAGGACCCGATCAGGCCGAGACCGGCCAGCAGCGGCGGCAGCGGCAGCGCGAGTGCCATGACCAGCACGAAAACCCAGTCGCCGCGGGTGTTCCTGGCCCCGATCGGGACCAGGACGACGGCGCCGGCCACCGCCGCCAGGACCAGTAGGGCGCCGCCGAGGCGGGGCCAGCGGAGCCCGAGCGCGGTGAAGGCGATGATGGCCAGGCCGACACCCGATTCCGGTGACAGCCCGTGCGAGGCTGTGGCGAAGGCGAGCCAGACGGCGCCGCACACGAAGCCCAGGATGAGCGCCATCTTCCGGCCGCCGAAACCCTGGACCACGCTGAGGACCGTCCGGACGACCAACGGCGCCAGCAGCAGCAGCCACAGCTCTATCTGCGGCTCGTGCTTGAGCTGGAACCACGAGCGTGCGAACAGGACGAACAGCACCATGTACGTGACGATCAGCGCGTAGTGGCTCGCGCGGTAGTCGAGGAGCCGTTGCCGCTCGTCGATGTCGGGCGCAGGCGACACCTCGCGCAGGATCGGGCCAAGCGCCGGGAGGACGATCAAGAGCACCCACGCGTCCTCGTTCCAGCTCACGGTGAGCAGCAGGGTCGCCACGACCCACAACACGCGGATGAGAATCAACGTTCGCCGAGTCATGGTGTCTCCTCCTCGAGCACGAACAGCTCCTCGACTGCGGAGCCCAGCTCCTTGGCCAGCCGTAGCGCCAGCTCGACCGACGGGTTGTAGTTGCCCTTCTCGATGGCGACGATGGTCTGGCGGGAGACGCCGACGCGCTCCGCCAGCTCCGCCTGGCTCATCTCGCCGCGCATGAAGCGGAAGTAGCGGACCCGGTTCGTCAACCCCATGGGATGCTCCACTCCTAATGTAATGTGAACTTGTCATGATGTCAAGATAACTTTACTTTCACCTCATTGTGCGGTGTTCTCGTTGCGCCCGACGCCCGCCTCTTCTGACCACGGACCACTGACCACTGGCCACGTCTTTGTCCTGCACGCTGCGATACCCGCTAGACTCTCCGCATGTCCATGACAGTCCGAATCGGCAACGGCCAGGGTTTCTGGGGCGACAGCCCGGATGCGGCGTTCGAGCTGATGACGCGCGGGCCAGTCAACTACGTCGGCCTCGACTACCTCGCCGAGGTGACTCTCTCGATCATGATGCGTCAGCGGCTGCGCGACCCGCACAAGGGGTACGCATCCGACCTCGTGTCGTTTCTCCGCCGCGCCTTGCCGGTGATCGCCGAGAAGGGGATCAAGGTCGTCACCAACGCCGGCGGGCTCAATCCCGGCGGATGCCGGGACGAGGTTGCCAAGCTGGCGCGCGAGCTGGGGATCCGCGGCCTCAAGGTGGGCATCGTCGTCGGCGACGACCTGCTGCCGCGCTTGCGAGGACTGTGCGCCGCCGGGCACCACCTCGCCCACATGGACAACGGCGATTGGCTGTGCAAGGTGCCGCACAGCAAGGTGCTGTCGGCCAACGTCTATCTCGGCGCCCGGCCGGTGGCCAAGGCGCTCGACGACGGGGCGCAGATCGTGCTCGCCGGTCGCATCACCGACACCTCGCTGGCGCTGGGCCCGCTGATCCACGAGTTCGGCTGGCCCGAGGACGACTGGGATCGGCTCGCGGCCGGCACCATCGCCGGCCACATCATCGAGTGCGGCGCCCAGTGCACCGGCGGCAACTTCACCCGCTGGTGGGAGGTGCCGAACCTCTGGGACGTCGGCTACCCGGTGCTCGACTGCGAAGCGGACGGCTCGTTCGTGGTGACCAAGCACCCGGGTACGGGCGGTCTCGTCTCGACCGCAACGGTTTCCGAGCAGCTCGTTTACGAGATGGGCGATCCGCGCCACTACATCACGCCGGACTGCATTGCCGATTTCTCCAGCGCGCACCTCGAGCAGGTCGGAGAGAACCGCGTTCGCGTGAGCGAGGTGCAGGGCGCGCCGGCGACGCCGACCTACAAGGTCTCGGCCTCGTTCCACGGGGGGTACAAGGCCTCCGGGCAGCTCGTCGTCGCCGGTCCCCGCGCCGTCGAGAAGGCGCGTCTGGCCGCCGAGATCGTCTGGAAGCGTCTGGAGAAGGCGGGTGTGCGCTTTCCGGAGAAGGATCGCCTGGTCGAGCTGGTCGGCACCGGCGTCTGCCAGCCCGGCATCACCCCGGCGCCCGATGACCCGCCGGAGGTAGTGCTGCGGCTCGGCGTGCGTGGCAAGGACCGCGAGGCGGTGGCGCGCTTCGGCATGGAGCTGGCGCCGCTGATCACCGCCGGACCGCCCGGGGTGACCGGATTCGCCGGCGGCCGCCCCAAGCCGCAGGAGGTCGTCGAGTTCTGGCCGGCCCTGATCGAGAAGGACCAGGTCGACCCGTTCGTCGAGGTCAGCGTCGAGGAGGTCTAGGGCTGCGCCTCGCTGTGCAGGTCCCAGGTGAACACGCCGGTCCCGTCAGGCGTCGTCCAGGTGCCCTTCATCGTGGTGCCGTCGGCACCGACGAGCTTGAACGGGGGCGCCACCGGCGATTCGAGCCAGACGCCCACGCCAAAGATCGACTGGCCCTGGTCGCAGGCAATGGGGAAGATGTTGATGTCGATCGCCTGCGCGTGGAACGCGCGGTGGCCCGAGCTGTCGAGAGGCGTGAAGTTGCCGGTGAAGAAGACCGACCCCGCGGAGTTGATGCCGAAGACGCCGCTCCCGTTGCACGTGCCCGCCAGGCTGGCGGCGATGACGCCGGTGGGCCGGTACCTCACCATCGGCTCGGGCTCCGCCCCCTCGATCCTGGTAAAGGTGACCGGGTTCCCGACGACCGCCAGCACGGATCCACTGCCGCTGATGACCGAGGAAGTCGTCCCGGTCCACTTGTAGCAGCCCATGTTCGACACGTACAGGCGCGGATCCTGGCCCGGGGGCTTGGCGCGCTTGCCCGCGTCGAGGAACTGCGAGTTCGAGATGATCAGCACGAGCTCCTCGATCCGCTCGTTGGCGACGTCGCGACAGAAGCTGATTGATGGGTCGTTCGTCCAGTCGACCGGCGCCTGCCACGCACCCTTGATCTTGACCAGTGCCTGGACGCGGATCCCTTCCTTCGCCGCGGCCGTCGCCGGCTTCGGGTCCCAGACCGGGGTGAAGAACGGTCCCGCCGACTCCTTCAGGTCGAACGTCGCACCGTTCCAGAACCTCACGCTGCGGGCCTCGGGGTCGGAGAATTTGAAGTGCTCGTATGTCGTGGAGAGCTTCGGCAGGTCAAAAGGGATCGTAAACTCCTTGTCCGCGGCGCCGCCGAGGCCCACGACCGTAGGGAGATCGACCTTCACGGGCGATTCCGAGAGCCCATCCCACTTGCGGTAGTCGTCGACCGGGTTGGTATTCCAGTTGTGCAGCGAGAGCTCCGGCCACGCATCCTCCCATCCTCCGGCGAGCGCCAGGTCGACGGCGCCGACCGCGTCCATGCCAGCGCAGGCCTCCCATGCCACCTTGACGAAGGCGGCGCTGCCTGTCTTACGGTAGACGTAGAAGGGGAGCAGGTAGGTGCTGTAGATGTGCGGGTCGACGGGGATGTCGAAGGAGCGCTCCGGATGGTAGATCACGTGCAAGGCCACATGCTGCTCCGCCTTGCTGGGCGGGTACACCTTGTCGATGATCCACTGGGCGCTCCCCTCTGTCCACCACCAGTAGGCGGGGCTGGTGGCGCACGCGCCTCCGGCGATGGGGAAGGCGAACTGAAACGCGTGGAAGATCTCGTGGGCCAGCGTCTCCTTGGACTCGGCGCGGTTGAGGTTGATGTACACAGGCGTGTTGCTGCACGTGGTGCCGCCCCCCCAGAAGCCGGCCGGAGCGGTAATGGAGCGGCCGATATCAGTGAGGTAGATGTCGAGGCGGGCATCGCCGCCGCTGCACAGAGACAGGCCATCCGAGAGGGGCGCGTGAGTCCCCATGAAGTCGGTAATCTTCGGCCAGATGACGGTGTCGGCCTCGTTCGCGAGCGCGAATGCCCGGGTCCCGAGGGGATCGTCGGGCACCCAGTACCACACCCGCACCTTCCCCCTGGGGCCGTCGGCGTACTGCCACAACGGACTCCGGCTGCTGCACGGACCGGTCTCCAGGCTGGTCACACCCACCGGAGCGGGGTTGGCCCAGCTTCCCGTGTAGGCCGGCGGGATGAGGAAGGGCTGCAGCGCTGCCTGAGTCGCGGGAGAGTAGGTGTCCCACCCCGCGGCGACCTCCATGAGGTAGAGCGACTCGAAGGCGGCGCCGTCGCTGCCGCGGTAGGCCACCGGTAGGCGGGCGTCGCCGACGATCGCGTAGACGCGGTAGATCACCGCGGTCTCGCGGTCGATCTCCTGCGCCGCCTCAGCGCGATCGATGAGATCGGTGCTCGTCAGGGCTGTCCCCTCGAGGTGACGCCGGGTTCTGTGAGGCGGCGAGACCAGCGCCGCCGCGGAGCCCGTCGGCGCGGTTGCTTCGGCGCTCACCTCGGCCTCGTCGCCCTCGCCGCCGGCCCCTGCGAGCCTCACGGCAAGTCGTCCGTCTCCGCGGAGCACTTCGACGAGCACGTCGTTGCCGGCCAGCTCCTCCTCGTTGAACACCGTGCCCAGTCGGATCAGTCTGCGCTCGCCAGCGCGGAGGACGACGACGCGCCCGCGGTGCGGGGGGAGCCCGTGCGGGAGTTGCGGCGTCAGACGCGCGACCAGCGTGGCGCCCGCGGTCTCCCGCATCTCGAGGACGGCTTGCAGCGGGTCGAACCCCGCAGCCGCCGAGATGCTCGCGGCCGCGAGGACCGCCTGCCCGCCGCTGGTCAGGGAGATGGCCGCACGTGAATCCGGGGCCGTCGGCTGCCCGGGCGTCCTGACGACCGCGGTGGCGACACCTGCGACCGCAATCGACACGACCACCGACGTGATTCCAGGTAGCGATCTCCACACCCTCAAGCCGACCTCCCCGCGATCGGAAAGGTGTGAGGCATGGCATGAGTGCGCCTTTCCGGCTCTGACAAGGGCAACAGTCCCCTCGAACCCGAATTCCCGCTCGCAGTCGCGACCGGCCCTGCGCTCGTTGAGGATCCCGGGCGCCGGCAGATGCCCCTGGAGATCGTCGCCGCCGGTCTCGACGATGCGGTGTGCCCGTCGGCTGAAGTCATGTGGTATTTTGGATTTACAAACTGCGTCTACAGTGCGAAGACCATGGCCCTCGAAATCGGGACTCACGTCGGACCCTACGAGATCGCCGGAACCCTCGGAGCCGGCGGGATGGGCGAGGTGTATCGCGCGCGCGACCGGCGGCTGGACCGCGACGTCGCCATCAAGGTGCTGCCCGAGGTGTTCGCCGCCGACGCGGAGCGCCTGCGCCGCTTCGAGAACGAGGCGCGCGCCACCGGCGCGCTGAACCACCCCAACATCCTCGCGATCCACGACCTCGGCGTCCACGACGGGCAGCCGTACCTGGTCGAGGAGCTGCTCGAGGGGCAGACGCTGCAGGAGCTGATGGCCGACGGGCCGCTGCCGCCGCGCAAGGCGGTCGAATACGCGGTGCAGATCGCCGGCGGCCTGGCGGCGGCGCACGGCCGCGGGATCGTCCACCGCGACCTCAAGCCGGCGAACCTCTTCGTCACCACCGACGGCCACGTCAAGATCCTCGACTTCGGCCTCGCCAAGCTGGTGCATCACCACGATCCTGCCGGCGGCGACACGGATCCGGGCGTCTCCCCGGCATCGACGCAGGCCGGTCGGGTGCTCGGCACCGTCGGCTACATGGCCCCGGAGCAGGTGAGGGGCGCCCCGGTCGACCACCGGACCGACATCTTCGCCCTCGGCAGCGTGCTCTACGAGATGGTCGCCGGCCGTCGCGCGTTCCAGCGCGACAGCTCGGCCGAGACCATGGCAGCGATCCTCTCCGCCGACCCGAACCCGCTGCCGAGCGCCGTGCCGGCGCCGATGAAGGCGGTCGTCAGGCACTGCCTCGAGAAGCGGCCCGACGACCGCTTCCAGTCGGCGCGCGACCTCGCCTTCGCTCTCCAGGGGTCGATGGAAACGGAGCTGGAGTCGGCGCCTGTGGGTCGCCCCGGCGGTCCCCGCCGCGCCATCGCGGTGCGCCTGCCGTTGTGGGCGGCCGCGGTGGCCGCACTCGTCGGCCTGGCCGCCGCCGGGCTGTGGTTCGGCCGGCGCTGGCTGTCCGCGCCCGCGCTGCCCGCGGTGAAGCACGTCGCGGTGATGAGCTTCACCGCGGCGAGCTCGGCCGGCGGCCTGCCGACGATCGCCGCCGGGCTGAGCGACCACCTGGCGCGGGGCCTTCTGCTCATCGAGCGCGACCTGCCGGCAGGCTGCTGGACGGTGCCGTCCTCCGAAGCGAGCCGCCTCGGCGCGCGTGACCGTCGCGGAGGTGCGCCGGAAGTTCAACGTGACGATGGCGGTCACCGGACGGCTGCAGCGCAGCGGCGAGCGCCTCCGACTCGAGCTGGCGGCGGTCGACGCCGCCACGGGGCGGACGCTGCGCACCGCGGTCGTCGACGACAGCGTCAGCAACCTGGCGTCGTTCCAGGACGGGCTCGTCCTCCGGGTCGCCGGCATAATCGGACTCGCGCCGCCGCGCGACGCGGCCGATCGCCTGAAGGCGATGACGACGACGATGCCCGAGGCCTTCCGGTCGTACCTCGAGGCGACCGGCATCCTCGTCGGGGCGGCGGACGACGCGGATCTCGACAGGGCGGTCGCGCTGCTCGAGACCGCGACCTGCGCGCGACCCGCTGTTCGGCGCCGGGTGGATCGCCCTGGGGCGCGCGTACCTGCGGCAATTCGAGGTCACGCGACGACGCCGACGCGCTCCGCCGCGCATCGGCCGTCGGCGGAGCGCATGGTCAAGGACGGCACGTGGCCCGACGAGGCGCTGCGCCTACTCGCCGCCACCGAGACGGCTGGCGGCCGGATCCCGGAGGCGGCGGCGGCGCTCGAGCGCGCCTCGCGCGTCGCTCCGGCGAACGCGGAAATCCACCTCGAGCTCGCCGCGGCGTACCAGGCGGCGGCCCGCCCGGCCGACGCGGAGGGAGAGCTCCAGCGGGCGATCTTCCTGCGCCCCGGCTACTGGCTCGCGCATCACTTGCTGGCGAAGCAGTACCTGGCGCAGGGGAGGTACGAGGCGGCGGCGACGCAGTGGCGCGAGGCCATCGCCGACGCCCCGGAATGCGTCTACCCGTACAGCAACCTCGGCACGGTGTACTACACCCTCGGGCGCAACGACGAGGCGCGACAGGCGTTCGAGGGCTCGCTCGCCATCGAGCCGAGCAACGCGCGGCGCTCTCCAACCTGGGGACGCTGTACTTCGAGGACGCCCGCTTCGCCGACGCCGCCGCGATGTTCGAGCGGGCGCTGGCGGCCGACAACACCTCCTACAAGACCTGGGGGAACCTGGGTTTCGCGTACTGGTCGAGCGAGTCCCCCGACAAGGCGGCGGCGGCGTTCCGCCGGGCGGTCTCGCTGGCCGAGGCGGTGCTGGCGAAGTCGCCTGACGACCTCGCGGTCGCCACCGACCTCGCCGACTACCACGCGATGCTCGGCGAGCGCGAACGAGGTCTGAAGATCATCGAGCCGGTGATCGCGGCGAAACCGACCGATCCGGGCCTGATCGCCGACGTCGCCGAGTGCCTGTGGGACCTGCAAGGACCACGATCGCGCCCTGGAGTGGGTGGGCAAGGCGTTCGCGGCCGGCGTTCCGCGCCGGCGTTTCGAGAAGCGTCCAACGCTCCACGCCCTCGTCGCCGATCCCGGGTATCGGCGCCTGGTCGAGGGGCTCGAAAGCCGGCCGTGAGGGGCTGGCGGTAGCAGTGGACTCGCGGAATGGGGGGAGAGATGATCGCATCGACGAGGGGAACGGAGTTGAAGGACCGGACGGTGGCCGGGCTTGGCACTGCTGCTCTGCATCGCCGTAACCGCCGTGCGCGGCGCTGCATGGGTGCCGAACCCAGAGCGTACCGGAAAGCGTGCCAGGGTCGCAGTACAAGGTCTGGAATGACAAGCACTTCGTACACTTTTCGATAGGCTCGTCCAGCAACTGCGTGGCTGGTCTTCCCAGAGAGCTGGGACAGGTGGCAAGGGGTGACTGGGTCATCTTCGACAATAGGAGCGGTTGCGCCCTCAAGCGTCTCCGTTGCCTCCGGGATGGTACGCCGGTGTTCACGAAGGGGTAACAGTTTCACCGTCGCCATTGGCAGCTCTGAAGGGCACAAGATCCAGATCGAACGCTCACCGGCGGGAAGGTCGAGTTTCGTGTAGAGCTAGTGGCTCCAGGACTTGCATGCACGATGTGCATCGGCCGCGAGAACTTGGAAGCCCCGGAATGGTGATCTACCCCTAGGCGCGACGGCCACAAGACGCCGAGTTGGCGGCGCAGCGTGGTGTCGTGCCATTCCTGGCGTTCCGTGAATCATGAGGCGGGACGGCGGTGGGCGGAGAAGACGCCAGCGGGCGAGCTTGTTCTACGTCGCACAAGCACTGCGGCCGTGTGGTAAACTCCGCGCTCGCGGCTGCCTCCGGGGGGGCCGCACGAGGTGGCCTCTTGGAGCTCCAGTCCCTGATTCTCAAGCTCTCCGAGTTCTGGGGAGAACACGGGTGCGTGGTGCAGCAGCCGCTCGATCTCGAGGTCGGCGCCGGCACGATGCACCCGGAGACGTTCCTGCGCGTTCTCGGCCCCGAGCCGTACCGTGTCGCGTACGTGCAGCCGTCGCGCCGCCCCGCCGACGCGCGCTACGGCGAGAACCCGTTTCGCCTCGGCAAGCACCTGCAGATGCAGGTGATCCTCAAGCCGTCGCCGGCCGACGTGCAGGCGCTCTACCTCGAGTCTCTGGCTGCCCTCGGGATCGACCCGAAGGTGCGCGACGTCCGTTTCGAGGAGGACAACTGGGAGTCGCCGACCCTCGGCGCCTGGGGCGTCGGCTGGCAGGTGCTGCTCGACGGCATGGAGATCACCCAGTTCACCTACTTCCAGCAGGCGGGCGGCATCGACCTCAAGCCGATCTCGGCCGAGATCACCTACGGCCTCGAACGGCTGGCGATGTTCCTGCAGCGGCGCGACTCGATTTACGAGATGACGTGGGGGGCCGGCATCGCGTACGGCGCGGTGCGCCACCGCGACGAGGTCGAGCTGTCGCGCTATGCGTTCGAGGTGGCCGACGTCGAGATGCTGCGCCGCCACTTCGACGACTGGGAGCGCGAGGCGGGGCGGTGCCTCGACGTCGAGGACCCGCTGGTGGTGCCCGGGCTCGAGGCGGCGCTCAAGATGTCGCACCTGTTCAACCTGCTCGACGCCCGCGGAGCGGTGGCGGTCACCGAGCGCGTGGCCCTGATCGGCCGCGTACGAAAGCTCGCCGTCCGCTGCGCCAAGGCATTCATTGCCCAGCGTGAGGCGATGGGCTTCCCGCTGCGGGGCAAGTCATGAGCCGCCATCAGTTTCTTCTTGAGGTACTGTGTGAGGAGATACCGGCTAACGCGCTGCCCTCCGCGCGCGAGCAGCTCGCCGCGCGGTTCGTCAGCGAGCTGCACGAGGCCGGCCTTTCCGGAGTGACCGTCCAGGCGTTCTCGACGGTGCGCCGTCTGGTCGTCCACGTCGACAACCTGCCGGACCGGCAGCCCGATCGCGAGGAGGAGGTCACCGGACCGCCGGTGCGGGCGGCGTTCTCCTCCGACGGCACGCCGCTGCCCGCGGCAGTCGGGTTCGCCAAGGCGCACGGGGTCGAGGTCAACCAGCTCCGCACCGCGAAGAGCGCCAAGGGCGAGGTGATCGCCGCCACGCGGCGGATCGCCGGCCGCCCGATGGCGGAGGTGCTCGGCGAGATCACCGAGAGCGCGATCGCCGCGCTGCACTTCCCGAAGCGGATGCGCTGGGGCGCCGGCGAGCACGACTTCGTGCGGCCGGTGCACGGCGTGGTCGCGCTGCTCGGCGCGAAGAAGCTGGACACGGTCGTGCCGCTCAGCCTTTTCGGCATTGCCTCTGGCTCGTCCACCGTGGGCCACCGGGTGACGGCACCGAAGCAGCTCGATTTGTCCGGAGTGGCCGGGCTGCCCGGCTACCGCGAGGCGATGGCGGTTGCCGGCGTCGTCATCGACCCGGTCGATCGGCGCGCGCGGCTCGACTCGTTGGCGACGGCGCTCGCCGCCGAGGTGGGGTGTGAGGTCCGCCCCGATCCCGCTCTCTTCGCCGAGCTGGTCGAGCTGGTGGAGTGGCCGGGGGCGATCCGGGGCGCGGTCGCCGAGCGCTTCCTTTCGCTGCCGGAGGAGGTGCTGATCACCACGCTGCGGCACCACCAGAAGTCGCTGGTGCTGATGAAGGACGGCGCGGTGGCGCCGTTCTTCCTCGCCGTGTGCGATCGCGCGGACGACCCGCAGGGCCTGGTCCGGCAAGGCAACGAGTGGGTGGCCGGGGCGCGCCTCACCGACGCCGCTTTCTTCTTCGCCCAGGACCGCCGGAAAGCGCTGGACGATCGCGTCACGGATCTCGAGCGCGTCGCGTTCCACCAGAAGCTCGGCTCCTACCTCGACAAGTCGAAGGTGGTCGAGAAGCTCGCGGTGGCGCTGGCGCGCGGAACCCACGCGGACGCCAGGGCAATCGCCGAAGCGGCGCGGCTGCTCAAGGCCGACCTGGTCACCGCGATGGTCGGCGAGTTCCCCGAGCTCCAGGGCGTCATCGGCGGCACCTACGCCCGGCTCGACGGCTGCGCCGAGGAGGTGTGGCTGGCGATCTACGACCAGTACACGCCGTCCGGGCTCGACGGCGCCGTACCGCGCGGCAAGCTCGGCGCGCTCCTCGGGGTCGCCGATCGGCTCGACACCCTCGCGGGTCTGTTCGGCGTCGGCGAGGTGCCGACCGGCTCGAAGGATCCGTTCGCGCTGCGGCGCGCCGCCCTCGCTGCGGTGAAGATCTGCGCCGAGGCGCCGCTCTCCGTGTCCCTGGCGGATGCCGTACGCGAGGCGCTGCACCTGCGCGGTGTGGCCACCGGCAAGGGGATCGGCCGCGCACTCGGCGACTTCGTACGCGAGCGCGAGCGCCACTACCTGACGGCGGTTAGCGGCGTCTCTGCCGAGGTCGCGGACGCAGTGCTGGCGGGCGGATGGGGCGTCGTGCCCGATGACGTGGCGCGCTCGCGCGCGCTCGAGCTGGTGCGCCAGGAACCGGTATTCGCCCAGCTCGCCGTGTCGTTCAAGCGGGTGCGCAACATCATCGCCAAGGCCGGATCGATCCCGACCGAGCGAGCGCGGCTGCACGAGCCGGCGGAACGCGAGCTCGAGGCGGCGCTCGTGCGGGTCGAGGGCGGCATCGACGCGACGCTGGCGCGCCGTGACTTCGCCGGCGGCCTGCGGCAGGTCGCGGAGCTGGCGGAACCGCTCGACCGCTTCTTCACGGACGTCCTGGTGATGTGCGAGGACGAGAAGCTGCGGGCGGCGCGCTTCGCCCTGCTCGCGCGGATCGAGCACCTCTTCCTCCGCCTGGCCGACTTCTCGCGCCTCTCTGGTCAGGCCTGAGGGCCCGGGAGGCGATCGATGCAACGCCGTTCCGGCCTGGAGAGAAAACTGTGGGGCGCGCGCTCCGCGCGCGCAGCCGGCGCGGAGCGCCAGCCCCACGCAGACCCCATTGCAGCAGTCACACGGAGGACAACGTGAGCGACGAGAAAATGGTCTACTTCTTCGGCGGCGGCAAGGCCGACGGCAGGGCGGAGATGAAGAACCTGCTCGGCGGCAAGGGCGCCAACCTGGCCGAGATGGCGAACCTCGGCGTGCCGGTGCCGGCCGGGTTCACCATCACCACCGAGGTCTGCACCCACTACTACGAAGAACGAGCGCAAGCTACCCGGCCGACGCTCGAAGCCGAGGTCGCGAAGGCGCTGGCGCCGGGTCGAGAAGATCATGGGCGCGAAGTTCGGCGACCCGACGAACCCGCTGCTGGTCTCCGTGCCGCTCCGGCGCGCGCAAGTCGATGCCGGGCATGATGGAGACCGTGCTGAACGTCGGCCTCTGCTCGGCGACGATCCCCGGCCTGATCGCGCAAGACCGGCAACGCGCGGTTCGTCTACGACGCCTACCGCCGGCTGATCATGATGTACTCCGACGTCGTCATGGAGAAGGCCGCGGGCATCGAGCCGGCCGAGGGCAAGGGCATCCGCCAGCAGCTCGAGCGCATGCATGCGACGAGCGTCAAGAAGCGCGAAGGGCTACAAGTCCGACACCGACCTGACCGGCCGACGACCTCAAGGCGCTCTGCGAGCAGTTCAAGGCGAAGGTCAAGGAAGTGCTCGGCAAGGACGTTCCCGGACGACCCGTGCGAGCAGCTCTGGGGCGGCATCGGCGCGGTGTTCCAGTCGCTGGAACGGCAAGCGCGCCGTCTCGCTACCGCCGCATCGAGGGCATCCCCGACGAGTGGGGCACCGCGGTCAACGTCCAGGCGATGGTCTTCGGCAACATGGGCGACACCTCGGCCACCGGCGTGGCCTTCACCCGCAACCCGGCCACCGGCGAGAACAAGTTCTACGGCGAGTGGCTGGTCAACGCCCAGGGCGAGGACGTGGTGGCCGGCATCCGCACGCCCGAACCCGCTCAACGAGGCGACCAAGAGCGAGCAGAACAAGCACCTGCCGTCGCTCGAGAAGGCGATGCCCGAGGTCTACAAGCGAGCTCGACGGCATCCGCGACGAAGCTCGAGAAGCACTACCGCGACATGCAGGACATCGAGTTCACCATCCAGGAGGGCCGGCTCTGGATGCTGCAGTGCCGCGTCGGCAAGCGCAACGGCCCGGCCGCCGTCAACATGGCCGTGGACATGGTCGACGAGAAGCTGATCGACCAAGGAAGACGGCGGTCATGCGCGTCGACGCCGGCGCAGCTCGACGAGCTGCTGCACCCGATCGTCGACCCGGCGGCCGAGAAGGACGCCGAAGCCGCTCGCCAAGGGCCTGCCCGGCCGGTCCGGGCGGCGCCGCCGGGCAGATCGTCTTCACCGCCGCCGACGCGGTCGACGTGGGCCAAGCAGGGCAAGAAGGTCATCCTCGTCCGCGAAGAGACCAACCCCGAGGACGTCGAAGGCATGCGCGCGGCGCAGGCCATCCTGACCGCCCGCGGCGGCATGACCAGCCACGCGGCGCTCGTCGCCCGCGGCTGGGGCAAGTGCTGCATCGTCGGCTGCCGGCGCGCTCGCAGGTCGACGTCGGCACAAGAAGCGCATGCACGTCGGCGGCAAGAGTCTCCGCGAAGGCGACTGGATCACCCTCAACGGCACCAAGGGCCACGTCTACGCCGGCAAGCTGCCGATGATGGACGCCGACGGAGAACCCGCGCTTCCAGCAGTTCATGAAGATCTGCGACGGCGTCCGCACGACTGGGCGTCCGCACCAACGCCGACACGCCGGAGGACGCGGCCAAGGCGCGCGGCTTCGGCGCCGAGGGCATCGGCCTGTTCCGCACCGAGCACATGTTCTACGGCAAGGGCGCGCGACGAGCCGCTGTTCCTGCTGCGCAAGATGATCGTCTCAGCAACGACGTCGAGGAGCGGCGGAAGGCGCTCGACGAGCTGTTCCCGTTCGTCAAGAAGCGACATCAAGGCCACGCTGGAGGCGATGGACGGCCTGCCGGTGACGATCCGCCTGCTCGACCCGCCGCTGCACGAGTTCGTGCCGCAGCGACGAGGCCAAGCGCGCAGGAGCTGGCCGACGGCCTGGGCATCACCGTGGAGGAGCTCGCAGAAGCGCGGCCGACGGCCTGCACGAGACCAACCCGATGATGGGCCACCGCGGCGTGCGCCTCGGCGTCACCTATCCGGAGGTCACGCGAGATGCAGGTCCGGGCGATCCTCGAGGCGGCGGCCGAGCTGCTCAAGGACGGCAAGAAGGTCGCTGCCCGGAGATCATGATCCCGGTCGTCTGCGACGTCGACGGAGCTCGAGCACCAGAAGGCGATCGTCGAGCAGGTCTACGCCGAGGTGCTGCGCGAAGTACGGGCTCAAGAAGATCCCGCACATGTACGGCACGATGATCGAGATCCCGCGCGCGGCGCTGACCGCCGACAAGATCGCCGAGACGGCGGAGTTCTTCTCGCTTCGGCACCAACGACCTGACGCAGATGACGCTTCGGCTTCTGCCGCGACGACATCGGCGGCTTCGTGCCGGACTACCTCGAGAAGAAGCATCCTGCCGGCCGACCCGTTCCAGACGCTCGACCAGGAGGGCGTCGGCCAGCTGATCCAGATCGGCATCGAGCGCGGCCGCAAGACCCGCCAGAAGCTCGAAGGTCGGCATCTGCGGCGAGCACGGCGGCGAGCCGCGACTCGGTGGAGTTCTGCCACCGGGTCGGGATGAACTACGTGTCCTGCTCGCCGTTCCGCGTGCCGATCGCGCGGCTGGCGGCGGCCCAGGCGCAGTTGCAGTACCCGAGGAAGGCGAAGAAGAAGTAAGACGGGGACCGGGCACCGGGGACCGGGGACCGGCCCCCGCCCACCCGAAGGCAAGAGGTAGCAAAGCGAAGGGCGGAGCTGGTCTCCGTCCTTCGCGGTCTGTAGCCGCGACGAGGCCCCCGGGCTCCTGCGATAGGCAAGCGCTGGACGCGGGGGGCATCGCAGAATTGACATGGGACGTTGGCGGTCCTAAATTAGTAAGGGACGAAAGTTCGGCCTTGTTGCGAGAGTAAGGAGGTCGTGATGACGGCTACGGTAACGACAAAGGGGCAGGTCACGATTCCGGTCGAAGCGCGGCGGAGGCTCGGGATCGCCGCCGGAACCCGACTGGAGTTCGTGATCACCGCCGATGGCGCGCTGCTCGTCATTCCACGGTCCGGGTCGGTGCGGAGTCTCAAGGGCATGCTGCCGCGGCCGAGGAAGCCCCTGAGTCTGGCCGACATGGAACGCGCCATCGGTGCCGGGGCGCGGTCGTGATCGGGATCGACACCAACGTCCTGGTGCGGTACATCATCCAGGACGATCCTGACCCAGGCGGGAGCCGCGACCCGATTGATCGAGTCGGAATGCAGCTCCGACGAGCCGGGACTGGTTGCGTCAGTGACGCTGTGTGAGCTGGTCTGGGTGCTCTCACGGGGCTACCGCACGCCCAGGGAGAAGATCGTCGAGGTGCTGCGAGCCCTGCTCTGCCGCGGATGAGCTCCAGGTCGAGAATCCCGAGCTCGCCTGGCGGGCGTTGCGCCTGTTCGAGGCCGGACGGGCTGACTTCGCCGACTATCTCGTTGGCTCGGTCAACCGCGAGCTGGGCGCCGCTGCCACGTTCACGTTCGACACGACCGCGGCCGATTGCGACCTCTTCGCGCTGCTGGCTGAGTAGGCGCGGCGGAGCGGCACGGCGCCGCACGGCGGGCGCCATCCTCGCGCCGGCGGCCGCGCAGGCGCAGTTGCAGTACCCGCGGGAGGCGAAGAAGAAGGCGAAGGCGTGGACCGTGGGCCGTGCGCCGGTGCGGGCCCCCGCCCGCCCAGGACAGGGAATGCAGCAGGCGGCCCCGGTGAAAGCCGGGGCCGTTTCCTTGTCGCCGAGGGAGGGCCTGTGGTGCGGCTGCGCTAGTCTCCGAGTTCCGACCGACATGGGCGTCAACCGCCTCCTGGCCCCGGACGTGATGCGCTCGATCACGGGGCTCAAGAAGGACATCCTCCGGATGAAGTCGGTCAGCCTCGACCTCGAGGAGTCGCTGATCGCGCTCGGCATGAGCGCGGCTGCCAGCCCGACCGCCGGCGCCGCGATGCAGCGTCTCACCGACCTGCGGGGCTGCGAGTTCCACACGACCCACATTCCGACGCCGGGCGACGAGGCCGGCCTCCGCCGGTTGGGCGTCCGCGTCACCTCGGACCCGACCTTCGCCTCCAGCTCGCTCTTCCTCGGCTGACACCAGGGCGAAGCGATCGCGGGCGATCGGGCTCGGCGTCTCGACAACGACCAGCCGGATATGCGCTCAGTAGTCGTAGCCCTGCGTCACGGTGATCGTCCGCGTGGCGGGCGTCGGGTCCGCGAGGCCGTGGGAGTCGGTCACCGTGAACGTGACCGTGTACGGGCCGGAAGTGAGGAACGTGTGGGTGCCGGTCAGCGTCGTCGCGCTGCTGCCGTCGCCGAAATCCCAGCTCACGACCAATGGCATCGCCGTCAGGATCGCTGGCAGTCCCGACAAACGCGACGTCGTCGCCCTCGGTGATGGACAGGTTGCTCGCGGGCGTCGTGATCGTCCCGTCGGGCGCGTTGTTGCCGGCGTTAGGCGTCGGCGACGGAGTAGGCGACGGGGTGGGCGAGGGGGTCGGCGTCGGTGAAGGTGTCGGCACCGGCGTTGGCGCCGGAGTCGGCGAGGGGGTGGGCGGCGGTGCGATCTCGGGGATCGGCAGCGCGGGCTGTTGCAGGCCGTCGTCGGTCTTGTTGTCGACGACCGACGAGAAGATGAAGATCGGCTGGCTTGCCGTGTAGGTGATGACGAAGTTCGGCTGCGTGCGCTGGTTGCTGGGAACGCCGCCGAGGATCTGATAGTAGAGGGCGAGGTCGTTGGCGAACCCCGAGAAGGTCGACTGGGTAGGGACACCGATGACCGTACCGTCAGGTTTGGCCACACTGAAGGTGACGTTGACGGGGAACGGCCCGGGAACGAAATAGCCGAGGTTGGTACGGTAGTCGGTGGCATCGGCCTTGGGACGGTTGGATCCGAGCAGCAACGCCCCGTTGGTGAACGCAAACCGCAGCGGCAACGCCTCGGTGAACTGGCCGTAGGTACCTCCGCCACTGCTCCGCTGGTCGTTGAAGGTGTTGCCGACCGCGAGGAACGGCAGCGTCGACGCGAGCCGCACCGCACCGCGGTCGCTGGCGCCGAACAGTGTTCCGGCGGCGTCGTCGAGCACCGCCTCGCCGTGCGGCGCTACCGATACAAGGGCGGAGGCCGCGGGCGCCGTCAATCCCGCGGTGTTCTTCGGGTACCACTCCGCAAGGACCGGGGTCTCGAGGTCGTTCCTCGAGAGAATGCGGATGTTGGTCAGGAACACCGAGGTCCCCGCGCCCTGGTTGCGGGCGACCACGGGGAAGTGCAAGACCGTCTCGGTCGGGGCGAGCTGGCCGCGGATCGCGCCACCGGGGAAGTCGGCGTTGTGGATATTGAAGTAGAACCCCGCCGGATTGTCGAGGATCGCCGCGACGGTCGTGTCGATCGAGCCGACCTTGCCGGACGCGGTGTGGTCGCCGAAAGCCGGATCGAAGCCCAGCACCACCGAGCCGCTCTCGCCCTCGCGGCCGCGGTGGATGTGGGCGGCCGTGGGCGCAGCGACGTCCTTGAAGCGCAGGTAGTAGTAGGCGTCTGTCCCATCGAAGAATACGCCTGCGAAGCCGCTGCCGTCGCTGTCGCCCCCGCCCGACTCGCGCGAGCCCTTGAGCGTCGCCGCGAATGCCTTCGCCGCCGGTCCGTCGCCGAGCAACTGCCCACGCACCGCCCCGCCGGGGAACGACGCGTTATGGACGTTGACGTAATACACAGCAGGGGCGTTGAGGATGTCGGTGACGAGCGCGGCGTCAACCCCCGTGACGGTGCCTTCGGCGACGTAGATTCCCGCCGTCGGGCTGGTGAACGTCGGCGAGAAGCCCACCACGACGGAGCCGGTCACCCCAGCTCGGCCGGCGTGGATGTGCGCGGCGGTCGGTGCGTCGATGCCCTTGACCAGAATGTAGTAGTCGACGCTGGCTCCATCCGGGGTGACGAACGCCACGCCGGTGCCGTCTGCGTCACCGCCGGCGCCCGCCTCGCGGTCCCCGCGCAGTGACACTCGGAACGTCTCCGCCGCGGCGGCGCCGGCGATAATGGTCGAAAGCACCAGGATCGAGACGATGCTTGACTTCTTCATTCCCCGCCCTCCAACGGTCACATGGTCGGGAACGGGGGAGCGAGGTCGCGACCGTGCGTGCCGTGTTCTTGTGCAAAGAACGGGCGGGGCCGCCGGGCGACTTCCCGAGCAGTGTGACGGGCATCACAATCAGCGCCCGGCGAGCGACTGGGGCGGATGCTTCAGGTCAGCGCGCGCGGCACGCCGTACCGAGCCAATCGCGGCCGCGGGCTGCAACCGCGGAGGTGAGGTGCGGTAGCCGCCGGCACCCACCGCGAGTCATCGCGTCACGGAGCGCTGCTCTTGGCCTGCTTGACCGGTGCCGCCTTCTTTCGCGGCGGAGCGAGGGCCGCCAACCTCTCCTTGACGATCGGGTGGTTGCGCAGGAAGGAGTCGCTCGGCACTTCGGGCGCGTGAAACAGCGATCCGGGCCGATCGACGCTGGCATCCCCGTTGTACTTGAAGACGCCTCTGATCCGGCCGTCGAAGACATAAAGGCCGACGCGCCAGGCCTCGACCGGGGCCTTCGCGCTCTTCTCGGCCTTCACCAACCACACCAGTGCCCGGTCGTAACCGGGCAGGCCGACGACGCCGGGATCAAAGAGCAAGCATCTCCGCGCAGCCAGAGGTTGGGCGACGTGGCTCTCGGACGGCCCGCCCTTCTCATGCTTCCACTCGGTCCCCACTCTCTTGAGTCGGCCGCGACACTCTTTGCAGTAGATGATCATGTCAGTACTCCTCTCGTCTTGGTTCCGGACTTCGGCTCACTGCACTGCGAGTCATGACGGTCCACAGCTCACACCGCGTCCCGCGAGGCATGTGCCCCGCCCGTTACGCCAGCGGGGTGCCACGCGGACCGTCGCGAACGTCGTTCCTCCAGATCGTCGGAGCTGACCATGACCAGTCTTCCGGCGAGTGTTACGGCGGTACTCGGCTGCCGCCAGCAGCAGGCATGAAGGCAATCGCGGTCGGCTGAAACAGGCCCGACCAAGAGGAAGCGGTCACGCCGAACCCGAACCGTGCCGAGGTCCGGCGCCGGAGCGACTTCAAGTTCGCCAGTTAACCTCTTGAGAAGACAATAGCATGCCGCGCCGCGACTGTCCAGTCCGGGTAGCGGTCGGCGCCGCCGGGCAGGTCATTCGCAGGGCCCCGGGGCATCGCCTTGGGCTCGCCGGGCGGTGGCGGAGCCGCTCTCCGCCGCGGCCCCGGCGTGTCGCCCGGTACCCTGTCGCGTTGCTACCATGTCGCCCCGTGAGCAGGCGTGCGCCCGCCCCGAGCCGCCAGCGGCCCCCGCATCTTCGGGCGTCGAGGGTGTCATGAGCCGCGCGGCCGGCGGGGCACGGCATCCCGCGCCCGCGACCGTGCACGGTCCGGAGGGGCGAGTCCTCGCGGGCGCCGCGCCATGGGCGATCGTCCGTGACTCCATCCCGGTGCGGGTGGCCGTGCTGGCGCTGCTGCTGTTCGTCGCCTACGGCGGCGCTCTGCGGGCCGGCGTTGCCTGGGACGATCCGGAGATCCTCTCGGCCAACCCGGCGATCAGGACGCTGGCCCGACCGTGGCGGTTCTTCACCGACTCCTCGACGATCGGGCCGTTGACGCGGGACTGGCTGTCACAGTACCGGCCCTTGCGGACGCTCGGCTACGCGCTGCAGTTTGCCGTGTTTCGCGGCGACGCATGGGGCTACCACCTGGTGTCGCTGCTGCTCCACGCACTCGGGGCCATGGCGGTCGGTCGCCTCACCCAGGCGATCTTCGGGCGGGGAGGGTGGCTCGCCGCCGCGATCTGGCTGATCCACCCGGCGCTCTCCGAGAACGCGCTCTCGCTGACGGCACAGGGGAACCTCCTGTGTGTCGCGCTGACGGCTCTGGCGCTGACGTGGCATCTCGAGTGGCTGGAGTCGGCAGCACCGTGGCGGTGGGTGGCAAGCCTCGGCGCCGCGCTCGGGGCGATGCTCGCCTACGAGTCGGGCGTGCTCGTGCCTTGCCTCGTCGCCCTGGCGGAGCTCGCGTGGCGGATCGCGGGCAAGCAGATACGGCGCCACTGGCTTTCCCGCCAGCTTCCGTACTGGATCCTCCTCGCTATCTTCCTCGCCGTCCGCCAGTCTGTGACCGCGCCAATCCCTCCGCTCGGGTGGTGGGGAGGGTCGTGGACGGCGTCCGTGCTCATGCAGCTCCAGCTCTGGATCGAGGGGTGGCGGCTGACGATTTTCCCGGTCGGCATGCTGATCCGCTACAAGCCCGGCGACGTCTCGTCGTTCGTCACGCCGGCTCTCGCGGTCGGGCTCCATATCGCCCTCCTGGCGCTGCTGGTCGCGCTGGTCCGCCGGGGGCGGGGATACCTGCTGGTCCTGGTGGTGGCGTGGTGGTATCTCGCTCAGGCGCCGACCGCAAACGTGATCCTGCCCAATCCGGGCTATCCGTTCGCTCCGCGGTTCCTGTTCCTCGCTCTGGTGCTCGCGGTCGCCGCCGCCGCCGCCTGGCTGACCCGTGCCGCTGCACGGCGGCCGGCGGCGCTGGCCGCTCTCGGTGTCGCCGCTCTCCTCGCGTTGGCCGCCGACCGCGTCCAGACGTCGATCTGGCGGAACAGCAGAACGGTCTTCACGGCAGTGACCACGCACGACCCGGCGGACTTCGGGGCTCAGTTCAACCTCGGGTGGTTCCAGCTCAAGGCGGGCAACCTGGCCGCGGCGGTGGAGCACCTCGAGCTGGCGAGCTCGGCGAATCCGCAGGACGGTCGCCCCGACTACCTGATCGGGGAGAGTGCACTCGCCGCCGGACGGCGCGAGCGCGCCCGCGCAGGATTCGTCCGGAGCCTGCAGGTCGAGAGGCGTCAGATCGAGCCGCGGGTGAGTCTGGCCAAGCTCGAAATCGCGGACGGCCGCTACGATCTGGCGCTGGCGTGGGTGACCGTGATCCCCGAGACGGCCCGCGGGGACGGGACGGCGCGGGCCGCGCTCGATCTCGTTCTCGCCGAGCTTGCGGCTGCCCGGGGGGCCTGCCGCGAGGCGCGGGACGACGTTCAGCGCGCGATCGGGTTCCGGCCGACGAGCAGTCGCCTCACCTTCGGGGCGGCGGGGGTCCTCCACGGGTGCGGAGATGAGGCCGCGGCGCAGGGTCTGTTCCGGGAGGCCGCCAGGCAGGCCGGCGACGAGGTCCTGGACACGGTCGGCGAGACCCGCTTCTACCCGTAGGCCGCACTTCGCGCAGGCCGGCGTCGGTGGCGCGCCGACGGGGACGGGCGGCGCAAGGTGTGGAGGGTTGGAGGTCGACGATCGGCGCCATGGTCGCTGCGCCCGGCGACGGGCGAGGCGTGAGAATGTCGCAGAGCCTGCCGTAAGGGTGAACGCCGCAACCGACCTGTAGCCTGGCTCGATTCTCCAGGGCAGCTAGCGCGACACCAGTAGTCTCTCGAAGCGCGGGTTTCCCTTCAGCGGGGCGAAACTCGGGTCGATCGCGAGCCACGCGGGGGTCAGGTAGTACGGGGACCTTCAGCAGCGGCTCGAGGGCGTCCAGAGCCTTCTCGTTCTCGCCGAGGACGATGTAGATGCGGACGAGCTGATGCTGGATGTATGGCCCGCTGTAGGCGTCGCTCGAGATGGACCGCAGGGCGACGCCACGCTGCCCCTCGCGGATCGCCTCCTCGCGCCGCCCGAGATAGGCGAGGGCGAGACCGCGCGTGACGTGGAGCTGATCGTCGTCGGGCGTCTCGGCGATCTGCGCGGTGAAGGCTCGCTCGGCCTCGGCCGCGTAGCGCCGCACCTGTGCGGCATCTCCCCGCAGAGCGCTGACCTGGGCCAGGACGACGGCCCACGATGCGCGGTTGTTGTCAAAGGCCTCCGGCGTCAGGCGTAGGATAATCCGCTGCTGGGTCTCGTCCAGCACCCAGGCGAGGTCCCAGTATCCGGCGAAGAAGGCTGCGAGCGCCGCGGGCTCGAGTTCCCTCGGCGCCGCAGCGAGCGCCGCCCGCGCGCCGGCGAGGTCGCCCTGGGCCAAGTAGACCATTGCCTTCTGCTCGATCCCCCTGAGGCTCGCGGGTGCTAGGCCGAGAGCATGGTCGAGCGCCGCGAGCGCCTGGGGAAAGCGCCGCAGCCACACCAGGCTGGTCGAGAGACGAAGGGCCGTTCGCACGGAGCGGGGATCGAGGGAGCTGGCCTGGTCGAGGTGCGCCAGCGCCTGCTCCCAGCGGCCCATGACGGTCTCGACGCTGGCCGCCGCGACGAGAAGCGCCGCGGAGCCGGGGTTGGCCGCCAGGCCCTGAGTACACTGCTCCAGTGCCCGGGGGTAATCCCTGACGACCACCTGGAGGTACGTACCCATCGCCAACTGCGCTTCCGGAAGCGCGGGAGCAAGCTGCAGTGCTCGCTCGGCGGCCGTACGCGCACCCTCGGCCAGCTCCCGCGACGGTGTCGAGTTGTAGTAGATGAGTGAGCGCGCCGTCGAGAGCTGCGCCCAGGCGAGGGCGAAGCTGGGGTCGAGGGCCGCCGCCTGCTGGTACTGCGTCGCCGCCCGGCGCAGGGCGGCCGGCTCGGTGGCAGCGAGGTCGCTGGAAGCCTCCTGGCCGCGCAGGTAGGCATCGTATGCGGACAGGCTCGCCGTCGGCGCCTGGGCCAGCCGCTTGTGCTCATCGTCGCCGAGCGCCACCTGCAACGCCCCGGCGACACGCGTGGCAATCTCGCCCTGGACGCGAAAGACGTCCTCCAGCACGGCGTCGAACGAGTCCTGCCATCGCGTCGTCGGTGCGCCGGCCCCCGTCACCTCGGCGAGCTCCGGGGTGAGCCGGATGCGACTCGGTCCCGCGCCCCGCTGCCAGCGCACCTTGGCCGTGAGCAGATAGGTCACGCCCAGCTCCTGGGCGATCTGTCTCGCGGGCTTCGTGGTGCCCTTGTATTCGTCGGTACTGCCGCGCGCGATCACCGCCAGGCCCGACAGCGCCGCGAGCTTGCCGCGCACCTCGTCGGTCATGCCGTCGGCGAAGTAGGCGTCCTCGGCGGCGCCGAGGTTCTCGAACGGCAGCACCGCGATGCGCCTCGGCCCGGCGATCGTGGGAGACGGCGCTGGCCGGGAACGCAGCCAGAGCATCGCGGCGATCGTGACGAAAAGCAACACGGCCGCCGCGGCGACGACGGCGACCGGCGCTACCCGGCGGAGCGCGGGCGCAGCGACGATCGGCGGCGCGACGGCGGTGACGGGTGCGCTGTCCCGCAGGAGGCGCTTGAGGTCGGCCTTCATCTCCGCGGCGCTCTGGTAGCGCATGGCGGGGTCCTTCTCCAGCGCTTGGGCGATGATCCGCTCCAGCTCCGGCGTCACGTCCGGGTTGAGCCGCACCGGCGGCGTCTGGGATCGGTTGAGGATGCCGTCGACGATCTCGGTCGAGCTGTCGCCCCGGAACGGCAGCACCCCGGTCGCCATCTCGTACAGCACGGCCCCAAATGAGAACAGGTCGCCGCGGGCATCCATCTCCCGGCCGCGCGCCTGCTCCGGCGACATGTACGAGACCGTTCCCATCACCTGCCCGGGCACGGTCAGGTCCTGCTGTCGCGACAGCGTCGCCTGGCGGGCCGGATCGGCCCCGCCTCGGCCTCCGGCCGCGAGCTTCGCGAGCCCGAAGTCGAGCAGCTTCGCCTCGCCGTGCGCGGTGACGAAGATGTTCGCGGGCTTGATGTCGCGGTGGATGATCCCGGCGACGTGGGCCGCCTCGAGCGCGTCGGCGATCTGCACGCCGAGCTGGATCACACGCTCGTTCGGCAGCGCCTTCCCGTCGATGCCTGCCTTGAGCGTCTCGCCCCGCATCAGCTCCATGACGATGAACGGCCTGCCGTCGTGCTCGCCGAGATCGTGGATGGTGCAGATGTGGGGATGGTTGAGCGCCGAGGCGGCGCGCGCTTCCCGCACGAACCGCTCGAGCGCCTCGCGGTTGTTCCCCAACTCCTCCGGGAGGAACTTGACCGCCACGTGCCGGCCGAGGTGGCTGTCCTCGGCTTCATAGACCACGCCCATGCCGCCGGCCCCGAGCTTGCGGAGGATGCGGTAGTGGGAGACCATCTCGCCCGTCATACCGAGGTCCATTCTAGCTTCTCAGTTCGCCAGGGCGACCGCGGCTCGGACGGCGGCGCGCGGCGACGACCCGCTACAATCTGTGGTTAGTGATCCGGACCTTGCGGCTGGTTGCGTACCTCGTAACGGGGGTGATTCTCCTTCCGTCCTCGCCGACCGCCGGGCAGCAGGTGGTTCCGGTGCAGGCACAGGCGCAGGAAGCGGTGTCCCGGCGGGGCATGGTCGTCACCGGTTGTCGCGCCGCGTCGTGGGCGGGCGCGAGAATGCTCGAAACCGGCGGCAACGCCATCGATGCCGCGGTCGCCGCGGCGTTCGCGCTCGGGGTAGCCGACCCTGGCTCGTGCGGCCTGGGGGGGCAGACGTACATGCTCGTACGACTGGCCGATGGCCGCACGGTGGCGATCGACGGGTCGGCGCGCGCCCCACTGCGGTTCGCGCCGGAGGAGCTGCAGAGGCTGCGCGATCAGGCCGTGGTGAAGAACCTGGTGTACGGCTTCAAGTCGGTCGCGACGCCCGGGACCCTGGCAGCGCTCGCGCTCGCCCTGGAGCGTTACGGCGACCAAGACGCTGGCGGAGGTCGTCGGGCCCTCGATCGAGATCGCCGAGTTCGGGTCGGCGTGGACCGCCGTGCACCACGCATTCCTCGAGAAGTACACGGCGAAGGTGCGCGAGTCGGCGTACCTGAGCAGCCTGCTGCTCGAGGACGGCATCGATGTTTGGGGTCCCGGCCACGTCTACTGCAACCCCGACCTCGCCTGCTTCCTGAGGCGCCTCGGGATGGTGGGAGCGGACGACTTCTACCGCGGCACGCTGGCCGGGGAGATCGACCGCGACATGGTCGCCAACGGCGGATACGTGCGGCTCGCCGACCTGGCGCTGATGACCGCCCAGGAGAGGGCGCCGCTGCGCGGCCGCTATCGGGGACTCGAAGTGCTTTCCTTTCCCTTTCCGGGTGGCGGCGCGGTGGTCGTCGAGGCGCTCGGCATCCTCGACAGGTTCCCGCAGGAGTTGCTCCGCCGCGACTCTGTCGACCGCCTTCATCTGCTGCTGGAGGCGTGCCGCCTCGCCTACGCCGACACCTATCCCGCCCGCCGGCCACCGCGCCTGCCGGACGAGCGGGCGTCCGACCCGGCGTACGTCGCGGAACGCGCGGCCCTCATCCGCCTCGACCGGGCGCTCTACGACCGCGAGGTGAGCTCACGACCATTGTCCGGCCTCGTGGTCGACGGCACGACGCAGGTCTCCACGGCCGACGCCGCTGGCAATGTCGTCTCGCTGACCCAGACGCTCGGCCCGCAGTTCGGGGGCGGCGCGGCGACCGCAGGGTGGGGCTTCGCGTACAACGGCCTCGTCAACGGCTTCGATTTTCGCGACCCGCGCTTGTGGTCCCACATCGAGCCGCTGCTGCCACCGATCAACACATTGGCGCCGACGATCCTCCTGAAGGGTGGCCGGCCGTTGCTGGTGATCGGCAGCGCCGGCAGTGCCCGCATCGCGCCGCTGATCGTCGGCGTGATCGTCGCATTGGTGGACGGGGGAATGACGCTTCGAGACGCGATGAGCGCGCCGCGGGCGCTGTGGGGCGGATCGGCCGACCGCCAGTGTTACCTCGAGATGACCGGCGCGATCACCGACGAGGTTGCCGAGGCGCTCGAGCATCGCGGGTTCTCACGCCAGAAGCGGCTGACCTACCCGGCGACGCCGCTCGAGCTGACCGATTTCGGCGGCGTCAACGCACTGCTCGTCGACCCGCGCGACGGCAGCATGGTCGGCGTCGGTGACGCGCGCCGGGAAGGCGTGGCCATGGCGCCGGGCGACCGAGCGCCCGGGGCGCTGGTTCTGCCCGACTGTTGGCGGAGCCTCGTCGCGCCGGCCGGGACATCCCGGCACTGACTCCGGCGCGCCGGTGCAGCCGCTGCCTGATTCCGCAACGCCTCCGGAGAACACGGCAGACTTCGCGGGGACACGAGGTTGGCCGTCGCCGCTTCGACTGCCGGTGTCAGCCGTCCGACGCCACGTCTCGCGGTCACCCCGACGGCCGGCCTTGCAATCCCGCTCCGGGTGAGACGACAATTTCAACAGGCTCCTAGGTCCGTGAGAGGCGGCTCGGGATGATCGGCTCGACGCTGCACCACTACAGGATCGTCGGCCTGCTCGGCGCCGGCGGCATGGGCGAGGTCTACGCCGCCGAGGACACCAAGCTGCGGCGGCGGGTGGCCTTGAAGCTGCTTCCCCCGGAGATGGCGGCCGATCCGGACCGGCTGCAACGGTTCCAGCTCGAGGCACGCGCCATTGCGGCCCTCAACCACCCCAACGTGGTCACGATCTACGCCGTCGAGGAGGCTGACGGCGTCCAGTTCCTGACAATGGAGCTCGTCGAGGGGAAGACGCTGGTCGAAATCATCCCGAAGCAGGGCCTCCCGGTCGACCAGCTCCTGGCTTTGGCGATTCCGCTCGTCGACGCCGTCGCGGCCGCGCACCAGCAGGGGATAGTCCACCGGGACCTCAAGCCGGCGAACATCATGGTCGCGAGCAACGGAACCCTGAAGGTGCTCGACTTCGGCCTCGCCAAGCTCAAGCGCGAGATCGCCGCCACCGACTCCACGCTGCTCACCTCGCCCTCGCTCACGGCGCGCCACGCGATCATCGGGACCGCCGCGTACATGTCACCCGAGCAGGCCCAGGGACTCTCGATCGATCATCGCTCGGACATCTTCTCGCTCGGTGTCGTGCTGTACGAGATGGCGTGCGGGTCGCGGCCGTTCAGCGGCGACACCACCTTCTCGCTGATCTCGTCGATCATCAAGGACACGCCGCCGCACTTGTCCGCCGTGAACCGAGACATTCCGCGGGAGCTCGACCGCATCGTCGCCAGGGCGCTCGCCAAAGACCCGGCGCTGCGTTACCAGAGTGCGCTCGATCTCCGCGCGGATCTCGAGGCGCTGCAGCACGAGACGCCGACGCATCGCTGGATCTCGAGGGTGCTCGGAGCGCTGGTCCGTCTCCGGCTGGCCCGCACCGTGGCGCTGGTGTCGTTGCTCCTCGCTGGCACGGCGGCGGCGGCGTACCTGCTCCTCGGGTGGGGCCGCGAAGGGTCGCGCGCTCGGCCTGCGCCGGTGCGCGCTACGTTCCGCCGCCTGAGCGCCCAGCCGGGGGTCGAGCAGTACCCGAGCCTGCTTCCCGACGGCAAGTGGGTCGTCTACTCCGGCGAGGAGTCGGGAAATCGCGACATCTACCTGCTGTCCACGACCGGGCAGAACCCGATCAACCTGACCGCCGACTGCCAGGCGGACGACGACGAGCCGGCGGCCTCGCCGGACGGCGAGCGCATTGCGTTCCGATCGGGCCGGGAGGGCGGCGGCATCTTCGTGATGGGACGCACCGGCGAGGGCGTCAGGCGCGTCACCCGGACCGGCGTCAGCACCGCCTTCAATCCGACCTGGTCGCCGGACGGCGACCGAGATCGCGTACACCACGAGGACGTCCAGCTGACGCCGCTCAACTGGGAGTGCCAGAGCGAGCTCTGGGTCGTCAACGTGGGCACCGGCGCGCAGCGCAAGCTCGCCGTGACGACGCGGTACAGGCGAGCTGGTCGCCGCACGGCCAGCGAATCGCCTACGTCGCCCGCGGCAGCGGAAGGACAGACTCCCTGTCGCAGACGGCGGCCGCCGGCAGGGTCATGGACATCTGGACGCGTCCCGGCGCGCGGCGGCGAGCCGGTGCCGCGTCACGCAGCGACCCGCCGTCCGACTGGTGCCCGGTGTGGTCGCCCGACGGAGCGTCACCTGTACTTCGTCAGCGACCGCGGCGGCAGCATGAACCTCTGGCGCGTGCCCGATCGACGAAGAGTCGGGCAAGCGGCTCGGCGAGCCGGAGCCGATCACCACGCCGGCGCCGTTCCTCGCGCATCCCACGATCTCGGCCGACGGCCAGCGGATCGCCTACGTCGCGGTGGTGGAGACCTCGAACATCCAGCGGCTCGCGCTCGACCCGGCGACGCGCACGTTCAACGGCGAGCCGACCTGGGTGACCACCGGCTCGCGACTGTGGGCCAACCCGGACCCGACGCCCGAAGGCGAGTGGGTGGTGTTCTACTCCCGGGACCAGCCCGAAGGGCGATGTCTACGTCATCCGGCCCGACGGCACCGGGCTTCGGCAATTGACGAGCGACGCGGCCGTCGACCGCGTGCCGCGCTGGTCGCCCGACAGACGTGGGTCGCGTTCTTCTCGAACCGCGGCGGCCCGCTGCAGGTCTGGAAGATCCGCGCCGCCGACGGCAGCGACCTGCAGCAGGTCACCGCGGCCGGGGGCATTCCGGTCGTGGTCGCCCGACGGCGGCGGGCTGGCGACCACGACGTCCAGCAGTGACGGCAGGTTCGCCCTCGCTCGTCGATCCGAACCAGTCCGTCGCAGGAGCAGACGCCCGAGCAGCTGCCACTGCCCGACGGCGGAGCTGTCGCCCGTTCATCCCGAACGCCTGGTCGCCGGACGGTTCCAGGCTCGCCGGCCAGATCGGCTTCACCGCCGCGCGGGAAGGGCATCGTGCACCTACACGTTCGCGTCGCGCACCTACGAGCGCCTGACGGACTTCGGCGAGTGGCCGGTCTGGTTCGGCGACAGCCGCCGGCTGCTGTTCGTCAGCAAGGGCAAGGAGTTCTGGGTGGTCGACACCCGGACGAAGCAGACGCGGAAGATCTACACCTCGACCCGGGACGTGCTTGGCCCGCCGCGGCTCACTCGCGACGGCAGCGTCGCCTACTTCTCGCGGCGCGTGACCGAGGCCGACATCTACCTCGCCTCGTTCGAGTGATCCGGCGCGCGCTCGTTCCGACGGCACCGCGGCGAACGGCGCGTAGCCGGCCGCCCCGCGCGGGTCAGCGGGCGAACAGGAAAACCAGGGCGTCGTCGACGGTGCCACGCCAGTGGCCCCAGGAGTGGCCGTCGGGGATCTCGAGGTACGAAACCTTCGTTCCGCGCCGCTCGAGCAGCGCCCGCAGGCGGCGCGCTTCGGGGAGGCACCACTCCTCGTAGAGCCCGACGTCGATGAACGCCCGCTCCGGTCGCACCGCGCTCTTCTCGAGCTCCTCGAGCACCCATGGTGCGTGGCCGAGAGCGGGGCTCTGGATCCCCACCAGTGTGAACACCTCCGGGTAGCGCAGCGCCATGAACGCCGCGTTGAGGCCGCCGAGTGACGTGCCGAGGATCGCACGGTGCTGTGGGCTCGCCAGCGTCGGGTACTCCGCGTCGATCAACGGCACCAGCTCCGCCGCCACGAACTCACAGAACGGACAGCCCCCGGCGGCGTTCGGGACGAGCTCCTTCTCGCGCCGGTTGACCTTGGCCGCACGGTCCCAGGGATCGATGAAGACTGCGAGCAGCGGCGGCACCCTCCAGTCGGTGATGAGGTTGTCGAGCGTCACGACGACGCTGCCCATGTCGTCGTTCCAGTAGTCGGAGCCGTCGGTCACGTAGAGCACGGGGAGGCGCGCCACCGCGGTCGCGTCGAAGCCGGCGGGGCGGTAGACGCGGATGGTGACCGCATATCCGAGCTTCGTGCTGGCGACCGCCACATCGCCGCCCAGCGTTCCGCGCGCCACGCCGGAGCGACGCCTGACGCTGTCGGGTTCCCGCCACCCCGGCATGCGGATCTCGGAGTTCGGGCCGTAGCCGCCGACCTGCTGGTTCGGGTTGCCTGGGTCGAGCAGCCAGGTGGTGCCATCGACGACGATCTTGTAGTCGGCCCGCGAGGCCGGCAGCAGCTCATGGCGCCACGTCCAGATATCCGTCGCGCCGATCCTGCGGCCGCGCGCGGCCGGCGACGCCTCCCAGCCGACGAGATCACCGCGCCACTCGACGGTGGAGGCCTCGCCGCGCCAGAAGAAGACCGCCGTCTGCCCGAACACCAGCGGCAACGTCCCGGAGGCCTTGATCCGCCCCCAGAACGCCTCGCAGTCGCCGCCCTCTCCGACCTCGGCAATGGCGCGGTCGAGGGCGCGGAGCGAGACGAAGCGTGCGGGCGGCGCGCCGCCGAGGACAGGCATCGCCAGGAGCGCTGGGAGCAGAAAGAGGAGTGCGCGCATCGCGGGATCATACCCTGCCGAGGTCGATGGCAAGGCCGCCGTCGTCGTGGATGAGGTTGCCGAGGATCGCCGTTCCCGGGGTGCCGACGCCGCCGATCCCGATCCCCTCGGCGTCGCCCGGAGCGAAGCACATCGCCGGATGCCAGCACGGGCCGCACCGGTGGCCCGACTCTTCGAGGAACCCTAGGAGGTCGGGTCCGGGACGCGCAGTCGGTACCCGACGCCCGGCTCGGTCTGCAGCCACTGCGGGCGGGCCGGGTCGGCCTCGAGCTTGCGGCGAAGCTGTGCCATGTACACGCGCACGTAGTGGTTCTCGTCGCCGTACTCCGGACCCCAAACATCGCGCAGGAGCTGGCGATGGGTGAGCACCTTGCCGGCGTGCTTGACGAGCAGCGCGAGGAGCTTGAACTCGTGGGGGGTCAGGTGGACCTCGCGGCCGGCGACGGCGACCCGGCGGGCGGCGACGTCGACGCTGAGATCGCCGTTGACGAAGACCGCCGGGGCGCCGCCGGCGCCGGCCGCCGCCGCGTGGCGCAGCGCGACCCGCAACCGCGCGAGCAGCTCGGAGGCGCCGAACGGCTTGCTCAGGTAGTCGTCGGCGCCGGTGTCGAGCGCCGTCACCTTGTCGGGCTCCCGGTCGCGCGCCGAAAGGACGACGACCGGCACGGACGACCAGCCGCGCAGCTCGTGCAGGAGGTCGAGGCCGTCGCGGTCGGGCAGCCCGAGGTCGAGCAGGAGGATGTCGGGCTTGAGAGCGATGAGTTTTTCGAGCGCCTCCGCGGCGGTGCTCGCCTCGGCGTAGCGGAAGCCATGGCCGGAGAGCGCCGCGTGCAGGAAGCGGCGGATCGGCGCCTCGTCATCGACGACGAGGACGAGGGGCTCATTGGAGGCCATCGTCGGTGTCTCCTTCATCACCTTCCATGGTCGGCGGCGTGCCCTCGATCGGCAGCCGGAAGCAGAAAGCGACGCCGCCCTCCGGGCGATTCTCGGCCCAGATGGTGCCGCCGTGCGCCACCACGATCCCGCGGCAGATGGTCAGCCCGAGCCCGACCCCGCTGCCGCCACGGGCCAGACGCACGTAGGTGTCGAAGACCCGCGCCTCGCCGCCCGGCGGCAGGCCGGGGCCGCGGTCCGCGACCTCGACCACCACCCACCCGGGCTCGGCCCGCGCCGCCACCGTGATGGGAGTGCCGGCCGGGGTGTACTTCGCGGCGTTCTCGAGGAGGTTGTAGAAGAGCTGCTCGAGCAGCAGCCCGTCGGCGGGGACCAGCGGCAGGTCCTCCGGGAAACTCACGGTGACGGGCCGCGAGCCGAGTTCCTCTTCGGCGCGCGAGAGTGCCGCCCCGAGCGCCTCCTCGAGTGGCTGCCACTCCTTCTCGAGCACGATCGCGCCGCTCTCGAGGCGCGTGACCTGGAGCAGGCTCGCGATCAGGCGGTTCAACCGGGCGCTCTCGTCGACCACGGTCTGCGCGAGCTCGTCGTGCGAGTCGCGCGGGAGGGTCGGGTCGAGGAGCGCCGAGGCGGCGCCGGAGATGGCGGTCAGGGGCGTCCGCAGGTCGTGCGACACCGACGAGAGGAGGGAGTTACGGAACCTCTCGGCGTCGACCTGGAGCTCGGCCTCGCGGGCCGCGCGCGCGAGCCGGATGCGTTCCATGGCCAACGCAGCTTGGCTGCTCAGCGCCTCGATGAGGTGCGCCTGGTCCGGCGACGGCGGGTCGGGCAGCGCTACCCCCACGACTCCTACGGCTCCGTGCGCGGCGATCAGCGGGATGTAGAGGAGCTGGCTGCCGGGTAGCGTGTCGGTGAACCGGCCGGCCATCTGGCGGTGGTCGAACACCCACCGCGCCACCGAGGTTTCGTTGGTGTCAAGCGCCGGCACGTCGTGGGAGGCGGTCTCGAGCAGCTTCCCGTCGCCGTCGGCGAGCAGCAGGATCGCACCGCCCTCGATCGACTCCGCGAGTCGCCGCACCAGGGCCCGCGCCCAGGTCCTTCTCGTCGTTGGTCGGCGCCAGGTCGGCAGCGAGCGCGTACATCGTCGCCAGGCGGCGCTCGCGGGCGCGCCCGGCCTCGACCTGTCGCCGCACCCGCGCGGTCATGTCGGAGATCACCAGCGCAGCGGCGAGCATGACGGCGAAGGTGAACAGGTACTGGGTGTCGGCGACCGCGAACGTCAGCTTCGGCGGGACGAAGAAGAAGTCGAAGGCGGCGACGGAGAACACCGAGGCGACGACGGCGTGCCACCGCTTCAGCCGCGCGGCGACCAGCATGACGCCGACCAGGTACACCATCACCAGGTTGACCTCGGAGAAGTGGCTGTGCATCAGCGCCGCCACCAGCGTGCAACCGACCACCGTGGCGAGCGTCCACGTCAGGCCCCGCCAGTCCCTCCGCTCCGGCCGCTGCGTACGCAGCGGTGAGGCGGGCGGCTCGGCCTTTCCGGCGAGCACCAGCACGTCGATGCCGCCGCTGGCACGGATCAGGCGGTCGGCGAGGGACCCGTCGACGACATCGCGCCACGTTCGCTTGACCGGCTTGCCGATGACAATGCGGGTGACATTGCGCGATCGCGCGTAGCCGATGACCTCGGCCACCACGTCCTCGCCGGAAAGCGTGACGACCTCGCCGCCGAGCCTCTCCGCGAGAGTAAGGGTGCGCGTGAGCTGGGCGCGGTCCGCCTCCGGCAGCGCCTGCTCGCGCCCGTTCTCGACGTGCACGGCGATCCAGTCGGCCTTGGACCGCGCGGCGATCCGCCTGGTGGCGCGTACCAGCCGGGCCGCGTACGGGCTGGGGGCCACGAGGACGAGCAGCCGCTCGCCGGCCGCCCAGGTGTCGCGGATCGCGTGGTCGCGCCGGTAGGTCTCCATCTGGGCGTCGACGCGGTCGGCCGTGCGCCGCAGCGCCAGCTCGCGCATCGCGATCAGGTTGCCCTTGCGGAAGAAGTTCTCCATCGCGCGTGCGCGCCCGGTCGGGCAGGTACACCTTGCCCTCGCGCATCCGGGCGAGCAGGTCGTCGGCCGGCAGGTCGACCAGCTCGATCTCGTCGGCCTGCTCGAAGATACGATCGGGGACCGTCTCGCGGACGGAGACGCCGGTGATCCGCGCGACGACGTCGTTCAGGCTCTCGAGGTGCTGGACGTTGAGCGTCGTGAAGACGTCGATCCCGGCGGCGAGCAGCTCCTCGACGTCGTGCCAGCGCTTGGCGTGGCGCGACGCCGGGGGCGTTGGTGTGCGCCAGCTCGTCGACCAGCAGGAGCGCCGGCCGGCGTTCGAGCGCGCCGTCGAGGTCGAACTCCTCGAGCACGGTGCCGCGATACGAGAGCTGGCGGCTGGGCAGGCGTTCGAGTCCGGCCAGGAGCGCCTCGGTCTCGACGCGCCCGTGCGTCTCGACCCAGCCGACGACGACGTCACTTCCCTCGCGGCGACGCGGCCTGCGCCGCCTCGAGCATCGCGTAGGTCTTGCCGACACCGGCGCACGCGCCGAAGAAGACCTTCAGGCGGCCGCGTGCCGCCCGCTCCTCGGCGGCACGGACTCGCTCGAGCAGCTCGTCGGGGTCCGGGCGTTCGCCGATCATCGGCCGCCGCCGGCCTGTCCGGTAGTCATGCCGCTATCGTAGGCCATCCAGGGCCAGGTTGAGCGCGAGCACGTTCACCCGGGGGTCCCCCAGGAAGCCCAGGGTCCGGCCTCGCGTGTTGGCAGCCACCAGATCGCGGAGGCTGCTCTCGGAGACGCCCCGCGCGCGGGCGACCCTCGGCACCTGGTAGAGCGCGGCCGCCGGCGAGATATCCGGGTCGAGGCCGCTACCCGAGGCGGTGACCAGGTCGACCGGCACCGGCCCGGTCGCAGTCGGATCGGCGGCTCGCAGCGCCGCCACGCGGTCGTGAACCGCGGCGAGCAGCGCCGGGTTGGTCGGTCCGAGGTTCGAGCCGGAGGACGCGGCGGCGTTGTACGGCACCGGTCCGGTGGCCGACGGACGGCCCCAGAAGTGACCTGGAGCCGAGAACGGCTGCCCGATCAGACGCGATCCGACGACGCGGCCGTCGCGGGCCTCCAGCGACCCGGAAGCGCGGTCGTGGAAGACGAGCTGCGCCAGCCCGGTGACCACCAGCGGGTAGGCGATCCCGGTCAGGATCGAGAGCGCGAGGAACACGACGAGTGCGGGCCGTAGCTGTCCGTTCATTGGCTTCCTCCTCACACCAGGTGCAGCGCCGTCAGCAGCAGGTCGATCGCCTTGATGCCGACGAACGGCACCACGATGCCGCCGAGCCCGTAGATCAGCAGGTTGCGGCGCAGCAGCGCCGCCGCGCCGACCGGCCGGTACGCGACGCCGCGCAGGGCGAGCGGGATCAGAGCGATGATGATCAGCGCGTTGAAGATGACGGCGGACATGATCGCGCTGGCAGGCGTCGCCAGACCGCATGACGTTGAGCAGCCCGAGCTGCGGGTAGGTGGCGACGAAGATCGCCGGGATGATCGCGAAGTACTTGGCGACGTCGTTGGCGATCGAGAACGTGGTCAGCGAGCCGCGGGTCATCAGGAGCTGCTTGCCGATCTCCACGACCTCGATCAGCTTGGTCGGGTTCGAGTCGAGGTCGACCATGTTGCCGGCTTCCTTGGCGGCCTGGGTGCCAGTGTTCATCGCCACCGCGACGTCCGCCTGGGCGAGCGCCGGCGCATCGTTGGTGCCGTCGCCGGTCATCGCCACGAGACGTCCGCCGGTCTGGTACTCGCGGATCAACTTGAGCTTGGCCTCGGGAGTCGCCTCGGCGAGGAAGTCGTCGACCCCCGCCTCGGCGGCGATCGCCGCGGCGGTGAGCGGGTTGTCGCCGGTGATCATCACGGTACGGATGCCCATCTTGCGGAGCTCGGCGAAGCGGGCGCGGATGCCGCCCTTGACCACGTCCTTGAGCTGGACGACGCCGAGCACCTGGCCTCCCTCGGCGACGACAAGGGGTGTGGCGCCTTCCCGCGCGACCCGCTCGACGTCGGTCTTCACCTCGGCGGGGAACGCGGCGCCCTTATCGCGCACCCACCGCTCGATCGCGTCCGCGGCACCCTTGCGGAGCTCGCGGTCGTCGAAATCGACGCCGCTCATCCGCGAGGCGGCGGTGAACGGCACCGGTTTGGCTCCCATCGCCTCGAGGTCGCGGCCGCGGATGCCGAAGCGCTCCTTGGCCAGCACGACGATCGAGCGGCCCTCGGGGGTCTCGTCGGCGAGCGACGCGAGTTGCGCCGCCGCGGCAAGATGCTCCTCCTTGACGCCGGGGGCTGGGATGAACCTGGCCGCCTGGCGGTTGCCGAGGGTGATGGTGCCGGTCTTGTCGAGCAGCAGCACGTCGACGTCGCCGGCCGCCTCGACGGCGCGGCCCGAGGTGGCGATCACGTTGGCGCGCACCAGGCGGTCCATGCCGGCGATCCCGATCGCCGAGAGCAGCCCGCCGATCGTCGTCGGGATCAGGCAGACGAGCAGGGCGGCGAGGACGGTAACGGTGGCGGGCAACCCCTGGCCGGCGGCCCGGACCGAGTACAGCGAGAAAGGCAGCAGCGTGGCGACGGCGAGCAGGAAGACGATCGTCAGCGCGGCGAGCAGGATCGAGAGTGCGATCTCGTTCGGCGTGCGCTGGCGCTTAGCGCCTTCCACCAGCGCGATCATGCGGTCGAGAAACGTCTCGCCGGGCTCGGCGCCGACCCTGATCACCAGCCAGTCGGAGAGCACGCGCGTGCCGGCGGTAACCGCCGAGCGGTCGCCGCCCGACTCGCGGATCACGGGGGCGCTCTCGCCGGTGATCACGCTCTCGTCGACCGACGCGATGCCCTGGATCGCCTCGCCGTCGCAAGGGACGACGTCGCCGGACTGGACGAGGACCGCGTCTCCCTTGTGCAACTGCGAGGTCGGAACGGGGATCCAACCGGCGTCGTGATGCGGCTCGGCGAGGAACTTCGCCTGGATGTCGCGCTTGGCGCGACGGAGCGAGTCGGCGTGCGCCTTGCCGCGTCCCTCGGCCATCGCCTCGGCGAAGTTGGCGAACAGCACGGTGAACCACAGCCACGCCGAGATCGCGCCGATGAAGCCGGCCGGGGCCTCGCCGTGGCCGAGCAGCGCCTGGACGAACAGTCCGGTGGTGAGCAGGCTGACCACCTCGGTCACGAACATCACCGGGTTCTTGATCTGGTGCCTCGGGTCGAGCTTGCGAAACGCTTCGAGCGCCGCACCGCGCACGATCGCGGGTTCGAACAGCTTCAGGACCTTGGCTTTGCTTGTCATCGTGTCCTCCCTAGCGTGCCGCCGCGATCATCTGCAGGTGCTCGACGATGGGACCCAGCGCGAGTGCGGGGATGAACGTCAGCGCCGCGACCAGCAGCACCGTGCCGATCACCAGACTCACGAACAGCGGCGTGTGGGTCGAGAGCGTCCCCGCGCCGGCCGGGGTGTACTTCTTCGCGGCCAGCGCGCCGGCGATCGCGAGGACCGGGATCTTCGTCCAGAAGCGCCCGAAGAACATCGCGATCGCGAGGGAGAAGTTGTAGAACGGCGTGTTGCCCGAGAGGCCGGCGAACGCGGAGCCGTTGTTGTTTCCGGCCGACGAGAACGCGTAGAGGATCTCGGAGAACCCGTGCGCGCCGGGGTTGGCGACGCCCGCGCGCCCGCCGGTGGTCGCCACCGCCACCGCGGTGCCGAGCAGCACCAGCGCCGGCGGGACGAGGATGACCAGCGACGCCATCTTCATCTCGAACGCCTGGACCTTCTTGCCGAGGTACTCCGGGGTTCGGCCGACCATCAGCCCGGCCATGAAGACCGCGACGATGACGAACACCAGCATGCCGTAGAGCCCGGAGCCGACGCCGCCGAACACCACCTCGCCGATCTGGATCATCACCATCGGCACCATGCCGCCGAGCGGCGTGAACGAGTCGTGCATCGAGTTGACCGAGCCGTTGGAGGTCGAGGTCGTCACGGCCGCCCAGAGAGCCGAGGCGTTGGGCCCGAAGCGGACCTCCTTGCCCTCCATGTTGCCGCCCCCCTGGAGCTGTGAGGCGCTCTGATCGACACCAAGGCGAGCGAGCAAGGGGTTGCCAGATTGCTCGCTCGCCATCGCGGCCACGGCGGCGACGACGAAGATCGCCGTCATCGCCGCCAGCACGGCCCACCCCTGCCGGCGATCGCCGACCATCTCGCCGAAAGTGAGGCACAGGGCGCCGGCGATGAGGAAGATCGCGAGAAGCTCCAGGAAGTTGGAGAGCGGCGTAGAGTTCTCGAAGGGGTGTGCGGAGTTGGTGTTGAAGAACCCGCCTCCGTTGGTACCGAGCTGCTTGATGGCGATCTGCGAGGCGGTCGGGCCGACCGCCAGGAGCTGGGTCGCCACCGTCGCCTGGTCGGTCACCGCGTTTCCGGCCGCGTCCTTCACCGGGTTGCCGGCGGCGTCGAGCTGCGGCGTCTCGACCGTCAGCGGCTCGATCATCGTCGCACTCTGGTAGGGCGACAGCGTCTGCACGACGCCCTGCGAGACCAGGGCGAGGGCGAGGATCAGCGACAGCGGGAGCAGGACGTACAGCGTGCCCCTCACCGTGTCGGCCCAGAAGTTCCCGATGGTGCTCGCGGAGCGCCGGACGATGCCGCGGATCAGGGCAACCAGGACCGCCATCCCCGACGCGGCGGACAGGAAGTTCTGCACCGTGAGCCCCAGCATCTGGCTCAGATAGCTCAACGTCGTCTCGCCCGAGTAGTTCTGCCAGTTGGTGTTGGTGGCGAACGAGACGGCAGTGTTGAACGCCAGGTCCGGAGCGACCCCGCCGAGGTGCTGGGGGTTGGCGGGGAGCACCCCCTGGAGCCTCTGCAGAAGGAACACAACCAGCAGCCCGACGCCGTTGAGGAGGAGCATGGCGACGGCGTAGCGCTGCCAGGTCATCTCGTCGTTCGGGTCGACGCCGGCGATGCGGTAGAGGGAGCGCTCGACCGGTCCGAGGACCCGGCCCAGCCCGTACGGCCGGCCCTCGTAGGCGCGCGCCATGTAGATCCCCAGGGGCTTGGCCAGGGCCAGGATCACCCCGAGGAAGATCAGCAGGTTGACGGTAGCGAGCAGAGTCATCCGAGCTCCTCCGGGTCGAGCAAAGCGACCAGCAGGTAGATCGCCAGCGCGACGGCGATCACGCCCGCGAGCAGGTAAAGTATGTTCATGAGGTCCTCCGTTGCCGCATGCGGTCGAGTGCACCGACCAGCCAGAGGGTGGTCGCCAGCATTGCCGCCATCACGATCAAGGCCCAGACGTCCACGGTGTGCCTCCTCGGTTGTCATTGAACGGCGGGGCGTGTCAACGGCGCATAAGCGAGGCCGCCCCGCCGATCAAGAAACCGTCAGTGCGTGAGCACGTCCGCGTCGGTCCAGACGACGTTGAGGGCGAGAGTCGGCTGGGTGCGCGCCGTGCCGTTGTCCTTGAGGAAGGACTCTTCGTCCGAGCGATCTACCCGCGCCTCGGTGCGCACGAACAACCCCTCGGCGACCTTGAACTGGGCAACCAGGCTGGCTTCGTCGACTCGCTGCACGGTGCCGGTGCGGTTGCCGTCCTTGTCGTCGAGCGACTCGAGGCGGAGCGTGAGCGCGAAGCGCGGGGTGGGGTCGGTGCGGAGGTAGGCGGCGACGCCGTTCCACTTCGCAGTTCCGCCGTCGGCGGCCGAGCCCTGGTCGCGGCCGGCCAGCAGCTCGACGCCGAGCGCGGCCCTGGGCGAGAGCGTCACCTTGCCGATGACGTCGACGCTGTGACGCAGGTTGGAGTCGTTGCCGGCCTGCTCAGGCCCGCCGAGGTAGTTGACGGTGAGGGAGAACGGGGAGCCGGGCTTGGCGACGCCGAGCTGGAGTCCCAGCGAAGGCGAGTCGTTGTTGTCCTGCACCAGGTCGCACCCGGTCACGAGGTACGCGGTCCCGCTCACGGCGTCGGAGAGCTGGGCGCCGACCCGCAGGCCGGTGTGGGTGGTCGGCTCGGCATAGAAAAGAAGGGAGCGCGAGACCGCGTCGTTCCAGCCGTCGACGCCCTCGACGCTCTCGTAGCCGATCAGGGCGGTGAACTTCCCGAGGTCGAAGCGCAGGCCGCGCCCAACCGGCGCGACGTAGCTCACGAAGCCCTGGAGCAGGTCGATGTCCTCGGCCTGGCCGGTTCCGGGGTTGCGGAACAGCCCGCTTGCCGCCGTGACGTGCGGAATCGCGGAGCCGGCGATCAGGTCGAAGCGGAACCCGACGTCCCCGGGCGCGGCGACCTTGCGCTGGAAGACCGCCTCGACGCCGTCGAGCGAGAGCTCGCCTTCCCTGGTGTCGTAGGCGCGGAGCGAGTTGCTGTCGTCCGGCGGGTCGTTGAAGTTGTGCGAGATCGTCATCGACGTGAACAGGCCGAGAGTGACCGGCTGTTTCGGTTCGTCCGCCGCGGCGACGGCGGCGATGCCGATCAGGGCGATGCCGAGTAGCGGGTTGCGGGGAATGGTCTGCATGGCTGCCTCCGAGGGAAGGAGACCATGCAGGATCTCAACGAGGCATAAACCCGGCCCCGGAGCCCGTCAGGGAGGCGTCAGGATCTCGCCCGCTGGCTTGAGTGCGGTCGCCGCGGCGTCGGCAGGTGTAAAATCTGTCGGGAGCACAACGACTTGACACTCCAAACTCGCGTCCTCGCCACGCTGGCCGAGGGGTCTGCGGGCGGATGACGATACTCCGCCCTGAGCCTCAGCCATCACCGCAGCGTGCGGTGCGTGCTTCACCGCCAGAGTGGGCAAGCAGCGTCGGCTCCTCCGAGGCTGCGCCCTCGTACCGCCAGCCCTCTGGCCAACGAGGCCGGCAAGGCGTATGCCGTCGCGACCCCCGAGCGCGAGGGGGAGTAGTGAGGCTGGCAGCCGGCGGAGTCGCCGAAAGGACAGTGCACAACCATGGCCGACGAACACGCCCACCCGGACCAACCGCCTGAGCTGCGCCGGCAGGCCGAGGACAAGGCTGGGGGAAGATGCTCCGAGATTCCCGAGAACCTCGGCGGGCTCTCGCTCGAGGAGCAACGGCGGCTGCTCCACGAGCTGCGGGCGCAACAGGCCGAGCTCGCGCACCAGAACGACGAGCTGCGCCGGACGCTCGCCGTGCAGGAGGCGATCTTCCAGGGGTCGCGCGATGCCGTGTTCATCAGCGACGCCGAGTCCCGCTTCGTGGCCGTCAATGCCGCGGCCTGCGAGCTGACCGGCTACTCGGCGGAGGAACTGCTGTCGATGCGCATCCCCGACCTCCACGCCGACGTCGATCGGCACGCCTACGACACGCACCACGACAGCATCATGGCCGGAGGGGAGGTCCTCAGCGAGGCGCCGACCTTGCGCAAGGACGGCAGGAAGGTCGACACCGAGTTCAACAACCGGAGAATCGACGTCGATGGCAAGGCGCTCATGCACACGACGGCGCGCGACGTCAGCGAGCGCAGGCGGGCGGAACGAGCGCTGCAGGAAAGCCGGGAACGCTACCAGAACCTGGCCAGGGTCTCACCCGTCGGGATCTTCCGTACCGATGAGAATGGCGCCACCACCTATGTCAACCCGGCGTGGTGCCGCCTTTCCGGACTGTCGGTCGAAGAGGCCCTGGGAGATGGCTGGCTGAGCGCTGTCCATCCCGATGACAGGGAGGTTCTGATCCGTGGTTGGCGCGAAGCGAGCGGACGTGCCCGCGCGTCCTTCTCGGACTATCGCCTCGTGCGTGCGGATGGAACCGTCGTCTGGGTCATGGGGCAGGCGATCCCGGAGACGAATCTCGAGAACCAGGTCGTTGGGTATATTGGAACCATCACCGACATCACCGAGCGCAAGCGGGCGGAGGAGGCACTCCGGGAGAGCGAGGAGCGCTATCGCCAGCTTGTCGAGATGGAGTCCGACGCCCTCCTCCTGATCGACAACGAAGACGGTCGCATCCTGGAGGCCAATGGCGCGGCTGCGACGCTCTACGGATTCACGCGCGAAGAGCTGCTGGCCAGGAAGAACACCGACCTGTCGGCCCAACCTGAGGAGACGCAACGGGTCACACTCGGCACGCCGGTCATCTCGGACCTGGTCGTCACCATCCCCCTGCGGATTCACCGGAAGAAAGACGGGACCGAGTTTCCGGTCGAGGTCACGGGACGTTTCTTCGTCAGTCATGGGCGGCCAGTTCACATCGCGGCGATCCGCGACATCACCGAACGCAAGCGAGCCGAAGATGCGTTGGAGCGCAGCCGGGCGCAGCTCCTGCAAGCGCAGAAGATGGAGGCGGTGGGACGCCTTGCGGGCGGGGTGGCGCATGACTTCAACAACATCTTGCAGGCGATGCTGTCGTTGGCGACCGTGCTGCGGCTCAAGGCAGGGTCGCCGGAGCTGGCGAGAATCGTGGCGGAGATCGAGGCGCTGATCAAGCGCGGCGCGGGCCTGACGCAGCAACTGCTGCTGTATTCGCGGCGGCAGGTGGCGGAGAAGAAGCGGGTGGATCTGGGCGAGCTGGCCGGTGCGGTGGGTGTACTGCTGCGGCGGCTCGTCCCGGAGAACATCCGCCTGACCGTCGAGGCCGTGCCCGGGCATCTGTGGGTGGACGGCGACGCGGGGCAGCTCCAGCAGGTGCTGATGAACCTGGTGGTCAACGCCAAGGATGCCATGCCTTCCGGTGGCACGCTGACCGTGCGCGCGGACCGCGTCGACGGCGACGCGGTGCTCGCGGTGATCGACACCGGTCACGGGATGGACGAGGAGACGCGCTCGCACCTGTTCGAGCCGTTCTTCACCACGAAGGACGTGGGTACTGGCCTGGGCCTGTCGGTGGTGCACGGGATCGCCGAGCAGCACCGCGGGCGGGTGGAGGTGGAGAGCTCCCCCGGCCAGGGCAGCGTGTTCCGCGTCATCCTGCCCGCGATGCCGCCGCCGGACGCGGCCGCCCAGGAGTCGAGTGGCGATGCCGAGCCTCCCGCCGGCCATGGCGAGCGGGTGCTGATCGTGGAGGACGAGGAGGGGGCTCGCAAGGGTCTCACCGAGCTGCTGACGATCTTCGGCTACGTGGTCACCGCCGTGGCCAGCGGCGAGGAGGCGGGGGTGCTGCCGGACACGCCGGCGCCCGATCTCCTGCTCACCGACCTGATGCTGCCGGGAATCGACGGCGCCGCGCTGGCGGCGGGTCTGCGCGACCGCTGGCCGCACCTGAGGATCATATTGATGTCGGGCTATACCGAGGACGAGGTGGTTCGGCGCGGCGTGGACGAGGGGGAGGTGCGCTTCCTGCAGAAGCCGTTCGACATGGCCACCCTTGCCCACGCGCTGCAAGCGGCGCTCGCCGGCGCTGCGCGAGAGAACGGGGCGCGAGCGTGAGCGACGAAGAGACCCATCCGGACCAACCGGGCGACCCGCGCCGGCTGGCGGAGGAGAAGGCTCGGGAAGAAGCCGCCCGAAGGTCCGAGAGCCCCGACACGCTCTCTCCCGAGGAGCAACGGCGAGTGCTGCACGCGCTGCCGGCGCACCAGATCGAGTTGGAGATGCAGAACGACGAGCTGCGCCGGACGCAGGCGCGGCTCGAGGCGTCGCGGCAGCGCTACTTCGACCTGTACGATCTGGCGCCGGTGGGCTACCTCACGATCACCGAGGCAGGTGTGATCGTGGAAGCGAATCTTGCCGCCGCGCGTCTGTTGGGCGTGCCGAGAAGCGCCCTGGCCAACAGGCCGCTGTCCCCCATTGTCCTTCCCGAGGACCAGGACATCTACTGTTTGCACCAGAAGCGACTGTTCGAGGCGGGATCGCTGCAGGTGTACGAGCTGCGGCTCCTGCGCCAGGACGGCTCGCACTTCTGGGCCCGGATCGACGCGACCGTCGTCCGGGAGCCCGATGGTGTCCGCCTGTGCCGAGTCGTTGTGAGTGATATGGACGAGCGGAAGCGGGCCGAGGAGGCGCTCAGGGCGAGCGAGGCTCGTTACCGCGACCTGGTGGAGAATGCGAGCGACCTGATCTGCACGCACGACCTGAACGGAGTCCTGCTTTCAGTCAACGCCGCCGCCGCGCGGATCCTTGGATACGCGACCGAGGAGATCGTCGGGCGCAGCCTGCGCGACCTGGTGCCGGGCGACCGGCAGAACGAGCTCTCCGCATATCTCGAGGCCATTGAGCGCGACGAAGTGGCGGCGGGCATCCTCAAGGTCGTGGTCCGGCCCGGAGAAGTGCGCTATTGGGAGTACCGCAATTCCCTGCGCACCGGCGAAGTCGGCACGCCGGTGGTGCGCGGCGTGGCCAGAGACGTGACCGAGCAGGTCCTGGCGAAGCGAGCCCTCAAGAGGAGCGAGGAAAAGCACCGAACGATCCTCGAGACCATCGAGGAGAGCTACTACGAAGTGGACCTCGCGGGCAATCTGACCTTTTTCAACGATTCCCTCTCCCGGCTGCTGGGGTATTCAAGGGATGAGCTCATTGGCATGAACAACCGCCAGTACACGGACGCGGAGAATGCGGACAAGCTATACCAGGCTTTCAACACGGTCTACACAACGGGCGAACCCACCAGAGGGCTCGATTGGGAGATCGTCAGGAAAGACGGAAGCAAGCGGATCATCGAGGCCTCCGTCTCGTTGAGAAAGGATTCTGCGGGGAAGCGGCTCGGCTTTCGGGGAATCATCCGAGACATCACCGAGCACAAGCGGGCCGAGGAGGCTTTGCGCGAAAGCCAGGAGATGCTCAGAGAATCGCAGCGCATCGCGGGTCTGGGCAGTTACGTTCTGGATATCCCTACCGGACTGTGGGCACGGACGGACGTGCTGGATTCTGTCTTTGGCGTAGACGAAGGCTACGAGCGCTCGGTCGAAGGGTGGGCGGCACTGGTTCATCCCGATGATCGCTCGATGATGGTCGACTACTTCACAACAGAGGTTGTCGGCAAGGGGCAGGTTTTCGACAAGGAGTACCGCATCATCCGCCACCGCGATCAGGCCGTGCGCTGGGTCCATGGACTGGGCAGACTGGAATTCGATGCCCAGGAACGCCCGCTGAGGATGCGCGGTACGATCCAAGACATCACCGAGCGCAAGCTTGCGGAGGAGGCGCTGGCGCATAGCCGCGCGCAGCTCGTGCAGGCGCAGAAGCTGGAGGCGGTAGGCCGGCTGGCTGGCGGGGTGGCGCACGACTTCAACAACATCCTGCAGGTGCTGCTGTCGCTGGCGACGGTGCTGCGGCTCAAGGCTGGGTCGTCGGACCTGGCGAAGATCGTTGGGGAGATCGAGGCCCACGTCAAGCGCGGCGCGGGACTGACGCAGCAGTTGCTGCTGTTCTCGCGGCGGCAGATGGTGGAGAGGAAGCGGGTGGACCTCGGGGAGTTGGTCGGTACGGCAGGAGTGCTGCTGCGCCGGCTGATACCCGAGAACGTCCGGCTGACGGTCGACACGACGCCTGAGCGACAATGGGTGGAGGGCGACGCCGGGCAGCTCCAGCAGGTGCTCGTGAACCTGGCGGTCAACGCGAAGGACGCGATGCCGGAAGGCGGCACGCTGACCATTCGCACGAGTGCCGGGGCGGGCGAGGCGGTGGTCGAGGTGATCGACACCGGCCACGGGATCGACGAGGCGACGCGGTCGCACCTGTTCGAGCCGTTCTTCACCACCAAGGATGCGGGAAAGGGCACGGGCCTGGGCCTGTCGGTGGTGCACGGGATCGTCGAGCAGCACGGCGGGCGGGTCGAGGTCGAGAGCGTGCCGGGCGAGGGCAGCCGCTTCCGCGTCATCCTGCCGGTGATGCCGGCGCCGGACGAGGCGACAGGCGAGCCGAGCGCCGAGGGAGAAACGCCCCGCGGCCGCGGCGAGCGGGTGCTGATCGTGGAGGACGAGGACGGGGCCCGCAAGGGCCTGACCGAGCTGCTGACGATGCTGGGCTACGAGGTCGTCGCGCTGGGCTGCGGCGAGGAGGCGAGCGTCCTGCCGGACCTGCCAACGCCCAATCTCCTGCTCACCGATCTCATGCTCCCGGGGATCGACGGCGCCAGGCTGGCGGCCGGACTGCGCGATCGCTGGCCGGACCTGAAGGTCGTCCTGATGTCCGGTTACACCGAGGACGAGGCGGTGCGCCGCGGGGTGGAAGGCGGGAGCGTTCACTTTCTCCAGAAGCCTTTTGATGTCAACGCCCTCGCGCAGGCAGTGCGCGCGGCGCTGGCTGGCGCGGGACGAGAGGCGGGGGCGCGATGAGCACGACAGCAGGAGAAACGGCCCAGAGGCTGCTGGCCTTCAGGCGCGGCGAGCTGGCGGCGGCGATCCTGGAGGCAGGTCACGCTTTCGTCGCCGGTTGCCCGAGGATGGTGCGATAATTCCTCGTCTTTCGCGACCCGTCGCGGTACGCGAGGAGGCTCATGGGCAGGTTCGCGGTTCTCGGGCTGGGTCGGTTCGGATCGCATCTGGCCGCGCGGCTGTACGAGCTCGGGAACGAGGTGCTTGCCGTCGACAACGACGCTGACCTCGTCCAGGCGATGCGGGATCGCGTCAGCCAGGTGGCCCAGGTCGACGTGCGCGAGAAGGCACAGCTCCGCGCCCTCGGCCTGCGCGACTTCGACGTCGCGATCATCTCGGTGGGCGAGCACCTCGAGGCGTCGACGCTGGCGGCGCTCTACTGCAAGGAGCTGGAGCTGCGCGTGGTGGCGCGCGCGGTCACCGAAGACCACGGCAAGATCCTCGAGGCGTTGGGCGTCGATGAGATCGTCTTCCCCGAGCGCGACATGGCGCTGCGCCTGGCCGAGCGGTTGGCCAGCAGCAACCTGCTCGACTTCATCGCGTTGGGGCCGGACTACTCGATCGCCGAGGTGGCGCCGCCGGCGCCGCTGATCGGCAAGACGCTGGCGGAACTGCAGGTCCGCCAGCGCTTCAACGTCTCCGTCATCGCCATTCAGGACGTCCTCACCGGCAAGCTGGCGATGGCACCGCCGCCGGACGCCAAGATCCGCGACTCCGACGTGCTGGTGATCTTGGGCACCAAGAAGGACATCGAGAGGTTCCAGAAAATCCGCTAGGCCGGCGCGCCGTCACATCGCCGCGTTGCCCCGGTCCGCGTAGTGCTCGCGATAGAGGTTCATCGCGTGCCGCACTGACTCTACCGCCTCGACTGCGCCGCGGAACTCCCCGACGGTGACTTCCTTGTGCTCCAGCGCCTTGTAGTCCTCGAAGAAGCGCCGCAGCTCGGCCAGACGGTGCGGCGGAAGTTGCTGGATCGCCACGTAGGAGCGGTACTCGGGATCGTCCAGGTGGACGCAGATGATCTTCTCGTCGTGCTCGCCCTGATCGAGCATGGTCATCATGCCGATCGGGCGGGCGCGCAAGATCGACAGCGGTACCACGGGCTCCTGCATCAGCACGAGGACGTCGAGCGGGTCTCTATCATCGCCGAGCGTCTGCGGGATGAACCCGTAGTTGGCCGGGTACACGACCGAGGAGTAGAGCACGCGGTCGACGCGCAGCAGGCCGGTGCCCTTGTCGAGCTCGTACTTGATCTTGCCCCCTTTGGGGATTTCGATGACGGCCTGGAACTCCCGAGGAGCTTCCGGACCGATAGGGACGTCGTGCCACGGGTGATTCATGGTCGTCTCCGGGCTCGCAGCGGTTCAGCGGGCCGGCGAACATCCTAGCGCAAGCGACATGGTCGCGCGGGCGCCGGGTTCGTGATGGAATAGCACCGTGGCCGCACACCCGCTGCTCGACCGCGCCCGCCAGGCGCCCGCAAGCCCCGGCGTATACCAATTCATCGACGCGCGGAGCAAGGTGATCTACGTCGGCAAGGCCAAGCACCTGAAGAAACGGGTGCTGTCGTACTTCACCAGGGGCGTCCAGGCGCGCACGGCCGCGATGCTCGCCCGGGCGCGCCGTCTGGAGTTCGTGGTCACGGTCACCGAGGTCGAGGCGCTGATCCTCGAGAACCGCCTGATCAAGCAGCACCGGCCGCGCTACAACATCACCCTGCGCGACGACAAGACGTACCCGTACGTGGTGCTGACCACGTCCGAGCCGTGGCCGCGGGCGCTGCTCACCCGCCGGGTGCGGGACGACGGCAATCGCTACTTCGGGCCGTTTCTCGGGCACGGCATGGCGGCCCGGGTGATGGACCTGATCCGCACCCGCTCGCAGGTGCGCACCTGCGCGTGGGACCTCAAGCCGGATGGCACCTTGCCGCGGCCGTGCCTCTACTTCGACATGGGCGCCTGCCTGGGACCGTGCGTGGCCGGCCTCACCACCCGGGAGGCCTACGGGCGCGCCGTCGACGAGGTAGTGCTGCTGCTCGAGGGTCGGCACCAGGAGCTGCGGCCGCGGCTCGAGGAGCAGATGTGGAGCGCCTCGGAGCGCGAGGACTTCGAGCGGGCGGGGCGCTATCGCGACCTGCTGCGCGCCCTCGACGAGCTCGAGCGCGGCCAGCACGTGGAGCTCGCCGGCTCGGGCTCCGTCGACGTCGTCGGTATGGAGGGCGACGGCGTCGACGCGACGGTGGCGGTGCTCGTCTATCGCGACGGTAAGCTGGTCGACAAGCGCGAGTTCCACTGGGAAGGCCTGGAGGCGCCGGCCGATGCGGCGCTGCTGGGCGCCTTTCTCGCGCAGTTCTACGACGCCAACCCGGCGGTCCCCGAGCGCGTCGAGACGCCGGTCGTGCCGGAGGACCCCGAGGCGCTGCGGACGTTCCTGGCGCAGCGGCGGGGGGCGGTGGTGCGCCTGGTCACGCCGCGTCGCGGAGCGCGCGCCCGCGTCCTCGACCTCGCCCGCGACAACGCCCGCGAGGCGTTCCGCCTGCGCTTCCGGCACCCCCGGCAAGCGGCCGAGCGGGTGGCGCACAGCATCGCCGTGACGCTGGGCGTCGTCCGCCCGGTGAGCCGAATCGAGTGCTTTGACATCTCTCACACCGCCGGCGAGGCGCAGGTCGCGTCGCTGGTCGTCTGGGATGACGGCGCTCTCCGCAAGGCGGAGTACCGGTCGTTCAACGTCCGCGCCGGCGCGGGCCCGGACGATCCCGCGGCGATGGCCGAGGCAGTCGGCAGACGCTACCGCCGGCGCATAGCCGAAGGCGGGCGGTTGCCCGAACTCGTGCTCGTCGACGGTGGCCCGACCCAGCTCGCCGCGGCCGCGGCGGCACTGGCCGAGATCGACTGCCCGCTGCCGGTGGCAGCCCTGGCCAAGCGCCTCGAGGAGGTCCACCTGCCGGGTCGGATATCGCCGCTGCACCTCGAGGCCAACGATCCCGTCCGGCTGCTGCTGCAGCGACTGCGCGACGAGGCGCACCGCTTCGCCATCACGCGACACCGCCGCCAGAGGCGGGCCCGCCGGCTGGCCACGCAACTGTTGGCTGTTCCGGGGATCGGCCCGAAGCGGGCCAAGGCGCTGCTCGAGCGGTTCGGATCGGTCGATGGCGTGCGGGCGGCGACCGCCGAGGAGCTGGCGGCGGCGGTTGGCGCGGCGGCGGCCGCGCGAGTGTCGTCGGCCCTGCGAAGCGAAAGCGGCAAGTCGGGGCTGGACGGGCGCGACGACTCGCGCTAGTGTTACACACATGGCGCTCGTGTCAGCACCGATACAGCTCGTCCTGTGGGTTGCACGGAAAGGGAAGGGAACAGCGCGCCTGCGCTGGGACGGGCGCGAGCTCGTCCTCCACTTCAATAACCTGCAAATCGTCGCCGTCGAGGGTGACGACAACGACATACTCGCCCCGGCGTTCGGTCTCACCTCGGGCGGCGAGTGGTTCCGCCAGGCGCAGGGCGCGGTCGCCGCCGGCCAGGTGTCGCAGGCCGAGGCCAACGCCGTCGTCAAACGCGCGGTCGCCGAGAGCCTGCGCTCGTTCTCGCTCGCGGGTGACGGTTCGGTCTCGCTCGATCCCGACGTTGCCTTCGAGGATGGTCCGCTGACGATCTCGTACCCGCATCTGGCGATCGAGATGGTCCTCGGTCCGGGCGGCGAGGCGATGGTGCCGATCTTCCTCGCGACGCCGGAGAACGTGCTCAGGCGCCTGCCCGACTTCGTGCGGCGCGTCGGCGCCCTCGGGCTCACCGACGAGGCGATGGCGATCCTCGCGAAGATCAACGACGCACGCTCCGCGATGGAGATCGCGGCGCCCTCCCCACACGGCCAGGAGACCGCGCTACGGTTGCTGGCCGCGGCGGTGGCTGCCGGGCTGACCGAGGCGGTGGCGAGGCCGCAAGAGCCGCAGTTCGTCCCGACAGCGTTCGAGGCGCCTCCGGTCCCCCGCAAGCGCGGGCTGTGGCGCTGGCTGCTCGCCATCCTGCTGCTCGGCGCCGCGGGCGTAGCGCTCTACGTCGTCCAACCGTGGAAGTTGCGCGAGACCGCCGGCCCCGGCGGCCCGTGGGCGGTGGCCGTCGACGGCGGCTGTCAGCCGGCGGAGCTGGAGAGGCTGTACCGGCGGCAGGACAGGGATCCCAACAGCTTCAAGGTGGTGCCGTTCGGTCAGGGCCAGGAGCAGTGCTACCGGCTGGTCTGGGGCCACTTCCCGTCGCGCGAGAGCGCCGATCAGGCGCGGTTGACGCTGCCGGAGGGGGTGCTGACCCGCGGTTTTGCCGCCCATGTCGTCCAGGTTGACAGCAGCACACAGTAAACGACGGCCGCGCGAGCGGCCTTGACACAATCGGATGCCGATCGAGTCGAGTCACAGCCGAAGGTTCGCTCCAGGGGAGTTCCCGGCCCTGCTGAGGGAGCTCGTGCACCGGCTCGCGACCGGGCGCTGCGAGGTCAGGGTGGGCGGAGAGCTCCGCCAGCTCTGGCTCGAGGCGGGTGCGGTGCGCGCCGTCGTCTCCGACGCCGAGGACGAGAAGCTCGGTAAGTGGCTGGTGGCACATGGGCTCCTCGATCCGGCGCCGATGGCTCTGGCGTTGCTGCGGCAGCCCGACGGAGTGCGCTACGGGGCCTTCCTGGTGAAGGAGGGACTGCTCGACCAGGAGCGCCTCGAGCGAGCCCTCGAGGCGCTCGCGATCGACATCGTCGCACGGCTGCTCGCAGTCGGCGGTGAGCACGCTTTCGCCGACGGCGAGGTGCTTCCCGAGGACGCCGCCACCATCGACATGACGACGGCCAGCCTGATCGTGGCGGCGGTACGCCGCGTTGCGGACGTCGGCGAGCTCGAGCCGTTCCTTCCCGGCGAGCGTTTCCCCTGCGACAGCGAGGACGCGCTTCTGCAGTACCAGCGCGTTCAGCTCCTGCCGGAGGAGGCGTTCTTGATCTCGCGCGTCGACGGTTCCGCCACAGTCAGCCAGTTGCGCCGCGTCGTGCCGCTGCCGCGCGAGGCGGTGACGCGCTGCCTGGCCGCACTGGTACTCTCGGGGCTCGTCGAGCTGAGGGCAACCCCGGGGTCCCGAGTGGCGGCAGCGGAGCCCATGGCGGCGCCGCGGCGATACGAGGGTGACAAGGGCGAGAACGAGGTCCAGTTCACGCCGGAGCAGCAGCGCGAGTACCAGGAGGTGGTGCGGCTGGCGGCCGAGTGTCGCCTGCGCGACTTCTACCGCCGCCTCGGTCTGACCCCCGGTTCGACCCTCAACCAGGTGCACGAGCGGTACCGGGAGTTCGTCCAGGTCTACCACCCCGACCGCACCCGCGAGCCGCACCTCCACTCGCTCAGGCGCGAGCTGGCGGAGATCAACAGCGCCATCCAGGAGGCGTACGAGACCCTGATCAACCCTGAGAAGCGGGCGCGGTACACCGAGAACATCAAAGCCAAGCCACAGCAGACGCCCGAGGAGCAGGTCCAGGACGACCGGCGCCAGCGCGCCCGCCGTGAGCTGGCCAGGGCCAACGTGCAGCGGGCTCAGGCGTTGGTCCGCGCCGGTGACTTCGGCGCGGCCGTGCAGTTGCTCGACGAGGCGGTGCGGGCCGAGCCCACCTCGGAGTCGCTGCTGCTGCTCGCGCGCCTCGAGCAACGTAACCCGATGTGGAACAACCGCGTCCTCGATCACCTCCGGCTCGCCGTGACGCTGGACCCGCAGCACACCGAGGCCTGGCTCGAGCTGGCGTCGTTCTGGGCCAAGAAGGGGCAAGTCGAGCGTCAGCGCCAATGCCTCGAGAAGGTCATCGCGTACGATCCGACCGACCTCGAAGCGATGCGCATGCTGGGCACGATCAAGGGCAGGAAGTAAGGGTCGGCGCGGCCGCCGGGCGGGAGCGAGCTTCGTGCCGTGGATCCTCGATGGCAACAACCTCGCCGGCGGCGGCGACCGGGACCTGGTCCGCCGGCAGGCGCTCGCCGTCGCCCGGCACGAGCGAGTCCGAATCCTGGTGTTCTTCGACGGCGCGGCGCCGGCCGGGTCGCCCGCCACCGTCCGCCTCGGACAGGTCGAGGTGCGCTACGTGCCGCACGCCGACAGCGCGATCGTCGCTCACCTGAGCGGTGGCGGCGGCGGCTGGACCGTCGCCACCGACGACAGGGCGCTCGGCGTGCGTGTCAGGGCGCTGGGTGCGCGGGTCGTGGGTACCGCAGAGTTCCGCGAGAAGGCGGGCCGGGCGGCCGCGGCGGATGGCCGCCAGGCGCCGGCGTCGGCCGACCTCGACGCGGAGTTCGCCTACTTCCGCGATCCGAAGCAACGTTTGCCCGGTCCGCCGGCCCGCGTCCGCCGGCGGAAGCCGCGTCGCTGACGTCAGACAGGGTCGCGGCATCGCTTGCGAATGCATCTTCTCCACGGCGCGGCGGCCGTGGTGTGCGCGGGGCGAAGAAAGCGGCACCAGAGGAGGCGATAAGCCGAATTCTGTCCCCGCCGAAGCGGAGGGCGCTCATTCATCTTGGCCGGCCGTTGCCGGACGGCTCGAGCAGCCTACCCGGGGGTCTCCCGCCTTGCGACGGGGCCGGTGGTGGGTGTCCGTCGACCCCCCTATTTGGCCTTGCTCCGCACGGGGTTTTCCATGCCTCGACCGTCACCGGTCGAGCGGTGGGCTCTTACCCCACCATTTCACCCTTACCTCGCCTTGCGGCGAGGTGGTGTCTTTTCTGTTGCACTTTCCCTCGCGTTGCCGCGGCTGGGCGTTACCCAGCGTGCTCCCACCCGGAGTTCGGACTTTCCTCGATCCCGCGCGAGGCGGAACCGCGAGCGCCAGCCTCCTCTGGTGCCAGAGTCAGTATAGAACTTCGTGGTCTCCAGGCTGTCGTGGTCGCTGAGAGCCACGGGTTGCCGCAGCCGGGGTCTTCCTGCAGGCGGTCGGGGCACTGTAGGATTCGCCAATGCGCCAACCCCCGCGGCCGCTTCCGGCCCCGTTGCGACGAGGCGACCCTGTCGGCATCGTCGCCGTCGCCAGCGGACCGTCGGCACAAGCGCTGGCGGGCGGCATCGCTTACCTCGAGAAGGCGGGCTTCAAGGTCCTCGTCGCCTCTCCGAAGGCCAACCCTGGCGAATACACGGCGGGATCCGACGGCGACCGCGCCGCGGCCGTGCACGGCCTGATCGACCGCGGCGCCAGGGCGCTGTTCGCGGCGCGCGGCGGCTACGGGGTGATGCGCGTGCTGCCGCTGCTCGACTGGGGCCGCCTGGCCGAGTGGGGCGGCTGGATCGTCGGCTTCTCGGATCTGACCGCGCTGCACGCCGCGCTCGGGGGGCGGTTCCCGACGGCGAGCCTGCACGGGCCACTCGCCGTTACCATGCTGCGCGACCAGCGGAGCACCGAGCTCACGGTCGATTGGCTGCGCGGCAAGGCGCCGAGCACGCTCTTCACCTTCCGCCCTGCCCAGGCGATCCGCGCCGGCGTCGCTCGCGGGGTTGCGGTGGGCGGGAATCTCTCGCTGCTGGCGTCGCTGGTCGGCACGCCGTGGGAACCGTGCTACGACGGCGCGGTGCTGTTCGTGGAGGACGTCAACGAGCCGGGCTACAGCCTCGATCGTTTGTTGACCCAGCTACGCCTGTCTTCTAGACTCGATCGGGTCAGGGCGGTGGTGGCAGGTCGAATGGCACGCTGCGGCCTGGGTGAGACGGGGTGGAAGGAGCGCTGGCGCCGGCTGCTGGCCGAGGCAGCGCCCGCCGGCGCCGTGGTGGTCGAAGGGCTGCCGTTCGGGCACGGCGCCGCCAACCTGCCGTTCCCGCTGGGCGTGGAGGTCGAGGTCGACACCACGCGGGGCACGGTGAGCTGGGGAGGTCGCTAGGTGGCGAAGATGCGCGTGGGTGGGGCGATGGACGCTGTCCCCGAGGAGTTCGTCCGGCGCTTTGCCGCCGGCAGCGTGATCTTCAAGGAGGGGGACCCCGGCGTCGAGATGTTCATCATCCAGCAAGGGCAGGTGGGGATCTCCCGCAAGACCGGTCGGCAGCTCCGCCAGATCGCGGTTCTCGAGAAGGGCGACTTCTTCGGCGAAATGGCTCTGCTCGAGGACTATCCGGAGCGCTCGGCAACGGCGAAAGCGCTGTCCGACGTGGAGGTGCTGCAACTGCGCGGCGCCGACCTCGAGCTGCTCGTCCGCCGCCGCCCGAGCGTTGCCCTGCGCATGATGGCCAAGCTCTCCGAACGCCTCCGTGAAGCAAACCGGCGCATCGAGGAGGCGGCGGGGCGCCGCTCCGACCACCTCGAGCAGTTCGCGACGCCGACGAGCCAGGGGATCGAGGCGTGGGCACTGCTGGTGCATCCGCAGTCGGGCCGTGTCTTCCCGCTGCACGCCGTCGGAGAAACGGCGATCGGCCGCCACGACCCGGTGACCGGGGTGACCCCCGACATCGACCTCAACGCGCTCGACCTCGATCGCACGGTATCGCGCCGGCACGCCGTCGTGCGCTCCCACGAGGGCCGGGTGACGGTGACGGAAACCAACGCCGAGACCAACGGAACATTCGTCAACGGCGAGAAGCTCGAGGCGTTCCGCGAGTACCCTCTCGCCAGCGGCGACACGCTCCAGCTCGCGCTGGTCACGCTGCGGGTCCACTTCATCAGCCTCGGGGGATGAGCACCCGCCCCGATCTCGGGGAGAGGCTGGCCCTCGCGAGCCCGCTCTCCGCGCTGGCGGGGATCGGTGCGGCGCGCGCCCGCACGCTGGCCGCGGCCGGGCTGGCGACCGTCCGCGATCTCCTGTTCTACCTCCCGTTCCGCTACGAGGATCGCTCCGACGTGCGGCCCATCGCCTCGATGGTCACGCCCGGCGAGACCGTCACAGTCCACGGGCGGCTGGTGGACATCAAAGAGCGACGGGTGTGGAAACGACGCATGCGCGTCGTCGAGGGGGTCGTCGATGACGGCAGCGGCCCCTTGGCGGTGGTGTGGTTCAACCAGCCGTACCTTGCCAGGTCGCTCCATCCCGGGGCGCAGGTGTGGCTGCACGGTCCGCTGCGACCGGGACGGACGGGGTCGGGGCTGCAGCTCGTCTCGCCGGAGTGGGAGGAGGACGACGAGGAGGACGTGCAACCGGTCCACCTCGGGCGGATCGTACCGGTTTACCGCCGCCTCAAGGGGTGGAACGGCCGGCGGCTGCGGGCGCTGGTGGCTCAAGCCCTTGCCGGCCTGGGAGACGCCGCCGATCCGCTCGGCGCCTGGCTGCCGGCGGATCTCGATCTCGTGCCGCTGACCGCGGCCCTCGGCGATCTCCACTTCCCCGAGGCCGCCGCCGCCGGTCCGGCCGGCCTCTTCGGGCTGCTCGAGCGCCTCGCCGGCCGCCTCACCCCCGCGCACCGCCGGCTCGCCTACGAGGAGCTCCTCGGCCTGGCGGTGACGCTGGAGATCCAACGCGAGCGGCGGCGCGGCCAGCGGGCCGTGGCGGTGGCGGTCACCGACACCGTACGCGACCGGGCGCGAGCCGTGCTCCCGTTTACGCTGACGGCCGGCCAGAGGCGGTCGCTGGTCGAAATCGTCGCCGATCTGCGCCGGCCGTACCCGATGGCGCGGTTGCTCCAAGGCGACGTCGGATCGGGCAAGACGATCGTGGCGACACTGGCGGCCCTCGTAGTCCTGGAGTCGCACGCGCAGGTCGCACTGCTGGCTCCGACCGAGCTGCTGGCGCAGCAGCACCGGCAGACGCTCGCCCGCTGGCTGCACCCGGTCGGGCATGCGCCCGAGCTCCTGCTTGGCTCGCTGGGCGCGGCCGAGAAGCGCCGTGTACGCCAGCGGCTGGCGTCCGGCGAGCCGTGCGTCGTGGTCGGCACCCACGCCCTGCTCGAGGACGCGGTGGTGTTCGATCGCCTCGGCCTGGCGGTCATCGATGAGCAGCACCGCTTCGGAGCGGCGCAGCGCCAGACGCTGCTCGACAAGGGCGAGGGACCGCACCTGCTGGTGATGACGGCGACGCCGATCCCGCGTTCGCTCGCGCTGACGCTCTACGGCGACCTCGACGTGTCGCTGCTCGACGAGCTGCCGCCTGGGCGGACGCCGATCCGCACCGTGGTGCGCGACGAGGCCGCGCGCGGCAAGCTCCTCGAGTTTGTCGCGCGGGAGGTGGCCGGCGGCGGCCAGGCGTACTGGGTGTTTCCGGTGATCGACGAGTCGGAAAAAGTGGACCTCCGTGCGGTGACCCGCCACGCGCACTCGCTGGCCTCCGCGCTCCCCGGTGTGACGATGGGCATCGTCCACGGGCGCCTTCCGACGGCCGAGCGCGAGGCGGTGATGCAGGCCTTCGCCGCCGGCGAAGTGCAGGTACTGTGCGCGACGACGGTGATCGAGGTTGGGGTCGACGTGCCGAACGCCTCGCTGATGGTGATCGAGAACGCCGAACGCTTCGGCATCGCGCAGCTCCACCAACTGCGCGGGCGCGTCGGCCGTGGTGAGCGGCACTCGTTCTGCGTCCTGCTCGCCGGGGCGGGGTGCTCTGAAGACGCCAGGCGTCGCCTCGATCTGCTCGCCGCAACCGCCGACGGGTTCCGCATCGCCGAGGAAGACTTCCGCCTGCGCGGCCCCGGCGAGCTCACCGGATTGCGCCAGTGGGGCCGGCCGGAGCTGCGGGTGGCGAGTCTGCTGCTGCACCGGCGCGAGCTCGAGGCGGCACGCGAGTGCGCAGGTGCCGCTGCCGCCGCCGGCCGGCTCCGCGAGCTCTGCCGCGTGCTCGGCATTGCCGTGGACGCCCACATCGCCGCCGGTTAGAGTGTTTGGGTCGATGCAGAGGGCCTGCAGCTCTTGACCTCTTCCGCTGACTAATGACCACGTTCCTCCTGCCCGGCCGTGGCGGAGCGCTAGAATGAAGTCATGGCCAATCCCGAGCATCTCCGTCTGCTGCTGTTACCCGACTGGCAGCGGTGGCGAGCCGAGAATCCCAAGATTGCGCCCGACCTGACGGACGCCGATCTGCCCGGCGCCGACCTGCACGGCAAGGACCTGTCTCGCGCCGTGCTCACCCGGGCCAACCTGCGCGGCGCCAACCTTGCCGGCGCGAACCTCACCGCCGCCCGGGTCACCGGCGCGCAGATGGCCGACGCGGTATTCGACGGCGCAACCTGTGTTGGCGTCCACTTCGACCTGCTCGAGCTGCGCGGCTGCAGCTTCCGCGGCACCGTGTTCAACGACGCTTCGTTCCGCGGCACCGACATGATGAAGTGCGACCTCCAGGGTGCGGGGATGCCGCAGGTCAACCTCGAGGGCGCAATGCTCGAGGGCGCCAACCTGGCGGGCGTCGACCTCACCGGCGCCAGCCTGCGCGGCGCGCGCGTGCTCGGCGCCAATCTCAACGGCGCCAAGCTGATCGGGGCGGTGATCGAGGGCGTGGATTTCACCGGCAACGACCTGCTGGGCGCTGACCTCGAGGGCGTCTATGGCCTGCGCTGCCAGCTCAGCGGCGCCAACCTCGGCGGCGCCCGGTTACGCAAGGCGAACCTGCGCGAGGCCGACATGCTGCGCGTCAACCTCGCGGGCGCCGACCTGGAGGGCGCTGAGCTCGGCCACTGCGTTCTCGTCGGCGCCAACCTCGAGAACGCGAAGATGATCAACTGCGACGCGCAGGCCGCCGACCTGCGCGAGGCGAACATCGTCAACACCGTCATGGAGGGCCTCCAGCTCGCCGGCGCGCAGCTCTCCGGGCTGGACTTCCGCCAGCCGAAGCTGGGGCGCACGTCGATGGTGCGCGCCAACCTCACCGGCGCGATCTTCGCCAAGCTCCCGCTGCGCAACTGGCGTTTCGAGCAGACCCGGCTCGACGGCGCCGACCTGCGCGAAGCCGACCTCGAGAACGCCAACTTCGAAGGCGCCAAGGCGACCGGCGTGCTGCTGCGCGGCGCCCGGCTCCGGCAGGCGAACCTGGCAGGCAGCGCTCTCACCAACAGCGACCTCTCCGGGGCCGATCTGATCCTGGCGAACCTCCAGGAGGCCGACCTTACCGGCGCCGACCTGCGCTTCGCCAAGCTGGTTGGCGCCAACTGCGACGCCGCCTGCTTCCGTTGGGCGGACCTGCGCAGCGCCGACTTCAAGAAGGCGTCGCTGCGCGGCGCCCGGTTCCTCCACGCACGCCTCGGCAAGACCAAGCTGCCGCTCGGCAAGCTGTATTGGAAGGTGTGGGCGGGGCTGGCGATACTGTGGGAGGCGAAGCAGCGCAAGCAGCAGGAGCTACGTCAGCGCGACGAGCAGCGGCGCCTCCGCGATACGGTCAAGCTGGTGCGCGAGATGGACGAGAAGGACCCGCGCCTGCGGCGGCGCGGCGGCGTGCCGCGCTGAAGGGGCCGACACAGCGGCGAGCACGCGCCGCTACGACGGCCGCGGTGGGGTGATCTCGCGCTTCTCGAGGGTGATCGCCTCCGCCTTCACGAAGTCGATCTCCTCCGCGCGCCGGCGCATCTCGAGAACGCCGGTGAGCTCGCCGGCGACGCGGCCCTTGGCCCGGTAGGTGTAGGCGTGGCTGGGGGCGTACAGCTCGGCGCCGCGCGACCGGTCGTCCGTCGTCTCGTGCTCCTTGAACGCCTCGACGGTGACGCCGGCCGGCACCGCGTCGCGCAGCGCCGACTCGATCCGGGCGGCGACGTCCGGCGCGAACGCCTCGGCATCGAAGGTGAACGCGGCGGCAACGATCTCGTAGATCCTCTCCACCTGCAACCCGGTCTCGGCACCGCGGCCGCTGACCGCCGCGGCGAGCGGGACGGCGACGGCGGCGGGCGCCAGCAGCGTGTGGTGCGATCCGGCGCCAACCAGCTCGCGCAGGCGGTCGCCAATCGTCGCCCCCTGCACGTGGACGTCGGCGCCGAAGAGCACGGCCTCCTCCTGTCCCCTGGCGGCGATGAAGCCGGCGACGAACCCGCGCACCGTGCTCTCACTGCCGACCACGACGATCTCGTGCCAGACGCTCATCGACCGTACCTCCTCAGTAGAACAGCCAGGTGACCAGAACGAATACCGGGATCAGGAACGGCAGCGAGTAGCGCAGGATGTAGCCGAAGAACGACGGCATCGCCACACCGGCCTCCTCGGCGATCGACTTGACCATGAAGTTCGGCGCGTTGCCGATGTAGGTGTTGGCGCCCATGAACACGGCGCCGGCCGCAACCGCGGCCAGGTACTCGTGGTGCTCGGCGATCAGCCGCAGGATCGCCTCGCGCTCGGGTGATCCGCTGTACAGGCGGCCAAGCGCCGTCGACAGGAACGTCAGGTAGGTCGGGGCGTTGTCGAGGAACGAGGACAGCCCGCCGGCGGCCCAGAAGTAGTGCGCCGGCTCGTTGACGGCGCGGATGATGAACGCCATGGCGCCGTGCTCGCCGGCGCGCAGCATCGCCAGCGCCGGGATGATCGTGGCGAAGATGCCGGCGAACAAGATCGCCACCTCCTTGATCGGTGCCCACGAGTACTCGTTGTCGGCCCGCACCCGGCGCGGCGTCGTGACCCACGAGGCCGCCAGCATGGCCAGCAGGAAGACGTCGCGCACCAGGTTCTGGAGGTGCTGGTGGACGCCGAGGATCGTCACCTCGCCGGCGTGCCACAACCCCGACACGATCACGGCGGCGAGCACCCCGGCGAGGAAGACGAAGTTGTGCCAGCCTTCAACGCGCAGAGGCTCGCCGGGAGCGCGCTCGCGATCGCGGAGGAGCGTGTCCTCGCGGCGCCAGTGGTGAACGTCGAGCGCCAGGTAGGCGAGCAGCACCAGGCAGGACACGGTCAGGTACTGCTTCCACAGGGTGAACGTCCAGAAGAACGGCACCCCGTGCAGGAACCCGAGAAACAGCGGCGGGTCGCCGAGCGGCGTCAGAGCGCCGCCGATGTTGGCGACCAGGAAGATGAAGAAGACGACGGTGTGCGCCTTGTGACGGCGCTCGCGGTTGGCGCGGAGCAGCGGCCGGATCAACAACATCGCGGCGCCGGTGGTGCCGACCCAGGACGCGAGCGCCGTGCCGATCGCCAGGATCGCCGCGTTGACGCCGGGCGATCCGCGCAGCGAGCCGCGCACGAAGATACCGCCGCCGATGGTGAACAGCGCGGCCAGCAGGATGAGGAACGGGACGTAGTCGAGGATCGCGACGTGGAGCACCTCGTGCAACGCCACGCTCGCGGTAGGCCGCGAGGAAAGGCACCAGCAGCACGAGCGCCCAGGCCATCGTCACCTTCGGGTAGTGGTGGTGCCAGAAGTGCGGAGCCAGCAGCGGAAACAAGGCGATCGACAGGAGGATCCCGACGAACGGCAACGCGCTCCAGGCGGGGAGGGCGGCCCCGAGATCGAGCGCCGGCGCGTCGCCGGCTGACAGTGCGGGAGCCGGCGCCAGCAGGGCGACGAGAGGCAGCACACGAGACAGCCGAAACGCCATCACATCCTCCGCGAGCTGGTGATCCGACGGACCGCCGGAGCCTATCACAGCGATCGCCGGGAACGGGGGCCGCGGCATCGCGCCGTCGCGACGCTTGCAACGGCCTGCCCGGCGGGGCAGGATGGTGGGTGAACCGGAGGGCGCGATGATTCCAGTCCTGGACAACGCCGGTATGCGCGAGGCCGACCGCGTCACGATCCACGATCTCGGAGTGCCCGGCCTCGTGCTGATGGAGGTGGCCGCCGGCGCGGTGACCGAGGTCGTTGCCGAGCGCTACGCCGAGCTCGGGCGCATCGTGATCCTCTGCGGGCCGGGCAACAACGGCGGCGACGGCCTGGCCTGCGCGCGCCAGCTCCGCTGCCGCGGCCTCGACCTCGAGGTAGGACTGCTGGTCGACCCCTCGAGCCTCAAGGGCGACGGCGCGCGGCAGCTCGAGCTTGCCCGCGCCTTCGGCGTGCCGATACGGCTCTGCGGCGCCGACCTCGCCACGCTCGACGCGGTACTCGCCGAGGCGGGCGTCATCGTCGACGCGCTTTTCGGCACCGGGCTGGAACGGCCACTCTCCGGCCACTGGGCCGACGTGGTCCGCCGGATCAACTCCTGCGCGGTGCCGGTGATTGCCGTCGACATACCGTCGGGGCTGTCGGGATCCTCATCAGCGCTCGCCGGCGAGGCCGTCGAGGCCGCGGTGACCGTCACCTTTGGGGCGCCCAAGCTCGCCCACGTTCTGCCGCCCGCGTGCTGGCACTGCGGCGAGGTGGCGGTCGCCGAGATCGGCATCCCGCCTTGGGTCCTCGACGCCCAAAGCACGCTGGCGCTCATCGAGGCCGACGACGTTGCGGGGTGGCTGCCGCGGCGCCCGGTCGACGCCCACAAGGGTCACTTCGGCCACCTCCTGATCGTCGCCGGCCGCGTCGGCCGCGCCGGAGCTGCCGCGCTCGCGGCGCGGGCCGGGGTACTGGCGGGGGCCGGCCTCGTCACCGTGGCCACACCGGCGGGCGCGGTCGTCCCGATCCAGAGTGCGGTGCCCGAGGCGATGGTCGATCCGCTGCCACAGGGCGACGACGGCGCGGTGTCGGGCGAGGGGCTGACACCGCTGCTCGGCAAGGCGACCGCCGTCGCGATCGGTCCCGGGCTGGGGGTCGGCGACGGGCCGCGCAGGCTGCTCTTCGAGCTGCTCGACCGCTGGCGGGGGCCGCTGCTGCTCGACGCCGACGCACTCACCCTGCTGGCGGGGCGTCTCGAGGTGCTCTCCGGTCGGGAGGCGCCGACCGTGCTCACCCCGCATCCCGGCGAGCTGGCGCGGCTGCTGGAGGTTCCCACCGCGGCCGTGACCGCCGATCGCCTCGCCGCGGCCCGGCAGGCGGCGCGCCGCAGCGGCGCCGCGGTGCTGGCAAAGGGGGCGCGGACCGTCGTCGCCGAGCCCGAAGGACGCGCGGTCGTCAACCTCACGGGCAGCCCGGGCCTCGCCTCGGGCGGCACCGGCGACGTGCTGACGGGAACGATCGGCGCGCTGCTCGCGCAGGGGTTGCCGGCGCTCGAGGCGGCCGCGACCGGCGCCTACCTCCACGGCCGCGCCGCCGAGCTGGCCGGCGAGGAGCACCCCGGTGCCGTCCCGGCCAGCTCCGTCGCCGCGCACCTGCCGCTCGCCGAGCGTGAGCTGCGAGAGCTCGAGTGAGCGACGCCGTCCGCGGCCGCTTCGTGCTCGTCGACGAGGCCGCCACGCTCGATCTCGGCCGCCGGCTCGCCGCGGCGCTGCGGCCGGAGGACCTCGTGCTGCTTGAGGGACCGCTCGGCGCCGGGAAGACGACCCTGGTGCGGGGCCTGGTCGGAGGCCTCGGCGGCGACGCCGCGGAGGTGTGCTCGCCGACGTTCGTCCTGCTCGAGACCTACGACGTCGGGCCGGCGCCGATCGCGAGGGTGCATCACGCCGACCTCTACCGGCTGCGCGGCCTGGCCGCCGCACCGCTCGACGAGGTCGGCCTCGGCGACGCGCTGGCCGACGGCGCCGCGGTCACCGCCATCGAGTGGCCGGAGAGCTGGCCCTGGCTCGGCGAGCTCGCCGGCCGCGTCGTCCGCATCCGCCTCGCGTTTTCCGGCGATTCTCGCATCGCCTCGATTCTCTGGGAGTGAGTCGCACCCGATCGCGCGTGCAGTAAGGCAGGCGATAGGCGTTGGGCGATGCACGAGCAGGTCAAATGACGGCGCGCCTGAGCGCGACGCTGCGCCTGCGAAACCCCTCGCGCCGATCCCTGAGCGGCGCGCGCGTGCCACCTCCGACATTTTGCCAGCGACCGCCGACGACATGCAGGTTGCTGCGATTCAAGCAGCAGCGCGGCCAGGCAGGAAGCGAAAAAATGTCCGAGGTGGCAACGACGACCTCCAAGGCCGCACGTGCCGCCAAACCGCTCTACTTACCGCTTGAAGAACCCTGACGCCGGCTTCTCGGCCGGCGTTTTGCCTTGGGAGAGGAGCTGCTGATTGAGCTCGCGGATGCGCTCGTTGAGCTTCTCGATGCGGGCATTCTGCTCCTGCAGGAGCCGCTCCTTCTCGGCGCGCATCGCCTCGGCCTGGTTGCGCAGCTCGCTGATCGCCACGGTGGACGAGGAGCCGTCCTGCCGCAGCTTCCCCAGCTCGCCCTCGAGCTGGGCGACGAGCTCCTCCTTCTCGGCGAGCCGAGCCTTCCAGCGTTCCTCCTGCTCCTCGTAGAGGCGCTTGATCTCCATCAGCTCGGTGATCTGAGCGAAGTCGGCGGGCGACGGTGACATGGCTCCCTCCCGCTGCGCATCCTCGATCCTGGGGAAGAGCTTGCGCAGTTGCAGCGACAGGTCATCCGGATCGAGCGACTTCTCCATCGCGGTCTCGTACGAGACGACCCCGTTGGCGATCAGAGCGATCAGGCTCTGGTTCATCGTCTGCATCCGGTAATACGAGACCGAGGAGGCGATCTCTTCGTGGATCTCCTTGATCTGCCGCTTCTCGATCTGCTTCGAGATCTTGGGCGAGTTGACCAGCACCTCGATCGCCGGCACCAGACCGGTCTTGTCGGCGCGCGGAATGAGCTGCATCGAGACCACCGCTCGCAGCACCTGGGAGAGCTGCGAGCGGACTTGGTCCTGTTGGTCCGGCGGGAAGGCGTCGATGATGCGGTCGATCGTTTGCGAGGCGCTGTTGGTGTGCAGCGTCGAGAACACCAGGTGACCGGTCTCGGCGGCGGTGATGACCGTACCGATCGTCTCCGGGTCACGCATCTCGCCGACCATGATGACGTCGGGGTCCTGGCGCATGGTGTTGCGCAGCGCCTCGCGGAACGAGGGCGTGTCGGTGCCGACCTCACGCTGCGATACCGTCGCCATGTGGTCGGTGAAGAGGAACTCGATGGGGTCCTCGATGGTGACGATGTGGCACGGGTTGGTCCGGGCAATGTCCTGGATCAGCGCGGCCAGCGTCGTCGACTTGCCCGACCCGGTGGGGCCGGTCACCAGCACCAGGCCGGCGGGCAGGTGCGCAAACGTGGCAACTACGTCCGGGAGCTTGAGGTCCTCGTAGTCCTTGACCTCGAATGGCACCCGACGGAACACGCCGGCGATCGACCCGCGCTGTTGGAACAGGTTGCAGCGGAACCGCGCCACCCCGGCGAGGCCGTAGCCGAGGTCGACCGACTGGCGCTCGTCGAGCTTCTTGCGCTGGCTCTCGGAGAGCAGCGGCAGCACCATCTCCTCGACTTCTTGCGGCTTGAGCGGCACCGACTTGATCGGCATCAGCCGGCCCTGCAGCCGCAGGAGCGGCGGGCGTCCAGGCTTCAGGTGCAGGTCGGACGCACCCTTCTTGGTGATGAACCGCAGCAGATCATCGAGGGTGACCGGACCTTCCACGATCGGCAATCTAGCATCGGCGGCGCCGGGGGGTCAACGCGTCCGGCGGGCACGCAGAAAGGAGAGGGCCTCGGAGCGGCTGCGCGCCTCGCCGCGCGCCTGGGCGAGCCGCAGCGCACCCACCGCCTCCGCCCGTCGGGCGTCCGCAGGCAGCCGCAGCGCGGCCGCGATCTCGTCGCCGGAGAGCAGCGGCGGCCGGCGCTCGAACCGGTGCTGCCAGCCCAGCAGGCGGCGGGCCGCCAGAGTCGCCTCGGCGCCGCCGGCCGTTTCCCGCGCGACCGCCCACGCCAGCGCAGCCGGGAGCAGGGAACCGGCCTCGACGGCGTGCGCGTGCTCGACCCACCGATCGCTGCCGAGCGCGGGGCGCACCCGCTCGCCGAGCTCGACGGCGGCGGCGAGGCGGCGGGCGGCGCTGGGGGAAAGCCCGACGCGAACGAGCGGGGCCACGGCCCCACTCGCGACCCATGCGGCAGGGAACCCTGCGGCCGGCGCGGCGGCGACGGCCAGCGCTACCTCGCCCGCGCCGGCGGCCAGGCGCGGCGAGCGGTCGCGGGCGAGGGCAGCCAGCCTCCCGGCGATCGCGGCCAGCGCCGCTGCGTGAGCGAAGCCGTGCCACGCCGGCAGCAGCGGCGCCAGCAGGCCGAGGCGCGCGATGGCCAGGACGGCCCGCTCGGCGGCCGGGCCGGCGAGCAGCCAGCGCAGCTCGGCGAGAATCCGCTCGCGTGCCACCCGGGTCAGCCCTCCGGCGGCCCCGGACAGCAGCCCCTCGCTCTCGGCGGTGAGCTTGAGCTGCGGGCGGGTGGCGAGGAGACGGACGCCGCGCAGCACCCGCAGTGGGTCGTCAGCGAGGTTCTCGGGGCGGACGACGCGGATCCGCCCTGCCGAGAGGTCCTCGACGGCGCCGACGAGGTCGATCAGCGGGCCGCGCGGCAGCCGCCAGAAGAGGGCGTTGACCGTGAAGTCGCGCCTCAGGATGTCGTCGCGGAGCGCGCCGTCCGCCTGCCACACGTCGATCTGCAGCGCGCCCGCCACCACGCGGTGAGTGGCGATCGGCGGCCGCCCGAGGGTGAAGGAGGTGCCGCCCAACGCGGACGCGAGGGCGCGGGCGCAGGCGGGAGCGGCGCCGCGAACGACGAGGTCGAGATCGTGGGTGGGCAGCCCGAGGAAGCGGTCGCGCAACGACCCGCCGGTGAGGAACACGTCCGTGTCCGGGCACGTCGCGGCCACTCGGCGCAGCAGCGACGAGGCTCTCAGGCGGCGCATGGCGGCGAGCGGTTCCACGGCTGGTTGGAGTCTCCGGGACGAGTGTACAGAGAGCGGGACCGAGAATGAAGGACGCGTGATCCGGGTTCGTGTCGCGCCCGCCGCCCCGCGAAGCGGCGACTGCCCTCCGTGTTACGATCGCCCGCGGTCATGGCGCAGGACGTCGGCGAGAGGCTTGCAGCGCTGGGCACTGCGATGGCTCCGGCCGCCGGGGCCCGCCCGGGCGCACGGTGATCGCGAGTCTGCTGCTCGCGATGGCGAGCGCGGGCGCTCCCGGCGTCACGGTGACGCTTTCACCCACCGAGAGACTGGAGTGGCTGCGGGGGGACACCCCGGTGCTCCTCGCGCTGCCGCATGGCGGCGAGGGGTGGCGGCAGCTCGCCGCGCGGCTGTCCGGCCCAGGCGGTCGCGCCGACGAACTGCGCGAGGAGAACCCGGGCGTCAGGGTACCGCTGCGCGACGTGCGCGTCCGCGTACCGTGGGAGCTGCTCGCCGCTGAGCGGCGGGTCGCGGCCTTACGGGCGCTGTTCCCGCTCGATCGGCGCATCGCCGCCGGGTGGGAGCACGTCGTCGGGGCGCCGTGGGACGGCGAGGCGGAGACGTGGTGGGAGATGGCGCAACTGCTGTGCGGGGAAGGGAGCATCTACCACGCCTTGCGGGCCGCCAACGAAACCCTGCCGCTCTTTCTCAGGCGCGGCGATCACGTCCTAATACCGACTCGCCTGCTCGTCCCCGAGCTGAGGCGCCTGCCTCCCGTCGCCGGCCCGGCAGCGCCAGTGCCCCGGTCGACCCGGTCGCCGGCCGTCGCGACCGCCGTGGCGCGGACGGCGACCCCCGAACCGCGGGGGCCGACGCCGGGCCAGGGGCCGGCTGGCCGAACGGTGTGGCCGGCACCGGCAGCGGAGGCCGGCGTGCTCGAGTACCACGACGACTTCGCGGTTTACCGGCTGCGGCCTGGAGAGGCGCTGTACTCGGCAGTGGTGATGCGGTTCACGGGGCAGCTCCACGGCGCCGACGTCAACGCGACCGCGGTCGAGATCGCCAAGCGGAGCGGGATCGGAAACGTCACGGCGATCCCGGTCGGCTTCCCGGTCAAGATTCCGATCGAGCTCTTGCTGCCTGAGTACCTGCCGCCCGACGATCCGCGGCGACAGGCCTGGGAGTCGTCGCGCGAGGAGCTGGCGGCGATCCGCCGCGCCATCCATTCGGCCAACCTCGACGGCATCCACGTGATCCTCGACGCCGGCCACGGCGGCGAGGACACCGGAGCGATAGCGCACGGGGCGTGGGAGGCGACCTACGTTTACGACGTGATGTACCGCATCAAGCGGGTGCTCGAGCGCGAGACCAAGGCAACGGTGTGGGCGACCGTGCAGGACCTGCAACGTAAGAATGACCCACCCGAGGTCGACGTGCTGCCGCCGTCGCACCGGCAACGCCTGCTGGTGCAGCCGCCGTACGACCTTTCCGACTCGGTCACCGGGGTGCAGCTCCGCTGGGTGCTCTCGAACGCCATCCTCGCCCGGCTGGAGAAGCAGAAGGTCGATCCGGAGCGCGTCGCCTTCGTGTCGATCCACGCGGACTCACTGCATCCGGCGGTGCGCGGGCTGATGATCTACGTGCCGGCGCGCTCGCTGCGCCCGTCGCGCGGGCTGTCGCCCAAGAAGATCTGGGAGTGCCGCGAGGCGGCGGAGGCGGGCACCCCCACGTTTCCGGCGCGGTTCCGCTCGCGCGCCGAGGCGCTTTCGGAGCAACTCGGCGACACGGTGATCGCCGCCGCCCGCCGCTACGGCGTCCCGGTGCACCCGTTCCAGCCGGTGCGCGACTCCGTCCTGCGCGGCGGCTCGCGGTGGGTGCCCGCGGTGCTGCGCTACAACCGGGTGCCGACCTCGGTGCTGATCGAGCTGTGCAACCTGAACAACGAGGCAGACCGCACTCAGCTCCTCACCTGGCGGTTCCGGGAGAAGCTGGCACACGCGATCGCCGCCGGACTGGCCGAGGGGTTTTCGCGGTGAGCCGCTGGCGCGCCGTCGCCGGCCTCGCCGCGGCGGTGCTGGCCGTCTCGTTCGGGGCACCGCTGGCTCGGCTCGCGCACGCGGCGCCGCTGGCCGTGGCGGCGTGGCGGATGGCGATTGCGGCCGCGATCATCGTTCCCGTCGCTCTGCTGCGCGGCGGGCTGCTGCCGCCCCGCGGGCAGCGGCGGGCGGCGGCGCTTTCCGGCTTGCTCCTCGGCCTCCACTTCGGGCTGTGGATCCCGTCACTATGGCTGACCAGCGTCAGCGCGTCGGTGGTGCTCGTCGAGACCGCGCCGCTCTGGGTGCTGCTGGCTGGGCCCCGGTTTCTCGGAGTGCCGATCCGGGCGCGCAACCTTGCGAGCTTCGCGCTCGCGATCGTCGGCGTCGCCGTCATCGCGCGTGGCGACCTGGCGGCCTCGCCACGGGCGCTGCTCGGGGACGCGCTGGCTCTCGGCGGGGCGGTCGCCTGCGCAGGCTACTTGATCGTTGGCAAGCGGCTGCGCGGCCAGATGCCGCTCGAGCGCTACCTGGCGGTCGTCTACGGTGGCGCCGCGGTGGCGCTGATCGCTGCCGTGGCCGCGCTGAGGGTGCCGGCGATGCCGGCCGATGCGCGGACGTGGCTGTGCCTGCTTGGTCTCGCGGCCGTGCCGACGCTGACCGGACATACGTTGATCAACTGGGCGCTGGCGCATGTCGAGGCGTACCGCGTCAATCTGGTGATGCTCCTCGAGCCGGTGCTGGCCACCGCCTGGGCGTGGCTCGTCCTCGCCGAGCTGCCGCCGCTGCACGTGTTTCCCGGCGCGGCCCTGGTTCTCGGCGCTCTCGCCCTGGAGTTCCTGCCCGCGAGGCGCCCGGGGTGACGCGGGATGCTGCTTCTTTGCTTCTTCCTGCTTTTCTACGGTGCCGGCGTCATCCTCCTACTCCGAATCGCACGCGCAACGGGGTGGGGCGGGCGCTCGCGCAAGGTCGGCCCGGCGTAGCCGCGGCCTGTCGACTGCTGGTGGCCGCCTGGGTTTCCGAGCAGGTGCTGTGGTAGCATGAGCCCCCGATGACAGTGAGTTTCCGCAGCGCGAGGAGGGTCCATGGCGCGCGTGCAAGTTCTTGATTCCCGTGGAATTAGTCGCGTCCTGGAGCGGATGGCCGCGGAGATCGTCGAGCGGACGGGGGACGAGAGGCTGCTCTATCTCGTGGGGATCCAGACTCGCGGCGTACCCCTCGCCAAGCGGCTCGCGGCGCTGATCTCGGCACGCACCGGACACCAGGCGCTGTTCGGCGCCCTCGACATCACTCTCTACCGCGACGACGTCGGCCCGTGGCGAGCCGCGCACCAGCAGCCGCTGCTCCGCTCGACGGAGCTGCCGGCCGCCGTGGACGGCCGCATCGTCTGCCTGGTGGATGACGTCCTCTACACCGGGCGGACGACCCGCGCGGCGCTCGACACCCTGATGGACTACGGGCGGCCGCGGGCGATCCGACTGGCGGTGCTGATCGACCGTGGTCATCGCGAGCTGCCGATCGCGGCGGACTTCGTCGGCCGCGTGGTGCCGACCTCCGCGCGCGAGGACGTTCAGGTCCACCTGCGCGAGACCGACGGGGACGAGGGCGTCTGGCTGGCCAGCGAGGAGGTGGCGGGATGAGCGTCCAGCGGGCGACGAAGCTGCGCGGCAAGGACCTGGTCGGCATCGAACCGCTCCTGCCGGAGGAGATCCAGCTTCTCCTCGACACTGCGGTGGAGATGCAGGAGGTAGCGCAGCGGCCGATCAAGAAGGTCCCGGCGCTGCGCGGCAAGACGGTCGTCAACTTCTTCATGGAGGCGTCGACGCGGACCCGCTTCTCGTTCGAGGTGGCGGAGAAGCGGCTGTCGGCCGACTCCCTCAACTTCACGGCGAGCGCCTCGTCGGTCAGCAAGGGGGAGTCGCTGCTCGACACCGCGCGCAACCTCGAGGCGATGCAGCCGGACTTCCTGGTGATCCGCCACTTCTACGCAGGCGCGCCGCACCAGCTCGCGAAGGTCCTCAAGGCGTCGGTGATCAACGCCGGCGACGGCGCCCACGAGCACCCCACGCAGGCGCTGCTCGATGCGTTGACGATCCGGCAGAAGCGCGGTTCGCTCGCCGGGCAGGTGGTGGCGATCGTCGGCGACCTCGAGCACTCCCGCGTCGTGCGCTCGAACGTGATGCTGCTGTCCCGGATGGGCGCCACGGTGCGGGTCGCCGGCCCGCCCAGCCTGATCCCGGTCGGGATGGACAAGCTCGGCTGCGAGGTCCACCGGCGCATGGAGGACGCGGTCGCTGGCGCCGACGTGGTGATGATGCTGCGCATCCAGCTCGAGCGCCAGGGGCGCATGAACTTCCCGACCGTGCGGGAGTACTACGACTTCTTCGCTCTCACGCCGGAGCGGCTCAAGCTCGCGAAGAAGGACTGCCTGGTCATGCACCCGGGCCCGATGAACCGCGGCGTCGAGATCGACTCCCGCGTCGCCGACGGGCCGCAGTCGGTGATCCTCGAGCAGGTCACCAACGGCGTCGCGGTCCGAATGGCCGTACTGTACCTGTTGGCGGGAGGTTCCGGTGAGCCGACTCCTCATTAGGCACGCGCGCGTTGTCGACCCCTCGCAGCGGCTGGACGCGGGGCTCGACATCCTGGTCGTCGACGGCAAGATCGCTCGTCTCGGCGAGCGCATCGACGATCGCAAGGCCGAGGTGATCGACGCGACGCGAATGATCGCGGCGCCCGGGTTCATCGACCTCCACGTCCACTTGCGCGAGCCGGGTTTCGAGTACAAGGAGACCATCGCATCGGGGTCGGCCGCGGCGGTCGCCGGCGGCTTCACCGCCGTGTGCTGCATGCCCAACACACAGCCCGTCAACGACTCGGCGGCGGTGACGGAGTTCATCCGCTCGCGCGCCCGCGAGGTCAATCTGTGCCACGTCTACCCGGTCGGCGCCGTCTCCAAGGGGCTTGCCGGCGAGGAGCTGGCCGAGATGGGCGAGATGGTGCGCGCCGGCGCCGTGGCGTTCTCCGACGACGGCCGGCCGGTCGCCAACGCCTACCTGATGCGCCGGGCGCTCGAGTATGCGCAACTGTTCGGCACGCCAATCATCGACCACTGCGAGGATCCGACTCTCTTCGCCAAGGGCGTCATGCACGAGGGCGAGGTCTCCACCCGCCTCGGCCTGCGCGGCATCCCCGCGGCGGCCGAGGACGTCATGGTGGCCCGCGACGTCATCCTCTCCGAGATGACCGGGGGGCGGGTGCACCTCGCCCACCTGTCGACCGCGGGGGCGCTCGACCGTGTGCGCGAGGCGAAGGGGAAGGGCCTGCCGGTCACCTGCGAGGTGACGCCGCATCACCTGGCACTCACCGACGAGGAGGTCTCGACGAGCGGCTACGACACCGGCACCAAGATGAACCCGCCGCTGCGCAGCGCCGACCACGTCGAGGCGCTGCTCGCGGGCGTCGGCGACGGCACCGTCGACTGCCTGGCCACCGATCACGCGCCGCACCACGCCGACGAGAAGATCCAGGAGTTCGACCTGGCGCCGTTCGGCATCGTCGGCCTCGAGACGGCACTGCCGGTCACCTACGACCTGCTGGTGCGCCGCCGCAAGCTGCCGCTACGCCTGTTCGTGGCGCTGTGGTCGACCAATCCGGCGCGCGTCTTCGGCCTGCCCGGCGGCACCCTCAAGCCCGACAGCCCGGCGGACATTACCTTGTTCGACCCCGACACGCGGCTGGTCGTCGACCCGAGCCGCTTCCGCTCGCTCTCCCGCAACACGCCGTTCGGCGGCCAGAAGCTGCGCGGCTGGCCGACCGTGACGATCGTCGACGGCTCCGTGGTGTGGCGCCGTGATCGAGCCGCCTAGCCGCCGCACGGTCGTCGTCGACGACTCGCCGCTGCAGTGCGCGGTGTGGCGCACGATGCTCGAGCGCCGCTTCGGGAACCGGATCTCGGTCGAGACCTACAGCGACCCGCACGCCGCCGTCGCGGCGCTCGGCCCGGACATCCACCTGATGCTGCTCGACTGGGAGATGCCGGAGCTCGACGGTCAGGCGGTTCTCGAGGAAGCGCGCGCCCGCGGCGTCAACCTCAAACGCGTGATCATCACCTCCGGCCACCCGGCGGACCGGCTGCACGAGGCGTTCGACCGCTCCGGCTGCCTGGCGGTCATCGAGAAGACCGAGCCCGAGCAGCAGGCCGCTTTCATGATGATCCTCGACTCGATCATGAAGAGGTAGGCGACAAGCGGTCGATCGCAGGATCAGTCGTGGCAGCCGCAACCGCCGTCGAGCTCGGGGCAGCGAGCCGCGGCCAGCATCTCCCAACCTTCGCGGGCGATCATGGTGGCGAGAACGATTGCGGCGACAGCATCGGCCCACCACAGCGCCGGAGCCACGATGAAGACCACGCTGCCGGCTAGCAGCACGAGCGACAGCTTCACGCAGACCATGCTGCACGCCGCGTCGCCGGCCAGGGTGCGGCTGGAGAGCGCAGCGGCTGCCAGGCGCTTCTCGTGCCAGAGCCAGAGCATGAAGGCGATCGACGCCAGGGCGATTGCCAGCCCCGGCACGGTCGTCTCCGGGTGGCGGCGGCCGACGAGCTGGACGATCGCTCCCGCCGCGGTGCCGGCGGCCAGGGCCAGGAAGAGCCAGGCAATCCCGGCCGTTGCCCGCCGCTCTCTGGCGGCCTGGTCCTCGCTGCGGGATGATGCCTCGCGCCGGAAGCGCCACAGCACGAGCAGCGCCGACCCGACCTCGATGAAGCTGTCGGCGCCGAAACCGAACAGCGCCACGGACTCGTCCGACGCGCCGAACCCCATCGACACCAGACCCTCGATGAGGTTGTAGCCGACCGTGATCCACGCCAGCGTGCGCGCCCATCCGACGAAGGCCGCGCGGGACGCGCCGAGCGCGGGGCCTAACGAGCGCCGGCGCCCGGGTTCCACCGTCCTGTCCGGTGCGACGCTCATCACGGCCTCACGCCCGGCATTGTACCGGCGCGTCGAGCCGCCGCCCGCCCTGGCGGGGAGTGCCGTTCCGCGGTCGAGCTCGCGCTGTCAGCTCCTGCGCAGGGCGAGGGCGCCGGCGGCGGCCATGAGCGCGGCCATCAGGCCGACCCCGGGTACCGAGAAGGCAGGTACGGGCGGTATCAGCTCTTGAAGGAACGACCGGATCTCGCCGCCGGGAGCGAAGGTGGAGTGGACGTTGAGGTACGCCGTGCCATTGAAGAGGCCGTTCACGAGGGCGGTCTCGGCGCCGGCGGCGGTGCCTCCGTTCGCGGCGACGAAAGCTGCGCTGTAGCTCGCGGCGAGGGTCAAGTCGAAGGTGTTGTTGTAGCTCCCGGATGTCACCCCGAGCGGGAATCCGGAAAACGTCGGCGTCTGGGTGGCCACGCCGATGACCCCCGGGGCCGCGATGCAGCAGTGGATGTGCGCGGCCGTCGTGGTGCCCGTGAGGCCGGAGAAGACGACGTTCACTCCGAGCATGTGGGTCGCCGAATCGTAGGTAATCGTCGCCGAGCCGGTACCGGCCGACGCGTTCGCGGGGTTCTCCGCCGCTCCGTTCAGCGAACCGGTGAACGTGCTCGTTGCACCGCTGCCTGCGCTGGCCATCAGCAGAAATGCAACTCCCAAGAAAGCCCCGGCGGTGCTTGGTTTTGACATTCTCACTCCTCTCGTTTGTCGCGATGGTAGCGGCGGCGTGCGTGCAGGTCAATGCGCGGCCTCACAGCTCTGTCACGCGCCGCTGGGAGGCCTGCGCAGCCCGTCTATGCCTGCTCCACGGGCGGCATGAACGCCGGGATACCGGTGAGGTGCTCGCCGAGGATCAGCGTGTGCATGTCGTGCGTGCCCTCGTAGGTGTAGACGGACTCGATGTTCATCAGGTGGCGCATGACCGGGTACTCGTTGACGACCCCATTGGCGCCGTGGATCTCGCGCGCGAGCTTCGCGCATTCGCGCGCCACCCAGCACGAGTTGCGTTTGGCCTGCGACACCTGGACGGCGGTTGCCTTGCCGGCCTCCTTGAGCCGGCCGAGGCGCCACACCATGAGCTGCCCCTTGGTGATCTCGTTGGCCATCCAGACCAGGCGCTCCTGGATGATCTGGTGAGCGGCGATCGGCCGGCCGCCGAACTGCGTGCGCGTCTTCGCGTAGTCCAACGCGGCGTGGAACGTCGCCAGCGCCGAGCCGAGCGCGCCCCAGGCGATCCCGTAGCGCGCCTGGGTGAGGCAGCCGAGCGGGCACTTGAGGCCGGCGGCGCCGGGGAGGCGGTTGGCCTCAGGCACGCGGCAATCGGCGAACGCGAGCTGCGAAGTGACCGAGGCACGCAGCGAGTACTTCCCCTTGTGCTCGAAGGTCGCGAACCCCGGCGTGCCCCTCTCGACGAGGAAGCCGCGGACGACGCCGCCATCGTCCTTCGCCCACACCATGGCGACGTCGGCGATGGCGCCGTTGGTGATCCACGCCTTCTCGCCGTTGAGCACCCAGCCGTCGCCGTCGCGGCGGGCGCGCGTGCGCATGCCGCCGGGGTTGGAGCCGAAGTCCGGCTCGGTGAGGCCGAAGCAACCGATCGCCTCGCCGTGGGCGAGCCGCGGGATCCAGCGGTCCTTCTGCGCCTGCGACCCCCACGTCATGACCGGGTACATGACGAGCGCCGACTGCACCGAGACGAACGAGCGCAGCCCCGAGTCGCCGCGCTCGAGCTCCTGCATCACCAGCCCGTAGGCGACCTGCGAGAGCCCCGGCAGGCCGTACTCGGACAACGTGGACCCGAACAGCGCGAGCTCCGCCATTTCCGGTACGAGCTCGCGGGGGAAGCGGCCCTCCCAGGCCCACGCCTCGATCGACGGCATGACCCGCCCACTCACCCAGGACCGCACCGTGTCGCGGGCGAGGCGTTCGTCCTCGGAGAGCAGCTCTTCGAGGTTGTACAGGTCCAGACTCGTCACCGCCATCGCGACCTCCGCTCCCGGGAAACCGGGCTGCGACACCGTATCACCACTCCGCCCATCCCGACAGCTCGACGCAAGGTGCTGCCGTCCGTTACGATGGCGGTAGCTTGCCGGAGGTGACGATGAGCCCATACATGGGTGGTTCGGCGCTGGGGATGGCGGAGCAGATCCTCGAGGGCTACGTCCTCCTCTCGCCCGTGCAGCTCAAGCGCCTCACCGACCCGGAGATGGACCAACTCCAGTTCGAGGTCGAGCGCAAGCTGCGCGACCTCCGCGGCGAGGTCGTGCCGCAGGACAACATACCGGCGATCCAGGCGCGCAGCCGCAAGCTGATGCGGCTTTCCGGCGCCATTCAGCAGATCCAGGCCACACGGACGAAGCGGAAGAGGGGCGGGTGAGCGAGCCGCAGTGGTGGCGCTCGCTTCGCGGCGACCCGGCCGCGTTCCTCCTCGACGAGTCGGAGCCCGGCGTGGTGTGGCGAACGCTGCTCGATCTCCTCGGCCGGCCGCCCGACGCGCCGGCGGCCGTCCGCGCCCGCGCCGCCTGCCGCGAGCGGGGCGTCGCCGCCGGGCTGCTCGCCCGCCAGGACCCGCTGGGCTACTGGGGCTCGCCGGCCACCTACGGCGCCCGATGGGGCGGCACGGCGTGGCACGTGCTGGCCCTCGCTCAGCTCGGCGCCGATCCGGAGGATCCGCGCGCGGGGCTCGGAGCCGAGACCCTGCTCGAGGCGCTGCAGCCGCGCACGGCAGGGTTCGCCGTCGCCCGCAACAAGCAGCCGTCGGCGTGCTTCACCGCGGAGGTGTGCGCCGCGCTGACCAGGTTCGGCTTCGGCCATCACCCGCGGGTGCGCGAGGCAGTCGCATGGCTGGCGGCGCGCCAGACTGAGCACGGCGGCTGGGCGTGCCCCGAGCTGCGCCACCTGATGGCGGGCGGATGCCCGGTGACTGCGGTCGCCGTGCTGCGGCTCGTCAGCGACACCCCGGTCGCCGACCGGCGTCCCCTCGAAGCACTGCGTCAGCGAGCGGCGGCATGGCTGGTCGGCCTCGGGCTGTTCCTCTCGGGGCCGGCGCCCGCCGGGTGGTGGAGCTACGCCCACCCGTGCCTCGGCCGGACGGACCTGATCGACACCCTGGCGGCGCTGGCGCGGAGCGGGTGGCCGGCGAGCGACGTGGTGCGGGTGGCGATGGGGCAAGTCCTGGATCGCCAGACGCCGGACGGGCGCTGGCTGCAGCGGGGTCGGGTACCGTTCGGTGAGGCGTACGGCGAGCCGTCGCGCTGGGTGACGCTCAAGGCGCTGGTCGCTCTGGCGGCGTATCACGGCGCGGTGCCCGCCGGGAGCGGGGGGCCGGCGTGAGACGCGTGCTGGTGACGGGGGCGTCGAGCGGGATTGGGCTGGCGTGTGCGCGGTCGTTCCTGGCGGCCGGCGACGTGGTGGTAGCGCACTGTCGCAGCGGACGCGAGGTAGTCGAGCGGCTCGCCCGCGAGCACGGCGGCGACCGCGTGCTGGTCCACGCCTGCGACCTGGCATCGGAAGAGGGATGCGTCGACCTGGTGCGCGCCGCCGGGGCGGTCGACGTTCTCGTGCACTCGGCCGGGATCTGGAACGACGGGGCGATCCGCACGCTGACCCGCGACAACCTCGAGCACATGTTCCGGGTCAACACGTTTTCGGCGTACTACGTGTCACGCGAGGTGGCGCGCACCATGGCGCGCGGCAGCATGATCTTCGTCGGCTCGACGGCGGGTGAGCGCGGCGAGCCCTACCACTCGCACTACGCGGGCTCGAAGGCGGCACTGTGGGGGCTCGTGCAGTCGCTGGCGCAGGAGCTGGCGCCCGGCATCCGCGTCAACCTGGTGTCGCCGGGGTGGGTTCGCACCCCGATGGCCGAGACGGCGTTCGCGCAGCCCGGCCGGCTCGAGAGGATCGTCTCCGCGATCCCGCTGGGCCGCGTCGCCGAGCCCGAGGATGTCGCGTCCGCGGTGCTGTTCCTTGCGGACGCCCGCCAGCGCCACCTTACCGGCGTCGACCTCCCGGTCTCCGGCGGCGCACTGCTGCCGATGCCGCGCGGGTGATACGATTCACAAGCGGAGGCGGCAGCGATGGACATAGGCATTCCCAGGGAGACAGGTGCGCATGAGCACCGCGTCGCGCTCACGCCGTCGGGCGTGAAGGCGCTCGTCCAGGCGGGCGCTCGGGTGTGGGTCGAGACCCGGGCCGGCGTGGACGCCGGCTACCCCGACGCCGAGTACCAGCAGGCGGGCGCGACGACGGTGTTCAGCCGGGCCGAGGTGTTCGGGAGAGCGGCGCTGGTGGTGGGCATCCAACCTCCGGGAGACAAGAGCCGCGGCTTCCTCCAGCCGGGCCAGGTGGTCGTCGCGAACTGGGCCTTGCCGGCGGCGCGCCCCGAGGACTTCCGTGAGCTGCAGGAGCACGGCATCACCGCGATCGGCCTCGAGGTCATCGAGACCGAGGACGGGGTTGCGTCGGTGCGCGTCTGCATGGCGGAGATCGCCGGCAAACTGGCGTTGACGATCGGCTCGGGCCTGCTGCTCAACGACTTCGGCGGGAAGGGGATCCTCCTGTCGGGCGCGCCCGGCGTGCCGCCGGCGAGCATGGTCATCGTCGGCGCCGGCGTGCTCGGCCGGGCCGCTGCCCAGGCGGCTCTCGGTATCGGCGCTCATGTCGTCCTGCTCGACCGCTCGGTCGAGCACTTGCGCTACGCGATGAACCACCTCGGTCAGTCGGTCCCGACGATGCTGGCCACGCGTCCGAACCTCGAGAAGGCGCTCGGCTTCGCCGACCTGCTGCTGCTCGCCGCCGCCGTCCAGGGAGAGCGGGCGCCGCTGCTGATCACCCGCGACATGCTCAAAGTGATGCGGCCGCGCAGCGTGATCATGGACCTGTCGATCGACATGGGCGGCTGCTGCGAGACGTCGCGGCCCACGTCGTTCCCGGCACCGACCTACGAGGTGGACGGGATCATCCACTTCTGTGTGCCGAACCTCCCTTCGGTGGCCGCCCGGTCGGCGACCGTGGCGCTCACCAACGCGCTGCTGCCGAGTCTGCTCGAGATCGTCCGCAAGGGCTTCGACAGCGCGCTCGCCGCGAGCCGCGGCCTCTGCGCGGGCACGTACCTCTATCGCGGCGCCTGCTGCAAGGAGCCGCTGGCGCGGGTGTTCGGCGTTGTCTACCAGGCGCTGCCCTGCGCCGGGAACTAGAGGCGATCGTGCACTGGGTCGACCTCTATCGCAAGCGTGTCACCACGGCCGCCGAGGCCGTCAAAGCAATCGCGTCGGGCAATCACGTGTGGATTCACGGCGGCTGCAACTATCCGATCGAGCTGATCGACGCCTTGGTGGCGCGGGCGCCCGAGCTCGAGGATGTCGAGCTGATCCACATCCTCACCTTCGGGCGCGCGGATTACACCGATGCCAGGTACGCGCGCTCATTCCGCCACAGGGCGCTGTTCACCGGCGGCAACGTCCGTCAGGCGGTGGCCGAGGGCCGGGCCGACTTCGTCCCCGTTCACCTGTCGATGATCCAACGGCTGCTCACCGACGGGCACATCCCGGCCGATGTCGCGCTGGTTCACATCTCGCCGCCGGACGAGCACGGTTTCTGCTCGTTAGGTGTCGGCGTCGAGGTCACCAAAGGCGCGGCAGAGCGAGCGCAGACCGTGATCGCGCTCGTCAACAAGCAAATGCCGCGTGCGCTCGGCGACGCCTTCGTCCATGTCTCGCGGCTCACGCATGTCGTGGAGGTGAATCGCCCGATTCTCGAGCTGCCGCAGGCCCCGGAGATCAGCGAGGTGGCGAAGGCGATCGGCCACAACATCGCCGAGCTGATCGAGGATGGCTCCACCCTGCAGATGGGCATCGGGGAGATCCCCGACGCCGTGCTGCTGTTTCTCAAGAGCAAGCACAACCTGGGCATCCACACCGAGATGTTCTCCGACGGCGTTGTCGAGCTGTTCGAGAGTGGCGTCATCACCAACGAGGCCAAGACGCTGCACCGCGGCAAGATCGTCGCCAGCTTCGTGCTCGGCTCGAAGAAGACGTTCGACTTCATCGACAACAACCCGTTCTGCGAGTTCCACCCGTCCGATTACGTCAACGACCCGTTCGTGATCTCGCAGAACGACAAGATGGTCGCGATCAACTCGGCGCTCGCCATCGACATCACCGGGCAGGTCTGCGCCGACTCGATCGGCCGGACGATCTACTCGGGGTTCGGCGGCCAGGTCGATTTCATCCGCGGCGCCGCCCGCTCGAAGGGCGGCAAGCCGATCATCGCATTGCCAGCGACCGCAAAGCAGGGTACCTTGTCGCGGATCGTGGACGTGCTCGCCGAGGGTTCCGGCGTCGTCACCACTCGTGCCGACGTGCACTACGTCGTCACCGAGTTCGGCACCGCTGCGCTGTTCGGCAAGAGCCTGAGGGAACGCGCCCAGGCCTTGATCGGCATCACGCACCCGGACTTTCGCGAGGAGCTGCGCGCCGCGGCGCGCAAGCGCAACTTGTTGTAGCGATCGAGGAGGAGTCATGAGCGGCAAGAGCGAGTTCGGCATCAACCAGCACACGACCCCCGGCGAGGCGCTGCAGCTCGCCATGAAACGCGAGAAGGTGGCGCATGACTTCTACATGGAGTGCGCCAACGCGGTCGGCGACCCCGGCGTCAAGAAGCTGTTCGAGTTCCTCGCCCGCGAGGAGACGAAGCACTTCGAGCTGATCGAGAAGGAGTACAACCGGTTCGTCGCAGGGGAGAACTGAGTATGGCCGGCCGGGTCATCCTGTTCGGTGGCCTGGAGGAGCGCTACGAGGCGGAACGCCTGCTCGGCGAGCGGCACCCCGAGGTGCACGTCGAGAGCGCCGCCCGCTCCTGGGAGCTGGTCGAGCGCGCCTGTACGGGCGGGTTCGACGTCGCGGTCGTCCTCAAGGGGCCGATCTGGGAGCACCAGCAGCGGATCGAGGTGGTTAGCGCTCTGCGCCGCAACGAGTTCGGCGGCCGCGTTGTCTTCTCGGGCTCGTTCCTCACCGAGAAGCACGACGCGGTGGCGGCTGGGGCCGACTACACCTTCGACCCCGAGCACCATGCAGTCGAGGAGGTGGCGACCCGGGCGCTGTTCCGGCCACGGGTCGCGGCCGACCACCCGTACCTCCGCCACCTCTTCCACGGCGAGTGGGCGCAGCTCGAAGACTGGGCGGGCGACCCGCCGCAGCCGGCGCCCGACCTCCTCCTCGTGGCGACCTCGTGCCACGCCGACGAGGCCTTCTACAGCGCGCTCGCAGCGTTCTCGGGGACGCACCCGAAGACCCATTGCATCCTCGTCGACGACGGCCCGGACGGTGAGACGAACGTCGCTGCCCTGGCGAGTGGGGTGCAGCCGCATATCATCCTCGCCGACGAGGGCCTGCAGAAGGTGCTGCAGGTCGGCAGGCGCCTGCTCCGCGAGAGCTGGCTGGCCCACGTCGCCACGGCTTGAGCTCGGGTCACGCCCGGCCGGGGCGCATCGCGCCCCGAGGCTGGGGGTGGTAGGATTTCCCGGTGAGGATTTACACGCGGAGCGGGGACGACGGGTCCACCGCACTCGGTAATGGCCAACGGGTGTCGAAGGCCGGTGAGCGGGTCGCGGCATACGGCGACGTCGACGAGTTGAACTCTGCAATTGGGGTCCTGCGCGTCGAGGCGATCCCGGCGCGGGCTGCGACCGAGCTGGCCCACATCCAGGACGCGCTCTTCCACATCGGCGCGTTCCTCGCCGATCCTTCCGGGCGGCACCGAGTGCCGGCCGAGCTGCTGCAACCGCTCTGGCTCGAGCGGTGGATCGACGCGATGGATGCCGAGCTGCCGCCGCTGCGCAGCTTCGTGCTCCCGGCCGGATGTCGGGCGGCTGCGCTGGCGCACGTCGCCCGCGCGGTCTGTCGGCGCGCCGAGCGCGCCGTAGTGGGCCTGCGCGACGGCGGCGAGAGCTCCGCCGGCGGGGTGTTGCCGTTCCTCAACCGACTCTCCGACGCGCTGTTCGTCTGTGGCCGCTGGCTCAACCAGCAGGCCGGGGTCGCGGACGTTGCCTGGAAGGGACGCGGGTAGCGGGCGCCACTCTGCGATGACCACGATCACCTTTCCCGAGCGCAGCCTGGAGACGCTCTCAGGCACCCTGGAGGAGAACTTCCGTTACCTCGCCGAGCGTCTCGGGGTCCGTCTGTCGGCGCGGGGCGATACCGTCTCTCTTGACGGCGACGCCGAGTCGGTGGCGCTGGCGCGGAAGGTGCTCGAGTCGCTGGGTCGCCTGGTTTCCAGCGGCCACAGCGTCGGCAAGGAGGAGTTCCGCACCGCGCTGCGAGTCCTCGAGGAGGACCCGAGCATCGACCTTTTCGAGTTTTTCACCGACGCCTCGATCCCGGCCGCGGTCAAGCGCCTGGTGGCGCCGCGCAATCTCAAGCAGAGGCTGTTCCTGCAGGCGGTGAGCCGATTCGACGTCGTGTTCGCTATCGGCCCGGCGGGGACGGGCAAGACGTACCTGGCCGTGGCGATGGCGGCGGCCGTCCTGGCCGACCGGCGCGTGCGCCGGATCGTGCTGACGAGGCCGGCGGTGGAGGCGGGGGAGAAGCTCGGTTTCCTGCCCGGCGACCTCGTCGAGAAGGTCAATCCCTACCTGAGGCCGGTCTACGACGCGCTCTACGACATCCTCGGCTACGACACCGTCGCGCGCCACCTCGAACGCGGCGTGATCGAGATCGCCCCGCTCGCGTTCATGCGCGGGCGCACCCTCAACGACTCGTTCATCCTGCTCGACGAGGCGCAGAACACCACCCCGGAGCAGATGAAGATGTTCCTCACTCGCATGGGGTTCCACTCCAAGGTCGTGATCACCGGCGACGTCACGCAGATCGACCTCCCGTCGGACCGCATCTCCGGCCTGGTGCAGACGCGCGAGATCCTGTCCAACGTGCAAGGCGTCTGCTTCTTCGACTTCGTCAAGGAGGACGTGGTCCGGCACCACCTCGTCCAGCGGGTCGTCGACGCCTACGAGCAGTGGGACCAGCGGCGCAAGGGGGGACAGTGAGCAGCAAGGAGCACAAGCAGGTCGGCGACACCGCGACTCGCCTCGCCGTGCGGCGGGGCGAGTCCGTCCAGTTTCGCCGCCAGCTCCTGGGCAAGACGTGGCTATGGATGGCGGTGTTCGTCTTTGGCGCGACGATGCTCGTTGCGCCGGGCACGACCGGCCGCTACCCGCTGGTGACGGCGGGCGAGGTGGCGCCGGTCGACATCATCGTCAAGCACGAGGCCGTCCTCCCCGACGGGGAGACGACCGAGAAGAAGCGCCGCGAGGCCACCCTCGACGTGCTCCCCGTATACGTCATCGACCCTGCCGTCGAGCGCGGCGCGGTCGTCAAGCTCGAGCGCATTTTCGCCGACGGCCGCGCCAACTCGCGCGGCTCGCAGGAGGACGTGGCCCGCCGCCTGAGCGAGTCCACGGGCATCCTCGTGCAGCCGGAGGAGGCTGGCGTCCTGCGGGAGGCGGGGTTCTCCGAGGAGATCCTCTCGGTACTGCGCGAGCAGGCGACTCGGCTGTATCGGCAGGGCATCGTCGGCAACCGCCACGATCTCTTGCTCGCGGCCGACCGCGGGGTGACGCTGCGCACCGTCGGCAGCGCCGAGGACCGGGTCGAACTCGACATCTACCGCTTCGTCGACGGCGGCGCCGGGCTGGCCGAGGCGGTCGAGCAGCGGCTGGGGAGCGAGCCGGCCGTACGGCGCGTCTGGCGCCCGCAGTTGGCCGCCTTGCTCGCCCGGCTGCTCGTCCCCAACGTGATCGAGGACCGCGGCGAGACTCTGGCGCGCCGCCTCAAAGCGGCCTCGGCCGTCGAGCCCGTGAGCGTGCGCCTGCCCCGCGGGCGCGTGCTGGTGCGGCGCGGCGACGAGATCACGCCGCAGACGGCGCGGCTGCTGCAGGCGCTTGCGGCGGGGCGGCGTGCGTCGTTCAGCGGCCTGTCGGTCCTCGGCGCGCTGATCATCGTCGCGCTGCTGGCCGGCGTCTGGTTCTTCTACCTGAAGCGCCAGAGCCCGTCGCCCGACGAGTTCCGCAACCGCTTCGGGTCGATCGTCGTCCTGACCTTGCTGACGCTGCTGATCGGCCGCGCTTCCGCCTTCCTCGCCGGCGGCGTGGCCGCGAGCGTGATCCGCGAGGAATTCGGTCACGTCGACATCTACCTTCCAGCGCTGCCGTACGCGGCCGGGCCGATCGTCGCCGGGCTGATGTACGGGATGCCCGTAGCGGTGGTGTTCGCACTGGTCCAGGCCGTGCTCTCGTCGCTCTTCCTCGGCGGTGAGGTTGGCGTGGCCGTGTATGCCCTGATCACCGGCCTGGGCGCCGCGTTCGTGTCCCAGCGTCTGAAAGAGCGCAACGTCTTCCTGCGCGCCGGCCTGATCGTCGCCGGCATCAGCGCCGCGGCCGTGCTCGGGATCTCTCTATGGCAGGGCAAGCCGAGCGACCTCGCCGTTGTGGCGGCGCAGATGATCGCGGGTGCGGCTGGCGGCATCCTGGCGGCGGTGATCGCCAGCTTCCTGGTCCCCGTGCTGGAGTCGCTCACCGGCACCATCACCGACATCCGCCTGTTGGAGCTGTCGAACCCCAACTTGCCGCTGCTCAAGCGTCTCTCGGTGGAGGCGCCGGGCACGTTCCAGCACTCCCTGGCGATGGCCAACCTCGCGGAGGCGGCGGCCGAGGCGATCGGCGCCAACCCGCTGCTGGCCCGGGTATGCTGTTACTACCACGACATCGGCAAGCTGGCGAAGCCCGACTACTTTGTCGAGAACCAGCGTGGCGCCAACCCGCACGACAACCTGTCGCCGTGGATGTCGGCGCTGGTGGTGTCGAACCACGTCAAGGCCGGGCTCGAGCTGGCGCGGGAGTACAAGCTCCCCGAGCCGATCCGCGACGCCATCGTCACGCACCACGGCAACAAGCTGATCCGCTACTTCTTCTCGCGGGCCAAGGAGCAGGAGAACCCCGACCGCGGCGAGGTGCAGGAGACGGAGTTCCGCTACCCCGGCCCCAAGCCGCACTCCAAGGAGATGGGTATTCTGCTGCTCGCCGACGCAGTCGAGGCCGGCAGCCGGACGGTTCAGGAGCCGACCCCGGGACGCATTCAGGGGATGATCGACCAGATCGTCAAGAACGTCCTCGAGGATGGGCAGCTCGACGAGTGCGACCTCACGCTCAAGGACATCGAGAAGATCTCGGCGGCGTTCTTCTGGGTGCTGACGAACGCTTTCCACCATCGTATCGACTACCCCGGTTTCGACTTCAACAGGCAGCGCCGTGGCTAGGAAAGAGCAGGGGACCGGAGACCGGGGACAGGGGACCGGGGGCAAACGCCGTGCGGGAGGCGCGACCGGGTTCCTGGTGACCTTCAACTGGCAGCGGCATCCGGGAGGTCGCCCGACGGCGATACTCCGCCGGCTTGCGGCTCGCACAGTGCAGCGGCTCGGCGTCGAGACGGCCGAGGTCGGTGTCCTGGTGTGTGACGATGAGACGATCCGCATGTTGAACGGCCATTACCGGCACAAGGACTCGGCGACCGATGTCCTCTCGTTCGCGGGCGGTTTTGCGACGCCGGGCGAGCTGCCGTACCTCGGGGATGTGGCAATATCGCTCGACACTGCGCGGCGCCAGGCCGAGGAGGCCGGCGTGCCGCTGCTCCGGGAGCTGGAGGTCCTTCTGCTGCACGCGCTGGTGCACCTCAACGGCTACGATCACGAGAACGACGGCGGCGAGATGGCGGCACTCGAGCGCAAGCTGCGCCGGGAGCTCCTGGCGTGACCGGCGCCCTCGATGCCTGGTGGGCCAACCCCGTCACGGCGCTGCTCGTGGCTACCGTCGTGTGGGTGCTCGCGGCGGTCGGCGCGACGGCGCTCGTTGCAGTCGTCCGGCTTGGCGGCTTCCAGCTCGGCGGGCTGCTCTCGCAGCGCAGCGAACTGCTGCCGGGGTTTCCGCGACGGGTGGACGCGACCGCAGCGATCGTCCTCTTCCTGGCGGGGGTCGAGGGCCTCCTGGCCGTGGTCCTCGCGGTCGCCGTCGTCAGGGCTGGCTCGCTGACGGAGATTGGCCTGGGTGGCAGTCTGGTCGTGGCTTTCTGCGCGTGGCTGCTGCTCTCCACGCTCGCTCTCGGCCTCGCCCGCGGACCCCGGGTGGAAGCGGCGGCCCGAACCGCGATCGCCTCATTGCGGCCCGCGACCCGGCTGCTGTGCGCCCTCGCCCGCCTCGAGGGCGGGGAGGACGAGCCCGGCGAGGAGGCCGGCGAGGAGGAGATCGACGAGCACGAGATGCAGGCGTTCATCGGCGCCGGCGAGGAGGCGGGGATCATCGAGCGCGAGGATGCCGAGATGATCACGTCGATCGTCGAGATGTCCGACACCGTGGTGCGCGAGATCCTGACGCCGCGCACGGACGTGGTGGCACTGCCGGTGACGGCCGACTATCCGCAGATGCAGCAGCGCTTCGCCGAGTCGATGTTTACACGGATTCCCGCGTACCGGGACACACTCGACCGGATCGAGGGCGTGGTCCACGTCAAAGACGTGCTGCGCGCGGCCGCGGCGGGGGAGAGGCCTTCGGCTGGCGAGCTGCTACGCCCGGTACTGGTGGTCCCCGAGACGAAGCCGCTGCGCGAGCTGCTGCGGGAGTTCCAGAGCTCGCGGCAGCAGCTCGCGGTGGTCGTCGACGAGTACGGCGGGACCTCCGGGATCGTCACGCTGGAAGACGTGCTCGAGGAGATCGTCGGCGAGATCCAGGACGAGCACCAGCGGGAAGGGCCGGAGTACACCCGCGAGGCGCCCGGCGTCTTCATTGTCGACGGCAGCGCCCATTTCGAGGTGCTCGAGGAGATCTTCGACGTCGAGGTCGGCGACGTGGCGTTCGACTCGGTGGCCGGGCTCGTGCTCGACCAGCTCGGGCACCTGCCGCGGCTCGGCGAGAAGGCGAGCTGGCAGGGGCTCGTGTTCGAGGTCGTCGAGGTCGACCGCCGCCGCCTGCGCCGGGTGCGGGTGAGCGGCCCGGAGAAAGCCGAGTGAGTCGGTCCGGGACGGTAGCGCTGCTGGGTCGCCCCAATGCCGGCAAGAGCACGCTGCTCAATGCGCTGATCGGCGAGAAGATCGCCATCGTCTCCGACAAGCCGCAGACCACCCGGCACCGGATTTGCGGTGTCCTCACGGAGGCGCGCGGCCAGGCGGTGTTCTTCGACCTCCCCGGCGTCCATCGGCCGCTCCACCGCATGAACGTGCAGATGATGCACGTGCTGCGCGAGACGCTCGCCGAGGTCGACCTGGTGCTCCAACTCTTCGACGTGTCGCAGACACCGGGCGGGGGCGAACGCTTCGTCGTCGACCTGTTGAGCGACCTCGATGCGCCGGTGCTGCTGGTGCCCAACAAGATCGATCTCGCCGCGGCGGGCGATCGCCTCGACCGCGCGACCGGGTTCTACACCGCCGCCCGCGCCTACACCAGGGTGCTGCCGGTTTCGGCACTCAAGGGAACGGGCGTCGACGAGCTCAAGTCGGCGATCTTCGAGCTGCTTCCGGAGGGTGAGCCGCTGCTCGACCCGGAGCTGTCGACGACGCAGAGCGAGCGCTTCTTCATCGCGGAGCTGATCCGCGAGGCGTTGCTCGAGCGGGTCGAGCAGGAGATGCCCTTCACCTCCGCAGTCATAGTCGAAGCCGTCGAGGAGGAGGAGACCGGCAAGGGCCCGCTGCTGCGCATCTGGGCGCAGATCGTCGTCGACGAGGACAGCCAGAAGGGGATCGTGGTCGGCAAGGGCGGCCGGATGATCAAGGACATCGGCACCGCGGCGCGGACGCGGATCGAGGCGCTGCTCGGCACCAGGCTGTTCCTCGACCTGCGCGTCAAGGCGCGGCCGGGATGGCGTGAGAACGCCAGTTTCCTGGCAGCGATGGATCCGCTCGATGTCGCCTGGCGGCCGCCGCCGCCCGCGGACGACGCTACTGGCGGCGACGACGAGCCCGACGACGATGGGGTGGACGAGGACGAGGAGTGAGCGTCACCGTCTACGTTGCCGACTACTGCCCTCACTGCGCGCGACTCCTCGCTGACCTCGGCCGCCGGCACGTGGCGTACGAGTGCATCAACCTCAGCGTGACACCCGGGCGGGCGCGGGAGGTGGTGGCGCTGACCTGGGATCGTCGGCTTCCCGTGGTCGTCGACCACGAGCGGTTTACGGTCGGCTTCGCCGGGTCATCGAGCACATTCGGCGAGCTCGGGATCGACGGGGCCTAAGAGCCTGTCTGCGAATAGGGGTGGGCCGCGTTACGGGCGCCGCGGGTCAGGCGCCGCGACGAAGGCGATGCGCCTCCATCGCCGAGGAGCGGCAACGCCGCAGATGGCCCCGCGCCGCCCGTAACCCGAAGGGCGTAGGGGGATTGCGGCCGGATGCTGCGTCGCTCGTCGTCGGCGATGGAAGAGCATCGCTCTCCTCCTCGCTCCTTGCCTGCGGTCCGCAAGCCCCCTGCGCGCGACCCACTCCTATTCGCGGACAGGCTCTAAGTCTCAGCAGCGTTCCCGTCCCAACCTCGGCCTGGCGACGCTATACTCCAAGGCATAGGGAGGTCGACGATGGCGCCGAGCCAGTCACCGCTGCACCACAAGGTCAAGGAGCTGATCATCGAGCGTTTGCAGCTCGAGGGGATGTCCCCGGACGCTATCGAGGATGGCGCGCCGCTGTTCGGCGACGGTCTCGGGCTCGACTCGATCGACGCGCTGGAGTTGGTCATCGGCATCGAAAAGACCTTTGGCGTTCGCATCCAGGACGAGGACGTGGGCGCCAGGGCGTTCGTCTCGGTGAACGCTCTCGTCGACTTCCTGAAGGAGAAGGGTGTCGGCGCCGCCGCCTGAGCTGCCGCACAGCTACCCCTTCCGCCTCGTCGAGAGGGCGGAGGTCATCGGCGGCCAGCGAGTCGCTCTCGTGCTGGCCACCGCCAACGGGAGCCTCCTGCCGAACGGCGAGTGGCCGGTGACGCTCGTGGCCGAGGCGCTGGCGCAGGCGATCCTGATGGTGTTCGAGTCACCGAGGGCGGCCGACCTGCGTCTCGTCGGTCTCAACAAGGTCAGGCTATTGCAGCGCGTCTTCCCGGGCGCGCGCCTCGAAGTCGCGGTCGAGCAACTTGCGGTGTTCGCGCCGCTGCGGCGGTACGGGTGTCGCGCCCACCAGGGTGGGGCGCTCGCGGCCACCGCCGAGATCACGGTGTCGGGATGAGCGGAACGCTCGAGGAGCTGTCGCCATGGAGATGAAGCGGTCGCAGGAGACCGGGGTTACGGTGCTCGAGGTCAAGGGCAAGGTGCGGGTCGGCGAGTCGGCGCAACTGTTCGCTGCCGAGCTGGGGACAATCCTTGCCACGACCAGCGGACCCGTGCTTCTTGACGTATCCGGAATCGACTACATCGACTCGACCGGGATCGGGGAGCTGGTCGGCCACATGCAGAAGCTCAGCGAGAGCGGCCGCAAGATGGGCCTGCTGCAGCCGCACAAGCGGCTGATGTCGCTGCTCGAGGTCACCGGGCTGGACAAGTACTTCGATATTTTCGCGGATCGGGGAGTCGCCGTGCGCAGACTGAAGGCCAACTGAGTTCGCGGTTCGGAGCCTCAGGCGCCGGCGGGCCGAGGTGCCGCAAGATTCGAGGTGGTGCGAAAGGGGGGACTCGAACCCCCATGAGCGTGAGCTCACAGCGTCCTGAGCGCTGCGCGTCTACCAACTTCCGCCACTTTCGCAGCGGGCGAAGTCTAGCAGCGGGCCGGTAGAGCGTCAACAATGGAGCGTGATCTTGTTGAGGGAAACGGCAGGTGGTTCATGGTGACCCGAAGGAGCCTGGTCGAGCTGCTGCGCCCGGCGCGCAGCAACGGACTGACGGTCGCGCGGCTGCTACGGCAGCTCGGGGACGAGGCGAGCGTCGACGTCAAGGGGGAGGTAGAGCGCCTGCTCGCCGAGGCGGAGGAGCGCGGCGAGGTCGTACGTTCGGCGGCCGGGCGATGGGTGGCGATCGAGTACACCGACTACCACGTCGGCACGGTGCGCCTGACGGCGCGCGGGTTCGGCGTGGTGCGGGCGTCGGAGGCGGGCGCGGAGGACGTTGTCGTACCGCCCGAGCGGCTCGGCAGCGCGCTCGACGGCGATTTCGTCGTGGTGCTGCGCCAGTCCCACCGCAAGAAGGGGCAGCCGACGCTCGACAAGTTCGGCGAGGTCGTGCGGGTGCTCCGGCGCCGCCGGCCGACGCTGGTCGGGCGCTACATGCCCCATCCGACGCAGCCGTGGGTGGACCCCTACGCCCGGCGGCTGAAGATGCAGGTTCTGCTCGAGCCGTTCGCGGAAGAGCCGCCGCGCGACGGCGAGTTCGTCGAGGTGTCACTGGGCGAGATCCCCACGGTGGGATCGGTGCGGGGGACGCTGCTCCGCCGCCTTGGCGCGCCCGGCGAGAGCGGTGTCGACGAGGAGGTCGTGCTCGCCGAGCTGGCGATCCCGATCGAGTTTCCGCCGGAGGCGTTGCGGCAGGCCGAGCGCCTGCCGGTGGCCGTGCGGCCCGAGGATCTCGAGGGACGCGCCGACTGCCGCGACCACCCGGCGGTGACGATCGACGGCGAGACCGCCAAGGACTTCGACGATGCAGTCGTTGCCTTCCCGGGACCGGACGGCGCCATCGAGGTGTGGGTACACATCGCCGACGTCTCGCACTACGTCCGGCCGGGGAGCCCACTCGACCTGGCAGCGCGCGAGCGCGGGACGAGCGTCTACCTGCCGGGACGCTGCGTGCCGATGTTCCCGGAGAAGCTCTCCAACCACTTGTGCTCGCTGGTCGCCGCCGAGGACCGGCTGGCGTTCACCGTGCGCTTCCTGGTCACGGCGAACGGCGCGGTCGAGGGGTACCGCGCGCAGCGCTCGGTGTTCCGCTCGCGGCGGCGCTGCACGTACACCGAGGTCTTCACCTGGCTGGAGGACAAGACCTGGCCGCCCGAGCTGCCGCCCGGTGTGCGCGCCTCGCTGGAGCTGCTCGATGAGGCGGCGAACAGGCTCAACCGGCGGCGCAGCGAGCGCGGCGCCATCGACTTCGATCTGCCCGAGCCGGAGATCCTCATCGACCCCGACGGGTTCATGACCGGCGTGCAGGCAGCCGAGCGCAATCGCGCCCATCGCTTGATCGAGGGGCTGATGGTCGCCGCCAACGAGTGCGTGGCGCGCCTGCTCGTCTGGGGCCGCTCGCCGGGTCTGTTCCGCGTCCACGAGAAGCCGGCGGCCGGCAAGCTCGTCGAGCTCGAGGCGGTGCTCGGCGAGTTCGGCCTCACTCTGCGTGGAGACCTCGAGGACCTACCGCCGCGCGAGCTGCAGCGCCTGCTCGCCGAGATCCAGGGCCGGCCCGAGGAGCGGTTCCTGCAGTCGCTGATCCTCCGCTCGTTGGCGCGCGCCGTCTATCTTGCCGAGTGCCGCGGCCACTACGCGCTGGCCACCGAGTTCTACCTGCATTTCACGTCGCCGATCAGGCGCTACCCGGACCTCGTCGTGCACCGTTTCCTTGCGGATCTGCTCGCCGGGAAGCGGTACGACGGCACCGAGCGCGAGCTGGTCATGGGCGATCTCGAGGACCTCGCGCAGAGCTGCTCGTACACCGAGCGCCGCTCCGAGGAAGCCGAGCGCGAGGTGGTCAAGTGGAAGCAGGCGGAGTTCATGCGGGCCCACATCGGCGAGGAGTTCTCCGGGCACGTCTCCGGCGTCGTCGCGTTCGGCATCTTCGTGCAGCTTGACGAGGTGTACGCCGAGGGAATGGTTCACGTCACCGACATGAAGGACGACTACTACAACTATGACGAGACCGGCCACCGCCTGGTCGGCCGCCGGCTCGGCGGCGTGTTCCGCCTCGGCGATTCGCTGCGCGTGCGCGTCAAGGGGATCGACGAGGAGTACATGGAGGTCGACCTCGAGCTGGTGGGCGGTGCCGTTGCCCGCACCCGGCGGGAGCGCGGCAAGCCGCCGGCAGAGAAACGGCAGCCGCGCCCGCCGACGCGGAAGCGAGCGCCCGGCGGCTCCCGGCGTCGTCCCGGCCGGCGCTGAGCGTTCCGGCGGGCTCGGCCCGCGCAGCCGAAATGCCGGAGCGGTCGTCGGCCCGGGACCCGGCAGATCGACGAAGGCGTTGTCCATCGTGGCTTCGCCATGGACCGTAGCGAGTCGCGCGGAACCGGGCTCTTACGCGGCATGGACCGAAACGCCCTGGTGCCGTGGACCGCCCGCGTAAGTGAGGTGACTAGAGGAGCGTTGGCCCGGGAAGGACGGAGCGGTCGGCGCCGAGAGGAGGCTGGCGGGACATCCATTGCGCCACGGCGCAACAACGGGCGCCGGCCTCGAGGAGCTGCTCGATCGCGCCCTCGAACGGGGCGGGGATCAGCACCTCGACACGCTCGCTGCCCGACTCGGCGGCGAGCTGCAGCGCCCAACCGAGGCCGGCGAGCGCCGCCTCGCCGGTGCTCGCAACCACCGGTCCGCACTGGCCGGCGCCGCCGCAGGCATAGCCCGCGACGCGCTTCCCCTCGCGGACCGTCACCAGGCGGAGCTGCCTGGAGGTGAGCCAGTACTCGTGGTCCATCGGGCGCGAGACCCCGCGCACGAGGCGATCGAGGCGGTCGATGTCGGCCATTCCGGTGTGGCTGGTCACCGCCTCGCGCGTGAGCTCGTGAGCGGGCAGCAGCTTGGACAGCTCGAGGCCGACGCGCCGGGCGTCCTCGCGTGGCAGCGCCAGCCGATACACGGGGTAGCGGGGGCGCAGGCCGAAGCGGAACAGCAGTGCGGCGAGCCCGGGATGCCCGAGCACCAGGGTGGCGAAGTCCTGGGCGCCCGAGCGCTCCCCGAACGCCAGCGCCTTGCGAGCCAGGGTCTCGGCCACGGGCTGATCGAGGTACTCGGGGAGCAGCCAGATCTGCGGCAGCAGGAGTTGGCGGGAGCGCACGTAGGCGGAGGCCAAGCCGACGACCTCGTCGCCGATGCTGGCGATCAGCAGACCGTCGCCGTCGTGCGTGGCGAGGTGGGCGAGATCGAGGGCAAGGTCGCTGCTCGACTTCGGGCGTAGAGAGCTCTTCTGGGCGTCCTCCCAGCCGGGGATGGCGGCACGCAGGTGCTCGGCCATCTCCACGAGAGGGGCGAGGCCGGCGGCGGACGCCGGCTGCACCTTGATCTTGCCAGCCATTTCAAGCCCTCCACCGAGCAGCCGCTGCGACGCCGGTGCCGACACCGGCTGGTCGCTCCCTGCGTGGGTGCTCGCGCGCTGATTCTAGCAGGCTGCCGCATACTGAACGGCGGTTCACTTTTCCCCGGCGTTGTGGCAGACTCGCCTGCAGGGAGGAGCCATGACACACCACGCCACCGCGGGTACGTTCCTCGGCATCTCCGGAACGCTCTGGTTCGCTCTCATCACCATCGCCGCGATCGCCGGGATCGCCTGGTCGCTCAACCGCAAGCTGCAACTGGTCCTCGCGGGCCGGGGTGGAGTGGCGCTCGACCGGTGGGGCGAGCGGATCAAGGGGATGCTCGTCTTCGCCATCGGTCAGAAGCGGATGTTCATGGAGCCGGTGGCGGGAGTCATGCACGCCCTGATCTTCTGGGGCTTCCTGGTGTTCTCGGTGCGCTCGCTCTCGCTGGTGGTCGAGGGTGTCTCGAAGGGGTGGGAGCTCCCGTTCCTCCACACGCCGTTCGGGTTCGCCTTCCTGCTGACCAAGGACATCTTCGCGGTGCTGGTGCTGGTCGGCGTGGCCGTGGCCGCCTGGCGGCGGCTGGTCACGCGCCCGGCGCGGCTCGAGCTGTCGGCCGACGCCTGGGTGATTCTCGGCTTGATCGCCGCGCTGATGGTCACCGACCTGGTCGCCGACGGCGCCCGCATCGCCGGCGGCGCGCCCGGTCCGTGGCGCTGGACGCCGTTCTCGAGCGTCGCGGGCAGCCTGCTCGCGGGCGTCGGCGAAGCGACGCTGATCCGCGTCTACACCGCGTGCTGGTGGGTGCACGCGTTCGCACTGTACTTCTTCGCCAACTACCTGCCGTACTCCAAGCACTTCCACGTCTACACCTCGCTGCCGAACGTGCTCCTGCGGCCGCTCGCCGAGCCCGGGCGCCTGACCACGATGGACCTGGAGAACGCGGCCGAGGGCGCCACCTTCGGCGTCCAGCGGATCACCGACTACAACTGGAAGCAACTGCTCGACCTCTACACCTGCACCGAGTGCGGCCGCTGCACCGTGGTGTGCCCGACGACGATCACCAGGAAGCCGTTGATCCCGCGCGATCTGACGATCGAGCTGCGCGACCACCTCAACCACGCGGCGAAGGAGATCGTCGGCGACCCCGGCGAAAAGCCCCGCAAGCCGGCTCGCGAGCTGGCGGGCGATGTCGTCGACCCTGAGGTGGTGTGGGCGTGCACCACGTGCCGCTGGTGCGAGGAGGCGTGTCCGCTGTTCATCTCGTACGTCGACAAGATCGTCGAGATGCGCCGTCACCTGGTTCTCGAGAAGGCGGAGTTCCCTCCCGAGGCCGAGCCGGCATTCCGCGGCATGGAGGTCAACGGCAACCCCTGGCAGCTCGCCGCCGAGACGCGCGGCGACTGGGCGAAAGGGCTCGGCGTGCCGCTGGCGGCCGCAGGCGGGGAGTTCGAGTACCTGTTCTGGGTCGGCTGCGCCGGCTCGTACGACGATGCCGGCAAGCGGACCTCCGTCTCGCTGGCGCGCTTGCTGCAAGCGGCCGGCGTCAAGTTCGCGATCCTCGGCTCCGAAGAGACGTGCACAGGCGACGCGGCGCGCCGGCTCGGCAACGAGTACCTCTTCCAGGTGCTCGCTCAGGCCAACGTCGAGACGCTCAATCGGTACGGCGTCAAGAAGATCGTCACCAACTGCCCACACTGCCTCAACACCCTCAAGCACGAGTACTCCGACTTCGGCGGCGCCTTCGAGGTGGTCCACGGCACGCAGCTCACCGCGCAGCTCCTCAAGGAGGGGCGGCTGTCGCTCACCGGTCGGGTGGAGCGCGAGCTGACGTTCCACGACCCCTGTTACCTCGGCCGCACCAACGGCGAGTTCGAGGCGCCGCGCGCGGTGCTCAAGGCAGTCCCCGGCCTGACGCTCAAGGAGGCGCCGCTGTCGCGGATGCACGGAATGTGCTGCGGCGCCGGCGGCGGCCGCATGTGGCTGGAGGAGAAGCTCGGCGATCGCATCAATCAGACGAGGGTCAAGCAGCTCCAGGAATCGGGGTGCAACGACGCCGCGGTGGCCTGTCCGTTCTGCGCCGTGATGATCGGCAACGGCCAGCAGGAGCTCGGCCTGGAGACCGCCAAGACGTTCGACGTGCTTGAGCTCGCCGTGCAGGCGCTGCCGAAGACACGTTGAGAGTCGAGAGTTGAGAGTCGAGAGGTGAGATCCCAGGATTGGGTGGAAGGGGGCGAGAGGTGAGCAGCGAGGACGATGGTGACGAGCCTCTCCGCGCCAAGATCCTGCGCTTTTCTCGACTCTGGACTCTGGACTCTCGACCCAAGGACCGATTGGGGAAGGCGACGGTCAAGGGCAGCCGGTTCCGCCGAGCCCGCTGGGGCGAGGCGCTCGCCGCGTGGTTCCTGCGCTTCAAGGGGTACCGCATCGAGGCGCGCAACTGGCGGTGCCCGCAGGGGGAGCTCGACGTCGTTTGCTGGGACGGCGACACGCTCGTCTTCGTCGAGGTCAAGACCCGGTCCTCAGCGGTGGCGGGCGATCCCGAGGACGCGGTCGATCGGCGCAAGCAGCAGCGTCTGGTTCGCCTGGCCCAGGTCTATCTGGCCGGACTCGCCGCCGAGGCGCCGCCGTGTCGTTTCGACGTCATCGCGATCGAGAGCTCACGCCTGGGGCCGCGCATCCGCCACCTGCAGGCCGCCTTCCGCGCCGACGGCCTGGTCTAGAGGTAGGCAACAGGCGATAGGCGACAGAGAAACGTGGCCGCCATGATGGGGCGAACGGCGACGAGCGGTCGTCACGACGCCTCGTGCAAATGCCGGAACAGATCACACCTGACCACTGACCACGCCTCTACTTCTTCGGCATTGGCGTCCAGGTCAGGTTGGAGCCGACGTTGGGGTTGAACGACGGGTCGTCGGCGAGCACGACCTCTCCGAGGTTGTTCACCCAGGCGTTGTCGTATCCCGAAGGGAGCTCGACCATGCGCTCGCCGGCAGGGTCCCAATAACGGTCGTAGCCGCGGAACTGGCGGCTCCAGTCATCCGCGAGGCGGTCCCGTACTGCCTGGTCCGCCTCCCAGCGCTGGAGCTCGGCGGCGCGGATCTCGCTCCCTGCTTGGGCGTAGATGCGGCCGATCTCGCCGATGTGCCGGATTTGCCGTATCTGTCCCCTGATCAAGGCCTCGACGACGCGCGAGTAGCCGGCAAACCACTGCGGGTCGACGCGAAACGAGGACGCCACCGTCTGCAGCAGCGCGGCCGCCTCGGCGAGGCGCCCCTTCGCCGCCTTGAACGAGAACAGGTAGTCGACCCACCAGTTCTGGTTCGTGACGACGCCCTGGATCGTCTGCATCGGGAACGAAAAGCTCTGCACGACGCCGTAGAGCTCCTCCTCGATCGCGATGCCGTTCCAGGAGTACTCGATCCTGACGCGCGCGGCATCTGCGCGGATCCGGGCCTCCGGTTGGGCTCGTGCCTGCATCTCCTGTACCGCACGGGCAAGCGCGGGAACAGGGGCCTCATCGATGACGGTCAGGCCGGCGACGCCTTCCCTGAACGCCGGCAGGACGAGCTGCCGCAGTGCCGCGGCGGCGTCGAGAGGAGGGTGGACGACGTTGCCGAAGTATTTCGAGCCGGCCGGAAACATCCCGAGAACGACCTGGTTGTCGGTCCAGAACATCGGCAGGTTGGGGAATATCTCGAGCTCCTCGAGCCTGTCGGGGTTACGCACGCGGAGGGCGCCGTAGGCGGGAAAGGCGGGGTTGTCGAGGCGCCACCGGACGCCGCCGTCGACCAGCCACCCGGCAGGCACCAGCATGTGGAACGCCGCGATGCCCAGCCCCTGGTCATCGACGCAGGCGTACGGTCGAAAACGGACGACGTTCGCAGGCCGCGGCACCGGGTTCGCCGGCGTTTGGCTTCCCGTTGCTCCGGAGGTGTCGGCTACAGCCGTTCCTTCGTGGCGACTGCCGCACCCCGGAGAGAAGAGAGTGGTGATTGCGAGGAAGCCGACCAACGTGAGCCGGGCGAGCATGACCTTCCCTCCTTAGGGACCGCTCCTCGATTGAATCTGTGATCTTTGCCCGGGCGGGTCCCGTTCCGATTGTACGACGGTGCACAAGGCGCGATCCCAACGCCCGACCCGCTGGCAAACACGAGGGGCGGGAATCCCTCCCGCCCCTCCGCACTTCCTCACTATCGGCCCACGGCCCACGGCCCACGGCCCACGGCCCACGCCTCTACGGTCTCTCCAGCAGGTACGCGAAGCCCATGCCCCCGCCGATGCACATCGTCACGATGCCGCGCTTGGCGTTGCGCCGCTTGAGCTCCCCGAGCAGCTTGCAGGTGAGGATCGCGCCGGTGGCGCCGAGCGGGTGGCCGGTGGCGATCGCGCCGCCGTTGACGTTCGTCTTCGCCGGGTCGAGGCCGAGCTCGCGGCAGCAGTAGATCGACTGGCTGGCGAACGCCTCGTTGATCTCGATCACGTCGATGTCGGCGAGGGTGAGCTTGACCTTGGCGAGCAGCTTCGGGACCGCCTTGGCCGGGCCGATCCCCATGATGTCGGGCGGCACGCCGGCGACCGACCAGGCCCGAACGTAGGCGAGCACCGGCAGCCCCATGGCCTTGGCCTTCTCCTCGGACATGACGACCACGAACCCGGCGCCGTCGTTGATCTGCGAGGCGTTGCCTGCCGTCACCGAGCCCTTGGGGTCGAATACCGGCTTGAGCTTGGCCAGGGCGTCGTACGACGTGTCGGCGCGCGGGCCCTCGTCGGTGTCGAAGGTGAACTCGCGCCACTTGCCGTCGTCGAGAGTGCGGACCTTGAGCGGCACGATCTCGTCCTTGAACTTGCCGGCCGCGATCGCCGCCGCGGCGCGGTGGTGCGACTCGACCGCGTACGTGTCCTGGTCCTCGCGGCTGATGTTGAACTGCCGCGCCACCACCTCGGCCGTGGTGCCCATTCCGGCGTAGGCATTGGGCAGAGCGTCCATCACCGCCGGGTCGGCGATCAGCTTGTTGCCGCCCATCGCGACCAGCGACATCGACTCGACGCCGCCGGCGATGACGATCTCGTTGCTGCCCGCCTTGATGGTGTCCGCCGCCCAGGCGATGGTCTGCGAGCCGGAGGAGCAAAAACGATTGAGGGTGGTGCCCGTGACCTCGACCGGGAACCCGGCGAGGAGCGTGATCATGCGGGCGATGTTCATGCCCTGCTCGCCCTCGGGCATCGCGCAACCCACCATGACGTCGTCGACCATCTCGGGTTTCAGGCCGGGCGTCCGCTTGATCAGCTCCTTGAGCACCGGCGCCGCGAACTCCTCGGGCCGGGTGTCCTTCAGGCTACCCTTCTTGGCCCTGCCGATCGGGGTACGTGCGTAGCTGACGATGACGGCTTCTCGCATGGCAGAGACTCCCTTCTCGCTAGTGCGGCGAGATCCCCACGCCCTGCCGCCGGCAGAGCTCGGGATGACGTGGCGTGGCCTGACCGCCTCCGGCGGTGCTGCCACGATCGTGGTTGAGGTAGGTGGCGATGATCACGTGAGCCTCGCCACGTCAGTTCCGCAACGGCTTGTTGTTCAGGAGCATGAACTGGATACGCTCCTGGGACTTCGGTTCACCGCACAGCGAGAGGAACGCCTCGCGCTCGAGGTCCAGGATCGTCTCCTCGGACACCGGGTTGCTGATCGTCGTGTCGCCGCCGCAGAGGATGTTGGCGATGTGGGTCGCGATCTTCTCGTCGTGACCCGAGATCCAGTGCGTCAGCTTCATGTTGTGGAGGAACATCCTGAAGGTGGCGAGCCCCTCGTGGCCCGGGAGGTTGAACAGCCGCGGCAGTGGCGGCCGGTACCCCTCGTCCGCGAGGCCGATCGCCATGTGCTTGGCGGTCCAGAGTTGCTGGTCGCGGTTGAGCTCGATGTGGTCGTAGGGGCGCAGGTACTTGAGCTCGCGCGCCTCCTCGGCCGAGGTCGCGACCTTGGCCATGGCGATCGTCTCGAACGCCTTGCGCAGGAAAGGCAGGTTCGAGAGCACCGGCTCGTCGATCCCCTCGAGCACCCGCTCGAGCATGAACACGTGGCCGCCGCCGGCCGGGAGTAGGCCGACGCCGACCTCGATCAAGCCCATGTAGGTCTCGGCGAGCGCGCAGGCGCGGTCGCCGCCCATCGTGATCTCGGCGCCGCCGCCGAAGGTGAAGCCGAACGGGGCGGTGACGACCGGAACGCTGGCGCGCTTGAACCCCATCGTCATCCCCTGGAACTTGCGGATCATCTCGTCGATCGCCTTCCACTGCTGGCTCATCGCCCCCTCGAGAACCATCACGAGGTTGGCGCCGGCGCAGAACTGCTCGGCCTGATGGTGGACGACGAGTCCACGGAAGTCGCGCTCGGCGATCTCGATCGCCTTGCCGGCGACCTCGAGGATCTGGTCGTCGATCGGGTTGAGCTTGGGCTGCATCGTCGAGTGGAACTCGAAGCAGAGGATGCCGTCGCCGAGGTCGACGAGCGAGGCGCCCTTGTTGCCGTACACCTCGGGCTTCAGCTTCTTCAGCTCGGAGAGCACCATGAAGCTCTCCGGCCGCGGCATCGGCAGGTACTTCTTCTTCTTGACGTCATAGTACTCGCGGCCCTTGGTGCCGTCGCGGTAGAACGTCGCGTTGCCCTTCTCGACCATCTTCTCGACCCACGCCGCGGGCTTGACGCCCTCCGCCTTCATGCGGTCGATGGTTTCCTTGACGCCGAGGACGTCCCACGTCTCGAACGGGCCGAGCTCCCAGTTGAACCCCCACTTGAGGGCGTTGTCGATGTCGACGACGGTGTCGGAGATCTCCGGGAGGCGGCGCGAGGAGTAGGCGAGGGTGTCGCGCAGCAGCCGCCAGGCGAACTTGCCGGCGCGGTCGTCGGCGTTGGCGACCAGCTTGATGCGCTGCCCGGCGTCGTGGATCCCCTTGCTGGCCTTCAGCGACGGGGCGTCGAGCTTCTGCTTCGGCCGATACGCCATCGTCTGCCAGTCGAGCACGAAGTCCTGCTTCTCGCCGCCCGCGCCCTTCTCGCGCTTGAAGAAGCCGGCGCCGGCCTTGCGGCCGATCAGCTTCTTCTCGACCATCTGGGTGATGAAGTCCGGCATCACGAAGTACGGCTGCCCCTCGTCCTTGGGGCAGTCCTCCCGCAGCGTGCGGACGACGTGCACCATGGTATCGAGCCCGACCAGGTCGATGGTGCCGAACGACGCCGACTTCGGGTGGCCCATCGGCGCCCCGGTGATGACGTCGACCTCGTCGACCTGATAACCGAGCTCCATCATGGCGTGAATGGTCGCCTGGATGGCGTACACGCCGATTCGGTTGCCCACGAAGTTCGGCGTGTCCTTGCCGTACACGATCCCCTTCCCGAGGCGGAACTGGCCGAAGTCGGCCATGAACTTCAGCACCTCGGGATCGGTGTCTTCGCCGGCGACCAGCTCGAGCAGCCGCATGTAGCGCACCGGGTTGAAGAAGTGTGTGACCAGGAAGTTCTTCTTGAACTCCTCGGTGCGTCCCTCCATCATCTTCTTGATCGGCAGACCGGAGGTGTTGGAGGTGACGATGGTCCCCGGCTTGATTACCTTCTCGAGCTTGCCGAACACCTGCTGCTTGATGTCGAGCCGTTCGACCACGACCTCGACGATCCAGTCGCATCCCGCGAGCTTCGCCCAGTCGTCCTCGAAGTTGCCCACCTCGATGAGCGGCAGGAAGCGCTTCGAGTAGAGCAGGGCCGGCTTGGACTTCTTGATGTTGTCCAGGCCGGCAAGCGCGAACTTGTTGCGAAAACGCGGGTCGGTCGGGGTCAGCCCGGCCTTCTCGTCTTCGGGCGAGAGCTGTGGCGGGACGATATCGAGGAGCAGCGAGCGCACTCCGGCGTTGGCCAGATGCGCCGCGATCCCCGATCCCATCACGCCCGCCCCCAGGACTCCCACCTTGCGAATCTCTCGATGCATTGAGCCCCTCCTTGATCAGACGTTGTGGTTCGATGCGTTTACCGATGGACCGCGGCTGCCGGTCGAGGCGGCCCGTCCAGGCGAAGGTTCGGGATGAATGAACACTCGTTCATTATGCCCTCCCGCCACCCGCCCAGGCAATAGGCGGTAGGCGGTAGGCGGCCAGCGACCGGCACATGGGCATCCAAGCCGCGGCGACGGACCAGCATCCTCGGCGTGTCTCACGCCCTGGATCTTCTTACTACGGCCTTTTGCCTACCGCCTGCTTCTAGGAGCCTGTCGGGGAAATGGGGAGGGTCGCGCGCAGGGGGCTTGCGGATTGCAGGCAAGGAGCGAGGAGGAAGGCGATGCTCTTCCATCGGCGACGACGAGCGACGCAGCATGCGGCCGCAATCCCCCTGCGCCCTTCGGGTTACGAGCGGCGCGGGGCCATCTGCGGCGTTGCCGCTCCTCGGCGATGGAGGCACATCGCCGTCGTCGCGGCGCCTGGCATCTGACCCCGCGGCGCTCGTAACGCGGCCCACCCCGTTTTCCCGACAGGCTCCTAGAAGAGGCCAACGCCCCAGAGGTCGTGGAGGTGGAGGATGCCGATCACCCGCTTGGCTGCGTCGCTGACCACGACGGAGGTGATCCGCCGGGTTTCGAGGAGGCGCAGCGCGGCGGTTGCCAGCGACCGCGAGTCGATCGTCACGCCGCCCGGGTGCATGACTTCGGCGGCCGAGCGCCGCAGGGGATCGGGGTCCGACTCCATCAGGCGTCGCAGGTCGCCGTCGGTGATCACCCCGAGGAGGCGCCCGTCGTCATCCTGGACGGTCGTGATCCCGAGGCCCTTGCGCGACATCTCGTAGATCACATCCTTCATCGGCGTGCCGGTGGCGACCCGCGGGACAAGCTCCCCGCTGTGCATCAACTCCTCCACCTTGAGAAGGTGCTTGCCCAGCTTGCCGCCCGGGTGCAGCCGGGCGAAGTCGTCAGGCTTGAAGCCCTTGCGCACCGAGACGGCCATCGCGAGGGCGTCGCCGAGGGCCAGCGCCGCGGTAGTCGAGGCGGTCGGCGCCAGGTTGTACGGGCACGCCTCGCGGTCGACGGCGAGGTTGAGGTGGAGGTCGGCGTGTCCGGCGAGCGTCGAGCCGGGGTTCGAAGTGATGGCGACCAGCGGCGTACCGAGCCGCCTGAGGTAGGCGAGGAGGTTGATCAACTCCTCGGTTTCGCCGGAGTTGGATACGGCCACGACGATGTCGCCGTTGGTAACCATGCCGAGGTCGCCGTGAATCGCCTCGGCAGGGTGGAGGAACAGCGCCGGCGTCCCTGTCGAGGCCATCGTGGCGGCCAGCTTGCGGCAGATGATCCCCGACTTGCCCATCCCGGTCCAGACGACCCGCCCGTGGCATTCGGCGAGCAGCTCGACAACGCGCTCGAAGCTGGCGTCGAGCTGGTCGCGCAGACGGAGGATCGCCTCGGCCTCGGTGGTGAGCACCTCCTTCGCCAGCTCGAGCGACATCGTCTTCCCGTCGTGGTCCACGAAGCGCATTGTAGTGGAAGCTCGCATCCGCCTCCCTCGACCTGTATACGGAGTCGGCGCGGAGGACGTCCGCCGCTCGCCGGTCAGCCTCCGCCGCTGGCCGGCGGCGCCGCAACCTCGCGGCGGGTGGCGCGTACTCTCGCCGGACGACCGGAGGATCCGGATGAGGCGTGCGGAGGCGGGGGAGCCGGAGAGGATCGTGAACGACCGCCCCCGGTTTGACACCCTGGCGGCTCCGACGGCACACTCCGCGGACGGACGCTGACCCGGAGGACCACGATGACCGCCAATCAACCCGACCTCGGCGAACTCAGGATCGACCCCGGCTCACGCGGAGCAGGCAGCGGGCGCGGGCGGCTCGTCGCCGGTGTCGTCGCCGTCCTCGTGGTGCTCGCGGTCGTCGGCGCCGCCATCGTGATCAAGCGGCGCCCGGTTGAGGTCGAAACGGCGGCGGTCCGCTCCGCCGGCGGCGCCCGCGCGGCGGTGCTCAACGCTTCCGGCTACGTCACGCCGCGGCGGCGGGCCACGGTGGCCGCCAAGATCACGGCGCGCGTGAAGGAGATGCTGGTCGAGGAGGGGATCCACGTGGACGCGGGTCAGGTGCTGGCGCGCCTCGACGACTCGGACGCGCAGCGGCGCCTCGCGTCGGTGCGCGCCGACCTCGAGGTGTCGCGCGCCGCGATCGCCGATCTCGAGGTGCAGCTCGCCAACGCCGAGCGCACCCAGGGCCGGCAGATGGACCTGCGCCGCGAGGGCGTCAGTGCTGCGGAGACGCTCGACAACGCGGTCACGGCGGTGGATAGCCTGCGGGCGCGGATCACGGTGGCGCGCGAGCAGGTGCGCGCCGCGCAGGCGGCGGTCGCGATCGCCGAGCTGGACGTCGAGAACTGCACGGTGCGGGCACCGTTCGCCGGCATCGCCGTGTCGAAGGACGCGCAGGTTGGGGAGATGGTCTCACCGGTGTCGGCGGGCGGCGGGTTCACGCGAACGGGGATCTCGACGATCGTCGACATGGCCTCGCTCGAGATCGAGGTCGACGTCAACGAGTCGTACATCGCCAGGGTGAGGGCCGACCAGCGCGTCGAGGCGACCCTGGACGCTTACCCCGACTGGCAGATGCCGGCGAAGGTGCGGACGGTGATCCCGACCGCCGACCGCCAGAAGGCGACGGTGAAGGTGAGGATCTCGTTCGCGGCACTCGACCCGCGCATCCTTCCCGACATGGGCGTGAAGGTTGCCTTTCTGACCGAACCCGTCGCCGAGTCGCAAGGTGCTTCGGCGCAGGCGCTGGTGCGGCAGGCGGCGCTCCGGAATGAAGGCGGCCAGGATGTCGTCTTTGTCGTCAAGGACCGGCTGGTCGAGCGCCGGGCCGTGAAGGCCGGCGCGCTCAGGGGCAATGACGTAGAGATCGTTGCCGGCCTCGCGGCCGGCGAGGAGGTGGTCGTCGGCGGTCCGGTCGGCCTGAAGGACGGACAGCGGGTGAAGGTGAAGGGAAGGGAGTAGGCAGCAGGCGGTAGTGAGAAGGGAATCAGGGTGAGCGGGGGGCAGGGTGACAGGATGGGTGGGCGGCTACCGCCTCCCGCCTACTGCCGACCGCCGCGGTGCAAGGGAGGCAGGCATGGTAGGTGTCGATGGCAAGGGGAACGGGTCCGGCTTGATTCGGGTGCGCAACCTCGACAAGAAGTACCGGCGGGGCAGTGAGGACATCCACGTTCTGCAGGGCTTGAACCTCGACGTCGAGGCCGGTGACTTTGTGGCGTTCATGGGGCCGAGCGGCTCGGGCAAGACGACGCTGCTGAACCTCCTCGGCGGCCTCGACGTGCCGACGTCCGGCTCGATCAGCGTCGCCGGCGACGAAATTACGTCGATGTCGGGCGGCAAGCTGGCCGCCTGGCGGGCGCGCCACGTCGGCTTCATCTTCCAGATGTACAACCTTATCCCCGTGCTGACCGCGTTTCAGAATGTCGAGCTGCCGCTGCTGCTGACCAAGCTGTCGAAGGCGCAGCGCCGCCAGCACGTGGAGACGGCGCTGGCCCTGGTCGGTCTGGCGGATCGCATGAAACACTACCCGCGGCAGCTCTCGGGCGGCCAGGAGCAGCGGGTCGCGATCGCTCGGGCGATCGTCACTGACCCGACGTTCCTCCTCGCCGACGAGCCCACAGGCGACCTCGACCGCAAGAGCGCGGGCGAGATCATGGAACTGATCGCCCGCCTCGTCCACGAGCACGGCAAGACCGTCCTGATGGTCACCCACGACCCGCGCGCGGCCGAGCGCGCGCACGCGGTGCTGCACCTCGACAAGGGCGCGCTGGTCGAGGGCCAGGTCGGGGGAGCGGCGCGATGAAGTACCTGCAGCTCTTGTTTGCCAACCTGAGGCGCAAGAAGATCCGCACGACGCTGACGATTGGCTCGTTCGCGGTGGCGCTGTTCCTCTTCGGCATCTTGGTCGTGGTCCACTTCGCGTTCTACCAGGGAGTCGAGGTCGCCGGCGCGGACCGCCTGGTGGTGATCAATCGCACCTCGATCATCCAGCCGCTGCCGATGGCCTACAAGGAGAAGCTCGCGCAGATGGCCGGCATCACCGGCGTCACCTACGCCAACTGGTTCGGCGGCGTCTACCAGGAGGAGAGGAACTTCTTCCCGCAGTTCGCGATCGACAGCGACACCTACCGGGAGATGTTCCCGGAGTTCCAGATCCCCGACGACCAGTGGCGTGCGTTCGTGGCCGACCGCGAGGCGGCGGTCGTCGGCGCAGCGACTGCCAAGCGCTACGGGTTCAAAGTGGGCGACCGCATCCCGATCAAAGGCACGATCTTCCCGGGTACCTGGGAGTTCAACGTCCGCGCAATCTACAAGGGGCAGCGGCCGAACGACGACGAGACGCAATTCTGGTTCCACTACAAGTACCTCGACGAGCGCGGCCCACAGTGGATCAAGGGGATCGTCGGCTGGTATACGGTGCGGATGAGCCGCGACGCCGACGCCGTGGCGGTGACCAAGGCGATAGACGAGCGCTTCGCCAACTCGCCGTACGAGACCAAGACCGACACCGAGCGAGCCTTCGCCGCCTCGTTCGCCAAGCAGATGGGCAATATCGAGTTGCTGATCCTGAGCATCGGCGGCGTCGTCTTCTTCACGTTGCTGCTGGTGACCGGCAACACGATGGCGATCTCGGTGCGGGAGCGAGTCGGCGAGCTCGCCGTGCTCAAGACGATCGGGTTCTCCGATCCGGCCGTCCTCCTGCTGATCCTGGCCGAGTCGGCCCTGATCGCTCTACAGGGCGGCATTCTCGGCGTCCTCCTGGCGTGGGGCGCAGCGCCCGGTCTCGGCAAGGCGCTGCCCGGAATGACGTTCTACCTGTCACCGCTGCAGCTCGCCGGGGGCGTGGCGCTGGCGGTGCTGGTCGGCCTGCTCGCCGGGGCGCTGCCGGCGATATCGGCGATGCGCCTGCGGGTGGTCGACGCGCTGCGGAGGGTGTGACATGGCGATCCCGTTGACCTACAACCTGCGCAGCGTGCGGCAACGCTGGACCTCCGCCCTTGTCGCCGTGCTGGGGATCGCTGGAACGGTCTCCGTCTTCGTCGCGATGATGGCGATGGCCCAGGGTTTCCGCGCCACCCTGGTGGCTTCGGGCGCGCCCGAAAACGCGATCCTGCTGCGGGCCGGCTCGGGAAACGAGATGAGCAGCGCGTTCACCCTCGATGAGGTGAAGGTGGTTGAGAACCTGCCCGGCGTCGCGCGCGGAAAGAACGGTCCGCTGGTGACGCCGGAGGTCGTGGTCATCGCGGCGTTTCCGCTGCGGACGACGATGACCGATGCCAACGTACAGGTGCGCGGCGTGTCGCCACGGGTGTTGGACGTGCGCCCGACCGTGCGTATCTCGTCCGGGCGCTTCTTCACGCCGGGCCTGGCCGAGCTGGTCGTGGGCAAGAACGCCGCGGCGACCTACGCGGGTTTCGACCTGGGGAACCGGATCAGGTTCGGCGGCGGCACCTGGACCGTCGTCGGCACGTTTGACGCCGGCGGCAGCGCGTTCGACTCCGAGGCGTGGTGCGACGCCAACGTTCTCAACCAGACGTACCAGAGGCCGCAGAACGTCTTCCAGTCGATGACCGTGCGCCTGGAATCGACCTCGTCATTCACCAAGTTCAAGGACGGCATCACCGCCGACCCCCGCCTCACCTTCAGCGTCGACGGCGAGCAGAGCTACTACGCGAAGCAGTCGGCGTCGCTGACCCACCTGATCACCATCCTCGGGTCGCTGGTGGCGGTCGTGATGGGAATCGGCGCGGTCTTTGGCGCCCTCAACACCATGTACTCGGCGATCTCGGAGCGAAAGCGCGAGATCGCGACGATGCGGGCGCTCGGATTCGGCGGCGGCAGCGTCGTCGCTTCCTTCGTCCTCGAGTCGCTGCTCATCGCAGTGGTGGGCGGTCTCCTGGGCTGCCTCGTCGTGCTGCCGATCAACGGCCTGACCACCGGTACGATGAACTGGCAGACGTTCTCGCACATCGCGTTTGCGTTCCGCATCACCCCGGCGCTGCTGCTCGGAGGCGTGATCTTCGCCTTGGTCATGGGGCTGATCGGCGGCGTTCCGCCGGCGCTCCGCGCCGCCCGCCGTCCGGTGGCCGCCACCCTCCGTGAGCTGTAGCGGCCGGCCGCTGGCCGGCCGTCGGCGGTTCTGCAGGATTCACGACGGCCGCCCGGCGGGCGGCCGCTACGTCGTCCTTGGTAGCGGCCGGCTGCTGGCCGGCCGTTGGCGGTTCTGCAGAATTCACGACGGCCGCCCGGCGGGCGGCCGCTACGTCGTTCTTGGTAGCGGCCGGCCGCTGGCCGGCCGTCGGCGGTTCTGCGGGATCCGCGACGGCCGCCCGGCGGGCGGCCGCTGCCTGTTCAGAATCTGCGGCCGATCCCGATCCAGTAGTTCGGTCCGGAAGTGTCGGTATCGGCGGTAACCTCGGGCGCGGGCGCCAAGGGTCCCTCGGCGGGGACGGTGTTCGTCATCCGGGCCCAGACGTAGGCGCCGCCGAGCTCCACGTACCAGAGACGCTGGTTGCCGAGGTACCAGTCGAAGCCGATCCCCGCTGAGTAGGACGGGAAGAACCCGTCGTTCTTGACCCGGAGGTACTGGTCGATGAACTCGTTCGCCAGCGTCAAGGTGGTGGTGTCCTTCTCGTAGGCGATGCCGATCCCGCCGTAGACGAAAGGCACGAAGTCGCGGCAGGTGCTGCACGGGAGATAGTGGGCAACCGCGTAGAGGTCTGCGTAGACCGAGTACTCCTGCTTGAAGTGGAGGTCGGCCGGTCCTGCCTCTGTTTCGACGGTGGCGGAGGAGTCGAGCGCGCCGCGGCTGTAGTCGACCTGGAGGCCGAGCTTCCACTTGGGCGAAACGCGGCGGAAGAGCTGGACGCCGAGGTTGAGGTTGGGGACGTCGTCCCAGGTGTCGAAGTCGACACCGAACATCTGGTTGATCTGCTCGATCTGCAAGTTCGTATTGGTCTGCTTCGGGAAGCTCTGCTGCAGGTAGACGGTCAGGTACCACTCCTTGTCGACCGTCTGGGTCGTGGCCGGAACCGCGAGCAGGAGTGCGGCCGCGGCGATGACAAGGGGAGCGAAGCGGGAACGTGACCGGAGCGATCGGTTTGTCATGAGGTTATCGTAGGCCCGGGTCGCCGGCCATGCAAGGTCGGCCGGCGCGCGGCTGCCTTGCTGGTCGGCGGACCGGCTGCTAGCATGACACGCTCGCCGGCGCGAGCCCCTATGACCACGCACGAGACGCTGCTCATCCTCGACTTCGGCGCCCAGTACACCCAGCTCATCGCGCGCCGCGTCCGCGAGCTCTCGGTGCGCAGCGAGATCCGGCGCGGTGATCTCGGTGTCGACGAGGTTAGACGGATGGCCCCGATCGGCATCATCCTCTCCGGCGGTCCGGCGTCGATCTACGAGGACGACGCGATCCGGCCCGATCCCCGGGTCTTCTCAATCGGCGTCCCGATCCTGGGGATCTGTTACGGACAGCAAGCAATGGCGCACGCGCTCGGCGGCGCCGTTGAGCCGGCCGGCCGGCGCGAGTTCGGCGGCGCCGAGCTCGAGGCGGTGACCGACTGCCCGATCTTCGCCGGCACGCCGCCGCGGCAGAGGGTGTGGATGTCGCACGGCGACAAGGTGACTGGGCTGCCGGTCGGCTTCGCGGTGGTCGGCCGCACCGCCAACGCTGCGGTGGCGGCAATGGCGGACGAGGTCCGCCACTTTTACGGGATTCAGTTCCACCCCGAGGTGCGCCACACCGAGATGGGCCGGAAGATCATCGACAACTTCCTCACCCTCTGCAGGGCGCGGCACGACTGGACATCGGCGTCGATCCGCCGCGAGGCGATTGCCGCGATCCGGGAGAGGGTGGGCAACAGCCGGGTGATCGTCGCGCTCTCGGGGGGCGTCGACTCCAGCGTGACGGCGCTGCTGTGCCGCGAGGCGATCGGCGATCAGACCGTGCCCGATCTTCGTCGACACCGGCCTGCTGCGGCTTGCCGAGGGCGATGAGGTGGTGGCCCGCTTCGCGCGGTACGGGCTCCCCGTCGACCGCGTGAACGCCGCCGAGCGCTTCTTCGCTTGTCTCGCCGGCGTCGAGGAACCCGAGGAGAAACGCCGGCGGATCGGCCACGAGTTCATCGCGGTGTTCGAGGAGGAGGCGCGGCGCTTCCCCGACGCGGGCTTCCTGGCGCAAGGCACGCTCTACCCGGACGTGATCGAGTCGACCTCGGTGCGCGGGCCGTCGGCGACGATCAAGACGCACCACAACGTCGGCGGCTTGCCGGAGCGCCTGGGTCTCGCCCTGGTGGAGCCGCTGCGCGAGCTGTTCAAGGACGAGGTCCGCCGGCTCGGCCAGGAGATCGGCCTGCCCGAGGAGTTCGTCTGGCGGCACCCGTTCCCGGGGCCCGGGCTCGCGGTGCGCATCCTCGGCGAGGTGACGCCCGAGCGTGCGGCGCTGCTGCAGCGGGCCGACGCGGTATTCATCGAGGAAATTCGCAGCGCCGGCCTGTACCGTGAGATCGCGCAGGCGCTCGCGGTGCTGCTGCCGATCCGCAGCGTCGGCGTGATGGGCGATCAGCGCACCTACGAGAACGTGCTGGCGCTGCGTGCGGTCACCACTGAGGATTTCATGACGGCGGACTGGTTCCGCTTCCCGCCGGAGGTGCTCGACCGCGTCGCGCGGCGCGTCGTCAACGAGGTGCGCGGCATCAATCGGGTGGTGTACGACGTCACGTCGAAGCCCCCGGGAACGATCGAATGGGAGTGAGAAGCAGGCAGTAGGCGGAAGGCAGTAGGCAGTAGCACGTAATTGCAGACCCCGCCTACCGCCTACCGCCTACTGCCTGGGTGGGTGGGGGTTGGAAAAAAGCCGCCGGTTCAGCCATACCCGGCGGAGCAGCTCGGCTACGCCAGGCCGAGCCCCGGCGGGTGGTCGCCTCCACAGGACGACCCGCCGGCTCACCAGAGGAGGTGATCATGGCGAAGCGCAAGGTCGTCATCATGGGAGCCGCGGGACGGGACTTCCACAACTTCAACTGCCTGTTCCGCAACAACCCGGAGGTCGAGGTGGTCGCTTTCACGGCTACCCAGATCCCCGACATCGAAGGACGCGTCTATCCGCCGGTACTTGCGGGCCCGCTGTACCCGCGGGGGATCCCGATCTTCGCGGAGGCCGAGCTCGAGGGGCTGGTCAAGCAGCACGGCGTCGACGAGGTGTGGTTCTCGTACTCGGACGTGTCGCACCAGGACCTGATGGACAAGGGCTCCCACGTGGTGGCGTGGGGCGCTCACTTCGGCATCCTGTCGGCCGACCGCACGATGATCCGCTCGACCAAGCCGGTGATCGCCATCGTCGCGGTGCGGACGGGCGTCGGCAAATCGCAGACGACCCGTTACGTCTCGAACATCCTCAAGCGGCTCGGCAAGCGCGTCGTCGCGATCCGCCACCCGATGCCGTACGGCGACCTCGCCAAGCAGGCGTGCCAGCGCTTCGAGACGTACGAGGACCTCGACAAGCACGACTGCACGATCGAGGAGCGCGAGGAGTACGAGCCGCACATCGACAACGGCTTCATCGTCTACGCGGGCGTCGACTACGAGATGATCCTGCGCGAGGCGGAGAAGGAGGCCGACGTCATCCTCTGGGACGGCGGCAACAACGACACGCCGTTCTACAAGCCCGACCTGTTCATCACCCTCGTCGACCCGCACCGCGCTGGGCACGAGCTCACCTACTACCCGGGCGAGACCAACTTCCTGATGGCGGACCTGCTGATCGTCAACAAGGTGCAGACGGCAGACCCGGTCAAGGTCGTCGAGGTGATCGACAACTGCCGGAAGTACAACCCGAGCGCACGCGTGATCAAATGCGCCTCGAAGATCATGGTCGACCACCCGGAGCTGATCGCCGGCAAGCGCGCTCTCGTGGTCGAGGACGGCCCGACGCTCACGCACGGCGGCATGACCTACGGCGCCGGCTGGTTCGCGGCGAAGAACGCCGGCGCCGCGGAGATCGTCGACGCGAGGCCGTACGCGGTTGGAACGATCGCAGCGACCTACAAGAAGTACCCGAATGCCGGGCAGATCCTGCCGGCGATGGGGTACTCGGATCAGCAGATCGCCGACCTCGAGGCGACGATCAACGCCACCCCGTGCGATGTCGTGGTCGAGGGCACGCCGATCGACCTCACCCGAGTTCTCAAGGCCAACAAGCCGATCGCCGAGGTGACCTACGAGCTCGAGGAGCTCGAGCCCGGCGTGATCGAGGAAATGGTCAAGAAGGTGCTCCGGTAGGGGCGGAGCCAGCCTCCGCCCTGCTGCAAGCCCGGGGACAGGGAAGCGATAAGGCACGAAGCAACGAGGGGCGGGAGCGATCCCGCCCCTCGCCTCGTTCCGCGATCCAAGCGAACGCCGTCAGCGGGAGACCGGGCAGGGAAAGCCGGGCGCCGCGGCGAGCACCGTGTCCGCCACCGGGAGAACGACACATTGCCGGAGCCCGAGGGCGCGGACCAGGCCGGCATCGTAGGCCATCAGCAGATAGAGGTCGAACCCGGTGCGCGGGTCCTCGCGGGTGACCGGCGCCAACCCGGCGAGTCCGCGGGTGACCCGATAGAAGTTGGCGGCGGGCTCGAGCTGCCACGAGACGCCGAGGCGCAACGCCCCGAGCGCTGGCGCCGGAACCGAGGCGACGACGTCCATCGCCGCGCGCGTGTCGGCGTCGTACCGCCACAGGTACGTCGAGGAAAGGTTGACGCACGCCGCGAAGTGCAGCAACGATACGGCCACCAGCCCGGTAGCGACGGCGTACTGGAGGCGGTATCGCCGCCGCTGGGCGGCATGCGCGGCGGTCTCCCAGAGAAGCACGAAGACCAGCGTGCCGGCGGGGATCGCGACCGACGCGGCGCGCTCGATGGGGTAGCGGATGCCGATCGTCCAGTGGGCGCCGCTGACCAGTGCTCCCCAGGCGAAGACGAACAGCGCGGCCAACCGCAAGGCGCGACGCATCTCGACCCCGGCGCCGGTGAACTCGGTGGGCGCGACGCACCAGACCGCCGCCACCAGCGTTGCGGCCGCCACCAGCACCATGCCCAATGTCGTCACGGAGCTCGCGGCCGAGCCCAACCACGGCGCGCCGTAGAGCGTCCCCTCGACCAGGCTGCGTACGGTGTCGGTCCACAGCCCGCGCACTCCTCCCCATGACGAGACGACGCGCTCGATCCGGCCGAGAACCACCGGGGAGTAGACGGCGCGCAGCAGCATCGCCACCACGGCGAACGGAGCGACGCTCGCCAGCGCCAGGACGAGGCGACGTTCCGGGTGGGTCTCCGCGTCTGCCAGCCTGTGGCATGCGGCCACGGCGGCGAGGGCCACAAACGCAAAGAGAAACGCGAGGTTCGCCGTGACGGCGAGGCCAGCGGCGACTGCCGCCACAACATCGACGACAGTGCTGTTCCTCTCTCGTCCCGGCTTCGGGCCGGCAACCAGCAGCGCGAGGGCGGCGAGCGAGAGCCCGAGCGCCAGGGCGTAGCCGCGACAGACGATCAGCAGGTCGAGGACGAACGGGTTCGCCGCCAAGAGGAGAAACCCCAGCGGCCGGCGGATCCCTGAGGTCGTGCGCCGGACCAGGAGAGCGGCCGCCAACAGGAAGGTTGCGAGCCCGAGCAGGGCGGGCACCCGTAGCGCCAGCTCGGTGGGCGGGAGCCACTGCTGCAGCGACTTCACGGCCAGCGTGTTGAGCAGGTGGTTGTTCGATGGCAACGGCGCGGCGTGCGCCAGCACGGCGCGCCACGGTGCGCGCACGTGGAGCAGGTAGGTCAGTGCCTCGTCGTGGGTGATCGAGAGGAGAAAGGCGCGCGCGCAACCGTAGAAGAAGATCGGTACGGCGAGGGCGCGGGGATCGAGGAGAGCGTCGCGGAGCCGCGAAGTCCCCACCGGAATCCCGCTAAGGCGTCGACACGAAGCTGGCGAGGGCGGCGGGCTCGTCCTCGAACACCTCGAGGAGCGGCAGGATCTGTGCGACGTGAAGCGTGTGTTTCACCTTGTCGCCGGGGCGGAGCACCTTCATCGTCGCGTCGACGCGCCGGGCAAGTTTCCAGGACGCGACCAGCTCGCCGATCCCGGAGCTATCCAGACGGCCCACGCGGCCGAGGTTGACGATGATCTTCCGCCAGCCCTCGCCGAGCACCTCGTTGATCGACTCGCGCAGGACCAGGTCGCCATCGTCCAGCACGAGATCGCCCTTGAGATCGATCACGATGACATCGCCATGCCGGTGAACGTCGACGTGCATGCGCGATTCTACCGCGCTCGCCGGCGCGGCGGGAGCGACGGCGCCGCGGCAGGCGCGTCGCTCATCGGCAGCGTCGTCCGGCGGACGCCGTCGAACGCGGCGAGGGCGCCGGCGACGGCAGCAGCGGTCGGCACGAGGCCGATCTCGCCGACCCCCTTGGCGCCGTAGCCGCCGACCGGATCCGGCACCTCGACCAGGATCACGTCGATGTCGGGCACATCTTTCGCCTTGATGATGCCGAGATCGCGCAGCATCGTCGAGTCGGGCCGCCCCGCAGAGCAGCTCAGCTCCTCGGAGAGCGCGTACCCCAGCCCCATGTGGATGGCACCCTCGATCTGCGTGACGCACTGCAGCGGGTTGATCGCCCTGCCGACGTCGTGCGCGGCCACGACTCTCGCGAGGCGGCCGGCCTCGTCGAGGATCACCACCTGCGTCGCGTAGCCGAAGGTCACGTGGGTGACCGGGTTGTCGGTGACCGTCCCCGGCCTGACAGTGAAGTCGCAGATGTACTCGCCGGCATACTCGCGCCCGACCAGCCGCTCCCGGTCGTTCCCCGCGAGGTCCGCGGCGAGGGCGCGGGCGGCGCGCTGGGCCGCGGCGGTCGCCAACGCGGTCGCCCGCGAGGCGGTGGTCATGCCGCACTCGACCGCGAGGTCGCTGCGCGTCGTCACGCTCATCAGCTCGGGGTCCAGCCCGGTTTCCTCGGCGACGACCTGGCGCAGGATGGTGAACAGCCCCTGGCCCATCTCGCTGAACCCGGTCACCACCGCGAGCCGCGGCCCCGGGATGACGCGCAGGAGCACGCGGCCGATATCCTTCAGTCCGTTACCGATCCCGGTGTTCTTGATCCCGCAGGCGATGCCCGCCCGCGCGGCGCCCTTGTAGACGTCGCGGACCGCTTCCAGGGTCGCGCGGATGCCGCACGCGGAGGTCATGATCTGACCGGTGGCGAAGCGGTCGCCAGGGCCGAGCACGTTCCGCTCCCTGATGTCGTAGCCGTCGAGCCCGACCTTGACCGCGAGCATGTCGAGGGCGCCCTCGATGGCAAACGCGGCCTGGTTGGCGCCGAACCCGCGCATCGCGCCCGACGGCGGGTTGTTCGTGTAGACGGTGACCGCCTCCACGTCGACGTTGGCCACTCGGTACGGTCCGCACGAGTGGCCGGCGGCGCGTTCGAGCACCTTGGCGCCGACGGACGCGTACGCTCCGGTGTCGCCGACGATACGGGCGCGCACCGCGGTGAGATGGCCCTCGGCGTCGCAGCCGACGGTGTAGTCGAGGGTCAGCGGGTGGCGCTTCGGGTGCATCAGGATCGACTGCTCGCGGGTCAGCACGGTGCGCACCGGCCGGCCGAGGAGCACAGCCGCGAGCGCTGTCTGCGCCTGGACGGACAGGTCCTCCTTGCCGCCGAAGGCGCCTCCGGTGGCCACCAGCTCCACCTCGACCGCCCCGCGTGGTACGCCGAGCACGGCCGCGATCTGCACCTGATCCTCATGGACACCTTGGCCTTGGGAGTAGACCTTCACCACCGCCGGCAGAGTTCTTTCGGAGCCCGGAGCCCGGACCCCGGAGCCCGGGTCGGGCGGGTGGGGGACCGCCAGGCACGCCTCCGGTTCCAGGAAGGCGTGCTCGATGCGCTGAGTCTGGAAGCGCTGCTTGACGACGTGGGCGGCGGCGGCAAGCGCGCCATCCACGTCGCCGCGGGAAAAGGCGCACACCTCGAGCACGTTGCCGCCGGCATGCAGCCGCGGCGCGCCGGGTTGCAGCGCCTGCTCGGGGCTGGTGACCGGCTCGAGGATCTGATAGTCGATGCGGACCGCAGCCGCCGCCCGGCGGGCGTGGAACTGCGAGTCGGCGACCACCAGGGCGAGGACGTCGCCGACGCACCTGGTCGTCTCACCAACCGCGACGAACACCGGCCAGTCGCGCACGATGGTGCCGACCAGCCGCTCACCCGGGACGTCCGCGGCGGTGAGCACGCGAGCGACGCCGGGGGAGGCGAGCGCTGCGGCCGGGTCGAGCGCAACCACGCGCGCCCGCGGATGGGCCGCCAGCACGACGGCGCCGTGGAGCATCCCGTCGACGCGCAGGTCGGCAACGAACGGCTTGGCGCCGAGCGCGTACTCGACGCCGCGGTAGCGCGGCGCTGCCGCCCCGACGCCGGTGGTGGCAGCGGCGTGGCCGGCGGCGAATACCGGCGGGCGCACGGGGCCGCTGGTCGGCAGCGGCGCCCCGGACTCCCAGGCCTCCGCGGCGCGCGCGATCGCGTCGAAGATCCGTGTGTAGCCGGTACAGCGGCACAAGTGGCCAGAGAGGGCGCGGCCGACCGTGTCGCGGTCACGACCCTTGCCGCGATCGAGGACCGAGGCCGCTCGCAGCATGATCCCTGGCGTGCAGAAGCCGCACTGGACGGCGCCCTCCTGCACGAACGCGCGCGCGAGCACCTGCCGCTTGGCCTCGGGGACGCCCTCGAGGGTGACGACCTCGCGCCCCTCGACCTCGGCCGGCCGCTTGAGGCAGGCGAGTGCCGGGTGGCCATCGACGAGCACGGTGCAGCAGCCGCAGTACCCCTGAGGCGAGCACCCGTCCTTGGGAGAGGTGACGCCGCACTCCTCCCTGAGCACCTCGAGCAGGTGCATCCCGTCCTCGTAGCGCGCCGTCGTCGGCGATCCGTTCAGGGTGAAGGAGACGGTCGGCATCGTCGTGGTCTCGGGGCCGCGGACGCCACGTCCGCAGGTGCCCAGGCCGGATTGTACGCCCCGGCCTTGCAGCCGGAGGGATTTGCTAAGATGAGATCATGTCGCACGAACAAGTCATCTGGAGGCCGCGTCCCGACGATCTCGAGCGCTCGCGGATCGCGGTGTTCATGCGGCGCAACGGCATCACTGACGTCACGGCGCTGCGCGAGCGCGCCGCCCGCAAGCCCGAGTGGTTCTACCCGGCGATCCTGGCTGACCTCGGGATCGAGTGGTTCAAGCCGTACCGCACGCTGCTCGACGCCAGCCGCGGACTGCCGTGGACCGAGTGGTTCCTCGGCGGCCGTCTCAACATCGTTCACAACGTCCTCGACCGCCACCTGCACCGCGACCGCGCCACCCAGGTCGCGGTGGTCGCCGAGGACGAGCGCGGGACCGTCGAGCGGCTCACCTACGCGGAGCTCAACACCCGCGTCTGCCGCGTCGCCGGCGCTCTGGCCGGGCTTGGCGCCGGCGTAGGCGACGCCGTCGGGCTCTACCTGCCGATGCGCATCGAGGTGGTGATCGCGCTGCTCGCGTGCCTGAAGATCGGCGCCGTGCCCGTGCCGATCTTCGCCGGGTTCGGGCCGGAGGCGCTGGCCGGCCGCCTGGCCGACGCCGGAGCGCAGATTCTCCTCACGGCGGCGACGACCGTCCGGCGCGGCAAGGTCGTCGACCTCAAGACGGCGGTAGACGCCGCGTGCGCGCTCGTTCCTTGCGTGCGTCACGTCGTGGTGTTGCGCCGCGGCGGTGCCGCTTGTCCCGTGGCACGACGGCCGCGATCGCGACTGGGACGAGCTCGAGGCGAGCGGCCCCGCCGAGTACCCGACCGCCCACCTCGACGCCGGCGCGCGATCGCTGATCCTGTACACCTCGGGCACCACCGGAAAGCCGAAGGGCGCCGTCCACACCCACGCCGGCGTCCAGGTGGTCACCGCCAAGGAGGTTGGCTATCACCTTGACGTGCGCGGCGGCGACGTGATGTTCTGGCTCACCGACATCGGCTGGATGATGGGGCCGTGGGAGATCCTCGGGACGCTGTTTCACGGCGGCACCGTCGTCGTGATGGAAGGCGCGCCGGACTTCCCGGAGACCGACAGGCTCTGGGCGATGGTCGAGCGACACCGCGTCACCCACCTCGGCGTCGCTCCCACCGTGATCCGGGTGCTGGCGGCGCACGGTCTCGCGCCCCTGCATCGTCACGATCTCGGCAGCCTCCGCATCCTCGGGTCGACCGGCGAGCCGTGGGACGACGCCTCGTACCGGTGGTACTTCGAGAACGTCGGCGGCGGCCGCTGCCCGGTGATCAACATCTCGGGCGGCACCGAGCTGATGGGCTGCCTGCTGGCGCCGCTGCCGGTCGCCCCGCTCAAGCCGTGCACGCTGCAGGGGCCCGCCCTCGGCGTGGACGTCGACGTCCTCGACGAGGAGGGCAGGAGCGTGCGCGGCGAGGTGGGTTACCTCGTCTGTCGCAACGCCGCGCCCAACATGACGCGTGGCTTCCTCGGCGACGCGCCGCGCTACCTCGAGACCTACTTCGCGAGGTTCGGGGAGGCCATCTGGTGTCACGGCGACTGGGCGCGCGTCGACGCCGACGGGATGTGGTTCCTCACCGGGCGCTCCGACGACACGCTCAAGATCGCCGGCAAGCGCGTCGGCCCCGGCGAGATCGAGGCCGCGGCGATCGAGCACCCGGCGGTACGCGAGGCCGCGGCGATCGGCGTCCCGGACCCGATCAAGGGCGAACAGCTCGTGCTCGTCGCCGTGCCGGTGGCCGGCTGCGCTCCAGGCGACGCGCTCGCTCTCGAGGTCGCAGAGCTGGTTGCGGCGCGCCTCGGGTCGACGATGCGCCCGGCCAGGGTGGTCTTCGTGGCGGCGCTTCCGGTCACCCGCTCGGGCAAGATTCTGCGCGGGGTGATCCGCAAGGTGCTGTGCGGCGAGGATCCGGGCAGCCTCGCGTCGGCGGCCAACCCCGAGGTGCTCGCCCTGCTCCCGCGCCTGACCTGACGGAGACGCCGCACTCCGCGAACGGGAAGAGCTCGCGCCTTCGGGGCGTTGTCGACACGGGTGGAAATCGTTCGATAGCGTTCGATAGCGCAGTTCCCGTGACCGCAGGAGTTGGCGTGCGCCCACTCCGTGCGCGTCTCGACCAGGGCCGGGGCGAAGCCCGGCCGCGAAGAAAGAGAGGTCGTCAGTGAGGAATCGGCTCGTTCTCGGTTTGGTTCTTGTTGCGACACTCGGGGCCATGATCGTACAGGCGGCGGAGCCGCCTAGCGTCCGGGGATCGTATCGGCTGGTCAAGCGTACGATGCCCGACGGCTCTCAGATCGTACCGCCGGCCATCTCCGGCCTTAACACCTACACGCGCGAGTACCGCAACTTCAACGTCTCCTGGAAGCAGCCCGACGGCACGACGGTGTCGCTGTCGCTGATGTCCCGCTACGAGCTGACGGCTCAGAACTACTGCGAGCACCCGCTCTTCTGGCTGCAGAACAACCTCGGCAAGCCGGGGATGGTCAACACTTGGCCGCCGGAGAAGGAGCAGTGCTCCGACGTGAAGCAGGACGGCGGCAAGCTCACCTTCGAAGCCAAGGGTGAGCCGGTCGTGATGTCGTTCGAGGGTGACACGATGACCGCCACTGCGGCAGGAATGTTCACCGACACCTGGCAGCGGATCAGGTGAGCCTCCGCGACTGACGCCTCAGAAGACGGGCCCCTGGCCTGCGACCGCCCGCACGGCGCCCCGTGCAGGCGGTTGCACGGGTGCGTGAAAGGCGCCACAATGCGCGCCGCCGGCTACCCACCGGCGCTTCTTTCTGGAGGCCCCATGAAGGTTCACGAGTACCAGGCGAAGGAGATCCTCGCACGCTACGGCGTGGCGATCCCGCGCGGCAAGGTGATCACCGCAGCCGGGGACGCGAGGGCGATCGCCGCTGAGCTCGACGGCAAGGTGGTGGTCAAGGCGCAGGTGCACGCCGGCGGTCGCGGCAAGGCGGGCGGAGTCAAGCTCGCCAAGAGCCCGGACGAGGCCGTGCAGATCGCGTCGCAGATCCTTGGCATGAAGCTGGTCTCCAAGCAGACCGGCCCCGAGGGCAGGATCGTCCACAAGGTACTGATCGAGGAAGCCGTGGACATCGCCCGCGAGCTCTACCTCGGGATCGTCCTGGACCGTGCCGCCGGCCTGCCGGTGCTGATGGCCTCGAAGTTCGGCGGCATGGAGATCGAGGAGGTTGCAGCGGAGCACCCGGAGGCGATCCTCAAGGAGCACTTCGATCCGGTCGCCGGGCTGCAGGCTTTCCAGGCGCGCAAGCTCGGCTTCGCCCTCGACCTCGCCGGCGACACGTTCAAGAAGTTCACCAAGTTCGTCGCCGCCCTGGCGCGGGCGTACAACGAGACCGACGCCTCGCTCGCCGAGATCAACCCGCTGCTGATCACCGGCCCGGGCGACGTCCTCGCCCTCGACGCCAAGATGACGTTCGACGACAACGCCCTTTCCCGTCACGCCGACATCGCGGCGATGCGCGACCTCGACGAGGAAGACAAGTTCGAGGTGGAGGCGTCGAAGTTCGACCTCAACTACATCAAGCTCGACGGCTCGATCGGCTGTATGGTCAACGGCGCCGGGTTGGCGATGGCGACGATGGACATCATCAAGCACGCCGGCGGCGCGCCCGCCAACTTCCTCGACGTCGGCGGCGGCGCCAGCCAGGAGCGGGTGGAGCAGGCTTTCCGCATCCTGCTCTCCGACCCGGCCGTCAAGGCGGTGCTGATCAATATCTTCGGCGGCATCGTCCGCTGCGACATGCTGGCCGCCGGGGTGGTGGCGGCGGCGCGCAACCTCAACGTCACCCTGCCGATCGTCGTCCGTCTCGAGGGCACCAACGCGGAAGAGGGACGGCGCATCCTCGGCGAGTCCGGGCTCAAGCTGCAGCCGGCGGCGACGATGGCCGAGGCGGCGACCAAGGTCGTCGCGGCGGCTCGGTAGGAGGTGGGGAATGGCAATCTGGCTTGACGAGCACACCAAGGTCGTGGTTCAGGGCCTGACCGGCAAGGAAGGGCAATTCCACGCGGCGAAGTGCCGCGAGTACGGCACCAAGATCGTCGCCGGCATGACCCCCGGCAAAGGCGGCACCAGCGTCGACGGCGTCCCCGTGTTCAACACCGTGGCGGCGGCGAAGGCCGCCACCGGCTGCACGGCATCGCTGATCTTCGTGCCGCCGATGATGGCTGCGGACGCGATCCTCGAAGCCGCGGATGCCGGCATCGAGCTGATCGTTTGCATCACCGAGGGGATCCCGGCACGTGACGAGGTGCTGGTCAAGCGCGCGATCGCCGGAAGCAAGGTTCGACTGATCGGCCCCAACTGTCCAGGCATCATCTCTCCCGGCAAGGCGAAGCTCGGCATCATGCCGGCGCACATCCACAAGCCGGGGAGCGTCGGTGTCGTGTCCCGCTCGGGAACGCTGACCTACGAGGCGGTCGGCCAGCTCACCCACCTCGGGCTCGGGCAGTCGAGCTGCGTCGGCATCGGCGGTGACCCTGTCCCGGGCACCAGCTTCGTCGACGTGCTGACGGCGTTCAACGCCGATCCCGAAACCGAGGCGGTGGTGATGATCGGCGAGATCGGCGGCAGCGCCGAGGAGGAGGCCGCGGCCTACATCAAGGCGAACATGAAGAAGCCGGTGGTCGCCTTCATCGCCGGGCAGACGGCACCGCCGGGACGCCGCATGGGCCACGCCGGGGCGATCATCTCCGGCGGCAAGGGAACGGCGAAGGAGAAGATGGAGGCGCTCGCCGCCGCCGGCATCCACGTCGTCGCCACGCCGGCCGACATCGGCATCACGATGGCGCGGGCGATGGGCAAGGCATGAAGGAGCGGGCACCGGGCTCCGGGCACCGGGCTCCGGAAGAAAGATGAGCAGGGCGCCGCGGGAGAGGTCGCCTCGACTGGCAGGGATCGCGGCGCGGTTCGAAAGGGAAGGTACGCACATGAAGCAGAGGACGTTCACGATTCTCAAGCCGGATACCGTCGCGCGCCGCAACGCCGGCGCGATCATCGCGCGGCTCGAGCAGGAGGGGTTCGAGATCCTCGGGGCGAAGCGCGTGAAGCTGACCGAGGACCAGGCAAAGGCGTTCTACGCGGTGCACAAGGAGCGGCCGTTCTACCGCGGGCTGGTCGAGTTCATGACCTCGGGGCCGGTCTGGGTGATGGCGCTCGAGCGCGACAACGCCGTCGAGTACCTGCGCAAGGTGATGGGCGCCACCGACTCGACCAAGGCCGAGAAGGGGACGATCCGCGCGCAGTTCGGCACCGACATCGAGCGCAACGCCATCCACGGCTCCGACTCGCCGGAGAACGCGGCGATCGAGGTCGGCTTCTTTTTCCCCGGCTCCGAGCTGGTCTGAGAAGCAGCTTACAGCTCACAGCTTGAGACCAGGACAGCCAGGATTCTCGCTCGCTCCGCCGACCACCGGCAGGTCGTGGGGGCTTTGTTGGGCTGGAGGGTGGGGGCGCTGCCGGCCGTCAGCACTCTACTCCGCTATGCTCCGCGCATGAGGAAACGTTGCCCCTGGCCGGCCGACGACCCGCAGATGCTCGCGTATCACGACGACGAGTGGGGGGTGCCGGTCCACGACGATCGCACTCACTTCGAGTTCATGATCCTCGAGAGCTCGCAGGCCGGTTTGTCGTGGCGGACGATCCTGCACAAGCGCGATGGGTACCGGCGCGCCTTCGCCGGTTTCGATCCCGTCGCCGTGGCGGCTTTCGACGATCGCCGGATCGAAGAGCTGGTCCAGGATGCCGGGATTGTCCGCAACCGCCTGAAGATCCGCGCGGCGGTGAGCAACGCGCGCGCGTTCCTCGAGGTGCAGCGGGAGTTCGGCTCGTTCGCCGATTTCCTCTGGAGCTTCGTCGGCGGCAGGCCGATCCGCAACGCCTGGACCGAGCTGAGTCAGTTGCCCGCGAAGACCCCCGAGGCCGAGGCGGCGAGCCGCGAGCTGACCCGGCGTGGTTTCAAGTTCGTCGGTCCGACGATCGTCTACGCCCACATGCAGGCGTGCGGCCTGGTCAACGACCACCTGGTGGGCTGCTACCGCCACCGCGAGGTGCAGCGGCTCCGGCGCTGAGCCTCAGCGCTGCGGCTGGCCGGGCCGGTAGGGAACGAAACCGGGCTGCCACTGCGCCTGCCCGATGACCTCCTCCATCCCGTCATCGTCGAGCAGTCGGCCGAGCCCCGAGTCGCGCGCCTCGATCGCCACCGCCTTCGCGACGCCAAGCGACACCCGCCTGATGTCGGTCATCGGCGGCAGCAACAGGCCTTGCGCCTCCTCCGCTGGGGTCACCATTGCCGAGAGCGCCTTGCGGCGGCGACGAACATGCGGTCGGTGACCGCCCTCGCCTGGCCGACCAGCGCGCCGAGGCCGACGCCGGGGAAGATGTAGAGGTTGTTGCACTGCGAGGTGAGAACCTGCGGCCTGCGAACTCCACGGGCGGGTACGGGCTGCCGGTGGCCACGAGGGCGCGCCCGCCGGTATGCTGCAATGCCGACTCGGGTGTGCACTCGGACTTCGCCGTGGGGTTGGAGAGGGCGAGGATCACCGGTCGCTCGCAGTTGGCGGCGAGGATCTCGAGGATCTCGCCGTCGAACAGCCCGCGCTGCGCCGTGACGCCGATCAGCACCGTCGGGTGGAGGTTCCGCACCACGTCCTTGAGCGCGATCCGCGACGGGTTCTCGAGCTGCCACCCCGCCACCGCGGCGCGGGGTTGTGCGAACGGGCGTTGCGGTTCCTCGAGCGCCGGGTCGCCTTCGAGCAGCAGGCCCTGCTGGTCGACGGCGTAGATCCGCTGCCGGGCGTCGCGCTGACTGAGCCCCTGCTCGGCGAGCACGGCCGCGATGTTCATCGCGGTGCCGACGCCGGCCTGGCCGAAGCCGACGATGACGATCCGCTGGTCGGCCAGAGAGCCGCCTTGGATGCGCATGGCGGTGGTCAACGAGGCGCAGGCGGTGGCGCCGGTGCCCTGGATGTCGTCGTCGAACGAGAGCACCCGGTCGCGGTAGCGGTTGAGCAGGGTGAAGGCGTTGTGCTTGGCGAAGTCCTCCCACTGGATGAGGGCGTTCGGGAAGTTCCGCTGGACGCCGAGCACGAACCGCTCGACGAGGTTGTCGTAGCGCGCGCCGGTGATCCGGGGTTGGCGGTAGCCGAGGTAGAGCGGCTCGTTGAGCAGCCTCTGGTTGTTGGTGCCGACATCGAGGCAGACCGGCAGGCAGCAGGCGGGGTGGATGCCGCCAGCCGCGACGTAGAGGCTGGCCTTGCCGATCGGGATGCCCATGCCGTCGGAGCCGAGGTCGCCGAGCCCGAGGATGCGCTCGCCGTCGGTGACGACGATGAGCTGGACGTGCGGCAACTGCACGTTGCGGAAGATCTGGTCGATGGCGCCGATGTTGTCAGGATGGATGTAGATGCCGCGCGAGCGCCGCATGATGCGCGAGTGGAGCAGGCAAGCCTGCCCGACGGTTGGCGTGTAGACGATCGGCAGCATCTCGGTGAGGTTCTCGGCGAGCAGTCGGTAGAACAGCGTCTCGTTACGGTTGAGCAGGCCGAGGAGGTAGAGGTAGCGCTCGAGGTCGTCGGGCTTGCGCCGGTAGTTCTCGAGACCGCGTGACACCTGCTCGTCCATCGACGAGACGCCGTGCGGGAGCAGCCCGGTCAGCCCGAGGCTCGCCCTTTCCTCGAGCGTGAAGTTGGAGCCCTTGTTGAGCAGGGGGTCGGTAAGGAGCTGATACCCGCGCAGGTATACCTCGTAATACTTCTCGCCGGTCAGCGGATCGATCTTGAACTCGAACGTCTTCACGACTGCCTCCCTTGCGACAATCGCCGCCTGCTTGTGACGGCGCGGTACAAGCATAGCGCGTCCCGCTGCAACCGCGGAAGCGCTGCCGGCAGCGAACCATCTGCGGCGTCGCCCTTCGCCGGCCACGCTCCTCGCGTACAGCAAGTACGCGTCGTCGCGGGCCGGCTCGGTCTCCTTGCATTGAGGGGCCTGTCTGCGCAAGCGGGCGGGCCGCGTTGCGGACGCCACGGGGCGCGATGCAAGGAGGAGAGCCGCAGTCGAGGTGCGTCCTTCGGCAAGGCGCGACGACGCGGCAGCGCGCCGCGTGCCGCCGCAACCCACGGGCGCAGGGGTGTCGGGGGCGCAGGCGGCGTTGCTCGTCGGCGTCGATGGAGAAGCATCGACCGCCTCCTCGCGCCTGGCCTGCGCCCCCGAGCCTCCAGCGCGCGGCCCACCCGCTTGCGCAGACAGGCCCCCGAGCCCACTGGCGGCAGCGCCGCTCCGCTCCGCGGAGCGCAGAAGGAGAACAGAAAGACAAGGATCTTGGCGCGCCTGAGCGCTGCGCGGAGGCCACCAAGCCACTCCGCGCCGATCCCTGAGCGGCGCGCGCGTGCCACTTCCGACGTTTTGCTCGCGATGCGGACCGCAAGCGTCGCCCGACTGGAGGTTGCAGCGAAACTGCTGAGTTGTCCGCTCCCAGAATGTCGGAGGAGGCAACGACGGCCTCCAAACTTCCCCGCGCCTCCAAATCACTCATGCCCCGCCATGACACGCCAGGCGACGAGCCGCTCATTGATGGCGCGGACGCGGCGACAGAGGATCGCGCAGAGCGACGTGAGGAACTGGCGAGCCGCGTCCGGGTCCATCTCCAGCACTTCCTCGAGCCGCTGCCGACCGACCGTGAGCACGGTGCACCCCGGGGTGTGGGCGCGGGCGTCGGCGCTGCGCGGCTGGTCGTCGATCAGGGCCATCTCGCCGAACACCTCGCCGCGGCCGAGGATGGTCAGCGCCTCCTCGCCCATGCCGAGGAAGCGGCGCGAGATGCGCACCTGGCCGTCGACGACGATGTACAGGCGGTCGCCCCGCTCGCCCTCGGCGAAGATCAGCGTCTCGGGCGGGAACCGCTCCTCCTGCGAGTAGGTCGCCAGCAGGCGCAGCTCGCCCGCCGACAGCCCCTGCTCGCGCAGCAGGTCGAGCTTCGCATTCTCCTCGAGGTAGACGCGCTCTCCGGGCTGGCCGGTGGCGCCGCGGCGCATCGTGGCGCCCGGCGTCGCCACCTCCACCATGGCGTTGTTGGCGAGCCTGACCTTGGCGGCGAGGGCGTGCCAGAAGCACCAGAGAAGACCGACGCCGAGCTCGTCATCGCCGGTGGCGAGACGGTCCAGAGCGGCGGCCGGCAAGCGCAGCACCGAGCCGGCCTCGAGGCCGATGAACGTGCTCGACCGCGGTTTGCGGTCGATGAACGCCACCTCGCCGACGATCTCGCCGACCACGAGCGTCGCCAGAACCTGAGTGCCGATCGCGCTGCGCCGGCTCGACTGCAGGCGCCCCTCGAGGATCACCAGCACGTCGCGGTCGGCCTGCCCCTCGCGGGCGAGTACCTGGGCGTGGCGGAACGCCTCGCGGCGGCCGATCTGGCCGAGCTGCACGAGCTGGGCGTCGGAGAAGTGGCGGAACGCGCGGAAGCGACGCAGCTCGAGGGCGATCTTCAGGAGGTCGTCGCGCACCGCCGGCAGCTTCGCAGCGGGCTTGCGTCCCTCGTTCAGCGACAGCGAGGTGAACAGGCGCGCCTTGGTGAGGGCGACGTGCTCGCACGCGCGCTGCAGCCCGGCGGCGCGCTGTTGATGCAGCTCGGCGAGCTCTTCGCGGCTCATCCGGCACAGGGCGGCGAGGGTGTCGACGCGGCGCCGGGCGGCGGCCTCGTCGCTGTCGCTCATTCCCTGCGAGAGGTGCAGGGCGTCGATGGCGTTGCGCAGCGCCTCGGGGTAGTCCTCGAGCTCGAGCGCCACGCGCGCCGCCTCGATCGCGAGCTTGCGGTCGAGCGGGTTGAGCCGGCGCGCCTGGATGAACTCCTCGACGGCCGCTCGCAGGTCGCGTCGCCGCAAGTGCAGGAAGCCGGCGCCAGCGTAGGCGAGGTAGTGGAACGGGGCGCGGAGCTTACCCAGGTCGAACATCTCCTGCGCGTGCGCCAGGTCGTCGCGGCCTTCGAAGATCCTCGCCATGCCGACCGCGTGGGAGGCTTCGAGGTTGCGGCGCTTGAACTCACGCTCGGGATCATCGCCCACCGGCGGCCCGGAGCGCAGCGCCCGAGCGCGCTGCCGGAGCACCTCTCCGCGCGGCGTCAGCGAGGCGGCCAGCTCCAGCAGCTCGGCGGCGAACGCCGCCTGCCCGACGCGCTCCAGCCGCTCGGCGAGCGCCACCAGACGGCTGGCGAACACGGGATGCGGCTGGACGTCGTTGTCGCTCATGGCTTTTGCTTTACCACCCGGGGTATCGTAAGGGTGGGCCATGGAAGTGTCAAACCCTTTTCGGGAGCACCACGACGCGCGTCCGGATGTCGAGCTGACGGCGTGCCGGCGGTGTCCGCGCCTGGTCGAGTGGCGGGAAGCGCAGGCGCAACGTGTGCCCCCGCGGTTCCGCGACTGGGTGGAGGCCCACGGGTTCTGGGGCCGCCCCGTCCCTGCCTTCGGAGACGCCGAGGCGTGGCTCGCCATCGTCGGGCTGGCGCCGGCGGCGCAGGGCGGCAACCGCACCGGCAGGGTGTTTACCGGCGACCGTTCCGGCGACTTCCTCTACGCCGCCCTCCATCGCAGCGGTCTGGCGAACCAGGCTGAGAGCACGCGCCGCGGCGACGACCTCGAGCTCGCCGGTGCACTGGTGACCGCCGCGGCGCGTTGTGCGCCGCCCGCCAACAAGCTGCTGCCGGAGGAGCTCGCCCGCTGTCGGGGCTACCTGCGCGCCGACCTCGTCGGGTTGGGGAGGCTGCGCGTGGTGCTCGCGCTCGGCGGCGTGGCACACGACGCCGTGCTGGCTCTGCTCGAGGAGCAGGGGACGGCACCAAGGCCGCTCCCGCGCTTCGCGCACGGCGCCGAGCACGGGCTCCGGGGTGGCGCCTGGCTCGTCGATTCCTACCACGTGTCCCAGCAGAACACGTTCACCGGCCGCCTCACGCCGGCGATGCTCGACGCCGTGCTGGCACGCTGCCGGCAGCTCCGCGACACCCTGCCGCAGTGGCCCTGACGCCGCGCCGATCGCTCCCTTCGCCGATCCTCCGGTAGAATCCGCTCCATGGTCGAAGCTGAAGGCAGGACGTTCCCGTTCGACGGACCCGAGAAGATCGCCCCTGGCATGCTCGAGACGTTCCCGTACGAGTACCCGCAGCGCGACGCCGAGGTGGTCATCGCCTCGCAGGAGTGGAGCTGCGTGTGCCCGTACTCCGGTCTTCCCGACTACGGGACGATTCGCGTCACCTACGTGCCCGATCGGGTCTGCATCGAGCTCAAGTCGCTCAAGTACTACCTCACGTCGTTCCGTAGCGTCGGCATCTACCAGGAGCACGCGGCCAACCGCGTGCTCGACGACCTGCTCGCCGCCTGCCGGCCCCGCCGCATGGAGGTGGTACTCGACTATCACTTACGCGGGGGTCTGCACACGGTCGTGGCCTGTCGTTGGCCGTAGTCCGATGGCAAAGGCAGGGCGGCTGCCGCCGTCATCCAAGCCGATAGCTGCGGCCGGCAAGGCACGCTGGGTGTGGCGTGACGTCGGCGTGCCCGTGTTGCTGACGCGCGCCGCCCTCCTGCTCATCGGCTGGTTCTCGCAGTTCCTGCCGGCCAACCCGGACTATCCGCGGGCGGTCGATGCCGCTCGGGGCTGGATGGTGACGCCGTGGCGCCTGCTCGACATCTGGGCGAGATGGGACGCCGGCTGGTACCTGGGAATCGTCCGCGACGGCTACTCGCTCCGGGGGCGCATTCTGGGCACCCAGAGCAACTTCGCGTTCTTCCCGCTCTACCCGTACGCGGTCAGGGCGATCTCCATGCTGCTGCCGGCCGCCGCCCGCACCGATGTCGCGCTCCTGGTCATCGGCGTGCTGCTGTCCAACGTCTGCCTGGTCGGCGGGTTGATACTGGTTCGGCGTCTCGTGGCCGAGTCGGAGGGCGATGCGGCGATCGCCCGGCGCACCGTCTGGTTCATGCTCCTGTTTCCGACCAGCTTCTTCTTCGGCTGCTTCTTCACCGAGGCGCTGTTCCTGCTGATCTCGGCCGCTGCCCTGCTCGCCGCCCGCCAGCAACGGTGGTGGGCGGCCGGTCTGCTCGGCGGCCTGCTCGCGACGACGCGACCCAATGGCGTCCTGATCGCCGTTCCGCTGGCGTTCGCCTACATGGCGGCACGTGACTGGCAGCCGCGCCGGGTCAGGCCGGACGTCGCGTGGCTGCTTTCAGTGCCGGCGGGGCTGCTCGCCTATATGCTCGCGCTGCTGCCGATCACCGGCGACCTGCTCGCTCCGCTGAAGATCCAGGCGGCGTGGGGGAAGATCTCCGCCACTCCGTGGGATACGCTCGTCGAGCCACGATACCCATTCCCGTTTACAACGGCCATCGAGAGGGTGGTGATCCTTGCCCTGATGGTGGTGGCGGTACGCGCGTTCTGGCTGCTGAAAGACCGCACGCACGCGATGTACGCCGCCGTCTTCCTCACCGCTCCGCTGTTCACGGGCGTGCTCAACTCACAGGGACGCTATGCGGCGCCGCTGTTCCCGCTGTTCGTCGCGATGGCGTGTCTCTGCGGGCGACGCCGAACCATCGGCCTGGTCGGCCTCGTCTCCGGCGGGCTGCTCGCGGTCGCCTTCGCGGCCTGGTGCCAGTTCTACTGGGTCGGCTAGCGATCCGCCCCGGCGGGCGCCTACGGCCGGTGCCGGTGGACGAGGATCCAAGCGCCGTCGTCGCGCCTCTCGAGGACGTCGGTCGCCCAGCCCTCCCGGTGGTGGCGGACACCCGCGTCGATCCAGCTCAGGTGCAGCTCGTACGAAACCACCGCGCTGGCGCCGTAGGTGTGGACCATCAGGAGGCCGAAGCGCAGCTCCTTGATCTGGCCGCCGCGCTCCTTCAGGCGCCGCAGCGGCTCGAGGTAAGCGAAGCTTCCCGACACGCGGCCGTCGCGGTCGACCTGGGTGAACGAGTAGGCCAGGCGGCTGGCGAGCTCGTCGGTGTCGAGGACGAGCTCCGCCTTGCGGAGATCCTCGACAACGCCGGCGACGACGGACTCGGCGTTCTCGTCGACGGAGGCGGCCGGCTCCTGTTGGGGGCCGGCGAGCAGCAGGGCGGCAGTGAGGAGGGCGAGCGTCATGCCGGGATTGTAGCTATGCTCGACGGGTGTCGGCGAGTGGCGGGGCAAGAGCCGAGCGAGCGTGGTGCCTGTACGACTGGGGCAACTCCGCGTTCGCCGCGGTGTGCATGACGGCGGTGCTGCCGCCGTACCTGGCGAGGCTCGCCAACGCCGAGCTCGGCGCCCCGGCGGGGACCGCGGTGTGGGGCTGGACCGCGGCCCTCGGCCTGCTCGCCGGTGTCGTGCTGTCACCAGCCCTCGGGGCGCTCGCCGACGCACGCGGCTGGCGCCGCCGGCTGCTGGCCGCGTTCGCCATCGGCGGCGCCGGCGCAACGGCGCTGCTGGCGCTGGCGCTGCCCGGGAGCTGGCGCTGGGGCGCAGCGCTCTACGTCGTCGCCGCGACCGCCTTCGCGACCGCCAACGTCTTCTACGACGCTCTCCTGCCCGGCCTCGTCGACCCGTCGCGCTGGGACGCCTTGTCGGCGCGCGGCTACGCCTACGGCTACGCCGGCGGTGGCCTCGTCCTCGCGCTCGGCGCCGGACTGATCTTCGCGAAGGGGGAGACATCCGTCCCCTGGGTGTTTGTCCTCGTCGGCGCGTGGTGGGCGGTGTTCACCGTACCCGTCGTCCACGACGTTGCCGAGCCGGCCGCGAGCGGGCGGGAAGGGGTGTTCCGAAGGCTGCGGCGAACGCTCGCGGACGCGCGGTCGCGGCCGATGCTCTGGCGGTTCCTGCTGGCGTACTGGATCTTCAACGACGGCATCGGCACGGTGATCAAGATGGCGGCGGCGTATGGCGCCGAGCTCGGCATCCCGCTCGGCCACATGCTGGGAGCGCTGCTGCTGACGCAGGCGGTCGGGATCCCGGCGACGCTGGCGTTCGGCCGGCTCGGCGAGCGCGTGGGTGCCAAGCGCGCCATCGAGCTGGCGCTCGCCGGGTACGTGGTGATCACGCTGCTGGGCCTGCTGCTGGCGCGGCCGTGGCACTTCTGGGTGCTCGCCGGGCTGGTCGGCGTCGTCCAGGGTGGGGCGCAGGCGCTGTCGCGATCGTTCTACGCGCGCCTCGTGCCGGCCGGCCGCGAGGCGGAGTTCTTTTCGTTCTTCGACGTTTCCGGGCGGATGGCCGGAGTGGCCGGGCCGGTGGTCTTCGCGCTGGCGACCACCTGGGCGGGCTCGGGGCGCGCCGGCATCGCGGCCGTGCTGTTGTTCTTCGTCGCCGGCGGGTGGCTGCTCGCCGGCGTTCGGGTGCCGGGCTCCGTCACAATTCGGTGAAAGTTGCGATATCATGCCGCGCCAGAAGCTGTGCCGTGGTCCGGGGCCTGGGGGGGCAGTCTCAGACAGCATTGCGGCCCGTCGTTTTCGAGTGGGTTTGGCGGTGTGCGGTAAAGCCAACGTCCTAACAGGGAGGAGGAACGAAGAGCCATGCAAGGGACTGCACAACTGATTCTGCTCGTCATAGGGTTCTCGGTATTCGGCCTGGTGTTCGCCGCCTACCTCGCGCGGTGGGTGCTGAAGCACTCGACCGGCAGCGAGGCGATGCAGCGCATCTCCAACGCCATCAAGGAGGGTGCCGAGGCGTTCCTGCGGCGGCAGAACCGCACCATCCTGATGCTGGCGGTGCTGTTCGCGGCCATGCTCTTCGTCGGCTACGGCTTCATCCGCAGCCACCGCGAGTTCGACCCGGTCGGCAGCTCGCTGGCGCTCGCCACCTGGATCACCCTGTCGTTCGTCTTCGGCGCGCTCTGCTCGGTGTTCGCCGGCTATGTCGGGATGTGGGTCTCGATCCGCGCGAACATCCGCACGGCGCACGCGGCGCTGACCAGCCTCAACGACGCGCTCCGCATCGCCCTGCGCGGCGGCGCGGTGTCGGGGCTGCTGGTGGTCGCGATGACGCCTCCTGGGCGTGGCCGGCCTCTACGCCCTGGTCAGCGCGCTCGGCGACGTGGAGCCGACCAAGATCCCGCTGCTGATCGTCGGCTACGGCTTCGGCGCCTCGTTCGTGGCGCTGTTCGCCCAGCTCGGCGGCGGTATCTACACCAAGGCCGCCGACGTCGGCGCGGACCTGGTCGGCAAGGTCGAGGCCGGCATCCCCGAGGACGACCCGCGCAACCCGGCGGTGATCGCCGACCTGGTCGGCGACAACGTCGGCGACTGCGCCGGCCGTGGCGCCGACCTGTTCGAGTCCACCGCGGCGGAGAACATCGGCGCCATGATCCTCGGCGCCTCGCTGGCCGCGGCGGCCGAGAAGGCCGGCATGGGGTTTTCCGTTGGCGTCGATCGGCGTGATGATGTTCCCGCTCATCGCCCGCGCCTTCGGGATCATCGCCTCGATCGTCGGCATCATGATGGTCAGGATGGACAAGGAAGAGAAGATGGACCCGATGCAGGCGCTCAACCGCGGCTACTACTTCGCGGTCGTCCTGGCCATGATGGCGTTCGGCGGCGCCACCCGCTGGCTGCTCCACAGCCCCGCCGCCCCCGATGCCTGGTGGCACTTCTTCCTGTGCGGCATCCTCGGCGTGCTGACCTCGGTCGCGTTCGTCTACATCACCCAGTACTACACCGAGTACAAGTTACCGTCCGGTGCAGTCGATCGCCGAGGCCTCCAAGACCGGCCCGGCCACCAACATCATCGCCGGCATCGGCGTGGGTTTCGAATGCGTCTGGATGCCCGCCCTGGTGATGGGCGCGGCGCTGCTCGGCTCCTACTACCTCGGCAACAGCAGCGGCCTGCCGCACGCGGGGCTGTTCGGCACCGCCGTGGCGACCATGGGCATGCTCGCCACCGCGGCCTACATCCTGGCGATGGACACCTTCGGTCCGATCACCGACAACGCCGGCGGCATCGTCGAGATGTCGGAGCAGCCGGAGGACGTCCGCAAGAAGACCGACCGCCTCGACGCCGTCGGCAACACGACCAAGGCGCTCACCAAGGGGTACGCGATCGGCTCGGCGGCGCTGGCCGCGTTCCTGCTGTTCCAGGCCTACATGGACGAGGTCGCCCAGTACGCCGGCCAGGCAGATGCACGGCTGTCGAACCTCGCCAAGCCGGTGGTCTTCGTCGGCGGCCTGCTCGGCGCCGCGCTCGTCTTCCTCTTCTCGTCGATGGCGATCCGCGCGGTCGGCTCGGCGGCCCAGGCGATCATCGAGGAGGTTCGCCGCCAGTATGCCAAGCTTCCCCGCCTCAACGACATCATCCAGTTCCCCAAGGACTTCAAGCCCGACTACGGCACCTGCGTCGACATCGTCACCAAGTCGGCGCTGCGCAAGATGGTTGCGCCGGGCCTGCTGGTCGGTGCTGACCCCGATCGCCGTCGGCCTGATCTTCAGGGTCTTCATCACCCGAGACCGACAAGCTGATCTCCGCCGAGGCGGTGGCCGGCCTGCTGATGGTCGGTACCATCTGCGGCATCCTCATGGCGCTCTTCCTCAACAACGGCGGCGGCGCCTGGGACAACGCCAAGAAGTACATCGAGACCGGCGCCCACGGCGGCAAGTACCTGACCGTGCCAGACGGCAAGAAGACCAAGAACCCGACGCACGCCGCGGCGGTCGTCGGCGACACGGTCGGCGATCCGTTCAAGGACACCGCCGGCCCGTCGCTGCACGTGCTGATCAAGCTGCTTTCGACGATCACGCTGGTGCTGGCGCCGCTGTTCATCTAGGCGACGGGCGATAGGCGAAAGAGACCGGAACAGAGGCGAGAGAAGACAACAGGCAGGAGACAGGACGGGGGGCGGAGAAATCCGCCCCTCTTCGTCACTTCAGGCCTGGAGCGCAGAGAGGCGGCCGCGGAGGTCGTCGTCGATCGGCATTGGCTGGCCCGCGGCGTAGTCGTAGGAGACCTGAACCGTCTCGGCCTCGGCGGCGAGACGCCCCGACGCGGTGATTCGGTAGCCGAGCGTAAAGCTCGTGCGCCCGATCCGGGTCACGGCGACGCCGGCTCTCACCTCGTCCTCTAACCCGATAGGCGAGCGGAAGTCGACCACGACCCGCGCCACGATGAAGGGAATGTCGCGCGCCGACGCGGTAGCGGCGATCCGCTCCTGCCAGAGTCGCGTGCGAGCGATCTCGAGGTAGGTCACGTAGACCGCGTTGTTGACATGGTTCATCGCGTCGACGTCCAGGTAGCGGACCGCGATCGGGCAGGTGAACGGGTAGTCGGCCAATGGCTTGGTCTTTGTCATCCGCACCTCGCCGCACTGTGGCTCGTGGCCGGCGTCATCCCGGCGACCCCTGGCGTCCCCGTCGCCTGAGCAGGCGCTCGATGGCGGGCAGGGCCGCGGTGGCCGCCGCGCGCCCCGCCGCCCGCGCCTCCTCGAACCTGGCGAACTCCGACCAATGCATGTTGCCGACCGGCGGCGCGATCACGAGGTCGGCGGTGGCGAGACAGCGCTGCCGCAGGGCACGGTGGGTCATGATCCCGGCGCGCAGCATCGCCCGCGGCACCTTGAGGTGCGCGGGGTCGGCGGCACCAGGGAGTTCGCCGACGTCCAGCGCAACCACGGGCCATGGTCCGAGGGTGCGGGCCTGCTCGACCGGCACGTCGGCGACCACGCCGCCGTCGATGTAGACATGCCCGTCGATGGCGACCGGCGGCACGACGCCCGGCACCGCGCTAGAGGCGGTCGCGACGAGCCGGAGCGATCCGCTGCGCAGGGCTACCGGCTCGCCCGACTCGAAGTCCGTCAGCACCGCGGCGAAAGGCAGGGGGAGGTCCTCGATTTGCTGGTCGGGCAGGAGGAACTCGACGACCCTGTCGAGGTCGTCACGCGACAGCAGGCTGAGCCGTTCGAGCGCCAGCACGACCGTCGCGCTCGTCTTGAGGCGGTGCGCGAACTGGAGCAGGAGGTTGTCGCGGCTCGAGACGTCGCTCGCCAGCCGGACGTCGGGAAGACCTTCCGGCAGAACGCCGGCTGCCAGGAGCTCGTGCCACCGCAACTCGACGGCTCTGGCCGATCCGAGAGCGGCCCACATCCCGCCGACGACGGCGCCGGCGCTCGTCCCGGCGATGGCGGCGATCGGGACCCGGGCATCCTCGAGCGCCTCGATCACGCCGATGTGAGCGAGGCCGCGCGCTCCGCCCCCGCCGAGCGCGAGCGTGACGCCGTGAGAACGGCCAACCGGCGCGTGGAGGAAATCGAGAAGCCCCATCCCTGCCCATACTAGCGGACCGCGCCGAGAGCGGCGCGGTCCGGTGGTGAGGCGTCACGACGAGCCTGTGCCTGTCAGAGCACCTCCAGGCCGTTGATGACGACGTTGGCGTCACCGCCGCCCTGATCGTCGAGCAGCACGGTGAGCTGCCCGTCCGAAATCGTGACCGAGTACGTCTTGACCAGGAACTGGTTGGCTGCCGTCGAGAGTGTGTCCTTGAGGACGCCCTCCATCAAGATCCCCATCTGCTCGTGCGCCGCGGTGGCGTCGCCGACGGTGATCCGGACGTTGTAGGTGCCGTTGGGCAGGGTCACCTGGAACGTGCCAAGGGGAGTGAAGTTGAAGTCGCGGTTGAGGTCGCCGCCGGTGGCTCGGTCGCGGCTGGAGATCGTGCCGGAGAGCCAGCCGTAGCCGAGCGGAACAGTGTAGGTGGTCGTGTTGGCGACGCGCACGAAGCCGCCGGCGATCGGTGACGACGTCGTGCCGAAGTCGAACTTGCGCGGAGTCGCGGGCGTGAGCTCGAGCGAGTTGATGACGCAGTTGGCGTCCGAGCCGCCGTCGTCGTCGAGCAGCAGCGTGAGCTGTCCGTCGGCTACCGTCACCCCGCGGAACACCTTGACTGCGAACTGGTTGATTGCGGTGGTGGCGGAGTCGAACTTGCTGCCCTCGAGGAAGACGCCCATCTTGTCGTGCGCCCCGGTGGCGTCGCCCATGGTCATCTTGACGTCGTAGGCGCCGTTGGCGACGGTCACCGCGAACGTCCCGAGCGGCGTGAAATTGAAGTCGCGGTTGAGGTCGCCGCCGGTGCCCCGGTCGCGCGCCTCGACGGTGCCGCTCACCCAGCCGTAGCCCGTGGAGCTGAGCGCCGAGACGTGGCGCAGCCGCGGCGCCACGCTGAAGACCGTCGTCGGCGCCACGCGCGTGAAGCCGGCGGCCACGGGCGAGGTGGCAGTGCCGAAGTCGAACTTCGCCGGCACCGCGGTGGCGACCGTCACCGTGGCCGTGCGGCTGTCGGCCGGGCCGCAACTGTTGCTGACCCGCACCCAGTAGGTCGTGGTCGCGGTGAGCGCCGGGGTCGTGTAGCTCGAGGATGTCGCTCCACCGATCGGGCTGCCGGTGTTGCCGCTGGTTCCCTGGTACCACTGATAGGTCAGCGGTCCCGCGCCGGAAGCGGTCACCGATAGCGAGGCCGTCTGCCCGGATTGGATGCTCTTGTCGGCCGGTTGCACCGAAATCGCCGCCTGGCTGCACGCGGACCCGATCGCAGTTTGCGCCGTCGCCGAGTTGGGGGAGAGCGCCCCACAATCGTTGACGGCGCGGGCGCGGAAGTAGTGGGTCGACCCGGCGTCGGATCGGGCGAGCGTGCGGCTGGCGCCGATGACCACGAAGGTCGTGGCTCCGGCAAACGACGGCGAGGTCGCCTCGTCCAACTCGTAGGTGCCGATCGGGCTCGTGCCCGTCCAGCTCACCGTGAACGGCTGGCCGCTGGGTGCGGTAGCCGGCGCCGACACGACGGGCGCGGCAGGCGGTCCGCCGCAGAGGAACTTCTTGACGGCGACGTTGTCGACGTAGGCGCCTTCGTGCTGGGAGCTGCCGTCGGAGGTGAAGCGGAAACCGATCCACACCTGGCTTGCGCCGACGGCCTGGACACCCGCGACCTCCTCGAGGTTCACGATCTCGTGAATCCAGCCGCTGTCGAACCCGCCCGAATTGTCGCCCGACGCGTTGAACCCGAAGAAGTTGGTACCATCGGTGGATACGTAGTAGCCGAGGAAGTCATAGGCCGGCTCGCTCTGCAGCCAGTAGTCGAAGGTCAGCACGGCGTGCGCTGCGTCGGCCAGTGAGAACGGACCATGGATCATCCAGTTGTCCTGGTTCGCGAGGTACGGCCCGCCGGCAGCGCCCGGGCTGGTTCCGCCGCCTGCGCACCACGCGCTGGCGCTGCCGCCGGCGTTCCGGGACGTCGATTTTCCCCAGTTCGTGTTGTTGGCGGAGTACAGCGTCCACGAGGACCCCGGGAAGGGTCCTTCGAAGTTGTCGGTGAAGATCGTGGTGGGGCCACCGACGGTCGCAATCTCCACCGCGCGACACGCGGACTCGAGGTTGTCCCGCCGGAGCTGGCTCCACCCCAGGTTGATGGCGGCCTGGGTGAGCGCCTGATAGAGGTCGAAATAGTTTGAGGTCGGCGTCAGGAGGTTGCTCAGCGCCTCGTGGAAGAGGTCCGCCACGGGATCGACGCCGAGCCCGGCGATGATGAAGCCGCGGAACGTGTCGCCGTCGGTGAGCAGGTAGGCGAGCTTGTTGCCGACGCCCGAGTTGGTGTGGACCCCGCGGTTGTCGCTGAACCCCTTGTACCACAGCGGGCTCCAGCGCCGATCGGGCTGCAGGAAAAGGGTCGGGTCGGCCATGTTGCGGATGACGCCGAGCGCCGACCCTTCGCCCATCGCCCAGCGGTACGCCGGCGAGTCGAGCCCCCTGCCGTTGGTAAGGTCGATCAGCTCACCGAAGATGTCCGATATCGACTCGTTGATCGCGCCGGGCTCGTTCCAGTAGAACAGGTTGGCCTCGAAGCTGGTGACGCCGTGAGTGAGCTCGTGCGCCATGATGTCGTCGGTGGCCAGACCCTGTCCGATGTAGATCTTCTCGGTGTCCGCGCTCCAGAACGCGTTGTGCATCGGGCAGTCGGTGCCCGAGTTGCAGTAGCGGACGATGGCGTTGAGAGCGTGGCCTGCGTTGTCGATGGAGTTGCGGCCCAGCCGCGAAGAGTAGAAGCTGTAGGTATCGCCGCAGTAGTCGTACGCCTGGTCGACGTCGGGGTTGCCCGTGGCGGCGCCGCCCTCGGAGCGGGCTAGCACCCCGGTCGAGGCGACGACGTTGTTGGCGTCGTTGACGGTGCGGACGAGGGCGCTCTCGATCAGCGAGAAGTGCAGCAGCACGCTGCCGTCGAGCGCATCAACCAGGACGAGCTCGCTTATGGTGTCGTCGTTGGAGGTCACAGTCACCCGCCAGGCGAGGCGGGTCGGTCCGGCGTTGTCGAGCAGCGAGGGATCGTAGACGACCAGCCCGGCGGCGGAGTGCTCGAGGAGTGCTTCGGGGTGATCCCCGCCGACCGCGGCAGCGGCCAGATCGCCCGCGGCGTCGGCGGCCACGACCGGAGAGACTCCCAGTCGGTCGAACGCCGGCAGGCGCGGCGTCCGCGCCAAGCCGGACGTGGCGAACTCGACGCCTCCAGCGTCGTCGACCTGCACGATCGCCACCGCACCGAGGACCGGGACACCGCGGTAGGTTTGCTGCAGCTTGACGTAGGTCCGCGCCGCCCCGCGGTTGACGCGCTCGGCTGTCAGCTCGAACGGCGCGCCGGCGATCCCGAAGAGGTCGCCGTGGCCGGTGAGAAAGGCGGTGGCCAGGGTCTCGGGGCTGCTGCCGTTCGCGGCGTCGACGATGAAGTGGAACTCCGGCGGCGCGCCCACAACGCGCACGTAGCCGTCGTCGCCCCGCGTCAAGCGCACCTCCTCGGCCGGCGCCAGGGTGCGAGCGATGCCCATCCCGCCGGTGCTCTGGAGCTCGGACAGCAGCCCCTGCAGGGCTTTCTCTATCGGGTCCGGGCTCGCCGGGACGCCGTACGACGGCGATGCCAATGGCCGCGACGACGCCACGCCGCCCAGGCGAACCTTCGTTACCCCCTGGAACGTGACCTGCCCGGGCTGCTGGCCCTGGGCGGGCACGGCGAGCAGCACGGCAAGGAGGACGAAACTGATCGGGACCAGCCCGCGCGTCGCCGCGAGCATCGCTCGACCATGAGCACTGAACGTGGGCGCTATCACAACAACCTCCCTCGCACGACCGGTTCGTGCTTTGTTTGACGCGTAAACACCGCCGCCTCAATAAACATTTCGGCGGGCCGCTGCCCGGCGTCGCGGCGAGGAAGGCGCGTATCAGCGCACTTCGAGACCGTTGATGACGACGTTGCCATCGCCGCCGCCGAGGTCGTCGAGCTTGACGGTGAGCTGCCCGTCGCTCACCGTCACCTGATAGGCGTTGGCGGAGAACTGGTTGGCAGCCGTGGTCACCGTGTCGACCAGCGTGCCCTCGAGGTAGACCCCCATCTGGTCGTGCGCGGCGGTCGCGTCACCCATCTCGATGACCACCGAGTAGGTCCCATTCGGAAGATCGACGGCGAACGTGCCGAGGGGAGTGAAATCGAAGTCGCGGTTGAGGCTCGTCCCCGTGGCCCGGTCCCGGCTGGCGATGGTGCCGGAGAGCCAGCCGTAGCCGAGTTGGGGTGTGTAGGTGGTCGTGTTGGAGACCCCGACGTGACCCCCTGCGACGGGCGACGTCGGCGTGCCGAAGTCGAACTGGCGCGGCTGCGACGGCGTCAGCTCGAGGCCGTTGATGACGCAGTTCGGGTCGCTACCGCCCTGATCCTGGAGGAGCAGCGTGAGCTGCCCGTCGGCGACGGTCACGCCGCGATAGGTGGTAGCAATGAACTGGTTGACGGCCGTGGTGACGTTGTCGAACTTCCACCCTTCCAGGAAGACGCCCATGAGGTTGTGCGCGCCGGTGGCATCGCCCATCGTCACCTTGACGTCGTAGGCGCCGTTGGCCACGTCGACCGCGAATGTGCCGAGGTGGGTGAAGTTGAAGTCGCGGTTGAGGTCACCGCCGGTGCCCCGGTCGCGCGCATCGACGGTGCCGCTCACCCAGCCGAATCCCGTTGAGCTGAGTGCCGAGACGTGGCGCAGCCGCGGCGCCACGCTGTAGGCCGTCGTCGGAGCCACGCGAGTGAAGCCGGCGGCCACGGGCGAGGTGGCGGTGCCGAAGTCGAACCGCGCCGGCACTGCGGTGGCTACCGTCACCGTGGTCGTGCGGCTGTCCGCCGAGCCGCAACTGTTGCTGACCCGCACCCAGTAGGTTGTCGTCGCGGTGAGCGCCGGGGTCGTGTAGTTCGAGGATGTCGCTCCGCCGATCGAGCCGCCGGTGGTGCCGCTGGCGCCCTGGTACCACTGGTAGCTCAGCGATCCCGTGCCGGCGGCGGTCACCGACAGCGAGGCCGTCTGGCCCGACTGGATGCTCTTGTCGGCCGGTTGCACCGAGATCGCCGCCGGCGTGCAGGCGGCGCCGATCAGCGTCTGCGCCGTCGCCGAGCTCGGCGAGGCGTCGTCGCAGTCGCCGAGGGCGCGGACGCGGAAGTAGTGGGTGGCGCCGGCGTCGCTGTGGACCAGGGTGCGGCTGAGCCCGTTGATCTGGTAGGTCGTCTCCCCCGCAAACGACGGCGACGTCGCCTCGTCCAGCTCGTAGGTCGTGATCGGACTGGTCGAGGTCCAGCTCACGGTGAACGGCAGACCGCTCGGCACCGTCGCTGGCGCGGTGACCACCGGCGCCTCCGGGGTGCCGCCGCACGGGAACTTCTTGATAGCCACGTTGTCGATGTAGACCCCCTCCTTCTGGCCACTCTTGGTGGAGGTGAAGGCGAAGGCCACCCAGACTTCGGGCTCGCCCAGCGGTAGGACAGCGGTGAGATCCTCGAGATTCAGGGTCTCGCGGTACCAGTCGTCCACTGAGCTCGACAACGATCCCGCGATCGTCCACCCGTAGAAGTCGGTGCCGTTGACCGAGACGAGGATCTCGAGCGGGTCCAGGTTCTCGGTGCGGAGCCAGAAGTCGAACGACAGGGTGGCGTGCGCCGCGTCGGCGAGCGAGAACGGGCCATAGATCATCGCCGTGTTCATCGAGGGGAAGTAGTTGCCTCCCGGGGTTCCCGGGACCGAGCCGCCACCGGCGCACCAGACGGACGCGGCGCCGCCGGAGCTGCGCTTCGTGGATGAGCCCCACTGCGCGGTCGTCGCGGAGACGACCTGCCAGGCCGAGCCCGGGAACGGCCCTTCGAAGTCGTCAGAGAACACCGTCACGGGTGCGCTGGCGGTGGCGATCTGGACGGCGCGGCAGGCGGCCTCGAGGTTGTCCCGCCACACCCGGCTCCACGAGAGGTTGACAGCGGCCTGCGTCAACGCCAGGTAGAGGTCGTAATAGTCGGCAGTAGGGGTGAGCAGGTTCGTCTGCACCTCGTAGAACAGGCTCGCGACGTTGTCGATCCCGACTCCGGCAACGGTGAAGCCCCTGAAGGTGTCGCCGTCGGTCAGCAGGTACGCGAGCTTGTTGCCGACGCCGGAGTTGGTGTGGACCCCGCGGTTGTCGCTGAGCCCGTTGAACCACAGCCCGCTCCAGCGCCGGTCGGGCTGAGCATGCTGCGAGGGGTCCGACATGCTGCGGAGCGCTCCTCCAGGGAGCTCCTCGCCGACCAGCCAGCGGACCGCCGGGGTGTCGAGGCCGGCGCCGTCGGTGAGGTCGACAAGCTCGCCGAAGATGTCCGAGAGCGACTCGTTGATCGCGCCGCTTTCGTTCCAGTAGAAGAGGTTGGACTCGAACTGCGTGACGCCGTGCGTGAGCTCGTGTGCCATCGTGTCGTCGGTGCCGAAGCCCTGGCCGATGTACATCTTCTTGCTGCTCGGGATCCAGAACGCGTTGTGCATCGGACAGTCGTTGGAGGCGGTGCAGTAGCGAACGAATGATCGCAGCGGGAGACCGGCGCCGTCGACCGAATCGCGGCCGAACCTCGTCGCGTAGAAGGCGTAGGCGAGCCCGCAGTTGTCGTACGCCTGGTCGACCTCGGCGTCGCCGGTCGCCGCCTCGCCCTCCGAGCGCGCCAGGGTGCCGGACGAGCCCGCAAGGTTGTTGGAGTTGTTGACCGTCCGATTGAGCGCGGACTCGAGCTGCGAGAAATGCAGCAGGATGCCCCCGTCGATGGCGTCCACCACCACCAACTCGCTCGCCGTGTCGTCGCCATCGTCGACGCTGAGCCGCCATGCGAGGCGTGGGGGTCCGGCCTCGTCGAGCAGCGCCGGGTCGTAGACCACGAGCTCCGGGTCCGAGTGCACGAGGATCGCTCCCGGGTTGTCATCGCCGATGGCGGCAACGGCAAGCGCGCCGGCCGCGTCGGCGGCCACGACGGGAGAAGTGCTGAGCTCCGCGAAAGCCGGAAGCCGCGGGCGGCGGCTGAGGCCGAGGAGAGCGAACTCGACGCCACCGGATTCGTCGACCTGGACGATCGCCCGGGCGCCGAGAATCGGCACGCCGCGATAGGTCTGCTGCAGCTTCACGTAGGACCGCCCGGCGCCGTAGTTCGTCCTCTCCTGGACGAGGCCGAGGGGCGCGCCTGAGATCCCGAAGAGGTCGGCGTGCGCCTCGAGGAACCGAGTCGCGACCGCCTCCGGACCGAGCGCCTTGGCGCCGGCTGTGACGGCGAAGTGAAGCCCCGGCGGCGCCCCCACCGAGCGCACGTAGCCGTCGTCGGTGCGGACGATGCGCGGCTGCTCGGTCGCCGCGGCGCTCAACGCCATGGCTTGTCCGCCCTGAGGATCGAGCGTGGCCAGCAGCTCGTTCATGGCGCTCGCGAGCGCATCTGGGGTCGCGCGCCCCCAGTTCACCGAACCGGGCTGGCGGAGCCGTGCCCCGGCGCCGGGAAGTCGTTTGCCGACGTCCTCACGGGACAACAGCGGGCGTGGCTGCGCGCTCGCCGTCACGGCCATCAGTGCACTTGGCGAAAGAAACAACAGGCAGCCGAGAAGAATCACAACACCGGAACGCGTCCCGCTGGTATTCACGGACACCACTGCCTCCCCGGGGGGATGTTGTCCACTTCGTCTACAGGACAACCGCGATCCTGCTGCCCGGATTCCCCCTCGCCGCTGCGACCAACCCCCGCTAAGATGAGCACGCAATTCGCGCACAGCGAGCGGCCCGTCCGCGGCGCAGCGGAGCCGTGAAGAAGGTGGAGGCGAACATGAAGGCCTTCATGAGGGGAAGGCTCGTCCTGGCGATCGTGGCGGCGGCGCTGACGGCGGCCGGTCCGGCGAGAGCGGAGGAACGGCGCCATCTCGCACGCGCGGCGTTCTCGCCGTCGGGGGAGGTCGGCGCAGCAGCGACCGCGGCGAGGCGGAAGCTCTCGGGATCGCGCCTCGATGCGTCGCTGAGCCGCGTACTGGAGGCCGCAGACCCGCTTGCGGCCGCGCGGGCCGACGGACTCGTCGTTCGTTCCGGCCTGGTGCAGGTGCACGTCGTCACGACCGCTGGCGAGGCGGAGACGCTGGTTGTCTGGCTGCAGGCGCAAGGGGCACGCTTCGTCTCGAAGGCAGTGGACCTCGTGCAGGCCGACGTCAGTCCCGAGCTGCTGCGACGGCTCTCCTCGCATCCCGGTGTGGCCGCCGTTCGCCGGCCAAGCTATGCGCCACGCCCGGCACCGCGCAGCGGTCGCGTCCAGTCCATGGCGGCAGCCGGCTCGCTCACGACGGAAGGGCTGGCCGCGATGAACGCTCCGGCGTGGCACTCGGCCGGGTACACCGGGCAGGGGGTCAAGGTCGGCGTGATCGACGCCGAGTTCGGCGGCTGGGACACGCTCCGCGGCAGTGAGCTGCCGGAGGCGGCGAAGGCGCACTTCCAGGCTTTCGGAGGCACTATCGTCGGGGAGGGCACGCACGGAACCGCCTGCGCCGAGATCGTCCACGACATCGCGCCGTCAGCCGAGCTGTACCTCGCGCTGGTCGCGACCGAGGTGGATGTCGCCGACGCCGTCAACTGGATGAGCGCGAACGGCGTGAAGGTGATCTCGATGTCGCTCGGCTGGCTCTCGTGGGGGCCAGGCGACGGCACCGGGTATCTCGCCGACGTCGTCAACGGCTTCGTCGCCGGGGGCGGCGTGTGGGCGAACTCGGCGGGCAACTCGCGCCTGGCGCACTGGCAGGGAACCTGGCGCGACGACGACGGCGACGGGTACCTGAACTTCTCGTCGGCCTCGGAGGTCAACTACATCACTGCCGATGGCGTCGACCCGGCAGTTATCCCCGCGGGGACCACGATCACGGCATCGCTGATCTGGAACCAGTGGTCGGCGCCGCCCACCGATATCGATTTCTACCTCTACAAGGATACCGGCTCGGGACCCGAGATGGTCAAGGGGTCCGAGGATCCGCAGGACGGCACGGCCGGCCAGAGGCCCGTGGAGGAGTTCGAGTTCACGACGACCGAGGACGCGGCGTACGGCTTCGTCATCAAGGGTGTCAGCGGTCCTGCCAACGTCGACATCGAGTTCTTCAACCGCCTCGACGCCAACCCACTGCAGTTCAACGTCCAGGACGGCTCGCTGACGCCGCCCGCCGACGCCGCCGGGGCGATCGCGACGGCGGCGCTGGACGCCGAGTCACCGTATGCGCTCGAGGACTACAGCTCGCGGGGACCGACGAACGGGCCCGGCGGATCCCTGCTCGGCGGTGCGGTCAAGCCCGACGTCGCGGGTTACGCCGTGGTGTCGACGCAGTCGTACGGCGCCAGGGGAGGCGATCACGCCTTCTCCGGTACGTCCTCGGCCTGCCCGCACGTGGCGGGCGCGGCGGCGCTGGTGCGGTCGGCATACCCGGCCTACACCGCCGCGCAAGTGAGGCCGCTCCTCGAGACGCGGGCCGTCGACGCGGGCCCGGCCGGCAAGGACGTCGACTACGGCTTCGGGAGGCTGAGCCTGGGTACGCCTCCAGCAGCCCCGTGCGACCCCCCCGGCACCCCGGCAGGACTGGCGGCAAACCCGGCCGTCGTGAGCTCGGGGACGCCGTACACGGTCTTCTGGAACGCCGCCGCGAACGCCTCGGGCTACGAGCTCCAGGAGGCCATCAGCCCCGGCTTCGGCGGGGCGACCACGGTGGCGGTCGGCGGGACGTCCACGTCGCGCAGCCACTTCGTCGCCGCCACCATGTCGTACTACTATCGCGTGCGCGCCGTGCGCTCGTGTGGCGGGACGAGCTCGTCGTCCGGCTATTCGGCGACGGTCAGCGTCTCCGTGACGGCAGGCGGCGCGACGACGGTCTCGCTTTGGGTTCCCGTTGCGACCCGCGCCGCCGGAGCCAATGCCTCGCAGTGGCGCACCGACCTCGGCCTTCTCAACGTGGGCGTCACCACGGCAACCTGCGACGTCGTCTACAAGTCGGGCGCGAGCGTCAAGACGTACCAGGCGACGGTGGCCGCGGGGAGGCATTTCATCCTTCGCGACCTCGTCGGACCGTCGTACCTCGCCGGCAGCGGTTCTGGCTCTCTCGAAGTCCGCAGCACCGTCCCCGTGCTCGTCACCTCGCGCACCTACAACCAGAATGCCAACGGTACGTTCGGCCAGGACTACGCCTCATACGCAAGCAGCGACGGCCTCGCAGCCGGAGAGGCGGCGACGCTGCAGCACCTTACCGAGAACGCCGCCTACCGCTCGAACATCGGGCTGGTGAACACCGGTACGTCCGCCGCGACGGTGACCGTGGCGCTGATCGACGGCGCCACCGGGACGCAGGTCGACAGCTACACGGTGACGCTGCAGCCGGGCGACTGGAAGCAGGAGAACCAGCCGTTCCTCAAGAAAGCCGGCAGGAACAACCTCGAGGCCGGGTACGCGCGGGTGACGGTGACCTCGGGGTCCGGTGTGATCGCCGTAGCGTCCGTGATCGACAACAACGTCAACTCCAACGACCCGACCACGATCACGATGCAGCGCTGATCCCGGCACCTGGGCGGGCCGGCGGCGACGCCGGCCCGCGAGCGGCGCAGCCCCGCGCCCACGCCCACGCCAGGCTCCGCCTGGCAGGCGTCAGTTCGGCACTATCTCGACGCCCATGAAGGCCGGATCGCCGGAGAGGTTGTCGATCAGCAGGGCGTAGGCGTGGAGCATGGCGTTGGGGGTGTTCACCTCGATCGTGGCGGCGCCGTGGGTCACCGGTCCGGTGCCGAGCGTCTGGTGGATCTTGTCGAGGCGTGACTGCTCGTAGGGGCGCACCGAGAGCGTCTTGGTGCCGATGAGCGATCCGTCATCGCCGTAGAGCCTGACCGTCACCGACACGGAGAACGGGGAGGCGTTCGCGAAGCCGATATTCACCCGGTAGCCAGATTTGGGGTCGGGAGAGTACGTGAGGTGGTGGAACACCCCGCGGGTCGTCGGGGTGATCGCCGCCGATGGGGGCAGGGCAGGGACGATGGCGCCGAACGTCCCGGACTTGGCGGTGCCGATGTTGTAGAAGCGGGAGTTCACCAGCGCCGAACCCGAGCAGAAGCGGATGCCGAGGGCGGCGTTGGCGGCAGGGAGCATGGCGCCGAGGATGTCGGGGATGCGCAGCGTCTGACCCGGCGGCACGGCGACGTTGATTGCGGCGGGGCTGAGGTTGGCCTGGCCGGGCTTGAGCAGGGCGATGTCGACCGAGGCAGGGGAGTTGCCGACGTTGTAGAAGTCGACGTCCGACTGCCAGGCGTTGTTGGAGTGGGCGGCGGCGGGGATGATGAGGTTGTACGCGCCGGTACAAGCAGGTCCGAGGACGGTGATCTGGCCGGACCGGGTGCAGGAGGCGCCGTTCGCGGTGGCCGTGAAGGTCCAGGTGAAGACGCCGGGTGCGGCGTACGAGTGCGAGGCGTTCTGCTCTGACGTGTGCGCCGAGCCGTCGCCGAAGTCCCAGTCGAAGGAGGCGGCGGTAGCGCAGTGGGTGGGAGTGGCGGTGCCGGCGAAGGCGGCGGGTGGCCCGGCCTGGACGTAGGCCGGTACGGTGGCGGAACACGCAACGGTGCAGGGGTGGGCGATGGTGATGTCGCCCTCCCGCGTGCAGGTCTGGCCGTCGGCGGTGACGGTGAGCACCCAGTGGAAGGTGCCTTCCGACTCGTACCAGTGGTCGGCGACCTGCTCGGCGGAGTGGGCGGAGCCGTCGCCGAAGTCCCAGGCGAACGCCGGCGCGGCGACGCACCCCGAGGTCGTGGTGGCAGCCGCGGCGAACTGCAGCACCTCCATCGGCTCGCCGGCCACCGGCGCCGTGGCCGAGCAGCCGAGCTCGCAGGCGGCGAGCAGCCCGCTTACGTCGGTACCGGCGAACACACGCAGCACGCTGGAGAGGCCGGGTATGGGCGCCGGGTACCAGCGGTCCTCGGTGTCGCCGAGGCCGAGCTGTCCACCCATGTTCCTGCCCCAGACGAACACCTGGCCGTTGGCCGTCCGGGCAATGGCATGGGTGTCGCCGGCGTCGATCTCGACGACGTTCTCGAGCCCGGGGATCATCGCCGGCAGCAGCCGGCTGCTTGTCGAGCCGTCGCCGAGCTGGCCGCTCCGCGCGTCACCCCACGAGAAGACGTGCCCGGATCCGTCGAGGGCGTAGCTGGTCTCCCACGACGTGACAGCGAGGGCGACGATGTCGGTGAGCCCCGGGACCTGGACCGGCGTCAGGCGGTTGATCGTCGTGCCGTCGCCCAACGCTCCGCTCTGGTTCCTGCCCCAGCTCCACACAGTGCCATCGGTCGCGAGCGCCAGCGTGTGGTGCGCGTAGATGTGCATGGCGACGGCCTGGATCGGCGGCAGGCCGGCGACCTGCGTCGGCGTCGACCGCTTGGTCGTGGTGCCGTCGCCGAGCGTGCCGTCCTGGTTCCATCCCCACGACCACAAGGTGCCGTCCTCGCGCACGGCGAAGGAGACGTCCCAGCCGGCACCCACGGCCGTCACGTCGTCGAAACCGGGTACGAGCGCCGGCGAGGGCGAGGGGTCGGGCCGGGTGTCGTCGGCGAGCTGTCCCTGGTGGTTGGCGCCCCAGGCCCAGAGGTTGCCGTCGGTGTCGGTCGCCAGCACGTGCCCGAGCCCGGCCGCCACAGCCGCGACCTTCGCCAGATCCGGCACCTGCGTCGGTCCCTGCGCCCGCGTGGTGACGCCGAAGGTGCCAACCCCGAGCGTGCCGCTGTCGTTGCGGCCCCACGACCAGACCTCGCCACCGGAGGTGACGCCAAGGGTGTAGCCGCCGCCGATCGCCAGCTCGGTCAGCGCCGGGGCGCCGGCGACCGGCTCCGCCGTGTCGGCGTAGATCCGCGCCCCCGTGCCCGACACCGCGGCGTCCCCCCAGGTCGCCGTGCTGCCGTCGGCCAGCACCGCGAAGCTGACCACGCCCCCGGCGCCTACCGCGATGGCATTGACGATGCCGGGCACGGCGGCGGCGAGCGGCTGCGCCGGGTCGAAGCTGCGGCCGCACTGGCCGACCCCGGTGCGACCCCAGGTCCAGACGGAGCCGTCGCTGCGGCGCGCCAGCGAGTGCCACTGCGAGGCCGAGACAGCCGTGACACCGGTCAGACCCACGACCTGCACCGGCGAGAGCGCGTGCTGCTGGACGCCGCTCCCGACCATGCCGCCGTCGGCGTTACGCCCCCAGCCCCACACCGTGCCGTCGGCCTTGATCGCCAGGCTGTGATACCAGCCTGCGGCAATCGCGGTGACATCGCTCAGGCCCGGAACCGGCACGGGCGACCAGCGGTGGGTCGTGGTGCCGTCGCCCACCTGACCGTACTGGTTGTCGCCCCACGCCCAGACCGTTCCGTTGGTCGCCAGCGCGAGGCTGTGGCGGAGGCCCGCTGAGACGGCGGTCGCCGCTGGGACGCCGGGCACGACCGCGGGAAGCGGGTGCTCCGTCGTCGTACCATCCCCGAGTTGGCCGCGGTTGTTGTAGCCCCAGGCCCAGACCGTGCCGCCGGCCGTGACCGCGAGGCCATGCACGCCGCCGGCCGCCAGTGCCACGACATCGGCCAGACCGCTGACCGGCACCGGGGTGAAGCGGTCGACCGTCGTTCCGTCACCGAGCTGGCCGTTGCTGTTCCAGCCCCAGGCCCACGCCGTGCCGTCCGAGGCCAGCGCGAGCGTGTGCAGATAGCTCGTGGACACGGCCGCGACGCCCGCCAGCCCGGGCACGTGGCTCGGTGTGTTGGTCATCGAGGGGAGCGCCCCGACGCCGAGCTGACCGGTCTCGTTGTCCCCCCACGTCCAAACCGTGCCGTCGATGCGGCGGGCGACGGTGTGACTGCGCCCGCTCGCGACGCTGCGCAGGTTCGTCGGTCCGACGACCGGGACCGGGTCGATCCGGGCGATCACCGGCGCATCGCCGAGGTGGCCGAAGGCGGCAACGCCCCACATCGACGGGGTGCCGGCCTGCTGAGCCGCCGTCGGTCCGGCAGTAAACGCAATGCCGAGCGCGATGGCGAGGATCCTGACGGGGGGAATCATGGGAGCCTCCTGTGACGTCGTTGTTCTCTACTCCTACCCCACGGTGTCACCGTGGCACGAGCTCGACCTGCATGCACGCCGGGTCGCCCGGGAGGTTGCCGATCAGCAGGGCTAGGGGGCGTTGACCTCGTCGGTCGAGGCGCCGTGGCTCACCCCGCCGGTCCCGCGCCTCCGGCGAATCGCGGCGCGGCGCCGCTGCTCCTGCGCCCCGCCAGCTCACGACCCGCTGCTCTCGGCGCGCGGGAGCGTCGTGCGAATGCGTGAGCCGACGCCGATCGTGCCGCTGCGGGTGCACGTCTGGCCGCCGACCGTGACGGTCAGGACCCAGTCGAAGCTGCCGGTCGCTGCGTAGCTGTGGCTCGGGTTCTGCAGGATGGAGGTCGTTCCGTCGCCGAAGGTCCACAGGTACGCAACCGCGCCACTGCAGCCGGTCGCCGTCGCGGTGGCCTGGAACGGCAGCGGACTGCCCATCTGGCCGGCCGCACGTGCCGTTGCCGAGCAGGTCAGAGTGCAGGACGAGGTCCCCGTTGTCAGCGCGTAGCTCTGGTCGCCGCTGCAGAACTCGGCGTCGACGGCGCGCGCCGTGAAGTCCGTCGGTCCGGCGGTCTGCGGGGTGCCGGTGATCGCGCCGGAGGAGGCGAGCTGCAGCCCCTCGAGGAGCGCCCCGGCGGCCAGCCCGAGCCTGTACGGCGGACTGCCGCCCGCGGGCGTCAGCGTCTGGGAGTAGGCGACCCCGATGCTGGCCGGTGGCAGGGTCGCGGGCGCGATCGAGATGCCGGGGCAAACGAGCGGCAGACGCTTGAGCAGGGTGCCGTTGACGCCGACGGCGTAGACGACCTGCTGTCCCGGCGGCACCGAGACGCTTCGCAGGTCCCTGGTCCACTCGCTGATCTCGGGGCTCCAGGTCGTGCCGCCGTCGGTCGTCGCGAGCACCAGCCCGCCGTTGCCGACGATCCAGCCGGTGCTGCCGTCGCGGAAGTCGACGGCGCGCAGGTTGATCGTCGTGCCGCTGGAGACCGGAGCCCAGCTCGAACCGCCGTTCGTGGTGTGCAGGATCGTGCCGTCGTCGCCGACGATCCAGCCGTTGTTCGCGTCGAGCATCACGATGCCATTGAGCCGCGCGGTCGTGCCGCTTGGCTGTAGGGCGTCGCTCACCTCACCCGATCCGTTCGTGATGCGGACGATCTTGCCGTTGGTCCCGACCGCCCAGCCGTTGTCGGCGTCCGTGAACCAGAGGCTCGAGAGGTTGCTGGCGCCGGTCGTGCGCCACCCGTATGAGTACGATCCTCCCCCAGGAACCTCGAAATGCCAGAGCTTACCGTCGGTCGCGGTGGCCCACGCGACGGTCGGGGCGGTCGGAAAGACATCGCTGTAACGCCAGGCGGGACAGGTGCTGAAGGAGTAGTTGGACCAGGATTGACCGCGGTTCGCCGTACGGCCGATGCCGCAGGCGAAGATGTGGAAGCCGGTGTCCTGGTCGAGGAAGCGGACAGCATAGTTCAAGGTGTCGCGCGACAACGCCCACGTGCGGCCGCCGTCGCTGGTGTGCCGGAGGCCGCGCTGTGCCGCCGTCCATCCCTCGGTTTCCCCGGTGAAGTACACATCCACGATCGGATCGAGAGTGCCGGAGAGCTGCGGCGCCCAGGTGTAGAGCGGCGCCTGGGCGGCGACGATGATCGGCCCCTTGGCGGTGCTGGTGAGGCCGTCGGCAGTTGCGGTCAGCACCCACGTGTAGAACCCCGCCGTCCCGTAGGTGTGGCTCGGGTTCTGCGCCGCCGCGGTCGCTCCGTCGCCGAAGGTCCAGGAGTAAGCGGCCGCCGAGACGCACGACGGGTAGGCCAGGCCACCCGCAAACGCGACGCTGAGCGGCGGGGCGCCCCAGGTCGTCGAGGGCGTACCGACGGCGGTGATGGCGGTCGGCTGGGCCACCGTGATCGTGCCCGACCGCGCACAGGTCGCTCCGGCGAGAGCCGTCGTCATCGTCCAGTCGTAGCCGCCCTGGGCGGTGTAGATGTGCGTCGGCGTGCGGCTCGTCGACGCCGCGCCGTCGCCGAAGGCCCAGACGTAGGTCGATCGGCTATTGCACCCCGAGGTCTGCGCGGTGAAGCTCGCCTCGTACGGGCATGCGCCCGTCTCGCCCACCGAGACCGAGCAGTCCAGCGCCGTTGGGGCCGAGACGGTGATGGTGCCGGAGCGGTTGCACGCAGCGCCATTGATGGTTGCCGTGAGCGTCCACGAGTAGGTCCCGACCGCGCAGTAGGTATGGGTCGGGCTGCCCGCGGTAGATGTGCCGCCGTCGCCGAACGTCCACGCGTAGGTCATGGTCGCGGAGCAGTCGGCCGGGGCGAGCCCGGTGCGGAACGTGTTCGCGGTGCCGACCTCGGTTGCGGCGGGCACGACGGCGCTGCAGTCGGTGCAGGCGACCGCCTCGGCGATCGTGATCGTCCCGGTCCGGGTGCAGGTCGTGCCGAAGTTGCTTACCCTGAGCGTCCACGGATACGTGCCCGTGGCGGCGTAGGAGTGCTCCGAGCTCGCGGAGTACCCGTGCGGCGAGCCGTCGCCGTAGTCCCACTCGAACCAGTTCGTGGACTCACACGAGGTCGCTGTCGCCGAACCCGCGAACGTCACCAATGCGCCGACGCGACTGCTGGCCGGCACCACGGCGGTGCAGTCGAGCGCACACACCTTGATCGAGCCCGTCTTGGTGCAGGTCTTGCCGTCGACGGTGACCGTCAGAGACCAGGTGTACGTGCCGGCGGCGGTGTAGGTGTGCGAGGGGTTCTGCTCGTTCGAGTGGGGCGTCGCATCGCCGAACGACCAGTCGTACGTCGGCGTGCCGGCGCAGCTCGACGGCAAGGCGGTGCCCCAGAACTTGACGGCCTCGCCGACAGAGGTCGACAGCATCGTGCTCACGGAGCATGCGAGCGCGCACTCGCCGAGCAGGACGGTGCCCGACCGGGTGCAGGTGACACCGCCGGCGCTCGCCGTCATGGTCCAGTTGTAACTTCCCATCTCAGTGTAGGTATGGCTCGGATCCTCCAGAGTGGACGAGGTCCCGTCGCCGAAGTCCCAGGCGAAGGTCGGCGCACTGGAGCCGCAATAGCTTCCCGCGTACACCGAACCGGAGAACGTCACCGCGAGCGGTGGCGGTCCGCTCGCCGGGTTTCCGTTGGCGCTGCACGAGAGGGTACAGGCGCGCACCGTCACGACGCCGCTCGCGGTGCACGTCACGCTACCGAGCGTGACGGTCAGCGTCCAGGAGTAGTCGCCCGCCGCGGGGTAGGCGTGTGCAGGGTTCCTCTCGTTCGAGGTTGCACCGTCGCCAAACTGCCAGGCGTAGGCCGGGGTCGCCTGGCAGTCGTGGTTCACGATCGCGTTGAACTGGATCGTGAGCAGCGCGTTCGACACCTGGTACGAGCTGCCCGAGCAGGTCGCGCTGCAGGCGATCGCCAGCGTGTATCTCCGGGTCCCGGTGCACCCTGCCTGGTCGGTGGCTGCGACCGTGAGCTCGTAGCTGCCCGCGGTCGTCGGGGTGCCCGTGATGGCGCCGGAGGACGCCAGTGTGAGACCGGGCGGCATGGTGCCGTCGGCGAGAGAGAACGAGTAAGGCGCCGACCCGCCCGAGGCCGTGAGCGTCGCCGAGTAGGGAGCGCCGCGTGTCGGTGCCGAAAGGGCTTCGGGAGTGATCGTGATGGCCTGGCAGAGGGACGCGATGCGCTTGAGGATCGTGCCGCCGTCGCCGACGGCCCAGACCGCGACGTCGGCGGCGTCGCTCTGCGCCGCCACGGCGGCCGGCGTCGCCGCGGCGCCATGCAGCGCGCGCAGGTTCTCCGTGACGCCGCTGTTCTCGGGAGCCCAGGTCGAGCCGCCGTCGGCAGTAGCGAGGATCAGGCCGCCGTCGCCGACGGTCCAGCCGTGCAGGGTGTCGGCGAAGTAGAGGGCCCTGAGCGACAGTGCGACCCCGCTCTCTTGCGCCGTCCAGTTCTGCCACGCATCGGTGGTGTGGATGATCCGCCCACCCGCCCCCACCGCCCAGCCCTGGGTGGGGTCGAGCATCTGGACGGCGTACAGGTCGCCGCCGCTCGGCCCGTTGCCGGTGTGCTTGACGATGGTGGGGGAGGATGTGGTGGCGTTGGTGATCTTGTAGATCCATCCCTGGCTGCCGACGGACCAGCCGTTGTCCGCGTCCACGAAGGAGAGGCCGTACGACCACTCGTACTGATAGCCGGCGTACGAGATGTTGACCGAGTACCCCTCGGTGATGCTGCCGCTCGGCTGGGCGTCGTAGCGATCCCAGTAGGGGTAGAAGAGACCGGGAATGTAGTAGGTCCTGCCGGTCACCCACGCCGAGGTCGCGGAGGTCGCGAACATGTCGCGCTGCGACCAGGCCGAGGTGCTGCCCCACTTCCAGGTCGCGCCGCGGTCGGTCGTGCGGCCGATGTGCTCGTCGCGCAGCAGCCAGCCGGTGTTCTGGTCGACGAAGTGCACCGACCGGAAGTCGTAGGTGTCCCCGAAGGTTCCGACCTTTGCCCACCCGCGCCCGCCGTCGGTGGTGTGGCGCAGGACCCCGTTGGACCCTGCCGCCCAACCCTCGTCCGGCGTCGTGAAGTGGACGTCCATGAGGGGCTCGCTGGTCGCGCTGGGCTGGTTCACCCAGGTGTAATCCGGGGTCTGGGAGCTCGCGACCACGAACCCGCTGTCGGTGCAGCTCTTGCCCTCGGCCGTGACGGTCATCGTCCAGGCGTGGAGTCCGTCGGCATCATAGGTGTGCGTCGGGTTCTGCTCAGTCGACGTGCCACCGTCCCCGAAGTCCCACGCGTAGGCGGCGGACGCGATGCAGCTCGTCGGCTCGACACCGGCCTGGAACGCCACCTCGAGTGGCGGCGCTCCCCACGCCGACGGCGGCGACGCCCAGCAGGTGATCGCGGACGGCCCGCCGACGGTGATCGTCCCGGTCGAGGTGCAGGTGCCGCCGGCGAGGCTCGCCGTCATCGTGTAGTCGTAGGTGCCCTGGGTCGAATACGTGTGGTTGTTCGAGCGTGCCGTCGAGATCTGGCCGTCGCCGAAGTCCCAAACGTACGTCGTCTGACTCATGCACCAGTACTGCTGGGGCTCGAGGTGGACGGTCCGTGGGCACCCCGAGACGGTGTCGTACGACGACACCGAGCACTCCAGCGCCGTGGGAGCGTTCACCGTGATGACACCGGTTCGCGTGCAGGCTACGCCGTTGATCGTTACGGTAAGCGTCCAGGTGAACGTCCCCGTCGTGCAGTAGCGGTACAACGGGGACGCCTGCGAGGACGTCGAGCCGTCGCCGAAGCTCCATGAGAAGGTCCGCGTCGCAGAGCAGTCGGCCGGTGTGAGCGCGGCTCCGAACTGCGTTTCGACGCCAGCTTCGGTGGTGGCTGGTACTGTCGCCGTGCAGTCGGAGCAGGCGACCTCCTCGCCGATCGTGATCGTTCCGGTGCGCGTGCACGTCACCGTGAAATTGGTGACCTCCATCGTCCAGGTGTAGGTGCCGGCGGCGGTGTAGGCGTGCGTCGGGCTCTGGGTCGAAGATTTCGCGGTGCCGTCACCGAAGTCCCACTCGTAGCGGTCGACCGAGATGCAGCCAGTCGACGTGGCGCTGCCCTGGAACGGGACCGGAGCGCCCACACGGCTGGTCGCCGGCACCGTCGCGCTGCACTCGACGCCGCACACGTCGACCGTGCCGGTCTTCGTGCAGGTCTTGCCGTCGGCCGTTGCCGTGAGGATCCACGTGTACGTTCCGGCGGCCGCATAGGCGTGCGACGGGCCCGATTGGGTCGAGTGGGCGGAGCCGTCGCCGAAGTCCCAGTCGTAACTCGCCGGACCCACGCAGTTGGTCAGGGTGGCGTTGCCCCAGAAGCTGACCGACTGACCGACGCTGGCTGCCGACGTGGCGGAAGCGGTGCAGGTGAGGGAGCACGGCGTTGGCTCGCCGATGGTGATCGAGCCGTTCTGGGTGCAGGTGACGCCGTCGGCGGTGGCCGAGACGCTCCACGAGAACGTCCCGGCGCTGGCGTAGGTGTGGGACGGGTTCGGTGGTCGAGTGGGCGCTGCCGTCGCCGAAGTTCCAGTCGTAGGTGACGGCGGACGAGCAGTTGCTGGGCGTCGACGTGGCCTGCAGGGCGACGGCGGCGCCGGCCGCGGCGGTCGCCGGCACGGTGGCGTCGCACCCGAGGGTGCAGCCTGCGGCCGCGGTGACGGTGATCGAGCCGTTCTGGGTGCAGGTGACGCCGTCGGCGGTGGCCGAGACGCTCCACGAGAACGTCCCGGCGCTGGCGTAGGTGTGGGACGGGTTCTGGGTGGTCGAGTGGGCGCTGCCGTCGCCGAAGTTCCAGTCGTAGGTGACGGCGGACGAGCAGTTGCTGGGCGTCGACGTGGCCTGCAGGGCGACGGCGGCGCCGGCCGCGGCGGTCGCCGGCACGGTGGCGTCGCACCCGAGGGTGCAGCCTGCGCCGCGGTGACGGTGATCCGAGCCGTTCTGGGTGCAGGTGACGCCGTCGGCGGTGGCCGAGACGCTCCACGAGAACGTCCCGGCGCTGGCGTAGGTGTGGGACGGGTTCTGGGTGGTCGAGTGGGCGCTGCCGTCGCCGAAGTTCCAGTCGTAGGTGACGGCGGACGAGCAGTTGCTGGGCGTCGACGTGGCCTGCAGGGCGACGGCGGCGCCAGCCGCGGCGCTCGCCGGCACGGTGGCGTTGCACGACAGGCTGCAGCTTGCGCTGCCGAGCGTCGCACTCCACGGGATGTCGACCTGATAGCAGCACGACGCCCCCGGCACGGGCCTGATCCCGTACGAGAGCACACCGACGGCGGACGTCGCGGTGTCGAATGTCCCCTGCAGTCGGGCCTTGACGGTGGAGGTCTGGCACTCGACCGACCCGCAGTCGAAGCTCCCGTCGGCGACGGGGCAGGTGAGCGTGCTCACCTCGACGGTGCCGCTGGCGCCGTCACAGGCGAATCCCAGGCTGTACGAGCCGAGCGTGCCGTCGCCGCCGACCGTGAAGCTGATCGGCTTGCCCTGATCGGTGGTGCCGCTGAAGCTGCCGGCGCTCGGCGCCACTCCGGAGCCGGCGACCGTGACCTTGGTGGCCGCCTGGCACCGCGTCGCACCGTCCTCGACCGACAGGGTGGGGTAGTACTCCCCGGGGACCACGAAGCGATGGCTCGGGCTCGACGCGGTGGAGCCGAAGCCGTCGTCGAAGTTCCAGTCGTACTGCGCGCCCGCGGAGGCGTTCGTCACGGTGGGAGTGAAGGCGACCTGCAGCGGTGCATCGCCGCCGGCAGGCGTGGCAGCGGCGGTGCATGTGAGGAATGACGGCGCGTCGGTCGTGATCGTCACGTCGTCCACGCGCGCACCCCACCCCGAGGCGATCGTCGAGTCGGCGTCGAAGACGAACGCGAGCTGGTTGCACGCGCGCCCCGTCAGGTCACCGATCCCATACCACTGCTTGAGGTTGTCGACGACGTGCCACCACCCTGGCAGGTTTCCCGAGAACGAGCTACCGGTGAACTCGCCGCCGCTCCGCTCGTAGCCGATGAACAGGTAGTCGTAACCCTGCTCGGAGCTGACCGAGATGTAGGCGTCGAGCCACACCTGCCCGACACCCACGAACGACTCGCACTGCCCGTCGACGATCCACGTCTGCAGCGAATTGGGGTAGAGCGCGCCACAGGTGAGCGCGGCGCCGGTGGCGCCGCCCCGCACTGCGTCGGCCGCGGAGGTGCCGGAGTGCTTGTCGCACATCGTGCTCGACCAGGTATAGGCGCCCCCTGAGCTGTCCGACCGCTGCCACCTCGTCCAGGGGTCGCTCTCGAAGCCTTCCGCGAGGACCACGGCCAACGCCTCCGCCGCCGGCGACGTCGCTGCCGAACGCAGTCGCAGACCCGCCGGCGCCACGCGGTTGCCCGGCGCCTTCATGATGAACGGTCTCGAGTTACCCGCTTGAGACGCGAGCTCTTTCGACGCTTCCGCGAGGAACTCACCGAGACTCTTGACAGAGCCGAACGCGGCTGCGCCCGCGGTCGTCCCGGCAAAGCGGGCAGCGTGCGGTAGCACGGTCTTCGCGCCGTCGGCGTAGGGAGCTGCGAGGAGCAGGCGGACCTCGCCGGTGTCCTCGAGGTAGAGCGCCGCGAGGGCCTCGCCGAACAGATCCTCGGCGAGTCGTCGGTCGGCGCCGCTGATCACGAGCTGCTGCCTGGGAGTGTCGACCTCCTCTGCCGACAACCGTGCCGCGGCCTGCCACTCGAGGGCGCGTCCGTCGGCGGCTGCCGACGCCATCGTGCCGCCGAGCAGGGAGAGGCTCACCACCAAGGCGGGCCGGAGTGCGCGGAGGGGGAGGAATCGCGCCACGTCACACCTCACTTAGCGCGCTGGGCGCGCCACCTTCTTGGAGAGCGGCCGCACGGGCGACATCGTCTCAACTACAATAATGTGCTCGCTGCGTAGTCTCCCCTACGACTAATGTGTGACATTCATCGCCAAAACGCAAGGACCCGCGGCTAACGGATCTCCAGCCCGTTGATCACGACGTTGACGTCGCGGCCGCCCTGATCGGCGAGAGCCAGGTTGAGCTGGCCGCCTGTCACCCGGACGCGGTAGGTGCGGCCCATGACCTCGCCCGCCGCTGACGAGACGGTGTCCACCTGAGTGCCCTCGAGCGTCACGGCCATCGCGTCGTGCGCCGCCGTGGCGTCGCCCATGGTGACGATGACGTCGTAGACGCCGTCGAGCATGTCGACGGCGAACTCTGCCTGGGTACCGAAGACGAAGTCGCGCTGCAGGTCGTCGGTGGTGGCGCGGTCGCGGGACGAGAGGGTGCCGGCCGTCCAGCCGTACCCTCGCCAGGAGGCGTACGTCGTCGCCGGAGTGACCTGCTGGTAGCCCTGGGAGACCGGTGAGGTGGCGGTCCCGAAGTCGAAGCGGGGCTGCGCGCGGGGCATGATCTCGACCGCGGCAAGCGTCACGTTGGGGTCCTTCCCGCCGGAGTCGACCAGGTAGATTCTGAGGCGGTTGTCGACGACGCAGGCGGGGTACGTCCGGCGGACGAACTGATTGGCGGCCGTGCTCAGGGATCCGACGCCCCGCGCCTGCAGCGCTACCGACATGTTGTCGTGCGCGGCGGTGGCGTCGCCGAAGGTGAGCGACAGGTCGTAGACGTTGTCCTCGAGGAACAGCGAGAAGTACCCCATGTGCGTGAAGTTGAAATCGCGCTGGAGCGCCGAGCCGACGCCGCGGTCGCGCGCCTGGACGGTCCCGCCGAGCCAGCCGAAGCCAGCCTCGGGGGAGAACAGCGAGGCCGGCGTGACGCGCGCCCAGCCGGGCTGTACCGGCGAGCCCGCGGTGCCGAGGTCGAGCCAGATGCCGGGCATCCTCAGGACGATGAGTGCGTTGATCACCACGTTGGGGTCGCTGCCGCCGAGGTCGTCGAGCATCAGCGTGAGCTGGCCGTCGGTGACGGAGACGTCGTAGGTCAGCGTCTTGAACTCCCCGGCCTGCGTGCTCACGTTGCCGGCCTGCTCGCCCTCGAGAAGGAAACCCATCTGGCTGTGCCCCGCGGTCTGGTCGCCGGTGGTGATCGTCACCCGGTAGCGGCCGTTGGGGACGTCGACCACGAACGTGCCGAGCGGGGAGAAGCAGAAGTCGCGGACGAGGTCGCTACCCGCGGCCCGGTCGCGCGAGGCGATGATCCCCGAGAACCAGCCGAAGCCCTGCGCTGCGGTGTAGGTCGTGGTTTGCGAGACGCGGGTGTAGCCCGCCGCGACCGGCGACGTTGGCGTGCCAAAGTCGAACCGGGCCGGCGCCAGCTCGTCGGCGCCGATGTCGAAGCCGCCGAGCCCCGGCCGCGCGTCGCCGTCGATGTCGGTGGGAACGCCGGCGTCAACGCCAGCACCTTGGGCGGCCGATGTCTCGAGAATGTGGAAATCACCGTAGGCTCGGTTGACGAACTTGGGGTCGCCGTCGACCGGTTCGGTGCCACGGATGCCATCGTCGTCGTTGCTCCAGAACAGCGTGTGGTCTGCGGCGATGGAGCCGCTTCCCACGGCCCTCAGCCCGACGGAATGGCCGGCGACGATGTTGTTGACCATCGTCACGGTCGCAAAGTCTTCGACGAGGACGCCGGTCGCCGCGCCGTTGCCGGCGATGGTGTTGTTCCGGAGCGTGGCAATGACTCGATACTCGTCCATGCCGTCGGCCGAGACCGCAGCTGCGCTTCCGCCGGCAATCACGTTGTTTGCGATCGTCGCTTCCTCGTTGCGGCCGAGCATCAGGTGCAATGCAACCAAGGCGGCGCCGGTCGCTTCGACCCGGTTGCCGGCGAATGTGCCGCGCCATTCACCGAGGTAGACGGTGTCCCTCGCGTCGTCGCTGGAGAAGTGGTTGCGCGTGACATCGACGGTCGGGTACCACGTGTAGAGCGCGTTGCCCACCGAAAACCCCGCTGCCGATGCGGTGTTCCCAGCGACCAGGTTCCCGGTCACCGCGACGGTCGAGCCGTCGCCGCCGAGGGCGATCCCGCCGCCCCAGCCGGGGCTTGCAGAAAGGGTGGTGGCCGTGTTGCCGATGACGCGGTTGCCCTCGATACGGCACCTGTCGCAGGACTCAACGCCGATGCCGCCTCCGAACCCCGCGCTGGCGAAGCTCGCAGTGTTTCCCGAGATCGTGTTGTCCCGAATGACGAGATCGTGCCCGTAGTAAACCTCGATGCCGCCACCCGCGGCGGAGGACGCCGGTTTGAGCGCCGTGGTTGCCGCAACGTTGCCGGAGATGTGATTGTCGCTGATGATCGGTCCCGCGTTGTAGACGAAGATTCCGCCGCCGCAACCGTTATTGATCCCCTGGGCGCCGCACTGGGCGGCAAGGCCAGAAGCGTCACCGCGAACGATCGATAACCCGTCGATCACAGGTGTCGTGCCGCTGCCGATCACCTTGATGACCCGGCGGGCATTCTGGCCGTCGAGGGCGGACGCGTAGACGACGTGGTCGCGACGCACTGGCCCGCTCGCGGCGCCGTCCCAGCCACCGAGGAGGTTGACCGTCTTGTCGAGCAGCACGACCTCGGTCCCGGTCCCGGTGTAGGTGCCGGCGCCGACGTAGATCGTGTCGTCCTTCGCAGCCGTCGCTAGGGCCATGGCCAGGGTGCACGGCACCGCCTGCACGCAGGTGGTACCGCTTCCCGACGGCTTGACAAAGAGGTCGACCGCCATCGCCGAACCGACGGCGAGACCCAACGATAGAGCTGCAAGAGAAAGCGCTGCGACGAACCGAACGTGGGGGGTTCCGGGCATCACGCACCTCTCCATTCTCAGGAGGTTCTTCTGCCTTGGCACCAATCTGCTGCCTCTCTGCACACCTGTCAAGGCCGTGTCGGACGGGACGTGATCGAGCGCGGCTGAGGGGAGCCCCTCGGCGATTATCGGATCTCCAGCCCGTTGATCACGATGTTGACGTCGCGGCCGCCCTGATCGCCGAGAGCCAGGTTGAGCTGGCCGCCTGTCACCCGGACGCGGTAGGTGCGGCCCATGACCTCACCCGCCGCTGACGAGACGGTGTCCACGTGAGTGCCCTCGAGCGTCACGGCCATCGCGTCGTGCGCCGCCGTGGCGTCGCCCATGGTGACGATGACGTCGTAGACGCCGTCGAGCATGTCGACGGCGAACTCTGCCTGGGTACCGAAGACGAAGTCGCGCTGCAGGTCGTCGGTGGTGGCGCGGTCGCGGGACGAGAGGGTGCCGGCCGTCCAGCCGTACCCTCGCCAGGAGGCGTACGTCGTCGCCGGAGTGACCTGCTGGTAGCCCTGGGAGACCGGCGAGGTGGCGGTGCCGAAGTCGTAGCGCGGCTGCGAACGGGGCATGACCCGGACGGCGTTGAGCACCAGGTTGGGGTCCTTCCCGCCGCCGTCGGTCAGGTAGATCCTGAGGAGGTTGTTGACGACGCTGGCGGCGTACGTCCGGGTGATGAACTGGTTGGCGGTCGTGCTCAGCGACCCGACTCCCTGCGCCTGCAGCGCGACCGCCATGCTGTCATGCGCGGCGGTGGCGTCGCCGAACGTCAGCGACAGGTCGTAGACGTTGTCCTGGAGGAACATCGAGAAGTACGCCCTGCGAGTGAAGTTGAAGTCGCGGAGCAGCGCCGAGCCGACGCCGCGGTCGCGCGCCTGGACGGTGCCACCGAGCCAGCCGGCGCCCGCCGCCGGCGTGTAGAGCGACGCCGGGGTGACGCGCGTCCAGCCGCCCTCCACCGGCGATCCGGCGGTGCCGAGGTCGAGCCAGATGCCGGGCATCCTCAGGGCGATGAGCGCGTTGATCACCACGTTGGGGTCGCTGCCGCCGAGGTCGTCGAGCAGCAGCGTGAGCTGGCCGTCGGTGACGGAGACGTCGTACGTCAGCGTCTTGAACTCCCCGGCCTGCGTGCTCACGCTGCCGGCCTGCTCGCCCTCGAGGAGGAAACCCATCTGGCTGTGCCCCGCGGTCTGGTCGCCGGTGGTGATCGTCACCCGGTAGCGGCCGTTGGGGACGTCGACCACGAACGTGCCGAGGGACGTGAAGCAGAGGTCCTGCCGCAGGTAGTCGGGCTGGAGGCGATCACGGCCTGCGATCGACCCCGAGGTCCAGCCGAAGCCGCGCGCCGCCGAGTACGTGGTCGTCGGCGTTACCTGCGTGTAGTTTGCGGCCACTGGAGAGATCGGCGTGCCGAAGTCGAACCACGCGGGCGCCACCTCGTCGGCGCCGATGTCGAAGCCGCCGAGCCCCGGCCGCGCGTCGCCGTCGATGTCCTTGGCGACCTCGGCGTCAACGCCTTGCCCCTGGGCCGCCGAGCCTGCGAAGATGTGGAAGTCGCCGAATGCCCGATTGACGAACCTCGGGTCGCCGTCGACCGGGTCGGTGCCGCGGATGCCGTCGTCGTCGTTGTTCCAGAACAGCGTGTGGTCGGCAACGAGAGAGCCGCTCCCGGTCACCGCCAGACCGGTGGCATGTCCGGCGACAATGTTGTTCAGCAGCGTCACGGTGGCGAGGTCGTTGACGAGCACCCCGGTCGCCGCGCCGTTGCCGACGATGGTGTTGTGCCTGAGATTGGCCGAAAGCAGGTAAACCCCGGTGCCCGCGGCCAGGACGGTGGCTTCGGTCCCGCCGACGAGGACGTTGTTCAGGACCAGGTCGCCCTGGCCTCCGCTGGCGAAGAGGGTGAGCGATCGGCTGCACAGCCCGGTGGCCTCGACCCGATTCCCGATGAAGGACCCGGGCGAGTAGAGAAGGTTGACGGCCTCGCTCCCCGTGCCGGTGGAGGCGGCGAAGAGGTTGCGCTCGACGCTGATCACACCTTTCCAGGAGAACAGGGCGTTGCCGGACGCGTAGCTGCCGGACGCCGTCGCGGCGTTGTCGCGCACGAGATTACCGACGATGGAAATCGCCCCGACGGTACCGCCATCGAAGGCAATGCCGCCGCCCTGGCCGACCTGGACGATCGTCGTGCCGGTGTTGCCGATGATGCGGTTGGCCTCCACGAGGCAGTCGTCCGTCTGCTCGACGGCGATGCCTCCCCCGAACCCCTGGCTGGCCGTGCTCGCCGTGTTGTTGGAGATCGTGTTTTTGCGGATCACCGTCCCGTTGGCGTGCACCACCGAGATAGCGCCGCCGGCCGCCTGCTGGTTCGGGTCGGCTGCCGCCGTGACGGCGGTGTTGCCGCTGATGTTGCAGTCGCTGATCGTCGGGCTGGCGTCGTGGACGAGGATCCCGCCGCCGCAGCCCGTGTTCGAGCCGCGAAAGCCGCATCCGGCGGTGAGCCCGCTGGCGTTGCCTCCAGTGATGAAGAGGCCGTCGACCGTCGGCGCGGTGCCTTCACCCAGGATCGTGATGACCCGCCGGGCGCTCTGGCCGTTGAGCGTCGAGGTGAAGACGACGTGGTCACGCTTGATCGGCCCCGAGGCGGCGCCGTCCCAGCCCCCAAGCAGGTTCACGGTCCTGTCGAGGAGCACGACCTCGTTCCCGGTTCCTGTGTAGCTCCCGGTGCCGAGGTAGATCGTGTCGCCGGCGATAGACGCTGCCAGTGCCGTCGGCAAGGTGCATGGCGCGGCCTGGACGCAGGCCGTGCCGCTCCCGGCCGGCTTCACGAAGAGATCGGTTGCACTCGTGGCGGCCGCCACCAGGCAAGCGAGAAGGGCAGCGGCTGCGGAAAGGACGCGGGCGGGGGAGATGGCGGTCATCGCGGACCTCGCTTTTCTCAGGTCGCTGTGCTCTGTTGCAACCAATCTGCGGCTGCGCACGCCGGCTGTCAAGGCGCCGCTACCAGGTCTGCCTGATCTCGCGCCTAACGAATCTCGAGCGCGACGATCGTGACGTTCGGGTCGGTGCCACCCTGGTCCACGAGCCCGACGTCGAGCCTCCCGTCTACGACGAGCACCGTGTACGTCGTCGTGGCCAACCCGCCGGTCGCGGTGGTCACGGTGTTGACCTGCTCGCCCTCGAGGAACACTCCCATCAGATCGTGCCTGCCGGTGGCGTCCCCGAGCGTCACCGTCACACGGTACGTGCCGTTGAGCACGTCGACGGCGAACTCCGCGTTCGGCGAGAAGACGAGGTCGCGATCGCGGTCGGACGCAATGACCCGGTCGCGGCTCTGTACCGTCCCGCTCGTCCAACCGTAGCCGCGGCCCTCGCTGTACTTCGTCAGGTGAGTGATCTGGACATACCCGGCAGCGACCGGCGAGGTCGGCGTACCGAAGTCGAAGAAGGGGAGCGGCGGAGCGGTTACCTCGACGGCGTTGACGACGACATTGGCATCGGGCCCTGCGAGGTCGTCGAGCAGAGCGTCGAGGCGGTTGTCGGCGACGTGCGTGCGATAGCGGCGGGTGACGAACTGATTCTTGGCGGTGGTGACCGGGTCCGGCGCCGCGCCCTGAACCGAGACCCCCATGAGGTTGTGGGCGGCGGACGCGTCGCCGAGGGTCAGAAGCACGTCGTAGACCCCGTTCGGCACGAACCATCCGAGCAAGCCGCGCGGGGTGAACACGAGGTCGCGGCGGAGCGGGTCGGCGGTGCCGCGGTCGCGCGACTGCAGGATGCCGCCGCGCCACCCGAAACCGGCCGCCGGCGAGTAGACGGACGCGTGCGTGCCGCGGGTGTACCCGGCGGCCAGCGGCGACGCCGCTGTGCCGAAATCCACCATCGCCGGCAGGGCTGCCTCGATCACCAGCGCGTTGAGCACCACGTTAGGATCCGAGCCGCCCTCGTCGTCGAGCCACACCGTGAGCTCTCCGTCCGTGACGGCCGTCTCGAAGGTGAGTTCCTTGAACTCGTTGCCGGCCGTGTTGACGGTGGCGACTTTCTGGTTCTCGAGGAACACCGCCATCTGTCCGTGGCCGGCGGTGGCGTCGCCCATCGTCAGCGTCACGCGGTAGCGGCCGTTCGGGACGGTGACGGCGAAGGTCCCGGTGTGCGTGAAGCAGAAGTCGCGCTGCCGGTCATCGCCGATACCGCGATCGCGCGAGCCGATCGTGCCGGAGGTCCAGCCGAACCCGAAGCCGGAAGAGAACGTCGTGGAGTGTGTGACCCTGGTGAAGCCCACGGCGACCGGCGATGCGGGCGTGCCGAAGTCGAACGCCCGCGGCGCCAGCTCGTCGGCGCCGACGTCGAACCCCCCCAGCCCCGGCCGCACCTCGCCGTCGATGTCGCGACCCTCCCCGCACCAGCCGTCCGATATGCAGCCAGCCACGACGAGACCTGCGCCGATCGCCGCCGAGCCGTCCTGGACGTGGAAGTCCCCGGCCGCCGCGTTCACGAACAGCGGGTCGCCGTCGATCGGGTCGGCGCCGCGAATGCCGTCGTCCCCGTTGTTCCAGAAGAGCGTGTTACCGGCGGCCACCGTGCCTGTGCCTTCGACTCGGACCGCCGTGGCATGACCGGCCACGATGTTGTTCCTCAACCCCGCCGCCGCGTTCTCGCCGATGAGGACACCCGTCACGCTCGCGCTATTCACGATGGTGTTGTGCCCCACCCACAGCGTGATCGGGTTGCTTCCGTCGGCATGGGCGCGCAGCGTGGCGTGCGACCCTCCAACCAGGACGTTGTTGGTGACGACTTCCTTCGTCCCCAGCCCGTAGAAGAAATAGAGGGACGAGCTGTCCCGGCCGGAGATCACGGTGTTTCCCGTGACCAGAGAGTCACAGCCGATGAGCGCGACTGCGAAGCCATAGGCATCGCTGCGGATGGTGTTTCCACGCAGGGTGGGCGCCGAGCTGTGCGCGTAGACGGCATTACCGTCCGAGTTCGTGTCCCAGTCGAACGGCGTGGCTCGCGCAACGTTCCCGGAGAAGGAGTTGAAGGCGACCTCGACCGGGGCGTGCAGACAGTCGTGGAAGGAGACCGCGCCACCGTGGCCGCTCTTGCCATCCTTCGTCGTTGCCTTGTTGTCGATGAAGCGATTGCGGCTCAGCGCAAGGGCCGCCTGGGCGTCCGTGATCTCCAGCGCCCCGCCGAAGCCGGGTCCCGCCGTACTCGCGGTGTTGCTTTGGAACGTGGTGCCCTCGATCGTGACTGCAGCGGTCGGGAAGCCGTAAAGGCCGCCACCGTATCCGGCGGCGGTGGGGTTGGCGGCGTTCGAGGTCGCCACGTTGTCGGTGATCAGGCTGCCACGGAGGGTCACGCCGGCGCCGGTGATGAAGATGCCGCCGCCGCACCCATCGGGGCTCGTCGCCGAGGCCGCACAGCTTTCCGCCTGACCGGAGGCGTTGCCCCGCGTGATGGTCAGTCCATCCAGGATCGGCGCACCCCCGGTGATCTTGACGACGCGGCGGGCATTCTCACCGTCGAGGGCGCTCTCGTACGCGACCGGGTCGCGGACGACGGCGCCGGACGGTGCGCCGCTCCATCCGCCGAGCAGCGAGACCGTCTTGTCGAGCAGAACCACCTCGGTTCCGGCGCCCGTGTAAACGCCGGCAGCGAGGTAGAGCATGTCGCTCTCGCCGGCGGTGGCGACCGCGGTGGCCAGCGCGCACGGCGACGACTGTGTGCAGGCGACGCCTCCTCCCGTCGGCTTGACGAACAGGTCAACTGCGCTGGCCGGCACGGTGACCGTGAGGAAGCACACCGCAAGCAGGGTCGACGCGGGGCGCGGAGTCATTCTCATGGCAGCTCTCCCAGCTCGTGCTCAGCGGATCTCGAGCGCGTTGATCACCGCGTTGAGGTCACTGCCACCAAGGTCCGTGAGGGACACGTCGAGCGTCCCGTCGGAAACCGTGACGGCATAGGTCTTCGCCGCGAACTCGGCCTTGGCCGTCGTCACGGTGTCGACGAGATGACCTTCGAGCCCGACACCCATCTGGTCGTGCCCGCCCGCCGCGTCGCCCATGGTGATCGTGACCCAGTAGGACCCGTCGACGACCTCGACGCTGAACACCGCGTCGCGGCTGAAGTTGAGGTCCTGGCGCAACCAGGTGCCGGTACCGCGGTCGCGGCTCGCCACCGTGCCGGCGCTCCACCCGTACCCCTTGCCGTCGGCGAACAGCGACTTCTCGGTCACCTGCACCCAACCCGGCTCGACGTTCGACGTCGGTGTGCCGAAGTCGAACCGCGCGGGCGGGGGAGGGGCGATCTCGATCGCGTTGACGACGACGTTGGGGTCGGTGCCGCCGAGGTCGTCGAGCAGGACTTCGAGCCGGTTGTCGGCGACGCAGGTGCGCCAGCGCCGCCGCACGAACTGGTTCTTGCCGGTCGTGATCGAGTCGGCCTTGGCGCCCTGCACCGACACGCCCATCTGATCGTGGCCGCCGGCGGTGTCGCCGAGCGTGAGCGTAACGTCGTAGGTGCCGTTCTCGAGGAACACGTCGAACAGCCCACGGGGCGTGAAGTTGAGGTCGCGCCGCAGGAGGTCGGTGCCGCCGCGGTCCCGCGACTGGATGGCGCCCCCGGCCCAGCCTGCGCCGGCGGCAGGCGAGTACGCGGAGGCATGCGATATGCGCTCGTAGCCGACGTCCAACGGCGAGCTCGCAGTGCCGAGGTCGAGCTTCGCCGGCAGCTTTCTCTCGATCATGAGGGCGTTGAGAACGACGTTGACGTCGCTGCCGCCGAGGTCGTCGAGGAGCACGGTGAGCTGCCCATCGGTCACGGAGACGGGTAGCCTTGGGTCCGCGAACTGATTCGCGGCGGTGGTGAGCGTCGCTGCGAGCGCTCCCTCGAGGTAGATCCCCATCTGGCCGTGACCGGCGGCCGCGTCGCCGGAGGAGACCGTGACCCAGTACTGCCCGTTCGGCAGGTCCACCGCGAAGGTCCCGAGCGGCGTGAAGCAGAAGTCGCGCAGCAGGTCGTCCGGCCCGCCGCGGTCGCGCGAGGCGATGGTCCCGGACAGCCACCCGTAGCCGCGGCCCGGCGAATAGGCGGTCAAGTGCGTCACCTGGGTCGACCCCGACTGGACCGGGGAGGCCGGCGTGCCGAAGTCGAACGACCGCGCCCCGCGCTCGTCGGCGCCGATAGCGACCGCGGTGGCGCTCGGGCGCGGGTCGCCGTCGATGTCCACGGCCACCCCGGCGCCGACACCGGCGTCGTCGGCCGCACTACCGTCCTCGATGTGGAAGTCTCCGGCCGGCGCGTTGACGAACCTCGGGTAACCGTCGATCGGGCTGGTGCCGCGGATGCCGTCGCCGCCGTTGTCCCAGAACAGCGTGTGGTCCGCCGTCACCGAGGCATCCGCTTCGGTGAAGATGCCAACCTCGTTCCTCGTCACGATGTTGTTCGCCATTGTCGCCGTGGCGAAGCTGGCGACGTGCACGCCGGTGCTGCCGCCGTTGCCGACGATCGTGTTGTGCGCCATGGCGACCGTCAACGGCTCTTCGGCGTAGCCGCTTGCGCGTACGACCCAGGCCGCTCCGGCACCGGCGACGACGACGTTGTTGGTCAGCGTGACGCCGTTGCCCATGCCGTTGACGACCGCGAGCGTCGTGCTCTCGTCGCCCGACGCGACGCGGTTCTGGCTGAACGAGCCTTCGAGGTAGCCAAGGTAGACCGCGGTGCCTTCGACGTCGCTCTCGATACAGTTCCGCCGCACGTTCGCACCGGCGTACCAGGTGTAGAAGGCGTTGCCCTGGCTCGATCCCTGCGGCTTCGCCCGATTGCCGAGCAGGAGGTTGTCCTCCACGGCCGCGGCGGTGCCACCGGACTCCAGCGCGAGGCCGCCCCCCCAGGCGTCGGCCCACTGCTCGAGCGACGCCGTGTTGTCGACGATCCGGTTACGGGCGACTGTGATGGAGTTGCTGCTGACCAGCGAAATGCCGCCGCCGCGCCCGGCGCTGTGGGCGCTCGCGACGTTGCCCGCGATGACGCAATCATGGACCGTGAGGCCGTGGGCGTTGTAGCCCATGACGCCGCCGCCCATGCCGAGCTCCCAGTCGGTGGGCACCGCGCTCCCGGCGGTATTGTCGACGATGCGGCAGGTGGAGATCGTGGCTCCGGACGCGCTCAGGAATACGCCGCCCCCGCATCCGACAGCCCCGCCACACTCGGCAGCGGTACCGGCCCCATCGCCGTGGCGAATCGTGCAGCCGTCGACGGTGACCGACGCGGCGGTCACCTTGACGACCCGGCGGGCATCCTCGCCGTCGAGGATCGTCTCGCGTGCGACGGGATCGCGCTTGACCGCGCCCGCAGGCGCGCCGTCCCAGCCGCCGAGAAGGCGGACGCCCTGCGTGTCGAGCAGGACCACCTGAGCGCTGGTGCCGGTGTAGGTGCCGGCAGCGAGGTAGATCGTGTCGTCAATCGCCGTTGCCTTCAGAGCGGTTGCCAGCGAGCACGGTGACGGCTGCGCACAGACCGTACCGGTCCCGCCTGGCTTGACGAAGAGGTCGACCGCCTGAGCTGTCTGCGGCCACGCGAGCGCAGAGGCACCAAGCAACACCAACGTCGCACGGTTCGTCGTGCCCACAGGCCACCTCCCGGCTCGAGTTGTCGATGACAGTACCATGACTCCCTCCCGGCCTCGGGTGACGGGCCGCACACGATGGCAGGCGCGCGGCGCGCCCAGCATCCCGGCCGCGTCCCGGAGTAAGGGCGCTTGGAACGGTGCGGAGGGCCCGGGCCACGCAACTCGCACCTGGGTTTGCTCGTACTTGTCGCCACGGCTATAGTTGCCGGCCGAGCGTGCAGTTGGCACGGCAGGACACTACGAGACGAGCCAGAGCGGAAAGGAGTCTTCCATGCAGCGAGCGGTCGCGATGATGCTGACCCTGGTCGCCCTCCACGGCGGGTCGGCGCTGGCGCAACAGGTGCAGGTGCGCGAGGAGACGCTGGCCAACGGCATGAAGCTGCTGATGGTCGAGCGTCACGACGCACCGACCGTGACCTGCGGTTGGGTGGCGAAGGTCGGCTCGGTCAACGAGCCACAGGGGATCACCGGCATCTCGCACCTCTTCGAGCACATGATGTTCAAGGGCACGAAGACGATCGGGACGTCGGACATGGCGAAGGACGCCGACATCCTCAAGCAGCAGGACGCGGTCCGCGCCGAGATGGAAGTCGAGTACGCGGCGCTGCGGGCGAAGCTGCGGCGCGGCGAGCTCTCCGGCAACATCTACGAGCCCGAGAACATGACGCCGCGGCTGCAGGAGCTCAAGGCGCAGCTCGAGAAGCTGTACGCGGCCGAGAAGGAGGTCGATCGTCAAGGACGAGCTGGACCAGATCTACACCGCAGGCAGGGCGCCTCGGGCCTCAACGCCGGCACCAGCGAGGACCAGACGTTCTACTTCGTCACGCGTGCCGTCCAACAAGCTGGAGCTGTGGTTCTGGATGGAGTCGGACCGCCTGCTCAACCCCGTGTTCCGCGAGTTCTACTCCGAGCGTGACGTGGTCCGCGAGGAGCGCGCGCCTGCCGGTCGAGTCGACGCCGACCGGCAAGTTCGAGGAGGCGTTCGAGGCGATGTTCTGGCAGTCATCGCCGTACTCGCACCCGGTCGTGGGCTGGCCCTCCGACGTCGAGTCGATCACCCGGGCCCAGGCCGAGAACTACTTCGGCACCTACTACGCACCCAACAACCTCACCGCGGTGCTGGTCGGCGACGTCGACCCCGACGCAGGCGCTCGCGCTGGCGCGCCGATACCTCGAGCGCATCCCGCGCGGCGCCACCGCGCCGCCCGAGATGATCACCGCCGAGATGCAGCAGCTCGCCGAGAAGCGCTTCGTCGCCGAGGCCGAGACCAACCCCGAGGTGAACGTCCGGTACCACGCGGTGCCGTTCAACCACCACGACAACTTCGCTCTCCAGCTGCTCGCCGATCTCCTCAACAAGCGCACCGGCCGGCTCTACCGGCCTGGTGGAGGAGCAGCAGGTGGCCGTGGGCGAGCCGTACGCGTTCTGCCGGCCGATGAAGTACGAGGGCTACTTCGAGGTCGGCGCCGAGGTCAAGGATGGGCGGCAGCCCGGCGAGGTCGAGGCGGCGCTCATCGCCGAGCTCGACAAGCTGCCAAGGCGGAGCCGGTCGGCGAGCGCGAGCTGCAGAAGGTCAAGAACCAGGAGCTCGCCAACTCGTACCGGCGGCTGCAGTCGAACTTCTTCCTGATGCTGCAGCTCCTGCTCTACGACTCGGATGGCAACTGGAAGTTCCTCAACGAGTCTCCCGCGAAGCTCCAGGCGGTGACCGCCGACGACATCCAGGCCGCGGCCAAGAAGTACCTCACGCAAGGAGAACCGCACGGTCGCGACGTACCTGCGCAAGGCCGGCAGCGCGCCCGAAGACCCGGAGCTGGCCGCGCTGCCGGCGCAGATGAGCGGCATGGTCAAGCAGCAGGTCGCCCAGATCGAGGAGGTCACCGAGGCGAGCGAGGTGCAGCAGACGATGGCGCAGCTCCAGCAGATGGCGGGCCAGGTTCCGCCGGAGATGAAGCCGGCGATCGACTACCTCATCAAGAAGGCCCAGGCGCGCCTGGAGGCGCTCGCGAGTCAGCCGGCGGCGCAGAAGCCCAAGCCGGGTCAGGGAGGGAAGTGAGATGAGAGGTCACATTCTTCACACCGTTCTCGGTGCCGCACTCCTGGCCGGCGGCGCCGCCGTGGCCCAGGAGATCCCGCCCGGCCGGAGAAGCTCACCTACCCGACCCTCACCTACAAGATGCCCGACGCGGCGCTGCGCGTCACGCTGGCGAACGGGATCACCGTCTACGTCGCCGAGGACAAGATGCTGCCCCTGGTAAACGTGCTCGTGTTCTTCCGCGGCGGGCGCTACCTCGAGCCGGCCGGCAAGGAGGGTGTTGGCCGAGCTGACCGGCACCGTGTGGCGCACCGGCGGCGCGGGAGGCTCGACCCCAAGCAGCTCGACGAGGAGCTGGACTTCCTCGCCGCGCAGCTCTCCACGTCGTGGGGACGTCACCGGCAGGGTCAGCCTGAACCTGCTCGCCAAGGACCTCGACCGCGGGCCTCGCTTTGCTGATGGATGTGCTGCGGGACGCCGCGCTTCGACGAGGCACGCCTGGCCAAGGCCAAGGAGGACATGCTCTCGGAGATGAAGCGCCGTAACGACGACGCCGAGTCGACATCGAGGACCGCGAGTGGGACCGCCTCGTCTACGGCGACGACTTCTGGCTCAACCGCCTGCCCACCAAGGCCTCGGTGGACGGGATCACCCGCGACGACCTGGTGGCCTTCCACAACCTGCTCGCTAACCCGGCCAACTTCGTGGTGGCGGTTGCGGGTGACTTCGACCGCAACGTGATGATCGCCAAGCTGAACACGACGATCGGGGCCTGGAAGGCAAGGGTCCGGCGGTGCCGCCGGTGCCGCAGCCGGGCGCCGGGGCGAAGCCGGGCGTCTACCTGGTCAACAAGCCCGACGTCAACCAGGGTCGCGTGTCGATCGGACAGCTCGGGCGCGCGGCGCCCTGTCGCCGACGAGTCCGCCCTGAGGTGGCCAACGACATCCTCGGCGGCGGCGGCTTCACCGCCTGGATGATGTCGAAGTGCGCTCCGACGAGGGGCTGGCCTACTCCGCATACTCGAGCTACGGGATCGGCGACCTCTACCCCGGCACATTCCGCGCCTACTTCCAGTCCAAGTCCTCCACCTGCGCGCGGGCGGCCAGCTGACGGTCGACCTGGTCGGCAAGATCACGACCACCGCAGGTGACGGAGAAGGAGCTCGCACAACAGCAAGAGCTCGTTCATCGAGCGCTTCCCCCGCATGTTCGAGACGCAGGTTGAAGACGGTCACGCGGTTCGCCTCAGGACGACCTGGTCGGGCTTCCCCACGAGTACTGGAAGGCCTACCGAGCGCGGATGGGCGACGTCACGGCCCGACCGCGCAGGCCGCAGCGAGAGCCCACATCACGCCGGACCAGCTGATCATCCTCGTGGTCGGCAACGTTGACGAGATACTCAAGGGGCACCCCGATCACCCGGAGGTCAGGTTCGAGAGCATCGGCCCGCTGGTGAGGTTGCCGCTGCGCGACCCACTCACGCTGAGACCGCTGGCGGAGTGATGCGGAAGGGGAGGGCCAGGAGGCAGCGGAGCAGAGGGGTTGAGGAATGCGCGGAGAAGAAGGCACGGGAGCCGCGGAGAAGCCGGCAAAGGTGGTGCTGCACCGCCTGGCCGGCACCAAGAAGGCGCTCGACGTGTGCCGCCTGGTGGAGCGCCTCTACCAGGCGGGCAAGCGCGTGACGGTGCTCCTCTCCGACAGCGGCCGGGCGGCCATGTTCGACGAGTACCTCTGGACCTACGTCGCAGCACCTCCTTCATCCCGCACGCCCTGTGGGACGGTCGGAGCGACGTCGAGGATCCGGTGGTCGTGATCTGCGGGGACCCTCGCCAACCCCAACGCTGCCACCGTCCTGGTCATCGGGGACCGGCATCGCCGATCCACGGGATGCGTCCACCTTCCCGGAGGTGCACGACTTCGTCACCGCCGCGCCCGAGGACGAGGGGAAGCAGAAGGCCTGGGAGGACGCCGGGTTCAAGGTGGAGGAGACCCGCGGCGTGGCGGGTAGGGCTCGGGCTAGGGGCGCGCCCGGCCCTCACCCTGCAGGCCGACGAACCCCTGCACCAGAGTGTGAGGGCTCTGGTTGAAGCGCTCCAGTGCGAGCAGGGCGTCCAGGTGCTCGTCCCGGCTGATAGGTCCGGCGAAGCTCGCGGGTGCGCCGCGACCCGGCCGGCCCGGTGGCACGGACGGTACTGGCTCATCAGGCTGACGGTGACCAGGGGCGAGAGCGCCTCGGAGAGCCAGCGCAGCGTCTCCTGCGACCCCCGCGAGGTCGCCCGGGAGGACGAGGACGCGCACGAGGAGCCCTCGGCGCAGCGTGCCGTCGGGGGCGATGTCCCAGGGGTCGCCGACCTGGCGGAACATCTCGGCGATCGCGCTACGCGCCGCGCTCGGGTAATCGGCAATCCCCGAAAGCTCCTGGGCCGTGACGCCGTCATCGCGTACTTGAGGTCGGGCATGTAGATGTCGACCACGCCGTCGAGCAGCTCGAGCACCGCGACCGATCGTAGCCGTTGCTGTTGTAGACGATCGGCACCGACAGGCCGTTCGCGGCGGCCAGCGCGAGCGCCACGCACCAGGGCCGCACCTGGTGGGTCGGTGAGACCCAGTTGATGTTGTGGCAGCCGTCCGCCTCCAACTGCAGCATCGCCGCCGCGAGCTCCGCGACGCCCGAGGTGCTGGCCGATGTGGTCGGACGGGCGCTGCGAGATGTCGGCGTTCTGGCAGAACACGCAGCGCAGATTGCAGTTCGCGAGAAACACCGTCCCCGAGCCCCGGCTTCCCGACAGCGGCGGTTCCTCGCCCATGTGGGGCCCCCACGAGGCGACGATCGGTTCGACACCGGTGAAACAGCGGCCAAGCTCGCGTCGGCGGTCGACCTGGCAGCGCCGGGGCACAGCTCGCAGCGCTCGAGCATGCGCCTCGATGCCTGGCGACGCGCCGCTGCAGCTCGCCGCTCGCGAGGAGCCTCCGGTAGCCGGGCTCGAAGCCGGTCCGATGGGTCGCTTTTGGGCTCATCACGGTCGAAGGACCAGAGCGCCGGTTACCCGGGAGTGCTTGACGCGCGGCTAGCGCTTCGTTGGCCTCCGCAAGAGGCAGCACCTCGACGCTGGTGCGTGATCGGGATGTGTGCCGCAAGCTCTAGGAGCTCGCGGGCATCGCGTCCGGGTGGCGTTGGCCACCGAGCGGAGCGTCCGCTCGTGGTAGATGAGGGAGTAGGGGAAACCCGGTAGGTCGCTCATCGTGACCCCGGCGCAGGCCACCGTGCCTCCTCGCGCCAGGCGCCGCAGCGCCTCGACGACGTGGTCCCCGGCGGGCGAGAAGACCACCGCGTGATCGAGCGCGCGCGGGAGGCCGGTCGGGCGGAGCCCCGACCCAGGTGGCACCGAGCCGCAGGGCGTGCTGGCGGTGCGTTGCTCTGCGCGCGTGAAAACCAGCACCTCGCAGCCCGCGTGAGCGCGACCTGGATCGCCACGTGAGCCGAGGCGCCGAACCCGAAGATCCCCAGCCTGCCGCCGGCGAGCGCGCCGGCGAGACGCAGGGCCCGGTAGCCGATCACCCCCGCGCACAGCAGCGGCGCCGCTTGCTCGTCCGAGAACCCGGCGGGGAGCGGGTACGTGAAATCCGCGCGCGCCGCGAGCTGCGCGTAACCCCCGTCGACGTGAAGGCCGGTGAAGCGCGCCTCGGGGCACAGGTTTTCCCGGCCGCTGCGAAGACGCAGGCGCCACAGGCGCGGCCATCCAGGCCACACCGGCTCGCGTGCCGACCTGCTCGGGTGTGACGCCCCTCCCCACCACCTCGACGACCCCGACGATCTGGTGGCCGGGCACCACCGGCAGGCGGTG
>CAVRZJ010000022.1:0-161553 GCA_963725705.1 uncultured Acidobacteriota bacterium | reverse complement strand
CTGGCGTCCCTCGGGAACGGCTCATAGGCAGAGTCTTCGCTACCATCTTCATGGAGCCGGAGTGGGCGCGGGACGCCCACATGCAGGTGTTTCGCGATGACTCGGTGCGCCATCTCCTGTCCGAGATCCGCAATGTCGACGGTCATCTCACACCCGTGCTCAACAGCGCCGCGCTCCACCGCGACGAGGCGGGCGAGGCCGACGGCGTCTTCGCCGCCGCCCGCGACGTCACCGAGCGCAAGCGCGCCGAGGAGTCCCTGGAGCGACAGGCGTCCTTCGACGACCTGATCGCTCGCCTCATGGCGCGTTTCGTGAGCGCTGCGGCGCCCAGCTGGGACGACCAGATTTCGGCGGGCCTGGCGGAAGTGGCGCGCTTTCTCGGCGCCGACCAGGGTTTCGTCGTCACAGTCCTTCCGGGAACCGCCACCTGGAGTTCCACACACCAGTGGCGCGCGCCGGAAGGAGTCCGCTTTGACGAGAGGTACCAGCGCGTCGCGAAGGGCGGGGCTTTCGCGTGGGCGGAGGACAAGCTCCAGCGTGGCGAGGTGGTTCACTTCGGTCGACTCGCGGATCTGCCACCCGAAGCCGCGCCCTATCGGGAGCGGATGGAGCACGATGGCGTGCGGTCGGAGCTGGTGGTACCGCTCCTCGCAGGCGCAGACGGCGTGGTTCGATCCGCCGTCGGGTTGACCTCCTCTTCGCGGAACATCGCGTGGTCCGAGCAGGCGATCCGACAGCTCCGGCGGTTGGGCGACGGGATCGCGACGGCGCTCGAGCGCAAGCGGCGAGCGGACGAGCAGTTGCGCGAGAGTGAGGCCCTCTTCCGGACCTTGTTCATGACCGGCGCCGACGCCGACCTTCTCGTCACGGAGGATGAGGGCCGTCTCTTGGAGGTGAACGATCGCTTTCTGGAGATGTTCGGCTGCACCCGGGACGAGGCGATCGGCCGCACGTCGACCGAGCTCGGCATGTGGGCGATGCCCGAGGCGAGGCAGGACCTGCTCGCCGAGCTTCGCTCGCACGACCAGGTGAGGAACTTCGAGCTCCTGGCCCGTCGCAAGGGAGGCGAGACCTTCTGGGTACTCTACTCCGTCAGCAAGCTGCAGACCGGCAGGTCGAAGGTCGCTGGTGGGCGCCATGCACGACATCACCGAGCGCAAGGCGGCGGAGGAGTCGCTGAGGCTGTTCCGCGAGCTGGTCGACCATGCCAACGACGCGATCGAGGTCGTTGACCCGGACACCGGCCGCTTTCTGGACGTGAACCGGAAGGGCTGCGAGCTTCACGGCTACACCCGGGAGGAGTACCTCGCGCTTTCGACTTCGGACATGGACCCGCGGTTCGCCGTTCCCGGCGGTCCCATGGTCAGGACAGATCAGGGGCAACTGCGCAAGACCGGTTCGACCCGGTTCGAAGCCGAGCACCGGCGCAAGGACGGCTCGGTCTTTCCGGTCGAGATCAACCTCCGTCTCGTCCGCCTTGATCGCGACTACCTGGTTGCCGTGGTTCGCGATATCACGCAGCGCAAGAAGGACGAGGAGGACGCCGCCTGGTCGCGGCGATCGAGCAGGCGGCGGAGGGCATTGTGATCACCGACGCCGACGGGGTGATCGAGTACGTCAACTCCGCCTTCGAGGAGAAGAGCGGCTACTCCCGGGCGGCGGCGGTGGGCCGGGACTTGCACTCCTTTGCAACCGAAGCACATCTGGACGCTCTATCGCGACGCGTTGGAAAGCGGGCCAGCAGGGAGGGACCTGGCAAGGGGCGCCTCATCTGGCCACGCAGGGACGGCAGCTCCCTCGCAGCGGATGCAACCGTCTCACCGCTGCGTGACGCCAGCGGCGCCATCGTCAACCTCGTCGTGACCCTGCGTGACGTGACCGACCAGGTGGGGCTTCAGGCGCAGCTCCTCCACGCGCAGAAGATGGAAGCGATCGGCGGCTCGCCGGCGGCGTGGCGCATGACTTCAATAACCTCCTGCAGCCATGTCACCTCACGCGGCTATCCACTGGCATCGCCAGGACCCCGAGCGAGTGGCGACGACGGCGCGAACCTGGACCACGAGATCGAAGCGCGGGGCGCCGTTGACCCGCCAGTTGCTGCTGTTCTCAGCGGCGGAAGCCGCAAGGCCGGAGCGGCTGGACCTCAACGAGGTGGTGGGGACCGCGGCCGCGATGCTGCGCCGCCTCGTCCACGAGAACATCGTTTTCGCGGTGGAGCTTGCTCCCGACGCCTTGCCGGTCGAGGCGGACCGCGGGCAGCTCGACCAGGTGCTCATGAACCTCGTGGTGAACGCCTCCGACGCGATGCCCGAGGGAGGCGAGAATCCTGATCCGGATCGGTGCTGACGACCGCGGGCAGGTGTGGCTTGCGGTGGAGGACACGGGTACCGGCATCCCCGACGAAGTCCGCGAACGCATCTTCGAACCGTTCTTCACGACCAAGGAGACGGGGGCGGCACCGGCCTCGGGCTCTCGGTGGCGCACGGTATCGTGGCTCAGCACGGCGGACGAATTGAGGTGACCAGCTCGGTCGGCGAAGGCAGCACCTTCACGGTGATCCTGCCGCGGGCGGGAGCGGGCGAGCATCCCACGGTGGAGTTACCCTCCGCCGTGGGGCAAGAGCCCTTCCCGATCGGGAAGGGCGAGCGCGTGCTCGTCGTGGAGGACGAGGACGTCGCGCGCGGGGCGCTGCGCGACATCCTGGCGGACCTCGGCTACGACGTGACGGCGGTCGGGAGCGGCGAGGAGGCCGGAAAGGTACCCACCGAGCCGCCCTTCGAGTGCTGCTGACCGACCTCATGTTGCCCGGCATTGGCGGCCCCGACCTTGCGCGCCGAACTCAAAGAGCGTTGGCCCGGCCTGGGCGTGATCCTGATGTCCGGCTACACCGAGGACGAGGTAGTGCGACGTGGCATCGCCAAAGGTTCGGTCCGCTTCCTCCAGAAGCCCTTCGACATGGCGACGCTGGCCCGCGAGATCCGCGCGGCCATGGACGAGTCATAGACGCGCCGGAGGAGGAGCCATGCCAGCCTACGAGAGCATCCTCTGTCCCGTCGACTTCTCGGAGTTCTCGAAGTGCGCGCTTGCCTTCGCCGAGTCGATCGCGGGCCGCTACGGTCCAAGCTCTTCGTGCAGCACGTGGTCGAGGTGCAGAACACGATCGAGGCGGCCGGGTTCGTCGGGGCGGAGTTCCACGCCGAGTATCGGGAGCGTCTCAGAACCAATGGAGAGAAGAACCTTCTGAAGTTCTTGAGAGAAACTGCCCGTCGCGGCAACGCGCAGCCGGTTCCTGTGCTGTCTAGAGGGCTTCCCCACGGACGCCCATTCTCGAGGTCGCGGCCGCCGAGAGTGTCGACTTGATTGTCATGGGAACCCATGGCAGGCGGGGTTTGGACCGCTTCATGGTGGGGTCCGTCACCGAACGAGTCGTCCGGAAGGCGGCCCTGCCCCGTACTCGCCGTCCATGGGCGCGCGGCCGAGTTTGCCGCGGCGGGGCGACTGCCGACGACCCGCGGCGGCAAGATCCTCCTGTGCACGGACCTGTCCGATCGGTCACGCCGAGCGTTCGACTACTGGGTGGTCGCTGGCCGCCGAGTACGGCGCCGAGCTCACCCTGGTTCACGTCCTCGAGACCGTCCCACGCACCTCCTCGATGCGCGCCTCCGTCTCACAGGTGATGGATGGCCTCGAGATTCTCACTCCCCCTCGGGAATACCAGCTCCGTCCCCCGCATGTGGCCGTTCGGATCGGCCAGCCATATGAGGAGATCGTTGCCCTCGCCGCGGAGGGCCAGTTCGACGTGGTGATCATGAGCGCCCACGGCGAGGGTGTGAGGGACCCGGCTGTGTTCGGCTCGACCACGCACAGGACGATCCAGCTCGGGCCCTGCCCGGTCCTGGTCGTGCCGAGCTGAACAGACAGCTCGGGAGGAGCGTCAGGCTCTGAAGCTCACGCGGCTCTTCGACCCGTTGCATGGCGGGCCTGGTCTCGACCACAATTCAGCCATGCAGCAGAGCTCCACTTCAGCCGCCGTGCAGCTCAGCGCCAGCGTTGGGCCACATCGATGACCTCGATTGCAGTCCTCGGCGTCATACCGGATCGCTGGGTCGCCGACATTACGCGCAAGTCACTCTCAAGAGATAGACTTTCGGTCCTGGTCCGCTCGCCAAGCAAGCTACCTCCTGAAGTTGCGGCCTGGGCGCAGGTCCTCAGCGCTGACCTGGTCACGGTGCCGAGCGTGACGCTGGCGCAATTCGCAGAAGGGCACGATGTCCTCGTGAGTTGCGCTGGTGTGGTTACCGAGGGAGAGAGATTCGTGGCCATGGTGGATCGCATTGTGTCGGCCATCGAATCTCTCCCGTCCAAGCCCGTCCCCTGTGTTGGTCTGGCCGGCGCAGCGCTTCTTGACCTTCACACACGTGGACGGCGAGGCGTCGACCTCCCGAAGGTCCGAAACACCTATTGGCCCCATCGCGCGAATCTCGAACGCCTGCTTCGCTCGGATCTGGATTGGCGGTTGCTCTGCCCTGGGCCGATGGTCGACCAACCCGCCATTGGCATTGACCGATTGAGGATTTCGATTGCGTCCGTCCCGGCGAGATCGCCAGCGTTCGACTCGACACCTGCCTGCGCCACTCGTTCTGCCGTTGTTTGCCGCGCTCGTGCCCGAGATGATCGTTCCGTACGCCGACGCCGCTTCCGTGATGCTCGCCGACGCAGGTCACGGTGGCCCCATGTCACGCAAGCGCGTTGGACTTGCTCTGCCGGCTGGAATGCGGGGTAAGAAGAGCCAGTGGGCGGCACAGCCAGGGGGCGCGGCCTGACCCGCTGGTCAATGTGCGAAATCCGCGGGCGTTCTCCAAGGGCTGTGGGAGGACGCAGGGCGCCGGCTGCACGCGTTCAGGCGCGCGCCCCACAAGAGCGCTCGTCATTGGCAAAATCGCCGCCCCATGCGGGGCGTAGCAGTGCTCAGGATGACGGTGTGGCCGGAGGTTCGCTGAGTGGAGGCCCGAGGCCGACGACGCAGTCTCCCTCGACCAAGGAAACTCCTTTCCTGACAACGCGCTGATGGCCTCGGCATCGGAGTCTGCCGAATCGGTAGGCGGTCGGATGCGGCGTTGGAGCAACCGCCGGGATTGGAGCGGGCGCGGTTGCGGGAGCACCGCGCTTCCATGGGCCAACGCATCGCACAGCCTCCAGCCCCCGCCCGCGGCTCCGGGCCGCGGCGATGCAGCCCGCGTCGCGCCACCCACCCAACCCCCCGCGCGATGCGGGGGTCCCCCGCCACCTTGCAGGCGGCGAGGATCAGCTCCATCACGATCTGCCGGATCCGATGCTCCTCGGCTGCGGCGTCCGAGTGACCGCGGGCTTGGTCGGTGGTGGTTGCGGGAGCACCGCGCTTACACAGGCCAGCGCGGAGGAGCAGCCCCCACCCACCCTGCCTGCTGCCTCGGGCCGCGGCGATGCAGCCCGCGTCGCGCCGCCCGCCCAACCCTCCGCGCGATGCGGGAGTCCCCCGCAACCTTGCAGGCGGCGAGGATCAGCTCCATCACGATCTGTTGGATCCGATGCTCTTCGGCTGCGGCGTCCGAGTGACCGCGGGCTTGGTGCGGTGGTGGTTGCGGGAGCACCGCGCTTACACGGGCCAGCGCGGAGGACAGCCCCCACCCACCCCTGCCGCTGCCTCGGGCCGCGGCGATGCAGCCCGCGTCGCGCCGCCCACCTTCGCCCATCAAGCAGGTCGCGAGGTCCGGCGGCGCCGAGAGCTGCCGGATCGACGGTCGCTCGGATGCAGCGTTGGAGTGACCGCGGGCTTGGAGCGGTCGTGGTTGCGGGAGCACCGCGCTTACACAGGCCAGCGCGGAGGACAGCCCCCATCCACCCCTGCCGCTGCCTCGTGCCACGGCCGTGCAGCCCGCGTCGCGCCGCCCACCCAAGCCCCCGCGCGATGCGGGGGCTCGCCCCGCAACCGGAGCGAACAAAAAAGGCCGCGCGATGCGCGGCCTTTTCTTGTTCGGTTGGTTGCGGGGGCAGGATTTGAACCTGCGACCTTTGGGTTATGAGCCCAACGAGCTACCGGACTGCTCCACCCCGCGTCACTCCGAGCCAAGAATACTACCGAAAACCGTGGGAAAGTCAAGGCCGCGCTGCTACACTTTTGCCGTGATCGTGCAGGACGCCGAGATTGCCGTGCTCCCCGTGGAGGAGATCGAGCCGTTCCTCGAGCGCTACCGGCACGACGCCGGCGTGCCCGAGGTGATGGACGCCTGCAGTTTCATCCGCGAGGTGCTCGAGCGGGCCCGCAACTTCGTGCCGTCACTGGCGGGCTCGGTGCTCCTCGATCACCCGTTCGAGCGCGCGCGCGAGCCGGGATCCGCCGCCCTTTACTTCATCGCGGCGTTCGGGCCCTCGGCGAGCTCGCTGCTCGGAGCGAGCATCGCGACCACCGAAGGAGTGGTCGGCCACGTCTACCGCACCGGCGAGTCGTACCGGGTGGCGAGCCCCGACGCGGACCCCAACTTCTGTGCGCGCTTCGACGAAACGCACGCGTTTCGCACCGACAGCCTGCTCGCGGTGCCGATCCGGATCGAGAACAGCGTCTGCGGCGTGCTCGAGATGGTCAACCGCCGCGACGGGCGGCCGTTCGACGAGCGCGACCAGGCGCTGCTCGAGATCTTCGCGGCGTACACCTCGGTGTCGATCCAGAACCTCCTCGACGCCAAGCGCGCCGGAGAGGCGGCGCGCAGCGACGATCTCACCGGGCTCGCCAACGACCGCTACTTCCACCGCCGGCTGGCCCAGGATCTCGAGGGCGCCGACGAGGCGGGCGGCTGCGTCGCCCTCTTGTTCATGGACCTCGACAACTTCAAGAACGTCAACGACCGCCATGGCCACCTCGCCGGCAGCCAGGTGCTCAAGGAGGTCGGGTACCTGCTCCGCCGGGTCGTCCGCGTGCCCGGCGTGACCCTGGCGCGCTACGGCGGCGATGAGTTCGTCGTCATCCTGCCCAAGGTCGATGTCGGCGCCGCCGTGGAGGCCGCCGAGGCGATCCGCCAAGCGGTCCGCCAGCAGGCGTTCCTCCGCGGCCGCTTCTCCTGGGCCAACGGGCCAGTCGACTTTACCGGCCCGCTGACCTGCTCGGTAGGCGTCGCGGTGTACCCCGACCACGCGCCGCGGTCGGGCAGCTCCGACCACCGGCGCAACCAGCTCCTGCGCGCAGCCGACCTGGCGATGTACGACGCCAAGGCCGCCGGCAAGGACCGCGTGGTCTGCGCAGGCTAGGAGCCGGTCCGCGAAGTGGGGCGGACCGCGCCAAAACGACACTCTTGGCGACAGCGGCCGCGAGAGACGCGCCGGGGGATGGCACGTGACTTGCTGGGTGTATCCCTTCGACAGGGGGCTCGAACGCCCCAGGAGGACCTCGAGATGACAACCATGAAGCAGTTCAAGCTGACGACGGTGATCGCGGTGGCGCTGGCCGCCATGGCCCTCGGGATGGTCCTCACCGGCGGTCTCGGTTTGACCCCGGAGAGCGCCGCCCAGCACCCCTCGCCCGCCGCCCAGGCGTCCGCGGTGGCGCCGGCGGCACCGGCTGTCGGCTATCCCAACTTCGCCGATCTCGCCGAGCGCGTGACCCCGTCGGTGATCTCGGTGATGACGACCGACACGGTTGACCGCAACGAGATGCGCCGGTATCACCGCGATATCGACCCGTTCGACTTCTTCTTCGGCCCCAACCAGAACCCCGACATGATGCGCCCGCGCGTTCGCCGCGGCGCCGGCTCGGGGTTCTTCATCAGCGCCGACGGCCTCGCCCTCACCAACAACCACGTCGTCGAGGGCGCCGAGAAGATCGAGGTCCGGCTGTCGATGGACGACAACAGCCGGCTCCCGGCCAAGGTGATCGGCCGCGATTCGGCCACCGATTTGGCAGTAATCAAGGTCGAGGGCAAGGGCCCGTTCACGCCCCTGACCCTCGGCGACTCCGACGCGCTGCGCGTCGGCGACTGGGTGATGGCGGTCGGCAACCCGCTCAACATGCCGCACACCGTCACCGCCGGCGTGGTCTCGGCCAAGGGGCGGCAGCTCGGGCTGTCACCCGAGACGCAGTCGTTCGAGAACTTCATCCAGACCGATGCGGCGATCAACCTCGGCAACTCCGGCGGCCCGCTGGTCAACCTGCGCGGCGAGGTCGTCGGGATCAACTCCGCGATCAACGCGGCCGGCCAGAACATCGGCTTCGCGATTCCGGTCAACACCGTGAAGAGCGTGTTGCCACAGCTCAAGGAGAAGGGCAAGGTCACACGGGGCTACCTCGGCGTCAACATCCAGAACGTCGACCAGGACATCCAGGACGCCTTCAACCTGCCGTCGCGCGACGGCGCCTTCGTGCAGAGCGTCGAGGAGACCGGACCGGCGGGGAAGGCCGGGCTCCAGAAGGGCGACACCATCGTCGCGGTCAACGGCATGCCGGTGAAGGAGACGCGCGCGCTCATCGACACCATCTCCGGAATGCCGCCCGAGCGCAAGGTCGAGCTCGACGTGATCCGCGACAGCAAGCGCCGGAGCGTCACCGTCACGCTCGGCGAGCGTCCCTCCGTCGCCGGCCAGGATGAGCCGTCCGGCGGCCCGAGCGCGTCGCCGGCCTCGAAGCTCGGGTTCGAGGTCGAGGACATCTCGGCCCGCACCCGCCGCAGCTTCGAGATCCCGAGCTCGGTCGAGGGTGTGGTGGTGACCGACGTGGAGAGCGGCTCGGCGGCCGACGACGCCGGGCTGCGTCAGGGCGACGTCGTCACCGAGATCGGCGGCAAGGAGATCGGCTCGGTGCGCGAGCTCACCGAAAGCCTCCAGGGGGTCCACTCGGGGGCGGCGGTGCGGCTGTACGTCTACCGGCCGCAGCTCGACCGCAGCACCTTCGTCATCCTGCGGATGCCCTGAGCCGACCCGCTCGCGGACATCAGGCGGCCACCGGCAGCTCCGCGGTGGCCGCCTCGCTATTTTCGGGTGTTAGAATCGATGCAGCCCATGGCTACCGCCGGCACCGTTCTCGTGGTCGACGATCAGCCGGAGAACCTGCAGCTCCTCGTCGACTCGTTGCGCCCGCTCGGCTATCAGGTGTGGCCGGCGGCGGACGGTCCGACGGCGCTGGCGATCGCGCGCGAGCGCCTCCCCGATGTCATCCTCCTCGACGTGATGATGCCGACGATGGACGGCTTCGAGGTGTGCCGGCAGCTCAAGGCCGACAGCGAGACCCGGCTGCTTCCGGTGGTGTTCATCACCGGGCTCGATTCCCGCGAGGCGCGCCTCACGGGCCTCGATGTCGGCGCGACGGATTTCCTCTCGAAGCCGTTCGACCTCACCGAGCTCGAGGTGCGCGTCCGCAACCTGGTCTCATTCCGCAACCTCACCCGCGACCTCGACAGCGCCGAGGAGATGATGTTCTCGATCGCCCGCGCGGTCGAGGCGCGCGACGAGGGAACCGGCGACCACTGCGACCGCCTGTCGCTTCTGGCGGCACGGCTCGGTGAGCGCCTCGGTCTCGACGCGGAGGCGGTCAAGACGCTGCGGCGCGCCGGCTATCTGCACGATATCGGCAAGATCGGCATCCCCGACGCGGTCCTCCTCAAGCCGGGCAAGCTCACCGACGAGGAATGGGTGGTGATGCGCAGCCACGTCGAGATCGGCGTCGGCATCTGCGCGCCGTTACGCACGTTCCGCTCGGTGCTGCCGATCATCCGCCACCACCACGAGCGGCGCGACGGCAGCGGCTACCCCGACCACCTCAAGGGCGAGGAAATTCCGCTGGTGGCGCGGGTGTTCCAGGTTGTCGACGTGTTCGACGCTCTCACCAACGATCGTCCCTACCGCAAGGCGCTGTCGACGGCCGAGGCGCTGGCGGTGATGCAGGGGGAGACGGCCCGCGGATGGTGGCAGCCGACCATCGTCGACGCCTTTGCCGCGATGATCGGGCCCGAGTAATCGGCGACGGCCCCGGCGGGGTGTCTGTTGACACGGCTATGCACGGAAGCGCTAATGCGGTAAGCTAGCAGTCGGGCAGGGGTGCGGTCCTGGCCCACGATCCTTCCGCAAGCGGTCCGATACCAGGTCGATGCGCTCGCAGGATGTAGAGCGACGCCGGGTCGGGGTAGCGCTTCTAAGGAGTAATCACGAATGGTTTCTGACAGCGACGGCACTCCCGTGGTTGGCGTGGAGGGGATGGAAGACAGGGGCAGGTCCGGGCGGAGGCGTAAGTCCCGGCGGCGCCGCGGCGGACGCCGTGGCACGACGGCGAGTGCGCCAGATCTGCCGACGACGCCGGTCGAAGGGTTCGTCTACCGGCGCGAGGACGGGAAGGTCTTCCTCCTCGCCCCGGATCGGCACTTCGAGCCGGGCAACGCGGACCCGGTGATCGACCCGTCGGTGATCTCGCGGTACACGTGGGAGAGCGGGCTGAAGGTGCAGGCCTCCCTGCGGGGCGCGGGCAACGGTCAGCGGCCGACGGTCGTCGGCATCACCAGCGTCGAGGGACTGCCGCCGGAGGAGTACAGCCAGCGCGCCACCGCGTTTCAGGAGCTCGTCTGTATCGATCCCGAACAGCGGTTCAACCTGGAGACCGAGCCCGACGTCCTCGAGCCGCGGGTGGTCGAGCTGGTCTCTCCGATCGGCAAGGGCCAACGCTGCCTGATCGTCGCCCCTCCGAAGGCGGGCAAGACCATCCTGCTGCAACAGCTCGCGCACGCGATCGGCACCAATCACCCCGAGGTGACGATCTTCGTCCTGCTCGTCGACGAGCGACCCGAGGAAGTCACCGACTGGAAGCGGCGGGTCGTGCGCGGCGAGGTGTTCGCCTCCTCCTCGGATCGCTCGACGCAGAACCACATCGATGTGTCCGAGATCGTCCTCGACCGCGCCCGCCGCCTCGTCGAGATCGGCCAGGACGTCGTCGTGTTCATGGACTCGTTGACCCGGATGTCGCGCGCCTACAACAACGCGCAGAAGAACTCGGGACGGATCATGTCGGGCGGTATCGACGCCCGCACGATGGTCAAGCCGCGGCGGTTCTTCGGCTCGGCGCGCAACATCGAGCACGGCGGCTCGCTCACCATCGTCGCCACCTGTCTCGTCGACACCGGCTCGCGCATGGACGAGGTGATCTTCCAGGAGTTCAAGGGCACCGGGAACATGGAGATCATCCTCTCCCACGACCTGTTCGAGCGCCGCATCTTCCCGTGCATCAACATCGCGGCGTCGGGCACCCGCAAGGAAGAGAAGCTCTACTCCAAGCCGGAGATCGACAGGCTCCACCTGCTCAGGCGCGCGCTCGCCACGCTGTCGCCGCACGAGGCGATGTCGTTGCTTCTCACGAAGCTCAAGCAGACGAAGAGCAACGCCGAGTTCCTCGCCAGCATCCAGACCAAGGAGTGATCCGCCCGCCCTGGCGATGGGCGAGTAGGAAGAAGCACCTCAACTGTCGGAGCGCCTGAGCGCATTGCAGCCTACCGTCACCTGCCGCGCCGCTCCCCGAGCGGCGCGCGCGTGCCACCTCCGGGGTTTTGCTTGCGACGCGGACCGCCGGTGCCGCCACGACTGCAGGTCGGAGCGAAGGAGCTAAGAGCCTGTCCGCCTTCAAGACGCCGGAGGTGGCAACGGCAACCTCCAGAGTCCGCAGCACCCCCAAACCACTCCAGCGCTACCGCGTTCTCGTCAGGTCCACCTGCATCGTCACCGTCACCCGCGTCTTCACCCGAACGCCTCCCTTGGTGGCCGGCCGGTAGCGGTACTGCGTGACTGCAGCGGCGCACGCCTCGTCGACGCCGAGACGTTGGATCGGGAAGCCGCGGAGAACGTCAACCTTCTCGACACCGCCCTTGTCGTTGACGAGGGCACTGAGGATCACCACACCCTTGCCCGAGCGCGCCATCTGGGCAGAGCGTGGGAGCACCGGCGCCACTTTGGTGAGCTCCTGCGGGGCCACGTCCACCTCGGAGAACTCGACGTAGTCACCCTCGTGGACCTCGCCCGCCGCGGCACCCGTGGCTCCAGTCACCGGCGCCACGGTCGGCGACACTTCGACCTTGGGCGGAAGGGTCGGCTCGACAACGGCGGCCGCCACCGCCGTGGGCCTGGCGACGGGTGGTGCCGCGGTCGGAACCTCGGTGGCCGGGGCCGGGGGCGCAACCGTCGGCTGCGGCGCCGCGGCCGCCTGTTGACGCTGCTCGCGGACCTTGGCGAGCTCGTCCTCCTTGCGCTTCTGCTCGGCCACGCGGGCCGCCAGCTCCGTCTCCGCCTGCTTGATCTTGCGTTGGTCCTCGGCGGAGACCTTCTGACCGCCGGACGCCACGGCCTGTTGCTGCTGCTGGAGCTGCTTGCGCTGCGCCTCGATCTGCGTCCGCTCCTGATCGAGCTCGGAGCGCAACTGCTTCTCCTTTTCGGCCAGTTGGCGCGCCACCTCGGCGCCGACCAGCTCACCCATGATCTTCTGCTGGGCCGCCTGATCCACCGCCGGTTGCGCCGGGCCGCGTCCGAACATCAGGTAGAGAACGACCGCGAGCAGGATCGCGACGCCGAAGATGGCGATGAACATCGGCGTGCGGTTGGGAGGCGGCGCCTCGGTGATCCCGGTGATCTCGCCCGGCGCCGGCGCCGCGGCCTTCGGCGGCTTGTAGTACGGCGTCACGTCGAGGGCGCGCTCGCGCTGCAGCTCGCGGTCCTCGTCCTCGATCTCCTGCCGGTAGAGGCGGTCCATGAACAGGGCGAGGTTGAACGTCGTCGGCGAGTAAGCGCCGCCGTAGAGGAGCTTTTCGAGGTCGCGCTTGAGGTCTGCGGCCGAGCCGTAGCGCTCCTCGAGTCGCGCGGCGAGCGCCTTGCGGAGAATCGCCGCGATGTCCGCGGGCACCGGGCCTTCCTCGAGCGCGAGCTGCATCGAGTTGATCGCCGCGGCGCGCAGGCTCGGGTCGGCGGGCAGTGCCGCCCCGCAAAGGAGGTGGTAGAGGATGGCGCCGAGCGAGTAGACGTCCGAGCGACGGCTGGCGCCGCCGCCCGACAGCACCTCCGGAGCGAGATACGGCGCCGCAGTGGCGCGGACGCCGGTCCGGTCGAGGTTGGCGATCAGGCCTCGCGAGATGCCGAAGCCGGCGACCATTGCCTCGCCGTCGTTGCCGATGAGCACCAGGTGGGGCAGGAGGAAGCCGTGAATCAGCGGTTCGCCACGCACCTCGACGCCGGCCCCGGCGACGAGTGCCGCCGCCAGCTTCTCGCCGATCAGCAGCGCGTTGTCGACGGCGATTGGGAAGTGTTCCTTCTCGACGCGCGAGATCACCTGGTCGAGCGGCTGCGCCGGCACGTAGTCCCAGGCGAGAAACGGCATGCCGAGCTCGGTGCCGCCGGCGGCGCCGCGCACCACGTTGGTCGCCTTGAACGTCTGCGACAGCTTGCCCACCATCGCCATGTCAGAGTCGAGTGCCGCGCGATCGAGGCGCGGCTCGTCGAAGCGGCGGAGCCACACGATGCGCTTGAAACCGCCCTTATCCATCTCGCCGGCGCGCCACAGGCTTCCCAGCCCGTCCTGTGAGCGCTGTTTGAGAAGAAGGTAGCTCCCGAAGTTCAGGTACATGTCCGGCATCGCCGCTCCTCCCGTTCTTCCCCGCCGGCCACGCTAGCATCCGCACCCACCGTGGTCAACGTCCGCCGGAGCATCGATTTCTCAAGTCCGGCCGCGGGACGCGAGATGGGTCTCGAGGATCAGCCTCGCGGCCACACCGTCAACCAGGTCGACCCAGCGCCGCCGCGGGACTCCGGCCTCGGCGAGCAACTGCTCCGCTTCCTTGGTCGTGCCGCGCTCGTCGACGGTCACGATGGGCACCTGGAGAGCAGCACGCAGCGCCGCGACGACCGCGGCCACGCGGGCCTCGCCGCGTCCCTGCCCGAGCCGGGTCAGCGGCACGCCGACGACGACCCCGCCGATCTCCAGCTCGCCGGCCAGCGCCGCCACGGCGGCGGCGAGGGCGGAGGCGCCGGCGAAGCGCAGCGGGCGCAGGGACGTGGCGACGCGCTCGTCGCCGTCGCACACGGCCACTCCGACCCGCTGGCTGCCGACGTCGAGCGCTAGCCATCGCATCCTCCATAGCGTAGCGCGCAACGCCCACCCGGGGGTGCTCCGTAGACTCCGGGAGCCCGGAGGCGTGCGCGGCAGCGGTCACCGATCCGCGCCCGACCGGCCGGGCAGCGCGGAGCGCGTGCCGGGGACGGCCGCACCGAAGGACGTCCCGGTTGACGGTCCGGGCTAGAATGCGCGAGGCCATGGGACGAGCGATTCTCCTTGAGCGTGGCGCCCTCGACGCGGCAGGAGCGGGCAGGGGCTCGCGCGAGAGCGCGTCGTGAAGCGTCTCCTCGCTGCCGTGGCGGCGCTGTCCCTCGCCGCACCGCTGGCCCGCGCCGCCGCCCCGCCGCTCGGCATGGTGACCCTGCACGCCCGCAACCAGCAGTGGGTCGAGGATTTGGTCTGGTGCGGCGACGGCGACGTCGAGGTGAAGTACCAGGACGTCAGCGTCAAGTGCGACCGGGTCGAGGTCGACCTCCGCACGATGCGCATGGAGGCGACCGGCAACATCGTCTTCGACCAGGGCGAGACGCGTCTCGCCTGCGACCGCATGAGCTTCGACCTCGACAAGAAGGTCGGCACTCTTTACGTCGTCAAGGGGTTCTTCCCGCCCTCCTACTACTTCCGCGGCGAGGAGCTCGAGAAGATGGACGACACCCACTGGAGGTTCCACCGCGGGGTGTTCTCGAGCTGCAACCTCGACAGCGGCAGCAGTCCGCCGTGGAGCATCGACGTCCGCGACGCGATCATGGAGCTCGAGGGCTACGGCCACTTCCGCGGAGTCGCCCTGCGCACCAACGGCGTGCCGTTCTTCTACACGCCGCGCCTCCTGTGGCCGATCAAGCGCGACCGCGCCACCGGCTTCTTGGTGCCCAGCGTCGGCTACAACAACCGCTACGGTGCGTACCTCGGCAACGCCTTCTACTGGCCGGTGTCGCGCTCGTTCGACACCACCACCTTTCTTGACTGGTGGTCGAAGGGCTACTACGGCATTGGCCAGGAGTTCCGTGTGACGCCGGCCGAGAACGCCGGCGGCCAGATGGTCGCCAGTGTCGTCCGCGATGCCGGCCTGAACACCTGGGAGTGGAAGGTGAGGGGCGACTACGCCCAACTGTTCCCTGGCGGCTACGCGCTGCGCTCCGAGCTTCTGGACATGTCGAACCTCAACTTCTTTCAGCGGTTCGAGCGCACCTTCGAGCAGAACTCGCTGCGCTCGTTCTTCTCTCACGTAACGCTGTCGCGCACCTGGGGGCCGCAGGCGTTCAACCTGCGTTGGGAGAACCGCCAGACGTTCTTCGACACCGGCTCGGTGACCACCGCCCTCACCCTCGAGCGCAAGCCGGAGCTGGAGTACCGCCTCGCCTCGACGCGCATCTCGCAGACACCGCTCTACCTGTCGATGGTCGGCGTGGCCGACGAGCTGCGCATGGACCGCTCCGCCACCCAGCGCGGCCGCTACGGGCGCTTCGACCTGTTCCCGGCGGTGTCGCTGCTCACCCCCGGCCTGCCGTGGCTGAACGTGACCCCGAGCGTCGGCGCCCGCCTGACGTACTACACCTCCACCTACTCGCAGGACCGCATCAGCCTGATCCCCGATCCGTTGACGAGGCACTACTTCACTGCGGGCCTCGCCATGGTCGGGCCGTCCTTCTCGCGGGTGTGGAACCGAGCCGACGGCTCCCGCGTCAAGCACCTGATCGAGCCGCGCCTCGAGTACGCCTACGTCTCCGACCCGGGCGATCTGTCGCGCATCCCGGTGTTCGACGAGAAGGACTCCGTCCTGGTCACCAACAGGGTGCGGGGCATCCTCTCCAACCACATTCTGGTGAAAGACAAGGAGCAGGGCTCCCGTGAGGTCGCGGTGCTCGAGATCGGCCAGGAGTACTCGCTCTCGGACCCCCTCACCTTCGCGCGGCCTCCCCTTGCCGCCTCCAGGTACGGCCCGCTGAGCGTGGTGGCCAGGGTGCTGCCGGCGCCGCAGATGACCTTCGACGCGCGCGCCGAGTTCGACGCAGTCAGCAAGAAGCTCTCCAGCACCGCACTCTCCGGCAACGCCTTCGTCGACAAGGCGAGCATCAGCCTCACCTGGTACTCGTCGCTCAACCCGGCGACCGGCGACGTCATGTCGTCGCAGACCCGCCTGTTCCTCGCCTACGGTCCGACCTCGGCGCCGTGGCGCGCCGAGGCCCAGATTGCCTACGACATCCACCAGAAGAACCTGCTCGAGGAACGCTACACCATGCGATGGAAGGGGAGTTGCTGGTCGGCCTACGCGGAGGTCCGCGACTATCGCATCGCTCCGTACAAGACGCGTGATTACCGGATCGCCATCGACTTCACCGGCCTCGGTACCTTCCTCGACATCCGCGGCGGGCTCGACTCGCTCGGCCTGTGATTTGCACGGGGCTGGCCGTGCGTCCGGCCCCCGCGCGAGTTACGACACGCGCGAATCAAAACAGTTGCAGCCCCGAGGGGCTTCGTGTAGTCTACCCCTCCGCCGGGTCGGGGCGTAGCTCAGCCTGGTAGAGCACACGGTTCGGGACCGTGTGGTCGGAGGTTCAAATCCTCTCGCCCCGACCATTTTCAATTCCCCTGCAGCTCCCGAGGATGTGGCACGCTTTTCGCTAGAGTCGTCTGGCGTGAGCGCAGGGAGTGTCCTTTTGGCCGGACTACCGGGTTGCGGGCGGTTGCTTTCGCGGCCGGCGACCGGCATCCTTCGCGCGTGACTGGAGAGATCATGCAGCTACGTTTTGCCGCCGTCCTCGTTCTCGCCGCCGCCACCGGTACGACGACCGCCCGGGGTCAGGCCACCACTGACGTCCCGACGCCGGAGGCCGTGGTGAAGCACGCCATCGACGCCGCGGGCGGCTACGACGCGTTCAGCCGGCTCGGCATCCTGCTCGTCGACGTCACCAGCGAGGAGCTCGCGCAGGCCGGACAGCAGACGAGCAACGAGGTGAAGACGTACTTCAAGACCCCCGGACCGGCGCCGGGACGCATCGAGATTCCCGCGTCCAAGGTCATTTCGGCCGACGACGGCACCGCGGGCTGGGCGATCGTCAACGGCAAGTACGACGCGCGGCCGTCGACGAAGGTGATGATCAAGCGCTTGCTCAGGGCCAACCTGTTCACGCTGATGCTCCCATTCTCGCTCAACTGGGACGATGCTGGCGTCACCGAGGTCACGCCAACCATGGTCGGCACTGTGCCGGTATGGCGCCTGTCCGTCACCGTGACGAATACGTTCTTCCACACCCCGCAGATCGCCACGGAGTGGACCGTCGACATCAACCGGCAGACGTACGCCGTGGTGCAGGCGCAAAGCCCGGCGACCGATCTCGGCCGCGGCATCAAGGCCGACGGCATGCGCATCACCTGGACCAAGCCGCAGGTCGTCAGGGGTCTGGTCCTGCCCGGGGAGCAGCGCGTCATCGGCCTCAGCGAGACCGGCGCGGAGAAGACGCATACGCGCATCGATCACGTCCGCTACCAGCTCCTCGACAACGCCAAGAACGCGGCGCTGTTCAGCGACCCCGTGCCGCCCGACCAGCGCCCGACCCAGCAGGTGGGACCGTCGGCGATACGCCCGACGAAGCCGTGACGGAGTGAAGGAGGCGGCCGATGCGGCCGATGCCGATTGCTGCGATGCTGCTCGCCGGCGCTCTCTGGCCCTCGCCGGGCTGGCCGCAGAACGCTCCCGTCAATGAGGACCTGGCGTCGCAGGTTCGGGAGCTGCGCGCGCTGCAGGATGACACCCAGCATCGCTTCGACGAGCTGAGCAAGGCGGTCGACGATCTTGCCTGGTTCACCCGTCTCGGCGACATCGCGATCGTCGACAAGTGGCGCATTTACGGCCCGCCCGACGCCAACCCGAAGGACCCGAACGCGCCCGGGGCGACCAACGAGGTCAAGTTCTACGTCTACACGTTCGTGCCGCGTCAGCCCGGTACCGACGGGAAGCTGCCGGTCCTCGTCTTCCCGCACGGCGGCGTACACGGCGACTTCGACACCTACAACGTCCACATCGTCCGCGAGCTGGTGGCGCAGGGCTACGTGGTGGTGGCGCCCGACTACCGCGGCTCCACCGGGTACGGCAAAGGTTTCTACTCGCTGATCGACTACGGCGGCCGTGAGGTCGACGACGTCCACGCCGCCAAGGAGTACGCGCTCGCGAGCATCCCGTCGGCCGATCCGCGCCGCGTCGGCCTGATCGGCTGGAGCCACGGCGGCATGATCAACCTTCTCGAGGCGTTCGCCCACGGAGACCAGTACGCCTGCGCGTTCGCCGGCGTCCCGGTCTCCGACCTCATCATGCGGCTGGGCTACGCCGACGACGAGTACCGCGCGCTCTTTTCAGCGCCGTACCACATCGGCAAGGACGTCCGTGACGACATCGCCGAGTACCGTCGCCGCTCGCCGGTGGCACATGCCGACAAGCTGGCTGTGCCGCTGCTCATTCACACCAACACCAGCGACGAGGACGTCAACGTCCTCGAGGTCCAGGCGCTGATCAACGCTCTCAAGGCCGCCAACAAGACGTTCGAGTACAAGGTGTTCGACAAAGCGGCGGGCGGCCACGGTTTCGACCGCATGGACACCCCCGGCGCGCGGGCGATCCGGCGCGACATCTACGCGTTCCTGGCCCGCTACCTGAAGCCGCCGCACCCGGAGAGCTGAATGCCGGGGACCGGGCACCGGGCACCGGGGACCGATTGAAACCGCGGACCTGCCTGGGTGGAGACGAGCGTCAGGGGCTCGGCGCCGCGGCCGTCCGTCCCTCGCCCGCCGGCGCCAGCGGCACGAACTGCCGCGAGCGGCGGATCCCGGTGCGGTGGAGCACGAAGCGGACGAGCATGCCGACGATCCCCAGCCCGTAGCGCACCGAGCCCCAGAAGCGTACCTGCGAGGCCTCCGGGAAGTAGCGGGTCTCGATCGGGATCTCCTCGAAGCGCTGGCCGGCCAGGATACCCTGAGCGATGATCTCGGAGTCGAAGACGAACCCATCCGCGTTGGCATCGAGCCGTACGCTCTCGAGGAAGCCCCGCGAGTAGGCGCGGAACCCCGAGTGGTACTCGGTCAGCCCGAGGCCGAGGACAGCGTTCTCGAGCCGCGTCAGGGCGATGTTGGCGACATACTTCCACCACGGCATGCCGCCCGCGCGCGCCCTGCCGCCCAGCATCCGGCTGCCGAACGCGGCGTCGCAGCGTCCTGCGGCGATCGGCTCGATGAGCTGCGGGATCACCTTCGGGTCGTACTGGTGGTCGGGGTGGACCATCACGGCGATCCCGGCGCCGCGCGCCAGCGCCTCGCGATAGCACGTCTTCTGGTTACCGCCGTAACCACGGTTCTTCGGGTGGCGGATCACGGTGAGACCGAGCGACTCGGCGAGGTCGGCGGTGCCGTCGCGGCTCGCGTCGTCGACCAGGATGATCTCGTCGACGCTGGCGCGCGGCACGTCGGCGAGGCATGCCGCGAGCGTGCGGACCGCGTTGTAGGCAGGCATCACCACGATCACTCGCGGCCGGTCCGCCGCACGCTCTTTCATGGCGGCAAGTCTAAACTAGCGCCGTGAGACCCGGCAGCCCGGCACGAGACGAGCGCCGCTGGCTGCTCGCCTGCCTGATGCTCGCGGCCGGCGTGCAGCTCGTCGTCGTCAATTACTGGCCGGGCTTCGCCAGCCCGAACGAACGCTCCCGCGCCTACCAGGCGATCGCGATCGCCTCGCGCGGCAGCCTGGCGATCGACGTGGAGGTGGCCCGCTTCGGCGCGATGGAGGATATCGCGGTCGTCGGCGGCCACCGCTTCCCCAACAAGGCGCCGGGGGCGACGCTGCTGGTCGTGCCGGCCGCCGTCGTGGCGCGTGCCGTGGCGGGTGGTCGCGACGCCGAGTTGGCGTGGACGCTGGTGCTCGGTCGGCTGCTCGCGTCGTCGTTGCCATTCCTGCTGACAGCGCTCCTGCTCGCCCGCCACCTCGGCGCGACCGCACCAGGCGGCGCCCCGTTCGCCGTTGCCGCCTTCGCCCTGGCCAGCCCGGCGCTCACCGCATCGCTCCTCCTGTTCTCGCACTCCCTGGCCGCATTCCTCCTGTTCGGCGCTTTCGTCCTCCTCTACTCGCGCCCGCGCCCCGAGCGCTGGCATGCCGCCCTTGCCGGGGCGGCGGTCGGCTGGGCGGTCACCGCCGAGTACCCGGCGCTGCTCCCCGGGGCCGTGCTCGTCATCCTCGCGCTGCCTCGTCTGCGCGTCGCCGGAGCGCTCGCCGTCGCGGCCGGCGGCGCCGTGCCGGCGCTCGCTCTGGCCTCCTACAACCAGGCCTGCTTCGGCTCGCCGTTCGCTCTCTCGAGCGGTCACGAGGCACACGCCGCCTACGTCGACCTCGCGCGCCACGGGGTGTTCGGCATTGGTGCACCGACTCTCTCCGGGTTGCTCGGCCTGCTCGTCTCGCCGGCGCGCGGCGCGCTGGTGTGGATGCCCGTCGTCGTTCTCGCAGCGGCGGGCGCGCTCCGTCGCAGCGGGACCGACCCCTGGGAGCGCCGCGCCCTCGTGCTGGCGCCGCTGACGCTGTTGCTCGCCATGTCCGGCTACCCGAACTGGCACGGCGGCTGGTTCCCGGGTCCGCGCTACCTGCTGCTGGCCCTGCCGCTGGTGTTCGTCCTGGTGGGCCGCGGCGCCCGGGCGATGGAGGGCTCGGCGACCGCGCGGGTGCTCGCCGCCGCGGCGGTGCTCTGGGGTGCGGCCCACACCTGGGTGTCGCTCGCCAGCTTCCCGTTCCCACCCGAGGACTTCCCGCTACCCGCCGCGACGTTCTCGCTCCCCTTGCTGCGGGCCGGCGTGCTGGTGCCGTCGTGGCTGCCGCAGCCGGTCGCCGCCGCGGTGCTCGTCGCGCTGGCCGGAGCCGCCGCGGTGCTGCTGGTCCGGGTGAGCGTGCCGCCCGGTCACCGGCGTGAGCGTGCGGCCACGGTCGCACTTGCGGGTGCGGCGCTCGCCGCAGCTCTTGCGACGCCGCAGCCGGCGAGCTGGCAGTCCCGCATCGAGTGGGCCGTGGTCCGCGACCTCTACGCCGGGGCGCCGCGACGGGAGGCGCTCGAGGCGCTCGCGCCCGCCTGTGAGACGGCCGAGCAGAGGGCGCAGCTCCAGCGCTGGGTGGCCGAGCGCGACGACGTCGCGCGCCGTTCCGCCGGCTACCGCTGACCGTGCTGAGGCCGTTCGCTCACCGGCCGGGGAAGCGCCGCGAGACGTCCCCCCGGCCGAAGCCTGGCGGGAGAGGAGGAAACGGGCGGTTTCGGGCTCGCTGCCGGGGCCGCCGGGCGACAAGCCGCAACGCGCGAGCGCCCGCAGGGAAACTGCGTTGGCGACGCTCGTGTGCAGGCCGGCTCGCGCGACGGCCGAGATCGCGAGGTAGTAAACTCCTGCGCGTGCGGGTCACTGCGCGCGCCGCTTCCTGCGTTCTCCTGCTCGCCTGTGTCGAGGCGTGCCGGCGCTCCGCGGGCGTGCTCGCCGTGGTCGGCGGGCGCAGCGTCAAGCTGGACACGGTAGCGGCAGCGATCACCGCCGAGACCGGCAAGCCGCTCGCCGAGGTGAGCCCCGACCTCGCGGCCGCGCTGTTCGAGGAGTACCTCGACGAGGAGGTCATCCTCGCCGCGTCGATGCTCCCGGGTGACCGCGACCTCACGGGAGCGGAGCGCTCCGCGCGGGCCCGCGACCTCTCCGCGGCGCTGTGCCCGCCGGCGGCGCCGCCGAGCGACGCCGAGGTCCGCAGTTTCCTGGCGGGTCGCCCCGACCTGCAGCACACCGGCGAGCGCCTGCTGTTGCGGCAGCTCATCCTCCCCGACCAGCCCGGCGCCCGCGCCGCCCAGGAGCGGGTGCGCCGGGGCGAGGACTTCGCGGCGCTGTCGCGCGAGCTCTCTCGCGCTCCGAACGCCGCGACCGGCGGCGCGCTCGGCTGGGTGGAGCGCGGCCAGTTGGCGCCCGAGTTCGAGGCGGCGGTGTTCTCGCTGCCTGCCGGCGGCGTCAGCGCTCCGGTAGCGTCGAGCGCCGGCTGGCACATTTTTCAGGTGGTCGAGCGGCGCACCGGCAGCGAGCCGGATGAGGCCACGCTGGTGGCCGCGCGTGCGATGCTCGCCGCCGAGACCGCCGAGCGGGCGCGGCGTGTCTGCCTGCGCTCGCTCGCCGAGCGCGTCGGCGTCGAGGTCCCTGCCGCGAGTGCGGCGCCGTTCCCGTGCCGCAACCCCTTCGAGGAGAAGCCATGAAACTCCGCATTCTGTCCGCGAGCGCGGTCGCACTGACCGTGATCGCTGCCGTCACCGTCGCCGGCGAGCGCCAGCTCGTCGAAGGCATCGTCGTCCGCGTCAACGACCGCATCCTCACCGTCGCCGACATGCGCAAGCGCGTCGCCGAGCGGGTCGCCGAGAGCGGCGCGCCGGTATCGCCCGAGGACTACCCGCAGCTCGTCAACGAGGCCGCCGACGATCTCTGCGTCCTCGAGCGGGCGATCGAGCTCAAGATCGAGGTTGCCGACGAAGAAGTCACGGAGTCGCTCAAGGGCCTGCGCGAGCAGAACAAGATCGAGACCGACGAGCAGTTCGAGCAGACCCTCAGGACGATGGGTCTGTCGCTCGAGCAGTTGCGCCGCCGCATGCACGACCAGATGCTGATCAACCGGGCGCTCTCCCGCGAAATGGGGAGCCTGCCGATCACCGAGGAAGAGCTGCGCAAGCGCTACGAGCGCGACAAGAGCAACTACGGCGTGCCCGAGCAGGTCCACCTCCAGCACCTCGTGTTCCCGGTTGGCGCGGCCGCCGGCGACGAGACCCACGCCCGCACCGCGGCGCAGCGCCTGGTCGCCGCGGCACGCAGCGGCGGTGATTTCGCGGCACTGCTCAAGCAGGAGACGGAGAGCGGCGCCGCCAGCGGCGGCGACCTCGGCACGGTCGCGGTTCCCGACCTCCGGCCCGAGGTGCGCACCGCGGTCACCGCGCTCAAGCCCGGCGAGATCGCCGACCCGTTCGTCACTTCCGCCGGTGTCCACGTCGTCCGACTCGTCGAGCGCCTGCCGGCGGGCTTCAAGCCATTCGCCGATGTGGCCGACGACCTGCGCCAGCGCGAGATGGCGGAGCGTTATCGCGCCAAGATGCACAGCGTCGTCGATGACCTCAAGAAGCGCTACGTCGTCGAGGTCCACCCGGAGCTGTTCCTGCCGAGCAAATAGACCGCATCGGCCGTCGCCGATCTCCCCTGCCACACGCGCCCGAGCAGGGTCCACGGACCGACCACCGCGCCTTCACCCTGCCGACCGGACGACGTCAGCGCACCTCCCGCTCGATTTCACGGCGTTGGGGTCTTGACAGCCCGCAACGACCGCCCCATGATGGCAGTGGAAAAAAGTGGAGCGAAGTGGACCGCAGTGGCCCACTACCCCGTAACCGGGGGTCGGGGAGCGGGAGTCGATGCAGACTTTTCGGGGGAGTTTTCAGGCCACGATCGACGACAAAGGTCGCCTGAAGCTCCCCGCTCGCCTGAAGAGCCAGATCGACGAATGGTTTGGCCCGAAGGTGTTCGTCACCTCGATCGCGCCCCACGAGATCCGCGTCTACCCGCTGCAGGTGTGGGAGGAGCTCGAGCAACGCTTCCTGGCCCGGCCCTCGATGGACCCGCTGGTGCAGCGCCTGCTCGAACACGCCAACTACGGCCAGGAGGACGAGCTCGACGCCCAGGGGCGCGTGCTCGTCCCGGCGCTGCTCCGCGACGCGATCGGCATGAACGGCGAGGTCGTGGTTTCCGGGCGCGGCCGTTTTCTCGCCGTGGTGGCTCGTGAGCGCGCCCAGGGTCAGTTGACGACTGCGTTCACCGCCGAGGAGCTTTCGGCACTAGCCGCGCTGGAGCAATGAGACGTGACGGCCGGTGTCGATGCGCCTGCGGCGATGCGAGTGGCGGGCGGGACGGCGGAGCGGTTCGCCGACCCGGCACGGCGGCGGAGTGCGGACATGACGGAGGTGGCGCACCAGCCTGTCCTGGTCGACGAGGTGGTCGCGGCGCTACAGCCGCCCGCCGGCGGCACCGTCGTCGATGCCACCGTCGGCCTCGGCGGTCACGCCGCCGCTCTGCTCTCCCGCTACCCCGAGGTCCGGTTGGTCGGCTTCGACGTCGACCCCTCCGCACTTGCCGCCGCGCGGCAGCGTCTGGCGCCGTTCGGTGACCGCGTTACGCTCGTGCACGCCTCGTACACCGACCTTCCCGAGCGGCTGCACGCCGCCGGCGTTGCTGCAGTCGATGGCGTTCTCTTCGACCTCGGGGTCTCGTCGCTGCAGCTCGACACCCCTTCCCGCGGCTTCTCTTTCCGCTTCGACGCCCCCCTCGATATGCGCTTCTCCGGCGACGGACCGACCGCCGGCGACGTGCTGGCTGCCGCCAGCGAGGAGGAGTTGGTGGACATTCTTCGGAACTTCGGCGAGGAGCCTCGCGCCTTCCGGGTGGCGAGAAGGATCGTCCGCGCGCGCCAGCAGGAGCCGATCGGTTCCACCGGCGAGCTGTATCGCATCGTCCGGCCGCTGCTCGGCAGCCGCAAGGGTCGCATCGACCCGGCGACGCGCGTCTTCCAGGCGCTGCGCATCGCCACCAACCGGGAGCTCGACGGGATCCCGCCGGCGCTCGCAGGTGCGGCGCACCTGTTGCGCCCGGCCGGCAGGCTGGCGGTGATCGCGTTCCACTCGCTCGAGGACCGGTTGGTCAAGCGTGCCCTCCGGCGCCTGTCAGGCCGCTGCGTCTGCCCGCCCGGTACCTACCCCTGCGCGTGCAGCCCGGAGGCGACTCTCGAGATCATCACCCGGCACACGGTCCGGCCCGGCCCGGAGGAGATGGCGACGAATCCGCGGGCGCGATCGGCGCGGCTGCGCGTGGCGGCGAGGCGCCCGGGATGAGGATCGAGCACGGCTACCAACCGGCCAACCGCTGGCTCGAGCGACCTCTCGACCAGCGCTGGCGGCAGTGGCTGACGGGGTGCGTCTGCGGCGCCGTCGTCGTCGGCGTGTCGATGGCCGCCTTCGTCGGTCCGCGCCAGGCGGTGATGCGGATGCGCTACGAGATCGCCCAGCTCACCCAGGAGGTCGACCGCCTCGGGCGCGAGCAGCGCCGCCTGACGCTCGAGCGCGAGGCGTTGACCTCGCCCGAGGCGCTGGCGCGGCAGACGGCCGACCTCGGTCTCGAGGTGGCGCCGCGGGAGCGTGTCGCCCATCTCACCGCCGACGGACGCCTCCTCTTCGCCCCGGTCAAGCCCACCCCCGCCCCCGCCGGGCACACCAAAGCCCCGGGCGGAGGCCAGGAAAGCGAGCGTCCGGCTCCGCCGGCGCGAGCGCGGGGGGCGCGGGGGGGCGAGGGCGCGGAGGCCGGGACGGGGGGCGCCCGGCCCCCCCGAGGGAAATAGAGTGCTGCCGCGCGGCCGTTTCCGCCTGCTCGTCGCCGGCCTCGCCGCCTGGCTGGTCGTCGTTCTCGGCCGGCTGGTGCAGGTGCAGGTGGTGCAGCACGAGCACTGGCAGACGGAGGCGACGCGCCAGCAGGAGAAGACGATCGAGGTCGAGGAGCCGCGCGGCGACATCATCAGCCACGACGGACGCATCCTCGCGTCGTCGCTCGAGCGCGTCGCCGTCTACGTAAACCCGCGCCAGGTGCCGCGCGAGCAGTGGGCCGAGGCGGCGCGCCGGCTCTCGCCGATGGTCGGCCTGCCGGCCGCCACCGTACTCGGCCGCCTCAGCGAGCACGACGGGTTCTTCTACCTCGCCAAGGACCTCGACTCCGAGCTGACGACCGCGGTCATGCAACTGCGTCAGCGGGGCATCGGCACGGTGCGCATGGAGCGTCGGGTCTACCCGCATGGTGAGCTCGCCGGAGCGGTGATCGGCTTCGTCGACGGCGAGGGGGTCGGCCAGGCGGGGATCGAGAGCTTCTACGACCGCACCCTGCGCGGCACTCCGTCGGTGTTCCGGCTGCTGCGCGACGGCAAGAGCCTCCCCACCCCGCTCGACCTCCGTCTCGAGAAGCAGGGGCGGGCCGGGATCTCGCTGGTGCTGACCATCGACTCCAGGGTCCAGGCCGCCGTCGAGCAGGAGCTGGCGGCGACCCTCGACCGCGTCGGCGGCAAGGGGGCGAGTGCCGTCGTCCTCGACGTGCGCACCGGCGAAGTGCTGGCGCTCGCCTCGCTGCCGTCGTACTCGCCGGCCCGTCCGGGCGACACGCCGGGCGATCGGCGCCGCAACCAGGCGATCGAGGTCGCCCTCGAGCCGGGCTCGACGTTCAAGTCGTTCATCGTCGCGGCTGCGATCGAGCACGGGGCGATCACTGCCACGCAGATGATCGACTGCTCGGGCGGCGGCGTGCAGGTGGCCGGCTTCTTCATCCACGATCACGCCAAGTACGGCGCGCTCTCGGTCCGCGACCTGCTCACCTACTCCTCCAACGCCGGCGCCATCCGGATCGCCCAGCGCCTGACGCCGGATCAGCTCGACGAGTTCATCAACCGCTTCGGGTTCGGGCACTCGACCGGCGTCGAGCTGCCGGGCGAGACGCGCGGGGTGTACCGCGGGCCGAGGAGCTGGTCGGCGCTCTCACGCGCCGGTCTGGCGATCGGCCAGGAGATCACGGTCAGCCCGCTGCAGCTCGCGCAAGGCTACGCCGCGCTCGCCAACGGCGGCCTCCTCGTGCACCCGACGATCGTCCGCGAGACCCGCGACCAGAGCGGCAACGTGCTGACGCCGTATCGGCCGCGGCCGCCGGTGCGGGTGCTCGCCCCGGAGCTCGCCCGCACCATGGCCGAGCTGCTCACCGGCGTCGTCGAGGAGGGCACCGGCGTCACGGCGCGCGTCCCCGGCTACCGGATCGGCGGTAAGACCGGCACCGCGCAGAAACCGCTCGACGGTTCGTACCGTGCCGGTCTGCACGCTCCCTGGTTCGCGGGCTTCCTGCCTCTGCCCGACCCGCGCCTGGTCATCGTCGTCTGCGTCGATGAGCCGCGGACCACGTTCTGGGCGTCGGACGTCGCGGCGCCGACGTTCGGCCACATCGCCGCGCGGCTGGTCACGCTGCTCGGCATCGCGCCCGCGCCGGGAGCCACGGTATGACGGCGGCGCAGCTCGCGGCGGCGTGCGGCGCCACGCTCCACGGTGACGGAGCGCTGCCGATCGCCGGGCTGACGCACCGGTCGCAGGCGGTGCGCCCCGGGTTCGTCTTCGCCGCCCTGCCCGGGCAGCGCCGGCATGGGATCGAGTTCCTCGCCGAGGCGCGCGACCGCGGCGCGCTGGCGGTGCTCTCCGACCGCGACCCCGGGCCGGGTCTCACCTGGCTCGTGTCGGCGGCGCCACGCCGGGCCACCGCGCTGGCCGCGTGGGCGCTGGCGGGCCATCCCGAGCGCCGGCTGCGCCTCGTCGGCGTCACCGGCACCAACGGCAAGACCACCGTGGTCGACCTCGTCTCGCGCATCGCGACGGCGGCCGGCGAACGCGTCGGGACGTTCGGCACGCTCGCCTACTCGCTGCCGGGGCGCAGCGAGCGCGCCGCCCGCACCACCCCCGAGGCGCCGGATCTGGCGCCGCTGCTGGCCGAGCTGCTGGCCGCCGGCGGGACGCTCGCGGTGATGGAGGTCTCCTCGCACGCGATCATGCTCGACCGCGTCGCCGGACTGCCTTTCGACGTCGCCGTGTGGACCAACCTGACCCGCGATCACCTCGACTTTCACGGCTCACTCGAGGAGTACTTCGCCGCCAAGCACCGCCTCACCGACCTCCTGCGCTACGACCCGCCGGGCCGCCGCGTGATCGGTGCCGACGACCCGACGATCGCGCGCCTGCTCGCCGAGCCACTTCCCGGCGATCTCGCCTTCGGGCTCGGCGAGCGTTGCACGGTGACGGCCCGCGAACCACGCTTCACGGTCGCCGGCACCACGTTCACGCTCGTCACTCCGGCCGGCGAGATTCCGGTCGAGCTGCCGCTGGTCGGCCGCCACAACCTGCGCAACGCCCTTGCCGCCGCCGGCACGGCGGTCGCTCTCTCCCTGCCGCTCACCGCCGTGGCCGAGGGGCTGCGCACCGCCACCCCGGTGCCCGGGCGCCTGGAGCCGGTGGCGGTCGGTGGCGGCCTTGCGGTGTTCGTCGACTACGCCCACACGCCGGACGCGCTCGAGCAGGTGCTGACCGCGTTGCGCGAGGTGTCCGACCGGCGGCTGGTGGTGGTGTTCGGCTGCGGTGGCGATCGCGACCCGGGCAAGCGTGCGCCGATGGGCGAGGTGGTCGGCCGCCTCGCCGACGTGCCGATCGTCACTTCCGACAACCCGCGCAGCGAGGACCCGCTGGCGATCGTCGCCGCCGTGATGGCCGGGGTGCGCACGAGCGGCAACACCCGCGCGCTGACCATCCCCGACCGCCGTGAGGCGATCGCCGCCGCGCTTGCCGTTGCCGACGACCACTCGGTGGTGGTGATCGCCGGCAAGGGCCACGAAACCGAGCAGATCTTCGCCGATCGGACGATCCCGTTCGACGACCGCGAGGTGGTGCGCGAGCTCGCCCGCCGGAGGCGCGGCTGATGCGCCGCACCCTCGCCGAGTTGGCCGCCCGCGCGGCCGGTCGCGTCGTCGGCGACGGCGGTACCATCGTTTCCGGCGCCGCCATCGACTCGCGCTCCGTGCGCACGGGCGACCTTTTCGTCGCCCTGCCCGGCGAGCGCGTCGACGGCCACGAGTTCGTCCCCGACGCCGCCGGCAACGGGGCCGCCGCCGCCCTGGTGAGCCGGCAGGTCGACTTTCCACTGCCGCAGATCGTGGTCGCCGACACGCTGGCGGCGCTGCAGCGCATCGCCACTGCCGAGCGCGCAGCCTCCTCGTACCGCCTCGCCGGCGTCACGGGGTCGGTGGGCAAGACGACCACCAAGGAGTTCCTCGCCGCTTTGCTGGCGACGACGTTCGCGGTCGGCTCGACCCAGGGCAGCCGCAACTCGCAGGCGGGGTTCCCCGCCGAGCTGTGCAACCAGCGCGCGGGGATCGACTGGATGGTCGCCGAGCTCGGCATGAACCACCCCGGCGAGCTCGACCGCCTCGGCGCGGTGGCGCGGCCCGACGCCCTCGTCTACACCGTGATCGCGCCGGTGCACATCGAGTTCTTCAAGGACATCGACGGGATCGCCGAGGCGAAGGCGGAGCTGATCCCCCACCTGTCCCGCGGGGGTGTGCTGGTTCTCAATCTCGTCGATCCCCGGGTGGCGGCGCTCGCCCGTCGTTTCCCCGGCCGCGTGCTCGGCTGCGGGCTACCCCAGCGCAGCGACCTGTGGGTCGAGGGTTACTCCGGCCGCGGGCTGCTTGGCGCGTCGTTCACGCTGCGTGGCAAAGACTGTGCGATCGCGGTCGACTGGACGCTGGCCGGGCGCCACCAGGCTGACAACCTGCTCGCCGCAACGTGCTGCGCCCTCGCGCTCGGCGTGCCCGCGGGGCGCATCGCGCCGTGCGCCGCCACGCTCGCTGCCTCCCGCCACCGCGGCCAGGTGCACGCGCTCGCCGGCGGTGTAACCGTCGTCGACGACTCCTACAACGCCTCCCCGCAGGCGGTGCTGCGCATGCTCGACCTGCTCGCGGAGACCGCGGGACGCAAGGTGGCGGTGCTCGGCGAGATGCTCGAGCTCGGCGAGCGGGCGCCCGCCTACCACCGCGAGGTCGGCGAGCGCGCGGGCGCGGTGTGCGACCTCGTCGTCGCCGTCGGCGGCGGCGCGGCGTCGGTGCTCGCCGGTGCGGCCGGCGCGGCGGCGCGGCACGTCGCCGACGCCGACGCCGCCTCGCACCTGCTCGCCGGCGTGTTACGGCCGGGCGACGTGGTTCTCGTCAAGGGCTCGCGTGGCATCGGCCTCGACCGCGTCGTCGACGCGCTGCTCGCGGGGAGGGCGTGATGCTGTACTGGCTCCTGTACCGACTCCACGAGCTCTACAGCCCGCTCAACGTGTTCCGGTACATCACCTTCCGCGCGGCGCTCGGCATCCTGACGGCGCTCGCGGTCGGCCTGATCGTCGGCGGCCCGCTGATCCGCGCGCTGCGCAACCGGCAGATCCGCCAGTCGATCCGCGCCGAGGGCCCGGCGTCGCACCAGAAGAAGGCCGGCACGCCGACGATGGGCGGCCTGCTGATCCTCGCGGCGATCGTCGTCTCGGTGCTCGCCTGGGGCGACCTCACCGAGCCGTGGGTGTGGGTGATCACCGTCACCACCGTGCTGTTCGGCGGCATCGGCTTCCTCGACGACTACCTCAAGGTGGTGCGCGGCAGGAACCTCGGGCTGCGCGCCTGGCAGAAGTTCTCGCTGCAGCTCCTCTGCGGGCTGCTGGCGGCGGCGGCGATCCGGGCGATCGCCGGCCACTCGCCGCACGCCGGCACGCTCACCGTGCCGTTCTTCAAGAACGTGCAGTTCGAGCTGGGGTGGCTCTACATCCCGTTCATCGCCATGGTGATCGTCGGGTTCTCGAACGGCGTCAACCTCACCGACGGCCTCGACGGGCTCGCCATCGGCTCGGTGCTGATCGCCTCGGGCACCTACACGATCCTCACCTATCTCGCCGGCCACGCCAAGATCGCCCAGTACCTGCAGATCACCCAGGTCCCGGGCGCCGGCGAGGTGACGGTCTTCTGCGCCTCGATGGTCGGGGCGTCGCTGGCTTTCCTGTGGTTCAACTGCCACCCGGCGCAGGTGTTCATGGGCGACGTCGGCTCGCTGGCGCTCGGCGCGGCGATCGCCTGCACCGCCGCGATCGCCAGACAGGAGCTCCTGCTCGTCGTGGTCGGTGGACTGTTCGTCGCCGAGGCGTTCTCGGTGATCATCCAGGTGGCGAGCTACAAGATGCGCGGCCGCCGGATCTTCCGCATGGCCCCACTGCACCACCACTTCGAGCTCTCCGGTTGGGCCGAGACGCAGGTCGTGGTGCGCTTCTGGATCCTCGCCGGCGTGTTCGCCCTGATGGGCCTGGCGACGTTGAAGCTGCGATGAGCGAGACCTCCTCCCCCCGCGCGCTGGTCGTCGGCCTCGGCCTCTCCGGGGCCGGCGCGAGCGCGCTGCTCCTCCGGCAGGGGTACCGCGTCGCCGCCAACGACGCCGCGCCCGCCGAGAGGCTCGCCGAGCGGCTCGCAGCACTCCCGCCCGGCGTCGAGACCGTGCTCGGCGGCCACCCGCCGGGGCTGCTCGACGAGGTGTCGCTGGTGGTGGTCTCCCCCGGCGTTGCCTGGGAGCTGCCGTTGCTCGTCGCGGCGCGAGCTCGCGGGATCGAGGTGATCGCCGAGGTCGAGCTGGCCGCGCGGGCCATGACCGGCGTGCCAATCGCCGGCGTGACCGGCTCCAACGGCAAGACCACCACGACCGCGTTGCTCGGTGAGATGCTCCGGACCGCCGGAATGCGCACAGGGGTCGGAGGCAACATCGGTGTCGCCGCCAGTGCCCTGGCTCTCGCGGGCGGTTGGGACGCGGTGGTGCTCGAGCTGTCGTCGTTCCAGCTCGAGGGGTGCATACGACTGCGCCCGCACGCCGCGCTGCTGCTCAACCTGTCGCCCGACCACCTCGACCGTCACGCCACGATAGGCGCCTACCTGGCGCTCAAGGCGCGCATCTTCGCGGCGCAGACTGCCGACGACTTCGCGGTCCTCAACGCCGACGACCCCGCGCTGGCAGGGCTCGCGGTGGCGTCGCGGATCGAGCGTTTCTCGCTGCGCGACCGCTCGGCGGCGGCGCACCTGGCCGGCGACACCCTCGTCCTCGACGGTGCGCCACTGCTGCCGCGCACCGAGCTGCCGCTGCTCGGCGACCACAACGTCGCCAACGCCCTCGCCGCCGCGCTGGCGGCGGCGCGGATGGGCGCCGCGCCGGCGGCGATCGCGGCGGCGCTGCGCGCGTTCAGCGGCCTGCCGCACCGCCACCGCGTGGTGGCGGAAGTGCGCGGCGTCCGCTTCGTCGACGACTCCAAGGGCACGAATATCGGCGCCACGGCCGCAGGGCTCGCCGGCTACCCACCGGGGAGCATCCACCTCGTCCTCGGCGGCCTCGGCAAGGGCCAGAACTTCCGCGAGCTGCGCCCGGCGGTCGCCGGCCGGGTCGCCTGCGCGTACCTGATCGGTGCTGCTGCCGGCGAGATCGGCGCTGCGCTCGCCGGCGCGGTGCCGCTCGAGGATTGCCGCACCCTCGAGGAGGCGCTGCGCCGCGCCTTCAGCCGGGCGCGCTCCGGCGACGTCGTCCTGCTGTCACCTGCCTGCGCCTCGTTCGACCAGTTCCGCGATTACCACCAGCGCGGCGAGGAGTTCGCCCGCCTCGCCCGCCTCGTGACGGAGGCTGCCTGATGCCGCGCCGCCGCGAGCTCGACCCCTACCTGCTGGGGAGCACGATGATCACCGCCGCGCTCGGCGTGGTGATCGTCGCTTCGGCGTCGGCGCCGCTGGCGCGCGAGTACTACCACCTGCCCGAGACCGAGTTCGCGGTGCGCCAGTTCGTCGCGGTGCTGCTCGGCTTCGCCGGCATGCTCGCCGCGGCGTTCGTTCCGCTCGAGCAGATCACCCGCTGGCGCGTTGCCTTCCCGCTGCTGATTGCCAACTGGGCTGCTCTGCTGATCGCCTTCCTGCAGCGGCCGGTCGCCGGCACGCACCGCTGGCTGCAGCTCCCCGGCGTGTCGATACAGCCGTCGGCGCTGGCCAAGATCACCCTGCCGCTGGCGCTCGCCGCACTGCTGGCCAGGCCGCGCGAGAACGAGAAGGAGCGCACCCGGGCGTTCCGCATCGGCCTCGGCCTCACCGCGCTGACGGTGGTACTGGTGCTGCTCGAGCCGGACCTCGGCTCGGCGGTGCTGCTGCTCGCGGCGGCTGCCGCCGTGCTGTTCCTCGCGGGCCTGTCATGGCGGGCGGTGGTCATCACGGGCGCTATCGCCGCCACCGTGTTCGTCGCGGCGGTGCTCGTCAAGCCGTACCGGATGGCGCGGATCAGCGGCTTCTTCGGAAGCACCAGCTACCAGGTGCAGCAGTCGCTGATCGCCCTGGGGGCCGGCGGCCCGCTCGGCCGCGGACCGGGGAAGAGCGTGCAGAAGCTGTTCTTCCTGCCGCAGCCGCACTCCGACTTCGTGTTTGCGATCGTCGGCGAGGAGCTGGGTCTGCTCGGCGCCGCAGGCCTGCTGGCGCTACTCGGCGTCATCGTCTACCGCGGACTGCAGGCGGCGTGGGGCGCCGACGGGCGCGCCAGTGCGCTGCTTGCCGCCGGGATCGCGACCGGGCTCGGCGCCCAGGCGCTGATCAACGTTTCGGTGTGCCTGAAGCTGATCCCCGCCAAGGGACTGCCGCTGCCGCTGATCTCCGCGGGCGGCTCCGACGTCGCGGTAACGCTGGTGATGATCGGCGTGCTGCTCAACGTCGGCAAGGAGGGGGCGTGACCGAGGTGGTCATCGCTGGCGGCGGCACCGGCGGCCACCTGTTCCCCGGGCTGGCGGTCGCGGCCGAGCTGCGCCGCGCTGGTGCTGGCGTCTCGTGGCTCGGCGCGCGGCGCGGCATCGAGGTCGAGCGCGTGCCGCGGGCCGGCATCCCGCTGCTCGCCCTGCCGGTGACCGGGGCGACCGGAAAACGCTTCGCCGACCAGCTCGGCTCGCTGTTGCGGATGCCACCGGCGGTGCTCGCCGCAGGGCGCTTCCTGCTGCGCCGCCAGGCCGACGCCGTGATGGCCGTGGGCGGCTACGCGGCAGTCCCCGGCGCCATCGCCGCATCCGCGCTCGGCCTGCCCCTGGTCATCCAGGAGCAGAACGCGCTTCCCGGCGTGACCACCCGCTTCCTGGCGCCGTGGGCGACCGCGATCGCTTGCGGCTTCGAGACCGCGGTGGCGGCGTTCCCCTCGCTGCCCGCGCGGTGGACCGGCAACCCGGTGCGCGCGGAGATGTTCGCCGTCCCGCCGGTGAGCACGGCCGTCGTCAGCGTGCTGGTGATGGGCGGCAGTCAGGGCTCGGCGTTCCTCAACCGGGCGCTACCCGAGGCGTTCGCCCTCCTCGCCGCGCGCGGGCCGCTGCCGCGCATCGTCCACCAGGCCGGCTCCCGTTGGGAGGGCGAGGTGCGCGAGCGCTACGCCGCGGCCGGCCTATCGGCGGAGGTCGTCGGCTTCATCGAGCGGCCGGACCGCGCGCTGGCGCAAGCCTCGCTGGTGGTGGCGCGATCGGGCGCCCTCACCGTGTGCGAGCTCGCCGCAGCGCGCCGGCCCGCCCTGCTGGTCCCGTTCGCGGCGGCCGCGCACGGGCATCAGTCGCTCAACGCTCAGGTACTGGCGCGCACCGGCGCCGCGTGGGTGCTCGAGGAGCGGCACGCCACTCCGGCGGCGCTCGCGGCGGCGCTTGCCGAGTTGCTCGCCGCGCCCGGCCGTCTCGCCGAGCTGGGCGAGCGCGGCGCCGCCCTGGCGAAGCCCGACGCGGCCCGCGACATCGCACAGCTCGTGCTGAGTCGTGCCGGCGTGCCCATCGACGAGGCAGTGCCTCACGGCGCGGCAGGAGCGGGCCGCACATGAACTTCGGCCACGTCCGCCGCGTGCACTTCATGGGGATCGGCGGGGCCGGCGTGTCGGGCCTCGCCGAGCTCCTCAAGGCCGAGGGGCTCGACGTGTCGGGGTGCGACTCGGCGGCGAGCGAGACCACCGAACGGCTGCGGTCGCTGGGGATCGAGGTGTTGATTGGCCACTCCGCCGACCACCTCGAGGGCGTCGACGTGATCGGCTACTCCGCCGCGGTGCCGCGGTCGCACCCGGAGATCATCGAGGCGAAGCGGCGCTCTGTGCGACCGATGAGCCGCGCCGAGCTGCTCGGCGACGTGTCGCGCTTCAAGTGGGGGATCGCGATCGCCGGCACCCACGGCAAGACGTCGACGACCTCGTTGACCGGGTTCATCCTCACCCACGCCGGCCTCGACCCCACGGTGATCGTCGGCGGCCGGGTGAACTTCCTCGGCGCCCACGCCCGGCTCGGCCGCTCCGAGTACCTGGTGTGCGAGGCGGACGAGTTCGACCGCTCGTTCCTCCAGCTCTGGCCGGTGCTCTCGGTGATCACCAACATCGAGGCGGAGCACCTCGACACCTACGGCGACCTGCGCGAGATCGAGAACGCCTTCCAGGAGTTCGCGGACCGGGTGCCGTTCTTCGGAGCGACTATCGCCTGCGTCGACGAGCCCGGTGTTCGCGAGCTACTGCCACGCCTGACCTGCCGCCAGGTCACCTATGGGCTGTCCGCGGAAGCCGATGTCCGCGGCGTCCGCGCCACCTTCGCACCCGCCGGCTCCGCCTGCACGGTGGTGTGGCAGGGCCGCGAGCTCGGCGAGCTGACGGTGCCGCTGGTCGGGCGGCACATGCTCAAGAACGCCCTGGCGGCCACCGCCGTGGCGCTGTTCATGGGCATCCCGTTCGCGCGGATCGCCGAGGCGGTCGCCGCCTTCTCCGGGGTCGCGCGGCGGTTCGAGCGCAAGGGCGAGCGCGGCGGCGTGGTGCTGGTCGACGATTACGCACATCACCCCTCCGAGGTCGCTGCCACGCTGCAGGCGGCCCGCCAGGCGTTCCCGCACGCGCGGGTGGTCGCGGCTTTCCAACCCCACCTGTTCTCCCGCACTCAGGCTTTCGCGCACGAGTTCGGCGAGGCGCTGCTCGGCGCCGACGTCGTGGTCGTTCTGCCGATCTACCCGGCACGCGAGCAGCCGATCCCGGGCGTGACGCACGAGCTGGTGACCGACGCCGCGCACACCCGCGGGCACCGCCACGCACTGCCGGCCGCCTCCTTCGACGACGCCCTGCGAATTCTCGCCGGCGCCCTCCGCGAAGGCGACGTGCTGCTCACGCTGGGCGCCGGCAACGTCGTTCAGCTCGGCGAGCGCTGGCTCGCGGGAGGCGACGCGTGAGCGGCCCGCTGCGCCACCGCACTCGCCAGCGCCGCTTCGTGTTGCGGCTGGTGTTGGTCGCCGCGCTCGGCGTCGCCACTGCGGCGCTCGCCGCCGGCCTGCAGGTCCATGCGATCCACATCTCCGGGGTCGGCCGCTTCCCCGCCCGCGACGTCGAGACGGTGCTGCGCTTCGCCCTCGGGACACCGACCGTGGCGGTGCGCGCCGACACCCTGCGCGACGCCGTGCGGGCGGTTGCCTGGGTGGATGACGCCCGCGTCAGCGTGTCGATCGACGGGGTCGTGACCTGCGCGGTCGTCGAGCGCCGGCCGGCGGCGATCGAGGTCGACGGGGCGACACGCGCGATGGTCGATGCTACCGGAAGGCTGCTCGGCGCGCCGATCGGCGAGGTGCCGGCGCTCGAGCTGCACGACTTCGCCGCCGACCCCGAGGGCCGGGCCGCCACGCTGGCCGCCGCCGGCGCCGCCGAGAGCCAGTGGGGCGCCCGTCTCGTGCGCGCCGACCGCCTCGGGCCGCGCGACGTGGCCTTCCTCTTCGCCGATACGACGTGCAGCGTGGTCGCCGACCCGTCCCACCCGGACAGCTTGGCGCTCGCCCGCACCGTGCTTGGCGCGTGGAGCGCACAGGTGGGCGCCGTGCCGCTGCGCATCGACGTCCGCGTGCCCGGCCGCGTCGCGGTGACGCCGGCGCCGCCGGCGCCTCCCGCCGAAGGGACGGCGTCGTGATGGCGCAGGCCCCGCGCGTGCTCGCCGCCCTCGACGTGGGCAACCACAGCGTGCTCGCGCTGATCGGCGAGCTGGGGCCGAAGGACGAGCTGGTCATCCGCGGCGTCGGCCTGGCGCCCTCGGCCGGCGTGCGCAACGGCCAGGTGGTGCAGATGCAGCCGGCCGTGCAGGCGATCCGCGCCGCCGTCGAAGAGGCGGAGCTGATGGCCAAGGTGCCGCTCGAGCGGGTCCAGGCGGCCGTCGCCGGCACCTTCGTCAGCGGCCGCTTCACCCGCGCGACGGTCACGCTGGGCGCCCGCGAGCGTGAGGTCACGATGCGGGACCTCGAGCAGCTCCACGACGCGGCCCGCCGGCAGCCGCTGCCGCAGGGCCACACCGTCCTCAACGTGCTGACTCACGCTTACGTGCTCGACGACCAGGATGGGCTGGTCGACCCGATCGACTTCGTCGGTCGCCAGCTCGCGGTGGACGCCTACGTGCTGGCGTGCCAGGAGAGCCCGGTGCGGGCGCTCGAGAAGGCTATCAACTCCGCCGGCCTCGAGGTCGAGGAGTTCATCTTCTCGCCGGTCGCCGCCGCGCTGTCGACGCTCACCGACGACGAGCGGCGGCTCGGCGCGATCCTCGTCGACATCGGCTACGGGAACACCACCTACGCGGCGTTCTCCTCCGAGCGCCTGCTCGCGGCGGGGTGCTTCCCGATGGGCGCCAACAAGATCAACGACGACCTCGTGCACTGCTTCCAGACCACCGCGGCCGGCGCCGAGAAGGCGAAACGCGAGGCGGGAACAGTGCTGCTCACCGACGTCGGCGCCGAGGAGACGATCTCGGTGCCGAACATCGACGCGCGCGCCAGCCACGTCATCCCGCGCCTCGAGCTGTGCAAGGTTGCGCGGCTGCGCATGCAGGAGATCCTCGAGCTGGTCGCCGCCGATGTGCTGCGGCAGATCCCGCCCGACGTGTCGTTCACCGGGCTGGTGCTGTCGGGCGGCGGCGCCCACCTCGAGGGGTTGACGGCGCTCGCCGAGGAGGTGTTCGTCATGCGCGCGCGCCTCGGCGAGCTGGAAGGGATCGAAGATGCGACGGGGCTGCTGCAGTCGTCCGAGGTGCCGTCGCGCGCGCCCGCGGTCGCGGCCGGCCTGCTCGCCTACGGGCGGCGGGCCGCCGTCTCCGGCGGCGCACCGGTGCTCCCGGGCCGCCGCAGCCGTCCCGGTTTGTTCACACGAATCGCCCGCAAGGTTATGTCCAAGAAGGAGGTGGCAGGTGATCATGTTTGACGAGACTCACGGCAAGGGGCAACTCATCACCATCGCGGAGGAGACGGCGCCCGCCATCATCAAGGTGGTCGGCGTCGGCGGCGGTGGCTGCAACGCGGTCAACCGCATGATCAGCGCCGGCATCAAGGGCGTCGAGTTCATCGCGGTCAACACCGACGGGCAGGCGCTGCGCGCCAGCCAGGCCGGCATCCGCCTGCAGCTCATCACGCCCTCCGGCAGAGGCAAGGCGCTCGGCGCAGGGTGCGACCCCGAGGCCGCCCACAAGGCGGCGCTCGACCGCACCGACGAGCTGATCGAGTGCTTGGAGGGCGCCGACATGGTGTTCATTGCCGCCGGCATGGGCGGCGGCACCGGCACCGGCGCCGCGCCGGTGATCGGATCGCTGGCGCGCGACGCCGGCGCCCTCACGGTGGCGGTGGTCACCAAGCCGTTCTCCTTCGAGGGGACGCGCAAGGCGCGCATCGCCGACAAGGGGCTCGACGAGCTGCGCGGCTGCGTCGACACGCTCATCGCGGTGCCCAACTCCCGCCTGCTCCAGATGGTGGGACCCGGGGTGAGCGTCGAGGACGCCTTCAAGCTCGCCGACGAGGCGCTGCGCCACGGCGTCCAGGGGATCTCCGACATCATCAACGAGACGGGGATCATCAACCGCGACTTCGCCGACGTCGAGACGGTCATGAAGGGCGGCGGCATGGCGCTGATGGGGATCGGCGTCGGTGAGGGCGAGCACCGCGCGATCGAGGCGGCGCAGCAAGCGTTTTCGTCGCCGCTGCTCGAGGAGGCCTCGCTCGAGGGCGCCCAGCGGGTGCTGGTCAACTTCATCGGCGGCCCGGCCACCACGATCAACGAGATCAACGACGCCGCCGAGTTCATCTCCAAGCGCTGCGCGCCGGACTGCCTGTTCCTGTTCGGCTACGGCCAGCGCGCCGAGATGACGGATCGCATCCAGGTCACCGTGGTTGCCACCGGCTTCGGCGCCAGCGCGACCGAGCCATTGACCACCAAGACCGGCATGGGCGTCGCCCCGCGCCAGGAGCCAGTCCGCCCCGAGCCAACGCCGGTTTCGCCGGCGAGCCCGTATCTGCCCTCCAACCTGCCGAAGGACTACGGCGTCAACGTCGGCAATTTCTCGGAGTTCGACACGCCGACCTACCTCCGGAGGCAGATGGACTAGCCCACTTCGCTCCTTTCACGCGAGAAGCGTCTTGGCCACCTCCGGACGCTTCTCCTTCCTCCTCCTCATCGCCCCGTGCCCCGCACGGGGCCATTTTTCTCGGGGGGTCCGGCGGCCTTCCGCCCAGCCCCCGCCGCCTCGCCCCCCCGAACCCCCCGCGCTCCGCGGGAGTGAATCCCGCTCCGCTTTCCTTTACCCCCACCCGTCCGGCGGCCTTCCGCCCAGCCCCCGCCGCCTCGCCCCCCCGAACCCCCCGCCCGCCCACCCACCCGGCCCCGATTCTCCGAAGCGGCATCAGCGCAGGATCAGGGCCGGCCGTCGCCCGCCCTTCCCCTCCGGCCTCAGCAGAGGAAGGCGGCGATGGCGGAGGCGAGATCGCGGGCGCGGGTCTTCTGCAGGTGATGCCCACCGGTCGGGTATTCGAGCAGTCGTCCCCGAGGTAGCAGCTCAGCCAGCTCCCGGGCGATCTCCCGTTGCACCATGCGATCGTCGCTGCAGTGCGCCACCAGCACCGGCGCCTGGATCCGCGCGGCGCTCGCGGCGATCTCGGCGAAGCTGACCGAGGCGAGCAGGCTGGTGTGACGGAGCAGCTCGCGCCAGCCGTCGGGCGGCGTCAGGCGGAGTCGCCGGTAGAAGCGCCGGCCACCGGCGACGAACAGCGGCCGCGAGAGCGGGAAAGCGATCAGACCCGACAGAGCGCGGTACGCCGCCGGCGGCAGCGCGAACGCGCGGTGCCGACGTGGTCCCATCGAGGCGAGCAGCGCGGCGCCGGCGAGCCGGTCGCCCGCGCGGGCGGCGGCGAGCACGACCGCGCCGCCGCCGAACGAGTGCGACAGCAGCGCGAAGCGCTCCAGGCCGAGCGCCTCGGCCACCGCGAGCAGCGCCTGCGCCCAGCCATCGAGGCGCGCCGCGCCGTCGGGTGGCGACTCGCCGAACCCCGGCATCTCAAGCCGCAGCACCCGGAAGCGCTCGGCGAGCAGTGGTGCGAGGTAGCGGAAGTCGCGGCGCGAGCCCGGAATGCCGTGGACGCACAGGATCGGGAGCGCCGTCTCCGAGCCCTCGTCCGAGACCGCGATGGGGCCGACGCGGGTGTTGACGAGGCGCGCAACGGGATCGGAAGGCGCCGGCAGGTCGGTGGCCATTTGTGAAGCTTAGCGCGCCCCTGATTGGCGCCGCGCGCCGGCCGGTCCCCGACCGCCGACATCTTGGCATTTCTTTACACTTCGCGCGCTACGCTCGTGCGGGCCGGCCGCGCGAGATGCGGGCCGGCACGGGAGGGGAGATGCGAAACGCACGTGCACTGCTGGCGGTTTGTCTGCTCGCGGCGCCGCGGCTCGTCGCCGCCCAGGAGCCGGTCGACCTCCAGATGGTCACCAGGATCCGCGACGAGGGGCTCAATCGGTCCCAAGTGATGGAGACCGCGCGGATGCTCACCGACGAGATCGGCCCGCGCCTCACCAACTCGCCCGGCTACCGGCGCGCCACCGAGTCGACGCGCGCCAGGCTGGCCGCGTGGGGACTCGCCAACGCTCACCTCGAGCCGTTCGAGTTCGGCCGCGGCTGGTCGTTCTCCTACGTCAACGTGCGTATGACCAAGCCGGACATCGTGCCGCTCGAGGCGCTGCCGAAGGCGTGGACGCCGGGCACCGGGGGCGCGGTCCGCGGCCCCGCGACGCACTTCACGATCGAGAAGGCCGAGGACCTCGACCAGTACAAGGGCAAGCTTGCCGGGAAGATCGTCTTGGTCGACGCTCCCCCGCGGCCACCGTTCCCGCAGCAGGACGAGTGGCCCGAGCGATACACCGAGGAGGACCTCGACAAGCTCGAGCAGTTCCCGATCTCCGACCGCAACCTCGGCGAGTTCCGCCGCCGCTTCGGCCGGGACTTCGGCCTCGCCAAGAAGCGCAACGAATTCTTCAAGAGCGAGGGTGTGCTGGCGACCGTCGAGGTCAGCGCGCACGACGGGTTACTGCTGCAGGTCCAGGGCAACAATGCTTACAAGATCGGCGAGAACCCAGGCGTACCCGGCTTGGTGATGGCCGCCGAGCAGTTCGACCGCATCGAGTGGCTGCTCGACAAGGGCAACGAGATCGAGCTCGAGGTCAACGTCGAGACGTCGTTCCAAGAGGACACGCCAAACGTCAACAACGTGCTCGCCGAGATTCCGGGCGTCGACCCCCGGGTCAAGGACGAAGTGGTGATGGCGGGCGCCCACCTCGACTCGTGGCACGCCGGCACCGGCGCCACCGACAACGCGGCCGGATGCGCGGTGGTGATGGAAGCCGCGCGTATCCTCGAGGCGCTCGGCGTCAAGCCGAGACGCACGATTCGCGTCGCGCTGTGGGCCGGTGAGGAGGAGGGTCTGCTCGGCTCGCGCGCCTACGTCGCCCAGCACTTCGCGTTCCGCCCCGAGCCCGACGACCCGGCGGAGAAGGACGTGCCCGAGTTCGCGCGCACCAACCGCAAGCCGCTCCAGTTCAAGCCGGAGTGGAAGAAACTCTCGGGCTACTTCAACTTCGACAACGGCAGCGGCAAGATCCGCGGCATCTACACCCAGGAGAACGCGGCGATCCGCCCGATCTTCGCGGCGTGGCTCGAGCCGTTCCACGACCTCGGCGCCGACACGGTGACGCTACGCCGCACCGGCGGCACCGACCACCAGTCGTTCGACGGCGTCGGTCTGCCCGGGTTCCAGTTCGTCCAGGACCGCCTCGACTACACGACGCGGACGCATCACACGGCGGCCGACACGTACGAGCGGCTGCAGGCGGCCGACCTCAAGCAGGCATCGGTGATCATGGCGTCGTTCCTCTACAACGCGGCGATGCGCAACGAGATGCTGCCTCGCAAGCCGGTGCCGCCGGACCTGCCCGCCCGCGGCGAGGCCGAGCCCAGCCGCCCCGCCCAGCCGGGAGGTCAGCCGCCGAGCGCCGCCTCACCGGCGCCCGCACCCGCGTCGGCCAGGCCGTAGCCGCCGCCGAGTAAGACTCTGCCCTGATCATCCCCTCTCCCGCCACCCGCGGGAGAGGGGAATTGCGCCTACGGGCACGGCGGCGCGCCAAGCTACGCTGTCATTGCGAGGAGGGAGCGCGGCGACCGACGAAGCAATCCCGGCGAATCTGCCGAGGCCACGTCTGCGCTTCATTCTCCATCGCCTCCGCGGGATTGGTGCCCTGCCCTTACGGGGCGGCCCTCGCGCGGCGGGTCCCAGCCCACCAATCCGCCCACGCTGTGCGGTCCGGTTCCCTCCCCCCGGCCGGCCCGGAGGCCGCGGGGGAGGGCCAGGGTGAGGGGCTTCTATCAATTCGCCTACCGGCGTGCTGTTTCCTTTCGCCTCCGCGGGATTGGTGCCCTGCCCTTACGGGGCGGCTCTCGCGCAACGGGTCCCCGCCCGTCGCGCGAGAGTGCGCCGGCGGCGGCGACCGAGCGAAAGGCCGAGGCGCGGTGGGGCCCCTCGCTGTTCCCGGCTCGCTTCGCCCGCTGCACTCTGCTTCGCCGCGGCGGTGCTCTCCGCGAGCCGGGTCATCGACACCCCACCGCGCCTCGGCCGCTCGGTGCCCGCCGCCGCCGGCGCGAGTCGCCCCTCCAGGGCATGGGCGGGTTTGCCCCCGCACCCCCGCAACGCCGCGCACCTGCACCGCGGCTCACCGCGCTGCGCCTGGGCGGTATCATGTGTCCATGGTTCCGGCAGCACCCGGCACTGACGATGGGAGACGCGCGATGATCGCGGACCTCTCCGAGCCGTTCAATCACGATCCCGACGCGCCAGAGGCCTGCCACCCCGAACCTCGCCGGTGTCGCCTTCGACTTATCGCGATATGCGACACTTCCTCCACCGTTCCGGGTCGACCCCGGCTCGTTCATCGCAGTGAAGGTCCGGGTCTCACAGAGATTTCCCGACCACTCTCGGCCGTCCCTGCGTCCGTGCTACACGACACCTCCCCTTCTCTTCGCCACTCGTCACAATGTCGTCGACATCTTGTTACGCGGCATAGAATGACTCTGATCGGAGGATAACAATGGCCGAGCAACTCCCGTACGTTCCAAGCTACGGTCTCATTGGGAAGGCGCTAGAGAAGGTCAAGTCCGCAGCGACCCCAGACCGGTTTACCCAAGACTTCTTGTCGACGAAGCTTGCTATGACAGGAGGCTCGGCACGCTCGCTGATCCCATTCCTGAAACGAATCGGGTTCCTCGGAACGGATGGGGTGCCCTCAGATCTGTACAAGCGGTTCCGGAACCCTTCCCAGACTGGCCTCGCAGCTGCAGAGGCGCTGCGGGTTGGGTACCGAGCCCTCTACGAGATGAACGAGTACGCTCATGACCTGTCAGATAGCGGCCTCAAGGGCCTGGTTGTACAGGCAACCGGTCTGAAGCCGGACTCTGGGACGATCAAGGCGATCATGGGCTCCTTCAAGGCTCTTAAGGCGGCTGCGACCTTCGATGCCGGCAGCGCGGGTGGTGCGGACGAGCACGCAAGCGATGAGCTTCAGACGGTACCAGTGGTTCCAGGCGGCGAGGCCCAGCCGGCGAAGCTCGGGCTGTCCTACACCATCAACCTCAACTTGCCGGCAACGTCCGACATCGCGGTGTTCAACGCGATCTTCAAGAGCCTGAGGGAGCACCTTCTGAGGTGACCAGTGAGCGAGATCGAGGACCGCCTCAAGCTGTTTGCGATCAGCAACCAATTGTTGGAGAACGACCTCGACCGCATCGAGCACGAACTGGCCCTCGATCTTAAACGTGGGCACCAACGCACCCTTGAGAGCGACGAGACGTACTATCCACAGATTGACCGTGCAATCCGAGTCGAGGCCGCGAGAATGGCCCAGCACTACGAGGTCTTCTACTCACTCGAAAGGTCCATCCGAACTCTAGTCTCCGATACTATCGAAGCCGTGGATGGGAAATCGTGGTGGGCTGGCGCGCGCGTTCCCCAGAAGGTCAAGCAGGAGGCTGAGGCGAAGATGCAGCGGGAGGTTGACTCTGGCGTGACTGTCCGCTCCTCGGATCCACTTGACTACACCACGTTTGGTGAACTCGGCGAAATCATGAAGGCAAACTGGGATGTGTTCGGCTCCATCTTCAGTAGTCCGAAGGCGCTGGAGAAGGTAATGGCGAGTCTCAACACCCTCCGGGGACCCGTGGCGCACTGCAGTCCGCTTGCTGAGGACGAAATCGTGCGACTCAGACTGAGCGTTCGGGACTGGTTCCGGTTGATGGAATGATGCCGCCTAACGAATAGAGGGTTCTTGTCGCGGGTGATGGTGGTGGGGTAGAGCGAGCGCTGCGAGTCCAGGCGCGCCGGGATTCCTCGTCGCCCCGCCGGAGCGGGGCTCCTCGGAATGACACAGTGGCCGGGTCCAGGCTTGCTGATGATGTTGTCTCCAGCTCGCTCCGCGCAGCGGAGCGGCGCTGCCGCCAGTGGGCCAGATGCTAGGCGCGCGAGCCGGCCCGCGACGACGCGTACTTGCTGTACGCGAGGAGCGAGGCCGGCGAAGCGCAACGACGCAGATGGTCCGCTGCCGGCAGCGCTCCGTGGAAAGAAGGGGGACACCCAAATTGGCGAGGGGCGGGGCTGCACGCAGTGCAGCCAGGGCGCGAGCGGCGAGGCCCGCGGGAGCGAAGCTCCCAGCGGTCTCGCTGCGAGCGACCGTAGCGCCGCGAAGCGGCGCCCGCCCCGCCCTCCAAACTCGCCTATCGCTTCTTGGAGCCCTTGAAGAGAGCGTCGAACGCCGCGCGGGGGTCGGACGTGACGGCGGCGCGGTCCGACGTGAATTCTTGGATGGTGTTGGGGGAGTACAGCTCGCAGGTGTTGCGCTTGCTCTTGTTCTGGATGCGGACCAACACCGGCTTGCGGCACTCGTTGGGCCGGGCGGTGTCGAAGTTGACGCAGTTGGAGCAGGTGTGCAGGTCGGCGCGGCAGCGGAAGCACGTCTCGTCGAGCTTCACGGCGCCGGCGACCTGCTGCTTCTCGCCGCACATCCGGCAGCGGAACACGGTGTCCGTCGGGGAGCCCAGGCCACGACCGCGCGGCTGCCCTTCGAGGCGATCAGGGCGCGGGGCCGGGGGACCCGCCGGCCTGCGCGGGCGTTCCTCGCGTCGGTCGCCGTCCTGGTAGCCACGGTGACTGTACTTGCGCTCCGTCATGAGCCTCTTATAGCACAGCGGTCAGCGCCGCGCTGTGAGCCCGATCTCGCGGCCGTGCAACACGGCGACGATCTCCGCCGCGATCGCCACGGCGATCTCGGCCGGGGTCTCGGCGCCGATGTCGAGGCCGACCGGGGCGTGCACGCGGCCGATCTGCTCCTCGGAGAGTCCGTCGGCCCGCAGGGCGTCGAGGACTTGCTTGACCTTGCGCCGGCTGCCGATCATGCCGATGTAGCGGGCCGGGGTGGCCAGCGCCTGGCGCAGCACCACGAGGTCGTGCCCGTGTTCCGGCGTGACGATCACGACGCCGTCGTTGGCGGAGAGATCGAGGGTGGCGAGGCCCGGCTCGAACGGCGCGACGAGCACTTTCGCTCCGGGGAAGCGCTCGGCATTGGCGAACTCCGGGCGCGGGTCGAGGACGACGGTCTCGAACCCCAGCACGTCGAGCACGCGGTGGACGAAGAACCCGACGTGACCGGCGCCGGCAATGACGATCCGCCGCGCGGGATCGATCCGCTCCATGTACACCTCCATGGCGCCGCCGCAGATCGGGCCGCTGACGCCGATCGCCCCTTCGGCGAAGTCGAGCGACAGCAGCCGGCTGCCACCCTTGCGGTGCAGCTCGCGGGCGGCGGCGATCACCTCGGCCTCCTTGGCGCCGCCGCCCACCGTGCCGCGAGTCGTGCCGTCGGCGAGCACGAGCATGCGAGCGCCCGCATGGCGAGGGGCGGAGCCGCGGACCGCCACGACCGTGGCGAGCACCACGCTGTCGCCGCCGCCGAGGCGGGCGGCGATCTCGTCGAAGAGGCGGGACACGGCGTAGGTCGTCATGCCAGGGAGAGTAGCGCCTCCTCGACCACTCCGCGCGCCAGCGCCACCTTGTAGCCGTTCTCGGAGAGCGGCTCGGCGCCGGCGACAGCGGCGCCGGCGGCCCGTCGCGCCGCGGCGAGGTCGAGCTTCTGCCCGATCAGCGCCTTCTCCGCCGCCGGCGTCCGCCACGGCACTGGCGCCACGCCGGCGAGCACGATGCGCGCGTCGGTGACGCTGCCGTCCCTGACCGTGACGGCGACGGCGGCGCCGACGAGCGCGAAGTCCCACGCACCGCGCGCGCGCACCTTGCGGAAGGCGCTGCGCTCTCCCGGACGCGGCGGCGGCAGCAGCACCTCGGCGACGATCTCGCCCGGCTCGAGCACCGTTTCGCGGGTGAAGTCCTGCGCGGGGAGCACGAAGAACGACTCGAGCGGCACGATGCGGCTCCCGGCCGGACCGGCGATGCGCACGCGCGCGTCGAGCGCAACCAGTGCCGGCGCCGTGTCGGAGGGGTGGACGATGAAGCACGTCTCGCCGCCGAGAATGCAGTGATACTGATTCTCTCCGGCAACCGCGAAGCACTTCTCGCCACCCTTGCGGGCGCAGTGGAAGTCACCGCGGAAGTACCAGCAGCGCGGCCGCTGGCAGAGGTTGCCCCCGAGCGTCCCCTGGTTGCGGAGCTGCGGGCTCGCGGCGGCGCCGGCGGCCTGCGCCAGCAGGCGGTAGCGCTGGCCCACGAGGGCGCTTGCGGCAATCTCGGAGAGCGTGGCGAGCGCGCCGAGGCGCAGGCCACCGTCGGCGGTCGGCGCGATCCCGCGCAGCTCGCCGAGCTCGCTGAGGCTGACCACGGTGTCGGCAGAGAAGACGCCGTCGCGCAGGCAGCCGAGCAGGTCGGTGCCGCCGGCGTGGATGCGCGCGCCCGCCGCACCGGCGAGACGCACTGCCTCGTCGAGGGAGCGGGGACGAACGTAGGAGAAGCTCGGGAGCACGTCTCACCTCCCCTGGCGCCGCGCCAGCAGCGGCAGCAGGCGCATCGGCGTCATCGGCGCGTCGGACATGCGCACGCCGGTGGCGTGGTAGACGGCGTTGGCGACCGCGGACGCCGACGGGATGTGCGCCGGCTCGCCGAGCCCCTTGGCGCCGACCGTGTTGCACACGGTGTCGTGCGGGTCGACCGGCAGCGTCGCCGGCTCGACGGGCGTGTCGAGCATCGTCGGGATCTTGTAGTCGTGCCAGTTGGCGTTGACCATCTTGCCGGTCTGGCGATCGAGCACCCGCTCCTCGGTGAGCGCGAGACCGATCCCCTGGATGACGCCGCCGAACGTCTGGTTGTCGAAGGTGAAGCGGTTCATCACGCGGCCGGAGTCCTGGGCGGCGAGGTACCCGACGACACGCACCGCACCGGTGCGCGTGTCGACCTCGACCTCGGCGAAGTGCGCCGCGAACGGCAGGCCGAGCTTGCCCTCGGGGTGCGGGTGCCGCGTCCCGATGCCGACCAGCATCTGGCGCTCCCCCAGCCCTTTCAGCTCGGCGAACGCCACCCGCGCGCCGCCGGCGCCGGCGACCACGACGGCGCCGTCGCGGACCGCCAGCTCGGCCACCGGCTTCTCGAGCTGCTTCGCGGCGATCTCGAGCAGTTGTCGCTTGACCTCCAGCGCCGCCGCCCGCACCGCCGGCGAGTTGACGAGCACGGTCTGGCTGCCGCCCGAGCCCGGCGCGTACTTGGTCGTCGCGGTGTCGGCGTGCTCGACCTCGATGCGCTCGAGCGCGACGCCGAGCTCCTCGGCGACGACCATCGCGAGCACCGTCTTGGTGCCAGTGCCGATGTCGCTGGCGCCCGTGTTGAGGTTGACGCTGCCGTCGGCGAAGAGCGTCACGATCGCGGTCGCGTTCGGCTCGCCATCGTACCCCCACATCCCGGCGGCGACGCCGACGCCACGCCGCAGCGGACCCGAGTCGCGGGAGCGGCGCCGCGCCTCCGCCCAGCCGAACGCCTGCGCGCCGTCGCGCAGGCACTGTGCCAGGCCGGTCGAGGTGTACGGCTGGTTGTCGTTGAGCTGGCTGACCGCCGGGATGTTCTTGAGGCGCAGCTCGACCGGGTCGAGCGAGAGCTTCTCGGCGAGCGCGTCGATCACCTGCTCGAGCGCCCAGTTGCACGGCGGGAACCCGGGCGCCCGGAACGGACGCGCCCGGCCGGCGTTGATCAGGACGTTGGTGGCCTCGTAGCGCACGTTGGGGCAGATGTAGAGGTCGCCGATCTGGTACGGCGAGGTGGCGCCGGTCGGGTACGCCCCTGCCGGACCGAGCAGGCGCGCCTCGAGCGCCGTCAGGGTGCCGTCCTTCTTCGCCCCGGCCTTGAGCCAGATGACGTTGCTGGGGCGGTTGCCGGCGACCAGGAACGTCTCCTCGCGGGAGAGCGCGAGCTTGACGGGCCGGCCGGTCCGGCGGGCCAGCACTGCCGCGATCACCGTGTACTTGCCGAGCTCGAGCTTGCTGCCGAAGCCTCCGCCCATGTAGTGACCGATCACCCGCACCGCCGCGAGCGGCAGCTTGAACACCCCCGCGAGCGACTCGCGGATGCCGTACACGCCCTGGGTGCTGTCCCACACCGTCAGGCGGTCGCCGTCCCACTGGGCCACCGAGGCGTGCACCTCCATCGTGGTGTGCATCTGCACCGGGGTGCGAAACGTCATCTCCACGACCGCGTCGGCGGCCGTGAAGCCGGCGGCGACGTCGCCGCGCGCGTACGTCCGTGGCTGCCCGATCCGATTGCCCCACTCGTGCACCTTGGGCGCGTCCGGCGCGAGCGCCCGCTCGGCGTCGATGACGAACGGCAGCTCCTCGAACTCGACAACGATCGCGCGCGCCGCGTCGTGCGCCTGGTGCGCCGTCTCGGCGGCGACCGCGGCGACCTCCTCGCCCTCGTGCCGGCAGTGCGCATCGAACAGCGTGCTCAGCGCCCCCTGTCGGCCCTCGTACCACGGGAGGTCGGCGCCGGGCGAGGCGGCGGTGAGCACCGCCAGCACTCCCGGCATCGCCTCGGCCCTGTCGGTGTCGACCCGCTTCACGCGGGCGTGGGCATGCGGGCAGCGGACGACCGCGGCGTGCAGCATGCCGGGCAGCGCGAGGTCGAGCGTGTAGACGGCCGCGCCGGAAACCCGCTCGTAGGCGTCGATGCGTGGCAGCCGTTTGCCGACGACCGCGGTCTCGCCCCAGGGTGCGGGCGCCCCGCCGCTGGAGTCGGGAGCGAACAGCGGTCCGCGGCTCATCGGCCACCCCCTTTGCGCCGCTCGGCGGCGCGCCGCACCGCCCTGGAAATGTGCGGGTAGGTGCCACAGCGGCAGAGGTTGCCGCTCATCCCCTGCCGCACCTCAGCGAGGCTCGGGTCGGGGTTGGCGCGCAGCAGCCCTTCCGCCGCCATGATCTGACCGGGCGTGCAGTAGCCGCACTGCAGCGCGTCGTCCTCGACGAACGCCCGCTGCACCGGCCCCAACTCCTCGCCGCGCATCAGCCCCTCGATGGTCGTGACCTCGTGCTCTTCCGCCTCGACCGCGAGCATCAGACAGGCGTAGCGCGGCACCCCGTCGATCAGCACGGTGCAGGCGCCGCACTCGCCGCGCTCGCAGCCGGGCTTGGTGCCGGTAAGGGCGAGGCTGTCGCGCAGCACGAACAGCAATGACCAGCGCGGCTCGACCAGCACGCGGTGGCGGCGCCCGTTGACGGTCAAGGTGATCGGGGTCCGCTCGGCAGCACTCGCCTCGGCGGCCGGCTCGCTTCCGACGGCGCGGCCGGCGACCGCCGCGCCGAGCGCGCCCGTCCCAACCGAGGCGATGAACCCGCGCCGGCTCACTCCCCCGCCGCAGGCGTGGACCTTCCCGGAGTCTCGTTTCGTCATCTCCGCCTCCGTCATGGCAGTGTATCAACGCTGTCGAGTAGCGTCGCGGCGCAGACGGACGCGCAGCGGCGCCGGCCCCGAGCTCCAATACCAGCGTCGATGCCTTACTGCTGCTTCTCCGGGAAGGGGGCGTGCTGCGGCCACGGCCGCGGGTCCTTGTCGATCGCGGCGAGCAGCACCTCGACCCCCTTCATGAGCTGCGCGTCGTAGCCGCGGGCCATCTCCGCCGGGTCGAGGTCGACCTCGATGTCGGGCGTGACGCCGACGTTCTCGACGATCCAGCGTCCCTTCGAGTCGTAGATCCGGTAGTCGGGCGCCGTCAGGCCGCCGCCGTCGATCATCTCGATGTCGGTCGAGTAGCCGACCAGCCCGCCCCAGGTGCGGGTGCCGATCACCGGTCCCATCCCGCGCATCTGGAACTCCATCGGCAGCATGTCGCCGCCCGAGCCGGCCTGCCGGTTGGTCAGACACACCAGGTGGGCGCGGGTGGCGACGATCGGCGTGGTGTAGTCGTGCGAGTAGCGGCGCGTCCAGTACGCCAGCACCTGCTTGCCGAGCCGTTGCAGGAACACGTCGGGGTCGAGGCCACCACCGTTGAAGCGGCCGTCGATGACGAGCCCCTGCTTCTGCGTCTGGGCGTAGAAGTACTTGGGGAACTGCACCGAGGAGCCGGTGAAGGTGTCCGGCAGGTGGATGTAGCCGATCTTACCGCCCGAGGCCTTGTCGACCACTGCGCGGTTGTGCTCCAGCCAGTCGAGGTAGCGCAGCGTCTGCTCGCTGCGCACCGGCTCGACCACCACGTCGCGCGCGGCGGCGCCCGCCGCGGAGGATGCCACCGTGATCCGCGTCGGCTTGCCGGCGAGGTCCTGGAAGAACGACTCGACCGACCTGGGGCCCTTCACGTCGACGCCATTGACGGCCAGCAGCACGTCGCCCTCGTGGACGCCGACGCCGGGGCCGGCGAGCGGCGGCTTGACCCCCTGCGTCCACTCGGGCACGCGATAGATCTTCTTGAAGCGATACCGGTTGGTGGCGGCGTCGAGCTCGTAGTCGGCGCCCAGGAGGCCGGTGGCGACGCGCTCGACCTTGCGCCGGCGGTCGCCGCCGGACACGTACGAGTGCGAGGTCGAGAGCTCGCCGATCAGCTCGCCGACCAGGTAGCGGACGTCCTGGCGGCACGAGGCGTACGGGATCAGGCGGCCGTACTTCTCCTTCATCGCCGGCCAGTCGAGCCCGTGCATCCCCGGCTCGTAGTAGAAATCGCGCTCCATCCGCCACGCCTCGTTGAAGATCTGCGTCCACTCGGCGACCGGGTCGATCAGCATGCGCACGCCGTCGAGCGCCAGCGGTTTCCCCTTGGAGTCCGTCTCCTTGGCGCCGACGATGCCGATCTCCTTGTCCTTGCGGTAGACCACCGAGCTGCCGTCGGCGGAGAGACGGTAGCCATCGATCCCCTCGAGGACGGTGTGCGCCGTACGGTCGGCAAAGGTGAAGGCGGCGAGCGTGCGCCGCCCCGGCCCGCGGAGGTCCATGCGGTTGAAGTCGCCCGCGTCGGCGTTGAGGTACAGCAGCCGGTCGTCGGCCGCCTCCAGCGAGCGGTAGTTGCCGCCCGGGATCGGCAGCGCCTCGATGCGCTCGGCGATGCCGTCGAAGTCGATGATGACGTTCTTCGCCGCCCCGGCCTTCGCCGCCTCGGCTTTCGCCGCCTCGGGCTTGGCCGGCTCGGCCTTCGCCGGCATCGGGTCATCGCCGGTCTTCGGCGGGAACAGCGCCGCGCCGTCCTTACGCAAGGTCAGGGCGTAGATGCCGGCCGCCTTCTTGTACACCATCTCCCACTCGAAATCGCAGAACGTCGCGTCGAAGTGGCGGTTGGAGATCACGAACAGATGCTCGCCGTCACGTGCGAAAGCGGGCGAGAAGTCGTTGAACAGGCCGTCCGAGACGCAGCGCGCCTGCCTGTCGGCCAGCGAGTAGACCCAGACCTGCGACACCAACTGGTCGTTCATCTTCGAGTAGGCGAGCCAGCGCGAGTCTCCCGACCAGGCGAAGTCGGAGATCGGCTTGAGATCGAGCGCGACGTCGGTCGGCTCGAACTCCGCCTTGTCGACCGGCGTGAGAGCCCGCGTCGCAACGTCGAGCACCCAAACGCGCAGCGCCTGATCGGCGAAGGCGATCTTGCCCGAGTCGGGCGACCAGCGCAGCGTGTGGCGATAGCCGTCCTTGTGCTCGGTGAGCTTCTGCGCGGGGGCCTTGCCGGCAGCGTCGACGAGGTAGATCTCGTACTCGCCGCTGGCGTCGGACAGATACGCGATGCTCCTGCCGTCCGGCGACCACGCGGCGTCCTTGTCGCGGGCGCCGGAGCTGGCGGTGAGGTTGCGGGTGATCCCGCCGTCGCGCGGCGTCGTGAACACCTCGCCGCGCGCCACCACGGCGGCGTGCGTGCCGCTCGGCGAGCAGTCGAATCCCTGGATGAAGTCGGTGACGGTCTTGTAGTACGGCCTCCGGTCGGGCGCGTCGGCGCGGATTTCGACGTCGAGCTGCCGGGTCTTCCCGCTGACGGTGTCGAGGTACCACAGCGTGCCGCCGAGCTCGTAGACGATCGCGGTGCCGCCCGCGCTCGGGCGGCGCACGTCGTACTCGGTGTGCCGCGTCACCTGACGGACGCCCGCGCCGGTCGGGTCGCAGGCGTAGATGTTGAGCACCCCGTCGCGGTCGGAGAGGAAGAAGATCTCGGAGCCGATCCACATCGGCGTGCCGTCGTAGCCGGTGAAGTCGGTGAGCTTGCGGTCCACCGCGCGGGCGAAGTCGTAGACGAAGAGATCGGGCGCCCAGCCGCCGTGGTAGCGCTTCCAGGTGCGGTCCTCGATGCCGATGCGCGTGTAGGCGATCCTCGCGCCGTCGCCCGAGAAGCTCCCGTACGACGCCTCGGACAGCGGCAGCTCCTCGAGGCCGCTGCCGTCCGGCGCGATCATGAAGAGGCGGTCGAAGCGCGAGAAGCTGGACCGGCTGGAGCGGAAGATCACCTTGTTCCTCGTCGGATGCCAGCCGACCACCTCGTCGTTGCCCGGGTGGTAGGTCAAGCGCGTGATGTTGCCGCCCTCCGTGTCCATCACGTAGGCGTCGACGTTGCCGTCGTACTCACCGGTGAAGGCAATCAGCGACCCGTCCGGCGAGAACTTCGGGCTCCGCTCTTCGCCCTCGTTGATCGTGAGCCGCTGGGCGACGCCGCCGGTCACCGGCACCGACCAGATGTCCTCGCCGTAGACGAAGACGACCGTCGCGCCATGGACGTCGGGGAAGCGCATCAGCGGGCGCGGCCCGGCGGCCGCTGCCGAGCCGCCGGACAGCACGAGCAGCGCAACGAGGAGCGAGCAGCAGCCGACGAGCCGGCCACGCGTACACAGAGAGATCATGGGAGACCTCCTCCTGCCAAGAGTACGCGGCCGCGGCCGCCCGGTTGCAGGCCGCAACGTCCCGCCCGACGATCAGGGTGGCTGCGCTTCTGTGGGGCGCGCACTCCGTGCCTGCAGCCGGCGCGGAGCGCCGGCCCCACATCGTGCCGACACGCTACGGTTGGACCTCTTCCAGCACCTCGAGGAAGCGATCGTAGGCGAGCGCCTGCCAGCTCTCGGCGCTCACCGCCCCGTCCGAGCGCGAGATCAGCGACACGCGGTGCGCGCTCTCGCTGTCGGGTGCGTCGTAGATGTCCATGAAGTCGTAGGGCCCGAGGATGGCATAGTGGGCGACGAACTTGACCTCCGGGCAGAGCGTCTTGACCCGCTTGAGCCACTCCTTGCCCATGGCGCGGCGGGCGCGGGCGTCGTGCACCGAGTCCGGCGCCAGACGGGTCATCAACACGAACGTCGGCATTGCGAGCCTCCTTGCGTCCCCACTGCCAATCTCGGTCCCCCGCAGCGGCGCTGCAAGCCCCGAAGGCACCGGCTGATAGAATCCGCGCACGGCGGGAGCCGCGGGAGAACGCATGGAAAGAGGGACTTCAACAGCGTGGGAGCGGCCGTTCTGTGGCTCGCTGCGCAGTCGAGACGTCGGACGCCCGGTCGAGCTTGCCGGCTGGGTGCGGCGGCGGCGCGACCTCGGCGGGATCATCTTCGTCGACCTGCGCGACCGCGAGGGGTGGGTGCAGGTGCTGTTCCCCGAGGAGCCGCTCAAGAGCGCGGCGGCGGCATTGTCGGCCGAGGACGTGGTGCGGATCGTCGGTATGGTGCGGCCGCGTCCGGCCGACATGGTCAACCCCGAAATGCCGACCGGCGAGATCGAGGTGGTGGCCGAGGCGCTCGACGTGCTCGCCCACGCGGAGACGCCGCCGTTCGTGATCGAGGACGGCGTCAACGCCAGCGAGGAGCTGCGGCTGCGCCACCGCTACCTCGACCTGCGCCGCCCGGAGATGATGGCCAACCTCGTGCTCCGCGACAAGGTCACGATGGAGGTGCGCAAGTTCTTCCATGAAAATGGGTTCATCGACGTTGAGACGCCCATCCTGACGCGCTCGACGCCTGAGGGGGCGCGCGACTTCCTGGTGCCCTCGCGCCTGTCGCGCGGCTCGTTCTACGCGCTGCCGCAGTCGCCGCAGCTCTTCAAGCAGCTTCTCCAGGTCGCCGGCCTCGAGCGCTACATTCAGATCGCCCGCTGCTTCCGAGACGAGGACCTGCGCGCCGACCGCCAGCTCGAGTTCACCCAGATCGACGTCGAGGCATCGTTCATCACCGAGGAGGACATCTTCACTCTCATCGAGGGGCTGTTCGCACGCATCTTCCCGCTGGCCGGGATCCAGCCGCCGCCGCGCTTTCCGCGCATGGAGTACGCGGAGGCGATGGAGCGCTTCGGCAGCGACCGCCCGGACATCCGCTTCGGCATGGAGCTCGTCGAGCTGGGCGGACCGGCCTCCGCCTGCCCGTTCGAGGTGCTCAAGAACGCGGCGGCCACCGGCCGGGTCAAGGGGATCGTCGTCCCCGGCGGCGCCGCGTTTTCGCGCAAGCAGCTCGACGAGCTGTCGGAACTGGTCAAGCCATTCGGCGCCCCCGGCGTGCTGTGGTTCCGCAAGACCACCGAAGGGTACGGCTCGCCCGCAAAGAAGGTGCTCGGCGACGAGGGGATTGCCGCGTTCCTCACCGCTGCCGCCGCCGGAGACGGCGATTTGCTGGTGGCGGTCGGAGGCGCGCCCAAGGTGGTGTTTGCCGCGCTCGGCGCACTGCGTCTGCAGCTCGCGCACCGGCTCGGCATGGTCAAGCCGGGCCACCACGAGTTCCTCTGGGTCACCGACTTTCCGCTCCTCGAGTGGGACGAGGAGACCAGGCGCTACTATGCCTGTCACCACCCGTTCACCTCGCCGCGTCCCGACGACATCGAGCGTCTCGAGAGCGACCCTGGCGCCGTGCGCGCCCGCGCCTACGACGTGGTGATGGACGGCCTCGAGCTCGGCGGCGGGTCGATCCGCATCCACGACGGCGAGCTCCAGCGCCGCGTCTTCAAGGCGCTCGGGATCGGCGAGGAGGAGGCGCAGCACCGCTTCGGCTTCCTGCTGCAGGCGTTCCGCTACGGTGCGCCGCCGCACGGCGGCATCGCCTTCGGGCTCGATCGCGTCGCCATGGTCATGACCGGCCGCGAGTCGATCCGCGACGTCATCGCTTTCCCCAAGACGACCGCCGGCAACTGCCTGATGACCGAGGCGCCGAGCCGGGTGGACGCGCCGCAGCTCGCGGAATTGGGAATCTCGCTCAAGGAGTAGCGCCGCCGGAAGCTGTTGCCCCCACTGACTCCGCTCCCGAAAACGCGCGCGCGGAGCGCGCGCCCCAGAGGTCCTGCCCGCCTCGCGCTCGCGCCGCGCAGCGGCGCGGCGCACCGCGAGCGCGGCGTCGTTCCTCCTTCCTTACGCACCGCGCCAGCGGTGCGGCGCTGCCGCCAGTGGGCCAGATGCAAGGAGCGCAAGCCGGCCCGCGACGACGCGTACTTGCTGTACGCGAGGAGCGAGGCCGGCGCCGCGCGACGCCGCAGATGGTCCGCTGCCGGCAGCGCGTCGTGGAAAGCAGAGGTGCTCCCAATTTGGCGAGGGGCGGGCTGCACGAAGTGCAGCACGGGCGCTCGCGGCGAGGCCGCAGGCGCGCAGCGCCTGATCGGCTCGCCGCGAGCGCCCGTAGCGCCGCGCCAGCGGCGCCCGCCCTCTCTCCAAAAGAGAGGCTAAGGCCTGCGCTCGACCTGGCCCGTCATGGGGACGAAGCGGACCGGGAGGACGTCGCGCTCGTCGATCCCCTGGGGCGAGCGGGTGAACACCTTGAGCTGCTGGTAGAAGGCACCCACCGGGATGACCAGGTGACCGCCGATCCTGAGCTGCTCGAGCAACGGCTCGGGCACGCGCTCTGGCGCCGCCGTGACGATGACGCCGGCAAACGGCGCCACCTCACTCCAGCCGCCGTAACCATCGCCGGCGCGGACGTGGACCTTGGTGTAGCCGAGCGAAGTGAGCCGCTGCTGCGCCGCCGTCGCGAGGGAGGCGCGGATCTCGATCGAGTACACCTCGCACCCCATCGCGGCGAGCACCGCCGCCTGGTAGCCCGACCCGGTGCCGACCTCGAGCACGCGGTCGCCGGGGCCGACCTGAAGAAGCTCGCTCATCAAGCCGACGATGTACGGCTGCGAGATGGTCTGCCCTTCGCCGATGGCCACCGGCTGATCGCTGTACGCCTCGCCGCTCACGTCCCCGGGCACGAAGAGATGGCGCGGCACCTTGCGCATCGCCTGCAGCACGCGCTCGTCGCGCACGCCGCGGGCTGCGATCTGGGTCGCAACCATGTCCTCGCGCAGCTTCTCCCACCGCCCTGCCTCGTCGGCCGCACCGTTGCCGCCGCACCCGAGGGAGCCCCCCCCGAAAAGTGCCACGAGCGTCACCACGGCGAGCCTCCTCACGTCACGCCTCCGGCTACGTACACGTCTCTCCCTCCGACCACGGTTCGCAAGATCCGTGCCCGCAGGATATCCTCCGGCGGCCCCGCGGCGAGGTCGCGGTCGACGACCGTCAGGTCCGCGGCAAACGCCGGCGCCAGCGTGCCGCGCCAGGCCTCCTCGAACGCGGCGTACGCCGCGCCCGTCGTGTAGCCGGCGAGAGCCTCGGCGGGGGTGAGCGCTTCGGGGCGATTCCAGCCGTCGGGCGGTGTCCCCGCCGGGGTACGACGTGTCGCCGCCGCCCACAGGCCCAGCCGCGGGTCCGGGCTCTCCACCGGCACGTCCGAGCCGAGGCACAGCCGCGCGCCGGCGGCGAGCAGCGAGCGCCAGCGGTACGCCCAGGCGATCCGGTCGGGCCCGAGGCGGGCAGGCGCCCACGGCATGTCAGAAGTGCAGTGGGTGGGCTGCACCGACGCGATCACGCCGAGCTCGGCGAAGCGGGGGACGTCCTCGGGCCGCACGATCTGCGCGTGCTCGACGCGCGGCCGCAGGCCGGCCGCCCGATCCAGTCCGCGCTCGTAGACGTCGAGGACGCGCTTCACGGCGGCATCACCGATGGCGTGCGTGCACGGCTGGAAGCCGGCCTCCCCGGCGCGCCGCACCACGTCGAGCAGCCGTGCCTCGGTGCTGACGCCGAGACCGCGCCGGCCCGGCTCGTCGCTGTACGGATCGGTCAGCAGGGCGCCGCGCGAGCCGAGCGCCCCGTCGGCGTACAGCTTGACCGCGCGCACCGCCAGCATCCCGTCGGAGCTGAGCGAGCGGCCCGCGGCGAGCTCGGCGGCGAGCAGCTCGTCGTCGCTGCCGTCGAGCATCACGTAGACGCGGACCGGCAAACTGCCGGCGCGCTGCATGCGGCGCAGCACCGCGAGCTCCGCCTGCGAGGTGCCGGCGTCGTGGATCTCGGTGATCCCGAGCGACGCCAGACGAGCGCCGGCGAGCCGGTAGCGGCGCTCGACCGCCTCAGGAGACGGGTGCGGCACGACCGCGCTCACCAGCTCGGCCGCCGTGTCGATGAGCACGCCGGTGGGCCGCCCCTTGGCGTCGCGCAGGACGCGGCCGCCGACCGGGTCGGGTGTCGCCGCCGTCACCTTGGCGAGCTGCATCGCCGCCGCGTTGAGGAGCACGGCGTGGCCGTCCACCCGCCGCAGCAGCACCGGGTGGTCGGGGACCGCCGCCGAGAGCGTGTCGGCCGTGGGGAACTCCTTCACCACCCAGTCGTTCTGGTCCCAACCGCGGCCGAGCACCCACTCGCCCGCGGGGATGTGCTGCGCCGCCTCACGAACCCGGGCTACGACTGCGTCGAGCGACGCGGTACCGACCAGGTCGACCTGCTCGAGCGCGGCGCCGTAGCCGGCGAAGTGGCCGTGCGACTCGGTGAGGCCGGTATAGACGTGAGCGCCGGCCAGGTCGGTGACTGTGGCGGCGGAGCGCCGCCATTTCGCAGCATCACCCGGCTCGACCAGGGCGAGGATGCGCCCCTGCTTGATGGCGATCTCGAGACGCCGCGCCCCGCCGGCCATGTGCACCACCCCACCGACGAGCAGACGCTCGCACTCCGTAGCGGTTGCGCAGGAGAGAGCGAGCGGCACGGCGAGCACGAGCCAGGCGAGAGAACGAAGCATGGCGCTACTGTAGTCGCAACGCTCACCCCGGGCAACGCTGCCGAGTTATGCTTCTCGGGAGGAGGATCGCCGATGAACACCCCCACGGAAATGAGCCGCAGGGAGCTGATCGCCTCCGCCGCGGGCGCTGCCGCCGCGGCCACCCTGGGACCGGCCGTGCCCGCCGTCGCGCAGTCGCGCCCGGCCGCGGAGCAACAACTCCCCATGGCGATCGCCTCGCACAACGGCCTCGCCGCCGTCAAGCGCGCGGTGGAGAAGATGGTCGCGGGCGCCGCCCCGGTGGACGCCGCCGTTGCCGGCGTCAACATCGTCGAGGCCGATCCCGAGGACGTCACCGTCGGCTACGGGGGTCTCCCCAACGAGGAAGGCGTCGTCCAGCTCGACGCCGCGGTGATGGACGGGGCGACGATGCGCGCCGGGGCCGTGGCGGCGATCGAGCGGATCAGAATGCCGTCGCGCGTCGCGCTCGAGATCATGCGCCGTACCACGCGGGTGATGCTGGTCGGCGAAGGCGCACTGCGCTTCGCCCGCGCCCACGGCTTCCAGGAGGAGGAGTTACTCACCGAGCGGGCGCGCAAGATCTGGCTGTACTGGAAGGAGAACGCCGCGCCCAAGGACGACTGGCTGCCGGACGCAAAGGAGGTCGAGGACCCCGACCTCAAGTGGTACATCACCAAGTACGGCGATGCCGCGTTCCGCCCGACCGGGACCATCCACCTCTCGGCGGTCGCGGCCGGCGGCGCGGTGGGTTGCTGCACGACGACCTCAGGACTGGCGTTCAAGCTCCCGGGCCGGGTCGGCGACTCGCCGCTCGTCGGCGCCGGGCTGTACTGCGACCCGGAAGTCGGCTCGGCCGGCGGCACCGGTCACGGCGAGAGCAATATCGTCAACTGCGGCGCCCACGCCGTGATCGAGCTGATGCGCCAGGGCAAGAGCCCCGAGGAGGCCTGCCTGGCGGTGCTCAAGCGGGTGGCCGATAACACCCGGCTCGACTACCTCCGCGACGCCAAAGGCCGGCCGAAGAACAACCTCACGTTGTACGCCGTCAGCCGCGCCGGCGTCGCCGCCTCGGCCAGCACCTGGTCGGCCGGCGCCGGGTGGGACTGCAAGTACGCGATATGCCAAGCTGGGAGCGAGCCCGAGCTGCGTGACTGCGCCTACCTCTTCAAGCGCGAGGCCTAGCGCCGCCTACACGGGCGGGGTGAGCGCCGCGCGCACCTCGCGCGACAGCGTCTCCATGCCGAACGGCTTGGGCAGGAAGCGTACGCGCCGGCCGTCCTCCCGCGCCCGCACGGTGTCCTCGGCAGCGTAGCCGGACATGACGATCACTCCCAGCCGGGGGCAGCGATCGCGCAGCGTCTGCGCCAGTTCGGCGCCGTTCATCCCGGGGAGCATGTAGTCGGTGAGCAGGAGGTCGAAGCTCGCGACGTCGGCGCGAGCGGCCGCCTCCTCGCCGCTGGCTGCGGCGGCGACGTCGTAGCCGAGCAGCGCAAGCATCTCGCACAGGCCCCGCCGTGTCTCGTCGCCGTCCTCGACGAGGAGGATGCGGCCTCCCGGGGGCGAGCCGTCCGCAGCGGGCGCCGGAGCGGTCGCGACGTTTGCCGTCTCCGCCGCAACCGTCGCCGGCAGCGTGATGCGAAACGCGCTGCCCCGGCCAGGCTCGCTGGTGACAGCGATGCGACCGCCGTGCTCGTCGACGATCCCCTGCACGACGGTAAGGCCGAGACCGGCATGCTGGGCGCCGTCCTTCGTCGTGAAGAACGGCTCGAAGACCCGCCCGCGCTCGCCAGCGGGGATCCCGGGGCCGCCGTCGCGGACCTCGAACCAGACCGTGTCGCCGTCGCGGCCGGTGCTGATCGTCAGGCGGCCGCCCTCCGGCATGGCGTCGGAGGCGTTGGCCACCAGGTTGATCAGGCTCTGCTCGAGGCGTGCCCGGTCGCCGTGCGCCGGCAGAGCACCTGACGCCAGCTCCACGCTGAAGCGGATGTTCTCACGCACGACACGGCACAGGAAGCCGCTGATCTCGCTGACGACCGCGTTGAGGTCGAGTGCCGCCGGAGAGTACCGCTCCTGGCGGGCGATCAGCAGCAGTTGCCGGGTGAGCGCCGCACCGCTGGCGACCTGCATGTCGAGGGTGGCGATCGCCTTGCCGCGCGCGTCGGCGCTGTCGCCCCGCGCACGCAGCACCTCGACCGCCGAAACCACCGACTGCAACAGGTTGTTGAAGTCGTGTGCGACTCCAGCGGCGAGCCGCCCCACCGCCTCGAGCTTCTGCGACTGCTGCAATCGCTCCTCGAGCCTCCGGCGTTCGCTGGTGTCGCGGACGGCACTGCAGATCACCTCGCGACCCTTCATGGCCACCAGGCTCGAGGTCACCTCGCCGCTGAGCACCGCACCGTCCCGGCGCCGGAACCTGCGTTCGCCGGCGTACACCCGCCGCTCGCGCTTGACCTCGTCGATGTGCGCTCCGACTGTCGCGGCGTCGTCCGCGACCAGGTCGAAGACGCTGCGGTCGAGCAGTTGTCCCGGACCGAATCCGAGGAAACGTTGTGCGGTCCGGTTCGCGTCGAGCACCCTGCCGGAGTCGGTATCGAACAGGACGATGGCGTCGCCGGCCTGCTCGAACACCGCGCGGTAGCGCGCCTCGCTCTCACCACGATCGCCCTGGGCGCGCTCGAGCGCCGCGAGCATCTCGTTGATGCGTGTCGCCAGCGCGGCCAGCTCGTCGCGGCCCTGCACCGGCACGCGCGCCGAGAAGCTGCGCGACGCCGCGATCCCGGCGACACCGCCGGTCAGCCACGCCAACCGGCGCAGCACCGTGCGCTCGAGCATGACGAACGGCACCGCGGCGAAGACGACCGCGACCAGGATCAGCGAGACCATCAGGTAGTTGAGGCTGGCCTTGCCCTGCACGAGGATGCTGCGCGGGGCGTCGACCCGCAGGATCAGTGCCGGCGCGCCGTCGACCCCGTCGATCAGGCGATAGCCGGCGATCCAACCCTCGGCGAGCGGGCGGACGACCGTGCGGCCGCCTTCCGCGAGCCGGGCGCGCGCCTTCGCGTAGTCGGCCGGCAGTGCGGGGTCGTCCCAGAGACGGGCGCTCAACGACGTCTGCGTCGCGGCCCCGAGACGCGCCAATTCGTCGGCATCCAGGTAGCGGCCGGCGATGACAGTGCCGACGATCGACCGGCCCGGCGACGGCTCGACGCGGGGCCGCGCGGTCACGATGACCGCACCCGACCGCAGGGCGATCACCCCGGTCCTGCAGCTATCGACATGCATGTGCCGGAGCAGCGTGCCGTCTTTCGCGAGCTGTGCCGTCAGGTCGCGGCCGAGCGCCAAACCGGCGACCGGACCCGCCTGCCGGCCCGCGGCGATCACGGTCTCGCCCGCCGCGTCGACGAGCGCCACGAAGTCGACCTCGCCGTCGAGGTCGCTCGCCCCGGCATCCGTAGCGGCCCATCGCCGCGCCGCGGCGTCGACCGCGGCGGGGCCTGTGGCCAGCGCCTTGACCACCGCGTCGACGCTGCGTCGCACGCTGTCGTCCTCGAGACGCGAGAACCCGCGCAGCAGGGCCAGCGACGCCGTCAGATAGACGACCGCGAGAAGCGCGACGAAGGTCGCACCGAGGATGAGCAACGTCTTGGCCCGCAGGGTCATACCACGGCTCCCATCCCCGGCCCGCTATCCCGGCTCGTTCTCGAGTGCGGCGCGCATCGCACGCGCGAGGGTATGGCCGTCGAACGGCTTCTGCAGAAAACGCACCTCACCCGACCTGATCCCGCGCCGCATCGTCTCGTCTTCGGAATACCCGGACATCACGATCACCTTCATCTGCGGCCTCGCCCGCGCGAGCCGGCGGGCCAGCTCGCCGCCGTCGATTCCCGGGAGGATGAGGTCGGTGAGCAGCACGTCAAAGGCGCTGCCGGCGGCCGCCTCCTCCGCCTCCTCGCCGGACGCGGCGACCGTGACCTCGAAACCGAGAATTTCGAGGATCTCCCTGAGCGCCTTGCGGGCGCCGTCCTCGTCCTCGACCACCAGCACGGCCTCGCCGTGACCGCTGGTCGCGTCGTCGTCCCCACTCCTGGCCGGCGGCGGCTCGTCCGGCCCGAGCGGCGCGCCGGGAAGGATCACGCGGAATGTGCTCCCGCTCCCGACGGCACTCGTCACCTCGAGGCGACCGTTGTGCTGCGTCACGATGCCGTGCACCACCGCAAGACCGAGGCCGGTGCCGTGCTCGGAGGCCTTGGTCGTGAAGAACGGCTCGAAGATCCTCTCGCGCACCTCGTCGGGAATGCCGACCCCGGTGTCTCCGACCTCGAGCCACACCTCGCCTTCCCCGAGGCGGCCGGTGCGGATCACCAGGTCGCCGCCCTCGGGCATCGCGTCGGAGCCGTTGACGACGAGGTTCACCAGCACCTGCTCGAGCTGGCCGCGGTCGGCGACGAGCGGCAGGCTGCCAGGCGCCGGGGCCAGCGCAAGCCGGATGTTCTCGCGCACCAGGCGGCGCAGCAGCTTCGCCGCCTCGGCCACCACCTCGTTGAGGTCGAGCCGCTCGGGTTTGACCAGCTCCCGTCGCGCGAAGAGCAGAAGCTGGCGCGTCAGGGCGGCGCCGCGGCGCACGTGCGCCTCGAGCTCGCTCACCGTCCCGCCAAGCGACTCGGGGTTGCTGCCGCGCACCCGCACGACCTCGACGGTGGACAGCAGCGCCTGCAGAAGATTGTTGAAATCGTGGGCGACGCCGCCGGCGAGGCGACCGATCGCCTCCATCTTCTGCATGTGCCGGACGTGCTCCTCGAGGCGCAGGCGGGGAGAGATGTCGCGAATCACCACCTGCATCGCCGGCCGGCCATCGAGCAGGAAAGGGATCGAAGCCACCTCGACGTCGATCGGTGAACCGTCGGCGCGCACGAACTTCTCCTGGACCGGTGGCTGCGCCTCACCGCGTGCGAGCGCCGTGCGGATGCGCTCGCGGACGAGGTCACGGCTGGACGGGTGGACGAAGCCGAGCACCGGCCGGCCGATCGCGTCGGCGGCGGACGTGTAGCCGAGCAGCCGGGCCCCGGTCTCGTTGCAGAAGACGAGGAGGCCATTCTGGTGGATCGCGATGCCGTCGGGCGACAGCTCGACGAGGCGCCGGTAGCGTTCCTCGCTCTCGCGCAGTGCGTCTTCGACGTGCTTGCGCTCGCTGATGTCGGTCAGCGATCCGACGATTGCGATCGTCCTGCCATCGCGGACGACGGGCGCTTCGCGGACCTCGACCCACACCTTGCGGCCCGCCTTGCCGACCAGCTCGAGCTCGTACGGCGGCTGCGGCTGGCCGGTCTCGATCGCCCGGACGGTCCGCTCGAGACCCTCGCGGTTGACCGGGTTGTCGGTCGCCAGAGTCGTCCAGCGGACGAGCAGCTCTTCCGGTTCGCAATCGAAGAAGTGGCGGGACTGGGGGCTCGCGTAGGTGAGCACCTGGTCGGGCGTGTGCGAGTAGAACAGGTTCGTCGAGTGCTCGACGATGTCGCGCAGTCGCTGCTCGCTGGCGCGCAGTGCCTCCTGGGCGCGCGTCCGGGCGATCGCCATCGCCACCTGGCGCGAAACGAACATCAGGATCGCCTTCTCCTCGGCGCCGTAGCGCACACCCTCCGTGTAGCTCTGAACAACGAGAACGCCGAACGTCGTGCCCTGAGCCTGCAGCGGCACGCCCAGCCAGTCGAGCGAGGGGGCCCCGATCAGCTCGACCTCGCCGGCGCGCTCGAGGTCCACCGCAACGGCCGGTGAAGCGAGCAACGGCTCCCCGTGCCGCAGCACGTACTCGGTCATTCCCTTGCCGGGCGGCCGCGGCTCGGGCAACGGGTCGATCTCGTCGACGAAGTAGGGGAAGCTCAGCTCACCGGCGCCGTCGTCGTACAAGGCGATGTAGAGAGTTACGTGCCGGCATCAGCTCGCCAACGGCCGCGTGGATGGCGCGGAACAACTCCTGCAGGGTGGTTGTCGAGCTCGCCGCCTCGGAGATCGAGTAGATCGCCGCCTGCACCCGCTCCGCGCGGGTGTCGCGCTCGGTGCCCGCAGTTGGCGGCCCTGGCCGCCCGCCGGCGAGCAGCGTCTCCAGTCGCCGCTCGGCCTCCGCCCGCGCCGCGTCGGCCTGCGCCGCCTTCCATAGCGCGAGGTTGAATCGCCAAACCAGCAGGAACAGCGCCAGCCCGCTCGTGAGCCCGAATACCGCCAGTTGCCAGATTTCGCCGGGAATCGTGCCGGTCTGCCCGTGCTCACCGGTGATGGTGACGCCATGGACCAACCACATGTAGCTGGCGAAGAAAGCAACGTAGATCACCGCGACCAGGAACGCCAGTCGCTTGAGCCGATATGGCGGCCCCAGGCCGGGTTTCACCCCGCTAGCTTACTCGATGTGAGCGGTGCGGCCGCGGTCAGTGCTGCGGCAGGATCAGCGTCGGCGCGCCCGAGCGCGCATCGACGACGGAGGCGAAGGCGAAGAACGGCACCGTACCGTTGAGCTCGGCGCGCATGTGCTCGCCGCGGACCACTCCGAACGAGTGCAGGATCTCGTCGAGCTGCAGCACGGCCCCGGGCGGTAGCTGGTAAGTGGTGTCGTACACCGGCTCGCCGCGCTGCGAGATCAGCCGGACCGTCACGGCCCCTGCCTCTCGCCCGGGGTTCAACAGGTCGAGCGCCGTGCGGTACTGCGGCGTGCGGCGCAGCCCGATCAGGTACACCTGCTCGGCGGGGCGGATCGCTGCCGCGCGCGGAAACGCCGGCATCCCCTGCGCCCAGGAGCTCTTCCCTGCCGCGTTGGCGATGCGGGAGTACGCAACGACCCCCGGCGACACCAGCAGGCGGAGCGCTCCCGACTGACCCTCCGGCACGAGGTCGTTGCGGAACACCGTCGACCGCGGCGGGATCTCCTCGAGCGCCGGCTCGAGATCGAGCTTCTCGAGGTTGCTGCCGCCGGTCGCCGGCAGGAACACAACGGCGTAGCCGCCCGTCGCCGCGCTCGTGTTGCTGATCCACACCTCGGTGTTCCACCACCCGCCGTCAGCCCCCTGCCGCTGAGCGACGACGGGGATGAACAGCTCGTCCGCGGTCGCCGCCGGGGCGAGAAGAGCGAGCGCGAGAAGAAACACTCCGGACCTCATCGTTGTTCAGGATAGAGCCGGTCCCGCACCGATGCAAGAGGTCGCGGCTCAACCAGGTCGCTGTGGTAGCATCGCGATCGCAGGAGGTCAGGTGGTCCGGAAACGCTTCACGCTCAGCTTGTTCCTTGTCGCCGCGGCGGCCTCTGCCGCGCCGGTCGCCTGGCCCCCGCGGGCGACGGCGGGGGCCGCTAGATGACGCTCTCCCTGATCACCGCCGGCGAGTCGCACGGCCGCGAGCTGATCGCCATCCTCAGCGGTCTCCCCGCCGGGATGCGCCTCGACCGCGACGGGATCGACCGCGAGCTGGCCCGCCGCCAGCACGGCTACGGGCGCGGCGGGCGGCAGAAGATCGAGCACGATCGCGTCGACGTGCGCGGCGGGCTGCGCAACGGCATCACTCTCGGCTCGCCGCTCATCCTCGCGATCGCCAATCGGGATTGGGAGAACTGGGCCCACGCGATGGACCCGTGGGAGGTCGGGCCGGTCGAGGCGGCGAGACGTCGACTCACCGCGCCGCGCCCCGGCCACGCCGACCTCGCCGGCGCCTGGAAGTTCGACCAGACGGAGGATCTCCGCAACGTCCTCGAGCGGGCCTCGGCGCGCGAGACCGCGGCGCGCGTCGCCGCGGGAGCCGTGTGTCGCCAGTTGCTCGGCCTGTTCGAGGTCAAGATCCGCTCCGGGGTGCTCGCGCTCGGCGGTGTCGCCCTGCTCGACGGGCCACCGTCGTTCGCCGACCTCGAGCGCGTCGACGACGCCTCGCCGCTGCGCACCGTCGCCCCGGATCGCGAGGGCGACCTGGTGACGATGATCGACATCGCGAAGAAGGCCGGCGAGACGCTCGGCGGCGTGGTCGGCGTCGTCGCCCGCGGCGTGCCGCCCGGGCTCGGCTCGCCGGCGCAGTGGGACGCCCGTCTCGACGGCCAGCTCGCCCAGGCGGTCATGGCGGTCCAGGCAGTCAAGGCCATCGCGATCGGCGCCGGGATCGAGGTCGCCGGTCGACCGGGCTCGCTCGCCCACGACCCGATCCTGCTCGGCGAAGGCGGACTGCGGCGCGGCTCCAACAACGCCGGCGGGCTCGAGGGCGGGATGTCGAACGGCGAGGAGATCGTCATCCGCGCCTTCATGAAGCCGATCTCGACGCTGCGCGAGCCGCTGCCCTCGGTCGACCTCGTTACCCGCGAGGCGACCCCCGCCTCTTACGAGCGCTCCGACGTCACCGCGGTGCCCGCCTGCGGCGTCATCGTCGAGGCGGTGGTGGCGTTCGTCCTCGCGCGCGCGCTGCTCGAGAAGTTCGGTGGCGACGCCATCGGTGACACCCTCGAGGCGGTCGAGTCGTACCGCCGCCGCCTCGGCGACCTCGGCCCGGAAGGGTTCGCGTCGTGAGCGCGTTAGCACAGGCGTGATGAAGATCAAACGCGCCGCCAAATACGGGTTCTGCTCCGGCGTCCGAGTCGCCGACATCAAGGTCAAGCGCTTCGCCAGGAGCGGCGGGCAGGGCGCGATCCTCGGCCAGGTCGTCCACAACGAGCGCGTCGTCGAGGAGATGGAGCGCCTCGGCGTCCGCACCGTCGAGCGCCTGGAGGACGTGCGCGAGCCGTTCATCGTCTTCTCTGCGCACGGCGTGCCGGGCTCGTTCCACGATCGCGCGCGCTCGCTCGGTCTCCAGGTCCTCGACACCACCTGCAAGTTCGTCTACGACATCCACCACGAGTCGCGCGACGCCCTCGCCGCCGGCGAGCACCTCGTCTTCATCGGTGACCCGCATCACCGCGAGGTGATCGGCTACACCCTCGACCTGCCCGCCGATGCCTACCACATCGTCCACACCGTCGAGCAGGCGCGCGCGATCGCGTGGTCGCGCTACGCCGCGATCCGGGTCTTCTACCAGACCACCCTCAACGCCGAGCAGTACGAGGGCGTCGTCCGCACGATCGAGGCGGCCAACGCGGCGACCCGGCGCGCCGACACGATCTGCTACGCGACCAAGGAGAACCAGGACGCGGCGCGACAGCTCGCCGCCGACCCCGAGGTGCAGCTCATTCTCGTCGTCGGCGGCCGCCACTCTGCCAACACGCGCCACCTTCTCGAGATCTGCTCTCCCGCCAAGCACGCCCGTCTCATCCAGGGTGCCGCCGACATCGATCCCGCCTGGCTCGCCGGCATCGACTGCGTCGGCCTCACCGCCGGCGCCTCGACCCCCGACTACGTCATCGCGGAGGTCGAGGCACGCCTGCTCGAGCTGACGGCGACCGTCCAGCCGGCATAGCTTTTCGCAACTCTCCGGTTCTCCCGGCGCTACGCGACCGGCGGGGAATCGCCGTCCCCACCCCGCCGGTTGTGAGGGGAAACGCAGTGCACGCACAGCGCGTAGGAGGGATGGGACATGGCCAGCGATCGCAGAAGCTTCATCACCGGCGCGGGACTCGCTCTCGGCGCCATCGCCTGGCGGGACCTGCCCGCCGAGACATCGCGGTCCGCGGCGCCACCCGGGGGCGGCGCGACTCCCGACTGGAAGTGGGTCCGCGACCAGTTCGACCTCGACCGGAGCTGGCTGCACTTCGGGTCGTTCCTGCTCGCCTCCAACCCGGCGCCGGTGCGCGCGGCCATCGAGAGCCTGCGCCGGGAGCTCGACCGCAACCCGGCGATGACCGTCGAGCAAGGGCTGTTTACGCGCGCCGACGGGGTGCGCGCCGCGGCCGCGGCTTATCTCGGCGGCCGCGCCGAGGAGGTCGCGCAAACCGACAGCACGACCATGGGCCTGGCGTTCGCCTACGCCGGCCTCGACCTCAAGCCGGGCGACGAGATCCTCACCACCGTCCACGACCACTACTCCCACCACGAGTCGATCCGCTATTACGCCGAGCGCAGCGGCGTCGCGGTCCGCAAGGTCGCGCTCTACGACGATCCCGCAGTCGCCTCGATCGAGGAGATCGCGTCCCGGCTCGCCGGTGCCATCGCTCCCCGCACCCGCGTGGTCGGCGTCACCTGGGTGCACAGTTGCACGGGCGTCAAGCTGCCCCTGCGGCGTCTCGCCGCGCTGGTCGCGGAGGCCAACCGCGGGAGGGCCGAGGCCGAGCGGATCATGCTGTTCGTCGACGGCGTCCACGGCTTCGGCGTCGAGGACGAGACGATCGCGACCACCGGCGTCGACCTCTTCGCCGCCGGCACCCACAAGTGGATCTTCGCGCCGCGCGGCACCGGCGTGGTGTGGGCGAAAGAGTCGACCTGGGCGCGCCTGCGACCGACCATCCCGCCGTTCCAGGTCGAGCCCTATCGCGCCTGGGAGGAGGGCCGCCTGCCCGCCGGCCCCAACCGCGCCCCGTGGGTGTCGCCGGGCGGGTTCAAGGCGTACGAGCACTGGTGGGCGGTGCCGGCGGCGTTCGCGTTCCACGCGCGCGTCGGCCGTTCCCGCATCGCCGAGCGCATTCACGCCCTCAACACCCGCTGCAAGGACGGCCTCGCGGCGATGCAGCACGTCCGGCTGATCACACCACGCGCGAGCGAGCTGTCGGCCGGGATCATCTGCTTCGAGATCAAGGGCATGGAGCCGGAGGCCGCGGTCAAGCGCCTGCTCGCGAGGCGGGTGATCGCCTCGGCGAGCCCGTATCGCGTCTCCTACGTGCGGCTCGCCCCGAGCCTGCTCAACGACGAGGGCGAGGTCGACGCGGCGCTCGCCGCCGTAGCTGCCCTGGCGTAGGAGCCTGTCCGAGCGAGCGGCTTGCGCGTAGGGAGAGTGCAGCCGCGGCGCGTCCTTCATGCCCTGCCGAGGACGACCAGGACCAGCGCCACGAAGCCCGGAACCGCCTGCACCCAGAGAATCGAGCGTTTCGTGGTCACCGCCCCGAAGATCCCCGCGACCAGGACACACGAGAGGAAGAACACCTTGATCGAGAAGCCGGCGCCGCCCGCGACCAGGCCCCAGATCAGGCCTGCGGCAAGGAAGCCGTTGTACAGGCCTTGGTTGGCGGCGAGCTTGGCCGACGAGACGACAACGTCGGGGGGAAGGCCGAACACCCGGCGGCCGATCGGCTTCGTCCACAGGAACATCTCCAGCACGAGAAAACCGACGTGAAGCGCGGCCACCACGGCGACAGCGATGTTGGCAAGCAAGTGCATGGACGACTCCCTTCGGGTTTCTCTACCGCACACGGTAGCAGCATCCGCGCCCCGGCGGCACCGTAAGGCGCAGCCACGCCCACTCGCACGCGCACTCGGGAGGGGTGCTTCGGCTGTCCCGGCTGCACGCTCCGGGCACGGCGGAGCGCGGAGCTTTCGCGCTCCTGAACGCGATCGCGGCGCGACAGCTCGAGTCCCACCGCACGACACCTCGGTGGAAAGCACCGGCACGGCCTTGCGTTGCCCGGCACGGTCGTGTATCATTTGCGGTCCCCGAAAGGGGATGTCTTGGAGGTCGCTATGAAGCCGGGGATCCATCCCGTATACAACGAGGTCGAGGTTCACTGCGCGTGCGGCAACACGTTCACGACGCGCTCCACCAAGAAGGAGATCCGTCTTGAGATCTGCTCCGCCTGCCACCCGATGTTCACTGGCAAGCAGAAGCTGATCGACTCGGCGGGCCGTGTCGAGCGCTTCAACCGCCGCTACGGCAAGAGCCAGAAGGCCGAGCAGACCGAGCAGGCGTAGCTGGGCGGTAGTTTTTCACGAGCGCCGGGAACGACCTTCCCGGCGCTCTCGCTTTAGAGCCTGTCCGCGAATAGGGGTGGGCCCATTCCTATTCGCGGACAGGCTCTTAACCGCTCTTGTTGGTGAACGCACGAGGAAAGGCTAAGCTCACGCCGTGAACGGGATGCTCACACGATTGGACGACGTGGCGCGCCGCTTCACCGAGCTCCGCGAGGAGCAGACGCAGCCCGAAGTGTTGACCAACCGCAAGCGCCTGCTCGAGATCTCGCGAAAGCTCGCCGAGCTCGAGCCGGTGGTGACCGCCTACCGGGAGTACCGGCGGCTGCGCGAGGAGCACGACGGCGCCCACGAGGTGCTCGATGGCGAGCACGATGCGGAGCTGCGTGCGCTGGCGGAGGAGGAGCTGCACTCGCTCGACGCCGCGCTCGCAGCCAAGGAAGAGCAGCTCAAGCTCCTGCTGCTCCCCGCCGACCCCAACGACCGGCGCAACGTCGTGCTCGAGGTGCGCGCCGGCACCGGCGGCGAGGAGGCGGCGCTGTTCGCCGCCGAGATCCTGCGCATGTACACGCGCTACGCCGAGGGCCGCCGCTGGAAGATCAACGTCACCGACCTCTCGGAGGCCGGGATGGGCGGCATCAAAGAGGCGGTCGTCCTGCTCGAGGGCGAGGGCGCCTTCTCGCGGTTGAAGTACGAGTCGGGGGTGCACCGGGTGCAGCGCGTGCCGGTCACCGAGAACCAGGGGCGGATCCACACCTCGGCGGTCACCGTCGCGGTGCTGCCCGAGGCCGAGGAAGTCGACATCGAGGTGCAGGAGAAGGACTTGCGGGTCGACCGCTTCTGCTCCTCCGGCCCCGGCGGCCAGTCGGTCAACACAACCTACTCGGCGATCCGCATCACCCACCTACCGACCAACATCGTCGTGCAGTGTCAGGACGAGCGCTCGCAGCAGCAGAACCGTCTCAAGGCGATGCGCATCCTCAAGGCGCGCCTCTACGAGATCGCGCAGGAGGAGCAGCGCGCCCAGACGGCCGCCGAGCGCAAGTCGATGGTCGGTACCGGCGATCGCTCGGAGAAGATCCGCACCTATAACTTCCCGCAGTCGCGCGTCACCGACCACCGCATCGGCCTCACCTCGCACCGCCTGCAGGAGATCCTCGACGGCGAGCTGGACCTGCTGCTCGAGCCGCTGCTCTCCCAGTTCCAGGCGGAGCGCCTGAAGCAAGAGCTCGGGACCGGATAGGTCGGACAGGCCGGATGGCCTTCGAGCGAGTGCTCGCCGCGATCCGTCGGTTTCTCGCCGACATCCGCTTCGCGCTCGGCGCCGCCCTCGGCGCGGTCGCGGTAGGCGCCGTGCTCGGCGCGCTCGTGCCGATCCCAGAGCAGCCGCTGCTCCCCGATACGGCGCCGTGGGCCAACCGCCTGGTGGCCGTCGCGGAGCTGGGCCTCTCGGGGTGGATCGCCGGCCTGCTCTGGGGGATCGCCGTCGCCTTCGGGTACCGCCGGCTGGCGCCGCAGCTCCCGGCGCGCTTGCGCTCCCGTGCCGCCGCACTCGCCGCCGTCGCGGCGCTCGCGGTCGCAGCGCCGCTTCTCCTCGCCCACCGGCCGCTCCGCTGGGCGGTCGCCGGCGCGCTCGTCGCCGCCACCGCTGTCGTTCTCGCGACGCTGCTGGCGGCGCGGAGGTCTACGTGAGGGTTGCCCGGGCACTGGCGGAGGCCAGCCGCCGCACTCGCCGTCGACGCCGCACTGGCCGACCCCGGGCGCGAGGCGCGCTTCCTGCTGGCGCGCCTGCTCGACCGCCCCGAGTCGTGGCTGCTCGCACACCCGGAGGCCGAAGTCGATGACACACGGCAAGCGACGGTCCGGCTTTGGGTCAGGCGGCGTCTGCGCGGTGAGCCCGCCCACTATATCGTCGGGAGCTGCCCGTTTTGGGGTCGCGAGCTTCTCGTCACGCCGGACGTGTTGATCCCCCGCCCCGAGACCGAGCTGTTGGTCGAGCGCGCACTCGCCGTCCCGTTGGCGGCAGCACCGCGAATCCTCGACGTCGGCACCGGCTCCGGCTGCCTCGCCGTGACGCTCGCGCTCGAGCTGCCGAGCAGCGTGGTGTCGGCGACCGATCTGTCGCTGCCGGCGCTCGCGCTCGCACGCCGCAACGCCGCGCGTCACGGTGCGCGCGTCGCGCTCTCGTGCGGCGAGCTGGCGAAGCACCTCGCAGGCGCGTTCGAGCTGGTCGTCGCCAACTTGCCGTACATCCCCGACGGCGAGATCGCCGCGCTGCCGCGCGACGTCCGCGACTTCGAGCCGCGCGCCGCGCTGGCCGGGGGCCCGGATGGCGCCGATCTCGTGCGCCGCCTGATCGCCGACCTGCCGCGCCTGCTCGCCCCATGCGGCTTCGCGCTGCTCGAGGTCGGCCCGGGTCAGATCACGCTGCTCGCTCCAGAGGTCGCTGACGCCGGCCTCATCGCCCAAGCGCCGATCATCGACGCCGGCGGTGTCGCCCGCGTGCTCATCCTCCAGCGGTAGTCGGCGCAGCGGAGGCCGCCGCACGCGACGCCGACGTGGGGCGCGCGCTCCGCCCGCGCAAGCCGGCGCGGAGCATAGGCCCAACAGCGGGTCTGCTGGCAAAGAAGGGGAAGAACCAGGTTCCTCCCCTTCTCTACCACGTGGCATGCGCAGCGCTTACGGAAGCGGAGTCAGCGTCCCGTTGCTGACCCGGAAACGGTGCACCTCGAAAAGGCTGGCGAGCGCGCCCGGATTCGCGTAGTAGCTCGTCCCCACCTGGCTCTTGTCGATCGTGAAGTAGCTCGCGACGAGCTCGCTCCCACTCGCCTCGATGAGAACGTAGCCCTGGGCGTGCGTGTTGTCGTAGAGAATCTGCGGCACGCCGGTCTGCGGGTTGGCGGTCGAGATCTGCAGCAGCCCTCCGAGCTGACCGACAAGGAGGTCGAGCCCCGGCAGGTTGGCCAGCCCCGGGATGCTCTGCGCCTGGCTGAGCACCTCCTCCTCGATCGTCTCCGACGACACCGACGAGCCGGTGAACTCGAAGGTGCCGTGACCGAGGTCGGCGACGAACGAGGCGTGGATGTCGCCGGAAATGATCACGCTCCCGGGCACCTGGGCGAGCAGGCCGAGGATCTCCTGGCGCTTGTGCGGGAAGCCGTCCCACTGGTCGGCGTCGAACAGCAGCTTGGTACGGAACGCATCGGGGAACCCCGGCGGCAGCAGCGACGCGATGATCGGGTTGGTGAAGTCGATGATCATCGGCGTCGACGACGTCGAGTTGCCGAGGATCTTCCACGTCGCCGTCGACTGCGTCAGGGTGCTCTGCAGCCACGCCTGCTGCGTCGAGCCGAAGGCGTTCTCGGTGGCGCCGCCGGTGGCCTGGTAGAGCACGCCGGAGAGGAGGTCGTACGACGGCTTGGCGAGCACGTAGCGCGCGCCGATCTGCGAGTAGAGGTCCTGCTTGCCGACGTACAGGTAGGAAAGCCCGCGGTCCAGCGCCGCCAACGTCGGGGCATCGATCGGCGCCGGGTATCCGACCGCCGCGAACAGCGCGTTGATGTAGGTCGCGCTGACGTTGCCGGTCGCCGCGGCCTGCGCCAACAGCGTCGCGTCGGCGACGGTGATGAACGGGTTCGAGAGCAGGTAGAACTGGTAGAGGATCGAGGTGAGCCCCGCCTGCAGCGGTGGGTTGCTGTCGATCGGCACATACGGGTCGAGCGAGCCCTTTATGGCATCGTAGGTGGGGGCACCGAGAACGGCCTGCAGCGTCGCCTTGTCGAGCACGACCTTGCCGGGGAATGCATCCTCGGGCACCACGTGGTCGGGCCGGTACGAGCGGTAGTCGGTGAGCACGAGCTGGACGTTCTTGCCGTACGTGAAGTCACGGTAGATGCGCGCGTTCGGGTAGAGGATCGCGTCGCTGATCGCCAGCTTCCCGGTGCCATCGAGCCCGTAGTCGATCGGCATGAACTCGAAGTACGCCCGCTCGGCGTTGCGGCGACGGGCGGTGTTCTTCTCGTTGATGCGGCCGCCAAAGTACGTGGCGGTGTCGCCCCAGCAGTCGTCGGAGTACTCGTGGTCGTCCCAGATCGCGATCATCGGGTAGCTCTCGTGGAGCTGCTGGAGGATCGGGTCGGATTTGTAGGTCTTGTAGAGGTCGCGGTAGTTGGACAGGCTGGCGGCGGCGAACCGCGGGCTGTCCGCGCTGCCCAGCGGGATCGCCCCGGCGAGGTCGGAGAACACCACCTTGCGCTTACCGGCTGCGCTCGCCGGCGTGGTGACGTCGGTGGTTTCGTAGATGTAGTCGCCGAGGTGGACGAGGAAGTCGAGATCGTCCTTGTGGTCGAGCAACAGCTTCAGGTATGCGTTGTAGTAGCGGTCGTTGTAGTCCTGGCAGGAGAAGTAGGCAAAGCGCACCGGCACGTCGCTGCCCGGAGCCGGCGCCGTCTTGGTCCGGCCGAGGCGCGACAGGTACACGGTGCCGCCCTTGGAGTAGACGAAGAAGTAGAGGTACGTCGTGCCAGGCTGCAGGCCAGTGACCTTGAGCTTGATACAGTGGTCGGACGCAGCCTGTGCCGTCACCTCCTGGTTCATCACGATCTGGCTGAAGAAGCGGTCCTTGGTGACGATCACGCGCACCGGGTAGTCGGCGGCGGCGAGTGCGGCGTCGTTCACCCGGGTCCACAGGATGACGCTGTCCGGTCGCGGATCGCCGGAGGCGACCGACTGCGGGAAGTACTGGGCGCCCTGCTCGATCCCGCCGATCTGGCTGGCGTGCAGCACCGCCTGCACGACCTGCTGCTGAACCTGGCGGTCGCGCAGACGCTGCGGCGCGAGCCGGTCCGAGCGCGGCGGAGCCGCCCAGGCCTCGGCCAGCAGCACGGCGAAAGATACGGCGACGCTGGTCACTCGCACGAGCCTACGAAGTAGCGGCATGGTGTTACCCCCCTTTTTGTCGTGGTGCGATTCTAACCCAATCGCGCTGACTCAGGAGCCTGTCTAGTGAACGGCAGCAGCGGACGTGTTGCCCCACACGCTGATGTTGATGATGTTGATGAGCACGATCGCCAGCACCGCCACTACGCCGACCCCCACTGCCGTGCCAACCAGCACGCGCTTCGGGTGGCTCAGCACAACGTCCACCCGCACCCGCTCGCCGCCGGCGAGCACGAAGGTCGCCTGATCCGACGAGAGTAGTCGGTGCTTCGTGCCGTGCTCGTCGAACCGGTGCCTGACGCGCACCGTGTACGTGCCGGGAGGCAGGTCCGCCGCCGTCCAGCACGCCTCTCTGAACTCGCGCGCGTCGATCTTCCTGTACCCCTCCCGGCGGAGGAGCTCGCTGACGATCGAGCGCGCGCTGCGAACGCCGCTCTTCCTCGCACTCGCGGTGTCGTAGATATTGACCTCGACGCTCCCGAGCGACCCCTGGCCGGCGACCGGCTCGGCGCTCCGGGCGCGGACCGACACACACCCGCCAGTCGCCGTTGCCGCGATCAGGAGAAGCGCGAGCCCGCGGTTGCCTCTCAGGCGCGTGATCATCGCAGCCCCCCTTCCGGCGAGCCGGTCGCCCGCCCGGAGCGCAATTGCGGGCGCGCTGCGCTCCGGCCGTGGCAGACCCGCTGCAGCACCCCGTTGAGCACGCACAGCACGATGATGACCGCTCCGATCATGGTACAGCTCCACAGCACGTGAATCATCGCCGCCTCCCTTCACGCCGGTTCCGGGCGCCTCCGTTCGCGAGCCCGGTCCTGTTGCCCGCAATGCGATCCTCGGCGCCGCAGCGCCGGCCCGCCTGAGGAATGGGAAATGGCGCGACAACGGCCGGACAACGGGTCGGCAACGGCGTGCGCGGACCGTCCATGGCGGCCATGCACTACCATGTACACGACGATGACAGACCAGGACATCCGCGACGAGGAGGTGTACGCCGTAGGTGACGTCGTGGTCGACGTAGGCGACCGCCTGCTGACCCGCGCCGGCGAGGTCGTTCCCCTGCCGCCGAAGACCTTCGAGCTCCTCGTCACCCTCGTGCGGCGAGCGCCCGGCGTGGTCACCCGGCACGAGCTGCTCGACACGGTCTGGCCCAACGAGATCGTCAACGACGAGGCGCTGACCCAGCGGCTGATGCTGCTCCGGCGCGAGCTCGGCGACGATCCCAAGCACCCGACCTATATCGCCTCGGTGCCCCGGTGGGGATATCGCATCGTCGCGCCGGTGCGGCGCCGGGAACCGGACGCCGACCGGACAACGACTCCCCGGCCCCCCGAGCCGGAGCCGCCGCCGAGCGCGCCGGCGCGACCCGTGGCCAGGCGCTCCTACAGCCCCCGCTCGCTGATCTGGCTGTTCGCGCTGCTCGGTGCGGCGGCCCTGGCGGTCGCGTCATACCTCCTGCGCGGGCGGGCCACGACCACGGATTCGATCGCCATCATGCCGTTCGCGGTCGGCGGCGGCGACCCCGCCACCGAGATGATCGCCGACGGAGTCCGCGAGACGCTCACCAGCGCCCTGGCGCGGGTGCCGCGGCTGCGGGTGATCGCCGCCAGCAGCATGTCACGCTTCAAGGCCGCACCCGCCGACCCGCAGAAGGTCGGGAGAGAGCTCGGCGTCCGCACGGTCGTCACGGGACGCCTCGTGCAGCAAGGCGACACGCTGTCGGTCAGCGCCGAGCTGGTCGCGGTGGCCGACGGCACGCAACTGTGGGGCGGCAGCTTCATCCGGCCGCTTTCTGACATCTTCGTCGTCCAGGAAGACCTGGCGGCCGAGATCGTGCAGCGCCTGCGCCCACGGCTCTCGGCAACCGACCGCGGCGTGCTGCGCACCCGCTACACCGACGACGTCGCCGCGTACCAGCTCTATCTCAAGGGGCGCTACCACTGGAACAAGCGCACCGTGCAGGGGTTCGACGACGCGATCGCGTGCTTCAAGCAGGCGATCGCCGCGGACCCGACCTACGCCCTCGCCTACGCCGGCCTCGCCGACTGCTACGCGCTCCTCGGCGCCGCCGAGTACGGCGCTCTGCCGCCGCGCGAGGCGCTCCCCAAGGCGCGCGCGGCGGCCGCGCGCGCCCTCGAGATCGACCCGGGGCTCGCGGAGGCGCACGCCTCGCTCGGCCTCGTCCAGTGGACGTTCGACTGGGACCGTGATGCCGCCGAGCGCTCGCTGCGGCGCGCGATCCAGTTGGCGCCCGGCTACGCGTCCTCCCACCAGTGGTACGCCGAGATGTTGGCCGAGGCCGGCCGGCAGCGCGAGGCCGAGGGCGAGATCCGGCGCGCCCTCGATCTCGACCCCCTGTCGCTGGTGATCAACGCCGACCTCGGCCTGTTCGCCTACTACGCTCGCGACTACGATCAGGCGATCGAGTACTACAAGGCGACGCTGGCGATGGAGCCGTACTTCGTCCCGGCCCGGCTCGGGATGGCGCTGGCGTACACCCAGGAAGCTCTGTTCACCGAGGCGCTTGCCGAGCTGGCCGAGGCGGGCAAGGTCGCGCCCGGGGAGCCCGGAGTGCTCGTGGCAACGGGCTACGTCCTCGGACGCGCCGGGCGTCCTGCCCAGGCCCACGCCATCGCCGACGAGCTGCAGCGACTCTCCGCGCAGCGCTTCGTGCCGGCGTACTACGTCGGCGGGGTCTTCGTCGGCCTCGGCGACGCCAGTGCCGCCTTCATTTGGCTGGCCAAGGCATGCGAGCAGCGCTGCTCCCTGCTCGGCGCCCTCGAGGTCGACCCGGCGTTCGACCCGCTTCGCAACGACCCCCGCTTCGCCGAGCTGCTGCGCTGCGCCGGCCTCGCCCGCTGAGCGCTAGCTGCCGCTGACCGTGTCGACGGCGACAGTGGCACCGCCCCAGGACTCGAGCGCGCCGGCCAGATCACCTGCTGCGGCCGCCAATACGCTCGCGAAGGCCGCGCGGACGCGGGGGAACTCCGGCGGCTCCTTCCAATGAAGTCCGAGCGAGGAAGAGGCGGACGCGGTGTGCGACCACAGCGTCCACCCGTTGTGGAGGTCGGCGAGCTCTCCGCGCAGGCCGATCCGCGCCCACTTCGTGCCCTTCGGGATCACGCCCGTGTAGTCCTGGCTCACGCCCCACCACGCCACCGACAGCGTCAGCTCGTAATCGGCAGCCGCCGCCGAGGGCGGAACGACGATGAAACCCTTCCGTGTGAGCAGCGACTCGAGCCGCTGCTGCGCCTCCGCGAACGAGAACTGCTGGGTCGTCAGGAAGGCGATGAGCGAGGCGTCGCGGGCGTCGGAGACGAGCCCGTGGTAGAACCAGTCGCCGCCGTGGCGCCAGAGACCCGCCTGCGGGGGCGACGCGACGACGATCCGGATGCTCGCGCCGCCGGCTGACCAGAACGGCGGCACCACGCTCATCTCAGGCGTCGCCATCGTCGTGCAGCCGGCCGCCAGCGCTGCGATGGTCGCTGCGAGGGCCACGACCGCGGACCTGACCCGCATGGTTTCCTCCACCGCGACCCCCTCAGAGATTCACGGTGACGCCCAGTGTCACCATCGAGACGAAGTCGAACATGCCGTGCGCCACCTGACGGTCGAGGACGCCGGAGCGCTCCCACTCGAGGCGCAGGGCGAGCCCCGGCCACCGCATGGCGACGCCCAGCCCGATCAACGCGGTGTTGCTGCGATAGGCGCCGTGGTCGACGCGGTCGATTTCCAGGCGGCGTTCGTAGAAGAACCGCCCGAGCTTGCCGAGGAGCTCGAACCGGCCGACCGGCACGAAGCCGAGCACCGAGACGTCCCACCCGCGGTAGCCGAGCACGACGAGGGAGCCCTCGACCGTCGCCTCCGTCGTGCCGAGGTCGCGATACCCTCCCTCGAGCGCGAAGTACGGCCAGCGATGGCCGCCGAACAGGCGCCACGCCGGCTCGTTCGAATGCACGCTGCCCTCGATCACCTGCGACCCCGACTGCAGCAGGACGGTGGTGTCACCCGAGTTGTGGCCGTAGGCCGCGCCCAGGTAGAGCCCGCCGGAGTCGCCCGCGCGCACCTCGGGGGCGAACGCCGTCGGCAACACGAGCGCAAGGGCCACGCTCAACGCTACGCCCGTCGTCGCCACGACACGTTGAGCTCGTGAGCTTCTCATGGTCACCTCCCAGGTCGCCGCAGTTCCTGCGAAGAGTGCCTTGTGCCCTCCAGCATAGGCGCAGCGTCGTCCGTGCGACGCTGCGCCGGAGATGTCGCCCGTCGACCCGTCGCCGCCACGGGAGCGAAGATCACGGCATCGGCCGCGGGTCGATGAGGCTCTTGCCGCCGCATCTCGGATCGCGGAAGACGAACGACTCGCGGATCCGCCCGTCGTTGCGGCCGTCGAGCGTCCTGAGCGCCCGCACGTGGTCGAGCAGTACCACGTACTCGAGGTCCGGCAGAAGCTCGAGGTTCGCGACCTCGACGCCGATCATCGGCAGCAGCACGACGATGCCGGTGTCGGCGGTGACGGAGTAGGTCTGCGATGGCCTCAGCCGTCTACCGTCGACGACCACGGAGGAGCGGATCACCCGGCTCCCCACCGGCGCCTGCGGGTCGTACGCGAAGCGCATGCCGGAGACCTCGATGAAGAAGTCGTCGCTGACCCCGAGGTAGCCGAGGGTGATCTCAATGGCGCGCAGAAGCTCTGCGCCGGTGATGTCGAACGTCGCCAGGCGCAGTCCCAGGCCGGTGTCGAGGTCGTAGCCGTAGCTGACCGTGCGGAAGACATCGGCCGCGACCAGCCGTCCCTGCGCCAGCCCCTCGGAGATCAGTCCGTCGGCGGTGATCGCGATGTCGGTCCGGGTGCGAGAGCGGAAGGCGTCGGCGATCAGGTCGCCCATCGGGGAGTCTCGGAAGGCGCCGCGGTCCAGGCGCTTCGCCACCGGCCTGCGGGCCCAGGCGACGACGCTGTCGTAGACGTCTCCCCAGCGTGCGGTGATCCCGCCCTTGAGCTGCTCCACCAGAGCCTGCACCTCGGGCGCGGGTTCGACGCTTGAGTCCACGGGCAGCAAGGCGTAATCGAGGAGGTGCACGCCCTCCGGCCCTACGTCGAGCCGCAGCCGGCCGACGTTGCGGTAGTGGCAGCCCGCCTGCACGATGTAGGTCGTGCCGCCGGTCGGGTTGGCCACTTCAGTGGGGGCTTCCAGCTCGAGGTGGTCGTGGGCGCCGACCACCACGTCGATGCCGGGGACGTTGGCTGCGAGCGCCTGGTCGTAGGCATAACCGAGATGGGACATGCAGATCACCACCTGGGCGCCGGCGGCGCGCAGCTCGGCGACCTGCTGGCCGGCGATCCCCAGGACGGTGGCCGGGTCACCGGCGCCGAGCACGCGCACCGGGTCGGGCCGCATCATCGGGTCGTCGGGGGTGGTCATGCCGAAGATCCCCACCTTGACGCCGGCGACCTCGCGCAGGAGCCACGGGCGGATGAACGGCGAGAGCGCCGGGTAGGAGGAGAGGTCGAGGTTCGCCGACAGCAACGGCACACCCCCGCCTGGGTACGCCTCGGACAGCGCGCCGGCCAGGGTGTCCGGCCCGAGGTCGAACTCGTGGTTGCCGACGGTCATGGCGTCGAAGCCGAGGGCGGCGAGCAGGCCGAGCTCCGGGACGCCGAAGTAGTTGTTGAAGAACAGATCGCCCTGGAAGAGGTCGCCGCCGTGGAGCAGGAGCGCGTTGGGGTCCGCGGCGCGCTCGCGGGCGATGACCGTGGCGGCGCGCGCGATGCCGCCGACGGTGCCGGCCAGCGCCGTGTCGCGCGGGCCGACCGCGTCGAGATGGGAGTGGGTGTCATTGACGTGCAGCACCGTCAGAGTCGCTGTCGCCGCCCTGGAGATGGGCGCGACGAAGCTGGCGAGTAGCGCGACGAGACAGATGAGCCCGGCGCGGTTCCTCTGACAGAAGCTGCGGTTGCCGATTGTGCTGCCGTGTCTCATTGTTGCCTCCCTCCCGCCTTCGCCCGCCGGTCAATTCCGGACGGGTGTGATTCCTGCCTCCAGGATCGGAGGCGGTGGCGGGAGATTCCTGATGGGGTGGTCAGGCGCGGGTAAGGGTTCGATCACGGTTCGGCAACGGGCCCGGGAGCGACGCGGCTACCGGGGGCGGACGGTGCGAGGACGGGAGGATGAGGCCGGCGTCAGTGGATGTGGGACAGCACCTGGACCAGCGCCAGCGCGAGAACCCCGGTCTGCGCCCCGGCGGCGACCTTCTCCTGCCAGGTGAGGTCCTGCCAGGTTGGGCTCCACGGCCCCATGACCAGACGCTGGGCTCCGGAATCGAGGTTGAGCCGCAACGGGAGCTGAACACCCTCGAACGGGATCACGGTGCCGGTAGGGCCCGGGTTCCGGAATGCCCACTGCTCGCGCGCCGCGGTCAGCTCGAGCCGGCTCATCGGCGAGTCCCACAGTGCCAGGTGCAGCTCCCTGGCAGGGTCGTAGCCCGGCAGGTAGAGCGGCTGCAGCTCGAGCTTGAACGTGCGGGGGCCCGGCGCCGGCGTGTCCCCGCCACCCTGCCCGGCGGCGAACGCCGTGCTGGCCACCGCAAGAGCCACGCAAAGCACCGTTACTCTCATCGCCGTTCGGCTCCCTTCCAGACACTAATATCGGTCCCTTGCGGCGCTGCCCCGTGACGGAGCGGCAACGGTGCGGCAACACTGTGGCAACGGCCGAGCGCCGCGGGCGCCGCCGAGGCTGGCTCTCCTCAGAGCCTGTCCGGGTCAGAACAACGAGTCGGTGGTCACCAGGAACACCGCCCCGCCGCCCCGGTCCGGGAACGCCAGCTCAAGACGGACGACTCGCACGACTGCGGCGCGGGTGAGCTCCGCCAGCAAGCCGACGCCGGCGTCGCTCCGCCACCCTTCGGTGGACGGTCCCACCCGCGCCCCCCAGGTCCTGCCGGCATCGGCGAAGGCGGTCACGCCGAGCGTCATGAAGTGCAGCAGCTCGCCGGTGAGGCGATGGCGCCACTCCAGGTTGGTCACCATCCGCGAGGTGCCGTCGAAGGTGTTGGGGTCGTAGCCGCGCAGGCCGGCGTCGGCCCCGAGCGTGAGCTGCCGCTCGCCGTCGAGGTGGTGACCGAGGTCCGCCGACACCCTCAACCGGAGGCCGGCCGAACCGGTGATGGCGCCCCCCAACTCGAGATGGGTGATGGCGTTGCTCACGCCACCCGCTTCCACTCTTCCGGAGAGGTCCGCCGACAGCCAGGAGTACCGGTTCCCATCCAGACGGCCCACGGTCAGCGAGCCGTGGTAGCGCAGGCGCGTGCGGTCGCCACCCAGCGCCGGCGCCGAGAGGCCGGTCGTCAGGAGCCAGTTGGGCCCGAGCGGCAGGTCCTCTTGCCGCTGCCAGGCGCGGAACCCATGGACCAGCTTCCAGCGAAAAGTCAGGTGCTCCCAGCCCACCTCCACGCCCAGGAGGTCGCGGTCCTGCGGCTGCGGGTACGGTGCGCCGTCGAGGCGATGCCAGTCGGCGAACGTGGCGCGCTCCCCGAACACCCCAAGGGTGAGACGGTTGGTGTGAATGCCGGCGCCCGGCAGGCGCAGCCCGCCCCACACCTCGAAGCCGCGCGTGTCGGTCCGGCCGATCACGCTCCGCTGCCCGTCCGACCACAGGTACTCCTGCAGCCCGTCGCTCCGCCACTCCACGCCGGCGGCCCGGGGCGTCGGCAAGGCGAAGAACGGGTACTCGAGCTGGAAGTACTCGGTGGACCCGTCGGAAGAGTCCTTGTAGGAGGTGACGAGACGCCAGCGCGAGCCGAACAGCAGGGGATCCTTGTACTCGAGCAACTTGGAGGTGCGCTCGGGCGTGGTGTCCACCTCCACCTGCACGCCCTTGCCCCAGCCGAACAGGTTCTCCTCGGTCACCGACACGCCGTTGCGGCGCCTGGAGCCAACCTTGGAGTAGTCGATCGACAGCTCGAAGGTGAACTGGTCGCGCGTCTCCACCACCACCTCGGCGCCACCGGCCACCGGATGCGCCGTGATGCTCACCGGGTTGAGGAACCCCGTGCCCCGCAGGATGAGCTCGCTCTCGGCCAGGCGCAGCGGGTCGAGCAGATCGCCCTCCTTGAAGAGCAGCAGGGCACGGATGAAGTTCTCACGTGAGAGGACGTGCAGGGCGTTGACAGCGCGGTATCCCCAGGCGGAGGTGGCGGGGTCGTCGATGTCGAACACGTCGTGGCGCACGATCCGCACCGCCACGATCGGCGTGCCCGGCGCCACCTCCTCCGTGCCCGAGCCGAGCGCAGCCAACGCAAGCAAGGCGCCGAAGACGCACATTTCCAACAATTTTATCTCTTGCCGCGCTCGCCGCCTTGCCCTTCGTCGGCTTGCACCCGCGGCCTGGGAAACTGTCCGAGTATTCGGGTGGGGGAACTTCGGCTATCGCCTGCCGCCCTCAGCCGCGCAGCGCTTCGATCGGGGTGAGGCGGGAGGCGGAGAGTGCCGGAAACAGGCCGGCGAACAGGCCGGTGAACACCGCGAAGCCGATGCCGAGCTGGACGCCGAGCGGCGCCAGCGGCAGACCCATCTCGAAGTTGGGCGAGAGGAGCGCGCAGGCAATCGCGGCGAGGGCGCAGCCGATCACGCCGCCAAGCGCCGAGAGCGTCGTCGACTCGACGAGGAACTGGGTGAGGATCGCCCGGTCGGAGGCGCCGATCGACTTGCGCAGGCCGATTTCGTACAGCCGCTCGGCGAGCGAGATCTTGAGCACCGAGTAGATGCCGACGCCGCCAATCAGCAGCGCGATCCCGGAGATCGACGCGAGGACGATCGTCCAGTTGCGCAGCAGCACCCGGATCTCCTTTTCGGCCTTGAGCATCTCGTCGGCGACGTTCTCGACCTCGAAGTCGCCGACGCCATGGTGGGCGCGGCGGACCGCGCGACTGACGTCGCCCTTGACGTCCTCGAGGTGGTCGAGGTCGCCGGTCTTGACGGTCATCAGGCTGATCCGCTCGCCCCCCGACAAATAGGCGCGGAACGTCGCGAGCGGCACCAGGACGCCGTTCATCTCGCGGCGCGTCCAGCCCGAGTTGGCCTGCCGGTTGCCGAGCCGCGCCTCGACGCCGATCACGCGGAAGCTGGCGTCGCCGATGCGGACCGACCTGCCGAGCGGGTCGTCGCCGGCGAACAGCTTGTCGGCGAGCTCGAAGCCGAGCACTGCGACGCGCCGCCGCTCGATCTCGTCGCCTTGGTCGAACCAGCGCCCTGAGCTGATCTCGCGATCGTGCACGGTCACGTACGACGGCGTGATCCCATAGACCCGCGCCCGCCGCTCCTCGGCGCCGTGACGGACCACGAAGTCCTTGATACGGATCGCCGCCACCGCCTGCAGCGACTCGGAGCCCTCCAGCGCCGCCACGTCGCGGTACGAGAGGCCGCGCGAGAGCCCGAGCTTCCTGCGCTCGGCCGGGTCGTCCGGGGTGTTGGCGGAAACGAACATCACACCGTCGAAGCCGAGGCTCTTGATGCCATCCCAGATCATCACCTTGAGCGCCTCGATCATGGTGATCATGAAGACCACGCCCATGGTGCCGAGGACCACCAGCAGCAGCGTCAGGAACGAGCGGAACTTGTGCGCCCAGATCTCGGAGAGCGTCGTGCGCACGGCTTCCCAGAACGCGATGTTCATTCGTACCTCAGCGCGACGACGGGGTCGAGGCGGGCGGCCTTGATGGCCGGGTACGACCCGGCGAGCGCCGTCACCACCACTGGCGCGATCAGGGCCGCCCAGACCATCGTCGGCGACAGCACCGCCATCTGGTCGAGCAGGCTGGCCACCCCGTGGACGAGGCCGATCCCGAGCAGCAGCCCCGCGCCGGCGCCTATCCCGGTGACGATCAGCCCCTCGAGCAGGTACTGCACCGCGATGTGCCACCCCTTGGCGCCCAGCGCCTTGCGGATGCCCACCTCGCGCAGCCGCTCCGCGAGCGAGGCGAGCAGGATGTTGGCGACGACGATGATGCTGCCAATCAGAGAGATCGCGCCGCACGCCATGAAGGTGACGTCGTACACCTGCCCCTGCTGGTTCATCTGCTGGATGCGGTCGAGGCGGTCCCACACCTGGAAGTCCTCGGCGCCGTGGCGCGCGAGCAGCATCCGCTTGAGCGCGCCCACCGCCTCGTCGTGGTCCTCGACGCTGCGCAGCCGCAGCGCGAGCTCGTCGACCTTGCGGCTGCCGGCGCCGGTGAAGCGCGCCTGCAGCGCGGTGACCGGGACGGCGACGATCTCGTTGATCCAACCGAGCGCGTTGTAGTCGTTGGCGCGGTTCCAGTAGAACTCGCGGTAGGTGAGCACTCCGACCACGGTGAACAGGTGGTCGCCGACGCGTAGCTCGCGGCCGATCGCGTCGTCGGTGCCGAAGAACTCCTGCGCGCGGTCGGCGCCGATCACGCACACCGAGGAGGCGCTCGCCAGGTCGTCGTCGGTGATGAACCGCCCCTTGCCGACGATCAGCTCGTTGTACTCGGCCCAGCGCGGGGCGACGCCGTTGACCCGGTACTCCATGGTGGCGCGCGGGGTGCGCAGCATCCGCCGGCCGGTGATCTGCGGCTCGACGATGTCGAAGCCGCGGATCGAGGCGCGGATTGCCTCGACATCGTCGAGGGTCAGCCCGCGGCTGGCTTTCTCGCGCGCCGAGATGCGCACCGCCTCCGGCGGACGCGAGTACACGCCGAGCTTGAGCACGCCGCCGGTCTCGGACCAGTACTTCATGCTCTGTGCCCGCTCGCCGGCCATCATCCCGAGCGTCGCTACCACCGAGGCGACGCCGAGCACGACACCCAGCGTCTGCAGCGAGGTGCGGGCCGCATTGGCGCGGATGTCTGTGAACCCGTCGGCGATCACTTCCAGCAGGTTCATGCGGCCTTCTCGAGGTCCTCGCTGACGAGCCCGTCGACGAGGCGGACGATGCGGCGGGCGTGCGCCGCGACCATCGGGTCGTGGGTCACCAGAATCACCGTCTGGCCGGCGCGGTTGAGCCGATCGAACAGTTCCATCACCTCGCCGCCGGTGGTCTGGTCGAGGTTGCCGGTGGGCTCGTCGGCGAGCAGCAGCGCCGGCTCGGTGACGAGGGCGCGGGCGATCGCCGCGCGCTGGCGCTGGCCGCCGGAGAGCTGGCTCGGCAGGTGCCGGCCGCGGTCGCCGAGCCCGGTGCTGGCGAGAATCTCGTTCGCACGACGCCGGCGCTCGTCGCCCTGGACGCCGCCGTACAACAGCGGCAGCTCGACGTTGCGCAGCACGGTCGCCCGCGGCAGCAGGTTGAAGTTCTGGAAGACGAAGCCGATGAACTTGTTGCGCAGCACCGCCAGACGCCCGGCGGAGAGGTCGGCGACCTCCTCGCCGGCGAGCACGTAGGAGCCCTTCGACGGGGTGTCGAGGCAGCCGAGGATGTGCATCAGCGTCGACTTGCCCGAGCCCGACGGGCCCATGATCGCCACGTACTCGCCGCGCCGCACCTCGAGGTCGATGCCGCGCAGCGCCTGCACCGCGATCTCGCCGGTGTCGTACGTCTTCCAGACACCCTTGAGGGAGAGCAGCACGTCGCTCACTTACGTGTTCTCCTTCTTCTTCGGCTTGGTCGGGTCCTCGAGCGCGACCTCGTCGCCCTCGACCAGGCCGGCGACGATCTGGGCGTGCGAGATCGATGCGAGTCCGCTCTCGACCTTGCGCTCCTCGAACGCCTCCTTCCACGCGTCGCGCGGGTTCGGCGTCGCCTTCGGCTCGGCGCCCTTGGCCTTTTCGGTCTGCTTCGCCTTGGCCTTGTCGACGACCGCCTTCTTCACGTAGACGACCTCGCCTTCGTCGCGGTGGAAGAGCGCCTCGATCGGCACCGCGAGCACATGGTCGGCGCGCTCGCCCTTGATGTTCACGTTGGCGGTCATCCCGGTACGCAGCTCCTTGCCGAGGTTGTCGAGCTTCACTTCGACATCGAACACCTTGACCTGGTCCTCGAGGCGCGCGGCCGGGGAGATGCGTGCGACCTTGCCGGGGAAGCGAACCTTGGGGTAGGCGTCGAGGGTGACCATCACCGCAGCACCGAGACGGACCTTGCCGATGTCGACCTCGCTGACGCCGGCCTTGACGATCATGCTCTCGAGGTCGGCGACGGTGAGGATCACGGTGCCGGCGTTGAACGAGCCGGCGCCGCTGACCGCCTCGCCGAGCTCGACCGGCCGGAGGATCACGACGCCGTCCATCGGAGAGGTGATGTTGACCTGCTGGTTCGGGTTGGTGGTGAGCGGAATGCCCGACGACACGAGGATCCCCGCCTTCTCGCGCGCCGCCGCGAGGCTCTCCTCCATCGTGCGGTAGCGGGTCTCCGCGGCGCGGTGGATCTCGACCGAGATCAGCCCGGCCTTGAGGAGCTCCTCCTTGGCGCGGAAGTCCTTCTCTGCGTCGAGGTAGTCGATCTGCTGCTGATTGACGTTGCGGCGCACCGCCGCCAGCGTCTGCGCCTGGTTGACGTCGGGCTCGATCGCCGCGAGGAGTTGCCCCTTCTGGACGACGTCGCCCTCGCGCACCGGCAGCGCAACCACCTTGCCGGAGAGCGCCGACTTGACGTCGACCTTGATCTCCGGCTGCACCGTGCCGATCTCGGTGACCTCGACCTGAACGTCGGCGTATGCCGCCTTGCCGATCGCCCAGCCGAAATCCTTCTTGTCGTCGCCGCGGGAGCGGGTGCCGAGCGCCACCGCCGAGCCCACCACCGCCACCCCAATCGCGCCGCCGATCACCCATTTGCTCTTACGCGACATCGCGACCTCCACGACTGCACTTGCTTTTACGAACGTCACGCCACGAAGGTTCGGCCGCGGTCCAGGCGCCAGCCAAAATCTCATCTGCAAGCACTCAAAAACATGGCTTTCCGCACCATTGACAAAACTGTGATAATACTACGAAGCCGACGCGCGGGTTCGGACGCGCCCAAGGAAGGAGACGAGAATGCGAGCGATCACGGCAGTCCTTACCGTCCTCATGAGCAGTGCGACCGTGTTGGGCCAGGACACGCCGAAAGTCGGAGACGCCGCGCTGGGCACGCAGCCGTACGAGAGGTTCGAGCGGCCGCAAGCGTGCGCCACCTGCCACGTCGACATCGCGCGCCAGCACGAGCAGGCGATGATGTCGCAGGCGTTCGTGCACCCCTGGGATGAGATCGAGTATTTCGAGCTGGCGGTCCCGCACGCTCTCAAGGAGCCCAAGGTCGCCGGCGTCAAGGCGGGGTGCAACGGCTGCCACGCGCCGCTCGCGTTCCTGGCCGGCGACGTTCCGCCGAAACGGCCGGCTGAGAATACGCGCGCCAACGAGGCCGTCACCTGCGACCTCTGCCACACGGTGACCGGCTTCGTCGGCGACACGCCATTCAACTTCAACTGGATCAGCCAGCCCGGCAAGGTCAAGCAGGGACCGCGCCCGGGCGTCGTGAGCCCGCACCACGAGACCAAGGAGAACCCGTTCCTCCGCTCCGCCGAGTTCTGCGGCACCTGCCACAACGAGAAGGACCCTTGGGGGCTGTGGGTCAAGGCGACCTACCAGGAGTGGAAGGAGGGCCCGCACGGGAAGGCAGGGATCGTCTGCCAGGAATGCCACATGCCGCCCGCGCCGGGACGCAGCGCCTCGATGGGCTCGCAGCTTCCCAACATGCGCCAGCACCTGTTCCATGGCGCCCACGACCCCGGCAAGCTGGCGGGCGTGGCCGAGGTGCGCATCCACCCCGAGACGCGCGAGGTCGAGCCCGGCGACACGATCAAGCTCACTGCCGTGGTCGTCAACGCCAAGGCGGGTCACAAGATCCCCTCGGGCTCAGCCGAGGAGCGGGTGCTGTGGCTGACCGTCGAGGCAAGAGATAGCAAGGGGAAGGCGTACCACCTGGTGGTCGACAAGAAGGGCTTTCCGGGCGAGGACTACACGATCGCGTCCGACACCGCGATGGCGTATCAGGACATCGGCGACATCAAGGACATCCCGAGCTTCCCCGGCTTGAAGCGCGACGGCTCGTACTCGACCATGTCCCCGGGCGACCGCATCTTCCGCCTGCCCTACCTCGACCCCAAGGGACGCATGACCATCGCGCAATGGAACACCGCCGACTTCGGCCCCGACTACCGCCTGGCGCCGCTGCAGGCCACCACAGAGACATACACCTGGAAGCTCCCGGGCGATCTGACTCCGGGGAAGGTGACGGTCACGGCGAACATCTACTACTCGCGGCTGGTCTCGTCGGTCGCGGAGTACCTCAAGGTCCCCACAGACGAGTTCGCGCCTGAGAGAATCAACACCCACACCACCATATTCACGGTGCTCCAGTGAGGTGAGACCATGACGCGCAACCGCTCTCTCGCCATCGTCGTCCTCGTCGCACTGGCGCTGCTGGCGCTCTCCGAGGCGCGCCGCGCCGACGCGATCCCTGCCTTCGCTCGCAAGTACCAGCTCTCGTGCTCGACGTGCCACGCGCCGTTTCCCCGCCTGAAGCCATACGGCGAGGAGTTCGCCGCCCGTGGTTTCCGCATGGAGGACCCGTCCAAGGAGCCCACCCGCGCCACCTACGACATCGGCGACCCGCTCCTCAAGCTCTCCCGCGACGTACCGCTCGCGCTCCGCATGGATCTGTTCGCCTCGTGGAAGGAGCTGGAGGGCGGCTCGTCGCGCACCGACTTCGAGTGGCCATGGTCGCTCAAGCTGCTCTCGGGCGGACCGATCACCGACCACGTGTCGTACTACTTCTACGGCATCCTCGAGCAGGGCGAGTCGATCAAGCTCGAGGACACGTTCCTGCTGTTCAACTCGATTTTCCAACTGCCCGTCGACCTGATGATCGGCCAGTTCCAGGTCTCCGACCCGCTGTTCAAGCGCGAGCTGCGGCTCGAGCGCAACGGCTACGATATCCTGGCGACCCGCGTCGGCCTGATGCCGACCAACCTGACCTACGACCGCGGCCTCGTGCTCTCGTGGCACGCGCCGGCCAAGCTCGACGTCGTGGCGCAGGTGCTCAACGGCAACGGCATCGACCCGGCGATCAGCGACAACTTCGACGACAACTCGTTCAAGAACACGGCGCTGCGCGTCTCGCGCTGGTTCGGCCCGGTAAGGGTCGGCGCTTTCGGCTACTGGGGGAAGGAGAAGAGCTCGGAGGACGTCTCGTCCAGGGTGTCGTACCTGGGCCCGGACCTCATCGCGAACCTCGGTGCCAACTGGCAGCTCAGCCTCGAGTACCTCGAGCGCTCGGACGAGGATCCCTTCTTCGTCGGACGCACCGGTCCCGACCTCAAGACCAAGGGCGGCTTCGCCGAGCTGCACTTCTTCCCGGATGGACAGGACGGTCGCTGGGTGCTCTCGGCGCTCTACAACAAGGTCGACTCCGACGTCGCGGCGTCCAGCGCCGAGAACGCCTCCCTGACCGTCAACTACGTGCTCGCGCGCAATCTTCGCCTGCTCGGCGAGGTCGCCCACGACCTCGACACCGACGCCGATCGGTTGACGGTCGGGCTGGTGACAGCGTTCTGAGCTACTACTCCCGAAAATCTGCGCGCAATGCGCAGATTTTCGGAGCAGTAGCTCAGCCGGCGGCCAGAGAGGGCCGCCGGCGCGGTGGGGTGAAGGCGCCGAATTCACTTCGGCGCCGAGGGGAGGTCGCGAGATCTCCCCTCCGAGAGATAGTCAGCGCGGGCTTGCGCCCGCGTCTTGGGTTGCGGGCGCAAGCCCGCGCTGAGAGCTTGTGAAGAAATCATGAGCTCTCAGCGCGCCTCGCCGTCGGCGGCGAGGCACGTGGGAGGGGTGAAGTGCGCGAATTCACTTCGCGCACGAGGGGAGGGCGAATGCCCTCCCCTGGCGAGATAGTCAGAGCTTGTGAAGGCTTTCTTCACAAGCTCTGATCCCCACGCATGGCGCCGGCGAGCAGCCGGCGCCGTGCGACCCGGCTACTTCACGCGCAGGAACTTCTCGAGCCGAGCCTGGCTGAGGGCGGCGAGCGCCTGGCCGAGTCGGGCGCCGGGAACCAGCAGATGGTCGGTGTCGTGGCTGGAAATCACCATCACCGGGATGCCAATCTCGGCGAGCGCCCGTGAGGCAGCCGCCAGCAGCCCGACGGTCGCGAGGGAAAACACCGCGTCGAAGGTAACCGCGCGCCAGCCGCGGTCGTGCTGCTCGACGATCTCGCCGAGCCCGTCGATGACCGACTCCGGCGCCAGCAGGCTGATCTCGTCGTGACCGCCGATCAGGGCGACCGGCGGGCCGGCCGACCGGATGGCGTCGCCGCTCGCCGGCAGCGCCGACAGCCGGGCCACGCCGAACGGCTCGGGCCAGAGGTGGAGGCGAAGGGAGGCGCCGGCGCCTGTGGGAGCTCGCACCGGGACCTATTCTATGACCGCCCCGCGGTGCGGTTGCGGTACAGCGCCGGGTCGACGGCGGCAGCCATGCGGTCGACGTCGAGCGGCCGGCCGAGGAACGCAGCGATCCGTCCGGCGTGGCGGCGCGGATCGGCGATGACGTCGGCGTAGGCGACCTCGAGTACCGTGAAGCGCCGGTCGGCGGCGAGCAGGCGCCGGACCTTGCGCAGGTGGGTCGCGTACAGCTCGGCCATGCGCTCGTCGCCGGTCGTCGAGCTCTCGCCGCGGCGCGCCAGCATCTTCCGCTGCGACGCGAGCACCTCAGAGACGTCCCGATCGAGAAAGACCACCCGGTAGTTGAAGCGGGCCGGGAGGTGCTCGAGCAACATGGAGATCACCTTCACCGCCTTGCCGCGAGCGGCCGCCATCCAGCTCTGCTCGCCGCCGCCCTCGAGCTCCTTGACCTGCTCGAGCTCGAAGTAGCCGGCGGGGTTGTCCTCGTCGGCGGCGCGGATGCCGTCGACGACGAGCGGCACCCCCCCGGCCTCGAGCATGCGCATGAGCATCGAGGTCCCCGAGCGCGGCAGGCCCGAGACGACGATGATCGGCTCGCCGAAGCGGAAGCGACGGATGACACGAGAAAGGCTCACGGGCGTACCCCAGACGTTCGAGTCTAGCGCCCGGCGGGCCGCGCCGACAAGCGCAGTTGCGCGCGTCTCGAGACGGTTCCTATACTGCCCCGTGCCTCGCGGCGAGCGCCCACACACGAAAGAACCCCTCCTCGCGCCGACCGCACTGCGGGCGCTGGCGGCGGCGGTGGCACTCGCGCTTGCCGTCCCGGCCGACGCGTACATCGGCCCCGGCGCGGGGTTCGCGCTGCTCTCCTCGTTCCTGGTCGCCTTCGTCACCTTCCTCGCCGCCATCGTCTCGCTGGTGCTGTGGCCGTTCCGGGCGCTCCTGCGGGTGGTACGGCGGCGTCGGCAGGCGCGGCCGTGGGTGCGGCGCCTGGTCATCGTCGGCTTCGACGGGCAGGACCCCAAGCTCACCGACCGGCTGATCGCCGCGGGCAAGCTCCCCAACTTCGCGCGCCTCGCGGCGACCGGCACCTGCGCGCCGCTGGCGACGACGTTCCCGTCGGTGTCGCCGGTGGCGTGGTCGTCGTTCGCCACCGGCGTCCATCCGGCCAAGCACAACATCTTCGACTTCCTCGGCCGCGACCTCCGCACCTACCTGCCGGTGCTCTCCTCCACCGACTTCGACATGAGCGAGCGCGTCATCGAGCTCGGTCGCTTCCGCATCCCGCTGCGCGAGGCCGACCGTGCGGCTGCTGCGCAAGTCGCGGACGTTCTGGTCGATCCTCGGCGAGCACGGGATCTGGAGCACGGTGCTGCGGGTGCCGATCACGTTTCCACCCGAGCGCTTCCACGGGGCGATGCTGTCGGCGATGTGCGTGCCGGACCTGCTCGGCACGCAGGGCACGTTCCTCTTCTACACCACCAGACCGGGCGGCGGCAGCTTCGACGAGGGCGGCATCCGTGTCGCGCTCGCGGGCGGCGGCGATCGCCTCCACAGCACGATCCAGGGCCCGGAGAACACCTTCCGGGCCGGCAAGCCGCGGCTCGAAACGCCGCTGCTGATCGAGGTCGACCGCGCGGCGCGCCGCGCGCGGGTGACGGTGAGCGGCGCCACCCTCGACCTCACGCCAGGCACGCTTTCGGGGTGGGTGACCCTCACATTCCCGGTGGCGCCGGGGATCAAGCTCTCGGGGATCTGCCGGATGATGGTCACCGAGCTCGACGAGCACGTCTCGCTCTACGTGACGCCGCTCAACATCGACCCCGAGACGTCCGGCGATGCCGATCTCGCACCCCACCTACTACGCTCCCTACCTCGCGAAGAAGATCGGACCGTTCGCCACCCTCGGCCTCGCCGAGGACACCTGGGCGCTGAACGAGCGGGTCATCGACGACGACACCTTCCTCAAGCTAGACCTACGACATCGACGGCGAGCGCGAGGCGATGTTCTTCGCGGCGCTCGACAAGCTCCGGCAGGGCTGCGCTGGTGTGCGTCTTCGACGCCACCGACCGCATCCAGCACATGTTCTGGCGCTACACCGAGAAGGGGCACCCGGCGGCGGGCGACGGCAGCCGCGCCGCGAACGCCGGCGCGATCGAGGCGGTCTACCGCCACAACGACGCGCTGGTCGGCCGCATCCGCGAGCGGCTGAAGCCAGACGACGTCCTGATCGTGCTCTCGGACCACGGCTTCACCTCGTTCCGGCGCGGCGTCAACCTCAACGGCTGGCTGCGCGAGAACGGCTACCTCGCGCTCAAGGACGGCGCCGACGGCCGCAGCGAGTGGCTCGCCGACGTCGACTGGTCGCGCACCCGAGCCTACGCCCTCGGCCTCACCGGGATGTTCCTCAACCTGAAGGGGCGCGAGAGCCAGGGCATCGTCGCCCCCGGCGCCGAGGCCGAGCGGCTCAAGGCGGAGCTGATCGCCGACGCTCTCCGGTCTGCGCGACGCCGAGAAGGGCGAGGTGGCGATCCGCGAGCTGTTCGACACCGCGAAGCTGTACTCCGGCCCCTACCTCGGCAACGCGCCGGACCTGCTGATCGGCTTCAACGCCGGCTACCGGATCTCGTGGGGCTCGGCCACCGGCGTCGTCGCCGGCGCCGTCTTCGAGGACAACCCCAAGGCGTGGAGCGGCGACCACTGCGTCGACCCGCGGCTGGTCCCCGGCGTGCTCTTCTGCGACCGCGTCATCGATGTCGCCGAGCCGAGGCTGATCGACATCGCGCCGACGGTGCTACGCCTGTTCGGCGTCGACCCGCCGGCCCACATGGACGGCGCGCCGCTGTTCGCGTCGCCGGAGTCGCTGCGGCCGAAGGCGCCGGCCGCGGCGCCGGCCGCTCACAAGGGACGCAAGCGTGGGAGGGCACAGTGAGAGTGCTCGACCGCGCACGCCCTTGTGAGGCGCGCCCCGGCGAGATCGATGTGGCGCCGGCGCTCCGCGCCGGCTGCGCGCCGGAGTGCGCGCCCCACACCGTGGGTGGGCTTTGGGCTGGGAGTGCTCCTCGTACTCGCGGCCGGCTGCCAGCGGACGCCGCCGGACGCCGCGCACCGCGTCATCGTGCTCGGCTTCGACGGGATGGACTACGGCCTCACCGCGGCAGCTCATGGACGCCGGCCGGCTGCCCAACCTCGGCCGGCTCGCCGCGCGAGGGCAGCTTCGCGCCGCTCGGCACCTCGTGCCGCCGCAGAGCCCGGTCGCCTGGTCGAACTTCATCACCGGCATCGACGCCGGCGGCCACGGCATCTTCGACTTCATCCACCGCGACCCGAAGACGATGGCGCCGTACTTCTCGACGCTCGAGCGTCGAGGACGCCGGGCGCACGATGATCCGGCTCGGGACAGTGGCAGATCCCGCTGCACCGGCGGCACCGTGCACCTGCTGCGCCGCGGCCGACGGCGTTCTGGGAGGCGCTCGAGAAGCACGGGATCCGCACCGACGATCATGCGCATGCCCGCCAACTTCCCGCCCTCGGGGACGGCCGGCCGCGAGCTCTCCGGGATGGGCACGCCCGACATCCTCGGCACCTACGGCACGTTCACCTTCTACACCTCCGACGCCCGCCGCTTCGCCGGCCGCGAGATCGGCGGCGGCAAGGTGATCGAGGCGATTCCCCGCGAGAACGTGGTCCGAGCCGCCCTGTATGGGCCGCCGAATCCGTTCCGCGTCAGGCGCGAGATCGTCACCGCCGACTTCACGGTCTACCTCGACCCCGACCAGCCGGCCGTCAAGCTCGTCGTCGGGGACGAGACGGTGATCCTGCAAGCCGGCGAGTGGAGCGAGTGGGTGCCCGTGCGCTTCACGCTCGCCCCCACGCAGACGCTGGCGACGATCTGCCGCTTCTACCTCAAGAGCGTCGCGGCCGGCGTTCGAGCTCTACGTCTCGCCGGTCAACATCGACCCGCTCGACCCGGCGCTGCCGATCTCCACGCCCGCCTCGTTCGCCGCCGAGCTCGCGGAGGCCGGCGGCCGGTTCTACACCCAGGGAATGCCGGAGGACACCAAGGCGCCTATGCCGCCGGGGTCTCTCCACCGACGAGTTCCTCGCCCAGGCGAAGATTGCCGGCGACGAGGTGATCGCGCAGTACCGTCTCCTCGCTCGGCCGCTTCTCCGGCGGCCTGCTCTTCTACTACTTCGGCAACGCCGATCAGATCGCAGCACATGATGTTCCGCGCCATGGACCCCGGCCACCCGGCCTACGACGCGGCCCGCGACGGGCCGTACCGCGACGTCATCCCGAGCCTGTACGCGCGTTTCGACGAGATCGTCGGCTACACGCTGGCGCGCATCGGCCGCCGAGACCACGCTGGTCGTCATGTCGGACCACGGCTTCGCGTCGTGGCGGCGGTCGATGAACCTCAACGCCTGGCTGCGCGACAGCGGCTACCTGGCCGTCCGCGATCCGCGGCTGCGCAAGGACCCCGGTCTGCTCGCCAACGTCGACTGGAGCCGCACGCGCGCCTACGGCTTCGGCCTCAACGGCCTCTACGTCAACCTCGCGGGCCGCGAGAAGGCCGGGATCGTACCAGCGGCGGAGCGCGCGGCGTCTGCTCGACGAGATCGGCGGTAAGCTGCTCGCCGCCGTCGACCCCGCCACCGGCGCGCCGGCGGTGACGCACGTCTTCCCGGCCGACCGGAACCTACACCGACGGCGGCGCCCGGGACATCGGTCCCGACCTCGTCGTCGGCTACGCAAAGGGGACGCGCTGCTCCGACGCCTCGGCGCTCGGCGAGCTCACGCGTGAGGTGTTCGCCGACAACACCGGCGAGTGGAGCGGCGACCACTGCATGGACCCGGAGGCCGTGCCGGGCATCCTGGCGACCAACCGGCCGCTGCAGCGGCCCGCGCCGCGCCTGCGCGACCTCGCCGCCGCGATCCTCGCGGAGCTCGGCGTCGACGGATTCCCGGCCGCCGGAGGGAGGGGACGTTAAATGGCCCCGCCTTGGGAGCCTCTGCTACCCGCGCAGGCTTCTGTGGGGCGCGCGCTCCGCGCGCGCAGCCGGCGCGGAGCGCCGGCCCCACATCGGCTGTGGCATCGCGAACAGTGGCTGTAGATTCGATGAGCCGGAGGGAGGAACTGGGATGTTCGGAAAGTCAACCGTGAAGATCGACAAGGAGCTCCTCGCCAGGGTGCGGCGGCTCGCCGAGCGGGCCGGCTACTCCTCGGCCGAGGAGTTCATCGTCCACGTTCTCGAGAAGGAGCTCGCCAAGCTCGAGGACGCCGGTTCCGAGGAGGAGCTGAAGAACCGCCTGCGCGGCCTCGGGTACATCTCCTAGGAGGCGGGCTACCAGCGATGTCCGTGCTCGACCGGATCATGCGTGCGCTGCTCGACGGGGTGCTGCTCCCGTTCCGGGACATGCATCCCCTGGTCGGGCTGGCGGCGGTTTCGCTGCTCGCCGCCATCCTCGTGCTGCTCGTCGTCAAGCGCACGTCGGACCAGCCCGCGCTCGCCGCGGTCAAGCGGCAGATCCTCGCCGGCTTCTTCGAGCTACGGCTGTTCGCCGACGACCCGCGGGCGCTGCTGGCGACGCAGTGGGAGCTGCTGCGCCACAACCTGCGCTACCTGCGGCTGTCGCTGGCGCCGATGCTGTGGCTGATCGCGCCGTTCGTCCTGCTCGTCGCGCAGCTCGAGTTTCACTACGGCTACCGCGGGCTGCGCGCCGGCGAGACGGCGCTCGTCACCGTCACCCGCGCCGGCCCTGACGCGGCGCGCCCCGCGCTGCGCCTGGAGGTCCCTGCCGGCCTGCGCGTCGAGACGCCCGGCGTGTGGATCCCCTCGCTGCGCGAGATGTCGTGGCGCCTGCGCGTGGTCGAGCCCGGCAGCTACACCGTCACGGTAGACATCGCCGGAATGAGGATCGCCAAGAGCCTCGATGCCACGCCCCGCGTCGTCCGCCGCTCCCCCGAGCGGCTGCGGGCGACGTTCGTCAACCGGCTCCTCTACCCCGCCGAGGATCCGCTGCCCGCCGGCGTGCCACTGCGCTCCATCGCCGTCACGTGTCCGGCGACGAGCGTCTCGGTATTCGGCGTTTCGCTGCACTGGCTCGTCTGGTTCTTCGTCCTCGCGATGGCGTTCGCCTTCGCCCTGCGCAAGCGCTTCCGCGTCGTCCTGTGACCCGTTGCGCCGCGACGGTGATCACCTGGTCCCGTCACAGGCACACCCCGGATAGGGAGCCTTGACCGGGGACGCCCGCCCCGCGAGGGCTCGAGGCCGGGGGCGTGCTCTGGTGGCCGGTCACCGGGATCTGGCGAGGCGGAAGCCGATGGCGTTGTAATGCTGGTCGACGACGAAATAGGTGCGCCGCGCCGACCGGCAGTAGGGCGCGCTGTTGTTCCAGGAGCCGCCGCGGACCACGCGGCTGTAGCTCGACGCCGGCCCCTGCGGATCGGTCTGCGGCGAGGATGGGTAGGCGCCGTACCAGTCACCGACCCATTCCCACAGGTTGCCGCTCATGTCGAACAGACCCCACGGGTTCGCTCCCTTCCCACCGACCGGGTGGGTCGTCGCGCCCGAGTTGTTGCACCACCACATGTAGAGTGCCGCCTGCGGGAAGCTGCCGCACCCCGTGTCCCAACCAGCCGGGACGGGAAAGAAGAACTCGCTCGTCACCCCCGCCCTTGCCGCGTACTCCCACTCCGCCTCGCTCGGCAGGCGGAACTTCGTCGAGCCCTGCTGCTGGTTCAGCGTGCCGATGAAGCTCGATGGCACGCAATCCGACCCCGTGATCCCTCCGCAGACGTCGTTCCAGGAAACCCGCTCCACCGGGCAGGTCGCGCCACAATTGACGAACGACGACGGGTTCGACCCCATCACCGCCTGCCACTGCGCTTGCGTCACCTCGGTCCTGCCCAGGTAGAACGGCTGGGTGATCGTCACCAGGTGCTGCGGTCCCTCGTCGAGGCCTCGCGCGCGCTCGCCGTCAGGCGAGCCCATCGTGAACGTCCCGGCCGGGATGGGTACAAGCTCGAGCGGCACGCTGTTGCCCGGCCCGAGGTAGACCGTGATCGGCTGCGTGGCCGTCACCGTTACGACAGCGGTCCGGCTGTCCGCATGACCACACCCGTTGGCGACCCGCACCCAGTAGCTCGCCGTCGCCGCCAGCGCCCCGGTGGGATACGACGGCGACGTCGCGCCGGAAATCGGGCTCGACACGTCTCCGGCGCTGCCCCGGTACCACTGGTAGCCAAGTGGCGCGCTGCCGGTCGCCGTCACCGTCAGCGTGGCGCTCTCGCCTGCCGCGATGGTCTGGGTCGCCGGCTGCGTGCCGACGACGGGCAGGTTGCACCGGCTGAGATGCCTGTGGATCGCCTGCCCGCCGCCGCCTTGCGGGGCGGCGATCCCGACCCCGCCGCCGGCACCCTGACCGGCCGCACCGGCTGCAGGTGAGGCCAGCGCGAGCACGACGACCGCTCCCACGACGGCACCGACTCCCCGACCGGCGAGCACGACAGCCATGGCACCCCCCCAAGGTAATCCGCCCTGGAGGATACCAGCATGCCGCGCCGGGGGTGCGTGCGCCGCGCACGCGGAGTGGCGCCCGCGAGCCGGACGTGACGTCTGCGTCCCTGGGTGAGGTCGAGCCTTACCCAGGTGCGAGGATCGCGTCGATCTCGGCGAGCTCCGCCGCGGTCAGCGGCGGCTGCTGCAGAGTTGCGAGGGTTGTCTCGAGCTGGGCGACGCTCGAGGCGCCGACCAGCGCCGCCGTGATCCGGGAGTCGCGCAGCACCCACGCGATCGCCATCTGCGCCAGAGTCTGGTCGCGGCGGCGGGCAATCGCGTCGAGCGCGCGCACCTTCTCGAGCGAGCCTGCGACGTCCGCCGGGGTCAGCCAGACGCGATCGGTCTTGGTGGCGCGGGCGCCGCTCGGGATGCCGTGCAGGTAGCGGTCGGTGAGCAGCCCCTGGGCGAGCGGCGAGAAGACGATGCAGCCGATTCCCTCCTGCGCCAGCGCGTCGAGCAGACCGTGCTCGATCGTGCGGTCGAGGAGGTTGTAACGCGGCTGGTGGATCAGGCACGGCGTGCCGAGCTCGCGGAGGATGCGTGCCGCCTCGCGGGTCTGCTCCGGCGAGTAGGCGGAGATCCCCGCGTACAGCGCCTTGCCCTGCCGCACCGCCGCGTCAAGTGCGCCCATGGTTTCCGCGAACGGCGTATCCGGGTCGGGGCGATGGCTGTAGAAGATGTCGACGTACTCCAGCCCCAGGCGGCGCAGCGACTGGTCGAGGCTGGCGAGCATGTACTTGCGCGAGCCCCACTCGCCGTACGGGCCCGGCCACATGTCCCACCCCGCCTTGGTCGAGATCACCAGCTCGTCGCGAAACGGAGCGAGGTCCAAGGAAAGGATGCGGCCGAACGTCTCCTCGGCTGAGCCAATCGGTGGCCCGTAGTTGTTGGCGAGGTCGAAGTGGGTGACGCCGAGGTCGAAGGCGCGGCGCGCCATGGCGCGGGCGTTGTCAAGCTCATCGACGCCTCCGAAGTTGTACCAGAGTCCGAGCGAGATCGCCGGCAGCTTCAGCCCGCTCCGCCCGCACCGGTTGTAGCGCATCGTCTCGTAGCGGTTTTCCGCAGGCAGGTACGTCATCCTGCACGAATCATACGTCACCCACCGACAGGCCGCCGCGCCTCCCATTACAAATCCTTGACAGAGAGGGTGCTGGGCCGCAGATTGTGCACAGGCGACACTCGACAGTAGAGGGGGTGCTGCCGGGCCGAACCGGTTCGGCTCCGCGCCGCTCGGGCGACGATCCGAGGACGCGGGCGGGAGGTCGTGATGACGCGTCGCTCGCCTCGGCCGGCATACCAGCTCCTCCTGGCCTCGCTCGCCGCATTTGTTTCCCTCCCCGGGGGCGTCGCGGCCCAGCAGCCGGCGACGCCGCTGGTGTGGGGGTTCAATGAAAGCGGCCATCTCGGTGACGGCCCCCAGGTACGCCGAGCGGCGCCGATGCAGATCGCCGGCATCAGCGGCCTGCGCTCCGCCGCCGCCGGATGGCTCGAGGTCGTCGCCCAGCGCAACGACGGCAGCGTCTGGGTGTGGGGGTACCCGCCCATCCTCGATCAGTTCACCGGCCCTGCGCTATTGCCTACACAGGTCTCCGGCCTGTCGGGCGTGACGGCCGTGGCTACGAGCAGCGCGCACACCCTCGTGCTGCTCGCCGACGGCACCGTCCGGGCGTGGGGCAGCAACTTCGACGGCGAGCTCGGCGACGGCACGAGGGAGATTCGCACCACGTACGTGCAGGTCGCCGGCCTGACCAATGTCATCGCCGTCTCCGCCGGCACCAGCTTCAGCCTCGCGCTCAAGGGCGACGGCACCGTGTGGGCGTGGGGCGTGAACGACCGCGGCCAGCTCGGCGACGGCACCACCGAGCGCCGCGTGACGCCGGCGCGGGTCGGCGAGCTGTCGAACGTGACTGCGATCTGCGCCAATGACGGGTTCGCCCTCGTTCTACGTGGCGACGGGACCGTCTGGGCGTGGGGCATCAACAGCGACGGCCGGCTCGGCGACGGCACGCGCGAGCAGCGCCTCACCCCGGTGCAGGCGGTCGGCCTCGCGAACGTAATCGCGGTGGCCGCCGGGTGGTGGAACAGCTTTGCCTTGCGCAACGACGGCACGGTGTGGGCGTGGGGCACGTGGTGGAGCGGCATGCTCGGACAGCCGGACTGGGAACTCGAGTGGACCGATCAGCTCGCACCCGAGCAAGTGCCGGGCCTGGCCGGAGTCGTCGGCATCTCCGCCACCTTCGGGCACGTACTTGCGAGAAAGGGCGATGGCACGGTGTGGGCGTGGGGCAGCAACGCCATGGGCGAGTGCGGCGACGCCAGCTACGCGGGCACGCTGTCGACGCCCAGTCAGGTCACCGGCATTCCCACCGCCGCCGGCATCGCGGCGCTCTCGGACGCCAGCATCGCTTTCGCCACGGATGGCAGCACCTGGGCCTGGGGCGGCGACACCAAGGGCCACCTGGCGAGCGGCAGGGTCCTCCACAATGCCTCGCCGGCGCCGATCAGCGGCGTCACCGACGTGCTTGACATGAAGCTGAACCTGAACGGAATCCTGGCCTTCAGGGCGGACGGCACCGTGACCGGTTGGGGGTCCGTTCCGATGCCCAACGCCGACTCCATCCCCGGATCGCCCCCGGTGCAACTCGCGGGCCTCGCCGGAGTGGCGACGATCGCCCTGGGTGGCGATCACCACGTCGCCCTCCTCCACGACGGAACGGTGCGCACCTGGGGCAGCAACTGGTCTGGCCAGCTCGGCGACGGGACGACGGATCCACGGTCCGGCACGGTGCCGGTGATCGGCCTCACCGGCGTGGTCGGAATCGCCGCGGGCTCTTCCCATAGCCTCGCGGTCAAGGACGACGGCACGCTGTGGTCTTGGGGGCAGAACGACCGGGGGCAGCTCGGTGACGGCACGACAGAGAACCGCTCCACGCCGGTCCGGGTGAGCGGTCTTGCTGGGGTGCGCGCCGTCATCACGGCGCCGCGCGATCCCGTGCTCTACGCCGTCAACTCAAACTTCGCGCTCCTCGACGACGGCACGGTCTGGGCGTGGGGCGAGAACAGCACCGGCGCGCTCGGCGATGGCACCATGACGAATCGGCCGACGCCGGTGCGGGTACCCGGGCTGCCCGCGATCACCGCCCTCCATGCCGGCGGCGCCAACTCGCATTACGTTCTTGCCGCGGACGGGACGGTCTGGGCCTGGGGCAGCAACGAGCGCGGCCAGCTCGGCGACGGCACCACCGAGCGCCGGCTCACGCCGGTGCAGGTGAGCGGTCTCGGCGGCATCACTGCGCTCGCTATGGCCGACTCAGCTACGTGCTTCGCCCTCACCGCCGAGGGCGCCCTCTGGACCTGGGGGGACAACCTCTCCGGGCAGGTCGGAGAGGGCGTTCCGAGGACTCTCACCACGCCGGTCCGGGTGACTGGCCTGCCGTCCGTGACCTCGGTCGCCGCAGGCTGGGGCCACGCGATCGCTGTCGCCGGCGACGGACAGGTGTGGAGCTTTGGCGGCAACGGCCTCGGCCAACTGGGGAACGGGTCCACCAGCTCCCCGAACGCAGTGGCGCCGGCACCGGTGCCCGGCCTCACCGGCGTCCGCGCGGTATTCGTCTGGGGAGACACCTCGGCCGCCCTCGCCGTCTGCGCGGCTTCCTGCTCGGCGAGCGTGCCGACGTCCGGCGAGCCGATGGAGGTCCTCCGCTTCTCCGCGACGGCCACGATGACGTCGGGGTGCGTCATCGGGCCGACCTGGGACTGGGACTTCGGCGACGGCTCGCCCCACTCCTCCGAGCAGGAGCCCGACCACTGGTATGAGTCGGAGGGGACATTCCACTGGACCCTCACCGTCACCTCCGACGGCCAGACCTGTACTCGCGAGGGCGACGTCACGATCGCCTTACCCTGCTCGGTCGCCTGCTCGGCCACCGTGCCGGTCTTCGTGCAGACAGGCGCGGCGGCCTCGTTCGTCGCGACGGCCACCCCGAGCCACTGCGCCTCCCCAGTCACCATCAACTGGGATTTCGGCGACGGCTCCGACCACGCCGTCGCGCAGAGCACCACCCACGCCTACGCCGCGCCCGGGGTCTACGGCTGGACCCTGACCGCCATCGCCGACGGCGCGAGCTGCATCCGCTCCGGCGTTATCACCGTCCTCGGCCCTTCTTGTGCCGGCGCGTACGACCTCGTCATCCCCGCCGCCGCCCACTCCAACAACGCCTGGCAGTCCGACATCGACCTCTACAACGTCGGCAGCATCCCCGCCTCGGTCGACATCGCACTGCTCAAGCCCGGCCAGGCCAACCTCTCACCTGCAGCGATGAACGTTGCCGTGCTCCCCGGCAAGACGCTGCGCATCCCGGACATCCTCGGCACGTACTTACCGGCAGCCAACGCCGCCCTCGGCATCCGCTTCTGCTCAGGTTCCGCCCTGGTCAACTCCCGCTTCTATAACATCGGCACCGCCAAGTCCGGGACGTTCGGCGCCATCGTGCCGGCGCTGCCCCCGTCGGCGGCGATCACCCCGACCACACGCGGGGTCTTCCACCACCTCACCTACTCGCCCGATCCCAAGTCCGGCCACCGCGTCAACCTCGGCTTCGCCAACGCCTCCCCGTTCTCCGTGTCGGTGACGGTCCGCCTCTACGGCGACGACGGTTCCCTGATTGGCACCAAGACGCTCTCTGTCCGCGCCTACGAGCAGTCGCGCCTCGACAAAATCCACCAGACGCTCGGCACCGCGGCGGTAACCCACGGCGCCATGACCGTGGAGGTGAACACCCCCAACGCCCAGCTCCACGCTTACGCCCTCCTGATCGACAACCTCTCCGGCGACCCGGCGTTCATGGGAGCGGACCTGGTGCCGCGCTAGCCCGCGGGCCGCGCTCCAGCCACGGGCCGCCACGGGCGGCCGTCGGGCGGAAACACCTCGAGCACGGAGAAGTCGACCCAGATCAGCGCCTCGGTGTTGGGGGCCACTCTGAGGATCTCCCTGCCGATGATCGCAGGCGGGTCGTCGAGGGCGCTCCACCAAGGTCGGTCGGTGTTGTAGCCGTACTGGAACGCCACTGGCGCCGGTGCGAACGCCTTCGCCCAGGCGGCGAACTCCTCGACCATCGCATCCAGCGACGGGAAGATCTGGCTGTCGCTGATGAACAGCAGCCCGTCACGGACGGTAGGCGGCATCTTCTCCGGCAGCCAGTGCTTGAGGAAGAGGCGGTAACGCGGGTTGGCGGCGCGGGCGACGGCGAGCCAGGCACGGGCGTCGTCGTCGCTGACCGCGTCGCCGGCGTCCGGGTTGACCGACCGGTACCACTCGACGTCGATGCCGACGCCGACCACGCAGCGGTGGCGCGCGTAGCGATCGAGCGCGAGCTTGAGCAGCTTCTCCACCGGCGCGTACCCCGGCTCGACCTGGAGCCAGACGCGGAAGCCGAGCTCGTCGAACAGCCGCAGCGCCTCCTCGTTGCCGTCCGCGTTCGACCCCGAGATGAGCGGGTCCCCGGCGGGGACCGGGAAGTTGAGCAGCGCGCCCTGCCCCCGGACGCGGCTGACGATCCACACCGCAGTCGGCGTCGAGCCGGGGAAGCGGGCCGCCATCTCGCGACCGACGCGCGCCCAATAGGCCGGGCCGGGGTCCGCCTTCGGGCCGTACATCGAGAAGCGGAACCCGGAGCCGAGACCCGCGTGGGCAGGAGGCGGTGCACCGCTTGCGCAGCCGGCGAGCGCGGCGGCCGCGACGATGATCCCGAGGCTCCTCCGTTTGCAGATTGCCGTGGCCGTCATGGCGTTCTCCGCGCGGATCAGTGTCGTGCTGCCCGGGCGTCGATGTAGAGGGCGGCGGCGCCCAGGATCGCGACGTCGGCGACCTCGCTGCAGGCGATCGCCAATCGCGCCAGCGCGCGCTGGTAGGCGAACTCCCGCAGCCGCTCGCGCAGCCCCGCCTCGAAGAAGCGGAACGCCCCGGCGATCGAGCCGCCGAAGACGATCAGCTCGGGATCGAAGGCGTACAGGATCGTCATCACCGCGTGGCCGAGCTCGCGGCCATAGGCGTGCATGACCCGCAGCGCCTCGGGGTCGCCGTTCGCGGCATGCTCGGCGACGACCTCGCCGCCCACCCCGGCCTCGCGCCGAAAGAAGTGGCTGGCGCAATACTCCTCGATGGTGGCGTCGCGGTACGGGATGGCGCCGATCTCGCCGGCGCCGCAGTTGTGCCCGCTGTACAGGCGGCCGTCGACGATCACGCCGGCGCCGAGGCCGGTGCCGAGCGTGACGCCGACCAGGTGGCGAAAGCCGCGGCCGCGGCCGAAATACAGCTCGCCGACGGCGAAGGAGTTGGCGTCGTTGTTGATGAACGTCTCGCGGTGGAAGCGGGCCTCGAACGCCTCCTTGAGGTGGACCTCGCGCCACGCCGGGATGTGCTGGACGTCGTAGACGATGCCGCGCTCGACGTCGACGACGCTCGGCACCCCGCAGCCGATCCCGGAGGCGTCGTCGTCGACGACCTCGGCGACGGTGGCGAGCACCTCGGCGAGGACCACGTCCGCCGCGTCGTGACCGGGGATGCGCCGCGCCGCCCGCTTGACGATCGCCCCATCTCGGATCTTGGCGGCACGCACGTTGGTGCCGCCGATGTCGACGCCGATGATCGCTGCCGCAGCCATCATCCCCTCCTCGCCGCCCGCCGCAACGCTGCCGGGATGGCACGAGCCAGTTCCCGGAAGCTCACCGTTGCGTTGTCGACCAGCGGCTTCGCCCAGAACCCGATCGAGAGGATGTAGCCGAGCGTCAGGTAGACCAGCAGCAAGCCGGTGCGCAGCCCGAGCACGTTGCCGATCTGGCCGACCGCCAGCGGCACGAACGCGCCGCCGATGATGCCGGTGCACAGGATCCCGGAGAACGTGCCGTGGTGCTCCGCGAGCGAGTTGAGCGCCAGCGAAAAGATGATCGACCACATCACCGACAGGCAGAACCCGAACACCTTGAACGCGACGATCGCCACCGTGGCGCCGCCGGTCAGTGCGGCTGTCAGGCACACGAAGGCGGCGAGGGCGAAGGCGATGAGCACCCGGCGGCAGTCGAACAGCTTGAGGAGCAGCAGCCCGAGCAGGCACCCGGCGGTCATCAGCCCCCAGAAGTGGGAGACCACCTGGGCGCCCTCGACCTGCGGGTTGACGCCGTGGTACATCTGCAGGAACTTCGAGATCCAGTTGGCGACCCCTTGCTCGGTGCCGACGTAGGCGAAGATGCCGAAGAAGTAGAGCCAGACCACCCGCTTGCCGAGGAGCCGGCGGTGTGTCTCCCAGGCCCCCGGCCGCTCCTCGGCGGTCAGCTCGACTCGCGGCAGGCGGACGAGCAGCAGCACCACGACCATCGCGGCCGTGACCACGGTGAACACCCAGTACAGCGACACCCACGGCAGGCCGCTCGGCACCACCTTCGCCAGCGTGTCGACGAGCGCGTTGCCGCCGCCGGCGTAGCCCTGCAGCCGCGTCACCAGGTATGAGTAGACGTACGGGGAGAAGAACGACGCCGCGCCGAAGACGAGCTGCGCCATGACCGAGTAGAAGGCGAAGTTCTCCTCGCCGCCGGCGACCCGCAGCAGAGGGTTGATCGCCACCTGCAGCAGTGTCATGCCGATGCCGATGGTGAACAGCGAGGCGAGCGCGATCGCGAAGCTCGGCATCGAGGCGAACAGGCAGGAGCCGGCGAACGCGAGCGCGAAGGCGCCGGCCAGCACGCGTCTTCTGGCCGAAGCGCTCGAGCAGCATCCCGGCCGGGATCGACATCACCCCGTACGCCACGAAGAACGAGAACGGCAGGAACGCCGCCAGCGCCAGGCTCAGCGAGAAGCCGTTGATGATGTCCGGCACCAGCGGTCCGAGGATGTTGGTGATGAACGAGATCACGAAGAAGATCAGGAACACCAGGAGGACGATCGGGAAGCTGCGTTTCATGGCCGCACGGCTCCTTTCCCCGCTCCTTCAGCTCGCCTTGAGGTTGACGCCGGAGCAGCGCACGACCGGGCGGTCACCAGCGGTCCCGGCGGGCACCGTGGCGGTGAGCGTCCGGCTCTCTCCCGGCAGCAGCGAGAGGTAGTTGTCGTCCCACAGCACCGGCAGCATCGTCTTCCCGGACTGCTCGGAGACCAGCCTCAGCTCGAGGAAGAACGCGATCACACTCGACCGGTTCGTGAGCGTGAGCCGGACGCGCGTCTGCTCGCCGGCCGCCTCGACGCTCTGCGCCACGGCGACCTCGGCCGGCGGCAGCTTCGCGAGCGCGGTGAAGTCGGCGAACGCCTTGTTCGGGGTGACGAACCACTCGCTCTTCGGCTCGTCGAGCACGTCCCTCTTCGTCGAAAGCCAGTAGAAGCTCGAAGCCAGCGGCGTGCCGTCGGCGGCCTTCAGGCGCAGGTCGAGGAAGTACACGGGCGTGATCGAGGCGAGCGCGGGCAGGTCGAGGATCTTCACCGGCGCATCGGGCGCCACGGCGACCGTCCGCGAGGTCGCCAGCACTACCTTCGAGTGCAGGTCGAACACCTTGATCTCGGCGGTCGCCGCGGCAAGCGCCTCGCTGCTGTCGTTGACCGCCCAGATCGCTCCCGTGCCGTAGTCGTAGATCAGGTTGCGCGGCCGGCACGCCGTGCGCGCCCCGAAGTAGGCGCCGTTGGGCATCAGGTAGTAGTCGTAGAGCTGCCAGTACAGCTTCGGCCACGCGGCGTTGTACATCCACTGGATGATCCCGGTGGTCGCCGGCCGGCGCACCATGAACGCCTCGAACATCGCCCGCATCGCCTCGTAGTTGGCGAGCTGCGCCGTGCGCGCGAACGCTGCGACCGTCGCCGGCCTGCCGTAGCGCTTCGCGAGTGCGTTGACGTAGCGATTCATGTCCTTGAACTCGTTGCGGGCGCAGTGGTAGTCCCACATCGCGTCGATCGGCCACAGGTGCTCGGGCGGCAGCATCCGCTCGAGGCTCTCGAGCGGGGGCGGCTGCGGGCCGGGGCCGGTCTCGGTGTTGAACCCGAAGGCGCCGCCGCGCTCGGTGTCCTCGTACCAGTAGTTCGGGGTGACGTAGTCGTACGGGCCGTTCATCTTCACGCCGGAGGGCCCGCTGACGACGCTGGTCCGCGTCGAACAGGCGGCGAGCAGCGGCCGCGACGGGTCGACCTCGGCGAGCGTCGCGCGGTATGCCTGCTCGAGCTCCGGCTTGGGCAGCATGTCGGAGCCGACCACCCAGACGAAGATGCTGGGGTGGTTGCGCAGCCAGGTGACCTGGTCGCGAAAGTACTGCCCGACCAGCTCCATGTCGGCGGTCGTGAGGATGCCGCCGTAGGTCTCGTCGACCGGCTTGCCGAGGTAGTTCTCCCACTCCCACTGGCAGGAGAATCCGGCCATCAGCATGATCCCGTAGCGGTCCGCGAGGTCGTAGAGCCGCTGGCTCGATCCCCAGAACCCCTCGAGGCGGATCGTGTTGAGGTTCATGTGGCGGGCGTACGCGAGCTCCGCCTCCAGGCGCGCGGGGTCCTCGCGCAGGAAAAGGTCGTCGACCCACCCGCCGCCCTTGACCAGCACCGGCCGGCCGTTGACCGTGTAGCCGCGGTGGCCCTGCGCGTTGACGTAGTCGGCCACGGTGCGCACGCCGAACGTGACGCCCTGCCGGTCCGAGACGCGACCGCGGACGCGGGCGGTGAGGTCCAGGGCGTAGAGGTTCGGCTCGCCGAGGTTGTTGGGCCACCACAGCCGCGGGTGGTCGAGGAGCAGCTCCGGGACGTCGGCGGCGGTCAGCGTGACCACGCGGCGCTCGCCGGGCGCCAGCATGAACGCCCGCGAGAACCGGCGCTCCTCGATCGCCCCAGAGAGCGCCGTCTCGACCCGGCGATCGGTGACGTTGGTGATGGTCGCGGCGACGGTCAGCGTCGCCTGCTGCAGAGTGTCGTCGAGCGCGGTGCGGACGACCACGTCGTCGAGGGCGACCTCGTCCGACACCCGCAGCTTGACCGGGCGCCACACGCCCATGTTGCGGTCCGGCGGCGGCGGGTTCCAGTCGACGAAGCCGATCGTGAAGTCGCCCGGCACCGGCGGGACAACTTGGATCGCGAGCGCGTTGGCGCCCTCGCGGACTCGCCCCGAGACGTCGATCGTGAAGACGCGGAACGCGCCGCGAATCTCGGTTCGATCGGCCACGCGCTGGCCGTTGAGCCAGACGTCGGCGCTGTAGTTGATCCCCTCGAGCACGAGGCGGACGTGGCCAGCCGCGGTCGCCGCGTCGACGGCGAACTCGGTGCGGTACCACCACGGCTGGCGGAACTGCCCGGCGTCGATCGTCTCGAGGTTGCGGCCGGCAAACGGGTCGGGCACCGCGCCGTTGCGCGCGAGCGCCGCCATCACCGTGGCGGGTGTGCTCGTCGGGAGCCAGCCAGTGGTGTCGAATGCAGTGGTGGAGATCGCCTCGGCCGCCGCCGGGCAGCGGGTCGACGCCTGGATCTCCCACCCCTCCTCCAGGGTGATCGTGTGCTCGACCGGACGCCGCCTCGCCTGGCCGCAGGAAACGACGGCCAGGCACGTCGCTCCTGCCACAAGAACCGTCAGGGGGTGAACCAGGGCACGGCGACGGCGTGCCCGGCGCGACCTCTTGCGCATGGAGCCGTCCTCGTCCGCCATGAAATTGTCCTCCGCTGTCATAATGCCACGAGGCGCCCCGATCCGTCGCCTGGTCGCCGGGAATCTCGCCTGGAGAGCCGGCATGCGGCGGGCGGTCTCAGGAGCGGTCACGGCGGCGCCGGGAGGTGTCTGATGAGGCGGGCGGTGCAGGTGGGAGGCGGTTTTCTGGTGATGGCTCTCGCGGCCACGGCGGCGCTCGCGCAATCACGCGAGTACCGGGTCTCCGGCACGGTGCTCGACACCGACAAGCGGCCGATCGCGGGCGCCGCGGTCGAGATGCGCGAGCGGACGTCGCGGACCGCCTTCAGGGTCACCAGCGACGAGCGCGGCGCTTTCAGGATGATCGGGATGCCCCACGGCATCTACGACGTGAAGGTCGCCAAGCCCGGGTACCGGACGCGCACCGACGAGTGGAACCTGAGCGAGCCGCAGGACTCGCTCAAGCGCGTCGAGATCAACCCGTACGTGCTGATGAGCGAGGGTCAGGTGGCGGAGGTTGCACGCAACACCCGGTTGCGGGCGGAGCTCGACGAGGCGCTGGGCCTGATCCGCAAGGAGGAGTCCGCCGCCGCCCTCGTCGTGCTGGAGAAGATGCTGGCGGAAGAGCCCGACGATGCGAACGCCCACTACCTGACCGGCCTGTGCCAAATGCAGCAGGGCCAGTTCGAGCCGGCGGCGGCGTCACTGCGGCGCGCCGCCGAGCTCTCTCCCGGGTTCGCCGCCGCGCACACCAACCTCGCCATCTGCTACGAGAAGCTCAAGGACACGAAGAGCGCTCTGGCGAGCTACGAGAAGACGCTCGTGCTCGAGCCCGACAACCTGATCGCCCTCTACAACACCGGCGCGCTGCGCTACAACGCGGGCGAGGCGGCAGCGGCGTTGTCCTACTTCGAGAGAATCCTGAAGACGAGACCCGACGACGACCGGGCGCTCGAGATGGCCGGCTACTGCGAGCTGCAAGCGCTGCAATACACCAAGGCGCTCGCTTACCTCGAGCGCGCGCGGCCGTTGATCACCGACGCGGAGCGCGCCGCCGCGATGGACGAGATCCTCAAGGACCTCCGCCGGCGGGCACAGGCGCCGGCCGGAGATGGGAGTGACCGCTGAGATGCGCACAAGCCCGAACTACGTCGCCACGACCTCATCCCGACCGCGGCCGCGGCTCTGGCCGCTCGTGCTGTCCTGCGTGCTGTCCGGCTGCGCCTGCCTGCACACACAGCCGACCGTGACCGCCTCCTCGCCTCCGGCCGGCCTCGCGGCCGACCGGGTGCCGTTGTTCGTCGTCATCGGCAGCGACGACAACGGCGCCTCCGGCCTCGACGGCTCAGGCGCCGGCGGCGGGCTGCACTTCGTGACCGGCCTCTTCTCCGGCCGCCGCAACCCCGCAGGCACCGGCAACACCTCGACCTTCGACGGCGCGCCGGCGCACTACTCGTTCTATGTCAACACGTACTACATCGCCCCGGGCGAGCGAGCGGCGGCCTACGCCGCGGCGAGTCAGGACGGGCCCGTGTGGGTGAAGCGTGCCTGGCGGGAAGCGATCGCCGCCGGCCACGAGATCGGTGTGCACACCCACTCGCACCCCCACGGCCGCGACATGACGGTCGCCCAGTGGGAGGACGAGATGCAACGGTGCATCGACATCCTTGGCCAGCCCTACGCCGCCGACGAGACGCCGGCGGCGCCGCGGCCCGATTCGGGTCTCGGCGTCGCCCGTGCCGAGCTGCCGGGGTTCCGCACCCCGTACCTCGAGTACAGCGACAGCACGATGACCGCCATCCGCCGCATGGGGTTCGTCTACGACTGCAGCCTCGAGGAGGGCACGCAACCCGACCAGGACGGCCGCAACTTCGTCTGGCCGTATCGCCTCGACCACGGCAGCCCGGGCAACCCGGCGATCGGCAGCCACCCGCGGCTCTGGGAGGTCCCGGTGTACGTGTTCATCGTGCCGCCGGACGAGGCGTGCGAGCGGCTCGGCGTGGCGCCGGGCCTGCGCGCCACCCTGAAGGCAAGGCGCGACTACTTCGATGCCGACGCCGGCAAGATCACCGGCATGGACTGGAACCTCTGGTGCGATTTCGACATGACGCCGGCCGAGTTCCTCGCGACGATCAAGTACACGCTCGAGCTGCGCCTCGCGGGCAACCGTTGCCCGCTGACCATCGGCCTGCACAGCGAGCTCTACTCCGATCGCCAGGACACCAGCGAGTGCCGGACGCCGGTCGCCGAGCGGCGCGCCGCGCTGATCGCGCTCGTCGACTACCTGTTCCGGCTCGACGCGGTCCGTGTCGTCACCTCGCGCGAGCTGGTGCGCTGGCTCGAGCATCCCGCGCCGCTCGGCGCCCCGTAAAGCCGCTCGAGTGGTTCGGAGGCGCGGGGAACTTTGGAGGTCGTCGTTGCCACCTCCCGACTTCTCGAAAGCGGACAACTCAGCGATTCCGCTGCGACCTCCAGTCGGGGCGGCGCGTGCGGTCCGCATCGCGAGCAAAACGTCTGAAGTGGCACGCGCGCACCGCTCAGGGAGCGGTGCGGAGTGGTTTGGTGGCCTCCGCGCAGCGCTCAGGCGCGCGACCATGCTGACTGCATCTTTGTCTCTTCCTGCCTTCGTCCTTTAGCTCGCGCCGCGGAGCGGCGCGGCGCTGCCGCCAGTGGGCCAGATGCAAGGAGCGCAAGCCGGCCCGCGACGACGCGTACTTGCTGTACGCGAGGAGCGAGGCCGGCGCTGCGCGACGCCGCAGATGGTCCGCTGCCGGCAGCGCTTCGTGGGAAGTAGAGAGCGATCCAAATTGGCGAGGGGCGGGCCGCACGCAGTGCGGTAAGGGCGCGAGCGGCGAGGCCGGCAGGCGCGCAGCGCCTGACCGGCTCGCTGCGAGCGTCCGCAGCGCCGCGCCAGCGGCGCCCGCCCCTACACCTAGACGGTCCGCGTCACCTTGCTGAGACCCGCCGGGTCATCGGTGTCGAGCCCCTTGGTCCGCGCGAGGTGATAGCAGAAGAGCTGGGCCGGGATGATCGCGGCGATCGGCGACAGCCAATCCGGCAGCTCGGCCGGAAGCGGCACCGGCGTGGCGGCGAGAGCCAGGGCGCCGGGGTCGTTGGAGACGGCGAGCAGCTCGACGCGCCGTTCCAGGACGAGTCGGCCGAGCAACGGCATCACGCTGGCCGCGATTCTTCCGGCGGGGATCACTGCGAAGATCGGGAAACCGTCCCTGGCGAGCGCCACCGGGCCGTGCTCGAAGTCGGCCACCGAGTAGGGCTCGGCGACGACGCGGGTGAGCTCCTTGAGCTTGAGCGCCCACTCGAACGCCGTGGCGTAGTTGAACCCCCGGCCGAGGACCGCGCACCGGTCCATGGCGTGGAGGCGAGCCGCCGCGCCCCGCATCACGGGATCGAGGCCCAGAGCCTGCTCGAGCAGCTCCGGCAGCCGGTCCAGCCACCCGCGCTGCTCGGCGCTGCCGGCCATCGCGGCCGAGAGCATCGCGATCGCAGTGAGCTGTGTGGTGTAGGTCTTCGTCGCCGCCACCGCCCGCTCGGGTCCGGCCATCGTGTCGATCACCATCTCGGCCGCTGCCGCGAGCGGCGACGTCGGGTCGTTGGTGATCGCCAGCGTCAGCGCTCCCTGGCGGCGCCCTTCGCGGACCACACTGACGATGTCGGGAGACTGACCCGACTGCGAGATGGCGACGACGAGCGCCTCGCCGATCGCCGGCGGCTGGGCGTAGACGCTGAACAACGACGGCGCCGCGAGAGCCACCGGCACGCGGTTGAACGCACCCCACAGGTACTTGGCGTACAGCCCCGCGTTGTCGGAGGAGCCACGCGCCGCCAGGAAGACCATCGGCACGCCCCGGTCGCCCACGCGTCGCGCCACCCGCGCGATCTGGTCGTCCGGGTCGGCGAGCAGGCGCGCGACGACCGCGGGTTGCTCGAAGATCTCGCCTCTCAACCCCAATGGAACCTCCGGCGGGACCTCGCCCCGCGGACGCGTGAGTCGTTCGCGCCGATCCGGGCGATGGGAGCCCCGAACCATGATACCCGGCCGCGGAGGCAACAGCATGACAGCGCTGTAGCTCATGATCGAGTGCTTATCCGAAAGGCTTTGCTCATCTTCGCCGCCGAGGCATGCGCCCACAAGTGGAGGTATACTTGCGGTGGAGATCTTTGCCGGGGATGACGAGGCGACGGGCGACGATCGACGATGTTGCGGCTCGGGCGGGGCTGTCCATCAAGACCGTCTCACGGGTTCTCAACGGCGAGCCCAACGTGCGGCCGCAGACCCGGGATCGTGTCCTGGTCGCCGCGAAGGAGCTCTCCTACCAGCCCAACGTGTCTGCGCGCCGCCTCGCCAGCAAGCGATCGTTCGTCATCGGTCTGCTCTACGACAATCCCGACTCGGACTACGTGATGGCGATCCAGGACGGAGCGCTCGCCGTCTGCCGCCGCCTCGACTACCACCTGCTGATCCACCCCTGCCGCACCCTGTCGCCCGGCCTCGTGGACGAGGCCATCAGCCTGCACCATCGTTCGACGGTCGACGGCCTGATCTTGACCCAGCCCGTCGCGGACTTCGAGCCGCTGATCGCCGCTCTGGTCGAGGCCGACATCGCATTCGTTCGCATCTCGCAGCGCGACGGCGCCGGGGACTCGCCCTGCATCTCGGTGGACGACGAGCAGGCGGCCCGCCGCATGACCGATCATCTGATCTTGTTGGGTCACACGAACATCGGCTTCATCATGGGTCACCCCGACCACGGCTCGAGCCACGACCGCTTGCGCGGGTTCCGCGCCAGCCTCCAGGCGCACGGCCTGGCTCCCGCCAATGCCCGGGTCGAGCAAGGTCTCTACACGTTCGAGTCCGGCTTCGCCTGTGCACAGCGCCTGCTCGCGACGGCACCCCGCCCGACCGCGATCTTCGCGAGCGACGACCACATGGCGATGGGTGTGCTCACGGCCGCCTACGAGAGACGGCTCGTCGTCCCCACCGAGCTCTCGGTGTGCGGCTTCGACGACACCCCCATGGCTCGCTACGCGTGCCCGCCGCTCACCACGGCGCGGCAGCCGATCAGGCAGGTCGCGCGCGTGGCCACCGAGTGCCTGGTCAACCGCCTTCAGGGCAGGGACCCAGGGGAGAGACACTTCGTTCTCGAGTCGAAGCTCGTCCTGCGCGAGTCCACGGGCCGGTGCGGGACCCGGGAGGCACGCGCCTTTCTCGGCTGATCGGCATCTCCCGGTTGAAACGGCACGGCGGGACGCCTCCGGGTCATGGTCCTGGCCCGACCTCGTGGCGCGTCGTTTCCGATCCGCGGGGGTTCGCCAACAGGCGTTGCCGCCGCGCGTCTTGACAACGTTGTCAATCGGTACCAATATTGATGGCAGTGACAGTTTCACTACGTTCCATGGCCTTGGGGCCCGCGGGGCAGACCGTCACTTTGCAGCTCGGACGGCCGGCCGGGCGGTGCCAGCAAGCACTCCCACTCACCGTTTTTCCGGCGCGCCGGTGGCCGAGAGTCCCGAGGCGCGCCGCCACAGTTCCAAGGTCCGGGAGGATCGAAAGGAGGGCATGTGTGGCTGAGCGAGCGATGACCGGCCCTGCACTCGAGGCCGGACTCATCGGCCCCTAGTCGGCAAGCCCTTCCCGCGACGGACACGGACGAGCCGACCTGTCAACCAGGTGTTGGAACAGGAAGGAGGAGAACGATGCGGAGCAGGGTACTGGTACGGTCCGGGCCATGCTTACTCCTTGGGGCCGTGCTGCTGTTCGCAGCGATGCCGGCCCAAGCGCAATCGGTCAGCGAAGGAAGCATCACTGGAACCGTCTTCATGGCGACCGGCGAGGTGCTCCCCGGGGCGACCATCAAGATCACCAGCGCCGCGCTGGTGACGCGGCACCAGGACGGCCGTGAGCGGAAGCGAGGGCCGTTTCGTCTTCATGAGCCTCCCCGCGGGGAGCTACGACCTGACGGTTTCGATGCAGGGGTTCAAGACCGCGTCGGAGACGGGCATCGTTCTCGAGCGCGGCGCTGGCCTCGACGTCCCGGTCCGCATGGAGATCGGCCAGTTCGAGGAGACGATCACGGTGACTTCGGTCACACCGATCGTCGACACGCGCTCCTCGACGGTCGACACGACGTTCAACGCGCAGCTCCTGGCGAAGGTCCCGACCGCGCGCAATCCGTTCTACGACCTCGCCCTGACGGCTCCCGGCATGTCCTCGGTCGGCGCCGAGGAGACGTGGCTGCCGAGCCCGTCGGCGTACGGCAGCGCCAACAGCCAGAACATCACGCTGGTCAACGGGGTCGACACCACCAACCCGCGCGGCTCCGCCTGGGGCTCGCTGGTGGCCGTGAACTACAACACGGTCGAGGAGGTGAAGGTCCTCTCGCTCGGGGCCAAGGCCGAGTACGGCAACTACTCGGGCGCCGCGATCGACGTGATCACCAAGTCGGGCGGCAACGAGTACCACGGTGACGTTTCCTACTACTCGCAGGTCGGGAATGCCGCGGACAACAGCACCACAAGCTTCGGCAAGAGCTGGCTGCACGGCGACCCGAGCCTCGAGATCACCACGGACCCGGTCAGCAACAAGGAGCCCAGCGTCACGATGGGCGGCCCGATCATGAGGGACCGCCTGTGGTTCTACATCGGCGTGGGTCGGCCGCAGAGCGAGACCCTGGCGCCGCTGCGGACCCTTCCCGACATCTACAAGACCACCCTTTACGACGCGAAGCTGACCGGCGAGTTCGGCGTCAACCACCGCGCCTGGCTCGGGCTCCACTACGAGGACTCGAGCTCGAAGAACGGCACCTGGGGCAACGGCTGGGACGCCAGCATGGTCTACGACTCGAAGACCACGAACTTCTCGCCCCAGCTCCAGTACCAGTGGGTGGCGAGCCCCACCAACATCGTCGGCTTCAAGTACCTCGCGTTCAAGAGCAAGCAGACCCCGTCCACCTCGGGAGTGACCGGGCACCCCGGGTACATCAACTGGTGGAAGTGGCTGCCGGTCCGGGACATGGGCGACCAACGGCGACTTCCCGTACATCGAGGCGCAGCGCTCCAACCGACAGACGGTACAAGCCGACTTCTCCCACTACGCGGAGAACTTCCTCGGCGAGCACGACGTCAAGTTCGGCGTGCAGTACACCAAGGCCGAGGGCAACTACCTTGGCGGCTATTTCCAGGGCTACGCCAACTTCGCCTACCCGTACCCGTGGTTCCCGTACGGCCCTGCCACCGACTGGTGGTGGAACGGCCCCGAGAGCTGGCAGTGGGGCACCGACGAGAACCCGGTGTTCCCGATGTACAACCGCAAGGTGGAAAGCAACCCCTACCTGACGGTCCGCAAGTCGGACTCGACTGGCGTCTTCGCGGACGACAGTTGGATCGTCAACGACCGCTTCACCGTCAACCTCGGGCTGCGCTACGACCACTCGACGGCCGGGTACGGCACCGGGAAGATCTACGAGCAGTTCCAGTCGCCGGGGGACATCGACAACCCCGTCGTGCTGCGTGACCGTGCCGGGGCCGGCACGGTCTACGACTTCAAGACCTGGTCGCCGCGGATCGGCGTCGCCTGGACGGCGACCGAGGACCGCAAGACCGTGCTGCGGGCGCACTTCGGACGCTACTACGCGGCGATGGGGGTCGAGAGCCTGCGCCGCATGGGGCCGGACCTCGACCCGTTCATTCAGGACACCTGGAGGTACGACCTCCCGGCGTCGGTGGTGGACCTCAACCACAACGGGATGTGGGACCCCAACGAGACCGTCGCCGCGATGCAGGCGCTGTACGGTCGCACGCCCACCGCGCTCATGCAACACAGCGAGCAGGACCCATCCTTCAGCGCTGGACGTGGCGCCCGGCACCACGAGCCCCTACACCGACCAGTTCAACGTGTCGGTGCAGCGCCAGCTCGCCTCCGACCTGTCCATCGAGATGACCTACATCTACAAGACCGAGAAGGACCTCCTCGCACTCCAGCCGATCGACCTCGCGACCGGCCAGCCGTTCGAGTGGGAGAGCGTGCCGTTCACGACGTGGACCGGCTATCAGACCCAGGTCTGGCAGATCAAGCCCAAGGACTTCAACGGCGATGGCGTGATCAACGGCGCCGACTACGGCTACGCGGCCAACGGCGCCACGCGCGGCTGGCGGACAGTCAACGCCAGCTCGTTCGCCGGCCAGGACGTCGGCCGCACCTACAACGGCCTCCAGCTCGTGTTCAACAAGCGTTACTCGAACCGGTGGCAGGGGCTGGCCGCGATCAACTGGAACAAGACCGACGGCTTCTACCCGCGGACCGTCGACCAGAACTGGTACATCGACGGCCCGATCGTCATGGACACCCCGTTCGGCAGCACGATGAACCACTACCAGAACAACCTCAGCGGACCGGCACTGATGACCCCCAAGTGGGCGATCAAGATCTCGGGGAGCTACACGGTCCCGACCATCGAGACCGACCTCGGGCTCCGCGTCCGCTACGACTCGGGGCGGGCGATCTTCCCGGTCCAGGACATCCCGATCTACGCGTCGTGGATGGGCGACTCGCTCCCGGCCAACACCTACATCGGCGTCGGCTGGGGCGACAAGATGGTCGCCACCGACCCGACCAAGCCCGACTGGCTGTCGGCGACGACCATCGTCGACCTCTCGATCGCGAAGTCGTTCAACATCGGCGATGTCGGGCAGCTCCGGATCTCCTTCGACGCCCTCAACGCGCTCAACTCGTCGGCGCCGAACCGGGTCGTCTACACCGCGGCCAACTACGGCCTCGTGAGCTCGCTGGTCTTCCCGCGAGTCTTCCGGGCCGGGCTCAAGTTCTCGTTCTAGGCACGGTCTGACACGATCACCGAACACCCTGGAGGGCCCACACGGGCCCTCCACCTATTTCGGGGGGTCCGGCGGCCCCCCTCCCGGCCCCCGCCGCCTCGACCCCCCGAGCCCCCCTGCTCGCCGCGGCAAAGCCGCGGACTCGCCGTCCCGCGCCCGACCCGCCCGACCGCCCGCCCTCCCAGCCCCCGCGGCGCCGGCACCGCGGATCGCCCTGTCCGGAACGCCGGCCCTGCACCTCCCTGCGGGTTCCGGCACATGTCTCGCCCGCTGGCGAGGGCCGACCCCGGACGCAGCAGCGAACCCGCGGCGCGGCTATCATCGCCGCGGGGAGGCTGCACGATGAAGCACGGGCGCAGGCTGATCGTCCTGGGAGTGGTGGCCGCGGCGAGCGGCGCGGCGATTGTCGGAGCGCCCCACCTCCGCTCGCTGCTGCGCGAGCGCGAGCTGCACCAGCTCCGCGGCGCCAACCTCCTACTGGTGACGCTCGACACAACCCGCGCCGACCGGCTCGGTTGCTACGGCGACGCGGCGGCCGAGACGCCGGTGCTCGACGGGCTCGCGCGCGACGGCGTGCTGTTCGAGCGCTGCATCACCCCGACCGCGTTCACCCTGCCGTCGCACTCGTCGATCATGACCGGCCTCTACCCGATGTTCCACGGCGTCCGCCTCAACGGCGGGGTCGCCCTGTCGGACAGCCACCCGACGCTCGCCGAGCGCCTCACCGAGAACGGCTATCGTTGTGGCGGTTTCGTCGGCGCCTTCGTGCTCGATAGCCGTTGGGGCCTCAACCAGGGTTTCCAGACCTACGACGACGACTTCGAGCTGAAGCCGGGCGAGATGCTCGACCTCGCCCGCGTGCAGCGCCCGGGCAACACGGTCGTCGATGCGGCTCTCGAAGTGGCTCGGCGCCGCCGACGAGCGTCCCTTCTTCGCCTGGGTCCACCTCTACGACCCGCACACCCCGTACGAGCCGCCCGAGCCGTACAAGACGCGCTTCGCGGGCGGGCCGAGCCGTCGCTACGACGGCGAGATCGCTTTCGCCGACTCGCAGGTCGGCCGCCTGCTCGACTGGCTGCGGTCGAGCGGCAAGGACGAGCGCACGGTCGTGCTCGTGGTCGGCGATCACGGCGAGGGTCTCGGCTCCCACCGCGAGGAGGAGCACGGCTTCTTCATCTACGACTATGCCGTCCACGTCCCGCTGCTCGTCCGCCTGCCGCATGGGCTCCTGCAGGGGACCCGGATCGGCGCCCAGACGCGGACGATCGACATCATGCCGACGCTGCTGGAGCTGCTCGGCGTCGCCCCCCCGGCCAGGCTCGACGGCACGTCGCTGGTGCCACTGGTCGCCGACCCGGGCCGCACGGCGGCGAGGTTCGCCTACAGCGAGTCCGTCTCGCTCGGTATGCAGTACGGCTGGAGCTCGCTGTACAGCCTTCGCACCCCCGAGTACACCTTCATCGACGCGCCGCGCCCCGAGCTCTACGACCACCGCCAGGATCCGCGCGAGGAGGACAACCTCTTCGGCCGCCTGCCGAACGTCGCCGAGGAGCTGCGCGCGACGCTGGCGCAGATTGCGCGAGGCTGGCGCCAAGGGCGCGCCCGAGCCGCAGGAGGCCAACCTCGACGAAGAGACGATGCGGGCGCTCGCCACCCTCGGTTACGTCGGCGGCACCGTCGACACCGGCGACGAAGGCGTGCGCGCCGATCCCAAGGACATGCTCGAGGTCTACGACGAGATCGGCGTGGCCGCCGGCACGATGGGACAGGGCGACTACGCCGGCGCCGTGAAGAGGCTCGAGAGGGTCCTCGCGGAGGACCCGCGCAACCCGCAGGCGCGCTTTCTCCTGGCGGCAGGCTACGAGAAGCTCGACCGCGTCGCCGAAGCCAGGACGATCCTCGACGGCGTGCTCAAGGAGGATCCCGAGAACCTGCGGGCCCTCATCGCCATGGCCGGCATCCTCGCCAAGGCGGGCGAGCGCGAGCTGACGGTGGCGATCTGCAAGCGCACGCTCGCCAAGGACAGCCGCAACACGCAGGCGATGGCGCTGATCGCCGACGTCTACATGGACAAGCACGACAGTGTCGGGGCCCTTCCCTACCTGCAGGAGGCGGTCGCAATCCAGCCCAAGCTGAGCCGCAACCGCATCAACCTGGCCGCCTGCCTGATCGGTGTCGGCCGCCTCACCGAGGCCGAGGCCGAGCTCAAGAGCATCCTCGCCGAGCACCCGAAGTTTCCACTCGCCTCCTTCCACCTCGGCCTGGCCTACGAAGGGGAGGGGCATCTGGAGGAGGCGCGCGCGGCGTATGCCGCCGAGGTCGAGCACAACCCCAGGACGGCAGCGGCGCGCTTCAACCTTGGAAACCTGCTCCTCCGTCTCGGTGACGCCGCCGGCGCCGAGGAGCAGATGCGCGAGCTGATGGCGGCCAAGCCCGAAGAGCCGCGCGCCTACTTTTTCCTCGCCCGCGCGCGGCTGGCGCGGTCGGCCGCGCCGAGTGAGGTGGAAGACCTCGTGCACCAGGGCCTCGACCGCTCGACCGACCCCGAGATGAAGGCGCTCGGCTACTACCTGCTCGCCGACGTCTTCTCACGGGAGGGACGCCGCGACGACCTCGCCGCCGCGGTCGCGCAGGCGCGCCGCTACGAGGCGCTCGTCCGCCCCGGTGGACCCGGCGGCTCGCGATGAGTGTCCGGCGGCTCGTCGCGGCCCTGGCGGCACTCGCCGCGACCGGCACCTGCGCGCCCACCCACGTACGAACCGCCCTGCCCGCCCCGCCGGCCACGGTCGGCGCCGGGTTCCGCTATTCGGTGTACGGGCCGGACCACGACCCGGGACCGGAGTACTGGGTCCGCGTCGGCTCCGAGATGGCGACCCGCTTCCCCGGCGCGGTGCCCGAGACCGTGTGGATCGTCGGCCGACTCAAGGGCGAAGGCACGGAGCTGGGCTTCCCGGTCTCGGGCGACGACCCGCTCATCCGGGGCGAGGCCGCCGACCGCTTCGAGGCCACCTTCGAGCGATTCGACCGCGAGCGGGTTCCGGGTCTGGCTGCAGGTCGAGCCGGGCCATGCGCCCGTCGAGCGGCTGATCGACCTCGTTCTCGACCGCTACGGCCACCACCCGAGCGTCGTCGGCTTCGGCGTCGACGTCGAGTGGTACCGGTCCACCACCGAGCCCGAGGGGCAGGCGGTCTCGGATGCCGAGGCGAGCGCTTGGCTGGCGGCGATCCGCGCGCACGACCCCGCGTACCGGCTGTTCCTCAAGCACTGGGAGAAGTCGAAGATGCCGCCGACCGTCAGGGACGGCATCACCTTCATCGACGACAGCCAGATCCTGCCGTCGCTCGACGCGATGGTCGCGGGGTTCGCCGCGTGGGGGCGCGCGTTCGCGCCGGCGCCTGTCGGTTTCCAGTTCGGCTACCCGTCGGATCGGCCGTGGTGGTCGCGTCTCGACGACCCGCCGCGGCGGATCGGCGAGGCGATCCTCGCAGCGGTGCCCAACGCGTACGGGCTCTACTGGGTCGACTTCACGGTCAATGAAGTGTTCCCGCCGGAGCCCGCCTCCGCCGCCGCGGCGCGCCCGATCGTCGGCGTGAAGCTGTACGAGTACGACGGCGATCTCGCGAGCCTGTTCGCGCAGTGGGCGGCGCTCGGCATCAACACCGCCTTCGTCGGCCCGGCGCTCGCGGAGAGGGTGGACTTCCGCGCCCACGCCGAGCGCGCCGGCATGCCGCTGTCCGTGGTCTTCCCCGTGTTCTACGCCCCCGCCGAGCTCGCGGCGGACCCCGGCCTGTTCGCCGTCACCGCCCGCGGCGAGAGCGCGCGCGACGACTGGGTGGAGTTCGCGTGTCCGACCAACGAGGCGTTCCGCCGGAGGCGCGTCGAGGAGGCCGTGGAACTGGTGCGCCGGACGCGGCCGGCCGGGCTCACGCTCGATTTCCTGCGCGACTTCGTCTACTGGGAGATGGTGCGCCCCGACGCCGATCCCGCGTCGCTGCCCGACGCCTGCTACTGCTCGCGTTGCCTCGCACAATTCCGCGCGTCCTCGGCCGCGGCCGCCGGCGTTCCGGGCGAGCCGGTCGCAGCCGCGGCGTGGATCCGTGCCAACGCCGCGGCCGACTGGGAGCGCTTCAAGTCCGCGACGATCACCGCGATGGCGTGGGAGCTTGCCCGGACCGTGCGCGACGTCAAGACCGACATCCGCATCACGATCAACGTCGTGCCGTGGCGCAGCGGCGACTACGACGGCGCCATCACGCGCATCGCCGGCCAGGACCGCCACGCCCTCGGCGGCATTGCCGACGTCCTCTCGCCGATGGTGTACTCGTTCATGCTCTACCGCGATCCGGAGTGGATCGCGTCGGTGGTCCAGGACGTCTCGCGCGAGGGCCGCTGCACGGTGCTGCCGAGCATCCAGGTCGCCGCGCGCTACCGCACCGGCGACACGTACACGCCGGAGGAGTTCGAGGCGTGCCTGCGCGCCGCTCTGCGGCCGCCGTCGGCCGGGGTCGTGCTCTGGAAGTGGGACCACCTCGTCGAGGAGCCCGCCAAGGCCGCGGTGGTCCGCCGGGTGCTCGCTTCGCGGCCCGGTCGCTGAGCGCCGTGCCACCGCCGGCGAGCGCGCCAGTAGTCCCTCACACCGCGACGGGGGCACGGCGGCCGAACAGCTTGAGGAGGAAGCGGCGCAGCGCACCCGGGCGTTTGAACGGGACGCCCTCGGGCTGGGCGAGCGGCGGCGAGAAGAAACCGCGGTACTCGGGACAAGCCTCGGCCGGCAGGTGGCCGGCCAGGAACACCTCGCGTTCGACGCTCGGGCACGCCGCGGTCGCCAGTCCGCCGGTCGCGGGGTCGATGAGTGCGGTCACGACTCCGGCCGGCTCGGCGAATGCCGGGTAGCCGCCGGGAGGGCGCACCGCCGCCGTGAACGCCGCCCACACCGGGAGCGCGGCGCGGGAGCCCGACACGCCGGCGGCGGCGTTGTCGTCGTTGCCGACCCAGACCACGGTGGCGCGGTCCGGCGAGTAGCCGCAAAACCAGGCGTCACGGCCGTCGTTGCTGGTGCCAGTCTTGCCGGCGACGGGATCGGCGACGCCGAGCCGGCGCGCGGCCGCGCCGGTGCCCCGGTCGATCACACCCTGGAGCAGCCGGGTGATCACGTGTGCCACCGCCGGGTCGAGCACCGGTTCGGGAGCGGTGGGTGCGCCCGGCACCGGGGCGCCACGGCGGTCGAGAACGGCGCTGAGCACGTGAACCTCCGGCCGCACACCGCCGGCCGCGAACGTTGCGTACACGGTCGCCAGCTCGACCGGCGTCACCGCGAACGCGCCGAGGGCGAGCGCCGGCATCGGGTCGAGACGGGAGGCCACGCCGAGCGCGCGGGCGAGGTCGACGATCGGCTCCAAGCCCGTGTCGAGGGCGACGCGCACCGCCGGCAGGTTGCGGGAGCGCTCGAGGGCGGCACGGACGGTCATCGTCCCGAGGAACTCGCCGTCGTCGTCGCGCGGCGCCCATGACCGGCCGGCGAGCTGCACCTCGAGCGGCTCGTCGGCGACCAGCGACGCCGGCGTTACGACGCCGCGCCCGATCGCCGCGGCGTAGACCACCGGCTTGAACGCGCTCCCGGCCTGGCGGCGCGCCGAGCCGGCGCGGTCGAACTCGCTGCGGCGGAAGTTGCGCCCGCCGACCCACGCGAGGACCGCACCGTCGCGCGGGTCGACCGACACCAGCGCCGCCTCGAGCGGCGGCCGGCCCTGGCCGCGATGGCCTCCCGGAACCGCGGGAAGCCCGTGCGCGACGGCCTCCTCGGCGGCGCTCTGGTCGCCCCAGTCGAGGGTGGAGAGAAGCGTCCAACCACCCTGCTCGAGATCGCGGACGCCGAAGCGCCTTGCCGCCTCGTCGGCGACGACGTGCACGGCGTAGGGCGCACCTCCCGCCGCCCCGCCGTCGCGCACCGTCCCGACCGGCGCCGCTCGGGCAGCCGCAAGCTCGCCCGCGGTGATCCACCGCAACGCCGCCATGCGGTCGAGGACGTGATCGCGCCGCGCGCGCGCCCCGGCCGGGTTCGCCACCGGTGAGAAGCGCCCCGGCGAGCCGAGCATCCCCGCCAGCGTGGTGGCCTCGGGGAGGGTGAGCGTCTCGGCGTCGGCGCCGAAGTAAGCGCGGGCGGCGGCGCCGATGCCGATCAGCGAGGCCCCGTCGCGGGCGCCGAGGTACACCTCGTTGAGGTAGGCCTCGAGGATCTGCCGCTTCGTGTAGCGCGCCTCCAGCACCATCGCCAGCAACGCCTCGCGGGCCTTGCGCCCGAGCGATTGCTCCGGGGTGGCAAGCAGTGTCTTGACGAGCTGCTGCGTGATCGTGCTGCCCCCCTGGCGTACCTCGCCGTGGCGGAGGTTGACGGCAGCGGCGCGAACGATCCCCTTGAACGATATGCCAGTGTGCCCGTAGAACCCGTCGTCCTCCGCGGCGAGCACGGCGCGCACCACGTGGTCCGGCAGCGACCCCAGGCGGATCGGCCACCGGTCCTCGCGGTGCGGTCCGAGAAAGGTGTGCAGCAGCCGCGGCTCGAGCTGCAGCGAGGCGGTTGGTCGGTCGGCGAGGACGATGGCCGTGACTCGCCGGCCGTCGAAGGTTACGCACGCCACGCCTCCGTGGAAGCTGCCGCTCACTGTCGGGAAGCTCCGCAGATGGACGCTCAGCGTGCGGCCGGACCGCGCCCAACGCCCGCGTCCTGGCGGCTCCGCCCCCTCCGAGTAGCCGGCCGCGTTGAGCAGCTCCAGCAGATCGCGCGAGGTCATGGTCTCGCCCACCCTGACGACGGGAGGGGAGGCATAGAGGCGCGCCGGCGCCACCGCGCCGGCGGCGGCGAAGCGGTCGAGCAGGCGCCACGCGGGCACCAGCGCCCACGTCGCGAAGCTCCCGGCGATCGCGATGGAGCCCGCGCACGCCACCAGCAGCGCCCGCGGATGAGCGAAAATCAGGGCACGCAGCCGTCCGAGCGCACGGCGGACCGTCGCCGGGTGTCGTGGCTGCGGCGTTCGGTGGCCGGCCGGCGCCCCTTCCGCTTGCAGCCACGCCAGGGGCGCGTTCGTCAGGGAGCCCTCCCTGAGACAGCATCTCGCTGTCGCGCGGCGACGTCGGTGAGCGGCGTCACCCGCCGCGCTAGTGGCGCACGATCCTGCGGAGAGGTCGCGGCGTGAAGGCCTCCGGCACCGTGATGACCGTCGCCGAGTACGGGGCGAACGTCGCCGCGAAGGTTGCGGCCGGCGTCGCGAGGGCCGACGCCGCCAGGTCAGGCGAGCCGGTACTGGCGCGCGCCGCCTCGTCCTGCGGGATCCCGTAGGAGCGCACGGCCGCGGTGGGACCCGGGGCGAAGCCGGTGAGCGCGACCGACGCGGTGAGCGTCGCGGTCGGGCTCTTGTTGATGACCAGCAGCGAGAGCGGGCCGTCGCGGCGGCGGGTGGCGTACGCCGCGAGGAGCGCATGGTCGCTCGTCGCCGGGACGACGGTGTCACCGCCGCGCGCGAAGTGGGAGAGCAGCTTGAAGACGTAGTAGGTGGGGTAGGGCTCGTAGGCGGTCGTCGAGCCGCTCTCCGACGGGGTCGCGATCACGCCGTAGTCGCCGTAGCTCCGCCACCCGTAGAGCGCGCCGCTGTTGTTGTTGGCATGCTCCTGGCTGTTGCGCACGTCCCACCAGACGAAGGCATTGACCTCGCTCTGCAGCAGGTTGCCGACGGCGTCCGCGAGGAACAGCCCGTTCACCAGGCTGGTGGCCTGCTTGCCCGGCCGGGCGTAGACGGAGTTGTTCTCGGTGACCGCGATCTCGACGCCGGCCCCGGCCTCGCCCAGGTAGTCGCCGAGCTGCCGCCGGAGGTCGGCGACGTCGAGCGGCCACGTCTGCGCCGACTGCAGGAGGACGGCGTCGGACTCCTCGCCCGGACCCTGCTCGTAACGGTGGTAGGCAACGAAGTCCGGTGTCACCCCGAGCGACCGCAGAGTGGCCAGCAGCACCGGCGTCCAGCCGTTGTGGACCTGCCCGGTGCGTGGGTTGACCGCCGGGTGGTCGGTGGTGTTGGCGTAGGAATTCTCCCCGGTGACGACCACCACGCCGACGCGCACCGTCGGGTCGACCGCTTTCATCGCCGCGGCGTAGTCGCGTGTCCGGACGGCGTAGGTGTACGGGTCGTGCGGCACCGCCTGCGCGTCGGTCTCCCAGGCGCCGTAGTTCTCGTTGCCGATCTCCCAGTACCGGAAACCGCAGCCCTTCTCCACGTTGGCGTACGCCACCCAGGCCGCCGCCTCCTCGGGCGTGCCCGTGCCGTAGTTGACCGAGATGAAGACGTGCGCCTCCAGCGCGGTGGCGACCCCCGCAAAAGCGTCGAACGACGTCGCCCAGGTCCAGGTGTTGTCGAGCGTGGTGTTGGTCGCCCAGTGGTACTCGTTGGACAGCGAGCCGCCGGGAAAGCGCAGCGCCCGCGTCCCGGCGGCGGCGAGCAGCGCGGTCGTCTCCGGCGTCGCGAAGGCGCCGTCCCACATCGTCGCGTTGAGGCCGAAGACGCGCTCGTCGACGGTGCGCACTGCCCGCTCAGCGTCGACCGTGACGTGGACGACCTCCGGCAGGGGGACCGCCACGAGTGAGACGTCGTCGACGTAGAACGCCGGCTGCGCCCCACCCGACGCGTCCTGCAGGCGCAGGTCGGTCAGCGCGGTCGTTCCGGCGGCGCCGAGATCGGCCAATGGCACGACGGCGTGCCTCCAGACGGCGGCCGCGACCGTGCCTGCCTCGAGGTAGTCGGCAAGCTCAACCGGCGCTCCGGCGACGCCACCCGCCAGAGCGACGAGCTGCAGCCGCTGCCCTCCGGCGCTGCCACCGTGGATCCACAGCGCGAGCGCCGCGTACGGCGAGGTGGGCAGCGGCGTGTGGTGGAGAGCGAGCGCCTGCCCGGCGCCGCTGATCCGTACCTCGAGAGCGCGCACGCCGGTGTGGGCGGCCCCCGCGGAGGTGACGCTCACCTGCGCCCATGACCAGCTCTGCCAGCCGGCGCGCAGCATCTCGTCGTAGATCACCAGGTCCTGCGCCGTCACCGCCGTCGTCGCCAGGGCGGCGGCGAGGACCCAGCTCAGAGCGCCCACGGCAGCCGAGGCGCGCACCCCGCGCTCCCACCTACTTCTGCTGGCGCATGACGTCGCGGAAGAACACGCCCTGCCGAGTCGGCGTGTACCGCCAGTCGGTGAACAGTTGCGGCGCCCAGTCGGGATCGAAGCACCACGCCGTCCACGAGATCCCCTTCTTCGCGAAGTACGCCGTGATGCGCCGGCCGTAACCCTCGTCGCTCATCACCGGGACGTGGGCGCCGGGATCGGTGGCCGCCATAAACCCGATCTCGGTGGCGAACACCGGGTAGGTGTCGGCGACATGCCCGAAGTCGCGCTCCCAGTTCTCTTCCCACGGCTCCTGCGCCTTCATCGGGTAGGGGTGCGAGACGTAGCCGATCCCCGGCGCGTCGACCGGTGCATTCTTGACGCTGCGCAGCTCGTACGCCCAGTCGAAGCCGCCCACCAGCGGGATCCCCCTGCCGTCGTTCGCCCGCATGATGCCGATGATCTCCTCGTTGATCGCCTTCCACTGCTGCCACGTGATCCGCCCGAGCTGGCCGCGGTAGTCGGTAGGCTCGTTGAAGATCTCGTAGAACGCCACCGCCGGGACGTTGCCGTAGCGGAATGCGATGCCGCGCCAGAACTGGTACGTCTCCGCCTTGGTCGTCTCGTGCATCGGGTGCTGGAACAAACCGGTCTCGAGGTTGCCGATCGAGTGCCACTCGATGATCAGGTAGAGATCGAGCTCCGACGCCCACGTCACCGCCTGGTCGAGCAGCTTGAAGTACTCGACCGGGCCGCGCCCTTTCCAGGCGACAGGGTGGACGGGGACGCGGACCACGCGCGCGCCCCAGTCCTTCAGGACCTGAAAGTGGGCCTTGCTCCAGCGGCCGTTCTTGTCGAGCTTGTCGGGGTCGGAGATGTTGACGCCGGCGAGCACGACCGCCTTGCCGTGCTCGTCCACGAAGCGATTCCCCTCCACCCGCAGGACGCTCAGCGTCTTCGGGAGCTTCGCCGCGTCGAACCGCTCCGGGTACGGGACGTTCCACCAGTCCTGCTGGCCGTTCCCCGCCCCTTGTCCTGCCGCCGGTCGCAGCGCTGCCATCGCGAGCAGCATCCCTGCCAGCACGACCAGTGTTCTGGAGTTCTTCATAGCTCTCTCCCTTCCCTTGGCGATTTGCGACGGCGGGCCGCCGGCCCGCTGTCGCAAATCGCAGCGATCAGCGTGAGATCCGCGAGCGCCTCCGCGGGCGTCACCGCGACCGGCACCCCTCTCAGGACGACGTCGGCGAAATGCCGGAACTGCGCCTCGTAGCTGTCGACGCCGGAGCGGAAGACCGTTTCGCGGCCGCCGGCGGTGCGCAGCACCGCCCGGTCGCGGTGGAATTCGGCGTTCGCCGCGCTGCCGAGCAGGCGCAGCAGCGGCGCGTCGTCGCGCGCGGAGAAGCAGCTCGTCCACGTCCCCAGCGTCCCCGACGCGAACTCGAGCACCGCCACCGCCGTGTCGATCGGCGGCAGCGCCGGGTCGAAGCTCGCGGTCAGGCTCCGCACCCGAACGGGCATGCCCAGCAGGCGCCGCAGCACGTGCGCCAGGTGCACGCCGCCGTCGACGACGAAGCCGCCGATGTACCGCGGGTGCGCCCGCCAAGCGGTGTTGAAGTACGGGTTGCGGCGGTCCATCCAGCCGACCTGCCGGACCTCGACGAGCCGCACCTCGCCGAGCCGGCCGTGCTCGAGCCACCGGTGCAGGCGCGCCACCGCCGGCATGAACGCGTAGTTCTCGGCCACCAGCCACGGCGGCGAGTAGCTGGCAGCCTCCCTCACGAGCCGCCGCCCCGCCGCGACCGACGGCGCCACCGGCTTCTCGCTGAGCACCGCCTTGCCGGCGGCGAGCGCCTGCAGGACGTAGCGCGGCTGCTCCGCGATCGGCAGGCTGATGAGAACGGCGTCCAACCCGGGCAGCGCGAGCAGCTCCCGCGCGGTGCTCGCCACCTTCGGGATGCCGGCCGCGCGCGCGTAAGCTTCGGCGCTGGTCCGGCCGCGGCTCGCGCACGCCGCCAGCTCGATGCGGTCGCCGAGGCGGGCGAAGGCGGGCAGGTAGAGCTCGCGCGCGGCGATCCCGGTGCCGAGCAGGCCGAGGCGGAGCTTGCGCCGCATCGCGCCCTCAGCGGATCGACGGGTCGGCCGGCAGGCCGCGCTTGGAGTACAGGTCGCGCCTGCCCTCCTTGTCGGCCTCGAGGATCTTGCGCGCGTACCGCGCCACCTCTTCGGCCCGCGCCCGCGGCACCACGACGACACCGTCGCCGTCGGCGACGATCACGTCTCCTGGCACGACGAGCACGCCGCCGCACACGATCGGCCGGTTGACCGACTCGATCTCGTTCCTCCCGGGGCGAATGCCCCGCCCGGGGCCCCGGAGGTAGAGCGGCATGCCCTCGGTCTCGACCTCGTCGAGGTCGCGGGCTGTCGCGTCGGTGACGACCCCGACCGCCCCCTTGAGCGCCCACGCCAGGATGTTGTAGGAGCCGATCGAGCCGACATCGGCGCGCTCCGCGTCGTCGATCACCAGCGCTGTGCCGGGTCGGATCAGGCTCTCGAACGGCTCGGGAGAGAGCGTGTCGTACCACTCGCCGGCCCAGCCGTCGTACGCCGCGAAGCTCCGCGTCCCCGCTTGCGGCCGGTTGGTGGGCACGTAGCGCGCGGTGACGGCGATCCCGACGAAGCGATGGCGGAACGTCCTGGCGTCCCTCCACAGCGGGCGGATCGCCGGGTCCATGAGGCCGACGCCCGGCAGGCCAATGGCGTCCATGCCGTCGGCCGCGTCGGCCACCCGCACTCCCGCGAAGAGGGCGAGCAGCTTGCCGTCCGCCTCCGCAGTGAACACCGGCGTGGCGATGTAACCCTTACCGCCCCGCAACTCGGCTGCGGCGTCGCCCGGCGGCGCGTTCTGGGCCTGGGCCGCCGCCAGGGCGAGAATCGGGATGGCCACCATGACCGCACGCATTGCTCACCTCCCCTCGTTGCTCTCGATGTTGAACAGCAGCCGGCCCCCGCGGCCGTCGGGGTGCCCGACGGCGTAGAACGAGGCAGCGATAGCGCCCAGCGGCTTGACCGCCAGGCCGAGCGTGCGCCCGTCGAGGAGCCGCTGCAGCACCGGCCGCGAGATCACGAACACCGTCCGGCCGCCGTCGCCCTCGCTCACCGGCGCATCGACGATCATCTGGGTGTTCACAACGCGCTCGAGCGGCTCGCCGCGGCGCAGGCTGTCCACGGTCACTGTCTCGCGCCGCCACGCGGGATCGCCGGCGAGGATCTCGGCCACGCGGACGAGGCCGAAGTCCTTGCGGTCGTCGGCGCTCCGCATGACCGAGTGGGTCGTCAGCTCGAGCAGGCCCAGGCCGGCCGCCCGCCGGCCGGCATAGGCCCCGAGGTCGAAGCGGAGGATCACCCACAGCGCGCCGCCGACCGTCAGCATGCGCTGGCGCGCGAGGCCGTCGCGGATCGACCAGGCGTTCAGGTTCACGTCGGGGTTGGCGAGGTCGACGACGGCGTCGTGCGCCGCCGGAACCGCGTGCGCGAACGTCGCCGCCTCGGGCGCCGGCGGGTGGTACGGCAACGGCTCGCCGAGGTCCGGGCCCGTGCGCGCCGGGTCGACGACATCGGCCCAGAGGTAGTCGACGTCGACGCGATACTGCTCCGGCCCCCAGTCCATCAGCGCGAGCTGAGCGTTGACCGTGTCGCCGGGCCGGACGGCGAAGCCCCGCGTCGTCATGCTGATGGTGTGCCATTGCTCGGTGTCGGGGATGTCGAACTCCATGAGGTGAGAGTGAAAGTCGGTCGTCCGCTGCGTGTTGACGTGGAGGTTGACCCGCCGCGGCGCGTGGCTGGCGCGGATGCGTGCCTCCACGCGCAGCTCGCGATCGGGCCTGGCGAGCTGCGCGAGATCGAGCGAGCCCGAAACCTGCCGCTTGATCAGCGCCCACCAGACGCCGCGTCGATCATGCGTCGCGTCGACCAGGATCGAGGCATATCCCTCGCCGCTCGTCCGGAAGTCGACGGTGGCCTCACCGTCGCCAGTGAAGAACTCCCAACCGGCCAGGGCGCCCGGGGTGTCGAACGGCTCGCGGAACTGCGCCGCGGCAGGGACGGCCACCGCACCAGCGACCGCCAGCGTCACGGACCGCAGCAGCGCGTGTTTCGCCACCCCGCCTCCAGCTCGGCGCATGGACCCTACACCGCAACCTCGACGCTCACCACCGTTCCGGGTGCCGCCCACGGCACCAGGGTGCCCGTGAGCGCCTCACCGTTCACCCTCAGCCGGGGCGTGCCGTCGCCGCGGTTGCGGATCGCGATGCGGTACTCGGCGCCCCGGCATTTCCTGGTGATCGCCACCTCCGCCAGCTCGTTCGGCAGGCAGGGTTGGACCCGCAGGCCGCCGAGCTCAGGCCGCACGCCGAGGATGTGCTGTGTGATCGCGACGTAGTTCCACGCCGCGGCTCCGGTGAGCCAGGAGTTCTTCGCCTCGCCGTGGTGCGGCGCGTCCCTCCCGGCGATCATCTGGGCGTAGGCGTACGGCTCGAGGCGGTGCACCTCGGAGATCTCCTCACGGAACGCCGGCGCGAGCTTCCGCCAGTACGCGAAGGCGCGGTCGCCGCGGCCGATCACGGTCTCCGCGATCATGATCCACGGGTTGTTGTGGCAGAAGACGCCGGCGTTCTCCTTGTAGCCCGGCGGGTAGGAGCTGATCTCGCCCAACTCGACGTGGTACGTGGTGTAGGCCGGCTGGTGGAGGACGATGCCGTGGGGGGTGACGAGGCGGGCCGCGACAGCGTCCAGAGCCTGGTACGCCTGCCCCTCGGTCACGCCGATCCCGGCCATGACGCACATCCCCTGCGGCTCGATGAAGATCTGCCCCTCCGCGCAGGCGGCGGAGCCGACGGGCTTGCCGAAGAAGTCGTAGGCACGCAGGAACCACTCCCCGTCCCAGCCGTGCGCGAGGACGGCCCGCGTCATGCGCGCGGCCGCCTCGCGCGCCGCCGTGGCCTCGCCGCCGTTTCCGATCGCCTCGGCGATCGCCGCGTACTCGCGCGCCGCGTGCACGAATAGACCGGCGATGAACACCGACTCCGCGGTGCGTCCGGTGCGGTTGCCGGTGGTCTGGAACGACTCGTCGGGCGCCTCGGAGAAGCAGTTCAGGTTGAGGCAGTCGTTCCAGTCCGCGCGGCCGATCAGCGGCAGACCGTGCGGACCCAGGTTGGCGAGCGGGTGGCGGAACGAGCGCCGCAGGTGCTCGAACAGCGTCGCCGCGTTTGCCTCGTCATTGTCGAATGGCACCCTCTCGTCGAGGACCGCGAGATCACCGGTCTCCCGGACGTAAGCGGCGACGCCCTCGATCAGCCACAGCGGGTCGTCGTTGAAGCCGGAGCCGATGTCGTTGTTGCCGCGCTTGGTGAGCGGCTGATACTGGTGGTAGGCGCTACCGTCGGCGAGCTGGGTGGCGGCGATGTCGAGGATGCGCTCGCGGGCGCGCGCCGGCACGCGGTGCACGAACCCGAGCAGGTCCTGGTTGGAGTCGCGGAACCCCATGCCGCGGCCGATGCCGGTCTCGAAGTACGAGGCGCTCCGCGACACGTTGAACGTCACCATGCAGTTGTAGGGGTTCCAGACGTTGACCATGCGGTCGACGCGAGGATCGCCGGTCGCCACCTGGTACGATGAGAGCAGCCCGGTCCAGTGCTGCCGCAGCGCGGCCAGCGCCGCGTCGACCTGCGCGTCGGTCGCGAAGCGGGCGACCAGCTCCCGCGCGCGCGCCTTGTTGACGACCCCGGGACGCTCCCACTTCTCGGCGACCGGGTTCTCGACGTAGCCGAGCACGAACACCAGCGAGCGGGCCTCCCCGGGACCGAGCTCGACGGCGACCTGATGCGAGGCGATCGGCGCCCAGCCGCTGGCGACCGAGTCGCGCGAGCGCCCCTCGGAGACGACCTGCGGCTCGCCCCAGCCGCTCCACACCCCGAAGAAGCTCTCGCGGTCGGTGTCGAACCCGGCGAGCGGGGCGTTCACCGCGTAGACGGCGAGGTGGTTGCGCCGCTCCCGGTACTCGGTGGTGTGGAAGATCGCGCTGCCGTCGAGCTCGACCTCGCCGGTCGACAGGTTGCGCTGGTAGTTGGTCTGGTCGTCCAGCGCGTTCCACAAGCAGAACTCGGCGAGCGAGAACAACTGCAGCGAGCGCGGCGTGGCGCCGAGGTTGGTCAGCCGGACGCGGTGCACCTCGGCGTTGGCGCCGAGTGGCACAAAGTAGAGCACCTCGGCCCTGATCCCGTTGCGCTCCCCGGTGATCACCGTGTAGGACAGCCCGTGCCGGCACTCGAAGCGGTCGAGCTCGCGCTTGACCGGCGCCCATCCGGGGGTCCAGAAGTCGGCGCCGTCACGGATGTAGAAGTAGCGGCCGCCGGCGTCGGTGGGGACGTTGTTGTAGCGGTAGCGGGTGAGCCGCCGCAGGCGCGCGTCGCGGTAGAAGCAGTAGCCGCCGCCGGTGTGCGAGACCAGCCCGAACAGCGCCTCGGTCCCGAGGTAGTTGATCCACGGGTACGGCGTCCGGGGCGTGGTGATGACGTACTCGCGGGCGTCGTCGTCGAAGTGTCCGAAGCGCATCGGCTCGTCTCCTTCGTCTCGAGTGGACCGGCGACTCAGGCTCCCACTTCCCGTCGCCTCGACCCCCCGAACCTCCCGCGCGAGCGCTGGCGAATCCGGCCGCTCGCTGCTCTCACCCCCACGCCTGCTGCCCCGTAGCCGCGCCCAATCGCATGCCCAGATTAGCGCGTTACGGCGCCATTGACAACGCTTACCTTCCGGCTAAGCTAAGCGGTGTAGCCTAGGCATCGCCAACGCCCCCGGGAGGGCCCATGGACCAGCACGCCGCCGTCGCCTGGCACCCCATCGATATCGCGGTTCTGCTCCTCTACTTCGCCGCCATGGTCGGGATCGGCGTGGGCGTGATGAAGAAGGCATCCAAGGGGCTCGACAGCTACTTCCTCGCCGGCAAGGAGCTGCCGTGGTACATCCTCGGCATCTCCAACGCTTCGGCGATGTGGGACATCACCGGGACGATGTGGCTGGTCTACAACATCTTCGTTTATGGCATGAAGGGCATCTGGCTGCCCTGGTTGTGGCCGACGTTCAACCAGGTGTTCCTCGCCGTCTACCTGGCGAGCTGGATCCGCCGCTCGAACGTGCTCACCGGCGCCGAGTGGATCACCAGCCGCTTCGGCGAGGGGCGCGGCGCCGAGCTTTCCCGCATCATCGTGGTCTTCTTCGCGCTGGTCAGCGTCGTCGGCTTCATCGCCTACGACTTCCAGGGGATGGGCAAGTTCACGGCCTCGTTCCTGCCGTGGCGCCTCTCCCCCAACACCTACGGCATCCTGATCATGGCAATCACCGCCGTCTACGTCCTGCTCGGCGGCATGATCAGCGTGGTGATCACCGACGTGGCGCAGTTCGTCATCATGGCGGTCTGCTCGCTCGTCATCGCCTTCATTGCCATGTCGCAGGTGTCGCCGGAGCAGATTGCCGCCATCGTGCCGGCGGGCTGGGGCGACGTCTTCTTCGGCTGGACCCTCAACCTCGACTGGTCGGCGACCATCCCCGCGATCACGCAGAACATCGCCAAGGACGGCTACTCGATCTTCGGCCTGTTCTTCATCGCGATGCTGTTCAAGGGAATCCTCGTCTCGATCGCCGGTCCCGCCCCAAACTACGACATGCAGCGCGTGCTGGCCGCCAAGAGCCCGCGGCAAGCGTCGCTGATGAGCGCCGTCGTCTCGGCCGCGCTGCTGCCGCGCTGGTGGATGATCGGCGGCATCACGGTGCTGGCCATCGCCTACCTCGGGCCGGCGTTCAAGACGATGTCGACGGCGGACTTCGAGATGGTGCTGCCGTGGGTGATCCGCGAGAAGATTCCGGTAGGCTTGCTCGGCGTGCTCCTGGCCGGCCTCCTCGCCTCGTTCATGTCCACCTTCAGCGCGACGATCAACGCCGGCGGCGCCTACCTCGTCAACGACCTCTACAAGCGCTACTTCAAGAAGGATGCCTCATCCCGGCACTACATCACCGTGAGCTACGTCGCCCAGATCGCGATCCTGGCGATCGGCATCTTCTTCGGATACCAGGCCGCCTCGATCAACCAGGTGACGCAGTGGATCGTCAACGGGCTGTGGGGCGGCTACACCGCGCCCAACCTTCTCAAGTGGCACTGGTGGCGCTTCAACGGGTTCGGCTACTTCTGGGGGATGCTGGCCGGCATCGGCTCGGCGATGGCCGTGCCCAAGCTCTTCCCCGACCTGTCGCCGCTCGCGGGGTTCGTGCCGATCTTCGTCATCTCCGGAATCGCGAGCATTCTCGGCAGCCTGCTTTCCGAACCCGAACCCGACGACGTGCTGGTCCGCTTCTACCGCCAGGTACGGCCGTGGGGGTTCTGGGCCCCGGTGCTGCGCACGGTGCGCGCGACCGAGCCCTCCTTCCAGCCAAACCGCGGTGCCGGACGCGACGGCTTCAACGTCGCGGTCGGCATCGCCGCGCAGATGACGCTCGTCACCATCCCGCTCTACATGGTGCTGCGCGACTGGAAAGGGTTCTGGATCTCGCTGCTGATCCTCGCCGTCACCAGTGCGATCCTCAAGAAGACCTGGTTCGACACGCTCGAACGCCCATAAGTGCTTCATTATCAATAACGTCAAACGACCTGTAAGAGTGCTGAAACCTCCATCTGTATATAGCGTATATATGCACTGGAGACGATGCCCATGCTACTCACCCTCACGGAGCACAGCCCCGAGCCCCTGCGAAGCCAGGTCGCGCGCCAGCTCCGCAGCCGCATCCTGCGTGGCGACCTGACCGACGGCAGCCCGCTGCCGAGCGCCCACTCGCTCGCCAGCTCCCATCACGTTCCGGCGCTCGCCGTGCAGCAGGCGTACGAGACGCTGAGCCGCGAGGGGCTGCTCGAGGTCGACGCCGACGGTGGCGTCACGGTTGCCGGGCTGTCGGCCGGCCAGCGGCGCGAGCTCGCGCAGCAGCGGATGCTCGACGAGCTCAAGGAGCACGGCGTGCCGCTGCAGGAGCTCGAGCTCGCCAGGGACATCCAACGGCGCCTGCTCCCGCCCGCCTGCGTGCGCGGCGCGGGGTTCGCGGTGACCGCCCGCTCCTTCCCCGCCCGCTTCGTCACCGGCGACCTCTACGACGTCATCCGGCACACCGACGCCTCTGTCTCGGTGGTGGTAGCTGACGTCGCTGGCAAGGGGTTCGCGGCCAGCCTGGTGATGGCGTCGGTGAAGGCGATGATGCCGTTCGTGGCCGCCGAGCGCTCGGTCGAGGGCACGCTCGACGAGCTCAACCGGCGCCTCGCCGCAGAGCTCGGCCGCCGCCAGTTCGTGGCGTTGGCGCACGCGCGCCTCGAGCCGTCCAGCGGGCGACTGCTGCTCGCCAACGCCGGTCTCCCCGACCCCCTGCTGCTGCGGCCGGGGCAGCCCGCGGTCGCGCTGGAGGCTCCGGGCCCGCGCCTGCCGCTCGGGGCGCGGCGCGACGTCGCCTACGAGAGCGTCGCGTGCACGCTCGCCCCCGGAGACCGCCTGCTGCTGCTCACCGACGGGTTCACCGAGGCGCGCGGCCGGGAGGGCGGACCAGTCGGGTTCGAGGTGCTTGCCGCGGCCCTCGACACCGCCGGCGACCGCGAGCCGACCGAGGCGTGGCTCGATCGCGTCCTCGACCGCGTGCAGGATGCTACCGGCATGCCGCTCGACGACGACTGCACTGCGGTGGTGCTGGAGGCGCTGCCCATGGGCGCGGAGAAGGGAGGCCAACGATGATTCTCGCCCTCTCCGAGCTGTCGCCGGAACCGCTGCACGCGCAGATCACCAGGCAGGTGCGCGCGCGGATCCTGGCGCTCGAGCTCACCGGCGACGAGCCGCTGCCCTCGATCCGGGCGCTGGCGCGCGAGCAGCGGGTGAGCGTGATCACGGTGCAGCGGGCGTACGAGGACCTCGAGCGGGAGGGCTGATTCGGTCCCGCCCCGGCAAGGGGTTCTTCGTCACTTCGATTCCCGAGCAACGCAAGCAGGTCCTGGCCGAGGAGCGGTTCGCCGGGGCCCTCGGCAGGCTGCTCGCCGAAGCGCCGGGCCGACGGCCTCGAGCCGCGCAGATGCGCGAGGTGTTCGAGCGGGTCCTGCGCCAGGAAGGAGAAGCGCACGATGAGCGCCACGGCGGGCCCCCGCCTTCTCGCCTCACGGGCGTCGTGAAGCGGTATCCCGGGCTTCACACTGGGGCCGCTCGATCTGACGCTCGAAGCCCGGCGTCGTGCTCGGCTTCGTCGGGCCGAACGGCTCCGGCAAGACGACCACGCTGCACTGCCTCGCCGGTCTCGCTGGTCGCCGGAGGAGGGTCCGTGCCGAGGTCTTCGGTCGCGCCGCGAATCCCGCGACGCCGGCGTGGAAAGCCGCACATCGGCGTGGTCGGTGAGGAGCACGGCTTCTACCATGCACTGGACCGCGGCCGAGAACCTGCAGGTGGCTGGCTCGTTGCAGCCCGCCTTCTCGCAGGAGCGGGCGCGGCGCATGGCCGAGCGCCTCGCACTGCCGCTCGACGCAAGGTCGAGGAGCTCTCCCGCGGCAACCGCGCCAAGCTCGCGATCGTCGCCGCCCTCGCGCACGCACCGCGCCTGTTGTTGCTCGACGAGCCGACCGCCGGCCTCGACCCGGTGGTGCGGGCGGACGTGCTCGACGTGCTCTGGGAGCTCCTCGAGGACGGCGAGCACGCGATCTTCTACTCGACCCACGTGCTCTCCGACATCGCCCGGCTCGCCGACGAGCTGGTGTTCCTGAGCGATGGCCGGGTGCTGCAGCGCACCGCCAAGGACGACCTGATCGACGTCTGGCGCCGCATCTCGTTCCGCCTCGCGGCCGCTGGCGATCTGGCGCTGCCGGCGGTCGTCGAACACCGACAGGTGCGGCTTGAGCACCAGGTCACCAGCCGCGACCACGAGGCGACGCTGGCGGCGCTGCGGGCGCTCGGAGCGGAGTCGATCGAGGTGGCGCGCCTGTCGATCGACGAGATTGCCGTCGAGATCCTGCGCGCAAAGGGGGTGGACCGTGTGGCCGCTCGTTAGCGTCTCGCTGCGCTACTACCGCCGCTGGCTGGTGTCCGCCTGGGGGATGGCGCTCGCCATCGCCGTTCTGGTGCAGGTCGTGACGTCGCTCAACCGGAGCGAGGAGGCACCGCGGCTGGCGTTCGTGCTGGCCAGGACCTTCCTGGTGGTCGGGGCGATGGTCGTCGGCATCATGATCCAGGCGACCGAGTCCTCGGAGAAGCGGGCGAGGCTCCTGATGACGCTGCCGGTGACGCGCGATCAGCTCGCGCGTGCCCAGGTGCTGGCTCCCCTCGCCATGCTCGCGCTCGGGGTCCTCGCCGGGTCCGGCCTCGCGCTCGCGGGATCGTTGGTCGGGGTGCGCGGGGACGGCGGCCCCTTCCCGCTGCCGCTGCTCATCGCCGGCCAGGCCGGGTTCTACATGTACTTCCCGACGCTGATGCCGGAGATGGGCCGCCTGTGGCAGCGCGGCCGCCGGCGCTCCGCGCTCGGGATCGGCCTGCTGCTGATCCTCGGCTTCTCGTTCCTGACGGTCCTGCAGATCGGCAGCGTCGAAATCCCGGGCAAGCTCTGGCTGACACTGCTTCCGCTCGTCCTCAGTGCCAGTCTCACCTTCCACCTCCTGCGCCGCCGCACCAGTTTCGCCTAGGCGGCGGCGCCAACCCGATAAGCCACAGCCGTCGTGGCCGGTAGCCGCGCAGGGCGGATCACCACGCGTCGGTGCGGAACGGCGACGCGGGAAGGCCGTCGACGTTGAAGAGGTTGGCGCCGGCGGGGTTGTCGGCCCAGGCGTAGCGCACCGCTACGGGCGCAGGGACCGCGTCGCTCCACACCACCACGCGGCCGTTCTCGATGGTGGCGTCGGCCCAGACGAAGCGCCGGTCGGCGCCCGCGATCGCGAAGCCGCGCAGAGATGCACTCGCGTCGCCCACCCACTCCAAGCCGCCACCGACGTGGTCAAAGGTGAGGACGATCCGCCCGTCCCGCACCTCGTGGCTGCGGTAGGTCGGGCCGGAGTGCTCGATCTTCTCCCCGTACGCCACGGCGCGCGCCGCGAGCGCCAGGCGACGCCCCACCTCCTGCTTGTTGCGCGGGTGGATGTCGTCGGCGTCGCCGATGTCGATGGCGACCGCCTGCCCCGTCCGCGGCAGCGCCAGCGCCGCCGACTGCGACTCGCGCAGCACCGCCCACGAGCTGTCGCCGGGCTCGGCCGCCGCCGGCATGAAGGCGGCGAGCTGCACCCACAGGAACGGAAGCTCGCCCTGCCCCCAGCCGGCGCGCCAGTCGGTGATCATGGCGCGGAACAGGTCCCGATATCTGAACGCGTCGTCTTGTGCCGCGTTGGACTCCCCCTGGTACCAGAGCACGCCCTTGATCGGGTACGACTGCAGCGGGTGCACCATCGCGTTGTAGAGCACCGTCGGCACCTCGTTCTTGTGGAAGTCGAGGTTGACCGTGACGAGGCCGATCTTGAAGCGCCACTCGCCGGCCAGCGGCAGCTTCTTCCCGGCGACGTCGACGTACAGGAGCGCGGGATCGCCCCAGATGCCGCCGCCGCCGCCGGTGTCCTCGACCCGCACGGCGATCACGTTGCGACCCTCGTGGAGCACCGCGTCCGGCACCGCGTACACCCGCGGCCGGTTCCACGCCAGCTCGGTGCGCCCGACCTCGCGGCCGTTGACCCAGGCGATGTCGGAGTCGTCGATGGTGCCCAGGCCGAGCCTCGCCCCCGCCGCCGCGTCCCCGGCGCCGAGCTCGAACGACGTGCGGAACCAGGCGACCCCGTCCATCCCCTCGAAACCCGCCTCCTCCCAGCGCGCCGGCAGGCTCATGCGCATCCACGACGAGTCGTCGAGCTCGGGGTCGGCCCACACGGCGAGCCCGTCGACGAGCCCGCCGTCGCGCTCGGGAAGCGGCCCGACCCGGGCGCGAATCGCCTTGAGCACCTGCTGCCCGTAGTCGCGCTCGCGGGCGAGCAACGCGCGCATGCCGGCATCGTCGAGCCCGAGCGCGCCGGCGCTCATCCACGGCTCGATCCGGCTGCCGCCCCACGAGGTGTTGATCAGGCCGATCGGCACGTCGGCGTGCGCGCGCAGCTCACGGGCGAAGAAGTAGCCGACCGCAGTGAAGGCGCCCGTGTGCTCCGGGTCGGCCGGCTCCCACCGGCCGCCGGCCACGTTCTCCTCGGGCGTCGTCGCCCACGAGCGCGGCACCTTGAAGTGGCGGATCTTCGGGTCCCGGGCCGCGGCGATCTCGCGGGCCGCGTCGAGCGAGTCGGCCACCGCCCACTCCATGTTCGACTGGCCGGAGCATACCCAGACGTCGCCGATCATCACGTCGCGGAACGTCAGGCCCGCTCGCCGCCCGACTCGACGGTAAGCTCGACGGGGCCGCCCGCCGCCAGCGCCGGGAGCTTCACCCGGAAGCGCCCGGCGTCGTCGGCGCGGGCGGTGAAGCGCCGGCCGGCGAGGGTGGCGACGACCTTGGCGCCGGGCACCGCCGACCCGTCTATCGGCACGCTCACCCCGCGCTGGATCACCATGCCGTCGGCCGATGAGCCTCGACACCCTGAGTGCGGCCTCCGCCGTGCGCGAAGGCACCAGCACAGCAACGGCGAGGAGCAGTGCGACGCACAGCGACCGGGTGCTCATCGTTCAGCCTCCTTGGCGAGCGGCTCGAGCCGCACCATCAGCACGTCGTGACCGGGCACCTCGGCACGCAGCGGCTGCTCGGTCGTGCCGAGATCGCGCGGCTCCCACAGGTCGCGAACGCGGTAGACCGTGGTGTCGAAGGCGGCCTTCCGCCCGGACAGGTCGTCCGCCATTGGCTCGTTGGCCCAGTCGAGCTCGACCGGACGCGCGGCGGCGCCGCGGTTGAGGACGCACACCGCCCAGGCGGCACCGGCGAGCGGCTTGAACCAGATCTCGACGTCGCCCTCCGCGCGCCAGCGCAGACCCTGGACTCCGAGCGGGTCCTGGTCGACCGCGATCACCTCCGTGTTCGTCAGGATTCGCCTGGTCTGGACGGACATCGTCCGCAGGTCGTTGCCCGCGATCAGCGGCGCGGCGAGCATGCACCACATCGAGAAGTGGGCGCGGTCCTCGTCCGCGCGTCATGCCGTTGCCGACCTCGAGCATGTCGGGATCGTTCCAGTGCCCGGGGCCGGCGTGGGCGCGCAGCCCCTTCTGCTTGTCGAGGATGCGCAGGACGCCCCACGACGACCAGCCGCCGTGATCGATCTCGCAGTCGCAGCACGCGTGGATGTCGCCGGTCGTGCGCCAGAGATGGCCGACGTCCTTCGCCCAAGCCCACGGCTTGTTGTCTGCCCCACTCGCAGATGCTGAAGACGATCGGCCGGCCGGCCGCGGCGAGCGCGTCGCGCATGGTGACGTAGGCCCCCTCGGCGTTCAGACCGTCGGTGTTGCACCAGTCGTACTTGAGGTAGTCGACGCCCCAGCCGGCGTAGGTGAGGGCGTCCTGGTACTCGTGGCCGCGGCTGCCGGGCCGGCCGCCGCAGGTCTCGCCACCCGGCGTCCGAGTAGATGCCGAGCTTGAGCCCCTTGGAGTGGACGTAGTCGGCCAGCGCCTTCATGCCGGACGGGAAGCGCTCGGATCGGGCCGGATGAACCCCGCGGCGTCGCGCTCCCGTGCCAGCAGTCGTCGATGTTGACGTAGACGTAGCCGGCATCCTTCATGCCGCTGGCGACCATGGCGTCGGCGGTCTCGCGGATCAGCGCCTCGTCGATGTTGCAGGCGAAGCGTGTTCCAGCTGTTCCAGCCCATCGGCGGCGTCTGCGCGAGCCCCTCGAACTTCTGAGCGTGCGCAGTCGCCGCGGTGACCAGCACGGCGACGATGGCCATAAGCCACTTCATGGACGGTCCTCCTGATCTGTCCGAATGTGGGACCGGCGCTGTGCGCCGGCAGCGCGCGCGGAGCGCGCGCCCCACACCGACTCCCCCAGTCATCGTCTCATCAACCTCAGGTTGCGCTCGATCAGCTCGATCCGCTGCCGGACGCAGGCCGCCGAGCCGAGCGGGTCGGGCGGCGTGTTGCGGCAGTAGTCGACCAGCCTCTCGACGGTCGTCGTCGCGACGTGGCAGCGCGTGTCGCTCGAGCGCGTAGTAGAGGAAGAGTCTGCCGTCGTCGCGCGCGACCCAGCCGTTGGAGAACGTCACGTTGGAGACGTCGCCGACGTACTCCTCGCCCTGCCGGCGCGAGCAGGTACCCGCCCGGCTCGTGGATCAGCCGCCACGGCTCGTCGAGCGCGGTCATGAAGGCGTAGAGCACGTAGCGCAGGCCCGCCGCCGTGTTGCGCACGCCGTGCGCGAGCTGCAGCCAGCCCGTGCGGCGTCTTGATCGGCGCCGGGCCCAGGCCGTTCTTGACCTCGTAGATCGTGTGGTACTTGCGGTCGTGGACGATCTTCTCCTCGCCGATCACCGCGTGCTCGATGCGTGTCGGACAGGCCCCAGCCGATGCCGCCGCCGGAGCCGGCCTCGATGAACCCGTCCTGCGGCCGGGTGTAGAAGGCGTACTTGCCGTCGACGAACTCGGGGTGCAGCACGACGTTGCGCTGCTGCGGCGAGCGGGTCTTCGAGGTCCGGCAGCCGCTCCCACGATCTTGAGGTCCGTGGTGCGGGCGATGCCGCACTGCGCGACCGCCGACGACAGGTCGCCGCGCCGCGCGGCGGGGTCCTTGCGCTCGGTGCAGAACAGGCCGTAGATCCAGCCGTCCTGGTGCGCGACCAGGCGCATGTCGTAGACGTTGACGTCGGGATCGTCGGTCTCGCGGCATGCACCACCGGGTAGTCCCAGAAAGCGGAAGCCGTCGACGCCGGTGGTGCTCTCGGCGACGGCGAAGAAGCTCTTGCGGTCGACCCCTTCGACGCGGGCCACCAGGAGGAACTTGCCGTCGAAGATGATCGCCCCGGGGTTGAAGACGGCGTTGATGCCCAGCCGCTCCATCAGGTGCGGATTGCGTCGCCTGGTCGAGGTCGTAGCGCCAGAAGACCGGCGTGTGCTCGGCCGTCAGCACCGGATGCCGCCAGCGCTGCAGCACGCCGTTGCTCCACGCCGCCGGCTCGTTGCGCCGGGCGAGGAGCGCCTCGTGCTCGGCGAGCAGGCTGCTGCCGCCGTTGCTCGAAGTCCGATCTCGTCATCGCCGCTCCTCCTCCGCGGCCGCGCCGAGCCGCTGGATCATCTCCAGGCACATCCGGACCGTTGTGGTAGGGGCACTTCCACTCGGAGACCTTCGGCTGCGCGTCGTCCACCGGGCCGTCGGCGCCGACCCGCCAGAACCACTCGCCGTTGACGCGGTCGATCATCCGCGAGGCGATGAACGCCCACACCCGCATCGCCGCGGTCGCGTAGCGCTCGTCGCCGGTGAGCTGGAAAGCGTTCCAGAACCCGACGACCGCCTCGGCCTGACACCACCAGTCGCGCTTGTCGTCGATCACCGACCCGGCGCGGCCCTCGTAGGCGAGCCCGCCGTCGGCGTCGACCGCCTCGGCCAGGACCGCGCGCGCGAGGCCAACCGCCCAACCCCGCGCCGCCGCCTGCCGCGCCTCGTCGCCGAGGGCGTCGGCCGCCTCGCCCAGCAGCCACGCCGCCTCGATGTCGTGGCCGTACGTGTAGCTGCTCGCGAGCGCCTGCCAGCGCTCGTCGAAGAAGCTGATCAGGTGACCGCCGCCGGGACCGGTGCCGCCGTCGATGATCCGCCGGCCGAACACGTCGAGCAGCTCCCCGAGGCGGGCCGCCACGCGCGCGTCCGGCCACGCGCGGTACAGGTTGGTGTACGCCTCGAGGAGATGCAGGTGAGTGTTCATCGACTTGGCCGCGAGCAGGTCGCCGTCGCCGAGCCGGAGCTCCGCGGTCGCCGACCAGTCGGCTGCCCGCGCCTCGAGGTAGCCGCCGTTCTCGCCGTCGCGGGCGTGCCGCTCGACCAGCTCGAACACCTGCCGTGCCGCCGCCAGCGCCGATGCGTCGCCGCCGGCGCAGAAAGTACTCGGCGAGCGCGTAGATGCAGAACGCCTGGCCGTAAATCTTCTTGGTGTCGTCGTACGGCGCGCCGTCGGGCGCGACCCGCCAGAGGTAGCCGCCGTGGTCGCGGTCGCGAAAGCTCGCCTCGAGATACGCGTACGCGCGGCGCGCCAGCTCGAGGTCGCGCGGGTCGTGAAGCCGGCGGTAGAGCGCCGAGTACGTCCACAGCAGGCGGGCGTTGAGGACCAGCCCCTTGGCCGCTTCGGGCCGCAGCGTGCCGTCGTTGGCCATCTCGGCGATGAAGCCGCCCCGCACGGTGTCGGGGCCGCGCTCGCGCCAGAACGGCAGCAGGTCCGACCGCAGCTCGCCCTCGATCACCTCGCGCAGCGTCGCAGCGTTCACCGCCTTCTCCTCTCCGTGGTCGAGCTCGACCCGCGACACCCGCACGCCGGCGCCGCGCAGCTCGATCCGCACGTACCGCGTGCCGGCGGGCGGATCGACCAGCCGATACGCGACCGGCAGCCAGTACCCATAGGTGGCCGCGTCGCCAGCCGCGAAAACCTCCACCTGTGGGGTCAGCGGGGCGAATCGCTCGCCATCCGCCGAGGCCGAGAACGCCAGGTGGTCGCCGGCCTTCTCGGCGAACGCCCAGACTCGAGCGCCGCTGATCGCCGCCTCGCAGCGGTAGACGAACGCCGCGCCGCGCTCGCCAGCGACCGTGTGTGCGTCCTCCTTCACCGTGCGGGCGCGGCTGCGCGAGAACTCCAGCTCCCCTTCGGTGCGCGTCATGCGCGAGGCGTCCTCCAGCTCGTCGATCAGCGTCCGGTGCGTGACCAGCACCGGTCCGACGGCCGGTGACGGTGGCGACGGACCCGCCTCGTTGCGCGCGGTCACCCGGTACGTGTACCCGTGGCCCGGGGTCGCCGTCTCGTCGCAGAGCAGCGGCCGGTACTGCACCGCTGCGTCGGATACCTCGCCGGCGATCACCCGCCACGGCGCGGCGGCCGAGTCGCGGCGCTCGACGGCGTAGGCGCCCGCGCCCGCCGAGCCGCGCCAGGTGATCATCCCGCCGTCGGTCACGGCGATGATCCGCGGCGCCGCGGGCCTCTCGAGAATCGGCTCGGCCATCCCGCGGATGGCGAACGCACGCCGGCGCAGCTCGCGCAGCAGCCGCGTCTCGTCGTACGCCTCGCCGCTGGCGAATCCCGGCCAGTGGTACGCCTTGAACACATCGCCGCCGGAGGGCTCCTGGTGCCAGTAGAAGCCGCCGTCGCGGTCGTGGCCGCGCAGCGACCAGACGAGCGCGCCCGAGAGCCCCTCCGCGATCACCGCGTCCATCACCGCGGTCATCGCGGCGGTGTCGAGGAACCCGACCTCGCCGACGTGGTACGGCTTGCGGCCGCGGGCCAGGGCCGCGCCGGCGCGGACGTGGGCGATCACCTCCTGCGCGCTCTTCTCGTAGTGGTGCGTCTGCAGCAGGTCGATGCCGGGCTCGGCGATCGACTCGCGATCCAGCACCTCCGCCTGCCGCCCGTCGATCACCAGGTGGTTGGGGTCGAGCCGCTTGATCGCCGCCGCGATCCGCCGGGTCCACTCCTGCGGGGCGTGCAGCTCGTTGCCGGTCTCCCACGCCAGGATCGCCGGGTCGTCGCGATACGCCACGCCGGTGCGGGTGTTGACGCGGGTCAGCACGAACCGCACCGTGCCCTCGAAGTCCGCGATCACCTGCGGGTCCGACCAGAACGCCTCGCTCCGTTTGCCGCGGAACGCCGCGTACTCGGCGACGCCACCCCACCAGCTCCAGTTGTCGACGAACGGGATCACCACCCGCACGCCCGTGCGGCGTGCCACGTCCAGCACCGTGTCGAGCGCCCGGAACGCCGCCTCGTCGAACCGGCCCGGGCCGAGGACGTGGCGCGGCATGTCGACCGGATCCGCACCCTTGCGCACCGAGAGTGCGTACATCCGTACCACCTGCCCGCCGATCTGGGCGATCGACTCGAGCGTGTCGGCGATTTCGTACTCGTCGGGCAGACGGAACGGCAGCGCGCGGGCGAACCGCAGGTCGTCCTCGACGTAGTGCAGGTTGGGGACGTTGAACGAGAGGAAACGGAACTCCTCGTCACCCAGCCAGAGCCGGCCAGCGCGAGCGGTGACGAAGGCGCCGTCCGCGACCGGCGGCTCGGCGGCCGGGGCGGAGAACGCCGGCAGCGCCATCGCGAGCGCCACAGCGGCCGTGATCAACCTGCCCATGCTCACCGCCCTGCGCCGTTCCCGGCCGTTCCGCAGCGGCCCCGGCGCGCGTGGATGACAGCGCTATCATATCGCACGACGGGCGGCGCGCGGCCGCGTCGCGCTCATCGTGGCGTCGCCAGGTCGACCTCGTAACCGGAGTTCTGCGCCGGTCGGGCCATCGCGGCCAGCCCCGCGCGGGCGATCACCTCGCGGTACGTCGTCAGCTCCGCGGATGCCGCGACGATCGCCTGGCGGAACGCCGGCGAGGTCAGCGCGTCGAGCTCCGCCTGGCGATGGCGGGCGACCCGGAACGGATCGGCGGCGTAGTTGAGGTCGACGAGCGCCGACATCTCCGGGTCGTCGCGGCCGAGGTGCGCAACCAGCAGGTTGAGGCCGGCCGGGGCGCCGCGCACGAAAGCGAGAAGGGCCGCCAGCTTGCCCTCCGGGGCAACGTCCCACAACGACGCGGAGCGCTCGCCGAAGTACGTGGCGATGCCGAGCTTGTAGTCGCGGGCGAGCTTCTCGACGAGCGCCCGCAGCGCCGGCGTCGAGTACGCCGTCTGCATGTGGGCGTCGAGGTAGTCGACCCGGAGCCCGGCCGCGCGCGCCCGGTCGATCTGAGCGCGCAGCTCCGCCTCCACCTCGCCGAGGTCGGGAGAGCGCGCGGCGAAAGCCTCCTCGGAGGGGAGCAGGTACCCGCTGCCGTCGACCAGCGACGGCACCCGCGCCGGGCCCAGTACCGGCCCCCACTTGTACTGCGCCCACTCCGAGTTGAGCGTCAGGTGCACGCCGACGCTCGCCTCGGGGTGGCGCGCGAGGATCGCCGCCGCCTCGGGAAACCAGGCGCAGGGCACCATCACCGAAGCCGAGAACGGCACCCCAGCCTCGATCACCTGGACGATCGCCCGGTTGACCGAGTGACACATGCCGACGTCGTCGCAGCGCACGACGATCCTCGTGGCAGGCCGCTGGTCGGTTGCCGGGGCGACGCCCGGCGCCGCGACCGTGAGTGCGGCGACGGCGGCGGCCCGCCTGGCCCGGCCGGAGACTCCGCGCGACCTCGTGAGCGCTTTCATGAGTTCCTCCCCGTGAATCGCACCACCAATAATAGGCTGTCTCCGGCTCCCAGCCGCGGCCCGGGCAACGAGTCGCGACGGCGTCGCCGGCGCACCGGCCGGTGCCGCGGTCGGGGCGATATCATGGCGTGCGACGACAGCGCTGTCGCCGCACCCGGGCGGTTCGTTGTCGGGTCGCGGTCGGAATCCGGCAAAGGCAGCCGCCGGGACAGATGCGGCGGTGCGGCGGCCGACAGCGTCAGGAGGAGAGCGCCATGCGTTTCGTGATCGGGCTGGTGGTGACCGCGGCTGCGGCGCTCGCGCCGGCGTGCACCTCGAGGCCCCCCGCGGCCGGCACCGGTACGACCCCAGCGGCGCTGATCCATCCCGAGCGCTGGCCGGCGGTCCGCGGTCCCGCCGCCGACGCCGCCGTCGAGCGCCGGGTCGAGCAGCTCCTCGCGCGCATGACCGTGGAGGACAAGGTCGGGCAGGTGATCCAGGCCGAGATCGGTTACGTCACCCCGGAGGAGGTGCGGCGCTACCGCCTGGGCTCGATCCTCAACGGCGGCGGCTCCCACCCCGGCGGCCGCCAGCGCACGTCGGCTGCCGACTGGGTGGCGCAGGCCGACGCCTACTACGACGCCTCGACCGACACCTCGCGCGGCGGCGCGGCCGTCCCGGTGATCTGGGGTACCGATGCCGTCCACGGCAATACCGCGGTCACCGGCGCGACGGTGTTCCCGCACAACATCGCGCTCGGCGCCACCCGAGATCCGGAGCTGCTCCGCCGCATCGGCGAGATCACCGCGATCGAGGTCCGCGTCACCGGCCTCGACTGGACGTTCGCGCCGACCGTCGCGGTGGTCCGCGACGAGCGCTGGGGGCGCACCTACGAAGGCTACTCGGAGGACCCCGAGCTGGTGCGTGAGTGCGCCGGCGCCGTGATCCGCGGGCTGCAGGGAGAGCCGGGCACCCCCGGCTTCCTCGACTCCAGTCACGTGCTGGCGACGGCCAAGCACTTCGTCGGCGACGGCGGCACCGCCGGCGGCAAAGACCGCGGCGATAACCGCGCCAGTGAGGAGCAGCTCCGCGACGTCCACGCGGCCGGCTACGTCGCCGCCCTCGAGGCCGGCGTGCAAACGGTGATGGCGTCGTACTCGAGCTGGCAGGGGCGCAAGATGCACGGCTTCGACGAGCTGCTGACCGGCGTCCTCAAGGACCGCATGGGGTTCGACGGCTTCGTCATCGGCGACTGGAACGGCCACGGCGAGCTGGCCGGCTGCTCGGATCGGAGCTGCCCGACCGCCTTCAACGCCGGCATCGATATGTTCATGGCGCCCGACGGCTGGAAGGCGCTTCACCGCAAGACGCTCGCCCAGGTGCGCTCGGGGAGGATCGCGGTGGCGCGGCTGGACGACGCCGTGCGCCGCATCCTCCGCGTCAAGGTGCGCGCCGGCGTGCTCGACCGCGGCCGCCCGTCGGGCCGGCCGCTCGCCGGCCGCGGCGATCTCCTCGGCGCCCCCGCGCACCGCGCAGTGGCGCGCCAGGCGGTGCGCGAGTCGCTGGTGCTGCTCAAGAACCAGGGCTCCCTCCTGCCGTTGCGCCGCGACACGAGGATCCTCGTCACCGGCGCCGCCGCCGACGACATCGGCCGGCAGTGCGGCGGCTGGACGATCACCTGGCAGGGTACCGGCACCACGAACGCCGACTTCCCCGGCGGGACCTCGATCTGGCAGGGAATCCGCGTGGCCGTGGAGAGCGCCGGGGGAACCGCGACGCTGGCGGCCGACGGCCGCTTCGACGCGCGTCCCGACGCCGCCATCGCCGTCTTCGGCGAGCGCCCGTACGCGGAGTACGAGGGCGACCTCGCCACCCTCGCGTACGGCACGGCGCACCCGCGCGACCTCGAGACCCTGCGGGCGGTGCGCGCCGCTGGCGTACCCGTGGTTTCGGTGTTCCTGACCGGGCGGCCGCTGTGGATCGATCCCGAGCTCGACGCCTCCGACGCCTTCGTCGTCGCCTGGCAGCCCGGCTCGGAGGGCGGCGGCGTCGCGGACGTGCTCTTCCGTGCCGCCGACGGCTCGATCGCCACCGACTTCCGCGGCACGCTCCCGTACTCGTGGCCAGCCGGCCCGAGCGGCACCCCGGTCAACCGCGGCGACCCCGGCTACGCGCCCCGCTTCCCGTTCGGCTACGGCCTCACCTACGCTGCCGGCGGCAACGCTCCCCGCGGCGCCATCGCGGCGCCGGCGGGCGACGACGCCCTCGCCCGCGACCGGATCCTCGCGGCGATCAAGCGCGTCGCCGACTGGCAGCTTACGCACGTGGTCTACGAGGCGCAGCTCCCCGACGGCGGCACCCAGCCGGTGAGCGACACCGAGTGGGTCCGCGGAGCGTTCTTCGCCGGGGTCATGGCGGCGTACCGCGCCACCGGCAACGAGGCGTATCGGGAGGCGGCCGTCGCGCTCGCAAAGAAGAACCGGTGGCAGCCGGGTCCCCGGCCACGCCACGCCGACGATCTCTGCATCGCGCAGACCTACGCCGAGCTGTACCTCCGCGATCGCGACCCGCAGCGGATCGGGCCGACCGTCGAGCGTCTCGACGCGATCGTCCGGGAGCCGCGGCCCGGGCCGGTCGTCGGCTGGCGGGAGGACGACAACTGGTCGTGGTGCGACGCCTTGTTCATGGCGCCGCCGACGATGGCGATGATCGCCGACGCGACCGGCGACCGGCGCTACCTCGACGCGATGGACGCGAGCTGGTGGGAGACCTCCGGCTACCTCTACGACCCCGCCGAGGGCCTGTGGTACCGCGACGGCCGCTACGTCGTGCAGCCCGACGGGTCGCAACCGCGCACCACCAACGGCAAGAAGGTGTTCTGGGGCCGCGGCAACGGCTGGGTGATCGCCGGGCTCGCGCGCGTGCTCGAGCACATGCCGGCCGACTACCCGAGCCGGCCGCGATACGAGCGGCAGATGCGCGAGATGGCGGCGCGCCTGGTCGCGATCCAGGGCGCCGACGGGTTCTGGCGCTCGAGCCTGCTCGACGACGACGAGTACCCCGCGCCCGAGAGCAGCGGCACCGGCTTCTTCGCCTTCGGCCTCGCGTGGGGCATCAACCACGGCGTGCTGGACGCCCCGACCTACCTTCCCGCGGTCAAGCGCGCCTGGAAAGCTCTCAACTGGGCGCTGCGACCCGACGGGAAGCTGGGATGGGTGCAGCAGATCGGCTACGACCCGCGCTCGGTCGGACCCGACGACACCGTCGAGTACGGGTCCGGGGCGTTCCTGCTCGCCGCCGGCGAGATCCTCCGCCTCGCCGACCAACCCGACCGATCGTGACCGGACTGAAGTGGCGGAGAGCGCCTCCGCTCGTCACGGCGCCAGCGAGAACTACGGGTGGGATGTCCGCGCCGGAAAGGCCGCGGAGCACCACGGGCAAAGTTCCCGCATCACACGGAGCCGCCAAGAAGAGGAAATGCCGCGGTGTCGCGGGCGTGCGTCAGTAGGCGTCGAGGATGAAGTGGAGCGGGTTCTGCCGCTCGCCGTCCTTCCACACCTCGTAGTGCAGGTGCGGCCCGGTCGTCCGGCCGGAGAGGCCGACCTTGCCGAGCAGTTGGCCGCGGGCCACCTTGGCGCCTTCCTTGACGAGCAGCCGGTCGAGGTGGGCGTAGGTGGTGTTGTAGCCGTAGCCGTGGTCGACCTTGATCACGCGGCCGTAGCCGGTCTCGCGGTCGGCGAAGACGACGACGCCGTCCGCCGGGGAGCGCACCGGAGTGCCGATCGCCACCGAGATGTCGAGCCCCTCGTGGAACGCCGGCCGGTGGGTGATGGGATCGATGCGCGGGCCGTACCCGTCGGTGATCACGCCGACCACCGGTGCGATCGTCGGCGTGTGCGCGAGCATCACCGCCTGGTCGTGCAGCCGCTGCTCGACCTTGGCGAGCTGGCGGTCGAGCGACTCCTGCCGCTGTATCAGGGCCTCGGGCTCGGCCGCGAGCTGGTCGAGCGGGCCGCCGCTGCCGACGCCGCCGCGCTTGTCCTCGCCGCTCGCCGAGAGCAGGTCCGACACGCCGGCCGCGATCGCCAGCGTCTTGGTCCGCTGCTCGAACTGGTCGAGGCGTGTCTTCACCTGGGCGACCGTCTCGGCCAGGCGCTGGTTCGCCTTCCGCAGTTGCGTGTTGTCGCGCTCGAGCGCCCGGTACATGGCGCGCTCGCGGAGGAACGAACCCGACGCGGCGAGGGAGATGAGCGACAGCACGACGAGGGCGATGCCGGAAGCGGCGAGCAGCTTGAGGAGGCGGGGGGAGAGACGCAGCTTGTAGACCTTTCCCTGGGCATGGGGAACGATGATGATGGTGCTGTGACGCTTCTCCATCACCTGCCCACCCTCCTTCTCTCCAAGCTTCGGGCGCGGCCTACGCCCCGCTTACCGTATCGAGGATGCTGCCACAAGCCCCGCCGCCCTGTCAACCCGCTCCGGCAACCCCATGGATCGATTGGAGTAGCTGGTGACGCGGATCACCCGCCGGGGATAAAGGTCAGACCCTGCTGGAGCGCCAGCCGGCCCTCGTCCTCGGCGATCACGTCGGTCACCGCGCAGCGGCCGCACGAACGCTCCTTGCCGAAGCGCGCCGGCAGGGTGCAACGCGAGCAGAACAGCGACTCCATCTGCGGCCGCAGGTCGCGGTCGGAGATCGCGAGCTGGCAGCGCCGGCAGATGAAGTCGGCGGGCGCCTCCTCGGCGCCGGAAATCCAGCGCCGGAACTGCTCCAGGCGGCCGTCGGCGAAGACGCCGGCGAGCGACTGCCGGTTGACGTCGCCGACCACGTACTGCTGCGCGTAGTCGTGGCAGCACAGCAGCGCCTCGCCGTTGGCCGCCAGGTGCACCCACTGGTTGGGCCGGTCCTCCTGACCGCAGCCGCGCAGACGGCCCGGATGCAGCACGGTGGTGTTGCGCGGGTCGCCGGCGTACTCGCCGAGCGGGCAGATGACGACCTTGGGCGACAGGTGGGCGAAACGGCGCTCGATCGCGAGGACGTTCTCGGCGTGCCGCGCGTCGAGGTTGCCGAGCACCAGCAGCGTCACCGCGACGCCCTTCTCGCGCGCCCGCTCGAGCAGGTGCTCGACGTGGCGGACGATCTTGGCCACGTCGCGGAACCCGCGCACCCGCGCGTACTCCTCCGGGTCGATCGTCGACAGGTTGACCACGAACTCCGGCAGCCCGGCCGCGATCAGGCGGTCGGTCAGCCCCGGCCGCAGCGCCGACCCGTTGGTGTTGAGCGTGATGTGGGCCGGCGAGGCGGCGCGCAGCCGCTTGACGATCTCCACGAGGTTGGGCGTCAGCGTCGGCTCGTTGAAGCCGTTGAGGTAGATGCGCTCGAGGGCGTGACCGGCGACCGAGGCGATGACGCGGTCGAGGGTGTCGCCGGACATCCAGGTCTTCGGCCGTCTCTGCGTCGACACCGGGCAGAAGGTGCAGCGCTGGCTGCAGATCGTGCTCGTCTCGAGGGCGAGGAACTTCAGCGTGCGCGGCGGCTGGGCCACGACATCGGCGCCCGGCTCGACGCCGGGCGGCCTCTCGGTCAACGGTCGCAATCTCTTATCTACCACCGCCGCACGATACCGCCCGGCTCGCCGGGGTGTCAACGAACGCGGGGCTCGCCCCGGAGGGCCGAAGGCATCGCGGCGATCAGACCGATGGCGCCGCCACCGACTGGTCGACGACGGCGAGCGCCTGGGCGAGGTCCTCGCGCAGGTCCTCGACGTCCTCGCAACCGACCGAGAGCCGCACCAGACCGGCGGTGATCCCCTGCCGGCGCTGCTCCGCCTCCGGAACGCCGCGGTGGGTCATCGACGCCGGGTGCTCGATCAGCGACTCGACCCCGCCGAGCGACACCGCGAGGGTGATCAGCCGGACCGCGTCCATCAGCCGCCGGCCGGCCTCGACGCCGCCGCGCAGCTCGAAGGCGATGATCGCGCCCGGCCCGTCCATCTGCCGGCGCGCCAGCTCGTACTGCGGGTGCGACGGCAGCCCCGGGTAGCGGAGCCACTCGATCGCCGGCTGCTTCTCGAGCCACTCGGCCAGCACCATGGCGCTCTCCTGGGCGCGCTCGACCCGCAGCCCCAGAGTGCGGACGCCGCGGTGCACCAGCCACGCCTGGTGCGGGTCCATCGTCACCCCGAGCGCGATCGCCGCCTCGCGGATCGGCGCCAGGTGTGCCGGCGCGGCGGCGACGACGATCCCGGCGACCACGTCGGCGTGGCCGTTCAAGAACTTCGTCATCGAGTGCAGCACGATGTCCGCCCCGAGCTCGATCGGGCGCTGCAGGTGCGGGCTGGCGAACGTGCTGTCGACCACCAGCGGCACGCCGGCCTCGTGCGCGATGGCGGCGGTCGCGCGCAGGTCGACGAGATCGAGCGTCGGATTTGCCGGCGTCTCCACGTAGACCATGCGCGTCTCGGGGCGGATGGCGGCCCGCAGCGCCGCCAGGTCGTCCGCCGGCACGAACGTCGAGGTCACGCCGAAGCGGCCGAAGTGCTTCTCGATCAGGCCGCGCGTCGGCCCGTACAGCGGGTGCGTCCCGACCACGTGGTCGCCCTGACGCAGCAAACCGGCGAGCACGACGGTCACCGCGCCCATCCCCGTCGCGGTGGCTACTGCGCCGCAGCCGCCCTCGAGCGCCACCAGGCAGTGCTCGAGCGCCTGGATGGTCGGGTTGCCCAGCCGCGTGTAGATCGGTCCGGACGAGGTGCCGGCAAAGCGCGCCGCCCCCTCCTCGGCCGAGGGGAAGGCGAACGTCGAGCTCTGGTAGATCGGTACGGAGACCGCGCCGCGGTGGTCGGCCGGGTCGAGGCCCGCATGCACCGCCTTGCTGTTCCTGCCCTTGGCGCCGTGAGACATCGTCACCCCCCGCGATACTGTATCAAGTCCGGGACGCGTCGCGCTGCTCCTGCAGCACCATCGCCACCCCGGCCAGCACGATCGCCGCTCCGGCCACCATCGGGCCGCTCACCGGCTCGTCGAGCAGCAGCGCGCCGAGCGCCACCGCCACCACCGGGTTGATGTAGGTGGAGGTGGCGACGCGTGACGCCTCCCAGTGGCGCAGCAGGTAGAAGTACGCCGTGAACGCCACGCACGACCCGACGAGGATCAGATAGGCGAGCGCCAGCACCGCCGGCAGCGTGACCGGCCCCACCAGCGCCCGGCCGCGCAACGCCGCCAGGACCAGCAGGAACGGCACCCCGCCCGCCATGTGCGCCACCGTCAGCGCCAGCGGATGGAAGTCGCGGCGGATCCGTCGTACCCACAGCGCCCCGACCACCCAGGCCACCACCGACACCTCGACCGCGAGCGAAGCCATAAGCTCGACGCGGGTCGCCCGCCACGGCTGCAGGAGGATCACGGTCCCGGCCAGACCGAGGACGATGCCGAGCCAGCCGAGAGCGCGCAGGCGCCGCTCCCCCGGCAGCAGGGGCGTCAGCACTGCGGTCCACACCGGGCTGGCGGTGATCAGCAGCGCGGTGAACCCGGAGTCGAGGCGCGTTTCCGACCAGAACACCAGGCCGTTCGACACCGCGATGAACAGCACCCCGATGCCGGCCGCCGGCAGCCAGCGGCGCAGCGGCCCGCCGAACTCGGCGCCGAGGGCGCGCGCGATCAGGTACAGCAGCACGGTCGCGATCGCGTAGCGCACACCCGCGAAGAAGAACGGGTCGAAGCTGGCGAGCCCGACCTTGATCGCAAGGTAGGTGCTCCCCCAGATCAGGCAGATGGCGGCGTACGCCAGTGCCAATCGGCCGCGCAGCGGCTCGTGCGTCACGGGTGCGCATCCTACTCGCTCCGCCCGTCTCTGAGCTGAAATCGCTGACAGGACCGTCAAGGCTCAACGCAGGGCCGCAGCCACACCGGCGCTAGAATTGCCTCAGGACAAACGCCGGCGGACGACCCGCCGGGAGAAGAAGAGAGGAATGCCACGATGAGACCGTCACGCCTCGTCCTCGCCGCCGTCGCCAGCCTGGCCGTACTCGCCCTCGCGCCGCGGGGCGCCGCCGCCCAGCACCGCTCCTCCTCCGGTCCCGCGCTCTTCCCCATCGTCATTGATGGCCGTTGGGGGTACGTCAGCAAGGACGGCAAGCTCGTCGCCAACCCGCAGTTCGACGAGGCGGGCGAGTTCCACGAGGGGATGGCCTGGGTGAAGCTGGCGCGGCGCTTCGGTTTCGTCGACTTCTCCGGCATCCTCGCGATCAACCCGCAGTTCGACTCGGCCGGCAATTTCTCCGGCGGCCTCGCCTGGGTCGAGGTCGCCGACCGCATCGGCTACGTCGACAAGAGCGGCAAGATCGTCATCAACCCACAGTTCGACAAGGCCACCGACCTCGCCGAGGGACTGGCCGCCGTCAAGCTGGGCAAGCTCTGGGGATTCATCGACACGCAGGGGCGCTTCGCGATCAACCCGCAGTTCGAGGAGGCCGGGCCGTTCGCCTCCGGCCTCGCCCGCGTCCGCCTCGACGACCGCTGGGGGTACGTCGACAAGGACGGCAAGATCGCCATCAACCCGCAGTTCGAGCGCGCCGGCGAGTTCGGTGACGGCCTGGCTCCCGTCCGCCTCGGCGACCGCTGGGGCTTCGTCGACCGCAAGGGCACGCTCGCGATCAACCCGCAGTTCGACGAGGCGTGGCCGTTCGCCGACGGCCTGGCGCGCGTCAAGGTCGGCGGCCGCTACGGCTACGTCGACGACGGCGGCAAGCTCGTGATCAACCCGCAGTTCGACGAGGCCGGCGACTTCTCCGAGGGCCTGGCGGTCGCCGCAATCAAGGACCGCAACGGCTACATCGACGAAAAGGGCGCGTTCGTCATCAACCCGCAGTTCGACGATGCCTGGCCGTTCCACGCCGGCCTCGCCAAGGTCAAGCTCGAACGCGCCTACGGCTACGTCGACAAGACCGGGAAGTACGTGTACAACCCGACGAAATAGCGGGGACCGTAGATGGCAGGCGGCGCTCGTGATGCGGGCGTTCCGCCCGTACTCGCTGCACCACCGCGGCGCTGGGAGGCGCCCCCGTTCGGGGGCTGGCGAGCACGATGCTCGCGCCGCCGGAAAGCAGGCGATCAGCGCTCGGGAACATGCGGCCGGACTAGCGCCACGGTCGTGCGGGCGCCGTCGAGCGCGCGCTGCGCGTCCTGCCGCGAGTAGAACCCCGAGGGCGTGAGGTCCTCGGCGCCGTAGAAGGCGAGCTCGCGGTCGCGGCGCAGATCGCGTGAGATCGCAGCCAGGCGCTCGACTTGACCGCGAATCGCCTCGGGCAGCCGTTCCCGCTCGGCGCGCAGCACGTCGGACACATCATGAACCCGTGGTGGCTCGACCGCGCACGTGCGTAGAAGCCCCTTGAGCGCCAGCTCGACGAGCTCTTGCGCTTCCCGCACGACATCCGCCCAGCTCTCGGCGTTGAACAGAACCTCGAGCGCCTGCAGCCGAATCTCGGCGCGGTGCACGTAGTCACTGGCCAAGCTTCTGTTCTGCATGTCAGGCAACCTCCACCCAGTACGACTGTCCATGCGTCACCTTACGGACGAAGCGGCCGTCCGCGAGGTGGCGGCGGACCATCGCAAGGTACGCGGAAACCTCCTGCGAGCGGGCGAAGAGCAGGACGCCGTCGACCGCGACCTCGGCCCACAGCCCGGAGGGCGGAAGGGCCGCGGCAGGCAGGTGCGCGAAGTGCGCCTCAACGGGGTGGCCGTCCCACGCCAGCGGGGTCTCGTCCCACCGGCGATAGAGCTCGCGCGTGAGCTCGACGCTCCTATCGACGACCACGAGCACGTCGACATCCGAGCTCTCACGTTGCTCGTTACGCGACCACGATCCGAACGCCACCACCCCCACCAGGGTCTCGCCGAACAGTGCGGCGGCGCGGCTGACGACGTCGGCCGCACCGCGCCACTCGCCATGGCTTCCCGCCGGCGCGGCGAGCTTGTGGGCGCAGTACTCGTTGAGCGACATGCCGGCGGCGGCGGACGCCCGGCGGAGGGCCGCATGAAGGCCGGCCTCGATTCGCAGCACGAACCGACCGGACGGCGGCGGGATACGCTTCCTGGGATTCATAGTATCACTATCTCTACCGGTGATACTACCAGATGCGGGGATCGAACGTCAAGGAGGCGCCTTTCCCAGAATCCGTCGCCTGCATGGGTTCGCCATCGACCAACGCGCCGCCGCATGGACCGAGCGCGCCGGCCACCTCGGGCCATACTCCAACGCTTGAGGCGAAATCCGCCACTGTGCTACCTTCCACGCGTCGGGCCAACGTAGCTCAGCTGGTAGAGCAGCTGATTCGTAATCAGCAGGTCCGCGGTTCGATCCCGCGCGTTGGCTCCAATATTTTCAAGTACTTAGCTCCGGACACCCCGGAGCTATCTTCTTGTAGTCGCAGCCTAGTCGCAGCACGCGAGCATTTCGCCACCAGGATTTACGTCGTTTTCGCGCCGTCCTTGCACTAGGCGGTCCGGCAATTTCTGTCCCCTTGAAAGGTCTGGCCCGTCGCCCCGGCGTCACGAAAAGACTTGCCCTCTCTAACTACTTGTACTCGCCGAGATAATCGCCTTGACCTTCTGGCGTCGTCGCGCTGATATAGAGGTTCTGGACCTTCAATGTGAAAGGGTTGAATCTCACGCCGTCAGACTGCGCAAACTGCATGGCACCGACGAAGTAGGTCTCACCCGCACGCATTCGCGCTGTCTGATAGACGAACCCGCTCGAAAGGCCGTGCGAGTTCACGTCGAGCTTGACGTTCTCCCAGTCGAAGGAGTCCCCATTCTTGATGACGAACTGAGTCCCGGTAAACCGGACGGTCGCGTTCAGGTCGACGTGCCTCATGCCAATGGGCCTCACTGGCGGTGCGCCACTACCGCGTTCCGTGCCTGTCTGAGTCCCAATCATCGCCGCCAGCACGATCGTGAGGATTGTCAGGCAACCCCATGTCCCTACGGACAAGCCCTTCTTGTCCTTTCCCGATCCCTTGCTCCCTGCCTTCCCGACACTGGGGCGAGCTGTCGGTCGACCGCAACTGGGGCAAGCCGGAGCAAGGTCCGAGACTTGATGACCGCAATCAGGGCAGGTGACAAGCGGCATCGGGCTGACTCCCCTCTCGCTTCCTGACTCTCGCCTCTCACGCCCGCTCATGTTTCAACTATTGATGCCTGCGTACCTAATGTCCCAGGTGGTACCACCACAGATAGAGCCAAGGCACGCACCTTCCAGGGGGTCGAGGCGGACATTGGTAATGCAGCGCTCAATAGTTCCTTCGTTGCGGTGTGACGTTCGTCAACGGGCGTCCCGGCCATCCGGGCATGTCCCTAACCCCCGGCCTTTCCTGTGGTGGGGAAGTGAGCCCCTGCATTCGCTCCTGCCATGACTGCTGCGCGGCCTGCTCCTGCTGCTTCGTTGCCTCTCGCTGATCCATGAGGTAGTTGAAATACTCTGGACTCATCCCCTGCTCGGCGTTCCACAACCGCTGATCTAAGGACGCGACCTGGCCTGCAAGCTGCGAGTATCTTGCCCCGAGATCGGCCTGTCGCGCCTCGCGGTCTCGTGCGCCCTGAATCGCGGCCAGTTGGGCTTGAAGTGCAAGCTGCGAGGCGACCAAGGCATCGCGCTGGTCCTGCAGCCTTTGCCACTCTGCCGTCGTCGCTGCCATTTCTGCCTTTTCGGCCTCAGAGACTACCCGCAGAGGTTGCGCGGTCATGTACTGCTGGATTCTGGCATTGAGGTCCGTCTCGGTCCGGGATCGCACAGCCGTTGGGCCTGGGGTCGAACGCTCGGCCGCTACCCGGCCGCGGTCGGAGCGCAATGCCAGTCCTCCGACCGGACCGTTGACTCTCGGTGAAAGGTCGATCCCTGGATTTGCCGCCGTCGTCGCGGGAACATCAACCATCGCGCGTGGATAGGCTTGCTGCCGTCCATTTGGAAGAATGACAACGATCAGCGGGTCTTGAACCCACACTCCAACAGTCTCGAGGACCTTCCCACCCTTGAGAACCAGCCGGGTTGTTGCCGCGGCTGCCGACTCGGCGCTGGCCGGCCTCAGCCCCGGAGCAACTCCGGGCTCCGGGGATTGTGCGAGAAGGACACTAGCTCCGAGGCTGAGGAGAACGGCAACGGTTCCGCTTCTCATGTGGCTACCTTCCCCGTAAGTCAGTATCGACCCCCGACACACGGGTGGCAAGCTGGACAGGTTGTCGGAGTGACTCCATTCCGAGAGCGACGCGCCAACATGCGCACTACAGTAGAGCGGTACCTGAAGGCGAGCAGGTTTCTTTGCCCCTTTGGCGGCGCGTCGTTGCGTGCCCACTATCCTCGCGTGAGATGCTCCGCGGGGCGTTGGCTGACGATCTCCCAGGCTCCACAGCTCGCACACTTCATCGCGGGCCGCCCCAGGACGAAGTACAGAGCCGGCTCGCGCACCCCGCCGCACGACGCGCAGGTTGCCGACAAAGGCAGCTCTTTCGGCTTGGCGATTGGGTGCCAAATCGGGTGCCAGGCCCAACGATTCTACCGATCTTTGCAGGGAAGCAGCACGAAGCGCGACGGGCCGGGCACCTTCGCGAGATGCCGGAGAAACTACCCGGCACCATTGTGTGTTATCGGATGGCAGCGGACGTGGCGGCAGGCGGCCACCGCATCGCGTCCGCTTTGGTCTTCCACTGGTCGGCGCTGGCGTCGCTTGGGGTGACAGCGCTGTGCGCCACACCGGGCGCACCCTCGGGCGCTCGACCGAGGTAACCGTAGGGCGTCCCGGTGCTGCGTCACCGCTTTAGGGAGTTTCTCCTCATCGGTGGTTCCCAGGTCTAGGCCGCCAACCTCCGTCTTCTCAGATAGAAGACCGACCCTGTCCCGAGGAGCACTGCGAGGATGATCAGTCCCCATTCGGTCAAGGTTGGGATGGTGGCGAGCACGTTGAGTGAAGCAGTCGCTGTGTTGCCGGTGCCGCCGTCGGTCGACGACACAGCACCCGTGGTGTTGATCAAGTTCCCTAACGCCGTCCCTGTCACACCCACCGTAACCGTGCAGATGCTGCCGGCCGCAACGGTTCCACCGGTCAGAGATACAGCTCCCGAGCCGGCCACCGCCGTGGCCGTCCCCCCGCAGGTGTTGGCCAGCCCGTTCGGCGTGGCCACCACAAGCCCTGCCGGCAGGTTATCGCTGAATGCTACCCCCGTAAGCCCACCGCTGTTGGTTGACGGGTTGGTGATAGTGAAAGTCAGCGACGTGGTCTGGTTCAGAGAAATGTTGGCCGCTCCAAACGCCTTGGTCATCGCG
>CAVRZJ010000021.1:0-121845 GCA_963725705.1 uncultured Acidobacteriota bacterium | reverse complement strand
ATCAGATCAACGGGGAGCGTGACCGTGCCGCGCGTGGCGATCGCTCGGCGGGCGGCCTCGAGCACGTAGGCATGCGGGTCCACGCCGGCGAGCTCTTGGCGCTCTCGAAAAGCGTGAACAGGATCGCCGCACCTGAGCTCTCTGCTTCGAGTGGGAGCCGTAGTGGTTCTGCGGCCCACCACCAGGCCGCGCAGCGCGCGCTCCGCCGCGTTGTTATCGAGCGGCACCCGGGGATCGACAGGAACCTCGTCAGCCCGGGCCAGAGCGACAGCATGTAGTCGGTCGCTTTGCCGAGCGAGCTCTGCGGCAGCGGCTCCGGCTTGGTCGCATACGCCCACTCGCGCAGCGCGTCGACGATCGGCCGCGAGAAAAGGCAAAGGTACCGTGTATCACCAGGGTAGGTGCCAGGACCGTCGTTCTTGCCTCTGCTGTCTCTGCGCGCGTCCTGGCGGAGGAAATGTCAAGAGTCGTGGTCCTACACCCATAAGAGACTACCGCGAACGCCGGCAACGAAGCGGTCCTCAGCCCCATTGCATGCCGTCACGCCATGCTGTATACTGAACCACATGGTTCAGTATTTTCAAACCCAATTCGATACCTCGTTCGGCGCGCTCTCGGACGCCACCCGACGCGGCGTTCTCGAGCAACTTGGGCGTGCGCCGGACGCTTCGATCACGGCCCTTGCCGAGCGGTTCCACATGACCCTCACGGGCATGAAGAAACATGTAGGCGTCTTGGAGCAAGCGGGGCTCGTCACCACGGAGAAGGTCGGGCGCGTGCGGACCTGCAGGCTCGGCCTCCTCGGACTGCAAGAAGAGGCGGCATGGATCGAGCGGTACCGCCAGCTCTGGAGCGAACGCTTCGACGAGTTGGACAACGTTGTCGAGGAACTAACACGGAAGGAAAGAGGCAATGGACGAAAGAAGAGAAAGTGAGGCCACCCCCATGAAGAACCACACGACAGTGGAACGGAAGTCCGAGCGCGAACTCGTCGTCACACGAACCGTAAACGCTCCTGCGCGGCTCGTGTTCGAGGCGTGGACCAAGGCAGAACTATTCAGGAGGTGGTGGGTCCCGAAGTCGTTTGGGCTGACCCTGCTTTCCTGCGAAATGGATGTTCGCGTCGGGGGGCAGTATCGTTTGGTGTTTCCCCACGAAGAGTCGACGATGGAGTTCTTCGGCACGTACCTCGCAGTGACACCGCACTCACGCCTCGTTTGGACCAATGAGGAGAAGGAGACGACGGCAAGACCATCCCCCGGTGACCTTCGAGGAAAACGCCGGCAAGACGTTGTTGGTCGTGCACGATCTCTATCCCTCGAAAGAAGCGGTTGACTCGGGATCGACGGGCGCGCTGCCCGAGGCGCTCGACCAACTCGACGAGCTTCTTGTCAGCCTGGGATCAAGCACAGAGACAACATGACGCAGCCAGTCCATCCACCAAAGGAAGCGTGTGGCCGGCCGCTACGTAAGAACAGTGCCCAGGGCAAGTTTGCACGGAGGGTTTAGATGAAACGGAACTACACCAGCATGCGGACAACTGCTTTCCTCGTGATGACGCTCGTGGCGACTGACGTGTCGGCGCAGCAGAAGCCAACGACGGGCTACGCGCCGGTCAATGGACTCAACATGTACTATGAAGTCCACGGCAGCGGCGAACCGGTGGTGTTGCTTCACGGCGCCTTCATGACCATCACCAATAACTGGGCCGGGTGGATCGGCGAGCTCTCCAAAACGCGGAAAGTCATTGCCGTCGAAATGCAGGGTCACGGCCGGACGGCGGACGTCCCACGAGATATCACTTACGAAAACCTCGCCGACGACGTGGCCGCACTGCTCACTTATCTCAAGATCCCGCGAGCGGACCTTATCGGCTACAGCATGGGCGGAGCCGTGGCGATGGAGTGTGCGATCCGCCATCCGGACAAAGTGCGAAAGGCAGTCATCATTTCGTCCACGTTCCGCCGTGACGGCATGATCGCGGAAGCGCTCGAAACTATCCCGAAACTCACGGCGGACGATTTCAAAGGCTCGCCCATTGAGGCCGAGTACAAGGAGCTGAGTCCGACTCCGGACGACTTTCCGAAGTTCGTCCAGCGAATCGTCGCCACGGCCTCGAAAGGGTACGAGCTTCGGAGCCGACAAGCTCAAGGCCACCACGACGCCCATGTTTTTCATCCACGGCGACGCCTGACGGCGTGCGGCTCGCGCACGTCGCGGAGATGTTTGGCCTGAAGGGTGGCGAGATCCACGGCGACATGAAGCCGCGCTCCGCGTCGCGATTGGCCATCCCGCCCAACACCACTCACGTGACATTGATACAGCGCATGTCCATCATCGTCCCGATGGTGAACGACTTTCTCGACGCAAAGCCGTAGCCGTGCAGGTAGATCTCTTCGTACTTGAGGGAGCGCCAGAGTCGTTCGACGATGACGTTGTCCCGCCCGCAACCCCGCCCGTCCATGCTGATAGGTGTCAGGACCGCCACCTTTGACACCTTCAGACCAACTCGGCCTCCCGCGCCTACCGTGCGGGGCTCGGACATCACACACGGCGCGCACATGTCAGAAGTGGTGGTCCTGGCGCCACATGGGTACCGTGTATGACGATCACACTATTCTACCGGCGAGCGTCTCAACACTGACGTCCGAGCCTGGGCGGGATGGCGAGAATGGTGCGATGGTGATAGACGGTACCCATGCGCCGGCCTGCCCAGCGACAATTACACCTGTGCGGTAGCGACGATTACACCTGTGCAAGGGAGGTGGTCCGTTTGAGCGTTTGACCGATGGTGCCCGAAGGCGCGCCGTGGGGCTCAGGCGTGATCTTGACGGACGCACAGGTGAGGAGACTGATGGAAGAGCACGCGAAGCACGGGAAGGTTGGGTTTGCCGCGATGAGGTCGGGGATGCACCGCAACACGGCGGCGCGGTACCTCTCGTTGGGCAGGCTGCCGTCGGAGACGAAGATCGAGCGGAGCTGGCGCGCGCGGGTGAACCCGTTCGCGCACGACTGGCCGGAGATCGAGGCCAAACGTGAGGAGGCGCCGGAGCTGGAGGCCAAGACGCTGTTCGAGGAGCTGCTGGAAAAATCGCCGGAGCGCTACCACCCTGGGCAGGTCCGGACCCTGCAGCGGCGGGCGCGGGCGTGGCGGGCACGGCACGGACCGCCGAAGGACGTCTACTTCGCGCAGGAGCATCGGCCCGGGGAGGCGATGCAGACCGACTTCACGTGGATAATCGGTGGACCGACACATTTGACACTTTCACCCAAGGACAGGAGTGAGGCGCCCGCGACCTCGACCTGGTCAGGAGCTGCGCAGAGTCGGAAGTGTCAGAAGTGGCGGTCCTGGTACCTCTCTGGCACCTCTCTCACGTTCGTGGTACCAGGTTCCCATCACTGCGCCGAATCAGGAGATCCGATCCTCCCCGACGCCTGACACGTGCCTGACACCTGCCCTCGTGGTACCATGCATCACCGTCCACGCGGAAAAAAGAGGGTAGTGTCATGCTGCGACTTCCCGCAGTATCAACCGTGGGCGGATTCCTCCATGTCTCCAACCGCGTCGCCAACGGAGAGCGCCCATTCCTCGATCCTAACGAGGTCGAGAGCTTCGTGGAGCGCGTCCTGGCGGCCAGGGAGTGCGACCGGTTCACGGTCTTCGCCTGGTGTCTCATGTCCAACCACTACCACCTGGTGGTTCGCACGCGCGAGGTGCCCTTCGCGTCCTCCAGACAGCTCGTCGAGGGCGGGCCGACCGCCTCCTTGTGGATGCCCAGGTGCCGGGCGCGGTCACTCCCCCGTCAGCCGGCGCTCGATCGCGCCGTGGCCTACGTCCACCTCAACCCGGTCAGCGCCGGCCTCGTCAGCGATCCTGCCGAGTACCCGTGGAGCGGGCACCGCGAGCTCGCGGGCCTCGAGGTCCCTCTGCTCGTAGACGTCAGGCTGGCCCTGGCCCGGTTCGGGACGTCGCCGGACCAGGCTCGTCAGGGCTACCTGGACATGATGAGGCGCGCATGCCTACACCTGGGCCCGGCCGGTCTCCGCTGTTGCAGCCGGACGCGACGGCGTTGCTGACTCTGCAGGCTCCGCCGATGGCCATCACAACAACCCGGAAACGCCAGGCAACAATCCGGCACCCGTCTGCGATATGTGATCCGGCGTGGCTTGGTCGGCCCGAAGGAACCGCAGGGCACTTCGGCAGATTCGATCAACGCCCAGAGCTGGCGATCATCTGTCACGGTCCGGGAGCGGCGCCATTCGCACCATGTCCTCCTCGACGACCGAGAAGAGGCCGGACCAGTCCGAGCGGCTGGCGAGGGCCGCGACCATAGTCTGGGCGAGCTCCCTTGCGGACGGCGCGGCCATGCGAAACAGGACGATGCCGCATTCAGCGGGAAGCTTGCGGCGGAAAGCCAATTCGCCGAAGTCCTTGTCGAAGGTGAGGAGAAGACGACCGTCTGATTGCGCACGCGCGAGAACATCCTCGTCGCTCGCGCCGGGCAACTCGGTGCGCACCCAGGCCACGTCATGTCCGGCGACGCGCAACGCAGCGATCGCGGCTCCGGGGACGTTCTCGTTCGCGAGCAGGCGCACGGCGCTCAGGTCCGGGCGTCGCCGAGGGGGTAGATCCGTTCTGCCTTCAGCACGGCGCTTGCGTAAGTCAGGCAGGCCTGGACATCGTCGTGGGTCAGACCCGGGAAGTTCGCGAGGATCTCGGCCTCCGGCCAGCCCTGGGCGAGCAGGTCGATGATGTACTCGACGGCGAGGCGCGTGCCCCGCACGACGGGTTTACCGGCGAGGATCGCCGGATCGATCACAATGCGTTCAGGGATCGTCATCACGTCGCCCTCCCAGGACATAGTACCGCAAGGACGAGTGCCAGGTACGTAGTTGCCGAGTTGTCGCAAGGTCGCCCGGTCCCTCCGCACTCTGCGTGGCTGACGGTTCTTTCCTCTTCTCATGCCCACAATTCCGCAACTACGTACCTGGCACCTCTCTCGAATCACGACTGGTACCGTAAGACACCATCTCACGATACTCCACGCCAGGCGCCGAGGCCGAATGTCTGGGGCACCTTGAAATCGAAGATCGTACGGTGGTCAACTGCGGCACCCATAGATCAGGTCAAGTCAATCCCACGAGCTCGGCCACCTGCTCGCCGGTGAGCTCGCCGGCCGCCATAAGCTCAGAAGCGACGAGCTCGACGGCTCGCCAATGCGCCTGCAACATGAGCTTGACCTCCTCCAGTTGCTCGAACAGGCAATCTCGAATTGCCTCGGGAGTCGGAGGGAGATGCATTGCTTGTACTGCGAGCCGACGCGCGCGTTTAAAGTCGTGTTCTAGCCCTGGCGTACCGGGCCCTGTGGCCATGCGCTGGAGCGAAAGTGGCTCCTTGTCGCCACTCGAAATGTGTTCGGCCACAAACCCAGCCAGCGCCACGCGTACACCCCAGAAGTTGTTGGTACAATTCTCTTCCGGCTCAAAGATCCGGGTGCTCCCTTCTGCCGAGACGTTACGAAGGGTCTTGCCCTCGAGGACGCAGACGACTGCGTGCCCTGCTTCGTGGAACGCCCTGGAACGCTCTGGGTTACCCTGAAACGCGATTAGACTAGGTTCGTCGTCGCCCATAGCATCTCGCCTGCCTTCAACAAGGGCCTAAAGGGCCTACCTCGTCAGCTTCCTGTACGTAATCCTATGCGGCCGCGTCGCCGCGTCCCCCAGCGTCTGCCTTCTCCACTCCTCGTACTCGGAGAAGTTGCCGTCGAAGAAGTTCACCTTGGAGTCGCCCTCGAAGGCGAGGATGTGGGTGGCGATGCGGTCGAGAAACCAGCGGTCGTGGCTGATGACGATGACCGTGCCGGCGAAGCTCTCGAGGCCGGCCTCGAGGGCGCGCAGGGTGTTGACGTCGAGGTCGTTGGTGGGCTCGTCGAGGAGCAGGACGTTGGCGCCCGACTTGAGCATGCGCGCCAGGTGCACGCGGTTGCGCTCGCCGCCGGAGAGCGCCACGGTCTTTTTCTGCTGGTCGGAGCCGCCGAAGTTGAAGCGGCCGCAGTAGGCGCGCGCGTTGATCCGCACCTTGCCGAGCATGACGTCGTCCATCCCCTCGGAGATCACTTCGTAGACGCTCTTGTCGGGGTCGAGGCTGCGCACCTGGTCGGCGTAGGCGAGCTGCACGGTCTCGCCGATCCGCAGGGTGCCGGCGTCGGGCTGGTGCTCGCCGACGATCATCTTGAACAGCGTGGTCTTCCCCGCCCCGTTGGGGCCGATGACGCCGACGATGGCGGCGGGCGGCAGCGCGAACTCCACGCCCTCCATCAGCAGCTTGTCGCCGAACCCCTTGGCCAGGCCCTTCGCCTCGATGACGACGTCGCCCAGGCGCGGGCCCGGCGGGATGTAGATCTCGAGGTCCTTGGCGATCTCCTCGGGGCGCGCGGTGAGGAGTTGCTGGTACGAGTTGATGCGCGCCTTGCCCTTGGCGTGGCGCGCCTTGGGCGCCATGTGGATCCAGTCGAGCTCGCGCTGCAGCGTCTTCTGCCGCTCGCTCTCGGTCTTCTGCTCGACGCGCAGCTTCTCCTGCTTCTGCTCCAGCCACGACGAGTAGTTGCCCTTCCACGGGATGCCGGCGCCGCGGTCGAGCTCGAGGATCCACCCCGCCACGTTGTCGAGGAAGTAGCGGTCGTGGGTGACCGCGATGACGGTGCCCTCGTACTTCTGCAGGTGCTGCTCGAGCCACTGCACGGTCTCGGCGTCGAGGTGGTTGGTGGGCTCGTCGAGGAGCAGGATGTCGGGCTTCTGCAGCAGCAGACCGGCAGAGCGCGACGCGGCGCAGCTCGCCGCCGGAGAGGACGCTGATCGGCGTGTCGCCGCTCGGGCAGCGGAGCGCGTCCATCGCCAGCTCGAGGCGCGAGTCGAGGTCCCAGGCGTCGAGAGCGTCGAGCCGCTCCTGCACCTCGCCCTGGCGCTCGAGCAGCTTCTCCATCTCGTCGGGCTCCATCGGCTCGGCGAAGCGGTCGCTGATCGCCTCGAACTCCGCCAGCAGCGCGACGGTGTCGGCCGCGCCCTCCTTGACGATGTCCATCACGGTGCGGGTCGGGTCGAGCCTGGGCTCCTGCTCGAGGTAGCCAACGGAGAACCCGGGCGAGATCGCGACCTGGCCGAGGAAGGAGGTCTCGACACCGGCCATGATGCGCAGCAGCGTCGACTTGCCGGACCCGTTGAGGCCGATGACGCCGATCTTGGCGCCGTAGAAGTAGCCGAGGTAGATGTCCTTGAGCACCTGCTTCTGCCCGTAGACCTTCCCCACCCCGACCATCGAGTAGATGACCTTGTTCGGTTCGTCCTGCTTCGCCATGCGGCAAGTGTAGCCCGGTCGGACGGGACAGGCTGTCATTCCGAGGAGCCCCCCTCCCGCGGGGCGACGAGGAATCCCGGCGCGCCTGGAGCGCGATGGACCGCCCTCGCAGCGCCACGGGATTCCTCGCTGCGCTCGGAATGACAGCGGGGGCGGACAAGCTGGCATTCCGAGGAGGCCCGCTCCAGCGGGGCGACGAGGAATCCCGGCGCGCTTGGAGCGCGGTGGACCGCCCTCTCCACGCCACGGGATTCCTCGCTGCGCTCGGAATGACACAGGGTGAGAGGAGCCCCGCTCGGGCGGGGCGACGAGGAATCCCGGCGCGCTTGGAGCGCGGTGGACCGCCCTCTCCACGCCACGGGATTCCTCGCTACGCTCGGAATGACACAGGGTGAGAGGAGGCCCGCGCAGCGAGGCGACGAGGAATCCCGGCGCGCATGGAGCGCCGCGCGGTCCTAGAATCACGGCATGACCTGCGCGGTGTACATCCTCACGAACGACCGCCGCACCGTGCTGTACACCGGCGTCACGAGCAACCTCGAGCAACGTATCGCGCGGCACAAGCTCGGCTGGTCGGCCAAGGCGTTCTCGCAGAGGTACAACGCGCACACGCTGGTCTACTTCGAGACCACCTCGCACATCGGCGGGGCGATTGCCCGCGAGAAGCAGATCAAGGGATGGGGACGGGCGAAGAAGGTCGCACTCATCGAGGCCGCAAACCCGGAGTGGCGCGACCTGTCTGCCGAGTGGTCGGGTTCGTAGTTGAGGTCCGCACACTCTGTCATTCCGAGGAGCCCCGCTCCGGCGGGGCGACGAGGAATCCCGGCGCGCATGGAGCGCGGCCGAGTCCGCGCGGCCCCTGCGAGCCGTGGAATAGAAGTCCCTCTGTGGGGCCTATCCGAATCAGAAACGGAGGTTCCATGAACACTCTCGCTCGTGCCGGCTCGCTGGTCGCCGCGCTCGCCATCGCCGCATGTGCCCAGCAGCCGGCGCCGCCGCCCGATACGCGCGCCGCCGACGAGGCCGCGATCCGCGCCGCCATCACGGAGTGGTCGGCCGCCGCCGCCGCGAAGGACGCCGCGAAGTTCGCCACGTTCTACACCGAGGACGCGGTGATCATGCTGGAGAAGGCTCCGGACATCCACGGGTTGCCGGCCATCCGCGACGGGCTCGCCGGCATGATGAAGGACCCCAACTTCGCGCTGTCGTTCGCGCCCGACTCCGTGACCGTCGCCCGCTCCGGCGATCTCGCGTACGAGACCGGGCACTACGTCATGACGATGAGCGGCGCCGACGGCAAGCCCGCGCCGGAGAACGGGCACTACATCGTCGTCTGGCGCAAGCAGGCCGACGGCGTGTGGAAGGTCGCCGCGGACGTCCCGGTGTCCGATCCGCCCGAGGGCGCTGCGTCCCCGACCGCCCACTGAGCCGCCCGAGCCGGACCCCGAGACGCTTTGAGCGCGACGGTCAACGCCCTCGCAGCGCGAGGGAATCCTCGCCTGTCCTGCCTATGGCACGGGAATCGCGGTGGAGTCGGTCGGGTTGGCCTCATCAGGGGCCTCGGGTCGAGCGCCGCAAGGCCGTCCTTGTATTGCGCGAGCCGCGGGTCTATGGTGAGAAGTCGCTCCCGGGGGGAAAATGTGAACAACTTCGACAGGGCGAGTGCCTGTCTACCGATAGCTCTATCGATTCTCGTTCTGGCTGCCGCGATCACGCAGGCATCGCCCGGCGCGATTCCGGCGACGCCGCCGTCGTCCGACCGGCAGCCCCACCGCTCGCTGCGCCGGGCGCCGGGGCCGTCTGCGGTCATTCCGCCCGGCGGCGGGACGATCGGTCTGGCCGGGTATGCGACCGTGGTGTTCGCTCCCGGGACGTTCACCTGGCCGCAGCTCGCCACGGTCGAGAAGACGAGCTCCTCGGCGACCGCGCAGGCTTTCGCGGACTCGGCGGAGATCTTCCAGCCTGGTTCGACTCCCGGCTACGAGATCCGCATCAACACGGGCCTGTCGAAGCCCCAGGTCCCCGTCCAGGTGACCGTCGTGGTTCCCGCAGATTTCGCGATCCCCGCGGGCAGCCGGGTGGAAGCGTTCGCGCAGTTCTGGCAGCAGGACGAGCTGGATGCGCTCGACAGCTTCGAGCTGATCCCTTCGACCTTCGACGAGCCGACGCGAGCCGTGACGTTGACCCTTCCGCCGGCCGCCTTCACGTCACAACGGCGGGGCGACGGCACCTTCGAGGCGATCATCACGCTGGCCGCCACGCCGGGTGCTCAACCGCTGCAGGCGCTTTCGGTGTCGCTCGCGACGGCCGCGGCCACCATCCTGCCGCCGCTGGAGACCGTAACGGTGCGCAGCCCGTTCAACCCCTTGCGCCAGGTCACCGTTGGCGGCGTCGTTTACACGGGGCACTGGGGAACGGACTTCATCGCGGCGGACGGCACGCCAATCTTCGCGACGGGAGACGGGACGGTGCTGCGTGCGTACAACAGCGGCGACAAGTCGTTCGGCAACTCGGTCCTGCTGCGGATGCAGGGCGCCGGCGTGGCGCGCTACGCCCACCTGCAGACTTACTTCGTGGAGACCGGCGACAAGGTCCTGGCCGGACAGGAGATCGGGCTCACCGACAACACCGGGCTGTCGACCGGAGCGCACCTTCACTTCGAGCTCGCGCCGGACGGCGGGTTCGCGAGCAACAAGAGCAAGGTGGACCCGGCGCCAATGATTCACGATCGCCCGCTCACCTGGCACCTCACCGCCAACGCCGTCTACGAGAACCACTCGCTGATTCCCGGCGTCCTCAACGAGAACCGTCTGCAGCTCAGGGCCGAGGCCAATCTGCTGATGGAGAGCGACGGCGCGAACGGGATGAGCTTGACCGCCGTGAGCGGCACCTTCTTCGTGCAGAGCTTCACGGGACAATACGACAAGGGCTCGAACAATATCTGCACGTTCGCGTTCACGCCGGTTTCATACCCCCTGACGATGAACGACGGCGGACCGCTGCCCGGTGAAGGCGAGACCATGGGGGGTGTCGGGTTCGCGCGCGACCACACCGTGACCCCGTCGACTCGGTACACGTACACGGCCGCGTTCTACACGGACGAGCGACCCGAGTACACCGAGAACTGCCCGAGCGAGAGCCCTCACACGCAACCCATGGCTCTCTCCATCTACCCCTGGATACAGACCGCTGGTCCCGGGCCCTTCCGTCTCGACCCGGAGGCCGTCACGACGACAGGCGCCGTTACGGTCGACAGCTCGATTCCCGGCTACCTCAGCGCCATCACAACCTACGACTGGACACTGACGAAGACCTACTAGCGGGGTGCTCCGGCGCCGACCGCCCTCGCCACGCCACGGACTTCCTCGCTTCGCACGAATGACGCAGGGGCGGGTCTACTGCGCGACGAACAGCTCGTGGTAGGTGCGCAGCTCGGCGGCCCAGTGGCCGCGGGCGAGGACGTGGTGGTTGCCGACCGGGCGGACGAGCAGGTCGGCGACGGGCGTCTCGAGGCGCAGGCGCACCTGGGTGCGGCAGCGCTGCGGGTTGTCGCCGTTGGCGATGATCTCCGCGTCAGAGGCGAACAGATCCTGAAGTGATTCGCCGCCGATGCGCGCGACGGTCGCCGGCCCGCGGTCGATCGTCCCGGCGATGCCGACGCCGAGCGACGACTCGAAGTGCGAGCGCAGGGTGTAGCGCGACACCATGCGGCGCGCGATCGTGCAGTGCGCGAGGTCGAGCGTGTTCTCCCGGGGATCGAGGTCCTGCGGGTTCGCCATGAACGCCGGCTGCCCGGTCATGAGCTGCAGCAGGAGCATGGTCAGCGTCGCCGGCACGTCGCCTTCGCAGCCGGCCACGACACCCTCGTCGAGCAGCCGGGAGAGCGCGAGACAGCCGGTGGTGCCATGGTCGATGACGAGGTCGAAGCAGCGCACCGCGCAGGCGTCGAGCCGGTGGCGCCGGACGACGCGGCGCAGCGCGACCGCAACGGCGGCCGCGGCTTCGAGGTCGGCGGGCGACGGCTCGCGCACGCCTTCCGCGCCGGCCACGATCTCGTCGCGGACAGCAGCGGTCTCGCCGCGGTCCGCGTCGCGCATCGCCTCGACGAGCTCCGCGAGCGGCACGTCGACCAGCGTCGGCCCCCACGTCGGGGCTACAGCCTCGGCGGGCGGCACGCTGGCGACGAGCCAGTCCGACGGCGTGCCGATGCGGCCGAGCCGCGTCGAGCGCAGGCGCCGGTGGAGGTCGACATGCCGGGCCAGGCGCGAGAGCGCGTCGTCACCGGCGGCGGTCCCGTTGACGAGGATGATCCGCCCTCCCCGCCCCTGCTGGCGCAGGCGGCTGAGGATCTCGAGCGCCGCGGGCAGCGAGTTCCGTTCGGCGTGCGCGAGCAGGATCACCGGCCCGGCGCTGCCCTGGCAGGCGGCGAGCGCCAGATGCTCGGTGCCGCCGCTGACGATCAGGAGCGCGTCGGGCGCGTCGCCGCCGGAAGCCACGAAGCGGTGCGCGACGCCACCGCCGGTCAGGCGCGCAGCGAGGCGATCGACGACGGCGGCGCTCTCCCCAGCCGGCGTGATGCTCGATGAGAGCGGCAGGATCGAGAGCATGGCGGCGCAGAGTATCGCCTTTCCCCTGGAGGCCGCCAGCCGTCCTCGCCTTCGCATTGTCAGATCACGCCCGCAGCTCTAGACTGACAGTAGTTCTCGAGGAGTGAAAATGAGAAGACCAATGGTTCCAGGCATTCTGCTCCGAGTCTCGATCGTCGCGCTTGCCCTGGTTGCGCCCGCGGCGCGAGCCCTGCCGGGCAGTGGGCCCCAGACACCCGTGACGCAATCCGTGACGCGCTCCTACCGGCCCCGCCCCGTGCTCGGCATCGCGGTTTCACCAGTACCCCAGGCGACCGCGGAGGGCGAGCCGATCGGCGACCCGGTCACGGCGACGATTGGCCCGGACGGCGGCACTCTGTCCAGCGGCGACGGGCTGTGCGAGGTGACGGTGCCGGCGGGCGCGCTGCCGGCGCCGATGGCGCTCACGTTGCAGCCGATCGCCAACCTCGCGTGGGGCGGCGTCGGCACAGCTTATCGGCTCGGTCCTGCAGGGACGACGTTCGACGTCCCGGTGACCATCGCATTCGACCTGGGCGACGACGACAGCGCTCCCGTCAGCCTCGAAGCGCTCGGGATCGCCGAGCAGGACGGGGACGGCTACTGGACGTGGATCCGGGGTGTCGAGCGGACGGAGGAGAGCGCCTCGGCCGAGGTGCGTACCGGCGGCTCGGCGGGCGGGGAGTCTCCGGACGAGACGCTCGCCGGTCCGAAGAGGAGAGTCTCCGGCACCAGCAGCAAGACGGGCGGGAAGGCGGTGGTGGGCTCGGTACGCATGGACCCCGAGCGGAAGCTCGTCCAGCTCGGCGAGCAGGTACCTCTACAGATCTCGGCCTGCTATCCGGAAGAGGACCCTAATCTCGCGTCGCTCACCGGCGGCCCCTGCAAGCCGGTCGGCAATATCGCCACGGACGGTTGGTCGGTCGGCCCCGCCGGCTCCAATCGCGGCACGGTCTCCGGCGCCCGCGCGCGGGGCACGTACCGTGCGCCATTCACGCGTCCCAACCCGGCGATCGCCTTGGTGTCGGTCCACGTCTCGAGCTGGCGGGGACTCCCGAGCGTCATCCTCCGCTCGCGGTTTTCGATCGACCCTCCCGACCTGACCGGGACGTTCAATATCACCGAGAAATTCGGGGTCGCGCCTGGGCCGCAGGTCACCCTCAAGTTCGAGGGCCACGCCGACCTGCTGTTCCGTAACGAGCATGAGGGTCCGCCGCCGTACGAGAGCCTCCCGTACACGATGGATGGGTGGCTCACTCTCAAGACGCAGTCGTACACCTTCGCCGGCAGTACCTGCACCAACACGTCAGCGGCCACCCAGCTCATCGCTCCTGACGCCCAAAGTTACTTCAACGTCTGGCACGATCTCGAGCACGGGACGAACATGGTTCACTGGGTTCTCGAGCCGCAGCACTGGCTCTTCACCTGCACCCCGACCGGACAGACCGTAGTCGTGACCGTGAGCTTCGGGCTGCTGTCCGGATCCTCGGGCTGCACGACCCCGGAGTGGGTCGAGTTCCCCATCGAGAACTTCCCAACGGGAAAGTTCTCCGAGACGTGCAACATCGGCGTGACCTACGACGCCGACTGGAAGTTCGAGCCGCAGTGACGGCGGCAGTGCGGCATCGTGCGGGCGCGGAGTCGTCGAGCGCCGCACCTGCGATGCGCGCGGCACGCCGGCGATCAGAGCGACGGCAGCGCCGCGTAGAGGCCGCCGGGGAGGTCGGAGAGAGCGGCCATGCCGCTGGTCGCGAGGATTGCGCCTTCCTCGGTGATCAGCGCGCCGTCGACACCCTCCGTCTCCTCGATCAGGGTGCGGCCCGCCTCGGGGCCGAGCAGGAAGGCGGCGGTGGCGAGCTGCCCCGCCCGGAACGTCGACCCGGCGACGACGGTGACCGAGGCGAGCCCGCGGGCCGGCCAACCGGTCGTGGCATCGAGGATGTGGTGATAGCGGACTCCGTCCTTGACGAAGGCGCGCTCGTAGTTGCCCGAGGTGGCGACGCCGGAGCTGCCGACGGTCCTCACCGCGAAGCGGCAGCGGTGCGGTTTCTCGGGATCGACGACGCCGATGGCCCACGGGCGGCCGTCCGCCCGGGCGCCGAGCGTCCGCACGTCGCCGGCGAAGTCGACCACCGCGGCGCGGATCCCCTCGGCCTCGAGGACCGCGGCAGCCCGATCGACGGCGTACTCCTTGCCGACGCCGCCGAGATCGAGCTCCATGCCGGCGCGGCGGAGGAAGACCGTGCCGTCCGCGACGGACACGGCTGCGGCGTCGACGAGCGGCAGGAGCGCTGCGACCTCCGCGGCCGACGGGACGCGGCCGGCGCGAAAGTCCCAGGCGCGCCGCAGGACGCCGACCGTCGGGTCGAACCGCCCGCGCGTGATCCGGGCGAGGTCGAGGGCGAGGAGCACGAGCTGCTCGGTCTCGGCGTCGACGGCCACCGGCGTGCGGCCCGCGTTGCGGTTGATCTCGGAGATCACGCTGCTCTCGCGGTAGCGCGAGAACTTCACCTCGATCCGGCGGGCCTCGTCCTCGACCGCGCGCGCAATGCGCTCGGCCCGTTCGCGCCCGCGATCGTCCACGAACCGCACGGCGCCGGAGCCGCCCATGAGCGGGAAGTGCGTCGAGTAGAGGACGCGCCGGTCCATGGGGTTCAGAAGTGGCGGGTGAACCCGAACGTCACCGTGGTCACCTTGAGATCGGCCGCGGAGGTGGATGCGCTTCCTCCCTCTTCCTCGCGCCGCGATGCCGGCCCCACGGTGATGCGCTCCGTGCCGGTCTGCGACTGCAGCGTGACGCCGCCGTACACGCTGAAGCCAGGGAACAGCTCGCGCGTGACCTTGAGACCTCCGAGGATGCTCCAGAACGGCGACAGCCGGTAATCCGAGGACATGAAGGTCTCGGGCTGGACGAACAGGCTGCCGTAGAACGACGCGCCGCTCTGGACGTAGAAGCGGACCTGCGGCGAGACGATCCAGTCGGAGCCCAGATGCTGGTCGTAGTCCACCTCGATGGTGTGCGCCCGGATCCCCCAGTCGTCGCTGTAGAAGCGATAGGAGCTCTTGATGGCACCGTCCCAGCGGTAGTAGTGGGCGTACTTGCCGACCAGGGCGAAACGCGAACGGGCGTCCGGCCGGTGCTCCGCCAGCGTCGTCCCGGCTGCGGGCGCACCGATCGGCACGACCTTGTAGGGATCGTCGAGATAGCCGGAGAGTCGCGTCTGGGAGGCGGACACGTCGAGGAGGTCCCGCTCGCCCAGGACCCACGTCCAGCCGAGGGAGAACCCGGTGGACTTCTTGGGCAGTCGCAGCTCGTTGGTCACCGGGGCAACGACGTCGTTGGAGAACGCCGCGCCGAAGTGCAGCGTGCCCCGCCCCTCGAGCATCGTCCAGGCGTCCGAGATCCCGAGGCCCCGTGCGGTGTAGTCGTTCTCCTTCGAGTACGAGACGTCGACCGTCGGCATCTGGGCGCCGAAGCGGCGGCTGTACGAGGCCGAGAGCGACGCCCGATGGTCGCTGTAGCTGGCGAGCGGCACCTGGCCGCTGGCCGCCGTGCGCCCCGATGCCGAGGTCGTCACGTCGAACGTCGGGTAGCCTCCGGTCGGCGAGGCGCCGGTGATCAGGTCGTAGCCGACGATCAGGTCGAGCTGTCCGGCCCGGTCCCCGAAGTCCTCGTGAAGCAGCAGGAGGGGATCGATGACCTGCGTCCGGCCCCCGGACTCCGTGTAGAAGAGAAGCCGCGAGTCGACGTAGGACTGCGCCCGGGACCCCCGGGCCACCAGGGTGCCGAGGCCCGCTACCAGCCAGGGGAGCTTGCGCAGCCGCGCCGGACGAGGGGTCTTCCGTCGCGCCGTATCGGTGTCAGTTGCAGCCACAGCCGCCTCCCGCCGGCCCGCCATCGCCGGACGCGCCTTCCTTGCTCGCGTGGATATGCTCCAGCAGCAACCTGGTGAGCGGATCGCCGTCGAGGTTCATGATCGGATCGGCGAGGTATCCGCGCCGCCAGGCCTTGATCGCGCCGGTGGCCTCGCGGCTCGCCGCGACGCGCACGCCCGCACCGGCCGGCAGCGCCTTGCCGCCGAGCAGGCTCGCAACCGCCTGCTCGATCCGGCCGTGCACCTCGTCGTCACCGCCCTCGAAGCGTGCGACGACGTGCCCCTGTCGATCGAGAAGGAGCGCCGTCGGCATCGCGACCACGCCGTACTCCTCCCCGCTCCTCTCGGCCGGGTCGCGCACGATCGGGAAACGCACCGGGACGTCGTCGAGGAAGGCCCGGATTGCCTGCTCGTTGCTTTCGAGGGTCAGCCCGACGACGGTGAGCCCCGCGGCTTCGTGCCGATCCTGCAGCGCATCGAGAAACGGGAAGCTCCTCCGGCACGGGATGCACCAGGGCGCCCAGAAGTCGAGCAGGACGACCCGGCCGCGGAGCGCTTCGAGAGAGAAAGGCTCTCCATCGAGCCGGCGCAGCCCGGCAGCGGCGTCCGGCCCACCTGCGCCGGCGCTCAGCGGAACGGCGAGCGCCAGCGCCACGGCGCACGCGAGCGCGCGGGAGAAGCGCGATGAGTGGCAGTCGAGGTTCATCTGTCTCCTTTCCGACGGCCGCGAGCCGTCCGGGTTCGCGGTCGCCACGCTGCTATTCCTTTCCGGCCGACGCCCGGCCGACGGCTACCGTTCCGGCGAACGCGGCCCGCGCCGGGGCGAAGCACTGGTGGTCGTTGCACGCCTGATACGAGAGGACGCCTTCTATCGAGACCTTCCCGCTGGCCGTCTCGGGAAGCGTGAGCTGCGACTCGAAGCGGACCTTCCCCTCGTAGACGGCCAACGGCTCGTCGGCGAACTCGTACCGTCTCTCGCGGGGGGTCGGGTAGCGGACCGCCGAGAGCGCCCCGCCGGAGGCCGTGAGGGACACGACTGTGGGGATGAGGTAGCTCTGCGACGGGGCATGGCCGTTCACGTGCCAGCCCTGACCAAGCGTCATCTCGACCACGACCGGGGCCTTGGCTCCGGGCGCGAGCGCCGCCGGGGCGACGAGCCGGATCACCACCTCCGGCCCGGAAGCGAAGACCGCGGGCACAGCCCCGAGGAGAACCACGCACAACGAGCCGGCGAGCCGGACCGTGCATGCAGCGGTTCGCGAGCCCGGGCCACCCGATGCGGGTCGCTTGGCACGCGAGACCCTGCCTTCCGGCTGCTCAGGGCTGCACCAGTTGTCCACTACGATCCCCCCGCGGGTCCGCCCGGGCTGGACATCCTCGCGATCGAGGGCGAAACCCGGTGACGAAGCACCGCCCCCCGGCGCTGGACCCGATACCTCGAGATCTGAGCCCTAGCAACCGCCGTGCCAGCCCCGGTTTCTGGGCAGGCCGCCACTCTCGCTGGCCGCCCTACCTTCCTATGGCGTGGCGCCGGTCTGCAAGCTACATGACCAATGTGGCGCCGGCGCTCGGCGCCGCCTGCTCACGCTCGACCACGCTCCACAGAAGCGCTCGTCAATAGCGAGGCCGCCGCCCGATGTGGGGCGTAGCAGTGCTCAGGAGGACACTGCGTCCGCCGCCGGAGACACCGGACCGCCCCCAGCCGAGGTGCGGTCCCGGATCGCGAAAACCCGTACAGGCCGGCGACGTGGCGCAGCAGCGGCCGGGCCGTCGGGGCGTGCTCGAGAGCGACCAGCCAGCGCAGGAAGCGCCCGCGGCGCTCCGTCGGCAGGCGCCCGAGCAGCGCGCCGGTGAGCGCGAACGGAGGGACGAGGAGCAGCCCGACCACGAACTCGTCGACGACGGCGAGGCCGTCACCGAACGCTGCGCAAACGTCTCCGACGGTGAAGTATTGCTGGTCGGTCTTCTCACGCCGGCCGAGCAGGCGCTTGCAGAGCAGCCGCAGCCGAATCATCAGGTTGCGTTGCCAGAACACGACGAGCAGGACACCTCGGTCGCGCAGCACCCGCCGGTACTCGCCGATCGCCTGCGCCACCCCCGCCCCGGAGAGGTGATCGAGAGTCGAGAGATCGACCACGGCATCGAGCGACCCGGTCCGAAACGGCAGCGCCGTGATGTCCGCCTGGACGACGTGAGCGCCCGGCACCCGCGAGCGCCCCCCGGCGCAGACGGCGTGCGAGATGTCGACGCCGAAGAGCCGGTGGGAGCCACGCGCGTCGAGGTGGCCAAGGATGTCGCGCGACCCTCCGAGACACTCGTTCCAGAGATCGGTCTTGAGAACCGCTGGGGGCGTGCGCCTCGACGAGAGCAAGTCCCAGCTCGACCGCAAAGCGATACGAGCGACTGAGGTACTCGGCGTGCCAGCGACCGCGGAGCGTGCCCGCTAGGAGAATCTCCTCCCTGACGGAGCTCCTGATGTCGTCGTCGTTCACGAGCTCGCATTCTACGGCGTACGGTCGCCGGACCGCCGGCCGCGACGCCGTTCGTCGCCGGGCGGTCGTGTTACCGTCGTGCTCAGGATCGCGAGGAGGTGGCACAGAGTGACCGACGACAAGCCCGCCGTCTGGATCAGGATGCTACGCGTGTACCGCGAGAAGGGCGTCGGCGGGGTGTGGTTCGGCATCCTCTCGCGCGCGGGGTATCGCCGCCTTGTGGTGCTGGAGCGGCGGCTCGACGAGCCGCTCGCCGCGTTCCGCCCCGGCGCGGCGGTCGAGATCCGCCCGCTGCGGCGCGACGATCAGGACGCCTTCATGGCGCTTGGTCAGACCTCGGCCGCAGTATTCCACGACCGGCTCGACCGTGGCCATCAGTGCTGGGGAGCGTGGTGTGCGGGCGGCCTACGCAATATCGGGTGGCTCGCGTTCAAGGAGGCGTGGGTGGAGTACTTGGGCTGCCGTCTGATCCTCGCCGATGGCGTCGTGTACTTCTATGGCGCGTTCACCCACCCGCAGTACCGCGGGCTGGGGCTCACGGCGACCAGAGCAGCCGCGTGCTTGCGGGCGGTGCGCGAACAGGGGTACTGGCTGGCGCTGTGCGCTGTCCAGCCGGAGAACCCTTCGGCCTTCTCCCCGGTGCTCAAGCTGGGGTACCGGCGCATCGGCGTCCTCGGCAGCGTAGGCTTTGGCGGCTGGCGGTGGTCCCGTGTCCGCCTCGACGGCGGCGGACGGGTGGCGGACGGGTGGCGGCTCGCCGACGCCGTACGCGAACCCTGAGTGCGGCGCACTACCCGCCTATCATGCCGGCAATGGGCGTGAGTGCAACTACCGTCCGAGCGCGGAAGCTCATGGCACGCGTGCTGCACCTGCTCGTCGCGCAGGCGCTGTACTGGATCGCCTTCCTCTGGCGTCGCACACTCGTCCGCACCACCGTCGTCGCCGTCACCGGTACGCATGGCAAGACCACCACCAAGGAGCTGCTGGCGACGGTGCTGGGGTCGTGGCGACCGACGTTTCGCTCGGCTCACAACGAGAACACCGGGCTGCCGCTCACCTTGAACCTCCTGCGGATGCGGCCGTGGCACCGCTTCGCGGTCATCGAGATCGGCGTCGGCGGCCCTGGCGAGATGCGCCGCCTCGCCCGTCTCGTCCGGCCCGACGTCGCGCTCGTGCTCACGGTGCTGCGCACCCACATCAAGGCGTTCGGCGACCAGGACGCTCACGCCGCCGAGAAGGCGATCCTCCTCGAGGAGCTGCGCCCCGGCGGTGTGGCCGTCCTCAACGCCGACGACCCGCGAGTGGCACGCATGGCGGGGGCGGCCCGCGGCAGGACCTTGCTGTTCGGCACCTCCCCGACCCTCGATGTGTGGTCCGACGGCGCTGCCTCGCGCTGGCCGGGGCGCCTCGAGCTAAAGATCCACACGCGCGACGGGGAGTCGTGTCACGTGCGCACGAGGCTGGTGGGGACGCACTGGTGCGCCGCCGTCACGGCAGTGCTCGCGGCGGCGCGGGCTCTCGGGCTACCGCTCCGGGAGGCGGCCGCCGCTCTCGCGACGGCGGAGCCTTTCCTCAGCCGCATGCAACCGATGCTGCTGCCGAACGGCGCGATCGTGCTCCGCGACGACTATGACGGCTCGGTCGACACCTTCGAGGCCGCGCTGCGGGTGTTGGCCGAGGCGCGCGACGTCCGCCGGGTCGCGGTGATCAGCGACGTGAGCGACTACGGCGCCACCATGCGGCGGAAACGGCTCGCGCACGCCGGCCGGGAGACCGCACGGGTCGCCGAGGTCGTGGTGTTCGTCGGCGAGGCCGCCGCTTACGGGAGGCGCGGGGCGCTGGCGGCCGGCCTCGCGCCGGAGAACGTTCACGCCTTCATGGACCTCCGCGGGGCGACCGAATTCCTCCGGGGCTCGTTGCGGCGCGGCGATCTCGTGCTCCTCAAGGGTCGCATCAGCGATCATGTGTCCCGCCTGTACTTCACCCAGCTCGGTCCGATCCGCTGCTGGAAGGCCTGCTGCGAGAAGGTGATCGCCTGCGACGTCTGTTCGGAGCTGGGGAACCGGCCCGCGGACACCCGACGCGCCGTGCCGGTGCCGCTTTCGGGCCAGTGACTTGGGAAGGAACGGCGCGCGGACCTGCAGAGCTGTCATCCCCCTGCCTTCGGCAGGACAGGCGAACGATAGCAGGGGATCTGAGTGGGCGGCTGCGGCCTTCGCGCCCAGACACAATCCTTCGACCTCGCTCACAGTGCTCGCTCCGCTCCCAATCCCCATGAGCCGCGGCACACCCCGGACCATGAAGACCTGCCGGAGGGCCGGCGCCCCCGCCGGCCCGGGCAGCGCGCGACATGGCGATCGCGCCCCCGTTCGGGGATAAGCCGGCGAGGGCGCCCGCGCTCCCTCCAAATTTGGAGAGACTTTGTGGCCAATGAGGTGGTGCTGTTGGATCACGGCCAGGCCAATGTGGGGCCGGCGCTCCGCGCCGGCAGCCCGCGCGGAGCGCGCGCCCCACAGAAGCTCTCTTCATTGGCAAAGCCACCATCCCAAGCGGGGTGCGGCAATGCTCGGGATGACCGCCTGCAGGGCGCGGGATCGGCGTCAGGCAGTACCGCGGAGGTCTCTCCCTTTGAGAAAGAGCTCGTCCCACACCTGAATGCCGAGGACGGCGTTGAGGGCGCGACCGAGGTCGGTGCGGCCGCTGCGGTGCCGCTCCAGCAGCCCGGCAACCGCCGCGGGAACGAAGTACCCGTTGCCGCGCAGCCGTTCCTCCGAGAGCATCTCCGCGACGAACGGCGGCAGCGGCCCCCGCCACCAGCCGGCCGAAGGCGCCATGAGCCCACGCTTGCGGCGCCAGCAGATCTCTGCGGGCACGATCCGCTCGACGGCGCGCCGCAGGATGTACTTCTCGGTGAGCCCCCTGAGCTTGAGCGAGGGAGGGATGCCGGCGCACAGCTCGACCAGCTCGTGGTCGAGGAAGGGAACCCGCGCCTCGAGGCCGCACGCCATCGCGGCGCGGTCGGCGGTATGCAGCACGAAGTCGGGAAGCCGGATCTGCATTTCGCAGTGGCGTAGCGCCGAAAACGACGACAGCGAACGGAGCTGTTCGCCGGACAGCAGCCACCCGTCGTCGACCCGGTTCTCGTCGAGCCGCCGCCGCAGCTCGGCCGAGAGCACGCTCGCTCCTACCCCGGCAGGGACCACGCCGACCAGGCGACGGTAGCGCTCGCGACCCATCTCGGCCGGTGCGAGGAGCAACGGCACCACCCACGGGCGCCTCTGTTCCAGGGTCCGCCCGAGAAGCAGGCGTCGCAGCGCCATCGGCAGCCGGGCAAACCGGGCGGCGAGCGTGTTCCAGCGGAAGTGCGGGTAACCTCCGAACACCTCGTCGGCGCCCTCGCCGGTGAGCACGACCTTGACCCGCCGGGCCGATGCCTGCGAGAGCACCAGCCGCGGGATCTCGAGGGCGTAGGCGCTCGGCTCTTCCATGTGCCAAACGGTCTTTGGGAAAAGCGCAAACGACTGCGCGGTGCACATCGCCCGCTCGTTGGGCAGCTCGTAGCCCGGGTAGGCATCGAGCGTCCTGCTCCGCCGCGTCTCGTCGGACTTGGGGTCGGAGAACGCCAGCGTGAGGGTGTGCAGCGGCCGCCCGAGCGCCTGCCGCGCCAGGCTGACCACGGTGCTCGAGTCGACCCCGGGGCTGAGCCACGCCCCCACCTCCACGTCGCTGCGGAGGTGCACCCGGACCGTCTCCTCCAGCTTGGCGAGGAGCGCCTCGGCCCACTCGCCCTCGCTCACCCGTGAGCTCTCGGCGTCGAAGGGCGGCTGCCAGTAGCGGCGCAGTGTCGCCGTCCCCCCCTGCCAGACCAGCAGATGAGCCGGAGGCAGCCGGCGGACGCCGGCGAAGAGCGTTCGCGGCGTGAGGACGAACCCGAAGGTGAAGAGGTCCTCGATGCCTCGCACGTCTGCGGCGCGGTCCACCGCGCCACCGGCAAGGATCGCCTTGGCCTCGGAACCGAACCACAATGCCGAGGCCGTCTCGCTGTAGACGAGCGGCTTGATGCCGAACCGATCGCGGCCGAGCACGAGGCGGCGGCGACCGGCATCCCACAGCGCGAGGCCGAACATCCCGCGCAGGCGCGTCACGAAGTCGGGGCCGAGGTCCTCGTAGAGATGGACGATCACCTCGACGTCGGAGCGCGTGCGAAAGCGGTGTCCGCGCCGCTCCAGCTCCACGCGCAGCTCCGGGCTGTTGTAGATCTCCCCGTTACACACGACGACCACCGAGCCGTCCTCGTTGCCGATCGGCTGGTCGCCGGTGTCGAGGTCGATGATGGCGAGCCGGCGGATACCGAGGCCGATGCCGGGTCCGGCATGGATGCCGCAACCGTCGGGGCCGCGGTGCTCGAGCGTCGCCGTCATCCTCTCGAGGACCGCCCGATCGACCGGCTGACGCGGGTCAGCCGGCGCGAACCCGCAGATACCGCACATCGCGTCTCCCCCTCCGCCCTCGGCCGCGGACCGAGCCTACCACGCCGGGGACGGCGCCCCGGCAGGCCGCGTGGAAGCCGCACCGCGCACGCGCTACCCTGGCGACATGGCCACCGACCCCCAGGTGAAAGAATGGCTGGAGCACTGGCGGGACGAGACGGACGCCGCCTACCTCTATCGCGTCCTCGCCGAGGCCGAGCGCGACCCCAAGCGCGCGGACATCTACCGGCGGCTCGCCGTGGTCGAGGACAAGCACACGGCCGTGTGGGCGAAGATCATCAGCGACCACGACCACACCGGCTCGGCGCCGCGGCCGTCGGCGCGCGCCCGCACGCTCGCCTGGACGGCGCGCCGTTTCGGCCCCGGCGTGCTCTCGAACCTGCTGCTCCGCGAGGAGGGACGCGAGGTCAAGGGCTACCTCGCCATGCACGGCCGCAGCGGCGACGGTCCCGCCCGCGACGCGGCGCTGCGCCTCGCCCGCGAGTCGGCGGAGCACGCCGAGCGGCTCAATACGCTGGCCGGCCGCGAGGGCGAGCCGTGGCACCAGGCCGGGGCGGGCGGCTTCCTGCGCAACGTGGTCTACGGCTTCAACGACGGGCTCACTGCCAACTTCGGCCTGGTCGCCGGCGTGCTCGGCGCCGACGTGGCACCGCACGTCCTGCTGGTCTCGGGAATCGCCGGGATGGCCGCGGATGCGCTGTCGATGGCCTCGTCGGGTTACCTCGCGGCGAAGAGCGAGCGCGAGGTGTACGAGCACGAGATCGCCATGGAGGCGGCGGAGATCGAGCTGATGCCCGAGGTCGAGGCCGAGGAGCTGGCGCTGATCTACGAGGCGAAGGGCATCGGGCGCGACGAGGCGCGGCGCCGGGCCGCCGAGGTGATCGCCGACCCGCAACGGGCGCTCGCCGAGAAGGTGCGCGAGGAGCTCGACATCCCCGAGGAGGGCACGACGCCGCTGAAGGAGGCGTGGGTGACCGGCGTTGCGACGGCGGTCGGGGCGTTCATCCCGGTGGCGCCGTTCCTGGTGCTGCACGGCCAGGCGGCGATCTGGACCTCGTTCGCGGTCGCGATGCTGTCGCACTTCGCCGTCGGCGCCGCGCGCAGCTTCTTCACCGGACGCGGGATCTTCCGCTCGGGGATCGACATGTTCCTCGTCGGGCTCGGCGTCGCCGCGGTCGGCTACGTCGTCGGCGACGTCATCGCCAAGCTCCTGTAGACAAGCCGCGCAGTCGGTGACTGTGCCAATGACGAGCGTTCCTGTGGGGCGCGCATGCCGGCGCGGAGCGCCGGCCCCACATCGGTCTTGCAGGCATTGAACGAAGCGCGGATACGCCGAGGTGTTATCCCTCGCTGCTGTCGGAATGGCGCCGAGCGAGAGAGAGCCGGGCCGTTCTCCGGGTTGGATTACCGGCGACGGGCGCGGTGTTGTCCCGTCCACAGCGCGCCGAGACATCGGGCCATTCGACTCGGCACGCACAGGAGGATGCCGTGATCGAGACGGATCGGCGCCAGCTTCTCGGGGGTCTTGCCGCCCTCGCCACCGTAACCGGCTTCATCGGCCTCGAGGGCGACACCGCAGTCGCCGAGGAGACCGGCGCTGCGGCGCGACCGTACACGCTGCCGCCGCTGCCGTACCCAGCCGACGCGCTCGAGCCGCACATCGACGCGCAGACGATGACGCTGCATCACGACAAGCACCACGCGGCCTATGTCGACGGCCTCAACGCCGCCCTCGCCGGGCTCGAGCAGGCGCGCGCCGGAGCGCAACCCTCCGACCTCGCCAAGGTCCGCGACCTCACCGATGCGGTCGCCTTCAACGGCTCGGGCCACGCGCTGCACTCGCTGTTCTGGACCAACATGAGGAAGGGCGGCGGCGAGCCGAAGGGCGATCTCGCCCGTCTGCTGGGCCGAGACCTCGGCTCGCTCGCGGCGTTCCAGACGCACTTCACGACCGCAGCGGTGAAGGTGCAGGGCTCGGGCTGGGCGATCCTGGCGTGGGAGCCGCTGTCGGGCCGGCTGGTCGTGCTGCAGGCGGAGAAGCACCAGAACGGCACGCTGTCCGGCTCGCTGCCGCTGCTCGCTTGTGACGTCTGGGAGCACGCGTACTACCTCAAGTACCAGAACAAGCGCGCGGACTACGTCAAGGCGTGGTGGAACGTGGTCAACTGGGACAACGTCGCCGAGCGCCTCGCCGCCGCGATGAAGCTGACCGGCTGACCAGGGGCGCTGCGCCGTGGCTGACAAGCTGCATTGGGGGCCGGTTCAGGAGTACCTCGGCACGCTCGTGCCGCCGCGTGACGGCGAACTGCGCGCGATGGAGGCCGACGCCGCGGCGACCCATTTCCCGATCGTCGGCCCGGTCGCCGGTCATCTCTGCTACCAGCTCGCGCGGATGGTCGGCGCCCGGCGGGTGTTCGAGCTGGGCTCGGGGTTCGGCTACTCGACGGCGTGGTTCGCGCGCGCCGTCGTCGAGAACGGCGGTGGCGAGGTGTTCCACGTCGTCTGGGACCAGGCGCTCTCGCGCCGTGCCGCGGAGCACCTCTCCAAGCTCGGGTTCGCGGACGTCGTGCGCCTGCGGGTCGGCGAGGCGGTCGCCACGTTGCGCGGCACCGATGGGCCGTTCGACGTCATCTTCAACGACATCGACAAGGACGGCTACCCCGCCTCGCTGCCGGTGATCGCCGACAAGCTGCGCCCAGGCGGCGTGCTGATCGTCGACAACGCGTTGTGGCACGGCCAGGTCCTCGACCCGCACGACGCCTCGGCCGGCACCGGCGGCGTCCGCGAGCTGACGCGGATGCTGGTCGCCGACCCCGGCTGGATCACCTCACTCGTGCCGATCCGCGACGGCCTGCTGGTGGCCATGCGTCGCTAGCCGGGCGCCGTCCGGGTCACGTCTCCTGCGCGACGACCGCCTCGCCCTTGTCCTTCTTCGCCGGCTTCGGCGGGATCAGGCGGAGTGGCGGCGGCTCCTTGTCGACGAGGTAGCGGAACGTGCGCTTGAATTCGTCGAGGCTGATGCCAGCGGTCGCCGCCAGCTTGGCGGCCTGGTGCATGTCGTCGAAATCGTTGCGGTTGAGCCGGATCATGTAGTGGCGCGCCACCCGGTAGCGCTCCGAGCCGATGTCCACCATGCGCAGCCGGGTCTTGCCGGTCTTGGGGTCGATGTTCTCCGCGAACGGCAGCGGCTTGAAGTGATCGATGTCGATACTGATGACCACGCCCGACCCGCCCTCCTCGAGGTACTGCGCCGCGTAGAAGCCGAGGTCGCGCGTGTACTCCATGTCGAGCGGGATCGGATCGGAGCAGCGCAGCTCGTAGCCGATGTTCTTGGCGGCGACCGTGGTGCCGAGGTTGTAGCTCTTCAACGCCTCGGTCAGGCGTTCCTTGACGATCTCGCCGAAGTTGATCTCCGCATAGCGCAGGTTGCCGTGCGCATCGCGCCCGGCGCCCGCCACCTGCTCGAGATCGGCGGGGTCGACCGCCTCGACGAGCCCCTCCGCGAGCACGGCAACGCCGTGCGGCATCCCGTAGGCGAGGCGCTTGATCATCGCGCCGAGGATGGTGTCGATCACCTCCTGCAGCTTGACGGTGCCGTGGAACTCCTCGGGGATGAGGGTGAGCGCGGCGCCCGCCGCCTTGCCGATGCCGAGCGCCAGGTGACCGACCTTGCGCCCCATCGTCACCACCAGGTACCAGCGCGAGGTCGCCTTGGCGTCGACCATCAGGTCGCGCACGATGCCGACGCCGATGTGGCGGGCGGTCTGGAAGCCGAAGGTGTTGCCGTGCGACGGCAGGTCGAGGTCGTTGTCGATCGTCTTCGGCACGTGGACCACGCGGATGCGGCCGCGGCTACGCTCGTTGAGCATGTAGGCGGAGTACGCCGTGTCGTCGCCGCCGATCGTGATCAGGCGGTCGACGTTGAGCCGCAGCAGCGACGTCACGCTGTTCTCCAGATGCTGCTCCTGCTTGGTCGGGTTCGCCCGCGAGATGCCGATGTGCGAGCCGCCGCGGAAGTGGATGCGGCTGACGCTCTCGATCGTGAGCGGCATGATGTGGTCGATGTTGCCGTCCATGATCCACTTGAAGCCGTCGAGGATGCCGATCACCTCGGACCCGGAGAGCGCCGCGCGGATCGCCGCCGAGCTGACGACGGAGTTGATCCCCGGGGCCGGACCGCCGCCCGCGAGAATGGCCAGCTTCTTGACGTTGGGGTTCATCGCGCCTCCCGCCGAAACCGCCGCAGCAGCGACGAGAGTACCACCGCGACGATCAGGCGGTGAAGCCGCCGTCGCACACCAGCACCGAGCCGGTCGTGAAGCTCGACGCTGCGCTGGCCAGGTACACCGCGGCGCCGACGATCTCGCCGGGTTGGCCATGCCGGCCGAGCGGGGTGAGCCGGACGATCGTTGCGTGGATCTCGGGGTTGTCGATCAGCGCCCGGGCGAACTTCGTCTCCACCAGCCCGGGAGCGATCGCGTTGACGCGTACGCCGGCGGGACCCAGCTCGCGCGCCATCCCCCTGGTCATGCTGATCACCGCCGCCTTGGTCATCGAGTAGACCACCTGCATGGGGTGCGGCGAGATCCCCTCGATCGAGGCGACGTTGACGATCGAGCCCGAGCGCTGCGCAACCATGATCCGCGCGGCATGCTGGCTCATCAGGAAGTACCCCTTGACGTTGACCTCGATCGTCTTGTCGAGCGCCGCCTCGGTGCAGTCGACCGCCGGCCCGAAGTACGGGTTGGCGGCCGCGTTGTTGACGAGGACGTCGAGGTGGCCGAGCTCAGCCCGCACGCGCTTGAACAACCGCTCGATCTCGTCCGGGTGCCCGGTGTGACAGGCGACCGGGAAGGCTTTCCCCATCCCGCTCGCGTTGATCGACGCGGCCACCGCGTCGAGCGCCTCCTGCCTGCGCGACGCGAGTACCACGGTGGCGCCGCGCCGCGCGTACTCGCGCGCGATCGCCTCGCCGATCCCCCGGCTCGCCCCGGTCACCACTGCGGTCTTGCCACCCAGCGAGAACATGTCATCGCCCACGGCCAGCTCCCCTCTCGAGTCGTGCGAAGGCCACCTCTCGATTCTACGGGACGGAGGCGACGTGGGGCTTGACACGAGCGCCAAGGCGATTTACTGTATTAGTGCAGTGATACAGTTCGGTCGACGGCGAGGACCGGGAAGGGACGGGCGGCGATGGCACGAGCGGTCGAGATCGATCCGGCGAACTCGGCGCCGATCTGGCGGCAGATCGAGGAGCAGGTGCGCCGCCTCGTCGCCACCGGCGTGCTGGCGCCGGGAGCGGCGGTGCCGTCGGTGCGCGAGCTGTCGCGGAGCCTGCGCGTCAACCCGGCGACGGTGGCCAAGGCGTACCAGCGCCTCGTCGACGCCGGCGTGCTGGCGGTGCGGCGCGGCGAGGGCACCCACGTCGCCGAGGCGCCGCCGGCGATGTCGGCCGCCGAGCGGCGCCGCGGGTTGCGCGACGGCGCCGAGCGCTACGGTGCCCTGGCGATGGGTCTGGGCACCGACCTCGACGACGCCACCGCCGAGTTGCTGGCGGCGTGGTCGAACCTAGAGCGCGACGCGAAGGGAGCCTCCTCATGAGCGCCAACGTCATGTCACCCCCCGCGGTCGCCGCCTTTGATGGCGTCACCGTGCGATACGGAAAGGCGGTCGCCGCCGACGCGGTGAGCCTGCAGGTAGCGCGCGGTTCGGTCTACGCGCTCCTCGGTCGCAACGGCGCCGGCAAGTCGTCGCTGGTGCGCTGCCTGCTCGGCCAGCAGAAACCCACGGCCGGCACGGCGCTCCTGTTCGGCGCCGACGCCTGGGCGACGCGGGTCGCAGCGATGGTACGCGTTGGCGTCGTCCCCGAGGAGCCCGACGTGCCGCCCGAAATGACCGCCCGCGCCGCAGCGGCGTTCTGCGCCCCGCTCTACCCCCACTGGGACGCCGCAGGATTCGCCGAGCAACTGAAGCGCTTCGGCGTGCCGGACGGCGTGCCCGCCGGCCGCCTGTCCAAAGGCCAGCGCGGCCAGCTCTCCCTGGCTCTGGCGCTCGCGCCGGCGCCGGAACTGCTGGTGCTCGACGACCCCACGCTCGGGCTCGACGTGGTCGCCCGCCGGGAGTTCTGGGAGGAACTGGTCGGCGACCTCGCCGACCGCGGCACCACCGTGCTGCTCACCACCCACGACCTCGCCGGCGTCGAGGGGATTGCCGACCGCGTCGGCATCCTCGTCGACGGCCGGTTGGTGATCGACGAGTCCCTCGAAGGGCTCAAGGGGCGCTTCCGGCGCATCCGGTTCGCGTCCCAGCCCGACACCCGGCGCGTGGAGGAGAGCATCGGCGTGCTCGGTGTGGCGCGCGTGATCGCGGACGAGCTCGGTGTCGAGATGGTGGTCGAACGCTGGAGCGAGGACAGCCGAGGCGTGCTCCGCAGCACCCCGGGGATCGCGGACCCCGAGGTTTCGGCGATGACGCTCGAGGAGATCTTCACCGCGGTGGCCGGCAACGGCCGCGGAGGTGCGCGATGAGGACCGTGCTGCTGGTGGCCAGACGGGAGATCGCGGCGATGCGGTTGGTGCTGGCAGGCGCGCTGGCCGCCGGCGTGATGGCGCTGGCGGCGCCGCTGCTGCTGGGGCTCGGCGGCGCCACGCCCGCGGCCGACGCCCGCGACGTGATGGCGCCGGCGGTGGCGGCGACGTTCGCGGTCGCCATTGCGCTGATGTACGGCGCGTCGTGCATCGCTCGCGACCTGCGGGAGCGGCGGCTGTCGTTCTACTTCTCGCGCCCGCTGCCCGCCGCGTCGCTGTGGGCGGGGAAGATGCTCGCCGCCGTCGTGCTGACGGTCGGCAGCGCCGCCCTCGCGGTGGCGCCCGCGCTCGCGCTCTCCGGCCCGCGGATGCTGGCGTGGTTCCTCGCGACGGAAGCCGTGTGGCCGGTCGCGCTCGTGCTGGCGCTGCCGTTCCTCGCCCACGCTGTCGCGATCATGCTGTCGTCGCGCTCGGCGTGGCTGGCGCTCGACTTCGCCGGCCTGGTCCTGGTCGGCACCGCCGCGGCCGCCTCGCTGCGGGCGATCTGGCTCACCGGTGCCTCGGAGCTGTTCGAGCTGGCGGGCCTGACGATGGCCGCGGCGGCATTCGCGGCCCTGGCCGGCGCCGGGCTGGTCCAGGTGGCGGTCGGGCGCACCGACCCCCGGCGCGGCCACCGCGCGCTGTCGCTCGCCCTCTGGTCCGCCCTCGGCGTTGCCACCGCCGGGCTCGGGGCCTGGACCATCTTCCTGCTCCACCCGACGCCCGGCTCGCTGACGAGCAACCTCGACCCGGAGCTGTCGGCGCACGGCAGCACGCTGGTAATCTCCGGCGGGAGCCGCTGGCGCGGCGATTGCCGGTCGACGTTCGTGATCGACACCGCCACCGGGCGCTGGGTTCGCGCCGGGGTGGCCCAGCATTGGAACACGCTCGCGGCGATTTCGGGCGACGGCTCGCGCGCCGCGTGGCCCGACTGGCTCGGGCGCCCGGGCGAGTCGGCCGCCGTGCTGGTGTCCCTGGCCGCGACCCGGCCGAATTCGCGGCCCGAGGAGACGACGCTCGTCCTCTCGCCCGACTGGTCGGGCAACCTCGCCCTCTCCGACGACGGAGGCCGGGTGGCGCTCGTGGACGGCGGCGTGCTCGCGGTCCATGAGCTCCCGGGCGGTCGGCTGCTCACGTCGGTACGAGTGCCGCGCGGCTCGCGGAGCCTCGCCTTCGACGGCCCCGAACGATTGCGCCTCGTGATCGTCGCCGAGACCTCGAGGTCCAACGGACCGCGCGTGCCGACCGTCTACTCCGTCGACGTCGCCGGCGGCAGCCTCGTCGAGACGGGACGGCTTGCGCCGGCCGACGCGCGCGCGACGGTGCTGCGCACCGGGCCGGGCTACCGCGCGGTGCTGGTCTACGAGCGGCGCGGCGGCGATGTCTCGCTGGTGCTGCGGGACGGCCGGACCGGCCACGAGGTCGCGGTGCTCGGCAGCCGCTCGCTGCCGCTGCCGGACGGCGAGCTACGGTGGCCGGGGTCCACCACGCTGCTCGACGACGGCACGGTGGTGGTCGGCGAGGTGACGCCCGGCGGCGCCCGGCTGCGGCGGTTCGCCGCCGATGGTCGTGAGCTCGCGGCGACCGAGCTCGGCCGCTGGGCGGCGCTGGCCGTCGGGGCGGAGCTCATGCCGCGGCGCCTCGCGGTCGGCGTCGCCGCCAGCCTCCCCGGCGACGAGGAGAGCACGGACTGGACGGAGTGCTTCGCGGTCGACCTCGACACCGGGGAGCGCACGCCGGTCGGTCGCGGGGTCCGCCCCTGGGCGTCGATCTGGCAGTCGACCGGCGACGTCGTGACGGCCGGCTCCCTGGGCGCCCGCCTCTTCCTGGCTCGCGACCGGGCGCTCTCGCTGTGGGACCCCGGCACCGGACGGCTGCGCCCGCTGCTCGCCCGCTGACGCTCGAGTTCGCCGTCGGTTTTCCGGTAGCGCGGCGGCGGGCGGGGGCGTAGGTTGTGCGCATGATCACTTCGACTCTGCCGCCGCGCGACGAGATGCTGCGGGCGTTCCAGCAGCGCGACTCCTCCTACGAGGGCGTGTTCGTGACCGCCGTCAAGACCACCGGGATCTTCTGCCGGCCGACCTGCACGGCGCGCCGCCCCAAGGAGGAGAACGTCGAGTTCTTCGCCTCCCCGCGCGACGCGCTGTTCGCCGGCTACCGGCCATGTCTCCGCTGCTCCCCGCTCGAGATCGCGGGGTCGGCGCCCGACTGGCTGCGGCCGGCGATCGACGCGGTCGCCGCCGAGCCGGAGCGGCGTTGGCGCGACGCCGACCTCGTCGCGATGGGGATCAGCCCCGAGCGGGTGAGACGGTGGTTCAAGACACACCACGAGATGACGTTCCAGGCGTACTGCCGCGCCCGCCGCCTGGGCGCCGCGCTGCGCCAAATCGGCGAGGGGGAGAACGTGACGAATGCCGCGTTCGACCAGGGCTGGGAATCGCTGTCCGCCTTCACCGAAGCGTTTCGGCGGGTGTTCGGGGCGCCGCCGGCCGACGCCTCGCGCTCGCTGACGCCGCTGTTCACCCGCCGCATCCTGACGCCGATCGGGCCGATGGTGGCGTGCGCCACCGCCGACGCGCTGTGCCTGCTCGAGTTCGCCGAGCGGCGCATGCTCGAGGGGCAGCTCCGGCGGGTGCGCCGCGCCCTCGACGCGGTGCCGACGCCGGGCAACAACGACGTGCTCGAGCAGACCGCCGTCGAGCTCGACGCCTACTTCAGCGGGAGCCTGCAACGCTTCACCGTGCCGATCGCGCAACCGGGCAGCGAGTTCCAGCAGAAGGTCTGGGCGCGCCTGGTCGAGATCCCATTCGGCAAGACCACGACCTACGGGACCGTGGCCCGCGAGCTCGGCCTGCCGAAGCACCCGCGCGCGGTCGCCTCGGCGGTGGGCGACAACGCGCTCGGGATCATCGTCCCCTGCCATCGCGTCGTCGGCGCCAACGGCGACCTCACCGGCTACGGCGGCGGCCTGTGGCGCAAGCGCCGCCTGCTCGACCACGAGGCGGGCGCCCGCGTGCTGTTCTCCTGAGCACCGCACACCGGGCCGTGCTTCAGGTGGGCCGGGATTCGTCGTTCGGCGTCCTCGTCGGGATCGCCATGGTCCTTCGGCGCGTCCCGGACGATGAAGGTCCCCTTGGGGGCGCCGGCGCCCCCGCCGGCGCAGGCGAGAGCTATGATCGCGCGGGCGAGGGCGCCCGCGCCCCCGGTTGATTGGAAGTCACTTCCCGGACAATGACGGAACCGCGAGCGGCGCGGGATTTGCAGTGTGCCGCAGCGGAGGGACTCCTCATGCCAAATCGACGCGTCGTCCCGTTCGTCGCCCGCGGTCTCGCGGTCGTGTGGATCGTCATGACCGGCGCGGCGACCGTGCTCGCCCAGGCGCCGGCCGCGACGCCGGCGGCGCCGGCCAGGCCGGACGTGGTGCGTCTCGTCCGCCTCAAGCTCTCCGCCGCCGACCTCGCCAGTGCCGAGGCCTGGACCGAGGACTACCGGCGCGACTACGGCGCCGACGCCGCCTGGCTCGACGCGCGCGCCTGGCTGGCGCGCGGCGCCTGGATGCTCGGCGAGAAAGACCGCGCTCTCGCTTTCGCCCGCGAGGTCCGCGCCGCGATCACGGCGCCGAAGCCCGAGCTGCTGATCCCGCTCGGCGCCGCGCTCGAGGTGGAGGGACGCATCCGCGCGGAGCGCGAGGGCGCGGCTGCAGGCGTCCGCTTCTTCAAGGAGGCCGAGAAGCTGTCGGCTGACGTCGCGTTCCGTGCCCGCATATGGAAGAACGTCAACCGCCTCGAGCTGGTCGGTAAGCCGGCCCCCGAGCTCGTCGCCCGCGACTTCGTCGGAGCGCAGCCCCCGACGCTGGCCTCGCTGCGCGGCCGACCGGTGCTGCTGTTCCTGTGGGCCGACGGGTGCGGCGACTGCAAGGCGTCGGCGCCGACGCTGACGCTCTTGCGCGAGCGCTTCGCGCCGCGCGGCCTGGCGATCATCGCGCCGACACGGCTCTACGGCCCCGGCAAGGACGGCACGCCGGCGACGCCCGACGCCGAGAAGGCCGAGATCGCGCGCGCGTTGGCCACGACCTACGCGGGGCTGCCCGACCTGCCGGTGCCGCTCGACGCCGAGACGATGGTCCGGTACGGCGTGTCCGCGACGCCGACGTTCGTGCTCGTCGACCGCGACGGGATCGTGCGCCTCTACGCCCCGACCCGCCTCACCTTCGACGCCATCGCCGTCGCCATCGAGCCGCTGCTACCGCCGACGACGAGGAAGTGAACGTCTTTGCTTCTGTCGCGTGGATCAGGGAAGACTTGAGAAGTTGCACCAACGGCACAACCGATGTGGGGCCGGCGCTCCGCGCCGGCTGCGCGCGCGGAGCGCGCGCCCCACATGGGCACGAATGGACCGCGGCCTACGCCTCTATCGTCTACGGTTCCGTTGCCAGCAGCGTGAGCGCGAACACCTTGGCGTCGCCGATGAGGTTGTCGAGCACGCAGTACTCGTCGGGCTGGTGGGCGCTCTCGTCGATCTTCGAGTACACCACCGCCGGGTAGCCGGCGCGACGGAACACCGCCGCGACGGTGCCGCCGCCGATCCCCATCGGCAGGGGCGACACACCGAACACCGCGCGGGCCGCGGCGGCGACGGCGGCGACGAGCGGGGCCTGCGGCGGTGTGCCCGGAGCCGCCTCGGAGCGCTGCACGTCCTCGATCGTGATCGTCACCCGGTGAGCGGCTGCAACCTCGGCGGCCAGCCTCCGGATCTCCGCCTCGACATCGGCGAGCGGGATCTGCGGCAGCACGCGGGCATCCACGTAGAACACGTCGTCGCCCGGGATGGTGTTGACGTTGGGGACGTTGGCGTCCTTCTTGGTGGGCTCGAAGGTGCTGATCGGCGGCTCGAACAGCTCGTCGCGGGCCGGGAACGTCCCGTACAGCGAGCCGAGCCGGACCACCAGGTCGCTGGCGGCGCGGAACGCGTTGATACCCTGCTCCGGCGTCGACCCGTGGCATTGCTTGCCGACAGTGCGGATCTTGATCCACCAGATCGACTTCTCGGCGACCTCGAGAAGCGTGCCGTCGGGGTTGCCCGCGTCGGGCACGAGGAACACGTCGTGGCGTCCGAACATCTCCGGGTGCTCGGCGACCAGCCACTCCGCGCCGTAGCGCGAGCCGGTCTCCTCGTCGGCGCAGAACAGCAGCGCGAGGTCGACCGGCGGCCGCTGCCCGGCGTCGAGGAAGGCGCGCGCCACCAGCAGGCTCGCCACCACCGCCTGGTGGTTGTCCTCGACACCGCGCCCGTACAGGCGGCCGTCGGCCTCGCGCAACGTCCAGGGGTCGCCGGACCACAGCGACAGCTCGCCGGGCGGCACCACGTCGATGTGCGACATCAGCCAGACAGTCTTGGTCGACGAACGGCCGCGCAGGCGTGCCACCAGGTTCGGCCGCACGCCGAGCTTGGCGCGCGCATCGGGCGCGTCGAAGCGCTCGACGCTGTCGAACGGAAGGGAGCGCAGCACCCCCTCGAGCCACACCGCCTTGTCGTGCTCGCCGTCGCCGCCGCTGGAGGGATCGAGCGCCGGGATCGCCACCAGTCCCCGCTGCAGGTCCACCGCCCACTCCTTCATCCCGTCGATCCTGGCCACGATCTCGTCGCGCATCACGCCTCCAGCCGCTGAGGTCGGTCCGCCCTGCGACGGGCGAACCAGCGGCTTGCGATGGTACGCCTCACCCCCGGCCAGGTTGCAACCCCGGCGAGGGGAGCATGGCGGGGCGCCTGGCCTCGCTTGACTACGCGGCGGTGGGTGATAGCCTAACAAGGCAGGGGAAAGCGTCCAGTGAGCGCACGTATCGACCCAGCAGGAGGCCTCATGGAGGAGCGACGCCGGGCTGCCCGCTACCCGGTCCGCGACGTTCGGGGGAAGCTCGTGCTGACAGCGAGCGCGAAGATCCTCAACATGAGCCTGACCGGAATGGCAGTCGAGAGCAACGCGAACCTGCGAATCGGCCGGTCGTACATGCTCCGCCTGACGCACGGCGACGCGGCGGGGCCCGAGCTGTCCGGGAATGTCGTGTGGTGCCACCTCAAGGCGGCGCGGCCGGTCGACACCGGCGACACGGCGCCAGTCTACGAGGCCGGTCTGCAGTTCGACCACATGCTCACCGGCACGGCCAACGAGCTCCTCTCGTTCCTGCGCGCGACCGCGATCCTCACCATGCAGCAGCGGCTGATGGGGCGGTTCCGGGTCAGCCTCGAGGAGAGCGTCGACCTCAACGCCGAGTGCGAGTTCGTCGTCAAGACGCTGAGCGGCTCGGGGATGCTGATCGAGACCGACGTGTCTCCCGAGCCCGAGGCGTTCTTCGACGTGAGGCTGTACCTGCCCGACGCGACGCTGTTTCCGCGTTGCCGGGTCGCCTTCGCCCGCGACGTCGGCGAGCAGGACAAGCGCCGCATTACCGCGGTCGGTGTGGAGTTCGTGGAGCTGGCCGCCCCCGATCGCGACCGCCTCGACGCGTTCATCGCCAGCCAGATCGTCTCCGAGTAGCCGCGGAGGTCGGCGCCGTTCCCCGCTGCGGCTGCTGCAGCGCCGTTACCACCCCAACCGCTACGTTCTTCTCGGTATCGACCACACTGACCTTGCTGGCGTGGCCGACGACCAGGCGGTGCGCCGCTCCGGACGGCCAGGCCCGCACTGCAGCTACTATGAGGTATGGCTTTCCGGCGTCACGCCCTGCCGCCGCTCGTCGCGCTGATCGCCGTCGCGCTGCCGTGCGCCGGCCAGACCATCTCCACTTCCGTGGCCGCGCCGGACGGGGTGCGACTGGCCACCGACGTGTACTGTCCGGCTCCAGCGTGCATCGGCCGGTGGCCGGTGGTGCTGCAGCGCACGCCCTACGGCAAGGCTGGATTGAAGGACACCTGCAACGTGATCGTCTTCCTCGGTTTCGCCTGCGTCGCTCAGGACGAGCGCGGGCGTGGCGACTCCGAGGGGGCGTACACGGGCTACCGCGACGAGGGGCCGGACGGTCGCGCTACCCTCGAGTGGCTGGACCGCCAATCGTGGTGCGACGGCAACGTCGGGACGTTCGGCGCCTCCGCCCTCGGCATGACGCAGTACGCGATGGCGCCGGGCGCGCCGCCGGTGCTCAAGTGCCAGGTGCCGATCGTCGGCACGCCGGACTTCTACCACCACGCGATCTACGAGGGCGGGGCGCTGCGCTACGGCCTGACGTGGAACTGGCTGCACGACCTCGGCGCCGACGAGTTGTACGCGCAGCTCGCGCAACACCGGCTGTGGAGCGCCTGGTGGGAGGAGTGGGCGGTGCTGCCGCGCGTCGGCGAGGTGACCGTCCCGGCGCTGCATGTCGGCGGCTGGTTCGACATCTTCACGCAGGGCACGATCGACGCGTTCGTCGCTGCGCAGCACCACGGCGGGCAGGGCGCGGCGGGGCGGCAGAAGCTGATCATCGGGCCGTGGACACACTACAACACCGGGCAGACCCGCGCCGGCGCCGCGGTGTTCCCCGACAACGCGTTCATGCTCGACGACCTCCTCACGATCCTCCAGGACTGGCTGGACCAGTGGCTCAAGGGCGAGAGCCGGGGCGTGGAGCAGTGGCCGCCGGTGCAGGTCTACCTGATGGGCGCGCTGGACGAGCCGGGCGCCCCGGGCAACACCTGGGTCCCGCTCGCCGACTGGCCGCCCGCCGCCGGCATCGAGTCGCTGTTCCTGAGCGCCGACGGCGGGCTCGCCGGCGCGCCGCCGGTGGCCGGCGAGGCGTCGCTCGTCTCCGACCCCGCCAACCCGGTGCCGACGTGGGGCGGCCGAGAGCTGCTCGACGACTTCCTGGACAACGGCAACCCCGGCTCTGGCATGCACGACCAGCGGCCGATCGAAGCGCGCGACGACGTGCTTGCCTTTACCTCTGACGCGCTTCCCCGCCCGCTCACGGTGATGGGCCGGCTGCTGGCGCACGTCTGGGTGCGCCCCGACACGCCGGACCTCGACCTCGCGGTGCGCTTGACCGACGTCTACCCCGACGGTCGCTCGCTGCTGATCGCCGACGGCATCCAGCGCGCCCGCATGCGCTGCGGCGACGACCGCGAGTGCTTCCTGACGCCGGGACAGCCGGTCGAGCTCGTCGTCGATCTGTGGTCCACCGCGTACGTCTTCAACGCCGGCCACCGCGTCCGCATCGACGTCTCGGGCTCGAACTACCCCCGCTTCGAGGTCAACCCGAACGACGGCAGCGACCTTAACCAGCCTGGCCCCGGCGTCGTCGCGCACCCGGCGATCCTGCTCGGGCCGGCCACGCCGTCGCGCATCGACCTGCCGTCACCCGGCCTGCCGCGGCCGCCGCGCCGCTCGCTCGCCAAGCGCTGACCCGTACGCGCCCGCGCCCGAACGTCACTGCCCCGAAGCGCCCCCGCCTCGTGGAGCTTGAGCCCGCTCGGCCGCCAGTCGTTGCTGCGCCGCCTGCGGATTGCGCACCGTCTCGATGCTCTTCTCCTCTGGCTGCCCGAACAGCTCCGGGTGGAGGTAGGTCCCCTGCTCGGCGCTGGGCTTCTCCTCCTCGACGACGAGGCGGTTGGCGTTGGCCCACGCGTCCTGACGGGTACCCGTGACCTGCCACGACACCTTCATTCCCGGCTTGCCCCCGGCGATGCGGAAGCGGTGGCTCGCGATCTCGTCGGCGATGTAGACGACGGCGGCGCCGCCGATGCAGGTGAGCTGATAGCGGAAGTCGCGGTTGAGCGCCTCGAACCACTCCGGCAGCTCGACCGTCGCCTCGCCGAGCGCGTCGAGGACGACGACGCCGTCGTAGACGTCCTTCATGTCCGGCGACTCGACGAACGAGTGCTGCAGGTACTTGCCCGCCGGGTCGAGTGGATGGTCGATCTTGAAGCCGCCGCCGGCCTTGGTCAGCAGGCCGGAGAAGTAGCCCTGGCCGGAGAACCAGCCGCCGTACCCGCCGGCCGCGTTGTTCTTGCCGTAGATCCCCGCGTACGCGGCCGTATCGGTCTCCCCCCAGACTCCCTGGCCGTTGGAGTTCTTGCCGAAGATCGCCGCATAGCCGGTGGCACTGCTGGTCCCGACGATACCGTTGCCGGCGTCTGCGCGGCCCTCGACACCCACACCGTTTGTGGAGCTGTTGAAGCCCTCGACCCCCGGAGAAGTGCTCGAGTTAATACCCCACACGCCGGCCTGACCGCTCGTGCTCTGACCCTGGACGCCGATGCCGCTGTTGCTGCTGCCGGACACGCCGTAGCCGTAGCTGCTGTTTACGCCCCGTACGCCACTGAAGCCGCTGTTGGTGATCCCGTGCACTCCGTCGCCGGCGGTGCTCTCGCCCTTGACGCCGGTACCTCCCCCGCTCGTGTAGCCCCAAACCCCTGCCTTGTTCGAGTGGAACGACACCAAGCCAACGACGCCGTTGCCCGTGTCGCTGGTGCCGTATAGACCGACGCCCGACCCCGTGTTGTTCACGGTGAAGAGCTCCCCGCCGCTGTTAGCGCTCGCGAAGTAGGGCAACGCCAACGGCACCGACGCGATCGTGAGCGTGCTGCCCGCCGGCGTTATCGAGGTGTTGGCGCCGGCGGCGAGGGTGACAGCGTCCTTGAGACCGTTGAGGCTCGTGACCACCTGACCGGAGGCGATTCCCGGGTTGGGGTAGGTACCGGTCAGAGAGCCGCCGGCCGCGCCGCTTGGCGGCAGCGACGTCGGCACCCCGGAGAGCTTGCCGTATGCGATTCCGCTCGCCACCTTCGCGTCGGTCACTGCACCGTCGGCGAGCATGGTGCTGGTGATGCCGGTGGGCGCCACCGCGAGGTTGGCGTCACCCGTTGCAACTCCGCCGGTCAATCCCGAGCCGCCCGGCGTGTTCACCGCCGTGATGTCGCCGGTCGCCGCCGCTTGCCACGACAACGTGTTCCCGTCCGTGGTGGTGAGCACCTTCGGGGTGATCGATTGCGCCGCGACGCCGCCGGCGGCTGGAGCCGGCGACGGCGCGTTCGTCGTTCCCAACTTGGCCAGCGTCACCGCCCCGTTCGCGAGACCCAGCGGCGCGCCCGCCGTGCCATCGCCGACCAGCGTCGCGTCGTGCTGCACGTTTGCGATGCCGAGCAGCTTGTCCGCGTAGCGCATCTCGAACGTCGTCGGGTCCTGCGAGCCGTTGCCGATCCCCGACCCGTACGCGATGATCTTCCCGCTGCCCGAGATCACCGTCACCTCGAGGCGGACGTTGTCCGTGGACACCGTCGGGAAGCTGTCCTTGAACGCAACTTGGCGCTGTGAGTATTCGCGCACGTTGAAGTCCTTGAAGCCCTGGTCCGCGCCGTTCCCGTCGAACGCCCTGACCCGGAGGTTGACCGTGTGCCCGGTCGTCTCGACGAAGCCGAAGTTGAATCGGTAGTCGGAGTCGGCCGCGGGCAGGGTCTGGTGCACCCCGAGCACTTCCGTCGTCTCGCCGGCTGCGATGGCGAACGAGGCCGGGACTCCGGCGAAGTCCTGCCCCACCGAGTCCTTCTCCCCGGCACCGGCGCCCTTCGAGTACACCCGCGAGGTGACCACCAGCTTCTGCGTGTCGCAGGTCACCCGCAGCGCGCCGAACACCTGCTTGTGGAACAGCCCTTCGACGACGTTCTCGAGCTTTTCGGTGTCGCCGGGGGCGACGAGGACGTCGACGAACGGCGGCGACGGGTTGGCCGTGCCGCGTTCCAGGAGGTAGATCCTCGCGGTGGCGGCCTCCGTCCCTGGGTTGTAGACCCACACGGTCGTATACCAGTTCGACGGAAACACCCCGGCCTGCCGCCCCACCATCGGCAGGAAGAGGTCGGTCCCGGAAAAGCCGGCGAGTAGATTCGCGGCGCCGAACGCTACGGCGAGCGCCGCCGGAACGAGACGTGACGGTCTGCGCATGGTCCCCCCCACGCACGAGACGGCGTCGTTCGTCTGCACTGTCTGCTGACAACCAAGGCACCCGCGGGCGCCGTCTCGCTGCGGACGTTCCTGAGAAATACCTGCCCCGCAGAACGTCGCTGCGCGCTCGCGCAATTCCCGCCTGACGAGCCGCCGCCACACAGGGAAGCGGCTCCCCGTCACCGAGGCGGGGAAGCTAGGCCTTCAGGACGACGACATTGACGCCGTCCTCGGGGCCGAGGTCGTACGTCGTGTCGTTGAGCTTCTTCACCACGCCGACGGTCTCGCCCGCCTGCGCCTTCGGCGGCGCCAAGTTGATGACCAGGGCGTTTCCGGACCCATCGGCGATGGTCAGCGCGCCGGCGTGCGGGCGGCTGATCTGCAGCCCGTCGGAGGGCGACACGACGCTGATCTCCGCGCCCATATAGTGGAGCTTCAGCGTGGCGGGGTCGGAGGTGGCCTTGGCCACCGCGTCCGCGGCGGTGGCGGCGCCCTTCTTGGCCGCTGCGGCGACGTCCGAAGCCGCCTGCTTGGCCTTGGCGGTGAGGTTCTTCACCTTGTCGCTGTCCGCAACTCCCTTGATCGCCGCGGTCGCCTTGTCGAGTTGTGCCTTCCAGTCCATGGTCTCAGCCCTCTCTTTCTCTTCCGCGTTCGGGTTCGCTCAGATGATACCTCTCCTCCATTGGGCCTCATCCGCTCGCGGAGTCGCTTGCCCGACGGCAGCCGGACACGCGAGGGAGTGCTGCCACGTTCATCCGTGGCCACCCGAGCCCGTCGCAGCAACTAAGAGCCTGTCCGCGAATAGGGGAGGGTCGCGCGCAGGGGGCTTGCGGATTGCAGGCAAGGAGCGAGGAGGACGGCGATGCTCTTCCATCGGCGACGACGAGCGACGCAGCATGCGGCCGCAATCCCCTTGGCGCCCTAGGGTTACGAGCGGCGCGGGGCCATCTGCGGCGTTGCCGCTCCTCGGCGATGGAGGCACATCGCCTTCGTCGCGGCGTCTTGCACCTAGCCCCGCGGCGCTCGTAACGCGGCCCACCCCTATTCGCGGACAGGCTCTAAGGGCACGGCGCGACTCGACCGACCTCGACAATGCGTCGGCGGCGCCGTATGTTGAGATTAGAGCACTGGGAGGCTGATATGTGGCGGTCCGCCATCACCTGCGGCGCAGTCGCGTTTTCCGCAGCCTGGTTTCTGGTCGCGACTGCGGTGCCGGCGAATGGGCGTCCGCGCGTCTTGCCTTCTGCGACCGGACGAAATGGCGCCTCCGCACCGGTGGCAGCAACCGCATCGAGCTCGCACTTCACCTACGTCGGAACCACGACCGTGACGCCAGACGGCAACTTCCTCGGCGGAGGGTTCGTTCGCGCCTACTACCTGGCCGCAACCGACCACGTCCTTGTGACGTTCAACACGCCGCTCAGCCAGCCCGAAGGGAACTGCCCGGATGCAGCTCACGCGTACAAGGAGTACACCACGGAAATGCAGGAGACCGACGCGAAGGGGATCATCTCGTGCGACGGAGGTTTCGACATCGGCTCGCTGCTCATCGGCGACTCGTACTACCTGGTCGCGATCCACCGCGAGGGAGAGGCGGCCGGATGGCGAATGGCCAAGTACGACGCGCCGAGATGGGAGCAGCAGACAGTGATCTTCCACCACCTCGACGATCCCTATGAGCAGCAGGGCGATCCGATGGTGGCGTACGTCAACGGGGAGATCGACGCCAGCTCCCAGTACAATGCCAGCGGAAGCTATCCCGACCTCGAGATCGGCGCTGCGACCCACCATGAGTTCTTCACGACCGACCTTGAGTTCCTCAGAGAGAAGATCCTCACCGACACGCCGCACATCGTCGGGTCGTCGATGATCTACGTCGACGGCGTCTATTACTTCGTCACCGCCAACGCGTTCTTCGGCGACGTTGTGGTCATGAGGTACGACCAGGACTGGAACTACCTCGGAGTGAAGACGCTGGTGACCAAGGGACACTTCTCCGAAGGGTTGGCGTTCGACGGCCAACGCTTCTACGTCACCTACCTGGATACCACGCAGAGGACTCCCCCGAACAGCCTGCCTGTCAATCTCAACGTGCGGCTGGCAGCGTTCGACCGCGACTGGGACCTCATCGAGGACATCCCGGTCACCGCCTTCACCTGGGCGGACCTGAGGCAGCCCGGGAGGCCGTACCTGCTGCTCCACGGCGATCGGTTGTATGTCTCGTACGACTGCGACACGATCGACCCGGTCACCCACCAGGAGAACCTGAAGGGTCAGGCGTACGTCGCCATGTACGAGGTCGCCGCGGTGCCGCACCGCACGGTCCACAGGCACCTACGCCGTACCGTCGCGGACTGAGCGGACACGCAGCCTCCGTTCGGCGTTCTCTCCAACCGCACAACTTCCTTCGGCGGCATGACCTTCGTCGCACCTCAGTCAGGCGATCGTTGTTCTGCCGGCGTCGGCGCTCCGCTTCTCCCGCGCCTGGCACGGGCCGCCGACATCCAGGAGTCAGTCAAAGAGATCGTCGGGACCGAGGCGAGCACGTGAGTGCCAGGGCGCTCCCGCTCACCAGCGCCTTCACTTCCTCCAGACGGCTTGCAGAACCTTCTTGCGCAGGCGGTGGGCCTTGGGGGTGACCTCGACGAGCTCGTCCTCGCGGATGAACTCGAGCGCCTGCTCGAGCGACATCAGGCGCGGCGGCACCAGGTGCACGGCCTCGTCGGCCACCGAGGCGCGCATGTTCGTCAGTTTCTTTTCCTTGGTGATGTTGACGTCGATGTCGTTCTCGCGGGCGTTTTCGCCGACTACCATCCCCTCGTAGACCTCGTCGCCCGGCTGGACGAAGAGCTCGCCGCGCGGCTGCAGGTGCTCGATGGCGTAGGAGGTGACGCGGCCGGAGCGGTCGGCGACCATGGCGCCGGTGTCGCGGTGGGCGATGTCGCCTTGCCACGGCTGCCAGCCGGCGAACAGGTGGTTGGCGATGCCGGTGCCGCGCGTGTCGGTGAGGAACTCGGTGCGGAAGCCGATCAGCCCGCGCGACGGGATGGAAAACTCCATGCGCACGCGACCGGTGCCGTGGTTGACCATCGTCGTCATCCGCCCGCGGCGGGTGCCGGTCTTCTGCGTGACCACGCCGATGTGCTCCTCGGGGCAGTCGACGACGAGCAGCTCCATCGGCTCGTGGCGTAGACCGTCGATCTCGCGCGTCACCGCCTCCGGCTTGCCCACCCCCATCTCGTACCCCTCGCGACGCATCATTTCGATGAGGATCGCGAGCTGCAGCTCGCCGCGCCCCGAAACCCGGAACGCGTCCGGCGTGTCGGTCGTCTCCACCCGGATCGAGACGTTGGTGAGCAGCTCCTTGTCGAGGCGCTCCTTGAGCTTGCGCGAGGTGAGGTGCTGGCCGTCACGACCGGCGAACGGCGAGGTGTTGACGCCGACGACCATGGTGATCGTCGGCTCGTCGACGGAGATCGGCGGCAGCGCGCGCGGGTCCTCGCGGTCGGAGATCGTCTCGCCGATGCCGGCGCCGGCGATCCCGGCCACCGCGACGATGTCGCCCGGCCCCGCCTCCTCGATCTCGGCGCGGCGCAGCCCCTGGTAGCCGAAGATGACCGTGGCCCGCGCCGGCGCGATGGAGCCGTCGCGCTGGCACAGCGAGATGTCCTGGCCCTTGCGCAGGCGGCCGTTGAAGATGCGGCCGATCGCCAGGCGGCCGACGTAGTCGTCGTAGTCGAGGTTGGTGACCAGGAGCTGCAGCGGCGAGGCCGGGTCATACCGCGGCGGCGGCACCGTGCGCAGGATCTCGGCGAACAGCGGCTCGAGCGTTTCCTCCGGCGCCTCGGGGGAGCGCCGGCAGGTGCCTTTGCGGGCGTTGCAGTAGAGCACCGGGAAGTCGAGCTGCTCTTCCTGTGCGTCGAGGTCGATGAAGAGGTCGTAGATCTCGTTCAGGACCTCCTGCGGGCGGGCGTCGGGGCGGTCGATCTTGTTGATCACGACGATCGGCGGCAGGCCGAGCTCGAGCGCCTTGCGGAGCACGAAACGGGTCTGGGGCAGCGGGCCTTCGCTGGCGTCGACCAGCAGCATGACGCCGTCGACCATGGCGAGCGTCCGCTCGACCTCGCCGCCGAAGTCGGCGTGGCCGGGCGTATCGACGATGTTGATGCGGGTGCCGCGATAGGCGATGGCGGTGTTCTTCGCCATGATCGTGATGCCCTTCTCGCGCTCGAGGTCGATCGAGTCCATGACCCGCTCGGCGACCACCTCGTTATCGCGGAAGATCCCGCCCTGCCACAGCATCGCGTCGACCAGCGTGGTCTTGCCGTGATCCACGTGGGCGATGATCGCCACGTTGCGGATGTCGTCGCGTGTCTCGCTCACCATGCCCTGCTGCCTCCCCGACACTCAAGCCGCCCGCCCGCCAATCCCCCGCAGACACGATGTGGGGCCGGCGCTCCGCGCCGGCGTCGCGCACGGAGTGCGCGCCCCACATCATCTCGTTCCGCCGCTACGTGAGCGGTCGAAGGGCGATCAGTACCGGCGGCCGGGGCCGGAGCGGCGGCTGTCACGGTCGTCGCGCGAGAAGCCACTGCGCTCGCCGCGGCCGCCGCGGCGGTCGTTGCCGCCCTGGGCGCGCGCCTCGTTGACGACGAGCGTGCGCCCGCCGAACTGCTGGCCGTGCACGGCCGCGATGGCGGCCCGCCCGTGGTTGGGATCGTCGAACTCGACGAACCCGAACCCGCGGGAGCGGTCCCGCTGGTGGTCGACGATGACGGTCGCGCTGGAGATGGTGCCGTGAGTCGCGAAGAGCGCTTTGAGCTCCTCTTCCCTGGCATCGAACGGAAGGTTGCCGACGTAGAGCTTCATGTTCAGTACCCCTTTCTCTGCGGTCTGGTGGTGTTGGCGGCGCTCGCCGTGCGTCCGAAGCGGCGGCCCGGCGCTCGGCCCGGCCCCTGCTCGCTGGCGCCGCTACCGTGCTGCGCCTGCGGCTTCCCGCCCTGGGCGCGCGGCGCGCGCGGTTGACCCGGTTGCGCCCGCCGCTCGGCGTTGGCACGGGTGCGGCCACGCTCGACCGTGCGCCGTGCGCGGATCGCGGCGATGCGCTCGGCGATCGGCACCTCGAGCGCTCCGGCGGCCTGCTGGCTGTAGTCGAACCCCTCGATGCGGCGGCGCGAGAGCCGGTGCCCGACCGCGCGCTCGATGGCGGAGAACGCGTTCTCCTCCTCCGGCGACACGAGCGTCACCGCCGTCCCGGTCCGCTCCGCGCGGGCGGTGCGGCCGACGCGGTGGATGTAGTCGTCCGGCTGGACGGGAACGTCGAAGTTGATCACGTGCGGCAGCTCCTTGACGTCGATGCCGCGCGAGGCGATGTCGGTGGCGACCAGCACCTGCAGGCGCCCGCTCTTGAAGGCTGCGAGCGCGCTCTCGCGCTGCGCCTGGCTGCGGTTGCCGTGAATGCGGTCGCACGAGATCCCGGCGCCGTCCAGGTAGGTGGCAAGACGGTTGGCGCGGTGCTTCGTCCGCGTGAACACCAGCGCCATGGCGACCTTCTCCTGACGCAGTACCTGGACGAGCAACGCGCGCTTGAGCCGCTCCGGCACCGGGAAGACGGCGTGGGTGACGCCGACCGCCGGGGCCGCCTTGCGCTCGATGCCGATGCGCACCGGAGTGACGAGCATCGTGCGGGCGAGCTCGACGATCGGCTCGGGCAGCGTCGCCGAGAACAGCATCGTCTGGCGCTGCCTCGGCAGCCGCGCGAGGATCCGCTTGACGTCCGGGAGGAAGCCCATGTCGAGCATGCGGTCGGCCTCGTCGAGAACGAGGATCTCGACCTTCTCGAGGCGGGCGACGCCCGTGCCGAGGTGGTCGAGCAGCCGGCCGGGGGTGGCGACGACGACGTCGACACCGGCGCGCAGCGCGCGCGCCTGCGGCCCTGCGTTGACGCCGCCGAACACCGACGTCGAGGTGACCGCGGTATGCCGGCCGAGCGCGCGCAGGTGGTCGTGCACCTGGGCCGCCAGCTCCCGCGTCGGGGTGAGCACGAGGGCGCGCGTGACGCCGCGCGGCTTCGCCATCAGCTTCTGCAGGATCGGCAGCGCGAACGCCGCCGTCTTGCCGCTGCCGGTCATCGCCGCCGCGAGGACGTCGCGCCCGGCGAGCGCATCGGGTAGCGCCGCCGCCTGGATCGGCGTCGGCTCGGTGAAGGAAAGGCCCGCGATCCCGCGCAGCAGCGCGGGGTCGAGGGGGAGATCGGTGAAACGCATCTGCACACTCTTGTCTTCTCGGGGCGCGCATTTTCGACGGGCGCTGCCCCGTGTCGTTTCCGGCTGGATTGGGCGAACGGGAGAACTGCCGGGGGTGCTGCCGTCCGAGGCTGTGATCGCCCTCGAACGCTTCGAGATCGCCACGGCCCGCCACCAGACGATCACGAGGAGCGTTGATGACTGCGACACTCTCTCACATTCTTCCTCGGCTTGCAAGTGCGGCGTCCCGCGAGTGCGGCCCGAGATGGCCCGCAATCGCCGCTTGCAGGAGGACAGGCGGTCAGAAACGCGGGCTAGGGGAACTCGCGGGCGTTGAATCCTTCCCAGGTCGCCGGTCGCAGCACCAGCACGCCGGAGAACGCGCCGGCAGACCGCTGGTCTTCGCGGGCCAGGGCTGCCGCGACCTCGCCCGGAATGCCCGCAACGCGGCGGAACCCGCCGGTCTCGTGGGCGAAGACCGCGATGTCGCCCGACGCCGGCAACGTCGCCAGCCGCTCCCACGCCAGCCCTTCCCGGTACGTCCGCCACGTCAGCAGGGCGGACAGCGAGACGATGCCGTAGGGATCGTCCGGCCGCGGCATGAACACCTTCGGCTGCCCGCGCTGCTCCTCGAGCATCTCCAGCCACGGCCGGGTGTCGTCGTAGCGGAACACGACGAGCGTGCGGCCGGTGCGGCCCTCCTCGAGCAGCGGCGCAACTTCCGTCGCCAACCGGCGCGTCAGCGCGTCGACGCGTCCCCAGTCGAAGATGTCGCCGCGCACGGTGATCAGCGCGCCGGCGAAGACGATGCCGCCGCCGAGCGCCAGCGCGGCCCGCACGCCCGTGCGGCCGCGCCCGAGGCTCCACATCGCCGCCAGCGGGTGCGCGACCGCGCCGAGGAAGAGCAGCCACGGCAGCGCGGCCCAACGACCCGCAAAGCCGGCGTTCGGCAGCGTCGGCAGCAGCAGCACCGCCGACGCGAGGAGCAGGAAGAGCCCCTCCCGCCGGCGAGCGCGCACGAGGTACGCGACGAGCATGGCGGCGAGGAGCGGCGCCGCCCCTGCCACCCACGGATGCACGCGCAGGAAATCGACGAACCCCCAAGGCACTGGCTGGATCACGTGAAAGAACGTGGCCGCGACCACGATGCTCTTGGCGACCAGCAATGACAGGTCGAAGGCATAGAAGCTGCGGTAGCCGAAGCCGGTGATGAGACCGTAGACGGCGACGTACGCGGCGGCAGCCCCTCCCCAGGCCAGCAGCGTCCGCAGGGCGCGGCGCCAGGTCCGTCCCAGCACCAGCAGGTCCTGGGCGGCGAGCACCGCAGGCAGGACGACCCACTGCTCGGAGGCCGCGGCGGCGAGGGCCCCGGCGGCGATCAGCACGGCTCGCCGTCCCGGGCTGTCGCGCCCTCCCCGCACGATCAGCACGACCAGGACCGCCGCGACAAAAATCTGGTGACCGAGGAAGAGCGCCTCGCCGCAGATCAGCTCGCTGAACAGCGGCGACACCTGCCAGACGAGGCAGAGCACCGCCGCGCCCGCCGGCGAGCAGCCACCCAGCCCTCGCAGCAGCACGAAGCCGAGCGCCGCGAGCGCGGCCGTGACCACGAGGCGAGCGGCCCGGAACGCCGGTGGGCGATCCCCGAAGACGCCGACCAGCCCGGCGAACGACCCGAAGGCGGCCGGGCGCCACACCCTCTGGAAGGGTCGGAACAGCTCGGCCGGGTCCGCGATCACCTTGGCACCCTTGAGGGCGATCTGGTAGTCCTCGGCTACGAACCCGAAACGCAGCACCGGTGCGTAGACCGCGACGATCGCGGCGGTGCAGAACGCCGGCGCCAGCCATCTGCGCCACGAGCCCCCGCCGCCGCCCCGCCGCTCCTGCCTCTCGACATCGCCCATCACCGCTCCCTCGTTCGTCGCCGCCTTATGCTAACGTGCCTGGTCAATGCCGCTCCATATCGTCGACCACCCACTCCTGCACGACATCATGGCCAGGCTGCGGGACCGCGCGACCACGTCCGAGGACTTCCGGGCGCTGGCGTATCGCATCTCGCTGTTCCTGGTCGCCGAGGCGACGCGCGACCTGCCGACCGCGGCCGGCACCGTCGACACGCCGCTCGAGACGACTGCGGCGCGCCGGCTCGCCGCGCGGGTGGTTGCGGTGCCGGTGCTGCGGGCCGGCATCGGCATGCTGCAGGCATTCCTCGACCTGGTGCCAAGCGCGCAGGTCGGCTACTTCGGCCTCGAGCGCAACGAGGAGACTGCGGTTGCACGCCGTTACTACGAGAAGGTGCCCGGCGACCTCGAGAGCGCCGTCGTCTTCCTGCTCGACCCGATGCTCGCCACCGGCGGCTCGGCCGCGATGGCTGTCGAGGGCCTCAAGACGCGCGGCGCACGCCGTGTGCGTCTGGTCTCGATCGTCGCAGTGCCCGAAGGGGTCGCGCGCCTCGCCGCCGAGTCCCCCGACACCGAGATCTTCACTGCAGCCCTCGACCGCGGCCTCAACGACAAGAAATACATCCTCCCCGGCCTCGGCGACTTCGGCGACCGCCTCTACGGCACATAGGCGCCTGTCGGAAGAATGGGTTGGGTCGGGTGACGAGCGCCGCGGGTGAAACCGCCGGACTCCCCGCTCGTACCTGTTCACGGATGAGTGCCGTGCATCCCGAGCCCCCGGCGGGGGCGATCCGCACTGCTCCGCTGGCCTCGGCCCCGATCGCCCTGGCGCTGCTGGCCGGAGGCGCGCTGCAGCCAGCCGCCGCCTGCACCACGGCGCTCCTGCGCCACGCCGACGAGATCGCCGTTGCCAAGAGCTACGATTACCCGATCGGCGACGGGCTGATTCTCGTCAACCCGCGCGGCCTCGCCAAGCACGCGATGGGCCGGGGCCGGAACGGCGCCCCGCTGCCCTGGGTCTCCCGCTTCGGCAGCGTGACGTTCAACCAGTACGGCCGCGAGCTGCCGGCGGGAGGGATGAACGAGGCGGGCCTCGTCGTCGAGGTGATGTGGCTGGACGAGACGCGATACGAGGCCCCGGACGACCGGCCCGAGCTCCCGGACCTGCAGTGGATCCAGTACCAGCTCGACACGCGTGCCAGCGTCGCCGAGGTGCTCGCGCACGCGAATGAGGTCCGAGTCACCTCGCTGAGCGCGCGCGTCCACTTCCTCGCGTGCGACCGTGCCGGGGAGTGCGCCGCCATCGAGTTCGTCGACGGCGCCATGGTGGTCACGACCGGTGCCGCCATGCCGTGGGCCGCGCTGACCAACAGCACCTACGCGGCCTCGCGCGCCTTCGTGGAGCGGGCAGGCTGCGAGCGCGGCTGCGCCCCCGCCCGCGGTCCTGGCTCGCTCGAGCGGTTCGACCGCGCGGTCGCCCTCGCTCGCCTCGCGGGAACTCGGGACTCCGGCGATCCGGGGCTCGCGGACGACGCCATCGCGCTGCTCGACAGCGTGTCGCAGGGTTCTGGCTCCGTCTGGAACATCGTCTACGACCCGCGCCGGCTCACGGTCCGCTACCGCACCCACGCCCGGCCGCGGATCAAGACGATCGAGCTCGCGGCCTTCACGTTCGCGTGCAGCACCGGAGCCCTCGTCCTCGACGTCGACGCCGATCGCCACGGCCGCGTCGCCGCATCGTTCGCACCGTACAGCCATGCCGCCAACCGGGACCTTCTCGAGCGGGTGACGCGGAGCAAGGTGATCCCTCTCCCGGCCGGTGCGATCGACTACATCGCACGTTTCCCCGAGAGCTTCTTCTGCGCGCCGTAGCCCGCCGCTGCGGTAGACTCGGTGCGGCGGAGGGCGACGATGGGACGGGTGCGGGCGGTCAGTTCCGTGCTGAGCAGCGTGCCGACGGTCGAGGGAGCCGGCGTGCGCCTGCGGCGCGCTTTTGGCCACCAGCAGCTCCCCAAGCTCGACCCGTTCCTGATGCTCGACGAGTTCGGCTCCGACGACCCGGTCGACTACCTCCCCGGTTTCCCGTGGCACCCCCACCGCGGGATCGAGACGATCACCTACGTTCTCGCCGGCCGCGTCGCGCACGACGACAGCCTGGGCAACTCCGGCGAGATCGGGCCCGGCGACGTGCAGTGGATGACCGCCGGCAGCGGCATCATCCATCAGGAGATGCCGAGGGCCGGCGAGACCCCGCGCCTGCACGGTTTCCAGCTCTGGGCCAACCTCCCCGCGGCCCAGAAGATGACGGCGCCGCGCTACCGCGAGGTGGCGAGCCGCGAGATCCCCGAGGTCGAGTCGGCCGGCGGGGCGCGGGTCAAGGTGCTCAGCGGCGAGCTGCTGGGGGTGCGCGGCCCGGTGCGCGACGTGGTCATCGACCCCACCTATCTCGACGTCTCGCTGCCCATGGCGCCTCGTTCACCGCCCCGGTCACCGCGGGCATACCGCATTCGCTTACGTCCTCGCGGGCGAAGGGAAGCTCGGGGAGGTTCAGGTCGGCGCCGGCCACCTGGCCCTGCTCGGCGACGGCGACGAGGTCGAGGTCCGGTCGGCGGGTTCGTCCGTTCGCTTCCTGCTGGTCGCCGGCAAGCCGCTCGGCGAGCCCGTGGCGTGGTGGGGCCCGATCGTGATGAACACCGAGGCGGAGCTGCGTACCGCGCTCGACGAGTACCAGCGCGGCACGTTCATCAAACCAGGCCGCTGAGCGCCAGCCAAAGGGGGCAACGATGTCCATTCGTCGATGGCAGGTCGTGGGGGTGGCGGTCGTGATCGTCTACGCGATGGCGACCACCGAGCGCGCGCAGGCCGAGGCCCGGCCGCGCCTCGAGATCGCCGACCCGTCGCGCAACTGCCCGGAGATCGCCGGCTCCTTCGTCGCCCTCCTCGGCGCCGACCGCGGCATGCTGCTCCTCTCGGGCGGCGAGTTCCTCGGCGGCCGGCACGTCGGCACCGCTTCCGGCGGCGCCCTGCGCCTGGCGCTGCCGGAGGCGGGGAACCCGACCATCGCCCGCGCCACTTCGGCCGCGGGCCCGGTCGAGATCTGGGGCGCCGTCTACCCGTTCACCGGCGAGCAGGCTTCCGGCTGTGTTGCCTTCGACCGCGACCGCTTCAGCTCGGAGGGCGACCTCGTCACCTACCTGCGCTGGCTCGTCGACGAGGTGTACCTCGGGCTCCCAGCCGAGGAGCGCGCCCAGCGTCCGGCGTTCCGGATCTCGAACCGCGAGGTGAAGCTGCAGGTGCAGGGGGTCGGGTTCCTCCCGCTCGCGCTCGCCGGAAGGGAGGGATCGACGCTGCTTTTCCGTCTGCCGGGCGTCAACCGCACCTACTTGCTGACGCTGTTCGTCCTCGACTCCGGCAGCGGCCGCGTGGCGGCGTTCCTGGCGTCGACGACGCAGGAGTTCTGGCAGGGCGGCGAGAAGCAGCGGCTGGGCGTGATCGTTGCCGCAACCGGCAGCCCGGGGTCCCTGGCGGACCCGCCGATCACCGTCACCATCGAAGCAGTCTCCACCGAGCCGTGATCACGACGCCGACGCTCGCGGCCGCCGCACCCCGAGCCTGCCGGCCGGTACCCGACCCGTGCAGACGGCGCCGCTGACCGCCGCCGAGAGTCGCCGCTACCTCGCGGTGCTGCACGTGGAGCATGCGGCGCCCGGCATGGTGGCTCTGCGGCGTCTGGTGCGAGCCCAACTCCTGCGTGTCCCATTCGAGACCGTGTCGAAGCTCTGGTACCTGCGACGGTACGGCCTACGCGACGTCCCCGACCTCGACCTCTACCTCGACGGCATCCGTCGCCACCGCTTCGGCGGCACCTGCTTTTCGAACAACCTGCACTTCTGGCGCCTGCTCCGCGCACTCGGCTACGAGGCGACGCTGTGCGGGGCCGACATGCCATCGGGACCCGACGTGCACGCCGCCATCGCCGTCACCGTCGGCGGCCGCGACTGGCTGGTCGACGCCGGCAACGCGGCGCCGTTCCTCGCGCCGCTCCCGCTCGACGTCGACCGGCCGCAGGAGGTGCGCTATGGCGTCGACCGCTGGGTGCTGCAGCCGCGCGACGGCGGTGGGCGCTCCCGCAGCGAGGTATGGCGCGCCGGCGAGCAGGTGCACGGCTACACGCTCAAGCCCGGCCAGGTGTCGCCCGACCGCTTCGACCGCGTGGTGCGCGACTCGTTTCGGCCGCAGGCGACGTTCATGAATGCGGTGCTGCTGGTTCGCTGCTTCCCGCGCCACCTCGTCCGCATCCTCAACCTCGAGGTCACGCGCGCCACCCGTACTCGCAGCCGCACCGCCACGCTCGCCGGCCGTGAAGCCTTCGTCGCCGCCGTCGAGCGCGAGATCGGCACTCCGGCGCGCATCACCGCCGAAGCGATCGCCGGGATCGGCCGCTTCGCCAGCGTCTACGGGTAAGCGCCGCGCGCGCTGCGGCGGATCGTCGCGGCGCGCGCCACGTCGCGCAAGGCGTGAAACCCGGCAGGCGTCCGGAGAGTAAACTCACCAAGGGACTGCCATGACTGGTGAGCCGCAGCGTCGCCGTTGTGCGGTCGTGATCCTCGCCGTCGCCGTCCTCGCGTCCGCGCCCGGACGCGCGGGCGCGGCCGGCCCGCCGACCGCCGGAACGCCGCCGACCAGCCGGGTCTCGGACCTGCAGGTCGGCGGTGGCGTGCCGCGCATCAGGCTGGTCCGCGACCCGCTGCCGTTCGTCTCCACCGAGCGCCTGCTCGCGACCCTCGCCGAGCTCACCGCGATTGGCGGTGACGCCCTGTTCCGCAGCTCGGCGAGCCGCGGCGAGGCGGCGGCCTTCGACCTCGTCGCCCGCCGCCTCGGCGAGCTGCCGTACCTCGCCGCCGCCGGCCTCGCGCTCGAACGCCAGCCGTTCCGCACGTACCTCGGCGGCGAGGTGTGGGAGGCGCGAGTCTTCTTGACCACGACCGGCTCCGCAGGCGAGATCGAGGTCCCCGCTCACGCTCTCCAGCCACACCGCGACGACCTGCAGCGCGCGCTGCGCCTCGACTCCGACGGGCGCCTCAACGACACCGCCCGCGACCCCGTCGATCTGAGCGGCGCCGCGATCGTCGTGCGCACGCTCACCCAGCTCAACAACCTCACGCAGGGGACGGCTCAGGGGCGCGTCATCCTGCTCGACTACGCGCTCGTCGACCGCGCCATGCTCGGCAACACCGAGGCGATCACCCGGGCCAACGTGTTGCTCGCCAAACAGCCGCGAGCGATCGTGCTGGTCACCGCGTTCTCGAACGCGCAAGGGTCGAGCCATGGCTCGTTCGTCGGCGACCTCGGCGCGTTCACGCTGGCGAGCGACGTGGCGCCGCGGCCGACGCTGTACGTGCGGCTCGAGGACCTCGGCGCAGCCGGAATCGCGTCCGGGAACGACCTGACCCGCGTGACGGCGGCCCGGGTGCGTTGGGACGCCGATGTAGTCTCGCCGGGCGCCTCGCAGAACCTGATTGCCCGCATCCCCGGCGCCGACCCGTCCCGGGCCGTGATCCTCGGCGCGCACCTCGACTCCGCCAACTCGCCCGGCGCGATGGACGACGGCAGCGGCGCTGTCGCTCTGCTCGAGATCGCCCGCGCCCTCGACGCCGCCCGCGTGCGGCCGGCCGCCGACCTCTACCTGTGCTGGTTCGGCAGCCACGAGCGCGGCCTGTTCGGCTCGACGACGTTCCTCGCCACCCATCAGGAGCTGGTCGACCGGACGCTGGCGATGCTCGAGGTCGACTGCCTGCGGCGGCCGCTCGACGGTCTTGCATCAGAGCTCACCCTCGAAGCGTGGTCGTTCGCGGCGCAGGGCGACGCGCGACTGCCGTGGCCCTCCTACGTTCGCCAGGCCGCCTCGGCGCGCTCCCTGTGGCCGGTGCCGTTCGACAGCCCCGGGATCGTCTCCGACAACACCTGCTTCACCGCCTTCGACGTGCCCAACGCCGATCTCATCTACCTCGACCAGAGCGAGCAGGCGGACCCGCACTACACCGGCCACCTGCACGACCCGTACGACACCGTCGAGGTGACGAGCGACGTTGCGTCCGTGCTCGCCGACATGACGCGCACCGCGCTCGTCGCCGCGCTCGCCGCCGGCCGTGAGCAGCCGGACCTGCGGGTCACCCCGCGCCCCGACCGGCGCGCCGTCTTCGTCGGCAGCCACACCGAGTCGCCGCACATGACGGCCACGGCGCTGGTCGACTTCGCGATGACGCTGGCGTGGGAGGGCTTCGATGTCGACGTGGTCCCCTATGGCACGCCGGTGACCCCGGACGCGCTCGCCGACGCGGCGCTGGTCGTCGTCATGCCGGTGCACGACTGGCCGAGCCCCGAGGGCGACCCGACCACGTACCAGGAAGGCTGGAGCGTCCCCGAGATCGACGCGCTGCAGCAGTACGTCGCGAGCGGCGGCCTGCTCGTCCTCACCAACAGCCGCTACCGGATGAAGTACGTCAACCAGCTCTGGGAAACCAACGAGGACTCGAGCGCCGCCTCCGACCTGGCACAGCGCTTCGGCGTCACCTGGCTCGGGGGTACCCTCACACCGGCCAGTGCGCCGACGCGCGGCGCCAGCCCGCTGGTCGCCGGCGTGACCTCGCTGGCGCTGGCGGCGGGCAACGGCGTGCCGTTCCAGTTCACCTCCGGCGACAGCCTCGCCCAGGTCGGCGTGCAGGCCGTCGCGGTGCTGCTGCGTCCCGGCGGTGGCAGCGGCGAGGTGCTGGTCCTCGCCGACCTCGGCATCCTCGGCGCCGGCGCTAACGGTCCTGCCAACTTGAGGTTCTGGCAGAACCTGGCCGGCTACGCTCGCGGCCGTTAGCCGGTGCGGCAGCCACCGATGGCGCGCGCGGCCACGTATGATGCCGGACGTGGCGATGCTGACCGCGATCACCCGTAAGGTCTCGCCCGCACTCGCGCGCTGTGAGCTCACCCATCTCGCGCGCGCGCCGATCGACGTCGGGCGCGCCGCGGCGCAGCACGGGGCCTACGAGCGCGCCCTCGCGGACCTCGGCTGCCGGGTCCTCTCCTTGCCGGCGGAGCCCGATCTGCCCGACTCGGTGTTCGTCGAGGATGTCGCGGTCGTGGTCGACGAGCTGGCGGTGATCACCCGCCCCGGTGCGCCGTCGCGCCGCTCCGAGACCGCGTCGGTCGCCCGCGCCCTCGCTGCTCACCGGCCGCTCGCCGAGATCGCCGCGCCCGGCACCCTCGACGGCGGCGACGTGCTTCGACTCGACCGCCGCGTGCTGGTCGGCCGCTCAGGCCGCAGCGACACCGACGGCATCACGCAGCTCGCCGCGCTCTTGCACCCACACGGTTACACGGTCGAGGGCGTCCCCGTCGGCGGCTGTCTGCATTTCAAGTCCGCGGTGACCCAGGTGACGCCCGATACCGTGCTCGTCAACCCCGCCTGGGTCGACCCCGCCGCCTTCTCCGGCTGGCGGGTGATCGAGGTCGACCCGAGCGAGCCGTACGCTGCCAACGCCCTGCTGATCGGCGACACCGCGATCTACCCGGCCGCGTTCCCCCGCACCGCAGCGCGACTCGAGCGCACTGGAGTCCACCTCATGAGGCTGGACGTCTCTGAGCTCGCCAAAGCCGAGGGCGCCGTCACCTGTTGCAGCGTGATCCTCGCCGACTGACGCGACTGCTCCGGATCTGGCGGCGCGCTGCATCGAGATAGACGTCCGGCGCGTAAGATCAGCCGAGCAGTCCGGCACCTCGCGAGGGAGGCCTCCAGCAATCGCTACCTGGTGTTCCTCAAGCGGCCGAGCTTCAAGTCGCTCGAGGAGCTCGCCCAGAGCGAGCTGCGGCTGGCCGGTCTGCGCGTCAACCCGCGCAACCACGACGCGGCGCGGCCGAGCTAGACGCTGGGGATCTCGATCCAGGAGATCGTATCCGGCAAGGCGATCGCGGTGACCGGGCTGCCATCTCCCGTGCGCATCCAGTACCCCAGCTTCTCGCCGAAGGGGAGGTACCTAGCCTTCATCGTGGTGCAGCCCGAGGCACTTGCCGTCTGGACCGTCGAGCTCGCGACCGGCACCGCGAAGCAGGTCACTCCAGCGGCGGTCTCCGCGGTGATGCGCCCGCCGTTCGTCTGGGCGCCCGACGAGGCTCACTTGTACTGCCGTATCCGACCGTCGCTCGAACCGCTCCCAGACACGCAGGAGCTGCCGGCCGGGCCGGCGGTGCAGGAAGCGACCGGCCGCAAGGCGCCGGGGCGCACCTGGCAGGACCGGCTCAAGGCCCGGGCCGACGAGCGCACGTTCGAGCGCTATGCCGCCTGCGAAATCAAGCGCTTCGCGCTCGAGGTCGGCGATCCCGCCAACGAGGCATCCGCGCGTGACCGGGTGTTCCAGCCCGAGACCCCGTTCTCCGGCGCACCGCGGCCGCTGTGCACGGTCAAGAGCCGCCTGCCGGGATCGCGCGCTCGGGCGCCTACAACCGGTCGCTGACGCCGTTCGGCTTCCAGGCCGAGGAGCGCTCGTACTGGGAGGCGCAGCCGGTGTACCAGTAGATGTCAGCGTTCAACTGCGCGGACAAGCTGTGGGAGCAGGACACGTGGCTGGAGAAGTACGTGAAGAACCGGGAGCTGTAGAGCGGATCGAGGCTTGGCGGTTGTCGGAGAGTGCTTCTCCGGTCCCGCCTCCGAGCCTGGAGGTTGACGCAGCGGCCGCGGAAACTACGCCAGTGGCTTGTCGGGCAGCTTGGCGATGATCTTGTCCGGGTCCGCGTCGAAGCGCGTCTTGCACTCCGGCGAGCAGAAGTGCAGCTCGTAGCCGGCGTGCATCGAGGCGTGCTGTGCGTCGCCGTCCATACCGAGCCGGCAGCTCGCGCACTTGGAGATCACCTTGTCGGTCCGGCCGTCGGCGGCGTCGGCCGCGGCCAGCTTCACCTCGACCTGCGCCGGCGACAGCGCGGAGGCCTGCACCTGCTTCCCGGTCGTGGACTTGCCGCACGCCAGCAGCAGCGTGGCGGCGGCCAGAGTGGCGGCGAGTGATCGCATCATGGTCGAGATTGTAGCGGAGGTCGGCGGATGCCTCCAGGCCGACGTCTCCGGCCGGAGATCCGTACAATGGGGAGTCGCAGCGCCCACAGCGGGGCCCGACAGGCCAATGTACGAAACTTTCTACGGACTCTCCGCGCCGCCGTTCTCGATCACACCGGATCCGCGCTTTCTCTTCTTTTCGCGCCGGCACCGCGAGGCGTTCGACACCATGCTGTTCGGCATCAAGGAGCGCAAGGGGTTCATCCAGATCACCGGCGAGGTCGGCGCCGGCAAGACGACGATCTGCCGCACCGTGCTCGAGCAGCTCCGCGCCGGCTACGCGACCGCGCTGATTCTCAACCCGGTGATGACCGGGATCCAGCTCCTGCGCGCCGTGCTGCGCGAGTTCTCCGTCTCCGACCGGGGCAACGACCGCGCCCGCCTGCTGCAGCGGCTCGACGAGTTCCTGCTCGCCCGCGCCCAGGCCGGCGACGAGGTGGTGCTGTTCATCGACGAGGCGCAGGACCTCTCCGACGAGCTGCTCGAGGAGGTGCGGCTGCTCTCCAACCTCGAGACCGACGATCGCAAGCTGCTGCAAATCGTCCTGATCGGCCAGCCCGAGCTGCGCGAGCGCCTCGACCGGCCGAAGCTGCGGCAACTGCGCCAGAGAATCACCGTGCGCTACCACATCGAGCCGCTCGACCCGCGCGAGACCGAAGCGTACATCGTCCACCGCCTGTCGGTGGCCGGATCGAACGGGCGCCCGGCGTTCACTCCCGCGGCGATCCGCTCGATTCACCGCTACGCGCACGGCATCCCGCGGATGATCAACGCCGTGTGCGACACGACGCTGCTCGCCGGCTACGTCGAGGAGCGCGACGTGCTCGGCTGGTGGCAGGTCCGCCGCGCCGTGAGCGAACTGGAAGGGCGGCGCGCGTGAGCCTGGTCACCGAGGCGCTGCGCAAGGCCCGGCAACAGGCCAGCGGTGACCGCGAGAAGACCGGCAGCGTCGTCCCGCCCACGTTGGTTTTGCCTCCCCGACCGCCGCGACAGCGGCTCGGCGTGGCGCCGCTGCTGCTCGTCGCGGCGGCGGCCGCGGTGGGCGGCGCCGCCGGCGTCTGGTGGGTGGTCGGCCGGCAGCGCGCCGAGCCGGCGCCACCTCGGGCTGCCGACGCCGCGAGCGACGCCGTCGCGCCGGCCTCGCCGGTCCAGCCGGCCGCACCGACCGCCGCGCGGCGCCGCACACGGTTCCCGTGCAGGTCGGGGGAGCACCGGCCGCACCCGTGGACGCAGTCCCGATGGAGCCGCCGACGGCAACACCGGCGCCGCCGCCTCGGACGGAGCCGGCAGCAGCCGAAGCGCCTCAGCCACCCCGTGATGCCGGGCCGCGCGAGCGTTCGTTCCTCATCGACGCCGACCTCGGTTACGCCAAGCTGCACCTCGATTACCTCGTCTACCGGCCCGGCTCGCCGTTCGGCCGCGTCAACGGCGAAGACGTGGTCGTCGGCACCACCGTCGCCGGCTTCGTCGTCGAGGAGATCACGGTCGACTACATCAAGCTCGCCGACAAGCACCACACCGTGATCCTGCGTGTTCGTTGACGCTGGTGCTTTGGAGGTGCCGCGCGGTTTGGAGGCGGATGGAGGATTGGCGGTCGTCGTTGCCACCTCCGACATTTTGAAAGCGGACAACTCAGCGATTCCGCTTCGACCTCCAGTCGGGGCGGCGCGTGCACACCCCATCGTGAGCAAAACGTCGGAAGTGGCACGCGCGCACCGCTCAGGGAGCGGTGCGGCCCGATCGCAGGACCGCAGTGCGCTCAGGCGCGCGAGCGGCTGAGCTGCCTTCGCTCGCAGCGCGGCAGGATTGGCGCACTGCTTCTTTGTTTCTTCCTCTGGGATTGGCGGTTTCCGTTGCCACCTCCGACATTTTGACAGCGGGCAACTCAGCGTTTCCGCTCCAATCTCCAGGCTTGGCGGCGACTCCGATTCCCATCGCGAGCAAAACGTCGGAAGTGGCACGCGCGCACCGCTCAGGGAGCGGTGCGGAGTGGCTTGGTGGGCTCAGCGCCGCGCTCAGGCGCGCGACCATGCTGACTGCTTCTTTGTTTCTTCCTGCTCGCGCCGCGGAGCGGAGCGGCGCTGCCGCCAGTGGGCCAGATGCTAGGCGCGCGAGGCGGTCGCACCGGAGCGTAGCCAGAGGCTACGTGAGGATGCGAACCGCCGAAGCGCAACGACGCAGATGGTCCGCTGCCGGCAGCGCTCCGTGGGAAGAAGAGAGCGATCCAAATTGGCGAGCGGCGGGCGCCGCGCCAGCGGCGCCCGCCCCCCCTCCAAACGAGCGCTTCAGCGCAGCATCTTCCAGAGGTAGGCGTACTCGAGGGCGTTGATCTCGGCCCGTTCCTTGTTGACGGTGCCGGAGCCGTGTCCGCCCTCGGTGTTCTCGAAGTAGTACACCGGGTGCCCGAGCGCTTCCATCTTCGCCACCATCTTGCGCGCGTGCGCCGGGTGGACGCGGTCATCGCGGGTGTTCGTCCAGAAGAACACCTGCGGGTACTTCACGCCCTTCTTGACGTTCTGGTACGGCGACCACGCCTTGATGTATGCCCACTGCTCCGGCACGTCAGGGTCGCCGTACTCGGCCATCCAGCTCGCGCCGGCGAGCAGCTTGTTGAAGCGCTGCATGTCGAGCAGCGGCACCTGGCACACCACCGCGTTGAAGAGGTCGGGGCGCTGGACGAACGTCCCGCCGACCAGCAGACCGCCCTGCGACCCGCCCATGATCCCGAGGTGGCGCGGCGACGAGATCTTGCGCGCGACCAGGTCCTCGGCGACCGCGATGAAGTCCTCGAAGTTCTTGTTGTGGTTCTCCTTGATCGCCGCCTTGTGCCACCGCGGTCCGAACTCGCCGCCGCCGCGGATGTTCGCCTGCACGAAGACGCCGCCCCGCGTCAGCCATGCGGCGCCCTGCAGCGGGCTGTACCCCGGCAGCATCGGCACCTCGAAGCCGCCGTAGCCGTAGAGCAGCGTCGGCGCCTTGCCGTCGGCGACGAACCCCTTCGGCGTGACGACGAAATACGGGATACCGGTGCCATCCTTCGAGGTCGCCTCGTACTGCGCCACGGAATCCCGGCGGGGTCGAAGAACATCGGCAGCGACTTGACCTTCTCGACCTTGCCGCCGTCCACGACGTAGAGCGAGTCGGGGGTCAGGAAGTCCTCGTAGCGAGAAGAAGAACACGTCGGCGTCGTCGCTCGTGGTCGCTGATCCCGGCCGGTCCCGAGACCCGGCAGCGCGATCTCCTCCCTCGTCCAGGCGTCACCGTTGAGGCGCGACGCGGTAGAGCTTGGAGCGCACGTTGTCGAGCGTGGTGAGCAGAAGGCGGTCGCGGGTGGTCGCGACGCTCGCCGAGCGAGACCCGCTCCGACGGCTCGAACAGCACCGCGAACGTCTGGTTGCCGCGCAGGAGGTCGTCGAGCGCGATGGTGAGCAGCGAGTCCTGCGCGGTAGGTCGTGCCGCCGACCGTCCAGTCGGAGCGCAGCGACACCAGGAGGTGGTCCTTGAAGATCCCCTGCACCGACGCGTCCTCGGGGACGTCGATCTTGACCAGACGCCCGTCGAGCATGAGGTACTGCTCGGACAGAAGAACGCGGGGGTCGCGGACGACGAGGTCGTAGCGGCCCTCGGGCGTGAACACCGTGCTGCCGCGCCGAGGCGACGTCCTCCGCCTTCCCCTCGAACACCGTGCGTCGCCTGCGCCAGCGGCGTGCCGCGGCTTCCACAGCTTGACGATGCGCGGGTAGCCGGAGGCGGTCAGCGACCCCTCGCCGAAGTCGGTGCCGACCCAGAGCGTGTTCTCGTCCTTCCAGTCGACGCTGCTCTTCGCCTCGGGGAGGAAGAAGCCGTCCTTGACGAACGCCTTCGTCGTCGGTGTCGAACTCGCGGATCATCGACGGCGTCGCCGCCGCCGCGCGAGAGCGACGACCATGCAGCGCTCGTACTCCGGCGGCAGGCAGTCGCCGCCCTTGAACACCCACTGCGTGCCTTCCGCCTTGTCGAGGGCGTCGATGTCGAGCACCGTCTCCCACACCGGGGCGCCGGTGCGGTACGACGCGAGCGTCGTGCGGCGCCAGATGCCGCGCTCGTGCTCGGCGTCCTGCCAGAAGTTGTAGACGAGCTGACCCATGAGAGTCGGGGTATGGGATGCGTTCCTTGGAGTCGTAGATCTCCATCGCCTTCTTGAGCGATCGGCGCGTACTCCGGGACGGCCTCCAGCTCGCCTTGACGGTCTGCGCGCTCTGCGCCTTGACCCACGCCAGGGCCTTCTGACCGTTGACCTCCTCGAGCCACAGAAACGGGTCGGTCTCCTCGGCTGCCACGGCCAGACCGGCGGCCAGCGCGCTCACGGCGACGATCGACAGGGCACGGTGCATCGTTCTCCTCCTTGGCGGCGATGTGGCGCGGCTGGCCACACCTCCGGATAGACCATCGTACGAGCGGCGCCGTGACGGAGTTGCAGGGGAGAGCGCACGACGCCCGAGCGCTCAACGGTGGAAGCCACCCCCGCCACTGTCGGGCTGTCCCTTGATGGTGCGACAATCGGGCCCGATGAGCTCCGAGCCGACCCTCGACCGGGTCCGCCGGGCCCTCGCGGGCACCGGCGCCACACCCGCACCCGCGGGCGATGATCCGACCGCGGCGGTGGCAGCGGTGCTGCGCGACGGCAACGCCGGGCTCGACCTGCTGTTCATCCGCCGTGCCGACCACCCGCGCGACCCGTGGTCTGGGCACATGGCCTGGCCCGGCGGCCACATCGACGGCAAGGACTCCAGCCCCGTCGCCGCCGCCATCCGCGAAACTCGCGAGGAGCTCGATCTCGACCTCGAGCGCGACGGGGAGTTGCTCGGCGCCCTCCCCGTCGTCCGCACGCACCTGCGCCGCGGGCCCGGTCCCCGCCACGTCGCCGCGTTCGTCTTCGCCCTGCACCGTGACAGCGCGCTGGTACCCAACTACGAGGTGCAGGAGGCGATGTGGGTGCCGCTCGCGTTCCTCGGCGACCGCCGCAACCGCGCGCGGTTCGTCTGGATGGGGCGCGGGGTTCCGCTCGCCCTGCCGTGCTACCGCTACGAGGGCCGGCTGATCTGGGGTCTGACCCTGCACATGCTCGACCACCTGATGAAACGGATCGGCGGGACCGGCGCGGAAGCGTGGCGTTTCTGAAGGAAATTCACCAGCTCACCGCCGAAGCCGCCGTTTCTCGCCGATTGCCGTACACCACCTTGACATGCGCACACCCTTTCGAGTAAAAGGCGCGCAGGTTCACCGTGCCGCACCAGAATCACCTCCGGGCAGTCGACGCCGCCACGGCATTTCTCGCGTGGCGTTGCGAGGCTGCTCCGAGGCGGCCGCGACCGCAGCCTACGGCTGGTCCGCCGACGAGCGGGCCTTTGAACGGGGAAAGGGAGGTAGGATCGATGAAGCGTAACGTCCTGCTGATGGTGGTCGCAGTCCTCTTGGTGGCCGTGACGGTCGCCGCCGCGCCGAGCGCGCCGCGCGCGCCACGGGCGCCGCGGCTTGCCGGCACTGTCGAGGCCTCACAGACTCGCTTCGCGACCGAGGAACCTGTCGCGCTGACGCTGCACCTCGCCAACCAGAGCGTGGCCAGCGTCTGGGTGCTACGGTGGCAGATGCCGTCGGATGAGATCGACGCCGACCTCCTCGAGGTCACGCGCGACGGCCAGCCGGTCCCCTACGTCGGCCCGATGGTCAAGCGCCCGGCACCGACCGCAGCGGACTACGTCGAGATCGCCGCCGGCAGCGAGCTCGCCGTGACGTTCGATCCCACCTCCGTCTACGACATGCGGGAGAGGGGCGAGTACAGCGTGCGGTTCCGCTCGTGGCAGCTCGACGTGCTGACCAGCGACCCGGCCGGTGACGACGGATCGCCCGAGCCCGGTGGCCGCAAGGCCGTGCGCCGCAGCTTTGTCCCCGAGATGGCCGGCGCCCAGGCCGCCGACTTCTGGTTCGACGGTGTCGACACCGAGCTCGCGGTCGAGGCCGAGTCGATCGGCGGCTACACCAAGTGCACCACCAGCCAGCAGTCGCAGCTCCAGACCGCCCACAACAACGCGATCACGTACACCAACAGGTCGAAGTCGTACCTGGGGAGCCACAGCTCGTCCAACCCCGGAACGATCTACACCAAATGGTTCGGCGCCGTGACCAGCTCGCGCTACAACACCGCTAAGAACCACTTCAACTCGATCAACGATGCCTTCGCCAACAAGTCCGTGACCTACGACTGCGGCTGCAAGAAGAAGTACTACGCCTACGTCTACCCGACGCAGCCCTACAAGATCTACGTGTGCGCCGTGTTCTGGCAGGCGCCGGCGACCGGCCGCGACTCCAAGATGGGGACGCTGGTGCACGAGATGAGCCACTTCAACGTCGTTGCCAGCACCGACGACTGGGTGTACGGCGCGTCCGGCGCCGCCAGCCTGGCGATCTCGAGCCCCGACAAGGCGCTCGACAACGCCGACAACCACGAGTACTTCACCGAGGACCAGCCGTAAGGTCCGAAGGAGGAGGAGGACGAACGGGCGGGAGGTGACTCCCGCCCGTTTCGTATTCGAGTGGTTTGGAGGCGGATGGAGGATTGGCGGTCATCGTTGCCACCTCCGACATTTTGAAAGCGGACAACTCGGCGATTCCGCTCCGACCTCCAGTCGGGGCGGCGCTTGCACTCCCCATCGCGAGCAAAACGTCGGAAGTGGCACGCGCGCACCGCTCAGGGAGCGGTGCGGAGTGGCTTGGTGGCCCCAGCGCCGCGCTCAGGCGCACCAACATTCCTGTCCTTCTTTTCTCCTTGAGCTCGCGCTCCGCGCAGCGGAGCGCGGCGCTGCCGCCAGTGGGCCAGATGCAAGGAGCGCAAGCCGGTTTGCGACGACGCGTACTTGCTGTACGCGAGGAGCGAGGCCGGCGCTGCGCGACGCCGCAGATGGTCCGCTGCCGGCAGCGCTCCACCAAGAGACGAGAGCGCTCCCAAATTGGCTAGGCGGTGGAACAAGCTCTACATCGACGCGTCCTGGACGATCACCCACTTTCCGGCGACGCGGTGGAAGACGAGCAGGGTGAGCCCGGACGACTCGCTGCCGTCGGCACGGTGCAGTGTCCAGCGGGCGACCACGGAGACCCCGTGCGTGCGTGACGGCACCGCGTCGCCGAACACCGTCGCCTCCGAGCCCCAAGCCTCGCGTACCTCGATGGTCTCGAGAGAGAGCGTTCCCATCTCCGCCGGCGTCGTGTACCGCTTGCGGTAGCGGTCGAGCACGGCCTGGCGCCCTTCGGTGAGCCCGGATGGCGAGACGAAGACGGCGTCGTCGGCGTAGGCGGAGCAAAACGCCTCGAGGTCGCCGTGGCTCCACGCCGCCGTCTGCTGCTGCAGGACCTCGGCGACGGCCGCCCGCGCCTTCTCGCTCCCCTGCTCGCGGCGCAAGCGGTACCACTGCGACCCGCCTGGGCCGGAGACAACGTGGTGCGGGGTGGTGACCGCCGCGTCGGCCATCACCTCGTCCGCCGTCGCGAAGCGGAAGCCGCGCCCCTCGATCCAGGTGAACAGGGCATCCCACTGCGCCGCCCCGACCTCGTTGGCGTGCAGCAGCAGCACCTGGGGCGTGACCCGCGAGAACAGCTCGTCGCCCGCCTCGGTCTGCGCGAGCACCTCGCTGCGCAGCGCGAGCTGGTACTCGTCCGCCACCCGGCCGCGCGCCGTGGCATCGCCGGCCTGGCGTGCCTTGACCCAGCGCTCCTCGAAAGACCAGTCCTGGTCGTCGATGGTGACCGGAACGGTCCTCTGCCCGCTGCGCGCCAGGTAGTCGCGCATCCTCTCCAGCTTCGCGGTCGTCTCGCCCTCGCGCAGGTACGGGAAGCGAAAGTAGCGCACCGTGCGCCCGTGACGATCGAGGAACGCCTGCAGGCCGGCTCGCCCGGCCTCGACGTCGGCGATGTAGACCTCGGCGGCGGTGCGCGAGTAGTCGAGATGGCTCCGCGAGTGGTTGCCGAGCTCGTGGCCGGCGGCCAGCCAGCGCTCGAGCAGCGCCTCGTCCGCCGGACCGCCGACGTTCCCCCAGACGACAAAGGCAACCGCCTTGACGCCGTGCTTCGCCAGCACGGCGAGCAATCCGCCGGTGATCCTCTGCCGCTCGGCGGGATCGGCGTGGAACCGCGCGGTGCCGATCGGCAGGTCGTCGACCGTCAGCAGCAGCGGCCTCCCCGCGGGATCGTCCGCGTACGCGGCGCCGACGCTGGCCGCCGCCAGCGCGAAAGCCGCCATCAGCACCTTGCTCATCGCCACCTCCGAACGCACGGCCACGGCGCGTCCGACAGGCGCCCGCCGTGGCCGTCCCATGAGGGCGGAACAGTATCAGAATACCGAGTAGAGAAATGCCTTCTGGGTCTGGACGATGACCATCGCCACACCGAGCAGCAGGAGGGCGAGAGCGACGGCCGCGCCGACCGCGGTTGGTCGCTCCACCCAGCGCACGGTCGGCCTCCCGGCCCAGACGACGACGGCGGCGGCGGCGATCACCGCGAGGTTGTACGGCGTTCGCACCACGGCAGCGAGAAGCGCCGCTGCCGGTACGCCCGCGCCGGCGCCGAACAGGCTGCCGAGGTACGTGACCGCATCGCCGGGCGTCGCGCTGCGGAAGAAGACCCAGGCGAAGAGAACGACAGCGAACGTCATGACGATCTTCGCAGCGTCGGGCAGCCGCCGATAGAAGCGCTTCCGGCCGACCGCCCGCTCGGCGGCCATCATCACGCCGTGGATCACCCCCCAGATCACGAACGTCCACGCGGCGCCGTGCCACAGGCCGGCGAGCGCCATGGTGGTGAGGGCGGCGGTCACGTAGCTGGCGTACTCCTCGGCGCGCGGCGACAGACGCAGCCGCTCGAACCGGCGTCCCGAGGCGTAGGCGATCGGCAGGAACAGGAAGTCGCGCAGCCAGTTGGAGAGCGTGATGTGCCAACGCCGCCAGAACTCGGTGATGCTGCGCGCCAGGTAGGGCCGGTCGAAGTTCTGCGGCAGCTCGATCCCGAACATCAGGCCGAGGCCGATCGCCATGTCGGTGTAGCCCGAGAAGTCGAAGTAGATCTGGAACGCGAACGCAATGATCCCCAGCCACGCATCGAGCGGGCTGCGGCCGGCGGCGGCGAAGACGGCGTCGGCGACGCCGCCGCACGGGTTGGCGAGCAGCACCTTCTTGGCGAGACCGAACGAGAACGAGAGCACGCCGCGGGCGAACATCGGCAGCCCGAACGCCGGCTCGCGCAGCCGCGGCGCGATCTCCTTGAAGCGAAGGATCGGCCCGGCGGCCAGGCGCGGGAAGAACGATAGAAACGCCGCGTACTCCAGCAGGCTGCGCGCCGGTGCGGTGCGCTCGTAGTAGACGTCGATGGTGTAGGCGAGCGACTGGAACGTGTAGAAGCTGATCCCGAGCGGCAGCGCCAGACGTAATGCGTCGCCGTCTGCGAGCCCGGGGAGGCCGAGCGCGCGCAGCAGCGCGCCCAGGTTGTCGGCAGCGAAGGCGGCGTACTTGAAGACCGCGAGCAGGCCGAGGTTGGCGGCCACCGAGACGGCGAGCGCTGCACGGCGCCGCCCTGGCCGGCGAACACCGCCCTCCGCGGCGCCCGCCGCGCCGGCGATCACCCGGCCGCAGGTGAAGTCGACGCAGATCACTGCGACCAACGGTGCGAGGAACGCCGGGCCGGCCCACGCGCAGAAGACGAGGCTCGCTGCAACCAGCACAAGTTGTCGGGCGCGCCGCGGCATCAGCGCATACGCCGCCAGCGTCGCCGGCAGGAAGAGGAACAGGAAGACCTGCGAGGCGAACGTCACAGACCGAACGTCTCGATGATCTGCTGCTTCGTCTTGCCGAGGATGCCGTGCTTGGCGCCGACCTTGACGAACGCGGCGATCGCCGTGTCGAGGTGATGCTTCTCGTGTGCGGCCGAGAGCTGCGTGCGGATGCGCGCCTGTCCCTTCGCGACGACCGGGAAGAAGAAGCCGACCACGTAGATGCCCTCGGCGAACAGGTCGCGGGCGACGTCCTGCGCGAGCTTGGCGTTGTACAGCATCACCGGCACGATCGGGCTGTCGCCCGGACGGATGTCGAAGCCGGCGTCGGTGAGCAGCTTCCTCCAGTAGGCGGCGTTCCACTCGAGCTTATCGCGCCGCTCGGTGGTGTGCGAGATGAGGTCCAGCACCTTGAGCGCGCCAGAGACGATAACCGGCGCCACGGTGTTCGAGAACAGGTACGGGCGGGCACGCTGGCGGCACATCTCGACGAGCTCGCGGCGGCCGGAGACGCAGCCGCCGGAGGCGCCGCCGAGCGCCTTCCCGAGGGTGGTGGTGATGACGTCGATCCGGCCGAGCACGCCGCAGCGCTCGTGCGTGCCCCGGCCGGTGCGGCCGATGAAGCCGGAGGCGTGCGAGTCGTCGACGAACACCATCGCGTCGTACTTCTCGGCGAGTGCGACGATCTCGTCGAGCTTCGCGATGTCGCCGTCCATCGAGAAGACGCCGTCGGTGATCACCATGCGAAAACGCTTGTCCTGGTGCTCCTGCAGCTTCTCCTCGAGGTGGCCCATGTCGGAGTGCTTGAAGGTGTCGGTCATCGCCTTGCACAGCCGCATGCCGTCGACGATCGACGCATGCACCAGACGGTCGGCGATCATCACGTCCGACTCGCCGAGGAGCGCCTCGAAGACGCCGGCGTTGGCGTCCATGCACGATGGGAACAACAGCGTGTCCTCGGTGCCGAGAAACTCCGTTAGCCGGCCCTCGAGCTCGCGGTGGATGTCCTGGGTGCCGCAGATGAAGCGCACCGACGACATCCCGTAGCCGCGGCGGTCGAGCCCCTCATGAGCGGCCCTGACGACCTCAGGGTGGCTGGAGAGGCCGAGGTAGTTGTTGGCGCACAGGTTGATCACCCGCTTCGGCGGCACCCCCTGCCCGACCGGGAACTCGACCTCGATATCGGCCGCTTGCGGCGAGTGGATGGTGCGCTCCTCCTTGAACAGCCCTTGCCCGCGGATTGCCGCGATCTCGCCCTGGAAGAACTCCCGTGCCTTGGCTCGCGTAGGTCATCGCCCGCCCTCCTGGTTGCGCCCCGCGGTGAACCGGGCAACGAGCGCGGCGATGCGGTCGACGGTGTCGAACGCCTCCGGCGTCGCCTCGGCATCCGGGATGTGAATCCCGCACTTGCGCTCCAGGAAACGCTTCAGCGAGACCATCGAGAACGAGTCGACGATCCCGCCGGTGATCAGCGGCGTGTCGTCCCTCACCTCGCGGTCGTCCCCGTCCTCGACGTATTCCTTGACCACGTACTCGCGGATCATCTTCTTGAGATCGTCCATGCCGCGCCTCCCGTGACCTAATCGTCCATCATCGTCGAGATGTCGCCGACCGGCTCGCCAAACTCCTGCGCCCTGAGCACCCGGCGGAGAATCTTACCCGAGCGCGTCTTTGGAAGCGACGTGACGAACTCGATCTCCTGCGGCATCGCCAGCGGCGACAGCTTGCGGCGGATGAAGTTCATGATCTCGAGCTCGAGGTCGGGGTTCCCCTCGAAGCCGGGCTTGAGCGCCACGAACGCCTTGACGACCTCCATGTTGACCAGGTCGGGCTTGGCCACCGCGGCGGACTCCGCCACCGCCTCGTGCTCGAGCAGCGCCGACTCGATCTCGAACGGGCCGACCAGGTGACCGCCGGTGTTGATGACGTCGTCGTCGCGGCCGACGAACCAGAAGTAGCCGCCCGCGTCGATGCTCGCCCGGTCGCCGGTGATGTACCAGCCGTTCTTGAACTTGCTCGCATACCCGGCGGGGTTGTTGTGGTACGAGCGGATCATCGACGGCCACCCGGGGCGCAGCGCGATCAGCCCGACGGCGCCCGGTCGATCGAGGGGCTCGAAGCGGCGCGGGTCGAGCACCGTCGCCTCGATTCCCGGGAACGGCTTGCCCATCGAGCCCGGCTTGATCGGCATGCCGGGAAGGTTGGTGATGACGATGCAGCCGGTCTCGGTCTGCCAGAAGGTGTCGTGAAACGGCCGCCCGAACGCCTCCTGCGACCAGATCACCGCCTCCGGGTTGAGCGGCTCGCCGACGCTCGCGAGGTGGCGCAGCGACGACAGGTCGAAGCGGCGGGTGACGCCGGTCCCCTCGCGCATGAGCAGGCGGATCGCGGTGGGAGCGGAGTACCACACCGTCACCCGATGACGCTGCATGAAGGCGTACCAGCGCTCCGTGTTGAAACCGGAGTCGAGCACGACCTGGGTGGCGCCGTTCGACCACGGGCCGATGATCCCGTACGAGGTGCCGGTGACCCAGCCGGGGTCGGCGTTGCACCAGTAGACGTCCTCGTCGCGCAGGTCGAGCACGCGCTTGGTCGTGAGGTACTGCGCGATCAGCGAGTAGTGGACGTGCTGCGCACCTTTCGGCTGGCCGGTTGTGCCGGAGGTGTAGTGGAGCACCGAGGGCGTCTCGGCGAAGGAGCGGAAGGCCTCGAAGCCGACGGCGCGGGGCAACCGTTCCATCGCCATCGCGGTCTCGCGGTCGCGCAGCGGGGCATCGCCGGCGTCGACCACGACCACGTGCCGCAGCCCCGGCAGTTGGTCGCGGATCTTGCGCACCTTGGAGACGTGCTTGGTCTGGGTGATCACGGCCGCCGTCTGCGCGTCGGCCAGGCGGGTGCGGAGCGACTCGTCGCCGAACGCCGAGAACAGCGGCTGCGCGATGCCGCCCATCTTGAGGACGCCGAGGAACGCGACGTACAGCTCGGGGATGCGGTCCATGAACAGGCAGACGCGCTCTCCGGGCGTCATCCTGAGGCCGCGCAGGAAGACGGCGATCGCGTCCGACAGCACGCGCACTTCGTCGAACGTGTAGCGCTTCTCGACGCCGCGGTAATCCTCCCAGATGAGCGCCGCCTTGCTGCCGCGCCCGGTCGCGCAGATCCGGTCGCTGCAGTGCCAGCCGATGTTGATCGGGCCGCCGGGGGTGTAGCCGAGCTCGCGCTCGGCGATCGACCACTCGGAGACTATGGCTGCCGTCTCGTTGGCGACGATCGTGCTCATTGCCTCACCTCCCTTTCGTGCGGTCCGGGCCGGGACGACGCGACGGCGACCGCCCAGGCGATCGCCAGCTCCCGGGTATGCGAGAGCGACACCGTCACCGAGCCCACGCCGCGCTCCTCGGCGAGCCTGGCGGTGGCGCCACGGAGGACCACCTGCGGATCGCTGCGATCGGCGCTGGCGACCTCGATCTCCCGCCAGACGAGGGTCGTCGCGCCGGCGCCGGCCAGCGCTTTGAACACCGCTTCCTTGGCGGCGAAGCGGGCAGCGAAGTGTCGCGATGGGTGTTCCCTGGCGGTGCAGTCGGCGATCTCGGCAGCGGTGAACACGGCGTCACCGAAGCCGCCTCCTTCGCCAGCGAGCTCGCGCTCCATGCGCTGGACCTCGCAGAGGTCGACGCCGATTCCGATGACCTCCACCCCCACCTCGAACGCCGCGGACCGGGAAGCGTGCCAGCGGCGGGGTTGCCAATGCGAACGATGGACCTTGTGATAATAAGTACACGCTCATGGGCATGGATGTCAAGGCACGGCCGTCGCATCTGCAGACGCGCGCCGGCGCACGGCCGCAACTCGCGGGTGCCGGGCGTGATACCCTCCCGTGCTCGGTGGGGTCGGGAGGTTCGCGTGTCGCTGGAGAAGCTCGACGCAGCGCTGATCGCCGAGATGGCAACCCTGGAGAGCGAAGGCCGGGCGAAGGCGCCCGAGCGCGTCATCGAGGCGTATCTGCCGCCCGACGGCAGCCGCGGGCCACGGTACCGCCTGGCCGGATCGCCGAGACGGTTCATCCGCATGAACTCCAACAGCTACCTGTCCTTGTCGAACCACCCCGGGCTGATCGCGGCGGCCGACGACGCCACCCATGAGTTCGGCGTCGGGCCAGGCGCCGTGCGCTTCATCGACGGCACCTTCCGCCATCACGTCGAGCTCGAGCGACGGATCGCCGCGTTCACCGGGCGGCCGGCGGCCAAGATCTTCAACTCGGCGTACACCGCCAACCTCGGCCAGGCGCTGGCGATCGCCGGCCCGCGCACGTTCTGGATCGGCGACGAGCTGAACCACAACTCGATCATCCGCGCGATGCGCATCTCAGGGGTGCCGAAGGAGAACCGGTCGATTTACGACCACAACGACATGGACGAGCTGTCGCGGCTCCTCGACGAGGTGCCGGACCGGATGGATCGCGTCGTCGTGATCTTCGACGGGATCTTCTCGATGCGCGGCGACTTCGCGCCCGTCGACGAGATCGACCGCCGTCTCGCGCCGCACCGCGATCGCTTCCCGCAGGGCCTGGTAACGGTGATCGACGACAGCCACGGGATCGGCGCGTACGGCGCCACCGGCCGCGGCACCGAGGAGCACACCGGCGCGCGCGCCGACATCTTCATCGGCACCTTCGGCAAGGCGTTCGGTGTCAACGGCGGGTTTGTCGCCTCCAGCCCCGCGATGATCGAGGCGATCCGCCAGAAGTCGGACACCTACATCTACACCAACCCGCTCGGGGTGGCCGACTGCGCGGCCGCGCTCGCCGCGCTGGACGTCGTAGAATCGCAGCAGGGACGAGAACGCCTCGCCCATCTGCATGCGCGTATCCGCCAGTTCCGCGACGGCATCACCCGACTGGGCTGGGAGTCGATCCCGGGGCCGCACCCGGTGGTGCCGGTCCTGGTCCGCGACACCCGGCGCGCGCGCGCCCTGGTTCGCCACTTCTTCGAGCACGGCGTGCTGGTCGTCGGCCTCACCTACCCCGTGGTGCCGAAGGGGAGCGAGACGATCCGCTTCCAGATCAACGCCGCCCATACCGAAGCCGACATCGACGAGGTGCTCGCCGGCCTCGCCGCTTTCGCGAGCTGAGCCAAGGAGGTGAACATGGAGAACAACTCGAGCCGCACGCTAGCCGTTGCCGGTCTGATCGTTGCCGCCGTCATTGCCGGCGTCATCGCCGCCGTCATCATCCGCGCCCGCCGCACCTGACTGCGCCCTGCGGTCTACGGCTGCGCCACGGCCTTGATCTCGAGGGCGTTGATCACGGCGTTGACGTCCTCGCCGCCGAGGTCGTCCAATACCACCGAGAGCTGCCCGCCGGCGACCGCCGCGCGGTAGGTCTTGACCCAGAACTGGCCCGCCGCGGTGGTCACCGACTCGACGCGACGGCCCTGGATCAGCAGTCCCATCGCCTCGTGAGCAGCGCCGGCGTCACCCATGGTCACCGTCACGTCGTACGTCCCGTTCGGCACGTCGACCAGGAACTCGGCCCACTGGGCGACGGCGAGGTCGCGACGCAGCGCGTCGCCGCGCTCCCGGTCTCTGGTCATCACCTCGTCGCCGTCGTGCCAGCCGTAGCCGCGCTTGCGGCTGTAGGTGGTGCTCTCGGTTACCTGGACGTACCCCTCCGCGACCGGAGACGTCGGCGTGCCGAAGTCGAAGCGGAGCCGCGCCGCCGCCGGAGTCGGCGACGGCGCGGCGGTGCCTTGCGCCTCCGCGCTCGCCGGCAGCCCTGCAGCCAGCGCGAGGCCGAGCGCCACGCGGACGACCCGCCGCGAACGGCTGCTGGCAACGTGGTCGCGGCTGACGGGAGCACTCGACGGCATCGGCGGACACCGTCGATCGTAGCAGGAGAAGGGGCGGCCGGCATCATCGGCGGCACGGCGTCGGGGGTGCTACGATCCGGGCAGGTGCAACGCTGATGGTCAGGAGTGCCGCGCTCGCCGCCCTCGTGCTCGCCGCCGCCGTTGCCACGGCGCAGGAGCAGGTCGACGACTCCGTGGTCTTCCGCGTCGTCCTGTACCACGCGACCCCGACGCCGCCGCACGTCGTCGTGTTCATCTCGGGGGACGGCGGCTGGAACCAGGGCGTGCAGGACATGTCGGCTGCCTTCGCCGCTCTCGACACGCTGGTGATCGGCGTCGACATCCGCTACTACATGCGCACCCTGCGCAATGCCGACGCCCCCTGCTCCGACGTTGCCGGCGACCTCGCGGCGCTCGCCGGCCGGATCGAGCGGCGGCTCGGCTACGCGACGACGGTCCCCGCGTGGCTCGCCGGGTACTCGTCCGGCGCCACCATGGTGTACGCGGCGCTCGTGCAGGCGCCTCCGGGGATGTTCCGCGGCGCGATGAGCTTCGGCTTCTGCCCGGACCTCGCCGTCATCAAGCCGTTTTGCCGCGGCAACGGGCTCGAGTGGGACCCGGTCGCCAAGGGAAGAGGGTTCGTGTTCCGCACCTCAACGGTGCTGCAGCAACCCTTCGTGACGTTCCAGGGTGACATCGACCAGGTCTGCAACCCCGCCGCCACCCGCGCCTTCGTCGCCGCCACACCACACGGGGAGTACGTCGAGCTCGACAAGGTCGGTCACGGCTTCGCCGTCCTCAAGAACTGGCGGGAGCAGTTCAACGAGGTGTTCCGCCGACTGCAGCAGGCCGACCCCGGCCACGGTTAACTGTCGTAGCATGGGCGGCCGACCGTCGCGGCGCTCCAGGACCGCGAAAGGCGACGCGAGTGACGACTGCGAACGCCGCGCCTACCCGACCTCCTACCCGCCTGTCAGGCGTGCAGTGCATGGTCCTCTCCGCGTTCTTCTTCTCGCTGATGAGCCTGACCGTCAAGGTGGCCGGACAGCGGATCCCGACGCTCGAGCTGATGTTCGCCCGTGGTCTGCTGGTCACGGTCGTCGTCGGGCTCGATCTCGCCCGTCGCAAGGTGTCACTGCGCGGCGCCGACCCGGGCTCCCTGCTGCTGCGCGGGCTCGTCGGCTTCGTCGCCCTCGGCTGCTTCTACTACGCGGTCATTCGCTTGCCGCTCGCCGAGGCGACGGTGATCCACTTCACCAACCCGCTGTTCACCGCGATCATCGCGGCGGCTTTCCTCGGCGAGCGCCTGCGGGCGGGCGAGCTGGCGCTGGCGCTGCTCGGCCTGCTGGGCGTCGCGATCATGGTCCGACCGGCCGAGCTGCTGGGCCCGAGCGGGGCGCCGTTGCCGGCACTCCCGGTCGCCGCCTCGCTCACCGCCGCCCTGCTGGCGGCCGTGGCGTACACCCTGGTGCGGCACCTGCGCCACCACGATGCGATGCTCGTGGTGTTCTACTTCGCCGGCGTGACGTCGCTGATCGCCATGCCGCTGATGCTGCCGTCGTTCGTGTGGCCGCGCGGCGCCGACTGGCTGATGCTCCTCGCCGTCGGCGTGACGACGCTGTTCGGGCAGATCTTCCTCACCCTCGGCCTGCAGCGCGAGCGCGCCGGCCGCGCCACGACGGCCGGCTACGTGCAGATCGTCTTCGCCACCATCTGGGGCGCGCTGGTCTTCGGCGACGTGCCGATGGCGACCACGCTCCTCGGCGCCGCCGTCATCGTCGCCTGCACGCTACTGCTGGCCCGCAGGCGCGCCGCCACGCCCGGCGAGGAGATCGTGTGAGCGCGCTCACGGCGTGCACCGTCAGCCAGCCGTTGGCCAGCGACGGCAGAACGCGGGGCCATCCCCTCTCGAGCACGTCGCCTCCAGGCATTGCGGCTGCTGCCCGGGACGTCCCACCTCACGGAGGCGCCGCCGCAAGCGGGCCGGGCGCCGGCGCCGGTCGCGGCGTTGGTCCCGCCGTCAGCGCGGTCCGGCGGGCGGGGTGGGCGGCGTGTCGCTCCACACCAGCTTGACCGGGCGCCCCAGCAGCTCCTCGAGCGGGTCGCGACCGATCGCGATGGCGCGCCCGCGGGCCAGCGCGGCGTCGAGGTCGAGCCCGCCGTAGCGGATCAGGTAAGCGGTCCACAGGTAGCTCGCCCGCCAGGCGACCGTGCAGTGGAGCAGCACCGGCCCGTGGTGCTTTGCCAGGACCTGGGCGAACCGATCGACCGCGGCGGGCGTGTACGGATAGTCGGTGCCGCCGAGGGGGATGTGAACGTACTCCAGACCGAGCGCGGAGACGGCCGCCGCCTCGTCGAAGGGCACCGTGGCGCGATCGTCCATTTCCTTCGGCGTGCGGAGGCAGACGACGGCGGTGACGCCAAGCTCCTTGAAGCGCTTGAGGGCCGCCTCGCTGGGCTGCCCGGCGACGAACACTCTCCCGTCGCGGAAGACCCGCCGCTCCACACCTTCGATGTCGGTGATCGCGACCGGCAGTCCGGCACGGTCGATAGCGACCTCGACCGCGGACGGCAATGCCTGCTGTGCATCGCCCGAGACCGGCACCATGATGAGCGCTCCCACTACACCGAGGATAACTCTTGTCATCGCCGTCCCCCCTGGAGGTTCACCCGACACGATACGCCGCCGGACATGCGGGGTTGCATTCCGCGCTGCTCGCCGGCTACCGCGGTCCGCGAACCCGGGCGTCGGAAAACCCGTAGTAGCCAGTGCGGGTACTGGGAGGCAGGCCATGTCACGAAAGACCCTCGTCCTGGCGGTCGCCGCGATAGCGGCGACGTGCACGGCATTCGCTGAGACCACGCGCACCCTGCGGGCCACGTTGAGCGGCGAGGTCTCGGCGCCGTTCGCGATCGAGAACCTGGCCGGCACGATGACGATCCGTGTCGGCGAGGGGAGCGCCGTCGAGGCGGTCGCCACCGTCCACGCCGAGGACGAGGCGTCCGCCGCGACGATCGCCTTCGAGCAGGTTCGGGGCCGCGAGGGGCGCCCGACCCTGCGGGTCCGCTACCCCGTCGACGAGCACCGCACCTTTCGCTACCCGGTGAACGGGCGTGGCGCCTTCCACTACTTGGGTGGCTCCACCGTGGAGTACGACGGACGCAAGGTCAAGGTCAGCTCCACCTCCGGCGTCCTGCTCTACGCCGACGTCGAGGTCCGGGTGCCGCGCCACGTCGACGACGCCGAGTTCCACAACCTCGTCGGCACGCTGCTCGCCGAAGGTGTCGACGGGCGCGTGCGGCTCGACAGCGCGAGCGCCGACATCACCGCCACCAAGCTCACCGGGACGCTCGTCGCCGACAGCGGCTCCGGTGACGTCCGCGCCGAGTCGGTCGGCGGCTCGTTCACCTGCGACACCGGCAGCGGCAACTGCGTCGTGGTCGGCTTCGACGGCGACGAGCTCTCCTGCGATACCGGCTCCGGCGACATCTCCGTGCGCGACGCCAGAGTTGCGCGGCTGCAGGCCGACACCGGCTCCGGCGACATCCGCGTCGAGAACAGCGACGTCGAGGAGCTGCGCGGCGACACGGGCTCCGGCGACATCCTCCTGCAGGCGAGCGGCGCCCGCCTCCGCCGCGTCGTCGCCGACACCGGCTCCGGCGACGTCACCGTGAGTCTGCCGACCGACGCCTCCTTCGAGCTCAACGCCGACGTCGGCAGCGGCGACATCGTCAGCCGCTACCCTGACGCACAGCCGATCATCCACGACCGCACGGTCGTGGGCTATCGCCGCGGCGACGGCCGCGTCCGCATCGACGTCGACACCGGCTCCGGCGACGTCACCGTCGCCCCGCGCTGACGGCGACGGACGAGCGGCAGGCACCGTTTGGTGCCGCTCGTCCAACACTTCTCGGCGATCACCCCGCTTCGCAGCGGCCGCCACGATACCGTGAGAGCCTCCATTCAACCAAGATCGCTAGGTACCATGTATAACATTTTCGTGTCACTGTCATCATCTGTGTTCGACATTCGGTACCTCATTCTGTACCTGGTATCGCATCATTGCGTTCGCGTCTGGGACGAGGGAGCTTGACGTCCACCCCCGTGAAACGGTAGAAGACCCGCTGGCAGGGAGGATGACGTGCTTCTCACCATCGACGCAAAGCAACCGGAACCTTGGCTCATCGGCCGGGTCGTCAACGTCCTCCGCCGCGGCGGAATCGCCGTGATCCCCACCGATACCGTATACAGCCTTGCCTGCGCCCTGAACGACGCCGCGGCGGTCGACCACCTTTACGAGGTCAAGGGCATCACACCGGCCAAGCACCTCTCGATCCTGGTCCCCGACATCGCCACCGCCAGCCGCTTCACGCGTGGCATCACCAACACCATGTTCCGGACCATGCGCCGCGTGCTCCCGGGGCCGTACACCTTCATCTTCGCCGCCAGCACCGAGGTGCCGCGGGTGATGCTGAGAAAGCGGCGCACCGTCGGCATCCGCCTTCCCGATAGCCCGATCGTGCAGGCCGTACTGGCCGAGCTCGGCCAACCCCTGCTGACGACGTCGGTGCGCGGCCAGCGTGACGAGTTCCTCCTCGACCCGGCGGCCATCGAGGACGATCTCGACGGTCAGGTCGACCTGGTCGTCGACGGCGGCCTCCTCGCCAACGAGCCATCGACGGTGGTCGATCTTTCCGGCCCGGAGCCTGTCATCGTGCGCGAGGGCAAAGGCGACGTGGCCGCCCTGAGCCTCTGACCTTTTCGCCGACGTCACTCTACGGTGCCATGTATAACATTATTTTGAATTCTCCGAATTTTGAGACAGGAAATGCGATACATGGTACCTTTGGTGCTCAGCGTTACTGACCGCCGCCGGGCATTGGTGCGCCGGCGCCGAGGACGCGCACCTCGTCACCCCTGATCTCGAGGACCTGCGTTGGACCGCCGAAGCTGGACGACAGTCCGACGTCGATGCACCACACGGCGCCGCCGCATTTGGCATCGATCCCGTGCTCCTGGATCGTGTGCCCGACCACCATCCGCGAAGCGGCGATCATGCGCAACGAGCGCGCCAGGAGCGCGCAGTCAGCCTGGTCCGGCCCGTCCGAGTACCGCCGGTTCCACACCGGACCGAAGCGCGACAGCAGGATCTCCGGCGGCTCGGCGAGCTCTCCGCGCAGCCAGGCGCGCGCCTCCCCGTTCAGGCGGGCTAGCCCATAGACGGCGGCCGGCGGCAGCACCCCGCCGTGGACGAACACCGTGCCACCGATCACCGCAACCACGTTGTGCCGTGCCAGGCGCATCGCGAAGGGTCCGCCCGGCGCGAACGCCGCCCGCCGCGGTCGCTCCGCCTCGACAGACGTCGCCGCCTCGGGGCGGCGCAGGTCGAGCCCCGGCAGGCCGCGAAACGCTGCGAACCCGGCCGGCGTGACGTAGCGCATCTTCCCCTGGACGTTCATGAACTCGTGGTTGCCGTTGAGGACGTGAACCGCACCACCGGCGGCCGCCGCCTCGGTGGTCACGCGGTCGAAGAGGTCGAGCAGCGCGATCTCGTCGGGGCCGCGGTCGAGCCGGTCCCCGGTCTGGACGACGACGAGACTGCCGCCGACCCAGCGGTCGGCGGCGTCGATCGCACCCCCGAGGCGAAGGGCGCGTTTCGCCGCGGCGACGTCGCCGTGCAGGTCGCCGATGGCGATCAGCCGCGCCGGTGCGGGAAAGCGCAGCTCGTCGGGAGCGTCCTGTGCCGCTCCCCAAAACGCCGCCAGGCAAACCAACGCGCCGAGCAGCACCGCGAGCCGTTTCCTCATCCGACCTCCCGGGGTCAGCTTACACGCACGGCCGGCGCCCCGGCGACGGGTTTGCGCGGCGCCACCTTCCTCTTGTCGCTGCCAACCCCGGAGGCTATGCTTTCGAGGAACGAGCCCGGCGTAAGCTGCCCCGGCGGCAGCGGAAGGAGCAAGCATGCGTTGGACCGATCGCGGACGCAGCGACAACCTCGAGGACCAGCGTGGTCGCCGTGGCCTCGGGATCCCGCTTCCCGGCGGACGGCTCGGCATCGGCATGATCATCGTGCTGGTCCTCGCCAGCGTCGTTTTCAAGCGGAACTTCTTTGCCCTCCTCGGCACCGGGACCACGACCGCACCGACCAGCGAATCCTCGCAGCCGTATCAGGGGACGCCCGAGGAGGAGAAGCTGGTCCACTTCGTGTCGTTCGTGCTCGACGACACCCAGGACGTGTGGAAGCGCAAGTTCACCGCGATGGGCCGCTCGTACCGCGACGCCAGACTCGTGCTGTTCACCGACTCGGTCCAGTCCGGATGCGGGGCCGCCGGCGCCGCGATGGGGCCGTTCTACTGCCCCGAGGACCAGAAGGTCTACATCGACCTCGGCTTCTACCAAGAGCTGCGTAGCCGCTTCGGCGCGCCGGGGGACTTTGCGCAGGCGTACGTGCTCGCGCACGAGATGGGCCATCACGTGCAGCACCTGCTCGGCATCGATCAGCAGGTCCGCGAGCAGCAGCTCAGCGGCGGCGGGGAGGCTAACGCCGTGCAGGTGGCGATGGAGCTGCAGGCCGACTGCCTGGCCGGCATCTGGGCCAACTCGACGGAGCAACGGCAGTTGCTCGACCAGAGCGACGTCGAGGAGGCCATGACGGCGGCTGCGGCTGTCGGCGACGATCGCATCCAGAAGCAGTCCACCGGCCGGGTGAGCCCCGAGACGTGGACGCACGGCTCGTCGAAGCAGCGGATGACCTGGTTCATGCAGGGATTCAAAGCCGGCGACCCGGGCGTCTGCGACACGTTCGGCCGCTGAGCCACCGCTGGGAAGCACCTGGCGGTGCAGCGTCTGGCGGCCGGCGACCGATCGGCGTTACAGTTGCGGCATGGCCCGTCGCGTCTGTCCCTGGTGGCTCGGCTATGTCCTCATCAGCCCGCTGCGGCGCTGGCGGGAGAACCCCATCAAGCTCCTCGCCGGCGTGGTCGGCGAAGGGATGACCGTCGTCGAGCCCGGTTGCGGCATGGGGTTCTTCACGCTCGACATGGCACGGCTCGTCGGGCCGCGCGGGCGCGTGGTCGCGCTCGACGTGCAGCCTCGCATGCTCGCCGGACTGCGCCGACGTGCCGCCAGGGCCGGCCTCGCCGCGCGCATCGACGCCCGGCTGACCGGGCCGGAGCGACTGGCGCTCGACGATCTCGCGGGCCGCGCCGACGCTGCCGTCGCCCTCCACGTCGTTCACGAGGTCCCGGATCAGCGCGCGTTCCTCGGCGAGCTGCTCGCCACCTTGCGCCCGGGCGGCCGGCTGCTGCTCGTCGAGCCGCGCGGCCACGTCACCGCGGGGGAGTTCGCCGACACGCTCGCCGCCGCGACGGCGGCCGGCTTCCGCACGGTCGAGGGCGGCGACGCCGGAGGGAGCCTCCGCGCGGTCCTGGCGAGGCCGCACGCCGCCCACGGCGACGGCCGGGGGGTGTGATCTGCGCATCGCTCTCGTCCAGCAGACCGCCTCCGCGGACATCGCCGCGAACCGTACCCGCGGCCTCGCCGCCGTGCGCCAGGCAGTGCACCGCGGTGCCACGCTCGTCGCCTTCCCCGAGCTCGCGTTCACGCCTTTCTACCCGCGCCAGCCGATCTGCGGCCCACCGCCGCTGGCGCTCGCCGAGCCGATCCCCGGACCCACCACCGACGCCTTCGCCGCGCTCGCGCGCGAGCTCGGGGTCGTCGTCGTCCTCAACCTCTACGAGCGCGACGGCGACCGCGCGTTCGACAGCTCGCCGGTGATCGACGCCGACGGACGCCTTCTCGGCGTGACGCGCATGCTCCACATCGCCGAGATGGAGGGCTTCCACGAGCAGGGCTACTACACCCCGGGCGATCGCGGAATGCCGGTCTACGCGACGGCCGCGGGCCGAGTGGGGGTCGCAATCTGCTACGACCGCCACTACCCGGAGGTGATGCGCTCGCTCGGCCTGCAGAGCGCGGAGATCGTGGTCGTCCCGCAGGCCGGGGCGGTCGGCGAATGGCCGGAGGGGCTCTACGAGGCCGAGCTGCAGGTGGCCGCGTTCCAAAACGGCTACTACACCGCACTGGCCAACCGCGTGGGACGGGAGGGCGAGCTCGCGTTCGCCGGCGAGTCTTTCGTCTGCGACCCCTCCGGTCGGGTCATCACACGCGCGCCGGCCGCCAGCGAGCACATCCTCCTGGCCGACCTCGATCTCGCGGCGGTCCCGGTCTCGCACGCGAGGCGGCTCTTCCTGCGCGACCGCCGCCCTGAGCTGCTCCCGTCTCTCCTCGGGCCCGCGCCTCCGGCGCATCCCGCCCCAGCCGAATAGCGTCGAAAGAAAGACTGCAATAATGCGGTACCTGGTACCTTAGTTTTTCTGAAGACGAATGAAGATGTGAAATTATGTTATACCTGGTACCTACAACTTGTCTTTCAAGTGGGGAGAGTGGGGAGGAACGTCGGGGCGCGGCGGTAGCGGGTGGCCTGCTCGAAGGCGAAGGCGAGACGGATCAGCGGACCCTCGCCCCACGCCTTGCCGATGAAGGTCAGCCCCACCGGCAAGCCGAACGAGTAGCCGGCCGGGACCGTGATGCTCGGGTAGCCGGAGACTGCCGCCGGCGTCGACGCCGCCCCGAGGAAGTGATCGCCGTTGACGACATCGGTAGTCCACGGCGGGCCGCCGGTCGGCGCGACGATGGCGTCCAGGGACCGCGCGGCGAACACCGCGTCGAGCCCCTTCTTGCGCGACAGCAGACGGCACCTCTCGAGCGCCTTACGGTATTTCTTGTCGGAGAGCGGCCCCTTGGCCTCGGCCCGCGCGAACATCTCCTGACCGAAGAACGGCATTTCCCGCTCGCGGTTGCTCTCGTTGAACGCATATGAGATCCTTGAGAGTGCGAGAAGCGGCCTGCGGCGCCCAACTGTGCAGGTAGGCGTTGAGGTCCGCCTTGAACTCGTAGAGCAGCACCTCGAGCTCGGCGTCGTCGTACTCGCCCACGTGCGGGATGTCGGCGGGGTCGACGATCACCGCACCCGCCTGTTTGATGGCCGCGAGCGCCGCCTCGATCAACCGGTCGGTCTCCTCGCTGTAGCCGAAGAACGACTTCCGGGCAACGCCGATGCGGGCGCCCTTGAGACCGCCCTCGTCAAGGAAGCTCGTGTAGTCGACCGGCTTGCCCGGGCCCCGGCGCGTCGCGCCATCGTCCGGGTCGGTCCCGGCCAATGCCGCTAGCAGCAGCGCGGCGTCGGTGACGGTCCTCGCCATCGGTCCGGCCGTGTCCTGGGTGTGCGAGATCGGCACGATGCCGCTGCGGCCGACCAGCCCGACCGTTGGCTTGATGCCCACCAGCGAGCAGGCGTGCGACGGGCAGACGATCGACCCGTCGGTCTCGGTACCGACCCCCACGGTCGCCAAACTGGCGGCGATCGCCGCGCCGGTCCCCGACGAGGAGCCGCACGGGTTGCGGTCGAGCACGTACGGGTTGGCGCACTGGCCGCCACGACCGCTCCAGCCGCTCGACGAGTGCGACGAGCGGAAGTTCGCCCACTCGGACAGGTTCGTCTTGCCGAGGATGACGGCGCCCGCCTCGCGCAGCCGCGCCGCCACGCGAGCGTCGCGTGCCGTCCCGGCGCCGACGAGCGCGAGCGATCCGGCGGTGGTCTCCATGCGGTCGCCGGTCGCGATGTTGTCCTTGATCAGCACCGGGATGCCATGGAGCGGGCCGCGCACCCGTCCCTCGCGGCGCTCCGCGTCGAGCTTCTCGGCGATCGCCCGGGCGTCGGGGTTGACCTCGATGACCGAGCGCAGCGTCGGTCCCGTGCGGTCGATCGCCGCGATGCGGGCGAGGTACGCGTCGACCAGCGATGCGGCAGTGCGGCTGCCGGCGGTCATCGCCGCCTGGAGGCCGGCGATCGTCGCCTCGTCGAGCTCGAACGGCGGCACGGTCGCGGCGGCGGCGCCGGGTTCCGGCGCTCCCTGCGCACGCGCCTGGTCTCCGGCGACCCCGGCGACCCCGGCAGCGACGGTGGCCGCCGCGGCGGCACCGCCCCGCAGCAGATCGCGACGGCTGACCTCGAAGTCTCGGACCTCGGCCTGATCACGGCGATTGGCCATAGCAGTCGACCCTCCGTCGGCAGTCTAAACCCCGGCGGCCCGGTTAGGAGCCTGTCGGGAAAACGGGGTGGGCCGCGTTACGAGCGCCGCGGGGTCAGATGCCAGGCGCCGCGACGAAGGCGATGTGCCTCCATCGCCGAGGAGCGGCAACGCCGCAGATGACCCCGCGCCGCTCGTAACCCGAAGGGCGCAGGGGGATTGCGGCCGCATGCTGCGTCTCTCGTCGTCGCCGATGGAAGAGCATCGCCTTCCTCCTCGCTCCTTGCCTGCAATCCGCAAGCCCCCTGCGCGCGACCCTCCCCATTTCCCCGACAGGCTCCTAGGGCTTCCCGCACGACGTGGCTTCAGCCCGACCGAGTTCCCTCCGGTCGCGCCCGCCGATGCCGCGCTGCACGGATCGCTGCGAGCGCGAGCAGCGCCACGCCGAGGAGCGCGAGCAGCGGAGCGAGCAGCGCGACCAAAGACAGGACCAGCGCACCCACCGCCTCTGCGAGCGCGAGCAGCGGGTTCGCCAGGCCGCCGGTGGCCAGGCTCGAGACGTGACGCAACAGCGCCAGCGAGCCGTGCACCACTCCGGCGGCGCCCCCGCCGGCGACCGCCGCCACCGTCCAGCGCAGCAGAGGGTCGCCCGCCGGGAGCTGCGACGCGGCCAGCAGCGTGCCCGCGGCGATCGCCACCGGAGCGCCGAGGTGGTCGAGGAGGTTGTCCAGCCACGGCACGTGGTAGGCCGCCACCTCGACGACGGTGGCGACACCGAACACCGTCAGCGCGGCAGGGCTTCCCACCCAGCCGAGGCCGCCCGCGAGGTGCAGCCAGCCGACCATCGCCGCGGCGCTGGCGACGGTCAGCGGCAGGAAGATGCGCAGGCCGCAGGCGGCGGCGAGCGCAAGGCCGAGCGCGATGTTGCGGGCGACGTCGAGGTCGAGCGGCGAGCCGGTCACGTCCGTCGCTGTCCCTTCGTGGCCGTCTCACCGCTGCGGCGCCCCGGCCCGCCGACCCGTCGTCGCTTCTCGAGCAGCGCCTCGCGCGAGCCGGCCGGGAGGTGCCGCACCGCCTCGCGGAGCGTCACCCCGGACGCGCGAGCGAGCCGCGGGCCGAGCCAGTCGACGACCAGCTCCGGCCGGGTCTTGCCCACCTCGCGCAGCACCCAGCCGATCGCCTTGCGGATGAAGAACTCCCGCTCGTCCAGCAGGGCGTCCGCGTAGCGCGCGAACCGCACGAAGTCGCCGCCGCCCCGCCGCAGCGGGACGAGCAGAGCGAGCAGCGCAGCTCGGCGGACCCAGAAGTCGTCGTCAGCCGCCCAGCGATCGAGGACCCGGCTGAGCTCCGGGTGGCGCTCCACCAGCGGGCCGGCGACGCGGGGCGCCAGCCCGTCCACCAGCGCCCAGGTGCGCGAGTCGCGCAGGAGCTCCTCGACAAAGGCGATATCCCTCGGTTCCAATAACCTCTGGTAGCGGATCAGCAGCTCGACGGCGGCGGCGCGCAGCTCGAACACCGGCCTCGCCCAGAGCGCCCGCGCCGTCGCCAGCAGCCGCTCACGGTCGAGGCGCGGAACGGCCTTCACCGCCTGCACGATCACCCGGCGGAACTGCGGCGTCGCGACGCCGATGAACTCGAGCTCACTCTTGAGGTAGCGCTTCGCGCCCTCGGCCCGCTCGCGTACGCCGTGGGCGCGCAACGCGCTCTCGATCTCGTCGGCAAGGGTGCTGCCGGGGGCCATGTTCCGAGTCTAGCAGCGCCGCGCCGTCGACCTGGAGCAGGCGGGCGTCACGTCGTCGCGAGGCGGACGACGCCCCACGCGAGGGCCCCCAAGACCAGCGCCGGGAGCAGGACCATCAAGCCGACACCGAGCAGGATGGGCCCGAGGATCAGCGTGGCGATCAGCGCCAGCGGAACCAGGATCAGGAGCTTGAGCAAGCCCGCGGCCAAGAGCACCGGCAGCAGGGCGATGCGGAGCACGAGCTTGAGAACGCCCACGATCAGCAGCACCGCGACCGCGATCGCCAGCCCCACGGGCAGCAGCACGACGAGGGCAAGCAGCGTCAACATGGCAGTGCCTCCTGTCGGAGTGATACGAAAGATCGCCGCTGGGGGTTCGCGGCAGGGTTCCCCGGCGCGCCGTGCCGATGCCTCTGAAAGTACGGTGAAACCGGGCGGCCGCAGACATGGTACAAGGGGGCATGAGCGACGAAAGAGCCGAGACGAACCTTCACCGGGCCGGCGGGACGACCGCGGCGATCGCCGCCGCACTGCTGCTGGTGGCCGCCGGTTGCGCGCGCAGGCCCCCCGCCGCGGCTCCAGCCTATGTGGCCGAGATCGAGAAGTGGCGGTCGGAGCGGCTCGCCTCGCTCACCAGCGAGACCGGCTGGTTGACGCTGGTCGGGATCCACTGGCTCAAGCCGGGCGCCAACCGGTTCGGCAGCGCAGCCGAGAACGACATCGTCCTCTCCGGAGAGGGCATTCCGGCCACCGCCGGGAGCCTCGAGCTGCGGCCGGACGGGAGCGTTGTCCTCCACGCCCCAGCGAGTGCGGGGATCACAGCCCACGGTATCGCGGCCACCGAGATGCCGCTGCAGACCGACCGCAGCGGCAAGCCGGACGTGCTCACCATCGGCGGCCTCCGCATGCACCTGATCGATCGCAGCGGCGCGATCGCGCTGCGCGTCCGCGATCCCAAGAATCCCCGCCGAACCGGGTTCAACGGGATCGACTCCTTTCCTATCGACCCGCGCCTCCGGGTCACGGCGACCTATGAGCGCTACGCAAACCCCCGCGAGGTGAGCGTCGCGAGCGCCCAGGGACCGGCCCAGAGGATGCTGGTCCCAGGCATCCTCCGCTTCCGCATCGGTGACCGCGACGCCGCCCTCGAGCCGTTCGTGGCCAAGCCCGACGACGACACCTTCTTCATCGTCTTCAGCGACTCGACCGCCGGACATGAGACGTACGGGGCCGGCCGCTTCCTCGATGCCTACGTCCCCAAGGACGGTACTGCCACGACGATCCTCGACTTCAACGAGGCGTACAGCCCGCCGTGTGCCTTCACGCCGTACGCCACCTGCCCCCTGCCGCCGCGCCAAAACGTGCTGCCGCTCCGCGTTGCGGCGGGCGAGAAGGTGCCGGCCGGTCACTGACCGGTCTATCCTCGTCCCGAAGGAGGCGACGATGAAGCTGGCCCTGATACTCCTCGTGCCGCTGCTCGGATTCGCGCTCGCCGACGATGCCGCCGGGGCGGACCGCCCGGAAGGACGCTACTTCGCAACCCGCTCGGTAACGGTCGCGCGCCACGGGATGGTGGCCGCGGCGCACCCGCTCGCGGTCGGGATCGGCGTCGATGTGCTCAAGCGCGGCGGCTCGGCCGTCGACGCGGCGATCGCCGTCAACGCCGCTCTGGCGCTGATGGAGCCGATGTCGTGCGGCCTTGGCGGCGACCTCTTCGCGGTCGTCTGGGACCCGACGTCGGCGCGGCTCTACGGGTTCAACGGCTCCGGCCGCGCGCCGTTGGCGCTCACTCCGGAGAAGGTCAAGACGACCGACGCCGGCACGATCCCCGAGGACTCACCGTTCGCCTGGACGGTGCCGGGATGCGCCGACGGCTGGGTCGAGCTGCACGCCCGGTTCGGGAAGCTGCCGATCGCCGAGCTGCTGGTTCCCGCCATCGAGTACGCCCGCGCCGGAGTGCCGGTGCCGCAGGTGATCGCCGGCGCCTGGGGCCGCGGCGCCAAGCGCATCGGCGACAAGCCCGGGTTCGCCGAGGTGTTCAGGCCCGGCGGCCGGACTCCTGCCGAGGGCGAGGTGTTCGCCAACCCGGCGCTCGCCCGCACCCTCGAGCGGCTCGGCGGCGGCGGCCGTGACGGTTTCTACCGCGGCGAGACGGCGGCTGCGATCGTCGCCTACTCGCAGAAGCTCGGCGGCTTCTTCACCCTCGAGGATCTCGATCGGCACCACGGTGAGTGGGTCGAGCCGATCTCCACGACCTACCGCGGCGCCCAGGTGTGGGAGCTGCCGCCCAACGCCCAGGGCCTCGCCGCTCTGGAAATGCTCAACATCCTCGAGCGCTTCGACCTCAAGGCGCTCGGCCGCGACAATCCCGAGTTCTGGCACCTGCTGGTCGAGGCCAAGAAGCTCGCCTTCGCGGACCGCGCCCGCTTCTACGCCGACCCGGCGTTCGCGAAGGTCCCGGTCGCCGGGCTGCTCGACAAGGGCTACGCGGAACGGCAGGCAGCGCGCATCGACCGCGCGCAAGCGGCGACGACGCTCGAACCGGGCAGCCCCGCCCTCGGCGCCGGCGACACGACGTTCCTCGCTACCGCCGACGACCATGGCATGATGGTGGCGCTGATCCAGTCGAACTACTTCGGGTTCGGCTCCGGCTACGTGATCCCGGATCTCGGCTTCGCGCTACAGAACCGCGGCGCGCTGTTCACCCTCGAGGCCGGTCATCCCAACGTCCTCGCCCCGGGGAAGCGGCCGTTCCACACCATCATCCCCGCGTTCGTCACCAAGGACGGCCGGCCGCTGCTGGCGTTCGGGGTGATGGGCGGCGACATGCAGCCGCAGGGCCACGTGCAGATCCTCGTCAACCTGTTCGACCTCGGGATGAACCTCCAGGAGGCCGGCGACGCCCCCCGCTTCTACCACGAAGGCTCGTCGGAGCCGACCGGCACCGTCATGAGGGACGGCGGCGTACTCCACCTCGAGTCCGGCGTCCCTCCCGAGGTGAGGCGCGAGCTGGCGCGACGCGGCCACCGCATTGAGGAGATTCTCCCCACCGCGTTCGGCGGTTACCAGGCGATCTGGCGCGATCCGGCGACCGGCGTCTACTTCGGCGCCACCGAGTCGCGCAAGGATGGCATCGCGCTCGGCTACTGACGCGACCACCGCGAGTCAATTCTCGTACACTCAGGTATGCGCAACCTGACCACGACGATCCCGCTCCTCCTCCTCGCCGCCGCGCTGGCGGCCGGCGCCGCCGCCCCCGCGCCGGCACAGGGCGCCGCGGCCGCCGATCCGGCCGGCCTGTCGCCGATGCAGATCCTGCTGACGATGAAGCGGGCCTACTCCGGCTGCCGCTCCTACCGCGACACCGGCAAGGTGAAGACACGATCGGTGATGGATGACTCGACCTTCGGCAGCGACGTGCCGTTCGCCACGGCGTTCGTTCGCCCGGGCCCGTTCCGCTTCGAGTTCACCGACAACGGGCTGGGCGAGCGGTCGTCGCGTTGCATCCTGTGGTGGAACGGCACCGAGGTGCAGTCGTGGTGGGACGCCCGGCCCGGTGTCCGCCGATCGGAGTCGCTGCAGCAGGCGCTCGACGGCGCCTCGGGGATCTCGGACGGCGCCTCCCTGCGCGTCCCGGGCATGTTGCTTCCCGCAGTTGTCGGCTCCGGTGCCCCGCTGGTCGACCCCGAGCGCATCGCCGACGACACGGCGGCGGGCGTTGCCTGCTTCCGGATCAAGGGGAGGAGCCGCGCCACGCCGTACACCGAGACTGCGGGGGCGAGCACCGTCACGGTGAAGGAAGAGGTGGTCACGCTGTGGATCGACCGGGCGACGTTCCTCCTCCGCAAGGTCGAAGAGGCGCGTACGCTCGACAGCTACCGCTCGACCCGGACAACGACGTACGCCGCCGAGGCCAACGTCGACATCCCGCCCGACCAGCTCGCCTTCGGGGCACCGGAGGCGGCTGGGCCGCCCGCGGCCCCGCCTGCGGCCGCGCCACCGACGACGGCTCGACCGTAGGGTCTCCGGCAACCGCATCAGCGACCGGCGGCGGCACTCAGACGCTGCCGCGAACTGACGGTCTCGTGGCCGACACTCCTCAGCCCGAGCGGACCGTCAGGTTCTCGTAGGCGACGGTCGGCTGGAACGGCGACACGGTCAACCCGTCCACGTCCGGGCGGGCGAACCGGTAGCTCTGCTCGTGAAACAGAGGCAGGAGCAACCCGTCGCGAGCGACGATTTCTTCGATCCGCCGGTAGATGGTGTGGCGCGCGTCGGGGTCGCTCTCGCTGCGCCCCTGGGCGAGCAGGCGATCGATCTCGGGCGTGCCGCAGTAGCGTCCGAGGAAGCCGGATGAGCTGTGCAGGACGTAGGCGAAGGTATCGGCATCCGGGTAGTCGGCGATCCAGCGTCCCACTGCGAGGTCCGTGGAGCCGTCCCGCACCGCCGCGAGGAACTGGTCCATCGTCTGGGTCACGGGCCGGATCTTCACCCCCGCCTCGTGGAACGCCTTGAGCAGCGCCCCGGCGCAGGCCGCATACCCGGAGGTGAAGATCGGATGAACGGCCGCCCTGAGCTCGATGTTCGCGATAGGCGAGCGTGGCGTCTCGCCGGACCTCATCTCGGTGGCACGCTTGAGGGGATCGTGGCCAAGCAGGCCCGGCGGGATCAGCCCGTGCGCCGGCACCGCCAGGGAACCGAGCGTCTGGCGCACGATCTGGGGCACGTCGACGGCCGCGACGAGCTGCCGCCGCAGAGCGGGGTCGGCCAACGGGCCATGATGCGTGTTGAACACGGCGCAGTAGGTGGAGAGACGGGGCGTCTCCCGGTAGCCGGCCGCGAACGTCGCGTCGCGACGCAGCGCTTCGACGTCCGCCGGGAAGAGGTCGCCGGCCAGCGAGAACCGCCCGCTGCGCAGCCCGGCCAGGATCTCCTCGGGCGGCACACCGAAGTGGAACACCAGCCGTTCGGTCTTGGGCAGACCGCGCTGCCAGTAGCTCGGGTTGCGCTCCAGCTCCAGGCGCACGCCGGGCTCGAAGCGTACGACGCGATACGGGCCGGTGCCCACGGCGCCTTCACTCGGGCCCAGGCCGATCCGGTTTGTTCCTTCCGGCACGATGGCCACGTTGATGTGCGACAGCAGCCCGGCGAAGAACGAGACGGGCCGCTCGAGCTCGATCGAGAACTCGTTCGCCGAGTGGATGCGGAACCCGGCGAGATCGGCCGAGGCGCCGTCGATCATCGCCTGGGCGCCGAGGATCGGCGCGCAGACGAAACGGTACTCGGACTCAGCGTTCTGCAGGAGACGCTCGATCGAGAAGCGAACGTCGCGCACGGTCAGCCGGCGGCCGTCGTGGAACGTCACGTCGTTGCGCAGGCGGAAACGGTACACCCGTCCGCCCTCCTCGATCCGGTACGCGGCCGCGAGCCAGGGCTCGATGCGCGCCTCCCCGGAGTCCCGCAGTAATGTCTCGTAGATCGGTGCGTGAATCTCGGCTTCCTCGACGACGCTCCCGGTCGCCGGGTCGAGATTCGTCACGCGCGCCCCGATCGGGACGTGGATCGTGCCGCGGGCGATTCGCACGTTCGCGGATGGCGTGGCGGCCACCTCCGCCTTGCCGAGTTGCGCGTAGTTCACGTAGGGCTGGATGCTCGACAGCGAGGCACCACGCACCCGCGGATGGACGATGCGATAGCTGATGTCGTGAAACAGCGGCGCCAGCACCGCCTCCTCGACGAGCAGGCTCTCGAACTTCCGGTACAGCGTCTCGCGGGTTGCGGGGCGGATCTCCCGCCTGGCCGCGTCGAGCATGTGATCCGCCTCGGAGGAGGTGAAGTAGGCGCGGAACAGGCCGGCTGCGGAATGGAACAGCGTGTGCGTACACCCGTCGGGATCATCGATGTCGGGCTTCCACCGCGCGATCAGCACGTCCACGCCATCGTTCTCGGGCCACGACCTGAGGAACTCCTCCATCCCGGCGGTCACCACCTCGGCGTGCACGCCGATCTCCGCCCAGGCGGCGAAAAGCGCGTCGAGCAGCGCCTGGTAGCGCTCCTTGACGAGAGGGTGGACGGATACCCTCAAGGAGAGTTTCCCGCCGCCCGCCGACTGCGCCAGCCTTTGCGCTTCCTCCAAACTGAAAGGCCGCATCCGCAGCCCGGGATCATGGCCGAGGATCCCCGGCGGGATGAGCCCCGCCGCCGGCGCGGCGAACCGTCCCGCCGTCCGCCAGACGAGGTCGCGCGCCCGCACGAGGCCTGCGAGCGCCCTTCGCAGGCCGGCGTCCCCGGCGAGGGGACCGGTGCGGCAGTTGAACAGCACGAAGTAGGTGAACTTCTGCGGCGCCTCGAGCAGCCCCGCATGGAGCCGCGGGTTGCGGAGGATCTCATCGAGATCCTGCGGTAGCAGGTCGCGCGCGAGGTCGTACTCACCCGAGCGGAACCCCGCCGCGATGGCCGCCGAGCTCAGACCGCAGCGAAACTCGATCGCGCTCAGGTTGGCCGCCGTTCCCTTCCAGTAGGAGGCGTTACGCTCGAGCACGACGCGCTGCTCATCGTGCGCGACGATGCGGAAGGGACCGGTCCCCACGAGCCCGGCGTCGGCGTCGGCTCTCGCCGGCTCCCGCGCTACGGCGGTCCGGCGATCGGCAAGCAGCGTCGGGTAGATCGGCAGGGGCTCGGCGAGGTGGATCTCGAGGGTGCGGTCGTCATGGACGACGATGCCGGCCAGCTCCTTCGCCTGGCTCGTGGCGAGCCCGGAGCTGCCGAGAATGGATGCGAAGCCCGGCGGCAGGTCGAATCGCGCGCCGGTGATGGCCTGCTCGACGGAGCGCTTCACGTCCTGGCCAGTCAGCGGTCGGCCGTCGGAGAAGAACACGTCGCGCCGCAAGGTGAACCGGAACTCCCGTCCCTCCTCCCGCATCTCCCAGCTCTCGGCGAGGCACGGGTGCAGGTTCCCCTCCTCGTCCGTCGTGAGAAGGGTCTCGAACACGTTGGCAAAGACCTCGAACTCCTCGGTGAGCTGCAGGTCCACCGGCGCCTGCGCCTTGATGCGTCCGGCCAGAGGCACCACGAGCCGGCCACCCCGCGGCACCTCCTCCACACTCCCCTGCTCTCGAGAGCCATCGACCAAGCGCTCGGCTTCCCGCAGGTACTCGTTGCCTCGCGCATACTCGCCGCGCAAGTTGGCGAGCGTCGCACCGAGAGAGAGAAACTGGGCGAGGCTGTCGTTGTCGCCGACCGATCGTGCCATCTCGATGCCGCGATCCACCCAGCGTCGCGTCTCCTCGGTCTGACGCGCCTGCCACGTGATCCTGGCCGCCGCGAGCAGCGCTGTCACCGCCTCGCCGCGTAGCCCCAGGTGCTCGAATACCTTGACGGCAGCCACGGTCTCCTTGAGTGACGCCGCCAGGTCGCCGGCCATGCGGTGACCGGCGGCCAGCAGCATTCGCGCCTGCCCCTCGACGGATCGATCGCCCTCCCAGCCCTCGTCGAGGAAGTCGACGACGGTCTTGGCGGCTCGGATCGCTTCCTCGGGGCTGAACGACTCGAGCGATCGCCGGGCGTGGAGGAGGCCGTACTCAACCGTCTTCTCCGGAACGTCGCCCTCGGAGTAGTGGTAGAGGAGCTGCGGGTACACCCTCTCGAGGCGCCCGCCGTGACGCTTCTCGAGGCGCTCGGCGAACTTGCGGTGCAACGAGCGGCGCCGGCGCCGAGCCAGTGAGGCGTAGAGCACCTCCCGCACGACGGCGCTGGCGAAGGCAAGCCGGTCGCCCCGCGCCTGGCGATCCTCCTCGAGCAGCCCCTCCCTGATCAGGCGATCGACCGTGTCCTCGAGGTTGCCTGCCCGTTCCCCCTCGCCGTCCGAAAGAGACTCGAGGTCTTCGAAGGCGAAGCTCTTGCCGAGCACCGAGGCGACCGCCAGGACGTCCCGCAGCTCGTCCGCCAGGCGACCGATCCGCGCCTCGACCGCCTGCTGGATGGTGGCCGGCAGAGAGTCCGAGGAGATCGCGCCGCCTCCGGAAAGCAGCCATTCTCCGGTCGCGGCCTGGGTCATTCCACCCGAGTCCAACAACGAGCGGACCAGCTCCTTCGTGAAGAACGGGTTGCCCTCAGTCGCCTCGAAGAGCTTCGTCGCCAGGTCGTCGGCCACCACGGAGCCCCCGGTCAGGGTGGAGAGGAACTTCCGGTGCTCCGACGGGCTCAGCGGCCCCAGCGTCACAGCCGCGAAGCGACGGTCGCCGTGGAAGCTCTCCAGCATCTGAGTGATCGGGTGGCGCCGGTCGATCTCGGTGGTGCGGTACGTGCCCACGATCAGCGTGGGTGTCGGACCCAGACGGCGGACGATGTACTGCAGCGCCTCGAGAGAAGCCGCGGCGCCGTGCAGGTCCTCGAAGAGCATCAGCAGCGGGCGACCCCCGGCGAGCCGCGTCAGGGTGCGGGCGAGCAGCTCGAAGACCTCCGTGCGGCCCTCGGCGCTGTGCGTCTCGACGGCCGCGCCGGCCGGCGAGCCGCGGCGCGCCGCGGTGCGGATCGCCTCGATCTCGCTCACCATAGGAAACAGCGCGATCAGCTCGTCGGCGAGGTCGGAGAGGTCGAGCGGCCCGCTCGAGGAGCTTCCCGACTCCTTCTGGCGGAAGAACTCCTGGATCACCTCGCAGAATCCGATGTACGGGAACGCCCCGTGCTGCTCCACGAAGCGGCCGTGGAGAACGCGGATCTCACGCGCCTTCGCCAGGTTTTCCATCTCGTCGAGGAGCCGGCTCTTGCCGACCCCCGCGTCGCCGCCGACCACGACGAACTGGCACTCGCCGCGCAGCGCCGCGTTGAGCCGCTGCTGTAGCTCGTGCAGCTCGGTCTCGCGCCCGGTGAACGGCGCCAGTACCGGCCGCGGCGCCGAAATCGTCGCGGTGAGCAGCACCGACTGCAGGCGCTGGCTCTCGCGCAGCTTGGTTCGATACGCGCGCAGCCAGCGCGCGAGGTCCCCCGCCTTAGCCGGGCGCCTTGCCGGGTCCTTGGCGAGGCAGGCGAGGACGATGTCCTCCAGCTCGGCGTCCACCTGGATGCCGAGCTCGCGCGGCGCCTGGGGATTCTCGTGCGCCACCCGATAGAGAACCGACTGCATCTCTCCGGGGAACGGCACCTCGCCGACCAGGCACTCGTAGAGCACGCAGCCCAGCGAGTAGATGTCCGACCGCCCGTCGACGCGGCCGGTCGTCACCTGCTCGGGGCTGATGTACGACACGGTCCCCAGGAGCATGCCGCTCTTCGTCAGGCCCGAGACGGAGTTGCCGCGGGCGAGACCGAAGTCCATGATCCGCAGCCGCACCTCGCCGCCCGCCTCGATCGTGACCATGATGTTCTCGGGCTTGATGTCGCGGTGGACCACGCCGCGGGAGTGACTGTAGTCCAGCGCCTCGGCGACGCCGATACCGACGTCGACCACCGCGCCCAGCGTCAGCGCGCGCTTGCGGAGCAGCGTCCGCAGGTTGTCGCCGACCACGATCGGCATGACGAAGAACAGCGATCCCTGATGGCGCCCGAAGTCGTAGATCGAAACGATCGCCGGGTGGTCCATCTGCGCGACGAGCTGGGCCTCGCTCTGGAAGCGCGCCTCCGTTTCGGGTGTCAGCAGCGCCGGAGACACGACCTTCACCGCCACCTCGCGATTGAGGAGGGGATCCCGCGCCCGGTAGACGACCCCCATGCCGCCGCGTCCCAGCTCGGCGATCACCTCGTAGCGGTCCGACAGCCGCTCACCCAACATCGGACCGTCCTGGGCTGAAGCGAAGGGAAACGCCGATGCGAACCACCATGCTGCCTCCTGTCCGTGCCAGCCGCCGGTTGCCTAGTTAGGGAGCTGCTCTTCTCAAAACCGCTCCACCCCCGATCCTATTTCCCGAGATCAACCGCATCGCGCGCGCCGGCCCGGGAGCGCTCGCACCCGGTACACTGACTCCGGCGCCGGCGGTCGGCCCCTCTCTCTCGCACTCCGACTCCGGCTCGCGGAGGGAGTCCGCCATGCGCAAGGCGATGCTGCTGCTCTCGCTCCTCCTCGTCGCGGTCGTCGTCAGGTCCGCTTCGGGATGCACGAACATCCTGGTGACCAGGGGCGCCTCGGCCGACGGCTCGGTGATCATCACCTACTCGGTCGACGGCGAGTTCCTACCCGGCGCTGCGCTACACCCCGGCGGCCGACCACGCACCGGACGACGAGCTGTACGAGGTCAAGGGGCTGGGACGGCGTGGTGCGCGCGAAGATCCCACAGCCGGCCCACACCTACGCGGTGACCGGGATCATGAACGAGCACCAGCTCGCGATCGGCGAGACCACCTTCGACGGCCGCGAGGAGCTCGAGAACGGCGACGGCGGCATCGCCTACTGGACGCTGATGCAGCTCGCGCTCCAGCGCGCCCGCACCGCGCGCGAGGCGATCACGGTGATGACCGACCTGGTCGCCGAGTACGGCTACCGCTCGACCGGCGAGTCGTTCTCGATCGCCGACCCGCACGAGGCGTGGATCATGGAGATGATCGGCCCCGGCAAGGGCGGCAAGGGCGCGCTCTGGGTCGCCGTGCAGGGTGCCGGACGGGATGATCGCGGCCCACGCCAACAAGTCGCGCATCGGCACCTTCCCGCTCGACGACCCGGAGAACTGCCTCTACTCTCCCAACGTCATCGACTTCGCGATCGAGAAGGGGTACTACGACCCGAAGACCGCCGGGCCGTTCCGCTTCTGCGACGTCTACTGCCCGGCCACGGCGCAGAAGCTGCGCTACACCGAGACCCGCGTCTGGTCGATCTTCCGCCGCGCCGCACCGTCGCTCGAGCTGTCCGTCGACTACAGCCGCGGCGTGCCCGGCGCCAGCCCGTACCCGCTGTGGATCAAGCCCGACCGCAAGCTCTCCGTCCAGGACGTCGATGGCGCTGATGCGCGACCACTACGAGGGCACGCCGCTCGACATGACGCAGGGCGTCGATGCCGGGCCGTTCGGCTCGCCGCTGCGCGCCCGGCCGATGACGTTCACGCTCGGCGAAACCGAGCTACTCCTGGGAACGGCCGATCTCCACCCAGCAGACCGGCTGCTCGTTCGTCGCCCACTCGCGCTCCTGGCTGCCCGACGAGGTCGGCGGCGTGCTCTGGTACGGCGTCGACGACACCTACACGAGCTGCTACGTCCCGCTCTACGCCGGCAACACCGCAGTGCCGCCGTCGTTCGCCCGCGGCTCGCTGCGCGCGTTCTCGTGGGACTCGGCGTGGTGGGTGTTCAACCTCGTCGCCAACTACGCTCAGCTCAAGTTCTCGTACATGGTCCAGGACATCCAGAAGGTGCAGCAGGAGCTCGAGGGGAACTTCTTCGCGCTGCAGCCGGCGGTCGAGAAGACTGCGCTCGACCTGCGCAAGGACGACCCGGAACGGGCGCGGCGCTTCCTCACCGACTACAGCGTCAACGCCGGCGAGCAGGTGATGCGGCGCTGGACGGGGCTCGCCGAGCGGCTGTTCACCGTCTACAACGACGGCTACGTGCAAGATTCTTCGGGTGAGGCCCAGGAGCTCGGATACCCCGAGGCGTGGCTGCGCGAGGTGATCACCTCCCGCCCCGAGCAGCTCAAGCTCCCCGGCGAGGGCGTGATCAAGAGCCCCGAGTCGTACTGACGCCGCCACGCGAACGGCGGGTGGCTTCTGGGATGATGAACCCCGATCGACTGCAGGCCCGCTGTGGGGCTGGCGCTCCGCGCCGGCCAGCGCGCGCGGAGCGTGCGCCCCACACTGACCCTGTCGAACTGGGGGCGCCGGCGACCTACTTCGGCGGTGCGGGCGGCGCCTGACCCGCGGGCGGCGGGGGCGGCGGCGGCATCACGAACCTGGCGTCGTCGACCGGCACGTTCTGTTCCGTCGTCGAGACCTGGATCGTGAAGCGCCCGTTGGGGCGGGCCAGCGTCCAGCGGAACGGCACCTTGACGCCGTCGACGTCGCGGTAGTCCGCATAGTCGATCTGCGTCGGGTTGTAGCCGAGCGCCGTCTCCGCGTACCGCATCTGACGCAGCAGGAGACCGGACTGCGCGTCGAAGTAGAGCTTCACCGGAGGCCGGCCCTCGTTGGCCGCAACCAGGAGGATGGCGTCCCGATCGCCGATCTTCTCGGACGGCTGCACGCGCAGCCCAGTGAACATCGTCTTCACGTGCAGCGGGAAGTAGAGGTCCGCGTCGAGCCTGGCCGCGTCGGCCTCGGCGGCGGTCATCGGGTGCGGTCCCTCGCGCCCGGTCAACCAGCCGCCGGTGCCGTCGAACGCGGTGATGCTCTCGCCGCGCGGCGTTTGCGCCACCGACATGCGCTTGCTTGGCGCCTTGGCGATCACCTCGATCGGCGACTGCCGGCCGAAGGAGTCGATCTGGCCCTTCTGGACGCGGCTGGTGACCTTCTTGAGAGCATCGGCCCCGCCCACCGCCTGCACGTACTTGTCGAGCAACAGATCGGCCGTCGGGAGTGCCGGCGCGGCCGCTGGCGTGCCCTCCGGCTCGGGCCGGGGCTCCCCGGCAGCGATCACCGGGATCGAGACCGGCTCGGAAATGCCGCGGTGACAGGAGTAGCACGTCACCTCGCGGTCGCCGTCGAAGTTGTCCTTGTTGATCGTCATCATCATCTGCATCATCCGCCGGGCGGTCTGCTTCTCCTTCTTGTCGTCCTTCTCGAAGGCGCGCTGCACGTGGCAGAACTCGCACTCGACGCCGAGCGACGCGCTGATGAACTGCATCGTCGGCAGCACCTGCTCGGCCGGGACGTCCTTGAGCACCTGGACGTTCTTGAACACCTCGCCCGCCGTCTTCGGGGCGTCGCTCCGTCCGGTGTTCGCCGCCGTCTGGGCGTCGACGGCCAGCGCGGCCACGCCGAGCCACGCCGCGGTCAGCCCGATGCCAGCCCACCTACCAACGATCCTCGTGTTCATATCGGACCCTCCGGTCTTTCTCGCAGGCGACGAGAATAACAAGAAATACCCGGTCTCATTCCGGCGCGCCGGTCGCGACGGGATGTCTGCACCGCCCCGGGGGCCGAGTCGTGCTCACCAGCACCGACGACACCACCCGCGGCATGGGCGAGCGGACTGACGAGCTCCTACGAGAGCCGGCCGTAGTACAGGACGGTGTCGGACTCGAGCTCGACCACCCCGCGCTCGCTGTGAGCGGCGAAGTTCTCGCGCAGCGCCGCGAGCATCGGCGCGTGATTGGGGTGGCCGGGCGCCGGCGCGTACGACGACGACTCGAGGCGACCGCGTAGAGCCTCGAAGCCCAGCACCTGGTGGTTCGCGAAGCTGCGCATGGTGAAGGCGGCGGGGCGGTAGAACTCCGCAATCACCTCGGTGGTGACTCGGTCGTGGTCGACCTCCGCGTAGTCGATCGACCAGCGTCGCAGCATGTCCTCGTACGCAGCGAGGAACGGCGTGCCGGACTTGCGGCGCTTGTTCCACACCAGCGCCACCCAGCCGCTGGGCCTGAGGATGCGGCTGAACTCCGCACGTGCGCCCAGGCGGTCGAACCAGTGGAACGCCTGGCCTGCAGCGACGAGATCGATGCTCCCCTCCGGCAGCGTGGTTGCCTCGGCGGTGGCAGCCACGGTCGTAAACGCCGGGAAGTCGGCCAGCAGTTTCTCGCCGGCCTCGCGCATCTCGCGGTTCGGCTCGACCCCAATGACCCGGCAGCCGTGCCGCAGGAACAGCTCGGCCAGTATCCCGGTCCCGCAGCCGACGTCGGCGACTGCCGAGCCGGCCGCCAGGGAGCACTCCCGGGCGAGCACCTCGAGGACCGCCTGGGGGTAGCGCGGCCGGTAGCGGACGTAGTTGTCCACCCGGTCCGAGAAGCGGCTGGTGGCGTCGGGTCGCACCATCGCCGCCGATCGTAGCCGATCCCGCGGCAGAGGAGGGGCCTCCCGACACACACATCTCGAGGCTCCGGCCTCATTTCGCGGCGCGGAGAGGCACCTGGTCGCCGCGAGGTGTAAACAGTTTCCGCCGAAGAACGCTCTATACAATGTGAGGCCGGAGCTCGCCACAGAGCGCGTGAGGTCGCAGAACCACCTTGCCGAGATCGCCGAGGCGGCGCGCGGAGGGGACCACGAGGCGTTCGCCGCTCTCGTGGAAGCCCTCTGGCCCGAGCTCGTTGCCTTCGCGCGCTCGGTCCTCGGCCGCGCCAGCGACGCCGAGGACGTCGTCCAGGACGCCCTGGTCGTCGCCTGGCAACAGCTTCCCACCTTGCGATCGACCACGGGCGTCCGCTCGTGGCTGTGGAAGATCGTCTACCGGCGCGCGCTGAGATTCATCCAGGGACGCCGCCCGCTGCTGCCCATCGAGGCGGCTGCGCACGAGGCGATCCATTTGGTCCCCAAGGACATCGACATTCCCAGCATGCTCGCGGTGCTGGCGCCGCAGCAGCGTGCCGTCCTCTACCTTTCCGTTGTCGAGGAGCTGACCAGCTCGGAGATCGGTGCCGCGCTCGGCCTCACCGGCGTCACCGTCCGCATCCACCGGATGCGGGCGCTCGCCCGGCTGCGCCGGCACCTCGGCGTGGAGTTGCCATGAGAATAGAGAACAGCGTCAAGAAGGAGCTGTACGAGTGGTCCCATCGGCCGCCGTCGATCTCGGAAAAGGAGGCCGCCCGAAATGTCATCGCCGCGCTCGGCGAGCAGGCGCCGCGGCGGTCCCGGCCCGTGCTCCGGCCGATCCTGGCGGTTGCAGCCGCCGCACTGATTGCAGTCGTCGCCTTGTACAGCGCGCTCCGAGGCCGGAGCGCCCATTCGCCGGCGGCCGGTACCACGGCGGCCATCACCCTGTCGTCCGGCACCCAGGTCGTCATTGAGCTCAAGGAGGCAAAGCCATGAGACGAACTACATTGATTACTGCAGCGGTTGCCATCGCGACACTCGCGAGCGGCAGCCAGACGCCGCCGTCGCGCGACCCGGTCGGGTCGGGGATCCTGCTGCGCGTCGCCTTCATGATGGGCTCGCGCGGCGACGCGGCGCTGCCGACCTCGACAACCGACACGACGGACCCGCGGGCGTTCGACGGCTGGGACCCCACCGCCGACAATCCGGAGCTGCAGAACCTGCTCGGCCTCAGGCAGCTCGCCGAACTGGCGCGCGCCACCGTCACCATGCCCCCGGACCAGCACTACGTGTCGCTCGGGGTGGTTGCCGACCACCGGCGCTACGAGCTGGCCGTCGAGCCGGCCGAGAAGCGCGACAACATCGTCTATCTCGGGCTGTCGATCAAGGAGGACGGCCGCGACGTGTCGCAGCCGCGGGTCGGCCTGCAGGTCGGACAAAAGGGCGTCGTGTGCGCCCGCGTCGCTCGCGGTGACGATGAGGCATTCGTCTTCTTCGTGCTGCAGATGGACGAGCTGTAGAAGGCATGCGCATGGCGATCACCGAGTCCGATCCGCGAATGAATGAAGCACCAATGCGCGACAGTGACGACCATGCAAACCAGGAGAGCGTAGCGGCGGCCGCGGCCCCGGCGGCGGAGCATCGCGGCGATCAGCCGTTCGGTGGCGGACCCGCCAGCCTGATACCGGTGATCGTCGAGCGGCCGCGCGATAGCGTCGGCGTAGTCTGGGTCCGCGCCTCCCGGCCGGCGCTGGTTCCCGGTTGCGTTTTCACGGCGCGAGGCCGCCGTTGGATGATCACCGGCCTCAGTCCTTCTGGCGTCACCTTCGCGTGCCGTGAGGCGTTTGACGAGGCGCCCCGATGAAAGCTCGGGGCGATTCCAGCGCTCGGTGTGCCGCATCGCCGGGCCAATCCATTCGACTACAAGGGGGAGGATCAGAGATGACGAGAAGCCTTTCCACGCTAGTTCTCCTGTTACTGGTGCTGGCACTCGCGGCCGCGCCGCCGCCGGCACAGGCCGGGGACCCGGGGACGGCCGCCACCGTTTCAGCGGCCGACGGGTTCATCCCGGTGGCCATCTGGGAGCTCCGCCGCGAGGGGTTCCCCACGGTCAAGCACGCCTGGGTGGCGGGCTCCGACAAGATGCTGCGCGTCAGCTACGACGACGGCGTCACCTGGTACGGCTTCCGGCCGGTGTTCACGGACACCGCGCGCGGTCTTCTCGCGCTCAAGGTGGTGGTCCGGGAGGAGGTCGGTCGGGGCGATGTCGAGTGGCGCGACAAGGCCGGGGTCGCCATCGTGGCGGGCGTGGACGCGAAGGCGACGCTGCCGCCGTCGGCCACCTCCGCGGCCATCGAGGTGACGTTCAAGCTCCTCGAGGTCAAGGAGATTTCGCCGTCCGAGCTCAAGCCGGAGGCCACGGAGGCGGATCCGACCGCTGTCGACAACGGCGTGCTCCCGATGTGGGGAGGCGGCGGAATCGGAAGCTGCTGCGTGCAGTGCCATGGAATGCGGGTGTGCGACTGCTCCGTGTGCATCACTGAGTGTCACGCGTCGTGCTGCGTTGGCGGCTGCTTCTGCCAGTCGTGCTAGCTGGACGACCGTCCCGTCGCGGCGCCGGCGGCTGAACCTGGACGGGGCTTTCTACGCTCGTCACCGCGGCGGCTTACGGCTGCCGCGGAGAATCTGTGTCCGCCGCACTCGTTTTCGCCTTCCCGATCGCCCTCGCGGCGCCCCGTCCCCCGGCGCCGCATCCGCCGCGGGAGCGGAAACCACGTCGCCGCCCACGCGTAGAAGCCGGCAGCAGAAGGGCGGCGAGCTCGACCCGGACGGCGGCCGGAGGGGCAATCCCCGGACGATCCCGGTTGCGACGCGCAGCCGCGCCGGTTGCGAGCGACCGACTGGGGGGATGCGATGACACGACGCCGCTTGACCTCGCTGGCCCTGGTGACACTCTTCGCCGCAGGCACGGCCTCCGCCCAGGAGATCGCGCCCGGCGTCGAGTTGCTGCGCGGGCGCTTCGTCCCGGGCGTGCAACCCGACGGCAACACCGTCGTCTTCCGAGCGCCCGCAGGACTGATCGTCGTCGACACCGGGCGCCATGCCGGGCACTCCCAGAAGATTCTCGACCTGGCGGCCAGGGCCGGCGTCCCGATCGCCGCGGTGATCAACACCCACTGGCATCTCGACCACGTCGGCGGCAACCCCCGCGTGCGCCGCGCCTATCCGCAGGTGCGGGTGTGGGCGAGCGGCGCGCTGGCTCAGGCGCTGACCGGGTTCCTGGCCGGCTACCGCAAGCAGCTTCTGGACGTGATCGCTACGACGCAGGACGCGGCGGCGAAGGCGAGCTACGAGAGCGAGGTGGCGATCATCGACGCCGGCCCGGCGCTGGCGCCCGACGAGACGGTGACCGCCGCCGGGCCGCGGACAATCGCCGGCAGCTCCCTCGAACTTGGCTTGGAGAGCCCCGCCGTCACCGCGGGCGACGTCTGGGTACTCGATCCGACCTCCGGCGTGTTGGCCGCCGGCGACCTCGTCACCCTACCCGTGCCGCTGCTCGACACCGCGTGCCCGCGCGGCTGGCAGGCTGCGCTCGCTCACCTGGCCGCCGCCAAGTTCACGCTGCTGGTGCCGGGCCATGGCCCGGCGATGACGCGGCCGAAGCTCGAGACCTATCGCACCGGCTTCGGCAACCTGCTCACGTGCGCCGCCTCGGCGCAGAGCGAGCAGGCGTGTATCGACGGCTGGCTGCGCGACGTCGGGACGCTGATTCCGGAGGACGAGCGCGATTTCGCCCGCGTCCTGCTGCAGTACTACGTGCCGAACGCGCTGCGCAGCAACCCCGCCCGCACCGCGCGGCTGTGCGGGGACGCCGCTCCTGCGGCCATACCCGTCCCTTGAGCCGGCAGCGGCGGCCCGCGCCGCGCAAGGCATCGTCGCGGAATATCCCGTTTGCCCCGGTGTTTGAGCTGTCGTCAGGTTTCCCTTCAAGGAGAACAGATGTCACAGTGCGTATCGGTTGGACTCGCCTCGCTTCTCGTCCTGCTCGCGGTGCCGGTGGCCGGCGGTACCGATCCCTGCACCGTGGTTTCGCGGGGCGAGGCCGAGAAGCTCCTCGGCGTCGCCATCACGGCGGCGCAACCCTCTGGACCCGAGACCGATGAGGAGAGCGGCGGGATGCTGTCGAGATGCATGTATCGGACGGGATCCACGGCCGTCTTCTTGACCTACGTGGAGTTCGCGAGCGTCAACGAGGCCTCCGCGTGGTATCGGGCAACGTTGACCGAGGCCCGGGGCGATGCCGACACGACCGTGGTGCTGGACGACAAGGACGACGTGTCGGCGTACCGGGCAAAGACTCGTGCCGGCGCCGGCTACACGCTCGCGGAAGGGCGCCACGTCGTCGCTGCCGGGACCGGCGGTCCGGGGTCCGAGCCTCTGTCCGGAGAGCCGCTGCGGCGGCTCGCGCTCGCGGCGGCGAAGCGACTCCCGCACTAATGCCGAGGCCGCCCTCGAAGGTGCCAGGCCCAACGATCCTACCGATTTTCCAAGGTGCTGCCTCCCGCCTTTCGCGGCGTCCGAGCGCCGGGTCTCCGACGCTGCCAACTGCCGTGTGACCGCCGAAACGGACAGAGCGGCTCGCCCGCTGGAGCCGACGGCTTCTCGCGACCGGCCTCCCCCTCCCTCATGCCGGTCCCGGGAAAGAACCGACGCCGCCTCAACGACACGCTCGTAGCGCTCCGCCCCGTGCGGGTGTTGCCGGGAGCGAGGTTTCGTTCCGGCCGCGCCGCGTGTCCAAAGGGCGAGGGCAGGGACGACAGCGGCCCCGGCCCTCGGGAGGTGGGCATGTTCGAGACCGCGGTTCTTCAGGTCGCACCGGGCAGGCGGGCGCGCAGCGCCATTGTGCTCCCGCTGGCGGTGCTGACGCACATCGTCGTCGTGGCGGCGGTGCTGACGGTGCAACTCCTTACCGTCGACGAGCTGCGTGCGCCGCTGGACAGGGTCGGGCCGGTCACCCTCGTTCCCTCGCCGCCGCCGCCGGAAGGCCCGGCACAGCGGCACCCCGCCGCTGCTGCGCAGCCGCGGCGCGGCCAGCAGGCGGTGCAGCCGAGCGCGGTCCCGGAGTCGGTGCCGGCGCCGCCGGACCACGCCGAGCCGGCCACCGGACAGGGCGTTCCCTACGGGGTCGGCGAGCCCGGCGCCGGGGACGGCGGTGCTGGTGACGGCGACGGCAACGCGGCCCGGACGAGCGACACCGAGGCGGCCGGCCCTCCTGAGGCGCCGGCAATCCTGACCATCGGCGGCGAGGTGCTGGCGCCGGTGATTGTGTCCCGCGCGATGCCGGTGTACCCGCCGATCGCCAAGACGGCCGGCAAGCAGGGGACCGTGCTGGTCCGCGCCGTCATCGACACCGAGGGCGACGTCGCCGGGGTCGTGATCCTCCACGACGGCGTCGGCTTCGGCTGCGGCGAGGCGGCGGTCGCCGCGATCCGCCATTGGCGGTTCCGTCCCGCCACCATGCGCGGCCGGCCGGTCAGCGTGTTCATGGAGATCACGGTCGCGTTCACGCTGTCGCGGGGGTGACGCGGTGGAGCCGGGGACGTTCACTTTGGCCCGAGGAATGTGTCTAATGGTGCGAGTACCGGGCGCAACGAACGGAAGGGTGCTGCCGCGACCATGGTCGACGACACCGGGGAACGCGAGCTGCTCGCCGCGATCGCGGCGGGCAGCCGGGACGCCGCCGAGCAGCTCGTCGACCGCACCTACGCGCGCGTCTTCGCGCTGCTCGCCCGCTTGTGTGACGGCGACGCGGAGCTGGCAGCCGACCTCACCCAGGAGACTTACCGCAAGGCGTGGGCCGCGCTGGCGTCGTTCACCGGCAATGCCCGCCTCTCCACCTGGCTGTATCGCATCGCCTACAACACCTTCCTGAACCACCTGCGGGACGAGCGGCGCAGCGAGCCGTTGGAGGCGGAGATGGAGGCGAGACTGCCGGACGGACGGCGCGGCGCCGACGAGGAGTTCGCCGAGGACGAGGCGGAACGGCGCGTGCGGCGTGCGGTGCTGCGGCTTCCCGATGAGCTGCGCACCACGGTGGCGGCGCGGTACTGGGCGGAGGTGCCGGTGGCGGAGCTGGCCCGTGTCGACGGGATTAGCGAGACGGCGGTGCGCAAACGACTGCGCCGGGCGCTGCGAACCCTCGGCGAGGCGCTCGGCGGTGCGCTGGGCAGGGGACGGTGATGACACGATTGAACGAGAACGAGCTCGCACGGCTGCTGCGGCGCCGACAGCAGTCGCAGCCGCCGGCACAGCTCGCGCAACGGATCAAGGACGAGATCCCGGAGCGCATCGTCGTCGGCGCCAGCGCGCTGCGGCCGCACCCCGATCGCGAGCACGCCCTCGCCTACCGCCAGCTTGCCATCCTCGTGGCCTTGCTCCTCGTGGCACTCGGCACGGCGCTGTGGGGACTGCGCAGCATGATCGCCGGACGCGAGCGCGAGGACCGCGAGGCGGCGCTGGCGCGCCTGCTAGCTCGGGGCGCGCCAGCGGCCGTTGGCTGGCGCGATCCGTCCTCGCAGCCTGACGTGGATCTGCCGCTGCACATCGACCCGGCCCCCTTCACGCTCGCCCGGGCGCTTGTCGAAGGCGGCCGGCTGCCTGCGCCGGAGCTGGTGCAACCCGCCGCCTTCGTCAGCGCCCTCGACTACCGCGACCCGGCGCCGCTCACGGGTGAGCTGGCGATCTTCGCCGAAGGTGCCACCACGCCGGCCACCGCGAGTGCCCGCCTCGTTCGCATCACCCTGAGCGCCGCCGATCCCGCCGTCCTGGCGCCTGCCGTCACCCCGGCGCCGATCGCCTACGCCGCCACCGCCCGCCTCGCGATCGACCCCGAGACCGTGGTGCGCTACCGCGTCGTTGCCGGCGCCCCCGACGTCTGGCGGGGTACGGACGCGGGCGCCAGCGAGGACCTGCTCCCCGGCCACCGCGTCACCATCCTCGTCGAGTTGGATCTTGCGTCCGGCGTGCCTGCCGAGGATCGCGTCCTCACGGTCTCCGCCACCTGGCGCCGCCGCACCGGCGCCGCCGCGACCCTCGACCACACGCTGCTCGCGCGCGACGTGGCCGGCACCTGGGACGCCGCGCCGGTCTCCCTGCGCCTCGCGGCCCTTGCCGCCGACCTCGCCGGCGCGCTCGCCGCCCGCCCCGGCCCGGACGGCGCCGCGCTGGCGCGCGTCGCCCGCGAAGCGGAGTCGCTCGCCGCCCGCTGTCCCGCCGACCAGGGCATGAGCGACTTCGCCCGCCTCTGCGCCCGCGCCGCCGCCATCGCGCACCGCTAGCCCAGGCGTAGCGCGCGGCTCGTCCGCCCCGTTTCGGGAAGCACGGGCGCGTGCCGAGACGCAGCGAGGCGATGTGAGCAACCGCCGGTCGCGAACCACACACGAACAGTTCGTCCGAACGCTTCAGCAGGGTGTCAAGGCCTCGCACAGCCGGACTACCCTGCTGAATTCGCGACATGTCCAATGATTCTCTAGTCATTCATGAGTCTCTCTGAAGCTTCTCCAGGATTGGAGGCGAGGCAACGAAGCTTCGCTCACCCTCCGAGGTGCCACTGCCGAGACCCACACGGGCCTCGCACACCTTTGAGCGGCCCGACGGAACCGCCAAGCCGGCCCACCGCAGAATGTCGGCCATCATGATCAGGACCGGGAGGTGCCTTCCTTCCCGCAGCCGGTCCGTGGCGCCGCGGGCACCGTCGCGGTCGCCCTGCTCTTCGGGCCTCTGTCGCGGGTGATGCGGTTGCCGCGCCGGCGGTGCGCCTAGATCGGCGTTCGACACTCGTCCGAGAACCAGCCGCGCAGCGTCCGCTCGTCGGCGGCGAGGTCACCGGTGAGCGTGAGCGCGGGGCCGAGCCTGACCAGCCGGGATCCCCAGTCGAAGGCGACCGGCACGACGGGCACGCCGGCTCCGACGGCAATGTGGGCGAATCCCATCCGCCATCCGGTCACCGCCTGGCGGGTCCCTTCCGGCGCGACCGCGAGCAGCATCGCCTCGCGCTGCCGCATCGTCTCCACGAGCTTCGCCACTGTTCCGGAGCGTGAGCCGCGCCGCACCGGGACGCCGTCCAGCCACAGCATCAGCGGCCGCAGCGGCCAGCGGAACAGCGTGTGCTTGCCCAGCCAACTGATCCGCAAACCCAGGCCGAAGATCGACAGCACGCCCACCAGGAAGTCCCAGTTCGTCGTATGCGGCGCGACCACGACGATCGCCTTCGGGACGTCCGGAAAACTGCCGGAGAACCGCCACCGCCACAGGCGAAACGCGAGCCTTGCCAGCGACCGGCTCACCCGATTGCCGCGCCTCGGCGTCGATGCACCGAGCTCCGGAGCTATTCCGTTCGGCAACACCGTTGCAGCGTAGCACCCCGCCATGCCAATTCGCCCCTGCGCAGTCGCAACAAGGCACCAGGACCTCTGTCGGGGCGGAACCCGCCGCCGCCCTCTGCCGGAGAGCTGCCCGATCCTGGCTGCGAGTGCCGCTACCTCAGGGCATTCGTCAACGAAGCCGGACCTGGTTCTGGCTCTGCGCCGTGGGGTACCAATGGCGATGCGAATGGTGATCCAGACCAGGCGCCGGGCGCGAGTGTCACGGCTTCTTCGGTGCGCCGGCCCAGTTGACGACGACCGTCAGGGGCACGTCTCGCTCCACGGCCTGCTCCAGGAAGAGGAACTGGCGGCCGTCGACAGCGACGTCGAAATCGTCCGGCGGTGGGTTGGCCATGAAGACGACCGCCGGCGTGCCCGCCTCGAATCCCGCTTTCGTCTCGGTGGGGACGGCCATCAGGCCGCCATCGGACGCGAGGTAGAAGAGCTCCTTCCCGTCCCGGCGCCAACGCGGCAGCGAGCCGCCCGAGACGGACACCCGCCGCATCCCGCCCTCGCCCGCCGCGGGCACGACGTACACCTCCGAGTCGCCCGACTCCTCCGACGCGAACGCGATCCATGTGCCATCCGGAGAATAGCGCGCGGCGGAGGCGCTGAACGGGGTCTCCAGCAGGGGTTTCCCTTCCGGCTTTCCCGTCAGAGAGAGGACTCCCAGTTGGCGATTCGCCGATCTGCCGAACGAGATGTCCTCGTAGATGATCCGGCTCCCGTCGGGAGACCAGTCTGTCGGAACCTGAACGCCCTTCTGTTGCAGGAGGAGCTGCTCGGTACCGGTACCGTTTACGCTCTTCACATAGATGTCGAGAGCAGAGTCTCCACCCGCGCCGAATGCGATACGGTCTCCTGCGGGAGACCAGATGGCCGCCCCCGTGTCGGCGGGATCCACCGTGAAGCGTTTGGCGAGCCCGCGCCGCGCGTCGTAGATCCACACGTCCTTGTTGCCGATGCCGGTGTTCGTGACCTCGACGGCGATGCTCGCACCGTCCGGCGAGAGGCGCGGGCGCCGGAACACCGCCGGGGCGCCGACCGCGCCGGTTTCACGTCCGCTGCGGTCGCGCCACGTCAGCCGCGCGGGGTTCGGACCGGCCTGATAGACCACGCTTCCGTTCTCCGAAACCGAGAATGCCGCGTTTCCAGTCGCCCGGAAGAACCAGACGTTCTCGCCGACCGGAATCGGCTCGCCCGTCACGCGAAGCGTAGCGGCGTCGAACCGCTGGGCCAGGAGTGTGCCGTCGCGGGCGAAAAAGAGGTATCCGGGTGCGAGGTACGCGACGCGTGAGTCCGCCGGCATGACCCGGTGCGTCTCCCGGGAGTCGACCGATCCGACCCAGAGGCTCCGGTTCTCCTTCGACCCGCTCGAAGCACCGCTCAAGTAGAGGAAATGGCGCCCGTCCGGGAGGAAGACGGGCCAGGCATGTGAGCGCTCGCCGTTCGCGCGGTCGAGCCGGGTGACCTGCGTCGCGGCGCCTCCCTCCGCGGAGACGCGGGAGATACCCTCGCGTCCGCCTTCCCATTCCGAAAACAGGATCGTGCCGTCGCGTCCCCATGTGGCGGCGTTTCCGCGGGTGACGTCGCAGATCGCCTGCGGCGGCCCTCCGTCGGTGGCGACCTTCTTGAGCTTCCCCTGCGCGAAGAATCCGATAAAGCGCCCATCGGGCGACCAGAACGGAGAGACGGCGTCCTCCGTGCCTTTCAACCGAACGGCGGTGAGTGCCTCGAGGGGGCGGACCCAGAGAGACGTCCTGCCCCCGCTCACGCCAATGAACGCGAGGCTCGACCCGTCCGGGGAGAGCGCCAGCGAACACGACGACGGATGCCTGAAGAACTCGGCTCCTCCGGGCGAAGCGATGGAGAAGCGGATCGTCCTCGGCCCTTCGCGACTGCGGCCGAGACCGTGAAAGAGGCTCGCGCCGAGAGCCACGAAAAGCGCCATCGCCACGGCCCATGCGAGCCACTCCTGGCGCCTGCCCCGCGAGGTCCCGGTCACGGTCGCGCCGGCTTGCGATACGTCCTCCACGATCCACGTGAGCTCGCTCCCGAGATCCGTGGCGTTTTGCCAGCGCCCCTCGGGGTCCTTGACGAGACACCCGCGGACCACGCGGTCGAGCGCGACCGGCGTGAGCGGTTGCAGGGAGCCGAGCGGCGCCGGCTCCTCGTGCAGGATCGACCCGATCACGCTCGCCTGGCTGCTCCCCTGGAACGCCTTCCGGCCCGACACCATCTCGTACAGCAGGCAGCCGAACGCGAAGATGTCACTGCGCGCGTCCGCCTCGTGACCCTCGAACTGCTCCGGCGCCATGTACTGCAGCGTCCCGAGCAGTGTGTCGTGCCCCGTCAGCGGTGCCGAGATCGTCTCGCGGAACGCCGGCGTCACCAGGCCGTGGCTGGCGGCGTGCAGCTTGGCCAGACCGAAGTCGAGCAGCTTCGGCCCGGACTTCGTCAGCATGACGTTGCCGGGCTTGAGGTCGCGGTGCACGATGCCGCGCCCGTGCGCCGCCGCCAGCGCCATGGCGATCTGCCCGCCAAGCTTGAGCGCCGCCTCCAGCGCCAGCGGCCCGCGCTCCAGACGCGTCGCCAGCGTCTCGCCCTCCAGGTACTCCATGACCAGGAAGTGCGTCCCCTCGTGCTCGCCGACGTCGAACAGCGTGCAGATCAACGGATGCGACAGCGCCGAGATCACCCGCGCCTCGCGCTCGAAGCGCTCCCGCATCGCGGCGTCCTCGGCGTGTCGCCCCGCCAACACCTTGACGGCGACCAGCCGGTCCAGGCGCGTGTCCTTCGCCTTGTACACCTCGCCCATCCCCCCCGCACCGAGGGGGGACAGAATCTCGTAGGGGCCGAGCCGCGTGCCGGGAAGGAGGGTCATGACTGGCCGCCGGTCTCCATGGTCATGTCACCTCAGGAGCCTGGTTCCGACAGTCCGTTGACAACGACCGTCAACGGCAGCTCGTTCGCCACGATCTCGGGGACCGCGGCGAGGAAGCGTTTCCCGTCCGGTGACACGTCGAAGGCGATCCATGGGTGTCCCTTCAGCTCGAAGAGGATCGTCGGAGCTCCGAGCTGGAGGGACGGGCTGGTGCGGATCGGCACCGATACGAGGCGCCGTTCGGCCGAAAGATAGATCAGCTCGTGCCCATCGCGACTCCAACGGAGAAGGTGCGCGCCGCCGGTAGACACGCGCGTCCGCTCTCCTGGCCCGGGATACGGCGTTACGTAGGCTTCGAGCTGGCCCGACTCGTCGGACACGAATGCGAGGAAGCGGCCGTCCGGGGAGAAGCGCACCAGGGTGAAGCGAACCTCGGTCCCGAGACTCACGGGCAGGAGGGCGGCCGGCGGCTTGCTCTCCCCGAGCGGCACAGTGAAGGCGGAGAAGGAGCCGCGGGGCCGCTCGGTGTACGCGAGCACGCGACCGTCGGGAGAGACGTCTTGCGCCACCTGGAAACCGCCGGCAGGAATGACCTCTTCCTCCTTCTCGGTCGAGAGGTCCCTTTTGACGATGTGAGGCTGTCCTCTCCCGATGGTGGAATAGAGGATGCTCTTGCCGTCCGGAAGCCAGAGGGCTCCGAACTTGCTCTCGGGACCCGAGGTGAGGCGGGTCTCGACGCCTCTCTCCAGGTCGAAGGCCCAGACGTCCCAGACACCGCCTCGCGGCTGTGCACGCCCGAAGAGAAGCCGGCGACCGTCGGGGTCGATCGCGAGCGTCAGGTACTTTCCCGGCGCGCCCACGGTGCCCAGCTCCTTGCCGGTCCGGTCGAACCAGACCAGACGGTGCACGTCGTCCTGGGACTGGTAGGCGACCGTGCCTCCGAGCGAGGTCGCATATCCCGCGGAGCCGTTCGAGGAGAAGTAGCGCACAGGGTCGGCGATCGAAAACGGCGCGCCTGTCAGCCGCCCGCTCTTCCAGTCGAATCGCTGCCCCAGCAGCGCTCCTTCGCCGGCGAAGAGCAGGAAGCCTGGGTCCACGTACTGTGCTTGGGAGGCAATCGCCGTGACGGCGCGCGGGGTCCGGCCGGGCTCGGCCAGCATCAGTCTCCTGCCGTCGCCGGTGCGGAGGAGATAGACGAACGTCTCTCCGTCCGGCAGAAACCAGGGCCAGTTGACGCGCATCTCACCGCGCTTGGGGTCGGGCCGAATCACCGCGGTCGGAGCGCCTCCACCCGCAGCCGACACGCGCTGGATCGCCTCACCCTGGACTCCTGCGAAGAGGATGTCGCCGCCGCGGCCCCACGTTCCGGTCTTGCCCCCTCCGGCGGCGACCTCACAGACCCCGACCGGAGTACCGCCTGCGAGATCCAGGCGCTTCAGCTTGTCCTCAGCGAAGAAACCGACCGAGCGCCCGTCGGGAGAGAAGAACACCGAGGAGGCGCCTTCCGTCCCCGGCAAAGGCTGCGCCTCGAGCCCGCCGAGCGATCGCAGCCACAGCCTCGGGCCGTGCTGCGGATCCGTCGCCGCGTAGACGAGCTGAGAGCCGTCCGGAGAGATGGCCAGGAACGCTCCCTCGAACCGATAGCCAAAGCTGCCACCTTCCGGAGGCGCGAGCGTGAAGCGGATCGGCCGCGCCGCCGGCAGGCCCGGCGCTTTCGTCCTCAGAAGCGCTGCCGCCGCTAGGGCGAGGGCCACGCCGGCGACCAGCCACGGCCACCACACGCCGCGACGGGACGCGCCGTCTCCCGGGCGCGGAGTCGGCCCGCCTGCGGCGACGGCCTTCAGTTGCAGACCCACGTCCTGCGCCGACTGCCAGCGCTCCGAGGGGTCCTTGGCCAGACACTCGCGGACCACGCGGTCGAGTGCGACCGGCGTGAGCGGTTGCAGCGAACCGAGGAGGGGCGGCTCCTCGTGCAGGATCGCACCGATGACGCTCGCCTGGCTGCTCCCCTGAAACGCCTTCCGGCCCGATACCATCTCGTACAGCAGGCAGCCGAACGCGAAGATGTCGCTGCGGGCGTCCGCCTCGTGGCCCTCGAGCTGCTCCGGCGCCATGTACTGCAGCGTCCCGAGCAGAGTCGCTTGCCCGGTCAGCGGGTTCGCCACCGTCTCGCGGAACGCAGGGGTCACCAGGCCGTGGCTGGCGGCGTGCAGCTTGGCCAGACCGAAGTCGAGCAGCTTCGGCCCGGACTTCGTCAGCATGACGTTGCCGGGCTTGAGGTCGCGGTGCACGATGCCGCGCCCGTGCGCCGCCGCCAGCGCCATGGCGATCTGCCCGCCCAGCTTGAGCGCCGCCTCCAGCGCCAGCGGCCCGCGCTCCAAACGCGTCGCCAGCGTTTCGCCCTCCAGATACTCCATGACCAGGAAGTGCGTCCCCTCGTGCTCGCCGACGTCGAACAGCGTGCAGATCAACGGATGCGACAGCGCCGAGATCGCCCGCGCCTCGCGCTCGAAGCGCTCCCGCATCGACGCGTCCTCCTCGTGTCGCCCCGCCAGCACCTTGACGGCGACTAGCCGGCCCAGCCGCGTGTCCTTCGCCTTGTACACCTCGCCCATCCCCCCCGCACCGAGGGGGGACAGAATCTCGTAGGGGCCGAGCCGCGTGCCGGGAACGATAGTCATGAGAGACCGTCTCGCTTACCAGAACCCACTGCCGCAACTGAGAATTTCTCAGTCATGCCGGGATTCTGTTTGTCGACCTCGTCCGCCTCGCTGCGCGCCCACCAGGGAGTCTCAGCTCGTCGTGCCGGGTGATCCACCGCCACGTTGACAGGGCAGACCGACGCGCATTGTCAACAAGACCGCGGCATGACGGCGCGGGCCACGGAAGCTGCCGGATTTCGGGGCGAAGCCTGCGGCGGCTACGGGCTCGGGGCCGGGGCCGGATCGAGCGTCACGTTCTCCAGCACGACCGTCCCGGCGTCGACGAGTCGGCTCCCGCGCGCCACGTTTCTGAACACGCTGTCGCGGATCACGAGCCCGGCAACCGGCGAGCCCCTGAGCCCGACGATGGAGAGCGCGACCGCGGCGCGGTTCACGATGAGGCGCTCGACACGGACGTTCCGGACCACAGGGACATGCGGACGGGAAAGATCCTCGTCCGCGACCATGTAGAGCATGTCGACGTCGACCGCCGACCCCACCTCGTTGATCTCCGTGTCGCGCATGAAGATGTTCTCGACGACGCCGCCGCGCGCCGCGTTCGTCTTGATGCGGAGACCTCGATCGAGATCGGGGCTCGACATCGTGTTGCGCTCGGCGAAGACGTCGCGGACGCCGCCGCTGACCTCGCTGCCGATCGTCACGCCGCCGTGGCCGGCCCGCATCCGGCAGTTGCGGATGATGATCCGCTCCGACGGCGCGGCGAGCCGGCGCCCGTCGGCGTTGCGCCCCGACTTGATCGCGATGCAGTCGTCCCCGGTGTCGAAGAGCGTGTCCTCGATGAGGACGTCGGTCGACGACTCGGGATCGCAACCGTCGCTGTTCGGACCGAGCGAGAGGACCGAGACGCCCCGGACGGTGACGTTGGACGAGAGCACCGGGTGGATCACCCAGAACGGGGAGTTCCGGATCGTGACGCCTTCGATCAGCACGTTCCTGCAGCGGTATATCTGCAGGAGCGGGGGTCTGAGGAAGTGGCCGGCGCCGTAGATCCGCTGCGTCGCCGGGATGCCTTCCTCGGCCTGCCGGAACAGCCGGTCGCGATCCGGCTTCTGGCTCTCCGCTCCGGTCTTCGCCTTCCACGGCCACCAGTGCGAGGCGCCCGCCTGGCCGTCGAGCGTTCCACTGCCGGTCACCGCCACGTTCCGTTCCTCGAAGGCGTAGACGAGCGGCGCGTAGTTCATCAGTTCGACGCCTTCCCAGCGGGTGAGGACGACGGGAAGGTAGCGGGCGGGGTCGGTGCTGAAACGCAGCGTCGCTCCTGCCGCGAGGTGGAGATTCACGTTGGAGAGGAGCCGCAACGGCCCGGTGAGAAACTCGCCGGGCGGCACGACGACTCGCCCGCCGCCGGCCGCGTGACATGCGTCGATCGCCGCCTTCAGCGCGTCGGTGGCATCAGTCGATCCGTCGCCGACGGCACCGAAGTTCGTGATCGGGAAATCGCGGGCAGGGAACGCGGGCGGTTGGATGCGTGCGAGGATCTTGGAAAAGCGTGCCCACGGGTCCATGGCGGCCGGGCCTTTGCCGGCCGACAGGGCGATCCGATCGGATGGCGAGAGCAGCAGCAGGAGGAGGATCGCGAGAGCGGCCGGGACCCGGCTCTTTCGTGCCATCGAACTACCTCAACCGTCCGACGTCGACTCCCTGCATGTCTTCGAACTCCTGGTTCTCGCCCCCCATGCTCCAGACAAACGCGTAGCGGGCGGTCGCGACGCCGAAGTGCATCGACCACGAGGGCGCCAGCACAGCCTGCAGGTTGCGCACGATGAGGTGCCGAGTCTTCTCGGGCGGCCCCATCACGTGCAACGCGAAGGCGCTCGGGTCGAGATCGAAGTACAGGTAGATCTCGGTGCGCCGGTGGTGGCGATGAGGCGGCAGCGAGTTCCAGACGCTCCCCTCCTCGATGTCGGTCACCCCCATGACGAGCTGGCTGCTCGGCACGCCACGCGGGTGGATATACCGACGCAGCACGCGCACGCTGGCGTTCGTCTGCGAGCCCAGCTTCACCGTCTCTGCCTCGCTCTGCATGACACGAGCAGTCGGGTGGCCGGCGTGGGCGGGGTGGCTGACGAGATAGAAGAGGCCGGGCTCCGCCGCACGCGTGGTGGCGAAGGTGACGTCCCGCGCGCCGCGGCCAATGTAGAGACCATCGCGCGGTCCGAGGTCGTGCGGCTGCCCGTCGACCGTGACGGTCCCAGCTCCGCCGAGGTTCACCACGCCCAACTCGCGGCGCGCCGCGAAGAACGGCGCCGCCAGCTCCTCCGGCGCGGAAAGCTGCAGCGGACGGCGAAGCGGAACCACCGAGCCGACGATGGTGCGCTCCGCCTCCCAGTGGATCAGGCGGACCTCATCGGGCGCGAAGAGGTCCTCGACGAGGAAGGCCGCACGCAGCTCCTCCCCGGTCAGCCTCTCGTAGTGCGCGGGATCGACGAGATAGCGTGTCTGCATGCTCAGGCCCCTTCAGCGCGGCAGAACCTCGATCTTGAGGGGTGAACGAAGACGCTGCGCCTGGTCGTCGACCATCCCATCCCAGGCGGCGGCGCCGCCGACATCGCCGCCCTTGTCCCACCCGGAGCCGGCGTAGTAGACGGCGGGCACTCCGGCCTTCGTCCGCCCCATCACGAGGACGTTGCCGTCGGCCTCGCTGATGGCCTCGAGGCGGGCCGGATCGACGATGATGGCGCACCCGAGGTTGCCGTTCGGCTCCTTGAACGCCTCCCAGGTTCGCACGATCCCCTGCTCGCGCGCGACCCGGACGTCGGCCGCCTTCGCTCGCTTGATTCCCGCGGCCCAGGTGATCTCCGCGGCCCCATCTACCGAGTAGACACTCTCGAACCGGTTGAAGTGCGAGCCCGCGTCGAGGGTCACTCGCTTCCTCTCGGAAACTCGCACGCCTCCGCAGTCCCACGGCGCGTACTCGAGCTCGAACACCAGGCGGATCGGCCCGTTCGCCAGGACCCGGGATGAGCGGAAGTTCCTCGAGACGAAGAGCCGACCATCCTTCCAGATGCCGCTGCCCCCGCACCCGCGGCTGGGGCCCACCGAGTAGAAATCGCCTCCCTCGCCATGGTCCTGGTGGTAGTCGTCGACCATGTACCAGTCGTTGACGACCAGCACTCGGGTCTTCTTCACCCAGACATCCACTCCGCTGCTGGTCAGCGGCTCCTTCTCCCACGTCTCGAGCGCTGGGCCGTACACCCGATGCGCCACCCGGTCGTTTTCCCAGACGAAGTCGTCGAATCGCTCCCTCACGAACCGGCCGTAGACGCGGAAGTCCGCCTTCCGCGGCGGCAGCTTGCTCCCCAGCGAGAGGACGAACGTCTTCGTCGCCCGCGCACCGAAGGTCGCCTGGAAGACGAGCTGATCGAAGGCGCCATCGCCGTCGGTGTCGACCGCCTGCGCGAGGAGCGGGCGGTCCGAGCCCGACTCGGTCGACGCGAACGCGCGGTAGATCATCGGCGCGAAAGGCGACGCTCAGCATCTTCAGGGGCAGCTCGACGGTCTCGTCGAGCCGCGTCTGATCGAGCTCGTTCGTCACCGCGACGCGGAGCGGAGGCTCCTGGGCGAAGAGAACGCTCGCGGCGGCCATCAGCGCCGCCGCGAGCAAGGAGGAGGGTCTGTCGCTCATCGTCATCTCCGGGCTCACGCGGCTCGATCATACGGCCGCGTGAGCCCTGGTGTCAGCGGGCTAGAACGTCAGACGGCCGCCGAGTTGGATGTCACGAGGAGAGTTGCGCGTGGTCGTGAACTTGCCGAAGTTCGCGTTGCGAGGGTTCAGGTCCGGCGCCCACCACACGGTGTAGTTGATCGCGTTGATCGCGTCGATCCGTATCTGGAACTGCACCCCTCGGCCGAACTCGAACCACTTCGAGAGACCGAGATCCAGGAGGTGGAGGTTCGGCATCCGCATGTTGTCGAGGATCGACGGGAAGTAGCGTGCGCCGTTTCCCATGTTGATCCGCGCATCGGCCCGTTGCTTGGCGGGATCGTCCACGCCGTTGGTCTGCACCGCGGCGTCGTGGAAGTAGAAGCATCTCGTGTCCCAAGCGGGGGTTTGGACGCCGATGATCTGGCCATCGGCGTTCCGAGACCCTACGGCGCCGACCGAGAGGTCATTCCAATCGCAGGTGGGATCGAAGTAGATGTTCCCCCACCCGATCGGGATGCCGTTCGTGGTCGCGTTCATGGGAAAGCCCTGCTGGTACTGGTACGACAAGGAGACGTTCCAGCCGCCGAAGATCGCCTGCATGACCTTGCCAAATCCGCTGCCCCAACGGCGGCCCTTGCCGACGGGGATCGGGACGGTCGCGCCGACGGTCGCCCGCTTGGGGCGGTCGTCCGGCGACGTGCGCTCCTCGAGCTGCGTATCGAACGAGTTGAGATAGCTCACCTTCTCCTTGGCCTTGGAGAGGGTGTACGTCGCGAGGAGGGACAAACCACTCTCGAATCGCTTCGAGACAGTGAGCTGGCCGGATTGGTAGGAGTCAGAGCCGTTGTACTCCATCACCGCGACGTTCAGAAACTGGGGGTACGGCCTGAGGAGCTGGAACCTCGTCGTGGTCTTGCCGTTGAGGGTGGTGTTGGGGAGAAGCCCGACGAAGGGGTTTGGCACGCTGGCGGCGAGGAACGCCTCGTTCGCCACGTCACGGTAGCGCAGGGTCGAGACGTACTCCTCAGGCAAGCCGTTGATGTCTCGCCGCACGGGCAGGTTCCTACCCCGGGACGCGATGTAGTCGAGCTGGACCATCCAGCCGGCCCCGAGGTCGCGCTGCGCCCCCAGTTGCCAGCGGGTGTAGAGGGGTGACTTCCGGTCGTTCGAGTTCACCAGCATGGCCGTGGTGCTGGACACCAGGTCGCGCCCGGCAAACGTGGCAAGCCCCAGCGACGAGCCCGGCGGACTGCCGAGACCGTTCGGGAACGGGTTGTTGAGGTCGGCGATGAACGTCTTGCCGCTGTCGGTGGTGGAGACGAGGAGCGTCGACTGCGCGAAACCGGGCTGGTTGATGGCATCGAAGACGTAGGGGTAGGAGAAGAGGCCGATCCCCGCCCGCACGACCGTGTGAGTGTCCACCATGTACGAGGCGGAGAGGCGCGGCAGGACGTTGACGAGCCGGTCGTAGATTGGACTGCCCCCGTAGAGGAGCCCACCGAGGACATGGAACTGGTCGGCCGGGATTTCAGCGATCGGGTTGGCCGCGTAGGCGGCCCGCGCGGCGGTCTCCAGCGGATTGGGTGTCGTGCGGTCAAACCCGGTGGTGTTCCGGTCGTGCGCCTCGCGAAGACCAGTGTCCATCTCGGCGCGCAGGCCGAAGTTCACGGTCAGGTTTGAGGTCGGCGACCACGCATCCTGAGCGAACAGAGAGTGGACGGTGTCCGAGTACTCTCCCTGGGTGTTCACGTCGATGTAGCTGTTCCCGCCCGATGTCGGAATACCGAGGAGGAACTGGGCCAGTGACTGCCCGGTCTGGGTCGAGGCGCTGCTGCTCGCGCTCGTGTAGGCGCCCGTAAAGTTGTAGCGACCTCCCAGATAGCCGTCGTCGGTCAGCCCCCATCTCTGGAAGCGCATATCGTAGCCCGCGCGGATCGTGTGGTCGCTCAGCGCCCAGGTGACCGTGGGAGCGGCAGAGAAGCTGGTCATGGGCTGGTCGGCCCCGTTTTCGTAGTTGGAACGTTGCGAGCCGAGCGTGGCATACGTCACGCCGCCGCTGGCGATGTCGAAGCGGGGCAGGTAGTTGTAGTCCCTGAAGAGCGCGACGGTCGCGGCGTTGAAGCCGAGGCTCGCGGGATCGAACTGTTGCGCGGGGGTTTGCCACGAGCCCCACTTCGAGTAGCTGGCGCGCAGGTTGCCGATGAGGCTCGCCGTGAAGATGTTCGTGTAGGTCGCGGTAACCCCGAGGTTGCTGCGGTAGTCGAAGCCCTGCGAGACCGCAAAACCGTTCTGGACCCCCGCCCAGTTGTAGCGATCCTCTTGTCTCTTGTTCCAGTAGCCCGAGAAAGCCAGCTTCTGGTCAGAGGTGAAGTTGTGGTCGAGCCGGAACAGGCCCGCGTTGTAGGTATAGGGGCGGCTCTGTTCCGAGTAGTAGTTGCTGGCCCCGACTGCCGTTCCCGCCTGATTAGGCATTGGGTAGTACGACAGGAGCATCAACGCGATCGGGTTGAGGCGGTCGATCGGGATGATGTTGCCCGGGAAGGCGGTGCGGTTCGTGGTTCCCGTGAGGGGGTCGTAGATCTTGATGTTGGCCGCCAGGAGCTCGGAGAAGTCGCCATTTCTCATCTTCTCGGTCGGCACCGTATAGGTGGCCGGCTCGGTCTGTATGTCCTTCAAGTGCTCGAACGACACCATGAAGAACGTCTTGTCCTGGAAGATCGGCCCCGACAGCGTCGCGCTCATGCGGTCGTAGGTGCGGGGGCTGGCGGGTAGTCCCGAGAGGTCCTGGAGTGTCGAGGTCGACGCGCGGCTGTCCGAGCGGTTGAAGTACGTGGCCGCGCCGTGGAAGTCGTTGCCACCGCTCTTCAGGGCCAGGTTCACGCTGGCACCGGCGGTGTGTCCCTGCTGCGCGTCGAAGTCGTTGGTGGCCACCCGGAACTCCGCGATCGAGTCGGCGGGAGGAGAGAAGCCAACGCGCGCACCTCCATAGTTCACCTGCTGCCAGGACACGACGTTGGGGGCGCCGTCGATGGTGAAGTCGTTGCCGCCCTTGGCGCCGTTTGCGATGAAGCCGCCGAGGCCCGCGTTGTCCATCGGCCGAGCGAAGTGCAGGTCGGAGTTGTCCACGACGCCCGGACTCAGACGAGTCAGCATGTAGGCCGTGCCGTCGCCGAGGGGCAGCTCCTTGATCTGCTGGCGGTCGATGACCTGGCCGGTCGAGGTCGAGGAAGTGTCGAGCCAAAGCGTGCTCGCCCTGACCTCCACCACGTCGGTGATCTTCCCGAGGTCCAGGACGAACTCAACGTTCAGAGAGTCACCGACGCGGACCTCGATGCCGGACTTGAGGGCGCTCTGGAAACCCTGGAGGCTGGCTTCGACCGAGTACGACCCGGAGATCAGGTAGCGGACCTGATAGAAGCCTCGTTCGTTGGTCGTGGACCTGGTCGCGATGTTCGTGGCCACGTTGGTCACCGTGATGGAGACCCCCGGAAGGACGGCACCCGTTTCGTCCTTCACTGTGCCCGAGATCGCGCCGCGGAAGTCCTGGGCGGCAAGGTGTGGAGCAAGGCCCAGGCACAACACCAGTGAGACCAGGATACGCGTGACGTTGCAGGTCTTCATGGCTCCTCCCCTTCAAGCAACACGGCTCAGCCGTGACATTCGTCTGCGGGAAAGATAATACCTGTGTCAAGCCGTTGTCAAGAGTTGTCGTACCACTTTGTCAACAGACGGTCTCCAGGTTCTCAACGAGGCGACTGCAAGCCACGGTATTTCCGTTATCCAGGCGTGCCCACAGCCGTCAAGCGGAAAATCCAGAGCAAACCGACCGGAAAACTCAGTCGGTGACGACTGGTCGGACCACAGGCCCTTACTTGCCTCTTCTTGCAGGGTCCAGGGAAGCCCGAGATTGCTCGTCGAGATACCTCTCGAGGTTCGACAGTCCGCCGTTTGCGAGGGTGGCGCCGTCGGCCGGGTCTCGGGGGTTCAACCCGTTCGCCGTCTCCCAGGTGTCCGGCATCCCGTCGCCATCCGTATCGGCGTACGGGCGCCGGGTCCGCAGCCGCGGCCATCCCCCGACCTGCTTCTGGGAGTCGATGAGGGAGCCCGACTTGGCGGCAACCGAGCGGATCACCGCGCGGTCCGCGGCATCGCGGATACGGGATGCCCCGGCACCCTGGAGAACGTGCAGGTAGGCCGTCTCCGCGTCATCGGTCTCGATGTGCGGGAATGGGAACCGCTCCTGCCTGGCCAGGTATTCGCCGGCAAACAGCTCCCAGCCCCCTGGCGCGGGCGCGGGGGCGCCGCGCACGGCCGCATCGATCTGGTTGCCTCTCTGGTAGATCTCGGTGCAAGCGCTGCCGCTGCGAAAAGCCAGCTTCCGCTTCTCCGAGCGGGTGGCCGGGCCCGCCACGAGGGTGTTGGCCACGTAGTTCAGGCGGGGGGCGCCTTCGGCTGCCGGGCCGGAGTATCCGGCCTCGCTCCCCCAGTCGTAGACGACGTTGTTGACGAAGTCGAGGCCGAGATCGTCGCCGATCCGTGGGTTGCGGCTCGCGTGATGGGCGTAGAGATTATGGTGGAAGGAGAGGCCGCCGTTTCCCCAGCGCAGCAGGGACCCGTAGCCGTGGCGACCTTTCTTGTGGCAGGCCGCATTCAAGCTCTCGGCGATGATCGACCACTGCACCGTCACGCGGTCCGACCGCGTGACCGAGAGCGTCTCGTCGATGCTCCACGAGGCCGAAACGTGGTCGAGGATCACGTCGCGGGAGTCGACGACGTTGAGCGCATCGCCCTGGAACTCGGGGCAGTTGATGTCGCCCGCGCGAAAACGCAGGTAGCGGACGATCACGTCATGCGTGCCCGTGATACTGGTGTCGAACCCCGCCACGGTCACGCCGTCCCCGGGCGCGGTCTGGCCGGCCAACGTGAGGAACGGCGTGTCGATCTTCAGCTCGGAGCGAAGGAAGATCGTCCCTGAGCGATCGAACACGATCGTCCGCGGGCCCCGCGCCGTCTCGATGCCGTGGCGGAGGCTCCCCGCTCCCGCGTCGGCCAATCTCGTGACGTGGTACACGTCGCCGCCACGCCCTCCCGTGCGAATGCCCCGAAACCCTCGGCGCCCGGAAACGCGCGGGCGGCGCGACCGCGGGCGGTCGGGCCACGGTCGCGGTCGCTCGCTCGCCCCGCCACTCCATCGCACTGGCAGCCAGCAGCAGGCCGCAGAGTCCGTGCGGGGAGTTGGCGAGCCGCTTCTTGTCGAGGTAGCCCTCCAGGTTCTTCTGGGCGCTCATCCC
>CAVRZJ010000020.1:0-21266 GCA_963725705.1 uncultured Acidobacteriota bacterium | reverse complement strand
CGCTTCTTGACCGTATAGAGCTGCATCGCCAACATCAGAGTGACGCCGGTGATGCCGAGCGTTCGCCCAACCACCCCAGACGGTCTGAGCAGGTGGTGCGCAGGGCTGTAGCCGCGAACCCGGAGTGGGGTGGTGTAGTAGTTGGCGCCCTTGAAGCCGAGGAGGATCGCGGCGGCGACCAGCACCGAAGCGAGGAACGCGACGAGCAGGACGCTCGACAGCGCCCGCATCGGGAACCACGCGGTCTCCCTCCTCGGGAACGGCCGATGCCGCTCCGCTAACCTGCACTGCGGACGACGTCATTTCCCCCCAAGCCTACAGCCGGGTCGCCGCAATTGCAATGTTTCTGTCACACTGTCTTCTTGCGACGGCCGGTGTCACTCGGGTGCTAGTTTCCGATCACAGAACGCAAACAGGTGTGACCTCTGTCACACCTCATGCCTCGAGGACACAGTCGCCCTTTGGCCACGATACGCACGGCAGGATGAAGCCAGACTCGCGGTCCTCGGCGTCGAGCGAGTCCGACGCGCAGTCGACCTCGCCCTCGAGAAGGCGCGTGCGGCAGGTGAGGCATACCCCGGCGCGGCACGAGCTGGGGATGTCGCTCCCCGCCGACTCGCAGGCGTCGAGCAGCGACTGGCCGCGGCCGACGGCAACCGTCTTCTGCGACAGCGCGAGAGTGACATGCGCCGGCGCGGCGGATCGCTGGCCCGACTGGATCGGGAGCACAGTCGCCAGTCCGTCCTGGGCGCGCTCGCGCGACGCCGCGACCGCCGCCTCGAACGCCTCGGCCCGCACGTCGTCGGCGCGCGCGCCCATCCCGAGCAGCAGCGATCGAATCGCATCGATCATCGCCAGCGGCCCGCACATCATGAAGATCGAGTTTGCCGGGTCGGCGACGTAGCGGCGGATGCACGTCTCGTCGATACGGCCGGCAGTGATGCCGGGCGCCGCGGCCGATCGGCTCACCCGAACTCCCAGTTGCACCTGCGGGTGGCGTGAGCGGATGGCGAGGAGCTCGTCGTGAAAAGGGATGTCGTTCTCGGTGCGCACCGAGAGGAGCAGCGTGACCGGCCGACTCGGGTCGCTGGAGATCGCGTGCCGGAGCATGCTCATCACCGGAGTGATGCCGACGCCGCCTGCGATCAGGACGAGCGGGCGGTCGTCACCGTCGGGGTAGCGGAACTGGCCGGCAGCTCCCTTGACGGCAATCACTGATCCGGGCCGCAGGGTGGCGTGGAGCAGGTTGGAGACGACACCCTGGCGTTTGACGCTGATCTCGACGTAGCCAGGGCTCTCCGGGGCGGACGAGATCGAGTAGCAGCGCACCAGCGGCTTCCCGTCGACGTTGACGCGCACGGTGAGAAATTGCCCGGCGAGGAATCGCATCCCTTCGGGACGGCGTAACCGGAAAGTGCGGATGTCGGGGGTCTCCTCGATCACGGCCAGCACCGGGACCGGTGTGAACCCCGGTCCGGGCGCGGCCGGGCGGCCGGAGGACTCCGGCGCCTGCGCATCCGGCCTCCGCGACGGGCTCGGCGCTCGCGCCGGCGGCGCCGTCGCGGCCTGCGGCAGCAGCCACTCGCACGCCACGAACCATGCCAGGTGTGCGGCAATACCAGCGAGGAGCCACAGCGCTCCGGGCAGGAACCAGGGCGAGAGCGTGAGCAGCGCCGAAGGCAGGAGGAGGGAGAGCTGGGCCGGCCGACGCACGCTACGATGCTGGCGCAGCAGCGCCAGCGCGAGGTGAACCGTCGTCACGAACGCGACGACCGCGGATCCGGCGGGTACGTTCATGTCACTGGCCTGGAGGTCATCATAGTCGTAGAACCGCTGGCTGCTCGGTGTGACGACAGTCACGGGGCGGGCCGGCCGATGGAATCGCGACGCGCTCTCTGGCATTATCGCGCGATGTCGTGTGACGGGGCGCGCTGCCGGCGCGCCGGAGGCAGGACTTGCAGACGAGTCAACTCAACGCCATCGTGACGCAGCGGAGCGAGGTCGCGCCCGGGCTTCTCATCCTCCGGGTTGCGCCGGAGGGCTGGTCGCTGCCGGCATTCAAGCCGGGCCAGTTCGCCGTGCTCGGGCTTCCGGCCGACGCGCCGCGTCACTCGCTGTCCGACCCTGAGGATCCACCCGCGAAACCCGGCTCGATGATCAGGCGCTCCTACTCGATCGCCTCGTCGTCGCGCGAGAACGAGTATCTGGAGTTCTTCCTCAACTTTGTCCGCTCGGGCTCGTTGACGCCCCGGCTGTTTCGTCTGTCACTCGGCGACCGGGTGTGGCTGGGGCCGAGGATCACCGGACTGTTCACCTTCGACCGGGTTCCTGCCGGGGAGAACGTGGTGATGGTGGGCACCGGTACGGGACTGGCACCCTACATGAGCATGCTCCGGACCTTCCTCGACGAGCAGAAACAGCGACGCCTCGCGGTCATCCACGGCGCCCGCCACTCCTGGGACCTCGCCTACCGCGACGAGCTGGTCACGATGCAGCGCCTGCGCCCCGAGCTGCTGTCGTACATCGCGACGGTGAGCCGCCCCGACGAGGAGCCGATCCCGTGGGGCGGCGAGGTCGGGCGCGTGCAGGACGTCTGGCTGCGGCGACGCGTGGGTGCGGCGTGGGGCGTGGAGCCGTCGCCCGCCGATACCCACCTGCTGCTGTGCGGCAACCCGGCGATGATCGAGAACATGGTGGCGCTGCTCGCCGGCGAGGGGTACAGCGAGCACACCAGGCAGCACCCCGGGCACGTCCACGTCGAGCGGTACTGGTGACCCGAGACTGGGACCCGGCGCCGGGGGTCCTCGGCAGGAAGCCAGCTATCGAGCATGACCCGCCGAGGTCGCCCGGCCGGGGAACGCCGCCGAGTTGCAGGGGATGAAGTTCCAGGCGTTCATTCGCGGCGGCACCGGGGTGCCTTTCATCTCCGCCTAGACGCGCAACTGCCGACCGGCCGGAAGGGCAGTGGACCGGGGTCCGGCCCCGATCCCCGAAGAGAGTGTCGTAGCGCTCCTGCCGGTGTCATGCCTGGGCAGAGGCGCTTTCCTGCTGCTTCGCGACCTCGGCATGCACAACCTGCATGTCGAGCGCCTTGACCCGGGTGATCAGTTGCTCGAGCGCATCGGCCGGGAGCATACCGGGCTGTGAGAAGACGAGCACCTTCTCGCGGAAGACGGCCACGGTCGGAATCGACCGGATGCCGAACGCGCCGGCGAGGTCCGCCTCCGCCTCGGTGTCGCACGAGGCGAACGTCATGTCCGGGTGCTTCTCGGCCGCCGCCTCGAAGATCGGCTTGAACGTCCGACAGGGACCGCACCAGCTCGCCCAGAAGTCGATGATGACCGTGTCGTTCTTTTCGATCGTGTCGTTGAAGTTCTGCGCTGTGAGCGCCTTCGTTGCCATGGTCGCCTCCTGATGCCGGCTGCTCGGATGAGAGCCATCGCCGCATCGCCAATCGGTAATATATCATCTCCGCCGAGCGTTGGCAAGCCCCCTCTGGCGACGCCGTTCGCAGCGCGGGGGGAGCTGCCCCACCGACTGGCGAGCTCGAGCTCTCCTTCAGAACCGCGCAGTTCGAAACGTTCCCGATCACTGAGCGCGCGCGACGGTCTCCCCAGCGACCCACGGCCACCGGCGCCACGATCGAGCGTGACATAATTGGCGCCGATGAGCGCGGCGGAAAAGAACAGGTACGGGATTCAAGCCGGGGTATCGGTTGTCGTTCCCGTCTTCAACGCCGAGGCCAGCCTGCCAGAGCTTTGCGCGCGGTTGACAACGGTCCTCGTCACCGCCGGTCAACCCTACGAGATCATTTTGGTCAACGACGGCAGCCGCGACACGAGCTGGCGCCGCATCGAGGAGCTCGCCGCGACAGTGGCCGGGGTGCGGGGAATCGACCTCCTGCGCAACTACGGACAGCACAATGCGCTCCTCTGTGGGATCCGCGCGGCTCGCTACGATCTCATCGTGACCATGGACGACGATCTCCAGCACCCACCGGAGGAGATCCCCCGCCTCCTGGACGAGTTGGCGCGCGGTTTCGACGTCGTCTACGGGACTCCCGACCGGGTGTCGCACAGCGCCTGGCGATGGTTGGCCTCGCAGTTGACCAAGCTGGCCCTGAGTACGGTGATGGGGGCCGACACCGCCCGTTCGGTCAGCGCGTTCCGGGTGTTCCGCACACGCCTGCGCGAGGCGTTCTCGGGGCAGATCGGCCCGTTCGTGTCCGTCGACGTGCTGCTTACCTGGGGGACCAGCCGATTCTCCGCCATCCGGGTCCGCCATGATCCACGAACGTTCGGAACCACCAACTACACCTTCAGGAAGCTGGTCGTCCACGCTCTCAACATGGCGACCGGCTTCAGTACGCTGCCGCTGCAGATCGCCAGTTGGGTCGGATTCACCCTGACCGTCTTCGGCGTTGGCGTCCTCGCCTACGTGCTCGGCCGCTTCCTGTGGCAGGGCAGCGTGGTCGCCGGCTTTCCCTTCCTGGCTTCGATCATCGCGATCTTCTCGGGGGCGCAGCTCTTCGCCCTGGGAGTCATCGGCGAGTATCTCGCCCGGGTTCACTTCCGAGCCATGGGCAAGCCGTCATACGCCATCGGTAACCTGGCATCTGCTCCAGAGGAGCCGAGCACTTGAGCAATCTGCAGGAACCGTGTCAGCTCCTGAAGTGGGATACAGACTTCTTCGGGTTCCGCATCGCGCGGGTGGGCGTACCGCGGTTCGACGACGCGAGTGCTGCGGCGGTCGCTGCCTGGTCCCTCCGGCATGAGATCGCCTGCGCATACCTGCTTGTCAGTCTCGGCGATCAGGCTGCTATTGCCGCGGCCGCGGCGGCGGGCTTTCGCTTCGTCGACGTCAGAGTGACTCTGGACCGGGCCAGCGGCACCCTCGCCGCACCCGCGCCGAGCCGCGATGGCGTCGTGCTCAGGCCGTCCCGAGCGGACGATGTCGGTGCGCTGCGGGAGATCGCCCGCATCAGCCACCGCGACTCGCGCTTCTACTTCGACCTCGGCTTCCCGAGGGAGAAGTGCGACGAGCTCTACGCGACCTGGGTAGAGCGAAGCCACGCCGGCTTCGCCGATGCACTCTTCGTGGCTGAGGTCGACAGCCAGCCCGCCGGCTACTTCTCGTGCCACCTCGATGATGCTGCGACCGGGAGGATCGGTCTGGTCGCGGTGGAGCCGCGAAGCCAGGGGCAGCGGCTCGGTCCCAGGTTGGTCAATTGCGGGTTGCGCTGGTTCGCTGCGCAGAAGGTCAGGCGGATCATCGTCGCCACGCAAGCGAGGAACGTCCCCGCCTTGCGGCTCTACGAGGGAGCCGACTTCAAGGTGGTCAAGGTCGAGGTGTGGTTCCACAAGTGGTTCGTGGACGCGAGGTAGGGGGTTCCGGTGGTTGCGTACTCGATTCCATTCAACCGCGCCTTCGTGACTGGGCATGAGTTCGAGCTCATGCAGGAAGCGATGGCGGCCGGCAGGATCTCCGGCGACGGACGATTCACGAGGCGCTGCCACGAGCTGCTCGAGGCCGAGGTCGGTGTCCCCAAGGCGCTGCTCACGACCTCGTGCACCCACGCCCTCGAGATGGCCGCGCTCTTGCTCGATTTCTCTCCTGGCGACGAGTTCATCCTCCCAACGTTCACCTTCGTCTCGACCGCAAATGCGTTCGCTCTCCGGGGCGGTCTCCCGGTTTTCGTGGACTCGGACCCGGACACCCTCAACATCGACGCGGAAAGAGTCGAGACGCTGATCACGTCCCGCACGAGAGCAATCGTCTGCATGCACTACGCCGGAGTCGGTTGCGACATGGAGAGGCTCACGGCGCTCGCCGCGGGGCACGGCACCGCCCTGGTCGAGGACAACGCCCACGGTCTCTTCGGGAGCTATCGCGGCAAGACGCTGGGTAGCTTCGGACGGCTCGCGACGCTGAGCTTCCACGAGACCAAGAATGTCACCTGCGGTGAGGGCGGCGCCCTGCTGATCAATGACCCGGAGCTCGTCCCGCGCGCCGAGATTCTCCGCGAGAAGGGGACGAACAGGAGTCGCTTCTTCCGCGGCGAGGTCGACAAGTACACCTGGGTCGACCTCGGGTCCAGCTACCTTCCGTCGGAGCTGTTGGCGGCCTTCCTGGTAGCGCAGCTCGAGGAGCGCCGGGCGATCCAGATGCGTCGCCAGCGCATCTGGGAGCGTTACCGGGCAGGCCTCGAGGGGTGGGCGAGCGTCAATGGCGTTCGACTTCCGGTCGTGCCGGGCGGCTGCGACCAGTCCTATCACATGTTCTACGTCATCCTGCCGTCGCTGGCCGTGCGGCAGCGGCTGATCCAGCACCTCGCTGCAGCGGGGATTCTGGCGGTCTTTCACTACGTGCCGCTCCACCTCTCCGAGATGGGCCGTTCGTTTGGCTACCGCCACGGTGATTTTCCGGTCGCAGAGGCGGCCGCCGAGCGCCTGCTCAGGCTGCCGTTCTATACCGGCATGTCGGCGCCGGAGCAGGATCGGGTGATCGAGCGGATCAGCGGTTTCACGGAGTGGTGAGAGAGCATGCCGGGCACGTGCGATAGCGAGACGGTCGCGCCCCTCACCGGCGGCCGCGTGGTGGTCCGGACCGGCGCCCTCGACATCATCCTGATCGCGGCCACCATCGCACTCGTCATTCAGCTTGCACTCCAATGGGATCTCGGGCTGTGGATCATCGATCAGGGCAAGGAAATGCTATGGGCTGAAAGCATTGCCGCCGGGCGTCGGTTCCCGACACTCGGCCCGGCCGCCTCCGGGCTGCAGATCCAGGGGCCGGCCTATTACTACTGGGCGGGGGCGCTATGGAAGGCCGGCATCCCCGGGTGGTGGGAGGGTCTCGCCCTCTACGGCGCGGTGCTGGCTCAGGCGGCGTTGCTCGCCCGGGCGCACCGGAGGCTGGGCGAACCGCGCGGCCTCGTGCTCGGTCTTGGACTCGCCTTCGGCCACGTAGGGCTGTCCACGCTCTTCCTGACCCCGACGGCGCCCAGTTGGGTGCCACTGCTCTCCTCGCTCGTCCTCGCCGTGATCTCGGGGGCGGAACGGTTGCGGACGACGAGGGCGGCCATCGCCCGCTTCTCCGTCGTGGGCTTTCTTTGGGTTTTGACCGTCCAGTTCCACGTGACGGCGCTGGTTGCGGCTCCGGCCATCGCCGTCGCGACGCTGCTGGCGCCCCGCAGACTGAGGCTCGCCGCAGTCGCGGGCGAGGCCACCGGGTGTGTCGTTGGGATGTTGCTGCTCAGCGGCGGGGTTCAGCCAACGCTTGCCTTTGTCGAGGGGCTGCTCGCCCAGCAGACCGGTGCAGCGACGGCGCCACTGGCTGTGCGGCTGGGCGACTGGCTGGTGATGCCCTGGAAGCTCGCGGCCTGGTGGCGGAGCAACGGCGTGCTCGGTGCGCTCGGAATTCCCGGCGCGATCGCGCACTGGGTCGCCGTGCTGCTCGGGCTCGGTCTCGCCGCCGTCGCCGTCAGGCGCATCGCCGGCGCCCGGCGCATGTGGCTGGTCGTGCTGCTGACGTGGGCGGCCGGCGGCCTGCTCTATCCCGTTCCCGTGCGGACGACGGCGTTCTACTACCTCGTCGGCGCTCTGCCGGCTCTCTACCTTGCGGCCGGGTCCGGCCTGGCGCTGCGGCGGTGGAGCGCCTGGCTCGGCGCCGCCGTGCTGGTCGCCGCCAACGTGACGGTGTTCGAGTTCGGCCGCTCGCTCGACCGCGAGCGCGAGTGGCGCATTCCGTCGTTCGCGCTGTGGTGGTCGAGCTCGACGTTGCACCTGCCGACGCTGCGATCGGCGCGCGAGACTGTGGGCCTGCTCGGCGCGCACGGGTACTCTTTCGATTGTGCGGTCGGGCAGGTGCGGGGCGGGCCGTGGGTGGCGGCGATGATGGACGGCGGCGTGCTGGCGTCACGCCTGCTGCCCGCCGACGGACGTCCATGCCCGGCTGCGGCGTATCTGGCCCTGCCTGACAGCGGTTCGATAAAGCTCCACGCGCTGCCGCCGGAGGCCGGCGTCTCCTGGGCGCCGGCGCCGATCGCACCCCGGGAGCCGACCGAGATGGTGCGCCCTGCGCTGCGCCCGTTCGCCGGCGAGATCAACGTCCCTGGCGATGGCCGCCCGCGCACGGTCACGGTGTTGGCGATCGACCAACCGCCGTCGCTCTCGTGCGCCCTCACCTGGGAGCCGCTCGGGCTCGGCCGCTACCAGTTGCGACTCGCCGGCGACTCGCCGTGTCGGCTCATCGGTCGCGGCGACCCAACCTGGGTTGACATCACGCCGGCGCAATGACACCCGTGCAGGCCAAGGCGACGGGACTCGCGTGCCCTGCGGGGCTGGCGCGGGAGCGACGGCGGCCGTATCCTCGTTTGAGGTTCTTCGTGCCACGATGGGGAGGATCGGGTGAGTTCGTCGAGTGACGGTCGTGGCCGACACGGCCATCGTCGGACCTGGGCAACGGCCGTAGCCTGCATCGCGCTGCTGCTCGGCGGATGCCGGCCGGAGGCGCCGCCGCGGGTGCTGACCGTTGGTCTCAACCGCGACCCACTCACCTTCGACCCGCACTATCACAACGACGCCGTCACCTGGTCCTTCCTGGCGAACTTCTACGACGGCCTCGTCCGCTTCTCGGCGGACATGCGGCTCGAGCCGGCACTGGCGGCACGCTGGGAGCACCCCGCGCCGTCGCTGTGGCGGTTCACGCTCCGTCCAGACGCCCGCTTCTCGAATGGCTTGCCGGTGCGTGCCGCCGACGTCGTGGCCAGCGTGCTGAGGGGCCGTGACGACCCCCGCTCCAACATCCGCCACCATCTCGTCGGCATCACCCGGGTCAGTGCCGAGGGCGACACGAGCGTGGTCATCGAGACGGCCGCACCGAGCCCGACGCTGCTCAACCGGCTGGCCTTCCTGATGGTCATTCCGGAGGGCGCTGCCGGACGCGAGGAGCTCAAGGGCATCGTCGGCAGCGGCCCGTACCGCGTCGTCGCCAGCGACCCGGGCCGTTCGGTGGACGCCGAGAGCTGGACCAGTTGGCACGGCAGCCCACCGGTGGAACGGGTCAAGTTCACATTCTTCGCCGACGAGAAGCAGCTCTTCGATGCCTTCATGGACGGCAACGTCGACGTGGCGCGGCTGCTGCCGGAAGACCAGCTCGTCGAGCTACGCGCGAGGCCCGGGCTCAGCGCCGAGGCGCAGCCGCGGCTACAGGTGCAGATGCTTGCCGTCTGCCCGCAGGCGGCGACGGGCGACACGGCGCGGGCCCTGGCCGATGCCAGGGTCCGCCGCGCCCTGCTGCTCGCGCTCGAGCGCAGCCGCTACGTTCGCGAGCTCTTCCGCGACAACGGGGTCGTGGCATCGCAGTACGTCCAGCCCGTGGTCGTTGGCTACGACCCCGGCGTGGCGCCGCTGCCGTACGACCAGGCCGCGGCCCGCAGGCTGCTGCGGGAAGCCGGGTTCGCCGGAGGCTTCGCGGTCACCTTGGTCTGCACCGCCGGCCAGCGCGCCCCCGACCAGGTGGGGCCGATCGTCGAGGACCTGCGCCGGATCGGTGTAATCGCGCGAATCGAGGAGGTGTCCTGGACCGAGTTGCTGCAGCGCGCCCGCGAGCACCGCTCGGAGCTGACGGTTTTTGGCTGGGCGTGCAGCACCGGCGACGCCAGCGACTTCCTCGACGCTTTCGGGCACACACCGGCCCCGGACCGGGGTCTGGGCACCGAGAACTACTCCGGCTACAGCGACCCGGCGACCGACGCCCTGATCGTCGCCTCCGAGCGTGAGATGGACCCGGCGCGGCGGCTCGGCCTGCTGCAGGCGGCGCAGCGGCGTCTACTCGATGCTCTGCCGATCCTCCCGCTCACGGTGCGCTTCGGCCACGTCGGAGTCTCGGCACGTGTCGACGTGGTGACCCGCCACGACCAGTGGCTGCTCGTCGAGACGTTTCGCTGGAAGGACGCAGGGCGGTGACACGGGATCGACGCGGCGGCGCAGCGCGCCCGCGACTCGCCGGTTGCCCTGGACCGGTGATATTCTGCCGATCTCGGCAGGAGGATGGATGGCTCGTCACTCGGCAACTGTCTGCGTCGTGACCTCGCTCGGCCGCGTGGAGATCGAGGCCGCCGAGTCGGGGGTGACGCGAGTGCGCATTGGCGCTCGTGGCAAGCCCCGGGAAGTGGGGGACGGGAATGCGCTGGACCTCGCCCAGCGGACGGCCGGCGAGATCGTCGGCTATCTCGACGGCAAGCTCCGGCAGTTCACCGTCCCGGTTTCCGCCGACGGCACCGCGTTCCAGAAGGCGGTATGGAACGAGCTGATGAAGATCCCGTATGGGAAGCGGTGCACCTACGGCGAGCTGGCCGCCGAGCTCGGCCGCCCGCGGGCAGCTCGCGCCGTCGGCGCGGCATGTGGCGCCAACCCGGTCCCCATCCTCGTCCCGTGCCACCGCGTGGTCGGTGCGGAAGGCGCGCTCGGCGGCTTCGGCGCCGGGATCTCGGTCAAGCAGACCTTGCTCGACCTCGAGAGTCGGGCTCGGGCCGCCAAGCGCTGAACGGCTGGTCGGAGAAGGGGGAGCTGTGCGCGCATACCTCGTTTTCACCGGCTCCGGACCGATACTCGTGCTCACCACGTTTCCAGGCGTTACCGACCCCCGTCTGGTGGACAAACTGCGGCACAAAGGGATCTCCAAGTTCATCGCCTACGAGGTTCCGGTGGAACGGACGCGCGCTCTCTATGGCGAACCGTTCAAGGTCGTGGCGGCCGACCTCGAGGACGCCGAGGACGTCCGGGTGCTCGACTTCAACGGGCACCACATCTTCGCGAACTTCCGTCTCAGCGAGCTCGGCGAGGCGATCAGGCAAGGCGACTGAGCGCCAGCGAGACGCCACTGGCCACCACTTCGACGCCAACCTGCGCGAACAGGCTGGCGAGAGGGGCAAGAGGCAGCCCGATCACAGCCTGAACGTTGCCGTCGACCCGCTCGACAAGGGCACCGCCGAGACCCTGCACCGCGTACGCGCCTGCCTTGTCGTCGCCCTCTCCGGTCGCGGCGTACCAGTCGAGCAGCGTGGGCGGGGCGCTGGCGAACGTTACCCAGGCAACCTCAAGGTGGCTTGCCGAGCGTCCCTCCCAGATCACGCACACTGCAGTGAGTACGGCGTGGGTGCGGCCCACGAGAAGCGCGAGCATCCGCCGCGCGTCGGCACGGCCTACAGGCTTCCCGAGCACCGTGTCGCCGAGGACCACAATCGTGTCGGCGGCGAGGACGGGGCCGTCGCGACGGAGTGCCGCGATCGCTGCCGCCTTCTCGCGGGCAATCCGCAACACATGCGCCGGCGGCGACTCGCCGTCGTGCTGGCTCTCGTCCACGTTGGCCGGAACCACCTCGGAGACCAGACCGAGCGCGGCGAGCAGCGCCCGGCGGCGCGGCGAGGCGGAGGCGAGAATCAGCGGCAGCCGCTCGCTCATGCGGTCGAAGCTGGGAACGACACCTGCCGCACGGTCAGCACGGAGCTGTCGCAGTCGACCATCTCGATCTCGCTACCGACCGGAATGGAGCGGCCATCGGCCGACTTTGCCGCGAGAACGATGCGGCGATCCCGCTGCTCGACCTGGACCTGCCCGAACCCGTTCGCCGGGATCTCGCGAACGACCTTGGCGCGCGCCGGTGGTGGCGGAACCCGCCACCTTCGCAGGACGATGGTCGCAAGCAACGCCGCGACCAGCCCGACCGCCACGGCCGAGAGCACCCGCGTCTCGCGTTCGGTGCGGTAGAGGGCGAGGCCCACCGCGCCGAATGCGATCAGCGGGGAGGACGCTCTCTGGGCGATGAGGTTGATGAGGGCCGAGCGATGCTCGGGCGCCGGCACGACGACGTTGTGGCAAACCCGGTGCGACGTGATCCGCTGGAGGAGACTGTGGATCGCCGCCGTAGCGAGGCCGACCAGCAGGCAGACCAGAAAGAGGAACGACCACGTCACGCGCTCATTGTACGGGAGGATCGAGAGGAAGCACAGCGGCCGGCGGCGACACCGTCAGGCGCGCGGTATCGCCTTCGGCCGGCCACCCTCGTCGACGTTGACGTAGGTGATGACCGCCTCCGTGACGCGGCGCGGGGAGCTGCGGCGGCTCGGGTGCTCGGCCTCGACGACCACCTTCACGGTGATCGAGGTGCTGCCCAGACGGACCAGCTCGCCATAGAAGGAAACCAGGTCTCCTACGTATACCGGAGCGTGGAACACGACCTTGTCCATGGCCACCGTGACGACACGCTGGGCGCCGTGCCGGAACGCCTCGATGGCACCTGCCTGGTCGATGTGCGAGAGGATCACGCCGCCGAAGATCGTGCCGTGTGGGTTCGTGTCGCGGGGGAGCAGGGAGACGCGCACGGCGGGGTCGCGGCGTTCGTTGGCGGCGGTCATGGCGGTACTGTAGCAAAGGCAGTCGGGACCTGCGCTCGCGGCGCCTCCCGGCCGCGGGGAGCTGTGCTAGTGTGCGGCGCGCAGGAAAGGGAGAACCGACGATGAAACGTGCGATCTTCTGCGGGCTGCTCGCGATCCTGCTGGCCGGTCCGATGGTCGGCCAAGGCGGGGATCCCGTCGTCGACATGCTCCGTCTTCAGGTCGATATCGAGCGGCGGCTGCTGACGGCCGATCTCGCCAACCTCGAGCGGGTCGTCGGCCAACTGCGCGGTGCCACGGATCGCATGGTGCGGCTCTCCGACGACCTCCTGCGCGCCGAGAAGGAGGGCGAGGACGCCGCCAGCTTCGCCGCGCGGTCCACCGACCTGCGCCGCGCCGAGGCCGAGGTGGCGGAGATCACGGCGGCGGCGCAGCAGATCCGTGCCACGGTGTCGGCGAGACGCGGCTACCTCGAACAGGTCCAGGCCGAGCTCAAGCAGCTCGAGGACACGGCGCCAGCCGGCAAGGACGATCTCGGCGGCCGGTGGCTCGTCGCCATCGAGCCGGGCGGGCTCAAGGGCACGTTCGACCTCCGCCTCGACGGCACGCTGGTGAGCGGTGTCTACCAGCTTTCCGGGGGATGGAAGGGGTCGCTGCGGGGCACGTTCATCGGCGCCAACGTGCGGCTGGAGAGAATCGACGCCCAGCTCGGGTTTGCGGCGGTGTACACGGCTCACCTGGTAACGCGGGGCGGTGAGAAGAGACTCGAAGGCACCTGGGACGCAACCAACCTGGCCGCGGGAATGCCGGTGTCAGGAACTTGGGTTGGTCGGCGCGAGGCGAGCCGACCATAGGTGGCGGCCGGAGGAAACCTGAGCATGCTGAAAAACCCGATAACGACGGCAATTGCCGGGCTTCTCGTGGGCTTCTTCGTGGGATACCTGATCGGCCAGGGCCAGCCGGCCGCGGTCGTACCGCAGGCTCAAGCGAACCCGCACGCCGGTGTCCCCGGCGCCCCGCCGCTGTCCGGCGAGAAGATGCCCCCGCCGGAGGGTGGACGCACCGCGGCGACGGGGGATCCCCGTCTGATGGAGCAGGCGCGCGAGCTCGACAAGCTGCTCGCCAAGGACCCCAACAACTATCAGCACCTGGTCCAGATGGGCAACGTCCACTACGACATGCAGAACTACCCGAAGGCGGCCGACTACTACGAGAAGGCACGGGCGATCAAGGACGACTCAGCCGACGTGCAGACCGACCTCGGCGTCTGCTACCGCGAGATGAAGGAGACCGAGAGGGCGCTCGTGCTCTTCGACAAGGCGGCGGACGCCTCGCCGGAGCACTGGCAGTCGCGCTACAACGCGGTGATCGTGCGTCTCTTCGACCTCTCCGACGCCAAGGGCGCGGCGGCCGAGCTGACCAAGCTCAAGGAACTGCGGGCGGCCAGGCCGGAGCTCGGTATCCCGGATCTCTCCAGCCTCGAGCAGGAGATCGCGAAGCGCGGGGCGTGAGCCGCGCTTCTGCCCGTACCCGCGCGGTCAGCGCCAGCCCGCCCGCCTCTCAGGTGGGCGGCGCCGTAGCCGGGTGAAAGGAGGGCGCGGGTGCTCTTCCCGGAAGAGAGCAAGGGGTTCGCGCCGGGCACGCCGCTGGCGGAGCGGATGCGCCCGCGCAGCCTCGACGAGGTCGTCGGCCAGCAGGCGCTGGTTGGTCCGGGCGGCGTCCTGCGCGGCCTGGCCGAGCGCGGGGAGCTGGCATCGGTGCTGCTGTGGGGCCCGCCCGGCACCGGCAAGACGACGATCGCAAGGGCGCTGGCGGCGGCGAGCGACGCGGAGTTCATGTCGTTCTCGGCCGTGCTCTCGGGTGTCAAGGAGGCGCGTGCCGTCATGGAGTCGGCGCGGCGCCTGCGCTCGGCCACCGGCCGGCGCACCGTCTTGTTCGTCGACGAGGTCCACCGCTTCAACAAGGCCCAGCAGGACGCGTTCCTCCCGTTCGTCGAGAGCGGTGACATCGTCCTGATCGGCGCCACCACCGAGAACCCCTCGTTCGAGCTCAACGCGGCCCTGTTGTCGCGGGTCAAGGTGTACGTTCTCGAGTCGCTCGGCGACGAGGCGATTCGCGCCGTGCTCGAGCGGTCGCTGTCCGATCGCGAGCGCGGCCTCGGCGGGCGCGGGCTGACGGCGGCGCCGGAGGCGCTGGACGAGATCGTCGCCATGGCTGGAGGCGACGCCCGCGTCGCACTCAACCTCCTCGAGCTCGGCACCGAGCCGCTCGGACCCGGAGCCACGCTTGGCCGCGACCACGTCCGTTCGGTGTCGCAGCGGAAGCTGGCGCGCTACGACAAGGAGGGTGAGGAGCACTACAACCTGATCTCGGCTCTCCACAAGTCGGTCCGCAACTCCGACGTCGACGCCAGCCTCTACTGGCTGGCACGCATGCTCGAGGGCGGCGCCGACGCGCGGTTCGTCGCGCGCCGCGTACTCCGCATGGCCTCCGAGGACGTGGGCATGGCTGATCCGCGGGCGCTCGAGCAGGCGGCCGCCGCCGCACACGCCGTCGAGCACATGGGTATGCCGGAGTGTGCGCTGGCGCTCGCCCAGGCGGTCGTCTACATGGCCCTGGCGCCCAAGTCGAACGCGTTGTACACGGCCTACGGCAGGGCGCGCACGACGGTGGAGGAACGCCCGCCATTCCCGGTGCCTGCGGCGCTGCGCAACGCGCCGACAAAGCTGATGCGCGAGCTCGGTTACGGCTCGGGATACGTCTACGCCCACGACACTGCCGAGAAGGTCGGTGACATGGAGTGCCTGCCGCCCGAGCTGGCCGGGATCGAGCTCTTCCGGCCGGGCGAGGAGGGGTGGGAGAAGCGGATCGGCGAGCGCCTCCGCGAGATCGCCGACCGCCGCCGTCGCGCCGCGCAGAAGACGTAGCCGCGACCCCCGGCCCAGGGCTCGCGGCTCACGGTGCTTCCGAATCGCACCTGCTAGCATTCCGCGGTGGCGCATACACGCTGGCTCGTGGCCGGGGCTGCAACCGGCGCCCTGCTGCGCATCTGGAGGACGACGCTGCGTCGCGAGGTGCGCAACCCTCAGGCGCGCGACCGCCGCTGCGTCATCGCCGTCTGGCACGGGCGGTTCGTCGGCGTGCTGCTGGAGAACTTCGACACGCGCCTGGTGACCATGGCCAGCCTGTCGAGCGACGGGGCGTTCGCCGCCGGCGCCTGCCGGATGGTCGGGCTGCAAGTTGCGCGCGGCTCGGGGTCGCGCGGCGGCCGCGAGGCGCTGGCGGCGATGGGCCTTGCCCTTGAAGGCGGCGCTCCCGCCGCCGGGCTCACGGTCGACGGCCCGAAGGGCCCGTGGCGGCAGGTGAAACCGGGGGCGGTGGCGCTCGCCCTGAGATGCGACCTGCCGCTGGTGCCGGCAACGTTCTCGAGCCGGCGGGTGTTCGAGCTGCGCTCGTGGGATCGCATGGTGCTTCCCAAGCCGTTCACGCGGTCGGTGGTGGCCTACGGTGAGCCCTGGACGCCGGAGATGCTGCGGCGGGACCCGGAAGGGGCGCTGGTGGAGATCGGCGAGCGGCTCGACCGGATGTGCCGGGAGCTCGATCTCGAGATTGCGGGGAGGGAACTCTGGCCGGGACGGGTGAGCCTCGACGCTCGCTCCTGAGGAGATTCCTGGGTGCGCGCGGCGGCGACCGTCTTGCGGTTGCGCTGCGGCGCCGCCGGCTGGGGCCAGTGGCCTGCCTCGACTGCGAGCTCTTGGTGCCGACGCGCCGTTGGGCCGAGGTCGCCAACGCCCTGGCCGCCGCTGCCGCGGAGATCGCCGCGGGGCACGCATCGCTGGCGCGGATCGGTATCGTCGCCGACGAGCCCCCGGTGCTTGCGGTCTTTCGGCCGCGCCGTGACGTCGTCGCCGCGCAGGTGCGCGATACCCTCACCGCCGGCGCCTCGCACCGCCGCCCTCAGGTCTGGCTGACCCTGCAGGCCGGCGTGTACTTGGCCAACGTCATCGACCCCGATGCCCCGTTCGCCGCGACGCCCGCGTCCCTCGCCGGAATCGTCGCCACCGGGAAAGTACGCCACGCCGTGGCGATCGCCGCCGCAGCCGCGATCAGCGGCGTGGCACTGCGGGTAACGGTCTACTCGACGCCGGGCGGGGTACGATCGTCTCTCGTGGTCGCGCGGAGGGCGTTGGCCACGCTGCCCGGGTGGGTCGTCGCCAGGACGAAGGCGCTCGCCGCCCCGAGCACGGCGCTGAACAGTAAGCTCCACAGGTGAGTCGCGAACCCCGCGGCGAGCGCCGCGGCCGGCGGTAGCCCGAGCGAAGTCAACGCGGCCGTCCAGCCGGCCTCGAGCGTCCCGAAGTTGCCGATGGCGTTCACCGGCAGGGCGGCGCCGAATGTGGCCCCGAGCACACCTAGCAGGACGGCCGCACGAGGCCACTCCAGGCCCATCGCGTCGACCAGGGCGGCTGTGAGCATCCAGATCCCGCCCCAGATGGCCGCGGACAGGAGCAACGCACCGCCGGCACGGAAAGGCGAGCGGATCGCCTGGCGAAGCTCCCGTCGGACGAGCAGCAGTTGCCCGAGTACGCGGCGACGGAGCCCGCCGCGAAGCCGCCACCGGCCGGCGACGCGGCGCAGGAGTCGGATCGCGATGCCGGCCGCCACCGCGGCGGCGAGCGGCACTCCGGCGAGCGAAAGGGCAGCCCAGCCGTAGCGGCCCCCGAGCAACGCCGCGGCAACCAGCACCCAGCCGAGCAGACCGATGACGTCGAGCAGCCGCAGCGAGACGAGGAACGAGAGGCCGCGAATCGTCCCGCGCACGCCGGAGGCGCGCAGCATCGGGATGAGCGCAAGGTCGCCAGCGCGCAGCGGCAGCGCGGCGACCGCCATGCTCACCACGCCCATGACACCGATCGCCCGGCCCGTCGACAGGCCGCTGCCGACCACCATGGCGAGCCGCGCTCCCCGCAGCAGGAGTACCGCGGCGGCCCACGCGAAGGCGATGGCAATGCCACGCGGCCGCGAGTGCCGGACCAGCTCGACGATCGCGCCGGGGCGCGCCATCGCGATCAGGACGACCGCCAAGGCGAGGCCGATGATCGCGAGCAGCCAGGCGGCGCGGCGTCTCACCGGGGCTTACGGGCCCGCTCGCGCGCCCTGATGTCGTCGAGGAGGCGGCGGTTGACCGCGGTGAGGTCGGCGAGCACTCCGAGCACGGCGAACTGCACCCCGGTCGTCCCGAGCACGGCGCCGGCGATCAGCGACTGGGTGTGACCGGTCGGCGTCGGTCCCGTGAGGTAGAAGTAGAGGAACCGGATGAATAGCAGCGCCGCCGGCACCAGGCAAATCACCGCCAACGTCATCAGCGTGCGCAGCGGCCGGTAGATGAAGATCAGCCGCGACAGCGTGGCGAGCTGATGCGCGATGTAGCCGAGGTTGGAGCCGAACAGGCGCGACGGGCGGCTGGCGGGCCTGGCCTCGACTGGGACGGAGCGCACGATCAATCCGGCCTGACCGGCCTGGACCAGCGTCTCGAGGGTGTACGAGAACGAGGTGAAGCAGTTGATGTGAGCGGCCGCCTCGCGGGAGAAAGCGCGAAACCCGGTCGTGGCGTCGTGCACCGGCACGCCGGAGAGAAAGCGGACTACGCGCGCGCCGACTCTCTGGAGCCAGCGCTTGAGCGGGGAGAAGTGGGCGAGGTTGGCGACGCCGCGGTCGCCAAGCACGATGTCTGCCTCGCCGGCGAGAATCGGCGCGACCAGCTCCGCGATGTGGCGGGGGTGATACTGACCGTCGGCGTCCGTGTTGACGATGACGTCGGCACCATGCTGCAGCGCCGCCTCGATACCCGCGGTGAAGCCGCGCGCCAGCCCCTGGTGGGCGGGCAAGCGGACGACGTGAGCGCCAGCCTCGCGCGCGACGCGCACGGTGCCGTCGGTCGAGCCGTCGTCGATGACGATGATCTCGACCTCGTCGATGCCCTCGACCCGCCGTGGCAGCTCGGCAAGGGAACGCGGCAGCATCTCCTCTTCGTTCCATGCGGGGACCTGTATGACCAGCTTCATGTCGTTCTCCGGACCAGGGCCAGCAGCGCCGTAATGATAACCGCAGCCGCGGAGAGCCCCCATACCGCGGTCGGGACCGCAGCCTGCAGGACGACACGGGAGCTGCCGGCCGGGACAGCCACCGCCGTCCACACGTCCAGCGCCGCCGCGGTGGTGACGGCCTCTCCGTCGACCGTCGCCAGCCACAGCCTTGGGCGGTGCTTGACCTGTACCACCAGGGCCGACGCCTGCGCGGCGCGCACCGCAATCTCGACCCGCGCCTCCGTCCGCTCGGTGACCACGGCGCTCGTCGCTGGGGCCGGCGGGTACAGGCGCGCGAAGGGCTCGGCATGGTCCCACTCCCACAACCGCATCGCCTGGTCCTCGGCGACGAGCCGGACACCGGAGACGTCCACAGCAACCGAAAGCGAGGCCGGAGCGTGATCCTCGCCGATCACCCCGAGGACGACGCGGCCGCGCGGGGCGCCTGGCCTGACGCTGACCCAGCGCCACTCGACGCTCTCGTCTGCGAGCGCTCGATCCTCTTCGAGCGCCGTGGTCGCCGCGGCGCCCTGGAGGAAGACGGCGCCGCCGCCGCTGAGCGAGCGCGGCAGGCCGAGCCGGCAGACGTTCTCCGGGACCACGAGCTCGTAACGGGCCGTCGTCGCATCCCCGGCCGAGATGCGCGGCGCCTCGACCACGTCGATGTCTCCGAACACCAAGCCCGACACGACCCGCACGGGTACTGGCTCCAGGACCCAGCGCGCACCGAGCTGCGCGTACACCGGATCGAGCACCGAGCTGCCGCCGCCACGGCGGCCGCGTATGAGATCCTCGTATGCCGGCTCGCGGTCGAACCACGAGGCGCGGACGTCGGCGATGCCGAAGCCGGCGGCAGCGTCCGGTGGGAGCGCGCCCATCATCGTGAGCACTCGCGCACCGTCGTCGGACAACGGACCCGGCACCGGTGGCTGCAGTTGGGCGTCCCGCGCGGTAACGAACGGCATCTCGTGCAGGGCGCCAGGCGCCAACTCGACCAGCAGCGCCGCGCAGACAGCGGCTCCGGCGACCGCGACCCACCCAGGCCTCAGCCGCCGGGTCAGGGCGTCGACACCGCGCGCAGCCAGCAGGGCGACGCCCAGCGCGAGAACACCGAAAGGGCGCTGGGTGAGGCCGGCGCGCGCCAGCCACGGCGTCGGGGCCAGGGAGAGGGCGAGCGACACCGCGACCACGGCACCCCAGAACCGCTGGTCGCCGCTGCGGACTGCGACGAGGCCGAGCCCGGCGAGCAGGATGGCGATCACGCCCAGGAAGCCGGATTCATCGCCCGCCTCGGCGGCGGGCGCCGCGGTGTTTCCGGATCGGGAAGCGGGCCGGCCGGCCTCGGCTCGGCTGACCAGCGCCCGCACTCCGGGCAGCGGGGACGCCGGGCGCGAGATCGCCGACCGGGCGCCAGGCTCGGCGCCGGCGCGGTCCAGCCAGGCCACCGGCAGCCTGACCAGCATCGCCAGGACGAGAGCTGCCGCGACCGCCGACCAACGCTGTGCGGCGCTCCGTCGCTCCTTGCCGATCAGCTCGCGGGCGAGCGACAGGGCGATGAAGGGGATGGCGGGCGCGCCGGCCAGCACGACGGCCGTCAGGGCTATCGCCCAGGCCGCCGCCCGCTTCCCCCATCCCGTCGCGCTCGACAGTGCCGGCAGCAGCGCCACCGGCCCGAGCGCCACGGCAGAGCCCCGCCAGTCGAGCCAGTGCCAGGCCACCGGCCCGGCGAGCGTGTAGGCCGTGGCGGCGGCGGCAGCGCCCCACGCGGAGGACCCGATCCAGCGCGCGGCAACCCACACGGCGATGAACGATGCCGTCACCGTCAGTGCGATGAGTGCAGTCCACGCCCACTGCGCGCGCGCCAGCAGGGCTGCGATCACCGGCAGCGGCGCCCCGCCTTCTCGCGGCGACGACAGCCAGCCGGGCCGACCGCCACCGATCCACGGGTCCCACACGGCGGCCGTGACGCCTTCGCGTGCAATCACGGCCAAACGCGGACCGAGCTGGGTCGCGGCGGCGAGCACCCGCGGCGGCGGATCAGGGCTGGGCCCCCACTCGTGCCGCCACGGCGGTACGCTGCGCAGGCTCGCCTCGGGCGCCACACGGCGGCCCAGCATGAGCGCCGGGATAGAACGTGAGCAGGAGGAGGACGAGAAGCGTCCCCACGGCCACGTTTCTCGGATCGCTGCGCACGGCGGCATTGTAGGGCGTCGCGGACGGTTGCACGCCCACTCGTCCCACGTCGCACGACGGACTACACTGTCGCTGCTGCAGTAGCGACCGCGGGGGATGGGGGAGACGATGACGCGCGTGCACCTCGAGAGGCTGGCGACTGGGCGCTCCGGCGACAAGGGCGAATCCTCAAACGTCGGCCTCATCGCCCGCAGCGACGCCGCCTGGACGTGGATGCGTGAGCATGTCACCGCCGCCTGGGTGAAGGAGCGCTGCGCCGCCTTCGTCAAGGGCGGCGTCGACCGCTACGAGGTCGCAAACCTGCAGGCTCTGAACTTCATCCTGCACGACTCGCTGGGTGGTGGTGGTTCGGCGAGCCTGCTCACCGACGCTCAAGGGAAGACGCACGCGCAGGCGCTGCTCCGCTCCAACGTGGACGTGCCGGACAGCGTCCTGCTGGCGACTCCTGAGCTGGGCGGCCGCTAACGGTTGACAGCCCAGCGCCGCATCTTCATACTCTCGCGGCCGTGGAAGTGCCCAGGTAGCTCAGTTGGTAGAGCACGGCACTGAAAATGCCGGTGTCGACGGTTCAATTCCGCCCCTGGGCACCA
>CAVRZJ010000019.1:147500-434932 GCA_963725705.1 uncultured Acidobacteriota bacterium | reverse complement strand
GGTCGGCGCCAAGATCGCGGAAGGTTCGATCGACTTCGTGATCTTCTTCTGGGACCCGCTCGAGCCACACCCGCATGACCCCGACGTCAAAGCGCTCCTGCGGATCGCCGTCGTGTGGAACATCCCGGTCGCGTGCAACCGCGCCTCGGCCGACTTCATGATCTCGTCGCCGCTGATGGACGCGGCCTACGACCGCCTGCTGCCGGACTACGAGGGTTATCGCCAACGGCTTGAGCGCGGCCGCGATGCCTGAAGGTGCCCAACGACCTTGCTGGTCTTCGGGCCCGGGGCGCGGTGCCGATATTGTGGCCTCGGCGCATCCGGCGGCGGGCCAGCCATATGGTGTGCGAGCCTCGCGACCTAGGCAAATCAGCTAACGCCGGCACCTCTCGCCGCGCGGCGGCAGTGGTTGCCCTGAGGAGGAGCCAAGCGGCGACGTGGTTAGGGCAGCAGTCTCCTCCGGCACGATGAGATTGTCTCGTTGCCCGGCCCACCCGCGGCGGCCCGTGCACCCCGCAATGACTGTCCTTCCGGACGGACTTTCCAGGCAATCACCATGAGCCGTGGGCACACCCTGGACCATGAAAACCTGCCGGAGGGCCGGCGCCCCCGCCGGCCCGGCGCCGGGCGGCATGGCGATCGCGCCCCCGTTCGGGACTAGTGGGGGCGAGGGCGCCCGCGCTCCCTCAAAATCTGGAGAGACTTTCTGAACAATTGGTGTCAGCTTGGATTGGACGCCATGAGGATGGTCGCGGTCGGAGCCGGGAGGTGGTACGGGGCACCCCGTGCGGAGGTGATGAGGAGTAAAATCAAAAGGGATAGCGTAAATGCAGTCAGGCCAACCAGGTAAAGACCCGAAGGCCGAGGCCCCGCGATGACCTCCGGCCCGAGTCTCAAGCTGCGCCCGGCCCCTGCCAACGATACCGTGGGGGACCGCCACAGCCTCGTAGCGATCGGCATGCTTGCCGTCTGGGTCGCGTGCGTGGTCTTCGGTGCGGCGCGGCTCGTCGTCACGTTGAGCACCGGGAAGCTGACGCCCTGGCTGGGCGAACGCCGCGGGCGCCGCAGCGATCCCGGGGACTGTACCTGTGGTATCGGCGCCGGCCGCACCGACGGTCCCCCGCCGCCGCCAACGGTACCGCTCTCGTCGCGACCGTTGCGCTCCTGGCCCCGGTGGCCTACGGCATGAGCTCGACAGTGTGGTGGCTCGGGCTCTGTCGGATTCGCGATGGTCATGCTCGGCCGCCGGGGCGAGGCGTGGGGTGTGGGGCGTGACCATCACGCTGCTGGTCGCAGCGGCGACGGTCCTCCTTGAGCCGTCGGTCCAGCTCCAGAGGGCGGCCGGCGAGCTACCCATCGAACGCGGTCTGGCCAGGATCGTCTTTGTCATTCTCCTTGTCGGCATGGCCGCCGCATTCCGCGGCGTGGCCGAGCAGAGGGTGCGGGAACGGACCGCGGAGCTTCGGCGTAGCCGCGGCGTGCTCGCCAACGTCCTCAATTCGATACCGCAGTCGGTCTTCTGGAAGGACACCAACGGCGCCTACCTGGGATGCAACCAGGTCTTCGCCCGGGCGGCGGGACTGATCGACTCCGAGGACATCGTTGGCAGGAACGACTTCGACATGCCGTGGCGCGACCTGGCCGGGGCCTACCGCGCCGACGACCGCGAGGTCATCGTTACCGGCCGGTCCAAGCTGGGCATTGTCGAACCCGTGCAGCACTCCGACGGCCGACGCCCCTGGGTCAGCACGACCAAGGTGCCGCTCACCGATGAGACCGGCGCCGTTTTCGGAGTGCTCGGCGTCTTCGAGGACATCAGCGAGCGCAAGCAGGCGGAGGAGGCGCTGCGCGCATCCGAGGAACGCTACAGGCGGGTCGTGGAAACCGCCCAGGAAGGCATCATGATATTCGACACCGCATGGCGGGTCAGCTTCGCCAACGCGCGCGCGGCGCAGATCCTGGGGTACGCACCGGACGAGATCGTCGGCCGCCCGATCGACGATTTCATCCTCGACGACGACCGCGCCAGCCACGAGGCGCGCAAAGCCGGACAGTTGAGCGGCCTCGGCGGCACCTACGAACGGGCGTATCGCACCAAGGGTGGCGCGCCGGTCTGGTGCCTGGTATCGGCCACGCCGACCCTCAACGACGGTGTCTTCGCCGGGTCGTTCGTCATGCTCACCGACATCAGCGAGCGCAGGCGCGCCGAGGAAACACTGCGACAGGCCCAGAAGATCGAGGCCGTCGGTCGCCTGGCGGGCGGTGTCGCTCACGACTTCAACAACCTGCTCCAGGCGCTGCTCAGCCAGGCACATCTCCTCCTCCACAAGTCCCACGATCCCGTGATGGTAGAGGAGCTGGGCCGCGAGTTGGTCCAGCAGATCAACAGAGGTGCGTCGCTGACGCGGCAGTTGCTTCTCTTTTCGCGGCGCGAGGTGGCAAGACCGCAATGGTGCGACCTCAACGACATCGTCCGCCACGCAACAAAGATGCTCCGTCGCCTGGTGCGGGCGAACATCGGCCTCACAAGTGAGCTGGCGCCCGAGCACCTTGCCATCGAGGCCGACCGTGGCCAGCTCGAGCAGGTGCTGATGAACCTGGTCGTGAACGCCTCCGACGCCATGCCGGCAGGGGGCAGCCTCGTCATCCGTACCGCTGCGGCCGAACGGGGCGAGGTGCTCTTGGCGGTGGAGGACACGGGCCACGGCGTCCCCGAATCGATCCGTGACCGCATCTTCGAGCCGTTCTTCACGACCAAGGACTCGAGCAAGGGCACCGGATTGGGGCTCTCGGTCGTGCACGGCATCGTCGCACAGGCTGGTGGCCGCATCGAGGTGGAGAGCACAGTGGGAACGGGCACCGTGTTCAAGGTGCTTCTCCCGCGCGCGGGGACGGGCGCGCCTCCGGCGGCTCAGGAGCCCTCGATGGCGCCCGAGGCCAACGCAGGCAGAGGAGAGCGAATCCTGATCGTCGAGGATGAGGACGGCGCCCGCGAAGGTCTCCGCGAGATCCTCACCAATCTGGGGTACCAGGCCGTCGCGGTGGCGAGCGGCGAGGAGGCCGGCAGATTGCCTACCGACCCGCCTTTCGATCTCCTGCTCACCGACTTGATGCTGCCCGGCATCGCCGGGCCTGAGCTCGCCGTCGGGCTGCACGAGCGCTGGCCCGAGCTGCGGGTCATCCTGATGTCCGGGTACACGGAAGACGAAGCGGTGCGGCAGGGAATCCGCGCTGGCCAGGTTCGTTTCCTGCAGAAGCCGTTCGACATGGACACCCTCGCCCGCGAGATTCGGGCGACGCTGAACGAGGAGCCGGCCGGCCTCTAACGCGCGGCCTTGATCTCGTCCCAGATGCGGGCGTAGGCGGCGTTGTCGTTGCCGAGATCGGCGATCACCTCGCACTTGGCCTGGACCTCGGCGGGGACGAACAGCGCCGGGTTGGCGCGGGTCTCCTCGGAGAGCAGCGGGTAGCTGGCGCGGCTCGGACACAGGTAGCTGATGAACTCGGTGTTCTCGGCGGCCACCTTGGGGTCGTGGAGGAAGTTGATGAAGCGATGCGCCACGGCGGCGAGCGGCGCTGAAGCTCTTGGTCACACCATCGAAGACGAGGAAACCCGCCACCCCAGAGTATCCGCCCCGATTCTACTGCCATCCATTCGGGTCGTGCGACTGGCCCGGCCTGCATCATCCTCGGTGGCCGATTGCCTAGAAAGTCCCGACTGTCAATGCGAGCCGCCGCCGATCTTGGCGGCGGCGAAGCAATCTCATCGCCCGGGGAGACTGCTGCGGCGGCCTGCGGCCTCCTCCCAATGACGTGGCGCTGGCGAATGCCTGCAAAGCCAGTGTGGGGCCGGCGCTCCGCGCCGGCTGCGCGCCCCACAGCAGCGCTCGTCATTGGCCAAGTCACCGCCCCGACCCGGGCGTAGCGCTGCTCGCAGTGACAGGGAGTCTGATGGTCCCGAGTCCGCCGCCGGCCTGTGAAGACCGGGAGCGCGGCGGACCGAGGATAGGGGACTTGACAAACATCGTCACAACGGTTATTGTGATAACGGAGGCGCGAGAGATGGGACGCGAAGCAACGAAGAAGGGGACGACGAAGGCGACATCGAGGCCGGTCCAGCGTCTCGGCGAGGCGGCGGTGATCGCCGTCATGCGGGTCGCCAACCGGCTGACGCTGGAGCTCGCGAGCCTGCTCAAGCCCCACTCCCTGACGCCGAGCCAGTACAACGCGCTGCGCATCCTGCGGGGCGCCGGCGACGACGGCGTGACGTGCGGGCAACTCGCCGAGCGCATGCTCACCCGTGATCCCGACATCACGAGGCTGATCGACCGCCTCGAGCGGGCCGGGTGGGCCTCGCGGCAGCGCGACACGGCCGACCGTCGCGTTGTCACGGCCCGCATCACCCGCGCCGGCCTCGAGCTGCTCGCGGGGCTCGACGCCGAGGTCGCAGCCTACGACCGTGGCCTGTTCGCCCGCGTCGACGACGGGCGCCTGCGGCAGCTCGTGGAGATCCTCCAGGAGGTTCTCGGGTAGCGAGTCGGCGGCGGTCGGATGGTCGGTTCGCCGGATACATAGTCGTTATAACGAGTGTCGTGAACACGAGTGGCCGTCAGAAAAAGCGGCCGGAAAGAGGCGAAAGACAATGAGCAACGCGATCTTCAAGCTGATCAAGACCAACGATTCCGTGATGGTGACGGTGCTGCGCCTGGCGCTCGGCGCCGTCATGTTCGCCCACGGCTCCCAGAAGGTGCTCGGCTGGTTCGGCGGCTACGGGATCACCGGGACGATGGGGTTCCTCACGCATCAGGTCGGCCTCCCGGCGTTCCTCGCCGTGCTGGTCATCGCCGCAGAGTTCCTCGGCAGCCTGGGGTTGATCTTCGGCGCGCTGACGCGGGTTGCCGCGTTGGGCGTCGGCGCCGTCATGATCGGCGCCGTGGTCACCACCCATGCGAAGGTGGGGTTCTTCATGAACTGGGGCGGCCAGCAGGGCGGCGAGGGGTACGAATACCACGTCCTCGTGCTTGCCATGGTGGCGGCGCTGTTCGTTCTCGGCGGCGGCCCGTTCTCGGTCGACCGGGCGCTCGCCCGCAGCGCCGCGTAGCAGGCGAGGCCGGCCCCGCAGCGATTGCACGACGCTGCGGGGCCGTCCCGGGGCGCTCCGCCTAACCCCGGCGCCGCCCCGACGCCGTAAACTGCGCGCCATGGTCTGGCTGCTCGCCCTCCTCGCGCTCGCCGTCGTCTACCAGGTGGTCGTCCTGCTGGCGCTGATCGTCCTGTGGCGCAACCCGCGGGTACCGTCGCGCCGCACGCCGGCCGACCTCGGAGTCAGCTTCCGCGAGGTGCGCTTCCCGACCGCGAGCGGGCGGGCCCTGTACGGTTGGTGGATTCCCGGCGGCGCGGACGGGCCGCGGCCGGTCGTTGTTCTAGTGCACGGGTGGGGGCGCAACGCCGAGCGGATGCTGCCGTACGTGCCGATGCTGCACCCGCTCGGCGTGCACCTGCTGGCGTTCGACGCGCGCCACCACGGGCTCTCCGACGAGGACGGCTACTCGTCGATGCTGAAGGTCTCCGAGGACGTCCGCGCCGCCGTCGACTTCGCACTGGCGCAGGAGGGCGTGGATCCCGGCCGGGTCGCTGTGCTCGGGCTGTCGATCGGCGGCGCCGGGACGATTCACGCATCCGCGCACGACCGCCGCATCCGTGCCGTCGCCACCGCCGGCGCCTTTGCCGACCCGCGCGACGCGATGGTGCCGCCGGGACGCTGGGGCTTCCTCCTCACGCCGGCATTGCCGCTGTCGTTCCGCTTCATCGAGTGGCGGATCGGCGCCCGCTTCGCCGCGATCGCACCCGAGGTGGTGATCGCCCGGGCCGCTGCGCGCTTCCTGATCGTCCACGGCGACGCCGACGCCGTCGTGCCCGTCGCCCACGCGCACCGACTCGCCCGCGCCGCCGGCGAGCGCGCCGAGCTCTGGATCATGTCGGGCCGCGGGCACTCCGACACCCACCTCGAGCCCGGCTACCCGCAGCGGCTCGCCGCGTTCCTGCAACGCACGCTCGCCTGACCCTGGGTGGCGGCGCAGGCGCGGCCTTGGAGAAGGGGCGGGTGCCGCTGGCGCGGCGCTGCGCGCCGGCCGGGCTCGCCGCTCGCGTCCTTGCCGCACTGCGTGCGGCCCGCCCCCGCCAATTTGGATCGCTCTCTACTTCCCACGCAGCGCTGCCGGCAGCGGACCATCTGCGGCGTCGCCCTTCGCCGGCCTCGCTCCTCGCGTACAGCAAGTACGCGTCGTCGCGGGCCGGCTTGCGCTCCTTGCATCTGGCCCACTGGCGGCAGCGCCGCGCTCCGCTGCGCGGAGCGCGAGGAGAGAAGAAAGACAAGAATGTTGGCGCGCCTGAGCGCTGCGCGGAGGCCACCAAACCACTCCGCACCGCTCCCTGAGCGGTGCGCGCGTGCCACTTCCGACGTTTTGCTCGCGATGCGGACTGCACGCGCCGCCCCGGCTGGAGATCGAAGCGGAATGGCTGAGTTGTCCGCTTTCAAAATGTCGGAGGTGGCAACGACGGCCTCCAAGGTTCCGAGCGCCTCCAAGCCACTCAGAGCCACTCCGCACCGCTCCCTGAGCGGTGCGCGCGTGCCACTTCCGACGTTTTGCTCGCGATGCGGACTGCACGCGCCGCCCCGGCTGGAGATCGAAGCGGAATGGCTGAGTTGTCCGCTTTCAAAATGTCGGAGGTGGCAACGACGGCCTCCAAGGTTCCGAGCGCCTCCAAGCCACTCAGAGCCACTCCGCACCGCTCCCTGAGCGGTGCGCGCGTGCCACTTCCGACGTTTTGCTCGCGATGCGGCCCGCAAGGGTCGCCAGGACCGGGAGTTGAAGCGGAATCGCTGAGTGGTCCGCTTTCAAAATGTCGGAGGTGGCAACGATGACCGCCAATTCTCCATCCGCCTCCAAACCACTTGGGCCACTCCGCGCTGCTCCCTGAGCGGTGCGCGCGTGCCACTTCCGACGTTTTGCTCGCGATGGGGAGTGCAAGCGCCGTCCCGACTGGAGATCGAAGCGGAATCGCTGAGTTGTCCGCTTTCAGAATGTCGGAGGTGGCAACGACGGCCTCCAGGTTCCCCGCACCTCCAGACCACTCCGTGCTACGTTTGCGGCATGACGCTGCCGGTGACCATCGACGACGTGCGCGCGGCGGCCGAGCGCATCCGGCGCTACGCCCACCGCACGCCGGTGCTGACCTGCTCCTCGCTCGACCGGATGGCCGGCGCCCGGCTGTTCTTCAAGTGCGAGAACCTCCAGAAGGTCGGCGCATTCAAGTTCCGCGGCGCCTGCAACGCGGTGCTGTCGCTGACGGACGCCGAGGCGGCGCGCGGCGTCGCCACGCACTCCTCGGGAAACCACGCGGCGGCGCTCGCGCTCGCGGCGCGCCTGCGCGGCATTCCCTCCCGGGTCGTGATGCCACGCAACGCGCGGGAGATCAAGAAGGCCGCGGTCGCAGGCTACGGCGCCGAGATCACCGAATGCGAGCCGACGCTGGCCGCCCGCGAGGCGACGCTCGCGGCGATCGTCGCCGCCAGCGGTGCCACCGTGGTCCACCCCTACAACGACCCACGGGTGATTGCCGGGCAGGGGACCGCCGCCCTCGAGCTGCTCGCGGAGGTCGACGGCCTCGACCTCGTCGTCGCCCCGGTCGGCGGCGGCGGCCTGCTGTCGGGGACCGCCATTGCAGTCGCCGCGCTGTCGCCCGAGACGGCGGTTTGGGGTGCCGAGCCCGCCGGCGCCGACGACGCCTGGCGCTCCCTGCGCGACGGCAGAATCGTGCCGTCGGTCGACCCGCGCACGATCGCGGATGGCCTGCTCACCTCACTCGGCGAGCACACCTTCGCGATCCTCCGGGCACGCGTCGCCGGGATCGTCACGGTCGGCGAGGAGGCGATCGTCGCCGCCATGCGCCATGTGTGGGAGCGCATGAAGATCCTTATCGAGCCGTCGTCGGCAGTGCCGCTCGCGGCGCTGCTCGAGGGCCGCCTCGCGGTCGCCGGCAAGCGGGTCGGGATCATCGTCTCCGGGGGCAACGTCGACCTCGACGGGCTGCCCTGGAGCGCCGGCCGTGGGCGGCACTGAGGTGCCGCGACCGGTCACCACCCCTGCGGCGCCGCTGCCGGCCGGGCACTACAGCCAGGCGATCGTCCACGACGGCCTCGTCTACGTGGCCGGGCAACTGCCTCTCGATCCGCAGACGGGGCTCCCCCTCGCGGAATCCAGCATCGAGGTCCAGACCGAGCGGGCGCTGCGCAACCTGCAGGCGGTGCTCGAGGCGGCGGGCAGCCGGCTCGACCTGGTCCTGCGGGTGACCGTCTACGTTGCCGACATCGCCCTGTGGGGCCGTGTCAACGCCGTCTATGCGGCGTTCTTCGGCGAGCACCGTCCGGCCCGCTCCGTCGTGCCGACCGGCACCCTGCACCACGGGTTGCTCGTCGAGGTCGACGCGATCGCCGCCGTCGCCGGCTGAAGGCCGGCCGGCCGCCGGCAGTGGGGTGTTACCCTTGACGCCGTCGATGCGCGCAGGACAGGTCGATCATCGCCGGAGGCCGCCGGCAGGCAGTCGGTCCGCTGCGCCGGCGCCGGCCAGCGAGCCGGTCGGCCGCGGCGAGAGGCTGTTGGTGCTGGCTGTCGCGCTGCTCCTGCTGTGCGCCGCCGCCGCGCCGATCGTCAGCGGCTACCTCCACGAGCGCCCGGGCGAGCGTTTCCTCGGGCTGGCGCCCGCGTACTACGAGGACTACCAGAGCTACTTCGCCTGGATGCGGCAGGCGGAGCAGGGGCACCTGCTGTTCCGCGACCTGTTCACCAGCGAGCCGCATCGGCGGCTGGTCCTGCTGCCCGTGTTCTGGCTCATGGGAACGGCGGCGCGAGTGACCGGGGCGTCGCTCGTGGCGGTCTGGTGGATCGTCCACGCTGCCGCCACGGTGCTCCTGGTCTTCGCCATCCACGCGTTCGCCGCGCGATTCTGCGGCGACCGTCCGACACGCTTGCTCGCGCTCGCCCTGGCCGCCACGGCTTCCGGGCTCGGATGGCTGGTTCCGGCGGCGGCGCTGGCCGGGATGCCGGAGGCGCAGCAGCCGATCGACCTGTGGATGGTCGAGGCGAACCAGTCCTTCCCGGTATCCACGTCCTATTTCACGCTGCCGCTGGCGCTCGCCCTGATGCTCCTGGCGCTGCTGCGGCTGCTTCGCTACCTCGACGATGGCCGCCTGCCGGACGCGGCCGCAGCGGGTGGGATCGCTCTCGCGGTCGCGATGACGCACCAGTACGACGTGGTCACGCTGCTCGCGGTGGCCGCGGCATGGGCCGCCGTCCTGCGGCGGAACCGCTGGCGAGGTCTCGCGCTCTTCGCGGCGATCCCGGCGCCGTTCGTCGCCTACAGCCTGGCGGTCGTCAAGCTCGATCCCGTGCTCTCCCGCCTCACCTGGACGATGCAGGTGCCCGGCGTGACGGCCCACGCGGTCGGCTGGGGGATCCCACTCCTCCTCGCGGCGGGCGCGGTGCTGCTACCGGCGGTGCGGAGGGGGCACCGGGACGTGCCCCTTCTCATGGCCTGGCTGCTTGCCGTCGCCGTGCTGCTGCTCGCGCCGATCGAGTTCCGGCGCAAGCTCATCTGGGGCGCTCACGTGCCGATGGCCGTGCTGGCGGCGATGACCGCCGCCTGGGCGTGGCGACGGACCGCCGGCGGAGGGGCGCCAACACGGCGGCGCCGAACGCTTGCCTGGGCGGCCGGGGTGGCCCTCGTCGGCGTCTGCGCGATCGGGTCGATTCTCGGCGAGCACACGCTGTTGCGCCGTGCCGCCGAGAGGGAGACGGACGAGTTCGTGCCGCAGGACTTCGTCGCCGGGCTCGACTGGCTGCGGCTCCACCTCCGCCCCGGGGACGTGGTGATCGCGAGCCCGTCGCTCGCGCCGCTGGTCCCGGGCTGGACCGGCGCCACGGTGTTCTGTGGTCACTGGGCGCAGACGATCGACATCGAGGCCAAGAGCCGCTTCGTCGAGAGGCTGTTCCGCGCACCGGGCTTCGCCGCCTCGGGGCAACTCCGGCAGGTGCTCGACCGCAACCGGGTGCGCTTCCTGGCCGTCGACGCCCGCAGCATGAGGGCCGATCGACTCCCCGAGACTCTGCCCGACGGCAACATCGCCGGCCTCGCCCGCTTGGTTCTCCGCAATCCGATGGCGGCGATCTGGGAGGTCGAGCCGCCGCCCGGCGGGTCCGAGGAGACACCGTGGCGGACGATCGACTGGATGCGCCCGTGACGCCCGCCCGCTCGGGGACGCCGGCGGGGCAGGGTAGACTGACCGCATGACGACGGGCTGGGTCGCAATGGGAGCCGGGGCTGCGGGTCTCGGCGTGGCGGTGGGCGCCTTCGGAGCGCACGGCCTGCGCGCTCACGTCAGCCCCGAGGCGCTCGCCGTGTTCGAGACTGGGGTTCGGTACCAGATGTACCACGCGCTCGGCCTGATCGCGGTCGCGGGGGCGGCGGCGCGCTGGCCGGGCCCGTGGGCGCAGGTGGCCGGTTGGTCGTTCGCGGCCGGGATCGTGTTGTTCTCGGGCAGCCTCTACCTGATGGCGCTGACCGGAGCGCGCTGGCTGGGGGCGATCACGCCGATCGGCGGCGTGGCGTTCATCGCCGGCTGGGCCGCGTTGGCGACCGCCGCGTTGCGAGCGCGCTGAGCGGACGGACCCGGCCGGCATGTCGTCCGCACCGCCACGCACGATCATCGTCGACGGCGTGACCCTTGCCCTCTTGGTCTCCCGCAAGCGCGTCCGCCACGTGAACGCGCGCCTGCGCGGGTCGTCGCTGCTGGTCTCGGCGCCGCTCCACCTGGCCGCGGCCGAGGTCGACCGCGTGGTCGTCGAGCTGGCTCGCACGCTGCTGCGCCGCCGCCGTTCGCGCCAGATCAACGGTCACGGCGAGCTGGCGGCCCTCGCCGGCCGGGTGGCAGCGCGCTTCCCGTCGCCGCCGCGCGTTGCCGAGGTGCTCTTGTCGACGACGCAACGGTCGCGCTGGGGCAGCTACAGCGCCCGCACCGGCACGGTTCGCCTCCACGCGGCGCTGCGCCAGATGCCGCCGTGGGTGCTGGAGGCGGTGATCGCCCACGAGCTGGCGCACGTCTTCTTCCGCGGCCACTCGCCGGCGTTCTGGGCGCTGGTGCGCCGCGTCTGCCCGGACACCGACCGGGCGCGCGCGTTCCTGGCCGGCGTGAGCTGGCTCGCGGGCCGCTGGGGCACGCTGCCGGCGGTCGAGCGATCGCAGCTTGCCGACGCCGATGAGGACGTTGGCGGGGACGAGTAGGCGGCGCGGTCAGGAGCCGATGCGCTGGAGGCGGCGGAGCTGCGGCGCGCGCCATACCACTACCGCCACGGTCAGCAGCGTCATCGCGCCGCCGAACACCACCGACGGGACGACGCCGAGCAGGCGCGCGGCCACGCCGCTCTCGAAGGCGCCGATCTCGTTGGACGAGCCGATGAAGAAGCTGTTGACCGCGGCGACGCGCCCCATCATCTCCTGCGGCGTGTACATCTGCACGAGGGTGGCGCGCAGCACCACCGACACGTTGTCGAGCGCGCCGCCGAGGGCGAGCAGCGCCAACGAAAGCGCGTACGACCGCGACAGCGCGAAGGCGATCCAGGTGATCCCGAAGCCGGCGACGCACCACAGGAGGGCGCGCCCCGCCCGGCGGAAGTGACCGAAGCGCGCCAGCGACACCGACATGACCAACGCCCCCGCCGCCGGGGCGGCGCGCAGCACCCCGAAGCCCACCTCGCCGACGCCCAGCACCTCCTTGGCGAACAGCGGCAACAGGGCGACGGCGCCGCCGAACAACACCGCGAACAGGTCGAGGCTGAGCGCCCCGAGCAGCAGGGGCTGGGCGAGGACGAAGCGGACACCGTCGGCGAGGTCGCGCCCGATATGGCCGGGGCCCGCGCTCGGGCGCGGGCGCCGGGCGATTGCCGCGAGCGCCGCGAGGCCGGCGCCGACCAGCGCCACCACCACGGCATAGGCAAGCCGGGTGCCGCCGATCGCAATCAGCGCGCCGCCCGCGGCGGGGCCGGCCACCATTGCGAGGTGCATCGCCGAGGATCGCCAGGTGGCGGCGTTCTGGTAGTGCTCGCGCGGCACCAGCTCTGTCCCGAGCGCCGACGATGCCGGCCGGAAGAACGCCCGCCCGAGCCCGGCCAGCGCCTGGGCAGCATAGAGGGGCAGTGCGGAGCCGGGCTGGCGGACGCTCAGCGCCAGCAGCCAGGCGCCGCTCGCGACCACCGCGACCAGTGAGACGAGCGACAGCGCGCGCCGGTCGGCGCGGTCCGCGGCCCAACCGCCGACCAGGGTGAGCGCGAGGAACGGCAGCGCCTCGGCGAGGCCGACCAGGCCGAGCGACAGCGGGTCGCGGGTGATCTCGTACACCTGCCAGCCGAGCACCGTGCTCTGGATCTGCGTGGCGAAGAACACCACCGACATCGACACCAGAAACGCCCGGTACTCGGGAAACCGCAACGACGAGTAGGGATCGTGCGCCATCCGCCCCGTGATGATAACGGCTGATGCGGGCTTGACGGTCATCGAAGACGCGGCGCAGGCACCCGGAGCGCGGGCGCCCTCGCCCGCGTGGCCGTGGCGGTCACTTTAGTCGCGTGGAGGACTCCTGCGCCGGCGAGGGCGCCGGCACCCCGAATGCGGCGGTGTGGCAGGTCAGCGCGGTCGGCGGTGGGCGGCGGCGGCGAGGCGGGCCTCGAGGATCTGCCGCCAGGGGGCGCAGGCGCGCAGGCGCGACAGGTTTCCGAAGTGGCCGACCACCGTGCGGTTGATGAAGACGATATGGGGTGGGAAACGCAGGTCGGTGATCTCGTCGAAACGCCTCGACTTGAGCTCGAGCATCCGGCGGAAGATCCGGTCGTCGGCGCCGAAGCGGTACGGCTGCCGGGGGTCGAGCATCTCCATGACGAGGTCGACCACCGGTGCGATCAGCTCCGGCGACAGCGGCCCTCCCGCCGCGGCGCCGACGCCCATCGCGTCGAGCAGCGCCGGGATCTCGTCGCGGCGGCCGTCGAGCGCGGCCCGCGTCACGTTGCGGTAGCCGCGGGCGATGCCGGGCGGTACGGCTTTGACGCAGCCGAAGTCGTAGACGATCAGCCGCCCATCGGGGAGAAACGAGAAGTTCGCGAGGTTGGGGTCCGCGTGGAGCTGCCGATGCTCGAGCAGCCCGCGCAGCAGGAACTCGAACAGCACGGCGGCCCAGCGGTCGCGCAGCGCCTGGTCGTGACGGTCCGAGCACGCCTCGTCCGGGGAGACGCCGGCGACGTACTCCATCGTCAGCACGCGGCGCGTGGTTGCCTCGTCGACGATCGCCGGGATGATCACGTCGCGGACGCCGGCATGGAGGCGGGCGAGACGGCGCGCATTCTCCGCCTCGTGGAGGTAGTCGAGCTCCTCCGTCAGCCGGTCGCGCAGCTCGCGCCAGATCGGCTCGAAGTCGGTGTCGGTGACCAGCGAGAAGACCATCTGGAGGACTCGCCGGAGGTTGGTCAGGTCGGCCGCGACGATGCGGTCGATCAGCGGGTATTGCACCTTCACGGCGACGGCCCGGCCGTCGCGCAGCACGGCGCGATGCACCTGGCCGATCGACGCCGCCGCGAACGCCTCGGGCTCGAGACTCACGAGGATCTCGCGCCAGGCCGGCAGCTCGACGTCGAGCTCGTCCTGGACGACCTCGAAGGGCATCGGCGGCGACTGCTTCTGCAGCGAGCGCAACACCTCGGCGACCTCGGGCGGCAGGATGCCGTCCTGCAGGCTGAGCATCTGCCCGACCTTCATGGCCGCGCCTTTGAGCTCGCCGAGAGCGCTCGCGATCCGCCCGGCGTTGCGTACCAGGTTCTCGAGCCGGTGGGACTTGCGGCCGGCGTCGGAGCGAGCCAGAGAGAAGATCTGCTCCGAGGCTAGCGAGGCGCCGACCCGGCCCGCGAGGCCGCCGAGGCGCAGCAGCCGCCGGATCGGCGAGGAGGCTGGGGCCTTGGGCTTCATCGCGGCTTCGCAGGAAGATGAGCCATATTGTAAGCATACGTCGCCAGGCGCGCGGATGTAGGCGGACGGCAGCCGCGGCGGTCCTTGACAAACCTGGAGCCGGAGCCTATCCGTGTGGCGATGCCCCCCCGAACCGGGACGAGCGGGCCGCAGGCGCGGCGGCCGTCGTGCCGCTTCGCGTCGCTCATTCTGGCTAGCCTCGGTGCAGTCGCCGGGCCGGTCGGGGGGCAGCCCGCGTCGTGGGTCGGCCGGGCCACTGATGCCGCCCGTGCCGGCGTCGAGCTGCCTCGCTCGGCCTACTGGGATCTCGCTCGCGACCCGCAGCTCGAGGTGCCGGACCTCGGACCACGCCTCGAGGTGAACGGGACGGCCGCGGCCGGCACCGTCCGGGTGAGCGGGACGATCCGCAGCCTGCAGTCGGGCGAAGGCCTGTACGGAAAGGTCGTCGCCTACGACGACGTCAGCGGTTTGATCGCGGCCGTCAAGAACTCGGGGGCCGGCGGTGCGTACTTCGTCGACCTGACGCCGGGGACGTACGGGTTCTACGTGCGCTCGTACGGGAGGGCGCCGTCGCTCTACGAGCACGTCGCAGTGGCGACCGATCTGGCGCTCGACCCGCTGATCGACACCCTGGCGAGCCGCTGGCCGCCGGCGTACCTGACGGGTGCGAGCGCGGCCGATCCCGTCGTCTGGGTCGATGGCAACGACGCCACCAGCGTGACCCTGGTCTCGACCAAGGATCTCGGCCCGGTCGTGGAGGTGTTCAACGAGTTCGGTAGCATCGTCGTCGACGGTCAGAGGCGGGTTCTGATCGACCTCCACGACGACGGTACCCACGGCGACGCCGTCGCCGGTGACCACACCTATACCCGCGCCGGCGTCGGGTTCGGCGGCGACCCGGTCTTCCTGGGCGGCCGGGTGGGCTGGGACGTGCTCGTCTACGTGTACATCCCCGGCGGCGCCCCGCCGGTCGTCGCCATCCCGTCGGTCAGCCTGCTCGGCATGAACCCGGGCGAGGCGGTTCCGGTCCGGACGTTGACCACCGGGGCGCAGTGCAGCCGCTACGCCGCCGCCATCGTCGCGGCCACCTCGGGGTGGATCTGGGACCAGAAGGCAAACCAACTCTTCTATCGCTCGTTCGCCGACATCTACGATTTCGTGTACCTGTTTCCCGACAGTTCCATGGGGGACATCGCCGGGATGTCCGGGAACGTCTTCAACGACGTCACCGGCATCGGCAAGCCACCGCACGACAACCGCGTGCGGCACGGGAGCAGGCGGCTGCTGAACTACATGATCATCCACCCCCACTATTACGTGCCGCTGCTGCACGAGACGATGCACCACTGGGGCGCCGACCTCAACGAGCTGTTCGACACCACCAGGTTCGGCTGGCACTGGGGTTACTCCGGCGTCCACGGTCAGCTCGGCGGCTTCGATCCCGCCAAGCTCAAGCAGAACCCCGACGGCAGCTACTCGACCGGCGGCGCCAGCGCCTACGGCGTCGCCGAGGATGCCCTGCCGTACGCCGGGCTCGAGCTGTACCTGGCCGGTCTCGTCGACACCCTCGACGAGCTCGGCGACATCCCGGTGCTGATCAACGCCCCGACCAGCGGCGATGCGACGGTGTTCGCCGACGGCGTGCGCTATGTGAGCGGCGGCGACATCGTCGCCACCTACGGCCCGCGCGACCCGCCGGCAAGCGCCGCGCAGCACCGCTTCAACGCGGCGTTCTTCTGGGTGACCGCCCACCCGGCGAACGCCGCCTCGATGGCCTACCTGGACCTCGTCGCCCGCCTGTTCGCCGGCCTCGCCAAGGCGCCGCGCGTGCTCAGCTTCACCGACGCGACCCGCGGAGTCGGCGCCGTCGATCCCACCATCAAGCTCGCCCCCAGGTTGCACCGCACCGTGCCGCGCGCCCGCTGAGCGGCGGCCGGCTCCGCCACCGGGCTACTTCGCGGCAGGGGCGGTCTCGACCTTCGGCTTCAGGTAGCGGTCGTACCACTCGACGTAGCGCGCCAGCCGGTCGCGCCGGTAGCTCGGGATCGAGAGGATGTGGTGCTGCCCGGGGTAGACGACGAGCTGGGCGTCGACGCCGACGCCGCGCAGCGCCTGGTACATCTGCTCGCCGCCGACCAGCGGCACGTTGAAGTCCTCGGTGCCGCCGAGGAACAGCGTCGGCGTGCGGATGCGATCGGCGTGGAAGAACGGGTACGAGACCTTGAGCCACAGCTCGGGGTTGCGCCACGGGGGCCCGATCTCGGCGTCGTACTGCTCGATGTACTCGTCGACGCCGTACATGGTGGTCTGCAGCGAGCTGCCGGCGCCGGATACCGCCGCGTTGAAGCGGGCGTCGGTGGCGATCGTGTAGTTGGTGAGGATGCCGCCGTAGCTCCAGCCACCGATGCCGAGCCGCGCCGGGTCGACGAACGGCTGTACGGCGAGGAAGTCGGCGCCGGCCAGCAGGTCGACCACCTCGAGGTGCCCCCAGTCGCCGTAGATCGCCTTCTGGAACGCCGAGCCGCGGCCGGCGCTGCCGCGGTAGTTGACCTGCAGGACCACGTAGCCGTTGGCCGCGAGCCACTCGCGCTCGAAGTCGAAGGCGTGCTCGTCCTGGCCGTCCGGGCCGCCGTGGACGTTGAGCAGCGCCGGGTAGCGCCGTCCGGGCGTGAACCCCGGCGGCTTGGCGAGCAGACCGTCGACCACGGTTCCGTCGGCTGCCTTGAACGTGACGTCCTCGGTGGCCGCGAGCTCGACACCGGCGACCCACGCGTCGTTCTGGTGGGTGAGCGGGCGCAGCTCGCCGCCGGCGAGCGCGCAGACCTCGTCCGGGTGGCCGGCGGTGCCCGCCAGCACGGCGAGCCCGTCGCGACCGACCGAGAGCGCCGAGACCACCCGGCGGCCCGAGGTCAACGCCTCGACCGGTCCGCCGCGGGCGGGCACACGGGCGACGTACCTGGCGCGGTCGTCCTCGACGATGAACACCAGCGCCGTGCCGTCGGGGGCCCAGGCGACCGACGAGACGCCGCGGTCGAGCGCCGAGGTGAGCACCCGCGGCGCTCCGCCGGCGGCGGAGACGACCGCGAGCGCGTACAGGTTGTAGGCGGAGAAGCGCGGCTCATCGCCCTGCCGGTAGGCGATCCAGGCGCCATCGGGCGACCACGCGGGCGGCCCGCTATCGGGGCCCGACCAGTGCGTGACCTGCACCGGCGTCGCGCCGGCGCGCGCGTCGACGACGAAGATGTCGCCGTTGTTCTCGCGGTCGGGGTCGCGGGTCCCGCGCTCGCTGACGAAAGCGAGGCGGGTGCCGTCCGGCGACCACGCCGGCGACGAGTCGTCGAACGGGCCGGCGGTGACCGCCTCGGCCTTGCGGGCCTTGAGGTCGAAGACGTAGAGGTGCGCGTACAGCGTCTTGCGGTAGCCGCTGTCGTCGTCCTTGAAGAAGTAGCGCGTGATGACGATCGGCGGCGCGGTCTTTCTCTGCCAGCCGGGCTTCTTCTCGGGCTCGTCGTCGGGGTCGGGGTCATCCGCGACCAACGCCAGGCGCGCGCTGTCGGGCGACCACGCGTACTCCGAGACGCCGCCAGGCATGTCGGTGAGCTTCTCGGCTTCGCCGCCGCTGCGGTTGAGCAGCCACACCTGCCTCCCGCGCTTCTTCTCCTCCTCGTCGCCGCGAGTGGCCAGGAAGGCGAGCCACCTTCCGTCGGGGCTCCAGCGTGGTGACGACTCGTCGTCGGTCGAGCTGGTCAGGCGGACGTGCTCGCTGCCGTCCCAGCGCGACATCCAGAGGTCGGAGTTCTGCTCGTCCTTCTCGACGTCGGTCGTGGTCACCGTGTAGGCGACCCAGACGCCGTCGGGCGAGCGCTGCGGGTCGCCGACGTCGCGCAGGCGTGCCAGGTCGTCGAGTGAGATCGGTCGTCTCGCGGCAGCCGGCTGGCCATCGGCCGCCAGGGCGACCGCAAGCAGGCAGGCCACCATCACGGGTTGCGTGCGCAGTCGTAGCGGGTTCATGGCGGTAGAGACTAAGAGAACCGGACGCCGCAAGTCCAGGACCGGCCAGGGGGAAGGGCCGCCACGGCGCCGCCGCTCGCTTTGAGATCTGCGGCTCTCTGCAGGGCCTGTGGGGCGCGCGCTTCTCCGGCAGCGTTGCCGGGAACGCCGGCGCGGAGCGCTGACCCCACGATGTCCGCAGAGGTCAAGACGTTCCAGATGTCAGCGGGTCATCGCGGACGGCGTGGCGACGGGCGGCGGCAGAGCGTCGGGCCACCACGTCTCGGCCGGATCGACCACCAGCGTGCAGTGCGTGGTGATGCCGAGCTCGTCGAACATCGCGTGGGGCGCCCCGACGGTGGCGACCACGGCATCGCGCCCGCCGCGGCGGTACAGCGGCGTGCCGATCGCCATCGTGACTAGGAGCACGGCGGCCGTGGCTGCGTACGCCAGCGTCCCGCGCGCCGCCCATGAGCGCGCGCGACTGCGCAGCAGCGTCTCGACCCAGAGCACGAGCGGCAGCACGGCGGCGTGCAGGACAATGAAACCCTGCCACGCCATCACCGTGGTCGGCGACGCCGCAAACGAGACGACGGCCGCCGCGAAGCAGCCGACGACATAGCCGTGCAGCCAACGGCGCGCGCTCCACGAGGCGTCGGCCCGCTGCGCGAGCCAGCGGCGGTCGCGCCGCCACATCCACCGGTTGGCGAGGAACGGGACCACCAGGCTGGCCGTTCCGGCGACCACCAGCAGCGCCCACAGCGGCCTGGCCAGGAAGTGGTCGCCAAAGGTCCCGAGCGCCGCCGTGAAGTCGAAATCGGCCATCCGCTTCGTGAAGAACAGCGACGGGTAGCGCAGCCAGTAGATCAGGCCGCGCAGCAGCGGGAACACCAGCACGAGGCCGCGGAAGGGGAACCCGGTGCCGCCGGGAAGCAGCTCGCGGTGCTCCAGCACGGTCAGCGCCCACGGTACCAGTGAAGCGCCGACGGCGACCGCACCGGCGACCGCACCGGCCCAGTCGATCTTGAGGTAACCGCGCCACAGCAGCAGCGCCGACGCGAAGAGCAGGACCGGCGCCGAGGTGTGGAGCTGGGCCGCGACGCCGATCGTCGCGACGTGCAGGAACGACAGCCAGAAGGTGGCATGCCGGCGCTGCCGGAAGCCCGTCCAGGCGTGCAGGGCGCCAGCGAGAAACATGAAGTTGGCGTTCCACAGGTGCGCGGAGAAGAACACCCGCCACGGGTTGAGCCAGTAGAGGAGGCCGAACAGCAGCCGGCCCCGGTCGCCGAGCGAGCGCGCGACGACGCGGTCGAGCAGGAGATAGGCGAGCAGATGCGTCAGCCAAAGCAGCACGGTCGGCGCCCGGTAGTCGCGCCAGACCAGCAGCGGGACGCCGACGAGCAGCGTCGTCGCGGTGCCCGGCGACTTGCCCCCCGCCGAGGTCGGCATTCCGTAGTGCACCCACGACCCCTCGGCGGCGAGCTGCCAGCCGCGCGACAGCATGTGGAGCTGGTCGCCGCCGACCTGCGAGCGCGCGACCATGAGGAGCGACACCGCCAGGCCGAAGGCGAGCGCCGCCGCCCGCAGGTACAGCGACCCGGCCGTGACCACGGTGAGCGCTCCGGATCTGCCGGCCCGGTACGTGGAGGGCGTCGTCGTCTCGCTCACAGGATCCGAATTGTAGCCGCCCCGCCTCGCCGGATCCCGGCGCCGGGCTTGGGGGGTTTGACCTGTCTACGGCTTCACGGTCGAGACTCGTCCCGGCCGTGGGAGCCGCGGCCGGAGAGGGGCGAGCCATGGAGAGGATCAACGCGAAGCGGATCATCAGCGAGGGCACGATGCACCTGTCGGCGGCGCCGGAGCGGGTGTTTCCGCTGCTGTGCCCGGTGCGCGAGCACGAGTGGATCGACACCTGGGCGGCGCGCATCGTCTACACGGACAGCGGCCTCGCCGAGGAGGGGTGCGTCTTCACGACCTCCGAGCACGACGGGACCGAGACCGTGTGGACGATCAGCCGGTACGCGCCGGAGGCTGCCACGATCGAGTTCGTGGTGGTCACGCCGGGCCTTTTCGCCACCCGGCTCGCGGTCGCCGTCCGCGCGGACGGGGACGGTAGCATCGCCTTGTGGCGGCGGACGTTCACCGCGCTGTCGGAAGCCGGCGAGCGGGCCATGGCGGTCCTGGCGGCGCACGCGCCGGCGCGCCTGCGCCGTCTCGAGGCGCAGCTCGACCACTACCTGCGCACCGGCACTCCGCTGCCGTCGTGACCGCCGGCGCGGGGGGTGAATTGTCGCCTCTGGCTGGTACGCTGGCAGGTACCATGCTGACCGTCGGCACCCTCGCCCGCAGGTACGGCCTCGCCCGCAGCACGCTGCTGTACTACGACGCCATCGGCCTGCTGCGACCGACCTCGCGCTCGGCCGCCGGCTACCGCCGTTACGGCCCTGCCGAGGAGCGCCGGCTCGAACAGATTTGCACCTACCGCCGCGCCGGCGTGTCGCTCGCCGCGATCGCCCGCGCGCTCGATGCCTCGCCGATCGGCCTCGCGGCCGTGCTCGAGCAGCGGCTCGCCGAGCTCGACGCGGAGATTTCCCGGCTGCGCGATCAGCAGGGGCTGATCGCCGACCTGCTGCAGCGCCCAGAGCTGCTGCACCGCGTCACCGTGATCGACAAGGCAACCTGGGTCGCCCTGCTCGCGGCGTCGGGGATGTCCGAGGAGGACATGATGCGCTGGCACGCCGGGTTCGAGCGGACCAGCCCCGCCGAGCACCAGCGTTTCCTCGAGCTGCTCGGGCTCGCCGACGAGGAGATCGCGGCGATCCGCGCCGGCGCGGCGGCCGCTGCCCCCTGACTTGGGCTCTTAACTGGCGGCGCGCAGGGTGAGCTCGAGCGGCGGTCCCGAGCGCAGCGTCTGGTAGACGACGCAGTACCGCTCGGTGAGCCGCTGCAGCGTCGCGAGCTGCTCCACCGATGCGCTGGTGTCGAGGTCGAAGCGCAGACGGATAGCCTTGAACCCGACCGGCGCCTCCTTCGCCACCCCGAGGGTGCCGCGGAAGTCGATCTCACCCTCGGCGGTGACGTCGCCGCCACGCACCTCGACTCCGATCGCGGCGGCCACGGCCGCCAGCGTCACGCCGGCGCACGCGGCGAGCGCCTCGAGCAGCATGTCGCCGGAGCACGCCTGCAGGCCGGTGCCGCCGGTGGCCGGGTGGAGGCCTGCCTCGACGAGAGCGCGGCCGGTCTCGACACGGCACGACACGCCCTCGCCGAGCCGCCCGGTGGCGCGCAGCGTGACGACGGCGGCCGTGGGCTCGCTGCGGTAACGGTCCTTGAGCGGCGCCTGCAGCGCGCGGAGCTCGTCGGTCTTCATGTCTGAATCCTCCGGACACTGCAAGGCCGCGGCTGCAGGTGGAATTCCTCGACCGGGTGCCCGGTCAATCCGCCGGGGCGTACAGGCCGCCGGTGCTCTCCAACCAGTCGGCGATGCGGTCGGAGGCCTGGCCGACGTCGCCCGAGCTGACGTCGACCTCGACCCAGGGTAGGCGCGACTCGGCGACGAGACGGCGGAACAGCTCCTGCTCGCGGACGAAAGCGCCGAGGTCGTCGTACTGCGAGGGGTTCCCGGACACCTTGAGCCGCTGCTCGCGCGCCGCGGCGAACGACTCCGGCTTTCGCGTGCACAGCACGTGGCGGAAGCCGAGCGGCAGCAGCATCGCCTCGAGCCAGGCGAAGTCCAGGTCGCGGTCCGCGTGCTGGAGCTGCCAGGCGCGGGTCGAGAGGTGGAAGCGGTCGACGATCCACGAGTAGTAGCGCAGGTTGCCGAAAAGGTGCGCCCAGGTGGCGTAGGTGTCGAGCGCTAGCGCCTCCTCGTCCGGGTCGAAGTTGAGCAGACCGCGCCCCCACGGGCGGTTGGTGAAGCCGCACCACTCGGCGGACACGACCGGCGAGTGGTAGCGGTAGCGGCGCGGCCCGACCACCCGCGGGTGCTCGTTGAGCGCGAACGCGATCTCCGTCTTCTGCGTCAGGCGCGTACCTTCGAGGATGACCTTGGGCACCAGCTTGGGCATGGCCAGCTCCTATGGTCCGTTCGTCGACCTCTCGTCCAGCGTGGCCAGCCACGTGGTGGCGTCGGCCTCGCAGCGCAGCGCCACGGTCGCCTCGTCCGCCTGTGGCCACTCGAACGAGGCGACGTGGGCGGCGAACACGGCGTCGGTGATCGGCTCGCGATCACGGGCCGCATCCGCGAGGCGCCGCCGGGACTCGATCTCTTCGCGCGGGGGATCGACGAGCACCACAGTCGCCTCATAGCCGTTCGCCGCGGCGAGCCGGCGGTAGTCGTCGCGCAGGAAGCGGAAGCACGCGGTATCGTCGGCCACCAGGTCGCCGCCGCCGGCCATCAGTGCGGCGAGGCGCGCGAGCGCGACGTGGTGGGTCTCCGCCCACGCCGCGGCCGACAGGCCGGCGCCGCCGTGCGGCAGGCCGCGCTCGCGGTTGACCTCGTCCAGACTGACGACCGTCGCCCCGAAACGGGCGGCGAGCGCCCGGGCGATCGTCGTCTTCCCGGAGAACGACAGCCCGCACATGACGAACAGGCGCCTCACCACCCGATGATAATCGACCGGCGGCGGCGGCGCCCGGATCGGCTCGCGGCCTTGTGAGCCGCGCCGCCGCCGTGCCAGAATCCTCCCGTCGCTCCGATCCGGGAGGACCGCCCCATGACCTCGACGTCCCGCCTCCGGTTATCGATCTTCCTCACCGCGGCCGCATCGCTCGCGCTCGCCGGCTGCGCGCACGCGCCACAAGCGTCAGCGCGGGCGACTCCCCCGAGAGCGGCGGCCGCGGCGGCGCCGGGGTGGCAGCTCGACTGGGCGCGCGGTGCCACGTTCTACGAGATCTTCGTGCGCAGCTTCGCGGACTCCGACGGCGACGGCGTCGGCGACCTGCGCGGGTTGACCGCTCACCTCGACTACCTCAACGACGGCGACCCGGCGACGACGACCGACCTCGGCGTCGAGGGGCTGTGGTTGATGCCGATCTTCGCGTCGCCGAGCTACCACGGGTACGACACCGTCGACTACCGGACGATCAACCCGGCGTACGGCACGATGGAGGATTTCGAGACATTCATCGCGGCGGCGCACAAGCGCGGGATCAAGGTCATCGTCGACCTGGTGATCAACCACACCGGCGCCGACCACCCCTGGTTCGTCGACTCGGCATCGTCGCCCGCGTCGCCGAAGCGCGACTGGTACGTCTGGCGCGCCGACGATCCCGGCTGGAAGCAGCCGTGGGGCGGCGGTCCGACCTGGCACGAGAAGAACGGCGCCTACTACTACGGGATTTTCTGGAGCGGGATGCCCGACCTCAACCTCGCTCAACCCCGCGGTGCGGGCGGAGGTGGACGCGATCGCCGACTACTGGCTCGAGCGCGGCGTCGACGGTTTCCGGCTCGACGCGGCGCGGCACATCGTCGCCGACGGGCCCGGCGAGGCGCAGAACGACTCGCCCGAGACACACGCGTTCTGGAAACAGTTCTCGGCGCACGTCCGCTCGGGCGACCCCAGGGCGTTGCTGGTCGGCGAGAACTGGACGACCAACGAGAAGATCGCGCCGTACTACGGCTCCACCGCCACGGTGGCCGGGCGGCGATGAGCTGCCAATGAGCTTCGACTTCCCGCTCGGCTCCGCGATCCTCGAGTCGGTGCGGATGCGCGACGGCAGCCCGGTTGCCGAGGCGCTCACCGATGTGGCGCGGCTGTACCCCGCCGGGGTGCTCGACGGCACGTTCATCACCAACCACGACATGCCGCGGGTGGCGACCCAGCTCAACGGCAGCACGGCGGCACTGCGCTCCGCCGCCGCCATCCTGCTGACCCTACCTGGCACGCCGTTCGTCTACTACGGAGAGGAGGTCGGCTTGGTCGGCGACAAGCCCGACTCGGACATCCGCACGCCGATGCCGTGGAACGACAGCGAGGCCGGCGGCGGCTTCACTGCGGGGACGCCGTGGCACCCGTTCGCCAAGCGACGCGACACCGCCAACGTGGCCGCGCAGAGCGGCGACCCGGCGTCGCTGCTCTCGCTCTACCGGCGGCTGATTCACGCGCGGGCGGGCTCACCGGCGCTGCGCCGTGGGACAACCACGGTGCTCTCTCCCGGGATTGGGCGCTCGCCGGTGCTGGCGTTCGTCCGCGAGGCCGCCGGCGCGCGCATGCTGGTCGTGCACAATCTCGGCACCACCGAGGCGGCGGCCGGCCCGTGGGAGCTGCGCGCGACCGCGGCCGAGCTGCTGCTCGCCAGCCTCGACGGCGCCTCGGCGATTGCCGCCGGCACCGTCACCGTGACCGTGCCGGCGGGTGGCGGCGCGGTCTGGCGCCTGCGGTAGAAGCAACGTGGTTCGTGGCTCGTGGCTCGAGCCGTCGCTGGCGACGCCTCGAGACAGAGGTACCGAAGGAGCGACGCTACCGCTGCGAGCACTGTGGGGCGCGCGCGCCGCGCGCGCTTTCCCGGCAGCGCTACCGAAAAGGCCGGCGCGGAGCGCCGACCCCACGAGCCCTGCCACGGAGCACGCCTGCCGAAGATTCGAGCTAGGAGCCTGTCGGGGAAATGGGGAGGGTCGCGCGCAGGGGGCTTGCGGATTGCAGGCAAGGAGCGAGGAGGAAGGCGATGCTCTTCCATCGGCGACGACGAGCGACGCAGCATGCGGCCGCAATCCCCTTCGCGCCCTAGGGTTACGAGCGGCGCGGGGTCATCTGCGGCGTTGCCGCTCCTCGGCGATGGAGGCACATCGCCGTCGTCGCGGCGCCTGGCATCTGACCCCGCGGCGCTCGTAACGCGGCCCACCCCGTCTTCCCGACAGGCTCCTAGAGCAGAAGCAGGAGGAGGACGGCGGCGAGGGCCGTGGCGAAGCCGGCGAGGAAGTAGCCGACCCTGGCCGGCCATCCCGGCCGGGGGCGGAGCGGCGCCGCGGGTTGGGCGAGCAGCTCGCTGAGCGCGAAGGCGAGGTCGTAGGCGGTCTGGAAGCGGTCGCGCGGGTCCTTGCTCAGGCAGCGGCGGACCACCCGCACGAGCCCGTCCGGGATCGTCCTCCCGGGAACGGCGAGCGTCGGCGGCTCCTCGTTGGAGATCGCGTTGAGGGTGCCGACGAGCGTGCTCCGCTTGAACGGCTCGCGGCCGCAGAGCACCTCGTAGAGCACCCCCCCGAGCGCGAAGATGTCCGAGCGATGGTCGACCGGCGCCCCGGCGATCTGCTCCGGCGCCAGGTAGCCGAGCGTCCCCACCACGACGCGCTCGCCCTTCCGTTGCTCCGGAGCGGCAGGCCACTCGTTGCCCGCGAGCCCCGCCTCCCGTCGCGCCAAGCCGAAATCGAGGATCTTCACGCCCCCTTGAGCGAGCACGAAGATGTTCTCCGGCTTCAGGTCCAGGTGCACGATGCCACGCGCGTGGGCGGCGGCGAGGCCTTTCGCCGTCTCGAGCGCGATCGCCACCGCAGTACGCCATGGCAGCGGCTGGCCCGCCATGCGCTGGTGCAGGTTGACTCCGCCAAGCAGCTCCGTGACCACGTAGCGCCGCCCACGGTCCTCGCCGACGTCGAAGATGCCGAGGATGTTGGCGTGCGAGAGCGAGGCCAGCAGGCGTGCCTCCTGCTCGAGCTCCGCGAGGCTGGCGGCCGCTCGCTCAACGCCTTCGGCGAGCACCTTGAGCGCGACCTCGCGGCCGAGACGCCCGTCCCACGCGCGGTAGACCGTCCCGATGCCGCCCGAGCCGAGCAGGCCGCGGATCTCGTACGGCCCGAGCCGTTCTCCCGGGGACAGGCCGGCGCTCGAAACGCGGGGTGACATCGCGTCGTTCATCCTCACAAGCATAGAGCGTCGGCAGCACGATCCGGCGTCTTGCTGGGGAGATCGTGGTCCAAACTAGGAAAAGCGAGAAGAAGAAGGAACGCAAAGGCGCTAGGGCGCAAAGGCGCAACGCAGGGCCGCACTCGCGTGGGACGGCCCTCAGCACGCTGCGCGTGCGGTCGGGCCTTGCATGGCGGCCGGTGCATACCGGCCAACGTAGACACTCCACGGCTCTCTGGCATCGTTGCGTCTCTGTGTCTTCGCGCCTTTGCGTTGGGCGTCCTCGTGTTACTTCCTTCCTTGGGCCAACGGGTTATGGTTGAGCCCTCGGCCACAAGCGGCGCCACCAGGCGCGCAGGCGGTGCCGGAACGGGCTGGTGAGGAAGCTCAGCCAGCGGAAGTGGCGCACCGCGACCGCCGGCTCGATCTCCCGCGACTCGTAGCGCTCGCGCAGGAAGTGCAGGTGGTCCATCGTGAACAGGTAGAGGTCCGCGGCGGTGCGGCCGGGAAAATCCTCGAGCACGCCGCTCTCCCTCACCATCACGATCATCGGCCGGAAGACCAGGTCGCGCCACGAGGCGACGGCTTCCTCCCAGGCGAACTCGCGGAAGAGATCGATGCCGCGGAAGTAGCGGTGCACCGTGATGTGGTCGAGCAGGCGCTGGTAGCCCCCGGCCTCCGAGACGCGGTACTCCTCGGCGCCCGCGGGGTCGAGACCGGTCACCGCGATGAAATCGGCGAGCGCCCCGTCGAGGATCACCTGCTCGATCGAGGCGTCGGGCTCGAGATGAACGGCGGTGAGACACTCGGTGACGTGCGCCTCGATCGTCGTCGTCCCCATGCGGCGGGCTACAGAGACGCGGTGGTGCCCGTCGACCACGAAGTAGGCCTCGCCGACCTGGTACAGCTCGACGGCGTCCAGGCCCTCCGGCCCCTCGGCGAGGTCCTCGACCTGCTCCCAGCGGGCGCGCAGCGACTCGTCGCGGGGCAGGAAGGCGCGGTTGAACTCGCGTGCACGGCCGAGGCTGCCGACGATGGCGTCGAGCGGCACCTCGCGGAGGCCGCGGTCGACGAACGTCCGCAGCTTGAGGCGCTCGCGAACCTCCTCGAACGGCAGCAGGTCGGCGGGCTGGTGGCGCAGCGTCTTCAGCAGGTCCGCCATCAGCGCGGCGCGGCGGGCGGAGTCGAACCGGCTCATCGGGGCTCCTCCTCTATTATGGCCTCGATGGCAGCCTCGGCGCGCCCCGTGAAGATCCTGCTGGCGGCGGTGCTCGCGGCCGCGACCGCCGGTCCGCTCGCGGGTGTGGGGCCTGCCAACGGGACGATCGCGCGGCGGCCGCTGGCGGCGGCACGCCAGTGGCAGGGCACGTGGTGGCGCGGTGCCGTCTTCTACGAGATATTCGTGCGCAGCTTCGCGGACTCCGACGGCGACGGAATCGGCGACCTCCGCGGGCTCATCTCCAGGCTCGACTACCTCAACGACGGCGACCCGGCGACCACCCGCGACCTCGGCGTCGGCGCGATCTGGCTGATGCCGATCTTCGCGTCGCCGTCGTACCACGGCTACGACGTCGCCGACTACGAGGCGATCAACCCCCAGTACGGGACGCTCGACGACTTCACGACGCTGTGCACCGAGGCGCACCGGCGCGGGATCAGGGTGATCCTCGACCTCGTCGTCAACCACTCGAGCTCGGAGAACCCGTGGTTCGTCGACTCGGCCTCGTCGCCGTCGTCGCCGCACCGCGACTGGTACGTCTGGAGCGTTACCGACCCGGGGTGGAGGCAGCCGTGGGGCGGCAACACCCCGAGCTGGCACCCCGGGCCGCACGGCGATTACTACTACGGGATCTTCTGGAGCGGCATGCCCGACCTCAACTTTCGCGCTGCCGCCGTGCGCAGCGAGGTCAAGCGGCTCGCCGCGCTATGGCTGGCGCGCGGCGCCGACGGGTTCCGGCTGGACGCCGCCCGCTACCTGATCGAGGCCGGCGCCGGCAACGGGCAGCAGGACACGCGGGAGACGCACGACTACTGGAAGGAGCTGGCCGCCTTCATGCGCACCATCCGGCCGGACGCCACGTTGGTCGGCGAGAGCTGGGCGGACACCGGGATCATCGCCGGCTACTACGGCTCCACGACGGTCATCGCCGGCGGCGACGAGCTGCCGATGTGCCTCGACTTCCCGCTCGCCGACGAGCTGATCCGGGGCGCCAAGACCGCCTCCGGCGACGGGATCTCCGCAAAGCTCGCCGAGGTCGTCCGCCGTTACCCGACCGGCGCGAACGACGCGCCGTTCTTGACCAACCACGACCAGGTGCGGCTCGCGACCCAGCTCGCGCACGTAGCCGGCCGGCTGCGGTCCGCGGCCGCCGTGCTGCTGACTCTGGCGGGGTCTCCGTTCATGTACTACGGCGAGGAGGTCGGCCTCGAGAACGGGTCTAGCGCGGGCGACGAGGCGAAGCGCTCGCCGATGCCGTGGGACGCCTCCTCGGGTGGCGGCTTCACCACCGGCATCCCGTGGTTCCCGTTCTCCGCCGGCCGCGCCACCGCCAACGTGGCGACCCAGGTCGACGACCCGGCGTCGCTGCTCGCGCGCTACCGCGCCCTGATCGGCGTGCGCAACGCCTCGCCGGCGCTCGGCGGAGGCTCGCTCGAGGTGATCGCCTCGAGCCAGGGCGGCGCGGCGATCCTCGCGTTCGTCCGCACCTCGCCGACCGAGCGCGTGCTGGTCGTCCACAACCTCGGCGACAGCACCACCGGCGCCGGCCCATTCACGATCACCGCCGCCGGCTTCGACCGCCTCTTCGGCGACGCCGGCGTGACCAACCCGTCCGGCGCCTCGGGCGCCTGGTACGTCCAGCTCTGGCCGCGCTCCACCGGCATCTGGCGCATCCGCTGAGCATCGCGCCACTTCTGTGGAGCTGCAGGCTTGGGGCGCGGCCTGTGCCACCGTGCACGCAATCATCCCGGGGATCTGGGTGGTGGCGAGATCACGGGTGGCGGCCTGACCCAAGATCGTCACGATCGTTGGGCCACGCACCTGTCTCGCGGCCCACTCCCGCGAGCGCCGCTGGGCGCCGTCCCGTGCGATCTGTGATTGACTGAGAAAGGCCGCCCGAGGGCGGCCTTTCTTGATTGCGCTGAGATGACTGTTAGAAGTTGACCTTCACCGCGACCTGGTACTGGCGAGGGTTGACTTCACCGGAGTAGCCCTGGACGAGGCCGAATGTGTCGAGCGGCACGCCTGTCACGGTGTTCGTGTACTTCGTGATGGTGTACTTGCCGGTCGCCGCCGTGTAGGTGATCCTGAACAAGTCCTGGTTGGCACCGGTGACGACCTTCATGTCCTTGTTCAGCACGTTGAACACCTCGCCAAGGACCTGCAGCTTCACCCCGCGGGTGAGGTTGAAGGTCTTCGAGAGGCGGAGGTCGCCGTCCCACACGCTGGGCTGGCGGAAGGAGTTGCGGCGGATGAGACGCGCATTCTGTCCGCTCAGGAAGGCGGAGAACTGCGGCAGGGTCATGCCGCTGGCCTGGGTGATGTCGATGATCGAGCCGTTCCCGTCCACGAAGACCGGGGTGAAGTTCGCCGCTTGGCTCGTCTGAGCCTGTCCGGTCAGGCTGTTGGCGGTGCAACCGGCGCAGGTGAAGCTGATGGCGGCCGTGTAAGGGAAGCCGCTGTGCCAGAAGCCGACGGCGGACACCTCGAAGCCCAACGGCAGGCGATAGACGATATCGCCGACGATGCGGTGCTTCACGTCGTTGTCGCTCGGGCCGACGCTCAAGCCGGGGTTATTCGGGTCGATGAGGAAGGAAGTCGAGGTCGAACGGGTGTTCGTCTCGTAGTCGATCGACTCGGCATGCGTGTAGCTGGCGTCCCACGAGAGCTTCGAGTCACCAAGGGCCAGCTTGTGGAACTCGAGCGTCTGCCCGCGGTACCACGCCTTCTCGGGGCTGCTGATCTCACGGATGTTGCCCATGTCGGCGTACGGACGGGCCGGATTGGACGAGCTGTTGTAGTCGTAGACCGGCATGTTGCCGAGGGAGTAGCCCGTGGGGACGAGGTTGATGTTCGTCGTGCCCTGAATGTTATGCAGCTCCGAGTAGACTGCGCTGACACCCACGCTGTAGCTGGCGCCGAGGCGCCGTTCGAACTGCAGGCTCGTACGCGTTGCCTCCTGTGCCTGATAGTCCGAGCCGATGGTGACGAGGTCGGCCGAGAGCCTCGACTTGGCCAGGAAATCGGCGGGCGACAAAAGGTTGGGGTAGGTCGGGCAGGGATTCGAGGCCGTGGTCGTGCAGGTAAAGGTGGTGGTGAGCAACGCGCCGCTGATCCCTTGCAGAGGGCTCGCCAGCAGGATGTCCGGCATGTACTCGAAGAACTTGCCGGTGCCGCCGCGAAGCACGGAACGGCCGTCGCCGGACACGTCCCAGGCAAAGCTGACGCGGGGCGCGAAGTTGTCGCTGTCGTCCTTGATCTGCGTGAGGAACTCCGGGTGCTGGGGGAAAGCGTTGGACGACGGGCGCGGTATCTTCTGGTAGTCGTAGCGAACGCCGAAGTCGACGGTCAGGCGCGGGGTGACGTGGAAGCTGTCGTTGACATAGACACCCCAGAGGTTGGTGTCCCACTCGAGGTCGCCATTCTGCGGACCATACGCCTGCCGGACGGTGTTCGGTCTCTCGTTGACGAAATTGAGCAGGCTGCTGTACGCGTAGAGGCCGTTGACGTAGCGCGGGAAGGCGTCGAACAGGTTGCGGTGCAGAAGTTCCACGCCGGCCTTGAGGGAATGCCCCTTCAACTCGTAATGCAGGGTGTCCTTGAACTGGTACTTCTTCTCATCGGCCGTGCTCGGCGTGGTGTCGTTGAAGCCGAAGAACTGTGTCGTACCGAAGTTGATTGAGAACTCGGTGCCGGGGTACTGGGTCGTGACCGGGCGCTGGTCCCGGCCGATCTGGCCGATGAACTGGTTGAACAGGCTGTCCGTGAAGATCGTGTCGACTTCGAGGACGGCCTGGTAGAACTTGTCGACTTCGTTGGTCTGGTTCAGCCCGAAAGACGACGTGGATCCGCTGTTGGTGGTGTCGTAGTTGGTGAGGTTGTCGCGCAGCGACCAGTGGTTGTTCAAGCCGAGGTTGCCGTCGAGCTTCACCAGATAGGTGCGGAGCTTGTTGTCCTGGGAGTAGTTGAGGCCTGCCTCGTAGGGCGCCCCTACCGCAGACTGGATCTTCGAGAGCGCCGCCTGCTGCTGAGCGGGAGTCAAGGCGAGGAACTGCGCGTACGTTCGCATGTCGTTGCCGATGACGACAGGCTGGCTCTGGCTCATCCCGTCAGCGCCGACGAAGAAGAAGATCTTGTCGCGCACGATCGGTCCGCCGAAGACGAACCCCGGCTGCTTGGAGTCCTTGGCCAGAAAACTGTCGGAGACGCTGAGCGGATACGTGGTTCCGCCGATGTTCGTGTCGAACACGGTCGAGCGCGACGCGGCCCACGATTTCCTCCGGTCGAAGTAGAACACCGAACCGTGGAAGTCGTTGGTTCCGCTCTTCGTGATCGCGTTCACCGCGGCGCCCACGCCGCGGCCGTACTCCGCGTCGTACTGCGTCCGGATGACCTGGAACTCCTTGATGGCCGCCTGCGAGAAGGTGAACGGCGGACGCGAGCCGCCGGTCTGCTGGCCGTAGAAGTCGTTGTTCGAGCTTGCGCCGTCGATGTTGTAGTCCGTCGCCAGTGGGCGCGCACCATTCGCGGTGATCGCGTTGACGTCGAACGAGCCGGCGCTGACACCGGGAGTCAGCGACGCCAGGGAGCGGAAGTCGCGGCCGAGGAGCGGGAGGCTGTCGATCTGCTGGCTGGTCACCGACTGGGTCATCCCGGAGCGCTGGGTGTCGATGATCGGCGCGTCCGCCGTGACGGTCACGGTTTCGGAGATCCGCAGCTCGACCTTCAGGTCGGTCCTCGTCGTGCTGCCGAGGAGAACCGTCGTGCGCGGCACCTCGGACTTGCCCAGCCCCTGCAACTCCGCCACGACTTTGTAGCTGCCGGGCGGCAGGAGGCTGAGGGCGTACCCACCGTTCTCGTCGGTATACGTCGTCCGAGTCAGGCCGGTGTCGAGATTGGTTGCCGTGACGGTGACGCCGGGAAGGCCGGCGTCGTTGTTGTCACGGACGGTTCCGGCGATCGACCCGGTCGTGTAGTTTACCGACTGGCCGAGGGCTGCGAAGCACACGAAGAGCGTGCACAAACCCGCCACGAACATGCGTCGGATACGAATAGGCATTGCCATCCTCCTGGAGGTCTCCGAAAGCTCACGACCTCGATGGTTACGCCTGGCGGCACGCCGCCATCGAGGTCGTTGACCGTTCCCTTGACCTGGGTTGAAGTCACGTCGGACTGCGCCAGGGCCACTCCCGGCAGCGATCCGACCATCAGGGCGACCGGCCCCGTTGTCCACTTCCACGCCACTGTGCTCTTGAGTCCTTTCTTGGCCTCCTCCTCCGAGAGATCTCATCGGTCGGAATGTTACAACCAAGTCACGGTCCGAGTCACGCTGTGGTCAAGATCTCATGAAGGTGGCAGGTCGTGTCCAACGAGATCGGCGGGAGAACGGATGCGTGCCGCGGGGCGAGGACATACCCCGCGAGATTCAACCCGACAAGGCGGGGCATCAGCAACCCGCGGTAGCCATCAGAGGAGCTGCTACTTGACGGACGCAGCCTCGGAAGGAACCACCGCGGGGAGTTGGACGGGGTGGTTGCGGGTGAGGATGTAGCGCGGGTCGTAGTCCTTGAGCACCTGCTCCTGCGACTTCCCGGCCGGCACGATGATGTCGATGAGGGGCGGCTGCAGGGGATCGTCCTCGACGCCGCCGCCGACCCAGGTGGCGCCGCGGCCCGACATCACCGGCAGGATCATCAGGGAGAACTTCGACGTGTTGGTCGGCATCAGGTCGAAACGCTCCTCGATGTCGGCGAACGAAACGACGACCACGTAGCCCCACGAGGGTTTGGCGACGCCGCCGAGGAAGCTGGCCGGGACGAAGAAGCGAATCTTGGCGCCCTCGACCCACACCAGGCTCGGGAAGAAGTACCTCTTGGCGATGTCGTCGCGCGTCTCGACGCGGAGCTTGTCCTCGGCGTCCTGCTCGATCCGGCCCGCCTCCTCCTTGAGCTGCTGCTTGCCGCGGAACACCAGCAGGCGCTCGAGCCGCTGCTGCGCCTCGTACGGTCGCGGCGTCAGGCAGATCGCGCGCTCCCAGGCGTTGGCGGCGGCGACCTCGGCAAGCCGCCCGGGCAGGGTGGCCTGCTCGCCGGAGCCGGCGACGCCGTCCGTGTCGATGTAGATGTCGACGTTGAACGCGTAGAAGCCGAGCTTGGCGATCGACTGCAGCGTCGCGCCGAGGTTGTCGATGACCTCGCGGCCCGGCTTCCTGACCGGCCGGGCGAACTTGACCTCGAACACGGTGCCGCCCTTGTCCGGGTAGGCGGAGAACGCGAGGATGTCGAGGTCGCCCCTGACCATGTCGGGGCGCACGGGGTAGATCAGGGAGCCGCTGCCGTTGTCGTCGCCGCGCGGGTCGGCGACGGTGAAGATCGGCGTGCCTTTGCCGGCGACCGCCGTGCCCGCCATGATGAGCAGACCGACGACCGCCACCGCGACGATTCCGAGCCGTGTCCTCACGCGACGCATATCGGCCTCCCAAGAAGCGCCTTTAGGATGGCGGCGCCGGCGGCAAAAAACAAGGGACCCGGCGCGCGGCCGGGTCCCCGGAACGGCTGCGCGTGTAGGCTAGAACTGCACCTTCATGTACGCCTTGATGCGCTGCTGCCGGTAGTCCTGGTTCAGCAGGCTCATGAAGTCGCCCCACGGGGTACCCGAGACACCGGGCGAGCCCACGGGCACGTGGACGTTGTTCGACTGGTCGACGGTCGCGTACTGCACCACGAAGCCGGTGCCGAAGTCGGGCTTGAAGGTGCCGAAGTTGTACTGGTACTCGAAGCCGATGTCGGCGCCGCCGACCGGCAGCTTGGCGCGCAGGATCACCAGGTTCTTGTCGTGGGTCCCGGAGGCGAGCTCGTGGAGTGCCGTACGCCTGGAACGCCGTGTTGCCGTCCTGCAGCTTGGCGTGGTAGTACTCGTACGACAGCGACGCGTAGAGGTCGTTGGTGAGCTGGTAGCCGGCGCCCACCTGCAGCGTGTAGTAGTTGAGGTCGCGGTCGTCGTCCGAGATGCTGTCGAACGGCTTCCACTGGTACCCGGTCACGCCGTTGACGGTGATCACGTCCGGTTCCGGGATGTAGCCGCCGGCGGCGGCAGCGGTGCTGTTTCCGGGCGAGTAGTAGTTGATGAGGCCCTGGCAGGCGCTGCCGTTGCCCGGGCAGTCGCCGGCCTGGTACGGCAGGTACTTGGCGTCGTTGATGCGCTTGTCGGTCTCGTTGATCCCCTTGACCTTCCAGAACAGGTCGACGCCCTTGCCGGCGTCGACGACGTACTTCCCCTTGACCAGGAAGATGTCGGTCTTCTTGTCCTGGAAAGGCGCGTAGGCCGAGCGGAAGCCGTGCGTCGACGCCGGTCGTCGAGCTCCGTCGTCGGGTAGAAGTCGTGTTGTGAGGTTCTTGCTGTCGTCGCCCCACGCCTGCCAGTTCGTGTCGTAGGTGAGGTGCGTGTAGCTCGCCGGAGAGCTCGAGGGCGCCCGATGGTGTAGACCGGGACGATGGTGATGCCCTGCCAGCCGATCGCCGTCTCGGCCGCGGGCTCGTCGAAGTCGGTGAACTCGTTGTCCACGTTGATCGTCGCCACCTGCTGGGAGTTGCCGTCGCAGCCGCCGTAGCCGATCCGCGTCGAGTTGCCGCCGCAGACGCCGTAGGTGGCGTTGTTGGGACCGCGGAAGAGCGAAGGTCGCGTCGTGGCCCTCGGTGAGCAGCACGTCGGACTCGCGGCGCGCCGCCATGATCGACGCGTACTTGGCGCCGATCGAGAACGCCTCGACGTTGAACGACAGTCCGATGCCCCACGGGTCGTTGATGTCGACGTCGAGCTTCCAGCTCTGGCCGTTGTGCTTTCCGGCGATCACCGTGTCGAAGGCACCGCCGCCGAAGGTGGCCGGTGGCTCGCACTGGTTGCCCATGCAGTTGCCGGTGAGGCCGAGCTGGTCGCCGTCGACCATCGAGTAGTAGAAGCTGCCGCGGATGTCGAACACCGAGCTCGGGTGGATGCCGACCTTGACCCCGAACACCTGGTTGCGGAAGCGTGTGCGGAGGTCCCGGCCGTTGTCCCAGTTGTTGTCGGCCGGGTCGATCTCGATGTCGTTCACGTAGTCGAAGATGCCGGTGACGTCGACCAGTCGAGCTCGCGTTGAACTTGCCCTGGACGACGTAGGCGGCGTCGGCGGCGTGGAACTTGCCGGTGTTCCAGTTGGGTCCGAAGACCAGGCGGGACAGCGAGATGCGGGCGAAGTCGCAGGTGAACGCCCTTGCCGCCGAGCCCTGGAACAGGAGGCCGTTGGTGTTGTCGCGGTCGATGTAGCGGATGCCGGCCGACGACGTATGGGTCGAACATGCCCCAGTTGTTGGCGCCGATCACCGCGGTGTCGAGCCACGTGTAGCCCGGGGTGAAGGTCACCGCGACGCCGCGCAGCTTGACGTACTGGTTGGAGCGCGAGTCGAACTCGCCGCAGTTGCCCTCGACGCAGGGCTCGGTCGGCGGGTTGCTGCCGCCCCAGCCGCCGCCGTTGGTCCAGAAGTTCTGGCTGAAGCGGCTGTGCAGGCGGGCGTACACCGCACCTTCTTGGAGACGCCTGGTGTCGACGAGCAGCTCGAGCTCGGAGCCCTGCCCGTTGTCGCCGTAGCCCTCGCCCGGAACGGTGGTGAAGTTGTAGAGCGAGCCCTGGTTTCGCTGCGTGCCCCACAGCCACTTGGTGTAGGTCGCGCCCTTGAGGTTGAGCTTGAACTCCTCGGCCGAGGCCGCCGCCACCAGCGTCGTGGCCACCAGCGACGAGGAGCACGACCATCAGGATCTTGGCGTAGGTGCGCATCCTTTCCTCCTCCCTTCGCGATGCGATCGCCGCTACTTCTTGGGGTGGACCAGCGTCAGCGTCGCGAGCTTCTTCGACGGTGCCGTCGGGGTTGCACTCGTAGGCGAGCATCTTGTGCTGCGCGTCGACCTCGGCCGCGTCGCCGACGGCGTCGCCCGCGAGCAGGTCGATCACGTGCGGGTCGCAGTCGGTGTCGGTGCCGCCGCCGAAGCGGTGCTGGCCCTCGTACTCGTTGACCTTGCGGGTCAGCAGGTCGGTGCCGGCCGGGAACCCCTCGTTCGACTGCATGAGGACCTGGTAGCCCCACGTCTTCGGGTCGCCCGTGCCGAGGTCCTTCATGTCGACCCAGGTCGATGATCGTGCGGCCGCCGCCCTTGACGCGGGCGGGGACGATGACGTCGGCCTGCAGCGCCTTGGTCACCTTCGACTCGACCTCGGAGCGGACGCGCGACGCCGGCTGCGGGGACATGATGATGACCTTGTTCCAGCCGTTGCTCGGGCGCGAACTGGACGTTGAGGCCGGGGAGACCCTCGGTGTGCGCCGTCGCCGGATCGGTCTGGACGAAGACGAACATCATCTGGACGCAGAAGCCGAACTGCATCGACCAGCACTTGTCCTCGAGCGGCGAGTTCTGCGTCACCGCGATCTCGACCTTCTCGCCCTTGAACTTGAAGTCGACGGCGGTGATGTCGAACGAGCCCCTTGCGATACACCGTGTCCGTCGGGTAGGTGTAGGTGCCCGGACCGTTGTCGTCGCCGATCGGGTCCTTGAAGCTGACGTCCTGCGCGAAGACCGCGCCGGCCGCAGCGATCATCAGCAGTGCAAGAAAAGCGAAGCGCTTCATGCGAATCCTCCTTTTCCCTCAAAAGCCGACATCGAGACGTGAGTCCTCCTCTTCGAGAACAGCGAAGTCGATCCCGGCACCTCCTTTCATCATCTCCTCAACCCTTGACCGCACCCGGCGGTCAGGCCGGAAACGAGGTACTTCTGCAGGAACAGGAACAGCACCACGACCGGAATGGCCGTGACGATGGCTCCGGCTGCGAAGAACCCCCACTGCTGCGAGAACCCGCCGACGAAGAAGCGCAGCCCCACCGGCGCCGTGTACATGTTGGCCTTGTCCATGAAGGTGGCCGCCTGGATGAACTCGTTCCACGCCGGTCATGAACGAGAACAGCGCCGTCACGGCGACGGCGGGCTTGGCGAGCGGCAGGACGATGCGGTAGAAGATCGTCGCCGCCGAGGCGCCGTCCATCAGCGCCGACTCCTCGAGCTCCTTCGGGATGGTGTCGAAGTACCCCTTGAGCATCCACACGCAGAACGGGATCGACGTGATGGAGTAGACGAGGATCAGCCCGATGAAGTTGGAGCCGAGGCCGAGCTACTGGACGATGATGATGTAGAGCGGGATCAGCATCAGCGTGCCGGGGAACATCTGCGACACCAGGAACGACATCAGGCCGGTGCGCCGCCCGGGGAAGCGGAAGCGCGAGAAGGCGTACGCCGCCGTGCACGCCAGGAAGACGCCGAGGATCGTGGTGGCGACCGCCACGATGGCGCTGTTGAGCAGCCAGCGCGCGAACGGCTGCTCGGTGAAGACCGACGTGAAGTTGGAGAACGAGACGTGCGCCGGCCACGGCGTGATCGCCCGCAGCCGGTCGAGCAGTGTCGGGTTGGCGGGGATGTCTGGCGATCGCCAGGCTCTGCTGCCCGGAGAAGCGCGATCGTGAACACCCAGAGCAGCGGGTACACGGTGATCGCCACGTAGATCAGCAGGATGACGTGCAGCGGCAGGTGCGGAAACTCCCCCGTGCGCGCCCGCTGCCCTTCTCGCTCATGCCCGCCTCCCTGATGACGTGTGCCTCTGTGGGGCGCGCGCTCCACGCGCGCAGCCGGCGCGGAGCGCCGGCCCCACAACCGCCCTGCAACCATCCACCAGCGCCGAGTTCTTGGGCGGGCGGGGGTCGGTCCCCGGTTCCCGGTCCCCGGTCCCCATCCTCTTCATATCCCCTCCGTCGCCTTGGTGACCCGGTTCTGCCAGGTGCCGTAGAGCAGCAGGATGGCGAAGATCACCATCGAGTACGCCGCGGCGTAGCCGTAGCGGTACTGCTCGAAGGCGAACTTGTACGCCTGGGTGATCAGGATCTCGGTGGAGTGCGCCGGCTCGCCTGCCGAGACCAGGTAGATGATGTTGAACATGTTGAACGTCCAGATCACCGAGAGGATCACCGCCGGCACCAGCGCCGGCTTGAGCGACGGCAGGGTGATCGACCGGAACTGCTGCCAGCGTGTCGCGCCGTCCACCCGCGCCGCCTCGTAGAGATCGGCGGGGATCGACTGCAGCGCGCCGAGCGAGATCACCATCATGAACGGCACCGACAGCCAGGCGTTGGTGACGATGCAGGCGAACAGCGACGTCGAGGGCTTCTCGAACCACGACACCGGCGTGCCGCCGAACATCTGGATCATCTGGTTGATCACGCCGAACTGCTGGTGGAACATCCCCTTCCAGATCAGCGCCGTGATGTAGTTCGGCATCGCCCAGGGGAGGATGAAGATGACGCGGTAGATCGGCCGTCCCGAGCAGCTTCTTGGTGTTGAGGATGAGGGCGAGGAACAGCCCCATGCCGACGCCGTACGCGACGTTGGAGACCGTCCAGATCACCGTGATGCCGAGCGTCCAGTAGATGTTCTGGTAGTTCCAGGACGAGGCCGTCCGGCGTGTGCCTGGCGATGTGGAAGTCGCCGAGGATGTCGACGAAGTTCTTCAGCCCCACCCAGATGTCGGCGAGCGGGGACTGCGCGGTGTAGAGGCTGAAGTCGGTGAACGAGAGCGCCACGCCGTAGAGGAACGGCAGGAACACCAGCAGGATCATCCCGAAGAAGGCGGGGAAGACGTAGTAGTACGCCTGCCGGTGGCGCCGCAGCGTCTCGCCCAGCCGCGCGGCGGTGCCGAAGCCGACGAAGGCGAGCGCGAGCAGGGCGAGCACCGCGAAGGCGCCGACCACGATGCGCAGGTGCGCCGCCACGGCGGCCAGGCCGCGCTCGACCGCTGCGCCATCGACGAGTTCCGGTCGGGCCGATGAGGCCGAGCGGCTGCCGGTACACGTCCACGTCCCAGCCCGCCGGCGTCAGCGGCGCCGCCTCGGCGAGCGACAGCTCCGAGAGCGCGGCGCCGGCGCGCGCGATCTGGCTCGTGACCGCGGCGCCTACCGCCTGCTCGGTGGCACGGAGGTCGGCGGCGACGGTGGTGAAGGCGTAATGGCCGTAGAGCGCCACGGTACCGAGGAGGAAGACGGTCGCCAGCGCGGCAAGCACGAGCTTCCGCCCGCCGAGGAGGCCGGAGAGGAGGTAGAACAGCGGCGCCGGCGCGACGATGGCGGCGAGCAGCAGCAGCACGCCGGTGGCCGGGGCGCGCGGCAGCGGTTTCGTCTCCACCTGCGCGAACCCGACCACAGCGCCGTCCTTCTCGAGTGGCTCGGCCAGCGACAGCCCGCCGGCGGCGGTGGCCGTCACCTCGATCTCGCCCTTGCGCGCCGCACCTTCCCCGCGGTTGACTTCCACCGCCGCCCGCAGCCGCTGGCCGAGGTCGTACAGCGGTTTCTCATCCCTGGACAGCCGGCGCGGCGCCGCCTTCTCGCCGGTGTCCTCGGGCGCCGTCGACGCCTCGAGCGACACGCCGGTAATCACGCGAACCGTCGCGAGGTCCGGCTGCTGCGCGGCGAAGCTCGCGACCGCCCGGCGGGCGCCGTCGCCGGCGCCGCCGGCGCGCGTCACCACCTCGGTGAGCGCGCGCAGATAGACGACCGCAACCCGTTCATTGCGCGAGCTCGCCTCCTGGGCGCGCGTGCGCAGGAGCACCCAGTGGCAGAGACCGACACCCAGCGCCACCGCCAGCGCCAGGCCTGCGGTGAGACGGCGCCTGCGGGTGACGGGGTCGCTCATGACTTCTTCCGCAGCAACGCGACGGAGCTCTCCAGCTCCTTCTGGGCCTGGTCGAGCGCGGCCTTGGGCGACGAGGACTTCTGCACGATGGCGGTCATCGCCGAGGTCGCCGGCGACCACATCATGCTCATCTCGGCGAGGTTCGGCATCGGCACCGCGACCTCGACCTGAGAGCGGAACACCTTGATGATCGGGTCGGCGCCCACCTTCGCGTCGTCGTAGACGTCCTTGTTGGCCGGGGTCTGGCGCCCCTCGAGGGCGAGGACCTTGGCCTGCGGCGCGTCGGTGACGTACTTGACCACGTCGTACGCCGCGTCCTTGTTCTTGGAGGCGGCCGTGATGTAGACGCCCTCGACGGTCATCCACGGGCGCATCGGCTTGCCGCCCGCCTCGTCGACGGTCGGCAAAGGCGCCAGCGCGTACTCGACGCCCTTGGCGATCTCGCCGAGGAACCACGGGCCGTTGAACACCATGGCGGCGCGGCCCTCGTTGAACAGCGTGGTGACGAGGGCGGTCGACGGCTCGGCGGGGAGGAAGCCGTCCTTCTCGACCCACTTGGTGAGCAGCTCGAGCGACTTGACGTTGGCCTCGCAGTTGAGGATCGGCTTGCCGCCGGCGTCGAAGGCGCCGCCGCCGAAGGCGTTCATCAGGATCGCGTGGAAGTAGAAGTTGGAGTACCAGTAGGCGACCCCGAAGCGGCCGCTCTTGGCGTCGGTCAGCGACTTGGCGAGCGTGACCAGCTCGCCCGTCGTCTTGGGCGGCGTCTTGACCAGCTTGGTGTTGTAGATCATCGCCAGCACCTTGTAGTTGAGCGGCAGCGCGAAGAGCGTGCCGTGATAGGTCATCGCCTCGACGGTGCTCGGGATGAAGCGCTTCTTGACCGCGTCGTCGACGAAGAAGTCGATCGGCTCGATCGTTGCTCCCGCCTCCACCCAGCCGCCCAGGCGGTCCTGGGCGAAGATGAAGATGTCCGGCCCCTTGCCGCGCGGCACCGCTGCCGTGATCTTGTCGGCGAAGGCGTCGTAGGGCACCGGCAGGGTCGTCACGTGTATGCCTGCGCCAGCCTTGGCCGCGTTGTAGCCGGCGATCACCTTCTCGAACGCCGCCGCCTCTTCGCCGCGATACGCGTGCCAGAGGACCAGCTCCACCGGACCGGCCGCCAGCGCCGGCGCCGCCAGCAGGAGAGCCAGGACGACGGTTGAAAGGAACCCACGTTGTGTCGTTCTCATCGCCATCCTCCCCGATTTCGGATCAGGCGCCGAGACGCAGCTCGGTCTCGGCGTCGAAGAGATGCAGGGCATCCAGCTCGACGGCGAGCTCCACCAGCGTCCCCATCTTCGGAGCGCCGTGCGGGTCGAGCTTGGCCACCAGCACGTCGTCGCCGATCCGGCCGTGCACGATCACCTCGTGACCGAGCGGCTCGACGATGTCGACCTCGACGGTCAGCCGCGCGGTCTCGCCGCGCGCCGGCTTGCCCGGCGTCGAGGATGTTCTCGGGGCGGATGCCGACGATCACCTTGCGGCCGTCCTTGCCGCGGGTCGCCGGCCGCAGCGCCGCCGGCACCGGCAGAGCGAACCCCGAGGCCGAGAGCAGGCTGCCGCCCTCCGAGAGCGTCGCCGTGACGAAGTTCATCGGCGGCGTGCCGATGAAGCTGGCGACGAACAGGTTGGCGGGCTTCTCGTAGAGCTCGAGCGGCGTGCCGACCTGCTTGAGGTCGCCGTCCTTCATCACCGCGATGCGATGACCCATCGTCATCGCCTCGACCTGGTCGTGGGTGACGTAGACGGTCGTCGTCTCGCAGCCGGCTGCTGCAGCTTGGAGATCTCGGCGCGCATCTGCACCCGCAGCTTGGCGTCGAGGTTGGAGAGCGGCTCGTCGAACAGGAACACCGCCGGCTTGCGGCACGATCGCCCGGCCGACCGCGACGCGCTGGCGCTGGCCGCCCGAGAGCTCGCGCGGCTTGCGGTCGAGCAGGTGCGCGATGCCGAGCATCTCGGCCGCCTCGGCGACCAGGCGCTGTCGATCTCCGGCCTTCGGCGTCTTGCGGATGCGCAGGCCGAACTCGAGGTTCTCGCGCACCGTCATGTGCGGATAGAGCGCGTAGCTCTGGAACACCATGGCGATGTCGCGGTCCTTCGGCGGGAGGTCGTTGACCACCTTGTCGCCGATGGAGATGGTGCCGCCGGAGATCTCCTCGAGGCCCGCGATCATGCGCAGCGCCGTCGACTTGCCGCAGCCCGACGGGCCGACCAGCACCATGAACTCGTGGTCGCGGACCTCCAGGTCGAGGTTCTTGATCACGGAGACCTTGCCGTACTGCTTGGACACGTCGTTGAACTGGACGTTCGCCATGGAGTGTCCGCCCCCTTCCGCCACCCTCGCTTATCTTGTGAAGCCTACTACAAGCACGCTGGCGGCGCGCGCGGCGACCGTCAGCTCGACGTTTCCCGCGGCCATCGTCACCGCGGAGTTGCCCCACGCGTCGGTCACCGTCCTGCCGCCCCATTCGACCGGTGCCGCGAACCTCGCGGTGGCCGGTGCGGCGCCACGGTTCACCGCCACCACGACCGTGTCACCCGAGGCGGCGTCTGCCTGCGAGAACACCAGGAGGTCGCTTGTCCGCCGCCAACTGCGTGTGGACGCCCTGCGACAGGGCGGGGTGCGCGCGCCGCAGCGCGATCAGCCGGACGTAGTCGGCCCGCAACGAGCTCGTCGCGCGGCGCGCCGGCGCCGGGCTGGATGGCGCGGTCGCCCCACGGCATGTCGCTGCGGTTGTCCGGCCAGTCGCCGCCGGGCCGGCCGACCTCCTCGCCGTAATAGATCATCGGGATGCCGGTGCTGGTGAACTGCAGCACCGCCGCGAGGCGGAACAGCGCCGTGTCGCCGCCGAGCTGGAAGAGGCCACCCGGTACGTCGTGCGAGGAGAGGAAGTGCGAGACCAGGTGCCCCGCGCGGATCTTCTCGCGCGCCCTTGAGGTAGCGGTCGAAGGCGACCGGCCGCCCGCGCCCCTGGACGAACCCGAGCGCGCTCCCCTGGAACGAGAAGTCGAAGCCGGCGTCGAGCTCGTCGCCGGCGAACCACGGGTCGAGCACCTGGGAGTCGCCGCCCCACACCTCGCCGAGCAGGAAGAACCCCTGGCCGAGCTGCTCGCGCGTGCGGCGCCGGTGCTCCTGCCAGAACGGGTGGTCGACGTGCTTGACGGTGTCGAGCCGGAACCCGTCAACTCCAGTGCGCTGCGCGCGGGCGAGCTGCGGCGTCATCACGAAGTCGGCCACCTCCGGCAGCTCGGTCCTGAAGTCGGGCAGCCCGGCGACGCACGAGGTGACGTCGTCCTCGCCGCAGCCGCCGACCTCGGTCGCTGCGCAGCCACCCCTTGGTCTTCGGGTCGGTGAGGTAGTGCGAGCCGTACCCCGCGTGGTTGTAGACGACGTCGAGCAGCACCTTGATCCCGCGCGCGTGGCAGGCGCCGACGAGCGCCTTCAGGTCGGCCTCGCTGCCGAAGCGGGGATCGAGGCGGGTGAAGTCGTCGGCCCAGTAGCCGTGGTACGCCCAGTCGGGGAAGCCCGGCGCCGGTGACGAAGCCGTCGATGTTCTTGACGACCGGGGTGATCCAGATGGCGGTAACGCCCAGGTCGGCGATCTCGTCGAGGTGCCTCGTCAGACCCTTGAGGTCGCCGCCGTGGAAGGTCCCCTTGGCGCTGCGGTCGACGTTGATGTCGTTGGCCGGGTCGCCGTCCGCGAAGCGATCGATCAGCACGAAGTAGAGCACCGCGTCGCGCCAGTCCTGCTGCCGGAACGCCGGCGGCTGCACCTTGGCGACCGGAGGCGGCGGCGTCGCCGCGGTGCAGGCTACGCCGATTACCGCGACGAGCGCGAGCAGCGTGTGCCGGAGCAGCTCTTGACGTGAACGGAAGCGTACGGTCCCCTGCGGCAGGTGAAGGTCGTCGTTCATGGGTTTTCGCCAAATATTGTACCGCGGCGCCGGCCCCTCGGTTGCGTGCGGACTTCCAGGTACCAGCTTTCTAGGTACCACGTCCAACATTTTTGACAAATTTTCAGCGAGTTGCGTCGGGAAAAATGCGAACTTTGTTGGACGTGGTACCTTCACACGGTTCGACGATGAGGATTTCCGCCCGTGGTGCACCGATGCCTGCCCCCCGGCGGCCATCCGGCGCCGGGCGGCGTGGGCGACTGCTCGTGGCCGTGGCAGCCGCGCTCGGGTCGGCAGTCCTGCTCTGGCTGCCGCCGCGTGAGCCCGATCTGCTGCCGCCACCAAAAGGCCAGCCCTTCGTGTGGGGCGAGGACGATCTCTGGGTCGCCCTCGATCGCCGATTCGACGCCTCCCGCTCGCGCGGCTGCACGGCGCTCGCGCCGGAGGTCACCGCCGCCTTCGGGCACGGCCGGGCACTGGTCGGCTCGCTCGCCGGCCGGCGGGAGGAGCCCGATGCCGCGGTGTTCGTCGCAATCGAGCGGATGATCTTCGAGCTCGCTCCCGACGTCGCCGCGTGCCCGGCGTTCCTCGGCGAGTACATCGCGCTCACGGGTGTCGTCCGCGCCGCGGTGAAGGAGCAGTCGCGGCGCTGGGATCTGACCTCGCGGCCCGCCCGCGACCGCCTCTACCGGCTGCTCTACGGCAGCCGCGCCGCCGTCGAGGAGGCGATGCTGCAGGCGCGGCCCGGCGCCCTCCCGGCGCTCGTGCCGGGAACCGACGAGCCGTCATCGACGCCGGGCAGGAGCTTCCACGGTGTCACCCTCCACTCCGGCGACATCCTGGTGTCGCGCGGCGGCGCGCCGACCTCGGCGCTGATCGCGCGCGGCAACGACTACCCTGGGAACTTCTCGCACGTGGCGCTGCTGCACGTCGACCCTGCCGGAGCGATGGCGGTCGTCGAGGCGCACATCGAGCGGGGCGTCGTCGTCTCCACCGCCGAGGAATACCTGCGTGACGTCAAGCTGCGCATCCTTGTGCTGCGGCTGCGCGCCGACCTCGACACGCTGCGCGCCGACCCGCTGCTGCCCGACCGGGCTGCAACGCGCGCGCTGGCACGCGCCCGCGAGCGCCACATCCCGTACGACTTCGCGATGGATTTCCGCGATGACGGCGCGCTGTTCTGCTCCGAGGTGGCATCGGCCGCCTACGAGGCCGAAGGCGTCACGCTGTGGGCGGGACTGTCGCGCATCTCCTCGCCGGGGCTCGTGGCGTGGCTCGCCGCGTTCGGTGTCCGCCACTTCGTCACCGAGGAGCCCTCCGATCTCGAGTACGACCCGCAGGTCAGCGTCGTCGCCGAGTGGCGCGACCCCGACGTGCTGTTCCGCGACCACGTCGACAACGCGGTCATCGACGTCCTGCTCGAACAGGCCGAGAGCGGCCGCCGCCTCGGCTATGCGGCGGCGAGGCTTCCGTTGGCGCGGCTGGCCAAGGGGTACAGCGTCGCGCTCAACCTCGTCGGCTCGGTCGGCCCGGTGCCGGAGGGGATGAGCGCGGCGTCCGCGCTCCGCTCGCAGGGGCTCGACGACCTCCACGCCGCGCTGGCCGGCGACGTGCTCGCCGCGGCGGCCCGCTTTACGGTCGAGAAGGGTCGCCGCCCGCCGTACTGGACGCTGGTGCGGATGGCCCGCGATGCCTGCGCCGCCCGCCGCTGCGACGCCGCACTCGAGTGAAGTTGCGGAGTCCTCGCGTCATCCGGTGCCAGTGTCCTCAAAGTCCATCCGTGACCGCGCCAACACTCGGGGCGCGGGCGCCCTCGCCCGCGCAGCGGCAGCGCTCGCCAGCGCCGGCGGGGGCGCCGGCGCCCCCGAGGGGACTTCCATAGCTCGCGGAGTGGCCACGGCTCATGGAGATTCCGAGGGGCACGCAGTCCGACGGCGACTCCCGCCGCGCCCGGAGCAAGCCTGCCGTGGCGCTTCAGTCCTTCGCGCCAGCCTTGCGCAGCAAAGCCTCCACCTCGGGCCGGCTGAAGATCTTCGTCCACAGCAGGGGGGTGGCGCCGCCCGGCGCCTTGGTGTTGACGTTCGCGCCCGCCTTGATGAGCAGCTCGACGATCTCGGTGCCGGTGCAGTACTGCGCCGCAGAGAGCAGCGGCGTGATCCCGTCCTTGGCGCCGGCGTCGACCTTGGCTCCTGCGGCGAGCAGCGCCTTCGCCATCTCCAGCGCCTCGGCCTCGTGCTGGTAGCCGCACTGCGTCACCGCGACCGCCAGCGGCTGCTCGGCGGAGGGGGCCGTGGTGTTGGCGGGCATGCCGAGGTCGAGGAAGAGCTTCACGGCCTCCACGTTGCTGTGGTGCAGCGCGTAGTCGAACATGTCGGGCGTGTACTCGAGGCCGAGCCTGGCCAGCGCCATCTTCTTGGCCGTCTTCGGGTCGACGCTGGCGCCGCCGCCCGCGCCCTGCTCCTCCTCCTCGGCGGGGGGCTCGATCTCGGCGACGCCGCCCTTGGTCAGAGCGGTCTTCACCTGAGCCTGGAAGAACCACGTCTGGCCCATCATCTTCGACTTGACCGTGCCCTCGAAGCGCGTCGCGTCGTAGCGCTCGAGGTCGATCGACGGGTTCATCGTGCCGCGGCGCCCGCTCTGCGGCAGCGCCTGGTGGTACGGCGTCGCGTAGACGGTGTCGGTGCCCTCGAGCCAGAGGAAGCGCACCGCCTTGACCTTGCCCGCGGCCGCCAGCTCGCCGAGCCGGGCGGGGGTGCGATCGCCCTCGGCGACCGGTACGTCGCTGGCGAGCACCACCAGCCACGAGCGGCTGGCGTCGTCCGGGTCGGCTTGCACCGTGCCGGCGACGGCCTTGAGTACCGTCGGCTTGCCGTTTACCGTCAGCGTCCCGACCACCGTGTCGCCGGCGAAGGCGAGTGCGGCCGCGAGCACCACGGAGAAACCGGCGGACACGAGGGTTCCTTTCGAGGTTGCCATAGCGCCTCCTTGCGACTTGGCTCGCTCAACACCCGATCGCCGGGCGCCATTCCGACGCCGATGGCGCGCCGGCGCCCCGGGAATACACGGGTCGGACGACGGGGTTCTCAGCATCGTAGCCCCCCAGACAGCAGCGCGAGGCGACCCGGCGTGCCGCAGACGGCGGCAGCGACGCGGGCCGCCCGTACCAAGGGAGAAAACGTGATGACGAAGACTCGGTTTGTTCTTGTTCTCGGTGCACTGCTCGTGGCCGGCACCGTGCTCGCGAGCGACTCCGCCGAGAAGGCGATCAACGCCCGCACCGACGAGTTCCTCGCGGCGTGGAAGCGCGACGATGGTGCGGCGATGGCGCAGGTCTACCTCAAGGAGGCAGACATCATCACCCCGTTCGGGCGTCGCGCCAACGGCCGGCAGGAGATCGAGAAGCTCTTCAGTGACGAGCACACCACGTTCCTGAAGGGCACGACGCTGTCGATCTCGACGCGCTCGTATCGCTTCCCGGCCAAGGACGTCGCAATCGTCGACTGGGACGCGACGATCACCAACATCGTCGGCCCGGACGGCGCCGCGGTGCCGGCCCAGCCGTTGCACTCGACGATGGTCTGGATGGAGCGGAGCGGCAAATGGTGGGTCATGGCCGCCCGTCCCGCCTTCGCCGCCCCGATGCCCGGCGCCCCGCCGAAGTAGCACCTGGGTACCACTGCGCGGGTGCAACACTCCATAAGTACCACGTCCAACATTTTCGACAAATTCCCGCCATGCCCTTCCCAGGGAAAAATGGGGAATTTGTTGGACGTGGTACCTTCAGATGTGGCGGCGAATGGCTGCACGCTACGATGACAGGATGACGACGCGATCGCGAGGCGTGCTCTACGTGGCGACCGGAGAGAGGCACCGGCGCGAGGTTGCGGAGGCGCTACGCTCCCTGCGAGCGGTTCACCCCGATCTCCCGGTCGCGCTGGCCACCGACGAACCCGCGCAGGCGCCGCCGGGTGTCCACCCGGTGCTCCGCATCGCCGACCCGCGCACCGACTACAGCGACAAGGTGCGCGGCATGCTGGCGAGCCCGTTCGAGCACACGCTCTTCCTCGACACGGACACGTTCGTCTGCGGGCCGATCGACGATCTCTTCCCGCTGCTCGAACGCTTCGACCTCGCACTGCGCCGGGAGGGCGGCCAGGATCCCGCAGCGCCACGAGCATGCCCCGCCTCGCTCGACGAGCTCAATACGGGCGTGCTCCTGTACCGGCGGAACCCCGTCGTGTCGGAGCTGCTCGCCAACTGGCTGCTGCGCTACGAGCACGAGCGCGGCGGTCCCGCGCCGGCCCCCAACGACCAGCGAGCGTTTCGCGACGCGCTCTGGCACAGCAGCGCCTCGTTCTACGTCCTCCCGTCGGACTACAACTACCTCGCGTGGATCCCGCAGTTCGTCCAGGGCGGTCGCGCGGTCCGCATCCTGCACGGGCGGCGCCGGGACTTCGCCGACGCAAGCCGGCAGGTGAACCGCTACCTCGTGCCGCGGGTCTTGATCCCGGGGCCGCTGTTCATGCACGAGGCGACGCTCGGCATCCTCGGGAAGCGCGGCGGCCGGCTGACGCGGGCGTGGACCGCGTTCGCCCGCGCGCTTGAGCCGCTGCTCCGGCGAAAGCGGTCATCGCGGGCGATCGACCCGTTCGCGATTCCGCCCCAGGCGACGCCGCCGCGCTGATGCCGATCTGCCGTCAGTGGTAGAGCTTGTCGGGCCGGCGCTCCGCGCCGGCGTCTTCGGTAGCGCTACCGGAAAAGCGCGCGCGGCGCGCGCCCCACAGAACAGGGCTTGTTCCCATCGCCACCGCAATGCTCTACGACGGATGGAGAATTCGCATGAGTCGTCGCCGACGGCCGGGGATCAGCGGCCGGCTGCGCTCTGGCGGCGGATCGCCGGCAGCTCGACGGCCAGGTAGCGCGGCACCTCGCGGAGCGAGCGCAGGCCCCAGAACAGCCGCAGGTAGCGGGGGAACGAGGCGACTGCGCCGAGCCCGCCGCCGCCGCCGCGCTGGCGGCGGTGGCGGTACCAGTGCAGCCTCAGACGGCGGAGCTCGGTCAGCGGCTGCGTTTGCAGGCGAAGCTCGCGCCGCTCCCAAACCGCCGCCGGAGTCGCGGCCAGCTCGGCCAGGACGGCGCCGGGCACGCTCAGGCCGAGCAGGCCGACGGCGTAGGCGAGCGCCGCGCCGAGCGGCAGCGCGAGGCGGCGCCGGCGAGCCACCGTCACCAGGCGTTCCCAGTTGATCGCGCCGCCGTTGACGAGCATGGCGGCGTCGGCGACCCAGCGCAGCGGCGGCTCGGGATCCCAGCGCACGCCGTGCACGCACGTGTGCAGGAGCTGTTCCGTGGCCGCCGGCGCGAGCGTCTTCACGCCTTCGAACCAGACCGCCTCGGCGTCGGCGCGTAACTGCTCGTCGGCGATCGCGGTGCAGTCCTCCTTGAGAGCGTGCCAGTGGAGGTCGAGCTTGAACCCGCGATCGTCGTCGAACGGCGCGGCGTGGATCACGGAGTGGCGCTCCCCGGAGATGTCCCAGCGGGTGTGCAGGCCGAGCTCGCGAAGGACGTCCGCCGCTGCCGCCAGGTCGGAGACCGGCACCAGCACGTCGGCGTCGTCCATCGGCCGGAGCGCGATGTCGCGGCACGCCGTGGCGACCAGCGCCGCACCCTTGAGGACCATCGTGCCGACCCCCCGGTCGTGGAGGCGCCGCAGCGTCTCCGCCAGCTTGTGCAGCAGCAGGCGGTTCTGGTACCACGCCTTGCGGTAGGTTCCCTGGAGGATCTCCATCCGCGGGTGGACGACGCCGAGCTCCTTCAGGTTCCGGTAGAGGAGCGGCAGCAGGCGGACCGAGCCGTGGTCGAGGCCGCCGAGGTCTCCGACGCTCGCCTGCCAGTGCTGCCACGCCGCCAGGGCCGCATCCCCGCTCAGCAGCGTGGCGCGGAGCAGCAGCTCCTGCTCGGGCGTGGGCCAGCAGCCGCCGTCGGCGCTCATCGGCGGCCGCCGGTCACGGGAGCTGGCTCGGAACTGACGGCGCCGTCTCGGAGGAGGTAGACGCGATCCGCGAACGCGAGCACCTCCTCATCGTGGGTGATCACCAGGATCGCCGGGCGGGGGTCGAGCTCGCGCAGGCGGGCGAGCACGATGTGGCGCGATGCCGCGTCGAGGTTGCTGGTTGGCTCGTCGAGCAGCAGCAGGGCGGCAGGGGAGGCGAGGGCGCGGGCGAGCGCGACCTTCTGCCGCTCGCCCGCGGAGAGGAGCTGGCCGGTCTCCCCGACGGGCGTGGCGAAGCCCTCCGACAGCCGGGCCGCGACCTCGTCGGCGGTCGAAAGGTGAGCGGCCCGCGCGATCGCTGCGGTCGCCAGCCCCGGCCGCCCGAAGGCGATGTTCTCCGCGAGCGTCCCGTCCATGAGGAACGGGTCCTGGTGGAGCACGCCGAGCTGGCGGCGCAGGTGCGGCAGGTCGAGGTCCTCGTAGGGGACGCCGTCCGCCAGGACCCGTCCGGCGTCGGGGCGATAGAAGCCGAGGACGAGGTTGGCCACCGTCGTCTTGCCGGAGCCGTTCGGCCCGGTGATCGCGACGATCTCGCCCGGGGCGACGTGAATGCCTATGCCGCGCAGCACCTCCTGACGCGGGAAGCGGAACGAGACGTCCTCCAGCGTCACGCCGCCCGCGAACGCCAGGCGGCGCCGGCCGGCGTAGGGCTGCGGCTCGTCGTGGCGGGCCAGCTCGTGCACCCGCGAGAGCGACTCGGCGCCCTCGATGATCGGCGGGACGTTGAAGAACACCTGCCGGAGCTGGCCGTTGAACAGGCCCATCACCACGTAGAACGCGATCAGGACCCCGAGCGTCATCTCGCCGCGCGCCACCGCGACGCCGCCGAAGGCGAGCACCACCACCCCCGCGGCGGTGGCGATCGTGCTCTGGACGAAGGAGAACGCGCCCCACGCGAACGCCATGCCGGCGCTGGTCGTGCGCAGCTCGCCGATCGCCTCCCGGCGGCGCCTCCGCTCGCTGCTCTCGGCGGCACGCCCGCGGGTCAGGTCCATGGTGCGCAGCATCTGCACGATGCCGCCGGAGAACCGCTCGAATGCCAGGTGGAACGAGCGCACCCACCGCTGCAGGCGGGCGCGCAGCAGGCGGCGCAGCAGGTAGAGCGGCGGCACCACGGCGCCGAGGATGAGGAACAGGCGCGGGCTGAGGCCGAGCAGCACCGCGGCGAGCAGCGCCGCCGACAGCGCGGCGGGCAGCACCTGCGCCACCAGCGCGTTGCTCATGACGTCGATGCGCTCGGTGTCGGTCACCACGACGGTGTGCAGGCGGGTGGGGTCGCTGCGGTCGTAGAAGGCGCGCGGCAGCTCGTAGAGGCGGCCGATCAGCTCGTCGCGCAGCTCGGTGACGGCGTCCTTGGTGAACCGCAGGACGAGCTTGCGGACCCACAGCGCGAGCGCGCCGCTCGCCAGATAGAGCGCGACCACCGCCGCGCAGGTCGCAGCCAGCCCGCCGGCGTCGCCGCGCGGCACCTGCGAGTCGAAGGCCCGGCCGACCAGCGCGCCGATCGGCACCAGCAGCAACGCCTGCACCACCGCCAGCGCGACCGCGCCGAGGAGGGCGGCGCGATGCGGCCGGTAGAACGAGAGGTAGAACCGCCACGCCTCACGTCCCAGAGCTGGGCTCCTCCGGGCGGTCACCATGCTAGCTGCGCTTCTGCCGCGCGCGACGGCGCTCGATCGCGGCCTTGGCGACCCGGGCAAAGTCGCGCCGGGTGTCGGCCTGCCCACTGAGATGGTCGCGGTGGACACGGCGCATCAGCACGACCTCGGGGATCAGCTCGGAGAGCACCCCGCCCTCGCGCGCCCGCGCCAGCCAGTCGACGAACTCGCCGGCGCGCAGCGTCTCGTCCAGGGCGCCGACCGCGGCGAACACTGATCGCCGCGCCAGCATCGCGCCCGGGACGAAGCCCGGGCGGGGCCGGCCGTCCGCCTTCAGGAGACGGCGTTCCTCGGAGCCCAGCTCGGGGCTGACGAACTCGACGAACTGCCCGAACGCCAGGTCGGCCTCGGGGCGTCGAGTGAGCGCCTCGACCTGACGCTCCAGCCTGCCCGCGACCCAGAGGTCGTCGCTGTCGAGGAAGGCGACCAGCTCGCCGCGAGCCGCCGCGACGCCGGCGTTGCGGGCCGCGGCGGCGCCGCGAGGCTCCCGGCGCAGGCAGCGAACGCCCGGGTAGCCAGCCGCCACCTCGGCACTCCGGTCGGTCGAGCCGTCGTCGACGACGACGACGTCGAGGTCGCGCCAGCCTTCCCGGAGAACGCTCTCGATCGCCTCGGAGAGGTAGCGCTCGCGGTCGCGCACCGGCACGACGACGCTAATCAGCGGCGGCAACGACCCTCCTCCCGCGGGCGGCGAGCTCGACGAGGCCGCGCATGACCTCGTCCATGCTGGCTTGCGAGAAGCGCCGGCGCAACAGCTCGCGGCCGCCGTCCGCCAGGCGCTGCCACAGCCCGGCGTCGCCGTGCAGCCGGACCACGGCGCGGGCGAACTCCTCGGCACCCTCGGCGATCAGCACGTTCTCCTCGTGAGTCACGTGCAGCCCCTCGGCGGCGACCGGCGTGACCACCACCGGCACGCCGCTGGCGAGGCTGTCGAGCACCTTGATCTTGATCCCGGCGCCGTAGCGCAGCGGCGCGACGAACACGCGCGCGGCGTCGAAGCACGGGGCGAGGTCCGGCGTCCAGCCGCTCGCGACGACGCCCGGCCCGGCGAGCGAGCGCACGTCGCCGCGCGGGTCCGCGCCGACGATCGTCAGCGTCACGTCCGGTAGCGAACGGCGGATCAGCGGCAGCGTCTCGGCGACGAACGCCTGCACCGCGTCCACGTTCGCGAGGTGCATGAACGACCCGAGGAACAGCAGGCCCGCGCGCCGGTCGCAGGGCGGCGTGTGGTCGCGCGGCGCCGCGACGTGGGCGGCGACCCGCACGTCCGCCCGCGGGCAGAGCGCGAGTAGCGTCTCGCGCTCCTCGTCGCTGCACACCAGCGTGGCGTCGGCGTGCTCGGCGAGCCAGATCTCCTGCGCCTTCGCCTCGAGCGCCCGCTTGAGATCGGGCACTTTGCCGCTGATCCGGGCGCGCCGGAAGTGCTGCACGTGGCCGAGGTCGATCGCGTTGTAGACCGCGACGGCGTCGGGCGCGTGCGCGCGCACCGCTCGGAGGTAGCTGTGGGCGATCGGGTACGGGCTCATCACCACGAGGCGGTGCTCGCGGCCGTGCTCGGCGAGGTGCTGCAGCGGCGAGTCGACGGCGGGAGGTCCCGCCACCGCGACGCCCAGGTCCTCGAGGCGCCGGGTGTCTTCCGCGAGCGCCCGGTCGAACGGGTAGAACGAGCGCGGGTGGTGGCCGGCGAACGTCACGCGGCACTTCAGCCGGCGGAGACTGCGCAGGATCTCGAGCTTGCGCGCCGAGGCGCCCTCGAGCTCCGGCGTCAGCATCCTGTCCGCGATGTAGAGCACGGACAGCGGCTGCGCCGCGTCGATCCCGGCGGGCGCCGTCATCCCGCGGCCCCGAGCAGCCCGCGGAGCAGGTCCGGCACGTCGCCGACGTCCTCGCCGAGCTCGAGAACGTGCGCCGGCAGCTCCGTCGCCAGCGCGGCGATCGTCTCCATGTCCGCCCGGCGCACTGCGGTGAGCTGGCGGACGTTCGACGGCAGCAGGGCGGTCAGCGCCTCCTGGCGCCCCGCCGGTTGCAGGACTGACCGGACCCCACCGCCCACGCGGGGGATCACGATCGCCGCCAGCGGCAGCGCGGCCGCGATACGGACACCGTGCTCGGCACCGAGCATCAGGATCGCCTTGCCGCCGGCGGGCGGTTCGGTGAGCCCCACGATGGCGCCGGCGAGAACGGGGAAGCGACGCTCCACGTCGGCCATCGACAGCTTCGCCGAGCGGAACAGGTTGACGACCTCGGGGCGGGGGAGGCGGCGCGCCAGCACGTAGTCGTCGCCCACGTAGAGCATCCCGGCCGCGAGACACGCGAGCGCCACGGTGGACTTGCCGGCGCCGCCCTTCCCGGCGAGCAGGACCGCCCCCGCTCCGACGCCGACCGCGCCGGCGTGCAGGAGCTGGAGACCGAGCGGCCGCAGCCACCAGTGGAGCAGGAGACGGAACGGCGAGGAGACGTCGAACGCGGGGTGGGCGGCGGCGTCGGCGATCCAGTGGAGGCCGCAGCCCTCGTCGAGGTCGAGGAGATCGAGCGTCCCGGTGCCGACGTTGAAGCCGGCGAGGAAGCGGTCGCCCTCGACGCCGGCGATCTCGGAGGTCGGGGTGTAGGCGGTGTTGGGCCACGGCGGCGGCGGCAGCGCCTCGCCGGTCGAGCGGGAATCGAACACGTCGAGGGTCAGCCGCGGACCTGACACCGGCGCCGGCACCCGGTGATGGGCCAAAGCCGGCAGCGCCCACCCCGCGAGCGCCGGCCCCGCGAGACGCACACGCACGGCCTGTCCGGCCAGCGCGAGGTCGGTCTCGATGAGGCCGCTGCGCCACGCCGCGCGCTCGAAAGCGGCGCGCGCGGCGGCGGCGAAGCGCTGTATCGCCTCGGCCGACGTCCTCGGCACGCCCCGCTCGAGAGTGGCAGGGGAAGGGTCACGCATGCAGCATCATCAGGACGTCTTCGCGGCCGTGGGGTGCGGCCAGCCGAGCTCGTCGACCTCGTGCACGGGGTCGAGCGAGAGCAGGTCCTCCATGTCGGTGTACTTGACCAGCGCCGGCGGTGCGAACGGGATCGGCGCCGCGGCGGCCCGAGCCACCGGCGCCGAGGCCAGCTCGCTGCCGGCGACGATCAGCCCCTCGTCGAGCAGCCGGCCGAGGAACGCGTCGCAGCCGTCGCGGATCGCGCCGGCGTCGCCGCCGAGCAGCTCGCCCGCCGCGGCGTGCAGCTCCGCGCGCGAGCACCCGCGTCGCGCCAGGTCCCACACCACCGCGCCCGTCGCGTTCAGCGTGTAGTACGCCCCTGTCGACAGGTTGACCACGACGGCCTCGCCGTCGATCACGTCGCTCACGATCTCGGTGCTGGCGATGCGGTAGTGAGCCGCCTCTGCTGCAATCATCGACACCCTCCGGCCACGCGCATTCCAGAAGCAGCTCCCGTCGGAGGCACGATACTACCATCGCGAAGTCAGGGCTCGGCCGGGAAGGCCGGGTGGCGAAGGGCACGGCGACGGCCTGTTCGGGCTCGGCAGGCTCGTCGTCCTGATCGCGCCGAGGCTCGCCGTGAAGCTGTGCGACCTGATCCGAGCCACCCGCCGCGGTGCGGGCCGCGAGGTCGGGAGGCGAGCGCCCGGCTGCCCGCGGGAACCCTGACAGACCACCCCGGGCAAGACCTCGCGGTCAACTCTCAAGAGTGACGGGAGTGACGGGCACCCATCCGCCTCCGCTGCGCCCTCGGGGCGCCGGGAGCGCCACCCCCAGCTTCGCCGCGTGATCAGCGGCGCCTGCGTAGTGCCTTGTAGATGTCGGCGCGATGACCGATTTTGACGACCACGACGAGAAGTACGTCGTCGTGGATCGTGTAGATGATCCGGTAATCGCCTGTGCGCACCCGATAGAGTCCGTCTTCACCTTCGAGCTTCTCAACGCCTGGTGGGCGCGGCACGGCCGCCAGGGAGTCGATCTTCGCGCTCACACGCCTGCGGACCTCGGGAGTGAGCTTTCGGAGCTGTCGAACCGCAGCAGGTGCAAGCTCGATGCGGTAGAGGAGGGGACGAGAGCGCTTGGCCATGCCTTACAGGCCAAGCTCGGTCTTCAGCGCCTCCCAGCGTATCGTGCCGTTGGCCTTGGCCTCGGCGAGCGCCTTGCGGGCCTCCTCGATGTCGATGCGATCCTCGAGCGCCTGCAGCAAGGCCAGATCGTCGACCGGTACTAACGCCACGACGTCCTTGCCGCGCCGATGCACCACGATCCGCTCGCCGCGATAGGCGACACGGTTGAGCACCTCGGCGAAGTCCTCGCGCACCTCACTCGCCTTCATCCTGGTCATAGGCGGCTCCTCTCGTACGTTTCGTACATAACGTACAAGTATCGATCCGCGACGGCAGCTCCGCAAGTGGGAGCCATCGCGGCCATGTTTCCTTGGCCGCTTCCGCGGCTACAATCGAGGACTCATGCGCACGGCAGCGAAGAAAAGTACCGGAAAAGTACGAGGTCCAACACATCCTGCACTTCCGCCAATGGGAAGCCGCGAGCGACAGCCCTATCGGATATTGCCGATAGTGACGGACGGGGTATCCATCCAGCAAGCGGATCGCCTGGCCCGGATGAAGAACTCGTCAAAGGTGATGGTCCTGGCACTCCGGGCAAGTTCGGCGCCAGGGTTGTCAAACATCGCCAAGAACGACGGTTCCGGCACCTATCCGGCACCTATCTGCTTAGCTTTGCACCACGCCCACACTAGAATCTCGCCGACGCGGCAAGGGCTAGCCTCGCGTGCGGCTCGGTGAGTTTGTCTGAGGGAGGCACGGTTGGGAGGTTCGACGAAAGCAACTCCGCTGGGACGGAGGATCCTGAAGCGCCTCGGCGAGGGGACTCTGGTCGTGCTGGTGACAGCGTTGGTGGCCGAGGGAGGGCTGCGACTTTACCAGCTCCTCAGGCCGAACTTCCTCTTCAGCGACCAGGGTTACAACCGCTATCGGCTAGGCCCGGGCTCGCCAGGCTTCGACATCCGGGCGAACTCGCAGGGTTTCCTGGACACCGAGTTCAGCACGCAGAAGCCTAGGGACACCTTCCGCATCGTCGCCCTCGGTGATTCCTTCGCCGTCGGCGTCGTGCCGTACCACGACAACTTCCTCACCCTGAGCGAAGAGAAACTCAACGCCAAGTACGGCCGCGTGGAACTCTACAACATGGGCATCGCCGCGATCGGGCTCGACGCCTACCACGACCTTCTGGAGCGCGAAGGGCTCGCCTACAAGCCCGATCTCGTGCTGCTCAATTTCTTCGTCGGGAACGACTTTACGGACCGGGTCGATGAGAACCCCGGCCGCCCGGTGCTGTATCTGGCGCGCGTCGCCAAGCTGCTCGATATCGTACTGTGGGATATCAGCAATCGGTCACCGTTCCTCGACCACTACTGCGACACGTGCCCTGGGATGCAGGACGACGTCTTTCTTGGCATCGAGTGCGCCCGCAGCGAGCTCTACTACACGAGATCGCTGCGCCGCCCCGAGCTGTTCGCCTGGGCAGGCCGGCAGCTCGAGGCGATCAAGCGGACCTGCGATGCGCACGGCAGCGCGCTGGCCGTGGTGATCCTCCCGGACGAGCTGCAGGTCAGTGAGTCCCTGCAGCGCGAGGTTGTCGACGGATACTGGGCGAAGCAGCGCAAAGTCTCGGCCTCGGAAATCGATTTCCGCCTGCCGAACACGTACCTGCACGGTGAGCTCGACCGGATCGGCGTGCGGTACGTCGACCTCGTCGAGCCGTTCGCTGCCGCTGGCCGGAGCGAGCGGCTCTATCGGCTGAACAACACCCACTGGAACGTTCGCGGCAACGCCCTCGCCGCCGAGCTTGTCGTCGACTCCGCGGTGAGGGAGGGGCTGATCAGGCGGTAATAGGTACCGTGTGGCATCACCGTATCATCCTCGACGCCGGCCAGCCAACCGAGCCGCAATGACCTCGTCCACCTCGCGGCAGCGCCGGGCGAAGGCGGCGTCCTCTACGAGCATCCTCCTTTAGAGCCTATCCGCGAATAGGAGTGGGTCGCGCGCAGGGGGCTTGCGGATTGCAGGCAAGGAGCGAGGAGGAAGGCGATGCTCTTCCATCGGCGACGACGAGCGACGCAGCATGCGGCCGCAATCCCCTTGGCGCCCTAGGGTTACGAGCGGCGCGGGGCCATCTGCGGCGTTGCCGCTCCTCGGCGATGGAGGCACATCGCCTTCGTCGCGGCGCCTGGCACCTGGCCCCGCGGCGCTCGTAACGCGGCCCACCCCTATTCGCGGACAGGCTCTTAGCATCGGGCGGCGACTCACGGTGGTAGCATCGAGGCAGAGCCAAACGAGCTTCCAGCCCGTTGGCCGGACCCGTCGGGTCGGGAGGCAAGCGATGAAGGGAAACGCGAAGCTGATCGACGCCCTCAACCACCTGCTGGCGGACGAGCTGTCCGCCATCAACCAGTACATGGTGCACTCCGAGATGTGCGCGAACTGGGGCTACGACAAGCTCCACCACGCGATCGAGCATCAGGCGATCGACGAGATGCGGCACGCCGAGTCGCACATCGGCCGCATCATCTTCCTCGAAGGCCAGCCGGTCGTCTCCACGCTCAACCCGATCCAGATCGGCAAGGCCGTCAAGGAGATCGTCCTCAACGACCTGGCGTCCGAGAACGGCGCGGTCAAGGCGTACAACGACGCGATCCGACTCGCGGTCGAGGTGGGCGACAACGCGAGCCGCGACATGCTCGAATCGATCCTCAAGGACGAAGAGCGGCACGCCGATTGGGGCGAGCAGCAGCGCGATCAGATCGAGCAGATGGGGCTGGAGAACTACCTCGCGATGCAGACCGGCGAGGGCAAAGCCGGCTAGCTGCCTCGTCACGGTGCCGACCCTCAACGCGGTAGCCGTTGAGCTGCGTGTAGGCGGCGGCCAGGTCCTTGTGCTTGCCCTTGTACTCCCAGCCGAAGTCGCCCTTCTTCCAGACGTCCGCCCAGCCGTCCTCGCCGCCGAGCTTCCTGGCGCCGCGCTCGAAGCAGAAGCGCTCGCCCCTGGGATCGTCAGCCGCGGGCTTGGGGTGACCGACCAGCTCGCACAGGTCGAGGAAGTGCTGCTGCGAGGCCGACCGCTCGGAGAGCTGCACCTGCCGCCATTTGCCGATGAACTCCGAGACGTTCATGTCTCGGTATTGTGGCACGCGCAGGCCGCGACGGCGCCGCCGTGGCGGCGATCAGCGCATTGATGCGTCGCGGCTGCCCTTGACGGCGCGCTCGATGTCCTTGTCGCCGGTCGCGAGCTGGGCGAGGCCGTAGGCAATGAGGAGCTGCGCGAGGCGATGGGTGGAGATCTCGGCGCGCTTCGCGGCGGCGGAGAGAGCGGCGAGCTCCTCGGGCGCCAGCATGACGGTGAGCAGGGCGAGCTTGTTGGTCGTGTCGGGCATGTCGACCTCCGCGGCGTGTGATCTCGTCTACAGCTCGAATAGTCCTGCCTGGTCCGTCAGGCTACTTCTGGCCGGCCTTCATCTCCTTGATGTACGTCTCTGCCTCGGCGATCGAGCCTTGCATCTGCTGGATCAGGCCGCCGACCTCGAGCTCGAGGCTCTTGGCGGTGCCGGTCAGCGAGCCGAGCACCCGCGCGTTGAGGTTGTGCTTGAGGAACAGCACCTGGTCGCGGAACTTGAGGAGCACCGGGTCCATCGTCTTCGCGGCCCTCTTCATCGCCCTGACCACCTGGTCGGTGCGCGCCCGGGTGGCGGCCAGCTCGCGCTCGCTCTCGCGGCGGTACTGTTGGTCCTGGTACTGGCCGATCTCCTTCTGCCATTCGGCGAACAGCGACTGCGCGACCTGCTCGACCTTGGTGATGCGGGTGCGCACCTCCTCGGCCTGCTTCTCGCTGGCCTCGTACTCGGCGGAGAGCTTGGAGTACATCTTCTCGAGGTCGCCGCCCTGGTGGCCGACGAGCGCCTGGAACTGCTCGAGCGCATCCTTGAACTGCTGCTCCGCCTCGACCTGCGCCTCGCGCGCCTTGTCGACGCGAGAGACGAGCAGCTCGCGCCGCTCGATGCCGACCTTCTCGAGGGTGTTGTAGTACTTCTCGCGGGCCGCCTTGCACCCCGGCAGCAGCAGCACGCCGGCGAGGAGGACGACGGTGACGAGCAGCACGGCCTCGACGTGGGGGTGTCGCCGCTGGGGTTTCATGACACGAGGATATCACCGGCCGCAGCGGAATCCGGGCGGGCGCGCCGCGCGGCGGTCACCGCTCCGCGATCACGGCCCTGGCCGCCGCGCCGAGCGCGCGCAAGCGGGCGCGCAGGTCCCACGCGAGCAGCGCCAGCGCGGTCCAGATGCAGGCGAACGTCGCGGCGTGCGCCGCGGTGAACGGCTCGCGGTAGAGCAGCACCGCGAGCAGGAACTGGCAGCTCGGCGAGATGTACTGGATGATCCCGACGGTCGACAGCGGCAGCCGGCGGGCGCCGAGGGTGAACAGCACGAGCGGCACGGCGGTGACGGCACCGCCGAGGATCAGCAAGGTGCTGGTCCGCAAGCCGGCCCCGGCGAGCGCTCCCGTCCCGCGGCCGGCGAGCAGGATGATGTAGCCGGCGGCGAGCGGCGTCAGTATCGCGGTCTCGTAGAGCAGGCCGATGACCGCGTCCGCCGCCACCGTCTTGCGGGCGAGGCCGTAGAAGGCGAAGGTGAAGGCGAGGCCGAGCGCGATCCAGGGGAAGCGGCCGTGGCCGAGGGTAAGGACCGCGACGCCGGCGGCGGCGAGCCCCACGGCGATGCGCTGGAGGCGGGAGAGGCGCTCGTGGAGGACGACGACGCCGAGGACGACGTTGACCAGCGGGTTGATGAAATAGCCGAGGCTCGACTCGACCACGTGGCCGTTGATCACCGCCCAGATGAAGAGCAGCCAGTTGGCGGCGATGAGCAGTGCGCTGCCGGCCAGCAGGGCCAGCGTCCGCGGACGTGCCGCTACGGCTCGCACCTCGGGCCAGCGGCGGCGGACGGTGACCCACACCGCCACCGCGACGAAACCCCAGGCGGTGCGGTGGGCCACGACCTCGAGCGCGGGGACGTTCGCGAGCGCCTTCCAGTAGAGCGGGAACATCCCCCACATCAGGAACGCGGAGGTGGCGTAGACGATGCCGAGCCGCTGCGCCGCGTGGTCGTTCATCGCTCGCCGACTCCCGCGGGAGAAGGCATCATTTCGAGGAGGCCGTAGGCCGACGAGGAAACCCGCGATGTCCGGAGCGCGGCCGGCGTCTCCCCGTGCTCGGGGGCGCGGGCGCCCTCGCCCGCGCGGCCCACGCGCTCCCCTGCGCCGGCGGGGGCGCCGGCGCCCCCGCGGGGGTGGGCGCGCTCGGGGACGGCAGTCGGGCCCATCGGGGTCGCAGCCGCCCTACTGCGGGTTGTCGGCGAGCAGCGCCTGCCAGGTGTCGCGCTCGAGGAAGCTGCCCGCGACGTTGGCCTCCATCGCCGCGAACATACGGAACGGTACCGCGAACGACATCAGGTTGCGGCCGACCTGCTTGGCGATGTAGTGGCGCGCCGACAGGTCGGTGAGGCCGACCACGGCGCGCGGGTGCTCTGAGCGCGCCTCGCGGTAGGGGATGATGCCGATCGTCTGGCACCCGGCGCCCCACGGCATGATCACGTTTTCGTTGCCGCCGCCGGCGAAGTTGGCGAGCACGACGAGCGCCGACAGGCGGTCGGGATCGACGAGGAAGATCACGGTCTCGGGGGTTTCGCCGGGCCCGACGTCGGCGAGCGGCTTGAGCACCACGTAGCGGGTCGGCACCTCGGTGATCGGCAGCGCGTCGACGAACTCCTTGGTCAGCTCCGGTGTCTTGACGTAGCGCTCGCCGTGGACGAAATGCTCGACGGACTCGCGCCGCCATCCGGTTCCCAGGGAGGCGGCCACCCCGCGGCCGTGCTCCCACCCCTCGTTGCCGGTCGACAGGAAGTGGTAGAAGCAGGCGATCCCGCCCGGCCAGTTCTCGTACTGGTTGCCGAACCCGAGCCCGACGCCGCCGCCGATGCAGCCGAAGGTGGCGCGGTCGGCCACCGCAGCCTTGCCCTTGGCCGCGCTGGCCAGCAGCCACATGACACACCCCCAGCGCCCCTCGACGAACTGCATCGCGCCGTCCGGCTTGGACTCCGAGAACAGCACCGCCACCGGCTGCAGCGGCATCTTGATGGCCTTGGCGATCGAGCTCTGCATGGAGTCTCCCTCGCACCCCCCGGATCAGGGTACACGACGAGGCGGGAGACGCGGCCGACGGGCTAGCCGCCGCGGGCGGGCCGGTACAGGCCGGCGTTGTTGGTGCCCTGCATCCCGGCCGTGTAGCTCCGGTCGTCCATCGGGCTGAGCCCCCGCTCCATCGCGGGGGTCAGGAGCGCAATGTGGCGGAGGCGGTCCAGGCGGACGGCTATTCGCTCCATTGCGCCGTCGTCGTCCTCCCAGTCGAGCTCATCGAACGCGCGCAGCCGCAGCGGCGTCGAGTAGGCGCGAAGCGTCTTCTCGCGCTCGACGTTGTAGTAAGCCTCGAAGTACGACATCACCAGCTCGCGCAACGTTCGGTAGAGAGCCTCGCGGAAGCGCAGCCCGACGAAGTTGGACTTGGCCACTGCGCCGAGGCGGCCGTGCTCGCGGAACAGCGCGATCACGTGGTCGTCGTCGCGCACTGCCCGCATGTCGAGGAGCATCGGATCGTGACCGATCCGCCGCAGCGCAGCCGCCGCGAACATCGCGCCGTCGAAGCAGTGTGCCTTGCCCTCCGCGAGCACCCGCCGCGGGCAGCGGTAGAAAGGATCGCCGCTGTAGGGGATCGAGTCGAGGAAGGCCTGGATCGCATACGGCGTGTCGAGGCCAGCCAACAGCTTCTCCTGTCCTCGCGTCCCGCCAACAGGCCCCATCGTCGCCCTCCCCAGCTATCGGCAAGAATACGCTGCGATGCCTATTGCTGGTGGATCACCTCGATCTTCACCTCGCCCATCTCGGCCCCGCCGTACGGTCCCGTGTAGAGGACCTTCCCGTCCTTGTCGTACCTCGTCTGCTCGGTGTCCCAGTACACGCGGCAGTAGCGGTTGGTGTCCCACGTGGCCCAGTCGGGAACGCTCATGGTGAAGCTGTTGCCCGACCCGCTGCAGCCGATGTCGCCGCCGAGGTGGCGGTTCTGGAACACCCAGGTGGTGTAGCTCCCGTCCGGGTAGTCGACGCGACCGCTCGTCTGGCTCGGGACCGCGTCGATCGTGCCCGTCATGACGATGGTCGCCGGGGTCTTCGGCACGTGCGCGGTGAAGTGGATCTGCTCGTGCGTCCAGTACTCCGGCGCCGTCTCCTCCAGCCGCAGCCCCTTGGGGCCAGTCACGGTCCCCGCGGTGGTGATCTGGAAGGTCACCCCCTGGAGGAGGTCGCCCGGTTGGTAGGCCAGCGTGCCCTCGAACGGGGCGGTCGAGGTGTCGCGTATCTGCGCCTCGACGCTTATCAGCACCGCGAAGTTGGAGCTCGGGCTGATGAACGTCACGAATACCTCCGGAGCGCTGCCATTGCCGTACCGATACTCGACCGGCGCCGCCAGGGACACCGTCGTGCCGCCCATCAGCGGCTCGGGCTCGTCCAGGCCGACGACCCAGGCGATGGACTCCGGCCGCGGGAACGTCGAATGGAACCGCAGTTCGACCTGATCGTGCGGCCCGAGCGACGGCACTGCCGCGATCCTGAGTGAGACCACTCCGGCCGGCTGGACTCGGTCCGAGTAGCTCGATTGGCCGGGGCAGTTCGCCGGGTGGCAGCTCGCGTCCGGGATGATCGTGACAGCCCTTGCGAAGTCGAAGGGGCTCTCGTTGGCATCGAGCATGGACATGTTGCCCGCGCCCTGCGTCGCGTAAGCATAGTGGTGCAGTGCGCCGGCGAGCGTGGCGCGGTAGGCGTCACCGAGTCCGCTGCGGAAGTCGCACTGCCACTCCGGAGATCCAAGCTTGTTCATGAGCGTCTCGAGCCCGTCATAATCAACGCTCGGGTCGATGTTGAGTATTTGCGGCAGCGAGAACCCCGGGCAGTGCGAGCGGATCAACTTCCAGAACGCGAAGCGATTGTAGGGCCAGCTCGGCCCAGACCCGCTGTCTTGCGCGTTCAGGCCCGCCGACAGGACCGGAGGGAGCGGGGACTCGTTGACGGTCCGATACGAGTCGACGCTGTCGCACACCTCATCCTCGAACCAGCGGGCGGTTCCTTCGATCAACCAGTCGGTGGCGTGAGTCCTCTCGATCAGGTTGACCCTCCCCGGCACCAGCGTTCGCGACTGGGCGTGGTGAAAGTACTCGTGGGCGGCAGTTGCCTGGAGAATCGGTTTGGGTTCCTGCGCGTCGGTGATGTGCACCACGCGCCTGTCCTCGAGCTTGTCCGTGGTGACGAACCCCAGCCAGTTGGCCTGCGGCATCGGCTCGACGACGACCTCGATGCGCGGATCGGCGGACAAGCCCAAGCCGGTGAAGGTGACGCGGGCCGCGACGAGCCATGACAGCAGGTCGTCGACGGTTGCCGCCGGGTTGGCCTTGAGCTGGGTGAAGCTCTTGACAACCACGGTCATCGTCACATCGCCGGTAATCAAGCAAATCCGTCGGTTGAGGTCGGGCAGCCCGTTGATCTGGATCAGGGGTGCGCAGCTCGCCGAGACCGCCAACGCGCTGTCCTGAAGCCTCGAAACCAGAGGGCCGACAGGAGAAGGTGCTGGAGTGACTGGTGGATCTATCCCGATGAACGACAGCTCGCCGAGCCCCATGAGCTTGATGGTGACCTTACCGTTCGGCAGCACGTCGAGGTCGTACCAGGTGCGGATCCAGAACGGCCCGCTCACATCGACGCCTGGCCCCACGCTGCCCGCGGTGTCGGAGTAGACGAACAGCCGCAGGTCCTGCGGCTTACGGCCCGCAGGCAGGCCGGTCGCCGGCATCGTGATCGTGATCATCTCGCCGGTGGCCTGCACCGGCGTGGCGCGGAAGAAGTCCGACAACCTGGTCACACCGTCGGGGATCGGCGGCGCCTGGCCGGCGGTGAGCGCGGCGACGGCGACCTGACCCGGCGGCACGCTGGTCTGCGCTGGAAAGGTGAACGCCAGGCCTTGCAGCGTCCCGGCCTGCGTCACCGTGAGCGTCTGGCCGGCCAAGGTGGCGGCGACCGGCTGCGTCGACGCGACCCGCAGCGTGAACGCGACCTCGCCGGTGGACGTGCCGTCGGTGGCGCGCACGCGCACGTCCACCTCGCTACCCTCGCTCTCAATTGGTGGCGTCCAGCTCAGGGCGCCATTCTCCGGCTCGACCGTCATGTCTTCGGGTGCTTCGGCCAACGAGAACGTCAGCGCGCCGGAGCCCTCGTATCGGCACTGCACGGTGATGGTCGCCGGGACCTGCGAGAGCAGCGCCACCGACACGTCGGGCGGCACGAGCTGGATCGCCGACGCCTGCAGGTTGCGACGCGGGCGGTGCGTGGCCGCCGACGCGGCCGCGATCGGTTGCGGGAGGCCCTGTGTGCCGGCGCCGCGCCCGACGCCGAGCAGGGCCGCACATCCTAGAGCGTACAGGGCCAACCTGCGCGCGCGACGTTCCATGTCCGTGCCCTCTTTCCCGCTCCACGCGGCCCGTGCCATGCGGAGCGCCGCCCGCCATGCCGGGCGACGTCAGATGTCGTTCCAGTCTCCCGCGAACGCGTAGACGGCGTCGCCGCGGCAGAACAGATGCCAGGCGCCGCCCGAGTCCTGCTGGTACACCGTGTCGCGATGCGTGAGGGTCCCCTCGATGCGTCCCCCGACCTGGGTGACCAGTACCTCCATACAGGTTGCCGCGGCGCCGTTACCCCACACCCCGTTGGCGTACCGGGCCCGCAGCGTGTTGCCGACGATCTGCAGCTCGTGTGGGCAGTCCGGTGCGGTCATGTCGAGGTGGTCCGAGCCCACCCACAACCGGGTGGCGTCGGGGCGGTAGTAGAGCCACACATGGGTGGGCGCCTCCCACTGCGGGGCGGCGAAGCTCAGGTAGAGCTCGGTTGCCGCCGGGTTGGCAGCTATCTTGGCGTAGGTGGCGGGGTCGTCGCTGTCCCAGAAGCAGCCGGTGTGGCTGCCGGCGAACTGCGAGAGCTGGAAGTCCCCGTGGAAGTAACGGATGCGCGCCGTCGCCTCGGCCTGGGCGCGGAGCGTGTTGTCGGGGAGCGAGTAGAGCTTGGCGAGCACCGTCCAGTCGCCGACCGCGGGCCAGCGGTGCGTCACCGTTGCGGCGTTCTCCACGGTCACGTCCGGGGTGCCGTCGTTGAAGCTCCACACCACCTTGTAGCTCGCCGGCCAGGGGAGGAAGTTCATCGCCGTCACCGTCATGTCGGCGCCCGGGGAGCCGGGGAGCATGATCGGCGCCGTGCTCCAGACCATGAACGTGTTCGCGATCGAGGCGCGGATGCGGTAGCTCACGGCTTGCGTCGGGTCGGGGTTGACCACAAACAGCATCGTCTCGGGTGCGCGAGTGCCGTCGACATAGGTGTGCACGATCGTCGAGGTCTTGCGGTACCAGGCGCCGGTCGACAGTCCGCCCGGTTTCTCGTTGTCCCCGGACCACACCCACAGCTCGCGGCCGGCGGGCACCGACTCGACGATGATCGCGACGGTCTGTCCGGGCGTCAGGCCGGAGACGGCGTTGACCCGGTAGGTGTCGACTCCGGCGCGATTGACCCAGGTCGTCGCGAGCGAGCCGGCCGGGCAGGCATCCCACGCCGTGCAGTCGGGCGATGGGGCCAGCCGATCCCCGGGTCGCGCGAACGCCGTGTACGGCTCGTTGGCGTCGAGCAGTGCGAGGTTGTCCTCTTTCTCCGTAGCGTAGGAGTAATACAGCAGGGCATCTGCGAGCGTTGCGCGGTTGGCGTCGCCGAAGCCGGCGCCAAAGTCGCACTGCCAGCCGGCCGACTCCAGCTTCTCCTTGAAGTTGGCGACACCCGTGGGGTCGGCCGCGGCGTTGACGTTGAGAATCTCGGGGATCGAGAACCCTGAGCAGCGAAGCGCCACCATCTTCCAGAACGCCCAGCGCGCGTACGCCCGCGTATCCGGGAAGTTGGCCACGTCCGGAATCGCCGCGACGCCTTCCTTGAGGATCCGCCGAAGGGGAGTGCGTTCCACAAGAGCATAGGTGTTCAAGCGCGTCGAAGACGTCGTCCTCGAACCAGCGGGCAAGCCCCTCGATCAGCCAGTCGCCAGCGTCGTTGTTGTCGATGAGATTGGTCTTTCCGACCGCCTTCGTGCGCGACTGTGCGTGGTGGAAGTACTCGTGCACCGCGGTGCCCTGGAGCGCTGTGGCGGGTCGTCGCGGTGTTCGTGAGGTGGAGAACCCGGTAGTCCTCGAGGTCGCCAGTCGTCACGAAGCCCATCGTATGCGGATCCGCCGCCGGCATGGCCTCGACGACCACTTCGAACGCCGGGTCGGACAGGAGCCCGTAGCCGTCGAAGGCGGTGCGGCCGGCCGCGAGCCAGCCGAGCAGGTCGGTGAGCGACGCCGCCGGAGCCGCGTGGAAGTCGGCGAAGTTCTTCACGGTCACGACGAAGCTCTTCCCGGTGGCGTAGCCCACCGTGCACACGCTCCGGTTGAGGTCCGGCAAGCCGTTGGCCTGCGCGAACGGCGTGCAGCTCGTCGTCACGGTGAGTGCGCCGACGCGGCGTTGGCTCACGGTGGGGCCCGGTGGCACCGGCAGCGGGGTCACCGGTGCGTCGAGCCCGATGAAGGACAGCTCGCCCAGCCCCTGGAGCGCGATGGTCACCTTGCCGTTCGGCAGCACGTCGAGGTTGTACCAGGTGCGAACCCAGAACGGGCCCGCGATGTCGCCGCCTTCCGCGGCATCCTGGGCGGCGTCGGAGTAGACGAACAGCCGCAGCTCCTGCGGCGTGCGCCCGGGGGGGAGTGCGGTCGCCGGCAGGGTGACGGTGATCATGCCTCCGGTTGCCTGCACCGGCGTGACGCGGAAGTAGTCCGACAGCCGCGTCACTCCCGCCGGCAGCGGCGGCGCCTGGCCGGCTGAAATCGTCGCGACGGCGACCTCGCCGAGGGGCACGCTTGTCTGCGCCGGGAACGTCAACGCCAGTCCCTGCAGGGTCCCGGCCTGCACCACCGTTACCGTCGGACCGGAGAGCGTTGTGCCAACGGTCTGTGTTGCGGCGACCCTCAGCGTGAACGCCACCTCCGCGGTCGAGGTGCCATCGCCGGCGCGGACGCGGACACCGACCTCGCTACCCTCGGCCGCGGCGGCCGGCGTCCATCTCACGATCCCACTGTCCGGCTCCACCGTCATCCCTGCCGGGCCCGTGACGAGCGAGAACGCCAAGTGGCCGCTGCCTGTGTAGCGGTACTGCAGGGCAACCGCCGCCAGTACCTGCGACAGCAGCGCGACCGAGGTGTCGGGCGGCACGAGCTGGATCGGCGACGCGGACAGGTTACGGCGCGGCTGGTGGCCGGCGGCGCCCGTCGCCGTCACCTGGGCGGTGGCGGGGCCTGCCGCGGTGATGCCGGCGAGCACGACGAGCGCGCCCACGGCCAGCGGCCGTTGCAGTGTTGACCACAGGCGAGCAGGCATCGTCTCACCTCCGGGCGGCATTCTTGCTTGTGCCAGTCTTCACGATTTGCCGAGGAGCGTCAAGCTGATACGCTACTCGCGGGAGGCCGCATGACCTCGGAGACGCCAAGGAAGAAGACCACGTCGCGCCGCACCAGCAAGTCGAGCCCGCTCGGCAAGGTGTTCATCGGCATCGCGGGGATCATCGGCGCCGGCAAGACCACGCTGGCGACGGCGCTCGGGCAGCACCTCGGCCTCGACGTCCACTACGAGCCGGTGATCGACAACGAGTACCTCGACGACTTCTACCGCGAGACCAAGAAGTACGCGTTCGCGATGCAGATCTACCTGCTGAACCGCCGCTTCCAGCAGCACCAGGAGATCATCTGGCGCGGCCGCGGCGGCGTCCAGGACCGCACGATCTACGAGGACGCGATCTTCGCCAAGACGCTGCGCGACATGGACCTGATGGACGAGCGTGACTACGAGACCTACGTCAACCTCTTCCGCAACCTGTCGAACTTCATGTGCCGGCCGAACTTCATCATCTACCTCGACGTCACTCCGGAGAAGTCGCTCGCCCGCATCCGCGAGCGCTCGCGCGGTTGCGAGACCGGCGTCAGTCTCGAGTACCTGACCCAGCTCTACGAGGGGTACGACGAGTTCCTGCAGGAGATCAGCCGTCTCATCCCGGTGCTGCGCGTGCAGTGGAACGAGTTCTGGGACGTGCAGCCGCTCGCCGAGGCGATCACCCGCGAGTACCACAAGGGCAACTTCCTCCGCGAGGTGGCGCAGCTCGCGTAGCCGGGTGGGTCGCGGCGCCCGGGGCGTGCTGCCGGCGCGCAGCGGCCGGGTCAGAAGATCGCGTGCAGGCCGAGGAACGGCAACAACATGATGCCGCCGAAGACGACCAGCGCCATCAGGAACACGGCGGTCCCGACCAGGGTCAGCACCGCGTCCTCCTCGAGCAGGCCGACCGCGGTGGTGACGATGACGATCGCCGGCAGCGTGTTGGTGAAGACGATCGGCAGCGGCAGGGCGAGCTCCGCGCCCGAGATGGCGATCACCACGCCGGCGATCGGCCGCGCCCAGCGATGACGGTGGAACCACTGGCCGCGCGGCTTGATGAAGCGCTCGGCGCGGCGCAGGAGGGTCTGGCCGGTGCGGACCACGCGGATGACCGTGCCGGACGGCAGCTCGCGGTCGAGCCAGCGCTTCGGCAGCCACGGCGGGCGCCCGAGCGCCATCAGCGCTCCCAGCAGCACGATTGCCGCGCCGACCGGCGTCGAGAGCCCCAGCAGCGGCACCGGCTGCAGGAACGGCAGGGCGAGGAAGAACGCCATCAGGGCATGCCCGCGCACGCTCAGGTGATCGACGAGGGTGCGAGCCGTCACGGTATGCCCCGAGGCGAGCTCGATGATCGCCTCGAGCTCCTCCGAGAGCCGGCAGTGGTGCTGCGGCGGCTGGGATCCGTCCGGCTCGCGCCGTGGCGGGAGGGGGGCGGGGGCGGCGCCCATGACGACACTATCCACAGGCGCGGGGCTCCGGGTCAAGTGACCGCCGCCGCGACGGTCGCCGCCCAGGCACCTCGCGGACTCTCGTCGCGCCGGTGAGCGCGCGGTCAGGCTCGAGCCCGAGGCTGGAGTCTCAGGACCGTCTCAATTATGCTCCGGCGGATGGCATCGCCTTCGCTCAAGCGTTTCGCGTACCTCTCCATCGTCGCCGCGGTGCTCACCATCGTGATCAAGGCCGCGGCGTACCGGATGACCGGCTCCGTGGGGCTGCTCTCCGACGCCGTCGAGTCCGTCGTCAACCTCGCCGCCGCGGTCGTCGCGCTGGTGATGATCGCGATCGCCGAGAAACCCGCCGACGAGGAGCACGCGTTCGGCCACTCCAAGGCCGAGTACTTCTCGTCCGCCATCGAGGGCGGCCTGATCGTGCTCGCGGCCGCGGCGATCGCCGTGACCGCCATCCCGCGGCTGCTCCACCCGCAGCCGCTGGAGAACATCGGGCTCGGAATGGCCGTCTCGCTGGGCGCCTCGCTGATCAACCTCGCCGTGGCGCGCGTGCTGCTCGCGGCCGGGCGCCACCACGAGTCGATCACCCTCGAGGCCGACGGAGCGCACCTGATGACCGACGTGTGGACGTCGGCCGGCGTGTTGGTCGGCATCCTGCTCGTCAAGCTCACCGGCTGGCTGCCGCTCGACCCGCTGGTGGCTCTGGCGGTCGCCGCGAACATCGTCCGGGCAGGCTATCAGTTGATGGCGCGCTCGGCGATGGGCCTGCTCGACTCCGCGGTACCGCAGGACAGGCGCGATCGCATCGCGGCCGTGCTGGCGCGCCACGAGGCCGGTGGCCTGCACTTCCACTCGGTGCAGACCCGGCAGGCGGGACGGCGCAGCTTCGTCGCGCTGCACGTCCTCGTGCCCGGCTCGTGGACCGTGCGGCAGGGTCACGACTTTCTCGAGCGGCTCGAGCGCGAGATCCGCGACGAGTTCAGCGGGCCGGCGACGGTGTTCACCCACCTGGAGCCGGTGGAGGACCCGGCCTCGATGGACGACATCTGGCTCGACCGCAAGCCGTAGCACCTTTGCGCGGCCGGGGAAGCGCCCGGACTCGACGCTGGTGGCTGTGGGGTTCACGCTGACGCGGGTCGCGGCGCAGCAAAGCCACAGGCAACCGATGGCGCGCGGAAGCGCACCTTCGGTTACCTGGGGATTCGATCAAGCCGGCTGGAGCCTGAGCTCGGACAGGAGACGCCTGCCGCTCGGCCCGAATGGGCGAGCGGCGAGGCGGACGTCACTCCTGCGGAGCCTGGGGGCCCGGGACGATCCCGGCGATGTCGGGATCCTCTCCCACGGCCCGCGGCCCACGGTCCAGCTTTTCGGCTCGGCGGGAGGCGCGCTTTTCGGCTTTGGCCTTCTGGTGCTCTTGCCGGGCCCGCTCGCGGGCACGCTTCTCCGCGGTGGCCTTACGGTTTGTCGCCATGCGAACCTCCTGCGGGGTATGAATCGACTACCGGTGACGGCAAGGGGTCAGTACCCCCGCCGGCCGCCGCCGTACCCACCGCCACCGTGGGACGAGCCGCGATCGCCACCGTAGCCGCCGCCGCCGAAGCCGCCGCGACCGCCACCGCCGCCGCCCCGTGGGCCACGGCCACCGCCGCCGCTGCGCTCACCCTGCGGGCGAGCCTCGTTGACCGTGAGGGCGCGGCCGCCGTGCTCCTTGCCGTTGAGCGCCGCGATCGCCGCCTTCGCCTGCTCAGGGTCGTCGATCTCGACGAACCCGAAGCCGCGCGAGCGTCCGCTCATCCGGTCGGTCACCACGGTGACCGAGGAGGGGCTGCCGTACGGGGCGAACAGCTCGCGGATCTCGTCCTCACCGGCGGTAAAGGGAAGGTTGCCGACATAGATCTTCATATGGTGACTCTCCTTCGCCGGCATCAAACCTGCACCAATCGGTTAAAGCTCCGCGTGCACCCGCGCCTGCCGACTCGACAGCGGATAGCGGACGATAGCAGGAGAGTGATCGGAAGGCGAGAGGGTGGGCACCCGGGGGCCGCTCTTCCGGTCCCGGGAACACCAGTGGCCGCGGGCGCGTTCACGAACTAAATGTGCCCTCGTAGCCTCGATACGCTCGTTCCGGGGCGCTCGCCGCGGCTGCACCCGTGCGGGTCTCGGGCGGGCGCGCGAAGGTGCGATCGGGTCGCGGAACAGGCTATGATGCGGACAAGGGAGATCCAACAATGAAGAGGCCTTTGGCCGTCTCGTTGCTACTCGTGGCCGCTGCGTCTTTTGCCGCCGAGCCGAAGCTCAAGGACCGCACTACGACCTCTGCGGACGGCGTGCAGATCCACTACGTCGTCGGCGGCAAGGGCGCGCCGGCGCTGGTGTTCGTCCACTGCTGGTCGTGCGACACCGGCTACTGGCGCGAGCAGCTTCCGGTGTTCGCCCGCGACCACAAGGTCGTGGCGATCGATCTCGCCGGCCATGGATTGTCGGGCGACGGCCGCCAGCGGTTCACGATGGCGGCGTTCGGCGCCGACGTCGCCGCCGTCGTCCGCAGGGAGAACCTGGGCCGCATCGTGCTGATCGGGCACTCGATGGGAGGGCCGGTCGCGCTCGAGGCGGCCCAGTTGCTGGCCGGCCAGGTCGACCTACTGGTCGGCGTCGACAACATGCAGAACGTCGAGATGCAATTCCCCGAGGACGAGTTCAAGCGCCTCCACGACGGCATGGTCGGCGATTTCCGGGCCACCACCGACGCGTTCGTACGATCCATGTTTCCCAAGGAAGCCGACCCGAAGCTGGTCGCCGACATCGCCGGTGACATGGCCTCGGCGCTGCCGCGCGTCGCGATCTCGGCGATCGAGGAGCTCAAGGGATTCGACGAGGCAGGGGCGGTTGAGAAGGCTGCGGTGCCGATCGTCTGCATCAACGCGACGACTTTCCCGACGGACGTCCAGGTCAACCGCAAGCACGCGAAGTCTTTCGAGGTCATCCTCATCGAAGGCGTCGGCCACTTCATCCAGCTCGAGAAGCCGGATGCGTTCAACCTGATGCTCAGCCGCATCCTCAACGTGCGCGGGCTCGGCCCGTCCCCGCGTTGACACTCCCGGCGGGCGCCGGTACCGTGGCCGTTCGATGACGCTACCGGCCCGCATCCTGCTCGGTCTGGTCGCCGGCGCCGTCGCCGGCGTCACCGTCAACCTCCTCACCGGCGGCGGGCCGCAGGTCGCCGGCTTCGTCTCGCTGGTCACCGAGCCGATCGGCAAGATGTGGCTGTCGGCGATGATCATGGTGGTGATCCCGCTGATCATCTCGACGCTCTCGCTCGGCGTCGCCGGCCTGGGCAGCCTGAAGCGCCTCGGCCGCATCGGCCTGGTCACGCTGGCGTGCTTTCTCTCCCTGACGACGCTGTCGACGATCCTCGGTCTCACGGTGATGAACGTGCTGGCGCCGGGGCGCAACCTCGATCCCGCCGTCAAGACTCAGCTCATGGAGACGTACAAGGGCCAGACCGCGAGCGCGATGGGGCTCTCGGGAAACGCGCTCTCGATCGACCTCCTGGTCAAGATCGTCCCGCGCAACCCGGTGGCGGCAGCGGCGAGCGGCGACATGCTCGCGATCATCTTCGTCGCGCTGATGTGCGGCGTCGCCCTGACCATGCTGCCGAAGGAGAAGGCGGAGCCGATGCTGCGGTGGCTCGACAGCCTCGGCCACCTCACCGTCGCGATCATCGACCTGGTGATGAAGGTCGCGCCGGTCGGCGTGTTCTGCCTGATCTTCAGCGTGACGGCCCGCTTCGGCTTCCACCTGCTGGTCAACCTGGCGCAGTTCGTGGTGATCACCATCTCCAGCCTGGCGTTCTTCCTCGTCGTCGGCTACTCCCTGGTGCTCGCGCTGATCTCGCGGTGGAACCCGCTCGACTTCTTCCGCAAGGCGCGGGTCGTGATGCTCACGGCGTTCTCAACCTCGTCGAGCAACGCAACGCTGCCGACCACGATGCGCGTCGCCGAGGAGGAGATGGGGCTGCCGCGCGAGATCGCCGGGTTCGTGCTGCCGCTCGGCGCCACCATGAACATGAACGGCACGGCGCTGTACGAGGGGGCGACGGTGCTGTTCCTCGCCCAGGTGTTCGGCGTCCACCTGTCGCTCGCCGCCCAGCTCGTCGTCGTCCTGATGTCGGTGCTCACGGCGATCGGCACGGCCGGCATCCCGGGCGGTTCGATCCCGCTGCTGATGATGGTGCTCGGCATGGTCGGGGTGCCGATGGAGGGGATCGCCATCATCCTGGGCGTCGACCGCCTGCTCGACATGTGCCGCACCACGCTCAACGTCACCGGCGACCTGGTGACCGCGACGGTGGTGGCCCGGGTGGAAGGCGCCTACGCCGCCAGGCGGACCGCCGAGGCGCGATAACCCGCAGGACGAGAGCCTCCACCGCCCGCCACCGGACTCCGTCGCCGGGCGGAGCAACGAGGTCCTCCAGGGGGCGCACGTCTCGAGGAGGGAAGCGCGCGACGCCGCGTCGCGTTCTTGAACTGCGGCGAGGGAACGACATGAGCGGCGAAGCGCGGGAACCCAAGGGCAGCACCGTCCGTGCCGCGATCGACGTGGCGCTCGCGCCGCCGCGGGCGTTCGACGTCGTGGTCGAGGAGCTCGTGGACTCGCTGGCCCGCCTGGGCATCGGCTTCGAGCCAGGCGAGGGCGGGCGCCTCATTGAGGACAGCGCGACCGTGGGCCGGGTGGTGTCCTGGCGGCCCGGCGAGCGGGTCGTGCTGCAGTGGCGCCAGGCCGACTGGGCGCCGGCCGCGGCGACCGAGGTCGAGCTTGGCTTCGAGGCGATCGCCAGCGGGACGCGCGTTGAGCTTACGCACCGCGGCTGGGGCGGTCTGCTCGGAGACGCCGAGGAGCTCGCCGGCTGGTTCACGGGCGGCGTCGCGGCGCCGCTGCTCCGAGCGATGGCGCCACGGGCGCTCGGCGACTGGATCACCGACCGCAGGGCCCGCCGCCCGGCTGGCGCGGCGGCGCGCGAGGTCTACCGCGACCCGATCTATCACTACCCGAACTTCCGCGTGATCCTCGCCGAGCTGGCGCTGACCGGGGAGGACGTCCTCCTCGAGGTGGGATGCGGCGGCGGCGCGCTCCTGCGCGAGGCGCTGCGCAGCGGCTGCCGGGCGGCGGCGGTGGACCACAGCGCGGACATGGTGCGGCTCGCGCAGGAGGCCAACCGCGAGGCGGTGATCGCGAGGCGTCTCGAGGTGCGGCAGGCGAGCGCCGAGAGGCTGCCGTTCGCCGACTCGATCTTCACCTGTGCGGCGATGACCGGCGTGCTCGGCTTCCTGCCCGAGCCGGTCGCCGCCCTGCGGGAGATCCGGCGCGTGCTCCGCCCCGGCGGCCGGTTGGTCGCGCTGGGAGCGGACCCCGAGCTGCGGGGAACCCCGGCCGCACCGGAGCCGATCGCCTCCCGGCTGCGCTTCTACGACAGCAACGAGCTAGAGCGGCTCGCGCGGGAGGCAGGGTTCGCGGAAGTCAACGTGGTGCGGCGCGACCTCGCGCCGTTCGCACGCTCGTCCGGCGTCCCGGAGGAGCACCTGGCGCTCTTCGAAGGGCCCGGGGCGCGCTTCCTGCTCGCCAGGAAGACGTGAGCGGGGCCGACATGGGCCGACACGTCGTCACCGGCGCATTCGGTTTCACCGGCTCGTACATCGCTGCACGCCTGCTGCGCGCTGGCGAGACCGTGAATACGCTCACCAACTCCACCGGCCGCGCCAACCCGTTCGCCGGGAAGGTGCCGGCATTCCCGTTCCACTTCGACGAACCCGAAAAGCTCGCCGCAACGCTGCGCGGCGCCGACGTGCTCTACAACACCTACTGGGTGCGTTTCAACTTCGCCGCCTTCACGCACACGCTGGCCGTCGCGAACACCCTCAAGCTGTTCGCTGCGGCGAAGGCGGCCGGGGTCGGGCGCGTCGTGCACGTCAGCATCACCAACCCGTCCGAGGACAGCGACCTCGAGTACTTCAGCGGCAAGGCGCGGCTCGAGCGGGCACTGGTCGAGTCGGGGCTGTCCTACGCGATCCTCCGTCCCGCCGTCCTGTTCGGCCGCGAGGACATCCTCGTCAACAACATCGGCTGGGCATTGCGCAGACTGCCCGTGTTCGGCATTTTCGGGGACGGCTCCTACCACCTGCAGCCGATCTTCGTGGACGACCTGGCCGAGCTGGCGGTGCGCGAGGGCGAGGCGACTGCGAACCGTGTCGTCGACGCGATCGGCCCCGAGACGTACACCTATCGGGGCCTGGTCGAGCTGATCGGCGAGACCATCGGCAAGCGCAGGCGCATCGTGTCCGTGTCACCGGCCCTTGGGCGCCTCGTCGCCGCCGTCATCGGGAAGCTCGTGGGCGACGTCCTCTTGACGCGCGAGGAAATCGAGGGCCTCACCAGGGGCCTGCTCGCCACCTCGTCCGCACCGTCTGGAACGACGCGGCTGAGCGAGTGGGCAAGGGTGCACGCCGACCGGCTGGGGCGCCGGTACGCGAGCGAGCTGGCCCGCCGGCGAAACCGGACCAGGGCGTATCAGGAGCTCTAGCGGCGCGGCACGCTCGCCACCTTCGCTACAGGCCCGAACGAGCAGCCGAGACTAGTTGCCGGCGTGCCCGGGCAGCCTGCGGTGCGGGCGCGCCGGGTCGCGGACGGTCACGGCGTTCTGCAGCGGCACGAAGCCGTCGGCGGTGACCGTGAGGGTGAGCTCGGCGCCGTTGCGGGCATCGGCGGTGGAGAGCAGCGCCGTGCCGTTGGCGCCGGTGGCGGCGAGCGAAAACACCCCGCGGGCGCCGGTGAGACAGGCAATGGCGCCGGCGACCGGCTGGTTGTTGAGATCCATGACCGTGACCAGCACCTGGCTCTGACTGGGAACGCGCGGCTCGTAGGCCACGATGAGCGTGCGCGGGGTGCCGGTCCACAGCGGCATCTCGGGGTCGCCGTCGAGATTCAGGCTGTAGTTGACCCAGCGCTCGATGTCGCGCGCGGTGTAGAGCTCTCTGGTCTTGTGGAGTAGCCCGAGATGGCGCGTGCTGCCGAGCCGATTCCAGAACAGCCGCTCGAAGACGTCGCCCACCCCGATGAGGCTGAAGCGCGTATTGCCCACGTATGCCGCGGCGCCCCCGCCGCCAGCCTTCACGAAACGCTCGCCGGTGGCGTCGGGCGAGGTGTCGTCCGCCTTGGGCTTGTTGAACTCGTTGGTGAGGCAGGAGTCGGCGTAGACGACCCCGCCCGCGAAGCCGTTGGTAAGCGCGGGAACCCAGGCCGCGTTGACGCCGCAGCAGCCGCCCCATGAGCCGTGCCCCGCCAGGCTGATCAGGTTGACGCCGCCGTTGAGGGCGCCGCGCACGCCAGTCTCGGTGAGTATCGAGAGGTCGGCGGCGGGGTAGTCGGGCGTGTCGAGGATGTCCCTGTAGAAGCGCTGGTGCAGATCGACGCCGGGCGCCACGGCGGCGAGCTTGGCGCGCACCTGCTCCTTCTGGGTAACGGCGGGGTCCGCCGCGGTGTAGTCGAAGAAGTAGTAGGTGGGGCGCATCGTATCGCTCGGTCCGACGACGCGCACGAACGACGTCGGCGTGAACATGTCGAACGTGAGGCTCGACAGGGAGTAGGTGAGCAGCGACGGCGTCGCGTAGGAGTCGCTGGTGCAGTAGTAGTAGCCGAGGCTCGTCGGCGAGGCGGCCAGGTCGAACGGCACCTCCCACCAGTCTCCCGCCGAGTTCATGGCAATCAGGCGGAACGACGCCGCCTTCGGCCCCGGCGGCCCGCCGAAGTGCAGCAGGGCGGCGGTGCTCGCGGCCGCGGAGTAGTAGCGGTTGACCTCGGGCGGATTCGACCCCGAGCGCTGCGCCGCCGGGCCCCCGTACCAGTCGTCGGCGGTCAGCATCACGGTGCGCCCGAAGTCGTCCGGCACGCCCTCGTACTTCTCGTACGCGATGACCTTGTTCACGAAGACCCCGGCCTGTGTGGCATCGGCAACGGTGGCGCGGCCGAGCGCGACGGTGGCGGTGAGGCTGACGCCGTCGATGGCGCCAACCTCGCCCCAGTTGTACTGCCCATACAGGCCGTTGTCGTTCTTGTCCCAGTCGTGGAGGCCGGCGAGGTCGTACTCGCCGCCCTCGAGGCTGGCGTAGTAGAGGTCGGTCGGGGTCGTGTTGCTGTAGTTGACCGCGTAGAAGTCGGTGCCCTCGATGTCGGCCGGAGCGCCGCGCAGCAGGGCATACTCGCCTGGCGGGTGGTAGGTCACGTCGGTGTAGGTGGCGTCCGTGAACAGCCACCCCGGACTGGCGGCGCTGGGGGTGGGCGCGAAAATGTCGCGCTTGAACGCCTTGCCGCCGTTGAGCGCGACGATCGGGGTGTCGGTGCCGAGCGTCCCGCTCTGGTGGATGCGCACCGTCTTGCTGGCGGCGTCGTAGTGGTAGTGGTTCGCCTCGGGGAACGCCTCGCCCGACCAGCGAAAGTAGTGGTCGTCGATCACGACGTGGGCGGCGACCTCGCGCGGCGGCACCACCTGGACGTTGCCGCCGAGCAGCACCCAGTAGGTGCTCCACTCGCGGTGGGCGAACTTGAGGAAGTTGCGGATCACCTCCTGGAGGTCGCGCGCGCCCGTGGTGAAATCGCCCCAGCGGCCGCGCACGATGTCGGTGATCGTCACCACCGAGCCCTTGACACCCTTGGCGGTCTTCCAGGAGGCGAGGCGCTTGAACTCCTTGACCATGTCGCCGACCGGCGCACCCCTGACCGTCGCGCTCGACCAGCGGTAGTTGTCGGTGATCACGAGATAGCGGGTATCGGGACCTGGCGGGAAGCTCAGGGGATCTGCGCCGACCAGGTATCCGGGGTTGACCACGCCCGCCTTGAGATCGTCGATCAGCTCCGCGCCGGCGTACGAGGCGGGCGCCTGGCCTGCGCCGCCTCCCGCGAGAGCCACGTCCACGTCGACCTGCGGGTAGTAGAGCAAGAAGTTGCCGGCCGGGTACCACTGCACCGGGTAGACGCGGTAGGTGACGAGCCGGTAGCCGGCGACGGTGCGCTCCTCCGCCTGCTCGAAGAGCTGCGGCGGGAACACCGGCATCTGGGCGATGGCGGGGTCGGGCGGCACCTCGTCCGGAGCGGGGTAGTAGACGAGATCCGGGCTCCCGTCCGGGCCGAGGGGGAAGCGCGGGTCGCCTCCCACCCAGGGGTTCTGCGCCCACGAGAGCAGGCCGATCCCCTGGAACGGGACGCCTCCCTGGCCTGTCGTGGCGGTGACGCCGGCGATCTGCGCGCCGGGCGGAACCGCAACAGTCCGGATCACGAACGGCACCTCCGGCATCCCCGGCGTCTCGGTCGTCCAGACGGGTTCATCGATGTTCCACCGCAGGTGGGTGATCAGAGCCGGTCCCGGGGGGCGTTGCTCGCGCTCGAGAACGAGCGCGTCGGCGGGCGCCGACACCGAGAAGTGCACCGTGCCCGGCTGCTGCGCGCCGACGAACGATGCCCCCAGCAGTGCCGCCAGCACGGCGACAAGACTCACTTCGCGAGATCTGCGTGCGGCCCGGGGACGGACCCTGCCCCACTCGCTGCTCATCGTTGCCCCCCGGTCATTGTTCAGACCTAGCCTGACTTAGATTGTACGCCGACGCGCAAGGGGCGATGTGAGGCGGCGCACAATCTGCTCCACCGGTCAGCGCGGCATGTCGCAGCGCCGCCGCCCCACGCGGACGCGGCCGGCGGCGCCGATCTCGTAGGCTAGATAGGGCAAGTGAGCGCCGTGATCGTCCGCGACCGGCTCCGTGCTGGCGGGGGCGCCGACGATGCGCAGCGCGTTGACGCGGCGGTCCTCGCAGCGGTGCAGGTGGCCGTGCACAACCAGGCGCACGCCGGCGACCAGGCAGAGCAGCCGCAACGCCCGCCTCTCCGGCTGCGACAGCTCCATCCCCCAGCGTTCGACCGGCGACATGCGGGCAAGCCGGCGGACATCGGCGGTACGGTTCGCGGGGATGTTGGGGCTGTGGTGGAGGGCGACGATCACCACCGGCGTGCCGCGCTCCCGGCGCAGCAGGCGGGCGAGCGCCTCGAGCTGGAAGAAGCCGAGCCGGCCGATCGCGTTGGTGGCCCCGCTGCGATTGCCGATGTTGGCCGAGTTCAGCCCGACCAGCGCGATCCGGCCGCCCGCGAGGCGCTCGACCCACGGGAAGCGTGTTGGCTGTCCTCCGGCGGCAAGGCCGGTGGCGGCGCGCTGCACGTTGACGCGGTAGTCGGTCAGGCGCACGCCGAGATGGCAGAGGTCGTGGTTCCCCGGGATCACCCGCACCTTGGGCAGGAGCCCCGCCTCGCGCAGCGGCCCCCAGAACGCCTCCCACGCCGCCGGCTCGCCGCGGTCGGTGACGTCGCCGGTGACGAGGACGAGATCCGCCTCGCGCAGCGCCGGTGTGGCGACGAGACGGCGGAAGCTCGCGTTCATCCCGCGTAGCGCACCGAACAGCCGCGCCTCCGAGCGTGGCGCGCGGTCATCCGCCGTGAGGTGCAGGTCTGACAGGTGAACGATGGTGAAGGGCCGCGCCGTAGCCGCCGTCGCCTGCACCGTGCTGCCGCTCATGCCGCCTCCCGGTCTCCAGCCGCGTTTCGCCGTGCGAGGATAGCGCGCCGCGCGAGCCCCGGAGGCCGGCAAACGTAACCGCGACTCGGTCCACGGCATAGCAACGGGTGCCATGAGAATCCCGCACTCACCGTCCAGGCAAACCCGCAGCACTGTTTCGCTGGCGCAGACCTGCAGGACGACTGTGGGGCTGGAGCTCGGCGCCGGCGAGCGCGCGCGGAGCGCGCGCCCCACAGCGGCCCTGCCGACCGATCGGGCTGCCTCCGTGGCGTGGAATTCCGGCACCGCCGGCCGCGCTTTGCCGGGTATGCGCCACCGGTTAGCCGCATCGCTCGCCATCGTCATGGGCCTGCTGGCCGGCTGCGGCGGCGGCGTCGATGTCGCCGCCGGGGCGGAGGCGGGGAAGGAGAAGGCAGAGATGAAGGTGAAGTACTCGAAGTCCGGCTACGACATCACCCCGCTCTCCGAGGAGCGGTCGCCCGAGCTCGCCGCGAAGCTCGACCCGGAGGCGTACCGGATCACGCAGAAGGCCGGGACCGAGCCGGCGTTCTGCGGCAACCTCCTCGACAACCAGAAGGACGGCGATCTACACCTGCGTCGTCTGCGGCCTGCCGCTCTTCTCGAGCGAGCACAAGTTCCACTCGGGGACCGGCTGGCCGAGCTTCTACCGCGAGTTCGACCCGGAGCACGTCACCCGCAAGCGCGGACCGGAGCCTTGGCATGGTGCGCACCGAGATCGACTGCGCCCGCTGCGGCGCCCACCTCGGCCACGTCTTCGACGACGGCCCGAAGCCGACCGGCGAGCGGCACTGCCTCAACTCCGCCTCGCTGAAGTTCATCGAGAAGGGGCGCACCGGTGCCGCCCGAGAGCCAGCCGGTCAAGCCCGAGATCGCCTACTTCGCCGGCGGCTGCTTCTGGGGCGTCGAGCACTACTTCCAGAAGGGGCCCGGCGTCATCGACGCGGTGAGCGGCTACATGCAGGGGCACGTCGACCACCCGACCTACAAGCAGGTCTGCACGGACACGACCGGCCACGCCGAGACGGTCAAGGTGACGTTCGACGCCAACCGGATCACCTACCGGCGGCTCCTGGAGGCGTTCTTCGAGATGCACGACCCGACCGAGCTGAACCGCCAGGGGCCCGACGTCGGCAACCAGTACCGCTCCGGCATCTGGACGGTCGACGACGAGCAGAAGCGCGAGGCGGAGGCGTACGTCAAGGAGCTGGAGGCGTCGGGGCGGTTCGGCGGAGCGCAAGATCGTCACGCAGGTCGAGCCGGCGAAGACGTTCTGGCCCGCCGAGGAGTACCACCAGGACTACATCGAGAAGACGGGCCGCGCCTGCCACGTCGCCAATCCGTGGTAGCGAGCCGGCCGGGGTCGCCGGGTCCCTGAGCTGCGGCCGGCTCACTCCTCGAAAGCAGGCGCCCGAGCCCTGCGCAGGCGGGCCGCGGAGTGACGAGCCCTCCGAACAGGAATCACCCGCGGTGCCCGCATGATGCCGCGCCAGCTTCTCGCTACGGCGGCTGCAGCCACCAGAGCGACGCTGAGCCATCGTTTCGTCGGTGGATCTCCTCCTAAGGACGCGTGCACGTCACGGTGCGCGTCAGCGAGTTGTTCAGCTCGTTGCTCTCGGCGAAGTTGTTGCTCTTGACGTCTACTTTGAGCGACGAGATGCCTGCCGGCAGCCTCAGGTTCGCCGCCGCCAGCCAGCTCACGTCGATCTGCCCACCCGGGTTCTTCAACGCTTGCACCGACGGCGTAGCGCCGAGGGCGAAGCCACCCCACGGGGCGGCACCCCTCTGCATCGAGAGAATGGTGGCGTTGAGCTGCTGATCGGTCAGCACTCCCGGGCCATTGTTTCTCAGCGTGACCACGATGCGGCAGCCATCGGCAAGCGCGATCCGCGTCGGCTGCAGGTCGGGACCCTGGGGGTCGGTCGCGCCCGGCTGAGGTTGCGCGTCCGATGCGGAGCAGGTGACTGTGCGGGTGAGCGTGTTGTTGCGCTCGTTGCTCTCGCGCACCTCACTCGAGGCCACCGACAGCGTGAGCGTGTGGAGCCCGGCAGTCAAAGGGCGGGGAGTGAACGGGAAGACCGTCTCCAGTTGGCCACCGGGGTTCTTCAGCGCGCGGTGGGGATCCAACGCACCCAGCGAGCTCCCACCCCAGGCCTGGTTGTCGGCAGAAAGGCTCACGGAAATCGGTCCGGTCATGCCGAACCCCTGCTCCGGTACGGCCCCGGGCCCGTTGTTCCGGATCGCGAAGGAGATGCCGCAGCCGCTGGCGAGGCTGATCTGCGTCGGTTGCAGGTCCGGTCCATTCGGGTCGGAGGCACGCAGCGGATCGGGCTCGATCGCCAGTTGCAGACGTGATTCGTCGCCGAGTGGCATGCGGAAGTAGAGTGAGCGTTGAATCCTCTGGCCGAGGTCGTTCGCGACCGTCAGTCGCACCTGCGCGGAACCGGTCAGTCCGCAGCCTCGATTGTTGTTGTCGAGGCCGTTCCTGCGGAGGATGATGGAGGCGGTGACGGAGCCACTCCCGCTGTCGACGCCCACCCGGACGTTGGATGCGAGGTCCATCGAGTTGCCCCAGACCTCGAAGAAGATGGGCTGGCCGGCCTTCAAGACAAGATCCCTGCCGTCGCCGACCCTGTCAATCACGTCGTGGCAGCGGTCGAGCGTCGTGACGTACTCGACGCCTGCAGCGATGCTGCGCGGGAGGAGCAGCACAGCGACGGCGGCCGCAATGGTCACGCACACACGCGAAACGGTGGATAGTACGGGCGCCTCGTCCGAACCTGGACGGTTTCTCATACCTGACTCCTTTCGTGTGCGGTTTTCATTCGTTCGGCTCGCACCGGGCCTAGGTCTTAGCGATCGTGAACGTCCGCCACTCGCTGGCGGCAAGCTGCTCGCCGTCGGGGTCGAGCGCGAGGACACGCCAGCACAACGCGCCGGGCGCCACCCTGCCCGCCACGAATCCGGGCAGTCGATATATCCCCGACCCCGGCCGCAGCAGCGCCACGGCAGCCACGGCGCCACCGCTGTCGATCACCTCGACCCTGAGGAAGGAGGCGCCGGCGGACTCCCGCCACTCGAGATCCGGAGTGGTGGACGCAACACTGGCGCCGTCCTGCGGCGAGACCAGCGCGATCGGGCTGGCGCGGACGCCGAGACGGGGCGAGGCCGCGGACCCGACGTAGTAGCGGAGCGGCGGCATCGGGAAGCCGGCCAGGCCGCCGGTGGCGACCACCCCGGTGCCCTCGTTGACCGCGTCGAGGTCGATGTCGCCGGCCTCGTCCTGAGACGCCTCTATGCGCAGCAGGATCTGGTAGAGACCCTCCGAGTCCCTGGGCAGGCGGCGCGGGTCCGGTCCAGGGAGCCGGCAGCGGCCCGTTGGTGGGAGGTACACGTTGAATCTCTCCAGCTCGAGGTAGCGGCGCTGGTGCGCCCGCTGCTCGACCGGCAGTGTCGCTTCGGGAACCAGATCATCTAAGGTGGGCTGGACGTCGCCCGGTTTGACCACCTCCCAGCGCCCCTTGAGCCGGCCGGTACCGGTGTAGGTGCAGCTCGGCGACGATCTGCGGCGGCGTCGCACCGGGCTTCAACGACAGCACGGACGCCCCGGTGTCGAATTCGATCCGAGCGTCGACGAGCGCGAGGGGAGTCAGAGCCCCGCCGCCGGAGAACCTGCATGTCACCCAGACGTACTCGTCTGGTCCGCCCACGGTGCTCTCGAATCGGCGCACGTAGTAGAACTCGGTGCGTCCTCTGGCCGCCGCCTGGTAGGCGCGGCGGGCCAGCGACTGAGGGATCGTCATGATGTCCGTGAATCCATGAGCACCGCTCGACTGCGAGTTGTCGTAGCGCGACGGCAGTCGGCCCCACACCGTGGTGGGGTCGCACCTCATACCGAGATCCGGCGTGGCGGGGATGAGACGGCCGCACCACAACGCCTCTGCGGTGGTCTGGTTGTTGACCTGCCCATAGCTGATGAAGACGGTGGTCGCGCCCTGGGAGTTGACGTTGACGCTCACTGGGGTGCGAAGTACCTGCGAGCCCGCCCGGATGGCGGTTGCAGCGAGCAGGATCGCCGGGAGAACGGAAGTTGATCTCATCACCCCCCCGTCAATAGAGGCTCAGGTTGAGACCCAGGTTCACCGACCACGCCTTCTGGTCTTGGTCAAGCTGCAGCGCATGATCGAGGCGGTGTTGGCGCTGGTTGGAGTATCGGGCAAACACGCCGGCGCGCCCGCTTCTGAGCCCCACCCAGCCGGCCGGCACCAGGACGGCGACCTGGGCGTCGCCGCCAAGACTCTCCTGCTCGCCCTGGCCCCGGTTGTCGGAGCTGTAGGTCTTCGCGGTGTCTCCCGTGATCGTCAGCCACCCGGCGAGCTGCCACGTGCCGTGGATGCCGAACCGCCGCGTCCGGTCCGTTCGCCCAGTGCCGCGGTCTTCCTGGGCTTCCATCCCGCCGTCGACGCCGAGCTCGAGGGGAGCCGACACGACGACCGTGAGGTCGGCGGCGTCGGTTCGGGTCGCGTTGTCGGCGGCCGGCGAAAACGGCTGGCGGTTGTCCTGCGAGGTAGACGACCAGTGATAGCCGCCGCGGAGGCGCTCGCCCGTCCAGTCGACGCCGGCGACGAGGTTGAGGCTGACCTGATCGGGAACCTGGCTGGGGTCGAAGGCACTACCCACCCGGGGCGCCGAGGCGAGCTGATGCGTGCGGTCGGCGCCGACCGTCAACGACGGCCACCACGCTGAGCCGCCCAGCAGGTCGCGCAGCGGCGCCGCGGCGTTGACGGCAGTCCGTCGGGTCGTGGTGGTGAGCAGGGTACCGATCTCGGCCAGGTTGTCCTCGGTCTGCTGGCAGGAGGCCTGCACGGCAGCGGCGCCGAGGTTCGCGGTGAGGTCCACGCCGTCCGATTCGAGGTCGGCGGCGAGCGGCGCTGCGACGCTCCCGTAGAGCGGATCGACGCGCTGGTGGTGGAGGGCGAACGTGACGTTGGCCTGAGCGTTCCCGGTCAGCCGCGCCCCCCGGAGGAGCGAGATCGTCAGGTCACCGTAGCGAGCACTCCGCGTCGCCGCCTCGATGGGCGTGACCGCGAGGCCTGCCTCGAGCTGTGGGTCCTCGCCTGGACGGAAGGTGCTGCGGGCGAAGCCGGCATCAAGCTGGACGCGGCGGGCGTGATCGGACGCGAGGAGCCGCAGCGCGCCGCCGTCCGACAGCCCCGCGGAGGTCACGGCGCCCTGGTTGAACGAGCTCCGCGGCTGCAGTGAGCCGTCGAGGTACGACAGCTCGAGGCGGAGGGTGCCCGGGTAGAGGGGGAAGAGCTCGGCAGCGAGCGTCGCCCAACGGATCTGGTGGTCGCCCTCGGCCAGGCCGGAGATGTTGCTCCAGCCGACTATGGCGGAGCCGCTGGTGACGGCCGCCTCGAACGTCACGGCCCGTGACAACCGCAGCGCCGCGGAGACGCCACGGGCGGAAAAATCGTTGGCGAGCATTCGGTTGGCGCCGAAAGCCAGGTGGCCGAAGACGAGCTTCACGGGCCCCTTCTCGAGCTCGAGCAGGAAGCTCGAGAGATCGATCTGGGGCGCGTTCCCGTCCTTTTCGGCGAAGCGAAGAGCCTCCTCCTGTCTGGTCGTGCCGACCACGTTGAAGCTCGTCCGCAGCGCGAGGTCGCCGCGGGTGTGCGTCGTGCGCAGCGCCGCCTGCAGCGTCAGGTCCTGGAAGGTGACGGGCCCGGGCGCGTCGGCAGGGGGCTCGTGCCCCTCGCCGACCTGTCCCTTGCCAGTGAGATCCGTCGCGGGTGTCACCTCGGCCCTCTCGAAGCCGGCGCGAGAACGGACCTTCAAAGGGAAGCGTTCGAGCTGCGACCACGAGCCATCCTCCCCAACCCGCCACACCGACACCTCGTGCTCGCCGGGCCGCAGCGGAACGGCACCGGGGCCGTAGACGAGAGAATCGCCGTGCCAGACGATCAACGACGTGAGGTCGGTCGCATCGACGAGGACCGCGAGCCTGCCGTCACCCGCAACACGTGGGCGCGACAGCCGCAGCTCGATCGCCTCGCCCCGTGAGACCCAGCCATCAGTCGCCCAGGAGGGGGTGACTCCCAGCTCCTGGCCGGCGGCGGCCGTGGCGCACAAGAGCAATGGCAGCAGACACAGGCCGGCCGGGTATGCGAACCCGCCGCGGCTCTGCGCCTTCGGAACCGGGGTGGACTCGAAGAGAGCAGGAGAGCCGGCCGTCGCCATGGCCGCGAGCGCAGGCCGCACTGGAGGGGCGGCAGTGCGACCGTCACGGAGCCCGAACGGCTTCCCGTCGGGCTCGGGCGCGCCGCCGCTATGGATCGTTCTTACGGACCACACGAGTGTCTCGTATAGCGACAAACACCGCCCACAGTGCGGACTATTCCACTGGCGCGGGCCTCCTGCTGGAACGCAGCTTCCCTGTCCCGCGCCTGGCTGTTGCTATGCTCCGCGCATGAGCGCCGAGGACCTACCCGACACGTCGTGCCTGTCTCGGCGCGGGCGGCGGCTCGTGGAGCACCCGCCGGAGGCGGAGTACCTGCGCGAGCACTTCGCCCGTTCGGCGGCGCCGTACGATCCAGGGGCGCGGCCGGACGGGTACATCCCGCTCTGCATCGCCGAGAACAAGCTGGTCGCCGACCTGCTGCTGCCGAAGATGGCGGCGTGCCGCGACGTGCCGGCGCGGGTGCTCGGCTACGACGCGATGACCGGCTCGTACGCGTTCCGGCAGCGGCTCGCCCACTTCATGGGGAGGACGTTCCTCGGCGGCGAGCCGCTCCCCGAGCAGATCGCGGTGCTCGCCGGGGCGGGCGCGGTGCTCGAGATCCTCTTCCACGCCCTCGCCGACCCGGGCGACGGAGTGCTGGTGCCGACGCCGAGCTACGCCGGGTTTCTGGCCGGACCTGCAGGTCCGCGACGAGCTGGCGATCGTACCGGTGCACTGCGCGAGCGCCGACTCCTTCCGGCTCACGCCCGAGCTGCTCGACGAGGCGCTGGTGAACGCCGGCCGGCCGGTGCGGGCGCTGCTCTTCACCTCGCCCGACAACCCGATGGGGCGCGTCTACTCGGCCGCGGACGTCGAGGCGGTGCTGACCTGGGGCGAGCGGGCCGGCGTCCACGTCGTGGTCGACGAGGTCTACGCGCTCTCGGTGTTCGGCGAGCGGCCGTTCACGAGCTGCACCACGGTGCGGCCGGCGCTCGGCGACTCGGTGCACGTCGTCTGGGCGTTCTCCAAGGACTTTGCCGCCAGCGGCCTGCGCTGCGGTGTGCTGGTCAGCGAGAACGAGGCGGTGATGGCCGCGGTCGAGGGCCTGGCGTACTGGGCGTGCTGCTCGGGAGACACCCAACACCTGCTCGGCGCGATGATCTCCGACGACGCCTGGGTCGAAGCCTACGTCGCGGCGATGCGCGCTCGCCTGGGCGACGCGTACCGGCAGGTCGCCGCCGCCCTCGACGTGCAGGGGATCCCGTACCTGCCGTCGTCGGCAGGGTTCTTCCTGCTCTGCGACCTGCGCCGTTTCCTCCCCGAACCGACGTGGGACGGCGAGCACTCGCTGTGGCGGCGCATCCTCGACGGGGCCAACGTCAACCTCACGCCCGGCGCCGCCTGCCGAGTCGGCGAGCCCGGTTTCATGCGGCTCTGCTTCGCCGGTGTCCCCACCGACACCGCGGTCCACGCGGTGGGGGCGCTCGGCCGCGTGCTCAACCGTTGAGGCTCGCGCCGGAGACCGGCCAGGCGAGACCGATGCGTGGAGCAGTCTCATAATGGGACGCTCATCGGGAGGTGAGGCGTGACGGTCGAGTTACCGGCCCAGGAGGGCGGCCGCGAGGACCTCGCGCGCTGGCGGAGCGAGGCGTTTGGCGGCGGTCTCGAAGGCGACGAGTTCTTCGTGCGGCTGCTGCGCCGGCACCTCGGCGACGGGTTCGACGAGATGCGGCCGCACCTGCGCCGCGTCGCCGATCTCGCCGGCAGCCGCCTCGCCGGCCTGGTTGACGAGTGCGGCCGCGACGAGCACCTGCCGGTGCTGCGCTGCCACGATCCGCTCGGCCGGGCGACCGAGGAGGTCGTGTTCCACCCTGCGTACCACGAGGCGGGCCGCATCTTCTGGGGCTCCGGCGTGCTGGCGGAGCTGGCGGAGCCGGGCCACGAGGTCCGGTCCGGGGCGCTCGCCTACCTGCTGGACCGCCACGGCGAGGGCGGCCACGCCTGCCCCGTGGCCTGCACCGCTGGCGCCATCAAGCTCATCCAGCGGCTCGGCAGCGACGAGCAGCGGCAGCGCTACCTGGCGTCGCTGCTCACCCGCGACTACGACAACCGCCTGCACGCGGCGCAGTTCGTGACCGAGGTGCAGGGCGGCTCCGACGTCGGCGCCAACGCCTGCACCGCCGAGGAGGAGCCGGGCCGCCCCGGTTGGTTCCGGATCTCGGGCGAGAAGTGGTTCTGTTCGGTCGCGGACGCCGGTCTGTTCGTCGTCAGCGCGCGGCCGCACGGCGCGCCGGCCGGCACGCCCGGCCTCGGTCTCTTCCTCGTGCCGCGGCTGCTCGACGGCCGGCCCAACGGGTTCCGCCTGCGCCGTCTCAAGCGGAAGCTCGGTACCCGTTCGATGGCGACCGGCGAGATCGACTTCGACGGCGCCCTGGGCGAGGCGATCGGAGCGCCCGGACAAGGGTTCCGCAACCTGGTCGGCATCGTCCTCGACACCTCGCGGGTCCACAACGCCCTCGCCGCCTGCGGCCTGATGCGGGGCGCGTTCGTCACGGCGCGCTCGTTCGCCGCTCACCGCCGCGCGTTCGGGCGCACGATCGCCGAGCTCCCCGCCGTGCAGGAGGTCCTCGCGCGCATGCGGGCGCGGACGATGGCGGCGCTCGCGAGCACGTTCCGCGTGCTCGCGATGACCGATCGGCTCGCCTTCGCGGAGCGTGACGACGACCTTGCCGGAGCGCGCCGGATCGCCGTGATGCTGAACAAGTACGCCACCTCGCTGGCGGGCACGGCGAGCGCGCGCGACGGGATCGAGGTGCTCGGCGGCAACGGGACGATCGAGGATTTCTCGCCGCTGCCGCGCCTGTACCGCGACGCGATCGTCGTCGAGAGCTGGGAGGGCACCCACAACACGCTGTGCGCCCAGGTGATGCGCGATTTCGCCGGCCGCGGCCTGCACCGTCCGATGCTCGCGGTGCTCGACCGCGAGATCGCCGCGCTCGACCACCCCGCGCTCGCCGCGGTCGCCGCGCGAGCGCGAGCGATGCACGCCGACCTTGCGAGCGAATCACGCGCGCGCTCGCCGGCGGCGAGGCCGCCGCCGCGGTCGCGATGCGTCCGATCGCGGACCGCGCCTGCCGCCTCACCGAATGGGTCGCGCTGGCGACGCAGCGGGCGTGGGAGCTCGCCCGCGGCGAGGACACCGACACCGGCGCCGCGCTCGACCTCTACCGTCTGGCTTTCCTCGAGCACGCCGACCCGCAGGACGCGCCGGACCTGGCCGGGCTGCAGCGCCGTCTCGCGCTCGCCCCTGAGGGGCGGCCAGCGAGCTCCAAAGGCAGGTATCTCCGGGGGCGCCGGGCGCAGGGAGGTCGGGCCGGGCGAACCTCTTCCCGGCCGCGGCGTAGAACACGAGGCACAAGGGAGGGCATAGCCATGAGCAGGAATCGACGTGTTGCGACCGTCCTCGCGCTGGCGGCCTGTGCGACGTTGCCGATCGCGGCACTCGCGCAGTCGGTGACGCTGCCGCCGGACGGCAACAATCCGAAGGCGTCGGTGTCGCTGTCAATCGGACTGGTCGACGTCAGCATCACCTACCACAGCCCGAAGGTCACCGGCCCCGACGGCAGCGACCGCAAGGGCAAGATCTGGGGGCAACTCGTCCCGTACGGGATGGCCAACCTCGGGTTCGGCACCTGCGGCGACCAGTGCCCGTGGCGCGCCGGCGCCAACGAGAACACGGTGTTCTCGGTGTCCGGCGACGTCAAGATCGAGGGGCAGCCGCTGCCTGCCGGGTCGTACGGCCTGTTCATGATCCCGGGCCAGGACGAGTGGACGATCGTCTTCTCGAAGAACTCCACCTCGTGGGGGAGCTTCTTCTACGAGGAATCGGAGGACCAGCTCCGCGTCAAGGTCAAGCCGGTCGCCAGCGAGTACCACCACTGGCTGACCTACGAGTTCACCGACCGCGGGCTCGACAAGGCGACGGCGGCGCTGAAGTGGGAGCTGCTCGAGGTGCCGTGGACGATCACCGTCGACAACGCCATCGACCTCTACGCCGAGAACCTGCGGCGCGAGCTGCGCACCTCGCCCGGGTTCACCTGGCAGGGGTGGGAGCAGGCGGCGCGCTTCTGCTTCGACAAGAAGACCAACCTCAAGGAGGGACTGAACTGGGCGCAGAACGCCGTCTCCCTGCAGTTCATCGGGCAGGAGAACTTCACGACGCTGCGCACCCTCTCCGACCTCGAGGCGGCCAACGGGCTCGCCGCCGAGGCCGAGAAGACCGACCAGAAGGCGCTCGAGCACCCGACGGCGGGGGTCATCGACCTGCACGCCTACGGCCGCCAGCTCGTCAACCAGGGGCAGAAGGAGAAGGCGCTCAAGGTGTTCGAGATGAACGCCAGGCGGCACCCCAACGTGTGGCCGGTCAACGTCGGCCTGGCGCGCGGCTACATGGCGGTCGGCCGCACTAAGGACGCGCTCAAGGCCGCGAAGGCGGCGCTGTTGCAGGCGCCCGACGACGTCAACAAGCGCAACCTGACGAAGATGGTGGCGGACCTCGAGGCGGCCGCAAAGACCGCGAAGTGACGTCCCCAAAGAGCCGAGCGCCTGGGGCTCGAGGAGCGGGCCGTCCATAAGGCCCGCTCTCCGCGCCCCGCTTGAGCTACTCGCCGGCCCAGGACTCGAACAGGGCGATCGCCGCCGACATGGTGATCGCCGTGGTGATCGACATGATCGCGACCGTGACCCCGCCGGCGCCGGCGGCCGCGGGCGAGACGAGCGTGCGGGCAAAGCCGGCGAGCTGCTCGGACAGCACCGGCCACGACGCCGCCACCACCGCGACGGCGGCCACGGCGCAGGCGCCGAGCGCGACGCGCGTCATCACGGTGATCGGCCAGGCGGCGCGCTCGATCGCGCGCCGGCGGCCGTCGCGGAGAAACTCCCGCCACACGGCGCCGGCCCCGGGGAGCGGTTCGGCCGCCGCCACCGCCGCCTCCGCGCGCAGCGCCTCCACAACCTGCACCGCCTCGCCGCAGGCGACGCACGAGCGCGCGTGTGCCCGCAGTTCCTCCGGCCACGAGTCGGCCGCTACGGCCTCCAGGACCGCCGGCTCCCGTTCGCACGACTCGGTGCTCATCGCTCTCCCTCCTTCCGGGAATCCGGCGCCATCCCCCGCTCGCGCAGCAGCGCGGCGAGGCGCGAGCGCGCCCGCGACAGCAAGACCTTGATGCTCGCCGCCTTGACGCGCAGCGCCGCCGCGATCTCCCGGTGGCTCGACCCCTCGACGTAGGCGAGCCACAGCATCGCCCGCTCGCGCGCCGGCAGCGCCGCGAAGACGGCGCCGAAGTCGTGGCGCAGCTCGATCGGGGCGGCCTCCGCCGGCGACGTCGCCTGGTCGGCGAGCTCCGTCGTGTCGTGGCGCCGGCGCCGGTAGTGGTCGTGCAGCAGGTTGGTGGCGATGCGGAACAGATAGCTCTTGGTGTGGTCGTCGCTGCTCCCGACGAACCCCGAGCGGAGCAGCCGCAGGTAGGCCTCCTGCATCAGGTCGTCAGCCAGGGTGCGGCTTCCCGAGACCCGTGCGAGGTAGCCGCGCAGCGCCGGCGCGGTGCGCTCGAACAGCGCCGCGAACGCCGCCTCGTCGGGAGCGCGCGCCGCCGTCGCGGGGCCCTCCGCCAGCCGGCCGGGGCGGCCGGCGGCGAGCTCCGCTTCCGTCTCGGTGTTCGGGGCGACCAAGGAGGGCATCGTAGCCTACTGGACGTCTTCCGCCGGCCCGGTCTTCCCGTTGAACAGCCCCCAGCGTGCCGACAGCACGTACGCCAGCGCCGACGAGGCCAGGAAGCCGAGACCGAGCGCCAGGATGATGCCGCCGAACACCGACATCGCGAAGGCGGCGCGCTCGGCCTGGTGAGGGTCGCCGCCGCGCAGCCCCCAGATCGCTCCGCCGACGAAGGCGAGCACGATGCCGGCCTGCGCCGAGCCGAGGATCCGGCGGTACGGCGCCGCCTTCTCCGCCGGCGGCGGCGTCAGGAACGCCCGCCCCGCGTCGGAGCGCAGGTACTCGACGAGCTCCGGCGAGGTGCCGAACTTGTCGATCAGCCGCGTGTGGAGCTGGAGCCGCACCTCCGACTCGCGCATGAAGCGGCGGTTGGCGAGAACCGCGCGGATCACCAGAACGGTGGCTGCGAATAAGCTGATCACCGCCAGGCCCGGACCGAAGAACATCTCCATGGGGTGTCCCTCCTCTCGACCGGCGAGCGAGCGCGTCGTCGCGCCGCCGCCGTCACCCGTTATCACGCCCGGGCGGACGGTTTGGTTAACAGGGGAACCGGCCCCCCTGCGCCGCGGGTCGCCGTCGCGGGAATGGAAGCCTGCCGGCGTGACCCGTCTCAGGTAGAATGGTCCGGGACTGGACAAACATGTCACTGGCTCCGGGGAATCGGTTTGGGGCCTACGAGATCGCCGCCCGCCTTGGCGCGGGCGGGATGGGCGAGGTCTATCGAGCCCGCGATACGCGACTCGAGCGGGAGGTGGCGCTCAAGGTGCTGCCGGCGTCGACGGTTTCCGACGACACGGCGCGGGCGCGACTAATGCGCGAGGCGCGGTTGGCGGCCAAGCTCAACCACCCGAACGTGTGCACGATCTTCGAGGTGGGGGAAGCCGAGGGGCAGATCTACATCGCGATGGAGTTGGTGGCGGGGCAGGCGCTGTCGGATCGCCTCGCTGCGGGCCGGCTGACCCAGGAACAGGTGATCCGGCTCGGGCAGCAGATGGCGGACGCGCTCTCGCACGCGCACGAGCACTCGGTGGTGCACCGGGACTTCAAGGCGGCCAACGTCATCGTGACGCCGGAGGGTCGGGCGAAGGTGCTCGACTTCGGGCTGGCGAAGCCGCTGCTGGGGAAGGAGCTGGAAGCGGCGACGACGCTGACGCAGGTGTCGCTGACCGAGGTGGGGGCGGTCGTCGGGACGCTGGCGTACATGGCGCCGGAGCAGTTGCGGGGCCATCCGGCGGATGCGCGCAGCGACGTGTGGGCGTTGGGGGTGGTGCTGTACGAGATGGCGGCGGGGAAGCGGCCGTTCGGTGGAGACACGGGATTCGAGCTGTCGTCGGCGATCCTCAACCAGCCGCCCAGGGCATTGCCGGCCAGCGTACCGCCACCACTCGCCACCATCGTCGAGCGGTGCCTGGCGAAGGAGCCGGCGCAGCGGTACCAGCGGGCCGGCGAGGTCCGATCGGCGCTGGAGGCGATGCTGACGGGGAGCGCGCCGGCGGCGTGGCCGGGGTGGCGGGCGAGCCTGCTGGCGCATCGCTGGCCGGTGGTGGCAGCGGTGCTGTCGTCGGTCATCTTCGTTCTTGCCGGTCTCGACGTCGGCGGCGTGCGCAGCCGTCTGCTCGGGGGTGGCGGCGGCGGGCAGGCGATCCGGATTGCCGTGCTGCCGTTCGCCAACCTCTCGGGCGACCCGGAGCAGGAGTACCTGTCGGACGGGCTGACGCAGGAGATGATCGCGCAGCTCGGGCGGCTGCATCCCGAAACCCTGAGCGTCATCGCCCGCACCTCGGTGATGCGGTACAAGAAGACGGAGGCGCCCATCGACCAGATCGGGCGTGAGCTCAACGCGGACTACATTCTGGAGGGCAGCGAGCAGCGCGAGGGCGGACGGGTGCGGATCACGGCCGAGCTCGTCAAGGTGCGCGACCAGACGCAGCTCTGGTCGGAGACCTACGAGCGGGAGCTGTCGGGGATCCTGGCACTCCAGAGCGAGGTGGCGCGCAAGGTCGCCGAGTCGCTCGCCCTCAAGCTGCTACCGGTCGAGCAGGCGAGGCTGGCGAGCGCCCGCCCCGTCGACCCGGACGCCTACCAGGCGTATCTCAAGGGCCTTCATCACTGGTACAAGCTGACGCCCGGCGGTCTCGACTCCGCCCAGCGGTACTTCGAGCTGGCGATCGAGAAGGACCCAAACTACGCACCTGCATACGCGGGCGTCGCCATGGTGTGGGTCGGCCGCTCGCAGATGGGTTTCGTGCCGCCCGCCGAGACTGCTCCGAAGGCCAAGGAGGCGGCCCGGAAAGCGATCGAGCTCGACGACACGGTGGCGGAGACCCATTACACGCTGGCGCTGGTGCGGGCATGGGTGGATTGGAACTGGGTCGGTGCGGAGCGGGAGTTCAAGCGCGCCATCGAGCTGAACCCGAGTTTTCCGGACGCCCTGATCTATTACTCGCACTTCCTGATGAACCTGGGCCGGCCGGGTGAAGCCATGCCGCAAGCCATGCGTGCCCTGGAGCTGGACCCCTTCAACCCGCTCTTTCACGACCTCTACGCCGTCGATTACCTTTACCTCCGCCAATGGGACGAGGCCATTGCGCAGGGGCGCACCGCACTCTCGGCGGCGCCTGACGATGCCATTGCCAACGTGGTGCTCTGGTACGCCTTCGGCGCGAAGGGAATGCACAGGGAGGCCGTGGCTGCAGCCAGGGTCTACATGAAGCTCGTTTACGACGACCGGGATGTGGATGAAGCGCTCGAGCGGGGTTTCGCGGAGGCGGGTTACCGGGAAGCGATGAGGCGTGCCGCCCAGCCTCTGATTGCGCATTTCCACAAGAGCTATGTGAACCCAATCGACATCGCGTCCCTGTACGTCGAGGCCGGAGAGACGTCTCGGGCCGTGGACTGGCTCGAGAAGGGCTACGAGGTGCGCGACCAGAGCATGCCTTACATCGGATGGCCGGTCTTCGACAGCCTGCGTTCGGATCCTCGCTTCCAGGCGCTGCTGCGCCGCATGAACCTACCGGTGGCAGCGCCCGTCACCCAGTCGCGTCCGACTGGAGCAGCATCGTGACGGTCGAGGCCGGCTCGCGGTTCGGCCCGTATGAGGTGCTCTCGCAGCTCGGCGCGGGCGGGATGGGGGAGGTGTGGCGGGTGCGCGACCCGCGGCTGGATCGCGAGGTGGCGCTGAAGGTGCTGCCGGCCGCGGCGGTCGCGGACGAGACGGCGCGGGCGCGGCTGCTGCGCGAGGCGCGGATGGCGTCGAAGCTCAACCACCCGAACGTGTGCACGATCTACGAGGTGGGGGAGGCAGAGGGCCAGACCTACATCGCGATGGAGCTGGTCGCGGGGCAGGCGCTGAGCGAGCGGCTCGCGGGCGGCCGGATGTCGGTCGACGAGGTGGTGCGCCTGGGGCACCAGATGGCGGACGCGCTGGCGCACGCGCACGAGCACGGCGTGGTGCACCGGGACTTCAAGAGCGCCAACGTCGTCATCACGCCGGAGGGGCGGGCGAAGGTGCTCGACTTCGGGCTGGCGAAGCCGCTGCTCGGCAGGGATCTCGAGGCGGCGACGACGCTGACGCAGGCGTCGCTGACCGAGGCCGGGGCGATCGTCGGGACGCTGGCGTACATGGCGCCGGAGCAGTTGCGCGGCAGCCGGCGGACGCGCGCAGCGACGTGTGGGCGCTCGGTGTCGTGCTCTACGAGATGGCGGCCGGGAAGAGGCCGTTCGCGGGCGAGACCGGATTCGAGGTGTCCTCCGCGATCCTCAACCAGCCGCCGAAGGCGCTGCCGGCCGTCGTGGCGGCACCACTGGCCGCCATCATCGAGCGGTGCCTGGCGAAGGAGCCTTCGCAGCGGTACCAGCGGGCTGGCGAGGTGCGGTCGGCGCTGGAGGCGATGCTCACGGGGAGCGCGCCGGCGGCGTGGCCGGGGTGGCGGGCCAGCCTCGTCACCCATCGCTGGCAGGTGGCGCTGGCGGTGCTGTCGTCGGTCATCGTCATCCTCGCCGGTCTCGACGTCGGCGGGGTGCGCAGCCTCCTGCTCGGGCGGGGCAACGGCGGCGGCCGGTCGATCCGGATGGCCGTCCTACCCTTCGCCAACCTCTCGGGCGACCCAGAGCAGGAGTACCTCTCCGACGGGCTGACGCAGGAGATGATCGCGCAGCTCGGGCGACTGCACCCGGCCTCGCTGAGCGTCATCGCGCGGACCTCGGTGATGCGGTACAAGAAGGCGGAGACGCCGATCGATCAGATCGGGCGCGAGCTCGAGGTGGACTACGTGCTGGAGGGGAGCGCGCAGCGGGAGGGGAGCCGGGTGCGGATCACGGCGGAGCTGATCCGGGTCGGAAACCAGACGCAGCTCTGGTCGGAGAGCTTCGAGCGGGAGATGTCCGGCATCTTGGTGTTGCAGAGCGACGTCGCCCGCAAGGTCGCCTCGGCGCTGGCCCTCAAGCTGCTGCCGGCCGAGAAGACGAGCCTGGCCAACGTCCGCGGCGTCAACGCGGAGGCGTATGACGCGTACCTGAAAGCCGCCACCCACTGGGTCAGGCTGACGCCGCAGGACCTCGACACCGCGGAGCGGTACCTCACCGTGGCGCTGGAGAAGGACCCGGGCTACGCGCGGGGCTACGCCGGGATGGCCCTGGTGTGGGCGTGTCGCCAGCAGATCGGGCTCGCGCCGCCCCGCGAGGCCGGCCCCAAGGCACGAGCGGCGGCGCAGCGCGCGGTGGAGCTCGACAACTCGGCCGCCGAGGCGCACCTCGCTCTCGCCACCATCCTCACCTGGACCGATTGGGATTGGCCGGCGGCCGCGCGCGAGTGGGAGCTGGCGACGGAGTTCGGCCCCGCGGACGCCGTCAGCATGGCGGGGTACTCCCACTACCTGATGATCGTGGGACGGCGCGACGAGGCGATGCGGCAGATCGAGCGCGCGATCGAGCTCGATCCGTTCAACGTCATCACCGTGAGCTTCTACGCGGCCAATCTCTACAGCGCGCGCCGGTACGACGAGGCCATCGCCCAGGCGCGCAAGGCGTTGGCCACGCAGCCGGACGCCCCAGTGGCCCTGAGCGCGCTCATCCTGGCCCTGCACGCAACGCAGCGGCACGACGAGATGATCACCGCCGCCAGGACGATCTATGCCGGGTGGTACCCCGACGTGGGGAAGGCGCTCGACCAGGCGTACGCCGGGCGGGACTACGCCGGTGCGTGGCGCCGGGCCGCCGAGGTCGAGGTGGCGAGGCACGGCAAGGAACCCGGCGCCGCGTTGGACATCGCACAGAACTACCTGTTTGCCGGAGATTCGACGCCCGCCCTCGATTGGCTCGAAAAGGCCGGCGACGACCACGACCCGACCGTTCCGTACATCAATTGCCAGCCGCTGTGGGATCCGGTTCGCGCCGAGCCCCGCTTCCAGGCCCTGCTGCGCCGGATGAACCTGCCCGCGGCGACGCGTGGTGGCACATCGAGACCGACGGTGATTGTGCCGTGACCCTGCGTGCCGGCGCGACCCTCGGTCCCTTCGAGATCCTGGCTCCGCTCGGTGCGGGTGGGATGGGCGAGGTCTACCGGGCCCGCGACCCGCGCCTTGAGCGCGAGGTGGCGCTGAAGGTCCTGCCGGCCATCGCGGTCGCGGACGAGACGGCGCGGGCGCGGCTGTTGCGGGAAGCGCGGATGGCGGCCAAGCTCAACCACCCCAACGTGTGCACGATCTACGAGGTGGGGGAGGCCGAGGGTCAGGTGTACATCGCGATGGAGCTGGTGGCGGGGCAGGCGCTCTCCGACCGCCTCGCAGCGGGCCGGCTGACCCAGGAGCAGGTGATCCGGCTCGGGCAGCAGTTGGCGGACGCGCTGGAGCACGCGCACAAACACTCCGTGGTGCACCGGGACTTCAAGGCGGCCAACGTCATCGTGACGCCGGAGGGGCGGGCGAAGGTGCTCGACTTCGGGCTGGCGAAGCCGCTGCTGGGGAAGGAGCTGGAGGCGGCGACGACGCTGACGCAGGCGTCACTGACCGAGGCGGGCGCGATCGTCGGGACGCTGGCGTACATGGCGCCGGAGCAGTTGCGTGGGCGTCCGGCGGACACGCGGTCGGACGTGTGGGCGCTTGGGGTGGTGCTGTACGAGATGGCGGCCGGGAAGAGGCCGTTCGGTGGGGACACGGGGTTCGAGCTGTCGTCGGCGATATTGAACCAGCCGCCGCGGTCGCTGCCGGCCACCGTGCCGCCACCGTTGGCGGCGATCGTCGAGCGGTGCCTGGCGAAGGAGCCGGCGCAGCGGTACCAGCGAGCGGGCGAAGTCCGATCGGCGTTAGAGGCGATGCTGACCGGTAGCGCGCCGGCGGCGTGGCCGGGGTGGCGGGCGAGCCTCGTCACCCGCCGCTGGCCGGTGGCGCTGGCGGTGCTGTCGTCGGCCATCGTCATCCTCGCCGGTCTCGATGTCGGCGGAGTGCGCAGCCGGCTGCTCGGGCGGGGCAACGGCGGTGCAAAGGCGATCCGGATGGCCGTCCTGCCGTTCGCCAATCTCTCCGGCGACCCGGAGCAGGAGTACCTCTCCGACGGGCTGACGCAGGAGATGATCGCGCAGCTCGGGCGGCTGCACCCGGAGAGCCTCTCGGTGATCGCCCGCACGTCTGTGATGCGGTACAAGAAGAGCGAGACGCCCATCGACCAGATCGGGCGGGAGCTTGGAGTGGAGTACGTGCTCGAGGGCAGCGAGCAGCGCCATGGCGGGCGCGTCCGGATCACCGCCGAGCTCGTCAAGGTGCAGGACCAGACGCAGCTCTGGTCGGAGAGCTACGAGCGGGAGTTGTCGGACATCCTGGTGCTGCAGTGCGACGTCGCCCGAAAGGTGGCTGAAGCGCTCGCCCTCAAGCTGCTGCCGGTCGAGCAGGCAAGGCTGGCGAGCGCCCGCGCCGTCGACCCGGACGCCTACCAGGCGTACCTCAAGGGGCTCCATCACTGGTACAAGCTGACGCCCGGCGATCTCGACTCCGCTCAACGGTACTTCGAGCTGGCGATCGCGAAGGACCCGAACTACGCGCTGGGCTACGCGGGGATCGCTCTGGTGTGGATGGGCCGCTCGCAGGTGGGTTTGGTTCCCCCCGCCGAGGCCGCTCCGAAGGCCAAGGCGGCGGCCCAGAAAGCAATGGAGCTCGACGACACCGTTGCGGAAACCCATTACACATTGGCGGTGCTACGGGCATGGGTGGATTGGGACTGGGCCGGTGCGGAGCGGGAGTTCAAGCGCGCCATCGAGCTGAACCCGAGCTCCCCGGATGCGCCGATCTACTACTCCCACTTCCTGATGATCATGGGCCGGCCGGATGAAGCCATGCCTCAGGCCAGGCGTGCCCTGGGGCTGGACCCCTTCAACCCGCTCTTTCACGTCCTTTACGCGGTCGATTTCCTTTACATCCGCCGATGGGACGAGGCCATTGCGCAGGCGCGCACGGCGCTAGCGACGGCGCCGGACGATGCCTTTGCCAACGCGGTGCTCTGGTACGCCTTCCGCGCGAAGGGGATGCACAAGGAGGCTCTGGCTGCAGCCCGGGTCTACATGAAGGGACTTTATGACGACCGCGCTGTGGATGAAGCGCTCGAGCGAGGCTTCGCGGAAGCAGGCTACGAGGAGGCGATGAGGCGCGCCGCTCAGCCTCTGATCGCGCACTACCACAAGAGCTATGTGACCCCCATGGACATCGCTAGCCTGTACGTCGAAGCACGGGAAACGTCTCGGGCTGTGGACTGGATCGAAAAGGGCTACGAGGTCCGCGACCAGAGCACGCCCTACATGGGTTGGCCTGTGTTCGACAGCTTGCGCTCCGACTCGCGCTTCCAGGCGTTGCTGCGGAAGATGAACCTGCCCGCGGCGGCGCCTGGTGGCCAGCCACTTCCCACGAGGGCGGCGCCGTGACCCTCCGCGCCGGGGCGACCCGCGGCCCCTTCGAGATCGTGGCCCCGCTCGGTGCCGGCGGGATGGGCGAGGTATACCGGGCGCGCGACCCGCGGCTGGACCGTGAGGTGGCGCTGAAGGTGCTGCCGGCCGCGGCGGTCGCGGACGAGACGGCGCGGGCGCGGCTGCTGCGCGAGGCGCGGATGGCCTCCAAGCTCAACCACCCGAACGTGTGCACGATCTACGAGGTGGGGGAGGCAGAGGGCCAGACCTACATCGCGATGGAGCTGGTCGCGGGGCAGGCGCTGAGCGAGCGGCTCGCGGGCGGCCGGATGTCGGTCGACGAGGTGGTGCGCCTGGGGCACCAGATGGCGGACGCGCTGGCGCACGCGCACGAGCACGGCGTGGTGCACCGGGACTTCAAGAGCGCCAACGTCGTCATCACGCCGGAGGGGCGGGCGAAGGTGCTCGACTTCGGGCTGGCGAAGCCGCTGCTCGGCAGGGATCTCGAGGCGGCGACGACGCTGACGCAGGCGTCGCTGACCGAGGCCGGGGCGATCGTCGGGACGCTGGCGTACATGGCGCCGGAGCAGTTGCGCGGCAAGCCGGCGGACGCGCGCAGCGACGTGTGGGCGCTCGGTGTCGTGCTCTACGAGATGGCGGCCGGGAAGAGGCCGTTCGCGGGCGAGACCGGATTCGAGGTGTCCTCCGCGATCCTCAACCAGCCGCCGAAGGCGCTGCCGGCCGTCGTGGCGGCACCACTGGCCGCCATCATCGAGCGGTGCCTGGCGAAGGAGCCTTCGCAGCGGTACCAGCGGGCTGGGGAGGTGCGGTCGGCGCTGGAGGCGATGCTCACGGGGAGCGCGCCGGCGGCGTGGCCGGGGTGGCGGGCCAGCCTCGTCACCCATCGCTGGCAGGTGGCGCTGGCGGTGCTGTCGTCGGTCATCGTCATCCTCGCCGGTCTCGACGTCGGCGGGGTGCGCAGCCTCCTGCTCGGGCGGGGCAACGGCGGCGGCCGGTCGATCCGGATGGCCGTCCTACCCTTCGCCAACCTCTCGGGCGACCCAGAGCAGGAGTACCTCTCCGACGGGCTGACGCAGGAGATGATCGCGCAGCTCGGGCGGCTGCACCCGGAGACGTTGGGCGTGATCGCCCGGACCTCGGTGATGCGGTACAAGAAGGCCGAGACGCCAATCGACCAGATCGGCCGCGAGCTCGGGGTGGACTACGTGCTGGAGGGCAGCGCGCAGCGCGAGGAGGGGCGGGTCCGGATCACCGCCGAGCTCGTCAAGGTGCAGGACCAGACGCAGCTCTGGACGGAGACCTACGAGCGGGAGCTGTCGGGCATCCTGGTGCTGCAGTGCGACGTGGCGCGCAAGGTGGCCGAGGCACTCGCGCTCAAGCTCCTGCCCTCCGAGCAGGCACGGCTGGCGGGCGCCCGCGCCGTCGATCCGGACGCCTACCAGGCGTACCTCAAGGGCATCCATCACTTGTACAGGCTCACGCCCGGCGACTTCGACACCGCCCAGAGCTACTTCGAGGTGGCGCTGGCGAAGGACCCGGGCTACGCGCTCGCCTACACGGGAATCGCTCTGGTATGGGCCTGCCGCCAGCAACTGGGACTCGCGCCGCCCCGCGAGGCCGCCCCGAAGGCCAAGGAGGCGGCCCGGAAAGCGATCGAGCTCGACGACACGGTCGCGGAAACCCACTTCACGTTGGCGGTGCTGGCGAAATGGACGGATTGGGATTGGGTCGTCGCGGAGCGGGAGTCCAAGCGCGCCATCGAGCTGAACCCGAGCTTCCAGGAAGCCCTGATCGACTATTCCCACTTCCTGATGATCATGGGCCGGCCCAATGAAGCGATGCCGCTGGCCAGGCGTGCCCTGGAGCTGGACCCCTTCAACGCCATGACCGCGACTTTCTACGCGTTCGATCTCTACTTCGCACGCCGTTACGACGAGTCCGTCGCGCAGGCTCGCAAGGCGCTGGCCATGCAGCCGGACGCCCCCGTGGCCCTGGGCGTGCTCATGCTGGCCCTGCAGGCGACGAACCGGCACGACGAGTCTATCGCCGCCGCCAAGAGGTCCTACGCCGTTTGGTTCCCCGATGTGGGGGAGGCGCTCGAGCGCGGCTACGCGGGGCGGGACTACGCCGCCGCGTGGCGCCACGCAGTCGAGGTCGAGGTGGCGAGGCACGGCAAGGAGCCCGGCGCCGCGATGGACATCGCACAGAACTACGTGTTTGCCGGAGACACGACGCACGCCCTCGACTGGCTCGAGAAGGCCTGCGAAGACCATGAACCCAATCTGCCGTACATCAGTTGCGTTCCGGTCTTTGATCCTCTGCGCTCCGAGCCGCGCTTCCAGGCCCTGCTGCGGCGGATGAATCTCGCTCCCGTCGATTCGTCTCGTTGAGGCGGTTCGCCCGGCCGGCAGAGGAGCGTAGGATTCCGGCATGCCCGAGGGGAGTGACCCGGGACCGGCACCAACCTACGACCTGCGGGAGCTGGGCGAGGGGCTGGCGATCTACGCCCGCCTCAACCGCCTCGCCGACCGCTTCCTCGAGCTGGCCGAGGCCGAGGTGGGCCGCGCGTTCGCCCGGGTGCCGGCGTTCGCCGCGCGCGCCCGCAGCGAGGCCGGCCGCGACGACGAGGTCTACCGCCGCACCACCCGAGAGCTCTACCTGGTCGAGCTGCTGGCCTGCGTCGTCATGGGGCGGCAGTTCTGGCCGGAGTTCGTGAAGCGGCGCGACACCGTGCTCATCCTCCCGGACTGCCTGCGGCGCCAGGGCAGCGCCTGCAAGCGCAAGAGCACACGGTTCGGCACGCAGTGCACCGCCTGCGACCCGGAGTGCGCCGTTTGCCGGATGACCGTGGCCGCCGCGCGACGCGGGGCGGCCGCGTACTTCTCGGACATGGAGCACGAGAAGCAATTCCGGGCGCTCATGCGCGGTCCGTACCGCGACCTCTCGGTGATCGGCGTGGCCTGCATCTGGATGCTCGCGAGCGGCATGCGCGCGGCCGAGAGCGCCAGTGTGCCGAGCCAGGGCGTGCTGCTCAACTTCTGCGGATGCGAGCACTGGTGCGACGAGCCGATGGTCACCGATGCTGTCGTCGAGCAGGTCGAGGCGATTCCTCGCCGCCAAGGCGCAGCAGACGGCGCCGCCGTAGCTGTCACTGGCCGCTGGTCGGGCCCCGTTGCTCGGCGGGCGGCCAGCCGGGCTGGTTCTCCATACGAAACGCCATCGGCACGGCCACGACGAGGTTGACCACGAACAGCATCTCTGTTGCCGGCTCCGAGCGCGGCAGCGCCGATGTCCGTCAGCGCGTTGAACGACGTGTGGAGCGCGAGCGGGGCGAGCAGGCTGCCGCGGGCGCGAAGGAAGAAGAAGGTGAAGATGACCGTCGTTGGCCACGTCCACAGCAGGCGCATCACCACGGCGCCGGCGCCGGGAAGGCCGAACCCGTAGGTGACGTCGATCGGCAGGTGCCAGAGCGCCCACGCCACCGCGAGGATGGAGCTGGCGGCGATCGGCCCATGCCGCCCGAGCAGCCGCGGCAGCGCGAAGCCACGCCAGCCGAGCTCCTCGCCGAGCGCCCCGCCGAACAGCAGGTTGAAGCACCACAGCACCGCGGCGATCCAGAGTGGCTCGCCACCTCTCCCGGCCAGGGCACCTGCGGCGGGGCCCTGTGCCCACCCGCCGGCGAGTGCCCAGGCCACGAGGAATGCGCCGACCGGGTAGAGCGCCGCGGCGATGATCCAGCGGCCGTCTACAGGCCCGATCGTGGCGGCACTGCCGGGGTTTACCAGCACCCGGTTCCGCGGCGTGAACACGACGAGCACGGCGCACGCGACTCCGACGACAACGAGGGCGCGCGGCGAGCCGATGCCGGGGATGGTGGTTGCGGCGGTCCGAGCGACCCAGGCGCCGAGCGCGGTGACCGGGACGAACACGACCAGCAGCAGGAAGGCGCTGCTTCGCCGGTGGCGCGGGCCGGCGAACGCCGAGACGGCGAGCGCCACGAGCGCGGGGGCGAACACGCCGAGCTGTGCGACCAACCAGCTCGAGTCGTAGACCTGCCGCGGCGACGGCCGCGAGAGCACGCCGGAAAGCAACCAGAACGCCCAGGCGCCCGCGAAGGTCAGGGCGAAGAAGAGCAGCAGAGGACCGTCGTATCGCTGCGCGAGCGTCGCCGAGCCGCTCGCTCGCCATTCCGGCGAAGGTGGGGGACCTTCGGGGAGCACCAGACTATCCTACGCTCGCGCACACTGCCGCGCTCCCGCCAGCGGGTTGTGATGCCGGCGACGGCGGCGCGCGCCCGCACTGCAGCGCGACGGCGTCTCGTGAAACCTCGCCGCCGGCAAACTGACGCCGTTGGCGACGCAGGTGTGGGAGGATGACGCGCATGAGCATCGTCGAGCATGCACCGCGGTTCTCGGCCAAGGAGGCGGTGGCGCTCGCCGCGCGGCTGTTCGGGGTGGACGGGCACGCGCAGGAGCTGCCGAGCGAGCGCGACCAGAACTTCCGCATCGACGCGTCCGACGGCGCATGCTACGTGCTCAAGATCGCCAACGCCCGCGAGGACGCGGCGATGCTCGACGCCCAGGTGGCCGTGCTCGCGCACGTCGCAGCGCACGGCGCAGGCGTGGCGTGCCCGCGCGTGGTCGCCGGCCAAGACGGCCGCGCCGTCCAGTCGGTCGCGGCCGCCGATGGCCGCGTTCACCACGTCCGGCTGCTGACCTGGGTGCCGGGGACGCCGTTCGCAACGACGAGACCGCACACGCCGGCGCTGCTCGCCGACCTCGGCTGCTTCATCGGTTCCCTGGATCGCGCGCTCGCCTCGTTCGATCACCCGGCCGCGCACCGCGAATTTCACTGGGACGTCGCGCGCGCGGCGACCGTGATCCGCCCGCTGCTCACCGAGATCGAGGGCGACGGGCGGCGTGCGCTGGTCGGCCGGCTGCTGGCGCGTTTCGAGGCGGCAACGCTGCCGCGCCTCGCGGCGCTGCGCCACGGCGTGATCCACAACGACGCCAACGACTACAACGTGCTGGTCGGCGGCGGCGACGGCGACGTGCTGGCGCGCGACCAGAGCGTCGTCGGGCTGCTCGACTTCGGCGACATGGTGCACACGGTCGTCGTGGCGGAGGTCGCGGTCGCCACCGCCTACGCGCTGCTCGGCACGCCCGACCCGCTCGCGGCTGCAGCGTCCGTGGTGGGCGGCTACCACGGCGCCTTGCCGCTCGACGAGGCCGAGATCGCGGCGCTGTGGGACCTCGTCTGCATGCGGCTGGCGATGAGCGTCTGCCACGCGGCGCACCAGCGGCGCTCGCAGCCGGCCAACGACTACCTGTCGATCAGCGAGGCGCCGGCTTGGGCCGCGCTCGAGCAGCTCGCCGCGATCCACCCGCGGCTGGCGCACTACGCGCTGCGCGACGCCTGCGGCCTGCCGGCGTGCCCGCAAGCCGCGGAGGTCGAGCGCTGGCTGCGCGCTCGCGCGGGGAGCTTCGCGCCCGTCGTCGGCGTCGAGCTCACCAGCGGGACGGTGCACCACGTCGACCTGTCGATCGGCAGCCCGCTGCTGACCTCGGATCTGCTCTCGCGCGACGACGCCCACCAGGTCGGCGCGGCGATCGTCGCCGAGATCGCCGGCACCGACGCTCGCGTCGGCGCCGGCACAGGCGCCCGCGCGGGCGCCCGCGTCGGCGCCGGCGGCTACGCGGAGGTGCGGGCGATCTACTCCGGCCCGCAGTTCGCCACCGACGGCAGCCCGACCGGCGAGCGCCGCACCGTCCATCTCGGCGTCGATCTGTTCGTGCCGCCGGGTACCCCGGTGCTGGCGCCCCTCGTCGGGACCGTGCACGCGTTCCACGACAACGCCGAGCGCCACGACTACGGCCCGGTGATCATGCTCCGGCACGAGACCGCCGAGGGCACGCCGTTCTTCACGCTGTACGGCCACCTCTCACGCGAGTCGCTGACCGGCAAGGCGATCGGGGCGGCCGTCGCCGCCGGTGAGAGTATCGCCACGGTTGGCGCTCCGCCGGTTAACGGCGACTGGCCGCCGCATCTGCACCTGCAGCTCATCGTCGACCCGCTCGACCTCGACGTCGACTTTCCCGGCGTCGCGGCGCCGAGCCGGCGCGGCATCTACCTGAGCGTGTCGCCCGACCCCAACCTCCTGCTCGGCATCCCGGCGGACCGCCTGGCGCCGCCGGCGTGCAGGCGCGAGCAGACGCTCGCCGAGCGGCGCGAGCGTATCGGCCGCAACCTGAGCATCTCCTACCGCCGCCCGCTGAAGATCGTTCGAGGCCTCGGCTCCTACCTGTTCGACGACGACGGTCGCGCCTACCTCGACTGTGTCAACAACGTCGCCCACGTCGGCCACTGCCACCCGCGCGTCGTCGCGGCGGGGCAGCGGCAGATGGCGGTGCTCAACACCAACACGCGCTACCTCCACGACGCGATCGTCGAGTACGCGCGCCGCCTCACCGCGACGCTACCCGGGCCGCTGTCCGTGTGCTTCTTCGTCAACTCGGGCAGCGAGGCCAACGACCTGGCGCTGCGGCTGGCGCGCGCGGCGACCGGCGAGAGCGACGTCATCACCCTTGACGTCGCCTACCACGGGCACACCCAGGCGCTGATCGACGTCAGCCCGTACAAGCACGACGGTCCCGGCGGCCGCGGCCGCCCGCCGCACGTGCAGGCGGTGCCGATGCCCGACCCGTACCGCGGTCCCCACCGCGGCTACGGCGCCGATGCCGGGCGCGCCTACGCCGACAACGTCCGCCACACCGTGGCGGCGGTGCGCGAGCAGGGGCGCGGCGTCGCGGCGTTCCTCTGTGAGTCGCTGATGGGGTGCGGCGGCCAGATCGTCTTCCCCGAGTCGTTCATGGCCGCGGCGTTCGCCCACGTGCGCGCGGCCGGCGGGGTGTGCATCGCCGACGAAGTGCAGACCGGTTTCGGCCGCGTCGGCTCGCACTTCTGGGCGTTCCAGACGCAGGGCGTGGTCCCCGACATCGTCACGATGGGCAAGCCGGCCGGCAACGGTCACCCGCTGGCGGTGGTCGTCACCACACCGGCGCTCGCCGACGCGTTCGCCAACGGGATGGAATACTTCAACACCTTTGGCGGCAACCCGGTGTCGTGCGAGATCGGCCTCGCCGTGCTCGACGTCATCGAGCGCGAGCGGCTGCAGGAGAACGCTCGAATCGTCGGCGACCACCTGATGGCACGGCTGCGCGAGCTGATGAGGGAGCACCCGGTGATCGGCGACGTGCGCGGCCGCGGCCTGTTCGTCGGCGTCGAGCTCGTGCGCGACCGCGAGGCGCGCACGCCGGCCGGACGCATCGCCGGTTATGTCGCCGAGCGGATGCGCGATCTCGGCGTCCTGATCTCCACCGACGGTCCCGACCACAACGTGCTCAAGATCAAGCCGCCGCTCGTCTTCTCCCGCTTCGACGCCGACCAACTCGTCGCCACCCTGGCGACCGTGCTCGCCGAGGACGTGCCCAGCCTGCGCTGACGTCGCGACGGCTTAGAGCCTGTCCGCGAATAGGGGTGGGCCGCGTTACGAGCGCCGCGGGTCAGGCGCCACGACGAAGGCGATGTGCCTCCATCGCCGAGGAGCGGCAACGCCGCAGATGGCCCCGCGCCGCTCGTAACCCGAAGGGCGCAGGGGGATTGCGGCCGCATGCAGCGTCGCTCGTCGTCGGCGATGGAAGAGCATCGCCTTCCTCCTCGCTCCTTGCCTGCAATCCGCAAGCCCCCTGCGCGCGACCCACTCCTATTCGCGGACAGGCTCTTAGCCGCGAACGCCGAGGACCCGATCCGCGGTGGCCGGTGCGAACCGGGTCAGCAGCCGCCCGGCGAGGTAGGCGAGCACGAGCGCGGCGCCGATCGGCAGCGCGGCGGGGATGAGGAGGATCCGCCGGCGATCCTCTGCCAGCACGGCCCGGGCGCGGGCCACGAGGTGGCGCGTCCGCCCGACGGTGCGGTCCAGCGGCACGAGGAATCCGCGAATGCTCTCTCCGGAGCGGTCGCTGCTGAGACGCCCCATCGCCACCGAGTCGTGCCCCTGGGCGAGGAAGCGGCCGAGGAGCTGGCGCGGTGGCGGCACCGGATGCCGCGTCTGCGCGAGCGGCTGCCGCCAGATCGTGTACCCGGCCGCGCGCAGCGCCAGGCTGTGGATCACGCCCTGCCCGCGCAGCAACGGGAGGCCGCGTGGCAGCGGGCAGCGCTCGAGCGCCCGACGGCGGATCGCGGCCGGGTGAGCGTAGAAGCGCGTCGCCGCCACGGTCCGCTGCCGCGAGTAGCGGGGGAAGACCCAGAGCAGGCTGGCGGCGAGGGAGTACGGTCCGCTGATCGGCATCTCGGTCTCGCCGGTGACGACGGCGCATCCGGGGTCGTCCGCAAATGGGCCGAGGAGGTGGCGGAGCCAGCCGCGCTCGTAGGCGCAATCGGAATCGAGCAGGACGACGACCTCGCCGGTGCATGCCTCGACCCCGACCGCTTTGACGTCGCCGTAGTCCAGGCCGGACGGGATGCGCTGCAGCCGCAGCCACGGGTAGGCGGCCGCGAGCTCCGCCACGGCCTCAGGCGGCAAGCCGCCCTCGTCGAGCAGCAGCGCCTCGTTCGCCTCGGCCGGAGAGGGGATCTCGCCGGCAATGCTGTCGAGGCACGCGCGCAGCCGCGCCAGGCCGGTCGAGCGCAGGTTGTACGGCTCGATCAGCAACGAGAACGACGGGAGCGCCGCCGTCTGGTCAGTCATGGACGATATCGTCGTACGATCGCCGGCCGATCCGCAGCGCCTCCGGCAGCGGGTCGTCCTCGCCCAGGTCGATGCAAACGAGCGCGCCAGGGGTTCTCTCGACGTAGCGCAGCCCGCTCTCCGGGCAGACGCGCACGCCGGCGGCGTCGGGGTCGCGCAGCGGCAGGCCGTGCCGGCTCATCCAGCCGGTCCGTCGCGCCGGGACGCCGACGACGAGCGCGTAGTCGGGCACGTCGGCGGCGACCACGGCGCCCGCCGCGACGAACGCGTAGCGGCCCACGATGACGCCGCAGACGATCGTGGCGTTGGCGCCGATCGTGCAGCCGCGACGCAGCAGCGTACGCTCGTAGAGGACGTGGCGGTCGACCTCCGCGCGTGGGTTGGTCACGTTGGTGAGGACGCAGGAGGGGCCGAGGAAGACGTCGTCCTCGACCACCGTTCCGGTGTAGATCGACACGTTGTTCTGGATCTTGACGTTGCTGCCGATGACCACGTCGTTGCCGACGAACACGTTCTGCCCGAGCACGCAACCGCGGCCGATGCGGGCGCCGCGGCTGACATGGCTGAAGTGCCAGATCCTGGTGCCGTCGCCGATCTCGCACGGCTCGTCGACGTACGCCGACTCGTGCTTGAAATGGCTCATGTCAGCGGTCTCCTGTCGGCCGTCAGGACGTACGGGTGGGCGCCGGCATCGGGCGCAACGGGAGCGGCGGTGCGGATCGCGTGGCACAGCTCGATCGCCGGCGCCGCCTCGCCGAGGCCGAGACCGGCGCCTGACAGCGTCGCCTCGTAGACCCGGGTGTGCAGATCGGGGGCGCGCGCCGAGATGTCGACCCCCGCGCCGTCCACCGCGATCGAGCGATAGGCCTGCCGCGTGCCCGGCACGGGTGCGAAGGGGAGGTCGGCGGGATCGAGCGACAGGTACCAGGCGACGTCGGCGTTCGCCAGCTCGAGCATCCCGGCGTAGCGCGCGCTGCCGGCAAGGTGCACCAGCGAGCGCCGCAGCGGCCCGAACAGCCAGATCAGCAGGTCGAAGACGTGGACGCCGACATTCACGACCACGCCGCCCGATTTCTCCGGCTGCCCCTTCCACGAGTAGCGGTACCAGGCGCCGCGCGTCGTGACGTAGGTGACCACGACGCGGTGGCGGCGCGGCGCGTCCGTGCGCAGCCGCTCGCGCAGGGCGAGCATGGCCGGGTGCCAGCGCAACTGCAGCACCGTGTAGACGCGGCGGCCGGTCTCCTCCTCGAGGAAGCGCAGGGCGTCGAGGTTCCACGGGTTGATCACCAGCGGCTTCTCACAGAGCGCGTCGGCGCCGGCGCGCAAGGCGAGGCGGATGTGGGCGTCGTGCAGGTGGTTCGGCGAGCAGATGGTGACCACGTGAACCCGCTCGCTGTCGGGACCGCGGCGCAGCCGCTCGAGGTGGCGGTCGAAGCGCTCGAGCTCGACGAAGAACGCCGCGTCGGGCCAGAAGGCGTCGAGGATCCCCACCGAGTCGTGCGGATCGACGGCGGCGACCAGCCGGTTGCCGGTGTCGCGGATGGCGCGGAGGTGCTCGGGCGCAATGTAGCCGGCCACGCCGGTGATCGCGAAGTTCCTCATCGCCGTCCCCTTGCCATGCCGCCCTCAGCCTTGGGCCGGCACCATAGCACGGGGCCGTCGGGCGGCGTCATCCGGGCGGGTTCGTGGCATGATTAAACGATCCGCGATGAGCCTGCCCGAACGAATCGACCTCGTCACTCACTTCTTCCCGCCGGTCGGCGGTCCGGCCAGCAATCGGCTGCTCGGCTGGGCGCGCCACTTCGTGTCGCGCGGCATCCGCGTGCGGGTGATCACTCCGCTGCCGCACCCCGCCGACCCGTACTTCGAGGAAGGGCGCGCAGTCCCGCCGGAGGTCGAGGTCATCCGCGTGGCGGGCACGGACCTGGCCCGCCACTTGCGCGGCGCGGCCCGCTGGCGCCGCCTGCTGGTGCCGCTGCGGGACCTCCTCGAGTGGCCGGACCACCGGCGCATCTGGAACCGGTCGGCGCTCGCCGCGTTGGGCCGGCTCACACCGCCACCGCGGGTGGTGATCACGACCTCGCCGTACCGCAGCACGCACCTCATCGGTCTCGCACTCAAGCGACACCTGCCGGGTACGTTCTGGGTCGCCGACGTCCGCGATCCCTGGGTGCGCCGCCGCGACCACCGGCTGCACACCCCGCTCCACAGCGCCTACCTGCTCGGCCTCGAGCGCACGGTTGCCCGCCGCGCCGACCTGATCGTCCTTTTCCACCGCAACGGCGTCGAGGACATGGCCGCCCGTGTCGGCGCTGGCGTCCTGCGGGGCAAGACCCTGGTCGTCTACCACGGCGTCGACAGCGAGGCGATGGCGGCTTTGGTGGCGCGGGTGCCGGAGCCGGCCACGGCACCGGCGATCGTGACGTTCGCCGGCACGATCTGGGACTGGAACCTGCCGCCGGGGTTGTTCGCCGCCTGGGCGCGGCTGCGCGCGGCGGCCGGCGCCGGCGCGGAGCTGCACTTCTACGGTCGCATCGAGCCCGGCCCGCTGGCGGTCATCGACGCGGCGCGCCGGGCGGCGCCGGCGGAGGTCCACGTGCACGGGTTCCGGCCGCGCGGCGAGGCGATCGCGGCACTGGCGCGGTCGAGCGCACTGCTCGTGTGCAACGGGCCGTACCGGGAGACGGTGTCGAGCAAGCTGTTCGAGTGCATCGCCGCCGGCCGGCCGATCCTCTACTGCGGCACGCCCGAGAGCGCCGGCGCCGACATCCTCCGCGAGGTCGGCGCCGGCGCCGCCGTGGCCGCCCGCTACGACGAGCGAGGCGTGATCGACCTCTTCGACCGCTTCGCCCGGGCGCTCATGTGCGGCGACTGCAGCGGCTTCGTGCCGGAGCGGACGCCGGCGGAGCTGCGCAGCGAGGCGCAGGCCGAGAAGTTGCTCGAGCGCATCGCCGACGCATCGGCGTAGGACTCTTTCCGGACCGGAGGTTGGGTCGGGCTAGGTGCGCAGGTACGAGGCGCCGTTGACGTCGAGGATCGCCCCGGTGGTGAACTCGCTGCCGGGCGACGCGAGGTAGAGGACCGCGCTGGCGACCTCCTCGGGGCGGGCGACGCGCCCGAGCGGGCTCTGCGCGCGGATCGCCGCGCCGGCGTCACCGGCCAGGCGCGCCGCCACCCGCTCGGTCTCGACGAAGCCCGGCGCGACCACCGCGACGAAGATCCCGTGCGGCGCCAGCCGCTGCGCCAGCGACTGGCTCATCGCGTTCAGCCCGGCCTTGCTGGCGGCGTAGGCGGGCGCTTCGGGCTCGCCGCGGAAGGCGCCGCGCGACGACACGTTGACAATGCGGCCGCCGCCGTGCGCCGCCATCCAGCGGGCGGCGAAGTAGCAGACGTTGGCGGGTGCTACGAGATTGATCGCGAGCGTGCGCTGCCACGCGGCGGTCCACGCCGCAGGCGGCGCCTCGTCGATCGCGTGCGCCTCCCAGATCGCGGCGTTGTTGACGACGACGTCGAGGCCGGCGAACGCGGCGATGACCTCGTTCACGAGGCGCTCGGCCTCGCCGGGCTCGGTGAGATCCGCGTGCACGGCGAGGTGGGGGCCGCCCGGCAGGCCGGCGATCGTCGCGCGCGCCTCCCTCTCCCGCGTCAGGAAGCTGATCGCCACCCGGGCGCCGCGCTCGGCGAACGCGCCCGCGACGGCGCGGCCAATTCCGCGCGCCCCGCCGGTCACCAGCACTGCCTTGCCGCTGAACTCCATCGTCACACCCCGACCGGCCTGTCGGCCGGCGCTTCAAGGTAGCACGCAGCGAGCCCCGCTACGTTGCCGTGACGGGGCCCCGGAACGACAGAGTGCAGCGCCTGGTCCACGGGTAGCGCGGCCCACGGCCCGCGGCCCACGGCCCACCTCGTTACCTCTTCGAGTACGGCGGGCGCGCCGGAAAGGTGAACGGCTTGTCCTTGATCTGCTGCAGCAACACCTCGATCGCCTTGTCGAGCTGCACGTCCTTGCCGGCCGACGCCGAGGCCGGGTCGTTCTCGAGCAGAATGTCGGGGTCGACGCCATGGTTCTCGACCCACCACTTCCCGTCGCGCCCGTAGAACGAGTTGTTGGACTGCTGCACCGTGCCATTGTCGATGGTGCGCTGGCCGTTGACGATGCCGACCAGCCCGCCCCACGAGGGCACGCCGATGACGGTGCCGAGCTTGCGCGCCTTGAAGTCCTCGAGGAACGCCTCGCCGTCCGAGCCGTTGTACTCGTTGGTGATGGCGACGATCGGGCCGCTGGTCACCGAGCCCGGGTAGGGGAACGGCTCCATGTTGCGGAGCACGTTGTAGGCGGTCATCTTGCGCTCGAGCTTGTCGATGATGAAGTACTCGGTCCAGCCGCCGCCGTTGCCGCGCACGTCGATGACGAGGCCCTTCTTGTAGCGGAAGGCGCGCCAGAACTTGTCGAACTGCGCGATATTGTTCGTGCCCATCGCCGTGATGTGCATGTAGCCGAGGTCGCCGTTGGACGCAGTGAGCACCTTGTCGACGTTGTCCTGCAGCCAACGGTTGTAGCGGAGCTGCTGCTCGGAGCGGATCGGTTCGACGTCGTAGGTGCGCGGCGCGGCATCGGTCGGCGAGGAGCCGACCGCCAGCTTGACCTTCTGGCCCGTGGTGACCTGCAGGTAGCGGTACGGGTTGTCGGGCGCCCTGACCGCCTTGCCGTCGATCGCGAGGAGATAGTCTCCCTCCTTGACTGCGATGTCCGGGCGAACCAGGGGCGCAGCGAGGTCGCGCTCGATCTCGGTCGGCCCGTAGATGCGGGCGAAGCGGTAGTACCCGGACGCGTCGGGCCGCAGGTCGGCGCCGAGCAGGCCGGTGTAGACCGGGTTCTCCGGCAGCTTGCCCGGGCCCATGTCGCCGCCGCCGACGTAGGTGTGCGAGACGCACAGCTCGCCAACCATCTGCGACAGCACCCAGTTGAGGTCGGCGCGCGACGACAGCGCCGGCAGGAACGCCCGGAACTTCTCGCCAACCGCCTTCCAATCGTGGCCGTGCATGTCGGGGTCGTAGAAGAAGTCGCGGTACCAGCGCCAGGTGTCGTTGAACACCTGCGTCCACTCCTCGCGGGGGACCACGCGGTACATCATCCGATCGAGGCAGAGCTTCTCGCCGAGCGACTTCGACGCGTACAGCTTGGCCACCGGCACGAGGTGGTACGAGCTGCCCTTCCTGACGATCGCCTGCTCGCGATTGGCCGACAGCTTCCAGTCGGAGATCGTGGCGTCGAGGACCGCGTCCTTCTTGTCCTCCATGCTGAACACGTGAAGCTTGAGCTTCTCCTTGCCGGACGGAGTGAAGGTCTCCTCGGCCTCGTCCTCGCCGTACTCGTCGCGCTCGGCGAACGTCACGAGGCCCTTGCCGGCCTTGAGGTAGAAGTAGTTGCCCGGCGCGACCGGCACCGCGAAGATGCGCGAGCCGATCCCTTCGATGTCGATGCGCAGCGCCGGCGCCGCGGGCTTCTTCTCGACCTTCATCTCGTCCTTGCCGGGCTTCTCCTCCTCGGCGCGCTTGTCTTCCTTGGGCGCCTTGGCGAACGGCGGCCGCTGCCCGGCCTTGAGCTGCACGACCATCACTTGGACGGGCTCGGGGATGATGTGGTCGTCCTCGAAGATGTCGATGCGGGCGTTGAAATTCCGGTAGGAGAGGAAGTACAGATAGTCGCCGTTGGCGTCGAACGACGGGTTCATGCAGTCGTAGAACTCGTCGGTGACGGGGTAGTTCTTGTCCTGCGCCAGGCTGTAGAGGAACACCTTGTTGTTGCGGTTGTACTGGACGAACGAGTAGGCGATCCACTGCGAGTCGGGCGACCACGAGTAGTCGGACACCTCCCAGTAGAACTCGTCGTTCTTGAGCTGGTTGGAGGTCGCGAACTTCTTTACCTTCTTGCTCGCCAGGTCCACGTAGAACAGCGCGAAGTCCTTGTTTCCGAAGAGAATCTGGCGGCCGTCGGGGGACCACTCGAGGTGATAGACGGCGCGGTCGAGGTCGGTGGTGATCTGCTCGGCCGGCTTGCCGCCATCGACGTCCTGGACGTAGAGCTGGTACTCCCCGGTGGCGTCGGAGAAGTACGCAGCCTTCTTCCCGTCGGGCGAGAGCTGCGGCATGCGCTCGCGAACCCCAGGTGAGCTCGTCAGGTCGCGGGTGGAGGCGTTCTCGTCCGCCGGCACCACGAAGATGTCACCGCGCGCCTCGAACACCGCTGCCTTGCCGTCGTCGCCGGCACCCATCGCGTGGATGTAGTCGGTCGGGTTGATCGTCCGCTCGGCGAGCTGCCAGCGGTCGGAGGGCACCTCGACCGGGATCTCGCGCACGGTGCAGGTGGCGACCTCGAGCGCCTTGAGCGTGCCGGCCTGGACGAAGACGATGTGCTTGCCGTCCGTGGAGGGCATGTGGACATCGAGGTCCGCGAAGTCGGTCACCTGCTCCACGTCCCCGGTGGTGAAGTCGCGGCCGTAGAGATTGGCGATGCCCTTCGGACCGCGATCGGACACGAAGTACATCGTGTCGCCGACCCACATCGGGTAGGCATTCTTGCCGACGTAGTCGGTGATCGGCTTGAATGAGTTGGCCTTGAAGTCGTAGAGCCAGATGTCGGTGTACTGGCCGCCCCTGTAGCGCTTCCAGTAATACTCCTCGTTGCCGCGGCGGTTGTAGACCATCTTCGAGCCGTCGGCGGAGAACGAGCAGAGGATGCCACGCTCGACCGGCAGCGGCTCTGGGTAGCCGCCGTCCTTGGCGACCGAGAAGAGCTTGACGATCGGGCGGAAGGTGTTCTCGTGGCCCGAGCGGAAGACGACCCGGGCGCCGTCGGGCGTCCAGGCGACCGGCTGCACGCCCTGCCCGAAGTAGGTGAGGCGGGTCGGCGTGCCGCCCGTGATCGGGATCGTGTAGATGCTGGGTCCGTCGTAGCTGCCGGTGAAGGCGATCGTCGACCCGTCCGGCGAGATCTTCGCCGCGTACTCGTTGCCCGGGTAGGTCGTGAGCCGCTGCGCGACGCCGCCGTCGGCCGACACCTTCCAGAGATCCCCTTCGTAGGTGAAGACGACGACGTTGCCCCGGATGTCGGGGTACTGCATGAGCCGCGCCTGCGTGCCGGCCGCCGCGGTGCCGGCCACGGCGACCGCCAGGGCGAGAGCGAGCATGATTCGAGTGAGCTTCCGCATCGTCAACCTCCCGGCAGAGGATACCCCCGCAGCGCCTCGAGGCGCGCTTCGGGAGGGACCTTGCATCTGGTCGGCCCGTTCACAATAATGGAAGAACGTCAGCGGTAGGGAACGAGGGAGGCAGGAATGAACGACACCGATCGTGACCTTGCCGGCCGTGGGCCGGCCGGCGAGTACGAGACGCCCGAGCTCATCGTTCACGGCTCCGTGACCGAAATCACGCGGGGACAAGGGGGGCCGGACCCCGACGTCGGCGCGGCCGGCAGCCAGTTGGGCGACACCGTACAGCCATAGCCGGCAGCCTGGGGGTTGCCCGGTGACCGGAGGAGCGACGGCCAGCCCGCCCGGCAGCGCGTCGTGAGCGGTATCGTCGGTGTCCTGCACCGCGACGGCGCGAGCGCTCACGCCGAGGAGGTTGGCGTTGCCCTGGCGAGTCTGGCCGGCAGGGGCCCCGACGGCCGCCGGATCTGGTGTCGCGGGCCCGTGGCACTCGGCTGCGCCCAGCATCGCGTCACACCGCAATCCCGCGGTGAGACGCTCCCTTGCGAGGTCCGCGAAGGTGGCGTGACCATCGTCCACGACGCTCGGCTCGACGACCGCGAGGAGCTGGCGAAGGCGCTCGCCCCGCTCGTCTCGCCGCTCGACCAGGCGTCCGACGGCGATCTCCTCGTCGCGGCATGGCAGCGCTGGGGCGAGCGGAGTCCCGAGAGGCTGCTGGGGGACTTCACCTTCGCGATCTGGGACGAAGCCAGGCGCGAGCTCTTCCTCGCGCGTGATCACGTCGGCCAGCGCGTCCTCTTCTCCTTCACCTCGCCGCGTCTTCTTGCCTTCTCCTCGGAGATCAAGGCGCTGTTGGCGATCCCCGGCGTGCCGCGCCGACTCAACCCGGAGCGGGTGGCCGACTTCATGGTCGGCATGGCGCCCGACCGCTCGGCGACCTTCTACGCCGGAGTGAGTCGCTTGCTCGCGGGCGAGAGCGTTCTGGCGACCGAGGGGGAGGTTCGGCGCAGGCGGTACTTCGAGTTCACGCTTCCCGAACGCACGCATCGAGGTGACCCCGACGAAGTGGCCGGCGGGTTCCGGAAGGTCTTCACCGCGGCGGTCCGCGATCGGCTGCGAGCCGCTCAAGGGGTCGGCTTTACGCTCTCGGGCGGCTTCGATTCCTCGTCGATAGTCAGCATCGCGCGCACCCTCGCGCATGGCTCCAGGGAGGCGCCGCTGACGACGTTTTCGTGGTACTTCTCGCAGACAGCGGTCAGCGACGAGCGGGCGTATTTCCAGGCCGTCGTCGCTCAGGGCGGTCTCGATCCGCACGTCTTCGACGCCGACGCCTTGAGCCCGCTGGCCCACATCGACGAGATCCTCGCCGCGGTGGACGAGCCGTTCGACGGACCGCACGTGCCCTATCGGTGGGCGGTCGCCCGGCTCGCCGCCGAGCTCGGGATCGGCGTCGTGCTCGAGGGGAACGGCGGCGACGCGGTGTCGCCAACCGGTCTCCACTTCCTGGCCGATCTGGCGAGGCACGGGCACCTCGTACGGCTGGCTCGGGAGATCCGCGGCCTGGCCCGGACGCTCCAGGTGCCGCCCGGGCGAGCGGTGCGGCAGCTCGTCCTGGCGCCGAACGTCCCTGACTTCATTCGTCGGCTGCGCCGTGCCGTGATGGGCCGCACCGCGCGCTATCCGGCTCCGCCGTTCGTCGCGCCCGAGCTCGCGCGGCGCACGAGCCTCGACCAGCGACTCGAGGCGTTCTGGCACCGGCGGCCGTCGCCTCGCAACGAGCGGGAGCACCACCTGCGCGACCTCGTCGATCACCTTCCGGGGAACGTCTTCGAGCTCACCTACGCCAGCTTTGCGGTCGAGCCGCGGTTCCCTTTCACCGACCGCAGGGTGATCGAGTACTGCCTCGCCGTGCCGTCCGCGCACAAGATCGAGAACGGGATGACACGGATGCTGACGCGCCGCGCCTTTGCCGGCCTGCTGCCCCCTGCGATCACGGCGCGAACCCGGAAGGCCAACGCCTCGCCGAGCTTCACCCGCCGCCTGTTCGAGGTCGACCGGCCGCTCGTCGAGGACGCCCTCTCGGCTCCTGCCGGCGCCCAGGGGCGTTCCTACCTCGACTTTTCCGCGCTCCGCGATGCCTACGAGCGATGTGCGAGCTGGTCCCGCTCGCATCCTGGCGAGCAGCCGCCGCTGCCGCTGTGGCGGCAGATCGACCAGCTTCGCAAAGCCGTCGTCCTCGTCCGCTGGTTGAGAAACACCGGGATCGAGGAGTAGCCGGCCTGCCGCGAGGCGAGCAGCGCAGACAGGACGCGGCGTCTGCGCCCGTTCCCCGGCGACGAGACGGTGCGGTGGAAGGAGAGCCCGCGGCTCGCCGCCGAGAACCCGGAGGCCGTTCGAGCGTACTTCGCGTGGAGGCGCCGCCATGCACACGGAGGTCCTGCCCTGGCTGGAGTACCGCTGGACGTTCGACTATCCGACCGGGATGTTCCGCGCGGTGCTGGAGCGGCTGCGGGGTACGCCGGCGCGGCTCGATGAGCTCGTCAAAGGCGCCTCACCGCAGGCGCTGATCCGCCACGAGCCCGGAAGCTGGTCGGTGCAGAGCAATGCCGGCCACCTCTGGATGGTCGACGCGCTCTGGCAGATCCGCATCCGCGAGTTCCTCGCCGGCGCGGCGGTCCTCACCGCCGCCGACATGGGCAACCGGGCAACCGAGGCGAGCGGCTACGACGAGCAGCCACTGCCGGCGATCCTCGCCGGGTTTCGCGCGGCGCGTGGCGAGACGATGGCGATGCTCGATCGGCTGACCGCCGGCGACGCGGCGCGCGTCGCCCATCACCCGCGTCTCGATCGGGAGATCCGCCTCGTCGACCTCTGCTTCTTCGCCGCGGAGCACGACGACCACCACCTGGCGGTGATCCGCGAGGCGCTGGCGACCGAACGCTAGGCAGTCACCTTCCGGCGGACCAGCCGGCCGCACACCACGACCAGCCGGGCGTTCGCCCATCGCCGCAGCGGGAACAGAACAAAGGCCACGGGAATACGAGGTCGGGTCCGGCGGTTTTGGGCCACGACGTCCCCCCCAAAAGGAGAGAGTCATGGCTGGTCTCGAGGTGGTGACTTTGGCACACGGGAAGGCGTTGGTTGACGCCGCGGCGGTCGATTCGTTGCGCAAGGAGCTGCGCGGCCAGCTCCTGGTCGCGGGCGATCACGGCTACGACGAGGCCCGCACCATCTGGAACGCGATGATCGACAAGCGGCCGGCGCTGATCGCGCGCTGCCGGGGCGCGGCCGACGTGATGCGCGCCGTCGCGTTCGCTGGCGAGCACAGTCTGCTGCTCGCCGTGAGGGGTGGCGGTCACAACATCGCCGGCAGTGCCCTGTGCGACGGCGGCATGGTGATCGACTTGTCGCTGATGAGGTCGGTCCGCGTCGACGCCAAGGCCAAGCGCGCCTGGGTCGAGGGCGGTGCGACGCTCGGCGACTTCGACCACGAGGCGCAGGCATTCGGCCTCGCCACGCCGCTCGGGATCAACTCGACGACGGGAGTCGCCGGCCTCACCCTCGGCGCCGGGTTCGGCTGGTTCTCGCGCAAGCACGGGATGACGTGCGACAACCTGATTTCCGCCGACGTCGTCACCGCCGACGGCAAGCTCGTGCACGCGAGCGCCGACGACCACGCCGACCTGTTCTGGGCGCTGCGCGGCGGCAGCGGCAACTTCGGCGTCGTCACCTCCTTCGAGTTCCAGCTCCATCCGCTCGGGCCGATGGTGTACGCCGGCCTGGTCGTCTACCCGTTCGACCAGGCGAAGAAGGTCTTGACCGCCTATCGCGAGTGGCTGCCCAGCCTGCCCGACGAGGCCACCGTCTGGGTGGTCGCCCGCAAGGCGCCGCCGCTGCCGTTCCTGCCTCCCGAGTGGCACGGCAAGGAGATCGTGGTGCTCGCGCTGTTCTATGCGGGAGACCCGAAGACCGGCGAGAAGGTACTGGCGCCCGCGCTGACGTTGGGAACGCCGGTGGGCAGCCACGTCGGCGGCATGCCGTACACCGCGTGGCAGCAGGCGTTCGACCCGCTGCTCACGCCGGGTGCGCGCAACTACTGGAAGTCGCATAATTTCGCGACGCTCGCGGACGGCGCGATCGACGCTCTCATCCACTCGATCCAGCACCTGCCGTCGCCGCACTGCGAGATCTTCTTCGGGTGCATCGGCGGCCAGACGATGCGGGTCAAGACAGACGCAACGGCGTACCCGCACCGCGACACGCTGTTCGCGGTCAACGTGCACGGGCGCTGGGAGACGGCGGCGGAAGACAAGAGCGGCATCGCCTGGGCGCGCGAGTTCTACGAGAAGACGAAGCAGTATGCGACGGGCGGCGTCTACGTGAACTTCCTGACGGCGGACGAGGGTGCGCGTCTCCACTCCGCCTACGGCGCGAACTACGACAAGCTGGCGACGATCAAGAAGAAGTACGACCCGAGCAACATGTTCCGCAACAACTTCAACATCGCGCCGGGGTGAGCACCGCAGGTACCACGTAGGTACCACGTCCAACATATCTGCAAATTTTCGGTTGGTGGCGCGCCGAAGAAATGGTGAAAACGTTGGACGTGGTACCTGGTAAGCGACCAGCTACCGTCTGGCAAGGCGGAAGATGAAGCCGCGGCCTTGCCCGCCGACGGCGGCGAGGTAGATCCACAGGATCGCGAGCGCCTCGAGGTGCGCGGCGTTCCGCAACGGCCCAACGACGATCGGCGCGAACCCGGCGCGACTGGCCACCTCGCCGACGCGCTCGAGGGCGATCCCGTCATCGCCGGCGAGGTAGACCTCCGCGGGGGCGCCGCCGATGTTCGGGTCGCGGTGGATCTCGGCGCCGAACGTGTTGAAGCCCTTGACGACGCGCGCCTCGGGAACGGCCGCAGCGAGCGCAGCCGCGACCGATCCCTCGGGCGGCGGCGCCAGCACCGGCCCATTGTCGAAGCGCACCGGGTTGGTGCAGTCGACGATCACCTTGCGCCTGAGGTCGCCGGCGTCGCGCACGACGGCGACCGCCACCGCAGCGGGCACGCACAGGAACGTCACCTCGGCGGCCGCGAACGCCTCGCGCACGGTGCCGGCCACAGCCTTGTCGCCGCAGCGTTGCAGCAGCGCGTCGACATCGCTGCCGGGACGCACCCCTAACCGCACGCGATAGCCGGCGTGCGTCAAGGTCTTCGCCAGAGCCCCGCCGACGCTACCGGCGCCGATGATCCCGATCGTTGTTGGCATCTCCGCCTCCTCGGCTCGTCGAGACCGCTCGCGTCACGCTGTGTCCAGCGGCGCCAGCACCCTCTCCCGCGACCCGACGCTCACTTCGCGGTCGGTGTGAGGAACTCGTCGACGGCGCGGTTGAACATCCCGGGCTGGTCGACGAACGTCATGTGACCCGACTTGGGCAGCACCACCAGCTTCGATCCCGGGATCTTCGCGTTCATCTCTCGCGAGATCGCCGGGTCGGTCTCGTCGTGATCGCCGACGGTGATCAGCGTCGGGACCTTGATGGTGCCGAGCTTGTCGGCGTACTCCGCCGAGACGAGGTTGCCGTCGATGACGAACTCGCCATGCGAGCCCCACATCTCGCGGTAGAGGTCCCACGACATGGCGCCGTTGGCGACCGGGTCGTAGTTGGGGTCGGGGTTCTTCTGGTAGAGATAGGGGAAGTAACCCTCGCCCCACGCCGCGATCATGTACTCGGCGGTGTAGCGGTTCTTCTCGTAGTCCTTGCCGTGCCCGTAGAGGCCCTCGGCCTCCATCCTGTCGATGCGGGCGCGCAGCTCGGCGGGCATCTTCTCCTTCATGCGGACGAAAGCGGCATTGAGCGCCTTGGTGCTGTGGAAGGTGCTGCAGAGCACGAGGTGCGACAGGTTCTGTTGGTACTTGAAGGCGTACGCCTGCGCCAGCACGCCGCCGTAGGAATGCCCGAGCAGGTCGATCGTGCCGAGGCCGAGCGCGACCCGCACCGCCTCGACGTCGTCGGCCATCGCCTCGACCGTGTACTTCGAAACGTCCTCGAGTTTCTCCGACTGCCCCGAGCCGCGCTCATCGATGAAGACCAGCCGGTGGTTGCGGGCGAGCGGCAGCAGGTACGGCAGGAAGTAGTCGTGCGAGGCGCCGGGCCCCCCGTGGACGATCACCAGCGGCGTCCCGCGCCCGATCGTCATCGTGTAGATCAGCACCCCGTTCGCGTCGACGAACTGCTCCTGCACCGGGTAGGTCGCCGGGACCGGCCCGCCGCCGACGGCGCCGGCGACGAGCACGCACGACCCGACCAGCGCGACCGCCGCCAGCCGCGCGCGAAAAGTCAGCAAGCTCCTCATCGTGTCCTCCTCGGCTCTCATGTCTGACGCCATTGTAAGCGCCCCGCCCGACCCGTAGGTACCACGTCCAACAAATTTGCAGCTTTTCCTGCAGACGCGGCGCGTGAGAATTCGTCGGAGCTATTAGATGTGGTGTCCAGGGAAGAATCGGTGAAATTGTTGGACGTGGTACCTATGGGTAGCTGCGGATGCCGCGGCGCGGCTTGGCAAGGTGCGGCAAGGATGAGAAAGTGCAGCGGGGGAGACGCTCCGTTCTGCCACCACGGTGGGAGCGGAGGATGGAGTGCCTGGGGGGGCGCCGATGCACAAGTCGAAGCTGCACCTTCACTCGATGCTCGTCCACGCCGTCCTCGCGGCCGTGCCGCTGGCGGCGGCGGCGTTCGTCCTGGAGGCCGCGGGTATCACGATCGGGAGCTTCGGTCCCCACGTCTGGCGCTTTCTCGTGCGGGCGGCGCTGGTGGTCACGCTGGCGGGGGCACTGCCCGCGACGCTATCGGGCGTGCTCGAGCGCGGCCACATGTACGTGACGTGGCACCGCACCCACAAGGCCAAGCTGGCGCTCTCGCTGGCGCTGATTGCGCTGGTCGCCGCCGAGCTCGTCGCCGTGCTCGGGGACGGCGCCGCCGGGCCGCTGGCCGGTGTCGCAATCGTGATCGGCAACACCGCGCTCGCCGCGGCGCTGTCGGTCTACGGGCTCAAGATGACGCTGGGGCGGCAGAGCGTCGCCAGCACCTCGTACCGGCGCGATCTGCTCGCTGATCCAGCCGTCGACGTGCTGGCGATCGCCGTCCGCCACCTGCACGAGCCGGCCGACCTGATCGATGTCATGGGGGAGACCGCGCGATGATCGACTTCTCCTTCTCGCCCGAGCAGCGGGAGCTGCGCGCGCAGGCCAAGGCGTTCACCGAGGAGTGGGTGGCCGCCAACGCGGCGAGGTACGACCGCACCGGCGAGTTTCCGGCCGAGATCTGCCGCGAGGCGTTCAAGCGCGGCCTGATGAACACCTCGATCCCGAAAGAGTACGGTGGCCGCCACCTCGCGGTGGTCGACCACACGTTGATTACCGAGGAGATCTGCACCGGCTGCTCGGGGATCGGCACCGCGATCGATGCGAACGGGCTGTCGCAGTACCCGGTGATCCTCGCCGGCACCCATGAGCAGAAACAGCGCTTCCTCGCGCCGATGACAGAGCACTTCTCGTTCTCGGCGTACGCGGTCACTGAGCCCGAGGCCGGGTCGGACGTCGCCCGGGTCAAGACCACGGCGCGTAAGGTCGGCAACGACTACGTGCTCAACGGGACGAAGTGGTGGATCACCAACGGTTCCGTTGCGAGCTGGTACTTCGTGCTGGCGCGGATCGACGACCGCCAGACCGGGTTCATCGTGCCGGCCGACTCTGCCGGGATCGTGCGCGGGCCGAAGGAGGTCAACCTCGGCCAGCACGCCTCCAACACCGTCCGCGTCACCCTCGAGGACGTCAAGGTCCCGGAGGCGCTGCGTCTCGGCGCCGAGGGCGACGGCTTCAAGATCGCCATGGAGACGTTCAACCACACCCGTCCCGGCATCGCCGCCGGCGCCAACGGGATCACCAAGGCGGCGCTCAACATCGCCCTGTCGTACGCCAAGCGGCGCCGCACCTTCGACCGCAAGCTCATCTCCAACCAGGGAATCTCGTTCAAGCTCGCGGAAATCATGACCAAGCTCGACGCCGCGCGCTGGCTCACCTACCGCGCCGCGTGGTGCTTCGACAACGGCATCGACAACGCCCGCGAGGCGTCGCAGGCGAAGTGGTACGCCAGCGACGTGGCGATGGAGGCGGCGCTCGCCTGCACGCAGATCCTCGGCGGCTACGGTTACACCAACGAGATGCCGGCCGAGAAGCTGGTGCGCGACGCCAAGATCTACCAGATCTACGAGGGTGCGAGCGAGATCCAGAAGATGGTGATCGTCGGCAAGCTGATGCGCACCCGGGTAGTCGAGTAGGGCGGGGGGAGGGCGTGATGCTCAGCGACCTCATGGGGCTGTTTGGCAAGCTGGTGGAACGCTGCAAGCGCCTGGCGTACGGGCGCGTCTTCGCCTGCCCGGTGTGCCACCTCGACCTGGCGTTCGCCGACGTCGACGCCAACGGTCTGGTGGTCTGCCCGGTGTGCGGCGCGGTGATCTCGTTGGAGGCGCCGTACGGTCACGCGGTGCCGGTCGTGCTCGACATGGAGATCTTCCGCGCCCAGCCCAAGCTCCGCCTGCACCCGCTCGCCGCCCACCTGCCGATCGGACTGTTTCCGCTGGCGGTGCTCGGCGCCGGCGCGCTGCTCGTCGCCTCCCTGGTCGGCGCCGTGACGTTCCCCGCCGCGATCGTGGAGCGCTCCACGCTGCTCCTGCTGGCGCTCGCGGTGGTCTTGTCCCCGCTCACCATTGCGGCCGGTCTGTCCGACTGGTGGCGGCGCTACGGCAAGCGGCCGTACCGGATCATCCGGCTGAAGATCGTGTTCTCGATCGCGTTCGTGGCGCTCGGCGCGGTCGCCGTCGCCCTGCACGCCTCCGGCGCCGTGTTCTCGCCGGCCACCGGGCTGCTTGCCGGCGCCTCGCCGCTGCACGTCCTGGCCGCCACCGCCTACTTCGCTGCGCTCGCCCTAGGAATGATCGTGATCGCCGCCCTCGGCCACGTCGGCGGCAACCTCGTCTTCGGCAAGTGATGCCGCTAGTGCGGTGAGGGCGGGCCCGCTGGCAGGGCACTTTCGGTCACGGTTAAGTCACTGACACGAAAAGGCCTTGACAAGGGTCCGAGCGGGGTCCGAGATTCTCGGCAGGCACCAGGCGCCAGATCCAAGTGACGACAGAACCACCGGAGCTTGCCTCGCGGCGCTCGAAGGGGGGAGTCATGTCCACTGGTCACTGCCTTCGCACTGCCACTGTCTTGTTCCTGTCTGTGCTCTCGGTTGTCGCTGCTGAGGCGGGCTTTTCCGGCTCCGACCTGTTCCTGCCGATGGCCGGCCGCCAGGCCGGGGTGTTTCCGTCGAACTGGTACACGACCGTCTGGATCTACAACCCGGGCGGGGAGGCGGCGACCGCCAGAATCTACCTGCTCGAGCGCGGCACGTCGAACCCGTCGCCCCCGTGGGTCGAGGTGCTCGTGGCTCCGGGCGACACCGAGAAGCTGGAGAACGTCGTCGAGACGCTCTTCCACGAGGAGGCCTTCGGCGCCCTGCGGGTGACCTGTGCGACGCAGAAGCTGGTCGTCGCGTCGCGCGTCTACTCGAAGGCCGCCGGCGCCGACGACAGCGACTCGGTGGGGCAGGACTTCGCCGGGGTGCCGGCGTCGTTCGCCATCGGCCTGCACGAGACGGCCCAGGTGCTCGGCGTCCACCAGACCCTCCCCGCGACGGACTCTGACCTCCGCTTCAACTTCGGCTTCGTGGAGACTACCGGGCACTCGGCGACGGTGCGGGTCACGGTCATCGCCGGCGATGGGACGAGCCAGGGCTTCAAGGACTTCCAGGTGCGAGAGTTCTCGCAGCGGCAGGTGGCGTTCAAGGACAACTTCCCGGCGGCGTCGACGACGAACGCGCGCCTGTCGATCGAGGTGGTCTCCGGGACGGGCCGGGTGATCGCGTACGGGTCCGGCATCGGCAACGGCTCGCAGGACCCGACCACCTTCGAGATGAGCTACCCCGACGCGCTGCTCGCCGCGAACGTGCCGCCCGGCGTCGGCGGGTCGGGGGCGGCAGGGCAGGTCGCGTTCTGGACGGGTGCGACCACGCTCGCGGGGAGCGGGTCGCTCGTCTGGGACAGCGGCGCGGGCCGGCTCGGGATCGGCACCGGCGCTCCCGGCCAGCAGCTCGAGCTGACCGGCAGCCTGCGCCTGCCGGCGACGACCGCCGGCGGCGCCGCCGGCGTGGTCTACGCCGGCGCCGACCGCCTGCTGCACGTCTACGGCCCGGCCGCCGATGCCGGCAACACCTTCCTCGGCAGGGGCGCCGGCAACTTCACCATGGGCGGCGCCCAGGCGGTCTACGGCACGGGCAACTCGGCGTTCGGCGCCGGCGCCCTGACCGCGGACACGATCGGCTACGCCAACACCGCCGGCGGAAGCTCGAGCCTGGCCGCCAACACAACTGGTCACGACAACACCGCGACGGGGTTCCAGAGCCTCCTTTCCAACACCACGGGCCGCTACAACACCGCGACCGGCTCGCAGAGCCTGCTCGCCAACACCACCGGGCACGACAACACCGCCGCCGGCACCTGGAGCCTGTTCTCGAACACCACGGGCTCGCTCAACACCGGCTGCGGCAGTGGGACCCTCTACGCCAACACCGCCGGCTCCTCCAACACCGCGACCGGCCTGCAGAGCCTCTACTCGAACACCACCGGCTCGTTCAACACCGCGAGCGGCTCGCAGAGCCTGGCCGCGAACACGACCGGCACCGGGAACACCGCGATCGGCTTCTCGACGCTCTCCGCCAACACGACGGGCGGCCTGAACGTGGCGATCGGGCGACTGGCCCTCTCCGCCAACGAGACCGGCTCCGAGAACGTCGCGGCCGGCCGCGAGACTCTCGCCGGGAACACGACCGGCGTCCGCAACACCGCGGCCGGAGCGGTAAGCCTGATCAACAACACCACGGGCGGCCACAACACCGCGATCGGCGACGTCGCCGGCAACGGCAACGTGACGGGCTCCAACAACACCTTCCTCGGGACCGGGGCGGACGCCCTGGCCGGCGACCTCACCAACGCCACCGCGGTCGGCAACGGCGCCAAGGTCGACGCGTCCAACCACGTCCGCATCGGCAACGCCGGCGTGACCCAGATCGGCGGCCAGGTAGCGTGGTCCAACCTCTCCGACGCGCGGCACAAGTCCAACGTGCGCGATCTCGACCTCGGGCGCGAGTTCGTGATGGCGCTACGGCCGGTCTCGTTCACCGTGGACGGCGGCGACGGCCGCACCGACATGGGGTTCCTCGCCCAGGAGGTCGAAGCGCTGCTCGGCGACGGCTACAACGTGCTCGGCGTCGGCGCCGACCCGGAGCGCACGCTCTCGCTGCGCTACACGGACCTGATCGCGCCGCTGGTCAGGACGGTACAGGAGCAGCAGGCACAGATCACCGAGCAGGCGGAGGCAATTCGAGCGCAGGCGGGTCACCTCGGCGAGCAGGCGCAGACGATGCAGTCGCAGCAGGCGCTGATCGGGGAGCTTCTCGTCCGAGTCGCCGCGCTGGAGCGGGCGATCAGGTAGCGCGGGCCGGTGCCGGCGCTGCGATGCGGAGCGGGCGGTGCGAGGCCTCGTGCGCTGCCCGGCGCCCGGTTCTTGACCAGGGTGCGATACTCGTCTTGCGAATCGAGCGCCGGATCCAAGCGAAGACGTGATTACTGGACTTGCCTCCTGGCGCCCTGGGGGGGAATTCATGGCTTTTCGTCAGTGGGTTCGTGCCGCTACCGCTGTGCTTCTGACCGTCCTGTCGGGCTCCGTGCTGATCGCCGGCTTCTCCGGCACCGACCTGTTCCTGCCGATGGTGGGGCGGCAGGCCGGCGTCTTCCCGTCGAACTGGTACACGACGATCTGGGTCCACAACCCGGGCGCCGCGGCCGCGACGGCCCGGGTCTACCTGCTCGAGCGCGGCACCGCCAACCCGGCGCCGCCGTGGGTCGACGTCCTCGTCGCCCCCGGCGACACCGAGAAGCTCGAGAACGTCGTCGAGTCGCTGTTCCACAAGCAGGTTTTCGGCGCCCTGCGGGTCACATGCGACACGCAGAAGCTGGTGGTCACCTCGCGGGTGTATTCCAAAGGCGCCGGAGCGGGCGAGAAGGACTCGGCAGGGCAGGACTTCGCGGGCGTGCCCGCCAACTTTGCCATCGGCACGGGCGAGAAGGCGCAGGTGCTCGGCGTCCATCAGACCCAGCCCAGTGCCGAGTCGGACTACCGGTTCAACTTCGGGCTGGTCGAGACAACCGGCCACACGGCCAACGTGCGGGTGACGGCGTACGACGAGAACAACGCCTTTCAGGGGTCGACCGACGTCTCGGTACGGGCGTTTTCACAGGGGCAGTGGGCATTCAAGGACCGCTTCCCCTCCGCCTCCACGCCGAACAGCCGGCTGGAGGTCGAGGTGACCTCCGGCACCGGCAAGGTGATCGCCTACGGCTCCGGCATCGCCAACGGGTCGCAGGACCCGACCACGTTCGAGATGAGCTACGCGGACGCGCTGCTGGCCGCCAACGTGCCGCCCGGTGTCGGCGGCACGGGCGCGACGGGGCAGGTGGCGTTCTGGTCCGATGCGACGACGCTGTCCGGCAGCAGCTCGCTCTTCTGGAGCAGCAGCGACGGCCGCCTCGGGATCGGCACCAGCGCTCCCGCACAGCAGCTCCACCTGACCGGCAACCTGCGCCTGCCGGCGACAGCGGCAGGCGGCGCGGCCGGCGTGCTGTTCGTCCAAGGCACCAGGTTTCTGCACAGCTACGGCCCTGGGGTCGGTGCCGGGAACACCTTCGTCGGGCTTGGGGCGGGCAACTTCACGATGGGCGGCCCGGGGCCGAACGACGGCACGGCGATCACCGCGACCGGCGCGTCGAGCCTTGCGTCGAACACCACGGGCTACTACAACACCGCGAGTGGAGTTTCGAGCCTCACCAACAACACAACCGGCAAGGAGAACACGGCGAGCGGCTGGTCGAGCCTCCTCCTCAACACCACCGGTTCCTACAACACCGCCAGCGGCAGTGCCAGTCTCTACCTCAACACGATCGGTTCCTACAACACGGCGAGCGGCTCGCAGAGCCTGGTCTCCAACAGCACGGGCGGCGGCAACACCGCGAGCGGGGCCTTGAGCCTCTCCTCGAACACCACGGGCACCCTCAACACCGCGTGCGGCGTCAGGAGCCTCTCCTCCAACACCACGGGCTCCCTCAACACCGCTAGCAGCTCCTGGAGCCTCTCCTCCAACACCACGGGCGACAGCAATACCGCGACCGGCTACGAGAGTCTGTGGTCCAACACCACGGGCGTCGGCAACACCGCCGGCGGGACTTCGAGCCTCTCCTCCAACACCACGGGCCACGGCAACACCGCGAGCGGGGTCTTTAGCCTCTCCGCCAACACCACCGGCGACCACAACGCTGCAGTCGGCCTCTCGGCCGGCGACAGTAATGCCACGGGCGTCGAGAACACATTCCTCGGGGCCGATGCGGACGCCGCAGCGAGCGACCTCACGAACGCCACCGCCGTCGGTCACGGCGCCGTGGTCGACGCTTCCAACCACGTCCGCATCGGCAATGCCGACGTCACCCAGATCGGCGGCCAGGTGGCGTGGTCGAACCTCTCCGACGCGCGGCACAAAGCGAGTATCCGCGACCTCGATCTCGGGCGCGACTTCGTGATGGCGCTACGGCCGGTCTCGTTCACCGTGAACGGCGGCGACGGTCGCACCGACATGGGGTTCCTCGCCCAGGAAATCGAGGCGTTGCTCGGCGACGGCTACGCCGTGCTCGGCATCGGCGCCGACCCGGAGCGCACGCTCTCGCTGCGCTACACGGACCTGATCGCGCCGCTGGTCAAGACGGTGCAGGAGCAGCAGGCACTGATCGAGGAGCTGCTCGCCCGAGTTGCTCTCCTGGAGCAGGCGATGAGGTAGCTCGGGCCGGCGGCTGCGGGAATTTGTGGCACCGCCTGCCTCTTAGCATAACTGTCCTCTCGTCAACCAAAGGGGGTTGCCGTGCGCGTTCGTGTCCACCTGCTCGGAGGAGTTCTCTGCCTCGCCAGCGCATTACCGGTGCTTGCCGGGTTCTCCGGCACCGACCTGTTCCTGCCGAACGTGGGCCGCCAGGCCGGCGTGTTCCCGTCCAACTGGTACACCACCGTCTGGATCAACAACCCCGGCGCCGCGGCCGCGACGGCCAGGATCTACCTGCTCGAGCGCGGCACCGTCAACCTCTCGCCGCCGTGGGTCGACGTCCTCGTCGCCCCCGGCGACACCGAGAAATTCGAGAACGTCGTCGAGTCGCTGTTCCACAAGCAGGTGTTCGGGGCCCTGCGGGTCACCTGCGGCACGCAGAGGCTGACGGTCACCTCGCGGGTGTACTCCAAGGGCGCCGGCGCGGGCGAGAAGGACTCGGCGGGGCAGGACTTCGCGGGCGTGCCCGCCAACTTCGCCATCGGCGCGGGCGAGAAGACCCAGATGCTCGGGGTCTACCAGACTCAGCCCGCCGCCGCCTCGGACTACCGGTTCAACTTCGGCATGGTCGAGACCACCGGCAACACCGCCAACGTTCGGGTGACGGCGTACGACGAGAACAACGCCTCCCAGGGGTCGACCGACGTCACGGTGCGGGCCTACTCGCAGGGACAGTGGGCGTTCAAGGACCGGTTCCCGAGCGTGTCCACGGAGAACGTGCGGCTCGAGGTCCAGGTGACGTCGGGCACCGGCAAGGTGATCGCCTACGGCTCGGGTATCACCAACGGCTCGCAGGACCCGACCAGCTTCGAGATGACGTACAAGGACACGCTGCTCGGCGTCGCCACCGTCCAGCACGACGGGTCGCTGACCGGCGACGGCTCGGCGGGGGCGCCGCTCGGCGTCGCCGATGCGGGCGTCACGGCACAGAAGATCGCGCCGTCGGGGACCGCCGGGCAGGTGCTGGCGACGGCGGGGAGCGCGGTGGCGTGGCAAAGCCTGAGCAGCCTGTCGCTCGGCCTGGCCGCCAAGGGTGTGACCTTCGGCAACGGCAGCGGCGGCCTGACGCAGGACGCGACCAAGTTCGTCTGGGACGCGACGCACCATCGGCTCGGGCTCGGCACGGCCACGCCGGTGGACCAGCTCGAGCTGACCGGCAACTTGCGCCTGCCGGCGACGACGGCATCCGCAGGGGTCGCGACGGCGGGTGTGCTCATCCTCGGGGGACATTGGTTCCTGCACACCTTTGGCGCACCGACGAACACCTTCGTCGGCGCGGGCGCCGGCAACTTCGCGATGACCGGCAACACCAACACGGCGGTCGGGTCATCCAGCCTGCTCGCGAACACCACAGGCACACACAGCACGGCGGTGGGGTCGGGCAGTCTCTCCGCAAACACCACGGGCACCTTCAACACGGCGGTCGGGGCGTCCAGCCTCGCCGCGAACACCACGGGCATCAACAACGCGGCGGTCGGGGCGAGCAGCCTGCAAGCGAACACCACGGGCGGCGGTAATGCTGCGTTCGGGATGCAGAGCCTGCAGGCGAACACCACGGGCAACGACAACACTGCGGTCGGGGGGGGCAGCCTCAACACGAACACCACCGGCGCCAGCAACACGGCGGTCGGGTCGGCCAGTCTCTGGCACAACACCACGGGCTCCAACAACACCGCGACCGGATACCTGAGCCTCTCCGCCACCACAACCGGCGAAGAGAACACGGCGAGCGGTGAAAAGAGCCTCTTCTCCAACACCACCGGTACGAGCAACACCGCCACCGGCAGCCAGAGCCTCCTCTCTGAGACGACGGCCGTGGGCAACACCGCGACCGGGGCCTATAGCCTCTTCTCGGACACCACGGGCTTCGACAACACCGCGAGCGGCATCTCGAGCCTCTACTCCAACACCACGGGCGCCGAGAACACCGCGAGCGGCGACCAGACCCTGGGCTCGAACACCACGGGCAACGACAACACCGCGATCGGCGGGTTTGCTCTCTACGCCAACACCACGGGCAACGCCAACACCGCGATCGGCACCTCGGCGGGCGACACCAACCTCTCAGGTTCCAACAACACCTTCCTCGGGACCAGCGCGGACGCCCTGGCGGGCGCCCTCACCAACGCCACCGCCGTCGGTCACGGCGCCAAGGTCGACGCGGCCAACCACGTCCGCATCGGCGACGGCAGTGTTACCCAGATCGGCGGCCAGGTGGCGTGGTCGAACCTCTCGGACGCGCGGCACAAGTCGGACGTGCGCGACCTCGACCTCGGGCGCGATTTCGTCATGGCGCTGCGGCCGGTCTCGTTCACCGTGAACGGCGGCGACGGCCGCACCGACATGGGTTTCCTCGCCCAGGACGTCGAGGCGCTGCTCGGTGACGGCTACAGCGTGCTCGGCGTCGGCGCCGACCCCGAGCGCACGCTCTCGCTGCGCTACACCGACCTGATCGCGCCGCTGGTCAAGGCGGTGCAGGAGCAGCAGGCGCAGATCTCCGAGCAGGCGCAGACGATACAGGCGCAGCAGGCGGTCATCCAGGACCTCATCGCCAGAGTCGCCTCGCTGGAGCAAGCGGCAAAGTAGCTCGAAGCCGCCAGCGCACCGCATCTTTTCAGCGCGTGGGACGCGCCCCGTGTCGTTGAGTCTGCTGTGGGTGGGGCGCCCCACAGCGAGCCTGCTGGTATGCGGCGGGTGGTGCGTGTAACTTCCCGGCAGCTCGGCGATATCCCTTGCGACAGGGGGGAATCGCGATGGACGGGACGGCGGTCAGGTTGCACGGGGTCGGCAAGCGGTACACGCACTTCTCGCTCGACGGCGTCGACCTCGAGGTCGGCTGCGGGCGGGCGCTCGGGGTGGTGGGGCAGAACGGGGCGGGGAAGTCGACGCTGCTGCGCATCGTCATGGGGCTGGTGCACGCCGACTCGGGCTCCGTCGAGGTGCTCGGCCGGGCGATGCCGGCCGAGGAGCGGGCGATCAAGCGCCAAGTCGGCTTCGTGTCGGAGGACATGGCGCTGTACCGCGGCGCTACGCTGCGCTGGCACATGGACCTCGTGCGCTCCTTCTACCCGGGGTGGGACGAGGCGCACGCCTTGGCGCTGCTCGACCGTTTCGAGCTGAATGCGAACCAGAAGATGGGCGGGATGTCGCGTGGGCAGCAGGTCAAGGCGATGCTGCTGCTGGCGCTGGCGCGGCGGCCCGAGCTGCTGGTGCTCGACGAGCCGACCGCCGGGCTCGACCCGCTGGTGCGCCTCGACGTGCTGCGGGAGCTGGCGGCGGCGCGTCGCGACGGCCGCACCGTGATCTTCTCATCGCACCGCGGTGACGACCTCGCGGGGCTCGCCGACGAGGTGGCGTTCATCCACGCCGGGCGGCTGGTCGGGCGCGGGCCGGCGTCGGCGTTCGCGGGCGGCGGGCGGAGTATCGAAGAGGCGTTCGTCGAGCACCTGCGCGGCAGCGCGGTCGGGAGGGCGGCATGAACGCGCGCGCCATCTCCCTGTTGGTGGCCAAGGACTGCTCGCTGCTCCGCCTCCCGCTCGTCGCTCTACGTCGCGACGGCGGTCGTCGCCGTGGCGCTGGCGGCGGGCGGCCCGGCGACGCGCAGCATCGGCGTGACGCTGGCGATCAACGTGATGATCGGGCTGTCGTTTCACGTGACGATGGGGCCGGTGCTGGGCGAGCGCGAGCGGCGCACGCTGCCGTTCGTGATGAGCCTGCCGGTGGCGCCGCGCGACGTCGCGATCGCCAAGCTACTATCCTCGTACATCATGTTCCTGGTTCCCGGGACGGTGGCGGCCACGGCGCTGGTGTTCCTGTCGCCGGTCGACGTGCTCGCGGCGGCGGCGAGCGACGGCCGCTCGCTGCTTTCGCACCTAGCCGGCTGGGCGCTCTACTTTGCGCTGGTGCTCGGCGCGTGGGCGCTGGTGTTCTCGGTGGTGCTGGCGGCGGCGATCGTCAGCGAGTCGCTCGGCTGGACGATCGCGGTGATCACCGGAATGATGTTCGTGCTCGGCAACGGCCTCCTGCAGGTGGCGCCGCACGTCGGCTGGATGGTTCGCTACATCAAGGAGCTCGGCCGCGGCGGGCCGGCGCTGCCGATCACCATCGGCGGCGAGGCGGCTGGCGTCGCCGCGATCGTCGCGGTGATGCTGTGGCTGCAGGGCCGCAAGACGAGCTTCGTCTGAGATCGTTGGGGGCGCCGCCATGGTGATCGAATTCGCCACCCTGTACGAGCGGCACTCGGCCGAGGTGCTGCGCTTCTCGTACTGGCTGTGCGGCGACCGCGCCCTCGCCGAGGACATCACCTCCGAGACGTTCGTGCGGGTGTGGACGGCGCGCGAGCGCGTGGAGCTTTCGACTGTCACCGGTTACCTGCTGGCGATCGCCCGCAACCTGCACCGCCAGGGGTTCGCCCGCAGCCGCCGCCACGGCGAGCTCGAGTACGAGCCCGCAGACCCGCAGCCCGACCCGCACCGCGCCGCCGAGGACCGCGACGAGCTCGCCGCGGTGCTCGCCGACATGCGCGATCTCTCCGAGACGGAGCGCGCCGCGCTGCTGATGCGCGCCACCGAGGAGACCCCGTACACCGACATCGCCGCCGCGCTCGACCTCAGCGAGGGCGCGGCCAAGGTCAAGGTCCACCGCGCCCGGCTGAAGCTCGCCGAGGCGCGGCTGCGCCGTCAAGGAGTCACGTCATGAACGTCACCGCCGAGGTCGTCAAGGACCTGCTGCCGCTCTACGTCGCCGGCGAGGCGAGCGCCGACACCAGGGCGCTGGTCGAGGAGTTCCTGCGCGCCGACCCGCAGCTCGCGGCGCTCGCGGCCACGCTGCGCGCTCAGGAGAGCAGCCCGCCGCAGCTCGCGGCGGCGCCGCCGGGTGCCGGCCGAGCTGCGCTCGCCACCACCCGATCGCTGCTCCGGCGCCGGTCGTGGCTGCTCAGCTTCGCGCTGGTGTTCACCGCCCTGCCGCTGTCGTTCTCATTCGACTCGGGTGGAATGCGCTTCCTGCTCCTGCGCGACGCTCCGGCGTTCGCCTTTGCGTCCTGGGTGGTCGCCGCCGTGCTGTGGGTGGCCTTCGCCCGGGTCGCGAGCCGCCTTCGCGTCACCGGGCTCTGACCGATCTCGCGCGGCTCAGCGCTCGCTGACGCGGGGCGAATGTCGAGCGGCGCGGCGGGGGAGGAAGTCGGAGATCTGCAGGATGCGGAGACCCGGCAGGGCGGGGAGCGCGCGGTCGTTCGTGATGAAGCTCGTGCAGTCCCGCTGGAGCGCGGTCGCGATCTGAATCGCGTCCGGCGTGCGCATACCGGTGGCTGCCCGGAGCGCCGCGGCATCGCGCAGGATGGCGCGCGACACGTCGACGAGCTCGAGGCCGCGGCTACTCGCCAGGAGCGCCTCGTACCGGCGCGCCAGCGCCTCGTCGGCAGCGCGCAGCGGCACCACCAGCACCTCGAGCAGCGTGAGCGCCGAGGTCACGGCGGCGATCCTCCCGCTGTCGATCGCGGCGAACACCGGCTCCACGACCGGCAGGTACGTCTCATGCTCCTCGATCAGGTAGATGAACGGCGCGGTGTCGAGCGCGATCGGGCCGGCGCCGACCTCGTCTAGGAGCGCCACGACCCGCGCTCCCGCTCGACGTGCTCGCCGGCCTCGACCCCGGCCCAGTGCTCCTTGCCGAGGCCGCGCAGGGCGAGAATCGAAAGCGGCTCCGGCTCCGCGACCGCAGCGGCCAGCAGGTGGATGACCTCCTGCGCCACGGAGCGGCGCTCTCTCTCGGCTCGCACCTTGAGCCGCCCGTACAGCTCATCCGGGAACTCCTTGACGTTGAGCGTCGCCATCAGCCATCCTCCAGAGTTAAAGAATAGTGGAGGAATCTGAACCGTGCAAGGCGGTACACGGAGACCGCTCCGCCTCAGCGTCGAGCGGTGGTTGCCTCGACGCGGCGGAGCCCGTACGCTAAGACGGCGCCCGGGGAATGGGCGGGAGGTGGCTGGTGTCGGAGCGGATGATCAAGCAGTTCATGGAGATGGTGCGGATCGACTCGGAGTCTGGCAACGAGGCGCGATTCCTGGACTGGCTGCTCCACGAGGTCAGGTCGATCGGCGGCACGGCGGCGCTCGACGGCTACGGCAACCTGATCGCGTCGTTCCCCGCGAAGGGCGAGCAAAGCCAAGGAGCCGATCCTGCTCTCCTGCCACGGCGACACCGTCAAGCCGGGCGTGGGCATCGAACCGGTGCTCGGCGCCGACGGCGATCATCCGGTCGAAGGGCGACACTATCCTCGGCGCCGACGACAAGGCCGGCATCGCCGAGGTGCTCGAGGCGCTGCGCACCGCGCCGGTGCGCCCGCCGGTCGAGCTCGCGGTCAGCCGCCAGGAGGAGGTCGGGCTGCTCGGCGTGCAAGCGCGCTCGACTTCTCGCGCCTCACCGCGAAGCGCGGCTTCCTGATGGACAACGACACGCTCGACACGATCGTCATCGGCGGCCCGTCCTACTTCGCGATCGACGTCGCGGTGACCGGCCGCTCGGCGCACGCCGGGATGGAGCCGGAGAAGGGGATCAACGCGATCCACGCCGCCGCGAAGGCGATCGCGGCGCTGCCGCTCGGCCGGCTCGACCACGAGACCACCGCCAACGTCGGCGTGATCAACGGCGGGATCATCCGCAACGGCGTGCCGGCGTCGTGCTCGTTCCTCGCCGAGTGCCGCTCGCGGCGACCACGACAAGGCGGCGGCGCTCGCCGAGGAGATGACGGCGACGATCCGCGCCGAGGTCGAGGCGGCGGGCGCGAAGGTCGAGATCATCGTCGACGAGAAGTGCCGCGCGGTGCGCATCCCCGAGAGCGCGCTGGGCGGTGCGGATCGCCAAGCGCGCGCTGCGCGACGATCGGGATCGACGCCAAGGCGGTGTTCATCACCGGCTTCACCGACGCCTCGATCTACAACAACCACGGCATCGAGATGGCGGTGGTCGGCATCGGCGCGCAGAACGAGCACTCCACCGAGGAGTGCGTCGCCGTCGCCGACATGGAGAAGGCGGTCAAGGTGCTCCTCGAGATTCTCCGCATCACTGCGCAGTAGCGCCGGCGTGGCGCCGGGAGGCACGATGGACGTCTACCTGAAGCGGGCACACGACGAGATCGCCGCGGCGACCGCGCACCTGACGGTCGAGCGGATCGCGCGCCAGGTGCCCGGGAAGTGGTCGATCGCGCTGATCCTCGAGCACCTGACGCTGACCTTCCGGCTCAACGCCAGCGTCCTCGAGACGGCGCTCGCGTCGGGCGAGACCAGGGCGCGCCGGCCGACGCTCTATCAGTGGGCCTCGCGGGTGCTGGTGATCGACGTCGGCTACTTCCCGCCCGCGCGGGCGCCGGAGCTGGTGACGCCGTCGGGGTCGATCCCGCCCGAGCAGGTCCGAGCGGCGATCGCCGCGGCTCTGGAGACGCTCGATGCCACGCTCGACCGCGCCGCGGAGCGCTTCGGCGAGTGCACGCCACTGCTCAAACACGCGTTCTTCGCCGCGCTGACGGTGCCGCAGTGGCGCAAGTTCCACTGGCGTCACGCGCGCCACCACATGCGCCAGGTCCGCGAGCGCAGCGCCGCTTGACACGCCAGCCGGCCGGATGGATGCTTTGAGCCGGAAAGGTACTACTCGCCAGCCCATGTCCGAAGAAACGATCGATCTGATAGAAGGGCAAAAGGGGATACGGACGGCCGAGGTTCGCGAGATGGCCCGCGCCGGCATCGCCTCGGCCCGCGCCCGCGATTTCGAGAACGGGTACCTGGTGCTCGGCGAGGTGTGCGACCGGCTGCGTAAGCTCGGCGAAAAGCTGCCGGCGCCGGTGATCTCGTACTACGGCCTCTGCCTCGCCCTGTACCGCGGAAAGCACCGCGAGGGCCTGGAGCTGTGCCAGGCCGCGATCGATACCGAGCCGATGAAGGCCGACTACTACACCAACCTCGCCGAGGTCTGCGCCGCCGGACGCCACCGGCGCAAGGCGGTGACGGCGCTGCAGCGCGGCATGGCAATCGACCCCGACAACGCACGGCTGCTCAACCTCGAGACGCGGCTCGGACGCCGTCGCGACCCGGTGCTCGGGTCGCTCGACCGGGCGCACCCGCTCAACGTCACCCTCGGCCGGATCCGCCACGCGGTCGCCGGTCCACCCCGGATGCCGAAGCGCGAGCCCCGACCGAAGAAGAGCGAGTAGACGGCCGCTGCCGCACGCGTCGTGACCCATGGCGTGCACCCGGTCCTGAGAGAACCTCCATTGTCACAGGATCGTACTACCGGTGTCCCGCAAAGGGACCAGGAGGGCGCGATGCGAGAAGGGGGCCGGGCTCGGAAGGCGGGATGGCGACAGGCGGCCGTCGGGGTGCTTGTGGCCTTGGGGCTGGTAGCGGCTGCCGGTGCCCAGACAGGCGGTGCCGGCGCCGGTGCGGCGGATCCCGGCGCGCGCGTCGATGCCCTGCTCAAGCGCTACAACGAGCTCGACCGCTTCAACGGCACGGCGCTGGTCGCGCGCGACGGCAAGGTCCTGCTCGCCAAGGGGTACGGCATGGCGAGCTTCGAGATGGGGGTGGCAAACCGCCCCGACACCAAGCAGTGGATCGGCTCGGTCACCAAGGTGTTCACCGCGACGATGGTGGTCCGCCTGGCCGATCAGGGGAAGCTCTCGCTCGACAGCCACATCTCCGACCTGCTGCCGTGGTACCGCAAGGACACCGGCGCCAGGATCACCGTGCGCCAGTTGCTCGCCCACACCTCGGGCCTGCCCGATTACATGCACCTGCCGGGCATCGGTCGCGAGGGTTTCAGACAGCAGGTCGGCGACGACCCGATCGACGTGCGGGCGTTCACCGAGAAGTGGTGCAGTGCCGACCTTGCCTGGGAGCCGGGGTCGAAGTGGGGGTACAGCAACTCGGGGTACGTCGTGCTCGGCGCGATCGTCGAGCAGGTCACCGGGCAGCCGTTCGAGAAGGCGCTGCAGGCGCTCGTTTTCCAGCCGGCAGGCATGAAGGACTCCGGCGACCTGGCGGCTCGACCGCGCGCGGTAGTGCCGGGGTTGACGAGCGGCTACGAGCGAGCCGGCGGCGGCGTCGTCACGCGGCGGCCATGGAACGTATCCACCACGTTCGGCGCCGGCGCGATGTACGCGACGGTCGAAGACCTCGAGCGCTTCGACCGGGCGCTCTACCGCGACGATTTCGTCTCGCCTGCGGGCCGGCACGCGATGTTCACCCCGGGTGTCGGCGGCTACGGTTGCGGCTGGGAGGTGCGGGCGCTTCCCATCGGGCCGGCCAAGGCCGAGCGCACCGTCGCCGGTCATGAGGGCTACATCTTCTGGAGCATTGCCCGCATCTACCGCATCGAGCAGGACCGGGTGTTCGTCGCCCTGGTCAACAACACCGGCGACGCGGCGCTGCCCGCGCTCTTCGCCGGCATCGCCGACATCCTGTATGGCCGCGAGCCGGCGTGGCCGCTGCCGTCGGCGGCGGAGGCGGTGCACCGGCTCGCCTCCGAGAGCGGCGGCGATGCGGCGGTGGCGCGCTTCAAGGAGCTTCGAGCCGCGAAGGCGGGCGAGTACGAGTTCAGCGAGCGAGACCTCAACGTGCTCGGCTACGCCCTGCTGGCGGAGCGGAAGCCCGAGGCCGCGGTCGCGATCTTCCGGTTGATGGTCGAGTCGTACGCGGATTCCGCGAACGCCTGGGACTCCCTCGGAGAGGGGCTCGCGGCCGCCGGCCAGCGCGACGAGGCGATCAAAGCGTACGCGAGATCGCTCGAGCTCAACCCCGGTAGCGCCGGCGCCGTCGACGCCCTCGCGCGTCTGTCCGGGAAGCGTTAGCCGGCGCGCCCGGACAGCGTTGCGTCCTGCCGGATCGGGTACGATCGCCGCTGATGAAGGTGCTGCTCGTGTCGGCAAACACCGAGCGGATCAACATGGTCGCGATTCCGCTCGGCCTCGGGGTGGTGGCGGCGGCGACGCGCGCCGCCGGGCACGATGTGGCGTTCCTCGACCTCCTCCACGAGAGCGACGCAGCGGCGGCGGTGCAGCGGGCGGTGTGCGGCTTCGCGCCCGACGTGATCGGCATCTCGGTGCGCAACATCGACGACCAGAGCCGCGACAACCCGCGCTTCCTGCTCGAGCAGGTGAGACCGGTCGTCGCTGCGTGCCGTGCCGCGACCGCGGCGCCGGTCGTCGTCGGCGGCGCGGGCTACAGCATCTTCCCGGACGCCGCGCTGGCCTACCTCGGCGCCGACTACGGGGTGAGCGGGGACGGCGAGGAGGTTTTCCCGGCACTGCTCTCGTGCCTCAAGACCGGTGGCGATCCGACGTCGATCCCTGGCGTGCGGGTCGCCGGCCGCCAGGTGGGTGGCCAGGCGCGGCACGGCGAGGACCTCGACCTGTTGCCGCTGTGGGACGAGGCGCTGTCCGCGGTGGCCGACCCGGCCAGCCCCGACCTGTGGGTGCCGGTGCAGGGCCGCCGCGGCTGCCCCAACGACTGCTCGTACTGCTCGACCGCGAGCGTGCAGGGGCGGGCGATCCGCGCCCGCGAGCCGCGTCTCGTCGTCGCGCACGTGGCGCGTCTCGCCGCCGCCGGCTACCGGCGCTTCTTCTTCGTCGACAACTCGTTCAACATCCCCGAGCGTTACGCCCTCGATCTCTGTCACGGCCTGCGCGCGATCACGCCGCGCGTGGCGTGGCGCTGCATCCTCTACCCGCACCTGGTGCGCGAGGAGCTGGTCGCGGCGATGGCGGCGGCGGGATGCGTCGAGGTATCGCTCGGATTCGAGAGCGGCAACCGAGCCGTGCTGCGCGAGATGAACAAGCGCTTCACGCCCGAGGACGTGCGCGCGGCGGCCGACCTGCTGGCGGCGCACGGCATCCGCCGCATGGGGTTTCTCCTCCTCGGCGGACCCGGCGAGACGCGCGCCACCGTCGAGGAGAGCCTCGCGTTCGCCGCCTCACTGCGGCTCGAGTCGTTGCGGATCACGGTGGGCATCCGCATCTACCCGGGGACGCCGCTGGCGCGCCGCGCCGTCGCGGAGGGAATGATCGCGGCCGACGACGACCTCCTGAAACCGCGCTTCTACCTCGCGCCCGGACTCGATCCGTGGATTCGCGAGCGTCTCGCACGGCTCCCGGCGCCTGCCTGACGGCGCCGGCGCCGCGCGCCTTGGTCAGCGGCGCCACCGGTAGGCAGCGACGTACTCGCGCTCGTCGTAGCGGGTCACGACGTCGACCCGCGCGGAGACGCCCTTGTAACCCATCCGCATGGTCAGCGGCAGCAGCGGTAGGGTTTCGAGCACGCGCCGTTGCACCCGTTGCAGCAGCGCAAGGCGCCGCCCCCGATCGCTCTCGCCGTCCGCCTTGCGCAGCAGCGCGACGGTTTCATCGTCGACCGGCACCGCCGGCGTCGCCTCTGCCGAGGAGCGCTCGGGGCGCCAGACGATGTTGTTGAAGAAGTCCGATGCGTCGCCCGTGCTGCACGCCCAGGCGAACGAGAGCAGCGGCCCCGACCCGGGTCCGGGAGCGAGGTGGACACGGACGCCGATCTCGGCGAGGTCCGCAGCGATAGCGGTCGCCAGGTCCGTGCCGGCCGGGCGGAAGGCGAGAGCGACGGCGAACCCGCTCGGGAAGCCCGCGTCCACGAGCAGACGGCGCGCCGCGTCGCGGTCGTGCGGCAGCGCCGTGAGTTCCGGGTCGAAGCCGAACACCGTTGGGTGCACGTACTGCGTGGCGACCAGGCCATTGCCGCGGTACACCTTGCGCAGCCAGGACTGGCGGTCGAGGGCGAGCAGCAGAGCGCGCCGCACGCGCGGGTCGGACAGCGCCCGCCTCGTCGCACCGGCCGCGAGTTCGGGGTGGACGCCGAGCAACTGGACCGCGAGGCGCGGCTGCTCCACGACCCGCAGCCCGGCGGTACCCGCGATCTCCGTCACCCAGGCGTCGGGCAGCAGGTGGCAGACGTCGGCCTTGCCGTCGATCAGACGCCTGGCCGCGACCTCGTCGGTCTGGGCGAACTCGAAGCGCACGTCCTCGATCTCGGGGCGCCCGCGCCAGCCGGGCCACGCCTTGGCGATCACCGCCCCGTCTGCGGCGACGCCGACGAAGCGGTACGGCCCCGTGCCGTCCGGTGCGTTGATCGGGTCGAGGGTCGCCTGAGCGCGCGGGACGACGAGCACGAAGGTGAGACGGTTGAGCAGGTCGGGGACCGGGGCGTCGGTCGCGATGACCACGGCAAGCGGGCCGTCCGCACGCACGGCGTTGACCCCGACGAGGTAGTGGCGCAGCGCCGACAGCGGGTGGGTGCGGGCCCGCTCGAGGCTCGCGACCACGTCCTCGGCCGAGAGGGTGCCGCCAGTGTGGAAGCGTACGTCCGGGCGGAGCGTGAAGCGCCAGTGCGTGGCGTCGACCTGCGACCAGCTCTCGGCCAGCGCGGGCTGGAGCTCGAGACGCTCCGAGAAGGCGACGAGCGGGTCGTAGAAGCTCGAGAGCACCGACCAGGCGACCACTCGGTTCCCGAGGTGGGGATCGAGGCGCGGCTGCGACTCGCCGAAGACGACGACGAGCGGGGCGTGCGTCGCCGGCCAGCGGCAGCCTGCGGCGATGGCGGCAGCCGCAATGGCCACTGCCGCGACCAGCCGGGCCGGCCGCAGGCTCCGCCGGTCCCCGCCCAACAGGCGGCGGGACAGGCGCGCGAAGCTCGCAATCAGTGCCGTCATCATGAGGTCGAGCCTGTCGCGAAACACGCCGAGGCCGTTACCGCGGATTCTCGCACAGCGGCGGCACGTGCCCCGGGTCTCCGCCGCCGGCCGGCTACTCCTCGACGGTCACCTTGATCATTTTCACCGGCGTGCGCGGCCGGTCCCCGGAGGCGGTCGGGGTCCCGCCGATCGCTTTGACCACGGCCATCCCTTCGGTGACGCGGCCGAACACCGGGTGCTTGGACGGACCCGGGGTGAACCAGTCGAGGTACGAGTTATGCCTGGTGTTGACAAAGAACTGCGACCCGCCCGTGTTCGGGCGACCGGTATTCGCCATCGACAGGGTGCCGGGCTCGTTGGAGAACCGCGCGGTTTCGAGAAACTCGTCGTTGATCGTGCCGTGGGGTGGGCCGCCGGTGCCGGCGCGCGGGCTCGCCGGATCCTTGCTGAACGGGCAGCCGAACTGGATCATGAAGTTGTCGATCACCCGGTGGAAGTGCAGGCCGTCGTAGAACCCATTCTTCACCAATGCGAGGAAGTTCCCGGCGGTGACCGGCATCTCGGCGAGGAAGATCTCGGCTTTGAAGGTCCCCAGCGACGTCTCGAAGACCGCGGTCGGGTTGGGCATCGGCACTCTCCTCCAGGCGGCCTCGTCCGCGCCGCTCGGCTCACCGCGAAGGTACCACGCCCCCGCACCGGAGCGTGTAGGTACCACGTCCAACATTTTCTACAAATTCCGCGGCCTGGCGCCGACCCCGTCCGCGAGCGTGGCGACCAGAAAAGTGTAAAGAGGGTTGGACGTTGTACCTAGCTGGAGTGCGACGCGAGCAGACGCTCGAGGTAACGGGAGCGCACTTGCCGGGTGGCGAACGCCTGCTTGAGCGGCGGCAGGCGGAGGACGACGCCGAGAATGGCGGCGAGCGCCCGATGGCCGGCCGTGCGGGTGTCGAAGATGAGGTTGGCGAGGGTGCCGCGCTCGATCGCCATCATCACGACGCGGTGCGTCGTATCGACCGGGGTGAGCACGCGAGCGGCGCGGGCACGCAGGGTGATCGCGCCGCGCGGGCAAGCGCCGACGCAGACTCCGCAGCCGAGGCAGAACCGCTCGTCGAGCCTCGCCCGTCTCGCCTTCGGCCGCTGCGGGTCGTTCGCCGAGACGAGGGCAACCGCCTCCACCGGACAGGCGTTGACGCAGCCGCCGCAGCCGCGGCACGCCGCCTCGTCGAACGCCGGCAGGAAGTTGGTGGTGTGGACGGGATGCAGCAGGCCGAAGCGGCGCGCCGCGATCATCGCCTCGCAGCAGCACCCGCAGCAGTTGCAGATGAAGCTCACCTGGGAGCGGACGTTCTCGCCGAACTGCACCAGGCGCCGCTCGCGGGCCTGCGCGAGCAGGTCGAGCCCCTCGACGACGTCGACGCGGCGGGCGAATCCGTGTCGGATCAAGGAATCGGCGGTCGCCCCGAACGTCATGCAGATGTCGAGCGGCGCGCCGCACGCGTGCCCGACGTGCTGCGCCTTGTGGCGGCAGTAGCACAACGACACGCCCATCGGCGCAGTGGTGCGGATCACTTCGCTGGCGCGCTCGTGGTCGAGCACGTGCAGCGACAGCTCGGGCGGCAGGGCGCGCTCGTCGACGAAGGCGCGGCCGAGCTGCGTCTCCCCGGTCGTGAACAGCTCGCGGACGAAGTCGTCCTCGACGGTGATGTACTGATAGAACAGCTCGGCGAGCAGCTTCTGATCGACGTCGCCACGCACCCGCATCATCGAGAATTCGAAGAAGCCGGCCATCGGCGGCGGCAGCACCCAGCGCCGCACGCCGTCGCTCTCGTAGTCGAGCAGCACCGCGCGGTCGGCCAGGGCATCGAGTACGGCGGTCGCCTCCGCCACCGGAACCCGCCAGATCCCGGCCGCCCGCGCCGCGGTGAACGGCCGGATCGGGAGCTGCGCCACCAGCGCCGCCTCGGGCTCGGAGAACAGCAGCTCGAGGATGCGGAAGAGGAGGTCGGACGGCGGCGCCCCCTGCGGGAAGGCGTTGAGCCGGTCGACCAGGCGATGGTAAGCGCCGCGCGCCGTGTGGTGCGCCACCCGTCTCCCTCCCTTCCCAGGCTACCACCGCAGGGCGTTTTACCGGCAGCTACCCCCGGAGCCTGGCGACCGACCGGACGATGATCTCGCGGAGTACGTCGAGCTCGCCGGAATAGGGCAGGGCAGTGCACCTGGTTTCCCATGCTGGTGCGCCGCCGCGTCGGCGAGGGTTTCCGCGCAGGGGGTGCGATGATGGCGGCGGCGACAGGAGGGCACGATGGAGGACCTGGATCCGCGCTATCCGATCGGCCGATTCGCGGCGCCCGAGCGCTTCGACCCGCTGCTGCGCGCGTCGTTCGTCGAGCAGATCGCTGCGGCGCCCGCGGCGTTGCGCGCCGCAGTCGCCGGGCTTGACGAGCGCCAGCTCGACACGCCGTACCGCGACGGGGGGTGGACCGTCAGGCAGGTCGTCCACCACCTGCCCGACAGCCACCTCAACGCCTACGTCCGCTTCAAGCTGGCGCTCACCGAGGACGAGCCGACGATCAAGACGTACGAGGAGGCGCGGTGGGCCGAGCTGCCGGAGGCGCGGGCCAGCGACGTGGCGATCTCGCTCGCTCTCCTCGAGGCGCTGCACGCGCGCTGGGTGGCGGCGCTCCGGCTGCTGCCGGCCGAGGCGTTCGCGCGGACTCTCCGCCACCCCGACCTCGGGCAGATGCCGATCGACCGCCTACTCGCGCTCTACGCGTGGCACGGCCGCCACCACGTCGCGCACATCACGGCGCTGCGCGCGCGTGAGGGGTGGGCCTGACGGCGACGCAGGAGAGGGCCGGGCGGGCCGCCGATTCGATGTGCCCGCCGCAAGATCGCCCTCCGCCCCGCCCGTCCTCCCACCCCAGAAGGAGGAACCGGCGCCGGGAGATTCGAGCTGATATGGGCGCAGTGTGGCCCGGTTCCTCCGGGCCGAGCGAAGGCCGGACGCGGGGGAGGGTCAGGGCATAGGCGCTGACCTTGAGCGACGGTCACTCGAAGCGATGCGTGTATTCCATCGACAATAGGCGGCATAGGAGAATCCTGTGGGGCCGGCGCTCCGCGCCGGCGTCTTCCCTTGCAGTGCCGGAAAAGCGCGCGCGGAGCGCGCGCCCCACAGGTCCCAGCACGTGCGCCTCGGCCCCGAAGTTGGCACCCATGGAGGGCCAGGGTGGGGTGTCCTCGACCGCCCGGTGCTCTCGCCGTCGTTGGTGGCCCTTCGCCCCGGGCGGGCCGCGCTACGATGGCGGCCATGTCGCATGCGCAGGTGACGACTCTGCTGCTGCAGCTCGCCGTGATGCTGGGCACGGGCGTCGTGTGCGGTCAGCTCGCGCGGCGGCTGCGACTGCCGGCGCTGTTCGGCGAGCTGCTCGGCGGCGTGCTGCTCGGGCCGACCCTCCTCGGCGCTGTCGCGCCGGGCGCCTGGGCCGCACTGTTCCCCCGCGAGGGACCGGTGCCGGTGGCGTCGGGTGCGATCGTCGCCCTGGGCATGTTGCTCTTCCTCTTCACTGCCGGCCTCGAGGTCGAGCTCGCGCGCGTGCCGGGACGTGTGCGCTCGATCGGCTGGGTCAGCCTGTTCGGGATCGCGCTGCCGCTGGCGAGCGGCGTGGCGCTGGTCTCGTTCCTCCCTGGCTTGTGGGGAGCGCCGGCAGGTGGCGGCAACGGCCCGCTCGCGCTGTTCATCGGCGCCGCGCTGTCGATCTCGGCGTTGCCGGTGATCGCACGGATCCTGATGGACCTCGACCTGCTGCGCCACGAGCTCGGCGGCATCGTGATGGCCGCAGCGACGCTGGACGACCTGGTGGGTTGGGCGCTCTTCGCGGTGGTGCTCAACCGCTTCGGCGCCGCGGCGGGCGGTAGCCAGGGCGCGGCCGGCGCGATCGGGAGGACGGTCGCGTTCGTCGCGGTGACCCTGGTCGTGGGCAGGTTGGCCGGGCGGCCGCTGCTGGCGGAGGTCCGGCGCCACCTTCCCTGGCCGAGCGGCTTCCTGGCGGTCTCCGTGGTGCTCGTGCTGGCCGCCGGCGCGGCGGCCGAGGTGCTCGGCTTCCACGCGGTCTTCGGCGCCTTCTTCGCCGGCGTGGCGCTCGCCGATCGCGACGACGCCGACAACGAGGCGCACGCGACGATCTCGCGCTTCGTGCTCGGCTTCTTCTCGCCGCTCTACTTCGTGTCCCTCGGCCTGCTCGCCGACTTCACGCGCAGCTTCGACGTCGTGCTCGTCGCCGTAGTGCTCGCGGTCGCGTGTGCCGGCAAGATCGGCGGCGCCTGGCTCGGCGGGCGGATCGCCCGGATGTCCGGCCGCCAGGCGCTCGCCGTGGCCTTCGGGCTCAACGCGCGCGGCGCGATGGAGATGGTGATGGCCTCGGTGGCACTGCACGCCGGGATCATCGACCAGCGGGTTTTCGTTGCGCTGATCGTCATGGCGCTGGTCACCTCGTTGCTGAGCGGCCCGGCGATTGCCGCCCTCGTCGGCCGCCGCGTCAACGTCGGCCGCGCCGCGAGGGAGAGGATCTCGCGCAGCCTGGGGTGGAGGAGCGGCTCGCCCCATCCCCAAAGGGCAAGCACGAGCAGGTAGTCGCCGGTCTCGTCGAGGACGCGGCGGACGAGGTCCGGGTCGATCATCGCCGCCGGCCGGGCGAGCTCGCCGTTGCCCGTCGGGCACACCGGGCAGCGCAGGCTGCACGCGTTGGTCACCTCGATCTGCATGTAGATCGGCAGCGACCACGGTCGCGCCCGGCGGTAGCCGACGTTGAGCGCCGCGCGGACGAGGTTGGCGCGGGCGCTCGCAGAGAGTCCCATGACGCGATACGGCATCAGGTCGAACGTGCTCTCGTAGGCGCCGTGGGCGGCAAGGTTCCAGAGCGCGCGCGGGACCCGCGCGAGGTGCCGGAGCCGGTCGCCCGTCCTCATGGCGATCGCCTGGTACTCTCGGAGGTCGCCTCGTGGAGCATTCAAGGAATTGTAGCGAAGAGGCGGCGGTGCCGCCGAGTGACGGGCGCACGCCCCGATCTCGCCGCCCATGCGCGCTTGCCGCGGGCTGGCAGGTGCGCTACAACGCTCCCCGGAGCCGGAGGGCGCATGATCAACGTGACGGAGCTCAAGCGTGGCGACATCCTCGAGATCGACAACGATCCCTGGGCGGTGGCCGAGGTCGCCTCGCAGACGCCGTCGGCGCGCGGCGCCAGCCTGCTGGTCAAGGCCAAGCTGAAGAACCTGCGCTCCGGGCAGACTCTCGCGAAGACGTGGCGCGGCGGCGAGGTCGTCGCGCCGGCCGACGTCGAGACGCGCGCCGTGCAGTTCCTCTACCGGCAGGCCGACGACCACGTCTTCATGGACCTGGCGAGCTACGAGCAGGTCACGCTGCCCGACGACGTGCTCGGCGACGCGGCCGGCTACCTCACCGAGAACCTCGAGCTCGAGATCGTGCTGTTCCACGAGCGGGTGATCGCCGTCGAGCTGCCGACCACCGTCGAGCTGACGGTCGTCGACACCACGCCGCCGATGAAGGGCGCCACCGCCCAGGCGCAGCTCAAGCGGGCGACGCTCGAGACCGGCATCGAGGTGCTGGTGCCGCCGTACCTCGAGAGCGGCGAGCGCATCCGCGTCGACACCCGCGACGGCCGCTTCGTCGAGCGCGTCAAGTAGAAACGATCGCACGGCCGCGCCGTCGCGGGCCGGCTGCGGCGCCGAGGAATCCGCCCGGACGCGGCGGCCCGGAAATAACTCCGCTCCTGAGAACCTTTCACTAGGAGCAATGGGCGATATCGAGAATCCGTGGTGTGCGGTCCTCGCGGCGAGGGCAAGGCGGTGATTCGCCCGTTCGAAAGGAGCCGTGCAATGTCAAAGAAGGTCCTGCTCGCGTGTCTTTGTGTCGTCCTGCTGAGCCCGCTGTTCGCGCGCACCGTCGGGGCGGCCGACCAGCCGGCGCCCACCGGCGTCAAGGCGGAGATGCTCATGTGGATCGGCGACGCCGAGGGCAAGCTGAACCAGCTCGCGGAAGCCATGCCCGAGAGCAAGTACAACTGGCGCCCGGCCGAGGGGGTGCGCTCGGTCGGTGAGGTGTTCATGCACGTTGCGGGAGCGAACCTCGGCATCCCGAGCTTCTGGGGTGTCAAGCCTCCGGCGGGCTTCGAATTCGGCACCTACGAGAAGTCGCTCACCAAGAAGGCCGACATCCAGGCAGCCCTCAAGGAGTCGTTCGCCCACGTGAAGAAGGCTCTGATGGCGGCCTCCGACGCGGATCTCGAGAAGCCCGCCGAGTTCTTCGGGATGAAGACCACCGTGCGCGGCGGCTACTTCCTCGTGCTCTCGCACGTCCACGAGCACCTCGGCCAATCGATCGCCTACGCCCGCATGAACGGCGTGGTCCCGCCGTGGTCCGCCAAGCAGGCCGAGTCGGAGAAGGCGGCACTCGAGAAGAAGGCGAAGGAGTAGACGCCGAAAAGCCCGGGTCCCTTCCCCCAGCCGGCCGCAGGCCGGACGCGGGGGAGGGCTGGAGCATCGGCGCGAACCTTGCGGCCGAGGCGCAGGCGGCGTGTGCTCCGCGGGCGGCGATCCGTGCGGGGAGTAAACGCGCGGCTGCGAGGGTTGGCCGATCCGTACGACACAGCGATCGACCGGCCGGGGCCGTCTCAAGGAAGGGGTCATATGCGAAGCGTGATCGTGCGCGTGGTGGCAGGCGTTGGGCTTGCGGTCGGGCTCGCCGGGCGGGCCGGCGCGGCTACGGGGTACACCGAGACGAAGCTCGTCTCGGATCTCGCGCTGGTCGGCGTCACTCAGGACGCGAACCTGAAGAGCCCGTGGGGCCTCGCCTACGGGCCGACGTCGCCGTTCTGGGTCGCCAACGAGTCCGCCGGGTACGTGACGCTCTACGACGGCACGGGCACGGCGCTGGGGCTGCTGGTCACCGTCCCGCCGCCTTCCGGGGGTAGCGCTCCGTCCCATCCGACCGGGATCGCGTTCAACGGCACCAGCGACTTCGGCAGCAAGACGTTCCTCTTCGCGACCGAAGAGGGCACCATTTCGGGCTGGGCCGGCAGCGACGGGACGACCGCCGTCCTCGAGGTCGACAACAGCTCTTCCGGCGCGGTGTACAAGGGCCTGGCCGTCGGCAGCACCGGGGGATCGCGATACCTCTACGCCACCAACTTCAACTCGGGTGCGATCGACGTCTTCGACGCCACCTTCGCCCCGACCACGCTCCCGGGAAGCTTCACCGACCCCACGCTCCCCTCAGGGTTCGCCCCGTTCGGCATCGAGAACATCGGCGGCGTGCTGTACGTGACCTACGCGAAGCAGGACGGCTCCGCGTTCGACGACGTCCCCGGCGCCGGCAACGGGTACGTGGACGAGTTCGACACCGACGGCAGCTTCATGCTGCGCCTGATCTCGGGGGGGACGCTCGACTCGCCCTGGGGGGTCGCGCTCGCGCCGGCGACGTTCGGCGACTTTGCCAGCGACCTGCTCGTCGGCAACGCGGGCGACGGCACGATCAACGCCTTCGACCCGTCGACGGGCTCGTATCTCGGCACCGTGAGCGACGGCGCCGGAAATCCGATCGTGCTCCCCCGAGTCTTCGGGCTGCGCTTCGGGAACGGCGGCTCGGGCGGAAGCACGGACGCGCTCTACTTCAACGCGCGCGAGCCAGTGCAGGGAGTCGTCGGAGACCACGGCCTCTTCGGCAAGCTCACGGCGAGCCCGCCCGCGAACGTCCCGGCGCTCGGCCCGCGCGGTCTGGTCACCCTCGCGCTCGGGCTGGCGCTCTCCGCGCTGGCGCTGCTTCCCGGCCGCCGCCGCACCCGCGTCTCCGACTGATCTCGCCGTCTTGCAGCGCTCGTGGGGCCGGCGCTCCGCGCCTCGCCTCGGGTTGTTCCGCCATCCTGCAGCGCTTGTGGGGCCGGCGCTCCGCGCCGGCGTCTCCGGGAGCGCGCCCGGAAGTGCGCGCGCCCCACAGGGCAAGGACAAAGGTCCACCAGCCACATTCCGCTACGGACGTCGTCGAGACGATGTCATTCGGTCGCTCCGACCCAGCGGACCACTTTGCCGAGCGGCCGGCGAGAGCGGCGCGGCGGCGCCTCCGCCGGCTCGCCGATCGGCACTATCGCCACCGGCCGCCACCCTTCGGGGAGGGCGAGCGAGTGGGCGGCGCGCTCCTCGTCGAAGGCGCCGACCCAGCACGAGCCGAGACCGTGGGACGTCGCGGCGAGCATGAGGTTCTCGGTCGCCGCCGCGGTGTCCTGCAGGCAGTAGAGGCCGCGGCCGCGATCGTGGTAGCGTGCCGCGCTCTCCTCCGGCACGGCGCAGACGACCACCACGACCGGCGCCGTGGCGACGAACCCCTGGTCGAACGCCGCCGCCGCCAGCGACCGGCGTGCCGCCTCGTCGGTCACCACCACGAACCGCCACGGCTCCAGCCCGCCGGCGCTCGGCGCCCAGCGCGCCGCGTCGAGCAGCCGCTCAACCGTCGCCCGCGGCACAGGCGTCGGGCGGAAGCTCCGGCACGAGTAGCGGGCCTCGAACAGGTCGTCGCGCATGGTTGACCCTCCCTCGCCGCGAGACGATGCCATGGTAGAGGAGTACCGACACCCCGTCAGGGTGGCGCCGAGCTCAACGAAGTGTCGGCAACAGCTTGTGGCTCTCGAAGACCGTCAAGACCGCGATGTAGTGCTCGCGGACCAGGTAGACGATTCGATAGCCCTTGACGATGACCTCGCGCACGTCGCGGCGGCCGATCTCCGGCACGACTCTGCCGGCGATCGGGGCCAGGGCGGCCTGGCGCGCGCGGACCTCCAGGCGTGCGACCCAGCGGCGGGCCGCGTCGGGGTCGTCCCGGGCGATGAAGCGCTCGATCGCGTCGAGATCGCGCCTGGAGCGCTCGGTCCACTGCAGCTTCATCGGCGCGTTCGACGCCGGGCACGGGGAGGCACGGTGGCGGTCGCCTCGTCGTCGACAAGACGACCGGCCTCCACGTCGGCGAGCCCTTCAGCCACAGCCGACACGAACCTGCCGTGCTCCTGGAGGCGGTCGTACTCCTCGGGCGTGACGAGCACTGCCGCCGGCCGGCCGTTCTGCGTGATGACGACGGCGCGGCGCTGCTCCCGCAAACGGCCGAGAACGCGGGCCGTGTGGGTGCGGAACTCCCCCAGCGGCACGATGTCCTCGGAGACGCGCAAGGGTACGTTCCTGGTCTTGTATGCGGTATCATCCATGAGATCGAATATAGACTCGAAAAGAGATCAACGCAAGGTACTGGCACGTTGCGGCGCTCCACCGGAGCCCGTGTGATCGCAAGATCACCTCCCGACATGGGCATGGCAGTGCTCGCACTGACGGCAGCGCCGTTGCGGTTTCCGGTCCCCGGTGCTCGTGGGTGCGGGCAGGCGTGTCATGATTCGCGCGGCCGCGTTGTCGGCGGCTGTCTCCTCTGTCGGAGGGTCGAATGGCAGCTCTCTCCATCCGCGCCGCGCGCCGGCTCGCCCTGTGCCGCGCCGGGCTGCTCAAGCCCGAGTGGGCGGGGTTCCCGGTGCGGGCGCCGGCCGGGGAACGGCGCGCGCGCGCGGCGGCGCACCAGGTCATCGCGCGCTTCGGCTACCTGCAGCTCGACACCGTCTCCGTCGCCGGCGCGCGCAGCCACGCGCTGGTGCTGCTCGCTCGCCTGCCGGGGCTCGACCCGGCGCTCGCCGAGCGGCTGCTGGCGCCCGGCGAGCCGTTGTTCGAGTACTGGGGGCACGAGGCGTGCTGGCTGCCGCTCGAGCTCTACCCGGTGTTCGCCTTCCGGCGCCGGGAGTTCGTGCACCACCCGTGGTGGGGCGACCTGGTGGGCGCGCACCCCGAGGTCGCCGCCGAGCTGCGCCGCCGCATCCGCGACGGCGGCCCGCTGCGCTCGCAGGACATGGAGGGGAAATCGGGCAAGGGGTGGTGGGACCTCAAGGCGGCGAAGAAGGTCGCTACGGCGCTGTGGTCGTCGGGAGAGCTCGCGATCCGCGAGCGCGTGGGGTTCCAGCGCATCTACGACCTCGCCGAGCGCGTCATCCCCGCGCGCTACCGCGAGCTCGAGGTGCCGCTCGAGGAGGCGCTGGAGCGCCTGCTGCTCCTCGCGCTCGAGGGTCACGGCTGGGCCACCACCGGGACGCTGACCCGCACCTGGCGGCTGCGCAACCGCCCCGCCGAGATCGCGGCCGCGCTGGCGCGTCTGGTCGAGCGGGGCGCGGTGATCCCCTGTGCCCTGTCAGGGGACGGCGGCGGCCGCCAGGCCGGCTGGGTGCGCCCGGACGACCTCGAGCTCGCCGCGCGTCTCGAGACGGTGCGGCCTCGCCCGGACAGCGGCGTGCTGCTGTCGCCGTTCGATCCTGTCCTCTGGGATCGCGCCCGCGTCGAGCGCCTGTTCGGCTTCGAGGCGGTGCTGGAGATCTTCAAGCCCGCCGGCAAGCGCGTCTACGGCTACTACTGCATGCCGGTCCTGGCCGGCGAGCGCCTCGTCGCCCGCCTCGACCTCAAGGCCGACCGCCGCAATGGCGCCCTCCGCGTGCTCTCTTGCCACCACGAGCCTGCCACCGAGACGGCCCGCGAGCGCGCCCGCGCCGCCGAGGCCGTCCGCACCGCGCTCGCCCGTTACGCTTCGGCTCTCGGGCTGGAGCCCTCGGGCCTGGACGCTCGACTAGGTCAGGCGTGACGTGCGGAATTCCCCGAGGACGCCTGAGCCGGGGAGCACTCAAGTTGCGTTTCGTGGCATCCTAGGCGTATGGACGCGCGGACCGCAGCTCTCTCGGGAGGCATGCTCCTCATCGCCACCGGCGCCGGCGGGTTCGTGTTGCGCCTGCACCAGGCGTACCCCCAGGCCGCGAAGCTGCTTGCGACGTCCTTGCTCATCATGATGGTCGCCGGCTGTCTCCTGATCACCGTCAGCGCAGGCCGGCGGCGATCGGTCTCCCTCGCGGGTTGGGGTGCGAGCCTCCTCGGCCTCGGCGCCCTGTGGTCGACGACCCTGCTGCGGGATCACACCGTCGGGTCCGCGGCCTTCGTCCTGGGCCTGGCGGCCGTCGCGCTCCTGCTGCTGAGTCTCGCGCTCCAGATCGTTGCCGCCATCCTCGAGCTGGCCGAGCGCCGGGCCTGAGTGTGGGAGCACCTTTCTGCATCGTGCCGCCGCGTCGCCCAGCCCCGTCCGCCCGCCTCGGCTCCGGCGGCCGGTGGAGCTGAGGCCCGCGTCGCGCCGCCCGCCCACCCTCCCCGCGCGATGGCGCCGGTGTGGGCGGTGGCCTGCAGGGTGGCGAGGGCGGCGGGGGAGGAGACGGGCCAGGGTGACGGGGGCGGTAAGGAGGCGCTTGGTGGTGGTCAAGGTGGCGGCGGCGTCTCGCCGCTGTTTGGGGGGCCTCCGAGGCGCACCAAGACAGCGCGGCCACTCTGGACGCGGCTTCGCCCGCGGCGCTCAGGATGAAGGGCTAGAGCTGGCGGTCGAGCCTTTCGGGGTTCTCTGCGAGCCACGCGCGGATGACTTCAGCCGCATGGGCTACCTCGTGGAGGTGAATCGTCAGGATACGATGCAGCTCGGGTCCAGTGACTTCGTCGTAGCCGTGGACCAGGCGGTTGCGGTAGCCCCCCATGCGACGCATGAGCTCGGCGGTGTCACGATCCAGCACTCCGTGTTCGGCGAGCGCCGAACCGAGACGAGCGTACTCGGCGACGACCTCGCCAAACCCCTTCGCCAGAATGTGGCGCCCCAGGTCGAGCAGCGCCTCGAGGGTGCGGCGGAGAAACGACTCTCCGGCCGCAACCATCAGCGGATCGGCGAGAAACGTCTCCTCGGAAGCGAGGGGCAGCGTCTGGATCTTCTCGAACATGTCGGAGAGGAGGGAGAGCTTGGCCGTGACTACTTTCTCGCTGATCAGGCCCGGTGTCATCGCTCGCTCCGCGGCGTTCGCGTGGTGAGCGGCGTCCCCATCACAACCCGGCGGCGCTCCCTCTCGAACGGTTCGAGGTCACCGGCACGGCGCATGACGAACAACTCGTACGCATCCGCGAGCGCCGCATCGCGGCAGAAGATGCGCTCGCCGCGAATGATGTCGAGGGCGAGAAACGCGTCGGCGGTGCGCAGGTCGACGAGGTCCACTCTTGTCGCGAGCTCGTCGGCGAAGCGCAGTTGCAGGTCGACGAGCGCGGCGAATGCCAAGGGGCTCTCGCCGAGGACGCCGAGATCGATGTCCGAAGCGATGCCGGCGCTGCCGTCCGCCTGTGAGCCGAAAAGGTAGACGGCGACAACGCCCGCGGTCGCCCGCGCGGTCTCGACGACCCTCTGCAGCGCGCCATCTTCTACCATTACATCAGGATAACATTCCCCTTGCGCCACGAGGGCCATTGTCCTCATGCGGGCGCCGAGTATCACCGTTTCACCATTCTGCTCGGCAGCCCAGCCCTGCAGGCTCCTGCGGCACCGGCCGCCGACCTCCCAGAGGGCGCGGGTGATCCGGCCGAGGGAGCAGGAGCAGACGGTGCGAAGGAGGGCGGCAAAGACGTTTCGGGAGCAACGCAATGCAGACTCCCACCGCGCTTCACAGCCCCCGCCCGCCCACCGCGGCTTCGGGCGACCGACCAAGCGGGGTTCGCCCGTCTTCGGTTATCTCGCTCGTGTCCCTCAGTTGCGACTCCAGCGTCCCCACAACGGAGAAACTCCCACAACGTGGACAGTCGACATGGGACGTGTCGCTGAGCGTCCTGACCGCTGCTTCCCAGATGCGGACTGGACACTCGGTTACTGCCATCGGGGTCCTCCTCCTGTGCGGCGCGCATGCAGGCTATTTATTGGTGCGGCCCGCACCCGCTGCGAGCCTGCTTGTCACATGCTCCTGCGGTACTGGCCGCCGACCTCGTAGAGGGCGCGGGTGATCTGGCCGAGGGAGCAGGAGCAGACGGTGCGCAGGAGCGCGGCGAAGACGTTGCCGCCGGTGCGGGCGGTGGCCTGCAGGGTGGCGAGGGCGGTGGGGGAGGGGACGGACCAGGGGGCGGCGTCGACAGTGGCCGGGTCGGCCTCCGGATGCGCCGGGATTGCCACGTCGCGGCCTTCGCCGCTCCTCGCAATGACAGAGTGGCCGGGTCTGCGGCCGCTTCTCGCGATGGCAGAGTGTCCGGGCGGTCTGTCCAAGTGCGCCGGGTCCTTCGGTCGCCTCGGTCTGCGACCGCGGTTTCCTCAGGATGACGCTTGTCCGCAGCGCGCTCCAGGTGCGCCGGGATTGCTTCGTCGCAAGCTGCGCTCGCTCCTCGCAATGACAGAGTGTCCGAATCTGCGGCCGCTCGTCGCGATGGCACAGGGGTCGTTTCGGTCCCCGGTCCCCGGTCCCCGGTCCCCGCGGGCGCGCCGGCGTGACGCGCCTGGAAGTCGCTGACATGCGCCAACCGCGCGTTCTTTTCGGCCTCGGAGGCGCGAGTCAACGCGCCGGCTTCGAGGACGTTTTCGGCGCGGGAGGCGTCGAGGAAGGTGTTGACGCCGACGATCGGGTAGCTCCCGTCGTGCTTGAGGCGCTCGTAGTGGAGCGACTCCTCCTGGATCTTGGAGCGCTGGTAGCCGGTCTCCATCGCGCCGAGCACGTCGCCGCGCTCGGAGAGGTGCTCGAACTCCTCGAGCACCGCGGCCTCGACGGCGTCGGTGAGCCACTCGAGGAAGTGCGAGCCCTGCCACATGTTCTCGTTCTTCAAGGGGCCGAACTCCATGCTCGAGATGAGCTGGATGGCGACGGCGCGACGCACCGACTCCTCGGTGGGGGTGGTGATCGCCTCGTCGTAGGCGTTGGTGTGGAGCGAGTTGCAGTTGTCCGCCAGGGCGAGGAGCGCCTGCAGGGTGGTGCGGATGTCGTTGAAGGAGATCTCCTGGGCGTGGAGCGAGCGGCCGGAGGTCTGGATGTGGTACTTGAGCTTCTGCGAGCGCTCGTTGGCGCCGTAGCGCTCGCGCATCGCGGTCGACCAGATGCGGCGGGCGACGCGGCCGATCACCGCGTACTCGGGGTCCATCCCGTTGGAGAAGAAGAACGAGAGGTTGGGCGCGAGCTCGTCGATCTTCATGCCGCGGGCGAGGTAGTACTCGACGTATGTGAAGCCGTTCGCAAGCGTGAAGGCGAGCTGTGAAATGGGGTTCGCACCGGCCTCGGCGATGTGGTAGCCGGAGATCGACACCGAGTAGAAGTTGCGCACGCCGTGGTCGACGAACCACTGCTCGACGTCGCCCATCATGCGCAGCGCGAACTCGGTGGAGAAGATGCAGGTGTTCTGTGCCTGGTCCTCCTTGAGGATGTCGGCCTGGACGGTGCCGCGCACCGCCTGCACGGCGCACGCGAGGGCGTCGTCCCACTCGCCCGGCGCGAGCAGCGCGGCGATCTCGTCCCACGGCTTGCCGTCGACGACCGGCTGCAGCGCGTCGGCGGGCGCGCCGGCGAGGCGGCCGGCGGCGATCAGGCGGCGCTTGGCCTCCTGGCGGCCGGCGACGTTGAAGAACATCGCCAGGATCATCGGCGCCGGGCCGTTGATGGTCATCGAGACGGACGTGTTGGGCGCCATCAGGTCGAACCCTGAGTAGAGGCGCTCCATGTCCTCGACGGTGCAGATCGAGACGCCCGACTCGCCGACCTTGCCGTAGATGTCGGGGCGCTCGGCGGGATCCTCGCCGTAGAGGGTGACGGAGTCGAAGGCGGTCGACAGGCGGGCGAACGGCTGGCTGTCGGAGACGAGGTGGAAGCGCGTGTTGGTGCGCTCGGGGCCGCCCTCGCCGGCGAACATGCGCAGCGGCAGCTCCTCGGTGCGCTTGAACGGGAAGACGCCGGCGGTGTAGGGGTAGGCGCCGGGCACGTTCTCGGTGGCGAGGAAGCGCAGGATCTCGCCCCAGTCCTCGGTGACGGGCAGGCACACCTTGGGGATGTGGGTGCCGGACAGCGACACCGAGGTGAGCGGGACGGTGATCTCCTTGTCGCGCACCGTGTAGGTGAACTGGTCGCGCGCGTAGTCGGACTTGATCTTCGGCCACATCGCCAGCATCTCGCGGCTGTCGTGCGTGAGCTCGTGCGCGATGCGGCGGATCTCGGCGTCGAGGTCGGCGAGCATCTTCTCGGCCTTGAGCTTCCCGGCCACGATCTGCTCGAACAGCCGCCACAGCAACGCGTAGACGTTGTCCTTCTCGGTCCCCGGTGCCCGGTCCCCGGTCCCCGTCTTTTCCTTGCCGTTCCCCGCCGACAGGATCGCCCTCGCCCCGACCAACTGATAGAGCTGCCTCGCCACCCGCGCCTGTCCCTCGGCGCGCTCTCGCGAGCCGCGGCATACCTGCGAGATGCCGCGCAGGTAGCCGACGCGCTCGGCCGGGATCAGCGGGTGGCGCTCGGGGTGGCCGGCCGGGTGGGCGCAGGAGGCGGCCAGCTCCCAGTTGCCGTTGTCGCGCTCGCACAGCTTCGAGATCAGCGCCAGGTAGAGCGCGTTGACGCCGCGGTCGTGGAACTGGTGGGCGCACGTGGGGAACACCGGGAGCGCATCGTCGGCGGTGGCGAAATCGTTGCGGCAGCGGCGGAGCTGCTTGCGCACGTCGCGCAGCGCGTCGAGCGCGCCCGGGCGGTCGAACTTGTTGATCGCCACGAAGTCGGCGAAGTCGAGCATGTCGATCTTCTCGAGCTGCATGGCGGCGCCGTACTCGGGCGTCATCACGTAGACCGAGAGGTCGGCGAGATCGGCGATCTCGCTGTCCGCCTGGCCGGCGCCGGCCGACTCGACGATGACGAGGTCGAACCCGGCGTCGGTGCACACGTCGATCGCCGCGCGCATGTGCGCCGACAGCGTGCGGTGCGCCTGGCGGGTGGCCAGCGACCGCATGTAGACGCGGTCGTTGAGCGAGTTCATGCGGATGCGATCGCCGAGCAGCGCGCCGCCGGTGCGCCGCTTGGTCGGGTCGACGGCGAGGATCGCGACGGTCCGCTCCGGGCAGTCGATGAGGAAGCGGCGGACCAGCTCGTCGGTGAGTGATGATTTACCCGCGCCGCCGGTGCCGGTGATGCCGACGACCGGAGGACGGGGACCGGGGACCGGGGACCGGGGACCGGTAGAAGCAGGTCCGGCATGTCCTTGTTCTGCCCGCGAAATCAGCCGAGCTACCGCGGCGAAGTCGATCGTCCCATCGGCGCCGCGAGTGAGGGTTTGCTCCTCCCGGTTCCCGGTTCCCGGTCCCCGGTCCCCAGTCTCTTCCGTCCGGTCCCCGGTCCCCGGTCCCCGGTCCCCGCCATGATCGACGCAGGCGTCGATCATGGCCGCGATCATGCCGTCCAGGCCGAGCTTGCGGCCGTCGTCGGGGGAGAAGATCTTGGCGACGCCGTAGGCCTCGAGCGCCGCGGCCTCCTCGGGGACGATGACGCCGCCGCCGCCGCCGAACACCTTGATGTGAGCCGCCGCCGCCGGAGCGCAGCAGGTCGATCATGTAGCGGAAGAACTCGACGTGGCCGCCCTGGTACGACGACACCGCGATCCCCTGCGCGTCCTCCTGGATCGCCGCGTCGACGATGTCCTTGACCGAGCGGCTGTGGCCGAGGTGGATGACCTCGGCGCCGTGCGCCTGGAGCAGGCGGCGGATGATGTTGATCGCGGCGTCGTGCCCGTCGAACAGCGCCGCCGCCGTGACGAAGCGGACCTTGTGCTTCGGTGTGGTGGTCGCAGCCATGCGTGACCTTCCCCGGTGATTCTAGCGGATTGCGGGTCTCTGGCCCCCCACCGTGACCTTCCACCGCGCTTCGCGGGGGAGGGGACCGGGATGCACCGCGCCTACAGCGCCGTGATTGCGGTCCCTCCCCCTGGAGGGGGGAGGACAGGTGGGGGTGGACGACCTGTCGTTGCAGAGCTATCGTCATTTCAGGATCATAGGGATGACCGGCCTCCTTACGAAGCGTGCTCGCGAGCTGCGCACCGCCATGACCGACGCCGAGCGCGCGCTCTGGCACGTGCGCGCGACCGACAGGTCGGCGTGCGCTTTCGCCGGTCGGCCCCGATCGGGACGTACATCGTCGACTTCGCATGTCTCGAGCGGAAGCTGGTGATCGAAGTCGATGGCGGGCAGCACGCAGAGAGTGCAGCGGACATCGAGCGCGACACCTGGCTGCGGGAGCGCGGGTTTCGTGTGCTGCGGTTCTGGAATCACGAGGTGCTGACGAATAATGCGGGTGTGGCCGCCGTGATCTTCGAGGCGTTGCAGGGCCCCCCACCCTAGCCCTCCCCCGCGCTTCGCGGGGGGAGGGAACCGGGATGCACCGCGGCTGAGCGCCGTGATTACGCCCCCCCCTGGCCGGAAGGGGGAGGACAGGTGGGGGTGGATGAGCGGCTTTCCTCGATCGGGTCCTCGGCCCTGAGACTCAACTCGGTGCGGCCAGTGGGCTGCGGCGAGGAAACCGGACGGGCATCCGCACCGTATCCTGTACAGGCCCGGTACGTCCGGGTGGTGTGCTCGTTTGACGGAGGAGGAGAGATGCCGATGACCCGCCGACGCCTCGCAGGGCCGGTGCTGGCGTTTGCCGCCGGGGCGCTCGTCGCCTGTGGCGGCGGCACGCTGACGCCGCCGCCCGGTAAGATGCCGATTACGACCACGTCGAAGGCGGCGCTCAAGGAGTACCTGGTCGGCCGTGACCTGGTGGAGAAGCTGCGCGGCGGCGAGGCGCGCGCCCACTTCCAGAAGGCGCTCGAGCTCGACCCGAAGTTCGCAATGGCTTACGTCGGCCGGATGACCGCGTCCACCGGTCCAACCGAGACGTTCACTGCGATGGAGCAGGCTGTCGCGCTGATCCCGGGAGTGACCGAGGCGGAGGCCAACATGATCCGCACAGTCGAGGCCGGCGTCAACAGCCGCCCCGACGAGCAGCGCCGCCTGCTCGAGGCCAACGCCAAGGCGTACCCCGACGACGAGCGCGCCCACAGCCTGCTGGGGAACTACCTGTTCGGCGCCCAGGAGTGGGAGGCGGCGATCAACGAGTACACGCGCGCCATCGCCATCAACCCCAAGTTCTCGCCGCCGTACAACCAGCTCGGCTACGCGCTCCGCTACCTCCACCGCGACACCGAGGCGGAGGCGGCGTTCAAGACGTACACCGAGCTGCTCCCTGACGAGCCCAACCCCTACGACTCGCACGCCGAGATGCTGCTCTACCTCGGCCGCTACCGCGAGGCGATCGGCGAGTACCAGAAGGCGCTCGACCTCAATCCGAACTTCCCGTCGGCCTACGTCGGCATCGGCCACGCGTACATCTACCTGGGCGAGCCCGAGGAGGCCCGCAAGGCGTTCGTCAAGCTGCGCTTCATCGCCCGGAACGACGGCGAGACGCGGCAGGCGTACCTGTGGCTGGCGGGGTCCTACCTGTTCGCGGGCGACCACGACGGGGCGATCGCCGAGATCGAGAAGCGCATGGAACTGGCCAAGGCCAGGGACGACAAGACGTCGATGGCCAACGACGCGGGGCTGATCGCGCAGATCCTCCTCGACGCGGGTCGCGCCGACCAGGCGCAGGCGCGCTTCGCCGAGGCGCTGAGGCTCATCGACGAGGCCGACGTCCCTGCGGCGATCCACGAGACCGCACGCGTCGGCCGGCTGGTTTTTGCCGCCCGCATCGACCTGGCGCGCGGCGACATCGCGGGCGCCGCGGCGAAGGCGGCGGAGTACCGCAAGCTCGCCGAGGCGCGGCGCGTCCCCGAGGAAATCCGCACCTCGCACGCGCTCCTTGGGTTGATCGCGGACGCCCGCGGCGATCACCAGGAGGCGGTGGCGCAGCTCAAGCAGGGCAACCAGAACGATCCGCGCACCCTGCTGGCGCTCGCCCGCGCGCAGGCCGCCGCAGGGGACAGGGAGACGGCAATCGCCACGTGCAGGCGCGCCCTCGTCTTCAACCGTCCCGATTTCGGCAACGCCTTCGTGCGCGTTCCGGGGCTGGCGCTGCTCAAGGAGCTGACGGCGGCGGAGGCGGGCGCGCCGGCCGCTGCCAAGTAGCCGGACGCCGGCGCCCGAGGATGGCCGGCGCGAGGAGCTCGCGCCATCGGCGAAGTGATACCAGGTTGCCATCGAACACGTCACTCCGAGCATCGCTACGCCCGATGTCGGGCGGTGACTTGGCCTATGACGAGAGCTTGTGTGGGGCGCGCGCTCCGCGCGCGCAGCGCCGGCCCCACATTGGCTTTGCAGGCAGCCGCCGGCGCCGGCTACTCGTAGCGGAGCGCTTCGATCGGGTTGAGCCCCGACGCCTTGCGCGCCGGGTAGAACCCGAAGAAGATCCCGACGGAAGCCGAGAAGCCGAGCGCCAGCAGCACCGTGGGCGGCGAGACGACCGTGCTCCAGCCGGTGAAGTGCCCGAGGATGCGCGCTCCCGCGAAGCCGGCGCCGATGCCGATCGCGCCGCCGAGCAGGCTCATCACCGTGCTCTCGACCAGGAACTGCGTCATCACGTCGGAGCCGTGCGCGCCGATGGCCATGCGGATGCCGATCTCACGGGTGCGCTCGGTGACCGACACCAGCATGATGTTCATGATGCCGATGCCGCCGACCAGCAGCGAGATCGAGGCGATCGCGGCGAGCAACATGGTCATCACCTCGGTGGTGCTCTCCGCGGTCTGGGCGAGGTCGGTCTGGTTGCGCACGGTGAAGTCGTCGTCCTCCCAGGTGGCCAGGCGGTGCTGCTCCCGCATGATCGCGGTGATCTCCTTCTGCGCCGCCGGGATGTCATCGGGGTTGGCGGTGGCGGCGAGGATCTGCGCGATGAACTGGTGGCCCGCGAGGCGGGTCTGCACGGTGGTGTACGGCGCGAGGATGACGTCGTCCTGGTCGGAGCCGCTGGCGGTCTGGCCCTTGGCGGCGAGCACGCCGATGATCTTGAACGGCACGCTGCGGATCTGGATCTCCTGGCCGACCGGGTCCTGCTCGGGGAAGAGGTTGCTGGCCACGGTCGCGCCGATCACCGCGACCTTGCGCGCCACGCGCACGTCGTTCTGGTCGAAGAACGACCCCGACGTCACGTTCCAGTCGCGGATGACCTGGTAGTCGGTCGCCACGCCGTTGATCATCGTGCGCCAGTTGCCGAGGCCGCCCTGGACCTGGCCGCCAGTGACGATCACCGGGGTGATCGCGATGAGCAGCGAGGTGTCGCGCCGCAGCGCGTCGACGTTGTCGACGGAGAGACGGTTGAAGCTCTGGGCGCCCTGGCTGACGCCGCCCTGCTTCGACGAGCCGGCGGTCAGGACGATCATGTTGGTGCCGAGGTTCTGGATCTGCTGCCGGATGCGCTGCTGCGCGCCCTGGCCGACCGCCACCATGACGATCACCGCGCCGACGCCGATGATGATGCCGAGCATGGTGAGCAGCGTGCGCATGGTGTTCTTGAGGATGCTCTGCCAGGCGACCTTGACGAGGGTGGATGCGCGCATGGCTACACCGCCTCATCGACGGCGACGAGCGTCTTGAGGTCCTCGCTGGCGACGGCGCGGTCGGGGACGGGAACGTCGCGGATCACGTGGCCGTCGCGCAGCTCGACGATCCGCTTGGTGTATCTGGCGATGTCCCGCTCGTGAGTGACCAGCACGATGGTGATCCCCTGGTCGTTGAGCTGCTGGAACAGCGAGAGCACCTCGACCGACGTGTGGGTGTCGAGGTTGCCGGTGGGCTCGTCGGCGAGCAGCAGCGCCGGCTGGGTGACCAGAGCGCGGGCGATGGCGACGCGCTGCTGCTGCCCACCGGAGAGCTCGTTGGGCATGTGGTGGGCGCGATCGGTGAGGCCGACGCGCGCCAGTGCCTCGATGGCGAGCCTGCGGGTCTCGAGCCGCTTGCCGGAACGGTCGTAGAGCAGGGGCAGCTCGACGTTGTCCACGGCAGACGTCCTGGCGAGCAGGTTGAACCCCTGGAAGACGAAACCGATCTTGCGGTTGCGAATGTCGGCCAGGGCGTTCCTGTCGAGGCCGTTGACCCGCTCGCCGTCGAGGTCGTAGGTCCCCTCGGTGGGCACGTCGAGGCAGCCGAGAATGTTCATCAGGGTCGACTTACCGCTGCCGGAGGCGCCCATCACCGCGACAAACTCGCCGGCCGCCACGGTGAGGTCGATGCCGCGCAGCGCGCGCACCTCGGTCGCGCCCATGGTGTAGACCTTGACCAGGCCCTGGGTGTGGAGCACCGGTGTCGGTGTATCGGTCATCGCGCCGTCCCCGGGCGGGCTAGAACGGCCCGGGCGGGCCGCGCCGTTCCGGCTGCCGCGTCTGCTGGAACGGGTTGGCCGTGGTGGCCGAGACCGCCGCCTGCCCCATGCCGGCGATCACCTGCATGCCGGCCTCGAGCAGCGGTCCCTTGACCTCGGTGAACTGGCCGTCGGTGATCCCGGGACGGACCGGCATCATCGACAACGCTCCGTTCGTGTCGACGTAGAAGAGGAAGCTCGGCGTGCGCTGCCCCTGGCCGTTGCCGCCGCCGTTCATGCCGCCGCCCGGGGGCCCGCCGCCGGCGGCGTGCTCGCCGTTGTGCGTCGCGCCGTTCGGGCCGGCGCCGGCGGCCCCGCCGCCAACTGCGGCGCCGTTGTGGTTCGCCCCCATGCGAGCGGCGAACTCGCTCTGCATGCGCGTGCGGGCCTCCGCCATCTGCGCCTCGGACGGCCGGAAGCGGAGCGCCGCGTTGGCGACCTTGAGCACGTCGGCGGCACTCGCCGTGACGAACTCGACGGTCGCAGTCATTCCCGGGAGGAGCTTGCCGTCGGTGTTCTTCACGGCGATGACGACCGTGTAGTTGACGATGTTCTGGTCGGTGGTCGACTGCAGGCGCACCTGCTTCACGGTCCCGGTGAACTTCCGGTCCGGATATGCCTTGACCGTGAAGCGGACGGACTGGCCCTCCTTGATCTGGCCGATGTCGCTCTCGTCCACCGGCGCCAGGATCTGCATCTCGGAGAGGTCGTTGGCGATGACGAAGAGCTTGGGCGCCGAGAGGCTGGCCGCCACGGTCTGGCCGACATCCACGGCGCGCTCGACCACCGTGCCCGACACCGGTGCGGTGATCGTCGCGTAGGCGAGGTTCTGGTTCGCCCGCGACAGCGAAGCCTCGGCGGACTTCACCGAGGCGCGGGCGACGTCGAAGTTGTACTGCGCCTTGTTGAAATCCGAAACCGAGGCGATGCCCTGGTCGTTGAGGGCCGTGAGACGGTCGAGGTCCCGCTTCGCCTGCGCGAGGTCGGCCTGGGCGCGCTCGAGCGAGGCTTCGACGTCGCGCTTGTTCGAATCGAGCAACGTGGTGTCGAGCTGCGCGATCAACTGACCCTTCTCGACCTTGTCGTTGAAGTCGACGTAGAGCTTGCTGATCAGGCCCGACACCTGGGTGCCCACCTGGACCGTCGTCACGGCGCTCAACGTTCCGGTGGCCGAGACGACCGAGTCGATCGAGCCGCGCTCGACGCTGACGAAACGGTACGACGGCGCGGCGCTGTCGCGTCGCGTCGCGACGTAGGCCGTCGCGGCTCCCGCCACGACGACTGCCGCAACGATGAGGACCCAGCGATTCATCTCACGTGCCGCCTTACTCCTGCTTGGCTGCGGGCTCGCTGCCGGGAACGAGCACCGTCACGTCGAACCATGTCAGCGGGACCGCATTGCGGGTCCGGTTGGCGTTCGGCGCGGCAGGGGGGTTGGTGTCGGTTTGGGCTTGGCGGGCCGCAGCGCCGGCAGGGGCCGTCGAGGTCGCAGCCGCCTCGGCGGCTGCCGTTGCCGGGGCGCCCGTCGCGCCGGCAGGAGCCTGGGCGCCGGCGACGTCCGGGTTGCCGGCTTCCGGCGCGCTACTACCCCGCGGCGCGTTGAGCCACGGCGGGGCGCCCTTGGTCTGCTGCTGCCGCCGAGTGCGCCAGCGTCCGCTGGCTGCGGCGCGCTCGGCCGGCGTGCGGCCGCTCATCTGGATGCCGACCGCGATCGCCCGCTCCGGACCAGTCGGAGCTCCGGCGGCCGGCGCCGCCAGCTCGCTGAACGGGATGCGGAACTCGTAGGCGAACGTCCCGTCGACCATCTTGCACGCCGCGGCGGCGTTGTCAGGCGTCGTGCCGTTGGCGATCACCGTGTCGGAGACGGCGTGGTGCAAAACCTCCAGCACGCCGAGCGGCTGCCGCTGCCCTCTGCCACCGCCGCCGGACCAGGCGCCGCGGGCCCTTCCGTTCGGCGCAGGCGTGGGCTCGGGGGCCGCTTCCTGCAGCGCCTCGAAGGCCTTCTGGAGCTCGTCGGTGCCGCGGTAGCGCAGCCCGATGTCCGCCTCGTGCTTGCCGGTGGCGTTCACCCAGACGATGGCGCCCGAACGCAGCACCCGCCGCGCCAGCGCGAGGTCGCCGAAGCTGAAGTTCACGTAGAGAAAGCGGTCATCCTGCGCAATGGCGGCGAGGACGGTCCCGCTTTCGAGCGGTTGAATGGCGACGTTCTTCCAGTCGCCGAGGTCGCCGTCGATCGTGATGCCGGAGACGCTCTGGACGCGCATCGGCTCAGCGGCACGGGCCCATCCAGCGGTGAAAAGTAGCGCAGCGACGATCGCTACGGCGGCCACTCGGGTGTTCGATCGCATCATTGGTCTCCCCCTCCCCAAGACGTTGCGGTTCATGGCGGCTCCTCCACGGCGTTCCGGCGGCTCCGGGGAGCGGAGTCAGCCTCGCTCCGCTCCATTCCCCCGCAGAAATCCCGCTACTTTACCATTCAGGCGCTCCGCCAATAACCGGCCTACTCCCGGTGCCTGAGCGCCGCGCGGCTCGTGGCCGGACGAGGCCGCGACCGCCACGGGACCTGGCGACCGGCGCTGACCCGAGAGGCTCATGCTGCTCCCTCACCGCTGCGGCGGGGCGGCGGCAGCGCTCGATTCCACGAGCTCGACGTCGAGCCACACTGGAGCGCTTGCCCGCGCGCCGCCCCGCCTCCGCTCCGATTCCTCGCCGGGCCCGCCCGGGGGGCCGCCGCCGAATCCGCCGGGTCTGCCGCCGCCGTACCCGCCACCGCCGAACCCGCCGGGCGGCCCGCCCTCCGGCGCGGGGCCGCCGGAAAACGAGCCGTGGCCGCGGCTCTCCTTGATCGCGTCGCGCTCCGCCGGCGTGAGCCCGCCCATCTGGAAACCGACCGCGACCGTTCGCTTCCCTGCCGCTTTCGCGTTCGTCGCACCCTCACTGGCCTCGGCGAGCGGGATGCGGAACTCGTAGGTGAAGGCGCCGTCGACCACCAGGCAGGATGCCGCCGCCCCGTCGGGCTTCGCGCCCTCGGGGATGACGTCGTCGGCAACGCCGAAGTGGATCACCTCGAGAGCGCCCAGCGCCGCGGGCTCGGACCGCGGCAGGCGCCCGCCTCCGCCGCCGTTCGGCGGGCCGCCCGGCGGTGCCGCCGCGAGGCTGCCTGCCATGGAGTCCAGCGCCTTGCGGGCTTCCTCGGTGCCGCGGTAACGCACCCCGAAGTCCGCCTCGTGCTTGCCCTCCGGGTTCACCCAGACGATCGCCCCCATGCGCAGCACCCGCCGCGCCAACTCGAGGTCGGAGTAGCGAAAATAGACGTAAAGGAAGCGATCGTCGTGGGCGATCCCGGTAACGCGCGGGCCATTCTCGAGGTAGTGGACCGGCACGCCGCCCCAGTCGCCGATGTCACCGTCGACGACGATGGCCGCGACCCGCGGCGCCGGCACGGTGCTGCCGGCCGAGGCGACGGCGGCGACCAGCAGCAGTGCGGCGCCGGTCAGGGCCACGGAGGTGAAAGCGGGGCGTTGCATCGTTCCCTCACGCGCTCGGCGCGTCGCTCACTGCGTCGCCGGGGCATCGGTCGTCCGGTGCTGCCGCTCGGCGTGGCTCATCCGCTCCACCATCTTCGTCTGCATCTCCTGCACGGTCTTGAGCTGCTCGGCGGTGAGCAGCGCGACGACCTGCGAGCGGAGCTTGGCGACCGCGACGTCGAGGTCGGCCTGGATCTTGGCCTGGGCCGCGGCGTGCTCGCGGATCGCGCTCTCGTCGAACTCGGTGATCGGGTGGGCGGCGCGGAAAGCCGCCTCGCCGTCGCGCAGTTGCCTGCGGAGGTCCTGCAGGGCCGCGCGCTGCTCGTCGACGATGGCGTGGATCTTGTCCTGCTGCTCCTGGGTGAGGTCGAGCCGATGCAGCGGCAGCCCCACCATCCCGAGCCCGCCGTGCATCCCGGGCTCGCCCATGCCGGGCCCGAACATCCCGGCGTGACCCATGGCGCCCGGCCCCTTCGCATCCTGGCCGGATGCCAGGACCACTGCGCCGGCGACCAGAGTGGCGAATGCAGCGATCGCGAGTACGGACCTGATTCTCATCGTCTGCCTCCCTCGGCGGCGACCCGTGAGTGCCGCCTCTTTCATGGCTAGGACGTTCGCACCGCGTTAAGTGTTGGCCAGATCCGCGCAAGGAAACGAAAAGCGGGGGTAAGGAAAGGTAAAGGTGGGCTCTGGACGGCTTTCCGGCTGCTACAGTGAAGACGAGATGGCACAGGTACTGATCGTCGACGACGACGCCGAGCTGATCGCCCTCCTGCGCGACTACCTCGCCGAGGAGGGGTTCACGGTGGCGGCCGCGGGCGACGGCGAGGCCGGCGCGCGGGTGGCGGTCGAGACGAGCCCGGACCTCGTCGTCCTCGACGTCATGCTGCCGCGCCTCTCGGGGTTCGACGCGCTGCGGCGGATCCGCGAGCGCTCGACGGTGCCGGTGATCATGCTCACCGCCCGCGGGCAGGACGTCGACCGCATCGTCGGCCTCGAGCTGGGCGCCGACGACTACGTCCCCAAGCCGTTCAACCCGCGCGAGCTGGTGGCGCGCATCCGCGCGGTGCTGCGGCGCGGGCGCAGCACGGCGCCGGGCGGCGGCGCGGCGATCGTCGTCGGCGACCTCCGCCTCGACCCGGGCGGGCGGCGGGTGCTGCGCGACGGCCAGCCGGTCGAGCTCACCGGCACCGAGTACTCGCTGCTCGAGGTGCTGCTCCGCGAGGCCGGCACCGTGGTCAAGCGGGAGACGCTATTCCGCGAGGTGCTCGGCCGCCGGCCCGTACCGTACGACCGCAGCCTCGACGTGCACGTCTCCAACCTGCGGCGCAAGCTGGGAGCGCTGGCCGACGGCGGTGAGCGGATCAAGTCGCTGCGCGGCGTGGGGTATCAATACGTGCGGCCTGAGACGGCCGAGCTCGAACGGCGAGCCTGAGCCATGCGGCGCCTGTTCCTGCGGATCTTCCTGCTCTTCTCCCTGGCGATGGCGGCCGTCGCCACGGTCCTGATCGTGTCGTCGCCGTTCTTCACGCGCTCGCGCCCGGGGGTCGAGCGCTGGCAGCGCGACGTCGAGGGCGGCCTGCGCGACCGCGTCGAGCGGCACGCCCACCTGATCGAGCACGGCGAGCGCGAGACGCCCGCGGGCGAGCGGCCCGCTCCCGGCGACCGAGAGGACGGCGCCGGGCGGGGAGCATCGCGGCGGCCCGCACGTGCCGATCTTCGTGGTGCGTCCCGACGGGACGGCGGCGACCGGGGATGATGTCCCGCCCGAGATCGGGGCGTTCGCCCGCCGCGTCGGCGAGGCCGGGGAGGAGGTCTCGGAGCGCTCCGGCACCGTTCACATGGTCGGGCGCCCGGTCACCGGGCCCGGCGGCCAGCGTCTCGTCGTGGTGGCCGCAGTGCGCCGCCCACCGCAGCTCGTCGACCTCCTCGACCCCGGCGTGCTCGGGTGGCGCCTGCTCGCCCTCGCCGGGTTCGTCGGCGCACTGTGCTTCTGGTTGGCGCACTACCTGACCGTGCCGGTGACCACGCTGCGCGGTGTCGTGCGCTCGCTCGCCGGCGGCGACCTGTCGGCGCGCGTGGCGCCGGCGCTCGCCGGCCGCAAGGACGAGATCGGCGATCTGGCGCGCGACTTCGACGGCATGGCGGCGCGCATCGAGGCGCTGGTCGGAGCGCAGCGCCGCCTGGTCCGCGACGTGTCGCACGAGCTACGCTCGCCGCTGGCGCGGCTCGCGGTCGCGCTCGAGCTGGCGAGGCGGCGGGCGGGAGACGCCGCTGGAGAGCAGCTCGACCGCATAGCGCTCGAGTCGTCGCGCCTCGAGGCGATGGTCGGCCAGCTCCTCACCCTTTCGGGGCTGGAAGTGGCCGACGCACCGGCGGAGCGTGAGGCGGTCGACCTCGGGGCGCTGGTCGAGGAGGTCGCTGCCGACGCCGCCTTCGAGGCGTCGACCAGCGGTGTCGCGGTGACCGCCGACGAGGCGGCGGGTTGCGTCGTCGAGGGCGACCCCGGCGCGCTCCGCAGCGCGCTCGAGAACGTCCTGCGCAACGCGATCCGCTTCAGCGAATCCGGCGGCGCGGTGCAGGTCACGGTCGCGCGCGCCGCCGGCGAGGCCGTGGTGCGTGTGTGCGACCGCGGACCCGGAGTGCCGGAGGAGCACCTCGGCGATCTGTTCCAGCCGTTCTTCCGCGTCGAGGAGGCGCGCGACCGCCAGCGCGGCGGCGCCGGCCTCGGTCTCGCCATCGCCGAGCGGACCGTGCACCTGCACGGCGGCTCGATCGCCGCCCGCAATCGCGACGGCGGCGGCCTCGAGGTCGAGATCCGTCTCCCAACCAAGCAGGGCGAGCTCCGCACTTAGGAGGCGGTCGCGCGATGGGAAGTCAGCAGTCACGCCAGAAGCACGGGCAGCGGCCGAGGAAGCGGGAGGGGACGGCGCTCGCCGCCGCGGCGGGCCTGACCCCGTTCGAGGCCTGTACGGTCCTGGTGCTTGGGCTGGCGTTCTGCCTGGCGGTGTCTGTCGAGCTGGGGGGGGCCACTCCGGAAGGCACCCTGCAACTGACGCACTGGATTCCGTGGCGCGATCTGGGCATCATCAGGACCTCGGCCATCCTGTTGGCGCCGTTCCCGCTGATCGCCTGGGTGCTGTGGAGAACCGGGAAGGACCCGGCGCCGCGCCCGCTCGCCATGCTCGCACTCCTGACCTTCGCCTCTCTGGCGCTGCAGATGCTGGGCATCCTGGCGGATCCCCGCGGACTCGCGCTGGTCGGGCGGATCGTGGCGTCTCCCCTGGCGACCAGTTACTTCACCGACGCCGTCCGCATCGGCTCGGCGGTGGAGTGGTTGCGCCACTTTCACGAGATCGGCCTCGGCTTCCACTCGCTGACCCATCCACCGGGCCCGATCCTCTTCTACTACGTCTTCTTCAGACTCTTCGGCCCCTCTCTGGGTGCGACGCTGGGCGGCTGGGCCGTCGGCCTGCTCGCAAGCTCCGGCGTACTCGCCATCTACGCGTTTGCCGGGTTGTGGACCAGGGACCGGCGCGAACGCTTCACGGCGAGCGCCTTCTACGCGCTCGTTCCCGCGCTGACGCTGTTCTTCCCCGAGTTCGACCAGGTGTACCCGATTCTCTCGATGCTCCTGATGTTCTTCTGGGTGAAGGCCCTCGGCGCGTCAGGTGTGAGGCCTGCTGTCGCCGCCGGGGCGGTGCTCTTTCTCGCCTCGTTCTTCGCCTGGAACCTGATGACCCTCGGGGCATTTCTGGCCTACTACGGCCTGTACAGCCTGTGGCGGGCGCCGGAGAAACGAGCGGCGTGGCGAGCTCTCGTGCGAGCGTCCGGCGCCGCCCTGGGGACGGTGGCGAGCCTGTACGGCCTGCTCTGGCTGGCGTCCGGCTACGATCCCTTCGCCGCGCTCCGCCGCGCCATGGCCAGCCAGGAGCGCTTCGCGGCGGCGCTGCACCGCGCCTATGCGCCCTTCGTCGTGTTGGACCTCTACGACTTCTTCTTGGGCGCCGGCGTGCTGGCGTTCGCGATCCTGCTGTTTCACGTGAGACGCCAGCTCCGGTCAGGTGACGCCCGTCAGACCGACCTGGCGTTGACGCTGATCGGGTTGGCGGTCGTCCTCACCGTGGACCTCTCCGGGTTCCTGCGCGGTGAGACGGCGCGCGTCTGGCTCTTCCTGCAACCGCTGCTGGTCGTGCCGGTGGCCCTGGAGTTGGCGCGGACGCCCTGGCGCTGGAAGCTGGCGATCTTCGCCCTGCAGTGGTGGATTCTGGCGTGCCTGAAGGCCAAGATGACCTTCCTCAACGCCTGAGCGACCGGTGCTGGGCGCAGCGATCGTGCCGGTCGTCGCGGTGCGTTGAGGCCCGCCGCGCCGGGCGTGCGCCAGGGAACGCCGGCGCTCGCCGTCCGGGCACGCGGGTGCCACCGCGTCTCCTCTGCCACGATGGGCGGGGAGGGACACGATCACCACAGTCCCTCGCGCCTCCGAGCCGCTCCTTCTGCGCTATCGTTTCCGTGCGAGGGAGGAACTTCCATGCGAGCGCGGTCTACGGCGTGTGGACTCCTGCTGATTGCGGTGGTTGCGGCGGCGCAGGAGAAGCGGGCGATCACGATGGACTGGGTGTTCTCGGACGCGGCGGAGGAGCTGACGGCGCTGCCGACCACCGCCTGGACGTCGGCGAACGAGGTGCTGCTGCTCGATCCGCGGCGGCCCGAGGGCGAGCGCACGCTCGAGCGCCTCGACCCGAGGACGGGAAAGCGCGTCGCTGCGGTCGACCGCGCCAAGGCGTTCGCCAGCCTCGAGGCGCTGATCGGCAAGGACGGGCTGCCGAAGAGGTTGCCGTGGCCCGATTCGCTCGACCGCGCCGGCAGGCGCGCCGCCTACCTGTTCGCCGGCGATGTCTTCCTGCTCGACATCGGCGCGTCTCGCTTCGAGCGGCTCACCAGGACGCCCGGCCAGGAGTCGATCGCCCGCCTGTCGCCCGACGGCGCCCGCGTCGCGTACGTCCGCGACCACGATTTGTACGTTGCCGACGTCACCGGCAGGAGCGAGGCGCGGCTGACTGCCGACGGGTCGGCGACCGTGCTCAACGGCTCGCTGTCGTGGCTGTACTGGGAGGAGGTGTTCGACCACGAGGAGGACGGCTACTGGTGGTCGGACGACTCGCAGGCGATCGCCTTCCTGCGCACCGACGAGTCGGCGGTGAGCGTGATCCCGTGGGTCGACTTCAAGCAGCCGGTGCCGGCCGTCATCCAGCAGCGCTACCCCAAGGCGGGTGGCGTCAACCCCTCGGTCCGGCTGGGTATCGTCGACGTGCGCAGCGGCAGCGCCGCCTGGCTCGACCGCGACAAGGCACCGTACGAGTACATCCTGCGCGTCGGCTGGCTGCCCGACTCGAGCCGCGTCGCCGTGCAGGTGAGCAACCGCGCACAGACCCGGCTCGACCTGCTGTTCGTCGATCGGACGTCCGGCGAGGCGAAGCGCGTCCTTTCCGACCCCGACGAGGCGTGGGTGACCATCCACGATCTCGCGTTTCTCAACGACGGCCGCTTCGTGTGGAGCTCGGAGCGCGACGGCTACACGCACCTCTACCTCTACAAGGCCGACGGCACGCTCGCCAACCGGCTCACCGCCGGCGAGTGGTCGGTGCGGGGCGAGCACGGGTTCTACAGCGCGGCGCTCGGAGCGGCGACGGTCGACGACGCCGGCGGCTGGGTCTACTTCACCGCCCTGGAACGGTCGCCGGTCGAGCGGCATCTCTACCGAGTGCGGCTGGATGGCTCGGGCTTCGAACGGATCTCGCGCGCGGGCGGAACCCACGAGGTAGAGCTGAGCCCGGATCGCCACCTCTTCCTCGACGTCCACTCCAGCCACGACGCGCTCCCCTCGCTATCCCTGCACGCCGCCGACGGCACGCTCCTCTCGGTGGTCGCGGCTCCGCGCACCGACCTTCTCGCCACGCTCAGCATGCACTTCCCGGTGATGACCGCGATCCCCGCGGCGGACGGGTTCGCGCTGCCCGCGCGGATTCTCAGGCCGGGGACCCTCGACCCCGGCCGTCGCTACCCGGTGATCGTGAACCCGTACGGGGGCCCCTCCGAGCCGACGGTGCGCGACACGTTTCCAGGCGGGACCAGGCTGTTCGACCAGATCCTCCTCGACGCCGGCTACGTCGTCGTCAACGTCGACAACCGCAGCGCCACCGGGATCAGCAAGAAGCTGCAGGACGCGGTGGTTCGCAACCTGTGGAGCGACAACGAGCTCGCCGACCTGGTAGGGGCAGTGCGCTGGCTCAAGGCGCAGGACTGGGTCGATCCGGAACGGGTCGGCATCTGGGGGTGGAGCGGTGGCGGCACCTTCACGCTGCTGGCAATGACCCGTACGACCGAGTTCAAGGCGGGGATCGCGGTGGCGCCTCTGGTCGACGGGCGCTTCTACGACACCAAGTTCGAGGAGACCTACATGAAGTCCCCGGCCGACAACCCGGCCGGCTACGAGCACATCGCCCTGCAGCAGTACGCCAAGGACTTGCACGGGCGGCTGCTGCTGGCGTTCGGAACCTACGACGACAACGTGCACCCGCAGAACGAGTGGAGCTTCGTGGACGAGCTGATCAAGGCGAACATCCCGGTCGACATGATGGTCTACCCGATGCGGCAGCACGGCATCGAGGACCGGCCCGCGCGCAAGCACCTGTTCTCGACGATGCTGGAGTTCTGGAAGCGTAACCTGTAGGAGTGAGGCGTGGTCAGTGGTCAGTGGTCGGTGGGTCGCGGGCGGCAAGGACGTTGCGCCGTCACGCCGCTTGGTGGTGGCGAGGAATCGGCGCGGCGGCCGGACTGTTGGCGGAAGGCATGGGAGGCATCATGAAGAGGCTCAATCCGTTGGTGGCAATTGCCGCGGGAGTGGTCGGGGTCGCGATGGCGTTGGCGGCGCCCGGCGACACGCAGAAGCGGGAGGCGCAGCTCCAGGCGCTTCTCGTCGAGAAGCTCGGCAGCGACGCCAAGACCATCCAGGTCACGCTCGATGGGAACAAGGCCTACCTCACCGGCGAGGTGTCGAGCCGGGTGACGCAGGAGCTCTCGGAGGAGGTCGCCCTGTTCTTCAGCGGCGTCGCGACCGTCGAGAACAAGGTCAAGGCGATCCACGACGACTCGATCGGCAGCGGCCTGGTGAAGGACGAGGCGGTGGACGCTGATCTCGAGATGACGGTGAAGATGCACCTGCGCAGCGAGATCGGTATCCACGCCGAGAGGATCGAGGTCGAGGCGGTGGCCGGGTTCGTGTCGCTGCGCGGCACCGCGCCGGAGGCGGCGAGGCGCGACATCGCCCTCAGGACTGCCGCGGCGGTCAAAGGCGTCACCAAGGTGATCGACCTTCTGAGGCTGGAGAAGTAGCACCGGCGGCGGTCCGCGCCGAGCGTCGTCAGGTCCAGTGGCCGGACGATGCGGCCGGGAGCTCCTCCACGGCGCGCTGCAGCATGTCGGGGTCGCCGGTCAGCCAGTAGACCGACTCGTCGCTCTCCCAGAGGGCGTGGTGGCCTCCCGGGCCGACGGTGAACCAGTGGCCCGGGTACTCGCGCAGCTCCCGCGGTGGCGAGAACGGCGTGTCGCCGGTCTCGAGGCGACCGAGCATGCGTACGAGCGTGCCGTGCGCCGCGGCCGGGTCGGCGAAGCGCGAGCGGTACACCCGGAGCTGCCCGGCGCGGCCGTACTCGGCGACCGCCGAGCTGGCCGGGGCCACGCTCCGGCCGTGGAGCTCCTCCATCAGCCTGGCCGCGCTCTCGCCGCTCCACACCCGCGTGCGCACGAGGCCGCCCAGCCGCTTAGGCAACGGCGTGCGAGCGCACGCCGCCAGGACTACGACGGCCAGCAGCGCCGTCCGGCCCACGGCCCACGGTCCACGGCCCACGTCTCTCATGAGCTCGGCGGCAACCCCAGTGTCGCGGCTATCCCTGCCATGGCGTCTCGTACGAGAACGATGTGCTGGTCGAGCGGCATTCCGATCTCGTCGGCGCCTGCGCGAATCTCGTCGCGGTTGACCTTCTTGGCGAACGCCGGCTCCTTCATCCGCTTGAGCACCGACTCGACCGGGACGTTGGCGACCGTCTTGTCAGGGCGGACGAGCGTGCACGCCGTGATGAAGCCGGAGAGCTCGTCGACCGCAAACAGGCAGCGCGCCATCTCGGTGTCGCGCGGCACGCCGGTGTACGAGGCATGCCCCTCGATCGCCCGCACCCACGCCTCCGGCCAGCCGTGCTCGCGGAGGTGCCTGGCGCCAACCCAGACGTGCGTCTCGACCGTCGGATTCTTCTCGTAGTCGAAGTCGTGGAGCAGCCCGACGGCGGCCCACGCCTCCTCGTCCTGCCCGAGCCGGCGGGCGTGCGCCCGCATCGCCGCCTCGACGGCAAGCGCGTGCTTGCGCAGGTTGACGTTCTCGGTCCACTCGCAGAGAAGCTGCCAGGCCGAAGCGCGGTCGTAGCTCATGCGGCTAGTCTCACCCCCCCGGCGCCCGCTTGCAAGCGCTCCCGGTCGGCCTCCGGCTCGGTGAGCCTGCACTTCCAGACGGCGGCTGATCCGGGTGATGGGGCGCGAGCTGAATACGTCGCTGGCGCCGATCAAATCGTTCGCCGGCTCGCTCGAGAAGCTCGTCGCCCGCGACCCGCCGCCTGCCTGTCTGCTGCCCTAGTCGCGCGGTGGGGATGATGTCCGTGGCGCGGCGGAGCCGCCGGCAGGGAGCGCGTAGAACGTGTGCCAGCACTCGGGGAGGACGGGCGACAGCGTCGGGCTGGCGCTTTCGTCGATCGCGCGCGCGACACCCTGGCGGCGCGGGTCGGCGACGCCGACGATCGTCCCGTCGGCCGGGTCGATAAAGATCGCGTTGACATCGCCGAAATCGGTCATGTCGTAAGGAGATGCGGGATAGGCGAGCCGTCGCTGTTTCGTGAAGCCGCGGCTCGCGAGAGCATCGGCGTGCTCCTCGGTGATCGGATCGACAATCTCGAGGTACACGCGGTCGTCGGCGTTGCCACCCCACAGCGCCCGCGGCGCCGCAACCGCCTCACACAGCGGGAGTCCCAGGTCGACGACGCCGACGATGGTGCCCACGATCGTCGGCGTGATGCGGGCACTGCCGGCGCCGCCGAGGATCAGCAGCGGCCTGCCGTCCTTGACCAGGATCGTCGGCGCCATGCTGGTCATCGGTGGCTGCATCGGTGACAGGTAGGCCCACTTCCGCGGGTCCCTGAAGTCGAGCCCCCCGAGCAGGTTGTTGTAGACAAAACCGTAGCCTTTGGCGATCGCGGCACTCCCGAACGTGGCTCCAAGCGTCTGCGTGAGCGACACCACGTTGCCAAACCGGTCGGCGGTGGAGACCTGGGTCGTGCCGCCGACGTCGAGCAGTGAAAGCGCCGTCGAGCTGACCTCTCCCGGCCTCAGGGCGCGGTCGAAGCGAATCAGCGCCGCCCGGGCAGCGAGATGGCCGGGTTTGGTCGCCAGCGTGTCGGGGGGCAGCCGTGGTCGGAAGGCTGGGAAGCTGTCGGCGAAGGCGAGGCGGCACGCCTCGACGAGCAGGTGGAGGCGGTCCACCGAGTCGGTGCGCAGCAGGCGTGGGTCGAACCGGTCGAGGATGCCGAGCGCCTCGATGACGGTGGCGCCGCCGCCGGGGAACGGGAACGACAGCACCTCGATCCCGCGGTAGCGCCCGCGCAATGGCGCCGTTTCCTTGGCCTCGAGCAGGGCGAGGTCGGCGCGCCGCAGCCAGCCGCCGTGCTCGACCATGTCCGCCTCGACCTCGGCGGCGATCGAGCCTTTGTAGAATCCATCGGCGCCGACGGCGGCGAGACGGCGCAGGAAGCAGGCGAGATCGGGGTTGCAGTAGGTGTGGCCGGGTTCCCACACCTCGAGGGAGCCGTCGAGGAACAGACGGCTCAGACCGGGGGACGACCGCACCTTGTTCGAGTAGTGTGCGAGGAAGGCGCTCATCGCCTCGGACCACGTCGATCCGAACTCGGCGATCGCGATCGACGGCGCGATGACCGCGGCCAGGTTCTTGGTGCCGTACCTCGTGAGGGCGAGGTCGAGCGCGGCGAGCGTGCCGGGCGTGGCAATCGCCTTGTAGCCTTCGAGGAAGTTGGAGAGGGAGGTGAGCTGAATCTCCTCGCGAAGACGCTGGAGCTCCTCCGCCGAGGCGCGGAGCGGCGTGCGCGCCGAGCCGTCGACGGCGACGGCGCGGCCGTCGCCCATGCGGATGAGGATGTAGATCTGGCCGCCGAGACCGCCCGATCCGGGCTCGGCAACTCCCATGGCGAGCGCTGCCGCAACCGCCGCATCGATCGCATTGCCGCCAGTCTCGAGCATCCTCGTGCCCGCCCACGACGCCGCGGCGTTGCGGCAGACGACGATCCCGCTGCGTGACGTCACTTCCTTGGCGCGAAGCTGTTCCGGCAACGCGCGCTGCGCGCCGATGGCGGGCGCCGGCCGGGGCGCCGAGACGGCAGGAGGGAGCTGCGGATCCGTGGCGCTGGCAGCCGTGGCAAGCAGGACGCTTAAAAGCGGCGTGAGCGCCTTGAACCTTGCAGGACACATCGAGCACAAAGTCTATCAGAGGGTGACGGCACGATCGGTCGCTCACGCCATACGCTTTGGGCGCCCAGTGTGGCTCTCCCGTCAGCCCCCGTGTCGAGGGGTGCCTAGCCGGCGATGTAGTGGCAGCCGACCGAGATAGGGTTGCGCTGCGCTGCGGCGGCGATCAGGCCGGCGGCGGTGCACCCGTGGAAGAGGTCGACGAGCGCGGCGGACATCGGCGTCGTGCGGTAAAACGTGGTGAGGCGGACGAGCTGGTGACGGAGGTCGGCGACCGCACGCTCGAGCCGCTCGTGGGTGCGGATGATGCCGACGTAGTTCCACATGGTGTGGCGAATCGCCGACCAGTCCTGGGCGATCAGCGCCGGATCCTCGTTGGAGGGCCCCGGCACCGGCTCCCAGTCCTGGATGGCCCCGCACAGGTCGTCGTCGAGGGGGTACTCGATGGCGCGGTCGACGGCGTCCCGCCCGGCGGCCAACCCGAAGGTCAGGCCTTCCAGCAGCGAGGTCGAGGCCAGGCGGTTGGCGCCGTGGACGCCCGTGCAGGACACCTCACCGGCGGCGTACAGGCCGGGAATGGTGGCGCGACCGCGAAGGTCGGAGACGATGCCGCCGCACGTGTAGTGCGCCGCCGGCACGACGGGGATCAGACCGGCCGCCATGTCGATGCCGAAGCGCGCGCAGGTGGCGGCGACAGTTGGGAAGCGTTGCTTGAGCTGCTCCCCCTTGCCCTCGAGGTCGAGGAAGACGCACTCGGCGCCGGTGTGGTGCATCTCGTCGATGATCGCGCGGGTGACCACGTCGCGCGGCGCCAGCGCGCCCATCGGATGGTAGCGCTCCATGAAGTGTTCGCCGACCCGGTTGACCAGGCGGGCCCCGGCGCCGCGCAGCGCCTCGGTGATCAGGTAGCGCTGCTCGCCGGGGACATACAGGCAGGTGGGGTGGAACTGGATGAACTCGAGGTTGAGCAGGCGGGCGCCGGCGCGCGACGCCATCGCCGCCCCCGAGCCGATGCAGCTCGGCCGGTTCGAGGTGTGCACGTAGAGCGCCCCGGCGCCTCCGGTCGCCACAACCGTCGCCGCGGCCATCACCGTGCAGACGCGGCCGCTGGCGACCTCGAGCAGGTAGGCGCCGACGCAGCGATTGCGCAGGGCGTAGCGGTCGACGGCCCGCCGCGAGTGGTGGTGCGTGGTGAGGAGGTCGACCGCCTGATAGCCCGGGCGGACACGGATGCGGGAGTGGCGCAACACGGCTTGCAGGAGTGCGTCCTGGATCGCCGCCCCGGTCTTGTCGGTGGCGTGGAGGATGCGCGGCAGCGAGTGCGCCGCCTCGAGGGCGAGGTCGAGCGTGCCGTCGGCGCGCCGGTCGAATGGCACCTGCAGGCGATCGATCAGCCACTCTTGCACGGCCTTCGGTCCCTCGGTGGCGAGGAACATCGCGGCCGCCTCGAGCCCGAAGTCGGCGCCGGCGCTGAAGATGTCGCGGGCGAGCAGCTCCGGCGAGTCGCCGTCGCCGCGGAAGACGATGCCGCCTTGCGCCCAGGAGGTGTTGGTGGCGGCGGGGTCGAGGGTGCGGCAGACGAGCAGCACGTCCATCCCCCGCTCGGCGGCGCCGAGCGCCGCGGCGAGGCCGGCGACGCCGGTGCCGAGGACGAGCAGTTGACAGCGTTCGCGATCGGCGAGGCTCATGGGCGCACCTTCAGGGAGAGGTCGAGCGCGCGCGCCGAGTGGGTGAGGGCGCCGACCGAGATGTAGTCGACTCCGGTCGCGGCAATTGCGCGCGCGGTCTCCAGGGTGACGCCGCCCGAAGCCTCGAGCGCGGCCCGACCCCGGGTCAGCGCGACCGCATCACGGAGGCGGTCGACTGACATGTTGTCGAGAAGGAGGTGCGCGACCGCGCAAGCCAGGGCTTCCTCGACCTGGGCGAGGTCGCCGCACTCGACCACCAGTGGGACGCGCTCGCCCCAGCGCTCCCGCACGCTTGCCACCGCCGCAGTGAGCGACCCGGTCGCGGCGAGGTGGGTGTCCTTGAGCATGGCGGCATCGTACAGGCCCATCCGGTGGTTGGTGCCGCCGCCGCAGCGCACGGCGTGCTTCTCCAGCGCCCGCCAGCCGGGAGTGGTCTTGCGGGTGTCGAGCACCCGGCAGCGGGTGCCGGCGACGGCGTCGACGAAGCGGCGGGTCAGCGTCGCGACGCCGGAGAGGTGCATGGCGAAGTTGAGCGAAACGCGCTCGGCGGCGAGCACGGCGCGGGCGCGACCGTTGATGCGCGCGACGACCGCGCCGGCGCGCGAGTCGCCGCCATCGTCGGCGCGCAACTCGACCTCGCACGATGCGTCGAGGAAGCGATACGCGGCGGCGAACGCGGGCAGGCCGCAGAGAACCCCGTCCTGTTTGGCGACGAGCTCGGCGACCAGCGTCTCGGCGGGTCCGAACACGGCCGTCGACGTGATGTCCGGCAGGTCCTCGGCGAACGCCGAGGCGAGCAGCGGCGGCAGGTGGCTCGCGTAGGGCTCGGGCAGGGCGGACACGGGCGCGATTCTAGCGCGTCGGGGCCGCGAGCATGGTTGCGACGGCGGCGATGTGGGCCGGGGTGGTGCCACAGCAGCCACCCACCAGGCGGGCGCCGGCGGCGACCGCGGCGTGCATGCAGAGGGCGTAACCGTCGGGGCCGGTCGGCGCCGCGTCGAGCCACCGCGAGTCCTCGGCCGAGAACGAGTTGTTGGCGTAGGCGACGAGCGGCAAGCGGGTGCCTTGGGCGACGCGCTCGATCGCCGGCAGGAGGTCGCGCAGAGCCGTGCAGTTGACGCCGACGGCGACGACTCCGGGGCCGGTGACCGCAGCCGCCGCATCGCGAGCGTCCTCGCCGGACAGCAGCCGACCGCCGTCGCGGCATGCGAATGTGACGATCACCGCCAACCCGGTCGCGGCCGCCGCGGCCGCCGCCGCGTGCGCCTCGCGCACGCTGTTGAACGTCTCGAGGAGCAGCGCGTCGGCGCCGGCCGCGGCGAGGAGAACCGCGGTCCGGGCGTGTTCTTCGGCGAGGGTCGCGTCGGGCGGCGTCAGCTCGGGACGATAGCAGTCCTCCAGCGTCGTCTGCGAGGCAAGGACGACGGCCTCGCGGCCGGCCTCCGCGGCACCCTCGCGAGCCAGCCGGACGGCGAGGTTGGCGAGCTCCGACGCTCGTTCCGCGAGCCCCGCCTTGCGCAGCGAATACGGCGCCACGCGGAACGTCGCCGTAGTCAACGCTTCCGCGCCCGCGGCCGCGTTGTCCCGGTGCAGTGCCCGCACGTGCCCGGGGTCCTCCAGCAGTGCGCCGACGCCCCACAGCCGTGCGGCGTGCTTGACGCCGCGGCGCAGCAGCTCGCTTGCCATCGCCCCGTCGAGCACGCGCGGGCGCTCGGCCAGCCAGCGGGACATTTCCTCGGGTTTCATCGCAGCCTCCCTGCCTTTCCACCGGCGTCCGCCCGTCCCGGAACGCCTCGGATTTCGAACCACGAACCACGATCCAGCGGGTGGGCGCGTGAGAGAGTCACTCCTCCAGCTCCCACGAATCCATGGTGACCCCCGGCGTCGATGCCGCAGTGGCAACCAGACGCGCCGTGTCGCCCTCGGTACCGCGCCAGGCGACGGTGAGCCGGGCGCGGCCGTTCCCCAGGCGCGACCAGCTCCTGGTGAGCTGGCGCCTGACACCCAGGCGGGCGAGCAACGCGACCGGGTCGGTCGCGGCATCGTCGACGAGCAGCGTCGCGGTCATCGTGTTCTGGCCGAGCAGCCGCGCCTCGACCCTGCCGAGCCCGGCGAGCGCGACGATGATGAGCACGGCGGCGAGCGCCGCCTGGCGCTCGAAGCCGGCGCCGACCGCGAGCCCCACCGCCGCCACGACCCAGATCGTCGCGGCCGAGGTCAACCCGTGGACCGCGTGCCGCGAGCGCATGATCGTGCCGGCGCCCAGGAAGCCGATCCCAGTGACGATCTGGGCGGCGATCCGCGCCGGGTCGCCGATGCCGAGCCGTGCCGGCAGGGCCAGCGAAACGTGGGTGACCAGGGCGGCCCCCAGGCAGATCAGCATGTTGGTGCGCAGCCCGGCGGGCTTGCCGGAGAGCTCGCGCTGCAGCCCGATCAGACCCCCGAGACCGGTGGCGATGAGCATTCGGAAAGCGAAGACGAGGTCGATCCCCATGACCCCCTCCCGCGACGCTAATCGTGTCGCCGCTCCACCCTAGCACGCACTGTGCCGCGGCCGACGCGGCTGCTCCGCCAGGCCACAAGGACGTCAGGGCGCCAAGGGCCCGACTGCGAGCGCCGCAGGCGCCCGGGTGGAGGCCGCCATTGACCGGAGCGCTCAGTCACCCGTAGCATGCGGCCAATGGCCAAGCGCGAGAAAGCGATTCTGGTGGGTGTCCGACTTCCCGGGCTCCCGGACGGGGTGCTGGCAACCCACCTCGACGAGCTGGCGCAGCTCGTCGACACGGCGGGCGGCGAGGCGGTCGGCCGCATCACCCAGGAGCGCAAGTCGCCCGACGGGAGGACCTTTGTCGGCAAGGGCAAGGTCGAGGAGATCGCCGCGGCGGTCGCCGAGAGCGGCGCGCGGCTGGTGGTGTTCGACGACGACCTGTCGGGCTCGCAGGCCCGCCACGTCGAGGAGGCGCTCCCGGACGACGTCAAGGTGCTCGACCGCGCCGGCGTCATCCTCGACATCTTCGCGCTGCGGGCGCGCACCCGCGAGGCGCAGACCCAGGTCGAGCTGGCGCAGCTCAACTACCTGCGCTCGCGGCTGACGCGCCGCTGGTCGCACCTGTCGCGCCAGGCCGGCGGCATCGGCACCCGCGGCGTGGGCGAGACGCAGATCGAGACGGACCGCCGGCTGATCCGCCGGCGCATCGCCTTCCTGCGGGCGAGCCTGGACGAGATCGAGCGCGAGCGCGAGGTGCAGCGGCGCCGCCGCGCCAACCTGCCCGCGGTGGCGCTGGTCGGCTACACCAACGCCGGCAAAAGCACGCTGTTCACGGCGCTCACCGGCGGCGACACGCTGGTCGAGGATCGGCTCTTCGCGACCATCGACCCGCGGGTGCGCCGCGCCGAGCTCGGCGACGGCACCGTGGTGACGGTCGCCGACACCGTCGGCTTCATCCGCAAGCTGCCGCACCATCTGGTCGCATCGTTCCGCGCCACGCTGGCGGAGGCGGCGCTCGCCCAGGTCGTGGTGCACCTGGTCGACGCTTCGCACGCCGGTTGGGAGGACCACCTGCGGGTGGGCGACGAGGTGCTCGAGTCGCTCGGCATCGACCCCCGCTCGTGCCTCGTCGGGCTGAACAAGGTCGACCGCCTTGACGGCGCTTTGCCACTCGCCCCGGCGGACCGCGACGCCGTGCGGCTCTCGGCACTCACCGGGCAGGGGCTCGACGACCTGCGCGCGGCGATCCGCACGCGGGTGCTGCAGCAGCCCGGCCTCGAGACGCTGCGCTTCCCGCCCGAGGGCGGCGAGGAGTTGCAGCGGGCGCTGAGCGAGGAGAACGTCGTGGCGCGCCGCTTCACCGCCGACGGCATCGAGCTCGTCGTCCGCCGCCGGTGACTGGCGGGTATCTCCCGGTGCCATGGAACGCCTGACCCGGCCCGAGCGGAGCGTCGGCACTGGGCGTGGCGGGGCCGCATGAGCGACCGCAATCTCATTGCTGCGGCGGGCTTCCTGCGCGCGTGCTCGATCGGCGCCACCGGCGTTCTGCTCGGCCTCCACCTGGCGCGGCTCGGCTTCCCGCCGGGGGCGACCGGGCTGGTGGTCGGTGCAGGCCTGGCCGGCGGCGTCCTCGGGACCGCCTTCGTGGCCACGTTCGCCGACCGCTTGGGGCGCCGTCGCGTGCTCGTCGGCCTCGCTCTCCTGGCGGGAGCGGGTGCCGCTGTCGTTGCGTTGGTCGACTCGCTGCCGGCGCTGGCAGCCGCGGCGTTCATCGGGTCGGTGAATGGGATGGGGCGCGACCGCGGCGCCCAGCTCGTGCTCGAGCAGGCGATGGTGCCAGCGGTCGCAACCGACGCCGGGAGGACGCGCGCCTTCGCCGTCTACAACGTCATGCAGGACGCCGGGCACGCTCTTGGTGCTCTGCTTGCAGGACTGCCGGCGCTGATCGCGGCGGTCGGCGGTGTGCCCGAGGCCGAGGGCGTCCGGATCGCGCTGCTGGTCGCGGCTGCGCTCGCGGCTGCCGGCGCCCCCGTCTACCTGCGCCTGACCCCGGCCGTCGAGGCGGAGGCACCACGAGCGCGGCGTGCACTCTCGCCGCAGAGCCGTCGCATCGTCGCCCGCATCTCCGCGCTGTTCGCGGTCGACAGCATCGCCGGCGGGTTCTTGAGCTCGGCCCTGCTGTCCTACTTCTTCTTCGAGCGGTTCGGCGTTGGGGCAGCGGCGATCGGGGGGCTGTTCTTCTTCGCGCGGGTCGCCAACGCGCTTTCCCACCTCGGCGCAGCGTGGCTGGCGCGGCGCATCGGCCTGGTCAACACGATGGTGTTCACGCACATGCCGTCGAGCCTGCTGTTGGTGACGGTGGCCTTCGCGCCGACGTTCCCGATCGCCGCGGCGCTGTTCCTGCTGCGCGAAGGCCTCGTCGAAATGGACGTGCCGACGCGCCAGTCGTACGTCATGGCGGTGGTCCGGCCGGAGGAGCGCACGACCGCCTCGGGCGTGACGGGGCTCGTGCGGCTCGCAGGTTGGGCGGTCGGGCCGCCGCTCGCAGGAGCTGCGATGCAGGGCGTGTCGCTGCTGGCGCCCCTGGTGACCGGCGCCGCCATGAAGATCGCCTACGACGCCCTGCTGTGGGCAGCATTCCGCCGGTTGAAACCGCCCGAGGAGCGATCGGAGAGCTCCCGGCATTCCGACATCGAGCCCGGCAAGGAGTGACCAATCCGCAAGCTGGCCGCCATCGCATCTCACGACCTCGGGTACCTGGTACCGCATTGTTGCATCCCAGCCGAACTTCAGGTACCTGGTACCGCACTGTTGCACGTCTCTTGGTAGACTGAGGTGGCGGCTGACAGCCTGAGGAGGGTCGATGCCACGAGCGCCGCGCGTCTTCGCCGAGGGCGCCATCTACCACGTCTACAGCCGGATCGGTCATGCCGAGCCGGTCTTCAGCGACGCGGAGGAGGTTGCCGAGTTGCTGGGGATCGTTCGCGACCTCCAACGGCGCGACGAGCTGACGATCTTCGCCTGGTGCGTGATGTCGAACCACTACCACCTGGCGTTGCGCAGCGCCACTGTCCCGCTGTGGCGGACGATGCGCCTCCTCCAGGGCCGCTTTGCCAAGTCGTACAACCGGAGGCGGACCCTGTATGGGCCGCTGTGGCAGGGCCGCTACCGCGCTAGGCTGGTGAGCGGCGAGCGGCATCTCAACCAGCTCATCGCCTACATTCACCTCAACCCGGTCGCGGCGGGGGTGGTCCGCGACCCGGCCGTCTACCCGTGGAGCGGCCACCGCGAGCTGCTGGGGGAGGTCGGCGACCCGATCGTCGATGTCGACGCTGCTCTTGCCGGCTTCGGGGCGCCGATCGCCGTCGCGCGGCGCTCGTACGCGATGGCGCTTGCGGAGACCGCCGGCGCTCCCTGGTTGCAGCGAGAACCAGGCCGCCTGCCATGGTGGGCCGCCGACCGGCGCCCGGACCGACCAGCCCGGTCATCGCGCCCGGCGCTGGACGCGATTGGTGCTGCGACGTCACCTGAGCGCCCGCGCCTGTCCGCGCTCGAGCTCGTGGAGATCGCGGCGCGGATTACCGGGACGCCGGAGCGTGAGCTGCGGTCGCCGCGTAGCGGCTCGGCGCTCACCCGCCGGCGCGAGCTGATCGCGTTGCTCGGCGCCGAGCTTTTCGGAGTTCGCGTCAAGGACCTCGCGGTGGTGTTCGGCAGGAACCCCGGCAGCGTCAGCCGCTGGATCAACGCGGCGGGCAGGCGGCGCGCCCGGGACGACTCGTTCCGCAACTCCGCCGAGGAGGTCACGGCGCTGATCGTCGCGGCGGTACGATCGCAGCGCGCCGAACGCTCCGGCCTCATCTTCGATAGCGGACCATCGTTCTCCGGTTGACGCCCGCAGGTCCTTCCGCAACGCTGCACGGGCGACCGCCCGGCGTGGCGAGCTCTAGGCGAGACGGCGGCACCCGGGGGCTCACCAGACGAGGAGCTTCTTCGCGCGGTCGTAGGCGTCGGCGGCGAGCGACGTGTTGTGCACGCCCTTGGCCGCGACCAGCGCCCGGTGGAGCCGCTCGGCCTCGGCCAGCGCCACGCGGTGCGAAGCCGCCAACGTGCCGCTCTCTCCGGCCAGCCGTTCCTGCGCCCGGGCCAGCTCCACGGCGAGGTCCTGCACCCGTTTCTGGTCCTCGTTGATCCACTCGACCGCCATCTCGTCGAAACCCGCCTCGTGGCAGCCGACACAGGCCTTCTGCACCGCCTTGACCACCGGTTCCTTCGCCGTCAGGTCGTGGCAGCCGACGCACTCGACCTCGGCCTTGGCCATCACGTCGGGGTCGCCCTTGACCGCGGTGCCGCGCAGCTCGCCCTTGTACAGGCTGGCTTGCTCGGCGTGGCAGCTCTCGCACGCTCGTTTCTGCTCGACGCCGTGGTGGCAGCCCATGCACTGCTCGCGCTGGATGGTCGTCTTGCCGTGCTCCTCGATCGAGTGGCAGGTCTGGCAGACGAGCCCGCTCGCGAGGTGGCGGTTGTGGTCGTACTGCATGCCGGCGAACGCGAGGCTGGTGCCGAGGTGCGACGTGGAGTGGCAGACGCGGCAGTAGCCCGACGAGGAGGCGAGCACGGCGCTGGGCGCCAGCGCGCCGGCGCCGGTCTTGGCCAGCACGTCGTTGGCGTCCGTGCGGGCGAGACGAAGCAGCTCCACGGCGTAGCGGATGTTGTGCTCGCCGCGCGAGTGGCGCACGAAGTCGACGTTGTGGCGGGCGCGCTCGAGCTGCGCCGCGAAAGGCTTGCCGCGGTCGCCGGCGGCCCGCGCCTGCGCCTCGGCGCGGGTGACCGCCCCGGAGACGTCGGCGAGCAGCGTGCCGACCTCGTTGATCCAGTCGTCGACCATCCTGTCGAAACCCTGGCCGTGGCAGGTGACGCACGACTTGCGGAGCTGCTCGGCGCCCTTGCGGGGGTCGCCGCCCGGTTCGCCGTGGCACGAGTCACAGGCGACGCGCGCCAAGAACATCGTCGACGGCGTGTCCGGCACGCCCTCGCCGCCGATACCGATGTACATCTGCTCCTGCGGCGTGTGCGTCGGCTTGTGGCAGTTCTCGCAGCGCTCGCCGAGCGCGGCGGTCATCTGGATCTTGCCGTGCTCCATGCGGTTATGGCAGCGCTTGCAGTCGATCTGCCGCTGCTTGAGGTGAATCTCGTGGACGCGGTCGATGTCGTCGTAGGCCTCGATGCGGCTGACGTGGCACGACGCGCAGCGGTCGCGCGGGACGTTGGCGTCGCCGCGGATCACCTCGATGTGGCAGAGGTTGCAGCGGACGTTGCGCTTCAGGTAGGTGCCGTGGTCGAACTGGAATCCCTGGTGGGTGACTACGGTGGTCGGCGGGCCGTGACAGACCAGGCAGCCGGTGACCGCCTGACCCTTCTCGGCGCCCTTGAAGTGGCAGGTGAAGCACACCGCCTCGTCGACCTTGACGTGGGTCTCGAGGCCGGCCTCGGCGACCGCCACGCCGGTGCCGGAGTGGCACGAGGTGCAGTGCAGCCGCTTGCCGCGGCGCGCCTCGCCGAGGTGGTTCTTGTGCGAAAAGTGGATGTTGCGGAGGAACGGCTTGTCGGTGTCGAGTTCCTGGTGCTCGTGGCACGACAGACAGCGCTCGTCCGGCACCTCGGCGCGGAGCTGCGTCGTGTAGAGGCCGAGCGCGTAGCGCAGGTAGGTCTCGGAGATCGCATAGCGCCACTCGGCGTGGCAGCGGACGCAGGGGACGCCGGCGTGCGACGAGTTCTTCCACATCGCGATGTACGGCCGCATGATGTGGCACGACCCGCAGACCTTCTCGTTGGTCGAGACGAAATAGAAAACCCCGTGAACGATGAGGAGAGCGGCTATCACGGCGCTCGCGATGACGAGCAGCGGGCGGCGGTGCTCGATGACGCCTTCCTTGATGGCGAGCCAGAGATGCGTCATCGCTTGCCTCCCACCGGAGGCGTGGGCCGTGGGCCGTGGGCCGTAGGCGGCCGCGACGCGGCACGAGCGCGTCATGGCTTGGTCTTCACGGTGCCCGGTGCCCGGTGCCCGGTGCCCGACGTCTCTCGGCGCGGAGCGTGCGCGCTGCTCATGACTCGCCTCCGTCGCCCCCGGCCTTCCGGCGCCGTTCTTCCATGATCCGCTCGTACTCGAGGGGATGCTCTTCGATCATTTCCTGCTCGGAGACCTTGCCGGTGATGAAGGTCCGGTTCATCGGGAACTTGTGCGGGTTGAGATGGACGTTGTAGAAGTGCCAGATGACGATCGCGAGGGTGGCGAGCAGCGCCTCGTCGGAGTGCGCCTCCTTGGCGATGTCGGTCACCCACTTGGGGATGTGTCGCAGGAAGAACTCGGTGAACCACAGCATGGTGCCGGAGCCGATCATGATCACCATGCCCCAATAGACCGCCCAGTAGTCGAACTTCTCGACGTACGAGAACCGGTCGTACTTCGGGCGCTCGCCGGTGCGGCCGAGGTAGTACTTGATCTGCTGCCAGGCGTCCTTCGCGTCCTGCGGCATCGGGATGAGCTGGAGGAACGTCCGGCGCCCCTCGCGGGTGGCGACGATGAACACGAGGTGCCATAGCCCGGCGATGATCAGCCCGGTGGCCGCGATGCGGTGGAAGATCGGCGAGAAGTCGGGGCCGCCGAAGAAGGCGATGATCGGCTTCGCCCAGGCGCTCTCGTGGAACTTCAGCGGCAGGCCGGTGACGACCAGCAGGATCACCGAGAGCGCCATCAGCGCGTGCTGCAGGCGCAGCTCGAGCGATAGCCGCACGAACTCCTCGCCGGTCGCCGCAATCGCCGACGCGCCGCGCGCCTCGTGCCGGACCGCCACCTTCTCCCGTCGCCGCTGGATCGTCAGCTCGCGCCTGACCCAGGTAGCGAAGCGCGGCCGCAGACGCTCCTCCATCCGGGCGGCCAGCTCGGAGGCCTCCTCCGCGCTGAGACGGTGCGCCCGCTCGAGCTCGTCGGCCAGGGCGTCGCGCAGGGTGTCGTCTCGCTCACGCACCGCCGTGTCCTCCCGCGTGACGGATTCGCAGCTTCTTCACCAGGTCCATGAGGATGTGGATGATGAGGGCGACCAGAGTCGAGATCGTCAGCACCTTGAAGAACAGCGCCACCCAGTAGATGATCCCCGAGCTCTTGCTCGACGGGTCGATGTGGAAGCGTCCGCGGGCGTAGTTGGCGTTGGCGCCCTCGTGGCACCCCGTCTTGCCGCAGGTGGCGGGAATGTTCGCCGGGTTCACCGACGATGCCGGGTCCTCGGGGGGGAGCACGGAGTGGGCGGTGTGGCACGACGCGCACTGCGCGACCTTCTTCGAGCCGAGCTCGTTGGCGATGCCGTGGAACGAGTGCTTGAACGTCTTGACCGGGTTGACCGGGATGTTGAACTTGGTGTTGAAGGCCATCGAGCCGTGGCAGTGCGAGCAGGTCTCGGCGATGTTGCCGGCCGAGACCTCCGAGGTGCTTTCCTTGGCGCCCATGATCGAGTGCTCGCCGTGACAGTCGGTGCACGACGGTGCCTCGAAGTTGCCCTTGCTGAGCAGCGAGCGCCCGTGCACGGAGCGCTGATACTGCGCGTAGATGTCGACATGGCAGCGTCCGCAGGTCCCCGGCACCTGCGCCTTGTTGACCTGCGACGCCGGGTCGCCGTGCTTGAGAACGAGGTGCGTGCCGTGGCAGTCCTGGCACAGCGGTGCCTTGACGTTGCCGGCCAGGCGCAGGCGCCCGTGCACGGACTTGGAGTAGGCGTCGTAGTTGACGTCCTGCGGGGCGCCGACCGGGTTGGTCGTGAAGTGGCAGCGCTGGCAGTTGACCGGGGCGAGCGCGTCGGCGTGCGGGATCTTGGCGACGTCGGCGTGGCAGTCGACGCACTGCCAGCGGGCGTGCACCGAGCGCTTGAGCTCGCCTTCGTCGATGAACAGCGGCCGCACGCTGCCGTCGCTTGCCACTTTCTTGAACTCGGGGCGGCCGTGGCAGATCAGGCACTGGCGCGCCACGGCCTGCTGCTCGCCGGTGGCCGGCGGTGGGACGGGCTGCGCGACCGGCGGCTGCTGCGCGACTGCGGCGGCAGCCGCAAGGATGACGACGGCGAAGGAAGCGCGCCTCATCGCGCTTCTCCCTCTCCGCCACCGGCCTCGTCGGGCGGCGGCTCGTCGCCGAGCTCCCGGCGGTACTCGATGCGGTGCTCCTTCCACAAGCGGCTCGCGCTGATGCGGCCTGTGAGGAACGTCCTCTGCATCGGGAAGTTGCCCGGCGCCAGGTGGACGATGTAGAGGTGCCAGCCGAACAGCAGCGCGAAAAGGATCAGACCCTCGTAGCCGTGCACGATCGTGGTCACGTCGAACACCCACTTCGGCATCACCATCATCGCCGCGGTGTGGAGCCAGAGCACGAGGCCGGTCGCCACCATGGTCAGCGAGCCGAGCCCGGCGCCCCAGTACTGCAGCTTCTGCAGCGGCGTGAAGCGGCCGAACTCCGGCATCGTGCCGCGCCGCCCAGCCAGGAACGCGAGAAGCGTGCCGGTGTCGCGGAGGTCCCGCGCGCACGGCATCATCTCCATGAGCTGCCGGTGACCGCGCTCGGAGAAGACGACGTAGAGGAAGTGCCAGCCCACGAGGAGCATCAGCCCGACGGCCGACACCCGGTGGATGGTGCCGCGCGCCTCGATCCCACCCTCGAGCGAGATCAGCGTGCGGCCGAGCCAGGTGTCGGCGGCGAACAGACCGAGGCCGGTGAGCGCGAGAACGACGAGCGTGATCAGCAGCACCCAGTGCTGGGCCAATTCGTTGGCGGTGAACCGCTGGATGTCGCGGGGAACCCCGTTGCGCCGCTCAGTCACGGCCTGACCTCCTCCGTCGCCAGCTACCGACCTGCTCGATCACGATGTAGGTGAGAAGCACGACGATGAGGGCGGCGATCAGGATCCGCACGGCGACCCGGAGAAACGGCATCTCGCCGGCGGTCTGCGGCGCTTGCTGCGCCAACGCCAAACCACGCCCCAGGACGCTCCGGAGTGCCATCCCAACCTCCCCCCGGCGTGACTCTACCACGCGCGAGCCGTCTCAATGTCATCGTAGGGCAAGGAAATGACACTGACAAGGCGAGGGCATGACGATGTTCCGCAGGCAGGGGTTCGGCCCGGAAGCCTGCATTCTCCAGCGGCCAGCCGGGGGGTAATGATGAGAAAGCGTCGCGATTGTCCGGTGGGTGCCGGTGTGGTAGGTTCGAACAAGGGGAGATGCGCGTGAACGCCCCGGTTTCCGGCGCCCGGCCACATTCGGGCTGCACTCCGGCTTCGCCCGGCCGCCTGCTCATGATCATCGCGGTGCTCGCGACGGCAGCCGCACGGACGCTGTGTGCCTCGCCGTACGGGGTCAACGCGCACATCCCTTCGCCGCTGCTGCTCGACGCAATCGCCGCCTCCGGCGCCCGCTGGGTGCGTATCGACTTCGCCTGGTCGCTCGTCGAGCCGGAGCGCGGCCGCTTCGCGTGGGAGACCTACGACACGGTGGCGGAGCAGGCGCTCGCCCGCGGGCTGCGTCTCTACGCGACGATCTCCGACACGCCGGCGTGGGCCACCGACGGGCCGGCGGGGACGGGGGTGCCGCGCGACGGCGCCGACTTCTCCGACCTCTGCACCCGCGCCGCCGAGCGCTACCGCGGCCGGATCGACTACTGGGGGATGTGGAACGAGCCCAACGATCGGAGGTTCTGGGCCGGCGGCCGCGACGAGTACATCGACACGATCCTCAAGCCCGGTGCGCAGGCGATCCACGCGGCCAACCCGGCCGCGCGGGTGTGCGGGCCCGAGCTCGCCAACCTGCAGTCACTGCACTGGGACTCGTGGCTGCGCGCGGTCCTCGCCCGCGCCTCCGACGATCTCGATGTCGTCACCCACCACCTGTACCCGGACGGCGGGTCCTCCCGCTCGGTGATCAACCAGCTCGACCGCGGCTCCCGTTACCCGTGGGACCCCCCGTCGGTTCGCAAGGTGCTGCAGAACGCCGGCTGGCTCGGCCGGCCGTTCTGGCTGACCGAGACCGGTTGCGGCAGCGGGGGGGGCGGTGCGGCGGCGCAGGCGGCATTCGTCGCCGACCTCCTGCTGGGGCTGTTCGGCCCCGATCGCTCCCTCGCCTGGGTCGACAAGGTGTTCCTCTACGAGATCAGCGACGACCCACGCTACCCGCAAGGGTTCGGCCTCCTCGGCCCACCGCCCGCCCTCGCCGAGAAGCCCGCCTATCGGGAGCTGCAGCGCGTGGCGGCCGAGGTGCCGGTCGACGACGCCGAAATCGTTCGGGTCGACCTGCCCCACTGGCTGCTGCCCGCGACGGCCGGGCGCGGCAGCGTGCAGGTACGCAACACCGGCACCACCACGTGGAGTTTTGCCTCCGGGTACCGGCTGGCGGCCGGCGACGACGCCGACCCGCTCGCCGCGATCCGTCACGACCTCGACGCCGCCGATGCCGTCGCGCCCGGCGAGACGCGGACGTTCGCCTTTGACCTCGTCGCCCCGGCCGCGGAGACGCTGCCCGGCCAGCCGCTGGTCAGCGCCTGGCGGATGGTACGGGAGGGTCGGTGGCGGTTCGGCGAGATAGCGCGAGCTACCGTCGCCGTGAGCGGCTCGGCGCCCGGGAAAGTCTCGTACCTGCCGTTCGCGGTGGGGCTGATCGATGGCGCCGGACGGACGTGGAGCAGCGACGTGGTCCTCCACAACCGGGGCACGATTGCCCTGGCGGCCACCATCGGCCTGCTCGTCCCCGGCGGCGACAGCGACGACGCCCGCACCCTCACCGTGACCGTCCCGCCCGGCACCAGCCTCGTGCTCCCGGACGTGGTGACCCGCCAGCTCGGCGCCGGCGGCCCCGGCGTGCTGCGGGTCGTCGCCGACGCCGACGACCTGCTGGCCGGATGCACGATCGCAGTGAGCCGGGCAGGCCTGCGTTACGCCGCGTTCACCGCCGCGACGCCCGCCGACTCGGCGGTCGCCGGTGGCGGCGAAGGCCGCCTGCTGCGCCTTGCGCACGGCTCCGACGCCGCATCGCCTCGCGCCGCAATGCTGCTGCTCAACCCCTCCGCCTCGGCCACCGTGGCCGACCTCGAGCTGCTCGACGACGCCGGCGCTTCGCTCGGCCAGCAGAGGTACGCGCTGGGTCCCGGCGAGGTGGTGTACCGCGAGGACGTCCTCGGCGAGGCCGGCGCCGGCGCCACCTCGCACGGACAGGCCATCGTGAGGCCGGCGACCGGCCCGGCCGCGGTGCTCGCCTGGGCGCTGACCGCCGACGGCCGCTCCGGCGACCCGACGATCGCCGGGACCGCCGCGCCGACCAGCGACCCGTTCCTGCTCGCGCCGGCCGGCGGCGCAGCGCGGCTGCGCGGCGGCGCGTGGCGTACCGACGTGCAGCTCGTCGGCGCCGGCGGAACGCCCACCGACGTGACGCTCACGCTGCTGACGCCGGCCGCCCAGGCGGCGGCGCGCCGCGCGGTCGAGCTGACGGTGCCGGGCGGAGCGGGGATCGCGGTCGACAGCGTGCTCAGCGGGCTTTTCGACTTCCGCAGCGCCGGCGCGCTGCTGGTGACGCCGCACGCCGGACAGGTGGCCGCCGCGGGCGCCACCCTGCTGACGCGCATCCCGATGCCGTACGGCCAGGCGTTCGCGGCTGTGCCGGTGAGTCGGGCGGTGACCGACAACACCGAGTGCCGCCTGTTCCCGATCACCCGCCTCAAGCGTGCCGGCGGGACGCAGACGCACCTCGACCTGGTGAACCTGAACCCCAGCCCGCTCGCCCTCGTGATGCGGATCTTCGATGCCGCCGGCGTGCCGCTGGGCGTGCTGCGGCTGCGCCTGGCCGCCGGGGAGTGGAAGCAGCTCGCCGACGTGCTCAACGCAGTCAGCACCGTCGACGGCCAGGGGTGCTACGCGGTGCTGCGGACATCGACCCCGGGCGGGCGCTTCCTCGCCTACGCGACCGTCGTCGACGGGTCCAGCGGCGACCCCATGCATGTCCCCTGTTTCTGATTCGCGACCGCATCTCCGCCATTTGCCTCTGTGGTGAGGTCGTTATTGTGAAATAGAGCGAGACAATTACTTTAGTTCCGCTGTCACTACAGAGACGCGAGTTCGATGAGGGAGCGTCTCAGCTACTTAGCTCGCATGCTGAGCTATTGTCTCAGAAAAACCATTGACACTGCGCTACAGTGCGCTTCGCGGTGCCGGCTGTTTGCGAGGCGGTGTTTCTCGGCGCACCATCGGGCGGTTCGATTCGCGTTAGTTCTCGCCGGGCTCGTCCCGGCGTGGAGCTTCTCTTGAGGAGGAGAAGATCAATGGCCAAGCGAACCGCGGTTCTCGGCTCACTCGTCGTGTTGGTCGCGGCCGTTCTCGGCGGCGCCTTCGTTTGGGCGGACAGCACGCCGCAAACCCTCCCGTTCTCGCAGGGCTGGGCCAATGCAAGCCTGATAACGACCAGCGACGACTGGTCCGGAGTCGCGGGAATCGAAGGTTTCCGGGGTGACAGCCTGACGGCGAGCAACGACGTCGACCCGCAAACCGTCGTGGCCGCCGATGACCCCGGCGTTCTCGACGTCAACGCCAACCAGACCAACCCGAACACCTTTGCCACGGGAGGCGTCGCCGAATTCGCGATCACCGATCCCGTGGTCGCGCTCCAGGGCAGCGGAACGGCGGACGCCCCGTACCTCCGCTTCTATCTCAACACCACTGGACAATCGGGAATCACCGTGAAGTACAACCTCCGCGATATCGATGGCTCGACCGATAATGCGGCACAACAGGTAGCGCTGCAGTACCGGATCGGTAGCTCAGGCAACTTCACGAACGTGCCGGCTGCCTACATCGCCGACGCTACGACAGGTCCGAGCCTGGCAACCCTGGTGACGAGCGTCTGTGCGGTCCTCCCCGCTGCCGCCAACAACCAGTCGCTCGTGCAGGTTCGCGTCATCACCACCAATGCCGCCGGAAACGACGAATGGGTGGGGATCGACGACATTCAGGTCAACGCCGGGGGCTGCGGCCTCAGCCTCTCGATCAACGATGTCGCCGTGACCGAGGGCGATGCAGGAACCGCGACCGCGTCGTTCACAGTCAGCCTGACGTCGCCGGCGCCAGTGGGTGGCGTCACCTTCGACATCGCTACGCAGGACAACTCGGCGACCACCGCCGACAGCGACTACGTGAGCAAGTCGCTCACCGGTCAGTCGATCGCCGCCGGAAACTCGACCTACACCTTCGACGTGACCGTCAACGGCGACACCGCGATCGAGGGCAATGAGACCTTCTTCGTCAACGTCACCAACGTCGCAGGGACGATCGTCGCCGATGGTCAGGGCATAGGCACCATCACCAACGACGATGTGGTCCTGACGCCCATCCACGACATTCAAGGCAGTGGTTCGACCTCACCGCTGTCCGGAACAGTCTCTACCCGAGGAATCGTGACGGCTCGAAAGTACAACAACGGCTTCTTCATCCAGGAGCCGGACGCGAACACCGACGCGAACCCGGCGACCTCGGAAGGCATCTTCGTCTACACCGGGAGCGCGCCTCCTGCCGCGGCCGCCGTGGGCAACCTGGTGCAGGTGACCGGGACCGTCTCCGAGTTCGTGCCCTCCTCCGACCCCGGGCAGCCCCCACTCACCGAGCTGACCTCGCCCTCGGTCTCGATGGTCTCGACGGGGAACGCTCTCCCGGCCCCAATCCCGTTGACGGCGACGTTCCCCGATCCGACGGGTTCGTACGACCAGCTCGAGCGCATCGAGGGGATGCGGGTCAGCGTCGGCTCGTTCATGACGACGAGCGGCACCCTCGCCGGCCCGATCAACGAGACCACGCTCGCGGTGAGCTCGTACGGCGAGTTCTTCGGCGTGATCACCGGTGTCGCGCGTCCGTTCCGTGAGGCCGGCATCGAGGCGCCAAACACGATTCCCTCCGGGACGATCCCGCCGATCCCGCGCTGGGATGCCAACCCCGAGCTGCTGCGCGTCGACAGCGACGGCCAAATCGGCGTGTCGCTGGTCAACCTCACCACCGGCAGCCAGATCACGAACATGGTCGGCGTGCTCGACTACGCGTATCGGCGCTACTCGATCCTGCCGGACGCCGCTGTCGTACCCACCGGAGGGATGTCCGCCACCGCCGTGCAGACGGCCGGCGTCGACGACGTCACGGTCGGATCCTTCAACCTGCGCCGCTTCTTCAACAACGTTGCGGACACGGAGGTCGCGCCACAGCCTACAGTCACGGAGCCGGTGCCCGACGCATCGGCCTGGGCCACGCGTCTCGATAAGGTGTCGCTTGCCATCCGCGACTACCTGCGCAGCCCCGACATCATCGGCGTCGAGGAGGTGGAGAACGAGGCGACGCTGGACGCGATCGCCGCAAAGGTCTCGGCCGACGCCATCACGAACTCGCAGCCCGATCCGCTTTACGACGGGTACGTGATGCCCGGCAACGACATCGGCGGCATCAACATCGGCTTCCTGGTGAAGAAGGCGGTGGTGGTCGGGAGCACTCCGCGCGTCGCCGTCAACGCGGTCGTCCAGGAGGGTCAAGCCACCACCTGGATCGACCCGAGCGACAACGTCTCCCACCTTCTCAACGACCGCCCGCCGCTGCGCCTCGACGCGACCGTCGCCTTCGCCGACGGCCGCACCTTCCCGCTCCAGGTGATCGTGGTCCACCAGCGCTCGTTGAGCGGAGTCGACGACGACGCCACGCCCGACGGGCTTACGACCACGGGCAACCGCGTGCGACAGAAGCGCAACGCTCAGGCCGTCTGGCTCGCCAACCTCATCCAGGCCCGGCAGGCCGCCGATCCCGACGAGCGTCTCGTCGTCCTCGGCGATTTCAACACGTTCGAGGTGAACGACGGCCTCGTCGACGTCATGGGCACGCTGCTCGGCGCGCCGTCTCCAAACAACCAGACCGTGGTCCCGGGCGACGGCGCCGATCTCGTCAACCCGAACTTCACGCGGCTGGGGGAGTCCACGCCGGCCGAGCGGTACTCATGGGTCCAGGACGGCAACGCGCAGAACTTGGACCACGTGATCGTCAACGAGGGACTGCTCGCGCACGCGATGCCGTGGATGCAACACGCCCGCATCGACGCGGACTTCTCGGGCGTGTCGGCGAGCGTCGCGGGCACCGCCGTGCGGACATCGGACCATGACCCCATGGTCGCGTTCCTCACGTCCGACGTCGACGGCGACGGGATCGCCGACAGCCTCGACCCGTGCGACGACTCGATCAAGCCGGCGTTCACCGAGACCTTCCGCGACCAGTTCACGATCGAGGGAACCGTCGCCGACTGCTCCGGCGTTGCGTCGATCGCGCTCAAGCCGGGCTCGTCCAATTTCACGCTCGAGGTGTTCGGCAACCCGGGCGACACGACGCGCTCGTGGCGGGTGCGGCGGATCGTCGACAACCTGCCGTGCGACGGCGAGCTGATCGCGTACGACAGCGTGGGCACTCCCGAGCCGGGCGAGTTCTACGTCGGGCTCGACCGTGTGATGCCGGTGCCGGCGCTGGGCAGCGTCGGTCTCGCACTGCTTGGCCTCATCGTCGCGCTCCTGGGCGCCGCCGCCCTCGGCCGCCGCTCGACGTTGGTATAGTCCGCTCGCTTCGCACCGAATCGACGGCCGCCGGCGACCCCGGCGGCCGTCTCATTCGCGGCGGCGCCCGGCCGTATACTCGCCGGCGGGTCGCGGACCCGGGGGAGGCGATGCCGACGTTCACCACGGCGTGCCCGCGGAACTGCTACAGCACCTGCGCGATGCGGGTCGAGGTGCGCGACGGCCGCCTGGTCGGGATCGCCGCGTACCCGGGCAACGACGCCACCCCCGGCGGGCCGTGTCTGAAGGGGCTCTCGTACATCGAGCGCGTGTACTCGCCCGACCGGCTGCTGCATCCGCTGCGCCGGCGCGCCGGCGGAGGGTTCGAGCGGATCGCCTGGGACGACGCCCTCGACCTCGTCGCCGGCAAGCTCGCGGCGCTGCGAGCCGACCCCGGCCCGCGCAGCGTCCTGTACTACTCGGGCAGCGGAACGAAGGGGCTGATGAACGCGGTGGCGCCCGCGTTCTGGCGCCTGTACGGCGGTTGCACGACGACCTTCGGCGACCTCTGCTGGCCGGCCGGCCTCGAGGCGACCCGCCTCACCCTCGGCGACAACCGCCACAGCGCGCCGCCCGACATCGCCGACGCCCGGCTGATCGTGCTGTGGGGCAAGAACCCGGCCGAGACCAACATCCACCAGATGGCGTTCATCGAGCAGGCGCTCGACCGCGGCGCGCGCCTGATCGTGGTCGACCCGCGGCGCACCGAGTCGGCCGAGTCCGCCGAGCTGCTCGTCCAGATCACGCCCGGCAGCGACGGGGCGCTGGCGCTCGGGATCGCGCACGTTCTCGTGGCGCGCGGGCTCGTGGACGAGCCGTTCGTCACCGCCCACGTTCACGGCTACGGCCCGTTCCGCGAGATGCTCGCCGAGTACCCGCCGGCGCGGGTCGCCGCGATCACCGGCGTTGCGGAGGCGGTGATCGAGCGGCTCGCCGAGGCGATCGGCACCGTCAAGCCGGCGACGATCTGCGCCGGCTTCGGGATGCAGCGCTACACCAACTCGGGCCAGGCGATGCGGGCGATCATCGGTCTGCTGGCGCTCACCGGCAACATCGGCCGCCCGGGCGCCGGCTGGGTGTACGCCAACCTGCAGAGCCACGTGTTCTCGGCGCCGCGGGACCCGCTCGCCTTCTTCCCGCCGGTGCGGGACGAGGGCCCGATCCGCGTCTCGGTGTCGACGGCGCGCCTCGGCGCCGACGTGCTCGCCCAGCGCGACCCGCCGATTCGCTTGGCCTGGATCGAGCGCGGCAACCCGGTCACGCAGCAGCCGCAGACCGGGGATGTGCTGCGCGCTCTCCGCTCGCTCGACTTCCGCGTCGTCGTCGACCAGTTCCTGACAGACACGGCGCGCGAGGCCGACGTCGTCCTGCCGGCGAAGACGATGTTCGAGCAGAGCGACGTGATCACCGCGTACTGGCACCACTACCTCCAGCTCAAGCAGAAGGTGATCGCGCCGCCAGGCGAAGTGCGGCCTGAGTCGGAGGTGTACTGGGCTCTCGCCGAGCGCCTCGGCCTCCCGCGCGACGAGATGGAACGCGTGCTGGTCCCGCCGGGCGACGACGCGGTCGAGGCGTACCTGGCGCGGCGCCTGGCGCCGTTCCCCGGGGTGACCCTGGAGCGGCTGCGCGAAGGGCCGCTGCCGGCGCCGGGCCGCCGAGGCCGTGGCGTTCGCCGATCTCGAGTTCCCGACACCGTCGGGGCGGATCGAGCTGTCGTCCCGCGAGGCGGCCCAGCGGTGGGGGGTCGACGAGCTGCCCCGCTGGCGGCCGCCGGTGGAGTCGCCATCGCAGCGCTACCCGCTGCGCCTGCTCACGCCCAACACCAAGGACCGCATCCACTCGCAGTTCGGCGACCTGCCGTCGATCCGCGCGCTGGCGCCGGCGCCGGTGCTCCTCCTCGGCCCCGCGGAGGCCCGCGCCCGCGGCCTCGTCGATGGCGCCCGCGCTCGCGTCTTCAACGAGCGCGGCAGCATCGAGCTGGAGGTGAGGATCGACCACGGCGTGCGGGCGGGGTGCGCCGTCGTCCACAACGGGTGGTGGATGCAGGAAGGGGGCGGCGTCAACCTGCTCTCCTGCGCGCGCGAGACCGACATGGCGCACGGCGCCGCGTTCCACGACAACGCCGTCGAGGTGGAGCACGCATGACGTCGCAGGCGTGCTTCACCCTCGACCTCAACCGCTGTACCGGCTGCTCGGCGTGCCGCATCGCCTGCGAGATCGCCAACCCGGTGTCCGCCGGGCTGCACTGGCGCAGCGTGACGACGTTCAACGAGCCGCGCTGGTCGGGCGCCACCGTGCTCCACTGGTCGCTCTCGTGCAACCACTGCCTGTCGCCGAGCTGCCTGGCGGGGTGTCCGGCGGCCGCCTACACGAAGGACGCAGCGACCGGCGCCGTCGTCATCGACCGCGACCGCTGCATCGGCTGCCGTTACTGCGCCTGGGTATGCCCGTACGCAGCCCCGCAGCTCGACACCACCACCGGCACGATGGAGAAGTGCACGTTCTGCCTCGATCGGCAGCGGCGTGGCGACGCCCCGGCATGCGCGTCGGCGTGCCCGACAGGCGCGCTCGGCTTCGCGCACGATCTCGCTCCGGCGGCTCCCGGGGCGCCGTGGCCGCCAGGCCTGCCGGACACCGGCACCCGCCCGGCGCTGCGCGTCGCCGGACGGCGGCGGGGCGCGGTGTCACCCGAGATGACCGCCGCCGCCGCCGAGGCGCCCGCGCTCTCGAAGGAGCGGCCTGGGCTGCGCCACGGCCTGGCGGCCGAGTGGCCGCTGCTGGTCTTCTCGCTCACGGCCACCGCGCTCGTCGCCTGGTTCTCCGCGGGCGTGCTCGGCGCCACGCCGCCGCCGCCGGCCGCCTTCCTGGCGCTCGCCGGCGCGGCGATGGCGGTCGGCGCGGCGCACCTCGGCCGGCCGCTGCGCGCCTGGCGGGCTCTCGCCGGTCTCCATTCCTCGTGGGTCAGCCGGGAGATTGCGGCGCTCTCGGGGTTCGTCGCGCTCGGCGCCGCAGCACTCATCGCCGGGGCGACCCGGGCGCTGCCGGGGTGGATCGCCGCCGTCATTGGCGTCGCCGCGCTGGTCGCGATGGACATGGTCTACCGCGTTCGCGGCCAGACGGTTGCCGCCGTGCCGCACAGCGCGATGGCGACGCTGACGTGGGCGCTCGTGGTGGCGGCGCTCGGCGGCGCCGCCGGCCTCGCGACGCTGCTGGCCATCGTCAAGGTGGTGCTCTATCAGCGACGGAAGATGCGCGGGCTCGGCGTGCGCTCCTGGCTGGTCAGCGCGGTGCGCCTGGTCGTCGGGCTGCTGGCGCCGCTCGCGTTGTGGCCGCCCGGCGGCGCGCCTCTACCGCTGCCGCTGCTCGCTCTGCCTGCTCGCCGGCGAGGTCGTCGACCGTGCGGAGTTCTACGCCGAGCTCGCGTTCGTCACGCCGCGCCGCCAGGCCGCTCGTGACCTCGCGATAGCCGCCGGCGCGGGAAGACCCAGAGGTGGTAGATCACGAACTTGACGCTGGCGGCCACCACCAGTGCGGTCAGGATTACGAGCTTCTCGCGGTCCGGCCGCCAGGCGAAACCGGCCTGAGTGATCGCATAGTTGAGCACGTAGCAGCTCAAGAGCGTCGCGGCGTACCTGGGAAGGCACGCGCGAACCGTCGCGTCGGTCCGAAAGTTGACGAAGTAGCTCCAACTGAAGTTCACCCCGGTGACGAGAGTCAGGCTGATCGCATAGGCCAGGCGTGGGTCGAGACCATGCCTGTCGTGGAGCAGGACAAAGGCGCCGACGTTGAGCCCGTAGCTGAGCGCGCCGCCCACGCCGAACCCGAGGAGGCGCGCGATCACGGTCGGAACACGTGGTATGGCGTACCTCCAAACTCCAGATTGCCCGGAGTCCCGATCGGCTCGAGCCGCTGCGAGAGCGCTGCAATCAGGGCGTCGTCCGGCGGCTCCGTGTCGATGCCGTGAAGCACCCAGACGGATCCACCCGACTCCGAGGCGAGCCGCGCCGCCGTGGCGGCCACCTCGGTGGCCTCGGACCTTATCGCCGCCGCGTCGTAGGCGGACCAGTCGAACCAGGTCGGGTGAATGTCCCGGGCCCGGGGAAAGCCGAGTAGCCGGAGTCGGCGATGATCGCGGGCGAGGTAGTACTCGAGCCGTGTCCGCCACAGCCCGGTCACGATGAAGACGTCGCCGTCGCGGGTGGACGCAGCGACCTCGTGCGCCCAGGCTCTGTCGTGGTTCCCTTTGGTGGCGCGGAGATCCTGGCCGATCGGTGCGAGCGAGAGCCCGACGAGGGCAACGACCGCGAGCGCAAGGACCAGTTTCCGGACGGCCGCGCCGCGAGGGGCCGGAACGGCGCGGCCATGCGGGCTCGCATGCACGTTCTTGTCCGCGAGCATGCGAACCGACGAGGACACGAGGAGGACGAAGGCCGGCAGGGCGATGACATCCGCCCTCCCCGGGGAGTAGATCGGCCGGTGCAGGACCGAGACCGCAAAGAGCAGCAGGAGGGTTCCGAACGACGCGAACAGCAACAGCGACGCCGCCGCCGGGTTCCGCCACCGGGAGCGGGCCGACAGCCCGATCACGATCGCCGCGACCGAGATCATCGCCGCAACCCAGCCGGCCGTCGTGATGCTCTTGACGAAGTTCTGCACCGGCGGCGGCCCGCCGCTGCTCATCGCGCCGACGGAGATCGCGATCTGCCAGGGGAACTGTGCTTCCCAAAAGGGCTGCAGCCACTGCTCAGCGCCCGTGCTCCCCTTGGCCCCGGCCGAGATCTGGTCGGCCTGGTGGAGGAATGTCGTGAGCCACGGCAAGTAGCCGACGGACAGGGTCGCCGCGGCGATGCCGACAGCTACGAGCCGCCGCCGATCGAGAAACCTGCGGGGAACGAGAACCAGTCCGGCGAACAGCGCCACGATGAAGAACAGCGCCAGGTTGTGCGTGTAGAGGAGCGCCAGACACGCGACTCCGGTCAGGATGCCATTGCGGACGCTGGGGCGCGCCCGCAGCTCTGCCGCCGAGCCGATGGCGACCAGAGCGAGTACGACCACGAGAGAGTAGTTCCGGCCCTCCCGGCTGTAATGGACGTGCATCGGGTTGAGGGCCAGCAGCAGCGCCGCGAGCATCCCGGCGCCCGGTGAGATGAGCCGGCTACCGACGCGATAGGCGAGCCAGACGCCCAGGAGCCCGAAGGCGGCCGGCAGCGCCCGGACCATTCCCTCGTTCCATCGATCTGGCCCGGCTACCTGCCGTACGCACCAACTCATCAGGAAGAACAGCGGCGGGTGGACGTCGGAGCGCACGTGGGCCAGCAGCGCTCCCAGCGGACGCTCCGACACCGCGCCGATGATGGTCTCGTCGTTCCACAGCCCGGTGGTTCCGAGCTGCGGCAGCCGAATGGCCGCGGCCAACGCCAGCAACCCGGCGACCAGGATGCGCGACCGCGCCGCTGCCGCTCGGGAGCCGGACGAATGCCCAACGCTTGTCGTCACGTGAAGAATCCAATGCTTCTTGACAACGACAGTCTCATCTTAGAGCAGCGGACAGCCGCGGCCAAACCAGGGTGCGGCGCATGGGCGCGCTTCCGGTCGCGCGAGGCCTTGACGGCTCCTGCGGCAACTGCCGTGATCGAGTTTGACGGCTGAGGTTCAGGGAATTGGTGGAGCCGACGCGGATCGAACGCGCGACCTCTTGAATGCCATTCAAGCGCTCTCCCAGCTGAGCTACGGCCCCACCACGGGGACAGAGAAGCTAGCAAAACGGCTGGGCGGTGTCAACGGAACGAGCGGCCGAAGCAAGGCGAGGTCGTGCCAGGCGAAGTCACCGACCATGTCCGCGTAGTCGTTTCCGGCCTGCTCGGCGGCCCGCCTGAGCAGCTCGTGGCCGCGCTCGCGTTGGCCGCAGTAGGACAGCAGGACGCCGCCCTCGAAGAGCACGTCGGCCGTGTGCGACCACGCGGCAAGGGCGCGGTGTACTCGCGCGGGCACGCGGCTGCGGTCGCCGAGGGCGAGCTCGAGACGCGCTATCGTCAGCTCCATGCGAGCACGCGCAAACGGGTCGAGCCGGTCGAACGGGCCGACGGTGGCCAGCCAGCCGCGGGCCGCCTCCCACTCGCGGACGCGGACGGTGATCTCCGCTAGACGGAGGCGCGGCTCGAGGTACGTCGGGTCGAGCCTGGTGACGTTGGTGTACTCGCCGTGCGCCGCCCGCATGTCGCCCCCGGCCGCCTGCAGCTCGCCGAGCAGAAAGTGGGTGAGCGCCCAGCTCGGCGCCAGGGCGCGGGCGATCTCGAGCTCCCTGGCGGCGCCTTCGCGGTCGCCGCAGAGCAGCAGCGACCAGCCCAGCGTGTAGTGGCCGCCGAAGTCGTCGGGGTTGGTGGCGATGATCTCGCGGTTCAGCGAGAGCGGGCCCTGCCACACCTCGACCTGGTGCCTGATCACGAGCACCGACAGGAGCGCGCCGGCGGTGACCGCCGCGAGAGTGGTCCGACGACCAGATCGCCCGTCCAGCCACGCCGCGAATGCCGCGACCGGGAGGACGAGCGCCAGGAAGAGGAAGCGCGGCGCAAACATGTAGCCGAGGTTGGTGACGATGATGTTCGAGGTCGGCGCTTGCGCGACGTACCACCAGACGACGCACGCCGCCGTGACGCGGCCCTTGCCGGTCAGCGCGGCCCGGACCACGAACGCGGCGAGCGCCAGGTGGGCGAGCACCGCCACCCAGGCCGGCGCGAACACCGGGATGTCGGGCGGCAGGTAGCGGACCCTCTGCGTGAGTGGCAGCACGGTCAGACGCCACGCTTCGAGCCAGAGCCTGAGCTGGCAGAGCAGCGCGTTGATCCAGCTCCCTTCCCACCAGGGCTCGTGGGGCACGGGCGCCGCGACCACCGAGCGCAGCACGAGGAAGGCGCCTAGCACGCCCCAGAACGGCAGGTGGCGGCGGATCGCTGCGCCGGGCGCCGGGCGGCCGCTCCCGAGCCAGACGAGCTCGACGACGATCAGGAGCACGGGGAGCACCGCGCCGAACTCGTAGGCGGTCATCGCCAGGAAGAACGCGGTCAGGCTGGCGAACCGCCAGCCGGCCGAAGCGCTTTCCAGCCACCTCAGATGGGCGACCACGGCGGTGAGCGAGAGGATCAGGCACAGCACGTTGCCCTGGGCCGCCAGGTACACGACGTTTTCCGCGACGGCAGGGTGGAGCAGCCAGACCGTCGCCGCGAGCCAACCGCCGCGGCCGAACAGCCTTTGCGTCAGGGTGCCGACGAGCCAGGCGGCGAGTGCGTGCAGGAGGATCGACACCAGGTGAAACCCCCAGGCGCTTCCGCCGAAGACGGCGAACTGCAGGGCGAAGGCGAGCGTGCGGAGAGGCCGGTACTGCGAGAGGGCCCTGCCGCCGGTCGCCGCCAGCGTCCATGGGTCGGTGAAGAAGCGCCACGGCTGCGCGAGCGTCCGGATCGACGGGTTGGCCGAGACCAGGTAGGTGTCGTCCCACGCGACGCCGGCGCGCAGCGCGCCCGCGTAGGCGGCGGCGACGAGGAGCGCGAGGCACGCGATCCGGACCGGCACGGAGACGGCAATCTCCGCCAGCAGCCCGGAGCCCCCGCTGGGCGCTCGACCGGCCGCCGGGACCCGGGTGTTAGACTTTGTTGCGGAAGCGCTCGGGGCCTGGTGGCTCTCGCGGTCTTCAAAACCGTTGCCCCGTGCCGATGCGGTTCGGGGGGTGGGTTCGATTCCCATGCGCTTCCGCCACCTCTGCTTGTCTCGACCCATCCGCGCGAGACTAGCATGCTAGTATCGTCAACGTGGCAGTGGAGAACCGTCACATCTACGTTGGCGAGCTGGCCGAGACGCCACTCCCGGAGATGCTCGCCACGATCCATCGCTACCGGGTCCCGGGGATGCTCGACGCGCAACTGGGCGACGTGGCGAAGCGGGTGTTCATCCTCGAAGGCGACATCATCTTCGCGTCCTCGACCAACCGCGCCGAGTCACTCGGCGATATGCTGGTCGCCGCGGGGCGCATCTCGACCCAGCAGCACCGCGCCTCGACGCTGCTGTTGCTCGAGAACCCGAAGAAGCGGCACGGACAGGTGCTGGTGGAAATGGGGCTGCTCTCCGAGGCGGAGATGCGCGAGGCGGTGCTCGAGCAGGTGCAACGCATCGTCTGGGGTCTCTTCAGCATCCCTGAGGGACGCGTGACCTTCACGCTCGGCGAGGAGCGCGCCGACGAGGTGTACAAGCTGCGAATCCCGACGCCAAGGGCGGTGCTGCACGGTTGCAAGACCGTCTCCGACGCCAAGCGGTTGGTGGGACGCCTCGGCAACAAGTCGACGGTGTTCGTCCGGCCGCCGGTACCGGAGCATCTCTCCGGCCTCGAGTTGGAGGCCAACGAAGAGTTGCTCCTCGGCCTGGTGGACGGTCGCCGCACGCTGTTCGAGCTGTGCGAGCAGGGCCCGTACTCGGCCGGGCTCAATGCGCGGGTGCTCTACGGGTTCCAGTGCCTGGGCCTGATCCGCAAGGAGAAGGAGGCCCCGAGCGGCATCCGCGTGCACGTTCCGGCGGCGCAACCGGGCACCTGAGCTATAATTACTGGTTGTGTTTGGCGCGCCTCCAGCGCGCCGGAGGGTCGTAAATGCCGTTGTACGAGTATCTCTGCACCGGGTGTGGCGAGCGCACCGAGGTGCTGCGGGGTTTCAACCAACCGCCCCTGACCGAGTGCCCTCGCTGCGGCGGCCTCTTGACCAAGCTGGCTTCCGCGCCCGCACTCCAGTTCAAGGGCTCGGGTTTCTACCTCACTGACTACGGCCGTGCGGGCGCCGGCCGCAGGACCGAGGGCGGGGAAGTGAAGGCGGACGGGGCGAAGGCCGATGCCGCCAAGGACGCAAAATCGGACGCCGGGAAGGAAGCGAAGTCGTCGGGCGAGGCGAAGGAAGCCAAGCCGTCAATGGTGTCGAAACCCGCGACCGACTCGAAGCCGGCGTCCTCCACCGACAAGAAGGTCGGCTGACGGCGCGTCGGGCGCTTCTCTGCACCGTCATCATTAAGCGGCGAGTCGTCTTCGATTTCCGGTCCCGGTCCCGGCCGCGATCCCGTCGGTCTCGGTCCCCGTCTCCCGGTTCCCCGGTTCCCGGTCCCCGGTTCCCGGTCCGCGCTTCTATTCCTCGCGCAGCGCGGCGCCGTTGTCGGCCATCAGCTCGAGCAGCGTACGGCGGAACGTCGGGCCGAGCTCCGGGTGGCGCATGCCGATCTCGACGGTCGCCCGCAGGAAGTCCGCCTTGTTGCCGGCGTCGTAGCGGCGTCCCGGAAACGTGCAGGCGAACAGCGGTCCGTCGTCCAGCGAGCGGCGGAGCCCCTCGGTGAGCTGGATCTCGCCGGCACGGTCGGCCGGCGTCGCGGCCAGTCTGTCGACCACGGCCGGGGTCAGCACGTAGCGACCGATGATCGCCAGATTCGACGGCGCCTTCGCCGGGTCGGGCTTCTCGACGAGGTCGCGCACCCGCCACACCCCCTCGCTCACCGGCTCGCCGGAGATGCAGCCGTAGTGCCGGATCTCCGAGCGGGGCACTTCCATCACGGCGATCACCGGCGCCGACGTCGAGCGGTGCAGGCTCATCAGCGCGCCGATCGCCGGCTTCTCGCCGACGATAACGTCGTCGCCGAGCAGGACGGCGAACGGCTCGTTGCCGAGCACCGGCGCCGCCTGCAGCACCGCGTGACCGAGGCCGAGCGCCTCCTTCTGGCGCACCGACACCACCTGGACCATGCGGCCGACCTGCCTGACCACCTCGAGAAGGTCGTCCTTGCCGCGCTCGGCGAGGAACGTCTCGAGCCGCAGGTTACGATCGAAGTGATCCTCGATCGCAGACTTGCCCTCGGCGGTGACGAACACCGCGATCTCGATGCCGGCCGCGACCGCCTCCTCGACCACGTACTGCAGGGCCGGCTTGTCGACGATCGGGAGCAGCTCCTTGGGGATCGCCTTCGACGCCGGCAGGAATCGGGTGCCGTATCCGGCGACCGGAAACACAGCGCGTCGCAGCGTCATTTGGCCTGACCTTTCACGGGGTACCCCGGCACGTTCTCGAAGCGCAACTGCACTCCGAGCGCGACGCCGTGGGCCTTGGCGTAGCCGGCATTGACCTCGAGGACGGCCCGGCCGGTCTTGACCGGCGAGTAGCTCGGGCAGGGGTCGCTCCGGCATGGTTGCACGTCGGCGCGCACGTCGACGACCGTACCGTCCTTGTCGAGCCAGACGAGGTCGAGCGGGATGAAGGTGTTCTTCATCCAGAACGGATAGCGGTCGTCCAGCTCGAAGATGAAGAGCATGCCGGCGTCCGTTGCGAGCTGGTCGCGGTACATCAGCCCCTGAAAGCGCTCCAGATCGCTGGTCGCGAGCTCGAGCCGGACACGAGCACCATCCGGGGCCGTGCAAACGGGCATCGGCGCCGCGGCGGCGTTGAGGGCTGCGAGGGTAAGGAAAGCAGCGAGCACGTGCGTCAATCCTCCGGTGCGAGGTTGTACTTGTTGGCGTGGTAGCGGAAGGCGCGATAGGAGAGGCGCAGCAAGCTGGCCGCCTTCTTCTGCACGCCGCCGCAGCGGTTGAGAGCCGCGGTCATCAACTCGCGGCGGATGGCTCCGAGGTGCGCCTCGAGGTCGAGGCCATCCTCGGGGAGGGTCGTCTCGCGGTCGCCGCCTCTCCCGCGGGTCTCCGACCCGAGGATGACCGGCGGCAGCGAGCTGACGGTGATCAGCGGCGATGGCTCCATGGCCACGGTGCGCTCGACGACGTTCTCGAGCTCGCGCACATTCCCCGGCCACGAGTAGCTCTCGAGCACGGCCATGGCATCGCGGTGGACCTGCTTGGTGGGCACACCCAGGCGGGTGCAGGCGCGCTCGACGAAGTGTCTGGCCAGTTGTGGGACGTCCTCGCTGCGCTCGCGCAGCGGCGGCACGTGCAGGTGGATGACGTTGATGCGGTAGTAGAAGTCCTCACGGAACCGGCCTTCCTTGACCTGTCGCAGGAGGTCCGAGTTGGTCGCGGCGATCACCCGGGCGTCGACGTCGACCTCATGGTTGTCGCCCACCGCGCGGATCCGCTTCTCCTGGAGCGCGCGCAGCAGCTTGACCTGGGTGTTGGGCGACAGCTCACCGATCTCGTCGAGGAACAGCGTGCCGCCGTTCGCCTCCTGCATGAGCCCACGCTTGTCGCGGATCGCGCCCGTGAACGAGCCGCGGACGTGGCCGAACAGCTCGCTCTCGAGCAACCCCTCGGGCAGCGCCCCGCAGTTGATCGGCACGAACAGCCGCGCCGAGCGCGGCGACGCCGCGTGGATCGCGCGGGCGAGCAGCTCCTTGCCGGTGCCGGACTCTCCGGTGATGAGCACGGTTGCCTCGCTGCGCGCCACCTGGGGAACGCGCTCGAGGATCGACCACATCGCGCGTGCCTGGCCGATGAACTTGTAGAAGCCGGGGATCGTCGGGCCGCTCACCGGCCGGCTCAATTGCTTCGTGACGATCAGCTTGAGCTCCTCGATGTCGAACGGCTTCGAGAGGTACTCCACCGCACCTTCGCGCAGCGCGGTGAGGGCATGCGCCGGCGTGGTGTGGGCCGTGATGACCACGAACTGGGTGCGCTCCATCGTCGGCTTGAAGGTGCGGACGAGGTCCAGCCCGTTGCCGTCGGGGAGGAAGATGTCGCAGATGACCAGGTCGAACTGCTCCTGGGTGAGCAGCCGGCTGCCTTCGGCATACGAGGCGGCGGTACGGACGGTGTAGCCGTCGCCTTCGAGGACGATCCGCAGCAATTCGCGCAGGTTTGGCTCGTCGTCGACGGCGAGGATGCGACCGTTCACGCGCTCTCCATCGGCAACCGGAGCGTGAAGACGCTTCCGGCGCCGGGCGTGCTCTCTACCCCGATCTCGCCACCGTGCTCGCTGACGATCGTGTAGACGACGGACAATCCCAGCCCGGTTCCGCCGCGGCGGAACGCCTTGAATGGCTGAAACACCTCGTGAAGCTGGTTGGGCTCCATGCCGACGCCATTGTCGCGCCAGCGGATCACATAGGAGTCCCCGTCCGCGCGCGCCTCCACGCGCATCGTACCACCCTCCGGCATGGCCTGTACGGCGTTGCGCGCGAGGTTGAAGAACGCCTGCCGGAGCTGCTTCTCGTCGGCGAGGACGAGGCCGGTGTGCGGCTCGATCGCGGTCTCGATCGCGTGTCCCGCGGTGAGCTCCGAGGAGTTCGCGAACAGCGTCAGCGTCTCCTCGAGGGTGCGGGCGATGCTGCAGGGCTCGCGGCAGATCTCCGGCGGGCGGGCGAAGCCGAGGAAGTTCTCGATGATTCCCGAAAGGCGGTGCGACTCCTCGACGATGATGCGCAGGAGCTTGCGGTCGGTGTGGCCGAGGGTGGGCACCTTGGCGAGCACCTGCGCCGAGCCGGAGATCGAGGCCAGCGGGTTGCGGATCTCATGGGCGATGGCGGCGGCCATCTCGCCGACCGTCGCCATGCGCTCGTGCAGGCGCTCGCGGCGTGCTGCCTCACGCACCTCGGTGAGGTCGCGGAAGTGGACGACTAGCCCGAGCGGCGCGCCGGCCACGCTGCGGAGCGGGGTTACCGTGTAGCCGAGCGGTTTCTGGGTGCCGGTGACGGTACCCTCGACGCGAATCGGGTGGCCGCCCGCCGGGCTGCCGAGAACCCGCTCCCAGGCGACGCCGTCGAGCTCCAGCAGGTCGCCGATCGCCCTCCCTTCCAGGGAACTGTGAATAGCCAGGATGCGCTCCGCAGCCGGGTTGAAGAGGACGACGCGTCCGGTGACGTCGGTGGCGAGCACGCCGGAGTCGACAGACCGCAGGACGTCGGCCGAGAGCGCGATGAAGCGGGCGGTCGACTCCTGCTGGCCGCGCAAGCGAGCCTCCGCCTGGCGGAGGGAGTTGGCAAGGTACGAGGTCAGCAGTGCCACCAGCGCGAAGCCGGTGCCGGTGACGAAGAGCTGGAACGCCAGCGCCGAGTGGCCGAACTGCGGATACGGGCCGAGGAACGTCGGCGGGTTCATCACCCCGAACGCCATCAGCTCGGCCATCGTCGCGTAGCTGACGAAGGCGCCGCCGGCGGTGGTCAGCGCGCCGCGCAGGCCGAACATCAGGGCGGCGATCCCGACCGTGACCAGGAGCAGGAATGGGAACGGCGACCACAGGCCGCCGGTGAGGTAGATCAGCGTGGCGATGATGCCGATGTCGCCGGCGAGCTGCAGCGCGCCGTGGGTCCGCGGCGGGCAGCGCAGCCACCACAGCGCGATCCAGACCAGCGAGAGGGCGTAGGTCAGCCCGGCGACACGAACGAGGGGAGCGATCGGGAGCAGCTCGTCGGTGATGCTCTGCACCAGCAAGGCGCCGACGAGGAGCGCCGACACAGCCACCAGCCGCAGGCCGACCAGCCACTTGGCGACGAGCGCCGTCGGGAAAGCGAGCAGCTCCGGGCCGTGGCTCCGAGGCCGGCCGGGCGCCACGGCCGTCATCCGATCTTGTTGATCAGATCGAACATCGGCAGGTACATCGAGATGACGATGCCGCCCACCACGACGCCGAGGAAGAAGATCATGACTGGCTCGATGAGGCGCATCATGCCCGCCACCGCGAGATCGACCTCCTCCTCGTAGAACTCGGCGATCTTGGCGAGCATGGTATCCATGGCGCCCGTCGTCTCGCCGACCGAGATCATCTGCACGACCATTGGCGGGAATTGCTCGGTGGCCTTGAGCGGCTCGGCGACGGTCTTGCCCTCCTCGACCGCCTTGCGGACCTGGAGGATGGCCCGCTCGATGACGGCGTTGCCCGAGGTGCGGGCGGTGATCTCGAGCGCCTCGAGCACGGGGACGCCGGCCGACAACAGTGTCCCGAGGGTGCGGCAGAAGCGCGCCACCGCGATCTTGCGCAGGACTATGCCGAGGATCGGCATGCGGAGAAGGATGCGGTCGATGGTCATCCTGCCGTTTGGCGTCGCGTAGTACTGGCGCACGAAGAACACTGTCGCGACGATCGCGCCGATGATCGCCCACCAGTAGCGACCGACGAAGTTGGACAGGGCGACGACGATCCGGGTCGGCAGCGGCAGGTCGGCGCCGAGCGAGGAGAACAGCGTGGCGAACACCGGGATGACCTTCCAGAGGATGACGTAGACGACCAGGCCGGCGATCGAAAGCACGGCGGCCGGGTAGATCATCGCCGACTTGACCTGCGCCTTGAGGCGGGCCGCCTTCTCGATGTACGTGGCCAGCCGCTGCAGGACGGTGTCGAGAATACCGCCGGCCTCGCCAGCGGCCACCATGTTGGTGTACAGCTCGTCGAACGCCCGCGGGTGCTTCTTCATGGCGGCGGCGAGAGAGGAACCGGCCTCAACGTCCTCTCGCACCTGGAGGATGATGCGCTGAAAGGCCTTGTTGTCCTGCTGCTCCCCGAGGATCTGCAGGCACTGGACGAGGGGCAGGCCCGCGTCGATCATCACCGAGAACTGGCGGGTGAAGATGGCGATCGACTTCTCGTTGATGCCGCGCCGCAGCTTGGGAAGAGCGATCTCCTTGCCCTTCTCCTTGACGGCGATCGGCACGACCTGCTGCCGGCGCAGGACCGCGAACACCGCCTCCTTGTTGTCCGCCACGAGGACACCGCTCTGGGCGCGGCCGCCACGATCCCGACCCTTCCATTCGAAGCTCGCCATGGCTCAAGCCCTCCCGGGCACGCGCGGCGCCGCCGTGGGCTGCACTACCCCGGTTCCGCGGTTGATCATGTCCTGCAGCTCCTCGGGGCTCGATGAGTAGGACAGCGCCTCCTGCAGCGGGATCAGGCGCCGCTGATAGAGGGTCGCGAGCGCCTGGTTGAACGTCTGCATCCCGTACTTGAGCTGCCCAGTCTGCATCGTCGAGTAGATCTGGTGCACCTTGTCCTCACGGATGAGGTTGCGCACGGCCGCGTTGGGGATCAGCACCTCGCAGGCGAGGACGCGGCCCTTGCCGCCGGTGCGCGGCAGCAGGGATTGGCAGATGATCCCCTCGAGGACGAACGAGAGCTGCGCCCGCACCTGCGGCTGCTGGTGCTCGGGGAACACGTCGATGATGCGGTTGATCGTCTGCGGCGCGGAGTTGGTGTGCAGCGTCGCGAACGTCAGGTGGCCGGTCTCGGCGATGCGCAAGGCGGACTCGATGGTCTCCAGGTCGCGCATCTCACCGATCAGCACCACGTCGGGGTCCTCGCGCAAGACCGAGCGCAACGCGTTCGCGTACGACTGCGTGTCGGAGTGCAGCTCGCGCTGGTTGACCGTCGCCTTCTTGTGGGTGTGCAGGTACTCGATCGGATCCTCGATGGTGACGATGTGGACCGGCTTCTCGTTGTTGACCTTGTCGAGCATCGCGGCCAGCGACGTACTCTTGCCCGAGCCGGTGGGGCCGGTGACGAGCACCAGACCACGCGGCTTGTCGCACAGCGACTCGACGACGGGCGGCAAACCGAGCTCCTTGAACCCCAGGATCTCGTACGGGATGCGGCGGAACGCCGCCGCCACCGCACCGCGCTGGAAGAACACGTTCGCGCGGAAGCGGGCGAGCCCCTTGATGCCGAAGGAGAGATCGAGCTCGAGCGTCTCCTCGAGGCGGTGCTTCTGCGCATCGGTGAGCACGGAGTAGGCAAGCCGTTTGGTCTCGGGGGCGGTGAGAGAGGGCAGGGGCAGGCGCTCGAGGGCGCCGTCGATGCGGATCACCGGCGGCGTGTTGGTCGTGACGTGAAGGTCGGTAGCGCCGCGATCGACCGTGATTTTCAGCAACTCGTGCAACGTCACCGGCATAATCGCCCCCTAGATCACGCTCTCCCGGACCACTTCCTCGATCGTCGTGACCCCTTCGCGGATCTTCTGCAGACCGGATTCGCGCAGGGTGATCATCCCTTCCTCGATTGCCTTGCGGCGCAGCTCGACGGCGGTGGCGCCCGAAAGGACGAGCTCGCGGATGTCCTCGGTCATCCCCATCACCTCGAACAAGGCCACGCGACCCTTGTAGCCCGTCCCGGAGCACTTGTCGCATCCGCGTCCCTGGAAAAGCTTGATGCCGTGCGCCTCGGATTCGGAGAAGCCGATCGACAGGAGCGTCTGGATCGGCGCCTCGGTCTCCTCCTTGCAGGCGGCGCAGACGCGCCGCACCAGCCGCTGGGCGGCGATGACGTTGACCGAGGTGGCGACGAGGAACGGCTCGATGCCCATGTTCATGAGACGGAAGATCGTGGTCGGCGCATCGTTGGTGTGCAGCGTCGTCAGCACCAGGTGGCCAGTGAGCGCCGCCTTGATCGCGATCTCGGCGGTCTCGAAATCGCGGATCTCTCCGACGAGAATGATGTTCGGGTCCTGGCGCAGGAACGAGCGGAGCGCGGCGGCAAAGTTGAGCCCGATCGACTCCTTCATCTGCACCTGGTTGACTCCGGGGAGCTGGAACTCCACCGGGTCCTCGGCGGTGAGGATGTTGACCTCGGGAGTGTTGACGCGCTGCAGCGCGGAGTAGAGCGTGTTGGTCTTGCCCGACCCGGTGGGGCCGGTGACGAGAATCATGCCGTACGGCTTGAGGATGGCGTCCTCGAACTTCTTCAGGCTCGGCTTCTCGAAGCCGAGCTTGGTCATGTCGAGGCGCAGGTTCTCCTTGTCGAGCAGCCGCAGCACCACCTTCTCGCCGTAGAGCGTGGGCAGCGTCGAAACGCGGAAGTCGAGCTCGCGGGTGCGTCCCTCGACCTTGGCCTTCATCTTGATGCGGCCGTCCTGGGGCAGCCGCTTTTCGGCGATGTCGAGGCGCGCCAGGATCTTGACGCGGGAGGTGATGGGGTCCTTCAGGCGCAGCGGCGGAGTCATCACCTCGTAGAGGATGCCGTCAACGCGCTGGCGCACGCGGTAGGTGCGCTCGTACGGCTCGATGTGGATGTCCGAGGCGCCGCGCTTGATGGCGTCGGTGAGCAGGAGGTTGACGAGCCGCACCACCGGCGCCTCGGAGGCGTCCTCGGCGAGCTTGGCGACGTCGATCTCCTCCTCTTCCTCGAGCAGCTCGAGCGCCGCCTCGTCAACGGTGGCGAGATCGTCCATCACCTTCTTCAGCTCGATCTCGCGCGACGACCCGAAATAGCGGTCGATCGCCTCGAGGATCGCCTCCTCGGAGCTGACGACCGGCTCGACACGGTAGCCGGTCATGAAGGTGATCTCGTCCATGGCGAAGATGTTGGTCGGATCCGCCATCGCCACGGTGAGCGTCGCGCCCGTCTTGTTGACCGGGATCACGTTGTACTTGCGGGCGAGGTCGACCGGGATGATCTTGGCGACGTTCTCGTCGATGTCGAAGTGGCGCAGGTTGATCGAGGGTACCCCGTACTGGTGGGACAGGCACTCGATGATGTCCTCTTCGGTGACAAATGCGAGCCGCTGCAGCACCTCGCCGATCTTGCCGCCGGTCGAGCGCTGCTCGCCCAGAGCCTTGTCGAGCTGCTGGGGCGTGATGATCTGCGCCTTGACTAAGAGCTCACCGAGTTTGAGAGCCATCCTGCTTCGCGCCGCCTCCTGATCCGCCTGTCGATTCTAGCACCCCTTGCCAGGGTCTCTCGACCTTCGTCAGGCTAGCGGTGAGCGAGCCGAACGGCAACTCTGAGGAGATGCGGACGACGGTGTGGGGGACCTCGGCGGTGAGCCAGATCACGCTCTTGCCCTTCCCGCCGAACAGGCCGCCGTCGGCGAAGCTGGGCTCGACCACGAAGACGTCGACGCGGCCGATCGCGGTCTTGGCGTTCTTGCGCTCGAGAACCCTGACCTGCATCGGGTAGACCTTGTTGCCCGACTGGACGCTGAACGCGAATGTCTTGCCGACCTCGAGCGGGAGCGTGCGGATGAAGTAGATCGCTCCGAGCGTGTCCATCGTCGGCGTGGGCGCCTGCAGCCGCTCGCGCTCGCGTCCGTTCTTCCAGCGGCGTGCCGTGCCGGCGGCCGTATCGAACTCGACTCGCTCCTCGAGGGTGTGCTTGCCCTCGCGGGTCTGCTTGGTGGAGAGGACTGCGGTCACCTTGCTCGGGTCGATACGGGTCTCGAAACGGTCGTCCACCTCGATGATCTTCGAGACGAACGACGACGAGGTCGCGCGCATCGCGATGCGGAAGCTCGGCTCGCCGGCCGGTTGGTGGGCCTCGAGCACCATGGTGCCGCCGGTGATGCCGAGCCAGCTCATCTCCATGGTCAGGCGCTCACCCTGCAGCATCCAGGCTGGCAGCTCCGCCCGCGCCGGCCAGGCGGCCAACGCTGTGATCGCGACAACGGCAGCTCGAACTCGAGTCATCAGGTCCTCCGTACGCTCATCGCTACGAGCTCAACAACCTGGCGAGGGCCGTCCCAACTTCCCCGACCTCGACCGGTCGCGCCCGCCCGGTTCGGGCTCGTCTCCCCCCGCCGCCCGCGTGGGCGCCCGTCACGACGTTTACGCGAGCGCCGCGCGCGGCGTTGCGCTCGGGGTCGGTGGCGAGGTACACCGCCACGGTCGGTGTGCCGAGGGCGGCGGCGAGGTGGACCGGCCCGGTGTCGCCGCCGACCACGGCGCGGCAGCCGGCGAGCAGGCAGCAGAGCTCCGGCAGCGTCGTCGGTGGGCCCACCTCGGCGATCCCGCCCGACCCTGCGGCGACTCGCTCGGCAAGCGGCCGCTCCCCGGGGCCCCAGAGCACGAGGGGACGCCAGCCATCTGCGCCGAGCCGTCGTGCCAGCGTGGCGAAGCTCGCGGCGCTCCACATCTTCTCCTCGTCGCCCGCACCGGGCAGGAGGGCGACGGTTCGCTCGAGCCCGCTTCCGGCGAGAGCAGGCGAGCCGCGCAGGAACGTCGCGTCGGGGCACGCGCCGTATCCGGGCTGGCAGCCGAGCGCCGTGAGAAGCGACAGGTTGAGGTCGACGACGTGCCGCAGCTCCCCCGGAGGCGTCACCTCGTCGGTGTAGAAGGCGCCGGCCAGACGTTCGCGCCGGGCCCGGTTGGAGAAACCGATGCGGCGCGGCACTCGGGCGAGCTTCGCCCAGATCCCCGACTTCAGCAGCCCCTGCGGGTCGATGGCGACATCGGGGGCGAACGCGGCGATCTGCTCGCGGGTGCGGTGCACCTCGTCTCGCGTGGCGGCCGATAGCGGCGAGCGCCGCCAGCGTCGGGTCGCCGCCGCTATCGTGCAGCTCACGGCCGGGTGCCCGGCGACGAGCGGGAGGAGCGGGGCCTCGACCAGCCATGCGATCTCGGCGTCGGGCGCGGCCCGCCGTAGCTCCACGGCCAGCGGCCAGGTGTGGATAACGTCGCCCATCGCCGAGAGCCGGGTGATGAGAACTCGCACGCGGGAAGTGTAGAACGGCGCCCGCCTGCCGAGGCGCTCTCGGCGACTGCCGCATCAAGTGGCGCGGGTGCGTCTTGCCCATGGAAGCGACGGGAAGGAAGGGGGTGGAAGAAAGGTGATGGTCGCGATGGCCAGGGTGCGGCGCGAGCACCCGTTGAATTTCTCATCGGTCACAAATCTACTTGATGCAGCGGTTAACCGGTTTTCGCGAAAGCTGTGAATGACTTCACATGGAGTTAGTTGGGCCAGTTGTTGAAAAAGACAACGCGAGAGCGCGAGCAGCGTTCGGTCGTCTACTGCAAAGCATTTAGAATCAAAAGGAAAGCATGTGGCTGCGCGGTTGGCAGCGGGCTTGCTTGATGGTCAGGCAGGCGGTGGGCGACGAAGCCACCCGCCGGGAGGCAAACATGACAGCAGTCCTGGTAATCCTGACCATCATGATCGCGGTGGGACTGGACGTTGCACTGATGGCCTACAGGCGCCACCGCGGCACCGCCCCCGAGGCCGTGGCCGCACGTGCCATGCTCGAGCCCAGGCCGCCGCAGGGCGTCTTCCTCGACCCCGCCCACTCGTGGGTGCGGATCACCACCGAGGGTACGCTCCGGGTCGGCATCGACGAGTTCCTGGTCGAGGCGCTCGGCGAGATCGAGGCGGTGCGTGTCCTCGCCCGTGGCACCCGCGTTCGCCGCGGCGATCCGCTGATCACCCTGCGCATCAAGGGTCGCGAGCTGGTGGTGCCCGCCCCCGCCAACGGCGAGGTGATGACGATGAACGACCGCGTGATGGCGAGCCCTTACCTGCTCGCGCGGGACCCCTACGGCGTCGGCTGGATCGTCGGCCTGTGGACACCCGACCACCAGGAGGCGATCAGGCCGCTGCGTATCGGCGCCGCCGCGGTCGGCTTCCTGCGGTCCGAGATGCGGCGGTTCGTTGACTTTCTCAATGGTCTGAGCATGCCCGAGACGGCAGCCGTCCTGGCCGACGGCGGTCTCCCCATGCGCGGCGCCCTCCGTGCGCTCGACGACGACGGCTGGCGGGCTTTCCAGGGCGAGTTCCTGAGCACCGACCGCACGGGAGAGTGAGCCATGGCCAGAGCGATCCTCGTTGATGTGACGCGGTGCGTCGGGTGCGGGGCTTGCGTCGAGGGATGCCAGACCGCGAATCAGCACCCGAAGCACGAGGCGAGAGGGTTCGATGAGAGCTCCTTCACCTATCTCATGGACCGGGGCAACGACGTCTACGTGCGGCGCCTCTGCATGCACTGTGAGCAGCCGACCTGCGTGTCGGTGTGCCCGGTCGCAGCGCTGCAGAAGACCGCCGCCGGTCCGGTGACCTACGACCCGTCCCGCTGCATGGGGTGCCGGTACTGCATGATCGCCTGCCCGTTCGGTGTGCCGACGTACGAGTGGCATTCCGCGACGCCGCGGGTCCGCAAGTGCGAGATGTGCGTCAGGCGCGGCGACAAGGGCCCGATGTGCGCCGAGGTGTGTCCCGCGGAGGCGACGATCACGGGCGACCGCGACGCGCTGGTCGCCGAGGCAAAGCGGCGCCTGGCCGGGGACCCGAACACCTACCACCAGCAGGTCTACGGCCTCACCGAGGCGGGCGGCACCTGCGTGCTGTATATCGGGCCGAAGAGCTCCGTCGAGCTCGGGCTGCCGACGCCTCCGGGCGAGGGACCCTTGCCGCACCTGACCTGGGAAGTGCTCAAGCACGTTCCCGACGTCGGGATCTTCGGTGGCGTGCTGCTGGGCGGATTGTGGTGGCTGACGAAGCGCAAGGAACACGTGGCCGCTGCCGATCGCGAGGAACTGGGGGGACACAATGGTTGAGAAGCTTCTCGGCAAGCGTGAGGTCGGTCTCTGGACGATGATCGGCGGGGTGCTCGCTCTCGCCCTCGCGGTGCTGACGGTGGTGCGCTTCACCAAGGGGTTGGGCGCGGTGACGAACTTGACTGACCAGTTCCCGTGGGGGCTGTGGATCGGGTTCGACATGCTGGTCGGCATCGGCGTGGCGGCCGGCGGGTTCGCGATCGCGGCGGCGGTCCACGTGTTCCACCTCGAGGACTTCAAGCCGATCCTGCGGCCGACCATCCTCACCGCGTTCCTCGGCTACATCTTCGCGATTCTCGCTCTGCTCATGGACCTCGGGAGACCGTGGAACATCTGGCACCCGATCATCATGTGGAACCCGCACTCGGTGATGTTCGAGGTCGGCTGGTGCGTGATGCTGTACACGACCGTGCTGTTCCTCGAGTTCTCGCCGGTGCTCCTCGAGCGGTTCAAGCTGCGCCGGGCCGGACAGGTCATGCGCAAGGTCTCGCCGATCCTGGTGATCCTCGGCGTGATCCTATCGACCCTGCACCAGTCGTCGCTGGGCAGCCTGTTCCTGATTCTCCCCGGCAAGGTGCACCCGCTGTGGTACACGCCGATCCTGCCGGTGCTGTTCTTCGTCTCCGCACTGGCGGCGGGCCTCGGGATGGTCGTGGTCGAGTCGTGGTTCTCGCTGCGGGCGTTCGGCAAGACGATCGAGACCGAGCTGCTGGCGCGTGTCTCGCGGGGCTCCGTTGTGGTGCTCGCCCTGTTCCTGGCGCTGCGGCTGCGCGACCTCCAGGTGCGCGGAGCGCTCTCCTACGTGCTGCGCTTCGACAACGAGTCGCTGATGTTCCTCGCCGAAATCGGACTCGGCGTGGTGCTGCCGATGGTGCTGCTCGCGTGGCCCGGCTACCGCCGCAGTGCGCGGCGGCTCGCGGTGGCGCAAGGGATGGTGATTCTGGGCTTCATCTTCCATCGGCTGAACGTCTCGACGACCGCGATCGTCGCGATGACCGGGGTCAAGTACGTCCCCGCCGCCGCCGAGTTCATCGTCAGCATGGGCCTGGTCGCCGTCGGCATGATGCTGTTCGTGCTCGCCTGCCGCTTCCTGCCGGTGTTTCCCGAGGGAGCGCTGGTCGACGTCGAACGCGCCGAGGCCAGGGAGCGCGAGGCGGGAAGAAGCGATGTGGGTGTCCCGGCGCTCGAGCGTCTTTGACGTTTGTCACGCGGGGCGGTAACGTGTCGGCGGGGCTTGAGGAGACTCGTTGCAGACCCGGTTCAACTCTCTGACCTTCCGGCTGACCGGCACCCTGATCATCACGCTGGCGCTCCTGCTGGCGCTCACCACGGCCGTACAGGTGACGCTGCAGGAGCGCTACGCTTCTCAGGCCGCCGGGATCAACGGCCTGCTCTACAGCGAGACGCTGTTCGCCGCGCTGCACGGCGGCATGCTGGCCAACGACCGCGCCGGCCTCGACACGGCGGTGACCTCGATCACCCAGCGGGCGCCCGGCGTGCGCGTGCGGATGTTCAACAAGGACGGCCTGATCGTCTTCTCCTCCGCCCAGAGCGAGGTGGGAACCACGGTTGACCGGCGCTCCGAGGCGTGCTTCAAGTGTCACGCGGCCGACCGCCCGATCGAGAAGCTGCCGCCCGGTGACCGCACCCGGCGGTTCACGCTCGCGGGTGTCCCGGCGTTGGGCGTGATCCGGCCGATCGAGAACGAGCCCGTGTGCGCCACCGCGTCGTGCCACGCGCACCCGCCCGAGAAGCAGTTGCTCGGGGTGCTCGACGTGACCATCAGCCTCAGCCGACTGCAGGCGACCAAGCGCCAGACGGCACTGCTGATGGTCGGCACTACCGTCCTCGCGCTCGCTCTGGTGGTCGGGGTCGTGCTGACGGTGATCCGCCGGACGGTGAACCGGCCGATTCGAGCGCTGACGCGGACGCTCGACGCCCTCGGCGCCGGCGACTTCTCCGCCCGTTACGAGAACCACGAGATCGCCGAGTTCCGCCGCCTCGGCGACTCGCTCAACAACACCGCCCACGCGCTCGAGCGCGCGCACAGCGAGCTGCTGCAGTGGGCGCAGACGCTCGAGCGGCGGGTCGACGAGAAGACCGCCGAGCTCAAGCGGGCGCAGGATCAGATGATGCGCGTCGAGCGCATGGCGTCGCTCGGAAAGCTCGCGGCGGTGGTCGCGCACGAGATCAACAACCCGTTGGCCAGCGTGGTGACGTACGCGAAGCTGCTGCTGCGACGCTGGGAGAAGGCGAACGACGACCCTGCCCGGCATGCCGAGAGCCGGCAGGTGCTCGAGGCGATCGCCAGCGAGTCCCATCGCTGCGGCGAGATCGTCTCGAACCTGCTGCTGTTCGCGCGCCGCACCGGCTCCCGATTCGAGCCGACCGACGTCAATGAGCTGGTCCGCAAGGTGATGTTCCTCATCAAGCACAAGATGGACCTGGCCCAGGTCAAGTCGGACCTGCAGCTCGACGCCGCCCTGCCGGCACTGATGTGCGACGGCGCCCAGATCGAGCAGGCGCTGCTCGCCCTCGCCATCAATGCGATCGATGCGATGCCCGACGGCGGCACGCTCACCTTCAGCTCGGGCCGGTTCGGCGATGAGCACATCCGCCTCTGCGTCGCGGACACCGGCATCGGCATGGACGAGGAGGTCCGCTCGCACATCTTCGAGCCGTTCTTCACGACCAAGACCGAGGGCGAGAGCAAGGGGCTCGGTCTCGGGCTGGCGGTCGTGTACGGCATCATCGAGCGGCACTCCGGCAGCATCGACGTGGATTCCGCCCCCGGCCGCGGCACCGTGTTCACGATCACGCTGCCCGGGGCTCGGCGACTCGAGGAGGAGGCAACGTGACCGTGGCGCCGGTTCGCATCCTGGTGGTCGACGACGAGCAGCACGTGCGGCAGTCGCTGGCGGCGTGGTTCCGCGAGGACGGCTACGAGGTCAACCTGGCTGCGAGCGGGCGCGAGGCGCTGGCGCTGCTGGCCCGCGACGGCGCCGACATACTGCTCGTCGACATCAAGATGCCGGCAATGGACGGGCTCGAGCTGCATCGCCGGGTGAAGGAGATCGCTCCCGATGCGACGGTGATCATCATGACCGCCTATGCGTCGGTCGAGACGGCCGTCCAGGCGCTCAAGGACGGCGCCTACGACTACGTGGTCAAGCCGTTCGACCCCGATGCGGTGTCGCGGCTGGTGCGCAAGGCAGCCGAGCGCTACGCCCTGCTCAAGGAGAACCGGTCGCTGCGGGAGCGGTTGGAGAGCGCTGCGCCGGCGCTGATCACCGCCGGCCAAGGTCCGATGCACGAGGTGCAGGAGCTGGTCGACCGTGTCGCTCCCACCGATACCAGCGTGCTGATCACCGGGGAGAGCGGCACCGGGAAGGAGCTGATCGCCCGGCTGGTCCACGCCAAGAGCAACCGCCGGTTCGGACCGTTTGCGGTGGTCAACTGCGGCGCCCTCGCCGAGGGTCTGCTCGAGTCGGAGCTGTTCGGTCACGAGCGTGGCGCCTTCACCGGCGCCGTGGCGCGCCATCGCGGCAAGGTCGAGCTCGCCCACGAAGGCACGCTGTTCCTCGACGAGATCGGCGATGTCCCGCAGAAGGTGCAGGTCAACCTGCTGCGGGTGCTGCAGGAGAAGACGGTGACGCGGGTAGGCGGCAACGCGACCATCCCGGTCGACTTCCGGCTCGTCACGGCAACCCATCGGGACCTCGAGGCAGAGGTCTCCGCTGGCCGTTTCCGTGAGGATTTCTTCTTCCGCATCAACGTGTTCCACGTCCACGTGCCGGCTCTGCGCGAGCGCTCCGAGGACGTGCCGAAGCTCGCCGAGCACTTCCTTGCCCAGTTCGCCCGGCAGATGAACCGGCGCATCGACGGCTTCACCGGCGACGCGATCGCGGCGCTGTGCGCCTACCCGTGGCCGGGCAACGTGCGCGAGCTGCAGAACGCGATCGAGCGCGCCGTGGTGATGTGCCGCGACACCCGGATCGACGCCTCGCTGTTTCCCTTCGCCCATGCCCCTGCCCCAGAGGGGCTGTCGCTCGAGGCCATGGAGTCCGCACACATCCGCAAGGTGCTCGCGAGCTGTGGCTTCAACGTCACCCAGGCCGCCGGCGTGCTGGCGATCGACCGGGTGACGCTCTACAACAAGATGAAGAAGTACGCCATCGAGCGTCCGTGAAGGTGCGCATCGTGGTGCTGGGCGCGGCGCCGCCGAAGCTGGCTGCCGCGGTGCTGGCATCGCTCCCGGCCCCCCTGGTCGGCGCCGGGCTCGACCAGCAGCGGGTGCCCGAGGCAACCTGCTACAACCGGCGGCGCGGCCAACTGGACGCGCTTTGCCTGCTCGACCAACTGGCCTTGCCCGCGGCGGGCGAGGTGATCAGTGCGATCACCGCGATCGACCTGTTCGCGGCGCCGCTCGCCTACGTCTTCGGCCTGTCGGTGCTCGGCAGCCGGCGCAGCGTCGTGTCGTGGTCGCGGCTGGCTGTCGATGCGGGAGACAACCCCGGCCTGCTCACCCGTCGCCTCACGACCGAGGTCGTGCACGAGGTCGGGCACGGGTTGGGGCTCATCCATTGCCCGGTTCCTGACTGTGCCATGCACCGCTCGTTCTGGCCCGAGGCCGTCGACCTCAAGCGCCCCGAGTACTGCCGGCTGTGCCGGGAGGCGCTGGAGAAGGTGTAGCTGCAGGATTGGCGGTCAGGAAGCCAACTAGCAGTCATCCTGAGCGCAGCGGAGGATCCCGACACATCTTGGAGCGCCTCGTCAATTTCTTCGCTACCGCGGGTATTGGTGCCCTGCCCTTACGGGGCGGGATCTCGCGCGACGGGACCCCGCCCGTCGCGCGAGATGGCGCCGGCGGCGGCGACCGAGAGAAAGGCCGAGGTGCGGCGGGGCCCCTCGCTGTTCCCGCCTCGCTCCGCTCGCTCGGCGCTGCTATGCGCCGATCCGGACCTGCGCGAGGCGGGCCATCGACACCCCGCCGCGCCTCGGCCGCTCGGTGCCCGCCGCCGCCGGCGCCATCGCCCCTCCAGGGCATGGGCGGGGTTTGAAACCCACCAGCGCCGCGCCGGTCAGGGTCAGCACCGGGCTGCGCCGCCACGGCGCTATCATCCGTTCATGGCACCAGCAGTGCGCGGGGTTGGAGACGGGCGGCCGACCATGGTGGCGCTTCATTCCGTGGTGGGCTCTCACTGGCTGAATGCGTCAGGCGGCGCTCAACCGGCGAGGCCGCGATGTCTCGCGACTCTCACGCTCTTCTGCCACCCTTCCCTTTGTCACAGCGTCGCCGATCTGAGAGTTGGGCGCAGCAGCGTCTGAGTCGACATGCTTACGGAACCTCAAGTCGAAACCGCCACCACCGAGATTCTCCAGGACTTAAGCCTGGACTGGGTCGATGTCGACAGTCTCCCTATCCTTCTGCAGGAGTCGATTCAAGAATACGCAGATGCATCGGAGTTGATCCGAGACGTCCTTGTCGTGGTCGGCCGCCTCCTCGCGCGTCATGGCGTCATTCTGGGCTCGCTCGGGCACGCGGGCGTGACCCCTTGGCCGGAGACCAGTCTTGCCGACGTCCTCGCGCGGCTGAATAGCAACCTCTCGGCGAGTGGGGCCTCTCAGGGCGGTTTCGGGCTCGACCGCTCTTCCGAAGCGTGGCTCGCATTCCCATCGGACCTTCGAGACTGGCGCCTCCGTGACCCCAAGCCGGGCCGCGCCTAGCCAGCGCTTGCAACGGCCACGAACGTTGACCCGATGAAGTGAACGCGCCGATCTGACGCTGCCGATGCCAGGTACACGAGAAGCTGAGATGTGGTGGCGGGTGGGCGGCGTCTCGCAGGTGCGCCGTTGCCTGATTGGGTTCTTAACTTCTGCCCACTCGCGCCTCTCGCCTCATGCCTCACGCCTGGTGCCGAAGCGGCGGAGGATCTCGGCGACGAGGTCGGTGGTCGAGTGGTCCTTGGGGTCGCCGCAGATCGCCGTGCGGCCGCCCCACTCCTGCACCACCGCGCGCTCGGGAACGCTCTCCGGGGTGTAGTCAGTGCCCTTGGCGTGCACGTGCGGGCGCACGGCGCGCAGCACTTCGGTGACGGTGGGCTCGTCGAAGAGGAGGATCGCGTCGACGCAGTCGAGATGCGCCAGGATCTCGACACGCTCGCTCTCGGGCATCACCGGCCGCAGCGGCCCCTTGCTGGCGTGCACCGATGCATCGGAGTTGACGGCGACCACGAGCAGATCGCCGAGATCGCGGGCGGCGGCGAGGTAACGCACGTGGCCGACGTGCAGCATGTCGAAGGCACCGTTGGCGAGCACGACGACCTTGCCGGCGTGGCGCGCCGTCGCCGCCAGGTCCACGGCGCGCTCCAGCGACACCATCTTGCCTTCCGGCCCTGCTGCCCCCATCCGGCTGGCGGTCTTCCTGCCGCCGGTCGTCCGTCGCCTCTCGCCTCGTCTCTCAGTCATGGAGGAAGGGCGCCAGGTCGACGGCGCGGTGCAGCTCTTCCGGGGAGACCGTGGCAGTACCCAGCTTCATCACGACGATCCCGCCCGCGAGGTCGGCGAGCAGCGCTGCGTCGAGCGGCGACGCCCCGGCCGCGAGCGCGAGCGCGAGGGTGGCAATCACGGTGTCGCCGGCGCCGGTCACGTCCGCCACCTGATCGGTGCCGTAGACGGGAACGTGGGTGGCACCGCTCCCCTCCTGCACCAGCGTCAGCCCCATGCTGCCGCGAGTCGCGACCACGAAGCGGGCGCCGAGACGCCGGCGCAGCCCCTCGGCCGCCGCGGCCACCGCGTCGTCGCTCTCCGGCATGACGCCCGCGACCGCAGCCAACTCCTCGAGGTTCGGGGTGGCGGCGTCGACAGTGCCCAGGCGGGTGAGCGCGAAGCGGGAGTCGGCGACCACGAGCGCCCCGGCGGGCAACGCGGCGCGCAGGCGGGCCACGCCCTCCGGCGAGACCAGGCCGTAGCCGTAGTCCGAGATTGCCGCTGCGCCCGCGGTGGGTGCCAGGCGGTCGATGGCGGCCAGCATGCCGGCTTGCCAGCGGCCGGCCGGGTCGAGCGAGTCCTCGACGTCGTAGCGGGCGACCTGATGACGCTGCGTCGCGGGGCCTCCGGCCAGCAGACGGACCTTGGTCACCGTGCGGAAGGAGGGCACGACGACGATCGAGCTGGTGTCGACGCCGCGCGCCGCCAGCATGGCGAGCATGGCTCGGCCGGCCTCGTCGTCGCCGACCGCCGCCACCGGCAGCACGGTGCCGCCGAGCGAGGCGATGTTGGCGAGGGCGTTGGCGCCGCCTCCCGGCACGTCGCGCTGCTCCTCGAACTTGAGGATGATCACCGGCGCTTCCCTCGAGATGCGTTTCGGCGACCCGAGGACGAAGCGGTCCAGGACGAGATCGCCGTAGAGCACCACGCGCTGGGCGTGAAAGGTGTCAATCAGGCGGTGGAGGTGCGACCGCTGGCTCACGGGCGGGATTCTAGCCGCTCTTCGGGGCGCCGCGCTGCCCCGGACAGCACCGGAGACAGGAGGTCGAGGAAGTCGCCCGCGGCCGGTATGAGCTCCACGGCCAGCCAGGCGATCTGCAGGAGCGCGGCGGCGGCGAGCTTGACGGCGTCCTTGGCGGTGGTCACGGGCGTAGCGCCGAGCGCCTCGGCGCGGCCGAGGAGGCCGGCGACCTCGGCGGCGGTGTAGGCGTGATGGTCGGGGAAGGCGCGGCTGTCGGCGATCTCGGCGCCGAGGGTGGACAGTGTGGCGGCGAAGCGGTGCGGGTTGGCGATGCCGGCGAACGCCAGGACCCGTCGCCCGGCCAGCCACTCGACGTCGTGCCGGTCCGCTCCCAGGACGACGCCCGCGGCTCGCAGCCGGCAGGGGAACAACCGCAGCACCGGCGCCACCGCCGCGACGAGTGCGCGGACACTGGCGAGCGCCTCGGGAGCCGCGTCGATCACCACGGCTGCGTCCGCACGGGCGAGCGTTCGCGGGTGCTCGCGCCGCAGCCGCCGCTCACACAGCGGGTCGCGCGGGTCGAGGGTGACGATATCGAGGTCGCGGTCGAGGCGCCAGTGCTGGAAGCCGTCGTCGAGGATCAGGTGAGTGGCTCCGGCCTCGCGTACGGCGGTTCCGGCGCCACGAACGCGGTCGGCGTCGACGACGATCGGCACGTCGGGGAGCGCGCGGGCGAGCACCGCCGGCTCGTCGCCGATCTCCTCCCAACTGACGGCGGGGTCGCGGACGACCAGCCGCGGCCGCCGGTCACGCCTCCGGTACCCCCGCGTCAGCACCGCCGGCCGGGCGCCGCGATCCAGAAGCGCGCCGGCGAGCGCCGCCACCAGCGGCGTCTTCCCGGTCCCGCCCATCGCGATGTTGCCCACCGAGAGCACCGGCACCGCCGCCCGGTGTACCTGCACCACACCCCGAGCATAGAGCGCCCGCCCAACCCAATTGACGACTTCCAGCCCCCGGCTGATTCCCAACAATAGTGTGCCGGGTCTTGCCCGGTCCCCGGTCCCCGGTCCCCGGTCCCCGTTCCTCATCTCAGGTACTGCTCCAGCGCGTCGGCCGTACGCGCGGTCGCGCCGGCATTGCGAAGCAGGAGCTGCCGGCCCGCCTCGCCGGCCGTGCGGGCGGCCCCGGCGTCGCTCAGCCAGGCGGCCAGCTCCCGCCGCAGCTCGCCTTCGTCGCGCACCACCCGCGCCGCCCCGGCCGCCGTGAACTCGCGGTAGATCAACGCGAAGTTGCGGATGTGCGGCCCGGTGAGCACCGGCACGCCGAAACGGGCCGGTTCGATCGGGTTGTGGCCGCCGCCGCTACGTATCAGTGAGCCGCCGACGAAGGCGACCGCTGCAAGCTGGTAGAGAGCGGCGAGCTCGCCCACGGTGTCGAGCACCATGAGGTCGCACGGTGCGGGCGCCTCCTCGATGCTGGTGCGGCGCACGACCCGCAGGCCGCGCGCGGCAGCGAGCTTGACCACCTCGCCGGCGCGGTCGGGGTGACGGGGGGCCAGCAGCAGAAACGGGCGCCTGGCCTCCGGGATTTGCGCGAGGGCGGCGATCACCGCCTGCTCCTCCCCGTGCATCGTGGAGCCGGCGATCCAGATCGGCCGTGGCGCAGCGAGGGAGCGCAGGCGCTGCAGCAGCTCCGGCGCGGCGGGCTGGGCCGGTGCGGCGTCGAACTTGATGTTGCCGGTCACCCGGACCTTCCCCGGCGGGATGCCGAGCGAGATGAGCCGGCGCTGCTCTTCTTCGCCCTGGGCCAGGACCAGGGAGATCGGGCGCAGCAGCGAGCGCATTGCCCAGCGCGACGCCCGGTAGCCCTTGAGCGAACCGTCGGAGATGCGTGCGTTCACCTGTGCCACCGGTACACCGCGTGCCTCGCAGCCGGCGAGCATCTCGGGCCACAGCTCGGTCTCGACGAGGACGACGAGGCGCGGTCGGGCGGCGTCGAGGCAGCGGCGGACCGGCCCGGGAAGGTCGACAGGGAACGGCAGGACGACGTCGGCAATCTGCTGTCCGACTGCGAGCGCGAGGCCGGTGGCGGTGGTCGACGAGAGGATCAGTGGCAGGTCGGGATGACGCCGCCGCACCTCGACAAGGAGCGGCCGCGCCACGGCGACCTCGCCCACCGAGACGGCCTGCACCCACATGCCGTTCTGCGGCAGCGGCGGCAGGCCCCAACCCAGGCGGTGCTTGAGCGGCGGCCGCTCGAGCCTGCGGCGGCGGTCCTCGAGCAGGAGCCACGGCGCCGCCACCGTGAGCGCGATACGCAGTGCGGTGCGGTAGAGAACCAGGGCGGCCGATGCCACGGCGCGGAGTGTAACCGCAGGGGGACGCGAGTGCCATTGCTGCAGCGATCCCTGCCGCATCGATCTATAATCCGGCAGCGACCCAACGCGGGTGCGTCGAGTCGCGTATACGCTGCGAGGAGGTTGGGGATTGAAATGGGTTTGCTGCGTCTTCTCGCCCGGCACGACGTGAGCGCACCGCGAGACGATCGCGAGCTCGCCGCCGCCGCGCGTTCCGGCGACGAAGGTGCCTTCGCCGATCTGGTGCGCCGCCATCAGGTTGGTGTGCGCCGCTGTGCCGCGCGCATCCTCTCCGACAGCGAGGAAGCGCGGGACATCGCCCAGCTCGCCTTCGTCCGCGCCTGGGAAAACCTGCAACGCTACGACCCCACCTGGTCGTTCTCGACCTGGCTGTACCGGATCACCACCAACCTCGCCATCGACGTGCTGCGCTCCCGCGAGAGCCGCGAGCGCACCCATAGGGCGCAGCTCCACATCGTCGGCGACTCGGTCGGACCCGAAGCCCCGTTCCGCGTCGCCGAGGGCGAGGTGCAGCGAATCTTCGTCGAGCTGGCCGAGCGGCTGTCGCCGGCGCAGCGGACGGCGTTCGTGCTGCGCGAGGTCGAGGGCCGCGAGACCTCCGAGGTGGCCCAGGTGATGGCGTGCAGCGAGGCGACGGTTCGCAACCACGTCTTTCAGGCGCGCGCCGTGCTGCGGCGGGAGCTGGCAGCGCGCTACCCGGAGTACCTCCCGCGGGGAGGCGCCCGATGATCGCCTGTCGCGAGGTCAGGCGCCTGCAGACGGCGTTCCTGGAGCTGAAGCTGGCGCCCGCCACCGAGGCTGCGGTCCGGCGGCACCTGGCTGGCTGCGACGAGTGCCGCGGGGCGTTGGCCGAGCAGGAGCCGGCGACGGCCCTGGCCCTGCGGCTGGAGGAGATCGAGATCCCCGCCGACCCTGGCTTCGTCGCCGAGGTGATGGCGGGGCTGCACCAGCGGAAGATCGAGCGCCGACTGACCCATCGCAGGCGCGGCTGGCTAGCCGCAGCCGCGGGAGTCGTGCTTGCTCTCCTCGGCGGATGGGCGCTCCTGCGCCAGCCGAGCCCGGTGCCGCAGGCGGCGGTGGTGACCCGGCCGCGCCCGGCGGCGGTTGCCGTCGAGCCGGCGTTTGTCGAGGTCGAGGGAGACGGGGTGCGGCTTTACCAGCTCGACTCTGCCGCGCAGGGGACCGTGAGGGTGGCTTTCGTAGTCGATCCGCACCTGGAGCTGTAGGAGCGTGCCGGGGCAATGGTCCACGTCCGTCTGCCACGCTCCTGCGGTGCAGAAGCTGGCTTGTGCGTTCGCCATCGTCTCGGCGGCTGTCGCGGCCACCGGCGAGGCCCGCGAGGTCAAAGCCTTTCCCGTCCGCTTCCGCCCGGTGCACGAGGCCGCGGCGCTGATCGAGCCGCTGATCTCCGCCGACGGTAGCTTCACGATCCAGCCCAAGTTCAACCTGATCACGGTCCAGGACGAGCCCGACGTGCTCGAGAAGGTCGCCAAGCTTCTCGCCGAATGGGATGTGCCGCCGCAGTCGTACCGCGTGCGCATCCGCGTCCTCCTGGGCACGACCGTACCGCCGACCCCCGGACCACCCGGGCCGCTGATCTCGGGGCTCGGGGCCGACCTCGCGAAGGTCTTCCACTACACCTCCTACCAGGAGGTCGAGACCATTCAGATCACGGCGACCGAAGGGACGGCGGTCGAGGCGCTGGCGGGCGGGCGCTACCACCTTCACTTCGTCCTGCGCGCGCTGCCCGGCGACCCCGATCGCCTGCAGTTCGCCCAGTTCGAGGTGTCGCGCAAGGAGCAGGGCGTTGCCGAGGCCGAGGTGCTGCGGTCGCTGCTCCGCACCACTGTCAGCTTGCAGATCGGTCAGACCGTGATCGTCGCCGCGGCGCGCTCGGAGACGGCGAGCCAGGGACTGATCCTGGTGCTCTGGGCGGCGCGGGAGACGCCGCAGTGACCGAGTTCGTCGCGCGCGTCGGCACGCCCGACGGGACCGTGGTGCTCGAGCGCCATCGCAGCTCGAGCGCCGATGCGCTGCGCCGCGATCTGGAGGCCCGCGGTCTCCACGTCTTCCAGCTCAACGCGGCCCGCGGGCGCCTGCGCATTCCGGTCCTGCGCCGCGAGAAGCTGAGCCCCCTGGACTTTCTCGTCTTCAACCAGCAGCTCGCGACACTGCTGCGCGCCGGCATTCCGGTGCTGCAATCGCTCGAGCTGCTGCAGCGCTCGCAGACCAGCCCCTACTTCCGCGAGGTGCTGGCGCGCGTCCTCGACGACGTCAAGAGCGGCGTGGCGCTGTCCGACTCGTTCGCCACCCAGAGCGGGCTTTTCCCGCGCCTCTACTCGGCGACGCTGCTTGCGGGCGAGCGCTCGGGCGACCTCGTCTCGGTGCTGGAACGCTACATCACGTACCAGCAGATGATGGATGTGGTGCGCCGGCGCGTGATGACTGCGCTGACCTACCCGGCGGTGCTGCTGGCGCTCGCGTTCGGCCTCGTGATCATCCTGATGACCTACGTGATCCCGCGCTTCGCCGAGTTCTACGTCGGCTTCGGTGGCGAGCTGCCGATGGCCACCAAGATCGTCATGGGGCTGGCCAACGGGATCAAGAGCAACCTGGTTTACATCGTCCCGTCGCTGGTCCTCGTCGTGATCGCGGTTCGCCGCTGGGTGAAGACGGATTCCGGGCGCCTGGCCATCAATCGGCTGCAGCTCAAGATCCCGTTCATTGGAAAGGTCTTCCACCTGTTCGCCCTCTCGCAATTCGTCCGTTCGCTGGCAACGCTGCTGGCCGGCGGCACGCCACTCGTCAACTCGCTCGAAGTCGCGACCTCGACCGTGACCAATATGGCGGTGTGTACGCCGCTCGGACGCGTGGCGCCGCGGGTTCGCGAAGGGCAGGCGCTGTGGTCGTCGCTGCAAGCCACCCACTTGTTCCCGGAGCTGTCGCTCGCCATGGTGCAGGTCGGCGAGGCGACCGGCGCGCTCGACGCAATGCTGTCCAACGTCAGCCGCTTCTACGACGAGAGCATCGAGGTCCGGCTGAGCCAGATCGTCTCGCTGATCGAGCCGCTCGTGCTGGTGCTGATGGGCGGCATCATCGCGGGCCTCCTGATGTCCGTATACCTGCCGATGTTCTCGATGCTGCAGAGGGCCCAGTGAGAGCCTGTGATGCAATCACGGGCTCTCAGAGCGGCTCGCCGGCAGGCGAGGCGCGGAGCGAGCGTCCGGCTTCGCCGGCGCTCGCCGGGGGGCGCGGGGGGGCAAGGCGGCGGAGGGGCGAGTGGGCGCCGCCAGGCCCCCCCGCGGAAGATCGCCGGGTGAAGTTCGCGAATTCACTTCGCGGACGAGGGGAGGGCGAACGCCCTCCCCTCAAGAAGCAGGGGACGAGATGAGCGAGCAGTTGACCGCGATGGCCCAGAAGTACCTGCGCGGCTCCAGCCGCGAGGAGGAGGACCTCGCCCGGGCGCGCGAGCTTTCCGAGCAGCTCGGGCTGCCGCTCGACGAGCTCACCGAGTTCCGCGGCGAGCCCGAGCTGTTCCGCCAGATCCCCGTGGACGTCATGCTGCGCTACCAGTTCGTCCCCCTCCACCGGCAGGGCGACGCAGTCGTCGTGGCGATGGCCGACCCCTCGAGCATGCTGCTGGTCGACGAGGTGGAGCTGGCGCTCGGGGCGCCGGTCGAGATCCGCGTCGCGCCGGCCGGGAAGATCGCCGAGATCCTCGAGAAGTCGGAGTCGACGCAGCGGGTGCTCGACGAGGCGACCGAGGATTTCAAGATCCAGCTCGTCCAGGAGCGCGAGGACGGCGAGGAAGCGCTCACCATCGACCGGCTCACCGCCGACACGTCGCCGATCATCAAGCTGGTCGACACGGTGATCTACAACTCGATCCAACGGCGGGCGTCCGACATCCACGTCGAGACCCGGGACCGTGAGGTACTGGTCAAGTACCGCATCGACGGCGTGCTGTACCTGGCGATGGAGCCGATCGACAAGCGCCACCATGCGACGATCATCTCGCGTATCAAGGTGATGTCGGAGCTCGACATCGCCGAGAAGCGCGTGCCCCAGGACGGCCGCTTCAAGCTGCGCCTCAAGGGACGCACGATCGACTTCCGCGTCTCGATCATGCCGACCGTCCACGGCGAGGACGCGGTCATCCGCATCCTCGACAAGGAGTCGGCCAACAAGGAGTTTCGCACCCTCAACCTCGACGTCCTCGGGTTCGACGAGGAGACCAAGCGCAAGTTGCGCAAGTTCATCCGCGAGCCGTACGGGATGGTGCTGGTCACCGGGCCGACCGGCTCGGGCAAGACGACGACGCTGTACGCCTGCCTGTCGGAGATCCAGACGGTCGAGGACAAGATCGTCACCATCGAGGACCCGGTCGAGTACCTGCTGCCCGGGATCACCCAGATCCCGGTCAACGAGAAGAAGGGCCTGACGTTCGCGCGCGGTCTGCGGTCGATCCTGCGCCACGACCCGGACAAGATCATGGTCGGCGAGATCCGCGACGAGGAGACGGCGCAGATCGCCGTGCAGTCGGCGCTCACCGGCCACCTGGTGTTCACCACCGTGCACGCCAACAACGTGGTCGACGTGCTGGGGCGCTTCCTCAACATGAACGTCGACCTCTACAACTTCGTATCCGCGCTCAACTGTGTTCTGGCGCAACGACTGGTGCGCCGTATCTGCCCGAGCTGCCGGCGGCAGACGACGCTGTCGCGCCAGATCGTCGACGAGTCGGGCTTACCGCCGGCGATGGTGCAAGGCGTGAAGTTCTACGAGGGTGCCGGGTGCATCGAGTGCAACGGCACCGGCTTCCTCGGGCGCACGGCGATCTGCGAGCTCCTCGACCTCTCGGACAACATCCGCGCCCTCATCCTCGATCGCCGTCCTGCCGCCGAGATCAAGCACGCCGCGAAGGCGGAGGGGATGAAATTCCTCCGCGAATCGGCGCTCGAGCGCGTGTTCGCCGGGGTGACCACGCTGAAGGAAGTCAACAAGGTGACGTTCGTCGAATGAAGCTCGCCGCCCTCCTCCGCACGCCGCCGCCGCCGCACGCGTTCTCGCTGAGTGGCGACGGGCTCCTCTACGGCCGCATGGGGCGTGACCGCCAGGGTCTCGAGCGCGTCGAGGCGCAGCCGCTCGACGAGAGCTGGTGTCAGCTCGGCCCGGTGGGCGTGCTCCATGTCGAGAGGGCACAGCTCGACGCCGCGATCGGGGCGCTGGTCAAGCGGCTCGACAAGGCCCCGCCGCGGGCCAGCCTGGTGGTGCCGAACGCCTGGGTGAGGAGCATCGTCCTCGAGGTCGAGAACCTGCCGCGGCAACGCGGCGAAGCGGAGGACGTGCTGCGCTGGAGGCTCAAGCGGCTGCTCCCGTGCCGCCCCGAGGAGGTGCGGCTCGACTGGCTGCGCGGCGGTACGAACGGCCGCGTGCTGGTGCTCATCGCGCTCGACCGGCCGCTGTCGGTGGTCGAAGAGGTGTTCGCCGCGGCCGGCGTCCAGATCGGCCGCGTCGAGCCGACCGCGCTGGCGCTGACCTCGCTGCTGCCGCCCGCCAGCGAGGCGGCGCTGCTGGTGACCAACGAGCTGCGCACCCTCGGTCTCGTGCTCGTCGTCGCGGGCAAGGTGGCGCTCGTCCGCCACAAGACGCTCCCGCTCGACCCGGCGGTCTCGCAGAAGTTCGCGCTACGGGAGCTCGAACGCACCCTGGCGCACGCCCGGGACCGCGAGGGGATGGCCGGAGTCGTCAACGTCTGGGTGGCATCGCCTGTCCAGGGGGTCGTCGACTTCATCGCCGAGTGGTCCGCTCGCCAGCAGGGGGTGGTCATGCACCGTCTCGCCCTCGGGGCCGGACGGGTACCGGAAACGACGGCGGTCGAACCGGTGAAGCTGTGGTCGCTGCTCGCGACGATCTGGCAGGGGGCGGTCTGATGCTCCGCCCGAACCTCGCCGGCAAACCGTTCCTCGACACCCGCCCCGTGGTGTTGGCGACCGCCGCCCTGGCGATCGTCGCCCTCGCGCTGACAGCGGCATCGCTTGTCGAGCTGGTGTCGGAGCGCGGGCAGGCTACGCAGATTGGCGAGAGCGTGCGGCAACTGCAGCTCCGCCGTGATGCCCTGTTCTCCGACGTGACGACGCTCGACCGCCAGCTCGCACGCGCCCCGTGGAAGAAGTTGAAGGCTGAGACCGCCTCGATGCGGGAGATCGTCGTGCAACGCCGCGCGATCTGGGGATCGCTGTTCGCCGACCTGGAGCGGGTGCTGCCGTGGGACGCGCGGCTGGTGAGCATCGACCCACAGACAGGCGAGAACGGCGAGATCCTGGTGGGCCTCAGCGGGTTGGCGTCAGACCGCACGGCCTGGCTCAAGCTGCTCGGCCGCCTGTTTACCGACGCGAGCTTCTCCGACCCCGTGCCGATGAGCGAGGAGGCGCCCGGCGAGCAGAACGGCGTCGGCTTCCGCTTCATCCTGCGGGTTCGCTACTGGCCCGAGGGGAGGCCGTGATGGGCCGCTCCGCCTGGCTGCGCCTGTGGTACGCGTGGGCAATTCCGGCTGCCCTGATCGCCGCCAACGCGATCTGGCTGTTGGGGGTGCGGAGTGCCGTGCTGGGCCGTGGCTCGCTCCTCGCGAAGCAGCAGGCGGCGCTCGAGAGCGAGGTCGCGTCGCTCACCGCCCAGCGCGAGACCCTGACCAGGTCACAGGCCTCGCTCGCTTCGCTGGAGAGCGATCTCGGCGCTTTGCGCAAGCAACAGCTCGGCTCGATGCGCGAGCGGCTCGTGTCGTTCCTGGTCGACATCTCGCGGCGCACCCAGGCTGCGGGTTTGCGGCCGGAGCGCATCTCCTACCTGGTGCAGCCCGACAAGAAGACGGGCCTCGTCCACTTCGGGGCGACGTTCAGCGTCACCGGCACGTACGAGGAGATCCGCCGCTGCATCGACCTCCTTGAAGCGTCGCCGCAGTTCGTCATCGTCGAGCGGCTGACGCTGCGCGGCGACGACACCGCGGCGTCGCTGGAAGTCACGGTCCAGCTCACGGTTGGCACCTTCTTCGCCGACGCCGACACCGGCATGCTGCGCGAGCTGGGTGCCGAGGAGCTGCCGCAGGTCGCCGCCGCGGCGGCGACGGGCACCGGGTCACCGCCGCCCGCGTCGGCATCGGTGCCGCAGGCGCCGCGCACGGACTTCACCTCGGTCGACGCCCGCGTCATCAACGACCTGCGCGCAGCGGCCGCGGGACTGTCCGGCGGCGACGCGGGGGTCGACGAGGACGTCTTCGTCGCGCCGGAGCAGAGCGAACCGCCGCCTCGCCCACGCGGCGACCGCGGCCGGACGGCCCCCGCGCGCGGCGATGCGCGCAACAACGCGTTCTTCGGGCAGCTCGGCCAGAGGGCGGTGTCGGGTGGCCGGTAAGACCGATCCCCGCAAGGCCGCCATCCTGGCGCTGCTGGTCGTGGTGCTGGCGGTGGTCGTGGTGACCCGCCTCAAGCCAGCGCTGGTCTCCCAGGTCGTTGGCGGCACCGGCGGCGGCCCGGCACGGATCGGCGCCTACGAGGTGCCGCGGCTCGGCTGGGACGCGAAGGCGACCCCGAAGGTGGCTCACGAGGGTCACACCCGGAGCCTCTTCACGTTCGGGCCGCCGCCGACGCCGACCCCCGACATGCGGCCGACGCCGACGCCGCCGCCGACGCTGCCACCGCGGCCGGCCGTGATCCCGACCCCGGCAACCCTCGAGCTGCCCGAGGGCAGCCGTACGCCGCCACCGCCCAACTTCTCGATGACCTTCGTGGGCTGGCTGGGACCGGATCGGCTGCCGGTGGCCGTTTTCATGGACTCAGGCGAGGTAGTCGTCGTCCCGCGCGGCGACACGATCAAGAACCGGTTCATCGTCCGCGATGTCGGCCCGAGCAGCGTGACGATCGGCTATGTGGGTTACCCGGAGAGCGTGACGCGGAAGGTCCCGCTCTCGCAATGAGGCGAACGATGATGCGACGAAAGACTGTGGTGCTGCTCCTGGTCCTCGGCCTGCTGCCGGGGTGCGCGACGTACAAGCAGACGCGGCAAGCGGCCCAGGCCGCGGCGCTGGAGAACTGGGACGCCGCCGTCTACCACTACATGGAGGCGCTCACCGTCGATCCCACCAACCCGCGGCTGCGCATGGAGCTGCAACGCTCCCGCATGCGCGCCGGGGAGCAGCACTTCCGACTCGGCCTGCGCTTCCGGGACGCCAACGACCTGCACCGCGCGGAGCAGGAGCTCTCGCTCGCGGTGCAGCTCGACCCCACCCACCAGTACGCTGAGGTGGAGCTGACCAAGGTGCGCAAGGAGCTGGCGATCCTCTCGGAGCCGGGCGGGGAGACCAAGCTCGAAGCGATGAAGAAGGCGGCCTCCGAGATGAAGGTCAAGCCGCCGATCCTCGACCCCAAGTCGAAGGAACCGATGAGCCTGTCGTTTCCCAACCCGACCAACCTCAAGGACATCTACCACGCTCTCGGGCAAGCCTTCGGCATCAACGTGCTGTTCGACCCGCGCCTGAAAGACAACAAGATCACCATCGACCTGCGCGACGTCACCGCGAATCAGGCGCTCGAGATGGTGATGCAGGCCGCCGGCCACTTCTACAAGGTGCTCGACCAGCGCAGCGTGATCGTCGTCGAGGACACGCCGCAGAACCGGCGCGACTACGAGGACCTGGTCATCAAGACGTTCTTCCTCTCCAACGCCGACGTCAAGGACGTCAACAATTCGATCCGGGCGCTGATCGACGCCCGCCGCCTGTCGGTCAACGAGCAGCTCAACTCGCTGGTCATCCGCGACACCGCCGACAAGGTGGCGATCGCCGAGCGCCTGATCGCCGCCAACGACAAGTCCCGCGCCGAGGTGCTGATCGACGTCGAGCTGATCCAGGTCGACGCGAGCAAGCTGCGCGACATCGGCATGTCGCTCACCAACAGCTACGTGTTCCCCGTGACGTTCGATCCGACCGCGATCACCGGGTCGGCCGCGACCTCCTCCCGGATCCCGCTGACCCAGCTCGGCCAGATCACCCGCTCGATGTGGGGCATGGTGGTGCCCAACGTCAGCGTCAGCCTGGTCAAGTCGGCGGGCGAAGCCGAGACCCTGGCGCAGCCACAGCTCCGCATCACGGAGGGCGAGAAGGGCAACCTGGTCATCGGCGACCGCGTGCCGATCCCGACTACGACGTTCAACACCTCACAGACCGTCGGCGGCAACATCGTGCCGATCACCGCGTTCCAGTACCAGGATGTCGGCATCAAGATCGACGTCGAGCCACGCGTCCACCACAACAACGAGGTCACACTCAAGCTCCAGGTCGAGGTCTCAGAGCTCGGGGAGAACGTCGACGTTGGCAACGGGCAGAAGCAGCCGAAGATCGGCACCCGCACCATCAGCTCGACGATCCGGCTGAAGGACGGCGAGACCTCGCTGCTCGCGGGCCTGTTCAAGTACAACCGGCGCGAATCGCAGGGCGGCATCCCGTGGCTCTCGGACATCCCGGTGATCGGCGGGCTCTTCCGCAGCAACTCGAGCGAGTTCAAGAAGTCGGACCTCATCCTCACGCTGACGCCCCACATCGTTCGCAACCCCGACATCACCGAGGAGGACCTCGCGCCGCTCTGGGTCGGCACCGAGAACCGGATCAGCCTGTTCGGCAACTCGCCGAAGGTGCAGTCGCCGGCGAGCAGCAGCTTCCTCGAGCGTGCCGGGAGCCCCGGTTTTGGGGCGCCGCTGCCGACCGATCCGTCGGCGGCGCCAGAGCCCGACCAGCCCGACACGAGCACCGAGCAGCAGCCGGAGCCGGCGCCGGAGCCGCTGCCGACCGACCGCCGCCGCCGCCTGACCTTCCCGCGGCCACCGAACGCCGGCCGTCCGACGCAGCCGACCAATCCGAACCAGGACTCGACCGACATGACGACGGAGAGCGCGACGGCGCTGCCGGAGGACACTCAGACCCTGACCAGGCTGTCGTTCTACCCTGCCCGGCTGCCCTTGAAGGTCGCCACCGAGGGGCAGCTCACGGTCGTGCTCGACCCCGGGGCCGCCGGCGCCAGCGGCCCGATCAACCTGGCCTACGACCCGGCGCGGCTGCGCGTGACCCGGGCGGACGGCGGCGAGCTGGGCGGCGAGAACGGCCCGCTGAAGGTGACGGTGACGCATACGCCGATGCTCGGCTGGCTAACGCTGAGCTGGACCGGCCGCGCCACCGGCAGCGGGACGGTGGTGCTGCTCACGGTGGTCCCGCAATCGCTGGGTGAGTTGCCGGTCATCTTCGCCGGTCCGGTCGGCGAGGTCGTCTCGCGCCCGGCCACCGTCGTCGCGCTCCCCGACACGCCGGTCCTCAGCCCCGCAGAGGTCCACCAATGAGGCCAGCGACGTGGTCAGTGGTCAGTGGTCAGTGGTCAGAGCCCGAAGGCGGGGGAGTGCCCGGCGCCTCTCTGCGCTCCTGCGGCCCACGGCCCACGGCCCACGCCCCACGTCTTTGGAGTCGTGGATTCACGCTGGCCGAGTTGGTGATGGTCGTGGCTATGGTGGCGGTGCTCGCTGCGATCGCCCTGCCGACGGCGCGTTTCACGATGCGGCGCGAGCGGGAGGCGGAGCTGCGCCTCGCCCTGCGCCAGATGCGGACCGCGGTCGACGACTTCAAGCGAATGTCCGACCAGGGGATGATCCAGGTCGAGCTGGGCACCGAGGGCTACCCGAAGGAGCTCGATCTGCTGGTCGAGGGCGTCGACGTCGTCGGCCAGACGGTCAAGCGCAAGTTCCTGCGCCGCATCCCGATCGACCCGATGACCGGCAAGGCGGAGTGGGGGATGCGCTCGTACCAGGACGAAGCCGACTCGACCTCGTGGGGCGGGGAGAACGTCTACGACGTCTACTCGCTCTCTGCGGCCACAGCCCTCGACGGCACGAAATACAAGGACTGGTAGCCATGCCACGCCTGATCACCATTCGCGCTCGACGACTCTCGCAACGCCCCGTTGCGCTCGAAGCGGGAACCGGGCACCGGGGATCGGGGACCGCGAGGACGGATGTCGGTGCCCGGTGCCCGGTGCCCGGAGCCCGGGTGGGTGGGCGGGGATTCACGCTGATCGAGCTGATGGTGGTGATGGCGATCATCGGCATCCTCGCGACGATCGCGGTGCCGGCGATGCGGACCGCCCCGATCCGGGCCCGCGAGTCGGCGCTCAAGGAGGACCTCTACCAGCTCCGCTCCTGCATCGACCAGTTCCACGCCGACCGCGACCGCTACCCCGCGTCTCTCGACGAGCTGGTCTCGATGGGTTACCTGCGGCAGGTCCCGATCGACCCGGTCACGCGCGCCCCCGACTGGGCCACCGAGATGCCCGAAGTCAGTGGCGACGAGACCGAGCGCGAGAACGAGAACAGCAGCGGCCAGGGGATCGTCGACGTCCACTCGGCGTCGGACGAGGCGGCCCTCGACGGCACCCGCTACTCCGACTGGTAGCCATGCCACGCCCCACCCACGTGATGTCTGGGGAAGCCATGCGACGCTCCGTGGCGTTCGAGGCGGGTACCGGGGACCGGGTACCGGGGACCGAATGGCGCCTGCCCGGTCCCCGGTCCCCGGTCCCCGGTCCCCGGCCGTTTGGGCGGGAGGCGGGGTTCACGATGGCGGGCGTGATCGTGATCATGGCGGTGATGGCGATCATGCTCACCGTCGCGGTGCAGACCGCCACCTTCCACAAGAAGCGCGAGAACGAGCTCGAGCTCATCTTTCGCGGCCAGCAGTTCACCGAGGCGGTGCGCATCTTCCGTGCCCGCAACGGCCGCTTCCCGCTGAAACTGGAGGAGCTCGTCAAGGCCAAGCCGCGGGTGCTTCGCAAGGAGTGGAAGGACCCGATCACCGGGAAGTTCGACTGGGTGCCGATGTTCTTCGGTCAGGGCGCCTCGGCGGCTGCCGGCAGCGGCGGGGCCAACCCCCTGCAGACCCCGGTGGCGACGCCCGCGCCGACCGCGGTCCCGGACGAGGACCAGCGGGACGAGGGCGACGACGACACCGGCGATGCCGGTGACACCGGCCGGTCCGGACGGGGGCGGCGGGCCAGGCGGCCGAAGCAGGCCAAGGAGGACGTGCCGTTCGCGCCCGTCGATGCCACCGGGCCGATCGTCGGGGTCCACTCGCGGTCGCGCGACGCCACCATCATCGTGCTGAACGGGCGGAGTCGTTACTGCGACTGGGAGTTCTCACTCGAGCAGCAGCAGCAGGGCCAGGGTGGGCGCCAGGGGCAGCCCCAGCCGACGCCGCATCCCTAGGAGCCTGTCGGGGAAACGGGGTGGGCCGCGTTACGAGCGCCGCGGGTCAGGCGTCGCGACGAAGGCGATGTGCCTCCATCGCCGAGGAGCGGCAACGCCGCAGATGGCCCCGCGCCGCTCGTAACCCTAGGGCGCCAAGGGGATTGCGGCCGCATGCTGCGTCGCTCGTCGTCGCCGATGGAGGAGCATCGCCGTCCTCCTCGCTCCTTGCCTGCAATCCGCAAGCCCCCTGCGCGCGACCCTCCCCATTTCCCCGACAGGCTCCTAGTACCCGACCCGCCTCGACCGCTGGGAGCCGTGCTGCCCCGGCGGCGCCGGCCCTGAGGTAAAATCCAGGCTTCATGGCGAGCGGACCGGTCGTTATCGTCGAACCCATTCCTGAGGCTGCCACCGTGGCGGTCGGGGCGTGGATGCGCGGAGGCTCCGCTGAGGAGCCGAGCGAGCTCGAGGGGATCACCCACCTGCTCGAGCACCTGCTGCTCCGCCGCACGGCACGGCGGACGCCGGAGAGCATCGCCGAGCTGATCGACTCGGTCGGTGGCGGCATCGACGCCTTCACCACCCGCGAGACGTGCGCCATCGCCGGCCACGTACCCGCCGAGCGCTTTAGCGAGACGATCGACCTCATCCTCGACGCCATGTTCCGGCCCGGCTTCCGGCTCGACGACCTCGAGGCCGAGCGCGGCGTGATTGCGGCTGAGTTCGAGATGGTCCAGGACTCGCCCGGCGAGATGGCGGCCGAGCGGGCGCTGATGGCGTGCTGGGATGGCCACCCGCTGGCGCGGCCGGTGCTCGGCCGGCGCGAGGTGGTGCAGCGCCTGCGGGTCGGCGACCTGCGGCGCTACCACGCGCAGCACTTCACTGGCGAAGACTTGCTGCTGGTCGCGGTCGGACCGGTCGACGAGCGGGCGCTGGAGCGGCGGCTCGCCGGTATCCCGTCCCGCTCGTGGCGTTCTCGCACACTGGCGCCGCCGCGCTGGCGCCCCGGGGTGGCGGTCGAGGAGCGCGAAGGGCTCGAACAGGTGTACGTCAATCTCACGCTGCCGGCGCTGCCGGCCGACCACCCGGAGGTGGTCACCCTGGGGGTGCTCGAGCAGTTGCTCGGCGAGGGCAACTCGAGCCGGCTGTTCCGGGATATCCGCGATCGTCTCGGCCTGGTCTACGATGTCGGCGCCGCGGCGTACTGCACCTCGCTGGCCGGGGTGCTCGAGGTGACGTTCTCCTGCCCGGTGCGCCAGTCGGAGCCGTGCTGGAGCGCCGTGCTGCGGGTGCTCGAGGAGGTCGGGACCGGCGCGATCACCGAGCACGAGGTGGCCCTGGCGCGCGAGGCGCTGCTCTCCGGCGTCGTGCTGGCGTCGGAGGGCACCGACGCCCGCCTCGACGCGCACGCCGGCGAGTACCTGGCGCGCGGCCGCCGCTTCGACGCCGCGACGTTGCGCCGCGAGATCGAGTCGGTCACGGTCGCCAGGGTCCGGCAGCTCGCCCGCGACGTGGTCCGGCTCGATGCACTCGCTGGGGCGGTGTGCGGACCGCACGGCGCATCCCGGTTGCCGGCCGACGTCACGGTGAGGGTCGCGTGACCGCCGCCCCGGTCCGGCGCCGCGCCGGCGCGCCGCAGGTGGTCGAAGTGCTGGTGCAGCGGCTGCCTCATGCCGCCGACGTGCCGCTGCCCGAGTTCGCCACGGCCGGCGCCGCCGGCGCCGACGTCCGGGCGGCCGTCGCCGGCTCGACCGAGCTCGCACCGGGCGAGCGGGCGGCGATCCCGACCGGGCTGGTGCTGGCCGTGCCCGCCGGCTTCGAGGTGCAGGTGCGCCCGCGTTCCGGCCTCGCGCTGCGGCACGGCGTCACCGTCGCCAACGCCCCCGGCACGATCGACAGCGACTACCGCGGCGAGGTGATGGTGATCCTCGTCAACCTCGGCAGGGCGCCGTTCGCGATTCGGCGCGGTGATCGCGTCGCCCAGTTGGTCGTGGCGCCCGTGGAGCGCGCCAGCTTCCGCGAGTGCGCGGCGCTCCCGCCGACCGCGCGGGGGGCCGGCGGCTTTGGCTCGACGGGGGAGTAGCTGTGCGCGTCATCGTCCTCGCATCGGGCTCCGGCGGCAACGCCCTGGTCGTCGAGTCCGCCGGCACGCGGGTGCTCGTGGATTGCGGCCTGTCCCTGCGGGCGCTGCAGAAGCGGATGATGGCGGCGGCGCTGGACCTCGAGGGTATCGAGGCGCTGCTGCTCACCCACGAGCACAGCGACCACGTGCGTGGCCTGGAGATGCTGACCAGGAGGTTCGCGATCCCGGTGTTGGCCACCGAGGGCACGGCGACGGCCGCCGGCGTCCCGCGGCTCGCCGCGAAGCTCGCCTCCGGGCGAACCGTGCGCATCGGCGATTTCCAGGTGCTGCCGGTCGCCACCTGCCACGACGCGCGGGAGCCGGTCGGCTTCGTGTTCGACGACGGGCAGTCGCGGGTGGGCGTCGTCACCGACACCGGCGTGGCCACGCAACTGATGGTCGAGCGGCTTGCCGGCTGTCACGGCCTCTTCATCGAGTGCAACCACGATACCGACATGCTGCGCCTCGGATCGTACCCGTGGCCGCTCAAGCAGCGCATTGCCTCGCGGATGGGGCACCTGTCGAACGAGCAGACCCGCGACGCGGTCGAGCGGCTCGCGCACGGGTGCCTCGAGGTGGTCGTCGGCATGCACCTGTCGCGTGAGAACAACCTGCCGGCTCTCGTGCGGAGCGAGCTCGCGCGGCCGCTGGCGGGGAGCTCGGTCCGGGTCGAGGTGGCGGATCAGGACGAGACGCTGGTGATGGAGGTCGGTGTAAGGACCCGCGGCGCCGCGGCAGGCGGGAACGGGACGGTGTAGGCTTACCCGGCCCTGACCGCCGCGCAGGGCCGCACGGAGGACTCGATGCTCGTGGAAGCCAGGGTCAAACTGAAGAAGGAAGTGCTGGACCCGCAGGGCGAGGCGATTCGCCGGGTGCTCGCCGGGCTGGGCTACAACGAGGTGCAGCAGGTCAGGGTTGGCAAGCTGATGCTCCTCGAGGTCGCGGGCAGCGACCCTGAGGCTGTCCGCCACCGCGTCGAGGAGGCCTGCCGCGAGCTGCTCGCCAATCCGGTGATCGAGGATTTCGAGGTCCGTCTCCCATGAAAAGACAGGGCACCGGGGACCGGGCACCGGGTACCGCGGGCAAAGAGACGAGATTTCCCCGCGTCGTCGGGGCGGGGTGGGGCTCGGTCCCCGGTTCCCGGTTCCCGGTCCCCGGGGTGGGCGGGGGACGGCGGCCGAAGGTCGCGGTGGTGGTGTTCCCGGGCTCCAACTGCGACCGCGACGCCATGACGGCGGTCGAGGCGCTCGGCGGCGAGGCAGTACCGGTGTGGCACGAGAGCCGCGACCTTGCCGGGTGCACGTCGGTGATTCTGCCCGGCGGGTTCTCCTACGGCGACTACCTGCGTGCCGGGGCGATGGCCGCGCACTCACCGGTGATGCGCGCGGTGCGACGCCACGCCGACAAGGGCCGCGCCGTCCTCGGGATCTGCAACGGCTTCCAGATGCTGGTCGAGGTCGGCCTGCTGCCGGGTGCGATGCTGATGAACCGGACGCTGCGCTTCATCTGCCGCGACGTTCACCTGCGCGTCGAGCGCGACGACCTGCCGATGCTGCGGCACCTCGGCCGCGGCCAGGTGCTGCGTCTGCCGATCGCCCACAAGGAGGGCAACTGGTTCGCACCGGCCGAGGTGCTCGCCGAGGTCGAGCAGGCCGGCGCGGTCGTCTTCCGCTACGCCACGCCGGACGGCGAGGTGAGCGACGCGGCCAACCCCAACGGCGCGCTCCACGGCATCGCGGGCCTGAGCAACCGCGAGGGCAACGTGATCGGGCTGATGCCGCACCCGGAGCGGCGCATCCACCCACTGATCGGCGGCGCGGACGGCGCCGCTCTGATTCGCGGCCTGGTGGAGGCAGCATGAGGTGGGCGGCCCCGGCAACCGTCGACCTCGCGCGCGACCACGGGCTCACCACGGAGGAGTACGAGCTGATCGTCGCAACGCTGGGCCGGACGCCGAACGTCACCGAGCTCGGCGTCTACGCGGCGCTGTGGTCGGAGCACTGCTCGTACAAGTCGTCGAAGGTCTACCTCTCGCGCTTCCCGACCCAGGGACCCCGCGTCGTCCAGGGTCCCGGCGAGAACGCGGGCTGCGTCGACGTCGGCGACGGCTGGGTCGTGGTCTTCAAGATGGAGTCGCACAACCACCCCTCGTTCATCGAGCCGTACCAGGGCGCGGCCACCGGCGTCGGCGGCATCCTCCGGGACGTGTTCACCATGGGCGCGCGCCCGCTCATGCTGCTCGACTCGCTGCGCTTCGGCAACCTCGAGGCGCCGCGCATGCGCTACCTCGTCGACGGCGTCGTCCGCGGCATCGGGGACTACGGCAACTGCGTCGGCGTACCCACGGTCGGCGGCGAGGTCGACTTCCATCCCTCGTATAACGGCAACGTGCTGGTCAACGCGATGTGCGTCGGCGTCGCCCGCCGCGACGGGATCTTCTATGCCCGCGCCTCCGGACCCGGCAACCTCGTCATCTACCTCGGCTCGAAAACCGGGCGCGACGGCATCCACGGTGCCACCATGGCATCCGACGTCTTCTCCGACAATGCGAGCCAGAAGCGTCCGACGGTGCAGGTCGGCGACCCGTTCACCGAGAAGCTGCTGATCGAGTGCTGCCTCGAGCTGATGGAGCGCGGCGTGGTGGTCGGCATCCAGGACATGGGCGCCGCCGGCCTCGCGTCGTCGGTGTTCGAGATGGCCGCGCGCGCCGGTTGCGGGATACAGCTCGACCTCGACAAGGTGCCGGTCCGCGAGACCGAGATGACGCCGTACGAGCTGATGCTCTCCGAGTCGCAGGAGCGCATGCTGCTGGTGGTCAAGCCGCCCGACGTCGACGAGGTGCTGGCGGTGTGCCGGCGCTGGGGTCTCGACGCGGTCGCGATCGGCGAGGTTTCGGCGAGTCCCGAGGTGCGCGCGACGTTCGGCGGGCGAGAGGCGTTCAGCCTCGCCGTCGGCCCGCTGGTCGACAACGCGCCCCGCTACAAACGGCCTTTCGTCGCGCCGTCGGCGCCCCCTGCCGTGACTCTGCCAGCGCTGGCGACCCGCAAGTGGGCCTCCGACCTGGAGACCTTGCTGGCGTTCCCCGGGCTCGGCTGCGCGCGGCCGGTCTACGAGCAGTACGACCAGTCGGTCGGTGCGACTACGGTAGTCGGCCCGGGCGCCGGGGCCGCGCTGCTGCTCATCCCGGGAACCAACATCGGCATCGCGGCCACCACCGACTGCAACGCGGTGGCGTGCGGCCTCGACCCGCACTGGGGCGCCGCGCAGGCGATCGCCGAGTCGGTCCGCAACCTGGCCTGCGTCGGCGCCGAGCCGGTCGGCGTCACCGACTGCCTCAACTTCGGGTCGCCCGAGAACCCGCAGGTGATGGGGCAGTTCATCGCCGCCGTCGAGGGCATGGCCGAGGCGTGCCGCGCCTTCGGCGTGCCGGTCGTCTCCGGCAACGTGTCGTTCTACAACGAGACCTCGGGCAAGGGGATCCTGCCGACGCCGACGGTCGGCATGGTGGGGTTGGTGCCCGAGGTGCGGCACCGGCCGCGCGGCGCCTGGGCCGCCGGCGACCTCCTCTATCTGGTCGGTCCGGTCGAGGGCGACCTCGGCGGCTCCCGCTACCTGCGCCTCGTGCTCGACCTCGAGGTCGGCCCGATTCCGGCGGTGGACTACGCCGAGGAACGGCGCATCTCGGCCACCGTGCGAGACCTCGTTCGCCTCGGGCTGGTCGCGGCCAAGGACGTCTCGGACGGCGGCCTCGCGGTCGCCGCGGTGGAGATGAGCGGCGGCGATCTCGGCGCCGAGTTGACCCTACCCGAGCGCACCTCGGTGGTGCGGGCGCTGTTCGGCGAGTGGCTCGGCCGCTTCTTGGTGGCGGTGCCCGAGGCGTGCGCTGCGGCCGTCGAGCGGGCATGCGAAGGGCTGCCGCTGGTGCGGCTGGGAAGGGTAAGCGGTGAGGAGCTGGTTGTCAGGTATGCAGGGAAGACGGTCCTGCGCGGCGACGTGAAGGCGCTGTCGGCGCTGCGAGAGACGGGGATGGCGTGGCTTACCCAAGCGTGAAGCTGCCGGAGGACGGGTTCGCCGAGGAGTGCGGCGTCTGCGCCGTCGGCGGCCACGTCGACGCCGCCAACCTCGTCTACCTCGGCCTCTATGCGCTGCAGCACCGCGGCCAGGAGTCGGCCGGGATCGCCGCGTTCGACGGACACGAGCTGCGCTGGCACAAGGAGATGGGGTACGTCGCGGAGATCTTCGATCGCGCGCGGCTGGCCCAGCTCCCGGGCAGCACGGCGGTCGGTCACGTCCGCTACTCGACGGCCGGAGACTCGCTGCTCGCCAACGCCCAGCCGGTCGTAGCCAACACCCGCCGCGGCGCGCTCGCCCTCGCCCACAACGGCAACCTGGTCAACGCGCTGCGGCTGCGCCACCAGCTCGAGCAGGAAGGCGCAATCTTCCAGTCGACCTCCGACAGCGAGGTGTTCCTGCACCTGATCGCGCGCTCGCGCGAGCCGTCGATCGAAAAGGCCTTGATCGAGAGCGTCGACACCGCCATCGGCGCGTACTCGATGGCGATCATCTGCAACGGCCGGCTGTTCGCGGCGCGCGACCCGCACGGGTTCCGCCCGCTCGTGCTCGGCCGTCTCGAGGAGGCCTGGGTGGTCGCCTCCGAGACGTGCGCGTTCGATCTCCTCGGCGCCCGGCTGGTCCGTGAGGTGGCGCCCGGCGAGGTCGTCGAGCTCACCGGTGAGCAGCCGCGCGTGCTGCGGGGCCCCAGCCCCGGTCCCCACGCGCTGTGCGTTTTCGAGCACGTCTACTTCTCCCGCCCCGACTCGGTGGTGTTCGGCGAGGACGTCGCGCCGGTGCGCGAGCGGCTGGGGCAGCGGCTCGCCCGCGAGCACCCGGCGGCGGCGGACGTCGTCGTGCCGGTGCCGGACTCCGGGGTCGCCGCCGCGATCGGGTACGCACGCGAGGCCGGCCTGCCGTTCGTCATGGGGCTGGTGCGCAACCACTACATCGGGCGGACGTTCATCGAGCCGCGCCAATCGATCCGCCACTTCGGGGTGAAGATCAAGCTCAATCCAGTGCGCGCCCTGGTCGCCGGGAAGCGCGTCGTGCTGGTCGACGACTCGATCGTGCGCGGCACCACTTCGCGCAAGATCGTGATGATGCTCAAGGGAGCGGGCGCCGCCGAGGTCCACCTGCGCATCTCGTCGCCGCCGACCTCCTATCCGTGCTTCTACGGGATCGACACGCCGGAGCGGCGCGAGCTGATCGCCGCCAACCAGAGCGTCGACGAGGTGCGCGCCTTCGTTGGCGCCGACTCGCTCGGCTACCTCTCCGAGGCCGGCATGCTCTCGTGTCTCAAGACGCCGGCCGAGAACTTCTGTACTGCGTGCTTCTCAGGCCACTACCGCGTCCTCGACGAGGAGACCGCCGAAGTCATCGCCAAGAACGGCCGCTGAGCTCGGCGGCTACGACACCCAGGGGAGCTTCTCGGAGAGCAGGCGCTCGGCACGGGACGAGTCGACCGGCTCTGAGAACCAGAATCCCTGCGCGGCCGGGCAGTGCATCGCCTTGAGGCGCTCGAGCTGGCCGACCGTCTCGACGCCCTCGGCGACCACGCTCATGCCGAGCCGGTTGCCCAGCCCGACGATCGACTGCACGATCGCGCTGACGTCGGGCTTGTCCTGCATCCCGGCGATGAACGAGCGGTCGATCTTCAGCGTGTCGTACGAGAAACGCTGCAGGTAGGAGAGCGACGAGAACCCGGTGCCGAAATCGTCGATCGAGAACTGCACCCCGAGGGCGCGCAGCTCGGCCAGCACCTTGAGCGCCGCCTCGCCGTGGTCCATGAGGATTCCCTCGGTGATCTCGAGGCGCAGCGACGTGGCCGGCAGGCCGGTCTCCTCCAGCACGTTCCACACGCGCTCGACGATGTCGGGTTGGCCGAAGATCTTGCCGGAGACGTTGACCGAGGCGTACAGCGGCGGGTCGACCGGCCAGCGATCTTGCCACTGCCTGACCTGCTGGCACGCCTCGCGCAGCGCCCACCAACCGATCGGCACCATCAGCCCGGTCTCCTCGGCGACGGAGATGAAGCGCATCGGCGGGACGATCCCGCGCTCGGGGTCGACCCAGCGGACCAGTCCCTCGAAGCCGACGATCCGCCCGGCCTCGAGCGCGATGATCGGCTGGTAGTGCATCACGAACGACGACCGCTCGACCGCCCGGCGCAGGTCCATCTCCAGTTTGAGGAGCGCCGCCACGCTGGAGTGCATAGCCTGGTCGAACACCTGGAAGCACGCCCGGCCGGCCGACTTGGCGCGGTACATGGCGGTGTCGGTGTCGCGGAGCATGTCCTCGGGGCGCTCGTAGTCCGCGGAACCGAGAGCGATGCCGATCGATGCGGAGATGACGACCTCGTGCGGGCCGATCTCGAATGGCTTCTCCAGCAACTCCTGGATGCGTTCGGCGACCCGGGTGGCGTCCTCGGGAGCGCTGACATCGCAGAGCAGGACGCCGAACTCGTCGCCGCCGAGGCGCGCAACCGTGTCGCCCGGCCGCACGCACGCCTTGAGTCGGAAGGCGAAGTCGACGAGCAGCGAGTCGCCGGCGGAGTGGCCGAGCGAGTCGTTGAGGTTCTTGAAGCGGTCGAGGTCGAGGAACAGCACCGCGAACACGATCCCCTTGTGGCGGCGAGACTGCTCGAGCGACAGCCCGAGGCGGTCGAGAAAGAGCGTCCGGTTCGGCAGCCCGGTGAGCGCGTCGTGGAAGGCGTCGTGGAGCAGGCGCTCCTCGGCGCGCTTGCGGACGGTGATGTCGGTCAGCGAGCCCGCCATCCGGGTCGGCCCTCCGGCACCGTCGCGCACGGCCACACCGCGCGCCAGGACCCAGCGGTACTCGAGGTCGGCACAGCGCAGCCGGTGCTCGTGCTCGAAGTGCTCCTCCTTGCCCGCGAAGTGGGCGGCGAGCGTCTCCTTGAGGTCGACGGCGTCATCCGGGTGGACGCGCGAGAACCATTCGTCGATGGTGGAGCCGACCAACTCCGGTCGGACACCGAGGATCGCCGCCCAGCGCGGCGAGAAAAATGCGGTGCCGGTGACGGTATTCCAGTCCCAAAGGCCGTCGTTGGCGCCCTGCACCGCCAGGGCGTAGCGCTGCTCGCTCTCGAGCAGCTCCTCCTCGGCGTGAGTCCGCTCGACGGCGTAGCGCACGGCCCGCACCAGTACCGCGGTGTCCAGCTCGCGCTTGATCAGGTAGTCCTGGGCGCCCTCCCGCACCGCGCTTCCGGCCACGTCCTCATCGTCGAGGTTGGTCAGGATCACCACCGGAACGCGCGGAGCGGCCGCGTGCACACGCCGGTAGGTCGCCAGGCCGGCGCTGTCGGGGAGCGAAAAGTCGAGCAGCACGGCGTCGATACCGCCCTGCTCGAGGCGGACGAGCGCGTCGGCGAGCCGCTCGACGTGCTCGAGCTCGAACGTGTCGTGGCGCCAGCGGCGCAGCAGCTCGGCGACGAGCTCCGCCTCGAGCGGATTGTCCTCAACCAGCAGAACGCGCAACAACCTGGCGGCCATGCTCTCCCCCGTCTTCGGTGCTCACCCCCGGCGCGGATGCCGCCGGCGTCTTCTTGGGAATCGAGAAGTAGAACGTCGATCCTTCTCCGGGTTGCGAGGTCGCCCAGATCTGGCCTCCGTGCCGTTCGACGATCCGCTTGCAGATCGCCAGGCCAATGCCTGTGCCCGGGTAGTCGGCCGGCGAGTGCAGGCGCTGGAACATGCCGAAGATCCGGTCGAGGTGTTCGGCCGGGATGCCGATCCCGTTGTCCATCACGGCGAACACCCAGGCGTCCTCGGCCTCGACCGCGGAAACCTGCACCCGCGGCGGCTTGCTGCCGCGGAACTTGACCGCGTTGCCGATGAGGTTCTGGAGGACTTGCGCCATCTGGCCGCGGTCCGCCGGGATTCGCGGTAGCTCGCCGGAGGTGACGACGGCGCCGCTCTCGTCGATCCCCACCTTGAGGTTGCCGACGGCGTCCAGGAACACCTCCGAGAAGTCGACGAGCGCAAACGGCTGGCCGCGGGTCTCGACGCGGGCGTACTCGAGGACGTCGTTGATCATCGCCTGCATGCGCGCCGCCGAGGTCAGCACGTGCGCCAGCCAGCGGTGCGCCTCGGCCTCGATGCGACCGCTGTACTTCTCGCCGAGGAACTGCGCGTAGCGGGTGATCAACTGGAGCGGCTCCTGCAAATCGTGCGAGATCACGTAGGAGAACTGCTGCAGCTCGGCGTTGGAGCGGGTGAGCTGCGCCGCGCGCTCCTCGAGCAGGCTCTCCGCCTTCTTGTAGCCGGAGATGTCCTCGAGGCTGCCTTCCCAGCGAGCCACCGGGCGGCCGACCTCGGCGATCGGCCACGCGTTGAGCCGCACCCAGGTGCGCTCGGTGCCGCGCCGCGCCACCTCCGCCTCGACGCCGCGCACCGTGGTCCCGGCGGCCAGCAGGCGGCGCAGCCGCTCGTGACTGTCCGGCGCCAACAGAGCCGGCAGCGACGAGCCGACGAGGGTCGCGCGGTCGACGGCGCCGAGCAGCCGGGCCGCGGCCGGACTGACCTCGCGGATCGTGCCGTCCGGGCTCAACGTGAAGATACCTACCGGCATCTCTTCGATCAGCGTGCGGTAGTGACTCTCTCCCGCGCTGGCGGCGCGGCGCCGCTCGGCGCGCTCGAGCGCCTCGCGAACCGTCGCCGGGAGCGCCAGGTAGCCGGCGGAGCTCTTGACGACGAAGCCGTCGACGCCGTGGCGGATGGCGTCGGCGGCAACCGCTTCACCCTGCACCGAGGTGAACAGCACGACCGGGCAGTGCGGGTGGAGGCGGTTGATCGTGGCGGTCAGCTCCAGGCCGCTGCCCCAGGCGAGCGCATGCTCGGTGACCACCGCCGCGAGGTCGGGGTGCAGCAGCCGCTCCGCGAGAGCCATCGGGTCGCCGACCGCCTCGACCTCGTACTCAGGCAGCGCCTGGCGGAGGATGACGGCAGCCAGCTCGCGGTCGGGGGTGTTGCTGTCGGCGACGAGGATGCGCGGGCGGGTGCTCACCGCGCAGCCCGTTGCAGGTACGGTCGAGCTGTGCCGGATTGGGGGAGGCTGCTCCTGTCGCGCATGAAGCGCGCAGGTTCGCCGGTACGCCGCCGCTGGGCCGCCATCATCTTGCAGAGAACCGCATAATCCTAGCACGAAAGCCTGTCTCCGTCGGTGTCAAGTGTCACGCGCGAGATCGCCGGGCTTACCTCGGAGCCGCGCGGCTGCTACGCTTCGCCAATGACCACGCCGAAGCAGAGCCGTCCGTTGACCTACGCGTCCGCCGGGGTCGACATCGACGCCCAGGACAAGGCGCTCTCCGCGGTCAAGAGGCTGGCGAGATCGACGTTCACGCCGGGCGTGCTTACCGAGATCGGCTCGTTCGGCGGCATGTTCACGCTCGCGCCAGAGGACCCGGAAGGTACCGTACTCGTGGCGTCCGCAGACGGCGTCGGCACCAAGTTGCGAGTGGCGCAGATGGCCGGCATCCACGACACCGTCGGCCAGGACCTGGTCAACCACTGCGTCAACGACATCCTGGTGCAGGGCGCGCGGCCGCTGTTCTTCCTCGACTACCTCGCTGCCGGGAAGCTCGAGCCGGCTGTCGCGGTGCAAGTGGTCACCGGCCTGGCACGCGCATGCAAGGCCAACGGCTGCGCGCTCCTGGGCGGCGAGACGGCAGAGATGCCAGGGTTCTATCAGCCGGGCGACTACGATGTCGCCGGCTTCATCGTCGGCGCCGTGCGCCGCGACCGCGCTCTGCCGCGCGGCGGCGTGACCGCCGGCGACGCGCTCGTCGGCCTGCCCTCGACCGGTCTCCACACCAACGGCTACTCGCTGGCGCGCAAGGTCTTCTTCGAACTGCTCGCGCTCACCATCGACAGCCGGGTGCCGGACCTCGGGCGTACGGTCGCCGAGGAGCTCCTGGCTATCCACCGGTCCTATCTCCACGAGCTGCTGCCGCTCGTCGACCGTGGCCTCGTCAAGGCCGCGGCGCACATCACCGGCGGCGGCATCCCCGACAACCTGCCCCGCGTGCTGCCGGCGAGCGTCGGCGCCGAGATCTTCCCCGACTCCTGGGACGAGCCGCCGGTCTTCCGCCTGATCCGCGCCGTCGGCAACGTGCCCGAGCGCGAGATGCGCCGGACGTTCAACCTCGGTGTCGGCATGATTCTGGTGGTCGGCGCCGCGCAGCTCGATGCCGTCCTCACCGCGCTGGCGCCGACGCTGCCGGGGCGCGTCATCGGCCGCTGCGTCGCCGGCGCCGGCATCCGCTATCTCGGCGACCGCCATGAGTGAAGCCAGGGGACCGGGCACCGGGGACCGGGCACCGTAAGGCAGCGGATGAGTGCGCCGCAAGTATCAGGAGCCTCAGTGAGAAGCCAACTGCCCGCATAAGGGGGTTCGAGGGGGTTCCGGTCCCCGGTCCCCGGTCCCCGGTCCCCGGGATGGGGGGCGGGCGAAGATCGCGGTGCTGCTATCGGGGCGGGGATCCAACTTCGTGGCGCTGGCCGAGGCGTGCGCGCGCGGCGAGATCCCGGCCGAGATCGTGCTGGCGCTCTCGAACAAGCCCGACGCAGGCGGCCTCGATCGCGCTCGCGAGCGCGGCATTGCGGCGCGAGCGATCCCCGGGAAGGGTCTTGCCCGCGACGATCACGAACGGCTGCTCCTCGCCGCCATCCGGGAGGCGGGAGCTGAGTGGGTCTGTCTGGCCGGCTACATGCGACTGCTCACGCCGGCGTTCATCGACGCCTTCCCCCAGCGCATCGTCAACATCCACCCGGCGCTGCTGCCTGCGTTTCCGGGAGTCGACGCACAGCACCAGGCGTGGGATTACGGCGTCAAGGTCTCGGGGTGCACGGTGCATCTCGTCGACTCCGGCTGCGACACCGGGCCGATCGTGCTGCAGCGCGTCGTGCCCGTACTCGACGCCGACTCCGCGGAGGACCTCGCGGCGCGCATCCTCGAGCAGGAGCACATCGCCTACACGACCGCGATGCGGCTCCTGCTGACCCGGCGCTGGCGTGTCGAGGGCCGGCGCGTCGCGCTCCTTCCCGAGCGCGACTAGGAGCCTACATGATCGACTTGCCGAGCAGGCTCGCCGCCAGCTCGACCATCATAGCGGCGGTGCGGTTCTCGCGGTCGAGGATGGGGTTGACCTCGACCAGGTCCAGGCTCGTGACGATCCCGGCGTCGTGCAGCAGCTCCATCAGCAGGTGCGCCTCGCGGTAGGTGAGGCCGCCCGGGATCGGCGTACCGACGCCGGGGGCGATCGTCGGGTCGAGCACGTCGGCGTCGAGCGAGACGTGGACGCGGGCCAGGCGCTTGAGCCGCGCGATCGTGTCCTCGGCGATCCGCGGCATGCCGAGGCGGTCGATCTCCTTCATCGACAGCACGGTGACGCCGAGCTCCCGCAGCAGGCCGCGCTCGCCGTGGTCGACGCTACGCACGCCGATGATAACGACGTCTTCCGGGCGCACTTTGGCTCCCGGCCAGCCGATGTCGACCAGCCGCCGCTCGCCGAGCCCGCACAGCGCCGATAGCGGCATCCCGTGGATGTTGCCCGACGGCGACGTCCCGGGGATGTTGAAGTCGGTGTGGGCGTCGACCCAGACCACGCCGGTGCGCTCGCCGCGGCCGCAGCCGGCGACCGAGCCCATGGCGATCGAGTGGTCGCCGCCGAGGGCGATCGGGAAGGTGTCGTCGCCGAGGTCGCGGAGCGCGAGGGCGGTGGCCGAGCACGCCTGGCAGATCGCCTCCAGGTAGGCCATGCCGCCGCGCGCGGCGCGGTCGCCGCCCTGCAGGCTCTCGACCACCGGCACGGCGACGTTGCCGAGGTCGATCACCTGGTAGCCGAGGTCGCCGAACGCCGCGTCGAATCCGGCGCAGCGCAGGGCGCTGGGGCCCATGTCGACGCCGCGCCGGCCCTGGCCGAGGTCCATGGGCACGCCGAGAACCGCCACCTTCGTCTTCTTCATGGCGGGATGTTAGCGTGTCGGCGCGAGGGCCAGGAGTGGGAGCGCCGTCGGGAGCGCCGGCGGCGGGGGCGGGGGAGGGCGTCGTGCCTGCGTCCGACAACGAGAAGGGGCGCGGCTCCGAGCCGCGCCCCTCCGTCGGTCGGGTGTCCTTAGAACGCCAACTGGAGCTTGACTTGCAGCCGCCTCGGGCTGACCCAGCTCGAAGGTTGGAAGTCCTGTCCCTGGAAGAGGGTCAACGACGAGAAGTACTCCTCGGCGTCCTCGTTGGTCACGTTGAGCAACTGCAGCGCGACATCCAGGTTCGCCGCGCTGCCCAGCTTGAACGTCTTCTGCAGGCCCAGGTCGATGATCTTCTGGGTCGGCAATCGGAGGCTGCCGCTGTTGTCGACCGTGAGGGTGATCGCGGCGCCGGTGGTCGGACCGACGACCTGCGCCAGCCGCAGGTAGGGCCGGCCGCTCTGCACGTTGAGCACACCGCTCGCCCGCACGCCCCACCCGATGTCGACGTTGGACATGACCCGGAACATGTGGGTGCGGTCGCCGTTCTGCAGGTGCCTGGCGTTGTACCAGTCGTTGGGGTCTGACCCGTCGTCGCTGGAAAACACCGGCAGCCCCTGACCGAGCGAGCCGTTGTCGTGCGGCCTGGGGTTGATGCCCTCCGTCTTGGAGTAGGTGTAGGACGCCATCAGGTCCCAGCCGTTGGTGTAGCGCTTCTTGAAGGTAAGGACCGCGCCCCGGTAGTTCATGAAGTAGGTCGCGTCGGGCGCCAGCGACCCGGGTCCCGGCCCGTTGCCCTTGTGCCGCGTGGGCTCCGTGGTCACCTCGCACAGCGGGATCTGCTCGACGACGCCCTCGGTCCACGGGTCGTCCCAGGTGAACGGCTTACACACGCCGTCGTCCTCGATCTGCCAGCCGATCATGTCGTCGGTGTGCTTGTACATCGCCTGCACGCCGAACGCGTAGTCATTGCCGAGCTGCTGGTCGAACGACAGCCCGTACTGGTCGGTGTAGGGGTTCTTGACACCGGGGGCGAGCAGTTCGTCGGGGGGCGCGGCAGGCTGCGACGAAATGGGAGGAAGGAACGGCCACGGATAGACCCACAACACCTCGGAGTTCCCGCGGCCCGGGGGCGGGTAGTACCACGCGGACGAGACCGGGCCGTCCCAGAAGCGCCCGAGGAACCCGCGCAGCACTGTCTTCCCGTCGCCCTTGGGCTGCCAGGCGAAGCCGAGGCGCGGCGCCCAGTTCTTCCAGCGGATCATGTCCGCGCCCGGGATCGTCTGGGCGGTCGGCTGGCCGCTGGCGTCGAGCAGGGGGTAGTCCGGGATCCAGCCCTTCTGATCGTCGTAGCGCACGCCGATGTCGAGCGAGAGGTTGTTGCTGATCTTCCACGTGTCCGACACGAAGAGCGACTCCGTCCGGGTGTTGCCGCCGTAGATCAACGGCGGGTTGATCTGGTACCGGAACGCCCAGTAGGGGTACCACCAGAACGCCGGGCTCGGCGGCTGCTTCCACACGAAGCTGGACTTCGCCGCGTTCCGCGCGCCGCTGCCCTCGTTGTACTGGACGCCGAACTTGAACTCGTGGCTCCCCTTGATGAAGTCGTCGGAGAAGTGCGACACCACCGCGTCGGCCTGGGTGTACTTCTCCTTGCGGCCGCAGAACCAGAAGATCCCGCCGAGGTTGAGCTGGGGGCCAGGGTAGGTAGCATCCGACAGCGCCTCCTCGGTGCTGCCGGTGCGCGAGGCCATGTCCTGGTTCTTGCTCCAGTGCCCCCCCTTCACATTGAGCAGGGTGTTTTCCGACAGGGTCCCGTTGTAGTCGGCCGTGAGCATTCTGATGTCGATGTCGTACACGATCACCGCCGAGAGTGCCGTGAACATGTCCGGCGCGGGCACCATGTTGGTGGTCGATCTGTGTCCCCGGACGTCGACGCGGTGGTTGGTGCCGAGCTGAGAGGTGAGCTTGGCGTCGTAGCGATGGTCGGTGGTCCCGCTGCCGTCGAGGCCCGGCACGCCGTTGGGGCCGACGATGTTGATGTCGTCCCACTGGCCGGCGGCGAAGAACCACAGCTTGTCGCGGAGGAGCGGGCCGCCCAGGGTCGCGCGCGTGTCGTAGTACTTGTCGATGGTGTATTCGCCCGCCGGATCATGCAGGCGGTAGGACCACAGGTTCGACATGTCGAGCTTGACGTTCGGATCGACCAGGCTGTTGTTCGTCCAGTAGCCCCCGACCGAACCGTGGAAGGAGTTGCCGCCGGACTTGGTCACCATGTTGTAGACGTTGCCCATCGTGCTGCCGTACTCGGCCCCGGCCCCGAACCCCTTGATCGACGTCTCCGCCACGATCTCGGGGTTGATGTTCCAACCCAACCAGCCGCCCTCGGGGGAGGCCAGGTTGACGCCGTCGATGTTCCACTGCTGCGACGTCACGTTGCCGCCGTACGCCGAGAACAAGCCCGATCCCTCGTTGGGAGCGCTCACCGTCGGCGACAGCGCCACGATGTCGTAGAAGTTGTTGCGCGTCGGGAGCGCGTCGACGAACTCGGTGTCGTAGTTGGTGGTCACGCTCGAGCTCACGGAGTCCACCAGGGGAGGGGCGGCCGTGACGGTCATCTCCTCTTTGAAGGACCCGAGCTGCAGTTGGAAGGTCACCGACGCCACGCCGTCGATCCTCACCCTGACGTTCGAGGTCTCTTGAGGCAGGAACCCCTCGAGCGAGGCCGACAGCGAGTAGCGGCCGACCGGCAGGGCGTTGTACATGTAGGCGCCCCGGTCGTCGGTTATGGTCACCCGTTTTGCTCCCTGGATCGGATCGCCGGTGAGAGTCATCGTCACGCCCGGCAGCGCCTTGCCCTCGTTATCGTTGACTTGTCCCTGGATCGACCCCGTGGTCTGGGCAAATCCGCTGGCGGCCACCAGCAGCACAACGCCCAACATGAGCCACTTACCTCGAACGAGCATCTCGATCCTCCTCCCTGCCCTCATCGAAGGGCGTGGACATCTCTCCCTCGAATCTCAAGACGTCATTCTCCAGAGCGTCCGTACCGTCTCGTTCGGCGTGCCACCTCGACTCACTGCCGCGTCCCCCAAGCCTGCCCTCCTCTCCGGTCAGTGAAGTTGGATAACTTGACCGGCCTCCCGGTACACTTATAACATTACATAGAATGAAACGGGCGAAGTCAAGGGGCATCGCACGAGGAAGGAAGGCGAGTGACGATGGAAGCTCTTCGGAGAACTGAAGCGGGCGCGAAGTCACCCTCAATTCGACTCCGCCGCCGGCCGAGCCGGCGCGACGAGATCCTGAGAACTGCCGCTCACGTGATCCTGGAGCGGGGCTTCGAGCTCATCTCGCTGGTGGACGTCGCCGGTGCCTGTGAGATCAGCAAGGCCGGGCTCTACTACCACTTCCGCAGCAAGCAGGAGCTCCTGGCCGCGATCATCAGTTACGCCCAGGATCTCCACGAAGAAGAGGTCAGGAACGTGCTGGCCGTCAGCTCGGCGGATGACGCGGAAGACTTGCGCCGTCTCATCCACTCCCACGCCATGATGATGACCCAGGAGGACGACGCCGCCTTCGCCATTCTGGCCGTCGACGAGATGCGGTCGCTACTGCCGGCCGACCGGGCGCAGGTCGCGCGCCGCAAGCGGTCCTACCTCGGCGTGATCCGCGAGCGGCTGGAACGGCTGGCGGCGGCCGGCAGGCTGCGCGACGTCGACATCACCACCGCCACCCACACGCTGGCCGGCATGGTGCTGTGGCTGCCGAAGTGGTACCGGCAGGGGGGCCGGCTGTCGGCGGAGGAGATGGCGGACGAGGTCACCAAGCTCGCCATGCACGCCGTACTGCCGGATCGCCGGCGCTGACGCCGGGAGATCGGTGTTGGGCACCACGACATCCGGAGGTCGCAAACGCCGGTGGGCTGTGCTCGCCGCCGTCGCCGCGGCGGTGATCGCGGGTGCGTACGTCGGCCTCCACCTGCTCTCCGGCCGCAGGCCGGTGGCCCCGGGCGGCGCTGCACGGACTTCGACCCCGGCACCGGCCGGTGCACCGGCGCCGACCAACGTCGTCCTGATCACTCTCGACACGCTACGCTCCGACCGTCTGGGGTGCTACGGCTCGAAGACGGTCGACACACCGAACATCGACGCGTTCGCGGCCGAGGGCGTCCGCTTCACGAACGCCGCGAGCACGGTGCCCCTCACCCTGCCGGCGCACGCGTCGATCATGACCGGCCTGTACCCGCCCGGCCACGGCGTCCGCGAAAACGTCGGCTACGTGCTCGACGAGCGCATCCCGACGCTCGCCGAGCTGCTCCGCAAGGGCGGGTGGGCGACCGGCGGCTTCGTGAGCGCGTTCGTGCTCGACCACCAATGGGGGATCGGCCGCGGCTTCGACCGCTACTTCGACGACTTCGATTTTCGGGGGCTGGAGACGGCCGGGGCGGCGAACATGGGGTCGGTGCAGCGCGACGGGGCGGAGACCGTCGCCGCCGCGACGCGCTGGCTCGACGAGAAGCCCGCCGGCCGCCCGTTCTTCCTCTGGCTCCACCTCTACGACCCCCACGAGCCATACACACCGAAGGAGCCGTTCAAGTCGCGATATCCGGGGCGCCCGTACGACGGCGAGGTGGCATATACCGACTCGCTGGTCGGCGACTTCCGCACCGCTCTCGAGAAGCGCGGGCTCCTCGAAGGCTCGCTGGTGGTCATCACCTCCGATCACGGCGAGGGGCTCGGCGACCACGGCGAGGACTTCCACGGCTACTTCGTGTACGACACGACGGTTCACGTGGCGCTGATCGTCAAGCTCCCGTCGCGCGCCGACGCGGGACGGATCGTGGACGAGTCGGTGAGCCACGTCGATCTGCTGCCCACGATCCTCGACCTCGTCGGCCTTCCGTCGCCCGAGAAGGTGCAGGGAAGAACCTTGACGCCGCTGATCGCCGGCAAGCACGTCGAGTGGGACCGGCCGGTGTACTCCGAGTCGCTGTACCCGCTGCTGCACTACGGGTGGGCCCCGCTCCGGGCGCTTCGCACGGACCGCTTCAAGCTCATCGACGTGCCGCGGCCCGAGCTGTACGACGTGGCGCAGGACCCCGCCGAGGAGGAGAACCTCTACGGCCGCGACCCGAATCGAGCCGAGGAGATGGCCGCCACGCTCGGCGACCTCCGGCACCGCATCGAGACCGGCGAGCGTCCCGCCGCGACGAGTCCGGCGGTGGACGAGCGCACCCTCGCCAAGCTGCGGTCGCTCGGCTACGTGGCCGGCCAGGGCGGCGCCAGCGTCGCGGACGAGAACGACCGGACCCGCGACGATCCCAAGGACCGCCTGCTGCTCCACCAGAAGATCATGGAGGCCCAGAGCCGGATGGGGCACCACGAGAACGACCTCGCGAAACGGCTCCTGGAGCAGGTGGTCGCCGAGGACGAGGCGGTGCTCGACGCCCACTCGATGCTTGGCCAGATCGCGGAGGAGGAGCATCGCCCGCAGGAGGCGATCCGCCAGTACCGGCGCGCCCTCGAGCTGAACCCCGAGCACGAGCGATCGCTGTTCGGCCTGGCCTCCACCTACGCCGAGCTCAAGCGCTTCGACGACGCGCTCGCCGGGTTCCGGCGGATCATCGCGCTCAAGGGCACGGATGCGCGCTCGTCGCTGGCGATCGCCGACATCTACGTCGGGCTGGGGCGGTTCGACGACGCCGCGGCGGTGCTCGAGCAGGCGTCCGCCAAGGGGGAGAGCTCGCCGTACTTCCTCAACAAGCTGGGCGAGGTGCGCGTCGAGCAGGGGCGCAACGACGAGGCCATCGCCGCCTTCCAGCGCGCCCTCGCCCCGAAGGACGACTTCGCGCTGCCTCACTTCAACCTGGGAGTGATCGACGAGAAGCGCGGCGACGTCCGCGCCGCCGTCGAGCAGTACGAGCGCGCGGTCGAGCTCGAGCCGAGATTCTTCAGGGCCCAGTTCAACCTCGGCCGGATCCACGCAGCGAGCGGAGACGTGGAGCGTGCGCGACAGCTCTGGGAAGCGTGCCTCGTGTCCAACCCCGCCTTCGTTCAGGGCCACTACTACCTGGCCAAGCTGCTGATGGACACGGGCGGCGACCTCGCGCGCGCCGAGAAGCTCGCTCGAGACGGTCTCGAGCTCGATCCGGAGCACGAGGAAGGACCGCTCGGTTACTACGTTCTCGCCGATCTGCTCAGCCGCGCCGGCCGTGCTGCCGAAGCGCGCGAGGCGGCGGCCAAGGGTCGCGAGATCCAGGCTGCAGTGAAGCGATGACTGGCGCGAGAGGCGCGCAGCCTCGTCTTCCGGACGCCGTCGGGGTGGCACGCTGCCGGCCGGCCAATCGCCGGCCGAGCGGTGGCGTGGTCACCTCGCAAACTCTACTGGAGGTCGTCTCATGATCGACGTCATTCAGCACTTCGCCCCGGCGCGGGTCAAGGCCAACGGCATCGAGCTCGTCTACGACACCTTCGGCGAGCCGGATGCGCCACCGATGCTCCTCATCATGGGCCTCGGCATGCAGATGATCGACTGGAAGGACGAGTTTTGCTCCCTTCTCGCCGGCAGGGGGTTCCGTGTCATCCGGTTCGACAACCGGGATGTGGGCCAATCCACGATCGTCTCCGAGGCGGGTCATCCCCGGATCGACGAGATGCTCGAGGCGTTGGGGCGGGGAGAAGGGGTCGAGGCGCCGTACCTGCTGACGGATCTCGTCGCCGACACCGTCGGATTGCTCGATGCGATCGGTGTCGAGAAGGCGCACGTGGTGGGCCTCTCGATGGGCGGCATGATCGCCCAGCTCATGGCCGCAAGTCATCCGGACAGGGTGCTCACGCTCACCTCGATCATGTCCACCACCGGCGAGCCGGGCCTGCCGAAGTCGACCCCCGAGGCATGGGCGTGCCTGACCGCTCCCCTCGAGACCGAGTTCGGGCCCTTCATCGAGCAATACGCCCGCAAATGGCCCGTCTACTGCGGGCCCCGGTATCCCTTCGATCCGAGCGTGGCCATGGACCACGCGTCACGCGTCTTCGCGCGCGGCATCCACCCCGCGGGTCGCGACCGTCAAATGGCCGCAATTCTGGCGTCGGGCAGCCGCAAGGAGGCGCTCGCCTCGGTGACCTGCCCGGCTCTTGTGATCCACGGCGACAGCGATCCCGTGGTGCGGATCGAGTCGGGCAGGGCAACCGCCGACGCCATCGCAGGCGCCGAGTTTCTTGTCTTCGCAGGCATGGGCCACGACCTGGCCAAGGGTCTGTGGCCCCAGGTCGTCGACGCGATCGCCCGGCACGCGGGCCACTGAGCTCGAAAGGAGAGCCTCACGAGCCGCCGCGGCACCCGATCACGAGGCCAATCCGTCGTCAGCCGCCGCCGTACTCGGCGCGCATTTTTCGCTTGAGCGTCTTGCCGGCGATGGTGCGCGGGAACTCGTCCCGGAAGATGACCTCGCGGATCCGCTGGAACTTCGCCCCGACTCTCTGGTTGGTCCAGTCGACGAGCTCCTGCTCCTCGATCGCGGACCCAGGATGGAGCACCACTGCCGCCACCGGCGCCTCGCCCCAGCGGGGGTCCGGGACGCCGAACACCGCCACCTCCCGCACCGCCGGGTGCTGGATGATCACCTCCTCGATGTCGCGCGGGTAGACGTTGATCCCGCCTGAGATGATCATGTCCTTGATTCGGTCCGCGAGGTAGAGATAGCCGTCCTCGTCGAGGTAGCCGGCGTCGCCGGAGTGGAGCCACCCGTCGACGATCGTCTGCGCCGTGAGGTCCGGCCGCTTGTAGTACCCCGGCATCAGGATCGGCGCGCGGCCGCAGATTTCGCCGACCTCCCCGGGCTCGCACTCGGTGCCGTCGACGCGCATGATCCTGATCTCGCAAAACGCCGGCGGACAGCCCACCGATCCTGCCTTGCGCACAGCATCGTGCTTGTCGAGAATCGTCACCATGCCCTCGGTGAGGCCGTAGAGCTCGTAGAACCTCCCCGGAAGGTCAGCGTTGAGCCGCCGCTTGTGCTCGAGCAGGAGCGGCGCGCCGATGCTCTGGAGCATCTCCAGCGACTCGAGCTTGCCCGGGTCGTACGACGGGCTCGAGAGCACCGCGATGATCTGCGACGGCACCATGATGATATGGGTGACCTTCTCCCTCGCGATCGTCGCGATGACCCGCTCGGCGTTGAACGCCTCGTGGAGGATGTAGGTTCCCCCGACGAACATCCACGGCATCATGTCGACCCAGGCGCCGTTGAAGACGATCGAGCCGGCGTGCAGCACGATGCTCTCCGGAACGATCCGGAACGTAGACGCGAAGAGAGTGCAGAAGGCCGCCCGGGCGTCGTGGGTGTGGACGATCCCCTTCGGCAGCCCGGTGGTGCCGCTCGAGTACATGATGTTGAAGACGTCGTCGCCAACGAGACCGGCGTCCGGCGGCTCGTCCTCCGAGGCGTTCCCGATCAGCGACTCGTACGATCGGAACCCCGCGCGATCGTCGCCCCCGCCGACCAGCACGAGCCGGCCGTCCGCCAGCTTCGGCAGATCACTCCGGATTCGCTCGAACGTCGCAGCGAAGGCGGCGTCGGCGATCACCATGGTGGTGTCGGAGTCGTCGATCAGGGTCGCGAGGCCCGTGTCTTGGAGCAGGGGACTGGCCGGAACGACCACGATCCCGGTCTTGCCCGCCGCCCAATACGTGGCCATCAGCTCGAGGCAGTTCGGCAGAACCGTGGTGAGCTTGTCGCCCTTCTGCAGGCCGGAACCCAGCAGGGCGTTCGCCAGACGGTTGACGTACCGGTTGAGCTCGCGGAAGCTCAAGGCGCGGTCGCCCACGACCAGCGCGGTGTGATCGCCCCGGTACCGGGCGTGGCGAGGGAGCAGTGAGCCGACGTTCATGATCCATCCTCCGGAGGGGAGGTCTCGCGACCTCCCCTCGGCGCCGAAGTGAATTCGGCGCCTTCACCCCACCGCGCCGGCGACCCTCCCGGATCGCCGGACCGCCGTCGTTGCGACTGCCGGATACTCGATTCACACGACGCTCTCGGACATCTCATTCCGGTCCCTCACGTCAGTAAAGCACGATGCCGAGCGGGATGACGATCAGCAGCGCCACGAGCGTCGCGAGGACGTGGCCGATGAAGATGTGTCGATAGGCCTGCCTATGGGTCAGACCGGCGACGGCGAGCATGGTGATGACGGCGCCGTTGTGGGGCATGGCGTCGAAGCACCCCGAGGACATGACGACGATCCTGTGGACCAGGTCGGGGCTCAGTCCCATCGCGAGGTACTTGGGCGCCAGGGTCTCGAGGACGATGCCCAGGCCGCCCGAGGCGGAGCCGGTGATCGCCGCCATGATGTTCGTTGCGATCGAGAGCGAGATGATCGGGTGCATGGGAAGGGTCAGGAGCCAGGCGGACACGACCTTGAACCCGGCGGTGGCCGCGATCGCCATCCCGTAGCCGACGTCGGCGCAGGTGTTGACGATGGGGATGACCGTGTTGACGGCACCCTTGCTGATCGTGTCCACGATGCTGGTGTAGCGCCTCCAGAACATCGCCATCGTGGCGACGACACCGATGCCAAGGGCATAGATGACGTCCACCTTCACTCCGGGAACGTTCAGGAACACCAGAACGAGGACCATCGGGACCAGGCTCAGCCAGACGTTGGGCGTGTCCTCCGGGCTCTCGGTCGCCTCGGTGATCACGCCCGCACCGCTCGGCGGCACGAAGTGCTCGCCTTCTCTCTTGTACCTGCGGACGCAATACCTCATGTAGAGGACGTTCAGGGTGAAGACGACAGCGGCGCCCAGCAGGCCGAGCATCGGAGCCGACGCGGGCGTGGAGCTCATGTACCGCGTCGGCATGATGTTCTGGATCTGCGGCGTGCCCGGGATCATGGTCATGGTCATCGATGCGGCGCCGAAGACGAAGGAAAGTATGAAGAGATGCCAGGGGATGTCGGCTTCCTGCCAGAGGTGCAGGGCGATGGGCAGGACCGTGAAGATGACGACGAACAGGCTGACGCCGCCGTATGTCAGCGCCATGGGGACGAGAGAGAACGCCACCAGCACGCGGAGTGGCTTGTCGGCGCCGCCGCCGATCAGTTTCATGATCGCGTGCGCGATGGAGCGGGCCGCGCCGCTATCCTCCATGAACTTCCCGAAGAGGGTGCCCATCAGGAAGATGAGATAGAACCGCCGCGCGTAGTTGGTGAACCCCGTCATGTACGGGCCGGTCAGCGTGTCGAGGACGTTCAGGCCGGAGAACGACGCTGCGATGATGGCGGCCAGCGGCGCGAGGACGATGATGTGCCAGCCCCGCAGGGCGAGGGTGATGATGAATGCCAGAGACACGAGAATGCCGAGCGTGCTGACGGTGCCTGCGTCCATCACGGGTCCCCCCTTCCCCTTCGCCGCGCCGCGCTCAAGAGCCTCACGGTACCGCCCACTCCCGGGCTCGTTCCAGGGAGGAACGGATCACGAGGCCGCGCGGCGTCAATGTCCGTCCGCGAGCCTCGGCGCCAGGAGCTGCTCGTACAGGTCGGTGAACGACCTGCGGAAGCTCGTGCCCGCCCGGACGGCGTCGTCGCCGAACTCGAGATAGTCTTCGTCCGCGCTGCTGTAGACCGGCCAGGCCGCCATGCCGCCTCCGTTGGGATCGCCGGTTGCCGCGAAGCGGACCCACGCGCCGCTGATGGTGTCGGCGAGCTGCTGGTCGTACGGCTGGCGCGGCACCCACGTCTCGGAGGCGAGGGTGTCCCAGACGTACGGGATCTCGATGCCGTGGTGGGCGCCGAGCTTCTCGCCGCCCGGCACGTGGATGCGCCGGCTGAAGACGTAGAGGTAGGCCCGAGCGCCGGCCCGCGCCATCCGGTCCGCGATGAATCGCGACGGGCCGACGTAGTAGAAGTCGGTCTGCCAGCGGTCCGCCGCCGCTGCCGCCTCGGCGTCGGTCGTCGCCGGGTACAGCTCCATCGCTCGATCGGCGAGCGGGCCGTACACCGCGCGCAGGACCTGGCGGAATCCGTCGAGCGTGACGATCGGCCAGTAGTGGCGCAGCGCCGTCCACTCGTCGTGGTTGTAGCCGATAATCAGCGGCACCTGGTACTGGTCGGCCCGGTCGAACGTCCTGGCGGTCGCCGCGGGGAGCACCCAGCCGTCCACGTTGGGAGCGTTGGTGCCGATCCTCTTGACGCTGAGCCACGCGCGGCGGAGGTCTGCGGGCGCTGCGGCGCGCATGGCCGCGATCGCGTTCTTAGAGCCCACCAGCCCGAGCGCCTCTTCGACGCTCGTGCCCACCGCCTCCGCCTCGGCGAGCGTGCGGAAATCGGCCACCGCGTAGCCTGCGCTCTCGATCACGGCGCGGTGAAAGAGACCGCGCGAGAGCGGAGACGCCATCAGGTAGGTGATGTCGGTGCCGCCGGCCGACTCGCCGAACACCGTCACCCTGCCCGGGTCACCGCCGAAGGCTCTCGCGTTTTGCTGCACCCACGTGAGCGCCGCGATCTGGTCGAGCAGCGCGTAGTTGCCCGATGACCGGTGCTCGGACTCCGCGGTGAGCGCCGGATGGGCCAGGAAGCCGTACAGGTTGATGCGGTAGTTGATCGACACGACCACGACGCCCTTGCGGGCGAGGTTCGCTCCGTCGGTCTGCACCGCCACGGGGGTGCCGTTGGCGTTGGCGCCGCCGTGGATCCACACCATGACGGGAGCGGGCTTCCTGCCGCCGAGGTTGGCCGTCCAGACGTTGAGGAAGAGGCAGTTCTCGCTGCTCGGACCGGGCCCCGGGACAAGGTTCGGGTCCTGGCCGAACGTCTCGGCGATGTGGCGGTAGAAGTCCGAGCTCTCGACGGCCTGGAGGCAGGATGGCGCGTACTCCGTCGCCTGCTGCACGCCCGGCCGCGGCGTGTGCGGCATCGGCGGCTTCCAGCGCAGCTCGCCGACCGGAGGAGCGGCGTAGGGGATCCCCTTGAACGCGGCGACGCCGGAGTCGCCGCCCACGAACGCACCGAACGCGGCGACGCCGGAGTCGCCGCCCACGAACGCACCGACCAGGCGCTCGCCGCCCGCCTCGACCGTCGGCGATGAGAGCCGGGGTTGCGACGTACAAGCGAGGGCGCCGAAGGCGAGCACGGTCATCGTCACGACCCACGGGAGCGTGGGCTGCCACAGGAAGGATCGCGGGCCATCGAGAACGGCGAAGTCAGACATGCTGGACCTCCTCTCCCGGTCGGCGGTTTCCCGGGATAGTAGCTAGTGCCGGCATACGGCCGTGAACGCACGTCGTTGCGGGGTGCACGGTGACTACGTCCATCACGGGTCCCCCCCTTCCCCTTCGCCGCGCCGCGCTCGAGAGCCTCACGGTACCGCCCACTCCCGGGCTCGTTCCAGGGAGGAGCGGATCACGACGCCTCGCGGCGTCAATGTCTCTCCGCAAGGTACGGCGCGAGGAGCTGCTGGTACAGGTCGGTGAACGGCTTGCGGTAGCTCGTGCCCGCCCTGACGGCGTCGTCGCCGAACTCGAGGTAGTCTTCGTTCGTGCTGGTGAAGAGCGGCCAGTTCGCCATGCCGCCTCCGTTCGGATCTCCGGTATCCGCGAATCGCACCCAGGCGGAGCTCACGGTGTCGGCGAGCTCCTGGTCGTAGGCTTGGCGCGGCACCCAGGTTTGGGAGGCGAGAGTGTCCCACACGTACGGAATCTCGATGGCGTGGTAGGCGCCGAGCTTCTCGCCGCCCGGCACGTGGATGCTCCGGCTGAAGAGGTAGACGTAGGCTCGACCGCCGGCCCGCACCATCCTGTCTGCGATGAAACGCGACGGGCCGATGTAGTACCAGTCCGTCTGCCAGCGGTTCGCCGCCGCCATGGCCTCGGCGTCGGTCGTCGCCGGGTACAGCTCGATCGCCCGATCGGCGAGGGGACCGTGCACGGCGCGGAGGACCTGGCGCAGCCATTCGAGCGTGACGTCGGGCCAGTAGTGAGGACGCAGCGTCGTCCACTCGTCGCGGTTGTAGCCGATGATCAGCGGCACCTGGACCTGCTCGCCCCGGTCGAACGTCTTCGCGGTCGGCGCGGGGAGCACCCAGCCGTCCACGTTGGGCGCGTCGATGCCGAGCTTCTTGAGGCCGAGCCAGGCGCGGCGGAGATCTTCGGGGGAAGCGGCGCGCATGGCCGCGAGGCCGTCCTTCGAGCCCTTCAGCCCGAGCGCCTCCTCGACGCTCGTACCGACCGTCTCCGCCTCGGCGAGCTTGCGGAAATCGGCCACCGCGTAGCCGGCGCTCTCGATCACGGCGCGGTGAAACAGGCCGCGCGAGAGCGGCGACGCCAGCAGATAGACGATGTCGGTGCCGCCGGCCGACTCGCCGAACACCGTCACCCGGCCCGGGTCTCCGCCGAACGCCGCGGCGTTCCGCTGCACCCACTGGAGCGCCGCGATCTGGTCGAGCAGGGCGTAATTGCCCGACGAGCCGTGCTCCGACTCGGCGGTCAGCGCCGGGTGAGCGAGAAAGCCGAACAGGTTGAGGCGGTAGTTGATGGACACGACCACGACGCCCTTGCGGGCGAGGTTCGCGCCGTCGGTGTACACCGTCGCCGCAGTGCCGTTGGCGTTGGAGCCGCCGTGGATCCACACCATCACTGGAGCGGGCTTTCCGCCGTCGAGGTTGCCCGTCCAGACGTTGAGGTAGAGGCAATTCTCGCTGCTCGGACCGGGCTTCGGCACCAGGTTCGGGTCCTGGCCGAGCGCCTCGGCGATGTAGCGGGAGAAGGCCGTGCTCTCGACCTCCTGGATGCATGCCGGCCCGAACTCCGTGGCCGGCTGCACGCCCGGCCGCGGCGTGTGCGGCATCGGCGGCTTCCAGCGCAGCGCGCCGATCGGCGGAGCGGCGTAGGGGATCCCCTTGAACGCGGCGACGCCGGAGCCGCTGCCGGCGAACGTCCCGACCAGGCGCTCGCCGCCCGCCTCGACCGTCGGCGCAGCCGGAGTGGTTGTCGTCGAGCAGGCCAGGGAGGAGAGTGCGAGCGCGGCAGCGACCGCGGTCCAGCGGACGCGGCCCTGCCGCGGCAACGGGTGGTGGCCATGTCGTTCGACGGAATCGGACATGACGAGCCTCCTCCTTCTTTCCATCACGCGTCGCGGCGCGCCACGTCGGTGGCGTAGCGGCGTGCGGCGAAGACGAAGAACGGCACCGATAGGAATCCCACCAGGGTGCAGATCACGAGGCCCCTGGTGAGGGTCGTCGCGTCGCCGATGGTGCCGGCGACGAGCGGCGACAGGCCCGTGGCGAGCAGGTTGACCAGGAGCAACAGCACCCCAACCATCGTGGAGCGGACCCGCGCCGGCACCAGGTCCTGGACGGTCGCGAAGATCGGGCCGAAGTACCCGGTAGCGGCAAAGCTGCCGACGAACCACACCACGAAGAACCAGACCGAATCCGCTGGCAGCACGTACCAGGCCAGCGCCGGCGGACCGATCACCAACTGCGCGAGCGCCAGGAACCACAGCCGCCCGCCGCTCCAGCGGCGGTGGCAGAGGTCGGAGAGCCAGCCGCCCACGAGGTTGCCGAGGAAGCCTCCGACCAGGAAGAAGACGCCGCTGAACAGCCCGGCCCTGGTCACCGAGAAGCCGCGTTCGACCTGGAGCCAGGTCACGCCCAGGGCCAGGGCGGAGATCGGCCAGAGCACGATCACGCTCCCGATCAACGAGGCGATCAGCGCCGGCGACCGCCTCGCCACGCGCACGATCTCGCCGAGCACGTCGCCGGTCGACCGGTGCGGGGCCGGAGGCTGAGCCGCGGGCGCCGCCGCCGCGGCCTCGCCGCCGCCGCGGGGAGGGTCCTGCAGGAGCAGCACGAACGGCACCATCAGCAAGCCCGCCGCGCCCGCCATGAAGAAGCAGGCGCGCCACCCCAGTACCGGCTCGAGCAGCCCCACGACGATCAGGGACAGCCCGGCCCCGAGAGGGATGCCGCCGTAGTAGACGCCCGAGGCGAAGGCGCGCTTTTCGGGGCGGTAGACGTCGGCCAGCATCCCGAGCGCCGTCGGCGTGAGGACCGCGGCGCCGGTACCGACCAGGATTCGCAGCAGGGCCATCTGGAGGAAGCTCTGGGAAAAGCCCGAGACCACGGTGGCAGTCGCCCACAGCGTCAGGCCGAGGGCGATCAGGCGCGGCCGGTTCCAGCGATCGGCCACGGTGCCGAACAGCATGCCCGCCACCGAGTACACCACGATGAAGGCGTAACCGATCAGCAGGCCCAGTTGGGCGTGCGAGATGCCGAGCCCGGTCTCGACCTGGTAGCCGAGCGAGGTCGGCATCTGCCGGTGGGCGAAGTTGAAGACGTTGAGGAGCAGCAGGAAACCGAGGTAGAAGGAGGTCTTTGGGGCCTGCTTCGTTGCCATGTCATTCTCCATGGAACATGCCGTGCTTCCCCTGTCGGTCCGGGGGCTCAGTCGGAGGTCACTGCGACGGCGTCGAGTATGGTCTTGGCCACCTCCGAGCCGGAGTCGAAGGTTCGCGCGCCGCTCAGGTCGGCGATCTCCCCGTACCGTGCAGCCACCTCCTCGGCGGTTGGCCGGGGGCCGAGGTGGACGCCCTTTGCCTCGACGATGGCGACGCGGGCGAAGTAGGTGCCTCCGGCCTCGATGATGTGGCCGGTGGGGCTGTCCTCACTGCAGAGGTAGACGACGGCCGGCACCACGAGCTCGGGGGCCAGCGCGTCGTCCACGCCGGAAGGCCACAGGCCGCCGGTCATCCGCGTTGCGGCGGTGGGTGCGACGCAGTTGACCTTGATGCCGTACTTCGCCCCTTCGAGCTTGAGCGTGTTCATGAAACCCACCAGGCCCAGCTTGGCGGCGCCGTAGGCGGTCTGTCCGAAGTTCCCGTAGAGGCCAGTGGAGGACGTGGTGAGGACGATTCGGCCGTAGCCCCTTTCCTTCATCACCGGGAAGGCCGCCTTGGTCATGTTGACGCTACCGATGAGGTGGACGTTCACCACCGTTTCGAAATCGTCCAGCTCCATCTTGGCGAAGGTCTTGTCACGCAGGATGCCGGCGTTGTTGACGAGGATGTCCAGCGACCCGAACCGGCTCACGGCCTCGTCCACCATCCGCTGAGCCCCGGCCCGGTCGGTCACGCTGTCGTGGCTGGCCACCGCCCGCCCGCCGGCGGCCGTGATCTCCTCGACCACCGCCTGAGCCATGCTCGGAGAGCCGCCGGTGCCATCCAACGCCCCACCCAGGTCGTTCACCACCACCTTGGCGCCCCGCCGCGCGAGCTCCAGGGCATAGCACCTTCCCAGACCGCCGCCCGCCCCCGTCACAATCGCCACCCTTCCGTCGAATCGAATGCTCATTCGTCGCTCCTTTCGGCAAGAGATGTCGACGGCCGCTTCGGCGCCTGGTGCAGCAGCGCCGACCGTTCGGCGAATTCCCTTGCGGGGGTTATCGCAGTCCGAATCTCCCGAGTTTGTGAAACCTTATAACTTGACCGGCCTCCCGGTACACTTATATAATTATCGGCAATGGGGACGACGAGTCAAGCCCCACTCGGCGCCGGCGACGGCACGGCCGGCAGCAGGAGGCCCCCCACGGCCCGGTTCGCAACGTCCGCTTGGCCCTACGTTCCGAGACGGCTTGATCGACTGGTCAGGTCTCTCGATGAGCGGACCAGCAGCTTCGTCCACGAATCGACCTCGGCATACCCCACAGGGAACGGGACTCGCAGGATCTGGGTGGGTGGGCGGGAGGCCCGGTCACTTCGAGACCAGGTGGCAGGGGAGGTATGCCCGACAGGCGCGCGCTGCGGAAAAGCGCCGAACAGAACGACACGACAGGGAACAGGGAGGATGGTGTGACGGAAACCAACGGCAAGGTAATGAGCGCCAGGGAAGCGATCAGCCGGTTCGTCCACGACGGCGACCAACTGGTGATCGGCAACTACACCGTCGGCAGTTGCGCCGAGCTGGTGTACGAGGTGATCCGGCAGGAAAAGAAGGGACTCACGCTCTTTTCGCAATCCGGCATTTTCGATGTGGAGGTGCTCATCGGCGCGGGCTGTGTGGACAGATTGGTTTCAACGTATGTCATGCGCGCGGGCGGCAAGAAAGGCGGCTCCGCGGCCGAGCGCGCGATGAGGGCGGGAACGCTCCTGATGGAGGACTACACCAACTTCGACTACAACGCGCGGATGGTCGCGGGCCAGCATGGCATGACGTTCATCCCGGTGCTGGAGGGCGTCATGGCCACCGACCTGTTCCGGAAGCGTGGCTTCATGGGCGACGACAAGTTCCGCGTCATCGAGTGCCCGTACACCGGCAAGAAGGTCCTCACGGTGCCGGCAGCCAACCCGGACGTCTGCATCGTCCACGTGCAGCGCGCCGACATGTACGGCAACGCCCAATACTGGGGCGCGCTGGGCAGCGTCGCGTCGGCTGCGCTCGCGAGCAAGCGCATCATCGTGTCCTGCGAGGAGATCGTCGAGCACGAGATCGTCAAGTCGAGCCCGCCGCTGACCATCATCCCTGCCTATCGCGTCAACGCGGTGGTGGAGGTCCCCTGGGGAGCGCACCCCACCGAAGTCCTCGGCTACTACAACTTCGACTCGGCGATGTACGGCCTGTTCAACCAGGCGGACGCCACCGCCGACGGGCTCAAGGCGTGGATGGACGAGTGGGTGTACGGCTGCGCGGACCGCGCGGCCTACATCGACCGCTACATCAGCAAGTACGGCAGCAGCACGCTCGATAGCCTCAGGGCCAAGCCGTACTACACCGCGCCCGCCAACTACGGCTCAGCGGGGACCTCGCGCTGGGATCGCGACGGGCGGGAGATCTTCACGGGGCTCACCCTGCCCGAGATGGAGTCGATCCTCAAGGAAAGGGGCATGCTCTATGAGTAAGCCGTACACCCTCCAGGAGCTGTTGATCATCGCCGTCGCCAAGGAGATCCACGACCACGAGAACGTGGTGCTCGGCGTCGGGCTGCCGACGACCGCGGGCGCGCTGGCCAAGGCGCTGTACGCGCCGCACGCGACGCTGATGATGGAGTCGGGGATCGTCGACTTCGAGCCGCTGCTTCCCCTGAACCACATTGCCGACGCGCACGCGTGCAGGGGCTTCTCCTACGCCACGGATCTCTTCTCCGCCTTCACCACGACCTACCGCGGGTTCGTGGACGTCTGCTTCCTGGGCGTCGGGCAGATCGACCGGTACGGCAACGTCAACACGACGGTCGTCGGCGACTACTACAAGCCGACCCTGCGCCTGCCGGGCTCGGGTGGCGCCCCGGACTTCCTCTCCTACGCGAAGCGGACCGTGCTCACGATGCTGGGCGGGACGTTCGTCAACAAGCTCGACTACCTGACGTCGCCCGGGTACCTCGACGGTGGCGACAGCCGCGAGAAGACGGGCCTCTTCCCTAAGGGCTCGGGGCCCACGATGGTGCTCACCACTAAGGGCGTCTTTCGGTTCGACGCGGTGACCAAGGAGATCTACCTGGCGCAGCTCCACCCGAAGGTGAAGGTCGAGGACGTGAAGAAGGATGTGCCGTGGGACCTCAAGGTCGCAGATCATCTCGCCACGACGCCGGCGCCGACCGACGACGAGATCGACTTCATTCGCAACTTCGCACCCAACATCGCGATAGGCCGGGAGCTCATGCAGGAGCTGACCCTGGCGAACATGGCGAAGAAGGTGAAGAAGTGAGGGAGGGGTCACTGCGGGGAGGGCAAACCCCGGAGCCTGGCCCGAGGAGGAGCGGAGCGACGACCTGGGAGCGCCACTCTCCAGATACTGTGTCACTGCGAGGAGCGAGCGGAGCGAGCGACGAAGCAGTCTCCCCAAAGTCGGGGCGGTTGCTTCCCCAAGCCGTCGCTCACGCGCCGGCTCGGGACAGGCGTTGCCCGGCCCGCCTGCGGCGGTCCGGTCGCCTCGCAATGACGGCTCATCCGGTGCTTCGCCGGGCGAGCAACACCGCTAACGCAAGACCAATAGTCTGCCGAGAGCGGCGCTTCGGCGGCTCTCGCAGCCACTCGGAGAAGGGGAGGTCGGCATGTCAGGCAAGGTCGTGATCGTTGACGCGGTGCGAACGCCCATCGGTGTTCTCGGCGGGGGCCTGGCCAGTCTCCAGGCCGAGCAGCTCGCCATCCATGCCATCAAGGCGCTTCTCGGCTCATCTGGAATCGACCCTGCCGCGGTCGAGTACACCTGCATGGGCTGGGTCATGCAGGATCCGCGCTGCCCCAACCTGGCCAAGACCGTGGCCGAGCTGGCAGGCGTGCCGCCGACCGTGCCCGGGACCACCTTCCAGGAGAACTGCGCCTCCGGCGGCGCTGCAATCCACAGCCTGTGCAGGCGCATCCTGCTCGGCGAGGTCTCGCTCGGCATCGCCGGCGGGGTCGAGTCGATGAGCAACGTGCCGCGCTACCTCTTCTCCGGCCGCACCAACAACCAGCTCTACGGCGACATGACCCTGGTGGACGGCCTTTTCGGCGCCCTCACCGACGCCCACGTGGGCGGTGGCGAGCTTATGGGCTTGCTCACCGAGCGCCTGGTGGACAGGTACGGCGTGACCCGGGAGGAGCAGGACCAGGTGGCCTTCCGTAGCCACAACGCCGCCCTCGCCGCCTGGGAGAGAGGGGCCTTCGAGGGTTACGTTGTGCCGGTGGCGGTACCCCAGCGGCGCGGCGAACCGGTTGTCGTGGCCAAGGATGAGGGGCCGCGCCCGGTGACCCTCGAGAAGCTGGCGGCTGCCAAGCCGTACTTCAAGCGCGATGGCGGCACTATCACCTCGGCCAACGCCTCGACCCTCAACGACGCGGCTGCGGTGGTCCTGCTGGCCAGCGAGGAGCGCGCCGCGGAGCTCGGGCTCGAGCCCCTCGCCGAGGTCGTCGCGTATCACAACATCGGCGTCGAGCGCGAGTTCATGGGCGAGGGCGCCTTCAAGGTCATCCCGCCACTCCTGAAGCGCGCCGGCGTCGCCCTGCGCGACGTGGATTTCTTCGAGATCAACGAGGCGTTTGGCGCGGTCGTCGCCGCGGCGTATCACTTCCTCCCCGAGCTCCAGGTCGAGCGCACCAACCAGTGGGGCAGCGGCATTTCCCTCGGCCACCCGGTGGGCTGCACGGGTGCGCGCCAAGTGGTGGACATGGTTCACCAGTTGCGGTCGAGGGACGCCGTCCTCGGCGTCACCACCCGGTGCGTCGGCGGCGGCATGGGCAGCGGCGAGGTGCTCCGGCGGCGGTAGCATCCTCCAACCGCAGATCGAGCCGCGCGACCGGGCGTCCTGGATCAGGTCCCTCGACTGCGAGGCAGGTGGGCGACAACCGCTCCAGCCGCCAGGAGACCGGCATTGTGCACACTGCCGCTCCTGACAGTGCAACCCGGAGTTTGCATTGGCTCACTCTACCGCTATCTCCGTTGAGCCGTGGCGTCGTGGTCCCGGGAGCGGCGTCAGATCTTCAGCGCTCCCGGTCCGCAGAACCGGTCGAACCAGACGTGGAAGTCGTCCACCAGCGACTCGTACCTGACCTTCATCGCGCTGTAGAGCTGCGCGTTGCGGATCAGCAGGGCGCAGTGCTCGCCGACCAGCGCCATCAGGTTGACCTCGTCCTCCGAGAACGTGTAGGGCTTGTGTGTGTAGAGCCGCAGCACCCCGAGCGACTCCCCGTGGATCTTCAGCGGCACGCTCAGCAGCGACGCGACCCCCTCGCGCTCGAGCTGCCCGGGGTGGCCGAGGTACGCCGCCGCGTCGAACACGGCGACCGGCTTGCCCTCCTTCACCTCCTCGAGAGCCCGCTCAGGGAAGCGGTTGCCGGCGTCCAGATAGGCCTGGGAGAGTCCGTAGGAGGCGCGCAGCTCCAGCTTCTTGCTTTCGGGATCGAAGAGCCGGATCAGGCTTCCCTTGAGCCGGAGATCCTCCGTGACCACTTTCACGAGCTGCTGCAGCACCTCGTCGAGTACCAGCGAGGTGCGCACCGAGTCGGAGATGTCGTGGATGATCCGCTGGAACATCGAGTGGACGACGGCGTAGGCGCAGAACGACGCCGCCACGCTGAGGATGCTCTTCTCCTCATCGGTGAAGACGCGGCTCCGCTTGGAGTAGAGTCTGATCACGCCGATCACCTGACCGCGGGCGGCGAGCGGCAGGGCGAGCAGGGAGACGATCCCTTCCTCCGCAAACGCGGCTCGGTACTGGATCCGAGGGTCGTTGGGGCAGTCGGCGATCGAGACGATCTCGCCGTCGAGCGCGTCCTTCACCGAGCGCGCGGTGTCGATCGGCCCCTTGCTGAGGAACTTGTCGGAAAGGCCGATGGAGGCCACGTCGTCGAGGGTCCTGCGGTCGCGGCTGAGCAGCCAGATGGCGCAGCCGTCGACCTTGAAGCGGTCAGCGATGGTGGCGGCCAAGAGGCGGAGCAGAACGTTGGTGTCGATCGGCGCATTGAACGCGGCGCCGATGGTCTCGAAGATTCTCAGGCAATCTCGACACTCCATCGCCGTACCCTCCCTGCGCCCTCTCGGGCGCTCCGCTGCGCCAGTTCCCCCGGGCTTCACCGCATGCTGGCTCGCCGCCTCCTCGCGCCGCGAGCGGGCCCGGCAGGGCGGATGCACGCGCCAATCGCTTCGGCAGGGTGGTGTCCACAGCCGCCACGTGAGAGGTGAGGCGCATGCGCCACCGGAAGTCCAAGCTGCGTCGCCACACTCCCCGTCGATCGTACCGTACCGACTTCGACCGCACAAGTGGTTGTGAACGGAATCACGCAGTCGTGGGACCTGGGCAAGTGGGCGCAGGGGCGGGAACCGGCGCCGCGCCGGCAGCGAACCCGGGACGGGGAAGCGACAGGCGCTTCGTGGCTACGCCGCCCCACCGCGGGCGCCTGCGCGCAAGTCTGGCCCGGCGCGCCGGTGGCGGGACCGCCGCGAGTTGACGCAGTGTCGCCCGCGGAACGAGGATGGCGACGCTACCCGCTTGAGGGTGTTGCGAGGCCGTCGGGCATGCATACGACCCTTCGTACCCGGACATCGTTGATCTTCGGGTTCCTGATCGTGATCTTCGCGGTCGCCGCCGGGGTGATCGGGGCGGTGCTGCTCAGCCGTACGACGCTGGACGAGGCGCAGCGGCGGGTCAACTTCAACCTGCGCGCGGCGTGGGCGGCGGTGGACTCCGAACGCGAAAAGGCCGACCTGTTGGTCGAGGTCGTCAGCACGCGCGTGGCGCTGGCCCAGGGCTCGCTGGACTGGACGACGCTGCGGACGGAGCTCGAGACGAAGCGTATTCTGGCCGGCCTCGACTTCCTCACGCTCACCGACGCGCGGGGCCGGGTCGTCTTGCGTTCGCTGCAGCCCTACGCCACCGGCGACGACCTCGCCAACGATCCGTTCGTCCAACGTGCGCTGCGAGGTCAGCAGGCCAGCGGTCTTGCGATACTGCCGAAGGAGCGACTCGAGCGCGAAGGCGGCGATCTCGTGCAGCGCGCGTTCCTTGCCTTTGAGCCCACGCCGAAGGCCAAACCGCGACCGCAGGACACCGAGTCCGCCGGGATGGTGCGCATCTCGTGCGCCCCGGTGCGTGGCCAGGGCGGACTGATCGTCGGGGCGCTGTACGCCGGCAAGCTCCTGAACCGCGACTACGCTCTGGTCGACCGCATTCGCTTCACGGTGTTCAAGGACGAGCAGTACAAGGGCCGGCCCATGGGCGCGGTGACGATCTTCCAGTGGGACGTGCGAATTGCCACCAACGTCCTGCAGGCCAACGGCAACCGCGCGATCGGCACGCGCGTGAGCACCGAAGTGTACGACCAGGTGCTCGAGAACAGCCGGAGCTGGTACGACCGCGCCTTCGTCGTCAATGACTGGTACTTGAGCGCCTACGACCCGATCGTGGACATCGACGGCAGGGTGATTGGCATCCTCTACGTCGGGGTGCTGGAGGGCCCGTACGTGGACATCCGCCGGGAGCTCTGGCGGCTTTACTCGGGCCTCTCCCTGCTCGCGGCCCTGGTCGTGCTGGCGGTGGGCCTCGTCTTCGCCAGCCGGTTGACCAGGTCCCTGGCGCAGGTCGCCCACGCCGCCAGCAAGGTGGCCAGTGGGGACCTCGACCAGATCGTGCCGACACCACCGCACGCCGACGAGGTCCTCGACCTGACGGTGGCTTTCAACACGATGACCGCATCGTTGCGGGACCGCGACGCCCGGCTGCGGGCCGCCAACACCGAGCTTGGGGAGGCGAACTCGAGGCTCCAGCGCCTCAACGCCAACTACCTCGAAATGGTCGGCTTCGTCTCGCACGAGCTGAAGAACACCCTGGGCGCCATCTACACCGGCGCCCGCTCCCTCGATGCCGGGCTGGTTGGTGCGCTGCTCCCCGCGCAGGCCAGCATGGCGGCGAGGCTTCGCCGCAGCGTCGAGGACGCTGTGGCCATGACCCGCAACTACCTCGAGCTCTCGCGGCTGGAGAAGGGCGAGCTCACCCTCGAGCCTGCCGACATCGACCTCGTGAGGAACGTGATCCGGCCCGTTCTCGTGGACTTCGAAGGGGTGGCGCGCGAGCACCTGGTGCAGGTCAAGGTTCGTCTGCCCGACGAGGCGCCCCTGCGCGGTGACGCCGTGCTCCTCCGCGTCGCCCTCAAGAACCTCGTCGACAACGCGCTGAAGTACGGGCGGAGGGGCGGCGCGGTCAGCCTCAGCCTGGAGCGCAGCGAGGGGAAGTATCAGCTCGTCGTCTGGAACGAGGGCGAAGGGTTGGCTCCCGACAAACTCGCCCGGCTGTTCCAGAAGTTCGCGCGCTTCGCCGGCGAAGAGAAGGCCGCGCACCTGGGCACCGGCCTCGGGCTGTTCATCACCAAGGAGATAGTGGCGAAGCACGGGGGCGAGATTCGTGCGGAGTCGGAGCCGGGGCGCTGGATGCAGTTCACGATCACCCTGCCGGTCACGGAGGGCTTGCGCCCGGAGGAGCCCCACAGCGGCCGCGCCGGTGCCCGTTCGCGAGGGGTGATTCGCATTCTCCCGTAGCGTCAGAAGATTGAACCGACGGCAAGCGTATCATGTGCGGACTCCTTCCGCGAGGGCATCGTCTTTCCTCGCGTGGGAGACCGACGTTCCCTCGCGAAGGCTTCACGCCCGATGGGGGAACGGCATCACTCCTGGCGCAACTGGTGCGCGCCCCCCGCCAGCTCCCCGGCTCGCGCGTGCAGCGTACGCGCCAGCAGTGCGGCCGCGGCCGCCACGGCGGGCGTCATCTCCTCGCTCAGGGTCCGGGTCGACGCGGCCTCCACCGCGAAGATCTCGACGTGCCCCGGCATCGGGATGCCGAGCGTCCGGGCGAGCGCGAACGCGTCCCCGACGTTCATCTCGTGGGCCCCCACCAGGCGCGCGCTGCCCGCCACGTCGTCGAACGTCAGGCGACGGACCCGACCGGGCGTGGGCTCGGGGAGGCCGAGGGCGTCCACGATCAAGGCATGCGTGAAGCCGGCAAGGAGGTCGATCAGCTCGAAGCCCCCGCGGGTGCCGGTGAGCACCGTCAGTCCCGGCACAGGACGCTCGCTGTCGAGGCGGGCAACCTCGGCGGCGACATGCAGCCCGACCGCGTCGTCGCCGAGGACCGGGTTGCCGAGCCCGAGCACCGCGACGGTGATCGGCAGGTCGGTCACTCCAACCGTCACGCGGCGGCCGCGCGTGGAACGGCGGCCACCGCGTGCTGCTGCGCTCTCGCTACCGCCAGCACCGCGGCGAGGTACTTGGCGACCGGCCGGTAGGCGAGGTGCGCCCACTTGCCGAAGGGCACTTCGACGGCCAGCATCGGCACGGCGATCATCAGGTGGATCACGTAGATCGAGTAGGTGCCCACGGCAGCCCGACCAGGCGGAAGAGGTGCAGCAGGATGCCGGTGAGCGGCGGTGAGCAACAGCAGCCAGAGAAACAGCCAGTCGGAGAGGTGGCTGTGCTTGTGGATCTGGTCCCGCTTGCGCGCGCGGTCGCCATCATCCACACGTGACGGCGAGCAGCACCAGCGTGCCGTAATAGCCGAGCAAGCGGTCCAGTGCCACTCCGGCCATCGATCTGGAACCAGGGCAGGAACACCACGACGAGGATCAGCATCGTGCCGTAGCCGGTGACGAGGAAGATGTGGCGGATCCAGTGCTTGCGGCCATCGTCTTTTCGCACTTGCTCCAGCGCGCCTGCGACACGACGTGCCACCAGCTCGGCGAGCTTGCCCAAGATCCGCAGTGGGATCTGCAGCTCGGCCTCGCCGCGCATCATGAACCAGACCATCCGCGCTGCGTTGCTGAACAGGAAGAACGCGAGCACGCCGCGCAGGTCAGGTCGCCCCAGTGCACAATTTCCTTGGGCGCGAACAGGTCAGTCGCACCGCTCGAGCGCGGGCCCGTTGACCTGCGCCAGAAGCCGAAGAGCCGAAGCATGCCCGGGCACCGTGAAGAGCAAGCACGACCAGCGCGACGAGCCAGCAGCCCGATCTCCCACAAGTCGGAGCGGTAGAGCAGCTTGCTCAGGCCCGTCCAGTCGTAGCGCGACGTCAGCCAGCGCCGCGAGGCCATCATCAGCTCCGCCGGCTTCGGCTTCGCGCGGGCAGGTGTCGGAGCAGTCGCCGCAGTAGTAGCACAGCCAGGGATCGAGCGCGCTCGTCCATCCGCTCGCTCAGGCCGAGCTGCATGTAGCGGATGAAGTGCCGCGGCACCGACTCGGCCTCGTCGGTATGCCCGCAGACCGCCGTGCAGTTGCCGCAGTTGAAGCACTTGCTGATCGTCTCGCCGCCGTAGGGCAGCATCTCGCGCAGGATGTTCGGATTCACGCGATCGCTCATCACTCGGCCTCCTTCAGCAGGTACTCGAAGTAGTCGCCGCGCTGGGCTCCTTCGACCACCGTCCCGTACTTCTTCATCGCCATCAGGTGCCAGAAGATCAGCGCGCTGTCGAGCTTCAGCTCCGCCGCCAGCTCGGGCCCGTGCGCGGCCCTTCTTCAGCACTTCGCTCATCGCCTTGCGCAGCTTGACCTGCTCGCCGAAGTACTTCTTCAGCTCGTCGGTCATGCCGCCGTGGCGCTGCCGAAGCACGTCGATCGGCTTCTGCTCCTTGGCCTTCTTCTCTTTTACTTCAGCGTCCATCGCTATCCTCGCTCGCTACACATACGCTGCTTGCTACTATAAACAGCCCTAACCCATAACCACAGGCGCCGTTCAGTGCGCCGCGACAGCCTCGCGCGCGCGCTGACGCCCGTGCGCTGCAGGTACATCGCCGCTTCCATCGCCGCGGCGCCGGCCTCGACGATCGCGTCCGGGATGTCCTTGGGCCCGTCGCCACGCCGGCGATGTAAGATGCCGTCCACGCTGCTGCGCGTCGGCGCGATCTTCGGATCGACGGTCAGGAAGAAGCCGTCCTGCCGTCCTCCTTGGCGGCCAGCACGCCGTCGGCGTGCCAGGCCGGGCATCACGCCCAGCGAGAGCACCACCAGGTCGTGCGCCGGCTCGATCAGCCCGCCCGCCGTGGTCGATGATCCTCCACGCGCAGCTTCAGGTCTTGTTCGTCGCACCTCGCAGATCTTGGCCACCTTGCCCTTGACGAACTTGATCCCCTCCGATTGCGCCAGGCGGTAGAACTGCTCGAAGTTCTTGCCGAAGGAGCGGATGTCCATGTGGTAGATCGTCACCTCCACGCCGTGCACCAGGTGCTTGTTCAGGATCGCCTGCTTGATCGCGTACATGCAGCAGACGCGCGAGCAGTAGGGCACGCCGAGCGACGTGTCGCGGCTGCCCGCGCACTGGATGTAGGCGATGCTCTTGGGGATCTTGCCGTCGCTGGGACGCAACACGTGGCCGTAGGGCCCGTTGGCGGACTGGATGCGCTCCATCCCCAGCGGGTCCAGCACGTTGAGGTACTTGCCCGCGCCGTACTCCGCCTTGGCGTCGCGCGGCGTGATCTTCAGGCCCGTGGCGACGATCACCGTGCCGACCTCGATTTCCGTCGTCATCGGCATCTGCGTGATAGTCGATGCAGTTCGTCGGGCAGACCTTCTCGCACTTGGCGCAGAACGTGCAGTGCTCGACGTCCAGCACCGCGACCTGCGGGATGGCGTTGCCGTGCGGGATGTAGATCGCGCGGCGCGCGCCCAGCCCGTAGTCGAACTCGTGCGGCACGTCCACCGGGCAGACCTGCTCGCAGCGGCTGCAGCCGATGCAGTCCTCCACCACCACGTAGCGCGGCTTCTCCTCGATCGTGGCCTTGAAGCCGCCGTCCGGCTGGCTGCTCCACCTGCCGCACCTCGGAGTAGGTCAGGATGCTGATGTTCTTGTGGTGCGCGGCCTCGGCCATCCGCGGCGTGCAGATGCAGCTCGAGCAGTCGAGCGTCGGGAAGACCTTGTTCAGCCCGATCATCTTGCCGCCGATCGACGGCTCGCTCTCCACCAGCAGCACCTGGTAGCCCTGCTCGGCCAGATCGAGCGCGGCCTGCATGCCGGCGATCCCGCCGCCGATGATCAGTCCGTCGTAGGATGGTCTTAGCATTGCTTCATTGCCGCGACCTCTACCTTGATCTCTCGCTAATCACAGTGCCATCCACGTCGCGCACCCGCACCGTCAGCGGCATCTCGCCCGGGCAGGCTGTGCGTGGCGCAACCGAAGCACGGGTCGTAGGCGCGGAAGGCCATCTCGATCATGTTCAGCAGGCCCGTCGCTGACCTCCACGCCCTTCTTGATCAGTCCCTGCGCGGCCTTCTTCATCGACATGCAGATCGCCGCGTGGTTGTTCGTCGTCCCGACGATCAGATTGGCCTTCTTCACGATGCCGTTCTCGTCCGTCACGTAGTGGTGCGTCAGGGTGCCGCGCGGCGCCTCGACGATGCCCACGCCCTCGTCCGGCGTCTTGTCGCAGACCACGCGGTAGTTCTCGGGGTGCGTGATCTCCGGGTGCCGCGGATCAGCTCCAGCGAAGTGCTCCGCCGCGTTCATAAGCTCGATCACGCGCGCCCAGTGGATCGCCAGCGTGTTGTGCACCGGCGTCTTGCCGCTTCGGTCGCCGGTCAGCGTCTGGAAGTACTCCTCGTAGGCTTCCTGCGCCAGCGGCGAGTTCATCCCGTCGGCGGCGTTGAGCCGCGACTGCGGCGTGGCGCGGTACACCCCGCTGTCCTTGCCGTCGACGAAGCCCTTCCAGCCCACCGCCTTCAGGTACGGGAACTTGAGGTAGCTCCAGGGCTCGACGCGCTCGGCGATGTGCTCCAGGTACTCGCTCGGCGCGTACTTGCAGAACTCCTTGCCGTCGGGATCGACGACGCGCACCTTGCCGTCGTAGAAGTTCACGCGGTTCTTCTCGTCCACCAGGCCCATGCTAGTAGGTGTGGTGGATGTACGGGCCGTTGAGGATCAGGTCGACATAGCCCGGGTTGGCCAGCACGACGTCATGCAGCACCTTGAGCGTGATCTTGGCGAACTCGACCATGTAGAGGATGATCTCTTCCAGCCGCTCGCGCTCCTGGGCGTTGAGTCCCTTGCTCATCCCGCCGGGGATGGCGTTGATCGGGTTCACCGGCTGCCCGCCGAAGATCGCCGCCGCCTCGTGGCCCCAGGCGCGGCACTTGATCACCTCGCCGCCCAGCTCCAGCCCGACCTTGCCGATCACGCCGATGATGTTGCGCACCGCCGGGTCCGCATCGGGCCCATGACGAAATCCGGAGCGCCCAGCGCGTAGAAGTGCGTCGTGTGGTCGGTGACGTAGAAGATGTTGTACTGCAGCTCGCGCAGCAGGCGCGCGGTCAGCGGCAGGTCGACGTGGTACACCGCGTCGCAGGCCTTGGCGCTGGCCATCATGTGCGCCTCGGGGCAGACGCCGCAGATGCGCGGCGTGATGCGCGGCAGCTCCTCCACCGGCCGGCCCTCGCAGAAGCTTCTCGAAGCCGCGCAGCTCCGGCACCTGGAAGTAGCACGTCGGCGACCTCGCCTTCCTGGTCGAGGAAGATGTCGATCTTGCCGTGCCCTTCGAGGCGCGTCACCGGATCGATGCTGATCCGTCGCAGACCCTCTTTCGTTTTCACATGTGGACTGGTCATGCATGCTCCTTGCGGATGCCCTACTCTCGCCATTACTGGCACCCTTCAGATAGCTCGCGGCCATGCTGAAGCGCTAGAACGTGCCGACCGGATCGGCGATCTGCGCCACGATCTCCGCCGCGCGCTCCTCGGTCACCGCGTCGATCAGCGAGCCGATGGCGGAAAGCATCGCCGCGCCCTGGTCCTCCACCGTCCCGCTGGGGCCCGTAACAGCCGCGGCAGGGCAGCTCCGCCCTTGATGCACAGCGCGCCGCAGCCGCCGCGCGTCGCCGAGCCCGATGCAGACGAAGCCCTGTTCCAGCAGGCACCAGTCCGGCTCCGGGCGCGCCATGTGCGGGCGCTTGAACTCCTTGATCTTGATCTGCTTGCTTCTCGCGCGGGCACTCGTCGCAGACCGACTTGTCGGTGCAGCCGACCTTGACCACGTTGTTGCGCTCGGGCACCGCGCCAGTGGCCAGCGCCACGACGGCTTCCCAAACCCGGTCCGCCTGCGGCGGGCAGCCCGGCAGCAGGTAGTCCACCGGCACCACGTCGCTCAGGCGCAGCACGCGCTCGTACATCCGCGGGATCTCCAGCTCGCCCACCGGCGAGTTGTAGAGCGGCTGCGGCTCGGTATGCTCGGGATTCACCGTGACGGGCTGGAGTGATAGCTGCGGTCGAAGATCTCGGCCGTCGACGCCAGGTTGGCCAGCGACGGAATGCCGCCGTCGATCGCGCACTCTCCGTAGGCGATCAGCGTCTTGCTCTTCTGGCGCAGCATGCGCGCCACTTCTTCCTGCTCGCTGTTGCGGATCGCGCCGTTGAAGAAGCAGTAGTCGATATAGCCGTCGGGGTAGTTCCGCACGTCCTCGTACTTGAAGTCCACCGCCACGGGCCAGAAGACCACGTCGGCGATCTTGATCAGGTCGAGGATCCGCGCGCCGATTTCGAGCAGCGAGATGTCGCAGCCGCCGCAACTGGCGGCCCAGAACATCGCGACCTTTTTCTTCGCACTGCCGTTGCCGTTACCTTCGCTCATCGCTACACCTCACCCCAAGGCTTGAGGTCCATCCCATGGCCCACACCGCTCTTGCGCATCTCTCCGGCCAGTTCAGCGGCCCCAGCACGCGCACCTGCTCCGTCATCTCCTTACCAGCGACGAACTTCGCCCCCTCGGCGGCGCTGACCCACTCGTGGCGGAAGCGCCCGGGCTCGATGCCCAGCTCGCAGCACGCGCTTGAGAATCGGCATGCGCGCCGTGGTCTTGTGGTTGCCCGCCATGTAGTGGCAGTCGCCGATGTGGCAGCCCAGCACCATCACGCCGTCCGCGCCCTTGGCGAAGGCGTTGAGGATCAGCTCGGGGTCGATGCGCCCGGAGCACATCAGGCGGATGATGTCCACGTTGGCCGGGTACTTCATCCGCGCCGTGCCGGCCATGTCCGCACCGGTGTAAGAGCACCAGTAGCAGAGGAAGCCGATGATCCGCGGTTCGAAGACCGCGCTGGCCGCCGCTGCCGGCGCATTACTGCTCGCAACATCAATGGCCATGGCCTTCTCCTCTAGCCGGCGACCGCCGCCGGAACCTTGTCTAACAGCGCCGTCAGCTCGGCCAGTACCTGCGTGTCGCTGAAGCCGAGCTGCTGGATCGCGCCGCTCGGGCAGAGCGCGGCGCAGGTGCCGCAGCCGGTGCAGAGCGCGGAATTGATGACTGCCAGCTTTTTCTCCTCATCGCGGCTGATCGCATCGTAGGGGCAGGCATTCAGGCAGCTCGAGCAGCCCGTGCACAGCTCCTCCACCACCTGGGCGATGAACGGGATCGAGCTCGATGATCTGCTGGGCGATCATCCCCGCGGCCTTGGAGGCCGCCGCGGCCGCCGCGGCGCTGGACTCCGTGATGTCCATCGCGTACTGGCAGGTGCCCGAAAGGAACACGCCGCTCACCGCCAGCTCGACTGGGCGCAGCTTGGGGTGCACTTCCAGCAGGAAGCCGTCGGCGCCGACGGCGCACTTGTAAAGGTCGATCAGCCCGCTGATGTTGTGCGGCACGACGCCTGTCGCCAGCACGAGCAGGTCCACCGGCACCTCGATCTCGTTGTCCAGCGTCAGCTCGTCGATCACCTTGACCACCAGGTGCGCCTGGCCCTTGGCGTCCTTATCGACCGTCGGGGGCTGCGCGCCGCGATGCCGCAGGAAGATCACGCCGCTCTGCGCTGCGCGGTCGTAGAGGTCCTCGTGCCCGCGGCCGTAGGAGCGGATGTCCTGGTGGATGTCGTAGATGTTGATGTCGGGGAAGCGCTCGCGGATCTGCAGCGCGGTGTGCAGCGCGCCGGAGCAGCAGGTGCGCGCGCAGTAGTCCTTGAGCTTGCCGTCGGGCTGCGGCATGGCGACGCCGGGCAACTGCCGCGCGCCGACGCAATGCATGATCCCGATGCTGCGGATCGGCTTGCCGTTGACCGGCAGCTTGCCGCCGTCGGCCCGTGGGATCCAGCATCCGCGTGAGCTGCTGCAGCGTCACCACCTGCGGGAAGGTCTTGTAGCCAAACTCGCCACTCAGCGGCTCGTAGGGATCGGAGCCGGTGGCGATGACGATCACGCCCGCGCGCAGCTCGATCTCCTTGGGCTCGCTCTCCATCGAAATGCCCTTGCCGCCGGCGGCAACGACGCATTTACCGCACTTGGTGCAGCTTTTCCAGTCGATCGCCGGCAGCGCCGGAAAGCTCCGCGGATACGGCATGTAGAGCGCCTTGCGCTTGTTCAAGCCGAAGTTGAACTCGTCGGGGGTTTCATCGGGGCAGGCGGCGATCACGTTCGCCAGGTTGGCCAGCGGCGCGGTCACGCCGCGCGGAGTCAGGCGCAGCGTGACGCGGAAGTCGCCGACCACGCCCTGCGAGGCGACGATTTCCGCACCTGTGTAAATCGTCACGAGCGGGTTGCCGCGTGTCTTCGATCAGCTTGTTCA
>CAVRZJ010000019.1:0-142500 GCA_963725705.1 uncultured Acidobacteriota bacterium | reverse complement strand
GCGTGGGTAACACCACGTGGAGGTCCGAACTAGTGTTGGTTGAAAACAACTTGGATGAGCTGAGGGTAGGGGTGAAAGGCCAATCAAATTCCGTGATAGCTCGTTCTCCCCGAAATAGCTTTAGGGCTAGCCTCGCGTGGTTCGTGTCGGTGGTAGAGCACTGGATGGGTTAGGGACCTTACCCGGTTACCGCCCCCAACCAAACTCCGAATACCGACAACGTCAAGCGCGGGAGTCAGACGGCGGGGGATAAGCTTCGTCGTCGAAAGGGAAAGAACCCAGACCGCCAGCTAAGGTCCCCAAGTGACAGCTAAGTGGTGAAGGATGTGGGGTTGCTGGGACATCCAGGAGGTTGGCTTAGAAGCAGCCATCCTTTAAAGAAAGCGTAATAGCTCACTGGTCTAGCGATCCTGTGCCGAAAATTCAACGGGGCTCAAGCTGTCCACCGAAGCTGCGGATCTTCAGGGCCTGCGGGTCCTGGAGGTGGTAGGGGAGCGTTCCATGTGGGTGAAGTCAGACCGTAAGGACTGGTGGACTGCATGGAAGTGACTCTGCCGGCACAAGTAGCGATAAAGCGGATGAGAACTCCGCTCGCCGGAAGCCTAAGGTTTCCTGAGCAAGGTCAATCCGCTCAGGGTTAGTCGGTCCCTAAGGTGAGGCCGAACGGCGTAGCCGATGGGAAGCAGGTTAAAATTCCTGCACCACTCTGTTCTCGTTATCACGACGGGGTGACGCAGAAGGATAGGCCGGACTGCGATTGGAAGTGCAGTTTCAAGCGTGTAGGCGGGGGTGGTAGGCAAATCCGCTGCCCCATTAACGCCGAGACGTGATGACGAGCCCGCAAGGGCGCAAAGCGGCTGATTCCACGCTGCCGAGAAAAACCTCTAAGGAGAGGGCAGGGTGACCGTACCGGAAACGGACACACGTAGGCAGGGTGAATAACCCGAGGCGCTTGAGTGATCCCCCGTGAAGGAACTCGGCAAAATAACACCGTAACTTCGGGAGAAGGTGTGCCTCCTGCCGTGTAGATCCTCGCGGTCGAAGCGGTGGGAAGTCGCAGTGAAAAGGCCCAGGCGACTGTTTACTAAAAACACAGGACTCTGCAAACGTCACAAGCGGACGTATAGGGTCTGAAGCCTGCCCGGTGCCGGAAGGTTAAGGGGAGGGGTCATCCCAGCTTGCTGGGGGCAGCTCTGAACTGAAGCCCCGGTAAACGGCGGCCGTAACTATAACGGTCCTAAGGTAGCGAAATTCCTTGTCGGGTAAGTTCCGACCTGCACGAAAGGCGAAACGATCTGGGCGCTGTCTCCACGGGGGGCTCAGCGAATCTGTAGCACCGGTGAAGATGCCGGTTACCCGCACCAAGACGGAAAGACCCTGTGCACCTTTACTACAACTTGTCACTGGACCTTGGTGTTGTATGTGCAGGATAGGTGGGAGGCTGTGAAACCGGGGCGTCAGCTTCGGTGGAGCCGTCGGTGAGATACCACCCTTACTGCTCCGAGGTTCTAACCTGGAACCGTGAATCCGGTTCGGGGACACTGGCAGGTGGGTAGTTTGACTGGGGCGGTCGCCTCACAAACTGTAACTGAGGCGCCCAAAGGTTCCCTCAGGCTGATTGGAAACCAGCCGGCGAGTGCAAAGGCACAAGGGAGCTTGACTGCGAGACCTACAAGTCGAGCAGGGACGAAAGTCGGGCTTAGTGATCCGGCGGTCCCGTGTGGAAGGGCCGTCGCTCAACGGATAAAAGGTACGCCGGGGATAACAGGCTGATCCTGCCCAAGAGTTCACATCGACGGCGGGGTTTGGCACCTCGATGTCGGCTCATCGCATCCTGGGGCTGAAGCAGGTCCCAAGGGTTCGGCTGTTCGCCGATTAAAGCGGTACGTGAGCTGGGTTTAGAACGTCGCGAGACAGTTCGGTCCCTATCTGGTGTGGGCGTAGGATACTTGCGGAGAGCCGTCCTTAGTACGAGAGGACCAGGACGGACGAACCTCCGGTGTACCGGTTGTCGCGCCAGCGGCAGCGCCGGGTAGCTGCGTTCGGATGTGATAACCGCTGAATGCATCTAAGCGGGAAGCCAACTCCAAGATAAGGTATCCCGGGCGCAAGCCCCTAAAGGCCTGTGGTAGACGACCACGTTGATAGGCGGGAGGTGGAAGCGCGGTGACGCGTGAAGCTGACCCGTACTAATCGGCCGTGCGGCTTGACCACACATATTTCCCGATTTCTTGCGTGCGCCTGTCCCGATTGAGTTGTTAAGGTTTTTGAAACACAAGTTTTTCCGGTGGTCATACCGAGGGGGAAACACCCGTTCCCATTCCGAACACGGAAGTTAAGCCCCTCTGGGCCGATGGTACTTGGTGGGAAACTGCCTGGGAGAGTAGGTCACCGCCGGGAAGTATGAAGGCCCTGCATGAGAGTGCAGGGCCTTCGCTTTTCCAGTGCGATCGGAACCGAGAGCGCGGAGGCGGCGACCTACGCGCAGAGGAGGAGGACGCCGCCGGGCATACCGCGCTGGGCGAGGCAACCGGACGGAGTCCAGGCGCGCGATCGACGGAGCAGCGGGCCGTCGGTCGAGCGGCAGCGAGACTGACGGAAAGTATGAAGGCCCTGCATGAGAGTGCAGGGCCTTCGCGTTTTCGGCGCTTTCGCAACGACGAGAGTCGAGGCGCGGCTACCCGCGATGCGGCGGCGGGGCGGGACGCCAGCGTGGGTCGGCTGCCAACAGCTTCGTGGCGGCCTCGGCGCCGAGGGGTTTGGAGAAGAAGTACCCCTGAGCGAACGTGCAGTCCATCGTGCGCAGCTTGGCGAGTTGCGAGGCGGTCTCGACGCCCTCGGCGATCATCTCCTTCCCGAGGTTATGAGCCAGGGAGATGATCGCGCGGACGATCTCAGAGCTCTCCTCGTCGTGGGTGATCTTCGACACGAAGCTGGAGTCGATCTTGAGCGTGTCGATCTCGAAGCGGCGCAGATAGGACAGCGAGGAGTAGCCCGTGCCGAAATCGTCGATCGAGAGCTTGATCGCCAGATCGCGCAGGTGCTCGAGCATCGCGCCGGTGTAGCGGGCCTTCTCCATGATCACGCTCTCCGTGATCTCGAGCTTGAGGGTGTTGCCCCACAGGCCGTTCTCCCGCAGGATCCGGTCGATCTGCATCGGCAAGTCCGGCTGCATGAACTGGGCGCCCGACACGTTGATGCTCATCGTGAGCGACGGCTTGTGGCGGAACTGCACTTGCCATGCGCGCAGTTGCCTACACGCCTCGCCGGCGACCCAGCGGTCGATCGCTATGATCAGGCCGGTCTCCTCGGCAACCTGGACGAAATCGGCAGGAAGCACCAGCCCACGAGTCGGGTGTTGCCAGCGCACCAGGGCTTCAAAGCCGACGATGCGCCCGTCGTGCAGTGCGACGATCGGCTGGTAGTAGACGGTGAAGGCGCGGGTGTCGAGGGCGCGGCGCAGGTCGTTTTCGAGCTGCAGTGCCGCTACCGCCTTCTCGTGCATCCCCCGGTCGAAGACAGCGTAGCGGTCGCGCCCCGTCGCTTTGGCGCGGTACATCGCGGTGTCGGCGTCGCGCAGCAACTCCTCCGCCTTCTGGTAGGTCGCCCCGTGCTGCGCGATGCCGATGCTGACGGTCGCGTAGACCTCCTGGCCGCCGGCCTCGAACGGGAGGCGGAGCGCCTTCTGTATCCTCTCCGCGACTACGGTTGCCTCGCGCGGCTCCTGAACACCCTCGAGGATGATGGCGAACTCGTCCCCGCCGAGGCGCGCAACGATATCGACCGGTCGCAGCGAGTCCTCGAGCCGGCGCGCGATCGACACGAGCAGGCGATCGCCGGCGATATGCCCGAGCCCGTCATTGACCAGCTTGAAGCGGTCCACGTCGAGGAAGAGCACCGCGAACGACGAGCCGCTGTGGCGCTTGGCGCGCTCGAAGACACGCTGCAGGCGGTCCGTGAAGCGGGACCGGTTGGGCAGCCCGGTCAGGGGATCATGCGAGACGTCATGGAGGAGCTGCTCCTCGGCAGCCTTGCGGGCGGAGACGTCGGTCAGCGAACCGGCGATGCGGTCGACTTTCGCGCCGCCGCCGCGAGCCGCAAGTCCGCGGGCCACGACCCAGCGGTAGTCGCCATCCTTCCGGCGTAAGCGATGCTCTGCCTCGAACACGGGGGTCTTACCCCGCAGGTGACCGTCAAGCCGTTCACGAACGAGCTTCGCATCCTCGGGGTGGATACGCGAGAGCCACTCCTCCGGGTCCTGCCCGATCTCGTGCCCGCCGTATCCGAGAATCTCCTTCCAGCGCGCAGAGAAAGCGATGAGGTTGGCGGAGAGGTCCCAATCCCAGAGGCCATCGGCAGCGCCGGAGGCGATCAGGGAGAAGCCCTCTGCCGCGGCACGGAACGAGCGCTCGTCCCGCTCCGCCTGCCTGATCTCGCGCAGCCGCGCCTCCAGGACCTGGACGCGAGCGTCGAGGAGGTGCCGATCGGTCGTCCAGGGCATAACGTCGTGCACCCCGGAGGCGATCGCCTTGGCGGTCTGGGCCGGTTCGGCGGGGTCGACGATCGCCAGCACGAGAGCCCCGCGTTCGCCCCCACCCTCGGCAGCCTTGCGGCAGACCTCGGCTCCGGCCCCATCGGCGGAAGGCCACTGGAGAACGACGAGGTCGAACCGCGATCGGGAGAGCGCGCTCATCGCCTTGCGGATGCTTGGAGAGACTCGGACCGAGTGGCTCCGAGCCGTCAGCGCGTCCGCGAGGGCCACACGCATGGCCTCGTCTTCAGCGATCACGAATGAAGTCAGGACGGTCGTAGCAGCCAATTCACCCACCGCACGCGCCTATCGAATGCTTTTGGAGTGTATCACGCCGGTACACCCGGCTCCCGCAACGAAGAACGTCGTTGGCGTGCGACGTCTCAAGACCCGGCGCGACCCCAGCGCCGATCGGCAGCGTCGGCTGCGGTCGTCGTGGATGGGAACGGGGTGGGGTACGGGGCTCGAGCACCGGCCGTGACTTCCAGCCCGAGACCAGTGAGCGGGTCCTGCCGTGCAAACGAGCATAAGCCGGACACCTCGTGGCGGCCTGGCGAGGCGTCCGGCGGCGATGCGCGGCGAGCGACCCGGCGAACTCGTCGCGTCAGTTCGGGTGGGCAGCCTGCTCCGCGCACCGCCGATGGCGGTCGGCGACCAGCTTCTCGAGAAGCGCCAGTGGGATCTCGGTGGAGCCCTTCACCTCGCGGCCGTCGACGGCGACCTTGATGTCGCGTAGCACATCGACCAGCTCGGGGGACTGGTCCTGGAGGTGCAGGCGGGCCGCAGCGATCGCGCCCTTGATCGTGTCGCGGAGCAACCCGGCGTTCTCCTCCGTGTCGGCTTCGGCCCAGCCCGCGAGGGTGAGCGCGTCGTCGAGAGACGCCTGCATCGTCACACGCTGCACTGTGCGCGACGCGAGCAGCATGCCGCGCAGCACTTCGGCGGTGCCGTCGCCCTCGACGTCGACCGGGGCCTTGGCGGCCTCTCGCAACCGCGCGGGGACGGTCGCGACCATCCAGAACGCCATGCGGGTGTCGAGCCGACCGGCTGCCACCTCGCGGCCGACGAGCGCGTTCACCTGCGCCGGCGCCGCGATGGCGGCGCGCAGCGTCTCTTCGTCGGCGGCGAGCACGACATCCTGCGTCAGATACACCAGCGGGGCGTTGGGGTCGGTGTGCTGCGGGTCCTGCAGGCGGAGGGCTGTCATGCCGCCGATCGCCACCGGCAGGCAGCCCCGTTTGGTCAGCGCCGCACTCAGCGACGCTGGGTCGAAGCGGCCGCCGAACGCTGCCAGGCCGTGGTCGGCGCCCGGTCGCGGCACTACCGCGACGACCATGCTGTCGACATCGTGGAGCGGGTCGAGCCCTGCCTCGCGGAGGAACTCCTGCGCGTCCGAGGGATTGCTGGACCACGCCGACTGGTGCTCGAGGAGCCACGTCTGCACCGTCGGGTGATCGCGAAGAGCTGCGGCGTCCATGGCCACGATCACCTCGGCTGCGGCGGGGACGAAGCGCAGCAGCTCGCGGGTCGTCGGTGCGGCGGATTGGGCCGGTCGGCTGGCGAGCGCGAGCAGCACGGCTGCGACTGCGATGTTCCTCATGATGAACCTCCTAGAAGTTCTTCCGGTTGAATATCACGACGGCAGCGACAAGGCACACGGCGCCGAAGGCGACCGTCGTGACCAGCGGCTGCAGCGCCACGCCGCCGCGCCCGAGCACCAGCGACACGACGTCGCGGCCGATTTCCGAGCTCTTGGGCAGCGCCCAGTAGAGCCCCTGGACCACCCGGGCCGCCAGGTGCGAGTCCATCGCGGCGGCGATCCGATCGTGGGCGGCGAGAGGCATCGAGATGATGTAGATGGCGTAGGGCAGCATGATCGACAGCGGCGTCGAGGCGGAGAGCACGCCGACGAGGTACATGAAGCCGAGGAAGCTGACGAACACCAGCAGGATCAACCCGGCCGCCGCGAAGAAGCGGGGGTTCCAGACCCCGGTCTTCAGCGAGATGATCAGGAACACCCCGCCGCACAGATAGGCGAAGTTGGCCGCAACCAGGGAGACGGCGCCAAGGAAGCGGCCGAGCAGGATGCCGGTGCGGGAGGTCGGCCGGCTCAGGTAGAGGTCCACGGTGCCCCGGCGGAGGAGGTGGGGCACCTGCGAGCCGGTGGCGAACACGGCCAGGAAGATCCCCATGGCGTAGAGCATGGCGGCGAACGTCGCCTGGCCGGTCTCGACCACCTCCTGGATGCCAGGTGTGCGACCGTGCATCGGCACGGACTTGCCGAACAGCGACACCGCCGCCAAGCCGCCATCGACGATGTCCAGGTTCAGCGCGAAGACGAGGACCAGTTGGAACAGCACCGAGACGATCAGGAAGCCGAGTAGCGTGAAGCTGGCCCGCGCCTCCCGCCACGTGTCAACGACGAGCGCCCAGGCCTTCACAGCCCCCCTCCCGCCCGTGGTTCGTGGCTCGTGGTTTGTGGTTCGGCGCCGCTCTCGCCGGGGGCCGGACAGGTGACGGTCTCGATGAAGACGTCCTCGAGGTCCGACCGAACCGGCGTCACCTCGGCAATCAGGAGCCGCTCGGCCCGCACCCGATCGATCAGGGCATTGAGGGTCTCCAAGCTCTCCACCGCGACCTCGTAGTGGCCGTTGACCGAAGTTACGGTGGCGCCCGCGACCTGTAGACACGCGGGGTCCGCGGGCGACAGGCCGCCGAGGCGCACCAGGTATCGCTGGCTCGGCCGGGTCAGCGCTTCCACGGTTCCCTCGCGGACGACGCGACCGTTGTCGATGATGCACACGCGGTCGCACGTGCGCTCGACCTCGGAGAGCAGGTGGGAGTTGATGAAGATCGTCGTCCCTCTGCCACGGATCTCGAGAAGGAGGTCGCGGATGTGCCGCCGGCCGACGGGATCCACGCCGTCGGTCGGCTCGTCGAGGAACAGCACTCCGGGCTCGTCGACGAGAGCCACGGCGAGCCCCAGGCGCTGTGTCATGCCCTTGGAGTACCGGCCGACGCGATCGCCGCCGCGGCCTCCCAGGCCGACGAGCTCGAGGAGACGGGGGCCGCGCCGGTCGAGGTCCGCCTCGGTCACGCCGGCGAGACGCCCGAACAACCGGAGCGTTGCGAGACCGCTGAGGTACGCAGGAAACCGGTGCCCCTCCGGGAGGTAACCGACACGCGCCCGGGCGGCCACGACCCGCGGGTCGCGGCCGTTCAAGCGGACGCTGCCGGCGCTGGGCGCCGCCAGGCCGAGGAGGATCTTCATGAGCGTGGTCTTGCCGGCGCCGTTGGCCCCGAGCAGGCCGAACACCTCGCCCGCGCCCACTCGCAGGTCGACGCCGTCGAGCGCCCGCACCGCGCGACCCCAGTGCCGGAACTCCTTGGCAAGACCGCGAGCCTCGATGACCGGTTCGGCGTTGCTCACACCTTCGTATACGACAGCCGGCGCCGTGGTGTTCGCGGCAACGAGCCTACGGACCTGCGGCCGCCCCGCCCTGGGGAATAGTCGCCTCATACGAACGTTTGATATCATTGTTTGGGACAGATGGCCCGTTCGCCTAGCGTTGCCCCCGCCCCGTCGCACCGCACTCTCACCCAGGCCGACTTGGGTGTGCAGACGCGTGAGCGCCTCTTGGAAGCCGCCGAAAGGTTGTTCGGGCAACGCGGGTACGCCGGCACCTCGGTGCGCGACGTGACCACGACGGCGGCGTGCAACGTTGCGGCAGTGAACTACCACTTCGGTGGCAAGCGCAACCTGTACATCGAGATGTTTCACCGCCGTCTCGCCGCGATCCGCGAGCAGCGGGTGGGGAGCATCCGCGCGGCGATGAGCCGTGCCCGCGGCCCCCGGGCGCTGGAGACTGTGCTCGGGGCCTTCGCGAGCGCCTTCCTCGAGCCGCTCGTCACCAAGCCCGAGGGGCGATGGCTGATCGAGCTGATGGCGCGCGAGACCGTCGATGCCCAGTTGCCCCCCGAGATGTTCGCGGAAGAGTTCGTCCAGCCCGTGCACCGGGTCCTGATGGAGGCGATCAGAGCGACGATGCCCGACGTGTCGACGCACGACGCCGCGCTCTGCGTGCTCTCGATCGTCGGTCAGCTCGTGCAGGTGGCGCACGTCACCCGGCGGGCCGCCACCTCCGGCGGCGGTCGCTTCACCGCGCCGCCGATGGCCGAGGCCGTAGATCACATCGTCAAGTTCTCGGCGGCCGGAGTTCGCGGCTGCCGGGTCGGGCCGTCGGGCAGGGCGACGGCGGAAACGGAGAGGCCAGGAGCATGAAGCCGACGGCAACCAACACCCGATCGCGGCGCGTTCAACGAAAGGCCGCGGCAGCACTGGCGGCGGCGATCGCCTTCGTGGGCTGCGCGAGCTCCGCGAGCGAGCGGGCCCGGAACAACGCCCCGGTTCCCGAGAGCAGCGCCAAGTCGGTCGACGCTCCCCTGCCGGCGCCGGTGCCGCCGAAGGCCGCGCCAGCGATTCCCGAGCGGCTGCTGCAGCCCGGCGCCACTCTGACCCTCGCCGATATCGTCGATATCGCTCTGCAGAACAACCCGCTGACGCGGACCTCGTACCTGCAGGCGCGCTCGGCCGCCGCCAACCTCGGCAGCAAGCGCGCGGCGTACTACCCGAGGATCGACGCCTCGGTGAGCGCCCAGCGCGGCAAGCAGACGGGGCTGGGCACCGGCCCCGAGACCGTGCAGACCGTCTACGGCCCGGAGGTCACGCTGGACATGCTGCTGCTCGACCTCGGCGGCCGCTCTGCCGACGTCGAAGAGGCACGCCTCGGCCTCCTGTCGGCGGACTGGCTGCACAACGCGGCAGTGCAGAACGTCGTGCTCGGCGTGCAGGTCACCTATGTGCAGTACCTCAACGCGAAGAGCCAACTCGAAGCGGCGATGGCCAATGTGAAGACCGCGGGGGCGGCGCTCGATGCAGCCACCGTGCGGCACGACGCGGGCGTGGCGACGATCGCCGAGGTGCTGCTGGCGAAGACGGCGCTCTCGCAGGGGCAGCTCTCTGTGGACAGCCTCAACGGGGAGGTGATGGCGCTGCGCGGCTCGCTGGCCACCGCGATGGGTTTGCCGGCGACGACCCCGTACGACGTCGGCATGCTGCCTGCCGAGATGCCGATGGAGCTCGCCGCCCAGGCGGTAGAGCCGCTGATCGAGCGGGCGAAGACGCAACGCCCGGACCTCGCAGCGGCGCTGTTGCAAGCCGAGAAGGCCGAGGCCCACGTCGGATCCGTGCGGTCGGAGGGCCTCCCGGCGCTGTTCGGCTCCGCCTCGGCAGGTCGCCTCTACGTCGACCCCGCTACGAACATCGGCCACGGTGACAGTTGGTCCGCGCGCCTGCTCCTGTCGGTACCACTCTTCACCGGGTTCGAGAACAAGTACAACGTCGAGAAGGCGCGCAACGACGCGGCCGCCGCCCGCTCTCAGGCGGAGACCCTCGAGCAGCAGGTGATCCTCCAGGTATGGACGAGCTTCTACGGGTTACAGACGGCGGCTCAGCTCGTCAAGACCAGCCGCGACCTGCTGGCCAGCGCCGAGCAGGCCGATCGGGTCGCGTTCGGCCGCTACAAGGAGGGCGTCGGCACCATCATCGACCTGCTCACCGCGCAGTCGGCGCTCGCCGGCGCCCGATCGCAGGAGATCCAGGCCCGCGCCGCGTGGTTCGCCGCTCTGGCGCAACTGGCGCACGACACCGGCATGGCCTCGCCCGCGCTCGGCTCCAAGATCAGCATCATCGAGGAGAAGACCAACCCATGAGTCATCACGCTGCGGTCCCGACCATTCCCGTCAACCCGTCATCCCGGACGCACGGCGCGGCTCGTCGGGCCGCCAACGCCGCGGCCGCCGCTTGTCTCCTGGCTGGCCTGGGCGCCGTCGCGTGTGGCAAGCCCGAGCAGGGGCTGCGCGGTGGACCCGCCGCAGTCCCCGTGCTCGCCGGCAAGGTCGAGAAGAGGACGATGCCCGTCTCCTTCCGCGCCATCGGTCACGTCGAAGCGATCGAGACCGTGGGGATCAAGGCCCGCGCCGGCGGCGAGCTGCAGAAGGTATGGTTCCAGGAGGGAACGAGCGTCCACGCGGGCGAGACCCTGTTCTCCATCGACCCGCGCCAGTACCAGGCGGCCCTCGACCAGGCGGTGGCCATCCTCGCCCGCGACCAGGCGCTGCTTGCCAAGGCCGAGGAGGACACCAAGCGCTACGCCTCACTGGTGGAGAAGGACTACGTCACCAAGGAGCAGTACGCGCAGATCACGGCGAACGCGGCAGCCCTGCGCGCCGCGGTGGCCGCTGACCAGGCCAACGTCGATACCGTGAAGCTGAATCTCTCGTACTGCACGATCGCGGCACCGGTGGCCGGCCGCGCCGGCAACCTGATGGTCAAGGTGGGCAACCTGATCAAGGCCAGCGACGACAAGCCGATGGTGACGATCAACCAGACGAGCCCCATCTACGTGTCGTTTTTCATCCCTGCGCAGCTCCTTCCCGACGTGATGGCGCGGCGCCGCGAGTCAGTCCGGGTCGAGGCGTCCGCCCCCGAGGCGGCGGCGACGCCGTCGCTCGGCGCCCTGAGCTTCGTCGACAACGCGGTCGACCCGGCGACCAGCACGATCCTGCTGAAGGCGACGTTTCCCAACCGGGACGAGCGGCTGTGGCCCGGCCAGTTCGTGGACGTCAATGTGATTCTCGGCGAGGAGGCCGATCGTGTCGTCTGCCCGGCCCCGGCGGTCCAGAGCGGACAGCAGGGGCAGTACGTGTTCGTGGTCAAGGACGACTCCACGGTGGAGATGCGACCCGTCAAGGTCGCGCGCATGGACGAGCGCGACGCGGTGATCGCGAGCGGCCTGGCGGGCGGGGAGACGGTGGTGATCGACGGCCAGCTCCGCCTCGTCCCCGGCGCCACCGTCTCGCTCAGGGAATCGGTCGGGCAGGGGGGCCCGAAGTCATGAACTTCTCGGAGCTGTTCATCAAGCGCCCCGTGATGACGACCATCGTCATGGGGGCAATCCTCATCTTCGGGGCGATGGCGTACAAGCTCCTGCCGGTGTCCGACCTCCCCAACGTCGACTTCCCGACGATCTCGGTCTCGGCGGCCCTCCCGGGAGCCAACCCCGACACGATGGCGTCATCAGTGGCGACGCCGCTCGAGAAGGAATTCTCGACGATCGCCGGCGTCGACTCGATGAGCTCGTCGAGCTCGCTCGGCAGCACCAACATCGTGCTGCAGTTCAGCCTGAGCCGCGACCTCGACGCCGCGGCGCAGGACGTCCAGGCGGCGATCGCGCGCGCCAACCGGCAGCTTCCCCAGGACATGCCGTACCCGCCGACGTACCAGAAGGTGAACCCGGCCGACCAGCCGATCCTCTACCTGGCGCTGACGTCGCCGACGCTGCCGCTGTACGACCTCGACGAGTACGGCGAGACGATGATCGCGCAGCGGATCTCAACGGTGTCGGGCGTGGCACAGGTCCAGGTGTACGGCGCCCAGAAGTACGCCGTCCGCATCCAGCTCGACCCGCGCGCTCTCTCCAGCCGCGGCATCGGTATCGACGAGGTCACTCAGGCGGTGCAGAGCGCCAACGTCAACCTCCCCTCCGGGATCCTCTACGGACCCGACAAGGCGTACACCCTGCAGACCCAGGGCCAGCTCACGCGTGCCGCAGCGTACCGGCCGATCGTCGTGGCGTATCGCAACGGCAGCCCGGTGCGGCTCGACGAGCTCGGTACGGTGTGGGACAGCGTCGAAAACAACAAGACCGCGGCGTGGTTCGTGGACCAGCGCGGGGTCGTGCTAGCGATCCAGCGGCAGCCCGGCACCAACACCGTCGAGGTGGCCAGGCTGGTGAAGGAGCTGCTGCCGCGCTTCGAGAAGCAACTCCCGGCCTCGGTGAAGATGCAGGTCCTGTTCGATCGTTCGCTGTCGATCCACGACTCGGTCAACGACGTCAAGGTCACCCTGCTGATCACGCTGATCCTGGTGGTTCTGGTGATCTTCATGTTCCTGCGCAACCTCTCGGCCACCACGATCCCCTCGCTGGCGATGCCGATGTCGATCGTCGGCACGTTCTCCGTGATGTACCTGCTCGACTACTCGCTCGACAACCTCTCGCTGATGGCGCTGACGCTTTCGGTCGGGTTCGTCGTCGACGACGCCATCGTCATGCTCGAGAACATCGTGCGGCACATGGAGATGGGCAAGAAGCCGATGCAGGCGGCACTGGACGGGTCGCGCGAGATCGGCTTCACCATCCTTTCGATGACGCTGTCGCTCGCGGCTGTGTTCATTCCGGTGCTGTTCATGGGCGGCATCATCGGCCGCCTCTTCCGCGAGTTCTCGGTGACGATCGGTCTCGCCGTGCTGATCTCGGGGTTCATCTCGTTGACCCTGACCCCGATGCTCTCGAGCCGCTTTCTGCAGTCGCCGAAGGAGGTGCAGCACCACGCGGTCTACAACTTCTTCGAGCGCTTTTTCGCCGGGATGCTGCGCGTCTACGAGAGCGGCCTCAAGTGGTCGCTGTCGCACCGACCGGTCATGGTCGCGGTCACGCTGCTGGTCACCGCGCTCACAGGCGTGGCGTTCGTCGTCATTCCTAAAGGGTTCGTGCCGTCACAGGACATCGGGCAGATCTTCGGCCAGGTCGAGGCGATCGAGGGGATCTCCTTCGACGCCATGGTGGAGCACCAGAAGGTCGTTTCGGCGATTCTCCGTGCCGATCCGAATATCGAGGCGTTCATGTCCTCGGCCGGCGGGCGCGGCGGGATGAGCTCTTCCAATAGTGGTTTCTTCTTCGCCCGCCTCAAGGACCGTCACAAGCGCCAGCTCACCGCCGACCAGGTCGTCGACGAGCTACGCCCGAAGATCGGCGCCATCCCGGGGCTCCGCGTCTACGTGCAGTCGCCACCGGCGATCCAGGTGGGCGGCCGGCAGAGCCGCAGCCAGTACCAGGTGACGCTGACCGGCCCCGACACCGAGGAGCTGTTCCGCAGCGCACCGCAACTCGAGGCGAAGATGCGCGCCAACCCGCTGCTCATCGACGTCTCCACCGACCTGCTGCTCAAGAACCCGCAGATCAACATCGACATCAACCGCGACAAGGCCTCCGCTCTCGGTGTCACGGCTGCACAGATCGAGAGCGCACTGTACAGTGCTTACGGAACGCGGCAGGTCTCGACGATCTTCGCTCCCAACAACCAGTACCGCGTGATCATGGAGCTCCTCCCCGAGTATCAGAGCGACATCCTCGACCTGTCGCTGCTCTACGTCCGCTCGTCGACCGGAGACCTGGTGCCGCTCGACTCCCTGGTCAGCATGGCCCCGGGTATCGGACCGCTGTCGGTCAACCACTCCGGGCAGGTCCCGTCAGTCACGCTGTCGTTCAACCTCCGCCCCGGGGTCGCACTCGGTCAGGCCACCGTCGAGGTGGAGCGCCTCGCCCGCGAGACGCTGCCGGCGACCATCAGCACGAGCTTCCAGGGCACGGCCCAGGCGTTCCAGTCGTCGATGCAGGGTCTCGGACTGCTGCTACTGCTGGCCATCATGGTCATCTACATGGTGTTGGGCATCCTCTACGAGAGCTTCATCCACCCGATCACGATCCTCTCGGCGTTACCGCTGGCCGGGCTCGGCGCGCTCCTGACGCTGATGCTGTTCAAGGTCGAGCTCAATATTTACGCCTTCGTCGGCATCATCATGCTGGTCGGTCTGGTGAAGAAGAACGGGATCATCATGATCGACTTTGCGTTGGAGACGCAGCGCACCGAGGGCAAGAGCCCGGCCGAAGCGATCTACAAGGCGTGCGTCGTCCGCTTCCGTCCGATCATGATGACGTCGATGGCGGCGTTTTTCGGCACCTTGCCGATCGCCTTAGGATTCGGCGCCGGCGCCGAAGCGCGGCGCCCTCTCGGCCTTGCCGTGGTGGGCGGCCTGGTGGTTTCGCAGGCGCTGACGCTGTTCATCACCCCGGTCGTCTACACCTACATGGAGTCGCTCCAGGAGAGACTCGGCCGCTGGCTGTGGTTCCTCGGCGGGCGCGAGAAACACGCGGCAGCGGCGTAGGTGCAGTGGCTGCCGCGCCGCTAGCGGCGGCGGAAACAGGCGAGGTGGCCGTCGAAGTAGAAGCGCTCGAACGCCGGCGGAAGGAAACCGCCAAGGCAGTCGGCGACTGAAAACACGACCGGGTGGCCGTCGGGCTGGTCGAGATCCCGGGCGAAGCGGCGGTAGAAGTCGACCCCCGGCCCCTCGGGCCGCACCGGTCGATAGAGGTAGATGAAACCGAACCCGCGCGGCGACTGGGTGGTGACGTCGGCCTGTCGCCACTCGACGCGGTCCTCCGGTACGTCCAGCCAGCGCTGCAACTCTCGCCCTGCCGCGCACATCGTCGCAGAGATCTCGATCTGTACGGTGCGCTCGTGCGGCGCCAGTTTCTGCACGAGGAGGAGCTGGAGGCCGTTGCCGGCGCCGAAGTCGGCCGAGGACGTCCTCGGCGTGATCCAGTCGGGGGCCTTCAGTATTGGCGTGACGCCTCCCGCGTGACACCAGTACCCGCCGGAACAGTCGACGATCGCCCGCTCATCCGCGGTGTAGGGCGCCTCGTATCCGTGGAGGTGGCAGTACAGCTCGAGAAAGGCGTGCTCGAGCGCCTCGCCCGAGGTGCCCGCGACCGCGGCGAGGAGCTCCTCCCGGCGGCGGGCATAAGCGGGGAAGAGCCCATACGGGTCAGGCGGCGGCGGCAGAGCCGCCAGCAGCTCGATCAGCGCGACGAGGTGCCGGCACTCCACCGGCGGTCGACCGTCGTCATCCAGCAGCTCCATGAGGTGCCGCGTCGTCGCGCGTCCGGACATGATCGCCAGCGTGTCGCACATCCTCGCCCTCTGGCTCGCCTCACGCTCGCGGCCGCCGCGTGAATCGAGCCTCCTCAAGTACCCGGCGCAACGTCGAATGGTAGCGCAAGAGCGCCGGGGTCGACCGGGCACCGTGAGCGGAGCGGCGCGCGCGGGCGCAGGAGTGGCTTGGCGGCGGGGGCGGTATGCTGGCGCCGTCACTCGCGGCGCAGGGCGCAGGCGGGCGACGACCAGGAGGATGCCACCCGATGCCTGACCGCCTGACGTGGGACCGCCGTACTGCGCGCGCCGTTGCCCTCCTCGTGTCGTTCGCTGTCGCTACCGCCCGCGCGGCCGAGGTGCCGACTCCGAGGACCGTACTCGGATTCGACCTCGGCAAGGACCGCGCGCTGGCCAGCTACGCCGAGACGCGCACGTTCCTCGCGGCCATCGCCGCGGCCAGCCCGCGGGTCAAGGTGATGGACATCGGCGCGACGGTCGAGGGCCGCCAGATGATCGCGGCCGCCGTCTCCTCGCCCGCGAATCTCGCAAGGCTGGCCGAGCTGAAGCTCGGCTGGTCCCACCTGGCGGACCCGCGCGCTCTTGCTGCCGGCGAGCGCGAGCGCCTCCTCGCGGACCTGCCGAGCTGTGCCCTCATCGTCGGCGGCATCCACTCCAACGAGGTGGCCGGGACGCAGTCGGCACTGCTGACCGTCTACCGGCTCGCCGCCGCTCCCGACGGTTCTCCCGAGGCGCAGTGGCTCGACCGCACTGTCGTGCTGATCGTTCCGTCGGTCAACCCGGACGGTCAGGACGCCGTGGTCTCCTGGTATCGCCGGACGCTCGGCACGCGGTACGAGGGGTCGAACCCGCCGTTCCTCTACCACCGCTACGCCGGCCACGACAACAACCGCGACTTCGTCTTCCTCACCCAGCCCGAGAGCCGCAACCTGAACCGCTTCGCGTACTGGGAGTGGCACCCGCAGGTGTTCGTCGACCTCCACCAGATGGGCCTCGCCGGACCGCGGCAATTCGTGCCGCCGTTTGCCGAGCCACTGGCGCCCAACGTTCACCCGCTGGTGTGGCGCATGACCAGCCTGATCGGATCGTGGATGTCGCTGCGTCTCGAGGAGCAGGGGAAGGCCGGCGTGGTCTCTGGGTGGATGTTCGACGGCAATTGGATCGGCGGCACGCGCAACACCGGCTGGTGGAAGAACGTCTTTGGCCTCCTTACCGAGACCGCCGGGGCGGCGCTGGCCTCGCCAGTGTTCGTGGACGAGAACGAGCTGCGCGCCAGCGGCAAGGGACTGCAGGACTACAGGGCGCAGGTGAACTTCCCGAACCCGTGGCGCGGTGGCAGTTGGGGGCTCGGCGACGCCGTGGCCTATCAGAGCATCCTGGTGGACGCCCTCGTGGAGTTTGCCGCCACCCATCGCGAAGACCTCCTGAGCGGCGTGTGCACCATGGCGGCCGAGGCGGTCGCCAGGGGTCGGCAGGCAGCGCCGGCCGCCTACCTGGTGCCGCCCGGCAGCGCCGACCCCGGGAGGCGCCGCGACCTCGTCAACCTCCTCCTCGAGGCGGGCGTGGAGGCGAAGGTCGTGGACGGGACCGCCAGCGCGGACGACGGCACGCCGATCGCGGCTGGCACCGTGGTGTTCTCGACCGCCCAGCCGCTGCGCCAGTACCTCATCGAGGTACTGGAGCGGCAAAGCTACCCACAGGTGACGCTCGGGTCGGGCGACGATATCGCGCTGCCGTACGACGTCACGGCGTGGACGATGCCGCTCTTCCTCGGCGTCAACGTGGTCCGCTCGGACCGCCCGGTGTCGGGAGCGCTGGCGCCGCTGGCCGTTGCTCTCGTGGCGCCCGAGCCGCCGCCAGCCGTCTTCTCCGGAAAGGCGGTGGCGATCCCGGCAGGGCAGCTCGCGGGTTTCAAGGCCGCCAACCTGGCGTTGATCGATGGCCACCCGGCGCGGCGACTGGCGGCACCGCTGCGGACCGGCGACACCGAGCTCCCGGCGGGCAGTTTCGTGCTCGACGACAACCCTCGCCTGGGCGAGATCGTGCGCGCCACCGGCGCCGCTGCCGTGCCCCTCGACGCCGTGCCCGGCGGCGCCACGCCGCTGCACGCCGTCCGCGTCGCGGTCTTCAACCCCAATTTCGGCCTCGAGGATGCGGGCTGGTGTCGTTGGGTCCTGGAACGCGCCGGCTTCGCTGTTCAGCCCATCACGCGCGGCGACGTCGCCTCGGGGAGCTTTGCGAAGGACGCCAGGGTCCTCGTCGTGCCCCCTCTCCCGGGGAAGGTGATCGTGGAAGGACGCGAAGCGCGGATGGCGGACCTGCCCAACGAATACCTGGGTGGGATCGGCAAAGACGGCGTCGAGGCGGTCAAACGGTTCGTCGGCGCCGGAGGTACCGTCATCGGCTTCGCCGAGTCTGCCGAGTGGCTCGCCGAGATCGCCGAGGTGCCGGTCACCAACGCACTCAAGGGGGTGGAGCGCAAGGAGTTCTTGTCGCCGGGGGCGCTTCTCGACGTCGCCGTGGACCCGAGCACCCCGCTGGGCTGGGGGATGGCGCCACACGCCGCCGCCCTCGTCGAGTTTCCGGTCGCTTTCGAGACGAGGCCGACGGCGCGGCCCGGATCGCGCACCGTCGCCGCGCGTTTCCCGGACGCGGGCCTGCTGCTGTCGGGGTGGATCCGCGGCGAGGAAAGGCTGCGCCGGCACGCCGCCGCGGTCGAGGTGCGCAAGGGTGAGGGACGACTCGTCCTATTCGCGTTCGCCCCGTTCTTTCGTGGCCAGACCGAGGCGCTCTTCCCGCTCCTCTACAACGCCGTCATGCTGGAGATGGCCGACAAGCCTTAGCCCTATCAACGGAGCCCGGAGCCCGGAGCCCGTCGTTTCCACGGCGCGGGCTTCGGCGTCGGAGTCGGCGTCGGGAACTCCTTCACCTTGAGGGCGTCGCCGCTGGCCGCCGCCACCGCCTTGTACCAGGCGTCCGGGTACGGCGGGTGGGTGACGTTGCCCTTCTCGTCGCGCATGTTGCCGTCGAGGTACTTCCAGAGGAGGAACTCGCCGAGCTTGCGCCAGCGCGCCGTGACCATGTCGCCCTGCCTGACGCAGTAATCCGTGAGGTAGCTGCGGGCGAGCGCCGGCGAGGTCTTGTAGAGGTCGAGCGCCGCCTTCTCGGTCTCCGCCTCGTCGGCGAAGAACATCCCCTCGAGCTCGTTCTGCACCTTCTGGATGTCGACGATCATGTACGAGTAGCGCGAGTACGCCCAGTTGGCGACGAAGTTGAAGGTCCACCACGCCGAGTCCCAGTTGAACCTGGTGAAGTCGCCGGCGTCGACGCCGAAGCTCTTCGGGACGGCGCGGATGCCGCAGTACATCGGGACGTAGACGGTCGAGTAGGTGTCGTCGAGACCGAACCAGTGGATGCCGCCGATCGGGTCGGGCAGCCACGAGCGCGCCTGGGACACGAACGAGAACCCGGTCTGCTGCGTCGAGATGGCGCGCTCGTTGAGGTATTCCTGGTCGCCCACCTTCCAGGTCAGCGGCCGCCAGCGGTACGGGCAGGCGTACGGGCCGGCGCCGATCCCCTGCGTCATGTCGAGCTCGGTGCCCTCGAAGTGGTCGCGCATCAGCGCCATCACGTCGCGGACGGAGAGCTTCGTGTCGGGCTTGACGAACAGCGGCAGCGGTTCGGCGCCGGGCACGCCCTTGACGTAGTCGTCATCGAGCGCCAGCGACGGTGCGGCGCGGCGGAACGCGCTCCACACCCGCGCCTCGCAGAAGCGCACGGCGCCGAAGTTCAGTGGCGCGTACGTGTCGGTGAAGCTGAACTCGGCGTCGTTGCCCGAGAACCACCCCTTCTCGCGGGCGAACGAGATGACGTCCTTGGCGTAGAGGCAGTTGGCGGGGTCGTTGAGCGGGAACGGTGCGGATCCGCGCCTGGTTGGCGTGGCCGCCGATGTACCCGTCGGGGACGCGGCGGGCGACCCACACGGCGCCGACGGCCTTCTCGCCCTTGCCGATCAGGTCCATCTCCCACACCTCGTTGGGGTCGGCGATCGAGAACGACTCGCCCTCGGAGGCGTAGCCGTACTCGGCGACCAGCTCGCCCATCACCTGGATCGCCTCGCGCGCCGTCTTCGCCCGCTCGAGGGCGATGTACATCAAGCTGCCGTAGTCGACGATCCCCGCGGGCCCTGCGAGCTCCTTGCGGCCGCCGTACGTGGTCTCGCCGACCGAGACCTGGAACTCGTTCATGTTCCCCACCACCGAGTAGGTCACCGGCGCCTGCTTGATCCGGCCGAGGAACTTGCCCGAGTCCCAGTCGTAGATGTCGCGCATCTCGCCCGGGCGGTGCAGCCCAGGCGGGGTGTACTGCAGGTAGCCGTAGAGGTCGTGCGAGTCGGCGGCGTAGGTGATCATCGTCGAGCCGTCGGCCGAGGCTCCCTTGGTGACCAGCAGGTTGGTGCAGGCGGAGGCCGGGCGGCTCCCGGCGACCGTCGCGATCGTCAGGGACAGGGCGAGGAGGTTACGTGTGTGCATCGCGGGGGTGGTCCTTTCCGGCGCGGGCGCGGGGGGAGAGCGCCACGGCCGGCGGCATGCTAGCAGCCGGTGCGCAGGCGACAAAGCGCCGTTGGCGGGGCGCCATTGCGGCGGTTGGGGGTCGGCGGTAGGCTGGGATCCGTATCCGGGAGGGCCCGATGACGGTTGAGCCGACCAGGCGTCTTCTCAACGAGTGCGAGGTTCCTACCGGCAAGCACTACCTGATCCTCGGCATGTCGTGGGCGGGGTGGCTGTTCGACTTCTACGACCTGATGCTGTTCTCGTTCCTGCTGGTGCCGATCAAGAAGACGCTCGGCCTCGATGCCGGGCCGCTCTCGCTGCTGCTCGGCGCGTCGCTGGCGGCCACCGCGGTCGGCGGCATCGTCTTCGGCTGCCTGGCCGACCGCTTCGGGCGCAAGACCGTGCTGTCGTGGACGATCCTGATCTACTCGGTGGGCACCTTCCTGTGCGGGTTCGCCCACGGGGTAGTGTGGCTGCTGGTCTTCCGGGTGATCACCGGGCTCGGCGTCGGCGGCGAGTGGGCGACCGGGCAGACGCTGGTCGGCGAGACGTTCCCGGCGCGCATGCGCGCCCGCTTCGCCGCGGTGATGCAGACCGGCGCGCCGCTCGGCATCGCGCTCGCGGCGATCGTCGGCGGCTTCGTCGAGCCCGCGCTGGTAGCGCGCTTCGGCGAGGAGTGGGGGTGGCGCGGCTGCTTCTTCATCTCGGTGCTGCCCGGCGCTGCTGGTGGTCGTCATCCGCCGCCACATGCCCGAGTCGGACGTCTGGCTGGAGCGGCGCCAGCGTCAGGCGGCGCCCGAGCAGGGCCACCTGCGCGACCTGCTCGCCACGCCCGCGCTGCGCCGGCTGTTCCTGGCTCGGCCTCGTGCTCGCGGTCACCGACATGTCGGCCTACTGGTTCACCTACACCTGGATGCCGAAGTACCTCTACGACCAGCTCGGCTTCTCGATGGCGCGCTCGGGCATCTGGATGCTGGTCACCCAGGCCGGCGGGCTGCTCGGCTACCTGTCCTTCGGCGTGGTGGCCGACTGGCGCGGCCGCCGCATCGCCTACACGGGTTTCTCGGTGATCTGGGCGGTCGGGCTGCTGGCCATCACCTGGTTCTGGAGCACGCATCGCCGTGTGGCCGGCGCTCACCCTGGCGTTCATGTTCCTGGTCGGCTTCGGCACCGGCAACTTCTCCGGCTACGGGCCGATCTTCTCCGAGCTCTTCCCGACCAAGGTCCGCAACACGGCGATGGGCACGGCGTTCAACCTGGCGCGCGGCGTGCAGTTCTTCACCCCGCTGATCATCACCCAGGTCGCGACCCGCTACGGCCTCGGCGGCGGCATCTCGCTCGCGTCGTTCTTCGCGCTCTTCACCGGCGCCTGGGTGTGGATGCTGCCGGAGACGCGCGGGACGAAGATCGTCGCCGAGGCCTGAGACGGGTTCACCGAGAGACGCCCGAGGGTTGGACGGCTTGACCGCCGGCGGCGGTTTGCGCAGTATTCGCAAGGCCCACGACTCCAGCGAACGACGTGCGTGCGCGGCTAGCGCGGGGGGAGGCAGGCGTGACGCGGACCGAGGCGGCAGCCGAGAAGAGCGGGTTCATTCGCGGGCTCGGCCTGATGGATGCGACCGCGGTGGTCGCGGGCTCGATGATCGGCTCGGGGGTGTTCATCGTCTCGGCCGACATCGCGCGTCAGGTTGGCTCCGCCGGCTGGCTCCTGCTGGTGTGGGTGGTGGCGGGTGCGCTCACCGTGACCGCGGCGCTCTCGTACGGCGAGCTCGCGGCGATGATGCCGGAGGCGGGCGGCCAGTACGTCTTCCTGCGCGAGGCGTACTCGCCGTTCTGGGGGTTCCTGTACGGCTGGACGCTCTTCCTGGTGATCCAGACCGGCACGATCGCCGCGGTCGCCGTCGCCTTCGCGCGCTACCTCGGCGTGCTGGTGCCGGCGATCTCGCCGACGGCGTGGATCGTCGCCCCGATCAACCTCTCGGCGAGCTACGCGGTGAGCCTCTCGACGCAGCAGCTCGCAGGGATCCTGCTGCTGCTCGTACTGACCGCGACCAACACCCGCGGCCTCGCTCTCGGAAAGCTCATCCAGAACGTATTCACCTCGGTGAAGGTCGCCTCGCTGGCGGCGCTCATCCTGGTGGGGATCGCCGCGGGGGCGAACAGCGGCGCGATCAAGGCGAACTTCGCCACCCTTTGGATGCCGGTCAACGTCAACGCGATCACGCCCGACCTGCCGTTGGTTCCGGCCACCGCGGCGACCGCGGGCCTGTTCGGGCTGCTTGTCGCGTTCTGCGTCGCCCAGGTCGGGTCGCTGTTCTCTTCGGACGCCTGGAACAACATCACGTTCGCGGCGGGCGAGGTCAAGGACCCGCGCCGCACCGTGCCGCTCGCTATGGCGACCGGCACCGCGATAGTGGTCGTGCTCTACCTGCTCGTCAACTTCGCCTACCTGGTGACGCTGCCGCTATCGGCGATCCAGCACGCGCCCGACGACAGAGTGGCGACCGCCGCGCTGCAGACCATCTTCGGTGGGGCCGGCGCGGTGATCATGGCCATCGCGATCGTCGTTTCGACGTTCGGCTGCTGCAATGGGATGACCCTGGCCGGCGCTCGCGTCGTCTACGCGATGGCGCGCGACGGCCTCTTCTTCCGGGCCACGGGGACGCTCAACCGCCGGCACGTCCCGGCAGTCGCCTTGGTGCTCCAGGGGGTGTGGGCGTCGCTGTTGGTGCTGCCGCGCACGCGGCTGCGCGACGCCGCCGGCAGGCCGCTGCTCGACCCGGCCACCGGCCTCGAGCAGTACGGCAACGTCTACTCGAACCTGCTCGATTACGTCATCTTCGCCGTGCTGATCTTCTATGCGCTGACCATCGTCGGGTTGTTCGTGCTGCGCCGCCGCCGGCCGGACGCCGATCGGCCGTACCGCGCATTCGGCTACCCGGTGCTCCCGGCGCTGTACGTCGTGGCGGCCTCGGCGATCGCGCTCATCCTGCTCGTCTACAAGACACAGACCACGTGGCCCGGCCTGGCCATCGTCCTCACCGGCATCCCCGCCTACGCGCTCTGGCGACGGTTCGGAGCGCGCAGCGCCGAGGGCGGGCGGGGCTAGCGAACGCCGGGCGCAGCGGGCTCGGCCGGAGCGCACGAGCGCGGGAAGGCCGCACATACTCTCATCCCCTGGTCGGGGCCGGCGCCGTGGGAATGAGCCTCCCGGGACGCCGGTTTTCCGAGGCACAACACGTCATTTCAGGAGGTGACGAGTGAGAGTAGAGCTTGGAGCGTCGATCCTCGCAGCCGGCGTCGTGCTTGTCGGTGGCGCACCTGCCGTCGCACAGAGCAACGTATGGGGCTGGGGCAACCTGGCCGGCTCTTGGCGGATCCAGGTCACGATTCCCCCGGGCGCATCGGTGTGCCCGGGCGACAGCCCGCAGCCGTGCGTCATCGCGGCGATGTCGACTGCCGGTGCCGACGGGACCGTGGTCCAGACCGCTGCGATCCCGGGGGTCTCCACCGGCCACGGCTCGTGGGTGCACACCGGCGGCCGCCGCTACCGGGTGGAGAGCACATACTTCCGCTTCGGGCCGGGAGGCGCGCTCGTCGGCACCTCGGTGACGGTCACGCGCATGGAGCTCGATCTCTACAGCGCGCACGCCCAGGGAGACTTCGTGAACACGCTGTTCGACCTCTCCGGTAACGCGATCGGGAGCTTCGGCGGCACGGCTGTCGCCGACAAGATCATCCCGTAGCGCGGCGACTCGGGTGCGCTACGGCAGGCATGGCGAGAGACGCTGTCGGATCGCCTCGGCGATGATCCGGTTCTGCTCCTCGCTGGGGTGGCCATCGCCGAGAAAGAGCTGCTCGATCGCCTGCGGCCGCGAGGCGAGCATCGGTTTGAGGAGGTCTTTGGTGACGATGTAGGGGACGCCCTCGGCCCGCAGCACGTCGAGAATCGTCATCAGCCTCCAGTCGTCGTCATCCCGCTGGAGGACGTAGCTCTCGGACACCCAGTTGGGGACGAACACCACGAAGAGGACGTCGAGATGCCGGCTTCGCAGGTCGGCGATCGCCTGGCGCAAGATCCTCGCTCCGAGCCGCTGAACCAGAGGACGCCTGGCCGGGTCCGTCGCCATAGAGTTCCGCCCGGTCAGTTTGCGGTAGAAGAGTCGATACAGGTAGGAGCGGACGCGCGGCTGGTGAGTGGCGAAGTAGTGAGCCACGTCCGGATCGATCGCCTCCGTGGACGGGATCAGTTCGTCGCCGCTGAGGGTGAAGTACGGCTTCTGCTTGATGAAGACGTGCAGAACGGCGCGGTCGAGGTCCATCGTCATCAGGCTGTAGACGACGATGGGGTTCTGGTAGAGGCCCACACTGTTCTTGAAAGTCAGGTAGGTCTGGTCGACGCCGTGCGCCCCCACCGCGTAGTTGAGAAAGTAGCACTTCCCCGAGAACCGCGTGTCCTCGTTGAGGTAGGTCTCGAAGCACCTGGGCAGCGAGTCCGAGCAACTGGCGAACGAATCCCCGTAGAGGAGGACCGGCCGCCGCCCCGCAGGCGCTACCGGGTTGCGGAGCTCGAATGTGTCCGTGAACCTCTCAGAAGGCCACCCGATCAGAGGGTGCGTGCGTTGCCCGGGGTCGCCGTAGAACTTGCCGAAGAGGTAGTTGGCCTCCCAGAAGCGGTCATCCGTGAAGTAGTCGAAGTACAGCGACGGCTTGCGAAAGCGTTTCCCGATCCCGAGGTTCGAGAGGAGCACTGCCCTGAAGATCAGCTCGCTGGCGACGAGTGTAATGGCGACGATCGAAAGAACCAGCACCGATTTGCGGAGAATGACTGCTCCTGACATGGCGCGCTCCCGCACATTGCCGATATGGCCACGTGGCCGATGTGCCTGGTCGGCAGGAAGGCTAGCACAAGAGGAAGAGCCACTCGGCGTTGCGGACAGCGAGAGATGGCTAACTCGGGCGGGCCCTCTCTGCCGCGGCGCGGCAGGCTTGCGGGGCGCCGAGCCAGAGGCTAGAGTAGGCGCATGGCCCGTCCCGGAGATTCAGCGAAGGTAACGTCCACTCAGGACTTCGACGCCGACGTGCTGGTCATCGGGTCGGGGTTCGGCGGCTCGGTTGCCGCGCTGCGGCTTAGCGAGCGCGGGCATCGCGTATGGGTGGTGGAGAAGGGCAAGCGCTGGAAGCCCGAGGACTTTCCGAAGACCAACTGGAACATCCCGCGGTCGTTCTGGCTGCCGTGGGTGGGGTGTTACGGCATCTGGGGGATGCACCTGTTCCGCGACTTCCTGATCCTCCACGGGATCGGCGTCGGCGGCGGCAGCCTGCTGTACGCCAACACCCACCTCTCGCCCAACGAGACGGTGTGGGACGACCCGCTGTGGAAGGAGTTGGTCGACTGGCGGCGGGTGATGCCGCCGCACTACGCCACCGCCCGGCGCATGCTCGGCTCCGTCGCGACGCCGCGCGTCGGGGCCGGCGACGAGGCGCTGCGCCGCGTCGCCGAGCGGCGCGGCCTCGGCCACACCTACCACGCGACCGACGTCGGCGTCTTCTTTGGCGAGCCGGACGTCGAGGTGGACGACCCGTACTTCGGCGGCGAGGGGCCGCGCCGCAAGGGCTGCACGTTCTGCGGCGGGTGCATGATCGGCTGCCGCCCCGGCGCCAAGAACACCCTCGACAAGAACTACCTGTACCTCGCCGAGAAGCACGGCGCCAAGGTCATCCCCGAGACCCATGTCGACCTGATCGAACCGCTCGCGGGCGGCGGCTACCGGCTGCGCTGGTTCCGGTCGACCGATCGGGTGGTCAAGGAGCGCGGCGCCTGGACGGCACGCAAGGTCGTGGTCTCCGGCGGCGTGCTCGGCACCACCGCGCTGCTGCTCGACTGCAAGCGTCGCGGCACCCTGCCGCAGCTCTCGGACCAGCTCGGCAATTACGTGCGCACCAACTCCGAGGCGCTACTCGGCATCACCTCGCGAGACCGCACCGACCTCTGGGAGGGGGTGGCGATCCAGGCCGAGGTGCACGTCGACGAGCGCACCCGCATGGAGATGGTCCATTTCCAGAAGGGCTCCGACGTGCTGCTGCTGCTCGGCACCGCGCTGACCGACGGCGGTCCGGGCGCGCCGCGCCAGCTCAAGTGGCTGCGCAACCTGTCCCGCCACCCGCTCCTCGGCCTGCGCGCCCACAAGCCGTGGGGTAAGGCGGAGCGGTCGAACGTGCTGCTGGTGATGCAGACCAACGACAACCACACGCAGTTGCTGCAGCGCCGCCAGGTGTACTGGCCGTTCCGGCCAACGCTCTCGTCGAGGCCGCCGGAGGGCCAGAAGCGCATTCCGTCGTACATCCCGATCGCCAACGACGTGGCGCGGGAGCTCGGCCGCGAGCTCGACGCCGTGCCGCAGAGCACGATCAACGAGGTGCTCCTCGACCAGTCGACGACCGCGCACATCCTCGGCGGCTGTGCCATCGCCGGCCGCCGCGAGGAAGGGGTGATCGACTCGCGCTTCGAGGTGTTCGGCTACCCCGGCCTGTACGTGATGGACTCGTCGGTCATCGGCGCCAACCTCGGCGCCAACCCGTCGCTCACCATCACCGCCCTCACGGAGTTCGCATGCAGCCAGTTTCCACCCGCTGGCGAGGGACGATGACCGCCGGTCCGCGCCACGGCACTGGCGTGAGGTGACCGTGTCGCGCGTCACCGTCGACCGGCCGGCGCCCGACTTCACGTTGCCCGACTTCGCAGGTCGCCGGGTGTCGCTCGCCGACTACCGGGGAAAGCGACACGTGGTGCTGGTGTTCAACCGCGGTTTCACCTGACCGTACTGCCAGCGGCACATGGCGCAGTTGCGCCAACACTACGAGGAGTTCCGGCAGCGCGGCGCCGAGGTGATCGTCGTTGGACCCGAGGGGACCGCCGGCTTCAGCGCCTACTGGCGACGCGAAAAGCTGCCCTTCGTCGGGCTGCCGGACCCCGAGCACTCGGTGCTCAAGCTGTACGGCCAGAAGGTCAACCTCTTCAAGCTCGGCCGCATGCCGGCGCAGGTGATCGTCGATGCAACCGGCGCCGTCCGCTGGGTGCACTACGGGCATGACATGTCGGACATCCCGTCCAATGCCGAGCTGCTCGCATTGCTCGACGAGCTCGGCCCGCCAAGTTAGAGCCTGTCCGCGAATAGGGGTGGGCCGCGTTACGGGCGCCGCGGGTCAGGCGCCGCGACGAAGGCGATGCGCCCCCATCGCCGAGGAGCGGCAACGCCGCAGATGGCCCCGCGCCGCCCGTAACCCGAAGGGCGTAGGGGGATTGCGGCCGGATGCTGCGTCGCTCGTCGTCGGCGATGGAAGAGCATCGCCTTCCTCCTCGCTCCTTGCCTGCGATCCGCAAGCCCCCTGCGCGCGACCCACTCCTATTCGCGGACAGGCTCTTAGCCGGCGCCTGGAAACTCGGTGTCGAGGGTGCGGGCGGCGGCGAGCAGCTCATGGGCGGCGGAGGCGTGCGGGAGCAACTGGGCCAGGGTTCCGCGGCGGAGCGAAAACCGCTTCTGCATGATCGCCATGACGATGTCGAGCTGGCCGGCGAACACCTGTCGCCACGTCCCGGGGTCGGCAGCAATGACGAACGCGGCAGCCGCGAGGTCCTCGGCGCGGGCGGCGCGGGCTCCGCGGCACTGGCCGAGCGAGAGGTCGAGGAGGACGCTACGCTCGCCGCCGCCGCTCGAGTCGGGGTCCGAGGCCATGACGAAGGCGATCGTATCGTCCCAGCGGGCACCGGCGCGCCGGTAACCGCGACTCCGGTTGATCTCCTCGCGCCATGCCGCAGCCCATGCGTCGGAGAACACCTCAGCCATGTCACCCTCCGCTCGCCGGTCGCGCTCAGCCGCCGGCACGAGCCCGAGGATCTTACCTCGCGACTGCCGTGATCCGCACGGCGCCCCTCAGCGACCGGACCTGTACCGGGCATCGCCAGGTGGGCAACGTGTTATTCTTTTTGTCGCATTTCCGAGGCGGACGGGGGGAAGGTCATCATGCGGGTTCCGGCGTTGATTCTCAAGCAGTTGTACACGTTCGGCAGCCTCGAGAACGTCCCGGGGGGTGTCCGCTTCGCGCTCAAGAACAGGCTGTCGGACGCTACCCTGACGCGGCTGGTCGGCATCCGGATCAACGACGAGGAGGTCCCGCTGGACCATCTCTCGCTCGATCTCGGCGACGGCCAGACGATCCCCGGGAGGTCGGTGACCGCGGAGGCCGCGATCTCCTTTCCGCTGCGCAAGACGGTGTACATCAACGCCCGCAACGGCAAGCTCGGGATCGGCAAGCACGAGATCACGATCTCGTTCGACGCGGTGCCGTTCGGGTCGCTGTCGTTCACCGTCAAGGACGCGATCGCCGAGGTCAAACACACGCGGATCGCCGTCCCGGCCGACAAGGAGAACAACCAGGCCCCGGAGATCATCAAGGCGCGCCAGAAGTTCGTGGAGGAGTTCAGCGGCGCCAAGCTCAAGCACCTGCCGGCGTACTCGTTCGACCCGACGGCCCTGAAGGGCAACATCGAGAACTTCACCGGCGTGGCCCAGGTGCCGATCGGGCTCGCCGGACCGCTGCGCATCAACGGCGAGCAGGCCAAGGGTGACTTCCTGATCCCGCTCGCCACCACCGAGGGCACGCTGGTGGCGTCCTACAACCGGGGGATGAAGGTCCTCAGCATGTCCGGCGGCGTGACCTGCACCGTCCAGGACGACTGCATGCAGCGCGCGCCGGTCTTTGCCTTCGACAGCGCCCGCGAGGCCCGGGCGTTCAGGGACTGGGTCGACCTCCACATCGGGCCGATCAGAGAGGCCGCGGAGGCGACGTCGACCGTCGCCAGGCTGCTCTTCATCGACACGTACCTCTCCAACCGCTTCGCTTTCCTGCGCTTCAACTTCTCCACCGGCGACGCGGCCGGGCAGAACATGGTGGGGCGTGCGACGTTCGCGGCGTGCTCGTGGATGCTCGAGCAGGTAACGACGGTGCGCAAGTTCTACCTCGAGTCGAACCTCGCGACCGACAAGAAAGCGTCGCAGGTCAACATCATGCGCACGCGCGGCAAGCGCGTCACCGCGGAGTGCGTGGTCGCGCGCAGCATCCTCCTCGAGCACATGCGCGTGGAGCCCGAAAGCCTGGCGCACCACTGGGGGGTCAGCTCGATCGGGGCGTTTCTCTCCGGGGCCAACAACAACGGTGCGCACTCGCCGAACGGCATCACCGCGATGTTCATCGCTACCGGACAGGACGTCGCCAACGTCGCCGAGTCCTCGGCCGGCATCCTCTACACCGAATTGACGCCGGACAGGGACCTCTACATCTCGCTGACCATCCCGTCGCTGATCGTTGCCACCTACGGCGGTGGCACCGGGCTCGCCACCCAGCGCGAGTGCCTCGAGATCCTCGGCTGCTCCGGCAAGGGGAAGGTCAACAAGCTGGCGGAGATCGTCGCGGGCGTCGCGCTTGCGGGCGAGATCTCGCTCGGCGCGGCGATCTCCTCGCTCGACTGGGTGTCCTCGCACGAGAAGTACGGACGCAATAGATAGGCGATAGGCGATAGGCGATAGGCGATAGGCGATAGGCGATCGGCGTCAGCAAGTCGCGGCCGGGCAATCAGCTAACATAGCGCATGGCTTCGGCAGTCGAGCAGGACAAGCCGACCGGCCCGCAGGGCGCTGAGAGCGCCGGAGGGTTCGAGGTGATGCCGGACCGGCGGCCGCCGGGTCTCATGCGCCGCGTCTTCACCACCTATCGCCACCTCAACGGCCTCCTGCTCGGCGGCATCACCGCGCGCGTCCGCCATCTCAAGACGACCGGTCAAGGGAAGGGCCTGGGGTTCGTGGTGCAGCGGGTCGTCGCGTTCTTCGTGCGGCCGCTGGTATCGCGCTCGCTGGTGAACGAGCCGTTTCCGGTGCAGTTGCGGCGGCGTCTCGAGCTGCTCGGCCCGACCTACATCAAGCTCGGCCAGGTGCTGGCGCTGCGCTCCGATCTGCTGCCGCGCAGCGTCACCGAGGAGCTCAAGAACCTCCTCGACCGGTTACCGGTGGTGCCTTTCGAGCGGTTCATGGAGATCGTCGTCTCCGACCTGCGCCGCCCGGCCGACGAGATGTTCTCCTGGGTCGACCCGGCACCGCTCGGCTCCGCATCGATTGCTCAGATCCACCGGGCGACAACCCGTGACGGCGCTGCGGTCATCCTCAAGGTGGTCAAGCCGGGGATCCGCGAGACGCTCAAGCGCGACGCCAAGCTGCTGCGAGCCTTCGGCGCCGGGCTGCAACTGTTGATCCCGCGGTACCAGCCCAAGCGGGTGATCCGCGAGTTCTGCGAGTACACCCTGCGCGAGGTCGACCTGCGCCGCGAGGCCGACAACGCCGAGACGTTCGCCGCCAACTTCAAGGACCTCCCGGACGTCGTCTTTCCGAAGGTGTACCGCGAGTACTCGGATGAGAACGTGCTGTGCATGGAGTTCTTCGACGGCATCAAGCCGAGCGATACGCGGGCCCGCGAGCTGACCGACGAGGAACGCGAGCGCCTGGTCGACCTTGGCGCGGCGGCGATCATCCGCATGATCTACCGTGACGGATTCTTCCACGCCGACCTGCACCCGGCAAACCTGATGATCCTTCCCGGTCCGCGGGCCGGCTTCATCGACCTCGGCATGGTCGGACGCCTCGACGACGAGCTGCGCCGCACGCTGCTGTACTACTACTACTGCCTGGTGATCGGCGACACCGAGAACGCCGCCCGCTACCTCACCACGGTCGCGCAGCCGGGACCGGGCGCCGATCCGACGGGGTTCCGCCGCGAGATCGAGGAGATCAGCCGGCGCTGGCGCCGGGTCGCCAACTTTCGCGAGTTCTCGCTGGCGCAGCTCATCCTCGAGTCGGTGGGGCGGGGCGCGCAGTACCGCATGTACTTCCCGGTCGAGATGGTGCTGATGGTCAAGGCGCTGGTCACCTACGAGGGTGTCGGGCAAATGCTGCTGCCGGGGTTCGACGTCGCAGCGGTGTCGCAGCCGCACATCACGCGCATCTTCCTCGGCCAGTTCAACCCGCTGCGGCTGGTCCGCGAAGGGCTGCGCGGCGCGCCCGAGATCGTCGACGCCCTGATCAAGGCGCCCCTGCTCATCACCGAGGGCCTGCGCGTGCTCGAGCGGACGACCCGTAGACCGCCCGAGAATCCCTTCGCCGGAGTGCGCGGGACGCTGTTCGCCGGCTTCTGCCTGATCGCCGGCGCGATCCTCGCCTCATTCGGGAAGCCGGCCTACATCTGGGCGCCGCTCTTCGTGATCGCGGTCATCCTGGCGGTGCGGCGAGGTTCGTGAGCGACGGCCAGGGGACCGAGGCCTGAGGGAAAGACAAAGGGGCAACGACGCTGCCCCTTGCCGATACCCTGAGCCCTCGACGTGAGCGCTGGAGCGGGCCTACGCGGACGCCTTGCCGCGCGACGCCGGCTTCTTGGCCTTCTCGATGCTCTTGGTGAGCTCTTCCACGCGCTTGGTCAGCGTGGCGATCTCGTTGCGCGAGGGTACGCCGAGCCGGTGCAGGGCCTTGGCGACCTGGTCGTCGAACCCGGCCGACACCTGCTCGAGCATCATGCCGACGTTGCTCTTTGCGTCGGCGACCTTGCCCTTGACCTTCTCGAGCTCCTTGGAGCCGCGCGCCTCGAAGTCCGTTCCCCTCTCGACGAGGGTGTGGAACAGCGCCTTGCCCTCCTCGCCGGCAACGGCCAGAGCGCCGAGGCCCGCGAGCCAGATCTTGTGGGCCGATTCCCTGAGTTCCTGCTGCATGTCGCGATCCTTTTTCATCGTTCGCCTCCTTACTGTCGTCGTCGCGCCTCAGGCGCGTGTCCTGGTTCTGCCGCCCGCAACCGCGGGCGACCGGTCGTTCGTCCTCTACTCCGCGTTGCGCCGCGCCGCGGTCCGCTTGGGCGAGCGGGCGCGGGTCGCGGCCGGCTTGCGCTGCGCGGGGACCGGCGCCACCTCGCGCTGGACCTCGAACTTCAGCAGCGAGGTCTCGAGCTCGTCCAGCCGCTGCCGCAGCACGTTCATCTCCTCGCGCGCCTGGCGCACCGGCGCGAGCCGGTCGATGGAGGACTGCACGAACTTGTCGACGCGGTCCTGCAGGCGGCGCACGCCGGTGTTCACGGCGTCCGTGCCGAAGCGGATGATCTCGTGCAGCAGATCGGCGGGGAGCGCACCGGTCCCCCGCCGCCCCTCCTCGGAGATGATCTGGGTGAGCGTCTGAGCAGTGACCTCCTCGGCGGACTTGCTGTCGATGACGCGGACCTCCTGGCCCTGGCGGATCCAGGTGGCGATGTCCTCGAGCAGCACGTAGCGGCTCTCCTCGGTATCGTAGAGCTTGCGGCTACCGTAGCGTTTGATCAATCGAACCATCGTCGCCCTCCTGCTGCCCTCGCCGCACCCTGCCGGTTTCGGGCGGCTGCCGTCTCGCGGCAACCCTCGTTGGACAATATACCGCACTGCGGCAAGTCTGTCAAGGGCATGCCGCGCCGCGGCAAGACGAGTCCAACTAACGTACTTGCGTGACTATGATTGGCCCGGCGTCGGGCAAGCGACGCCACGATGGAATGCCGCGACGCGGCATTATCCGGCGCCGCCGCGAAACTGCTGACGAGATCGCGGCCAGTTGCTACAATCCACTCAAGCAGCCGGAGGATCCACCGGGGGACAGCGAGGTCGCAGCAGCGGCTCGAAGTGACGCGCGGGACGCTGGGCGGGGCGGATCGGCAGGAGGGCGGGCAATGGTCTCGAACGATGGCAGGAGCGAGGCGCTCTCGAACGTCGACAGCGCCTGGCTGCGCATGGAAGATCCCACGAACCTGATGACCATCACGGCACTCATGAGCTTCGAGGAGAAGATCGACTTTGCCAGGCTCAAGCGGGACATCGAGGACCGCTTGCTGCCGTTCGACCGCTTCCGTCAGAAGGTCGTTCAGCCGCGCCTGCCGCTCTCCAAGGCGCGGTGGCAGGAGGACGAGCACTTCTCCCTCTCGGCGCACCTGCGCCGCCTCGCGCTCCCGCACCCCGCCGACCAGGGGACGCTGCAACAGGTGGTCAGCGAGCTGATGTCCACGCCGCTCGACTACTCGAAACCGCTGTGGCAGCTTCACTACGTTGAGAACTACGGCACCGGTTGCGCGATCATCGGCCGCATCCACCACTGCATCGGCGATGGTCTGGGCCTCATGCGGGTGCTGTTCAACTTGGTCGACGAGAGCCCGGACGCCGACGGCGGGCCGGCAGCGTCTCGCGTGCTCGAGCCGCCGCGATCAGCCGCAGGGGCCGGCGGCGCCGGCCGCAGCAAAGGCTGGGTCCCCGACGGCGGCCTCGATGCCGTGCTGAACCCGTCGCGAATCCTCGCCCTGGCGAGCAAGGGCGCGAGTGCAGCCACCGAGCTCGGGAAGCTGCTCACCCTCTCGGCCGACCCCAAGACGGTGTTCAAGGGCAAGCTCGGCGTCGTCAAGCGCGCCGTCTGGTCCGACCCGATCCCGCTCGCCGAAGTGAAGGCGTGCAGCCGCGCGATGGGAGCGACCATCAACGACCTGCTGCTCACGGCGGTCTCGGGTGCGCTGCGGCGCTACATGCTCGACCGTGGCCCCATCGCCGAGGGGCTGAGCATCCGCGCGGTGGTCCCGGTCAACCTGCGGCCGCCGGACGAGCCGATGGAGCTCGGGAACCGATTCGGACTGGTGTTTCTTTCTCTGCCGGTGGGGACCGAGGGGGGGGTCGAGCGGTTGCGGGCACTCAAGCGCGAGATGGACCGGATCAAGGAATCGCCACAGGCCATCGTAGCGTTCGGCGTGCTCAACGCACTCGGCATGGCGAGCGCCGAGATCGAAAGCGTCGGGATCAGCATCTTCGCCCGCAAGGCCACCGCGGTGATGACCAACGTGCCCGGGCCGCAAAAACAACTCTACCTCGCCGGCACCGCGATCAAGGAGATCATGTTCTGGGTGCCGCAGTCGGGACGACTCGGGCTCGGCGTCAGCATCCTCTCCTACGCCGGCAGCGTGCGGTTGGGGATCGCCGTGGACTCGGGGCTGGTGCCCAACCCCGGGATGATCGTCACGCACTTCCATGACGAGCTGGATTCGCTGACAGAACACGCCCGCAGAGTCAAGAAGGCCGAGTGACGGACTTCGCTGCGGGAGGGCGCTGCGCGAGGTCGGTGCTGCCGATCCGTTGCACGCCGAGTTTCAGCTCCGCGCCGTCGATCTGCTGCCGCCCCGGTCTCAACCCCATCCCTTCGGGAACGAGGTCTCGACCCGCGCCGCCGAGTTGACCAACTCCTTGGCGGCGACCGCGTAGGGGACCAGCGAGAAGACGCTGCCCTTGGCGAGCTTGAGCTTGCCGCGCAGCAGCCCAAAGATGGGGTCGACCTCACCGGCGAGGACGCTCTTCCACGTCTCCGGGTTGGCCTTGATCACGAATGGCGCCTCCGCGAGGTCGGCGGCGGCCGCCGCCTTGGCGCCGCGGCAGTCGCCGTGCCACAAGTCGGCGATCACGGCGCGCTCGGTGGGGATGCCGCGCGAGCCGTCAGGCGTCATCACGAGCGCGATCGCCCCCTCCCAGTTGGCGGCGGCCTTCCTGTATGCCGCGTTGTCGTTGATGCTCTTGCCCCACGCCTTCGCCCACTTTTCGCTGAAGATCTCCGCCGCCATCACTGCCTCCTCGCGCTCCGGAAAGCCGCGTCCTCCGTTACTTGCGGTGCTCGCCCGCGCAGCATAGCGCGGCCGCGCGGAGCTCTCAAGACGAGCGTGGCCCAGGCAAGCGCGGCCAGGCCGCTCGCTGCTCAGGGAACGTCCGCGAGCCGCTCCGCGAGCAGGTCGGCGAGGTCGGCGAGCGCCGCGAGGTCCGTCGGCTCGCGCGGGAGCAGCGGCACCTCGACGAGCGGCTGCCCACCCGCGAGCAGGCTGCGCAGCTCGGCGAGGCCGCGGCGATCGCGGTCGCCGAGCCAGGCGAGCAGGGCCAGGCCGTCTGCCAGTTCGGTGGAGGGGTCGCCGCGACCGTCGGACCCGAAGAACGGGTGGATGCGGTTGACGATGATCGGACCGAGACGGTGGCCGGCCTCGACCAGCTTGCGGGCAAAGAACAGGGTGTCGGGAACCCGTTCCTCACCCGGGCCGCCGACCAGAGTGAACGTGGTGCCGGTGGCGCGCAGCAGGTCCCGCACCTCGGTAGCGCGCTCGCGGAACCCCTCGTAGAGCGGGCCGAAGGCATTGAAGAACTCGGCCATGTCGCGCAGCACCTCGAGACCGACGATGCGGTCGAGGAACGATTCGACGTTCCGTCCCACGAAACCGAGGTGCCGGGTCGGGCGCAAGTGTCCGTCCTCGTCGAACCATGGCTTGAGCGCGATACGCAGCGCTCCGGAGTCGAGGAAGCCGATGATCCGCTGCGGCGCTTCGAGGAAGTCGATCGCCTGGCGGGTCGGCGGCGTATCGAGGACGATCCGGCCGAAGCTGCCGCCGGCCGCGACCTCGAAGAGACGTTCGACGGCCATGTACTCGAGGACCCCACCGAGCGAGCCGGAGAGGTGGTCGTAGAAACGGTTGCCGAGGATGCGGTCGCGCGCCTTCGCGTTCGGCGCGTAGCGCTCGACGAGGCGGTCGAAGGTGTCGCGGGCGTCAAGCAGGCTGGCGCACAGCCGGCCCGGGAGGTCGACGGCAACCTCGACCTCGCGCCGTCGCGCCTCGTCGCCGACGCCCAGCGCGTCCTTCAGGCGCAGCGACGGGTCGAACGTCATCACGAGGGTGTCGATCCCCTGACGCGCGGAGAGCATCGCCAGCGCCGCGGCCAGCGTGGTCTTGCCGACGCCGCCGGCCCCGACGACGACCAGCACGCGGGGATGCGAGCTCAACGGCGTGCTCCCGGGACGCCGCCGGCCGCCTCGCCGAGCCGGGCGCGCAGCGCCGCCACCAGCTCGCCGCCGCGATCGAACGGGAGCAGTGGCAGCTCGAGCACCGGGCCGCTCCACGCCGCGCGCAGCCGCGCGAGCTCCCGGTCGTTGACGGAGCGCCGGGTCCGCCACAGTCGGACAGGGGCCCGGTCGCCGCGGGTGACCGCAGGGTCGCCCGGAAGGTGTGGGTAGAGCCCGTTGACGACCAGCAGGTCGGGCGGCCTCCCGAGGCGGGAGACGAGGGTCTCGTGCAGCTCGAGCGCCTCCTGTGCCGGCATCTCCTCCGCGAGGGTGACCACGACGATGCCGCAGCGCCGGTGGTCGGCGACGAGATCGGCGAGGTGCGCTGCCATGCGCCCGAACGGTCCCTGCCGGATGACGCCAGAGGCCAGCGCGGGAGCGGTGAGCAGCGAGACCCCGTGCCCGCTCGCCGGCGCGTCGAGCACGACGACGTCGACGTTCGGCGCGCCCTTGATGCGCGGGCCGGCGACCAGCCGGAGCGCATGCCCGAGGACGGCGAGCTCCTTGAGACCGGGGGCGCCGTCGGCGAAGTGCGAGTAGACCGGGCTGGCCAGCACCCGCCGGACCAGCGGCCCGATGCGAAGCTGCTCGCGGACGAGGTCGTCCATCTCGTGTCGGGGCTCGAGGTGCTGGAGGTACAGGCCGCGCCGCACCTCGACGATGTCGCCGCCGGAAGGCGGCACCCCGAGCCAGTTGTGGAGGCTCTCGCGCGGGTCCACCTCGAGCAGGAGCGTCCGCCTGCCGAGGTCGCGGAACAGGAGGCCGAGCGCGGCGGCCACCGCGCTCTTGCCGACACCGCCCTTGCCGGTGATGACCAGCAGTTGCCTGCGGGAAAGCGTGTCGAGCATCGCCACTTCAGGATACGCGCTCACGCAGCGCCCCCCGCCTCCCCGTCGACGGACAGCGGACGACTACTCCGTGCTGTACATCTCCTCGATCAGCGCCGCGAACTCCTTCTCGACCACCTTCCGCTTCACCTTCAGCGTCGGCGTCAGGTGCCCGCCCTCCAGCGACAGCGGCGTGGGGAGGACGCGGAGGTTCTTGACCTGCTCGTACCGGGCCAGGCCGGCATTGATCTCTTCCACGATCTGACTGTAGGCGGCGACCACTCGGTCGTTGCGCGCCAGGTCGTCCAAACTGGCGTACGAAATCCCGTGCTGCCCGGCCCAGCGCGTGAGCTCGTCGAAGCTCGGCGAGATCAGGACGACGATCGCCGGCCGCCCGTCGCCGATGACCACGGCCTGGTCGACGAGCGGGGATCGCTTCAGGTCGCTCTCGATCGGCTGCGGCGCCACGTTCTTGCCGCCGGCGGTGACGATCAGGTCCTTCTTGCGGTCGGTGATCAGCAGGAAGCCGTCGTCATCGAGGTCGGCGATATCGCCGGTGGCGAAGAAGCCCTCGTCGTCGAACACCTCGGCGGTGCGCTCCGGCTTGTTCCAGTAGCCGGCGGAGATGCTCGGGCCCTTGACCAGCAGCTCGCCGTCGCGCGCGAACTTGAGCGTGAGGTTCTCCACCGGCTTGCCGACCGTGCCGAGGCGCAGCATCCCGCGCTGCGGCCCGTTGACCGAGATCACCGGCGAGGTCTCGGTCAGCCCGTAGCCCTCGAGGATCGGAACCCCGACCGCGTGGAAGAACTCGTTGACGTGCAGCGGCAGCGCGGCGCCGCCCGAGATCGCATAGCGGACGCGGCCGCCGAGGGCGTGGCGGATCTTCGCGAACACCAGGCGGTCGGCGACCCGGTGTTGCAGCCCCAGGGCGGTTTCCACCGGCCGGCCCGTCATCTCGCGGTACGCCACCTGCTTGCCGACGGCGACCGCCCAGTTGACCAGCGCCGCGCCGACGCCCGAGCTGCCGGCCTTCTCGAGGATCTTCGCGCGCACCTTCTCGAAGAACCGCGGCACGCCCGCGAAGAGCGTCGGCGAGATCGTCGAGATCAGCTCGGCGACGTGGTACACGGAGCAGTACGCCTTGCGCGTCGCGCGCCACATGTAGACGTAGCCGAGCATGCGCTCGAGGACGTGGCACAGCGGCAGGAACTCGAGAGCGAGGTCGCGGTGGTCGACCGGGACGCGCGGCCCGGAGGCGAGAACGTTCTGCACGAGGTTGCCGTGGCTGAGCATGACGCCTTTGGGCTCGCCGGTGGTCCCCGACGTGTAGACGATGGTGACGAGGTCGTTCTCGCGCGCCCGCGCCGCCCGCTGCCAGAAGCGATTCGTGGTGCCGGGCGCGGTGCCGGCGCCGATCACTTCGTCGAGGCTCGAGCACCCCGGCGCCGGCCTCCCCTCGATCTGGATCAGGTGCTTGAGGGACGGGCAGGCGCTGCGGATCTGCTGGAACTTGGCCATCTGCTCAGCGCTCTCGACGATCGCGGCGACCGCGCCCGAGTCGTTGGCCTGGTAGGCGATCTGCGGCGGCGTCAGGGTGCTGTAGATCGGCACGTCGACGGCACCGAGGTTGATGATTGCCAGGTCAGCGATGTGCCACTCCGGACGGTTGTCGGACAGCAGCATCACGCGGTCGCCGCGCTTCACGCCCGCCGCAGCGAGCCCCTCGGCGAGGCAGGAGGTCGAGTCGAACAGCTCCCCGGTCGAGAGCACGCGCTTGCCGCCCGGGAAGAAGTGTGTGTAGTGGTCGGCGCGCGGCCTGTCGACGTCGTGGCGGTAGAGGTCGAAGAGAGTCGTCTCACTCACGGCACCCCCCAATCGGCCGGCCGGCTGCGGACGTGCACGCTCCTCGCGCGTGCATGTCCCGGAACGTACGCCCATCCTACTGCGCGATGAGGTCGCCGGGAAGCACCAGCCGGAGCGCGGCCAAGTCGCACGGTGCAGCGCTTTCCTGCGACCCGGCGCTCCGGCGTGTGTTAGCCTTTGACGATGCTCGAGCGATGGCTCGTCGGCGCGTTTGTCGCAGCTCCGGACGACATCTCGAGTCCACGCACGCGCGAGCAGTACGGCCGCCTCGAGGGCTGGGTGAGCGTCGCCGTCAACCTCGTGGTGTTCGCGGTAAAGCTCGTTCCCGGTCTGCTGATCGGCAGCATTTCCCTGATCGCCGACGCCTTCCACTCGCTCGGCGATGTGCTCAGCTCGATAGTCGTGATCGGGGGGTTCCACCTCGCCGCGAGGCCCTCCGACCGCGAGCACCCGTTCGGCCACGGCCGCTTCGAGAGCATCGCCTCGCTCGTGGTGGCGCTGATGCTCTCATTGACCGCCTGGGAGTTCGGCGAGGCGTCGATCGGTCGCCTGCTGCACCCGCGGGCGGTTTCGGCGCCACCGTGGCTGCTCGTGCTCCTTGCCGTGACGCTGGTCATCAAGGAGTGGCTGGCCCGCTTCTCGCGCACGCTGGGACGGCGGATCTCCTCCAGCGTGCTGATCGGCGACTTCTGGCACCATCGCAGCGACGTTCTCGCCACCGCCGTGGTGATCCTCGCCCTCATCGGCTCGAGGTTGGGCGTGGCGTGGATCGATGGCGTCGGCGGTCTCGTGGTGTCGGGGTTCATCGCCTGGGCCGCGTTCGCCCTCTTCAGGGACTCGCTCGACCCGTTGATCGGGGAGGCGCCGTCGCCTCAGGTGCTGCAGGAGATGCGGCAGTTGGCGCTGTCGGTGGCGGGCGTCGACGGCGTGCACGACCTCATCGTGCACCGCTACGGCGGTCTCGTGGTTGCGTCGATGCACGTAGAGGTCTCCGCCGACCTCGACATCGCGCGCGGTCACGACATCGCCGAGGCGGTCGAGCTGAGGGTCAACCGGGAGTTCGGCGGCTGGTCCGTGGTGCACGTCGACCCGGTCGACCGCGACCACCCGCTCTATGGGCCGGTCAGCGAGTTTCTCGGCGCCGAAGTGCCGCGCCTCCCCGGATCACCGACGTTCCACGACTTGCGCATCGTCGGGACCGAGAACCCCTGCTACGTGATCTTCGACCTCAAGACCGAGGGAGAGCCAGGGCAGGATCTCGCGGCGACGCTGGCGGATCGCGTGAGCGGGCGCTTCCCGGCGGTCGCCAAGGTCCAGGTCATCGTCCAGCCGCGCTACGTCTACTGAGCGGCCGCCCCGACGGCTTGACTTCACTTGGGGAGCGATCGAGAGTGGCAACAGCGGCACGAGCCTACGGCGAGAGTGAGGTGCACCATGAGTCGCTTTTCCCCCGGCGGCCTGGCCTGTTGCTTGTGGCTTTGCTGGCGATACTGACGGCCAGCGGAGCAGGTGCGGTGGATCTCTTCGTCAGGCCTGCGGGCAGCGGCAGCACCTGTGCGCAGGCGGCGCCATGCACCCTGGCGACGGCGCTGGCCAACGCGGCGGGTGGCGACACCCTCTACGTCGGCGCCGGCGTCTACACCGGCTCCGGCTCCACGGTGGTGACGCTGGACAAGACGGTGAATCTGCTGGGTGGCTGGGACGGCGCGCCGTCCGGGGCCGCCAGGCGCGACTCGTTCGCCAACGCGACCACCCTCGACGGTGAGAATGCCCGGCGCGTCGTGACCATCACCGGCGGCTCGCCCACCATCGACGGGTTCACGATTACCCGCGGCGATGCGACCGGGTTGACGGAGTCGTGCGAGGTGTGGGGGTTCACGCTGGAGGGGTGCGGTGGGGGAATCCTCGTCAACGGCGCCTCGCCGATCATCTCCAACAACGACATCGTTGCCAACGTGGCGGGCTCCGCGGTGTTGACCGCCGGCGGTGAGATCGGCATCGGCGGCGGCATCTACGCCAACTACGCCGACGGCATCACCATCATCTCCAACATCATCGACGCCAACACCGCCAGCACAGTGGCAAACGGTGCGGGAGGCGGTATCTCCCTCTTCCACACCGCCGGCGCCAGGATCGCGAAGAACCGCATCATCCACAACGTCGGCACCACGGACGGCTCGATGAGCGCCTGGGGCGGTGGGGTGCAAGCCGTCTTCAGCGACGACACCCTCGTCGAGAACAACCTGCTCCGCGACAACGTGGCGTCGTCCAGCGCCTTCGGGCAGGGCAACGCCATCTACACGTGGTACGGTTCCGCTGCCGTCCGCGACAACTGCATCGGCAGCGACCATCAGGGCGACGGCGCCGTTCACCTCGGGTACTGGACCGGCAGCTTCGAGCGCAACCGCGTCTTCGCCGGCGCCGACGCATGGGCCCTCGAAGTGTTCGGCGGGATTGGTGGCACGCCGACGCATCGTCAACAACGTTCTCGTCGGCGGGGCAGGGACCGCCGCCGTCGTCGAGGCCGTGGGCTTCTCGGAGTACCCGCTCTCCGTCGACCTGCGGCACAACACGATCGTCGGGAACGAGCGCACCACCGGCGTCAACGTCGACACGTTCACCAGCGTCACGATGACCGAGAACATCGTCGCCGGGAACGGCACCGGGGTGGCAGTCGCGGACGGCAGCACCCTGATCGCCGACCGCACGCTGTTCTGGAACAACGTCGACGATGGCGTGCGCGGCGGCAACCCGGTGGACGGCGACCCTATGTTCGTCAACGCGCCGCGCGGCGACTTCCACATCCAGGACGGCTCGGCGGCGCACAACGCCGGGATCGACGGGATCATCACCGACGACATCGACCGCGAGGCGCGACCCGGCGTCGATCTGGTCGACATCGGCGCCGACGAGCTGGCGCCGTGGGCGTTCGACTTCGGGACGCCGACGTCACCGGTTGCGACGGGTTACACCCGGGTCTCGCACCTGACCGGCTACCAGCCGGCGCTCGGTTACGGTTGGCTCTCGGGCACGATAGGTTCACGGGACCGCGGGGGAGCCGACAATCTCACGCGTGACCTCGATTTCACACCCCTGGGAACGTTCGTGGTCGACATCCCCAGCGGCCGCTACCGCGCCACCATCACGATGGGCGACAAGACGGCGGGGCACGGCCAGATGGGGGTGTTCCTCGAGGGCCGCCAGGTGGCTTCGGTCAGCACGCAGGCCAACGAGTTCAAGACGCAGACGTACGAGGTCGCGGTGGCGGACGGGCAGCTCACGCTCCAGCTCGACGACCTCGGCGGCAGCGACCCCAACGTCGTCATCAACGCCCTCGCCATCACCAGGGCGCTGCCGCTGCGCCTCGACCTCGGCACGCCCGGGTCGCCGGTGGCGGACGGCTACCTCAGGGTGACGCCGGCGACCGGGTTCTCGGCGCAGGCCGGTGGCGGCTGGCTCGCCGGGGTCGTCCAGGCGCGCGATCGCGGCGGCAGCGACCCGTTGCTGCGTGACTTCAACTTCACTCATGTCGGCCTGTTCGGGCTGTTCCTCGCCAACGGCGCCTACGACCTCACCGTGACCTACGGCGACGCCGCGTCGGCGCACGACCTGATGGCGACCGCGGTGCAGGCCGACGGCGTCGGCTCGCTGAGTACCGCCGCCAACGCGTTCGTCTCGCGCACCTACCGCACCAACGTCGCCGACAACCTCGCTCGGGTGTTCTTCGTCGACGCCGGCGGCAAGGACGCCAACGTCGTGGTCGACGCCATCGAGGCTGCAGAGCCCGCCGTCCCCAGGTTCGACTTCGGCACCACGGGCTCGCCTCTGGCATCAGGCTACCTGAAGGTCACGCCGACCACGGTCTACTCGGTCTACCGGGGGTACGGCTGGCTGTCCGGGGTCGTGGCGAGCCGCGACCGCGGCGCCGGCGACGATCTGACGCGCGACTTCAACTTCACCCACGACGGCACGTTCGCCGTCGACGTGATCCCCGGCCGCTATCGAGTGACTGTCCTCGTCGGCGACGCCACCGCCGCGCACGATCAGATGGGCGTCTACCTCGAGGGCGGGCAGGTCGACACGATCTCCACGCTCGCCGGCCAGGCGACGACCAGGGCCTACTCCGTGAGCGTGACCGACGGCCAACTCACGGTCGGGCTGCGCGACCTCGGCGGCTCCGATGCCAACGCGGTGGTCAATGCGGTAGAGGTGCGCTAACCGTCCGGCCGCCGCCCCGCCGCCTCCGAGTTTCGCCGCGGCTCCCCGACATCGCTCGGTTGACTCGCCATGCGGAGCTGTGCGACCGTTCCGGCGCGTTCTGGGAGGTGGGAGATGGCGGACATCGCCAGGATTCAGCACGAGATTCGCGCGGCCGGCTGCGACGGCTGGCTGCTCTACGACTTCCACAACCGCGACGCGGTCGCCTACCGCGTGCTCGGTCTCGACCCCAACAAGTTCACCAGCCGGCGCTGGTTCTACTGGATCCCCGCGCACGGCGAGCCGGTGCGGCTGGTCTCGAAGGTGGAGCCGCTCAAGCTCGACGGGCTGCAGGGCGCCAAGCGGTTCTACCTGTCGTGGCGCGAGCTGCACGCCAGCCTGAAGGAGATCCTCGGCGGCGCGAAGACGGTCGCGATGCAGTACTCGCCGATGAACAACATACCGTACGTCTCGCTGGTCGATGGCGGCACGATCGAGCTGGTGCGCTCGCTCGGGTTCGAGGTGGTGACCTCGGCCGGACTGGTGCAGACGTTCGAGGCGGTGCTCGACGACGCGGCGCTGCAGTCGCACATCGAGGCGGGAGTGCGCATCCAGAGAATCAAGGACGAGGCGTTCGCGCTGATCGGCAGCGAGCTGCGGGCGAGGCGCACGCTCACCCAGTACGACGTGCAGCAGTACATCGTCCGCCGCTACGGCGAGCTGGGGCTCGACTGTATGAACGAGCTGCCGATGGTCGGCACCAACGAGCACCCGGCCGACCCGCACTTCGAGCCGAGCCCGGAGAACGCCCGGGCGATCAAGCGCGGCGACACGGTGCTGATCGACCTGTGGGCGAAGCTCGCGCAGCCGCGCTCGATCTTCTACGACATCACCTGGTGCGGCTTCGTCGGTTCCAACCCGCCGGCGAAGTACGTCGAGATCTTCCACACCGTGCGGGACGCGCGCGACGCCGCGGTCGCGTTCGTGCGCGAGCGCTTCGCGGCCGGCACGCCGGTGCACGGCTGGGAGGTCGACGACGTCTGCCGCGCGGTGGTGAAGAAGGCCGGCTACGGCGACCACTTCATCCACCGCACCGGCCACTCCATCGGCGAGCAGGTGCACGGCAACGGCGTCAACATCGACAACCTCGAGACCAAGGACGAACGGCGGATCGTCCCCGGGGTCTGCTTCTCGATCGAGCCGGGGATCTACCTCGCGGGCGAGATGGCTGTGCGCTCGGAGCTCGACGTCTTCATCACCCCGGCGGGCGCCGTCGAGGTTGCCGGCGCGATCCAGAAGGAGTTGGTGCTCATCGATGCCTGACGAGCTGCATCACTCGGGCGCCCGCGAGGGCGAGATCGAGCTCCTGCGCGTGCAGGGGCAGATCAACGCCGAGCCGATCCTCGCCGCGCTGCGCGCCAACGGGATCCCGGCGCGCACCGTCGGCGAGGCGCTCGGCTCGGTCTACGGACTGACGCTCGACGGGCTGGGCGAGGTGACGATCGTCGTGCCGGTGGAGTACGAGCCGCAGGCGCTGGAGCTGCTCGCCGCCGCCGACAGCCACGAGCTGGAAATCGGCGACGACGCGATCGAGCCGGTGCTCTCCAACGTCCCCCCGCCGCCCTCCGGTGAGAGAGAGTGAACACGGCGAGCCCTCGGTCGTTGCTTCCGTCTCTTCCTTGTGTTGAGCTTCTTCCCGGTCCCCGGTCCCCGGTTCCCGGTGCCCGGTCCCCGTGCCGGTAGGTGGGAGGTCTCATGAGCTGGTATCTCTGGGTGATTCTCGCGTACCTGGTCGTTCTCGCCGGGTTCAACTTCTATCGCGCGCGCCAGGTCAAATCGCAGGAGGACTTCATGGTGGCGGGGCGCAAGCTGTCGCTCACCATGATGGTGTTCACGCTGGTGTGTACGTGGATCGGTTCCGGCACCTTCATCGCCGGCGCCGAGTACGCGTACTACGCCGGCTGGAGCGCGATCTGGCAACCGGCCGGCGCCTTTCTGGGTATCGCCATCATCTACTTCATCGCGGGGAAGATCCGCACCTTCGGGCAGTACACGGTCGGCGACATCCTCGAGGTGCGCTACGGCCGCTTCGCGCGGGTGTTCGGGGCGATTGCGCTGATCATCGCTTTCACCACCATCGTCGCCTACCAGTTCCGTGCTGGCGGCTACATCCTCAACGTCGCCACCGACGGGAGGATCTCGCTCGAAACCGGTCAGGCGATCGCCGCGGCATTCGTCATCCTGTTCGTCGCGGTCGGCGGCATGGTCGCCGTCGCCCACACCGACCTGCCCAACGGCATCATCATCGTCTCGGCGTGTTGCCTGGCGATCCCGTTCGTCATCCTCGCGGCAGGTGGCTGGGCGCACATCCACCAGGTGCTGCCGCCCGGGCACTTCGAGGTATTCTCGCCCGACTTCGGGCGCTACCCGGCGCTCAAGGGGTTCGCGTACTTCTTGTCGACGCTGCTGCTGCTGATGGGCGTGCAGTCGATGTACCAGAAGTTCTACGCCGCGCGCTCGCCGCGCGAGGCCAAGCAGGCCGTGGCGATCTGGATCGTCGGCACCATCGTCGTCGAGACGATCGTCATCGCCATCGCGGTGTTCGCGGCCTCCTACAACACCGAGCACGGCACCAACTGGGATCCGCGCTCGCTCGTGCTCAACGCGGCGCGCCACATGGTGCCGGCGCCGGTCGGCGTGCTGCTGCTCGGCGCCGCCTGCGCGGTGGTGTTGTCCACCGGCATGAACTACCTGCTCTCGTCGAGCTCCAACGTGATGCGCGACATCTACCAGAAGACGATCAACCCGAACGCCGACCCGGACAAGATGGTCGCGCTGCAGAAGGTGTTCATCGTCGTCATGGGGTTGGTGGCGTTCCTGTTGATCTTCGTGCCGACGGTGCTCAAGTGGCAGATCTCGGTGCTCGGCTACGCCTACTTCGCCTACACGATCTACGGTGTGGCGATCACACCGGCGCTGTTCGCGGCGCTCACCTGGAAGCGCGCCACCCGGGCGGGCGGCATCGCCTCGATCGTCAGCGGCACGGTGGCGGTGATCCTCCTCGAGCTGGTGCTGCCGCGTTTGGCGCCGTCGGTGATGGTGGCCGCCAAGGAGGGGAGCTACTTCGGCGCCGACCCGTGGGGGATTCCGAGCATCTACCCGGCGGCGCTCATCTCGATCGGCAGCTTGATCGTCGTCTCGCTGCTGACGCCCCCGCCGCAGCGCGAGGAGCTGGCGGCGCTGTTCCCGGAGGGCGAGAAACAACGCTGAGGACCGGGCGCAGGTAGCCCGCTCGCGGTCGGCCGTGCGGACGGCGAGTGCCCGAGTGGTGAAGGGTGCAACGACGGCGTGACGGGGCCTGTTACGACAGCGAAACGGGGGAACGCCAGCCGTGCCGGTTCTGGCCGGCAACCGGGGACCCCGTGTTGAAGGGACGTCCTTGTAGCGCATGAGGATGACGCACCGGCGCCGCGGTTTGCAAACGGCTTCGGGTAGGCGCAATGTTTGCAGGGAGAAACACCACCCGGACCCGCTTGCGGGCGCCGACCGCCCGAAAGCGTGCCGCGGCTTGACGGAGGCGCCATGAAAGCGCGGAGCGCAGTCATCATCGACGACGAACCCGACGTGACGTCCTACCTCTCAGCGCTCCTCTCCGACCACGGGTGGGAGGCCCATGCCGCCAACGACGTCCAGAAGGGGCTGGCGCTGGTGCGCGAAAAGGCGCCGGACGTCGTCCTGCTGGACCTGATGATGCCCGAGCGGGGAGGCCTCAGCGCGCTGGTGGCGATTCGCAAGGATCCCGCCCTTCGCGACACCCCGGTCGTGATCGTGAGCGGCGTCCAGGAGAAGCTGAACGCCGACTACCACGCCTACCTCGAGCGCTTTCGGCATTACCGCGCCGACGCCTTCGTCGACAAGCCGGTCGACGCCCAGCAGTTGCTCAAGACGATCGACGGGCTGGTGCGCGCGACCGCCTGAGCTGCCGCTGGTTCCGGCTGCTCCAACCGGGCGGGCGGACCTTCGCGTGCGCCATCCTCATCCGTCGCGGCCGGACGTTCAGCGCGCCGGTGTGGCCTCGCCAACGGCGACTGGCTTCCTCCGGAAGAGCTCGGTGAGCACCGCGAGGAGGGTGGCGGGGTTGATGGGCTTTCCGAGAACCGCGTCGGGGCCGGCCACACCGTCGTGCGAGCCGAGGTACGACGCGCAGTCGTGCTGCAGGATGTCGTCCACGCCGGTGATCATGACGACGGCGATGTCGCGCCAGCGGCGTTCGCGCCGCACCGTCACCAGCAGATCCAGGCCGGACCTCCCGGGCAGCAGGACGTCGGCCAGGATCACATCCGGCCGGTAGCTCTCGAGCAACGCCAGCGCGTGTGCGGCGTCGGTCGATGCACGCGTCTCGTAACCGTTGTCCTCGAGGAACGACGTGAGGTAGACGACGATGTCGGGGTCGTCGTCGACGACGAGCGCCCGATGTCCTGGCATCGCTCCTCCCTCAGGGCGTCGCGGCCTGCGGCGCCGGCTGTGGCTGCGTGCTCGGCTTCGCCTCCAGCGGCAGCCGCACCGTGAAGCGGCTGCCCCTCCCGGGCTCGGAGTCGACCTCGATGTTGCCGCCGTGCTTGTCCGCGATCTTGTTGGCGATGAACAGCCCGAGGCCGGTGCCGCTGATGCCCTTCGACGAGAAGAACAGCGAGAAGATCTTCTCGCGCGTCTCGCGATCCATGCCGATGCCGTTGTCCTCGATCTCGAACTCCATCCAGGGCGTCGCCCGCCGCACGGTCACGCTCACCCGGTGCTCGGTCTTGTAGGTGTCGGCGCGGCAGGCGTCGAGGGAGTTCTCGAGGATGTTGACGAGCATCGCCCGCACCGCCTTGGCGTCGCCGGGCACGACGCCGGGCTCGCCCGTCATCGCGAGAGCGAGCCCGACGCCGAGATCGCTGGCATGCTTCTGCGCCGAGTCGACGATGTCGCCGGCCAAGGTGGTGACGTCGATCTCGTTGACCTCGAGGTTGCGGTCCTTGGCGTAGTACAGGATGTCGAGCACCATGCTGCGGATGCGCTCGACGTTGCGCTGCACCATCTCCCACCCCTGCTTGACGCGCTCGGGGCGGTTCTTCTCGAATCCGGAGTTGACCAGGTACATGCCGCCGTCGAGGCCGGTGAGCAACCCCTTGATCCCGTGCGAGATCGAGCCGACGAGCAGCCCGATCGAGGCGAGCTGCGACTGCAGCTTGCGGATCTCGGTGATGTCGGTCGACATCTCGATTACCGCCTCCACGTCACCGGCGGTGTTGCGCAGCGGCGCCGTAGTGCACAGGACGTTGATCTGCTCGCCCGAAGCCGAGGTGACCATCTCCTCGTGCCTCTGTACCGTCCCGGTGCCGAACGCGGCCTGCGACGGACAGTAAAGGCACTGCTCCTCGCGGTGCTTGTAGACGCGGTAGCAGTGGTCGCCGAGGGCAGGGCCGAACGTCTCGCGGAACGCGCGGTTGGCATGCTGGATCACCCGGTCGGGCCCCTGCACGGAGATGTAGCAGGGGACCTCCTCGAACAACTGACCGAGGCGCGACTGGCTGCGCCTGAGCTGCTCCTGCAACCGCTTCATCTCGCGGATGTCGGTGTGCATCTCCATGACGGCGACGATCTCGCCGGTGCCGTTGCGGATCGGCGTGGTGTTGACCAGGACGGGGACCGGGTCGCCGGAGAGCGGCAGCAGGGTCTGCTCGCTGACGTGGCTGATGCCGTCCGCGAACGTGGCGGCGACCGGGCAGTTCTCGCAGACGTCGTCGCGTCCCTTGTAGACACGGAAGCAGGAGTCGCCGAGCCGCTCGCCGAAGTCACGCCGGAAGCGCTGGTTGCCGTCGATGATGCGGAGCTGCGAATCGTGCACCGAGAGGTAGCACGGCATCTCGTCGAAGTACTGGTGATAGCGCTCGTTCATTGCGCCGATCCTTCCGCGGGGAGGCCGGCGGCCCCCCGTCCACGCCCCCGCCGCCTACGCCTCCGGGCCCCCCGAGCGAGCGCAGGCCAAGCCCGACGCTCGTTCATCTCACCTCCAGCCCCCCGGTCTCCCGCCCAGCCGGCCCCCGGCACCTCCGACTGGCGCCACCGGCTCATGCGTGCGCCTTGTGATGCTCAGCGAGGTCGAGGATGCGGCGGAAGTTGTCAACCAGCTCGGCCTCCTTGACCGGTTTGTCCATGTATCCCTCCGGCATCGGGACCGCGCGCTGGTAGATCACCTCGCGGAACTCCGGGTGGCCGGTGACCACGCACACCGGGATGTCGCGGATCTGCAGGTCGGAGCGCAGCTCGGCGAACGTCTCGATGCCGTCCTTGCCCTCCATCGAGAGGTCGAGGGAAATGAGGTCGGGCTTGTGCTGGCGGGCCATGGCCAGCGCCTGGTTGCCGTCGGCGGCTTCGTAGATCTCGGCGCCGGCGTCCTCGAGAACCGTGCGCAGGAAGGTCCGGACGTCGGGCTCGTCGTCGACGACGAGGATGCGGCGGCCGTGCAGGGGAAGGGCTGGCTTGGGCATCTCCACCACCACCTTGGGCTTCTTCATCACCGCGCACTCCTCGATGACGAGCGCGTCGGCAACGAGATCGACGAGCTGCTTCACCTCGCAGCCCAGCTTGTAGTGCTTGATCAGGTCGGACAGGCCGTCGACGCAGTTGTGGCACGACGTCACGACGATCTTGGCGCCGGTCGCGGCGATCTGGTCGGCCTTGATCTTCGCCGACCTCAGGCGCCGCGGCGTGTACTCGGACATCGACATGGCGCCGCCACCGCCGGTGCAGCAGTAGTTCTCGGCGCGGTTGGGCGTCATCTCGACGAAGTCGGTCGAGACCATGCGCAGCAGCTCGCGCGGCTCCTCGGTGATGCCGCAGGAGCGGGCGAGGTTACAGGAGTCGTGGTAGGTCGTGCGCTTGTCCAGCTTGTCGGGGTCGACCTTGATGCGACCTTCCTTGACGTATCGCAACATCGTGAAGACCGACGACTCCATGTCCCAGTCCTGATCGATCCCCGCCCAGTTCGGTCCCTCGCAACGCGTCGAGCGGTAGCCGTGGCCGCACTCGGAGATGACGATGCGTTTCGCCCCCAGCTCCTTCTGCTTCTCGTAGACCCGGCGCGCGGCAGCGCCGCCGAGCTGGTCATCGCCGGAGAACAGTCCGAAGTTGGTCTGGTCCCACCCTTCCGACGGCATCGTCCAGCTCTCGCCGGCAGCCCAGAAGATCTTGGCGGCCGCGGCGATGGTGCGGGGGTCGTACTTGGCCTCACGCGGGTTGATCGTGTACATCACGTCGGTTCCGGGCTGGTCGATGGGGATGCGGGCGGCCTCGTCGCCGACCTCGTTGACCAGCTCGTCCGACATCCACTCGAGCGTGTCGAGGTAGTCCTCCTTGAGCACGCCCATCTGGTTGCCGACCTCCCACTGGTCCTTGGACACCACGCGCACGCCCTCGGGCATCACGCCGACCGCGGCCAGCAGGCCGCGCATGATGCGGTTGAGCACCGCCGTGTCGACGCCCATCGGGCAGTTGAGCGTGCAGCGGCGGCAGTTGGTGCAGGTGCCGAACGCGATGTCCCTGAGGACGTCGAGGTCGGCGTCGGTGTGCGGCTCCTTGGCGCCGACCCACCACGGGATGACCTTACCTGTCCAGTCGTGGTTGTACTTGAAGAGCTTGCGGAGCTGGTCGGCCTTGAACGACGGCGTCATCTTGGGGTCGTCGGGGTGGGTGAGCACGTAGTGACACGCCTCGTTGCACATGCCGCAATGGACGCACGCCACCAACGAGCCGACCACCGAGCGAGTCAGCTTCTTGGCGAGTATGTCCCGCATCACCTGGATCTTGTACGTGGCGTCGTTGTTCTCGCGAGCGCTCATGATGACGTCCTCCTCAGCCCTTCACCAGCGGGAAGGTGCCGCGGTGCCCGAGGGTGCGGCCGAGCCAGATGCGGGTGAACGGGTAGTACAAGTAGTGCGAGATCTTCGAGAACGGCACGTAGAGCAGGAAGAAGCTGGTGAGCAGGAGGTAGGCGACTGCATACCCCTCGCCGGCGAGCCGGCCGATGAGCGACAGCTCGGTGAGGGCGCCGAGGAGGAACCACGCCGTCAGCATGAAGATCGAGAAGTAGTCGTCGGGGGTCGAGATCAGCTTCATCACCGGGCGCAGAAGACGCCGTCCGATGCGGTACAAGCCGATCGCGCACGCGGCGAAGAGGAGCGCGAGGATCGTCGTCGAGACCACGGCGTGCTGCAGGAAGGGGCGCGCTACCGTGGAGAGGAACGCCAGCGCGATGCCTGCGACCACGCCGAGGTGGAACACCGCGAACGTCAGGTAGAAGAGAAAGCCGTTGCGGGTGCTCTCCATCGCCCACGGCATCAGCACGTTGGCCAGCGAGTAAGTGGCGCCGCGCTGGGCGCCGGTGCGACCCGGGTTTCCCGGCTTCTGGCGGTCGCGCGTCGCCCGGAACGAGAGCAGCCAGCGGATGCGCAGCGTGTAGACCACGGCCATGACGACGAGCGCCGCCCAATGGATGATCTCGACCGCGTGCAGCAGCGGGGAAGGCTCGTGGGCGGGCATGTCAGTTTCCTCCCTTGACGGCGGCCTCGAACGGCTTGTACTCGCGGGCGTCGAGCGCGACCAGGAGCACCTCCTCGACGCTCGTCGAGTTCTTGAGATGCTCGCTCACCGTGTCGACGATGACCTGCGCGCTGACGTCGAGCGGCACCTGGTAGAGCCCGGTGCCGATCGGCGGAAAGGCGACGGCCGTGATGCCCTTTTCGTCGGCCATCCTGAGGGCGCTCTCCACGGCTCGGGCCAGTTTGCCCTTGGTGTCGGGCTCGTGGAACTTCGGTCCGTTGACGTGGATGATGTGCTTCGCCTTCAGGTTGCCGCCCGAGGTCACCGCCGCCGCGCCGGTCGGCAGGGTGCCGACCTTGCCGAGCTCGTCCTGGACTACCTTGCCGGCGCGCGAGCTGATCGCGCCGCCGTAGCCGGAGGAGAGCTTGCAGTCCGCGGTGATGTCGTACACGAAAGCCTCGACCGGCATGTCCGTGATGTCCCCGCGAACCACCCGGATGACCTTGTTCCCGACCTTCCGTTCCGCCATGGTCTACCCTCCAGGACAGCCGCCGGCGTCGTCGCATCTCGCGTGGCGGCCGATCGATGTCCCGCTCGCGCAGTGCTCCTGCCGCCGCGGCGACGCCCGGGGCGGTCCACCGTCGCGGCGGCCGCCTCGGCGGTCAGGCACTGCACCCGCTCCGGATCCAAGAGGTCGCCGAGGGTGAAGCTCTCGAGCGCCTCGGTGATGCGCCGGTTGATCAGCACGTAGACGCCGCGGCACTCGCAGCGGTCCGACCGGGCGCACACGCCCGGGTTCTCGACGCACTCGACGACGTTGATCGGGCCGATGACCGCCTCGATCACCGCGCGGACGGTGATCTCCTCGGGCTCGCGGGAGAGCCGATAGCCGCCGCCCTTGCCGCAAGTCCCGCGCAGGAGCTGGGCCGTCCGCAGGGAGTGGGCGAGCTGCTCGAGGTAGCCGCGCGAGAGGTGCTCGATGCCGGCAACCGCGGCCAGGCTGATGGGCATCTCGGTGCCGGCGCTGCGGGCGAGGTCGAGCATCAGCCGCAGCGCATATCGGGGTCGTGTCGTGAGCTTCACGTGACTGTTGTAAAACTCTTACTCATACTTGTCAAGTATGAATAGTCGGAGTCGCGAAGGTGGCGCTGGGCAAACCGCTCTCGTTGTCTCTCCGGTCCGGGAGCTTCGCCGCACATGACCGCGTTACGACGATTGGACGATGGCTCCGCGGCGAGCCTCGGGCGCGCCGTGGGACAGGGACGCGGCGTGCATCCCGGTAGCACTGTTTGACCTGGATCAAGGTGGCCGGCGCCGGTCCCGCCTAGCCTCTGTCCATGACGCTGCACGCGACCCTCGCGATTCCGGGGAAGGAGGAGACCAGATGAGCCATAACGCGGCGAAGTGGGTGTTCTGGCTGGGGACGCTGTCCTCGCTTGGGTTGTTCCTGGTGCTCACGGTCGACACGCACTCTCAGTTCGCGGTGCTGACGCACGCGGACAAGCTCAACGAGGGCGTGGTCGCCGGCAAGCGGGCGTTCCAGAAGTACAACTGCAACGACTGTCACACCATCCTCGGGTTCGGCGGCTACTACGCACCGGACCTGACGCGCGCCTACTCGCGGCTCGGGGAGGACGCGATCCGGCGCCGCCTCGAGCAGCCGGAAGTGGCGTTCGCGGACTCCTACCGCAAGATGCCCAGGCAGAACCTCACCAAGGTCGAGATCGACAGCATCGCCGCCTACCTGCAGTGGGTGTCCAACATCGAGAACCACGACTGGCCGCCGCAGGACTCGCCGTCGCGCTGGAAGCACTCGACCGAGCGCATGCTCGCCGCCGCGGCCCTGTCGCCGGCCGCGGCGCTGGTCGAGCAGGAGAGCTGCCTCAACTGCCACGCCCTCGGCGAGCGCGGCGAGCGCAAGGGGCCGCGCCTCGAGTACATCGGCTCGCGCCGCGACGCGGCGTGGATCGCCGACTACCTCGCGGATCCGCAGAAGGCGGCGCCGGGCAGCGAGATGCCCGACTATCAGCACCTTTCCGCCGGCCAGCGCGAGATGATCGGCGAGTTCATCGCGGCGCTCGGCGCCGCGCGAGGGAGGTGAGCGATGACCCACCGTTCACAGAGCGTCGCCTATCCTTACTTTGTCGTCGCGCTGCTGCTGTTCGGGCTGCAGGTGGTGCTCGGCCTGTGGCTGGCGACGCAGTACTTCGTGACCGTGCCGCAGAGCATCGTCGACGTGTTCCCGTTCTCGACCGCGCGAGCGATGCATACCAATCTGCTGGTCCTCTGGCTGCTCCTCGGTTTCATGGGCGCGACGTACTACCTCGTGCCCGAGGAGACCGGCACCGACATCGCCTACCCGAAGCTGGCGATCGTCCAGCTCGTGCTGCTGTCACTCACCGGCGTCGCTGCACTGGTCGGCTTCCTGTTCGGGTGGACGCAAGGCAGGCCGCTCCTCGAGATCCCGATGCCGCTCGACTTCCTGGTGGTGATCGGGGCGCTGATGTTCCTGTTCAACGTGGCGGTGACGCTGTTCCGCGCCAAGCGGTGGACGGCGGTGCAGGGGTCGCTGCTCGGCGGCCTGGTCCTCCTGGCGCTGCTGTACCTGATCGGCATCCCGTTCTACCGCAACCTCGCGGTCGACTGGTACTACTGGTGGTGGGTGATCCACCTGTGGGTCGAGGGCGCCTTCGAGCTGGTGGCGGCATCGATGACCGCCTTCCTGCTGATCAAGCTCACCGGCGTCGAGCGCAAGGTGGTCGAGAAGTGGCTGTACGTCGAGCTCGGCCTCTTCCTGTTCACCGGCATCGCCGGCACCGGGCACCACTACTACTGGCTTGGCGCCCCCGAGTACTGGCTGTGGGTCGGCGGGATCTTCTCGGCTCTCGAGCCGTTCCCGATCTTGCTGATGGTCGTCGACACCTGGCGCGACGTGAAGCACCGCACGCAGCCGATGCTGCCGCGCCTAACCTGGGTCTACCTGGTCGGCGGCGTGATCATCCACTTCGTCGGCGCCGGGCTGTTCGGGATGGCGCACACGCTGCCGCAGGTCAACTACTACACGCACGGCAGTCAGGTGACGGTGTCGCACGGCCACCTGGCGTTCTTCGGTGCCTACGCGCTGCTCAACCTGACGTTCTTCTACCTCGCCATGCCCCGGCTGAAGGGAATCAGGGACGGCATCTACGACGAGCGCGGCGGGCATGCCGGGTTCTGGCTGATGTCGCTCGGCGTGATCGGCATGAGCCTCGCGTTCGCGGTGGCCGGCGTGCTGCAGAGCTACCTGGAGCGCTACCTGGGGCAGCCGTACATGGTGGCGCAGCAGCCGATCCGCTTCTGGATGGCGATCGCGGCGGCGCACGGCGTGCTGGTGGTGGCGGGCGTGTTCGTGACGATCTGGCACCTGCTGACGCTCAAGCCGGCGCCGCCGGCCGCGGCGGCAGCGGTCGCCGAGCGGGCCGGCCCCGAGATCGCAGCGGCGCGCGTCTGAAGGTCGGTATCAGTACCGGGAGGGCAGCCTTCCGGCAGCGTACCCTGCGGGGCGCTGGGCAACATCCGGCCGGGAGCGACCTCCCGGCCGGTTCTCTTTGCCGTGAGCGGGCGGCGCCGGGGTCAGCTCTCGCCAGAGAGCTTCTCGAGCAGCTCGCGGAGTCGCTGCAGCGGATCGTCACCGAGATGGAGGTGCAGCACGCGGCGGCCGTCGTCGGTCAGCGCCCGCACGTCGCCGATCGCCTGCGCGAAACGGAGCTGTCCGAGCGTGAAGCGGCGCCCCGGCACTGCGATGTCACGGGCGGGCGTCGACGTGAGCACGACCGGGACCACGTGGTCGGCGCCGCCCTTGTACAACTGGCCGGTGGAGTGCAGATAGCGCGGGCCGAACGCCACCGTGACGGGCCGTACGAGGCGTCGGCGCAGCCGCCCGCCGATTGCCGCGAGCAACGACTCGGTCTCCTCGCTCTCGGGCAGGTAGGCGAGCAGCGCAACGGTGTCGGCGCCGCCGACGCGCTGGAGGTGCTTGGCCAGCGCCGCGGCGAGGTCCGCCGGCGGCCGCGGCGGCGCCGGCGGCTCTTCGTGGAGCGCCACCTTCGCACGTTCCTTGGCGCGCGCCACGTCGGGCTCGTCGAACGGGTTGACGCCGAGCAGCAGGCCGACCACGGCGGTGGCCAGCTCGAGGACGGTGAACACCTCGCCGACGCTGCCGCGGTCGAGCCGCCAGCGCGCCACCGGGTGCCCGCGCTCCGAAAGCGCGTCGAGCGCCGCATCGAGCGCCGGCGTGCTCTCGTCGGCGAACCGCGGCGACAGGTACAGCGTGCCCGGCCAGCCGGCATCTCCGTCGGGCGGCAACGGGCAGATCAAAGGGACGATGCCGCGGCCCTCCTTGCCGGTGCTCTCGGCGATCAGTTGCGCGGCCCAGGCGCCGAGCGGCGTCAGCGCCGGTGATGCGCACCACGCCAGCGCGCCCCACCCGCTCGGCGCCACGGCCCCCAGCAGCACCGCCAGTTGCACGCCCGGGTGGCCGGCGGAGATCCCGTGCAGCCCCCGGGCTCCGGCCGCCAGCAGCGCCTCGACGTCGTGGCCGAGCCAGAGGGACGGCAGCGCTCCGACCACGCTGAGCGCCGCGAAGCGGCCGCCCACGTCGACGGGGTGCGGCAGGCTGGCACGGAAGCGCCTCTCGATGGCAATGTGCTCCAGCTCGTTCCCGTGCTCGGTGATGGCGACGAAGCGCGACCCGGCAGCATCGCCGAGCCGTTCCGCGAAGCGCGCCCAGAACACCTCCAGCAATGCGCTGGTCTCGACGGTCGTGCCCGACTTGCTCACCACCAGTACCGCCGAGACGGCGGGATCGCAGGCGTCGAGGACGCCACCGACTCGCTCCGGGTCGGTAGTGTCGACCACCACCAGCTCGCGCCCCGACGGGTTGCCGAGGACCTCGTGCAGTACCCGCGGCGCCAGGCTCGAACCGCCCATGCCGAGCAGGTAGAGCGTCCGCGCCTCGTCCGCCGCGAGCGCGGCGACCAGGTTCTCGAGCCCGGGGAGCTCCTCGCTGGTTCGCGCCGGCAGGTCGAGCCAGCCCAGCCGGCGGGAGACGTCCTTGGCGTGCCGCTCGCCCCACAGTGCGGAGTCGCGGATGCGCAGGCGCCGGCAGACGTGGAGCGACTCGAGGCGGGCGCCGCGCCCGGCGACGACGCCCTCGAGCTCCGCGGGGATTGCCGCGGCGACCGGGGTGGCGCGCCGCCGGGCGAGCAGCGCGCTCACACGGGCGGCGATGGCCGCCGGCTCGAAGCCGAGCTCGCGCGCCACATCCGGGCCCGGACCCGACGCGCCGAAACGCTCGATGCCGATCACTTCGCCGTCCCCGACCCAGCGCTCCCACCCCAGCGAGCGGCCCATTTCAAGCGCCACCTTGAGGGTGTGCCCGGGGCCGAGGACACTCCGCCGGTACGCGGGTTCCTGCGCGGCGAAGATCTCGAGGCAGGGCGCCGAGACGACGCGGGCCGCCACGCCGCTTGCCGAGAGCCTCTCACGGACAGCCAGCGCCAGTGCGACCTCGGAGCCGGTCGCAATAAGCGTGGCCTCGGGAGCGCCATCGGCCGCCTCGGAACGGACGAACGCGCCACGTGCCACTCCGCCGGCGGGCGGCGGAAAGAGCACCGGGAGCTTCTGGCGGGTGAGGATCAACGCCGTTGGCCCGTCGCGCCGCGCCAGCGCGATCCGCCAGGCCGCGGCGGTCTCGTGCGCGTCGGCGGGGCGGATCACGTGCAGGCCGGGGATGGCGCGCAGCGACGCCAGGTGCTCGATCGGCTGGTGGGTCGGGCCATCCTCGCCCAGGGCCACCGAGTCGTGGGTGAAGACGTAAATGACCGGCTGCTTCATGATCGCCGCCAGGCGGATCGCGGGGCGCATGTAGTCGGAGAAGACCAGGAACGTCGCGGCGTATGGGCGCAGGCCGCCGTGCAGCGACAGCCCGTTGGCAATCGCCGCCATCGCATGCTCGCGTACACCGAAATGGACGTTACGGCCGCCCCAGGCGCCGGCCGCGACGTCGCCCTCGCCGGCGATCAGCGAGTTGTTCGACGGGGCCAGGTCCGCCGAGCCGCCGACCAGCTCGTCGAGGCGTCCGGCCAACGCGTTGAGGAGCTTCCCCGAGGCCTCGCGGGTGGCGGTCGCGACAACGCCGGCGAAATCGGGCAGGCCCGCGTCCCAGCCGTCCGGCAGCTCGCCCGAGAGGCGGCGAGACAGCTCGGCGGCGCGCGCAGGGAAGCGGCGCTCGTACTCGGCGCGGTGCACGAGCCACGCCTGGCGCGCGTCGGCGCGCTCGGTCGCGACCGCGTGGGCATGGGCATAGACCGTCTCGGGCACCGCGAATGGCTCCGCGATCGTCCAGCCGAGGGCGCGCCGCGTGGCCGCGGCCTCCTCGGGGCCGAGCGGGCTGCCGTGCGCCTCCGCGGAGTCGTGCTTGTGCGGAGCGCCGAAGCCGATGTGGGTGCGCACGCGGATCAACACCGGGGCTGACTCGTCGGCGGTCGCGACGGCGAGGGCGGCGGCGATGGCGTCGAGGTCGTTGCCGTCGTCGACGTGGAGGACGCGCCAGCCGTAGCCCGAGAAACGGGCCTCGGCGTCGTCCGAGCAGGCGAGCGACGTGGAGCCTTCGATGGTGATGTGGTTGTCGTCGTAGAGCACGACGAGGCGGCCGAGACGGAGGTGGCCGGCGAGCGAAGCGGCCTCGTGCGAGATCCCCTCCATGAGGTCGCCGTCGCTGGCGAGGACGTACGTGCGGTGGTCGAACAGGGGAAGGTCGGGCTGGTTGAAGCGCGCCGCCAGGTGGCGCTCGGCAACGGCGAGGCCGACCGCAGTGGCGAGCCCCTGGCCGAGCGGACCGGTGGTCACCTCGACGCCGGCGGTGTGGCCGTGCTCGGGGTGGCCGGGCGTTCGCGAACCGAGCTGCCGGAAACGCCTCAGCTCGTCCAGCGGCAGGTCGTAGCCGAACAGATGGAGCAGGGCGTACAGGAGCGCCGAGCCGTGGCCGGCCGAGAGCACGAAGCGGTCGCGGTCGGGCCACTGCGGGTCGCCGGGGTCGAAGCGTAGGAAGCGGCTCCACAGCGCGTAGGCCATCGGTGCCGCGCCGAGCGGCAGGCCCGGATGTCCCGAGCGCGCTGCCTCGACCTGGTCCACCGCCAGCACCCGGACAGCCGTCAACAGTTGTCGATCGCGTGCGTCGAAGGGGGGCATCGATCCTCCTGTCGGCCGCCGGATCTTAGCATCCGGGTGGCAGCCGGCCGGATGGCCGAGAGAACGGCGCGCTGCTGATCTCCGACGACTACGCCGGAGCGGTCTATCGTGTCACCTACGCCCAGCCCCACCCGGTCCGGCGGCGACTGGCGCCCGGTCGCGCGCACTGAGCGACATCGCTCGCGTGCTGCCGACGTGACGTGCCGCATGAGGGAAATCTCGGGGACCGTGCCGGCCGGTGCCGTCATCGTCTCGACGGTCTCAACGGCAACACTGTCATCGCAAGCCAGCCGCGGCCGCAGCGCGTGGCGGGCGTGGCGATTCCGGCGCGCCTGGGGCGCGTTCGTCCGCCTTCGCAACGCGATGGGATCCCTGCGCTCGGGATGACCGCTTTGTGCGCGCCCTACTTCTGGGCGCGTATCGGGCGGCGGCGGAGCGGGCGCGGCGGGATCGGCGAGCTCACCGTGACGCTGCCGCTTTGGGTGCACGTCATCCCGGCGGCGCTCGACGTGAGATGCCAAGTGTACGTGCCGGCGATGGCGTACGTGTGGTCGGCTGCCGCACCGCTGCCATGCGCCGTGCCGTCGCCGAAGTCCCAGTCGTAGCTCACGGTCGGGCTGCACCCCGTCGTCGTGCCCGATGCCGAGAACGCGGCGCTCGTCTGCGCCGGTGTCTGGTCGGGGACGAGTGCCGAGCACGTCAGCGAGCAGTCGCTCGAGCTCACCGGGAGTACCTGCGCGCGGTTGCCGGCGGCGTTGTGGTGGTGCAGGAGGAGCAGCCCCTGCGAGCCGTTGGCGGCGTAGTTGGCGCGGTTGTAGGCGAGTTGCAGGAGGTCGCCGCTGTGGGCCGCCACAGGGCCGAACCACCCGGACAGCGGCGCCAGCCCCGGCTTGGCGACGTCGTAGGTCATCTTCGCGGTCGTGGACACGTCGCCGAACGACGAGTTGCTCGACAGTACGCGGTAGTCGAAGGCAGAGCTCGCCGAGGACAGCCCGAGCGACGACGCGGGCACCGGCAGCAGGACGACGTTGGTGCCGAACACGACGGTGTCGAGCTCGCTGGCCGGGAAGCGGTTGACGTAGCCGATCCACGTGCAAGTGCCGCCGGTCGGGCACAGCTCGACGCCGAACACGTCGCTCGGGGTGGCGGTCGAGTCGGCGAACGTCGACGAGTCGATGGTCACCAGCTTGTAGTCGTTGGTGCCGTCGCGGTTGACGTCGACGTCAACCTCGAAGGAGACGTCGCTCGGCGTCGCCCAGTCGCCGACCGTGGCGATGGCGAACAGGAGCGTGGTGGCGGCGAGGCTGCCGCCGCCTCCCGCAGCGAAGTCGCTGCCGACGCCGACGTAGTGGATCGACGCGTCGCGGACCGTAGCCGGTGCCGTGGCCGCGCCGGTGTACTGCAGCTCGAGCGGGGTGACCAGGGAGACGACGTCGGTCGGGTACGTGGTGCCGGACGCGAGGCCGCGGCCGGCGAGGTTGACGGTCAGGGTGCCCTCGGCAGTGCCCATGACCAGCTCGCTCTCCAGCGTGCCCATAGTGGCGGCCGGCCGCGGCGCGGCGTAGAGCGGGACGCGCAGCGCGGTCGCACCTGCAGGCGTCAGAGTGACGAAGCCGGCCTCCTCGCCGAGGAGCTGGCGCGGGCGCTGGTCCTGGTTGGCGTCGGCGCCCGGATCGGTGCCGTGGTCCATCGCCGCCGCCACCGCCTGGAGCTGCACCGTGAACGTGCTGCTGCCGCCGGCCGGCACGGTGACGTCGGTCCCGCCGGGGAAGGAGATGTCGACGCCGGCGACGTCGCTGGTCGCGGTGTAGGCGAGGGCGAAGGACAACGGGCTGCCGCCGCGGTTCTCGACCTTGACGGAGCGGGTCAGGGTGGTGGTGCCGGAGACCTCGAAGGCGCCGAACGAGAGGCTGACGAGGTCGGGATCGTCGGCGTCGTACGCGATCGCGTTGCTCGCCGCCGCGGTCGGCATGTAGAGCTCGCCGGCGCCGACCCGCATCGGGCTCATCACCGGCGGCTGCTGGTTGAGGTTGGCGTAGAGATCGGTGGCGGTGTTCATCGCCAGCGCCTTGAGCTCGGATGGCGTCCACGACGGGTGGAGCTGCTTGAGCAGCGCCATGGCGCCGGCGACGTGCGGCGTGGCCATCGAGGTGCCGCCGAAGCCGACAGCCGTGGTGCCGCCGCGGGCCTCCGCAGAGAAGATGACGAGGCCGGGCGCGGTGATGTCCGGCTTGAGCGCGTCCTGGCTCTCGCGCGGGCCGCGGGAGGAGAAGGACGCAACGGTGCCTCCGTACGATGCCACCGTGATGGTCGCTTGGACCCCCGGGTTGGGCAGCTTGCTCTTGAGCGTTTGGCCATCGGCCTGCGAAATGAAGAGGGCCGGAATGGTGATCGTCGCGTCCGTGCCCGCCATCGTGATCAACCCTGACGCGTTGTTGGCGACGATGACGCCGAGGGCGCCGGCGTCCTGCGCTGTCTTGACCTTGCTGACGAAGGTGCAGGTGCCGCGATCGATCAGCGCGATCTTGCCGGCGATCTGCGCTCCGTTGGTGATCGCCGTGCAGGCGTCGTTCGGGGTGACGAGAACGACCGCGTTGGTGAGCCCGGCCTCAGGTGTGGTGCCGCCGAACGCGCCAGCGGTGGAGTCCGGATTGCCGGCGATGTCGGACGGACTGGTGATGAGGAGATCGGACGCGCGGTTGCCGGCGTCGCCGGAGGCGGCGACGGAGATCGCCCGCGGGGCGACCCCAGGCGAGGCGACGATGTAGGTTGTGTCGCCCTCGTTCCCGGCGGCGCAGACGACCACGATCCCCGCCGCGGCGGCGTTCTCGACCGCGGTGACGGTTGGGTTGTCGGTGGAGCCGAACGGCGCACCGAGCGAGAGGTTGATGACGTCGAGGTGGTCGGCGAAGCTGCCGTCGCCGTTGGGGTCGAGCGCCCACTCGATGCCCTGGGTCGACAGGCCGGTCGACAGCCCGCTGCCGAAGACGCGGATCGCGTACAGCTTGGCGCCGGGCGCGACGCCCGGCCCGACAGAGAACAGCGAGTAGTCGACGCTCGGCGCCCACGGACCGATGTAGGTGTTGCCCTCGGACGTGACTCCGTATCCGGCCGCTATCCCGGCGACGTGGGTGCCGTGGCCGACCGACGCGAGGTCCATCGGATCGCCGTCGGCGTGCGGGGTGTTGCTGCCGGTGTAGGCGTCGCCCGCAAAGTCCTTGCCCCCGACGACCTTGGCGTTCCACGGCACCGTGTTGTCGGCGAAGTTCTGGCCGGTGTACACGCCCGAGCCGCCGAAGTCCTTGTGCAGGTAGTCGATGCCGGAGTCGATGATGCCGATCGAGACGTTGGCGCCGGTGGCGTTGCCGATGCCCTGCCACACCTGCGGCGCACCGATCCACGGGACGCTCGACGTCAGGAGCATCCGGTCGGGCACCAGCGGGTGGATGGCCTTGACCCCGGGGAGCTGCCTGATCGCGTCGATCCGCGTCGGGTCGACGTAGGCAACGATGCCGTCGTAGACGCGCTGAACGCGGTAGATGATCTCGGCGCCGATCGCTGGCGCTGCCAGTAGAGGCAGCAGGCTGTGCTGCGCCGCCTCGACCTGCGCGAGCTGTCGCTGCGCCGCGACGGTCGCTTGCGCCGTCACGTCGGCGCCGAGCGCCCGGACCGCTGCCGTCGCGGCGAGGGTGCGGGCGTAGGTGCGGGCGGTCGGCTCGCCGGCCAGCTCGATCACCACGCCGACGCGGCCGCCGTCGACGCGCGCCGCCTGCCAGCGCGGATCGACGTCGTAGGGCACAGGCGCCGCTGCCAGGGCCGACACCGCCGTCACCATCACCACCGCGGTCGAGAGAGCCGACACGACACGTTGCATGCGCATGACCTCCTGCGCGATCCGGCGGCGCCGCCGCCTCGCGCACTGTCGAGACTTCGTTGCAACAACTGCGCCGGTCCCTGGCTCGCCGCGGCGTCCCAGGCGAGGCCGGTACGCCCGGCATTCTAGGTCACCGACACCTGCAGGCGACAGCCGGACGAGCCACCGGGGCAGGCATGCCCCTCCTACTTCACCTTGGCGAGGAGCTCCGGGATCGCGTCCTTGTGGACCATATAGGCGAGCATCTTCAGCTTGACGTAGTCCTCGCGGTAGAAGTAGTACCCCTCGAACTTGCCCCAGCGCGACGAACGCCCCGAGTCCTTGATCAGGTACCAGTCGCGTCCGCCGGCCTGGGCGTACCCGATCAGGTGGATCAGGTGATCGTCGCTCGAGGTGCGGTTGGAGAAGCGGAACTCGCGGGCGCTCTGATCGATGTACTCGGCGGGGATGTCGAAGGTGGGGACCACCGCCGCGTTCTCGAACCCGTTGATCCCCGGCTCCGAGGTGTCGCCGCTGATGTCGACCGTGTAGCCGTTCTGCACGGCCCGCTTGATGCCGGCGTACCACTCGTCGAGCGGCACGTTGTGGTACGAGGCGTCGTGCCACCAGTTGTCGGGCACCTTGTACTCGCCGCGGGCGTAGAACGGCAGCGACAGCGTCGACATCACGCTCACGTAGGCGTCGAGGTCGAGGCGGAGGACGTCGGTGAGGAAGGAACGCGGCGAGTACTCCTTGCCCTGGTACGAGAAGCGCTCGGGCGGCGGCCCCAGCTCGCGGTCGAGGATGGCGCGCGTCAGCGCCACGACGCGATCCTCGTCCCACGCCTCGTGCTCCTTGACCCACGCCCCGAGCGCCTCGAGTTGCGCGATCAGCCGCGAGTGGTCGTGGCGCCCGTCGGCGGTGAGCACGCCGGGATAGACCTCCTCGGGGACCTCGCCGTACTGCTTCCAGATGCGGACGACGGCGTTGGCCTCCGAGCCCTCGGCGATCGGCGAGTCACCGCGCGTGCGCACGTAGCCGCGCAGCTTCTCGACGTACTCCCAGTAGACCGTGTGGATCTCGGAGAGCTTGATCCGCTGCTTGGTCAGGCGAAACACCTCGGACTCGAAGAAGGAGGTAGTGGCGAAGCTCCAGCAGGTCCCGGTGAGGTACTGCGCCTGCGGCGGGAAGTGCCAGCCTTGCGCGAACGCGTCCGGCGAGGCAGGTTTGACGACGCCGGACATGTCGAAGCGCAGCGTCTTGCGGTCCTTATCCTCGGCGTCACGTTTCGCCTTCTGCACGTCGCGGACCTTGGCCGTCGCGTCGTCGGCCGCCTTCTTCGCGGCCTTGTCGACATCCTCGATCTGCTTGATGACCGGGTCCTGGTAGGCCGGCTTGTAGACGACGGTGTCCCGCACCGGCGTCGGCGTCGGCTTCGGCTTGGCCGCCACACACGGCATGGCAAGCAGGACTGCGAGCACGGTCACTGAGGCGCTCTTCATGCTATCCCTCCAACTCTTCGCCGGCCGCGGGCGAGCGGTGCCCGGTGCCCGGTCCCCGGTCCCCGGTCATCTTGCGAACATCTCCTCCACCGGGACGATCCTGATCGCATCGCGGCGGATGTGCAGCGGGTACGCCGCGATCTCCTCGTCTTCGGCGAGCACCTCGGGTGGCTTCGGCGTGCCGTAGGTCATCGGGCTCGGCGCCGCGGCGGCCAGCGCGGCGGCGAGGGCGTCGGCGTCCTGGCTGACGACCGCGATCGTCATCGACTCCGGCCGCAGGTATTTGCGGATCGCAGCGTTGACCTCCGCGAGCGTGAGCGTCGGCACGATCGTGCGGAAGCCGTCGAGGTGGCCGAGCTGCGGCATCCCGTACGAGCTGTCGTCCATCGCGTAGCCGAGCCGGGTCGCGGTGGTCTCGGCGAAGTGCAGGCAGTATTTCGAGAGGAACGCGCGCGTCAGCTCGAACTGGTCCTGAGTGAGGCCGGTGGCGGCCAGCTTCTCGACCTCGCGCACGGCCGCGCGGAGTGCGAAGTGCGCCTGGGCGTTGGGCACCGGCCGGATCCACACCTCGAAAAGCTGCTGACGCCGCGGCACGCCAGGCGGCGGCATCTGCCGCATGCCGGCCTCGGGGAACCACTCGATGTACGAGTAGTCGCCGTAGTTCATGCCGCGCGCCTCGCGGATCACCTGGTAGAGATGAGACGAGGAGTTGCGATGCTCGCCGAACCACGAGTTGGCGAGCCAGAGGGCGTAGAACTCGCGCTCGCCGCGGCGCACCGAGATCGGGAGGCCGAAGCTGATCGCCGTCGACTGGCCGGGTTTCCTGACGATCACCGCCTGGCGCCCGGCAGGCAGCGTCGGGTGTGGCGCCGCCGTGGCGGGCGGGCTCCCCGCCGGCAGCGTCGCGAGCTGCGCCTGCAGCGTGTCGACGAGGTCCGCCGGATAGCCGCCGCCGACGCCGAGGGTGACCGCGCTGCGGACGAAGCGGGACCGGTAGAACGCCTTCACGTCGTCGAGGGTGATCGACTGCAGGCCGGCGACCGTGCCCTGGTTGATGTGGCCGTACGGCGTGCCGGCGAAGACGGTGTTGTACAGCGCCGCCTTGCCGAGCTCCTCATCGGAGGCGTAGCGCAGCGTCTTCTCGAGGTAGTCGACGGTGCGCTGCCGGATGCGGAGAAAGTCGTCCTCGGCGAACGCGGGCCGCAGAACGGCGTCGAGCAGCAGCCCGCCGTAGGCGTCGAGGTTGTCGCGGTGGACACGACCGGTGAACGTGGTGCGCTCCTTGTCGACCCGGACGCTGTAGTCGGCCGCCATCGGGTACAGGAGCTTGAGAATATCGGCGTACGGGTGCTTCGCCGTCGCTCCTTCGGCCATCAGCGTCGCCGTCAGGTAGGCGAGCCCCTCCTTGCCCGCGGGATCGTCCTGCGATCCGACGGTGATCGCGATCGCGAACGCCACGGTCGGGTCCGCCGGCACCGGCAGCACCACCGCCTCCTTCTCCACCTTTGTCATGGTTGTTTCCTTCTTCGGTGCCTGCGGCGCGGTCGCACAGGTCATCAGCGCCAGTGTTCCGGCCGCCATCATGAGAACGTAGCCCCGGTCCCCGGTCTCCGGTCCCCGGACGCCGCGCGAGCGAGCGAAGCGAGCGAGCGCCGTCATTTCCCCGCTCCCTTCAGCACCGCTAAGGTCCTTCGTTCCCTCGTGAGCACGCGGCGCGCCGTCTGCTGCACGTCATCGCCCTGCACCTGCGCGAGGGTGGTGTAGAGCTCGTCGACTGACTCCACCCGGCCGGTCATGGCGACGAAGCGGGCGAGGCCCCCAGCGACGCTGTCGGGCGTGTCCATCCCCATCACGAACTGGTAGCGGGCGCGCTTCTTGAGGTCGTCGAGCTGCCGGGCGTCGGGCGGCTGCGCCTGCAGGGAGGCGACGGCGCCGTCGATAGCGCTCTGCACGGCGTCGATGTCCTTCTCGTTTGCCACCGTTGCCATCACGCTCCACAACCCCGCGTCGCGGCCCGAGGAGAAGTCGGCGCGCAGGCGCTGCACGGTGCGCTTCTCGAGCACGAGCGAGCGGTAGAGCTCGCTGGTCTCGCCGAACAGCAGGTCCTCGAGGACCATGCCCGCGGCGACATCGCGGCTCGCGGGGTCGAAGCGGACGCCCTTCCAGGAGACGGCGAGGATCGGCAGGCTGCGGCCGTCGTAGGTGACGTCGGTCCGCCGCTCGGCGGTCTGCTGCGGCTCGACCGGGATCTGCGGCGCGACGTAGCCGGGCTTCCAGCCGCCGTATTGGCTCGCGACGAGGCGCAGCGTCGCGTCCGGGTCGATGTCGCCGGCCACGACGATGACGACGTTCTCGGGGCGGTAGTAGCGCTGGAAGAACGAGCGCGAGTAGTCGTACATCGTCGGCATTGCGGCGACGTCCGCCTCGAAACCGATCGTCGTGTGCTTGTAGGTATGCACGTCGAAGGCGGTGTTCTGGATCGTCTCGAAGAGCACGAACATCGGGCTGGTCTTGCTCTTGCGCAGCTCGCCGTAAACCGCGCCCGCCTCGGTCTGGAACTCGCGCTCGGCGTACGAGAGGTTCTGGAAGCGGTCAGCCTCCAGCTCGACCACCTTGGCGAGGTCGGGATTGGCGAAGTTGAGGTGGTAGCAGGTCCAGTCGTCGGTGGTGTAGGCGTTGGCGTCGGCGCCGATCGAGGTCATGATCCGGTCGTACACCGGACCCGGGTATTTCTCGGTGCCGCGGAACATCATGTGCTCGAAGAAGTGGGCGAACCCCGAGTGCCCCGGCTCGACCTCGTCGCGGCTGCCGGTACGCACCACCGAGTAGTACGCCACCAGGCCGTCGCTCGGCAGCGGGACGAGCACCACGGTCAGGCCGTTCTCGAGCTTGTGGGTCGTGTAGGAGTACGGGAACACACCGGCGCCGGCCACGGTGGCTCCCAGGAGCGCCATGGCGGCGAGCAGCGGCAGGCTTCGCATGATTTCCTCCATAAGGCATAACCGCGCCGGTGGTGCGGGCGCCGATCCCTGAGATTCTACGGCTTTGCGCCGGCGGGGTCCCGCGGTGTGGTGCGCGCCAGCTCATCGTCAATGACTTCCCTGAGCTGCTCGATCGGGCGGGCGCCCTCGATCAGGCGGCCGTTGACGAAGAACGTCGGTGTCGACGAGGTTGCCACCGACGTGGCGGTCGCGATGTCGGCGTCGATGTCCTTGGCGTGGGCGTTCTCATCAACGCACTTGGAGAACGCGGCCGCGTCGAGCCCGGCGTCCTTCGCCCACCCCTTGACCGAGTCGGGGGTCACCCCGCCCTGGTGAGCGAACAGCCACTCGCGCGCCTCCCAGTACTTGCTCTGGTCGGCCGCGCACAACGCCGCCCCGGCCGCGAGCCGAGCCTGCGGGTGCATGCCGAGCGGAAGCTGCTTGAACGCGAAGCGAACGCGGTCGCCGTACTCGCTGCGCAACTGCTTGACGACCGCCTGGCCGCGCTGGCAGTACGGGCACTGAAAATCGGAGAACTCGAGCAGCGTCACCGCAGCCGCGAGCGGTCCGAACGACGGATCCCTGGCCTCGATCGGTACGCTGAGGCGAGGTGGCTCGATCAGGATGCGCAGCCTGGCGCCACCGAGGAGCTGCCCCTTGAACGCCTGCGCCCGCTGCGATGCGTTGCGTTCGCGCAACACCCGGTGGACCTCGGCTTTGGCTGCGTCGTCGTCCTTGGGCAGGCGGGCGCGGTAGGTCGTGAGGATCTGCTGCACCTCGTCGCCGCTCGGCTCCGGCACCTTGTCGGTGACCTCGCGCTTGTAGTAGGCCTCGCGGGTCAGCCCGACCTTCGCCGCCTCCTGGTTCTGCAGCATCTCGAAAGCCGTCTCGCGGATCCCCTCGACCTGGGCGTTGTACTCGTCCTGCCGGGCCTTGAACAACTGCGCCTTGACGCGCGCCTCGGCCTCCGAGGCGGTGATCGGTCGATCGCCGACGAAGGCGACGACCGGTCCCGCCCCCGGCGCTTCGGGCGCCTTGACGATGGTCGTGCCCGCAGGCGCCTGGCCAAAGGCCGTTGCGGCTGCGAGCAGCATGCCGGAGCCAAGAGACTGCAGGATCGAGATCCGCCAACTTCTGGTCATGTCGTGCTCCCCGGGCGCGTCCCGCTCGCCCGGAGCAGCCTAGCACGGGGCCGGAACGGGATTGCAGCGGCCGGGCCGGCGGCTCTCCCCGACGACGCGCTCGAGCCTTCGGAACGGGAATCTGCAGTGCCATTGACATCGCTTGCAAGTCGCGGTGTAAGCTGTACACTAACGCCAACGGACTATGCACGAAGGCCGATCCGACGACGAAGGGGGCGTGACATGAGGGCGAGAAGGCTCAACTCAAAAACTCTAACCGTGCTTGGTATCGGAGTCCTTGTGGCGGCCCTTGCCGCACCGGCGCTCGCCGGCTTCGCGGGGACTGACCTGTTCATCCCGTTCGTTAGCCGGGCGCCTGGCGCTCTTGGATCCCTGTGGTACAGCACGGTGTGGGTCCACAACCCGAACGCCTCGTCCGTCTCGGTCGACCTGTACTATCTCGAGCGGGGCGTGAACAACAGCGCGGTGACGCCGGTGGTCGTCACGATCGGGGCGGGCGAGACGAAGATGTACGAGAACATCGTCGAGTCGGTCTTCGGCAAGTCGAACTCCAACGGAGCCTTGCGGATCAAGTGCGACAGCAAGCTGATCGCCTCCGCGCGCGTCTTCGCGAAGGCGTCCACGACCGCGCCGGCGAACCAGACCTTCGGGCAGGACTTCGCCGCGGTTCCGGCGTCGTTCGCCATCGGGCTGAACGAGACGGCCGAGGTCCTCGGCGGCTACCAGACGGTTCCGGACGCCACGTCACTTGCCCGCTTCAATATCGGCTGCGTCGAGGTCACCGGCCACAGCGTCACCGTCACGTGGACTGCTTACGACGAGCTCGGGGTCGAGAAGGCGCACTACGACAAGCCGGTCTCGGCGTTCTCCCAGGCCCAGGGCGCTTTCAAGGACTACTTCCCCGGCCTCTCACTCACCAACGCGAGGATCACGGCGAAGGTGAAGTCCGGGAGCGGCAAGGTCATCGCGTACGGCTCGATGGTCACCAACGATACGGCGGGCAAGCCGCCGGTTCAGGACCCGACCACGTTTGAGATGCGGTACCCGGACAGCGCCCTCACCACCCCGCACCTCACCGGGCTGTTCCACGGTGCGGTGTGGTCGACCGACGGCCTGGTCGTCGAGGGTGGCGCCGAGATCGAGATCTCCGCTGCCGGCGTGGTCAGCTACTCCGGCTCCGCGGGGCTGCAGTGCGGCGACGCGCTCTACACGCTCGACTTCGCGGACACGCCGGCGAGCCCGCTGGTCATCGACGGCGTCGGCAACTTCACCGGCTCCCTGACGATCGGCTACGAGGACGGGGGCGTCACGGTGTTCACCACGACCTGGACGTTCGCCGGCAACCGCGACAAGGACGGCATCCTGACCGGAACGCTGCGCAGCGACACTACCGGCGGCACCGGCGACTGGGCGTCGTGCAACGGCACCAACATTCAGCGGGCCTGGCGCGCGGGTTGGACCGAGAACCCGACCTGATCTTCCGCGCCTGCAGTTGATCTCCGCTCATGCGAGGGGCCTGCGACACCGCAGGTCCCTCGTCGTTTTGCCCGTCTTCGCCGGTTTCGCTGCGCCGCGAGAGACCGCCCCGCTCGGCTCCGTCTGCGCAGGCGGGCTTTCAACGAATCTCCAACTTCGTTGCACGGACCTACCGCGTCACGGTCGCCGACGGCCAGCTCACGCTGCTGCTCGACGACCTCGGCGGCGCCGACCCCAACGTGGTGATCAACGCCCTGGAGGTGAAGTAGTTCCGTGCGGTATTCGGCTTGCGGCGCTACCGGTGCAAGCGTAACATCCGTGTCACGTTGGGCCACGGGAGGTGGTGATGCGGGGCGTCAGCGGTCGGCTTGCGGTCATGGGAATCGTGGCCTGTTCCTGGCTGACCTTCGCCAGTCCGGCCGACGCGGTGCGGCCGGAGGGTGTCGCTCCGGGAACGGTCGCCGGCCCTGCCCAAAGCCAGAGCGCGCCCGCGAGCGGCAAGCCGATCGACGAGCCGAATCCGCTGGAGCGGCAGCGCCTCTGGGAGAGGCGGCGGCTGCTGAACCAGGTGCAGCGCATGCCGGCGAGCGACGGGCTGCGGGTCCACGCGCTGGGCCTGGCCGCCGAGGCGCTCGCCAAGGTCGGCAGCGACCGCGTCCTGGTGATCCTGGTCGAGTTCTCCGGGACCGACACCTTCACCTGGACACAGGGCCAGTCCACCTGGGACCCACTCGGGAAGTCCGACGGCAACGAGGTCGTCCGCAATGCCCAGGGCAACCTCGTCGCCGGTGATTGCTCGCTGATCATCAACGAGACGAAGGCGTTCACCTTCAGCGGCCCTCTCCACAACCGGATCGAGCGGCCGCTCTCGGCCGCCGACGCGTCCGGCAGCCTGATCTGGACCCCGGACTTCGCCCCCTCGTTCTTCAGCAACCTCATCTTCGGCCCCGGGGTCATCTTCGACTACTCGCGCCAGGACGGCTCGGCGGTGTACCGCAGCTTCGCCGGCAAGTCGGTCCGCGACTTCTACGGGGACATGTCGGCAGGGCGCTACACCTTCAACGGGCAGGTCGTGGGCTGGGTGCAGGTGCCGCACTCGGTGTGGTGGTACGGAGCCGACCAGTGCCCGGGCGCCCGCTCGGCCGGCAGCTCGTCGCTGGTCTGGACCGGCGGCGCGATCCCCGGTGCCGGGAGCCCGAAGACGCTGGTCATGGACGCGCTCGAGGCAGTCAAGGCGGCCTACCCGAGCTTCGACTGGGCGTCGTTCGACGTCAACCGCGACGGGATCATCGACCGCCTCTGGGTCATCCATGCGGGCTACGGCGAAGAGGACAACACCACGCTTCTCGACCGCACGGACTACGGCGAGGCGCAGATCTGGTCGCACTCGTCGTCGATCGCTCCGGCTTACGAGATCGTGCCCGGGGTCAAGGCAGGGCCGTATATCGTCATGCCCGAGAACTCCGGCATGGGCGTGCTCGCCCACGAGTTCGGCCACAACCTCGGCGCCGACGACCTCTACGCGTACGGCAACGGCGACACCTCGGCGGGCTTCTGGACGATCATGGCCGACGACTGGACCGGTTATCCCACGGGAATCCAGCCGCCGGCGTTCGACCCGTGGCACCTCGAAGGCTGGGGCTGGCTCGATCCCAAGGTGATCTCGGACCCGACCCAGGAGTACACGGTCAAGGTTGCCCAGGCCAGCGATTTCCCCGGCGGCACCGACGTCTACCGCGGTGTCAAGATCATCCTTCCCGACCAGCAGGTCCCGCTGGCGGTGGCGCCCCACGGCGCCTTCCAGTGGTGGGGCGGCGCCGAGAACCTGGTGAGCTCGATGATGACCACGCGCAACGCGGTCGGCATCCCGGCGGAGGGAGGCGAGCTCCTGGTCGACGTCGCCTACGACCTCGAGGAGCAGTGGGACTGGCTGTGGGTGCAAGTGTCGGACAACGGCGGAGCGACGTGGAAGACGCTCACCAACGCCCACACGCGGTGCGACCACAACCCGGCGTGGATCGGCGGAAGCTTCGGCTTCCCGGCGAACCTGTGCAGCGCCGGGATCGGCGGCTTCACCGGCAGGAACGCCGCCTTCCCCGACCACCAGACCGAGATGTTCGACCTGTCCCCGTACGCAGGGAAAGGCGTGCTCCTGCGATTTTGGTTCATGACTGACTGGGGCACCCTCGGCGCGGGCGCCTTCCTCGACGACATCGCCGTCACCGGGAGCGGCCCGATTGTGCTCGCCGACGACGCCGAGAACGACTCGGGGTTGTGGAGCATGGTCGGCGCCTGGCAGCGGGTCGGCGCCGGCCGATCGGCACCGCACGCCTACTACCTGCAGTGGCGCAACGTGACGGCCAGCGGCGGCTACGACAGCGCCCTCGGCGACCCGCTGTTCCGCTACGGCCCGACCAACACCGGGCTGCTCGTCTGGTACAACAACGACCGGTACACGGACAACGAGATCTGGAACTACCTCACCGACCCGCCGGGGTTCGGGCCCAAGGGGCGGATGCTCGTGGTCGACGCCCACCCGGAGCCGTACCGCAGTCCCGTCTTGCGCTCGGCCGGGTACGAGAACGAGGCCGCCAACGCGAGGAGCCGCCAGCAAATGCGCGACGCGCCGTTCTCGATCCACGACACCGTGCCGTTCGCGCTGGGGGGCGAGAGCTACGCGAGCCGGGATGGCGAGGACACGTTCGACGACGGCCACGGCTACTACCCGGGGGCGGAGTACGTCCCCCGCGGCCCCGCCTACAACCCACCGCAGCTCATCTGGGCCACCAAGCACTGGGACGCCAGCGTCGTCGTCCCGTCGCTGGTGAACTACGGGATCAACGCGCCGGGATACGCCGCCACCGACCCGTTGCGCTTCAACTGCGTGCCGGCGACCAATGGCACGACCACGTGCAACTGGTTCGAGAACGGCCTCGGCTACGACGGTCTCACCGGAGATCCCGCCGTGTTCGGCGGCGCCTACGGGTGGGTGGTCGAGATCGAGAGCGAGAGCGACTCGGGGGCGACGCTGCACATCTTCAACCACCGCTCGGCGTGCGTGCTGACCTGCGACGCGGTGGTGCCCGAGTTCGCGCAGGCGGGCGTGACCGCGCCATTCTCGGTCACCGACCAGTTGACCGGCTGCCTGGGCGAGCTCAGCCGCTCCTGGGAGTTCGGTGACGCCTCGCCGGCCGCGTCCGGAGCGAGCACGTCGCACGTCTTTGCCCATACGGGGAGCTACATGTGGCGGGTGGTCGTCAACGGCGCCGGGCAGCTCTGCACGCGCACCGGCTCCGTCACGGTCGGCAACGGCCCCGACGCGAGGGTCGCGCTGGCGAGCGCCGAGATCGCCGACGGGCAGGCGACACCGGTCAGCTTCGGCAGCGTGCCGCAGGGCGTGCAGGGACCGACCCGCGCCTTCACGGTCCGCAACCTCGGGGACATCCCGCTCGTGCTCGGCGCGGTCGCGGTGCCGGCCGGCTTCACCGTGACCGAGCCGCTCGCCGCGGAGCTCGCACCCTTCGGCGAGGACACGTTCACCGTCCGCATGGAGAGCACGGCGGCGGGCGCGAGGAGCGGCCAGATCAGCTTCACCACCAACGAGGTCGGCGCCAACCCGTTCAACTTCCCGATCGCCGGCACCATCGCAGCGCCGCTGGCGAAGCTCGACTTCGGCACCGCCGGTTCGCCCGTGCAGGCCGGTTACACGAGGGTCGCGGCCGGGACGAAGTACGCCGCGGCGCAGGGGTACGGCTGGCAGAGTGGGACAGTGGCGGAGCGCGACCGCGCGACCGGCACCGCGCTGCGCCGCGACTTCAACTTCACGGCGCTGGCGACGTTCGCGGTCGACCTCCCCGACGGCACGTATCTCGCCACCGCCACGATGGGCGACGCGACGGGCGCCCACGACCAGATGGCGGTGTCCTTCGAGGGCGTCCAGGTCGACACCGTGGCCACCGCGACGGGACAGTTCTCGGTGCGAACGTACCGTGTGGCCGTCGCTGACGGCCAGCTCAACGTGCAGCTCAAGGACCTCGGCGGCGCCGACGCCAACGCGGTGATCAACGGGCTCGAGCTGGTGCCGGTGGCGACGCGCTTCTTCGACTTCGGCACCGCGTCCTCGCCGCTGGCGCCGGGCTACGCGCGGGTCTCACCGACGACGCGATACGGCGCCGCCCTGGGGTACGGTTGGCTGTCGGGAACCGTCGACAGCCGCGACCGCGGGACGGGCAGCGCGCTCTGGCGCGACTTCGACTTCACGCGGCTGGGGACGTTCGTCGTCGACGTGCCGAACGGAGCCTACGACGTCGCCGTGTACACCGGCGACGCCAGCGGCGCCCACGAGCGGATGGGCATCTTCCTCGAGGGCGCGCAGGCCGACTCGATCACGATGGCGGCGAAGGAGCTCCTCACCCGCGTCCACCGCACGACGGTCGGCGACGGGCAGCTCACGCTGCTCCTCGACGACCTCGGCGGCGCCGATCCCAACGTCGTCATCAACGCGCTCGAGGTCACGCCCGTCGCCGTCGCGAGCTTCGACTTCGGCACCGCCACCTCGCCGGTCGAGGCGGGGTACACGCGAGTCGCGCCGGCCACGACGTACGCCGCGTGGCAGGGATTCGGCTGGCTGTGCGGGACGCGCGACGCGCGCGACCGCGCGTCCGGCACGGCGCTCGCCCGCGACTTCGTCTTCACGGCGTTCGCGTCGTTCCTCGTCGACGTGCTGCCGGGCGCATGGGACGTCGGCGTGACGATGGGCGACGCCGCGGGTGCGCACGACCAGATGGGGCTGTACCTCGAGGGGGCGCGCGTCGACACCGTGACCAGGAGCGCCGGCCAGTTCTTCGCCACCTCGCGCCGGATCGCGGTCGCGGACGACACCCTGGCGTTGACGCTCGAGGACCTCGGCGGCGCCGACGCCTTCGCTGTGATCAACGCCTTGACCCTCGGGCGCGCCGGCGCGTTCCGCGGCGACTTCGGCACCAGCTCGTCGCCGCTCGCGGCAGGGTACGTGCGCGTCTCGCCGACGACGCGGTACGCGGCGGCGCAGGGCTACGGGTGGCTGTCCGGCACGGTCGACGCTCGCGACCGGGCGACCGGCGGCGACCTGCGCCGGGACTTCGACTTCACGCCGCTCGGCACCTTCGTCGCCGACGTCCCCAACGGCACCTACGACGTGACGATCACGCTGGGCGACGCCGCCGCCGCGCACGACGAGATGGGGATCTACTTCGAGGGCGCCCGCGCCGACACGGTGACCACGGCCAAGAACCAGTTCGTCGCTCGGACCTACCGCGTCGCCGTCGCCGACGGCCAGCTCACGGTGCTCTTCGACGATCTCGGCGGCGCCGACGGCAACGTCGTCATCAACAGCCTCGAGGTGCGCTGAGGCGGGCTGCCCGGGCCTGCTGGTCTGCCATTGCCGGGTGACTCGGCGCCGGCGCCGCCGTCCTCTCCCAGCCGTCACTTGGTGACGTGGCTCACCGTCCGGCCGGGCCGGACACCCCCGACGTTGAAGAGGCGGCCGGCGGGACGTATCATGAGTCCAGTTATGCTTCCAACAGATGTTGCAGCCCCGTTCTGGGCGCGAGGCTTCATTCGGCCGTGCCGGGGGTGTGTCGTGCGGCTGTCCAACCCTGCAATCCCGGTCGCGCCAGCGAGGCGCTTCCGCTGGGGAGGTGGAACGATGTCCGGTCTCTCTGGTAGGCAGTGGCGCATCGCCGCGGTAGCGCTCCTGATCGCTCTCGGCGGGTGGGCCGGGCCGGCGGCGGCGCAGACCGGGAGCAGCCTGAAAGGAAAGGAGCTGCAGCCGGTCCTGGACTCGCAGACCGACGCGCAGTCGATCCTCGGCGCCCTCCTCATGCAGGGGGCCGGTTCGATCGGTGGCGCCGTGGTCAAGGAGGACAAGGAGCTGCGGCTCGTCGTCACCGTCTCGGGCACGGGCCTCGCGGGGAAGCAGCTCCAGGGCGATGCGTGGGATCGCGGACGGAAGCGCCAGCGGCAGGTGCGCTGTACGCCGGTGACGTTCGAGGCGGGAGCGACGCAGGCGGACCTGGTGTGCGAGCTGGACGCCGCGGTGGCCGAGGGCGCCGAGGTGGAGACGCCGTTCCTCCACGTCAGCGTGCTGCGTCCCGGCATTCCGGCGCCGGAGGCGCAGCGCACCTTCACGCTCGGCAAGCGCTGGCGGGTGGCGGTGCGACCGGAGAACGTCGTCGTGCGGATCGCGATGACGCCCGAGGGCGCGGCGGCGCGGCTGCGGGAGGAGACGACGCAGATCGTCATGCCGCGGGTCCAGGTGCTCAGCGTCAAGCAGATCGCCCAGCCCGAGGTGCAAAGGGCCGTGCAGTCTCCGACCCTCCGGCAGCGGCAGATGATGATGGCTCAGGCGCCGCAGCCCACGCCGACGCCGGGCATGATGATGGTGGCGGCACCGATCCGCGCCGAGATCGCGCCCGGCGCCGCCCAGCCCCAGGCCGCGCCCGCTCAACCGGCGGCCAAGCCGGTGTTCTTGAAGGCGAACGTGATGGCGATGAGCGCCTTCAAGCTGGGGCTGCCGGCAGAGGACCACGACAAGGGGATCCGCGGTCCCGGCGCCATCAGCGTCGACCTGCTGTCCGAGGTCGGCAGCGACATCTCGCTCCCCGCGAAGGCGATCCTCGACATGTCGCCGCAGGTCTACCTGGACCAGAACCCGGCGTCCGGGGTGTTCTACTTCCTGCCCCAGGCGTACAACCTGGAGTGGGACCCGGACGAGGGCTACGGCATGAAGATGCTCTACGGCGCCGCCGTCGGCGAAGGGCAGGCGGGCAGCGTCGTGATGGCGGCAAACCTCGACTCGGGAGTCGAGACCGGCGAGGTGCAGTTTGCGCGCGAGCTGCTCCTCGCGTACCAGCGGCGGCACCCCGGCATTGCCTTCACCGAGCTGCGGCGCATGCCGCTCGACAAGGCGCCCGAGGTATCTCTGTCCGGTGGGCTGCAGCGCCAGTACGACATCGCCGCGGACCGGATCAGCCTCAACGCGATCTCGGACGTGCTGGGGGAAATGGAGATCCAGTGGGCCACCGACACGGTGACCAAGGAGAACCTCCAGCTTGCGCTCGTCGAGGACGTCGGCATCACCGGCAGCATGGTCTTCACGCCCTCCGGCGGCGGGCTGCCGCCGCAGAGCCGCCCCGTGGAGATCCAGATCGCCGATGCCGCGACGTTTGGCCCGTTCCGCTGGCAGCGCGACACGGCCTGGCGTAACCGTACGCCATACCCGTTGCGCCTAAAGTACATGCACGCCCTCTTGCTGGAGAATAACCTGCCGATCGTCTACTCCTGGAGCCTCGGCAACGCGGAGGTCGCGCCCAAGGCGCAGGTGGAGTTCGACGCGACCACGGTGCCGTCGTGGCTCGACGGCCGGGCGAAGCGCATGTGGCTGGATTACGCCGTCGTCAAGGATTGCCAGGCGTGTGACCAGCAGGTTGTCGCCGCGATAACGGGAGGCGTCACCTCGGTCGCCGCCGCTCAGGTCACGTTCCATACCCTGACGCCGCTCGCCGATGTCGATGCCGCGGAGATCTCGATCCTCGTGCGCTCGAAGTTCTTCGATACGCGCAGCCAGGCAGTGCAGCAGAAGGGGCCAGTGGTCCTCAACGCGGACGGCCAGGACTTCACCATCGGACCCATCTACGACAACCGGCAGCCCGACGAGAGCGGAGCGATGGAGCCGCTTTTCGAGTACCAGATCGAGGTCGTCATGAAGGACGGTACCAGCCACGCCGGCACCCGCTGGGTCTCGTCCGACCGCCTCCGCGTGCCCATCGGCAAGGTCCAGGTTCAACAGGCGCTCGGTTTCCTGCCCGGGCAGAGCTAGGCGCCAGTCGATGAGGTGCTCTGCGACCATCGTCGCGCTCGTGGCGCTCTCGCTGGCGGCGGCGCCGCCGGCGAGAGCGACCCCCGACCTCCGGACCGGCAGACAGGCGGCTGGGCTCACCGTCTTTGCCGACGACCGTCGTGGCTCCCTCTTCTACTACGCTCCCGGGGAGCTCGCGCTGGCGACCGACACGGGTGGGCGTCCCGACCTCCACTTCCTGCAGATGCGCTACACCGGCACGGCGGCGGGCGCCGACCGCGGCGTCGTTGTCTTCCGGTCGATCCTGAGCTTCCGCGTCACGATGGCGGGACCGTCGCCGGCCGCGGTGCGGGCGGCGCGCGGCGTCCTGATCGCCGCGGGCGCCGGGCTAAACCCGGAGCTGCGACCGCTGCCGATCCAGCGCCTGGAGGCGGTTCTGGTCTACGCGCCGCTCGGCGCGGAAGGGCAAGGTGGCGAGGAGCAGGCACTCCCGAGAGGCCACTTCGAGAGCGCCGAAGGCGCCGCCGGGGCGACCGCGAACGCCTACTGGACCGAGCGGATCTACACCCTTGCCCTCGACCCCGCGGCGTCGCAGCTCTTCTGGGACTCGCTGCAGAACGGCCGCCTGGTCCTCAGCGTCGGCTATGCCTTCTTCGCCTTCGGCACCCCGCCCTCGGCGCCCCTCGCCGAGCTGACCGGCACGCCGAAGCTCCTCGCCGAGCTGCGCGGCGCGGTTGCAGAGCCGCCGCAGGCGCCGGCGGGGAGCGCGACCGAGCTGCCAACGGCCAGCCTGGTGCGTGCCGGTGCGACCGGGATCACCGTCGACGCGCGGGCGTGGCCCGACTTGTTCCGGCGCGCCGACGTCAACGAGACCGTGCCGCCGGGCTACGCGGCGCTCGACGTCTACTGCTACGACTTCAACAACGCGCTGCGCCCCGACCTCTACGAGAAGCAGGTGGAGATCGATGCCGAGGGGATGGGGAGACGGCGGGTCACGCTGACGACAACGTTCCGCCGCAGCCAGCCCGACCTCTACGCAGCGAGCCTGCGCTTCAGGCTCGCCGTCCGCATGGACCGGCCATACCGCTACCGGGTGGTTGAGCTGGCGGACGACGGCGGCACCCGCGAGTCCCCGTGGCGCGAGCGCGCCTCATGGGTGGAGATGCTCGACGTCACGTCGCCGCCCGAGGCACGGCCGACCCCGACCCCTGAAGCGGAAGAACCGGAGGAACGTCGATGAGGCAGAAGCTCACCAACATCTTCGCGCTTGCCGCCGTGCTGGCGCCGGTCGCGGCGGCCGCTCTGGTCAACTTCGACACGGGGCAGCGGACGATCAACGGGGTCCAGCTCCTGCAGGACTACGAGGACGCGAGGGCGTTCTACTATCTGCCGCAGTTCCCGCGCTTGGCCACCAAGGAGGACGGTACCTTCGAGCTCCTCTGCCTGAAGTACGTCGACCAGGCCGGCGGCACCAACGGCGGGCTCTTCCACGCGCTGGTGGAGTTCACGCTTCCCCCCGATGTGCTTGCCGCCCTCGACAAGGAGCTCACGAAGCAGGTCCCCGGGGCACGCATCATCGGCCCGGTGCCGCTCATGCAGGCGGTCGACAACGGCGAGGAAGGGCAGGGCTCGTTCCAGATCGTCTCGGCGCTGCTCTCCGACCGCGCCGCCGGCGGCTTCACCCGGTCGGTGGTGACGTCCGGCAAGGCACCGCTAATGCCGGGCTCGAAAGCGGTGGTGGCGGCGATCCTCAACCAGCAGGGTGCGACACTCCTGTGGGACTCGTTTACCGGCGCCACCTCCGACGTGTCGGTGGCGATCCACGCGTACTACGAGGCGGCGGTGAAGGGTTACAACGCCCGCATCTACGCCGAGACGTCGAGCGTCTATGACCACTTCAGCCAGGTCTCCAACTATCAGAAGGACTACACGAGGCGGCAGATCCGCAAGGTGGTCGACGACCTGGAGCGCAATGGCACGCTCAAGATCGAGGTGCTGGACCGGACCCAGGGGTTGGGCCTCAAGGCCGCCGATATGGAGGCGGTGCTGCAGATCGTCACCGACAAGCTGACCGAGCTGATGTTCGACCACACCTCGGGATGGGCGGCGGACCCGCCGCGGGAGACCGCGGTCGAGGCCAACCAGATCCAGGGCCGCCAGGAGCGCGGCTGGTTCTCCCGCACCTTCGGTGGCAGCGAGGACACCAAGTACTTCACGGACGACCAGTTCGTGCTCAAGAAGCGCACCGACATCCGCCGCAACGTGTTCAACATCACGCTGTCGAAGAGCTCGACCATCAAGGTCCCGGTCGACACGGCCGGCAACCTCGGTGGCCTCTACAAGGCGATGGGCACGGACACCCGCTACTTCCGCGTGGTCAACCTCGCCGACCCGGCGTTCGAGTTCCGACAGGTCTACTTCCAGGTCGACGGCGAGTACGTCGACTCGTTCCAGGACAGCATCAATTTCGTCTCGGTGAACGTCCGCAAGCGCTACGGCGGCGACAAGCCCGACTTCACCAAGGCGTTGCGCTTCTCCTATGCCGAGATCAAGGCGGGCAAGACCGTGCAGGACGTTTCGTTCCCGCGCCTGGGCATGACCGGCGCCGACTGGACCGAGTTCGAGTACCAGGTGCGGTGGAGCGTGCGTGACGGCCCGACCGTCTCGGTCCCGCCGAAGGACAACGAGTGGATCCGTTCCAAGGACCCGGTGGTGGCGCTGGTGCCGCCGTTCGAGAAGCGGGTCATCGAGATCGACGCTGACCGGTCGCTGTTTGCCGGCGCCGGGATGGCCAGCGCCGTGGTCGACTTCGCGGTCGAGCTCGGCGGCAAGGCCAGACTCCTCAAGAAGGCGACGTTGCGCGCCGGCGACGCCGAGTCGACCGCACGCGTGTCCGTCTACCACGACCGGACATCGCCGGTGGCATTCCGTGTCTCCTGGTACTCGCCGACGCGCAGCGTCAAGGGCAAGCTCGAGCTGCTCGACTCCGACTACCTCTTCGTGACGCCGCCGCCGCCCGAGCCGGCTCCCGGCGGCGCCGGGGGCGCCCCGTGATCGGGCCATCCTTGTCGAGAGCACCGAGCCGAGCTTCTTTCAGGAGGGTTTGTCTTGCTTCTCTCTTCTTCCTGCTATTTGCTGTGCGCGCGCCGTCATCGGCGCACGCACAGCAAATCGCGATCGACCAGGGCCTGCGGGTCGGGGGGCTGTGGTGCTTCCCGCTGGTCACCGACCCGCGCACCTACGTCTACCTGCCGGCCGGCGCCGGTCTGGGGGAGGACGACAAGGGCAGACCGCAGTTCTCCTTCATCCGCTACGTCGTCAACGAGCCCGGCAAGGAGGCCGGCTCGACGTCGATCACCGGCGCGAAGGGCGGCGGCGTGCTGCACTTCCTGGTGCTCTACGACACGCCGCGGGACCTCGTCGCGCAGGCGGAGCAGACCCTGCGCAAGAACCTCAAGGACGACGAGGTCAAGGTGCGCGGTCCGGTGGTATTCGCGGACGGCCACTATGCACTGGTGTCGTCGATCATCAACCCGGCCGGCGGCCCGCCCGAGCGCAAGCTGCTGACGACCGGCAACGCGCCGGTGCTCGAGGGAAACCGCCTCGCACTCTCGTTCGAGCTGGAGCCGCAGCAGGCGACCTTGCTCATGGAGAGCTTCGCCATGAGCACCCCGGACGTCTCGCTCGTCTTCGACATGACGTTCCAGGGGCTGTCCAACGCCTACGACGCCGAGCTGTTCATCGACTGGTCGGAGGTGCGCAAGAGCGAGGCGTTCGGCGCCGGCGGCTCGATCTACTTCGTCAGCGCCGACGTCGAGCAGGCGTTCGACGAGCTGTTCCGCAAGAACTCGATCCGGCTCAGGTCGAGCGGCAGCGACGCCGCGATGGAGGCGCTGCTCACCAACGTCTACGACAAGCTGCTCGAGCTGATGTTCCGCCGCGTCGAGCCGGATCGCGTGCCGGACGCCCAGCGCGGCGGGCTGATGGACGCGATCGGCGCGCTCATCGACCCCAAGCGCGGCGCGCTCTCCAGCCGCAAGACCACCAGCTTCGGCTTGTACGTCGGCTTCCAGCTCAAGGAGATGCGCTCTTCGGGAACGTCGGTGCTCAACTTCAACCATCGCGCCAGCGTCGACCGGCACAGCTTCATCACCTTCAACATCGGCGACTTCTACAAGCGCTTCGGCAAGGACCCCGACTACTTCCGCGCCGTGAACCTGGCCGACCCGACGTTCCAGCAGCGTGAGATCCACGTCGGCATCGACGGCGCGCTGCTGCCTGAGTTCGAGCAGTTCGTCAACTCGGTCACCGTGACGTTGCGCAAGCAGCACGGCAACGGCGAGCAGACGGTGCGGGAGCTGGTGCTCGACCGCGCCGCCGTGCAGCAGTCGGGCAACGACCTGCGCATGGTGTACGGCTGGAACGGCGACGACGACCGCACCGCCTGGCTGCAGTACGAGTACCGCACGCGCTGGAGCTTCAAGGGCGGCGGCTCCTACCAGACCGAGTGGATCTCCAGCGACGGGGCGATGATCGACCTGTTCGCGCCCTACGAGCGGCGCACCGTGCAGCTCATGGGCAGCGCCGCCGCCCTCCAGGCGAAGGGCGTGCGCGCGGTGATCGTCCAGATCGACTACCCGTTCTTCGCCACGCGCCGGCGCCAGCAGCTCGTGGCCAGACCCGACCAGCCGATCGACGCACAGGCCGTCGAGATCACGCTGCCGCTCAACCAGTTCGAGTACGACTACACGATCACGTGGCAGCTCGAGGGCAACCGCAAGCTGACCAGGAGCGGCAAGGACGCCTCGGGCCTCGTCTTCATCGACGAGCTGCCCGAGGAACACGTTTCGGAGTCACACATGAGCGGCGCAGGCGAGCTGCGCCCGACAAAGGAGGTGTGAGCAATGGCAACGAGGCAAACCGGCTGCACCCACGCATGGCTGATCGGCGCGTTCCTGGTCATGACGCTCGCGCTTTCCGGGCCGGCGAGCGCCGTGGTGCTCGACAACGAGAACCGGCTCGACTTCACGCTCTCCGACGGCACCAGCGTGACGCTGTTTGCCGAGGCGGGCCCGCTCGGAGGCGGGAAGACGAACAACTACTACTACCTGCCCACGAACCTGCGGCTCTCGATGCGGCCTGACGGCACGCCCGAGTTCCTCTTCCTCAAGTTCACCACCGAGCAACGGGCCGACCAGGGTGGCATCAGCGGCGGGCTCATGCACTTCCTCATGGAGTGGGGGCTCACCCCCAAGCAGGAGCAGGAGGTGCGCGACAAGCTCAAGACCCAGTTCCGCAATGCCGAGCTGAAGGGAGCGGTGCAGATGGAGCCGGAGGGCGAGAGCGGCAGCTTCCAGATCGTCTCCGCCACGCTCTCGGACGACAAGCTGACGCCGGCGGTGGTGACCTCCGGCAAGGCGCCGTTGGTGCCGGGAGGCAAGGCCGCGGCGGCTTCGCGGCTGTCGCCGGAGGGCGCGCAACTGCTCGCTGCGACGTTCGAGAAGTCGCGATCGATCACCGACCTGTCGATCGCCCTGAACTTCGCCTACTCGACGCTCACGCCCGCGGCGAAGGGACGAATCACCTTCGACTGGAGCAAGCTCGAGCGCGAGCACGAGTCGTTCCGCGCCGAGTACGAGCGCAAGCAGACGGGAACGCAAAAGACCAAGTCCTGCTTCATCATCTTCTGCGCTTCCTCCTCGAGCCCGACCTACTCGTACTCGTACAACGAGGTGGCCGAGCAGTTCAAGTTCCTGGAGGAGAAGCAGGTCGTGCGCTTCGAGTTCCAGGAGACGGTCTCGGACGAGCGGGTCGCGAAGATCCGCGACGCCTTCGTGCAGTTCTTCATCAACTCGATGGCGAAGCCCGAGCCGGAGGCGCCGCCGCCGCCGCCCAAGGAAGGCGAGAAAGAGAAGAAGCCCGACATCAAGACAGGCGACCATTACGTCTACAACCAGCAGTCGTTCAAGAGTGCGTTCGCGCGCAAGACGCAGACGTTCGACCTCAACTACCGGCTCGCGATCCGGCGCCCGCATCAGCTCGTCGGCAACATGGCGAGCTGGTACAACGGCGTCCGCGACAACCCGAAGTGCGTCGCCTCGGTCAATCTCAACGACCCGTTCTTCCAGCACCGCGACATCAACTTCATCCTCGACCTCGACGCCAAGGAGATCTTCGACGAGGCGATCAACTACGTCACCGTCAACGTGCGCAAGAACCGCACCTCGGGCCGGCCCTTCGAGGACCGCGTGACCATCGACTCCAAGTACGTCAAGGAGAAGGGGATCAACGCCACCCTCACGTACGCCCGCGGCGAGGACAAGAACCCGGACCTCTACGAGTACCAGGCGCAATGGAGCCTCAAGGGCGGCAACGTGTTTCCTGCGGCCCCGGAATGGATCAAGGGAAGTTGGGAGGGCGTGACGCTCGCGCCGCCGGTGGTGCCGCGCACCATCGAGGTCGAAGGCGACCTCGAGGGGATGAAGGCGAACGACATCACGCGCGTGACCGTCCAGGTCCACTACCCGAAGTTCGGCGAGGAGATGGAGGAGAACATCCATCTCTCGCCGGCGAAGGGTGAGCCGCTGGTGTCCAAGCGGATCTTCATCGACCGCGGCGCCAAGGGGTATGCCTACCGCCTCGTGATCAACCACAAGACCGAAGGGAAGCTGGCGTTGCCGTGGAGCGCGCTCATCGGGGACGACTACATCTACGCCACGATCCCCGAGAACCTGATGCAGGAGCCCACCCTGAAGGAAGCCGCCAAGGAGGCGGCCAAGACGCTGCAGGCGAGCGCCACGGAAAAGGTCCTGGCCAAGTTCCAGGAGCTGGTGGGAGGGGGCAAATGAAACAGGCGAAAGGCGATAGGCGACAGGCAGCAGGCGCTGCCCGTAAGGAGTGGCGATGGCCCGCGCTGGCCTTTGCCACCATCGCACTGTCCATCGGCTTCGCTGGACGGGCGGCAGGGCAGCAGATCCTGCTCGACAAGCCGGTGCGGGCGGGGGAGCTGACGCTCTTCCCCGACCTCAACGACGAGACCGTCTACTACTACATCTCGGACAAGCCCCACCTGTCCATGGATGCCGCAGGGCGGCCGCAGTTCTCGTTCCTGCGCTACGTCGAGAACGTCCGCAGCGGCGCCGACCAGCCCGAGGCCCGCGAGGGGGAGGGCGGCGGCATCGTCCACGCGGTGGTTGCGCTCGCGGTGACGCCGGAGCAGATCCAGACCGCGCAGCGCGAGCTGCAGCGCATCAAGCCCGGCGCCAAGATCCAGGGTCCGGTCGTCTACAAGTCCGGGAAGTTCGGCCTCGTGTCGTCGTTCAAGGACACCAAGGGCAACCTGACGACCCAGGTCGTCGGTCTCGGCAACGCGCCGATCCTCGACGGCGAGAAGGCGGCGGTGTCGATGCAGCTCACCAAGCTCGGCGCCAAGATTCTCTGGGAATCGTTCAACACGCCGACGCCCGACATCTCGTTCTCCTTCGAGATGGACGTCACCGGCTTCCGCTCGCCGCACCGCGCGCTGATCGAGGCCAACTTCGATCAGATCTACGAGTCGACCAGCTTCGGCGCCGGCGTCGCCACGTCGTTCCTCGCCGCCGAGATTCGCGCCGCCTTCGAGGACCTCACCCGCAAGGGCGCGATCAAGGTCACCCAGGTCGGCGGCGACGAGAAGCTGGAAGCGCTGCTCACCACGGCCTACAACAAGATCGCCGAGATGATGTTCGCGCCGCTCGGCGGCACCGGCACGCCGTCGCTCGCCAGCCTGTCGGGCGCCGGTGGCGGCCAGGCCAGCCTGCTCGACCGCGCCGGCACCATGCTGCAGCGAGACCGCGAGGCGACGGAGCGCGAGAACGAGCGCATCCGCCAGGAGAACCGCGCCCTCGACGCGCGGGAGAGCCAGGCACGGCAGCCGCGGCCGGCGCCGGCCGGCCAGCAGGGCCAGCAGGCGATGTCGGCGGGGCCAACGCCGGCGACCACCCCGGCGGCCGGCAGCGACGGCCCGACGATCCCGGCCGCGGCGAGGCGCTCCGTGCGCCCGCCGTCGGAGACCAGTCAGGCGCCGGTGGGCCAGGCGTTCGGCGATCCCAACCCCGATGCCGGGCGGCAGGCGCCACGGCGGGAGGAAAAGAAAGCGACGCCGATCGCCATCGTCGCGGTGTTCGAGATGAAGAAGATCCACCAGCAGGGGATCTTCAAGATCGACCTCAACAAGTACACCACCGACAACCTGACGCTGCGCTTCGACGAGAACATCGGCGACCTGCGCAGCCTCAAGGCCGACGCCCAGCACTTTCGCGAGGTGAACCTGGACGACCCGTTGTTCAAGCAGCGCGAGATCGTGGTGTTCGTCGACGGCCTCAACGCCCAGGACTTCGGCCAGTACATCAACTTCGCCACCGTGCACATGAAGAAGACGCACCAGAACGGTCAGCTCACCGACGACGAGGTGCGCATCGACCGCAACAACTTCAGCAAGGAAGGCAACAACTTCAAGCTGCTCTATGGCTGGAAGGGCGACAACGACCGGCGCCGCTGGATGGACTACGAGTACCAGACGGTGTGGAGCTTCTTCGGTGGCAAGACCATCGAGGGGCCGTGGGTCAAGGCGTCGGCCGGCGCCATCAACCTGGCGCCGCCCTACCAGCGCCGCAGCGTCGAGCTCCAGGCCGAGCCGGACGCCATCGCGCAGGGAGAGGTGCGCTCGATCACGGTGAAGATCTTCTACGACCTCGCCGGGAGCGAGCAGGTCAAGCAGGTGACGCTCAACGCCGCCAAAGGGCAGCTCTCGGAGAAGGTGGAGTTCATGCTCCCCGCCGACAAGGTGAGCTACGACTACGAGGTCACGTGGCGCCTGAAGGGCAACCGCAGCCTTTCCTCGGGGCGCAAGAGCGCCTCCGACGCGATTCTCTTCGTCGACGAACTGCCGGCTGCGTGAGGAGAGAAACCATGAGCAAGCGAACGCAAAAGGGCCTGATGCAAAACTTCGCGCTGGTCGTGGCCACTCTCGCCGTCCTGCTGCCGGCCGTGCCGGCCGCCGCGCAGCGGATGGACTTCGTGTTCGTGGCGCCGAGCGCGGCGATCCAGAGTAATTTCGCCGGCGGCACCATGACCGATGAGCTCGCCACCGGCTTCCGTGGAGTCCTGCTCACAGCGCAGAACCTCGCCACGTTCAACAACCTGGCACCGGCGAACATGAAGTTGACGTACCAGACGTTGCAGCCCGGTACCGCCCTGCGCAACCGCATCAACCAGGTGATGCAGATCAACGGCGGGGTCACCGACGAGGTCGTGCTGCTGGTCGACGACACCACCGGCTTGACCAACGACGGGATCTTCGCCACCTCCACGATCGCCGGCAAGAAGGCGGTCTGGCCGGCCGCTACCGTCGCCCCGGCGGCCAACAATCGCTTCCGCGGGGTCATTCGGCTCGGAGAGCTGGCCAGCGCCGACATCCAGGGGTGGCCGGGCGGCATGCTGGCCTGGGAGGGCACGATCCTGCACGAGACGCTGCATACCCAGTTCGTCGGCGAGAAGACGAAGTGGGGCACCATCAGCATCGTCTACGGCGGCGACGGCGACCATTACATCGCCGAGCTGATGGCCGAGCAGGAGCTGCCGCTCGAGGAGGGCCTCGGCACCTTCTACGGCGAGATGCACAACAACCCCGCCGGCATCCAGGACACCATCCGCTTCTGGTCGCGCACCAACGAGCGCTACCTGATCGAGAGCCGCTCGTTCCTCGCCGGCACCGCCGAGATGTGGAACGCCCCCCACACCGAGGAGGAGCACTCGCTCGACGAGCTGCCAGCCGACCAGCGCACCGGTCGATACGTGTGGCGCAGGTACAAGTGGATGGACGTACCGGGCTTCTACCTGCTCTTCTCGGAGAGCACCTCCACCGGTTTTCACCTCTTCTTCTGGCGCTACGTCAACGGCAACGCCGAGCAAGCGCTCGCGCTCGTCAACGCGAGCTCTTCGGCGCTCTGGCAGGACCGGCGCAAGCGCTATCTCACCTACGTGGTGAACCGGTTGGCGCTCCGCATGGAGCAGTTCGCGACCACCGCTGAAGGACAGGCGGCGCGGGCGGCCGGCCGCCTCACCTCGAGCATGTTCCCGTTCGCCCTGCTCGACGTCCTCACCCATTTCGGGATGACCGAGCAGCAGTACCGGGCCGACTACGATCGCCAATACCCCGACCGGCAGCCGCGGGCGTACGCCGAGTACTGGGGCAGGCGGCAAGCCGTGCGCCAACTGGTCCAGGCCCACCTTTCCGCTTCGCCGATCCGCATCTCCGAGGCGGTCGAGGCCGTGCACCGCTACTTCCAGCAGGCGGACACGATCCTCACGCCGGCGCCGTGAGCGCCAGGGGCACGCAGATACGCCGCATTGCGCCGGGGCAGGCGCCGGTCCCGTCCCGGCGCAGCGGTGACCGGGAGCGTCACGGCGTCGCGGTGTGGCCGGCGGGCGCCGCCTCGCGGATGCGCGCCTTGATGAACGGCAGCAGCGCAAGGCCAGGCACGGCAAGAAGGATGGTGAATGCGAAGTAGACCGGCCAGCCCAGCGCTTCGACGCCGAGGCCGGTGAACGCTCCGGCCACGTCGCGGGTGAGGGCGAAGAGCGCCGACAGCACCGCGTACTGAGTCGCCGCGTGCTCCTTGTCGCAGAGGTTCATGAGGAACGAGAGGAACGCCGCGGTGCCGAGCCCCTGCCCGAACGACTCGAGCAGCGAGGCGGCGTAGATCGCCTCGCGCGGGAGCGTGAACGTCGCGACCGCGACGTAGCCTAGGTTGACCGCGGACTGCGCGATACCGAGCCAGACCAGGCTCTTGAAGATCCCGTGGCGGGTGACGAACGCTCCGCCGGCCAGGGCGCCGAGGATGGTGAACACGACGCCGAGCGTCACCGAGACGAGGCCGATCTCGACCAGCGAGTAGCCGCGGTCGACCCAGAACGGCTTCACCATGCGGCCGAGCGTCGAGTCGCCGAGCTTGAACAGCGGCACGAAGAGCAGCACCGGGACCATCTCCCGGCGCAGCAGCCAGTGCAGCACCGGCTTGATCGGGTTGCGGCGTTCCTTGGCCTCGAGCGCAACGCGCGGGCTCACGAAGGCGAGCGCCGCGAGAACGACGAACGTGACCGCGACGACCACCCACAGCGGTCCCCAGCCGGTGATGCCGGCGAGCATGACGATGCCGCCGCCGCCGGCGAGCAGCGCCAGCCGTGCGAATGTGACGCGCGTGCCGTTGATCGCGCCGGTCTCGCCGGGTCCGGCGATGTCGACGGCGTAGGCGTCGACGGCGATGTCCTGGGTCGCCGACGCCGCCGTGAACAGCAGCAGGAGCGCCCACAGCGCCCACGACGGGTGCGCGGCATCCTGCGGGATGATCGCGATCGTCGTCCCGCCCAGCACCAGCAGCGCGGCGGTGATCCAGTGCTGGCGGGCGCCGTAGCGGTCGACCAGCGGCGCCCACAGCATCTTCCACGTCCACGGCAGCGACAGCAGGCTCATCAGCCCGATCTCGCGCAGCGAGACGCCGTGGACGCGGAAGTACACCGGCCAGACGTCGTAGGCGATACCGAACGGCAGCCCCTCGGCGAAGTACAGCACGGCGATCCAGGCAAGCTTGCGGCGAAGCGTCACCGGCGCATTGTAGCCGGCGCGGTCAGGTCAGGCGCCCGGGATCGGTGTGGGCGGGGTATCGCGCCGCTTGTCGGCGTACATCCGGTGGTCGGCCTCGCGCAGCGCCAACTCGGGCTCGCCGTTGGGAGGCAGCATCGCTATGCCGGCCGAGACCGCGACCGGCGGCACGCCCTCGCCGTGACGGGACAGCTCGGCGCGGAGGGTGTTGACGCGCCGCTGCGCACCCTCGAAGTCCATCCCGGGCGCGATCACCAGGAACTCGTCGCCGCCCCAGCGGAAGATCGCGTCCTCGGTGCGGAAGCTGTTGGCGAGGACGGCGGCCACGCGGATCAGGCAGAAGTCGCCGATGGCGTGCCCGAAGCGGTCGTTGATCGCCTTGAAGGTGTCGAGGTCGAAGAAGATCACGGCGGCGCCCAGCGGCTGGACGCGCTGCAGCTCGGCGCGCAGGCCGCGCCGGTTGGAGAGCTTGGTGAGCGGGTCGAGGTCGACGAGCTGACGCAGGCGATCCTGCGAGAGCTCGAGCTCCTGGTTGAGGTGACGCAGGTGCTCGTTCGACGAGGCCTCGAGCGCGACCAGCGTCGCCAGGGCGAGCAGCAGCTCCGCGCCGGCGTCGAAGAAGGACGAGTAGCGCATGTGCTGCGACAACGGGGCGCCGTCCCACAGGACCGGCATCAGGAACGGCACGTAGTGCAGGAACAGCGCGCCCTCGCCGAGCAGCGCCCAGCCCAGCCAGCGCGAGCGGGGCAGGCGGGGACGCCGCAGCACCCACACGGCGCCGTAGATCAGCACGCCGCTGAGCATCAGCGCCTGACCGATCTGGGCGTCGGCCAGCTTGGGGGAGAAGAAGCCGAGCAGCAGGCTCCAGCAGGCCAGCACTGCGATGAGCTGGCCGCGCTGCAGGCGCAGCTCAGAGCCCGGCTGCAGGTGATGGCGAGTTCCGGCGACCAGCAGCAGCGCGTAGGTGGTCTTCGCGGCCGCGTAGATGGCGACCCCGAGCCGGGCCGTCCACACCGGCGGGTGGAGAAACGCGATGGCGAACACGGCCGCAATCGCCACGGCGTCGGCAAGCCACGCCATCGCCCACAGGCGCACCTCCTCGAGCTTGACGGTGCGGGAAAGCGCCGCGAAGAAGAGCGCGAGCAGGCAGACGATACCGAGCTGGACGCCGACCGACCAGCGCGAAAGCGTCATGAGCATCAGGCTGTCTGCATCGCTCATATGTGCATTATATGTCCTCTTGTCAACATACTGCCAATTCTTGGACAATTCTGCGGTGGATCGACCACCGCGGCCCGGGCTCCCGACGCGCTACGCCTCCTTCAGCGCCTGCACGAGCGCCTGCGTGACCGCTTTCGCATCGCCGAACAGCATCATCGTGTTTGGTGCGTAGTACAGCTCGTTGTCGATCCCCGCGAAGCCGGGGTTCATGCTGCGCTTGACCACCATCACGGTGCGCGCCTTGTCGACGTCGAGGATCGGCATGCCGTAGATCGGACTGGTCTTGTCGTGGCGCGCCGCCGGGTTGGTGACGTCGTTGGCGCCGATCACCAGGGCGACGTCCGCCTGTGCGAACTCCGGGTTGATCTCGTCCATCTCGGCGAGGCGGTCGTAGGGGATATCGGCCTCGGCGAGCAGCACGTTCATGTGCCCCGGCATGCGGCCGGCCACCGGGTGGATGGCGAAGCGCACCTTGGTGCCGTTCTTGTCGAGGATGTCGAACAGCTCGCGGACCTTGTGCTGCGCCTGCGCCACCGCCATACCGTAGCCGGGGACGATGATGACGCTCGTGGCCGCCTCCAGGATCGAGGCGGCCTCCTCGGGCGTCCCTGACCGGTACGCCTTCTGCTCGCCGGCGGCGGCCGCGGCCTGGACCTGGCCGAAGGCGCCGAACAGCACGTTGCTGAACGAGCGGTTCATCGCCCGGCACATAATGATCGACAGGATCAGACCCGACGAGCCGTCGAGGGCGCCGGCAACGATCAGCAGCTTGTTGTCGAGCACGAACCCCATTGCGGCGGCCGACAGGCCGGCGTAGGCGTTGAGCAACGAGATCACCGTCGGCATGTCGGCGCCACCGATCGGGACGATCAGCAGCACCCCGAAGACCGTCGCGGCGGCGACGAACAGCGGGAACAGCCACCTCGTGCCGGGCTGCAAGAGGAGGTAAGCGCCAGAGCCGACCGCGAGTGCGAGCACCGTGAGGTTGAAGATATTCTGGCCGCGAAAGACGATCGGCCGGGTCGGGAGGATGTCCTGCAGCTTGCCGAACGCCATCAGGCTCGCGGTGAAGGTGAGGCTGCCGAGCAGCACCTCGAGCACCAGCGCGCCCATCGTGAAGCGGTCGATCGCGGGAGCGCGCAGGTAGAACTCGGCGGCGCCGACGAGGGCGGCGGCGAGGGCGCCGAACGCGTGCGACAGCGCGGTCCGCTGCGGCACCGCGGTCATCGGCATCATCGCCATCGGCACGCCGATGGTGGCGCCGATGACGAAGGCGACGGCGATCCAGCGGTAACTCTCGATGTCGCCGTGCAGCAGCGTCCCGCCCACCGCCAGCGCCATCCCGGCGACCCCGACTAGCACCCCGCGCCGGGCCGTCGGCACCGCCGACATCCATTTCAGCGCGAGGATGAAGCAGGCGGCCGCCGCCAGGTAGGCGAGGTTGACGAGCATCCCGGCGCTCATCGCTTCTGCCCTTCGCGCTTCTTGAACATCTTCAGCATGCGGTAGGTGATCAGGTAGCCGCCGACGATGTTGATCGTCGAGGCGCACACCGCCACGGTGCCGAGCAGCGTGGTCAGCGGCGTCTTCTGCGCCCCGGCGACGAGGATCGCGCCGACCACCGAGATCGCCGAGATCGCGTTGGTCAGCGACATCAGCGGCGTGTGCAGCAGCGGCGAGACGCGGCGGATCACCTCGAGGCCGAGGAACGTCGCCAGCATGAAGACGAACAGGCTCACGTCGAGATGCTCGATCATTCCCCGCTCCCTAGCTGCGCTTGCGGATCGCGCCGCCGTGCGCCACCAGTGCGCCCTTGATGATCTCGTCGTCGAGGTCGAGGTTGAAGGCGCCGTCCTTCCAGAACGCCAGCACGAACGCGGTGAGGTTGCGCGAGTACAGCGTGCTGGCATGCCACGGCATCTCGGACGGCAGGTTGGTCGGCCCGAGGATCGATACGCCGTTCACCACGGCCGTGGTGCCCGGCCGGGTCAGCTCGCAGTTGCCGCCGGCCTCGGCGGCGAGGTCGACGATCACCGAGCCGGGGCGCATGCGCGCGACCATCTCGGCGGTGATCAGGCGCGGCGCCTTGACGCCGCCGATCAGCGCCGTGGTGATGACGATATCCGCCTGGGCGCAGCGCTCGCCTATCAGGATGCCCTGCTTGCGGTAGAACTCCTCGGAGAGCTGCTTGGCGTAGCCGCCGGCGTCCTGGGCGCTCTCCGCGGTCTCGACGCCGGCAAAGCGGGCGCCGAGACTCTCGACCTGCTCGCGCACCGCCGGCCGCGTGTCGGTCGCCTCGACCACGGCGCCGAGCCGCCGCGCGGTGGCGATCGCCTGCAGCCCGGCGACGCCGGCGCCGATCACGAAGACGCGCGCCGGCGACACCGTGCCCGCGGCCGTCATCATCATCGGCAGAAACTTCGGGAGCTGCACCGCGGCGAGCAGCACGGCGCGGTAGCCGCCGATGTTGGCCATCGACGAGAGCGTGTCCATCGCCTGCGCGCGGGTGATCCGCGGGATCAGGTCGGTGGCGAACGCCGTTACCTGGCGCTCGGCAAGCCGGCGCACCGCGTCCTGGTTGCGGCTCGGCACCAGCGTGCCGAGCAGCATCGCCCCCTCGCGCAGCATCTCGGCCTCGTGCCGGCCAGTCGCCGGGCTCACCGCGGGCGGCTGGACCTTGAGCAGCAGGTCCGCCATGGCGAACAACTGCGCGGTGTCGTCGACGACCTCGGCGCCGGCGTCGCGGTACTGCCGGTCGGCGAAGTACGCCGACTCGCCGGCGCCTGCCTCGACGAGGACGCGCAGGCCAGCCTTCACCAGCTTCCCGCACGACTCCGGGACGAGCGCGACCCGCCGCTCGCCGTCGCTACGCTCCTTCGGTACGCCGATCTTCACCTGCGCGCCTCCTGACGGCAATGCGTCTGCGCCATGCGAACGTCAGCCCTCCGCCGCTTTCTTCCCGCCGCTTCGTGGAGCTAAGGGTAGTACAATCGCCGACCGTGAGACGAATCATCGCAGTGACAGTCGCGCTCGTGCTCGCCGCAGCCGAGCTGGCCGCCGCCACATCGGCGTCGACGACCACCCGCAGGCGCCGCAGCCGGCGTGCCCCGTCGCCGCCGTCGCTCGTCTGGCACATCGAGACGTTGGACGGCGACGTCGTCAGCAGCAACCAGGGCGAAGTGCCGATCAACCCCGCTTCCGTGGTCAAGGCGGCCACCTCGATGTGGGCGATCGACCGGCTGGGGCCCGACTACCGCTTCGAGACGCGGATCTTCGCGCGCGGCGCGATCGACGCCAAGACGCAGACGCTGCGGGGCGACCTCCTGGTGCTCGGCTCGGGCGACCCCGACTTCCAGCCGGAGAACGCCTTCCTGGTCGCCGAAGCGCTCAACCGCATCGGCATCCGGCAGGTCCGCGGCAACCTGATCGTCAACCGGAAGTTCTGGATGGGGTGGGAGAACGGGTCGGAGGGCACCAACCCCGACCCGGTGCAACGCGGTCTGGCGATGGCGACGCGCTTGCGCCAGGCGCTCGACTCCCGCCGCTGGAATCGCGCGGTGCGCGGCGCCTGGCGACAGTTCGCGGTCGGCCGCGGGCTGCCGATCAACCGCCCGTTTCGGGTGGCTTTCATCGGCGGCATCGGCGCCGACGGCGAGGCGGAGGCCGGACAGTTCCTCCTGGTCCACCGCTCGGAGCCGCTGGCGTCGGCGCTGCGGCGCTTCAACTGTTTCTCGAACAATGATATCGAGCGCGTCGGCGCGATCATCGGCCCCCCCAGGGAGCTCGCCGAGGTGGTCGCAACGCGCTGCGCAAGACCGGCCGACTTCGTCCAACTCGAGACGACCTCCGGTCTCGGCACCAACCGGCTGTCGCCGCGGACGATCGTCCGAATGATGCGCGAGTTCAAGGAGACAGCGGCGCGGGCGGGTATGCCGATCGAGTCGTTGCTGCCGGTAGGCGGCTGCGACCCCGGGACGGTCACCGGCTTCTTTCCGCAGCTCGCAAGCGGTCCCAACGCCGGCGCCGTGGTCGGCAAGACCGGCACACTCACCAACACCGACGGCGGCGTCTCGGTCCTTGCCGGGTTCGTGAGCACGGGCACCGGCGAGTACGCCTTCTGCGTCGCCGCGCCCCGCGCCGAGGGCCGCCTCAGAGTGAGCCGGAGCGCCGAGGAGCGCTGGGTGCTGGCGTTCATCGATCAGCACGGCGGCCCGAAGCCGCGCGCCTGCGGGCCGCCGCTCCAGAGCCCGGACGAAGGCGCCGAGATCATCCTGATGACCGGCCAGTAGGCCTGGCGACGCTCCTCCCGCTCCCGCCTTGACCGTGGGCTTAGACTTGAGGTCAGACAAGCACTGACCACGCCCGGCCTTGGTGGAGGGGCTCGGGGGCACGGCACGGACCTCCCGACGTGGCCACCGCACGGGAGGAGGTGTGTCATGCGTTTCCGGCCTGTCCTGTTCTCGACACTCGTTGCCGTTCTGCTTGCAGCGCCCGCGCTCGCCGGGTTTGCCGGCACCGACGTGTTCCTGCCTATGGTGGGTCGGCAGGCGGGCGTACACCCGTCGAACTGGTACACGACGGTGTGGCTGCACAACCCCGGCGCCGAGGCCGTCACGGCGCAGCTCTACTTGCTGGAACGCGGCACCTCCAACCTGTCGCCGCAGTGGGTGGACGTCATGGTTGCCCCGGGCGACACCGAGAAGCTGGACAACGTCGTCGAGACGTACTTCCACAAGCAGGTGTTCGGAGCGCTGCGGGTGACCTGTCCGGCGAAGCTGGTGGTCACCTCGCGGGTGTATTCCAGGAGCGTCGAAGTGGGGGAGAAGGAGTCGGTGGGCCAGGACTTCGCCGGGGTGCCGGCGACGTTCGCCATCGGCGCGGGCGAGACGAGCCAGATCCTCGGCGTGCACCAGACGCTGCCGACCGCGGACTCCGACTTCCGCTACAACTTCGGGATGGTCGAGACGACCGGGCACCTGGCGAACGTGCGGGTGACGGCGTACGACGGCAACGGGGCGCTCCAGGGGTCGACGGACGTCACCGTGCGGGCGTTCTCGCAGGGGCAGTGGGCGTTCAAGGACCGGTTCCCGGCGGTCTCGACCGAGAGCTCCCGGCTCGAGGTCGAGGTGCTGTCGGGCACCGGCAGGGTGATCGCCTACGGCTCGGGGCTCGCCAACGGCTCGCAGGACCCGACGACGTTCGAGATGACGTACCCGGACTCGCTGCTGGGCATCGGCTCGGTTCGGCACGACTCGACGCTGGCCGGCGACGGTACGGCGAGCGCGCCGCTCGGTGTCGCCGACGCCGGCATCTCGCCGCAGAAGATCGCGCCGTCCTCAACGGCCGGCCAGGTGTTGACCACGCTCGGTAGCGGCAGTCCGACTCCCGGCGAGGGCATGGCGGCCGCGGCCGGGACCAGCGTGGCCTGGCAGAGCCTGAACACCCTCTCGCTCGGCTTGACGCCGGGGGGCGTGGCGTTCGGCAGCGTCAGCGGCGGCCTCACCCAGGACCCCGCGAGCTTCTTCTGGGACCAGGGGACTCGCAGCCTCGGGCTCGGCACACCGACGCCGCGCGACCAGCTCGAGCTCACTGGCCGGCTCCGCCTGCCGGAGACCATGGCGGTAGGCGGGTCGCCGATCGCCGGCGTGCTCCTCATCGGTGACTCGGTCTTCCTGCACGCCTACGGCTCCACCGACAACAGCTTCGTCGGCCCCGGCGCGGGCAACTTCTCACTGACGGGTTACTCCAACACAGGGGTCGGCTACGGCAGTCTCAACGCCGTCACGACGGGCATATCCAACACCGCGGTAGGTGCGAACAGCCTGACAGCGAACACGTCGGGGGAGGGGAACACCGCCGTCGGCAGGTCGGCGATGTACAGCAGCACAACGGGAGCCGGGAACACCGCGGTGGGGGCGACGAGCCTCTTCTCCAACACCACGGGTTTCAACAACGCGGCCTTCGGCGCCAGCAGCCTCTACGCGAACAGCGTCGGCTCCAACAACACGGCGCACGGGCACCAGAGTCTGCGGTCGAACGCCTCGGGCAGCGCCAACGTGGCGGTGGGTGCACAAGCTCTGCAGGCCAACACGACCGGCAGCTACAACACCGCCTCCGGGTCGGGCGGGCTGAGCGCGAACTCTACCGGGTGGAACAACACCGCTACCGGCGCCAGCGCCCTGCACGACAACGGCGGCGGCAACGACAACACCGCGAGCGGAGCCAGGAGTCTCATCAGCAACACCGACGGCAGCCGGAACACGGCCTGCGGTGCATCGAGCCTCGGCGCCAACAACACAGGCGAGCGGAACACGGCCGCCGGTTACGGCAGCCTCAATTCGAACAGCTCCGGGAGTGGCAACACGGCGCTGGGCTACGAATCAGGGTACGGCGTGACCGGGAGCGGCAACGTGCTACTGGGGAAGGGCGCCGGGTACCACGAGGCGGGGTCCAACCGGCTCCACATCGCCAACTCGCCAGATACCACCTTGATCTACGGCCAGTTCGACACCGGACGAGTAGGCATCAACACAACCTCGCCTGGCCAGACGCTCTCGGTCGGCGGCACGCTGGGGATCGCCGGCGGCACCGGGTTCACGGTGTTCCAGGGCGCCGCGGGCCAGGCGGGCGGCATTGTCTACACGCTACCGCCCACCAGCTCCGACGGCGTGCTGCACAACAACTCAGGGTTCCTGACGTGGGACGCCGGCGTCGTCGCCGGTTCGGGTGCGGCCGGTCAACTGGCGATGTGGACGGGCAGCGGCTCGCTGGGCGGTGCGGCCGGGCTGTTCTGGGATGCCGTCAACGGCCGGCTCGGCGTCGGCGCCGCGGCCGTCACGGACCAGCTCGAGGTCACCGGGAGCCTCCGTCTGCCGGCGACCACGGCGACGGCGGGGCAGCTCAAGCTCGGGGACTCCCGCTTCCTGCACGCCTTCGGCACCAACAACACCTTCCTCGGGAGCGGCTCCGGCGCCATGAGCACCTGGGCCGACACGAACACCGGGGTAGGCAAGGGGACGCTCGCCGTCAACACGCTCGGCGACGCGAACACCGCGATCGGAGCGGATAGCCTGAAGGTCAACGCCAACATGGCCGGCAGCACGGCCGTCGGCGTGCGCGCTTTGTCGGCGCAGTCCGCCATCGACTGCGGCCCGCAGCAAAGCGGCCAGCCGTGCTGGGCATACAACACCGCCGTGGGCTACGAGGCGGGCCTGACGAACACGACCGGCACCGGCAACACCTTCCTCGGCACCGCCGCCGGGGCCGCGCTGCCGAACGTCATCAACGCCACGGCGGTCGGTAACGGCGCGATCGTCGACGCCAGCCACCACGTGCGCATCGGCAACACCGCCGTCACCCAGATCGGCGGCCAGAGAGGGTGGTCCAACCTCTCCGACGCGCGGGCGAAGGAGGCGATCCGCGACCTCGGTCTCGGCCTCGAGCTGGTGCTCGCGCTGCGGCCGGTGCAGTTCAGGATGAAGGAAGGCGACGGCCGCACCGACCTCGGGTTCCTGGCGCAGGACGTCGAGGCGCTGCTGGGCGACGGCTACGGCCTCCTTGGCGTCAGCGGCGACCCGGATCGCACGCTCTCGCTCCGCTACACCGACTTGATCGCCCCGCTGGTGAAGGCGGTCCAGGAGCAGCAGACCGAGATCGCGGCTCTGCGGACCTCGATTGCAGTCCTCCAGGGAAGGCTCGCAGAGCTGCAGCACTCGAGCGCGCAGCCGGCGCGGCCGTAGTCCGCAGTCGGGTTGCGGCATGAACGGCTCTGGAGCCGTTCATGCCGGATCCGGCTCCGGATGCAGTTTCGTGACAAACGCCACGCCGCGGTCTACAGTGCTGGAAGGACCGCGGACACACGACAGCGCCGATCACCTCGCCCACCGGGGACAACCCGGCAGCGCTTCCGCGGTCGGGAGGTGGCAATGTCCAGGTCTCTGACAACGCATCGAGCCGCGTTGTCGTTGCTGGTCGCCATGCTGGCGGCCGCGCCCGCACTCGCCGGCTTTGCGGGCACGGACGTGTTCCTGCCGATGGTGGGTCGGCAGGTGGGCGTGCACCCATCGAACTGGTACACGACGGTGTGGCTGTACAACCCAGCCGCCGACGCCGCCACAGCGAGGCTGTACCTGCTCGAGCGCGGCACGTCCAACCTGTCGCCACCGTGGGTGGACGTCATGGTGGCTCCCGGCGACACGGAGAAGCTCGAGAACGTCGTCGAGACGTACTTCCACGCCGAGGTGTTCGGGGCGGTGCGGGTGACCTGCCCGACGAAGCTGGTGGTCACCTCGCGGGTGTACTCGAAGGCGCCGGGTACGGGAGAGAAGGACTCGGTGGGCCAGGACTTCGCCGCAGTGCCGGCGTCGTTTGCCATCGGCGTGGGCGAGAGGAGTCAGATCCTCGGGGCGAGCCAGACTCTACCGTCCGCGGACTCGGAGTATCGCTACAACTTCGGGCTCGTCGAGACGACCGGGCACCTGGCGAACGCGCGGGTGACGGCGTACGACAAGAACGGAGCATTCCAGGGGTCCACGGACGTCACGGTGCGAGCGTGGTCGCAGGGGCAATGGGCGTTCAAGGACCGGTTCCCGGCGGTCTCGAGCGAGAATTCGCGGCTCGAGGTCGAGGTCACCTCGGGCACGGGCAAGGTGATCGCCTACGGCTCGGGGGTCGCCAACGGTTCGCAGGACCCGACGACGTTCGAGATGACGTACCCGGACTCGCTGCTGGGCATCGGCTCGGTCCAGCACGACACCACGCTGACGGGTGACGGCACCGCCGGTGCGCCGCTCGGGATCGCGGCATCCGCAACCGCGGGGCAGGTGCTGACCACCGTGGCCGGCGGCGACGCGACGCCCGGCGAGGGCATGGCCGCGGTCGCCGGCAACGCCGTCGCCTGGCAGAGCCCCGGCAGCCTGTCGCTCGGCCTGACGCCCGGCGGCGTGACGTTCGGCAACGCTTCCGGCGGCCTCGGCCAGGACGCGCCAGCGCTCTTCTGGAGCAGCGCCAACAAGCGGCTCGGCATCGGTCTCGACGACCCCCGGTTCCGACTTGACGTCAACGGCAACATCAGGATCTCGACCACCAGCGCGGACGCGGGGACGATCGTCATCGGCGACTACGCCTTCCTGCACGGGTACGGCATCTACAACACCTTCGTCGGCCCGGGCGCGGGCAACTTCACGATGACCGGGAGGGAGAACACGGGCGTCGGCGCCGGCGCGCTACTCCACATGACGGCCGGCAGCTACAACACGGCCGTCGGCAGCTCCACCCTATGGGCCAACACCACGGGAGGCAGCAACACGGCTGCAGGGGCCTTCGCGCTCGAGCAGACCACTTCAGGCGCCGAGAACACTGCAGTCGGCGCCCGGGCGCTCAGGCTCAACACCACCGCCAGCTCCAACTCGGCGTTCGGCGCGGCGGCGCTCTCGGCGACATCCACCGGCGGCGGCAACACGGCGCTCGGATCGCAGAGCATGAGCGCCAACACGACGGGGTATGCCAACACGGCGGTCGGCGCCCTCGCCCTGCAGGCCAACACGACCGGCTTCTCCAACGTCGCCGTCGGCCAGGGGAGCCTCTACGCCAGCACGACGGCCGAGGGGAACACGGCGACCGGCGCGTCCAGCCTGGCCGCCAACACGACGGGTGCCAGGAACTCCGCCTTCGGCTACGCGACGCTCAATTACAACACGACGGGTTGGGCGAACACCGCCGTTGGGTCGCAGGCGCTCTACCGGAACACGACCGCGGTGGGCAACACGGCGATCGGCTACACGTCGCTCTATGCGAACACCACCGGAACGCGGAACGTCGGCCTCGGCGACGCCACCCTCTTCTCGAACACCACCGGGGGGTCGAACACCGCCCTCGGTGGGAGCAGCATGTACGGGAACACCGAGGGGACGTCGAACAGCGCGGTCGGCACGGACAGCCTCCGCTCGAACACGACCGGCAGCTTCAACACGGCCGCGGGTGTCTCGAGCCTCTACAACAACACCACGGGCGCCAACAGCACCGCGATCGGCTACCAGGCGCTGGCGGCGAACGTCACCGGCACCGGCAACACTGCCGTCGGCTCCGGCAGCCTCCAGGCCAACGTCTCCAGCAGCGGCAACACGGCCCTCGGCCGCATGGCGCTGGCGACGGTCAATGGTGGCGGCAATACGGCGGTCGGCGACAACGCCCTCGTCTCCAGCACGGTCGGCGCCACCAACACCGCCGTCGGCAACGCCGCCGGCTACTCCGCGCTCGGCAGCGGCGACGTGTTCCTCGGCTATCAGGCCGGGTTCTTCGAGGTCGGCTCGAACCGCCTCCACATCGCCAACTCGAGCAGCAGCACGCTGATCTACGGGCAGTTCGACAGTAAGCGGGTCGCCATCGCCGCCACCAACCCGACCAACACGCTCGACGTCAACGGGTCACTGCGCGTCCGCGGCCTCGCCGGCGCCGACGTGAGGCCCGTCGCGGTCGACGCCAACGGCGTCCTCGTGATCGAGCTGCCGTCCGACGAGCGGCTCAAGAGGGACATCGTCCCGCTGGCCGAGTCGATCGACGTGCTGGCGGCGCTCGCCGGCCTGCACGGCGTCAGCTACTCGTGGGACACCACGCAGGAGCGGGTGAGCGGCTTCGGCAACCGCCGCGAGGTCGGCCTGCTCGCGCAGGACGTCGAGAAGGTGCTGCCCCAGGTGGTCAGCACCGACGCGGACGGCTACCGGTCCGTCGACTACGCGCGCCTGACCGCGCTGCTCGTCGAGATCGCCAGGGCGCAGCAACGTGAGATCGAAGAGCTGAAGGCCGCCGTCGCGGACCTGCACCGCTGACCCGGCGGAGCTGCCATTTCGGGCGCAGCGAGGAATCTCGTGGCGTGGAGAGGCCGATCGCCCTCTTTCGCCACGGGATCCCACGTCGCCGTGCTCCTCGGGATGTGACCTCGCCTCGCCTTGCTCCGCGAAATCACATCTCCGGGCGGCCGGGGGTGGTCGCGGGGAGCGCGCGGGTGCGCGCCCAGGAGCGGATCGCCTTGAGCTGCTCGGACATCGTCGTCGACAACGGCACGGTCTGGCCCATCGCCGCCAGCATGTCGCGCTCCTCGACCGGGTGGCCGTCGGAGAAGCAGGAGATACGCGCGGAGATCACCGCTTGCTCGATCTCGGCGCCGTTCCACCCACGCGTGGCGGACGCCAGCAGCACGAGGTCGTACCTGCCCGGGTCGAGCGACTGCCGGCGCATGTGGATCGACAGGATGTCCTTGCGTTCCTCCTCGTTGGGCAACTCGACGAAGAACACCTGGTCGAAGCGGCCCTTGCGGATCACCTCGGCGGGGAGCAGGTTGATGCGATTGGCGGTAGCCGCCACGAACACCGACTCGCGGTGCTCTTGCATCCACGTCAGAAACGCGGAGAAGATGCGGGTGAGCGAGCCGGACTGGCCCTCGTGGTAGCCCGCGATGCCCATCTCGATCTCGTCGATCCACAGCACCGCCGGGGCCACCGCCTCCACGGCGGCCAGCGCCCGGTGGAACACCAGCTCCGGCGAGCCGTGCACGCCGGCGAACACCACCGCCATGTCCATGCGGAACAGCGGCAGCTTCCACTCGGTAGCGATGACCTTCACGGCCAGCGACTTGCCGCAGCCGGACATGCCCATCAGGAGGACGCCGCGCGGTTTCGGCAGCCCCTGCGCACGCGCCTCCGGGGTGAAGAGCAGCGCGCGCTGCCGCACCCACGTCTTGAGCTGGTCGAGCCCGCCCAGGTCGGTGGCGCCGCGGTCGGGGGGGACGAACTCGAGGATCCCCTCCTTGCGCATCACCTGCTCCTTCTCGGCGAGCACATCGGCCATGAAATCCGGCCCGATGGTCGTCTGATGGCGGGCGAGCAGGCGGCGCAGCAGGTGCTCGACCTCGAGCAGGCTCATCCCGCGCAGCGAGGCGACGAGCAGGTTCAGGGCGTTGGCATCCAGCGTGCGCTTGGCCTGCTGGAACACTTGCGACACCGTCGCGTTGACCTCCGCCTCGTCGGGGAACGGCGAGTTGACGACGTAGGCGAGCGGCTTGAGCTCCTCGTCGAGCTGGAACTCGGGTGCGAGCAGAAAGACGAAGCGACCCGTATTGCGGATCGCCGCCGCCGTGTCGCGCAATCGCCGCAACAGTTGGCGGTTGCCCGGCAGCAGCGCGTGCATGTCCTTGAAGACGTAGAACCCGCGCGGCCCCTCGCTGGAGACCCAGGCGAGCGCGGCGGCGGGGTCGGTCACCTCGGCGCGCTCGCGGAACCCGTCGACGCAGTTCCAGGTGGTGATCGGCAGCGCCTGCGGCTTGGCGCCGGCGGCGAACCGCTGGATCAGCCGCTCGATGCGGTCCTCCTCCGGCGACAGCACGACGATGAGAGGGTAGGCGCTCGACAGCGCGGTGGAAACCTGCTCGACGGTCGTGGCCATGACTGCATTCTACTTGACCGGCACACCGCCGCGGCCGACAATGCCCCCCGCGCCGGAGTGGCGGAATGGCAGACGCGCGGGACTCAAAATCCCGTATCCGCAAGGGTGTGTGGGTTCGACTCCCACCTCCGGCACCAATGACCTACCCATCGTCGTCGACTTCGCCCGCTCGTTCAGTTCCACCCATGGAGGAAGCCGGCATCGCCATGGCACTCGAGTCGCTGAATTCACTCCAGTTGACCGATGTGTCCTGCCTTTGCGGCGAACGCCCACTTCAGGCGTTGTCTGGCCGGCGGGTATGACCGATCGCACTCAAGATGCTGCGACTAACAAATCTCCCGCAGTGTTCCTAAGATGAGTAGATGCGTCCGGCCCTGGCTGCTCTTCTCCTGCTCGCAATCGCAACCCCATCGTCGGGGACGACATCGACCGAATCGCCCTATCAAGTCTGGCAGGTTGGCGACCGTCGCTGGACCGCCGAAGAAGAGCTTCGATTCGGAAAGTGGGTTGACGAGAACATCACGGAGGACTTCTTCTTTCGCTACACGATCCCCACGGACTGCGCCGACGTCCCCTATGCCGTACGGTGGATCTACTCACGGATCGCCCATCTTCCCGCCGCAGCGACGACAGAGGATGGCCGACTGATCGGCCACTGGACCACGGCCTGGCGGCATCTGCCGACCAGTCCGGAATGGTACGAGGACAGCCGGTTCCGCGCCGCCCTGCTCTTTGTGCTTTCGAAGACCTCGACACGAACGCTCCCCCTCGACACGTACCCGGTTCGGATCGATCGGGAATCCGTCATTCCAGGAACGGCCTTCCTGGTCTCCGAATCGCATTCCGGGTTGGTGGGTCACGTCTCCCTCGACGGCAGCCTGGCTCATCCGCTTGAGACCTGGGAGTCAACGCTTCCGGTGAAGGTCCGGAAAATGAAGCTGAGGAGCTTCCTCTCTCCACGACCGGAGGCCACGAACCGCTCGGGCCTCGTCAGGTACCGATGGGTGGTCCTGGAGAACGGGGCATGGACCTACTGTCCCGTCGAAGGGCATCCCTTCTACTCCGAGGAACAGTATGCCTCGACCTTCTGCGACGGCTACGACAACTATGTCGAGGCTGTCGCCAAGAGAATCGATCCGACGGAATACGATCCCTGGGAGAAGATGGCGAAGGTGATAGGAACGCTCACCCGCTTCCTCCGGGACAGGGTTCCGGTCGTTCTCGCAGGGTACGAGAGATGTCGCTCGGGCGGCTGCTCAGAGGGGTCGGACCTCTGGGAGGCATACAGCACCCCCAGTCGAGACGGGATGATTATCCTGCTGATGAATCACCTGGCCCAGATCATCGAATCAAACCACTTCGACGAGGAGATTGTGAAGGCGATCATGGAGGCGATACCCATCGAAATCTCAACGGCGAGGTCGGTCACCTTCTACCACGTCTATCGGAATTGTCTCTGGCTCTCGCCCGATCCGCAGGATCCCATCGAGATGCGCTGGGGATTGAAGAAGTGCGAGATGATCCTCGCTCGATCCCGGAGTCTCAGAAGCTCCATCGCCTTTATCGAGAGGACCTACCGAAGGAGAGACCCCAAGTACGCAGACTTCGCCGCCGGGGAACAACAGGGCGTTCTCCTGAGGCTCAACGAAGAGTGGGACAGGTCTCGATGCAAGGAGTGACCTGTTAAGGTGATGCGCGCTCAACGCCGCAGCGGCAGACCGAAGATCAGCGTCAACGAGACCACCGCGCCCTGGAGCGACTCGCGCGTGACGCCGACCCGCTCCGCCTCCCGCGACGTGCCCTCGAGCACGATGCACACGCGGTGGTCGCGGTCCGCCGCCAGCCGCTTCGCCTGCCGGAACAAACGCCCGTCGCACAACGACGCTGCGAGATCGGTGACCGTCTTGCGCTCGACGAGCAGGCGCCCGTCGACGAGAAGATCGCCGAGCGGCAGATGGCCGATCTCGACGCTCACCTCGGGCAGCGCCGCGAGGTGCCGCGCAACCTGCCCGTCCCGCTCGCGGTCGTCGACGACGACGTGCATTGCAGCGCCCTCCGTCGGACTCGTCCGCCCGCTGGCGTACACGTTGGTCGTTCCCTCGTGCGGCAGCTCGCGGGCGTCCACGGCATCGAGTCAAGCCCTCAAGGGTGCGGCGTGATCGCCAGGATCGTGAGTACCGCGACTCGGCGCCGCCCTTCCGTCCGGTCGGGGCCAGAGACGAAGAAGACACGGTACGCCGCCGGCGTGTGCTGCTGGACGTACGCCTCCAGGACGTCTTCGCCGTTCGGCCTCTTGAGAGATCGGAACTCGTGAGTCAGGAGCGATGGGTGGCGCAGGTTCGTCTCGAGGAAGCCGAGCGTCTTGCGTACCTGGTTAAGAGCCTGTCCGCGAATAGGGGAGGGTCGCGTTACGAGCGCCGCGGGGGCGCCGCGACGAAGGCGATGTGCCTCCATCGCCGAGGAGCGGCAACGCCGCAGATGGCCCCGCGCCGCTCGTAACCCGAAGGGCGCAGGGGGATTGCGGCCGCATGCTGTGTCGCTCGTCGTCGCCGATGGAAGAGCATCGCCGTCCTCCTCGCTCCTTGCCTGAGTCTCGCAAGCCCCCTGCGCGCGGCCCACCCCTATTCGCGGACAGGCTCTAAGTGTCGTGGCGCTCGCCGCGTCGCGCTCGAGCGCCGCCAGGGCGTCGCGCGCGGACGGCGTGAAGCGCAGCTCCCGCATCATTCCTTGGCGGCGTGGGCGGCGAACGAGCCCAGCGGCGCCGCGTCACCGTTCGCAGCCTCGTCGAGCCCGCGCCGGACGGCGGCCAGCGACCTCGGGTTGGCGTATAGCCACGCCTCGCGCGCCGGGACGCGCACCATCGGGTCGAGGATGATCTGACCCTTCGCGTTGCGGTACACCGCGAACTCCACGTCGTCCGGATAACCCGCGAGCGCCTTCCCGAGCGTCACGCGCTTCTTGGTGTCGGGTCGCGCCTCGCGCACGACCAACCGCGAGCCCTCCAGCGGATCGAAGTCATATTTCATGGATCGATTCTGACGGAGGTGGGAACTGGTGCCAAGTGGGCCCGTCCCACCTGCGGTGACCAGGAACTCGGGCACCGGGGCGGCGATGACGCCGACTTCCAATCTCCCTGCGACAGCCCAGGCCGGCTCGTTCACGTCACGATCGTGATGACCGCTGGATCCAGCACGAGTCGCGACCTCCAGGCGCCATCGAAGGACAGTGCGGGGCCATCGGAAGCTGCGGCATCGGGCCGTGCCCCACCGCTACACCTCGATGGTGACCGTCCCGGAAACCCCGGCCTTTCGCTCCAGATCCTCGGTCGTAAGGAGGACGGATTCGCTCCTCAGGGCGGTGACCAGTGTTTCGCGTGGCACTTCGGTGGGCTGGCCGTGCTTGCCCCCGTGCACCCCCTTGAGGGTGGACACGACGGTCTGCAAGCCCTGGCCGCGGCGCTCGAAGTTATTCCACAAGAGCGACTTCGGTGTAGCGTTGAGACTCCCGTGATGACCCACCTTGTAGAAGTCGACATCCTCCAGGCTCGCGCGCACCCCCGGCTGCTCGAGGGCGTACGACCAGTTCTCGAGCTGTGCGTCGCCGGGGAACAGGAGTTTCTTGTCCCCGACCTCGAAGAGCAGGACCACGCTGGTGTTGTTGAGCACGCCGTCGAGGGCGGTGACGATCTCCAGGAGTTGGCGGCCCCGCAGGGATCGGAGCCGGTCGATGAGCCAGCGCGCGTAGGCGGGCTGTTCGTCCAGCGGGACACCCCGTATTCCCTTGATCAGGGGTGTCGCCCCGCTGCCGGGGCTCAACCTCAGCGCCGTGCGCGTCAGGGTCAACCAGTACTCGTCCGGAGAGCTCGCGGCGTACTTGCGAATGGAGGCCGCCTGCTCGAGCGTTGGAGGACCGAGCACCGTGACCTTCACCCCGGGGAGGACGCTCTCCATCCCCGAGTCGGATCCGAAGTAGACGTACCGCGCGACCCCGTTCCCCCCCATCTTCATCAGGTTCTTGACCGCCGAGAGGTTCTTGAGCCCGTTCTCTCCGTAGAACGTCAGCTCGCGCGCCATCTCATCGCTGCCTCTCCGGCGCAACTCCTTCGCTTCACGCTCTATCAAGGGCAGGAGCGTGCGCATGGCGTCGAGACTCCCGACGAAGGCAAGCCCGCGCGCGAAGGCCTTCGCACGCTCGTTCGCATCGGTGGCCTGGAATGCACCCATGAACGATGCCGTCGGCCTCTTTGCTTTCGGGTGTGCGTCGGGATCTTCCGTCCAGGGCTGCACCACGACATCGGGGGCGCACGAAGTGATGACCGACCCGGGGTCGTCCTCCTCGGTCGTGAAGCCGTTGATGTGATCGGCGTGGCGGTGAGTCGCCACGACCGCGTGCAGCTTACCGCCGCACTGGGCGTGGATCGCCTCGGCGATCTTACGCATGCCACTGCCCTTGAGCCAGCTCGCCTTCGGGTAGCTGCCGAAGTCGATCAGAACGTGCCGCCGGTCGCCGTCGGAGTAGTGGAAGCGCAGCAGGAAGCAGTCGCCGAAGCCTACCTGGAAGGTCACGATTTCTACACGAGTCGTGGTGGCCATGTCACCACTCCTCTCGCGGGTTGCCTGCGTCGAACCCGCGCAGTCGATGGATCCTCGAGAAGTCGCGCTCACGCGCATCGCGCTCCGGAAGCGCGCCACATGCGAACAGGTGGTCCAATCGCCGCTGCTGCCGTTTCACGTTGCCCAACGAGTTGTGGATGTAGAACTTGAGCCGGCCGTACTCGTCGAAGATCAACGTGCCGCCGCCGTACAAGGGGATCAGGTCGTCGTCATCGAGCTCGCGGGGCAGTCGCATCTTCCAGCGCCCCACCAACTCGCTCGGCCGCAGGCGTAGCACCTGATAGAACTCAGCCACCGTTTCTCGAAGGGCGAAACCGTCCGGACCGACGCGTAGCGACGGCCGCACCGACAACACCTGGCTGAACGCGTCGTCAGTCAGCTCGAGGTCGCGTCTGTTCTCCCAGATGAACCGAAACACCTCATCGACGTCACGCGAAAGGGGATCGGAATGCGTGCGATCGTAGACGAGCGCCAGCCCGCTGCAGGGCGCCCACGCGCCATCCTCGGGCGGCTGCACGGCCGCCGCCGCGGGCATCGGTTTCTGCTTCACCTCCGCTCGCTCCTGCTTCCGTTCCTCCGTCGGGACGACCGACCCTCTCGCCGGTTCGATCCCGAAGTCGCGGAAGCTGGTGCGCAGGTGCTCACGGAATCGATAGCGCGACTCGTCCGGCCTCACTTCCAGGTCGGCGGTGATGACGGCACTCAGGAAGTCGCAGAACTCCAGGTGGATGGGAGGCGTGTAGTCGAGGCCGCGGATGGCCATGGTGAGGAGATAGTCCGCGGCGTCGCGTCCCTCCTCGGCGACCCGCTGCAGGTCGAGAAATCCGGCGGAGACGGCGCGCAACGCGGTCAGCCGGTCCGACCATGCGCGCACGAACGCGTTCATCATCGCAGCGACGAGGATCTCTCCGCGACGGTGGGCCTCTTGGAACTCCGGCTCCTCGATGTGCTTGGGTGACACCTCGAGCGACACCGAGCGCCGCAGTGCGCTTCCGCGCGCGGCGGTGAGCTCTGCGCCCATCTGCTCCGCGAGGCCGAGAAGCGCCGAGTCCTTGAGGGCCACGGGATCGACCGCGTCCACGGGAATGAGGTTGTCGGGGACCTTCTCCTTCCTGCGCCCGTGTGCGAGCACCTCCTCGACTACCCCGGGAAGTGCAAACACGGACAGCAGCGCGACCACATCGGCGAAGCCCTCGTGGAAGGCGGCTTGATCCGGCGACGAGGGGCCGATGAACCGCGTGCGCAGTCCATCGAGCAGCGCATGCGTCGTCTCGTGCACGACCACGTCGTGGGAGAGGCACGTGTGGACCGTCCCGCCGTCCTGCGCTTCGAAGTAGCCGAACAACAACGCCTCGTCGCTGCGCGAGTAGAAGGCATTCGCGTCGGCGAAGGCATGCGGTACGACCTTGAGCTGGTGCCCGCCGAAGCCCCAGCTCACGCGGCGACCGAGGGCCTTCTCGAAGCGCACGAGTGTGCTCATGACGAGCGCGTAGACGTTCTGGGCGTGGAACCCGGGCTGCATCGCGAGGTCGTCAGGCGGCACGCCCGTGAATGGGTCCACCGCCGCCCCGTTCTCATCCTGCTCGTACACGAGCGGCGGATAGAGCTGGTCCGCCGAGCTGTCGTAGTCGATCACATGCACGCGGTAGCCCCATGGCCCGACCGCCAGGTACTCGGGGGGGAGCGCCACCCGCGCGGTGAGGACCCGGCCCCTCCGGTCGCGGACGCAGGGATCCTGGGCAATGATAGTGAGATGGTTGCTCCGGCTGGCCGGCGGTCTCATGGGCCCTCCCGAATGCTCTCGTTCTCTTCGTCGTCTGCCCACATCGGTGCGCTCGCGAACGAGCGCAACTGCGAAGCCGCTCATGACTCTCCGAGGCCGCTCGGTCTCGACTCCTGGGCGCCCCTCTGGCGTCCACGCTCCAACTCCATCGGCACCGGACAGTTGAAACTACGATACTCGCCTCCCAGGCTACCGCGCAACACCGGCACATGGCCGCAGCGCGCCTCGAGCTCGTCGCCTTCACGCGCGAGAGGGCACAGCCAGCCAGAGCTCGCCAGCGAGCTCTCTTCTCGCCCGAATCATGGCCTTGGCGTCCCGCCGCGGCTAGCGATCGCCCGGTTTCGCCGCTGACCCCTCCGCCACCTTGGTCGCCGGGCGGCTCACCAGCGGGTAGCGTTCGGGGTGCTCGATCGACTCCACGGCAAGGTCGACGTCGAGCTGGGGCCAATAGAGGTGATCGGGGTGGGGAAGTGAGACATCGACGAGCCGGCCGATCGGTGCGTCGCGGAACCAGGGGAACTCCGAGAAAGGAACGAACAGCTCGCGGCCGTCGAGGAGAATCCAGAAGCCGTGCCGCGAGACGTTGGTGACCTCAACGTCCGAAGTGGGCTTGCCACGCTGCGCGAATCTCATCCTCGTGCTCCTTGATCGCCCGCAATGCCGCCTTGACGTCGCGAGTGCCGAGACCGTGATTCTCTGCGACCGCGATCGCCGGCTCGAGCCAGATCTTGGCCTCGCCGGCCGGACCCTCGACGTGGATGTGTATGCGCGGCTCTTCGCGAGAGAAGAAGTAGAACCGCAAATGACCCACACGCATCACTGTCGGGCTCACGGAGGCAGGTTAGCACTGCCGCGAGAAGACCCGGAGCCCCGCGGCTCGCTGCGGCGCCGCCGCGGAACCGAGTGGGAATGACCGTCCCCTCGACCGGGTGCAGGAATACTCGGGCCTACTTGATACATATTCTCTCAGAGGCGTCATGAGCTCCGACGAACAGGATCCTGGGAGTCAGCCGGTTCAGGTTGGGCCGTACCGCATCGAGGGGCGGCTCGGCGCGGGCGGCATGGGGGTCGTGTATCGCGCATACGACACCAAGCTGAATCGACCAGTGGCAGTCAAGTTCCTTTCCGATGGCCTGGCCGATGCTGCTACCCGGCGCCGCTTCCAGCGCGAGGCGCAGATGGCGTCATCGCTGAACCACCCGCACATCCTCACCGTCCACGACGTCGGCGAATTCGCCGGGCGCCAGTACATCGTCACCGAGTTCGTCGACGGCGGGACGCTCGGAGACTGGGCCAAGGCCGAGAAGCGCACCTGGCGGCAGGTCGTGGAGCTGCTCACCGGAGTCGCCGACGGGCTGGCCGCCGCGCACCAGGCCGGCATCCTCCACCGTGACATCAAGCCGGGGAACATCCTGGTCGCCCGGAACGGCTACGCCAAGCTGGTCGACTTCGGGCTGGCGAAGCTGGAGGAACGCGCCGGCCCGAGCGATGTCACGCTCACGGAGTCGGAAAGCCGAACCCGACCGGGCGTCGTCCTCGGAACGGTCGCTTACATGTCCCCGGAACAAGCCTCGGGCCGGCCGCTGGATACGCGTAGCGATATCTTCTCGTTCGGCGTGGTCTTGTACGAGGTGCTCGCGGGGCGACGGCCTTTCCTCGGCCGGTCGGATCTGGAGATCCTCGAGAAGATCATCCACGGCTCGCCCGGGCCCGTACCGTCCGATCTTCCGGCGAGCGTGCGTCAGGTCATCGAGAAGGCGCTGGAGAAGGACCCTGCCGATCGGTACCAAACCGCGCGCGATCTCGTTGTGGATCTCCGGCGGGCCGCCCGGCAGAAGCTCGAACCGGCGGCCAGAGTTGCCGCGCCGCCCCCAGGTCGGCGCCTCCGCACACTGGGCATCGCGGCGGGATGTACCCTGCTGGCAGCCGCGGCGACCTACTGGTGGCTCCTGCGGCAGGACTACTTCTGGCAGAACCCGCTCATCGGCGCCCGTTTCGAGAAGCTCACCGACTGGCCGGGCACGGAGCTGGACGCCTCCATCTCGCTCGACGGGAAATTCGTCGCGTTTCTCTCCGACCGTGACGGGTTCTACGACACCTGGGTGACGCAGGTCGGCAGCGGCGAGTTCCGCAATCTGACCCAGGGCCGCTTCCCCACGTTGCTCCACGAGAACACCCGCACGACCGGCTTCAACGCCGATGGCACCCAGATCTGGCTACGCACGACGGCTCCGGACGGCACACCCAACCTTTCTCGGACGCCGTCGCTGAGCCTGGTCCCGACGATGGGAGGAGGGATCCGGCCGTTCCTGTTGCCGGCTTCGTTGAATCCGGTCTGGTCCCCCGACGGGACGCGCCTTCTGTTTCATCGCGGCATGGCTGGCGATCCGATACTGCTGGCGGATCCGGACGGCCGCGGGGAGCAGCAGCTCTTCGTGGGTCGGCCCGGCGAACACAACCACTACGTCGTGTGGAGCCCCGACCAACGCTTCGTCTACTTCGTCCGGGGATGGCGAAGCACGGAGATGGACGTCTGGCGCATTCGCACCGCCGGCGGCGCGCCCGAGCGGCTCACGCATCACAACTCGGACGTCGCCTATCCCGTGCTGCTCGACAACCGGACGTTGCTCTACCGGGCCACCGCCGACCACGGGACCGGCTGGGCGCTCTACGGCATGGACGTCGGACGCCGCATCCCGCATCAGGTCAGCCTGGGGGTCGAGGAGTACCAGTCGATCGCCGCCAGCGCCGATGGGCGCCGGCTGGTAGCGACGGTGTGCAACCCGGTGGTCAGCCTGTGGAAGGTACCGATCACCGGCGCCACGGTGCCGGAGTCGTCCGCTGCCCGCGTACCCGTCCCCGCTGCGCACGCCAAGGCCGGTCGCTACGGTCCCGGGTGCCTGTTCTATCTCTCCGCCCAGGGCGGTCTCTGGCGCTGGCGAGACGGCGCGTCGATCGAGCTGTGGAGGGCCGGCGCCGGCGCCGTCTCGGCAGCGCCAGGCATTTCGGCCGATAGCAGCCAGATCGCGTTGTCCGTCCGGCAGGACGGCCGCAACACGCTCCAGGTCGCGGCCGCGGACGGAACCAGCGCACGCCCGTTGGCCGAGAGCCTCGACCTGCGCTCGTCGCCCTCGTGGTCGCCCGACGGGAAATGGATCGCGGTGGCTGCGGACGCGGGCGAAGGGAGTCGCATCTACAAGATCCCCGTCGATCGCGGCGACCCCGTGCGGCTCACCGACAGACCCACCTTCAGCGCCGTGTGGTCTCCTGACGGCCAGTCGATTCTCTTCTACGACGGCACGGGCGGCGGGTCCAACTTCCCTCTGGCCGGAGTGAGGCCGGACGGAACGCCGCTCCCATTGCCCGACATCCGGTATCGGGGTACCTTCGAGGGCTTCCACTTCTTGCCCGGCACGAACAGCATCATTGTGCTGCAAGGAGAGTTTCGCGCCCAGGACTTCTGGCTGATCGATCTCGCGACCGGCGATCGCCGCCGGCTCACCCAGCTCAAGCCCGGCTACTCGATCCGCAGCTTCGACGTTTCGCCCGATGGCCGCGAGATCCTCTTCGACCGCGTGCAGGAGAACTCGGATATCGTCCTGATCGACCTGCGGCGCTGATCGAGGTCGGGCAACCCCGCGAGTTTGCGTTCCCCGATCAAACGGCTCCAACGGGCGTCGGCTCAGTGCCTCTGTTCCTCGTCGAACTGCAACGAGCCCACCATCGCTGTGAAGGTCGCCGAATAGCGGTTGGCATCGCGTTCCGGCGTCGCGAAGAGTAGATAGATCAGATGGTCATCGGCGAGCTGATGGGTGACGACCGTGAGCCGCTCCTTGATTCTGGTTCGCGGATTGACGCCGCGGAGAGTTGCCGTGAGCGCACGTCCGCTTCTGAGGTTCAGCGACTTCGTCGATCCGCGAACGACCTGCAGGTGTGGATCACCCTGCTGGATCTGTGCGATCAGGTCGTTGGTCGCATCCTCGACCGACACATCACCCAGATAACCCGGTCTCCGGCCTTTCGACTCATTGCCGAACGGCTCATAGTGGTTGAGGATCGCTCCATAGACGATCTCGGTTCTGCCGCCCGCCTCCGCGATGCCTCCTTCGGGTGCGATCACAACGCCGGTAGTCCCTTGTTCGTACACGCGCCAGTTCGCCGGGTACGAAACGCGATAGACACCCGCGCGGTTCGTGAAGCTGCGGAGCGAGGTTGACGGGACCTCGACTGCCGCTGCGGTCGCAGGTGGACGCGTGCTGCTCGTCGGACCTGTGCGGCTCGGCGAACCTGTGCTGCCCGGCTTCTGTCCGCTCGCGATCTGCGCCATCGTCGGGGCCGTGCCGAGGCGCCGCAACCGCGTTTGAATCCCATTGAGCTCAGCGACTCTCTCAGTCGGGTGCGCGGAAACCCGGAGGAGCTGCTCCTCGCGCTCGATGCGCGCGATGCGGTCCGGCGGCGCCGGGTGATTCGAGAGCCACGTCGTCTTGCGTGACGTGTCGACCTTCTCGAGCGTGTGGAAGAAGCTCACCATGTCGGCGGGGGTGTAGCCCGACGTTGCGAGAATCTGCGCGCCGCGAACGTCGGCCTGCGTTTCCAGCTCGCGGCTGAATTTCAGGAAGAGCGCGTTCATTCCGAATCCACCGACCGCGTTGATGATGCCGGCCGTTCCCTCGCCCACGCGCTTGCCGAGAAGCCCGCCGAGTATGCTCAGGCCGGCCTGCGCAGCATAGGCTTTGGACGCCTGGTGAGTACCGTGCCGGAGGGCGACGTGGGCGATCTCGTGCGCGATCACGCCCGCGACCTCACCCTCGTTCCGCGCTTCCTCGAGGGTGCCGCGGTTGATATAGACGAAGCCTCCGGGAAGCGCAAACGCGTTGATGTCGGAGGCGTTGACGACGCGGAACTGATAGGAGAACTGTGGTCCGCCGGCCTGGGCCACGAGTCGCTGGCCGATCCCGTCCACGTATGCCTGGACCTCGCGCTCGTTCACGAGCGGGAGCTGACGATCCACCTCGGCGGCCGACGCCGTACCGACCTCGACATCCTGTGCCGCGGAAAAGAGGTTGAAACCCGGCTTGATCTTCGTCTGCGCGCCGGCGACTGCTGCCGTCATCAGGACTGCCGCAATCACCACGACCAGCGGCCGCGCGCCGAGAACACGGAATCGATTCACGGGACCCCCCTACTCTAGCGCGCGGCTCAGTTCGCGATTCGTCACGATCAGCGCGCGACTCGTCAGAACGTCACCAGGAATCTAGCCCCGGGGTCAGGCTCCGGCAAGCGTGCTTTCTACCCGCGCCGGATCCGGATTCGAGTAGAAAATACGCGGTGCCGGCGTGATGACCGATGAGCAAGGCGGAAGAAGAGGCAACGCCTGCCGGAACGAGTCGGCAGCAGCGCCGACACCCTCGACTGCAGACCGCCGCTCGCTGGCGCATGGTTCGGGGGGGGGGCCGGGTACGTACTTGGCGGACTTGTGGCCGAGGTCGACGCTCGGCCTGGCAGTGACTCCAGCCGGGATGCCCTGGTTCAGCTAGATACGTACCCGGCACCTGTTCGCAGCATCTGCCGGGACCTGTGGGGCGCGCTCTCCGAGCGCGCTTTTCCGAGAGCGCTCCCGAAGAAGCCGGCTCGGAGAGCCGGCCCCACAAGCCCTACCATTGATGTCGAATCGGTATCAGTATCCGTTTCTCGTTGCGGCCCATGGTGCGGTCCAGGTGGCTTCTCCGGCCATGCGGCCTGCTCACCACATCCGCAGGGGGTCGGGGAAGAGAGATGCCAGCTCGTGCTTCTTCCCGGGAGGACCGTAGCCGTCGAGCTCATGGGACCGTTTCACGAACACCTCTTCGAAGGTCGAGAAGCGGAGGAGCTGCAGGTGCAGGTGGGGGTGCCAGTTGCCGTTGAAGGGTGGCCCCCCGACCTCGGCTAGAACGTTGGTTGGTCCCAGCACGTCGCCTGGAAGGCACCGCGGTGCCCGCAGGTGGGCGAAAACACCCACCATGTCATCGCCTCGCTTCGACGCGCGGCGGAGAACGACCCTGGGGCCCCACCCGCCGTCCTGGTCCTCGTCATCGTCGACCAGCAGCACCGTTGCCGGTACACCGGGGACCACCGGGGTTCCCTCTGGGACGTGGAAGTCCACCCCCAGGTGGAGGTAGTTACCCGTGGCGTCCAGATAGCTGCCCGCCAGCAGGTTTCGGCGGAGCCTCCAGGTAGCCCCCGAACGACCATTCCACGCCCTCGGCCCGGTGGACCTCCTCCACGATCTCAGTGGCCACGATCGGGTCCAGGTAGGGATTCGGGCCACCAGGGACAAAGCGCTCAGGATGGACCTGCCTCCATCTCTCGAAGGAGGCGTCGAGGTCGACTCTCGCGACTGGCCGGCCCGAAAGGGACGGGAAGAACCGCCTCGCCACGACTTCCTCCGGTGAGATCACATTCCTCCCACGGTGCGGCAACCTCATGAGAGGGGCTCGTTGGGGTCGTGCTGCCGTATGTAGCGTAGGAGCTCCTTGGCCATGTCCGTGTACGCCGCGACGGCGGAGTAGTCGAAGTCCACGTTGTTCAGATACTGAAGGCAGAGGGTGTCTCCGACCCTGGCGCGCGGCAAGGTCCCCGCGAAGAAGAAACCCATCTTCTCGAATTCCGTCGTGAGATGGTAGGTCGCAGGGTCCTCGAGGTTCAGGAACAGGTTGATGGCCGCCATCTTCTCCACGCAGAACGTGCGCAGGAGACGGCGCACCTGTCGCACCGTGTCGGCACCGTAACGGGAGACGAAGATCTCGGCGCAGTTCTCCGACTCGTTGCTGCCCGTCTTGATCTCCGAGTCGCCCGTGGGCGCCGCTGCGCCCGCCGCGGCGACGGCGATCCGGTGCGAGGCTCCCACGTTGGCGTAGAGCTTCCCGACCATCTCGGCGTGCTGTGGCGGGGGGTAGAGCGTCATGGGCTCGGGAGGCGCCGTGTACTTGAAGTCGAGCACGACGCTGATCCGCTGTTTGGGGTTGCCGGGGATGCCCTTGAACTTCCAGCTCGCGGGGCTCGTGGCGAGGAAGATGCCGCAGGTGTTGATGCCGTGGTGCGCGTTGGTCTTCTGGGTGAAGACATGGTTCGCGACGGCGTAGGCATAGATACCTTCCAGAGGCCGCGGACTCGGCACGTGGAAGAGGAACTCCAGCATCCGCGTCAACGCCCCCTGGCCGCGGTACTCCTGGTTGACGAAAGCAAAGGTGAGCTCGGCGACGCGGTCTTCGGGGTACTGGAAGCAGAGCGCCGAGTGGCCCATGAAGGCGCCGTCGTGCGTCACCGCCACGGCCGAGATCAATTCCCCCTTGTGGTTCAGCTCCACCAGTCTCTCGGGGTAGTAGATGTGCTCGTCGAAGAAGCTGTACCCGTGCGACTTGTAGGCGCAGCGCGAGACCTCGATGGCCTCGTGGTCCGCCATCAGGCGAACGTCGAACTCCACCTTTTCCTGGATGACGGCGGGTCCCGTTGCCGTGTCGTGGGACTCAGGTTCCGCGGCGTGCGCGGAAGGGTCCTTCAGGAGTTTCACCAGGTGTGTTTCCTTCCCGCCGGACCCGAGGTTGAGGAAGGTACACTCGTCCACCATCGCCCGCATGAGGAAGACCCCCATGCCCGAGACCGTAGCCGCCTTGACGTCGGCCGGCAGGGCGTACTCGGGGATCTGCTCGGGGTCGAAGGGGATGCCCATGTCCTTGACGACTACCTTGATCCCGCCGGGGATCTTCTCGAGGATGAGATCGAAGGTCGCCTCCTCCTCGCGGTCGTAGGCGTGCTCCGTCACGTTGGTGGCCGCCTCCTCCACCGCCACTTCCAGCTCCTGCACCTCGCTGGCGGTGAACCCGAGCATGGTGGCGACCTCTCTCACAGCAGCGATGGCCACCGGCACGTACGCGAGGTGGTTCGGGAGAGTGATTCGGATCTGGTCGTTCATGCTTCTTCCTTCGCGAAAGGCATGCCTGAACTCTAGGCTCCGTGCGACCGCGCTGCAACGGCAGGAGGATGCCTCCGCGCCCCGCCGCCTACGAGGCGAGGGTTCGCGCGGTAAGGCAGCAGTCCAGCACGGCGAGCAGTGGCTGGCGCGGGAAACCGAGCCGGGACGGCAGGTATCGCGGCCAAGCATCGTCAGAATCGCTGGGCCACCTATCTAAGAGCCTGTCCGCGAATAGGGGTGGGCCGCGTTACGAGCGCCGCGGGGCCAGGTGCAAGGCGCCGCGACGAAGGCGATGTGCCTCCATCGCCGAGGAGCGGCAACGCCGCAGATGGCCCCGCGCCGCTCGTAACCCGAAGGGCGCAGGGGGATTGCGGCCGCATGCTGCGTCGCTCGTCGTCGCCGATGGAAGAGCATCGCCTTCCTCCTCGCTCCTTGCCTGCGATCCGCAAGCCCCCTGCGCGCGACCCTCCCCTATTCGCGGACAGGCTCTAAGGCGACGGTCCTGGCACCAGGCGTCGCCATGTCCGGCACCGAGCACCAAGCGTGCTTGCGGGGTGGGGCCGGCACGACTATCGTGGTCGCAGCGTCATTTACCGGGGAGGGGCGATGAAGCAAATCAAGCGGTTCGGGGTGCTCCAGACCGCGAAGGTCGCTGGTGTGCTCTACCTGGCCATCGGCCTCGTTGTCGGCGTGTTGGCGTTCTTCGGGAGCATGTTTGGTGGTCTGCGCGGGATGGCTGCCGGCGGCATCCTGGCGCTGCTCATCCCGATCGTCTACGCGATCCTCGGAACAGTAGTCACGGCGCTCATGTGTCTGCTCTACAACGCCGTCGCCGAGCGCATCGGGGGCATCGAGATCGATCTCGGTTGATCGCTGCTCGGGTTCGCCTGCACGCGTGCTCGTCGCGAGGGTCGGCGTTCGTGACGCTTCGGACGATCCGGTCGGTCGGCGCCAGGGTGGCGTAGGGCGCGGCGACCGTTGGGAGTCCGTCAGCGGTGCGCGGTACGCCATTGGCCAAGATTGCATATCAGCCACCCATCGCGCTGCGGCGGCAGGGGCGGCCCGTCGCATCCCGCCGGGATGGTACGCCCGCGGGCGCGCCCCCGAGCCGTGCGCCCCTCCGCCGCTACGGCCGCCGTGTCGCCAGCGCCCCCGCAGCCGCCAAGGCGAGGGCGAGCAGCGCCAGCCCGACGTGGCCGAGGGCCGGGACGTTTACGCCGCCGATGGGCTCCCAGTTTGCCAGCGCTCTGAGGTCCGGCTCCGCGAGCCCGCACGAGCCGCGGGCGGCGAGGCCGTCCAGGTGCGCGATGCCGGCGGTCGCCTGTGCCACGTCCTCCGAGAGGCGCGAGAAGAACAAGTAGTGCTGCGTCGCGCCGGCGGGCAGCGTGGCCTGGAACGTCACCGACACCCCGTCGCCCGAGATCGAGGCGGCCGTCGGCTGCGACTGCGGGTCGCCGGGCCCGAAGAACATGAACGTGTTGATCGGGTCCGAGGCGGTCGCCCCGTCGCTGGTGACCACCCAGCGGTCGGCGATGGAGAACGTCTGGTCGCCGCTCGAGCTCGCCTCGACCGTCGTGTCACTGTCGGAGCCGAGGTTGCCGCTCACCGTCAACGGCACCGAGATGGCGGCTCCGGTCGGGTTGTGCAGCGTCACCAGCACCGTCAGCGTCGGGTCGTCGCAGCAGGAGCTGAACTCCTCGCGCACTTCGAGACCCGAGATCACGACCGCCTCGGGGGTCAGCCGCATGAAGCTGCCCACGCTCGAGGAGACGTCCACGGTCGCCGACGGGGCGTAGGCGGTGCCGCCCACGTTGAGGGCCCAGAACCCGTCGTACGCGTCGTCCGTGCCGTTCGAGTCCAGCGAGGCGTCCTCGACCACGAGAGCGCCGTCGAAGTCATCGCTCAACGAGAAGTCCTGCCAGGTCCACTCCGACCCGACGAAGCTCAGCGGCAGGTCGAACGTCCCGGTCGGTTGCGCGGCGCACGCCGGGCACGCGATCGACGGCGTGGACGCCGACAGTGAGCTCCAGTTCAGCAGTGACGAGAGCTCCCCGGAGGTCAGGCCGGAGAGGAACCCGGCGGACGCCGTGGCGCCGTTGGTGCCGAACGTCGCCGCGGCCGAGGTCGCGCCGCTCACGTCGCCGTGGAGCTGGGAGAAGAACATCAGGCGGCGCGTCGCGCCCGCGGGGATGCTGACCGAGAACGTGACGTCGAACTGGTCGCCGCTGAGCGATGCTCCCGAAGGCGTCAGCGCCGGGCTGCCCGGACCGAACCAGACGAAGGTGTTGATCGGGTCTTCGGCAGTGGTCCCGTCGCTGGTGACCAGCCAGCGGTCTCCGGTTGTGAACGACGTGTCCCCAGTCGAGCTCGCCTCGATCGTCGTGTCGGTGTCGGAGCCGAGGTTCCCCAGCATCGAGACATCCGCGTCGATCGTCGCGTCGCTCGGGTTGGTGAGGGTGACGACAACCCGCAGCGTCGGCGAGAAGCAGAAGGTGCTGAAGCTCTCGGTCACCGTCAGCCCCGACAGGCTGGTGGGAGCGCCGGTGAACGTGCGGCCCCACGAGGCGGTGCTCGCGTCCCCGGCCGTGCCCGGCAGGTAGAGATTGCCGTCGACCTCGACCTGCCAGACGCCGTCGTAAGCGTCTTCCCGGCTCGGGATCAGCAGGGCGGCTTCGCCGACGTTGAAGTAGCTGACACCGTCGGTACCGATGTCCTCCCATATCCAGTTCTGCCCGCTCACGGTGACAGGTAGCGTCACCGCGGCCGCGAGCGCGCGCCCGGCCGGCCACGCCGCCATCGCGAGAACGACTGCCGCCATCGTCCGTACCGCCCACCTGCCGGACCGCATCCCGATCGAATGCCTGGCCTTCATTGTCCCTGTCCCCCTTCCGTTGTCGTTGCCCGCAGCCCGCCACGCGTTGGCGTCCGGGACCGGCCCGTGCCAGCCGAGCCCGCCAATACCATGGCGCCGGTCACCGGCGGCGTCGTGCTGCAGACGAGAAACGAGAAGTACGGTTATTGAGACACACTTCATTACGCCACGCCCCCTGTTGACATGTCAATCGCTTCGGAGCGCGGGAGAGGACCCGCCTCCGGGTATAAGAGCCTGTCCGCGAATAGGAGTGGGTCGCGCGCAGGGGGCTTGCGGATTGCAGGCAAGGAGCGAGGAGGAAGGCGATGCTCTTCCATCGGCGACGACGAGCGACGCAGCATGCGGCCGCAATCCCCTTGGCGCCCTAGGGTTACGAGCGGCGCGGGGCCATCTGCGGCGTTACCGCTCCTCGGCGATGGAGGCACATCGCCTTCGTCGCGGCGCCTTGCACCTGGCCCCGCGGCGCTCGTAACGCGGCCCACCCCTATTCGCGGACAGGCTCTAAGTGCCCGGGCGAGAGCGTTCTCAAGCCGGAGACTTCGGCGCCGGACGATTCGGTCTGCCCGAAGGATGGGAGTTTTCCTTGTTGTCCACGGGGAGTGTGTCCGTGGGCCGGGGAGAGTACCCGGTACGCCATTGGCCGAGTCGTTGCCGAGGAGGTTCACAGTTCCGCTGGTTGCGTGCCCGGCACCTCGCGGCGTCCACCAAGCGGGCTGCCGAGGTGGGCCGCCTGGCAAGGTTCCGAGATCGGGAGGCTCGCCGAAAGCTGAGGTAGAGTCGAGGTCATGAGCGCCTACTTCCTCGCGTTGATCAACATCCACGACCAGGCGCGGTACGAGCGCTACCTCGCCGGCTTCGACGAGGTTTTCGAGCAGTACGAAGGCCGGGTGCTGGCGGTCGAGGACGACCCGAGGGTGCTGGAAGGGGAATGGCCCGCCGCCCGGACGGTGCTGATCGAATTCCCAGACGAAGGTGAGCTGCGCCGCTGGTACGAATCGACTGAGTACCGGCGGCTGGCGGTGCATCGCCGGGAGGCGTCGGTCGCGAGCATCGCCATCATCTCGGGCGGCGACTGACGCCAGCGGCGAGTGGCCGGACCTCCGCTATCGCTTCAAATCCTCCGCGATGGCGGTGAACTGGTCGAGGGCGGCCTCGAGGTCCTCGACGATCTCGGCGGCGATGACGTCGGGGGCGGGCAGGTTGGCGGAGTCCTCGAGCGACTCGTCCTTGAGCCAGAAGATGTCGAGGTTGGCCTTGTCGCGCTTGACCAGCTCGTCGTAGGTGAAGCGCGTGGAAGCGCTCGGTCTCGACGCGCTCGTGGCGGTTCGCCGGGCTGGTAGCAGGCGACGAAGTCGTCGAGGTCGGCGCGCGTCGAGCGGGTTCGTCCTTCAGCGTGAAGTGCTTGTTGGTGCGCAGGTCGTAGATCCACAGCTCGCTCGGTCCACGGCTTCTCCGCGGCCGGCTTGCGGTCGAAGAACAGCACGTTGGCCTTGACGCCCTGGGCGTAGAAGATCCCGGTCGGCAGGCGCAGCAGCGTGTGCACGTCGCACTCGTGCAGCAGCTTGCGGCGGATCGTCTCGCCGGCGCCGCCCTCGAACAGCACGTTGTCGGGCACGACGATCGCGGCGCGGCCGTCGATCTTCAGCAGCGTCTTGACGTGCTGCAGGAAGTTGAGCTGCTTGTTGCTGACGTCGACGCCCAGAAGTCGTCGCGCATCGACGGTCAGGCTCTCCTTCTCGGCCTTGCCCTCCTCGTTGACGATCGTGACGCTCGACTTCTTGCCGAACGGCGGATTGGTCAGCACCATGTCGTAGAACGTGCCGCCGTGGCTCGGCCGAGCGAGTCGCGCGCCTCGATCGGCACCGGCTCGGCGCCGTCGCCGCCGATGCCGTGCAGCAGCAGGTTCATGCAGCACAGCCGGGCGATGTTGTCGACGATCTCCACGCCGTAACAGCGCGCCGATCTTGCAGACGGCGCTTCTGCGTCCGGGTCGAGCTGGTAGTGCTGCGCGTCGGCGATGTAGTCGTGGGCGGCGAGCAGGAAGCCGCCGGTGCCGCACGCCGGGTCGCAGATCGTCATCGCCCGGCGCCGGCCGCATCACGTCGACCATCGCCCTGATCAGCGGCGCGCGGCGTGAAGTACTGCCCGGCGCCGCCCTTGACGTCCTCGGCGTTCTTCTGCAGCAGCCCCTCGTAGGCGTCGCCCTTCACGTCGGCGTCGACATCGCCGATCCACTGCTCGCGGTCGATCAGGTCGACGATCAGCCGCCGCAGCTTGGCCGGGTCCTGGATCTTGTTCTGCGCCTTGCGGAAGATGACGCCGAGCATGCCGCCGCTGCTTGCCGAGCGTCTCGAGGACGTGGCGGTAGTGCACCTCGAGCTCGTCGCCGTCCTGCGCCAGCAGGCTCGGCCAGTCCGAGCCCTTCGGCACCGGCGACGGCTTGGCTGAACGGCGGCCGGCGTCTGCTCGTCGGCCATCTTCAGGAACAGCAGGTACGTGAGCTGCTCGACGTAGTCGCCGTACGACAGCCCGTCGTCGCGCAGGATGTTGCAGTAGTTCCACAGCTTCGCGACGATCTGCTGAGGTTGCGATGACATCGGCCGCCATTCTCCTCTATTCGGCTGTCGGGCGTGTGTTCACGAGAATGCCTGTGTTCACCATCGGGTGAACAGGGCCGCTCCAGTGAACGGCTGAATCCGGCCGGTGCGTTGCTGCCTGCCGGGGGACCTGCGATGAGTGCGGGACCACGATTACACTCCTCATCGCCGCGTGCGCGTGGCGCGCGGAGCTGGCGCACGTCGCGTCCTCGTCAGGCGGGGAGCCGAGTGCGGTGCCAGGGTCCCCAGCTCGATCAGATACGTTGGCGTAAAGGTCCGCTCCGTCACGCGCACAGCCTCGATTCGGTCGAGGCGGTAGGTGCGTGTCTCGCGGGTCAGGACCTTCACAGCGCAGAGGAGGATCGCGCCGGCACTGGTTCTGCGGAACGAGTACGGCTCTATGAGCCGGGTCTGGCCGCCGTAGCCGAGGTCGATGCAGAGGCGGTTGGCGGCGGCGAACCGGATCGCCTCGATCGGGACGCTCGTCCCCCATGTCCGGACCGTGGGCGAAAGCACCCAGCCCGAATCAATCGTTTCCCTGACAGAAACCGGCGCGAGGATGGGCTTCTCGAGTTCACCCTCCAGCCAGGCAAAGAGCGCCGGCAGTGCGCCCCATATGCTCTCGAACGGCGGCAGGGCGGGCAACTGGTGGCCAAGCATGTTGGCCCACTCGGTCTCGAGCTCGGCACGGAAGGGAGATGCCTCGATCGTGGCGAGGGTCGGCGCGACGACGCCTTTCGACGCGCACTTCTCGCGAAGTACCTCGAAGACAAGGCGGGGGTCGAGTGCGGCCTCGTCGCGCCTGAACAGGTTCACGATGTCGTAGAGGTCGCGCGGGCGGCCCCGCTCGCCCATGGCGCGGAGCTTCTCGGCAAAGACCTCCTCGAACGAGTAGCAGAGCACCGTGGCGGGCGCGGGGAGGGAGTCCGGGTAGGCGTGGGCAATGGGACGATCGACTGTAGGGCGCGCCAACCGCTCCGAGCTGTTGAGATCGAGTCGGAGGCTGGCCGGGGTCGGCGAGCCGCGTGGCCCTCGGTAGTAGATGCGCCCTTCCGTGTAGTTCCCGGAGGGGTGGGTGCGAAACCTCGGTGACTGGTCGGTGAAGATGATCCCGGAATTCTCGTAGATTGCGGCCAGCATATCGCGGAAGATCGCCGCCAGCTCACCTTCGCGAAAGGGGCCACCTGGCACGACGGTGAAATCGAGGTCCTCGGAGAAGCGATAGGTCTCGATGTAGCACTTCTTCAGGCAGGTGCCCCCCTTGAAGGCCCAGGTCCTTGCCAGCGTCTCGTGGGAGCCGATTCCCCAGAGCACCCATCCGATGACGTAGTCCTTCTCGACGACCTCCTCGCTGAGGCCCCATTCGCGGACGCGCTGGTCCAAGTCGAGGCGGGAGATCATGGCTGCCCGTCCCCAACGGTGGCGTTGAGGAGCAGCCGCCACCGGGACTGGATGGCGCCGCGGTGGGGCAGCGCGGGGTCGAGTCGGCTCACACCCGAGCTCATCTTCTTCTGGCACGCACTCAGGAGGTCCGGTGCGGCGATGCCGAGGGTCTCGGTCAGGTAGCCCAGCCGCTTGAACGCCGTGCGATTACCCAGGCGCGCAGCGTAGTCAACGAGCTTGCGGTCGGCGCGGGCCGCGCTGCGGAAATAGGCCGCAACGACCTCGCTCACGTGCCGAATCCCGCCTCCCGTCGCCGGGTCGGCGAGCACGTCCGCCAGCGTCCGCGACGCGTCGGAGACCCGGATACGCGTGCGGCCCCGCCACACCGTGGTCAGCCCGTACATCCGAACGGCTGCAACGACCTTGACCCTGTAGCTCGTCCCCTGGATCTCGAAGCGTCGCCGAGCCATCGGCCTTGACGAGAAGACCATCACGTCGCGGAAGACCTGCTCGGTCAGCTCCCAATGCGCACACGCCGTCCAGCCGCCGAGATAACACGGCGCGAAGGTGTCCATCGCAACGAGCCAGGGATCCTCGCGCCAGTCTCCCGGGGAGGTCGCCCCGAGCGGCACAAGAGCGTAGGAGCCCCTCCTGATGCGCGCCAGCCACCCCCGCGCAGCAAGATGCGCGAGCAGCCGGCCTGCCCGGATGGGGTCGAATCCCCATGCTTCGGCGGCTCCAGCAACGCTGAACGGGCCCTGCACCTGCCGGTGGAGCACCTCCAACAGCCTGCGGTTGTCCTCAGAGATGCCGAGCGCGCTCCTCATTGTGCTATCCGCCTCATCGTTCCTTCAATCAGGTGGAAGGAACGATGAGAGAACTATATCAGAAAGCCATTGCGGCGGGGATGAGCCAATCGCGCGGATCCTCATCGGCGCACAGCAGACGCTCAACCCCGAGCGAAGATCGCCAATATCGTTGGGCCAGGCACCTATCGGCACCTATCAGCACGGGTGTCCTGCTCGCCGCGAGCGCCGTCCGTGACGCGGCTACAATCGGGACCCATGGGATCGCCGCTGCCTGTTCACGTCGACGCGCCCTGCCCGTGCGGCTCCGGCCGCAAGTACAAGCGTTGCTGCCGCGCTCGCGAGCGACAGGGGCGCGCGACGGCCGCGCGCGCGGTGCAGCGAGCAGGTCCAGAGCTGTTCGAGTGGGCCAGGATGGCGTTCCCTGAAGAGCTCAAGGCCTGCAACACGATCTACCTTCGCCACGCCGAGAAGCGCTTCGGAACCGCCAAGGTGGCGTCGTTCATCGCGAGCACGCACGACATGGTGTTCACGAACCTGGTGGACGCCTTCGTCTTCGAGTGGGAGGTGCACGGGAACCTGACCCCGATCGAGGTGTATCTCCTCGAGCGTGGCTCGCAGCTCCACCTCCGGGCGTCCGCGTACCTGGCCGCCGCCCGCCGGGCCGCGCTTTCGCTCATCGAGGTCGAGGACGTCACGCCGGGCCAGAGCATCCTCGTGCGCGACCTTCTCTCCCGTCGCCTCCTGTTGGTGACCGAGCGCACCGCGTCGCGCCAGGTCGCCCGCTGGCAGGTGATGTTCTCCCGCATCGCCGAGCTCGGCGACGAAAATCTGTTCACGGGTGCAATCTACCCGTTCGACCGCGACCACCTGGAGTGGGTGCTGGGAACGCTGCATCGCGAGAAGGACCGGCGCGGCTACAGGAGCCTGAGCTGGCCGGAGTTCATGCATCGGCGCTGGGACATCGTCCCGGCGCTCTGGTTCGAGATGCACGTCGACCCGCTCGCGAAGCTCCAGCTCACCAACTCCGACGGGGAACCGCTCCGCTGGGTGAAACTCGACTTCGAGCTCGCCGAGGCGTTCGCATCCGAGGCCCCGGCCCGACTTGCCTCGATGGGGGAGCTGCAGCGTGACGACGACGGAATCTGGCGTTGGATCGAGCACAAGGACGGCGACGAGGGGACCATCGTCGCAACCGCCGCCCTCGAGGGCAACGTGCTCGAAGTCAACGTCAACTCGCTCGAGCGCGAGGCGCGCGTCCGCCCGCGCTTCGAGGAGGTTCTTCGCTCGCTCATCGTCGATCTCCGGCGCGAGGAAACCGACATCGCCGAGGCGATGCGCCAGCGGGCGACGGTGCCCGACGAAGATCGCGAGGAGCGGCACGCTGCCGATGGAGGCGTTCCTCCCGAAACGGCCGAGCCGATCATGCGCGAGGTGCTGCAACGGCACTATCAAAGGTGGGTCGACACCCCGCTTCCCGCCCTCGATGACCTGACGCCGCACCAGGCCGCGGCCAGGCCGGCGATGCGACCACGCCTCGTACGTCTCATCAAGACGATCGAGCTCCACGAGAGCGAGGCGGGGCCGTCCGGTCGCGGCATCGACATCTCGTTCCTCTGGAGCGAGCTCGGCCTTCGGCGCCCCTGAACCCCGCACGGCCCCATTTCGGTGGCTCTCCCGCCTGCCTCTCATGCCAGTCTTCCATCAGCGGTCGTGCCTGTGGGGCAGGCGCTCCGCGCCGGCATTCCCGGCAGGCTCCCAAGAGAGCGCGCGCTCAAGCGCGCCCCACTGGTCGCGACCTCGATCGCGCCTCGCCGCAGTCCTCTACCAACGATGTAGAAAGAGCATTTGTGCGCGCCACGCACCGCCGGTCAGCGAGGCGGTATGTCCACGAGCAGGCGGGCGGCAGGTACCGCAGTGACGCGATCGTGCACGGGGAACGTCCGGTCGCCGGCGTGGACGATGAAAGCGCGTTCGAGCTTGAGGGCCTCGATCGCCGCGGCGAGCGAGCGGGTCATCGCGGGCGCGGAGGTCCGCTTGAACTCGAACCCCCAACGGCGCCGTCCGCGCACCCACAGCAAGTCGAGCTCGGCGCCCGAGTGCGTCGCCCAGAAGTAGCACTCGTCCTCGGTCGCGCCAAGGTGCCGCGTGATCTGCTGGAGCAGGAAGCCCTCCCAGGAAGCGCCGACCTTGGGGTGCCTGTCGAGATCGCGCGCCTCGCGGATGTCGAGGAGGCCGTGCAGCAGCCCGCTGTCGCGGACGTACACCTTCGGAGCCTTCACCTGCCGCTTGCCGATGTTGGCGTACCAGGGGCGCAGGGTGCGGACCACGAGCGCGCCGGCGAGCAGGTCGAGGTAGTGGCGCACCGTCTTGTCGGTCACGCCGAAGGCGCGCGCGAGCTCGGAGGCGTTGAGCACCTGCGCGTGGTAGTGCGCCAGCATCGCCCAGAATCGCGACATCGTGGTGGCGGCCACCCGGCTGCCCAGGAGCGCGAGGTCGCGCTCGACGAAGGTGCGGATGAACTGGCGCCGCCACTCGAAGCTCGCCGCTCCCGACCGGGCGAGGAACGAGCCAGGGAAGCCGCCGCGCAGCCACAGCCGGTCGAGCGTGGACGTGCCGGTCTCGCCGAGGTCGAAGCCGTCGAGCGTGTGGAACGCGATGCGGCCCGCGAGCGTCTCCGAGGCCTGCCGCAGCAGCTCGGGCGAGGCGCTCCCCAGCACGAGGAAGCGCGCGGGCCGCGGGCGCCGATCGGCGAGCACCCTGAGCACCGGGAACAGCTCGGCGCGTCGCTGTACCTCGTCCAGGACGACCAACCCGCGCAGCGGCGCCAGCGCCAGCCGGGCATCGTCGAGCCGCGCCAGGTCGGCCGGGTCCTCGAGGTCGAACCGCTCGGCGGGGCCCCGATGCGACTCCATGATCTGGAGCGCCAGCGTCGACTTGCCGACCTGCCGCGCCCCCAGAATGGCGACCACTGGGAAGTCGCGTAGCAGCGCGGCCACCCTCTCGCGGTGTCGCACCCGATCGATCATGGCGCCATCCTACACGAAATCTCGGAGAGTGACTCCGAGATTTCCTAACTATGAAACGCGCGCCCCGGTTCCGCCCGCCCGCATCGGGGGCGGCCAATGGGGCATCGACACCATGGGAGGTCCGGTTGGACGTGGCAGAGTGTGGTGGTGCGTCCGATCAGGAATCTCCGTGCAAGGCGCACTCAAAGATCGGTAAGATCGTTGGGCCAGGCACCTATCAGGCACCTATCAGGCACCTATCCCTATCATAGTGGCGGCGGCGTCCCGCCGCGGCTCCTGCCCGCGATCATGGCGCGTTTCACTTGTGGCGGCAGTGATAGCGTAGTGACAGTTTTGGCAATGCGTCACGTTGCGGTATAAGATCGAGACGAAGTACGCCAACTCGTCGCTCCGCCCGGCGCAGAGTTCGAGCCGGGCGCGGCCGGAGGTAGCCATGAATCCGCGGCCCGCAAACCTCCTCCTGGTCCTGCTCGCTGGCGGTTCGCTCGTCGCTGCCACGGTGCCGTGCAGCGGAGGGGAGACCTCGACCTCCGCTGCCGCCGCGCCCGCCGGGGCCGGCGAGGCGCCGCAAGGCGTGTGCACTCCGTCGCCCGAGATATGCGACGGCTGCGACAACGACTGCGACGGCGTGGCCGACAACAATGTCGCCCCGATACCGTGCGGCTTACCGAGCCCGGCGAACTGCCTGGGGACGCTCAGTTGCCTGACGGCGCCACCCGTCGCCTTCCCCGGCGGCTGCGTCGGAGTCGGCGGTTGGGGCACCTGCACCAACAACCCTCAGCCCGAGGTGTGCGACGGCATCGACAACGACTGCGACGGTACCGCGGACGACGGCATACCTCCGGTGCCCTGCGTCCCGCCCGGTACGCCGCCTGGCCTGGTCTACGGCGGCACGAGCCAGTGCACGATGGGCCTTGTGGAGTGCGGGTCGAGCGTATGCATCGGCTTCATCGGGCCGTCGCCCGAGGTGTGCGACGGCATCGACAACGACTGCGACGGCCAGGTGGACGAAGGCGCCAGCGGCGTCGGTGTCTCGTGCGGCATCAACCAGCCCCCATGCACGCCGGGCACGACCGCGTGCGTCAACGGCGCGCTCGTCTGCCAGGGCGGGATCGGGCCGCAGCCCGAGCGGTGCGACGGCATCGACAACGACTGCGACGGGACTCCCGACGACCCGCCGCTCGCCGACGCGCCCCCTCCCGGTCAGGGCGGCTGCTGGACCTCGCCCGGAAACTGCTGCAGTTTCTCCAACCTCAACTGGTGCCCGCCGGCGGGCAGCACGTGCAATGGCGCGGGCTCGCTCACGCCGCCCTGCGCCGCCGGTGTGCTCACCTGTGCGGGTGCCGCCGGGTGGACCTGTCTGGGCTCGACGATGCCGTCGCCCGAGGTGTGCGACGGCATCGACAACGACTGCAACGGCGCCGTCGACGACGGCACGCTGCCGCAGGTCGGCCAGCCGTGCGGCACCGATATCGGCGAGTGTCAGGCCGGGGTGCTGGCCTGTAACGGCGGCGTGCTCGACTGCTCCGGCGACGTGCCGCCGGTCCAGGAGCTGTGCGACGGCCTGGACAACGACTGCGACGGCGTCGTCGACAACGGCATCGCCGATCGGGAGTCAGTGCACGCCCGACTACGACCACGACCTCTTCCCGGGGCAGCGCGACTTCGCGCCGTGCTTGCCCGGGATCCTCCAGTGCGACGGCAGCGGCGGCGTGGTCTGCGTCGGCGGGGTGGCGCCGGTGCTCGAGCAGTGCGACGGCGTCGACAACGACTGCGACGGCGAAATCGACGAGGCGCCGCTGCCGCAGGTCGGCGAGGCGTGCGGCTCCGACGTCGGCGAATGCTGTCAGGGGACGCTGGCCTGCGTGAGCGGCGTCCTCGTGTGCGCGGGCGAGGTCACGTCCGTCCCGGAGATCCGCGACCGCCTCGACAACGACTGCGACGGCGTCGTCGACAACGGGTTCCAGCCCCTCGAGGGGGAGCCCATCCCACTCCTCTCCGGGACCGGGAAGGCGCTGGCGCTCGTCCTTCTCGCGCTCGCGGCGCTGGCGCTGGTGCGCCGCAGGTAGCGCGGGCCACCGGCCGTCACCCCGCGCTCAGGGGGGCGGCGTGATCGCGAGGACCGTGACCACCACCGAGAAGTTCAGGAACCCAGAGGCACTTATGCGCTCCAACGGGCGGGATCCCCTGCCAATGGATGGTCTGATGATCCTGCCAGGTACCTATCAGGTATGCGGCACGTCGACCGCCTCCAGGCGGCGCGCCTCGGGCAGCAGCTTCGGCACATCACGGCCGTGCTTCTCGTCGACCCCCGCCAGTACGGGAAGTGCAAGCTCGCTCGACATGCCCCACCTGGTGATGCCAGGGAGCTGCAATGGCACCTGTACTTTCAGCGCAGGCGGCTGAAGCCGAGCGAGAACCCCAGCACGGCCGCAACGGCCGCGCACAGGAGCCCCACCGCGAAGCAGGCCAGCACCACCCGGGATGCGGTCCGAAGGTGCGATGGACTCGCGCCGGCCTTCCGCCGCCGGTCGCGCCGCAGCACTACCGCGATGCAGAACAGGTTCACGCCGACCGCCGCCCCGGCGAAACCGATCTTGACGACGTGCAACCGGGTGATGTGATCCACCAGGCAGGCCACGGTGATCCCGGTCCCGAGCACCGCAACGACGACGGGCAGCTCGACGAGCAGATCGATCCAATAGTGGAAGCGGCTCGCGGCGCCTTCAAGCTCACGTTTCCTGAAAGCGTAGATCTCGAGCACCGCCTCCGTCGCGACGATGCCTCCCCACGTCGACAGCATGATCAAGTGCGCCAGCGTCGCCACACTGAGGACCGGCGTGCCGTTCATCGACGAGCCTCCAGTGATCCGAGCCGCTACCACCGCGATCTTGGGTGCGAGGATACACCGCGTGCCCGGGCCGGCTACCGCGGGGCTGGGAGTCGGCAGACGTTCGCGCCGTGGCGCCCGACAACTTCGCTCACCACGTACCCGGCACCAATCCGAGCGCGGATCGTCAAGATCGTTGGGTCAGCCACCCATCCTACTTGGGTGCTACGATCTGTAAGAATGCCCCAAACCGCTACTGCCCACTTATCTACAAACGGCGGATTCATTTCAACCACCGACACAGGGAGGGTTCCATGAAGCGGGCCGTTGTGATCATTGGAATGCTGGCGTGGGTTGCCGCGATCGCCGCCCGCGCCGAGACTCCAGCTCCCAGGCCGGGGCCGGCGCACCAGAAGCTGGAGATCTTTGTCGGGGACTGGACCTTCCAGGGCGAGATTAGGGTCACCCCCTTGGGTCCCGCTGCCAAGACGAACGGTACGCTAACCGGCCGGATGGTGCTCGGCGGGTTCTTCTTGGAGTTTCGCGGGGAGGAAAGAGACGCCAGTGGGGCCATAACAGCACAGTGGCTCGAGCTGGACGGCTACGATTCGGTCGCCAAACGCTACACCTGGATTTCCTTCGACGACCACGGCAATACCTTGGCGGCCACCGATATGATCGAGGGCAACACCATGACCTACGAAGGAACCGGAGTCCAGGAAGGAAGGCAGTTCAAGCTCAGAGGGTCCTTGGTCGTCGCCCCAGATCTCATGAGCTTTGTCGATACGATGGAGATCTCAGTCGACGGAGGAAAAACGTGGCAGACGTGGTTCGAAGATCGGGGCGCGAAGGCTGCGACCAATTGACCTCGCGTCGAAATCCTGTGGCACCAACCGCCGCCGGCCTTGAATCAAAGATCGCTAAAATCGTTGGGCCAGGCACCTATCTCGCCGACAATTCAGCTACTTGCGTACCAGGCACCCATCCCATCGTTTGGGGAGGAGGTGATGTTCGTGAGCGATCGCTTCCGGAGCAGCAGAGCGTCTTGCGCGGTGTTCGCCCTTCTTCTCTCCGTGGCACTCACCACTCCCGGCAAGTCCCGGAGTAGTGGAGCTGGCGCCGGGCCCGACGTCCCCGTGTGGAACGTGCCCAATGAGGGGTCCTACTTCGGCGGTCCGGCGATCGGCCCCGACGGGACCATCTACATCGGGACGTCGGAGGCGGGCGTGAGCGACACGCGCACGACCCACGGTCTCTACGCCGTGGATCGCTATGGCCGGACCAAATGGAAGTACACCACCGGCAAGTCGATCAAGTCATCTCCCGTCATCGGGCCCGACGGGACCATCTACATCATGGTCGGAATCGGGACGGACACGGACGCGTATGGTCTCGACAGCAGCCTGCACGCCGTCGACCCGCAGGGACGCAAGAAGTGGGAGTGCCCCAACCTCGGTTCGTTCGGAGTCGGACCGGTCCCGGACTCGCCGGCTATCGCCAAGGATGGCACGATCTACGTGAGTGGGGCGCATGATCTCTTTGCCTTGCAGAACGGCTGCAACATCAAGTGGAGCTACCACTTCCCGGATCTGGACACCGTCATCGGCGACGGTACGCGCTACCACCTCAGCTCGCTTCGAAGCTCGCCGTCGGTGGGAGACGATGGCACGGTCTACGTGAACACCCTCGAGGAGACTCATTCGAATGTTATAGGTGGCATCTATGCATTCTCCCCTTCAGGGCAGCTCCTCTGGCATCACCCGGGCTCGGGGTGTGTACCGCCGGCGATCGGTGCGAACGGGACCGTCTACGCCGGCTACGGATCCTACGACCCAAGCGGAACGCCCCCGAAGCTCGTGGCGATCAATCCCGATGGCACGACGAAGTGGGAGCTCCTGACCGAGCATTGGATCATGGCCGCGCCGGTCATCGGCACAGACGGCGGCATCTATGTGGGCACGTCCCAGCACCCCCTGAGCACACCCGGAGTGTTCTTCGCTGTGCGTGCCGACGGAACGCTCAAGTGGAAGTACGACACCGCGCCGGACGTGGCGGACTTTCCGCCGGCGCAAGTCAATCCGCCCGACATCTACCCCGGTGCCAGCATCGACTCCAATCGGGTGGTCTACTTCGCCGACGAGGTGGGCGGCATGTGGGCAATCCACGAGGACGGGGACCTGGTCTGGAAACGGCTGCCCACAGCGGTTGGTTTCCAGTGGGGAAACGTGATGCACGGCGGGTTCGCGATCGACGGCGCAGGCATCCTGTACTACGGGTCCTATTACCCCGAAGCGGGTCTGGTGGCGATGGCGACTGGCTCGACCGGATTGGCCGCAAGCCGTTGGCCCAAGCAAGCCGGCAACAACCAGAACACCGGCCGTGCGTTGCAAGAGCTTCGTCGCGTTCGACGTCGAATCCTGCGGGCACGTTGACGGTCACCTCGGGCAGCGAGCTCCGCGAGATAGGGGTGCCCGGTACGCAATTGGCCGACTTGTTGCCGGTGGAATTCACAACTCAGCTACTTGTGTACCGGGCACCAGGAATGTTAGTTCAGTGTTCCGTTGGCTGCACCGAATGCGTACCGAGCACTCTCTACTACAGCTTGCATTTGTGAGGTTCGTGTTCAGGAATGCAAGGTATGCGATACGTCGACCGCCTCCAGACGGCCCGCCTCCGGAAGCTCCTTCGGCTCTTCCCGGCCGTGCTTCTCGTTGGCCCACGCCAGTGCGGGAAGAGCACCCTCGCCCGGCACGCCCTGCCTGACTGGCTGCACCTCGACCTCGAGCGGCCGGCGGACCTGGCCGCGGGGTCGGCCGACATCGAGGGGTTCTTCGACGCCCATCCGCGGGAGGTGGTCATCGACGAGGCCCAGCGTCTGCCCGAGGTGTTCCCCACGCTGCGCCATGTCATCGATCGCTCGCGCGGCAAGGGGCGGTTCCTGCTGCTCGGCTCCGCCAGCCCTACGCTGATGCGCTCCGTGTCGGAGACGCTGGCCGGTCGCGTCGCCGTGCTCGAGCTCACGCCGTGCCTGGCTTCCGAGCTCAGGACAGGCAGCCATGCCGGCGGCCGCTGGTTCTGGGGCGGCTTCCCCCCGGTTCATGCGCTGCGAGACGGGAACGCTCGCGGCGAGTGGCTCAGCGCGTACGTGTCGACCTTCCTGGAGCGCGATCTGCCCGCGCTCGGCCTCGCGCTGCCGGCCCGCCGGCTGCGGACGCTGTGGACGATGCTGACGCACGTGCACGGCAATCTCCTCAATACGGCCGACCTGGCGCGCTCCCTCGGGGTCTCCTCGCATACGGTCGCGCGTGACCTCGACGTGCTGGAGGGGGCGTTCATGGTCCGCCGCCTCCAGCCCTACCACGCGAACGTGCAGAAGCGCCTGACCAAGAGTCCCAAGCTCTACCTGCGCGACAGCGGGTTGCTGCACTTTCTCGCCGGCCTTCGACAGCCCGCCGAGCTTACGACATGGGCGCGGCGGGGCGCATCGTTCGAGGGCATGGTGATCGAAGAGCTCACAGGTCTGGCCTCGTCCCGCCTCGTCCGACCGCAGTTCTTCTTCTGGAGGACTCAGGCGGGCGCCGAGGTCGACCTGCTGCTCGTCGACGGTCGCCGCATCGTGCCGGTCGAGATCAAGGCCGGCGCCGCCGTCGACCACTACTCGATCGCCGGCCTGCGCCACTGCATGCAGGACCTCGGCCTGCGCCGAGGTTGGGTCGTGTCGACCGCCCGAGAGCGACGCCAGCTCGGCCACGGCATCGAGGTCGTCCCCTGGCCCGAGGTTGTATCGGGCTCCGTGGAGCTGTTCTAGCGAGACTGCTGTCGGGGCCCCCGGCGCCGGTACGCGGGGCATCATGCGACGCTCCGCCCGGGCCGAAGATCGTCAAGATCGTTGGGCCACGCACCTATCTGACACCTGTCCTATCCAACAGTTCTCACGGTGGTGCGCCGGAGGCGCCGGCGGGCTTCTCGAGCCGCTTCCTGACGCTCTCGGCCACGGACCGGAAACCAGGTTCACCGAAACTGCTATCGTGTATTCGGGCCGGAAGCATGTAACTGCAGTATCCGTGACACTTTTCCGACCCCGGGGGGGGACAGGTGGCGATCGAAAGGGCACGCCTTGGAGTGTCGTTGATGGCTGTGTCGATGGCGCTGGCAGGCGCCGCCACAGCGATGGCCAAGTCGCCCGAGAGGTTGTCACGCTCGGACGCCGCCACGATCATGTCCCTGGTGGCCGGGGAGCAGGAGGCCCTCGGAGCAGCAGAAATCGCCCTGGCTCCGGGGTTCGACCCCATGCAGACTGTCGTCGAGATGAGAGAGACTGCGGGCGCCATCCTGGTCACGCGCCTGACGCCGCAGGTTCCGCCCGGGGCACCTCCGCATGGCGGGCGAGTCGTCGTCCTGCTCGCCGGCGAGCGCAGGCTGATCCGACTCGGCACCGTGTTCAACGAGGAGGACCTGGCCGGCAACGACGTGCTCGTCGAGGTGCTGGACGGCGACGGCCGACTCGCGGTCCGGCTCGTTGGCGCTAGCGGCGAGAGCGACGCGAGCGACCTGCCCGCCGACGTATCTGCACCCGGACCTTTGGTGACTGCGGTCGCTGCGTCACCGCCAAGGCCCCGCAGGAGGCTGGGGGGGAAGGCGCTCACGAGCACCGACCTCATCGACCGTGCTGAGGCAGCCCAAGAGATAGGGCACGAGACGGCGGTGATCTACCGCGTCTACGCGATCTTCGGCGACGCTCGCCTGCCCGCCGCCTACCGCGGCAGCGACGCCGCCGTCTTCGAGTCGCTCTACCTCAAAAAGGTGGCGGCCGAGTGGGACACCTACTCTCCCGCGACCCAGGCGGCGCTGCAGCCGTTCCTCGTCCCTCCGGCCTACTCGGGGAGCTGGGCCAACCCCGCTCCGACCGGCGTGACCCGTCTGGACACCGGTCCGTGCAGTAGCCCCCATCCGCTGTGGCAGTTCGCCGACGGCCCCGGAGGCAAGGTGCGGGTATGGTACTGGGTGCCCTCGGACCTTTTTGGGGCCAGGGCGATCGCCCTCGCGAACGAGGCCGACACTGTCATCTGGCCGAAGATCACCGACTTCATGGGAGCTCACGCACCTCTCTCGGACGCCTTGTCCCTGTGCAGCGGCGGCGATGGCCGCCTCGACATCTACCTCACCGACATCCGCATCTCGGTTACGGCTCCGACTGGTTTCTGGGGGAAGAGCACCACGTGCAGCAACACGGCTGCGTACATCAACCTCAACCGGACCAGGCCCGTGGAGACGCTGGCGCACGAAATTTTCCACGCCTTCCAGTACTCGTTCCCGCTCTCCGGAGGCGGTTGCGGCACCGAGTACGACTGGTGGGCGGAGGGGAGCGCCCAGTGGATCGTAGACAAGGTGTACCCGCCGAGCAAGTGGGAGCAGTGGGTGGCGGCGGATCTGATGGACAAACCTGAACGGTCCTTTGATATCCCCGACAACCCACACATCTACAGCACCTACCTGTTGCCCTACTACGTCTACCGGAAGACCGGCAGCGCCACGTTCGTCAAGGAGGCATGGGAGGCCTGCGGGGGAATGGACGCTGTCCATGCGGTCGATGCGACGATCGCCGGGGGATGGGAACGCATCTGGCCCGAGCTCGCACTGCACAACTGGAATACCTACCCGGTCGATGACTACAAGAGGAAGTGGGATGGCCTTCCCCACGCTCCGAAGGACGCCAGTCGCCCAACCTCCGTGAATCTCGGCGGTGCTCCCGACAAGGAGTACACGATTCCCTTCGACCTGCCCAAGGTGTCCACCAAGTACTTGCACTACAGGTTCGACGACCCGTCCGTACGCAGCGTGCGCTTCTGGAACGGAGCGACGTTTGACTTGCAGAAGTCCGCGGGCACCCTCTTCGCCTCCCCGGTTTGGGACCCGAAACCGGCGACGGCCGCGGCGAAAGAGGGGATCCGCGTTCAAGCACTGGTCAAGATCGAGGGGAAGGAGTGGCAGGCGCCGGCCGACTGGACCGACCATCCTGCCTTCACCTTCTGTCGCGACGTCGCCGACGAGCGGATCGAGGAGCTCGTGCTGATCATCTCGAACTCGCAGTTCCTCGACGCGGGCAAGCGCGCCAAGCCTTCCGGCGAGTTCCCGAGGCTGGTCGTCTCCAACGTCGGCTGCTACAAGTGGACCGGGACGGCCACCGCGGTCACCACGGGGGAGGGATCGGTGCAGACGGTTGTGGCGAGCCCGCTAACCTGGGAACGGGTCCAGGAGGCGCCAACTTCGCCATCGGCGACTGTCCAGTACCGCGCCACCGGGGTGGTCGCGGCCGCGTATGCGAACGCCCTCGGCTGCTCGGGCGCCGGCGTCTTCGACATCACCGCAGGGACGAGGCAGATGTGGACCGTCAACTACACGCCGGTCGAGACCTCGGCCAAGCGGACCTACCATCTGGCTGGGATCTCTGCCGACACCTTTGCGGTGACGTGTCCGCCCGACGTCGCAGGGCCGGGCGCGAGCATCGTCGGCTTCTGGCTCTTTTCACCAGCGGTGCCGCCGTTCAGGCAGGTCAGCGCAGACGGGACCGCGATCAAGAGCACTTTCACCTCCGGCCTCACGGTGTACACCTGGGACCTGCACAGCGAAGCCCAGCCGTAACCTGTCCAGGCAGCAAGACGAGCCGGGGGCCCACCCTGGACCATGAAAGCCACTGTCATTGAAGGGCTGGGAGCTGTAGGTGACTACAGCAAGTGAATCCAGGAACGGCGACTGGTTCGCATCTATCGCAGTCGTCGGAATGGTCGTTCATAGTTCCAGGGGATGCGTCCCAAGCACCCTTCCCAAAGATCGTCAAGATCGTTGGGCCAGGCACCTATCGTTGGGCCAGGCGCCTATTCGGCGCTGACCTGCGGCCGCGGGTGCGGTGTCAGGCCGTGCCGCACGATCACTCCATCGGGCTTGTTGGAGTGCAGGCGGCCCCTGGTTCGGGATCGGCCTCGATTTCGGCGCCTAGCCGCTGTCGGGCGCTAATCTGGCGGCTGTCAAGATAATCTTGACTTCTATCCTCCAGGTGTCCACAATGGGTCAGGACGGCAGTACGGGCGTCCGGTCGGGAAGCAGGGAGGAGACGACACCATGCCCACGAGCAACACGACCATCGGCGAGCGAATCGCGTCGCTGCGCGGTGCCCGCGGGTTGACCCAGTCCGAGGTTGCGTCCGCATTGGGACTCGAGCACAAGCAGGTCGTGTCGGCCCTCGAGAAGGGCGACCGTGCCCTCAAGGCAGTGGAGCTCGGACATCTCGCGGAGCTCTTTCACGTCTCGCCTCTGGTCATCCTCGGGTTGGCGCCGCTGACGCCTGCACCGTTCGTCCTGTGGCGCCAGCCGGCGAACGACGCGGCGCGCCACGACGACGAGGCTCGCTTCATCGAGCGCTGCCGTCGTTACGCTTTCGTGGAGCGTCTCGCCCGCCTGGAGCCCGCGACCCTGGCCCTGCGCTACGAGCTGAACCCCAGGCAGACGACGTTCGAGGATGTCGCCGAGTGGGCCGAGCAGGCGCGGAAGGCCCTCGGAGTAGGCGATATGCCGGCGGCCAGTCTGCAGCAGGTGCTCGAGCAGCGCCACGGCCTCAAGATTTTTGTCACCGAGCTCAAGGGTGGCTCCGGCGCGACCTTCCGCGGCGAGTTCGGCGACGCCATGGTGGTCAATGCCGGAGAAGCACCGGGGCGACGAGCCTTCAGCATCGCGCACGAGCTGTTCCATCTCCTGACGTGGGACTCGTCGACGGCAGCTCCGTACGAGCGGAAGCCTGAAGCGTCCGCGCGGACCGAGAAGCTCGCCGAGAACTTCGCGGCGGCTTTCCTGCTGCCTCGAGACACCGTCACCCAGACCGTTCCGGGCGGGAAGCCCGCCGATTGGACTGTCATGCAGTGGGTCGAGCTTGCACGGCGCTGTGGCGTCTCCGTTCCGGCCCTGGCGTGGCGCCTGGTCAACCTCGCGAAGCTGCAGCGTCAGCAGGCAGAGAAGATCATTGCAGATCCTTCGCGAAGGGATGCCGGCGCCCAGCCCGCTCAGGACGGGAGAGAGCTCCCTGATCGCTTCGTCACGCTGGCATTCAGGGCGTTCCTCGAGGAGGAGATCACGGTCGGGAAGCTGGCGGAGCTCCTCGAGACGACCGTCGGCATGCTGCGCAAGGTGCTTCGAGATTATGGGTTCGACATGGATTCCGATGTCTGGCAAGCCGAGGCTGTTCCTACTTGACGCCGGGCCGGTGATCGGCCTGCACGAGTTGGGGCTGTGGCACGAGGTGCTCCGGCGGGCCGAGGTGGTGGTGCCGTCGATCGTCGCGGAGCAGGAGGCGATGTTCTGGAACGCCGGCGATGGCGTCGGCCATCCCATCGATCTGCACGCGGACGCGAAGGCCGGGCATCTCCAGATCGTGTGCGCCGACGCCGCCGACATCACCGCCATCCTCGGCCGTCTCGACCAGGTGGTGCAGCAGAGCGTCCATGCAGGAGAAGCCGAAGCCCTCGCGCTCCTCGCCTGCTGGGACAGCGAGAAACCGGAGCTATGCACGGCCGACGGGGCCGCGGTCCGCGCCGCATGCCTCCTCGGCTTGGCCGACCGAGTGGTTTCACTCGAAGTGGTCCTGCGCCGCATCGGCCTCGACCCGCCACCCCTCCGGACGAAGTACAGCGACGCGAAGGTCCGCGGGTGGGTGGCCAAGGGCCGACAGATGCGCATTCGCGGCGAGGGGCTCACGTCATGAGCGCGAGGTCCGTCATCGCCCCGGCACTGTCGGCTGGCCCGCGACAGTCGTACGTAGGAGGGCACCACTCAGGCCCTGCGCGTGTTCCACAAGCACCGCGGCACTCGATGCGACGGTGTCCGCGAGAAAGGAGGTAGAACCCCATGGCGAAGAACCCACCGACGGGCGACGGGCATCGGCGTGGCGCGGTCCGGGACCGGTCCCAGGTCTACAACCCCAAGACCGAGAACTGGACCAAGCGCGACGCCGGCAGCGGCAAGTTCATCGATCAGAAGCGCGACGGCGAACCGTTCAAGGGTGTTCGGAAGGAGAAGTAACCGCCGACGAACCAGAGCTGGTGGCCGACCCGGGAGCGAGGCTCCGCATGGAGAGAGCATGGAAATCCCATCCTCGACCGAGCTCGGCGAGGCTAGAGCGGCGTTCGACGCCGATTGGGGCGGCGTGGATGAAGTGCTCTACGACCTCTGCCGCCGCTTCCCGGGTCACTCGAATCGCCGGGCCGTGATGGCCAAGGTCGCGCTCATCGGTCGGGCCTACCAGGCCGGCCTCGAGCGCTGCATCAGTCCACCGCCGGGAGAGCAGGCGGTCGTTGTCGCCGGCGACCATCTGTTTCGGCACGCGCGCGATGCGGACGAGATCGTTGACGCGCTGAACGGCATCCGGGAGCCCCTGACGGCGCCGGCGATGTGTCGCATCGTCGAGCTGCATGGCCAGCTCACGAGTCTGCTTCGAGGCGCGCAGCCCCGCGCCAGGGCTCCCCGGTCGTTCGTCTCCAAGTACCTGCACTTCCACAACCCGGCGGTGCCGATCTACGACTCGTACGCGGCGATCGCGTTGGGGAAACGCGTTCCATGGCGCGGTGGGCCTGCGCCGTTCGAGCGGCCCTCCGGCAGCGACGCCGAGTACTGCGGCTACTGCTCGCGGCTCTTCGGCCTTTACGTCGCGTGCCACGAGGGTGGGGTGCCGGCGACCGTCAAGGCGCTCGATGCGTGGCTCTGGAAGGTGCCGGAACGGGCGGCTGGGTGATTCGACGCCGCTCGGGACCGCGCCGTGGGAGGCAGCCGGCTCGCGCCGGCGTCCCGCCTACGTCGCCGGCTTGAGGTACTCCTCGAGGCCGGACATCTCGGCCGCGTGCGACGCGACCCAGTCGGACGCTCGTTCGACCTCGACTAGCGCAGCCACCGCGTAGCCGTATGGCTGCCAGAGCCCCTGCTTGCGGAGGTCGACAAGAGAGAGGTGCCCGGTACGCAATTGGCCGACTTGTCGTCGTCGGAATTCACAGTTCCGCTAGTTGCGTACCTGGCACCGCTCCCATGAGACGATCCGCCCGGGCCGAAGACCGTCAAGATCGTTGGGCCAGGCACCTATCAATTGCCCATCTGGCGCCGATCCCCGGCCAGGATAGGATCATCCTGCCAGGTACCTGTGCCGCCTGATACGATCATCCTACTCGGTACCCATAAGGTACCCTTGCTAGTGACCCAGCAACTGCGTACCACCTCTGATGCATACGACAGGGACTCCGATGTCTGGCAAGCCGAAGCTGTTGCCTCGCGACAGGTCGGTATTGATCATTTAGGCCATTTCAGCTAAAATAGCCATGGAGGTGCTCATGAGTCGACCTGCTGCCCGCCAGCGCGGCGTGAGGTTCCGTATCGACGAAACGCCCGTCGATGCCCCCTCGTTCACCGCGACGGCCGCGAAGAACGAGTTCGGGCACGTCTTGAGCCTGGTGGCTGAGGGCCGTACCGTCGTCATCACGAAGCACGACACTCCGGCAGCGGTGATCGTGTCCTACTCCGAGTTCCAGGCGCTCGCCGAGGAGAGCACGCGCCGGTGGGACACGCTCTCCGCCGATTTCGACGAGCTGCTCGCCGGCATGCAGAGTGCGAAGTCGCGCGCGGGCCTGGCGGCGGCTTTCAACGCGTCGCCCGCTGAGGTCGGGCAGGCTGCGGTCAAGACGGTGTCCACGGGAGCGCGGAAGCGCCGGTAGTGGCGCCAACGCCCTGCATTTTCGTGCTTGCCGGCAACAACGGGGCCGGAAGAGCAGTCTCGGCGGCGCCACGATTCGCGCAAGTGGCGCCGACTACTTCAATCCCGACGAGGCCGCGCTACGAATTCGCGCGGTCAACCCGGGAATGACGGCGGAGCAGGCCAACGCCGCGGCATGGCACGAGGGGAGGCGGCTGCTCGAGCGGGCGATCGCCGAACGCCTGAGTTTTGCTTTCGAGACGACGCTGGGCGGCAGAACGATGGCCTCCTTGCTCGACGATGCGATCACTGCGGGCGTTGAGGTTCGGATCTGGTACGTCGGCGTCGAGAGTCCGGAGCTCTGCATCGAGCGCGTTCGCGCGCGCCTTGCCGCGGGAGGGCACGCGATTCCCGAAGCGATGATCCGCGACCGCTACCACAAGAGCCTGCTGAACCTGCTTCAGCTCATGCCGAGGATCTCCGAGCTCAGAGTCTTCGACAACAGCACGGAAGCCGCACCTGCCGCCGGTCGACGCCCGCAGCCCGTGTTGGTGCTCCACATGAAGCAGGGGCGAGCTGTCGCGACGTGCGAGCTGGCGCACGCTCCAGCGTGGGCCAAGCCCATTCTGGCCGCTGCGATCAGGATGAGCGAGACTTCGGCAAGACGGGGCTGATAGCCGAGCTCGAGGCCATCCTTACGGGGCTCGGAAGTGGCGACGTCGAAGGCAACGCCGCGCGCTTCTACCCGCCCCCAACATCTCAACCCAGTGGCTTGACTTCAATGAGACCCCCACCACTCCGCAAATGCGTACCAGGCACCTCTCCCGAAGATCGTCAAGATCGTTGGGCCAGGCGCCTATCTGGCGACGAATGTCAGTACTTTCTCGCTCAGATGGGGTTGAAGAAACACTTGGTCGGCCTCGCACCGCGCCTTGTCCAGCGTTCTGCATACGGGCATCTCCGGTATTTCAATTGTGAAGCTAACGTCCTTGACGTGATAAGGGTAGTCCTTGCCGGTCCACAAGGGGAGCACCTGCCTAGCATTCTCGGGCGTAAAGAGCCCTTCGGCCGCACTCATCACGAAAGAGCCGACAACGACAGTTGGGCAGTTCAAAGCAAGGTAGGGCTTGTCGCCAAAGAACGCTTTCAGCGGCGGCGGGGAAAAGTCAACGTGCACGACAGCTTCGTGTCCAGCTTGTATGTTGCAACGATCTTACCTGCGTTC
>CAVRZJ010000018.1:0-85076 GCA_963725705.1 uncultured Acidobacteriota bacterium | reverse complement strand
CCGCGCTCCCGAACAATCGCGCGCCCCACAGCCCCTGTTCGTCTCGCGCTCGCGCCGCGCAGCGGCGCGGCGCCTCCGCAGGTGGGCTGGATTTGACTGCACCTCGCGCGGCCGGCCGCCCTCCAAGCGCGCCAACTTCCTCGCTGCGCTCGGGATGACAGAGTGGTCGACGCCTCGCGCTCGCGACGCCAAGCGGCGCGGCGCTTCCACCAGCGGACCACGCAGGGCGCCTTGAGAGTGGTGTCTTTCCTCCTTTGGTGCGCACCGCGGAGCGGTGCGGCGCTGCCGCCAGTGGGCCGGATGCAGTGTAGACCCAGCCGGCCCGCGACGACGCGTACTTGCTGTACGCGAGGAGCGAGGCGGTGAAGGGCGACGCCGCAGACGGTCCGCTGCCGGCAGCGCTTCGCGGGAAGAAGAGAACGATCCATTTTTCGCGAGGGGCGGGCCGCACGCAGTGCGGCAAGGACGCTCGCGCCGAGCCCCGCGAGAGCGCAGCTCACGCGGGCTCGCCGCGAGCGGACGCAGCGCCGCGCAGCGGCGCCCGCCCCATCTCCAACCCAACGCCCGCGTACAATCGGGCGTCATGGTCGCCCGCATCGACGTGCGCAGCGCTACCTGCCGCACGACCTCCTGCCTGAGTCCCTCAGGGGCGGGCTCGGCGCCCCCGGGGAGGGTCTCGCCCGCCTCTCGGTGGGCGCCGAGCTCCACCGCATCGTGCAGGGCCAGCGCGCGTCGGATGCCGCGCACTACACCAGCGAGGTTGCCGTCGATGCCGACCTTCGACGATCGACGGCTGGGACGCTGCGGGTCCTCGGGCGGGCCGACGGCATCACCCGGGCCGCGATGGCCGGCCACGTCGTGGAAGAGATCAAGACCCTCCACTTCCGCAGTCGAGCTCCACCACCTCTTCGCCCACGAGCGGCTCGAGCGCTACCGCTGGCAGGCGCGGCTCTACGCCTACTGCCTGTTCCCCGCCGGAGACGCCGCGGCGCGCCTGCTGCTGGTCGACCTGGGCGGCGAGGACGACCGCGTCGAGGAGGTGGCCTGGACGCCCGGCCGAGGTCACGCGCCTACCTGCGCGGCGCGCCTCCACACGCTGGTGGCGGCGGAGCGCGGCGCGAGAGGTCGCGCGAGCGCGTGGCGCGCCGCGGCCGCAGGAGCTGCCGTTCCCCTTCCCGAGCCCCACGCCCGGTGCAGCACGAGGCGATGGACGCGGTGGCAGACGCGCTCGCGGCCGGCCGCCACCTGCTCCTCGCCGCCCCGACCGGGGTCGGCAAGACCGCGGCCGCCCTCTATCCCGCGGTGCGAGCTGGCGCTGGCGACCGGCCGCCGAGTCGTGTTGCTCACCGCCAAGACCCTCCAGCAGCCGCTCGCGGTGGAGACCCTGCAGGCGGATGCAGCGCGGCGGCTGGCGGTCGATCCAGATCAGGGCCAAGGCCAAGATGTGCGCCAACCGCGAGGTGATCTGCCACGAGGAGTACTGCGTCCACGCCCGCGACTACGGCGCTCAAGCTGGCGGAGCGGGGCGTGCTGCCGGCGCTGCTCTCCGGCGTTCGCCCCGCACCTCGACCCGACCGCATCTACGCGTCGCCCACGCCGCCGAGGTGTGCCCGTTCGAGGTGTCGCTCGAGCTGCTGCGCGAGGCCAGCGCGGTGGTGTGCGACTACAACTACGTCTTCGACCCGACGATCGGCCTCTTCGGCCGGTGGCCGGGAGGCGAGCTCGAGAACACCTTCCTGATCGTGGACGAGGCGCACAACCTGGTCGACCGGGCCCGCGAGTACTACTCCCCGCGACTCTCGGTCGCCGGCGTGCGGCAGGCGCGCGAGCTGCTCCACGGCCACCGCCACGAAGGTATGCCGTGACCTCGACAACCCCCTCGGCGAGCTCGAGGCGCTGGTCCTCGCGCACCGTGTCGCGGAGGCCCTCGACGAGCGCGCCGGCGTGCATCCGGTCGGCCCTCGAGCCGAGCGACCTCGCCGCTCTGCGCCTCGACCTCGACGCGCTGATCGCCCCCTACTTCACCTTCAAGCGCAACGTCGACCTCTGGCTCGCCGAGCGACCCCGTCGTCTGCGTGCTGCTCTCGCTCGCGCGCGTCACCGACCTGCTCGAGGCCGGCGGGAGCGAGCTGGTGCCGCTCGCCGAGCGCACGGACGGCGCGGCGGCCGAGCGAGTCCGTCCGGATCGTCTGCCTCGACGCCGCGCGGTTCATCGGGCCGCTGCTGGCCTCGACGCTCCGCGGTGCATCGCCATGTCGGCCACCCTGGAGCCGTTCGAGTTCTACCGCGACCTGCTCGGCTTCGAGGCGAGCGCACCGACACCCTCGGCACTGCCCTCGCCGTTCCCGCGCGAGAACCGCCTGGTCGTGGCGATGGACGAGGTGGACACCAGCTATCGCGTCCGCGCGCCGCTACTACGGCCGGCATCGCCGAGCTCGTCGGCGATCTCGCGCCGGCGGGACGCAACGCGCTCGCCCTGTTTCCCTCCTACGCCTTCCTCCGCGAGGTCGCCTCGCCGCCTGACGGTCGTCACGCACCGCGTCGAGATCCAGCGCGGCGACGACTCCGACCGGGTGCGCCAGGACATCCTCGCCCGCCTGCGCGCCAACCGCGAGCCGGCGCTGCTCCTGGCGGTGCTCGGCGGCGTCTTCGCCGAGGGGGTGGACTACCCCGGCGAAATGCTCTCCGAGGTGATGGTGGTCTCGCCCGGCGCTCCCCCAGGTCGGCCCCGAGCGCGAGCTGCTCAAGGGCTACTTCGACGACCGCTACGAGCGCGGGTTCGAGTACGCCTACCTCATCCCGGGGATGCGGCGGGTCGTCCAGGCCGCCGGCCGGCTGATCCGGTCGGAGCACGACCGCGGCGTCATCGTCCTGATCTGCAAGCGCTTTCTGCGGGAGCCGTACTTCTCGATGTTGCCCGCGCGACTGGACCGACGGGACACCCGCTTCGCTGCGCTCCCTCGACCCTGTCGAGTCGGTGCGCTCGTTCTTCGCGTCGCTGCCTTCCGGTCCGTGATACCCTTTTTCAAGACCGCAGCGAGGGGGGGGACCATGGACACGGTAGGTCACATCCTCAAGGACAAGGGAAACATCGTTCACACCGCCTCGCCCAAGGACTCGGTGCTGCACGCGGTCGAGACCATGTGCGGCAAGAAGGTCGGGTCGCTGCTGGTCTCCGAGGCCGGGCGGCCGGTGGGAATCATCACCGAGCGCGACCTGATGATCGACGTGGTGCTCGCACGGCGCGACCCCGCGGCGACCCGCGTCGAGGAAGTCATGGCCACCGACGTCGTCTGCGTGGATCTGTCCACGCCGGCGGCCGAGGCGATGGCGATCATGACCGAGCGCCGCTGCCGCCACCTGCCGGTGCTCGAGGGCTCGGAGATCGTCGGCATAGTATCGATCGGCGACCTGGTCCGCTGGGTGAGCCGCAACCACGAGTTCGAGATCCGCATGCTCACCGACTTCATCCACGGCAAGTACCCCGGCTAGATTCTGGCCGCGGTGAAACTGCGGCCAGAATCTAGATGGAAGACGCTGAGATGAAGGCACTACGACTGCTGGACGCGGGCACGCTTGCCGTCACCATGGCGACGGCAAGGAGCTCCGCGCGCGGTCGCAGCAACTTCAACCTGCACCCCACACTCGCCGACCCGGTCCAGCGCTTCCTCAACGTCCTCCAGCCCGGTTCGTACGTGCGCCCTCATCGTCACGAGGAGTTTCGCTGGGAGCTCTTTCTGCTCCTCGAGGGAGCCGCGGCGGCCCTCGTGTTCGACGGGCCCGGCAACGTGACCGAGCACGTCGAGCTGCGGCGGGATGGCGCGCGCGCCGTCGAGATCCCGGGCGGCGTCTGGCACACGCTGTTCGCGCTCGCGCCGGACACCGTGCTGTTCGAGGTCAAGCCGGGGCCGTACCGGGCGCTTTCCGACAAGGACTTCGCCGCATGGGCGCCCCCCGAGGGGTCGCCGGAGGCCCCGCCGTTGCTCGCCGAGTGGGAGCGACTGGTCGGGCGCCGTTCCCGCTAACGGTCCCAGAGGTTGAATTTGAGGATGCACCAGATCGCCTCGAAGCCGTCCTTCCAGCCGATCTTCTTCCCCTCGGCGTAGGTGCGCCCGTGGTAGGAGATCGGCACCTCGTAGATGCGGACGCCCATGCGCGCGACCCGGGCGGTGAACTCTGGCTCGAAACCGAACCGGTCGGAGGTCAGGCGCAGCCGCTCCTTGACCGCGCTTCGTGAACACCTTGTAGCACGTCTCCATGTCGGAGAGGTTCAGGTCGGTGAGTACGTTGGAGAGCATCGTCAGGAACCGGTTGCCGATCGAATGCCAGAAGAACAGCACGCGATGGGGTCCGGAGAGGAAGCGGCTGCCAAACACCACCTCGGCGTCACCTGCGAGGATCGGCGCGAGCAACGCGGGGTAGTCCCTGGGGTCGTACTCGAGGTCGGCGTCCTGAACGATCAGCACGTCGCCGGCCGCGGCGGCAAAACCCGTTCGCAGGGCGGCGGCCTTTCCCTGGTTGACCTCGTGGCGCCGCGGCACGAGGCGGGTCGGCCGCGGCCGGCCCTCGGGAAGGCGATATGCGGCGATGAGCTCGGCGGTGCCGTCGCGCGAGCAGTCGTCGACGATCACCAGCTCGACCTCGGAGACCGCCTCGGGGTACGGCGCCGTCGCGACCCGATCCAGCAGCGCGCTGATGGTTCGCTCCTCGTTGAACACCGGGATCACCACCGAAACTCGTATCGTGTCCGTCACGACGCTCCCCCGCGCTTCGCCCGCTTGCCGCTCCCCCGGGCAGGGCCTACTGTTCCAGTGTGGACGATACCCTCGTCGGACCCGTGAAGGAGGACCCGCCGCACCGTGAACGGTGACCCGCTCGATCCCGTCGAGGTCGCGCTCGAGGACTCGCTCGACCTCCACAGCTTCGCCCCGGCCGACGTCCCCTCGGTGGTCGAGGAGTACCTGCTGGCGGCCCGCGCCGCCGGCTTCTCCGAGGTCCGGCTGATCCACGGCCGCGGGCGCGGCGTGCAGAAGGCGCGCGTGCACGCGCTGCTCGCCCGCCTGCCGGGTGTGGTCGCGGCGTTCGAGGCGCCTGCCGACAGGGGCGGATGGGGGGCCACGGTGGTGCGGCTCGCTCCGGCTGACGACGCGCTCACGCCGGGCTAGTCCAGGTCGATGTCGCGGATTGGTTTTTCGATCGGCGAGTCCTTGGCCTCGCCGAGCAGCTTGCGGAACTTCTCGTCGCGCAGCTCGGACCCGGCCTTCTCCGCCCGCATCGCCTCGTCCATCTTGGCGCTCGCGCTCTCCTTGTCCCTGGCCATCGCCTGCAGCCGGTCCTCGATGGAGGTCATCACCTTCGGCTTGTCGGCGGCCTTCGAGGCCACCACGAGCTGCTTCTCCGAGTCGAGCTCGAGCTGCGCCTGACAGTGCGGGCAGGTGACGGTGAATCGGCTCATGCTGTCCCTCCGGCGGGGATTCTACCCGCACATCGCGGCGAGACAGAGCGAGGCGTGAGCCGTTGACCCTTGGTCGTGGGCCGACGGGGGCCCGCGGGGGACGATCAGACGCGGGCGGCGATCAGCCGGTCGAGCGCGGCCAGGAACTTCTCGTTCTCGCCGTGGGTGCCCACCGAGACGCGCGCGCAGTCGGCCAGGCCGGGGCCGCCGACGGGCCGGATGATCACCCCGCGCTTCTGGAACTCGACGAACAGCTCGCGCACGTCGCCGTCGAACTCGATCAGCACGAAGTTGGTGACCGATGGCGTGAACTTGATCCCCCGCCGCCGCAGCTCACCTTCCAGGAACGCCACCTCGCGCAGGTTGTGGTCGCGCGAGCGCAGCGCCCACTCGCCATCGTCGAGGGCGGCGAGTGCGGCGGTCTGGGCGAGCGACGAGGTGTTGAACGGCGAGCGCACGCGGTTGAGCGTCGAGATCACCTCGGGCGCCGCCATGCCGTAGCCGATGCGCAGTCCGGCAAGCCCGTAGACCTTCGAGAAAGTGCGCAGCACGATGACGTTGTGCCCCGCCTTGAGGTCGTCGAGCGCGTCCGGGAAGTCCGGGCGGTCCACGTACTCCTGGTACGCCTGGTCGAGAACCACCAGCGCGCGATCCCCGACCGCCGCGACCAGCCGGTCGAGCTCGGCGCGCGTGATGTAGGTGCCGGTCGGGTTGCAGGGGTTGGCGATGTAGACCAGCTTGGTGCGGTCGGTGACCGCGGCTGCCATGGCGTCGAGGTCGTGACGGCGCCCGGGCGCCGTCGGGATCGCCACCGCACGACCGTTCACCTGGTTGATCGCGAGCTCGTACGAGACGAACGACTGCTGCGAGATCACGGCCTCGTCCCCGTCCGCGATGTAGGCGCGGGCCAGCATCTCGATGATCTCGCACGAGCCGTTGCCGAGGATGATCTGGTCGATGTCGACGCCGTGGCGGGCCGCCAGCGAGCGCCTCAGCCGGAACCCGGAGCCGTCCGGGTAGCGGTTTACCTCCGGGAGTGACTCACGGATTGCGGCGACGGCCTTTGGCGACGTTCCGAGCGGGTTTTCGTTCGACGCCAGCTTGACGATATCGCTGACGCCCAGCTCCCGCTGCACCTCCTCGATGGGCTTCCCCGGCACGTACACCGCGAGCTTGCGGATGTACTCCGGGACTTGTGGTCCGCGCATCGTGCCTCCTATCGGGTCTCGGGCGGCCGGCCGCCCGCCGCGCTGTCGGCGGCCTCGGCTCCGCGCCGCTCCGACCACCGCGGCGCAGCAAGTCTACCTCGACCTCGGTCAGGTCACGGAACGCCCCGGGGCGCAGCTCCGCGTCGCGCAACGGCCCGATCGCCGTCCGGATCAGCCGTTGCACCGGGTGGCCGAGCCGCTTGAACATCTCGCGGACCTCGTGGGTCTTGCCCTCGCCGACGACCACCTTCCACCACGAGTTCTGGCCGGACGGCGTGACGCGCAGGAACTCGACCTCGTGCGGCACCACCCGCTGCCCGTCGATGACGACGCCGGCCGCCAGCTTGCCTCGCGCCCCGGCGTCCGGCACGCCCCGCACCTTGGCCATGTACTCGCGCAGCACGCCGAACCGCGGGTGCGCCACCCTCATCGCCAGGTCGCCGTCGTTGGTCAGCAGCACCAGCCCCTCGGAGGCGTAGTCGAGGCGGCCGACCGGGAAGAGCCGCTCGCCCACCTTCGGGCGGATCAGGTCGATCACCGTGGTCCGGCCCTCGGGGTCGTCGGTCGTCGTCACCACGCCGACCGGCTTGTTGAGCAGGAGGTAGCGGGCCGGCGGCTCGGCCTTCAGCCGCTTGCCGTCGACCTTGATCGAGTCGGTCGCCGGGTCGGCCTGGTCGCCGAGCTCGGCGACGCGGCCGTTGATCGTCACCTGCCCGCCGCGGATCCGCTCCTCCGCCTCGCGCCGCGAGCAGACGCCGGCGCGAGCGATCAGCTTCTGTACCCGTTCAAGGCCACTGGCCGGCTCCCCCGTCTCCTGGTCGACCTGCTCGACCGGCGGCAGCGCGGCCAGGCTCTCGAGCCCGAAGTGCACCAGGAACTCCTTGCTCGTGCGGTACAGCAGCGGCGTGCCGACCACCGGCTTGCGTCCGGCCACGCGCACCAGCTTGCGCTCGAGCAGCGTCCGCACCACCCCGGCGGAGTTGACCCCGCGCAGGAAGTTGACCTCGGGCAGCGTCATCGGCTGGCGGTAGGCGACGATCGCCAGCGTCTCGAGCGCCGCCTGCGACAGCCGCGACCGCGCGCGCAGGCCGAGGAACCCGCGCAGCGCCGCCTCGTGCTCCGGCCGGGTCGCCAGGCGCCAGCCGCCGCCGACCGCCTCGACCACCAGGCCGCTGCCCTGCTGCTCGTAGCGCTCCACCAGGAGCGCCAGCGCCGCCTCGACGTCGGAGCGGGTGACGCCCTCCCCCGCCGTGGTGACCAGCGCGTCGACGCCGACCGGCTCTCCGGCGACCGCGAGGACGGCCTCGCACAGCGCTGCGAGCTGGAGCGGCTCAGGCATCGGCGAGCGCCTCCAGCGGTAGCGGCTCTCCGGTCGCGGTGAGGTAGATCTCGGCGAACGCCTGCCGCTGGTGCGCAGCGCCGCGCGCAGCCGCACCAGCTCGAGCGCCGCGACCAGCAGCGTCACCGTCTCCTCGCGGTCGGGGCGGGTCAGCAGGTGCGACAGGAAAGCCAGGCTCTTGTCTCGTTGCAGCATGTCGAAAAGCTCCACGATCTTCTCGCGCACCGAGAAGCGCATCGGCGCCAGCTCGATGGTGTGCGGGTGCTCGCGCTGGTGGCGCTCGATCACGCGGTGGAGCGCGAGGGCGAGCATCACCACGTCCACCTCCTCGAGCTCGACCTCCTCCTCGCGCTCCGCGTCCTTGCCGATGCCGGTGCGCACGCCCTCCATGCCCCGCCGCACCTCCTCGAGGCCGGCCAGCGTCGGCGGCGAAGCTTCACCTTCTCGTACTCGAGCAGGCGGTCGACGAGCTCCCTGCGGGGGTCGTCCTCGCCGGCGTCGTCGCGGCGCGGCAGCAGCATGCGCGACTTGATCACCATCAGCCAGGCGGCGTACACGAGGTACTCGCCGGCGACCTCGAGGTCGAGCGACTCCATCTGGCGCAGCGCCTCGTGGTACTGGTCGCAGATCTTCGCGATCGGGATGTCCCAGATCGACACCTTGTCCTCGCGCACCAGGTGCAGCAGAAGGTCGAGCGGGCCCTCGAACGCCGGCAGGACGACGCCGGGGCGCGGGCGCTCGTCGGCGGCTAGGAGAGCAGGATCCATAGCAGGACGTTCACGAACGGCCGCAGCAGCGTGCCCAGGAACCCGGTCCACACCAGGACGAACAGCAGCAGCATGCCGTAGCGCTCGATCTGGGCCCACTGGTACGCAGCAGCCGGGGGCAGCAGCGCCCCGACCACGTGCGTGCCGTCGAGCGGCGGGATCGGGATCAGGTTGAACACCGCCAGCACCAGGTTGATCATCGCGAGCGAGAACAGCAGGTAGATGAGCGGGGCGGCGATCCCGGACGCCCCCAGCGCGCCCGCCGAGACCACCGCCACCAGCAGCTCGCGAAACCCCGGCATCGCGGCCTTGAGGAGGAGCAGCGCGATGACGGCCGCGATCGCGAAGATCACGTTCGAGGCCGGACCGGCGAGACCGACCAGCGCCGGGTCGCGGCGCTGGTTGCGGAGGTTGCGGGTGACGAACGGCACCGGCTTCGCCCAGCCGATGATCGGCGCCCCGATCACCGCGAGCATGAGCGGGAAGATCACCGTGCCGAACGGATCGATGTGCTTGAGCGGGTTGAGCGTGATGCGTCCGAGCCAGCGTGCCGTCGGGTCGCCGAGCTTCTCCGCGACCCACCCGTGCGCCGACTCGTGGACCGAGATCGCCAGCGCGAACGCGAGGAGCTGGACGACGATCTCGGGCAGGCGGACGAGGAACGTGTTCATGGCGGCGGCATGGTAGCAGCCTCAAGGCGAAGGCCGGGGACCGGGAACCGGGGACCGGCCCCCACCCTCCCGAAAGGCGTGGCCAGTGGTCAGCACCCCCACCCACCCAGGACAAGGCTAGGGGGCGGGACGGACGGCGGCGCGGAGGGTGAGGGCCAGGACGACGAGGGCGAGGGCGATCCAGAGGGCGCCCCAGAGGACGGTCGGGACGCCGGTCGCCTCGGCGAGCAGGCGGGCGTCGGAGATCTGGCCGGAGCGGGCGATCGTGTCGGAGTAGATGTCAGGAACGACGTACAAGCACGAGGCCAGACCGAAGATCCGCAGCAACCAGTCGCAGGCAACCTCGGGGAGCCATGCCGCGCAGGCAACGAGCGCGGCGCCCGCGAGCGCGTGAAAGCCAAACCCGAAGCTCAGCAGCGGGCGTACCCACAGCAGCGTCGCGACGCCGATCACGGCGCCCAGCCCGAGCAGCAGCTCGCGGTCGCGGCGGGTGCGCGTGGCGACGACGAGTGCCGTGGCGCCCCACGCGAGCGAGCCGAGGTACCCTGCCGACAGCGTCAGGAAACCGTTGCCGCCCCGGGTGATGCAGAGGCCACCCTGGGCGGCCACGACCTCGATGCGGACGACGCTGCCGCCGGTGGCGATCGCGGCCAGCCCGTGCGAGAGCTCGTGGAAGAACACCACCAGGATCTTCAGCGGCCACACGAACGGCGTGCCCCAGAGCAGCGTCAGCGCGACGCCAACGCCGGCGAGCAGCAGCGTGGGCCGCCACCCCGACCAGGACGCACCGCCAGCCGGGCCAACCGGCAACGTCGCGGGGCTCACCGCTCAGCCGCCTCCTCGCGAACCATCGTAGTCGACGCCGCCGCCCTGCGGTCTCGACGGGAGCAGCTCGACCGTGGTCCTGCCGCCTGATCTGAGCCGCACCCTGAACCTCCGCCCCTGCCGGTCGCCGACGAGGAAGCCGCGGCAGGTCTCGCCGCCGGCGGTCGCCGGGCCGTCGACCCAACGGTCCTCGACGTCGATCTCGATCCGCTCGCCGCCAAGCCAGAGCGCCACGGGATACTCGGCCCAGCGCCCCTCGCTGCGCCATTCGACGCGCGCCACCAGGGACGTCGCCCCGCGATCGCCGATCCGCCAGCTCACCGACTCTATTGTCGCTCTGCCCGGCCGCCGCGTCCCTTGCTACACTTTCATCGAGGGACCATGACGGACCGGGTGTTCCTGCACGGAATCGAGTGCCGCTGCCTGATCGGCGTGGATGCCGAGGAGCGCCTCGGCGTCCGCCCGCTGCGCATCGACCTCAGCATCGACACCGACTGTCGCGAGCCCGGGCACTCCGACGACATCGCCACCGCGCTCGACTACCGCGCGGTCGCCGAGCGCGTCCAGGGCCTGTGCGCAGCCAGCTCCTTCCGGCTCCTCGAGGCGTTGGCCGAGGCGGTCGCCAAGGCGATCCTCGACGAGTTCCCGGCGGCGAGCGCGGTGCGGGTGCACGTCGTCAAGCCGGGCGCCGTAGTCGGGGTCGCGGACGTCGGCGTCGAGATCGAGCGGCGCTGGGGAGACCTGCCGTGAGCGCGCCGCCGCGCGTCGCGCTGGTCACGGGCGGCGCCGTGCGCCTCGGCCGCGCGATGGTCGAGGAGCTGGCACGCTCGGGCTGGACGGTGGCGTTCTCGTACCACGCCTCCGGGCAGCCCGCGCGCGAGGTCGTCGCGGCGCTCGCCGCCGAGGGGCGCACCGCGGTGGCGTTTCGCGCCGACCTCGACGACCGGGCGGCCCGCCGGCGCCTGGTCGACGAGGTCGCCACCGCTCTCGGCGGCCTCGACGCGCTGGTCAACAGCGCGGCGGTGTTCCCCCGGACGCCGATCGCCGAGCTCGACGAGGAGGCCCTCGCCGCCGTGCTGCGCACCAACCTCGAGGCGCCGCTGTTTCTCTCCCTGGCGGCGGCGCCGCTGCTGCGCAAGCGCTCCGGGGCGATCGTCAACATCGCCGACGTCCACGCAACGTTCCCGCTCAAGCACTACCTCGCCTACTCGGTGTCGAAGGCGGCGCTGGTGGCCGCGACGAAGGCGCTGGCGATCGAGCTGGCGCCGAGGGTGCGCGTCAACGCCGTCGCACCCGGGATCGCGATGTTCCCGGAGAGCTACGGTCCCGCGACCCGCAAGCGGCTGCTGCGCCGCACGCTGCTGCGCCGCGCGACCGGCAGTGCGGAGATCGCGCACGCCGTCCGCTATCTCCTCGAAGGCACGCGGGCCGTCACCGGACAGGTCCTCGTCGTCGACGGCGGCCAGACCACAGCTCTCTGAGCCGCCGGTCCATGGGACGAGCCGCGCCGCGCCGCCGCGGCGGGCACGTGCCAGCTCCTGCGTCTATACTCCGCCGATGCACCTGATCGTCAACCCTGCCGCGGCCGGGGGCCGCGTCGGCAAGCAGTGGCCCCGCATCGACGAGCAGCTCAAGCGAGCGGGGTTCGACCCGCCGCGCGAGTTCACCAAGGCGCCCGGGCACGCGACCGAGCTGGCCGCTGCGGCAGTCCGGAAGGGCGCCGACGTCATCGTGGCGGCCGGCGGCGACGGCACCATCTGTGAGATCGTCCAGGGGCTCCACGACGCCGGCCGCGGCACCCTCGGCATCCTGCCGCTGGGGACCGGCAACGACGCAGCGCGTACGCTCGGGCTGCCGCTCAGCCTCGACGCGGCGGCACGGGTGCTGCTCGCCGGTCGCCGGCGACGCGTCGACCTGATGAAGCTCGGCGATCACGTCGTCTTCAACGCGATCGGCATCGGCCTGCTCGGCTCGATCAACGTCAACGCCGCGGCGATCAAGGTGGTGCGCGGCATCGCCGCCTACCTCGCCGCCGCCGCCGGGACGCTGTTCACCTACCGGCCGATCCCGATCGAGCTCGAGGGCGAGCAGTTCAGCTACTCCGGCGGGATGACGATCCTCGCCCTCCACAACGGCGTCACCACCGGCGGCGGCTTCCGCCTGACGCCGGGAGCGGTGGTCGACGACGGCGAGCTCGACGGCTGCCTGGTCGGCCCGATCGGCGTGCCGACGCGGCTCGCTCGGCTCGTGTCCGCGGTCAAGGGAACGATCGGCGAAAAGCCGGGATCGCACGCGTTCCGCTTCCGCACGCTCCGGCTGTCGACGCAGGTTCGGATCGCATCGCACCTCGACGGCAACCCGTACCACATCGAGCCGCCCGGCACGCTCATCGAGGTGCTCCCCGGCGCACTCGAGGTGATCGTGGGCGCTTGATCCCCGCACGAGGTAGACCTCTCAACCGTCGCGACCGACCAGCCAGGCAACCGACGCCACCCGCTCGTCACGTGGCCACTGCTATAGTCAAGAACATAACCGCTTGTGGAGGGTCCTCGGGATGTTCATGAAGCACGGTTTTCTCGAGATGCTGTGCTGCCCCGTCGACAGGGCCCCGCTGCGGATGATGTCCCCCGGCGAGCTCGCCGATCTGAACACGATGATCGCGCTGGGTGAGGCGCGAGATGCCTGTGGCGAGCCGGTCGGCGGCGCGTTCGACGATGCCTCTTGTTTCATTGCACAGGGGCGTGGTCTACGGGGTGGCTGATGGCGTTCCGCTCCTGCTGCCCGAGTCGGGGATCCGCCGCGGCCAGGCCACGGCGAACGCTGGCGGACCGTTGCTCCGACGCGACGCCGATGCCAGTACGGACGCACGCTGGGACGCGCTCTCCCGTTTCTGGAGCGGCATCCAGCCGCCGCTGCGGCCAGGCCAGGATGACGTGGACGCGCTGCAGCGGCTCGTCGGCGAGCACGCCACCGAGGAGCGAGCGGACCGACCCTCGTGCTCTGCTGCTGGGGGTCACGCCGGAGATCGCGGGGATGCGTTGGCCCGCGGGGACCCGGCTGCTGGCGCTCGACTTCTCCACCGCCATGATTCGCAACGTCTGGCGGGCTCCGGAGAAAATTCGCGCCATGGTCGCCCGCGCCAACTGGACGGCGATGCCGGTGCGCGACGGCACCTGCGACGTCGTCGCCGGCGATGGCAACCTGACCTCACTCGCGTACCCGAACGAGTACGACCGCTTCGCGAGCGAGATACGGCGCGTGCTCAAGGACACGGGAACGCTCGCACTCCGCCTGTTCGCCCGGCCCGAGAGCCCCGAGTCTCTCGAGACGATCTTCGCCGATCTTTACGCCGGCAGGATCCGCAGCCTGAGCTTGGTGCCGTGGCGGATCGCGATGGCTCTTCACGGCGACCTCGCGGCGGGCGTCCGCACCGCCGGCGTCTGGGAAGCGTGGTGCGAGCACGTGCCTCACCCGGAGGACCTCATGCGGGCGCTCGGGTGGCCGCCCCAGGCCCTGGGCTCTCTGGAGTGGACCAGGGGTGCGGAATACTGCATGCGGTTCCCTACGGTCGGCGAGGTGGAGGCGTTGCTGGCGCCGGAGCTCTCGCTGGCGGCGTGCCGGGTCCCGGACTACGAGTGCGGCGGCATGTACCCCACCGTTGCCTTCACGCGCCGGTCGCGGTCGTGACGCTCGGGCCGGCGCTCGCGGGAGTCCTCGGAGTATGAGGCGTGGATTGCGGGCGGTCCTCGCTCTCGTTTGCGTGACCCTCGCGAGCACGTTATGGATCACGAGCGGCAGCTCCGCACCAGCAGCGGAGGCGACGGCGACCCGGAGCCCGGGGTATGCCGAGTCGCCATATCAGCTCTGGCCAATCGAGGTGGTCTCGCCGGACGGGATGGTGGTGTCCGGCTCGGAGGAAGCCTCGCGGGCCGGCGCCAGGATCCTGGCGGCGGGCGGGAACGCCATCGACGCGGCCGTGACCGCGGCGCTCGTGCTCGGCGTCACCGAGCCGATGACCTCCGGGCTCGGCGGACAGACCTTCATCCTCATCTACCTCGAGGACGGGCGAACGGCGACGATCGACGGTTCCTGTCGCGTGCCGGGGCACGTCCGTCCCGCCGAGCTGCAGAAGGCCCGCGCCGCGGCCGAACGGCAGTACATCTCGGGTTACGGGTCCGTCGCCGTCCCCGGCTCGCTGGCTGCCCTCGCCCTGGCCCTCGAGCGCTACGGCACCATCACCCTTGCCGAGGCGCTCGCGCCCGCGATCGAGGCCGCCGAGTACGGGTTCCGGCTGAGCTCGACCGGCGCCTCCGAGGTGGAGATCGTCGCCCCCTGGCTGCGCCAGCAGGACTACGCCGCCTCGCTCTTCCTCAAGGACTTCACCGGCACCTGGGGTCCCGACCACCTGTACTGCGCAGCCGACCTCGCCACGACGCTGCGGCGGATCGCCGCATCTGGGCCCGATGAGTTCTATCGCGGGAGGATCGCCGACGAGATCGAAGCCGACATGAAGCGCAACGGTGGGTACCTCCGCAAGGCGGACCTCGCCACCCTCCGGGCGGCGGAAGGGCGGCCGCTGCGCGACGGCTACCGCGGCCTCGATGTGTTGTGCTTCCCGGCGCCGGGAGGCGGCGGGAGCCTCCTCGAGATGCTGCACATCCTCGAGAGCTTCCCGCAGCAGTTGCTCGAGCGCGACTCGCTGGAAAGGCTCCACCTTCTGATCGAGGCGGCCCGCATCGTCAAGATCGACAGCCAGGCGTCGCGGCTGCCGACGGCGATCCGCGACAGTCACCTCAAGGATCGGCGATTGGCGGCCGAGAGAGCAGGGCTGATCCGGTTCGACCGTGCCCTGCTCCCGGCCGAGATCTCCCGGGAAGCGCCGCCGCCCTACCTGGCGCTCGGCACGACTCAAGTCTCGGTGGCCGACCGCTACGGCAACGTCGTGGCACTGGCACAGACCCTCGGAGCTTTCTTCGGGGCCGACGTGGCCACACCGGGACTCGGGTTCCTGTACAACTCGAACCTCAACGCATTCGACTTCGTCAACCCGAGAAGCCCGCACTTCGTCGTGCCCGGGCGTGCGCCGATGACGACGATGACCCCGGCAATCCTCCTCAAGGACGGCAAGCCGTTCCTCGTCCTCGGCAGCGCAGGCAGCGACCGGATCGTGCCGTCGATGGCCGCGGTGATCTCCGGCGTCGCCGACCGCGGGCTCGGCCCCTGCGAGGCGGTGGCCTGCCCGCGGGCGCTCTGGGGAGCGAGCTGGGGCGATCCCAAACCGTGGGTCGAGCTGGCCGGAGAGATCACGGAGGACCGGGCTCGCGCCCTCGAGGAGAGGGGCTTCGCGAATCTGTTCCGGCTCGAGTTCCCGGCCAGGTGGTTCGACCTCTCCATCTTCGGCGGTACCAACGTGGTCGTCGTCGACCCTCGCAGCGGGAGCTTCGTCGGGGTGCCCGACCCGCGCCGGCAGGGGTCGGCCGCGGCGCCGTCCCGCCGCTGACCCCATCCTTGTCTCCGCATGCCCGCAGCGAAGGTGGGTGCCCGGCGATCAACTGCCGCCGGCGAGCAGTCGTCCCGGCGGCCGGCCGGGGTCGAGGAGCGCACCGTCGCGGACGACGCGCCGGCCGGCGAGGAGGACGTGCCGGACCCGCAGCGTCGTCGCCCGGTCGTTCCACGGGTCGTGGGCGTCGGCGAGCGTCGACACCACCGGGCGCGCCGGTCCCCCCGGGTCGAGGACGACGAGGTCGGCGTCGCTGCCGGCGGCGATCGCGCCCTTGCGCGGGTAGAGCCCGACCAACCTCGCCGGGTTGGCCGACAGCCGCAGCGCGAGCTCGCCGAGCGGCAGGGCATGCCGCCGCACCAGCACGTCGTAGGCCAACGGCACGAGAGCGCCGAGGCCGGGGAGGCCGCTGGGGACGGCGCGGTAGTCGCCGCGCCAGTCGTCCTTGTCGTCGCGGCGGAAGGCGCAGTGGTCGGTGGCCAGGAGGTCGATTGCGCCGGAGACCAGCAGCGTCTCGACGGCGGCGCGGGTCGTTTCACTGCGCAGCGGCGGCGTGCACAGGTAGCGATGGCCCCACCGCCCGCGCAGCCGCTGCTCCGCCAGCAGGACGTACTGCGGGGCGGTCTCGCAGGTGACCGGCGCTCTCCCCCGCGCGGCGGCGATGACCTCGGCGGCGGCCGCGGTCGACACGTGGACCACGTGCAGCGAGCAGCCGGTCCGCTCGGCGAGCTCGACGGCGCAGCGCACCGCCTCGACCTCGGCGCTCTCGGGCCGCAGCCGCGTGTGCGTGAACGGCCGCGAGTGGTCGGCGCCCGCGGCGTCGACGGCGGCGAGCACGTCGTCGTCCTCGCAGTGGAGCAGGAGGTGGCCGCCGAGGCCGGCGATCACCCACATCGCCTCCTCGATCTCGCGCCAGCCGGTGAACAGGCCGGCGTCGCGGTAGGTCGTATACAGCTTGAACGTCCGCCACCCGGCGGCGATCAGGCACTCGATCGCCTCCCAGTCCCACGGCGTCGCGGTCGGCGTCAGGTGGAGCCCGACGTCGCAGTGGCAGTGGCCGTCGGCGCGCAGGCGGTAGCGGGCGGCCGTCTCGGCGAGCGATTCCCCCGGCCGCTGCGTCGCGAAGGCGAACAGCGAGGTGATCCCGTTGCGCACCGCGATCTCGCTGCCCGAGGCGAAGTCGTCGGCGAGCTCGAAGCGGCCGATCCGGTCGGCGACATGGACGTGCACGTCGATGAAACCCGGCAAGACATGGAGGCCGGTGGCGTCGACCACCTCCGCGAGCCCCTGCCACCCCGACAGGTCGCCGACCTGCGCGATGCGGCCGTCTTCGATGAGCACGTCGGCCCGCTGCGGCCCGGCGGGCGTCCACACCGTTCCGCCCGCCACCACGACTGTGCGGTTCGGTTTTTCGGTCCCCGGTCCCCGGTCCCCGGTCCCCTTCTTCAAAACCTCTCCCACACCTTCGCGGCCAGCTCGCGCGCCTGGGCCATCACCGCTCCCTCGTCGAGGTCGAGGCACAGCCGGCCGCCCTCCATCAGCACCCGCCCCGCCGCCACCGTGGTGTCCACCCTGGCCTGCGAGAGGCCGAAGACCAGGTGCCCGGCGAGGTTGTCGCCGGTCAGGGGCGTCGGCGGGTCGTAGTCGAGCACCGCGACGTCCGCCGCCGCGCCCGCGGCGAGCGCGCCGAGCGGCATCCCCCAGAGAGCGGACGCGATGCTCGGGTTGGCGCGTGTCAGCAGGCCCACCGCCTCGAGGAAAGCCACCGACGGGTTGCCGCGCGCCTGGCGCTGCGCCCAGACGACGGCGCGCAGCTCCTCGAGCATGTCGGTCGTCATGGCATCGGTGCCGAGGCCGACGCGCACGCCGCGTTCGAGCATCGCCAGCACGTTCGCCGTGCCGACGGCGTTGTTCATGTTCGACTGCGGGTTGTGGGCGACGAACGTGCCGGTCTCGGCGAGCACGGCGATCTCGCGGTCGTTGACGTGCACGCAGTGCGCCGCGATCGTCCCCGGGCCGAGGATGCCGAAGCGCTCCAGCCGCTCGACGACCCGGCAGCCGTGCTGCCGCACGCAGTCGGCCTGGTCCGCGGCGGCCTCGGCGACGTGGACGTGGAAACCGGCGCCGAGCTCGCGGCCGGCGGCGGCGGCCCGCTCCAGCGTGCCGTCGCCCAGCGTGAACGAGGCGTGCAGCCCGAACAGCGCCCGCAGGTGCGGGTCGCGCTCGTGCAGGCAGCGCCCGATGAACTCGACGTTCTCGGCGATCCCGTCGGCGGCCACCGCCTCGCCGTCGCGGTCGGACACCTCGTAGCACAGGCACGCGCGCACGCCGACCTGGCTGACGGCCCCGGCGATCGCTGACAGCGAGCCGCGCACCGCGCCCGGGCTGGCGTGGTGGTCGATCAGCGTTGTGGCGCCGTGTCGCACGGCGTCGATCAGCGTCACCAGCGCCGACACGCGGCAGTCCTCGACGGTGAGCGTGCAGTCGAGCCGCCACCACATGTGCTCGAGCACCTCGCGGAAGTCGGCGGACGGCGCCGCCTTGGCGAGCCCGCGCGCGAACGCGCTGTAGAAGTGCGTGTGCGCGTTGATCAACCCGGGCATCACGACCTTGCCGGCGGCGCCGACGACCCGCTCGGCGCGCCGCGCCGGGTCGTGCGGGGCGATCGCCGCGATCACGCCGCCATCGCACAGGACGTCGTGCCCCGGCAGCACGCGGCCCGCCTCCCCGAGGGTGACGACGGTGCCGTTGGAGATCAGGAGAGAGCTCACTTCGCCTCCCCATGGGCGATTCCAGGTGTTGGCGTCACTCCGGCAGAATCGACGACCCTCACTCTACCCCTCTCTCGCGAACGCGAGAGGGAAGCGGCACGGTACGCGCGCGCCATCATGGGCGGTCGCGCATCTCCAGAGCGCCGGCGAAGCACTGCTGGACGCAGAACGAGCAGCCGACGCAGCGAGTCGCATCGGTGACCGGCACCTCGTCGGCGTCGAGCGAGATCGCCAGGTACGGGCAGCGCGTGCAGTTGCCGCAGTGCACGCAGAGCTCCGCGCGCACCGCCGAGACCTGCTTGGTCGCCGGCAGCTCGCCGAACGGCACCACCGGGTCCGGCAGCGCCCGCCCGATCAGCTCGGCGACCGAGCTCAAGGCCCGTTCTTCGAGCAGGAACGACAGCCCGGAGTGCAGCTCGTCGACGACGCCGACGCCGTACTTCATCGCCACCGAGCAGAACTGCACGGTGCGGGCGCCGAGCGCCAGGAAGTGCGCTGCGGCGCGGTAGTTCATCGGGCCGCCGTTGCCCGAGACCGTGACGCCGAGGGAGGCGACCTTCGCCAGCGTCAGGTTGGAGATCGGCGTCACGCCCTCGCCCGACAGCCCGACGACGACGCCGTCGTCCCACGCCCGCCGCGCTCCCGGCCGGAACGCCAGCGCCGGAAAGCTGTTGGCCAGCGTCACCCCCGCCTTTGCGCGCGCGTGCCGGGCCAACGTCTGCTTGACCGCCGCCATCACCGGGTGGATCGCGGTGACCGCCGCGGTCAGCTTGAACAGCTTCGGCACGTCCGGGTCGCCGGCGGCGAGCACCCAGTCGATCACCCTGGCGGTCAGCTCGGGGTCCTGCGCGACGATGTCGCCCTTCGTTCCGTCGCCGCCCTGCGGGCACGACAGGCTGTACTCGATCCCCATCGCGCCGGCGCGCTCGAGCTTGCGGGTGTTCGACGCCCACACGTGACCATCGAGCGTGTCGTTGCCGCTGACCGGCCCGCCGGTCGAGGCCAGCGTCAGCCGGTCGGGGAACTCCCGCCGCAGCCGCTCGATCTCGCCGCACACGCGGTCGAGCGCGTGGTCGGAGACGTTGTCGCAGTTGCCGAACGTCGTCTGCCCGAACGAGAACATGTAGGCGGCGGGGATGTGGATCGGCACGCCGTCGAATGCGGTCTTGAGCACGCCGCCGGCCCACCCCGCCTCGTACGCCTTGCGCATCTGGTCGTAGCCGTCGGTCACCGGCGAAGCGGAGAGCAGGAACGGCGAGAGGATCGGGCGGCCGAAGAAATCGGCGTCGAGCGGCACGGGGAGGCGGCGGAAGCCTGGGAGGACGACGGTGCTCTTGACTCTGGCGGCGTTTGCGCCCGTGGAGAGGGGGACCGGGGACCGGGGACCGGGGACCGACCCAGCCGCCCGGCCGAGGAACTCGAGGACGCGGAGGGCGGCGTTCTTGCCGGCGGCGACGGCCTCGACGACCGTCGTCGGGCCGTGCTGGATGTCGCCGGCCAGGACGATCCCCGGTGCGTCGGCAGGCTCGATGCCCGGTGCGGCGCCGATGGCGACGATGACGGCGTCGATGTCGGCCCGCGTCTGCTCGCTCCCGGCCAGCGCCTGGACGCTGCGCGGGTGGAACGGGACTCCGCGCGGGAGCCAGACGGCGATGGTGCGCAGCCCCGCGATCGACGAGCCGTTGCCGACGATCTCGACGACCCGCGTGCGGCCGGACACCAGCACGCCGGCGGCCATCAACGCGTTCAGCTCCTTCGCCTCCAGCGGCATCTCGGAGAGCTTCTCGAGCGCGAACAGCTCGACGTGGTCGGCGTCGCCAGCCGCCGCCAGCACGGCGCAGTCGGCGGCGACGGCGCCGCCGCCGATCACCGCGACGCGGCGGCCGGCGAGGGCGAACGAGCGCGGGTTGGACAGGAACGGCCCGGCCCCGATGGCGAGCGCCTCGCCCGCGATGCCGAGCCGGAGCGGCCGCCCGAGGCCGGCGGCGACGACCACCGCGGCGTACCCCTGGCCGAGGAGGGCCGCCGGATCGCCGACGCTCACCCCGGTCCTCACCGTGATGTCGCCGAGCGCCAGCGCGAAGGCAACGTCGGCGTCGAGGACGTCGCGGTGCAGGCGGTCCTCGGGGATGACGCCGGCCATGCCGCCGACGCGGTCGCCCGCCTCGAGGATGTCGACGGCGACGCCCTCCTGCGCGAGCACGGCCGCGGCGCCGAGCCCGGCCGGGCCGCCGCCGAGGATCGCCACCCTCGCTCCCCCACTCGTGCGGCGTGCGAACTCGGGCATGGCGCCGAGGCGGCGCGCGTTGGCGATGATCGTCGCCTGCACCGCCGGGATCTCGATCGCCCGGTCCAACCCGGCGCGGGCGCACCCGCGCATGCAGTGGCGGTCGGGGCAGACGGAGCCACAGACGCCACCGAGCGGGTTGGCGGCCATGATCATGCCGGCGGCGCGGCGGTAGTCGGACCGCTTCCCCACCCGCACCGCCATGATGAAATCGGCCGGCGAGCAGTCCGCCGGACACGATCCCTTGCAGGGCTTGGTCTCGCAGTACTCACAGCGGGCGAGCTCGGCCGCGAGCTGGGCGTCGCTCAAGAAGACGGGTCTCTCAGTGGACATCACGACCCCCCGTCGTTAAGGCTAGCACACCGATACAATTCCGCGACACTCGCCGACGCCCGTCGCGGTAGCGAGGCACCCTACTGCGGGCGCCGGCCCGGGCCGCCGCCGGCCAGCACCGGCGCCAGCAGGGCCGTGCCGTCGAGCAGAGTGCGCACCCAGAAGTCGTGCGCCTCGCGGGTCGCGTGCGCGCGCTGCGACGGCTGGACCCCGTGCCGGCTGTTCGGGTAAAGCATCATCTCGAACGACCGGTTGTGCGTCACCAGCCAGTCGATCACCTGGATCGAGTTCTGCATGTGCACGTTGTCGTCGATCGTCCCGTGCGTGATCTTGAGGCCGCCGGCGTACTTCTCCATGTGCGTCAGCACCGCACCTTGCTTGTAGCCGTCGGGGTTTTCTTTCGGCGTGTCCATGAAGCGCTCGGTGTAGACGCTGTCGTAGAGCTGCCAGTCGGAGACCGAGGATACCGCCAGGCCGTAGTTGAACACGGGTGCGCCGGCGGTCATCGCCATCAGCGTCACGTAGCCGCCGTACGAGCTGCCGGTGATGCCGATCTTGTCCTTGGCGACGAACGGCTGGCCGCGCAGCCAGGCGGCGGCGGCCGCGTAGTCCGCCATCTCCCACCTGCCGAGGCAGCGATGCATCAGCGCCACCGCCCGCTTGCCGAAGGCGCCGCCGCCGCGGTGGTCGACCTTGAGCGAGATCACGCCGCGCTGCGCCCAGTAGTGCGCCTGCAGCCCCTGCCAGGCGTCGTAGACGTTGCCGGCATCCGGCCCGCCGTAGACCGAGATCAGCACCGGGTACCGGCGTGACGCGTCGAAGTCGGGCGGCAGCACCCACACCGCCGGCAGGTCGTAACCGTCGCCGGACGGGATCGTGAACAGCTCCGCCCTGCCCCAGGCGTACTCGGCCATCGCCGGCGTGCGCGAGTCGCCGAGCTCGCGTACGAGGGTGCCGTCGCCGCGCCGCAGCGTCATCCGCGCGGGCGCGGAGACGGTGCTGAAGGTGTCGGTGTAGAACGCGCCGCCGGGCGACACGCGGACGCGGTGCACGCCGGCCTCGGGGCTCAAGGTCTGCAGGCCGGTGCCGTCGAGCTTCACGCGCAGCAGCGTCGTGTCCCACGACCTGCGCGGCCGGCCGAGGAAGTACACCCAGCCACCCTTCTCGTCCACGTCCTCGATGCTGGTCACCCGCCACTTGCCCTGGGTGAGGCGCTTCTTCAGGGTGCCGTCGGGTCCGTGCAGGTAGAGGTGATCCCACCCGTCGACGTCGCTGCGAATCAGGAAGCCGCCGTCCGCGAGGGTGTGGAGGTCCTTGGAGAACCCCACCCAGGCGGCCTGCTTCTCCTCGTGCAGCACCGTCTTGGCGCCGGTCTCCGGGTCGCACGCGTACAGCCGGACGGTGTCCTGCCCGCGGTTCATCCACTGGACGAGCACGGTCTTCGAGTCCGGCGTGAACTCGGGGAACGCGAGGTAGTGGTCGGCCTTCGGCTCGAAGTCCAGCCACACGAGCCTCGCGTCGGCCACCGCGACGACGCCGATCTGGACGTACGGGTTGGGATCACCGGCCTTCGGGTAGCGCTGCAGCTCGAGCTCGCCGTGCCGGCCGTCGGCGCGGTAGAGGGGGAACTGCGGCACCGGCGAGTCGTCGAAGCGCATGAAGACGAGGCGCGTGCTGTCGGGCGACCACCAGAACGCCTGGTAGGCGCCGCCGCGGCCGAGGATCTCCTCCATGTACACCCACGAGGCGTGGCCGTTCTTGATCGTCTCGCTGCCGTCGGCGGTGAGCTGGCGCTCGAGACCGCCGGCGAGGTCGTAGGCGTACAGGTTGTTGTCGCGCGTGTAGGCGAGCCACTTCCCGTCGGGCGAGAACGTGGGGTTGTCCTCCTCGCCGGGGTTCGCGGTGAGGCGCCGGAGGCTTCCGCCGACCACGTCCAGGAGATAGAGGTCGTCGTCCTGGGCGAGCACCAGCTTCGCGAGGTCGGGCGTCGCGGCCGCCGGGTGCCGCACGTCGAACCCTGCCGGGAGCTGCTTGGCGAGCGCCGGCCAGTCGCGATACACGGTGGCGTCGCCGTCCGCGGCGCTCACCGCGAACAGCCTGCGCTCGCCGTCCGCCGCGTCCGTTCGCGTCTCGAGGTAGCGGGCATCGTCGAGCCACGCCGTCACGCTCGGCAACCGGCCGAGGAGCCCGCCCTCTCCGGGCGCGTCCTCGCGCGGCGGCCCGGGAGGCGTGCCGAACGCCTGCTCGTACGAGAGGCTCTTGAGCGCGGCCGGCGCCGCCGACTGCGCCTGCGACGGCGGCACGGCGGCGGCAAACGCAACGGCGACGACGACGGCGAAACGCAACGGCTTGACCATCCGACCTCCCGGCACCCTGGGCGTGCGCGACGAGCCGCGATGCTATGCGCCCCGCGGCGTGGAGGTCAATCCGTCGCAGCCTGGGAGGAAACTCATCGCTCGTGTGCGCAGGACGTTCGAGCCTCACTGGCCGGGCGGTGCCGGGCGGCGGCCCTTCCGCGAGCTCGATTCGCCGTTGCCGGCAGCAAGGCAAGCTCCCCCTTATTTAGAGCGCTTTCGCGGCCAAAGTGTTTACACCTCCGGAGTCGGATCGGCTCTGCGTGTGACGCCTGTCACCCGCACGCCCGATCTGCCGCCGCGCCGCTTGACAACGCGCGTGCAGCCGCCGAAGACTGCATCGGGCGTTTATCGTCAGGCTGCTCTGTTGCGATTGGACCGCGCCGTAAAGGGATTTGTCCGGACACAAGGCACCACGAGTCCACGAGCTGACACGACATTCTCGACTGGAGGAATTATGAAACGACTCACTGTCATCGTCGCCTTGCTCCTGGCTGCCGCCCCCGCGGCCTTTGCGCAGCCGAGCATCACATTCAAGGGAAACCAGGTGATCGCCACGGGGGTCACCGCCGGCGGCAGCGCCGTCTGCTTCGGCGTCGCCCGCGAGCGCGGCGGCTGGGTGGACCACGTCTATCACTTTCGGACCGTCGCCAACGACGACGACCAGGACGGCAAGGTCGTCTTCTCGCAGGAGAAGGCGATCCCGACGTGGTCCGTGCTCGTCGTGGTCGACGTCGAGCGCGGCGACTTCGCCGCCGGCACGGCCGCCGAGCCGGGACTCGCGGCCGCCCGGCCGCTGGCATCGGACCGCCTCAGGTACGGTCCGACGGGGACTCTCGAGGCGCTCACCGAGACCGCCTCGCGGCTCGACGTGCTGCTCGTCCGCAGGGGAGAGGGCGCCTGGGCGGCGCGGATCTTCGACGGCGGCCCGCTCGACGCCGACGCGGTGCGGGACGGCGCCGTCTCGGTCGCGTTCGCCGCACTCGAGCCGATCGGGGCCACCGCGCGCGCCACCGACGGCGCGCACCCCGGCGACGTGCTCGTCCTCATCGACCCGGAGACGCTGCGGTACTCGGCGGTGCACGTCACCGCCCGGGCGCAGTGAGCGAAGGCGAGGCAAGACCATGAGACCACGCGCACTCGCATCGCTCGCCCTCGCAGCCGCCACCTTCGCCTCTTCAGGGCTCGCCCAGCAGCACCCCAACATCGAGCGCGGCATCGCGCCGGGGAAGGCGTTTCAGGTGGGAGACCTCGACACGGTCAGCCTCTACAACGGCGCCATGTCGCTCTCGATCCCGATCGGTTCCGCCTATCCCGTCGGGGCAGACTTCTCGTACGCGTTGACGCTGAACTACACCTCGAGCCTGTGGGACATCTTCATCGACGAAGTCAACTGGTGTCAGTGGCCGTTCGGCCCCTTCGACCTCACGGTCGCCGATGCCGACCCGGACTTCAACGCCGGGCTGGGGTGGATGCTCTGGTTCGGCGGCCTCAAGCCGCTCGGGGACGGCACCAACGACGACCCCTGGGTCTACACCGCCGCCGACGGCGGCGAGCACCGCTTCGTCAACACGCTCCACGAGGGCGAGACCGCCACGGCTGGAAAGAAGTACAGCCGGACCGGAACGTACTATCGCCTCACGCTGTCCAATCTGGCGCCTACGGGATGCTCCTTCAGCGCCCCCGCGTATCTGCAGGCGGTCGTCGAGCTCCCTGACGGCACCATGCAGACGTTCACCCGCCCGACTCCGTGCCAGACTTTCACCCTGGCCTCGATCTCCGACCGTTTCGGCAACGCGCTCAACATCACGTACCTGACCAACCCCGACCGCTGGGTGCTGCAGGACAGTCACGGCCGCCAGCACACGATCACTTTCATGACGGTACTCGCAGTCTATCGGGTGGTCCAATACGTCGATCTCGAGACGGCGAGCGGCACGGCGCGATACTCCTTCTCCTACGACACCACGCGCACGATCGCGCGGAGCTGCAAGCACGAAAGGTCCCCCACGACATGTCCCAACCTCGCCCAGCCACCGGAGATCACCGTGCCGCTGCTCACCGGCGTCTTGCTGCCCGACGGCTCCTCGTGGTCGATGATGAACGGCACGGAACCCGGCTATAACCTCGACAGGGCGGGCCGCTGTAGCGAACCCAACTTCCCCCAGGACCAACCGGGCACGCTGACGAACCTCACGGCGCCGACGGGCGGGGGCTTCCAGTGGGCATACGGGATCTGGGCAAACCCGCCAGGCTCGTCGAGCTGCTACTTCAGCGAAGACGAGTACGCCATCGTCAAGACCTCGACCGGCGTCACCGAGAAGAAGATCATGGACGCGTCCGACGCCGAAGTCGGGAAGTGGACCTACACGCACGATTCGTGGCGCCTTGGGGATGACACCGTCGACCCCGACTCCCAGGAGTCATGGACCATCGTCAAGAGCCCCACCCCGGAGAGCGACGAGACCAAGCACTACTTCCGCACCCGGTTCTGCCTCGGCGCCTCGCCGCAGGAAGGTTGGGACTACGGGCTGCCGTTCACGCGGGGACGCTACGGCACCGACGCGTCGCCGTACAAATCGGCGGAGACCTACGACGGCACCGTGGCGACCGGCACGCTCAAGCGCACCACCTACGCCACCTACGATCACGACACGCTCTACCTCGACGGTGGCAATCCCCCTTTCAACGGCCAGTGGCTCTGGCACAACTCGAACCGCCGGGCCAACTTCGGAAAGACGATCTACAACGACGATGCCAGCCATTGGTCCACCGTCAGCCGATCGAGCTTCGACGGCCTCGCGCACTACCGCACCGAGGTCGCCGACGGCGACTTCCCGCCGTCGCAGGCGCGCACCACGACGACCAACTTCAACCCGTCGGCGGGGACCTACCCGGGGAGCTTCACGCTGCCCGCCCCCGCCTCGCCGTGGATCATCACGACCTACGACTACCAGCAGCAAGCCCAAGGCGGTGTCACCGCCAAGCAGGAGTACTGCTTCGCGAGCGCCAACGGATCCCTCCAGCGCACGCGCACGCTCAAGACCGGCACCTCGCGCAACGCCGCCGACCTGGTGTCCGTCTTCACGCGCGACACGACCGGCAACCTCACCCGCGAGGAACACTACGGCGGCGACACGCAGTCGGTATCGACGGCTGGGGCGCTGTGCACCATGACGCTGCCGAGTTGCGGCACCTACCGCCTCGACCACGGCTACCAGTACGGCGTGCGCAACACCTCTCGCTACGCGGACATGGCAGGCTGTGCCGGCACGCCGATGAGCTTCTACGCCCTCGAGCTCGACATCGACCAGAGCACGGGCCTGCCCTCGGCGAGCTACCAGGCCTCCACCGGGACCAGGGGCCAGGGGGGCTACGTCGCCGGCATCAAGACGACCTATCAATACGACGCGTCGGGCCGCCTTACCTGGGAGAAGCCCGATGCGGGGCACGGGGCGTGGGCGCAGTATGTCTACACCACCGCCTCGGGCGTAGCGCCGGCACGCGCGACGATCCTGCAGCGCGCCAACGGCTCGGAGTCGGGGACGATCCTCGCGGGCCGGGAGCTCGAGTTCGACTTCCTCGGCCGCATGGTCAAAGAGAAGCAGTTGCTGCCCGGACAGACGTGGCCGCCGAGCGGAGCGTGCATGACGCAGTGCAACCAGCGCGTGACGGGCTACAACGCGCTGGGCTTGAAGATCTCCCTCTCCGAGTGGCAGGCGTACAACCCCACCACCGTCTACGCAACCCAGTATCTCAACTTCGACCCCTTCGGCCGCCCGACCACGATCCGGCCGCCGGACGGCAGCGCGCACGACGTCACGCTCGCCTACACCGGCGTTCGGCTGACCGATCGCACGGTGAAGATCGCCACCGCCCAGGGCAGCGAGACCTCAGTCACTTCGTCTGAGGAGTACGACTGGCAGGGGCGGCTGTCCAAGGTCAAGGAGTACTCCGACCCGGCCAACCCGACGACCTACGTCACCACGACCTACACGTACGACGTCGGCAACCGCCTCAAGCAGGCCGCTACCACCTCGGGCGTCACGCAGAACCGCGTCTTCACCTACGACAACCGCGGCTTCCTGCTCTCGGAGCAACTCCCGGAGAAGGGCACGTCCGGCAACGGCACCGTCACCTACTCCAACTACGACGCCCGCGGCCACGCGCTGCGAATCCAGGACGGGCCCAGCGACCTCACCTTCGCCTTCGACCGCGCCGAGCGCCTGACCCAAGTGGCCCAGGCTGACGCCTCCGGCAACCCCGGCACGCCGGTCCTGACCACGCTGGCCTACGCCACGACCAACAACGGCTCGGACAAGCGCAACGGCAAGCTCCTGACCGCCACCTCGGCCAACCCCGATCTCGCGTCCGCCTCAGTCGTCGAGACCTACACTTACGGCGGCCCCAGCGGCCGTGTCTCGGCGCGACAGACGGTTGTGGAGGGTCGGACGATCAACCAGAGCTTCACCTGGAACGACCTTGGCCTGCTCTGGTGGCAGGGCTACCCCAACGACTCGGTACTGGCCGATGCGGTCGAGCCGCCTCGCCAAGTCATCAACACCTACTCCAACGGGCTGCTGACGGGCGTCTGCGAGGGCAGCTCGCCGCCCAACTGCGCGACCAACTACATCACTGGAATCAGCTACTATTCCAATGGGATGGTCAACCAGATCACCCACGCCAACGCCACCAAGGTCGTCCACGGCAAGGACCCGAACGACATGGCGCGCCCCGCGTCGATCAGCCTGCAGCGCACCGCCGACTCGAGCGTCCTGTGGCAGACCGGCACGTACGGCTACGACGGGGCCGGCAACATCAAGGCGATCGGCTCCGACTGGTACATCTACGACCTGGTGAACCGGCTGAAGGTGGGGACAACCATGGGCGCGACCAAGCAGCAGTGCGCCAGGTTCAACGCTTTCGGCACGATCGACGGCCTCGGCACTGGAACGATGACGTGCTCACCCTCGACGATCAGCGTGGATGCAGCGACCAACCGAATGAGCCTGCCCGTGACCTACGACGCCGCGGGCAGCATGACGGCCTGGGGTGGGAACATCCACTCGTGGAACCGCCTCAGCCAGATGCTCACCACGACCGGGACGGGATTCAACCGCAGCTACGCCTACACGGTGGACGCTGAACGAGCGGTGGACCGCAACAACCAGGACAGCACGCGGACGCTGTGGATCAGGGACCTGTCGGGCAAGGTGCTGCGGGAGTACAGCCGGTCCGGGGCCGGCGCGTGGAGCTGGAGCAAGGACTACATCTACCGCAACGGGCTTCACGCGGCAACGGTGACGGCCTCCACCACCCGCCACTTCGCCCTCGACCACCTCGGCACGCTGCGGCGGGGGACGGATACGCAGGCAACGCCGCAACTCGACGCCACGCTCACGCGCGACTTCTACCCGTTCGGCCTGGAGGCAACCAGCGCCACCGGAGCCGAGCGCATGCGCTTCACCGGCCACCAGCGCGATACCTTCGGCACCACCGCCCAGACCGACGACCTCGACTACCTGCACGCTAGGTACTACAACCCCAATGTCGCCAGGTTCCTCTCGGTGGACCCCGTGCGAGGGACGCCGAAGAGCCCGCAAAGCTGGAACCTCTACAGCTACGTACAAAACAACCCCATCAACAAGACCGACCCGGACGGCAAGGCGGCGTTGCTGGTCGCCACGACGAACTACGAGGCACTCAACAGCGCCCTCAAGGACGCGTTGACGCCGGTGTTGGGAACAAGTCTCGCCAACAAGGTGGCCACGGTCTTGGTGCCCAAGAACCCCGCGGACGCAATGACCACTGCGGCTCTGAGTCTGGCGGGGCCGCTCGCGGTGACAACTACCGCCGCAAAGGGGGGAACCGCACTTCTGACCCAGGCCGCACGGAAGCTCGGTCAGGAAGGCGAAGCCGCTGTCCGACAAGCCGTTGACATCGGGCCCAAGGTGGCGATTCAAGTTGCAGGCCGTGCGAGGGTGCCCGACGGTCTGACTGCGACGGTTCTAAACGAGGTGAAGAACGTCAAGTCGCTGAGCTTCACACTGCAGCTCCGCGACTACGCGAGCTTCGCAACGGATACCAGCCGAAGCTTCCAGCTGTGGGTGAGGCCGACAACGGAGCTTTCTGGCCCATTGATGGACGCCATTGAGGCCGGCGTCGTCAACCGGAACCTCATCCCATGAGGCGACCACGAGGGAGGATGACCGCGGCAGAACACGAAGCCTGGCTCAAGGCGACGGGCCAATACGACGCCATGATGGAGCGGAAACACCAACAGCACGAGGAACTCGAGCAACATGCCGCCGAATGGCGGCGGGCAGAAGCACCGCTAGTCGAGGACCTCCGGGCCGCTGGGTTCGCTGTCGACTCCGTCTGGGACTTCGTGAACACTAGCGCCCCGTATCCGAAAGCACTGCCGATCCTCCTTGACCACCTACAGCGTCCTTACCCTGGTCCAGTTCGCGAGGGGATCGCTCGCGCCCTGGCAGTACGCGAGGCGAAGTTCGGATGGGGCGTGTTAGTCCGCCTGTACCGAGATGAGCAGGACAAACGAGCAAAAGACGGCCTGGCAACGGCAATCGCTGCTGCTGCGGACGATGGGGTCATCGGTGACGTGATCGAACTGGCGCAGAACCCCAGACATGGCCCGAGCCGTCTCTTGCTCCTCCGCGCGCTCGAACGATCGAGGGATCCCCGGGCCCATGGAGCCCTGGTCGAATTGGCAACCGACCCCGATTTACAGAAGGAAATCCAGGTCATCCTGCTTCGTCTGGACCGTGGAAAAGCGGGAGCATCGCTGCGGAGTCACAACCGGCCTAACTGACACACCGGCAGCACGTGACGGCGACCCACGCCGTTGTGCGGCGTGGGTCGCTTCTTTGTTGTGCCTTGCTGTGAGTGCTGCTCAGGCCTGGGCCTGTTGGTAGGTGCCGCCCATTAGGAGGCGCGTGTCAAGGGGACGGTTCTTCTCCTTTCGCAGGCGTGAGCGCCGGCGATCCGGGGACTGAGTCACGCGGTCGTGCGTTGGTGCGATCTGCGCAGCCGGTCTGTCGTTCGAGCAGGTGTCGGTCTCGGACCGCACCAGCCACCCATCGGAATCAAGGCGTTGGAGGCCTCGATGCGAGGCTCCAGGCCCCTGGCGCCTTTTGGCGCCCCAGAGAGTCCTTGGGCTGAGCCGACCGTGTCCACACGTAAGGAGTTCAGGCTGTGGGCTACCCTCAAGGGCGCCATCACTGGCTGGCTCACGGTCGACGCGCAGCTCGAGCCAACGCCATCCTGGGCCGGGACGGGTCCACTCAGGCACGGTGGTTTGTCCAGCACCTATCCTGGCTCCCGTCCCGGCCACACTCATGCAAACAGCCTGTCGGGGTTGAAGGGCACCTGGTCGCGCATGACGTAGTAGGAGGCGCGCGCGAGCTTGTGAGCCAGGGCCCGGTTGCCGATGATGCCATTGGTAGCTGCTCGTTTGCGTTGGAAGTACGCTTGAGCCTCCGGGTAGAACCGAGCCGCGTAGTGAGCCACTTCGGAGAACGCCCAGGACAAGTAGGGGTTGCCGTTCTTGCGGTTGCCGGAGCCCTTGCGCTTGCCGTTGCTCAACCGGTCGGTCTTCACGCAGCGGCAGTACGAGGCGAAGTCGCCCACCGTGGGGAAGCGTGCGATCTGACCGACCTCGTACATCGTGGTCAAGGCCAGCACCTTCCCGACGCCCCACACGGTCTGCAGCAAGGCAAACTCCTCGCGCAGCCTGGCCCGCTTCAGGACGACCTTCTCGATTGTCTTGATCTGCTCGCCCAGCACCTGCATCGGTTGGAGAAGACAGGTGATGCCCAGCGACACCGTCGGGTCCTCCAGGTGCGCCTCGATGTCCTCGGCCGACCATGTCTTGAGGTCGTTGGCCTTCACCCGAAGACCGGTGCGGCACTCGAAGGCGCCGTGCATGGACAGAAGAACCGAGCTCTTCTTACGCACGAGGAACGCGCGCCGGCGCAGCAGGTCCCGCAGTGGCCGCTCCTCCTTCGGGTAGATGTACCCCTCCGGGAGAATCCCCAAAGCCAACAGGTGCGCCAGCCAGCGGGCGTCGTGGCGGTCGTCGGTGTACTTGAGCCCTTCGTACTTCTTGACCGCCCACGTGTTCGTCAGGTGCACCCGGTACCCGGCGTCCTGCAGGCCGTCCACCAACCAGTACCAGTTGAAGGTCGATTCCACAGCGATGCCCTCAACAGCGTCGCGGTGAGCCTCCAAGACCGCAAGCACCTCCGCAAGGTCGTTGGATACCTTGCCTTCCCATACAACCCTGAAGCTCGCATCCAGAATCACCACCCAGCAGTTCGTTGAATGTAGGTCGATCCCGCAGTACAGTCGCATCGGCTCCTCCTTCCTCAAGGCTGCCTTTCACGCAGCCTGCAGGTCCCAACGCCGAGCCTAATCCCTCGGCGAAGGGGGAGCCTCCTAGATGATTCTCAGGACCGTCGTTTATTGCGATTTGCCATAGATGAGTGCCTCTATAAGAAATCAAGGGGTGGAAGTACCCGGAGCGAGAGCCTGAGGGCGCACCCGTCTGCCGTCGCCACGGAGTGGCGCTTGTGCCGCGCACAGCCGCAGTCAAGGCCGCCGGAGGCGTCCCGCGCAGCGGGATCGGAGCGCAGCGGAGAGCCTTGACTGTGGCGAGCACGGCGCTATCGCTGCATGAGCGACGGCTGTTGGGTGTGCAGGCGAGGTGGTCACCTCGGTGCATGGATCGTTCGTTCAGGCCACGTGTTGGCGCGCCTGCTCCAGCCGGTGGAGATGGCTGGCGATGAGGACCTCCTTGTCGTAGACGGCGTCGGTCGTCATCAGCTTGTACTTCACCTTGAAGCGCTGGCGGGCCAGAGACAACAGGGCTGCGACGTGGGCTTTCGCGTGTCCCTGATGCAGCTCTCGCTGCTCGCGGCAGTACGCGGCGTCGAGGTTGCCTAGCAGAATCGCAAGAAACGACGGTCCTGGCACTGGATCGAGGTTGCCTTGCAGAATCGCAATAAACGACGGTCCCTGCACTGGATCGCAGGAGGCATGGCGCGGGCGTCTAGCGTCCCGGTCGGGTCTGCACCTATCATTCGAGCCATGGGATTGAACAAACCGAGCTTCTGGACGCCGCGAGACCTGGACAACGCTTTCGACAAGGTCGGCGGTGGGGACCGCTCGATCCATTTGGCCGAGCCCAGAGCCATCGCGGCCCTGCTCGTCGATTCGATTCCCCACGGGGGACTCGTCGTCGAGCTCGGCTGCGGGTTTGGACGCGTTCTCAAGGAGGTCCACCTTCAGCTTGCCCAGACGGACAAGCCGGCGACGTTGGTCGGCTACGACTTCAACCCGGCCATGCTCGACCTCGCCGCGACCTACACGGCGGGGTTGCCGATCAGCTATGCCCTCATCGCTGATCGCTTCCCTGCGGCGGACCACAGCGTGGACTTCATCTACTCGCACGCGGTGATGATCCACAACGACACGGAGCAGCTTCGAGCGCTGTTCCGGCAGTGCGCGCTGGCCGTGAAGCCGGGCGGGCGGATGAACCACGATTTCCTCAACGGCGACAATCCGGAGGCGATGGCGGCCACGGCAGATGCGCTGCGGATCAACTTCCCGCTGTATCCGTACCGGTACGAACAGGTCCGCACGATAGCCGAGGGCTGCGGCTTCACGGTCCTCGGAGCGCCGCCGACTCTTCTCCGCTGCCGCTACGAGTTCCTCAAGACCTAGCCGATCCGCTCGGAAGCTGCCGTCATGTCGTAGCGGTCCCAGTACGGCGGCGACGGATAATCTCGTCGAGGCTGAACGGCCCCGGGCCGCTGGCCAGGAGGAACAGGAAGATGAAGCAATAAAGGATGGCGAGCTCGCCGTGGTTCTGGATCGGCCAGAACCCGCGTGGGAAGTGCGACTTGAAGTAAGCGACCGCCATCTCACCCGCCGCGATGAACGCGACCGGCCGCGTGAACAGGCCGACCGTGATCGCGATGCCGCCCACCAGCTCGATCACGCCGGCGGTGATGATCAACGGGGACAGCCCGCCGCCGCCGGGCTGCGGCGGCATCCCGCCGAACCAGCCCAGCAGCTTCATCCCGCCGGGACAGATGAACAGCAGGCCCGCGACGATTCTCAGCAGCGACTGTGACGCGCCAGCAAACCGGCTCATGATCGGTACCCTCCCGGTTCTTTCATTATCCATTTCCGCCGGAGAGCCACCGGTCGCGAACGGCGCCGTTGACCGGCCGGTCAACGGCGCGACGGCCCGGTCGCGGCCCGGCCCCGGCGTCCCCCTGGGCGCGACAGCCACCCGGGCTCGATGTGCCACCCGGTGAGCGTCGGCTCACCTTCGTGGTGTGAAAACATCTCCACAAGAGGCATTTCTTCCCGCTTCCCGCCCCGAACCCGGGACCCCGAGCCCTGTGCCCGGTTCTTCCTGCGACTAGTCAGACCCGGCCTCGGCGCGTTACGCTGTGAAGGGAGGCGCAAGCGTGTCCACGGACGAACGGGCGAAGCGACGGCAGCGGGCGGTGGAGCGGTGCCGGGAGCGCGGGGTGGTCATTCCGACGCTCGCGGAGATGCGGGATCCGGGCCGGATCGACCCGGCGATACGGGCCGGCCTGTCCGGCGTCGACATGCAGGCCGTCGACCCGCGCAACCTGTTCCGGATCACGTGGCACAACGACCCCGCGACCGGGGGCTTCGGGCCGGTCAACGCGATCGTCATTCCGCCGGAGCTCTCGGGCGTCCCGGCGCGCATCGTCGGTCTGGTGGGCGCCCACTTCCCCACCGGGGCGCACAAGGTGGGCGCGGCGTTCGGCTGCCTGGTCCCCCGTCTCGTCGCCGGCGACTTCGATCCGACGACGCAGAAGGCGGTGTGGCCCTCGACCGGCAACTACTGCCGCGGCGGCGCCTTCGACAGCGCGCTCCTGGGTTGCCAGGCCGTCGCCATCCTGCCCGAGGAGATGAGCCGCGAGCGCTTCGAGTGGCTCCGCGGCATCGGCGCCGAGATCATCGCCACGCCGGGGTGCGAGTCGAACGTCAAGGAGATCTTCGACGCCTGCTGGGACATCCGCCGCAACCGTCCCGAGTGCGTGATCTTCAATCAGTTCGAGGAGTTCGGGAACTACCTCTGGCACTTCGGCGTCACCGGCCCGGCCGCCGAGGAGGTGCTGCACGCCCACCGCGGGACCCGCGGCCGGCTCGCCGCGTGGGTCGGCGCCACCGGCTCGGCGGGGACGCTGGCCGCCGGGGACTACCTCAAAGGCCGCTTCCCCGGCTGCTCCATTACCGCGGTCGAGGCGCTGCAATGCCCGACGCTGTTGCGCTGCGGCTTCGGCGGCCACCGCATCGAGGGGATCGGCGACAAGCACGTCCCGTGGATCCACAACGTGCGCAACACCGATCTCGTCGCGGCGATCGACGACGAGGCGACGATGCGCCTGTTGCGCCTCTTCAACGAACCGGCCGGGCAGGCGCTGCTGGCGCAGCGGGGCGTCGACGCGCGGCTCATCGAGCAGCTCCCCCTGCTCGGCATCTCGAGCATCTGCAACCTGCTGGCGGCCATCAAGACCGCCCGCCACTACGAGCTCGATGCCGACGACGTGGTGCTCACGTGCTTCACCGACCCCGCGGCACTGTACCGGACGCGGCTCGCCGAGCTGACGGCGGCGCGCGGCGCCTACGGCGAGACGACCGCGCTGGTGGACCTCGAGCGCTGGCTGCTGGGCACGACGACCGATCACCTCGCGGAGCTCCGCTACAACGACCGCAAGGCGATCCACAACCTCAAGTACTTCACCTGGGTCGAGCAGCAGGGCAGGACCGTCGAGGAGCTCAATGCGCTGTGGTCGCCCTCGTTCTGGACCGCCCTGCAGGCGCAGCTCCCGGAGTGGGACGAGGCCATTACAGCGTTCAATCGGGACGTTTCGGTGAAGTCGTGATCGGGAAGGCTGTGCTTCTGTGGGGCGCGCCCTCCGCGCGCGCTCAAGATCGCCGGCACGGAGTGCCGGCCCCACATGCGGAGTGCCGGCCCCACATGGACGGTGCACACTGGAGCTCGCATGACGAGTGAGAGAGGAAAGGCAGCGCTGGCGGCGGCGCAGGCATACCAGGCGGAGATCGTGCGCTTCCTGAGGGAGATGATCGCGATCCCGGCCGAGAGCGGCCGGGAGGGCGCGCGCTGCGAGCGAGCGCTCGCCGAGTACAGGTCGCTCGGTTTCGACGAGGTGCACTTCGACGCCCTCGGCAACGTGATCGCGCGGATCGGCGCCGGTCCGCTGAAGATCCTGATGGACGGTCACATCGACTGCGTCGGCGTCGGCGACCGGGAGTCGTGGGCGTACGATCCGTTCGCGGGCAAGCTCGAGGACGGCAAGGTGTACGGCCGCGGCGCCGTCGACGAGCTGCCGGCGATCGCCTGCATGGCATACGGAGCGCGCATCCTGCGCGAGCGCGGCGTGCCCTCGGGGGTCAGCATCTACCTGTGCGCGTCGGTGCTCGAAGAGGATTGCGACGGTTACCCGCTGATGCACTTGATCGAGCGCGAGGGTATCCGTCCCGATCTCGTCGTGCTCGGGGAGCCGACGAACCTCGATGTCTACCGCGGCCACCGCGGCCGCATGAGCATCGAGGTGCTGACCAAGGGCCGCTCCGCCCACGGCGCCCACGCCGAGCGCGGCATCAACGCCGTCTACAAGATGGCGCCGCTCGTCGCTGACATTGCCGCCCTCGACGCCCGCCTGAAGCACGACGACTTCCTGGGTAAGGGCTCCGTGACGGTGTCGTGGATCGACTGCACGTCGCCGTCGTTCAACGCCGTGCCGGACGGCTGCCGCATCGTCCTCGACCGCCGGATGACCGCCGGCGAGACGCCCGACGGCGCCCTCGCCGAGATCCGCTCGCTCCCCCACCTCGGCGACGCGGAGGTTCGCGTGCTGCAGTGGGAGGGCACGAGTTGGCGCGGCCTGCCGGGCCGCCAGGAGCAGATCTTCCCGACGTGGGTGCTTGCCGAGGACCACCCGCTCGTGAAGGGCGTCACGAGCGCCGCGTCGCTTGTGCTCGGCCGCGCGCCGGCGATCTCGCGCTGGCACTTCTCGACCAACGGCGTCGCCACGATGGGTCGCCTCGGCATCCCGACCGTCGGCTTCGCGCCCGGCCGCGAGGAGCTGGCGCACACCACCAATGAGTGGGTCGAGGTCGCGGACCTGGTGAAGGCCGCCGCCGTCTACTCGCTGATTCCCGAGTTCCTCGCATAGGAGACGACGAGATGCAGACCAACCTCAAGGGCAGGCACTTCATCACGACGCAGGAGTGGACGGTCGACGAGCTGGAGACCATCTTCGCGCTCGCCAAGGAGCTCAAGCTGGCGCGGGCGACCGGCCGGCCGACGCCGCTGCTGGCGGCGAAGACGCTCTACATGATCTTCTTCGACTCCTCGACGCGCACCCGCAACTCGTTCGAGACCGGCATGACGCAGCTCGGCGGCCACGCGATCTACCTGTCGCCCGACAAGATGCAGATCTCGCACGGCGAGAACGCCAAGGACACCGCCTCGGTGTTGTCGCGCTTCGGCGACGGCATCGCCATCCGCCACTGCGCCTACGGCGAGGGCAATGCGTACCTGCGCGAGGTGGCGAGGTGGTCGCGGGTGCCGGTGCTCAACATGCAGTGCGACGTCTACCACCCCTGCCAGATCCTCGCCGACTACCTGACGATTCGCGAGAAGTTCGGCGACAACACGCGCGGCCTCAAGCTCGGCATGGCGTGGACCTCGGCGCCCAACTACGTGCGGCCGATCTCGGTGCCGCAGAGCGTCATCCTGATGATGCCGCGCTTCGGCATCGACGTGACGCTCGCCTACCCGCCGGAGTTCCGGCTGATGCCGGAGATCGAGGAGCAGGCGCGCGCCAACGCCGCGGCGTCGGGGGCGAAGTTCGAAATCGTCAACGAGTTCGCGGAGGCATTCCGCGGCGCCGACGTCGTCATCCCGAAGTCGTGGGGGCCGCTGCTCCACACCCAGGACAAGAAGGAGGGGCTGTCGCTGATCGAGAAGTACCCGTCGTGGCGGTGCGGCGCCGAGCAGATGGCGCTCGGGTCAAAGCGGATGATCTACATGCACCCGCTCCCGGCGGACCGCGGCCGCGAGGTCACCGACGAGGTGATCGACGGGCCGCAGTCGGTGGTCTACGACGAGGCGGAGAACCGGCTCCACGTGCAGAAGGCGCTGATGGCGCTGACGATGTAAGAGGCAGGGAACCGGGGACCGGGGACCGAACGACCCTGGTTGTGCCTTCCCGGTGCCCGGTACCCGGTATCCGGTACGCCGACGCGGACGCGGTGCGCCCGTTCGGCACCGGTAGTCAGACGGGAAGAAGAGGATGGCGGCTTTCAGCTTCCGGTGCAGCGAGTGCGGGGCGCGCTACGGCGAGCGCGAGGTGAGGTACGTGTGCCCTGCGTGCGCGGCGCGGCAGGAGCCTGGCGCGCCGACCGCCGGCGTGCTCGACGTGGAGCTCGACGAGCTGCCGCTGGCGCTTCCCGAGCCGCCGTTCAACACGCCCGAAATGCTCGCCCGCATCTTGCCGATTGCTTCCCCGGCCTCGCTGCCGCCTCTGCCGGTAGGCGGCACCCCGCTGCTGCCCGCGCCGGGCCTGCGCAAGCACCTGGGCATGCCGAACCTGTGGGTGAAGGACGACACCCGCAACCCTTCCGGCTCGACCAAGGACCGCGCCTCGCTGCTCGTCGTCGCCAAGGCGCTCGAGTACGGCTACGACACGATCGCGTGCGCCTCGACGGGCAACGCGGCGACGGCGCTTGCCTGCGTCGCCGCGGTGGCCGGGCTGCGCGCCGTGGTGTTCGTCCCCGCCGCGGCGCCGCCCGCCAAGCTCGTGCAGATCGCGGCCTACGGCGCCACCTTGCTCGCGGTCGAAGGCTCCTACGACCAGGCGTTCGACCTCTGCGCGGCCGCCTGCGAGCGCTTCGGCTGGTACAACCGCAACACCGCGTTCAACCCCTTCACCATCGAGGGCAAGAAGACCCTCGCCGTCGAGGTTTCGGCACAACTCGCGCCGCGCCGGCCCGATGCCGTGCTCGTGCCGGTCGGCGACGGGGTCATCGTCGCCGGGGTGGCCCGCGGCTTCCGGCAGACGCTGGCCGTCCCGCCGCGGCTGCTGGCCGTACAGCCCGAGGGGTCGAGCGCGATCGCCCGGGCGCTGCGCGAGACCACGGCGACGATCACCCCGGTCCCGGGCGCCCACTCGGTCGCCGACAGCCTCGTCGTAGCGGCGCCGTGCAACGCGTTCATGGCGCTCCGCGACGTGCGCGAGTCCGGGGGCGCCGGCGTGATCGCCAGCGACGAGGCGATCATCGATGCGATCGCGCTGCTCGCGCGCACGACCGGGGTCTTCGCCGAGCCGGCCGGCGCCGCAGCGCTCGCCGGCCTGCTCGTCGCCCGCGCCGAGGGGCTGGTCGGCGCCGACGAGTGCATCGTGCTGCTGGTAACCGGAAACGGCCTCAAGGACATAGCCGCCGCCGCCCGCTCCGGCCGGCGTCCTCGGGTGATTCCTCCCGATCTCGACTCGGTGGCAGCCGCGTTGCAGCCATAGGGCGACCTCGGGCAACGCGCTACCATCAGCGCCGCGGCCGTATCGGCGCTTGACTGAGGCACGGGCGGCATTCATACTGAATGAGGAATCGGTTGCGTGCGGTTTGAGGTTTTGCTGAACGGATAAGGAGGGAGCCATGTTCTGCTCTGCGAAGAAGTCTTTCCTGCTGCCTGTCCTCGCCCTTGCGGTCCTGCTCGCCTTGGCCGGCCCGGCGGTCGCCCAGGAGAAGCCCAAGTTCGAGCTGGGGCTGCTCCTCGGGGGCGGCATCGTGGACAGGGACCTGATGGGCAACGCCGAGAGGTGGAAGGAAGTGCGGCCGCTGATCGGCCTGCGCGCCGCGAAGCTCGGTGAGCATTTCAACCTCTTCGCCGATGTGACGGGCGGCGGCTACGACACCATCAACCCGTCGATCGACATCAGCGAGCTGCACGTCCGGCTCGGCACCGAGCTGATGCTGCCTGAGCTCAAGAACCACTCCCGGTTCTTCTTGTCCGCGGCTCTCGCTTGGGCCGACTACAACTACCACTTCCACGCGGGCGCTCAGGCCCTGCAGCCGCAGCCGCGGGGCTTCGACAGGTCGTTCGCCGCCCTCGGCATCGGCCAGCGCTTCTGCGTCGGCGACAACAACTTCTTCCGCTGGGAGGTCCTCGGCGAGAACTCACTCTCCGACGATGGCATCGGCGGTAAGGACATGACCAACTACAAGGGTCTCCTCGGCTACTCCTGGGGGCTCGGCGGACCGCCGCCGGACGAGGATGGCGACGGCGTCAAGAACTGCTACGACGAGTGCGCGAACACCCCCAAGGGGTGCAAGGTCAACGACAAGGGCTGCCCGAACGACAGCGACGGCGACGGTGTCTGCGATGGTCTCGACCAGTGCGCGGATACGCCGCAGGGGTGGCCGGTTGACGCCAAGGGCTGCCCGATCGATACCGACGGCGACGGCGTTCCCGACGGCGGCGACGCGTGCCCTGGCACCATCAAGGGCTGCACCGTCGACGCCAAGGGTTGCCCGAGCGACAGCGACGGCGATGGCGTCTGCGACGGCCTCGACCGCTGCCCGAACACCCCGAAGGGCTGCACCGTCGACATGTCCGGCTGCCCGATGGACAGCGACAAGGACGGCGTCTGCGACGGCCTCGACAAGTGCCCGGACACCCCGGCTGGCAAGAAGGTCGATGCCACTGGCTGCCCGCTCCCCGAGCCGAAGGCGCCGCTGTTCGAGCCCGGCAAGAACGTCCTCATCCTCAAGGGCGTGCACTTCGAGAGCGACAAGGCGATCCTGACGCCGGACTCGCTCGTGGTCCTCGACGGCGTGGCTGCTGGCCTGAAGGACTGGTCGGACGTCCGCGTGGAGATCGACGGCCACTGCGACTCCACCAACACCGACGCCCACAACCAGAAGCTGTCCGAGCGGCGCGCCGACGCGGTGTTCCAGTACCTGGTCGCCAGGGGCATCGCCGCAGACCGCATGACCACCAAGGGGTACGGCGAGTCGAAGCCGATCGCCGACAACAAGACCAAGGAAGGCCGGGCGCTCAACCGGCGCGTCGAGCTGCTCAAGCTCAACTGAAGCCCGCCACTAGCGCAATGAACGACGGCCCCGGGGCGACCCGGGGCCGCTTGCTATCCGCCGCACCACAGGGTCGGCGATCGACGTTCGCGTGGCTTGGAGGACCGGCGAACGCCAGCGCGTTGACTGCGGGGAGTGCGGGGTTCCGCGTCTTCGTTACTTTCTCTGCGATTGGCGAGTGCCGGCGTGGTGAGCCTGCAGCGCGCTCAGGCGCGCGAGCGTTCTGACTACTCCTCTGTTCCTTCATCTGGAATTGGCGAGTGCCGTTGCCACCTCCGTCACTTTGAATGCGGGTAGCCCTCGGTGCCTGGGTCGCCCTTGGCGCGCAGCGGTGCTCGACCGCCGCACCGCGAGCAAAGTGACGGAAGTGGCACGCGCGCGCCGCTCCTGCCTTCGTTCGTGGACCGGCGGGGTTGGCGGGTTGCTTCTCTGGTTCTTCATCTGGATTTCGCGGGTGCCGTTGCCACCTCCGACATTTTGAAAGCGGACAACTCAGCGATTCCGCTTCGACCTCCAGTCGGGGCGGCGCGTGCGGCCCGCATCGCGAGCAAAACGTCGGAAGTGGCACGCGCGCGCCGCTCAGGGATCGGCGCGGCGTGGTTTGGTGGACGCGCGCCGCGCTCAGGCGCGCCAACGTTCGTACTGCTTCTTTGTTCCTTTCTCCTTTTGTGCGCGCCGCGCAGCGGCGCGGCGCTGCCGCCGTTGGGCCTATCGCAAGGCGCGCGAGGCGGTCGCACCGGAGCGTAGCCGGAGGCTACGTGAGGACACGAACCGCCGAAGCGCAACGCAGCGAGAGGTCCGACGCCGGCAGCGCTTCGTGGGAAGAGGAGAGCGACGCAGTTTGGGGAGCGAGCACCCAAAGCGCCGCGCAGCGGCGCCCGCCCCTGGCTCCAACCCCAGTCGACTACTCCATGACGCCGCCGTCGACGCCGCGCACCCAGCTCTGGTTGTAGCCTTTGTCCTCGACATCGCGGGCGTGGTCGGTCGGCAGCAGCGGCGAGAAGGCGTCGACCATCACCGCCAGCTCGTCGGTGCGGGTCGAGCCAATCGAAGCCTCGTAGCGCCCCGGATGCGGCCCGTGCGGCACGCCGATCGGGTGCAGCGTGATGGAGCCGGGCGAAACACCCTTCCTCGAGGTGAAGTTGCCGTCGACGTAGAAGATGACCTCGTCGCAGTCGACCGACGAGTGCGGGTACGGGCACGGGATCGCCTGCTGGTGGTAGTCGACCAGACGCGGCACGAACGAGCAGACCACGAAGCCGCCGCCGGCAAAGGTGATGTGAGTGGTCGGCGGCAGGTGGACGAGGCCGGTCTTGGGCTGGTAGGCGCGGATCGGGAATGCGAACGGCCACACCTGGCCGTCCCAGCCGACGACGTCGAACGGGTCGTTGACCAGCTCCATCGCGGTCAGGTCGCCGTGGCGCTGCATGATCAAGGTGCGCGGGGCGCCCAGGCTCGCCGGACCGCCCTCCGGCCACTGTGGCTCGCGGAAGTCGCGGTGGGAGTACGGAGCGTCCATGGTCAGTTGCCCGACGTGGTTGCGGAACTGCTTGGGCAGGTCGATCCACGAGCGGGCCTCGAGCACCAGGAGCGCGGCCGGGCCGTCGAGCCGCCACCGGTGCGGCAGCGCGCGCGGCACGTAGACGTAGTCGCCAGGCTCGAAAGGAAGCGCCCCGAGCGGGCATTCGACCCGCCCGGATCCCTGGAAGACGAAGGTCACCTCGTCGGCGTCGCCGTTGGCGACCAGCGTCTCATCCCCGCGCTCCGCGTGGGCCATCCAGACGCCGATCTCGTGGTTTCCGAGCAGCAACCGGCGCGCGTGGAACGGCCCGCCGCTGCCGGCGATCTCCGCGGTGCGGAAGTGCCTCCGGCGCACCGCGCCGTCCCACGTCGTCGCCGCGAGCCCCGGGTGCCGCCCGAGCGCGTCCTCACGCTTGACCCAGTGAGGGGGCTTGCGGTGGTACATGATCGTGTACGCGCCCTCGAACCCGCGGCGGGTGAAGCAGTGCTCGTACGCGATGCCGCCTTCGACCTCCAGGACGGTGTGCGGCTTGGCCGGGACGATGCCCCTCTGCAGCCTGTGGATCATGCCTTCTCCTCCGCCGTGCGCCTACGAGCCGGCGCCCGCGTCGAGCTGAGTCCTCGCTCCGGCCGGCTTCAACTGGTTGCGCTCGATCGCCTCGAAGAGCGCCCGGAAGTTGCCCTCGCCGAAGCCCTGGGCGCCGCGGCGCTGGATCACCTCGTAGAAGAACGGCCCGGCGTTGGCGTCCTGGTACATCAGGCCGCCCTCGACCATGAAGATCTGCAGCAGGTAACGGTCGTTGTCGCCGTCGACCAGAACCCCGAGCTTCCGCAAGGTCTCGATGTCCTCGGTGAAGTTCGAGACGCGTTGGCGGACGAGACGCTCGGGCAGCATGTCGTAGTAGGTCACCGGGGTGTCGAGGAACTCGATGCCGGCGCGCCGCAGCCCGTCGACCGTCGGGATGATGCTCGGCACGTGGAAGGCGACGTGCTGCACGCCGGCGCCGTGGTTGGCCTCAACGAAGGTGTAGATCTGGCTGGCCTCGTAGTTCGGCGCCGCCGGCTCGTTGTTCGCCAGCTTGATCCCCGACTCCGGGTCCCACATCACCGTCGACGCGAGCCCCGAGCCGCCGCCGCCCGAGCGGATGTCCGCGGTGTGAAAGTGCACGCGCCAGTACTCCTCGAAACCGAGCACGTCGCGCAGCCAGGTGACGAACGGCCCGATGGTCAGGAAGTTCGAGGTAACGTGATCGATCACCTGGAACTGGAACGGGTTACGCTCCGCCCCTGGATCGAGCAGCGAGAAGCCCGGCGGCAGGGCGTCCGCCGCCCGCTCGACGAACCGCCAGCGCACGTCGCCGAGCGGCGTGGCGATGTCGAAGTGGCGGTACGGGCGACCGGCGCTGTCGAGGTCGTCGACGATCCCGGTGATGAACGTGGCGCCGCGCTCGGCGAGCACTGCCCGGGTCGTCTCGACGCTGCGCGCGCGCAACGAGAGGACAGCGACGCCGTCGGGGTGGCGGCGCAGCCAACGCTCCGCGCGCGACCCGCGCTCCCGCGGCGTGACGCACATCACGCGCGCCTTGCCGGCCGCGAACAACAGAGCGTCCTCGCCGAGCGCCGCCGCCCGGGCCGATTCGAGACGTGCCACCTCCGGGACCCGCATCATCTCGGTGTAGAACCGCCGGCTGCGCTCGATGTCGTTGACGATGAACTCGTACGAGTCCCAGCCGATGATGCCGAGGTTCTCGCGCTTTGCTGCCTCGCTCATGCCTGCCTCCGGGGGGGAGCCGCCAGGCCGAATCTAGCACAGGAGTTGCGACGCAATCCACATTCCCTGGCCGCGGCGTCGCGTTGAGCCCGCCCGCTGCTTGCGGGCGGACCACCGTCAGGATCACCCGCAGGATTCTCGGCCCACGGCCCACGCCTCACTCCTACGTCGGCATGTCCTCGCTCGCCAGGCCGTGCAGCTCGCCGTCGGTCAACGTCCGGTCGGCGTTCTTGGCGGCGGCGTAGATGCGCTCGACGGCCGCAGCGTCGGCCGGGTAGCCGTGGGCGAGCAGCCAGTGGCGCACGTTGGATGCGCCCGACATCGGACCGACGTCGATCTCCTGCCGGCGGTGCAGCCACGCCGCCGGCACAGCAGAATAGACCAGGTCCGCGAGGTCAGGACGGCCCTTCGCGCGGGCCTTGACGATGGCAGCGGCGTGCACGCCGGTCGAGGTGCGGAACGCGTCGCGGCCGACGATCGGCGCCCCGGGCGGCACCTCGATTCCGAGGATCTGGCTGGCGCAGGCGACGTACTCCATCACCTTCCCGAGGTCCGGCGACGCCCAGCCCAGCAGGCGGGCGTTGACCAGCAACTGCTCCATCGGCGGGTTCCCCACGCGCTCGCCGATCCCGAGCACCGTGGCGTGCAGCCGGTCGGCGCCCGCCTCGGCCGCCGCGAGGGCGTTGGCGAGAGCCAGACCGCGGTCGTTGTGCCCGTGCCAGTCGATGCCGACGTGCTCCGCCCCGGCCTCCGCGAGCACGTGCGCGACGAACGCGACGAGCCGTGCCGCCCCGGCCGGGGTGGCGAACCCGGCCGTGTCGGCCAGACAGACGCGGCGGGCCCCGGCGCGCACCGCGGCCTGGTAGAGGCGGCGCAGGTCCTCGGGGTACGACCGCGTCGTGTCCTCGGTCACGAACGTCACCGGCGCGCCGTGGCGGACGGCCAGTGCGACGCACTGCTCCGAGCGTCGCAGCAGCTCGTCCATGCTCCACCCCTCGACGTGGCGACGGATCGGCGACGAGCCGACGAAGAGCATCACCTCGAGCGGCGCGCCGACCCTGGCCATGATCTCGAGAACCGGCACGACATCTTCTTCGCTGGTGCGGGCCGCGCAGTTCGGCGCGATCGGCAACCGCGAGCGCTGGATCTCGCGCAGCAGCTCCTCGACGGCGGCGGCGGCGCGCGACCCGGCGCCCGGCAAGCCGAGGTCGGCGGCGCCGATCCCGATCTCCGCCATCAGGTGGAGGAGGCGCACCTTGTGGGCGGGCGCCGGGTCCGTCACCGACGGGCTCTGCAGGCCGTCGCGAAGCGACTCGTCGTCGAAGGTGACGGTACGCCCGGCGCGGCGGAGGGGCTCGCCCGCCGGGTTCCAGTCGTGGATGAAGGTGCGCGAGGTTGGCGTCATCGGAGGTCGCCGGGTGCCGAGCGTGCGGCCGAGCGTCGCCGGAGTGGGCCGCAGCGGGGCGGCTACCGTCCCGGGAACTCGGGCTTCCGCTTCTCCAGGAACGCCGCGGTCCCTTCCTTCATATCGTCGCTCGCGAAGCACAGCGCGAACTGGGCGGTCTCGCCGGCCAGCCCGCTGCCGAGTGGCAGCGAGGCGCCGTTGCGCACCGCCAGCAGGCAGCGCGACACCGCCACCGGCGACACCGCGAGGACCTGCTCGGCGAGCTGCTGGGTGGCCGGGTGCAGCGCCGCCAGCTCGACGACCCGGTTGACCAGGCCCCACGAGAGCGCCGTCGGTGCGTCGATCATCGCGCCGGTGAGCAGCAGCTCGAGCGCTCTCCCCTGCCCGACCAGACGTGGCAGCCGCTGCGTGCCGCCGTACCCCGGGATCAGGCCGAGCCTGACCTCGGGTTGGCCGAACTTCGCGTTTGCCGCGGCCATCCGCAGGTGACAGGCCAGCGCCAGCTCGCAGCCGCCGCCCAACGCAAACCCGTTGACCGCCGCGATCACCGGCTTGCCGAGCCCTGCGATCAGATCGAAGAGCCGCTGCCCCCGCTGCGACAGCGCCTCGGCGTCCGCCGGCGTCAGTGAGGTGAGCTCGGCGATGTCGGCGCCAGCCACGAAAGCCTTGTCGCCGGAGCCGGTGATCGCCAGCGCCTTCACCTCGGGCGCCGCGGCGGCTTCCTGCACAGCAGCTTCCAGGTCGGCGAGAACCTGCCGGTTGAGGGCGTTGAGCTTGTCGGGCCGGTTGACGGTCAGCCAGCGAACGCCGCTGACGTCCTCGACGAGAAGCGTTGCAAGACTCATCGGTGAGCTCCCGGCCGTGGAGTCTACACCGGCGGGCGCACGGACGCTCGCCGGCCTCGGCGGTAGGCGCGCCAGGCGGCGCGACCGTCCCTGTTCCGACGTCGTTCGTCACACCTGGACAACTGTTCGTCCGAGACCGAGGGAGATTTCCTCCGTCTGAAGCGGTACATTGGCGGCGTGATCGCGAAGCCGAGCGTGCGCGGGTGGTGGCAGACCTGGTGGCGGGCAGCGGCCGTCTGGACCGTCGTGGCCATCCTGTTCAGTTGCAACTCGTTCGCCAGCCGGATGCTGTCCGGCACGCCAACGCCGTTCCTGCCGCTGCTCGTCTACTCGTGGCTGTCGTGGAGCTTCTTCGCGTTCGCAACCGGACCGATCACGGCGATGGTGCGGGCGTTTCCACTGCGCGGCGACCGCTGGCGCCGGAGCGCTCTGGCGTTCGTCGCCGGCGGCGTCGTCCTGCTCGTTCTGATGGCGGCCTGGGACGTCGGCGCCGCGAAGCTCGCGTCCCGCCTGGTCGACACCAGTGCGACCCTCGGGCCTCTCGCCGGCCTGCCGGCGCCGCGCCTGTACGAGGAGCTGCTCCTCCGCTACTCGGCGGTGACCTTGCTGGCCTACGCGGCGACCGTCACGGCCCTGCAGGCGATTGCCTTCCGCCGCGGTTTGCAGGAGCGCGACCTGCACGCCTCCCAGCTCGAGGCCCAGCTCGCGCAGACGCGCCTTGCGGTGCTCAAGGCCCAACTGCAGCCCCACTTCTTGTTCAACACCCTGAACTCGATCGCCGCCCTGGTCCGCTCCGACCCCGACGCCGCCGAGCGCATGATCGTCCTCCTCTCTGACCTGCTGCGCGCCACCCTGTCGTCGACGGCGGAGCATGAGATCCCGCTGCGGCGCGAGCTCGACCTGCTCGAGCGCTATCTCGAGATCGAGCGCATGCGTTTCTCCGATCGCCTGTCGATCATCGTCGCCCCCGAGGACGGGACGCTCGACGCGCTGGTCCCCAACCTGATCCTGCAACCGCTGGTCGAAAACGCGATCCGCCACGGGATCGCTCCCCGCCTCGCGCCCGGGGCCGTCTCGGTGCGCTCGCGGCGCAACGGCGCCGCCCTCGAGGTCGAGGTCGCGGACGACGGCGTCGGGCTGGCAGACGGTCGGCGGCCGGAAGGCGGCCAGGGCGTCGGCCTGGCCAACACGCGCGAGCGCCTGCGCCAGCTCTACGGCGAAGCCGCCGGGCTCGATCTCGTCGCCAACCCGGGCGGCGGCCTCGCGGCGCGGCTGCGCCTGCCGTTCCGCCGCGGCGCGGTCGCCAGTGCTGCGCCGGCGGCTGGAGATGGTCGGTGAGCCTCCGCGCCCTGATCGTCGACGACGAGCCGCTGGCTCGCGAGCGGGTCCGCCAACTGCTCGCCGGCGAACCGGACGTCGAGGTCGTCGGCGAGGCCCGCAACGGCGTCGAGGCGCTCGCCGCGATCCGCGGCACGGCGCCCGACGTCGTCTTCCTCGACATCCAGATGCCCGAGATGGACGGCTTCGAAGTGCTCGCCGAGCTCGACCCGGCCCGCATCCCGGTGCTCGTCTTCGTCACCGCCTACGATCAGTACGCGCTCCGGGCGTTTGCCTTCCACGCCATCGACTACCTTCTCAAACCGTTCGACGGAAAGCGCCTTCGCGAGGCGCTCGGGCGTGCCCGGGAGCGCCTCGCGTTACGCGACACGGCCGAGGCGAGCCGCCGTGTCCTCGCTCTGCTCGGCGACGTGCAGCAGCGGCGGCGCTTCCTGCAGCGCTTCGCCGTCCACTCGGCGGGCCGCGTCGTGCTCATCCCGGTCCGCGAGGTCGAGGCGATCGAGGCCGCCGGCAACTACATGCAGTTGCATTCCGCGGACGGCCAGCCGCACGTTGTCCGGGAGACCATGGACGAGCTCGCCGAACGTCTCGATCCGCAGCGCTTCATTCGCGTTCACCGTTCGTGGATCGTCAACGTCGACCAGATCCACGAGCTGCAGCAGTGGTTCCACGGCGGGCAGTGCCTGGTGCTCCGCCGCGGCCGCAAGGTACCGGTCGGGAGGAAGTACGCCGGCGTGATCGCCGGGCTTCTCCGCCACGACTCGTAGGCGGAGAGCGAGCGGTCTGGGGGGGGCGACGTGGAGCGTTTCATCACGATGGTGACGGTAGCGGCGCTGGCGTCTGGCGAAGGGCCGGCGCCGGTACCGACAGCGCGCAGTGAAACCAATTCGCCGGCGCCGCAGTACACAGGGCAGGAATGGAGCGCACAACCGTGAATCGCCCATACGCATCTGCGCTGAGATCGGTGGCGGCACTTGTGGCGCTGACCGTGGTCGGGTGCGCTTCGTCGTCGCGGTCGCTGGTCAACCTGTCCCCGCAGCAGTGGGACGTCGAGGTGCGCAAGCGCGGTATCGACCCGCGCGAGGTCGCAAACCCTCTCCAGGTCACCGAGTCGATGCGCGAGGAGGCCTCCCGGCTCGCCGGCTGGGGCACGCCGCTGCGGCGCCTCGACCAATTGCAGAACTCGCTGTTCAATCAGCGCGAGTTCCCGTTCTCCTACCAGCTCCGCACCACCCTGACGGCCGCCGAGGCGTACCACCGGCGCCAGGGCAACTGCCTGGCGTTCACCAACCTGTTCATCGCTCTCGGCCGTTCCATCGGCATCCCGGTGTCGATGGGGCTCGTGCTCAAGGTGCGCTCGAGCGAGAAGGAAGGCGACCTGATCGTCGTCAACAACCACGTGCTCGCCGTCTACTACGCCGAGGGTGCGACGCGCTACTACGACTTCGACCGCACGCGCCGCGAGCGCCCGGCTCAGTTCAAGGAGCTGGACGATATGTGGATCACCGCGCTCTACCTGAACAACCGCGGTGCCGACGAGCTGCGCGCCGGCCGCCTGGAGAGTGCCGCTTCTCAGTTCCGCAACGCGGTGAAGCTGGCGCCGAAGTTCGCGTTTGCCTGGGGCAACCTCGGCGTCGCCCAGCGGCGCCTCGGCAACTCCGCCGGCGCGCTCGACGCCTACGGCCATGCGCTCGAGATCGCCCCGGACAACCCGACGATCCTCTCCAACCTCGCCGGGCTGTTCCGCTCGCTCGGTCGCGACGCCGAGGCGCGCACTGCCTTCGAAGCGGCCAGCATGGCGTCCGCCTCGCCGCACCAGCTCCTGGTTCGCGGCGACCTCGAGCTGTCGCGCGGCCGTATCGAAGGGGCGCTCAAGTTCTACAAGAAAGCGCGCAGCATGGCGCCGAAGCTGGCGGACGTCTACGTCGCGATTGCCAGGGCCGAGCTCGCCCGCCAGCGCCCCGCCGTGGCCCGCAAGAACCTCGATCGCGCGCTCAAGCTCGACCCCGGCAATCCCGAGGCGTCGGCGCTGTCCGCGTCGCTGCCGAACGCATCGGGCGGGGCCTGAGAAGCCGGGCCAGGTCCGTCTGCCGCGCCGCGGCATGCTATTGTTGTATGTGACCGCTCGCGCTCTCGCGAGCCGGTCTGCACGCCCAGAGGGACCACATGACCACCAAAGTGACCAGAGAGAAAACGCGGCCGGCGCCGCCGAGTACGCCCAAGTCGCTGTTCCGAAAAGTGGAGCGAACGCTCGACGCGATCGAGCAGGGCTCCGACATCCTCGGCACCATCCGCAACGTCGCCGAGCACATGACCGTGAACTTCCGGGCCGACCTCGGCATCCTCGGTGGCCGCGTCTATCGTCTCGACGACACCGAGTACGAGCTGGTCGAGACGTTCGGCAGCGGCCGGGGCACGCCGCTCGGCACCCGCGTGCCGCGCAGCTACGCCGCCATCGAGGCGGTGCTCGACTCCGGGCTCGTCGTGATGGACCGTAACGCCCCCGAGCTCGACCCGCAGCTCGAGGCCCAACTGGGAACCCGCGAGCGCTTCGCCGCCGTCTCGATCTCCGACGGCGACTACCTGATCTCGTTCGACGTCGTCCCCGGCCAGGGCAACATCGAGGAGCTGCGGGCGCCGCTCAACATCGTCCGTCTGGCGATCAGCCAGAAGCTGCAGCGCACGCGCTACGAGGTGATCATCCAGGACGCCCGGCGCATCCAGAGCTCGATCCTCCCCAAGCGGACGCCGCGTTATGCGGACTTCGACATCGCCGGCGACTCGCGGCCGGCCGACGAGGTCGGCGGCGACTTCTACGACTACATCCCGGTCACCCCGGAGATGTTCGACCTGGTGATCGCCGACGCGTCCGGGCACGGGCTGCCGGCGGCATTGCAGGTGCGCGACGTCTACATGGGCCTGCGCATGGGCCTGACGCGCGACTTCAAGGTCTCCCGCACCATCGAGCGCCTCAACGCGATCATCAACCGTTCCAAGCTGGCGTCCAAGTTCGTCTCGCTGTTCGTCGCCGAGCTCGAAACCAACGGTAACCTCATCTACACCAACGCCGGCCACCTGGCGCCGTTCATCGTTCACCAGAACGGCCGCATCGAGCACTTGCGGGTGGGCGGCGCCGTCCTCGGACCGTTCCCCGACGCGACGTACCTGCGCGGGTTCGCGCAGCTCGGCCCCGGCGACACCCTGGTGCTCTACACCGACGGGATCACCGAGTGCCATCACCACCACAGCGGCGAGGAGTTCGGCCTTCCGCGGTTGCAGTCGCTGGTCAGGCGTCACGCCACCCTCTCCGCGCTCGAGATCTGCCAGACGATCTTCCACGCGGTGTCGTCGTTCGCGGGGACGTCCTCGCCGGTCGACGATCAGACCGTGGTCATCGTCCGCCGGCCGACCGCCACCGCGAAGGAGCCGGTGGCCACCGCCCCGCCGCCGAGCGAGGGCGAGAGGGAGCCGGCGGCCCGGCGGCGCAGCCGAAAACCGAGCTAGCGCTTATACTCGCCGCCATGAACGACCTGTCGGCGGCGGCGTTCTTCGACCTCGCCTCGTTCGCGCACGCGTCCCTGTTCGCCGGTGACTTCCCGGTGTGGGTGGCGCTTGGGCCAAAGATGGACGAGTACCTCGCGGCGTGGGAGCGGTGGACGATCGCCGAGCCCCTTCCCGATGGGGTGCACGTGCTGAGTGGTCCGGTGTGTATCGCCCCGGGCTGCCGGATCGAGCCGGGGGTCGTTCTTCGCGGCCCGATCATCGTCGGCGAGGGCACGGAGATCCGTACGGGCGCGTACCTCCGCGGCGGGGTCATCGTCGGCAATGGCTGCGTGGTCGGCGCCCACACCGAGGTGAAGCGGGCGATCCTCCTCGACGGAGCGCACGCGCCCCACCAGAACTACGTCGGCGACTCGATCCTCGGACGACACGTCAACCTCGGCGCCGGGACCATCCTGTCGAACGTCAAGAACGTCGGCGTCGAGGTGACGTTCCCGCACCACGGCCGGACGGTCGGGACCGGACTGCGGAAGTTCGGGGCCGTTCTCGGCGACTCCTGCCGGACCGGCTGCAACACGGTCACCAACCCCGGGGTCCTGATGGGTCCGGAGTGTGTCACCTACCCCGGCACGTCGCTGCGCTCGGGCGTCTACCCGCCGCGAACCCTGGTCAAGCTCCGCCAGGTGCAGCAGCAGGTCGTTCTGGACGCGCTCGGCGAGCGCCGGGGCACCGGCGGGAAGAGCGCATGAGCCCGCGCTCGATCCGCAGGTCCACGCCTGGCGTGGCACGGCGATTGCACTTCAAGTGTGGCGGCAGGGAAGGGAGTTCAACATGAGGCCCCACAAGCTCATCGCAAGCGTCACGGCGGCCGCCGCCGCAGTCGGTCTGGCCTTTGCCGGGGACGAGATGACCTCGCTGAGCTACATCTCGTACCTCGAACGCTACGCGACCGTGCAGGCTGCGGAGGCCAAAGAGGGCATCGACGCCGTCGTCAATATGCCGGTGATCACCGGCGATCGCCTCGACACCGCTCGGGGAGCGCGCGTCGAGGTCCAGCTCGCCGACGGCTCGACCGTCTGGCTCGACGAGTTCTCGACCCTCGACTTCGACGCGCTCGCTGCCTCCCGGGAGAACTCGGCGCAGCGCACCGTTCTGTTCCTGCAGGAAGGCACGGTGGCCGTCGCGATCCCCGCCACGACGCAGGGCGACGGTACGACCCGCTTCGACTTCCCCGGCGGGGCGCTGTTCCTGTCGCGCCCGGGGCTGTACCGCTTCGACCTGCGCTCCGGTCAGCTCCACGTCGAGACGCACGAAGGGCTGGCCGAGCTGCCGGCCGGCGTCGGCTCGGTGCTGCTGCGCACCGGCCAAGAGGCCGTGCTCGACGGCGCCGCTGACGTGCAAAAGACCACACTGGCGGCTGCAAACGACGACTTCTGGGCGTGGGTCGAGGAGCGCCGCCATCCGGCCCCGGCGACCCGGACCGCTGCGGTGGTCGGCGCCGACAGCGCGGGACGCGCCGCGGTGCTCGATGCCTACGGCACCTGGGTCTACGTCGACGCGTACTCGACATGGGCATGGCGGCCCTATACGCAAGGCGGATGGACTCCGTACGGTCACGGTCGCTGGTACTGGACGCCGGTAGGCTGGAACTGGGTTTCCTACGAGCCGTGGGGGTGGTACCCGTACCACTACGGGTCGTGGTACCTGGACAGCTCGTTCGGCTGGCTGTGGTGCTGGGACCAGGTGTGGGGACCGGCCTGGGTGCACTGGATCTACACGCCGGGCTACATCGGCTGGTGCCCGCGCGGTTACTACGACTGGCCGTACTTCGATCGCCATCATCGTGACGACCACAACTGGAACGGCGGGCCTGGCGGGCCCGGGGGACACGGCGGACAGGATGGTCGCGGCCCGAGCCGTTGGGGCAACGCCTACGACTTCTCCGGCCGCGTGCGCCTGCGCGACGTCGATCCGCGGCCGTGGAACATGGTGCCGGCCGACCAGTTCACCAACTCGCGGCTCGACCGCGTCCGTGTCGATCCCGGCCGCGTGCTGGGCGACCCCGACGGCGACACCCGCGGGATCGTGCGCTCCGGGCCACTGGTCACGCCGCCGTCGCGCGGCGACGTCGAGAGGAACCTAAGCGGGGGCTTCCGCGACGTCCCCGGCGAACGCTCCGTCCCGGACCTCGGGGGCATCTTCCGCCGCGACGACCAGACGGGCGGCGGCAGGTCGGAGACCGCTGGGATGCGTCCGGTACGGACCGGCGATCTGGTTACCGTCGGCAACCGCGGCGGCTCCAGCCGTGGCAGCGAGCCGGGTTCTGCGCAGCCGGTCGACCGTGGCGGGCCGCGGCGTTCGGGCTCGCCGGTCATCGACGTGTCCGGATCTCCTCGTCAGCCCCGCTCGAGCGTCGGCCGCAGCGGCGGCGCCACTCCTGCCGAGAGCGGCGCACCGGCGGCCGGAGGCGCCCGCAGCGGCAGCGCCGACACCCCGCGAACCGCGCCGCCACGGGATACGTCATCCGGGTCCGAGACCTCCCGCACCGCGCCTCCCCGCGAGCCCGCGATGACGCCGGGTCGCGAGTCCAGCGCGCCGCGGTCGCGCGACGTGCAGCCGGCCCCGAGCAAGCCGGCGCCGGCCCAGCAGGCGCCGCCATCGCGGCGGCTCGGCTACACCGCGCGGATCAGGTCGTTCGAGCACCAGATCGACGGAGCAGCCAGCACCAGCGCGGGCGTCAACCGCGGCAGTGTCAACCGGAACGGCGACGTCCGCGAGGAGACCTGGGTCGTCTCGACCGGCCGCGGTGAGCGCACGGTACGCGTCTACACACCTCCCAGCTCAACCGCCGGCGGTGCGGTCGGATCCCGCCGGCTCGAGTCGCGGGTACGGGCGGCGGAGCCGGGCGGGTATACCGTTCGCCAGCCGGTGCAGGGGTGGACTCCGAGCTCTTCATCCGGCGGCGCTGCCCGCACCGAGAGTAGGGCAACGGCGCGCGGCGGCGACGCCACGTCCTCGCCGCGCAGCTACCAGCCGGCGCCGTCGTCCGCCTCGTCGCCGCGCTCGTACTCGGCGCCGAGCTCGCCGGCGCCGCGGTCGGTTTCACCGCCGTCGGGAGGCTCGTACCGCGCCGCTCCGGCCCCGTCGCACAGCAGCTCCGGCAGCTCTCGGCCGCACGGTCGCCGCTGAGCCGGGACCGGCGACATTGACCAGGGCCGGGCGCTGCAACGCCCGGCCCTTCGTGCCCTCACTGCCAGCGGCGCAGCCAGTGCTCGAGGGTGAGCAGCGTGTAGACGGCACGAGCGGCGCGTTGTCGATCGGTCCGCCGCTGCCACGCCAGCCACGGGGCGAGCGCGAGCGGATCGACCACGCGCCTGATTGCCGAGCCGGAGTCCGCGAGCAGAGTCCGCACTTCGTCGGCCCATGGACCTTCGAGCCACGCCGCCAGCGGCACCTCGAACCCCCGTTTCGGCGCTCGGCAGACCTGCTCGGGCAGCAGCTCGCGCGCGGCCGCTCGCAGCACCGCCTTGGTGCGCCAGCCGCGCAGCAGCACTTCCGGCGGGATCGCCGCGGCCAGCTCGAGAACGACGTGGTCGAGCAGCGGGGAGCGCGCCTCGAGCGAGCACGCCATCGTCGCGCGGTCCATCTTGACCAACAGGTCTCCGGGCAGAAAGAACTCCACCTCGATGGCGCGCAGCCGGTTCACCGGGTCGAGGCTGTCGTGCTCTTCGAGCAACGCGCGGTACGGCGCCGGTACGCTGGCACTGCCGGAGGTCAACGCCGCGGTCTCGGCCGCCGACAGCTTGACCGGGCCCCAGGCGAGGTACGGGTCGTCCGCCGCGAGACCGCTGCCGAGCCGCCTTCCCCACTCCCGCGGCCGTCCGGTCAGCGGCGCGATCGCGGCCGCCGCCCACGCCGCAAGCGGTCCCCAAGTCGCCGCTCCCGGCAGCCCGCGAACCCGCTGAGCCAGGAAGCGCCGATACCCGGCCAGCGCCTCGTCACCGCCGTCGCCATTGAGCACGACGGTGGCCTGCGCGCGCGCCGCCTTCGCCACCAGGTAGGTCGGGATGCACGACGGGTCGGCGAGCGGCTCGTCGAAGACCTCGGCAAGGGTCGGCAGCACCTGCAGGCCCTGGCGCGCGTCGAGGGCCAGCTCGCCGAGGGCCACGCCGGTGCGCGCCGCGGTGGCGCGCGCCAGGTCGCTTTCCCCCGCCTCGCCGCGGAAGGCGACGTGCAGCGCCCGCAGCGACGCCTGCCGCCGCGCGGCGAGCGCGGCGACGACGCCGGAGTCGAGCCCGCCGGAGAGGAACACCGCCAGTGGCACGTCGGAGTGCAGCCGTAGCCCGACTGCCTCGTCGAGTGCCGCGACGATCGTGTGGCTGGCTCGCTCGAACGAGATACCGCGATCGGGCGCGAGGTCGAGCCGCCAGTAGCGCTGCGACGTCGTCGCGCCGGTGGCGAGGTCGATGCTCAGCCAATGCGCGGGCGGCAGCTTGGCGTGCCCATCGTAGATGCACTGGCCTTCCGGTACGAAGCCGAACAGGAGATACGCCTGGAGGGCGTCGCGGTCGAGCGCCGGCCGGTCGGCGAACGCCGCCCGCAGCGCCTTGAGCTCGGAGGCAAACACCACGGCGCCGTCGCGCCGGGTCCAGTAGAGCGGCTTCTTGCCGACGCGGTCGCGCGCCAGGAACACGGTGCGCCGCCTCTCGTCGGCGATGGCGAGCGCGAACATCCCGCGCAGACGCTGCACCATCGCCGGCCCCTCCTCCTCCCAGAGGTGGGCCAGCACCTCGGTGTCGCCGACCGAGCGCAGCCGGTGACCGCGCGCCAGCAGGCCTTCGCGCAGCTCCTGGTAGTTGTAGATCTCGCCGTTGAGCACGGCGTGGACGTCCGCGGTCTCGTTGCTGACCGGCTGGTCGCCGGTGACGAGGTCGATCACCGCGAGCCGGCGCGCGCCGAGCGCCCAGCCGGCGCCGCTCGCCCGCCCCTCCGCGTCGGGGCCGCGGTGGACGAGAGCGCCAAGCAGGCGGCCGATCACCGCCTCCGGGTTCGTGAGCGCGCCGCCCGCCCACCCCGCGATGCCGCACATGGCGTGACTATACTCTCGGCGTGACGCTCGAGATTGCACGCTGGCTTGGGGACTTTCCGGTGCGCTCGCACTGCCTCTACTTGAACCACGCGGCGGTGGCGCCGCTGCCGGCCCGCGTCGCCGACGCCATGCGGACGCTCCTCGACGAGCAGGAGCGCAGCGGCGGCAAGGGCTGGGACGCCTGGCGGCAGGACGACCTGTCGATCCGCTCCCTCACCGCCGAGCTGGCCGGCTGCCGGCCCGAGGACGTGTCGATCGTGCGCAGCACCTCCGAAGGACTGTCGCAGGTGGCGCAGGGCTTCGACTGGCGTCCGGGCGACACGGTACTCGTCGGCGAGCAGGAGTTCGCGGCGAACGTCGCTCCGTGGCTCGCCCTCGCCGCCCGCGGCGTCGCGGTGAGGCGCTTCCCGCAGCGCGACGGGCGGATTGTCGCCGCCGACGTCGTCCCGCTGCTGGAACCGCCGGTGCGCGTGCTCGCGCTCTCGTGGGTGGCCTTCCACACCGGATGGGTGGCGCCGGTCGCCGAGCTCGCCGCGGCCGCGCACGCGCGCGGGATCGTCGTGGTCCTCGACGCCATTCAGGCGCTCGGCGTCCTCCCGGACACGCTCGGGGAGCTCGGCGTCGACGCGCTCGTCGCCGACGGCCACAAGTGGCTGCTCGGACCCGAGGGCGCCGGGGTGATGGTGACCACGCCGGAGCTGCGGGCGCGCCTGGCGCCGGTGCTGGCCGGCTGGCGGAACGTGCACCACCGTCCCGGCGACCTGTTTCTCGACGAGTTGGAGTTTTTCGGCGACGGACGGCGGTTCGAGCCCGGATCCCCGCCCAGCCTGCTGCACGCCGGGCTGGCGGCGGCGCTCGACCTGATCCTCGAGGCCGGGGTTGCCGACGTCAGCGAGCGCGTCATCGCCAACGCGCGCAGCGTCACCGAGACGCTGCTGCGCCGCGGCTGGGAGGTCGGTTCGCCGGGCTCCGGCCACCCGATCGCCGGGATCGTCGCTGGCCGCCACCCATTCCTGCCGCCGGCCGAGGTGGCGCGCCGCCTGCGTGAACGGTCGATCGAGGTCTCCAGCCGGCAGGGTTGGGTGCGGTTTTCGCCGCACTTCTATTCCACCGGCGGCGAGCTCGAGGCGCTGCACGCCATCCTCGGGAAGCTGTGAGACCGTTGCGGAGTTGTAGACTCCCGTGATGGCGCGCGAACGCAACGTCGATGTGCTCATCCTCGGGGGCGGTCCGGCCGGCAGTACGGCCGGCGCGTTGCTCGCCGAGGCCGGCGTCGAGACGGTGATCGTCGAGAGCGAGCATTTCCCCCGCTTCCACGTCGGCGAGTCTTTGCTGCCGCACACGTTGCCGCTGCTCGACCGCCTCGGCGTCCACGACACGATTCGCTCCTTGCCGCATACACGCCGCAAGGACGGCGCCAGCTTCGTCACCCACGACGGCAGCCGGCACGTCGCCTACTGGTTCGAGGACGCGATGGCGCCCGCCATCCCACATGCCTACCAGGTGCGGCGCGATGAGTTCGACGCCGCATTGCTCGCCAACGCGCGCGCCCGCGGCGCCGAGGTGCTCGAGGGGTGGCGCGCCACGACGCCGCAGTGGGATGGCACCCGCTTCTCCGGCCTCGCGCTGAAGAACGACAACGGTGCCGATCACGTGCTGTGCCCCAAGGTCTTCCTCGATGCGAGCGGGCAGGGCTCGTTCCTCGCCTCCCGGATGGGGTGGCGGTTCCCCTACCCAAAACATCGCAAGGTCGCGTCGGTCGCCCACTTCCGCGGCGCTTGGCTGCCGCCGGGGCGCGAGGCCGGCAACATCACCATCGCGCTCACGGCGGGCGGTTGGTTCTGGCTGATCCCGTTCGCCGACGACACCGTCTCGGTCGGCGCTGTGCTCGACGTCGAGCGCTGGCGCGAGACCGCGGGCGGCCCCGAGGCGGCCTTCAATGCGGCCGTGGCGGCGACCCCCGAGGTGGCACGCCGGCTGGCGGGCGCCGAGCGGACGATCCCGTTCAACGCCGTGCAGAACTTCTCATACCGGGTGATGCGCACGGCCGGCGAGGGCTACTGCTTGATCGGCGACGCCGCCGGCTTCCTCGACCCGATCTTCTCGACCGGGGTGTTCATCGCGACGACGACCGCCGCAGCCGCCGCCGACGACATCCTCGACGCCCTGCGCCGGCGCGGCCGCGTCGAGGCTAACGACTTCGCGCCGACCGTCGCCCTCACCCGCACGCTGCAGAGGGTGTTCTTCTCGTTCATCCGCGCCTACTACGACCCGCACTTCCTGGCGTTCTTCTTCAACCCGCGCCCGATGCTGCAGCTCCCGGGAGCGATCGTCTCGCTGCTGGCCGCCGACGTGCTGCGGCCGGGGCGGTGGCGGCGTACCGGACGCTTCCGCGTCCTGCTCCTGCTGGCGCAGCTCCAGAAACTCGGCTCGCGCTGGGGTCGGCCGCTCATCGAGCCGCTTGCCGCGACACCGTCGGGGCCGTCCGCGTGATCGAGCCGGACGTCCCCGGGCAGGGTGAGCAGCGCGGCGACCGCCGCCTCACCGCGTGGCTGCTGCACTGGGCCAGGCCGTACACCGGTCGGATGGTCGTCGCGACGCTCCTGGTGATTGCCGGCTCGGCGCTGCAGATCGTCGGTCCCCTGCTGACGGCTGCCGCCGTCGACCTCTACCTGAAGCCGCGGCCCGAGGCGGCGGCGTTCAAGGTGCAGCGGGCGCTCGCCGCGATGGGGCTGCCGGTCGAAGGCGCCGCCGGGCTGGCCACGCTGGCCGGGATCTACCTCGTCAGCCTGCTCCTCGGCGCTCTGCTGCTCGCGGCGCAGGGCCGGACGATGATGATGACCGGGCAGCTCGTCATGCGCGACCTGCGCGCCGAGCTGTTCGCCCACCTGCAGCGGCTCGACCTCGCCTGGTTCAACCGCACCCCAGCCGGCCGCATCATCACCCGCCTGACCAGCGACGTCGAGGCGCTCAACGAGATCTTCACCTCGGGGCTCGTCGAGATCCTCTCCGACCTGGTGCTGCTCGGCGGCATCGCCGGGGTGTTGTTCGCCCTCGACTGGCGACTCGCGCTGGTGGCGTTCTCTGTGCTGCCGTTCATGGTGCTGCTGTCGGCGTGGTTCCGCCACCGCGCCCGCACGATCTACCGCGAGGTGCGCACCAGGGTGGCGGCGATCAACACCCACTTGCAGGAGCACCTCGCCGGCATGTCGGTGGTCCAACTCGCCCGCGCCGAGGCGCGCACCGAGCGGCGTTTCGTCGAGATCGACGCCGCCCACCGCGACATCAACGTGCGCGGCGTCTTCTACTACGCGGTTTTCTACCCGGCGATCGAGCTGCTCACCGCCGCCGGGCTGGCGCTCTTACTCGCGTTCGGCGGCCTGTGGACCGCCTCTGGCACCGTCTCGCTCGGCGTTCTGATCGCGTTCCTCCAGTACGTGCAGCGCTTCTACCGTCCGATCTCGGACCTCGCCGAGAACTACAACGTCCTGCAGGCGTCGCTGGCGGCCGCCGAGCGTCTCCACGCCCTCATCGACACCGCGCCGGAGATCGTCGCCAAGGCCTCGCCGGATCCGCCGCCGGCCCGCGGCGGCGCGTTTACCTTCGCCGGCGTCTCATTCGCCTACGAGGCCGGCCAGTGGGCGCTGCGTAACGTGGACTTCTCCGTCCGGCCGGGCGAGCGCATCGCCGTCGTCGGCCACACCGGCGCCGGCAAGAGCACGCTGGTCAACCTGCTGCTGCGCTTCTACGACCCCCAGGAGGGCTCGATCTCCGTGGATGGCGTCGACGTCCGCGACTGGGACCCGGCGACGCTACGGCGCCGGTTCGCCGTGGTCCTGCAGGAGGTGGACTGCTTCGCCGGCACGCTGCGCGAGAACGTCGGCCTCGGCCGCCCGGGAATCGACGATGCGCGCATTACCAGGGCGCTCGAGGAGGTCCAGGCCGGACCGCTGCTCTCCCGCCTGCCGCTCGGGATCGGCACCACTCTCGGCGAGCGCGGCGCCGGCCTGTCCGGGGGCGAGCGCCAACTCGTCTCGTTCGCTCGCGCCCTGGTCGCCGACCCCGAGTTCCTGATCCTCGACGAGGCCACCGCGGCGATCGACGCCGTCACCGAAAACGCCATCCAGATGGCGCTCGACCGCCTGCTCGCCGGGCGCACCTCGCTGATCATCGCCCACCGCCTCGCCACCGTCATGGGGTGCGACCGCGTGCTCGTGTTCCACGCCGGCCGCCTCGTCGAGGAAGGCACCCACGAGGCACTGCTTGCCCGCGGCGGCCTCTACCGCACCCTTTACGAGCTGCAACTCCTGCACCCGGCCGACGAGGCAGCGGCGGCGCCGCTCGCCGCCGTGCCAGGCCACGCCGCCGCACCACCCGCTCCCGCCGACCTGTAAGATTGCACCTGGGAGCCATCCGGGAGGGTCGATGTCGGCAAGCGATGAGCTGTTCCGGCTGCGCGAGGCAATCGCCGGGGTGGACCGCGCGCTGCTCGAGCTGCTACGGCAGCGCCTGGACCTGGCCGCCGAGGTCGGGCGCCTCAAGGCCGCCGCAGGCGTTCCAGTGATCGTGCGCGACGTCGAGGATCGCATCCTGACGCGGGCGCGGCAGCACGCGGAGCTGTGCGGAGTCTCGGCCGAGTCGCTCGAGGCCGTCTTCCAGGCGATTATCGACAGCTCGGTCGAGCGCCAGCACCGCGTCGGGGTGGCGCTGCGCAGCGAGCGCGGCGGCCGCGTTCTGATCGTCGGCGGCGCCGGCGCGATGGGCACCTGGCTGCGCGGCTTCCTCGGGCTGGTCGGTCACCACGTCGACGTGCTCGACGCCGCCTGGGCGCCGCTGCCGCCCGCCGCGGGCCGCTTCGCCGCGCTCTCGGAGGTGGCGGATCTCGACGCGTACGACCATATCGTCGTCGCCGTTCCGCTGGTACGGACACCGGCGGTGCTCGACGAGCTCGTGGCCCGGCGGCCGGCCGGCACCATCGTCGAGATCGCGTCAATCAAGGAGCACCTCGTAGCGCCGCTCGAGCGCGCCCGCGCCGCCGGCGTCTGGATCAGCGCGCTGCACCCGATGTTCGGGCCCGGCAAGTCGCCGTACGAGCCGCTTACCTTTGTCCTCGCCTGTCAGCGCGATGCGGCCGGCGAGCGGGCCCGCGTCGACGCCCTGCTGCGCCACCCGTACACCCACGTGATCTGCCTGCCGTTCCCCCATCACGATCGGCTGATGGGGTGGCTGCTCGGGCTCGCCCACCTCACTGGGATGCTGTTCGGCTTCGCCCTGGTCCGCTCCGGGCTCGACCCGACGGAGCTGCACGAGTGCGCCTCGACCACGTTCCGGAGGCAGGCCGCGACCTCCCTGTCGGTGCTCTCGGAGGATCCCGACCTCTACCTCGACATCCAGCGGCTCAACCCGCACCGCGACGAGGTCTATCGCGCCGTCCGCGAGGCGCTCGCCGACCTGGCCGCCACGATCGCCGGCGACGACCGCGGGTCGTTCCGCGCGGGGATGGAGGCCGCGCGCCGCGCCGTCGAGCGCACGCCATGACGCTGCGGCATCACCTCGAGTACGCCGGCCTCATCGCCCTCGCCGCCGTCTGCCGCACCGGTCCGCGCCCGGCGGCGCTGGCGATCGGCGCGGCGCTCGGCGAGATCGGCTGGCTGCTGCGCCTGCGCCGGTCGCTGGTGCTCGCCAACATCGCCCAGGCGCTCCCGGCGCTGCCGCCCGGCGACCGGAGGCGCCTCGGCGCGCGGGCGGCGCGCAACTTCGGGCGCTCGGTGGTCGAGATCGTGCGCGTGGGAGGCCGCGACCGGGAGCGGCTCGCCGGAATCGTCCAGTTCACCGGCCTCGCAGGGCTCAGGCAGGCGGCGGCCGGCCGCGGCGCCGTCGTCGTCACCCCGCACCTCGGGCCATGGGGGCTGTACATTACGGCGCTCTCGACCTCCGGAATCCCGGCCGCCCTGCTCGCCGGAAAACAGCACAACCCCAAGGTCGATCGCTTCATTCTCGACATCCCCGGCACGGTCGTGCGCATGATTTCGAAGGGGCCGGCGGCGCCCCGTGAGGTGCTGCGCTGCCTCCAGGAGAAGCGGGTCGTGATGATGGTCGCCGACCAGGACGCCGGCCCGCACGGGCAGATGGTTCCCTTCCTCGGCCGCACCGCATCGACGCTGCCGTTGCCCGCCGCGATTGCGCTGCGGCACGACACTCCGGTGTTCGCCCTCGCCGGTCATCGGGTGGAGGGCGGCGCCCACCGGGTGCGGGTGTGGGAGCTGACGCGGCCGTCGGGAAGCGACGACGCTGATCGGCGCCGGGCCTACACCGCTACGATGAACGCCGCGTTCGCCGAGGCGATCCTCGCCCGACCGGAGCAGTACTTCTGGTACCACCGCCGGTGGCGCGACTACTCTTCGCACGAGCGCGTCAGCAGCACCGCCCAGGCGGAGAGCGCGACGGCCGCCAGCAGGGCGGAAAGCACACCGACGGCGCACGACCAGGGCCGGTAGGCGATCTCGATCCGGTGGCGCAACCGCTATCTAGACCGGGAATCAAGATCACTGTAGGCTTATGGGGAACAGGGTTCGCCGGGCGGCACGGTGATCGACTGCCCGACGTCGGCTAGCCGCGACAACACGCGACCCAAACCGAAAGGGGGAAACACCGAGATGCTCAGCAAGAAGATCGAGAAGGCGCTCAACGCCCACATGAACGAGGAGCTCTACTCGTTCTACATCTACCTCGCGATGGCCGCATACCTCGAGGCCAACTACCTCAAGGGAATGGCCAAGTGGATGCAGCTCCAGGCCAAGGAGGAGATGGACCACGCGATGAAGTTCTACTCGTACATCCACGACCGCAACGCCGAGGTGGCGCTGCTGGCGATCGCGCAGCCGCCGAAGTCCTGGGACTCGCTCCTGGCGGTCTTCGAGAATGCCTACGCGCACGAGCAACACATCACGGGGCGGATCAACGCGCTGGTCGACCTGGCCGCCAAGGAGAACGACCACGCCACCGTCAACTTCCTGCAGTGGTTCGTCAAGGAGCAGGTCGAGGAGGAGGCGGCGGTCGACCCGATCGTCCATCGCCTCGAGCTGGCCGGCGACAACATCGCCGCCGTCTACGTGCTCGACCGCGAGCTGGGGATGCGGGCCGCCGGTTAGGCCAGCGGGGCGATGCAGTCCCGGTCGTCGTTGCGCGGGCTGTTGACGCGCTGGCTCACCGGGTACGCCATCATCTCGGAGGCATCGAAGGGCTGCAGCATCGGCTGCAGCCTTTCGTTTTCCTTGAGGGTCGGGTCGAGCCAGGCGGCGTACCGCGGCGGCGGAAGGATCACCGGCATGCGGTCGTGAATCGGCGCCAGCACCTGGTTGGGCGCGGTCGTCACGATCGTGCACGACTCCACCGGCTCGCGGCCGGCCGGCGCCCAGCGCTCCCACAGGCCGGCGAAGGCGAACGGCCGCCGGTCGCGCATCGCGATGTAGTACGGCTGCTTGCGCTCGCCGTCCTTCCGCCACTCGTAGAACCCGTCGGCGAGGATCAGGCAGCGGCGCGAGCGGAAGGCGGCACGGAACGACGGCTTCTCCGCCACCGTCTCGCCGCGCGCATTGATCATCCGCGCCCCGATCTCCGCGTCCTTCGACCACGGCGGGATCAGCCCCCAGTGCAGCATCGCCAGCTCGCGCCCGCCCTGCACCGCCCTGACGACGGCGACCGGCTGCGTCGGCGCGATGTTGTAGCGAGGCTTGAGCTCGGGCGCCGACGAGAGCTGGAAGGCCTCGGCCACGGTCTGCCCGGGCGTGGCGAACGTGTACCTGCCGCACACACCTGCATGATACTTCGCGCCTGCAGCTCACTCGATGGCGCGCCTGAGCGCGCTGCAGGCCCACCAAGCCACTGACCGCCGCGCGTCCGCGCGGCGCCGGTGCCAGGGGTAACGATTCGCCAGCGAACGACCGCGAGCTGCAGCACCGCCACCGCCTGCATCAGCGACGGACATGCAGGTTGCGGCCAATCGTTAGCTCTGGCTCCGCTGCTTTCCTGTGTCTCCAGCGAAGCAAGACCTCCCAACCCCCTGCACGCAACGCGCTCGCGCGCCTGAGCGCACTGCAGTCCACACCAGGTCACGCCTGCCGCAACCCTGCACCTCCTACCCCCCTGCCGCACCTCCGAAGTGCCTCCGAACGAACGCGATGATCGCCTCGGCGGTGGGGATCGGGCGCTCGACGCTCGGGGTGTGGCCGGCGCCCGGGATCACCGCCAGCGTCTGCTGCGGCAGCGCGTCAGCCATCGCTTGGGCGGCGGCAAGCGGCGTGATGGCGTCCTCGGCGCCGACGACCAGCAGTGCCGGCACCGCGATCGAGGGCAGCAGGCCGGTCGAGTCGGGCCGGTCGCGCATCCCCTTCAGGCAGCCGGTGAGCACGTGATCGGGCACGTCCGCGGCGATCGCCCGCAGCTCGGCGAGGAAGCGCGGCGAGCGTTCCCGCGTCGCTGGACCGATCAGATTCGGCACGAAGTCGTCGAGGAACCCCGCCCCGCCCTCGCGCTCGATCCGCGCGATCGCGGCGTCGCGCCGCGCCCGGCCCTCCGGCGGGTCCGCCTCGGCGCGGGTATCGACAAGCACCAGCCCGGCGAGCCGCTCCGGGTGGGCCGCCGCGAAGCGCAGTGCCACGTAGCCGCCCATCGAGTGACCGCCGAGAACGACCCGGTTGAGGTCGAGAGCGTCGACCAGGGCAAGCACGTCGTCCGCGAGCGTTGTCATGGAGTAGTCGCCTGCGGGCTTGTCCGACGCACCGAACCCGCGCAGGTCCGGCGTGATCACCCGCGCGAACTCTGCAAGTCCCGCCCGGATCGTGTCCCACATCGCCATCGCCAGCGGGAACCCGTGCAGCAACAGGACCGCCACGCCCGCGCCGTGATCCTCCACCTCCAACTCCAGAGCATCAACCTTGATTCGCATTCGCTCCCCCGTCGCCGAACACCAATTCTAGCGGGCGGGCGACCGGCTCGCCGTCAGTCACTCGGAATCGCGGAGGTCGTTCCCCCAAACCCTGCCGACGTCAGCAGGTCGTCGAAGCGCGGGTCGGCGCGCAGCGGGTCGAACAAGGTGTACACCTTGAGGCCGACAAGAAAGCTCGACCTCGCCCGGCGCGCCCGCTCCAGCAGGACGAATGCTTCGTCAGCCCGGCCCAGGGCGATCGTCGGGAGCACGAGAGCAACCAACGGAACGTGGCGCTCGCGGCTTTCTGCGTGAAGCTGCTCGAGCATCCGCTCCGCGTCGGCGGCGCGACCGGCCGGCACCAGCACCGACGCGAGCGCGCCGCGCATCGTCGCCACGCCGTGGGTGACTTCCACGGCTCTCTCGAATGTCGCAACAGCCTCGTGGGCATGGCCGCCGGAACACTGGCTGAACCCCAGCCAGAACATCGCCTGGCTGAACGTCGGCTCGATCTCGAGCGTGCGGCGGCACTGCGCGATCGCTTCGGGGTAGCGGCGGGCGCAGAAGTACGTCCAGCCGAGGTCACCGTTGTAGATCAGCGACAGCGGATCGAGCTCGAGGGCGTGCCGGCGCAACTCCACGGCCGCGTCGAAGCTGCCCCGCACGGTGAGCAGGAACCCGAGCTGGAAATTGGCGTACGCGTTGTTCGGCTCGAGCTTGACACCCCGCCGCAGCTCGCGGTCGGCGTCGGCCCACTCCCACGACAGCAGATGGGCGAAGCCGAGCGCCACGTGCGGGTCGGCGAGCCCGGCATCCGCCTCGATCGCCTGCCGCGCCGCCGCCTTCGCCCGCGGCAGCGTCTCCTCGGGCGGCAGCGCGCCGTAGCGGTCCATACCCAGCGACAGGTAGCACTCGGCGACCCCGGCGAGGGCCTGCGAATAGAGGGGGTCACGCTCGATCGCCGCCTGGTAGAACTCGATCGCCCGGCGGAACCCGTCGATCGTGCTCTTGCTCCACTGGTAGCGCCCCTTGAGGTACAGCAGGTGGGCTTCTTCGTCGACGCGCCGCGCCGGCGCATGGCGCTTGCGGTGCGGTGTCGACAGCGAGAGGCGCAACGCCTCGCCGATCTCGCGGGCGATCTCCTCCCGGATCGCCAGCATGGCGGCGAGCGGGCGCTGGTAACGCTCGCCCCACAGCCGCCAGCCGCCGCCCGTGTCGATCAGCTCGGCGTCGACGGCCACCAAGTCGCCGCTGTGGCGCAGGCGCCCGCACAACACCGCTGCAACGCCAAGATCGCTCCCGACGCGCTGCGGGTCGGCGTCCGCAGCGAAGCGGAACACCGTGCCGCGGGCGATCACCTTGAGGTTCGGCAGGCGCGACAGCTCGGCGATCAGGGTGTCGGTCAGCCCCTCGGCGAGGTACGCGACCTCGGGGTCGCCACCGACGTTGGCGAACGGCAACACTGCGAGAGAGCTGGGCTGGCTCGTCCGCTTCCGCTTGGCGGAGGCCGGCGCGGCACGGGGGATCTCGCCCTCCGCCTGCCTGAGGGTGGCGAGCACCTCGACCGCCGAGGCGTAGCGGGCACCAGGATCCTTCTGCAGGCAACGGGCGACGACTCCGTCGAGCCACGCAGGCGCGTCCGCGGCGACCTTCGACGGGGGCGGCGGATCGTCCCGCAGCACGGCGGCAAGCGCCTCGGCCGCGCTGGCCCGCGAGAACGCTGTCCGCCCAGTCAGCATCTCGAACACGATGCAGCCGAGCGAGAAGACGTCGCTGCGCGCGTCGGCTTCCAGGCCGCGGACCTGCTCGGGCGCCATGTACCCCGGGGTACCGAGCACGGTTCCGGGCTCGGTGTCGGGCACCTCGGTCGGCGCGTGCGGCCCGCGCGCGGCCTGGTCGGGTACCAGGCGGACCAGACCGAAGTCGAGGATCTTCGCGTGTCCATCGTCCGTGCAGAACACGTTCTCGGGCTTGAGATCTCGGTGGACGAGGCGCTGCCGGTGGGCGGCCGCGAGGCCCTCGGCGATCTCGAGCGCGAAGCGCAGCGCCTCCTTCGGAGCGAGGGCGCCGTCGCGGACTACCTCGCGCAGCGTCCTGCCGACCAGCAGCTCGGTGACCGCGAACATGATGTCGCCATCCGAGCCGAAGTCGTGGATCGCCAGGATCGCCGGGTGCGAGAGAGCGGCCACCGCCCGCGCCTCGCGCTCGAAGCGGGCGCGCAAACCGGGGTCGCCGGCGAGGTGCTCGGCCACGACCTTGACGGCGACGTCGCGACCCAGCACGGCATCATGGGCACGGTAGACGGTGCCCATGCCCCCGGCTCCGAGCGCGCCCACGATCTCGTAGCGGCCGAGCCTGGCGCCGGCAGCGAGAGTCATGTCGCGCCCGCCATGACCTCCGCGCTGCAGTTGGCCAGGCCGGCGGGGGCGGCCGACCGGCGCGGCATCGCCAGCACGCGCCCCCTGCAGGACGGCAACAGCCGCCACGCCTCGTGGCAAAAGCGCCCGATCGCTCCGACGACCGGGACCACCGCGCCAGTCATCCCACCTCCTGCCCGCACCGGGAGGCGAGCCCGAGGCTCGAGCGCTCCCGAGGCTGCTCCCTGGTACTACAGCGGTGTTCTGCGTGGCATTCCCGCGGCAGCGGCGTTCCCCGGGTCGGTCCCGGAACCGCTTGACAGTCGGCGCTCGCGGGCTCAGATTGAACGCGCGGTATGTCGTTCTTTGAGGTGTAGCAGGAACGTCCGTGGGGGTGCCCGTGCTCGACACGCGGGCTGAGATCACACCCTTGGAACCTGACCCGGGTCATACCGGCGGAGGGAACGGGAGCGGAAAGCGTCGGGGCCATGCCACCTGTCTTCCTCCTCCGGAGACCCTTGGAGGTAGGAACAGTGACACGAATCGCCTCGGCGCTTCTTCTTTTCTCTTTTTCCACGACCGTCGCGGCCCAACAGCGGCTGGTCGGCTCGGTGAGCGACGCAGTCACCGGTGCGGCGGTCGCCGGCGCCCGCGTGGAAGTCCTCGAGACCGATGCGGCGACGCTGACCGACGCGGCCGGAGCCTTTGCGCTCGATTGGCCGGCCGGCGGCCGCGCGACGCTGGTCGTCTCGAGCGCAGCGTACCGCGTCCGCCGCGTCGAGTTGAGGGCGGCGCCGGCCATTCGGCTCGCCGTGAGTCTGGAGCCCGTCGTCTCGTTCAGCGACCGCGTGGAGGTGACCGCGACCCGCGCCCGCGAAGGCGTCGACGCGGCGACGTTCACCAACGTCCCCGGCGAGCGGGTCGCCGAGGCGTACTGGGGGCAGGACCCGGCGATCCTCCTCTCCACTGTGGCGCCCGGGTTCTACGCGTACAACGACAGCGGCAACGGCATCGGCTACTCGTACTTCACCATCCGCGGTTTCGGCCAGGCTCGCACCCGCGTCACCCTCAACGGCGCCCCCCTGAACGACGCCGAGTCCGGCGAGCTGTTCTTCATCGACCTCGCCGACTTCCTCGCCACCGCCGGCGATGTCCAGGTGCAGCGCGGCGTCTTCGGCCTCTCCGGGATCGGCGGCGCCGTCGACGTCACCACCGCCCCACCCGCCGTCGCGCCGTCGTTCGAGCTGCATGCCGGGTTCGGGTCCTACCAGACCCGCCGCTACAGCGCACATTACGAGTCCGGGCTGATCGACGGCACCTGGCAGCTCTCCGCCCGCTGGTCGAAGATCTCGACCGACGGCTACCGCGACCAGTCGTGGGTCGACATGTGGAACTACTACCTCGCGCTCGCCCGCCTCGGCCAGCAATCGTCGCTCCGGCTGGTGCTGTTCGGCGGCCCGGAGCGCACCCACCTCGCCTACCTCGGCGTGCCCCGGAGCGTGCTCGTCGGCGGTATCACCGGCGACGCGGACCGCGACCGCCGCTCCAACCCGCTCACCTACCCCGGCGAGATCGACAACTTCTTCCAGCCGCACTTCCAGGTGATTCACGACCTGCAGCTCGATGCCCGCTCGCAGCTCAGCCAGATCCTCTACTACTTCCAGGGGAACGGCTACTACGACGAGCACAAGAGCGACCGCAGTCTCGTCGAGTACAACCTGCCCGATGTCGTGCTCCCCGACGGCACGGTGATCACGACGACCGACCTGGTCCGCCGGCGCACCGTCGACGAGTGGGACGCCGGCTGGGTGCCGCGCCTGAGCCACGACGGCGACACGTTCTCGTGGTCGCTGAGCGGCGAGGCGCGCTTGCACCGGGCGCACCACTTCGGCGAGGTGCGTTGGGCGCAGTACTACCCGGCGGGCGTCGAGCCCGACCATCGCTATTACGACTACGGCGTCGGCAAGCGCACCTTCGCGCTGGCCGGCTCGGCAGCGTTGCGGGCCAAGTCCCGGCTGTCCCTGACCGGCGGGCTCGAACTGGCATATCACCGCTACGACCTGCTCGACGACCGCGTCAAGGGTGCGTCGTTCACCGAGCCGTACTCCTTCCTGCTACCCCGCCTGGGTGCGGTGTACCGGGCCGGCGACCGTGTCGACACCTACGTGTCGGTGGCGCGCGGCATGCGCGAGCCGGCGTTCCGCACCATCTACGATCCCGAGGACTACTACGGCACCAAGGTTTCGCTCCGGCCCGAGGACGTCTGGGACCTCGAGGCGGGAGCGTCGCTGCGGCGCGACGCGTGGCGGGCGCGCGCCAATCTGTTCGCCATGCGTTTCGCCAACGAGATCGTCTACGCCGGCGCCCTCGACGACTCGGGGGTGCCGATCTACGGCAATGGCGCCCGCTCGGTGCACCGCGGCATCGAGATCGAGGCCTCCTGGGCGCCGTCGTCGGTTCTCGGCATCGACGGTTCGTTGACGCTCTCGCGCAACTCCTTCACGCGCTACCGCGAGCTCTCCGCCCCCGGCGAGGAGGTGGTCTACGACGGCAACCGTATCGCCGGTTACCCGGCCGTGCTCGGCAACGTGACGCTGCGCGGGATGGCGGGCGTCGTGAGCTGGGCGTTCTCCGGTCGCTACGTGGGGTCGTTCTTTCTCGACAACACCGAGGACAACCGCCGGGACCCCGGCCTGCGTGGCCGGCCCGGGTACGTGCCGCTGCTCAACCCGGCGTTCACGGTCGTCGACGCCCAGGCGCGGGCGCCGCTGCCGCAGGCGTGGAGCCTGGCGCTCGGCGTCGGGCGGGTGCAGCTCGAGCTGCGGTTCAACAACCTGCTCGGTGCCACGTACACGGCGTTCGGTTACGTCGACGGCGGCGAGCCGCAGTTCACGCCGGCGGCCGGGCGGAACGTCTACGCCGGAGTGACGCTGGGGCTGTAGGAAGGACGACGTGGTCAGTGGTCAGTGGTCTGTGGTCAGCGGGCCGCAACGCTGGCGGGCGTACGGGTATGATGTTGGCTGGCCGGAGCATTACGGATGGAGCGCCGCGAGCGACGATGACCACCACGCTGGGCGAGCTGCCCCTCGACGAGCTTCTCAGCCACCTCGCCGCGCGGCGCGCGACCGGAACGCTGTCGGTGACCACACCGCGCTTCCTCAAGAAGATCTTTCTGCTCGACGGCTTCCTCGGCGGCGTCTCCTCCAACGACCCCCGGGAGCTGCTCGGCCACTTCCTGGTCGGCTGGGGACTGATCGACGCCGATCAGCTCGGCGAGGCGATGCGCGTCCAGGAGCGGCTCGGCACACCGCTCGGCCGCATCGTCGAGCGCATGGGCCTGGTCGACGCGGACCTCCTCAAGCAGGCGCTGGTCGCCCAGGCCGAGGAGACGCTCATCGGCCTCTTCATGGCGCCCGTGCTGGAGCAACGCCTCCTCGAGAACGTGCTCCCCGCCGACCGCCCGCTCGTTCTCAAGCTCCCCCTCGCGCCACTGGTGATCGAGGGACACAACCGCCGCCAGCGCGCAGACGGGCTGCAGAAAGTGATCGGCAGCGTCGTGGCGATCCCTCGCCGGCTCAGCACCCGGGTCCCCGACGGACTGTCGGGCAGAGAGCTGCACATCCTCGCCGCGATCGACGGCAAGCGCGACCTCCAGGCGATCGCCCTCTCGTGCCATGTCGTGCCGTTTCACGTTGCGGAGCTGGTGGCACGGGGCGTCGCCCAGGGGCTGGTGGCGGTCGGCCAACCGGTTGCAGTGCAGGCGGCGGCGACGGCCGACGAGCAGATCGACGTCGCTTACCGCGCGCTTGCCGCCGGCGACCTGCGGCGCTGCTGGGACGCGCTCGAGCAGCTCCGTCAGGACAGCGGCAGCGAGACCTCGCGCGTCCAGGCGGAACGCATCGAGCGGAGCCTCGCCGATGCCATCGCCCAGAGCCGCATCGCCGGCCACCTGGTGCCGGTGCTCGCCGCCGACCCGACCGCTGGCGTCGTTGCCATCCTCACGCCCGCCGAGGCGTTCGTGCTGTCGCGGATCAATCAGCGCTGGTCGTTGCGCGAGATCCAGCGCATGACGCCGGTGGAGGAGCTGCAGTTCGGCGTCATCGTCTACGCGCTGATGCGTCTCGGGCTGATCGAGCTGCGCCAACCGCCAGCGAAGACGTGACGCGACCCGCAGCCGCGCCGCCTTCCATCGCTCTGCACGATGTCGAGAGATCGTTCGGCGCGGCGCAACCGCGCCGAACCTCAGGACGACGAAGCCGACTTCACGGTGTGACTGCCGCCATCGGAAGACCGCCCGCTCACCCTCATGCCGGGGCGGCGGCCCAGGTCGGCTTCGTCGCTTCACCCCGCTCGAGCTTGCCGAGCCAGTCGTGGATGCCGCGGGCGGCCTGCTTGCCGGCGCCCATCGCCAGGATGACGGTGGCGGCGCCGGTAACGACGTCGCCGCCGGCGAACACGCCGGGCAGCGAGGTGCTCATCATCGTCTTCATGTCGACGACGATGCAGCCGTGGCGGTTGAGCTCGAGCCCCGGCGTCGCTCGGGTGGCGAGCGGGTTGGGGCTCTGGCCGATGGCGACGACGACGGTGTCGACCTCGATGTCGTACTCCGACCCGGCGATCGGCACCGGGCGCCGGCGGCCCGAGGCGTCGGGCTCGCCGAGCTCCATGCGCTGGATCTTCATCCCCGTCACGAACCCCTCGTCGTTGCCGTAGATCTCGAGGGGCGCCGAAAGCCAGCGGAAGTCGATGAATTCCTCCTCGGCGCGTTCGAGCTCCTCCTTGCGCGCCGGGGACTCCGCGCGGGTGCGCCGGTAGACGCAGATGACCTCCTGCGCGCCGAGGCGCTTGGCGCAGCGCAGGCAGTCCATCGCGACGTTGCCCGAGCCGACCACGGCGACCCGCTTGCCGGTGCGCACGGGCGTGTCGTACTCAGGGAAGCTGTACGCCTTCATCAGGTTGACGCGGGTGAGGAACTCGTTGGCCGACTGCACGCCGATGTAGTGCTCGCCCGGGATGTTCATGAACGACGGCAGGCCGGCGCCGGTGCCGAAGAACACCGCGTCGAACCCCGACTCGTGGAACAGCTCTTCGACCGTGGCGGTCTTGCCGACCACGAACCCGGTGCGGATCTCGACGCCCATCCGCTTGAGGTTCTCCACTTCGTAGTCGACGATCTCCTTGGGTAGGCGGAACTCCGGGATGCCATACACCAGCACGCCGCCGGTCTTGTGCAACGCCTCGAAGATCGTCACCTGATGGCCCATCTTCGCGAGGTCCGCAGCGCACGCCAGCCCGGCCGGGCCGGAGCCGATGATCGCCACCTTGTGACTGGTGGCCGGGGCGCACTGCGGCATGTCGATCTCGCCGGAGGCGCGCTCGAGGTCGGCGACGTAGCGCTCGAGACGCCCGATCGCGACCGGCGTGAACTTCTTGGTGAGCACGCACACCACCTCGCACTGGTCTTCCTGAGGGCACACGCGCCCGCAGATGGCCGGCAGTGCGTTGGTCTGCTTGATCTTCGCCACCGCGCCCTTGAAGTCGCCCTGGCGGATCAGGTCGACGAAGGCGGGAATGTCGATCTCCACCGGGCAGCCGGCGACGCACAGCGGCTTCTCGCACTGCAGGCAGCGCTGCGCCTCCTGCATCGCGGCCTCGGCGGTGTAGCCGAGCGCCACTTCGGCGAAGTTCTTGACGCGGTGCAGCGGCTCCTGCTCCGGCATCGGATGCCGGGGGATCTTCATCCGGTCCTTCTTGGCCAGCTCGGGCAGGCCCTGGATCGGCTCGGTCATGCTTTTGCTCCCTCCAGCGCGCGGCAGGCGTGGTCGGCCATGAACCGCTCGCGGGCGACCTGCTCCTCGGGGAGGTAGGCGCGCAGGCGCTTGATGAGGATGTCGAAATCGACCTGATGGGCGTCGAACTCCGGGCCGTCGACACAGACGAACTTCGACGAGCCGCCTACCGTGACCCGGCAGCAGCCGCACATCCCGGTGCCGTCGATCATGATCGAGTTGAGCGAGCACAGGGTCTTGACCTCGTGCTTGCGGGTGAGGTCGGCGACCACCTTCATCATGATCGCCGGGCCGATCGCCACCACCAGATCCGGCTTCCCGCGCTCGGCGATGAGGTCGGCGAGCGCGTGGCTGACGAAACCCTTGCGGCCGAACGAGCCGTCGTCGGTGGTGAAGAACATCTCGTCGGACGCGCCGGTCATCTCGTCACGCAGGATCACGAGGTCCTTGTTGCGACCGCCGAGGATCGAGATGACGCGGTTGCCGGCCGCCTTCAGCGCCGCAGCGATCGGCAGCAGCGGGGCGATGCCGGCGCCGCCGCCGACGCACACCACGGTGCCGAAGCGCTCGATGTGAGTCGGCGTGCCGAGCGGTCCGATCACCGACAGCAGGTCGCTGCCGACCGGGAGCTCGGCGAGCTTCATCGTGCTCTTGCCCACCTCCTGCACCACCAACGTGATCGTCCCGCCAACGCGGTCGGACGCTGCGATGGTGAGCGGGATGCGCTCGCCACGGTCGTCGATCAGGATGATGACGAACTGGCCGGCCCGGTGCTTGCGTGCGATCTCCGGTGCCTGGACCAGGAAGCGCCAGAACTTGGGGGCGATCTCTTCTTTCTTCGTGATGGCGAACACCCTCGCCCTCCTTGCCTTGAATGGGGACACGTTGCTCCCCCCGGACGCGAGAATGTACCTTCCGGCGCGCGATTTGGCAAGCCTCCCACGTCCCGGAACTTCTTCCATATCTTGAGATTCCGTCTCCTGTTCGAGTGGCTTGGAGGTGCTCGGAACCTTGGAGGCCGTCGTTGCCACCTCCGACATTTTGAAAGCGGGCAACTCAGCGATTCCGCCCCGACCTCCAGTCGCGGCGGCGCGTGCAATCCGCATCGCGAGCAAAACGTCGGAAGTGGCACGCGCGCGCCGCTCAGGGACCGGCGCGGAGTGACTTGGTGGGCACACCGTCGCGCTCAGGCGCGCCGGCATTCCTGCTGCTTCTTTGTTTCTTCTCCTTGAGCTCGCGCTCCGAGCAGCGGAGCGCGGCGCTGCCGCCAGTGGGCTCGCGGGCCTGTCTGCGCAAGCGGGTGGGCCGCGCGCAGGGGGCTCGGGGGCGCAGGCCAGGCGCGAGGAGGCGGTCGATGCTTCTCCATCGACGCCGACGAGCAACGCCGCCTGCGCCCCCGACACCCCTGCGCCCGTGGGTTGCGGCGGCACGGGGCGCGCTGCCGCGTCGTCGCGCCTTGCCGAAGGACGCACTTCGACTGCGGCTCTCCTCCTTGCATCGCGCCCCGTGGCGTCCGCAACGCGGCCCGCCCGCTTGCGCAGTCAGGCCCCTCAATGCAAGGAGACCGAGCCGGCCCGCGACGACGCGTACTTGCTGTACGCGAGGAGCGAGGCCGGCGAAGGGCGACGCCGCAGATGATCCGCTGCCGGCAGCGCTCCGTGGGAAGTAGAGAGCGATCCAAATTGGCGAGGGCGGGCTGCACGCAGTGCAGCGAGGGCGCTCGCGGCGAGTCCGGCAGGCGCGCAGCGCTTGGCCGGCTCGACGCGGGCGCCCGTAGCGCCGCGCCAGCGGCGCCCGCCCCTCACTCCAAAGTCAGCGGCGGTTGGCGAACCACCTGGCGCCGCGGCCTCGCCGCGATCCGGCGACTGGCGGCTGGTATGCTGCGGCCATGAGCGACGAAGGGACGCCCCGGCGGATCGTGCTGCGGCCCGCTGCGGGGCTGGCCCGCAAGGTCGACTACGCCTCGTCACTCAACCCGGAGCAGCTCGCGGTCGTCATGCACCCCGGCGGGCCGATGCTGGTGATCGCCGGCGCCGGCTCCGGCAAGACGCGCACGCTGGTCTACCGCGTCGCGCGGCTGCTCGAGGATGGTGTGCCGGCGGCGTCGATCCTCCTGCTCACGTTCACCAACCGCTCTTCGCGCGAGATGCTGCAACGGGTCGGCACCCTGCTCGGCCAGGACGCCGGCAAGGTGATGGGCGGCACCTTCCACTCGGTCGGCAACCGCCTGCTGCGCCGCTTCGGCGAGCGGCTCGGCTACCGCCCCAACTACGGCATCCTCGACCGCGAGGACGCCCGCGACCTGATGGGCACCGCGCTCACCGACATCGTCCCCTCCCAGCCGGAGCGCCGCCTGCCCGGCGCCGCGCTGCTCGAGGAGCTGTACTCGCTGGTGATCAACACGGGCCGGTCGCTCGACACGCTGCTCACCTCCCGCTACCCGCAGTTCCTCGCCGCCACCGACGTCATCCAGACGGTGTTCCGCCGCTACCTCGAGCGCAAGCGCGCGGCGCAGGTGATGGACTACGACGACCTGCTGCTCAACTGGCTGTTCCTCCTCCGCAAGCACGACGACATTCGCAAGCAGCTCGCCGCGCGCTTCACCCACGTGCTGGTCGACGAGTACCAGGACACCAACAAGCTGCAGGCCGACGTGGTCGAGACGATGCTCGGCGGCGAGCGCAACCTGATGGTGGTCGGCGACGACGCGCAGTCGATCTACGGGTTCCGCGGCGCCGAGTACGCCAACATCCTGTCGTTTCCCGAGCGCTTCCCCGGCTGCGCGATCTTCCGTCTCGAGACCAACTACCGCTCGTTGCCGCCGATCCTCGACCTCGCCAACGCCTCGATCGCCCACAACGCCAAGCAGTTCCCCAAGAACCTGCGGGCGGTGCGCGACGGCGGCGAGGCGCCGGTGCTGTCGGCGGCGCCGTCGCCCGACGCGCAGGCGAGCTTCGTCGCCCAGCAGGTGCTCGAGCTCGCCGATGAGGGCGTGCCGCTCGCCGAGATCGCGGTGCTCTACCGCAACCACTCGCACTCGCTCGAGATCGAGGTCGAGCTGACGCGCCGCAACGTGCCCTACGAGGTGCGCTCGGGGCTGCGCTTCTTCGAGCAGCGCCACGTCAAGGACGTGCTGGCGCACCTGCGCATCGTCGCCAACCCGCGCGACGAGGTGGCGTTCGCGCGCATGGCCAGGCTGCGCCCGCGGCTCGGGCAGCGCCTCGTCGCCAAGGTGTGGCAGGCGATCGCCGAGGCCAAGGACCCGCTCGCGGCGCTCGGCCGCCTGGACGGCAAGGCGCTCGGCCTGCCCGGCGCCGCCGCCCACTCGGTGCGGGCGCTCGCCGAGCTGCTCGAGAAGCTCGGCGGTCTGCGCGGTCGTCCCGGCGAGATGGTGCGCGAGACGCTCGCCGGCGGCTACCGCGAGTACGTTCGCGCGCAGCTCGAGAACGCCCCCAGCCGCCTCGAGGACCTCGAGCAGCTCGCGCTGTTCGCCGACGGCTACGAGGAGGTCGAGACGTTCCTCGACGAGGTCACGCTGATGAACGAGCTCTCCGGCGAGGACGTCGTCGACGAGCCCGCCGAGCGCGAGCGCGTCACCCTCTCGACCGTGCACCAGGCCAAGGGGCTCGAGTGGCGCGCGGTGTTCGTCGTCTGGCTCGCCGAAGGACGTTTTCCCTCTGCCCGCACCGAGGACATCGAGGAGGAGCGCCGGCTGTTCTACGTCGCCTGCACTCGCGCCAAGGACGAGCTGTACCTGTGCTACCCGCTGGTCGCCCGCGACCGCTACCGCGTCGATATCATCACCGAGCCGTCGCGCTTCGTCTCCGAGCTGCCCGAGGCCGCCTACCAGCGCTGGCTGGTCCAGGAGGGCGAGCCCGCGCCCGAGCTGCCGGCGGGCGGGCGCTACGCGCTCCCGGACTTCTTCGACCCCGATGTCAATTAGGCCCCCCACCCGTCCGGGCACCGGGAACCGGGAACCGGGGACCGATGGCACAGCAGGCGCCGACCTGCAATCCAGGGAGCGTGTGGGGCCGGCGCTCCGCGCCGGCTGCGCGCGCGGAAAGCGCGCCCCACATTCGACCCCGAGCGGCAGGCAAGTACAGGCGGCGACGATCGAGGCGCACCGATGAACGAGGTCGCGGTCGTCGGGGCAGGGCTCACAGGGCTGGTGGCGGCGCTTCGTCTCGCGGCCGCGGGCAAGCGCGTCACTGTCTTCGAGCGGTACCCGCAGCCGGGCGGTCTGGTGGCGACGTTCGCTGCAGGCGGGGAGAGGCTCGAGTGCTTCTACCACCACGTCTTCACCACCGACACGGACTACGTCGACCTGGCCGGCGAGCTCGGCCTCGCCGGCGAGATCGCATGGCTGCCCTCGCGGATGGGGATCTGGACGCAGGGGCGCCTCTGGGACTTCGGCACACCGGCGTCGCTGCTGCGTTTCGCTCCGCTGCCGTGGCCCGACAAGGTGCGCTTCGCGCTGTCGACGCTCTACCTGAGCCGGCGCAAAGGGCTCGCCGAGTTCGAGGGCACGACCGCGCACGACTGGCTGCTCCACCGCGCCGGCCGCGCCGCCTACGCCTCGGTGTGGGGCCCGCTGCTCGCGCAGAAGTTCGCCGAGCGCGCCGACACCGTGTCGATGGCGTGGTTGTGGAACAAGGTGCACCAGCGCGGCCGCTCGCGCGGGCAGGGCGGTCTGGGCGAGCGGCTCGGCTACATGAACGGCTCGTTCGGCCGACTGGTCGACGTCCTCGGCGAGCGCGTCGCCGCCGCCGGCGTCCGCCTCGAGATGGCGACGCCGGTGCGGGCGATCCGGCCAGTCGCCGGCGGCGTCGAGGTCGCCACCCGGCGGGACGCCGCGGTTTTCGACACGGTTCTGTTCACCGCCGCGCCGGCCGAGCTGGTGCGGGTCGCCGGCGACCACCTGCCGGCCGACTACCGGCAGCGCCTCGCTGCCGTCGAGCACACCAACGCGCTGTGCTGCGTGCTCGAGCTCGATCGGCCGCTCACCGAGCACTACTGGCTCAACATCGCCGACCCCGACTTTCCTTTCGGCGGCGTCATCGAGCAGACCAACCTCGTGCCGGCCCAGCGTTACGGCGGGCGCCACGTCATCTACCTGTCCAAGTACGTGCTCGCCGACCACCTGCTGTGGCAGGCGACGGACGCCGCGCTCTGGGACGCCATGCTCCCCTGGCTGCCCCGGCTCAACCCGGCGTTCGACGCGACGTGGGTCCGGGCGAAGCACGTGTTCCGCGCGGCGTTCGCGCAGCCGATCATCCCGTGCGGCTACTCGCGCACGATCCCGCCGTTTGCCACGCCGATCCCCGGGCTCTTCCACGCCTGCATGGCCCAGGTCTACCCAGAGGACCGCGGTCAGAGCTACGCCGTGCGCGCCGCCAACCGCGCCGCCGCGGCGCTGCTCAGGGAGGTCTGACGATGCCGTTTCCAGGGTGTCCGTTGGTGTTGGGAGCTCGCTGCGGGGTGCGCTCTCCGTGCGCGCAGCCGGCGCGCAGCGCCGGCGCCACGTCCGTACGGGAGAGTAGACGACGCCACCTCGAGCTCGCCGCCGCCGCCGCAGTGCTGGTCCCTGCGCTCGCGCTCGCGCAGGCGGCGCTGCAGCCCCAGCAGGCGGTACCGCCGGCGCTGGAGGAGGTGCGCAAGGCGATGGGCATCCCGTCGGCCGGCGACCTGCGCGGTCAGCAGGACACCGTCGGCTTCGCCGCGACCGCAGCGCAGATGGCGATGACCTGGGAGCTCTCGGGGACGCCGCCGGTTCCGGAGCCGCTCGGGCCGGCGCCGATCGGCACCGTCGCCGGCGTCCTCTGCCCGCACGACGACTACCTCTACGCAGGCCGCGCCTACCGCCAGGTGCTGCCGCTCCTGAAAGCGAAGACCATCGTGCTCGTCGGCGTCTTCCACAAGTACCGCGCCTTCGCCATGCACGACGTCCTCGTCTTCGACGACTACCGCGCCTGGCGGGCGCCAGACGGCGAGATCCCGGTGTCGCCGCTGCGCGACGCGATGCTGGCGCGCCTGCCCGCCGGCGCGTTCGTGCAGAACGCCGCCGCCCACGATCGCGAGCACTCGCTCGAGGCGCTGGCGTACTGGCTGCGCCACGTCCGCCCGGACGTCGAAATCGTGCCGATCATCGTACCGTCAGCCTCGTTCTCCCGCTTCGAGGAGCTCGCGCACGCGGCTGCGACCGCGCTTGCCGCGGCGATGCGCGAGCGCGGCCTGAGGCTGGGGCCGGACGTCGCCATCGCAATCTCCTCCGACGCCGTCCACTACGGCGCCGACTTCGCCTACACGCCCTACGGCGACGGCGGCGTCGAGCCGTACGTCAAGGCGTGCGAGCGCGACCGCGAGCTGCTCACCGGCCCGCTCGCCGGCGTGATGACGCACGACATGGCGCGCGAGTTCTTCACCGCCTGCGTCGAGCCCGGCGACCCGACTCGGTACCGCCTGACCTGGTGCGGGCGCTTCTCGATCCCGGTCGGCCTGCTGCTCCTTCAGGATACCGCCGCTGCCCTCGGCCTGCCGGCGCCGGTCGGCTTCCCGATCTCCTACTCCAACTCGGTCGGCCAGCCCGAGCTGCGGTTGCGCGAGGTCGGCATGGGCGAGACCGCGCCGGCCAACCTCTACCACTTCGTCGGCTACCCCGCGGCTGCGTTCGCCGTGCCGCCGGCGCCGTAGATCGGCGGCGGGGCGCCCGCAGGAGCCTCCGGGCTACGTTCTTCGTCCGCTCTTCTCCTGCAGCGCCTTGAGGACCTTTTCGGCGGTGATCGGCAGTGAGGTGATGCGCACGCCGACGGCGTCGTAGATCGCGTTGGCGATCGAGCCGAGCACCGGCACCATCGAGCCCTCGCCCACCTCCTTGGCGCCGTACGGCCCGCGCGGCTCGTAGCTCGGCACCGCACAGGAGTCGATCTCCGGGGCGTCGGCGATCGTGGGGATCAGGTAGTCGTGCAGGTTCGGGTTGAGGATCTGGCCCTTGTCGTCGAAGATGACGTCCTCGGTGAGCACCTCGCCGGCACCCATGACGATCGAGCCCTCCACCTGGCCGTGGAAGGCGAGCGGGTTGATCACGGTGCCGGAGTCGTGCGCGTCGGTGAACTTGACGATCCTTACCTTACCGGTCTCGACGTCCACCTCCACCTCGCACACCGACGAGCCGAACGAGAACGCCGGCGACGTGCCCACGGTGGCGCCCTTGTAGGCGCCGCCGAGGTTGGGCGGCGGCTCGTAGGAGCCGGTGCCGACGAGCGGGCCGTGGATCGAGAAGTAGCGTCGCGCCGCCTCCGCGAAGCTCATGCCGATGTGGGGTGCGCGCGGGTTGAAGATGCGGCGCCCGGCGGAGGCGAGCTCGGCGGGCTCGCACCCCAGCTCACGGCCGGCGATCTTGTGGAGGCGAGCGTTGATGTCCTCGGCCGCCATCTTGACGGCGTTGCCGCCCATCAGCGTCACCCGGCTGGAGTACGAGCCGAGGTCGATCGGCGCGATCGAGGTGTCGCACGGCGCCATCGTCAGGTCGCCGAGACGGAGGCCGAGCGTCTCGGCCGCGATCTGCAGCAGCACCGTCTCGCTCCCCTGCCCGATCTCGGCGGCGGCGATCATCACGGTCGCCCCCTCGCCGTCCTCGAGCACGCGGATGATCGCGTTGGAGTGCGGGAACTGGCTGCGGTAGATCGGATAGCCGGCACCGGACACGAAGCCGCCGCAGCCGATGCCGATTCCCCTGCCTAACGGGAGCTTGCCCTTCTTCTCGTCCCACCCCGAGCGCTCGCGAACCGTCTGCAGCGTCGCCTTGAACTCGCACGACAGCACGTCGAGCTCGTTGACGGTCCGGGTGTTGGGCTCCATCGCGTTGACCATGCGAATGTCGATCGGGTCCATGCCGAGGCGCTCGGCCAGCATGTCGAGCAGGCTCTCGAAGGCGAAGCGCGGCTGCGGCACGCCGTGCCCGCGCATCGCGCCGCAGGGCGGCTTGTTGGTGTACATTCGCCGGCCGAAGTACTTGTAGTTTGGAATCTTGTACAGCGTCGGGATCATCGAGCCGGCGTAGTAGACGGTAATCACGCCGAAGCTGGTGTAGGCGCCGCCGTCGAGCACGTTGTCGAACGACACCGCCGTGATGCGGCCGTCGTTCTTGACGCCGATCTTGAGGTCCATGTACTGCTTGTGGCGGCCGCGGTGGTGCACGAACATCTCCCGGCGGGTGAACGTCATCTTCACCGGGCGCCCGGTCGCGCGCGCCAGGTAGATGGCGCAGAGCTCGAGCGAGGTGGCCTCCGCCTTGCCGCCGAAGCCGCCGCCGATGTACGGCTTGATCACCCGGATGCGGGCGAGCGGCAGCTCGAGCACGCGGGCGAGCTGGTTGTGCAGGTAGTGGGGGACCTGGGTCGAGCTCCACACCGTCACCGTGCCGCCCCCCGGGTCCCACTGGGCGACGGCGCAGTGCGGCTCGAGCGGCGACTGATAGGTGAAGTTGCCGGTGAAGCGCTGCTGCATCACGACGTCCGCCTCGGCGAAACCCTTCTCGACGTCGCCGAAGTGGTGATCCACCGCGGCGCACACGTTGTTCTTGCCGCGCGCCGCCTCGTGGATGACCGGGGCGCCATCGCGCAACGCCTCGAAGGGGTCGAGGACGACGGGGAGAGGTTCGTACTCGACCGTGATGAGCGCAACCGCCCGGTCGGCCGTCGCCTCGTCGACCGCCGCCACCGCGGCGACCGGGTCGCCGGCGAACCGCACCTTGTCCTTGGCGAGGACGTGTTGGTCGTAGCGGGCGGGGCTGACGCCGTAAGGAACGTCCGAGACGTCGCGGCCGGTGATCACCGCCTTGACGCCCGGCAGCGCCGCGGCCGCCGAGATGTCGATGCTCTTGACCAGAGCGTGGGCGTGCGGGCTGGTCAGGATCCGTCCGTAGAGCATGTTCGGGAGCCTGAGGTCCTCGGTGAAGATCGCGCGACCCGTCACCTTGGCGGGAGCGTCGGTGCGCGGCAGGCTGCGTCCGACCGTGTCGCGGGTAGTGTCCTCGTCGCTTGCGAGAAGGTCTGGCTCCGTGTCGCCCTGGTGGTCGCGCCAGTGCTGCACCGCGTCGATGATGCGGGTGTAGCCCGCGCAGCGGCAGAGGTTGCCGCCGAGCGCCCGCTTGATCTCCGCACCCGAGGGGTCCGGGGTGCGATCGATGAGCGCCTTCGCGGACATGACCATGCCCGGGGTGCAGTAGCCGCACTGGATGGCGCCGCGAGCGACGAACGACCGCTGCAGCGGATGCAGCGCCCCGTTGCTCGCGAGACCCTCGATGGTCTCGATGTCGCTGCCGTCGGCGGCAACGGCGAGGACGAGGCACGACTTCACCGGCTCGCCGTCCATGATCACCGTGCACGAGCCGCAGTCGCCGAGGTCGCACCCTCTCTTGGTGCCGGTCAGGCCGAGCCGGTCGCGCAGCACGGTGAGCAGGGTGACGGAGGGCGCGACGGCGAGCGTGTGCGTGTCGCCGTTGACCACGAGGCGGATCACCCGTTCCATCGCTCACCCTCTCCCGGCGCGCCCGGCGGCGCGCAGCACGGCGCGTTGCGTCAGCACCCGCACCAGGTCGAGGCGGTAGGCGCGGCCGGCACGCAAGTCGTCGATCGGCCGGGACTCCCGGCAGGCGATCTCGCCGGCCTCCCGCAGTGCCTCGGCGTCGAGCTTCGTCCCCCCGAGGCGCGCACTGGCGCTCCTCGCGATGATTGGCGTCGGCGCCACCGCGCCGAGGGCGATCGTGGCGTGCCGGCAGACGTCGCCGTCCATGGTCACGACGGCCGCGGCGATCGCGAGCGGCAGCGAGAGCGACTCGCGCCCGCCGTGCCGCAGGCTGGCGTCGCCGGTCGCCGCGCGCTGCGGCGGCACCTCGATCGCGACGAGCACGTCACCCGCCTGCAGCACCGTCGCGCGCGGGCCGGTGAAGAGCTTCGCCAGCGGTAGCACGCGCTCTCCCGCGGGCGAGGCGATCCGCACCTGGGCGCCGAGCGCGAGGAGCACCGGCGCCATGTCCGCCGACGGCACGGCGCTGCACAGGTTGCCGCCCACCGTGGCGAGGTTTCTCACCTGCTCGGCCGCGAGGGAAAGCGCGGCGTCGATGACGCCCGGGTAGAGCCGCCGCACGGCCTCGCTCCGCGCCACCTGGTTGACGGTGGCCATGGCGCCGATGACCAGCCCCGAGCGCTCGGAGCACTCCACCGTGGTGAGCTCCGTGATGCGACGCAAGGAAACCAGCCGCCGGCAGGCGACGAGGCCCTCCTTGAGGAGGACGAGCACGTCCGTGCCGCCGGCGAAGACGGCACTGCCATCGGGATCCTCCGCGAGCAGGGCGCACGCCTCGCCGACGCTGCGCGGCTCCACGTAGTCGAAGTCTGGCAGGTGCATCGTCCCCCCTTGCTGCTGCGTCGCCACCACCTGGGCCGCACCGCGGCGCGGCCCCCCGGTCACTCCTTCGGTTTGCCCAGCACCTGCTCGAACAGCGCCTCGTCGAGCGGGTGACCGGCGGCGATGAGCTGCCGGTACTTCACGAAGTCGATGACGTCGATGCCGGTGATCTTCTTGGTGTTGAACGCGCCGAAGCCGAGCAGCGCCTCGCCCGACATGTTCGCGGCCAGCCAGTGACGGTTGGCGAGCTTGGCCTGGTCCCAGAAGAACTTCTTCTTCGCCCTGATACCGTCGATCGACTTGATCAGGCAGCCGGGGAAGAGATTGGTGAAGCGCCAGACGATCTCGTCGACGGCCGCGTCGAGCAGCTCGAAGTCTGATCGGCGTCTCCTTGACGAGCGCCATGGCGGCCTTCGCCTCCTCGCCCGCCTTCATCTCGCCGTAGACGATCTCGCCGTCCTCTGACGTACGTGTCGGTGATGACCTGCGGGTTGCGCATGAACGCGCCGTCCTGCTTGAGGACCGGGACCACCCGGGTCAGAGAGCCCCTTGAGCTTCATCTTGTAGGCGGACCACATCTCGCAGGAAACGCAGTTCCACATGGCGTCCTCGATCGACAGATACCAGGGGAGGAAGTCGGTGGAGCCGCCATCGGGCGCCGAGCCGTGGCGCGGGCCGGCCTGACCGAGGACGGCCAGGTCGGACGCGACGGAGATGTCGCAGGCCATGCCGATCTCCTGGCCGCCGGCGATCCGCATCCCGTTGACCCGGCAGATCGTCGGCTTCTTGCAGTTGAGGATGGCGTCGACCATACCGTTGAACAGGTCCATGTACTCGCCGTACTCGTTGCGGCCGCTGGCGTAGTACTCCGAGTACTCCTTGGTGTTGCCGCCGGTGCAGAAGGCGCGGTCGCCGGCGCCGGTGAAGCACCACCGCCACCACGCTGCGGTCGAGCGAGGCGTTGGTGAAGGCGGCAATCACGCCCTTGACCATCTGCCGTGGTGTAGGAGTTGTACTGCTTCGGGTTGTTGAGCGTCACCCACGCGGTGTGAAGACCATCGACCACGGTGCCGGCCGGGTCCTTCAGGGGCTTCATTTCGAAGACGGTGCACGGCGGAGCGTCATGGCTGCCCCAGAACTGGTCGCCGCCGACGCTGTGGTCCTTCCGTTCGTGGTCCCTGGGCATCCAGTCAAGGCTCATTCGCTACCTCCTCGGCCTCTCGCTCGGATGGCTGTCCTGCGACTATTCTCGCCACAGTGCGGCGGGCGCGTCAATCGACTCGCCAAGGCCGGCGCTCTCAAACGTCCATCGTCTTCCTGCGGGCGCTGCCGATCGCCCCCTGCACGCACGCGGCCGAGGTCATGAACCCACCCGAGTGCCTCGCCTGCACCGCGAGCGCCTCGGACAGCGGGACGCCGCACGAACCCTGCACGCT
>CAVRZJ010000017.1:0-350989 GCA_963725705.1 uncultured Acidobacteriota bacterium | reverse complement strand
TCCTCAGTGAAGACGATTACAAAAAGAGAAATGCTGAGTACGGTTCACGATTTAAATGCGGCATGGGCGCAGAAGCGATCAGGGAACTTTTGAGAGGCGTTGACCTTGAGACTCTCAGCGTTGAACTGAAGCTGAAAATCAAAGAGGCGGCTTCCATAGGGGTCAAGAAAAAACTCACCAAGAGACTGAAGGTTGTTGAGGCGTTCAGAAAATCCGACAACAAGCCCGGCTGGATGATCATGGATGTGATCCCGGTCCTGCCTCCTGATCTGAGACCTCTTGTTCCGCTTGAAGGCGGACGCTTTGCAACCTCGGACCTGAACGATCTCTACAGGAGGGTGATAAACAGGAACAACAGGCTTAAAAGGCTTGTTGAACTAAAGGCCCCCAGCGTTATCATCAAGAACGAAAAAAGGATGTTGCAGGAGGCGGTTGACGCTTTATTTGATAACGGGCGCAGGAGCAAGGTCCTTAAGACAGCCACGAAAAGACCGCTGAAATCCCTTAGTGATATGATCAAGGGCAAACAGGGCCGTTTCAGGCAGAACCTGCTAGGCAAGAGAGTGGACTATTCCGGCAGATCAGTTATTGTCGTTGGCCCTGAACTCAAACTGCATCAATGCGGACTTCCCAAGAGAATGGCGCTTGAGCTTTTCAAACCTTTCATCTTCAATAAGCTAGAAGAGAGGGGATATGCTACAACAATAAAGGCCGCCAAAAAGATTGTGGAGAAGGAATCGCCGGAAGTATGGGATGCGCTGGAAGAGGTCATCAGGGAAACACCGGTGCTCCTCAACAGGGCGCCGACCCTGCATAGGCTGGGTATTCAAGCGTTTGACCCGGTCCTTGTAGAGGGGAAGGCCATAAAGCTGCACCCGCTCGTATGTACTGCATTCAACGCTGACTTTGACGGTGACCAGATGGCTGTGCATGTCCCGTTATCGATAGAGGCCCAGATAGAGGCCAGGGTCCTGATGATGTCTGTGAACAATATCCTTTCTCCGGCAAACGGCAAGCCTATTCTTGTGCCTACGCAGGATATGGTCCTTGGCATTTACTATCTCACAAAAGAGAGAAAGGGGGCCCTCGGAGAAGGCAAAACCTTCGCTGATACGCAGGATGTCAGCATGGCATATGATGCAGGACTTTTAAGCGAGCATGCCAGGATCAAGGTCAGGATGAACGGAGGTTTTGTCGAAACTACTGCAGGGAGGGTGCTTTTCAGTGAAATAGCCCCTTCTGAGGTCACCTTTGAAATGATCAACAAGGACATGACGAAAAAGGAACTGTCCAAGATCATTGAGTATGCCTTCAAAAAATCTGGAAAGCGCAAAACGGTTGTCTTTCTTGACAACCTCGAGAAGCTCGGATTTCATTATGCAACCAACTCCGGCATTTCGATATGTATGGCTGATATGCATATACCTTCCAAAAAGGCCCCTATGATACACCAGGCTGAACAGGAAGTCATGGAAGTACAGAGGCAGTATTCAGAAGGACTTATAACCCAGGGTGAACGCTATAACAAGGTAATTGATATCTGGGCCAATGTTACAGAGCGTATTGCCGATGAGATGATGAAGGAACTCGGGGCTGAAGATGACCGGATTGCCCCCGAAGAGGAATTGCAGGAGAAGAGGTCATTTAACAGCATATATATGATGGCTGATTCCGGGGCACGAGGCAGCGCCGCGCAGATCAGGCAGCTTGCTGGTATGAGGGGACTCATGGCAAAACCCTCAGGCGAGATCATAGAGACGCCGATTACGGCCAACTTCCGGGAAGGCCTTACCCCTCTGCAGTATTTTATATCGACGCACGGTGCAAGAAAAGGACTTGCCGACACAGCACTCAAGACTGCCAACTCAGGTTATCTAACCAGAAGGCTTGTTGATGTTGCCCAGGATGTGCTTATCACAGAAGATGACTGCGGCACGACTGACAGCATAACGGTTGTGTCCCTGATTGAAGGCGGTGAGATCATACAGCAGCTGGAGGAGAGAATTTTCGGAAGATATGTTGCAGAAGACATAAAAGATCCGATTACAAAAGAACTGATCATTAAGAGAAATCAGGAGATAGACGAGGTATATACACAGAAGGTTGTTGATTCTGGCATAGACAGGGTGAAGATAAGGTCTGTTCTGACCTGCGTCTCCAAGTTCGGTGTATGCGCAAAATGTTATGGCAGAGACCTTGGCAGAGGCCAATATGTTGAGATAGGCGAGTCAGTAGGGATCATCGCTGCCCAGTCTATCGGAGAGCCAGGAACGCAGCTCACCATGAGAACGTTCCATATCGGTGGTACAGCATCAAAGGTTGTTGAGCAGACGGTACTGGAGGCAAAGAACTCAGGAATCGTCAAATTCCACAATATCAATACAGTCAGAAACAGGGAAGGTTTCCTTGTTGTTATGAACAGAAACGGCAGTATAGCGATAGCAGACTCCAAGGGAAGGGAAAGGGAGAAGTATACTATCGTGTATGGCGCCAAGCTGCTCGTGGAAGAAGGCAAAAAGGTCGATATCGGGCAGAGGATCGTTGAATGGGACCCGTACTCAACACCTATCCTCACGGAAGTTGGCGGCAAGATTGCCTTTGGAGATATTGTGGAAGGCCAGACAGTCAAGGAAGAAGTGGATGAAACCACTGGACTTTCGCATAAGGTCATTATAGATTACCCCGGCAATATGAGGCCGAGACTTTCCATTAAGGATGAACACGGGAAGGCTACGCTTAAAATACCAGGTACCGGCAACCTTGCGCGTTACCTGCTGCCTTCCGGTGTCCATATCCTTGTTAATAAAGATGATATTGTTTCTCCCGGCGACATACTCGCAAAGATCCCCAGAGAGACAACCAAGACAAAGGACATTACCGGTGGTCTGCCGAGGGTTGCTGAACTCTTTGAGGCGAGAAAACCCAAGGAACAGGCGATTGTTTCCGAGATCGACGGTATAGTCGAGTTCAGAAGCGCCCAGAAGGGCAAACGTGTTGTGATGGTCAAAGGCGGAGAGGTCACTAAAGAATATGACATCCCCAAAGGCAAGCACGTGAGTGTTCATGAGGGAGACTGGGTCAAGGCCGGTGAACCGCTCATGGACGGAGCTGTTAACCCACATAGCGTACTTGATATTCTGGGACCTCAGGAACTGCAAAGCTATCTTGTGGATGAAGTGCAGAAGGTCTACAGGCTTCAGGGTGTTTCCATTAATGACAAACACATAGAGGTCATAGTAAGGCAGATGATGAGAAAGGTGCGGATAGAAGACTCCGGAGATACATCTTATCTCATCGGAGAGCAGGTTGACAGGATGCTCTTCCAGGCAGAGAATGCCAAAATCAAGGAAGAGCGGTCAAGACTTAAGTCCGAGAACCCCAAGATCAAGGATGATGATTTGCCGAGACCTGCACAGGGCAAGCCATTACTCCTGGGCATAACCAAGGCATCTCTGACAACTGACAGTTTTGTCTCAGCAGCATCATTCCAGGAGACTACACGCGTGTTGACAGAGGCGGCGATCAACGGGTCGGTAGATGAACTGCGTGGACTGAAGGAAAATGTTATTATGGGACGTGTAATCCCTGCAGGCACCGGGCTGCAGAAATATAAGAATACCTTTGTGAAAAGCGAATTTCAGCCGGTTTTGGAAGAAGAGACAGAAGCAGAACAGTAACAACACATTTTACACAGGTCCCTTAGCCTTTCTTGCAGAAAGAGGGGCTAAGGGATTTTTTTATTTTCAGTCCGTAGGGGCAGGCCCCTGTGCCTGTCCTAACCCACATAATTCATACATGGTAAGAATAAGGCGGAATATAGCACTTCACTCATTCTCCTCTGTCATCCGGTAAAGGCCGAGGTTGCCTCTTGATCTCAAAGAATTATGCTGTCGGAATATCGGTAAAAAAATCCGTTCTAATACTATACCCCGCCTTATTCTGAGTCGATTTGTCTGAAATTTATGAATTATGTGGGCCAATACCGGCAACCACGGGGATTGCCCCTAACTGTATCAACCGGGCCAAATACATTAATTTGTTACCCTCCCGCATGCCCTCCGGGGTTCATTTTTATGCGATATGTTATTATAGAAAAATTATTCTTGCAATATTCCCGGCTTGCAGAATGTACCTTATAAAGGAATATGATGAAATTTATAGCTGATGCCATGCTCGGCAGGCTCGCAAAGTGGCTCAGGCTTTTGGGGTTTGATGTGCTGTATTATTCTGATATTGAGGACAGAGAGGTAATAAAAATTAGCCTTGGACAGGACCGTACTATTCTTACCAGAGATACCCGTATGTTACAGTGCAGAGGTGCAAGGGATGCTGTTTTATTAAGATCAGACCACGTGTTTGAACAGCTTCAGGAGATGAAGGATATGCTCGATCTGCATGATCCGGATCTGGGAGAAAGATGTGTTGCCTGTAATGGAAACCTGCATACAGTGACTGACAGGGGTGAAGTTCGGGACCTTGTCCCCGATTATGTATATCACAATTTTGAAAGTTTTATGCAATGCAATGGCTGCGGCAAAGTATACTGGGAAGGCAGCCATTATAAAAACGTCCGTGAAAGGCTCAGAGGGTTCCTAAGAGAAGGCAATGAAGACTAATATAGTTTTGTTTGCTCTTGCAGTATTTATTATTTCGCTTATTATAACGCTGAATGTTTTCTTCCAGGAGAGCTATCAGAGTGAAATGGCGGAACAGTTTAACCGTCAGCAGTTGATCATCGCAAAATCAATCGCAAAAAGCATTGAAGGTGATATACGGCGTATCGAAGCAGAGACCCTCTCCCTTGCCAGGCTGCTAGCGGAAAAAAGACTGCGCAAAAGGGACGTTGAGGAGTTTGTAAGTAATACATATTCAGGGGAAAAGGAAGATATCAGCTCCAATATTAAGGTCCTGGACAGCAGTGGGCAAGTGGTATACAGCTCACTCGGTGAATCCCTAAAGCCAAGGGATTCTGAACTGTTTCAAATGATAAAAGGGGCTCCCGCCGGGGAGGTGCGGTATAAAGACCTTCTTGCTACAGACAGAAAAATTATAATGATAGCACCGATAACAGGCACTGAGGGATTTAAAGGGGCCCTGATTATGGAGATCATGATCGATTCCATAAGCAGGAAATTTCTGACAGAGGTAAGGGCCGGTTTAAGGGGTCATGCATGGATGATGGATGGCAACGGCATATTACTTTATCATCCTACTCAGCCGAATATGGTGGGGAAGGACCTCAACAAAGCTGATGCGTCGTGTTATAAATGCCATACCTCATTTGATGTTGAAAAAAAGATACTTGCAAGCGGCGATATAGGTTTCAGTTCATATATAGCCCCTTATGGAGAAGACAAGCTCATCGCGTTTTCCAAGGCCAGGATAGGGGATATGTCATGGATTGTATGCGTATCTATTCCATACACTGAAGTGACCCTAAGCATCAGGAGGAGTATGAGACTACATTCGCTCCTGGTTATCTCGATCTTTATAGCAACTGTAATCGGCGCATTTGCGATAGTCAATATAAACCGTCAGAGGGTCAAGGCCGTGGAAAAATCCAGACACCTTGAAAGGCAGAAACACCTTGAGAAAGAGATAATCCAGGCCAAGGATTACCTCGAAAATATTCTCGAGAGCACGGAATCCAAGATCATGGTGCTTGACAGTGATCTGAAGATAAAAACTGTGAATTCGGCGCATGAGAGACTCAGCAGGCAGAATAAAGATGCCATTACAGGCAGGAGCTTTTTTGATGTATTCCCGATCGCCAATGACGAGGACAGGGAGATGCTAAAAGGCGTCCTCAAGAAATGTCTTGGCGGCAGCAGCCACAGGATAAGTAATTACACCTACATGAGGAAGGATGAGCCTATATACCTCAATATCAGCATAAACCCGCTTATCCTCCATAACGAGATATCGGGTCTTATACTGTCGAGTAGTGATGTGACAGAAGAGGTGAATCTAAAGGAGGTCCTTAGAGACTATGCCGCGAAGTTGGAAGAACTGGTAAAGGAGAGGACCGATGAACTTTTCAGCGAGAAGGAAAAACTCAATGCGATAGTCGAGACGCTTGAGGCCGGACTTTTCCTTGTCAACGATAGCAAAAAGATCACCTGGGTGAACAGGACCCTCAGGGAGTGGATCGGACAAGATAAGTTAGAGGATATCAGTTTTGACAATATCTATGGAGGTAATAATCTTCAGAGCGCCATTGTTGACAACAGGATGATCCAGGAGGTCATTTATCATGACTTCGGCAGGAGAAAGGGATATTTTCAGGTGACCTCCACGCCTCTCGTCGGCCCGGACAAACATGTGCAGACCCTTGTTTTGATACAGGATATTTCGGACATGAAGCGGATGGAGGAGCAATTGATGCATTCCGAAAAACTGTCTGCTCTTGGCAGGATATCGGCTGGCATAGCACATGAAATAGGAAACCCGCTGACGTCCATATCTTCATATGTGCAGATACTCAGGGAGATGGAGCATGACGAGTTTACACAGGAGAGCCTTGATACCATTGCAAAGCATATAAACAGGATCGCGGATATTGTGAGACAGATGTCGAGTTTTTCCAGGACGGCTATCTCTGACTTAAAGCCGCTTGATGTCAGGGAACTCGTTTGGTTGACGCTTGACCTTGTCAAGTATGACAAGAGATTGAAACACATAACAATCGGTCTTGACATTCCGGATGAACTACCCAGGGTCATAGTCAATGAAACCCAATCCATCCAGGTCTTCATGAATATTATTTTGAATGCTGCTGATGCCATGTCAGGGAGCGGGGCACTCGAGATAAAGGCTGAAAGACTTGAAAGGTATGTGGAGATATCTTTTTCAGACACAGGGCCTGGTATTCCGGTTGAGCATATGGAGAAAATCTTTGATCCTTTCTTCACCACCAAGGAAAAAGGCACCGGCCTGGGACTTGCGGTAAGTTATAATATTATCAAAAGTTATCAGGGTGATATTGAAGTAGGCAATAAACCCGGTGGCGGAACAATTTTCAAAGTGAGGTTGCCATATTATGAAAGCTAACGAATACCGGATACTGGTTGTCGATGATGAACGGGACATTTGCAGGGCCCTTGAATTTCTTCTTTCACGCGAAGGGTATAAGGTAGCAACAGCTTACAGCGGACAGGATGCTCTCAAAAAGATCGAGACAGAGGAGTTCGATCTTGTCATAACAGACCTTAAGATGGAAGGTATTACCGGAATGGAGGTGCTTGAGAGGTCTGTTGTTTTAAGGCCAAACATGATCGTGATCATAATGACAGCCTTCGGCTCCGTGGAGTCGGCTGTCGAGGCGATGAAAAAAGGCGCAGGTGATTATATTGTAAAGCCCTTTATAAATGAAGATGTGAAGATGACTGTAAAGAGGCTGCTTGAGCACAAAAAGGTTTTAATGGAAAACCTGGTACTGAGGCAGCAGCTCAGTCAGCGCTTTGCAGGCAAGGGATTTGTAGGCGTTTCGCCCCAGATACTGAATGTCTTTGACCTGCTTGAAAAGGTCATACCGACGAGAAGCAACATACTGATCCTGGGTGAAAGCGGTACAGGAAAAGGTCTGGTTGCAGAGGTAGTTCACAGCAACAGCCAGAGGAAGGACAAGCCCTTTATTTCGATAAACTGTTCGGCTATTCCTGAAAATCTCCTTGAGAGTGAGCTCTTTGGTTACAGGAAAGGGGCCTTTACCGGAGCAGCCTCAGATAAGAAGGGGCTTATAACAATGGCTGATCAGGGCACGCTTTTCCTTGATGAGATAGGTGATATGCCACTGAGCCTTCAGGCAAAGATCCTGAAGGTCATTGAAACAGGAGAGGTCAGCCCCATAGGGGAGACAAAAACAATACATGCTGATATCAGGTTAGTAGCAGCAACCAATAAAAACCTCGAGGAACAGATTCAAAAGGGGCTCTTCAGGGAGGACCTCTACTACAGGCTGAATGTCATAGAGGTGAAGATACCCTCTTTGAGGGAGAGAAAAGAGGACATTGATGTGCTTGCCAGGCACTTTGTCGAAACTTACAGCGTGGAAAATAACAAGAAAGTTGTCGGCATAACAGATGAAGCGATGGAGGTCCTGCTTAATTATGCATGGCCGGGCAATATCAGGGAACTCCGAAACGTAATTGAAAGGGCAGTTGTTTTGACAGGAAGCGACAAGATAGGCGTTACCGAGTTGCCTGAGAGACTGAAAACGGCCCAGAGCGGTAAAAGCGCGCAGACTCTGAAGGCCAGGCTGGATAATTATGAAGAAAAAATCATAAGAGATGCCCTGCAGGCCCATTCCTGGAACAAGGATGAGGTGGCCAGGGAGCTTGATGTTGATTTGGCAACACTTTACCGGAAGATAAAGAAGCTTGGCATTGAAAAATAATACTCTCATGCCCACGCTGAATGTATTTTGATGGTTCAGGACACTATTTAGATAAAATATCATAAATTCAATAAGTTAGAATCAGAATTATTAAACTATATTTATCGAATTAATTTGCAGAACTTATACTTCTTGACAGCCTGCCACAAGAGAGATAACATATAATTAAGAAAAGGCCTTGCGATACCTTGGGCCGAGTTAAACCAAAGGATCAAGCAACTGGGTTAGGGAGCGGAAGTTGGATGTGGTGTGCAAGCCTTCACTTAAGAAGGACGCCTGAAACATCCTTCGATGCACCCACTTAGGTAAAGAGCTTATTGGTTTCCCGGTGCTGGGGTACCGCACCAAATATTCTGGAGCCATATTGGGGTAAGTGGTCATCCTGATTACGTTATGGCAGAAGATGTAAGTTTGCCGGCGTTGGGTTGTCCAAAGAAGTTTGATCCCTTTTATGGCTCTATTAATTTCAGAATAGCCGTCCCAGGAACGAATCATGGTCGAAAAACTCGCATTTTATCTTTATTGAACGGATAGCGGGCGAAGATAATGAAAAATATGCCTTGCATTGAGATTCCACGCGGTTTTGCCGGGGGGAATCTTCAATCTCGGGCAGCATAAAAGAGAGACCTCAGTTTTTTGCGTCAAGTTCACGGAGATATCTAAAGAGGGCACGTGAGTGCTTAGGAGGGTAGTTCTCTTTCTTCTCCTTGCGGGCATTCCGTACAAACTGACGGAGTTTCTGAATGTCCGCATGAGGGAATCTGCTGCTTATCTCGTCAATAACAGTATCATCTCCCTCAACCAGGCTGTCCCGCATCCTCTCGAGTTGTTGGAATGCGCGGGCCTTGTGTTTTTGTCCTCTGTCCATATCATCAATTGCCTGTTTGATAGGTCGCGTGTTGGCCTTGCGCATGAGAACTCCGATATATTGCATCTGCCTGCGAAGTGCAGAATGGCTCTTGAGGTTCCTGGCAAGGACAAGAGCATCATTAAGTTCCTGTGGTATCCCGAGGCCCTGCACCTGCGTCTCTGAAAGTTCCATGAGACGCTTCCCGAGCTCCTGGAGTGATGACATCTCTCTCTTTTTTTCTGACTTACTTTTGTCTTCCATTTAGCTTTTGTTGCCCCTTTACCAGGATTATGATTATTTTTTTATTGAATAGATGCCCTTCAATATGAGCAGCATCCAGGGGGCAGCATGGAGAAAGAGGTCAAACCAGTCTATTGGCCGTATAAGCTGCCCCTTTGAAAGCATCTGCAGTTTTTCCCACAGGTGAGGAGGAGCAAAGGGTGCAAGCCCAAGCGTAAGACAGGCTATGATCAGGAATCCCCATGATACTTTTGAGAAGAATTCAGCCATTTTCAGGTGGTCCCTAGTACTTGTCGGACCCTTTGCAGCATAACTCTTGGTGAAGACATCTTTTCGTATTTGAGGATCAGTTCCATTGTTTTGGCAGCAGTTTCTCCTGTCATGGCTCCACAACTGTCCGATTCCTTTACACCAGAGATCTTTTTATTTTTCGTTAACTCAGCACAACAGCCGCTCCCGAATGTCTTGTCGAACCACTCAAGGAGGTCCCTTGTAGCAGGCATGAGTTTCGGGCAGTTGGCGCCAGGTTCTGACCTGCCGAAGGCAAGCCCCAATGCCATCACTCCGCCTGTCAGAGCTCCGCATACATAACCGCTTTTCCCGATGCCGCCTGCAAAACCTGAGGCCAGTCTAACAATCTCAACCGGCAGGGGGGAGCCCAGAATTTTGTTTATCGTGTAAAGAACTGCCTCCGAACAGACAAATTGATCCTTTACATAGAAGTCAAAAGCCCGGGCCTTTGCCTCCTCAATCTTCTCGTTTTTATTGTCCATGTCCCTCGCGTAAAAAGTAATGTAGCATTATATCACATTTGATGACGTTGGTTCCCTGAAGCCCTATTGAGCATCTTGAAACAGGAGCCATGATAAGACATAACAAAAAATGATCAAAAAGGACCCCTTTTTAGAACTGCCCTCTATCTATGCGGCACATTTCTTCATGAATTCGGTCATCTTACTGCTGCCGCGGTGTTAGGAAAACCCGGACGGGTCCTATTTTTCGCATGCAACTAACCTCTGTTGGAACGGCTTATTGACAATGGGCCGACCTTATAAGCAGAAAATCAGATTAAAGTACCCAGTATCAAGTAAACGAGAAAGGACCCGGAAGGGGGAGATGAAAAAGCGAATCGCCGTGTTCAGATCCGTAAACTTTCAAGCAGTTCTCTGCGCGTTCTCAGACTTTAAGCTCTCTATGATATAAATCTCTTTGCAAAAACAGTGCACTGAGGATAAAAGGGAATTATTTGTGCCCTGTGCGGTTACTTGCACTTTTGGGTAATCTATTATTCGCCCTCTAAAGCCTCGAATTGTTCCCTGTTTTCCTGACAGTCTACACAGAGAGTTGCTGCAGGAATTATCAGCAATCTTTTTTCGCTGATCTCTTCACCGCAGTCTTCACAGATGCCATAGGTCCCCGCTTCTATTTTCCTGATGGCCTCATCGATATTGTACATCAGTTTTCTGTGGGACGAGAGCCTCTGCAGGCTGAGGTCTTCCGAGATATCTATCTGTGCCCAGTCCCCTTCGTCATTGGCAGTGTCAACAAGCTGTTTATTGTCTCCGCTGACATACTTTGAAATCTCTTCTTTTACCTCTTTCAGAATATTTGCTTTTTTGGTGATAAGCGCTTTTTTGAGATCAAGCAATCTGTCCTTTGAGCTTCCAGCTTTTCCCTTGGGTTTCCCCACTTTTTTTGTCTTTTTTGCGACCGGTTTTTTTGTCGTTGTTTTTTTTGCCACAGGCTTTTTTGCGGCCGCATTTTTTGCAGGGAGAATTTTACTCTCTTTCTTTATTGTAGCGACAGTCTTATTAGTCTTGCCGGAAGGTTTTACCGACACCTTCTTTGAAGGAGATTTGACTGCTTTTTTCTTCTCCGTTTTCTTTGGGACAATTGCAGCCATTAGCTTGCTTCTTCTTTCTTTACTTCCTCTTTAAATATTTCAATAAGGCTTCTTATCTTGATGCCGGCCTGCTGAAGGGCCTTCTGTACGTCAGGAAGTTTTGCATCTTCTACTTTCAACATAAAATTGCTGTTCATTGTCATACCTCCATTATCTCTTTTTCTTTATGTTCAGCCAACTCATCTATTTTTTTGATGAAGGAATCCGTAATTTTCTGAACCTCATCGTGCTCTTTTTTCACCTCATCCTCGCTGATATGCTCATCTTTTTCGAGTTTTTTCAGCCCTTCATTGCTGTCTCTCCTGATATTTCGCACAGCAATCTTGGATTCTTCAGACCTTTTCTTTACCAGTTTGACCAGCTGTTTTCTGCGCTCCTCGGTAAGGATGGGGATATTGATTCTGATTGTTTTGCCGTCGTTCATAGGCGTAAGTCCCAGATCGGATTTCATAATGGCCTTTTCGATTTCAGGTATCAGCTTCTGTTCCCAGGGTTGGATCGCAATCTGCCTGCTTTCAGGTATGCTCAGGCTAGCGAGTTGCTGGACCGGGGTTGGTGTGCCGTAATAGTCGACGACAATGCCGTCTAAAAGCGCCATAGAGGCCCTGCCGGTCCTGATGCTGGCGAATTCTTTTTTGAGCGCGTCTATAGCGCCCTGCATCCTGTCACTTGTTTTTTTTCTTAGCTCCTGAATCATTGTTCCCCCTAACAAGCGTGCCTATCTTTTTCCCTTCGATGAGCTTTCTGATATTTCCCTTGCCTCTTAAATTGAAAACAACTATAGGCAGGTTGTTGTCCATACAGAGCGAGATGGCTGTAGAGTCCATGACTCCCAGCCCTTTTTTCAGAACATCTATATATGTGAGTGTACTGTATTTTACTGCCTGAGGATCTTTAACAGGGTCTGCAGAATATACACCGTCCACCTTTGTGCCTTTCATTATGATGTCGGCCCCGATCTCCATTGCCCTCAGGGCTGCCGCAGTGTCAGTGGTAAAGTAGGGATTGCCTGTCCCTGCAGCGAAGATAACAACTCGTCCTTTTTCGAGATGCCGCATGGCCTTGCGCCTGATATAGGATTCAGCAAGTTCCTTCATCTCTATTGCAGACTGTACCCTCGTTGGAATGCTGTATTTTTCGAGGGCGTTTTGCAGGGCAAGGGCGTTGATTACGGTAGCTACCATCCCCATGTAATCCGCAGATGCCCTTTCCATGCCTTCAAGGCTTGCCTGTACACCCCTGAATATATTGCCACCTCCGATAACAATGGCGAGCTGGATGCCCATTGAAAAAACTTCCTTTATCTCTCTGGCCATGAAGTCAACGGTATGCGCGTCAATCCCGTAACCTTTGTCGCCCATCAGGGCTTCGCCGCTGACTTTCAGGAGTATCCTTTTGTATTTAAGTGCCATACGGTACCTTAGCAGCTCGCGGGTTCCGACGGTTGCCCTTCGCCCAGCTGAAACCGAAGAAAACGTCTCAATGTTATCTCTCCTCCTGCCTGTTTTGCCGTATCAGCCACGAGATCCTTCACCTTTTTTTTGCCATCTGGGTCTTTTACGAATATCTGGTCCACAAGACACACGTCGGAGTAGAATTTCTCGACTTTGCCTTCCACTATTTTGTCAATGACATTGGCAGGCTTTCCGGTGACCTGTCCCTTGTAGATCTCCTTTTCGCGCTCAAGCACGTCCTGAGAAATGTTTTCGCGAGAAATATAGCTGGGGTTTGCCGCGGCTATGTGCATTGCCAGGTCTTTCATCATGGTTTTGAAGGCTTCTGTCTCAGCGACTGCAGCCTGGGAGCAGACCGCCTCTACCATGACCCCAATCTTGTCCATGTGGATATACGCTCCGAATCCGCCAGCATCGCCTGCCAGGTCGAATTTTTCGGAACGCCTGAGGACAATGTTTTCGCCCAGTTTGGCGATCTTTTCCTTGATCATTTCCTCAATTCTGGAAGTTGCCTGTCCGGGATCAGACGCCTTGAGAAGAAGCGCACCCACTTCTGTCACAAGGGCACGGAAGTCATCAGTACGGGCGACAAAATCGGTTTCGCAGTTCATCTCCGTCATTACAGCCAGTCCGCCCTCTGAGGTGATTGAGATCACCCCCTGGGATGCGCTGCGAGTGGCCTTCTTTGCCGCTGAGGCAAGTCCCTTTTGCCTGAGGATATCTATCGCTTTTTCGAAATCACCGCCTGCATCGGTAAGAGCTTTTTTGCACTCCATCATCCCGGCTCCGGTCTTTTCTCTGAGTTCCTTTACTATGCCTGCTGAAATTACTGTCATTCCTTTACCTCCGCTGCCTCTTCCGTAGCGATCTTCTCCTCAATCTTTCCCTTTTCCTCTTCCTGCTGAGCTTCCTTGTTTAGTACCGCCCTGCCTTCAAGCACGGCGTCAGCCATCTTTGAAGTAAGAAGTTTTATGGCCCTTATAGCATCATCATTGGCCGGGATGACATGATCGATTTCATCAGGATCGCAATTCGTATCAACAATAGCTACTGTAGGTATTGATAATTTTTTGGCCTCGGCAACCCCGATTTTTTCCTTTTTCGGATCGATAATAAATATGACTCCGGGGAGCTGCTTCATGTCCTTTATTCCGGAGAGGTTTTTGGAGAGTTTTTCCCTCTCTTTTTCAAGCGACGCGGCCTCTTTCTTTGTAAGGAGCTGCAGGGTACCGTCTTCCTTCATTGTTTCGAGCTTTTTGAGACGGTCGATGCTCTTCTTTACAGTAGTAAAGTTCGTCAGCATACCTCCCAGCCACCGCTGGTTGATGTAAAAGGCTGAAGCCCTGTGGGCTTCCTCCATGACCGCGTCCTGCGCCTGTTTTTTTGTACCCACAAAAAGCACCCCTGCACCGGTTGCTGCCTGTGACCTGACATAGCTGTATGCATCCTCAATGCCTTTTAAGGTCTTTTGCAGGTCGATTATATAAATACCGTTTCTTTCACCAAAAATGTATTTTTTCATCTTCGGGTTCCAACGTTTTACCTGATGACCGAAATGTACTCCGGCCTCAAGCAGTTCCTTCATTGTGACTACTGCCATGATGTTCCTCCTATGGTTTTTTCCTCCGCCTGTTCCGCCCACCCTTTAAAAAAGGACCATCGGCAGAACTCTTTCCGGCGTGTGTATTTTCCCTGAAAAGGATTTTTCAGGTTAGAAAGATTAACACAGAAAATCTTTTTTTTGCAAGGCCTGTGTTATGATAAGTATATTAAAATAAAAGAAAAAGGTGCGTTTTATTGGATCAGTGGAAAAAGAATATATCGGTATCATAGCCTCGGTTTTTTCCGAGGGTACTATGTTCAGCAGTATGTTTAAACCTGTCAGAAAAACCCTTTTGGGTCACCCGGTTTTTTATTCCGGCACTGTTTCAGGAAATCGTGTTGTTTTCGGGACCTCAGGCATGGGGAAGACCAATGCTGCGCACGCTGTGACTGTGCTCACAGATAAATTTTCTCCGTCATGCATAGTAAACTTCGGCATAGGCGGGGCCTATCCATCTTCAGGACTCAGAGTCGGTGATATCGCTGTTGCTGAAAAAGAGGTCTATGCTGACGAGGGGGTCTTGCTCAAAGACGGTCTTCATTCATTTGAAATAACAGGGATTCCTCTTTTAAAGGTCCGTGGCCGGAAGTATTTTAATGAATTTCCAGCTGACAAACGCCTCAGCAGGCTGGCCTTAAAGGCATCCAGTGCAATCGCATACTGCAAATCGGGTGTATTTCTGACTGTTTCCTCATGTACAGGGACCAGAAAGCGGGCTGCCGAACTTGTCGCGAAATTCAATCCCATCTGTGAAAACATGGAAGGGGCCGCAGTCGCCCATATCTGCCGTCTTTACGGAATCCCCTTTGTGGAGATAAGAGGGATAAGCAATATTGTTGAGGACCGCGATAAGGGTAAATGGGACATGAAATTAGCGGCAGAGAACTGCCAGAAGGCGGCATTGCATTTCCTTGAGACATTACGCGGGACATCAATGATATGAAAGAGCTCACTTTAGGATACTCACCATGTCCGAACGATACCTTTATCTTTTACGCGCTTACTCACGGGAAAATCGACACAGGTGATCTGCGCTTCAGTGAGATACTCGAGGACGTGGAGACCTTAAACCAGATGGCAAAACGTGCAGAGCTTGATATCACCAAGATATCCTTTCATGCGTATGGACATCTGAGGGAGACCTATTGTCTGCTCAGATCAGGAGCCGCACTGGGGAAAGGATGCGGTCCGCTCGTTGTCTCGAAAAAATATCAGCATCTGGAAGATCTGCAGGGTAAAAAAATAGCGGTCCCTGGAAGGCTTACAACCGCGTTCCTGCTCCTTCAGCTATTAGGTCCTTCTTTGAAGGAAAGGGTGATGGTAATGCCTTTCCATCGTATCATCGATGCAGTCAGAAATGATGAGGCGGATGCAGGACTGATTATCCATGAAAGCCGTTTCACCTACCAGGCTGCAGGCTTGCGGCAGGTCATTGATCTGGGCGAGTGGTGGGAACAGAAAACAGGACTGCCGATCCCGCTTGGAGGCATTATAGCAAAGCGGGAACTTGGGGGTGAACTGATCAAAAAAATAGAGTCGGGCATCAGGAGAAGTCTTGAATATGCCTTTGCGCACAATTCTGAGCCGAAAGCGTATATCAAAAAACATTCACAGGAGGTCCAGGACAGCGTCATAGAACAGCATATCGGCCTCTATGTCAATGATTACTCTCTCGATATCGGTGATGAAGGCCTAAGGGCGGCTGAGGAGCTCTTTAGAATGTCTGAAGAAAAAGGTATAATCGAACAATCTTCGATGCCGCTTTGCGTTTGATAATTTGAGTAGTCCTTAAAGAACAACCGAAATGAAAAAATATTTCCTCCATAGAGAACCCCCTGTGCTGAAAGTGGATTACGAACATGAGCTTAATCCTGAGCAGCATGCTGCTGTGATGCACCAGACCGGGCCTGCGCTTGTGCTTGCGGGCGCAGGCACGGGCAAGACTAGAGTTGTAACTTACAGGGTTGCGCGCCTCATAGAGGTCGGCGTCAGAGGCGAAAACATCCTTCTGCTCACCTTTACCAACAAGGCTGCAAAAGAGATGATGAGGAGGGTGGAACTGCTGATCGGCAGGAATATTACCGGTCTTTTCGGCGGGACATTCCATCATGTGGCCAACCTGCTGCTGAGACAGCACTATCAGCTCGCAGGATACAAACAGGGTTTTTCGATCCTTGACCGGGAAGACTCCAAAGAACTCTTTGAGTCATGCATCTCCAGTGTATCTAAAAAAGACAGGGTCATACCAAAAGGTGCGGTATTGTCTGAGATATGCGGTCTTGCAAAGAACACCGGGACTAGGGTTGAAGATGTTGTCCTTGAAAGGTTTCCTCATTTTGTCAATGTGCTTGAAGATATTGCAAAGATCGTGGAGCTTTATGAAAGAAAAAAACTGGCATTGAATCTTATGGATTTCGATGACCTGCTCTGCGGGTGGAAGAAGATATTCCAGGACAACGAAAAGGTCCGCGAATATTACTCGCTGAAGTTCAGGCATATCCTTGTGGATGAATATCAGGACACCAACAGCCTGCAGGCGGACATTATTGATCTGACCACAGGGGCCGCAGGAAATCTCATGGTTGTAGGCGATGACGCGCAGTCGATATACTCTTTCAGGGGGGCTGATTTTGAAAACATACTCAGGTTTCCTGAGAAGCACCAGGGCGCGTCCATATTCAAGCTTACAACCAACTATCGGTCGACACCTGAGATCCTGTATCTCGCGAACAGTATAATAGCCAATAACAGTAAACAGTTTCATAAGGAACTGCACGCTGTTGTTCCTTCAGGGGAGGCCCCCTCTGTGGTGCCGCTCAGGGACATTTTTGAGCAGGCGGAATTTGTCGCGTCCGTTGTCATTGATCTGAATATGGACAGCAAGTCTTTTGATGCTATAGCAGTGCTTTACCGGTCTCATTACCAGTCCATGGAACTCCAGATGGAATTTCAAAGAAGAGGTATCCCGTTTGAGGTAAGGTCAGGGCTTAAATTTTTTGAGCAGGCGCATATAAAGGATGTGCTCTCTTTTTTAAAGGTGTTGGTCAATCCGCATGATGAGATCAGCTGGAAGAGGATAGTGAAACTGGTACCGGGCATAGGCAATATAACTGCCGGGAAGATATGGGACCTTATACAGGCAGTGGAAAACCCCATAGACCTGATGTCAGAGGCATCCAGGCTTGTTCCTAAAAAGGCGACAGAAGGGTTCAATCTCTTTGTTGACACACTGGCGGACATCAGTGCTGAGAGGTATCATGCCGCGCCGGCTGAGGCGATTGATTATGTCCTCAGGCACGGATATGAAGGCCATCTCTACAATAATTATCCCAATGCCGAGATGCGCATAGAAGATATAGAGCAGATGATCAGATTTGCCCTGAGATATGATTCTCTGGAGATGTTTTTGGCGGACATGACCCTTCAGGGCGTTGCAGAGGCTGACGCAGATGGCGCTGAAGATAAAGGCGGCAGGGTCGTAATGACCACAGTCCATCAGGCAAAGGGTCTGGAATGGGATGTTGTGTTTCTGATAGGGATGAACGACGGCAAGTTCCCTTCTGCCAAATCTCTAAGAAATGATGATGAAGAAGAGGAACGGCGGCTCTTCTATGTCGGCGTGACAAGGGCCAGGGAGGCGCTGTATCTCTGTTATCCGCTAACTTCCGATGACTGGAGCAGTACGGGCATGGTGAGGCCTTCCAGGTTCCTCAGGGAACTCCCGCGGGATTGTTTTGATGAGATTAGCGTAGAGGATGTATAATATTCAATGGTGGTCACAAAGGAGAGAAGATGACATATACTGACGCTGTAAAAAGCGGGTTCAGGTTGGTTAACAGGAATTGGCAGCTGGTTGCTGTTCAGGCGGGAATGATGTTGGCCAACTGTATCGGCTTTTTTGTCATCGTGGGAATACCGCTTGGCATTGCTTTTATTATATTCGGACTTGATCTGACAGGCCTTGCCCAGACTCGTGATATTATGGGAATGTTGAGGCACCCTTCCGAGCTGATCTCGAAATATATGGGACTTGTCCTGGTCGTTATCAGCAGTTTTCTTCTCTATCTCCTGATAGTCACTACCACGGGGATCTTTGTCTTTGCAGGTTCCGTAGGCTCTGTCGGTCGTGCAGTTCTTGACCCATCCCGGAAGTTTGGCATGAAGCCTTTTTTTGCAGAAGCAAAAAAGCTTTTTTTCCCTCTGACGTGGTTTTCCCTGGTTATGGGGCTTGTCTTTATCGCGATAGCTTTTATTCTCGGGCTGCTCGGTGGCGGGGTGGCAGCGGTTGTGCAGACCGCCAAGAGCCAGGACTCGACACTTGCGTTGTTTCTTGGGATTTTTTTCTCCCTTGTACTGGCCCTTTGTGCGATAATCCTGATCCTGGGGGCGATCGCTGTTACAGTCTATGGCCTAGCGGTCCTGTTTTTTAAATCAGAGGGACCTATAAGATCATTCAGGGACGCGGCCACTTTTTTATGGAACAGGCAGTCTGCTTTTTGGCTCTATGTCATGCTCTTCTTTGGCTATCTTATCGCAAGCTTTGTCCTTATGCTCTTCACTTATCCGTTTAACCTGATCCCTATAATCGGGACGATAATCTCTTTCCCTCTGCAGTTAGTGTCATATGTAGTGCAGAGTTATCTCGGGCTGGGGATTCTTGCCACTATATTTATTTACTACTTTGAGGCAGAGATCAGGAAGCCGGAGGAGAACATGGAACCTTCAGGGAATTTTAATACTACTGAGGAGAGTTCCAGTGGGCCTGAAGATATTTCCGATGCAGGAACTCCGCAGCAAGAAGAGACTCCTCCTTTGAAGGGACCGACAGAAGAAGCCTGATGCCGAAGGCCTCCTCGAAAGATGAGGCAACGGCCCTCCTGAAGGTGTCCGCATCAAGTAAGGGAAGGCAATCCTTCAGCGCCTTCATGCAATCTCTCATTGAAACTGTTTTTTCTGCTCCGAATATGCCCGCCAGTCTTTCTTCCTGAGAGATATAGGGTATTGATCCCTGCTGGAGCAGGCAGTCGTTCCATCTCTTCTGGGCAGAGCCCACGAGTTTTTTGTTATCGACGAGTATCTCTCCGAAGGAACTCGACTGGAAGCATAAGGTACTTCTGCTGAGCACCCTGCCTTTTTCCCTCTCGGTTTTTGCTCCGGCCCTGAGGCCGATTTTCGTCAGCGCGATTAAGAAGGCCATGCTTATTTTTTTGTAGCTGTCAAGGAGTCCATGTGAGAATGGTCCTTTATCTGTTTTGGCAGAAAAGCTGTAGGTCAGCTCCTCCCCGTGGAGTATCGCCCTCCCGCCGGTAGGCCTTCTGACTATGGGAATCTCATGGAGTCTGCAGTATTCGATATTGATGTCCGAGGTCTTTTGAAAACAACCGAGGGTCACAGCTGCCCTGTCCCAGCCATAAAGGCGCAAAGTGGGAGGAGAATCTCCTTTTCGCACCTCTGCAGCGATCGCCTCATCCAGGGCCATATTATAATAGGCATCGCAGGGGCCGGAGTCGATTAACCGCCATTTTTCAGCCATAAAAAACTATAAATCGGACAAGGGGCTTAAAGCAAGAAAAGTTCAGGATTTCATGCTTCAAATTCTGAACGAGGAATTTGGGACTGACGAATGATGGATTGCAGGGTCGCGATTCTGATTTCGTGATGGTCAGGGACAGGCACGGTAATTGTGCCGTTGGATAGTTTTCTTTGCATTATGATGTGGCTGCCTCTTTTTCTTACTTCAGCAAAGCCGTGTCTAGCGAGAATCTCGCATACTTCTCTTCCGGAAAGTACGCGAAGTTTACCCAACAGCGATCTCAACCTGTGTCACAAATATATCTCCATGAAGCCGCTGTTTTATCTCTTCGGGAGAGGCGGTTTCAAAAAATAATTCCAGAGCCTCTTTGAGGTTGTCACGCGCCTGCTCGATGGTATCGCCCTGGCTTGCTATATCAAGCTCTGGACATAGGGAAACGTATCCTCCATCTTCTTTTTCAATGATCGCCGTCAGTTTTTGTGTCATCTCGTCTCCTTTTGTCTCTATTATACCCTTAAGTCTTGGGATTCGGCATATGTTTTTTGTTGAGTTGTTTTACTCGTGTTTTCTCTGTATTTTCCGGTTCTAACGTGATTTAAGCCTCTGATGATTCGGGAGCCTCTCCGAAACAAATGAAGAAGATGTCCCTTCCCTCTTTTTTAGCAAATTACAATTGCCTCGCCTCAGATACAACAAGTACATGGGATTATTGCTTCCGATGCCGTTATATTCGTAATGCCATTTTGTGCACAACGACGGAAGTCAGCAGCAAGTGCGTAGGTTATGCATAGTCACTGATACATACTTTAAGCCTGCTTATGTATTTGCTTAAGATATTTCCCATAAGCCCACAATGCACGATCTACTTTCCAGAAAGCTAAGGAAGTACCCGTTACTAAGTGCATGAAAAAATTTCGATACTTGATGTACTCTGTCCAATTTGATGGTGCTAATTGAATGAGTTCTTCCTCATTTGTGGCAACATATCGAAAAGCTCGATAAGCATGTTGATCGTATAATGGGTAAACTCCAGGATAGATACATTGCAAGACAAAAATAGCCCATATGTACCCAAATCCTATTCTGGCTTCTAATTCAACAACTATATCTGGTTTTTTATCTTCTGGTAACTTCGAGGGAACTTTTATTTTAATTTCAGTTATGTTCTTTGATATGTTTTGCCAAACATCATACCCAACAGGAGCCTCTTTTTTCCATCTACGCGTAAACCTATATAAAGTTCCATCATCATCTCGAGGATGAAAAGCTCCTATTTCTTTTGCAGGACTATCTTGTGCCTCAGCAGGGAAATCTCCTTGATCTCTCCTTCAAAGACCTTCTGTTCCCCGAAGAGATTTTTCAGAAATATCTTTCCTTCTTCAGGTTTCATAACATCCACGTTTTCGAGATACAGCTCTTCCTTGCCGTTTTCCAGGATATAAGCATTTGCCTCACACATTTTCCGTCTCCTTTATCTTTGAAATCAAGAGTTCTATTAAATGGGGAAGGGGTTCCTTGTTCACCCCTGCTATATCTATACCTTCCTGGTTCAAAGGCAGCAGGACCTTCCTGGCTTCTGAAGAAACAATCGCCGACGCCATTTTCGCGGTGACTTCACCGAGCATCGCGTTGGGCAGGGCGATACTGAGCGGGCCGGTGATCATATCAACCCTTCCGGAGTTATAGATTATAGCGTTTTCGCCTGTTGCTCCTTTGTTGGCATGCGCTTTCATCATCGCGGAAGTAGCGGCAGCATTAGTTCCAAGGGCGACCACCTCGATCCTGTCTTTGAATTCATCTTTAAGCCTTTTTACTATAAGGCTCCCGATTCCGCCGCCCTGACCGTCTATCACCGCAATCTTCAGCATAACTGAAGTATAGAAAATCAGCAGGCAAGAGTCAAAGGAATTGTGTAACAGAGTCAGCTCTCAGCGGTCAGTTTTCAGCAAGACAAGACGAACAAAAGCCTGTATAGGACGCTATGCCGCACTCGGCTGTTTAGCGTTCCTCTTTTTGACTGACAGCTAATTGCTGAAGGCCGAATGCTACAAATATAGTGATATTTTCTGTTTTTGGGATATAATATACCTCCTTGAAAGTGCTTTGTAAAAAAAGTGATAATCCATTATCCTTAATATGTATGAAAAGAGGAAAGACCATTAAAAGATTACCTGATAAAAAAGGCTATTTCGGAAATTACGGGGGACGTTTTGCACCGGAGACCCTGATGCCTGCGCTTGACGAGCTTGAAAAGGCATATGCTGCTTCGAGGAAAGACAGGGAATTCCAGAAAGAACTCGTGCATCTGCACAAAACGTATATCGGCAGGCCGACACCGCTGTATTTAGCAAAGAGACTGACTGAATCATTGGGCGGCGCGAAGATTTATCTGAAACGCGAGGACCTGGCCCATACTGGCGCACACAAGATCAACAATGCGGTCGGACAGGCACTGCTTGCTAAAAGAATGGGAAAAACCAGATTGATCGCAGAGACGGGCGCAGGACAGCATGGAGTGGCCACTGCTACCGGTGCTGCGCTTTTAGGGCTTGAGTGCGAGATATACATGGGATCTGAAGATATAGTGAGGCAGGCCCTTAATGTTTTTCGGATGAAGCTGCTCGGCGCAAAGGTCAATGAGGTCTCGATAGGTTCAAAGACACTCAAGGACGCTATTAATGAGGCGATGCGCGACTGGACTTCGAATGTCGGAACAACCCATTATGTCCTGGGGACTGCCTTTGGCCCCCATCCCTTTCCTGCTATGGTGAGGGACTTTCAGTCTGTTATCGGGAAAGAGGCAAAAAAACAGATCATGGAGGCTGAAGGAAAACTGCCTGATTATCTTATCGCCTGTGTCGGAGGCGGCAGCAATTCCATCGGATTGTTCCACGAGTTTCTTTCAGAGGATGTGAAGATGGTAGGGGTCGAGGCAGGAGGCAGAGGTGTCGATACAGGAGATCATGCCGCACGGTTTGCAGGGGGCTCTGTCGGAGTGCTCCAGGGTACAAAAAGCTATCTGCTTCAGGATGAAGACGGCAATGTGCTCGGGACCCATTCTGTCTCCGCAGGGCTTGACTATGCCTCTGTGGGGCCGGAACACGCGTATCTCAAAGATACAGGCCGGGTGCAGTATACCTATGCAAATGACGATGAAGCTCTCAATGCCTTTGAACTCCTTTCAAGGACTGAGGGTATTATCCCTGCACTGGAGTCTTCGCACGCGCTTGCAGAGGCGATAAAATTTGCACCTCGGCTTTCTAAAGATAAAATCATAATCATCAATCTCTCGGGCAGGGGGGACAAGGATGTTCAGCATGTTGCCGGGATTAAAGGTGTCAGGATATCATGAGCTCACGCATAACTGAAAAGTTTAAAGAGCTCCGCGAAAAAAATGGCAAGGCCTTCATCCCGTATATCATGGCAGGCGATCCTGATATCAAAAGAACGCGTGAGCTGATCAGGATACTTGAGGACTGCGGGGCCGATATTATAGAGCTGGGCGTCCCTTTTTCAGATCCTCTTGCAGACGGCCCTACAATCCAGAAGGCCGCTCAAAGGGCACTGGATGAGGGAGTCACGCTGAAAAAAGTGATTGAGCTTGTTGCTGAATTAAGGGACGGAACTCAGATTCCAATTATACTCATGACTTATTATAATCCAATATTCAAGTACGGGGAGGAGAGGTTCGTGCTGGATGCTTGTGCTGCAGGGGTGGACGGGATAATAGTACCGGACCTTCCTCCTGATGAAGCAGGCAATCTGATTAAATACGCGAAAAAAAGCGGCCTTGACACAATTTTTCTTCTGGCGCCGACATCCACTGAGAACAGGATCCGAAAGGTCGCCGGGGCATCTACCGGGTTTATCTACTATGTGCCTATTACAGGGATTACGGGTTCAAAGCTCGCACTTGACTCATCCCTTGCGGAACATATAGCCCGTATAAGAAGTGTCACGGTTAAGCCTGTTGCTGTTGGGTTCGGCATCTCCACTCCTGAGGAGGCAGCTGCTATTTCGCAATTCGCGGATGGCGTTATTGTCGGCAGCGCGATAGTAAAAAGGGTTGAGGTGTCTGACGAGGAAATGAAAACCTACCTGATGTCCCTGAGGAACGCTATCAGGTGAATAAAAAACTGCAGAAGAAATTCCAGCATTTAAGGGACGTGTAATTTTATGGCGTGGTTTAAAAAGAGCAAAGAGGTAAAAACCGACAAAAAGATCAAGATCCCCGAGGGGCTGTGGGTCAAATGCGACAGCTGCAAGGAGATAATATACAAGAAGGAGATTGATAAGAACCTCAAGATTTGTCCTAAATGCAATTATCATTTCAGGATAAGCGCCAGGGAACGCATCAAGCTCTTTGTTGACGAGGGGAGCTTTGTGGAAATCGATTCCGGGTTGGCATCGAATGATCCGCTGAACTTTAAAGACAAGATCCCTTACAAAGACAGGCTCGAAGAAAACAGAAAAAAAAGCGGGCTTGAGGAGGCGGCCATCTCAGGAGAGACGATGGTAGAGGGCAATCCTGTAATCATGGTAATCATGGACTTTGCCTTTATGGGCGGAAGTATGGGGTCTGTTGTCGGAGAAAAGGTCATGCGGGCTGCAGAGGCTGCGCTGGAGAAGAAAATACCTCTGATAACCGTTGCTTCCTCCGGCGGTGCAAGGATGCAGGAAGGCATATTCTCGCTGATGCAGATGGCCAGGGTGTCTGCTGCAATAGCAAAACTTAAGGAAAACGGCATCCTGTATATTTCGATACTGGCTGATCCTACCTTCGGAGGTGTTACTGCCAGCTTTGCCATGCTGGGGGACGTCATTATTGCCGAACCCAGAAGCCTTATTGGTTTTGCCGGTCCGAGAGTCATAGAACAGACGATCAAACAGCAGCTTACCGAAGATTTTCAGAGGGCGGAGTTCCTCCTTGATCACGGGTTGATAGACATTGTTGTTGACAGGAAGGCATTGAAGAAGACTATAGGCCAGATTATAGGACTGCTTGCATGAGGTATGCTGAAACAATAGAGTATCTCTACGGCCTTCAGCAACACGGGATGAAATTCGGTCTTGATAACATACGGCGGCTGATGTCTGAATTGGGAGAACCGCAAAAGACTTTTTTCTCAATACATGTGGCGGGAACAAACGGCAAAGGGTCCACCTCAGCGATGATCGAATCCATACTCAGGACAAGAGGTGTCAGGACAGGACTTTTTACCTCTCCCCATCTGGTGAGCTTTACAGAAAGAATAAGAGTCAACGGACAGGAGATCTCTGAAAATGCTGTCATAGAACTGGCTGATGAGATCAGGGGCATAGTGTCAGGGATTGAAGATTTCAGCCCCACCTTTTTTGAGATAGTCACCGCGATCGCTTTTTTATATTTTATGAAAATGAAGGTCCAATGGGCGGTGGTTGAAGTCGGCATGGGCGGCAGACTGGATGCCTCAAACATTATCCTTCCGGAAGTTTCTGTTATTACCAATATTGGAATTGATCACAGGGAGTTTCTCGGTGATACACTTGATGAGATAGCCAGGGAAAAGGCGGGGATAATAAAAAATGGTGTGCCTCTGGTAACTGCTGATCAAAAACCGGGGGTCATGGAAATTATCCGGCAACGGTGTGCTGAGGCAGGGTCACGGCTTTTCCGCTATAACTCGGAATTTTCATCAGAAGTCGCCCCGACAGGGGCCGAAACAGTTTCTATTAATTATAAGGGAAGTAAAGAATACCGGGACATGCTGTTGTCCCTGGCAGGGGAACATCAGATAATCAATGCGGCTTTGGCGATCAAGGCAGTCGAAATAGTTTCTGAAAAACATCCTGAGATGGTTTGTGACATCCCCAAAGGCCTTAAGAGTGTAACGTGGCCCGGCAGGCTGGAGATGATAAAGGAATATCCCCCGGTGCTTATTGACGGGGCCCACAATCCACCGGCGGCTGAGGTCCTTTCCGCATACCTGCGGAAATTATTGGGCGTGAAATACAGCAGGATAATAATGGTCCTAGGGGTGATGGCGGACAAGGACATAGAGGGTATACTGAAACCTTTGATCCCGTTGGCAGCTGAAATACTCTTTACTTCCCCTGCCTATGGGAGGGCCGCTTCAGCTAAAAGGCTTGTGGATATTGCAGCATCCATGGGGTATGCTTCAAAAAGCACTGAGACAGTCGCAGAAGCCCTGCATAGCGCGGAAGGCCTTTATAAGACTGGAGATTTGATCGTAGTTACAGGATCGTTTTATACCATAGGTGAGGCAAAAGAGGCCTTTGGGCATAAAGGGGTACTTACGGGGCTCAGGGAATGACCAAAACGGTTCAGGACCCGGTCCGCAGATATCAAAGGCGGCGGGGCCGTAAATATGCAGTGCCATGCCTGCTCTTCGCTGTTTTAATGTCTGTTGTCTGCCCTCTGTTTCTCCCTCAATACTGCCTGGCAGGAGAATCAGAGACAGTAATAACGGCCGATAGTCTGGAGTATTTCAGCGAGACCAAGCAGTATGTGGCCAGGGGCTCGGCACAAATTGTCAAGGATGACGCATTTATCACTGCTGATGAGATTACTTATGATGAAACTACCTCCAATGTTATTGCAAAGGGCAAAGTAAATTACCATGACGCATATACCTCAATGAAAGCCGAGAAGGCGGAAATGAACCTTGAGAGCAAAACCGGCAAGCTCTTTGACGCAAATATCTTTTTTGAAAAGGGTAAAACTACTGCAAGGCCCCTTAAGGCAGGCAGGAAATCTTTTGTTGATACCGCTTCCATAAAAGATCATTTTTATCTGTCTGGTGGGGAAATAGAGAAAACAGGGGAGAACTCGTATTACAGCCCGTCCGCGGTTTTTACGGCCTGTGATGCACCGATACCTGCCTGGTGTTTCAAGGTGAGAAATGTTACCTTGGCAGAAGACTTAAAGGCGAAGGACTCAACCTTCAAAATAAAAAATATTCCTGTTCTGTATACTCCCTATCTCTGGGCCTCTGTTTCCAGTGCGAGAAAGACAGGACTTCTCATCCCTGCCGTCAGTCAGAGCAAATTGCTTGGCTTTGGTCTGCACATCCCTTTTTTCTGGGCGATAGCTGAAAACAGGGATGCCACTTTTTTGCTGGACACATACAGCAAACGCGGGATAGGCACAGGCATGGAATACCGCTTTGTTGAACCGGGCGGCGCAAAAGGTTATGGCTGGGCTTATCATATCAGGGACGCGGAACTGGGCAAGGATTTCTGGGAGCTCAAGGGGCTCTATGAGAACAGGTCCACTGACGGACCAGGTGGTTTTCTGAATCTCAATGTTCTCAATGAAAAGGATTATTACCGGACTTTCAGCACTGAACTTGAGGCAAGGACACAGCGTTTCCTCGAATCTACAGGGGAATTGAATTTCCCGTTGAAAAATTCAAGACTGTATTTACTTGCGCAGTACTGGATAGATCTGAAGCCAGGTGCAGGCACTGTCCCGCAAAAGCTGCCTGAGGCAGGCTATGTCCTGAATTACACGAAGCTGGGAAGCTCTCTGGTTACTGCCTCTCTTACAGCAGCAAACATATGGAGGGACAATGGACTTTCAGCCGGGAGAATAGATTTTTATCCCAAACTCCTGTATTCGTTTGGCAAGGATTTTGTTGTTTCTCAGACCGCTGCTGTCAGGGCAACCGATTATTCTTTTTATAATGGTGATGCTTCAGAGGGAAATATCCGGAGGACCGCATTTGAATATGACGTCGTCGGTCATACAAGGCTGTACAAAAAGTACGATTCTTTCCTGCATGTCATCGAACCCTCGGTGCGATATCATTTCATAACAACTTCTGAAAATGACCTTCCTGTCCTGGATGCGTCTGAGCTTTTCAAGAAAACCTCGCGGTTTGAGTTCAGCCTGCTCAATAGGGCAATAGTCAGCGGCAATGAAGTGGCCACAGCGAGAATCACACAGGAGATGGAAACCTATAACGGAGACCGGCCGTTCCTCCCGCTCAGGCTGGAACTGGCGTTGAACAAGGTGGTGCCGATAAAACTTGATACAACGTATAATATGTATACCGGCAGGATCGAAACCTTAAGTTCTGAGCTCTTCCTGAGTGTTTTCAAAACAAATCTTGCCCTGGGCCAGAGGTATAACAGAATTGAAGGTACAATGTTCTTTACTGCCGGCCTGGACTTTAGTCCTTATAAGCGCGTACACATCACCGGCAGCATATGGTATGACGCCAAGGGCGGGGGATTAAGGGACATGAATATTACTACGAGGTATCAGAGGCAGTGCTGGGGGCTCAGGTTTGAGGTTATCAAAAAGCCGGGTGATTATTCCATGCTGCTGATGTTCGATCTTACAGGCATCAGCGGAGAATCTTCAAAAGATATGTGATATGGTTTTCAGGGGCAAATTATCACCAGTTCCCTTTGCGGATAAAGAGAGTAGTCATAGGACTTTTTCCTCTATCAGCAATACAGCTTCATGGACTGCAGTGCTCCCGGTATCAATGATGATTTCAGGGCTGAGGGCCTCTTCGTAGGGCACATTTATTCCCGGGACCGGCCAGCCCTGTTTCCCTTTTTGGTAGATGTCCTTTGGCGCTCCCCTGGTTTCCTGCCTCTGCCTTTCCCTTTTTACACATTCTTCAACAGGACATTTCAGATATACCTCTGCATACCGCGGAATCAGCTCTCTTGCCAGCTCTCTCCACCTTCTCTTATTCCCAGTTGCATCGATGATTACTGTATGCCCGAGGTCTGTAAGCTCTTTTGCAAGATATACGAGACTGCGATATACGATCTCGCGTTCGGGGTCTGAATACACAGGCTCAGGGGTCACTATCTTCCTGAACTCATCCATTCTCAGTATGACGAAGTCAGGATGCAAAGACTTTATCTCATCGGCAATGCTGCTCTTGCCGCTGCCCGGAAGCCCTGTTAGCCATATTGCCATGCCACTCATAAATAAAAGCTTAGCGTGTTCAAAGGCGAATAGCAAGACCCTGACATTCTGACATTCTGAAAACGGCAGATGTTTCCAGAAAACAGCTAATTCTAAAAAACGGAAATTGTTCGCGCAAAGCTGAAAAGTTCGCAAAGAAAAACAAAGACCTGGAATAGAAACGTAATCCGCCATTACGGTGGGCCCGGTCTTAACCTTAACTCCCTGATCTCTCTCTGTATTCTCTGCGAACTCTGCGGTTAACTGCCTTATTTAGGTCAATTATATCCACAGACATGATGGGAGCACTCCGGCAACCGCTGCTGACTTCAGGTTATAAAACATACTTTTGTTGAAAAGAAGGTGCAATTGAAGTATTCTTAACGAAATATGAAAAAAATAAGTTGCCTTATCCTGATGCTCTTTGCCTTAACATGCTGCAAGGGAGATCACGATAAAACATCGAATGTAAATTTAAATGAGATCTCAGGGGAGCCTGCTTACGGAGATACTCTGGTTGCAGGTTCCATCGGTGAACCGAGCATCCTTATCCCTATGCTTGCAGGCGACAACGCCTCACACAGCATAGCCGGCATGATCTTTAATGGACTTGTCAAGTATGACACCGACCTCAGTATTATAGGCGATCTTGCAGAGTCGTGGGACATTTCAAAGAACGGGCTTGTCATCACTTTCCATCTGAAAAAAGGCGTGAGATGGACTGATGGTGTTGAGTTTACAGCTGATGATGTGAAGTTCGGCTTCGATACTATAACAGATGAAAAAACCCCGACTGCCTACAGTGAGGATTTCAAGCAGGTAATAAAGGCCGAGGTCCTGGACAAATATACATTCAGGGCCACATACGGAAGACCTTTTGCTCCTGCGCTTATATCCTGGGGCAGTCTGGTAGTATTGCCAAAACATCTGCTGCAGGGAAAAGACATTACCAAAAGTGAACTCACGCGGGACCCTGTTGGTATGGGACCTTACATCCTTAAAAAATGGGTCCCGGCCCAGGAGCTGGTACTGGATTCAAATAAAAACTATTTTGAAGGCAGACCATATATAGACAAATATATTTACAGAATAATACCTGACATGGCAACAATGTTTCTTGAACTTCAGGCAGGCGGGATTGATATGATGGGACTGACGCCGATACAGTATACAAAGCAGACTAACACTGATTTTTTCAGAAACAATTATCAGAAATTCCGCTTCCCGCAGTTTACATATACCTATATGGGGTTTAATCTGAAACATCCCTTTTTTAAAGACAAACTTGTAAGACAGGCTATCGCATATGCGATAGATAAAAGCGAGATCGTTGACGTTGTCCTGTTTGGTCTCGGAAGTCCTGCGACAGGGCCTTATGTGCCAAATACGTGGCCTTACAATCCGAATGTGAAAAAGTACGAGTACAACCCTGAGAAGGCAAAACAACTGCTTAGGGCAGCAGGCTGGAAAGATTCCGACGGGGACGGTATCATTGAAAAAGACGGCAGACCTTTCAAATTTACTATCTTTACCAATATGGGGAACTCTCTGAGGATGAATACTGCGACTATTGTCCAGTACAGACTTGAAAAAGTCGGTATAAAGGTAGAGATAAGAGCACTTGAGTGGCCGACCCTCATTAATGAGTTTATTGACAAGAGGCGGTTTGAGGCTGTAATTTTGGGATGGGGCATAAGTCCTGATCCTGATCAGTATGACATATGGTTTTCCGGCAAGACAAAAGAAAAAGAATTTAATTTCGTCAGTTACAACAACCCTGAAGTCGACATGCTTCTTGAAAAAGGCCGCGGGACTTTTAATATTGAAGAAAGAAAAAAAGTATATTTCAGGATCCAGGAAATTCTTGCTGATGAACTTCCGTATATTTTTTTATATGTGCCTGACGCTACAGAAATTGTCCATGCAAGGTTCAAGGGTATTAAGCCTTCAACGATAGGGATCGAATATAATCTGCCGAAGTGGTATGTGCCGAAAAAAATGCAGCTTCACAACAATATGGAGCAATAGGTGCTGATATATTTATTTAAACGTCTGATCGAGATGATACCAACGTTGTTCGGGATTACGTTGATCTCATTTTTTATCATTCATCTGGCGCCGGGGAAACCGACCGATATCTTTACTGAATTGAACCCAAAGATCACGCCGGAGGCGCGTGAAAAACTTGAAAAATATTACGGCCTCGACAAACCGATACCGGTGCAATACGGCATCTGGCTTAAGAGAATAGTGAGGCTTGATTTCGGAGAATCATTTTCTTCTGACAGAAGACCGGTATTACAAAAAATATGGGACACAAAAAAACCCTTGATAGAAAGAAGGCTTTTTGTCACTCTTATGATAAACGTGTTTTCGATGGTGATCATATTCCTGATCGCAATACCTATCGGGATTTCGTCGGCAACCCACAGGAACTCATTTTATGACAAAATAATGACGACAACTGTATTTATTGGATTTGCCATGCCGTCTTTCTGGCTTGCACTCCTTCTCCTGATACTTTTCGGGGTCCATCTTCACTGGCTCCCGATTTCACAACTTAAGTCGATGAATTTTGATTCCCTGTCTATGGCCGGGAAGATTTGGGACCTGATCAAACATCTTATGCTTCCGATCTTTGTCTCTGCCTTTGGAGGGCTTGCCGCGGATTCCAGATTTATGAGAAGCAGCATGCTTGAAGTAATAAGGCAGGATTATGTGACAGTGGCGCGGGCAAAGGGTTTACCCGAAAGGACTGTCATTTACAGGCATGCCTTCAGAAATGCTCTTATCCCGATCATAACCCTGATGGGACTTAGTATAGGCGGCCTCATAGGAGGAAGCGTGATTTTTGAAAATATTTTCGGTATCCCCGGCATGGGACAACAGTTTTACCTGAGCGTCATGACGCGTGACTATCCGATGGTGATGTGTATTCTGACCCTGGGGGCGGTGTTGACGCTTATCGGGAACCTGCTTGCAGATATAGGATATATGCTTGCAGACCCAAGGATAAGGACAAAGTAGATATGGGCATTTATAGTCTCAGAAAATTATTCTGGAACAGGTTCAGGAATAACAAGCTTGCCGTTACAGGAGGGATTGTTGTTCTCGCGCTCTTTGTTCTTGCTGCGCTTGCCCCGTTAATTTCACCTTATGACCCCAATGACATTGACAGAAAACATATACTGGAAAGTCCTGACATCCATCATCCTTTCGGCACCGATGATCTTGGCCGGGATGTATTAAGCAGGATGATATGGGGCTCGCGCATTTCCCTTGCAGTGGGTTTTGTAGCAGTCGGCATCTCCTCAGTTATCGGGATAATACTTGGTGCGCTTTCAGGATATTACGGCAGCTGGACAGACAGGATTATCATGAGGTTTATCGATATCATGCTCTCGATCCCGACCTTCTTTCTTATACTTGCGGTCATAGCCTTTATAGGGCCGGGAATATGGAACATAATGATTATAATAGGTATAACTTCCTGGATGGGAGTTGCCAGGCTTGTGCGCGCGGAATTTCTGTCTTTGAGGGAGCGCGAATTTGTACTTGCCGCGAGGGCTTTGGGCGCCAGCGATTTCCGGATAATCTTCAGACATATCATGATAAACAGCATGGCGCCTGTGTTTGTGTCCGCTGTCCTTGGCGTGGCTGGTGCTGTGCTTGTAGAGTCCGCACTTAGCTTCCTGGGCATAGGAGTTCAGCCCCCGACGCCCAGTTGGGGAAACATACTTACTCTGGGAAAAGACAATATGGAGATAGCCTGGTGGCTTTCGGTATTTCCGGGCCTTGCTATTTTAATTACAGTGCTTGGATATAATCTCCTCGGTGAAGGGATAAGGGACTCTATAGACCCGAGGTTATGGGAAACAGAGAGACATTAAACCGGCATTAGTATACCTCAGGCCGTCAGGTCTGGCTAATGATTTATCTGCACAGCAGAGAGCGGATCGGGTATCATTGAAGAATCCCCACAGCAAGTTATGGGGAATCTCAATGCAATGAACTTTTATTTTTATATTCGCTCACTTGACCCTGCAGAAGGCTGCAGGGAATACGCTTGCTATCCATTTAATTGATGATCGAAAAAATGATAAAGGACGCAGCTCTCACAACACCGGACCCCGGGAGGTCTCTGAAAAACCTCTCCACTTTTCTTCAGGAGAACCCTTCAAGGGAAGATGACCTGAATGTATACCTCAGGGAAATGTCCCTGCTTTTCAGCATGAGCCAGTTTCTGGCGAACTATTCCATAGCGCATCCTGATGAGCTTTTCGAGGTACTCACCGACCTTGAAAAGGCCCCTGATAAAGACAGCCTTTCTATATCATTAAAAGAAAAGCGCGATACGGTCAAGGCTGAATCTCACAGAGCAGGGATGTCTTTTTATATGAAGACAATGCGTGAATTCAAGACAAAGGAACTGCTCAGGATAACACTCAGGGATGCCCTCAAAAAAGCCGATCTTGTGGATATCATGCTCGAACTGAGCGACCTTGCAGATGTAATCATAGAATATTCCCTGGACCTGGTGAGAAGGTCCCTCTCAGAGATCTATGGCGCACCTGCAGATGATGCCTTTACAGTCATAGCGCTCGGCAAGCTTGGGGCCGGGGAATTGAACTTCAGCTCTGATGTTGATCTGATATTTGTATATGGAACAGAAATAGGTGAGACAACAGGCATACAGACCAGCCAGGGGCTGACCGTCAACAGAATAACGAACCACGAGTATTACTGTAAGGTCGGTGAGGAGCTGACCCGTTTCCTGTCATTGAATACTGAATCAGGCTTTGCCTACAGGGTTGACCTGAGACTCAGACCCGAGGGGCAGCGGGGCGATATAGCCCTGGCGCTGAGGGGATATGAGATGTATTACGAATCCTGGGGAAGGGCGTGGGAGAGGGCCATGCTCCTGCGGGCAAGACCTGTTGCAGGCGACCGGCAGCTCGGGGACAGTTTCATGGATATGATAAGGCCTTTTGTATACAGAAAATATCTGGACTTCAGCTCTATTGACGAAATAAAGAGACTGAAGATAAGGATTGATTCAACCTTCAAAAAAGGAGACATAAAAAGGGGCTATGGGGGCATACGCGAGATAGAGTTCTTTGCCCAGGCGCTCCAGTTGATATACGGAGGAAGGGAGCCTCTGCTCAGGGAAAAGAGTCTGCTGAAAGTCCTGCACAGGCTTTTGGTGAAGGCGCTTATCGGGCAGGAAGATTATATCATCCTTTCGGACAATTACCGGTTCCTCAGAACTCTTGAACACAGGCTCCAGCAGGTCAATGACCTGCAAACACACACGCTGCCGTCTGATGCCGCTGAATTGAATGCACTCGCAAGGAAGATGGGGTCCACTGACAGGGAGACATTTCTTGCTGACCTCGATAATAGAAGGCTGAAGGTCAGGGGTATTTACGATTCACTGTTTTCAGCCCAAAAAGAGGAACCTTCAGTCAGCGGGACTTTGTTTGCCGAAGAGTTCTCTGATTCTGAGCTGAAAGAATATCTTGCCGGGACAGGGCTTAAGGATGTTGACAAGGCGGCCCGTAACATCAGGCTCATAAAAGACAGTGTATTTAACTTCCAGACACTCCGGGGTAGAAGACTTCTGAGTGAGATAATACCTCTTTTTGTCGATAGCGCCTTAAAGAGCAATTCTCCTGATTCTGCCTTGAATCATCTGCAGTCTTTTGCGGAGCTTCTGGGCATGAATGAGTCCTATCTTGAAATATTCAGGAAAAACAGGGAATTGACCGACCTGCTTACGTATGTCTTTTCGCAGAGTAAATACCTTACGAAGCTGCTCATGACCAGGCCGCAGTATCTGGAGATGATCGGGTGGCAGAAGGGCCGGGGGAAAACACTTGCGGAACTTATAAGGGAGATAAGGGCCGGCGTAACAGAAGGACACACGGTAAACGATTCGATACGTCTGATAAAGAATTCGGAAGAAATAAGGCTCGGGCTGCTTTTTCTTCAGAATAAGATTGGAATTCGGGATGTTGTACGCGGACTCAGCAAGGCAGCCGAGGCAATCCTTTTCGCCTGTATCGGCAGTATTTCAGAAGGAAATACGGATATGGCGGTAATAGGTTTCGGCAAGCTTGGAGGAAGGGAAATTACATTTAACTCGGACCTTGACATAATCTTCGTATCTTCAGATGAGGTGAGGGAAACAGACACAAAGACTGCGCAGAGGTTATTAAGAATGCTGATCTCATATACCAGAGATGGATTGGCATATAATGTAGATACAAGACTCCGGCCAGAGGGCTCGAAAGGTCCTCTTGTGTCTTCAGTTGAAAGCTTCAGAAACTACTATGCAAAGGCCGCTGCGTTTTGGGAGTTCCAGGCTCTTCTAAAGGCGAGGCCTGTTGCAGGAGATAAGCAGACAGGGATGCTGTTTATGAATATGGCGGCAGAAACGCTTATTGCAAGGGGCCTTGAGGTCAGGGCCTCTGATATCATACAGATGAGGGAGAGGATACAGAGGGAGCTTTCGAAGGAGGCTGAAGGATATGATGTCAAGCTGGGGCCTGGTGGAATCGAGGAGATGGAATTTGTTGTGCAGTATCTACAGTTGAAAAACTGCAGGAAGGACCGTAGACTTCTTGTCCAGGGTACTCTTGTTGCGATGGATAGACTCTATGCTGCGGGTATCATAGATGGTGCAACAAAGTGTTCTTTAAAAGACGCTTATCTTTTCTTCCGGAGACTTGAAAGCTTCCTGAGACTCAGAGGAGAAAGCGTATTGAGAAGAGACACGGATGTTCTGAAAAATGCCTCGGACTATATGGGGTCTGAAGGGGGAGATGCCTTTGTTGAGACCCTGCATAGCTATAGAGAAAATGCCCAAAAAATTGTTGGGCAGTATCTTTATTAGCAATAGTCGGTATTTGCGTTGACAGCTCTTGCAAACGGAATTGCTGACTATCACTTTCCTATGTAAGTACGTGAATTTCGGGCCATTGCTGCCAGTACGTGCAAAATTTGCACTTACTGCCCGTGTCCTGTTGTCACATAGCGAAGGATCATGTTTGTTTGCTTCTTCCCTTTCCTGGAAGTTTCTTGACTACGTGCCCCCCTTCATGCACGACTAAAGGCGTGTGTGTCTGCTCCGCAAGCGTTTTTGCCTTTTTCGCCGCACGCCGCAGTGCGACTTCGCCCCTTGAAGTCTAGCGTGTCAGAGTATGTCATTATAGTGTGGAGTACTACTGAAAATCTTTTCTATCATTCTTGTATCCCAATTCAAGCTATTGACTTGAACCACCTTGATACCCCTACCCGGGTAGGATTGACGGAACCTGGCCGTAGTATTATTGTTAATACTACAGCCGTACTTTGACGCTATGCAAGGTAAGAGGAAGTGAAGGCAGGAAGAAAAAGAATATCAGAAAACAAATCTTTTCTAAGTTCTCAACAACAAAGACAGAACTTATTGAAAATATAGCAAACTACAGGAAAGGACCTCTATGCAACTGCTGATTTTGTTGATTTGGCTTACAGCGATTGTCGTAATCTTCTACGCATTCTACAGGGCGTTGTCTCTGACAAAGAAAATCCCCGGAGGACTTGTCAAGCAATCCTGGAAGCTTCTCTATTACCTCATCGGACTTTTAGGAGTGGGATACCTGACCATGCCGTTATTCCCGAGATTACCAGAAACATCGAGAGAGTTCCTCGTTGGGGTCATTTCTCTTGTAGGGGCCGTATTTATTGTGAGGGTCATCAATATCTTTTACAAGATAATAAAAGAAATAGGTCTGTAAATCAAACAATATGAATGTCAAATCCGATCTAAAAAACATTATCCGAGAAAATCTGGATAAGGCTTCCAGTTCCATTTTCATAGATAAGTCCTTGTCCATCATCGACGAATCAGCAGAAAGCATGGAGAGTCTTCTGGCTGCTGCTGACAGGGTCAACAAAAGGATCGCCTTATTTATTGATACTGAGTTGGCAAGAAAAGTATTTAATATCCTCAGATTGGAGATTGAAAACAGGGAATTGACACCTGGCACAAGAAGGAGGCACGTAAGAGTTGCAGCGTGCAATAAAGCGTATGTGGCCCATAATAGTGTTGCCTCCGAACTATACACAGAAAACATCTCGGTAGAGGGAGTGTCTATTACAACAAAAGCGCCTTTCCCTGTAGGCTCAAAAGTGGTAATATCGTTGCCTTTGGAAACAGGAAGTCATATTAATTTAAAAGGTGTTGTATCCCATATAAAATATGATGTTAGAAAGAATCCGATCGGCATGGGCATAGAGTTCAGGGAAGTCAGGGATGATGAGCGAAAGATGTTAAGCGACTTTTTAAAAAAAATGACGGAGCAAAACATTCTTGAGATCACCAAAGAAGACTGATTTGGTAAGATCAAGATCAGAGGCTGTGAAAGTAGGCAGGAGACACAGTAGAGACGTAGATACAATTTGTCAGTCTTAAAACTATTAAGGAGGTGTGGAATGTCAAAAAAGGACTGCCTCCTGGATTTTAATCCTTATTGAAATTGGAGGCAAGTTATGAAGATCGAAAAAAAACTGATGGTGGATTTTTTCAGGGTAGATAAGGAGTTAATAATCATTTTTCTTCTTGTGGCCATTTCTGGATTTATCTTCTTTTTTGTTTCGAACCAACGGGCATTCCTGAATTTTTTTTGCTTTCCTGTTCTTGTCGGTGCCTATTATTTCGGCAAGCGGTATGCTGTATTGGCGGCAGTACTGACCATTATATTGATTTCCGTAATTGCATATTTTTATCCAGAAACTTTTGTTTCTTCTTCCAATAACCAGTTATTCAGATGGTTAGATATGGTGATATGGGGTGGATTTCTTCTTATCATGGGGTATTGCATGGGAATTCTGTATGAGAAGAAGGAGAAGGCAAGCAGAGAAATAAAATCAACGTATCAAGGAATTATCGAAATGTTGTCTCTTATTATCGATTCCGTGGACAAACAAACCCAGAGCCATTCCTACAGAGTCTCTCGTATCGCTGATAGGATAGCGAGAGAAATGAGATGTCCCGAAAGAGAAGTGGAAGATATTCGGATTGCGGCCTTGCTTCATGACTTGGGAAAACTTGGTATCAGCGCAGAAATTCTTCACAAAATAGGAAAATTGTCTGGCGAGGAACTAGAGATGATAAAAGATCACACGAAATTCGGCGCAGATATGCTTGCACCTGTTGGTGGTAGAGTTATCCAGATTCTGCCCTATATTCTGCTTCACCATGAAAAATATGATGGAACTGGATACGAGAGCATATCAGGTGAGGGCATTCCTCTAGGTGCAAGAATCATCGCAGTGGCAGATTACTATGATGCCTTAGTGTCAGACCGGCCATATCGTCAAGGTCTTTCACCTCTAAATGTAAGAAAAGATATCGTGGCAAACGCTGGCACACACTTTGATCCCGCTGTCATAAAGGCTTTTGACTCTGTCTTCAACAAATTAGATACTGACATGCCCTTAATTCCTGACTCATTATTCTCATCAGAAAGAGCTTAGTGAGTGGCTCGAGGATTAGCGCAATGGCGAAATTGATCCATGAAAAGAGAAGACAAAAAAGGTATGTAAAGCGTCGTGCCATTGAAGTTACCTCGGATTGTCAGACTTATAGAGGGATATGTAAAAATTTGTCTTGGGCATTCAACTAATAGAAAAAGATGCCAATTATCTAAAAAGGTTATTACATCAGTGATTACCAGGCCTTAAGTCTGATAAAGCAGCCCCAGGGGAGAGAGCGAGGTAGTGTTCTCTATGCCTATTACCACTATAAATGCGGATGTGCAGGTGGTACACACAGCCCAAATACCAGTCATATTTCAATCAGCCATCTGCGGATTACTACACGTAATCGATAATAGTTTCGAGGTCTAATAACTATCAATTAGGAGGGTGAACTGCTCACGACTTGTCAGCAGCGGAATGGTATCTATTATCAGGTGACATCAACACCCTTTGAGGTAAGCAGCAGGTTATACTTTCAGGAAGGACGTCTCATCCCCTTATTGGTTCATAGTCCGGTAAAGCTCCATGACCTCTTCACGGGTAACGACTGTCTCGACCTTATGGCCTAAGGCCTCGATATTTTCCCTGCCGCCTTCCTGTCTGTCCACCAGTGCGATGACCTTCACGACCTCAAGTCCGCCCTCTTTTGCCCTGGTGATCGCCTCAATCGTTGATTTGCCTGTTGTGATCACATCGTCAACAATAATTACCCTGTCGCCTGCCAGGATATTGCCCTCTATCCACTGCATGGTGCCGTGTGCTTTTGCAGTTTTTCTCACAACAAAGGCCTCCAAGGGCTTTTTTCTCAGATAGGACGTGTAGGCCACCGCGTCAGCAATCGGGTCTGCTCCGAGGGTGAGTCCGCCGATGCCTATTACACCGCTGTCCTGGAGCATGTCAAAGATTATATTGCCTATCAGGTACATCCCTTCGGGATGCAGGGTCACAGCCTTGCAGTTAAAATAGTAGTTGCTCATTCTTCCCGAGACGAGCTTGAATACTGGTTCTTCACTGTATTTAAATGCCTTTTCCAATATGAGTTTGATAAGTCGTTGTTTCATATTTGTCCTTTGGTATAAAGAAATTTGTCCGGCTATTATAATAAATGCGAAATAGTTAATGAAACAGTTTTCCTTAAGAACACCAGAAGCCACGACCTGAAATCGTTAACCACAGAGTGCACAGAGGATTTCTCTGTGTTCTCAAAACGTTAGAAAAAATGAAATAGAAACTGATCCTGCAATAAAGAGTGCACAGAGATGAGGATCCAATTTGATGTTTTATCTTTATAATCCATCAGTTACTCTGTGTTCTCTGTGGTTTGCTTGTGAATTTGGGTTGTTCTTGTTGACTTGGAGCATTCCCAATGGCTATTTTAAAAGATGAAGTTTGTTCTTTTCGATATCGACGGCACGATAATGGATTCCGGCGGAGCAGGGACAACGGCCATGGACACTGCCTTCATGGAGCTCTTTTCAGTCAGGAATGCCTTCCAGACGATAAGCATGGCCGGCAAGACAGACATGCAGATCCTCCGGGAGGGGTTTGAACTTCATGCTATTGACTACTCCAATGGTGTGATCCCCGAATTTTACCGGACCTATGTCAGACAGCTGAAACAGAATATAGGAAGGCCCGGGGGCATGTAAAACCGGGGATAAGGGAGGCCCTGAGAGAACTTGAGGCGCAAAAAGAATTTGTTCTCGGCCTCTTGACCGGCAATATAGAGGAGGGGGCAAGGATAAAGCTCGATTACTTCGGACTGAATAGTATTTCAATATCGGCGCTTTCGGAAGTGACGATGAAGACAGGAACAGGCTTCTGCCTGTAGCGGTTGATAAATTATTTAAAAGGGACTCTCTGGTGTGACTTCAGGGACTGTATTGTTATCGGTGATACTCCCAGAGATGTCAGCTGTTCAAAGCCCTACGGTGCATTTTCCGTGGCTGTTGCAACAGGCCCATATTCGCACGAACACTTTCTGGCTTCAGGTGCGGATGTTGTCCTCAGTGACCTTTCCGACACAGAAGGTTTTATGGCGATCCTAAAAGCACTTTAATGTTGCCATGCGTTTCAATAATTCTGACCACTTTATTGACCGAGAGATGAAACCATATTATGTCACAGTTCAAACTGAGATCGGACTTTGTTCCCGAAGGGGACCAGCCGGCGGCGATTGAAAAGCTGATAGACGGCCTGAGTCGCAAAAAAGGCATCAGGTGCTCCTCGGAGTGACGGGTCGGGCAAGACCTTTACGATCGCAAATGTGATCGAGAAGATAAACAGGCCGGCCCTGGTCATCGCCCATAACAAGACCCTTGCCGCACAGCTCTACGGAGAATTCAAGGAACTCTTCCCGGAAAACGCCGTCGAGTTTTTTGTCAGCTATTATGACTATTACCAGCCCGAGGCCTACATCCCGACGACCGACACCTACATAGAAAAAGACGCGCTCATCAACGATGATATCGACAGGCTCAGGCATTCTGCCACGAGGGCCGTGCTCGAACGGAGGGACGTTATCGTGGTCGCCTCGGTCTCCTGCATATACGGCATAGGTTCTCCGGAGGACTATATGGAGATGCACCTGCAGCTCGAAGAGGGCATGCAGGTAGAGCGCGACGAGATCCTGGGCAGGCTTGTGGAGATACAGTACAACAGGTCTGACGCAGAGTTCAGACGGGGGAGCTTCAGGGTGAGGGGAGACATAGTCGAAATCTATCCTCCCTTTGCACTTGACAGGGCGATCAGGGTCGAATTTTTCGGAGACGTGATTGACGCCCTATATGAGATAGACCCGCTGACCGGGGAGCAGGATAAAGAAGATAGACAGGATAGCGCTTTTTCCGAACAGCCACTGGCTGACACCGAGAGACCGGCTGGATGAGGCGCTGATAGAATATCGAAAAAGAGATGAAGGACTCCGTCGAAGGGTTTCTCCAGCAGGGCAAGATCATCGAGGCGCGGAGGATAGAAGAGCGCACCCGCTTTGACATGGAGATGCTGAAGGAATTCAATTACTGCCACGGGATCGAGAACTATTCGCGGCATCTCAGCGGCAGGCCGCCGGAGAGCCGCCCTATACACTGATGGATTATTTTCCGGAGGACTTCCTTATCGTGATTGACGAATCGCATGCGACCGTCCCCCAGATCAGGGGGATGTACGAAGGTGACCGTTCGAGGAAACAGAACCTTATAAACTATGGCTTCAGGCTGCCCTCGGCCCTTGATAACAGGCCTTTGAGGTTCCATGAATTCGAAAAGGGTCTTTCAGGCGATATATGTCTCTGCGACCCCTGCAGACTATGAGCTTGAAAAGGCAGGAGGAGAGGTGGTGGAGCAGATCATAAGGCCTACCGGTCTATTAGACCCGAAGCCCACAGTCAGGCCGGTATCCGGCCAGGTGGACGATCTCCTTGGCGAGATCAGCAAAAGGGTTGAAAAAAAGGAACGGGTGCTGGTCACCACGCTCACAAAGAAGATGGCAGAAGACCTGACAGATTACTACACTGAACTCGGCATAAAGGCCCGTTATCTCCACTCCGACATAGACACTTTGGAACGCGTCGAGATCATCAGGGACCTGAGGCTCGGGGAATTCGACGTGCTGGTCGGCGTCAACCTCCTAAGAGAAGGCCTTGACATACCAGAGGTTTCGCTTGTGGCCATACTTGATGCTGACAAGGAAGGTTTTCTCCGTTCAGCGAGGTCCCTGATCCAGACAACCGGCAGGGCAGCCCGCAATGTCAATGGCGAGGTGATATTCTATGCCGATGTCATCACAGGGTCATTGAAGACAGCGATCGAAGAAACAGGGCGAAGGCGAAAAATCCAGGAAGCTTACAATAAAAAAATGAATATTACCCCTCAAACGATCAGAAGCAACATAAAGGACATTGCAGGTTCGATATATGAATCGGATTACTGGACTGTCCCTGCTGTTGCTGAGGAGGAGGCTGCCTACAACCTCGATGAGGCGACCCTGAAAAAGCTCGATGCAGAGATGAGGGAAGCGGCAAAGGACCTTGACTTCGAGCGTGCCGCTGCACTCAGAGACAGGCTAAAAGAGATGAAGAGCAAAATTATAGAGCTTGGCATGCATGAAAAAGCAGAAAAACTGTCTGGAAAGAGGCGTGTAAAAAGAAAATAGTCCTAAATGTTGCAAAAGATGATTAAGATTGTCATCCTCGGGCTTGACCCGGGGATCCATAGTCTTTTCAATATTATGGGGCGTTGCCCCAGACCCCAGGCTCTTTTCTTAAATGGGTAAGAAAAGTGCCCAAAAGAACCCACCCCAAACGAAAATTCTTAACGGCCTGCTTGGTCGGACTCGGTAAATTTCAGAAACTTGCCCCGAGCGGAATATTTTAATTTTCGTATTCGGGGCTTCGAACAGTCTGAAATTTTTTACCCTCGCCCTCGGACGCAGTCCTGAATTTTCAAAGGGGATATGATGCCTGCGCAAAAATCCGCAATTTCGATTTGCTCTATGGAAGTCTGTTAATATATAAACATGGAAACTATTGGTTTTGCTGTCAGTAAAGACAGGGTGAAGCTCTACAAATGGGCTTACATTATGGCCGTTATTACGATTGCCTACAACATTATCGAAGGCGTTGTCTCGGTTTCATTCGGCCTTGAGGATGAGACAATGGCCCTCTTCGGATTTGGCCTGGACTCTTTTGTCGAGGTAATCTCTGGGGTGGGCATCTGGCATATGATCAGGCGGCTCAGTAATAATCACAGAAACACGAATCCCGACCATTTTGAACAGCAGGCACTCAGGGTAACAGGCACTGCATTTTATCTGCTGACAGCCGGGCTTATAGTTGTTGCGACAGTAAATCTTCTCTATGGACACAAACCTGAAACAACATTGTGGGGCGTAATCGTTTCTGTTGTGTCTATCATGAGTATGTGGGCCCTTATGCACTACAAGCTGAAGGTCGGGAAGGCTCTGAATTCACAGGCAATAATAGCCGATGCCAATTGCACAAAGACTTGTATGAATCTTTCTTTTGTCTTATTGCTGGCTAGTCTGGGATATGAATTTACCGGCATCGGAAGCCTTGATTCAATCGGCACAATAATTATAGCCTGGCTTTCATTTAAAGAAGGCAGGGAGGCGTTTCAGAAGGCCGCGGGGAAGATGACATGCGGTTGTCAGGGGAAGTGCCGGTAATTTGAGCAGGTTTCTGCTAATGGCCAATGCCAGGGCAGTGGGAGCAATTATTAAATGGATAGCGAGCGATATTCCCCGTGGTCTTGCCGGAGGGAGTCTTCAATGGATAGCGAGCGGTATTCCCTGTTGTCTTGCCACAGGGTTAGCGCCAGAAGCAGGTACTTTAAGCGAGCCATCCCAACAATGATCCCGCAGTTGTTAATCAGGATTGCTGTATAATTTAGAAATAGAGAAATTCCAGAAAGGAGCTACCGGGTGAGCTTCTTGTTGATATCCTGCACAGACTGCTTATTTAGTAGCTTCATGAACTCGGGATTTCTCATGAGGGCGGCGATATCGCCTGTTTGCACTGCTTTCATGATTTCGGGGTCTTGAAGGATCTTCTGTAAATCGGGATCGTTCTGCAGGGCCCGGAGCGCGTCCATGATCTCGCTGTTACCAAGCATTTTATCCTCAAGCGACTTTACCTGACCTCCGGCGGCACTTGGGACAGCAGAACCCTGCAGACGAATAACGCGGATCTTGGATGCTTCAATCCTCAATGTCCCAAGCGTGGCCGACCTGACAGTATAGATACCTCCTGACAAAGAAATAACCTCTCCTGTGATCACACTGCCATCGGTAAGCTCGATCTCCCGCGTCTCAGCGGCATTCACCATAGTAGCGGCAGACAAGGCCAGAATTATCAGAATAACGGATACAATGTAACATTGGATTGACGCGGAAAAACTGACGGGCATTCGTTCCTTAACCATGCCTTAATCTAATTATAAAATGCACGTGTTGTCAAGATGGCCTTGCTTATTTAATCCTGACTTGTGGTGAACGGCAGGAATAATGGCTGTTGAAGACAGAAGTCGAAGCTCGTCTATAAAATCGATTTTCCCGCTCCCCTCTCACTTTCTCACAGAAGTCCTCGACTGTTTAGGTTTGCGATAACTGCGGAGTTTGTCCCGTAGTATGCTCGCTCCGGCTGCGTCAACGGAATAGTCTGATACCATGGAGATGAGAGAATTCAAATTTCGAACGCGCGAATTTCCATTCGAAACATTTATCTTCCAGGCCCGGGAAAAAAGCAGAGAATTTTTGTCGAGGATTTTTGCGATGTACACCTCCTAACAAACGTTCTTCAAAAAGGTGCAATTGTGAGGGATACCGGTAGTACTCTGTAAAATAGTTTAAAGGTCAAGAAGTACTATAATAGACAAGCGAGAACTATTTTTTTCTTATATAGTGATGAATCGCCTCTGCATATTCTTCCATCTTCAAAAGTTCATCGCCACTAATCTTCGTATAAGCAGGAAAGGTCATCGTTGTAGCTTTGTCAGTTGCGACAACTTTAAGTACCTGACCGGGCTTCATGTCTCTAATTATCTGCTTGATCTTTAAAAGAGGCCTAGGACATTGTAAGCCCGTCACGTTGATCAACAGGTCGTATACTATCTCTTCCATGATTAACCTCCATTAACACTGCAAATTTGCTTCTTCTTTTCTACGGATCATCATGCAGTCCTTTGTACGGCAACCTGGTTTCCATTGCCGCCTCCAGCAAAATCAGTGCGAGAGACCCTTTGACGGGAGCTTGCCCATTTGTATCCGTATAAAACATGAAATTACTTTATCACACACTCCTAATGAAGAAAATCCTACCCGAGTAGGGGGTCTGGAGAAATTAGGGAGACACATCGTCGAAACCGCTGAGTCAGTGTTGATTTTCTCGACTATCTGGGAGGATAGTCGGGTTAAGCTCCGGCGAGGGGTATAGGAAGGACTTGAGATTCCTGCCTATTTAATCTTTGTTGAATACCATCAATAACATACTTGTCTCAACATTATATCACTGGTGTTTGTTACAAGGGGAAGCCCGACCGATGAAGATCCCTCCTCCTTTATCGCGTTAACTCTTTTTTTTTGCAAACCTGCAAAACAATTCGCTCAAATGCACTGCAATGCAAAATAACAAATCAATAAAAACAGCAAGTTACAGTTGGCATGGCAAGTGCATTATATAAGGCAGAAAGTAAATGAAGAAGAAGGAGGATACGAAAATGAAAAACACAACCTATACAAAGAAACTGGCATACATGGGAGCAGGATGCGGAGTAATACTTTTTGCAGTATTCGGATTGCTTCCAGGTTCATTCCTTGGAGGAGTCATGGGATTAAATATAGCAGGGATGCTGTTTGGCACACCAGTAGGAGCAGGGTTACTCCAAAGGATGATTGTTGCAGCCTCGATGGTGCTTGGAGTGATGGTATCAGGGACGATATTCACTATGGCATCTTCAACCCTGGGCTGGCTTGCTGGCACAGTGGCGGACACTGTAACGGCGGAGAGAAAAGAATTGGCAACAGCAGGACATAAATAATAAATATAAAAGGAGGAAGTGTCATGAAAGCAGAAAGAACAAATACAATGAAGGTCGGAACAAAGATCGGTGCGGCAATCGGGGCATTGGCATTTTTAGTATTTGGGATAGTGCCTGGTTTTTATTTTGGCAGCTACGGGACATTGATACTGCTTAGCCATCTGGCAGGGGGGCCGGTGGGACCTACAACGATAGTAAGGATGCTGACGGTAGTGGGGATCATGCTGGGCATCTTCTGTGTAGGGGCAGTGAGCATAGTGCTTGGTTCGGTATTCGGAACCGCTATGGGTTATGTGATTGACGTAGTTAGCAGTCTCGGCATGGCAAAAGAGACAGAGGAAGTCAAGGCCCATAATTAAAAGTCATTACTCTAAATATTACCGCTCTTGAGCCTCTGCCTCTCGCAGAGGCTTTTTGTTTAGCATTCTTACTGTGGTTTCTCAAAGAAGGACATATCCTAATAACGCATATTTTCGCTGAACTTTGCCCGCTTATGTACCCCTTGAACTTCTCAGAATGTTAGCACATAGATAATATGATGATTACAACTGGAAATAAGCCGTTTTCAGTTCAAAACTGATTGACATTTAGAAGGACATTAAGTCAAATTTAACATTGGAACCATGAAAATAAACAAACAAAATTTGTATTTTGCGGCGGTCTTTTTTATCGGCGTAGATATATTATTTGTCTCGTGGAGCTTTGGTGAAAAATGGACAGCAATTTGTCTCAATATTGGGTCTGGTGTCATAATTGCTGTTTTTACAGTCTTTATAATTGATCGCCTGATTCAAAAAAAAGAGGAGCAAAAATGGTTGGCAGCCAGAAGGTCTATTCATATGGAGTTAAAGGCAATAGCCCGAAGCGCTTTGAGTTCTTTTGAAACACTCTATTATATGGGACATGCATTGAATAAAGGAGAGAATATCCTAATGCTTTTATTTCAGGGGAAATCAGAGATCTATCCCAAAAAATATACTATTAGCCTCGATGCCAACTGGGATGATAACAAAATAAAATCTATGGCAGACGAGCTTTATCGTGATTTATTAAGTTGGAATCTTTCGGGAAGGTCAAGTCAATTTATTCAAGACCTTGGGACAGACAAATCGAAGGCGGAAAAGCTTGAGGATTGTTTTTCAACAAAAGATAGAGAAAATGAATGTATTAGTTTTTTTAAAATGGCTGAATCAATTGTAGCCCGGAGCAATGAGAGCTTTGATAGAATCCTGACAACGTATAGTAGTTTTTTGGACCCCTCTATTTTGGAGACGATAGTAACTTTTCAGCAATTAAGGGATTGGCGCCCCGTTAGCTCTTCATGGATAAAAAGCGATACAGATAAGCAAGTGTCAATCATGATGTTATTAAAAGATTGGGGTAACGATTGGGATGATCAACCTAAGACTATCAATTATAATTTTGTTAGAGTAGTTACTTACGGTATTTGGGGGCTATCATCTAAATTGCTCTGCCAGCTGCAAAGATTGAAGGCTTAATCTAGGGATGTTAAACGTAGGGGGCCTGCGGATTTTTCCGTATCTTCACTGTTGCATGTTTAATTGTAGGTGTTTGTTGCCTTCTTTTATATAGAGTGTTTCTTTTGGAAAGTCGCGATAGTTTCGTCCTTTAATAACTATTGACTCGGAGGTGGAGTCGAGATTCCAGTGCTCTCAAAATCCTTTCCCTAAGGCTCGTCAACTGATATGTAGTACGGGATGAATTCTATGTTGCCGAGAAACTGCGCCTTTTTTTATCGATTTTAAAAAATAACTATCAGGGTCTTTGTTGTTGAGCGCTTAGTTCAATAGTCTGAACCCCTTCCTATTGCAATTCTTTGGGGTGCGTCTTTCGGGACATACTCTTCAAGAGTTTAGTTTTGGCATACCTGCGTGTTATCAGGTGTAACCTTTTCACTCCTCTTGTAAATTCTTCCTAAAAAGCTATAGCGTTTGAAATCTGCTTAAATGCGTAGAGATCGATATTTTCTGGGAAGACAAATAACCGGAAACAGACAAAAAAAGAGCCCCTGCAAGGTGCAGGGGCCCAGGGGAGGTGGTATATATTTAATACTTATTAGTTGTGGGCCTTGACCTCTTCTGTCTCTTTTGCCCTGCCGAGGCTGGCAACTACATCGACCACATAACCCATGGCTGTCCCGAACACTGAACCGAGCACTATGCTCACTGCTCCTACACAGAATATGCCCAGCATGATCCCAACCACTGTCAGCATCCTTACAATCGTTGTAGGCCCAACCGGGCCCCCTGCCAGATGGCTCAAAAGTACCAATGTCCCGTAGCTGCCAAAATAAAAACCAGGCACTATTCCAAATACCAAAAATGCCAACACCCCGATCCCTGCTCCGATCTTTGTCCCAACCTTCATTGTGTTTGTTCTTCCTGCTGTCATGACACTTCCTCCTTTTAATTGGTTTTATATTTTATTTGTGCTCTATTGTTGCCAGTTCTTTATTCCCTGCCCTTATAGCATCCACCACTGTGCCTATAAGCCACCCTAGTGTTGTAGAGGCCATGATAAACATAGTCCCTGAGACCATGACCCCGACCAACATCGAGGCTGCCACGATCATCCTGGGAAGCAGACCCGCTCCTACCGGTGTGCCAAAGAGTATCCCCGCAAAATTTAATCCCATCACTCCACCAAGGAATGACCCTGGAAGTAATCCGAATACCGCAAAAAGTACTACTCCGCATCCTGCTCCCATGTATGCCAGTTTCTTTGTGTAGGTTGTATCTTTCATCTTCGTGTCCTCCTTCTTCATTGACTTTCTGCTTTATGTATCTGCCCTATATAGTGCATTTGCCATGCCAACTGTAACTTCCTGTTTTTATTGATTTGTCTCTCTGCATCTCCGTGCATTTTGGCAAATTGCTTTGCAGAAATGCGAAAAATCAGGGGGATAATTAATAATTGATTATGGTATTCATAAACTATTTATGTGGGCAATGAACTGATAATTATATGTTATAGTTAATTTATGGATAAAATACTCACTATATGCCCCTACTGTGGTTGTGGATGCGGGTTGTACGTCCATATAGAAAAGGGTGTTATTACAGGAGTGTCGCCTAGCAGAAATCATCCGGTAAGCAAGGGGAGTCTCTGTGTTAAGGGATGGAATTGTTTTGAGTTTGTCCAGCATCCTGAGAGGTTGAAATACCCCCTTATAAAGATCAACGGCTCTTTCCAGCGTGCCTCGTGGGATGGGGCGCTTGGCCTTGTGGCGGAAAACCTTCTGAAGGTGAAGGAGAAACACGGGCCTGACTCAATCGGCATCCTAAGTTCAGCCAAATGCACCAATGAAGAGAATTTCATAATGATGAAGTTCGCGCGCGCGGTCATAGGGACAAACAATATCGACCACTGCGCCAGGCTGTGCCATTCTTCTACTGTCGGAGGACTTGCCAGGGCCTTTGGCTCAGGGGCCATGACCAACTCTATAGATGAGATCGACGATGCGCGGGTCATTTTTGTTATCGGCTCCAACACATACAGAGCAGCATCCGATGATCGGCATGCATATGCTCGATGCAGTGGACAAGGGTTCAACCCTGATTGTGGCAGACCCGAGAAAAACACAGATCGCTGCTTTTGCGCATATACATCTAAGACATAAAAGCGGGACTGATGTGGCGCTTTTAAACGGGCTCATGCATGTGATTATCAATGAAGGCCTTGTAGACATTAATTTCGTAAAGAGAAGGACCGAGAATTTCGATGCTTTCGAAAAAACAGTCATGCACTACACCCCTGAAGCTGTTGAACGGATCACCGGCGTACACGCGGATGACATCAGACGTGTTGCAAGAATTTATGCTACTGAAAAAAGGTCGATGCTCTTTTATTCAATGGGCATAACCCAGCACGTGACGGGCATTGATAATGTGAGGTCCTGCGCCAACCTTGTCATGCTTACCGCGCATATAGGACAGCCCATGACAGGGCTTAATCCCCTCCGCGGGCAAAACAATGTTCAGGGCGCATGTGATATGGGAGCATTGCCGGATGTCTATTCAGGCTATCAGAAGGTTTCAGACCCTTCTGCACGCAAAAAATTTGAGAGGGCATGGGCCAGAAAGCTCCCTGAAAAGCCCGGTTTGGCGCTTACTGAAATGTTGGGTCAGGATGAAGAATGCAAGGTAAAGGCAATGTATATTATGGGTGAAAACCCTGTTATCTCAGACCCTGATTCATCCCACATAATCAGGGCCATCAAGGGATTGGATTTTCTTGTTGTACAGGACATCTTCATGTCTGATACCGCTGAACTGGCTGATGTTGTGCTTCCTGCAGTAACGTTCGCTGAAAAAGACGGCACTTTTACCAACACTGAGAGAAGGGTGCAGAAATTACGGGAGGTCATAGCTCCGATGCATAGCAGCCTGCCTGACTGGAAGATCATAGCCGAACTTTCAAAGAGAATGGGATATGACATGGGCTACAGGGCTTCGCATGAAATCATGGAAGAGATAGCGTTGCTGACGCCTTCGTATGGGGGCATACTCCATCACAGACTGGACAATTTCGGTCTTCAATGGCCGTGCCTGGATTCGGAACATGCTGGCACGCCTTTTATGCACAGGAAGAAGTTTGCCAAGGGGCTTGGCTCATTCAACCCAATCGATTTTATTCCGCCTGATGAAAGTACGGATGAAGAATATCCTTTTATACTCACAACAGGGAGGATGTATTTCCATTACCATACAGGAACCATGTGCCGAAGGACTTCAACCCTTGAACGGGAAGAGCCTGAATGTTTTGTTGAGATTAATCCTGCGGATGCGGATAAGCTCGGGATTAAAAACAGGAACCGCCTTCGGGTCCTGTCAAGGCGCGGTGAGATAGTTGTCAATGCGCTCGTTACGAACAAGACCCCTGAAGGTATAGTTTTCATACCGTTTCATTTCAGGGAAGCTGCTGTAAATCTCATAACAAACCCGGCCCTTGACCCCGTGGCCAGGATTCCCGAGTTCAAGGTCTGTGCCGTGAAGATCATCCCGGTCATTCAAAAACCAGGTGAGAGACAGGAATTCAAGTATAACAGGGAAAAAGACATTAAGCTGCTGTTAGAGCTTTATGAGGAGCCAAAGGCATAATAATGCAGAACGATTATATCCTGAACAAGGAACATCTTTCATACTGGCTGAGACAGCTTAGGAAAAATGCGGACCTGATAGGTCCCATGAAATCCGTTGATGGCGATATAACCTTCGGTTCCATAGAAAATCTGCATGATATTGTCCTTGATTGTCCTGCGAGCATTCCATCTCCCAAGGAGTTTATATTCCCCCAGAAGGAGGAGATGTTCAGGTTTTCTGAAGATAAAGTCCGCAGCCTGCAAAACAATGAAAAAAGGGTGATCTTTGGTGTCAGGGCATGTGATATTTCAGCTGTTGCCCTGCTTGACAGATTTTACGGCGGCCTGCTTGAAGATAATTATTATATGAACAGGCGCAGAAATACGGTCTTCATATCCATAGAATGCAATAACCCTGATCCCACCTGTTTCTGCATAGGAATCGGCACAGGGCCTTTTTTGAAAAACGGGTATGATATACAGCTTACTGACCTTGGCGGCAGATATCTGGTGCAGATCGGTTCAGCTGAAGGCCGGAGGATAATCAAAGGCTACGGACATATATTCGGGAAGCCGGGAAAGGCGGATTATGATGACCAGTTCGAGGCCCGTCTCAGCTCACAAGCCAGTTTCAATAAAAGGATAATCCTGGAAAATGTCAGAAAGAAGATACTTGAAGGGAATGTCGGAGATGCTTTCTGGGAGTCAGTCGCCGGGAGGTGCTTTGAGTGCGGAGGATGTGTTTATGAATGCCCTTTATGCACCTGTTTTAATGTAGTAGACTGGAAAGAGTCCAAGTCTAGCGGTGTGAGGATGCGGCTATGGGACACGTGCATGTTCAAGGGTTTTACAAAAATGGCCGGTAATGTATTGCCTGCAGAACAGAAGAGATTAAGGACAAAGCGCTGGTATTTCCATAAGCTCCTTTACTATCCTGAACAATTCGGACGTTTCGGCTGCGTTGGCTGCGGCAGGTGCACGATTACCTGTCCCGGAAGGATAGACATGGCAACTATAGCTGATAAAATATCGAGGAATGCAGTATGAGTAAAAAGGAAAGCCGGAAACAAAAAGACCTGTATCTGCCGATAGAGGTAACAATAACCGCTATTGCCGACCTTACGTCGGATGTTAAACTACTTAGACTTGAAAAACCTAAAGGCTTCTTTTACAGCCCCGGCCAGTTTGTTATGGCTTCTGTTTGGGGCTCCGGCGATGTCCCTATATCCATTACATCCACCTATGAAATTCATGATGAGATAGAGCTCTGCATTAGAAAGGTCGGGCAGGTGACTTCTGCTTTACATGCCTTGAAGCCGTTTGAGCACATTGGTATCAGAGGTCCCTTTGGCAACAGGTTCCCATTTGAAGAGGCTATGGGCAGAGATGTTCTTTTTGTCGCAGGAGGTATCGGCATTGCACCCCTGAGAGCTCTTGTGAATCTGGTAGTTAAGCATAAGAGCAAATTTGGCAGGATAGCTCTGATTTACGGCTCCCGGAACCCTTCAGAGGCCCTGTTTATGGAAGAGCTTGCGCAATGGAAAGGGCAGGGTCTAGATGTTGCGCTTACAGTTGATGTGACAGCAGAAGGATGGCAGCATAATACAGGGCTTGTTACGGAATTTATCAATAAACAGAAGGTTGCCTTTAAGTCGTGTTATGCCTTTATCTGCGGGCCTCATCCCATGATCAAGGCGGTCATGAGGGACCTTTCATTTTTGGGCATGTCCCGGGAAAAGATAATCACCACATTAGAGGCGCATATGAAATGCGGTGTCGGGAAGTGCGGGCACTGTTACACCGACGGGAAATATGTATGTACAGACGGCCCTGTTTTTAATTACGAAGAAATTAAAAAGATCGGCATGTCAAATCCTTAAACCCATGTTTATTCTTCAGTAAAGAAACGAAGTGACAGTTGCGCCCCAAATAAGTGGAAACTATTGATGGTTATATTTCACTAAGTCGAGGGCATATCAAACTTCAGAATAAACTTATATCGAACTTACAGCTTTCTGTTCCTGCCATAACTCCCCGGCCACATGCATTGAAACTTTAAGGATTTATATGGATTAGATCACCGGCGAGCTCAAGATTGCCGTCGAAGATCAGGGTGAGGGGTTCGACCCGTCGGTGATCGGCGACCCGCTCGCCCCACAGAATCTGCTGCGCGAAAGCGGCCGTGGTGTGTTCTACATGCGCAACTTCATGGACGACGTTCGCTTTACCAAGGCCGAGGGTGGTGGTACACGTATCGAGCTGATCAAGAGGGTGTCAAAGGGAGGAAGAAATGAAGAGTCAGATTCGTGACGTGGGTGGTGTGCGGGTCATGGACCTCGAAGGCAAGATCACGATCGGGTCGGGCGACGTCCAGCTCCGCCAGCTCGTCGAGGAGTCGCTGAATACCGGGAAGAAGAACATCCTGCTGAACCTCAAGGGTGTTTCGCACATCGACTCCTCCGGGATTGGTGAGATGGTGGGGTGCTTCACGACGGTCACCCGCCGTGGCGGCGCCATGAAGCTGTCCAGCCTGCCGGCCAAGATCAACGACATTCTGCAGGTGACGCAGTTGATCACCGTGTTCGACGTCTTCGACAACGAGGCGGAGGCGATCGCCACTTTCCCGCGGTAGCGGGCGGACCGACGCCGGTCCTCGACAGCAGCGAACCGCGCCAGCCGCGCGGCCCGTAACGAGCGTCCGCTCCCTCCCCGGGGGCGGACGTCATTTTCAGGGACGGTGCAAGCTCTCCGGGCCGCGCTTGCAAGTCACCCGCCCTGTCCCTAGCATTGAGACGGAGGGATCATGCCGCTCAAGCAGGTGCTGATCGCCGACGACTCCCGGATCTTCAGAGCGCTGATGAGCGAGGTGCTGCGCGACAACGGGCTCGACGTGCTCGAAGCAGCGAACGGCAGAGAGGCCCTCGACAAGGCCATGACGGCGCGACCCGAGCTGCTCATCCTCGACGCGTTGATGCCGTTGCTGTCGGGTTTCGATGTGCTCACCCGCCTGCGCGAGAAGACGCCGGAGTACCGGCCGAAGGTGTTCATCGTCACCGCGGTCTACAAGAGCCGACGGTGGGAGAGCGAGGCGCGCCAGCAGTACCACGTGCAGGAGTACCTCGAGAAGCCGCTGCAGCCGGAAGACCTCATCGCCGCGATCAAGCGACACTTCCCGGATCTTGGTAGGACCTGAAGAAAGCGAAGTCGGCGGCCACAACCTGACACAGTCCTGCGGTGCAGAGTCGCGGTACGAGCGGTCGGGCCACTGACCACTGGCCACGTCCCCCTGGCTTCTAGGCTTCGTCCTCTTTCAGCATCCGCTTGAGCGCCGCTTCCATCTTGGTGAGGACGTGCTCGACGTCCTTCACGCCGTGGGCGTGCGAGAGGAACGCGAGCGAGGAGGCGCGCTGCGGCAGCAGAACGCCGCCGTCGCGGATCAGGCGGGCAAAGCGCGACCACGTCTCGTGGTCGATACGGGCAAACGAGTTGCCGTCGACCACAGGCTGGCGGGCGAAAGTGAGCGCAAACACCGAGCCGAGTCGGGAGCAGCGCAGGTTACGGCCGAAACGCTCCGCGAGCGCCTCGACACCGGCCTGGAGTTGCGCGCCGCGCTCCTCGAGCCGCTGGTGGATGGCGTCGTTGCGCAGCACCGACAACGTCGCCGTGGCCGCGAGGACCGCGATCGGCGACGGCGGCGGGGCGAGCTCGTCTCCCGGTGTGGCTGCGTGCGTTTTTGCCCAGGCGACGGCGCCGAGGTGGCTGACGCCCCCGCCCAGCACGCCGCCGAACACAGCGACGTCAGGGGTGATGCCGAAGACCTCCGCGGCACCGCCGCGGGCCAGACGGAACCCGGTGAGTGTCTCGTCGAGAACCAGGCGGGCACCGGCCTTGGCGGTCCTTCGCTCGACGCAGGCGAGGAACTCCTTGCCGGGCGCCAGCACGCCGAACTGGCTGGCGATCGGGTCGAGCACCACCGCGGCCGTGTCGACCCCGACCTCGTTCATCAGCTCCTCGAAGGCCTCGATGTTGCCCCAAGGGGCGACGCGGACGAGCCGTGCGAGCTCGCTGGGAATGCCGGCGAGCAACGACTGGCTGATGCCGACCGGCCCGGCCGTGCCGACGTGGAAGGCTTCGACGGCCCCCCGCCGGTTGCTGTCGAACATCACCAACCGCTGGCGCCCGGTATCGCGACGGCACCAGCGCAACGCCAGCTCCCATGCCAGGCTCTCCGAGGCTGTCAGGACCCACGGCGACAGGGCGGGGAGAAGCTCGCGGAGCAACTCGACGAGCTCGAGCTCGGCGGTGGCGTGAAACCCGCTCGCCAGCCCGGTGGTCGAGGCGCGCCGAACGGCGTCGAGTACGTACTGGTTGCCGTACCCCAAGAGGTTGGAGCCGCCGCCACCGAGGAGGTCGACATAGGCCACGTTGTCGGCGTCGAAGACGCGGCAGCCCTGGGCCTTCGCGAGCAGCAGGGAGTCCTCCCCCCGCCGGGCGGCCAGAGGTGCCACCTGCCTCGCCAGCGCCAAGAGTTCCTCACCGCGTTGCCCCATTGCGCCTCCGCACACCCTCCGAGAGCCGAAGTGTACTGTGCTTCGCCGTCCGGTCTCAACCCTCCTCGGTTTCGACCTCTTCGTCGTCGCCGTGGAAGAAGTAGCCGCTGCAGCGGGTCGAGCAGAAGTAGCGGCCGAAGTCGAACGTCGCACACTTGTTACACACTGTCGTGCCGCAGCTCGGACAGGCACGCAACGCCCACGACGGTCCGTCCCGCCCGCACTTGAGGCAAGCGCCCCCTCGCGGTTCTGGCATGTCACGAGTATCGCCTTCCCTACGCCCGTGTGCAAGCGTGGCAGAATACGGCCGGGCAGCGGTCGGGGTCGACGGCCTTTGCGATAGAATGCGCCGGTCGGACGTGCCGGCGTAGCTCAGCGGTAGAGCAGGGGTCTCATAAGCCCCGTGTCAGTGGTTCGATTCCACTCGTCGGCACCACATGAATCTCGATGGGGCGTCACCGCAAAGACGGATGAAGACGTGGCCAGTGGTCAGTGGCCGGTGATTCATACCCCCGCCCGTTCAGGACGCAGGAGCAGCACTGTGATTGTCGACGCCTTTCGACGGGGGTTTATAGCGCACCTCGGCGACCTCGCGGGCAAGCCCATCCTCGTGGCGCTTTCCGGGGGATCAGACTCGGTGGCACTGCTGACCCTGCTTCACGAGGCGTTTGCGACCCCCAACTGCCGTCTGTTCGCCGCGCACGTGCACCATCACCTGCGAGGAAGCGACGCCGACGGCGACGCGGAGTTCTGCGCCGAGCTGTGCCGGGCCCTCGCAGTGCCGCTGGCGGTGGAGCACCTCGACCCGTCGCCCCCGCGCGGGACCTCGGCGGAGGCCTGGTGGCGGGAGGAGCGTTACCGCCTGCTCGAGGTGGTACGGCGGCGCACCGGGTGCGCGGCGACCGCCACTGCCCACACGCTCGACGACCAGGCGGAGACCGTGCTCCTCAAGGTGCTGCGTGGCGCCGGTCCGCGCGGCGCGGCGGCCATCCGTCGCCGGCGGGGCACGGTCGTCAGGCCGCTGCTCGACTGGCGGCGCGCCGAGCTGCGAGCGTGGCTGACCTCGCGCGGCATCGCCTGGCGCGAGGACGCCAGCAACCTGACCGCCGACCGGCCACGCGTCTGGATGCGCCGTCACGTGGTGCCACTGCTGGAGAGCGCCTACCCAAGGGCGCTGGATCAGCTCGGGGCGTTTGCGGCCGTGCTGGCCGAGGACGAGGCGTTCCTCTCGGCGGCGCTCGCCGCCGCAGCGGTGTGGCCGGCGGTCGGCCAGCCGGTCGATCTCGCGCCGGTGGCGTCGCTAGCGCCGGCGCTGCGGCGGCGCTGGGTGCTCGCGCTGGCCGACCGCTTGCCGCTCGGGGAGCCGCCGTCGCGCGCCCAGCTCGCCGCAGCCGACAACCTGCTCGCGGGGGCGCAGCCAACGGCCATCGACCTCGGCCGCCGCTGGGTGCTGCGCCGGCGCGGTGACCGGCTGCAGCTCTCGCCGCCGCCGTGCCTGCCGTTCACGCCGGTCGCGGCCGCGATCCCCTCGACCACCACGCTGCCCGGCGGTTACGTCGCCATCGTGGGCGGTGCGCCGCCGCCCCAAGCCGGCTTCGCAGCGCGCCTCTCAACGCGAGTTCGTTCCGCGGCGCTGCAGTGGCGGCCCGTGCGACCTGGCGAGCGCTGGCCGGAGGCGCCCTGGCGGCCGCTCGCGCGAATGCTGGCCTGCGGCAAGGTGCCGGCGGAATGTCGGAAGGCGTGGCCGGTGCTCGAGGCGGATGGTACGATGATCTGGGTGCCGGGAGTGGGCGTGCACAGAGGCTGGAGCGCCGGCGACGGGCCGGGAGTAGGCGTCGAGCTGGAGGTGCCATGGTGAAACCGCGGGAGGTATGTTCCCCGGCGGCAATCGCCGCGCGCATCGCCGCGGTAGGCCAGGCCATTACCGCAGACTACGCGGGCAAGGACCTGGTCCTCGTGGTGATGCTCAAGGGTGCGATGGTGTTTCTCGCCGATCTCCTGCGCGCCATCGACAGCCCGGTGCGCTTCGAGCTGGTCAACGTCACACGCAAGGGCGAAGGCCCCGGCGAGGCGATCGACCTGACGTACGCCACGCCCGTCAACCTCACCGGAGTCAACGCACTGATCTTGAAAGATATCTGTCACTCGGGTGTGACCGAGAACTACCTCGTGACCCATCTCGCGCAGCAGCGCCCGGCGAGCCTCGACGTCATCGCGCTGATCGACCGTCCGAAGCTCCGCCGCGTCGCTGTCGAGCCGCGATACGTGGTCCTGCAGGGCATCCCAGACGGCCGGCTCGTCGGCTACGGGATGGAGTACCAGGGGCGGTGGGGGAATCTTCCCGGGATCCACCTGTTAGAAGGGGCCTGAAGGGCGCATAGCCCGCTGCGCCCGATGCCCGCTGCCATGGAGACGTCGTGAACCAGAACGTCAAGAACGCGCTGCTGTTCGTCGTCATCATCGTGTCCGTCGTCGTGCTCTGGAACTGGATCACCACGACCCGTGCCGGCTCGCAGGAGGTCGCGTTCTCCGAGTTCCTCGACCGGGTCGAGAAGAACGAGATCGCCGAAGTCATGATCCGCGGCGAGGAGATTCTCGTCCGCTCGACCTCGGCGCCGGCCCAGAAGGGCATCGGCGCCCGCCCGTACGACCTCGTGACCTACTCGCCGGGGTACGACGGCCTGGTCGACGACCTGCGCAAGCACGGCGTCAGGATCAAGGCAGAGCAGCCGTCGCAGGGCTCGATCTGGACGGCGATCCTGTCCTGGCTACCGCTGATACTGCTCGGGGTCATGTGGTATTTCCTCTACCGTCAGATGCAGATGGGTGGCAACAAGGCGATGGCGTTCGGCAAGTCGCGCGCCCGCATGTTGACGGCCAGCCAGAAGAAGGTGACGTTCAAGGACGTGGCCGGCGTCGAGGAGGCTCAGGAGGAGCTCAAGGAGATCATCGAGTTCCTCCGCGACCCGCAGAAGTTCCAGAAGCTCGGCGGCAAGATCCCCAAGGGGGTGCTGCTGATGGGCCCGCCCGGCACCGGCAAGACACTGCTCGCGCGTGCCGTCGCCGGCGAGGCCGACGTGCCGTTCTTCTCGATCTCCGGCTCGGACTTCGTCGAGATGTTCGTCGGTGTCGGCGCCTCGCGGGTGCGCGACCTCTTCGAGCAGGGCAAGAAGAACGCGCCATGCATCATCTTCATCGATGAGATCGACGCCGTCGGCCGCCACCGCGGCGCCGGCCTCGGTGGTGGCCACGACGAGCGCGAGCAAACGCTCAACGCCCTGCTCGTCGAGATGGACGGGTTCGAGTCGAACGAGGGCGTCATCCTGATCGCCGCCACCAACCGCCCCGACGTGCTCGACCCGGCGCTGCTGCGCCCCGGCCGCTTCGACCGCCGCATCGTCGTCAGTCGCCCCGACCTCAACGGCCGATTCGAGATCCTCAAGGTCCACACCGCGAAGATCACGCTGGCGGCCGACGCCGACCTCTTCGTGCTGGCGCGCTCCAGCCCCGGGTTCTCCGGCGCCGACCTCGCCAGTCTGGTCAACGAGGCGGCTCTGCGGGCGGCGCGCTTCAACAAGACCTCGGTCGAAATGGTCGACTTCGAGTTCGCGAAGGACAAGGTGATGATGGGCGCCGAGCGTCGCTCGCTAGCCCTCTCCGAGGAGGAGAAGCGCACCGTCGCCTATCACGAGGCCGGCCACGCCATCGTCGCGGCCGTGCTCCCCAACGCCGACCCGTTGCACAAGGTGACGATCATCCCGCGCGGTCTCGCGCTCGGCCTCACCCAGCAGCTCCCCGAGGAGGACCGCTATCTGCACCCCAAGTCGTATCTCGTCGACGAGCTCATCGTGCTGATGGGCGGCCGGCTCGCCGAACGCGTCGTGTTCGGGCCGGAGGAGATCACGACCGGCGCCGGCAGTGACCTCGAGCGGGCCACCGAGATCGCCCGCAAGATGGTCTGCGAGTGGGGTATGTCCGACCTCGGGCCGCTCACCTTCGGCAAGCGCGAGGAGGCAATCTTCCTCGGCAAGGAGTTCGCCCGCCACCAGGACTACTCGGAGGCGACCTCGGTAGAGATCGACAGCGAGATCAAGCGCCTGGTCGAAAGCGCCTACCGCCGCGCCGAGGAGATCATCAACAACCACCGCGCCGTGCTCGACCGCATCGCCGCCGCGCTGCTGGAACGCGAGGTGCTCGAGGGCGAGGAGGTGTACCGCATGGTCTCCGAGCACACCGGCGTGCCGGTGGAGCGGCTCAAGGGCCCGGGGCGGCCGACGCCGGAGGCGGTGTAGAGGCAGGCGACGTGTTCGACATCGAGCCGGTGCGCCGCCTCGCGTGCCCGGTCACGCTCGCCGAGGTGAAGGCCGACCCGGCATTCGCGGCGTTCGAGCTGGTCCGCATGCCGCGCCTCTCCGTCATGCCCGTCCCGCCGTCCCTGTGGTGCCGCCTCCTCGAGCTTGCGAAGGGCTGATTCAGCCAGTTCTTCGGTGCCCGGTGCGCGGTCCCCGGTGCCCTGGGTGGGTGGGGGTACAATCCGCCCGTGGTCGTCATCTACGCCCTCGTCATGGCTGTGGCGGTCCTCGTCACCATCGTCGACACCTTCTTCATCGGCGGTCTCGGCGCGATCGTCGGGTTCATTCCGCCGCGCGGCGACTGGACGCGCCGGTTGGCGCGCTGGTGGGCGCGGTTCATCCTCTGGTCGGCGCTGATTCGGGTCAAGGTCGAAGGCGCGGAGCGCGTGCCCACCGCGGGGCCGGTCGTCTACATGGCGAACCACGAGTCGTGGCTCGACATCCCGGTGCTGCTGGTGGCGATCCCCGGGCAGGTGCGGTTCCTGGCGAAGAGCGCGCTGTTCTCGATCCCGTTCCTGGGGTGGGCGATGCGCTCGATGGGGTTCATCCCGGTCGACCGCGAGAACCGGCGCACCGCGATCAAGTCGTTCGAGGCGGCGGCGGCACGCATTCGCGCCGGCCGATCCGTTCTTGTCTTCCCCGAGGAGACGCGGACCGCCGATGGCAGCCTGCTGCCGTTCCAGCGCGGCGGCTTCCTGATCGCGCTCAAGGCCGCCCTGCCGATCGTTCCGGTGGGCATCGACGGCGCACGGCGGTGCATGCCGAAGTTCAACTACGTGGTGCGCCCCGGCAGGATCACGGTGCGGTTCGGCGACCCGATTCCAACTACCGGGCGCGCGGTCAGCGAGAAAGCCGTGCTGATGGAGACGGCGCGCAACGCCATCGCGGTGCTGCGCGGGACGCCCAAGGACGTGCGCGAGGCAGTGGCGGCCGCGGCGCCGGCCGGGACGGAGGGTTGAGCGATGGTGAGCGAGGCGAAGGTGTGGGAGGCGCTCGGCACGGTGATGGACCCCGAAGTGCCGTTCTCGGTGGTCGACCTCGGTCTCGTCTACGGCGTCGCGGTGCGTCCGGGCGACAGCGTCCACGTGCAGCTCACCCTCACCACGCGCGGGTGCCCTTTGGTGCGGCGGATCTCCGACGACGCCCGCGCCGCCATCGCCTCCATCACCGGCGCAAGCGAGGTGCAGGTCGACATCGTCTGGGATCCGCCGTGGAACCCTGGCATGGCGACACCCGAGGTGCAGCAGAGGTTCGGCTGGCACGCGTGACGGATGTTCAGAGTCGAGAGTCGAGGGTCCAGAGATTGAGGCCGGAAGGCCCGGCAATCACCAGCTCCTTCTCGCCGCCCGTCATCGATTCCCGGCTCCTGGCTCTCGACTCTCGACTCTCAACTCTCGACTCTCAACTCTCGACTCTCAACTCTCGACGTTCGACCCGTGACCCCCAAGGAGGAGCAGCAGCATGGCAGTCACTCAGGATCAGGTCCGTGAGGCCCTCAAGCAGGTGAAGTTCCCGGGGCTGGCGCGGGACATCGTGTCGTTCGGTTTCGTGAAGAACATCCACGTCGACGGCGGTACCGTCACCGTCGAGATCGCCATGACCACGGCCAACGCCGAGGCCGGGCCGCAGGTGGAGCGCGACGCTCGCGCGGTGCTTGCGGCGTTGCCGGGCGTGGCCAGGGTCGAGCTGACGGTCGACGCCCAGAACCCGCAAGCAGCGCCGGCCAAGCCGGCGATCCTCCCCGGCGTGCGCTACAAGGTCGCGGTCGCCTCCGGCAAGGGCGGCGTCGGCAAGTCGACGGTCGCGGCCAACCTCGCCCTCGCGCTCAAGCGCCTCGGGCACACCGTCGGGCTGCTCGACGCCGACATCTACGGCCCGTCGCAGCACATGATGATGGGGTGCACCGACCGGCCGATGGTCAACCAGGACGAGAAGATCATCCCGGTCGACGGCAACGGGGTCGGCGTCATGTCGCTGGGATTCCTGATGGACCCCGACACGCCGGTGATCTGGCGCGGTCCGATGGTGATGAAGGCGCTCGAGCAGTTCCTCGTCGACGTCGCCTGGGGCACCCTCGACTTCCTGGTGGTCGACCTGCCGCCCGGCACCGGCGACGCGCAACTGACGATCACCCAGATGGTGCCGCTGTCGGGCGCGGTGATCGTCACCACGCCGCAGGACGTGGCGCTGATCGACGCGCGCAAGGGGCTGCAGATGTTCCGCAAGGTCAACGTGCCGGTGCTGGGCGTGATCGAGAACATGTCGGCGTTCGTCTGCCCGTCGTGCGGCCACCGCGAGGAGATCTTCAAGTCCGGCGGCGGCCACCGCACCGCGGACGAGCTCGGCGTGCCGTTCCTCGGTGATATCCCGATCGACCCGCAGATCGTGCTCGGCGGCGACGCCGGCACGCCGATCGTCGCCGCGCGCCCGGATTCGCAGGCGGCGCAGGCGTTCATGGCGGTGGCGCGGGCCGTCGTCGCTCAGGTCAGCGCCGGATAGCGGACCGCTCGCCGCGACACGTCCATCGTGAGAGCGAGCCCCGGCAACGGGGCTCCGGTTCGTCCTCGCCAGGGACCGCCACCGGCGCGCGCTCCGGCCGTCAGGCGACCACGAGGATCATGAGTGCGGCGCGGCGGCAGGGACCGGCGTGGCGGGCGCCGGGGTCGCCGTCGCGCGCGGAACCACGACCTCGGCGGCGTCCTCGGGCTTGCCGCCGGCGTCGATGATCGCCTTCAGGCGCGCCACGACGAGGTCGCGCCTGCCGAACGCCTGCAGCTCGCCGTTGGCGTAGTAGGCGGGGGTGCCGAGAACGCCAAGGTGGTGGCCGAGGGTCATCTGCTCGAGCACCTTGTCGATCGCCGGATCCTTCATGTGGCAGCCGAGGAACGCCGTCTTGTCGAGCGTCTGCTGGTCGAGGAACCCGAACACCGCCTCGTCGACGCCGGCGACGGTCATCGTGTCCTGCAGCCGGTACATCTCCTCCTTGAAGGCGAGCAGCTTGTCGGGCCACAGCTTGAAGATGCACGAGCCGGCGACCGCGGCGCGGAACGCCCACGGGTGGTTGGTGACCAGCGGGAAATTGACGATCCCGTGATGCACCTTGTCGCCGAGCTCCGCCATCGCCGGCTTCATCTCGCTCCAGCCGCGCTTGCACGCCGGGCACTCGTAGTCCGAAAACTCCACGACCTTCACCACGGCGTTCTGATGCCCCGGGTCCCACTGCACGAGCGCCGCGTCGATCATCTCGCGGCGCGCCTCGCGCGGGTCGCGGTCGAGGCTCCATGAGCTGCCGAGCGCCATGTACTTGCCGTCGGCGGTGATCCCGAGCGGCATGTGCGCCCAGCCGTAGCCGGTGCTGACGTCGATGGTCAGCGGCACCACAGCTGTCGGCCGGGCCGGGGTGCCGGGCCAGCGCACCCGCACCTTGACGGACGGAAATACCTGGGAGAGCACCTGCGGCAGGCCGCCGGAGACGAAGCGGGGCAGGTTCTCCGCGGTCACCGGCGGATCCGTCGCCGGCAGCGGCGCCACCAGGCCCGCGGTGACCATGCGAGTCGTCTCGTCGAGCACCATCGCCACCTGCTCGGTGTTCTTGTCGTCGGCGACCGAGCGGATGACGGTGTACACCTGGTACGCCCCGTAGGCGGTGGCGCCGGCGTGGTCGAAACGGACCTCGAAGGCGCTGTCCGGGACGTAGGTGAGGAACGCCCGCGCGAAGCGACGGACCGCTGCCGCCTCGGCGGTGGTCTGCGCCTGGGCTGCCGCGGCAACGAGAAGGGCGCTGGCGATGGCTGTGACCGCGAGTCGCTTCATCATGGTCGTGAAGCATAGCAAAAGGCCGCCGCTCCTTTGCCGATCCCGCGGCGTCCTGTAAAGTTGCCTCGTGGCCGACGAGCGCATCTCCCGACTCTGGACGCTGGGACGCGCCGCCGTGATGGGGATTCTCAACATCACGCCGGACTCGTTCTCCGACGGCGGGCGCTACCTCGACGCCGGCGCCGCGATCGCCCACGGCGCCCGGCTCGTCGCCGAGGGCGCCGACGTGGTCGACGTCGGCGGCGAGTCGACGAGACCCGGAGCGACGCCGGTGAGCGAGACCCTCGAGGCCGACCGCGTCGTTCCTGTGGTGGCGGAGCTGGCCCGGCTGCACCCGCAGGTGGTGATCTCGGTCGACACCGGCAAGCCGGCCGTGGCGCGCGCCGCCCTTGTCGCCGGCGCTGCGCTGGTCAACGACGTGAGCGCCGCCCGCGACCCGGAAATGCTGCGCGTCGTCGCCGAACACGGGGCGGCGATCGTGCTCATGCACATGCGCGGCGAGCCGCGGACGATGCAGGTGGACACCCGCTACCTCGATGTCGTCGCCGAGGTGCACGCCTATCTCGCCGAGCGGGCTGGCGCCGCGCTTGCCGCGGGGATCGCCCGCGAGCACGTGCTCCTCGACCCGGGGATCGGCTTCGGCAAGGATGCCGCCGGCAACGCCCGCCTCCTCGCCGCGGTCGCGGACCTGGCGGCGCTCGGGCACCCGGTGGTCGTGGGCGCGTCGCGCAAGTCCTTCATCGGCGCGCTGACCGGCGCAGCGTTGGGTGACCGGCTGCCCGGCTCGCTGGCCGCGGTTGCCGCCGCCTGCACCCTGCCGGGGGTGCTACTGCGGGTGCACGACGTGGCGGCGACGCGGCAGTTCGTCACCGTGCTGGGCGCGATCCGGAGCGCCGCATGAGCTCGGTGTTCGCCGCCCTCCGCGAGCTGACCCAGATCGAGGTCGGGGTGCGCGACATCGTCGACATCCTCCTCGTCGCCATCGTCTTCTACATGATGCTGGCGGTGCTCAAGGGCACCCGCGCGATGTCGATGCTGTGGGGCATCCTGGTGCTCACCGGCACCTTCCTGGTGGCGCGCGCCCTCGACCTGATCACCCTGACGACGATTCTCGGCGGCGTCCTCTACTACCTGCCGTTCGCCATCATCGTCCTGTTCCAGCACGAGATCCGTCGCGTTCTCGCAGCCATGGGGCGGACGCCGCTGCTGCGTTGGGCCGCCACCTTGTCACCGCGCGAGGTGCTGATCAACGACATCGTGCTCGCCTGCGACACGTTGGTGGCGCGCCGTTACGGCGCCCTGATCGTCATCGAGCGCGACGAGGGGCTGCGCACCTTCGTTGAGACCGGCATCCCGATCGACGCGCGGTTGTCCTACGACCTGCTCGTCAACATCTTCACCCCCGGCACGCCGCTGCACGATGGCGCCGCCATCGTGCAGGGCAGCCGCATCGCCGCGGCGAGCTGCTTCCTGCCGCTGTCGTTCCGCGCCGACCTGTCGACCGAGTACGGCTCACGGCACCGGGCGGCGTTGGGGCTCAGCGAGGAGACCGACGCGGTGGCCGTGGTGGTGTCGGAGGAGCGCGGCGCGCTAGGCGTCGCCGTCGGCGGCAAGCTGCGCTCTAACCTCGCTCGCCGCGAGCTTCGCGACCTCCTGCTCGAGCTGCTCCATCTCGGGCGCGCGGGGGTGGAGGCGTGAGACGGCTCCTCCGTTACCCGGTGCTGGCGGTGCTGGCGGTCGTCCTGGCGATGGTGGTGTGGTACGGCAAGGCGCTGGAGCGGCGGGAGCGTATCTCCGAGAAGCAGCTCGAGGCCTCGGTAACGCTGGTCAACGTGCCGGCCGACATGGTGATCACCTCCGAGGTCCCGCGCGCCCTAGTCCTGCGGGTACGCGGGCCACTGTCGCGGCTGCGCGGCCTCGACCCCATGCAGACCGGTGTCGTCATCGACCTGCGCGGCGCCGGCGAGGGCGAGCACGAGTTCACGGTCGAGACACGTAACGTCGGCGTCCCGGAAGGGATCGAGGTGCTGGTGGTCTCGCCCGCGCAGGTGCCGCTGCGCCTCGAGCGGCTGGTGCAGCGGCGCATTCCGGTACGACCGCGCGTCGTCGGCGAGCCCGCCCCGGGGATGGACGCCGGCAAGGTGGACGTCCAGCCCGCCACGGTACTGGTGTCGGGCCCGCGGCTGCAGCTCGAGGCGCTGCGCAGCGTGACCACCGACGCCGTCTCCGTTGACGGCGCGGAAGGGCAGGTTGAGGCGGTGGTGACCGTGCGCTCGCCGCTGCCGCTGGTGCGGATCCTCGAGCCGCTCGCCGTGCGCGTCACCGTCGACGTCGCCGCGCCCCCGGCGCCGGTGACGAGGAAGCGGCGTTGAGGGGCCGGCTGTTCGGCACCGACGGCATGCGCGGCGTGGCGCTGCGGCCGCCACTCGACGAGACTACGGTGACGGCGCTCGGCGCGGCGATGGCGGCTCACCTCGCCGGGGCCGGCCGACCGATGCGGATCCTCCTGGCCGGCGACACCCGCTCGTCGACGCCGGTGCTGGCCGGCTGGCTGGGCGGCGCGTTCGCGGCCGCGGGTGGCCAGGTGGTATGGGCGGGCGTCCTGCCCACTCCTGCGGTCTCCCATCTGCTCCGCGAGGCCGGCGGCTTCGGCGCCGGTGTCGTCGTCTCGGCCTCGCACAACCCTGCGGCCGACAACGGCATCAAGCTGGTCGGCGAGCGCGGCACGAAGTGGCCGGAAAGCGACGAGCGCCGCCTCGAGCAGCGCCTGCGGGCGATCGGCAGCGTGCGGAAGCCGCGCCTGCTCGGCCGCGCCGATCCGAGCCTGGGCGATCGCTACGTGACCTTGCTGCGCCGGACTCTGCCGGCGCACCCTCTGGCGGGGATGCGGATCGTCGTCGACGCTGCCAACGGCGCCGCATCGCCCGTCGCCGAGCGCTTCTTCCGCAGCCTCGGCGCCGACGTCGAGATGATGTTCGCGGCCCCCGACGGGTCAAACATCAACGCCGGCTGCGGTTCCCTGCACCCGGGCAAACTGGCCCATCGGGTCGTTGCGCTGAGCGCCGATGCCGGCGTGGCACTCGACGGCGACGCCGACCGCGCGTTACTGGTCACCGCCTCCGGCCGCGTCCTCGACGGCGACGACGTGCTGCTGGTGTGGGGGCGGGCGCTCGCCGCCGCAGGGCAGCTTCCCGGCGCCGTGCTGGTCGCCACGGTGATGTCGAACCTCGGCCTCGAGGTGGCGCTCCGTCGCGAGGCGATCCGCCTGGTCCGCTGCCCGGTCGGCGACCGCGAGGTGTGGGATGCGATGGAGCGCGAGGGCGCAGCGCTCGGCGGCGAGCAGTCGGGGCACGTGATCTGCGCTCATCACGCCGTGACCGGCGACGGGCTGCTCACCGCCGCGCACGTTCTCGCGCTCGCACGGCAGAGCGGCGGGCCGCTCGCAGCGCTCGCCGACCTCGAGCGCTTCCCGCAGGTGCTGCGCAACGTGCGCGTCGCCCACCGCGTACCGCTCGCCGAGGTCGCGCCGCTGGCCGCCGCAATCGCCGGCGTCGAGAGTCGCCTCGCCGGCCGCGGTCGCGTCCTGGTGCGCTACTCCGGCACCGAGCCGCTGCTGCGCGTCATGGTCGAGGCGGCCACGGACGAGGAGGCGCATGCCGCCGTCGACGAGCTGATCGCCGCCGCCAAGCAGCACCTCGGCGAGGCGTAGCAGTTCATTGGAGTGGGGGCGGGCGCCGCTTCGCGGCGCTGCGGGTGCTCGCAACGAGGCCGCTGGGAGCTTCGCTCCCGCGGACCTCGCTGCTCGCTCCCTTGCCGCACTGCGTGCGGCCCGTCCCTCGCCAAGTTGGATCGCTCTCTTCTTCCCACGAAGCGCTGCCGGCAGCGGACCATCTGCGTCGTTGCGCTTCGCCGGCCTAGCTCCTAGCGTACGTGAAGTACGCGTCGTCGCGGGCCGGCTCGCGCGCCTAGCATCTGGCCCACTGGCGGCAGCGCCGCTCCGCTGGCGCGGAGCGCACCGAAGGAAGAAGCAAAGAAGCAGTGGGGATGTTGGCGCGCCTGAGCGCTGCGCTGAGGCACCAAATCACTCCGCGCCGATCCCTGAGCGGCGCGCGCGTGCCACTTCCGACGTTCTGCTCGCGATGCGGAGCGCAAGCGCCGCCCCGACTGGAGGTCGAAGCGGGATCGCTGAGTTGTCCGCTTTCAAAAAGTCGGAGGTGGCAACGACGACCTCCAGAGTCTCACGCGCCTCCAAACCGCGCCGAGCGCAGGGATCCCGGCGCGCATGGAGCGCGGCTGGCCGCTGGTGCGCGCTGCGATGCGACGAGGGAGGAGCGTGCGGCCGAGGTGCGGCGCCGCTTGGCGGTCCTGCACCGCACTCAGGCGCGCCGTGAGCTGAGTTGCAGGGTTCGGGGTCCTGCCTTGTCGGCCCACGGCTCACGGCACACGGCCCACGCCTCTCGTTCTTTACGGTTCGGCGACGCGAGGGAGGGAGCGGGCGTCAGGGTAGCGGGCGGCGGCCTCGCGCAGGCGCTCGACGAGGGTGGTGAAGCGGGCGCCGGCATCGGCGCGGCGCACGGCGATCGCCAGCGCCTTGTCGGTGGCGAGCAGCACCACCAAGCGCCGCCCGCGGGTGATCGCGGTGTACAGCAGGTTGCGCTGCAGCAGCGGGTAGTGCTGCGTGTGCAGCGGCACGACGACCGCGGGGTACTCGCTGCCCTGGGCCTTGTGAATCGTCACGGCGTAGGCGAGCGACAGCTCATCGAGCTCGTCGAAGGAGTAGTCCACGTCGCGCTCGTCGAAGCGTACGACGAGCCGGCGCTCCTCGGGCTCGACGCCGGTGATGCGGCCGATGTCGCCGTTGAAGACGTCGCGCTCGTAGTCGTTCTCGGTCTGCATCACCTTGTCGCCGCGGCGGAACGTCCAGCCGAAGCGCTCGACCGCCGGCCCTTCCGGGTTGAGGGCGCGCTGCAGCACCTGGTTGAGGTTGCGAGCGCCGAGCTCGCCACGCTGCATCGGCGTGAGCACCTGGATGTCGTCGAGGGTGTGCAGGCCGAAGCGGCGCGGGATCGCCTGCGTCACCAGCCTGAGGAGCAACCCGACGGCGCCCGCGGGTTCGTCGATGCCGAGGACGTAGAAGTCCGACGCCTGCTTGCCGACGCCCTCGGGGAGGCGCGGCGGCAGGCCGGCATTGACGCGGTGGGCGTTGGCGATGATCGCGCTCGCCGCGGCCTGGCGGAACACTTCGGTGAGGCGGCACACCGGCAGCGCGCCGGAGTCGATGACGTCGCGGAGCACGCAGCCGGGGCCGACCGAGGGAAGCTGGTCGACATCGCCGACCAGCACCAGCGCCGCGGGGCGTGGCACCGCGCGGACGAGGTGGTGGGCGAGCGGCAGGTCGATCATCGACGTCTCGTCGGCGACCAGTACGTCGAGATCGAGCGGATGGTCGGGCGTGTGGCGGAAGGCGCCGGTCGCCGGGTCGACCGCCAGCAGTCGGTGAATCGTCTTCGCCTCGTGCCCGGTCGCCTCGGCCAGCCGCTTCGCGGCGCGGCCCGTCGGCGCGCACAGGCCGACCCGTAGCTTCTTCGCGGCGAGCACCCGGACGATCGAGTCCACCAGCGTCGTCTTGCCAACCCCCGGCCCGCCGGTGATCACCAGCACCTTGGCGGCGGTCGCGAGCGCGAGCGCCTGCCGCTGCGCCGGCGCCAGCGTGATGCCCCGCTTCCTCTCGACCCATTGCACCGCCGCCTCGATGTCGATCGCCGGGCACGGGTGGCGGCCGCGGGCGAGGGCGACGAGGTTCGCGGCGAGCGCGCGTTCGGCGAGATCGAGGCCGGCCAGATAGACCAGCGGCTGCTCACGGCCACTCTCGCGGCGCACCAACCGGCCCTCGGCAATCGTACGCTCCAGTGCCGCGGCGACGATCTCCGCCGGGATCTCGAGCAGGCCAGCCGCACGCTCGACGAGGCCGCCCTGAGGGAAAGCGCAGTGACCATCCCCGGTCAGCTCCTGCAGCACCCATTCGAGGCCCGCGCGGGCGCGCAGCTCGGAGTGGCGGTCGACGCCGAGCCGCTCGGCGATGCGGTCGGCAGAGAGGAAGCCGATGCCGCGGATGTCGCGCGCCAGACAGTAGGGGTCGTGCTGCACCGTCTCGATGGCAGCGTCGCCGTAGGTCTTGAAAATGCGGAAGGCCCGCGTGGCCCAGATGCCGTGCGAGTGCAGAAACACCATGATCTCGCGAACCGACTTCTGCTCGCGCCACGCGCCAGTGATCGCCGCCTGGCGCCCCGAGCCGATCCCCGCGACCTCGCGGAGCCGGTCGGGCTCCTTCTCGATCACCCGGAAGACGTCCGCCCCGAACGCCTCGACGAGGCGCGCGGCGAGCGCCGGCCCGATGCCGCGGACGGCCTTGGAGGAGAGATACGCCTCGATGCCGTCGGGCGTGTCGGGGCGGGTCAGGCGCAGCGTCTCGGCGCGCAGTTGCTGCCCGTGCTTCGCATCGATCACCCAGCGTCCGCGCGCGTCGAGCCACTCGCCTTCGCTGACGCTGGGGGCGGTACCGACCACGGTGACCGGAGCGGGGCGGCCGCGCACCCGCACCCGCAACACCGAGAACCCCGACTCCTCGCTGTGGAACGTCACCCGCTCGACCACGCCGGTGACGTGATCGAGCGGCGGCTGTGCCTTGGCGTCGTCGGCCACGCGGCCATCTTAGAGCCTGTCCGCGGACAGGCTCCCAGGCAACGCCGGCCTGGGCGCGGGTGTTCTTACCGCCCCCGCGGCCGGTGAACTAAAGTGTGATCGCAGGACGTTGACCGCAGCGGTGCGGCAGGGAGGGTGGGATGGATGCGGAGCGCGTGTTGGGCAGCTTGATTTTCGGCGGTCTCGGCCGCGGCCTGCCGCGCGGCAACCGGGCGGCGATCGGCATGGGGCTGCTCGGGGTCGCGATCGCCGCGATCGAGCACATCTCGCAGCAGGGCCATGGGGGGGCAGCGCCCCAGCCGCCACCGCCTCCACCGGGCGGCTGCCCGACACCTCCGCCGCCGCCGCGGTCGACGCCCCAGCCGTACCATGGCGCCGCGCCGGCGGCGGACGGCTCCGGACGCGCCGGCGAGGCGATGCTGCTGGTGCGGGCGATGATCGCCGCGGCGCACGCCGACGGGCGCCTCGACGAGGAGGAACGCGCGCGCATCCTCGAGCGGGCGCAGCGCGGCGGGCTGTCGGCCCAGGAGAGCGTGGCGGTGGCCGCCGAGATGGACAGTCCACTGCCCGCGGCAGCGCTGGCGGCGCAGGTGACCGGCCCGGAGCAGGCCGAGCAGATCTACGCGGCGTCGCTGCTCGCGCTGCGGGTCGACACCGAAGCCGAGCACGCGTACCTCGCGGAGCTCGCCGCCCGTCTTGGCCTCGCGCCCGCCGCGGTCAACCGCATCCACAACCTCCTCGGCTCCTGACGCCCTCGCCAACTTGGGAGCGCTCCCGTCTCTTGGTGAAGCGCTGCCGGCAGCGGACCATCTGCGGCGTCGCCCATCGCCGGCCTCGCTCCTCGCGTACAGCAAGTACGCGTCGTCGCGGGCCGGCTCGGTCTCCTTGCATTGAGGGGCCTGACTGCGCAAGCGGGCGGGCCGCGTTGCGGACGCCACGGGGCGCGATCAAGGAGGAGAGCCGCAGTCGAAGTGCGTCCTTCGGCAAGGCGCGACGACGCGGCAGCGCGCCCCGTGCCGCCGCAACCCACGGGCGCAGGGGTGTCGGGGGCGCAGGCGGCGTTGCTCGTCGGCGTCGATGGAGAAGCATCGACCGCCTCCTCGCGCCTGGCCTGCGCCCCCGAGCCCCCTGCGCGCGGCCCACCCGCTCGCGCAGACAGGCCCCCGAGCCCACTGGCGGCAGCGCCGCGCTCCGCTCCGCGGAGCGCGAGCTCAAGGAGAAGAGAAAGACAGGAGTGTTGGCGCGCCTGAGCGCTGCGCGGAGGCCACCAAACCACTCCGCACCGCTCCCTGAGCGGTGCGCGCGTGCCACTTCCGACGTTTTGCTCGTGATGGGGAGTGCAAGCGCCGCCCCGACTGGAGATCGAAGCGGAATGGCTGAGTTGTCCGCTTTCGAAATGTCGGAGGTGGCAACGACGGCCTCCAAGGTTCCGAGCACCTCCAAGCCACTCAAGTTTCCACGCACTTCCAAACCACTCGGAGGCGGGGTTCTGCTAGGCTTTCCGGGCACGATGCGGGAGGTGGACGATGGCGCAGTGGTACTTGAGCTACAACGGTCAGCAGGTCGGCCCGATGAGCGACGCGCAGGCGCGCTCGCAGGCCGCCGCCAACTCCAACGGGCACGCCTGGCGCGAAGGGTTCGGCGAGTGGCTGCCGATCGCGGCGGTGGCGGAGCTGCGCCCGGGCGCTGCGATGCCGGTGGCGGCCGTGTCGGCGCCGCAGCCGGCGCCACGCGGGGCCGACGTGATCGACTACCGCATCGTCGGCAGCGAGATGCAGTTCGTCGAGGTCGAGCTCGACCCCGGCGAGAGCGCCATCGCCGAGGCGGGCGCGATGATGTACAAAGACCCGGTCATCCAGATGGAGAGCGTCTTCGGCGATGCCTCGCAGGCCATGGCGACCGGCACGTTCATGGACAAGCTGGTCGGCGCCGGCAAACGCCTGCTCACCGGCGAGAGCCTGTTCATCACGGTGTTCTCGAACGCGGGTAGCGGCAAAGCGCGGGTGGCCTTCGGGGCGCCGTACCCCGGGAACATCATCCCGATGCCGCTCGGCAATCTCGGCGGCCGGCTGATCTGCCAGAAGGACAGCTTCCTGTGCGCCGCCCGCGGCGTCTCGATCGGCATCGCTTTCCAGCGCAAGATCCTCACGGGCCTGTTCGGCGGCGAAGGGTTCATCATGGAGAAGCTCGAGGGCGACGGGATCGTCTTCGTCCACGCCGGTGGCACGCTGGTCGAGCGCGAGCTGGGCGCGGGTGAGGTGCTGCACGTCGACACCGGTTGCGTCGTCGGCTACCAGGACACCGTCGACTTCGACATCCAGCAGGCCGGCGGCGTCAAGACCATCCTGTTCGGCGGCGAAGGGGCGTTCTTCGCGGTGCTGCGCGGACCCGGCAAGATCTGGCTGCAGTCGCTGCCGTTCTCGCGTCTGGCGGGTCGGATGCTGGCCGCCATGCCGCAGCGCGGTGGCAGTCGCGAGGAGGGCTCCATCCTCGGGCCGCTCGGCGGTCTTGTCCGGGGCGACAACCAGTTCTGATGTCAAAGGGCGCCGGCGGCGGCGCGCCGGGCAGTAGATCGAGAGGCCGGAACGAGAATCCGACGGTTGGTTGCTGGTCGGCGAATCGACGTCCGCGGCAGAGTGACACCCGGCGCCGGGAGTATTTTCGCGGTCCCCGGTGTTAGGAGGAGAGTTATGGAAGCTGAGACACATGAACAGCGATGATGGCGGTGCTGAGCCGGCGACGTTAGCCGGGGCGGTCGCCCCGGCGCTTCTCATGCCCGTTGGCGGTGACACACCCCAGACGATGACGATGCTCACCGAGCTCGGCCAGCAGCGGGCGGAGCACGATCGGCTGTGGCGGATCATCGAGCGGATCACTCACGGCGTCGGGATCGAGGAGATCCTCGACTTCATCTACGAGGAGTTCCGTGACCTCGTACCGTACGACCGCATGTCGTATGCGGTCGTGGAGAACGAGACGGGGCTCGTCGTCGCGAAGTGGACGCGGTCGGATGGCGAACAGTCGCGGATCGTCGCGGGCTACTCGCAGCCGCTGGTGCACAGCAGCCTGGCCGACGTCTTCCGCACGGGCCAGGCGAGGATCATCAACGATCTGGTCGCCTATCTGCGCGAGCGGCCGCTGAGCGATGGCACGCGCCGGCTCGTGGAGGAGGGGATGCGATCGTCGCTGACCTGTCCGCTCGTCGCCGGCGGTCGTCCGGTGGGCTTCCTCTTCTTCGATTCGCGTGCGCCGGGGACCTACTCCACGCGGCACCTCGAGCCTTTCCAGCAGGTGGCCGGTGTCGTCTCGGGCCTGCTCGAGCGCGGCCGCATGTTCAGCGAGCTGGCGGCGCAGAAGGCCGTGATCGAGAAGCAGGGCCAACTGCGCGACGAGGAGTATCGCCGCAGCCAGCAGGAGCTCGAGCTGGCCCGTAAGGTCCAGCGCGCTCTCATCCCGGCGACTCTGCCGCACTGCGAGCACTTGAGCTTCACCATGCTCTACGAGCCGGCCGCGAAGATCGGCGGCGACCTGCTCGACTGCGTGCGTCTGAGTGACGGATCGGCGCTCCTCTACATGGCGGACGCGATGGGTCACGGGGTGCCCGCGGCGTTGCTGATGGCCGTCGTGCGCACGGCGTTTCACGGCGCCCTTGCGCGGCAACCGCGCGCCGGCAAGCCCAGCCCCGCCACCCTGCTCGGCGAGGTCAACCGAACGCTGGTGGAGCTGCTTGGGCAGAACTACGTGACCGCCGTGTGCGTGCGGATCGACAGCCAGATGGATGCGATGACGCTGTCGCTGGCGGGTCATCCGCCGGCTCTGGTGCGCCGCAGCTTCGCCGCCGACGTGACGGTGATCTCCGCTCAGAGCATCCCGCTCGGCATCAGTGCCGAGACGACCTACAGCGATGTGGTGGAGGCGTTCGAGCCGGGCGACACGCTGGTCCTCTACACCGACGGTGTGACCGAGGCCCCGGCGCCGGACGGGACGTTCTTCGGCATGGCGGGGCTCGTGCGCGCTCTCCGCGGATGGCGAGGCGGCTCGGTCGATCGGCTCGCCGATCGGTTGCGTCGCCACCTCGACCGGCACTCCGGCAGCGCCGCCCTCGACGACGACCTGACGATCCTGGCCGTGCAGGCCACCCCGTACGCGTAGGTCCCGAGCTGCGGCGTCCAGGGCGTTACGATGGGGTCCTGCGCGGTGCGAACAGCGGGCCGCCGAGCGGGAACAGCACCCTCCCGGCGACCGGGTTGAGCAGCATCGCGAAGGCGATCCACAGCGAGATCGCCGCGAGGCCGACGGTCAGCAGCGCGATCGGCAGCACGAGCGCGCGCGTACCGGCGAGCGTGTCGACGATGCGGCAGGCGTAGAGCAGGTCGATGTCGAGTAGGAAGACGAACAGCAGCTTCGAGAAGAAGCCGAACCCGTAGGTCATGGCGATGAAGATCACCAGGAACGCAACGTCCACCGAGGCGATCACCGCGTGGTCCGGCACGACGCCGGCGGCGAGCTGCTGCAGCGCCCACCAGTTCATCAGCCAGTTGAACGCGAACGCGGTGAATAGCGTGCCGCCGAACAGGTTGCGGTTGGCGAGCGACATCACCCCGGCGAGGAACTGACCGCCGGCGCCGAAGAACAGGCAGAACATCGCCGCCGTGCGCAGGCCGACCGGGGTCAGGCTGGCCCCGAAGGCGATCGGCACCAGCGCCGCACAGCCGACCGCCAGGCAGATCAACCCCATCGGCGTCGGCTCGGCGAACACCGCGCCGCCCATTGCGTTGGCGTGACCGGAATCGCTCATCGGACCCTCCTCGCGAGCGCGTCGTCCGCGCATCGTGGGCCGCCGGAGCGGCCGACGTCAAGACCACCGCACCGGTGCGCGGGACGCGACGGCGGGGGCAACGCCCGGTTACCCGCGGAGCGTGTTGCATTACTATGAGCGGCGGATGCCGCTCCCCGAAGTGACCGCCACACGCAGCGCGTTGCCGGTGACGATCGCGACCGCGGTCCTCGTCACCGCGGTTCTCGCGTTCGGCCTGGGGTCGTTCCCGCTGATGGACCCCGACGAGGGGCGCAACGCCGAGGTCGCCCGCGAGATGGCGGCTACCGGCAACTGGGCAGTGCCGCACCTCAACGGGCTGCCCTACCTCGACAAGCCGGTGCTCTTTTTCACCTGCGCCGCGGTCTCGATCCGTGCGTTCGGCGCCGGCGCGGCCGCCGCACGGCTGCCGTCGCTGCTGTTCGCGCTGGCGACCGCGGCGCTCGCCTGGTGGGCGGCGCGCCGGATGTGGGGGCACCCGGCGGCTGAGGTCGCAGCGCTCGCGACCGCAGCGTCGCCGCTGGCGGTCGGGTTCTCGCGGGCAGTGATCTTCGACAGCGCCCTGTCGTTCTTCGTGTCGTGCGCGACCCTGCTCTTCCTGCTCGCGGTCGAGGAGGAGGCGATAGCGGCGGGAAGGCGCCGGGCGGCTCTCGCCTGGGCGGCGATGGGTTTCGGCGTGCTCACCAAGGGTCCGGTCGCGCTGGTGCTGCCGCTGCTCGTCGCCGTGCCGTTCGCGCTGTGGCGGCGGTCGGCGCGGCGGCTGTTCCCGGCGATCGGCCCGCTGCTGCTAGTCGCCGTCGTGACGCCCTGGCTCGTGGCGATGTCGATCCGGATCCCGGGCTTCCTGACCTACGCGCTGGTCACCGAAACGATGGCCCGGGTCGCTACCTCGCAGCTCAACCGCACCGCCCCGTTCTGGTACTTCCTGCCGATCGTCGTCGCCGGCACCTTCCCGTGGGTGCTCGCGCTCCCGGCGGTCATCAAGGAGCGGACGACGCGTCGCGAGGGACGGTTCACGCTCGAGGCGCGGACGGTGTTCCTGATCCTGTGGATCGTGCTGCCGCTCGTCTTCTTCTCGCTGTCGCAGTCGAAACGGCCGCAGTACGTGCTGCCGCTGGTGGTCCCGGTGGCGCTGCTGTTCGCCTCCGGCTGCGCCGCGGCGGGACGCCTGGCGGGGCTACGGACGCTCGCCGTTGCCGAGGCCGCCGCCGGCCTGCTGCTGCTGGTCGCCGGCACGCTGCCCTCGACGCTCGCCAGGCTCAGCCCGCAGTTGCGCGCGGTCGTGCCTGACAGCGTCCGCCTCGTCGCCGCGTCGCTGGTCGCCGGCGCCGTCCTCGCGTTGCTCGTTGCAGGTCTGCGGCCGCGCGCCGCGGTTGCCGGCGCAGCGCTGCTCGCGCTTCCGCTGCTGGCGATGCCGAGCGTCGGCCACGCCCTGGTCGCCGCCATCGCCGAGTCGCGTTCGAGCCGCTCGATCGTGGCGGGTCTACCCGGTCCGCCGGAGTCGTTCCACCTGTTCTCGGTGGGCGCCTACTCGCCATCGCTGTCGTACTACATGCGGCAGAACACCGTGATGTTCACCGACGACGGCGAGCCGCTGCGCAGCAACTACTGGTTCCGTAACTTCGGCCCGGCGGTCTACGGCCGGGCGCCGCACTTTCGGCCGCTCAGCGAGTGGCGCGGCGAGCTCGACCACTGCCCGGCCGGCGGCCTTTTCGTCACACGCAGCGACTGGCCGGACGAGCGTGCGGCCCTCGCCGCCCGGCTGCCCTTGCTCGCGGCTAACAGCCGCATCGCGGTGTACGGGCCGTGCCCCGCCGGCGCGGCCGGCGGCGGGCCGTAGCATGTGCGGCGTTTATGGGATGGTCTCGCTGGACGGGTCGCCGCTCCGCCACCCGGAGCTGGCGCCGGAGTGCGCACGCGCGATCCGCCATCGCGGCCCCGACAGCCACGGCGAGCTCGCTCTCCCGCACGTCCACATCGCCACCGAGCGGCTGCGCATCATCGACCTGGAGAGCCGCGCCGACCAGCCGTTCCGCGATCCCTCGGGGCAGGTCTGGCTGGTGTGCAACGGCGAGATCTACAACTTCGAGGAGCTGCGCCGGCGCTACCCTACCTACCCCTTCCGTTCGCACTCGGACGTCGAGGTCATCCTGCCGCTCTACCTCGAGCACGGCGCCGCGGCGATCCGCGAGCTCAACGGCATGTTCGGCCTGGCGATCTGGGACGAGCGGACGCGCACGCTGACGCTCGCCCGCGACCGCGCCGGCGAGAAGCCGCTGTTCTTCGCGGAGTCCGGCGGCGAGCTGTGGTTCGCCTCGGAGATCCCGGCGCTGCTGGTCATGCCCGGCTTGCCGCGCCGCCTCGACCGCGAGGCGCTCGCGCAGTTCCTGACGCTCGGGTACGTGCTCGAGCCGCGGACGCTGTTCGGCTCGGTCCGCCAGGTGCCGGCGGGCACGGTGACGCAACTGCACGGCGGCGTCCGCTCCGCGATCCGCTACTGGGACGTCAGCGAGGTGCAGGAGCGGCCGATCGGCTCTACGGCGGCCGCCGCCGAGCTCGACGCCCTGCTCCGGCGCGCGGTCGAGTCGCAGATGGTCGCCGACGTGCCGGTCGGCGTCTGCCTGAGCGGCGGCCTCGACTCCTCGCTGCTCACCGCCCTGGCAATGCGCGAGCGCCGCGACGCGGGCCTGCTCACCTTCTCGATCTCGTTCGGGGGCGGCTCCTACGACGAGGGCGACCACGCCAAGCGGGTCGCCGCTCTCATCGGCACCGATCACACCGACGTGCCGGTCGGCGAGCCCGAGCTGACCACCGCCTTTCGGACGGTCAGCGACACGGTTGCCGACGTGGTCGCCGACCCAGCGATCCTGCCCACCTACCTGCTCGCCCGCGCCGCGCGGGAGAAGGTCACGGTGCTGCTCTCCGGCGAGGGCGCCGACGAGCTGTTCGGCGGCTACCCGACCTACGTCGGGCACGTGCTGATGCGCGGCTACCAGGTGCTGCCCGGCTTCCTCCGGCGCGCGGTGCGCCGCCGCGTCCAGGGGATCAGGCCGTCGGAGCAGGCGGTGCCGCTGGAGTTCCTGCTCAAGCGCTTCGTCGCCGGCGACGAGAAGCGCTGGGACGAGCGGCACACCGCCTGGGTCTCGACCGGCCTGCCCGAGCTGCTCTCGATCCCGGCGGCGCCACTCGCGGTGGACCAGCTCGGGAGCGGTGCGGATCGCCGCTCGGTACTCGCCGGGGCGATGCTGCTCGACTATCACCGTTACCTGCGCGACGACCTGCTGGTCAAGCTCGATCGCGCCGGGATGCTGACCTCGCTGGAGACGCGCGTGCCGTACCTCGACCGCGAGGTCACGACCTTCGCCTGCTCGCTGCCCGACCGCCTGCGCGTGCGGCGGCTGACCACCAAGTGGCTGCTCAAGCGCGTCGGCGAGCGCTACCTGCCGCACGGAATCGTCCACCGGCGGAAACACGGCCTTTCGGTCCCGGTCGGCTCGTGGATGAACGGCGCGCTGCGCGGCGAGGTCGACCGGTTGCTCGACCCGGCGCTGCTGCGCCGCCAGGGCCTGCTCCCCGCGGAAGCAGTCGCCGGCATCCTCGCCGAGCACCGCGATGGCCGCGCCAACCACGCCCGCGCGCTGTGGCCGCTGATCGTCCTCCAGGCGTGGATCGAGCGCTGGCAGCCCGAGCTGTAGCGACTTCCCCCCTTTCGCGCTCGGCGCTCCGCTCATTGACCGTGAGGCACGTCCTCCTGACGTGCTGCCAGCGGAGCTTAACGCGCGGGTCCGATGGCGAATCACGAGCCGTTTCTCGTCGGTGCGATGAGCGTGATGACCCATCGTGCGAGAGCCGGAACCGCTGCCGTAGCGCGGGCTAGGTCACCTCGAGCCAGCGGAACCAGATCGGGTGGTTGTCCTTGTACCAGAGAAGCACGTCGCGAATGAAGGCGCGCTTTTCCGGAGACAGCACCGCGTCGTCGACTTGGTCGAGGTGGACCCGGATGCCGTCCTCGCTGAGGTACTCGAGGGCTTCGGAACACCACGTCTGGAGCTCGTTGCGGATCCGCCCCGAGTCGGAGATCTTCACAGGGCGCGTGCGGTAGTCCTGGCCGGCGAAGAAGCGGTCGAGCAGCGGCGAGAAAACCAGTTGGCTCTCGGTCATGTTTTCAACCAGGCGCAACGTCAGCGTCACGCGCAAAACCCCGCGCTTCGAGGCGGCCACGGTGACCACACGGTAGACGCCTTCGGCGACCTCCTCGACCCCCGCGCTGCCGCTATAGGGATCGGGGAGCATGAAGCCGGCCAGGGCCAGCCCGTCCCAGTCCTTCTTGGGGAAGAAGTCGTCTGCGGTGAGGGTGCGTCGCTGCACCGGCAACCCCGCGCGTCGAGCATGCCGAAGTGCGCCCCGGTACGCTTCCACGTCGGTGGCGCCGCTCGTCCGCCCCAGCACTTCGGCGAGCCGGGCCGCGAGCTCGCCGTCCTCGGGGTCGAGGCGCATGACGTTGCGCTCGCGCTCCCAGGGGACCTCGAAGCGGGGGGAGAACAGGCACATCGAGGTATGGGTGCCGAGGACCGGGTCGAGGCTCGCCGTCTGGAGCGCCTCGGCGGAGGCCGCGTACCCATCGCAGAAGAAGAGGTGCAGCTTGCCATCCCGGTCGCGGTGCGAGCCTACAGCAAAGGTCGGCGCGTAGGTCCCCGACTCGGTGAATGCCGCCATCCCGCTGGGGAGCTGGAAGCCATCCTCGACAAGGTGCACCCCCAGCCCGCGCCATTCGGCCCACAGCGACCCGATCCGGCCCTCTCGCGACTTGCCGCCCAGCGTCCAGACGTGGACGCGCTCCGGCACGAGATCCGGGTAGGTCGCGCGGATCGCCTCGAAGACGCGCGCCCGCGGGGTCGTGTAGTCGACGAGAAGCGAGCGCTCGGCCGCGGTGTCGATCACCGCCCGCGGCAACACCAGCATCCCCATGTAGCCCTCGTAGGGCAGCGACACCTTGAGCGGCTGATCGAAGACGTGGAGCACCGCCATGGGGCCGGTGGCATCGCCCTTGGCGAAGCGCGAAGTGTTCTCGAGGGTGTCGACGGCCGCTCCCCAGACCGTGATGCCGGCGACCTGTAGCTCGCCCCAGAACTCCTTCCAGCCGTACCCCGCGTCGTTGATCAGACGATGGACGCGCTGGTCGACGAAGCGCGCCACCTGGGGCCTCGCATAGACGCGACCGAAGCCCAGCAGCGGGTTCGACCCCATTTCCGGGGTCTCTCCGACCTTGGGCATCAGCCCCTCTCCGAGGCTGATCATGATGGCGTGGTTCTCCGGCAGCGCCCGGCTCAGGTACCACAGCGCCTCGCTCATGGCGTAGGCGGACACCGCGTCGGCGTTCTTCTTGACCCGGTTCAGCCCCGCCTTGTCCAGCCCCTTCCCTTCGCCGTAGCGCCCGAACAGGCGCGTGCCGAGCGCCGTCACTGCCGCCGTCATGACGAAGGACGCCTCGAGCGAGCGCCCGATGAAGGAAAGGTCCCTGACCGGGCCACCACGGACCCAGGTCTCCTCGACGTCATCGAGCCAGAGGTGAAACCGTCCGAGGATCGCACGGGTGTCGAACGCCCACTGGGCGATTCGGTTGCGGCGGGCCATGTTCACGCTTGCCTCCTCGAGGGCCGACTGCAACCAGCCTACGGCATTGTAGCCGCGCGGGGCGACCGAGCTCTGGCCGCCAAGATCAGTGTTTCCCTCGGGCTCACGCGACCATGGAAGGCAGGCCTGACTCTCCCATCCGACCGCCCAACGCTACGGCTAGCTGGAGCAGCGCTGGCGGTCGCGAGGTCGCCAGGTGCAGCAGATGAAGGTGGATGGGACCAGGGAACGGCACCGACGCTTCGTCATACCGATCTCCCGCCAGCGGTAGTGCTTGTGGGGCCGGCGCTCCGCGCCGGCGTTTTCGGCAGCGCTACCGGAAAAGCGGGCGCGGAGCACGCGCCCCACAGTACATGGTTTCTTCCGATCGCCACCGCAATGCTCTCCGACGGATGGAGAATTCGTATCAGTCGTCCGTGGGTATGCCCTGCCCGCGAGGATCACCAGCCTCCGCCGCCGAGCGGGCCTTCATCTGGCGCGCGACATCGATGAAGGCCCCCGCGTTGACCACGAAGCGGCGCCAGCTCTCGGGCGATTTCCAGATCATGCTCACGAAGTTCAGGAAGCCGGACGGGCGCTTGTAGAAGCTGCGGTAGAAGCGGAGGTACAGCTCCTCGAGCCGCTCCTTGGTGAAGCCCCGCGGGATGAACACGAAGTTCGCGCAGTTCATCTTCTCCCAATCCTCGTCGAACTCGCCGTGCTCGAGGATCGTGCGATAGATGGGGGAGCCCGGGAAGGGCGTGAACTTGGTGAGGTTGACGTCGCTGAACGGGTGCTGCAGGGCAAAGGCGACGGTGCGGGCGATGGAGTCCTCCGTCTCGCCGGGGATGCCCATCATGAACAGGCCCTTGACCCGGATGCCCGCCTCGTGCACCTGATGCACGGTCTGTGCGACTTCTTCCAGGTCACTGCGCGTGCGGTGCTTGCTGATGAGGTCCTGATCCCCGGACTCCACCCCCAGGTTGATCATCCAGCACCCCCCCCGTTTGAGGGTCCGGATCAGATCGCCGTCCAGGTCGTTGGGGCGGCCGATGCAGTTGAAGGTGATGCCGAGATCCCGCGAGCGCAGCTTCTCGACGAACTCCTCGACCCGGGGCTTCTTCAGGGTGAAGTTGTCGTCGTAGATGTTGACGTGGCGGATCCCGTAGCGGCTCTTCAGGAAGGCAAGATGGTCGACCAGGTACTCCGCGCTGTGGGCGCGGAACGAGCTGCCGAACACGGATCGATCGCAGTAGCTGCACGAGTAGGGGCAGCCGCGGCTGGTGATGAAGGTGGTGGCCGGCGAGCGGGGATAGTTGAAGATGGGCAGGGGGTACGCTGCGGGGTAGCCCGTGAGCTTCTCGTAGGCGGGATAGGGCAACTGGTCGAGATCGGAGAGCGCACGCCGTGGCCCCGTGAAGAGCAACTCGCCCTCGGGGCCGCGGTAGGCGAGCCCCGCGATGTCCGGAGAGGGGACGAGATCCGCCTGGAGCAGCTCCAGCAGCGTCTCCTCCCCTTCGCCCACCACGATCATGTCCAGCGCGGGGAAATCGCGCAGCAATCGTGACCACGTCGAAGTCGGGTGGGGTCCTCCGAACAGGATGGGGATATCGGGTCGCGCCTGCTTGAGCCGGACCGCCAGCCGGTAGCCGCCCATGAAACCCGCGGTGGTGGCCGAGAAGCCGACGGCGTCGGGCCGGGTGGCGAGGACGGCCTGCACGGCCTGGTCCTCGGGGAGCGGGTGGGCGAAGAAGTCGAGGATGGTGGCGGGGAAGAGCGCCCGCTCGGCCACGGCGGCCAGCATGAGGAGGCCATGGGGCGGCATGACGTTGGCGATGCGGACGATGTCCTTCGTGCCCGAGACCCAGTTCTCTCCTTGGGGGTGGACGAAGGTGATTCGCTTGGCCTGAACCATGGTCAGGTTGCACTCCGAGCCGCAGTCCCCGAGCACGAACGGGCGGCGGCGTGTAGATGGGGAAAAGTATAGCCCGCTCGCTCCAGGGCTGTCTGAAGGTCTTCTAGCGTGCTCCCTCGAGGGTGAAGAGGGAGTCGTCGATGTGGGCTGGACGATACCGGAGGTACTCGAGCTTGAGGGTGAGCCCCGCGCCGGGGGCGAGGAGGTCGTGACACTCCATCTCGGCCAGGAGCGTCCGACCCTCCTTCTCGTCGAACCTCAGAAACTCGATCTCCTGGGCCTGCCTCCCCGACGGCAGGAAGAAGCGGGCCTTCCGCGGGCGGCTTTGCGCATCGATCCACAGCTCGACCCGGGAGTAGCGGCTCTTCGGCGACCGGGCGGCGAGATCGACCACTCGGCACCTGTGCCCGCCCTGCTCTTCTTCCTCGGCACGCACGGACGCCTCGTAGTCGTCGGCGGCCCGGAAGCGGGCCACCTCGGATAGCGCCGCTGCGCCCATGATCCGCTGGTGCGGGCTGATGGGGACAGGGTGGGCGGTGGACAGGATCAGCCACATCTTCTCGCCCACGATCAGGATCTTCCGACCGGTCTGCTTCCCTCGCGTGAAGACGAGCAGGGTCCGGTCGCGCCCCTTCATGTAGAGGTCGAACTCGTCGACGCTGCGCACCACACCCCCGACCCTCTCGGTCTGGCGGACGGCGATGACCGCCTCCGAATAGGGCTGTCGGACGGCGTCCACGGCCCGGAGCCAGGCCCTGATCTCTTCGGGGGTCGCCGCCGCCAACGGGCGGACGATCCCCAAGACCAAGGCGATCGCCAGCTTGAGAAGCCTCCTAGACATGGGTGAGGGCCTCGACGATGGAGAGGCGGGCCGCCCGGCGCGCCGGGAAGAACGACGCGAGCAACGTCGTGCCCACCATCACCGCCAGAGCGAACAGGTAGGCGCTCGGATAGAGGCGCACGTGGATCGGCATGCCCACCGCCGCCCCCGGCGGGGGCGGTATGACGATCCCGGAGGCGTTCAGGGCGGCCCCGACGGCGAGGGCGAGTACGAGGCCGGCCAGGCTGCCGGCCAGTGCGATCAGCACCCCCTCTGCCAGGAAGGTGTTTCGAATACGTGCCGGCCGCGTGCCGAGGGCGCGCAGGGTGCCGACCTCGCGCGTACGCTCGGCCACGGCCATAGTCATGACGATGGCCGCGGAGAGGACCACGACCAGGACGAGGACGGTGTTCACGAAGCCGAAGATGGCGATGTAGAGCAGCCGCACCTGGCCGTAGAAGACCGCGATCGTCCTCCAGGGAACGATGGCCACCGGACCGACGGGGGCCAGGCGCACGGCGATGGCCGCCGCCGCCGCCTCCAGGTCGCGCTCGCTCTTGAGAAAAACGACCAGCTTGGACACCGTCCCTTCGCTGTGCAGCAGTTGCGACACGAGGGTGAGGCCCCCCACCAGAGTGCGGTCGTTGAGCTCCTTGATGGGGATGGCGAGGAGCCCGCGCACGCGAACGTCCACCGCGTTGAGGCTCCCGTCCACGGTGCTCGCCAGCAGCGTGAGCTGGTCGCCGGGTTTCACCCCCAGGGCGCGGGCCAGGCCCGTGCCCATGACGATCTCGTCGCCTCCGTCTCCCTGCAGGTAGGAGCCGGCCACCACCAGCTCTCCCGGTCGGGTGGCCGCGAACTCCGGCCCCGGGTCGACGCCCAGGCCGAGGTAGGGCACCGAGCGCGTCCCGTTGGTGACCAGGCCGACCCATTCGATCCGGGGGAGCACGGCGACGACCGAGGGCACGGAGGCGGTGATGGCGCGCGCCCGGTCGGAGTTCGGGATGCCGAACTGCAGCGTGGTCTCCTCCGGGTTCGTCACGGCGCCGGGATTCACGACCTGGAGATGACCGATCTGCTGGATCATGACCGCGCGAAGGCTGTCGAAGGACTGGATCATGAACCCCGTGGCCAGGGCCAGGGCCGCGAAGCCGAAGGCGACGATGGCCTCGATGAGCAGCGTGCGCCGGCGCTGCCGGGCCAGGTTCCGATAGGCGAGAGAGAAGGCGTTCACGGCGCCCGGTCCAGGATGCGCCCGTCGTGCAGGTGGACGACGCGGTGGGCGCGCGCCACCACTCGCGGGTCATGCGTGGCCAGGAGGAAGGCCACCCCCTGCGACTCGTTCAGCGTGCGTACGAGTCCCAGTACCTCATCGGCGGTGTGCGAGTCGAGGTTGGCGGTCGCCTCGTCCGCGAAGACCACCCGGGGCCCATTGGCGAGTGCGCGGGCGATGGCCACGCGCTGGCGCTCGCCTCCGGAGAGGAGGTCCGGGCGCACCGCCTGCTTGTGGCCGATCCCCACCGCCTCGAGCAGCTCGATGGCGCGCCGGCGGCGCTCCTGCCGGCCCACACCCTTGAGTGCCATCGGGTAGCTCACGTTCTCCGCCGCGCTCAGGACCGGGATCAGGTTGAAGCCCTGGAAGACGAACCCGAGCTGGTCGCGCCGCAGGTCCGAGCGCGCGTCCTCGTCCAGCCGCTCCGCCTCGACACCTCCCACGCGCACCACCCCGCGATCGGGCCGATCGAGCAGACCCATCAGGTTGAAGAGCGTGGTCTTGCCGGAGCCGCTCGGCCCCGTCAGGGCGATCAGCTCGCCGCTCGCGACGGAGAGGGAGACGTCCTGGATGGCCGTGACGAGCGACGCGCCGAGACGGTAGGACTTCGAGACCGCCTCCACCTCCAGCACGGGCGGCGGCGAGAGATCGGGGATAGGCGTTTCCTTTCCCACCGTAGGCCATGATACCTGCGCCGAAGGCATTCTGAAGGTCGCCGGCGGGCGAGTCGCGAGGCGATCCGCGGGGAGTCCGGACCGGTAGACGAGGCAAGGGGAATGGCTGAAGCGTTCCTGGCGCGCAGCGTTGTTGACGCTGGTGGGATGGGAGCCGGCACGTCCTTGTCGAGAACTCGGGAGAGCTAGCGGCCTGGTACCTGCCTCCAGGGCGACCGACCACCGCCCGCGCCGCTAGGGTCATCAGCGACCACAGCGTGAAGACAATGGTGCCAGCTCGTGGTGGCAGGCCGTCGGTCGCGAGAACGAGGCAGATGGCGGGTGTCCACAGGGCTTGCTATTTAACCTTAAACGCCTATTCTTAATTAATCAGGGAGCCTGCGAAAGGATCCTTTCGAACGGCGGAGGTGGACATGCGACGGGGGCTTCAAGGGCACTACGTCACTCGGACGACGGCGAGCGAGCCCTTCCAGGCGTTCGTGCCGGCGCCACTTCCCCCCTCGCCGGCGCTCGCGATTTCCTTCCGCCTCCAGGATCTTCTCGGGCGGGCGAACCGGGCTCTTGGTCGGCTCGACGCGACCACGACGCTGCTCCCGGAGCCTTCGCTGCTCCTGTACTTCTACGTTCGCAAGGAAGCGCTGCTGTCCTCGCAGATCGAGGGTACGCAGTCGTCGCTGTCCGACCTCCTCCTGTTCGAGAGCCAGGGGATCCCCGGCGTGCCTCTCGACGACGTTCAGGAGGTCTCCAATTACGTCGCCGCCATATATCGCGGGCTTGCGCTCCTCCGCGAAGAGCTCCCAGTCTCACTGCGCTTAGTCAGGGAGATCCACAAGGTTCTTCTCGGTCGGGGGCGCGGATCCGACAAGGACCCTGGCGAGTTCCGGAGAACGCAGAACTGGCTGGGCGGCACGCGGCCGGGCAATGCCCTGTTCGTCCCGCCGCCTCCGGAAGAGGTCGTGCCTTGCATGGGGGCGCTCGAAAAGTACCTCCACGACGACCCCGAACCGACGCCGGTCCTGATCAAGGCGGCGCTGGCGCACGTTCAGTTTGAGACCATCCACCCTTTTCTCGACGGCAACGGCCGTATCGGCCGCCTGCTCATCACGCTGCTGCTCATCGCCGAGCAGGCAATGAAGGAGCCGCTACTCTACCTCTCGCTGTACTTCAAGCAGAACCGGCAGCGTTACTACGAGCTGCTGCAGAACGCTCGGCTCGAGGGGGACTGGGAGGCGTGGCTCGGGTTCTTCCTGGAGGGTGTCCTCAACACATCCGATGGGGCCACAGAGACGGCAAAGAGAATCCTCGATCGCTTCGCTCAAGATCGAGCACGGATCGCCACCCTCGGTCGCGCGACCGGGTCGGCACTGCGCCTGCATGAGCTCCTGCGGCGCAAGCCGCTCCTCAGCATTCAGGCGGCAGTCAAGGAGCTTAGCCTGTCAGCGCCGACCGTGGGTGCGGCCTTCAGCCATCTGGCGGGGCTGGGCATCGTCCGAGAGGTTACAGGCAAAAGGCGGGATCGGCTCTTCGCGTACACCGACTACGTGGCGATTCTCGCCGAGGGCAGTGAGCCACTGCGGTAGATCGTTCCCTTATGGTCGAAAGTGCGGATGAGCGACGGCGGCACCGCCGCGACTGCCTTCACAGTGGGGTGCCCGGCTGAAGCTCCCCAGCGCTGGAGAGCTCCTTCGCCGGCGGCCGGTCCGCTCAGGCTCGAACGGCGGGCCCGTCCGCGGGAGCCTCCGCGGGCCAGACCCGGACCCGCACGTACTTGTTGTAGGGGGGCGGTGAGCAGGTCGAGGTGGGTGGCGTCCGTGAGCCAGTCGACGAGCGGGCCCACGGTTCGACGCTGGCCGGTCGCGTCGGGGGAGTCCATTCCGTATCCATGCGGGCATCAACTCTCAGCCGTCGCCTGGTCTAGCCTTCCGGTCTTGGGTCGATCGTCGTCATCGTTTCCGTTGGGTGGCGTGCGGTAGCCTTGGAGCGAATTGACAAGGAGGGCTCTTTGACCGTGGTGATAGACTCGCCAAGAATTCCGCGCCAGTGAGTCTTGCAGCCGGCATCCGCCTCGGTTCGTATGAGATCCTCGCGCCGCTCGGCGCTGGGGGGATGGGCGAGGTGTGGCGAGCGCGGGATACGAAGCTCGGCCGCGACGTTGCGCTCAAGGTCCTCCCCGAGGCGCTCGCTCTCGATCCCGAGCGGCTGGTGCGCTTTGAGCGGGAGGCCAGGGCGATCGCCGCTCTGAACCACCCCAACATCGTCACTGTTCATTCGGTGGACGAGGTGGACGGTGTTCGCTTTATCACCATGGAGGTGGTCGAGGGCACGACGCTCGCCGAGGTGATCCCCGAGCGCGGCCTGCCGGTCGACACGCTCCTCCGTTTGGCGATCCCACTGGCCGATGCGCTTGCCTCGGCGCACGAGCGCGGCGTCATCCACCGCGACGTCAAGCCGGGCAACGTCATGGTCACCACCGACCGGCGCGTCAAGGTGCTCGACTTCGGCCTCGCCAAGCTGACCGCGGCGGGCGCCGCCGGCGCCGACCCGGAGCTCACCGCCACCGGGCTGACCCGCGGCGGCCAGATCATCGGCACCGTGCCATACATGTCTCCCGAGCAGGTCGAAGGGCGATCGATCGACCGCCGCTCGGACATTTTTTTCCCTCGGCAGCGTGCTCTACCAGATGGCGACCGGCAAGCGACCGTTTGTCGGCGAGACCCAGGCGTCGGTGATCTCCGCGATCCTGCGGGACACACCGTCCGCCGTCAGCGAGATCAACCCGGCGCTGCCGGTCGGGCTATCGAGCATCGTCCAGCGCTGCCTGCAGAAAGACCCCGAGAAGAGGTACCCGGGCGCAGGCGAGGTCTGCAATGAGCTGAAGGCCCTCGAAGCGTCGCTGGCCCCGGCGAGGCCCACGCGGCTCTCTCGGAAGGTCTGGATGGCCATCGCGGCGGCCCTCGTAGTGGCAGTCTCCGTAGCCGGCTGGCTCTGGCACAGCGCGTCCCGATCCCGTTTTACCCTCGACGCGACGCCCGAGGTCGCACGTCTCGTGGAGCAGGAACAGGCTCGTCTCGTGGCCGAGGGAGAATTCCTCAAGGCGGCCGCGCTGGCACGAGAGGGCGTCACTGCTCTCCCGGAGGACCCGACATTCAAGAAGCTCTTGGAGAAGTCAACGTGGGAGGCGTCGTTCGAGACCATCCCCCCGGGAGCGGATGTCTCGCTCCGTCCGTACACGGGGGATCCCAACGCCTGGGTGAGCATCGGGAAGACGCCACTCGTGAAGATCCGCCTGGCCGGGGGGGCCTACCTTTTCCGGTACGCAAAGCAGGGGTACGTCACGCGCTACGAGATTGGGTGGCCAGACGGGCCGGAGCCGCTGGATCAGGAAGGCAGCATCCCTGCCGACATGGAGCGTGTTCCCGTGTATGGCGGGACGATCACCGCCTCGCTCATCGGTCTTCAAGGCCTTCCGAAGGTTCCGGCCGACAATTTCCTCATCGACCGGACCGAGGTCGCCAATGAGGCATACAAGAGATTCGTCGACGCCGGGGGCTACGAGAAGCGCGTCTATTGGAAGCAGCCCTGTGTCAAGGACGGGCGGACGATATCCTGGGAGGAGGCGGTCGCACTCTTCCGCGATAGGACGGGCCGCCCCGGCCCTGCAACGTGGGAGGCGGGGAGTTTCCCCACGGGGTTGGAGAAGCACCCGGTGGCAGGGGTGAGCTGGTACGAGGCGGCGGCCTATGCGGAGTTTGCGGGGAAGAGCCTCCCGACGGTGTATCACTGGGCCGAGGCCGCAGGGGTCTTCTGGGCCCACCTCATCGTGGCCGGGAGCAACTTCCGGGGCGTGGAAACGGTGCCGGTCGGAGGCGAAGGGACTCTGGGTACCTGGGGCACATACGACATGGCTGGCAACGTCAAGGAGTGGTGCTGGAACGAGGGCCCGGCAGGCAAGCGGTTCATCCTCGGCGGCGGCTACGGCGAGCCGCCGGACATGTTCATCCAGACGGACGCACAATCCCCGTGGGACCGCAGGCCGAACTACGGCTTCCGCTGCGCAAAGGTCGCCTCACCGCCCCCACCCGAAGCGATGGCGCGCCTCGAGCCCCTCATCCGCGACATCTCGAAGGAGAAGCCCGTCTCCGACGAGGTGTTCGGCGCCTACAAGGGGCTCTACGCGTACGACAAGGCTGAGCTGAACGCCAAGGTCGAGGAGACGGGCACGACCGCCAACGACTTTCCATGGGAGAAGGTGACCTTCAACGCGGCCTATGGCGGCGAGCGCATGATCGCTTACCTCTACCAGCCGAGGAACGTTGCGCCGCCGTTCCAGACGGTTGTGCAATTTCCCGCGATACAAGATGAAGAAATGGTCTCCGGGAGGTTCGATCCTTCGACAATGGGACCAGGGGGCGGGCCTGGGTATGTCCCGCAGAGCGGCCGGGTCCTGGTAATGCCGATCTACAAGAGCACGTTCGAGCGGCGCGACGAGTGGAACCCCAACCGCGGTGTCAAGACCGCCCAGTACCGCGACCACCTGATCATGTGGTCGAAGGACCTGGGCCGAACGCTCGACTATCTCGAGACGAGAAAGGACATCGACAGTACGAAGTTCGCTTACCTCGGCCAAAGCGGGGGGGCCGCACTCGCGCCCATTCTTCTCGCGGTCGACGGGCGGTTCAAGGCGGCGGCCCTGACGGTGGGAGGCTTCTGGCTCACGCATAGCCTCCCCGAGGCAGAGCCTTTGAACTTCGTGACACGCGTGAAGACACCCACGCTGATGCTCAACTTCCGGTACGACGAGTCCTTCGGACTGGAGGCGTCGCAGCTCCCTTTCTTCCGCCTCCTCGGGACGCCCGACAAGGACAAGAAGCACGTCGTCTTCGAGTCCGGCAACGCCTTTTTTGGTCCGTGGAAGGACACCAGTCGCGAGACCCTCGACTGGCTGGACAAGTACCTCGGGCCGGTGAAACGCTAGCCTTCGGGTCGCTGGGAAGCCCTCCGTTCGATGTCATTCCTGGTGAGTAGCTTGAGGGCCAGAGGATGACCTGTGCGCGCCACAGGCACGGTCAGCGACGGTCACTCTACGACGATCCGGGCTGCATCCACCAGCGAGTCGTGCGATGGAAGAAATCAACGACAGGCAAACTGCTACCGCGTGTGCTCGAGCCCGACGCGGACGGCGCCGTCCCCTCCGATCGCGATGAGCTTGCGATAGTGCAGGGAGTAGAGGTGCTTGGGCGTGCCGGGCACGCCGCGCACGGCCCGCACCTCGCCCACGTAGAGCACGTGGTCGCCGGTCTCGAGCTGGCTCACCACCTGACACTCGAAGCTCAACACGCTCTCGGCAATGGTCGGGACCTTGACCTTCAGGGACGGCACCACGGTGAAGCCAGCCAGGGTGAGCTTGTCGACCTTGCGACCGGACGTGCTGCCGCACAGCCACGCGCCGCGAGCATGCTCCTCGCCCAGCAGGCACACCACGAACTCGCGACAATAGTCGAGGCACTCACGCGAGTAGCGCGGCTTGCCCACGGAGATTGCCATCATGGGTGGACTCCAGGAGCAGATGGTCCACCAGCCCAGGCCGATGGCATTGGGCTTTCCGGCAGCATCCACGGTCACGCCGAGCACGTAAGGATGCGGCGACGAGATGGTGATGGCATCGTCCCAGGGAATCTCTTTGAGCGTGCAGTCGGTCACTGGTCCTCTCCTTTGCGACTCCCGACACTGATGTCCGGACCCGCCCATCCCCGTCGAGCCAGGGCCGGGCCTTGACTGGCCGTATTGTAGAAAGGATTGCAGGTCCCTCTACCCCGCCCGCCGCGAGTACACCACGGGGATACTCGCTGCTCGGCCGGGGCGGCAGCCCCGAGCCTCACCGGGCCGAGCTTCCGCTTCTCCTCGACATGGCGCCGGTAGCCTTCCTCGTTCTCGAACGCGGGGGCTTTCGGTACAGCGCTGAGCGCGGCACAAGCGCTCGGCCGCCCAGCGAGTTCGCCAACATGGGTTGTTGCTCGTGGATAGGCCACAGACACGCAGCCGCCTTCGTGGCGCCGGGCCAAAGCTCCCTATCAGCCGCGAAGAACTTCCTCCACAGTGAAGAGGTGAATGGACTCCACTCGAGCCCGGCGTCGGAGTGCGGCAGTGAACCCACTGCGGGAGAACAAGGCGAAGCGGATTCCCGCCGTCTTCATGTCGACATCGGCTGCGACATGCTCCCTCTTCTCCTTGAGGGCATCCAGGATGTCCGTCCCCACGGGTTTCGTCGACCACTTGCACTCCGCGAGCAGGACCTCGCCGTCGTCAGCGATACCGACGAGGTCGACCTCGTGGGGCCCGCGCCACCAGCCTCCGATGCGATCGTAGGTGGCGGGCAGTCTCCCCTGACGGTTGAGCGAGAGCAGGTGCTCGCGACATGCCTCCTCGAAGGCGCCGGCGACGTGCTGCGCCAGGTATGGCTCGACCTTCCGAGACCACACCAGCTCCGCGTCGCCGGCCTCGAGTGCGGCCCGGCTCGGATAGACAAACCGGAACCAGAAGCGGAAGAACGGGTCGGCGAGGCGATAGAGGCCCTGCCGGGAGCGCTCGGGATTGCGCACCGTCGCCGGGGTCCGCCGCTCGACGATCTTCATTTCCTGGAGAGCCACGAGATATGGGCCGACCGCGCCGCGATCGCGCAGGCCTGCCGCCTGGGCGATCTCGTTGGGCCGGCCGTGACCGTTGGCGATGGCGCGGCAGATCGAGAAGTAGACCTGGGGCTCCCGCAGCTCCTCCATCATGAGGAAACGAGGCTCGTCGTAGAGGGGGGCGCCTTGGCGCAAGATGCTCCGTATGGCGTTGGTGGCGAGGTCCTCGGTCTCGTTGAACTGCTGGAGATAGGCTGGGATGCCCCCAAGGATGGCCACCGCGGACATCGCAGCATCGGCCGTCCAACTCGGAAAGAAAAGGCCAGCCTCCCGGAAACGCAGCGGCGCCAGCAGCAACTGACCCGTTCGCCGGCCGTAGAGAGGGTTCTTGGCGCCGAGCACCTGGCGCTCCATGAAGCTCACGTACGACCCGCAGAGCACGAGCGAGAGCTGGCTGCTCTGGAAATCGGTATCCCAGAGGCGCTGCAAGACCGACGGGAGCGTCGCATCGGCGCCTGCTACGTACTGGAACTCGTCCAGGATCACGGTCAGAGGCTCCCGCTGGGCACGGCGGAGGCAGAATCGGAGCGCATGCTCCCAGCTCGGGAACACGGCGCCTTCGGGCCCTTCCGTACCCAGGCTCTCGCTGACAGCGGTGGAGAAGCTCGCAAGATGATCGCGCGGGCTGCCGAGGTCGGCCGTGAAGAATACCGACCGACGCGCCTCGACGGCCTTGCGGAGGAGGGCGGTCTTGCCGGTTCGGCGCCGACCGTAGAGGACGAAGAGCGAGGGTCGGGACGAATCCAGGTTCTGGGTCACGATCACAAGCTCGGCTTCACGATCCACGAAGCGCATGTCCCCTCCGATGAGTCTAATCTCGCTTAGTCTAATCGTGACTACAGTTCAGTTCAACTGCCAGGCCGTCGCGCAGGATACCGCTCACACGATTCGTTCCCGGGGACCGGGCTTGGCGGGGCTCTCGGCGAGCCATTGGGGGAGACGAATGAGGATGAGAGTGTGGATGGACACGACTCGGGCCACTCGTAAGTGGTCCGGAAATAATTGTTTCTAATGGCAGAGTGGACGAGATTGCATCGTGCGGTGGATTGGGTGGGTGCCACGACTCGGGCTGGAGCGCGAGACGACCGAAACCGAGGGCGGAGGGGTGGAGGCTGTGTGATGCAGTGGCAATCGTGAGCGCGGTGTTCCCGCAACTCATTTCCGGTAGCGCGGTGGGAAGGACAGGCGCTATGGCGAAGATGGCGGGGTGGACGAGACTCGAACTCGCGACCTCCGGCGTGACAGGCCGGCGTTCTAACCAACTGAACTACCACCCCGTGCGAAAGACCTCAAGGGCCGACTCAGTGGTGGTGGGAGGTGTGGGATTTGAACCCGCGACTCCCTGCGTGTAAGGCAGGTGCTCTACCACTGAGCTAACCTCCCGCAGACGGCGTGCGTCCGGGGACACGCATCCTACTGACGGGCAACTCTGGTGTCAAGCGCGGAGCGCGGCTACCATGGTCGAAACAGCGTCGCGGGGAGGGCACGCCGATGTTCCACAAGATTCTCGTTCCTGAAGACTTCAACGACCTCGCCCGGCGCCCTCTGGAGATGGCTCTCGAGCTGGCGCGCGCCGGCGGCGGGAAGGTCGTGCTGTTCTCGGTGGTCGACGACTCGTTCCCGAACCCGGACATCATGTCGTTCCAGCTCCCGTGGGCGGACTACCACCGGCACCTGCGCGACGAGGCGGTCAAGCGCCTCGAGGATCTCCGGCGCGAGGTGGACGGCGCCGACACGATCGAAGTGTGCGTCGTCCGCGGCCAGCCGGCCCGCGCGATCGTCGAGTTCGCCGAGGCCGAGAAGTGCGACCTCATCGTCATGGCGACGCACGGCACTTCGGGGCTGCACCACGCGCTGGTCGGCTCGGTCACCCGGAAGGTGATCCACCACGCGACGGCGCCGGTGCTGATCGTCCGGCTACCCGCGTCGGGCCGGTGAAGCGCGCGGCCAGGACGAGCGCGAGCACGCCCGGCAGCGGTGCGGCCAACACGCGGTCGGCGGAGGTCACCACGAGCCACGCCAGTTGCTCGGTGGTGGACAGGTAGGCGGCGAGGACGGCGAGCGCCCACACGGCGACCGTCACCCGCACGCCGCGCAGCTCTGCCGTCCACCACGCCGCCAGGCACACCAGCCAGACGAGGACGACCAGGCCCAGCGCCGGCGTCGCCGCCAGCGCCGAGGCAAGCGCCGCTGGCAGCTCGGACAGATGCCGGAGGGCGCCGGCGAGCGACGGTGCAAAGTCGCTGTCGCGCGCGGCGAGCCCCGGCGGCAGCGCGAGGCGCCAGGCGAGGACGGCGGCGGCTAGAGTGGCGAAAGCTGGCCAGACGCGGCGGACGCCGCCAGTCACCGCCGCGGCGGCGACCAGGCCGAGGGCGAAGGCAGCCCCCTCGTTCTTGGTGAGCGCCAATCCGGCCGTGGCGGTGGCCAGCGTCGCCGCCGCGCCGGCCTCGCCGCGCGCGACCCCGGGTAGGGCGGTAAGACCGGCCGCGGCGAGGAAGGCGAGCAGCGCCTCGGCGTAGCCGGAATGGCGCGGGTCACCGAGCACCGGGCTCCACGCGGCGGCGGTCGCGGCCAGCGCCCGCACCCACCCCGGGCACGCCGCCGTCGCCTCCCAGCACAGCGCCGCGAGCGCGGCGATCAGCACGATCTGCCAGGCGGTGGCGACGGCATCGACCGGCGCGCCCAGAGCGGTACCGGCGGCCAGCAGGTCGCTCCACCCCGGCGGGTAGCTGGGGTGCGCCGAGGCGTGGCCGGGCCAGGCGAGCCAGACGAGGTCATGCCCGCCGGCGCTGGCGAACACGCGCGCCTTGAGGCCCCACATGTAGCGGAAGTCCCACCCGAACGCCGGTGTGGCAGCGGTGGCGAACACCCGCGCCATCACGGCTGCTACCGCCGCGACGAGCCACCAGTCGCGCACGAGACGCCTGGTGACGTGACGCGGCGCGTGCAGAATGCTGACGACCAGCGCCGGGACGGCCGGGCCGAGCAGTGCGGCCGCACCCCAGTGCACGCCGGCGAGATCGAGCAGCCCCATCCAGACGATTGTCGCTACGGTGCCGAACAGCACGGCGCCGGGCAGCGCGCCCGGAGCGCCGGCACCGCGAGCGGCGACCCACCAGACCCCCAGGCCGAGGAACACGGCGGCCAATGCGCTGACGGCGGGCGTCACCGGACCCCCGGCCGATAGAGGGTGACCTCACCGCGCCGCCACGTTTCGTGCCATCCCGGTGGAGGGATCGTCGAGCCGAGCGCGACCAGCGCGTCAGGTGCGTGATCGGACGGAAACGCCGTGAGGAACGCCCAGCGGAGGTCGGGGCGCTGCCACATCGCCTCCATGAGAAGCGGCTTGGTGGGCACCGGGTCCTGACCGATCGGCTCGAGCAGGGCGACCGCGGTGCCGGGAGCCAGCGGCGCCGCGGCCAGCGGCGCGAGCACCGGAGCCCACGCCGGCGTGCGAGGCGCCACGGCCGACTGGTGGACGACCCGCGCCACGCCGGCAGCGAGCCACAGCAGTGCCCCGACGACGAGTACCCAGCGCTGCGCTCTGGCCACGACACCATTGTAGGGGCGCCGGGGGGCGCGGCCGAGGACCGGAAATCTGACCTGAAACTCTGTCGCATCCACCGATCTTCGTGCTAGAGTTCGCGCGATGCGTGGCGTCGATCTCGGCCCGTTCCTCGACGATCGGCTGCCGGCCATCGCCGAGCAGGTGGCGGCCGGCGAGCGGCTGTCGTTCGCCGACGGCGTGACGCTGGCGACCACCCCCGACCTGCTCGCCGTCGGCCGGCTCGCCAACCTCGTGCGCGAGCGCCTGCACTCCGATGCGACGTACTTCAACGTCAACCGCCACCTCAACCCGACCAACGTCTGCGTCGCGTCGTGCGCCCTGTGCGCCTTCGCTGAGAAGTACGGTGGCTCGCGCGGCTGGACCTGGTCCGTCGAGGAGGCGGTCGCGGTCGCGGAGCGCGACGTCTCCGAGGCGGTCACCGAGCTGCACGTGGTGGGCGGGCTGCACCCCAAGCTGGGCGTCGACTACTACGAGGCGTTGTTCGCAGCGCTCAAGCGCCGCTTCCCGTGGGTGCACGTCAAAGCTTTGACGATGGTCGAGCTGGACTTCCTCGGCACCCGCGCCAAGCTGCCGGTGGAGGCCGTGCTCCGCCGCCTGGTCGCCGCCGGCCTCGACTCGTGCCCGGGTGGCGGCGCCGAGATCTTCGCCGAGCGGGTGCGGGCGGTGATCTGCGACCACAAGACCTCCGGCGAGCGCTGGCTGGAGATCGCCCGCACGGTGCACCGCGCCGGCCTCAAGTCGAACTGCACGATGCTCTACGGCCACATCGAGACCGCCGAGGAGCGCGTCGACCACCTCGTCCGCCTGCGCGAGCTGCAGGACGACACCGGCGGGTTCCAGTGCTTCATCCCGCTCGCCTTCCACCCGGCCAACACGCGCCTGTCGCACATCTCGCCGACCAGCGGCACCCTCGATCTGCAGACGATCGCGACGGCCCGCCTACTGCTCGACAACATCCCGCACGTCAAGGCGTACTGGATCATGCTCGGCGCCAAGACCGCGCAGGTGGCGCAGCACTTCGGCGCCGACGACCTCGACGGCACGGTGGTCGACGAGCGCATCACGCTGGCGGCGGGCGGCGAGGCCGGCAAGGGGATGACCCGCCGCGCGCTCGAGCACCTGATCCGCGAGGCGGGCCGTGTCCCGGTGGAGCGCGACACCCTCTACCGCCCGGTCACGGGCCCGGCAGCGGTGGGGCCCGCAGCGGCCGGCGCAGGCGAGGCTCCCGCCAACCCGGCGTTCTCCGCCTGACACGCATCCTCCGATCCGTCGTCCAGCATTGCGGTGGCGATCGGAATAAGCCTCTGTGCCGTGGGGCGCGACCGGAATGCCTACTTAGAGCGCACAGCTTCAGTAATGCCTGGGAAGTCCGCTCCACAAGAAGTGATTGCGAGGCGCCCGGACCGCCGGAAGCGGCCGGCCCACGAAGCATCTACCATGTCGGGGAGACTGCTTCGTCGCGCTGCGCGGCTCCTCGCGTGACAGTGAGTTCCATAGCCCAGGGTAAGGCGCGCCTTATGTGATTTCCTTTTATTGAGTTACGGACGCCCGGCGCATGGGCGTCCGCGCACGAGCATGAGCGCGCCGCGCTCGAACGGGTATCGCTCGACGCCGGCGACCAGCGGCGCCAGCGAGCGAGCGAGCGGCAGGTAGTGCCGCTCGTACATCGTCACCACGCGCCCGGACGCGAGCGCGGCACGCAGCTCGCCGGCGTCGTCGATGCGCCGGAACTCCCGCTGGGCGTACAGCGACAGGCCCGCATAGGCGGTGCCGAAGGTGAGCCCGCCGCGCTGGTCGGGCTCCGCCGAGCGGATCGCCTCGCCGATCGGCCGCAGGGTGATGAACGGGCCGAGACGGGGAGACAGCAGCGGCAGCAGGATCGCCGGCCAGGCCAGCCCGCAGGCGGCGAGCGCCGCGATTGCAGCCGGGGCTCGGCGCGGTGCCACGGCGAGCAGGAGCGCGAGCACGGCGAGGGCAGCGAGGGCATAGGCAGTGGCGACGCCCGCGGCGCCGAGCGCCGGGACCTCGGGGCGCAGCCGCGCGAGCTGCGTGAGCGCGATCGACAGAGCGGCCATCGCGGCGGCGCCGAGCGCGAGCGCCGCCCGGGAGCCCGGCTCGCGGCGCCGCAGCGCGTCGGCGGTGAGCAGTGCCGCCGGCGCGAACAACGGCAGCAGGTAGACGACCAGCTTGCCGGAGATCAGCGAGAAGAAGGCGATTACCGTGATCGCCGCCACGGCCAGGAAGTGTGTCGCGCCGCCGGTCCGCCGGCGCAGCGCCTGGAACGCGGCGAGTGCCGCAACGAACGACCACGGGAGCCCGGTCAGCGGGTACGTCAGCAGGTGGTAGTAGAACGGCTGCGGGTGGGCGAACGACCGGGTCATGCGTCCGGCGCTCTGGCGGACGACGACGTCCCAGAAGTAGGCCGTGCCACCGGCGAGCACGGCCGGCCCGAGCCAGGCGAGCACCATCCCGATCGCCAGCGCCGGCCCCCAGCCCGCCAGGACGGGACGCAGCGGCGCGCGGGGCCTCGAGGTGAGCGAGAAGATCGCGGCGGCGAGCAGGGGCAGCGCGAGCGCCACGGGGCCCTTGACCAGCACGCCGAAGCCGATGCACAGCCACAGACCGAGGTGAGCCGACCGCGCCTCGGCCGGCGCCTGTGCCACGCCGAGGAGTCTCGCCAGGAACAGCAAGCTCCCCGTGAAGCAGAGCGTCAACGGCATGTCCATGCGGGCGCCGAGCGCCATGCCGGCGACCAGCGGCGCCGAAGCGAAGACGACGGTTGCCAGCCCACCGGTGTCCTCGTCGAAGCCGAGGGCGCGGCCGAGGCGTGGCAGCAGCCAGATCACAGCGAGAAACGCGGCGAGCGACGGCATGACGCCCGCCGCCGTCCACGACAGCCCGAGGCCGCGCAGGCCGGCGACCAGCCAGATGTACAGCGGCGGCTTGTGGGAGTAGGTCTCGCCGTCGAGGTGCGGGACCAGCCACTGTCCGGTGGCGAGCATCTCGCGGGCGACCTCGGCGTAGGTGGTCTCGTCGGGCTCCCAGAGGTCGCGGCTGGGGACGGTCAGGGCCGCGCCGGCGACGACCGCCGCCGCGGCCAGGACCGACCACCGGCGTGCGCGTGTGGTGCTCATGTCCCGTTGTGGTACATCAGCCAGCGCGATGCCTCGTAGAGGCCGTGACAGAGCCGCGAGAGCGTCCGCACCCGCTCGGGGTCGCGGGCGGTGATGTCGGCCGCCTCGACGCCCCGCACGTCGAACAGGCGCGGCTGCCCGCCGGCAGCCGGCGTCTGCAGGTAGCCGTCGGCGGTGACCAGGCCGATCTTCGGGTTGGTGTAGTGATCCGCAATGGTGAACGCGAAGCGGGTCGTGTCGAAGCGCGGGTCGAGGAGGTCGCGCCCGAGCGTGGTGTTGACGTACGCCAGCCCGGCCAGCCCGGCGAGGGTCGGCAGCACGTCGATCTCGCTGGCCGGCGCCTCGATCACGCGCGGCGTGCCCGGCAGCGGCCTCCCGTAGATCACGGCGGGAACGTGAAGCTGCATGAGACCGACCTGGTTTTCCGCCCGGGCGAGCGCGTCGGAACCGGTGAACCGCGCGTGGTCGCCGAAGAGGATGAAGATCGTGTTGTCGAAGTACGCCTCGCGGCGGGCATCGGCGAAGAAGGCGCCCAGCGCGTGGTCCATGAAGCGGAACGAGTTGTACTCGTCGAGCTCATCGAAGCCCGCGGCGCGCAGTTGCTCCGGTGTCGCCTGCGCTCGCACGAACGAGCGGTTGTCGGCGGGGATGGTGTACGGGCGGTGGTGTCCGGAGGTCTGGATGACTGCGAGGAACGGCGTGCCGGCGATCGCCCGCAGGGTGGCGTTGGCGGCCTCGAAGAGCGCGAGGTCCGAGATCCCCCACACGTCGACGCGCGGCGCCTCGTAGCTGCCCTCCTCGAACAGGCGCAGGCCGGGGATGTTGTGCGCCATCACGCCGCGCACGTTCCCCCAGGTCATCGAGCCGCCGAGGAAGTACAGCTTCTCGTAGCCGGCAAAGGCGTTGATGATCGTGTGCTGGCGGACGATCAGCGGGTTGCGCGTTGCGGTCTCGTGGGTCTCGACGTCGGGGATGCCGGTGACGAAGGCGAACACCGAGCGCGCCGTGCCGAACGCCGGGGAGAAGTAGTTGCGGAAGAGGATCCCTTTCCTGGCCAGCTCGTCGAGGTTCGGGGTGGGCGAGAGCGGGTTGCCGAACGCCCCGGTCTCGTAGTGCGAGGCCGACTCGAGGAAGATCACCACGATGTTCGGCGGACGGTCGGGCGAGCGGCGGGGCGGCACCGCGCGGCGGAACGACAGCGACGTCGCGTCCGGCTTGTCGACGCCGAGGAAGGCCGCCACCTCGTCGTAATACGGGCGGAGCGCGGCGGCATCGAAGCCGCGCGCCTTGTTCTTGAAGGTGTCGGTGAGATACAACACGGGGTTGAGGCCGAGCGCCGCGGACCACTCGTCGGTTGCGAAGAACGCGTCGCTCCAGCGCAGTGGGTACCATTGCAGCTTGCCCCAGATGCCGAGCCCCCACAGGAGAACGGCGACAGTGACGACGGCCGACCGCGCCCAGCGGCCGGAAGCCGCGACGGGGCGCGCCGTCTCGGCGCCGACCAGCCGCCGGAACGCCCACAGGTAGCCGACCACCACTGCAGCGACCGCGGGCACGACCCAGAGGACCGGGTACGTCTCCCAGATCATGCGCAGGGCGATGCCGGTGTCGGCGAGGAGATCGAGCGCCTGCGCGGTGAGGCGCGAGTGCAGGTAGGCGAAGTACCCGAAGTCGACCGCGTAGGCGACGGCGGTGAGCGTTACCGCGACGCCGAGGTAGGCCGTCCACAACCGCCGGCCCGTCCGGTTGCCCGCCAACGACAGCGGGCGCCACCAGCCCAGCAGCGCCGGTGGCAGCAGCGTCAGCAGCGTCAGGCGGAGATCGAACTTGGCACCGATGTACAGCGCGCGGGCGAGCACCGGCGCCGCCAGTGGCGCGAACGACCGGTGAAACGCGACCCAGAAGGCGCCGCGCAGCGCGAGCAGCGTCAGGAGGTGGATCGCCGCGAGCGGTAGCAGGACGCGTGCGTGCCGCGGCAGGAGGCGCCATGCCTTCACCTTGAGCCCCCAGCCTGGCCCGCTCGGGGCGTTATTGCCTTGAAGGTCCCGGCAGGACCATGGACCAGGTCGGGGGCGCCGGCGCCCTCGCCGGCGCCCCCGAGAGTAACTTCATGGTCCGGGGTGTGCCAGTGGCTCATGGCGAGTGCTTTCCAGCGGGTGCCGGAACGGCCGCGGCGCGTCGCCGAGTCAAACCGGCGCGCCTGAGCGCGAACCCCAGCAGCGCGACCGCCGGCAGGAGGTAGAAGACCCGCGCGGACGGCAGCGCCTCGAGCTGCAGGCTGAACTGGCTCGAGACCGCGACGCCGAGCGTGATCGCCAGCCAGGCGCGCATCAGCGACGCGGCGCCGCCCTGATCGCGCGCCCGGTCGACCACGGCGCCGACGAGCGCGCCGAGAGCGAGACCGAGCAGGACCTGGCGCAGCGGGTGGAGGAGGAAGCCGGGATCGACGGCGGTGGCGACGCTTGCGATAGCGGCGAGGAAGAGGGAGGCGCAGCCGACCGGGTCGAAGGCCCCCGGCGCCGCGGCCGGCCGGCGACGCGGCCAGGATCGGGCGAACACCGCCAGCGCGGCGGCGAGGAACGCCAGCGCGACCTGGAGCCCCCACGCGGGATCGGTGTCCACGTCCCACACGTAGTCGGTGAGCGCGGCGGCGACGGCGAAGCCGGCGACATCGAGGAAGTCGAACCACCCGAGCCGCGCCGGCACCGCGGAGAGGTCCTGCCGCCACGGGTGTGCGACGCCCAGCGCGAGGAACAGCGCGGCGAAGAGGAGCGAGGCGTCGGGGTACCAGTGGGTGACGTAATAGCACGCGGCGAGGATGGCGAGCGCGGCCGCGAGGTGCCACGGCCGCAACGGGTCGCCGACGGAGATGTCGCCCGCCGCCAGCCAGCACGCCGCCAGCGACAGCGTCGCGAACGCCGCCAGCGCCGCGGCCTGCAACAGCGAGTGCTGGTCCCAGAGGCCGAGGTGAAGCGGCCGGTACGCGAGCACCCCGATCACGAGCCCCGCCGCCAGGACGAGGCGGGCGTGCCGGCGCAGCCAGTGCTGCGGGCCCGGGCCGAGACGCGGCGCCGCCACCGGCAGGATCAGCAGCGGAATCAGGTAGAGATAGCCGCTCGGGGAGTGGAAGTCGCCCCCGAACACCACCAGACCGATGAGGACGCCGAGCGACGAGAGGTACTGCAGCAGGGTGAGCACGATCAGCGTCATGGACGGGCCCCCGTCTCGCCGGCCTCATCCGTGCCGTCGGGCGCGATGGTGTGCTGCGTCACCGACTCGATGCGGTCGTCGTCGATGGTGATCACCCGGAAGCCGTGCACCGGCGCCTCCTCGCCGGGTCCCGCGATGAGGTTGCCGCCCGCAGTTGCGGTGACGACGTAGTGGGTCGTGTCGGCCGGGTTGGGGGCGCCGGCCATTCCGTACGCCGACTCGTAGTGGAGGTGGCCACTGAGCACCAGCGGCACGTGATAGCGCTGGAGCAACTCCGCGACCTCCGCGGTCCGCGTCTTCACGGATCGCCTGCCGGCGAGCGGAATGTGCGAGACGACGATAGCGCGGCCCGGCTCGGTCGTCGCCAGCGTCCGCTCGAGCGCGCGGATCTGCGTGAGGGTGAACTGGTCGCGCCCGTGGCCGGCGTCGAGGCGGACGATCGTCCAGCGCCCGAAACGGACCGCCGCGAGGCCGCTGCCGAACGTCGACAGGTACCCCGCCCTGCCGCGGCGGTCGTGGTTTCCCGGCACGGTCACGATCGGCGCGTCGAGGCGCGCGAGGATGCTTGCGGCGCGCCGGTACTCGTCCCACCGCCCCTGGTCGGCGATGTCGCCGCTGACCACCACCAGCGCCGGGCCGATGCGGTTGATCTCGGCGACGATCCGCTCCACCAGCCGCTCACTGGAGGGTGCGTAGCCGATGTGCAGGTCGGTGATCTGAGCGATCGTGAAACGGGTCGGGATGCTCGCGAGGACGGCGACCGCGCGCCGTGTCAGCGCCGAGGCCGTGCCCGCCCGGACCACGAGGTCCCAAACCCCGGGTCCGCAGTCGCCGGGCACCCGGGCGCGCAGCCTCTGCACCGGTCCGTCGCTCTCGACCGCCGAGACGACCAACGGGACCCGGGAGCCACCGCGAAGCAGCGTGGCCGCATCGGCGCGCGTGAGCCAGGGGACGCTGCCGCGGACCACGATATCGACGCTCCCGCCGGGAGTCAGGATGCTCGGCCCGCCGAGCGTTGGCGACTCCACGACGATCCTGCTCGGGAGCACCGCCACGGCGAGACCGCTGACGGCGAGACACACAGCGAAGGCCGCGTCGCGAACCCGAATCGCCGGCTTCGGAAGCCGCACTGCGCTCACGGCAACGTCCCCCCCGCTGCCGGGAGGCAAGCCAGCCTGGCCGCGGTCAGCGCCGACAGCATAGCAACCGGGCCCGCATTGGCAAGGACGGTCGACGCTGACGTGTCGGAATGGTAGATCTCTCGGATGACGGATCTCTCGAGGGTCCGACGGACTCACGACGACGGAGGCAGGTCGCCGTCGAGCCAGCTCGGGAACCCCTCCCCGGCAAGCACCGACGCGACCCCGCGCCGGCACTCGGGGTGGACGCGCTGTGCGGCATTGACTGCGGCCGCATGGGCGAGCTGCTCGTCGAGCCGCGGTAGCGCCAGCGCCAGCAGCAGCCGCTTGGTCTCGGCGACAGCCGCCGGCGACACCTTGCGCGCGACCGCAGTGGCGCGCGCGACGGCAAAGGCGCGCGGGTCGTCGGCGATCTCGTCGACGAGCCCGAGATCGCGCGCCGCCCCGGCGTCGAGCGGCGAGGGATCGAGGAACAACCGCGCGAGCCGCGCGACCGGGAGGCGGCGTGCCAGGAACACCGAGATCAGCGCGGGGACGAACCCGAGCCGCACCTCCGAGAACTGGAGACGGGCGGTGGGCGCCGCGACGACGAGGTCGCAGGCGGCGGCGAGGCCGAGGCCGCCGCCGTACGCAGCGCCGTGGACTGCGGCGACCGTGAGCAGCGGGGAGCGCAGCACGGCGGCGTAGAGGGCGCCGAGGCGGGTGGCGTCGGCCAGGCGCGCGGGCGGCGGCGCCTCGCTCAGCGCGGCGAGCTCCTTGAGGTTCGCCCCGGTGCAGAAGTGCTTGCCGGCGCCGGCCAGCACGACCGCGCGTGCGCCGCTCGCCGCCGCGTCGGATAGCGCCGCTGTCAGCTCCTCGACGATCGCCGCCTCGAGTGCATTGCCGGTCTCGGGCCGTGCCAGCTCGAGGACGACGACGGGGCCGTTGCTTTCGCTGTTGACGGAGCCCACGACCGGAATCCTACCACTCGAGCTCGATGCGGGCGCCCTTCTCGGAGACCCGCCAGCGCGCCGCGCCGAGCCCCGCGACCTGGGCGCCCACGGCGCGAACGGCGCGCGCCTCGCGGTCGAGCAGCGGCAGGCGGGCGAGCGCCGTCGCCAGCTCGTCGGCGAGCCACACCAGGTCGCGTCCGGTGACGCGACCCTGCTCGAGCGCCGGCGGCGGTGCCACCTGCGCGAGCAGCGCCTCGCTGGTCGCAATCGTCAACCGGTCGCCGTCGCCGCGCACCCACACGTCGCCGAGGAGCCCCTGCCAGTGCCGGGCCGCCGGCTCTCCGGCCGCGTCCGCCGGCGCGCCTCCAGGCGGGGGCAAGCGGATGACGTCGCGTACGAAGCCGGGCAGCCTGGCCCCGGAGACGGCGACGGCCCAGCCGCTCCCGGCGCCGAATACCGCCCGGGCGCCGGAGGGCACCGTCCCCTCCGGCAAGCCGAGCATGCGTCCGAGCGGCGTGGCGTCGCGCGTCTCCGCCCGGCTGAGGCCGGGCTCGTCGGGCAGGTCGATCTCCGCGCCGCTTACGGCGGTGAGGCGCTCGCGGCCGGCAGTCAGCCGCCACCGGTGCCCGCCGACGTCGGCGAGCGCGGCGAGGCGCACCGTACCGCCGGGCGGCGGCGGGGTCGCTTGGCGCGGCACGAGCAGTGCGGCCGCTGTGGCGACCCGGACCACGTCGCCGTCGCTTTCGCAGGCGAGCCCGCGGGACGCCGCCAGCACCGTGACGGCCCTGATCGCGCCCGGGCGCAGACGGGTAGCGACCGCCAGGTCCCCGGCCGTCCACCAGACGACGAGCGGGCCCCGGGCCTTGCCGACGAGCGACGCCAGCAGCGGCTGCAGGCGCGGCAGCGCCGGTCGCGCCGCGGGCGCCGCCGCGGCGAGGAGGGCGAGCGCCTGCGGGTGGCGCAGCAGCCAGCGTGCGGCGCGCCGCGGTTGGGCGAGGGCGACGCGGCCGTCAGCCGCGGGCGCCAAAGCGAGCGCCGCCGCCAGCGCCGTCTCGTCGGCGGCAGGCGGCGCGGTCCACCAGAGGTAGCCGGCGCCCGCGGCGGCGCCCGCGGCGACGGTAATGAGAACGACGGTCAGGAGACGCCGCATGATCGCGGCTAGTGTAAGCTCTCACGGCGATGGCACGGCGCTTGCGGGTCACGCTGCGCTTCTTCTTTCACCTTCTCCGGGACGTCCTCGGCACCCTGCGCGGGTGGATCGCCCGCAAGTGGCGGCGGGCCGTTCTCGGCGAGGAGGTGCTTGCCGTCGGTGTCGACATCTTTCCGTTCTTCGAGAAGATGACCGGCGTCGGCTGGTACGAGTGGAACCTGCTTGCGCGCCTCACCGAGGTCGACCCGGCGATCGAGCTGCACCTTTACGCCCACACCTTCGCCGCGCCCGACGAGCCGTCGCCGCCGGCGCTGCCGACGACGCTGCGGACCCGCTTCCGTTACCACCACATTCCCGAGGGGTTCCTGCTGCCGATCGGCCCGACGATCCGGGCGTTGCGCACCACCGTCGAACCGTTGTTGCTGTTCCTCGACGGCGTCGACGTTTTCTTCGCCCCCAACTTCTTCGTGCCGCGCCGCCACCTCGCCGCGGTGCGCGCGCTGGTGGCGACCGTCCACGACCTGGCGTTCCTCCGCCTCCCGCAGACGGTGCAGAGGGAGACGCTCGACAACCTGCACCGCCACCTGCCCGGGGCGCTGTTTGCCTCGACCGCCCTGATCGCCGTCTCCCAGGCGACCGCGACCGACCTCGAGGAGCTGGCCGGAGTCAGCGCCCGCCGGGTGCACGTCATCCACGAGGGCGTCGATCCGACGCTCGCGGGCCCCGACGAGGTGACGCCGACCGGACTGCCGCCGCGCTACATGCTGTTCGTCTCGACGCTCGAGCCGCGCAAGAACGTGGTCAACCTCCTCGAAGGGTTCGCCCGCGCGGTCGCCGGCGGATACCCCGGCAAGCTGATCCTGGTCGGCCGCTGGGGATGGCGGACCGAGCGGGCGCAGGAGGCGCTCCGCACCTCGCCGGTGCGCGACCGCATCGTCCACCTCGACTACCTGGAGCGGCAGGTGCTCGCCGCGGTGCTGCGGCGCGCGGAGGCTTTGGTGTTCCCATCGCTGCTCGAGGGTTTCGGCCTGCCCGTAGTCGAGGCGATGGCGTGCGGGCTGCCGGTGATCACCTCGCGGCGCTCGTCGCTGCCCGAGGTGGCCGGCGACGCGGCGCTCTACGTCGATCCCGAGGACCCCGGCTCGATCGCCGCGGCGATCCTCACGCTCGCCGGCGACGTCGAGCTGCACGGCCGGCTGGCCGCGGCGGGACGCGCGCGCGCGGCGCGCTTCCGCTGGGATGAGGCGGCGCGCGCGACCGCCGGCGTGCTGCGGCGCGCGGCGGGCCTGAGCGAACGGTTTCCCGATGCGTATCGCGTTTGACGCGCGGCCGCTGCTCGGCCAGCGCACCGGCGTCAGCGTCTGGCTCGAGGGCCTCGTACGCGGCCTCGCCGCCACCACACCGTGGCCGCTCGTCGCCTGCCTCCCGCGGCCGGGCGAGGAGATCGGCCTCGGCGACCTCGGCGGCCGCCTGCGCGCGCTCTCGCCGCCGCTGCGCCTGCCGGGGACGCTGTGGCTGAACACCCTGGCGGCGCCCGAGATCGCCGGCGAGGCCGACGTCTACCTGGCGACCCTGGGGATCGTGCCGCGTCGTCTGACGGTGCCCGCGGCGGTGGTGGTGCACGACCTCACGCCGCTCACCCGCCCGCACCACCACACGCTGGCCAATCGTTACTGCTTCAACGCCTACTTCGCGGAGTCGGTGGTCGCCGCCGACGCCGTCGTGTGCGTCTCGGAGACGACCCGCCGCCGCCTCGAGGAGCACGTCCCGAGCGCCGGCCGGCGGGCCCGGGTGATCGCCGACGGCGTCGACGCGTTCTTCACCCCGGCAGCGGCCGGCGCCGACGGCGGCGCCATCCGCGGCCGCCACGCGGGCGGCCGGGCGTTCGTCGTGCAGCTCGGCACCCTCGAGCCGCGCAAGGGGATCGCGACGCTGATCGCCGCGCACGCGGCGCTGCTGGCGGCGCGCCGCGAGGCGCCGGACCTGGTGCTGGCGGGTGGCCGCGGCTGGGGCGGCCGCTGGCTGGAGGCGGCGCTCTCCGGCCACCCCGAGCCGCAGCGGGTGCACGTCACCGGCTACGTCTCCCGCGACGACGCCCGCGAGCTGCTGCGCCACGCCGAGCTGGCCGTGCTCGCCTCCGAGGAGGAGGGGTTCGGGCTGCCGCTGGCGGAGGCGCTGGCGTGCGGGGCGGCGTGCGTCGCCAGCGACGAGCCGGCGCTCGTCGAGCTCGCCGCAGGCGCCGCGGACTGCTTCCCGCGCGGCAACGCGGCCGCGCTGGCGGCGGCCATGCAGCAGGCGCTCACCCCCGAGCGCAACCGGCACCTCCGCGCCGCCGCGCTGGCCCGTGCCGTCGCTCTGCGCTGGGACGGGCCGCTGGCGCAGTGGCGGGAGCTGCTGGCCGAGCTCACGGGGTAGGCGGGACATACCTGTCTCCGACCAGCCGGGTCTGGAGGACCGGCGAGGTCGCGACACGAATGTCGCTCCTGCGGCCGGTCGATGCCCGGTTCCGGGCTAGAATGCGGGCGAATGCGGCGCCTGGGAATCGACGCGCGCAAGCTCGGAGACTTCGGGATCGGCTCGTATCTCCAGGGCTTGCTGGGCGAGCTGGTCGTGCTCGCCGAGGAGAGCGACGTCGTCGTGCTGGTGGCCGCCGAGAGCCGGGACCTGCTGCCCGAGCTGCCGGAACGCTGGCGGCTCGTCGAGATCGAGGCGCCGGGGTACTCGGTGTGGGAGCAGTTCGCGGTGCCGCTCGCCGCCGTCCGCGCCGGGGTGAAGGTGCTGCACGTGCCGCACTATGTCATCCCGCTGCTCTACCCCGGTCGCATCGTCGTGACCATCCACGACATCATTCACGTGCTGTTCCCGGAGTTCCTCCGCCACTCGCTCGGTTTCGCCTACGCACGCTTCCTGATCCGCGCGGCGGTCCGCAGGTCGTCGCGGGTGGTGACGGTCTCGCGCACCACCGCCGACGACCTCCGGCGGCTGTTCGGCGCCAGCGAGGCGCGCCTCCGGGTGATCCCCAACGGCATCAACGCGGAGTTCTTCGCCGCCGGCGACCCGGCCGTGGACGAGGCACTCCGCGAGCGGCTCGGGGTGCGGCGCCCTTACCTCCTGCACGTCGGCAACCACAAGCCGCACAAGAACGTCGAGGGCGTGCTCAAGGCGTATCAGATCCTCGTCCGTGACGGGCTCGCCGAGACACCGCCGCTGGTGCTGGCCGGTGGCTTCGCCCCGGCCGGCGAGCTCGCTCAGCGCGCCGCGGGGATGGGTCTCGCCGACCGCGTGCGCTGCCTCGGTCACCTCGAGCGCCGCGAGCTCGCCGCGCTCTTTCGGGGCGCCTCGGTGTTCGTCTATCCTACGCTTTACGAAGGATTTGGCCTGCCGGTGCTGGAAGCGATGGCGTGCGGTGTACCGGTCGTTGCCGGCGACGTCGCCGCGGTACGCGAGGTGGCCGGCGACGGTGTCTTGCGGGTCAACCCGCGAGACGTCGTCGAGCTGGCTGGCGCGCTCCGGCGTCTGTTCGACCAGCCGGACCTGTGCGGGCAGCTCGTCGCTCGCGGCCGCGAGGCCGCGTCCAGATACCGCTGGCGGCAGGCTGCCGAGGCGACGCTGGCGGAGTACCGTGCCGTGCAGTTGGAGGAGTGATGCGGGTTGCGTTGATTCACGACTGGCTCATCGCGATGCGTGGCGGCGAAGCGGTGCTCGCCGAGATGGCCAGCTTCTTCCCCGAGGCGCCGATCTTCACGCTGCTGATGGACCGCGACTGCATCGCCGGCGAGCTGGAGCGTCACCCGATCCACACCACGTGGCTGCAGCGCCTGTCGTTGGGCGGCCGCTACCATCGCACGCTGCTGCCGTTCATGCCGGAGGCGGTGGCGGGGATCGATCTGCACGGCTTCGACCTGATCATCTCGTCCAGCCACTGCGTGGCCAAGGGCGTGATCCCGCCGCCGGACGCCGTTCACCTGTGCTACTGCCACACGCCGATGCGCTACGTTTGGGACCAACGCCAGCGGTACCTCGCCCGGGTGGCGCGGCCGGTCCGCCCGCTGGTCGCCTCGTACCTCGAGAAGCTGCGCACGTGGGACGTCGTCTCAGCGGCCCGGGTCGACCACTTCGTCGCCAACTCGCAACTGGTCGCCCGCCGGATCGAGCGCTACTGGCGTCGCGAGGCGCAGGTGATCCCGCCGCCGGTGGACGTCGACTTCTTCACCCCCGGCGGCGAGCACGGCAACCACATCCTGATAGTCGCCGCGTTGGTTCCGTACAAGATGGTGGAAATGGGTATTGCCGTGGCTCGTGAGCTCGGGCTGCCCCTGCGCATCATCGGCGAGGGGCCGCTGCGTCGCTCGCTCGGGTGGTCGGCGTCCAGCGACGTCACCTTCCTCGGGCGGCTGAGCCGCGAGCGGCTGCGCGACGAGTTCCGCAGCGCCGCCCTGCTGCTCGTGCCCAACGTCGAGGACTTCGGCATGGTGACGGTCGAAGCACTGGCCTGCGGCACGCCGGTGGTGGGTCTCGAGGAGAGCGGCACGGCCGATGTCGTGGTGAGCGGCGAGCACGGCGAGCTGGCGGTCGACCGCACCGTCAGGGCGCTGTGCGACGCCACCACTCGAGTCCTCTCCTCCACGTACGACGCGAAGACGCTGCGCTCGCGCGCCGAGAGCTTCTCGCGGACGCGCTTTCGCCGCCGCTTCACCTACCTGCTGGAGCGGGTGCTGCCGGGTCGGTACCGGGGATGATCGGAGAAAAGCTTCGCCTGCACCGGACGCTGCTGGTGGCGGTGGACCTCGTCGCCACCTACGCGGCGCTGCTGCTCGCGTATTACTTCCGGTTCACCCTCGAGGTCGTCCCGGTCACCAAGGGCGTGCCGCCGTTCGGCCCGTACCTCGCACTGTTCCCGATCATCGCGCTGATCTGGCCGGTGGTGTTCTACTTCCGCGGGCTGCTCCAAGGGCGCCCGCTGCGCTCCCGGGTCGAGGAGGCGTTCTCGGTCACGGTCGCGATCGTGCTCTCGACCCTCGTGCTGACGGCCGGGCTCGCGTTCTACCGGGATTTCACCTACTCGCGCGTCGCCCTCGGGCTGTTCGTGGTCCTCGACGTGATCCTCGTGGTGATCGCCCGCGCGGTGTTCTGGGCGGTGATGGCCAGGGTGTGGGCGTCGTCGCACCGCCGGCAGCGCGCGGTCGTCGCCGGCGCCGGCGAGCTCGGGCGGATGGTTGCGGAAAAGCTGGCGCTCCACCAGGAGGTCGGCCTCGACGTCGTGGGCTTTCTCGACGACGACCCGGCCAAGGCGGGCGCCGAGTTCGGCGGGCTGCCGGTGCTCGGCACCCTCGAGGACCTCGAGGAGGTGGTGCGCCAGCATCGGATCGACCTGTTGTTCGTCGCGCTGCCGCTCGGCGCGCAGCACAAGGCGATCCGTCTGCTCAAACGGGCGGAGCCGCTGCTGCTCGAGGTCCGCGTCGTCCCCGACCTGCTGCAGTACTTCGCGCTCAAGGCCGCGGTCGAGGACCTCGACGGCATACCGGTGATCAACCTCACGCAGATCCCCCTGGCGGGGTGGAACAGCTTCGCCAAGCGGGCGTTCGACGTGCTCGTCGCCGGCGTGGCCCTGCTCTTTGTCTGGCCGTTGCTGACGGTGCTCGCCTGCGCGATCTGGCTGGAGGACCGCGGCGTCGTGTTCTACCGTCAGTTACGCATGGGTCTGGACGGAAAGCCGTTCCTGATCATCAAGTTCCGCACGATGGTCGAAAACGCCGAGGTGCTCACCGGCCCACGTTTCGCGATCCCCAACGATCCCCGAACCACCCGCGTCGGCGCCTGGCTGCGCCGGCTCTCGCTCGACGAGCTGCCGCAGTTGCTCAACGTGGTCAAAGGCGATATGTCGCTGGTCGGCCCACGCCCCGAGCGGCCGGAGTTCGTCGCCCGCTTTCGCGAGCGCTACCCCGAGTACATGTCGCGCCATCGCGTGCGCGCCGGCATCACCGGTTGGGCGCAAGTCCACGACCTGCGCGGCAACAGCTCGATCCGCAAGCGCATCGCCTACGACCTCTACTACATCGACAACTGGTCGCTGGCACTCGACTTCAAGATCCTCTGGCTGACGCTGATCCGCTTCTGGCGCCACCGCCACGCGTACTAGACGCAGGCGTCGAGCGCGAAGTGTGGAACCAATGCCGGGTCGGCCGGGCCGCGATCACCGCGCCGGGGGTGAGCACCGAGGGTTCGCGCCGCCCAGAGGAGTGGCTCGGCTACTCGGGAGCGAGAGGAAAGACGCGGACGACCGGGTTGGCGTAGCCGAAACGCTCCCACCGGTTGCTGAAGGTAACGCCGGCATCGGCCTGGCCGAGGAGGCGCTGGAGGAACCCGGCGAGCTCCGGGCGCGCGGCCGGATGCTCGAGGTAGCGGGCGTAATAGTGAGCCACCAGGAAAGCCCACTGCGGGCGGGCCGGCTGCGCCCGGCGAGCGTTGGCCAGCGCCTGAGCGTCGAGGGCGCGGACCTCGAACGGGGCGCGGCCGAGCGGCGGCCCATACGGGCTTATCCAGAGGACGGCGCCCGCCGGCACGTTGGCAAGGGCCCACTCGCGGGCCTGGTTGCGGGTGTCAGGTAGTGCCGTGACGGCGCGCAGTACCGCCGGGGCGACCGCCAGCGCGAGCGCACTCACCATCGCCACAGCAGACGCCAGCCGCCGTGCCCGCGTCAGCCGCGATTCGCGGGCGAGCGCCGCCAGTCGCGCCAACGCCACGCCGGCCAGCGCCGCCAGGGGCGCCAGTGCGGGCAGGACGTAGCGGGCGAAAAACGGGTACGGTTTGGCCGGCATCGCCTCCGCCGCCGCCGTGTAGCCCACCGACCACAGCACGAGAAGGACGGAGGTGCCCCGATCGCGGCGGGAGAGCGCAATCGCGCCTGCGATCGCCGCCGCGATCGCCGGCCAGCCCAGCCCCGGAACGATGGCGCGCCGCAGGTAGAAGGTGAACCACTGGCTGGCGCCGCTGACGGCGATGCCGTCGTGATGCCCTCTCTGCAGGTACGACGATTGCCCGCCGATGCCGCCGAGCAGCATCCCGGGGCGGGTGGCGAGGACAGGACAGGCCAGGACGAAGGCAAGCACGCAGGAGCCGACGACGGCGAGCGCGTCCGCGGCTCGCCCTCCGGTCCGGCGCCGGTCTGCGGCGCCGACACCGGCCGGCGCCAGCGCCGCGGCGGCGAGCACGACGAGGACGCTGGCGACGCCGGAGAACTTGCTTGCAAAGGCGAGACCGCTTGCCGCTCCGCCGAGAACGAGGTCGTCGCGCCGCCGCCGCCGAACGGCCCGGGCGGCGAAGTAGAGCGCGGCGGTCGTCCACAGTGCGAGCGGCGTGTCCTCCTTGACGTACTGGGTCGCGGCAATGGCGAGCGGCGACGCGGCGTAGACGAGCGCCGCGAGCAGGCCGGCGGTCCTGCCGGCGAGCTCACGACCGAGGCGATAGACGAGCCAGACGGTTGCAGTGCCGAGCACGGCAAGGAAGCACCGTCCCAGCCAGATCAGGAACGGCACGGGATCGCCCGCCGGGAAGCGGCCAGGGTCGAGCCACCCGTGCCGGGAAAGCGCCGAGCCCAGCGGCTCGCCCGCCTGCACGATCACGAACAGGGAGTAGTACAGAAAGGAGGGCTGCGTCGGCGGATGGGCGAAGTCGCGCTCGATTAGGGTGCGGGCGACGTCGATCTTGGCGACCTCGTCCGGGGCGTACGGGAACGGCAGTCCGTAGGTGTTGCCGGCGAGCCGCAGCGTCAGTGCGCCAACCAGAACGAGGGCGACCGCAACTGTCGCGAGGCGCCGCGCCGCGGCGCTCGCAGCGGGCCGGTCGGCCGCCTCGGCCGTCATCGCTCGAACACCTCGAGGCGGTCGAACGCGGCCGCCAGGGGGCGCGTGTCGGCGGCGCCCGGGTCCACATCCGCGGGTGAGACTGCGTAGGCAAAGCGCAGGGTGAGGAGGTTCTCGCCGACCCGCCAGTGAGCCGTTTCCGTGAGGAGGCGAACGTCCTGGAACCCGTCGTCGAGGCGCACCTCCCCCAGCGGCTCACCGTTGAGAAACGCGGCCACGGTCTGCTGGCGGCCGGGGACGTGGCAGGGTCGCAGGCGGATGCGGAGCAGCCGCGGCCGCGGGCGCTCGCACCAGAGCGAGAGGTGGGCCTCGTACCCCATCGCCCAGACGAACGTGGTGCCGCCTGGGTCCTTCTCGAAGCTGGACCAGCCGCGAGCCAGCGAGCGCGCCGTGCCGGCGGCGTCGAAGTCGAGCCGGACCGTTTCACCGCCCGGCTCGCGAGCGAGGCTCGCGGCCCGAAGGAGCCTCGTCCAGACGTAGGGCTCGGGAACACGAAGCTCGGCCGGTAGCAGCCGGAGGGAGTCGCCGCACGAGGAGTTCGCCGAGAGATCTGCGGGGCCGATCTACCGCCCACCCCGACTCGTAGAGCTGGCGGCGGACCAGCGGCGTAAGGATGTACACCCTCGCCTCGTCGGAGCTGGGGAAGTGAGCCAGCTTCGGGAAGCGGTTCAGCCGGTACTCCAGCGGCGGATACAGCGGGTTGCCGGCAGCGACAAGCAGCGCGCACGACCCGGCGCTCCACCCGCGCGCCAGGCGAGAGATATCGCCGCGCACCGCAACGGGCGCGTCGCCCTCGTCCCGATGTTTCTCGAAGTCCTTCCCCTGCAGGTAGTAGGCGAGTGACATGCGCGTCCACTCGTTCTCGACGAACAAGGCTTCGCCAGGGCGCCGCATGGCGCGAACAGTCGCCGCGACGCGATCCCAGGCGGGCCGGCCAAACGCTGCGTAGCGGTGCAGGCCGGACCACGACACCGCGCCCACGAGCGCGAATACCAGCACCGCCGGCACCGGCCGTGGCCGCCGCGTCGCCAGCCAGCCGGCGCCGATTCCAGCGAGAACACAGAAGAACATCCCGCCGACCAGGTCGTAGCGGGCGTTGCTCCAGTGATGCGCGCGCAGCAGCATGATTTCGACGCCGGCCGTCCCGACGACGGCGCCGGCCGCCACGGCGACGCCGGCGGCGCGGCGGAGCGCGACGACGCCGCCGAGGAGGACGACGAGGAGCATCGCCACTCCCGCCCAGGTCAGAGTGTCGCCGTCGCGCATGCCTACGGCGAGCACTTCCCAGCGGTCGGCGGCGCCACGCAGCGACCAGTGCGCACTGCCGCCGCGCGGGCCGCGTGCCGCCAGCGCCGTGGCCGCCGCGACCCAGGGCGTGTAGACGACTGCCGCAGCGATCACCGCCGCGCCGAGCGCAGCGAGCGCTCGAACGCCGGCGCGACGGGTCTCGCGGCTCCCGCCGAGCAACCGCGGCAGATGCTGCACGGCCAGAACGACGACGGTGAGCGCGCCGAGGTAGTGCGAGTAGAGGGCGCCGGCGAGGGCGCCGGCGAGCAGCGCGACGTCCCGCCGGCGACCGCCCTCGGCGGCGCGATCGGCGGCGTGCAGCGTGAGAGCGACGAAGAACAGCAGGTACGCGTACGGCCGCAGCTCTTGCGAGTAGCGCACCTGGATGGCGTTGAGCGCGACGACGAGCCCGGCGAACAGCCCAGCCGAACGGCCGAAATGCGCGGCGGTCCACGTGGCGAGCAGCACGACCGTGGCTACGCCGAGCGCGATCGGCAGAAGGCGCTGTGCGGTGTCGTTGCAGCCGAAGGAGTAGAGGACGTTCATCGCCAGCGCGGAGAGCGGCGGGTGCTCCGCGTTGGCGCGGCACGCCGCCCAGGTCGCGGCGAGCGACCCCTGGGCGCGCAGCACCAGCAGGATCTCGTCGAGCCAGAGCGAGAACGTTCCCAGGTTGAAGGTACGGGCGGCAAGGGCGACGCCGGCGAGCGCGGCCATCTCCGCGGGCGTCAGTCGGGATCGGGCTGGGCTCTCCACGCGCTCCTCATCTTCTGGTGGCGAAGTGTACAGGGGAGAGAGGCCATCCTCCCGGAGCCGCCAGTTTCCGGTCGCGACTCACCTCCCCGGGGCGAGCCGGCGATGAAGGGGCTACAATCACCGGTCGGGCAACGGCCACTCGGCCGCAGCACCCGAACAAGGAGACCCGGATGAGAAGAGCAACCTGTGCAGTTTTGGCAGTATCGTTTCTTGCGGCCTCGATCGTGGTCCGCGGCGAGGACGCGCCGGTGCTCAAGACCGATCGCGAGCGCCAGAGCTACGCCATCGGCGTCGAGATGGGCAACAACATCAAGCGCCAGGGCGTCGACCTCGACGGCAACATCCTCGCCCAGGGGATCCGGGACGCGCTCGCCGGCGGCACGATGCTGCTCACCGACGCCGAGGTCAAGGCGACCGTGATGGCCTTCCAGAAGAACCTCATCGCGAAGCAGCAGGCGGCGCAGAAGGCAGCGGGCGACAAGGCCAAGACCGAGGGTGAGGCATTCCTCGCCGCCAACGCCAAGAAGGACGGGGTGAAGACGCTGCCCTCCGGCCTGCAGTACAAGGTCATCACCGAGGGCACCGGCGCGATGCCGAAGGCGAGCGACACCGTGACGGTGAACTACCGCGGCAAGCTGACCGACGGCACCGAGTTCGACAGCTCGTACGCGCGCAACGAGCCGGCGACGTTCCCGGTCCACGGCGTCATCCCCGGCTGGACCGAGGCGCTGCAGCTCATGAAGGTGGGCTCGAAGTGGGAGCTGTACGTCCCGGCCAATCTGGCTTACGGCGAGCGCGGCGCCGGCGGCAAGATCCCGGCGAATGCGGCGCTGGTCTTCGAGGTCGAGCTGCTCGGCATCAAGTAGTCGGTTGCCGGGGGGCGGAGGCCCGACAGGCGTCGCACGGGCACGCCGCCCGCAGCTCGGCGAGGGCGTAGATGCCGTGCTCGTGACCATCACCCCAGGTCACCTGGAGGCCGTAGTTACCGACCAGTCGCACCGCCACCGGCCGGAAGGCGCCGGCGGCGAGCGGGCGCAGCACTGGCAGCGTCGCGCGGCCGAACAGGTGCTGCTCACCCTTGCAGGCCGCGCAGGTGCACGCCTTGCGCAGCGCTTCCCCGGCGAAGTACGACTCGTGACCGTCCGCCCAGACGATGGCGACCTCGTCGCCGACCGCCATCGCCTGTGCTGCAGTAGTCATCGCGTCAGCCACGTTCCACCCCAAACGTAGAGAAATGGCGCAGCAGGGTGTGCAATTCCACCAGCAGCGCCTCCCGGAAGGCAGGGGAGTGTAGCATTCGATCATGCTCGTCGTGGTCGCGAGTGCCCCGCTGCGCTGGAACGAGCGGCTGGTGCGTCTGGTCCGCAGCGCCGATCTCCTGGTCGCCGCCGACGGGGGCGCCAACCACCTGGCGCGGATCGGCATCAGGCCGGCCGCCGTGGTCGGCGACCTCGATTCGATCCGCCCCGAGGTGCGGGCCTGGGTGGGCGAGGAGCGGATCGTGTCGCGCCCCGACCAGGACCTCACCGACCTCCACAAGACGCTTGTCTGGGCGGTCGAGGAGCGGGGGGCGACGCGGGCGGTGATCGTCGGCGGTACCGGCGGACGGCTCGACCACGCGCTCGAGAACCTGGCACTGCTCGGCCGCTGGGCCGGGCGCGTCGAGCTGGAGATGCACGACGACGCGGTGCGCATCGTCCCGGTGCAGCGGGAAGCCGCCTTCACGGTCGCACCGGGCGCCACCGTGTCGCTGCTGCCGCTCGGCCGCTGCGAGCGGGTGTGGACCGCCGGTCTCCGCTGGCGGCTCGCCGGCGAACCGCTCGACCTCGGCGGCCGGACCAGCGTCAGCAACCAGGCAACGGAGAGGCGCATCACGGTGCGGGTCGCCGGCGGCACGCTCCTCGTTTTTCTGCCTTCCGACTAGAATCCCACCGTGCAGCACAAGATGGCGGGGTCGTCCCGCGTTCTCCAGGCGTTCTACCGCCTCTACTTCGGTCTGACGATCCCGACGCTGGCGTGGGCCGCGACGTGGTGGCCGCGCGCGCTCATGTACTGGATGGCGCGCTGGCTGGTCATGGTGCCGTTCAATCTGGCGCGGCCGAAGTACCTGCGGGCGATCAAAGGCAACTACGCGCGCATCCTCGGTCTGCCGGCGGCGCACCGCGAGGTGCGGCGCATGTCGTGGCAGATGGGGTTCCAGCACGCCTACCACTGGATCGACTTCTTCCGCTTCTCGCAGTGGCGGCCCGAACGCCTCTCCGCCAACGTCGCGCGCACCGAGGGCGAGGAGCACTTCCAGGCGGCGCGCGCGAGCCGCCGCGGGACGCTGCTGCTCACCGCCCACATGGGCAACCCGGAGGTCGGGGCGATCGGCCTCGGCACCCACGTCGAGCCGGTGCACGTCCTCTACTGGCGCGACCGCTTCGCCACCGCGGAGGAGTTCCGCAACCGCATGCGCTCCCGCGGCAACGTCTACGGCATCCCGGTGGACGCGTCGCCGCTCTCGGTCGTCCCCGCCTACCACGCCCTCTCCGACGGCGGCATCCTCGCCTGTCACGGCGACCGCGACTTCAACGACCTGGGGTGGCCGGCGGAGTTCTTCGGGGCGACGGCGAAGTTCCCGCCCGGACCGTTCCTGCTCGCCGCCCGCGCGGGCGCCTTGATCGTGCCCACCTTCTTCCTGCTCGAGCCCGACCGCCGCTTTCTGGTGATCTACGAGCCGCCCATCCCGATGGATGGCGACGGTCCCCTCGAGCAGCGCGCCCGCGCCGGGCTGGCCGCCTGGATCGCCATCCTCGAGCGCCGCATCCGCCAGTTCCCGGAGCAGTGGTACTGCTTCTACCCGTTCTGGGGGCAGGAAGGAAGGCGGTAGGCAGTAGGCGGTAGGCAGTAGGCGGTAGGCAGTAGGAGGGGAGGCAGCGACGTCGTATTGGAAAGCAGACGAAAGAGTGGCGAACGGGGCGCGGGCGCCAGTGAACCGCTGGTGAACGGACCGCGGCCGGGAGCAGGTCAGACTCCGTGGAGGAGACCGAGGGACTGGAGGACGGGGGAGTGGTTACCGTTCAGAACTACAAGGATCTTGCGGTTTGGCAACGGAGTATGGGGTTGGTCAGAACGATCTACGCAGCGAGTGGAGCACTGCCACAACACGAGCAATTCGGTCTCACCAGCCAACTGCGCAGAGCCTCCGTGTTGGTGCCCGCCAACATCGCCGAAGGGTTCGGTCGACAGGCGACCGGTGAGTACCGTCACCATCTCTCAATCGCTCGCGGTTCGGTGCTGGAGCTGGAGACCCTTGTTCTCCTTTGCGTTGACCTGGGATTTATGAACACGGAAGCAGCCATCGCGATCCAGGATGAGATCCTACAGCTCGCGAAGATGCTCGCGGCATTGATAGCGAAGCTCCGGCAGACTGGCTGACCCGGCCTTGCCAGGCCTCCGTCTTCTGCCTACCGCCTACTGCCTTCTGCCTACTGCCTGGGAGGGTGGGGGGAATTGGCTGGGGAGTAGGGATTCGAACCCCAATACCGTGGTCCAGAGCCACGTGTCCTGCCGTTGGACGACTCCCCAGTAACGCAGTAACGGCGGGATCGCAATTGTAGGACGATCCGGCCGAGAGTCAACCGACCGGGAGGCCGAACGCCGTGGTGTATAGGCTCCCGCCCGCACCGCACGCCGCCGCCAGAGGGCGGCCTGCGCCTGGGGGACGATGCGCCGAATCCACCATGCCGTGCTGCTGTGCGCTGCCACCGCGACGATTGCCGCCTGCGCCAGCTCCAAGACGACGCTGACGACGACGTGGAAGGACCCCTCGGTCACCGAGCTGCGCGTCTCCAAGATCGTGACCGTCGGCGTCAGCGCCGACCCGCGCTGGCGCGAGATCGTCGAGGACGAGCTCTCCTACCTCGTTAAGAACTCGGTGCCGGCGTACTCGGTGATCCCCGAGGACGCGGCGCGGAACCTCGAGACGGCCAGGCGCTTCCTCAAGAGCGGCGGCTACGACGCCGTCGTGATCATGCGGCTGGTCGGCGTCGACAAGGAGAACACCTACTACTCCGACACCGACCCCTGGTGGCCGGCCGCCTACGGCACCATGGGGGGTACTGGGGCTACGCCTGGACCTCCATCTACGCCCCGGGCTTCATGAGCACCACGCAGTACGTGAACATCGAGGCGCTGATCTACCGGGTGAGCGACGAGAAGCTGCTGTTCCGGGCACAAAGCCGCACCAGCGACCCCGCCTCCGCGCGGGCGCTCACCGACCAGGTGACCAAGGCGGTGCGCGACGAGCTGGTCAAGCTGAAGCTGGTCACGCCACCGGCGAAATAGCCGGACGCCGCGGTTCAGTGCCGCGGGGCCGTGGCCAGCATTGCCTCGAGGCGCTCCACCCGCGCCGACAGATCGTCGATCTTCCGCACCAGCTCCTGGGTGGCGGAGACGTTGAGCATCGCGAGCGCCTCGTAGTCGACGACGCGGAAGTCGTCAACCTGGCGGCCGTAGACGAACAGGCGGTCGGGCGCAGGCCCGTCGCCGGCGGCGACGGCGAACGTGCGATCGTCAACGACGTGCCGGACCGCGTGGTTGGTCTCGCCGTCGTGGGCGTCGATCAGCTTGACCGTGTCGCCCTCGCGCAGCCCGTGTGTCTTCTCGAGCGTCAGGATCAGCTCGTCGCCGGACGCGGTGACGGCAGCCATCGCGTAGACATCGGGGATGAACTCGATCCGCTGCCGCACCGCCTGCGGGTACACCTGCTCCACCTGCTGGGCGATCACCTTCTTCTGCAGCCGCGTCCCCATCTTGGCGGTGTCCTTGTAGGTGTAGTCTGTGACCTCCAGCCTCTCGAGCGTCTCGAGGTCGGCGGCGCCGTCCGAGGGTCCGATGACGTTCTTGATGCGGGCGTCCGAGGCCGTGACGTTCTGTGTCGAGACGATCGAGCGCTGGCCGACGATGTCAAAGTCGACGAGCAGCCCGGTCGCCCAGCTCCCGTTCGGCGAGATGGTGTTGATGCTAGCGCCGGTGCAGCACTGGCCGAAGTAGAACGCCGATCCAGAGCTGAGGACGTTGTCACCAGCCACGTGGAGCGGCGCCAGTGGGGTGGTCGTGCCAACGCCGAGTCGCTCGATGTATGTCTTGGTGCCAGGGAAGAACCCCGCGAAGCCGCTCTGGCTCTGGCCGTAGACCCCGACGCCGGTGCCGGCATAGCCGACGACCCCGTCGGTGGTACCGTCGCCGCGCACACCTGTCGGTCCGGTCCCGTGGACGCCAGGGTGGCCGTTCGAACTCCCCTCCACCCCGTAGTACGTGTTGCTCGACCCGTAAACGCCGTAGTCGCTGGAGCTGACACCGACGACGCCCTGTCCGCTGCCGCTCTCGCCGCGCACACCGGTGCTGCCGTGTCCCAATACGCCGATGGACGCCTGGCCGTAGATGCCGGTGCCACCGACGGTCAGGTTGTAGCCCACGATGGTCGGGTTGACGGTGCTCTGGTTGGTCGCGTAGACGCCCCATCCGGAATTGCTGCCAGCGCGGACGCCCTCCGCGGTGTCGCTGGTGCCCCGCACGCCTTCATTGCTGACGCTGACGCCGCGGACGCCGACCCCGCTCACGCTCTCGCCCCGGAGGCCGGTGTCCGATACGCTGGTCCCCTGGATCGCGGAGCCGGTTCCGGTGTTCGCCACCTGGAAGACGTACGCCGGCGATGAAGCTGCTGCAGTGCCCGAGTACGGCAGGGTCAGTCCGGCCGACGCGAGCGTGAGGGTATTGCCGCTCGGCGTGATCGTGGTGTTGGCGCCGGCCGCGAGCGTGACGTTGTCCTTCAGGCCGTTGAGGCTCTTCACCACCTGTACGGCGGCGATTCGGTCGGCAGTCACCGCGCCGTTTGCGAGTTGGGCCGTGCCCACGCCGCCATTGGCGATCCCCAGTGTTGCGTCGCCGGAGGCGGCCCCGCCCGTGAGGCCCGTTCCGGCGTTGACCGCGGTGATGTCGCCGGCTGCGGCGGGCTGCCACGACAGCGTCCCTGCCGAAGCCGTCAGCACGCTCGGCGTGCCGGCGGCCTGCGCTTCCACGGTGCCTGTGGTGACCGCCGCCGGCGCGTTGGTCGTCGCGATCTTCGACACGGTGACCGCGGCGTCGGCGAGGCCGAGCGGCGCCGCCGCCGTGCCGTCGCCGGTCAGCGTGGTGTCGTGCTGCACGGTCTGGATCCCGAGCAGTGAGTCGCTGTAGGACATCTCGTAGGTGGTGGGGTCCTGCGAGGCGTTGGCGATGCCGGAGCCGTAGGCGATGATCCGGCCCGAGCCCGACACCACCTCGACCTTGAGTCTGGCGTTCTCCGTGGAGACGGCTGGAAAGTGGTCCTTGAACGCCACCTGGCGCTGCGACCACTCGCGCACCTCGAGCTCCTCCGAGCCCTGCTCGGCGCCGGCGCCGTCGAACACGGTGATGTGCACGGTGGCGCGGTGGCCGGTGGTCTCGACGAAGCCGTAGTTGAAGCGGTAGTCGGAGGCGGCAGCGGGCTCGGTCTGGTGGGCGCCGAGCACCTGGGCGGACTCGCCGGCGCCGATGGCGAAGGCGGCGGGCACGCCGGCGAAGTCCTGGCCGACCGAGTCGGGCTCGCCGACGCCGGAGCCTTTCGAGTACGTGCGGGAGGAGACGACGAGCTTGTCTGGTGCTGTCACCCGGAGGGCGCCGAACGCCTGGAGGTGGAAGAGGTCCTCGACGACGTTGTCGAGCTTGAGGGTGTCGCCCGGGGGGACGAGGACGTCGACCGATGGCGGGGTGAGATTGGCGGTGTTGCGCTGGAGGAAGTAGAGCCTGGCGGTGACGGCTTCGGCGCCGGGGTTGTAGATCCAGACGGTGGTGTACCAGTTGGAGGGGAAGACGCCGGCCTGGCGGCCGACGTTGGGCAGGAAGAGATCCGTCCCGGCGAAGCCGGCGAGAGCCGGAGCGGCGAGCAGCAGACTCGCAGTGAGCAGGAGCGTGGGGCGAAGCGCCTTCATGGCAGTCCTCCCTCGGGGAGCGTTTGATCTGCAAACGGTTGAGATACAGGTCGGTATTTCGCCGCCGCCACGGCCCGCTCAGGCGGTACGCGGCGCGGCCACGCGCTGCGCATGACGGGGGTCACGGACGAGCGCGAGGATCGCCAGGGCTCCTAATGAGAGCACGACGCCGAGGCCGAACACGGCGCGGTAGCCGAAGGCGTCGCTGATGACGCCGCCGAGCACTCCCGCCAGGCAGAACGGCGCCAGCGTCGTGTTCATGACCCCGACATAGGTGGCGCGGCGCTCCTCGGGGGCGTACTCCGCGGCCATGTTGTGGCGCGCCATGTACTCGGTGCCGAGGTTGACGCCGAGGAAGGCGAAGACAAGGGCGAAGGCGGCCAGCGTCGGCGCGAGCAGCGCCCAGGCACTGGCACAGAGCAGGGCGGAGGCGGACACGGTGAGGGCGAGCTTGTTGCCGAAGCGGTCGGCGAGCAGCCCGCACAGCGGCGCACTGATCACTTGGATGGTCACCATCGTCAGCGTCAGGCCGCCGACGGCGGTGGCGTCGGCGGCGAACCGCTTGAGGGCGTAGACGGTGAAGAACCCCGCCGGCATCATCGCCAGGTACGACAGGCAGGCGTAGCCGACGAAGCGCGCGAAGTCGCGATCGTCCCTGAGCACCGCGCGCAGCTCGCGCAGGAACTCCGGCAGCGGCCGCACCGGGGTGACCGGGCTGGGCTCGGTCTCGACGATGGGGAGCTGGGCGAGCAGCGAGAGCAGTTGTAGCGCGAAGGCGGCGAACAGAGCCAGGGCGAAGCCGCGCGGGAACACGTGGGTGGCGAGCATCCAGGTGAGGACCAGCCCGCCGAGCACCGAGATCGCGCCGCCCAGGGCGTTGCGCGCTCCGACGAGACGCCCGCGCCAGCCCAGCGGCGTCACCTTGATGAACAGATCGAACCACACCAGGGCCGCGACCCCCAGCAGGATCTGGTTGAGCGCGAAGAGCGACAGCACGAGGCCGACGGTCAGGCCCGGGCGCGAGGCGCCGAAGGTCAGTACCGCGAGGGCGAGCAGCAGCACCGCGGAGCGCTGGATCGCGCCGAAGACGAGCGCCCCGGGCTTCTTCCAGGCTGCGCCGACGACGTGACGAGCCGCGAACGCCTGCGGCAGGAAGACGCCGGCGTAGTAGATGACGCCGATCGCTCCGACCGCGACGTTGCCGCCGCCGAGACCGGCGACCAGCGCCGGCAGCACGGTCTGCGGCGAGAAGAACGGCCCGGCGGCGATGTATAACCCGCCCTCAGCGAGCATCGCCGCGAAGTTCCGCCGGTCGGAATCGCGCTGCTTGATCAAGGCATCAAGAGTAACGAATCCCGTGCCTGTTCCGAAGGGCGGCCGCCGGTGTCAGCGTTCGCCCCGCACGGACGTCATCGCCCGCCGGAACCCGGCGTCTCGATCGTCGCCAGCCAGACGTCGGACTCGTCGGCGTAGTCGAAGACGGCCAGCCAGCGGCGGTTCGCCGACAGCGCCACGTAGGTGTACCGGTGCCCGGGCGCCGCTCTGGCCAGGTCGGTCGCGCCGCCGCCGCGGGTGTCGAGCAGGACGAGGCGGTCGGGGCAGACCGCGATCAGGTGGTGGCCGTCGGCCAGGAACATCGGGCGGGTCGCGCCCTCCGGCGCGTCCAGGACCGTGAAGCGCTTGTCGGCGAGCGAGTAGACGGCGATGCGGGTGGGTGTCGCCTCGCGGTAGTGCGTCCCGGCGAGCGAGCGGCCGTCCGGCGACCACGAGGACGGCCAGAAGAAGAGGCCGTCCGGAGCCGCCGGCAGCAGCGAGCTCGCCGCGCCGGGATCGGTCGCCTCGGGATCCAGGATGAACGCCCCGCTCTGGGAGCCCGCGGCGAGGCGGCGCCCGTCGTCGGACCACACCGGCTGCCACCCCATGCTCCGGCCGGTAACCACCTCCTTGAGGCCGCTGCCGTCCGGACGGATGCGCGCGAACTGGCTCTTCCAGCGATCGCTCTGGAAGATGATCCAGCTCCCGTCCGGCGCCCACGCCGCCTGCCGGTCGCGGTGGGAGCCCTCGGTGAGCTGGCGCAGGTCGGTGCCGTCGGCGCGCACCACGAACAGGTTCTGCGGCAGCCCCGCGGTCGCGAAGATCACGCTCTCGCCGTCCGGCGAGAGGCCGAATTCGCTGTGGACCTCGAGCGAGCCCAGCGGCACCGCCTGGAGCGGTCCGGCGAGCCCGCGCCCCGCGGCGTCGACCGGCACCCGCAGGATGCTCGTGCGGGCGTTCCGGTCGACGAACAGCAGGCGCTTCCCGTCGTGCGACACGGAGATCCAGCCGACCCAGCTCGACGGCGCGGTGAACGGCTCGGGTTCGCCTGCCGCCCTGCCGCTCGCCGGGTCCACGGCGATGCGCCAGAGGTTGAAGGTGCCGCCGCGGGTCGACGAGAAGAAGAGCGAGCGGCCGTCCGGCGCCCACACCGGGTCCCAGTCGAGCGGCGGGTCGTCGGTGACGGTGACGGCGGCCTCGGCGGCCACCTGCGAGCCGTCGGCCGCCACCGTCCACAGGTCGCGCTGCGGCGACTCGGGTTGCAGGCCCCAGAAGGCGATGCGCCGGCCGTCGGGGGACCACGCGGGGTGCATGGCATCGTGCTTGCTGAGCAGCCGCTTCTCGCCTGTTTCCACGGCGACCGCCCAGAGCTGGCTGTTTCCCGGGCGCCCGGTCGGCACGGCCGGCCGCTCGGTGGCGACCGCCAGCTCGCGCCCATCGGGGGACCACGACGGCGTGTAGCCGAAGTCGGTCACCTTGCGGGACGACTCGCCGGTCGCGCCCATGACGAAAATGCCGCCGCCGCCGCAGTCCGAGCGATAGGCGATCTGGCGGCCGTCGGGAGAGAACGCCGGGTCGCGGTCGTCCTCCACGCAGCCGGCCGTGAGGTCGACCGGGTTGCGGCCGTCGACGCGCTGCAGGAAGAGGTCGAGCTGACCGCCGACCGCCTTGGCGTAGACGAAGCTCTCGCCGTCGGGCGAGATCGCCGGCATCAGCTCGCCGCCGGGCTGCATGGTGAGCTGGCGGAAGCTGGCGCGCAGCGCCGGGGCCGCGGCGGCGCCTCCGCGCGAGCCGACCAGCCATGCCGCCGCCAGCATCACCGCCGAACCGGCGACGAAGGCTGCGCCGAGCCCGAGCAGCCGCCACGGGCTCGGCCTCTCGGGCTCCGGGCCGGGCTCGCGTCCGGCCCAGGGCTCCTCGAGGTCGAGGCGAGCGTCGGCGATGTCGTGGAGGCGGTCGTTGCGGTCGCGGACGAGGCAGCGGGCGAGCAGGCGGTGGATGGCGGGCGGCGTATCGTCGGGCAGGTCGTGCCAGTCGATCTCCTGGCGCAGCACGGCGGCGAGCGTGTCCGACACCGTCTCCCCCGCGAACAGCCGGCGACCGGTGAGCATCTCGAAGAGGACGACGCCGAACGCCCAGATGTCGGCGCGCTTGTCGACGGAGGAACCGCGCGCCTGCTCGGGCGCCATGTACGCCGCGGTGCCGAGGATCAGCCCCGCCTGGGTCGCGGTCGCCATCGTCGGCGAGTTCGCCGGGTTGACCGCCCCCGAGCTGAGCGCAGGGTCGAGCGCCTTGGCGAGGCCGAAGTCGAGCACCTTGACGGCGCCTTCGGGAGTGACCCTGACGTTGGCCGGCTTGAGGTCGCGATGGACGATCCCCTTGTCGTGCGCGGCCTCGAGCGCCTCGGCGATGCCCCGGGCGATCGGGATCGCCTCGTCGACAGGGATCGCGCCCGCCGCGAGCCGCTGCGCGAGGTCGCTGCCCTCGACCAGCTCCATCACCAGTACGTGCTGTCCGTCGAGGTGCTCGATGCCGTAGAGCGTGGCGATGCTGGCGTGGTTGAGCGAGGCCAGCACCTTGGCCTCGCGCTCGAAGCGGGCGTGGCGGTCGGCGTCGTCGGCGAGCCCTCCGGGCAGCACCTTGAGCGCGACCTCGCGCCCCAGCCGCGTGTCGATGGCGCGCCAGACCTCTCCCATCCCGCCCGCGCCGAGCGGAGCGATGACTTCGTAGGAGCCGAGACGGGTTCCGGGCAGGAGGCTCATGGTTTCGTGATCTCCGAGGGCCAGTCGAGGACGACGACGATCGGCGCGGTCGCGTCTTCCGGGAGCCGCGAGTTGACGAGGAAGCGCCGTCCGTCCGGCGTCACGTCGTAGTGGTTGCGCGCCTCGACCAGCGGCAGGATGTTGGTCTGGAAGAGGGCGTGCGGGCGGGCGGCGGCGAAGCGCGGCTCGGTCGTGATCTCGACCGCCATCAACTTGCGGTCCGGTGCGACGAAGTAGAGCTCCCGCCCGTCGCCGCGCCAGCGGGGCTGCGATCCCCCGCCTGTGGAGATCTGCCAGCGCTCGGCGAGGTCGGGGTAGCTGCGCACGAAGACCTCGGCGACTCCCGACTCGTCCGTCTGGTAGGCCAGGAACCGAGCATCCGCGGACAGGCGCGCGCCGAGCTCGCTGAAGGCCGCCGCGAGGATCGGCTCCGTCCGGCGATCACCGTTCAGCGCGACCCGTCCGATGTCGGAAGTGAAGGTTCGGAGATCGAGAATTTCGAACAGGAGGGAGCGCCCGTCGCGGGACCAGTCGTCGAGCGGCGAGAACGTCTCCATCTTCCGGATCAGCTCCTCCTTCCCCGCGCCGCTCGCGTCCTTGCGGAACACCTCGCCGGTGGGGAACCGCGAGTAGACGATCTGACGGCCGTCGGGAGACCACAGCGGTGTTGCCGTCAGCTCGGGCGGAAAGGAGAGTGGCGTCAGGCCACCACGCTCGACGTCGAGGAGCCAGATGCTGGAGCTCACGCTATCCTCCGCGCCTCGCGTGACGGCGACGCGGTTCGCGTCCGGCGAGATTGCCGGCTCCAGGAAGGCTCCCGGAGGACCGAGCGCCCCGAGCGGCGTCCCGGCTCGGTCGAACCACAGGAGGCGACTGCGGACCGGACCGCCCGTGCGGTAGGCGAGGACGCCGTTGTCGGAGATCGAGAACGCCGAGAGGTATGTCGCCGTACTGTCCGACCAGACGCCAGCGGCGATCGGCACCGCCGGCCCCGTGAGGCGCGGGCCAGCGAGGTCGATCGGCTGCGCGAGCAACCGGTCACCACCGCGAAAGACCAGGAAGCCGGGGGGGCTGTACACGGCGGCCGAATCGCCCGCAGCCAGGAACGACGCCGTCTTCGAGTCGATGCTGCCGAGCCAGATCCCCATCTTGGGTGCGCCGCCGAGCCGGTAGAAGACGAAGTGGCGGCCGTCGGGAAGGAAGCTCGGAAAGCGGAGCACGCCGGCCTCGCTCTCGCTCTTTTGATCGATCACCGGCGTCGGCTCGCCACCGCCGGCCGGAACCGTGACGAGAGAACCACCGGCGTTGATCGAGAGCAGCAGTACGCCCGCGCGACTCCAGGCGCCACCGCGGGGGTTGGGCGCAGCGCAGAGCGACTGCACCGTTCCACCTCCGGGCTCGATCGTCCTGAGCCTGCCCTTCGCGAAGAACGCCAGCCAACGCCCGTCGGGAGACCAGAACGGGTACGACGCACCCTCCGTGCCGGCGAGCGCGCGCGGTGCGATCGCCGAGAGGGGGCGGAGCCAGAGCACGTCTTCCCCGTCGGTTCCGGGTGCGACGAACGCGAGCTGCGTGCCGTCCCGCGACAATGCGATGCCGTTCTCGAAGCCGCCGAAGGCGGGCGGCGAGATCGCGAAGCGTCTCGCGGTCGTCGGCGAAGGGCCGCTACGGCGCGGGACGCCGAGAACCAGCACGGCGCCGAGTCCCAGCAGGGCGGCCGCGGCCATGGCCCACGCTGCCACCTCCCGGCTGCGGATGCGTGGTTCGGGGCGCGCCGGAGGCGCCATGGCCGGCGGGCCGCCGGAGGCCACGTCCTCGAGCGCGATCCGGGCCTCGGCGATCGACTGCAGCCGTCGCCTGAGGTCACGCGCGAGGCAGCGCCTGACCAGCGTGCTCAAGGTGGCCGGAAGCGCCGGCGGCAGAGCGCCCCAGGGCGGTTCGGCGCCGAGAACGTTGGCGAAGACGTCGGGCAGCGTCGGCCCGGCGAACGGCCGCCGTCCGCTCAGCATCTCGAAGAGCACGGCGCCGAACGCCCAGATGTCGGCCCGGCCGTCGACAGGCGCGCCGCGCGCCTGCTCCGGGCTCATGTAGGCGGCGGTGCCCAGCACCTGGCCGGCGCGGGTGTACTGGTTGGTGACCGTGGGAGACTGGGCCAGGTCCGCGGCAGGCGTCTCGCTCTCCCATGCCCTGGCGAGGCCGAAGTCGAGCACCTTCACGGTGCCGTCGGGTCGCACCATCACGTTCGCGGGCTTGAGGTCGCGGTGGACGATCCCTTTCGCATGCGCCGTCTCGAGCGCCTCGGCGATCTGGCGAGCGATCGGGACCGCCTCTTCGAGGGGCATCGGCCCCCGCGCGAGGCGCTGCGCGAGATCCTCGCCCTCGACCAGCTCCATGGCGAGGACGTGCTGGCCGTCGAGGTGCTCGAGGCCGAAGAGGGTCGCGATGTTCGGGTGGTTGAGCGACGCCAACACCCTGGCCTCGCGCTCGAAGCGGGCGTGGCGCTCGGGGTCGTCGGCGAGGCCCTCGCGGTAGGACCTTGAGCGCCACCTCGCGGTCGAGGCGGGTGTCCCGGGCCCGCCACACTTCACCCATCCCGCCCGCGCCAAGCTTCGCGACGACGTCGTAGGAGCCGAGCTTCGTGCCGCTGGTCACCACGAGGATGATCTCGGCCCCGGCGGCGCGCAGTCGCAGGTCGCCCGCCGCCGGGTCGACCCGACCGCGGAGCGCGGCCGGGTGGTTGCGACGGCGCATGTGCACTGAGGGTTCCTCATCGCTGGAGCTCCGATAGACGAGACTTTATCTCATTTACCGGCGGCGCGCCAGCCTCGCTCCCGCCTCACGAGACCAGGTGCTGATGAAGGAACGCGATGGTGCGGCCCCAGGCGAGGTCGGCGGCGGCCTTGTCGTAGCGGGCCGCGTTGGTGTCGTTGTTGAACGCGTGGTTGGCGCCGTCGTACATGAAGACCTGGTACTGCTTGTGGCTCGCCTTGAGCGCCGCCTCGAAGTCGGCGATCCCCGCGTTGATCCGCGTGTCGAGGCCGGCGTAGTGCAGGAGCAGCGGCGCGGAGAGCTTCGGCACCTCCTCGGCGGGAAGCTGGCGCCCGTAGTAGGCGACGCTCGCCGCGAGCGCCGTGCCGGCGGCCGCGAGCTGGTTCGCCATGCCGCCGCCCCAGCAGAAGCCGACCGCGCCGACCTTTCCGGTCGACTCGGAGTGCCCGGCGAGGAACCGCACCGCCGCCGCGAGACGCTCCACCGTCGCGCCGGCGTCGAGGGCGCCGATCAGCTCGCGCGCCTTGTCCTCGTCGGCGGGAGTGCCGCCGACCGGCGACAGCAGGTCGGGCGCCAGCGCCAGAAATCCCTCCGTCGCCAGCCGCCGGGCGACGTCCCTGATGTGGGCGTTGAGACCGCGATTCTCGTGGATGACCACCACCGCGGGCTGTTTCGCTTTTCCCTTCGAGCGCGCGAGATAGCCCGAGACGGTCGCCCCGCCCACCCGCCAGGTAACGGTGTCGACCGCCAGCCTCTCGTCACCCTCGGGAACGACCGCTGCGCTCGCGTAGTCGTTCTGCAGGATCGGCAGCAGCGCCGCCGCCGCCGCCGCGCCGCCTGCCAGGCGCGCCAGGCGGTCGAGGAACTCGCGCCGGCTCCTCGCGCCGTGCGTGTACTCGTCGTACAGGTCGATGATCCGCTGATCCACGTCGTCCCCCTCGCCGTCGGCCCCGCGCCGTCAGCGTCGCTCGCGTCCGGCTTCGGGTGCGTTCCACCCCATGATCATGCCGATCCCCGGGTCGTCGCTGGCGCCGACCAGCGTGTTGACGAGGAACCGCCGGCCGTCGCGGGTGGCGGCGAAATAGGTGCGGTTGCCGGTGATCGCGACTTGCGGGATGCGCAGTCTGAACAGCTCCACCGTCGGCCCGGCCGCGAACGGGGAGAGCGCGACGATCGGCGTCGCCCGCAGCACCCTGTCCAGGCCGACCCAGAAGACTTCCCTGCCGTCCGGCCGCCACGCCGGCATGTCGCCGCCGGTGCTGGTGAGCTGCCACTTGCTCCCCGAGGGCGGCAGCGTCTGGATGTACACCTGGGGCACGCCCGTTTCATCCGAGACATAGGCGACCAGTCGCCCGTCCGGCGAGATCGCGGCATGCGACTCGTTCGCCCCGGTCGCCAGGTACGGCGCCGGCTTCCTCTCCCCGTCGAGCGGCAGCAGCCAGAGGTCCGAGCCCCCGGTCGCCTCGTAGCGCTCGTAGAGGATCCGGCTGCCGTCCGGTGCCCACGAGTCTGGCCAGGTCGGCTGCACGGTGTCGAGGAGGTGCTCCTCGTCGCCGGCGCCGTCCGCGGCCTTGCGGAACAGCGCGTACCCCTTGGCGCGCGCCGAGGAGTACGCCACCCAGCGGCCGTCGGGGGACCAGATCGGCGTCTCGGCCTCGCTCGGGCCGAAGGTGAGCCGCTGGCCGCGGTCCTGCGCCGCGGCGTCGTACAGCCACACGTCGCCGCCGAAGCCCGACGCGCCCAGGATGACGGCGATGCGGCGATCGTCCGAGGAGAGGGTCGGCTCGGTGTACCCGGAGGGAGAGGTCGCGGCGCCGAGCGGCCGTCCGGCGCGGTCGAACCACTGTAGCTGCAGCTCCCGCCGGGTTCCCGACCGGTACGCGACCATGCCCGCGGCGGACGTCGCGAACCAGTACTTGGCGGTCTTCTGGCTGTCGCCGCCGATGTCCTGGACGATCGGGAACAGCTCGCCGGAGAGCTCGCCGCGCTCCGCGTCGAAAAGCTGCGCGACGAGCGCCCCCTGGTGCACCCACAGCAGGTACCCGCGCTCGTCGTAAGCGGCGCGCGACTCGTCGGCAACGAGACGCCGGGGCGTCGGGGCGCCGAGCGATGCCCAATAGATGCCGCGCACTCCCGGAGCTCCGGTCACGGTGAACAGGAACCTGCCGCCCGGCAACGGCCAGGGGAAGCGATGGCTCTGCGCGCCCTGCTCCACCTCGAGCGTCGTCAGCGGCGCCAGTTGTCCTGTGCCCGGCGAGATGCGGACCAGCGGCGACGCCGAATTCACCGTGGCGATGATGTCGCCGCTCTCGTCCCAGGCGCCGCCGCGGGAGTCGGCGACGGCACAGATCTCCTGGACGACGCCGGTGGCGAGGTCGAGGCGCTTGAGGCGCCCCTTGGCGAAGAAGGCGAGCTGGCGGCCGTCGGGGGAGAAGAACGGTTCCTGCGCGTCGTCGGTACCGGGAAGCTGGCGGCTCGCTCCGGAGTCGAGCGACTGCGCGCACAGCGCGGCCGTGCCGTTCTCGCGCAACACGATGTAGACGAGCGTGCGGCCGTCCGGCGACAGCGCCGGATACCCCTCGATGGTGCCCGCCTCGGCCGGGAGCATGCGGAAACGGGTCGTCCGCTGCACCGCCGCCTGGGGCTTCCTCAGCGCGAGGGCGAGAGCGACGACCGCGGCGACGAGGGCGACGGCGGCGAGTGCCCACGGCAGCGCCGTGCTGCGCCCGGGTCGCGCCGCGGTCGCCTGCGGGCCGGACTCGCGACCGGCCCACGGCTCGGCGAGGTCGAGGCGGGCGTCGGCGATGTCGTGGAGGCGGTCGTTGCGGTCGCGGACGAGGCAGCGGGCGAGCAGGCGGTGGACGGCGGGCGGAGTGTCGTCGGGGAGGTCGTGCCAGTCGATCTCCTCGCGGAGGACGGCGGCGAGGGTGTCGGAGACGGTGTCGCCCTGGAAGAGGCGGCGGCCGGTGAGCATCTCGAACAGGAGGACGCCGAACGCCCAGATGTCGGCGCGCCTGTCGACGGCGCCTCCGCGCGCCTGCTCGGGCGCCATGTAGGCGGCGGTGCCGAGGATCAACCCCGCCTGGGTGGCGGCGTGGGTCAGCGTCGGCGAGTGCGCCGGGTTCGCCGCCGCGCTCGCGTCGACCGCCTTGGCGAGCCCGAAGTCGAGCACCTTGACCCTGCCGTCGGGCGTGAGCTTGACGTTGGCGGGTTTGAGGTCGCGGTGGACGATGCCGTGCTCGTGCGCGGCCTCGAGCGCCTCGGCGACCTGGCGCGCGATCGGGATCGCCTCGTCGACCGGGATGGCGCCGCGCGAGAGGCGCTGGGCGAGGTCCTCGCCCTCGACCAACTCCATCACCAGCGCGCGGACGCCACCCGACTCCTCGAGCCCGAAGATCGAGGCGATGTTGGGGTGGTGGAGCTGAGCGAGGACCTGCGCCTCGCGCTCGAAGCGCGCCAGGCGCTCGCCGTCCTCGGTGAACGCCGCTGGCAGGACCTTGATCGCCACGTCTCGCTTGAGCTTGGTGTCGGTGGCGCGATAGACGACGCCCATTCCGCCTTCGCCAAGCTTGGCGGAGATCTCGTACGGCCCGAGGCGGGAGCCGGGGGTGGTGGTCATTTCGCCTCCGCGACCCGCCGCAGCTCGGCAAACCAGTTGAGTACGACGTCGATGTGAGTCACCGGGTGTTGCGGCTGGGCCTGCCGCACGCGCAGGAAGCGGCGGCCGTCCGCCGTGACGTCGTAGGGGGTGTTGCCGTTGATGGTGCCGCGGTAGCGCCCCGTGAACAGCACGCGCGGCGGGCCGGCGGTGAACGTCGCCCCGGTCGTCACCTCGGCGGCCATGAGCTTGTCGGGGGTCGAGTAGTACAGCTCGCGCCCGTCGCGCGACCACAGCGGACAGTCGCCGCCGCCCACCGAGACCTGCCGGCGCGGACCCGGGCCAGGGAACGGCTGCACGTAGACCTCGCCCCGGCCGGACGCGAGCGATTGGAACGCCACCCACCGCCCGTCGGGCGACACGCGGCCGTTCAGCTCGCCCGGCTGGAGGAGCTGCCGGGGTTGGCGGTCGCCGCTGGTGCCGACGATCCACACGGTCGAGTCGGTTTGCGCGGGCAGGCCGTCGGTGAACACCACCCAGCGGCCGTCGGGCGACACGGAGGTAGGCGTCTGGATCGAGTCCTCCCTGGTCGTCAGCCGCTCCTCCGGCGCCGTTCCGTCGGCTGCCTTCGAGTACACGTTCCGGTGCCCGGCGCGGGTGCCCCGGTAGAGGATGTGCGAGCCGTCGGGAGTCCAGACGGGGGCCTGGCTGCTGCCGCCGGTCGTCGCGAACGGCGTCATCGTCTGCCGCGAGAAGTCGTAGAGCCAAAGCCCGACGATGCCGTCCTGGATCTGCACCGCGGCCTGCCGGCCGTCCGGCGAGATCGCCACCGCCTCGTACTCGCGCTCCGGAAGCGGCAGGTCCTCGGTGCTCCCCGCGCGATCGACCCACACGACGCGCTGCGCGAGGCGCTCCGGGCCGCCAGCGAGGTACGCCAGCGTGCCGTCGGCGGACACGGCGAAGTCCGACACCCCCTCGCCCTGGAGGCGCGCGAACTCCGGCAGCGCTATCGGCACGACCTCGCGGAGGTCGCTCTGCGCCGGCCGCCACGGCATCGCGAGGAGCCCGTCGAGACGACCGTAGACGAGGTACCCGGCATCGACGTACTGGCCGCCGTCGCCGCCGCGGACGAGCACCGTGCGCTCCCCCGAGGCGAGCGACTGCCGCACGACCTGGTGCTCGTCGGGACCGGGTCCGGTCCAGATCGTGAAGACCAGCGCAGTGCCGTCGGGCAAGACGTGCGGCCAACGATGGCTGATCTCGCCCTGTTTGCGATCCGGCCTGGTGAGAATCGCGACCTTCCCGCCCGTCGCCGGCACCGCAAGGAGGCCCGAGTTGTTGGTCGGCGCGAAGTACAGCGTATCGTCCTTCCCCCAACTGCCGCCGCGCGCGTCCGGGGCGTCGGCGAGCGCCTGGAGCGCCGTCCCGCCGCTCGTCACCTTCTTGAGCTGGCCCTTCGCGAAGAAGCCGATCCACCGGCCGTCCGGCGAGAAGAAGGGGCTCCGGGCGCCCTCGGTGCCCGCGAGCGCCCGCGGCTCCGCCGTGTCGAGGGCGCGAAGGTAGAGCTGCTCCGGGTTGTTGCCGTGCTGGCCGACGTAGACGACCGACGCGCCGTCCGGCGACACCGCCAGTGGCTGGAGGTGGAGCGAGACGATCTCGTCGCCGTCAGGCACGACGATGCCGAGGTGCGACACGCGGCTCGCGGAGGCCGGCGCGGCGGGCGGCCACAGTCGGACGACCCCCGCGATCGCCAGCAGCAGTGCGAGCACGGTCGCAACGATCGCGAGAGTGCGCATTCGCCGCGGTCGGGCCGCGAGCGGAGCCGCCGCGGGCGGCGCGACGATCTCGTCGCGCGCGCCGCGCTGCAGGTCGTCGAGCACGATGCGGGCGTCGGCGATGTCGTGGAGGCGGTTCTTCGGGTTGCGCTCGAGGCAGCGGCGGAGCAGCTCGCGCAGCGGCCGCGGCGTCGCCCCCGGCAGGCGCGAGAACTCCACGTCGGTCTTGAGGACGCCGGCGAGCGTGTCGCTCACGGTCTCGCCGGCGAACAGCGAGCGGCCGGTGAGCATCTCGTACAGCACGACGCCGAACGCCCAGATGTCGGCGCGCTTGTCGACGGCGGCGCCGCGCGCCTGCTCGGGCGCCATGTAGGCGGCGGTGCCGAGGATCAGGCCGGCCTGGGTCGCGGCGTGGGTGATCGTCGGCGAGAGCGACGGGTTCGCAGCCGCGGTCGCATCGGCCGCCTTCGCGAGGCCGAAGTCGAGCACCTTGACGGTTCCGTCGGGCCGGATCTTGACATTGGCCGGCTTGAGGTCGCGGTGGACGACGCCGCGCTCGTGCGCCGCCTCGAGCGCCTGGGCGATCTGCAGCGCGATCGCGACCGCCTCGTCGACCGGCACCGCCCCGCGGGCGATGCGCTGGTCCAGGCCCTCGCCCTCGACCAGCTCCATCACCAGCACGTGGCGGCCGTCGAGGTGCTCGAGGCCGTGCAGGGTGGCGATGTTGGGGTGGTTGAGCGACGCGAGCAGCTTGGCCTCGCGCTCGAAGCGGGCGTGCCGGTCCGGGTCGGCGGCGAAGTCCTCGGGCAGCAGCTTGAGCGCCACGTCGCGCCCGAGCTTGCCGTCGGTCGCCCGCCAGACCTCGCCCATCCCGCCCTGCCCCAGCTTCTCCGCGACACGGAAGCTGCCGACGTGCTGCCCTGACTGCACGCTTCCTCCCCCTCGTTGATCGATTCGACCTGCTTCTCGTCACAACGCGAGGGAAACGGGCGAATTCCGCCCAGCGCAGCGGCAAGGCGCCTGACGTCGAGTCAATTCGCGAGGGCGTTCTGGCGGCCAGTGACCAGGCTCACGGCCAGGATGCGGGTGGTCCTGACGCCGTTGCCGAACTCGAGGAACAGCCCGGGCGCGGCGACCAGATCGGTGAGGATCGCGCGGCCGCCCCAGGTGCAGCCGTTGACGCCGACGCGGCTGCCCGCCGCGTGGTTCTCGTCGAACCACCCTCCGGAGACCGCGAACTCGTCGTTGCCGACGACGGCGAGGGCGTAGAACGAGTTCCTGGTCTTGACGACCACGGTGTCGCCCGGCCGGAGCTGGCTCCGCCGCACGCCCTGCAGGTCGCTGGCGATGACGGCGATGGTGGCGAGATCGAGCCCGGGCCGCACCAACCGGCCGGTGTCGTCCTTGCCGGCGCCTTTCATCATGGTCGCCTCCGGTGGGTCACGACACCCCCACGACAGAATACAGGTCCGTGAGCAGCCGTGAGGAGCTGTGAATCCAGTACCGCCCATTGGGCGTGACGTAGACCCAGCTCAAGCGCAGGCCGGCTGCCTCGGCGGGAAGGATTACCGTCCACGGCGCCGCGCGCCCGCTGGCGAGGTCGAGCTTCATGACCCGCCAGCCGACACCGTCCCGCCGGCCGACGAACAGCGAGCGGCCGTCGTCGCAGAACTCGATGGGCACAGCTTCCGCGTCGAGGCCGCGGATCGGCTCGGGAGCCCCCCCGTCGGTGCGATAGATGGTGAAGGCTCCGTGCTGGTTCTCGCCGACCACGCGGGCCCCGTCGGGCGTGGCGGGGATCACGCCGAGGGACGGTGCACCGACACCGGACTCCGTGAACGGGCGCGGCGGGGCACCGTTGACGTCGAGGAGGTAGCCCCGCCTCGGGCCCGTGGCGATCCTGCCGAACACCGCGATGCGGCTACCGCCCGCCAGCCAGCGAGCGGTGTCGACGACGATCTCCTCGGGGTTGGGCAGCTCGCGTGTCTGACCGGGGCCGGTCGGGTGCAGGAGGACGCGCGGCCGTGACTCCGGAGTCAGCGCCAGCACCCACTTGCCGTCGGGCGAGATGTCGTAGCCGTCCCCTTCGCCGAGCCGTACCGGCGGCGATCCGTCGGCCCGCCGCAGGAACGTGGCGTAGTTCACCTCGTTCTGGTCGGTGATCGGCAGCACGGTGCCATCGGGCGAGATGATGCGGCCGACCGAGCCCTCGCGAACCAGCGATACGTCGTGGGGCGCCGGGCTGCCGGCGGTCAGCGCCTCGACGCTGCGCAAGTGCGTCTCGTTGCCCAGCAGCATCCGGCCGTCCCGCCCGACGTCGAGCAGCAGGACGTGCGTGACACCGCCGAGCACGTACCTGGAGCGGCCAGCCAGATCAACCGCATACAAGCTCTGGCTGCGTCCGTTCGGAAACGCCGTGTAGTACACCTCGTCGCCTCCCGGCGACCAGGCGAGGCCACGAACGGAGGAGTACGAAGAGGTGAGCGTCGTGACCTTGCCGGCGCGGTCGACGACCGCGACCGCGCCGAAGTCGTCGCCGTAGATCGGGTGATCGGCAAAAGCGATCCGGTCGCCCTTCGGCGAGACACGGATGTGGCTGATCCAGCCGGCGGTCTCGTAGAGGACGCGGTCGATCGGGAGCTCGAGACGCTCGCGGCCGTCGACACGGCGGACCACGGCGAGATCGGCGCCGTCGGGCGTCCAGTCGGCCTCGCGGACGGCCTCCAGCACCGGGCGGGCGCCACCGCCGAGCATCGGCGCGCGCGCCAACGTGCCCTCGCCCATCCAGCCGTTGAACTGGTGATTGAGCGAGACAGCCAACTCGCCGGTCGACGACACCGAGAGCAGCTCGGCGTCGGGCAGGGCGAGCGCCGTCGACTCCTGCCCGTCGACGCGGGTGAGAAACGTCCGGATCGGCTGGCCGTCCCAGGCGGCGCCGTAGACGACCGTCGTGCCGTCGGGAGCGAAGCGCGCCGTGCGGATTGTGCCCCGGCCGAACGTCAGGCGGGTGAACGTCGGCTCGTGGCCCGCGTTCCTGGCCCTTCCGACGCCGTGCCCGACGAAGTAGCCCGCGCCCAGGGCGACGGCCGTGCCGAGCACTGCCAGCGGCAACGCGAGGCGCAACCAGCGGCTGCGCCGCGGGGGCGCGCCGGCGACTGCCCGGGTCTCGCCGGCACCGCTCGCCTCGAGCGAGGCGTGCAGGGCGAAGGCGAGGTCGCGTGCCGACTGGAAGCGCTCGTCGGGGCTCTTCTCGAGGCAGTGGCGGACGATCCGCTCGAGCGCCGCCGGGATCGCGCGCCCCGCCGCCTCGAGCTCGGGCGGCTCGTCGCGCAGGATCGCCGTCATCGTCTCGGCGCCGGTCTCCCGCGCGAACGCCTGCCGCCCGCTCAGCATCTCGTAGAGGATCGCGCCGAACGCGAAGATGTCCGAGCGCTGGTCGGCCGGCGTGCCGCGCACCTGCTCGGGCGCCATGTACCCGGCAGTGCCGAGCACGACCCCCTCCGCCGTTTGCCGGTCCTGCGAGGGAGTCACCGTCCTCGCGGCCGCAGCCGACGTCGGCGCGAGCTTGGCGAGGCCGAAATCGAGGATCTTGACTCGGCCATCGCGGGTGATGAAGAGGTTCTCGGGCTTGAGGTCGCGGTGGACGATGGCCCTCTCGTGCGCGGCCGCGAGTCCATGGGCGATCTGTTCGGCGATCTCGACGGCGCGGCGCGTCGGGATCGCGCCGACCGCGAGGCGCTCGCGCAGCGTCTCGCCCTCGAGCAGCTCGGCGACCAGGTACGGGGTGCCGTCGTGGCTGCCGACGTCGTAGACGGCGAGCACGTTGGGGTGGTTGAGGGCGCCGGTGGTGCGCGCCTCCTGCTCGAAGCGGTGCAGGCGATCGGGGTCGGCGGCGAACGCCGGCGGCAGCACCTTGACGGCGACGTCGCGGCCGATCCGCGGGTCGCGCGCCCGCCACACCTCGCCCATCCCGCCCGCGCCGAGCGGGGCGACGATGTCATACGGACCGAGCTTCGAGCCGGGGGTCAGCACGAGGTTCCTCGCCGCACTCAGGTTCCTCCCGTTCGCCCGGCCGCGAGCGCCTTCGCGAGCTCGGCCTGCCAGGAGCGCACGACGCGAAGCCGTACTGCCTCCGTGCCGCCGACCTGGCGCAGGATCACGAAGCCGCGGCCGTCGGGCAGGACGTCGAACCCCTGCAGGCCGGCCTGCTCGGTCGGCCCGATGCGAAATGCCACGCGCTCCGTATCCGTCACGAAGGCTCCGGACTCCTCATGGTAGTCCACCGCGATGATCTCGTCCTGCCAGGCCCAGTAGAGCGTGCGCCCGGCCGGGGACCAGGTCGGCCGCCCGCCGCCGGCGCGGGACACGCGAACCGGCGCCCCCCGCTTCGGGAACGGCTGGACGTAGATCTCCCGCCGCCCCTGCTGGGAGGCCTCGAAGGCCAGCCAGCGGCCGTCCGGCGAGACGCTGCCCCGATCCGAGGCGGGCAGGTCGACGAGCCGAGACCGCCGGCCGCCGGCACTCAGGTCCGCCTGCCACAGCGAGTAGTGGCCTTCCGCATCGGAGCTCTGGAACACCAACTGCGAACCGTCGGGCGAGAACGCGTTGGGCGCCTCGTCCACGCTGGTGGCGAGCAGCGGCTCGGCGGCGCCTGAGCCGGTGACGTCCTTCCAGTACACGTCGAAGTCGCCGTGGGTCATCGACAGGAACGCCAGCCGTTTCCCGTCCGGGCGCCAGACCGGCCCCCAGGCGCTGCCGTCGGCCTGGACCTGCTCGTCGGTGCCGCGCTTGAGATCGAGCAGCCACAGCGAGTGGGTGCCGTTGGCCCGCGTCGCGACCGCGGCGCGGCTTCCGTCCGGGGAGAGGCGCAGGGAAAGATACGAGCGGGCCGCGAACGGCAACGGGTGCTGGGTGCCGTCGGCGTCGACGCGGACGAGGGTCGACTCCGGGACCGCCAGGCCCGGGTGGTAGGCCAGCGTGCCGTTGGCCGACACGGCGAGCGAGACGTCCTCGCTACCGGCCGGGTCGAGACCCCGGCAGTCCGACAGCACGCGCGCCGGGGTCCCCTTGATCACGAGGCGCTCGGGATCGAACTCGACGGCGTGGTACGCGCCGGCGCGGTAGTACACCAGGTAGTGGGGTCGGACGAAGAACGCCTGCGATCCGGGCAGGAGCGTCCGATAAGTCCCGCTGGCCCGGTCGAGGATGCCGACCTGGGCGTCGTTGAGCCCCGATTTCGCCATCCAGACCGTGAACAGCACGGCGCGGTCGCCGGGGAGCACCTGCGGCCACCAGTGGCCCTTCTCGCCGTGCGCGAGGTCGGGCTTGGTGATCTCGACGTCGCTGCTGCCGTCCGCCTCCACCTGGCGCAGGCCGCCCAGCCACGACGAGGAGTAGACGACCGACCCGTCGTCGCCCCAGCACGCGCCGGGACCCTGGGCGGTGCCGCCGGTGAGCGCGAGGGCATCGCCCCCGGTCGGCGAGACCTTGAACAGTCGGCCGCCCCGGTTGAAACCGATCCAGCGGCCGTCGGGGGAGACGAACGGAACGGACGCGCCCTCGGTGCCGTCCAGCGGCCGCGGGTCGAACTCGTCGAAGCGCTGCAAATACAGGTGGCTCCGTCCCTCGGCGTACCCCTGGTAGACGACCAGCGTGCCGGCGGGGTCGAGGGCGGGGTTCAGCAACCGCAGGACGCCAGGCGGGGGCGCCAGGGTCATCCGCAAGCCGCCAGTCGCCGGCGGCCCGGGCCGGAGCAGGCGCCCCGCCAGCACGCCGCCGGTCGCGACGAGGAGGAGCGCTCCGGCGGCAATGAGGACTGAGGCCCGGCGCGGGCGAACGGCGGCCGCCGGAACGGGGGCCGCAGCCGGGCCGTCCCGGTCCGACATCTCGAGCTCGAGGCGGACGTCGCCGATGTCGCGGAAGCGGCGCCGCGGGTCCTTCTCCAGGCAGCGCGCGATGACGTGGCGGGCGACGCCCGACAGCTCGGCGGGAAGCGCGTGGAAATCAGGCTCGTCGCGGAGGACCGCCGCCAGGACGTCGGAGGTGGTCGCGCCGTCGAACAGCCGGCGGCCGGCGAGCATCTCCCACAGCACGACGCCGAACGCCCAGATGTCGGCGCGCTTGTCGATCGGCTTGCCGCGCGCCTGCTCGGGCGCCATGTAACCAGCGGTGCCAAGGATCAGGCCGTGCTGCGTCGCGTGCGTGATGGTCGGCGAGTGGAGCAGCGTCGGCGAGTGCGACGGGTCCGACGGGCCGGAAACGCCGCCGGGGTCGAACGCCTTCGCGAGCCCGAAGTCGAGCACCTTGACGGCGCCGTCGGGCGTCACCTTGATGTTGGCCGGCTTGAGGTCGCGGTGGACGATCCCCTTCTCGTGCGCCGACTCGAGCGCGTCGGCGATCTGCAAGGCGATCGGGATCGCCTCATCGGCCGGGACGGCGCCGCGCGCGAGACGCTGCGCCAGGTCCTCGCCGTCGACGAGCTCCATCACCAGGGCGTGGCGCCCGCCGAGGTGCTCGAGACCGTAGAGCGTGGCGATGTGCGGGTGGTTGAGCGAGGCGAGCACCTTGGCCTCGCGCTCGAAGCGCGCATGCCGCTCGGGGTCGTCGACGAACCCCTCGGGGAGCACCTTGAGGGCGACCTCGCGCCCCAGGCGAGTGTCCACTGCACGCCAGATCTCGCCCATCCCGCCGGCGCCGATCTTGGCGACGATGTCGTACGGGCCGAGCTTCGAGCCGGGGCTCAACACGAGGCGCACCGGTGCGCCCGCGCGGCGAAGGAGAGGGCAGCCTCGTGTGTGTCGGTGTTCCGGCCGGTATCCACTGTCAGTTGCGAACCGGGACCGGGGCACTCTCATTTCCGGGACCGTCGCCGCTACGGCGGAGTCGCACCTGCACCGCCGGCGGCAATCCCGATGGAGCGGTGCCGCCCGGCACCCGGTGGCCTACGCCTCCTTGCGGATCAGGCGGCCGAGCGCGACGCGGTCCGGCGCGAGCAGCTCGGCGATGCGGGCATGGTTGACATCGGCGACGATGATCTGGCCGACCTCGGTCGAGACGTCGGTGAAGATCCCGTGCGCCTTCATCTTCGCCGTCTGGTACTGGTTGTCGTCGGTCGGCGTGACGTAGTGCACCGAGTCGGCCCGGTACCGGTGCACCAGGTAGAGGTGCACGAGCGTCATCAACCGCTTCTGACGCAGCGCGTCGGCGAAGGTGTTCTGATCGCGCACCGAGAGGATGCTGCGGCCCTGGCGATCGTGGATCGGGGCGAACACGACGTTCGCGACCCTATCGCCGGCCGGGCCGGTGAGCGCGAGCTCGAGCAGCTCGGAGCCGGCGCGGTACGGCTTGAGCTCGACCTTGAGCGGGTCGGGCAACCGGTAGTGGGCGCTCCACAGCGCGAGCCACTCCTCGAGCAGCTTCTTCGGCACCTCGGTCTGGATCAGATGCTGGTGCTGCGTCGAGCCCTTGCCCATCGCCTTGGTGGTGGCGGTGCGCCCCGACGAGGCGGCGAGCGCAGCGTCGAGGCGGGGACCGCCGACCAGCGTCTGCGGCGTGCGGTACGGCGACTCGAGCAGGCGCAACTTGCGCTGCACGCGCGCGAGCGCGAGCATCCCGTCCTGGCGCAGGGCGGTGGCGAACTCCTCGGCGGCGACGCCGTCGATCTGGTGGCCGCCGTAGGTGATGAAATTGAAGACGAAGCCGAGTAGCCCGAGCTCTTCGGGGAAGCGCCGCATGTCGTCGTCGCTCATCCCGGTGGAGTCCCAGTTGAACGAAGGCGACAGGTTGTAGGCGAGCATCTTGTCGGGGAACCGCGCGTGAACTGCCTCGGCGAAGTGCCGCGCCTCGGCGATATTCGCGGTGGCCGTCTCCATCCACAGGATGTCGGCGAACGGCGCGACCGCGAGCGACTTGGCGATCGCGTACTCAATGCCGCCGCGGACCTGGTAGTACCCCTCCGGCGTCTTCGCGTGCTCGCAATCCCACACGATGTTGACGCCGAGCGCCCGCGCCTTGCGACGCGCCGCGTAGAACGAGGCGCTACCGGCGAAACGCCGCCACTCGTCCGCGCTCATCTCGAGCGTCTCGCCCTCGCTAGCGCGGAACTCGAGCACCTCGGCGACGGCGTCGCTGAAGGTCTCGAGGCCGGCCTCCGCCTCCCACACCTCGAGGAGCTGCGACGCGACCGCGTCGAACAGCGCGTCCACTCCGGCACTGGGGTTCTTCCTGAATGCGACAGCAGCCTCCGCGATCCGCGCCGCGAGACCCGTCCGCTCGAGCCAGGTGTCGGCGACCGCGAGCTCGTCGTCGGAGGTGGCGTAGAGCAGGTGGCCGTTGATCTCGTCCAGCCCCTGGCGGTGCAGGCGGCGGATCAGCGCGAGGAACGCCGCCTTGTAGGCAGGCATGTTGACGTTGGTGGAGCCGAGGACGAACGGCTGATCGCGCTCGTCGCCGCGGGATTCGAGCAGGTTCGCCGCCTCGGCGTCGGTGCGGGCGACGATGATCCCGGGTACCCGCATGACGTCGAGCTGGAAGCGCGCCGCGTTGAGGCGCTTGATCTGCTCGTCGGAGGGGACCAGCACCTTGCCGCCCTGGTGGCCGCACTTCTTGGTGCCCGGCCGCTGGTCCTCGATGTGGTACCCGGGCACGCCGACCTCGACGAAGCGGCGAACCAGGTTGCGCACGTGCGGGTCGCCGCCGTGGCCGGTGTCGGCGTCGGCGATGATGAACGGCCGGTAGTCGACGGCCGGGGTCTCGGCGCGCTGCTTCTCGGTCATGTGCAACCGCAGGTAGTGCTGGTTGCGGTCGGCGGTGAGCAGGGCCCGCACGATCGCGGCCGCCTCGTCGGGGACCTGGCTCAACGGGTAGCTGGCGAGGTCGGCGCCGGGGTCCTCGGTGGTCGAGCCCTTGGCCGAGGTGGCCCAGCCGCCCAGGTAGATCCCCTCGATCCCCATCCGCTTGATCGTCACCGCCTGCCCGGGCGAGTACGGCCCGAACGTGGTGACGCTCCGCTTCTCGGCGAAGATCTGGCGCAGCCGGGCGTGGAACGCCGCCGCGGCCTCGCGCGCCACCGGGTACTCGGTCGTGATCGTCCCCTGCTGCTCGACCACCTGGCGCGCCGAGTACAACCGGGTGATTCCCGTGAAGCGCTCGCTGTCGAACCACTTCTGCATGGCCGCGACGTCGTTCTCGAAGGTGCTCATGCGCTGCTCCTCTTTCATACCCTGGTGCCGAAGTCGAGGTTCTCGGTGATGCGGGTGCCGTCGCGCCGGAACGCCTCCTGGTAGCGCGCGATGCGCGCCTTGGCGGTGGCAAGATCGTGGTTGTCGAGGTTGATGTTGAGCAGGTCGACGTACCACGGCGTCTTCACCGCGTCCGTCACGTACGCCTCGACGATGGCGCGGGCGATCGGCAGCGTGGTGTCCTTGGAGTCGTCGTGGACGTCGCGGTTGCCCGCGCGGCGCAGCTTGACGTACTCCTCCTCGAGGAGTTGCTCGAGCAGCGGCAGCCCGAAGGTATCGCCGGTGCGAGCGCCGGTCGCGGTGTCGCCCTCGGTGAGCGTCGCGCCCTTGTGGAGCCACTCCCAGAGGATCGACAGCCGGATCTCGCCGGTCGCCATGTCTTCCATCAGGTAGAGAACGTTGTCGTCGCCGAAGAAGTCGGCCGGCTTGAGCGCCGCCGCCTGGAACCCCTGGCCGAACGCGTTGCCGTACTGCAGCGCTACCGAGAGCAGGTCGCGCGCGCCGCGCACGGTGCGGGGCGCCGGCTCGAGCAGCGCGAGGCCGGCGGCGTCGGCATCCGTGTAGGTCAGGCGCGGGAACGGCTGCCCGAGCTGGTTGGCCTCACCGGCCTTCTCCCACACCGGCCGGATGATGTGCACCATCTTCCAGTGCGCCACCCACTTGCCGCTCGCGCCCTCGCGCTGCTCGCGCTCGGCCCCGGCGACCGCCCGCTTCATCCCCGCGGCGACGCCCTCCGGCGTGCCGACCGGGATGTTGGTCTCCATGCCGCCCTGCCAGAGCGCGCAGCGGCCGTTGTGGTCGGGGGTGTTGACGGCACGCCGCACCCGGTCCTCGTAGGTGCGCATGTAGCCGTAGGTCATCACGATGACGTCGATATTGGGGTTGATGAACGCCGGGTCCCAGGAGAGCGCGTCGGCGACCGAGTTGATGTAGTCCCAGCGGCCGGTGTTGAAGCCGACGAAGTGCGGCGCCAGCGCGGCGCGGATCTCCATCAACTGGAACGCCGCCTCGATCTGCTCGACCAGCACGTACACCTTGATCGTGCCGACCGCGAGGCCGAGGTGGCGCTCGAGCGCGGTCAGCATATCGTTCCACAGCGCCGCCTCCTCGGCGGTCTGGATCTTCGGCAGGTAGAGCGCCACCGACGAGCCCGCCGCGCGCAACCGCTCGTGGTTGTTGACCACGTACAGCGCGAGGTCAACGATCGAGGCGGAGAACCCGGCGCCGCCCGCCTCGCGCACGTGGCGGTCGTCGAGGTGGAGACCGCGGCAGCGGAAGATCCTGGTGGTGAAGTCGAGCTGGGCGCGCCAGTCGGCGATGATCTCGCGGCCGAAGAAGGCACGGGCCCACGTGTTCATCTCGGCGGCCACATCTTCCGCGACCTCGAGGAAGAGCGGGTCCTTGGCGATCGCGAGCTTGAGGTTGCGCTGGTTGTCGAGCGCCATCGTCACGACCTGACCGAGGGCGTCCTCGCCGTCGAACATCCACCCGTCGGCGCCGGAGAGCAGGGCGTACGCCACATTGCGCAGCCCGCTATGCACGGAGGCGTGCGGCTTGGTCGCCGGTCCCGTCCCCTGGATCCACTGGCGCCTGAGGTCGGGCGGGATGTCGCTGCCGTCGAAGCGGCCCTCCCGGGCGTCGGCGACGCGGATGGAGGTGCGCGGGATCACCGAGTCGGCGGGCAGGAAGCCAATGCGCCGCCGGTCGCGGATGCGCTCCGCCCGGCGGCGGATGCGCGCCGCCATCACCTCCCGGCGGTCCCGGTTGAGCGGCGCGAGCGCCTCCAGCGCCGCGAGGGCGGCCGGCGTGAAGACGTCGGGATAGTCGTGCGTCGTGGCACGAAGCTCGAGGCGATGACCCATCAGACTCCTCCAGAGGCGATACGGGCTGCCGGCAACGGTCGCTGCGGTCGGCCGCAATGCTAGCCCGGCGATCGCGACGCTGCAAACCGGCGGTGGCGCCGCGCGCCGCCATTTCAGGGTGCTAGGGCTTGATCCCGTCCATCCACCGGGACACCAGCGTGAGCGGCGTGGACTCGATCTTCTCCGGACGCAGGACGATGAAGCGATCCTCCTTGGGCGTCGCGGCGTACACCCACAGGCGGGCCCCGAAATCGCCGAGCCGGAACTTGGTGGCCTCGTGCGGCGTCCCGACCTCGATCGCCCCTCCCCGGGCGGTGACCGCGGCCTCCATCAGCGCGCCGTCGCTGCCCCGGAAGTACAGCCCGGCACCGTCGTGCCGCCAGCGGGGCTCCAGTCCGCCTCCCTGGGAGACCTGCCACTTGCCTCCCGCCGACGGGAACGTCGTGATGTAGATCTCGACCTTGCCGGACTCGGCTGACTGGTAGGCGACCCAGCGGCTGTCCGGCGAGAAGGTCGCGTTGCCTTCGGGAAACGAGGTCTGGAGGAACACCGCCGGCTTGCGGTCGCCGGACAGCGGCAGCGTCCACAGGTCCGACTGGGTCTTCCCCTTCGGGTCGATCTCCGTGAAGGTGAGGTAGCGACCGTCGCTCGACCAGTCGCTGACGAACTTGTCCGCGTCCGAGGCGAGCAGCAGCTCGGGCTGTCCGGCCCCGCCCGCGCTCTTCACGTAGATGTCGAAGTGACCCTTCTGGTTCGACGAGAACGCGATCCGGCTGCCGTCCGGCGACCACACCGGGTAGTAGTCGACGGCGGGGTCGAAGGTGAAGCGGGTCTTCACGCTCCGGGCGAGGTCCACGAGCCAGATGTCCACGTTCTTGGTCTGGGGATCCTGGACGCCCTCGGCGAGACGCTGACCGTCGGGCGAGAGCCGGATGGTGAGGACGAAGGAGAGCTCGCCGACCGTCCCCAGGTCGCCGCCGCTGGCGTTCACCCAGACTGGCTGCACCCGGCCGTTCTCGCCGGTCTGGTAGACGAGCGCCCCGTCCTGCGAGGCCGAGAAGCAGCCCCGCCGGTAGCTCTGCGGGTTGGCCACCTCCTCGGCGATCGGGAACGCCTCGCCCGTGGCCTTCAGGCCGCCGGCGTCGAACGGCATGGCCATCAGGCTCCGATCCCTCAGGAAGAGCAGGTACCCGGGCGTGTAGAGGGCGTTGCTGTCGGCGGCGAAGAGAAACTGCTGCTCCTTGGCGTCGAGCGATCCGACGTAGATGCCGTTGGTCTCCTGGGTGGTGGCGGTGGGGTTCCCGGCCCAGTAGAGGAAGTGGCGGCCGTCGGGGAGGAACACCGGCCACCGCTGGCTGGTCTGCTGGCGGGCGCTGTCAGCCTCGGTGAGCGTGGCGGGGGCGCCGCCGGCGGATGACACCCGCTGCAGGCCGCCGTAGGTGTCCGGCGCGAAGACGATCACGCCGCCGGCGCTCCACGTCCCGCCGCGCCCGCTCGAGGATGCGCAGATCGACTGCGGTGGGCCGCCGCGGGTGTCGATCTTCTTCAGCTTCCCGGTCACGAAGAACCCGACGAAGTGGCCGTCGGGCGACCAGAACGGGAACGACGCGTCCTCGGTGCCCTCGAGCGGCTGGGAGGTGAGCGAGTCGAGCGGGCGCACCCACAGCAACTTCCGGGCGGAGGCGTCGGTCGCGGAGAAGACAACGCGCGTTCCGTCGGGGGAGAGCACCGGCCCGCCGGTGGGTGCGTCGAAGTTGAACGAGCTCTTCGCGGGCGGCAGCAGGTAGGCGCGCACCGCGCGGGGATGGACCGACGACGTCTTGAGGTACGCGGCGCCGAGCCCGGCGGCGAGGGCGAAGCCGAGTCCGGCGACGATCCACGGCAGCAGGGCTCGCCGCGCCGGCGGCGCGGGAGCCGGCGCCGCGGCGGGCGCCGGGGCAGCGGCCGATCCGGTGAGACTCTCCTCGAGCTCGAAGCGGACGTCGCCGATGTCGCGGTAGCGGCGCTTCGGGTCCTTCTCCATGCAGCGCCGGAGCACCTCGCGGGAGCGCGGCCGCACGCCGGGAGGCAGGGCGCTCCAGTCGGGGTCGCGGGTGACGACGGCGGCGATCACGTCGGTGACGGTGTCGCCGGCGAACGTCTGGGTGCCGGTGAGCATCTCGTAGACGAGGCAGCCGAACGCCCAGATGTCGGCTCTGCGGTCGACCGGCTTGCCGCGGGCCTGCTCTGGCGACATGTAGGCGGCGGTGCCGAGGATGACGCCCTCGCGGGTGTGGTGGGCGGTGATCGTCGGCGAGAGCGACGGGTTGGCATTGGGCCCGTCGGCCTCCCAGGCCTTGGCGAGGCCGAAGTCGAGCACCTTGACGGTGCCGTCGGGGGTGACCTTGACGTTGGCGGGCTTGAGGTCGCGGTGGACGATGCCCTTGTCGTGGGCGGCCTCGAGAGCGGAGGCGACCTGGAGCGCGATGGCGAACGCCTCGTCGACCGGGATCGCGCCGCGCGCCAACCGCTGCGCCAGGTCCTCGCCCTCGACGAGCTCCATGACGAGCACGTGGACCGCGCGGCTCGCGCGCTCCACGTCGGGGACCGGGGACCGGGGACCGGGGACCGGGAGAGGCGAAGCCTCGAGGTGCTCGAGGCCGTAGAGGGCGGCGATGTTAGGGTGGTTGAGGGAGGCGAGGACCTTGGCCTCGCGCTCGAAGCGGGCGTGGCGCTCGGGGTCGAGGGCGAAGTCCTCGGGGAGGAGCTTGAGCGCGACCTGGCGGCCGAGGCGGGTGTCGGTCGCCCGCCACACCTCGCCCATCCCGCCCGCCCCCAGCGCGCCGACCACCTCGTACGGACCGATGCGTGTTCCAGTGATCATCGTGTGATCCCTCGTCGCAGCCTGTAATCCGCTTGCGGGTTCCCGCTGCGGTCACGCCCGGAAGATGGCTCTTCCTCGCCCATTCCGACGGTGCCAAGCCTGGCGGTGAGGTTGCCGTCGACCAGCGTGGGGGCGCGCAACGGTGCACCTCTCATCGGCCCAACCCCAGCTTCTTCATCAGCGCCGCGAAGCGGGCGTCCGCGCGGAGCGGGTCGAAGGTCCGGTCGCCCTTGAGCCACCCCAGCCACTGCGAGTCGGAGGCGTACGCCTGCTCGAGGTAGCTCACGGCGCGCGCGCTATCGCCCTGGCCGAGAGCGACGAGCGCGAGGTTGAACGCCGTGACGGCGCCGGGCAACGACCCCCGTTTGAGGTCCTCGATCTCCGCGGTCGCGCGGGCCCGGTCGCCGGAGACCCCGTAGGCGTACGCGAGCCACGCGGAGACGAACGCCGGCGCTCCCATCGTCTTGGCCTGCTGGAGGTGCGGGATGGCGTCCCTGACCTTTCCGGCCTGAATGTCGATCCACCCGTAGGCCCAGGGCGGGAAGAAGAACGTCGGGTCGAGGTCCGCGGCCCGCTTGACCAGCGCCCTCGCCTCGTCGTACCTGCCTTGCCAGGTGAAGGCGAAGATGGCGTCGATCGGGACCTGGGGGGAAAGGGGATCCAGTTCGGCCGCGCGCTTGCCCTCGGAGATGGACTCCTCGAGCCGTCCCTGGAAGGCGAGTCCCAGGCCGAACTGGTCGTGGGCGAACGCGTAGCTCGGGTTGAGCGCGAGCGCCCGGCGGAACTCGGCCTCGCAGCCGGCCCAGTCGTACTCGTAGAAGAGCTTGAAGACGGCAAGCGACGTGTGGGCCTCGGCCGATGCGTCGTCGAACCGGATCGCCTGTTCGGCGGCGGCCTTCGCCTTGGGCCTCGCTTCCGACGCGGTCAGGAAGCCCTCGTTGTAGCCGGCCCACAGGTAGGCGTCCGAGAGGCCCGAGAAGGCGAGCGCGAAGCTCGGGTCCAGCGAGATGGCCTCCTCGAAGCGCGCGATCGCCTTCTGCAGGCTCTCGTCGCTCGGACGGTTGAAGAAGTACCGCCCCTTCAGGTACGCGTCGTACGCCTCGGGGTTGACGCTGCGCGCGCTCGCCAGCCGCGATCGCTCGGCCGGCGTCAACTGGACGTGGATCTCCCGCGCGATGGCGGACGCCAGCTCGTCCTGCAGAGCGAGCACGTCGCGCGAGCTGCGCTCGAAGCTCTTGGCCCACAGGTGCTCGTCGGCGCGTCCGTCGATCAGCTCGGCGGTGATCCGGACCCGGTCGCCGATCCGCAGCACCGAGCCTTCCACGACCGCGTCGACGTTGAGCGCCCTGGCGATCTCGGGCGTCGGCGGCCGATGGTCGCCCTTGAACTGCATCGCGGATCCGCGCGAGGTCACGCGAAGCTCGCTGATCGTCGCGAGGTTCGCCGTCACCGCCTCGGTCATCCCCTCCGCGAAGTAGTCCTGGCTCGCATCTCCCGAGTAGTTGTCGAGCGGGAGTACGGCGAGCGAACGGATGACGCGCGGCTCGCTCGCGGCCGCGGGCGTGCGCGGGGCCGGGCGGAAGAGCGCCCGAGCGCGCCGCCAGGTACGCCGCCACGGCGACGAGGACGACGGCGCCGCCCGCGATCGCGAAACGGCGCGATCGGGCTCGCGGCTGGTCGGCCGGCGGGGATCTCCGGTCGGGCCCCCGCGGCCGGCAGCGCCTGCAGGGCGCCGCCGACGTCACGCATGCCCTGGAAGCGGGCGGCCGGGTCCTTCGCGAGGCAGCGCCCGATCACCCGCGCCAGCTCCGGCGGCAGGTCGGCGAGGGCGACCGGCGCGTCCCGCAGGATCGCCGAGGCGAGCTCGGCCGTGGAGGCGCCCGCGAACGGCCGTCGTCCGGTCGCCATCTCGTAGAGCATGACGCCGAGCGCGAAGATGTCGGTGCGGTGATCGACCGCCCGGCCGGACACCTGCTCGGGCGACATGTAGGGCATGGTGCCCATCACCGCTCCCGCTGCCGTCAGCGCGTGCGAGACCGTCACCTCCGGCTCCGCCCCCGGGTCCGCCATCTTCGCCAGCCCGAAGTCGAGCACCTTGACGCGCCCGTCCGCAGCGACCATGACGTTTGCCGGCTTGAGGTCGCGGTGGACGATGCCCCGCTCATGCGCTGCGGCGAGCGCGTCGGCGAGCGCGGTCGCGAGGACGAGCAGGCGGGAGAGCGGCAGGCCGCCCGCGGGGATGATGCGATCGAGCGGCTGCCCCTCCACGAGCTGCATGGTCAGGAAGTGGACGTCGTCGGCGTGCTCGACCGAGTAGACCGTGACGATTCCCGGATGGTCGAGGGCGGCGAGCGCCCTCGCCTCGCGCTGGAAGCGCTCGATGCGATCGGGGTCGGACGTCATCTCCGCCGGAAGGACCTTCAAGGCCACGTCGCGGCCGAGCCTGGTGTCGGTGGCGCGGTACACCTCGCCCATGCCGCCGGCGCCGATCGCGGCGGTGATGCGGTAGTGGGCGAGTGTGCGCCCGATCATGGTCCCCCCGCCGGGGTCAGGCCGAGCCGCTGCAACAGAGCCGCGAAGCGCGGGTCCGCGCGGAGCGGATCGAAACCGGGGAGCCCGGTGAAGTAGAGGTAGGCCAGACACTCTTCTTCGGCTCGCGCGACGACCTCGAAGGCCGCGTCGACCTCCCCGAGCGCGCCGAGCAGCCAGGCCTCGGAGACGACGGCGGGCGCCGTCGGCGGCCGTGCCCGCAGCTCCGCGAGGATCGTCCGGGCCTCGTCCGTCCGGCCTGCGGTCGCGAGCGCCCACCCCAGCGTGCCGAGGAAGTGGGCCCCGCGGTGCGAAACCGCGACCACATGCTCGAGCGTTGTGATGCCTTCCTCGAAGCGACCCAGGGCGACCTTGGCCATGCCCGCGCTGTCCAGGGCCGTGGCGTCCTCCTTCTCGAAGGAGAGCGCGTCCTCGAGGTAGCGCAGGGCTTCCTGCGGCTTGCCGCAGTTCAGGAGGCCCGTTCCGGTGAGGGTGTAGGGAAAGGAGGCCAGCGGATCTGCTTCCCGGGCGCGCTCGAAGAACGGAAGCGCCTCGTCGAGCCTCTGGCGCGAGCAGAGGCTGATCGCGAATGAGCCCAGGGCCAGGACGTGGGTGGGCTGGAGCTCGATCGCCCGGCGCCAGGCGGCCTCCATCGCCGGCCATCGTCGCTCGATCCAGGCCACGAAGGCCTCGACATGGAGGCCGTCGGCCGACTCGCCCTGCAGCTCGTGTCGCGGTCGCCAGCGCCTCTCTCGCAGTGGCGCAGGCCTCGCGTGCGGGGATCAGGCCGAAGACGGACGCGAGGACGGTGATCTCCGCGAGGCCGGTCCACGAAGGCGCGTGAGACGGATCGAGGCGAATGGCCTCCTCGAAGGCGCGAAGGGCCCCGGCGTGGTCCTCCTTCCCCCGAAGGTGCCGCCCTTTCAAGTAGCTGCGGTAGGCCTCGAGGTTCGTGGGCTGCGGCCGGGCGGGCACGCCTCGCCCTCCCGGAGCGAGCCGGGCCTTCACTGCATCGACGACTCCTGCGGCGATCTCGTCCTGGACGGCGAAGACGTCCGCGGCATCGCGGTCGAATCGCTCCGACCAGAGCTGGTAGCCGCTCGCGACGTCGGTCAGCTGCGCGGTGACCCGCAGCCGGCTGCCCGCCGTTCGCACGCTGCCCTCGAGGACGTGGTTCACCGAGAGCGCACGGGCGATCGCGGGCAGGTCGCCGCCGTCCTGCCGCGCCCGGAAGGCCGAGGTCCGCGACGCCACGCGGATCCCGTCGATCCGGACGAGCGCGTTCATGATCTCCTCGGCCATCCCCTCGCAGAGGTACTCCTGGTCCTTGCCCGGGCTCATGTCCGAGAAGGGCAGCACCGCGATCGCGACGGCGTGCGGCAGGCGTCGCGAGCGGTATCCGGCCCGCGGCCGCCGCGGGAACGTCCAGCCCCGCCTTGCGCAGCCGTCGATCATGCGCTCGACGAGCTCCGGCTGCCACCACTTCTCGATGCTCCTTGCGCGACGGTCGCGGCGAATCCGGTCCGCGCCTGAGCAGCGTCCTGCGCGGCCTTCGCGGCCGCATCACGCTCCCCGAGCTGCCCGTAGGCGGCGGCGAGCGCCGCGTGCGTGAACCAGTGGCCCGGCAGGTTGACCTTGAGCGCGATGTCGAGTGCGCCGCGGTAGTCGCCCTGGCGGTACGCGTTGTAGAAGAGCGGCGTACCAGTACCAGCCGGGGTGATGGGGATTGAGCTGCTTCGCCCGGTCTGCCAGGGCGCAGCCGTGCTCCCAGTCGCCGGCATAGGTCAGCAGCTCACCGAGAGACGCGATGGAGTAGCCGTCCATGGGGTTGAGCTGCGACAGCCCGCTCCGCGGCGTTGCGGAAGGCCTGCGGATTCCTTGCGGAAGAAGTAAGGCCTGGGCCAGTCGCGTAATGGGCCAGGTGCATTGGACGGCGCCGCCTCGACGGCCCGCCGCGCGGCCATCGATGCCGGCCGCCAGGGGATCGGCCTGGAGGTCGAAGCCCTGCGCGTAGTCCTCGCCGGCAGAGCCAGCGACAGCATCGCCCAGGCATCGGCGTAGGCCGGTGCCTTGCGCACCGCCCGCTCCAGGCCGGCGCGCGCCGACGGCGTGCTCGTCGGCGGTGACCCGCTCAGCCGTAACCGAAGCTGCGCAGGACCGCCTCGTAGGGGCTCAGCTCCTCGGGCAGGACTTGCTGCGGAGCGCCTCGCTCATGCTGCTGGGCAGAACGCCATGCAGCGTCCGCGACGGTGGAGACGATCCGCGGGACGAGGTCGTCCTGCAGCTCGAAGACCTCGTCCGGGCTGAACGGCCGATCGTAGTTCTCGGCCCACAGGTGGGCGCCCGGATCCGGCGTCGACCAGCTGCACCGCGACGCGCAGCTGCGAGCCCGCCTGGCGGAGGCTCCCCTCCATCACGTAGCGCGCGCCCAGCTCCTTGCCCACGGAGCGGACGTCGACCGTCTCGTTGGCGTAGCGCGCCGTCGAGCTGCGAGAGATCACCCGGAGGTAGGAGAAGCGCGACAGGCCGGTGACGATCTCCTCGGTCATCCCCTCGGCCAGGGCGAGAGGTCCGGGTCCGCCCCGCGGTGCTTGAACGGCAGCACCGCGATCCAGAAGCCCTCCTCGGCGCGGGCGGCGCCGGAGTCGGCCGCCGCCGCCGGGCGTGAGGCCGGCGCGGCCGCGGTCTGGGTCGATGTCGGCCAGCTCGCTGGGCCGCAGCGCCTCGCGCAGCTCGCGTCATGGATCCGCTCCGCACGTCCTTCTCCAGGCAGCGCCCGATGACGCGCGCCAGCTCGGCCGGCAACGTCGGCTCCGCAGCTCGGCGACGTCGGCCGCGGCGTGTCGCGCAGAATCGCGGAGGCGAGCTCTGCCGAGGACTCGCCCTGGAAGGGCCGCCGTCCGGTCGCCATCTCGTAGAGGATGACGCCGAGCGAGAAGATGTCGGTGCGGTGATCGACCACCCGGCCGGACACCTGCTCGGGCGACATGTACGGCATCGTCCCCATCACCACGCCCGCCTGCGTCAGCGGATGCGAGACGGTCGCCTCCGGCTCCGTGCCCGGCTCGGACACCTTCGCCAGCCCGAAGTCGAGGACCTTGACCCGGCCGTCCGAGGTCACCATCACGTTCGACGGGCTTCAGGTCGCGATGGACGATGCCACGCTCGTGCGCGGCGGCGAGCGCCTCGGCGAGGGCCGTTCGCGATCGCGAGGATCCGCTCGAGCGGGAGGCCCTCAGCGGAGATGATGCGGTCGAGCGGCCGGCCCTCGACGAGCTGCATGGTGAGGAAGTGAACGCCATCGGCTTCCTCGACCGAGTACACGGTGACGATGCCCGGATGATCGAGGGCGGCGAGCGCCTTCGCCTCGCGCCGGAACCGCTCGAGGCGGTCCGGGTCGGCGGCCATCTCCGCGGGCAGCACCTTGAGCGCCACCTCGCGGCCGAGCGTGGTGTCGGTGGCGCGCCACACTTCGCCCATCCCGCCGGCGCCGAGCTTGTCGACGACCCGGTAGTGGCCGATCCTGGCGCCCGAATCAAGCGACATGCCGGCTCATCTCCGCAAGCCTGCCGTCCAGTTGGTGACGAGGGTCAACGGGTTCGGCCCGTCCCGCTGCGAGAGCAGCGCCAGGAAGCGGTCGCCCTTCGGCGCGACCTCGTAGGCCCAGGAGCCGGTGGGAACCCCGCCGAACTGCGCGTCGAAGAGCACTCGCGGTGTACCGGCCTCCATCGCCTGCCCCTGCTCGGTGACCGTCGCCTCCATGAGCTTTCCGTCGGGCGAGTGGAAGTACAGCACGGCGCCATCCCGCCGCCAGATCGGCTGGACGCCGCCGCCCTGCGACACCTGCCATTTTCCGCCGGGCCCGGGGAACGGAGTGAGATAGACCTCGACCCTGCCGGAGGCGTTGGACTGGTAGGCGAGCCAGCGACCGTTGGGCGAGAACCTCGCGTTGCTCTCGTTGAACTCCGACTCGAGGAACGGTGAAAGTACCCGTTCCCCGGACATCGCCAGGATGCAGAGGTCGAGGCCCGTCCTCCGGCTCGGATCCAGGACGGTCAGGGCGACGAAGCGGCCGTCGGGTGACCAGTCCGTGGCGTACTTCGTCGTCTCGGAGACCAGCAGAGGCTCGGCCTCGCCCGCGCCGCTGGCGTTCTTCACGTAGATGTCCATGTGCGCCTGCTGGTTCGACGCGAAGATCACCCGACCGCCGTCCGGCGACCAGATCGGGTCGATGTCCGCCGATGGCCCGAAGGTGAAGCGGGTGCGGACGCCGCGGGCGAGATCGACGATCCACACATCGCTGTTCTTCGAGCCCCCCTCGGAGGCGTGTTCGGCGAGCCGCTGGCCGTCGGGCGACAGCCTGATCCCCTCGATCGTCATCGGGGTGCCGACCGTGCCGGTGGTGTGGCCGGAGGCGTCGAGCCAGACGGTCTGCACCAGACCGACGTCGCCGGCCTGGTAGACCAGGGTCCCGTTCTCGGCGACCGCGAAGCAGCCGTGGCGGTAGTTCTGGGGGTTGGCGATCTGCTCGGCGATCGGGAACGACTCGCCCGCCAGCTCGCGGCGGCCGGCGTCGAACGGCTGCGCCACCAGGCTCTGGTCGCGCAGGAACAGCACGTACCCGGGCGCGGCGTACACCGCGTTGCTGTCGGCCTGAATGAGGAACGACGCTGCCCCGCCGTCGATGGTGCCAAGGTAGATGCCGTCGGTCTTCACGTCGGTGGCGTTGAGCGGCGTGCCTGCCCAGTACAGGAAGTGGCGCCCGTCGGGCAGGAACGCCGGCCACCGGTGGCTGGTCTGCCTCCTGGCCTTGTCGAGCGTCGTGAACGCGGTGCTGGCGCCGCCAGCCGCCGACACGCGCTCGAGGCCGCTGTAGACGTCGGGAGCGAAGACGAGCACGCCGTCGGCGTTCCACGTGCCGCCGCGGCCGTTGGGAGCGGCGCACAGCGTCTCCGCCGGTCCGCCCGAGGTGTCGATCTTCTTGAGCTTGCCGCCGACGAAGAAGGCGAGGTGGCGGCTGTCGGGCGACCAGAACGGGAACGCCGCGTCCTCGGTACCGGCGAGCGGCTGGGCGACGAGCGAATCGAGCGGCCGAACGTAGAGCGACGTCTTGCCCGCGGCGTCACGCGCGACATACGCCAGCCGCGTCCCGTCCGGCGACAGGGCCGGTCCGCCGATCGGTGCGTCGAACGCGAACGACGTCTTGTCGGGCGGCAGGATGTGGGAGCGGACCGCTCGCGCCGGCAGCGGCCGCGCGCGCAAGGCGATCAGGCCCGCGAGCACGGCGAGCGCGACCGCGAGGGCGGCGGCCACCGCCCATGGCAGCCCGGCGCGTCGCGCCGCCACCGGGGCGACCGCCGTCGCGGGAGGCGCCGGCACCGCGCTCGCGGCCGCCGCGCTCAGGCTATCCTCGAGCTCGAAGCGGACGTCGCCGATGTCGCGGTAGCGGCGCTTCGGGTCCTTCTCCATGCAGCGCCGGAGCACCTCGCGGGAGCGCGGCCGCACGCCGGGAGGCAGGGCGCTCCAGTCGGGGTCGCGGGTGACGACGGCGGCGATCACGTCGGTGACGGTGTCGCCGGCGAACGTCTGGGTGCCGGTGAGCATCTCGTAGACGAGGCAGCCGAACGCCCAGATGTCGGCTCTGCGGTCGACCGGCTTGCCGCGGGCCTGCTCTGGCGACATGTAGGCGGCGGTGCCGAGGATGACGCCCTCGCGGGTGTGGTGGGCGGTGATCGTCGGCGAGAGCGACGGGTTGGCATTGGGCCCGTCGGCCTCCCAGGCCTTGGCGAGGCCGAAGTCGAGCACCTTGACGGTGCCGTCGGGGGTGACCTTGACGTTGGCGGGCTTGAGGTCGCGGTGGACGATGCCCTTGTCGTGGGCGGCCTCGAGAGCGGAGGCGACCTGGAGCGCGATGGCGAACGCCTCGTCGACCGGGATCGCGCCGCGCGCCAACCGCTGCGCCAGGTCCTCGCCCTCGACGAGCTCCATCACGAGCACGTGGACCGCGCGGCTCGCGCGCTCCACGTCGGGGACCGGGGACCGGGGACCGGGGACGGGGAGAGGCGAAGCCTCGAGGTGCTCGAGGCCGTAGAGGGCGGCGATGTTAGGGTGGTTGAGGGAGGCGAGGACCTTGGCCTCGCGCTCGAAGCGGGCGTGGCGCTCGGGGTCGAGGGCGAAGTCCTCGGGGAGGAGCTTGAGCGCGACCTGGCGGCCGAGGCGGGTGTCGGTCGCTCGCCACACCTCGCCCATCCCGCCCGCCCCCAGCGCGCCGACCACCTCGTACGGACCGATGCGTGTCCCAGATTTCATCGCGAGGCTCTCTTTCCCCCGGCGCTGCCGCCGTGGCCGCTCCCACGCAACACCCCCGCAGCCGGCGCAAGGGTGGCCTCTGCGGCGGCGCGTTGAGGGCCGATGCGTCGATCGATCTGCGCTGTCACCTGACAGCTAGAAGAGAGATCGTCTCATTTCCATTCCGACCTTCCGCCGCACCGCTCTCAAAGCCTGTCGGTCGCGGCGATGAACGCGGCGACGTCGGCCTTGAACTGCCGTAGCGCGGGCTCGTGGATATACATCATGTGGCCGGCGTCGTAGACCTTGATCTCGACGCGCGAGCGCGCCTCGGCAGGGAGCCCGAGGTGAGCGACCGAGTACTCGGTGGCGAGCAGCGGTGTGGCGAGGTCGTACAGCCCCTGCAGGATCAGCACGCGGAGGGCGGGGTTGGTGCCCACGGCGTGGGCGAGGTCGGGGCCGGTGTTGACCATCGGCTGCGGGAAGTCCGCCCCGCCGATCTTGTGCGAGAAATCCCAGCTCTTCCACAGCGGCGCGCCGAGCACGTACGTCCGGTCGGTGCCGACCTTGAGCTCGCGGTGGTAGTAGTCGAGGAACGCGGCGGTGTAGGCGCCGCCGACCGCGGTGGACATCGGATCCATCTCGGCCTCCTCGCCGAGCTGGTCGAAGCTGGTGCCCAGGAAGCGCGCGTCGAGCCGGCCGACCGTCTCGCGGTGCTCGCGCAGCAGCTCCTTGGTGAACTGCCCCTCGCGCACCCGCAGGTCGGCCTTGTCGATGTAGTCCTCGGACAGCCCGGTGAAGCGGTGGAGCCTGGCGATCACGGCGGACCGCTCGGCGGCCGGCAGCGCGTCGCCGAGGAGCAGGGCGTGGGCGTACTCGCCGAGCGCGAACTCGCGCGCCTCGGCGAGAAACGGCGCCAGCTCGGCCGGGCGTTCCGGCAGCGCCTTGTGGTACCAGGCCACTGCCGCGTAGGTGGGCAGGAACAGCGGGTACGGCTGCTGGTTGGCGGGGATGCCATCGAAGATCGCGCCGAGGTCGAGCGCCAGCGAGACCAGGATCACGCCGTTGAACGCCATGCCGTGGCCGCTCTGCAGCACGTCGACGATGCCGGCCGAACGGGTGGTGCCGTAGCTCTCGCCGAGCAGGTACTTCGGCGAGCCCCAGCGCCCGTTCTCGGTGACGTACGCTCGGATGAAGCGGACGAACTCCTCGATGTCGGCGTCGACGCCCCAGAACTCCTTGTCCTTGGCTTCGCCGACCGCCGCACTGATCCCGGTGCCGACGGGGTCGATCATCACGAGGTCGGTGACGTCGAGCACGCTCGATGCGTTGTCGGCGACCTGGTACGGCGGCGGCGGGGTGGCGGCGGCGTCGCTGGTGACGATCCGGCGCGGCCCCAGCACCCCCATGTGCAGCCACACCGACGACGAGCCCGGCCCGCCGTTGTAGGCGAACGTGAGCGGGCGGCGCGCCGGGTCGGCGACGCCGTTCTTCGTGTAAGCGACGTAGCCGATGCTGGCGTACGGCTCGTCCTTGCCGTTGCGGACGATCAGCGTGCCGGCGGTTGCGGTGTAGTCGATCGCGGCGCCGCCGATGGTCAGCGTGCGCCGGGTGATCGACTGCACCGGCTTCGGCGGCGCAGCCTCCTTCGCAGCGGGCGCCGCAGTCGGCGCGGCGGCCGGATCGGCGGCGCGCGCCGCCGCGGCGGCGAAAACGATGACGGTGGCGGCGATCAGCGGGCGGTTTTGGATCACGGTGCTCCTCCTGGGGTTGCCGGACGTCGTGGCGCGCCACACGTCCCCATGCCGCCCGGGCCGAGCCTGGCGACGACGTCGTACACACCGAAGCGGGTGCCAAGCGACTGGCTCACCGCAGTCCCTCCACGACGAAGAGCTGGTCGAGCTTGCGGCGGTAGGAGTAGACCTGGGTGCGGCCGTCCGCGCTCAAGTGGATCGGCCCGATCCCCTGCACGCCGGCGGGATCGGGCGGCGTCAGCTCGGCCCACAGGTGCCGCGCCCCGGTCTCCACGTCCACCCGGTCGATGCGGGCGGGAAGCCCGGTGCGCCGCTGGACGAACAGAGACCGTCCGTCGGCGGCCCAGCGGATGGCGATGTCCTCCAGCGACGTGCCGGGGACCGCGCGCGCCGGCCCGCCCGCGATCGGGTATAGCGTCAGCGCCCCGTCGGGGCCGCTCGCGAAAGCGAGCCGCCCGTCGGGCGAGACCAGCGCGCAGAAGTACGCGGTGATCCCCTCCGGGCTGATCGGCCGGACGGCGGCGGTGGCGATGTCGTAGAGGTGCAGCCGCGTGCCCTCGCCCGGGGCGTGGCCGGAGAGCACGATCCGGCCCCCGTCGGGGAGGAACGCCGCCGCCTCGGCGACCACCGGGGCGCGGCCGAGCCGGCGCGTCTCGCCGGCGCCGGTGGGGAGCAGCACCAGTTCCTCGGGGTCGGCGCCCTGCGTCGTCGCCAGCACCCACTTCCCGTCCGGGGACAGGGCGAGCCCGCGGCCGTTGCCGAGCCGCACCGGCGGCGAGCCGTCGGTCGGACGCAGGAAGATCGCATAGCCCTCGTCGTCGACGAGGTTCTGCTCCTCGAACAGGACGGCGCGGCCGTCGTCGGACAGCGCCGTTGGGAACGACCAGTCGAGCCAGGAGAGGTTGCGCGCTCGCGGCTGGAGCGGCGACACGGCGACGATCTCGCGCTGCATGGTGAGGCGACTGACGAGGACCTGCCCCTGCGCCGCGACGTCGTGGAGGAACAGGCCGCCCATCGAGCGAAAGATCGGCTGCGCCCGACCGTTCAGGCGGGCCTCCCAGAGCGACTGGCCCCTCGGGTAGAGGAGCGCGCTGCCGTCGGCCGACCAGGCGAGGCCGTTCGAGGCTGACGGTGCGACGTCGCGCACCTTGCCGCCGGCGTCGACCACCTTCACCGCCGCCTGGTTGTCGCCGCGGTTCGGGTGGTCGAGGAACGCAACGCGGCGGCCGTCCGGCGCCACCCGGGCGTCCGAGATCCACCCGCCGGTCTCGTAGAGCAGCGTGCCGGCGGGGTACTCGAGCCGGCGCCGCGCGCCGACGTTGCGCACGACCGCCAGGCTGGCGCCGTCCGGCGACCAGTCGGCGTCCTGCACGCCCTCCATCACCTCGCGCGGGGCGCCGCCGTCGAGCGGCATGCGGGCGAGCGTGCCGACGCTCTCCCAGCCGATCGTGAAGCGGCGGCCGAGCGACAGCGCGAGCTCGCCCGTCGACGACACCGCGAGCACGTCGGCGCCCGTCAGGGAGAGCGCGCGCGACTCGCGGGTGTCGAGGCGGACGCTGAAGACGTCGGCCGGAGCGCCCTCCCACGCCGCGCCGTACACCACGGTGCGGCCGTCGGGCGCGAAGCGGGCGGTGTGGATCGAGCCGCGCCGGAAGGTGAGCGCGGCGATCCGCAGGTCCACGGTCGAGGTCGCGGAGGTGCCGCGCCCGGCCAGGAACGCGGCGGCGCCGACGAGGGCCAGCGCGCCCGCCGCCGCCGCGGCGAGCGTCCAGCGCGGCCACTCCCGGCGCCCGGCCGCCGCCTCCGGCGCGTTGGCGGCCGCCGGGTTAGAGAGTGCCACCCGCGCCTCGCCGATGTCGCGCAGGCGGACGCCTCGGATCGCGCTCGAGGCAGCGCCGGAGCAGGCGGCGCACCTCCGGCGGCGTCGCTCCCGGCAGGCGGCCCCAGTCGATCTCGTGCTTGAGCACGTTGGCGAGCACGTCGGTGACCGTCTCGCCGGCGAACAGCCGGCGTGCCGGCGAGCATCTCGAAGAGGACGACGCCGAACGCCCAGATGTCGGCCCGCTTGTCGACCGGCCTTGCCGCGCGCCTGCTCCGGCGCCATGTAGGCGGCGGTGCCGAGGATCAGCCCGCTGCTGAGTCGCCGCGGTGAGCGTCGGCGACTGCGACAGGTCGGCCGCCGGCGCGCCCGGACCGCGTCGGGCCCGAACGCCTTGGCGAGGCCGAAGTCGAGCACCTTGACCTTGCCGTCCGGGCGCACGCTTGACGTTGGCCGGCTTGAGGTCGCGGTGGACGATGCCGCGCTCGTGCGCCGCCTCGAGCGCCTCGGCGATCTGCCGCGCGATCGGCAGCGCCTCGTCGAGCGGGATCGGCGCCGCGCTTGAGCCGCTGCGTCGAGGTCCTCGCCGTCGACCAGCTCCATGACCAGGACGTGCCGGCCGTCGAGCGTCGCTCGAGGCCGTACAGCGTGGCGATGTTCGGGTGGTTGAGCGAGGCGAGGACCTTCGCCTCGCGCTCGAAGCGGGCGCGCCGCTCGGGGTCGTCGACGAGCCCCTCGGGCAGCACCTTGATCGCCACCTCGCGGTCGAGCCGGGTGTCGACGCGCCCGCCACACCTCGCCCATCCCGCCGGCGCCGAGCTTGCCGACGATCTCGTAGGCGCCGAAGCGCGCGCCGGGCGCCAGCCGCTCACCGGCCGCCTCCGCCGGCGGCGCCAGCGCGGCGCGAGATGGCTGTCCAGTCGGTGACGCATCCGATCTGGCGCGGCGCGTGCGCCCGGAACCGTCACGACCAGCAGCCGGCGCCCGTCGGCGGCGACGTCGTAGACGTCGGGCGCCGTCCGGCCTGCCGGGCACGAACGGAAGGCGAAGAGGGTCGCGGCGTGTCGAACGCGAGCGGCTCGGCGAGGCGGCCTCGACCACCCGCACCTCGTCGTCGTGCCGGTAGAAGATCTCGCCGTGCCCCGTCCAGAGCGGCTCGGTGCCGCCGTCGGCCGAGACCTGGACCCGCTCTCCCGGCCCGGGGAACGGCTCGACGTAGACCTCCGGCCGCCCGGTCTCGTCCGACTGATAGACGATCCAGCGGCCGTCCGGGGAGAACGAGGGATGCGCTCCTCGCGCCGTTGGCGCCGGATCGGCCGCGGCGGCTCCGCTACCGTCGAGCGGCCGCGAGTAGAGATCGTGCGCGGTCTCGTCCGCGTGAGCGCGTAACGCGATCGTGCGGCCGTCGGGAGCGACGGCGACGTCGGTGTCGTGTCGAGCTTCGCCGGCTCGTCCAGATCGGGCGGCCGATGTCGGGGGCGCCGGCCCGCATCCGGTGGAGCTCGAACGGCGGCGCGAGTCGACGACGTAGAAGAGCTCGCGCCCGTCGCGCGACCAGCCGGGTCGAACTCCGTCCCTGGCCGCTCGTGAGGCGCGACAGCGTGCCGCGATCGAGCGAGAGAGTCCAGAGGTCGCGGCTCTCGCCCTGGATCTGAACGCGGCGATCTGCTTTCCGTCGGGCGACGAGGCTGCGCGGCCGGAAGCGGCGGCGGCTCGGTGAGCCTGCCCGGTGACCCGGCCGCGTGCGGTCGAGCCACACCAACTCGTGCGGGGTCGACCGAGGCGCGTGACGTAGGCGAGCACTCCCCGGCTCGAGACGGCGAAGGACGTAGCCGCTCGTCTGCGAGACGAGCACGTCGTCGACGACGGCGACCGCCGGGCCACCGGCCGCCCCGCGTCCGGCGTCGAAGGGGACCGCGTAGAGCCGCTGGCCGCGCGCGTAGACGAGGTGGCCGCTCGGGACGTAGCGGCCGAAGAAGCCCGCCGTCGACGACCCAGCTGACCTTGCGGGTCGCGAGGTCGAGGACCCCGATCGCGCGACGTGTCGACCGGCGTGCGGAAGGCCGTGAAGATGACCTTCCGGTCGCCGGGGAGGGGATCGGGCCACCAGTGTCCGAGCTCGCCGCCGGCGTGGTCGGGCGTCGTCAGCCGCTCGCGTCGGGCCGCCCTCGGCCGAGACCCGGAAGAGGCCGTCGGAGTAGATCGGGGCGAAGACGATCGTGCCGTCGTGGAGCCAGGTGCGCGCCCGCCGGCGCGTGCTCGGCGAGCCGGAACGGGCCTGCCCTCCCTCGGCCGCCACCTTCCTCATCTGGCTGCCGTCCGCGAAGCGCCGATCCAGCGGCCGTCGGGCGACGAGGAGGGCGCGTCGGCCGCCCTCGGTGCCGGGGACGGCCTCGCGCCTCCTCTCGCCCAGCGATCCCGGCGGAAGGAGCTCTGCCTCCGCCTCGCGCCCGCTGAAGACGAGGCGTCCCGTCGGGAGAGAAGGCGAGCGGGTCGGTCGTTCCGGCGCGCGAGCTCCTGGCCGGCCGCGAGATCGAGAGCGAGAGGTGCAGCGGCGCCGCCGGCTCGCTCGGCCGCGAGCTCTCCGGTAGCCGGCGAGCGCGGCGGCGACGCCGGTGACGACGACCGCGCGAGCCCGCCGGCGGGGACGTCGCTGGCGGAGGGCGTCGCCGCGGCGCGACGCCGGCCGCTCCCGGCGCCTCCTCGTCGGCCCGCGCAGCGACCTCCTCGAGCACGATCCGCGCGTCGGCGATGTCGTGGAGCCGGTCGCCGCGGCTCGCGCTCGAGGCAGCGGCGGAGCAGCCGGCGAACCGCCGGCGGCGTCGCCGGCCGGAGCGCGCCGAAGTCGACCTCCGTGCTTGAGCACGTCGGCGAGCAGTGTCGGTGACGATCGTCGCGCCGGCGAAGGGCCGGCGCTCCGGTGAGCATCTCGTAGAGCACGACGCCGAACGCCCAGACGTCGGCGCGCTTGTCGACCGCCTTGCCGCGCGCCTGCTCGGGCGCCATGTAGGCGGCGGTGCCGAGGATCAGCCCCGGCTGCGGTCGCCGCGGGGTGAGCGTCGGCGACTGCGCCGGGTCGGGCTGCGGCGTGCCGCGCCGGCGGCGTCGACGCCTTGGCGAGGCCGAAGTCGAGCACCTTGACGGCGCCGTCCGGGCGCAGATCTGACGTTGGCCGGCTTGAGGTCGCGGTGGACGATGCCGCGCTCGTGCGCCGCCTCGAGCGCCTCGGCGATCTGCCGCGCGATCGGCAGCGCCTCGTCGACCGGGATCGGCGCCGCGCGAGATGCGCGCGTCGAGGTCCTCGCCCTCGACCAGCTCCATGACCAGGACGTGCCGGCCGTCGAGCGTCGCTCGAGGCCGTGCAGCGTGGCGATGTGCGGGTGGTTGAGCGAGGCGAGCACCTTCGCCTCGCGCTCGAAGCGCGCGCGCCGCTCGGGGTCGTCGGCGAGCCCCTCGGGCAGCACCTTGAGCGCCACCTCGCGGTCGAGCCGGGTGTCGATCGCCCGCCACACCTCGCCCATGCCGCCGGAACCGAGGCGGGCAAGGACGCGGTAGCAACCGAGCGTTTGTCCCGTGCTGAGACTCATGACCTTCACGAGCACAACCGCAGAGGCCGACCCCGCCATTCCGGTGGGGGTGCTGCAGCAACAGGTCGGTGCTGACCTGGTCGGGTCTCAGCGCTCGTGCGGCTTCGACCCCCCGGGCGGTCCCTCGACCTCGGCCCTGAGCCTCCGCACCTCGGCCGTGAGCCCGGCGAGCGCCGATCGCAGCTCCGCCTCGTGCGCTCTCGTGCCGCTCGATGATCGCCTGCTGCGCCTTGATCGCCTCGACGAGCAGCGGCGTCAGCTCGGAGTAGTCGATGGCTTTGTACCCGTCGTGGTCGGTGGTGACGACCTCGGGGAGCACGGGCTCGACCTCCTGGGCGATGAAGCCGATCTGCGGCCCGTCGTTGAGGTGCTTCTCGGGGAACTCGTCGCGGCGCCAGGTGAAGCTCACCCCGCGCAGGGCACGCACGACGTCGAGCGCGTCGGCCAACGTCGAGACGTCCTTCTTCAGGCGCTCGTCGGAGTAGTGGCGCCAACGAGCCGGTGTAGCCGCATGTTCCCCCATGAAAAGACGCCGTAGCCGGTATCGTGCTCTCGCCGCCGATGCCTTGGCCATTGGGGCTGTAGCCATACACGCCGTTGCCGCCGTTCGCCCCATTGCTCGCGCCGTAGCTGGAGCCCTTCAGACCATTGCCGGTGTTGCTATAGGCATAGACTCCGGAGCCGCTGGTGCTTGCTCCGTACACGCCGATTCCGGTCTCGCTCAGACCATAGACGCCACTACCGCCGCCGGTGTTCTGGCCCTAGACGCCAGAACCGGCGGCGGTGGTGCTGTAGCCGTGTACGCCTGGGCTCCCGGATCCGTACACGCCCGTGCCATCGTCGCTGTAACCATACACGCCGCTACCGTTGGTGCTGAAGCCTGGCACGCCCCTATCGGCGCCCTCGCCGAAAACGCCGTAGCCCCCGTCGTGGCTGTTGTAGCCATAGACGCCAAAACCGTTGCCGGTGTTGCTGACGCCAAACACGCCGACGCCGCCGACTCCCCGTACGCCCCAGCCGTTAATGCTCTCGCCATGCACGCCAACGCCGTTGCCGCTGTTGATTACGGTGAAGGCGCTAGCAAAGGGCCCAGGGTCTGCGGACCCCTTATAGGGCAGCACCAGCCCGCTCGAACCGATCGTCAGCGTGTTTCCCGATGGTGTGATCGACACGGCGCCGCTTGCGGCGAGCGTGACGGCGTCGTTGAGGCCGTTGAGGCTCTTGACGACCTGGCCGCTGCCGACCTTCGCCGCGGTCACCGAGCCGTCGGCCAGATCCGCGGTTGCTACCGCGCCGTTGAGGATCTTCGACGTAGTCACCGCGTCGGGGGCGAGCATGGCGTTGGTGATCCCGCCGTCGGCCACCGCAAGCGTCACGACACCACTCGCGCCGCCGCCGGTCAGGCCGGCTCCGGCGGTCACCCCGGTGATCCCGGGCGCCACGTTCTCCGCCAGCAACGCGTCCGCGTAGGTCATCTCGAAGGTGGTGGGGTCCTGCGAGCCGTTGGCGATGCCGGAGCCGTAGGCGATGATCTTGCCGGTTCCGGAGATCACCTCCACCTGCAGCCTGGTGTTCTCCGTGGAGACGGTGGGGAAGTGGTCCTTGAACGCCACCTGGCGCTGGGAGAACTCGCGCACGGTGAAGTCCTTGAAGCCCTGGTCGGCGTTGTTGCCATCGAAGGCGGTGACCCGCACCGTCACCGTGTGCCCGGTGGTCTCGACGAAGCCGAAGTTGAAGCGGGAGTCCGAGGTCGCGGCGGGGAGCGTTTGGTGGACGCCGAGCACCTGGGTGCTCTCGCCGGCGCCGATGGCGAACGAGGCGGGGACCGCGGCGAAATCCTGGCCCACCGAGTCCGTGTCGTCGGCGCCGCCCCCGGTCGACAGCGCCGCGGATCGGATGACTCACTTCGGCTCGGGAGTCGCCTTCCGCTCTTCCCTCATGCTTCGCATCATCTCCGGGTGCGCGCCCTCGACGCTCCTCTCCTCCGGCTGGTCGAACAGCTCGGGGTGCAAGTAGCTGCCGTCCTCGCTGCCGGCTTCGGCTCCTCGACCACCAGACGGTGCGCGTTGGCCCAGGCGTCCTGGCGGATGCCGGTCACCTGCCACGACACCTTGACGCTCGGCGAGGTTGGTGCGGATCGGTGAAACGGTTGTCGTCGATCTCCTGCTCGACGATCGCCTGGGCGAGGCGGCCGATCACCGTGAGCTGGTAGCGGATAGTCCCGGTCAGCGCGCCGAACCATGCGGGCAGCTCGACGATGGCTCGCCCGTCGGCGTCGGTGGTGACGTTGCCGTTGTAGATGTCCATCATGTCTGGCGACTCGACGAACAAGTAGCTCGAGGTACCGGTGCGAGGGATCGAGCGGGTGGTCGATCTTGAAGCCGCCGCCCGCCTTGGTGAGCATGCCGCTGAAGTACCCCTGGCCGACAAAGTAGCCGCCGTAGCCGTTCGGGTTGGTCCCGTACACGGCGGCGTAACCGCCCCCGGTACAGCGTCGCCGATCACTCCGTTGCCGGGCCGGCTGTTGGAACCTGGTGACCTCTCACGCCGACACGTGCAGCAGAACCGTACGGAGCGCCGACGATGCCGTCGTGACTCGCTCCGAGCCGAAGACGCCGATGCGCCGTGGCGTCCTGCCACCCGTCTCCGGCGCCGGTCGACCCTCGCCGCTGACGCCGGCGTGAGACCGCTAGCCGACGCGCCCGCGCCGCTGTGCATTGCTGCCGAACACGCCGGCGTAGCCGGCGCTGTTGGCGCAGACCGTAGACCCCGTAGCCGTTGTCGTTGCTCGCCGGCCACGGCGGCGTAGCCGACAGCCCGACCGCCGTTAGCTGGAGCCCTGACGCCGGCGCCTTGGCGACTGCGCTGCGCTCGGCCGCTGACGGGCTGGGCCGGAGCCGAACCGATCCCGTTGGGAGCGCTCGCGGCGACCGCCGACCCGGCGCCGTGTTGATGATCGCCAAGGCGCTACCCGCAGTGGACACCGCGCCGGTATACGGCAGCGCCAGCCCGCTCGAGCCGATCGTCAGCGTGTTCCCGGAAGGAGTGAGCGTGACGGCGCCGGTTGCCGCGAGAGTGACCGCGTCCTTGAGGCCGTTAAGGCTCTTGACCACCTGGCCGCCGGCGATCTTTCGGCGGTCACGGCGCTGTTGGCGAGCTGGTTCGTGCCGACACCGCCGTCGGCGATGCCGAGGGTGGCCGCGCCGGAAGCGGCGCCGCCGGCCAGACCGGTGCCGGCGTTCACCGCGGTGATGTCGCCGGTCGCCGCTGGCTGCCACGACAGCGCGTTACCGTCGGTCGTCAGCACGTTCGGCGTCGCAGCGGCCAGCGTCGAGACGCCGGCCGCTGGCGCCGGCGCCGGGGTGTTGGTCGTGCCGATCTTGACCAGCGTCACCGCCCCGTTGGCCAGCCCGAGCGGTGCGCCCGCCGTGCCGTCACCCGTCAGCGTGCTGTCGTGCTGCACGTTCGCGATGCCGAGCAGCGCATCCTTGTACTCCATTTCGAAGGTGGTGGGGTCCTGCGAGGCGTTGGCGATCCCGGAGCCGTAGGCGATGATCCTGCCTGACCCCGCGATCACCTCCATCTCCAGCCGCACGTTCTCCGTGGACACGGTGGGGAAGTGGTCCTTGAACGCGACCTGGCGCTGGGAGAACTCCCGCACGTTGAGGTCCTCGGAGCCCTGGAGCTGGCCGGTGCCGTCGAACGCCGACACCCTCACGGTGGCCTGGTGCCCGGTCGTCTCGACGAACCCGAAGTTGAAGCGGTAGTCGGACTGGGCCGCGGGGAGCGTCTGGTGCACCCCGAGCACCTGGGTCTTCTCGCCGGCGCCGATGGCGAACGAGGCCGGGACGCCAGCGAAGTCCTGTCCCACCGAGTCCTTCTCGCCTGCTCCGGCGCCCTTGGAGTACACCCGCGATGTCACCACCAACTTCTGCGTGTCGCAGGTGACGCGCAGGGCGCCGAACACCTGAACGTGGAAGAGCGACTCGACGGCGTTGTCGAGCTTGACGGTGTCGCCGGGCGGGACGAGCACGTCGACGAACGGCGGCGAAGGGTTGGCGGTGTTGCGCTCGAGCAGGTAGATCCTGGCGGTGGCGGCGTCGGTGCCGGGGTTGTAGATCCACACGGTGGTGTACCAGTTGGACGGGAACAGCCCGGCCTGCCGCCCGACGTTAGGCAGGAAGAGATCCGTCCCGGCGAATCCGGCGAGAGCAGATTGGCCGGTCAGGAGAAGAGAGACGAAGAGAAAGTTGCGCAGTACCCGTCGCCTGCCGAGCATGGCACGCCTCCGTATGGGGGGAGGTGGTATTTCGCTCGACAACCGGCCTGGCCTCGTCGGAATTCCTCGACAGCCACGGGCAGAGGCGCTGCGGCTGATAGACTCGTGTCGTCGCAACGCTCAGAGTTCGAGGGAGCGGCGGAGAGACGTCAATGTCCAGTCCGGTGAGAACCAGGATCGCACCCAGCCCGACGGGGGACCCGCACGTCGGGACGGCGTACGTCGCGCTGTTCAACTACGCGTGGGCGAAGAAGAACGGCGGGCAGTTCCTCCTCCGCATCGAGGACACCGACCGCGAGCGCTCGAGCCCGACCGCCGAGCGGATGATCTTCGAGTCACTGCGCTGGCTCGGCCTCGACTGGGACGAGGGACCCGACGTCGGCGGCCCGCACGGCCCGTACCGGCAGAGCGAGCGCTTCGTGATCTATGCCGAGCACGCCGAGCAACTGGTGGCGAAGGGCGCCGCGTACCCGTGCTTCTGCACCCGCGAGCGGCTCGACGCCCTGCGCAAGGAGCAGCTCGCCAAGAAGCTCGCTCAGGCCACCGGGTACGACGGGCTGTGCCGCGCGATCCCGGCCGCGGAGGCCGCGCGCCGCCGCACCGCCGGCGAGCCGCACGTCATCCGCCTGGCGATGCCGCGCGAGGGCGTGACGCTCGTCGCCGACCTGCTGCGCGGCGAGCTCTCCTTCGACAACACGCTGGTCGACGACCAGGTGCTGATCAAGAGCGACGGCTTCCCGACCTACCACCTCGCCAACGTGGTCGACGACCGATTGATGGCGATCACCCACGTGATCCGCGCCGAGGAGTGGATCTCGTCGCTGCCCAAGCACGCGCAGCTCTACCGCTCGTTCGGCTGGCCCGAGCCCGTCTTCTGCCACCTGCCACTGCTGCGCAACGCCGACAAGTCGAAGATCTCCAAGCGCAAGAACCCGGTGAGCCTGAACTTCTACCGGCGCGCCGGGTACCTTCCCGAAGCGCTGCTCAACTACCTGGCGCTGATGGGGTGGGCGATCTCCGCCGACCGCGAGGAGTTCACGCTCGCCGAGTTCATCGCCAGCTTCGAGCTCAAGGACATCACCCTCGGCGGGCCGGTGTTCGACCTCGAGAAGCTCACCTGGATGAACGGCAAGTACATTCGCACGATGCCGGTCGCCGACCTGCTCGTCCGCCTGCGCTCCACCGTGCTCTCCGACGAGTACCTGCTGAGGGTTCTGCCGCTCGCGCATGAACGGGTCGAGAAGCTCGAGGACTTCGTCGAGTACGCGCGCTTCTTCTTCGTCGGCGAGGTGGCCTATGATGGCGAGGCGCGCGACAAGCTGGTCGCCAAGAAGCGCACCGCGGCGGAGACCGCCGACGCGCTCGCCCGGCTGCTCGAGGAGCGGTTCGACCCGTTGCTCGACTGGAACGCCGCCACCCTCGAGGCGGTAATGCGGGCATTTGCCGAGGCGATCTCATGGAAACCGGGAGATCTCTTTATGCCGGTGCGCATCGCCGTCACCGGCAAGGCCGCGACGCCGCCGCTGTTCGAGACGATGGAGGTGCTCGGCCGCGAGGTGTGCCGCCGGCGTATTCGCCGCGCGATCGAGACACTGCGGGAAGCGGGGACCGGGGACCGGGGACCGGGGACCGGGAAAGACTGAACCGCTCCGCGCGCCGCTACCCGACGGCGACTACCAGACATACGCGGCGAGCGTCACCTCCCTACGCGCGGAAACATCGGCACGGTGGGCCACCAACCCCTGGCGAATGGCGAGCTCGGCATTGAGGATCGCGGCGCCGGCGGCGCCGCGCACGGTGTTGTGGACGAGCGCGACGAAGCGCACGCCGAGCACCGGGCACGTCCGGACGCAGCCGATGTAGACGACCATGCCGTCGCCGAGGGAGGCGTGGCGGCGCGGCTGCGGGACCTCGTCGGCAGCGAGCAGCGCCACTGGTCGATCCGGAGCGCTCGGCAGGCCGAGCCCGGCGATCGGGCTGGTGAACGACGCGAGCGCGGTCCGGACCTCATCGACGCCAACCGGCCGCGAGAGCCGCACCGACACCGACAGAAGGTGGCCGTCGAGCACCGGGACGCGGTTGGCCTGGGCGCTGATCGTCACCGGGTGATCCGCGACGAGGTCGGCGGCGAGCGTGCCGAGAATCTTGCGCGGCTCGGCTTCGAGCTTCGCCTCCTCACCGGCGATGTGCGGGATCACGTTGCCGAGGATATCGAGTGCCGACACGCCGGGGTAACCGGCGCCGGAGGCGGCCTGCATCGTCGTCACCTGCACGGCGTCGAGGCCGAAGGCGTCGGCGAGCGGCTTGAGCGCGAGCACCAGGCCGACCGTCGAGCAGTTGGGGTTGGTAACGATGAATGCCGGCGCGGTCGGCTGCCGCTCGACCAGGCGCAGGTGGTCGGGGTTGACCTCGGGCACCAGCAGCGGCACGTCGGGGCGCATGCGGTACGCCGAGGCGTTGGAGAACACCGGGTAGCCGGCGGCGGCGAACGCCGGCTCGATCTCGCGCGCCGCCTCGGCGTCGAGCGCCGAGATCACCAGGTCGCACTCCAGCGGCGGCTCGGCCGCGACCACCGGCAGCGCCGCGACCTCGGGAGGCAGCGGCGCCGTCTCGAGCCAGTGGACGACCTCGCCGTACGTCCGCCCGGTCGAGCGTTGCGACGCCGCGACCGAGGTCACCTCCAGCCACGGATGTCCGTCGAGCAGCCCGACCAGCTTCTGTCCGACCGCGCCCGTCGCGCCGAGGACCCCGACCCTAAGACGACCGTCTTGGAGCTGCGGTGGGCGTGGTGCAGGCTGACTGTGGGGCGCGCGCTCCGCGCGCGCAGCCGCCGCGGAGCGGCGGCCCCACACCGGCTCTGCATGTGGGTTTGCTGTCATTCCTCACCTCCCTGCCGCGGCGCGCGCCGCGGCTGCATTGCGTGAACGACTCACGAGCTCGTCGTGGAGCGCGGCGACGGCCCGCGCCGCCTCGGCCGGCGGCACCTGCACCGCCAGCGCGTGCGGCGAGCCGGTGCCGACGGTCGCCAGCACCGGGATTCCGGCCTGGTTGAGGGATCGCTGCACGGCGAGCGTCAGCGGTGCGAGCGCGGTGCCGATCACGACCACGAGGCCCGCGTCGGCGACGGCCGTGATGGCGACGACCCCCGCGACGGCGACCCGGCTCGAGACCACCGTGCGCGGTCCTTCCGGGTTGAACGTGTTGCGGACGAGGATCGGGATGCCGGCCGCGGCGGCCGGCGCCATCGTCGCGGGGTGGAGCACCTTGCCGCCGTAGCGCGCGAGCTGCGTCGCCTCGTCGTAGGAGAGGCACGGCACGGTGTGCCCGCCCGCGCCGGCGGCCGGCGGCGCCGAAAGCACGCCGTCGACGTCGGTCCAGATCTCGACGGCGCCGGCGTCGAGCGCCGCAGCGAGCAGACTCGCTGTGTAGTCGGAGCCGCCGCGACCGAGCGTGGTCGTTCGGCCGTCGCTGTCGGCGGCGATGAACCCGGTCGCGACCGGGATGGCGCCGGGTCGCAGCGCGCGCCAGGCGGCGTCCACGCGCTCGTTGGTTGCCGCGACGTCGACGAACGCCTCGCCGAACGTGCTGTCGGTGACGACGAGGAGGCGGGTGTCCCACGGCGCCGGGTCGAGCCCTGCGCCGGCGAGGGCAGCGGTGGCGAGCACGAGCGCAAGTCGCTCCCCGCAGGCGAGCACGGTGTCGCGCTGTTCCGCCGTCGCGCAGCCCGCGGCGGCGATCGCCTGAAGCGCGGCGGCAAGCTCACCGAGCACCCCAGCGAGCTCGATCGACGCGGGCTCGCTGTCGCCGAGATGCGCGGCGCAGGCGCGATGTCGAGCGGCGAGCCGCTCCGCCTCGCCCTGCCACGCCTCGCCGGCAGCCGCCGCCTCGGCGAGCCGGACCAGGGTGTCAGTGACGCCGGCGAGCGCCGAAACGACGACCGCGACCGGCTCGTCGCGGTGCACGTCGCGTACCAGGGCCGCGACCTGGCGCAGCCGCACCCCATCGGCCACCGAGGTGCCGCCGAACTTGAGCACGCGCGCCGGGCGCCTTTCGGCAGGCACCGGGCTCCTTGCGGCGGGCCGCGCCGCCCGGAACTCACGCACGATCCGGTCGACCTCTTCACCCTCGATGAGGAATGCATCGTGGCCGTGGAGCGACGAGAGCGTCACGAGCGAAACGTCGGACAGAAGCTCGGCGAGGTCCTCGAGCTCCGACGGGGGGTACAACACATCGCTGTCGATCGCCAGGAGCAGTGTCGGCACGAGCGACGTCCGCAGCACGTCCTCGTACTCGGCGCGGCCGCGCGCGACATCGTGGCTGTCCATCGCCGCGATCAACGTCAGGTAGGTGTTGGCGTCGAAGCGGGCCACCAGGGCATCGCCGTGGTGCCGGAGGTAACGCTCGACCTCGAAGCGGCCGTCGGCGCCGATGTTGCGGCCGAACCGCCGGCCGAACGAGGCGGGCGAGCGGTACGAGCACATCGCGATCATTCGCGCGGCGGCGAGCCCGTCGCGCGGCGGGTCAGTCGCCGGGTAGCGGCCGCCGCGGAAGCGCGGGTCGGCGGCGATCGCCGCCCGCTGCGCCGCGCCGAGCGCGGTGCCCCACGCCGGGTGCCGTCCCGGCGCGGCGATCACCGCGGCGGCGCCGACGAGATCGGGGAACGTCACCGCCCACTCGAGCGCCTGCATGCCGCCAAGCGAGCCGCCGATCACCAGGCGCAGTCGCCGGACGCCGAGCTCGGCGAGCACCTCCCTCTGCAGGCGCACCATGTCGCGCACCGTGATCGCCGGAAAGTCCGAGCCCCACGGCTCGCCGCCGCCCGGCCGCGGCGAGGTCGGGCCGGTGGTGCCGTAGCAGCCACCGAGGACGTTGGTGCAGACGACCAGGTCGCGCTCGGGGTCGAGCGCTCGGTCGCGTCCGAGCAGCGCCGGCCACCACACGTCGACGTCGGCCGAGCCGGTGAGCGCGTGGCAGACGAGCACCGCGTTGTCGCCGCCGGACGCGGGCCGCCCCCAGGTGCGATAAGCAACGGTGACCTCCGGCAGCTCGACCCCTGAGTCGAGGGCGAACGGCCGCGGGAGGGCCAGGTAACGGGTCTCGGGCGAGGTCGTCATGCGGCCACCCTCGCCTTCGCCCGCGCTGGCGTTTGCGAGGGGAGGTCTCGCGACCTCCCCTCGGCGCCGAAGTGAATTCGGCGCCTTCACCCCTCCGCGCCGGCGGCCCTGCCGGGTCGCCGGGGCATTGCCACTCCCGGCAGCGCTCGTCATGCGGCCACCCTCGCCTTCGCCCGCGCGAACGCCTGGGTAAAGTCGTCCTTGATGTCGTCGAGATCTTCGATCCCCACCGAGACGCGGATCAGCTCCGGGGTCACCCCGGAGGCGCGCTGCTCGCCCTCGGCGAGCTGCTGGTGGGTGGTGCTGGCTGGGTGGATCACCAGCGTCTTGGCGTCGCCGACGTTGGCGAGGTGGCTGGCGAGCCGGACGGAGTCGATGAACGCGCGCCCCGCCGCGAGTCCGCCGCGGATGCCGAAGGTGAGCACGCCGCCGAAGCCGTGGCGCAGGTAGCGGCGGGCCTGGCGATGAGCGGGGTCGTTCTCAAGCCCCGGGTAGCGCACCCAGGCGACATCGGGCTGGCCGCCCAGCCAGCGGGCGAGCGCGAGCGCATTGTCGCAGTGGCGCTGCACGCGCAGGGACAGTGTCTCCAGCCCCTGCAGCAGGAGAAAGGCGTTGAACGGCGACAGGCAGGGGCCGAGGTCGCGCAGGCCCTCGACGCGGGCGCGGACGATGAACGCGATGTTGCCGAACGGGCTTGCCGGCCCGAATGCGTCGGCAAAGCGCAGGCCGTGGTAGCCGGGCGACGGCTCGGTGAAGCTGGGGAATCGCCCGGACGCCCAGTCGAAGCGGCCGGAGTCGACGATCACCCCGCCGATCGAGGTGCCGTGGCCGCCGATCCACTTGGTGGCCGAGGCGACGACGATGTCGGCGCCGTGCTCGATCGGCCGGCACAAGTAGCCGGCGCAGCCGAAGGTGTTGTCGACTACCAGCGGAATGCCGAATTCGTGAGCGAGCCCGGCGACCGCAGCCAGGTCCGGCACGTCGAAGCTGGGGTTGCCGATCGTCTCGACGTAGAACGCCCGGGTGCGGTCGTCGATGGCGGCGCGGAACGCGTCGAGGCCGGCGCCGTCGACGAAGCGCACGCCGATGCCGAGGCGGGGCAGCGTCACCTTGAACTGGTTGTAGGTGCCGCCGTACAGCGACGGCGAGGAGACGACGTTGTCGCCGGCCTCGGCGAGCGTCGCGATGGCGATGAGCTGCGCCGCCTGGCCGGAGGCGGTGGCGAGCGCCGCGACGCCGCCCTCGAGCGCGGCGACCCGCTTCTCGAAGACGTCGGTGGTGGGGTTCATGATGCGCGTGTAGATGTTGCCGAACTGCTGGAGGGCGAACAGCGAGGCGCCGTGCTCGGCGCTGTCGAAGGTGTACGACGTGGTCTGGTAGATCGGAACGGCGCGCGCGTTGGTTCCCGGGGCGGGATCCTGGCCGGCGTGCACCTGCAGGGTGTCAAAGCGATAGCTGCTCTCGTGGCGGGTGGCCATGGTGGATCGTCCTTTCTCGCGCGCAGGCGCGGCGGTCGCGGTTCACTCGGTTCGGGGTTTCCGGGGTCGACGTGCACATTCGCATCGGTGTTTCTCCTCTCGGTTCGTACGGCCAGTTGAAAAGCAAAGGACCCGCGACGTCGGTCGCGGGTCCGGGTGGTCCTTGGTGTCCTGAAGTGCCTAGATCGGCATGGACGGACCGCCCCTCGCCCGCATGGGTCGCATGCGCATGCTCATGGCGGCGGCCAAGGTCCGTCTCATTGGGTCGAGCTTTCTACCAGCCGGGAGGTCGCGTGTCAAGCGGCGGGCGCCGCAGCGGCGGCTCTCGGCGCCAGCAACGCTGTCGCGATCCAGGCGTAGACCAGCGAGTCGGCGAGGATCTCGAGAGAGTGCACCACGCGCATGCCGACCGGCCACCAGGTGGTCTGCAGCAGGCCGAACAGCCCGACCATCACGAACATCGCCGCGCCGAGGGTGGCGGTGAGCGAGCGGCGGGAGCGTGACCAGCGCGCGATAACCGGCACGAGGACCGCGAGGAAGATCAAGCTGCGCAGCAGCACGACCCGCACCACGACCGGCAGCGCCGGGACCGTCAGGCCCATGTCCGGCCGCTCGTAGAACTCCCGCACCCAGGGGTAGGCGAGCATGCCGAAGAAAAAGTAGATTGCAGGGAACGCCAGCCACGCGAGCAGCGCCCGCCACCACCACCCGTGCAGCTTGCGGGCCGGTGCCGCCGCGCCCGCGGCGGGGACGAGCACCACGGCAAGGTAGGCGGCCAGCAGGCACGGCGCGAGGGACATGAGCATCATCGCCGGTGTCCCGCCGAGGGTGGTGAAGAACGCCGCCTCGATGGCGTTGTTGAAGCCGGTGCAGACGTAGGTGAACGCCGCCAGCGCCAACCAACGGCCGGCGGTCGCTCCGGCGATCCCGCGCGCCAGCGGCGCCAGGCAGGTCGCGAGGCAGAGCGCGCCGGCCAGCAGGAGAGCGAGGGACTGCGACTGTTCGGCCGCCTGCGGAAGCACCGGGAGCTTCACCTTGGCTGCCGCAAGGATGGTGCCGGAGAGCATCGTCGCGGCGACGTACGCGAGCGCGATCACGGCGATGCGCCAGACGTAGCCGAACGGGGTGATGGGGGTCGGGCGGGAGCTCATTTGCGCTGCCTCCTTGTCTTTCGTTTCGAGCCGGACTCGAGCTCGGCGATCGCCGCGCGGGCCCAGTCGGCATGAGAGCGGTACGAGCGGATGCCGTGCTCGAGCGCCAGCCTCGGCACCGGCGACGGCAGCGACAGCATCCCCTCGCGCACGCTCTCCAGGTGCCGGACGTAGACCTCGGCGCCGTCGCGCACCTCGCCGAGGAAGCGCAGCGCGATGGCGGGGTCGAGACGGTCCATGAACGCGAAGCGCAGGATCACGTGATCGAACGCCCAGACCACGTCCTCGGGCGTGACCGGGAGAACGAGCTGGCCGTCGAGCGAGGCCTCGCCGGCTGCCGTGAGCGAATAGACGACCCGCGGGCGACCTGCGGCAGGGTCCGCGACGACGCCGCGGACGAGCCCCTCCTCGGCGAGGCGCTCGAGCGCCGGGTACACGGCTCCCGGGCTCGAGGAGAAGTGGCCGAGCGGGGTGGTGGCGAACACGCGCCGCAGGTCGTAGCCGGACCGCGGCTCGCGTGCGAGCAGGCCGAGGATCGCCAGGCGCAGCGTCGAGAGAGGGGTGGCGGTTCTCATCGCACAAGCAACATAGTCCTATTCGTACTATTTGTCAAGCGGGCATCATTGCGGCCCCCACGCTGCCCACGCGCCCGTGAGCAACCAGCCCCCCCGCGAGCCCCGGCGCCGTGTACCCACCAGGGAGATCCCGCGAGGCCCCGGCTCAGGCGCGTGACATGGTTACTGCGGATCGCTCAGTTGTAGCTGAACACCTCGATCTCGCCGAGCGCCACGCGGCCGGCGGCCCGCAGGTCCGACGCCGGCCTGATGACCACCTGGACACGGTAGCTCCCGGCATGGAGGTGGGAGGGCAGCCGGATCTCACGGCGGTCCGCGTAGAGTCGTCCAGGCTGCCACAGTGAGGTTCGTGCGGGTGAGAGGGCTCCCTCCGGAGGGCCGGTGATGCCGCCGACCAGCTCGCCGCTTGGGCTGAGAACGGCCAGCTCGAAGACGAGGTCTTCCGGCGCCGCGGTGACGGACCACCACAGGCGGACTCGCAGCGTGTCGCCGGGACGGTACGGCCGCGTGCTCGCAAAGTCGTGGCCGTGGAACCGCACGTTGCCACCGACAGGTACGCCCTCTGCGCGCGGGGGCGCCTCGTAGAGCTCGCCGCGCATGTAGAACTCCCCGAAGCTGTCGGTGAGCAGACGCCCGCGGGCCAACGTCGCGCGCAACCTCGGGTCGATCGTGCGCTCGTCCGCCCAGTACCAGACCCGCTGGCCCGCGCTGCCAGGATCGGCGATCCGGACCACCTGTCCGCCGGGATAGTAGAGCGCCTCCCAGTACGCCCATTCGACGGAACGGCCGCACCGGCACCCGGGATCGAGCAGCACGACGTCGCCCGGCCGGTAGTTTCGGGCCATCGCCCGGACCGCCTCCCGAGTCGGCTTCTCGTCGCTGTAGCGGGGCCGGTAGAGGTCGAAGGGGAGCGGGAGTACGGCGTAGGCGACCATGGCGCCGGCGGCCGCCCAGCGTCCCGTCGCCGGCAGCCTGGTGAGACCAGCCGCGAACGCCAGGATCACGCCGATGACGCCATAGACGATGTAGCGGACCGAAACGAGATGCATCAGGTGCCGGAGGAAGTGCATCGCCAGGGGCACGCCGACGGCCCAAGCCACGAGCAGAGCCATGAGTCGCGTCTCATCCCGTCCCGGTCGGGCACGCCACCAACGCACCCAGCCCGCCACAGCCAGCGTCAGGAGAACACCCATCAGCAGCGGCTGGCCGCCGGCGACCCATCGCGCGTAGCTCGGCAAGAGCTCGTCGAAGCCCGGGGGGCGAATGTTCTGCTCGACGATGTGTCGCCACTTCAGGCGCGCGATCGCGTCCAGCGATGTCGCCATCGGGACGAGCAGCAGCAGGATCAACCCGGTGACCGTGGTGACGCGGGCGAGATGCCGTGCGCGCTCCCCAGCCGGCACCCAGGCGGTGGCCGCGGCCGCATGGGCGAGCACAAGGGTCACTACCAGGAGGCCGGTGTAGCTCGTGTAGATGCACGCCGCGGACAGGGCTGCATACAGCACCGTGCGGCCGGGGGTAGGCCTCCTGAGCCACTCCACGTGGATCCATGCGAGGGCCGACGTCAGGAGCAGGAGGAGCGAGTAGCCGCGGGCCTCGATGGACACGTACGCCGGGTAGGGCAGAACGGCGAACAGCAGCGCCGCGAAGCGGCCGGCCCACTCGCCTGCGATGGCGCGGCCGGCGCCGTAGAGCAGCGCGACGGTTGCCAAGGCGAAAAGGAGAGACAACGTCCTGCCGCTCACATCGCCGTGACCGGCCACCGCGGTCCACGCCCGCAGCACGACGAAGTAGAGGGGTGGCCAGTCGTACGGCGTGGTGGCGATCGTCTGGCCGAGACCGCCTTGCGTCTGCCACATCGACCAGATCTCGTCCCACCACATCGGCACGCGCAGCATCACGGGGATACGAACGGCCGCAGCGACGAGGAGGATGAGGACGAGGGCCATTTTACAAAGTCTAACACCGTCAGGAAGATCCGATTCCTTGACCGCCCGTTCCGGCGAGCCGGCGTGCGGGCGGCGCGCGGGCGGTTCCGATCGGACCCGCGGCCAGGGAGCACTCCTGCCACGGGAGCCAAACGCGGGCCACAGGTGCACTCCGGCGCCCTCCAGCGTCTGCAGTGCAACTCACACTGGAAGGCGCTCACCCGCAGCAACCTCGGCGAGGGCCACTGTCACTTCGGCAGCGTCTACGGCGACCTCATCTTTCACCTTGGCGCCGCGTCGTGGGGCCGGAAGGACTTTCCGGGTAGCAACCGCGTGCGCGTCGCGTGGCGCCTGCAGCAGCTCGCTGCGGACGCGGTGCGCCTGGCGTTGCCCCCCGCCGCGGTCCGTCGCGTCAAGGAGGCGGCGGCACCCTACCTTCCGGCGGTTGTCAGCGAGCCCCGCTACGAGGCGGACGAGCGCGAGTTCCTGGCGGTGCGCGATCGGCTCTTCGCCACCCGGAGGGGTACCTCGGCTTCCTGCGTTCCGGCGCCTTCTGAGTGCGAGGAGCCTGCCCGCAAGCCGCGATGCTCGCCGGTGGCCGCGGCCACGTGGACCTCTCGCGCCGGCCGGTCCGTGCGCGGTGCGGTGCTACGATGGCGCCCGCGCAGAGCGGCGGCAAAGGAAGGACCCGGCGGGATGAGCAAAACCCCAGACAACCCTACCGAGAATGCGGAGGCGACGGCAGCGGCCGCCCCGACCGACTTCATCCGCGAGATCGTCGTCGCAGACCTCGCGAGCGGCAAGCACCCGACCGTGATCACGCGCTTCCCCCCGGAGCCGAACGGTTACCTGCACATCGGCCACGCCAAATCCATCTGCCTCAACTTCGGCATCGCCGCCCAATTCGGCGGCCGCTGCCACCTGCGCTACGACGACACCAACCCGACCAAGGAGGAGCAGGAGTACATCGACTCGATCGAGCTCGACGTGCGCTGGCTCGGGTTCGACTGGGGACGGCACCTCTACTTCGCCTCCGACTACTTCGAGCAGATGTACACGTGGGCCGAGTTGCTCGTCACCAAGGGCAAGGCGTACGTCTGCGACTGTACCGCCGACGAGGTACGCGAGCGGCGCGGCACGCTCACCGAGCCAGGCCGGCCGTGCGCCCACCGCAAGCGCCCTGCCGCCGCGAGCATGGACCTGTTCCGCCGCATGCGCGCCGGCGAGTTCCCCGACGGCGCACGCGTGCTGCGCGCGCGCATCGACCTCGCCTCGGGCAACATCAACATGCGCGATCCGGTGCTCTATCGCATCCTCCACGCGCCGCACCCGCACGCCGGTGACCAGTGGTGCATCTACCCGATGTACGACTACGCGCACCCGCTCGAGGACGCCATCGAGAGGATCACGCACTCGATCTGCACGCTCGAGTTCGAGGACCACCGGCCGTTCTACGACTGGGTGATCGACGAGTGCGAGCTCCCCGAGCCGCACCCGCAGCAGATCGAGTTCGCCCGCCTGAACCTGAGCTACACCGTGATGTCCAAGCGCAAGCTGCTGCAGCTCGTCCAGGACGGTCTGGTGAGCGGTTGGGACGACCCCCGCATGCCGACGATCTCAGGGCTGCGGCGGCGCGGCGTGCCGCCCGCGGCGATCCGCGACTTTGCCGACCGCATCGGCGTCGCCAAGCGCGACAGCGTCGTCGACGTGCAGCTCTTCGAGCACTGCGTCCGCGAGGAGCTCAACCGCCGCGCACCGCGCCGTATGGCGGTGCTGCGCCCGGTCAAGCTGGTCATCGACAACTACCCGGAGGGCCAGATCGAGGAGTTCGAGGTCGCCAACAACCCCGAGGACCCTGCCGCCGGCAGCCGCCTGGTCCCCTTCTCGCGGACGCTGTGGATCGAGCAGGACGACGTGCGCGAGGTACCGCCGCCCAAGTACTGGCGCCTGTTCCCTGGCAACGAGGTGCGGTTGCGCTCGGCGTACCTGGTGCGCTGCACGGGTGTGGTCAAGGACCCGGCCGGCAAATTGGTCGAGGTGCACGCCACCTACGACCCCGCCACCCGCGGCGGCGGCGCCCCGGACGGACGCAAGATCAAGTCGACGATCCACTGGGTCGCGGCCGATCACGCGGTCGGCGCCGAGGTACGGCTCTACGACTCTCTGTTCACGACGCCCGACCCGGGCGACGCCGCCGAGGGTGCCGACTGGAAGGCCAACCTCAACCCTGCCTCGCTCGAGGTGCTCGCCGGCTGCATGCTCGAGCCGGCGCTCGTTTCGGCACTCCCCGAGGAGCGCTTTCAGTTCGAGCGGATGGGTTACTTCTCCGTCGACCTCGCCAGCGCGCCCGGCCGGCTGGTGTTCAACCGCACCGTGACCCTCAAGGACGCCTGGGCCAAGATCGAAAAGAAGCAGGGGTAAGAGCAGGGGACCGGGTACCGGGGACCGGGTACCGGGGACCGGGGACCGGGTACCGGGGACCGGGTACCGGGGACCGGGGACCGGGTACCGGGGACCGGGGACCGAAAAACAGGACTGTCTTGCCTACCGGCAGCAGCGTCCCGAAACACTCCATGGCTGACGCGTGGAGTTGACGGCGTCGTGGTCTTGCCCGGTCCCCGGTCTCTACATTCCGAACAGGCTCCACTTCTTCTTGAGCTGAAGCGGTTGGTCGGCGCTGCCCGCCTGGCCGGTGTGTCCCGACTGGTCGGCGGCGACGACATAGAACTCGACCGCCTTGTTCTGGTGTAGGGCCGGAGTGATCTCGCCGCGCCACTCGTTGCCGGAGCCGCGAACCAGCGGCAGGTCCTGGTAGTGGTCGCTACCCTTGATCCGAACGTACAACGTCGCGGACTTGACGCCGTGGTCGTCGCTGATGCGGACCGTGAGCGCGAACGGCTTGTTCTTCTGGTACTCCAGCTTGGGCGTCGTCGGGATGTCCAGCGTCGGCGGGTTGGCGTCGAGCTGCTGCAGCAGCACCTCGAGACGGCCGCGGGCCTGCCGGAAGCGCTCCTCGTAGTACGGCGGCGGCGTCACCGAGCGGAGCAGGTCGAGGCCGCGGTCGGGCTGGCGGTCCCGCTCGGCCAGCTCCGCCTCGGTGAGCAGCGTCGCCAGCTTCTGCTCCGCGGCCTGCGCGGCGTGAATTCGCTCGAGCCGCTGCCCGATGCCGGGTCGCACCGACCAGTAGCGCGACAGGGTGTCGAGGCGGCCGAGTGCCTCCTCGAAACGCCCCCGCTGCACCAGGGCGTCGGCGTCGCGCTCGAGACCAGAGGCGGCCTTCTCCCGCAGGTCGGCGGCCTGACTGCTCTTCGGAACCACTTCGAGCAGCGCGCTCGCCTGCTGCAGGAGCTGGGCGTCGTTGCCCGCCTGCTGCGCCTTGGTCACCAGGCTGTAGAGGTTGACCGCGCGGCGGGCCTCGTCGAGCGTCTGCCCGGCGTCGGGATCTCCAGCCAACGCTGCTTCGTCCTCGCGCGTGATGCGTCGGACGGCGTCGCGCAACACTTTCAAGTTGCCGTTGCCGAGACCGGTCCGCAGGTCGCCAAGGATAGCGTCGCGGCGCAGGCCGCTGATGCTCGCCCGCACCCGGGTGAGGCGGCCGAGATCGGTTGGCGCGAGTGCGAGCTCATCGTCGCTGGTGATGGCGTCGAGCGCCGCCTGGGCAGCGTCGAGATCGCCCGTCGCGGCCGCCTGCTCAGCAGCGCCGATGCTGGCGAGCGCCGCCTGGGGCACGCCGGGCTGCGGCACGGCGGTGGGCCGCGGCCGCGTCGGCACCGGCGACGGTGCCGTCGGGAGGGCTTGGCGCGAGCGCAGCATCTGCATTCCGACGAAGATCCCCACCGATCCGGCCAGCAGCACGGCGGCGGACGCCAGCGCCACCACCAACCACCGGCGCCCCTTGGCCGTGGAGGCGGCCGGGCGCTGGGCTGCGGCGGGCCTTGGCGGCGCCGGCGCGACTTCCAGCACTGCGTCTGCGGGCGCCTCGACCGCTGGCGGTACGGCATCCTCCGCAGGCGGTTCGTCGGCCGCCCCGGCCGACGCTGCGACAGCGAGGCCCGCCTCACCCGGCAGCTCGTAGGAACCCGTCGGCGGTGTTGATTCGAGCGGTCGGCCCGCGCTGGGCGCCGCCGGCGGCGATGCGGCCTCCACCGCCGGCGGAGCGGGCGCGAGAGCCGCGGGCGCGCCTGCCGGATGCGCGGGCGGTGGCGCCGGCCGCGGCTGCGGCCGCACCGGCCCGGAGGCAACCTCCTGCGGCGCCAGCGAAGCCGCTGCCGGTAGGGCGGGCGGAGCCGCAGCGGGCGGTACGCTCCGCGGGAGAAGCGCCGCGGGCGGCGGTGCCGGGATCGGCGCCGCGATCGGCGGAGTCGGTTGGGGACGTGGCGCACCGATCGCAGGGGCGACGACGGGTGCGGCGGCGGGCGCAGCCGGGGGTGCAGCGGCCGGCGCCTCCCGTTTCGGCTTGAGCGGGAGCTCGGCCTTGCGAGTAAGCGGTACCGGGTTGGTGTCCTCGCGCTCGTCGTGCTCCGGCTCCAGCGGGGGCTCGATCTGTCTTGGCTCAGGCTTGTCGAGCACGAACGCCGGCGAGCTTTCCTGCAACCATTTCGGCGCTCCCTCGGGCTCCTCCCACTCCATTCCGGAGTCCGACAGCGGCCCGGACGGAGCTGCACCGGCCTTGACGGGAGCCGCACCGGCCGGAGCCGCCGGAGCGGCAACTGCCGACGGGCCGGCCGGCTCGCGCGCACCGTCGCGCCGCCCGGTCGGCTGGTCGGCCGCGGCGGCAGGAGCGCCGAGGGCGCGGCGGAAGGCCTCACGGAGGTCCTCATACGAGGGCGGCCGCCCCTCGGGCGCCCGGCGCAGCGACTGCTCCAAGGTGGCGCGCAGGACGTTGGGGTCGCGCAGGCCCTTGGCTACCTCGAACGACAGCCGAACGGTCGGGGCCGGAGCGTCGGCAGACCCCACCTCGGCCTTCAGCAAGGAGCACACGGTGAGGGCGAGCGAGTAGAGATCGGCGCGCCAGTCTGTCGCCCCGCCGCTGGCGGCGTCAAACCGCTCCGGAGCCGCGAATTCGGCGGCCTCGCCGTCGAGGACCACGCGCGCCAGCGTGCCCGGCGGCCGCAACGCCGCCGTGCCGAGGCCGGTCACCCAGATGCGGTCGCCCTGCGATACCAGAACGTTGTCCGGAGACAGGTTGCCGTGCTGCACTCCCTTGCCGGCGAGGGCCGCCAGCGTCTCGACGACGTTGAGTGCGATCCCGACCACGCGGGCCGGCGGCAGATCCTCGAGGCGGTCGAGACGCATCCCATCGACCAGGTCCATGACCAGAAACGCGCTGCCGTCAGGGGTGAAGCCGTAATCGTGCAGGGTCGGGACACCGTGCGGCTGGAGCAGGGTGACGAGCTCCGCCAGCGCCACGAAGCGCGCATGGCAGGCGGCCATCACCGCCGGTGCCGGAGGCGGGATCAGCTTGATCGCGAAGGGTACGCCGGTCGCGGGATCGAGCGCCCGGAAAACGATCCCGGAACGCGACGACTTGAGGACCCGCTCGATGCGAAAACTCTCGGTGACCTCGCGCGGCTCACGCGTGGGCATACACTCCCCTCACTGCTCGCCTTCCATCTTCCGCGTTCGCGGCGAGAGGAGCAAGCCCCCGGAGGTTATCGCGGCTGCTCGGGCTGGACATGCCTAAAGCTTAACAGACAAGAGGTTATCGGGAAACCCAGAGGACGCGCCACCTTGGCGCCCGGTTCACGGCGCCGGCGAGAATGTGAACCACGTCACAAAACGGTCATCGGTCGCGGTGCTCACGCCGTGCCGTAGAGCGGGAACGCGCCGGTCAGCTCGACAACCTCCTGCTTGACCTTGGCCCACACGGCCTCGTCCTCGCTGCGCAGCGCGCGGTCGATCAGGCTGGCGATCACCTGCATCTCGCCGACGCCCATGCCGCGGCTGGTGACGGCCGGCGTGCCGATGCGCACGCCGGAGCCGATGTACGGCTTGCGGGTGTCGAACGGCACGGTGTTCTTGTTCACCGTGATCCCGGCCTTGCCCAGCCGGTCCTCGGCCTTCTTGCCGCTGATCCCGTCGGCGCCGAGGTTGATCAACATCAGATGGTTGTCTGTACCGCCGGAGACCAGCCGCCAGCCGTGCGCCTGCAGCGCGTCGCACAGCGCCTTGGCGTTGGCCAGGACCTGCTCGATGTAGGTGCGATACCCGGGTGTCAGAGCCTCGGCAAACGCGACCGCCTTGGCGGCGATCACGTGCATCAGCGGGCCGCCCTGGACGCCGGGGAACACCGCCTTGTCGAGCGCCTCGGCGAACTCGGTCTTGCACATCACCATGCCGCCACGCGGCCCGCGCAGCGTCTTGTGGGTGGTGGTGGTGACGAACTCGCAGCATGGCACCGGCGACGGGTGCAGCCCGACGGCGACCATCCCGGCGATGTGGGCGATGTCGGCCATCACCAGCGCGCCGACCTCGTGGGCGATATCGGCGATCGCCTGGAAGTCGATGATCCGCGGGTACGCCGACGCGCCGCAGACGATCAGCTTGGGCTTCTGGCTACGTGCCGCGTCGCGCATCGCGTCGTAGTCGATCGTCTCGGTGTCCTGGCGCACGAGGTAGGGGTGGATCTTGAAGGTCTTGCCCGAGTAGTTGAGCGGGTGGCCGTGAGTGAGGTGGCCGCCGTGGGAGAGGTCCATGCCGAACACCACGTCGCCCGGCTGGCAGGTGGCGAGGTAGACCGACATGTTCGCCTGTGCGCCGGAGTGCGGCTGGACGTTGGCGTGGTCGCAGCCGAAGAGCTGCTTGGCGCGCGTGCGGGCGAGCTCTTCGGCGACGTCGACGAACTCGCACCCGCCGTAGTAGCGCTTGCCGGGGTAGCCCTCGGCGTACTTGTTGGTCATCACCGAGCCCATCGCGGCGAGCACTGCCGGAGAGACGAAGTTCTCGGAGGCGATCAGCTCGAGCCCCTCGTTCTCGCGCCGCCGCTCCGCTTTGAGCGCCGCGGCCACCTCCGGGTCGGTCTGAGCGACAGCAGTCTCGAGGAACGAGAAGAAGGCGGTCCGCTCGTGCTGATTCATCGTTGTCTCTCCTTTGGGGCGAGGACGACCGGCGCGTCGGAGCTCCGGCTGGGACCGGTGTGCGCCGCCGTCTCGATCTTCTCGACGCGACGCTCGTGACGGCCGCCATCGAACGGTGCGGTGAGGAAGGCCTCGAGCATCTGCAGGGCCACCCCGGGGCCGGTGGTGCGGCCGCCCATGCACAGCACGTTCGCGTCGTTGTGTCGGCGCCCCGCCTCGGCGGTGAAGGCATCGTGGCAGAGAGCGGCACGAACGCCCGCGTGCCGGTTGGCGGCGATCGACATGCCAATGCCGGTGCCGCACACCAGGACGCCGCGCTCCGCCTCGCCGGCCAACAGCCGCCGCGCCAGGTCGTGGGCGTAGTCGGGGTAGTCGACCGCGTCAGCGGAGTGCGGCCCGGCGTCGATCACCTCGTGCCCCAGGCTGCGGGCGTGAGCGGCCAGTAGCCGCTTGAGATCGAACCCGCCATGATCACAGGCGAAGAGAATCCTCATGTCAGACCCTCCCAGCGCTCGTGGCTGGCGTCGCGCCAGTGGGATGGTACAACGCCGCGAACTCGTCGAGAGCGAATCGGTCGCTCATCCCGGCGAGATGGTCGATGATCAGCCGCACGAAGCGCGGTTCGGGGCGGTAGTGCTGTGTCACCTCGATGGGGATCTGCGGGATCACCACGTCGCGCAGGTAGGGGCGCCCGGTCTCCTCGTGGAAGCGCAGCAGCGCGTAGGTGGGCAGCAGCAGCGGGTTGTCGTAGTAGGCGCGGAACAGCCCCGCCATCACCAACCGAGCGCGGTGGTCCTGCCGGTTGACCTCCTGGTGGTTGATGATGAAGCGGTAGATGAACGCCTTGAGCTCGACGAACAGCGGCATCACCTTGCGCGAGAGCGCCACCGTCGCGGCCGGGATCTCGTCAGCGATGGCGAGCCAGCCGGCGCGATCGCTCACCTCACGGCGGGCCGCCTGACGGGTGATGGCGCGCGCCGTCGTCTGGATCGCATCGGTGACGAACATGTGGATCAGGCCCCGCTGCAGCAGCGCCGCCCGCCGCCAGCGCCTCCGCTCCCCGCGGTAGGTGTCGCCGGCGCGCTCGATCACCGCCTGCGCCGCCGCCAGCCGCTCGACCTCGTCGAGGGAGACCGCCTCGGCCTGCAGCCCGTCCTCGAGGTCGTGGGTCTGCTGGGCGATCTCGTCGGCGAGCGCGACGACCTGACCCTCGAGGTGGCATGGCAGCCCGAGGCGAAGCCCTTCCGGCTGCGGCAGCGGGAACGGGAAATCTACCTTCCAGGTGGTGTGCTTGAGAATCCCTTCGCGCACCTGATCGGTGAGGTTGAGCCCGGGCAGGCTGTAGCGCTGCTCGAGCAGATCGACGACGCGCAGCGACTGGTAGTTGTGCTTGAAGGTGCCGAGGTGGGCGAGCAGCTCTACCGCCAGTGGGCAGCTCGGCTCCTCGCCGGCGAGCACCCGCGCCAGTGTCTTCTCGCCGGAATGCCCGAACGCGGTGTGGCCGAGGTCGTGGCCGAGGCCGATCGCCTCGACGAGGTCCTCGTTGAGCCCGAGCGCGCGCGCCATCGTGCGACCGATCTGTGCCACCTCCAGGGTGTGCGTCAGCCGCGTGCGCGGATGGTCGCCGGTGTAAGGCACGTACACCTGCGTCTTGTGCTTGAGCCGGCGGAAGGCGCGTGAGTGGAGGACCCGGTCGCGGTCGCGCTGGAAGGTGGTGCGGTAGTCGAAATGGCGGCCCTCCGCGCGCATCGGTAGCCGGCGGGTCGCCTCGGTCGAGCGGACCGCGCAGAAGGCGAGCGCGGCATCCTCGAGCTTCTCCAGGCGGGCACGGTCGCGCAGCTCCACGCTAGGCTCCTCTCTGGTGGCCGATCAGCCGCAGGACCTCGCCGACCAGCCGCAGTGATCCGGTGACCAGCGCCGGCGCGCCGGTGGGCAGGCGCGCGAGCGCCGCAGCGACGCTGTCGCACACCACGGCGCCCGGCAGGGCGGCGGCGAGCGCGTCGACCGGCATCGCGCGCGGCGAGTCGAGCGCGGCGACCACGACGCTGATCACCCGCGGGCGCAGTGCCGCGGCCATGTCGGTGAGCGGTTTGTCGTCGAGGCAGGAGAACAACAGGTTGAGTTGCCCTGACAGCGAGAGCCGATCGAGCGCGTCGGCGAGCGCCACCACCGCCTCGCGGTTGTGGGCGCCGTCGAGCAGCAGCGCCCTGCCTCGCCACTCGACCCACTGCAGACGCCCCGGCCAGTTGGTCCCCTCGATGCCCTCTGCGATCGCGTCCCCGCGCAGCGCCGGCGCGATCCCGTGCTTCGCGAGCGCCGCCGCGCCGGCGAGCGCCAGCGTCAAGTTCACCTCCTGATGGCGGCCCAGGAGCGGCAGTAACGCCTCTCCCGTGGCGGCGCCAACAGTGAATGTGACATGGGTACCGGGCACCGGGTACCGGGTACCGATGTCTCCGCCGCCGGCTTGGGAGGGGGGACGGTCCCCGGTGCCCGGTCCCCGGTCCCCGGTCACCGACGCCCAGTCCAAGGCGAGGGAGATCGGGGTCGCGGGGTCGGCGGCGGCGCGGATGACCGGCGCCACCTCGTCGTCCCAGGCGCCGACGATCGCCTCGCGGCCGCGCAGCGCCGCGGCCTTCTCGGCCGCGATGGCGGCCCGGGTGGTCCCCAGCCACGCCTGGTGGTCGGTGCCGACGTTGGTGAGCAGTGCGACGTCGGGGTCCTTCGCGTTGGTGGCGTCCCAGCGCCCGCCCAGCCCGGCCTCGAGTACGGCCGCCTCGACGCCGGTCTCGGCGAAGTGGCGAAAGGCCGCCACGGTCAGGGTCTCGAAGTACGAAAGCTGAGGGAAGCGGGCCAGCTCGGCGATCAGCGCGAGCAGACGCTCCTGGGAGATGCGCTCTCCCGCGACCGCGATGCGCTCCTCGACGCGTACGAGATGCGGCGAGGTGTAGAGGCCGACGCGCACTCCGTGACGGGCGAGGATGCCGGCGAGGAGCGTCGCCGTCGAGCCCTTGCCGTTGGTCCCGAGCACGAGCGAAGAGCGGAACGCCCGCTCCGGGTGGCCGAGCGCGGCGAGCGCGGCGTGCATACGCTCGAGCCCGGGGAGGATCCTCTGCTCGAGGCGGGGGGCGAGCGCTGCCTCGCAGGGCGATGGCTTCCTGCTGAGGGGAGGGCCTCCGCCCTCCCCTCGTCCGCGAAGTAGATTCTCGGACTTCACCCGACCCTGCGCCTCGCCTGTCGGCGAGTCGCCCTGCGAGCCTGTGATTCCATCACAGGCTCTCAGAGGAGATGCGTCAGACACCGGGCCAGGGTCTCCTTGAGCTCCTGCCGCGGGACGACTAGGTCGAGCATCCCGTGCTCGAGGAGAAACTCGCTGCGCTGGAACCCCTCGGGGAGTTTCTGGCGGATCGTCTGCTCGATCACGCGGGGCCCGGCGAAGCCGATCAGAGCGCCCGGCTCGCCGATGTTGATGTCCCCGAGCATCGCAAAGGAGGCCGTCACCCCACCCGTGGTGGGATCCGTGAGCACCGAGATGTAGGGGACGCGGGCAGCGTGCAGGCGGGAGAGCGCTGCCGAGATCTTCGCCATCTGCATGAGCGAGAGGATCCCCTCCTGCATGCGAGCGCCGCCCGAGCAGGAGATCACGATCAGCGGCAGCTTCGCCCGCAGGCAGCGCTCGATCGCGGCGGTCAGCTTCTCGCCCACCGCCGAGCCCATCGACCCGCCCATGAACGCGTACTCCATCGCGGCAACGATGCAGCGGATGCCCGCGATGCGGCCCGCCGCAACCACGACGGCATCGCTGCGCAGCCCCTTCTCTCGCATCGACCGCAGGCGCTCGGCATACGGCTTGGAGTCGGTGAACTCGAGGGGGTCCAGCGAGTGGATGCTGGTCACCAACTCCTTCCACGCCGCATCGTCGTACACCTGGGCGAGCCGGGTCCGTGCCGAAACGCGGTGATGGTGGCCACAGCGCGGGCAGACGAAGAGCTGCCGCTCGAGCTCCTTGCGATAGAGGATCTCCCGGCACCCGTCGCACTTGACCCAGAGCCCCTCGGGGACGCGACTCGCCGGCCTGTCGGCGGACTCGGTGCGGCGGAACCAAACCATGGGGGGGCAATCTAGCACCCCGGTCAGCGGGGTGGCAAGGAAGAACCGGGGACCGGGGACCGGGGACCGGGGACCGGAACGGCGGCGGGTCGGGTGGGGACGACGATGGGAGTGCCGTCGGCGGTGTGCACGACCTCGACCGAGACGCCGAAGACTTCGCTGAGGACCGAGCTCCGCAAGATTTCGGCGGGGCTTCCGGACGCCCGCACCGCGCCATGGTCAAGGACGGTGACCGCGTCGGCGAGGCGGAGCGCCAGGTTCCAATCGTGAACCACGAGGACGACGCCGACGCCGTCGGCGAGCAGCTCGCGGAGCACCGCGACGAGGTCGATCTGGTGGCGGACGTCGAGAGCGGTGGCCGGCTCGTCGAGCAGCAGCAGTCGTGGCTCGCTGGCGAGGGCGCGGGCGAGGAGCGCTCGCTGGCGTTCGCCGCCGGAGAGGTTCTGCAACCCGGTCGCCGCCTGGTCCACGAGGTGGACGCGCGCCAGGGCGCGAGCGACTGCGGCATGGTCCGGTTCGGCCGGCGGGCGCCACGGTCCGAGGTGAGGGGCGCGTCCCTGCTCGACGAGCTCGCGGACGGTGAGCGGGAAGGTCAGGCTGAACAACTGGGGCACGAAGCCGACGACCCGAGCGACGTCGCGGCGGCGCCACGTCGCCAGCGGCCGGCCGAGCAGGTCGACCGACCCGGAGCGCAGCGGCAGGATGCCCGCGAGCAGCCGCAGCAGCGTGCTCTTGCCGGCCCCGTTCGGTCCGACGACGGCCTGGCATTGGCCGGCGGCGACACGCAGAGAGACAGCGTTGACGACCGGTCGCGGGCCGTACCCGCCCGACACGCCGGCGGCGGCCAGGAGGGTCACGACGACCTCCTCAGCAGGACGACGAAGAAGGGGACGCCGAGCAGGGCGGTGACGACCCCGACCGGCAGCTCGGCGGGAGCGAGAACGCGGCGGGCGACGAGGTCGCCCAGCACCGTGAGCGCTCCGCCGGCGATGCCGACGCGCAGGATGAGTCGCCGCGGCTGCTGGCCCCACACCAGGCGGCAGAGGTGCGGCGTCACCAGGCCAATAAAGCCGATCACGCCGGCGAACGCCACGGCCCCGCCGGCGAGCGCGGCGGCGGCGAGGAAGACGCGGCGGCGGACGGTGGCGATCTCGACGCCGAGCGTCGCCGCCGACTCCTCGCCGGCGGCGAGCAGCCCGAGGTCGCGACCGTGGTGGAGGAGCAGCGCCGCCGGGACGAGCAGGTACGGGAGCAGCCAGGCGACCGCCGGCAGCGAGGCGGCAGCGAACGACCCCATAGTGATGGCGAGGGCGCCGGGCAGCCGCGGCGAGGGGGCGACCGCCAGGAGGGTGAGGATCACGGCCGAGGCCGCCGCGTTGACCGCCACCCCGGCGAGGATCATCCGGGTCGGCGAGGGTCCGAGCGGGCCGCGGGCCATCCACCACACCAGCGCGGTCGCGAGCGCCGCGCCGCCCATCGCCGCGGCCGGCACCAGTGGCAGCGCTGCCGCCGGCAGCAGGGCGAACGCGGTGGTGGCGGCAGCGGCGCCGCCTCCCGAGATCCCGAGCAGGAATGGGTCGGCCAGCGGGTTGGCGAGCAGTGCTTGGAGCGCCGCTCCGGCGATGGCGAGCGCCGCGCCGACCCCGAAGGCGAGCGCCACCCTGGGCAGGCGGACCTGCAGGAGGATCGCGCCGACCTGGTCGTCGGCGCTCCCGCCGAGCCACGCGAAAACGTCGCCGGCGGTGACGGCGGGGCCGGCGAGGGTGAGGGCGGCGACGATGGAGACGATGGCGACGGCCGCGAGGACGGGGTCGGCAAAGCGCTTCACGGCCGTGCCTCTCTCAGAGTGACGAGGGCCTCGAGGGCGTCGACGAGGCGGGGTCCGGGCCGGTTGGCCTGGTCGGCCGGGATCCACAGCACGCGGGTCGCACCGGAGCGCAGTCGGCTGGCTACAGGTCGCAAGGTGACGGTGTCGTAGGTGGCACGCACGTCGGGCTCGTCGGGCGCCACGACCACCTCGAGACGCGGGTCGAGGAGGATCTCCGGATCGACGCGGGGGTAGCGGCCAGCCGTGCTCGGGGCGAGGTTCACGAGGCCTGCCGAGCGCAGCACGTCGTCGTGGAAGGTCGCCGGGGCGGCCACGATCAGCGGCTCCCACCAAACGACGTAGAGCGCCGTGCGGCTGGGCAGCGGCGCGGCGCGCCGGCGAGCCATCGTGATGCGGTGGGCGAGGCCAGCGGCGACCAGATTGGCGGGTTCCTGGCGGCCGGTCAGCGAGCCCACCAGCGTGACCGCCTCGGTGAGCCGGGCAAGCGAGGTCACGTCGAGCGTGCACACGGCGATGCCGAGCTGACGGAGTCGGGCGATCACGCGCGGGTCGCTACCGGCGGTGGTCGCGAGGACGAGATCGGGCGAGCTCGCGAGAATCGCCTCGACGTCCCCGGGGTTGACGCGCGGCAGTGCGCGTGCCGCCGCAGGGTAGTCGGCGGCGGCAGGAGCGGCGATCACCAGACCTCCCGCGCCCACGGCGTACGCCAGCTCGGTGACGTCCGGCGCGAGGGCGAGCACGCGGTGCGGTGAGGTAGCGAGCACCGGTTGGCCGACCTGATCGAGCACGCCCGCGGTCGGGGTGGGCGAGCAGGCCAGGCTGAGCACGGACAACAAAAGCCACCCGCACCCACCGGCGCGGGTGGCGTCGCTCCCTCGCCGGGAGGTCGCGGGCCTACTCCGAGCCCTGCTCTTCGAGATCGTTGGGTATTCCGAGGCGCTGGCAGGCCGCGTCGTACATCTGACGGGCGGCCTTCTGAGCGGACTGGAGCTCGGCGATGCGCTGCTTGACGCGCTGCAACTCCTCCTGGATCTGGTTCTCAAGGTCGGCGATCTCCGCCTTGGTGACCTTGCGCGTCTCCTCGTAGAACTTTCGCTGTTGGTCGTTCAAGACTGCCATGAGCCCTCCTCGTTTAGAGTTGGAATGGAATCGTGATGGTTTTCCAGAGCTTCACCGGCACGCCACCCTTCGTGGCTGGCCGGAACCGCCAACGCTTGACGGCGCTCGCGGCTGCGGCGTCCATGCCGAGGTCCGGTTTGATACCGCGGAGCACCTGGACGTCCTGCACCGTCCCGTTCTCGTCGATCAGCGCGCGCAGGATGACCACACCGCTCAGGCGCTGCTGCCGGGCGAGCGGCGGGTAGCTAGGCTTCGGGGTGAGGATTGCCTCGACGTCGGTGTCGGGAGTGTCGACGAGATCGCCGCGCTGAATGGCGGCAGGGGCGGCGATTTCGGGAGCGCGCTGCGCCGCCGGCGCGGGAGGAGCCGCGGGCACTGGCGTGGGCTCGGGCTGGACTGGCGCCTGGGTGGCGGCCGGCGGAGCGGCGACGGGAGCGGCCGGCGCCTCCGTTGGCACAACCACCGGCTCGGGTGCCTGCGTCGGCACCACGGCCGTGGTTGCCGGGCGGGTCGCGGCTGGGGCCGCGGCCGGCACCGCGCGTTGCGGCACCGGGGTCGCGGTCAGCAGCTCGCGCGTGAGACGCTCGCGCATCTCGCCCTCGCGCTTCTGGACCTCCTGCTGGGCGATCTCCCGGGCCATCGCGACTGTCTCCGGCGCGGCCGTGGCCACCGGCTCGCTGCCGGGCGGCGCCGCCGGAGTGCGTCGGGTCATCAGGAGGACCCCGATGACGACCGCCAGCACGACCGCGGCGGCCGCGGCGATCACCCCGACTGGAAGGGGCTTCTTGAGCTGAACCGGCTGCGCCACCTCGAGCCCGCTTGCGGCGGCGGTCGCTGCCGGTGGCGGCGCCGGCGCCGGCTCGAGCCGGCGAGCCGCGGCCTCGGGCTGGGGCTCGTGGCGGGCGGCGGCGCGCTTGGGCGGCGGCCCCGCCTCGACGACGGCCGGCATCGCACCGGTGCGGTCGCGGCCGAGCGCGTGGGCGAGGAAGGTGCCCAGCTCCGCAGAGCTCGGCGCCGGGCGGATCGTGCGGAGGGTGGCGTCGAGGTCGGATCCCAGCTCGGCCGCGGTCTGATAGCGCGCCTCGCGGTTGGGGTCGATGGCGCGGAGGACGATCCGCTCCACTTCGGGCGGCAGCGTCGAGTCGATCTGCCGCGGCGGCTGCAGCTTCGGCGAGCGCACCTGCTCGAGGATGGACAGCTCCGAATCACCCGCGAACGCCTTCTTGCCGGTCACCATCTCGTAGAGCACGAGGCCGAGCGAGAAGATGTCGGAGCGGTGGTCGAGATCCTTGCCCCATGCCTGCTCGGGAGACATGTACTGCAGCTTGCCCTTGAGGGCGCCGGCGCGGGTGTGCGAGGCCTTCGATGCCGCCTTGGCGATGCCGAAGTCGCACAGCTTGATATCGCCATCGAGCGAGATCAGCACGTTCTGGGGCGACACGTCGCGGTGCACCAGCGCCATCGCCTTGCCCTGGAAGTCACGCTTGCGGTGCGCGTAGTCGAGCGCGGCGGCAAGCCGCGACGCGATGTACAGCGAGAGGCCGAGCGGCAGGCGCTGGTTCTTCTCCTCGAGCATGCGGAGCAGCGAGCGCAGGTCCTTGCCGTCGATGTACTCCATCGCGATGTAGTAGGAACGCTCGATCTTGCCGAGGTCGTAAATGTGGATGATGTTGGGGTGCTGAAGCTGCGCCGCCAGCTTAGCTTCGTCGATGAACATCGTGACGAATTCGTCGTTTTCCGTCAGATGCGGGAGGATGCGCTTGATGGCGACGATCTTCTGGAACCCTTCGACGCCCTTCATGCGCGCCTTGAACACCTCGGCCATGCCGCCGGTGGAGATCACCTCCATCAGCTCGTACTGACCGAACAGCGCCCCCACGGGAGGCAGGGGAGACACGGGCTCGCGCACCGGCGCCGCGGGTGGCGCGACGGGCGTCGCGGGCTTGGGGGCCGCGGCGGGCGCCGCCGGCGCCGCAGCGAGCGGCTCCGCGGACGGCTTCGGCGCAGCGGCCTTGCGCTTCGGGAGCCCGCCCTCGAGGCCGGAAAGCGTCTGGTGGAGCAGGGCGTCGACCGATGCTCCAGCGGTGTCCTCACGGACCTTGCCGGGCTTGGCGGGATGCTCGAGCATGCCTGAGAGCGAGGTCGCCACGGCATTCTCGGCGTCGGCTGTCGACGACGGCCTGGCCGCGGGCTTCTGCGCCTTGGTCGCCGCGGCTGTCGCCCTCATGACCAGATCGAGCGACACGCGTTGCGTCTCGGCTGCACCGCGTTGCGGTACCGGCTCCGCCGGCGCGGCCGGCTTTGCCGTCGGCGTGACCGCGACGCGCTGGGTCTCCCCCGGGGCCTGCTTCTCCTCGTCGCCCTCGCCGATCAGATCGCCGAAGAGGTCCTCCGAGGTGAGCGTGCCCTTGTCGGGTTTCAGCCCGGCGCTGCGCCGGAGCGCCTCGAGCACGTCGGCCTTGCTGTCAGGCTGCGCGGTGCCACGCGGGGTCTGCAGCGCGGCCCGGACCCGCGTGAGCAGGTCGTCGGAGGAGAACGGTTTCGCGACGAGGTCCTGGGCGCCGAGACGGGTCGCGTCGCCCTTCGGATCGTCGCCGGAGTAGCCGCTCATCAGGACGATGAACGGCGTGTGCCGCAGACCGGCGCGGGCCCTGACCTGGGTGATGGCGTCCTCGACCTTGACCTTGGGGAGCACCGACGTGATCAGCACGACACGGGGCTCGATGCGGGCGCAAGCGCCGACGGCAGCGTCGACGTCCTTGGCGGTAAGGATCTGACACCCGAGGGGGGCGAGCGCTTCCGACACGCGTGCGACGGTTCGCGGCTCGTAGTCGACTAGGAGAATCGTGTGGGCCATGGCCTCCACGCTTCATGAGCGAAGCTCGCCGGTATTGTGGGTTGCCCCCTCCCGCAAGTCAATAGCGGTTTGTCGGCATACTGGCCGCTAAATGCGGTGTAGAATATCGACTTGCGAGAGGGTGGAAGAGGGATCCGGGAGGGTCTTCATGTCCGGCCACAACAAGTGGAGCACGATCAAGCACAAGAAGGGGAAGGCCGACGCCAAGCGCGGCAAGATCTTCACCAAGATCATCCGCGAGCTGACCACGGCGGCGCGTGAAGGCGGCGGCGATCCCGTCGGGAACCCGCGTCTGCGCACGGCGGTGTTGGCGGCGAAGGCCGCGAACATGCCGAACGACACGCTGAGCAAGGCGATCCAGCGCGGCACCGGCGAGCTGCCCGGAGTGTCGTACGAAGAGATCATCTACGAGGGCTACGGCCCTGGCGGGGTCGCGGTCATGCTGCAGGTGCTCACCGACAACCGCAACCGTACGACCGCCGAGATCCGCCACCTCTTCTCGAAGCACGGCGGCAACCTCGGCGAGTCGGGGTGCGTCGGATTCCTGTTCAAGAAGCAGGGCTACGTGATCGTGCCCAAGGCGGCCGGCAGCGAAGAGTCGGTGATGGAGGCCGCGCTCGATGCGGGCGCCGAGGACTTCTTCGCCGACGACCCGGAGCTTTACGAGGTCTACACCGCACCCGAGGACCTCCAGCGCGTGAAGACCGCCCTCGAACACAAGGGCCTGGCTGTCGAGCAGGCGAAGTTCGAGATGGTGCCGGCGATGCAGGTCCGCCTCGAGGACAAGCGCGCCGAGCAGATGGTCCGCCTGATGGACGCCTTCGAGGACCAGGACGACGTGCAGAACGTCTGGGCGAACTTCGATATCGACGAGCGCATCCTCCAGGCCGGCTGACGCCCGCCGCATCCTCGGGCTCGACCCCGGCACCCGGATCACCGGTTGGGGGCTGGTGGTCGGCGATCGTCGTCGCGCGGTCCTCGGCGAGATGGGATGCCTGAAGCCGCCGCGCAGCGCCGGCCGGCCGCACGCCCTCGCCTTCCTGTCGGAGCAACTCACGGCGCTACTCGATCGCCTCGTCCCCGATGTCGTGGTCGTCGAGACGCCGTTCGCGGCCCGCCACCTCGGGGCGGCGCTCGCACTCGCCGAGACCCGCGGAGCGCTCCTGGCCACGCTCGGTCGCTGGGGTGGTGAAGTTGTCGAATACGAGCCGGCGAAGGTCAAGGCTGCGGTCGTCGGCTACGGGCGCGCCGAGAAGCAGCAGGTCGGCTTCATCGTCAGGCAGCGCCTCGGACTCAGCGAGATACCGGCCGAGGATGCGGCCGACGCCCTCGCGCTGGCCCTCTGCCATCTGGCGCACGCCACGGCGCCGCGCTGACGTCCCCGCCCTGTTGCTTTCTGCTAGCTTTCCTGGAGGAGCGTGACCTTCCCGTCGCGGATGCAGTGAATGCGCAAGGGCTCATCGATGTTACCCGACTCGTCGAAGTTCATCGCCCCGGTCACCCCAACCCGGGTTCCGAGAGTGAGAAGGCGGGCGCGCAGCTCGGTCGCAGATTTCGGCAGCGGATTCTCGAGCGCGGAGAGGGTGGCGAGCGCCGCATCGTAGCCGTGCGCCGCGTAGTTGTCCGCCGCCAGGTTATAGGTTTCGCGGTACCGCTTCACGAAGCTGGCAATGGGCTCCTTTGGCGAAGCCATGTCGACCGTCGTCATCGGGAAGAACAACCCTTCGACCAGCTTTCCGCCGCGCCAGATCAGGTCCACCGTCGAGATCGCCGAGGTCGTGCAGACGGTGCCGGCGAAGGTGCTGTTGCGGACCTCGACCATGCAGGCAAGGATCGCCTCGCCGTAGCCGCAAACGTAGAGCGCGTCGGGCTTGAGGTTGGCGAGCGACGCGGTCAGCATCTTCTCCCAGTTCGGCTCGCCGATGGTGATCGTGCCCGCGACCCTGCCGCCGAGCTTCCCGAGCTCCGCGGTGAACACCGGGAGCAGGCCTTGGGTGTAGGCCGTGTCCTCCCTGAGGACGAGGACTGTCTTGGCCTTGCGGTCTCCGACGAGGAACTGCGCCGCCTTGACCCCCTCCTCTTCGTCGGATGGGTAGACGCGGAAGAACCACCCTCCCTTGGTCGTCAGGTCGGGCGCCGATGCCGACGGTGACAGCAGGATGCGGCCGTACTTGGTGGCCACCCTCGTCATCACCTTCGCCTCGGGCGAGGTGACGCCGCCGATGATGATCATGGCGCCCTGCTTGTACAGTGCCTCGGCCTCGTCGGCGCCGCGGCTGGGGTTGGATGCGGTGTCCCGGTAAACCACCTGGAGCCCAGCCGGCACCTTGCGCTCGGCTGCGGCCTGGTCGAAGGCCAGCTTCGCACCGGTCTTGACCGAGGTGCCGTACGCCGAAGCGTCGCCGGTCTCGGGTAGGACGACCCCGACAATCACCTTGTTGGAGCAGGCGGTACCGGCGAGAGCGAGGAGAAGAGCCGAGACGAGAGCAGAGTGCCGCATGGCATCCTCCGGGCCGCGAGAGGCGGACTCTATAGTTCTAACACATTGTGCCATCTCGCACAACCTTGGCGTCATCGAGGTCTCGCCCCGTCCGCGCGGGTCGGCCGGTGTGCGGGCCGCGGGCGAAGACTCCAAAAGCGAAGGGCCGGGGCGCCTCGCGGCGTACCCCGGCCCGCTGGTGATCCAGATCGGCTGGGTTACGAGGAGAGCTCTTCCAGCACGATACCGATGTTCTGCGCTCCGGCATTGCGGCAGACGTCCATGAACGCCATGACGCGATCATAGGGCAGCTCGCCCGCGGCGGCGAAGAAGGTGACCTTCGACTCGCGGTTCTTGAGCACGTCGCGGAGGCGGTTCGGGAAGTCGCGCTCTGCGACCTCCTCCTTGTTGATGTAGATGCGTCCATCGGTTTCCAGTCGAATGATGATCTGGTCCGTCGACGGCGGCGGTGCGACCGTGTTCTCGGTCTTCGGCGGCACCTTGGCGTCGTAGCCCACCTGGACCAGCGGCGTGATGACCATGAAGATGATGAGCAGCACCAGCACCACGTCGACCAGCGGCGTGATGTTGATGTCCGACTTCAGAGTTCCGCTCTGTCCAATCTGCATCGACATGATCGACCTCCCTGCACAGCCTGCGGTGCGCCGGGATCTCCGGCCGCACCACGGGCACCTAGAACGGGTTCGACCCCGAGGTGTCCTTCTTCATCACGATGAGCCCGACGTTGGTGAAGCCGGCGTCGTTGAGCGCCCGCATGACCTCGCGTACGTCCTTGTACTTCAACCGCTTGTCGCCCTTGACGACGATCTCCTTCTGCGGCGAGTCGGTCTTGATGGTCTTCAGCTTCGCCAGCAACTGGTTCTTCGGGATCCAGTCCTGGCCGATGAAGACGCTGCCGTCCAGCTTGACCGCGACGGTGAGCTGCTTCTCGCCCTCGGGGATCTTGTCGGGCGCGGAGGTCGTCGGCAGCGCCACGTCGACGCCCTTCTGCAGCAGCGGCGTGATCACCATGAAGATGATGAGCAGCACGAGGCAGACGTCGACGAGCGGCGTGACGTTGATGTCCGAGTTCACGGGAGCGGGCTTGACCTCAGCCGCCCTGTAGTGTTTCATGGCCGCCTCCGCAGGGCACGTCGCCCTGTCCCCGATCGATCAACGGTTGACGCCAACCGCATGCGAGCCGCCGGCCTGCTTGATGAAGAAATCGAGCAGCTCGGACGAGGAGTTCGTCATCTCGACCTGGAAGCGCTCGATCTTCTGCATGAAGAAGTTGTAGAGCCACACGGCCGGGATGGCAACGAACAGGCCGAGCGCGGTGGTGACGAGCGCCTCGGCGATGCCGGCGGAAACCGCGCCGATGCCGCCCGATCCGGTGAGGGCCATGCCGCGGAACGCGTTGATGATGCCGACGACGGTGCCGAACAGGCCGATGAAGGGCGCCGTGGCGCCGATGGTGGCCAGGCTGCCGGTGCCGCGCTTGAAGTCGGCGGTGGTGATCAGTGTGGTGCGCTCGATGGCACGACGCGCCGCCTCGATGATGTCCTCACCGGTAAGCGGGCTGGTCTCGGCCTGGTTCTGGAACTCGAGCAGGCCGGCGGAGACGACCTTGGCGAGGTGGCTGTGCTTGTACTTGCGCGCCGCCGCGATGGCATCCTGGGGCCGGTTCTGCTTGAGGAACTGGGTCACCAGGCGCGCGAACTCGAGCGACTGCTGCTTCGCCCACTTGAAGACGAGGAATCTCTCCACCGACACGGTCAGCGAGTAGATCGAGAGTCCAAGAAGGATGAGCGAGACCGCCCTGGCGATACCGCCCATCGAGTTCCACAGTCCTACGGGTCCGAAATCCATTGCACTCTCTCCTTTCGAGATCTCTAGTCGAGTTTGAAGACCACGGTGAGAACATAGTAGACGGACACCGGTCTACCGTTCATCGTCGCTGGCCTGAACCTTGTCTTCTGGAGTGCGTCGATCGCAGCCTCGGTGCAGCCCATTGGCAGGCCACGGAGGGCGCGAACGGCGGTGACGTTGCCTTCCTTGTCGATGACGGCCTCGAGGATCACCGGCCCCTGGATGCGCGCCTTGCGGGCGATCTCGGGGTAGATCGGCGAGATCTCGCGGATCTTGGCGGGCGGTAGCACGTCGCCGCCGACCCGGATCGGGGGTTCGTCGACCTGCGGCACCGGCGTCGGTCCGGGCACGCCGCCGGGCACGCCGCCGACGACGCCACCCATCTCGCCACCCTCGATGCCGCCCTCGACGCCGCCCTCGACCCCGCCGGTGCCGGTGCTCGCCTTGGGAATCTCCTGCGGGATCTCCTTCGGCTGCACGACGGCGGTGGTTTGGGTCGTGGGCTGCACCTGCTTGGGCACCGCGGCGGCCTTCGGCGGCGGCGGTGGTGGCGGTGGCGGCGGTGGCGGCGCGGCCCAGAAGCTCACCTGGATGGGCGGTTCGGGCAGTTCCTCGATCGCCCAGAGTTGCGCCACCACGACGATCAGAATCACGAGCACGTGGATGGCGATGGCCACGGGGAGCAGAAGCAGCTTGCTCTTTGCCTCGGGCCTGCGATGCGACTCGATGAGGGCGTCTTCAAACATGTGCGCTCCTGCTCACGAGGCGGTCTTGGTGGCCGGCGGCTGCGCTGGGGACGAGGCCTTCCGCTTCTCCATGAGGACCATCGCCTTGCTCCGCCACTCGTCGGCCAACGAGTTCCAGTAGTCCTTCTTCTTGGGGTCGAGGTCGAGCTTGGCCTTCTCGCGGTAGAGAAGGTTGAAGTAGACCATCGCCTCCATGTAATCGGCCTTGATCTCGCACGCGCGCTGCACCGCCTGCAGGCCGATGTCGACGACCTTGACGCGCTCGTCGTAGGCCGTGGTCGGGTCGTTGTACGACTTCGACCACGCGTTCGTGCCGACCAGGTAGAACATCGGGGCGTCGTTGCGCGTGTAGGTATTGGCGAAGTCGAGAGCGTCCTGGAAGCGCCCGGCCTTGATCATCACGGTGACCACCGCCGTCGACAGCTTGGCGTTCTCGGGGTGCTCGGTTCGCTGCTGCTTCAGGTACTTGATGGCATCGTCGAAGCGCCCGAGGTTGATCCACGTGGTGACCAGGTAGTCCTCGGTCTTGGAATCGTGCGGGTTGGCCTTGAGGTAGTTCTTGAAGGCCTCGAGAGCGGTCTCGGCGTACTTGATGTTCTCCTTGCTATCGTTGCCCGGCCGGTAGAGCGCCATCGCGGTGAGCCCGACCGACCGCCAGGCCGGCGCCAGTGCAGGATCCAGGGTGAGGCTCTTCTGGAACTGCGCCAGGGCGTCCTTGTAGGCCTCGTCCTTGTAGTACCGGTTCCCCTTCTTCATCTCGGCGCGAGCCCTCACCTTGTTGCAGCCAGTCAGGGGGAGCGTCGCGATGGCGACGCACAGGAAAGCTGCGACGTGGGTCTTTCGCATTCTCCGAATCCTCCGGGAGACCATACGCTCCTATAGCCGGACCGACGAGGCGTGAGAGGAAACCGGGCAGGCCAGTACTCTCCGTTGCAGCAACGTTGCCTGAGATGGGACTCGCGGGTGCCGTCGTCCGCTCACAGCGGCGGACAGTAACACAAGCGTGACGGGGACGCAAGGTCCGATGCCGCCGCTCAGCGTTGACGCCGCGTCGTCACGAGTACTACCATAAGTGGCGCGCGATCAATGTGTAAGTCGTGGATCACGAAGTTCGTCGGGATGGTGGGCCGGACTGTGGCCCGCGCGACGCGGAGGTAAGCAGCATGTTCGCGGAGCTCATCAGATACTTCCACCAGGGTGGCATCGTCATGTGGCCGCTGCTCGTCCTCGCGGCGCTCACGGCCGCGATCATCGGTGAGCGGGCGGCGGCGCTGCGCGGCGCCAAGGTCAACATCGGCGAGTTCCTCGCGAAGGTGCGGAAGGCGCTGCTCGTGGATCGCGACGTCCCGGGGGCGATCGCGATTTGCGAGCGCAGCCGCGGACCCGTGGCGGCGGTGATCAAGGCCGGCCTGTCCCGTTACGGCCGCCCGCCCGAGGAGGTTGAGAGGAGCATCGAGAACGCGGCGGCGTTCGAGGGCGCCGCCTTGGAGCGCGGCCTTCCGGTGCTTTCCGCATCCGCGAGCGTCGCGCCGCTGATCGGCTTCCTCGGCACCATTACGGGATTGATCAAGGCGTTCGCCGCACTCGGCCAGTCCGGCCTGCCGGACCCTGGCGCGGTCGCGGCCGGGATCTCCGAGGCGTTGATCGCCGCCGCCGCGGGCCTGATCGTCGCCATCCCCGCTCAGCTCGGCCACACCCTCCTGCTCAGTGTGGTCAACCGTTTCCTGGCTGACATCGAGTCCGCCGCCAACGCCCTCATGGACACGGTCGCCGAAATGAACGGCGAGCGCGGCCGGGCCGGGAGCGCAACCTGACGTGATCATGATCCACCGGCGCCACCGCAGCTCGCCGACGAGCGTGTCTGCCGTCGCCATGGCGGCGCAGGTGGCGCTGCTCGCGGCGTTCGTTCCGCTCGCCTATCGTGCCGACGTCGACCTGGCGCCCGTCACCCTGCCGCGGTCACTGGTCCGCGACGCGATCCCGCGCGGCGCGGCGATCGTCTCGATTGACCTTTCCGGCTCGATCCGGGTGTCCGCAGGCATCACGGCATCGACGCCAGTCGCGAGCGTGGACGACGTTGCGCGGTTCGCCGCGGCCGTCGTGGGTCAGGATCCCGCTCGCCCATTCGTCATCAAGGCGGACAGGGACGCACGCTGTGGTCTGGTGGAGCGCGTGATCGCTGCCCTGCAAGCGTCGCACGCGAGGTCGATCTACTTGCTCTCCGACCCGCGCACGCTGGATGACGAGGAGGCGTAGGCGAGCCATGCGGATCGCGAGGAAGCCGGTCGCTGCGCCGGCGCACACGGTGGCGGCAGTCAACCTCGCCTTTCTGGTGACTGCCTGCCTGCTGATCGCTTTCGTCCTCTCCGCGGACAAGGGGATCGAGATCACCTCGGCGATCACTGAAACGGGCGCCGGCGTAGCGACCGGCGGCGCGCCGGTCACCGTGCGGGTGCAGACGGACGGCTCGTTTGTGGTCGACGGCAAACCGCTGGCCGTCGACCGCTTCGCCGAGTACCTGAAGGCCGCGGTGGATCGCGGTGGCGCCCCGGCAGCAGTGTCCCGTCCGGTGCTCGTCGTCGCCGACGGCGATGCGCCCTACGGGGCACTCGTGGAGGTCCTCGACGAGCTCCGGCAGGTGCGCGGCACGCTCCGTCTCGGCAGCGAGCTGCACGTCACCGTGGTCGGTGCTGCCGGCGCGGGGCCGTCCGGATCCGAGTAGTTGTTGGATTTGCGGGCCAGCGATGTACAATGGCTCGCCGGTCGACGACGTGCTCGCGGTGGCCGTATGGTGTTCCTTTTCAGTGAGGTGATGGGATGGCGCTTCAAGGCTCGCTTTCGGATCTGGCCCTCCCGGACGTTATCCAACTGGTGAGCGTCTCGGGGAAGACGGGCGTCTTCAACCTCAACGGTGAAGGTGCCGAGGGCAAGATCTACCTCAAGGACGGCCAGATCACGGACGCCTTCATCGGCCATCTGCGCGGCGAAGCGGCGGTCTACGAGATGGCGATGTGGCAGAAAGGGCAGTTCATCTTCACGCCGAGCATCGAGTCCGGCGAGGTGACCGTCTCCAGGTCGAACCAGAGCCTGATGATGGAGGCGGCGCGCCGGCTCGACGAGTGGCGCGTGCTGCAGCGCAAGATCCCCTCGTTCGACCTCATCCCCTACTTCCAGCCGCGCGACCCCGGCCACGACCAGGTGACGCTGTCGCCGCAGGAGTGGGTGGTCGTCACCAAGGTCGACGGACAGCGCTCGATCCGCGAGCTCGAGGGGATCACCAGGCTGCACGCCTTCGATCTCTGCAAGCTGCTCTACGGCCTCGTCGCCTCGGGGCTGATCGCGCTGCGCGCGCCGCAGGAGCGCGCACTTCAGGGTTCCCCCGCCGGCCCCTCGATCACGACGCTGCTGGCGCTCACCGAGAACGTGCGCAAGATCGCCGAGGAGATCGCCGGGCCCGGCGGCACCAAGTCGGTGGAGAAGCAGTATCGGCTGGCGCGCACCGAGATCGAGGCCGGCAAGGGCATGGTTGCCGTGCAGTTCATGGTCGACCAGCTCGCCCGCGCGATCTCCCTGCTCAAAGGCGGCGGCGAAGCCGGCGAGTTCCTGCGCCGCGTCAACCCCCTCGTAGTGGGTTGAGACGCAGGCAATAGAAGACCGGCAAACAGCCCGGGACACACCAAGAAAAGCACGCTGTCGACGGGTTGAGAGCGTTACGGCTCAGACGGTAGCGCCGCGAGTCCCAGCCCGGCGCCGAGGAGTCCGGCGAGGCCGCCCGTGCAGGGAAGGATCGGCAACACGCCGGGCGCCAGGCGCAGCGCCGGCGCGGCGCTGGCGACGAACATCGAGAGTCCGAGGAGCGCGAAGGCGCCCAGCGTCCCACCGAGGGCCCCCAGGCAGAAGCCACAGAACATGTAGGGCAGCCGGATGTCCCGATCGTGCGCGCCGATCAGGCGCATGATGGCGATCTCGTCGGCGTGGGCGAGAACGAGCAGGCGCACCACCAGCAGCACCACCACGCAACAGCCGATCAGGAGCGCGAGCGCCAGCGCGAAGCCGACCGCGGCGATCCGGGTGGCTGCCGCCTGAATCCGCGCCTCCCAGTCCTGCGAGTTGGCGACCAGAGTGATCTCCGGCCGCGCGCTCAGCCAGCGCGCCACCTGAGCCTGCTGCGGGACGGGGACGTCGAGCTGGAGGAGGGTGGGGAAGCTCGCCTCGTCGAGCCCGAGCAGCACGGTGGAAAGCTCGGGAAACCACTGCACCAGCTCCTCGCGAACGGTGCGGGCGGCGGCGACCTCGCCGCTCGCCGCCGGGAACGCGACGAGCAGCGAGCTGCGAACCACCTCGGCGGCCTGCGGTGTCCGGGCGACCGCGACGATCGTCGCGGGCCGGTGCGGCGCCAGCAGCTCGGCCTCGAGGTAGCGGTGCAGGCTCCACAGGACGCCACCCCACGTCGTCGCCACCGCCACCAGAAGGACGGCGACGATGCCGGCGGCGCCGGACTCCCGGAGCTGGCGGCTGACCTCGCGCCAGAGGTGGCGACTCACTGGGTGAGACCCCAGCCGTCGCGCACCAGCTTGCCTCTCTCGAGGACCAGCGTGCGCGCCGGGTGCGCCTCGATCAGGGCGCGGTCATGGGTGGCGACGACGACGGTCGTGCCCTGGTAGTGGATGGTCTTGAACAGCTCCATCAGCTCGTGCGCGCGCTCGGGATCGAGGTTGCCGCTGGGCTCGTCGGCAAGCACGAGGTCGGGCTGGAGCACCAGGGCGCGGGCGATCGCCACGCGCTGCTGCTCGCCGCCCGACAGCTCCTCCGGGTACGCCTGCATGCGGTGCTGCAGCCCCATCTGCTTGAGCGCGAGGTACGCGCGACGCTGCTGCTCCTTCTCCGAGACGCGCAGGAGCGAGAGTACGAACGTGACGTTCTCGCCGACGCTGCGGCGCCGCAGCAGCTTGAAGTCCTGGAAGACGACGCCAAGTCGACGGCGGAACTCCGCGACCTCGCGCCGGCGCATCGCCACGAGGTCGTGGCCGTTGACGACGATGCGCCCGGCGTCCGGGAGCTCGGCGCGGTAGAGGAGACGCAGGAACGTGCTCTTACCGGCGCCGGACGGTCCGGTGAGGAAGACGAACTCGCCCTTCTCGACGGTGGCGGTGATGCCTCGCACCGCCGGCCGGCCGTGGTAGCTCTTGATGATGCCGTCGAGCAGGATCATGCCGGAACGCCGGCACGCTGCCGCGCTGGCCGCACTGTTGCGCACGGTCCGCCGACGTCTTCGGGCTCCACTCGTGTCCTCCGGGAGCGCATAGTAGCATGACGACATGGCCAACCGGACGGCAACGAGCCATGTGACAACGTGCTCCGTTGGGGGTGCGCTGGCTGCTTTCGCCGACGGCGGCAGTACCCGCGGCGCGGCGACAGCCGACGCCATCGCAGCCCGCGCCGGCGAGTGGCTTGCCGGCCACCTCGGGCGCGCCGTACCGCTCCTCTACGCCCGCCAGGAGCACACCCGTATCACCTACGTCTACGGGGCCGAGGGGCCGTTGGCCCCGGGAGCCCACCTGGTGGGGATCTGCGACTCGCTGATCACGGCGGTGCCCGGCGTGGCGCTGCTCGTGCGCACCGCCGACTGTCTGCCCGTGGCGCTCGCTGGCGGAGGCGTCGCGGCGATGGTGCACGCCGGCTGGCGCGGTCTTGCCGCCGACATCCTTGGCTCCACCCTGGCTCGTTTCAACAGCGACTTCAGCGTCGGCGCCGCCGACGTCGTGGCGATGGTCGGCGTTGGCGTCGGGCCGTGTCACTACCAGGTCGGCCGCGAGGTGGTCGAGGGGCTGCTCCGGCACGATGCAGCGACGACCGAGTGGCGGCGCGGCGACGCCATCGATCTGGCCGCCTTTGCCCGCGGACGTCTGGCGGCGCTCGGTGTGCCACCGGCGCGGATCGGTGTCCTGCCGGGCTGTACCTTCTGCCTGCCGGCCTTCCACTCACACCGCCGCGACGGCGCCGGCTGCGGCCGTCAGTGGTCGTTGATCATGCTCGACGGCAGGCAGTAGGCGGTAGGCGGAAGGCAGTAGGCGGTAAGAGCCCGGGAAGTAGGGATGAACGGGTGATGCCCGCCCTCGTTCGCCCGGATTTCCGGTTACTCGCGGCCGCTTCTGCTACCGCCCATCGCCTACTGCCTACTGCCTACTGCCTGGTTCTGGGTGGGTGGGGGAGAGATCCTTCCTCTGAGCTGGCCGCAGGCGGCCGCGACCTCGCGGCCCTTGCTCCAGCGCACGGTGACGTTGAGGTGCGCGTCGGCGAGGATGGCGGCGAACTCGTTGATCCGTTCGTCCCCGGGAGCGGCGAGGCCGGGCAGGTACTCGGCGTCGGGGTTGAACGGGATCAGGTTGACCTTGACCGGCAAACCGCGCAGCAGTCGCGGCAGGCGGTGCGCGTCATCGAGCGAGTCGTTGCGGCCGGCCAGCATGACGTACTCGATGGTGATGCGCCGCCCGCGCTCGAGCGGGTAAGCGCGCAGCGCCGCCAGGAGGTCGTCGAGGGGCCAGCGTGAAGCCGCCGGCATCAGCTCGGTGCGCTGCGCCTGCGTTGTCGCGTTGAGGGATACCGCGAGGTTGGGACGCCGGGGCAGCGCCGCCAGCCGCGCAAGCCCGGGGACGATGCCGCTGGTCGACACGGTCACCCGTCTGCGGGCTGACGGTTTCGGAGAGCATCTCGATCGCGCCCGCGACGTTCGGCAGGTTGAGCAGCGGCTCGCCCATCCCCATGAAGACGACGTTGGTGGGCTGGCCGAGCAGCCCCTCGGCGCGCACCAGACTGCGGTACTGCCCGAAGATCTCGCCGGCCGTGAGGTTTCGCCCGGCCCCGAAGGCACCGGTAACGCAGAAGACGCAGCCGACCGCGCACCCGGCTTGCGACGACAGGCACAGGGTGGTCCGCCCCTCCATCGGCATCGCCACGGCCTCGACGACCGCACCGTCGTCGAGGCGAAGCGCGAACTTCGTGGTGCCGTCGGGCGCCCGCCGGACCTCGACGGTCTCGGGGTCGCGGACCGTCACGTGAGCCGCCAACGTGTCGCGTAGCGCACGCGGCAGATCGGTCATCTCGTCGAGGCTGGCGGCGAGCCGGCGGGTCAGCCAGTGGTAGATCTGCTGGGAGCGGAACGGCCGGCTATCGAGCGGCGCGAGGAGCTCGGAGAGCTCAGCGCGGCTGATGCCGACCAGGTTCGGAGGCCGGGCTGGGCGAGACGTTGCTCGTGTCACTCGCTATCCCCAAGGAGTGGAGGATCTCCTCGTCTTCCTGACTCCATTGTGGCACGCCAGCGGGCCTGCCCGGGATCGCGACCCGAGGCGGAGCATCACCCGGCGCCAGGTCGACCTTCACCACCACCCCCATGCCGGCGTGCTGCAGCCCGGCGCACGCCGCCTGGATCCCGGCATCGCGGTGCAGGTGCTTCTGCAGCGCGTCGGCGATGAAGGCCAGCAGCCTGGCTTCGTCCAGAGACAACCCGGGGCGCTTCACACTCTGGTGAACCTCGGCGTGCCGGCTCTCATTTCCGCGGGCGGCGAGTCGGGCGACAATACGGTTTACCATCACGGGGTGAGCGTGGATGAGCTCAGTCGGGTCCGTGAGGCCGCCGCAGCGCTGGGCGTGGCGGCGATCGCCATCTCGCGGCTCGCCGGCGACGCGTCGCGGCGCAGCTTCTACCGCATCGCCACGGCCGACGGCAGCCTGGTCGCTGCCGTGTACCCGGAGGGCGCGGAGGAGCTCCTGACGCGCGACGAGCGGGTGCACGAGTGGGGGTGGAAGCGTGAGCTGCCGATCCCGCGCCCGGTCGGGCACACGGCGTTGGTGGCGGTCGCGAGCGACCTCGGCGACGAGGACCTCGAGCGGGCCTGGCGCAGGCGCGGCGAACAGGTGATCGCCGGCGCCCTGGAGAACCTGGCGGCGTTCCAGGGATGCCCCTGGCTCGACCTGGTGACGTCGCCCTTCGACGCGGCTTTCTTCCGCCGCGAGCTCGCGGTGTTCGAGGAGCACGCCTGCCTTCCGCGGGGCGCCGTGGCGCCTCCGATCGCCACCTTCTTGGACGACCTCGCGGAGCGCCTGAGCGGTCATCCATACCGGCTCGTGCACCGCGACTTCCACGTCAACAACCTGTTCCTCGTCGGCGACGACGTGTGGGCGGTCGACTACCAGGACATGCGCGGCGGCCCCGACACCTACGACGCCGCGTCGCTGCTGCGCGAGCGCGCCGGCGGCGAGTTGCTGCACAGCGACCTCGGCTGGCGACGGCGCGCCGCCGTCAGGCTCGGCTGGACGGCGGGGTGGGAGGGACGCTACCTCGAGTGCGCGGCGCAGCGCGGACTGAAGGTGATTGGCACGTTTCTCCGGCTCGCGTCGTGGGGCAGGACCGAGTACCTCGGGTGGTTACCGCGGGTGCGAGAACTCGCGCGCGCCGCGGCGATCGAGCTCGGAGCGCCGGGCGCCGTCGTCGACCTCCTGGGCGCTCCACCCGCAGGTCTATAATCGTCGGCGGGAGGGGTCCTCCACATGTTTGGTTCGCTCGGGGTCCCGGAGCTGCTTCTCATCCTTCTGCTCATCGTCATCATCTTCGGGGCCGGCAAGCTGCCGCAGCTCGGCAAGGGTCTCGGCGAGGGCATTCGCAACTTCAAGAGTGCGATCCGCGGCAACGACGAGGACAAGAAGGACGATGCCTCAAAGAACCGCTGATGCGTCGCTGGTGAAGCGCGTCGCCGTGCTCACGTCCAGCCCCGTCAGCCGTCGGTAGGTGTCCGTGACCCGACGGACGAATGCCCTGGTCTCCCGGTACGGTGGCACGCTACCCCAGCGACGGACCGCTCCCGGGCCAGCGTTGTAAGCAGCCAGCGCCAGCTCGACGTCACCTCCGAAGATGTCCTGCAGCGCCGCGAGATAGCGGCACCCAGCCTCGAGGCTGGAGGCGGGATCGGCCGGCTCGGGAAGGCCCATGAGCGCCGCGGTCTCCGGCAGGATCTGCATCAAGCCAATGGCGCCCTTGGACGATACCGCCTGCGGGTCGTAGCCCGACTCGACCTCGATCACCGCCTGCACCAGCGCCGGGTCGAGATTGTGCCGCATCGCCGTCGCGACGATCGACTTCTCGTAGGGGTTGTCATCGGTATCGGGGCTGGTCTCGACGACGAACGACGGCGGCTGCGAGCCATGCGTGACCGCGCCGGTCCCGGACTGACGATCCGGGCGCTGGAGGAGCGCCGCCAGGCAAAACCCGACCGCGAAGCTGAGCCAGACGGTGGCGCGCTGGCGGGTCTCGAGCACGCCTCAGCGGCCGCGCGGAGGGCGGGCGCCGTTGCGGTTGAGCTTGGCGCGCAGCGTGTTGCGGTGGATGCCGAGCGCCTGCGCGGCCTGGGAGAGGTTGCCGCCGTGCCGCTCGATCGCCGCCCGCACGTACTTCGCCTCGAATGCGGCGATCGCGGCCTCGAGGTCGAGACCGCGATCGAGCAGGGCATCCGCCACGGAGGCGACGGTATCCCCCAGACGGCGGAGAGCCTCCCGCCGTTCCTCACGAAGTTGGGTGGTCACTTGATCTCGATTCGGTCGCCCACGGCCATCGGTCCGGTGGAGTGGATGACCTTTCCGGTCGCCCAGTGATCCCCGGCAACCAGGACGGCGAGCTCGCCGAGAAGCAATCGCGGGATATTCGGCGCCGGGTTGTCGCGATAGATGTTGCACAGGGTGCCCGGGGAGGCCTGGTCCGCCTCGCCGAGGTCCACCAGCACCATGTGATCGGCTCCGAAAGCCTCGAGCCCGTCCTTGGCGTAGACGATGTATCCCTTGGGTTTGTCGTTCGGTGGATCGCAACGAGCCGTCGCCGCCGTGAGCACGGTCATCGGGATCGGGATCGGCTCGAACGGCTTGAGGTGATCGCCGATCACCATCGCGTCGCAGGCGGAGAGCAGCTCGGCCGTGGCCCCGTGGTCGGTCGTGCAGAGAATGCGGAGGTGGCCCTGATAGAGCATCACGCGACCGAGGCGGGCGCCGGTGGACGGATGGCGCAGCTCCTGCGCGGCCTTGACCACGAAGTACTCCTGGCCAGCCGCTACGCCCTCGGCCTCGCCGCCGGACACGTAGACGATGTCGCCCGTGGCATACGTGAAGCGGGTCGCCGACTCCTCCCCTCCGGAGATGGTCAGCGGTAGGTCCTCGCCGGTGTCGTCGAGGTAAGCGAAGCAGTAAACATCGTCCTCGCTGCCGATCGCGACCAGCGGCGCCCCCTCGCCCTCGGTTGCCGGCGGGGCGGCCTCGGCCGGAGGCGGTGCCGCTTCGGTGGACTGCCCGGCCCCGCCGCTCGGTTCCGGCGCCGGCGCGGCCGCCGCAGCCTCACCCGGCTTCGGCACGACGATCAGCGGGTCGCCGGGGTAGATCCAGTGCGCGTCCTTGATGTAGGTGTTCGGCTCCCAGAGCTGCGGCCAGAGGTACGGATTGCCGTAGAACTTCTGCGCGAGATCCCACAGCGTGTCACCTGGCTGGATCGTGTACACCTGGACGTCGGGCGGGAACTCCGTCGGCGGATCGTAAGGCGTCCAGTGATCACCCACCTTGTGGAGGGGGTGCGGCGGCGGGTTGACCACCTCGCCCGCTGCGGCCCAGGTGAATCCAAGAGCGATGAAAATGGCGACAGTCGCGCGGCCCATGGCTGGACTCCCCTTCCTTGCGCTTCTCTGAGCTCCTCGCCGACCACAATAGCGCACGCCTATGGCTCCGTCAACGGTTTTGTGACGGAGCGGACTCCGCCGGCGGCGTCGGTTTAGCCGGCGCGGCGCTGCTCCGGGCGGCCAGTGCGGCCTCGACCTTGGCGAGCATCTCGCGGCCGGTGTGCGCCGCATCCGAGTCTGGGTAGGTCGCGATCAAGTAGGAGAGCCGGAGGTGGGCCCCCTGCCAGCCTTTCGAGACGTAGTAGTACTTGGCGACCTCCAGCTCATGTCGCGCCAAGTCCTCCGTGCACGCCTTCAGGAGCGTCCTCGCCTCTTCGGCGTACGGCGACGACGGGAACAGGTCGAGCACCTGCTGCAGCGTGTTCGCCGCCTCGTGGGTCGGGGTCAGGTCGCGGAGCGGCCCCTTGCGCTGCTTTGCGTAGGTCTTGCCGAGCTGGAGGAGGGCATAGGCGCGGTTAGGGTCGTTGGGGAAACGGTTGGAGAAGTCCTTGTAGCGGAGCTGCGCCTCGGTCATGCTCTCGATATCCTTGCCCTGGAAGAACGAGTCGGCGATCTTCAGTGCCGCCTGGCGTCCCACCGGGTCGTTGGGGAATGAGTCGGCGAGGAAGGCGTAGTAACGGCGGGAGTCCTCGCGCTCGCCGTCGGCGGCGAGGGCGTCACCCTTGGCCAGCACCTCCTCCTTCGACATCTGGCCGACGGACTCGAGAAACGCCTCCTCCTTGACCTTGCTGGAGCACGCCGCAGCGCCCAGCATCAGCAGCACGAGTACGACGCGCTTCATCACACCTCCTCGCCGCGCAGGGCGGCGATCGCCTGGACACGGTCCGGAGAGCCGAACACCGCGGTGCCGGCGACCAGGACATCGGCGCCGTACCCCCGCAGGATGGCGGCGTTGCCGGGCTCGACGCCACCGTCGACGGCAAGCTCGACGCGGTGTGGGAGCTCGTCGCGCCGTGCCGCAATCCGCGCAAGCTTCTCCGCCGTCTCCGGGATGAAACGCTGGCCGCCGAATCCAGGGTCGACCGTCATCACCAGCACGAAGTCGACAAACGGCCACACCTCCTCGATCGCCGCTGCCGGGGTCGCCGGGTTGAGCGCGACACCCGGCGACGCTCCGAGGTCGCGGATCCGCGCCAGCGTGCGATGCAGGTGGTGGACTGCCTCCACGTGCACGCACAAGCGCGCCGCGCCGGCCGCCACGAACGGTTCGAGGAGCGAATCGGCATTGGCCACCATGAGGTGAACGTCGAGCGGCAGCGTCGTGACCCGGCGCACCGCGGCGCACAGGCCCGGGCCGAACGTCAGGTTGGGTACGAACACCCCGTCCATGACGTCGAAGTGCAGCATGTCGGCGCCGGCCGCCTGCACCGACCGCACCTCGTCGGCGACCCGGGCGAGGTCGCAGGCGAGCACCGAAGGCGCGACGCGTACCCGGCTCATCGGCTCACCCACAGGCCCACGACCGCGGCGTCGGCCACCGGCCCGCCGCCGGTCGGGTCCTGGCGGAGCACCACACCGGCCGGCGCGCCGGCGTACGGCACCCGCTGCACCTCGGCCAGTCGGAACCCCTGGGTCCGGATGATGCGCGTCGCATCCGGCTCGCTCATGCCGAGGAAGTCCGGCATCACGTAGGTCTTACGCCGCGGCATCCGGTTGACCAGCAGGGCCACAGCGCTCGACGGGGCCGCCAGCGTCCCACCCGGCGGCGTCTGCGCCAGCACGACGACAGCATCGGCCTGCTCCTCGACCTCGCAGCGGACCGCCACGCTCCGACCCTCGTTCTCCAGCTCCGCCTCGGCGAGGGAGACCGGCAGGCCGACCAGCTCGCCGAGACGGCGGGCCTCCTTGCCCAGAGACGGCAACAGGAGAACGGTCGAGCCGCGCTTGAGCTGGAACCCGGGGGCCGGTCGCTGCTGGGCGATTCTGCCGACCGGCACGGCGGCGTCGAACACACCTTCCTGAAGGCGGACGAGCAGTCCGCTTTCGCGCAGGACACCGGCGCCGTGCGAAATCTCCATCCCCCGTACCTCCGGGACACGCACCGCTGAGGTGCGCAGGCTGATCCAGAGCACCAGCCAGACGGCGGCGGCACAGCCAACCAGGGCGCCCGCGATGGCCACAAACCAGCGTAGCGACCGACATCGTCGCCGAGCCGGAGGGTACCATATCCCTGTGCCGCGACTCGGAGCCCATCTCTCCGCCGCCGGCGGGGTCTCGCGCGCGATCGACGCCGCGGGCCGCCTGCACTGCCGGTCGTTGCAGGTATTCCTGCGGGCGCCGGGACGCTGGGCGGCCGCGCCGCTGGCGGCCGAGGAGATCGAGCGGGCGCACGCCTCGCCAGGGCGCGCCGCGGTCGCGGGCGCGACGCTGGCGCACGCGCCCTACCTGCTCAACCTGGCGAGTGCCGACGAGCGGCTCGCCCAGCGGTCGGTCGCCGTGCTGGTCGAGGAGCTCGCGCGCGCAGCGGTGCTCGGGATCGACGGCGTCGTGCTGCACCCCGGATCCGCGGGGGTGGAGTCGCGAGAGGATGCCGAGGCGCGCTGCCGGGCGGCGATCACCGCGGCCGTCGAGACGGCCGGGAGTCGCGGCGCACGGCTGCTCCTCGAGGGACAGGCAGGGGCCGGCGGCCAGCTCGGCAGGACACCGGCGGAGCTCGCCCGCCTGGTCGAGCCGGCGCTGCGGGGACGGGTCGGGATCTGTCTCGACACCGCGCACCTGTGGGCGGTCGGGTACGAGCTCACCGGCGACGGACTGCAGCGGGTGCTCGACGAGGTGCGCGACCGCTGGCGGAGTGCCGCCCCGGACGCGCTGCACATCAACGACACCAACGTCGCGCTCGGGTCGGGGCGGGACCGCCACGCGCCGCCCGGCGAGGGCGTCCTCGGCGAGCGCTTCTACCGCGAGCTGCTGGCCCACCCGGCGCTCGCCGAGGTGCCGATGATCCTCGAGATCCCGCCCGGCCGCGACAACCTCCTCGTTCGGAGAGCGCTCCATCGGCTGCGACGGTGGCAGAAGCAGGGGTGAGTCCATTCTTGCCAGCACACAAGAGAACTCGTTGCCAGGTATCGCACCTTGCGCCGACGTGGCCCCTCGGGCCGTCCGCCTCATCCGGGGACGTGGAGGCTGCCCATCTTGCGGGCGCCGCGGCGACCGACTGCGACGACCTGGGAGACGCGCGCCGCTCGGTTCGATCGGCGCAGGCCGCAAACTCTGACCGGCCACGGCGCCGCCGCCTCAGGCCGCCACCACTTCCTACTGCACTCGCCGCTAGCGTTCCTACCCGGTCCGGCTACCGCGTTACTTGCGCCAGGGAATCAGCTTCTCCAGCCCCGCCGGCAGGACCTTCATGATGTCGTTGTAGAGCACGACCACGACGAGCATCATGATCAGCCAGAAACCGACGTTGAGGATGCGCTCCTTGGCCTTCCACGAGAGGTCCTTGCGGCGCACCGCTTCGATCGCCAGCAGCGCCAGGTGACCGCCGTCGAGCAGCGGGATCGGCAGCACGTTGAAGATGGCCAGTTGCAGCGAGATCACGCCGAGCAGCCAAACCAGCGCGACGGCGCCGGTGCGGGCCGCCTCGCCGGAGAACCGGGCAATGTCGATCGGGCCCGACATCTGCTTGAGCGAGGACCGGCCGCTCACCATGCGCCCGATCACCGCGAACGTCTCGCGGGTCATGCGCACCGACTCGGCGGCCCCCTCGCCGAGCGCCGAGAACACTCCCAAGCGCTTGAGCTTGGTCGGATTGGGCGCCGGAATTCCGAGCTTGCCCTGGCCGTCGACGTCGCGCGGCGTGGCCGGGACCTGAAGCGTTCCGGCGCCACGTCCGATGGTCAGGACGACCTCACGGTTGGCTTTCGCCCCGACCAGGCGGATGACGTCGTAGAAGTGCCGCACCGGCTCGCCGTCGACCGCGAGGATGCGGTCGCCGACCTGCAGGCCCGCCTTCTCGGCCGGGCTGCCGGGCTGCATCCCCGGCACCTCGGCCGGTAACGGCGGCGCCAGGCCAGCGTAGCCCAGGTCGTAGCGGGTGACGCTTTTCGGGGTGAGGGTCGCCGTCGCCTCCTGACCGGCGCGGAGGTAACGCACGGTCAGGGCGCGGTTGGCCGCTCCCAGCGTTGCCATCTCGAGGTCGCGCCAGTTGGCGATCGGCGATCCGTCGACCGACAGGACGACGTCGCCGCCCTGCAGACCCGCCGCCGCGGCCGGCGAGGCGGGGTCGACCCAGGCGATCTCGGGCGCCGCGTCCTGCCACGCCGGGACCTGGACGCCGACGACGAACGCTGCGGCCACGAACAGGATCGCGGCGATCGCGTTCGCCGCCGGCCCGGCGATCGAGATCAGCGCCCGGTGCCAGCGCGGCAGCAGCGGCGTCTCGTCGGCGGCGACGCCCACCACCTCGGACTCGTCGGGGCCCATCCCGTTGATCCGGACGTAGCCCCCGAGTGGGATCAGGCTCACCCTGTAGTCGGTGTTGCCGCGCCTGAAGCCGAACAGGCGCTTGCCGAACCCGAACGAGAAGACGGGGACCGTAGCGCCGAGCGCGCGCGCCGCGAGGAAGTGGCCGCCCTCGTGGATGAAGATCAGGACTCCGAGGACGACGATCAGTGCCAGCAGGTTGATGAGCATTCTCTCCCCTACGCGGAAGCGTCCAACGGTCGGGACGACGTTCCATATTTCGCTATGGTCCTCGCCGCGCTCGTACGGCCGCGCGCATCGGCGGCGAGGACGTCGTCGATCGAATGCACCGCGGTCGGCTCGCGCTGCTCCTCGGCGAGCGCCTCCTCGACGATTGCCGCAATCATCGTGAAACCGAGGCGTCCGTCGAGGAAGCCGGCAACCGCGACCTCGTTGGCGGCGTTGAGGACGGCCGGCGCCGTGCCACCGCTGCGCAGCGCGGCGCGGGCGTGCGCCAGGCAGGGGAAGCGCACCTCGTCGGCAGCCTCAAAGTGCAGGGCGCCGACGGCAACGAGGTCGAGAAACCCGAGCGGCGACGGCAACCGTTCCGGGTAGGCCAGGGCGTACAGGATCGGGAAGCGCATGTCGTTCACGGCGAGCTGTGCGATCAGTGTCCCGTCGACGAACTCCACCAGCGAGTGCACCCGGCTCTCGGGGTGGACGACCACGGCGATGCGCTCCTCGGGCATGGCGAAGAGGTGGTGCGCCTCGATCACCTCGAGACCCTTGTTCATCAGCGTCGCCGAGTCGATGGTGATCTTGGCGCCCATCCGCCAGGTCGGGTGGGCGAGCGCGGCGGCGGCGGTGACTGAGCGCAGCGCCGCGGCCGGGGTCGTGCGAAACGGTCCGCCCGAGGCTGTGAGAATCAGCCGGCGGACGTGCTCCGGTGCGCCCGCCCGGAGCGCCTGGTGGAGCGCGTTGTGCTCGGAGTCGATCGGCAGGATGGTGGCGCCGCGCCGCGCCGCCTCCGCCATCACCAGGTCGCCGGCCATCACCAGCGTTTCCTTGTTGGCGATCAGCACCTCGCGGCCCGAGACCACCGCGTGCCAGGTCGGCAGCAGGCCGACGGCGCCGACGAACGCGCCGACCACCGTCGTGGCGTCGGAGCAGGTGGCCACGGCGGTGCGGCCAGCCTCGCCGGCGAGCACCGTGAGCCCGGGGAACTCGGCCGCCAGGGTGCGGGCATCGGCCTCGGCGGCGACCGCCACCAACCCCGGGCGGTGCGTGCGGATCTGCTCGGCGAGCACCCGGAGGTTGCGTCCGGCCGCCAGCGCGACCGCCGCGAAGCGGTCGGGAAAGCGGGCGATCACGTCGAGCGTGGCGGTGCCGATCGAGCCGGTCGAGCCGAGCACCGCTACCCGCTTCACGATCACACCTCCGACTTGAGGAGGGCGAGAAGCAGGGCGAGGACGAAGGGGGCGCCGTAGAACAGCGAGTCGGTGCGGTCGAGGAAGCCGCCGTGGCCGGGGATCAGGCCGGACGAGTCCTTGACCCCCGAGTCGCGCTTGAACAGCGACTCGACGAGGTCCCCAAGCGGCGCCAGCACGGTCAGCAGCGCGGCGAGCGCCCAACCGACGTTGGCCGGCAGCTCCGGGAAGAACAGCGTGCGGCACAGCCAGACACCGAGAAAGGTCGCCGCGGTCCCCCCGGCCACGCCCTCCCACGATTTCTTCGGGCTGACCAGGGGCGCCAGGCGGTGCCGGCCGAAGCGGCTGCCCAGGTAGTAGGCGCCCGAGTCGCCGGCCCACAGCGTCACGCAGTAGACGAGCACGACCTTCCACCCCAGCGGGTCGGCGAACGAAGTGCGCAGCAGCCCCATCGCCCCGGCCGCGACGACGAAGTACACCGCGGTGAACGTCGCGCCGGAGATGCCGGCGGTTGCACCCGTGATCGGCTGGCGGCCGAGGAGGTAGACGAGCGGCAGCAGCAGCACGATCGCGGCGAGGATCGGGCCGGGCCACGGCGAGCGCAACCCGCTGATCCACAGCGCCGGCAGGGCGAGGCCGATCGCCACCAGCGTCGGCCAGTACGGCGCCGGGTGCCCGAGCTTGCGGATGATCGCCAGCAGCTCCCACGCCGCCAGCATGGCGACGACCCAGACAACGCCGAGGTACACCCAGTGCGGCAGGAAGACGATGGCGCCGAGGACGACAGGCAGGACGGCCGCCGCCGTCGCCTCGCGCGAGCCCATCACTCCTCCTCGGGCGGTTCCTGACCGTGCTCCACCACACCGCCGAAGCGCCGCTCGCGGCGCGCGTAGTCGGCGACCGCGAGCAGCAGGTCGCGGGTCGTGAAGTCGGGCCAGAGCACGGGGGTGATGTGGATCTCGGTGTAGGCGAGCTGCCAGAGCAGGAAGTTGGAGATGCGCAGCTCGCCCGAGGTGCGGATCAGCAGGTCGGGATCGGGTACGCCCGCCGTCGACAGGTGCGCGCCGAGCCACTCCTCGTCGATCGCCTCGACCGCCACCGCGCCGCTCTGCACCGCGCGGGCCGCACTGCGTGCCGCGTCGACCAGCTCGGCGCGCCCCGAGTAGTTGAGCGCGATCTGAAACAGCAGTCCGGTGTTGCCGCGGGTTGCCTCGATCGCGCGGGCGAGCCCCTTCTGGATCTCGTCCTCGAGCTCGCCGATGCGACCGATCGGGCGGAAACGGATGTTATTGGCGACGAGGAGGTCGAGCTCCTTGCGGAGGTACTCCTTGAGCAGTCCCATCAGCGTCCGCACCTCCCAGCGCGGGCGCTTCCAGTTCTCGGTGGAGAAGGCGAACAGAGTGAGCGCCTCGAGCTCGAGGCGCGCCGCGGACTCGACGCTCTCGCGCACCGAGCGGATCCCGGCGCGATGCCCTTCGACCCGCGGCAGGCCGCGCTGGCGCGCCCAGCGGCCGTTGCCGTCCATGATGATCGCGACGTGCCGCGGCATGCGCTCCTCGGGCAGGGAATCCAGAATCTCGCGTTCCGGGCTGCCTGGGGGGGCGAGACGATCGAGGTCCTTCATGGGCCGTCGAGTCTACCAGAGAAGCAGGCGGTAGGCGGTAGACGATAGGCGGTAGGAAGGAAGGAGGAAGGCAGGAGAGAGCGACGAGGCCATGTCGAAACGGCCCGCGCGTTCCGGGCGGGCGGGGGTACTTCCGCCTACCGCCTACCGGCTATTGCCTTCCGTACGAGACCCTCTCCAGGGTCAGCCCGTGCGCCGGCGCGGTGGGCGCCGGGGGACGCGTTGCCGGATCGGCGAGCAGCCCGCCGATCCACTCCGGCGTCCCGGCGCCGCGCCCGACCTCGACCAGCGCGCCGGCGATGCGCCGCACCATGCCGCGCAGGAAGCCGTCGCCCTCGACGACGATCGCCAGGCGACGCCCGTGCCGGCGGATCGCCACGCCGTGCACGGTGCGCACGCAGGCGCGTCGCCCGGTGCCGCTGTGCCCGGACAGGGCGAACGCCGTGAAGTCGTGCGTGCCCGCCAGGGTCGCCGCGGCCCGCCGCATCGCGTCCAAGTCCAGGCGGTACGGCACCGCCCAGGTCCGCAGCGCCTCCCACGGCTCGAGGGTGACGCCGCAGGCCAGTCGGTAGCGGTAGCGCTTGCCGGCCGCGCCATGGCGGGCGTGGAACGTCTCCCGGACGCGCCGGGCGAGCATGATCCGCACGTCCGCAGGCAACACGGCGTTGAGTGCGGCGCGCAGCCCGCGGGCGGGGATTCCGGCAGGTGCGTCGCAGTGCGCCACCTGCCCGGTCGCGTGCACCCCGGCGTCGGTGCGTCCGGCGCCGCTCACCGCGATCGGTCGGCCGCAAACCCGCTCCAGAGCCCGCTCCAGCTCCGCCTGCACCGTGCGGCGGTCGGCCTGCTTCTGCCATCCGGAGAAGCCGCCGCCGAGGTAGGCGACGGTGAGGGCGATTCGCACCGTTTCCGACACCCGGCTATTATGTCGTCAAGTAACGGTGCAGGCGACGGGGGGGCGGACTGTCCCGTTCCGCCGTTGGCCCCGGGAGCGAGCCCATGGAAACCCTTCGCGACCTTTTCGAGCACATCGTGTCGACCTTCCCGGCGCGCAAGGAGCTCCTGCGCATGAAGGCCGGGAAGGGTTGGCGCAGCTACACCGTCAAGGAGTTCGAGCGCGCCACCCGGGAGTGCGCCGCCCGCTTGGCCCGCGCCGGCGTGAGCCCCGGCGACCGCGTCGCCCTGTTCGCGGAGAATCGCCCCGAGTGGCACGTCGTCGACTTCGCCTGTCACCTGCTGGGCGCCGTCTCCGTGCCGATCTACGCGACACTGCCCGCGGGCCAGGTGCGCTACATCGTCGCCGACGCCGGGGCAAAGCTGCTGGTCGTCTCTGGCAAGGAGCGGGCGCGGGCCGCGCTCGAGGCGGCGTCCGGGCTCGACGTCCGCTTGATCGGCCTCGACCCTGGACTCGGCGAAGGCATCGAGGTGCTGGCCGACCTCCCGCTCCCGCCCAAGCGGCAGCGGCGCGAGCCGCCACCGCTGGCTCCCGACGACCTGGCGAGCCTGATCTACACCTCGGGCACCACCGGCGACCCCAAGGGCGTGATGCTCACCCACCGCAACTTCATGTCGCAGGTGAACACCATCAAGCCGCTGTACCCGATCACCGAGCGCGACATCTCGATGTCGTTCCTGCCGCTCTCGCACGTCTACGAGCGCACCGTCGACTACGTGTTCCTCTCCTACGGCGTCCAGATCAACTACGTGGAGTCGATCGAGCGCGTGCCGACCCAGCTCACCGAGATCCGGCCGACCATCATGGTGTCGGTGCCGCGCCTCTACGAGCGCTCGTACATCAAGATCATCTCCAAGATCCAGCAGGAGGGCGGCGCCAAGAAGCGCCTGTTCGAGTGGGGGCTGCGCGTCGGCCGGCAGGTGCGCGGCGCGGTGTGGCGCGGCGAGAAGGCCTCCGCCTTCGCCCGCGGCCAGTACGCCGTCGCCAAGGCGCGGATCTTCTCGAAGGTGATGGAGCGGCTCGGCGGGCGCCTCCGCTTCACCATCTCGGGCGGTGCCCCGCTCGCCCGCGAGGTCGCGGAGTTCTTCGACATCGTCGGCCTGCCGATCCTGCAGGGGTACGGGCTCACCGAGTCGTCGCCGGTGATCGCGGCGTGCCGGCTCGAGTTCAACCGCCTCGGCTCGGTCGGCCTGGTGGTGCCCGGCGTCGAGGTGCGCATCGCGCCCGACGGCGAGATCCTCGCCCGCGGCCCGAACATCATGAAGGGGTACTGGCGCAAGCCCGAGGCCACCGCCGAGGCGATCGACGCCGACGGCTGGCTGCACACCGGCGACGTGGGCTACCTCGACTCCGACGGCTGCCTGTTCATCACCGACCGCAAGAAGGACATCATCGTCACCTCGGGCGGCAAGAACATCGCGCCGCAGCCGATCGAGGGGCGCCTCGGCGCCACCCCGTTCATCGCCCAGGCGGTGGTGATCGGTGACAAGTACCCGTACCTGACGGCGCTCGTCGTGCCCAACTTCGAGAACCTCGAAGGCCACTTCGCCGAAAAGGGCGTCAAGGGGCTCGACCGCGCCGCCATGGCCGACCACCCCGACACCGCCGCGCTGATCGGCGAGGCCGTCAAGAAGGTCAACGCCGAGCTCGGCATGCACGAGCGCGTGCGCCGCTTCTCGGTGCTCAAGCGCGAGTTCTCCCTCGAGGAAGGCGAGATGACGCCGACCATGAAGGTGCGCCGCCGCATCGTCAACGAGCGCTACCGCGACCTCATCGAGGGGATGTACCTCAAGACCCAACGCGCCGGCGACTACGAGCTCGGGGACTAGAACCACCGTTGACCTTTGACGGCTGGAGAACCGCCGCATTGGTCGGTTTCGCTGAAATCTGCTCCCTGACGACTGGTAACGGCCAGTCTTGGCCGCCGTTCAAGATAGCGTGAAGCGAGGCCGGCAGCTCGAGCGAGTCGAGCAGCGCGTCGGGGCCGAGCGAGGCGAGCACTGCGCGGTCGGTCCAGCCGCTCGCCACGGCGACCACGCGGGCGCCGCCGGCGCGGGCGCACAGCACGTCAGCCTCGGCGTCGCCGACGACCACCGTGCGGGTGCCGGCGAACTCGTCGCCCCAGCGCTCGAGCGCGCGGCGCCGCGCCACCGGTACCAGGTGATTGCGGACCTCGTCGTCGGAGCCGAAGGCGCCGACCGCGAAGTGCCGGTCGAGGCCGGTGACGCGCAGCTTGACGCGGGCGCCGGGCTCGATGTTGCCGGTGAGCAGGCCGAGGGCGACGTCGTCGCGGGCGGCGAGCGAGTCGAGCAGCGGCTCGACGCCCGGCAGCGGCCGCGCATGTCCTGCGAGCGCCGGCTCGAGGATCTCGAGGTACCGCTCGAACACCTCGCCGAGCCGCGGCGCGACGTCGGCGCGCGTGAGCCCCACCGCGGCCATCAACTCGTGGACGATCTGCGGGTCGGTCTTCCCGGAGTAGCGGTACGTCTCGACCGGACCCGGCGTCCCGAACGTCGCGGCCATGGCGCGGGCGAGCGCGTCGCCGGCGCGCCCCCGGCAGGTGATCAGCGTCCCGTCGATGTCGAAGAGGATGAGCTTGCGCTTCGGTGCCGGCACGCGGCGAGTCTAACATCGGCCCGCGACCTGCAAATCAGCGGTCTGCACTGCGATACGGCTTTGTTTGACTCTCCTTCCGCCATCTCGTAGCATCGGCGGCGGAGGCGGCCAGCAGGGTGCTGACGGGCTACAACACCGATATCGACTGCGATGGTGTGACCTATCACGTCCAGACCGAGGATCGCGGCGGCAGCAATCCGCTGATCGAGTCGCTGGTCTACGTCGGCGGCGAGATCCTCGCCGCACGTCGCACCGAGTACCGGAACCTGCTCGACGTCGGCGCCGAGAAGGGCGCCATCCAGACGCTGATGGAGCACCAGCACCGGGCGATCGTCGACGCGATCAAGAACGGCCGCATCGCGGTGCTCACCGAGCCGCAGGTCGGCGCCGAGTCGGACACCACGGTGAAGGGACGCTCACCGCTGACGGTCAACACGATGGTCGCCGACGCCGCGAACACCCTGCCCCGCTCGCAGAAGACCCTGGACGAAGTGATCGCCGAGTGGCTCGCCGAGCAGCAGCGCACCGAGCGCATCCGCCTGACCATCGACGGTGGCAACGACCTCAGCATGGGGACGCCGTTCACGATGGCGATCGCCGTCCGCACCCTCCCGGGCGAAGCTCCGGTGGGCGGGGCGCAGGTGTTCGTGCGCTTCCTGTCGACGGCGACCAAGCCGGTGAAGCTTGCCGAGGGCCGCACCGACGACGCCGGCCAGTTGAGCCTGCGCGGCACCGTCCCCGAAATCGAGCGCGGCACCGCGCTGGTGGTCGTCAGCGCGCAGCACGCGAGCGGCAGCGACGAGGCGAAGTTCCTGGTCAAGCGCTGAGCGCCGCCTCGCCCGCGCTTATCAGAAGGTAGTGACGGCCGTTGCCAGGGCTGACGATGAGCCGCTTCCTGCATGGCCGTCGCTGACGCAGGCTTTGGCAACACCGCAGGTCGCGGTCGTTCGCTGGCGAATCGTTACCCCTGGCACGCGCGCGCCGCTCGAGGGAGCGGCGCGGAGTGGCGTGATAGCCCTGCAGCGCGCTCAGGCGCGCGAGCGCGTTGGCTGCAGGGTTGGAGCGCATAGATTCACCGTCTGCGTTTCGGTGTCCTGTGCCCGGTGCCCGGTCCCCGGATCTCAGGTGTCCATGCGGCGGCGGACGAACGCCTCGAGACCGGCGCGCGCGATCGTCGGGTTCTCGCGTAGGCGGCGGACCGAGTAGGGGTACCAGTGCGACCCGAACGGCACGTACACGCGCAGCCGGTGTCCGGCGCCCGTGATGATGCGCCGCAGCTCCGGGTCGACGCCCAGCAGCATCTGGAACTCGAAGCGATCCTTGCCGACGCCGAGCTGCTGCGCCACGCCGAGCGCCTCGGCCACCAGCCACTCGTCGTGGGTGGCGACGCCGACGTAGCTCTTGCCCGACAGGAGCGTGCGCAGGACGTCCACGTAGCTGTTGCGGATGATGTCGCGCTCGCAGTAGGCGATCGGTCGCGGCTCCAGGTAGATGCCCTTGCACAGCCGCACGCTGGCGCCCTCGGCGGCGAGCCGCGCGGCGTCGGCGAGGGTGCGGCGCAGTCTGGCCTGCAGCACCACCCCGGTGCCCTTCGGGTAGCGGGCAATCAGGTCGCGGAAGATGCGCAGCGTTGCGTCGGTGGTCGGCGAGTCCTCCATGTCGATGCGGACGAAGATCCCGCGCGGGTGTGCCTTGTCGAGGATTGCGGCGATGTTGTCGCGGCACAGCCCCTCGTCGAGGAGCAGCCCCATCTGGGTGGGCTTGAGCGACACGTTGGCGTCGAGTGAGTGCTCGGTGATGGCGTCGATTACCGTGAGGTAGCTCGCGACCGCGGCCTGCGCCTGCTCGCGGTTCTCGACACTCTCGCCGAGGACGTCGAGCGTCACGCAGCACCCTTCCTTGGCGAGGCGCTGCACGGTGGCGACCGCCTGTGCCAGGGTCTCGCCGGCGACGTAGCGCTTGGCGAAGAAGTGGATCATCGGGCGTGGCGTGATGGGCAGCGTGGAGCGGACGAGGACGTCGAACAGGCTCAAGGGATCCTCCCTGGTGGCGCGGTGCGCGCGAGGGTCAGCACGTAGACGCCGCCGGCGCCCGCCGCCTGGAGCGCGCGAGTGCACGCGGCGGCGGTGGCGCCGGTGGTGAGAACGTCGTCGATCAGCAGGACCGGGCCGGCGACGGGTCGGCGGGCGGAGAACGAGGCTTGCGGCAGCCGCCGGCGCTCGCCGCGGCGCTGACCGGCCTGGGGCCGGCCGCGGCGGCGCGCGAGGGCCGTGGCGGTGCGGCTCCCCAGCGTCGCCGAGATCTCGCGGGCGAGCAGCTCGGCCTGGTTGAACCCGCGCCGCAGCCGTCGCCCCCACCACATCGGCACCGGTACAACGTCGGTCGGGCGCGGCCAGCCCGCTCGCCGGTAGGCGCCGGCGAGGAGCGCCCCCAGCGGACCCGCGAGCTCGTCGCGGCGCCCGTGCTTGAACAGCAAGATGAGATCTCGGAGCGTGCCCTCGTAGGGTCCCACGGCAGCCGCCGCCCGCCACGGCGGCGGGTCGGAGGCGCACGCGAGACAGGGGCCGCCGCTCGGCGAGTCGGGGTCGCCACAGACCGGGCACACCGGAATGTGCTCGCGCACGGCGTGCCAGCACACCGGGCAGACGCCGGCCTCGCTCCCGTGCCAGGGCAGAGGTTCCCGGCAGAGGGAGCAGCAGGCGGGCAGGAAGGTGCGGACGAGGGCCTCGGCGAGGCTCGCCATGGCCCGGGGAGTGTACCAGCTTCCCACCAACGGCGGCGGCCCGGCAGCCGTACTCGCAGCAGCCGGTATACTGCGGGCGTTGGAGGGGCGGCCATGAAGGTCTTGGGTGCGGCGGTGCTGGGGCTGGCGTTCGTCGCTACGGCGGAGGCTCAACTGCTCACGCTGGGGGCGGCGGGCACGATCACCAACGAGATCAACCCGGACTCGCGCCCGGGCCAGACCACGCTGAGCAACAACACCATCACCCCGTCGCTGTTCGTCGGCTTCCCCGTCCTCAACGACATGATGGTGCTGCTGCGCGCCATCGACCTGCCACACGAGCAGGTCGTCGGATCGACGGTCGTCGACAGCCGCCTGCGCGGCGTCACCATCGGCATCGACTACCTGATGCTGAGCGATTTCGGCCGCACCGTGTTCTCCGGCGGCATCGGCGGCTACAAGCTCGACCTCGAGGGCGCGAACCCGCCGCCGGGCGCCGAGACCTGGGACTTCGGCTGGTACGTCGGAGTCGGCGAGTGGTTCCCGATGACCAAGCGCTCGCAGCTCACCGTCGAGCTCGACTACCACAACACCGCGCACCCCGGGAAGCCGCAGATCCTGAGCCTATCGCTCGGCCTGGCTTTCACTCTCTAGAACATGCCGCACGTCGTCCGTGCCGGCCGTGTCGACCTCACGGCAGCGTGGCGCCAGTTGCCCTGGGGACCGTGGCGGTGGGGCACTGCGGTGGCTCGCGTCGAGGGCTGCTTCCTCGGTCGCGGCGAGGGCGCCCTGCTCGTCGCCGGTGTGGTCGTGGAGTACGGCCGTCCGCTGCATCCCGTGGTGATGGTCACCTACCGCGGCGGCGACACCTCGGTGCACCTGTGGTCCGCGGCGGAGGTCGAGCGCAGCAACGCCGTCAAGCGGTTTCTCGCCCAGGTCGCGACCGACCTGACCGCCTTCGGCGCCGGCGAGGTGCTGGCCACCAACATCCCCGACGAGCTGCGCGCCGTTAGCGGTAGCCAGTAGCCCGGGCGGCCTCCGCGTCCTGCCTGCTACCTGCCTCCCGGCATGTCGGTCACGGCTGCTCGGCGTCCTTCGCCTGCTCGCGGCGCGAGTTCTGCAGGTTCTCGAGCTGGTCGCGGACACCGCGGATCGCATCGAGCTCATTGGGCGGGGCGCCGGCGAGGGCCGACCTGGCCTCGTCGAGGTAGCGGCGCGCCGTCGTGCGGTGACGGTCATCCAGCGCCGGCGAGGCCTGCGCCAGCTCATCGGCGGCGCCGCGCAGCTTCACCGCGGCGTGGTTGGGGTTGCTGCCCGGGGCCGTGGCCGCCACCCACCCGGCGGCGATCGCGGCGTCCGCGGCGAGCTCTTCGCGCGCGGGCTCAGGATCGCCGAGACGTGCGGTCAGACGGTCAAGCATCGCGCCGGCGGCGCGCTCGTCCCACGGCCGCGGCGCTGCGTCCTCGCGCAGCGCTGCGGCGCCCACCCGCACGTCCTCGACGGCATGGCGGGTGCGCGACGTCGAGAGCAGCAGCACGATGACCAGCGCCAGCAGAAGTGCCACGAGTCCGAAACCGAGCCGCATGGAACGCCCCCGGAAAGAGTACACCCGGAAGGGCACTGTGTTCGTCACAGGTGACAGCGGCCCCCGGTCGGCGCCAGTGGTGATGCCCACAGAACTGGCATGTCGTGTGCAATCCTTCACGACGGGAGGTGTGCCGATGTCTCGCAGGCTCCTCGCTCTTCTCCTTGCCGTGGTAGCGCCCGCGGGGCTCTTGGCCCGCGAGCTGACCTCGTCGTACGTCGTCACCGCGGCCGCCAACAAGGCCGGCGTCGGCGGCACCGACTGGCACACCGACCTGACGATCTACAACCCGCACGACTACGCGCTGCCGGTGGTGCTGCAGTTCCTGCCGACCGGACGGAGCAACAGCTCGTCGGCACCCACCGTGACGTTCGACGTCGCCGAGTGGGAGACGCTCAACCTGTGGGACGTGCTCGGTCCCGACGGGTTCGCGGCGCGCGGCTCGACCGGGGCGTTGCTGGTCTACGCCGACGACCAGAAGATCACGTGCACGAGCGCCGGGTGCGACTTCGCCGTCTTTGCGCGCACCTACACGCTCGACCCGAGGGGTGGAGTCGGGGAGTTCGGCCAGGCAGTGCCCGGGTTCCCGGCCAGCCTCGGGCTCGATCGCAGCGTCATTGCGTTCATGCCGCAGCTCCTCGACGACAACGATTTTCGCACCAACGTAGGCGTCGCGTCGTGGACCAACGCCATGGTGCGCGTCCGCGTCGATCTCCAGGACGCCGCCGGGGACATCATCGACCGCCGCGACCACTGGGTGCCGCCGTACGGCCACGTGCAATGGCGCCTCGAGCACAGCGTCACCGGCGGAACGGCGGCCGTCTACATCATGGACGGGCCGGACGGCGCGATGGTCTACCCGTACGCCTCGGTGATCAACTGGACCACCGGCGACGCGGTCAACGTCGAGGCACACCTGACGGCGGTCGGCGTGTCGGCGACGCGGACGGCGTCACCCGGGGCCGTGCCTGCCCGGCCCAGCGCCGCTCCCGCACCGCACTTCTCGCTGCAGGCCCTGCAGCGCCGCGGCGCCGTCGCAACTGCGGCCACGAAGTAGCGCTGCCCGCCGGCCGTGTTGTTAGAATCATCGGGTGACCGACGGCCCAGGTCCGCACCGGCCTTGCCTGCTCATCGTCGAGGATGACGCCGAGCAGCGCGCCGCCGTCGTCGAGCTCCTCCGCCAGGACCTGCCCGATGTGACCATCGTCGGCGCCGGCGATGGCGGCGAGGCGTGGGGGATCCTAAAGCGCGGCAAGGTCGACGTCCTCCTCTCGGACGTGGTGATGCCCGGCATCGACGGCATCGAGCTGGCGCGCCGGGTGCGTCGCGATCCGGCAATCCGGGAGATCTACGTCATCCTGATCACCGGCGTTGCGCCCCCCGAAGAGCTGTTCGGCGCCATCAACGAGTGCGCCGACGACTGTCTGCTCAAGCCGCTGCGGCGCGAGGAGCTGGTGGTGCGGGTGCAGGCAGGGCTGCGCCGTATCGGCGACCTGCGGCGCCTGCACAGCCGCGCCCGCGAGCTCGAGCAGCTCTACGCACGCCAGAGCGACTTCCTGTCGGCTGTCTCGCACGAGATCCGCACGCCGCTATCGGCAATCCTCTCGTCGGCCAACATCCTGCTGCGCTACGGCGCCAAGCGGCCCGACTCGGTCGAGCGGTTCGCGAAGGTGATCCACCAGGAAGGGCAGCGGCTGACCCGCCTGATCAACAACCTGCTCGACCTCGCGAAGATCGAGGCCGGCCGGGTGGAGTGGCACTTTGGCCCGGTCTCGGTTGCCGGTCTGCTGGAGCATGTGCGCGAGTCGTTCTCCGCCTTCGCGGGCGAGCGCAAGGTGCGGCTCGAGGTCGCCTTTGACCACGGTCTCGGCACCATCGAGGCCGACCCCGACAAGCTCACGCAGGTGCTGCTGAACCTCGTCTCCAACGCGGTCAAGCACTCGCCCGACGGCGGCGCCGTGCAGGTGCGCTCGCTGCCCGGCACCGCCGGCGGGGCGCGGATCGAGGTCGAGGACGCAGGGGCGGGGATCCCGCCCGGGATGGAGGAGCGCATCTTCGAGCGCTTCGCCCAACTCGAGTCCGGCGACGAGCGGGTTGGCACCGGGCTGGGACTGACGATCGCTCGCCAAATCGTTGAGCACCACGGCGGGAAGCTGTGGGCCGCGGCGAACCGCGCCACGGGAGCGCTCTTCGTGGTCGAGCTGCCCGCCACGGCGGTGCGAGGGACGGGCGATGGTTCAGTTTGACAACCAGTACAAGCAGGTCAAGCTGAAGATCGTCTATTACGGCCCCGCCCTGGGCGGCAAGACCACCTGCCTGCAGCACATTCACAAGGTCACCGACCCGCAGCGGCGCACCAAGCTGTACGCCCTCGCCACGGCCACCGACCGCACCCTGTTCTTCGATCTGCTCGCCCTCGACCTCGGCCGCGTTCGCGGCTATCGGCTGACGCTGCAGTTGTACACGGTGCCCGGGCAGGTGCAGTACAACGCCACGCGACGGGCCGTCCTCGCCGGCGCCGACGGGGTGGTGTTCGTCGCCGACTCGCAGAGCTCGCTCCTGAAGGACGACGTCGAGAGCCTCGCCAACCTCACCGACAACCTGCGCGCCAACGGACTCGACCCCAAGGCGATCCCGACGGTGCTCCTCTACAACAAGCGCGATCTCCCCGGCGTGCTGCCGCGCGCGGAGCTCGAGCGGACGCTCAACCAGGCTGGGTACCCGGCGTTCGAGACCGTTGCGACCACCGGTCAGGGGGTGATGGAGGCCTTCGCCGCGATCACCGAGACCACCGTCACCGCGGTGGCCGATCGTCTCGGTCTATCGGCGCAGCCGGAAGCACTCAACCGCCTGATCGCCGGCGTCCGCACTGCGGTCAAGCCGTACCTGCCGCGGCGCGACGATCCGGCCATCGACGCCCCGGTGGTCATCCGGCCGGGCGCCGACTCCTCGCTGCAGACGCCCGACGACCTGGTCGCCGAGGCGGTGCGGGCCAACATGGCGATGACCGAGGCGAACACCCGCCTCGACCGGCTCAGCGCTGAGCTGGCGCGCCGCGTCGGGCAGTTGCGCGTGATCAACGAGTTCGGGCGCCTGATGTCGCTGGTGCGCGAGCCGGAGGAGGTCACCGGCGCCATACTCGACCGGCTGCTGGCCGAGGTCCGCGTCGCCTGCGGCTCCCTGCTGCTCGCCGACGAGCACGGGACGCTGGTCGAAGTGCTGCGCCGCGGTCTGGCGGCCGACCCCGCACAGCGCCGGGTCCCCGACGGGCGGTCGCTCGCCGAGGTGGTCGCAGCGAACCGCGTGCCGGTGCTCATGCGGATCGACGAGCGCGAGGCCGGCGACGCTGCACTGGCGGGGTGGGCGGAGGAGATCGCGGCATTGGGCCTGGTCGCCGGCATGGCGGTGCCGCTGGTCGCCCAGGATCGGGTGCTCGGCCTGGTCACCTGCTATAGCGACGCCCCCCGCGGTGCCTTCGAGGACGAGGAGCTCGACCTGGCCGGGGTGCTCGCCGCCAACGCCGCGGTGGCGCTCGCCAACGCCCGCGCGTGGCGCTCGCTCGAGCAGCTCAACCGCTCGCTCGAGGACGCGGTCGCGGCACGCACCAGCGATCTCGAGGAGGCGCTCGGTCGTGCTCGCTCGCTGGCGACGCAGCTCGAGGACCGCAACCTCGCCCTCGAGGCCGCCAACCGACAACTGCGCGAGCTGGAGGCGCTCAAGGGCGACCTCCTCAGCCGCATCGCCCACGAGCTCAACACGCCGGTGACTGCCATCCAGACGGCGGCGCGCATCCTGGCCCGCACCGAGGAGGTACCGCCGGAACGGGCGGTGAAGTTCGTCGAGATCATCACCCAGGAGTCGGGGCGTCTCGCCGAATTGATCGCGTCTGCGCTGCAGGCGGTGGTGCTGGGCGTCCCGGAGGCGCGCCCGCAGCCGGCGCCGGTCGCGGTGGGCGACCTCCTCAAACGCGCGCTGGCGCCGTTGCGCCCCGAGATGACGCGGCGGTCGCTCGCCGTTCATGTCAAGGTCGCCGCCGGCCTCGAGCACCTGACGGGCGATGCCGAGCAGATCGAGTCGGCGCTGCGCGCGATCGTCAAGAACGCCGTCGAGTTCAACCACGACGGTGGCAGCGTCACCGTCATGGTGCGCCCGGTGCGCCGTGCCGGCGCGCCGTTCGTCGAGCTGCGCGTCGACGACTCCGGCGTCGGCATCCCGACGGCCGACCTGCCGCACGTGGCCGAGGTGTTCTGGCAGGGCGGCAACGTTCTCACCGGCAAGCCGCGCGGGATTGGCCTCGGCCTGGCGGTCGCCCGGAAGGTTGCCGAGAGCCACGGCGGTCTCCTCGAGGTCGCGTCGGAAGAGGGCAAGGGGACGAGCGTCACCATGCTGCTGCCGTCGGCGCGCGCGGCGGCCGGGTGACCCGGGCGGGAGGACCTGCACGGTGAGCGGCGCCCTCGTGCTGATCGTCGACGACGAGCCCTCGATCCGCGAGACCGTCGGCTTCATCCTCGAGATGGAGGGCTTCCGTGTCGCGATGGCGGAGGACGGAGAGCAGGCGCTCGAGCAGGTCCGTCGGCTGCATCCGCCGGTGATGCTGCTCGACGCGATGATGCCGCGGCGCGACGGCTACGACGTCTGCCGCACGATCAAGGCCGACCCCGAGCTCGCCGGAACGCACGTGATCATGCTCACCGCGATGGGCCAGAAACGCGACCGCGAGCGGGCGTTGGACGCCGGCGCCGACTACTTCATCACCAAGCCGTTCGACGAGGTGGAGCTGCTTTCCCTGCTCAGGCGGCTCACCGCGCCTGAGCAGGGAAAGCCATGAAGGATGACGGAGAATGGCGAAGGAAGAATGAAGGAATGACGCCAACGACCTTCGAAACCGGAACCGGCGCGTGTGGCGCTACCCCTCCGGTCAGTGTCGACCCTTACCGCAACAACCTCCACTGCCGTAGCGGGGCCAGAGCATGCGCGTAGCGGTGCTGACGGCCCGGCCCGGACTGCCGATGAACGACGAGCTGGTCGCGGCCGGTCGCGACGCGGGCGTGGCGGTCGAGGTCCTCGACGCGCTGGCGCTGGTCGCACGGGCGGCAGCGCCTGCCGTGTGGGGGCCTCACGAGCCGCTGCAGCTCGGCACCGTGGCCGCGGTGCTGCCGCGGGTCGGCAACTGGCGCCCCGACTCCGTCCTCGCCGTCCTCGAGGCAATGCTCGCCGCCGGTGTGCCGTCGCTCAACGACCCCGATCCGATCCGGCGCGGCCGCGACCACTGGCGCACCATCCGTGCCCTCGCCGGTGCCGGCGTGCCGCACCCAGAGACGCTCGCCGGCGCCGATCCCGAGCGCCTCGCCGAGGCGGCGGCGCGCCACCTCTCATTCCCCTGCGTCGTCAAGGCGCGACACTCGCGGCAGGGCATCGGCGTGGTCCGCTGCAGCGGCCGCGACCAGCTCGACGCCACGCTCGACGCCCTGTTCCGGCTCGGCGAGGAGGTCGTCGTGCAGCGCGAGGCCCGCACCGGCGGGGTCAGCCGCCGGGTGCTGGTGCTCGACGGCGCGGTGCTCGGCGCCACCGAGCACCGCGCCGGGCCGGGCGAGTTCCGCTCGAACGCGGCGCGCGGCGCGGACGTCTCGGCGGTCGCGCTCGGCGCCGACCTCGCCGACCTCGCGGTCGCGGCGGCGGCGGTCCTCGGCCTCGGCTTCTGCGGCGTCGACCTGCTCCCGGACCAGGGGGCATGGCTGGTCGGCGAGGTCAACCCGTCGCCGGGGTGGCAGCACTTCGCCGCCGCCACCGGCGTCGGCGTGGCGGGTGCCCTTGTCCGTGCGCTGGCCCGCCGCGGAGGCGGACGCTGAGCGCCGACGCTCCGTTCGCGCTCGTCGCCGCGGTCCGTCTGCAGCCGGCACGCGACGTGGCGATCCGGCGTCGCCACCCGTGGGTGTACCGGGGGGCGCTCGCCGATCCGGCGCCGCCGCCGGGGCCGGTGGCCGTGCAGGCGGCCGACGGGAGCCCGCTCGGCGTCGCCCTGGCCGCGTCCGGGACCGGCTCGCTGGCGCTGCGCATGGTCGCCTGGCCGGGGGAGACGTGGAGCGCCGCACTGCTGCGGCAGCGCCTGGTCGAGGCGGCCGCCCTGCGCGCGCGCCTGGCGATCGATAGCGACGCCTACCGGCTGGTGCACGCCGAGGGCGACAACCTTCCCGGCCTGGTCATCGACCGCTACCGCCGCGTCGCGGTGGTCGAGCTCTTCGAGTCGGCGTGGCTGGCGTACCTCGACGAGCTGCGCGGCTTCCTGATCTCCGAGGCCGACTGCGAGGTCGTGCTGCTGCGCCGCGGCGAGGGGCGGCGGGGCGCCGTCGAAACCGTGTGCGGCGCCGCGCCCGCCGGACCGGTCGAGATTCGCGAGGGCACCCTGACGATGCCGGTCGACCTGATCGCCGGACACAAGACCGGCTTCTACCTCGATCAGCGCGACAACCGCCGCCGCCTCGGCTCTCTCGCCGGCGGCGCCGACGTGCTCAACCTGTTCTCGTACTCCGGCGCCTTCTCGCTCGCCGCGCTCGCCGGCGGCGCGCGCCGCGCGGTCAACGTCGACGCCTCCGATGCGGCGCTGGGGCTGGCGCGGGAGGGATACCGCCGCAACGGCTTCGCCGTGGCGGACGAGGACTTCATCGCCGGCGACGCGTTCGCGGTGACGCGCGCGATCGCGGCCGCAACGGCGCGGTTCGGCGTCGTGATCGTCGACCCACCGTCGTTCGTGCACCGCAAGACGGAGCTGCCGGGGGCGCTGCGCGGGCTCAAAGACATCAACCTGCAGGCGCTCAGGGTGGTGCGCCCGGGCGGCCTGCTGCTGACCTGCTCGTGCTCCGCCCTGCTCGACCACGAGAGCTTCGCCGGCGCCCTGGCGGCGGCGGCGGTCGACGCCGGGCGAACCGTGCGGGTGCTCGAGGTGCGCGGCGCGGCGCCGGACCACCCGCTGGCGCTGGCCTGCCGCGAGACCCGTCACCTGCAGGCCTGGCTCTGCTACGTCACCTGACCGGCGTCACAGGCGGATGCCGGCGTTGAGCAGCAGCCACGGTATCCCGTGGACGATCGAGACGACGCTGGCCGAAAGGCCGAGAGCGTCACGCTCCTCGCCGGGCGCTACGGCAGCGCACAGTGTCCACGCCCCGAAGAGCGTCAGCGGCACGCCGGCCAGCGAGAACAAGTCCCACTCGTTGAGGACCCCGAGGCCGGGGTCGGCGACCATCATGTCGGGGTTGTAGGCGAAGACGAACGCGAGGACGCCCGCGCAGGCGAGCAGCAGCACCGGCGTTCCCGGCTCGCGCCGCCGCTCCCCGCGCCGCGTCGCCAGCGGCAGCAGGGCAGCGAGGGTGATGCCGACCGGCGCGAGCAGCAGGAGCTCGTTGCCCACCGCCCTGAGGTGGGCGCCCGAGAACATCGTGAAGCGCTCGTACGCGGTCTCCACCTGAGTGAGCGGTACGAACATCCGGCCGTCGCCGCCGCCGAACGTCTCCGGCGAAAACCCGGACAGTCGCATGCCGCCGACTGCCATCCCGGCAGCGACGACGGCGAACGGCAGGAGCGACACCCAGAGACAGCGGATCGCCTCCCGCCAGGCTGCGCGTGCCCCGTCATTGCGGCTCGGCTCACGCCAGGCCTCGCGGTGACGCACGTACCAGGCGGCGATCGCCGCCGGCGCCAGCCACACGGCCGCGAGGTGGGTGGCGACCGTGAGGCCGAGAACGGCGGCCGCTGCGGTCAGGGAGCGCCGTCGCTCCTGCGCCGCCTCGAGCAGGAGGACGAGCGTCCACAGCGTCCCGGCGACCAGCAGGCCGCGCTTCTCGACCAGCCCGCAGAAGGTGCCCACCGTTCCCGCCGTGCCGAGCAGCGCCCACGCCACCCAGCCGGAGGAGGGGGCGAACGGCCGCGAGCGCGCGAGGCGGGCGACGCCGGCCCAGTAGAGCGCCCCGGCGAGCGTATTGACGACGGCGATCGCCGTGGCGGCGCCGATGCCGAGCGCGGCGTGGAGCAGGCGGTAAGCGACCGCGATGGCGAGGAACCCGAGGGGCTCCTTGTAGTAGGTCCACAGTCCCCGCGAGATGCCGTCAGTGAGGATCTCCGCGTCGCCGTACAACACGCGGCAGCGCAGCGCCCACGCGACCGCGACCAGCAGCGTGATCCACAGCCACGTCGGCACTCGGGCGAGCGTGCGCGCGACCCGGACGGCGGCAGGGCGGGCCAGCCTCACCACGGCGCGCGCGACTGGCGGGAGCGCGAGCAGGCTGGCGAGCGCCAGAACGATCCAGCGGGTCGCGGGCCGCAGCGCGAGAACGCCGACGACACCCCAGGTATGGTCCGGCGGGCGCGGGTCGGCGAGCGCGTGAAGTGCCAGGATCGCGAGAAGGCCTGCCGCGACAATCCAGGAGCGCACGCCGCGAGTATAGGCGGCGCCTGCGCGCGCCGTCCGCGGGTCGCCCTGCGAGTGACTCGAAGCTGCACGCCTGACCCCAGGCCTGCAGGGCCGCCGCCGGCTACGGCTTTGCTGCGGGCGGTTTCCGGTCGGCGTAGGTGAGGCCGAAGGGGCCATACCAGGGGATGATGCGGAGCGCCAAGCGGCCCGCCTTGACTGCCGGGTCCGTCCTCGCCAGCTCCTCGGCCTCGGCGCGGGTCTCGGTGTCGAAGATGAAGATGCCGCGCAGCGACTGGTCGGCGTCGGTCGGCTCGTACGCGAACGGACCTGCGATCAGCAGGCGGCCAACCTCGGCGAGGCGCCGGATGTTGGCGAGGTGCTCCTCCTGAAGCTTGCGGGTGGCGTCCGTCTGCTCCGGCGTCCAGCGTGGCCCCCGCGTCAGGAAACCCATGTAATAGATGCGCATCCCGCGCTCGTCGCGCTCCCGCAGCGACCGTTTGGCGGGTTCCTGCGCCGCGGCCGCGGCGGCGAGCGTGAGTGCGATAAGCAGCGCAGTGGTCGAACGACGCATGATCCCCTCCGTCGGTCCTGTCCGATCGTAAAGCGACAGCGGGCTCGGGTCGCATTCCCGCCAGCGGCCCCCGCCCCACCGCCCACGGTGCACGTCTTGTCTTCCCTGCCGCCCTCGGCTTGACCCCCAGCGCGCCATTGGGTACACTCCCCAGTCCCGGCGAGGCCGGGATTCGGTTCTTTGCCAGCGTTATCGGGGACGAAGGTGGGCAGTAAGAACTCCGGGGACGAGACACCCGCGGGGGCGCCCACCGTTAGCCCGCGGAGCAGGCGCGTAGCTCAGTTTGGTTAGAGCGCTACCTTGACACGGTAGAGGTCTGCGGTTCGAGTCCGCACGCGCCTACCACTTAGCCTGTCCACCCGAGCACCTTTCGGGGGACAGGTCCGGCTCCGCACGTCGGTGCAGCGAAGGCGCGTAGCTCAGTCGGTAGAGCGCATCCCTCACACGGATGAGGTCTGCGGTTCGAGCCCGCACGCGCCTACCATCGCGGCGCTCCGGCACGGCCGTCCCACGGGAAACGCGGGACGGTCTTTTTCGTTTCGGACCGGTGTGGTCCGGGACGGCGGCTGGAGACTGCGGGTCTCCAGGGGAGCGAGGACGATGGACGAGCAGATCGTGTTGAGGTTGCCGGACGGCAGTGAGCGCACCTACGCGGCGGGGACCACCCCGCTCGAGGTGGCGCGCACCATCGGCCAGCGTCTCGCCGCCGCCGCCGTCGCCGGCGAGCTCGACGGCGACATCGTCGACCTGCGGGCGCCGATCCAGCGCTCTGGCGCTTTCCGGGTGCTGACCCCGAAGGACAGAGAGGCCGGGGCGGTGATCCGCCACTCCGCCGAGCACGTGCTCGCCGACGCCGTCGAGCACCTGTTCCCCGGCACCATCATCGACGCCGGCCGCCAGGATCACTCGGAGAAGTTCCAGTACGACTTCCGCTTCCCGCGCGGTTTCACCCCCGAGGACTTCGAGAAGATCGAGGCCGAGATGGCGCGCATCGTCAAGGAGGGCCGCCCTTTCGAGCGCCGCGAGGTGGGCCGCGACGAGGCCGCCGCGATCTTCTCCTCGCGTGGCGAGGAGATCAAGCTCGTGCGTCTCGCCGACATCCCGGAGGGCGAGCGGATCACGATCTTCCGCCACGGCGACTTCGTCGACCTGTGCCGCGGCCCGCACGTGCAGCGTACCGACCAGATCGGCGCGTTCAAGCTGCTCGAGAGCTCGGGCGCGTACTTCAAGGGCGACGAGCGCAACGAGATGCTGCAGCGTATCTACGGCACCGCCTTCGCCACGCAGGAGGAGCTCGACGCCTACTTCGCCCATCTCGAGGAAGCGCGGCGCCGCGACCACCGCCGGCTCGGCAGGGAGCTCGACCTCTTCTTCTTCTCGCCGCTGGCGCCGGCGTCGCCGTTCTTCTACCCGAAGGGCGCCGTTATCTACAACGAGCTGGTGAGCTTCATGCGCGGGCTCTACCGCAAGTACGGCTACCGACGAGGTCATCACCCCGCAGCTCTTCGACGTCGAGCTGTGGAAGACGCTCGGGACACTACGTCCACTACAGGACAACATGTTCTTCAGCGAGGTGGACGAGCGCGAATTCGGCCTCAAGCCGATGAACTGCCCCTCGCACTGCGTGCTGTACGGCAGCCGTCGCACTCGTACCGCGAGCTGCCGCTGCGCATCGCCGACTTCGGGCGGCTGCACCGCTACGAGCGCTCCGGCGTGGTGCAGGGGCTCACCCGCGTCCGCTCGTTCTCGCCAGGACGACGCCCACATCTTCTGCACGCCGGATCAGATCGGCCACGAGATCGACCGGCTTTTCGACATGATCTTCGAGGTGTACGGCACCTTCGGCTTCCAGCAGCCGGCGGATCTACCTCTCGACCCGGCCCGGAGAAGTCGATCGGCGAGCGTCGCGCAGTGGGAGAGCGCCGAGGCGCAGCTCACGGTGGGCCTCGGACGGCGCGGCGTGCCGTACGCTCTCAACCCCGGCGACGGTGCCTTCTACGGTCCGAAGATCGACTTCGTGGTGTACGACGCGATCGGCCGCGAGTGGCAGCTCGCGACCATCCAGCTCGACTTCCAGATGCCGCAGCAGTTCGATCTCTGGTATGTCGCCGAGGACGGCAGCGAGCCAGCGTCCGGTGATGATCCACCGCGCGATCCTCGGCGCCATCGAGCGCTTCTTCGGCGTCATGCTCGAGCACTTCGCCGGCGACCTGCCGCTCTGGCTGGCGCCGGAGCAGGCGCGCGTGCTGCCGGTCTCCGACAAGTTCCTCGACGCCGCGCGGGCGCTGCGCTCGCGCCTGGTCGGCGACGGTCTGCGCGTCGAGGTCGACGAGCGGCCGGACAAGCTCGGCGCCAAGATCCGCGACGGCGAGCTCGCCAAGGTGCCGGTGCTGCTCATCGTCGGGCAGCGCGAGGCGGAGTCGGGCGGCGCCTCGGTGCGTCTCCGGCACCGCGGCGACATCGGCGCCAGGACTGCCGAGGCCATCGCCGCGACGATGACGACCGCAGTCTCGACACGCTCTCTCGATCCCTGGCTGGAGGCTTCGTGAGCCTCCGGTCCTTTTCTTCCTGTGGACCCTGTGGGGCCGGCGCTTTGCGCCGGCTGCGCGCGCGGAGCGCGCGCCCCACCTCGACAATCGCAGAGATAGCAAGGAGGCAGTGATGCCCAAGCTCAAGACGTTGCGAGCGGCCGCAAAGCGGTTCAAGAAGACCGGGAGCGGCAAGTTCAAGCGGAACCATGCCTATCACAGGCATATCCTGACCAAGAAGTCGTCGAAGCGGAAGCGGCAGCTCGGCGGGTCGGCGATCGTCAAGCACGCGGACGCAAAGAACGTGGAGCGCATGCTCCCGTACGCGAAGTAGGAGGACTGACATGCGCGTCAAACGTGGTAGTAACCGGGTTCACCGTCGTAAGAAGGTGCTCAAGCTCGCCAAGGGCTACTTCCTCACCAAGCACAACGCCTACCGCATCGCCAAGCTGCAGGTCGAGCGCTCGCTGCTGTTCGCCTACCGCGACCGGCGCCAGCGCAAGCGGGTGATGCGCAGCTTGTGGATCGTGCGCATCAACGCGGCGGCCCACCTTCACGACATGTCGTACTCGCAGCTCATTGCCGGCCTCAAGGCGGTGGGCGGTGTGGTCGACCGGAAGATGCTGGCCGACATTGCGGTGCGTGACCCCGAGGGGTTCGCGGACCTCGTCAAGCAGGCCAAGGTCGGTCTCGCGTCGAAGACCGCGGCGTGATGGCCGCCGGAGGGCTGCAGCTCCTCCGGGACGAGTTCCTGGCCGCTCTGGAGCAGGCCGGCACCGATCCCGGCAAGGTCGAAGAGGTCCGCGTCCGCTTCGCCGGGCGGCGGTCCGGGCTCCTGCGTGAGCTCGAGGACCGCCTGAAGACGCTGCCCAAGGATGAGAAGCCGGCGTACGGCAAGGCCCTCAACGAGCTCAAGGCGCTCGTCCAGGAGCGCCTCGACGCCGCGCAGGCGGCGGCCGAGGCTGCGCAGCACGCCGGCAGCGCGGCGATCGACGTCACCCTGCCCGGCCGGCGACCGGTGGCTGGGGCGCTCCACCCGGTCACGCTGGTGCGCCGGGAGATCGAGGAGATCTTCCTGCGCATGGGCTACTCGGTAGCCGACGGCCCGGAGACCGAGGACGACTGGCACAACTTCGAGGCCCTCAACATTCCCCCCGACCATCCAGCGCGCGACACCCAGGACACCTTCTACCTGCCGGGCGGTTTCCTGCTGCGCACGCACACCTCGCCAGTGCAGATCCGCTCGTTGGAGACGATGCCGCTGCCGCTCCGCCTGATCATGCCGGGACGCGTCTACCGCCGCGACTCGGACCTGCGCCATTCGCCGATGTTCCACCAGGTCGAAGGGCTCGTGGTCGGCGAGGGGATCTCGTTCGCCCACCTCAAGGCGACGCTCGAGGCGTTCGTCCGCCGGCTGTTCGACCCCGCCTTGAAGGTGCGGTTCCGGCCGAGCTTCTTCCCGTTCACGGAGCCGTCCGCCGAGGTCGACATCACCTGCGTGCTGTGCCACGGCGACGGTTGCCCGATGTGCTCCGGCTCGGGGTGGATCGAAATCCTCGGCTCGGGGATGGTCGACCCGCGGGTGTTCCGCGCCTGCAGCATCGACGAGAAGCGCTATACCGGCTTCGCGTTCGGCTGTGGGCTCGACCGGGTCGCCCTGCTCAAGTACGGCCTGCCCGACCTGCGCCTGCTGTTTTCCGGCGACGAGCGGATGCTGCGGCAACTCGGGACAAGGAGCGTGTCGTGAGCGCTTGCATGCCGCAGCACCCGCTCGCGCCGGAGGCGGGGGGGCACGCGCCTCTCCACCCGCCCTCCCGGCGCTCAAGCCCCCCCGAGCCCCCCACGCTCGCCGGGAGTGAATCCCGGCTCGCTCTCGGCGACGAGCGGATGCTGCGGCAACTCGGCACCAGGGCGGTCTCATGAAGCTCCTGTATTCGTGGATCTGCGACTACCTCGAGAACCCGGCCGACGCCGCGACGATGGCGGAGCGGCTCACCGCCGCCGGCCTCAACGTCGAGCTGCGCGAGGCTATCGGTGCGGGGGGGCCTCGCGCCACTCCGCCTGCCGACCGGCGCGAATGCCCCCTCGAGCCCCCCGCGCTCGCCGGGAGTGAATCCCGGCCAGCTATTGCTGCGGGGGGGCCGGCGACGCTCCTCCCCCCACCCGTCGCCTTGTGCCCCCCCGAGCCCCCCGCGCTCGCCGGGAGTGAATCCCGGCTCGCTGGCGCCGGCGACGAGCTGTGGGACGTCGACGTGACGGGCAACCGCCCCGACGCGATGAACCACCGTGGCCTGGCGCGCGAGGCGGCGGCCGCCGGGTGCGGCGCCCTCAAGCCGCTCGCCGCCGGGGTGGCCGAGGGCGCGACCGCCGTCGGCGAGATCGCCTCCCTGGTCGTCGAGGACCCGGCCGGCTGCCCGCGGTACTGCGCGCGGGTGGTTCGCGGCGTCAAGGTCGCCCCGTCGCCAGCATGGCTCGCCGCGCGTCTCGAGGCGTGCGGCGTGCGCCCGATCAACAACGTCGTCGACGCCACCAACCACGTCCTGCTCGACCTCGGCCAGCCGCTGCACGCCTTCGACCTCGCCACGCTCTCGGGCCGGCAGATCCGCGTGCGCCGAGCGCGCGCCGGTGAGGCGATGACCACGCTCGACGGCGTCGCCCGCACCTTCACCGCGGACGACGTGCTCATCGCCGATGCCGCCCGCGCGGTCGCGGTCGCCGGAGTGATGGGGGGCGCCGCCACCGAGATCTCCAGCGCCACCCGCGACGTGCTGCTCGAGTCGGCCTACTTCGATCCCGTCGCGGTGCGCCGCACGGCGCGCCGGCTCGACCTCTCGACCGAGGCTTCGCGCCGCTTCGAGCGCGGCGCCGACCGGGAGATGGCGCGTCACGCCGTCGACGCCGTCGCCGCGCTGATCGTCGCCCTGGCCGGCGGCGAGGTCGCGGCCGGGGTGCTCGACTCGGCGCCCGAGCTGCCGGCGCCGCGGTCGATCACGCTGTCGCTCGCGCGCCTCGCCGCGTTCGTCGGCTGTGCGATCCCCGCCGAGCAGGTGATGGCGATCCTGGGCGCGCTGGAGCTGTCGCCCCGCCGCGGCGGTGATGTCGTCACCTGCACGGTGCCGACGCACCGCGTCGACCTCGAGCTCGCCGAGGATCTCTACGAGGAAGTGCTGCGTCACTTCGGCTACGACAACGTGCCCGCAGCGCTGCCAGTGGCGGCCACGGCTCCCGGCGCGCGCCTGGGCTCGTGGCCGCTCACCGAGCGGGCGCGCAACGCCCTCGTGGCCGCCGGCCTCGCCGAGGCGGTCACCTACTCGTTCGCGGCCGCCGACGTCGAGTCCGCCACCGCGGCCTCGCCGCTGGCCTGCCGCGGCGAGGCGGTCCCGGTGCTCAACCCGATCTCCTCGCGCCTGGCGGTGCTGCGGCGGTCGCTGCTCGCCGGGCTGGTCGAGGCGGCAGCCGGTAACCTACGGCGCGGCGCCGGCCGGGTCGCAATCGCCGAGGTCGGACGGGCTTTCTTCGCGACCTCCGGTCACCCCCGCGAGGAGGAGCGGCTGGCGATCGCGCTGGCCGGTAGCGTCGGCCCCTGGGATGCTCCAAGACCGCTCGACTTCCTCGATCTCAAGGGACAGCTCGAGGCCGTGTTCGAAGGGCTCGGCCTCACCGGCGCGATCTGGCGACCGACCGCCGCGGGAGTGATCGCCGAGGGCGAGGGCGCCGAGGTGGTCGTCGACTCGTCGGTGGTCGCCGTGGCTGGCCGTCTCGCTGACCGCCTCGCCGCGCTGTTCGACGTCGACTCGGCCGTGTGGGTCGCCGAGCTCGACCTCGCGGCCGCGGTCGCCCCGGGTGTGCCCGCGTTTCAGGCGCTGCCGCGCTTCCCGGCGGTCTCCGCCGACCTGACGATCCGCCACCGTCTCGCGCTCCCGTACGCCGAGCTGGCGGCCGCTATTCGCCGCGACGGGTCGCCGTGGATCGAAGAGGTCGCGCTGGTCGCCCGTTACCGGGGCGAGGGGGTCGCCCCCGACGAGGTGAAGACCACGATGCGGATCGTCTACCGCCACGGCGACCGCTCGCTCACCCAGGAGGAGGTCAACGGGGCGCACTTCGCACTCATGGATGCGCTCGCCCGCGACCTTGGCGTAAGCTTCACGTAGGAGGAGCCGTCGTGGTGGACATTTTCGCCGCCCTCGAGGACCGCGTCGAACGCGTCATCCAGGCGTGCGCCGCCCTCAAGGCGCGCGTCGCCGAGCTGGAGAAGGAGAATGCCCGGCTCAAGTCGGGCACTGCCGAGCTCAGCCGCGCCACAGCCCGTATCGGCGAGCTGGAGAGCGAGCGCGAGGACGCCCGCGAGCGGCTCGAGAGGCTCGCCGAGAAGCTGCGCGCGCTCGACGCGTAGGCCCGCCCCGGCGGGCCGCCGGAACATCTCCCTGGAACGGCGGCTGCTGGCCGGCCGCACCGGGTGCAGTACCATCTTCGAGGATCGCCATGCTGACCGACCTGCAGCCGCTGGCGGAGGATTACGTCGCCACCCTTCGCGACTTCGTCGACGGGGGCGGCGAGGAGAGCCTCCAGCGCGCCCGCCAAATTGGCGTCGCCGTGCTCAACCGCGGCGCCGGGGTCTCCGACCTGGCGCTGATCGGCAGCCATGCGGTCGGCATCCTGCTCCTGGCGGCAGCGACCCCCGAGGAGAACGTCGCCATCGTGGCCGCGGCGAGCGAGTTCTTCGCCGAGGCGATGTCGCCGCTGGAGCTCACCCAGGAGGGGTTCCGCGACGCCCTGGAGACGCTCGGGCGGCTCAATGCGGTGCTCGAGCGGGACGTCTCGACCTACCTGCGGGTGTCGCGGGAGGCCGAGGAGCGCCTCTCCCGCCTGCTGGACGTGGTTGGCGACGCCGTCGTCATTGCGGACGGCGACCTCGACGTGAGGGCGCTGTCCCGCAGCGCCGATGCGCTGCTCGGCTGGCGGGCCGAGGAGCTCGTGGGCCGGCCGCTCGAGACGCTGATCGTCGGCGGCCTGGAGGGCGCGGCGCCGGCTCCCGGCAGCGCCTTCGCGGCGGGCGACGCGGGAGGCCCGGTGGAACCCCCGCGCACCGTGCGCGTCAGGCGCCGCGACGGCGTCGAGCTGGCCGCCCGCGCCACCGTCGCGCGCCTCCGCCTGTTCGACCGCATTGAAGTGATCGTCGCGCTGACTCCCGTCGCGGACGGCGTTGGTGACTGACGGTGCTGGCGCGGTGCTACCATCGCGAGCAGTGGCACTGAAGGCGAGCATCGTCGGGGAGGGCGCTGTCGTTGATCGATCTCATCCCGCGTGAGGTCAGGCGCAGGCTGGCGTGGTCGGGGATGGGCTTTCTCGGCATCCTCCTGCTCGGCACCGTCGGCTACCGGATCGTCGGCGGTCCCGGCACGTCGCTGGTCGACTGCTTCTACATGACGTTCATCACCGTGGCGACGATCGGCTACGGCGAGATCGTCGATCTCACCCACCACCCGCTCGGCCGCATCTTCACGATGTTCGTCTCGCTCGCCGGCATCGGCACGATGACCTACATGATCATGACGCTGACCGCTTTCGTCGTCGAGGGGCAGATCAACGCCGCGTTCCGGAGGAGAAGGATGGAGAAGGTGATCGAGAAGTTCCGCGACCACTTCATCGTGTGCGGCGTCGAGGGGACCGCCCAGCACATCCTCAACGAGCTGCGCGCCACCAACCGCCCGTTCGTCGTGGTCGACGGCGATCGCGCGAAGCTCGAGCGAATGGCCGCGACGTACCCGAATGTCGCGTTCATCGAGGGCGACGGGACCGACAACGAGACGCTCAACTCGGCCGGCCTGATGCAGGCGCAGGGGCTGTTCGCGGTCACCGACGACGACAACCAGAACCTCGTGGTCTGCCTCACTGCCAAGCAGATGAACCCCAAGGTACGGGCCGTGGTGAGCTGCCAGGAGCTGCGCAACACCGACAAGATGCGCAAGGCGGGCGCTGACGCGGTGGTGTCGCCGACCTACATCGGCGGGCTGCGCATGGCCTCGGAGATGATCCGTCCCACGGTCGTCTCGTTCCTCGACACGATGATGAGCCGCAAGGAGGAGCCGCTGCGCGTCGAGGAGGTGACAGTCCCCGAAGGGTTCGCGCCGCAGCCGATCTCGGCTCTCGACCTCAAGCTGTACGGGCACCTGCTGCTCCTCGCCGTGAAGTCGCGCGGCCATTGGGTCTACAACCCGCCGCGCTCGACCGTGATCTCGCCCGGCGAGGCGCTGGTCATCATGACGACGCCCGAGGAACGCGTGCAGCTCGAGCGGGCGCTGGCCGCCAGTGTCGCGACCTGAGACCTGGCGCGGGCGTTTCGGGATCGTCGCGGCGCTCGCGCTGTGCCTGGCCGCCGCCGGGCGCGCCGAGCAGTTTCAGGGACAGGTTGTCGCCGTCCACGATGGCGACACCGTCACCGTGCTGCGCGGCGCCGAGCAGGTCAAGGTGCGCCTCGCGTGCATCGACGCTCCGGAGCGCGGCCAGGCGTTCGGCAGCCGCAGCCGGCAGCGGCTCGCCGAGCTGGTGATGCGCCGCGCGGTGACCGCCGTCGTGATCGACCGCGACGACTACGGTCGCGCCGTCGCGCGTCTGACGTGCGACGGCGCGGACGTCAACCTGGCGATGGTGCGCGCCGGGCTTGCCTGGCATTACCGCTACCACTGCCCGGGCGACACGGCGCTCGCCGCCGCTGAAACGGAGGCACGGCGCGCGCGTCGCGGGCTGTGGACCGACGCCCGGCCCGAGGCGCCGTGGGACTGGCGCCGGCACCGGTGAACGACACGGGCCGCGGTCCGTGGACCGTGGTCCGCAAACACAACAAACGGCAGACGGATGCTCGCGCGGGGCAGGCTCGGGCTGGAGAGGTGAGCCGGCACTCACCCGCCCTGACGATGACCGCAGCTCTCCTGTCGACCGGGTTCGCCGCTCGGACGCCGCCTGCGGACGAGGCCAACCGCTTTGACATGCGGTTCCGCGGTATCATCCTTGCTCCCGGTGGCGGCCCCAGGAGGCCGCGCCGGCATCGGGAGCGCATTCGTGGACGTTCAGCAGATCCTCCGCCCGCTGCAACAGTTCGAGGAGAAGCTCGGCGAGCTGTACGACTGGCTGGCCGAGGTGCACGCGGCCGACGCCGAGATGGCCTCGGTGTTCCACTTGCTCGCGCGGGATGAGAGATCGCACGCCGCACAGGTCGAGTTCCAGCGGCGGGTGGCCCGGCAGAACCCGCGCCTGTTCGCCCGGGTCGAGCTGGACCTCGCCGAGATCTTTGCGGGGCTGGAGCGTATCGTGAAGATTCGTGCCAACCTGGACCCGCCGAGCGTCGAGGAGGCGATCAGGATCGCCCTCGAGCTCGAGGCCGGCGCCGCCGAATACCACTACCGCAACATCCTCGCCCAGCTCGACGAGAGTATGACCCGCCTGCTGGGCTCGCTCGGGCGCGCCGATCGCCAGCATCACGAGATCCTGCTCGATCTCGCGCAGCGGCGCGGTCTGCTCGGCCCCGATACTCCGGTGCCGCCGCCGTTGCCGAACTTCTCAAAGTCGTAGCCCCATTCCCCCGACAGGCGCCTACGGCAGCACTTCGGAGCGTTCCTCGGCGCGGCCGACCGCAGCCTCATGCTGCCGCCGGAAGTCGGCCAGTGTCCCGGCGAGCGCGGCGTCGACTGCCGGCAGCACGTTGAGCGCCGTCTCGACGCGCGAGAGGTACACCAGGTCGGCGCCGGCGTCGTACATCGCCTTGACGCTGGCGAAGTCGACGGCGTTGACGATCAGGCGGGCCTTCGGGCTGAGCGCCCGCAACCCCTCGGTGAGCTTGAGGTTGGTAGTGCCCTTGAGGACGTCGTCGGGGATCGTGCAGACGATGACCCGCGCCTGGTCGACGCCGAGTTGCTGGAGAACCTCGAAGTTGGAAATGTCGCCGTAGCTCACGCGCGCGCCGGTGGCCGCGATGTCCTCGTGGAGCGCGACGTTGAAGTCGACGACCAGCACGTCTCCGATCAGGTCGGAACGGCGGTTGGCGATCTCCCAGAGCAGCGAGGAGGCGACGCGGTGGAAGCCGAGGAGGACGAGCGCCGGTGCCTTCTCGCCCGCCGCGGTGTCGCCGCCAACGACCGGCGCGCGGAAGCCGAGCCGCTCGAGCAGCGGGCCGAGCGCGTCGTGCAGGCGATCCGCCTGCTCGTAGAGGAACGGCGTCGCCAGGGCGGCGATCACGAACGCGAAGATGATCGCGCTGCCGGTCGCCAGCGTGATGTGGCCGTAGCCGAAGCCGAGGTAGCCGATCACCAGGCAGAACTCGGAGATCTGCCCCAGCCGCGTCGCCCCGACGAAGGCACCGCGGCGATCGAGCCCGGTGAGGTAGAACAGCGGGAAGAAGACGACGTAGCGCGAGGTCAGCATCAGCAGCACGATCACGACCGCGAGAAGCAGCACGTCGACGCTGTCGGGCTTCGGGATCCCCATCCCCAGCGCCACGAAGAACAGCGTGATGAAGAAGTCCTTGACGACCGCAACCTTGGCGACGACGTGGTGGGTGTATGGCAGCGACGCGATCGAGGCGCCGGCGATCAGCGCGCCCATCTCGGCCGACACTTGCATCGCCACGTGCACCCCGGAGAGCGAGATGATCGCGCCGAGGTTGGCGCCGAGCGCGCCGATGCCGAAGCACCACCCCACCGCCGCCATCAGCATCAGCTCGGGGCTCTTGGCGATCCAGCGGAAGCCGATCGGCAGCACATACTTCGCGACCGTGACGGAGATCGCGGTGACGATCGCGATGCCGACGAACGTGCGTCCGACGATGCCGAGCTCGGGCTTGGCGAAGTTCGGCTGCATCGCCAGCACGACGATCGACCAGACGTCCTGGGCGATCAGCACGCCCACCGCGACGCGGCCGACCACCGTGTCCATCTGGAACCGCTCCTGCATCAGCTTGACCACCAGCAGAGTCGACGACGACGCCAGCGTGAAGCCGACGTAGATCGGCAGGTAGCCGCCGGCCAGCGGCGCCCAGCCGGTAAGCTGCAGCAGCACCGTGGCGGCGTAGCCGAACGCGACGGTGAGGGGGAACTGCAGCACGCCCGAGAGCACGATCGTCTTGCCGCTGCCGAGCAGCTTGCCGAGGTCGATCTCGAGCCCGATCACGAACAAGAGCAGCGTCAAACCGAGGTGGGCGATCGTCTCGATGTTGGCCTGGTTGGTCACGATGTGGCCGACCTGCGGCCCGAGGATCACGCCGGCGACCAGGAACGCGGCGATCGACGGGATCTTCAACCGGGCGAAGACGAGCGACAGGAAGCCGGCGACGATCAGGCAGAAGCCGATGTCGGCAACCAGCGAGTCGGCGCTCCCGCCGGCGGTGGCGAGCGCCGGCGACACGACCGCCGCAGCGACGAATAGGGAACTCACGCGAACAACCCGGGAACACCGACCATGCGACCGACCTCCGTAGGCTGCGACGGCGTCCAATCTAGCGAAACCGCCGCAGCTATGCAACGCCCCCGCATGGGGCACGCCGGTCTACGACGCCGCCAGCAGCCATGCCGTGGCGAAGCAGAACCGCGCGAGCCGCTGCACCTGCGCCGGGTCGAGCCGCTCCGCCGTATCGCCGGGCTCGTGGTAGTCGGGGAAGAAGTTGCCGAAGAAGCGGACGAACGGCACGTGCTCGAGCGCGAAGCTCTGGTAGTCGCTGCCGCCGTGGCGGCCGTCGGTGCGGTCGAGGTGGATCGCCAGCCCGACGCCGGGTCCGGCGCGGCGCAGGACCGCGGCGAGCTCCGGCGACCAGTCGGCAACCCCGGGCTCGGCGAACGCCTCGGTCTTGACCTTCTCCAGAAATGCCGCGCCGTTCTCGAGCCCGGCGCCGGCGACCAGCTCGCGGATCTCCTTGTCGAGCCAGGGGTGGCCGATCATGTCGAGGTTGAGGTAGGCCACCGTGCGGGCGAGCGGCCAGAGTGGCCCGCGGACGTACTCCTCGGATCCGAGGTGGCCCTCCTCCTCGCCGGTCCAGAACGCGAACACCAGCGAGCGCGGGAGCCTCTCGCGGCTGGCGGCGAACGTCCTGGCGACCTCAAGCAGCGCGGCGGCGCCGGAAGCGTTGTCGTCGGCGCCCGGGTAGACCACGCCTTTGACGGTGCCGAGGTGGTCGAGGTGGGCGCCGATCAGCACGGCGTCCCCGCGCAGCCTCTCGTCGCTACCCGGGATCCACCCGAGCACGTTGCGGCCGGCCAGCAACCGCTCCTCGCCGTGCGCCTCCACGGTCGCACAAGCCCCGGCCAGCGCCCCCCTGGCGGTGCGCTCGTCGATCCCGAGAAAGCCGGCCACGGCCGGCGAGACGCGGACGAGCGGCGGGCCGTCCTCACCGGCCGCCGCCGGCTCGAGCGGCAGGAAGAAGCGCTCGAGGACCGCGTCCTTGGCGGCGACGCTCGCCGCCCAGCCGTCGCTCTCGACCGCCAGGACGGCGGCGGCGCCGAGCGGCCGCAGCGTCTCCAGCTTGGCGCTGTAGCTCGGGTCGCTCGCCTCGCCGGCCCAGCGCGTGCGCAGCTTCGCCTCCTGCCACGGCGCGCCCGCGGGCACGCCGGCGAGGATGACGACGACCTTGCCGCTCACGTCCACGCCGCGGTAGTCGTCGACGCCGAGCGTCTCCTCGCGGATCCCGTAGCCGGCGAAGACGAGCGGCGCCGTGATGGTTTGCAGCGGCATCTTCGGCAGGAGGCAGTCCTTCCCGGCGGCGAACGAACGGCTGCGGACGGCTTCGCCGTGGCGCTCGGCGAGCGTCAGCGTGCCACCGAACGCCGAGATCTCGCGCAGCGGCACCGGCTGAAAGTAGCCGCCGGCGCTCGCCTCGAGCGGGGCGATGCCGGCGAGCACCAGGCTCGCCGCGGCGTACTCGGCGGCGGCGTCGACGCCCCGGCTACCGAGACCGCGCCCCTCGAGGGCGGGCGACGCGAGGAAGCGCACATGCGCGGCGAGCGCCTCGGCGCGGATCGCCGCCGCGCCCTCGGCGGCTCCCGGCGGCAGCGGCGCCGCCGAGCCGGCGAGGGCGAAGTCGTCGGCGGGAGGTACGGCCCTGGCGGCCGGCTGGGCGGCGACGGCAGCAACCAGTAGCAGTGCCGGGGCGAGGGAGAGGAGGGCGGTGAGCCGGCGATCATGGCGAACGGTCATGCGTCGAGACTAGCGCACCGAACCGAATGCGCAAGCGGAGAGACGCTCCGCGGCGTCTCGCCAGTCAGTTGTAGCGCGCTTTGCGCCGCTTTCCCGGTTGACGCGCCGCCTCCTCGAATGCCGTGCTGCCGCCGAAGCGCTGCTGCAGGTCGTGCCCGGTTTCATCGCACAGGCGACCGAGCACCGCGAGCGCCCCGCCGAGGTGGTCGGGCACGAAAGGGTCGGCGAGGAGATCGAGCGAAGCGAAGACGATCCCGCCGGTGAAGAAGAAGCCGATCTGGCGGTGGTGGCCGGTGAGCTCGTTGAGCGCCTTGTACAGCTCGAGCGACGGCTCGACGCCGCTGAGCAAAGGCGAGAACAGCTCGACGTAGGGCGCGTCTCCCGCCACCCGCAGGAAGATCAGGGCGCCGCCGTAGCGCAGCGGGATGTCGCCGTCCTCGTCCTCCGACACCTCGTCGAGGTCGGTGAACGAGCGCAGCGCGTCGGTGACCGCCAGGCGGAGCTCCTCCCGGTTCTCCGGCTGCACGAGCTGCTCGTCGTCGTGCTCGTGCGTTTCCTCGGGGAGCGGGGCATTGTCGAGCCCCAGCGTCGGCAGCAGGATTTCCTTCGGGCCGGGGCCGAACGCGGTGTACTCGAGTTGGTTGGTGCGGCGCATGCCGTAGACGTCGCGCAGGGTGGCGACCGCGACCGCCGCGACCTCCGGCAGCGGCGCCGGACCGCGCCAGTCGCGCGTGAAGTTCGAGGAGCGGTCGAGCGTCTCGTCCGACGCCTCGACCTCCTCGCGCGTCGCGGTCGGCTCGGCCCAGCCGAGCTCGCGCAGCCGCGCTACTTTCTCCTCGTCGAGGATGTCTCGCGCTTTCAGCCAGGCGTTCGACGTGGCCTCGGCGTGCACGCCGCCATGACCGCCGGCGACCAGGTGCACCCAGTACCCGCGCCGCTTGGCGCTGAGCACCAGGCACTGCCCCGGGGTGAGCACCGCGATCGCCTCGGCCACGGCGCCGGCGAGGCGCTCCCACGGTGTCGGCTCGCTCCGACCGGGTCGATCGGCGCCACGGCCGTGCGCGCGCGCAGCGCGGTTCCCATCGACCTTCACACTGCCACGGCGTACGCTGCTGCGCGTCTTGCTCCGTTTGGCGGTCATCGCGGCCTCCCGTCAGCCCGTCCGGCTTCCCGTGCCGCGCCACGCTCGCCCAGCGGACGCGACAAGTCAAGCGTCGCCGGGCAGCGCGGCGGCGTCAGCGCAGGAGAATGAGGACGTACAACCCGGCGAGCAGGAAGCGGTAGACGGCGAAGGGCGTGAGGCTCACCCGCTGGACCAGGCGGAGGAAGGCGACGATCGCCACCCCCGCCACCACGAACGACACGACAAAGCCGACCGCGAGTGTGCCGACGAAGGCCCGGTCGAGGAGCGAGAGCGACTTGAGCAGGTCGTAGCCGGTCGCTGCCATCATCACCGGCACCGCCACGACGAACGAGAACTCGGCGGCGGTGCGCCGGTCGAGGCCGGCCACCAGACCGCCGCTGATCGTCGAGCCCGACCGCGAAAACCCCGGCCACAGCGCCAGGCACTGGGCGCAGCCAATGGCGAGCGCCTGGCAGAGCGTCACCTCGTCGAGGCTGGCGGCTGCGACCGCAGTGCCGCCGCGTCGCGCCCACGCCTCGGCCGCGATCATCACGATGCCGCCGAGCACCAGCCCGAGCAGCACTGTCCGCGTCGAGAACAGGTTGCGCTTGATGAAGCCGTGGAGCAGGAATCCCAGCACGAACGCCGGCAGGCAGGCGACCGCGAGGTGCGCCCACGTCAGCCGGGCCTCGCCGCGGCGCGGCAGCAACGCCTGACCGCGCAGACCGGCCGCCACGAGACCCGCGAAGCGCTGCCGGTAAAGCACGAGCACCGCCAGGATCGCCCCGAGCTGGATGAACACCTCGAACGTCTCGGCGCGCTCGCCGACGAAGTCGAGCAGCTCCCCGGCGAGGATCAGGTGGCCCGTCGAGGAGACCGGCAAGAACTCCGTGAGTCCCTCGACGATGCCGAGCAGTACCGCGATCAGCCAGCCGTGCACCGCGCGATCTTCTCACATCGCGCCCGGGGCGCCACCGCCGGCGTGGCTGCTATGGCTTGACGGCGGTGACCTTCACGCTGACCACCGCTTCGGCCGCGGCGAGCAGGTCCTCGCGGGAGATCGAGGCGTCGTTGAGGATCGCCAGCTCGGTGGCGTCCGGGTTGGACGAGCCGATCGGGTAGGTCGCCTCGGCGAGCACCTGCACGTCGGCGAACCCCGCCTCGCGGATCGCCTGCAGGTAGTCGTCCTCGAGCATCGCCCCGGCGACGCATCCCGCATACGCGGAGACCGAGCGCGCGACGCTCGCCGGCAGCGGCCGCGCCAGGACGAGGTCGGAGACCATCAGGCGGCCGCCGGGCTTGAGCACCCGCAGCGCCTCGCGGAACACCCGCGGCTTGTCGGTCGACAGGTTGATCACGCAGTTGGAGATCACCATGTCGGCGGTGTCGTCCGGCGACGGGCAGGTTCTCGATCTCGCCGAGGCGGAACTCGACGTTGGCGAAGCCGTCTTTGGCAGCGTTGCGGCGGGCGCGATCGAGCATGTCGGGCGTCATGTCGACGCCGATGACCCGGCCCGCCGGACCGACCCGCTGCGCCGCCAGGAAGCAGTCGAAGCCGGCCCCCGAGCCGAGGTCGACGACCACGTCGCCTTCCTTGAGCGCGGCGAAGGCGAGCGGATTGCCGCAGCCGAGGCCGAGGTTGGCGCCCTCAGGTACAGCCTGCAGCTCGGAGGGCGTGTAGCCCACCGCCTGGGCGATCTGGACCGGGGCCATCGGACCGCAGCAGCCCGAGGGGGCCGAGCCGCAGCAGCTCGAGCCGCTCCGCGCTACGTCCGCATAGTGCTGGCGAACTGCGTCCTTGACGTCGTTGGTGTTTGTCATGGCAGACATTCCTTTCTTGGACGGTAGAGCTTGCTGGGGCGAAGGCGAAGGGAGCACCCCCCAACTCTCCGTCAATATCGATGTGCTCTCGCAAACGAGTCTCCCCCTCCATCACGCTACTGACCAAATCGGCCGGTAGCAACAAGCCGAACCCCTGCGAAGGTTGTCCAACCTCCTTGCTGCGCAGACCGCCACCGTCGGCGATGATGATGGAGGCGTCCCAAGCGCTGGAGTCCAAGCGCTCCTCATGATCAAGCCAGGAAGACATGGCGCACCGTCAAGTAGATCCCGATTCCGATGAGGGCGCCGCCGGTGATTCGGCGGGCCCATAGGTCAAGGGACGCCGCCTTCTTCATGAGACCCTCCAGTGCCGGGCTGCCGCCGGCGATCAAGGCGGCAACGGCCAGTACGGGCAGGCCGGTTCCGACCCCAAAGAGGCCAGGTAGCACGAGTGGGGAATCGGCGGTGGCCGCCAGTGGGATCAGGCTGCCGAAGAAGAGCGCCGCCGAGACCGGGCAAAATGACAGCGCGAACAGTACGCCCAACAGCACGGCGCCGATCACGCCACCGCGCGCCGCGCGCTCCCGCAGGCCCTGTCCACCGACCGAGCTGCTGACGTTGAGGCGAAGCAGGTCGAGCAAGAACATGCCTACAAGCACGAGCAGCGGCCCCAACACCTGGTTGAGGTAGCGCTGCAAGAAATTCGAGACCGCCGGAATCGCCAGCAGACCCGCGACGATCAGCCCCGCGAGCGCCGCGTAAGCGATGGCTCGCCCTACGGTGTATGCAACGCCGGCGGCGAGGACCCGGGCCGGCCTTCCAGCGTGCCGACCGATGAAGCCGACAGCCGCGATATTCGTGGCTAGCGGACATGGGCTCACCGACGTCAGGATCCCCAACCACACTGCTGCCGCGGCGGCCGGAAGCAACGCGTCGCTCATGAGTGCCCCGCGAAGCCGCCCACTTCCTCGATCACATAGCGTGAAAAGGCCTGTTCATCACCGAGCAGCTTCCACACCCGGTCGAGGTTCTTGAAACGCACTTCCTTGTCGCCAACGACCTCGGACACGATCAGAGACTTGGTGAAGAGCTTGTAGTCGTCGATGTAGTGCTCGTTTCCCGGCTCGTCGATGTTGATGGCGCGCCACACCAAGTCGCCCTGAGCCAGCGCCCCCGCGAAGGTCGCCGAGACCGCCGCTTCGGACAGAGCCTCGATCTTGTAGCACGACACGCAGCGGGTGGTCGTGTAGAAATAGGTAACGTGCACCACGCGCCGCGGCGTGGCAGGTCGCGCGGCCGATGCCAGGGAGCGTGCTTGGTTGTGGGGGGTCGCGACGGGGGCAGTTGAAACCGGCGCCAGGGCCGCGGCCGCGAAGCCTGCTGCCGGGCTGGCAGTCGGGGCGCCCTGCCCTGCGGCGGCAGGCCCTTTCGCGTTGGGGGCAACCGCCGCTGCCTGCTGCACCTGCGTGCTGAAGGCCTTGGCCTGCCGCGATCTTCGGGTGTCCTTGACGACAATGGTGGCAGCGGTCAGCAGGACAAAGACCAGTAGAGTCACGGTGACAGCCGCACGAAGCCTCACGGTTTCACCCCTTGGTTCCTCGGCGCTCGAGCCAGCCCTTGACATCAGCGGGCGTGGGGATTCTGCCGCTGAGCATGATCTGCCCGTCGATCGCGACCGCCGGGGTGGCGAGCACTCCGGCTAAAACTCCGGCCTTCCAGTCGCTGACCTTCTCTACGTCTGCGGCGATATCGAGCTCGGCCAGGACGTTCAGAACCACCCGCTCGGTCTCCTGGCAACGGTAGCAACCTGGTCCATACACGGTGATCTTCACGGGTGACTGTCCTCCTTCTTCATCCCACCAGCGCACCGAAGACAATTCCCGTGATCGTGGCCATGACCACCACCAACGAGACGTACGCGATGGTCTTCTTCGGACCGAGGTAGGAGTTGATCACCAGCATGCTGGGCAACGAGAGCGCGGGGCCGGCAAGCAGCAGCGCCAGCGCCGGTCCTTGGCCCATGCCAGAGCCAAGCAGCGTTTGGAGGATCGGCACCTCGGTAAGCGTAGCGAAGTACATGAACGCGCCGACCACACTCGAGGCGAAGTTGGCGAGCAGCGAGTTGCCGCCGACCGCGGACGCAACCCACGCGGAAGGGATCAGGCCGGCGTCGAGACCAGGTCGGCCCATCAGCCAGCCCGACACCAAGATGCCGCCCAGCAACAGGGGAGTGATCTGCTTGGCAAAGGCCCAGGTCGCCTGCATCCAGCCCGCCAGCTCCTCGCGGTCGAACCAGCGCACGATCATCCAGGCAAGCACGGCCAGGAGCACGATCGTCAGCGGCCAATGGATGCGGTAGACCGCCGCGAAGGCTCCGATGGCCTGATTCGGCGCACCCCAGGCGGCGAGGACGAGGATCGCGATCATCGTCCCCAGGAAGGCACCGTCCTGCCAACCGGCGCGGCGCGGCGCCCCGCCCTCGGCCGCCAGGGCGAACGGGTCAGGGCCGTTGGCCAGGCGCTCGGCGTCCTCCTTGCGGAACAGGGCGGCCATGATCACCCCGATGATCGCGGCGAACGCCACCGCGCCGACGGCGCGGGCGACGCCGATCCGCACGCCGAGGACGCGAGCGGTCAGAATCATCGCCAGCACGTTGATCGCCGGCCCGGAGTAGAGAAACGCGATCGCCGGACCGAGGCCGGCGCCACGCTTGTAGATGCTGGCGAACAGCGGCAGCACCGTGCACGAGCACACTGCCAGCACCGCCCCGGAAATCGAGGAGACACCGTACGCCACCGGCCGCGGCGCGGAGGCGCCGAGATAGCGCATCACCGCGCCCTGGCGCACGAAGTGGCTGATTGCACCGGCGATAAAGAACGCCGGCACCAGGCAGAGGAGCACGTGCTGCCGGGCGTAGTCCTTGAGCAGGTACAACCCCTCGAGGAACGCCCCCTGCACGCGCGCATGCTGGATCGGCAGGAAGTAGGCGGCAAGAAAGACGCCGACGATGATGAGCAGTTTGGTGCGTTCTTTCATGGTGTTCCAATCTCTACCGGGGGATGGCAGGACGGTGCGGACGTCACGCTAGGTTCAGCAGCTTGCGGACTTCCTCAGGCTTGGGGATGCGGCCGAAGAGCACCAGCTTGCCGTCGAACGCGACACCCGGGCTGGCCCACAGCCCCACCTCGACCATGCGGTTGATCGACTCGTTCTTGACCACCTCGCAGGACAGCCCGGCCGTCTCGACGACGTGCTGCACGACACGAAACGTCTCCTTGCAGCGGGGACAGCCGGGACCGAGGACCTCGATGACTTTCGGTGTTTCACTCATGTCGAACCACTCCTTTCACGAGAACCGTGTAGCTCAGACAAAGGCGAGGCGCACGACGGAGACCGCAAGTGCCACGCCCACGCCCGCCAGAACAACGCCGAACCCCTGATGAACCCGCTTTGCCCACACCGCGGCGCGGCTGCCCAAGTAGGCGGCCGCGAATCCGGAGGCGGCGCCGGCAGCGAACAGCAGCACCACGTGGCCGAGTGAGTACGCCGCCAGCAGCGTCGTCCCCCACAAGACCTTGCGCTCGAAGGCGACAAGCGAGAGGACGACCACCAGGATTGGGGTCGCACACGGCGACGACAGCGTCCCGGTGAGCGCCCCTAGACCAACTGCTCCGGCCAGCCCGGCGCCACGAAAGCGAGTCCCGTCGAGCTGTGGCAGCGGTAGCTGCACGAGCCCTATGAGGTGCAGCCCCATGGCGATGAGGATGACGGCCAACACCGCCTTCCACATCCATCCCACGTCGCCGATCAGCGTGCCTGTCAGTGCGGCGACCGCGCCCAGCGCGGTGAAGCACAGCGCCAAGCCGGCCACGAACGCGAGCGAAAGCGCTACCGCACGTCCTCGCGAGGTGGCGCCACCACCCACGGTCGCGACCACCAACGGCACGGCCGCTAGCACGCACGGGCTCGCCGACGAGATCACCCCACCGAGAAACACGAGCAGCAGCATCACGACCGGCGGCGCCGACGCGGCCCGCTGTGCCAGCTCGGAAAGCAACGCCTCCACTAGGACAGGCCCTTCTCGGCGAGTGCCGAGCGGAACTCGGCAAGCGGATACATTCCCATGTGGCGCAGGACTTCCTCGCCCTTTGGGTTGAACACCACCTGGGTGGGCATCACCATGATCTTGTGTGCGCGCGCCACATCTTGGTTCTGCTGAATCCAGAAGTTGCGAATGATGACCTTGTCGCCGAGGGTGTCGCGCAGCTCTTGCAGTAACGGTTGCATCGCCCTGCAGGGAATGCAGTACTCACCGCCGAACTCCACGATCACCCACTTCCCCGAGCCGACAATCTTGGCCAGCTCCTTGGGCGAAGCGGCAGGCACGGGCGGGCGCGTCACCGTTGGCTCTGTCGCGAGTACAGCCCCGCCAAGGACGAGGAGCGAGAGCGCCATAACCGCCACATGGTTTCGGTTCATACGATTCCTCCTCCGGTCTTTTCTGTGGCATCGGGTGGGCGAATTCCAATAATTCGTCATCTTGCGAAATATAAGGCGCATCGTGGCCTCTGTCAAGCTGTCGCCGCGCCACGGCTCGCCTCACGGAGACCTTCACGCGCAGCAGCCGAGCACAGCGCTCCGAGCTCTCCCCGGAGCGGTCGAGGGAGGTCTGCGTGATGCGCCTGCCACTGATGGACCCAAGCGCTTCCGAGGATCATGGAGCTAGCCTTGAGTGGCCTGAAGGCGCCGGGTGACGAAGAGCGGGCAGATGTCGGCGACGACCTCTGCGCCCCCTTCACGTGCCAGATTGACGGCGCGCTCGGTAAAGCACCCCGGCGGTAGCCAGATAACTGCACCGCGGTCGAGGCAGCTCGGCACGACCTTCTCGGTCACCGCGGGCCCGAGGGCCAGCACGATGATCTCGGGCCACTCAGGAAGCTCTGCGAGAGAAGAGTAACAACGCAGTCCATCGATCTCCTCCACCTTAGGGTTGACGGGGTAGACGTGGTGGCGCTCGCGCAGGATCGCGAATAGCTCGTGCCCGTACCTCTCCGGATCGCGCGACACGCCCAGGACCGCGATAGTCCGACGCGCGCCGAGAACGCCCAGGGCACGCGCCAGCGTGGCGCCCGGCGCCTCCTGCTCACTCACTAGGACCTCCCAGCCGGGCCCGGATGAGGGGACCAAGCTCGTCCACTATCGGCGGCCCCATGGAGATGATCTCGCTGTCCACCGTGACCACGGGATAGACCGCAAGGCCCAGCGTGTTCACCATGCGCAGCACGGCCCCATCGCGGTGGAGATTCAACTTGCGCGAGGCGTCGACCAACTCGACATCGGCACCGGGCACGACCTCGGCAACCGCCGTTCGAAGCGCTCCCGCCTCCTCCGCAGTCATTCCCATAGGGCCACAACAGGAGGCGCCCTCGCCACAAGGGTTGACCGGTGGAGTGAAGTACACGCGAACACGCGCTCCGGCCCCGGTCATCGCACGGCCTCCTTCGACGCCGGGTCACCCCACAGTTCGGCCGCGATTTCCTCCAGCGCCGCGGTCCCCATGACCTCGTCGTCGCGCAGCGTCAGGTCGAAGCGCGGCACCCCGAAGTCGCGCCGGATTGCGTAGAGGTAGTGCTGCTGCGCCTCGCGCCGCAGCTTGAGGCGCGATGTCCGGCAGGCGTGGTCGGGCAACACCATGTTGGCCACCACGGCCGCAGTGGCGATGCCGGCCGCCGCGAGATCGTCTCTTGCGCGCAGCGCTTCCAGAAGCGGCGTCTTCTCCGGCAGCACGACGAACACCAAGCGAGTCATGGCGGGATCCTGCAACATCGCAACCGCGTCCTTGTAGCGCTCCCGGGTGCGTTCGTACGATTGCGTACCCGGGCGCATCGCCACCATCATCTCCACCTGCTTCTCCCACGAAAACGGCAGCGACAGCAGGCGCAGCGTGTGGCCCGTCGGGGCGGTGTCGAAGACGACAACCGGGAAACTGTCGTCGGTCAGGTAGGCGAGGAAGCGCTCGAAAGCCGCCATCTCCTCGGTGCAGGGGGAGTTGAGCTCCTCCTCCATCGCGGCAAGCGTGGCCTTGTCGAAGCGCCCGCGCGATTCTCCCAGGATGCGCTGGCGGTACTCCCGCACCGCCGTCTCCTGGTCCACTCGCGCCACGAACAGGTTGGGTTCGCCGGGGACGGCGGTCGGAGCGTCGGTCGCTTCGCACCCCAGCACCCGGCCGGTATGGGCCGCCGGATCGGTGGTGACGAGCAGCGTCCGCACCTCCTTACGGGCGAGGTACAGCGCGGTCGCCGCGGACACCACGGTCTTGCCGACCCCGCCCTTGCCCATGAAGAAGAGCCGCCGCCGTCCGCCGTTGGTTGGCAGCAGCAGTGCAGCCGGCGACAGGAGAGCCTGCGGCAGCCGCCCGTCCTCGCGACCGTCCAGGAGGCGGGCGAACGCCGACAGCGCCGGGGCGCCGATGATCTCGACGAACGTCTCCTCGACCTGGCTGATGGCGACGCCGGGGAACGCCTCGGCCGCCTCGGCGATGTACGGCTGCTGCATCGCCCGCCGCCGGGCGAAGAAGCCGTTCTCGCCCTCGGCCACCGGCAGCACGTGGTTGATGATCAGCCGCTGGACCGTGATGCCCAGAGCCGAAAGCTCGTCGCCCGTACGCCTGGCCTCGTCGAGCGAGGTCTTCTCCGGGATGGTGACGAAGACGAACGACGTGACGCCGGGGTCGCGCAACGCCGCGATCGCCAGGTCGTATTTCACCTTGCCGGCCTGAATCGATGCCACGGGCCCCAGGCAGGTCTGCCCGCCGGTCTTGGCGGACTCCTCGATGTGCCTGCTCCAGTCCATCGGCAGCTCGAGCAGCCGCAGGGTGTGGCCGGTGGGCGCCGTGTCGAAGACCACCAGGTCGTACCCCGGGTCCACCAGGAAGTCCGTGAACCGGTCGAAGGCGGCGATCTCGGTGGTGCACGGCGAGCGGAACTGCTCCTCGATCACCGCCACGATCTCGTCGGGCAGAATGCCGCGCATCGGCGCGAGCACCCTCTCGCGGTAGGCCTCGGTGGCGCCGTCGGGGTCGATCTCGACGGCGAACAGGTTCGGCACGCCGCGGATGGCGGTCGCCTGCGAACCGATCTGTTGCTGGAAGACGTCACCGACGTTGCTGGCGGGATCGGTGGACACGATAAGCGTCTTGAGGCCTCGCTCCGCGGCGGCGACGGCCGTGGCACAGGCGCACGTGGTCTTGCCCACTCCGCCCTTGCCCGAGAAGAACATGAACCTGTTCGTTGTCATCACTCTTTCCTTTCCCGTGTTGCTGCGACTTCATGCGCCAGGCGCGTGGCGCGGGAGCTCACCGGCCATCGCCGGCGCCCCCGTTGTTGCTCCATGCTTCGATCTGCTCGAAGGTGGGGTAGGCGCCTTCCAGTGCCACGCGCCCATTCACCACCACGACGGGCAGGGCGCTGACCCCCTTGCTCTTGATGATGGCGAACACGGCCGGCACCTGAGTGAACCGCATTGGCTGCTGGTTGAGCAGCAACCGGGTGAGGCGGACCTTCTCCGCCAGCTCCGCCTCGACGCGCCGCACGGCCTCGCCGAAGCGCACCAGCGTGTCATCCGGCTCCGGCCCGCACACCCCGGTGGCGCAGCACAGCGCCGGCTCGAAAATCTCGATCTGTGTCATCCACTCACCTCCGCGAGAATCTCCTCGACCGTCACGACTCACCTCCCGCCGCAGTGGCGGCGAGCGTCTTCTCCCGCATTTCGCGCAGCAGCCGCTGCAACACCTTCTTCGTCTCCTCCTTGTTGGGGAAGGAGATCGCGTCGGTGGCGCACGACGGGCCGCACTTGTCGCACAGCACCACGCAGTTGTCAGGAGTAGCCACCCTCATCTTGCCCTCTTCCTCGTCAAGGACGAACACGCCGTTGGGACACATTTCTAGGCAGTCCCCGCAGCCGATGCAGGCGTCCGGATCGATGGTGGGCGCCCACGGGATCAGCTCCCGGGGGATGCCGAGGTACGTGCGTCCCGCCGCCATGGCTCACCTCACCTCGAGCCGTTCTCGAGTGCCGCCTTGATCTTTGCGAGCACCTGCTCGGTGTCCTGCTGCGCCATCGAGACCGGAATCCAGTGCTCCGAGTCCATCGGCACGCCGGCCTTGCCGAAACCGTCGCGCAGCAACTTCTCCTGCCGCTTTTCGGCGCACGCCGGGGTGATGAACTTGAGCGCCGGGGTGAGGACGTTGGCCATGAACCGTTCGCCGTCCTCCTCGCACAAGCGGGGGTGAAGCGCCATGAACTCCACCTTGTCCCCCAGCTCGAGGCGGACGCGCTCGGCCAGCGTCCAGAAGTTGATCTTCTCCATGCTCGGGCAGGCGCCGGAGCAGGTGCAGAACAGCACCGCCTTGCGCGGCGATGTCGCTTGATCAGGCATTGCCATCTCCCTTTCGACACTAACCGCAGCAACTGCTCTGGCGAGGGGCGGCGTTAGCCGCGAAGTCCACGCCCAGGGTGTCGGACAAGAGGCGGTTGGCGTCCTGGAAGAGCTGCATGAGCGCCACCCCGGCCCGGTCCCGCTCGTGGGCCAGGGGCGATGACTGCAGCTCGCCCTGCAACCGGTTCAGCTCGGCGAGGTCGGGGCCGAACAGCCCCCTCCCCTGCGTCCGAGCGCTCTGGAACTTGCGTGACAGCTCGGCCAGCCGCTGCTCGGCCTGGCGGATGTTCGTATCGGCATCGAAGCGCTCGCGGGCGCCGCTCCAGCGCCGCCACTCGGCCGAGTCGAGAATCGCACGGGCAAACACCTCGGCCGCCTCGGCGATCGTCATTGCAGCTTGGGGAACCGTCGTTGCCATCAATCCCTCCCTATCTGCCGCAGCAGCCCGGGCCGGCATTCGGCCCGCAGCCTCCGCCTCCCTGTCCTTGCCGGCTGCTCTTCGTGAGCAGGCCGAGCGAGGTGAACGTTCGAGCGAGCCGCCTGGAGCCACAATGGCTGCAGGTCGGGGCCAGCCCCATCCGGTATTGGTCCAGCGTGGCCCACGTCTCGGTGACCTTGCTGCAGTCCTGGCAGATGTACTCGTAGACCGGCATCGCCTTCATCTCCTCAATGCGGGACGACCAGCACCGGCACCGGGCTCTCGCGCGCCACGTCGTGCGAGGTCGAGCCGATGAGCCGCCCAGCCAGGGCACCTCGGCCGTGGCGGCCCACCACCACAAGGCGTGGCTGCCACTCGCGGATGGCGGCGATCACGCCCTTCGTCGCATGGTCGGTACGCACGTCCTGCGACACCTCGCCAGCGCCCAGGCCCCGCAGCTCGCCGGCCAGCGCCTCGAGCCGCCGCGCGTCCTCGCGGTTGAAGTCGTCGAGCCGGCTCGCCAGGTGGGGAAAGACCCGTGAGTGCTCTTGCACGTGGAGGAGCCGGACCTGGCAGGCGAAGCGGCGCGCGAGGGCTCGCACGGCGTCCACAGCGCCTCCAGAGGCGGGGGAAAAATCGGTGGCCAGCAGGACCTTGCCGAAGAGGGAGTCGCAAGCGTTGACGCACTGCTCAGGGGGCAGCTCCAGCAACCGGTTCACCTTGAGGACGAGGACCGGAAGGCTCACTTGGCGCAGGATCGCGTCCGCGATCGAGCCCAGCCACACCTCCTTGATCCACGAGTGGCCGTGAGAGCCGAGCACCACGACCTCGCTGCCCTCCTCGCGGGCGATGCGATCCATCTCCAGGTAGGGGACGCCGAAATCGAGCCTCCACGAGGCGTGGATGCCGGCGTCCCGCAAGAGCTGCGCCTGGCGCTTGAGCTTGGGCGTGTGGTCCGCGCGGATCTGCTCCTCGAGCCCGGCGCCTCCGCCAGCGTACTGGACGTTGTGCACGTGGGCCACGGTGACCTTGGCGAGGCCGAGGTTCTTCCAACTCTTGACGCACTCGAGGGCGACATCCGAGGCCTTCGAAAGGTCGGTGGCGAAGAGCACACGCCTAAACATGGTGCCACTCCCTTCTCAGTGTCCGGCACCGGCTCGAACCAGTGCCTGGTAGCCAGGCAGACCTTGCACACCGATAGCATGACCGGCACCTCGACGAGGACGCCGACCACCGTGGCAAGCGCCGCACCCGAGCCGGCGCCATACAGCGCGATTGCCGTCGCGACCGCCAGCTCGAAGAAGTTCGAGGCGCCGATCAAGGCGCCAGGCGCCGCCACCGGGTACTCCACCTTGAACAGCTTCATGAGGCTGTAGGTGAGCGTGGAGTTGAAGTAGACCTGGATCAGGATCGGGATCGCGATGAGGATCACGTGGAACCATCGGGTGGTGATGTTTTCCGCCTGGAAGGCGAAGATGAACACCAGCGTGGCGAGCAGCGCGATCACCGTGACGGGGTGGAAGAACGCCACGAACTTCTCGCTGAACCACTCCACGCCCTTGGCTCGGATCAGCCACGCGCGCGAGAGCATCCCCGCGGCGAGGGGTATCACCACGAAGACCAGCACCGAGTACAGCAGCACCTTGAACGGCACCTCGAGGTCGGTCGCCCCGGACACCAGAAGCTTGACGACGGGCGCGAACGCCACCAGCATGATGAGGTCGTTGACTGAGACCTGCACGAGGGTGTACGCGGGGTCGCCGTCGGAGAGGTACGACCACACGAACACCATCGCGGTGCATGGCGCGGCGGCGAGGATGATGACGCCGGCGATGTACTGGCTTGCCAGCTCCTGCCCGATGAGCGGTAGGAAAAGGTGGCGAAAGAACAGCCAGCCGAAAAACGCCATCGAGAACGGCTTGACCAGCCAGTTGACGACGATCGTGATGAACAGCCCCTTTGGCTTTTTACCGACCCGCGCGATCGACGCGAAGTCGATCTTGAGCATCATCGGGTAGATCATCAGCCAGATCAGCACCGCGATCGGGATGTTGATCTGGCTGCCCGAGCCGAACTCCATGCCGCGCACAGTCGCGATGAGCCCCGGAAAGACCTTACCCAGCGTTACGCCCACTACCATGCAGAGCGCGACCCACAGCGTCAGATAGCGCTCGAAGACGTTCATTCGCTTGCTCTCGCCGCTCATCGTTCCTCCGCTTTCAGTCTCTTTGGTTCGCGGTCGCCACGAGAAGCCTGGTCCATCGCGGTGCGCGGCGCGACTCCACAACCGTCGCGACAGAGGGTCGCCCGCAGCTCCGCTGCCCGTTGCCGGTCGTATGCAATCGCCTCGTCGCCGGCGAGCTGCCGGATCACGCAGGCTAGAACTATGCCCTCGCTACCTTCGTTGATCAGGTGGTAAAACACCTGCCTGCCGACTTTGTGGGCTTCGATCAGACCTGCCGTCTCCAGCTCACGAAGGTGCTGGGAGACGGTGGAGAAACCCTGGTCGAGCACCTCCCGCAACTGACCGACGCAGAGCTCGCCGTCCCCGAGCACAGCGAGTGCGCGCAGGCGCAGCGGGTTGGCGAGGGCCCGGTGGCATGTGGCTGCGGTGGTCAGGGGTGATATCGTCATTTCGTCCCGTGACGAAGTGTAGGCGCGTGACCATGCACTGTCAAGCGGCCCCCGTGCGGCGCAAACGACCGCGGCACTACCTCTGCTGACGTGGCCGAGAGAACTCGATCCCGAGCCGCTGTACGTCCATATCCACGCGGCACAGCTCCTCGGGACCGATGGCGCGCAACCGGGCGACCAGCGAGGTGTCGAGCGCGATCTGAGGGTCATCCGCGAGCTCGGCGAACATCGGCGCCAGCAGTCCCTCAGCGTCGCCGGTGAGCGCGTAGAACACCCAGCGGCCTTCCTTGCGCTCGGCCACGGCCCCCGCCCGGCGCAGCTCCGCCAGATGGGCGGAGACTGTGGATGGGGCAAGCCGGAGCACCGCGGTCATCTGGCACACGCACAGCTCGCCCGGGCGCAGCATAGCGGCAATTCGCAGCCGCGCCGGATGGGCAAGCGCCTTGTAGCGCTGTACTGTCGATGAGAGTGGTGAACGAGCCATTTCGCCTTCCAACGAAATATTGTAGACTCATTCCCGGTTCGATGCAAGCGGAGGTATCGATGGCGCCACGGAAACGGGTCTTGATCCTATGTACAGGAAATTCGTGCCGCTCGCAGATGGCCGAGGGGCTGGTCAACCACGACCTGGCAGGGCGCTGGGAGGCGAGCTCGGCCGGCACCCAGCCAGCCGCCGCCGTGCACCCGCTCGCGGTGCGGGCGATGGCCGAGATCGGCGTTGACATCTCTCATGCAGCACCCAAGTCGGTCGATACGCTGGTCGGCCAGCCGTGGGATCTGGTGGTGACAGTGTGCGACTCGGCGAAAGAGAGCTGTCCGATCTTCCCGAGGCCGGTCGAGCAGGTGCACCTCTCGTTCCCCGACCCGGCGCTCGCGACCGGCCCCGACGAGGTGCGGTTGGCCGTCTTCCGCGCTGTCCGCGACGACATCCGCACTCGGCTGCTCGCGGAGATCGCCCGCCGCGGTTGATCCCGGACGGTTGCGACGGGAGAGTCGTCGCCGGCGTCGCGGACTGCATCTCCAACTAGGCGCAGTCGGACATCAACCACGGCGCGGCGGGCGACTGGGAGTCTCTCGGCAACCCTACGATAACCCCGACAACTACACGCGGGAGTCCGCGGTGTTCCATGTCAAGAGCGTCACCACGCCTGTGCTGATCCTCCACAGCAAGGAGGACAACTGGGTCCCGTTCGCACAAGGGCTGGACCTGTATCGCGCCCTCAAGACCACCGGCGAGCAGGTGCAGATGGTCGCTTACCCGGGAGAGCCGCACGGTTTCCGCAAGCCCGGGCACCGGATCGACAGGCTCGTCCGCTGGGCCGACTTCTGTGACACCAGCCTGGGGCTCGCCGCCCCACCGTCATGAGAATAGTGCAGCCGATGATCACGAGCGAGGCGGTTGACAGAAGCTCGCCCGCTCCGTGGATGCCGAGGTCGGGCAGGGTTCCTCAGGAACCCGCCGGCCTGCGCACCAGTTGCGCCGAGCCGAGCAGCGCGGCAAGGGCCGAACCCACCAGGACTCCGAGCTTGGCCGCGGCCAGGGTTGCCGACTCGCCGAACGCGAGGGTGCCCACGAACAGCGACATCGTGAAGCCTATCCCGCAAAGGAGGCCGGCGCCGATCATCTTGGCCCAGCTCACACCGTCCGGCCTGGCGACTACACCGAGTCGCTCCCCCAGCCAGGAGAACACGACGATCCCGACGGGCTTGCCAACCAGCAGGCCGAGCGCGACACCGAGCGTCACGCGCGGTGCGACGACCCCGCCCCCGACCGCGGCGAACGAAATGCCGGCATTGGCCAGGGCGAACAGCGGCATGATACCGAAGGTGACCCAGGGATGGAGGGCGTGCTCGATCCGCTGCAACGGAGTGGCGGCTCTCTCGCAGGCATCCTCGAGACTGTGGAGTGCCTCGAGCTGGTCAGGGCTGGCAAGAAGCCCCCGGCTGTCCCCTGACGCGTGGCCGAAATCCGTGAGCAGGGCCTGCCCACGCGCGAGGAATTCATGGGCATCGATCCGCGTGCGAGCTGGCACGGCGGCAGCCAGCAGCACGCCGGCGATGGTAGTGTGAATACCCGACTCGAGGAGCGCCAGCCACAGACCGAGGCCCAGCAGTCCATAGAGCAGCGGGCTGCGGACACCCATTCGGTTGGCCAGAGCGAGGAGGACGACGACCCCGGCTGCTGCCGCGAGCTGGAGCCAGGCAAGCGAGTGGGAGTAGGCAATGGCGATCACCAGGATGGCCCCGATGTCGTCCGCGATGGCCAGGGCCGTCACGAGGACCTTGAGCCCGACCGGAACCCTCGTCCCGAGAAGCGCCATGGCCCCCACCGTGAAGGCGATGTCGGTCGCCATCGGGATGCCCCACCCCCGCGCCGCGTCCGTCCCGAGATTGACCGACAGGTAGACGGCGGCGGGCACGGCCATACCGCCGAGCGCCGCGAGGATCGGCAGCGCCGCCCGACGGGGCGAAGCCAACTGCCCACCAAGTAGCTCCTGCTTGATCTCGAGCCCCATGACCAGGAAGAAGATCGTCATCAGGCCGTCGTTGATCCAGAAGCTCAGGGGTCTGGTGAGGTCGAGCCACTCGGAGCTCACACCGAGCGCGCTGCTCCAGAGCGACGCGTAGGCGGCGGCCCACGGCGAGTTGGCCAGGAACAGCGCCAGGAGCATGGCGCCAAGGAGAACGATGCCCCCGGACGCCTCGATCGCGGTGAATTCCTCGAACGGCCTGAGGACTCTCTCGGCGAACGGGGCCGTGCGGACGCTTTCGGCGCGCCTCTCTCTGGACGTCTCGGGCTCAGACGTGGGAGAGATCATCCTGTTCCCCGGTACCGCCCCCGTCCTTGAACTGGCGCTCGAGGACTCGCTTGGCAACGTCGCGGCCTCCGACGCCAAAGGCGATGGCGAGGCCAAGCATCACCGCCCCAAACGTGATGATGAAGGCAGCGAGCACGATGCTCTTGGCGATCTGGAGCTGCTCGAGCGCCATCGCAAAGGACAGGATGGCGATCAGCAGCTTGACCACGATGCTGATGCCTCGGGGCGACGGAACGTTGGCGTTGACAGCGGCGAGAAGCGCCGCGCGAGAGAGGAAGTTCGCGAAGAGGAAACCGCCAAGGAGGATCAGGAGTGCGGCGAAGAGCCGGGGCAAATAGAGGAAGAACTGGGCGATGAGCTGGTTGACGACCTCGATCTCGAGGGCCGCAAGGCCTGCCATGAGGAAGCTCACAAGCACCAGCCAGAACGTGAGTGACGCGGCGAGCGCGGTCGGAGTCGTGCGGACATCCGCTCGGCCGAGGATCTGGGATGCGCCCCACGCGTCGCAGAAGCGGTCGAACCGAGCTACACCCAGAACCCGTCTGACGACCACACCGAGGAGCCACGCCACCACGAGTCCCAGGGCGAAGATCAGCAGCGCCGCCAATAGGCCGGGCAGAAACCGCAGGACCGCCTCGAAAAACGTATCGAGGGCGCGCATCAGCCGTTCGTAGAAGGGGCCGTTCATTCTGAACCTCCTTTGGCCGAGTCCCAACGCTCGATGAGGTAAGGCTTTGCGACCTCGAACTCGCGGCAGAGCTCCTCGATGATGCCCTCGACGCCGTCGGCATCTGTGTCCGCCGTCTCGAGCACGAACGAGGCGGTGCGACCGAGGTAGAGGGGTGTAAGCGACTGCAGCACGTGATCGCGGTTGAGCGCCGCCCCGTGATACGCCGCGGCGAGGTCGTAAACCGTGCGGACCCACAGGGCGGCGGGATACCGGAATTCCGGCGGGGGAACTGCCGCCAGCGCGCGAACCTGCCGTAACGACTCGGGGTGGAGGACACGCTCCCAGACAGGCGCCAGCTCCTGCACCCCGCTTCGGAAGATGGCGATCATGCGCTCCACGTTCACCTGAACCGGCTCCAATCCGACGGTGTACTCCAGGCCGAACGTCGGGGTTGACTGCGTCTCCAGGAGCGAGCGCCAAGCCGACGCGTGCGTCTCCATGAGGTTGAAGACGCTGCTCACGACCTGAACGAGCATGGCCGACAGATCAACGCCCGGGTCCTTGGTGTCGTGGATCTTGGCGCCCAGGAACGACTGAGAGACGCGAAAGCCACCGGTGATGGCGGTCGTGGTCATCCAGATGTCGATTCCGAAGCGGGCAACATCGGTACTCCAGACGTCTTCCGCGAGGTAGTGCCCGGCGAGCCGTCCTGAGAACCCGAAGTCACCGCCGATCGGCTGACGCACCCGCTGGCCGTAGAGGGCCCTGGTGAGCGGGTAGACGATGCTGTTAGTGATGGTGCCGTCGTACTTGTGGCGTCGATACAGCGGCGCGACGAAGTCGAAACCCTCGCGCAGTACCGGCGAGACGAGCAAATCGATCCACTCCGGAGTGATGCTCCGCAAGTCGGCGTCGACCACGGCGCACGCCTTGGCTCCGAGCGCGCGCGCCGCCGCAAATACTGTTCGCAGCGCGCTACCCTTGCCAGGGATTCCATGGTACGGCGTAACGATGCGATGCACGGGGCGCAGCGGGTGAGCGGCGAGAATTGTTCGATAGGTGTCAATCGACGCGTCGCGAACCGCCTCGGGCGTCCCGTCCCCCGAACCTCCGTCAGAGTTCAGGAGCACGGACCGCTCGGCGGGGAAGTACTTCGCTAGACCGGCCTGCACCGCTCTCACAACATGACCGATGGTGCGCGCGTTGTTGAAGCTCGGGATCCCGACGACGACGTCGGCGTGCCCGAGCCGTTGAAGATCCTCGCGCAACTGCACCGGTAAGGCGAGGGGTTCAACCATCGCAAGAGCGTCCGTTTCGGCCCCGGGTGTCCCCTCTCGGGGATGCGGGCGTCCGGGAACGGATTCCCGACTTAAGTGGCGGCGTGTAGCCATCCTCCGTTAGCGCGTTCACCGCGGCGGCCCACCCCTTGCCGTGTGGATAAGGGGCAACGATGGCGTCGGGGAAACGGCTCGTGAGCTCGGGATGAGGCCCGGCCGTGCTTGGGACAATGATCCGGATCGAAGCCGCGGCGAGGAGCTTGGCGTCGTTGGGGGCGTCGCCACAGGCCACGACTCCTCCATCATGACGCCCGCCAAGCTCGAGCAGGCGCGGCACCACGTCTGCCTTGTCGTGCTGTCCTTGGAGGTGCAGGAACCGGTTGCCGCGCACGAGCCGTACCTCGGGTACTCTCGGCAGTGCTCTCCGGAGGGCCTTGTCGTAACGCGGGTCGACCGCGAGGGGTAACGTAGCATGGCGCTGTCGCACGCGGCTGAGGGCGCTGCCCGACAGCCGCGTAATGGCCGTGAGCTCCGCGTCATCGAGCTCCTCGAGGGAACGCACAGGGATGCCCGTACGGGCTCGTAGGTAGCGCAACACCTGCCGCAAGTCCGATACGGGCACGGCAGCTCCAGTCAACTCAAGCTCGCCTTCGGCATGACGTATTCCAGCGCCGTTCTCGAACGCCGATGGGCCTCGGAGCTCGAGGTCGGCCATGATCACCCCGAGCTCTGCGGGCGTCTTGCTGGTGAGCAGACTGACCGCGATTCCGCGCAGCAGGAGAGACGACACCGCGTCCCGCGCCTCGCGCCGAAGCGTGCCGTCGGGCTCGAGCAGGGTTCCGTCGAGGTCAGTCAATACGACGCCGATGTTCATTGCGGCAGGATCCCTCCAAGACTCTTCACGATGCTGAGAAGGTAGGCGTCAATTTCGGGCCAGGCGGCCTCCACGCGCGCCCAGTTGGGCAGCGACGGGGTGCCGAGAGGATCGACTCCGAACTGCTCACAACCCTCGGCCAGAGCCAGAGAAAAAGTCGCGATGGCTTCCTCCTCGGTATGGCGGTCGAACGTCAGCTCATTGAACACCGACACCGCATAGTAGTCGGCCACCGCGTCCTCGGCGTACCGCTGGTAAGCCACCCGCATGCTCTTGAACGACCCTTCCGGGAGCACGACACCCGCGGCAGAGAACGTACGCAGGAGGTGCTTCACGATATCCACTGCCATCCTGTGCAGGCCCTGAGTGGCGTCCACTGGCGACAGCGGCTGGTGCTTGTGCTCGAACCTGTCGGTGACGTCCACCTGGCAGACGCGGCGCGGCGAACGGTGGCGGAGGATCTCGAAGAGCAGGCCGACCTCGAGCCCCCAGTCCCCGGGAATCCGGATCCACCGCAGCAGGTCTACCTCGAGGGCGAGCTCACCCGAGAGCGGGTAGCGAAACGCCGCGAGGTACGAGAGATACGAGTGGCGGCCCACCACGTCTCCGAGAGCCTGCAGGAGCGGGCGCATCAGCAGCCGTGTCACCCGCCCGTGCAGGCGTTCGGTGAACCGCGCGTAGTACGCCTTGGCGAAGCTGAAACCTAGAAGCGGATGGAGGATGGGGAAGACGAGGTTGGCGAGCAGGGCCCGGCTGTAATCGACCATGTCCGCGTCGTGGAGTGCCACGACGCGTGCGCGCCTTTCCGCCAACACAAACCCGATCGCCATCCAGACTGCGCGCCCCTTGCCAGGTGGGAGCGGCCCCACCCGCTGTTCCACTGAGTCGCGCAGCTCCTGGATAGCGGGCGCATCGTTCCACAGGACGACGGTCCGCTGTCGCAGCGGCCTGAAGTAGTCCCTGGCGCGTTGGAACCCGTTCTCATCTGCGCGATCGAGGGAGATGACCACCGTGTCGAGGTAGGGGACACGCGCCACCTCGGCTACCATCCCCGCCAGAGCCGGCTGGTCCATCTCGGAGACGAGACAGGGGATGACCAGGGCGAGCGGGCTCGACCGGGCATATCCGGTAATCTCGTCCTCCCTCCGCGCAAGGTCGTGGGTCACAAAGCGAGGCAGTGTCGTAATCGGGCCCCGCTGCTGGAAGTCGCTCATCGCGTTCTCCTTTCTGCCGCGTGGAAGGCGAGAACGCCGCGTAGGTCGCCGCGGCGGCCAGCCGGACCCTACGTCCCGAGGATGAAGGTCAGGAGAGCCTTCGCGACATTTCGCTCGCGGCTGGGATCCGTGTAGACCAGCGTGATCTTCTCGACCTTGGCCCGCTTGGCGAGAACGTGAAGCTCCTTGATCTTTCCGCTTGTGACGAGTTCCTGCTTGTATCGCTGGCAGAACTCAGGCCAGCGAGCCTCGGAGTTGTCAAACCAGTGAAGTAGCGATCCGCTCGGCGCCCAATCGTGACGCCACTCGCCAAGCGCCGCTTCTTGCCGGGATATGTCACTCGGCCAGGACCCGTTGACGAGGATCCTCTTCCCATCCGAGACGTGGGCAGGTTCCCGGATGTTCTTGATCCCGATGCCAACCCCAGTCGCAGACCTTGGTTCGGTGATACGCGGGGCGTCGAGAGTCTCTACGGGGTTCATGTCATGCCTCCTTCTTGCTGAACCGCTGGGAGCTGTCCTCCCTGACCGGAGTTCGCAAGCGTGCGTAAACAGCGCCTCATCAGCGATCTAGCGCAACCAACCGGTTGCTGCTAGCCCGTGGGCCACGAGCCACACCACCGCAGCGCCGCCGAGCAACCTGGCGACGTAGCGCGTCCAGTCCGACTGTGTTGCGGGTTCCCCCTCGGTCGTGACTCCGTCCAGATGCCTGATATCTACGAAGCGGGCCGCCATCATCAGGGCGACCACTGCCCAAAAAACGGCATCGCGAAGGGAGAGCTTGAACGGCTCGTACTGAGCAACAAGAATGGCAAGAAAGAACAAGGCCATGTTGCCGACCAGCATCCAGAAGAACCGGACAAGGCAACCTGACACGGTGTCCTGCTTCGTTTGTGGTTTATCGGAACCGGCCATCCTGCCCTCCGGCAAATCGTCCGGTTGAAGCCGCGTGCTGCGTGAATCGCGGCTCCTGACCGGTTGCGGGCAACGCGACAGACTCTCGCTGCACGCGATTTACCGGATGGCGGCCCGACCATCCGAAGTTGGCCTCCGGCGGAGGTACACCCACCGCCGAACCCTTCGGACCCCCTGTAGTGGGACCATATCAATCCTAAGCCCTGCATGTGGGAACGTCAAACGACATTTGCGAGGCTGCAGACGTAACTTCATGCCTGGCCTTCGCTTGGACGATTACGGAGGAGTCAGGCTCGAGAACTGGTGCCTCACCCGCTATCTTCCTGATCGAAATGTAGCGCTAGAGTTGTCTTCATGAAACGCAGGCTCACCGAGGAGTCCGTGCTGTTTGCCAGCGTACTGAAGTGGTTCGTGCTCGCGACCCTCACCGGTGCCGTCGTCGGTCTTTCGACGGCGGTGTTCCTCAAGGCGCTGGCCTGGACTACCGCCCTCACGGGACAGCGCCGGGACTACTACCTTCTGCTGCCCCTGGCCTTCGTCGCCAGCGTGCTGCTGGTCAAGAAGCTGGCGCCCGACGCCGAAGGGCACGGCACCGAGAAGGTGATCGAGGCGGTGCACACGACCTCGGGCCGGATCAAACTCGCGGTGGTCCCGGTGAAGCTCGTGGCGACGATCATCACCCTCGCCTGTGGCGGCTCGGCGGGGAAGGAGGGCCCGTGCGCGCAGATCGGCGCCGGGCTGGCCTCGTCGCTGGCCGACCTGCTGCGCCTCAACGACCACGATCGCCGGAAGATCGTCATCTGTGGCATATCGGCCGGGTTCGCAGCGGTGTTCGGGACACCGATCGCGGGCGCGATCTTCGGCGTTGAGGTGCTGTTCGTCGGCAGCATTCTCTACGAGGTGTTGCTGCCTTCGTTCATCGCCGGGATCACCGCCTTCCAGGTGTCGTCGGTGCTCGGCGTGCAGTACTTCAACCACGCGATCAAGGTCGCCCCTGTGTTCAGCGAGACGTTCTTCATCGAGGTGGCGTTCGCCGGGGTGTTCCTCGGCCTCTGCTCGTTCGTGGTTGTGGAGATGCTGCGCGGCGGCAAGGTGCGTCGCCGACAGGCTCCCGCTGTCGCCCGTCGTCAAGGCGCTGGTCGGGCGGGTCGTCGCTGGTCGGCCTGACCTATGTGTTCTCGCGCGACTTCCTCGGCCTCGGACTCGACTTCATCGAGTCCGCCCTCAAGGGCTACTCGTCGCCCTGGTACACCTCGCTGATGAAGTCGGTGTTCACTTCGATCACCCTCAACTTCGGCGGCTCCGGCGGCATCGTCACCCCGCTGTTCTTCGTCGGCGCGACCTCCGGAACACTGTTCGCCGATGTCTTCGGCCTCGATCGCGCGACCTTCGCCGCGATCGGTCTCGTCGCGATCCTGGCCGGCGCCGCCAATACTCCGATCGCCGCCGCGATCATGGCGCTCGAGATGTTCGGCCCCGCGCTGGGTCCCTATGCCGCGGTGGCCTGCGTGATCAGCTTCCTGATCACTGGCCACCGTTCCGTGTATCCCTCGCAGGTGCTCGCCATCAGGAAATCGCCCTCGATCGAGGTCGAAGTGGGACAGGGGATCGAGCGGGTCGAGGCGACCTACGATCCCAGCCAGGCGCCGGCGGCCCGGACGATGATGCAGGCGCTCCGTTCGCTCCGCAGCCGCATCGGCCGTCGCCGACCACCCCGCTGAACCGATCCCCACCACGGGCAGTCTCTGCCTCTAGCGGTCGCTCCCGGCGGGGCCGAGCTGCACGGCGAGCTCAGCTCGCTCGCGTCGGCGGGCGCGCCACCACTCGATCACGTCGTCGAGCACGCTGTAGCCGGCGGGCACGACGAACAACGTGAGCAGCGTCGACACCACCATGCCGCCGACCAGGGCGAGCGCCATCGGCCGCTGCAGCTCGGCGCCGGGACCGATGGCGAAGGCGGGCGGCAGCGCGCCCGCGATCGTCGCCATCGAGGTCATCAGGATCGGCCGCAGCCGGATCGGGCAAGCCTCGAGCAGCGCCTGGTGGCGCTCGGCGCCGCGCTCGCGGGCCTGATTGGTGAAGTCGACCAGCATGATCGAGTTCTTCTTGGCGATGCCGACCAGCAGGATCAGGCCGAGCATGCTGTAGACGTTCAGGCTCTGGCCGCCGACCCACAGTGCGATCAGCGCGCCGCTGATCGAGAACGGCAGCGCGAGCAGGATGACGACCGGGTGCCAGAACGAGTTGAACTGCGACGCCAGCACCATGTACGCGATCAAGAGGCCGAGCCCGAACGCGAACCAGAGCGAGCGGAACGAGTCGCGGAACGCCTTCGTGCTGCCCGACACCACCGCGCGATAGCCGTCCGGCAGCACCGAGCGGGCGATCGCCAGCGAGCGGTCGACCGCGACCGCCTGGGAGGCGCCCGAGACGACGTTGGCGTAGATCGTGATCGCCCGCTCGCGGTCGCGCCGCGTGATCGCCTGCAGCGTCGGCTCCTGCTGGATGCGGATCAGCTCGCCGAGGCGCACCAGCTCGCCGCCGGTGGTGCGCACCAGCAGGCGATCGATGTCCTCCGGGCGCTCGCGCTGCGGCGCCAGCAGGCGGGCGCGAATGTCGAATCGCCGCCCCTTGTCCTTGAAGCGGCCGACGCGGACGCCGCCGATCGCGGCGTTGACCGTCTCCCCGATCGCCGACATGCTGACGCCGAGGTCGGCGGCCTTGTTGCGGTCGGGCAGCACCTGCACCTCGGGCATGCCGACGCGGTAGTCGGTGTCGACGTCGGTGACCACGCCGGAGGCCCGCATCCGCTCGGCGATCTCGCGCGCCGACGCGGCGAGCACGTTCCAGTCGGGGCCGCGCACGTTGAACTCGATCGGGAAGCCGCCGCCGCGAGACGGGGAAAAGCCGGTCTGCGAGATGTCCTGGAGGACGACGCGGCCGCCCGGGACGGTGGCCGCGAACCGGCGCACGGTGTCCATGAACTCGAGCTGCGACGGCCGGTGGCCAAGCTTGGAGTCGACCGGCCGCTCGCCCGGTTCCTTCATGTTGACGAAGGCCATGCCGGAGTTGACGTCGGAGCCGCCGCCGACCATGCCGGCGAAGAGCGTCACCTCGGGCCGCGCGATGAGGAACGACTCGATCTGCCGGAAGTAGCGGTCGGTGGCGTCGAGGCTGGTGCCGACGGGAGTCGTGACGCGGAGGGTGAAACGGCTCATGTCCTGGCTCGGGATGAACTCCTGGCGGAGAAAGCCGATGATCCCGAGCGAGACGAGGAACACCGCGAGCGACCCGAGCAACACCCAGACGCGATGGTGCAGGGCCGGCTCGAGCGCACGCAGGTACAGGCGCGCGAGCCGCTTGAAGAGCTGGTCCATGGTCCGTCCGAGGCGACCGCGGTGCTCGACCTCGAGGAAGCGCGAGCAGCGCATCGGCGCCAGCGTGAGCGCCTCGAGCAGCGAGAGCAGCACGGCGACCGAGATGGTGACACCGAACTGGAAGAAGAACTTGCCGATGATCCCCTTCATGAAGGCGACCGGCATGAAGATCGCGACGATCGCCATCGTCGTCGCGGCGGCCGCGAAGGTGATCTCGCGGGCGCCGACCGACGCCGCCTTGACCTTCCCCTCGCCCATCTCGCGGTGCCGGTAGATGTTCTCGAGCACCATGATGGCGTCGTCGACGACGATGCCGACGACCAGCGTCAGGCCGAGCACGGTGTAGGTGTTGAGCGTGAAGCCGAAGACGTAGATGACGATGAACGTGCCGAGGATCGATGTCGGGATGGCCAGCAGGATGTTGACCGTCGTCGACCACGACCCGAGGAACAGCCAGCAGACGAAGCCGGTCAGCAGGGCGGCGAGCAGGAGTGTGAACAGGATCTCGCGGATCGAGCGCTCGATGAACGTCGTGGTGTCCCAGTTGACGTCGAGCCGCAGGCCCTCGGGCAACTGGGCCCGCAGTTGCTCCATCTTTGCCTTGACGTCGTGCCCGACCTGCACGGCATTGGCGCCGCGCAGCTTGGTGATCGCGAAGCCGATCGACATCTCGCCCATCGCGCGGCTGACGCGACGACGGTCCTCGAGGCCGTCCTCGACGACCGAGACGTCCTTGAGGCGGACCGGTGCGCCGTCCTTGTAGGTCACCACGAGGTCGCGGAACGCGGCGATGTCGATCGCCTCGCCCTGGGCGCGCACGTTCATCTCGCGCTCGACGCCCTCGATGCGGCCGGCCGGCACCTCCTGGTGCTCCCGTGCTATGGCGTTGTTGACGTCGATGACGGTGAGGCCGAGCGCCTCGAGACGGGTGGCGTCGTACCAGACCCGCACGTTGCGGTCGCGGAAGCCCCACACGTCGATCGCGCCCACGCCCTCGATCATCTGCAACTGCGGGCGGATGACGTTGCGCACGTAGTCGGCGAGGAACGTCGGCGGCCGGTCGCCGGAGAGCGCGAGGCGGATGATCGGCTGGTCCTCGGGGTTGGTCTTCGAGACTCGCGGCGGATCGATCTCCCGCGGCAGGTCGTGAGTGGCCTGCGACACCTTGGTCTGTACGTCCTGGAGGGCGGCGTCGATGTTGCGGCCGATCTCGAACTCGAGCGTGACGTTCGCCGAGCCCTGGCGGGCGGTGGACGACATCTGCTGCACGCCCTCGACCGTGGACAGGGCGTCCTCGAGCGGGTCGACGATGTCGGACTCCATGATCTCGGGCGAGGCGCCCTCCCAGGAGATCCCGACGTTGACGATCGGGTAGTCGATGTCGGGGTTCTGGCTGATGCCGAGGCCGCGGAAGACCCCGCCGGCGCCGGTGTAGCAGAGCACCCCGAAGCCGATCAGCGCGATCATCAGGATCCAGGCGAACACGTGATTGCGAATCGAGATGTCCGCCAGGGTCATCCCGGTGGCGATCGCCTTGGGGTCCTCGGGCCGCTCCTCTGGAGCTTTGACGTCGCTCATGACTGCACCGCGCCCGTCGGCTGCGCCGGTGGCTGCTCGACCTCCTGCACCGCCATGCCGTTGGCGAGCCGGTCCGAGCCCTCGGTTACGATCACCTCGCCGACCTTGATCCCCGACACGATCTCGACCGACCCGTCGCCGGTTCGCTGGCCGATCTTCACGGTCCGCTCGAGCGCCTTGCCGTCCGCGACGACGTAGACGACGAAGCCGCGCTCGCTGGCCTGCACGGCGCCCTCCGAGATGACGATCGCGCCCTTGTGCGACTCGGTGGCGAGCGTCACCTCGGCGAAGAAGCCGGGCTTGAGGACGCCGGGATTGTCGACCCAGGCGAGGATCTCCACCTGGCGCGTCGTGGGGTCGGCAACGTTGCCGACGTGGTAGACCCTGGCGGTGAACTCGCTGTCGCCAAACGAGCCGATGCGGAAGGTGACCACCTGGCCTTCCCGGGCCTTGAGCGACTCCGATTCGGAGACCTTGAAGCGCAGCCGCAGGCGGCGCAGGTCGACCAGCGTCGCCAGCACGTTGCCGACCTGGACGAACTGCCCGGTGTCGACGGTGCGGGTGTTGATCTTGCCGGCGTGCGGTGCCCGCACGTCGGCGCGCCGCGCGTTCTGCTGCGCGATCTCGAGGGCGGCCTGGGCGGCGGCGGCGTCGGCCGACAGCCTCTCGGTCTCCTGGCGGACGCGGTTGAGCTCCTCGACGGCGACGAGCTGGTCCTTGGCCAGCTCCTCGCGCCGCGTCAGGTCCGACTCCGACCGCTTCCAGTCGGCGACGGCGCGCCGGTGCGCGGCCTCGGCGCGCACCGCCTCGAGGCGGTAGCGCTCCGGGTCGATGCGGGCGAGGATCGTCTCCGCGGTGACCCGGTCGCCGGCGTTGAACATCACTTCCTTGACGGCCCCGGTGACCTCGGCGGTGATCTGCACCATCTCGTCGGGCTCGAGCGAGCCGAGCGACTGGATCGTGTAGACGACGTCGCGCGCCAGAACCGGCGCCGTGCGCACGGCCAGGCCGCGCGCTCCCTGCCTGGCCGCCTGGGCGACGTCGCCGCCCCCGCCGCAGGCCGTGAGCAGCGTCCACGACAACGAAGCCAAGAAAAGCGCTTTCCAGGTCTTGGGCACGGAGCCTCCTGTGGCCCGCGGCGCCCGACCACGGTGGCGAGGCGCCGCGCGCCGGTCGCGCCGCCCGTGCGTGCGGCGGGCGCCCCGGCGGCGGGCATTGTCGCGCTTCCGCGGGGATTCGTCCACCGGCCCGGCGACATGCAAGCGACATGGTCTCAGGAACATGGCCGAATCCGGCGCCCCCGCGCCCGGCGGCGAACGGCCGGAGCTACGGCTGGCCCTCGAGGTGGTGGGCGATCGAGTTGGCGTGGTACTGCAGCAACGGGAGATCGTCCGCGGCGACCGACAGCACGCCGTCGGCCTCGTGGACGACCTGCCGCAGCCGCAGGGAGCGTACGCCGAGCGCGACCAGCCGCGCGGCGCCGGTATGCGGCAGCGCGATCGCGGCGCCGCGGCGGCGCAGCGTGGCGAGGTCAGTCTCGGCCGCCGCCACCAACTCGTCCGCCAGCACGCTGGTGCCGCCGGCGGCGAGGAACGCGTGCGCGACCAGGGCCACGGGCGTGACCGGCACGGCGCGCGCGATCTCGGCCATCAGCACCACGCCGAGTCGCTCGACCTCGGCGCGGTACTCCTCCTCGGGCATCGTCCGGAAGTCCTTGCCGAGCGCCGCGATGTAGCGCTTGACCGAGAGCGGCACGCCGAAGTTGACGCAGGCGTAGCCGAAGCGGTGGAAGCGGCCGCGCGCGATCAACCAGAAGTACTTGCCGACGGCGCCCAGAGCGGTGCGCGCGGCGGCGCCAGGCGACACCCGGGGCAACGTCCCGGCGGTTTCCTGCGCGTGGGTGCGATCCTCGAGCACGCGGTCGTAGTTGATCCCGACCGGCACGAACACGAGGTCGCGCGCCGACGCCGGATCGAACCGCTTGAGCAGGTACGAGAGCAGGCCGAGCTTGGCCGGGCCGAGCCGCCCGTCGCGGGTCAGGCGCCCCTCCGGGAAGATCCCCTGGGTGACGCCCGACTCCGAGGAGATCTGGACGAAACGCTCGAGCACCTTGCGGTAGAGCGGGTCGGACGCCTTGCGGCGCACGAAGTAGGCGCCCATGCGCCGCAGCAGCGTGTCGAGCGGCCAGACACGCGCCCACTCGCCGACCGCGTACGAGATCGCGGCGAGGCGCGAGACGATGTAGCTGACGATGATGTAGTCGAAGTTCGAGCGGTGGTTCATCATGAAGATGACGCTCGAATCGGTGTCCATCGCCGCCGTGGCGCGCTTGTCGAGAAAGCTGATGCGCACGCGGTAGAGGGCGCGCGCCAGCGCTCGCGCGAAGGCGTGCGTCGGCCGGTAGTAGAGGTAGACGTTGAAGCGCGGCACGATCTCGTGCGCCCACACCCGCACCAGGTCGGTGACCTCGTCCCAGGAGAGCTGGTTGGCCTCGCGGTAGGCCTTGGCCGCCAGAGCTACCTCGGGGTCGTGGATCAGCATCTCCTCGACGATGTGCTTGCGGGTCAGCTTGAACGGCTTCAGCTTGAGCTTGAGCCGCGTGTCGATTTCGTCACTCATGCCGCGCAGCCAGCGCCGCATCAGCACCCGTACCGGCGGGAGCAGGACGCGCTCGGCGACCGCGAACGCCGCCAACACCACGAGCGGGATCAGGACGTACAGCGGGACGAACACGTTCCCCCCAAATCGCCAGCGCACCACGACACGAACTTGCCTCGAGTATAGCCCCGGCGGTGTCTGCGCAGGCGCCAGCGTGCCTGAGACGTCTTCTCGGACCCTCGTCGGGAGGCGGCAGAAATCGAGCTAGGATTAAGGTATGGCCAGCACCGCCGCGGTCGCCCGCTTCGAGCTGCCGCTGGTGCTGTGCCTCGGCGGCGCCAACGTCATCTCGGAGTTCGTCCCCGGCACGAAGACGCCGCTCGTGCTCGCCGGCGCGCTGGCCTGGCTCGTCCTGATCGTCGCGCATCTCCGCGCCGACCGTGCCGCGTGGCGTCGCTGGGGCTTTCGCCGGGACAACCTCGGGCAGGCCGCGGTGCCGGCCGCGCTCGCCGTTGCCCCGTTGCTCGCGGCATTCACGCTGTGGGGCGTTCGCGCCGGCCACTTCCCGCCGCCGCGCGGTTTCCTGTCGATCGTGCTCGTCTACCCGGCGTGGGGGATCGCGCAGCAGTTTCTGCTCCAGGCGATCGTCTGGTCCAACCTTTCTGGTCGGATGCCGCGCGGCGTCGCGCAGCCGCTCGCGGCGGCGCTGTTCGCGCTCTCGCACGCGCCCGACTGGCCGATCATGGCGCTGACGTTCCCGGCCGGGCTGCTCACCACCGAGCACTACCGCCGCTGGCCCAACCTCTGGGTGCTCGGCACCGCGCACGCCCTCCTCGGCACCTTTGCCTTCTACTTCCTGCTCGGCCGCGACCCGCTCGCGCCGCTGCTGCACTGAGGGCGCCGCGGGAGGGGAAAGGACGGGCGCCCGCGCCGGGGTTGACACCGCCTGGGTCCGCACGCACTGTGGCAAGGAGGACAGACGGTGCGATTCGATCCGCCTCCCGTGCGTCTGACGCCAGAGCTCGGCTGGGTGTTGCTGCGCGCCTTCGGCCCGGTCGCGGCCTCGGCGCCGCTGCCCGTCGATGGCGCGCGCGCCTTTGCGGTCGCGCGGCTCCACACCTCAGCCTCCCGCATCGGCGGCCGTTTCTCGCCGCAGGCGCTGACCTCCGAGGTCGGAGAGGAGGCTGCCTGCGCATTCCGGCGGCTGTACGTGGCGACCGCCGAGCGCTCGGTCGTCCTCGCGGGCCTGGCCCGCCTGGTCGGCGAGGCGGCGGCGGCGATCGGAGAACAGGTGGTCCTCCTCAAGGGCGCGGCTCTTCACGTCGGTGGGATCGTCCCGCCAGGGTGGCGGGTCGCCGTCGACGTCGACGTCCTGGCGAGCCGGCGCACTGCGGTCGCCCTCCACGCGGAGCTGCAACGCCGCGGGCTGGCGCCTCTCGAGATCGCCGACTGCGAGCACCACCTGCAACCGCTGCGGCACCCGTGCGGGCGCTGCGTCGAGGTCCATCCGTCGCTGCATGGCGTCGGCGGCGACCGCGGCGTCGACGCAGACGATCTGCTCCGGCTCGGCCGGGCGGCGCCGGTCCCCGGCTGGAACGGCGCTCTGATCCCGGACCGGGAGCTGCTCGCGGCGCATCTCATGGTGCACGCGCTCGCGCTCCACGGCGATCGCCCGCGCGACTACCCGCTGATGCGAGTCGTGGGCGACCTGGTTGACCTCTTCCCGGACGCAGCGGCCTGGGGCGCCTTCCACGAGCACGGCGTGCCGCTGGTGGCGGGCCGCCTCGACCGGGGCGAGTGCGCGGCGGCCGAGGCGGTCGCCCTCGCGCTGCGGTCGGGCAGCGTGCCGGTCGGCCCGGCCTGGGTGGTCGAGGCCGGCGCGGCGGCACGTGTCGAAGGTGAGCCCGGGGCGGAAACGCTGCTCCGCCACCTGCTGGCGGGGGGCGTCGATCGCGAGTACGCCGCCTCGCTCCGCCTCGCCAGCTTCCTGCGCCGGCCCGGCGACGGGCCGGCGCCGCTCGCGCTCCTGCGCCGGGCGTGGCGGACGGTCATCCTGTCGCGGGCCCAGATCGACGAGATCTACGGCGTGCAGCGGTCGACTCTCGGCTACTTTGCGCTGCGCCTGTGGCGACCGTTCGACCTCATCGGCCGGCTTGCCGGAACCCTGCGCGCTCGCCGCCGGATCCGCCGGGGCTCGCGGGCCCCCACACCAGCCCGTTGAGTGCCGCCAGGAATGCCTCCACGTCGTGAAGCGCCGTCTGACGGCCGACGTCGTACCTCATCATCAGGTCGTCAGCGAGGTCCGCATCACTCTCCGCTCCGGCGGCGAGCGCGGCGAGCAAGGTCATCCCGGCGGGGTTCAGCGTTCGCGAGCGCAGCGTTGGAGCGTGGAGCACCACACCACTGCCGTCGGCGAGGCAAGTCACCTCGAGTGCGCCGGAGCGCAGGGCCCGGACGATCTGCTCTGCGGCCGCGCTCATACGACTTTGGTGAAGCACAAACAGCTCGCCAGCTCGGGAGCGCGAACCGTTCCCGCAGGCGGCGCTGTGGCTCGCCATCCCAGCGAACGGAAGAGAGCGACCGACGGGCGGTTGTCGGGGCGGACGAAGGCGTAGAGGAGTCCTCCTCCCTCGCGCGCGACCGCCTCCTCGGCGGCGGCAAGGAGCCGGCGGCCAAGCCCCATGCCGCGGTTGCGGAGCCGGACCTGGAGTCCGAACAGGAGCCACAGCAGCCTCCCGGTGTCGGCGTCCGGCCCCTGGCGGACCGCCGTCTGCCAGCCTGCGGGCCGGCCGTGGGCGTCGAGGGCCGTGCACGTGATGGCCAGCCACGTACCCGACTCCGGCGCGCGGCGTCCCTCACGGATCGACATCTCGCCGCCGAAGAGCCGCCGCTGGATGGTGCGCACCGGTCGCCACGCCCGCAGGCGCGTTGCAATGCGCTCGGCCACCTCCCACCAGGCGAGCCGCTCGAGAGCGAGCAGCCGGCGTGGGAGCCCCTTGCTCGGACGCTCGGCGTCCACCACCCTGCCGATGAGGCGCGCTTCGGGCCACGGCGCGTCGGGCTCCGTCCGTCCGTCCCCCTGGGTGACCAGCACCGGCGCGCCGCCCGACTCGTCCCTTCCCAGCACGCGGTGGGTGATCACGGCGCCGCGATCGGCGCGGAAGCTGGCGATCTCGCCGGCGGCGATCGCATCCGTGCGGCGTGGGCGCTCGACGGTCACCACGTCGCCGTCGGCGATCGCCGGCCGCATGCTGGTCCCGCGCACTCTCAGGCGCAACGGCGCACCGCGCCCGTCGGCGCCCTCATCCGGCCCCTCGCGGCTCTCCGCCGGGATCGGGTCAACGGTAGAGGGCGGCCGTGAGTCCATTCGCGGTGACCTCTTCGTGCAGGCCGGTGCGTTGCAGGACGCCGAGCTTCTCGTCGAGATCGGGGTGATCGAGATAGCAGAACCCCGAGAAGGTGTGGGGGTGCGCCTGCACCAGGTCGAGGATGCGTTCCATCGTTGGATGCTGCGGCGCGAGGCGATGCCAGAAGCGGTCGAAGCGGAGAGCATGGCGGTACTCGTCGTAGAGGCGCGACGGCCGGTAGGGGTGGAGGAACGAGAGCTTCACGTGGACGCCCGGCATCGCTTCCAGCGCCTCCATCACCAGCAGGCTCTGGGCGAGGTCGAGGGCCGTCTCGAACGGGAACCCCCAAATGAAGTTGCACTCGACGTGGCCGATCGCCGCTCCCGCCGCGCGCGCCACCCGGAGCGCCGCGTTCGTGTCCAGGCTCTTCTCGATTCGCGCGAGGACGTCGTCGGAGCCCGACTCGATGCCGAGCTCCATCGCCTCGCAGCCCGCCGCCGCCATCGCCTCGAGTAGCTCCCGATCGACGAGGTTCACCCGGCCGGTGGCGCGCCACCTCACGCCCAGCCGGCGCCGCTCGATCTCCGCGCAGAACGACAGCACCCAGCGGCGATCGAGCACGAACGTCTCGTCCATGAAGCTGAACCGCGCCTGGCCGGTGTCGCGGTGAAGGCGCTCCATCTCGTCGACCACGGCCGCGACCTCGCGCCGGACCTGGCGCCGTTCCCAAATCGGCGCCGCGCTGCAGAAGGCGCACGAGTACACGCAGCCGCGGGAGCCGGCGATGGGGTAGTACAGCTCGTCGCCCAACGTGTACATCTCACGGTACGGGCGCAGGTCCTCAGGCGACACCCGCCAGTCGGGCCACTCCGGTACCGGGTCCGCGCGCGGCCGCGGGGCACCGGTGAAGATGCTGCCGTTGTCCCGCCAGACGAGTCCCGCGGGCGGCGCCCAGCCCGGGAGCACCGCCCCCAGCTCCGCCGCGGTGAGGTCGCTCTCGCCGGTCGCGACGCCGTCCAGCTCCGGGCAGAGACGGAGCAGCTCCTCCGCGACGGCGGTCGGCCCGGCGGACTTCGGCAGCAGCGGCACCCGTTCGCCGATGATGAAGCGTTTGTCCGGGTGACGGCGGCGCGCCTCCGGAACCGCCAGGACGAGGAACGGCAGGGCCTCCGGTCCGCAACAGATCCACACCAGGTCGCCGGCGCCCTCCAGGAAGTCGGCGAAGGTGTCGAGGGCGAGGAGATCGCCCGAGTGGAGCAGGTAGTCGCGCAGGTCGGTGTCGACGCCGGCGTGGCGCAGCGCCGCGACGATGGTCGCCGCTCCCGATGGGTAGCCCACGTACCGCCGCGTCACCACCATGTGGACGACGGTCGCTCGTACGCCCCGGCGCTCACCCGACACTCGTCACCCCCCCAGGCAGCGGCGCACGCCGGCGCCTCGCTGCTCACACGCCCGCCGGCGTGGTGGCGCCGGCGCTACGATCTGATGCCCTGAAACCCCTCGGGTAACTGGCACTGCCCGACGACCGCCTTGGTGCAGGTGAGCGCGAGCGTCTCGAACACCTCCTCGGTGCGGACCTCGGGCTTCTCGTACTCCTGCGACTTCGTGTCCGGGTGCGTGGTTTGCTTCTCCGTCGTCATTGACGCGATTTCCTTTCCGGCCGCACGTGGCGGGCCGATGAGCATCAAGCGCCGACAGGCCTCGGTCAGGACCGGACGATGAGCTCCCCGGGCGCCGTGGGGCACTGCTGCGAATCGACCTTGCTGCAGGTGAGCGCGAGCGTCTCGAACACCTCCTCGGTGCGGACCTCGGGCTTTTCGTACGCCTGCGGTTTGGTCTCCGTCGCCACCGGTTCCGCTATCTTCGCCATCACCACCACTCCTCTCCCGGCCACTCTACGCGGCCGCCAGCATCGTCCGCCGACGGGGCTCGGCTATGAGCGGGCTGCTGGGGTCCCTATCACGACGGTACACTGATCGGTCGCCTTGGCGCAGGTGAGGGCGAGGGTCTCGAACACCTCCTCGGTCCGCACGTCGGGCGTCTCGTACGGCTGCTTCTCGCTTCCAGTTCCGGGGTCTCCCTCGTGCTCCGTCATCGCGTCATCTCCCTTCCTGCCGCCGCGCGCCGCGCTGCCGCCACCTGGCAGGCGGCCCGCGACGGACCGGCGACGTTGCCGTCCTCGAGCAGCGCCGAGCCGGGGCAGCGTCCGCACTGCCGCACGTCGGCGCAGGTCGCGCACACCTCGATATCGCGGGTCCGCGTCGAGCGCACCCGCAAGAAGACCGGGGCCTGCCTCCAGATCTCGCCGAGCGGCGCCTCGCGGACGTTTCCGGCCACGACCGGGAAGGCGACGCATGGCGTGACGTCGCCGTACGGCGAGACGGCGCAGTTGTTGATGCCGGCGCTGCACGCCGGCGCATCACCGATGTCACCGTCGTACGCGAACTCGTCCGGGACGACCTCTTCCACGGCGGCGCTGGCGATCTCCGGGGTGGCGAACACGGTGACGAGGTCGTCGGGGCCGAGCCGCAGCGCCAGCGGCGCGGCGTCGCCGTCGTTGCGGACGGTGACCACCGGGTCGAAGGCGCACGACGCCCCGAGCTCCTCGGCCAGCCGCAGGACCGATGTGAACGTGGCGAGGTTCGGTTTCATGACCACGCACTTGAGCGCGACGCGGACGTCGCGGCGGCGCAGCCGCTCGATGCCGGCGAGGCTCACCGCGAGCGATCCGCGAGTGCCTGTGATCCCGTCGTGCACCGCGGCGTCGCCGCTGTAGACGCTGACGTGCACCTGGTGGACGCCGGTCTCGGCGATCATGTCGGCGGCGCCGTCGTCGATCAGCGTCGCGTTGGTGTAGAGCTTGGTGGCGAAGCGAAGGTCGAGGGCGCGCTCGAGGATCTCCGCCAGGTCACGGCGGCACATCACTTCGCCGCCGGTGAGCACCAGCATGAACGTCCCGGCGGCGGCGGCCTGTGCCAGGAGGCCGGCGACTTCCTGCGTCGTCAGCTCGGGACGGTCCTCCGCGACCGAGTAGCAGTGCAGGCAGCGCAAGTTGCAGCGGTCGGTGAGGCTGAGCTGCAGCGTGATCGGGATGCCCAGGCGGGTCGCCGCCGCGATCGATTCCCGCTCGATGCGGGGGCGCCGCCCGGTGATCAGCGCTGGCATCAGCGGGGCGCCTCTGCAACCTCGTCCGGCACCGGCGCAACGATGCCGCGTGCGAGCAGCTCGCCGAGCAGCGCGGTGACGTCGGCGTGCGCCCGCTCGCGCGTGACGGCAAACTGTTCGCAGAGCCCGGCGACGATCTCACTCACCGTCTTGCCGCTCGCGATCCCATCCCAGACCATGGTGGCGCTGGTATTGAGGCGGTGCAGCTTGCTGTCGGCGATGGTGAGCATCACCGCCTTGCCGTCGATCACCCTGGCGGCGAGCTTCTTGACGGGCCGATAGCGCTCGATCGTCACTCGATGACCTCCCAGAACGATGGCTCGGGGGCGAAGCGGAGCCGGCGCACCGCGACCTCTCCGGCGATCGCGCACGCGTTGTCGAGCGCCTGCGCGCTCATCTCCGAGCCGCGAGCGTGGAGGAACGTGTTGGCGAGCAGGGCGCGGACCGCCTCGTCGCGGGCGAGCGGCGTGATGCCGGTGGCGGAGTCCTTGACGAGCAGGTTGATCGAGGCGAGCGGGAACGCCGCGTTCGGGCCGTAACGCCCGAGCTCGCCCGGGAACGGGTTGCCGTGAACAAGAAAGCCGTGGCCGTTCGGTTGCACGATCGTCGTCTCGTCGGTGAGGATCGTGCGCCCACCGGCGAGCCGGCACACCGTGGTCTTGCCGGCGCCGGACGGACCGGTGAACGCGTGCCCGCGGCCGCGGCTGACCAGGCTTGCCGCGTGCAGGAGCAGCCCGCCCTTGCGGATGATCGCAAGCGAGAAGCAGATGCGCAGAAAACCGTCGACCGACAACGCCCGCGGCCGGCACCGCAGCGTTGCCGCGCCGGCGCCGAGGTCGAGCTCACCGTCGAGGTCGACGCGAGAGATCCGCTGCCTCGGGCCGGCGGCGCGAACGTCGAGCCACGGCTGCCCGCGCAGCTCCTCGCTGGGAGGCTCGACGCGGAGGCCGGGAACCGTGTCCACGGCGACACTCAGCTCGACGTCGGCCGACTCGTCCAGGAAGCCCTGGTAGTGAACCGCGAGATCGCGGGACAGCTCGATGTCGCGAGTGGCGATCGCGACCCCGATGTCCGCGACGCGGATCGTGAGACTGGCGGCGGCGAGGGCCTCTTTCATGGTGGCGCGACGTTGCCTGATCAGACTATTACCGATGTCGGCGCGGGTCAAATCCGGGCGCACTGCCGCACGACGGCATCTCGGCGGCGCCCACCGAACCGTTTGACAACGCGGTGACGGAGGGCGAGGCTGTGAGCGCAAGGAGACGAGGGATGAACCTCCGCGGCGTCGGCGTCGCAACTTCGGTGGTGGTCGTGTCCTTCGCCTTAGCCTCCATCGCGGGTGCAGGCGAGGGGCCGCTAGCGCCTCCCGGCGCTCATGCCGTGCGACGCCACCTCGGCCGCGTCGCCGCGGGCGGCGTTCTGGCCTTCCCCTTCCAGCCAGCCGCCGCCGCCAGCGACCTCTACTGCTTCGCGCTCGACCCCTGGTCGGCGTCCGGCGAGATCCACGGCGGGATCGACGTCGTCGCGGCGCATAGCGGCGACCAGCCGACGATGATCACGGTTGCCGTCATCGCCCCGGCGCCGGGGCGGGTCGAGTGGGTCGTACCGGGCGCCAGCGGCGCCGGTCTCACCTCGATCCTGGTGCTGCTCCGCCTCAACGACTTCTGGTTTGTTGCGCTCAACTTCGAGCCGCAGTCCGCCAGTCAGGCGACCAACGACGCCCAGGCGGCCGCCGTCCACGTCGTCCCCGGGCAGACGGTGGCCGCTGGCGAGACGATCGCCGACCTCGTCGTGTGGCACGTCGCGGCCGGCAGCTACCCGCACGTTGATCTCAGGCTGCTCTACAAGAACCCGGCCGAGACGCTCGAGTACGTGCGCGACCATGTCCTCGAGGTGGCGGTGAGCGACGGGACCTTCCTTCCGCCCACGGCCGGGCCGGGCTCGCCCGCCGAGGGGCGCGACCTCGGTATCCCGACGACGTGGTTCTGTCCTTACGCGTACTCCTCCGCTCTGGCGCGCAGCATCTACGACACCCTGCCGGCGCACGCGGCCAACGGCGATCTCTGCGCCTGCCCGTGCGCCTACCGATCGATCACCGGCAACTGCGGGGCGTGCAGCCGCTGAGAGGCCCGCCGGGCGCCACGCCCGGCGGCGGTGCGGGCGGCACCGTGGCGATCAGCGGCTCGCGTTTGCGATCGGCGACTCCCGGAGCAGTAGGGCGAAGCCGACGCTGATGGCGGTGAGCGCGGTCAGCACGAGCATGGAACCGGTCATCGCGCCGCCGGCCGACTTGAACGCGTCCATGCCGAAGATGAAGATGATCCCGGAGATCTGGCCCATCACCAGGAGCAGCGTGTTGGATGTCCCCTCGGGTGCCGGGTGGGTGATCTCGGCGCCGTACTGGAACCCGATCGGCCCCGAGCTGAGCAGCAAGAAGCCGAAGACGAACCCGGAGGCGAGCAGCAAAGGATAGCTTGTCGCGAACGTCATGCCGAGAAGCCCCGGGATCATCCCGGCCAGCGAGATCACGATGAACGGGCGGCGGCGCCGGCGCAGGTCGGAGAGCAGCGGCAGCGCGATCGCGCCGAGGATGCCGCCGACGAGCATCAGCGCGCCGAGCGCGCCGGCCTGCGCGATCGTGAAGCCGCGCGGCCGGATGATCGTCTCGATCCAGGTCGAGACCCCGTTGAAGATGCCGAGGCCGACGAAGAAGATCGCCATCAGCAGGATGAAGTCCCGCTGGCGCAGCATCTGCTTGAGCCCGTCGAGCATCAGCGCGCGTTCCTCGTGGCCGGCCGGCGTCGGCGGCCGCTCGCGGAACAGCGCGAAGAACGCGATCGCGGCGACCAGCGTCGCAACGCCGTAGATGATCAGCATGGTCTTGACGCCGTGGCGGATCACCAGCGGCGGCGTGAGCCCCATCGCGGCCAGCGGACCGAGATAGAGTGCGAGCGTCCCGAGCCCCGAGGCCGTCGCCCGCTCCCGGGCCGGAAACCAGCGGGCGGCGACCTTGGTGATCGCCCCGAGGATGAACGGCTGGCCGCAGGCGAGCCCGACCTGGGAGATCATGACGAGCGGGAAGCTGCTGGCGAAGACGCCGCGGGTCAAGGCGAACATCGCGGTCAGGGCGGCGCCCAGGCCGACCGAGGCGCGCAGGCCCCAGGTGTCGATCGCCCAGGCGCAGGGGATCGCAATGACGACGTAGACCACCATGAAGCTCATCGAGAGCAGGCCGATCATCAGGTCCGACGTGCGGTAGAAGTGGGCCGCCTCGATCGTGATCGGTGCGAACGTGATCCACAGCACCTGGGACATCGCCGCGATCAGCATGAAGCTCGCGAGCACGACCCAGCGGTACCGGGAGGGGCGATAGTCGGGGTTGGGCATGGTGGAGGATAGCCAAGAAATCGCGGATGCCAATAGCCGCTGCGGCGGGCCGATTCCACACCGGGCCGCGGCCGGCTAGGATGGCGGCGGGAGCTCGCCCGGCCCGGGCGACACCGGGAGGCTGGAATGCCGCAGGCCGTTCTCGCCCTCGACCAGGGGACCACGGGCAGTACCGCGCTCGTGTTCTCGCGCGCTGGCACGGTGCTCGCCCGCGCCTACGCCGAGCTCACCCAGTCCTACCCGCAGCCAGGCTGGGTCGAGCACGACCCCGAGGAGATCTGGACGACCACTCTCGCGGTGGCCTCTCACGCCCTCGCCGCCGCCGGGGTCGGTCCCGGCGAGCTGACCGCCATCGGCATCACCAACCAGCGCGAGACCACGGTCGTCTGGGACCGCGCCACCGGCGTGCCCGTGCACCCGGCCATCGTCTGGCAGAGCCGGCAGACCGCCGCGATCTGCGAGCAGCTCAAGGCCGCCGGCCACGAGCGGCTGATCCGCGCGCGCACCGGCCTGGTGGTCGACGCCTACTTCTCCGGCACCAAGATCCGCTGGATCCTCGACACCGTCCCCGGCGCCCGCGCCCGCGCCGAGAGCGGCGAGCTCGCCTTCGGCACCATCGACACCTGGCTGCTCTGGAAGCTCACCGGCGGCCGGGTGCACGTCACCGACCCCACCAACGCGTCACGGACGCTGCTCTTCGACATCCACCGCCGGCAGTGGGACCCGGAGCTGCTGCGGATCATCGAGGTGCCGGCCGCGCTGCTGCCGGAGGTGCGCCCGAGCGCGGGCGTGTTCGGCCGCACCGTCGCGGTCGGCGGCGTAGAAGCCGGCGTAGCGATCGCCGGGATCGCCGGCGACCAGCAGGCCGCGCTGTTCGGCCAGGGGTGCTGGCAGCCGGGAATGGCGAAGAACACCTACGGCACCGGCTGCTTCGTGATGATGAGCCTCGGCAAGGACGACCCGATCAGCGCCGGCGGGCTGCTCACCACCGCAGCGTGCGACGCGGCGGGCGGGCCGGCCTACGCGCTCGAGGGCTCGATCTTCATCGCCGGCGCCGCCATCCAGTGGCTGCGCGACGAGCTGCGGCTGATCGCCACCGCGGCCGAGAGCGAGAGCGTCGCCCGCTCCGTTGCCGACACCGGCGGCGTCTACGTCGTCCCCGCCTTCGCCGGGCTCGGCGCGCCATACTGGGACATGAAGGCGCGCGGCGCGATCGTCGGCCTGACGCGCGGCTCCAACCGCGCCCACCTGGTGCGCGCCACCCTCGAGAGCCTCGCGTACCAGACCCGCGACGTCATCGAGGTGATGAACCGCGATAGCGGCATCCCGATCCGCGAGCTGCGCGTCGACGGCGGCGCCGCGGCCAACGACTTCCTGATGCAGTTCCAGGCCGACCTGCTCGGCGTTCCGGTCGAGCGGCCGGCGCTCCTGGACACCACCGGCGCCGGCGCCGCGTTCCTCGCCGGGCTCGCGGTTGGGTTCTGGCGCAGCCCCGAGGAGGTGGCGGGGGTGCGTCGCCGCGAGCGTTTGTTCCTGCCACGCATGGCCGAACCCGAGCGCGCGCGGCTGTACGCCGGCTGGCTCGAGGCGGTGGAGCGGGTGCGGTCCCGCACTGGAGAGGAGAAGTCATGAGCGAGCACACGGGGAGTGATGGACGGGTCGCCAGCAGCGACGGGCTGGAGCTGTCGTATCGCGCGTGGCTGCCGGCGAAGGAACGCGCGGTGGTGCTGATCCTCCACGGGCTCGGCGAGCACTCCGGGCGCTACGAACACGTGGCGCGGCACCTCGTCGGGCTCGGCTACGCCTGCTACGCCCTCGACTATCGCGGCCACGGCCGCAGCGCGGGACGGCGCGCCCACGTCCACCGCTTCGACGAGTACCTCGCCGACGTGGCCGCCATGCGCGCGCGCCTGCACGCGGTCCACCCGCGCTCGCCGCTGGTGCTGCTCGGCCACTCGCAGGGCGGGCTGATCGTGCTGCTGGCGACGCTGACCGAGCCGGCGGGCGTGGCCGCCGTGATCGCGTCCTCGCCGTTCCTCGGCATCCACCCGGCGAGCCGCCCGTCGGTGGCGCTCGCCGCCGCCGCCCGCCTCCTCTCGCGGACACTGCCGAAGCTACGGCTCGACAGCGGCCTTGACACCAGGTTCCTGTCGCGCGACCCCGAGGTGGTGGCGGCGTACGAGGCCGACCCGCTGGTCACGAGCAAGGTCTCGGCGCGCTGGTTCACCGAGCTCAACGCCGCCCACGCACGCGTCCTCGCGCTGGCGCCCGCGCTCAAGGTACCCGCGCTCGTCATGCAGTCCGGCGCCGACCGCCTCGTCGACCCGGCCGCGACCCGCCGCTGGGTGGCCGCCGCGCCGCCGGAGCTGGTCGAGTACGTCGAGTGGGAAGGCTTCTACCACGAGATGCTCAACGAGCCCGAAAAGGCGAAGGTCCTCGCCCACCTCGAGACGTGGCTCGCGGCCCATCTTCCTGCCTGAGCCCCCCACAAGACTCGGCAGAGATTTTATTGACTTGAAGGTCCTTCCGGCCTGAACCTGTCATTGATCGGAAAGTCCTTCGATATGCCTTGGGAGCACCCCCTGTCCCCGAACGGGGGCGCCATCGTCGCGCCATGCCGTGACCCGGGCCGGCGAGGGCGCCGGCCCTCCCGGAGGCTTTCATGGTCCAGGGTGAGCCGCGGCGCATGTGGATTGCGAGCCGCTGCCGGCTTCAGCGCTGGGCCTCCCAGTCTTCGAAGCGGAGGCCGGCTACCCGCGAGAACTCCGCGACGTTGTGTGTCACGAGGACGAGGTCGTGCGCAATGGCCGTCGCGGCGATCATCAGGTCGTTGGGGCCGATCGGCGTCCCGGCCCGCTCGAGCTCGACCCGGATGAGTCCATACCGTTCCGCGCACGCATCGTCGAACGGCAGGCAAACCAGGGGCTCGAAGAAGCGCGCGAGCAGCCTGAGATTGTCGGCCGTCCGTGAGTTCCGCCGCGCGCCGTAGAGCAGCTCCGCCTTGACCACGGCGCATACCCTGATCTCCGCGGGTTCGTGCTCGCGTAGCCTGGCGACGAGGCGGGCAGAGCTCCCGTTGAGGATGCGGATGCAGGCGTTGGTGTCGAGCAGGACCATCTACAACCTGTCGCGCGACTCGGGCCGCCCTTGCGGGGCCCGTGCCAATCGCTTCCCTTGCCAGCCTCCCACCACGGTTTCGAAGTAGTCCTCGGGCCACGCCGTCGCCACCTGCTGGTGGACAAGCTCGTTGAGAAACCGGGACACGCTCAGACCGCGGGCACGCGCGCGACGAGTGATCTCATCAGCCAGATCCTCCGGAACGTAGAGATGGAGCTGAGGCATGTTCTTGCTTATCCTCCCCATGGCAAATATACCACATACATTCGACGTTACTACCTCGCGGTCGCCGCCATGCCCGTGATCGCGACGCGGCCCTCGAGGCGGCCGTCGACCGGATCGTTGGCCTTGAGGAACTCCGCGAACGCCTCGATGTCGAGGGTGCCGGTGTCGTAGCGGTAGCGGGCGGCGCTCTTGAGCAGCGGGTGCCCGTCGCCCCCGCCGGCAAGGAAGCTCGGCACCGTGACGCGGTAGACCGTGGCGCTCTCGGCCGGCTTCCCGGCGATCTGGAGGTCGATCACCCGGCTCCCGGCGGGCCTGGCGACGTCGATCACGTACGACGTCCCCCGCGACGGGAGGAGCAGGCCGGCGCCGCTCTCCGGCAGCCCTCCCAGCGTCTCCTCCAGCACCGCCTTCAGCTCCGCGCCGGTGAGGTCGATCTGCACCAACGTGTTGTTGAACGGCTGCACCGTCACCGCCTGCCCATAGGTGATCGGCCCGGGGTCGAACGCGGCGCGGACGCCGCCGGCGTTGATGAAGGCGGCCACCGAGCCGGCCTTCGCGGTGGCCGCGAGCAGCGCGTCGGCGACCACGTTGGCCATCGGGTTCTCGGCGTGGCGCGGCGTGATGCGAGTGGTCGCGACCCCCGCGACGGTGTGAGAGATCACCTGGTCGCGGACGGGCGCTAGCGGGAGCGCCAGCGCCGCGATCATCGACTTCACCGTCGGGTCCTCGGGGACCGAGGGATCGACCGGAATCGGCAGCGCATCGTCCCAGGCGGTCACGCGGCCGCCGTCGTCGAAGCGCACCTTGATGCGGCCGAGCACCTTGCCCCAGTCCCACGCCTGCACGATCAGCGCGGTGTTGCCGGCAGCGTCCTTCGCCACCGTCGGGTAGGGGCCGGCCGGCTGCGGCAGCCCCGGAATCGTGCCGAGCAGGGTATGGCTGTGGCCGCCGACGATCACGTCGACGCCGGTGAGCCTGCCGGCCAGCTCGATGTCGAGGCGGTAGCCCAGGTGCGAGAGCAGGATGACCTTGTCGATGCTCGCCTTGGTGAGGGTGTCGATGGCGGCCTGGACGCTGGTGACGAGGTCCTTGACGGCGATCGTCGGTCCCGGCGTGCTGATCGACAGCAGGTCGGGTGGCACGGCGCCCACCACGCCGATCCGCTCGCCGCCCACCTCGAGGATCGCGGAAGGCTTGACCCACGGGGCGAGCTCCTTGTCGCCGCTGGCGTCGAGGTTGGCCGCGAGCAGCGGGAAGCGGGCGAGGCCGGCAAAGCGGGCAAGCACCGCGGGGCCGCGATCGAACTCGTGGTTGCCGACGGTCATCGCCTGGAAGCCGATGGTGTTCATGTACGCGAGATCGGCGAGCCCCTCGTACACGTTGAAGTAGAGCGTCCCCTGGAACGTGTCGCCGGCGCACAGCAGCAGCGGGTTCGGGTCGGTGGCGCGATAGCGGCCGATCAGTGTGGCCTGCCGCGCGTAACCGCCCATCTCACGGCCGCGCTGGGTGAACGGCTCGACGTGGGCGTGCATGTCGTTGGTGTGCAGGATCGTGATGGTGATCGCCTTGGCGACCGCGGGCAACGCCTGCCCTGCCAGAAGCGCCACCACGAGCGCCGATGCTGCGACGGTCTTCCTCATGCCTTCTCCCCGGGTGGCGGAGCGGTCGGGGTCGATGGCGGGCCGCTCGCCGACGAACGCCACACTCTACGCCGCGCCGCCCGCGGCGGCCACCCGTCTGGACGCCGCTGCGGCGGCTCGGGACCTCGTGCGGTCCGGAGAGGAAGGCGCCTCGGGAAGACAATGCGGCCGCGTCGCGGTTGTATCGCCGAGCCGAATCACATCGGAAAGGACGGACCGCCATGAATCGTATTGCCGCCGTAGCCGCAATCCTGGTCGTCGCCAGCGTCACCGCGCGCGCGGAGGACCACTGCCTCGTCAACGCCGTGATCGGCGGGAAGGCCGTCGTCATGAGGAACTGCGCCGCCGCCGTCTACGACAACACGGGGCTGACGCTCTTCTTCTCGGAGAGCCCGATCGGCGCCGAGGAGAAAGCGATGTTCGAGCTGAACTCCTACCCCAAGGACACCGACCCCGGCGGCCAGCCGCGGTCGATGATGCACCTCGCCTTTTGCCCCGGGGGCGGGAAGTCGGAGGCGAACGCTGCCGCGGTGAGGTCCGTCGAGATATCGATGAGTCACGCCGGATCGGCGATGCTCCAGCGGCAGTGGGTGTTCGAGCTGCCGAAGGACAAGGAGCTGAAGATCGAGAAGCTCAGCGGCACGCTCGCGGCCGGCGGACGGATCGCCGGGCGCATCACCGGCGGGAAGATCAGCGACCTCCTGAAGTACTCCTGGGAAGCCGACTTCGACCTGGCACTCCCAACGCGGGACGCCGCCGCCGGACCGGGCTGCGGGGACTGAGCGGACCGCCATCCCGCCGACCTCCGGGTCGCCTCGAGCCGGTCTCCTGCGGCCGAGGATCGGATCCGACGCCGCTCGGGTCGCGGCGGTAGCGGCGCGAGGCGTCGCGTCATCTCTCCACGAGGACGAGAATGGCCGCCGTGCCGGCGGCCTAAGTTATTGATTTGATTTGGTGGAGCCGACGCGGATCGAACGCGCGACCTCCAGAGTGCGATTCTGGCGCTCTCCCAGTTGAGCTACGGCCCCACCCGTCAGGGGGCGAATCCTAGCACGTGGCCGGCCCGGGGGCAAAGCCATCGTGGGCGCGGGGATTCGCTAGGGTTCAGGGTTCGCTCGCATTCCCCGGTCCCCGGCTTCCGGCCTCCCGCGTTCTACAGCAGCTCGATCTTGCCCGAGGTGGTGGTGACCGTGATCTTGGGGGCGGTGCCGGAAAGCTTGAGGCGCGGCTCGTTGGACGGCGCGACCCCCGGGTAGACGGAGCGGATCTCGCCGCGCACCGAGGTGACCTCGCCGCCCGGCTCGGTGCCCGGCGGCAGCGTCAGGCGAACGCGGCCGGAGGCGGACCCGACCCTCACCTCGGCATCGTGCGAGAGCGCGTCGAACGACAGCGTGATGGCGCCGGAGGTGGTGACGACCGCGGTGGGGCCGAGCAGGCCGCCGAGGGTGACCGGTCCGGACGACGAGTCGCAGCGCACGGCGCGGGCGCCGCCGGTGAGCGTGATGGTGCCGCTGGCGGTGCGGGCGAGCAGCCGCTCGAACGCCCGCGACGCCTTGACGGTGATGTTCCCGGAGGTGGTGCGCACCTCGACCTCGGGCGCCCACCCGCTGAGCTCGATGTCGCCGGAGGCGGAGCGCAGCCGCAGCGGGTTGCCGGAGAGGAACTCGCCGTCGACCTTCATCGTCGACGAGGTGGTCGACAGGTCGGGGCGCACGGTCAGCGGCAGCACCAGCTCCATGCGCGCCTTGCTGATCACCACGCCCTTGAACAGCTTCACGCCGCCCGGGTCCGGTGCGACGATCTTGAGCTGCTGGTCGCTGTCCTCGAGGGTGGGGCGGTGGGAGTCGATCCACGCCTTGGCCTGGGTCTCCTTGAAGGCGCCGGCGGCGAGCTCGACGCGGACGCGGATGTCGGGGATGTCGGAGGAGCGCACGAAGAGGTCGAGCGCGCCGGCGTCGACCAGCACCACCTTGCCGGGGGTCGCCGGGTACGCCTGGGTCATCACCTCGCTTTTGTCGGCAGCCAGCGCGCTGCCCGCGAGAAGGAGCACTGCCAGCGGAAGAGCGTTGCGCTTCATGGTCCCTCCCTAGCGCTACGGATCACGCTACGCAGCGCGATCGTACGGGGTTTCGACCGGGATCGGCAAGTGCGGCCGTCGGGCGGCCCACGGTGAGCGGGGAGACAGCTCCGCTGGGCCGGTGGCGGCGCCGTCCCCCCGCCGGCCTTGACGCGTCACACCTTGCAGCTCTTCCACCTCCCGTGCCGGAACACCACGACGGCAATCACGGTGAGCACCGACTCGGCGACCGGGATGGCGATGAACACGCCGGTCGCGCCGAGCGCGGTCCGGTGAGCCAGCAGGTACGCCAGCGGGATCTGGAACGCCCAGTAGCAGCCGACGTTGATCACCGTCGGTGTCGTGGTGTCGCCGGCGCCGTTGAACCCCTGCACGACCACCATGCCGAGCCCGTAGAAGGCGTACCCGTACGCGACCCAGCGCAGACAGTCGATGCCGGCTGCGAGCACGGCGGCGTCGGCGGTGAACACGCCGAGCAACGGCCGGGCGCCGGCAATGAACAGCGCGCCGACGACCAGCAGAAAGGCGACGTTGTATGTCCCGGCGAGCCACACCGAACGCTCGGCGCGCTCCGGCCGGCCGGCGCCGAGGTTCTGGCCCATCAGCGTCGCCGCCGCTCCTGCCAGTCCCCACGAGGGCAGCAGCGCGAAGACGATGATGCGGATGGCGATCGTGTAACCGGCGACGGCGGCGCTGCCGAAGCCGCCGACGATGCGGACGAGGGCGACCCAGCTCGCGGTGGCGACGAGGAACTGCATCGCCCCGCCGACGGAAACGCGCAGCAACCGTACGATCAGGCGGGGCCGGAGGCGTAGGCACCCAGGGGCGAGGCGGATGCGCCCGCGGCCGCGCCACAGGACGGAGAGCTGGTAGGCGACGCCGACCCCGCGCCCGATCGAGGTCGCGACCGCGGCACCGGTCACTCCGAGCGCCGGGAACGGGCCGAGGCCGAAGATCAGGCAGGGGTCGAGGACGAGGTTGACGCCGTTCGCCAGCCACAGCGTCCGCATCGCCAGCGTCGCGTCGCCGGCGCCGCGGAACGCCGCGTTGATGACGAACAGCATGACGATGGTGCCGGCGGATCCGAGCACGACGCGGGCGAAGGTGCCGCCACTGGCGACGACGGCGTCGGAGGCGCCCATCGTCTGCAGCAGGCGGGGCGCGAGCAGAGCACCCGGAATGCTGATCGCGACCGAGAGCGCCACGCCCACGACCATCGCCTGGACGGTGACCGAGACCGCCGCACCGGGGCGGCGCTCACCGATGCGGCGCGCGACCATGGCCGTCGTCGCCATGCCGATGCCGCTGGCGAGCGAGTAGAGGATGGTCAGGATAGCCTCGGTCAGGCCGATCGCGGCGACCGCCTCGACGCCGAGGCGCGAGACGAAGAACACGTCACAGATGGCGAACGTGGACTCCATCATCATCTCCATGACCATGGGGATGGCGAGGAGGATGACGGCGCGGCCGATCGGGCCGCTGGTGTAGTCACGCTCGGCGCCCGAGAGCGCGTCGTGGAGCAGGGCGAGCAGAGCGCGAGGTCCGCGCGCGGCCGCGACGCGGTCCGGAGCTATCGGGGCTTCGTGCGTCTGTTTCTCGAGGGCGGGCAACTGGTGCGACATGGTCGTCTCCCGTGATCTGGCAGAGCCTGGGGAACAGTGATCGGTGGGCTGGTGCGGGTGTCGGGAAACGTCGCCTTCTCTCTCATGGCTTCTCCTCGAAACTGAGGCCTCGGCGTCGTACCGGACCTCGGGCGCAGGCGCCCGCGCTCGCGCGGCTGCCTGCCTGCCGCGGCTACGGTGTGTGATGGTCTTGGGGTCGCTCGGGTCGCAGGTCGGTCAGCAGCCCCGATCAGGGGTGCGACTCACCGCTCGCCGGGCGCGATGGGGCGGAAAGCCGATCAGCGCTCGGCGGCGACCGTTGCGACGATGAAGCTCACGAGAATTCGCATCGTTGCCTCCGCCGCGTCTCGCGACGCGATGGACGGACTCTACGCCTGACCGGCTGCCAGCTTCAAGCCCCCGGCCTGACCGATGGGACGGAGGCCGGCGCCGCGCCATCTGTCGCGAGGGGCGCGGCCTTCCCGTCCGCCGACGCCGCCGCCCCTGGATGGGGGGCCGGGGGCTCGTCCTTGACACCCCGGCGCGCCGCGCGATACCTTCACGCGGTCCGATGCGGTGATGAGCGGGCATAACTCAGCTGGTAGAGTGTCAGCTTCCCAAGCTGAAAGTCGCGGGTTCAAATCCCGTTGCCCGCTCCATCCCCTGGAGCCCCGATGAGTCCCTTCACCAAGGACGCCACCCACTTTCAGGACGGCCGCAACGCCGTGACGCCGACGGTGATCGCCAAGGAGACCCGGCTCAACGGCGAGCTCTCTGGTACGCACGGGGTGCGGGTCGAGGGGTTGGTCAAGGGCGCGGTGTCGCTCAAGGCGCCGCTCGAGGTCGCGTCGGGCGCCACGGTCGAGGCCGAGGTGCAGGCGACCGCCATTCGCGTCGCCGGGACCGTGATCGGCAACATCACCGTGACCGAGCTCGCCGAGCTGCTCGCCGGCTCGGTGGTCAAGGGCGATATCACCGCTCCGGCGCTGCACGTGGTCGAGGGCGCCCGGCTGGAGGGCCGCGTCCACATGCAGACCGACCGCGCCGCCGGCGCCGCGCCAAAGCCGGCGGGCGAACCCGAGAAGACCCGCTAAAACCTTACGAATCCGGTGCTTTGCCCGCGTTGACGGGCAGTGTATACTGCCTGTCGAGAGGTGCGGATGACGGCCACTAACCGCACGACGGTAGAGATTTTCGGACGCAGATTCGAGCTGCGCGCCACCGAGCCGAGCGATCATCTGGAGGAGCTCGCGCGGTACGTGGACAGGCGTATGCGCGAACTGGCCGAGGTCTCGCCTCACGTGGACACTGCGAAGCTGGCGGTGCTCACGGCCCTCAACATCACTGACGAGCTCTTTCGAGAGCAGACGTCGGAACCGGGAACGCAGACCGAGCGGTTGAGACAGAGGGTGGAAGGACTGATTGCACGGTTGGATGAGGTGCTCAAGCCCTCGTAGAGAGGGCTGCGAAAGGTTGAAAGGGGGGCCCCTGCGCGGTTGGTGATGAGCAAAACTACCCTTGAACCAACACCTATTTGAGGGGTGCCGGGTCTTGCCACTCCGAGCGAGCCATGCGGCGAGCGACGGGCGGCAGGCAGGCTCCCTGCCTGTGCCTAGCAGGTTCAAATAGAATTGCTCACACGGCCGACTGCGGGGGCCTTTCTTCTCCCCCACCTTTCCCTCCACCCCCTAACGGGAGCGTGAACCGCGTTCCGTGAACGGGGGACAGTATGGTTGGCATCACCATTGTGATTGCCGGCGCGGTGGCGGTCATCGTCGCCGCGATAGTGGTGTTCGTCCAGACGCGGCGCGCCCGAGCGGCCGTCGCACACCTCAGCGTCGAGGCCGAGAAAAACGCTCGCCATCTGCTGGCGGTTGCCGAGCAGGAGGCTGAGCACCGGGTCAGGGATGCCGGAATCGAGGCCCGCGAGAAACTGCTGAACGCGCGCAGCGAGTTCGAGAGGGACACCGCCGAGTGCCGGGAGGAGCTGATCGGCAGCGAGCGCCGGCTCGATCAGCGTGAGGCCGCCCTGGTCGAACGCGAGAGTCGGCTGCAGGGCCAGGAGAAGGACCTCGAGAAGCGGCTGCAGCAGCTCGCCGACCGCGATGCGGCGCTCTCGCTCCAAGAGGACGCCATCACCGCCACGATCGCCGAGCAGCGGGCTCTCCTCCAGCGCATCGCCGGGCTGACGGTCGACGAGGCCAAGGCCGAGCTGATCCGCGGGATGGAGAACCAGGCGCGCATGGACGCGGCGAAAATCGTCCGCCGCATCGAGGAGGAGGCCAACCAGGAGGCCGCGAACCGCGCGCGCCGCATCATCTCGCTGGCCATTCAGCGCATGGCCCCGGAGGTGGTGGCGGAGAGCACGGTGTCGGTGGTCGACCTGCCCAACGACGACATGAAGGGCCGCATCATCGGCCGCGAAGGCCGCAACATCCGCGCGCTCGAGACTGCCACCGGTGTCGACCTGATCGTCGACGACACGCCTGGCGCGGTGCTGCTCTCGTGCTTCGACCCGGTCCGCCGGGAGGTCGCGCGCCTGGCTCTCGAGCGGCTGATGCTTGACGGGCGCATCCACCCTGGACGCATCGAAGAAGTGGTCGGCAAGGTGCAGGTGGAGCTGGACGAGAAGATCTTCCGCGACGGCGAGGCGGCGGCGCTCGAGCTCGGGTTCCCCGACATCCACCCGGATCTGCTCAGGCTGATCGGACGGCTGCAGTTCCGTTCCTCGTACGGCCAGAACGTCCTCGCGCACTCGAAAGAGGTCGCCTGGCTGGCCTCGCACATGGCCCGCGAACTCGGCGCCAACGACCGCGTGGCGCGGCGCGCCGCCCTGCTGCACGACATCGGCAAGGCCGTCGACCGGGAGATGGAGGGCACCCACCTGACGCTCGGCCGCGACCTGCTGCGCAAGTACGGCGAGCCGGAGGACGTCATCCACGCGATGGAGTGCCACCACGGCGACGTCGACCCGCGCACCGTCGAGGCGGTCCTCGTCACCGCGGCGGACGCACTCTCCGCCGCGCGCCCCGGCGCCCGCCGCGAGATCCTCGAGAGCTACCTCAAGCGCCTCGAGAAGCTCGAGGGGATCGCCAACGACTTCAAGGGCGTCCAGAAGGCGTTCGCCATCCAGGCCGGCCGCGAGCTGCGCATCATCGTCGAGTCCGAGCGGATCTCCGACGAGGAGGCGATCTGGTTGTCGCGCGACATCGCCAAGCGGATCGAGGCCGAGCTGACCTACCCGGGCCAGATCAAGGTGACGGTGATCCGCGAGACGCGCGCCGTCGAGTTTGCCCGGTGAGAGCAGGCGGCAGGTGAAAGGCGAAGGCGATACCAAGAGCAGATCAGATGCCGGTGCGCCTGAGCGCGCTGCACGTCCACCAAGCCACTCCGCGCCGCTCCCCGAGCGGCGCGCGCGTGCCAGCCATCGCTTTTCGCCCGGCGCCACGGCGAGCGTTGCTCCCGGGGAGCCAAGGCAGACCCACGTCTACGGCGAGTTGGCGCGAAATGCGATGCCTGGCACCGTCAGTCGCCACGCCCTGATGCCCACGGGAGAAGCACGCCGCTTGACTCGCCGCATCGATCCGACTAGATTCAAAACCGAACGGTTGGTACGTGAATGAACCAGGCCGAGAAATCCCAGCGCAGCCGCGACCAGATCCTCGAAGCCGCCCTCGAGCTGTTCTCGCACCGCGGTTTCGGCGCCACCAGCGTGCGTGACATCGCCTCCAAGGCGGGAGTGTCGACCGGTAACGTCTACCACCACTTCCCCGACAAGGACGCGCTCTTCCGCACGCTCCTCGACCAGTACTGGAAGGCGATCGACGATCCCGACCTGCCGTTCAACCGTGCGCTGGTCACCGGCACGTTCCCCGACAACCTCGAGGAGCTCGGCCACGCCTCGCGCGAGCTGGTCCGCAGGTTCCGCCGTCACGTGGCGCTGATCTACGTCGACGTCGTCGAGTTCGAGGGCAGCCACATCCGCAAGTTCTACTCGGACATGGCGCGGCGCTTCGCGGACTACATGCAGGTCTACGGCCGCCCGGCCGAGATCAGCGCACGTTTGCGCCCGGGGATCTCGCCGCTGTCGGCGGTGATGCTCGCCAGTCGCTTCTACCTCAATTTCTTTGCCGTCGAGCTGCTCTTCGGTGTACCGGATCACTTCGGCAAGAACACCGATGCGGTGATCCGCGAGATCGCCGACATCCTCCGCAACGGCATGGCGCGACATCACAGAGAGGCCTGAAGCGCCTTCAGACAACAGTACTCACCGTCCGGGCTCGAAACCTCCCGGTCGAGTTGAGTTTCTGTGGGGCGCGCAGCGCCGGCGCTACGCTCTTCCTGCAGAGCGACGGCGCGGAAGAGGGGCCGCCGCCACACGGGTTGCCCGGCCCGCCGCCGCGTGGTGCAATGTGCACATGAGCCCGCCAGGCGCCACCGCGCCAGTATGGACACCGCAGCGGGTGTTCCGGATGGCGCTCCTCGTGCTCCTGCTGTGGGTGACGCAGCGGCTGGCGACTCGGGCGTGGACCGGGTGCTTTCTCGATCTCGTCAACCTCGCATTCCACGAGGCGGGGCACGTGTTCCTCCGCCCGTTCGGGCACATCCTGCATGTCCTCGGCGGCACGCTGTTCCAGTTGCTCGTCCCCGGCCTGCTGGTGTGGTACTTCCTGGTGCGCCGCCGTGAGGCGTTCGCCGCGGCGGTGTGCGTATGGTGGCTCGGGGAGTCGTTGATCAACGTCGCCGTCTACATGGCGGACGCTCGCGACCTCCAGCTCGACCTGGTCGGCGGCGGCGAGCACGACTGGAACGAGCTGTTCTTCCGCTTCAACCTCCTCGGCGAGGAGCCGGTGGCGTCAATTGCCGCGACGACCCACGGCATCGGCGTCGCGCTGATGCTGCTCGGGCTCGCCTGGGCCGCCGTCTTCGTGCTGCCGCGCGTCGTGCGCAGCTCCCTGGTGCTGCGCCTTGCCGGCGTGGCGCCGCGTGCCGTTCGTCTGCTCGACGACGCCCCCCGCTCCGAGCCGATGTAGGGGGCAGCGTGCCCGGCTCCTTGGTCAAGCGACCTTGGTGGCGAGTGTGGTCCCAACAACGGCGGCCTCGGCGACGATGCGCTCGATCGCCTCGGCGACGGTCGGCAGGTCGTGGACCAGTCCGGTGACCTGGCCGAGCGGCAGCACGCCGCGCTGCTCGTCGCCTTCCTCGGTGGCGAGGCGGAACGCGCGGAACGCGGTCGCGAGGTGGGCGAGCTGCTTCGTGTTCTTCCACCCCGAGGCGAGCACGCCGAGCGCCAGCTTGAGATGCGGTACTTGCATCGTCGCGGCGATCTCGCGCGAGGCCAGGAACGCGCGTTTGAGGTCGAGCCCGCGGCGGATCGCCCGGACGGCGGCAGCCGAGCGCATGACCCGGCACGGCTGGCCGTCGAAGCGGTCGGAGTAGACGGTACCGTCGCTGTCGGTCTCGACGGCGAAGCGCTTCGCCCGCTCGTGGACGGGGCTCTCGGCGGTGCTCATGAAGCGGGTGCCCATCGCGATCCCGTCGGCGCCGAGGGTGAGCGCGGCGGCGAGACCGCGGCCGTCGGCAAATCCGCCGGCGGCGACGATCGGCAGCGCGACCGCGTCGGCGACGCGCGGCACCAGCACCAGCGAGGTGACGTCGCCGCCGTGCGCCGCCGCCTCGTGGCCGGTGACGATCACCGCGTCGGCGCCGTACGCCGCCACCGCCTGCGCATGCTTGACGGTGGTGACGGTGGCGACGACCTTGCCGCCGTACTCGTGCGCGGCCTTGACCAGCCAGTCGCCCTTGCCCATCGAGAAGTTGATCACCGGCACGCGCTCCTCGAGCAGCACCTGGGCGTTCTCGCGCGCGCCCGGGAAATAGAGGGTGACGTTGGCGCCGAACGGTTTGTCGGTGCGCGCGCGCACGGCGCGGATCGCCTCGCGCGTCTGCGCCGCGTTGAAGACGCCGGTGGCGAGGATGCCGAGACCGCCGGCTTCCGAGACCGCAGCCACGAGCGAAGGCACGCTCACCCAGCTCATGCCGGACAGCAGGATCGGGTAGCGGATGCCGAGCAGCTCGGTGACGCGGGTCTTCATGGCGGGCTCCTCTGGGGGCTGAAACGGCAGGCCCGCGCCGATGCTAACAGAGCCGGCGCACCTGCGAGGTGCGAGGAATCGAGCCCGATCACCGCCCGAGCGGGAGCGCCGGCGCCCCCGCCGGTGCAGGCGGTAGCCGCGCGGGCGAGGGCGCCCGCGCCCCGTCTCTCCTTGGTCACAGCCGCAGCCGCTGCAGGCGGAGCGCGTTGGTGATCACCGAGACCGACGAGAAGCTCATCGCAGCGCTGGCGATCATCGGCGACAGCAGCACCCCGAAGAAGGGGTAGAGGGCACCGGCGGCGATCGGCACGCCGATGAGGTTGTAGACGAATGCCCAGACGAGGTTCTGGCGGATGTTGCGCATTGTCGCGTGCGACAGGGCGCGCGCGCGCGCAATGCCGGCAAGGTCACCCTTGACCAGGGTGACGCCGGCGCTTTCGATCGCGACGTCGCTGCCGGTGCCCATGGCGATGCCGACGTCCGCCTGGGCCAGCGCCGGCGCATCGTTGATGCCGTCGCCGGCCATCGCGACGACGCGCCCGGCCGCCTGGAGCCGCTTGACCACCTCGCCCTTCGCCTCGGGCAGGACCTCGGCCTCGACGGCGTCGATGCCGAGCTCGCGGGCAACCGCCGCGGCCGCCGCGCGGCGGTCGCCGGTGGCCATGACCACGCGAACACCGGCCCGATGCAGGGCGGCGATCGCCGCGGGAGTCGACGCCTTGATGGCGTCGGCGACGGTGATCCACCCCGCGGCGTGCCCGTCGGCGGCGAGAGCGACGAGCGACGATCCTTCACGGCCGAGCTCGCCGGTCGGCTCTGCGCCGGCGACGCCTTCCTCGGCGAGGAACGACGGCGTCCCGAGGACGACGCGGCGGCCATCCACGGTGCCGGTCAGCCCGCGCCCCGGGTGCGCCCGGAAACCTTCGCACGGCGGTACCGAGATGCCGCGCTCGGCGGCGGCTGCGCTGACGGCGGCGGCGAGCGGGTGCTCGCTGGCGCGCTCGAGGGCGGCGGCGAGCCGCAGCACGTCGTCACCGGCAAAGCCCGCCGCAGCCACGACCGCGGAGACACGCGGCCGGCCCTCGGTGAGCGTGCCGGTCTTGTCGACGACGACGGTGTCGACCTTCTCGAGGCGTTCGAGCGCCTCGGCGTCGCGGACCAGCACGCCGGCTCGGGCGCCGCGGCCGAGGCCGACCATCACCGACATCGGCGTCGCCAGGCCGAGCGCGCACGGGCAGGCGATGATCAGCACCGCCACCGCGTTGACGAGCGCGTTGGCGAGTCGCGGCTCGGGGCCGAGCGTCGCCCAGAAGGCAAAGGTCACGACCGCGACCGCGATCACCGCGGGGACAAAATAGCCTGCGACCGTGTCGGCGACCCGCTGGATGGGAGCGCGGCTGCGTTGCGCTTCGCTCACCGCCTGGACGATGCGCGCCAACAGCGTTTCGGCGCCGACGCGCTCGGCGCGCATCTCGAATGACCCGGCGCCGTTGACGGTGCCGCCGGTGACCCGGGCGCCGGCGACTTTCTCGACGGGGATCGGCTCGCCGGTGATCATCGACTCGTCGACCGAGCTGCTGCCGGCGAGCACGACGCCGTCGACCGGCACCTTCTCGCCGGGGCGGACGCGCAGACGGGCGCCGGGCCGCACGTCGTCGAGCGGCACGTCGGCCTCGCTGCCGTCGTCGCCAACCAGGCGCGCGGTGGTCGGCGCCAGTGCGAGCAGCGCGCGAATCGCGCCGCCAGTGCGCTCGCGCGCGCGCAGCTCGAGCACCTGGCCGAGCAGTACCAGTACGGTGATCACCGCTGCCGCCTCGAAGTAGACCGGTACCGCGCCGTGGTGCCCGCGGAACGACGGCGGGATTGCGTCGGGGAACAGGGTGGCGGCGAGGCTGTAGGTGAACGCGGCGCCGGTGCCGAGGCCGATCAGGGTGAACATATTGAGATGGCGTGTCACGATCGACCGCCACGCACGCGCGAAGAACGGCCAGCCGCACCACAGCACAACCGGGCTCGACAGCAGCAACTGAATCCAGCCGGAGGCCTGCATGGACAGCAGGCCGCGAAGTGGCTGCCCGGGGAGATGCTCCGCCATGGCCAGAACGAACACCGGCACGGTGAGCGCCAGGCCGACCCGGAAGCGCCGGGTCATGTCGATCAGCTCGGGGTTGGCCTCCTCCGAGGCCGCGACCGCGCGCGGTTCGAGCGCCATCCCGCAGATCGGGCAGTCGCCCGGCTCGCCGCGCACGATCTCCGGGTGCATCGGGCAGGTCCACTCGCGGCGCCGCGACGCCGCCGCCGCGACGAGAGGTTCGAGCGCCATGCCGCAGATCGGGCAGGCGCCCGGCGCGCCTTCACGGACCTCCGGGTCCATGGGGCAGACGTAGACGGCGGCGCCCTCTGGAGGGTCGGTGTGGGGCGCGCGCTCCGCGCGCGCTGCCGGCGCGGAGCGCCGGCCCCACTCGTCCTCCCCCGCGATCGGGATGCGCGATGCCGCCGGCATGGTCGGCAGCGTCATCTTTGCACGGGGCATGAACCCCATCGGCTGCGGCGCGGGCGGCGGCGCCGCGAGGTAGCGCTCGGGATCGGCCTTGAACTTGTCCCTGCACCCCGGGTGGCAGAAGTAGTAGGTCGTGCCCGCGTGCTCGAGGCTGGCGGCCGCCCCGGCCGGGTCGACCAGCATGCCGCAGACCGGATCGCGGACTGCATCCGCGCCGGCTGCAGCATCGCCGCCCGCTGGTTTGTGGTGGTGCGCGTCCATGCGGTCGCTACCCTCCGATCACGAATCGCACGAGCTCTTCCGGAGCGCTGCTTCCGTGTCTAGAACGCGAGCACCTCGCGGGCGGCGAGCAGCGCGGTTTCAACGTCGGCGTCGGAGATCTCGTAGTGGGTAACCATCCGCAGCTCGTCGACGCCGAAGGCGCCGCACAGCACCCCGCGCTCGCGCAGCGCGCCGACGAAGCGCTGCGAAGGCGGCAGCGACTTCGGGCCCGGGACCCGGTCGTCGCGCAGGCGTATCACTATGATGTTGGTCTGCACGCGCTGCGGGTCGAGCTCGGCGCCCGGGAGTGCGGCGAGCCCTTCGGCGAGCCGCCGGGCGCGTGCGTGATCCTCGGCGAGGCGGTCGACCATCTGGGTGAGCGCAACGAGGCCCGCCGCGGCCAGCACGCCGACCTGGCGCATGCCGCCGCCGAACACCTTGCGGACGCGCCGCGCCTCTTGAATGAAGTCGCTGTCGCCGATCAACAGCGATCCGACCGGCGCCGCCAGCCCCTTGGAGAGGCAGAACATCACCGAGTCGCACTCGCGGGCGAGCTCGGCGGCGCTGGTGGCGAGGGCGGCGGCGGCGTTGAAGATGCGAGCGCCGTCGAGGTGCACGCGCAGCCCGTGGTGGTGGGCGAGCGACGCCAGGGCGCGGGTGCGCACGGCATCCATCGGCAGGCCAGACCACAGGTTGTGGGTGTTCTCCAGGCACAGCAGCCGCGTCGGTGTGCGATACGCGACCTTCGGGCTGATCACCGCTGCCACCTGGTCGGGCTCGAGCAGGCCACCCGTGGTGACGATCGGGCGCGGCAGGGCGCCGGAGAGCGCCGCCATCGCCCCCATCTCGAAGTTGTAGATGTGGCCGCGCGCCTCGATCACGACCTCGCTGGCCGGGTGGGTGTGGAGATGGACCGCGATCTGGTTGCCCATGGTTCCGGTGGGGACGAAGACCGCGGCCTGGCGCTCGAGCTTGGCGGCCGCCAGCTCCTCGAGCCTGCGAACGGTGGGGTCCTCGCCGTAGACGTCGTCGCCGACCTCGGCCTCGGCCATGGCCTTGCGCATGGCAGGGGTCGGCTTGGTGACCGTGTCGGAGCGGAGATCGATCATGGCGCGTATCATAACGACTTCGATCGACCCGGCGCCGCGCCGGGCCTGTGCGACGAAGGAGCAGTGATGAGTGAGGTCTTCGCGAGGGTCGCCGAGGGCAACGGGCTCGAGGAGCTGCGCCTGGCCGGGAACGGCCTGCGCGTGCTGCTGCTGCCCGACCCGGGGGTCCCTGTCGTGGCGGCGTGCGTCGTCTACCACGTCGGCTCGCGCAACGAGGCCGTCGGCCACACCGGCGCCACCCACCTGCTGGAGCACCTGCTGTTCAAGGGCTCGCGGAAGTTCAACCCGGCGAACGGGCGGCCGATCGCCCGCACGCTCGAGCGCGTCGGCGCCAACTTCAACGCCACCACCTGGTTCGACCGCACCAACTACTACGAGACACTCCCCGTCGAGCACCTCGGGCTGGCGCTCGAGCTCGAGGCGGACCGGATGCGCCACGCGCTGCTGCGCGGCGAGGACCTCGCCTCCGAGATGACGGTCGTCCGCAACGAGTTCGAGCGCGGCGAGAACGACCCGTTCGACGTGCTCCTCAAGCAGTCGTTTGCCATGGCGTTCAACGAGCACCCGTACCACCACCCGACGATCGGCTGGCGCGACGACATCGAGAACGCCTCGATCGACCGGCTGCGCCACTTCTACGACACCTTCTACCAGCCGAACAACGCCACGCTGGTGCTCGTCGGTGCGTTCGAGCGTGGCGAGGCGCTCGACCTGGTGGCACGCCACTACGGCGAGCTGCCGCCGTCGCCGGGGGCAATGCCGGCGGTGCTCACCCGGGAGCCGGCGCAGGAGGGCGAGCGCCGCTTCGTCGTTCGCCGAGCGGCCGAGGTCGGCTGGGTCGTGACCTCGTGGCGGACGCCGGCGGCGGCGCATCCCGACACCCACGCCCTCGCGGTGCTCGCCGACGGCCTCGCCGGCGGCGTGACGTCGCGGCTGCACCAGAAGCTCGTCGAGACCGGCCGCTGCCTCAACGTGCAGTCGATCGACTGGCAGCTCCGCGACCCCGGGCTGTTCCAGGTTTTCGCGGTGCTCAACCAGGACACGACCCATGGCGAGGTCGAGGAGCTGATCCGCGAGGAGCTCGCCGGCGTGGCGCGTGACGGTTTCACCGGCGAGGAGCTCGAGCGGGCACGTGTGCAGGTCGAGGCGCAAACGGCGTACCACCGCGACTCGCCCGGGCAGGTGGCGGCGGCGATCACCGAGGCGGTGTCGGCGGCGGACTGGCGCTTCTACCTCGACTACCTCGACCGCACCCGCGCGGTGTCGCTCGACGACGTCCAGCGCGTCGCGCAGACGTACTTCGTCGACGATGCAGTCTCGGTCGGCTATTTCGTGCCGCGCGCCAACGGCCGTAACGGCAGTGCCGCCGGCGCCGTCGCGGCGACTTCGCTGCGCGCCGAACCGTGCCACCTCCGGCCGGAGATCGCCCCGCAGGTCGAGGAGCTGTCGCTCCCCGGCGGCGCCCGCGCCTTCCTGGTGCCCCGCCACCACAACCCGACGGTCCACCTGCACGGCTCGCTGCTGGCCGGCCACGCGATGGTGGCGGAGGGCGCGTGGACCGCCGCCTCGGTGCTTCCCGAGATGCTCGAACGCGGCACCGCTCGCTTCGACCGCATGGCGCTGGCGCGGACGCTCGAGGACCGCGGCATCGACCTCGACGTCTCCGGCGAAAGCTTCAACCCCCTCGAGGTCTTCTGCTCGGGGCGTTGCCTGTCGCGCCACACCGATCTGATGCTCGACCTGTTCGTCGAGATGATGCGGCGACCGACGTTCCCCGCGGAGGAGCTGGAGAAGGTCCGCGTGCTGCGGCTCGGCGAGCTGGCGCAGGCGCAAGAGGACACCTTCCTGCGCGCCTTCGAGGGGTTCGCCCGCCTGGTCTACCCGCCGGGCCACCCGTACTACCGGCGCCAGTTCGAGGAGCGCAAGCAGGCGCTCGAGGCGCTCGCCGGCGAGCAGCTCGCCGAGGTGCACCGCGACCTCTACGGGCCGGCCTCGCTGGTGTTGGCGCTGGTCGGCGATTTCGACGCGCGCCGAGTCCGCGACCGGCTCCGCGAGCTGCTCGCCGGTTGGGGCGGCGGCGTCGTGGCGCCGCCGGCGGTGGTGCGCCTGCACCCGGTCGACGGCCCGGCCGGGGAGTGCCGCGAAACGATGCCGGACAAGCCGAACCTGGACGTCTTGCTCGGTCACCCGGGCGGCCTGCGCCGGCGTGACGACGACTTCCTCGCCGCGGTGCTGGGTAACTCTGTACTCGGCCACTCGACGCTGTCGTCGCGGTTGGGCCGGCGTCTGCGCGACCGCGAGGGCCTGACCTACGGCGTGATCTCGCGCTTCTTCGGCGCCTCGCTGGTCGACGGCCCGTGGGCGGTCACGTTCTCGGTGGCGCCCGCCAACCTCGACCAGGCGGTCGCATCGGTGCGCGACGAGATCGCACGGTTGCTCGCCGACGGCCCCGACGAGGCGGAGCTCGCCGACGAGCGCGCCGCGATGGCCGGCTCGTACCGGGTGGGTCTCGCCACCCCGGCCGGGATCGCCCGCGAGCTGTCGCGGCTGGCGCGGCACGATCTACCGCCGGCCGAGATCGATCGCCTTCCGGAGGCCGTGCTGGCCACGCCGACGGCGGCCGTGCGCGACGCCCTGCGCCGGCACATCGACCCCGCGCACCTGGCGCTCGCGGTGGCGGGAGAGCTCGACGAGTAGCGGAGTGGCTTGGAGGGGCTGCGGACTCTGGAGGTTGTCATTGCCACCTCAGACGTCTTGAAAGCGGCAGGCTCTGCGATTCCGCTCCGGCGTCACGCGGCACGGCGCCTGCGGTTCGCAACGGGACCAAAACGTCAGAGGTGGCACACGCGCACCGCTCAGGGAGCGGTGCGGAGTGGCTTGGAGAGCGCCGCGTTGCGCTCAGGCGCCAGGGCAGGGTGACTGCTTCTCTGCTTCTGATAGCATTCTCGGAGCATGCTGCGGGAGTTGGACGTCCGCGACCTCGGGATCATCGACGCCCTGCACATCGGGCTCGACGACGGCTTCACCGTGCTCACCGGCGAGACCGGTGCGGGCAAGTCGCTGCTCGTTCAGTCGCTGCAGCTCCTCGCCGGCGAGCGCGCCGACGCCGAGCAGGTGCGCGGCGGCCGCGAGAAGCTGCAGGTGGAGGGCCGCTTCGACGAGCCGTCGGCGCCGGTGGCACGCGCCCTGCTCGACGAGCTGGGCATCGCCTTCGCCGACGAGCTGGTGCTGCGCCGCGAGGTGAGCAGCCAGGGACGGTCGCGTGCCTGGGTCAACGACGTGGCAGTCACTGTCGGCGCTCTGCAGCGGCTGGCGCCGCACCTGCTGGCGGTACACGGCCAGCATGAGCAGCGCGGCCTCGCCGACCCTGAGACCCACATCGTGCTGATCGACGCGGCGGGCAGCCTGCTCGGCGTCCGCCAGGGCGTCGGGGAGGCGTATGCGCGCTGGGCCGCGGTGCGCCAGGCGCTGACCGAGCAGCGGCGAGCGCTGGCGGCGCGGCGTGACCGCCTCGACGTCATCGAGTACCAGGTCAGGGAGATCGACTCGGTGCGACCGGAGGTCGGCGAGGACGAGCAACTGCGCGAGGAGCGTGCGCTGCTGCGCCACTCCGAACGGATCGGCGAGCTGCTCGCGACGGCACGCGGCGTCCTCGGCGGCGATGGCGGCGCCGTGTCGCTCGCCCGCGCGGCACGCTCGGTGCGTGAGCTGCAGACGCTCGATCTGCCGGTGCGGGAGCTCGTCGACGGTCTCGATCAGGCGCAGGTGCTGGCGGAGGAGGCGGAGCGCGAGCTGCAGCGTCTGGCGGATCGGGTGCGCGTCGATCCGCCGCGCCTCGAAGCGGTGGAGAGCCGGCTCGCGCTGCTCGAGCGGCTGGCACACAAGTACGGCGGCTCGCTCGCCGCGGCGGTCGAGCACCGCCAGCGGCTGCTCGGCGAGCGCGCTCAGCTCGAGAGGGCCGAGAACGAGATCGCTCGCCTCGAGCTCGAGGAGCGGGCGCTCGCCGCCGCCTACCTGACAGCGGCGCGTGAGCTGTCGGGCCGACGCGGCGAGGCAGCGAAGCGCTTCGCGCGCGAGGTCACTCGCGTGCTCGCGTCGCTCGGGATGCCCAAGGTGTCGTTCGCGCTGCGGCAGGCGCTGCGCACCGCGGAGGAGGGCGACCTCGACGTCGACGGCGTGCGCGTGACCGCCGCCGTGGACGGCATCGACGTCGGCGAGTTCTGGATCTCGACCAACCCCGGTGAGGCGCCGCGGCCGATGGTCAAGGTAGCGTCCGGAGGCGAGCTGTCGCGCATCCACCTGGCGATCCGCACGGTGCTGCGCGAGCGGGCGCGCGAGGATCGGCTCGCGCTGCTGTTCGACGAGGTCGACGCCGGCATCGGCGGCCAGGTCGCCGACGAGCTGGGCGCGCTGCTCGCGTCGCTCGGCGAGCGTGACCAGGTGCTGGTGGTGACTCACCTGCCGCAGGTGGCGTGCCGCGCCGGCGCGCACTTCGTGGTGCGCAAGCAGTCGGTGCAGGGACGCACGGTGACGCGCGCCGAACGGGTGAGCGGTGAGGAGCGGGTCGACGAGCTCGTACGCATGCTCGGCGGCGGCCGCGAGACGCCCTCCGCCCGCGCCCACGCCCGCGAGCTGCTTGGCGTCTCGTGATGTTCTCGGTTCTCTTCGCGGCCGCTGCCCACCTGCCCGCGGCGGTCGCCGCCGCCCGCGAGGCGCTCGCGGGGCATGGCGTGATCGCGCTGCCGACCGAGACGTTCTACGGTCTGGCGGTCGCTCCCGACGATGCGGAGGCGGTGGCGCGGGTGTTCGCCGTCAAGGGCCGCGAGGTCGGCAAGGCGTTGCCGGTAGTCGCCGCCTCGCTCGATCAGGTCGATGCTCTGGTTGTTCTCGACGCGACCCGGCGCGCGGCGCTGGCGGCTGTCTGGCCGGCGCCGCTCACGGTGGTGCTGCCGCTGCGCCGGCCGTTGGCGGCGGCCGCTGGCACACTCGCCGTCCGCGTACCCGACCACGCACTGCTGCGCTCGCTGCTGGCCCGGGTCGGTCCGCTGACGGCGACCTCGGCCAACCGCAGCGGCGCGCCTCCGTGCCACTCCGCGGCCGCGGTGGCCGAGGCGCTCGGCGGCGAGGTCGACATGCTCCTCGACGGCGGCGCGACTCCCGGCGGATCACCTTCGACGCTGCTCGACTGGACCGCGGATCGGCCGGTTCTCCTGCGCCCCGGGGCCTGGTCGCTTCCCCCGATCTGGCCCTGACGTGATGGGGAACCACTGAGCGCTTTGGGTTTCGAACCACGAACCACGAACCGTGAACCACGGATTCTTGCCAGGGCCGTGAAGCCGCCGTGAAGTTATCCACAGTTCGTGCGGAAAAGCCTGTGGAAAAGCCTCACAAACCGTAATCAAGCCCCCCTCCTGCAACGGGTTATACAAGGTGCACTCGCGGCTGTGCGCCCGAATAAGTACTTGATCTGTCGAGAGTTCCGTGCATCACGCGGGTTCTGCACAACTTGCCGGACAGGGAGGCACGCGGCCTTCCACAGGATGTCGTGCGGCGGCGTGCTCGGGGACGCCGCGTTGCCCCTTCATGGGGCGTGTGTTAGCGTTCACGGCCGGTTGCAGTGGAGGTCAGAAATGCGGATTCGACCGTTCTCGGGGAAAACGCCACGGTTCGGCAAGCGGGTGTTCGTGGCGTCGACCGCCGCCGTGGTGGGCGACGTGGAGGTGGGCGACGACGTCAACGTCTGGTACGGCGCCGTGCTGCGCGCCGACCTGCAGACGATCAGCATCGGCGCGCGCACCAGCATCCAGGACAACGTGGTGATTCACGTCGACGAGCCGGACGCTCCGACGATCGTCGCCGAGGACGTGACGGTCGGCCACGCGGCGATCCTCCACGGCTGTCGTGTCGAGCGCGGGGCGCTGATCGGCATGCACTCGACCGTGCTGAACAAGGCGGTGATCGGCGAGGAGGCGGTGGTGGCCGCCGGCGCCCTGGTGCCGCCGGGGATGGAAGTACCGCCGCGGACGCTGGTGGCCGGGGTGCCGGCCAAGGTGCGGCGCGCGGTCAGCGACGACGAGCTGGCCCACCTGCGGCGCGGGGTGCGCTCGTACCTCGAGCTCAAGACCCGGTACCTGGCCGCGGACGACGAGCGCGAGCTCGGCGACCCGGCCGACTGGGAGAAGCAGTCATGATCCAGCGCCCGCGCGGCACCCGCGATCTGCTGCCGCCCGAGTCGCGCCTCTGGCACGCCGTCGAGGACGTGGCGCGGGCCGTGTTCGGCGCCTTCGGAGGCGACGAGATCCGCACGCCGATGTTCGAGGCGACCGAGCTGTTCGTCCGTACCGTCGGCGAGGGGACCGACATCGTCAACAAGGAGATGTACACGTTCCCGGATCGCAAGGGCCGCTCGCTGACCCTGCGCCCGGAGAACACGGCCGGCGTCGCGCGGGCGTGGATCGAGAACCAGATGCACGACCGTTCGCACCCGCTGCGCCTGTACTACATCGGCCCGATGTTCCGCTACGAGCGCATGCAGCGCGGGCGCTACCGCCAGTTCTCGCAGATCGGCCTGGAGATCCTCGGCGCCGCGTCGCCGCTCGCCGACGCCGAGCTGCTGGTGGTGCTGCACGAGTTTCTCTCGCGGCTCGGCTTCACCGACCTGGTGATCCACCTCAACAACCTCGGCGACCCGGAGGACCGGCCGCGCTACCAGGCGCTGATCCGCGAGCGCCTCGAGCCGCACCGGGCGGAGCTATGCGAGGACTGCCAGCGCCGGCTCGACACCAACGCGCTGCGGGTGCTCGACTGCAAGGTGCCGCGCGATCAGGAGCTGGCGGCGGATCTGCCGGCGATCGCCGACGTCGCCTCCGCGGCGTCGCGCGCCCACGTGGCCCGTGTCGAGGCGCAGCTCGCCGCGCTCGGTGTCGCCTTCGTGCGCAACCCCCGCCTGGTGCGCGGCCTCGACTACTACCTGCGCACCGTGTTCGAGGTGGTGTCGCCGCAGCTCGGCACCGGCACGGTGCTGTGCGGCGGCGGCCGCTACGACCGGCTGATCTCCGATCTCGGCGGCCCGGCAATCCCCGGTGTCGGCTTCGCGATCGGCGAGGACCGCCTGGTCGAGGTGCTCCCCACGGCCTTTGCCGCCGGCGTGCTGGCGCGGCCGCGGCTGCTCCTCGTCGGCATCGGCGACGGCGCCCAGGATGCGCTGCTACCGCTGGCGGTGGCGTGGCAGCGGCAGGGTGTGCCGGTCGAGCTCGATCTCGGCGGGCGCTCGCTCAAGGCAGCGCTCCGGCGCGCCGACAAGGACGGCATGCGCGCCGTCGCGATCATCGGCGACGACGAGTTGGCGGCCGGCGAGATTACCGTGCGCGATCTCGGCCAGGGCGCCCAGCAGCGCATCCCGGCGGCGACGCTGCCGGCGTGGTGGCACGCTCTGACAGCCGACAGCTAGAAACAAAGGCAACCCGGATCTTCCCGATTCCCAGGGTAGGTGGGGGCGCCGTGAGCTGTCGGCTGGGAGCTGTGAGCTTCCCGGGGTGGGCGAGCTGTGAGCTGTCGGCTGTGAGCTGTAAGCTACCTCCGAAGCGAAGTCTCCCCCGTGGAGGTTCCATGCCTCGTCTGACGTCGGTAGTTGCTTGTGTCGCCGCTTGCGCGGCGGCCGCCGCGGCGGCGCCGCCTCCTCCTCTCTCCGTCGAGCGCGCCGTGCCGCTGGTGACCGCGGCGGGCGCCTACGCCAGCGTCGACCGGCTGACCGCCGCCGATTTCGGCGGCCGCCTGACCGGCACGCCGGGGTATGCAGCCGCGGCCGCGTGGGCGGCCGAGCAGTTGCGCGCGGCCGGGCTCAAATCGCTGCCCGGGATGCCCGACTACCTGCACCGCTTCACGCTCACCGTCGGCGGCGTCGAGAGCGCGAGCATGCAGGTGCTGCCGGCGAAAGAGGGCGACGAGTGCAAGGAGCTCAAGGCGTTCGAGGGGTTCCTGCCGCTGCTCTACTCCGGGAGCGGCGACGTCACCGCCGAGGTGGTGTTCGTCGGCTACGGCATCACCGCACCCGAGATGGGCCGCGACGACTACGCGGGAATCGACGTCACCGGCAAGGTGGTGATGGCCGTGCGCGGCGCGCCCGATGACAAGCGCGACTGGCTCGCCCACAACTCGCACCGCGCCCGCACCGCCAACGCCAAGGCGCACGGCGCCGCCGGCTACCTGTTCGCCGAGTCGGCGATCGCCAACCCAAACGGCGAGCCGATCGCGGGGCTGCCGATGGCGGCGATCAGCGAGGACGTCGCCAACACGCTGCTCTCCCTGCGCGGCGTCACCGTCGCCGAGCTGCGCAAGGTGCTCGCGGTGGGTGGCGGTGCCAGCTTCGCCGCCGGCCGCTCGGTGCATCTCGCGGTCACGGCGCGACCGCCGCGCCACGCCGAGGCCGGCTCAGTGATCGGCTGGCTGCCCGGCTCCGACCCGACGGTGGCGTCGGACTACGTGATCGTCAGCGGCCACCTCGACCACGTCGGCGACTGGCCGGTGCTGATGCCCGGCGCGGACGACAACGCCTCAGGCTCGGCAGCCGTCATGGAGATCGCGCGCGCGGCGGCGCGGCTGCAGCCCCGGCCGCGCCGCTCGCTCCTGTTCGTGCTGTTCGGCGGCGAGGAGTGCGGGCTGCTGGGCTCCAAGGCCCTGGTCGCGCGGTTGCCGGAGGGTCTCGGGAAGTGCGTCGGCGTCTACAACCTCGACATGGTCGGGGCAGGCACGGGGGCCTTTGTCTCGGGCGGTGAGAACTTCCCGGCGCTGTACCAGGCGCTCGAGCGGGCGCGCGACCGCGTCCAGCCGGGCATGCCGCTCGCGGCCGGCCTCTCGGAGGGCGAGCCGCGCGCCGACCATGGGCCGTTCCAGGCGGTCGGGATACCGGCGGTGAGCCTGTTCGGCTCCGGCGGCAACCACCACGGCTACCACAGCGGCGAGGACACCGTCTGGTGGATAACGCCGAAGGCGATGGAGGCGATCGGCCGAGTGGTGCTCCTCGCCGCAGTCGACGTCGCCGACGCCCGCTGAGGCTGGGAGCCTGTCCGAGCCTGCGGTCCGACCCGCCCCGTTCCTCGGACAGACTCCCCAGGACACACCCGAAGGTGGCGGCGACGTGGGAACGCGGTCAGCTCGCCGGCGGGGTTGTCGCCATGGTGTCCGCGTAGGCGCTGGCGAAGGCGTGCACGGCGATGCAGCCGGCCAGGAAGCGGGTGGCGAAGACGCCGACGCAGAGCAGCACGAAGCCGAGCTGGGCAAGCAGCAGCGCCATCAGCGCAGCGACGAAGGCGAGCAGGTAGCGCGACGGCCGGCGGCCGATCACCGCGAGGACGCGCGCAACGTCGAAGGCGCTGCCGAGGTCGTTGGTCGCGACTGCACTGAGCAGCGCCGCCGGCAGGTAGAACGTGGTGAGCAGGGCGAGCGGCGGCAGCACGAGCGCCACCGGGATCCAGGCGAGGCGCGGCGCGCCGAGGGCGGCCGTGGTGAACGCCAGCGCGGCGGCGGTGCCGATCACCGGCAGGAACACCCCGATCGCGACCAGCCACAGCTTGAACCCCTCGAGGAGGTCCTCGCCGAAGCGGTCCCAGCGGGGCAGCGTGTCGTCGGTGCCGGCGAGCACGCCCTGGGTCAGCCGCCGCAGGTAGCCGATCTCGATCCATCGGCAGAGCAGCGCCAGCAGCGAGGCTAGGCCGAGGAACGCCGCCTCGCGGGCGCGGAAGTGGAAACCGCGGTGCAGAAAGCGCAGGAGGAAGGGGAGTGCGACCAGGAACGGCGCGATCTCGAGCGCCGCGCCGACAAGCGTCCGAGCCGGCCACGCCGGGTCGCGGAACGGACTGCCGAGGCTCGTGCCGAGATCAGCCATCGCCGGGTTTACGCTGCGAGCGCCGGCGAGGTTCTTTCCACGACCGTTGCAGCCGGCGCCGCCGCCCGACCCGGTGCCGCGGATGGCCCCTCATCTGGGGATCACCAGCCACTGGCCCGGGAAGATCGTGCCGCGGGCCGACAGGTTGTTGGCGGCGAGGAGGGCGGCGAGCGTCACGTGGTTGGCCGTGGCGATACTCGCTGGAGTGTCGCCGGGCCGGACCTGGTAGCGGACCTGACCGCGGCTGGGAGCGGCGGGTGCGGTCGTCGTGGCGACGGGCGGTGCGACCTTACCCCGCACGAGCAGGACCTGTCCGGGTGTCAGGGCGTCGGAGGCCAGCGCGTTGAGCTGCCGCAGCCGCTCGACGGTCGTGCGGTGGCGCCGGGCTATCGTCGACAGCGTGTCGCCAGCGCGCACGGTGTACGTCGTCGCCGCGCGGTTGACAGGCGCTTGCGGCGTGGCCACACCGGGGCCGGCGCCGCGCACCGGGATGTCGAGGCGCTGTCCTGGCCAGATGCGGTGCGCGCTCCGGATCCGGTTGGCGCGCATGATCGCCTCGACGCTGGTGCGGTAGCGCGACGCGATCGTCGACAGAGTCTCGCCACGGCCGACGCGGTGCGAGACGGTGAGCGGCCGCGGCGGCTGCCATTCGGGGAGCGCCGCGATCCGCTCGGTCACGATAGCGGCGGCGCCTACCGGCACCTTGAGGTCGAACGGCTGCGACGGGGTCGCCCCGTGGCGGAGCGCCGGGTTGAGCTCCCGCAGAGTGCCGACCGGTAGGGCGAGCTCGGTGTCGAGACGGTCGAGCTGGACCGCCCGCGCGACGCGCACGGTGGCGCACTCGGGTCGGCCAGGCAGCGGGTCCGGCAGGGTCATCCCGTAGCGCGCCGGCTCACCGAGGATGACCAGCGTGGCGAAGAAGCGCGGCACGTAGCGGCGCGTCTCCTGCGGCAGCATCGCGTAGAGGTCCCAGAAATCCTGGTACTCGCTGGCGTTGCGGCCCTGCAGGCGCTGCACCTGCGCCTCGCCGCAGTTGTACGCGGCGAGCGCCTTGAGCCAGTCGCCGAACAGACCGTGGAGCTCGGTGAGGTAGGCGATGGCGGCGTCGGTGGAGCGCTCGGGGTCCATGCGGTCGTCGACCCAGGCGTTGCGCGCCAGGCCGTAGCGCTGGCCGGTCGAGGCGATGAACTGCCACAGCCCGACGGCCGCCGCACGCGACATGGCGCGCTCTTTGAACAGGCTCTCGACCAGCGGTAGCCACGAGAGCTGGCTGGGCAGCCCCGCCGCCTGCAGCTTGGCGAGGATCATCGGGCGGAACAGCCCCGAGCGCCGGTAGGCGTCGAGGAAGTACTGGCGCTCCGGTCCGGTGAACGAGGTGATCTCACGGCGCACTTGCTCGTTGTCGACGATCGCCAGCGAGAGGTCGAGGGAGGTCATCGGCGCCTTGGCGGCGCGCTGCACCGTATAGATGCGGGCGAGCAGCTCGGTGATCAGGCGGCGGACGTCCTCCTTGACCTGCAGAGAGTCGCCCTCCCCGTTCTCGGGCAGCGACAGGAGCAGCTCATAGGCGCGATCGACGGCGGCAGTCGCGTCCTCGGCCTGGCCGGCGTCGAGCAGCTCCTTGGCGCGCTCGCAGCTCTCGAGCGCATCCTCCTGTATCGTCTGCGGACCACCGGCGCCGGCCGACTCGACTTCGGTCGGAGGAGACGAGATCTCCTGGAGTGGGGGAGTCGCGGAAGCGGGCGTCGTCGTCGACACGGGCTGCGTGGGCGCCGGTGTCGCCGCAACTGCAGGAGCGGGCGGCGGCTCCTGCCGCGGACCACGCGACGAGCTCTGACAACCGGCCGCGAGCGCGACCGCGACGATGACCAAGACGACCGGGGCTGGCGCCTTCACGGTACCTCCAACCGCCAGATGATACCCGCACATTCTGCGCGACCGGCCAAGCGCGCCTTCGGCCTGTGCCGCCGCCTGGGCGCCGGCGCTGCCTGGACGCCGGTGCGCAGCAGCGAGGTCCGCTGCCGCGAGGCGCGCGGCTTGCCAGCGACGCCGCGGTCACCTACAGTGCCGCCAATCGGAGGTGATCATGAATAGAGTCCACATCGCAGGCGGCGCCGTCGCGTTCGCCGCCGGCGTCGTCGTCGGGATTGCGGCCTCGTCTCCCAGTTCGGACCCCACCCTCTACACGGGGAAGGCGCCCAAGGAGGCGGCGGCCGCGCTGCTTGCCGTCGCCGAGGGGCAGGCGGGCAAGGGGAGCTGGGAAAACATCGCGGTGGCGCGCGGCTACATCCTGATGGGCGACCCGGCCAAGGGCGGGCAGATCCTCGACCGCGCCCTCGCCGGCAAGATCAAGGGGAATGACTGGATTCGCGTCGGCCGGCTGTGGAACGAGGCCGGCGACTGGGGTAAGGCGCAGGCGGCGTTCGAGAAGGCTCTGGCGGCGGCGCCCGACGACGCCGAGTACCAGGCCGAGGTGGGTGCCTGGTACAACCTCCACGGCGACCGCGCCCGTGCCGAGGTGCTGTTCGCCAAGTCGTTCGGCAAGAAGCCCGACGAGGTGTGGAACACGCTCAACGTCGCCGGCTCGTACGTCGGGGTCAGGCCCCAGTAGGTGGACCCGACCGGGTGCCGCGGCCCAGTTCCGGCGGCCGTCGGGGCGCCGTCCGGTCAGTCGCGGCGCAGGCAGTCGGGCGTCGCGGGACGGGAAGCTGGAGCACGGTGCCAAGTCGGTCTCACCTGTTGCCTTTGGCGGTCTGTCGTATCGATGATGGAAGGTCGCAACGAGGGAGCCTTGCATGAACTTCGTCTTCCTGTCCCCCCATTTTCCGCCTAACTACTACCTGTTCGCTGTTCGTCTGCGCGAGTTGGGGGTGAACGTGCTCGGTCTGGCCGACGAGCCATACGAGTCGCTGCGCCCGGAGCTCAGGTCGGCGCTGAGCGAGTACTACCGGGTCGGCAACATGCACAACTACGACGAGATGGTGCGAGCGCTCGGGTACCTCACCCACCGCCACGGCAAGATCGACCGCATCGACTCACACAACGAGTACTGGCTGGAGACCGAGGCGCGGCTGCGCACCGACTTCAACATCTTCGGGATCGACGCCCGGCAGATCGCGACGATCAAGCGCAAGTCGCTGATGAAACGGACGTTCATCAAGGCGGGCGTGGCTGTCGCGCGCGGCCGTGTGGTGCGAACGCCGGCCGCTGCCCGCCGTCTGATCGCCGAGGTCGGCTACCCGGTGGTCGCCAAGCCGGACGTCGGCGTCGGCGCCGCCAAGACGTACAAGATCGGCAACGAGTCCGAGCTCACCACCTTCTTCGCCCAGAAGCCGGCGGTCGACTACATCATGGAGGAGTTCATCCAGGGCGAGATCTGCAGCTTCGACGGCCTCGCCGACCGTGAGGGCAACCTGGTCTTCTACACCGCCCACCAGTACAGCCAGGGGATCATGGAGACGGTCAACAACGACGAGCTGATCTACTACTACTCTTTGCGCGAGATCCCGGCCGATCTCGAGCACGCCGGTCGCACGACCGCCAAGGCGTTCGCCGTCCGCGAGCGCTTCTTTCATTTCGAGTTCTTCCGCACGGCTGACCGCGGCATCGTGGCGCTCGAGGTCAACATGCGTCCGCCGGGCGGTCTGACGACCGACATGTTCAACTACGCCAACGACATCGACGTGTACCGCGAGTGGGCCAGCGTCGTCGTGTCCAACCGCTTCGCCGCCGCCTACTCGCGCTCGTACCACTGCTGCTACGTCGGCCGCAAGTTCAACCGCGGGTACGCTCGCACCCACGACGAGATCCTGGCAAAGTTCGGCGACGGCCGCATTTGCCGCCACGAGCCGATCAGCGGAGTGTTCAGCGCCGCACTCGGCGACTACGGCTACCTGGTGCGCTCGCCGAACCTCGACGTGGTGCTCGAGACCGTCCGCTACATCCAGAAGTCGGCGTGACGGCGAGCGATGAAGATCGAGTACCAGCGGTGGTGGAGCCCGAGCCTGGGCCAGGACATGGAGCTCAAGGTCTACGGCTACTTCGGCAAGCCGGTTCTCGTCTTTCCGGCCCAGGGCGGCCGCTTCTTCGAGTACGAGGACTTCGGGATGATCGACGCGATCGTCGAATTCATCGAGGCGGGCCGCGTCAAGGTGTTCACCGTCGACAGTGTCGATGGCCAGTCGTGGGCCAACTTCGGCGCCCACCCGGCCGATCGGGCGCGCCGTCATGACGACTACGACCGCTACATCATCGACGAAGTTGCCCCGTTCATCCGCCAGCACTGCGGCGGGGCCGAGCAGGGCGTGATCGCCACCGGCTGCAGCATGGGCGGCTACCACTCGGCCAACTTCTTCTTCCGCCACCCCGACGTGTTCGACACCATGATCAGCCTCAGCGGCCTCTTCCAACTGAGCTCCTTCATTGGCGACTACATGGACGACACCGTCTACTTCAACACGCCACTGGCGTTCCTCGCCAACCTCAGCGACCCGTGGTACCTCGACCGCTACCGCAGCGGCACCATCATCGTCGGGGTCGGCCGGGGAGCCTGGGAGGAGCCGATGCTCGAGGATGCGCAGGCGCTGCAGCGCATCCTCGACGCCAAGGGCGTGCCGTGCTGGGTCGACATCTGGGGCGGCGACGTCGACCACGACTGGCCCTGGTGGCGCCGGATGATGCCCCACTTCCTCGACCGCCTCGCCCTCCCCCCCTTCGCGGCCTGACTCTAACGTGCCACCAAGGTGCCAGGCCCAACGATTCTCTCATTCCTTGCTGCTGACGAATCGGTAGGATCGTTGGGCCTGGCACCTCATTTGGCACCTCATGGCGGTGACGCTGCTGCACGAAACGCTGCACTGCGCCGGATTGCCCGAACGACCGGGGGACCCGGCGGCACCATCCTCGGTCGAGATCAGCGACCTGGTAAGCGACCGCTGCGGCCTGTAGCGACCAGGAGGGGGACGGTCGCCGCCTGCGCGTACGTCCTCGCAGACGCCGGTCCGGAGGTCATCGCCGGGAGAATCGAACGGCGCCTGTCGCGTCAAGGCATGCGGAGAATCCGGCGCAGCGGTCGGCGGGCCGGGTGGACCGCCTGCACCGTCACGCACGCGGAAAGCTCGGAGGTGTTGCCCGCGTCGTCGGTTGCGGTGGCAGTGATCACCGAGCCTGGCGGCACGCTCACCGGCAGGACCACGGTGAAGCTCGCGTCGCCGGCGGCATCGGTGACCACGTCGGCGGCGCCGAGCACCGTGCGGGCGTCGCCGTGACCGGAGGCGTGGCACGCCGGGCTGGCGAAGAGCTCCACCGTGAACGTGCTCGCGGACGTGGAGTCGAGGGTGCCCCGTACCTCGGTCGTCTGAACGAAGCCAAGCGCCGACGTCAGCACGGGGAAGTTCTGCAGCTCGTTGGGTCCGGTGTCGGCGTCGCCGGGATCGTTGGGTGTCACGCCGTCCGGCGGGGAGCCGCCGTCGGCGTCGATGTCGATGGCGAGCCCGTTGGCCGCCGCGATCCGGTTACCGCGGAGGGCGTTTCCGGTGTAGCCGTAGACGTGGACGCCGCCGTTCAGGTTGGGCATCGCGGCGGCGCCGTCGGCGTCGAGCCCGACGACATTGTTGCGGACCACGGTGGCGTAGCCCGCGAGCCGGACGCCGACGTCGCGGTTGGCCGAGATGACGTTGCCGTCGGCCGCCGTCGCGCCGCCGACCGTACAGTGCCCGGCGTTGTCCACGCGCAGCCCCTGGTTGCCGTTGCCGAGCGGCGCGCCGCCCGCCGCGTCGGTGCCGATGTAGTTGCCGACCACGGCGGTGTCGTCGGCGCCGGAGATGCGCACGCCAGTGTTGCTGTTGCCGGAGACCAGGTTACGCTCGCCGGGCGTCGGCCCGCCGATCCGCGTTCCGGCGGCGCTCTGCGCGTTGATCCCGAAGTCGTTGGGGATAGCGGCGCTGCCCGCCGCGTTGGTGCCGAGGTAGTTGCCGAGGATCACATTGTCGGCCGTACTCTGGTCCTCGAGCCAGACTCCGGCACCGCTCGTGGTGCCCGGCGAGTTGTTGCCCGCGATCACGTTGCGGTCCGCCGGCGTGCTGCCGCCGATCACGTTCGCGGTGGCGCCCTCGGCGAGCATGACGCCCGAGCCGCCGTTGCCGAGGTCGACGCTCCCGGTCGGGTCGACGCCGATGAAGTTCCCGGCGACCACGCAGTCCGAGACGCCGTTGAGGAGTAGGCCATGCCGGCTGAAGCGGTTGATGACGAGCCCGCGAACGGTGCATCTGCCGGCGAGCACGAGCCCGTCCGCTCCGGCGCCGCCCGCGGTCGTCCCATCGAGCTCGACGAGCAGGATCGCGTCGTGGCCGACGGCGAGCGTGTTGGCGTGCGCTCCGGGCTGGGTGTAGCCATCGATCACGACCGCCTCGGTGATGGCGGGGAGCGGTGATCCGGGGGCGATGGAGCGGGCGCCCACGCCCGGGATGTCAAAGTGGATCTCGTCGATGGCCGGGAGCGCGTTGCCGGCGGCGCACTCGCCTGGCGCCGCACCCGAGGCGGTGTTGGCGTTGGCGGCCAGGATCGCCTCGCGCAGCGTGCATATCCCGTCGTCGGCCTGCACGTCGGCGACGCCGGTGACGACGATCGTGGCAGCCGCGGCGCCTCGGCTGGCCGCCAGCACACACGCCACTCCCGCCAGGATGGCCAGCCCGCCTCGACCCCATGCCGTCACGCCGCACCTCGCCTTCGCCCACGGACCGCGCCCCGCGCTCGCTCCCCGGGGCATGGGATTCTCCGTGGCTCGGATTCGAGCATAGGTCCGACGAGGGTGTTGTCAAGGACGGTGGGGACCATATGTCGTGCCGCGACCCTGACCCGGTTCAGCGGACCCCGGTGACCGCGAAGAGGCCGGAGGACACGTGGCGGACCTCGTACAAGTAGCGCCGCCCGTCGCGGGTGGAGTAGACCTGGGCGATGGAGAGCACGCCGGAGGGGTCGCGCGGCACGAGGTCGAGCCAGGGCTCGCGCGTGCCGCTGCCGACGTCGACCCGTTCGATGTTCGCCGTCGGCCGGCCCGGCCGGAAGGCGAGGACGTGGCCATCCGCGAGCCACTGGACGACGCGGTCCTGCGCGGTGAGCCCCGCGACCTTGCGCGGCTGGCCGCCTTCGACAGGGACGACGAGGTAGCTCCGGTCGGGCGCGCTGGCGAGGATGGCCGTGCCGTCCGGCGAGACCAGGCGCCCGACGACGCCCTCGTCGGTGATCGGCCGCGGCGGCGCGCCGGCCGCGGTGTCGACGACGTAGGTGCGCACCGCGCGCCTGGCGTCGCTGGCGACGACCATGACGCGCGAGCCGGTCGGGAACGGGCGCCCGCTGGTGAAGACGAGGTTCTCGCCCACCAGCGACCTCGCCTCGCCGGCGCCGACCGGGATGAGGCGGAGATCGCCGGCCACCCCGGACATCGTCGAGACCACGGAGCGGCCGTCGGCGGTCAGGCCGATCACCGCACCGAGGCCGAGCGAGATCGGCGCGGCGCCATCCACGCCGCGCAGGAAGATCTGATAGGCGGAGAGGTTGCCGGCGTTGAACTCGTTGATCGCCGCCCAACGACCGTCGGCGGAGAGGTCGCGGGCGGTAGCCCACTTGAACGACGCGAGGTTGGGGCCGTCGCCCTGGCCGATGGTGCCGCCGCGGATGTCGCTCTCGATGTCCTCGGTGGTGATGAGGAGCTGCCCGTCGCGACCGACGTCCTGGAGCTTGAGGCGCTGGAAGGACCGGAGCAGCAACCGCACGTGGCCGGAGAGGTCGACGGCGTGGAGCGACATCTCCTCGTCGCTCTCCGTGGCGGTGAACCACACCTCGCGGCCGTCGGGCGACCACGCCAGCCCCTGCTCGGTTGCGTAGTCGGGCGTCAGGGTACGGTGCGCGCCGGAGCGGTCGACCACGCCCACGGTGCCGCGGTCGTCGCCGAACACCGGGTGGTCCATGAAGGCGATCAGGTCGCCGCGCGGGGAGAAGCGCACGTCGCTGATGTAGCCGGCGTTCTCGTACAGTGCCTTGCCGGCCGGGTACTCGAGGCGGAAGCCATTGCCCACCTGGCGAGACACCGCGAGGTCGCCGCCGTCGGGCGAGAAGTCGGCGTCGAGCACGTTCTCCGCCACCTCGCGCGGGGCGCCGCCGCCCAGCATCGGCATGCGGGCGAGCGTGCCGGTGGGCACCCACGGCAACGGGAAGGTGCGGTCGAGGCCAACCGCGATCTCGGCCCTGGAGGAGACAGCGAGGAGGTCCGCGCCGACGGGGTCGAGCGGCTGCGAGACGCGGGTGTCGGTGCGCCCGGTGTGCACCTGCATCGGCCGCCCTTCCCAGAGCGCGCCGAAGGCCACCGTCTGGCCGTCGGGGGCGAACCGCGCCATGCGGATGTAGCCGCGGTGGAACGTCAGCGGAGCGAAGCTCGGCTGCGACGGTGGCGCCGGCCGGTGCGCCAGGTATCCGGCCACCGCCGCTACCGGGATCGCGGCGAGCGCGACGGCGCGCCAGACGCGACCGCCGCCCCTGGCCGGACGGACGCTCACCACGCCGCTCGATCCGCTCGGCGCGCCCAGCGCCTGGAGGGCGAAAGCGAGGTCGCTGGCCGACTGGAAGCGGAGGTCGGGGGCCTTCTCGAGGCAGTGGCGGAGGAGCCGGTCGACGCCGGGAGGGAGACCGGCGATCGCCGCGTCGACCTCGGGCGGCTCCTCCTTGAGGATGGCGGCCATCGTCTCGGCCGCCGAGCCGCGCTGGAAGGCGCGCCGACCGCTGAGCATCTCGTAGAGGACCGCGCCGAAGCTGAAGATGTCGCCGCGGGCGTCGGTCGGCTCGCCGCGCACCTGCTCCGGCGACATGTAGCCGACCGTGCCCATCACGGTGCCCGGCAGCGTGAGCGGCGCGCTGACCGTCTTCTCGCTGCCCGGGGCGCTCCGCTCGTTCGGCTTGGCGAGTCCGAAGTCGAGGAGCTTCACCCGGCCGTCGCGGGTCAGGAAGACGTTCTCGGGCTTGAGGTCGCGGTGGACGATGCCGCTGTGGTGTGCGGCCGCGAGCCCCTGGGCTATCTGCAGCGCCATCTCTGTCGCGGCGCGCGGCCGCAGCGCCCCGCGGTCCAGCCGCTCGCGCAGCGTCTCGCCGTCGAGCAGCTCGGTGACCAGGTACGGAATGGCCTCGTGCGCACCCACGTCGTAGATGGCGAGGATGTTCGGGTGGGACAGCGCCGCCACGGCGCGCGCCTCGTTCTCGAAGCGGCGCAGCCGGTCGGGGTCGCCCGCCAACTCGTCGGGCAGGACCTTGACGGCGACCTCGCGCCCGAGCCGGGCGTCGCGGGCGCGATACACGGCGCCCATACCGCCCGCCCCGAGGAGGGCGACGATCTCGTAAGGTCCCAGTCGAGCTCCGGTCGAGAGTGTCATCGGATTCGCCCATCCAACGGCGTCCGGGACGGCTCGCATTCCGCCGGGGCGCCGGGCGCCGGCACGGCGCGATCGCGAGCCGTCGGCTAGTCGCCGGCCGCGACGCTGTCGATGATGCCGACGATCACGGAACGGACGGGAGCGTCGGAGGAGGCGAGCACCTGTCTCGCGCCATTGCCCTCATCGAGAACGAGGACGCGCTCGCCGGGGCCGGAGCCGACCGTGTCGACGGCGATCAGGTAGTCGGCGAGGGGAGCGCCGGCGGCGTCGGTCTTCTCGACCACCATCAGTTTGCGGCCGTCGTAGAACGGGTGGTTGATCGTCGAGGTGATCGAGCCGATGACGCGGCCGAGGATCATGGGCGGGAGCCGTCCCAAGGACCCCGGGAGCGCGGGCGCCCTCGCCCGCGCGGTCGCCGTGCTGCGCGTGGCCCGGGCCGGCGGGGGCGCCGGCCCTCCCGGCTGTGGTGGCGGTCCGCGGCGGGGACGTGGCTCATGGCTTGGCCCCGGGGACGTTCAGCGTGTCGACGATGCCGACGATCGCGTGGTCGACCGGGACGAACCACGGATCCAAGGCCATCGCGGCCTCGCGGCCGCCCTCGTAGTACACCAGCTCCCCGGGGCCGGCCATGCGGGTCGAGTCGGCGGCCACCAGCGTGCGGCCCTTCGGCTTGCCTTGTCTGTCCAGGGGCTGCACCAGCAGCATAGGGCAACCGGCCAGCCCTTCGCAGACCACGCAGGGCACGACGGTGCCGACGACGCGGCCGAGCAGCACGGCTAATCCTCCCCGTCGAGGTCGAGCAGGGTCGCCGGGCCGAACGTGGTGCCGTGCTCGAGGGCGGCATAGATCGCCTCGTGCGGCGCCTGGATGATCGTCGCCGAGGCGCTGCGGCCGAGGGTGGCGAGTGCACCCTGCGCGAGCGCGACCGCGGCCTCGACCTCGTGCAGGTCGCCCGAGTAGATCGCCACGCCCTTGCCGCCGAGGCCCTGGTCGGCGAGGCGGATCTCGACCAGCTCGACGCCGGTGCCCTTGAGCGCCGCCTCGGTGGCGCGGGCACTCGCCGCGGCGGTGTCGGTCTCGAGGACGGCGAGAGCGCCGGCCTTCGGCGGCTTGCGTACCCCGGTCACCGCCTCGTACAGGCGCGCGTGCACGTCGGGCAGCAGCAGGTGGTCGATGACCGCGCCGGCGCCCTCGAGGAGACCGACGGCGAGCGACTCCTGGACCGAGGCGGTGGAGCCCCCGATCAGCGTCAGCCAGCGGCCGCGGGTGATCGTCCCGCAACGCAGCACGGCGATCGGCGCTTTCTTGACCATCGCGTCGGTGGCGCGGAGGGCGGCCGGGATGTCGGAAAACTCGACGAGCGCGAGCGCGGGGTGGTTCTTCATCTCACGTGATCCTGAAGTGGTCGACCATCGTGCACCGCCGCCACCGCGAGAACGAGCGCGGGCCGGTCATCCCCTCGCCGGTCGGGCTGGCGATGGTGAACGAGCAGGTTCCCTCGCCGTCGAGGCCGAGCCCGGCCTGCGAGCGGCCGTTCTTGACGAAGATCGAGCAGTCGCACAGCTTCGCCATGCGCGAGAGGGCATCGATGTTGCGCGAGTGCATCACCGCGGTGTGGCGGTTGCCGCCCTCGACCTCGACCGCCAGGTCGATCGCCGCGTCGGCCGAGCGCACGCGGCAGATCGGCATGATCGGCATCATCTGCTCGGTCCAGAGGAAGCGGATGGTTGACGTCCACCTCGACGATGCCGAGGCGCGTGGACGGCGGCACCGCCAGGCCGATGCGGGCGAGGATGTCGGCGGCGTTCTTGCCGATCAGCTCCTTGTTGATCACCGCGTGTTGGCGCGGCCCGTGCTGCTCGGTGAAGATCAGCGCCTCGAGCTTCGGCAGCAGGTGCGGGCCGATGAGGACGGCGCCGTTGGCCGTCATCGCCTTGACGAGCTGGTCGGCGACCGACGCGACGCAGATCGTCTCCTTCTCGTCGACGCAGATGATGTTGTTGTCGGTGGAGGCGCCGAGGACGATGTCGCGGCCGGCCCTGTCGACGTCGGCGGTCTCGTCGACCACTGCCGGCGGGTTGCCGGGGCCGGCGCAGATCGCCCGCTTGCCCGAGGCCATCGCCGCCTTGACGACCGCGCCGCCACCGGTGACGACGAGCAGACGCACGCCGCGGTGGCGCATCAGCTCCTGCGCCGACTCGATCGTCGGGTCGGAGACGCAGGTGGCGACGTTGGGCGGGCCGCCTGCGCCGGTGATCGCGCGGTTGAGGAGCGCCACCGTCTGCGCCGAGCACTCCTTGGCGAGAGGGTGGACGTTGAACACCACCGAGTTGCCGGCGGCGAGCATGCCGATGGCGTTGCAGATGATGGTCGAGGTCGGGTTGGTGCACGGCGTGATCGCAGCCGATGACGCCGAACGGCGCCGGCTCGGTGAGGGTGAGGCCGTGGTCGCCGGTGACCGCCTGCGGGTAGAGCTCCTCGAGGCCGGCGGTCCTCTCGGTGACCAGGCGATTCTTGACGATCTTGTCCTCGGCGCGCCCCAGACCGGTCTCGCGGTACGCGGCTTGCGCGAGCGCTTCGCAGCTCTCGAGCATCGTCGCGCGGATCGCCGCGACGATACGGGCGCGCTGCGCCAACGGCAGGGCGACGAACACCGGCTGGGCCTTGACCGCTGCCGCCACCGCCTCGTCGACGGTGGCGAACATCCCCATGCCGCCGCCGGCCGCGGCCGGCGCGCCGCCAGGCGCCGCCGTCTCCGGCGGCCGCCCCTCGAGGTCCGCGACGATCCGCCGCGCGATCGCCTCGATCTCCTGCTCAGAGAGCTTCGTCATTCTCGCTCCGCTCGAATGCCTGAAGCTGGGAACCGGGGACCGGGTACCGGGGACCGTGAAACCCCATGCAGCCCGGTGGGGTCGATCGCCGACCCGGTCCGGTATCCGGCCCGGGCCAGCTCAGCGAAGCCCCTGAGCCTCTCCCGGTACCCGGTACCCGGTACCCGGTCCCCGTCTTCATTTCCTGTACTTCTCCACGTCGCCGACCGCGACCGAGTCGACGATCGCCATGACGACGGCGTCGACGGGCCGCTTGTCGGTCATCGCCGTCTGCCGGGCGGAGGAGCCGGAGGCGATCAGCACGACCTCGCCGGGCCCGGCGCCGACCGCGTCGGCGGCGACGATGTTGGCGCCGGTCTCCTTGCCGTCCTCGTCGATCACCCGCACGAGCAGCAGCTTCAGACCCTCGAGGCTGCCCTCCTTGCGGGTCGCCACGACCGTACCGACCACCTTGGCGAGCACCATCGGCGTTGCTCCTGCCCGCGCCCTGGGGCGCAAGCTACTTCTTGGAGCCGCGCGCCTCGGCCTGGCGGCCGAGTGGCATCACCTGGTCGACGTTGAGGTGCGGACGCGCGATGACGTGCACGGCCACCACCTCGCCGACGCGGCCGGCGGCGATCTGAGCGGCGTCGCACGCCGCCTTCACCGCGGCGACGTCGCCGCGCACGATCACCGTGGTGTAGCCGCCGCCGGTCTTCTCGTAGGCGACCAGCTCCACCTTCGCGGCCTTGACCGCGGCGTCCGCGGCCTCGACCACGGCCGGAAACGACCTCGTCTCGATCATCCCGAGCGCTTCAAGCATCAGCAGTGCCTCCTTCTCGCTCACGTACACGCTGTCATCCTGAACGAAGGCCGAGGCGACAGCCGAGGCCGCAGTGAAGGATCCCGGTGCGCCTGGAGCGCGGCAGGCCAACGCGCTCCAGGCGCCGCAGGGTCCCTCGTCGCGCCGCTGCGCGCCGCTCCTCGGGATGACGCCTCGCGGGAGAACCGTCATCCGCTTCCCTTCGTCACCTTGCGGCCGGTGATGTCGGCGATCGCCTGCTCGGCGGCGCGGTAGCCGACGTCGATGTCGCGCTCCTCGCCGCCCAGGTAGACGCGGCCGAAGCTGCCGAACGCCCGCACCTCGAGGATGTTGATGTCGGCCGCCTTCTCCGCCTCGTTGGCGGCGATCGCTGCGTACCCGGCTGGCGCGCACTCCATCACGTAGAGCGTCTGCCCCGGCATGATCATGTCGCCGTGGCGGGTACGGTTGATGAGCTGCGTGTGGTAGTCGGAGATGTTGCGGATCACCTGGCTGGTGAAGATCTCCGGCTTGATCCGCTGCTCCTCCTTGAGGCCGAGCGTCTCGAGGATCGCCCGCCCGGCGGCACGCACGTCCGCCTGCGAGTCGGAGTGGATCTCGAGCATCCCGTAGAGGCGCTCGATGATCATCATGCCGGGGCGCACGTCGGTGGCCTTGAGCGCCACGTCCGTGACCCGCATGATGTCCATCCCCGGCGCCACCTCGACGAACAGCGAGGCCTGCCCCGGCACCGGCAGGAACCCCTGTGCCACCGTGCCGAGGAACGACGCGTACTTCGGCTGCAGGGAGTCGAGGAACACGTAGCAGCGCAGCTCCGACATCGGCCTACCCCTTCCCGCCGGAGGCCGCCAGCGCCTCCTCCATGATCTTGACGCTCGAGCTGCAACCGACCCGCGTCGCCCCCGCCTTGATCATCTTCAGCACGTCGGCGTAGGTGCGGACGCCACCCGACGCCTTGACGCCGAGCCGGCGCGGCGCCACCTCCGCGGCCATCAGCGCGATGTCTTCAGGCGTGGCGCCCCCCGAGGAGAAGCCGGTCGAGGTCTTGACGAAGTCGGCGCCGGCCTTCATCGCCGCCCGGCAGCCGCGCCGCTTCTCGCCCTCGTTGAGCAGCGCGGTCTCGAGGATCACCTTGCACGCCGCGCGGCCGTCCTTGCACGCCTCGACGACGCCGCGGATGTCCCGGTAGACGGTGTCGTCGTCGCCCGACTTGAGCGCGCCGATGTTGACCACCATGTCGATCTCGCGGGCGCCCTCGCGGATCGCCCGCCGCGCCTCGAGCGCCTTGCTCTCGGTCGGCTGGGCGCCGAGCGGGAAACCGACGACGCAGCACACCTTGACGTCCGAGCCGCGCAGCTCCTCGCGGCACTGCTTGACATAGGTCGGGTTGACGCACACCGAGTAGAAGGCGTACTTGCGCGCCTCGTCGCACAGCTTCTTGATGTCGCCGCGGGTCGCCTCGGGCTTGAGCAGCGTGTGGTCGATCAGCTTGGCGAGGTCGGCGGGGGCGATCCCCTCGGGGGCCGTAGCGGCGCCGCGCGAGCCGACCATCTGCTTGACGCGGGCGAGGACACGGGAGAGGTCGTCGGCCGAGATGCCGCCCGACGCCCGCTCGAGCTCGCGGATCATGCCGACCCTCCGGCGGTGCCGCTCCTCGGTGCACTCGGTCGACAGGAACACCGCGACGATGCGCTTGGCGGTCTCCGCGTCGACATGGGCGGCACCGAGGGTGAGCAGGTTGGCGTCGTTGTGCTCGCGGGCGTTCCTCGCCAGCGCCTCGGAGTAGCACGCGGCGGCGAGGACGCCGGGCACCTTGTTGGCGGCCATCGCCGAGCCGATCCCGGCGCCGTCCACCATGATCCCGAAATCGCAGCCGCCCGTCGCGACCGCGGCCGCGACCGCTTGGGCGAAGCGCGGGTAGTCGACCGACTCCTTGCTCGACGTCCCGCAGTCGGTGACGGCGTGCCCGAGCGAAGCCACGTACGCCGCCAACTGCTGCTTGAGCTCGAAGCCCCCGTGGTCGGCTCCCAGCGCGATAGTGAGGGGGTGTTTCATGCGAGTCGATGATATAACAGCACGCGGCTGATCGGTGGGAGGATGGCGATGCAGGTGAAGGCGCTGAAAGCGGTCCCGTGGCTGCTGTTCCCGGCGGCGCTGGTTGCCGGCTGGATGCACGCGCCGGCGCTGGTGCGGTTCGCGCTCGCGGGTGCGGCGCTGATTCCGCTCGCCGGGCTGCTCGGTCAGGCGACCGAGCAGATCTCGGCGCGCCTCGGCCCGGTGGCTGCCGGGCTTCTCAATGCCACCTGCGGCAACGCGGCGGAGCTGATCATCGCGGTGCTGGCGCTGCGCGCCGGCCTGGTCGAGGTGGTGCAGGCGTCGCTGTCGGGGTCGATCATCGGCAACCTGCTGCTCGTGCTCGGCGCGGCGGCGCTCGCCGGTGGGATCAAGCACCCGGTGCAGAAGTTCTCGGCGCTCGCTGCCGAGAGCCAGCTCGGCTCGCTCGCCCTGGCGGTGTTCGCGCTGCTGTTCCCGGCGGTGTTCTTCCACTTCGCGAGCACCGCCCACCACGAGAGCCTGGCGTACCCGCTGTCGCTGATGGTCTCGGTGGTGCTGCTGTTGGTGTACGCGGCGGCGCTGCTGTTCTCGCTCAGGACCCACCGGCACCTGCTGGGCGGCGGCCACGAAGGTCCGGCGCCGACCTGGAGCTCGCGCAAGGCGTCGATGTTGCTGCTGGCGGCCGGCGCCGCCACCGCGCTGGTCTCCGAGGTGCTGGTCGGCTCGGTCGAGGAGGTCGGGCACGCGCTCGGCCTCGGCCCGGTGTTCATGGGCGTGGTCGTCGTCGCGGTACTCGGCAACGCGGCCGAGCACGCCGCCGCGATCATCGTCGCCTGGCGCAACCAGATGGACGCGGCGATCTCGATCTGCTTCGCGTCGTCACTGCAGGTGGCGCTGTTCGTCACCCCGGTGCTGGTGTTGCTGTCGGCGACGCTCGGCCACCCGATGACGCTGGTGTTCTCCGGCATCGAGGTGGTGTCGGTGGCGGCAGCGGTCGGCCTCGCGGGTCTCGTGACGATCAATGGCGAGACCAACTGGCTCGAGGGCGTCCAGCTTCTTTCTCTGTACGCGATCCTGGCCGTGTGCCTCGCGCTTCTGCCCGCAGGCGAGGCCCTGCTGCCGCTGTAGAGACAGTGGTGGAGCGCATCGTCTCCGGCGGGCAGAGCGGCGTCGACCGGGCCGCCCTCGATGTCGCGCTCGAGCTCGGGATCCGCTGCGGCGGGTGGTGCCCGCGTGGCCGGCTGGCCGAGGACGGCCGCATTCCCGACCGCTATCCCCTGCGCGAGACGCCTTCCGCCGACTATGCGCAGCGCACCGAGTGGAACGTGCGCGACACGGACGCCACGTTGGTGCTGCACCGCGGCCGGCTGCGCGGCGGCACGGCGCTCACGGTGGCGCTGGCGCGGCGGCTCGGAAGACCATGCCTCACCGTCGATCTCGCCGAGGCCGCGGACGCGGCCGGGATCCACGTGTGGCTCGCGGAGCGACGGGTCGCGGCGCTCAACGTCGCCGGGCCGCGCGAGAGCCAGGCGCCCGGGATTGGCGGGCAAGCGAGGGCGATTCTGGAGGCGGTGTTGGGTGACGTGAGCCGTCGCGCGGAGGACGCCGTGGACGCCTAGCGGTCTGGCCGGATGCCGGGCTGCGACCCGCACCGGTCCCTGGTGGCCCGTGTGGGTGCGGCCGAAGGGTCACTCACCGGAAAGCGGCGTTGCGCTCCGGTTGGCCGGGACCGATATTGACCGTACAAAGGGCCCGACGTTGAAGGCTGGAATCCCCCCCAGGCCCCGGTCGGCGGCAGTGGCAGCGTGTGTCGCGGTGCTCTCGCTCGCGGCAGCGACTCCTGCTCCGCTGGGCGCTGCGGTGGTACCCCCCGGTCATGGGGTCACCTTCGAGCAGGTCGACTATGCCTTCGACGAGGCGATCCTCGCGTACTCCGCCGTCGGAAGGCTTACCGTCGAGGTCGCGGCGCTCCGCTCCGCCACCGGGATCGTCACGGGTTTCGTCAACGTGGGAACGCCGCTCGGCTGGGTGGTGCAGAACCTGCCCGTGTTCGCCGAGTACCCGCTCGCCGCCCTGACGACCGATTTCAAGCTCTCGGAGCTCCCGGGCCAGGCGGTGACGAGCCTGGCGGCGCGAGTCGAGTTCACGCCCGTCCCGCTGCTCGCCTGCGCAGGCGGCGGGTGGTTGACCTTCCCCGTCGGGACGACGCTGGTCGCGGAGGGCGGCAAGGAGGACGAGCCCGCTGCGACGAGCGCCGCCATTCCGCTGCCCTGGCCGCTGCCGCCCGAGCCGGGCGCCGTCGCCTTCGGCGCCTTCGGCGACACCTTCGCCTGCTGTCAGGACGACCACTCCAACGTCGAGGCTGCCAGGTCGCAGTGCGGGCCGGCGGCGCTGGCCAATAGTCTGGACTGGCTGGGGCACGAGCACCCGTTCTTCTTCCACGGCCTGCCCGTCCATCGTCCCGGCCTCGGGGCGGATGGCTCGCTCGTAGGCGAGATCGAGACGCGCATGGGCCGGTCGTTCACCAGCCGGCGCCGCGGCAGAGGTGTGAACGACATGCCGTTCGTGACCGGGAAGCTGCAGTTCCTCGAGGACTTCGGCCTCGACTGGCTGCTTCGCGTGTCGCATCAGGACGACACCTTCGGCGACGACGTGGTGAGCGGTCCGGGCGGGCGGGCGACCTCCGTCGGGGTAGGAAAGGCTCCGACCGCGGACTTCATCATCGACGAGATCTGCGCCGGCGAGGACGTCGAGATCGGCTGGTCGAGACCCGGCGGGCACTGGGAGGTCGGGATCTGCGCGGGCAGGGTGCTGGGGGTGCCGTTCGTGACCGTGCTTTCCGACCGCAATCAGGCCGACGACACGAAAGGCGCAGGGCCGGAGGCGGCGCAGATAAGCCTCCTGGTCGACCGGGACGGCGATGGCCTGCTCAACCTCGTGAACAAGGCAAACCGGCCCGAGGTTGACATCGTCGTAACCGAGAGCCCGATCCCCGAGATCGACGAGCTGCTCTGGTTTGACGCCTGGCTGACCGTCCAGACCGGGATGGTGACCGAGCCAATCCTGTTCTCCGGAGCCGGCACACTCGTGGCGTTTACCGGTGAGGTTGCGGATCGCGATTCCGACGGCCGCGATGAGATCCCGGTCAACCTGGCGCAGTTGGACCTCGCCGGAATGAGCAACAGCTTCGGGCCGGTCTCGCTTCACCTCGGGGCGCCGGCGGTTGCCGCGCTGTCCACACTCGCGAGTTGGCTCGAGGAGAAGTCAAACGCGAATCCGGGCGCGCTCGACGTGCCGCCGTTTGCCGCCGTGGGCAGCGCCGATCTTCACCTCGCCGTCCCGGTGGCGGTGACGCTCGGCGGGGCGACCTGGTACAGCGCGGGGCCTCTCGCAGTGAGCGGGGTGGTCTCGTTCAAGCCCGCCGCCCCCGGCGAGGCGCTCGACCTCGAGAGCCCGGTCCAACTCGTCAACTTCTCATACCAGCCGATGGGCAGCGTCACCAGCGCTACTTTCACGCCGCGGCCGCACCTCCCCGCGACCGTCGGTCTGACACTCAACCGCGCCCGGTTCCGCCGCAACGACACGCTGCTGGCGTCATTGCACAGCGCCAACCCCGGCCCGGCGTTCGACGCCGAACTGCTCCTCGCCATCGAGTTCCCGGACGGCGGCGTACTGGTCGTCACGAACGTCGCGCCGCCGGGCACCTTCATGACGACGGGCGACGACCCCAGGACGTTCCTGCCTCTGCTCGCCAAGACGCGCTACCCCACCGGCTTCTCGTCCTCCGAGCCAGACTACTTCGCCTACCGATTCACCGGCTCAGAGCCACCCGGTGACTACGTGCTCCGTGCCGCACTCGTGGTGCCGGGCGCCCTGCACGACGGCAGGGTCGACGCTCCCGACGTGATCGCGCTCGCCGAGACTCCATTTGCCTACTCGGGAGCATCGCCGGTGCGCCGCCTCCTCAGGGCGCCGCGCTGAGCCGGCAGACTTCAGGTGGCTCGTGTCGCGAGGACGGATCGTGCCGTGCTGGCGGGCATTCTCAAGGTTCGCGACGTGTCGAGACGCCCGACGTCGCCGGGCCGCGCGAGAGCCAGGCGCCAGCGATCGGGGAGCAAGCGCGCACGCTGCTGCGGAAGCTCTTCGGTGAGCGGGTGAGGTTTGCTTCCGGGCCCGGCCGCCGCTAGGCTACGAGCGGCGCGAAGGCAACCTCGATGCGACAAGTCCCAGGATGGAGACCATGGCTGGAGTGCGCGGCGCTCCTGGTCGCCCTCGGTGCGCGGGGCGCTCTGGCCGGGCCGTCGCCGTCGCTCTCCGCCCAGGAACAGGAGTACCTCGCCGCCCATGGGCCCGTTCGCTTCGCCCCTGATCCGGCTTTCCCGCCGTTCGAGTTCATCGATGGCCAGGGGCGGGCCGCCGGCATCACGCCCGACCTGCTCGCGTTGATCGCCGAGAAGCTGGGGATCTCCTTCACCACCGTGCGCTACTCCTCGTGGAGCGACGTCCTGGAGGGCGTGAAGAGCGGTGCCGTGGACATGGTGGGCACCCTCACCCGCACCCCTGAGCGTGCGGAGTTCCTGCTCTTCTCGCAACCCTACCTGTCGGTGCCGACGATGCTCTTCGTGCGCCGGGACGACCGGACGATCCGTGGGCTGGCCGACTGCCGGGGCCGGCGGGTCGGTGTGGTGGCCGGCTACGGAGCGAACGCCTGGCTGGAGCGCAACCACCCCGAGCTGACGCCGGCACTCGTGCACGACCCGCAGGCCGGCCTGCAGGAGCTGGCCGCCGGGCGCATCGACGCTCTGGTGGAGACCATGCCGGTTGCGCTGTACCTGATCCGGGAGCGCTCGCTGGTCAACCTCCGGATGCTGCCGGATGCGCTCTTCTACTCGCCCCAGCACCTCGCCGTGCGGCGCGACGCGCCGGTGCTGCTGGCGATCCTGCAGAAGGGCCTCGACAGCGTGACGGAGCCGGAGCGGGCCAAGATCTTCGTGCGCTGGACCGGCGTCGACCTCGCCGGACGGCCGCGCTGGCTGTCGCCCGTCGTATGGAACGTGCTCGGCGTCCTTGCCGTGCTGGTGCTTGGCGCGGTGGTCTGGGTGATCTCGCTCCGCCGCGTCCTCAAGGCGCGCACACGCGCCCTCATGGCGGAGGAGGCCAACTACCGCCGCCTGTTCGAGCGCAACCTGGCGGGGGTGTACCGGTCGACGCTCGACGGCAGGCTCCTGAACTGCAACGACGCCTTCGCCAGGCTCTACGGGTTCGACTCCCGCGAGGAGGCGCTCACGCACGGGGTCGTCGAGCTCTATCCCGATCCCAAGGCCCGCCAGGAGTTCCTGACCGTTCTTCGGCGCAGCCGGACGCTGGTCAGCTTCGAGTCCCGCGGGCGCAGGAAGGACGGCGGCGAGGTGTGGTTGCTGGAGAACGCCGGGCTGGCTCCAGACGAGCACGGGCTGATGACGCAGATCGAAGGCACGCTGGTCGACATCACCGAGCGCAAGACGATGGAGGAGCAGCTCCGCCACGCGCAGAAGATGGAGGCTGTCGGGGTGCTCGCCGGCGGCGTGGCGCACGACTTCAACAACCTGCTGCAGGCCATGCTCGCGACGGTGTCGCTGGCGGAACGCGATGTCGCGAGCGCTGCTCCGACGGCGGCCCGGCTGCGCGAGCTCGGGGAGCAGATCAAGCGCGGTGCGGGGCTCACGCGCCAGCTCCTGCTCTTCTCCCGGCGCGAGACGACACGGCCGGAGACGCTCGACCTCAACGAGTTGGTGCGCGAGGCCATCGGCATGCTGCGCCGCATGGTGCGGGAGAACATCGCGTTCGCGCTGCACCTCGATCCGAGCCCGCTGCCGGTCGAGGCCGACCGCGGCCAGCTCGAGCAGGTTCTGGCCAATCTGGTGGTCAACGCCGGCGACGCCATGCCGGAAGGCGGGCGGATCGACCTCTCCACCTGGGAGCGCGACGGCATCGTGCACCTCGCCGTGGCCGACACCGGCGACGGCATCCCGGAGGCGATCAGGGAGCGGATCTTCGATCCCTTCTTCACCACCAAGAGCCCGGGCAAGGGGACGGGGCTCGGCCTGTCGGTCGTCCACGGGATCGTGACCCGCTACGGCGGGACGGCCACCGTGGACAGCCGCGAAGGAGCAGGGACGACGTTCACGATCTCGCTGCCGCGGGATACCTCGCCGCCCGACGCTGCGGCCCGGTTCGAGGCACGGTCGGAACCGAGGCGGGGCGGCGGAGAGAGGATTCTGCTCGTGGAGGACGAAGCCCCGGCGCGGGAGCTGCTGGCGGAGATCCTCGACTCCTTGGGCTATGCCGTGACGGCCACAGGCAGCGGCGAAGAGGCGATGGCGCTGCCCGCATCGGAACCCTTCGATCTGCTGCTCACCGATCTGGTGCTGCCGGGCCGCTCCGGCGGCGACATCGCGCTCGAGCTGGGCCAGCGCTGGCCGTCGCTGCGGGTTGTGCTGATGTCTGGCTATACCGAGGACGAAGCGGTGCGACTGGCGGCGGGGGGCGGCTTTGTCCGATTTCTGCAGAAGCCGTTCGACATGAGCTCGCTCGCCCGCGAGCTGAGGGACGCGCTCAACGAGAGCTCCTAGCGCCACTCCCGGCCGGCTGCTCCGTACTCGGGGTGCCGTCTCCGCAGCATGCAGGCGCCATCGGGTCCCGGACGGCCTCGACCTGAGCCTGTACCATGCTCGGCATCGCCCGGCGACGCCGGGTGGCGGGCGCAGGCCACGCAAGGCGTCTCGAGGACGCGGGACGCTCGGGCGGCGCCGGGTACGGCGCCCGTCGCGGAGGAGGAGGGTGCCATGCTGTTCGTGATCGCAGTGGTCATCGCCATCGCCGGGATCATCGCGCGGCGCACCGCGTTGCGCGCTGCCGGCAGCGACCGCGGGGCGGTCGCTCAGGCCGTTGGCGGGGCGCCGCTCGTGGTCGTCGTTGTGGCCGTGCTGGTTGCGCTCGCGCAGTGCTTCACGGTGGTCCCCGCGGGGAACGTCGGGGTGGTCGACTTCTTCGGCACGGTCTCGCCGAACACGCTCAAGGCCGGCATCAACCTCGTCAACCCGCTGGCCCGCATCGTCAAGTTCTCGGTGAAGACCGCGGAGCTCAAGGAGGTGATGGACGTTCCCTCGAAGGAGGGCCTCACGGTCCAGCTCGAGGTCAGCGCGCTGTTCCACCTCAACCCGGAGAAGGCGGCGGAGGTCTACAAGAGTGTCGGCGTCGACTACGTCGAGATCCTCCTCGTGCCGCAGTTCCGCTCGGTGGCGCGCGGCGTGACGGCGACCTACGACGCCAAGGCGCTGTACACCTCCGAGCGCGAGGTGCTCACGCAGATGATCCTCGCCGACCTCAAGAAAGCCGTGGAGCCGCGCGGGATCACCGTCGAGACGACACCGCTGCGGAAAGTGGGCCTGCCGCCAGGGCTGACCCAGGCGATCGAGGAGAAGCTGCGCGCCGAGCAGGAGAGCCAGCGGATGGAGTTCGTGCTCCTCAAGGAGAAGCAGGAGGCCGAGCGCAAACGCATCGAGGCGCAGGGCATCGCGGACTTCCAGAAGATCGTCACTGCCGGGATCTCCGAGCCGCTACTGCGCTGGAAGGGGATCGAGGCGACCGAGAAGATCGCGTCCTCGAACAACGCCAAGGTGATCATCATCGGCGCCGGCAAGGACGGCTTGCCGCTGATCCTGGATACGAAGTAGAACGACGTGGGCCGTGGGCCGTGGGCCGCTCGCAACTCAGCGGGCTGGCCGCACGGGTGCGGCGGGGCGCAGCAGCGGGCGGCGGCGCTCGGCGACGAGGCGGCCGAACGTCTGCTGCTGCGCCGGTGTGAGCGCCGCGCGGATGCGCGCGGGCGAGCGGTCGAGGACGGCGAGAATACGGGGCAGCAGCTCGGAGAGCACTCTGCAAGTCACGGAGCGCACTTGTGCTAGAGTTCACGAGCTGTGGCCCAGCCGGGCCCGAGGTCATGCCGATGGAATCCCTGATCTACCTCGACAACGCGGCCACGACGTTCCCCAAGCCCGACGTGGTCCACGACACCATGAACCGGTTCTACCGCGTCTACGGGGTCAACCCCGGTCGCTCCGGGGCGGACCTCGCGCTGCACGCCGAGGAGATGATCGACGGCACTCGCGCCAAGCTGTCGGCACTCTTCAACGCCAGCCTGATTCGCGCCGGCACGAAGAAGGACCCCAACCGGCTGGTGTTCACCCTCAACGCCACTCACGCGCTCAACCTCGTCATCAGGGGCACCGTCAGGCCGGGGCAGCACGTCGTCACCACCGCCCTGGAGCACAACTCGGTGATCCGGCCCGTCAACCACCTGGTGCGCGACGGCGCCGAGGCGACGTTCGTCGCACCCGACGCCGAGGGGTACGTCGACCCGGAAGCGATCCGCCGTGCGATCCGCCCGAACACCGCCCTGGTGATCGTCAACCACGGCTCGAACGTCATCGGCGTGGTCCAGGACCTGCACGGCATCGGCGCGGTGTGCCGGGAGGCCGCCGTGCCGTTCGCCGTCGACGCGGCGCAGACCGCCGGGGTCGTGGCGATCGACATGGCCGAGTGCGGCATCAGCTTCGTCACCTTCACGGGCCACAAGGGGCTGTTCGGACCGACCGGCACCGGCGGCATCTGCGTGGCCGACGACGCCAACGTCGAGATCACGATGTCGGGCGGCACCGGCGTGCGCTCGGCCTACCCCTACCACCTCGACGAGTACCCGTACCGGCTCGAGGCGGGGACGCTCAACGTGATGGGAATCGCCGGTCTGTCGGCGGGCTGCGACTGGATCACCGAGCGCGGCATCGATGCCATCCTCCGCCACGAGATGGAGCTGCTGCGCGCCTTCCAGGAGGGCGTCGCGGGCGTCCGCGGCGTGACCATTCACGGCACGACGCGGCTGACCGCGCGCACCGCGGTTTGCTCGCTCACGGTCAACGGCTACGACCCGTCGGACGTCGGCACGATCCTCGACGTGGACCACAACATCCTCGTCCGCACCGGGCTCGAGTGCGCCCCGCTGATCCACGAGCACCTGGGCACCGCGCCGCGCGGCACCGTGCGCTTCTCGTTCGGCCCGTTCAACACGTTGGAGCACGTCGAGAAGGCGGTCCGCGGCATCGTCGACATTGCCGGTTCGCGGAACTGAATCGATCTGCGGTCGGGGACCCCGAGCAGCGCTGGAAAAGGAGGGGGCCGGGTGAGGAGCCCGGCCCATGAGGAGATGAGGCATCGTTTCCACTTCGGAGTACGCACGGCGCCGGGATCAGGTTTCAGCGCGCCTCGTGGCGCTCCGGCGCCGCGAGTATCCTGCGCACAGGAGGTTCCCATGCGAGTCGCCATCGTGGTTGTACTCCTGGGTCTCGTGGCCGCTACGGCGCCGTCGGCTGCGGCGCCGGCCGCCGAAGGGTTCGATCGCTATTTCGTCGACCAGACGATGCGGGTCGACCTGGTGCACGTCGGCAACGCCAGCGAGGAGCTGTTCACCCTCGATCGCGTCTACCAGCAGGGGATCTGGGCCGGCAGCCGCACCCGCCTGCTCGACACCATCGGCACCGGCACCTACCTGGCGAAGCTCTACGACGCCGCCTCGGGCGTCCTGCTGTTCTCGCGCGCCTGGGACTCGTACTTCGGCGAGTACCGCACCACCGCCGGTGCGGGCAAGGGGGTGCGCCGGGCGTACCAGGAGTCGGTGTTGGCGCCGTTCCCCAAGGCGAAGGTGCGCCTGGTGATCGAGCGCCGCCAGCGCGACCGCTCGCTCACGCCAGTCTTCGAAACCGAGATCGACCCCGCCGCCTACACCGTCGTCCGCGGCGCGCTCACCGGCGGCGTCATCATCGTCGAGGCGCTCAAGGGCGGCGACCCGCATCGCTGCGTCGACATCGCGGTGGTCGGCGAGGGGTACACCGCGGCCGAGGAGTGCAAGTTCCGGACCGACCTCGATCGCGTCATTGGCATCCTCTTCGCGCAGCAGCCGTTCGCCCGCAACAAGGCGCGCTTCAACGTCTACGGCGTGCTCACGCCGTCGCAGGAGAGCGGCTGCAGCGAGCCGAGCCGCGGCATCCACCGCAACACCGCGGTGGGCGCCAGCTTCGACTCGCTCGGCTCGGAGCGCTACATGCTCACCGAGGAGAACCGCGCCCTCCAGGACATCGCCGCGCACGTCCCGCACGATGCGATCTACATCATGGTCAATCAAACGCGCTACGGCGGTGGCGGCATCTACAACTTCTTCTGCACCTTCACCTCCGACAACCAGTGGACGCCGTACGTGCTCGTCCACGAGTTCGGCCACGCCTTCGCCGGCCTGGGCGACGAGTACTACACCTCCTCGGTGGCCTACAACGACTTCTACCCGAAGGGCGTCGAGCCGACCGAGGCCAACCTCACCGCGCTGCTCGACCCGGCCAACCTCAAGTGGAAGGACCTCGTCACGCCGGGGACGGCGCTGCCAACGCCGTGGGAGAAGGCCGACTACGACACCATGGACATCGCCTACCAGAAGCTGCGCGAGGAGCTGAACGGCCGCATCGCCAAGGCGATGCGCGAGGGAGCGCCACCGGCCGAGGTCGAGAAGCTCAAGGCGGACGCCGAGGACCTGTCGCTGGCGCACGCCAGGAAGGTCGACGCGTTCCTCGCGAAGAGTGCGTTCGCCGGCAAGGTCGGCGCCTTCGAGGGCGGCGGCTACGCGGCCACCGGGATCTACCGCCCGGCGCTCGACTGCATCATGTTCACCAAGGGTTCGAAGCCGTTCTGCCCGGTGTGCGAGCGCGCCATCGAGCGCGCCATCGACCAGTATGGGGAGTAGGGCGCAGGATCCCCATGCGCGGCGGTCTCACTCTGGGTCGTGATTGGCGTTGTTACGGATGAAGGCGGGTGCTCGGGCGTGCTGAGGAGAGACACGCTATTCGTCGCCACGGCCGTCTACCTGCTGGCGCCGACCGTGATCTTCGCGCTGGGTTGGCTGCGCCCACTGGCGGCCGCGGCGGTGGCGGCGGCCGTGGCGGGTGGCGTCGTCGACCTCGCACGGCGGGCACGAACGGAGCAGGCGCCACTGTCGGGCCGGGCGCTGGCGGGCGTATGGTCGCTGGCCGCGTTCTGGACTTTCGCCGCCGGCATCGGCGGGCTCACCGGCCAGACCGGCGACTATCTCAAGCACAACCTGGCGTTCCACGACCTCATCGTGCAGAGCTGGCCGGTGGTGTATGGCGCCGCCGACCCGGCCGCTCCGATGCTCTGCTATTACCTCGCGTACTACCTGCCGGCGGCGCTCGTCGGGAAGCTACTCGGCATGCAGGCCGCGGCGCCGGCCTCGCTCCTCTGGGGGCTGTCGGGCGTCGGTCTGGCGTTCGCGTGGGTGTGCCGGCTCGGTCGGCCGCACGGGCTTGCCGTGATGGTGGGATTCACGCTGATCGATGGTTTCTGCTGGCTCCCGGGGCTGTACGTGCTGGGGCAGAAGCTTGGCATGCTGCCGGGCGCGGCGAACGGCGAGTGGTGGCACAGCGACAACCTCGCGGTGGCGCTTTTCTCGTTCGCCGGCCCGCAGACCCGGCTGCTCTTTCAGAGCGAGCCGGCGGCCCTGGCATGGGCGCCGCAGCACGCGCTCGCCGCCTGGCTCGCGACGGCCTGCGTGCTTTCGGTGCTGCTCGAGCGCCGGTCGCCGCGTGGCATCCTGCTGATCCACGCCGCAGTCGTGCTGTGGTCGCCGTTCGTGGCTGTCGGTCTGTTGCCGTTCACCGTGGCGGCGTGCCTGCGCGGGTCACGGTCGATCGTGGGTTGGCCCGGCCTGGCGAGTGCTGCAGCGGTCGCGACGCCGATCGGCCTGTACTTCCTCGCGCATGCACCGCAGCAGTTTCTCGGGCTGCTCCCCGCGACCTTCACCGGCATCATCGACTGGCTGCGATACGCGCTCTTCCTCGCCCTCGCGGTCGGGGTCCTCTGGCTCGCCGCGTGGCGGGTCCGGCGGCGCTACGGCGTGCCGCCGGCGCAGCGGTGGCGGCTGCTTTGCCTGGCGTGTCTCGTCCTGTGCGCGGTTACCCTGGTGTACATGGGCAGGCACAACGACTGGGCGATGCGTGCGAGCATGCCAGCGTCGTTCGCGCTGCACCTGCTGCTGGCGGCGATGGCGTTCGATTTCTGGCGAAGCGCGGCGCCCCTCCGGCACCGTCTCGCCTTCGTCGCGCTGCTCCTGCTGAGCGCGGAGCGGAGCGTCAAGACCTATGCGCTGGCGCCGTGCGGCAGGCTCGGCGCTCCGGGCGAGCTGCGGACCACCATCGCCACCGCGACGGAGCGCGCGGACAGCCTCGCAGCGCTGCCCAGCTCGCCGAGCTACGAGTACGCGAGCCAGTACCTGGGTTCGCAGCGGAGCTTCTTTGGGAGGCACCTGATGAGGGGCGCGGCGGCACCGGCCGTTGAGCGGTGAGCACGATCCTGGTGACCGGCGGCACGGGGTTCCTCGGCAGCAGGCTAGTGCGGCGCCTGGTCGAGAAGGGGTATCGCGTGCGCGCGATGGCGGTCGCGAACGACCCGCTGCTCGCCAACCTCGATGGGATCGACTGCGAGATCGCGACCGCCGACGTCACCCGGCCCGAGACGCTCGCCGGGGCGCTCGCCGGCGTCAGCACCGTGTTCCACCTCGCGGCGGTGCTCTACGCGGACGATTCGGAGCTCTTCCGGCGGGTCAATCTGGAGGGGACGCGGCACCTGGTGACCGAGTCCGTCCGCGCCGGCGCCCTGCACTTCGTTTACGTCTCGGCGGCGGCGGCCGATTACCGGACCAGGACGACCTACGGCGAGGCCAAGCACCTCGCCGAGCAGGTCATGACCTCGCCGCTCGAGCGCACCCACTTCACCGTCGTGCGCCCGACACTGGTGTTCGGGCCGAACGGCGGCGGCCAGGAGCTGGTCATGTACGTCCGCCAGCTCAGGCGATTCCCGGGCTTCGTGCCAATCGTCGGGCGGGGCGCAGCAAGAAAGCGGTGGGTGTTCGTCGACGATGTCGTCGAGGGGCTCTCGCTGCTGGTTGGCGCGACCGTGTCATACGGGAAGGTCTATAGCTTCGGCGGCGCCGATGCGCACACGATGCGTCGCTACACCGAGCTGCTCTGCCGCCAGCTACGCATCCCAGGGCCGATCCTGCCGGTACCGGAATGGCTGTGCTGGGTGCTCGCCGCTGGGCTGGGCGTCGTCCAGAAGCGCCCGCTGCTGAAGCGCGACACCATCATCGGCGTGACCATGGAGGCCGACGTCGACATCGAGCCGGCACGCCGCGACCTCGGCTACCGGCCGATCGGCTTCGAGGAGTGGCTCTGCACACGAACCGCCGGCGACCCGTTCTGGGACGCCGGCTAGCCACTCCGGCGACAGGGGCCATGGGGCGGTGCAAGTCGGCAGGGCGTTCAGGACCGGGTGGCGCTGACGAGGAACTGGTAGCCGAGCAGTTTCGGCAGCATGAAGGTGACCTTCTCCAGCGCCCAGCCGGCCGCTCCGAGCAGCCAGGCGGGCCAGCGCGGGAAGGCGAGCGGCAGCGGCACGGTCGCGACAGTCTCGCAATCGATGCGAAAACCGCAGCGGGCGAACAGCTCGCGGGTCGAGCGACGGGTGAAGAAGACGCGGTGGGTGCGGTCGAGGATGCCTCGCTCGGCGTACGGGAAGCGCCCGAAGAGGAGCGCGACCCGCACGTAGAGGTGCGCCACGTTCGGCACCGAGACGAGTAAGCGGCCGCCGGGCGGCAGTGCGTCGTGCGCCATGCGCAGCATGCGCTCGGGCGACAGCAGGTGGTCGAGCACGTCTGCGGCGATCACCACGTCGTAGCCGCGCGGCAGGCGCATGAGCCCCTCGACGTCGACGATCGCCGCGTTGGTGAAGCGCCGGCGCAGCTCCACCAGGTGGCCGATGTCCGCCTCGAGCGCCAGCCAGGTGAGGTCGTCCCGGTCGACGAGCGACGCCAGGTGACCGGCCGCCACCCCGAGCTCGACCACCCTCGTCCCAGCCGGCAGCTCGCGCACCCACGCCGCCAGGATGCGGTGGCTGGAGCCGCGGAAGTCCTTGAGGACGTAGCGCTCAGTCGCGACGAGCAGAGGCTCCTCGATCATGCTGCCGGCAACTCTATCAGCGATCCGCAGCCGCAGGCGCCTACCGCTGCGGCTCGCCGAGCGACTGGAGCTGGCGCTGCACCGCCTCGGTGCCGCCGCTCCTGACGGCCTCGCCAAGCGCCGCGGGCAGCTCGCGCGAGAGCGTTCCCCGGAGGCGTGCGTACAGGGCGCTCTTCTCGCCGGCGGTGAGCAGGACGACGTCACCGACGTGATCGCCCGACGCTCGCACCAGCACCACCCCGGAGCGGCCCCTGTCCATGAACCGCACCGTCGGCTCCCATCCGCGCACCGGCATGGCCGTGAAGTCCAGCGGTCGCGCGCCGGAGATCGCCGCCGGCGGCAGCCCGTACACCGCCAGCTCGAAGCTGGTAAGGCCCGACAATGGCAGGCTGCCGTCGGTCGGGGGAGCGGAGCCCGCCAGCACCTGCCGGGCGAGCGCCATCGTCACGCGGCCGAGGTTGAGCTCGAATGCCTTCTGCGGGTCCTCGCCGGTCTGCCTGACGATCTCCGCGCGCACCGCCTGGGCGCTGAAGTGGGTAGCGCAACCGGCAGCGCCCAGCGCCGCCACCGCCACCAGGGTTGCGAGCCCGAGCCTTCTTCTCATCATTCCGGTTCCCCCAGTCGTTCCGCGGCGAGCGTAGCATGTGCGGGGGAGCCGACGGGCAGCCAATGACACGATCGCAACGAGACACGACACCACGCGGCGAGCGGGCCGACCGGCCAGCGGTCAGTCCGGTGCGCGTGCTGATGAACCGCCATGCCCTTTCCCTCCGCGAGGTGATCGGGTTCGAACGGGTCGCCTTTCCGCGCGACTGGAACGGGGCACGGCCGCATGCCCCGGCTACCTTCACGCTCGCGGTCGACCCGGAGCGGCTCTACTACGTCGCCGGATGTGCGCAGGCGCCAGACTACGACGCGGCCCTGACCCCCGGCGCCTTTGCCGCGGGGCTGTGGCAACGCGACGTGGCCGAGCTGTTCATCGGTATCGAAGGTTCCCCGGCATACCGCGAGCTCAACCTCTCTCCCGGAGGCGCCTGGTGGTCGTGCGCCTTCTCGGGCTACCGCCAGGCGGCCGGCGGGGTCGCAGCGCCGGCGGCCGGAGTCGAGACGCTGTGCAAGGTGAGCGCTGCCGGGTGGGTCGCGGCCCTGGCGGTGCCGCGCGCGGCCGTGTTCCCCGGAGGGGAGATCGGCCGGCGGACCACGCTCAACGTCTGCATGATCGTCGGCGGTCGCGACCGCCGGTACCTGTGCTGGCGCCCAGCGGCGGGCCGGCCCGACTTCCACCTGCCGGCGTGCTTCGCGCCGATCGAGCTGACCACAATCTGATCGGGCGGGGCAGGAAGCGGCCGTCACCGCCGTTATCGCCACGCCTGCGTGTTCTCCGGCGGCCGCCAGATCCGGTCGTGCGGCCCCACACCAGGGAGGGTAACGGTCCGCCGACGCCGCCGGCGGTGCCGCAGATGTCCTCTTGACAGGGGTTTTTCACCTGGTACGCTGCGGCTCATGTTTCGAGACAACGTCTCAATCGCCGTCCGACCGCCGGCGCGGCCGCGGCTCGCGCCCACGTTCATGCTCGCGCTCGCCGTCGCTGCGCCGGCCGTTCCTGTCGGCGCACAGCCCACCGGCCTGGCGTGCAATGCCTGCGTGCATGAGGTGATCAAGCACCACTGGCGCATCCAGGGAAGCCCGCGCCACTCGCAGGACACGGTGCTCCAGGATGTGTGCGCCGACATCGAGTTTCCCGCGCCCGAGTTCCGGGTGACGGCCGACGGCGCCGAGGTCTCGGAGTTCGAACTCGATCGCGTCATCAACTCGGGCTCGACATGCACGAACGAGCTGAAGAACCCGAAGCCGTTCTTCATCGACGAGGAGAGAGAGAAGGTATTCTCTCCCGACCCCAAGAAGTACGGCGCCATCAAGGTAACCGCCCAGGACGAGCTCGGCCTGTACTTTCTCTACACGCACCCCACCGACCTGCCGCCGGACGGCGAGGTGAGCCGCGACGTCACCATCGGCATCGAGTTCGAGAACCACAGCGGGGGTCATGTCATCTGGGACTCCATGGTCATCCACGTCTACCGGCCGCCGGTATTGATGACCCACGGGTTGTGGGCGGACGCCAGCTCGTTCGCGAAGATGGAGCGGAATTTCTCCAGCGTGTCGCACAACTACCCGCCGGAACTCCTCTACCGGGCGAACTACTCCAAGGACCACGCCAACGCCAAGTCCTTCGTCGAGAACCTCACCGTGGTCGAGAACGGCGTGGCCGCGCTCATGGAGCAGGCCGCCAAGAAGGACTACGCGGTCGGCAAGGTGGACCTCGTCGGGCACAGCATGGGCGGCATTCTCAGCCGCCTGTACGTCCAGGGCCAGTACTACGGCGACGACGTGCGCCGCATCGTCACCTGCAACACACCGCACGCCGGGTCGCAGATGGCGAACTGGCTGCTCGACGAGGTCTGGGACCCTTACGGGCTGGCGTGCGCCGCCATCGGGGCAACCACGGGCTCGTGCTACGACGGCGCCGTCTGCGACCTCAACGTCTACAGCCTCGGCGTCAACAACCTGCTCAACCGGGGCACCCACCCCGACGGCGTGCAGGTGCACGCGCTGTCCACGGTTTCCGATATCGTGAGCCCCCTGCAAGGCCCGATTCCGAGCTTCCTGTCCACGAGCTACATCGACCTGATCAAGTCGGTCCTTCCGTTCTGCGATCTCCCCGGCCTGTTCGACGACATCTTCAGAGGCGAGGAGAACGACGCTGTCGTGGCACTTCCCAGTCAGGCGGGGGGCCTGGAGGCGGCGAAGACCTCGGTCTTCGCGAACCAGATTCACGTTGGGTCGACGGACAACCAGGCGGTGATCGACCGGGTCAGGAATCTGCTCAACGAGCCGAAGAACTCCAGCTCGTTCACGGATGCCGGCTATTCTCCGCCGAGACTCAACTACAACACTCCGACCTTCTGCACGGTGCCGCTTCCCGCGGCCGCGCCGGCGATTCCCGCGGTGTTTTTCTCCGCGAGCGCGCCGGCCGTTGCGGCGATGACGCCGTTCTGCAACGGTGGCAGGTCGGCGTGCTGCGCGACGGCGAACCACGCGCCCGTGCCGCTGCGCGCGCAGGCGCCGACGGCGCTCTCGACCTCGACGCTGGCGATCAACACCCCGCTGCCCGGCGCGACGCTCGACGCGGGCCAGGGGTTCTCGGCCACGGTGGTCGGCAGCGCGGACGTCGCGACGGTCATGCTGCTGCTCAGCAACCACGGGGACGAGGTGTTCCTGGCGCGGCTCCCCGGCCCGGTCGCGGTGTTCAGCCTCCAGGTGCCGATCGAGCTCGCCGGCGAGAAGGTCCTCGTTGCCATCGGGCTCGACGCCGCCGGCCGGCCGGTAGCCACCAGTAACTCGGTCAACCTCAACATCACCGTCGCGGCGACGCTGCAGGCACTGTCGGTATACCCGCCGGCGCTGTACCTCGATGCCGGGCGCACCGGATCGCTCGAGGTCACCGGAGGCTACAGCGACGGGATCGACCGCGATCTCTCGCAGCTCGCGGGCATGGCGTTCGCGTTCGCCGAGGGTCATGCGACCAGGTCGGGCAGCAACGGTGTGACCCTCAATGAGCTGCTCGACGACGCGCTGACGATCACGTACCAGGGAGTCACCGCGCCGGAGGTGGCGATCCGCGCGCTGCCCCCGGCGCAGCCGCGCGTGCCGAAGGTCCCGATCCGTCGCCACCTCCGTCGGACCTAGTCAATGCAACCCTGGCGGGAGGTTGTACCCTTCCTCCAGCGCACGGCG
>CAVRZJ010000016.1:0-151041 GCA_963725705.1 uncultured Acidobacteriota bacterium | reverse complement strand
CGGTGAGCGGCACCTTGGTCGTGCTGACCCAGGGGCGTCGGCCGTCGGAGTGCTGCACGGGTTCGACAATGCCCAGCTTGGACCGGCCGGTAACGATGACCTCGCGGTCGTCGGCGCGGTAGGCCCCGGCCAGGTCGCGCCACGGCATGTCGAAGTCGTTCCTGCCAACGATGTCCTCGGAGTCGATGAGTCCCGCCGCCCGGGCGAAGACCTGGTTGCATCCCAGGTAGGCGCCCTTGGTGTCCTTCCAGAAGACCGACTGCGGTATCGAATTGAGGACGTTGGCGAGCACGCCGCGGCTACGCCGAAGCTCCGCGGTCCGTTCCCGCACCCTCTGCTCGGCCACGCCGCGGAATGCGGCGGCCATGCCGACAAGGAGAATGACAAAGACGATCCTGGCCAGACCGCGTTCGATGGGTAGCTCGCCGGCCGCCCTCTGGAGCTGGACCGACGGCTCAAGGAGGACCGTCGCTGCGACCAGCAGCGTGATGGTCACGCCCCACACCCACGCCTCGCCCCGGCGGCCGAGCATGACCATCGCGAATCCGACGAGCCCGAGCCACCACACTGTCGAGCTCATGCCGTAGGCCACCGGGGCCAGGAGCGCAACGGTCGCGACGAGAGCGGTACCGTTGGCGGCGGCGGGGGACCGTCGGTGCGGCCGGCGCCGATACCACAGGTACAGTCCCGGGATCGCTGCGGCGCCCGCGGCGTTCGCCCACCAGGGCGTCAGCTTCCCGGTGCTCAACGTGACGACGAGCCGCGCCGCACCGAAGACCACGCACGCGACCCAGACGGCAAGCATGCCGATCGCTACGAGGCTGTGGCGGTCCCCCACGGTATCGTTGGCAGGGGCCGGGCGCAGCTTGAGACTCGGGCCGGAGGTCATCGCGGGGCCTCGGCCTTCGGGTCTTTACCTGGTTGGCCTGACTGCATTTACGCTATCCCTTTTGATTTTACTCCTCATCACCTCCGCACGGGGTGCCCCGTACCACCTCCCGGCTCCGACCGCGACCATCCTCATGGCGTCCAATCCAAGCTGACACCAATTGTTCAGAAAGTCTCTCCAGATTTTGAGGGAGCGCGGGCGCCCTCGCCCGCTTGTCCCCGAACGGGGGCGCGATCGCCATGCCGCCCGGCGCCCGGGCCGGCGGGGGCGCCGGCCCTCCGGCAGGTTTTCATGGTCCAGGGTGTGCCCACGGCTCATGGTGATTGCCTGGAAAGTCCGTCCGGAAGGACAGTCATTGCGGGGTGCACGGGCCGCCGCGGGTGGGCCGGGCAACGAGACAATCTCATCGTGCCGGAGGAGACTGCTTCCCTCGCGTCGTCGCTTCGCTCCTCCTCAGGGCAACCACTGCCGCCGCGCGGCGAGAGGCGCCAGGGACCGCGTTAGGTGATTTGCCAAGGTCGCGAGGCTCGCACACTTCATTCCTGGCACGCCGCCGGTGGCGCAAAGGCCACAATATCGGCACCGCGCCCCGGGCCCGAAGACCAGCACGGTCGTTGGGCACCTCTCAGGCATCGCGGCCGCGCTCGAGCCGTTGGCGATAGCCCTCGTAGTCCGGCAGCAGGCGGTCGTAGGCCGCGTCCATCAGCGGCGACGAGATCATGAAGTCGGCCGAGGCGCGGTTGCACGCGACCGGGATGTTCCACACGACGGCGATCCGTAGGAGCGCCTTGACGTCGGGGTCGTGCGGGTGTGGCTCGAGCGGGTCCCAGAAGAAGATCACGAAGTCGATCGACCCCTCCGCGATCTTGGCGCCGACCTGCTGGTCCCCGCCGAGCGGGCCGCTCTGCAGCCTGACCACGGGCGTCTTGAGCGCCTCCTCGAGCATCTTGCCTGTGGTGCCGGTGGCGAATAGCTCGTGCCTGGCGAGAAGATCGCGGTTGTAAAGCGCCCACTCGAGCAGGTCCCGCTTCTTGTTGTCGTGAGCGACGAGCGCAATCCGCTTCCGTGGCTCCAAAGGTATGGAATGAGCAGTCATGGCGCAATCTCCCTGGCGAGGAGTTTAGTCCCAGGGCGTGAAGTACCCTCCGGGACGAATCATCCAACCAAGAGTGTCATGAGTGGCGGACCTGTCACCCAAGCGAGATCCAGGCGAGGTGCGAGGTGATCACCGACCTCGGCTACGACAACGTCACCTACGCCCGCACCTGGGACGAGATCAAGGCCGCGCACTGGGGGTGGCCCCTCGGTCCGAGCCGCCCGTCCCCCGCCCGTTCCCCGCCCAGTGAAACTCTGCGGTCTGCACGGACACACAACCTCTCGAGGACCTGCAGCCAACGCGCTCGCGCGCCTGAACGCACTGCAGGACCACCAATCCTCTATTCCGGGCGTAAACTGACTTTGGTCAAGGAAACGTCACGGCGGGGTGCGTCAGTCTCGATCCCAGGACGGAAAGCGTTCCGGAGGAGGTCGGCGATGAGAACACGGGGTTCACACGTCGGGGTTCGGTGGTCGTGGTTGATCTGGATGGCTGGCGCGGCAGTGGCGGCGAACGCGTCGGCGGGACCGGTGTTCTACGCGACGCTGTCGGAGCAGAGTGCGACGTGCAACGCCTGCCACAAGGAGCAGTCGCCGGGGATCGTGCAGCAGTGGGGAGAGTCGAAGCACTACCGTGGCCACGTCGGTTGCTTCGAGTGCCACGCGGCGAAGCCGGGCGAGGCTGGCGCCGTCGAGCACGCCGGCTTCACCATCCACGTCATCGTGACGCCGCGCGACTGCGCGCGCTGCCACGAGCGCGAGGTCGCCGAGGCGGAGGCGAGTCACCACGCCAAGGGCGCCGAGATCCTCGGCTCACTCGACAACACGCTCGCCGAGGTCGTCGAGGGCAACACCGCGTTCTTCGGCGGCTCGGCGCTGCTCGTCAATGGCTGCCAGCAGTGCCACGGCTCCACGGTCAAGGTCGACGCCAAGGGGCAGCCGACGCCCGACACCTGGCCGAACACCGGGATCGGCCGCATCAACCTCGACGGCTCGCGCGGGTCGTGCTCGGCGTGCCACCAGCGCCATGCGTTCTCGGCCGCGCAGGCGCGCCGCCCCGAGACGTGCGGCAAGTGCCACCTCGGCCCGGACCACCCGCAGAAGGAGATCTACGAGGAGTCCAAGCACGGGATCTCGTTCGCGGCCAACGCCAGCCGGATCAACATCGACAACCCCAAGTGGGTGGTCGGCGAGGACTACAGCGTCGGCCCCACCTGCGCCACCTGCCACCTCTCGGCGACGCCCACCCAGGGCGTGACGCACAACGTCGGCGACCGCATCTCGTGGAACAACCGCCCCGACGTGTCGATCCGCACCGACGCGGCCGACGCGAAGCTCGGCCTCGCCAACCCGATCCCGTGGGAGAAGCGGCGCGCGAGCATGAAGGAGGTGTGCGCCAACTGCCACGCCCCGGCGTTCGCGGACAGCTTCTACCAGCAGTACGACGGCTTGATCGACCTGTACAACGAGAAGTTCGCCAAGCCCGGCAAGGCGATCGCCGAGGGCCTCAAGAAGGCGCATCTCGTCGAGGGCGAGCCGTTCGCCAACCGCATCGACTGGGTGTGGTACGAGATCTGGCACCACCAGGGCCGGCGCGCGCGTCACGGCGCCTCGATGCAGGGTCCCGACTACACCCACTGGCACGGCCTCTTCGAGGTCGCCAAGGTGTTCTACAGCGACTTCATCCCCGAGGCGCAGGACCTCGTCGCCAGGGGCCAGGCAGCCGGCGGCGACAAGGCCAAGGCGGCCGCCGAGGTGGGCGCGTTGATCCAGGCCACGCTGGACTCCGACAACCACAAGTGGTTCGTCGGCAAGATGACCCCCGAGGAGAAGGCGCGCCGCGCCGCCCAGCGCGACGAGTTCGCCAAGCGCTACATGACGAAGCCGTGATCGGCTGAACCTCACGAGGCACCCGGAAGCGGCGGCGGCTGTTGTTTGTTCACCGGGGCGATGGTGGAGAATCTCGTTCTGACGCTCAGGCGACGAGCGCGGCAGTTGCTCGCGGGCCTTGCGACCATCGCCCTCGCCGGCTTCGCCAGGGCGATGCCGCCTGGCGCCCCCGCCCCCGCGAGCTTCGCTGGCGGGGTCGTCCCGGCCAGCGCCCTGCGCGCCGAGGTGGTGCCGCTTGCCGGGCCCGCCCGGGAGGCTGCCACCGCGACGCCCGGCTCCGGGGGTGCCGAGCCTTTCCCCTTCGCCACCCGGGTCGAGGTGAATCTCGGCGCGGAGCGCGCCGGGCGCTGGGAGAAGGCGCCGGATGGCGGCGCGATCTGGCGGCTGCGCATCGCCTCGCCGGGCGCCCGCAGCCTCAACCTCGGCTTCACCACGTTCGACCTGCCGCCGGGGGCGGCGCTGTGGCTCTACCGCCCCGACCGCTCGCAGGTCCGGGGGCCGTACACGAGCGCCGACGCGAGCCCCGGCGGGCAGCTTTGGACCCCGGTGATTCCGGGCGACGAGGTGGTGGTCGAGCTGACCGTCCCGGCCGGGGAGCGCGACCGCGTGCGCCTGGAGATCGGCGCCGTCAATCAGGGGTTCCGCGACCTTGCGGTCGCCGCACTCGGCTCGGCGTTCCCGTGCTACACCGACGTCGTCTGCCCGCAGGCCGACTCGTGGCGCGACCAGGTCGACGCCGTGGCGCTCTACAGCATCGGCGGGGTGATCGCGTGCACCGGAACGCTACTCGCCGACACCGCACGCGACTTCCGGCCGTTCTTTCTCACGGCCAGGCACTGCCTGAGCGACCCGGCCGACGCGGACACCGTCGTCGTCTACTGGAATTACCAGTCGCCGGTCTGCGGCCAACACGGCGGCGGCAGCCTGGCGCAGAGCCAGAGCGGCGCCACGTTGCGCGCCACTTGGGCCGGCACCGACTTCACCCTCGTCGAGCTCGCGAAGAAGCCCGATTCTGCCTTCCACGTCTTCTATGCCGGCTGGAACGTCTCGGGAGACACCCCCGCGTCGGCGGTGGCGATCCACCAACCGAAGGCCGTGAAGGTGATCACCTTCGCCGACCACCCGCTCCTCGCAGTCGACACGGACCTGCAGCCGCAGCCGCCGCTCGTCTGGTGGCTGGTCGACCCGTACACCAGCGGCACCACCGACAACGGCTCGTCGGGCGCCTGCCTGTTCGACGAGAGCAGGCTGTGCGTCGGCACGCTGATCGACGGCACGCCGGCCTCGTGCGACGCCACCACCGACTGGTACGGCCGCCTGAGCGCCGGCTGGGACGGCGGCGGCACGCCCGACACCAGCCTGCGTGCCTGGCTCGACGCGCGCGGCACCGGCGAGCTGACGCTCCCCGGCAGCTTCCCCTACCCGCCCGCCAATCAGGTCCGGCGGGTACTCCGCCAGGCCCGCTAGCCGCGACCGCCGTGCAGACTGCGGCGCGGCTTCCGGGGCGCCGGGGTCGGCGTCGGGTTCGGGCCGGCGCCCGCGGGGATCACCAACAGCGTGATCGAGCTCGGCGGGAACGTGACCGTCAGCGACGAGCCCGCCAGCACCACGTCCGGCGCGTGGACGATCGCGCCGAGGTCGGCGCTCGAGTAGCGCCACACCTGCGCGGCGGCGCCCGGGGTGAAGCCGGCGAGGCTTGCCGTGCTGGTCAGGCCGCCGCCGGTCTTGTTGATGACCATGACCGTGAGCGCGCCATCGGCGTCGCGGTGGGCGGCAAAGCTGGACAGGCGCCCCTCGTCGGCGCTGGCGGCGTGTACCGAGGTCTCGCCGAAGCCGCCGCCGTTGCCGTCGTCGTTGCGATACATGCGGAACGCGAACGCGCCCGGCTGGCCTGACTCGGGCGGCCCCCACAACGTCGCCAGGTCGAGCCCCTCGCGGCCGAAGATGCCGAGCACGTCGGCCTGCGCGAGCGCGCCGTTGATGTGGTCGAGCGCGCCCCAGTTGTACTCGGTGATCGCGGTTCTGGTGCCGGGGTAGCGGGCGGCGATCCAGCCGCGCATGCGCGGGATCAGGTAGACGGGCTCGGCGATCCAGCTCTCGTCGGCGTAGGTCGGGTCCCACAGCGGGCGCGTCGAGCGCAGGCGCAGCGCCTGCAGGTCGGTGCTGCCCGCGCCGGTGAGGGCCACCGCCGGCGGGTAGTAGTGCAGGTCGAGGTAGTCGAGGATGCGCACGCCGTGCTGCTGCTCGTAGGCGGCCATCTGCTGCAGGTACCACTCGACGAACGGCATGTCGCCGTGCGCCTGACGGTCGACCGGGTGGTTCCACCAGTCGCCACCGCCCGCCCAGTCGAGCGCCGACCAGAAGTAGCCGGTCCACCCCCACTCCGCCGGGCCGAGCGTCTGCGCCGGGGGTCGGCGGCCTTGATCGCCGCGGCGTACGCCCAGGTGCGGTCGCGCAGCTCGTCGTAGCTGGTCGGCTCGGGGTGGACGTCGCGGTGGGTGCCGGGCCACAGCATCGGCTCGTTGTCGAGGTTGTAGAAGGCGACGCCGCCGGCCGAGGCGGTGCCGTACTTCGCCACCAGGTGCTGCATCCAGTCCTGCACGAACGCCGGCGTCGATCGCGATCGCTGGTGTCGGTCGGGTCGTTGCCGGTGATCTCGCTGCCGTTGCCCCGGACGCCGTTGCCGCAGTCGGCGTCCCACGGGTCGGTCGACTGCTGAGCGCCGTACTTCGACACCTTGAAGCCGCAATCGTACGGGTGGTTGTCGAGCCGGCGCTTGGCGACGCAGCCGATCAGCGGCACCGTCATCAGCGTTCTCGTGCCGGTGCGCCGGTCCTGCTCGACGAACTGCGTCGGCGGCGCCGCTGGTCGGGTCGGGCATGTTCTCGAAGTACCAGTCGGAGGCGGTGTTGGTCTCGTCGGCTTGCCAGTTGTAGCGGGTCGTCGAGTTGCCGCCCCAGCGCCGCACCGGCAGCCGCAGCTCGGCGGCGAGCCCCTCGTCGGCGAAGTTCATGCCGTAGATGTCGGGGCTGATCGGGTGCACCTCGGCGGCCGCGTCGACCGTGATCGCCGGGCCGGCCGATGGGGTCGGAGTCGGGGTCGGCGTCGGCGGCACATCCCAGGCGACCAGACGCACCTCGTCGAGGTAGAACGCAGGCTGGGCGCTGCCTTTCGTGTCCTGCCAGACGACGCCGGTGATCGTCGCCGGGGCGCCGAGCCCGGTGAGCAGGACGTCGACCTCGGTCCAGTGCCCGGCCGGCGCGGCTACCGCCACGGTCGGCCCGAACTCGCCACCCGCGCCTGCGAGTGCGACGCGCAACTGCTGCCCGCCGGCGGCGCCGCCGTGGATCCAGAAACGCAGCGAGCGGTAGCTGGCGCCGGCGAGCGACGGGTCGACGTGCAGGTACAGGCCGCCCCAGGCGCCGGTGTACGTCACCCCGAGCGACGCCGAACCCGCGCGCACCGGCGATCCGGCGGAAAAGTCGACGCTAATGCTCCACGACCAGTCGCTCCAGCCGCCGGCGAGCGAGTCGGCGAAGATCGGCGCGTCGACGCCCGCGAGCGCCGCAGCGCCGTCCGGGCCCACGCGGATCACGCCGGCAAACGCGATGACCGCGACCGCTACGACCAGCCACGAGGTCCGCCTCGTCATCGTGCCTCCTACCAGGTCGCCGTGGCCGCCCGCCGGGGAGACGGAGTCGACGGGGCCCCGCTGAAGCCTTGTCCCGACGATAGCTCTCGCTTGCCTTGTCCCCGGTGAGCGCGCTCACAGAGGTCGCAGTGCGCCTGCCGCGCGGCGCGAGCGGGAATCCGCGCGCCGGTCGCGGGCGTTCTTGTCGGCAGCAGCCGAGAAGTTCTGAGCAACACCGGGGGAGGCGCCGATGCTGTGGGGAGTGACGCGCAAGTACACGTTCGATCCAGCCAATAGCATGGTCATCGACACCTACGTGCGCGATGTCTTTGTCCCGGTGCTGCGCAAGGCGCCTGGGTTCGTCGCCTACTACTGGCTCAACACCGGCGACGGCCATGGAGTCTCGCTCAGCGTGTTCACGGACAAGGCCGGCGCGGACAAGTCGGTCGAGACCGCCGCCGAGTTCGTCAAAACGAGCCTGGCCGGCATGGTCGGTACACCCGAGGTGGTCGAGGGCCGTATCGCTGCTCACGCGTAGTCGAGCCGCACCCCGGAGCCCCGCCGCGCACGACTTCGCAGGGAGCTTGGACGGTGCACCCGCTGTCGGACTGGATCTTGGCAACGCGGCGCTTCGCGCGTCACACTGCGGCGTGCCCGACGCCGCCCCGAACCACCCGGACCTCACCCGCGGCTACGCACTCGCCGTGACGAGCGCGGTGATCCTGTCGACCACCGCGATCTTCATCCGCTATCTCACGGTGACGTACGGCATCCCCGCGCTGGTGTTGGCGTTCTGGCGCGAGGCGTTCGTCGCGGTCACGCTGGCGGCGGTGCTGGCGCTGGTGCGGCCCGTTCTCCTCCGCTTGGAGCGACGGCACCTCGGATACCTCTTTGTCTACGGCCTCGTGCTCGCCGTCTTCAACGGGCTATGGACGCTGTCGGTGGCGCTCAACGGCGCCGCGGTTTCGACCGTGCTGGTGTACTCCTCGGCGGCGTTCACCGCGCTGCTCGGCCGCTGGCTGCTCGCCGAGCCGCTCGGCTGGGCGAAGGTAGCGGCGGTCGCGCTCAGCCTGGCCGGCTGCCTGTTGCTCTCGGGGGCGCTCGATCCGGCGGCGTGGCGCGGCGGCGCCGCCAGCATCGCGGCCGGCATCCTCTCCGGGCTCGGCTACGCAGCCTACTCGCTGATGGGCCGCTCGGCGGCGCAGCGCGGCCTCGCGCCGTGGACGACAGTGCTCTACACGTTCGCCTTCGCAGCCGTGTTCATGCTCGCTGCCAACCTCTCGCCGCTCCCGCTGGTGACCGGCCGCGCGCCGACGCCCGGAGATCTGTTCTGGCTCGGCGGCGCCCGGTCCGGTTGGGGCGTGCTCCTGCTGCTCGCAGTCGGCCCGACGGTCGGAGGCTACGGCCTGTACACCGTCAGCCTGGCGCACCTGCCTGCAAGCGTCGTCAACTTGATCGCGACGATCGAGCCGGTGATCACCGCGGCGATCGCCTACGTCGTGCTCGGCGAGCGCCTCGACGCCACGCAAATCGCCGGCAGCGTGCTGATCCTCGCCGCCGTGGTGCTGCTGCGCGTCTACGAGGGATGGCGAGCCGCCCCGGCGGCGGCAGCGCCGCTTCCCGACGATTTCTAAAGCCACCCTCACCCGCGCGCCGAGGCGCGGCGGCGGATGGCGACCACGGCGTCGTCGAGCCGCTGCAGGAAGCGCGAGCGGTCGCTCTTGACGAACGGCGCCGGCCCGCCGGTCACCTCTCCGAGGTCGCGCAGCTCCGAGAGCAGGCCGCGGGTGGCCAGCGCCGAGCCGATGTTGTCCTGTGTGAACGGGTATCCGGTTGAGCCGATCACGTGCGCGCCGAGCGCCAGGCAGCGCGCGGCGAGCGGGATGTCGGCGGTGACTACGATGTCGCCGTCGGAGGCGTGCTCGACGATCCAGTCGTCGGCCACGTCGATGCCGCCGCCCACGACCTGCAGGACGACCCGCGGGTCTTCGGGTGAGCGCATCCACGACCCGGCGACCAGCGTCACCCGCAGGTCGTAGCGTCTCGCGACCCGGAAGATCTCGTCCTTGACCGGGCAGGCGTCGGCGTCGACGTAGATGTGGAGCACGTCCCCCCTCTCTCGAGGCGCCGATCATACAGCGCCGCGCTCCTCCGCCCGCGAGTAACTCGCTACGTCGAGCCGCGTATGATTCACGCCGGCGGGCAGAACAATCGGCCCGCACGAATCGACCAGATCGAAGGCGGTCCCCGACCGCAAGGAGCCACGATGCGAACGATCCCCTGCCTTGTCACCTCCCTCGTGCTGATCGCGCCCGTGCTGGCCGTAGCGGCCGGCAACCCGAAGCCTGCCAACCCGCTGCTCGCGGAGTGGAGGACACCGTTCGGCGTGCCGCCGTTCGACGCGATCAAGGCCGAGCAGTTCATGCCGGCGTTCACGGAGGCGTTCCGCCGGCACGACGCCGAGATCGCCGCCATCGTCGCCAAGGAGGCGGCGCCTACCTTCGACAACACCCTCGCGGCGCTCGACGACGCCGGCGAGCTGCTCGCCCGCGTCAACAATGCCTTCGGTGTGCTCTCCGGCGCCGAGACCGACGACTCGCTCCAGGCGGTCGAGGAGAAGATCAAGGCCGCGCTCACCGCGCACAGCGACGACGTTTACCTGAACGAGACGTTGTTCAAGCGCGTCAAGGCGGTGTACGACACGCGCGCAACGCTCACCCTCAATCCGGAGCAGGCGACGCTGCTCGAGAAGACCTACCGCCGCTTCGTGCGGGGCGGCGCCAACCTCGGCGCGGAGCAGAAACAGCGCCTGCGCGCGATCAACGGCGAGCTGTCGGGGCTGATCGTGAGGTTTGCTGCCAACCTGCTCAAGGAGACCAACGACTTCAAGCTGGTCGTCGAGAGCAAGGCCGACCTCGCGGGGCTTCCCGAGGGCCAGGTCGCGGCAGCGGCGGAGGCTGCGGCCAAGGCCGGACTGCCCGGCAAATGGGTGTTCACCCTCAAGGCGCCGAGCATCTGGCCGTTTCTCCAGAGCTCGGCCAGCCGCGAGCTGCGCAAGCGCATCCTCGCGGCCTACTCGAGCCGCTGCGACCACGGCGGGCCGACCGACAACAAGGTCGTCTTCGCGTCGATCGCCAAGCTGCGCGCCGAGAAGGCGCAGCTCCTCGGCTACCGGACGTGGGCCAATTTCGTCCTCGACGAGTACATGGCCAAGACGCCGGAGAACGTCTACGCGCTGATGGGCCAGCTCTGGACGCCGGCGCTGGCGCGGGCGCGGCGCGAGGCCGCGGACATCCAGGCGATGATCGACGCCGAGCACGGCGGCTTCAAGCTCGAGCCGTGCGACTGGCGCTACTACGCCGAGCGGGTCAAGAAGGCGAAGTACGACCTCGACGAGGAGGCGATCAGGCCGTACCTCCCGCTCGAGGCGGTGCGCGACGGCGCGTTCACCCTCGCCGGCCGACTCTACGGCCTGAGCTTCACTCGGTTGACGACTCTGCCGCTGTACAACCCGGAGGTGCAGGCGTTCGAGGTCAAGGAGAAGGACGGCAAGCACCTCGGCATCCTCACCATGGACTTCTACCCGCGCCCCGGCAAGCGCGGCGGCGCCTGGTGCGGCAACGTGCGCGACCAGTGGATCAGGCAGGGCGCCTTCGTCACACCGGTGGTCTACAACGTGTTCAACTTCTCGAGGCCGGCCGGCGACACCCCGGCGCTGCTCACCCCGGAGGAGGCGGAGACGCTGTTCCACGAGTTCGGCCACGCGCTGCACAGCCTGGTCTCGACGTGCCGGTTCCGCGGCTCGGGCTCGTTCATCGCGCAGGATTTCGTCGAGCTGCCCAGCCAGATCATGGAGAACTGGGTGTTCGAGCCGGAGATGCTCAAGCTCTACGCACGCCACTACAAGACCGGCGAGGTGATCCCCGAGGCGCTGGTCGCCAAGATCCGCAACGCCGGCACATTCAATCAGGGGTTCTCGATGACCGAGATCCTGGCCGCGTCGCTGCTCGACATGGACTGGCACACGTTGGCCGAGCCGAAGCTGCAGGACACCACGGCGTTCGAGAACGCCAGCATGGCGCAGTGGGGGCTCATTCCCGAGATTCTGCCGCGCTACCGCACCACCTACTTCCTGCACTCCGCCGACGAGTACTCCGCGGGGTACTACTCGTACACCTGGAGCGCGGTGCTCGACTCCGACGCCTTCCAGGCGTTCAAGGAGACCGGCAACCTCTTCGACCCGGCGACCGCGCAACGCTTCCGCGCGCTGCTTGCGAAGAGCGGCAGCGAGGACGCGATGGTGCTCTACAAGCGCTTCCGCGGCCGCGAGCCGAAGGTCGACGCCCTCCTCGCCAAGCGCGGACTGACCGCGGAGGCGCAGGAGGAGAAGAAGTAGGGGCGGAGCGCGAGGAGGGGAAGCGCTGCAGGCTTGGCGCCGCGTGGTTTGGGGATTCACAGGCCTTTCGAGGTCATCGTTGCCACCTCGGACATTTTGTCGCTCGCTGCCTGGCTACCGCGCCGCTAGTTTGACTTCGGTCTGCTGATCGCCGGCGGTCGCTGACAAAATGTCGGAGGTGGCACGCGCGCGCCGCGCGGGGCGCGGCGCGGAGTGGCTTGGTGGGCAACGCGTTGCGCTCAGGCGCGGCATCGCTTGATCTGCTTCTCCCATCGCCCACCTCCCGTCGCCCATCGCCTGTCGTCGTGGTCGTGGTACGGTTCGTTCATGCCGCAGCCGCTGTCACCTGCCAGAGATGCGGGCGCCGTGCTGCGGGACGTGTTCGGGTACGAGACGTTCCGGCCGCTGCAGCGCGAGATCATCGAGCATGTGACGGGCGGCGGCGACGCGTTCGTGCTGATGCCGACCGGCGGCGGCAAGTCGCTGTGCTACCAGGTGCCGGCGCTGCTGCGGCCGGGCACTGCGATCGTCGTCTCGCCGCTGATCTCGCTGATGAAGGACCAGGTCGACGCGCTGCGTCGGCAATGGCGTCGCCGCTGCCTACTACAACTCGTCGATGGAGGAGGGGCAGGCGCGGCGGGCGCTGGCGCGCTTTCACGCCGGCGAGCTGTCGCTGCTCTACGTCGCTCCCGAGCGGCTGATGACCGACTCGTTCCTCGAGCGCCTGAGGACGACCCCGCTGGCGCTGTTCGCGGTCGACGAGGCGCACTGCGTCAGCCAGTGGGGGCACGACTTCCGCCCCGAGTACATCGCCCTCGGCCGGCTGCGCGAGCGCTTCCCCGGCGTGCCGCTGATCGCGCTCACCGCCACCGCCGACGACACCACGCGCGCCGATGTGATCGACAAGCTCGGCCTGTCCGGCGCCGCGCTGTTCGCCGGCGGTTTCGACCGCCCCAACATCCGCTACACGGTGGTCGCCAAGAGCACCCCCGCCGAGCAGCTCCTCGCGTTCGTACGGGCGCGCCGCAGCGACTCGGGGATCGTCTACTGCCTGTCGCGCAAGCGCACCGAGGAGGTCGCCGCGCGCCTCGCCGCGGCCGGAGTGCGGGCCGAGGCGTACCACGCCGGCCTGCCCGCCGCCGAGCGCACGCGGGTGCAGGACGCTTTCCTCCGCGACGAGGTCGATGTCGTCGTCGCCACGGTCGCGTTCGGGATGGGCATCGACAAGCCCGACGTGCGCTTCGTCGTCCACCACGACATGCCGAAGAACCTCGAGGGGTACTACCAGGAGACCGGCCGCGCCGGGCGCGACGGGATGCCCGCCGACGCGCTGCTGCTGTTCGGGATGCAGGACGTCGTCACGGCCCACCGGCTGATCGAGAGCGGCGGCGACCCCGCGCAAGTGCGCGTGGAGCTGCACAAGCTGTCGGCGATGATCGGCTTCGCCGAGTCGCTGTCGTGCCGCCGCCAGGCACTGCTCGGCTATTTCGGCGAGCACCTCGAGCACGACTGCGGCAACTGCGACGTCTGCCTCGATCCGCCCGAGCGCTACGACGGCAGCGAGCACGCGCGCAAGGCGCTCTCGTGCGTCTACCGGGTCGGCCAGCGCTTCGGCGCCCGCCACGTCGTCGACGTCCTGCGCGGCGCCGACACCGTGCGCACCCGCGATCTCGGTCATGACCACCTGTCGACCTACGGCATCGGCGCCGATCTATCGGTCGACGCCTGGCTGTCGGTGATCCGCCAGCTCATCCACGGCGGCTACCTGCGCCAGGACATCGCCGACTACTCGGTGCTCAAGCTCACCGGCGCAGCCGGACCGGTGCTGCGCGGCGAGCGGAGCGTCGAGCTGGCGGTCCACCGCGACGCCGCCCGCGCCCGTCCCGCGAAGCAGGCGCGGCTGACCGCCGACGGGCGCGCGGTCGACGACGCCTTGTTCGAGCGGCTGCGGGCGCTGCGCAAGCGCCTCGCCGACGCGCAGGGCGTCCCCGCCTATGTCGTCTTCTCCGACGCGACACTGGCCGCGATGGCGGCGCTGCGGCCGACGACGCCGGAGGAGCTGCTGCGCGTGAGCGGCGTTGGGCACGTCAAGCTCGAACGCTACGGCGACGCTTTCCTCGCCGTACTCAACAGCGCCGACTAGCCACGGGCAGGCGAGCGCAGCGAGGACAGTCGACCGCGCTCCAGGCGCGCCGGGATTCCTCGTCGCTGCGCTCCTCGGAATCACCATGAGCCGTAGCCGCACTCTGGACCATGAAAGGCACCTCGGGGGCGCCGGCGCCCTCGCCGGCGCGGGCGAGGGCGCCCGCTTGCCCCCGGAACAGGGGGCGCCCCGATGGTCTGAGCAACGTCAAGGGACTTTCTGAACAATGACAGAGTAGTCGGGGCGTCCGGGCGGGCCTGAGTCGCCGCGATCACTCCTGCTGCTTCGCCTCGAGATCGGCCCAGCGGGCGTAGAGGCGGTCGACCTCGGCCTGCGCCGAGTCCATCCGCTGCACCGCGGCGTGGAGCGACCCGGCGTCCGACGCGATCGCCGGGTCGTGCGCCGCCGCCGCGGCTGCCGCGAGCGCTCCCTCGGCGGCGAGGATCGCCGCCTCGATGCCGTCCCACTCCTGCCGCTCGCGGTACGTCAGGCGCCGCACTCCGGCCGGCCGCTCGTCGCCGCGCGTCCGCCGCGCTGCGGCGGCGCTCGCCGGCGCCGCGGCCGGCGCGGCAGCGGCCGCCTCCCACTGCGCGTAGTCGGCGAAGAGCTGCACGCCACCGGCGCCGTCCAGGGCGAGGACTCTGGTGGCGACGCGATCGAGCAGATAGCGGTCGTGAGTGACGAGAACGAGGGCGCCGGGGAACTCGAGCAGGCTCTCCTCGAGCACCTCGAGCGTCGGGATGTCGAGGTCGTTGGTCGGCTCGTCGAGCAGTAGCACGTCGGCGGGGGCGAGCATCAGCCGGGCGAGCAGCACCCGCGCCTGCTCGCCACCGGAGAGGCGCCCGACCGGCTGGTCGAGCTGATCCGGTGTGAACAAGAACCGTTTCGCCCAGGCCGCGACGTGGACCGGCCGCCCCTGGTAGATCACTGAGTCGCCGTGGGCGGCGAGGCTGGCGCGCAGCGTCGCCGCCGGGTCGAGCGCCGAGCGGTCCTGCTCGAACTGCACCACCTTCAGGTGCTGCGCGTGCTCGACGGAGCCCGCGCTCGGCTGCAGCTCGCCGGAGAACAGCCGCAGCACGGTGCTCTTGCCGCTGCCGTTGCGGCCGACCAGGCCGAGCCGCGAGCCGGGCGAGAGGACGAGCGAGAGCTTGCGGACGACGGGCGCGGCGCCGTAGCCGAACGCCGCGTCGCGGACGACGACCAGCTCGCGGGTGCGCCGCCCCGACGCGGCGAACTCGATCCCCGCGGTGCGGCTGGCGGTGCGCGAGCGCAGGTCGTCGAGCTCGCCGGCGATGCGGCCGGCCTCGTCGACCCGCGCCTTGCCCTTGCGGGTGCGCGCCCGCGCCTTGTGCGCCAGCCAGTCGATCTCCCGCCGCACCCGGTTGGCGAGCGACTCCTGGTAGCTCGCCTGGCCGGCGAGCGCCGCGTCCTTCTCGGCCAGGAACCGGCGGTACCCTCCCTTGACCTCGAACAGCCCCTTCGGCCAGATCCGCGCCAGCTCGAGCATGCGGCCGGCGGTGTTCTCGAGGAAGTAGCGGTCGTGGCTGACCACCAGGAACGCGTGCGCGGCGGCGCTGAGCAGCCCCTCGAGCCAGCCGATTCCCTCGATGTCGAGGTGGTTGGTAGGCTCGTCCATGATCAGCAACTCGGGCCGCCGCGCGATCTCGCGGGCGATCGCCAGCCGCTTTCGCCAGCCGCCCGACATCGTGCCGACTCGCTGGCGAGGGTCGGCGAAGCCGGACTGCGAGAGGACGATCCCGGCGCGAGTCGCCTGCTCGTGCTCCTCCCCGCGCCCGCCGGCGAGCGCCGCGAGCACGACCTCCTCGGCAGTGTGACCCGGGGCAAACGTCGGGTCCTGCGGCACGTAGCCGATCACCAGCGCGCGGCGCGCCGCCACGGTGCCGCTGTCGGGCGGCTCGAGGCCGGCGAGGACGCGCAGCAGCGTCGTCTTTCCCGAGCCATTCGGCCCCACCAGGGCGACGTGCTCGCCCTCGGTGACGCCGAAGGTGACGCCGGTGAAGAGCGGCACGGCGCCGAACGCTTTCGCGACGTCGCGGCAGCTCAGCAGCAGCTCAGCCACCGTCGCACCGCTCGCCCGCGATCAGGCTCTCCTTCTCCGCGCGCCGCAGCCGCTTGATGCGGCGCTCGTCGCGCAGCGCCTCGCTCCACGTCGCCGTCTCGCGCGACCACACCAGAGCGACCGGCAGCCGGGCGCGCGTGTAGCGCGAGGCCCGGCCGGCCACGTGCTGGCGCAGCCGAGCCGCGAGGTCCTTGGCGCTGCCGGTGTACAGCGACCCGTCGCGGCACCGGAGGATGTACACGTGCGGCACGCCGCCACTGTAGCGCGCCGGTCGGGCCGCCGCGGAACCCGGGGTGCACCGATCTCGTATTCCTAGGGGGAACGTCCCGGGAGGAAAGCATGCGACTCCGCTCGCTCGTCATTGCCATCTCGTGTGCCATCGTCATCGCGGCGTCGGCCCGCAGTGCCGACCTGGCGTCCATCGAGAAGCCCCGCTTCCGCGCCCTCGCGGCGCGGGCGTTCACGCTCGACCGCCAGCAGGAGGTGCGCATCACCGGCGTCACCTTCGCCGCGCGGGGCTCGTGGACGCCGGCACGGATCTGGTTGCTCGACGGCGCCTCCCGCAAGGTCGTCTGGGACGCCGCCGACGCGACGCTGTCACGCGCGCGCCATGACCTCGCCAGCTTCGACGAGGCGGTCAGCCTGCCCACCGGGGCGTACGAGCTCTACCTGGCCACCTTCCCCGGCGAGGCCTCGGCCTGGGACCGCCACGGCGTCGACATCGACCAACTGCTCGGCCAGTTGCGCGAGAACGTCGACGAGGACGGCCTCGAGGATCTCGTCGCGCGGGTCGAGGTGCACGTCTCCGGCGACGGCATGCCGGGCGGCGACGCCCTGGCCGCCGGTGCGCGCGACCGGCTCGGCCGCAGCGTGGTGGTGGCGCTGGTCGGCGTCGGCGACGGGGCCGAGGAGCGGGCGGGGTTCGCGCTCCGCGGTCCGGCCGACGTTCGCGTGGCGTGCCTCGGCGAGGTGCTCGACCGGCGCGCCTACGACGGCGGCTGGATCGAGGACGCCGACAGCGGCAAGAAGGTGTGGCGCTTCGACCCCTTCCACGCCGAGCATGCCGGAGGCTCCCGGAAGAACCGGCTGGTGGCCGAGGTGGTCCACCTCCCCGCCGGCCGCTACATCGCCCACTACGCGACCGACGACGAGCACTCGTACCCCAAGTTCAACTCGCTGCCGCCTGACGACCCGCTCGCCTGGGGCCTCGTGGTGCGCGTCGTGCGCCCCGAGGACGCGGCTTTGATCGAGCCCTTCGCCGCCGACGAGGCGTGGCGACGCAACGTCGTGGCGGCGCTCGTCGAAGTGGGCGACAGCGAGCAGCGGAGCGCTGGCTTCACGCTGCGCCGGCCGCTGGCCGTCCGTGTCGTGGCCCTCGGCGAGGGTACCGGTCACGAGTTGGCCGACCTCGGCTGGATCGTCGACGCGCGCACGCACGAGACCGTCTGGGAGATGGAGTACGACCTCACCGAGCACGCCGGCGGCGCCGAGAAGAACCGCGTCGAGGACCAGGTCGTCCGCCTGCCGGCCGGCAGCTACGTGGCGCACTACTCGACCGACGGCAGTCACGCCTACGGCGACTGGAACTCGGAGCCGCCGTTCGAGCGCCACCGCTGGGGGATCACTGTCCTCGCAGCCGACCCTTCGTACACGCCCGACGACGTCGCCGCGTTCGACCCCGAGAAGGACCAGCCGGCGGCGCTCGCACGGATCACCCGGGTGCGCAGCGACCAGCGGCGCGAGGCGACGTTCACGTTGGAACGGGACGGCGACGTGGAGGTCTACGCCCTCGGCGAGTCGGAAGGCCACGAGATGGCCGACCTCGGCTGGATCGAGGAGGCCGGCAGCGGCCGGAAGGTGTGGGAGATGACCTACGGCGACACCGAGCCCGCCGGCGGCGCGCGCAAGAACCGCGTCTTTCGCGGCCGCCTGCACCTGCCGGCCGGCGCCTATCGCGTCCTTTACACCACCGACGGCTCGCACGCCTGGCGGGACTGGAACTCGGACCCGCCGCGCGACCCGGATTCCTGGGGGATCACCGTGACGCTCGCCGAGCGCCTGCCGGCCGAGGCGGCGCCCAAGCGCTGACGCCGTACTCCAGATCAGGCGATGGCGCGCCTGACCGCGGCGCCGTGGCGGTCCGTTCACTCCGCGCCGTGCCCTGCGCGGCGCGTGCGTGCCGCTTCCGACTTCTTGCGACGACCTCCAGGTTTCTCAGTGCCCCCAAGCCACTCGCGTTAGCTGCCCAGCAGCAGCAGCGTCTCGAGTCCGGTGGTGCCCGGGAACAGGTCGAGGGGGACGGCGCGGGTCACCCGATAGCCCGCGTGCGACCAGGCGGCGGCCTCGCGCGGGATCTCGTCGGTGCCGCAGCAGACGTGAACGACCCGCTGCGGCCGGCGGGCGGCCACGGTCGCCGCCACGTCCGCCGCCGTGCCCTGCCGCGGCGGGTCGAGCAGCACCACCTCGGGACCGCGCGCCGGGCGCAGGGCGCGGGTGAGGAAGGCGCGGTCGATCCGCCCGGCGAGAAAACGCACGCGCCCGCCGCAGCCCAGGTGCTCGGCGTTGCCGCGCGCCGCCTCGATCGCCGGGCCGTCGAGGTCGATCCCGGTCGCCTGCGCTGCCGCGCGGCCGGCGGTCAGCGAGAACAGCCCGTAGCCGCAGTAGAGGTCGAGGAGATCGCAGCCGGCGAGCGGCTCCAGCAGCGAGCGAACCGCCTCCGCCATGACGCCGAGCATGGCGCCGTTGACCTGCGAGAACACCGTCGGCGGGAAGCGCAGGCGCACGCCGGCGACCTCGACCTGCAGCCACTCGGGGCCGAACAGGCGCTTGAACGACAGTGTTCCGGGCGGACGCTTCGCCTCGAGGTAGTAGTCCGAGCCGGACGGGTCGAGGTAGAGGAAAGCGGCGCGGACGCCAAGCGGCGCCTCCTGAAGTACCTCGGCGAGCTGCTTGCCGGCCCGCACCACGCGGGCGTCGAACTCACGGACGTTGAGGATCACGGCAAGGCCGCCGGCAGCGCCCCGGACGATCACCCAGTTGAGTGCCGTGGCCAGCGCCCGCGCCGGCGGCCGCGCCAGCCGTTCCGCGAGGAAAGTGAACGCGGCCGTGTGCTCCTGGAGGTCGAGCGCCGACGGTGCGAGGCCGCGTTTGCGGGGCGCGGCGCCGGGGAACGAGAGCGCCAGACCCTTGGGACCGAGCGCCGCGCGCCGCTTGCTGGTCGTGCGGTAGCCGCGCGGCGCCGGCGCCGCGACCATCGGTTCGGGACGCCCCGGCAGCCGTTGGTCCTGCCAGAACGCGGCGAAGGCGTCGCGCTTGAGGGCCAGCTCGACCTGGTAGTCGAGACCGGCGAGCGGCTCCGGATGGGCCGCCGGAGGGAGCGTCAGCCCGCGGCGCTCCGCGAGTCCGCGCAGGGCGTCGGCGAAGGTCACCCCGGCAGGCTAGCAGACCCCACGCAAGGAGCTGCCTTCGCTCGCCGCGCAGCAGGGTCGGCGCGGTGCTTCTTTGTTTCTTCCTCTGGGATTGGCGGGTGGCTCTGAGTGGCTTGGAAGCGCTCGGAACCTTGGAGGCCGTCGTTGCCACCTCCGACATTTTGAAAGCGGATAACTCAGCCATTCCGCTTCGATCTCCAGGCTGGGCGACGGGTGCGGCCCGCATCGCGAGCAAAACGTCGGAAGTGGCACGCGCGCGCCGCTCAGGGAGCGGCGCGGAGTGGTTTGGTGGCCTCCGCGCAGCGCTCAGGCGCGCCGGCATTCCTGCTGCTTCTTTGTTTCTTCCTAGCTCGCGCCGCGCAGCGGCGCGGCGCTGCCGCCAGTGGGCCAGATGCAAGGAGACCGAGCCGGCCCGCGACGACGCGTACTTGATGTACGCGAGGAGCGTGGCCGGCGAAGGGCGACGCCGCAGATGGTCCGCTGCCGGCAGCGCTCCGTGGGAAGAGGAGAGTGACCCAAATTGGCGAGGGGCGGGCCGCACGCAGTGCGGCAAGGACGCACGCTGCGAGCGGCCGCAGCGCCGCGCCAGCGGCGCCCGCCCCCACTCCAGACAAGCGGCGAAAGGGAATCCACATGGTGTACTGTCGCAGGGAGAGACGGAGTGCCCATGCCCGACACGGATCGCACGACCGAGAACGAGTTCATCGCGCTGGGGCTCGATCCCCGGCTGGTCGAGACGCTCACCGCGCTCGGCTACGAGGAGCCGACGCCGATCCAGCGCGCCGCCATCCCGCCGCTGCTCGCCGGGCGCGACCTCATGGGCCAGGCGGCGACCGGCACGGGCAAGACGGCGGCGTTCGCGCTGCCGCTGCTGCAGCGCCTCGCCTCCCTCCCCCGAGTGCGGCAGCGCCCCTCGGCGCTCGTCCTGGTGCCCACCCGCGAGCTGGCGGTTCAGGTCGCCGAGGCGGTGCACCGCTACGGGCGCCTGCTCGAAGGCAGTGTGCTGCCGCTCTACGGGGGCCAGAGCTTCGGCCAGCAGGTGCGGGCGCTCGAGCGCGGCGTCGACGTCGTCGTCGCCACCCCCGGCCGGGCGCTCGACCACCTCCGCCGCGCCACCATGTCCCTCGACGGCGTGACCACGGTCGTCCTCGACGAGGCCGACGAGATGCTCGACATGGGGTTCGCGGAGGACATCCAGGCGATCCTCGCCGCCACGCCTGCCGCGCGCCAGACGATGTTGTTCTCGGTGAACCTGCCGCCGCCGATCATGGCGATCGCGAGAAAGCACCTCGCCGACCCGGTCGAGATCAAGGTCCCCCGCGAGAAGACGGCCACCGGTGCGCCGCCGCGCGTCCGCCAGACCGCCTATATCGTCGACCGCGCGCACAAGGTGGCGGCGCTCGGCCGCGTGCTGGACGTCGAGAACCCCGCCTCCGCGATCGTCTTCTGCCGCACCCGCATCGAGGTCGACGAGCTCGCCGAGACGCTCGCCGCGCGCGGTTACCGCGCCGAGGCGCTGCACGGCGGCATGGAGCAGGACGAGCGGGAGCGCGTCATGGGCCGCCTGCGCGCCGGCGCGGCGGACCTGGTGATCGCCACCGACGTTGCCGCCCGCGGTCTCGACATCGAGCAGCTCTCGCACGTGTTCAACTTCGACGTCCCGCCCAACCCGGAGGCGTACGTGCACCGCATCGGCCGGGTGGGCCGTGCGGGCCGCGCCGGGATCGTCGTCACGCTCGCCGAGCCGCGCGAGCACCGGCTGCTGCGCAACATCGAGCAGGCCACCCGGCAGAAGATCAGCGTCGATCGGCTGCCGACCATCGCCGACCTGCGGACGCGGCGGCTCGAGATGACGCGCGCCGCATTGCAGGACCAGCTCACGGAGGGCGACCTGGAAGAGATGCGCGTCGTCGTCGAATCGCTGTCCGGGGAGCACGATCTCATGCAGGTCGCCCTCGCGGCCGTCAAGCTGGCGCACCGGGCCGAGCACCGCACCGGCGAGGAGGCGGAGGAGATCCCCGCTCCCGCCCCGGCGCACCCTTTCCGTGAGCGGGCAGCCGGGAAGCGCGGCGCCGCGGGCGGGCGCCCGGGCGGCGGATCGTCCGGGCCGACCGCACGGCCGCGCGCCGAGCGCCGCGGGCGATCGGACGTCGGTATGGCGCGCATCGTCGTCAACGTCGGCCGGCGCGCCGGCGTGCGGCCGCAGGACCTCGTCGGCGCCATCACCGGCGAGGCGTCGGTGGCCGGCAGCGTGGTCGGCGCCATCGACATCGGTGACGAGGCCTCGATCGTCGAGGTCGCCGACGAGGTCGTGGTGCAGGTCATGCGCGCGCTGCGCGGCGCCCGCATCAAGGGCACGCGGGTCACCGTCCGCAAGGCGTGAGGCCTCCCGCGGCCGTCGCCGCGGGAGTGGGCCGAAAAAGAACCGGGGCCCCGCAACACGCGGGGCCCCGGACTGCTTGTTGTATGCCGTATTCGCTTATGAACGCGGCGCGCGCTCGAGCTTCGACCGCGCGATGTTCACCGTGAGATCGTGACCCTCGAACATCTTCTGGTTGAGCGCCGTGATCGCACCCTGCGCTTCCGCCTCGCTGGACATCTCGACGAAGCCGAAGCCGCGCGACTGGCCACTGTCGCGCTCGGTGACTACCGTCGCCGACACGACCGTGCCGCACTGCTTGAAGTGCGCGCCCAGACCTTCAGAAGTGGTGGATGGAGAGAGACCGCCAACGTAGAGCTTTGCTGCCATAGTGTTCCTCCTGGTGGCCCTGGTTGCCCCGTGGGCCCGTAATCTTCCGCTCCGCAGCTCCTGCCTCGGACGCGCGGAAGGTTCCGCTTGGAGGCGAGGCCGGCAACGCGCCCGATGGCGCAGAGGCCGGCAGAGGTTTTGAGTATACATGAAAATTATTGGAAGTCAATAATTTACGGCGCAACAGCCACGGCGGGCGTGGCGCATCGACGTTCCCGGGTGCGTCGCCGTATCTCCGACCGATCAGAAGCTCAAGCCGAATCCGAACCGCACCGACCTCGGCGACTGGTAGTACGTCGCTCCCCCGTAGTTCGGGTTGGGCAGATAGTTGGCGCTCTGCGCCTCCTCGTCGACCTCGATCACCTGATCGTTGTTGAACACGTTGAACGCGTCTACGCGCAGGAACCAGTTGGTGCCCCACGGCTTGAGGTCGTACCGCAGCGACAGGTCGAGGTTCCACGTGTCGGGGGTGCGGCCGCCACAGCCGCGCGGGCACGGCTCGCCGTTGTTGTAGAACGCCTTGGCGCCGTACCACTGCGCCCACGGGTCGGTCGGGTGCATGCCGAAGCCGTTGATCGGCCTCCCGGTGCGGAAGTAGAAGTTGCTGCCGACCTGGAACCCGGAGTCGAACGCGTACATGCCGTACAGCTTGGCGCTGTGGCGGCGGTCGTTCGGCAGGTTGCCCCACGAGTGCTCGGTGAGGGCGGCGACGTCAAACGTCTTGGTGAAGTACGGCTGCACCTGGGTGAAGTCGGAGCTGACCATGCCCTCGTAGTTCCCGTAGCTGTGCGACCAGGTGTACGACCCCTGCAGCATCCAGCGGTTGGCGAGCCGGCGGCGGAACGTCAGCTCCGCCGCGTAGTAGTTCCGCTTCGCCTTGGGGATGCCGAGCTGCTCCGCGGTGAGCAGGATCGGGTCGAGGGCGCCGTCGCCGTCGATGTCGTACCAGCCGGAGAAGTCGCTGCCCGGGTTGGTCAGCCGGTAGTCGTGCGCGCACGAGCCGTTGCCGTCGAGGATCGCCGGGTCGAAGCAGGGAACGTGGTACACCTCCCACATCCCCTTGTCGATCAGGACGTCCTCGATGACCTCGTTGAAGCGGCGGCCGACGCCGCGTACTCCGATCGACCAGTTGTCGGAAACGCGGCGGTCGTAGCCGAGGATCATCTCGCTCTGCGACATCGGCTTGAACGACGAGTCGGTGGTCTCACGGGGATCCTTGACGGTGCCGTCGTCGGTGATCCGGAAGGCGAGCTCCTGGCCGAGCGCGCCCGGGCTGCCGTCGGCGTTGATGCCGCCCTGGAGAACGTACCATCCCTCGTCCTGGAGCTGTGACGAGCCGAGGTTGAGCGACGCCTGGGTGCTCATCGGCAGGTTGTAGACGCCGAAGCTCCCGTACAGCTTCTCGCGCCCGTCGCCGCGGACGTCCCAGGCGACGCCGAGCCGGGGGGCGAGCTGGTCGGCGATGTTGATGAACGTCTGGCCGGCCGCGTTCTTGTTCTGATAGTGCTCCCAGCGCACCCCGAAGTTGACGGTCAGGTCGTGAGTGGCGGCCCAGGAATCCTGGAGGTACGCCGCGTTCGAGCTCGTCTCGTAGGTCCCGTCCTCGAACGTGTGCTGCACCTGCACGATCTCCGTCGTCTTCGGGATCGTCGTGTAGCGCGTGCCGTTGAGGTAGTAGCGGTACGACGCACCGCCGGAGTACCGCCGCTGCCGGGCCGAGCGATTGGTCTCGAGGTCGGCGCCGGCGCGCAGGCTGTGGTGGCCGAGCAGCCAGTCGCCGTCGACGCGGTACGCCGTGCGGGCATCCTCGTCGTGCCCGACCGAGTTGTCGATCGAGCACCCCAGCCGGATCCGCCGGCCTGTGCGCGAGTCGATGGCGACCGGGCAACGGTCGGCGCCGTCGGGGATCTCTGTGCGGTCGAACTCGTTGCGCCCGAACTGGCCGGCGAGCAGAAAGCTGTCGCCGAACGACCCCGAGTACTTGGCGATGTAGTTCGTCCCGCCGCGGAAGCGTGAACCGCTGTCGAGGACGCCCGTGATGCTCCCGTCGTTGACGCTGTAGGAGTAGCCCGTGACGCGATCGTCGACCTTGTCCGAAAGGTACGTCCCTTCGACGCGGTGGCTCGGCGAGATGAGCCAGTCGAGCTTGCCTCCCCAGTACGGCGCCGCCGGCGTGGAGAGCTGCGCCGTGTTCGACCAGATCTCGAGAGTTTCGCTCTTGTCGTACCGGACGAACCCGAAAAAGAACAGCTTGTCCTTGACGAAGGCGCCGCCCAGCGAGAGGTTCCCCTCGAGGTCCCGCTCGTGCTCGTTCTGGTTGTCCTTGGAGACGAGGCGAACCCCGCTGCTGTTGTAATCGAAGACGTTCGGCTCCTGCGCCTGCAGACTCTGCGGCGACCAGTACAGGCTGATGGCGCCGTGCAGGGTGTTGGTCCCGCTCTTGGTGACGAGGTTGACCACGCCGCCGGTCGACCGGCCAAATTCGGCTTCGTACCCGCCGGTCTTGATCTGCGCTTCCTGCACGAACTCCATCGGCACGTAACTCGACCCCATCATCGACCGCAGGCTGGTGATGTTGAGGCCGTTGACGACGTACGAGTTTTCGTTGATCGAGGCGCCCGAGACGGAGAACAGACTCTGACCGGGCGTATTCAACTGGCTCCGTCGCGCGGACCCGCTCTGGAAGGCGGCGTTCCCCGGGAACGTGCCCGGCGCCAGCAGTGCGACCTGGGTGACGTCGCGCGCCAGCGGCACCTGACTGGCCAGCTCGCCGATGTTGACGGTGATCCCGCTGGCTGTCGACGTGGTGTCCACCAGTGGCGCGGCGCCGGTGACCTCGACGACGTCTTCGAAAGAGCCGATCGCCAGCGTGACGTCGGCGGTCACGGTGCCGCCGAGGTCGACGCGCACGGTCCGACGGTAGCCCTTGAAGCCGTCGAGCTCGGCGGTCAGCGTGTAGGTCGCCGGCCGCAGCGCGAGCATACGGTAGCTGCCGTCGCCAGCGGTCACCACGGCGCGGCGGAAGCCGGTCTCCGCGTTGTCGATGGCGATGCTCACGCCGGGCAGGGGCTGCCCGTCCCCCGACCTCACGGCGCCGACGATGGCGCCGGTGGTCTCCTGCGCGATGGCCGACGCACCGCAGATCGCGGCTGCCCCAACCAGGACTGCGACTGACATCCGCATCGCTTCCCCTCGCTTTCGCGCCGGCTCCCCCGCAGCGGCGCCGCCGCCCGCCCGGCACCATACGCCTCCGCACCATCGCGCGCCCGACGACGATGAGCACGCCTGCAACCGTAACGAGCACGATCTCCAGAAGGTGACCTGTTGTCGAGCTAGAGTCTAGCAAACTCGTCCCGCCACCGTCACGCCCTCAACGCCGGGGATAACGGCGTCGTGTGGCAAAGGGCGCCCTCCCGGCACGCGTTGCTGCGCCCTAGAACGTGCGCCCGACCAGGAGGTAGAACGAGTCCTTGCCGCCGCTCGTCCACCCGTGGGCGACGTAGATCGGTCCGAGCAGCGTGTCGGCGCCGCAGATCAACGCGAACGAGTGCCGCAGGTCGGAGAGGCTGACCTCGCCGGCGCTCGGCCAGGCATTGCCGGCCTCAGCCGACACCGCCGCGTAGAACCCCTCGCCAAACACCGGCAGCCGTCCGAGGCGGTAGAGGTAGGCCAGCGTCACGATCCCGCCGTAGCTCCCCGACACCTCGCCGACCGGCAGCCCGGAGAGGTTGAACAGCCCGCCCAGGTATAGGCGCTCGGACGGCGGCAACGTGCCGCCCAGCGCCGAGGTGCCGTGCGCGATGCCGAGCAGGGTGTGCCGGCCGACGCTCGCGGCCGCCACCAACTGCAGGTCGAGACGCTCGTACTCCACGTCGGCGCCGAGCTGCGAGCGGGCCTGGTACACCTCGGCCGCTCCCAGGACGCCGTGGCGCGGGAAGTTGACGCTGTCGAGCTGGTCGACGGTGACCGCGAAGCGCACGCCCGCGTCGGTCGAGTCGTAGCGCGGCAGGCGACCCGCGTCGCGGTTGGCGCGGCCGGTAGCGGCGTCGCGCCGCACCCCGGCCCGCACCTCGCCGTAGCGCCCGAGCGACAGCCCGAGGTCGAGCCCGACGTGCCCCTGGCCGAACCGGTACTGGATCGGCACGCCGTCCACCATGAGCTGGGACTTGGCCTGCGAGGCAGCGACGCCGGCCGCCACGAACGGGACCCGCGATAAGGACAGCGGTTGGTAGAGCTCGGCCGAACCGACCGGGTTCTCGCCGAGCTGCGCCGTCGTCTTGAACTCGGCGCCGAGGCGATTGAGCCGGGTCATGGTGAACGCGGCGAGCATGTTGAACCGGCTGTCCCCCTCGAGGTCGGAGGAGAGCCCGAGCCCGAAGCGGAGGAAGTTCGGCCCCCACGATTTCACGTGGCCGGTGATGGTCAGGTCGTAGACGTCACCCTCCGGTGAGAGGCGAAAGTCCACCGTCTCGAACTCGCCGAGGTCGTACAGACGCTTGATGTCGGCCAGCAGCATCTCGACGTCGAGCGGCCGTCCCGCCCGGGTGCGAACGTCGGCCGTGACGGTCCGGAGCGAAAGCCCGCGACCCGGGTCGATCGTCACGCTGCCGATCGGGATCTCCGGCGTGGTGCGGCGTTGCCGTTCGAGGTAGCGCCTCCATGCGCTGTCGTCGACCGCGACACGGCGGAGCGCCTCCTGCTGCGACCGCACGGCCGCCTCTCCTTGGGCGAGGATCTCCTTGGCGGCGTGGAAGTCGAGCAGCCCGAGCTTGCCGAGCGACGGGTGGATGAGCACGTCGACACCGCCGAGCGCGCGCTCGACATTCAGCCGGGTGAGGAACGCCGAGGTCCGCGACAGGATCGCCGCCACCGACTCGGGGCGCCCCTTTGCGGAGAGCGGCTGTCCGAGGTCGACGGCGATCACCACGTCGGCGCCCATCGCGCGGGCCGCGTCGACCGGCAGGTTGGCGACCACGCCGCCGTCCACCAGCAGCCGGCCGTCGACCTCGACCGGCGAGAACAGCCCGGGGCACCGCCATGCTGGCGCGCAGCGCCTCGGCGAGGTCGCCGTCCTGTCAGCACCACCGTCTCGCCGGTGCCGATGTCGGCGGCGACGGCGCGGAACGGCACCGGCAGCCGGTCGAAGTCGCGGACGCCGGCGGCGCGCAGGCAGAGGACGCGCAGCATGACGCCGAGCCTCTGCCCCGCGATCAGCCCCGACGGCAGGCGCAGCTTGCCGTCGGAGAACCCCAGCTCCCAGCGGGTGAGATAGGTCAGGTCGTCGACCTTGCGGCGGAACGGCAGGTCGCGGCGATCCGGGGCGTCGTGCAGAATGCCGTTCCAGTCCGTGTCGACCGCGAGGTGCTCGAGCTCCGCCGGCGAGTACCCGGCCGCGTACAGCCCGCCGACGATCGCGCCCATGCTGGTGCCGGCCACGCAGTCCACCGGCACATGGAGATCCTCGAGCACCTTCAGCACACCCACGTGGGCGAGGCCGAGCGCGCCGCCCCCGGAGAGCACGAGGCAGACGCGCGGCCTCGCCGGGGTCTCGTCCGCCCGCGACGGCGCCGCACCGCCGGCGATGAGCGCCAGGACGACCAGGGGTGACAGCGCGCGGAGACGTCGCCTCACCGGCGCAGTCTACAGCGAGCCCGGCGCCGCTTGCGCCCGCGGCGATTAGTGTTCGTCGACCCCGCGTGGGGCGACCGCGAGCAGCGAGCTCCCGGCCGGCTCGGCCGGCCGCAGAGTCGCGCCGGGGAAGCGCGCCTGTGCGCCGGCGACCGGCGAGGCGCCCACCACGAAGGCGATGCCGTCGCGGGCAGCGTCGATCGGCGCGCTCGCCTGCCACTCCTGCAGGGTCTCGAACCTGAAGCTCGCCGGGTACTCGCCGCGACCGGCGTAGGGGCCGTGCTCGTACAGATAGCGCAGCACCGGGACCTGGTAGAACTCCACGAACACGCTGCGGTCGCGCAGCGAGGCCAACCGGCAGCCGGGCGATCTGCGCCGCCACATTGCCGCGGTCGGTACCGCGGGCGACGTAGCGATACGTCAGGGCGCGGCCCGAGGCGGCGGCCACGACCGCGAGCGCAAGGGCGACCGCAGCGAGCGGCGCAAGCGTCGGCGCGTGCGGTTGCCGCTCCATCGCGAGCCGTCCCAGCATGACCGACTCGGCCGCGACGACCACCGCCGCGAGGGCGGCGATCATCACCAGGTAGGCGCTCCAGCGGCTGGCGATGTCCCACGGGTACATGCCCAGCAGCGACGCTGCGACCGAGGCGGCGAGGGTGCCGAGGGTCGCGGCGTACAGCGCCGAGAAGATCCGGCGGGCGTGCTCGGCCGCCGCGTCCGGCTCCTGCCCCGCAAGGCGCGCCCAGAGCCGGCGGCGCGCCAGCGCCACGTAGAGCGCGCACACTGTCAGGGGCAGCGCCGGCCACGAGGCGAGGTTGCGCCCCAGCAGCGCCGCGTCGAGTCCCGAGTGACCGAAGACCGACCCCCGCGTGTACGCCGGCGACCCGACCCCGAGCGGCGCGCTCCGCATCTCGGGCCAAAGCTGGTGGCGCAGCGTGACCAGCCAGCAGAGCGCCGCCGCCACGACGATGGGCAGCAGCAGCGCCGCCAGGCGCCGCCAGCTCGTCTTGCCCCCGGCCGGGTCGCGCAGCACGCCGAAAGCGAAGGCGCAGCCCAGCGCCGCCACGAACAGAGCGAAGCTGTAGCGGGACGAGAGGAACGCGGCGCAGATGACCCCGAGCGCCGCCGCGCGCCCGGTCGACGGCCGCTCGAGCGCGGCCACGAGGGCGAGCGCGCCGACCGCGATGCCGGCCATCTCCATGCTGTACGCGCGGATCTCGAACCCGAAGTACAGCGCCGCCGGGAACAGAGCGGGTGCTGCGCCCGCTGCGAGCGCGAAGAAGGCGGAGCGGGTCAGCCGCCACCCGAGCGCGCCGAGCGCCGTGGCGGCGACGAGGAAGAACGCGAACGGCAGCGCCCGCAGCCACGTCAACCCCTGGCCGAACGCGGTCCAGGCGTGCAGGAGCACCGAGAAGCCCCCGGGGTCGAGGTTCTCGCGGCAGTTCGTTCGGACCACTTCGCGTAGGGAGCGCCGCTCCGCGAACGGCGGGGAGTAGTTGCTGAGCCCTTGGGAAACCCAGAACTGCGCCGCTTCGTCCCACCACATCCCGGCGTTGGCGAGGTTGTGCGCGGCGAGCGCAACCGCACCCGACGTAAGTAGGACCGAGGCCGCAACGAGCGACGCCGATCGCAGCGCGCCGGCCCTCATCGCCGCCCCGCGAATCCCGGCGGTCGTCCCCTCGACGAAAACACCTCAGTACAGCCAGCCACGTCCCAACCCCAACTTCTTGAGCAAACGCTTGGGCGGCGTCACCACCGCCGCGTACAGCTTCGAGCGCTTCTCCACGGTGAAGCTGGCGCGCACGATCCTGCGCACCCGGGGGTGGAGCTTCACGGTGTTGAAGATCGCCCGCCGCATGTCGCGGACCACGTCCTTCCGGCCCACCCGACCGGCGTACTCGATGATCTCGTCGGCGAAGATCCGGGAGCCGGGCCAGCGGTAGTCGGAGTTCCAGATATTCCGGCGTTCGAGCGGCTTCGGGAAGCAGGCATAGCTCCCGAGCGCCCCGGCCAGGTCGAGCGTCACCATGGTACGGACGCACTTCTCGCAGGTGCAGCAGTTGGCGATGGCGTTGGTGCCCGGCTGCACTCCGGTGGCGCCGAAGCACACCCGCAGGCGGTCAAACGTCGCCGGCCAGCGCGAGATCGCCACGGTCTTGTCGACCCGGGTGAGGTGGGCGCCGTCGTGGATGGTCTCCATCGATTCGCTGCTCAGCAAGTGGTCGAGCATCGGGTGCGACCCGTCGGGAAACATCCCGAGCAGGGTGAACTTGTACGAAGAGGGCACGTAGAAACGCGAGAACAAGCGGCCGAGCGCCAGCGCCGGCGCGGTGACGAACGCCGCGAACGACTGCTTCTGGACCACGGCGCCAACGAACTCCCGCAGGTTGGTGCGCACCACCACCAGCGAGATCCCAAGCTCCGCCATCATCGGCTCGTAGACGCCCTGCAGCGCCCGGAAGGATCCGCCGCCCCCAAGGTCGGCGTCGCTGTCGAAGCCGTTGATCATCAGGCAGTGGGTGATCGCGTACGGGCGGTAGCGCTCGTTGGCCGCGAGGTGCGTCCACAGCGTGTGGAACGAGTCGACGCCGCCGGAGAACGCCGTGCCGACGGCGCCGGTCGCGTCGCCGGGGTCGCGCGCGCTCACCCTGTAGCACTCCACCTCCACCGGTGCGAAGTGTTGCGGCTTCCAGGCGGCCTGGATGTGCTGCCAGTCGCGCATCCCCTGGGCGAGCCGGCACGAGAGCTCGCCGCGCAGGCGCAGCCGCTCGCCGCGCCGCATCGCCAGCGGCAGGAGCGCCACTGCAAAGGCGTCGGCGCGGTCGCTGACGAGCTCCGCGCAAGCCCGCGGAAACGCGAAGTACAGCGTCGGCGGGCACTCCGGCTCGCCGGTCTCCAGCGTTACGGCGGCCTCCACCGAGACCTCGTCGCCGTCGGCCTTGATGTACGGCTCGTCGATGATCATTGCCGCTCCCCGGGTGGTGCGACCGCGTGGCAATGTGGTCGTGAGACGCAGCCGATCATACCCGCGACCGCGCGTCAGTCAAGGCGCTCCTCGCCGGGTTCGCGCGCCGGGCCAACCGCGCTAAAGTGTCGTCATGGAAACCCCGATCTCCCACCAGCGCGCCCTGCTGCAGCGCATCGCCCACCGCGCGATGGTCGAGCGAGGCCTGCTCCCCGACTTCTCGGCCGAAGCCCTCGCCGAGGTCGCCCGCATCGCCGCCGCGCCACCGCCGCCGGACGGGAAGCTCCGTGACCTGCGCGAGGAGACCTGGGCCTCGATCGACAACGACGATTCGCTCGACCTCGACCAGCTCACGGTGGCCAGGGCGCTGCCTGATGGCGCCGTCGAGCTGCTGGTGGCGATCGCGGACGTGGACGAGCTGGTCGCCCGGGGCTCGGCGGTCGACGCCCACGCGGAGACCAACACGACGTCCGTCTACACGGCGGCGGAGATGTTCCCGATGCTACCCGAGCGGCTCTCCACCGACCTCACCTCGCTTGCCGACCGGCAGGATCGCCCGGCGGTGGTCGTCGCGATGACGGTGGCGCCCGACGGCGCCCTGGCGGCCGCCGACGTGTTCCGTGCCGTCGTCCGCAACCACGCGAAGCTCGCCTACAACGCGGTCGCGGCCTGGCTGGAAGACACCGGCCCGGCGCCGGCCGCCGTCACGGCGGTTTCCGGGCTCGCCGAGAACCTCCGCCTCCAGGACCAGGTAGCGCAGCGGCTGCGCCAGCTCCGTCACGAGCAGGGCGCGCTCGACCTGCAGACGATCGAGGCGCGACCGGTGTTCGACGCGGACCGGCTCCTCGACCTGACACCCGACGAGCGAAACCGCGCCAAGGAGCTGATCGAGGACGTGATGATCGCGGCCAACGGGGTGACCGCCCGCTTCCTGACCGCCCGCGGCCTCTCCTCGCTGCGGCGCATCGTCCGCAGCCCGAAGCGCTGGGAGCGCATCGTCGAGGTCGCGGCCCGGCTCGGCGAGACGCTGCCGGGAGCGCCCGACGCCGCGGCGCTGGCCGCCTTCCTGACCAGGCGCCGCGCCGCCGACCCGTTGCGCTTCCCCGACCTCTCGCTGACGATCATCAAGCTGCTCGGCGCCGGCGAGTACGTGGTCGAGCGGCCGGGCGAGAACGCCACCGGCCACTTCGGGCTCGCCGTCAAAGACTACACGCACGCCACCGCGCCCAACCGCCGCTTCCCCGACCTCGTCACGCAGCGGCTGCTCAAGGCCGCGCTCGCGGGATCGCCGCCGCCGTACGGCGCCGACGAGCTCGCCTCCCTCGCCACGCACTGCACGACCCAGGAGGACGCGGCCAACAAGGTGGAACGCCAGGTCGCCAAGTCGGCCGCGGCGCTGCTGCTGGCCGGCCGCAGGGGCCAGACCTTCGACGCCATCGTCACCGGCGCTGCCGACAAGGGCACGTGGGTGCGGATCTTCCACCCGCCGGTGGAAGGGCGCCTGATGCGCGGGACCGAGGGGATGGACGTCGGCGAGCGCCTGCGCGTCCGGCTCCTCGACACCGACGTCGAGCGCGGCTTCATCGACTTCGAGCGCGTGGGCTGACCCTAAGAGCCTGTCCGCGAATAGGGGTGGGCCGCGTTACGAGCGCCGCGGGCCAGTGCCAGGCGCCGCGACGAAGGCGATGTGCCTCCATCGCCGAGGAGCGGCAACGCCGCAGATGGCCCCGCGCCGCTCGTAACCCGAAGGGCGCAGGGGGATTGCGGCCGCATGCTGCGTCGCTCGTCGTCGCCGATGGAAGAGCATCGCCTTCCTCCTCGCTCCTTGCCTGCAATCCGCAAGCCCCCTGCGCGCGACCCACTCCTATTCGCGGACAGGCTCTAAGGCGCGACCGGTCTACCGGCGGGCGCTGGGGTCCGGTGTATCGATGTCCTGCGCCGGCGATGGCGGCGCGAGCAGTCGAAAGAACGGCGCATCGGTCGAGCCGAGGTACTGGGTGACGAACTCCTTGCGCATCGCTGCCGGGTCGTACAACTGGATCTGGAACAGGCTGCGCACCGAGCCCTGTGGGGCCACGAAGGCGATCCGCCGGGCCCGGTAGATCCACTCCAGGTGAAGGCGCAGGAGGTTGCCGCCGTACAACGCGCCGACGGCCAGGACGACCGCGATCGCCGCCCGGCGCCGGGTCGCGACCCCGCGCCGTAACGCCCGCGCCGCCGCGATCAGGAGCACGAACAGCGCCGGGATCGACGCCCGCATCACCAGGTCGTTGTAGAGGCCGTAGTGGAACAGCGGCAGCACCAGCAGCGTCCCCCCCGCCGCCAGCAGCGCCGGGCGCAGCGCGCCGTCCTCGCGGCCGGCGCCGTGCTCGCGCAGGAGCAGCAGCCACAGCAGCAGGAACTCGCACGCCATGAACACCGCGTAGCTGGCGAGGAACGTGCCGAGCCCCAGCTCGGCCGGCATCAGCCGGAGGTCGCCGCGGGTCACGGCAGGGGCCGCCGGGTGGTAGCGCGCGGGGAGCGCCAGCGGCAGCGCGCGGCTCGCGAAGTACAGCGTCAACACGGCCCCCAGCAGCGCGCCGGCGACGTTCGCGGCCGTCGCCTGGGCGCGCGTGACGGCGGCGAGCGACCTGCCGCGGCCGAGCAGGACCGCGATCGCCAGCGGCAGCACTCCGATCACCACGAATGGCGACCACAGCAAACCCACCGCCAGCACCGCAGCGATCGGAACTGGCGCCCGGCCGCCCTCAGCCGCGTCGACGAGCAGTGCGGCGAGCAGCCAGCCGGCGATCGCCTGGCCCGGCGCGAAGTAGAGCAGCGACGCGGTGCTGCTGTACTGCCAGTGCGTGGCCCACCACTCGAGGTGGTAGTCGCCGAAGATTCGCGCCAGGTCCGGCGGCCACCGCGAGAGCAGCGCCGCACCGAGAACGTCCATACCGGAAAACACGGCGAGCAGCGAGCCGCACAGCAGCGGCGCCCCGCGGGCGAGAACGACCAGCCACAGCACGGCGAGCACGGCCCCGACCAGCGAGGTGGCCGCGAGCACGGCGTTCGCGGCCAGCCACCCCGCGACCTTCCCGACCGCGGCGGCCGGCAGGTAGTAGGCGATGTAGTAGACCAGCGCCGTCGTCCCGCTCTCGGTCGCATAGCGCACCGGCCACGGCTGCGCCACGAGGTCGCGGAGAACAGCGTCATGCTTGGCCCAGTCCCAGTTGCGCGGCCCGAGGCCGCCCGCGCCCGACACCACGGCGAGCGTCGCCGCCGGCACCAGCGCGAGCAGCAGCGCCGGCAGCGGCACCGACACCGGGCGGGCAGTCGCCACTGCCGCGCCCAAGCGGCGGCCGACGAGACCGGCGAGCGCGAGGCCGAGGGCGGCGAGCGCCACCGCGGCCACGGCCGGGCGCAACCAGCCAAGCAAAAACAGCGCCACCGGCAGGCCGAGGAACGCCGCCGTGAGCACCCGCAGGGCGCGCCGCAGGCGGTCGATGTCAACCCGCGGGGACCATGGCGATTCGTGCTGGACGCCCATCGTCGGCGCAACCATGGTAGCTCGCCTGAGCGGTTTCGAGGCGCAGGGAAATTGGAAGCCGCCGTTGCCACCTCCGACATTTTGAAAGCGGACAACTCAGCGATCCCGCTGCGGCCTCCAATCGGGGCGGCGCTCGCTGCCCCCATCGCGAGCAAAACGTCGGAAGTAGCACGCGCGCACCGCTCAGGGAACGGTGCGGAGTGGCTCTCAGTGGCTTGGAAGCGCTCGGAACCTTGGAGGCCGTCGTTGCCACCTCCGACTTTTTGAAAGCGGACAACTCAGCGATTCCGCTCCATTCGCCAGTCTTGGCGGCCACTGCGGTCCGCATCGCGAGCAAAACGTCGGAAGTGGCACGCGCGCACCGCTCAGGGAGCGGTGCGGAGTGGTTTGGTGGCCTCCGCGCAGCGCTCAGGCGCGCCAACATACTTGTCTTTCTCTTCTCCTTAGCTCGCGCTCCGCGCAGCGGAGCGGCGCTACCGCCAGTGGGCTTGGGGGTCTGTCCGAGGAAGCTGGCGGGCCGCGCGCAGGGGGCTCGCTGGCGCAGGCCAGGCGCGAGGAGGCGGTCGATGCTTCTCCATCGACGCCGACGAGCAACGCCGCCTGCGCCTGCGATACCCCTGCGCCCGCGGGTTGCGGCGGCGCGGGGCGCGCTGCGGCGTCGTCACGCCTTGTCGAAGGATGCACTTCGACTGCGGCGCTCCTCCTGGCATCGCGCCTCGCGCCACCGCAACGCGGCCCACCCCATTGCTCGGACAGACCCCCCAATGCAAGGAGCGCAAGCCGGCCCGCGACGACGCGTACTTGACGTACGCGAGGAGCGAGGCCGGCGATGGGCGACGCCGCAGATGGTCCGCTGCCGGCAGCGCTCAGCGCCGCTGGTACAGCTCGGCGTAGCGCGGCGAGAAGAGGGCGCGCGAGGGGACCGCGGCGGGGTCGAGGCGGCGGCACGCCTCCACGTCGGAGAGCACGCGGGCGATCAGCGCCGCGTCGCGCTCGCCGCTCTCCACGTACATCGCGAAGAGCGCGGCGCCGCGCAGCATGTACGCCGCCCTCGTCGCGTGCGGGTCGCCGAGCTCGGCGTCCGCCAGGATGTCCGCGGCCCCCGCGTAGCGGCCGGCGAGGAACGCGGCGGCGGCGTCGAGCAGCTTGTCGGGCGCCGGACGCGGCCCTGCCTCGGCGCCGGCGGCCCTGCGAACGCCCGGCTGGCTGCCGGCGGCGCTGCGCAGCGCCGAGTCCACCTCGGCGCCCGCCGACGAGAGCCGGTCGCGCGCTGCCGTGAGGGAGGCGAGCGACGCGTCGCGGCCGAGCTTCTCGTACGCCTGCAGCGCGCGGCCGAGCTGGCCGCGCAGCTCGAGCGTGGGCGCGTCGTGCGGCGCCGGCTCCTTGAGCAGCCGTCGCCCGTCGGCCGCGAGCGCGTCCGCGTCCGCGCGCATCGCCGCGAGCTGCTGCTCCTCCTGCTCGCGGCGCGCGGCCGCCTCGGCCGCGGCGCGGGCCTGCTGCCAGCGCGTCCTCAGCGTGCTCTCGATCTCCGCGAAGTCGTGCGCGGCGGCGATCCCCTGCTGGTGCGCTACCCCGGCGTCGTACTGGCCGTCGTTGGCCATCGCCAGCTTCGCGTACGCCTGCTGCAGCTTCCGCTTCAGGGCGGGGTCGGCGTCGAGCAGGCGCTGGACCTCGGGGTCGCGGAGCAACGACTCGACCGAGGCGGCGCTCCCCTGCGGGTTGGCGCCGGCGCCGTACTGCGCGGCGGCCGGCGCTCCGGCCAGCAGCACGAGCGCGACGAGCGCGAGGCCGACGGCGAGGACGCCCCTCATCTCACAACCCCATCCTGGAGAGGAACGTCGCGGCGTCGACCTGCTTCACCTCCGCGAGGCAGCGCGCCGTCTCGCCGGCGCGCACCTGTACGGTCATCGCCGTCACCTTGCCGGTGTCGGGGGCGCGCACGGCCACCGTGTAGCTGCCGGGCGGCACCTCGAGCGAGAGCGGCGTGGTGGCCGGTTGCGGAAGCGGCCGCGCGTTGCCGCCGGCGCCGGTGACCGAAACGACCTCCGCCCAGGGCACCGCGTGGACGACGAGCAGCCCGGTCGCGGCCGCGCTCCCGGAGGCGGAGGTCGTCGCGGCCGTGCCGCCACGCAGCCGGTCGCGCAGCAGCCACGCGCCGCCGCCGAGCGCCGCCACGACGACCGCCGCAGCGGCGACCAGGAAGACAACCGTCGAAGTGCGCCGAGGCGCCGAGGCCGGCGCCGGCGGCGGAACCGCGATCGGCATCGTCGGGGCGGTGCGCTCTCCCACCGGGACCGGTGCCGACCTCTCGCCCGGCGCCATCTTGCGGGTCGGCGCCGTGTGGTACGTGGCCGCCGCCCCCCCGCTCCCGTCGCCCAGCACCATCGGCCGGGTCGGCGCGGTGGCGTCCGCGCCCCCCGCCGCCGGGGCGGTCGCCGACACGGTTGGCGGCGGCGGCGTACCGTGGCCGGCGAACTGGCGGTCGAGGCGCTCCTGCGTGCTCGGCGATACCGGGGCCTGTTGGAGGCTCGGCTTGAACCCCGCGAAGCAGCCCTCGACGTCGGCGGCGCTCCACGGGCGAGCCGACTGCAGCGCGCGCAGCGCGTCGGCGAGCGCCTCGGCGGTCGGGAAGCGGTCGTCCGGCTTCTTCTCGAGCAGCTTGAGGACGATGGCGCGCACCTCGCCGGGCACCCGGCCCTGCGGGTCGGTGACGTCGAAGCCGACCGGCGGCGAGTAGAGGTGGCCGGCGATCAACTGCGAGGCCGAGTCGCCCTGGATGGGGTGCTTGCCGGTGAGTAGCTCGTACAGCACCACCCCGAACGAGTACAGGTCGGCGCGCTGGTCGAGCGCAGCCGCGCCGCCGGCGCCGAACTGCTCGGGGGCGGCGTATCGCACCTTCCCGACGAACACGCCCGTCGAGGTCAGCTCCGACACCTCGGAGTGCAGCTCCTTGACGATACCGAGGTCGACGAGCTTGACCACCGGCTTGCCGTCGGCGTCACGGGTGAGCATCAGGTTGTCGGGCGAGATGTCGCGGTGGACCATGCTGCGGCGGTGCAGGAAGCCCAGCGCGCCGAGCGACTGGACAGCGATCTCGAAGGTCAGGCCGAGCGGCGGCGGGCCGGAGCGGCGCAGCAGCTCGCGCAGGTCGAGACCCTCGATGTACTCCATAACGATGTAGGCGTTGCCGCCGTCGTCGGCGGTGAAGTCATAGAGCTGCGCGATGTTCGGGTGGCGGAGCTGGATTGCAGTGCGCGCCTCGCGCAGGAAGCGAGTGTGGAACTCGGCCTGGTCGTCGAGCTGCGGGCGCAGCACCTTGACCACCCGGGTCTCGCCGAGGAGGCGGTGGCGCACCATGTAGATGGCGCCCATTCCGCCCTCCTTGATCTTGCCGAGGATCTCGTACTTGCTCTCGATGTTCGCGAGCGGGTCGCTCATGGCCGTCGCCCCGCCGGCCCGCGCGCGCCGCGGCACCGCCTGTAATAAGCAAAGCTCACCCGTACGCCTCGCGCCATGACGCAGAACGTAGCGGCAGCAGCCGTTGGCGTCAAGCGACGGAGCGGCGGCGCGAGTGTCTTTGATCGAGAGCGGTCGCCGGGTAGGTAGTTTCTACCCACGCTCCGATCCTGCTCCCTGGTAGAAAACCCGCTTCCCGCCGAGGTGCAGGGAAGGTAGGTTCAAAACACGTTCTGGAAACGAACGTGCCTGAAGCAAGCTCGTGGCCGGCGTCGGACAGCGAAACCGTCCTTGAAGCTAAGGTGTATGTTGAACATAAGTGAATTTCGTCGAGGACCTCACCTGCGCTGGCGGGCACTGACATGAAGGGGCGCGACCATGGCTGAGGCGGCAAAGCACAGCCCGGGGGCAGGCATCAGGCGCTGGCTGGCGGTATGGTTGGTGTTTGCGGGCATCGCCGTCGCGTCCACCGTGTACTTCATCCTGGTGTTCGTGCCCGGCGAACGCGCGGCGATGATCGAGGTGTGGCGTGGGAGGCTTTCGGCGATGGCCGACGACCGCAAGGCCGCGATCACCGCGTGGCTGGACGAACGGCGTGCGGATGCAAGGGTCGTGGCCGAGTACCCCACCGTCGCCGCTCTGCTTGCCGGCCAGGAAACTGCGCCCCTTCCGCGCCGCCGTCGGGGCTGCCGCAGCATGACGTCCAGGGACTCCTCGACTCCGTACGGACGGTGTGTGGCTACAGCGGCACGTACATCGTCGGCGCAACCGGCCAAGTGCGGGCCAGCAGCACGGATGGCCCGCCGCTCGATGCGGGCTGCCTGAGCACCGGCGAGCGGGCGGCGCAGTCCGGCCTGGCCCAGGTCGACTTCCACGTGCGAGAGGACGGCTCGCCGATGCTGGCTGTCGCCGTGCCCGTGCTGGTCCAGGGTCGGCCGATCGGAACCGTGCTCCTGCCCATCGACCCCGGCCGCTGGCTCTACCCGCTGCTGCACTCCGAACCGATCCCGTCGAGCTCTGCCGAGTCCCTGCTCGCTCGACAGGTGGGCGACCAGATCGAATACCTGAGCCCGCTGCGCCATCGGCCGGGGCGGCCTTTGTCGTTCCGCCTGCGGGCGAACGGCGCACCGCTGGCCGCGGTTGCCGCCATCCGTGGTGAGGAGGGGTTCAAGGAGTACCAGGACTACCGGGGCGCCGCGGTGCTGGGCGCCGCGCGCCACATCCCGGGCACCGGCTGGGGACTGGTGGTCAAGGTCGACCGCGACGAGGCGTTGGCCGATTTCCGGCGCAACGTCGGGCAGGGGGCGGCGGCTATCGCGGGGCTGCTCCTGGCAGTGGCGGGGCTCGGGTTCGGCGCCGAGCGTGCGCTGGCTGCCCGCCATCGTCGCGAGCTCGGCGAGAGCGAGGCCCGCTTCGTCCTGCTGCGCGACCACGCCGACGACGGCATCTGGTTCGTGAGCCGGGACGGCGTCATCCGAGATGCCAACGAGGCCGCCGCGGCGATGCACGGATGCACGCGCGAGGAGTTCATCGGCCGCAACGTGCGCGAGTTCCGACCGCCTGAAGACCTAGCCGCGACGCCCGGCCTGATGGACGCCGTGCGGCGAGACAAGGGAGCGGTCTTCGAGACGTTGCACCCGAGGCGTGACGGCTCGGTCTTCCCGATCGAGGTCTCCTCGCGGGTGGTCCAGCTCGAAGCTGAGGAGGTCTTCCTCTCGGTCTACCGCGACATCACCGAGCGCAAGCGGGCGGACGAGACGCTGCAGCAGCAGACGACCGAGCTGAAGGCGCGTAACGAAGAGTTGATGCGCTTCAACAACGCGGCCGTGGGCCGGGAACTCAGGATGGTTGAGCTCAAGCAGGAGGTCAACGAGTTGTGCAGGCAGCTCGGCAAGCCGCCGACGTATCCGCTGGGCTTCATCGATGAAGAGCCGCTGGCCTCGATCGCTGCCCCAGCCGCGAAGGGTCAAGAGCCAACCGGCAAAGGGTGAGCGGGGCCGAGGGAGGGAGGGCTGTTGAAGTCATCGAAAGCAGCAAGACAAGCTACCGACCAACCACACGCCAGAAGGACCCGTCCAGGCGTGCCGCCGAGAGTGAAGGAGGAAGCGCTGATGAGAAGGCAACCGAAAACGAAACCGAGCTCCCCTGCCGCGGTGCTCGGCAGTCAAGAGAGCTTTCGCCAGCTCGTGGACAGCGTCACGGACTACGCCATCATCATGCTCGACGAGGGCGGGAATGTCGTCAGTTGGAACCCCGGCGCCGAGCGCATCCAGGGCTACACGAAGAAAGAGATCATGGGCAAGCACTTCTCCTGCTTCTACCCGGCCGAGGCGGTCAAGCGCGGCCTTCCCGACCAGGACCTGAAGAAGGCGGTGAAGACCGGGCGCATCGAAAGCGAAGTCCGGCGAATGCGCAAGGACGGGACGCAGTTCTGGGCAAACGTCATCCTCTCGCCGCTGCGTGACGAGGACGGCACGGTCCGCGGCTTTGCCAAGGTAACGCGTGACCTCACCGAGCTCAAACGGGCCGAGGAGGTGGTGCGGCTGGCGAACGTCTACACCCGCAGCCTGATCGAAGCCAGCCTCGATCCCGCTGGTGACCGTTCGACCCGACGGCAAGATCACGGATGTCAACGGCGCGACGGAGGCCGTCACCGGGCCGCACGCGGCAAGAGCTGATCGGCACGGACTTCTGGGACTACTTCACCGAGCCCGAGAAGGCCCGCGCCGGGTATCAGCAGATGTTCCGTGAAGGATCCGTGCGACGACTACCCGCTGGAGCTGCGGCGCCACGACGGGCATGTGACCTCGGTGCTCTTCAACGCCTCGGTCTATCGCGACGAAGCGGGGCAAGGTCATCGGCATCTCGGCGGTGGCGCGCGACATCACCGAGCGCAAGCAGGCCGAGGAGCGGATTCAGCAGCAGTCAAAGGAGATCATGGAGCTGTCCACACCGGTCATGCAGGTCTGGCAGGGCGTGGTGGTCGCACCGCTCATCGGCTCGCTCGACAGCCAGCGCACCCAGCAGTTCATGGAGCGCCTGCTCGACCGCATCGTGGAAACCAACTCGCCCGTGGCCCTGGTGGACATCATGGGCGTGCCGACCATCGACACGCAGACCGCGCAGCACCTGATCGAGACCGTCAGCGCCGTCCGCCTGCTGGGGGCGCAGGTGGTGCTGACGGGCGTGCGGCCGGCCATCGCCCAGACGCTGGTTCACCTGGGGATCGACCTGTCGGGCATCATCACGCGGTCGTCGCTGTCCGCCGGCTTGCTGGTGGCGTTCGACATTCTCAACCTGCAGGTCGTCCGCAAGGAACGGCGCCACTGAGGAGGCAACGTCATGTCAGCCGAGAGCATCTCGGTCATCAAGTTGCGCGACCTGCTGCTGGTCACGGTGCCTCCCGACCCGGACGACAAGACCGTGTCGGCTCTTCAGGAGAAAGTGCTGGAGGCCATGGTGCAGCACGAGAGCAGGGGCCTGGTGCTGGACATCTCGACGGTCCAGACCCTGGACTCCTTCTTTGCGCGGACGGTCGTGGAGACCGTTCAGATGGTCGCCCTCATGGGCGGTCGCACCGTGCTGGCCGGCATGCGCGCCAGCGTGGCCGTCACCGTGACCCAGTTGGGCTTGACCATGGGCAACGCTCTGACCGCCCTGGACGTGGACCGCGCCATTGACATGCTCAACGCGGCGGTCGCCGAAGGAGGTTCGCGTATGAACGAACCGGATCAAGGCGAGTTCCGCATCGAATCCGAGAACGACATCGTGTCGGCGCGCAAGATCGTTCGCAACGCGGCCACGGCCTTGGGCTTCGGCCTCACCGATGTGACGCGGATCGTGACCGCCGCATCGGAGCTGACCCGCAACATCTACGTGTATGCCGAAGTCCGGTGTCATGCGCTGGCGCTCCGTGAACGAGGGGACTCGATGTGGGCCTGGAGCTGACGTTCGAGGACCGCGGGCCCGGTATCCCTGATGTCGAGAAGAGCGATGGAAGTGGGATACAGCACCGGACAACGGGCTGGGCATGGGTCTGCCCGGCTCCAAGCGGCTGACGGACGAGATGACGATCGAATCCGAGGTGGGCAAGGGAACCACGGTGGTCATCACGAAATGGCTGAGAAGATAGACGTGGCGCCGCCGCTCGAGCATCGAGGTCCGCCATCAGAGCGGCGTGGCGGAGGCGCGCCGGGCCGGCGAAGACGATCGCCGCCACGTCTGGGCTTCCTGCCCAGCAGCCTGCGAGGAGATCGCCCTCGTCGTGACCGAGCTGGCCACCAACCTGATCAAGCACGCACGGGGAGGGACGTTGACCCTGACGCCGCTCTCCGGCGGCGGGCGTGTCGGCCTGGAGATCGAATCGCTCGACGACGGGCCCGGCATCGCCGACGTCGAGCAGGCCCTGGCCGATCGGTTCTCGACGGCCGGCAGCCGGGGCACGGGTCTGGGAGCGGTCAACCGGCTGATGGACGAGCTGGACATCGCGTCCCGGCCCGGCGACGGCACGCGCATCGTGTGCCGGAAATGGCTCCGGGATCACCGGGCGAGCCTCCGGCCCTGCCCGCTGGCCTCTGGTGTGGCGACGCGACCGCGCCAGCTGGGGCCGGTGAACGGCGATGCCTTTGTGGTCAAGCAGTGGGCCGAGAGCCTGCTGGTCGGCGTGATCGACGGCCTCGGCCACGGCCCGGCTGCCAACCGCGCCGCCCAAGTCCGCGCAAGGCTATGTGGAGAGCCACTTCGATCAGCCGCTCGACCAGATCTTTCGCGGCGCGGGGCGCGCCTGCCGTGCGAACACGCGGGGTGGTGATGGCCCTGGCGCGCTTCGACTGGGGCCGCGGCCGCATGGCCTTTGCCTCGGTGGGCAACATCGAGGTCCGGGTGTTCCCTCTTTCCCAGCCGTTCAAGTTCCCCGTTCGCCGCGGCATCGTCGGCCTCAACGCGCCGACCGCGGTGGTCACGGAGCACCCGTGGCCGCCGGGCCACGTGCTCGTGCTCCACTCCGACGGTCTGGCCGCGCACTGGGCGTGGAATGACTTCCCCGGCCTGGCGGACCTCGCCGCGCCGGCCATGGCGCAAGAGCTCCTGCGGCTGCTGGCCAGAGAGGACGACGACGCCACCGTGATCGTGGTGAAAGAGGCCGCTCGATGAGTGCCGAGGAATTGCGGAGCCAACTTCCTCAGGCGCAGGCGGCGGTGCGCGCGCTGCAGGAGGAGCTGGCCGCAACCAAGCAGCGTTTGCTCGCTTTGGTGGCGGAGTTGGAGCAACGCGTCGAGGAGCGCAGCGCGGAGCTGAGCGACGCCCACGAGGAGCTGAGCAGGACGAACTCGGAATTGATGCAGATCACCTTGCATCTGGATGGCTTGGTGAACCGGCGCACCGCCGAGCTGGAGGCTGCCAACCAGAGTCTCGCCGCCGCCCGTGTCGCCGCGCTGAACCTGATGGAGGACGCCATCGCGGCGCGACAGGAAGCGGAGCAGGCTCCGTCGCCCTGAGACGCGAGGTCGCCGAGCGCCAGCAGGCAGAAGAGCAGTCCGCACCACTCGGCAGCGCACGGACGAGGCGCTGCGCCGGAGCGAGGAGAAGTACCGGCAGCTCTTCGAGGCAGCCGACGACGCCATCGTGATTTTCGAGCCCGACAGCGAGGTCATCCTCGAGGTCAACCCGCGCGCGTGCGAGCTGTACGGCCTCAGCCGTGACGAGCTGGTCGGGAAGAGCCTCAAGATGCTCACGGTGGACGCACCGCGAAACGAGCGCCAGATCGCAGAGCTGCGCAAGACCGGCGTGTACCGCAACTTCGAGTCCGTGCACCTGCGCCGCGGCGGCAGCACGTTTCCCGTACTCATCAACTCGACGCTGATCGCGCTCGAGGGGCGCAAGGTGGTCCTGAGCCTGACCCGCGACATCACCGAGCGCAAGCAGCTCGAGGAGCAGCTCCGCCAGTCGCAGAAGATGGAGGCGGTGGGCCAGCTTGCCGGCGGGGTGGCGCACGATTTCAACAACCTGCTGCAGGCGATGCTGAGCCTCACGCAGATGCACGTCGAGCACCTCGCTGATCCGGAACGACTGAAGGCCGACGCTGCCGAGCTGGAGCAGCTGGTGAAACGTGGCGCCGCACTGACCCGGCAGCTCCTGCTGTTCTCCCGCCGCGAGACGGCGCGCCCCGAGCGGCTGGACCTCAACGAGGTCGTGCGCGAGGGCCTCACATTGCTGCGGCGCCTGCTGAAAGCGAATATCGCCATCGAGACGCGTCTCGCCGAGGGTCAACTGCCGGTGGAGGTCGATCGCGGCCAGCTCGGGCAGGTCCTGGTCAACCTCGCCGTCAACGCAGCCGATGTGATGCCCGCTGGGGGCCATCTGGCGATCGCGACCGGGTCTGAGAGCGGGGCGGTGTGGATGAAGGTCACCGACACCGGCGGCGGCATCCCCGTGGCGATCCGCGACCACATCTTCGAGCCGTTCTTCACCACCAAGGCGCGGGGCAAGGGAACCGGGCTCGGGCTCTCGGTGGTGCACGGGATCGTCACGCAGCACGGCGGCACGGTGACGTTCGCGATCCGGGAGGGTCAGGGGACGGCGTTCGTGGTCACGCTGCCGCGCGCCGGGTCGGGAGAGAGCCCGGCGGTGGAGATCGCCGAGCGGGATGGCGCGTCGCCGCGCGGGCATGGCGAGCTGGTGCTGGTGGTAGAGGACGAGGAATCGGCGCGGCAGGCGCTGGCTGAAATCCTGACCGTGCTCGGGTACACGGTGATAGCGGCCGGCAGCGGCGAGGAGGCGGAAAGACTGGCGCCGGAGATGCCGTTCGACGTGCTGCTGACGGATCTCATGCTGCCCGGGGTATCCGGCAGCACGCTTGCAGCCGACCTGCAGGCCCGCTGGCCCGATCTCCGGGTGGTGCTGATGTCGGGGTACGCCGAGGACGACGCGATCCGCCTGGGGTCGCGGACGGGCGCTGTGCGCTTCCTGCAAAAGCCGTTCGACATGGAGACGCTGGCGCGCGAGCTGCGCGCCGCGCTGGAGGCACGCTCGTAGCCGGCGTCGTACAGCGGAGCCACCCTCGAAGTTAAGGTGTATATTGAACATACGAGAGCTTCTTCGAAGGCGTCATCTGCACGGGCGGGCACTGACACGGGGAGCAAAGCCATGGCGGAGGCGGCGAGACGCGGCACGGGCGGAGGCAGCCGGCGCTGGCTAGCCGCCTGGCTGGTGTTCGCGGGAATCTGCGTTGCCGCTGTCCTGTACTTCGCCCTGGTGTTCGTGCCGGGCGAACGCGCCGCGGCGATCGAGGTGTGGCGCGGGCGCCTTACGGCGATGGCCGACGATCGCAAGGTGGCGATCGCCGCGTGGCTGGACGAACGGCGCGGCCGATGCCACGAGTCGTGGCCGAGTACCCCACCGTCGCCGCACTGCTCGCCGGCCAGGACGCGGTTCTCCGCCCCCTACCGCCCGCGGATCTGCCGCAGCATCAGCCTCCAGGGGTTCCTCGACTCCGTGCGGGCGGCGTATGGCTACAGCGGCGTGTACGTCGTCGACGCAACCGGCCAGGTGCGGGCCGGCAGCACCGCGAGCTCGCCGCTTGCAGCCGATTGCCTGAGTCGTGAGCGAGCACGCCCTGCAGTCCGGCCTTGCGGAGGTTGACTTCCACGCGCACGAGGACGGCTCGCCGATGCTGGCCGTCGTCGCCCCGGTACGGGTGGGCGGCAGACCGGCCGGAACGGTCCTCTTGTCCGTGGACCCGGAACGTTGGCTCTACCCGCTGCTGGACTCCGAGCCGATCCCGTCGCGCTCAGGCGAGTCCATCCTCGCCCGGCAGGCGGGCGACGAGGTCGAGTTCCTCAGCCCGCTGCGCCATCGGCCGGCGCGGCCGCTGTCGTTCCATCTGCCGATGAACACCGCGAGCTGGCCGCGGTGGCCGCCATCCATGGTGAGGAGGAGTTCACGGAGTATCGAGACTACGCGGGCGTCCCGGTTCTGGGGGCCGCGCGCCATATCCCGGGCACCGGCTGGGGGCTGGTGGTCAAGGTCGACCGCGACGAGGCGCTGGCCGATTTCCGGCGCAACGTCGGGCAGGGGGCGTCGGCGATCGCGGGCCTGCTGCTTGCCGTGGCGGGGTTGGGGTTCGGCGCCCAGCGAGCGCTGGCTGCCCGCCATCGTCGCGAGCTCGGCGAGAGCGAGGCCCGTTTTGCCCTGCTCCGCGACCACGCCAACGACGCCATCTTCTTTTGCACCCGCGACGGCGTGATCCTCGACGCCAATCGGCAGGCCGGGGTGTTCTACGGCCGGGCGCCGGGCGAGTTTGCTGGCAAACGGCTGGATGACCTGCGCGCTCCCGAGGAACGCGCGGCCCTGCCGGGCCAGCTCGACGAAGTGGCTCGTGGTGAGCACACCGTGTTCGAGACCGTTCACCTGCACCGAGACGGTACCCGCTTCCCGGTCGAGGTCAGCAAGAGCCTGGTCCAGCTTGACGGCGCGAAGGTCTTTCTCTCGACTATTCGGGACATCTCCCGGCGCAAGCTGGCGGAGACGGAGATTCGCGCCCTCAACGTCGAGCTCGAGGAGCGCGTGCGGCAGCGCACCGCGGAGCTCGAGGCGGCCAACAACGAGCTGGAAGCGTTCTCGTACTCGGTGTCGCACGACCTGCGGGCGCCGCTGCGCGCCATCGATGGTTTCTCCCGCATCGTGCTCGACGACTACGGCGACCGCCTCGACGCCGAGGGGAAGCGCCAGCTCGGGGTGATCCGGGCGAACACCCAGAGGATGGGCCGGCTCATCGACGACCTGCTGGCGTTCTCCCGCGCCGGCCGCGCCGCGTTGCGATGCTCCCGGGTCGACGTGGCGCACGTTGTCCGGGCGGCGTTCGCCGAGGTCGCCGTCGGCCCCGAGGAGCAGGGACGCATCGAGCTCGTGGTCGGAGAGCTTCCCGATGCCTGGGCCGACCCGGCGCTGATCCAGCAGGTCTGGGTCAACCTGCTCTCCAACGCGGTGAAGTTCTCGCGTCCCCGGCAGCGAGCCGTCATCCACGTGACCGGCGCCCGCGACGATCACCGTGTCGTCTATCACGTGAGCGACAACGGCGTCGGGTTCGACATGCGGTATGTGCAGACAGCTGTTCGGCGTCTTCCAGCGACTCCACTCGAGTCGTGAGTTCGAGGGGACCGGCGTCGGGCTGGCGCTGGTGCACCGCATCGTGCATCGGCACGGCGGCGAGGTGTGGGCCGAGGGTGTGATGGACGGCGGCGCGACGTTCTCCTTCGCGCTGCCCGAGGAGGCCGAGCATGAGCAACGGTGACGCAATCGACATCCTGCTTGTCGAGGACAACCCCGCGGATGTGGAGCTGACCCTGCGCGCACTCCGCAAGGCCAACCTCGCCAACCCGATTCGCGTGGTGGCGGACGGCGAGGAGGCACTCGACTACCTTTTCGGCTCCGGCGCCCACGGCGAGAGGGCCGGCGCCCACCACCCGCGGGTGGTGTTCCTCGACCTCAAGCTGCCCAAGGTGTCGGGCCTCGACGTCCTGCGCCGGATCAAGGCCGACCCGGCGACGAGGACGATCCCGGTGGTCGTGCTCAGCTCGTCCCGCGAGGAGCCGGACATCAAGGCGGCCTACGCTCTCGGGGTCAACAGCTACATCGTCAAGCCGGTGGACTTCGAGAAGTTCGTCGAGGCGATCGGCCACCTTGGGCTCTACTGGCTGCTTCTCAACGAGAGGCCGCGTTAGTCCCATGCCTATCGCAGGAGGACCGACTGCGCATCCTGATCCTCGACGACGTTCCTTCCGACGCGGCGCTGGTGGAACGCGAGCTGCGCCACGGCGGCCTCGACGTGATCACCCTTTGCGTCGAGACCGAGCCGGAGTTCGTAGCGGCGCTCGTCGAATTCAGGCCTGATATCGTCCTCAGCGATTACTCGCTTCCGTCGTTCAACGGCATGGACGCGCTCCAGCTCGTCCAGCAGCATTCGCCCACGACCCCGCTCATCATCGTCACCGGCTCGCTCACCGAGGAGACCGCCGCCGAGTGCATCAAGGCGGGCGCCGCGGACTACGTGCTCAAGGAACACCTGGCGCGGCTGCTGCCGGCGGTTCGTGGCGCCCTCGAACGGCAGCGGCTTGCAGAGGACAAACGGCAGGTCGAGGAGGAGCTGCGGGAGAGCGAAGAGCGCTACCGCCTGATCTTCGACAGAGGCCTGGACGCCGTGCTGCTGACGGCTCCGGACGGGACGATCTTCGCGGCAAACCCGGCGGCGTGCCTGATGTTCGGACGGGAGGAGAGTGAGATCTGCGAGCTCGGGCGGAGCGCCATCATCGACGCGACCGATCCTCGTCTCGCGGCCGCGCTGGCGGTACGCGCCCGCACCGGCAGTTTCAGCGGTGAGCTCACCGGCTTGCGCCGTGATGGGGCCAAGTTCCCGGTCGAGGTGAGCTCCTCGGTCTTTGCGGATCGGGCCGGAAATCTGCGAACCTCCATGATCATCCGCGACCTCACGGAGCACAAACGCGCCGAAGCCGCGCTCCTCCAAAGCGAGAACCAGCTCCGCGCGATGTTCGAGCTGGCCTCCGTCGGGATCGCGCAGGCCGACCCGCAAACTGGCAGGTGGCTGCGCGTCAACCAGAAGATGTGTGCCATCACCGGATACACCGCGGAGGAGCTTCTCGCTTTGCGTGTCCCCGAAATTACGCATCCTGACGACCGGCAAGAGGACTGGGAGGCGTTTCAGCGCGTCGTGAGAGGCGAGGCGAACGACTACCGCTTGGAGAAGCGGTACATCCGCAAGGATGGCTCGGTGACCTGGGTGAACGTCAACATGACGGTGATTCGTGGCGAGGACGGGCGGCCGTTCCAGACCATTGCGACAATCGAGGACATCACGGAGCGACGGCGCGCGGAGGAGGCGCTCGCGGCCAGCGAGGAGCGGTACCGGCTCATCGCCACCAGCACCTCGGACGGGATCTTCACCCTGAGCCTCGATGGACGCATCACGTTTGCCAGCCCGCTATGGTTGAAGAAAGGCGGCTACACCGAGGCGGACGTCATCGGGCGCCGGATGACCGACTTTGTTCCGGAGGAGTCCCGGGCGATTGCCTGGGAGAATTTCGCCAGCGCTCTGAGCGGCAAGGACGTTCCCGTCTATGAAATCGAGCTCCTTGAATCCGACGGTGCACGCCGGCCCGTCGAGATCAGCGTGTCGAACCTCACCGACGCGACCGGGGAGGTCATCGGCAGGACCGGCGTTTTTCGCGACATCAGCGAGCGCCAGCGTGCCGACGAGGCCTTGCGGCAGAGCGAGGCGCGATTCAAGGCCGCGTTTGCTTCGTCGCCTATCGGAATGGCGCTAGTGGCGCCTGACGGACGATTCCTGGAGGTCAATTCCGCCATCTGTCAGATTGTCGGCTACGCCGAGGAAGAACTGCTGGCCAAGACGTTTCAGGACATCACCCACCCGGATGACCTCGACTCCGACCTCACCTACGTGCGTCAGATCCTGACGGGCGAGATTCCCACGTACCAGATGGAGAAGCGCTACCTGCACAAGCAGGGACAGGTGGTCTCGGCACTCTTGAGCGTGTCGCTGGTCCGGGACGATGCGGGGCAGCCGCTGTACTTCGTCTCACAGATTCAGGACATCACCGAGCGCAAACGTGCCGCCCAGGCGTTGCGCGAGAGCGAGGAGCGTTATCGCCTGATCGTCGGACAATACGGCCGACGTCGTGCTGCTGACGCTCGACTCCGGACGGGCGGATCCTTACGTGAGCCCTTCCATCGGAGGCTGCGCGGATGTTCGCACCGGGAGGTGATCGCGAAGCCGTTCGAGGCTCCCTGAGCGGAGTCGGCTCGTTCGCATCGACGCACCTCGTCTCGCAGCCGCGCTGGAGCGCTGGCCGCCCGTACCGTCGGCAGGTCCATGACTGGAGAGTCACCAGCCGACGCAGGATGGTGGCCAAGTGTCCCGACCGAAATCGTGAGCCTCTGCACGATCTTTGCAGGGCCGACCGCGTAACGAGCGTGCCTCGGTGTCACTCGCGACGTCACCGAGCGACAAGCGGGCGGAGGAGTCACTGCGGCGCGCGACAGCGCTTCCTCGCGGCTGCGGCCAACGCGATTGCATCACCGATCACGTCAAGGACGACAAACGGCGCTTTGGGCTCGTCAACCACGCGTTGTGCGCACTCGCCGTCCGAGGTACGCCTCCTCGGCGAGGTGGCGACGACATGTTCCCCAAGGAACAGGTCGCCGTCTTCCGGCAGATGGATGCCAGCGTTCTCGATACCGGCGAGGAGAATGCGAACGAGAGACTCTGCAGCGATTTGTCCAGCGGCGAGGTGCACACGATCACCCCGCGCAAGACCCGTCACATCGACCCAGCCGGGCAAACACTTCCTCGTCGGAGTGATCCGCGACATCACCGAGCGCAAGCGGGCGGAGGAGCAGCTCCGCCAGTCGCAGAAGATGGAGGCGGTGGGTCAGCTCGCCGGTGGGGTGGCGCACGACTTCAACAACCTGCTGCAGGCGATGCTGAGCCTCACGCAGATGCTCGTCGGGCACCTCTCTGATCCGGAACGACTGAAGACGGACGCGGCGGAGCTGGAGCAGCAGGTGAGACGCGGCGCCGCACTGACGCGGCAGCTCCTGCTGTTCTCCCGCCGCGAGACGGTGCGCCCGGAGCGGCTGGACCTCAACGAGGTCGTGCGCGACGGCCTCACGCTACTGCGGCGGTTACTGAAGGCGCATATCGCCATCGAGGCAAATCTCGCCGAGGGTCAACTTCCGGTGGAGGCCGATCGCGGCCAGCTCGGGCAGGTCCTGATCAACCTTGCCGTCAACGCGGGCGATGCGATGCCCGAAGGAGGTCGGCTGGTGATCGCGACCGGGTCGGAGAGCGGAGCGGTGTGGGTGAAGGTCACCGACACGGGCGGCGGCATTCCGGCGGCGATCCGCGACCACATCTTCGAGCCGTTCTTCACCACCAAGGGGCAGGGCAAGGGAACCGGGCTCGGGCTCTCGGTGGTGCACGGGATCGTCACGCAGCACGGTGGCACGGTGACGTTCGAGTGCCAAGAGGGTCGGGGGACGACGTTCGCCGTCACGCTGCCGCGCGCCGGGTCGGGAGAGAGCCCGGCGGTGGAGATCGCCGAGCGGGGCGGCGCGTCGCCGCGCGGGCATGGCGAGCTGGTGCTGGTGGTGGAGGACGAGGAATCGGCGCGGCAGGCGCTGGCCGAGATGCTGACCATGCTCGGGTACACGGTGACGGCGGTCGGCAGCGGCGAGGAGGCGGGACGACTCGCGCCGGAGCATGCCGTTCGACCTGCTGTTGACCGATCTCATGCTGCCCGGGATCACCGGTGGCGAGCTGGCGACCGGCCTGCAGGCGCGCTGGCCCGATCTGCGGGTCGTGCTGATGTCGGGGTACACCGAGGACGAGGCCGTCCGCCTGGCGTCGCGGACGGGCACGGTGCGCTTCCTGCAGAAGCCGTTCGACATGGAGACGCTGGCCCGTGAGCTGCGCGCCGCGCTGGAGACGGGTTGAAGCGAGACCACGTTGATGACAGCGACTCCCCGATCAGGCACACCCGGTTGCGATGAGACGCTCGTTGTCGCGTGTGTTTTCGTCGCTTTTCGTGGCTGGGGAGCGCGACGAGCCATGAATGCACTCGGGCCGTCGGGCGGGCAGGCGCCGTGCTGAGCGACCTGTGGAACAGCGGCGAGGCCCTGCCAATACCGCCTGAAGGGCCGGGGCGGCCCGGCCACGAGGCGCTTGCGCGCGCCTGCGGCGCCGGCGTCGCCGCTATCGGCGCTCTCGGGTTGGCGGGTTGGGCCGCCGGCGCCCTGGCGCTCGCCGGTGCGGCATTGGCCTGGATCCCCGCTGCGCCGAGCACGCTCGCGGCGTTCATCCTCCTCGGCGCTGCGCTGATCCTGACCGCAGCCTCGCGAACGCGGCGAGCCGTACTGGGCGCGCGCTGGCTCGCCGTCCCGGTGCTTGCGGTGGCAACCGGTGCTCTTCTGCGCGCCGGTACCGGCTCGAACGTGGTTCATGACGCCATCCCGCTCGGGCGGATGTCCCCCCTGACGGCAGCGGCATTGGTGCTGGCGGCAGTCACGATGCTGCTCAGGCGCCGCGCCCCGGGCACGCTGACGGCCCGCGTCGGAGGTGCGTGCGCGGCAGGCGCGCTGATCGTCGGCGCGGTCACCGCGCTCGGATACGTACACGGCGTCCCGTTGCTGTACGGCGGTCCGATCATCCCAGTGGCGTTCCCGACGGCGCTGGGGCTCATGCTGCTCGGGCTCGGCCTGCTCGCCCTCGACGCCCCCACGCTCGCGCCGCTGCGGGCGTTCCTGGGTGATTCGGTGCGTGCCCGGCTGTTCCGGGGGTTCGTGCCCTCGATGGTCGCGATCGTTGTCATCACGGATGTGGCCGACACCCTGCTGGCCAGCCGCATCGTCTCGAACCATGCGGTGTGGGCCGCTTGCATGGCGCTGCTCACCGCCTTCGTGGTCGCCGCAGTGGCCGCTACCCTGGCCCGCCGCATCGGCGGCGGCATCGATCGCGCCGTAAGCGAGCGCCGGCGAGCCGAGGCAAAGCTGATTCGCCTCGCACAGGCGCTCGGCAGCATCGCCGAAGGTGTCGTGATCGCCGACCTCGACACCACCACGCGCTTCGTCAACGACGCGTTCGTCCGGACCTACGGCTACACGCGCGAGGAGCTGCTCGGCCGCGACATCGCGTTCGTCCGCTCGCCAAGGACGCCCGGCGAGTTCGGCGCGGAGCTGCTGGCAGCCACGCTCGCCGGCGGCTGGCGCGGCGAGGTGTGGCAGCGGCGAAAGGACGGCAGCGAGTTCCTGATCTCGCTCTCGACCTCCCTGGTGCGCGATGACGCCGGCCGCCCGGTGGCCTTCGTGGCGGTCGCGAAGGACATCACCGAGCGCAAGCAGGCCGAGCTCGCGTTGCGGGCGAGCGAGGAGCGCTTCCGGCTGCTCGTCGAGCACCTCGGCGAGGGTGTCGGGCTTGTCGATGAGGACGAGCGGTTTGTGCTCGCCAACCCGGCCGCCGAGGCGATCCTCGGCGTCCAGCCGCACACGCTGATTGGACGGAGCCTCCTGGAGTTCATCGTCCCCGACAAGACTGCCCTCGTCGCCGCAGAGACGAGCCGACGGCGGACCGGGGAGGTGTCGAGCTACGAGGTCGACATCGTCCGACCTGACGGCGCGCTGCGGCGCCTGCACGCCACGGTGACGCCCCTGCCCAACCCCGGTGGCGGGTACGCCGGCGCCATCGGCGTGTTTCGCGACGTGACCGCCGAGCGGCAGCTCGAGGAACAGCTCCGCCAGGCCCAGAAGATGGAGGCCGTGGGGCACCTGGCTGCCGGGATCGCCCACGACTTCAACAACCTGCTGCAGGCGATGGGGAACCTCACCGAGCTGCTCGCGGCCGGTTCCGGCGATCCGGTCCGCGCCCATGCGCTCGCGGCCGAGCTGTCTGGAGAGGTGCGGCGCGGCGCCGGGCTGGCGCGCCAGCTCCTGCTGTTCTCACGCCAGGCGGCCACGAAACGGGAGCGCCTCGACCTCAACGCCCTTCTTGGTCAGGTCGAACCGCTGCTTCGCCAGATCCTCCCGAAGAACGTGAGGCTGCTGCTGGAACCCGCGACCAGCCCGCTGCTCGTGGAGGTCGATCGCAATCAGTTCGAGCAGGCGCTGCTGAACCTTGCCGAAAACGGCGCCGACGCCATGCCCGACGGCGGCCCTCTCGCCGTTCGCACCGGTGGCGACGGGGAGAGCGTCTGGCTCGAGGTCGAGGATAGCGGAGGTGGTGTTCCTGAGGAGATTCGCGCCCGGATCTTCGAGCCGTTCTTCACGACCAAGGGCGTCGAGAAAGGTACGGGCCTCGGGCTTGCCGTGGTGCACGGGATCGCCAGCGAGCACGGGGGACGCGTCGAGCTCGTCACGGCGCCCGGCGCCGGGGCCACGTTCCGTGTCGTCCTGCCCCGTGCTGCTGTCGCGCCCGCCGGCGCGCCATCACGTGACACCGGCGAAATGCCAGGCCGCGGCCCCGGGGCGCACCTCCTCGTGGTCGAGGATGAGGACGCCACCCGTACCAGCCTCGGCGAGGTGCTCGCCATGCTCGGCTACGAGGTGACGGCTGTGGCCAGCGCCGAGGAGGTCGCGACGCTTCCAGCGCAGGCGAAGTACGACCTGCTGCTGACCGACTTTCGTCTCCCCGGGGCCTCGGGCGCCGATTTGGCGCGCGAGCTGCGCGCGCGGTGGCCGGCGCTCAAGGTGATCCTCATGTCGGGCTACACCGCGGACGAAGCCGTGCGCCAGAACGTCAGCTCGGGCGCTGTGCGCTTCCTGCAGAAGCCGTTCGACATGGAGACACTGGCGCGCGAGCTGAGCGCGGCGCTCGAAGCAAACCCGTAGCGGCGCGGGGAGCGCACCGTCGGCAGGCGTCTGCGCCCACGCGGATTTCCGCCGGCCGCCGCCGGGTTACCTGACGCAGGAGAGCGTCGTCCGCCCGCGACGGCGGGGTATCATCGCGCGACCTGGGAGAGGAGATGGAGCCACGCGCTACCGCTGCCTGATCATCGACCACGACGACACCGCCGTCGACAGTACGCGCCGGCTCCACTACCCGGCGCACGTCAAGGTGATGGAGACTCTGCGCCCAGGCGAGCCGGTGATCGACCTCGAGACCTGGTTCGCCAAGAACTTCGACCCGGGCATCGTCAGTTTTCTCGTCGACGAGCTCGGGCTGACCCCCGAGGAACTCGCCCTCGAGCACCAGATCTGGCGCGACTACACCTCGCGCGAGGTGCCGCACTTCTACCCGGGGTTCCTCGACGTACTCGCCGAGTACAAGGCGCGCGGCGGACGGATCGTCGTCGTCTCGCACTCCGAGGCGCATGTGATCCTGTCGCACTACGAGGGCGCCGCCAACGGCCACCGGGTGATGCCGGAGTTGGTGTTCGGCTGGGACATGGCGCCGGACAAGCGCAAGCCGAGCCCGTTCCCCGTCCACGAGACGCTGCGGCAGCTCTCACTCGAGCCGCGCGACGTGCTGGTGGTCGACGACCTCAAGCCCGGGATCGACATGGCCCTGAGCGCCGGCGTCGACGCCGCCGCCGCCGGGTGGAGCCACCACATTCCGGCGATCCGCGAGTTCATGAAGCGGACCTGCGTCGCCTACTTCGAGACGGTCGCCGACTTCGCTGGGTTCGTGCTCCGCTGACATCGCGCCCACACGGTCTGCTGCCGGCGAAATGTACGACTCTCTCCCCGGTGTTGCGCTGGAGTTGACGCCCTCGCCGGCGGCCGCCGGAGGGAACATGCCGCTTCCTAGCGACTTCGCCAAGCTGGCGCCGCAGGACATCCTCGACATCGCGGCGTTCATCGAGCACGAGGCGCAGGACCACCTCACCGACGAGCCAACGCGCGCAATGCTGGCCGAGCTGCAGCTCGACGAGCTGGGGCACATCGCGATGCTCGAGGAGCAGCGCGGCCGGCTGGCCGCGCGGCCATAGCCGCCAGCCGGGAAGATCCGCGCCGCGGAGGTGTAAACACTTGGCCGTGGAAACCGCTCTATACAGTGTGAGCGGACGGAACGTGATCGTGGACCGACGGCGGCTCCCCCTCCCCGGGGGCGCCGAGGGCGTCGGTGCAGGCCCCGGCGTGCAGACCAGCCGCCGGGCCCGCGACCTGTCCGGCGGTGTCCCCCGTCTCGCACCCGCCGCTCCAGCGATTCTGGTCCGGCCGGGCCATTCCCCCGGCCGCGCGACGCCTTCTGCAGGATCTGTGGAATTGCCCGGGCAGTGCCGGGACCGACGATTTCACCGAGGAAACGATGAGGCCTCTGCGCGAGTGAAGTAGTGATGGCGACCCGATGCCATGGATCAGCACGTCGGCCCCGGCACCTGCTTCGTTCCTCCCCGCCACCACCCGCCGCGCCGGGGCGCTGAGGCGCCGCGGCGAGCAGTGGGCCGGCCCCGGCCGCGGGGTTGCGCGGCGGCGCATGGGTGCTAGCATCATCCCGAGCGCAGGGTTGTCAGCCTGCGTCTGACCAAAAGCGGGAGGGCTGGCCTCGTGAACGCGTCTCGCTCCACCGCCACCTGGGTGCTCGCTGCCTTCTGTCTGGCCGGGCTCGTCTTCGCGGCCGTCTCGACCCACGACTACGTCGCCTACCTCGACCGTCAGGTCCATGCGATCACCTGTTCGTTCGTGCCCGGCCTGGGTGCGAAGGACACCACCGGATCGTCGGGGTGCCACACGGTGATGATGAGCCCGTACTCGGCGGTGCTGCGCACCTGGACGTGGGGTGGCATCCCGATCGCGCTGCCGGGGCTGGCGGTGTTCGCGTTCCTGCTGTTCCGTGCCGCCGACCTGCTGGCGCGGCGCAAGACCGGCGATCCGGCCGAGACGCGCATCACCGTGGCGGCCACCGCGCTGCCGGTGATCGTCTCGGTGATCTACCTGCTGGTCTCGATCCTCCGCGTCGGCGCCGTGTGCAAGCTGTGCATCGGCATCTACCTCAGCGCGCTGGGGGCTTTCGTGGTGGCGTTGATCATCCACCGTCGCGCCGCCCGGGGCGCGCCCGCGGCTGGCCCGCCGGCGAGCAGCCGCGGCGCCTGGGCGAGGTGCCTCGTCGAGGGCGTCGTGTTCGTCGCGGTTCCGGTCCTCATCTACCTGGCGCTCAAGCCGCCGTACGCCGCCGCGCTGGCAGACTGCGGCGCGCTGCGGCAGCCCGAGGACCGCTACAGCGTGCGCGTCGAGCTGTCGAACCCGCCGGACGGCGTGCCGGCGATCGAGCTCCTCGATCCGCTGTGCCCGGCGTGCAAGGGGTTCGCGCAGCGCCTCGACGCCAGCGGGCTCGCCGACCGGCTGCAGCTCCAGGCGGTGCTGTTCCCGCTCGACAAGCAGTGCAACTGGATGGTCACCGACTCGGTCCACCCCGGCGCCTGCGCGGTCAGCGAGGCGGTGCTGTGCGCCGGCGTGCAGGCGAAGGACGTGCTCGAGTGGGCTTTCGCCAACGGCGAGGAGCTGCGCGAGCTCGGACGCCAGGACGAGGCCGCGCTCGTCACCAGGATCAAGATGCAGTTCCCGCAGTTCTCCGACTGCCTCGGCAAACCGGCCGTGCGCTCGCGGCTCAACCGCTCGCTCCGCTGGGCCGTCGCCAACTCGCTGCCCGTGGTAACGCCGCAGCTCTTCGTGCGTGGCCAGAAGGTGTGCGAGGAAGACACCGACCTCGGCCTGGAGTACGTGCTGAGCCGCCTCCTGGCCAGGCCGGCGGCGGCCGCCAAGAGCGCCGGAGCGAGGTGAGACGATGAGAACCGAGCGAACCCACTACGTCCTCGCCCTCGCGATCCTGTTGGCCCTCTCTGCGCTCGTCGCCGTCTGGGTGGGATCCGCCGGCCTGCGCCTCTCCGAGCTGCAGGCGGAGCAGAGCAAGACGCCGGGCGCCGCCGTCGCCAGCGCGGCCAACGAGGGGTATTGCACCGGCGAGCTCAAGGCGATCCTGCGCCGCGTGCTGACCGCCTGCGGCCTCGTCAAGGGCGGCTCGCAGCGCGGCTGCCAGCCGCTGCAGGCCAAGAGCGTGGCCGCGATGGCCGGCGACGACTTCAATGCGCTGTTCGTTCCGCTCGCCGACCGCGCCGCCATCATCCAGTTCGACCAAGACTCCGCGAACCTCGACGATGCCGCCAAGGCGCTCCTCGAGAAGGCGTTCGCCGACCAGCGCGGCGCCTCGTACTTCCTCGTCGTCTCGCGCGCCTCGCCCGAGGGCCCGCTCGACTACAACCGCGACCTGTCGCGCAAGCGCGCCGAGGCGGTACTCGACCACATCCGCGGCAAGTTCTCCGACCCCGATCTCGACCAGGAGGTCGGGTTGCTCTGGCTGGGCGCCGAGTTCGCCCAGCTCGACAAGGACTTCTGCCAGTGGCACCGCTCGCGCCCGGGGGAGACCTGCAACACCTCCCACCTCAACCGCTCGGCGTTCATCGCCTGGATCGACTGCCGGCTGTGAGCATGAGGCACACGCGCGAGTCCTTGGAGTGGGGCGCCGGCGCCCACGCCGGCCCAGGCCGCACTGAACGCGAGAGCCGCGCGGGCGAGGGCGCCCGCGCTCCGGACGGGATCGGAGGGCCGGCGCCCTCGCCGGCCCGGACGCCGCGCTGCGATTGCGCGAGCGGGCGCTCCCGCACGCCGTCGCTCTCCGGAGCGGTCGTCGCCCTGGCCGGGGCACTGGCGCTCGCCGGCTGCGGCGGCGGCGCGGGCGAGCAGCCGCGGATGTCGCGCACCGAGGGCGTCAAGGCGGCGGCGGCGCAGCAGGAGTCGGCCGAGCGCTGGTGCGACGCGTTCTACCCCGCCGCGACCGCGCCCGCCCTCGTGCTGCCCAAGCTCGTGCCGGCGCGCGCGGGCGAGCCGCTCCCGGCGATCGCGGCCGGCCACTGGACGTGGCTCAACCTGTGGGCGACCTGGTGCGTGCCGTGCCGGCGCGAAATGCCGCTGCTGCTGCGCTGGCGCGACCAGATGCAGAAGGACGGCCTCGATGTCGACCTGTGGTTCGTCTCGGTCGACGAGACGCAGGACGACCTCGCGAAGTTCCTCGCCGCGAACCCGGCCGTGGCACCTGGCAACTCGGTTCGCCTGGCGGCCTTCCCGCTGCTGCAGCCGTGGCTCCAGCACTTCCCCGGGGCGCCGAGCGACACCGTCCCGCTCCAGGTGATCGCCGCACCAGGCGGCAAGGTGCGTTGCGTCCGCGCCGGATCTCTGGTCGACGCCGACTACCCGGTGGTCAAGGCGTTGCTCGCCCGCTGACCGGCCCGGTCGCCGACACCGCGGGTGCGATCCAGCCCCAGACGGCGGCGCCGGCGAGCAGCAGCAGTAGCCAGTTGAGCGGCTCGGTGTAGCGGAACATGTAGGCGAACACCGCGTGCGCGGCGGGGAACGTCAGCAGCGGCACGAGCACCGCGGCGCGCTGCGGCGTGGTCATGCCGGGAAACAACCGCCGGAAGCCGACCAGCGCCAGCATGGTGAGTGAGGTCAACCACGCCGCCTGCAGCGGCAGGCGCGGCGACCCGAGGAAGAAGCACGCCCAGCGCTCGAGCGTCAGCACCACGAAGCGGCCGGGGTGGGCGGCGATCCACGCGAGCGCCTCGTCGCGCTGCCGACGCATGTACTCGGCCTCGCCGAGCGCCGCCACCTGGTGCGCCTCCGCGAGCTCGGTCTCGGGGTGGCGCAACGCGTGGCGGTCGCGCGAGTCCATCGCCTCGAGGTCGGCGAGCGCCCCCTCGTGGTTGGCAATGCGCAGCTCGAGCCCGAGGTTCGAGCGGACGAAGAACACCGCGTGCAGGTCGTTCCAGTTGCGCCACGCCCATGGCACGCACGCCAGCACCACGCCGGCGGCGACCGCGAGCGACAGTAGCGCCGTCCGGGCGCCGCGCCGCCACCACAGCTCGAAGGCCACGCAGCCGAGCAGCACAACCACCAGCGCCGGCGCCAGGTGGAACGCGACCCCCCATCCCGCCCCAAGCAGCAGCGACCCGGCGGCCGATGCCCTCGCCTCGGTCCAGCGTCGTACCTGGGCGACCAGCAGCCACCCGAGTGCGATCGCTGCGAACGGCTCGTTGAGGCTCCAGCCGAGGATCTCGTAGACGCCGGCCTGCAGGACGAGCGCGCCGGCGACGCCGCCCAGCACCCCTGCCGGGGCGCCGAGCCCGTGCCTGGCGGCGAGGAGCGGCAGCAGGCCCAGCATCGCGGCGCGGCTGGCGATGTGCAGCAGGCAGCGCGCGTACCCCGCCGCCGGCGTCACGCCGAAAAGCTTGAAGGTGGCGGCCATCAGCGCGGTGCCGAGCGGCAACGGGTGGGCGGTGGGGCCGCTCGGGACGAGGTAAGGGTCGGCGTACCGTCCGGTCGCCGCCAGCGTCAGCGCAACCGCAGTGGCGTTGGTGCCGCGTCCCTCGGGCACCAGCCACGCCGGCGGGACCATCCCGGAGGCGAGCGGCAGGGCGCGCACCGCGAACGCCAGCGCGAAGATGCAGACGAACGCGCGGCCCGGCGTGCGGGCGATCCACTCGATGGACCTCCGCATGCAGCCATGCTATCGCCATTCCCCGCCGGGGCAAGCGCTAGAATCGGCGACCGTGGACATCGCGGTCGAAACCCATGGGCTGACGCGGCGCTTCGGCGACCTCGTGGCGGTCGACCACCTCGACCTGACTGTGCCGAGCGGCAGCTTCTACGGCTTCCTCGGCCCCAACGGCGCCGGCAAGTCGACGACGCTCAAGTGCCTCACCGGGCTGCTCAAGCCGTCCTCCGGCGCCATGCTGATCCTCGGCAAGGACCTGTCGCGCCAGGCCGTCGAGATCAAGCGGGAGATCGGCGTGGTCCCCGAGGAGGAGGCCCTCTTCGAGCGCCTCACCGCCACCGAAACGCTCTCGTTCGTCGGCCGTGTGCACGGCCTCGACCGGGCGACGCTGGAGCACCGGACGGGCGAGCTGCTCGAGCTGCTCGACCTCGCCGGCAGCGCCGACAAGCTGGTCGCCGACTACTCGCACGGGATGCGCAAGAAGCTGGCGATGGCGGTCGCCCTGCTGCCAGCCCCGCGCCTGCTGTTTCTCGACGAGCCGTTCGAGGGGATCGACGCCGTCGCCTCGCGGCAGATCAAGGACATCCTCCACGGCTTCGTCCGCCGCGGCGGCACCGTCCTGCTCACCTCGCACATTCTCGAGATCGTCGAGCGCATCGCCGACCACGTCGGGATCATCGACCACGGCCGGCTGGTCGCGCAGGGGCGTCTCGAGGAGGTGGTGGCTGGTCGCACGCTCGAGGATGCGTTCATCGCCCTGGTCGGCGCCGGCAGCGTCGACAAGCCGGCCTTGGAGTGGCTGGCGTGACCCTCCGCATCGTCCTTGCGCTGGTCTGGCTGCAGTGGCGGCAGGTGGTCAACCGGCTGACCAGGGCCACCCACCGCGACGGTCTCGAGCAGATGTCGCGCTGGAGCGAGGTCGTGCTGCGAGTGATCGTCACCGCGCTGGCGATCCCGATCGTCATCGCTTTGGCGGTCGCCGCGCTGGTCGGCGGCTGGCTCGCGGCCCGCTCGAACGAGAACGCGATGGTGGTCGCGCTGGCCGCCGGCTTCGCGCTCCTCCTGCCGCTCGTCTGGATGCTGCTGCGGCCGCTGTCGATGCTCAGCAGCGGCGGCCTGGAGCGCGGCGTCATGCTCCGGCTGCTGCCGATCCCGACCGGCCTGCTGCGCAACGCCGAGGTGGTGCGGGCGATGGCCGACCCCGTGTTCCTGGTGTTCACCCCGGCGGTTCTGCTGCTGCCGGTCGGCGCCGCTGCCGCCGGGCGGCCGTTACTGGCGCTCGCGGCGCTGGTCGCCGGGGCCGCCTTCCTGGCCCTCACGGCGCTGCTCGGCAACCTGCTGACGCTCGCCTCCCAGCTCCTGCTGCGCGGCCGGCGCCGCGCCGAGCTGGTGACGCTGCTGTTCCTCATCGTGCTGTCGACGATGGGCGTGCTGCCGCAGCTTTTCATCCACCCCGGCAAGGATCGCGGCGACGCCGGCGGAACGAAGGCCGCCGCGGAGGCGCCGTCCACCGAGCCGGACGATCACATCCCGGCGTTCATCCGCCCGCTCCCGCCCGTGGCCTACGCCGCAACGATCCTCGACGGCGCTGCGGGCCGCTGGGGCCGCGTGGCACTCGACGTGGCGCTGCTCGCCGCTGCTGCCGGTCTCCTCTACCTGACGACGATCCCGATCTACAACCGCCTGATGACGGTGCCCGAGGGAGGGGGGCGGCGCGCGGTCGCGGCGGTGCGCGAGCGGCGTCTCCGCCTTCCGTTCGCCTCGTCCCCGACGGTGTCCGTCGCCGCCGCCGAGCTGCGCGCGCTGCTGCGCACGGTGCGCGGCAAGATGGTCGTGCTCTACCCGGCACTGATGACCGGGATGATGGCGGCGGTGTTCTCGCGGCGGGTCGGCAACGGGCCGCCGTTGCAGATGGGGCCGCTGGCGCTCGGCGCCTTCGGCGTCTTCGGTACCGTCGCCGGCATCGGCGCCCTCGCGTGCAACCAGTTCGCAATCCAGGGCGGCGCGCTCGTGCTCGAGCTGCTGCTGCCGCTCCGCGAGCGCACCCTGGCCGCGGGGAAGGCCGTGGCCATCGGCGTCCTGGTCGCCGCCGGCCTCGTCCTCGCGATGCTGCCGCCGGCCGTGCTGTTTCGCGGGACCAGCGCGGCGGTGTGGATCGCGATGTGGCTGGCCGGCATCGCCGCGTACGCCGGCGCCTCTCCCGCCGCGGCGGTCCTTTCGGCGCTGTTCATCAAGCCGGTCGATCTGTCCCGCATCGGCCGCGGCGGCCAACCCAACGGACTCGCCAGCCTGCTCTACATGCTGGCGGTCGCCGCGGCGGCGGCGCCGGCGGCGGCGCTGGTCTTCGTCGCCCTGCGTGTGCTCGGGAAGCCGTGGCTGGCGCCGGCGTTCGTCCTCGTCTACGCGGTCGCCGCCGTGGTGGTCGCGCGCCTCGTCCTGCCGCTAGCCGAGCGCATCATCGCGGCCCGCCGCGAGAACCTCGCCCTGGTCGTCGCCGGCCGGTAAGGCGGCTTGTCGCCGCCGCTATTTGTGCTTGAGGAACGTGCCGTCGTGCAGCTCGGCGAACGCCCGCTCGAGCTCGGCCTGGGTGTTCATCACGATCGGACCGTACCAGGCGACCGGCTCCTGCAGCGGCTTGCCCGACACCAGCAGGAACCGGATTCCCTGCTCGCCGGCCTCCACCCTCACCTCGTCGCCGCGGTCGAAGACGCACGAGGCAGCGGTCCTCGGCCTGCTCCCACTCCGGCGTCTTCCAGGCGCCGACCCGGTCGGTGAGCACGGAGCGCGGCTCGGAGGCGTTGGCGAACTTCCCCGACCCGGCGAACACGTAGGCGAACGCGTGCCGCGTCGTCTCGATCGGCAGCGTCTTGCGCTTGCCCGGCGGCACCCAGACGTCCACGTAGCGACGGCTCGGCGGCGATCCCGTCGACCGGGCCGGTGGCGCCCCAGAAGCTGCCGCAGATGATCCGCGCCTTGCGTGCCGTCGTCGTCGGTGACCTCGGGGACGTCGGCCCGCCTTGACGTCCTGGTAGCGCGGCGCGGTCATCTTGAGCGACGCGGGGAGGTTGGCCCAGAGCTGAAAGCCGTGCATCCGCCCCGCGGCGTCGCCCTTCGGCATCTCCTGGTGGATGATGCCGCTGCCCGCGGTCATCCACTGCACGTCGCCGCCGCCCAGCGCGCCCTTGTTGCCGAGGCTGTCGCCGTGCTCGACGGTGCCGGCGAGCACGTAGGTGATCGTCTCGATGCCGCGGTGCGGGTGCCACGGGAAACCGGCGAGGTAGTCCGCCGGCCGGTCGTTGCGGAAGTCGTCGAAGAGCAGGAACGGGTCGGTCTCGGCGGTGTCGCCGAAGCCGAAGGCGCGGCGCAGGTGGACGCCGGCGCCCTCGATCGTCGGAGTGGAGCGGCTCAGTCGTTTGATGGCGCGAATCGACATGTCGGCCTCCTCGGGAAACCAAAGGCGGTTGGCCCGCGACCTGGCAAACGCCCCCGGGCGACGGCGTGTTCCCGGCGGCGGCGAGTGCACCTCGCCCCAGACGGGGCCTGTTATCCTTGGCCGCAGAAGCAAGTCGGAGGAGCCATGTCGGCCAAGCGCACAGGTCATCGTCTCGCCGTCGTCCTTGTCGCTGTCGCCTCCCTCGCGCCGCTCGCGTCCGCCCAGGAGATCAACGTGCTCGCGCTCGGCGCGGGCGCGCATGCCGATCGCCGAGCCGCCGAGCTACGGCGGCTGGCCCGCGGCACACCTGCTCGACGACGCCGCCTCGAGCGGATTTGCGTGTCAGAGCGGGCACATCGCCGGCAACGTCTTCGTCTTCGAGCTCCCCGCCCCCGCCACGATCTCGGCGTTCGAGTTCGACACCGCGAGCATCGACGGCGACCGGCGCGCCGCCAAGGACGTGACGGTGGAGGTCTCCGCAACGTCGAAGGACACGGGGTTCACGTCGGTGCTCAAGGCGAGCCTGGTCGACCGCCAGGACGGCCAGCGGTTCCCGGCTCTGGCCAGGGTCGAGGGGTCGTGGGTGCGGCTCACGCTAGCCAACAACCACGGCGACGAGAAGTGGTGCGAGCTGATGGGGTTCCGCGGCTACGGCTCGCAGCAGCCGCCGCGCGAGGTGCGGCGACCTGTCGGGCACCTTCCACACCAACTACAGCGACTTTCACCTGCGCCAGCAGGGCACCGCGCTGGCCGGTTGCTACGAGTCGAAGGAAGGTGTCTTCGCCGGCACGATCGAGGGGCGCGTGATGAAGCTGACCTGGACCGAGGGCGGCAGCTCGGGCCCGGCGGTGTTCGTCTTCGCACCCGACGGCACGAGCTTCCGCGGCTACTGGTGGCACGGCACCGACAAGGGGAGCCCGCCGGCCGGGACGTGGAACGGGACGCGCGCCGCGCGCACCGTCGGGTCGTGCCCGCACTGGTCTGGCTCGGTCTCCGGCGAGCTGCACAAGGACCTCGCGGCATCGGGTCGGGCGCGGCTGTACGGGATCCTCTTCGACACCGACTCCGCCCACATTCGCAGCGAGTCTCTCCCGACCCTGGACGAGGTCGTCAAGGTGATGGCCTCCGAGCCGGAGTGGAAGCTCACCGTCGAGGGCCACACCGACTCGACCGGCACCTCGGCGCACAACCAGACGCTTTCCGAGCAGCGCGCCCAGTCGGTGCGCGACTACCTCATCGGCAAGGGCGTCGCCGCCGCGCGCCTGGCCACCGCCGGGTTCGGGCAGACGCAAGCCGGTCGCCGACAACGCCACCGAGCTCGGCCGCGCCCAGAACCGCCGCGTCGAGCTGGTCCGCCACTGAGGCACCCGCGCGGCCTGCTATCACCGTCGCGCAGGCGGTCATCCCGAGGAGCCCCGCACGGGCGATGGACCTTCACCCGATAAAGTGGACACTCCGACCCGACGCTGGATCGAGAGTCAGGATAGCCAAGGCGCCGGCGCGGCGCCTCGCCGGCATGGCGGAGCGGCCGTTCGGCATCCCCGTCGAGATCGAAGGCGAGGTCGAGCTCAGGGCGCCGGCGCCTGACCCGGCGTCGCGCACCCGCCGAGCTCGGTTGCGCCGGGCACCGGGAGGCCCCGGAAATTGGCACGACACCGAACGGACAGCCGAGCGGACGTCTCGCGTCGCGACCCGGTGGCTCCTGCGGAGAGATGTCTCCCGTCTGGAACCGCTGGGCGGCGCCGGGTCGGGCTCCTGGGTCAGGTCCCCGTGGCCTGCTCGGGGTAGAGCTTCTCGAACTCGGGGTCGCCGTGGAGAATCGCGAGGTCGGGGTCGCGGCGCGCCCAGTCGGAGTCCTTGAAGCCGTTGCGCCACGCCTTGGCGATGGCGTCGAGCGCCTCGGCCTTCTTGTTCATCGTGCAGAACGTGCAGGCGGCGTTGTAGTGCACCGTCGCCTCGTTCGGCCGCAGCAGCATGGCGAGGTTGGCCTCGCGCATGGCGTCGTCCTGGCGTCCGTCGGTGGCGTAGTAGGACGCCAGGAGGATACGGGCGCGGGCGTCCTCGGGCACCTGCCGCACGTGCACCTCCATGGCCTGGACCGCTCGCTGGTGGATGTTCTTGAGCGCCTCCTGCTTCCCCAGCGCCCCGAGCGAGTTCATGATCGGCACGTAGACGTTGTAGTCGGTGCCACTCGCCTCGATCGCCTCCTCGGCGACGTTCGCCACCTCCTGGTACCTCCCCGAGGCGAACAGCGCCCGCAGCAGCAGGTAGTAGGCGCCCTCGCAGTCGCGCTTGTGGGCGATCACGTTGCGCACGATGGCGACCGTGTCGTCGTACTGGCCCTTCGCACAGAGGATCCACGCCTGCGCGACCATGACTTCGGGGAGGTCGGGCTGCAGCGCCATCGCCCGCTCGGCGGCGACGCGTGCGCGGTCGATCCACACCTGCTCGCGGGCGTAGTTGGCGTGGTAGTAGGCGCACACGTTGGCGATCGCCGCGTAGGCGAGCGCGAAGCCCGGGTCCTGCGTCACCGCGTTCTCGTACATCTGCAGCGCGAACTCGAGGTCCTGGCGGGTCAGACGGCGCGCGTAGCTGCGGCCGCGCAGGTAGAGGTCGTAGGCCTGCAGATCGTCGGTCGGCTTGGCGGCGAGCGCCTCCTTTTCCTGCGGCGAGAGCGTGATGCGCAGCGCCTCGGCGATCTTGTGGGCGATCTCGTCCTGCACCTCGAAGACGTCCTGCAACTCGCGGTCGTAGCGATCAGACCACAGCGGAAAGTCGGTGTGCGTGTCGACCAGCTGCGTGGTGATCCGCAGGCGGTTGCCGGCACGGCGCAGGCTGCCGGCCAGCACGTAGGCCGCGCCGAGCTGCTGGCCGATCTGCGATGGCGTCGACGGTCTTGTCGCGATAGACGAGCACCGTCGGGCGCGAGAAGACGTTCATCCCCTTGATCTTCGACAGCTCGGTGATGATGTCCTCCGTGATCCCGTCGCGGAAGTACTCGTCCTCCTTCACCCCGCTCAGGTTCTCGAAGTACAGGACGGCGATCGACTTCTCCGCGGACTGCTCCGTCGGCGCCTCCGCGCGAGTCGGCGAGCGCGGCCTGCCGGCGGTGGCCAGAGTCGAGGTCCCGCTTCAGCCGGAGCAGGTCGGTCTTCAGGTCGGTGGCGGTCTGGTAGCGGAGGTTGCGGTCCTTCTCGAGCGCCTTGTCGAGATACCCGGCCGAGTGCGGCGGCATCGTCGGGTTGGCCTCCGCCAGCGGCCGCGGGTCGCGGTTGAAGATCGCCTCGAACACCACCGGCTGCGTGTCGCCCTGGAACGGCACGCTGTCCGGTCGCCATCTGGTAGAGCACCGCGCCGAGCGAGAACAGGTCGGTGCGCGCATCGGTCAGCTGGCCGCGCGCCTGCTCCGGCGACATGTAGTAGACGGTCCCGAGCACGGTCGCCGGCCACGGTGAGATTGCCGGCGTCGTGCATGGTCTCCGCGCGGCCGCGCTGTCCCGGGATCGCCGGCCGCGCGCGCCGCCTCGATCTTCGCGAGCCCGAAGTCGAGGATCTTCACCTGACCGCGCGAGTTGACCATCAGGTTCACGGGCTTCAGGTCGCGGTGGACGATCCCCTTCGCAGTGCGCCGACTCGAGCGCGTCCGCGATCTGGATGCCGAGGTCGAGAAGCTCGCCGAACGTCGAACGGCTGGCGCCCCATGCCGCTGCGCCAGCGTCTTGCCCTCGAGCAGCTCCATCACGATGAAATGCTGCCCCTCGTGCTGCTCGATCGAGTGCACGGTGCAGATGCCCGGGATGGTTGAGCGAGCCGATGCGGCGCGTGCCTCGCGCTGGAAGCGCTCGAGCACCGATGGATCCCGCTCCATCTCCTCGGAGAGGAACTTCACGGCGACCCGCCGTCCGAGCCGCGTGTCCTCGGCCTCGTAGACGACGCCCATGCCACCCGACCCAACCTTGCGCAGGATCGTGTAGTGCGAGACTGTCCTTCCGACCATCGACTCCATCGCCACACCCCCCCGGGCGCTTGACCGAATGTCCAGGCGTTGCCCCAGCTAACGCGCTCGGATGGCGGTTGCTTCCCGCTCGCCAGGCGGGCTACCGGCGTCAGCGCGGGGTGGGTGCGCGGCCGGCTGCGAGGAGCTCCCGCCAGCACGAAGGGAAGACCGGCACCGGCGCGGGGTCCGGGAGTTCGCTCTCCGCGCGCGCAACGCCCTGGCGGCGCGGATCGGCGACGCCGACCAACATGCCGTCGGCGGGATCGACGAGAACCGCGTTGACTCCCCCGAAGTCCGTCATGTCAAGCGGAGTCGCCGGAAAGGTGATGCGCTCCTGGATCGCGAAGCCGCGCGCCGCCAGGGCGTCGGCCTGCTCCTCGGTGATCTGGTCGGCGATCTCGAGGTAAACCCGCGAGGAGCGGTTTCCGCCCCACAGCACCCGTGGTGCGGCGATCGCCTCGCACAACGGGAGCCGGCGGTCGACGACGCCGACGATCGTGCCCACGATCGCCGGTCCGATGCGGGTGGTGCCCGCGCTGCCGAGGACGAGCAACGGTGAGCCGTCCTTGACGACGATGGTCGGCGCCATGCTGTTCATCGGTGGCTGTAGCGGCTGCAGGTACGACCACGCCCGGGGTTCGAGGAACTCGTAGCCGTTGACGAGGCTGTTGTACGGGAAGCCGAAACCGTCAGTCGCCACGCCGCTGCCGAATGTGGCGCCGACCGTCTGCGTCAGCGCCACGGCGTTGCCCGCCGAGTCGACAACCGAGACCTGCGACGTGCCGCCCGCCTCGAGCGACGACAGCGGGCCGATGCTGACCTCGTCGGCCCTGAGTGCGCGGTCCATGCGGATGAGCGCCGCGCGGCTCCCGACCCAGGCAGCGTCGACGGCAAGGTCGTCGGGCAGGCGCGGCGGCCGGCGAGCCGGGAAGCTGTCGGCGTAGGCGAGCCGGCACGCCTCGACGAGGACGTGCAGGCGGTCGACCGAGTCTTCGCGTAGTCGGTCCGGGGAGATCCGGTCGAGGATCCCGAGCGCCTCGACGACCGTCGCGCCGCCCCCCGGGAACGGGAACGAAAGCACCTCGAGGCCGCGGTAGCGGCCGCGCAGCGGCGCCTTGACGGTCGCGTCCATCCGCGCCAAGTCGGCCCGCCCGATCCAGCCTGCGTGCGCAGCCATGTCTGCGGCGATCTCCGCGGCGATCGCGCCGTGGTAGAAGTCGTCGACTCCGACTGCCGCCAGACGGCGCAGGAAACAGGCGAGATCGGGGTTGCAGTAGACGTGGTCGGCGTCCCACGGCTCGATCGCGTCCTTGAAGAACAGCCGGCTCAGGTAGGGAGACGCCATCAGCTTCGTGGTGTAGTTGACGAGGAATGCGTGCTGCGCCGCGGTCCACGGCGAGCCGAGCTCGGCGATCGCGATCGACGGCGCGATGACGTCGGCGAGGCTCTTCGTGCCATAGCTGCGCAGCGCCAGGTCGAGCGCCGCCAGCGAGCCGGGCGTCGCGGCCGCCTTGTAGCCCCAGAACGACGTGTTCGGCCTGATCAGCAGTTGCGCCTCGCGCAGGCGCGCCAACTCCTCACGCGCCGTCTGCAACGGCGCGTGCACGGAGCCGTCGATCGCCGCGGTGCGGCCGTCGCTCATGCGGACGAGAATGTACGTCTGGCCGCCGATTCCGGAGGAGCCGGGCTCCGCCACCCCGAGGGCGAACGCCACGGCCACCGCGGCGTCGATCGCGTTGCCGCCTGCCTCGAGCACCGTCGTCCCGGCCCACGACGCGGCCGCGCAGCCGGTGACCACCATCCCGCGCCGCGACGTCACCTGCGCCGCTCGGAGCTGGTCGGGGAGCGCCCTTTGCCGCTCGGCCGGGGACGCTGGCAGACCGGCGACCGGCGTGGGCCGGGACGGCGGCGACGTCGTACAGCCGAGGAAGAGCGCCGCGATACCGGCGACGACCGGAAGCGCCCGGCGGCGGAATTGGCTCATGACGATCCCATCCTAGCAAGAGCGCGACTGGCGAGGCCGCGCGCGCCAACCGCCGCCTCAGAACGTGCAGCCGACGAGGATGCCGCCCGGGATCGCGCTCACGTACCAGGTGCGCTCGGGCCGGAGGGCGCTCGTGCGCTGGAAGTCGGTGCGGCTCTCGTACTCGCGGAGGTCGTGGGCCGCGCGCATCGGCTGCGTGAAGATCTGTACCTCCGAGACGAGCTGGCCGATCGCGAAGGTGATGAGGCCGTCGCGGGCCGGCCTGTCGTAGTGACGCCAGATGACCAGGCCCGCGCCCAGGTTGACGGCGGCGGCGAGCACGTGCGGCTGCCACGACCGCCCGAGCCGCTCCTGTGCAGCGCTGGTGCGGAGGAACTCCTCGGCTGCCGCGAGCTTGGCGAGCCGCATCTCCGACGTCGTTTCGGGAAGCTGTTTCAGGCGCGCCGACAAGCGCCCGGCTTCCAGGGGGAAGGCCACCTGCCCGGCCGCCCCGAACGCCGTGGTGACGGCGCCGACGAGCATGTCCTGCTTTTCCTTCTCGTTGTCGGTCGAGGAGTAGATGGCGAGCTGGCCGATGGTGGCGGCGCCGTAGCCGGCCATCCAGCCGTACCACCACAGGTTGGCGGCCGGGCGTCCGGCGTCGAGTGCGCTCTCGATGAACGCCAGCCGGTGGGTCACTTCGACGTCCGTGCGGCTCACGGCGCCCTGCGCGGCGGCCTGTCGGCCCGCGGCGAGGAGCAGCGCCAGAGAAAGCGAGATGAGGCGGATCGAGCCTTTCATCGTCGGGCCTCCTGTATCTGGGCGCGGGTCGACTACTATCGTGAACGACTGCACCGATGATAACGCGGCCGAGGCCCGGCCGGGGCTTCTCTACCTGGTCCTTGCCTTCGGCGCCGGTTTCGCCTCGTCGAGGCGACACGTCTCACGGCCGAGCGGCGCCCATTTTCCGTCGACGTTGTACTCCATCGCGTGCGTCAGCTCGGTGGGGCCGACGAGCGTAAAGCTGTCGCGCATGCCCGCCTTCTGGCCGGCGCTCCAGCCTTCACCGGCCCACACTATCGTGTCGCCTGACCAGCCCGGCGACGTCTCCTTCGCCCAGCCGCCGGTGTTGTCGAACCAGAGCATCAGGTACTGCTTCCCGGCGGGATCCCACGACTGGTGAAAGGTGCCATCGAGTGGGGTCGGGCTGGCGGCGGTCTTTGCCTCCGTCACCCGGCCGGTCAGCCAGAAGCCGCCGAGATCGCGGCGCATCACGACCCTGGTTACAGTCTTGTGCGCCGGGCCGAACGGGGTGGCGTTGATCTCGCCGGAGCAGCTCCATCTGCCCTCGAACACACGGAGCTTGACCATCTCGGGTCCCGGGCGCGGCACGGTCGTTGCCGCCTTGTCTGCGGCCAGCGCTGCCGCTCCGGTCGCCATCACTACCGTCGCCAGAACCACCGTGAAACGAGCGGCCTTCACGAGTCCTCCTTCGCGAGCGGGGGGTTGGCGCACCGTCTGGCTGCGTCGTTCTCGCTATGTCCGATGATACCCCGGCCGGCGGGCCGGTCAAGCGCGGCGTTACGGATCAAGGACGCAAGTGAGCAGCGCAACACGGTACCCACGGTGCCAGGCCCAACGATCTTACCGATTCTCCGCGAGGAAACAATGACAGGATCGTTGGGCCTGGCACCGTGGGGTCGAGAACTCAGGTCGGCTGGGACGGCTCACTGGCGGCGGCGAGGTCCTCATCGGTGGCCTGGTCGTCGCCTGCCTCGGCCCGCTCGAGCTCCCGGTCGGCCGCCTCCGCGTCCTCAGGCGCGACCAGGAGCAGGACCTCCGCGGTGTCGGCCTGCGGGAACGGGTACAGCACGACCTGGCGGTCGACGACCGCCGCGCGGATCCCCTTCTCGGCGAGCAGGCCTCGCGCCATCCAGGCCTCGTCGCTGCTCGTGTAGCCACCCACCGCGACCCACTCGGGCCCCGGCTGCACGACCTCCTCCTCCGGCGGCGGTGTGGCCACGAGCGCCGTACCGCAGTCGGAACAGCGGTCGAACCCCTCGCGATACTCGGTCCCACACTGCGGGCACCAAGCCATGTTCACCTCCCTGCGGTCCTCTTCTATCCTACAACCCCCGGGCCGCGAGATCTCGAGTGTGCGACCTGTCCACCGGCAACGACGCCGTTTCCCCGGACTCGGCCCGGCCGGCGCCGCTGGCCCCACCCCTACGGGTGCCTCCCGACGACGATGAGGTGGCCGAAGTTCTGTGTGTAGATCTTGCCGTCGGGGCCGAGCGACAGCGGCGTGTACGCCGCCCCGAGCGCCGAGTCGAGGAACAGGCTCTGCTTGAGCCCGCCGCCCTGCGAGATGGCATACAGGAAACCGTCCTCGCTGTTGGCGTAGACGACCCCGTCGCGGTCGACTGCGATGTGGTTGACGCAGAACTCGAACCCGTTCGGGTGGTCGTCGACGCAGGTCAGCGACCCGTCTCCGTTGCGCTCGCAGCTCTCCGTGTTCGTCCCTTGGAATCTCCACTCGGTGGCCAGCGAGGGGTCGAGCTGCGTGATGAAGTAAGCCTCGGGGTCGCTCGGATAGATCGCGGTACGACCGAACGGACAGGCATCCGGGGTGTTGCAGTACGAGCCGACGTCGTAGTGATTCTCCTTGAAGAGGATCGAGAAGGTCCCGTCGTGCGGGTAGATCGCCGCGGTGGTGTCCCAACCGAACGGGTAGGCACCGAGGAAATCCCCGCCGCCGCTGAAGCGCATCAGGTGCCCCTGGTCGAAGTTGTAGCGGCTGAACGCGCCGTAGAGCACCGACCCGTCCGGCGCCACGGTCGGCGACGAGGTGGAGTCGTCGAAGACGATCCCGGCCGGCAGCGAGTTGGTCGCCGGGTCGACGCCGGTCACGGCGCCGACGCGGCAGCCGCCCGGCGTGCCGTCGGGCGGGAGCGAGACGTTGCACCCGTCGTTCAGGCGGCCTCTCAGCGTCGCCGCCCAGCGGAGGGTCAGGTTGTCGTTCAGGGCGATCAGGTAGCCGAAGCGGCCGTTGAAATGGGCTCGGCTCACCGTGTAGATCGCCCCGTCAGGGCCCACGGCGGGCGCCAGGTTCAGCGCCGCCCGCTGCGAGCCGCACGGCAGCGTCGGCGGGACGGCGTCCGGCGAAGGCGGCCACGGCGGGGGCACGTTGAACGCGGACTCGCAAGGATCGCCCGCCGCAGGAGCTCCGGGGATCAGCGACCGGTACGAGACCTTGGACACCTGACCGCCCGGTGCGACCCGCACCAGCCAGGAATCGACGACGTCGAGGCTCCACGGCTGGCTCGGGTCGAGCTGGAGCACGTTGAAGTAGACGGCGCCGCCGGCGACGGTGACCGGTCCGACGGTGAACGTACCGGGGTCGATCGCCGGCCCGAAGGGGTTGATCCGCTCCACGACCGACCCGTCCTCCTTCCGCAGCTTGAGCACAGTACCGCCCGCCCCCGGCGCGAAGATCCAGCTCCCGGCGATGGCGCCGTGGAACACCGGCTCCCATCCCGGCCCGACCCCGTAGGGGTTGGCGCCGTGGCGGAAGTTCGGGACCGGCTTCCAGTCGCTCCAGTAGACCCACGTCGTTGCCAGCCGAGCGTTGATCCAGTCGAGCCGCTCCACCCCCCACGCCTGCGTCTCCCAGGTCTTGAACCCCGTGAAGGGCCCGCTCTTGACCTCGGTGTAGACGCTGTTCCCCTCCACCAGCGGGACCTGGTAGTGCGCGAGGAGATCGCCGGTCTGCTGGACGATGCCCGCGGCGTTCGGGTCGATGACGAGGTCGTCGAGGATCGACTCCAGCGGTTGGCCGGCGACGAGCATCCGCCCGGAGTGCTGCGCGTCGCGCCCCCACTGGAGCCACGAGCGTCCCGCCTGCTCGAGGTGGCGGACGATCCTCGGCACGAATGCCAGCGGCAGCAGCACGACAGCGCACAATGTATTTCGCCTGATCACGTTCACCCTTTCCACCGCCCGGGGGGCGCCCGCGTCGGGCTGGCCAGCGACAGCGGATCCACTCCGGTGTGTCCCGATCCGGCGAGCGGGTGTGGCACCGGTTGTGAGACTCCATCCAATTTAGAACCGCCGAGCGCCCCGGTCAAGGGCGGCGCGATGACACCGCCGGCAGTGCGGCTGCCGGACTCAGAACGAGTCGGAGGCGCCGCCGCCGCCGAACTGGCCGCCGCCCGGCGTCAGGTCCGGCTTCGGTTCTGCCGGCTGCACCTCCGGGGTCAGCACAGCCATCGACACGGCGCTCGCGGCAGCATTCTCCAGCCGCTGTCCGGCGTCGTTCGGCGCCACGCTGAACCCCCAGCGCTCGCTGCCAACCCGGGACACGATCGCGCGGCGCACGACCAGCGCGACGGCGACCAGGATCGTCCCGGCCGCGGTCAGGAGAAGCCACAGCGGACCGATGTGGACGTAGTGCCGCAGCGTGACCGCGGACGCCACCGCCATCGCGGCCCCGGCCCACAGCAGCAGCCGGCGACGCCGCACGATGCCGGCCGTCAGCGTCAGCGCCGGCAGCGCCGCCGTAGCGATCACCGCCAGGGCGCGCAGCCAGGCGCTTGCGTTCGCCGTCTGATCGCCGATCCTCTCGATCCAGCCGCTGTCGAGCGACCACACGTTGACGGCGAGATAGCCGGCGCCGAGCAGCACCACCAGCGCGCCGGCGAACGCCAGGCGGTGCGACGGCGGGAAGCGTCGCGCGGTCGTCGCCCGCAGCAGCGGCACGGTGCCGAACGACGCGATGGCCAGCCACAGCAGCCGGCCGCGGGGCAGGCTGGCGAGCAGCGCGAGCAGCGCTGCAGCGCCCATGACAGCGAGAAACGACAGGCCCCAGCGGCGGGCCGCGAGGCAGCACACGACGACGGCGAGCGCAAGCGCTACGCGCGCCAGCACCACCTCGCGGGGGTGAAACGCATCCTCGAGGACGAGCGCCACGCCGAGCGGGAGTAGCGCCACGCCGAGGAACGCCGTCGCCGCCTCGGCGCCGCCGTCGGCGCGACGCCAGGCGCCGACCTGCGCTTCGGTGGCCGCCAGCAGGACGGCCCCCATCACGACCGCCACCCAGGGGCTCTGGAAGACGACGGCTGCGAGCCCGGTCGCGGCGCCGCCGGCGAGCAGCGCAAACACGAACAGCAGCCCGCGGAACGCCGGGCCCGACCGCGAGCGGTCGTCCGGGTAGAGCGCGTCGATGCGGGCGAGCGTCGCCGCGGCGAGCCCGGGCCACTCCAGCGCGGCCGTGCGCACGCTGTGGTCGCGATCGGCGGCGGCCGCGTCCGGCCTCACGAGTGCCCTCTCATCCGTCGCTGCGCCGCCACCAGGCCGACCACCGCGGCGATCGCGCTGACGCTGAACCAGGCGAACACGGCCTTGTCGCCGCGCAGCAGCTCGACGACCAGGCGGCTGACCGCCGCGTAGGCGCCGATGCAGGCCATCGAGAACAGGACCAGCCGCCCGCCGGAGAACGCCACGACCGCGACACCGGCCGCGACAACCAGGAGGAGCAGCGAGAACGCCGTCCACCCGGGCCGCGACGAGCCCTGCAGGGCGCCGCTGGCCAGAGCGCCGAGGACGAGCAGCCACCCGAGGTTGACTGCCACCGGCTCGAAGTGCGCCTTTCGCCGGTGGCGCGCGAGCAGCCACCCGACCACCGCGAAGGCCACGCCGCAGGCGATGGCGTTGGCGCGGACCGCCGGGTCGCCCCAGAGGTCCCACGGCTCGCGGTCGAGAAAGCGCACGCTGACGCCCCGCCACGCCGCAAACGTGGTCAACGCCAGGGACCACTGGATGCGGGAGTCGAAGCGGAACGCCAGCAGCGCATAGAACCCGGCCACCAGCAGCAGGTGCAGCGGCCAGCTCGCCCCGAGCGGCGTGAACTTCACCTCGACGTAGGCGACATCGGTGGCGGCAAGCAGCGCGCCCAGGAGCAGCAGGTAGTCGAAGGCGAGGTCGGGCGACGGCACCTCGCCCCACGAGAAGCGCGGCGCCCTGGCAACGACCCACGCGAGGCAAGCGACTGCCGCGACACCGAGGCCGATCGCGATCGCCAGCGGCCCGATCCGATCGAGGTTCTGCCTGATCAGGAGGCCGGCGCCGGTGGCGATCAAGGTGACGCCGGCGTACAGCGCGACGCGCAGCTCGGCCCACAGCGAGATCACCTCGCCGCGCGCGGCCCGCGCCAGCGGGAGGGCGCGCTCCGGCGACAGCACGCCCTCGCGCTGCAGCCGCTCAATCGCATCCTCGACGTCGGGATTCACCGGGAACGAGCATAGCAAATCGCATCTCGCGGTTCGCGCGGCCTGAAGCCGGAACACCTTCCCTCTGGCGCCGGGGTCCCGCCCCGACGACGAGCGGCGATCACCGCAGAAAGCAAGGGAGCTCGTCCAGGTGCCAGGCCCAACGTTCTTGACGATTTGTCGCGGACCGCCAGTGGCCCCGAGGGCGCCGGGACGCTCGCTCCGTAGATCGCTCGCGTGGAGTGCGGTTGGGTGTCAGCCGCCGGCGGTGCCGGCCGCCGCCGCATCTCACTCGCGGAACGGGAAGACGTAGCGGGTGCTGGCCGCGGCGTCCGGACGGCCGAGCAGCGAGCAGTGCTCGCAGCGGGTCTTGAGGAAGTAGCAGAGGTCACGGTCGCAACTGACGGTGCGTCCCATCAGCGCCAGCGCCACGCGGTCCAACCGCTCGTTGTCCCGCCCCTTGATCAGCACCACGTCGCCGGGCCCGAGGGCTTCGCGCACCAGGAGCGTCGCGCGAGCGACGTCGTGGCCTGCCTTGCGGATCGCGGTGCGCGCCAGGCCAGCACCGTGCGCCCCGGCGGCGTAGCTCGAGCAGCGCCGGCCGAGGAACACTGCGAAATCGGCGACCGCGGCGACGCGGGCGCCGATCGCGCGGTAGATCGGACCCTGGCTCCCGCGCGGCTCGGAGACGTCCCCCAGCACGACGAGCTTGCGCCGGGCCGGTATCGCCTCGAGCAGGTCGAGCGCGGCGTGGATCGTCTCCTCGGTCGACTTGAACTCGTCGCGGAGCAGTGTGGCGCCGCCGGAGATCGCCACCGGCTCGAGGCGGCCCGGGGTCGGCGCAACCGCCGCGAGCCGAGCCGCCGCGACCGCGAGCGACACCCCCGCCGCGCGCGCCACGGCGATCGCCGCCAGCGCCGGGTAGACCATCGCCGCGCCGAGCAGGCGGAGCGACACCGTCGCCTGCTCGCCGCCGGCGCCCACCTCGAGGCTCATCCCGCGCGGCCAGTCGAGCGCTACTGCAATAGCGCGCACGTCGCACTCCGGGCCGATGCCGAAGGTGATCGCGGCCGCCGCCGTCTCGGCGCGCATCGCCATGACGTTGGGGTCGTCGCCGTTGAGCACGGCGAGACCACCGGTCGCCAGCGCCTTGACCATGTGCGCCTTCTCGCGCCACGTCCCCTCGAGCAGGCCGAGCGACCGCCCGTGCTCGCTGCCGATGGCCGTCACGACGGTCACGTCCGGACGCAGCACCCGGGCGTAGTCGGCCATCTGCCCGGGGTGGTCGATGCCCACCTCGAGCACGGCCCACGGCGCGAGACCGGTGCGCCGCAACGTTGTCATCGCGAGGTGGCTGCGGCAGTTGTCGCGCGGCGGCCGCCCGGAGACGCCGAGCGCGGCGGCGATGCAGCGTGTCGTCGTAGTCTTGCCGAACGATCCAACCACCGCGACCAGCCTGGTCCTTCGCCCGAGCGTCCGCCGATGCGCCTGCGCGAGCGTCGAGAGCACCGGCCACGCTTTGTTCAGCCCGGCGTACCACAGCTCGACGCGCCCCACCTGCGTGCACAGCAGTTGCGAGAAACGGCGCAGCCGCACCTTCGGGCGCAGCGTGCCCTTGTCCATGCGGAGCATGGTAGTGGATCGACGGGCAGCGACGCGCGACGCCCTATGAAGCCTGGGCGCGGACCGCTTCGACCTCGGCGATGGTGCGCGGGCGCCACTTGCCGAGGATGCGGTTGCCCTCGGGCGTTACTTCGATGTTCTCCTCGATACGGACGCCGCCGAAGTCGAGGTAGCTTTCGACGGCATCGTAGTCGATGAACGCCTCCAGCTTGCGCTCCGCCTGCCAGCGGCGAATCAGCTCCGGGATGAAGTACAGCCCGGGCTCGACGGTGAAGATGAACCCCGGCTGCAGCGGGCGCGCCAGGCGCAACGACTTGAGGCCGAACTGCAGGCTCTTCGGCTCGCCCTCGTAGCCCACCCACACCTCGCCGAGGTCCTCCATGTCGTGCACGTCGAGGCCGAGCATGTGTCCGGTGCCGCACTGGAAGAACAGCGCATGGGCGCCCTGCGCCACCGCCTCGTCGGGGTCGCCCTGCATCAGGCCGAGTCCCTTGAGCCCTTCGGCGAGCGTGCGGCACGACACGCGGTGGACGTCGCGGAAGCGCACGCCGGGCCGGCACGCCGCGACCGCCGCCAGATGTGCGGTCAGCACCACCTCGTAGACGTCCCGCTGGCGCGGCGTGAAGGTGCGGTCGACCGGGAACGTCGACGTGAGGTCGCCGGCGTAGTGCAGCCCGGTCTCGGCGCCGGCGTCGAGCAGGAACAGGTTGCCAGACGCGAGCGTGTGGCCGTGGCCGTGATTGTGCAGCGTCTCGCCGTGGATCGTGGCAATGACCGGGAACGCCAACTGCCCGCCGGCCGCCAGGGCGATCTCGGTGACGCGCGCCGCCACCGCCGCTTCGCTCATCCCCGGGCGCACCATGCGCATCGCCGCCAGGTGCATGTCCACCGACGCGCTCACTGCCGTTGCGATCTCGGCGATCTCTTCGGCGCTCTTGACGACGCGCATCTCGACGATGGCGCGGACGAGCTCGATCGAGGCGCGCCGCTGCTGCTCGTCGGGGTGGACGCCGAGCAGGCGAAACAGCTTGAGCTGGTTCTCGGGCCGGTACGGCGGCAGGAAGCGCACGGCCCGCCCCTTCGCGACCGCCGCGCCGACGACCTCGACCAGCGCCGCGGCGGGGCGCGTCTCGGCGACGCCACCGCGCGCCGCCAGCGCTGCCACCGTCGGCACGGCGCCGGTCCACACGATGTCGTCGATCGTCAAGTCGTCGGCAAAGGCAATCGTCCGCCCTTCGTCGAGGTCGATCACCGCCGCCCACCCCGGTTGGTCGATGGCGAAGTAGTACAGGAACGTGCTGTCCTGGCGGAAGTGGAACGTGTTCGCCGCATAGTTCATCGGGCTCTCGTCGTTACCCAGGAAGAGCAGCACACCGGTGGAAAGCTGCGATTGCAGCCGCGCGCGGCGTTCGATGAACGTTTCGACAGGGAACATGGCAGGTGCCTCCCAGGCATTGGCCGTGCTCGCCGGCGCGGTCGCGGCAAGTCCCAAGGCCCGCGCCGGGCTCGCGGCGATTCTACTTCTTCGAAGGCTGGAGGCATCCCAGCGATCGTGTGCGGCGCGATCCGCACGCGCGCCCCCGCGGTCGGCTACGCGATCAGCGACCGCCTCGTATCCGTCGACGTGCTCGGTCCGGACGGCCGCATCCGGGAGATCACCGCGGCGGCCGCGCGCGAGGGAAGGGCGATCGTCTCGATCGGGTGCCACCACGGCTTCGCGGACGTGAATCTCTTCGCCATCCACCCGTTCGCGTGGCTGGCCTCGTTCAGGAGCCCGGCGCGGGGTTCACCAGCACGCTTCACAGGACGATCGTCTCGTTCAGCTACGAGCGGCCGTTCTGCACGGCCATGGACCTGGGGAAAACCAACAAGCCCGGGTCGTTTCTCCGATTGTGCGGGCTCGAGGAGCGGCCCCTGGGAGTCGCCTCGCGCAGCCTCGCGGCGCTACCTGCTCGAGTCGCCGCGGCCCGGCGCCGGCGCGTGCGCCGGCAGTCCGCCTGGCCGGCCGGGAAGAATGACAAGATCGTTGGGCCTGGCACCGAGGTTGGCGATGCGGCCTAGTCGACGATGAACAGCCGCGCGCCGGTGGCCGTGGACGAGCGGTGCGGCGCTTCGTTGTCCGCGACCTGATAGCTCATCCCCGGCGTCAGGACGAACGACCGTCCGTCCTTCAGCTCGGTGCGGAGCTCCCCGTCGAGGCAGAGCAGCACATGCCCCTTCTCGCACCAGTGGTCGGCGACGTATCCGGGAGAGTACTCGACGATGCGCACCCGGATGTCGCCGAGCTGCCGCGTGCGCCACAAGGCGACGCCAGCCTCGCCCCGGTGCTCGGTCGCGGCAACCGCCGCCCAGTCCGTCGCCTCGAACGGTATCCCGTGCAGCTTCACGTTGTTCTCCTCCTCCCGGGCGCCGACCGCGACCGCATGATACGCCGGCGCCGACCTCCGACAGCGCGAGTCGGGCGCACCGCCGGCGCGGCGCGGGCGGCTGTTCGCCTTCCCGCCGGCGACACCCTGGGAGATACTGAACGGCATGCTGACCGGTCGCTCCTTTCCCAGCCCCCGGACGAGCGGAGGTCCCGGCCCCCGGAGGTGCACGGTCGTGGCCGCGGTCACGCTGGCGGCGGCGACCGCCGCGTGGTGCGGCGAGGCTCCGACGGCCCTGGAGGCCGAGTTCAAGGCCGGCTGTCGGCGGATGACTGGCGAGAAGCTCAAGGGCACCAGCGAGCTCGTCCTCGGCCACGAAGGCTGGGTCGTGCTCACCACCGAGCTGTGGTACGCCGGTGGCGGAGCGTTCTGGGGGGAGGCGGCACGCGACGCCAACCCCGGAGCCCCAGCGGATGCCGTAGACCCGCTGCCGGCGGTGCTCGACTTCAACGCTCGGCTTGCCGCCCGCGGCATCACCCTGATCTTCATGCCGGTGCCGACACGCGTCGTCGTCTACCCGGAGGCGATCCTCGGCGCGGAGCGGCTCGCTTCCTCCCAGGCGACCCCGGACCTGCACTCACCCGAGCGGGAGTTCCTCGCGCTCCTGCGCTCACGGGGCGTGAGGGTCGTGGCGCTGACGCCGCTCCTGCTGGCCAACCGCGGCGATCCGCATGCGCCCCTGTTTGTTCCCTCCGACTCCCACTGGACCGGCGCGGCCATCGCCCTCGCGAGCGCCGAGCTCGCCAGGTTCATCAGGGCGATGCCGTTCTACCCGAGGGCACTTAAACGGGAGCTCGTCGCCACGTGGCAGGAACGGATCCACGTCGGCCACATCTACGGCGCTCTCCACGAGAAGGCCGGGCTCCCCGAGAGGCCCGGGGATCACATGTGGCTGCGCACGGTCGCGCTCAAGACGCCGGATGGTGACCAGCGTGTCGAGATGCGCAACCCGGAGAGCCCGGTGGTCGTCATCGGCGACTCCAACACCATCTGCTGGAAAGACCAGGGGGGCGCGCTGTTCCAACAACTGTCCGCCGACCTGGGCTTCCCCGTCGACGAGCTGGCCACCACCGGCGGCGGCGCCACCAACACCCGTCTCAACTTCGTCCGCACCGCGCTCGCCGAGCCCGGCTATCTCGAGGGCAAGAAGGTCGTGGTCTGGTGCTTCACCTCGCGCAGCTTCCACAACTCCCTGGACGGCTGGCGGCTGGTCCCCCTGGACACCGTGCCGGTGCCCACCCCGGCTCGCTGACGGCGCGACGCCATGAGGGAGGCGATGGGGGTCGGGATTCGAGGTGCGGGGCTCGGCCCGTCGCCTTACCTCACCACATCGAGAGTGGAGTGGAGAGTCGCGTCGGAGTCGTGCCCGACCCAGACGTCGAAGGTCCCCTCGGGCGCCGTCCAGCCGCGCGCCGGGTCGTAGTACGCAAGGTCGCTCGCGGCCAGCGGCAGCTCGACCGTTCGCCGCTCCCCCGACCCCAGGGCGACGCGAGCGAACCCCTTGAGCTCGCGCACCGGCCGCGTGCACGGCGCCACCCGGTCGTGGACGTAGAGCTGCACCACCTCGGTGCCGGCGCGCCCGCCGTCGTTGTGCACGTCGACGGTCACGCGCACGCGCCCCGATGTGTCGATCGCCGTCGGTTCGATGCGTAGGTTCGCGTACGAGAACGTGGTGTACGAGAGGCCGTGGCCGAACGGGTAGAGCGGCGCCTTGCTCTCGTACTGGTAGCCGGTATGCCAGCGGTCGTCCGAGGCCGGCCGGCCCGTGCTCTTGTGGCCGTAGAACACTGGAAGCTGCCCGATCGACTGCGGCCAGCTCACCGGCAGGCGGCCGCTCGGCGCCGCGTCGCCGAACAGCACGTCGGCGATCGCGGCACCCGCCTGGGTTCCGAGGTACCACGCCTGCACGATCGCGCCGACGTGCTCGCTCGCCCAGCGGATGTCGAGCGGGCGTCCACTCTCGAGCACGAGCACCACCGGCCGGCCGGTCGCGACCACCGCGCGCAGCAGCTCGTCCTGCCGGCCCGGGAGGTCGAGCGTCGCCCGTGAGCTGCCCTCGCCGCTGAAATGCGCCGGCTCACCGAGGAAGAGCAGCACGACGTCGGCCCGCTTCGCCGTCCGCACGGCGTGGGCGATGCTCACCAGCCCGGACTCGACGGCGGCGCCAGCGACCCCGACCGCGCTGTTCGGCGCCGGAGCCTCCTCGCCGGTGCCGGCCGCGCTCGCCGGGGTGAGCGAGTCGAGCGTGAGGCCGCGCGAGAAGAGCACGCCGGCGCCCGCGGCACGGGCGCGGATCGCCGCCAGCGGGGTGATGGCATCGCTCGCCCGCCCCTCGCCCGCCCAGACGCCGAGCTGCTCGCCCGCGGCGTCGGCAAGCGGCCCGATCACGGCGATACGCTTCGCCGTCGCGGCGAGTGGCAGGACGCCGCCGTCGTTCTTCAGCAGCACGATCGACTCGTGCGCGAGCTCGCGTGCGACAGCGAGATGCGCAGGCGTGAGCAGCTCGGTGCGCTCCCGGGTCGGGTCGGCGAACGGCGCGTCGAAGAGGCCTGCCGCCACCTTGACGCGCAGCACCCGCCGCACCGCCTCGTCGACGACCGCGATCGCCAGCGCTCCTGACTCCACCAAACCGGGGAGCGACATCGCGTAGGCGCCGGCGGCCATGTCCATGTCCACACCGGCGGTGATCGCCGTGCGTGCCGCCCCGGCGTCGTCGCCGGCGACCCCGTGGGCGACCAGCTCGTGGACCGAGCCCCAGTCGCTCACCACGAAACCGGCAAAGCGCCACTCGCCGCGCAGGATCTCGGTGAGCGTGTGCCGGTTGGCGGAGGCGGGCACGCCGCCGAGGTCGTTGAACGCGGCCATCAGAGTGCCGGCGCCGGCTTGCACCGCCGCAGCGAACGGCGGCAGGTACACCTCGCGCAGCGTCTGCTCCGAGACGTCAGCCGCGTCGTAGTCGCGGCCGCCCTGCGCGGCGCCGTAGGCGACGTAGTGTTTGGGGCAGGCCACCACGCTGTCGGGAGCGGCCAGGCTGCGACCCTGGAACCCGCGAACCCGCGCCGCGGCGATCGCCGCCCCGAGGAAGGGGTCCTCGCCGGCGCCCTCGACGATCCGGCCCCAGCGCGGGTCACGGGCGATGTCGACCATCGGGGCGAACGTCCAGCGCACGCCGGCGGCGCTCGCCTCGCGGGCGGCCACCCGCTCGGCACGCTCGATCAGCTCGAGGTCGAAGCTCGCCGCGCTCGCCAGCGGCACGGGAAAGATCGTGCGGTAGCCGTGGATGACGTCGCTGCCGAACAGCAGCGGGATGTGCAACCGAGATTCTTCGACCGCGACGCGCTGGAGCGCGTTGACGTCCTTCACGCCGACGACGTTGAGGACGGCCCCGACCTCGCCGCGCCGCACCATCCCCTCGAGGCCGCTGGTGTCGTCGGGGTACTGGGCGAGCTGCCCGGCCTTCTCCTGCACCGTCATCCGTTGCAGCAGCGCCTCGACGCGCTGCTCTCCGGCGGCGTCCAGCAGCGCCGGCTGCGCGACGGCGGCGAGGAGCACGAGGACGATGGTGAGGACGAGCGAGCGGCGGCTTCGACGCATGGCGGACCTCCGGTGCCCGATGCCACTGGGCCATATTCGTGGGATACGGTGCGCCCGTCAAGCCGGCGCGCTCCCGCCGGCCACCGGTCCGGGTGCGGCGGTCGCTTGACACGGGTCGTGATGGATCTAGACTCGATTCAGGCTTGCTTCAGCGACTTGCTCTCGTGGTGCCGAGACTCGGCGTGCACCACTGTCGTGCTGTGTGTTCCTGCGTTGACCGGGGAGGATCCATGAAGCCGAAGAACGTGCGGGCACTGTGTATCCTCATCGTCCTTGCGCTCCTGGCGGCCGGCGTCGCGCACGCCGACACCTACGTCTACCAGCTCCTCGTCGACACCGACAACAACCCGGCCACCGGGTGCGGCGTTCCGATCCATGACGCCGGCATTTCAGCCACGTTTCCCGGCGTCGAGCAGGTTCTGGAGGTCACGGTGGACCGCACCGCGACCGGCGGGACGGTCACCGGAGTCACGCTTGCCCAGTGCGCCGCGGGTGTCTTCGGTCCGGCCCGGGTAATCTCCTCCGGCGGCTGGCCCGTCGGCCGAGGCACCGGGGTCGGCGGCGCCGACGTCGTCGAAACGTCGGTCCCGTTCGCCGAGGTCGGCAACGGCAACCTCGTGAGGGTCGCGTTCACCGCATCGCCGCGGGCCGCAGGCAGCGACGTCATGGTGAGCGTGAACGGCACGAACGGCGGACCGATCCTCTTCCAGCTTCCCTCCGCGCCGGTTCCGTTGCTGACCGCCGCCGGCACGGCCGCCTGCGCCGCGCTCCTCGGGGCGGCCGCGTTTGCGGCGTTGCGCCGGCGGGTGGACCGGCGCGCCGCGTGGGTGCTCGTGCTGCTCGCCGGAACCGGCGTGGCCTCCGTGGCGCTGGCGCTGACGATCCAGCTCGACGGGGAGGTGCAGGACTGGCAGTCCCTCACTCCGGTGGCGACCGACCCGGAGGGCGACAGCAGCCTGCAGGACGCCGCCGAGGACCTCGTGGCTGGGTTCCTCACCGCCGACGGGTTCAACCTGTACGTGCGCTTCGACGTCGTGGACGTCAACGTCTGCGCCAGCAAGTCCGACGGCTCGCCCGTCCCGGGCTGCTGCTTCGTCGACACGGACTGCACGGCGCCGAAGGTCTGCGGCGGCGGCGGCGTGCCTAATCTCTGCAGCGATGTCATCGGCTGGGCCAACCTGCAGTGGCCGCCCACTCTCGCACACACGATCAGCGTGATCACCCGGACCGACAACGTCTACGGCCAGGTGTGGATCGGCAGCGTCACCAGCAGCCCCGGCGCAACGCCCGGGCTGAGCGCTCAGGTCGGCTTCGGACCACCCGGGTCCGACCCGGCAGGCAACGCGGCGTGGACTTGGGTCGACGCCACGTTCAACACCGATGCCGGCAACAACGACGAGTTCGTCGGGAGCTTCCTCCCCGAGGCGACCGGCACGTTCGACTACGTCTACCGCTACAGCACGGCGGGCGGGCTGGCGTGGCTCTACGCGGACCTCAACGGGCCCGTGACCGCCGGGTCGACGCCGCCGAACCCGGGGAAGATGACGGTATCCGCGAGCTCGGACACGACGAGCCCGTTCGCACCGACTGGCCTGAACGTGACCTCCGCCTCGCCCATCGCGATCGACCTCGCGTGGAACGCCGTGCTCGGCGACGCCACGCTGTACGGCTACGAGGTGCTGCGCGGCGCGTCGACCGGCGGCCCGTACACGCAGCTCGCCCGCCTTACCGGCACGACCTACAGCGACGCCCCCGTCGTGCAGGACGCCACCTACTTCTACGTCGTGCGCTCCGTGGACCTGTCGTTCAACCGCTCGGGCTTCTCCAACGAGGCGAACGCCACGGCCGCGGCGCGCACGGTCACGGTGACCTTCAACGTCACCGTGCCGGCGAGCACCGACGCGACCGGCCGATCGGCCTACATCGCCGGGACGCTCGACCGGCTGGACGGGGGCCTGCCGGCGTGGAATCCCGCCGGCGTCGTGCTCACCAGGGTCGACGCCACCCACTGGACCATCACCCTCACCGGCGACGAGCTGACGCAGATCGAGTACAAGTACACCCTCGGCTCGTGGGACTACATCGAGAAGGACAACGCCTGCGGGGAGATCGCCAACCGCTCGCTGACGCTGAGCTACGGCGGCAGCGGTACGCAGACCGTCAACGACACCGTGCAGAACTGGCGCAACGTCGCGCCGTGCGGGAACTGAGCGTCTTCAGTCGCGGTCGAAGTGTGGCAACTCGTCGGGAATCGGGATCGAGATCTCGACGAAGCCGGCGAAGACGCCGTTCTTCTCCCACGGGATCTGGTGGATGATCTTGCGCTGCCCGTGCTTGCGGATCGTGTAGTGGTTCGGCGCCCGCGACGCGTAAAGCTCGCGCGTCTTGGTCAGTGCCGGCTCCGGGTGGCAGGCGAACACGCTGGTGCCGATGAGCGCCCCGCCGCCGTCCGCCGCGAACGTCTCCCGCGAGCGCGCGTTCATCGCCAGGATCGTCCCATCGGCGTCGGTCACCGTGATCGCCACCGGCGTCCCTTCGATCCATTCGTCGTTGCCCGCCATCGTTCCCCTCCCCGCGCCGTCGCGCGCCGCTCAGGATAGCGAGGTTACGGCAGCAGCGGCGCTAGGCCGCAGGCCGGGCGCGGCGGGCGTCGAGGAAGACACCGGCGCCGAGCATTACGAAGACCGCCAGGCCGAGCCAGTTGCCGCCCCAGCCGGTGTTGCCGAGATGCGGCAGCAGCGAGATGTGGAAGCGGTCCGCGGCCGCGTCGATCACGCCCTTGGCGACTCCGGCGAGCGCCCCGCCGGCGATCAGGCCGGAGGCGACCAGCGTGCCGCGGTCGTTGCGCGCCTTGGCCAGCGGCGCGTCGCCGCGGCCCGAGCGGGTCACGAACCACGCCACGATCGCGCCGACCAGCAGCGGCGAGTTGAGCTCGAGCGGCAGGTACATGCCGAGCGCGAAGGCGAGCCCCGACACGCCGACCATCTCGACCACCACGGCGATCACCGCGCCGAGCCCGTAGAGAAACCATGGCGCCTCGGAGGAGGCCATCATCGAGCGGGCCACCGCCGCCATCGCGTTGGCCTGCGGCGCCGGCAGCGGGTTCGGGTGCGCCGTCGAGAGGACGTACCCCTGGGTCTGCGCGAACAGCAGCATCACGGCGGTGACGGTGAGCGAGGCGAGCGCGGCGCCGCCGATCAGCGACCATTGGATCTGCCGCGGGGTGCCGCCCACCCAGTAGCCGATCTTCATCAGGGTGACCATCGAGCCGGTCATCGAAAGCGCCGTGCACACGACGCCGCCGATCAGCAGCGTGGCGAGCATCCCCTCGCCGCCCTTCATGCCCAGCCGCGCCAGCACCACCGCCGAGATGATCAGCGTGGTCAGCGTCATCCCCGACACCGGGGTGATCGAGATCATCGCCACCGCCCATGCCGAGACCGCCGCGAACAGGAACGAGATCAGCAGCGTCAGGACGAGCGCGATCAGCGCCTTCGAGGTGGCGCCCGCGACGCCGGCGAGCACCACGAAGCGGAAATAGGCGCCGATGGCGATCGCCAGCGCCACGGTCATCAGCGCCACCGTCCCCATCGGGATGTCGCGCTCGGTGCGCGGCAGCGCCGCGCCCACCGTGCCCTTGCCCAGGCGGGTCAGCTCGCCGAGCACCGTGCGCAGCGCCTGCACGATCACCGGCGACATCTTGAGGATGGAGATCAGGCCGGCGGCGAAGATGCCGCCGATGCCGATCGTCCGCACGTAGTTGAAGAACACGTCCTCGGCGCCGAGCCCCGCGACCGGCGGCAGCCCGGGGAACAGCCCGCCCGGCGCCTGCGCACCGATGCGGGCGACCAGCGGGACGAGCACCCAGTACGACAGCGCCGAGCCGGCGCAGATGATCGCCGCGTAGCGCACGCCGATGATGTAGCCGAGCCCCATCACCGCCGCCGAGGTGTTCAGCGTGAAGATCGCCTTGAGCCGGTTGGTCAGCGGGTCGAGCGCCGGCACCAACGTGGTCGTGAACGTGTCGCGCCACGCCTCGACGCCGACCGCGAGGATGTCGAGCAGGAACCCCAGCCCCATCGAGCCGAGCAGCACCCCGGCGGACGACCCGCCCTTCTCGCCGGTGACCAGGATCTCGGTGGTCGCGGTAGCCTCGGGGAACGGCAGCTTGCCGTGCATTTCGGCCACGAAGTAGCGGCGGAACGGGATCAGGAACATCACCCCGAGCACCGCGCCGAGGAACGGCACCAGGAAGATCTGGCCGAACCCGGACCTGCCCTCGAGGCCGAGCACGAAGATCGCCGGCATCACGAACACCGACCCGCCGACGACGATCCCGGCGGTGGCGCCGAGCGTCGCTATCTGGAGGTTCTCGAGGATCGTCGAGGCGCGCCGGCCGGCCGCGCCGAGCAGCGCCGACATCCCGACGGCGAGGATGGCGATCGGGATCGCCGTCTCCACGCCCTGACCGAGCTTGAGCGCGATGTACGCCGCCGCAGCCGAGAACACCACCGTCATGAACAGGCCGAGCGCGATGGCGCGGCCGCTGAGCTCGGGCGGCGCCGCGGTCGCCGGGACGATCGGCTCGTACGTCTCGCCGGCGGCGAGCGGTCGGTACGCGTTGTCGGGCAAACCCGGAATCTTTGCGGCCTCGGGCGGGGTGTCCATGGCCGGCGATTCTAGCGCGCTGCCTGCACCCGGGCGGCCGCGGTCGCTACGATCGTGGTGCTCGGCGCCCGCGGGTGAGGCGATCTGTGCTAGACTGCGTCGCAATCTGGAGGTGGGTCATGATCAAGGTCAAGCACCTGGCAGTCGTCCTTCTCTGTGTGTCGCCTGCTCTCGCATTCGCGCAAGCGCCTGCGGGGCCGCCCACGCCGAGCCCGGAGCAGAAGCGCCTCGGCTACTTCGTCGGCACCTGGCACGGCGAGGGGGAGGTCAAGGCGAACCCCTTCATGCCCGCGGGCAAGATGTCGAGCGACGACGTTTGCGCCTGGTTCGAGGGCGGCTTCGCGGTGGTCTGCAACTCCACCGGCATGAGCCCGTGGGGACCGACCAAGTCGCTCGGCATCATGGGCTACAGCAGCGAGGAGAAGGTGTACACCTACGCCGGCGTCGACAACGGCCCGATGGCGATGACCACCGTGCCGCACGGCACTGTCAAGGGCGGTGAGTGGGTGTACAACGACTCGTCGATGATGGGCGGCAAGATGGTCTCGTCCCGCTACGTCATCAACGAGGTGTCGCCGACCTCCTACACCTTCAAGTGGGAGATGCAGGGCGCCGACGGCGCCTGGCAGACGGTGATGGCCGGCACCCAGACCAAGAAGTAGCCGGGCACCCCCGGCATCCCCGGGGTGCCGGACCTGGCGATCACCGCCCCGCTTCGCGCCGACGTGCGGAGCGCGGTCGTGCGCGGCGCGCCGAGCGCTCGGCGGCGGCGATGAGGCTCGCGATCGGGGCCACGGCTTCTGTCGCCGGCCACGAGCAGAGCGCCGCTACAGGGGCGGAACCGGACCGGCTGAGCGACGACCGCCGCCGCTCGGCCTCCGCTGTGTTACGGCTTCAGCTCCTCGTAGATGCTGTCGGAGTCGACCGTGCGCAGCTTGTCGAGGCTCTGCAGCCAGCTCTTGACCTCGGGATCGGTCGCCATGAGGACGTTGTCCTTGGCCAGCGCTCCGAGGTCCGGGTACTCGACGGAGACCACGATCGAGCCCGCCTTGTCTCCCGCGTACTTCGCTCGCCAGACGCGGAGCACCGCGGGGCTCCCCTTGCTCCTCAAGAGCGTCTGGCCGTTCTCGATCGCCTTGACGTAGGCGGCGACGTCCGTGGTCTTGACGCCGACCACGCGCAAGGTGGCGGCCTGGACGGTGGCGGCGATTGCAGACAGCAACAGCGCAACGAGGATCTTCGATCGCATGTTCCCCCCTTTGGGATCGTGTTCTATTTGAGAATAGATCTAATTTGCTGAATGTCAACTCCCGCGGCGTCTCGGCGACGTCCTGGAATCAGCATCGTCGCCGCCGCTGTTGTCGCGGTCATGGCGAGCTCGGTCGGCGTCGGGGTGCGGCTCGGACCCTACGAGATCCTTGCCTCTCTCGGCGCGGGAGGCATGGGTGAGGTGTACCGCGCCCGCGACCACAAGCTCGACCGCGACGTGGCGCTCAAGGTGCTCCCGGCGTCCCTCGCGGACGACCGGGTAGCGCTCGAGCGATTCGAGCGGGAGGCCAAGGCGGTGGCCTCCCTCTCGCACCCCAATATCCTTGCCATCTACGATCTCGGCTGTATCAGCGCGACCCCGTTCGCGGTCATGGAGCTGCTCGACGGGGATACGTTGCGCGAGCGCCTCGCGCGCGGGGTGCTCGGCACGGCACGGGCGATCGCCTGGGCCATCAAGATCGCCGAGGGGGCTGCGGCCGCTCACGAGCGCGGCATCGTCCACCGCGACCTCAAGCCCGAGAACATCGTCATCACGCGCGACGGCCAGATCAAGATCCTCGACTTCGGCCTCGCCAGGGTCGTTCCCGCCCTGGACTCGACGGGAGCAACGCTGACGAGTGCGGCCGGCGTCTCCACCCCCGGGATGGTGGTCGGCACGGCCGGCTACATGGCGCCCGAGCAGGTGCGCGGCAAGCCGGTCGATCACCGCGCGGACATCTTCTCGCTCGGCTGCATCCTCTACGAGATGCTCGCGGGACGGCGGGCGTTCCCCGGGCCGAGCGCGATCGAGACCATGGCCGCGATCCTGCACGCCGAGCCGGCCGCCCTGCCGGCCGGCGAGCGCGCCATCCCGCCGGCCGTCGACCGCATCGTCCAGCACTGCCTCGAGAAGGACCCGCGACACCGCTTCCAGTCGATGCGGGACGTGGTCTTCGGCCTCTCGAACCTGAGCGAGCCGTCGACCACGACCGCCGCGAGGCCGAGCCTCGAGCCGGCCCGCCGCTCGCGCTGGCTCGTGCTCGCAGGAGCGACGGCGGCCGCCGCCGCGCTGGCGGCGACGACGTTCTGGCTGGGGACCCGGGTGCGGCGGGCGCCGGCCGCGGCGCCGCCCGCCAAGGTGTCCTTCCAGACCGTGTCGTTCGGGCGCGGGATCGTCGACGCGGCCCGGTTCACCCCGGACGGCCAGACCCTGGTCTACGGCGCCGCCTGGGACGGGCAGCCGTTTCGCCTGTTCCTGACGAGACCGGGCAGCCCCGACACGACCGCTCTCGGCCTGCCGGACGCCGACCTTCTCGCGGTGTCCCCGAGCGGCGAGCTCGCCATCGCGCTCGGCTATCGGCTCGACGGGTGGATGGGGCGGGGAACGCTCGCCCGCGTGGCGATGCTTGGCGCTGCCCCCCGGCAGGTCACCGACGACGTCCTGGCCGCAGACTGGTCGCCCGACGGCTCGGGCCTCGCGATGGTGCACTGGAGCGGGGGTCGCAAGCGGCTCGAGTACCCGGTTGGCACAGTGCTGTACGAGACCGGGGGCTGGATCAGCCACCCCCGTTTCTCCGCCGACGGCACCCGCATCGCGTTCGTCGACCATCCGGTCGACGGCGACGACCGCGGCAGCGCCGCGGTCGTCGACCTGCGCACCGGCGCGCGGCACGCGCTCGGCGAGGAGTGGAGCGGCATCCAGGGCCTCGCCTGGGCGCCCTCCGGGAAAGAGATCTTCTTTTCGGCCTACGATGGCGCCACGCCGCACAGCGTCTACGCCGTGGACCTGCAGGGGCACACCCGACAGTTGCTCACCGGGCCGACCGGCCTCTTCCTCCAAGACGTGGCGCGCGACGGACGCCTGCTCGTCGCCTCGCAGACGCGGTCGGTTCAGGTCCTCGCGCAGCTCCCCGGGGATGCGCGACCGCGCGACCTCTCGTGGCTTTCCTACTCGTTCGCCGTGGACCTCTCGGCCGACGGACGCCTGATCCTGCTCGAGTGCGCCGGCGACAGTTGCGGTGAGAACTACACGGTCTTCGTCCGCAGCAGCGATGGCGCGCCGGCGGTGCGGCTCGGCGAAGGCTCCCCACGGGAGCTGTCACCCGACGGGACGCAGGCGCTGGCGATCGTTTATGGCCCGCGTCCCCGCCTCGTCGTCTACGCGCTCGGCGCCGGCCAGCCGCGCACCGTCGATGTCGGCGCCCTCGACGTCGAGACGGTGAGCTGGCTCCCGACTGGGCGAGGCCTGGTCGCCCTGGCGAGCGCACCCGGGCACGGGAAACGCGGGTACACCGCGGATCTGGCCGCCGGTTCGTGGAGCCCGTTCACCCCCGAGGGTGTCGGTGCCGGCCGCAGGATCCCGGTGTCGCCCGCCGGAGACGCCGCCGCGATGCTGGATCGCGATGGGCGGCTGTCGCTCTTCCCCCTCGCCGGCGGCCCGCCGAGGGCGATCCCCGGCACGCTGGCCGGCGACGAGGCGGTGCGCTTCTCCAGCGATGGCCGGGCGCTCTTCCTCACGCGCCATGTCGTGCCGCTGCAGGTCTTCCGAGTCGACCTCGCCACCGGCCGGCGCGAGCTCGTCGGCGAGCTCCCGTCGGCGGACCCGGCTGGCCTCCAGGCCTCGTTCCCCGCGGCCGTGATCTCGCCGGACGGACGCACCGTGGTGGGCACCTACACCCGTCGGCTCAACAAGCTGTACGTCGTGACCGGCGTGCACTGATCGGCCGGCGCGCTGCGGCTGGACCGGCGCGTCTGCCCGCTCGTAGGAGGTACGCAATGAGACAGTATTGGGGACTTCAACGTCGGTGAGTCAGGTCACCGGTGAGACGTTGAAGTTGAGATATGCTATTTAGTGGAGGGCATGTAGCCATGCAATGGCTGTTGGAGCCGGCATCGGTTCCCGTCTTGGCGATGATCACCACGTTCCATCTGTCTTTCCTCCTGCTCCTCCATCACCGGAGCGGCAGCTCGTCTCGCTTGTCGGGCTTGTTGCTGCCGTCGGTCGCCTTTGCGGCGGCGCCGTGGGTGCTCCCGACGACGGTGTGGCTGGCGGTCGGGCTCGCGGCCCACCTCGCGTGGTTCGTCGCCTGCGACAAGCTGGTCCCCAAGCCGGCGCCCCCGGCACGATCGCCGGAGACCGCCCCGCGTCCAGTGGCGCCGGCCCAACGCCCTGCCCCAGCGCCGCGCGTGGCCGCCGCGCACCTCGCGAAGGCGCCGGCGGCAGCGGCCGCGGCAGCGCCCCAGCCCGGCGGCCCGGTATTCACGCCCCAGCCGGTGCTCGCCGTGTTCCAGGAGACAGAGGACATCAAGACCTTCCGCGTTCTGCGGCCGAACGGGCATAGCTTCACGGCCGGCCAGTTCATGAGCGTCCGCGTTCAGGTCGACGGCAAGCCCCTGGTGCGCTGCTATTCCATCAGCTCCGCTCCGGAGGCCGCCGGCTACCTCGAGTTCTCAGTGAAGAAGCTGGGTCAGGTGTCGGCGATGCTCCACGCCACGATCCGGCCGGGGTCGATGCTCGCAATCAAGGGCCCGGCGGGCAGGTTCACCTACCCGCAAGGCGACGACCGTCCAATCGTTCTGCTGGCTGGCGGTGTCGGCATCACTCCGCTCATGAGCATGTTCCGCCATGGCGTGGTGACCGAGCCGATGCGCCCGATCACCATGGTGCTCGCGGTTCGCAACGAGCGCCAGGTCACCTTCCGCCGCGAGCTCGAATGGCTCGACGAGCGGCACCCGCAGGCGAGGGTCGCATTCGTGATTCAGGAAGGCCCGTTCACGCTGGGTGACACGTACCGCTCCGGGTTCGTCAACGAGGCGCTGCTCCGCGAGGTAGTGCCCGATATCGCCAACTCGATCTACCTGCTGTGCGGGCCCGGCCCCATGATGGACGCCATGAGGAAGCTGCTGGCGGCGCTCGCCGTTCCCGAGTCGCAGGTACGCTGGGAGGAGTTCGACGCGGCGATTGCCCTCTCCAAGGAGCCGACGCCGCGTCCCGGTCAGGCGCACGCCCACGTTTCGGTGGCGGCGGTTGCCGCACCCGTGGAGCCGGCCCTCGTTCACGCCACCCCGACTCTTGCCGCCGCCGACGCCGAGTTCCTCTTGACCCTGCAGCAGAGCGCGCTGACAGTCTCGGTCCAGAAGGAGCAGACGATCCTCGAGGCCGTGGAGGCTGCGGGCGCGTTCATCCCCACCAGGTGCCGCGCCGGCATCTGCATGGCGTGTCGCACGCGACTGGTCGCGGGCGACGCCCACTGCGACTCGGATTCCCTCGACGACCAGGACCGCGCCGACGGCTACATCCTCCCGTGCGTGTCATGGGCGAAGAGCGACTGCGTCCTGGAGGCGTGATCGGCAGCGCAGGAAGGCGGCAGCCCTGCAGGTCGGTCGCGCATGGCGACTGCTCGCCTTCACAGAGGACGAAGACAGGGCTGCACCGGAGAAAGGTCGCCGCTCAACCCGCCTTGCGCGGCGTAGTGATTCTCCGGGCGCCTCGCGCGCTCTGAGCGGTGCGCTTCCACGGCTGGGCCGCGGCCCGCGGCGGCGGTGTCGTGCGCGGCGACGGCTCGTCCTCTGGTGATGCGGTCGGCGGCGCAGCGCTGGCCTGCTGTGCCCGCGCGACCCGGTCCGCCTCCTCGTCCTCGGCGAGATGGCAATGCTTGTACTTCTTCCCGGAGCCGCAATGGCACGGCTCGTTGCGACCCGGATGCTTCGTCCCTGCCTCAGCCATCGCTCACTCCTCTCGACCACTACCTTACCACTGCGCCGTCGTGGGAGGGAGAGAGGCGCCCGAGTGAGCATCTCTCCGCGGTCAAGGCTCTCCGCTGCGCCGTCGACCTTCATCCAAGCCTCCAGGTACGTGCCGCGGTCGGTCACGGACTGGCCGTAGACGTAAGTGTTGGTCACCCTGTGGACGCCGCTCATTTGGCCCAGTTCCCCGCTCTCCGCGACCTGAAGGCGCGACCGCCGTCCGCCCGTCGTATTGCGGAGCGCCCTGGCAGTCGCATATCCTCGGTGAAGCGACAACGCTCTTGAGTACGCCGCCGTAAAGGGGAAATTTCGCTCCCCGGCGACGGACGGTGTCGCGGGAGGAGTGGGGACACTCGGATGACCGACGCAGACCGCCCGCGCCCGGGTCTCCGCCGAGGGCTGGCTCCGCTCGACACGCCGTTGCATCGCAGGGCGGACCACCCCCCGCCGCCGGCCAGCCACGACCTCAGGGGACAGATGGGACGCCGCCTCGCAGCGCCTCGTCGAACGTGCCAGACGTTCCCCGCGGACTCGAGCGTGTAATCGGAGGAGATGATCATGGCGACGTCCCCGAAACGGCCCGTCAAACTGCAGGTCAGGCCGTCCGGACGCTCGGTCACCAGACCGGCGCCCCCGAAGCGACCCGCTACGCTGCAGGTCAAGCCATCTCGAGGCAGTGCCAAGAAGCCAACGTCCACGCAGCGGCTAGCCGAACCACCGGTCAAGCCGCCGGCCACGTCACCCGCGAAACGGCCCGGGGCGCCGCAGAAACCTTCCCTCCGCTTCTACCACTCGGAGGATCTCCGGGCCAGGAGCCTCGCCGTTCTCGGCACGGTGGAGCAGGCCCAGGACCCCACCAAGCATCGAGACGCCCTGGCAGATCTCGTCGTGGAGCTGACCAAGAGCGGGATGGACTACTTCTTTCTCAGACCGCTCAAGCTCGCCGGAGCCGGCTTCATCACCGAGCAGTCGGCAGGCCTCGGCATCGCCGGCTCGCTGCGGGTGATGGCCTCCGTCCTCCGCAACATCATCGGCCGCATGGACGAGCCCCAACTGCTCTCGGTGTGCGCCAGCATCCGCGAGCTCATGCGTTGAGGGCGAACGAGGTGGAAGCGCTTGTCGTGAAACACAACTCCTTATCCCCCTGTTTCCCAGCGTGGCTGCGCCGATAGCCGAGGAGGGACTTCGCGATGGCGATCCGGACGATCGAGAGTCTACGCCAGCACCTGCAGTGGGCGATCGAGATCGAGCACTCCACGCTCCCGCCCTACCTGTGCGCGCTCTACTCGATCAAGGACGGCCACAACCGGGAGGCCGTCGAGGTCATCCACAGCGTGTTCCTCGAGGAGATGCTGCACATGACCCTCGCGGCCAACCTCCTCAACGCGGTCGGCGGCTCGCCGCGGATCGACGTTCCCGGGGTTCCTGCCCTCGTTTCCCGCCTTCCTGCCCCACAGCAACCGGGCGTTCGAGGTCTCGCTGACGAAGTTCTCGACGGACGCCCTCGCGTCGTTCCTGCGGATCGAGCGGCCGGCCGAGCACGTCGGCCTTCCGGAGGACGAGGCGTTCGAGACCATCGGCCAGTTCTACGAGGCGATCGAGGAGGCGCTCCGGCGCCTGAGCCGCGTGCACGGCGAGGACGCCCTCTTCACCGGCGACCCGGCACGGCAGGTCACCGACGAGCTCTACTACGGCGGCGGCGGCCAGATCATCGCCGTCCGCGACCTGGACTCGGCGCTGGCCGCCCTCGCGGAGATCGTCGAGCAGGGCGAGGGCCTGCAGCACCAGGAGATCTGGGACGGCGACCGCGACATGTTCCACCCCGAGCGCGGCGAGGTGGCGCACTACTTCCGCTTCAACGAGCTCGCCGTCGGCGCGGCGCTACCAGCCGGGCGACACGCCGCAGTCGGGGCCGACCGGCGAGCAGTTCACGCTCGACTGGGACGCCGTCCACGACATGCGGCCGAACCCGCGCGCCGGTGACTACCCCGAGGGCAGCGAGATTCGGGCGCGGCTGGAGGAGTTCAACCACTCGTACTCGAGCGTCCTCCACCTGCTGCACGAGTCGCTCAACGGCAGCCCGCGACTCCTCGCCGTCGCGACCGGGCTGATGTACGGCCTCAAGGAGGAGGCGATCCGCCTGATGGAGCTGCCGACGCGGCGACGGCGAGACGACCGTCGGGCCGAGCTTCGAGTACGTGCCGCCGAGCCGGCGTCACCTCGCCGGCAGCGCAGAGCGGAAGATCCTGGTCGTCCGCAACGGGCCGTACCTGGTCTATGGGAACGTGCCGCTGGTGCGCAAGCGGAAGATCATGTCGCCGGAGCGCCACCCGATCACGTGGCACAAGACCGAGGTGCTCGAGACCGAGGAGACCTACGCCCTCTGCCGCTGCGGCCAGTCGAGCGCGAAGCCGTTCTGCGACGGAACGCACGCCAGGATCGGCTTCGACGGCACGGAGTCGGCCGACACTCGCGTCACGGCGGAGCGCATGAAGGTCCTCCCCGGCTCGACCGCGGCGGAGAACGGCGAGGTCGTCCTCGAAGGCGCCGGGATCGTCGTCAAGCGCGATGCGTCCCTGTGCGTGCGCGCGGCGTTCTGCGTCGGCCGCCTCAAGGGGATCCCGGGGATGATGGCGGACGCAGCCGACAGCGACGTCCGCGCACAGATCATCGGCATGATCGAGCGCTGCCCGTCGGGCTCGTACACGTACTCGCTGACCCCGGACGGTCCCGACGTCGAGCCCGATCTGCCGGCCGCCATCGCCGTGATCTCCGAGGGGGGCGATCTCGCCGGAAGTCTCTGGGTCACCGGCGGCATCCCGGTCGCGCGGTCCGACGGGCAGCCGTTCGAGACGCGGAACCGCGTAACGCTGTGCCGCTGCGGCCGCTCGAAGACGAAGCCCCTGTGCGACGGTACACACCGGGATATCGAGTTCCACGAGATCGCCGCCGGCGCCGCGTGTCGGATACCCAGCTAGCGAGAAGGCTACGGCTGGGAGTCCGTGGCCTCACTCCCGCTACCCGCACTGATGGCTGCGACCCCGCACCCATGGCTCTCGTAGCCGCAGCCCGGCTCGATGCGTGCCCGGCACCCCGCCTTTCTCAGCCGCCGTCGGGGCAAGGCGAGAGCGCGGTACCGCCTTCATCGGTGGCGGAGGAACTCGGGGAAAGGGACTCTACCGGGGTGCCGCCGTCGCAGGGTCCGCTGGCGCCGGCGTGCTCGAGACCCTCCAGGATCGCCCCGACCTCCTCCACCTTCACCACCGCTGAGACCACGGCGGAAGGCGCGCCGCAGGCCGCGCACACCAGGGGTCGCAGTTCGGACACGCTCTCGAGCAACGTGGACCAGGAGGTCAGCCCCTTCTCGGCCCCGCAGGACAGGCAACGAACCATGGCTCGCGCCTGTGGCATGGAGACCGTCTCCCGGCTTCGGGACTCTGCCTCCTCGTCCTCACCGAAGTTCTCCCGGTACCACTTCGCGTAATGATGCTTGGCCCACGTGCGGTCCACGTGGCCGGAGAACATCCCGCTCAGGCCCACGCGGGTATCCGGGTTGACCACCGCCATGAAGACGTGGCCGAAGATGAGCGGCGCCGACAGGACGGCCACGACCACATGCGCGATCCAGGCGATGAAGTGAATCCCGGGAATCAGCAGGAACAGGCCGGTCCCGACCAGGAGCGGATACGTCAGCATCAGGGTCATGAAGTTCAGCTTCTCGCCGGCGTTGAACTTGTGCTGCTCCGGAAGCTTGACCCTGCGGCTCAGGCTGGCGGGACCGATCAGCGCCAACCACTTGAGGTCGTCGAGCGTCCAGCTCCACGCACGTTTGATGTTGTACCGGTAGAGGGCGAGGTCCTTGCGGTGCCGCAGCGCGCTCCACGCCGGGAGGAGGAACAGCGAGGCGCCCGAAATCCGGTGGACCCACTGCAGCACGGTGTGCACGGAGAGCTGAGGGTGGAGGTGGTTGAAGAACAGCTTCAGGATGATTCCGGTCGCGAGGCACACCATGAAGGGGACTGCGATCGACCAGTGCAGCGCCCGCTCCGACCTCCTGAAGCGCAGGATCTCCCTGGAGACACGGGCCGTCGCCCCGGCCATCGCCGAGGCGGGTGAATCTTGCGCCGGCGCGCTTGCGGCCGGCACGCCGCCCTCGCGGCGTTGCCTTGCGTCGCGAGCGGCATCAAGGGTCGGAACGGGACCGTCAGTGGCTCCGGGTGTGCCGCGTACCTGCACGGCGCCGGGGTACGCTAGTATCCGCGCGCTGCCCACGCGAGGAGCCACCGTCGTAGCGTGCGGGTCCGCCTCGCCGCGCCCGGCAGCCATGTCACCGCGATCGATCATCACGCTCTCCCCCCCGATCGAGCCCCCGTCGAGCGCGTCTCGGGATGCCCTGATTGATTTGAGCCCAGAGTGCACCTCGGATCATGTGACCAGGCGCACCAACCGGGCCCGGCTTGCCGCCTCCTCGGCGCGCTCCCTCGCTCGCGTCGGTCGCACCGAGGGTCACAGGTGTCCGGCGCAAACCTGCGAGCCGCCACTACGTAGGCAGGAGCGGGAGGAACGGCGATGCGCACGATCCGCATGGAGGAGATGACCTGGCCCGACGTCAGGGCCGCCATCGAGCGGGGCTTCACCACCGTGGTGATCGGCGTCGGCTCGACAGAGCAGCACGGGCCTCACTTGCCGACGATGACCGACACCCGCATCGGCGACGAGCTGGCTCACCGAGTGGCGCTCCGGCTCGGCCGGGCCCTGCAGTCGCGGACGATCCCCTTCGGCATCTCGGAGCACCACCTCGCGTTCGGCGCCACCGTCTCGCTCAGGCGGGAGACCCTGAAGGCGGTCCTCCGCGACACCGTCGACAGCCTGGTCCGCTGCGGCTTCACGCGGATCGTCCTCCTACCCAGCCACGGCGGCAACTTCGCCACCGTGCAGGAGGTGATCGACGAGTCCCCTGCCGCCTGCCCGGGGGTCGCCGTGACCGGATACGCGGACCTGCTGGCGTTCACCGCGTTCTCGGAGAAGATGTCGGAGCGCTTCGGCATCTCGGCCGGAGCGTCGGGAGCGCACGCCGGGGAGAACGAGACATCGATGATGTTGGCTCTGGAGCCCGGTCTGGTGCAGCGCGACCGCTTCGCTGCCGGCTACGTCGGGCCGCTGGGCGAGGAGCAGGTGAGAACCATCTTCGAGCGGGGCATGACGGCGCTGACCGCCAACGGAGTGCTGGGCGACCCCGCCGCGGCCAGTGCCGACCAGGGCGAGGCTTACCTCGAGCTGTCCGCGGAGTTCCTCGCCTCGAGGATCGCGAACGCGCCGGCGCCCGCCGCGGCCACTTCCGCCTAGCCCGGCCGGCGGGGCGGCGTCACGCGGTCGGCGCCACGCTGCAGTCGCGGGACACGCGGCGGCCGCCAGTCCGGCGGCACCCGCCGTGCCTGGCTGCGCCTGGAGCCTCCTCGATCCAGCTCGACGCTTGCCTGCTCCAGAGCTGGATGGGTGGGGGCCGAGCCCCGAAACCCGCGACTCGAGCACCATCTTCATCCTCCGTGGCGACCCCACAAGCTCTACGACTGATGGAGAGCTGGTATCACCTCTCTCGATCACCGTCTCGGTGGCTCTAAGGCCGCTTTACAAATCTCCACGAAGCGGACATACACGCGAAACGGACAGGCATGATCGTGTGTGGCGAGAGGCGCGGTCGAGGCCGCGCCGGAAAGGAGCAGCAAATGGACAACCAAGGAGCTAGCACTCGCCGCACGAAGCTCTGGAGGCGACCTGGGGTGATCGTCCTCGGGCTCGTCACGCTGGTCGCCGGCGCCGCCGGCCTGGCATGGGCGACCGGAGTGGCGCCGGCCGCCCTCGCCCACCACGGGTGCGGGTCGGGGATGGCCCGCGAGATGGCGGCGTTCCACGTGCACCGCGTGCTCACGCAGGTGGGCGCGAGCGCGGCCCAGGAGGAGCAGATCCTCGCCATTCTCGACGCTCAGATCGCCAAACACCAGGCGATGCGCGGCGTCCACGACGAGTTGCACGCCCGCGTCGTGACGGCGCTCTCGGGCAACACCGTGGATCGCGCCGCCCTCGAAGCGGTTCGCAGCGAGGCGATCTCGCGCATCGACGCGGGCTCGAAGGACGTGGTCGAGGCGTTCGCGAAGGCGGTTGAGGTGCTCACGCCGGCGCAACGGTTGGCGCTCGCCGATCTCGCCGCCGAGCACTTCGGGTCTCGCCCGTAGTTCGGGCTACCATGGCCGAAGGCCGGCGGCGACCTCCGCGGGCGCCGCCGGCCGCATCGGGGAGGCGCGAGCGTGAGCGACCGGGTGCTGATCATCGACGACGACCGCGCGCTGGCCGAGATGGTGGTGGAGTACCTGCGCCCGCGCGGGATCGCCGTCGACACCGCGCACGACGCGGCGCGGGGGTTGGCGACGCTTGCCCGCACCGCCTACGACGCGGTGATCCTCGACGTCATGCTGCCGGACCTCGACGGCTTCGAGGTGTGCCGGCGGCTGCGCGCCGGCTCCGACGTGCCGGTGCTCATGCTGACCGCGCGCGGCGACCCGCAGGATCGCGTCGTCGGCCTCGAGCTCGGCGCCGACGACTACCTGCCGAAGCCGTTCGACCCGCGCGAGCTGCTGGCTCGCCTGCGGGCGATCATGCGCCGCCGCAGCGGTGCCTCGCCGACGGCGCCGGCGATGCTGCGTTTCGGCCGCCTCGAGATCGACCCCGCCGCGCGCCAGGTGCGCCGGGACGGCGTCGCCTGCCCGCTCACCGCCTACCAGTTCGAGATTCTGCTGCTGCTCGCCCGCCACGCCGGCCGGGTCCTGTCGCGCGACGCCATCCTCGACCGCCTCCGGCACGAGCGCCACGAGGCGTTCGATCGCTCGATCGACGTCCACGTCTCGCGCATCCGCGCCGCCATCGAGGACGACCCCGGGAAACCGCGGCGCCTGCTCACCGTGCGCGGTGCCGGCTACCAATTCGCACGGCTGCGCGAGGACGAGGCGTGAGACACCGGCTCTACCACCGGATATTCGCCACCCTGACGCTGTTCGTGGTGCTTGCCCTCGTCCTCGCGTCGATCGCCGGCCACCTCCTGCTCTCGGACGTGTTCCGCACGCACATGGGCGCTCACCTCGCCTCGATGGCCGCGGCGATCGAGCGCCGGCTGGCCGCCGCGCCTGCGGTTCCCGGCGAGCTCCAGAGGCTCTCGAGCGCGCCGCGGCGGAGCTGACCGTGCACGCCGCCCTGTGGAGCGCCGCCGGGCAGCGGCTCGCCTTCACCACCGCCGACCTCCCGTCGCCGTTTCCGGGGACGGCGAGCATCCGATGGCTGACCTCGCCCGTCGGCGCCACCCTCGCGGTGCCGCTCGCCGACGGCCGCCGCCTGGTGATCGCGCCTCGCCACTTCCCGCGGCCAGCCGCGTTCGTCACCGCGCTGATCGCGCTCGCCGGCCTGCTCGCCCTCGCCAGCCTGCCGGTCGCCCGGTTGGTGACGCGCCGGCTCGTGGCGCTGGAGGCGGGCGTGCGGCGCCTCGGCGAGGGCGCCCTCGACACCCGCGTCGAAGTGCGGGGCAGCGACGAGCTTGCTGCCCTGGCGCACAGCTTCAACCTCACTGCCGAGCGGCTGCAGGCGCTCGTCGCGGCACAGCGGCGGGTGCTTGCCTCGGCGTCGCACGAGCTCCGCTCACCGTTGGCTCGCCTACGCATGATGGTCGAGCTGGCTCGCGAGGAGCCGGCCTCCGCCCGCGGGCGCCTGGACCAGGCGGTCGCCGAGATCGGCGAGCTGGACACCTTGATCGAGGAGCTGCTGCTTGCCGGCCGGCTCGAGCTGCAGCCGCCGTCCGCGGCGGCGGAGCGCGTCGATGTCGGCGACCTGCTCGCCGTCGAGGCTGCGCGCACCGGAGCCCGCGCCGAAGTCCGCCCGGCGCCGATCGCCGCCGATCCCCGCGTGCTGCGGGTGCTGCTGCGCAACCTCCTCGAGAACGCCGGCCGGTACGGCGGCGGCTGTCCAGTCGAGGCGGCAGTCGAGCCGCTCTCCGGCGAGCGGCCGGGAGTGCGGTTGACCGTGGCCGATCGCGGGCCCGGGGTGCCCGACGCCGAGCGCGGGCGCATCTTCGAACCGTTCTACCGGCCGCCCGGCCCCATCGCAATGCCGGAGGGCGGCGCCGGGCTCGGGCTCTATCTGGTCGACCGCATCGCCCGCTCGCTGGGCGGCTCCGCCGTGTGCCACCCCCGTATCGGCGGCGGCACGCTGTTCGAGGTCGTCCTCTACGACCCGCCGCGGGCGCCAAATCGGCTGGTCCCGCCCGCGCAGCGGTGACCGCGCGGAAGGCGCACTCGGCGCCTTCTCGCAGTAGGCGTGTCGCCTCGGAAGAGTGGCGGGATCGTTGGGCCTGGCACTTTGTAAGCTGGTGGAGACGACGTGCTTGGGCATGGCGTTCATCCTCTCGGCGAACTCGCCCGAGCGCTTCGGCCACGCTGCGGCGAACGACTCATAGGTCACCCGCCCGATCAGCAGCGACTCCGCATCGAGCACGTCCGCGCGGAATTCACCGCGCCGTCCCGGGAGTTGGTACGCCCCGGGGAGGCGCGCACTCCACCGGAGAGGGGGACTCGACGATGACCGGTACGCAGAAGATCACGCCGTTCCTGTGGTTCGATCACGACGCGGAGGAGGCAGCACACCACTACGTTTCGATCTTCAAGAACTCGAAGATTTTGACGGTGAGTCGCTACGGAGAAGCCGGACCCGGGCCGCAGGGATCCGTGATGACGGTGACCTTCCAGCTCGACGGGGTCGAGCTCACCGCTCTGAACGGGGGTCCGCACTTCAAGTTCACGGAGGCGATCTCGCTGATGGTGAAGTGCGAGACGCAGGAGGAGGTCGACGAGTACTGGCGCAAGCTCTCCGCCGGCGGCGAGGAGGGACCGTGCGGCTGGCTGAAGGACAAGTTCGGCCTGTCGTGGCAGATCGTACCCAACGCCTTGATCAGGCTGTATGACGATCCGGACCCCGAGAAGTCGAAACGGGTCATGCAGGCGATGCTCCAGATGAAGAAGCTCGACATCGCGCGTTTGGAGCAGGCGTGCGCCGGGAAGTAGCGGAGCGACGGCGCCCCCGGCCGCTGAGGCAATGGAGGCAGCATGAGCGAGTTGAGGTTCCAGATCACGATGACGCTCGACGGGTACGTTACCGGGCCCAGCCACAGCGTCGAGAATCCGCTCGGGCAGGGCGGCTCTCGAACCCACGAGTGGGCGTACGACCTGAAGGGCTTCCGTGAGATGCACGGCGACCAGAGCGCCGCGCCCGCCTCTTCGACAACCTCGCCGGCGCCGACGTGAAGATCGAGCTCATCCGGACGATCGGGGCGCCCGACGTCACGCACCTCAAGCACAGGGGCCGCTCGTCAGAGGGGAGTTGATCACCATGGCAAGAACCAGCAGGCGATTCGTCTGGTACGAGCTGACGACCAGCGACTGCAGGGCCGCCGCGGCCTTCTACCGGAACGTGTTCGGCTGGGAGGCCGCGGACGCCGGTGCGGCCGATCGACCCTACACGCTCCTCTCCGTCGGGCCGACGAAGGTCGCCGGGATGTTCCCGATCCCCGAGAACGCCTGCGGCCCGGCCTCGCGGCCGACCTGGATCGGTTACATCGCGTCCGACGTCGACGCGGACACAGCACGGGTCCGGGCGGCCGGCGGCTCGGTCCACCGCCCTCCCGAGGACATCCCGGGCGTCGGCCGCTTCGCTGTCGTCGCCGATCCCTGGGGCGCGGCGTTCGTCCTCTTCAGTGGCACGAGCGAACAGGCGCCCGCGCCCGCGCCGCCGGAAACGCCCGGCCACGTCGGCTGGCGTGAGCTGCACGCGGGAGACGGCGTGAGGGCCTTTGCGTTCTACGCGAGCCTGTTTGGCTGGACCAAGGGCGAGGCGATCGCCATGGGGCCGATGGGCATCTACCAGACGTTTGCGATCGACGGCGTGCCTACCGGCGGAATGATGACCAAGACGCCGCAGACGCCGGCACCGTTCTGGCTCTTCTACGTCAACGTCGATGCGCTGGACGCGGCCGTGCTGCGCGTCGAGCGTGGCGGTGGCCGGGTCGTCGCCGGCCCACATCCGGTTCCGATGGGACGCTGGATCGCCCACTGCACCGACCCCCAGGGCGCGATCTTTGCGATGCTCGCACCGAGGCGGTGAGAGAGCTGCCACACATCGAGAATCGTCAAGATCGATGGGCGTGATGTCTATTCGTTGACAGGCACGGAGGCACGCCGCAGCGTCGTACAATCCATTCGGAACGAGCATGTCGCTCAGGCCGGGAACGCACCTCGGATCCTACGAGATCCTCTCGTTGATCGGCGCGGGGGGAATGGGCGAGGTGTATCGGGCGCGCGACGCTCGCCTTGCCCGGGACGTGGCGATCAAGACGATCTCGCCGCGCCTGGACGTCGGACAGCAGGCGTTCGCCCGGTTCGAACGTGAGGGGCGGGCGATCGCCGCCCTGTCCCATCCCAACATCCTGACCATCCATGACGTCGGGAGGGAGGGAGAAACCGCCTACATCGTCACCGAGCTGCTCGAGGGGAAGACCTTGCGGCAGCGTCTGGCCCGCCCGGACCTGTCGTGGCGGGAGGCCGCCGACATCGCGGCGGCCGTGGCGGCTGGCCTGGGAGCGGCCCACGCGCGCGGGATCATTCACCGCGACCTCAAGCCCGAGAACGTGTTCCTCACCGACGACGGCCGCGTCAAGATCCTCGACTTCGGGCTGGCCCTGTCGCTACCGGCCGGTACAGCTATCACCGTCGACGACCCGGCCTCGAGCACGCGACTGACCCTGTCGCGGGCGATCGTCGGAACGGCGGGGTACATGTCGCCCGAGCAGGTCGCTGGCGGACCGCTCGACGGCAGGTCGGACATCTTCTCGCTCGGCTGCGTGCTCTACGAGATGCTGGGCGGTCGGCGTCCCTTCCAGCGGGCGACGGCGGCGCAGACGGCGGCGGCGGTGCTCGGCGAGCCGCCGCCGTGGCCGATCGCCGGTCGGGCGCCGCTGCCGGCGGGGCTCGACCGCGTGGTCCTGCGCTGCCTCGAGAAGAACCCTGAGGCCCGGTTTCGCAGCGCAACCGATTTTGCGAACGCTCTGGGAGCGATCTCCGGAGCCGCAGACGCGACGAGCGCTCGGTCCGCGCAGCCGTCGGTGGCGGTGCTCCCGTTCATCAGCCTGAGCGCCGATCCCGAGAACGACTACTTCGCCGACGGGATCACCGAGGACGTGATCGCGCACCTCGCCAAGGTCCGCTCGCTCAAGGTCATTTCGCGCACCTCCGTGATGGCGTTCAAGAAGCGCGACCAGGGCCTGCGGGAGATCGCCGCGGCGCTCGGGGCGGGCACGATCGTCGAGGGAAGTGTCCGCCGGGCCGGGAATCGCGTCCGGATCGTCGCGCAGTTGATCGACGCCGTGGCCGACGAGCACGTTTGGGCCGAGACCTACGACCGCGACCTGACCGACATCTTCGCGATCCAGACGGACGTGGCGCTGAAGATCGCCGCCGCGCTCCAGGCTGAGCTGTCGCCGAACGAGCGGGCGCGGATCGGGCGCACGCCCACGGCCGACATCGAGGCGTATCAGCTCTATCTCCAGGGGCGACAGTGCTTCATGAGGTTCAACCCGGAGGGGTATCGCCGGAGCATCGCCCTCATCGAGCAGGCGATCGGGAAGGACCCGTCTTTCGCGCTGGCGCACACCGCGCTGGCTCACACCTACGCCCATCTCGGCTTCGAGGGGATCGTCGGGTGGGAGCCCGGGGTGGTCTACCGGCGGGCGAAGGACGCCATCGCCAGGGCACTGGCGATCGACGACGGGCTCGGGGAAGCGCACGGCATCGCCGGGCTGCTTCGCTTTGTCTGCGACTTCGACTGGGCCGGCGCCGAGAAGGAGCTCCGCCTCGCCCTCGATCTCAGCCCGGGCAGTGCTGACGTCCACGACCACTACGGCTGGCTGTGCTCCTCGCTCGGCCGTTTCGAAGAGGCGATCCGCGCCGTGCGGCGCGCGCGCGAGCTCGACCCGCTCGCCCATCGCTCCGACGTCGCCTCCGAGCTGATGCGCGCGGGCCGGTACCAGGAGGCTCTCGAGGAGGCGGCGCGCATCGTCGATCTCGATGCCGGGATCACCCGGGGCCACTCGCTCTTCGGCTGGGCCCACCTCAAGCTGGGACACGTAGCCGAGGGCCTGGCGGCGCTCGAGCGCGCGGCAGCGCTCTCGCCCGAGGTCACAATGTTCCGCGCCCAGCTCGGCCAGGCTTATGCGATGGTGGGCGAGACCGACAAGGCTCGCGCCGTCCTGGACGAGCTCAAACGCGTGGCCGGCGAGCAGTACGTCTCCCCGTATCACTTCGCGTATGTGTACACCGGCCTCGGCGAGCACGACGCCGCCATCGACTGGCTCGAGCGCGCCTTCGAGGAGCGGGCGGGCTCCATCTACGGCATCAAGGGCTCGTTCCTCTTCGCCACCCTGCGAGAGCACCCCCGCTTCGTCGCGCTGCTGCGCAAGATGAACCTTGCCTGATACGGTCGGCCAGCCAACGTGTCTTGGTCCGGAAGGTTCCCCCGGCAACGCGGTCATGACGAGGCGGTTTGATCGCCCGAGGCGGCCAGGCGTGGTGAGACACAACAGCCAGTGCCGTCGCGGGACTCCGGCACGGCGCCGTGTCGCGCTATCCTGCACGAAAGGAGACCTGGCATGGGCGTCCCTCCCGACCGCCGGTCAACAACGAATCGTGGGTAAGCGAGCATGCGTCACCGGCGCGGGCGGGTTCATCGCCAGTCATCTGGTGAAGGCTCTGCTGCTGCGCGGCTGCTCGCCTGGCAGCCGAGCGTGCCCCTGCGGGAGGATCTGCGCCGGACGGTGGAGTGGATGAGCGCGCACGCCGCGGTTCATCGGTCGGAGGAGTACTTCGTATGAAATGCGTGATCCTGGCCGGCGGACAGTGGGTCGCCTGTTTCGAATCGGACGCGTTCTGGCTGGACGCCGGGCGGCAGGCGGATCACTCCCTCGCGCGGGAGAAGCTCGAGCGAGACCAGGCTCAGTTCCGCATGCCAGGCCCGTTACGAGGACCAGGCGCCCACGGAAGATGAAAGCGGCGGATCGCTCTTCCTCCGGCGACAACGGCGCGCGCTGGCTCGTGCTCGGGGCGGCCGGCTTTCTCGGACGGGCGACGATCGCCGAGCTGGTCGCCCGGGGCCGCCGGCTGGTGGGTACCGACCGAACACCGCGGCCAGCGGACGCCGCCGCTGTCGGGGCTGCGCTGCTGCCGCTCGATGCCCTCGACGCCGAGTCCGTGCGCATCATGCTGCGACGTTGGCAACCCGATGTGCTGTTGAACGCCGTCGGACACGACCCGGCAACACTTTCCGACCCGGGCGAGTTCTACGCCGACAGCGCCACGACCGTGCTGGAGGCGGTGCTGGCCGAGCGGCCGTCCTGTCGCGTCGTGCTGCTGGGCTCCGCCGCCGAGTACGGGAACGCGCCGGACGGCTCGCGCTCGCGCGAGAGCGACCCGCTGGTCCCGCTCACACCCTATGGCCGTGCGAAGCGCGAGCAGTTCGAGGTGTCCTGCCGCTTTGCCGCGAAGGGACTGGCCGTGACCACCGGGCGGGTGTTCAACACCATCGGCGCCGGGCAGGGCAGCCATCTGCTCGTCGGGGCGCTGCTGGAGAGGAGTCGCCGCGGCGAGTCTCCTCTCAGGGTGATCTGCGCGAATCACGTGCGCGACTGGATCGACGTCCGGGACGTCGCCACGGCGCTGGTTGCGTTGGCCGAGGCGGCGCACCCCCCGCGGGTGGCCAACATCTGCACCGGCGCAGGCCACACCGTCGCTTCCATCGCGACGCAAGTGGCGCGGCTGGTGGGTGTGGACGTCGTCCTCGAGCCCGCTGAGGTTTCCCCGACCGTGTTGGGGCGGAGCGTCGGCGACCCGTCCCGCGTGCTCGGACTGGGCTGGCGTCCCAGGCGTACGCTGGCCGGCAGCCTTCGCGACCAGTGGGCGCACTTCTCCCTCTCGCACGGCGCGGAAGCTCGGGCCTGAGGCGGCGATGGCGACGGCCGACCCCGGCGCCCGACGCCTCGCACCTCTGGCTCTGGGCCTGTGCCTCCTGGGCGGCGTCGGCCTGCGCCTGATCGGAATCGCGGACCCGCCGTTCGAGTTCCATCCGACGCGACAGTTCCGCGGGGCCATCCTGGCGCGTTCGCTGTACTGGGAGCGCCTCGACTCCGCGCAGCCGTGGCAGCGGCAGGTCGCTCGCACGTGGCTCTCGGCGGGCCTGGCGAAGGAGCCCCCGATCATGGAGGCGCTGGCCGCGACCTCGTATCTCGTGAGCGGGGGCGAGCATCTCTGGATCCCACGGGTGATGGCGGCGCTGCTGTGGGCGGGTGGAGCGGTTGTCCTGTTTCGCATTGCCGTCCGCCTGTTCGGCCCGCAGGGCGCCCTCCTGGCACCGGTGTGCTTCATGTTCCTTCCCTTCGGCGTCCGCCTCGGCCGGGCGTTCATGCCCGAAGCGCTGATGACGGTGACGTTCCTCGCGGCCGTCCTGATGATCCTGCGCTACGAGGAGCGGCGAACCTGGGGGCGCCTGCTGGGCGCGGCCGCCGTTGCCGCCCTGGCCGTGCTGACGAAGTTCGTCGTCATCTTCCCGTTGTGTGGAGCCTTCCTCGCACTGGCGCTGCGGAGGACGAAGCTCGAGCGCGTCGCGTTCGACCTGCGAACCCACGTGTTCCTTGCCGTCAGTGCGGCGCCCGGCATCGTCTACTACGCGGTCGTCATGGCGCATTCTCCGGCGCTGCGGGGGGTCCTCGGGTCGAACCTCATCCCGAGGCTGCTGCTGACGTCGTTCTTCTGGAAAGGTTGGCTGACGCAGATCGGGAGGGTCACCGGCTGGGTCCCGTTCGCCCTCGGGACGGCGGCGCTGTGCTTCCTGACCGGCGGTGGCGTGCGCGCCCTCCTCGCCGGCCTCCTCGCCGGCAACGCCTTCTACGCCGTGATCTACGCCTACGCGACCGCCACTCACGACTACTACCACACCGCGTTCTTTGCCGTGATGATGATCGCTCTTGGGCGCTTCGGCCCGGCCCTCTCGTTCGCCGCGTCGGCCGCCAGAGGCCGGCTTGCGCGAGCGCTGGCCATCGGAGCAATGGCCGTCGCCGGAGCGGGGCTGCTCTTCTTCGCCCTAGCCGCTGCCGATCCGGCGCTGCTGGGGAAGGAAACCAAGACTCGCCTTGCGCTTCCGGCCGCCGTCTTCGCCGGAAACCAGTTGACGTCGTGGACGCCGCGTGCCCCGGATGACCTCCCGGAGAAGGCGCGGGCGATCGGCGAGAGCGTCGGGCACAGCGTGAGGACGATCTTCCTGGCGCACGAGTACGGCTTTCCGCTCTCCTACTACGGGGGCATCTACGGTGCGTACTGGCCGGACACGCGCGAGGACTGGGCGCGCGGCCTGCGTGGGGTGACCCCCCCGGGCGACGCGGAGCGGCTCGCTCGCCTGCGCACGACTGTCGACGCCGACTTCTTCATCGTCGAGGACATGACGGAGTGGGCAAGGCACGCCGCACTGCAGGCGTTGCTCCGCGCACGGTTCCGCGTCCTCGAGGAGAACGCCGGCTTCATCATCTTCGATCTGCGCGACGACCGCGCCCCCGAAAGGAGGGGCGGGGCATGAGTAGCGTGCCTGCGCCGGGCCGTCGCAGCGCGCTTGTCATCCGTCAAGGGAGTCCCTAGAGTTGCGTGGCGAAATGGCGGGAGAATGAGGTACCAGCACGCCGACTCACATATCGTCCACGACACCTTCGACGACGAGGTGGTGATCATCGACCTCGAGAGCGGGTTCTACTACAGCCTGACGGGCTCCGGTCCGGCGGTGTGGGGGCTGCTGCGCGTCGGAGCCACGGGCGAGGAGGTCGCCGCCGCGCTGGCGGCCGGTGGCGCCCACGACGGCGCCGAGGTCCGGCGGGTCGTCGGCGAGTTTCTGGATGCGCTGGAACGGGAGAGCTTGATCTCCAGGATCGGGGATCGCTTGCCCGGCGACTCGCCTGCCGGCGCGCGGACGACGGTAGCGTCGGGCGGCGGCGTTCCGCGCGCCGCCTTCACTCCGCCTGTCCTCACCAAGTACTCGGATCAGCGCGAGCTCCTCCTCCTCGACCCCATCCACGAGGTCGGTGATCTCGGCTGGCCGGAAAAGAAGTGAGCGCGCTGACGAGCGCCTCCCTGTTCGATCACGCGCTGTCCTCGTTTCATGACGCGGCCAGATCGGCCGGTGGCGTACGCGAATGCGTCTTCGCGGCCGCCGGTTATCGGGTCAGGGTCCTCCTCGCCGGACCCGCCCTCGAGGCGCCGTTGACGGCGAGCCTTGCTCATCTCCGTGCTGATCGACCCGGGGCCACCGACCAGCCCAGAGGTCCGAGCCTGACCGTTCACGCCTGGGACAGCGCCTCGACCGGCATGCCGTACTCCGTCCTGCCCTGGACCGGCAAGGCTGCCGGCTCGCCACGCGAGCTTCCCTACTTCGAGCGCGATGGTCTCCGGGTGCTCTTCAACCCGAACAGCGGCGTCCTCAGCCTGCTCAACGCGCCCACCGACGAGGCCGTCTGCTGGGTCGCGGCGGCCGGCGACGTGCCGTCGTACGAGCGGGCTGCCCCCTTTCGGACGATCCTCCAGTGGTGGATGGCCGATCACGGCCGCCTGCTCGTCCATTCCGCGGCGGTCGGCCGGAACGGGCGAGGCCTCCTGATCGCCGGCCGAGGCGGGGCGGGAAAGTCGACAACGGCATGGCTCTGCCTCCGGCGCGGGCTCGAGCTCGCGGGGGACGACTACGTCATCCTCGCCCAGGAGGCGCCGGATCGGGTGTACGGCCTGTACAGCTCCCTCAAGCTCGGGCCCGAACCCCTCACCGGCGTTCGCGACCAGGTTCCTCGTGCCGGCGGCGTGGGCCGCGAGCCCGCCGAGAAGTCCGTGACCTACCTGATGCCGGCCTACGAGGAGTACCTGGCGCGCTGCCTCTCCCTGCAGGCGATCCTCCTGCCCCGCATCACCCGTGGCGGCGCCACGTCGATCCGCGCCGCCTCGGCGGCCGACGCGATGCGGGCACTGGCCCCGAGCACGGTCTACCACCAGGCGGGGGCGCGGGCCGCGACATTCCGCACCCTGGCCGCGCTGGTCCGCCGGGTCCCGTGCCACGTCCTCGAGCTCGGCGCCGATACCGCGGCCGTGCCCGAGGTGATCGCCCGTTTTCTGAAAGCCTGCTGACGTGGATAGCGCCCAGCCTCTCGTCAGCGTCATCGTGCCCGTCTTCGACGGTGCACGCTTTCTCGCCGACGCTCTCGATTCCATCGCGAGCCAGACGTATCGCGCGATCGAGACCATCGTCGTCGACGACGGTTCCGGGGATGGGAGCCTGGAGATCGCAGCATCACGGCCCGGCGTCGGCTGTCTCCACCAGAGCCACCGGGGTGTCGCCGCGGCCCGCAACGCCGGGCTCGAGCACGCCAGAGGCGAGCTCATTGCTTTTCTCGACGCCGACGACCTCTGGTACCCGGAAAAGACAGAGCGCCAACTAGCCGCGCTCCAGGGGGAAGGGCAGTGCCCCGGCGCACTCTGCCGCTTTCGGAACTTCGTCGACCCGCGGACCGCGCCGCCGAGCTGGCTGCGCCGGGAGGTGTTCCTCGACGAGCGAGCCGGCGCGATGCCGAGCCTGTGCACGCTCCTCGTCCGGCGACGGGTCTTCGCGGAGGTGGGGCTCTTCCGCCCCGAGTACGAACTCGGCGAGGACGTCGATTGGTTCGTCCGCGCGGGAGATCTCGGTCTGAGGTTCCTCCTCATGCCCGATGTCCTGCTGCAGCGGCGTCTGCACGACGCAAACCTCTCCTACAGAGCCCACACGGACAACCGCCGGCTGCTGGGCATTCTCCGGGACTCAATCGCCCGCAAGCGCAGAACGTCTCGCGACGAGGCGGCGAGCGGCGACCCGTTCGACGGCGCGGCGAAGGACGTGGAGCGATGACCCTCGACGGGCCTCGCGTCAGCGTCGTCATCCCCGTCTACAACCAGATGCGCTACGTGGCGGAGGCCATCGACAGCGTGCTGACGCAGACGCGTCCGGCCGACGAGGTCATCGTCGTCGACAGCTCGAGCGATCGGGCAGCCGACGTGATCAGGCCGTTCCTTCGGCGCATCCGCTATGTCTTCCAGCCGCCGGAAGGGGTCGGCGCCGCCCGGAACCTCGGGGTTCGCATGGCGGGCGGCGATTTCTTCGCTCACCTCGACGCCGACGACGTCTGGACCACGGACAAGCTGGCCGCGCAGATCGACGCCTTCGCCCGCGACCCGGAGCTGGACCTCGTCGGCGGAGAGATGGAGGAGTTCGTCAGTCCGGACGTGGGTCCGGAGATCCGCGACAGTGTCCGCTGCCTCCCGGCGTCACAGCCGGGCTTCTCGGCCAGCGTCATCGCCGTCAGGCGCGAAGCGTTCCTCCGCGTCGGCTTCTACGAGACGGAGTGGCGGCTCGGCTCCGACCTGAGCTGGTTCATGCGCGCGCAGGAGGCGGGTCTGAAGACGGCGATGGTCCCGCGGGTCCTTGCCCGCCGCCGCCTGCACGCGAGCAACACCGGGCTGCGGAACCGCGAGTTCGCCCGCGAGCGGGTGCTGGTGCTCAAGCTGGCTCTCGACCGCAGGCGGGCCCGCGCGGCAGCCTCGGCACGCACAGCCGGACTCGACAGCTCTGGCAGCGAGGGAAAGTGAGAGGGAGGGGCGGGTGCTGGCCAACCGGGGACCAGGAGCTGCTCCTGCGGGCGGCACTGCTCTCCGGCGACGCCGCTCGCTCCGCATGGGAATCGTGGCAGGCACGGGGAACGGGCTTCGACGACCTCGATCAGGGATCGATCCGACTGCTTCCCCTGCTCTCCGCGAGCCTGAAATCGCTTGGCGTCACCCACGACCGCACGCATCTGCTCACTGGGATCTGCCGCAAGGCGTGGTTCCAGAACCAGCTCCTGATGCACGACCTCGCGGTGCTTCTGCGAGCCCTCCACGCGGCCGGACTGCGAACGATGATCCTCAAGGGAGCAGCGCTCGTCCGTACCGTGTACCCGGAGCCGGCGTTGCGCCCGATGGGCGATGTCGACCTCCTGATCCCGACCGAGGACGCGGCGCGCGCGGTGGAGGTGCTCCGGCAGGCCGACCTGGTCCCCGGCCATCCGGTCACGCCGGAGAGGATCCGGCGTGTTCATTCCGTCGGCTTCGTGAGTCCGGCCGGCCGGGAGATCGACCTCCACTGGCACGTGGTGGAGGAGGACTGCCGTCCCGGCGCTGACGGCGAGTTCTGGGCGCGGGCCGTTCCCGTCGAGGTCGAAGGGGTCCCGACCCTGGCCCTCGACCCCACCGATCAGCTCTTCCACGCGTGTGTCCACGGCGTCCGCTGGCAACCCGCGCCTCCGTTGCGATGGGTCGCGGACGCCGCCCTGCTCGCGCGATCCGGATCCGTGCACTGGGATCGCATGGTCTCGCTCGGCGAGCGCCACCGTCTGGTGCTGCAGCTCCGCGCCGCGCTGGAGTACCTCAGGGCGTTGCTCGGGGTGGAGGTCCCCGCGCAGGTGGTCGAGCAGCTCGCCGCGCTTCCCGTCCCCGGTTGGCAGCGGCGCGAGTACCTGCTGAAGACACGGCCCGATCGGAGCCTGCGAAGGCTGCGGTTCCACTGGTACAACCACCGCCGGCAGTGCGGCGAGACGCGCCCTCTGCGCCGGCTCGGCTCGTTTCCGGACTACCTCCTCGGCCGCTGGGGGCTGACCTCGTTCACCGAGGTGCCGGGCTTCGTCCTCCGGGAGCTGAGCCGGCGACGCGCGCAATCGGGCTAGCCGGCGGGGAATTCCGGCGGCGCCGCGACGGTATCATCGGATACCCGGGGCGTGAGCTCGCGCCCACGAACGGAGCCACGATGACCGTTGCACGCGCCTATGCCGCCTTCTCTCCCAGAGACCCCCTCGGCCCGCACACCGTGGCCCGCCGCGAGCCCGGCCCGAAGGATGTCGAGATCGACATCCACTTTTGCGGCATCTGCCATTCGGACGTTCACCAGGTGCGCGACGAGTGGGGCGGGTCCACCTACCCCATGGTGCCCGGCCACGAGATCGTCGGTAGCGTGACGCGAGTGGGCGCGTCGGTCACGCGCTTCAGGCCCGGGGACCTCGCCGGCGTGGGCTGCTTGGTGGATTCCTGCCGCACCTGCGACGCCTGCGCCCGCGACCTCGAGCAGTTCTGCCGGAACGGCGCCGCCTTCACCTACAACGGCACCGAGATGGACCGGACGACGCCCACCTACGGCGGCTACTCCACCGCGGTGGTGGTAGACGAGGCTTTCGTCCTCAAGGTGCCCGAAACCCTCGACCCCGCCGGGGCCGCCCCCCTGCTCTGCGCCGGCATTACCACCTACTCGCCCCTGCGCCAGTGGAATTGCAGGAAGGGTGACCGTGTGGGCGTCGTGGGCCTGGGCGGCCTGGGCCACATGGCGGTGAAGCTGGCGGCCGCGATGGGGGCAGAGGTCACCATGCTCAGCACCTCCCGAGCCAAGGAGGCCGACGCCAGGCGCCTGGGCGCCTCCGGCTTCGCCCTCACCACCGACGAGGCTACCTTCAAGCGGTTCGCGGGCCACTTCGACCTCATCGTCAACACCATCTCGGCGCCCCACGACTACAACCGGTACCTGGGGATGCTCCGCTCCCAGAGCACCATGGTCCTGGTGGGAGCGCCGCCCCAGCCCATCCCGGTGTCGGCGTTCTCCCTCATCCTCGGCAACAAGCGCCTCGCCGGCTCCCTCATCGGCGGCCTCGCCGAGACCCAGGAGATGCTCGACTTCTGCGGCGCCCACGGCATCGTCTCGGACGTGGAGATCATCCCCGCCGACCGGGTCAACGAGGCCTACGAGCGCATGCTCAGGAGCGACGTGCGTTACCGGTTCGTCATCGACATCGCCAGCCTGAAGGGATAATAGCGACCCGGGCCCGCCCTCATCCCCCGTGGCGACGATGGGTCGTCATGTCCGACCGGCACCCGTCTGGCACCGGCCCGCCTCAGATCGAGGGCGGCTCGATGCCCATCAGCCGGAGGTAGAAGTTGAGCTGCGCGCGGTGATGGATCTCGTGCTCCTGCACATGATCCAGGATCCAATGAAGCGTGAAGCGCCGCTCCGGCCCCTGCGGACGCTGGTGCGTGAACACGCGCCCGAGCTCGGAGGCCGCCCGGCCGAGCCAGCGCTGCGTGGGCCGGTGCCACTCCTCGAGCAGTGCGAGCAGCGAGGCGTGGTCGGGCGCGTCGCAGACGGTCACCCATCCCTGGGCGGGATCCTGGTGCGGGGCCACCCACTCCTCGTCGGTCCCGCCTTCGACGATGTGATGGATCCACGCGCGCTCGGCCTCGGCGATGTGGACGACGAGCTGATGCGCCGTGAGCATCTCGGGGCGCGGCTTGAAGTCGAAGCGCTCGACCGGGAGCGCCGCTACCGCCCGAATGAGGAAGGGCCGATACTGGGCGTCCCAGAACGGATAGAAGGAGCGGATCGTCCCGGCGTAGTCCGCAGCCGAGAGTCTCCGGCCAGCGTCCCGAATCTCGGCCGTCGTCATCGTCATGGGTCCTCCGGGCTCAGTGGCACGGCTCGCAACTCCAGAAGACTGGGAGGCTCGTGGTCACCATGCTCGAGTGTAAGGTCGCTGCGGGCGACGTCAAGTGAGGGGCCGGGCGCGGCGTGGTCTCCTGGTGCAGGTGACGCTGCGGGTCGAGCCGGCCAGACCCGGGAGCAGGAGAGAGGCACGACAAAGATCGGTAGGATCGTTGGGCCTGGCACCGGGTTGGCACCGGGCCGGCTTGACAGCGGGCGGGCCCGCGGTACCCTCGCACGCGGTGTGGTGACGGGCGACGGGCGGCCCAGGAAGAGAGCGACCGATGGACATTCTCCACGCCATCGGCAACACATCGATGGTCCGGCTTCGCAAGGTCGTGCCGCCCGGACTGCGCGGACATCTTCGTGAAGCTCGAGTGGGAGAACCCCACCGGCAGCGTCAAGGACCGGATGGCGCGGGCCGTGATCTCGCGGGCGGAGGAGGACGGCCGGCTGAAGCCCGGAGACACCGTCGTCGAGTACACGGGCGGCAGCACGGGGGCGTCGCTGGCCCTGGTCTGCGCCGCCAAGGGCTACCGTCTCCGGATCGTCAGCTCCGACGCGTTCAGCCGGGAGAAGCTGGATCAGATGGCGGCGCTGGGCGCGGAGCTCACGCTCGTCCCGAGCGAGGGAGGCCTCACCACCAAGAAGCTGATCCTGGACATGATCGAGGCCGCCCGCGACTTGAGCCGGGAGCCGCACACGTACTGGACCGACCAGCTCAACAACCACGACAGCATCGCGGGCTACCACCCGCTGGGCGAGGAGATCTGGAGCCAGACGAAGGGAGAGATCGACGCCTTCGTCCACTGCGTGGGCACGGCGGCCTCGTCGCGCGGGGTCGCCACCGTGCTGAAGCGGCACAAGCCGGGCATCAGGATCGTCGCCGTCGAGCCCGCCGAGTCGTCGGTGCTGCTGGGCGGCCAGGCGGGGCCGCACAAGATCGAAGGCGTCGGGATCGGCTACACTCCGCCGCTCTGGGACCCGACTCTCGTGGACGACATCCTGCCGGTCGAAGACCGACGACGCGAAGGACATGGCGAGGCGCCTCGCGCGGGAGGAGGCCCTCTTCGCGGGGACGTCTTCCGGAGCGAACGTCGTCGCCGCGATTCGAGTCGCCGAGCGGCTGGGGCCGGGCGCCAAGGTGGTCACGCTGATGGCCGACTCCGGCCTGAAGTACCTGAACACCGACGTGTACAGGAGCCGCTAGGGCGCGCGCCCGGCCAGAGCCGGAGTGACACCACACGGCAGGCACTCTCGCGGTGCCGGCGCGGCGGCGTGCGCCGGGACGTAAGGCTCCACGAGCTGGCTATCGGCGCCTCGTGCCGACCGTCCACGCAGCGAAGGGTTCAGCCGCCCACGCAGCGGACCGGTCCCCGACGCCGCCCCTCGAGCGACGCACATGGCGAGCGGGCGATCCGGGTCGCCTGCCCTACAATGGGGCTGTCATGAATTGCCGTCACGAAGCTGCTCTTGGGCTCGCGCTGGTGGCGGCGTCGATCGCCGCAAGCTGTCACAGCTCGGCGGCGCCGACTTCGCAGCGCGCGCCAGCGGCGGCGCCCACGCCTCAGAGGCAATGGTCGCTTCCCAACGCCCTGTGGACCCGCGAGGAGACGTCACGACGCGGCATGGTCGTCGCCAGCTCCCCGGAAGCCGCCGCGGCCGGCGCCGAGATGCTCGAGCGGGGCGGCAACGCCATAGATGCTGCCGTCGCCGCGACGTTCGCGCTCAGCGTCGCGTCACCGGGCCTGGCGGGCGTGTTCGGCCAGACCTACATCCTGCTGCACCTCGCCGACGGGCGCGACGTGGCGATCGATGGCTCCTGCCGCGCCCCGTACGGCGCTCGCGCCGAGGAGATGCAGGGCCTGGCGGATTCGTTCGGCTTCTACTACGGCTGGAAGACGGTCGCGACGCCCGGCTCTGTCGCCGCGCTCGCGACCGTGCTCGAGCGCTATGGAACGAAGACGCTCGCGGAGACGCTCGAGCCCGCCGTCCGTCTCGCCGAGTTCGGCACGGGCTGGCCGCTCGCCACGCGGGTGTTCTTCCAGAAGTACTACTGGACGCTGCTCGACTCGCCGTCCGTCTGCGCGCTCTACCTCAAGAACGGGATCGAGCCCTTTCCACCCGACCATCTCCACTGCAACCCGGACCTGGGGTGCTTCCTCCGCCGCCTGGCGGCGGGCGGCGCCGACGAGTTCTACCGCGGCACGATCGCCGCCGAGATCGAGGCCGACATGAAGGCCAACGGCGGCTGGGTGACCCGCGCCGATCTCGTGCGGCTGCGGACCGAGATCAGGGAGCCGGTGCGGGGGCGGTATCGCGGGCTCGAGGTCCTGTCGTTTCCGCTGCCCGGCCGCGGCGCCGCGGTCGTCGAGGCGCTCGGCATTCTCGATCGCTTCCCGCCCGAGCTGCTGCGCGGCGACACGCCGGACCGCCTCCACCTGCTGATCGAGGCGTGCCGCCTCGCGTACGCCGACAGCACGCCCGAGCTGCGCCCGCCGCGCCTGCCCGACGAGCTGGCGGCCGATCCCGCCTACGTCGCATCGCGGGCCGCGCTGATCCGCCTCGATCGCGCCCTCACCACCCGGGAGCTCAGCGCGACGCCGCTCTCCACCGTCCAGGTCGGCGGCACGACCCAGGTGTCCGCCCTCGACGCCGCCGGCAACCTGGTATCGCTGACGCACACGCTCGGCAACGCATTCGGCGCCGAGGTCGCCACGGACGGATTCGGATCCCCTTACAACAACCTTGCGTGCGGGTTCAACTTTACCAACCCGCGGCACTGGCAGTACATCCGGCCGTTCCAGGCGCCGCGGACCGGCATGGCGCCGACCATCCTGCTGAAGGACGGCGAGCCGTACCTCGCGATCGGCAGCGCCGGCAGTGACAAGATCCTGGCGATCATCGTGAACGTCGTGTCGAACCTCGTCGACCGTGGCCTACCGCCGTGCGAGGCGATGACCGCCGCGAGGGTGATCTGGGGTGGGTTCCCGGAGGACGCGGTCTACCTCGAGCTGTTCGAACCGATCACCGACGAGCAGGCGGACGTGCTCAACCGGCGAGGCTTCACCCAGCAGCATCGCCAGTACTTCCCCGGGGATCCGCTGTGGGTCGGTCTCCTCGGCGGCGCCAACGCCGTTCTTGTCGACCCGGCCGACGGGACCCTGGTCGGCGTCGGCGACCCCCGTCGAACTGGCTCTCCAGCCGCCCCGCGCGCCGCCCCGCCCGTCGGCGAGCGCTTCGCCCTCCCGGCATGCTGGCGGGACCTCTACGCGGTTCCGCCCACGCCGCCCGGCGCCAGGCCGAACGGTGGGGTCGACGGGCCCGCTGCGAACCGCACCAGGCTCCGGTGACGGGTCATGACTGCCGGGAACCGGAACCGGTGCCACGCGCGTGCTCAGCGGAGTTGTTCTCCCACGCGACGATAAGCCAGCTTGATGCGTTCCTGACCCCCCTCATCGAGCGTCCCCGCCTCCGCCGCCTGAACGAGTGTCTGCAGTGACATCTTCGCGACCACCGTCCCAGCGCTCGCGATTCCCATACGCGCGTGCCTCCTGGCACCTCTTTCAGCGGACGTTGTTGATCGAGTTCTTCACGGTGTCGTGCTTCTGCCTCATGATGTTGCTGACCATCGTGAACTGTCGGTTCTCCTGGGAGATCGTGTTCTGCAGCATCAGGTACTGTAGGTTGAAGCTCATCTGCATCTCCTGCAGCGCCTTCACCGCGGCCAAGAGCCGGTCGGTAGCGGCATTGGTGCTCGCCCGCCTGGCCGAATCGGCGACCTTCGCCACTTCGGCCACCTTCTGCGAAAGAGCCGAGGAGAGGGCGAGGAGCTTCTCCACCGCTTCCGTTTCAGCCTGGTGGCTCTTATCCAATGCGGCCAGGTCGTCCTGCAATCCACTGATGGTGGTGGTCAGTTCCGCCCTCGGTTTGGCTCCCGGGGCTGGAGCAGCCTGGGGGTTGCCGGGGGTCGCAGGTGTCCCCGCCGATGCCACGGCTGATAAGCACAAGGACAGTAAGGTCGTTCGCGAGAACCTCGTTCCCGGCGCTACCATCTTCCGCCTCCCTTTCCCGCTTCACCTTTGGCTGGTGGCCTGACAGCGATTCTAGCCCAGACGGTCGTCTTCCGTCCCGAGGCGTGCGCCGGTTACCCGGATCGGCTGCGGCTCGAAGGCCCGCTCGGCAAGTTCACTGTGCCGGTGCACCGCGCCACGGTGGCGGCGGGGTCGAGCCGGCCCGTAGACACGGGCGGTTCCGGTAAACTCCTGGGATGACCGAGCCCCCCCGTTTCGAGGCCGACGACGACCTGCCGCGCGAACTGCTCGAGCAGCGGCTCTGCGACTTTCGCCTCCAGATCCAGGGTGGCCCACTCGAGAGCATCCTCGCCCGCTTCGAGGCCGAGCTCGCCGAGGCCGGTATCCGCCGCCTCCGCCCCCGCTACTACCTCAGCGACGAGTGGGGCGTGCCCGACGGCACCGTCGCCATCGCCATCCCCTTCTACCTCGCCGACGCCCGCTTACGCTCGATCCAGGCACGCCGCGGCGTCTTCGTCGAGGGCATCGACGAGGCCGACGTCCTCCGCTACCTCCGCCACGAGATGGGCCACGTCGTCAACTATGCCTACCGCCTCCACGAGACCGAGGAGTGGACGCGGACGTTCGGCCCGATGAGCCGGCCCTACGAGGACGACTTCCGCGTCGTGCCCTTCTCGCCCGACTTCGTTCGCTACCTCCCCGGCGGCTACGCCCAGAAGCACCCCGACGACGACTGGGCCGAGACCTTTGCAGTGTGGATGACTCCGGGGCTCGATTGGGCCGGGCTCTACGCCGACGCGCCCGGCGCCCTCGCCAAGCTCCGCTACGCTGCTCGCGTCCTCGCCGAGATCGGCGACCGCGAGCCGCCGGTGTTCGCGGTCGATCTCGACGGGGAGGTCGGCGAGCTCAACGTCACGGTGCAGGAGTTCTACAACGACATCGAGCTCGAGGAGGTCACCCTGCCGCGTAGCCTCGACGGCGACCTCTGGGCGCTGGTCGCCCCGCACGCCGCGACGCTGCGCGGGGCGCAGCGTGAGGAGGCGGCGGCGCTCTTCCTCCAGCACCGCGACCACCTCTCCGGCGCCGTCTACCGTTGGACCGGCCTCCTCCCCGAGCGCGGCCGCGCCCTCATCGACCACCTCACCGAGCGCGCCCGCGCCCTCGGGCTCAGCTATATCGCCGACGAGCGCGAGCAGGTCCTCTGCGACCTCGCCTGTCTGCTCGCGGCGCTCGCCATGAACCACGCCCACACCGGAGCGTACGTCAGGGGAACGTAAGGGGGCCTGACCCTCGTTCGAGCTAGTCGGCCCAGGGTGGTTTGAGGCCGGCTTGCGAGAAGCACGGGCGCCGGGCGAGGTACGTGTCCGCGCGCTTCTCAAAGAGCTCAAGCTCGCGGCGGACGGGACCTCGGGCCCTGAGGCCGACCCCGTCGAGAGCCTTCCAGAGGATGGGGTGGATGCGGTGGCGGTGCCATTCCATCGGGTCGGCGCCCTTGCTCTCCGGGCGCGGGTCCATTGCGGCGGCGGCCTCGACGCGCTCGACGAAGGCGCCGATCGCCTCGCGGGCGATCGCTCCCTTGTCGCTGTCGGGCAGTACCTTCCACGCCTCCCAGAAGAGCGTCTCCGGTTCGATGAAATCGCAGAGCATGCGGCCGCCGTCGGCGGTGTTGGCGGCGCGCGCCTCGGCGCGGAGCCTGGCCAGGACCTTGGCACCGCCGTAGCGGCGCACCGTCGCCTCGGCATCGCCGAGGAGCTGGTCTTGGAGAATCGACGCCTTGATCTTGACGTGGGGGTGGCGGGCGAGGTGCTGGAAGAAGTGGACGTCGAGGAGGACGGCCTCGACCATGTCGCGAGCGCTCGTCCGCCCCATCTGGCCGCGGTCCTCCCAGCTCGCCTCGCCGTAGAGCATGCTGGGGTCGAGCGGCGCGCCGAGCTCGGGGATACGCTCGGGGGAGAGGACGGTGCTGCTCTTGACGTGGAGCTCGCCGGCGATCTGGATACGGTTGAGATTGACCTCGCTGTAGCGGTCGATCTGATCCGGGCGGTAGCCATCGTCGGCCGGACTGGCGGCCTGCCAGTAGCCGGCGTGAACGACCTGGGCCTGGGCGCGGATGCCGCGCGAGAACGCGAGGTTGGTCTGGAAGATCGTTCGCGCGTCGCCGATCGGGCCCTTGCGGGGGTCCATCAGCCCCGGGGGTGGCGCGGGATTGGGGCCGAAGCCGCGCTCGAGCAGGGCGTTCTCGACGGTGAGCGGGCCGAGGGCGCCGGGGTGGAAGCCACCCGCCCAGTAGTGTCCGAGGACGGTGCGGAAGGCCGTGAAGCGCTTGTGCGTCGCGCGGAACGCCCGATCGTCGGGGTTCGGCCAGTCCATGATGAACGTCGACAGCTCGGGGTGGTTGACCCGGTAGGCGATGTCGTCGGCCATCACGCTGCCGTGCATCACACACTTGGCGGAGAGTGAGAACTGGCCGCCGCCGTGGGCGATCGACGGGCTGAGGCCGTGCGCCATGGGCACGCCAAAGACGAACTCCTCGAGGAAACGGACGAACGGCTCCTCGTAAAACCACGCGACCGGGACCGGCTTGATGCTCCACTCGAAGGTCTCGGGGTCGAACGCCCACTTGGCCTCGAAGTTCTCGAGCTCGTCGGCGTTCCAGTAGAAGTGGAGGTTCTCGCGGCGGACCTCCCACTGGTCGAGCTCGTGCTCGAGCTTGACCCGCGCGAACGGGGCGCACTTCCTCCCCTTCTTGCGCTGCTCGGTGTAACGGTCGGCGATGGCGCGGGCGACCTCGTGCTGCGTGCGCAGCATGTACCTGTCGACGAAGAAGGCGGCCTCACCCTGCTCCGTTTGCGACATCTCGTGCCACTTCCTGATCGACTTCTTGCTCTGGAAGGTCGGCTCGAGACCGACCCAGCCGTTCTCCCAGCCCGCCTTCTCGGGGAGGCGATAGGAATCGAGGACCGAGAGCATCTGCTCGTTGTCGAGCGCGTGCTTGGACATGCGCGGAAGGGTACGGCCACGATGTGCGCGGGTCAATCCAGGTACGCGCTTGCGATCTCGAGCGCTGGAACGACCGGGGCAATTCGATCTGGCGGAGAAACTCTCGCGCGGAGCCCGCATCCCGTCTGCTAGAGTGAATCCATGAACTGGCTCATGTTGCTCGGCGTCGCCGTCATCATCGCCGTCGTCGCCGCCGTTACGGGCATCAAACCCAAGAAGACCAGACCCGTGGCCCACACGCGCATGATGGCAATGGCCCGATTCGTCCTGCTGGTCCTCGCCATCATCCTGGCCTATCTCGCGTTCAGATATCGGGCGGGGTGACGCCCTGCTCGCGGCCCCTCACCTCGCGGCCGCGCTCTCCGCGTTGCGATCCACCATCCCACGAGTGGGTGCCGGACCAACATCGCTGACGCGCAGGTGTAAGGCGCCCGGTGCGCGACGAGCCGAATTGGGCGCCTCCCGTCATGAGCCAGGGTTCCACCTCCGGCCACTCCGAGCTCACCGGGAGTGCGGTCGGAACGTACACGCCGGGCGAGGTGAACGGCCGGCAGGTGTTCGGCGCTCCGGTTCCGTCGTTCGCGCGCAGGGCGAGAATCTCCGCCGCCTGCCGGTCCACTGCGACTCCGGCCGCCTTGCCGGGACCGTCCGAAACCCGGACGAGCGACGACGCATAGGCCAGTCCACGGTGCTCACCTGGTCCGGATGAGCGCGACGAGGACCGAGCGGGCCGCCGTTGCCGCGGCAGCCTCGGCGGATGTTCCCGCAGGCGCCTTCCCCTTGAAGGCGTACGGCGCGTAGAGCCGGTGGACGGCGTTGACCGCGTCGAGCATCGCCACGTGAACCATCGCCATGTCCGGGCACCATCTGGGGGGAGTTGTCGTGCCGCGACGGCGTTACTCAATAGGTGTGGACTCGGTACCCGTCGTTCCCATCGAGTCCTCCGTCTCGTGGTGGGCCGTCTCCGTCGCCGGAGCCGGACGAGCCCATACGGACCAGTCTCCGGCGCGGGCAGTAGCACTCCTCGAAGACGAGCGCCGCGATCCTGAACGGCGGCTGGAACAGCGGGAGGAGGTCGACGGTCCGAGTGAGCGGATAGGCCGGAGTACCGTGATAGCCCGAGTGGCGCACGCAGGTACCGCTCGGCCCGATCTCGGAGGCGAGCATCACGTTCTCGGGCTGGCGCGCGGGCACGTAGACGGTCCAGGCGGGACCGGAGACGACGGCCGGGGGAATCGTGAACTCGGACCTGGGCCAGTCGAGGTACAGGTACGGCGTGCCAGAGCAGTTGTGGGACTCGAACTGCAGGGTGCCGATGACGGGACCTTCAGCGCGAAACGTCCCCACCGTCAGCGCGCCGTCGGCCACGAAGGAGACGGCGAGCCCCTCGTCGGACTCGCTCCCGATCGGGCCGACGGGCTTGCCGGTGGCATCGACCAGAGCAACGACGTGTGGCGCAGCGAACTCCTGCCCGCATACCGGCAGTGCGCTCAGAACCAGAACTCCCGCGAGGTCGAGAATCCGCATCAAGGCCTCCCTGGATTCCATCTGCTCTTCTACGCCTCTGAAGCTGCGAAGGTTGCTCGCGTAGCGGCGTGGTTGATGTCGCCACGGGTCCGGCGGAAGAGCGGCTGTCAAGGTGCTCGTGAGATCCTCTCCGGCGCCGCTATTTCCGGAGGTGGCCGATCACCGACGCGTCGACCCAGTAGATGTCGTCCGGACCGCCGCGGCCGCTCGTGAAGAACAGGTACTTCCCGTCCGGGGACAGCATCGGCGTGTAGTCCGGTCCGACCGAGTTGACCGGCTCGCCCATGTTCTGCGGCGGCGCCCACGACCCGTCCGGTGTGCGGAAGCTGATGTAGAGGTCCGAGTCGCCCAGGCTCCCGGCCCGGTTGGACGCGAAGATCAGGAAGCTCTCGTCCGGGGCGATGAAGGGGTCGAACTCCCACTTCTCCGTGTTGATGGGGCTGCCGAGGTTCTCCGCGGGGCCGAATCCCCCCTCCGTGAGGCGGGCGCGATAGATGTCGTTGCCGCCCGCGCCTCCCGCCCGCGGCGAGGAGAAGTACAGGTCCCCCCTGGCCGTCAGCGTCGGGTAGTAGTCGTTCGCCGCCGAGTTCACCGCCTCGCCGAGGTTGACGGGCTCGCTCCAGCCGCCCGCCACCCGCCTCGCGACCCAGATGTCCGTGTCCGTCTTCGCGGCGCCCTTGCCGTCGAGCGCGCGGTTGGAGCAGAAGAGCAGGCTCTGGCCGTCGCGCGCCATGAACATGTCCACGGAGCTGTACTCGCCCACGAATCCGACCGGCTTCGGGTTTCCCCAGACGCCGTTCTCGCGCTTGGCGGCGCGGATCCGAGGGCCGCGCTCGCGCTCGCTGCGCGCGAAGTAGAACTCCGAGCCGTCGGGTGAGAAGACGGCGCACAGCTCCGTCGTCTCGGTGGAGACCAGGTTGCGGGCAAATTGCACCGGCGTCGCGCCCGGCGGGGTCTGGCCGAGATACGGCCCGCGTAGCGGCGTGGCGGCCTCGGCGCTGGCCTTCCCGCCCCTGCCGCGCAGGAAGTCGGCGACCGCCGAGCGCCCTTCCCGGACGGCGAGATCGAGCGGCGTGGTGCCGTCGAGGACGTTGGTGGCGTTCACGGCGGCGCCCGCCTCGACGAGCAGCCGCGCCATGGCATCCGCGGAGTTGGCGGCTGCCGCGAGGTGGAGCGGCGAGTTGCCGTAGGCGTCGCGGGCACCGAGATCCGCATGGCGCTCGATCAGCAGCCTGGCGATGTCGACCTGCGCGTTCATCGCGGCGATGTGCAGCGCACTCAGACCGCCGGGCCCGACAGCCTTGCCGTCGGCGCCCTTGTCCAGCAGGAGGCGAACGATCTCCGTCCGGTTGCGCCACACGGCGACGAAGAGCGCCGTGCTCCCCCGGCGGTCCCTGGCCCTGACGCCGGCGCCCCGGTCGAGCAGGAAAGCGGCCACGTCGGTGCGGCCGAACGCCGCTGCGAAGGCGAGCGGCGCGATGCCGTCCACACCCGGCGCGTCGACGAGCGCCGGGTTGGCGGCCACGAGCCGCTTGACCGCCTCGAGGTCGCCCTTCATGGCGGCCTGGTGAATGGTGTCGCCGGCAGCGGCGGCCACGGTCGGCTCCGGTGTCGGCGCGGGCGGCGGCGAGGACAGCTGGCCCGCGGCGCGGCCGCTGCCGCAGAGAGTGAGCACGATGGCAAGGGCGCCCGAGCCGACAACTGGGTTTCCCATGGCCGATCCCTCCGCGCGCCGACCAGGACGCGAGGCGTCCCCTTCCCGACCACGACTTCCCGAGACCGCCTCGACCGCGTCTCGCGTTCTGGAGCTACACACCCTCTACGCAGGTGCCCCGGCAGGGTTGCGCGCGCCGCTGGCCGCGCACGGAGCTCCGTGTCGATCGTGGTGCGTTCAATCTCTGTCCTCTGATAGGAGCACCGCTCAGCTCGAGCTCGGCACAGATGTGCTTCGGCTCGTTTCCGATGATCGCTGCGACCCTCGGTTGTGGTCAGCCCGGCACCCAGGGCGCCGGCGCAGCACGACCAGCCCGGCGGCGGCCAGGAGAACCACGAGGCTGTACGTTCCCCGGCGGGAGAGCACCGGGACAGCGTTGGTCGCGAACGCCACCGCGTCGCCATACGCCGTACCCGCGTCGTTGACGGCGTAGGCGCGGACCCGATACGTGGTGTTCTCCGCCAGGGGGCCGATCACGCTGGCGAACTCGCCGACGCCGGCGCCGTCGTGCGTGTGCGGGTCGGCCGTGGTCGGGAGTCCCGCCGCGCACCAGCAGACGCCGCGCTCGGTGACGGCCAGCCCGCCGCCCGAGGTCACGGCGCCGCCCGAGCTTGCCGATGTCCCGCCTCCCCAGATCACCGGAGCGGTCGCGACCGTGGGCGCGACCGCCGCCGGCGTGGTGAAGACCAGGTCGGCGCCGTAGGCCGTGCCCGCGAGGTTGGTCGCGAAGGCCCGGACGTGATACGTCGCGCCGGGCGTCAAGGAGCTCAGCGCGCTGGTGAACGACCCGGCGCCGCTGCCGTCGCTGGTGCACGTGTCCGCCGTGGTCGGGTCGGCCGACGGGCCCCAGCAGACGCCCCGTCCGGTCGCCGGCCGGACGGCATCCGCCACGATGGTGCCGCCGCCGGCCGCGGTGGTCCAGGTGATACCGGAGACCGCCGCGGTCGTTACCGCGGCGACGCCCAGGAACGTGTCCAGGCCGACCGGGTAGCTGCTCCCCGTCGGTACCGTCGTGGTGGCGAAACCCGGCAAGCCGACCGCAACCAGGGAGGTCGTGGTCCCGTCACCCGGCAGCGACGGGTTGCCGGCGAGGAGCCAGGCGCCCCCCGGGGCCACCGAAAGCACGTCCATGCCGAGCGCGCGGTTGGCGTTCCCCAAGGTCAGCAGCGTCGCCACACCCGCCCCGCCGAGCGTGACGTTGCCGGGCCCGTTGACCTGGAGCCACGAGAGTTGGTGCGGGCTCGGTGTCGTCGACAGCGCGTACGCCCGCAGCCCGTCCGGTGCGAACGCGATCGACTGCTGCCGGCCCGGCAGGCCGGCCACCGCCGACGGCGCGCCGGCGACGACGACGCCGGGCGCGGTGATCCGAAAGACGTTCACCGAGGCCGTCGCCCCGGCGACCAGCACGGTCTGGCCGTCGGGCGCGATCGCGACGTTGATCGGGTAGGAGTTGTCGCCGGTCGGCAGCGTCGCCTCGGAGACGAGCCCGGTCGCCGGGTTGATCGCCCCGAAGATGATGCGGCCGGGGAACGGTACGGCGGTCGCGCCGCCCGCACGATCGACCAGCACGACGGTCTGGCTGTCGGCTGCGATGGCGACCGCCTGGGCGCTGCCGTTGGGCGTCGTCAGTGTGTAGGTGGTCGTGTAGGTGAACGTCGCCAGATCGATGATCCCGATCATGTTGGTCGGCGGCAGCGGCGGGATCACCAGGCTCCGCCCGGACGAGACGATCGCGAACTGGCCGTTCGGTGCGATCGCGACATCCATCGGGGTGAAGCAGGTCGGGTTGCTGGCGCCGGGAATCACGGGCAGCGCGAGCGTCCCGGCGAGCACCGGGAGTGTCGGGTCCGTGATGTCGATGCGGAACACCGAGCAGCCGTAGTACGAGGTGACGAGCGCGTAGCGGCTGTCCGGAGTGATCGCGAGGTCGTTGAGAGCCGCCGCGCCGAGTTGGCCGGCGAGGAACGGCCCGTAGAGGGTCGGCGGAGAGGTGCCGAGGTCGACGGTTCGAATCGTCCGGTCGAGGTGGTTCGCCACGACGCCCCAGGGAGCCGCCGGAACGTGCGTCGCGACGAGGCATGACGCCGCCGCAAGGACAACGGTAAGGCGCAGGTATGCTGCCGGCACCGTCCCGGGCCGCCGGCTTCGCCGGCCCGGGAGGCCGGGCTCACTCTCGACGGTTGCAGGAACGACGACAACGGGTCGGGGCAGGTCGCGGGTATCCATCATGTCCTCCCTGCGCGCGCGCTGGCGTGCTCACCGGGGCACGATGACCGGCGACCGTTGGAAAACCGTTGAAGGAGAGCGCGACCCGGGGCCGGCGCGAGGCGGTTCGCGACCGCAGTTGCCATCTGGTCCTGCCGATCCGGCCGGCGGTACCATGACCGCAGAGCGGAGGCCCCCATGCGCGACCATTCGGACGACCCGTACGAGCAGCGCGACGGCGAGCGCTCGATTCCGGAGCGCGAGCGGCCCGCCGGCGCGGATCACGCGACGGCGCCGAAACGCGGGCTCACGCGACGGCGTGTGCTTGTCGGCGCCGGCGGCGTCGCCGGGCTCGGCGTGCTCGGCGCCGGTGCGCTCTTCGTGACGGACCGAGCGCAGCGATTCGGCCGCGACGCCGAGCGCGTCATTCCCGACCATGCCGTCGCTCTCCCCGCGTCCGCACCCCGCATGGTGATCGCCCGCGGCGTGGATCCGGCGAGCAACGTGCGCGCGGCCGTCGAGCGGCTCGGGGGCATGACACGGCTCGTCACGCCTGCCGACGTCGTGGTCATCAAGCCCAACATCGGCTGGGACCGCACCCCGGAGCAGGGTGCGAACACCCACCCCGAGGTGGTGGCCGAGGTGGTGCGCCTGTGCCGCGCCGCCCGCGCCCGCCGCGTGATCGTCAGCGACTGCCCGGTGAGAAAGTCGCGGGACGCCTTCGAGCGGAGCGGCATCATGGCGGCGGCGGCCGCGGCCGGCGCCGAGGTGATCGTGCCCGAGGACAGCCGCTACCACACCGTCGAGATCTCGCGGCGCCTCGGCACCTGGGACGTCCTGGAGCCGTTCGTCATCGCGACCAAGGTGATCAACGTGCCGGTGGCCAAGCACCACCCGCAGACCGGGGTCACTTGCGGCCTCAAGAACTGGATCGGCATCACGGGGAAGCTCCGCATCATGTTCCACGACGACCTGCAACGCTCGATCGCCGAGCTGGCTGCGCTCATGCGGCCCACCCTGACCATCGTCGACGCCTCGCGCGTGCTCATGGAGCATGGTCCTACGGGTGGGAGCGTCGACGACGTCAAGCCGATGCGCACCGTCGCGGCGGGTTTCGATCCGGTGGCGCTCGACGCCTGGGCCTACGACCTGCTGGGCAAGGGGCCGCGGCCCGCCAATCTCGAGATCGCCGCCCGGATGGGCCTGGGCCGGATCGACTTCGCCGCGCTCTCGCCGATCGAGATCGTCACCGGATAGTGCGCCCGGCCCGAGAGCCGGCGGACAGGCTTCGCGGAGCCGGTGCCGAGCGGACCTGGGGGTGTTGTCTTGGCCGCCCGTGCGACCCAGACACGTATTGCGCCCGGCAATCCTGCAGTTCCCTCGTCCTTCAGTGGCGACGCCGGGCACGACGGGATGATGCACATTGCGGCGGGCGTGGTACCTGATCATGCCCTACACCCCAATGCACGATTGGCAGCGGGTGCCATCAGGGACGGACTCGCTGTCACGACGCGGCGCCTCGGTCGAGAACAAGGGCTGTCGAGCCTTCGTAGAAGGGCCGAGCGGCTGCGCTCCAGGCGAAAGTGCGCCGTTGGTGAAAGCGGGTGGCAAGGTGACGATGCCGGGATGGTTCGTCGTGCTTCTGGTTGCCCTCTTCCCACTCTCGGAAATTGCCCTGGGGGTCTTCAAAAGGGCAAAGCCTGAGAGCTCGCGCGACGAGGATCGCGGGTCCCTGCGCGTCCTCTGGATCGTCATCGCACTCTCGGTGCTCGCGGCCGTGGCATGCCAGTGGGTCCCTGCGGCGCGACTGCCGAAAGCTCCGGTGCTGCGGCTTTCCCTCGTTCTCGCCCTGTTGCTTGGAGGGTTGATGCTGCGCTGGGCGGCGATTCTCTACCTCGGCCGCTTCTTCACCATGAACGTCGCCATTCACGAGGGACACGCGCTGGTAGAGTCGGGCATGTACAGGCTCGTCCGGCACCCTTCCTACACTGGCATGCTGCTGGCCTTTCTTGGCCTCGCGGTGTTCTTCTGGAACTGGCTCTCAATGCTGTCGCTGATGATCCCGATCACGTGCGCCGTCGCCAACCGGATCCTGAGGGAAGAACGCGCGCTACGCACCGCGTTCGGCGCCGAGTACGACGTCTACTGCGCCAGAACGAAGCGACTCATCCCCTACTTGCTCTAGGAGCCTGTCGGGAAAACGGGGTGGGCCGCGATCGCCTCTGCTCCCGCCTCGCGGAAAGCGCGAGAGACGCCGCCGACGCCGAGCTTCACGCCGCCGAAGACGCGGGAGACGAGCAGCCCGCCCTCGAGATCGTCCTTCCGGAGCAGCTCCAGGAGGACCTTGCCCGGGTGTCCCACCTCGCCGTCGTCCTTCGACCTCTCGACCGCCCGGCCGGCGGCGTCCTTCCCCCGGAACGCCCAGCAGTGGTGGTTCGCCTTGCGGTGCTCGCGCCTCTTCGCCTTCACCATTGCCAGAACGTCGTCCTCCGACGCCGCAGGGAACAGCACTGCGAAAAAGCGCGAGCGCTCCACGACGACCTTCGCCTCGAAGATTCCGTTCACCCTCATGTCGGCGCGAAAGTAGCACGCTCGGCCTGCAGGTGTGGCCTCCGGCCAAACGTCTTCGGAGCGCGTGCCAACTCGCGCACCCGGCTCACATCGAGGTGCCTGCCTGCGCCTGCAAGCTCGCCGGCCGGTCGGAGACGATCTTCGCGCTGCCCGTCCCCATGGCGACGAGGTTGCCGTCCGCATCGAGCACCTCGGCGCTGGCGACGCGCAGGGATTTCCCCGACCGGGTCACGGTGCCGCGCCCCACCATGTCGCGCCCGTCGGCCAGGACGGGGCGGAAGAAGTAGACGTGCAGATTGAGGCTGGCGAGGATCTGGCCCCGGTCCATCGTCATCCAGATGGCCCCCGCGATCGCGCTGTCGGCCAGGAGGGCGAGCGCGCCGCCGTAGATGACGCCGAAAGCGTTGTTGAGCCACTCCGATGCCGGCATCGCCCACGTCATGGTGCCGGGCGCGTGCTCGACGGGCCGCAGCCCGAGGAAGTTCGCGAGTGGCGGCGCGGGCAGCTCGTCGCGCTGCCAGCGATCGAACATCTCCGGGTAGGCGAGCTCTGTGAAGATCCCCTCCACCGTCTCTCCGATCGCCGGTCGCTGGTACGGGTCCAGGACCCCGTCGGGTCGCGGCTTCGGCGGCGGAAACCGCATCCTCGCCGGGGTCGGCAGGAAGACGCAGCGCGAGCTGCCGTGGGCGAGCAATCTACCGCGGCCGTCCTCGATGAAGACATCGGACAGGCCGAGGGTGCGAGAGGCGTGGACCAGTCGCCCGCGGGCGATCAACGCGCGGGAGGCGACGGTCGCAGGCCGCAGATAGCTGAGGGACAGCTCGGAGGTCGTGAGGATCTGGCCCGGCTCGAGAAGCGTCACGAGCGCTCCTCCGAGGGCGGCGTCGGCCGGCAGCGCCAGCACACCTCCAGAGAAGCCCCCGGTGGCCGCCAGGAACCAGCGAGTGGCGGGCATCGAGCAGGTGGTGAGCCCGGCGCCGACCTCGACGTAGGACAGGCCGGTCAAGTGGGAGATTGGCGGTGCGGGCGAGTCGGGCGGCGTGAACATGCGCATGCGCTCGAGCCCGGTCTTCTCGAGGTCCTCGCGGGAGGCGTATGCGCCCCAGGCCGGCTCCTTCCAGAGATGGGGTTCGGGCAGGTACATGCGATCCTCCTCGGTCGAGACCCTGTCGGTGTGGAGAAGTATAGGGCACGGGCTCAGGCCTCGCCGCCCACGGGCTCGATCCGGCGCGAACCACGCTCCGGCGGGGCGACGAGGAACCCTGGCGCGAAGAGAGCGCCGCCGGCTCAGGGGTTCGGCTTGGGTGCGAGCGGGCCCACCTGATACGAGCCGTCCAGCCGGTCCTGCATCGCCTCGAGCTCGCGGTCGAGCCGGTCGAGCGCGCCCGCCAGCGCCTCGGCGTCGAGCTCACCCGAGACCCGCCGCGCGAGCAAGAGCCGCCGCTGCATCTCGAACCAGCGCTCGGCGTCGAAGTTGTAGGTCACGCCGCCCTCCACCCCGATCGTACGCCGCAGCCGCCGACGACGGTGGCGCCGACGCCGCGCGAGCGGTCGCCCCTCATCGCCCCGTGGTCATCTTCGTGTAGACGCGGAACGCCGCCCGCCGCACGTCCTCCCGGATCGAGCCCATCTTCGCCAGCTCGCGCAGCTCGGTGACCGGCAGCGAGTCGAGCAGGCGGACCGCGAGCGGCGTCGGCGTCTTGGGGTTGCGCACCAGGGCCGTCCTGATCTCGGCCGAGCCCATCCACCGGCGCTCCCCGGCGATCCGCTGCAGTACCGCCGCGCCCGCGTGGTTCGACTTGACGATTGCCAGCACGTCCTCGGCCTCCAGGCGCGGGTTGGAGAGCAGCCCGAGTAGAACCTGGGGCGAGGTGTCGCGGCACAGGACCTGCCGCTCGCTGCGGTCCGCCTTCATCGCCAGGATCATCCGCTTCGTCGGGTCGAGCTGCCTGATGCGGAACACCGGCGAGGCGGCGTCGTAGGCGCCGCTTTCGGCCGGCCTGGCCTCGCCGCCCGGCTCGGCCTTTCCGACCTCGAGCCTGCGCTCGAGATTGCGGTCCTTCGCCTCGTTCCAGTCCGACAGCAGCATGGCCACAGTCCACCCGCCACTGCGATCGCTGATCTGGACGACACGGGCGTGGAAGACCAGCTCGAACCCCGCCCCGTCAGCGGCGGTGAGCTCGAGCGTGGCGAATGGCTGCGGCCGCACCTCGAGCGGGATCATGAACCCGCCCTGCGCGACCGCCGAGGCGAAGAACTCGCGCACAGCGTCCCGTCCAGCGAACGTCAGCGCGACCGTGCCCTTCGCGAGGTCGGCGGCCACCTGGATGGCGCTTGCCGCTTCCGACATCGGTCCTCCACGGGCATCCGCCCCGGCCCAGGATAGTGCACCACCGGAGCCGACGCCGAAGGAGGACGGGAGAGCGGTACCTGTGCCCGTCCGGGCGGGCTTGACGGGTCACCTTGAGGTGGTAACGTCGGACCCGACCACCTGTGCACGAGAAGGGGAGAGGACATGCGCTCAACCCAGCAGCAAGCGCGATTCGCGGGATTGCTGTATGTGCTTGTCGCACTCATTGCCCCCATCGGCCTCCTGTATGTCCCCGGCAAGCTGATCGTGCCTGGGAACGCGGCCGCGACGGCCGACGCCCTCAGGGCTTCCGAGTGGCTCCTCCGCATCGGCATCGCGAGCGAGCTGATCCACCAGATCGTCGGCGTGTTTCTGGTCCTGGCGCTCTACCGTCTGTTCAAGGCGGTCAACGAGACCCATGCCAAGCAGATGGTGATCCTGGGTGCGTTGGTCTCCGTTCCGATCATGTTCGTCAATGTGCTCAACGAGATCGCCGCGCTGGTCCTCGTGAGCGGCGCCGACTTACCTCTCCGTGTTCGAGAAGCCCCAACTGGATGCGCTGGCGTACCTGTTCCTCCATGCTGCACGACCAGGGCATCACCGTGGCCTCCGTCTTCTGGGGGCTCTGGCTGTTCCCGTTCGGGATGCTGGTCATCCGCTCGGGCTTCATCCCCCGCGTGTTCGGCGTCCTGCTGATGATCGCAGGGTTCGCCTACCTGGTCAGCTCCTTCGCCACCCTGGTCCTGCCACGGTACGCGCCACTGGTTTCGCAGGTCGCGTTGCCGCTCGAGCTCGCGGAACTGCCGATCATCTTCTGGCTCCTGATCTGGGGCGCGAAGACGCGACCGATCGATGCCCCCGCCGCCTGAAGGGCGAGAAGCTCAGAGCCTGTCCGCGAATAGGAGTGGGCCGCGACCATTCCGGCAGGCATCCGGTTGGGTGGCAGGGCCGGCACCGTCGCCGTTCTCCCACCGATCTTCTGCGAGCCTCTCGAACCCGCATCTCGGCGACGCTCCCGGAGCGCGAGAGTCTCGTCAATACCTGTGGACGTGGTGCCAATCCAATCAGTAAGCACATCCTCCAACCCGGTTCGAGGCGACCTCCCAATCCATCCGTGCGACCTGACCAACCTGCAACATCTGCGAGGGCGTCCCAATGGGTGGCACATCTCCCACCTCTCTGGACGTCGAGCATGCATCAGGCTGGGCTACAATGACGAAAAGCCGAAGAGGAAACTCCTATCCGCAATCCCTATCCCCACCTCGCTCCACTCCGAGGAGATGCTCCTATGGCCTTCTGGCTCCGTCGCACACGGTGTTTCACGCTTCGCGGCTGGCTCGGCATCGTCGCCCTGCTGGGAACCGGATGTCCTCCTCCAGCGGCCAGCACTCGTGAGATTGACATCAGGGGCCTGTCGCTGCTCTATGGCCAGGGGCCCAACACCCTGGTCAACCACGACTACACCTTCTATGCGGGCAATCCGGTGGAATCCATGTCCCTGACCCTGTCGGTGGACAATCTCAGCCCTTCCTGTCCCCTGGAGATCGTTTCAGGTGGGGGCACAGCGATGCAGGCGATGACAGCCAATGGGACCCTCACGACCGTTTCGGTCCCGGGAAACGTGCTCACCCTCCGTGCAACCTGCGTCAGTGCCAATCCCGTGCCGAGGGTAGAGGTCCTGACCATGACCCTCCAACAGCGGGGCGCGGTCTTTCCCGAGCCGACCCACTCCCCGGCGGACCGCGTGTCCTCCTTCCCACTCCGTCTGAATCAGCCCGTGGAGCTTGCTTTCAGCGCCGGGACGACCATGTCCTATTTCTTGACGCTGGAGAACGCCGAGGGGAAAGATCTGGACTATTGTCCTTGATGACCTGCCCGGCGGGCAGGTGATCATCGGCGACGAAGCTTCCGGATTCGTCCTGGGTGTGGAGAATGCGGTGGACGTGGTGGATGGCGGCTTCAAGTCCATGAGCTTCCCGGGCCGAAACACCCTCCTGTTGACTGTCCGAAACGCCACCGCATCGGCGGGGGTTGCGAGGTTCAGTGTCAATGAGGTGCGGGACCTTCGCCCCCTGCGGGTCAGGTACATGTTGGATCCCTCCGATCTTTCGGTCTTCCCCCTCATTCCACCGGAGGTCCGGGCGGCCTTCCGGGACCCCGATCCCCAACTCCGAAGCGCAATGGAGCTGGTTTGCCGCCACCTCTACCAGGCCTCGGGTGGCAGGATCCGCCCACCACGGACCATCAGCTACCGGGATCCCCAGGTGAGGCCTGGGGATGGAGAAGACGTCCGCGTGTATCCGTTCCCTACGGGGCAGCTCACCCGGATGGTGCCAGCATTCCGGGAGATGCAGGCAGATCGGGCTTTGGTGGGATTCGAACTGCTGGACCCAGGGGGGGCATCGGAGGCGGCGCTTTCGGTGGCCCGGCAGATCCTCCGCATCCGACACGGGCTTCCCGAGGAGGAGGGTACATGTCCAAACTCCGCCATGGGGGGATCCTTTGAAGGGTGGCTGTGCTGGGACCAGAACCACAATCCCCTGGGCCGGAGCGAGGCGAGCCCGGACTCGGCCTGGAAGCGACTCTCCGGCAGCTTGGGCATAGCGAACCCCGCCAGCACGCCTCCCCTGATCCTGAGGACACGGACGGACATCCGGTTCCCGCAGGAATTCGTGGTCGCAAATTGAAAGCTCCGGAATCAACAGGCCAGAATTTCCGGAACCTGCAACAGGCACCCTGAGGCGGCACCCGGGGAGTGGGGGCATCCTCCAACCCAGTTCGAAGCGACCTCCTATCCATGGCGGCGACCTGACTAACCTGCAACATTCATTTTGATAGTTACGTATACTGCTGCAGGAGGTGGTCCATGGTTGGCTTTTGCGGGATCGACTGCCTGGAGTGCACGGCGTACAAGTCCACGCTCAAGGGTGATGAGAAGGGGCTTGCGCACATGGCCGAGAAGTTCGGCCAAGGTGTCCTCGAGCCCCACGATTGGGTGTGTCTCGGCTGTGGCCCACACAATCAGCACTTGCTGGCCAAGTACTGCTATACGTGCAAGATCCGCCTGTGCGCCATCGTCAAGGGAGTGTCCAACTGCGCGGAGTGCGAGACGTTCGAGCAGTGCGCCATCCTGCAGGATTTCCTCAGGACCGAGTCGGAAACGCTGGCGCGCACGATGGGTTGGCTGCGGGCAAGCTACCTCGCGCGGCACGGGCAGCCGGCGTAGCGATCGGCCGCACGTGGTGTGAGGTCAGGGAGGCAAGCATGCGCGAAGAGCTCAAGAGGTGGGCAAGCGAGCGCGGGTATCTGGTGGCGTGGGGCCCGCTGGAACTCGCGGCGGCGGTGCAGGAAGAGGTGGCACGCCTCGGCACATCAGGAGTGCTCGAGGAGGAGTTCTACGCGAGTGAGTTGGGCACTCTTACCGAAACCCGGAACAGCCAACTGCGGGGGTTGGCGACCGTTCTGATCGTGGTCAAGCCCCGCCCGGCGCACACGGCCTCCTTCGATCTCGACGGGAGGCGTATCCAGGCCATCCTGCCCCCAACCTATGTCCGCTACCGTCCCCTCTTCGACGACGTTGCGGCTGACCTCCTGGTTACCGTACTTCGCGGGGCCCGGATCGAGCGCTTGCAGGCGCCATTGAAGCCGCTGGCCGTCCGGCTGGGCCTGGTGCGCTACGGCCGGAACAACGTGACGTACGCCCCCGGCATGGGAAGCTACATCCAGCTACTCGGCTACCTCACCGATGCCTCGCTCCCGCTTCCCGACGGCTGGCGGCCGCACGAGCCCACGTTGCTCCCCGAGTGTGAGAGATGCGGCGCCTGCCGCGCCGCATGTCCAACCGGCGCCATTGCCAAGGACCGCGTCCTCCTGCACGCCGAGCGCTGCTTGACGTACATCAACGAGAACCCCGGGCCGTGGCCGGCCTTCGTGCCCGCCCGGGCCCACCACTGCCTGCTCGGTTGCCTCCTCTGCCAACGGGCGTGCCCTGCCAACCAGAAGCTGCCGCTCGACAGCAGTGGCGTGGCCTTCAACCGTGAGGAAACCGAGACGCTGCTTGCGGACACCGGCGACCACGTCGCGCCCGTCTGGGACGGAGTGCGCGAGAAGCTCGCCCGGCTCGGCCAGCCGTACTCGGAGCCGGTGGTGGGGAGAAACCTGCGAGCGCTCGTCGCAGCGGCCAGTCGACGAGCCAAGCCGCGCCTTGCAGGTTAGACTGACCTGAGCGAGCGGCTCCCCGGGCGAGCGCCCGGTGCGGGAGGGCGATGGCGCAACGGCGCACGACGGGAAACGAGGCCGTCCGGTTCGGCGGGGTCCAGACGCAGCAGGGCTATGTCTTCGAGCTCACCGGCGGAGCGCTGTGCCTCGACCTCGCGAACACGCTCGACAACCGAAAAGCGGCCATGCCCCGGGAGCTCCTTGGAGGCTTCGTGGACCTCGTGGCCTGGGGCCTCCAGGCGGGCGCCGTCCCGCATGCGACGGCACGGGCGCTCCTGCGGGAGGCGCGGGCCCACCCCCGCCGTGCTGCACGAGCGTTGGAGCGGGCGCGGCACATGCGCGAGGTGCTCTTTGCCGTTTTCTCGGCCGTCGCGGATGGTCGAGTGCCACCCGTTGCGGCCATGGAGCGACTCAACGTTGTCTTGCCGCGTGCATTCGGGTCGCGGCGTCTCGACCAGGCCACTGGCTCGCCCGCCTGGGCCTGGGCCGAGCACGATCCTCCGGACCTGGATCGCGTGCTCTGGCCGGCCGTAGTCTCGGCGGCTGAGCTCTTGACCTCGACCGGCCTCGACCGCGTGCGTGAGTGCGCCGGTGAGCGGTGTGCCTGGCTGTTCCTGGACCGTAGCAAGAACCGGTCGCGCCGCTGGTGCGACATGACGGTCTGCGGCAACCGCACCAAGGCCCGCCGGCACTATGCCCGGGTCAGGAGCCGATAGCCACGCCTGCCGGGCCGCGAAGCGCCCGGCTCGATCAGTCGGGGTGCCACGCACGCGGCTGGCGGGAGTGTGAGCCCGCGCGACGACAATTCCGCCAACCCGTACCCGGCACCGCTCAAGTGTGTGTCACTTGTGACGGACGAGGCACCTATCTTTCAGGCCACGGCGCGACCCGAACCAATCGGATCAGCGCCACCTCGGCCGGGATGCCGGCCCGAAACGGCGGGCCGTACAGGCCGATCCCGCGGTTGACGTAGAGGAACTGGTCGCCGTCGCGGTACAGGCCGGCCCAACGGCGCAGCTCCAGCCCCGCCACGCTCGCGCGCAGCGGTCCGATCTCGAGGCCGATCTGGCCGCCGTGGGTGTGGCCGGCGAGGGTCAGGACGATCGGGCGGCGGCCCACGACCTCGAGGTCCCACAGCTCCGGGTTGTGGGTCAGCAGGATGCCGACGCCGTTGCCGTCGAGCCCGCCGCACGCGAGGTCGAGGTCGCTGTCGCGGTAGCCATGGTGCTCGTCGAACACGCTGGTGCCAAGCAGCGTCAACCGGCCGCCGCCGCGCTCGACGATCGCCGCCTCGTTGACCAGCAGCCGCGCGCCGCGCGCCGCGTACGCCTCCCGCAGCGCGGCGACCTCCCGGTCACGGGTCCCGGACGAAGCCCAGTCCGCCTGCGCCAGCTCCCGTGTGCCGAAGTCGTGATTGCCGGCCACCGCAAAGGTGCCGAGCCGCGCATCGAGCCTGCCGAGGATCTCGGGGCCCTCGGCCAGCTTCCCGGCCGGCGCCAGGTCCCCGGTGCACGCGACGAGGTCGGGTCGCGCGTCGTTGACCGCCGCGATCAGCTTCCGGACCAGCTTCGGCCGACCCTGCAGGCTTGCGAGGTGGAGGTCGGAGACGTGCGCGATGACCAGGCCGTCGAGCGCCTCGGGGAGGCCTGCGACGGGCACATCGACCCGGTGGACGGCCAAGGCTTGGCGACCCGCCGTCGCCCCGATCAAGAACCACAGGTACAGGAGGCAGGCCAGGCCGCAAGCGAGCACGCTCGCGGCGCGGAAGCCCGCCGACCGCGCCGCCAGGGCAGCGCGCCGCTCGCGGTCGGCGACCACGAATCGCCTGCCCAGCCGGCCGAGGCCGACAAGAACCCAATCGACCAGCGCCCCTCCGGCCAGCACAACCTTCGGCAGGTACAGCACGCCGATGGTGCTGAGGATGCCCCATCCGGTCGCGTCGTTGCCCCGATGGGCAAGCAACAACCCGAATGCCAGCAGGGGAGCGACCAGCGCCGCCATCCCCCAGAACAGGGCGGCCGCCGTGCGCTGGGTCCGCGAGTCGCTCCGCAGGCCGAACGCCCGGCGCAATGCCTGCCAGGCAATGGCGTCGACCGCCAGCAGCACGGCGGCGAGGATCACCACGCCGAGGATGAGCTCACGCATGCCCGTTTACCCCTCTATCGAACGTTCGCACGCGGCCCGAGGTTTCATCGGAACCCAGCAGCGGGTCTCGTTGATCCTGCTCGCCAGTGCGCGGCCATCGTCAGGTGGCGAGGCCCGGCCACCCGGCTACGTATCAGGTCCCAGAGGTAGAGGTGAGCGCGGCCATGGCTGCAGGGTACATGCCACGATGGCTGAACTCTGACGAGCCTGCCCGCGTCCGGGCGCCGGCGCCGCGCCGGTTTCCTCGTCACGTCCCCAGTCCCGCGAGCGGGAGAAGCTCGGCGATCCGCACGGGGCGACCCGTCTCCGAGCTGGTGCGCGCGGCGATGCCGGTGAGGCACGACATCGCACCGGCGCGCGAGTCGGGCACCCGCAGGTGCTCCGGGACGGGTTCGTCGCCGAAGACGGCGTCGAGCAGGCGCGGGTCGCCGCCGGAGTGCCCGCCCTCGAGCTTCTGCAGCGTCACGCGCTGCACCTCCTTGGCGAAGCTCCTCGCCACCAGGATCTCGGTCTCGTACGGCAGCTCCCACGCCTGCCGCTCGTAGTCACGGGCCTCGATCCTTCCCCGCTCGCAGTTGAAGGCCACGCGAAACCCTTCGTACGGCATGAACGCGTTGAGCGAGTACGTCATCACGGTGCCGGTCGAGTAGCGGACGATCGCCGACATCGTGTCGTAGATGTCGCAGTCCTCGCGGAACACGCAGCCGTCACGATGGTAGCCGTCGACGCCCTCGGCGGCCGCGTAAAGGGCCATGAGGCGAGGGTCCGTGGTCATGTCGAAGTGGAACTCGCATGCGGCCTTGTGCGGGCAGGTCCGGCAGTGGGAGTGACGGAACGCTCCGTTCCTCCCGTAGCGGCGGAGCGAGGAAACGGCCTGGACCTCGACCGGGTCGGCGCCGAGCCACCAGTTCATCAGGTCGAAGTGGTGCGTCGCCTTGTGCAGCCAGAGGCTGCCGCCCCGGCTGCGCAAGCGATGCCACCGTCGGAAGTAGTCGGCGCCGTGGAAGACGTCGAGGTACCAGGAGAAATCGACGGAGGTGACCTTCCCGAGGTCGGACGTCCGCAGGAGCGACCAGATCTTCTCGAGCTTGGGGGAGTAGCGGTAGTTGAAGGCCATCGCGACGCGCCGCCGGTTCGTCCTCTCCGCCTCGACGATGGCGCGGCACTGGTCGAGCTCGGTGACCATCGGCTTCTCCGTCACGACGTCGACGCCGCGCTCGAGGGCCCTGGTGATGATCGCACTGTGCGTGGCGTCGACGGTGCACACCGCGAGCCGGTCGACCTGGACGGCGTCGAGCATCAGGTCGAGGTCGTTGAAGACCGGCGCCGTCGTGCCCATCAAGGTGTTCGCCGCCTCCGCCCGACAAGGGTTGACGTCACACACGCCGACGAGCTGCAGCGTGTCGCCATGGCGCTGCAAGGCCTCCGCGCCCCACATGCCGCTGCCGCGGTGGCCCGTGCCGACGATGGCGTAGCGCACCTTGCGGCGCGGCTCGGCACGGGCGGGCGCCGGGAGGGCGACGGCAGCCGCGGCGGCGCTGGCGGCACGGAGGAAGTCGCGCCGGGAGGTTGCGTCCGGGAGCTGCGAAACGCATGCCGTTTTCATATGGCCTCCGTCACTCGACTCTGAACCACTCGACGTCGGTGAAGTCCGAGCGATGCGGCCGCTCGATGGGCGTAGTGAACAGCCCGATCCTCGCGCCGACCCAGATCCCTTCGCGAGCGGCGATCTCCTCGCCGATCGGCGCGAATGCCGCGCCGTCGACGCTCGTGCTGAACCGCAGGCGCGCACCGGGTACGACCACGACGCGCAGGTGGAGGCGGCCCGACGGCACCGCGCGGCGGGCGACGATCTCGTCGTGGCCGCCCTTGTCGACATCGCGGCCGACGCTCTGCACGACTTCCCACCCCGCCGGGGACCGGGTGAGGGCGACCGAGGCGGTGTCCCGCCCGAGCACCGCAAGCCCACTCGCGGCGCCGGGAGCAGACCCGCGCACGTCGAGGAGCACGGTCACGGTGAACCGCTTCGGCCGGAAACCTGGTGACGAGAACGTTCGGCTGGTACCAGAGTGACGGCCGCGCGCTCGTGCCGCGCGGCTGCGGAAAAAGCCGCAGGACGCCGCGGCGTGCCGTGAGCGAATGCCAGCGCGGCGACGGGTTCGCGTTCCACTGCCACTGCAGGCCGAGATCCGGCCGGTCGAACTCGTCGGATGTCTGCGGGGCTGACGGCGACGACGGCGCCACGCACCTGTGGCTTGCGGAACGCCGGCACCGGCTGGCCCCGGCCGTCACCGTCGGGATCCTCGCCGATCACGGGCCAGTCGCCCGCCCAGGCCACCGGCTCGAGGTGTGTCACCCGGCCGTACGGCCCGCGATCCTGGAAGTGGACGAACCAGGATTCGCCGTCGGCCGTCGTCGACGAGAGCCCCCTGGTGCGGGCCGTTGACCGCGGTCGCGCCCTGCTCGAGGACGACCCGGTCCTCGTACGGCCCGAGGATGCTCCGCGAACGGAGAACGGTCTGCCAGCCGGTCCTCACGCCCCCCGCCGGGGCGAAGATGTAGATCCAGCCGTTGCGCCGATAGAGCTTCGGCCCCTCGATCGTCGGATGCCGCTCCCCGCCAGTCGAAGACCGTCACACCGTCATCGAGCGCCTTCCGGCCATCGGGCGAGAGACGTCGCAGCGTCAGGATGCCGTTGACACCCGCCCGGCTCTTCGCCCAGGCGTGGACCAGGTAGAGCCGCCCGTCGTCGTCCCACAGCGGGCACGGGTCGATGAGGCCGCGCGCCGCGACAACGAGGTGGAGCGGCTCCCAGGGTCCACGCGGGTCGCGCGCACGGGTCATGAAGAGACCGAGGTCGGGGTCGCCGAAGAAGACCCAGAAGAGCCCGTCGTGGTGCCGTATCGCGGGGGCCCAGACCCCCTTCCCGTGCTGAGGCTCGCCATAGACGGGTGACGGCAGCCGCTCGGCCGCGTGGCCGACGATCGTCCAGTTCACGAGGTCTCTCGACTGCAAGACGGGCAGCCCCGGCGCCTCGTGGAAGCTCGAGGCGACGAGAAAGAAGTCGTCACCCGACCGGACGACATCCGGGTCGGAGTAGTCGGCGAAGAGCACCGGGTTCAGGTAGGTGCCGTCACCCCGGTCAGGCATCCATGCGGCACGGGAATCGAGCGGCGGCCCGCCGCCCTGCGAGCGGAGGGGAGCCCCAACGAGCGCGACCAACACGGAGCAGAAGAGGAGAAGACTCCAGGTAGCTCTGCGTGGCCGTCTGGCCAGGAGGCTCACGAGCTCGGAGCATAGCATTGGTAAAACCAATCGTCACGCGAGTGCTCTCGCGGTATGATCACAGATCGTCGGATCGGGTCTTCGCGGCGCGGCTGGGGCGAGGCCCTGGGCTGCCCGAACCGCCTTTCAAAGGCGGACCAGGCGAGATCGCCCCGCCGAGTCAGTGGGCTTTCCGCCGGGCCGCCCGCGAGGACGACATCGAACCAATGACGGAAGGTGGGTAGACCAATGTGACGAGCTGAAAGGGCTATGCTGATCTCACCGTGAGCCGGCACGCCGGTAGCACTCCGGCGTGCTCGAGGAGGATGGCGATGGCGCTCCTGGAGATCCTGCGGCAGGAAGCCGAGCTGACCTACGGAGTGACGGAGGCGCTGATCCGGCGGGTCGAGCCCACCACGCTCGACTGGAAACCCGGAACGGGGCAGAACTGGATGACCGTGGGACAGCTCTTGAAGCACTGCACGGAGGCCTGTGGAGCGGGCATCAAGGCCTTTCTCACCGGCGATTGGGGCCTCCCCGAGGGCGTGCGTTTCGCGGACCTGCCGCCCGAGGAGGTGCTCCCGCCGGCGTCGAAGCTGCCGGCGGTGGCGAGCGTGGACGAGGCCCTGCGCCTGCTGGCGGAAGATCGCCGGCTCGCGCTGCGGCACCTGGCGGACGCGAACGAGGCCGAGCTGCTCACGAGCCGCCGCTCCGCCCCGTGGGGCGGACCGGAGCTGACGCTCTTCCAGCACCTCCTGAGCATGATCACCCATCTCCGGCAGCACAAGGGTCAGCTCTTCTACTACCTCAAGCTCATGGGGCACGACGTCAGCACGCTGGACCTCTGGGGCTAGCTTTCGTTTCTCACGACGTTGTTCAGTCTGCTGCGCGGGTGAGAAGCGTCAGAAATGTTGGTTCTGCACCCACCAAGGAGTGGCGTGCACCATCATTGGCGTAGGGTGCCGCGGAGCTCCACGTCTCCTGCCGAGCTCCGCACCGGGCGACTTCCCCGAGTGGCTCGAAGAGATCAGGGACATACAGGGGCTACTCAAGACCTCGAAAGAGACTGTGCCTTCAGGGTAGTAGCGGATCTCACTACCGACTGACACGGTCGGATCAAAGACCCGCTTCACCTGGGCGGAGATGTGGTAGGTCGGGATGGCGTCGGTGATCGTCGACGCCGAGTTCCCTTACTCCTCGCCGGCGTGGGCGGCAACCGTCCCCGGCTCGCCGCCGGCCCCGCGATTGACCAGCCAGACGCCGGCGAGAATGGTCACCCCGCCCGCCAGCGTGGCGATCCCGACGCGCTCGCCCAGCACCACCGCCGCCACAGCCATCGCCACCAGTGGCTCGAAGTAGAGAAGCGCCCCGGCCTCCGAGGCGGGAATGCGCTGCAGCGCGTCGTACCAGGCGATGTAGGCCAGGCCCGAGCACGCCACGCCCAGGAAAGCGATTCCCACCCAGCCCCTCGCTGAGAGGAGCCCGATCTCGGAAATGCCCGGCCCGGCCGCGAAGGGCACGGTGGAGAACGCCCACCCGAGCGTCATGACGTAGAACATCGTCCGCGTCGCCGCCTGGTTGCGTAACGCGCGGCGCGAGAGCACCGAGAAGATCGCCCAGTTGGGTGCAGAGAGCACCATCAGGATGTCGCCCGGGGCGCCGAGCCGGCCGGCCGCCAACGACGCGAGCTGCCCCCGCGTCACCACCAGCAGCACGCCTGTGGCCGCCACCACGATGCCGCCGAGCCGCCGCAGGCCGAGACGTTCGCCCAGCACCAGCCTGCCGAGGATCGCCATGAACACCGGCGTGGTGGTGACGATCCAGGCGCTCGTGCTCGCCTGCGAGGTCACCAGTGCGTTCGACTGCAGCCACTGGTGAAAGGTGATGCCAATGAAGCCCAGCGCCGCGTATAGCGCCAGCTCCTTCAACGGGACGAGGGCGAGCTGGTGGCGCACCACGGCCGCGACGCCGAGCACCACCACGCCCATCGCGAAGCGGAGCCACACTACTGTCGCCGGCGAGACTTCACTCAACGCCACCTTGGTGGCGATGAACGAGGCGCCCCATACCGCGACGGCGAACACGCCCTCGGCGAGGGCGGCAGTCCTTCGCCGATCCATGGCTTCGATGGCTCCACCCCTGGTAATGCTACTGGAGCTCGTTCCCTTCCAGCACGCGAGCTCCTCGCCCAAGACCCCGCGGAAGGAGGCGAACGCGCTCCGGCGACCCTTCTCGTCGCCGGGCCGATAGCCTTGGGCGTACGTGAAGGCGGTCGACGCGAGCGACGATCGCCGCGGCGGCCAAGTTCGGTCGCGATATCTCATGTAGATACGTACCCGACACCTCCCCCCTGCCCTGCACGGCGCGTCACTGAAACTCTTGTGTTGGCGGCCGCGTAACACGGCGTGGCGTTAGTGGACACGTTGAGGGGAACCGACACTCACTCGCCGCAGCCAGCGAAATAGCTTTCGTGGCCGAGAGCCAACGAACGCTTGGAGTCAGAAGATGAACTCAATCGGAGCGAGAGCGCGGCGAGCAGGAGCACTGTACTTCCTGCTCCTGATAGTGGGACTCGTCGACATGTTCGGCTTTTCCGGCTTCATCGTTCCCGGGGATGCCACGGCTACGGCCCGCAACATCATGGCTGCCGAGGCGACCTACCGCATTGGCATTCTGACTGACTTTGTCACTCTCTTCCTCTTCATCCTCCTGGTCGTGAGCCTGTACAACCTGCTCAAGGACGTCGACAAGTGGCACGCCGTGCTCATGGTGCTCTTGGTCTCGGTCGGCGTCACCATCGGACTGGCCAACCTGCTCAACAAGATTGCACCGCTGGTCCTCCTGAGTGGCGCCGACTACTTGTCGGTCTTCACCAAGCCTCAACTGGACGCTCTGGCGCTGGGCTTTCTCAGCTTGAACAGCAATGGAGACACTCTCGACTCGGTGTTCTGGGGTCTCTGGCTCTTTCCGTTCGGCATCCTCGTCATCAAGTCGGGCTTCTTTCCGCGGGTCCTGGGCATCCTGCTGATGGTTGCCGGCTTCGCCTACCTGACGAGCAGCGTTACGTCCATCGTCTTGCCCGCGTACAGCCACGTCGTTTCCCAGGCCATGATGCCGCTCTATCTTCGGAGAGTTCCCGATCATCTTCTGGCTTCTCATCAAGGGAGCGAAGGTGCCGCAACCACATGTGCAGTCTCCGCGCGTCGGCTGACGGCCTGCCCAACCCGGCTTCGCAGCGAGAGGTACCTCTCTGGAAAGGACGAGTTCGCATGAGAAGACGAACCTGGCTTCTATTGCTCTTTGCTGTTACGGCACGGTGTCTATCGCTGTTCGCGCTGAACATCGACCCCTACTACAGACTGGTGCCGCGCAGCCTCACCGGCGGTGGCGTGCTCGTTCAACCCGGCTGGTTGGACCTGGCGGTGCCCCTCGTCTTCATCGTCACTCTCTGGACGTCGATGCCCAGGGAACGACTGACCTGCGAAATCGCTCGGACAGGCCGCGCTCGATGCCCTCTGGATTCTGGCTTTCCCGCTGTTGACCGGTCTGGCGCTGTTCTTGTATGTCCAGCGCTGGCTGGTAACGCCTGACGTTGAATGGGCGACTCTCCTGCATTGGCTACAGTTTGTGCTGGCCTTCGTCGCCATCAACATGTTCATGGATAGCGTCTCTGTGCAGAACCGTTGGGCGCGTCGAGGCCTGGCCCTGGTGCTGGCAGCCGCGCTGGCGCTCACCCAAGACATGATGTTTGGTGCCGACGCCGCCCTTTCTCAGATCGTGGCCGTTCTATCCAGCCCAGGCGTGATGCTCGGGGTAACAGCCCTGGCCCTGCGGCGGATTTACAGGCAGTCGCCCTGGAGGGCGTCATTGGCGGCGGTTCTGGTGGGAGCCATCACCTGCTTCCTCGTCATTGCCGTCCGCTCTGAGAGTCTGGCTCACGCTACTCCTGCCTGCCCTCGCTCTGTTTGTCGGCGCGTTGACCATTCGGAGCGCGAAGACAATGGCCGCGCCTGATAGCGCTGGGCAGTACCGTATCCATTGGCCTGTTGCTGAGCCTGCTTCTCCCGCGTCTGGCATCCCCCGAGCTTGCCAGCCGGCTTGCTGAGAATTCATCTTGCCTCAGCACATACAGAGACAGTGGGCAAGATGACGGTCTCATACGACGATCCGCGCGTGCGCGATGTGGCGGTGCGTATGGCGCACGTTCTGGAGGCAGCCAACGAGGTCAGCCGTGAGACCTTCGGGGTGTCACCGGAAATCGAATACCTCACCATCGGGGGTATTGCGCCGGGCGGCTTCTACGCGGGGTTTCCGAATAGCGTTACGGGGAATCTCCCCTCTGAGCGGGCAGCGAAACTTTGGCTGGACGAGGCCTTTCTGAACGCGCCTGAACGATCCATACATGACCTCGATCCTGTCAACGGAATCCTGCACGAATACTCACACCTGTACGGAACTGTGCCCTACATGCCTTGGCTCATGGGACCCGAAGAAGAAGGTTGGGCCACTTACGCTGCAACACGGGTCTCGCTTCGGCTCTACGAGAAGTACGGCGCCGGGCTATGGGACCCGCCCTACGACTATGCACGACTCGCCCGGGCAATCACAACCTCCAACCTGCAGGGACACCCGGTCGTGTGGTCGCATGCAAACGAGTTCGGTGGATTCAAGCTCTGGTATGCGCTGGGCGAGCGGGACGGTGAAGAGGCGCTATTCCGCAAGCGCTGGGATTTGACACAGCGACATGAGCAGAGGTTCCTGTTGATGACCAGCAACCCGCACGCCGCACGGCAATTGGCAGGAGGCTTCGGCGAGGCAGACTTTGCTGCATACGGCAAGGCGGAGCCTGTTCTCTTTGCTCAGGCAATCTCGCTGCAAGATTACCGGCATCTTGCCGGGATGCTTGACACGCCGACCGACCAGATCAAGGCAAGCTACGATCAACGCGCCAATCGAGTCATTCAGCCGGGCGTGAGTGTGCCCAAGCCCACAAGCATCTGGGGTGGAGTGCTGGCGTTGGGAGTCCTGGCCCTGGGACTGACTGCCCGGCGGCGGCAACGCCCCAAGGTTGTCTGAGAACGGAGTACCTATTCACAAGATCGCTAGAATCGTTGGGCCTGGCACCTGTCCGGCACCTGTCGGCACCCGTCCTATCTGAGATGGTCTCTCACCACTGTCTCATGCTCTCGAAAGGCGCGCGCTAGCCGTCGGGGTCGACAACGACGTCATCATCGGCCCTCAGAACGTAGATCTTGCGTTCCGAGGGGCCCCAGATAGACGGATATGGCACCTCATGCCAGGTCACCGTTCCCGGAAGCGGCGAGAACGAGAGCACAGCCCTTGTATCAGCCGGCGCGAGCATTCCAAGCCACCACGCCCCAAAACGGCTGCGACTGGGATCCCAGGGGCGGACGACCGCACGATGCCAACCATCCCACTCGTAGCCGCCAAGCAAGTTTGCGGGAGCAACACCTTGGGCGACAACCCACTCCGCAGCCTCCAGACGGGCCTCGTTCCAGCGCAAGTAGTCAGACTGGGTCGAGAGCGAGAAAGCCGCGAGACAGGCGAGCAGCCCTCCGGCCGTCGCCATGCGGCGCCGCGTGGCGTCGAGGTGGCCTGAGACCACCAGTATCACGGCCGGAAGCACAGGGAGGAAATAGCGATCGAAGACGTACCCCCGCACTGCCACGGTGACGAACAGAAGCCCAAACCCGCTGAGCTTGGAGGTCAGCGCGAGCGGGCGAGGCGAAGATTGCAGCGGCCGCGCTGACGGCCGCAGCTCATGCAGGGCGATCGCGACAAGCCCCCAAAGACAGACAAAGCCGCCGAGCGAGACCAGCCTGCGAAGGTCGGTCGAAAGCACCTCCTGGCGGGCTCCCGGCAGGACCTCCGATTGCTTGAAGACCCCGAACGGAGAGATGAGGTTGCCGGTCTCTGCCCAGAGACTGTGCGAGCTGAAGAGCACTCCCGCGGCCACAACAGCGCCGGCCACAAGGCCGACCGGGGACCGGAGATACCGTCGCCATCGCACCGGAGACACCAGCACGAGGAGCGGGACCATCGTTGTGGCTAGCGTCAACCCAGCATCGGTGAACAACGACGTGATCGCGCGCCTGATGTCGTGAATCGAGCTCAGCGGGGCAAGGCTGGGTGTCCACGACCCCGCGATTGATCGCCACGCTGAGCCGAAGACGAAGAAGCTCCCGGCCGCCAGAGCGCAGGCGACGAGATACCCGATCCTGAAACGCCTTTCCGGCGGTGACAGCCTCCGCGTGAGGAGGACGGAGCAACAGGCGGCAGCGGGAATCAGGATGCCGAACTGCCGCTGGCCGATGCAGAGACACGCGAGAAGAGCCCCCAGCACGGTATGGACCTTCGAGCGCTCTTCCCAACCGACGTCGAGCAGGTAGCAGGACCACATCCAGAGCGCGAGGAACGGCGCATCGGTCATGAAGCTCTGTGAGACGATGAACATCGGCGGACAGAAAGCGAGCGTCCAGCCGGCAACTGCCCGATAGGGCCCTACGAGACCGCGGCGGCGAAGTAGCGCATCGAGCGCGATCGTCGCGAGAACCGCCCCGAGGATTCCGACCAGGCGCAGCATCGCGTGCGAAAACCCGAAAAGGCGAATCAGCGCAGCGCCGAGCCAGATCTGGGGCAGGCCCCAGGCGGACTCCCAGCCGGTGAGCGTGAGCTTGTGGTTCTGTGCTGTCAGGAGAGCATCCTTGGCGTACATCCAGTCGTCGTTCAGCGGAGACTCGAGCCACGGACGTACGAGGAAGACCGCGGCAACGAGGGAGGCGACTGGCAGGAGCGTCCAGATGTCGACGGGCTGGGTACCCTGGGCCTTCTCCGGGCGGGAGCAGCGAGCGCTTGACGTCACGTCGGGCCGGGAGGTTAGCACAGGGGCCGTCCTGCGGGCGGTCACCACGTCGCCACGGAGTGCACGACGAGTGAGTGGTGGGTCGCTGGAGAATGCACCTGCATCATGCCGATCCTACGGCTATAGCGTTCGCAGGACATGGAGGCACCTATGGGCACCTATTACCTATGAGGTGCCGAAAACGCACGTGACACGCAACCGGTCGAGGCATGAGCCGACGCCAGCGCAGTCCGGCCGATTGCGCATTTGGCACTCTCTAGCCTCGGGGCGCGCGAGGCCCCGGAAGCGAAACCGGGGTCATCCACCTCCCAGGTTCAACAGCCCTTGTCTAGGGGATCCCGGGCGGTCTGACGGGCGGAAGGGAGTTGAAGGTCCAGTTCACCACGGCGTAGGGGTCGCGCCCTCCCAGATCGGCGATCCTCAGGGTAAACTGTCCGTCGGTCACGGACATCTGCGCGAGATGTTTTGCTTGAGTACGCAGAAACTCTTCAAGACTTGACAGAATACAACTTACTCTTCCCCCCATTATTTATCAGACCAAATACGAACTCTATCGATTTTGCCCTGGTAAGGAACGGATTTACTTACTTAAAAAGGGATGTATCAAGCATTGTCCAGCTCGATTTTAAGTCGATAAACTCTTATCAACCTTCCGTGCTGAGGCCAGGACAGCGGTTAAGAAATCAATTAAGCAGGGCGTTGAGATTGTTGAATGCGAAAATTTTGAAAGAGTATTACGAAATACTGAAAAAGAATTTAAAGTTAAGACATAATGTTTCGCCTGCACATACACTGGATGAATTAATTAAACTTAAAAAAATGTTCCGGCTAAAATCCGTCTGAGAACTTGAAATTGATGGCAAATGATTGATGTGGACGTGCAAGTGGTCTGTTCATGGGGTGATAGTGGAGCTCCACAGAGTGCACCATGGAACTCTTCTGTGAAGTCAAACAATTATGAAGAGGTTCTGAGCTTATTGATTGAGATTACTGATAATATGGAACAAATTGGTGCTGCAAGGTTCTGAAAGAAAACTTGGTGCCCGGGGAATATTGAGGAATATTGGTCGGTATTATGCTGAAATTGTAGTTAGCACAAAAATTGGGTGTGCATATGAATTTTTTTTTTCAAAATGCATAACAGTATTGAGAAATATTCCCGCCTTGTAACCTATCACAAAAATCCTCTAATTTTCCCGAATATTTGTCTGGATTTACCGATTCCTGATTTCGGCTTCGCTAAACAATGGCGAAGAAAAAAGCATCTGATAAACAAGATGTAAACATAGAATCCGCACCTTACTTTGTTCCGAAACTAATTGAAAACTTGTATTTTCAATGTGAATGACAAGCTAAGGAGGTCAAAGATTGAAGAGGCAATAGAAAAATATAAACTTAATGATTTTGATATAATCCATTACGATGCAGGGCTTGATTTCTATCGTTATCCCGGACAGGCTTTAAAATGGAAGAGAGAGGGGAAGAAGATAGAGTTTGCTGCTATTACGGCAGCGATTTGCGATTAAGG
>CAVRZJ010000015.1:0-38415 GCA_963725705.1 uncultured Acidobacteriota bacterium | reverse complement strand
GCGCGTCTGTGGGGCGCGCAGCCGGCGCGGAGCGCCGGCCCCACATTGGCTTTGCAGCCCTCTACCAGCGCCACGTCATCGCGCGGGTCGGGCCCAGATGGAAAATGCGACATGTCCCGCGTGCGGCGAATCCCGTGAGTGAGCATGATCGATAGCAGCCCGGCGATCGCAGCCCGAGAAGTGCCGCGGCGTGGCCTGCCCCGCTGGCTCGAGGCGGTAGCCGCCGGTGTCGGGCTGATCGTGAGCGCGCCGCTGCTGGCGGGTGCGGCCGTCGCGATCGCACTGACGTCGCGCGGAGGAGTGTTGTTCCGGCAGACGCGGGTCGGCCGCGGCGGGTTGCCATTCACGATGCTGAAGCTGCGCACGATGACGGTGTCCTCGGCAGGCGCCCAGGTGACTGCGGGCGACGACCGCCGCATCACCGCGGTGGGACGGATCCTGCGGAAGCTCAAGTTCGACGAGGTGCCGGCGCTTTGGAACGTCATGCGCGGCGATCTTTCCCTGGTAGGTCCGCGGCCGGAGGTGCCACGCTACGTCGATGCGTCCGATCCGCTCTGGCGCGAGGTCCTCGCCCATCGCCCCGGACTGACCGATCCCGTGACCGTGCGCCTGCGGAACGAGGAGGCGCTCCTCGCCGCCGTCGCAGGTGACCGTGACGTGTTCTACCGGGAGACACTGCAGCCCTTCAAGCTGGCAGGCTACGCCTCGTATCTGCGGCGCCGAACGTCGGTGACGGACCTGCGAGTGATCTGGGACACACTCGTCGCCGTGGTGCTGCCGGGGCGGGTGCCGCTGCCGACGATGGCCGAGATAGCAGCATTCTCGGGTGGGTGGGCAGGTGAGAAGACCTCCACCGGCACGTCGAACAATGGTGCTAGCATGCGTGGCCGAACCCAGCCCGGACCTGAGGAGGGCGAGACCACGGCGAGGCATAACGGGGACGAACCATGAGCAGCGCGGCAAAACCCGTACAACAGACGGTGCTGGCGATTGCCGAGCATGGCCGGAAGGTGATTCGCCGTAGCGGCCTGCGGCGCTATCTGCTGATCCCCGTAGACGGCCTGATCGGCGCTATCGGGTTCTGGCTGGCGATGTTCCTGCGCTTCGACACGGGCATCCCCGCGGAGCACCTGCGGGGCGCCGTGGCGGCGACGGTCCTGCTGGCGATCGCGCGCATGGGGGCCTCGCTGCTGCTGCGCGTGCACCAGTGGTCGTTCCGCCTCTCCAGCCTGGTCGACGCGGCTCGCGTGCTGGTGTCGGCCGTGCTCGGTACCGGCGTCTTCGTGCTGCTGGTCTTCCTCTTCCGGATCCCGTTCCCGCCGCGCTCGGTGGTCGTGCTCGAGCTGCTTGCCGCGATGGTGCTGATGGAAGCGGCGCGCTTCACGCCCAGGCTGGCCTGGCACTACCTGTTGCTGCAGACTCTCTCGTCGTCCGAGGACAGCCGGCGCACCATCATCGTCGGCGCCGGCGCGGCGGGCGAGCTGCTGCTGCGCGACCTGCAGCGGTCCGACGAGCACCGCTACCTCGTGGTCGGCTTCGTCGACGACAACCGGGAGAAGCAGGGCATGATCGTGGGCGGCAAGACCGGTGCTCGGCACGGTGGCGGAGCTTCCCCGACTCCGGTCGAGCTGCGCCTGGAGAGCGTGCTGATCGCCATTCCGCGCATCGTGCCGCAGCGCATCCGCGAGATCCTCGCGCTGTGCGCCGATCTCAAGCTCGCTTCAAGATCCTGCCGGTCTCGTTCGCGTACCTCAACGACCGGGCGGCGGCGACGATGCTGCAGGACCTGCCGCCGGAGGACCTGCTGCCGCGCGCCGAGTTGACCTCTCCGACAGCGGCGAACGCGCAGTCATCACGGGGCGCCGGGTGCTGGTGACCGGCGCCGCCGGCTCGATCGGCCGCGAGATCTGCGTCCAGCTCCTGCGGGCCGGGGTGAGCCGGCTCGTGATGGTGGACCTCAACGAGAACGAGATGTACCTGCTGACAGCCGCGAGCTGCGGCGGATCGCCCGGACGCCGCGCTCGATGACCGAGGTCGCCGACATTCGCGACCCCGGCCGCATGAGGCGCTGTTCGAGAAGTACCGGCCGCAGGACGTGTTCCACGCCGCGGCGCACAAGCACGTGCCGCTGATGGAGATCGCCCCGGGGAGGCGATCAAGAACAACGTGCTCGGGACGCGCAACGTCGCGCTCGCGGCGGACCGCGCCGGCGTCGAGCGGCTTCGTCTTCATCTCGACCGACAAGGCGGTGCGCCCGACCAGCGTGATGGGCGCCTCCAAGCGGGTGGCCGAGATGATCGTGCGCCATCGGCCAGCGGTCGCGCACGCGGTTCTGCGCGGTGCGGTTCGGCAACGTCCTCGGCTCGGCCGGGTCGGTGGCCGCTCTTCCGCGCGCAGATCGCCGCCGGCGGGCCGGTGACCGTGACCGATCCCGAGGTGCGCCGGTACTTCATGACGATCCGCGAGGCGGTGGCGCTCGTGCTGCAGGCCGGCTACGGCGACTACGGCGAGCTGTGCGTGCTCGACATGGGCGAGCAGATCAAGATCGTCGACCTCGCGCGCCACATGATCACGATGGCGGGGCACGTGCCGGACGTGGACATCCCGATCGAGTTCACCGGCCTGCGCCCGGGCGAGAAGCTCTACGAGGAGCTGCTCACCGAGGAGGAGGAGAGCACCGTCAAGCTGGTCGAGAAGATCTTCGTGGCCACCTGCCCGCCGCCGCCGGCCGATCTCGACGAGCGCATCGAGGAGCTTGCCGAGGCCGCCGCGGCCGAGGACGGGGCGCGCGTGATGGCGGTGCTGCGCAAGATCGTGCCGTCCTACCAGCCGGCGCTGCCGGGGGTGGGCCAGGGCCGGGAAGTTGCGGGCGAAGCCCCGGTCGCCGCTTCCGGCAGGTCCTGACACAATTCCCATCGCACCGAGATGGCCCGCAACGAGCAGACAATGCAGCCTGCAGCGCAGCCGACCTCATACTGCTTCTACATCGCCCGTAGAGGATCACGGTGAGGCGGGATCGAGTCGCCGACCTGTGGGGCGCGCGCTCCGCGCGCGCTTTTCCGAGAGCGCTCCCGAAAACGCCGGCGCGGAGCGCCGGCCCCAGACTTCGAGCGCTTGATCGCGTCTCACCACAATCCTCAACGGACAACGTAGAAGAGGTATCGAACAACAGTGAGGCTTGCGGATCAGTCCTGGTATCTCACCTGGGGCGTCAACGACGTCCCGTAGCTGCTGAGCGTCCGCTCGGCGGCCCGTCGCCGCTCCGCGCGCCCGCGCGGCCCGTGCGGTGACTCCCCATACAACTGATACGAATTCTCTATCCGTCGTGAAGCATTGCGATGGCCATCGGAACAAGCCCTGTACCGTTGGGCGCGCGCTCCGCGCGCTTCTCCGGTAGCGCTACCGAAAACGCCGGCGCGGAGCGCCGGCCCCACAGGCTCTACCACTGGCGGCAGATCGGTATGAACCTCACTGTGCGCTTGTGGGCGTTGCCGGCCGAGGCGCGCCTCGGTGAGATTTCGTCGGGCCGGGGATGAGGACGCCGGAGGTTTGCGCCGAGAGGCGCGTGCGCACGGAGCCGACGCGGAAACGAACGGCCCCAGAGGGCACGCCACGCAAACCGCTCTTGGTCACCGCGATCACCTTGAAGTACCTCACGCCGCTGCCGAACGGCGGCGCGAGGAAGGTGCTCGAGGTCGTCTCGCCGAGGAGCGTGCCGCCGGCCGGCGGCACGAAGTCCGGGCTCGATCCTGCCCACACCTCGAACTTCCCGAACTCCGGCCACGCCGGCCACGGGAAGTCGGTCCGCTCCGGGAAGACCTGATTCGACCAGGTCAGGCGCGCGCGGCCGCTGTCAGCCGTCGCCTGGAGCAGACCGGGCGCTGGAGCGATATAGCTGGTCCACGGTGCGTCGCGCGGCTGGAACTTCACCCGCGAGACGAAGACGCCGAGGCCGTCGAGGTTGGCCGTGACGTTGTCGTCCGGCTCGAGCAGCCAGGGAAAGTACGAGTAGATGCGCGCCCCGTTCGTGTAGGCCAGCGTGATCTGGTCGGCGATCACCTCGGGATTCCCTTCGACGCCGCCGATCCAGGGCCACGACAGGTTGAACTCGATCATCCCCCAGTGCTGGTCGCGGAAGACGGACATGGCGGGAAGGAGGCGTGTTGAGGTGCGAGTGTAGCCACCGGGCCATTGGTAGCCGTCGAAGACCGTGACGCCGACGCCGGCGAGGTCGCTGACGTCGGCAGTCCAGGTCGGGCTGGCGGAGGTGAGGTAGCGGCGATTGGGCTGGGGACAGCCGGGGTAGGTTTCCAGGTAGTAGTCGGCGGGGATCTGGTAGGTGTAGAAGCGGTCCTTGGGGACCGTGGCGCCGGAAGCGTTCTCGGTGGTCATCACCCAGGTGATGAAATCGCGCACGTAGTTGCCGACCAGCAGCTCGCGGAAGGTGAGCCAGAGCTGCCAGAACTCGGGGCTGTACTCGTTCCAGACTCGGGGCGCGTCGAAACCGCCGGCGATGAAGTCGGGGCCGGAGGATGGCAGCGGGCTCCAGCCGGGGGCGCCGGACACCGAGTGAGGGATGGCCTTCGGGTCGCCGTCGATGGGGTCGTCGAGGCTCCAGTTGAAGTACTCGAGGTCCCAGGTCGAGAAGGTGGTGCCGAAGTCGGTGTTGAAGCTCGCCAGGCCGGTGACCGGATCGCTGTAGAGGGTGCCGCTGGCGGCCCGGCCCTGGCCTTCATAGGCGCCGCCTGGCCCGTACATCCCGGTGTTGCGGATCCAGTCGCGGAACTCCAGGATCACAAACGGGCTGTAGTCGGCGATGATCTGGTCCTCGTAGGGGGTGCTCTCGTCGAGGCGGTCGGCGAGCAGCTCGAGCCTCGCCGTCGCCGGCACAGATGCCGAAGGTGTCGGGGTACTCCTCGATCACCGTCATCAGCAGCGGGGCGAAGGCTCCGCATCTTCGACCTCGAGATGGCGGCGGAGCTTGCGCGCGTAGCGGGAGGGGGTTTCCCGCAAGACCAGACCGTCGCGGTACCACTGGAAGTTGCGCCGGTCCTCCGCCGCAGCCGCGTCGTACAGTCCGTTGGACCGGCTGATCCCGGCGGTCAGGGAGAAGCTCAAGTGGATGCCGTTGGCCCGGGCGCGGTCGAGCTGCTCGCGCAGCGACTCGAGTGTGGGCGAGGTCAGCACGGGATGCGCGAGGTCGGCGGTCCACGGCATGTCGGGTGCGACGGAGTAGACGAGGCCGAGGCGGGCGTACGGGCCGGAGCCGACGCGGTCCTTGAGGCGCTGGACCGTGAGCGCCCAGGTCGCCTCCGACTCCCAGCACCCGTTGATGCAGTAGTAGCCCGCTTGAATCGAGTTGTCGAACGTGGGACGGGGCAGGACCTCCTGGGCCGCGCCAGGCGCAGCACCCGCGAGCGCGGTTGCGATGGCGACCGCCACGAGGCTCGACGGGAAGGCACGGCCGCTGGTGGAGACGCCCCTCATAGCCGCAACAACCGTCCTGTGTCTTCTTTCATTGCCGTTGTAGCGGCCGCCCGCCGGGCGGCCGTCGTGAATCCTGCGGGGCCGACGACGGCCGGCCAGCGGCCGGCCGCTACGAGGACACGACGCGAATCGGTGAAAGCCCTCGTGAATCCGCCCGGATCGCCAACGGCCGGCTGGTGGCCGGTCGGTACGGGACCCGCGCCACGACGATGGCGTCGGTCAACCGTAGCGGCCGCCCGCCGGGCGGCCGTCGTGAATCTTGCAGGGGCGACGACGGCCGGCCAGCGGCCGGCCGCTACGAGGACACGACGCGAATCGGTGAATGCCCTCGTGAATCCGCCCGAATCGCTGCCGGCCGGCCGGCGGCCGGTCGGTACGGGACCCGCACCGCGACGATGGCGTCGGTCAACCGTGGGAACCCGATGGGCGCAACGTAGCGGCCGCCCGCCGGGCGGCCGTCGTGAATCCTGCAGGGCCGATGACGGCCGGCCAGCGGCCGGCCGCTACGAAGACACAACGCGGATCGGCGAATGCCGTCGTGAATCCGCCCGGATCGCCGACGGCCGGCCGGCGGCCGGTCGGTACGGGACCCGCACCGCGACGGTGGCGTCGGTCAACCGTGGGGAACCCGATGGGCGCAAACGTAGCGGCCGCCCGCCGGGCGGCCGTCGTGAATCCTGCAGGGGCGATGACGGCCGGCCAGCGGCCGGCCGCTACGAAGACACGACGCGGATCGGCGAATGCCCTCGTGAATCCGCCCGAATCGCCGACGGCCGGCCGGCGGCCGGTCGGTACGGGACCCGCACCGCGACGATGGCGTCGGCCAACCGTGGGGGACCCGATGGCGCGAGACGTAGCGGCCGCCCGCCGGGCGGCCGTCGTGAATCCTGCGGGGGCGATGACGGCCGGCCGGCGGCCGGCCGCTACGAAGGCACGACGCGGATCGGCGAATGCCCTCGTGAATCCGTCCGGATCGCCGACGGCCGGCCGGCGGCCGGCCGCTACGAAAGCCGCGCCGCGACGGTGGCGTCGCGGCGGGACCTTCGGGGCAGCACCAGCGGCCAAGGCTGAACGAATCGCCATCGCGTCATTATACGGAGGCGCAAGTAGCGCATATCGCGCTAGGGCGTTGCGGTGCACGTGAGCGCGTCGTTCCAGGGTCCCCAGCCGGCGTCGGAGCCGGGGGCGCAACTGGCGCCCGCGGGGCAGGCGCGGGCGACCGCGCAGTAGGTCGTGGGCGCGCCGGATGCGGTCAGCGGCACGTTCACGAACAGCCCCGGCGTCACCCCTCGTGCCGTCGCGCTCCCCACCCCGCACACCGCCACGTAGTACTCGTACAGGCTCGCCCCCTCGACCGGGCTCCAGCGGAAGAGGACATTGCCCGCACTCACCTGCGTCTGATGCGTCGGCTCGACCATCGTCGGCGTCGCCGCCGAGCTCCCACGCACCGCAAAGGTCGATGCCGGCCCCACCACCTGGCTTGGTCCCGGGCTGGCCACCACCAGCGCCGCGTAGACCGCCCCCTCCGCGCGCAGGTTCGCCGCCCAGTAGTTCTGCGTGGTCACCAGATCCAGCGCCGCCGACTGCCGCGACAGGTCCTGCACGTACAGCCTGTAGAGAGTGTTCGACCCGTCGTCGCCCGCGACACGGTTCCAGGTGAACACGACGACCGGTCCGTCGACGGTGGATTGCGCCATCGGCGTACCGAGGGTCGCCACAGAAGGGCTCGGCCCCGGCGCATCGATGCTCTGGACGGACGCGTACGGCCCGCACCCGTCCCCGTTGCACGCTCGAACGAAGATGTACGCCAGCCCCGCGGGGACGCTGAAGCTGGCCGTGGTCTCGCTGACCTGCCGCGCCGCCACCGTGAGCGCACCCCCTCCGGGGCCCGCCGGCGACGGCTGGACGACCTGGATCTGGTAGATGTCCGCCCCCGCCACGGCGGTCCAATCGACGGTGAGCTGGTTGCCCCCGCTGACGATGGCACTGGTGATGCTCGGGGCCGTGGTCGGGACCGGCCCGAGGGTGATGGCGAAGTCCACCGGTTCCGAAAAAGGCCCGCAGCCTCCATGGCAGGCCCGCACCCGGGTCCGGTAGTGCGCCGAGCTCTGCAGGCTATGGATGGAGCCGAGCGTCGGGTCGGGGACCCGGATCTGGACCGCGGTGCCGCCCGCGGCGACGTTCTCCACCAGCAGCTCGTAGTAGAGCGGCAGGCTCGCATCTGCCTTGGCGACGGATGTCCACGAGAAGGCGACGGTGGACGTCGTGAGGGCGGCGCCGTCGGCGGGCGCGGTGAGGACGGGCGCCGCTGTGGGCTGGATGAGGTCGACGGTGAAAGCGACGGAAGCGAAGGCGCCGCACTGGGTGTCGGCGGTGCCGCCGGTGCAGGCGCGGACGGCAAAGCGGTAGGCGCCGTCGGCGAGGTCGACGAGGCTGGAGGTGGAGGCGCTGCCCGCCAGCGAGCCGGTAAACAGCGCCTTGCCCGAGAGGTTGTCGAACAGGCGCAGGTCGTACAGCCCCGCCGCCGCGATCCGGCTCCAGCTCAAGGTGACGCCGGAGACCCCGATGACCTGCCCCGCGGTCGGCGCGGTGACGGTCGGGGTGCCAAGACCGCCGGTGCCGTTGAAGACATTGACGATGACCTGCCGGCTCACCGTGCCGCAGGCGTTGGTGGCCTGGAGCAGGTAGGTGGTGGTGCTGGTCGGGCGGACCACGAGTGTGCCCGAGGCGGCGCGCGCGACGCCGTTGATGGTGACCGAGGTGGCGCCCGCGGTCTGCCACGAGAGCGTCGAGGAAGCGCCGGGAGTTCTCAAGACCGCGGAGGTGGTGAATTGAGTGATCGACGGTGCCAGGCAGAGTGCGGCTACCGCGGCGTCACCGAGCAGGCCGGCGACGCTGCGCGCCGCGACCTTGATGTACGAGGATCCCCTGGCGAGGCCGGAGGTGACCAACGACGGCGACCGGGTGGTGCCGACGAGCGTTCCGCCCACTCCCGGAACGAAGTCTGCGGACGTTCCTTGCCACACCTCGTGCCGGAGGAAGCCGGGCCAGTCGGTCCACTCGAAGTCGCCGCGCTCGGGGAAGACACGCGGACTCCATGCGACCTCGACCGCCGGCCCGTCGACGACCGCCAGGCCCGTCACGGCGGGCGGCCGATAGCTCGTCCACGGAGCGTCGCGGGGCTGGAAGCGCGCCTGCGAGACGAAGAGGCCGAGGGCGTCGAGGTTGACCGTGACCTCGTCCTCGGGATCGAGCAGCCACGGGAAGTAGAAGAAGAGCCGGGAGCCTGCCAGATACCCCTGCCGAATCTGCTCGGCCGGTACCTCCGGGTCCGTCTCGACGCCGCCGATGAAGGGCCACGACAGGTTGAACTCGATCATCCCCCAGTGCTGGTCGCGGAAGACGGACATGGCGGGAAGGAGGCGTGTTGAGGTGCGAGTGTAGCCACCGGGCCATTGGTAGCCGTCGAAGACCGTGACGCCGACGCCGGCGAGGTCGCTGACGTCGGCGGTCCAGGTTGGGCTGGCGGAGGTGAGGTAGCGGCGGTTGGGCTGGGGACAGCCGGGGTAGGTTTCCAGGTAGTAATCGGCGGGGATCTGGTAGGTGTAGAAGCGGTCCTTGGGGACCTTGGCGCCGGAAGCGTTCTCGGTGGTCATCACCCAGGTGATGAAATCGCGCACGTAGTTGCCGACCAGCAGCTCGCGGAAGGTGAGCCAGAGCTGCCAGAACTCGGGGCTGTACTCGTTCCAGACTCGGGGCGCGTCGAAACCGCCGGCGATGAAGTCGGGGCCGGAGGATGGCAGCGGGCTCCAGCCGGGGGCGCCGGACACCGAGTGAGGGATGGCCTTCGGGTCGCCGTCGATGGGGTCGTCGAGGCTCCAGTTGAAGTACTCGAGATCCCAGGTCGAGAAGGCGGTGCCGAAGTCGGTGTTGAAGCTCGCCAGGCCGGTGACCGGATCGCTGTAGAGGGTGCCGCTGGCGGCCCGGCCCTGGCCCTCGTAGGCGCCGCCTGGCCCGTACATCCCGGTGTTGCGGATCCAGTCGCGGAACTCCAGGATCACAAACGGGCTGTAGTCGGCGATGATCTGGTCCTCGTAGGGGGTGCTCTCGTCGAGGCGGTCGGCGAGCAGCTCGAGCTCGCCGTCGCCGGCACAGATGCCGAAGGTGTCGGGGTACTCCTCGATCACCGTCATCAGCAGCGGGGCGAAGGCCCGCATCTTGGTCTCGAGATGGCGGCGGAGCTTGCGCGCGTAGCGGGAGGGGGTTTCCCGCAAGACCAGACCATCGCGGTACCACTGGAAGTTGCGCCGGTCCTCCGCCGCAGCCGCGTCGTACAGTCCGTTGGAGCGGCTGATCCCGGCGGTCAGGGAGAAGCTCAAGTGGATGCCGTTGGCCCGGGCGCGGTCGAGCTGCTCGCGCAGCGACTCCAGCGTCGGCGAGGTCAGCACGGGATGCGCGAGGTCGGCGGTCCACGGCATGTCGGGTGCGACGGAGTAGACGAGGCCGAGGCGGGCGTACGGGCCGGAGCCGACGCGGTCCTTCAGGCGCTGGACCGTGAGCGCCCAGGTCGCCTCCGACTCCCAGCACCCGTTGATGCAGTAGTAGCCCGCTTGAATCGAGTTGTCGAACGTGGGGACCGGGAGGACCGGGGCCTCACAGCGCGCAGGCCTCCCACCCGCCACGGCAAGCGCGAACGAAGCGAGTGCGATCCAGCGCGACGACGAGATCCGAGTTGCCATTCCCGTTCGTTCCGATCGTGGTCATTGTAGTCGGGATTATGTGAGACAGATCACATTTCGTCGGAAGTATGCGACGATCGAGAACATGCGGGGCGGCTGGCGTGAGGCGGCGGCAGCGGCGATCGGCGCATGGATGCTGTGCGCCGGCTCGGGCAACGCGGGGGCCGCCGCGGTCGAGATTGCCCCCGACGGGATCGTCGTCGCCGACGGACGGCGGCTTTTCGTCCTCGGGCTGTACGAGGTGCTGACCTCCGGCGCCGATCTCCGCCAGGTCGCGGCCGCCGGGTTCAACGCGGTTGCGGCGGAGACCGACACCGCCGCGCTCGATCGCCTGGCGAGCCACGGCCTGTACGCTTGGGTGTCGGCGCAGCCGTTCGTGAGCCTCGCGCAGCGACCGGGCGCCGCCCCTCCGGAGGCGCTCCGGCCGGTCGCGGCGCTGGCCGGACACCCGGCGCTGCTGCTCTGGGAAATGCCGGACGAAGAGCTGTGGGGGTGCTGGGGGCGCCCGCTCGAGTACCGCCAGGACGTCGAGCCGGGTCGCCAGCGCCAGCGCATCGCCGCGACCCCGGATCCGGCGCTGCGGGACCGATTGGCGGCAATGCGGCGCGAGGCCGACGCGCTTTTCGCCGCGGGCGAGTTCGCGCGCTCGCAGCAGGTCGCCGACGAGATCTGGCGGCAGCTCGGCGAGCCGGCGCCCGATCCGACGATGTCGATTTCCTATGCACCGGTGTGCGCCGAGCGCTTCGCGAGGAGCTTCGAGGCGGGCTACGGGCTGCTCAAGCAGGTGGACCCGTGCCACCCGGTGTTCACCATTCACGCGCCGCGCAACCAGATCGCCGACCTGGCGCGCTACGACACCGTCGCGGACATCATCGGGTGCGACATCTACCCGGTGCCGGAGTTCGTTTCCGGGCACTCCGACCTGCCCGATCAGACCATCGCATCGGTGGGCGCCTACACCGACCTGATGCGGCGGGCGGGCGCCGGGAGGCCGGTCTTCATGGCGCTGCAGGCATTCGCGTGGGCAGACCTCGAGGACCATCCGCCTATCTCGTCGTACGCTCGGCGGCCGCGGCCGACGTACGCGGAGTCGCGGTTCATGGCCTTCGACGCGATCGTCCACGGGGCTCGCGGCCTGCTCTGGTGGGGCTCGCAATACCTCGACCGCGGGTCGGCGCTTTGGGGCGACCTGCTTCGTCTGGCGCGCGAGTTGTCCGATCTCCAGCCGGTGCTCTCGGCGCCCGACGCCCCGTTTCGTGTGGATGTCGAGCTCGGTCCCACCTGGGTCTCGGAAGGGCATACCGTCGTCGTCCTGCCGAAACTCGCCGAGGACGGTGTCTGGCTCCTGGTGGTCAATGAGAACAAGGCGCCGCTGCGCTACACGCTCCGAGGCCTGCCGCTGCCCGACGGGACACGCTTGGTCGACGGGTCGGAACACGTCGAGGCCGTCGTGACCGGCGGATCCGCGAGTCTCGCGATCCGCGGCAACGGCGTCCAAATCCTCCGGCGAGCGATGTAGCTGCCGCCCGCCGTGCGGCCGATCGTGAATTCTGCCGAATCGCCAACGGCCGGCCAGCGGCCGGCCGCCATGGGGACACAACGCGAATCGGCCACGAAACCGAGGTTACGTAGCGGCCGCCCGCCGGGCGGCCGTCGTGAATCAAGCAGGTTCGCCGACGGCCGGCCAGCGGCCGGCCGCTACGAGGAAACACCGCGAATCGGCCACGAAACCGAGGTTATGTAGCGGCCGCCCGCCGGGCGGCCGTCGTGAAGTCCAGCAGGGCCGCCTGACGGCCGGCCAGCGGCCGGCCGCTACGGGGACACAACGCGCATCGGCCACGAAACCGAGGTTACGTAGCGGCCGCCCGCCGGGCGGCCGTCGTGAATCAAGCAGGTCCGCCGACGGCCGGCCAGCGGCCGGCCGCTACGAGGACACAACGCGCATCGGCCACGAAACCGAGGTTACGTAGCGGCCGCCCGCCGGGCGGCCGTCGTGAATCATGCAGGGCCGCCGACGGCCGGCCAGCGGCCGGCCGCTACGAGGACACAACGCGCATCGGCTGCGAGAGCGAGGTTACGTAGCGGCCGCCCGCCGGGCGGCCGTCGTGAATCATGCAGGTCCGCCGACGGCCGGCCAGCGGCCGGCCGCTACGAAGACACAACGCGCATCGGCCACGAAACCGAGGTTACGTAGCGGCCGCCCGCCGGGCGGCCGTCGTGAATCATGCAGGTCCGCCAACGGCCGGCCAGCGGCCGGCCGCTACGAGGACACAACGCGCATCGGCCGCGAAACCGAGGTTACGTAGCGGCCGCCCGCCGGGCGGCCGTCGTGAATCCTGCAGGTCCGCCGACGGCCGGCCAGCGGCCGGCCGCTACGAGGACACACCGCGCATCGGCTGCGAGAGCGAGGTTACGTAGCGGCCGCCCGCCGGGCGGCCGTCGTGAATCCTGCAGGTCCGCCGACGGCCGGCCAGCGGCCGGCCGCTACGAAGACACAACGCGCATCGGCCACGAAACCGAGGTTACGTAGCGGCCGCCCGCCGGGCGGCCGTCGTGAATCATGCAGGTCCGCCGACGGCCGGCCAGCGGCCGGCCGCTACGAAGACACAACGCGCATCGGCCACGAAACCGAGGTTACGTAGCGGCCGCCCGCCGGGCGGCCGACGTGAATCAAGCAGGTCCGCCGACGGCCGGCCAGCGGCCGGCCGCTACGAGGAAACACCGCGCATCGGCCACGAAACCGAGGTTACGTAGCGGCCGCCCGCCGGGCGGCCGTCGTGAATCAAGCAGGGTCCGCCGACGGCCGGCCAGCGGCCGGCCGCTACACACGCGTCGGCCACGAAACCGAGGTTACGTAGCGGCCGCCCGCCGGGCGGCCGACGTGAATCATGCAGAGTCGCCAACGGCCGGCCAGCGGCCGGCCGCTACGAGGAAACACCGCGAATCGGCGAATGTCGTGAATCCACCGGGATCACCGACGGCCGGCCAGCGGCCGGCCGCTACTGTCGCGAATCCTAGTAGAACGACGGGATTGCCCAGCAAACCTGGGTGTGCGCGGGGAGGACGGCTGGCGTGGAGGCACGCGCGACGAGGCTGACCTCGACGTGCAATCCCCGCCATCGGCCGAGGTCCAGGACCACCGGAGTCCAGGCCGGTGCGAATGCCTCTCGTCCCGTGGCGCCCGGGATCGCGAGCGGAATGCGGAGCTGCGGCAGCGGTTGACCCCCGCCCGCCGTGACCACGATCTCGAGCGGCACGGCAGCGACCGGACGCGAGTAGAAGCGGACACCGACCGCGGTCCGGAACGTGCCCGAGCCCCACGGCTCGACGTCGAACGCCAGCTCTTCGCCCGGAGCGGTCAGGAAGGCGTCTCGCGTCTCGCCGCGAAGCGTCACGCGCGCCGCGACACCGGCGGCGCGTGAGATCGTCACCTCTTCGACCGTGGCGGCCTCGGCGCCGGATGGAAGGTCCACGCGCAGTTGCAGCGTCCCCGACCACTGCGCGTGTCGACTCGGGTCGAACTGTGAGGAGACGAGGTCCGCAGGCGACCCGATCAGCGCGACCACGGCGTCCGGCTTGAACGCCCAGCCGCCGGCGCCCCAGAAGAAGCGGTACCCCGGGGCGGGAGGCTGACCGCTCCCGGCGCCCCGGAGCCTGACGCCGACCGTGAGCGGCCCCGGGGGGACGCTCGGGACGGAGAAGAACACATGCGCCCCGACCCGGCCGGCAACGTCGCCGGGGCCGAGGCGGGCGACGAGCGTGGCGTGCGGTGCGCGGATGAGGCGACCCGGTGCCGCGACTGCGAGCAGGGGAATGCGTGCGTCGATCTGCGGCAGCAACCGCGGCACGGAGAACGCGGCGGCGCCCGTGACCAGCGCGACCAGGCCGGGAAACAGCAGCCGTGCGCTCGAGAGCTCGGCGATCCATGCCGCAACTGGCTTCCCGCGCCGATCGCGACTCATGGGACCAACGCCAGAGCCTCCCCGGCGCCGGTCAGGTAGTACCGGCAGGGGATCAGGTAGAAGACGACGACGCAGTCGAGCAGCACGACGGATGCAGCGAGGAATGTCACTGTTCTTCTCGCGCGCGGTCTGAATGCCATCGCGGCGAGGGGAATGCCCATGAGGGGTCCGGCGAACAGGAGGAAGCGCCCGTGCAGGACCGACATCGTCGATCGGGCGACCAGCGCCATCAGGAAGATCGTCGACCCGGCGGCAGCCAGTGCGAGCATGCGCCGTGCCCGCTGTGCATCCGCGCGCGCCGCCTGGACGAAGAGCGCGGGGATGAGCAGGAACACGCCCACGCAGACCCAGCGCCCGAGCGCGTAGAGGGCGGGAGGCAGCAGCATGTCGTGCCAGCCGAGCGCGCCGAAGAACGATTTCCAGGCAATGAAGTCCTGGTCCCAGGTGAATGCGGTCACCGCGAACGCCTTGACGACCCGCCGGACGAAGAGCTCGGGCGTCATGCCCGCGACGTACTGGCTCGTCGGTACCCGCGCGTCGGGGAAGAACGCGTGCGCGGCGAGGAGTAGCAGCGCTACCGCGACCGGGATGCCGATGGTCAGCCATCGGGCGCCCCGCTTCGCGCGTCGCGCGCGCCGCTCGGCGAGCGCCAGCACGAGGGCGGCGAGCAGCGGTGAGAGGATCACCGGCGCCCACCGCGGCAGCGTGTCGGCAAGGAAGCTGGAGCCAAGGAGCATCGCTTCCACCTGACGGAGGTTGGCAGGCAGATACCGCTCGAGGAACGAGAAAGCGAGAAGCGTCGCGGCCGGAACGGCGGCGACAGCCACCGCACTGCCCAACCGCAAGATCGTCTTCATGCGGGGGCTCGCGCTGTCCGCCGGGCGGGCAACGCGCCAGACGGCGACGGCCACGGCAACCGCTGTAATCAGGACGCACTCGCGTACCGCCAGCGCGCCCGCCGCCGCCGCCAGCGCGGCTGCGGCCAGCCACACGATCGCCTCGGCTCGTCGCATCGAAAAGCTGCCGACGACCAGACACGACGCCAGTGCTGCCGCGCCGAGGCCGAGGGAGTATGGGCTCGTGCTGGAGACGATCCCGATCCACTGCGGGATGAGGAGAACCACGGCCAGACCCGCAAGCAGCTCGGGGCCGCAGCGCGCGACGCGGAGGCCGGTGATGCCGGCGCCGATCAGCGCCAGCGCGAGGGAGACGATGATGGTGCGGTAGGCGAACAGGCGCTCGAGCAGCGGCAGATCGAGAAGCCCGCGCGGGAGCGAGGCTGCGAGCGGATAGAACAGCGGCGCCTCGTCGGTCGTCTGGGTCGTGAACGCGAATTCGACGCCGCTGAGGCCGGCCTCGTCGCGGTAGCTGGGGGCGAGCGCGAGCGCGACGTCCCGGCGTTGCGCGGCCGAGAGCAGCGGCAGCGGTTGCTCGGGGTGCCAGCGCACGCGGCCCTGCTCGAGCACCAACGTCGCCAGCGACATCGAGCCCGGCCAGTAGAGCGCTCGCGCTTCGGTGGCGCCCGCGAGAACGTACTCCATCGTGCCCATGTGCCCGATCTCGTCCGCAGCGCAGAACGGCGGCGTCAGCGAGACGAACAGCATGGCCATGCCGGCGATCAGGGCACCACTGGCGCGGGCCGCGCGATGGTCGAGCCACCAGCGCAGCGCCAGGACGAGGCTGCACAGGCCGAGCAGGAGACATCCGGAAGCGACAAGCGAGTGGCGCAGGAAAAAGGTCAGTCGCGCCAGGGCTTCGATGGGGCCGACGGGCACGCGAGCGGCGATCCGGTAGTCGAGAGTGACGCCGCCGCAATCGACGGCGATGAGGTCGGTGGGCGTGATTTCGGCCGGCGCGGCGCCCCAGCCATCGGCGGAGGAGAGCGCGTGCAGGATGTACGTTACGGCCGTCCCACTGGCCGGCAGCGGCCCCAGGTCGAAATAGGCGCCGTCCTGCGGCCATACCGGCCGGAGGTCGAACGGTCCGCGCGGGCCTCGCACGACGAGGATGCGTGACCGGCTGAGGCTGCTGAGGCGAAGCTGGATGTTGGCCGACGCCGCGCCGGGCGGGAGCGCGACGCCACCGGGCGGCACCCGCACCGAGATCGCGCCGCCCGGTACGGCGCCCTCGACAGGTCCTGGCACGACTGTACCGGAGCGCTGGTCGACAACGACGGTGTCTCCCTCGACTCCGGCCCGCAGCACGAAGAGCGATGTCGGAACCAGGACGGCACTGGCGACGACCGTGACCGGCAAAACGTAGCGCGCGCTGAGGCGGCGCCACGGTGAGGAGCGGCGGTGGTGTCCATGCAATCGCCGCGCGTCGAGCGCCGGCGGGGCGGCATCCGCAGGCGGTAACGACGAGCCTGCGCCGGCGCCGGGATCGAGACCTGAATTGCCCCCGTGAGGCACGGGCCTATTATGCCAGTCGCCTGAGCAACGCCGAATGTGGTACATCTTGGGGCGCGCGAGGAGACATGGCGAAAGACAGCGACGCGAAGAGGCGGACCCTGGCCGTCGAGATCCTCCCGGGAGCGCCTCCTCTCCCCGGGCTACGCGGCGCGGCGCACCGGCTGTCCAGCAATGGCTTCCTGCTCTGGCAGCTCTCGCTGCGGGAGTTCCTCGGCGCCAGCAAAGGCTCGTTCCTCGGCGGCTTGTGGTCGTGGCTCTACCCGCTCATGCTGCTCGTCGTCTACTCGCTCATCTTTTCCGTGGTGTTCAAGATGCGGTGGGGGCTGGGGGTTCCGGAGGGGTTCGCTTCGTTCGCACTGGTGCTGTTTTGCGGCTTCATCCCGTACAACTACTTCGCCACCGTCGTGCAACGCTCGGCGACGGTGATCGTCAACAACAGCAACCTGGTCGCGAAGGTGGTGATGCCGCTCGAGCTGCTGCCGGCCAGCCTGCTCGTCGCCGCAGGGTTCCAGCTCGCGATCACGACCGTGATCCTCCTCGCGGCCGAGCTTCTGCTGCTGCGCAACCCGTCCTGGGGGATGCTCTACGCGCTGCCGGTGCTCGTCGCTCTGGTACTGATCAGCGCCGGCGTCGGTCTGGTGCTCTGCGTGCTCGGAGCGTTCGTCCGGGACACCGCCAACCTGATCGGAGTGGTGCTGCAGATGCTCTTCTTCCTGACGCCGATCACCTACCCGATGAGCGCGGTGCCCGAACGCCTGCAACCGTATTTCATGCTCAACCCGCTGACCCCGATCGTCATCGACTGGCGGGCAGCGCTGATGTCGGGGACGCCGCCGCACTGGGACTGGGTGGCGGTCGAGATCGGCGCGGGCGCCGTGCTGACCGTGATCGGCTACCGGCTGCTCCTGCGCTCGCAGCGCGCTCTGACGGAGGTGCTGTGAGCAGCGAGAAGGGAGACGCGACCTCGGTCCAGGTCGAGAACCTCGGTGTCCGCTACCGCGTCTACGAGCAGCCGGTCGACCGGCTCAAGCAGACGCTCTTCGGACGCTGGAAGACGTACTACGAGGAGCTCTGGGCCCTGCGCCATGTCAGTTTCCACGTCGAGAAGGGGATGACGTTCGGCATCATCGGCCCGAACGGCAGCGGCAAGAGCACGCTCCTCAAGGTGATCGCCGGCTTGCTGGCGCCTGCGGAGGGACACGTCAAGCGCGACGGCAGGCTGGCAGCGCTCCTCGAGCTCGGCGCGGGCTTCCACGGCGAGTACACGGGACGCGAGAACGTGTTCCTCAACGCGGCCATGCTCGGCTTGACGCGCGACGAGATCGAGTCGATCTACCCTGCGGTCGTTGCTTTCAGCGAGCTCGGGGCGGTCATGAATCGGCCTGTCAAGACGTACTCCTCCGGCATGTTCGTCCGGCTTGCGTTCGCGGTGGCTGCGCAGGTGAACCCCGACGTGCTGGTCATCGACGAGGCGCTGGCGGTCGGCGACGCCGTGTTTCAGCATCGCTGCCTTGGGCGCATCAAGGAGCTGCAGCGGCAAGGCGCGACCATTCTCTTCGTCACCCACGACATGAACTCGGTGGCTGCGTTCTGCAACGCGGCGCTCTGGCTCGACTCCGGCTCGACCCGTTTGCAGGGCGCGCCGGAGGCCGTCGTCAAGCAGTACCTCGCTTGGGTGTACGCGCGCCAGGACAAGGAGCTGCAGGTCGAGCAGATCGTCGCAGAAGGTCCGACGCAGCTCCGCTACGGCAACGGCAAAGGGCAGATCGAGCGGTTCGAGATTCTCACCGAGGCCGGCGAGCCGACGCGCGTCCTTCATGGCGCGCGCCGGTACACGGTCGAGCTGGACGGGACGCTCCGGGCGCCGGTCAGGTCGCCGATCCTGGGCTTCCAGATCCGCGATCCCTTCGGCCGGGAGATCTTCTCGGTGAACACGTTTCAGTGCGACCTCCACGTCGAGGATGGAGAGCCCGGCGACCGCTTTTCTGCGAGGTTCGTCATCGAGTGGCCGGAGCTGGCCGATGCGCTGTACAGCTTTTCGCCATCGATTGCGGCGGGGACGCAGGACCTCCACGAGGTGCTCGACTGGCTCGAAGGCGCCGCATTCGTCCGCTCCGTGACCGACCGGTTCGTCCTGGGCCTCATCCGCGTGCGCCCGATCGAGGCCGAGTGCCGAAGGGTGCCCGCCGTCAGGTAGCCTGCCTGGCCCATGCCTCCGTGAGGAGGAGCACAAGCGTTGTAGAATCCCGCCCATGAGCCAGGTGGGCGTGCCGGGACGGATGGCAGGGGCTCCTGCGATCGGCGGGAATGAAGCGCCCGTCGACCGGGCGGGCCAGCGGATCGCGGCGGGTCCCGGTCCGGATCCGACCGCTGCAGCGCCGGAGGGGGCGTTGTCTCGGCTCGCGGAGGTCGAGCGACGGCTGTCCGCGCTCGAGAACGGTCGCCGGCCGATCGTCGTGCCGCCGGTGACAGAGCGCGGCGCCGAGCGCGCCGAGCGCCTCCTCGCGGTGATGCAGGAGTCACTCCGCGACCTGGCCGACGACCTGCGCGATCTGCACGAGCAGGTCGCGTTGCTGGTGAGCACGGCGGCGCGGCCCACCGAGAGTGCCGCCGCGGCGCTGGCGGCGCCGCCGGCAGCCGCGGCGGTGTCGCCGCAGACGGCGGCAGCGCTGGCGCGCCGGCTGGTCGCCGCCGAGGCGCGCATCAAGCGCCTGGAACCGCGCCCGAGGCGCAGCCTCCGGTCGGTCGCGGTGTGGCTGGCGCGCCTGCCGTGGCGGGTCGTCCGTCGGATCATGCGGGACTCCCTGCGGGTCGTTCGCGCGGTCTCGGCGAAGCTGTTGCCGGCTCCGGCGCCCGCGCTGCCGGCCGAGTCGACGGTTGCGATCCGCCACGTCCTCGCCCACCGGTCGCCGTCGACGGCGCCGCTGCTCACGGTTGTGCTGCCGAGCCACGGCGACGAGGACCGCGCGAGGCTGCACGCCGCGCTTGCCCGGCAGACTGTCCGCGGGCACGACCTCGTCGACTGGAACGTGCAATCGGGCAGCTTCACTCTGGCGAGCGCCGACGGCTCGGGGACTACCAGCGGCAGCGCACGGGATGCCGTCGATCTGCGGAAGCAGCTTCGCAGCGATTACGTGTGCAGCCTGAGAGCCGGCTCGGAGGCATTGCCGGCGACCTGGCTGGAGCTGGGTTCCGTGGTCGCCGCCTCCGAAGGGCTTCTGTTCGCGGAGCTGGCCTGTCACTGCCAGGACGGCAGGAGGGTGTACCACCCGAGCGCCGCCGCCTTGCCGGGGCGCAGGCCTTCGTCGGATCTGACCATCGTCCGGCGCGATCTCTGGAATCCCGAAGGCGAGATCGGGGAGTCCCAGCTCGGCGAGTTCGCGCGCGGCGGGCCGTTGGTGCTGGGCAAGCGTCTGCGTTGGACGCTCGAGGCGCCCTGCGTCGCGTCGACGGTCGAGCCTGTACCGGAGCCGCTCTGGACCCCCGAGGTGCGCTGGCTCGGCGACTACCTCGTGTCGTCGCTTCCGTCTACCACGGAGGTCGTCCACGCCGTCTTCGAGGTCCGGGAGGGACGGGAGCGGAGCACGTGGTCCGAGGGCGAGAGCGTCGTGGTCATTCTCGACAGGCTCCAGTCCGGTTCCGAGTGGTGGCAGGCGCCGGCATTCCGGGCGCTCTCCGCCCGCGGAGTGGAACTGATCCTCGTGGAGCTCGGCCGGCCGGCCACGGCGACCGGGGTCGTGCCGGCGCCGTGGGCCGAGCTGACGCCGATCCGCTACGATCTGGCCGCCAACGTAGCGCCACCCCTCCAGGAGGCGGTGCTGGCGCGGATCGTGGCGCGTCACTCGACTCGGGGCGTCATCGCCGTCGGGCGGGCCGACCTCGGATCCGGGGTGCTACGGCGTCTGCGCGAGCGGCTGCCCTCGATTCGCGTCGCGGTCTGGATGGGCACCGGGGAGGCGACGGCGCCTTCCGGCGGGGTGTCTGAGGAGCTACGCGCCGAGATCGACGCGGTCCTCGTCGACGCTGGCGGCGCCGAGGCGGTCGCCGCATGGCTCGGTCCGAAGCGGGTACCGGTGTGCATCCCGCCGGCGATCGACGAAAACCTGGTAGCGCGGGTCACGGCCCCCGAGCATGTGCTTGGCGTGCGCGACGGGCTCGGTGTCGGCCGCGACATCGTGCTGATCGCGGCAGTGGCGAGCGGGCGACCCGAGGACCGGGTCGAGGACGTGGCATCGCTGGCCTCGCGGCTGCGCTCCGATCCGACCCTGTCGCTGCTGGCGGTGGGCAGCGACGGCGATGACGAGGCCTGGCCCGAGGCGATCACTCGCCAGGGGCTCATTGCCGTCCACCGGGCCGCGCCCGGAGCTGTTCTCCCGTCGCTCCTTGCCGCCGCCGACGTCATCTGCGTGACGGCAGAGCGCGACCTGAGCTGGGTCGTGGCGCTGGGGTTGGCGCTGGGGAAGCCCGTGGTGGCGACCCGGCAGGCGGCCGCAGGGCTGGCGGGGATCGGCGCGGCGGGGCTACGGGTCGCGGGCCGGGCAGGCGACGTGGATGCGCTTGCCGGAGCGTTGCGAGAGCTCAAGGACCCGGCGGCGAGAGCACGGATCGACCGCGAGGCGAAGGCCGGCGGTCGCCTGTTCACGCCGGCGGCGGCGGCCGACGTGCTGGTATCGGCGCTGCACCTGGGCTGCTGAACGATGGCCCGGCTGTCGACCTGCGTCGTCATCCCGAGCTACAACCACCGGGAGTACATCGCCGACGCCCTCGACAGCGTGCACTCGCAGACCGTCCGCGCCGACGAGATCGTCGTCGTCGACGACGGCTCGACCGATGGCAGCAGAGAGCTCCTGGCGACGTACGAGAAGCGCGGCGTGCGGGTCCTCCTCCCCGAGCACGCCGGTGCGCACGCGGCGCTCAACCGGGGCATCGCGGCCACCCGAGCCGACGTCGTCTTCATCCTCAACTCCGACGACGTCTTCACGTCCGACCGGGTGGCGACGTTGCGCGAGCTGTTCGAGGCCGACGAACGGCTGGGTTTCGCAGGCTCGTGGCTGGAGGTGATCGACGAGCGGGGGCGCGGGCTCGGGGTGAAGCGCGGGTGGGAAAACATGGAGCCCTGGGAGATGGAGCCGCGCGAGCAGACGTTCCAGGGTACCGCCGATCCGAGCGGCAACCTCCTGCAGGCGAACTACCTCGCGAGCACGTCGAACTTTGCCTTCCGGCGCGCGACGTGGGAGCGCTGCGGGCCCTTTCGCAACCTGCGTTTCGCGCACGATTGGGACTTCGCGCTGCGTGCGGCGGCGTCCGCTCCCATGGCGGTAGTGCCGCGGCCGCTGTTGCGCTACCGCGTGCACGCCCGCAACACCATACGTCAGGATCGCAGGACGATGGAGTTCGAGGTGCTGTGGGTGATGGCGGCACACCTCGCGCGCTTCCTTGGCCCCGGCTGCGTGCCGGCGGCGACGCCCGAGGCCGCCGCCGCGCACCGGGCGCGGGTCTACCGTTCGGTGCAGGCGTTCGGATATCACCGGCTGCTGTGGCTGCTGGCCGCTCTCGCAGCCGCCGACCCGGCGGCCTTTGCCGCCCTGCTCGAGCCCGGCGACCCGACCCGCTCGATGGTCCTTGCGGAGATCCGCTGAGATGGGCCAGCCGGACATCAGCGTGATTCTCGCCACGTACAACCGGCACGCTTTCCTCGACCGGGCGCTGACGGCCTGGGAGCAGCAGCTCCTTTCCGGGGCCAGCTTCGAGGTCGTGGTCGGCGATGACGGATCGACCGACGGCACCCCGGACGTCCTTGGTTCCCGCGCCGGCGGCCGGCTCGACCTCCGGCACACTACGGTGCGGCACTCGGGAGGTGCCGCGGCCGCGCGCAACGCAGCGTACGAGCTGGCGCGCGGCAATCTGATCATCTTTGTCGGCGACGACATCGTGCCGCGCGCCGACTTCATCCAGCAGCACTGGAACGCTCATCAGGCGCGGCGCGATAGCGCGGCGGCCTTCGTCGGCTACTCGGGCTGGCCGGGCGACCTGGACCTGACCGCCACGATGCGGCACATCACCGAGGTCGGAGGCCAGCAGTTCTCCTACCTGTGGTTCGCGGACGGCGGCGAGTACGACTTTCGCCATTTCTACACCTCGAACCTCTCGGTGAGTCGCGAGCTGCTGGACGCGGAACCGGTGCTCTTCGCGACCAACATGGTGGGTTTTGAGGACATCGAGCTGTCGTATCGGCTTGTCGATGCACGGCCTGCGCATCTTCTATCTCGCGTCGGCGCGTGCATTCCATTACCATCTCCACACGGTCTCGAGCTTCTGGCGCCGGCAGCTCGAGATCGGCAGAATGGCGGTCTTCATCTACAACAAGTACCCCGAGCTCCGCAAGTGGATGCGCACGAGAGACATCGAATGGGCCTGGCTGCACTTGCTCGCGGCCCGCAGCGCAGGCTCGGAGCGAGCGTCGCTCGCTGCCGGGCTCGAGGAGCACGAGCAGCGGCTGATCGACTTCGCGGGATTCTACGACTACCACTTCGCCCCGCCGGTCGACGATCTGCTGCGCGAGGTTTTCGAGTACGCCTACCTGAAGGGCGTGGCGACGGGGCTGCACGCCGGGGAAGCGGCTGGCCGAGTGGCCGCTCACCTGTTTGCCACGAGAGTGCTGCCGGCGGTGGACAGGTTCGTCGACTCGATGCAGGCGGCCGGAGCGGTTGTGCCGCGAGCCGATTACGGAGCCCTGCATGCGCTCGCGCGCTAGCTCGTTGGCTCGCCTGATCCGAGCGTGGCTCCGCCGCCTCTTTCTCGACCGGGCGCCGGGTCCAGTTCGCATGGTCTCCGGGACAGTGGTCCGCTCCCTCCGGAAGGCGAGGCTCCACCTTCATCTCAGACGCGACGGGGTCGACCGGGGAGACGCGGCGATGCCCGGGGATCGGACCTGGTGGGCGCACCGCTCGCTCATTGCCGCGCTCCGTCCCCATCATCTCGAGACGCTTCGGTTGGCGCTCACGCAGGACGATCTCGACCTCGTCGTCCTCGGGTTCTCGCTCAAGGAGGCGCCGCAGGCCGATCAGCTCGCGGCCGTGCCGCCCGAGCGCCACCTCGTCGTGCGTGGGGGGGCGCGGGATGCACTCCTGGGCGGCGGTCCGCCAGCGGCGGCGCCACGAGCTCGGCTGATTCGCATGCTGCCCGAGGTGGCCGGTGAACTGATCACGCGTGATCTGTCCCTGCCGTTCGCCGGGATCGAGCTCGAGTGGGAAGGACCGCAGGCGGTGGCGCATCCCGCGCCCGCGCCGGTCGACTCGCCGCACCCGGCGAAGGATGGCGGGTGGGTGAAGGTCACGGCCGGCCTGGGTGAACCTCGGCCCTTCCGCCGGTCCGGGCGTCCGGTGGTCTTTGTCTTGCCGGTCTTCATGGTGGTGGGCGGGGTCGAGCGGAACACCATCGAGGTGATGCGCCGCCTCCGGCATGTCTACGACTTCGTCGTGATTACCACCGAGCGAGCGTCTGAGGCGCAAGGGTCGCTGCACCAGGGCTTTGTCGAGCAGGCGATCGGGGTCTACGAGATCGGCGAGATCGCCCGTCAGGACGGGTTCCTGGCGCTGCTGGGCCGACTCCGCGATCACTACCGGCCCGAGCTGGTGTGGATCTGCAATGGATCACCTTGGCAGTGCCACTTCTCCTTGCAGATCAGGCAGATCTTCTCCGAGGTGGCGATCGTGGACCAGACCGTCTACGACACCAAGGTCGGTTGGATCGAGTGGTACCGGGAGCCTGGGATTCAGGCGTACGACCACTACATTGCGTGCAGCGACGCGATTCGGATCAAGCTCCTGAATGACATCGGCCTGGAGCCGGGGCGCGTCTCCCTGATCTACCCGACGACCTGCAGTGAGAGATTCGCGCCCGAGGTCGTCACCGAGGCGCGTCGAACCGCGTTCCGCGAGCGCTTCGGTCTCAACGGTCACAAGCCGCTGCTGCTCTGGCTCGGCCGCCTGCACCCGCAGAAGCGGCCGCTCCGCTTCGTCGAGCTGGCGCGCGGCCTCGTTCGCAAGGGGTTCGATGGCCGTTTCCTGATGTTCGGCGATGGCCCGCTCAGGGAGTCGATCGTCGAGCAACTGCGGTCCAGACCGGTCTCGGGGCTGAGCTGGGAACCGTTCATCGAGGACGTCCCGGAGGCGCTCGCATGCGCGTCCGGCCTGGTGATGACCTCGTCCTTCGAGGGGCTTCCCGTGGTGATGATCGAAGCCCTCAGCATGGGGGTGCCGGTGCTCGCGACCGATGTGTCGGACATCGGCCGCGTGCTGCAACGCACCGGGTGTGGCGAGGTGTACCCCGTGAGGGCCTCGTCCCGGCGGTTGGTCGAGATCGCCCTGCGGTGGCTCGAGAGGCGGGAGGAGTACGTTCAGGCCGCCAGGGGCGCTGCCCCGATGCTGCAGGAGATGTTCAACAGCGACGCCATCGCCGGCCAGTATCGCGAGTGCTTCGACCCGTTGATCGCCGGTCAGGGTCGCCGCAGGTCATGAGCGACTCGAACCCCAACGGGCACGATCGGCGGCGCGAAAGACTCCTCGATGCGGCGCGTGCGAGCGGCGATCCGTATCGGAATGCCGAGTACTTCACCGTTGCCGAGGCGGACATGCAGCGGTACTGGCAGTCGTTGATCTGGCCTGCACTCGAGCCTCACGGTATCGACTTCGGCTGTACGCTCGACCTCGCGGCCGGCCACGGCCGGAACAGCGAGATCCTCCGGAAGCTGGCGGAGCGCTTGATCCTCGTGGACATCAACCAGGAGTGCGTCGACGCCTGTCGCAGCCGTTTCGGCGACGATCCGCGGATCGTCTGCGTGCGCAACGATGGAGTGTCGCTCGCCCCGATCGCGGATGACACGGTGACCTTCGTGTACTGCTTCGACTCGATGGTCCACTTCGACAGCGACGTCGTCCGGTCGTACCTCGCCGAGTTCCGGCGTGTCCTTCGGCCCGGCGGCCACGGCTTCTGCCACCACTCCAACTTCGACGCGCGGCCCTCGTCCCACTTTGCCAGCAACCCTCATTGGCGGAATTTCATGTCGTGCCAGCTCTTCGCGCACTACTGCTGGAAGGAGGGCCTGACGGTGTTGGAGCAGCACGTCATAGATTGGGCTGGGGAGGCCGCGCTCGACGGCTTGACGGTCGTGCAGAAGCCGAAGTAGCCGGGAGTCGGTCCGGCCTCGGCGAGCGGGCGGCGGGGCACACGATCCTCTCGGTCTCGACTCTGTTCAGAAAGTAAGCCAATTGAACACGTTGGGGTGGGTGGTTTGTGTCGCCCGTCACATCGGCTGTCTTGCGCGTTGACAGTATCTGCACTAGCGTAGCACTGGGTGGGATAGCTCGTGCAGCGGTCGGCAACATCCATGAGGACAAGCCATCGGTGGGCCGTGGAAGTGGTCCTTGCGGCGGCCATTTTTGCGGGCGACGCCGTGAGTGGCGCCGGCCAGGCCCTGATCCGCGTTCCCGCCGATCTACCGACGCTGCAACAGGCGATCGCCGCCGTTTCCGACGGCGGGGTGATCGAGCTGGCCACCGGAACCTACACGCCGCCGACCGGAGGCTTCGAGATCAAGGACCTCAACAAGAGCTTCGTGCTGCGAGCCGCCGCGGGCGGAGTCCCGGTGATCGATGGTCTCGGCACGAGGCCGCTCATCCAGTACCGGAACTCCTTCATGCGTGCCAGCCAGTGGCTCACGTTCGAAGGTCTGACCCTCCGCAACGGTTTCGCGTCGGATGGCTCGGCCGGCGGCCTCACGATGGAGCGGGCGCAGGGCACGTTCGTTGATTGCCGGTTCGAGAACAATCGGACCGACGTGGTCAACGGAGGTGGCGGCGGTCTCATCGTCGGGCTCGAGTCGAAGGCGCTGATCGTCAACTGTGTTTTCGCCGGCAACTCGGCCAAGTTCTACGGCGGCGGGATGTCCGGCGGCAGCTTCTCCGAGGTCTACATCCACGGGTGCCTGTTCTCAGGCAATCGTACGAACCTGCCCGGCCATCGCCCCACCGCGAGCGGCGGCGCCATTCACATCTCCAACTCCATTCTCCACATCTCGAACAGCCGCTTCGAGGACAACCGGGCGGGCTACGTCGGCGGCGCGATCTACCTGTTTGGCGAGTACGACGACAACCCGGCGGCACCGGCGTCGCGGATGATCCTCTCCAACTGCACTTTCGATGGCAACGTGGCGCAGAACGACCCCGGCGTAGTTACGCCCGGGCCCCCGGAGAGCGGCGCGATTCACATCGAGAACGACACGATCGCCGACGTCTACTCGTCCAGGTTCTTTGGCAACTCGGCGATGGCGGCGGGAGCACTCGGGGTCTTTCGGGCAAAGGCCAACATCTATCACAGCGTGTTCGTTGGCAACACCGCGCTTGGGCAGGGGACCTGGCTGGGCTATGGGGGCGCGATCAGCCTGACCTCGAACGACGGGCCGGACGCCACGACGAACTTCGGCACGATCAACCGGCCGCCCGGCGAGCTGACGATCGAGGACACGCTGATCGAGGGGCCCGTCGGCGGTGCGGCGGTGTCGGAAGCGGGAGGCGGCATCTACGTTGGCGGCGATGCATGGAGTCTCTACGGCGAGAACGGCATGCCGCAGAACGGTACAGCCGCCACCAACCGCGCGATCGTCACGCTCCGCCGCGTCGTGCTGGCGGGACTGACGGTCACCCAGAACGCCCTGCCGACCAGCGGCATCGGCGCGGGAATGCTCGCCGACCTCACCGATCTCGTCGTTGAGGACTGCCTCTTCCTCGGCTCCGACGCCGTCGGCGCGAGTGGCTCGGGCGGCGGCGGCCTGGCCGTGATCAACCAGTCGGACGCCTGGATCAGGGACACGACGATCGTCGCCTGCACGGCGGGCAGCTACGGCGCCGCCGTGTTCGTCCAGGGGTCGAACCTCGACCTCGGGGATTCCGAGCTGGTGGAAAACGAGATCAGCCCGGGCGTCGGCGAGTCCGTGGGCCAGTCGTACGGCTCGGCGACGTTCTCGGTGCCGGAAGCCACCCGCAACGCTCCGGTTACGGGCGACGTGCACAACAACCTCATCAGCAGGAACGTCGGCCTGCCGTTCTTCGACGACGACGACGCCGACGGTCCGATCAACGACCTGCACTACAACCAGAACTCGATCTACTCGACGACGTTCGGCGCCACGGTGTACACCGACTCGCTGCCCGGCTACTGCTGCCGCAGCATCGCCGACCTCAACTCCCTCGTGATCACCCGTCAGCTCGGCACGCCCTCGACCACGAAGTCGAGCCTCGACAACGTGGCGCTGGGCTCCGCCTCGGTAGTGGCGAGGCTCCTCGCAACCCCTGCATGGATCCTGCCGTCAGGGGCGGTGGGCGATCCAGCAGGGCCAACGGAGGCGTTCCTCGGCCTTGGCTGGTCGGGGGCGCCTGCGACCCTCGACGGTAGCGGTGTCACCGGCAACGCGCTGGTCGTCGACGGCGTGCCGGCGGGAACGCACACGCTCGTCGCCGGCGCGGCGCAGGACGCGGCGACGACCGTCACGAGGCTGGCGCCCGGCGCCGACCTGGACGCGGTGCCCGCGACGATCCCGATCGGCCAGGCCGCCGATCTCGAATGGACCGCCTTCCCGGGCAGCTTCCTCGGTGGCTACATCGACCAGGCCATCGGTGGGGTCGTCACGCCCTCCGGGTCGGTCGCTGTATCGCCGCAGCAGACGCGGACGTACCGGTTCTACCAGATCTCGAAGGAAGGTGGGGCCGTGGCGACCACGCAGGTTCAGGTCGGCTGCGCGCAACCCAGGATCGTCTCCTTCACGGCGTCGACGGTCCTCGTTTCCCCCGGCGGCTCCTCGACGCTGACCTGGAGCACGACGGGCGCTACGACCGTTCGGCTCAACGGGGTGGTGCAGGGCTCGCTTTCGGGCAGCACGCTGGTTGCACCGGGTGCGACCACCACCTACACGCTGGCGGCGGAGAACGCGTGCGGCGCCGTCAGTGCCAAGGTCACCGTCAACGTCGCGGGTGGGCAAGCCTCCCCGCCGCGGCCGACCATCAGTGCGCCGTCGGCCAACGCGGTCATCGGCGTGGCGGGCGTCTCCTTCGCGTGGAGCGTAAGCAGCGGCGCCAGCGGCTACGACCTGCGCCTCTTCGATCGGGCCAGCGGCAACACCCTCTTCTCCGGAACCCTGGCCGGCGCCACCTCCACCACCACGATCATTGCTTTGGCCAACGGCGGGTACCTGTTTGCCGTGCGGGCGTGCAGCGGGGGGTTCTCCGACGCCACCTGCAGCCTCTTCCGCTCGGTTGCCTTCAGCGTCAACCTCATCGCGCCGACGGGGGCGCCGGCGATCCTCGCCCCGGCCACCGGGGCGGAGCTCACGGCCTCCACCATCGCCTTCTCGTGGACCGCCGTTGCGAAGGCGGACGCGAGCCTGCCCTTGTACTACGAGCTCCTGGTGGACAACGTCGCCGCGGGCACCACCGCGGTCCAGATCCGGGTCCCCGACCCGACCCTCTCGTCCATCCACAGCCTGCAGAGCTCGGCGCACTACCGTGCCCGCGTGCGGGCCTGCCACGGAGGCTGCGGGCCTTATTCGGAACCGGCGGATTTCGCCATCACCCTCGGGCCGGTACCGAGCACGGCGCCGAGCATCACCAGTGCGGTCGTCAGCGGGGGCAACCAGCTCACCGTCAATTGGACCGCCGTGCCCGGGGCGGACATCTACCAGATCCAGGTCGTCCAGCCGTCGCCGGCGGGTCCTGGCGGGGGTGCGCTCACAGTGGCGGCGCGGCAGGTCAGCGAGACCACGGCCACCTTCAGCGTGCCGGCGGGGCCGGCCACGATCTTCCTGCAAGCGTGCAACGGCGACGGGTGCGGGCCGTTTGCGCCGACGCAGGACATCAACGCGGCAGGGCCCAACCCGTCGGTCGCCTCGCTGGGCACGCCGATGGCGCAATCCACCGTTGCCGGGCCGGAGGTCATCTTCACGTGGAACCGGGTAGCGGGGGACAACGGCTCCAACACCTTCTACCGGTTGTACGTGCAGGACCTGTCGCGGCAGTCGGCGGCGCTGGATCTCGTCACCACTCAGAACTACTGGGCCACCAACCTGCGGGCGGAGGGGGCGGTCTACGACGCGCTCGTGGTGGCCAACCCGGGACCGAGCCAGGTGGTGGGTCCGCCGTCGACGTTTGCGGTGCGCGGGGTCTCGGCGGCGACGCCGACGATGGTCGAGCCGACGCATCAAACGCAGGTGAGTGCGGGCAACATCCTCTTCCGGTGGAGCCCGGTCGAGGGGGCGAACCTGTACGAGTACTACGTGGCGGTCTGCGGGGTGGGGAGTGCGACCGCGCGCGGGGTGACGCCGGGACTGTTCGTCCAGGTGCCGCTTTCCGCGACGCCGCCGTTCACCACCTACTGCTCGATCGCCCGCGCCTGCCCCGCCGGCGCCACCTGCACGTTCGGCTCCGACTCCGGCTGGGGCCCCTGGAACGACGCCCTCGTGACCAACGTGGCGCCCTGAGAGCAGCCATCAGCTTCGGCACCTCTGGCCTCGCCGTGATGGTATATTCCGACCGCGCTGTGTGATCGCCAGCCGGGGAGACAGGTGCAGGACATGGACCGGATCTTCACTGCTCCCTCGTTCAATCCGACGCCCCTGCCGGAAGGTGCCGAAGCGTTCTTACGCAGCGACAATCCGCGGCTCCGCCAACTCGAGGATGCCTTCAGCGCCTTCCATGAGCCGGTCGTGGATCACAGCCTCTGGAGTAGTCGCTTCCAGCAAGACACGATTGATCTCCGCTTCTTCCGCGGCGACAACGGCTTCTTGTGGCAGTACCGCGGCTATCGAGACCGAGAGGTAGTACGGCTCACGTACCTCGTAACCGCCTACTACCTCGAGAAGATCGACCGTCTCGGACTGCTCCGCCGTCTCGAGGAAGACGGGCTCTTCGGCGCCTACACCTTCGATTTCAACGGCCGCCCTGTCAGCCGCGATCTTCTCGATTCCGTGTCGGAGATCTACTTCCTCTTGAGGAACCTCGGCGCCGCCGGTCTGCGCGGCGCGCGAGTCCTCGACATCGGCGCCGGGTACGGGCGGCTCGCGCACCGGATGGTGACCGCGATCCCCGAGCTTGGCAGCTACGTCTGCGTGGACGCCGTCCCGGTGGCGAGCTTCATCTGTGAGTACTACCTCGGATTCCGAGGCGTCTCCGGCACGACGCGGATGGTGCCTCTTCCGGAGCTGGCGGGCGGCAACGAGCGGGGCCGTTTCGACATCGCGATCAACGTGCACAGCTTCTCGGAGTGCTCGCTGGCGGCCATCGAGTGGTGGTTGGACTTTCTCGTGCGCGAGGGGGTCCGCTACCTGATGATCGTCCCGAACGACGGAAAGACGCTGCGCAGCACGGAGAAGGACGGCGGGCACCTCGAGTACTCGCGGCTCCTCGAGGATCGCGGGTACAAGCTCGTCGTCGTCGAGCCGAAGTACCTCGATCCGAGCGCCCAAGCGGTGGGCGTGCACGCCGCCTATCACCACCTCTTCGAGCTATCTTGCGTTGTGCCTTCGTAGCGGCCGGCCGCCGGCCGGCCGTCATCGCCCCTGCAGGCTCCACCACGGCCGCCCAGCGGGCGGCCGCTACATCGTTCGCGTTTCGTGGAGATGCGCGTTGTGCCTTCGTAGCGGCCGGCCGCCGGCCGGCCGTCATCGCCCCTGCAGGCTCCACCACGGCCGCCCAGCGGGCGGCCGCTACATCTCCGCGCCTCGGGTTCGTGATCTTGTAGCGGCCGGCCGCCGGCCGGCCGTCATCGCCCCTGCAGGCTCCACCACGGCCGCCCGGCGGGCGGCCGCTACATCTCCGCGCCTCGGGTTCTTGATCTTGTAGCGGCCGGCCGCCGGCCGGCCGTCATCGCCCCTGCAGGCTCCACCACGGCCGCCCAGCGGGCGGCCGCTACATCTCCGCGCCTCGGGTTCTCGTTCGTAGCGCGCCGGCCGCCACCATTCGCCGATTCGCGTTGTGCCTTCCGCAACGGCCGGCCGTCACTCGCCCCCGCAGGCTCCACCACGGCCGCCCGGCCGTTGGCGGATCCGGTTGATACACGATGGCATTCGCCGATGCGCGTCGTGTCTTCGTAGCGGCCGGCCGCCGGCCGGCCGTCATCGCCCCTGCAGGTTTCACCACGGCCGCCCGTTACGCCGCTGTGGTAGAATCAGCCCACTTATCACGCATCTGCGGCCGCCTTGCGAGGGCGCCGGCGGTAGTGTCTTTTGGTGTCACAGGCGGGAAGGGGGTGGGATGACGGGTCTCCAATCCGCAGTTCACATCAAGGACGGAGTCCTGTTCAGGGAGGTTGCAGGCGAAAGCGTGCTGCTGGACATGGCCAGCGGCACCTACTTCGGGCTGGACCCTGTGGGGACCCGGATGTGGTCGCTGCTTGCCGAGCACAAGCGCCTGGAGCCCGTGTACCACTCGCTACGGCAGGAATTCGACGTTACTGACGATCAGCTCCTGGGGGATCTGATGGGACTCGTAACCGAGCTGGCGTCGCGGGGTCTGCTGGAGATCCATGACCACTAAGCTCCGCGCGGCCCTCGCGCCTTCGTGGCGCGAATGGTTGGCGATCAGGCAGGCGCACCTTAGAGCGCTGCTTGCCGATCGCGGCACTCGCGCGTTGTCGCTTCGACCCATCATGCGGCTGTCCGGCGCAGGCGGCGAGTCCCTTGCCCGCCACTCACTGCGCGCGACCTCAACTGCGCACCGTCAGCGCTGCACGAAGCGGCCTGCGGCTCGCGACGGGGTCCAAAGGACGATCTGCCTGCCGCGGGAATCGAGGCGCGGATCGGCGCCGCGTCGCGGCGGCGTCCTCCGAGATCGCCTCACTCTTTGGTTTCCCGGCGAGGTGCCCCGGTGAGCGGCATTGCCGGTGTCGTGGATCTGGGCGGCCTGCCGGTCGAGCCGGGGCTGCTCGGGGCCATGGCGGATGCCGTTCGTCATCGCGGCCCGGACGGTCTGAAGGTCTGGCACGACGGTCCGGCCGGCCTCGTCCATAGCCACTTCTGGACCACGCCGGAGGACGTCGGCGAGGCACAGCCGATCTCCTCGAGTGACGGGCGGTACTGGATCACGGCCGATGCCCGCATCGACAACCGGGATGAGCTCATCCCGGACCTCCGCCGCGCGGGAACCCTGCGCTCCGCGGTGCCAAGCGACGGCGAGGTGATCCTCGCGGCGTTTCAGACGTGGGGCGACGACTGCGCCGCGCGCCTCGTCGGCGACTTCGCCTTCGCCATCTGGGATGCGCAATCTCGCCGCCTGTTTGCCGCCCGCGACGTCATCGGGCTGCGCCAGGTCTGCTACGCGATCACGAACGACCGCGTGTACTTCGCCAACCGCGTTGGCGCCGTCCTGTGCGCGCTGCCGCAACAGCCTGAGCTGAACCGCGAGCTGATCGAGGATTTCTTGCGCAACGAGTACCTCAGATGGATCACCGAGACCGTCTACCGGGGGATCCACCGGCTTCCGCCCGCGCACACGCTGATCGCGAGCCGGAACGGCACCGAGATCAGAGAGTACTACCGCTTTGGCTCGCAGCCCCCGCCTCGCTACGCGACCGACTCGCAGTGGATCGATGCCTTCCGCAGGCTCTTGGACGAAGCGATCCGCTGCCGCCTGCGCAGTAACGGTCCGGTGGGAGTACTGATGGGCGGGCTGGACTCCTCGTCGCTCGCCTGCCGGGCCCACGCCATGCTCGAGGCGGGCGCCGATCTGCCCAAGGTCACGCTGTACTCCGCCGTCTACGACGACACCCCCGGCGCCGACGAGCGGGAGTACATCGCCGCCGTGGCCGCTCACTGCAAGGGCTTTGAGGCCAAGCAGATCGTCTCCGACGCACTCTGGGCGCTGCGTCCAGACGAGGCCGGAAACGGCGACCTCATGGATGAGCCCGACATTGCGGCCGTTCGCGTCCACACGCTGACGCTGCTCCGTGCGCCGGCCAAAGACGGCTGCCGCGTCGTGCTGGGCGGTGAGGGCGCGAACCAGGTGCTGGGCCATGGGGTGTACTACATGCCTTCGGCCCTGACGTGGTGTTCCGCTGCGCCACCTCCCCCGGGAGATTCCAGTACTTCAAGCGCAAGAGCCGGAAGAGCTGGCTCTCATTGCTGCTGCGTGCCTACGCGCGTCCACTTCTACCGAAGCGTCTCGACCGACGCCTGTCGGCCCTTCGAGCCAGGGCCGAATGGTCACCTCCCTGGGTCAAGCGTGGCGGCAGAAGCACAAGTGCAGTTCCGTTTGCGGCGGGTGGGGTCTTTCCAAACCCGCCACGGCTCACGCCCTCGGCTCTCGTCGCCTACCGGGCACTTCGAAGCCCTTATGACCTGGGGCGCCACAGTTGGCTGAGACGCCCTCTCCGGCGCAAGCCGGAGTGGAGCTTCGCCTGTCCGTACCTGGACCGTCGTGTCGTGGAGTTCCTCCTCCACATTCCGCCTCACCTACGCTCCTGGGACGGCGTCGACCGCGTCGTGCTGCGCCAGTCCATGCAGGGCAGCATCCCCGAGCAGGTGAGGGTGCGGCTTGACAAGAGCCATATTGAGGCGCTCTTTCACCGTGGGCTGAGGAACGAGCGCCAGCGAATCGAGACCTTGCTTGCAGACTCCCAGACCGGAGCTTTGGGTTTCCTTAACGCCAGCGCCTTGCGGGATGCCCTTTGCGCATTCCGAGAAGGGCGCACTAACCACTTGCAGTATTTGTTCATACCCTTATCCCTCGAGGATTGGCTGCGTCATGGGAATTCCCCGTGTCGCCAGCGGTCTTCTGCAGAGCGAGGAGTTCGTCCCCAGAAGGAGGAGCAAATGACCGAGCGAACGACAAGAGACCAGCAGGTGGGCCAGCAAATCGAGGCCGCGCTCACGGCGAGAAGGCCGTACGTACCACCGCGCTTGCAAGAGTTCGGGCGCCTTGTCGATTTAACCGGGACCCAGCAACCCGCCGGGGTGTTTGATGCCGCAGGCGGGTCCTTCCAAGCCTAGGGACCCTGGCACTGGTTTCGGTGCGGTCCCCCATTCAGGTCAGACGGCAAGGGACTACTTCCCGCCGGCGGAACCTTGGTTGCGTTCTTGTGGGTTCCGGTGCCTACGGCGACAACCGAGGCAGGCTCGTATCGCAGAGTCCACACCTGCTGGCGCGGTCGCGCTACCATTGTGCGCGGTGAGCAAAGAAGAGTCCAACTCTGCTGTTTTTTCGGAGCGCATCGCAGGCTTGCTACAGCTCGCCACCGTGGAAGTGAGTCGCATGACTTATCGAGAGGCCGAGCAAGACGCGAGAGAGTTGGCTGCGATGCTTGATCGCAGCCTATGGTCGCCGCGATACGCGCGCGTTTCATTACCATGGGGATCCCCCGGGGTGGCTACATCGTCCTCGGCATGCTCGCCTATGCGCTCGATCTCGGTTGGGAGTCGTTCCAGCCCCCTTCGGACGGCACTCCGCTTGTAGTCGTTGACGACTGCAGCCTGACCGGGGCCCGCTTCGCCCGTACCCTCCAGACAAGCGACGCCAGCCGCGTCATCTTCGCCCACCTCTGCTCGAGCCCCGAGCTGCGCGCGTCGATCCTGGCGAGCGAGCGCCGCGTGATCGCGTGCGTGGCAGCGCGCGATCTCAAGGACCTTGCCCGAGAGCGCTACCCCAGCGAGGAGGAGTACCTTCGCCTGGCGCACGCGATGGAGCGCCCGCCTGGAAGGACGCACGGTACTGGATCGGCCAACCGGAGCTGGTCATCTTCCCGTGGACGGAGCCGGACCGGCCGGTGTGGAGCGCGGCCTCCGACCAGCCGGAGGACCCCTGGAAGCTGACGCCGCCCGACCGTTGCTTGCGGAACTGGGCATCCCTGGGCCTGCCAGCGTTCGCGGGCGTACGACCCACCCTCCGCAGCCCGGACCGGGTGGCCTACAGCCTCGGGCGTGACAGCGTCCTGCTCTGCAATCTCGACGACGAGACGGTCTTCGCCCTGGACGGCGTCGCCGCCGCGATGTGGCGGGCGCTGGCAGGCTACGGTGACATCGACGCCGCCGCTACCTACCTGCTCGAGCGATTCGAAGTCGACGAGGAACAGTTGCGCAACGACCTCCGATCCTTCGCGGCGGAGCTGCGTGGCAAGGGGTTGCTGGAGGCCGCCGGCGGCCCCGACGCGAGCGACGTGTGAGCCCGGATCGCTGGCCGGGCGAGCGTTGATGACGAAGCACCGCATCTTCGGCCTCACACTGGCCAGCGACTTCGCGTTCGCGACCCGGCTCGCGGCCGGCACCGGCGCTCCGAGCCTGACCTTCACCTGTGCTTCCACCGCTCCCGTCGGCGGCGGCTGGGAGCACACGGCCCCGGCATACGCGAGCCCCTACCGCACAGCCGCGGGTGAGAGCCGCCTCTGTCTGTACCGCCTGGAGGCAGTCGACGTGCTGCGCTTCGCCGGGGTCGCGGATTTCTACATCTGGCCCGAGCGCATCGTCTGCCATGCCGCAGGCGAGGTGGCCGATGCGCTGCTCGAGATCTGCCTCCTGGGTGCGGTGCTTTCCTTCTGGCTGGAACGCCAGGGGACGCCCGCGCTGCACGCCTCGGCGGTTGTGAGTGACGGGCGTGCGGTGGCCTTCCTCTCCTCGAACAAGGGCGGGAAGAGCTCCCTGGCCGCTTCGCTGATGCAGGCAGGCTGCCCGCTGCTGACCGACGACATCCTGGCGATGGAGCGGCGCGGCGACGCTTTCGTGGGTCGCCCCGGCTACCCCCAGATGCGGATGTGGCCCGAAGAGGCATCCCACTTCCTCGGAAGGATACACGGGTTTGGAGCGGGTCCACCCCGAGCTGACGAAGCTGCGGGTGCCGGTGGGTGCCGGCGGGTTGGGCGAGTTCTGCGACGTTGCCCAGCCGCTGTCGCGCATCTACATACCCTCCCGCCGCTCGGGCGCAGAAGCGGGAGACCAGGTGGAGGTGCAGCGCCTGCCCCCTGCGGCGGCCTTGATGGAGCTGGTTCGAAACTCCTTCACGGCTCGCATCGTCGAAGGGATGGGCCTGCAGGCGCGGCGGCTGGAGTTCTTCGCCGATCTGGTCGCGCGCGTCCCGGTCTGCCGGCTCGCGTACCCGTCCGGCCTGCACCATCTCCCGAGGGTCGGCGAGGCTCTGCTGCGAGACGTCCAGAGTCTCGACGGGTGAGCCTGGGCGGGTCACTCTCGGTCCTCGAGACCGTAGAACTGGCCCCGGGATGGGTGGCGGTCGCCCACGTCCTGGCCACTCCGCTCCCCTCCTGACCCGGTCACAGAGACGGTGCACCGCGACGGTCACAAGCACGGAACTGCTCAGCGTGTCTCGCGCCGTGGCGGTTTCTCGGCAGGAACCCGATCGGCCAACCGCTGCCGGCCTCGAACCGTTGCGCCCCGCTTCGCGGTTCCAGCATCCGACGCCGTAGCACGAGACGAATTGCTTTCGCATCCACCACTTCCATCGTTCTCTGGAGTTTCTTGATCGTCTCGTACGCAGTGTCGCACCTCAGGGACTTGACAAACGAGTTTCTGAGGATTAAACTGAATCTCGTTTGCGATGGGGTGTGTTTGCGGCACTAGGGAACGGGTAGTTCTTGACGCTGGAGGCAGTGATCCGAAGGACTCTACGTGGTCACCTGGGTCTTCGGGGAGCCAGAGGTGAAACCGGCCAGCAGTTGGCGCTCGACGGGGTGCTTTTCGATTCCGCATTGACAGCAACAGTCGACGGACAGAAAGACGAGGAAAGGCACATGAAACGGATGACGCTGGCTTGGATTCTCGTAACTCTCACACTGGTTTTCTTCGCAGTACCCGCCGCCCGGGCGGCGGACGATCGCCCCGCATCACGGGCGGTAGTGCCCGCTGCCCAGCCGGCCGGCGGTGGCTCCGCGGAACTGGGCAGCGACGGCGGCGATCAAGCGGCGCAGGCGCGGGCGGCGCTCGAGGCGCAATGGCAGGCCGACCTCGCCGCCGCAGAGACGCGCTCCGAGGTGAGGGGCACACTGCACGGAGTTTCTGCCGGTGACCTGCGGGCGACGGCATCGCGGCAGATGAACGTGAGTGCGGCCACCGTTGGTGGTCCTTACGTCTGCCTGCCGTCGTGTAGCGCGGTGGACGGCCGTATGCTGTCGCTTGCGGGCACTGGCCTCAGCACGTTTGCCGGCGACGAGATCACCCTTGAATTCGCCGCTCCAGCCTCGGCCAGCTCGCTTGAGATCGGCATCTTCGACCCCGACACCAGCGGTGCTGTGGGACCTCGGTAGCTTCGGAGTCGGGCTGAGGACTTCAGGCCGATCTGTTCGCCGACCCCAACGGCAATGCGTCTCGGGCTTCCTCTCCAAGGGGAGCTGGACGTTCGACTCCACCTACAACACCTACGACAACGCGTGGTACACCATCACCGTCGCGACCGGCAACGACGCCAAGGCGGCGAGCGGCAACTTCTTCTACACGCTTCATCTCAAGAACCCGAACCCCACGATTACGGTGCAGAGCAACTTCAAGGTGCGCACCGACGGATCGCTCGCCCTCAAGCCTCAGGCCTTCGCCTTCATGGTGCCCTTGATCTCGCTTACCGACGCACAAACCATCTACCCGAGCTGGCCCGCGCTCGTCTCCCACGACCTACGACGGGCGCTTCGACATCCACTTCCTGGTGCCGGCGGGGCAGAAGCCCACGTCGATTGATCTGTGGGACGGCGACATGGACTACGGCTCAGCCGACTGCACGTCCGCGGACACGAACGACTCCGACACACCGGGGACTACTGAGCCTGCAGTTGGCGTCGGCG
>CAVRZJ010000014.1:0-295367 GCA_963725705.1 uncultured Acidobacteriota bacterium | reverse complement strand
CTTGAGGGTGAATGGGAGCATAAGCAGCAGTGTATTCGCATAAGTTACGCGCAGGATGAAACAAAAGTCAGGGATGGAGTTAAAATTATAGCTGATGAAATAAAATCAGTAATATAACCATACATTTCACGCGTTGGTTTTAAAAACGTAGCGGCAATATCCTCACCTGCGTTGCTTGCATAATAACTCTCAACAGCTTTATGACTCCGATTTTCACAATTTCTGGGCGGAAAAGAAAACACTACCTTCATAATAAACGCTATCGCAATACGGCGGCGACGCTCTGCCAATTAAGTGTGTTCTATTTAGAGCATCTTTCGCGAAAATGCTAAGATCAGGGCGAACGTTTCTGAGGTTTGTAACCAGCTTTGCTGTATTTCTTTGAAACACTATGCTCGCTGAGACTCCATTGCCTGGGTATCTCGCAGGCTTTCAGTTAGAATCAATATCCTGTCCGGCTGTGATTTCAACAGGGACATCGCAGAGCTCAATCTGCTGCCTAATTGAGCAACACGTTACTGCGCAGCGCGGGCAGTTTGCGATATGGTTTTGTATCCAGTATCGGTTGATGCTGAAATTTTCAGCTATCGCCGAATATCCGGTCTCTAAGTTGTCTGCAATAATTTTTTGTCTTTACGGCCCACATGCTATTACCCCGTTTCCTTTCTCAACCAGACAGCCAGGAGCTGCACGGCTTTGCATCTGTAAACCCGCGCGGTGGCGGGGTCATTCCCAAAATTCTGCCAACCTGTTCGTAAGACAGGTCCGCTAAATCACGAAGCGTAATTACGTCCCTTAAAAGGTCCGGCAATGGGCGATACCTGCTCTAATTTCTCCTGTAGTAATCTCCGAATTTAAATCACTTGCCGAATCACTTGTTTTGTTACTGTTGTTATTGAGGATAATTTACTTTTCTCAGTAAGCCGGCGCTGAGAATCGATATTGCCGCGTTGCTTGCCGAACGAAAAACGTATGCCTTTATATTGTCGGGTTTGCTCGCAAATTCATGATGGGCAAGTTTACAGGAACGTATCCTGGAGTATGCGTCGCAAACGTCCTGTTCGTTACCGAGTCTGCGCCACAGCATATTGACCAGCTCCCGGCCGTGATCTTGCATCGCAGAAAGGACCCATCGCTGAGCTGGTATTCCAGCGTCCTGGGGATAGTACGTCCCACATCAATTCGATACTGACGGTCTTGGTCAGCCATAATAATTTCGTTCCTTTTTATTTTTAACTCTAATTACAAGACACGCCAACCACCTATATGTTATCACTATTTTCACGGATCAAGACAAAAAAGTAAATTTTTCTTAATAACAACAAGGCGGACTGACGGGTCTTTATTTATAGAGAACGAAAAGAAATAGTAATTATCAGGAGCTAAAATGGCTATAAGTCTTTGTAAAAACAAAGTCTTACGATAAAAAACATGTCAGGGGCAGCGTTGTCGTATCTTTAGTCGATGATTTATTAGTAAGGCCATCAGAGGCCAGCGCACAGCGATATTCATTTTGAGCCGACAGCAGGGGAACTGGTAGTTAAATTTCGCTCGACGGGATTCTCAATGCCGTCGAATTGCCTAAAGTCCATATCCGATAACGTAATATCCCGGCTGAAAGTATTCGGCGGACTACTGACGTATCGCAATGATGTGCCGCAGGAGAGGACGGATGGAAATCGATAACAGTGGGCAAAATGTTGTTGACCGACGGCTGGCCGATTTTTCCGACAATATACGGACAAAGGGCCGTAGTAAGAATATTTTATAATAACGCCCGTCTGACAAATCTCGAACAATCTTGGATTCTCGCCGGGGACATTTTCCGCTTTAAAACAAATCGCCTGTGCCAATCAGGGTGTTGTTCTCGTGACGGGTCCCGCCGGCAGCGGCAAAAGCACTACCCTGGCGGCTGTCTTGAGGCATATCTCAAAATCAGTTCCCGGGTAAAAGCATCGTTACGCTGGAAGACCCGGTGGAAATTCGGCTTGACGGTGTGACCCAGGTTCAAATCACGCCTTTTGGCCCGATGAGTTTTCCGACTGCGCTTGCGTTCGTTGCTTCGCCAGGACCCGCAGGTCCTGATGATAGGTGAAATTCGGGATGCTGAGACAGCAAGATCGCGATTGAGGCGGGGCTGACGGGGCATTTGCTTATGAGCACGATGCACAGCGGCACGGCCGCGGCGGCGATTCTGCGCCTGTTGGAAATGGGAATCGAGCCATATCAGGTAACGTCGAGTATTTCGGCGGTTCTCAATCAACGGCTTGTCCGACGGTTATGCGATAAATGCAAAAAACAGCAACGATGCCGGAGATTACGAAGCAATCGGCTGTGATAATTGTCTTGGCACGGGATTTAAGGGAAGAATGTTGATAGCGGAAATAGTGCAATTAGACAGCCCGTTGCGTAAGGCGATTCTTGCAAAGACCGATTCCAATGAGATTGAGAATATTCTGATGAGCAAGGTCATAAGAATATGCTCGAAGACGGCCTGCGACTTGTCAAAGACGGTCTTACGACACAAAATGAAATAGATAAAGTTTGCGGGATAGCTAAAGGAAATTAAACATGGCGACGTTCGAATATAGCGCGTTAACGGCCTCAGACCGGCTGATGAAAGGCATTATCGAGGCCGGGTCGCCGCAGGAGGCGTCCGAACTGCTTATACAAATGCGGCTTAAGGTCAATTCGCTGGAAAAGGCCATTCCCGAAAAGCCCAAAACGCCGATTGCCAGAACCGAATTTTTGCTTTTCAATCAGCAGCTTGCCTCGCTTACTAAAGCGGGTATTCCTCTTGAAAAGGGTTTGCGAGAGTTGTCGAAAGACGTGGCTTCGAGGCCTATGCGAAAGCTCATAGATTCGATTGTCAGCGACCTCGAAGCGGGAGTCAGCATCGAGCGGGCGTTTGAGAAAAGAAAAGAGCATTTCCCGCCGCTTTATGGCCGGATACTCAAGGCCGGCGTCGAAACGGGCCGGCTAAGCGAAATGCTGACCAGCTTGAACAGGCATCTCGAGATTTCAAATCAGACAAGGCAATAGTGTTCGAGGCGATGGCCTATCCGGCGGTCGTATTTGTTATGGGTTCCGTTATTATGACTTTTGCGTTGCTGTTTTTAGATTCCGCAGTTCGAGGTAATTATTGCGAAATGACAGGAGGGACTTACCTGTAGTGACACAGTTCGTTTTAACTTTATCACACCATGTCTGGTCCTTCTGGCTGGCGATCGGCTGTATAGTCGCGCGCAATATTTTTGATAAACGTGATTCTTAAATCATTCTCGTGATGGACGAAGATTCAGGGAAATGATAGTCCTGCATGCCTGGGTTTGGCTCGCTGTATCACAGCAGCATATTGAGCAAAATGGCCGAGGCGATGGCGATGATGGTAGCGGCCGGCTGCGATATGCCGACCTGCCTGCGGCTGGGGCCTGACGCGACGGGCAGCGAAAGCCTGACTAAGGAAGGTAACATTATCGCCGACAGGATTGAGCAGGGGGCCGGCATTCTCGACGCGGGCAGTTTTGCAGGGTTATGCCACGATTTTTCCTTTATTCGATTCAATTAGGTTCGCAGCGTAATGAATTGCAGGACAACCTGCGAAGTTTGGGCGATATGTATGCCCAGCAGGTTCGTGCCGCGCAGATCCGCCTGCAGGGATTGCTTTTGCCCGTTATGATTATTTTTGTGGGCTTTTTCATAATGGTGTGCATCCTCGCGATGTTTTTGCCAATGATAAAAATAATTACAACTCTCAATGTAGGTTGATGATTTATGCTGATTGTCTGGTTGTCATATTAATTATTGCTGGTTATCTGCGGCATTCTGGCTTTTTACAGGCCATGCCGTCGGATTTATCGCAGGGATTATGCTTAGCGTGGCTATTGCTATTTGGCGGCATAGCATTCGATTAGGTGGATTCTTGTCACGTGCGCATTTATGTTTTTTTGCGTTGCTGATAGTTCCGGCTTTCGGCCCGCGAAGCGATGACGCGAAGTGGCCCGCAAAATGGGCAAGGTGGATTCTGACGGTTTGCGGTTTAATTGTGTCTTACGATTGGTACTTTTGCGTTTTGGGCAGGGGCAGGCTCATTCGGACTTGTTTTCGTGCAGTGATGTTTATAGGGGCGGTAATCGGCGAGTTTGTTACGTCTGAGCTGGCCAGGGCCACTTACGTGATAACCACTATCGGCTCGAGTATGAGGCAAAATCTGCCTTTGCCTATGGCGCTGGAGATGGCCGCCGTCGGCCAGGATGACAAGCGGGACGATATTCTTCGAAATATAAAAAAGTGGCTTGTGGAAGGATATTCCTTAAGCGAATCGACTGCGGCGCGGATATCCGAGGTGTCCGGGTTATGTCACGGCGATGGTTGCGGCAGGCGAGAGAATCGGGCAGATTCCACAGGCGATTGCCGCTCTTGAACAGGATTTGGTCGCAAAGGCGACACACAGTAAAAAGGTCAGGCACGTTCCCATGATGTATCCGCCTCTGATTGCTGCTTATTATTTTTATGTCATTGTGTTTTTGATGGTGTTTATCATGCCCAAATTTAGCGAGGTGCTGACGAGAGATGGCCGGAAGATTGCGTTGTCCCGGCAGCGACGAGATATGCTGGTACAATTGCACGAATTTTTCAGAAGCGATGTCGCTGGTGTGGATTGGTCTTTTGCTTGCTTTTTTGGTGCTCATCGGAGCCGGTGTTTATATTCGCGTCAGACCAGGCCCCGTCGACTTGAAAAGCCGTATCTGATTTCCCGCATCGGCGATTTTTTAAAGTGGCATCTGCCTTTTATGCGGTTTTACGAATGGTGCAGCGCGATGCAGCGGGTTGCGGGGATGCTTCGGCTTTCGCTTAACGCCGGCTGCACGGTAAACGAGGCGATTGCAAATACGCTTGGCCTGGATGTAAACGGCTGTTTTCAAAAAGAGATTGAAAGAATGGCTGACGAAGGTTGAGACAGGGCGACGATATAGGGCAATCCGCCCGGCAGTGCGGCTTGGGAAGCGGATATCTGGGCCTTTGCGATTCTGCAAACCACCGAAATACTCTCGACATTCTTGAAACGCTCGAGACATCGTATCGCTGGGCCTACAGCCGGGCGGCGGGCATTGGCAGGGTTCATAATCGGCCCCTGTGAAACGATTGTCTTGGGTCTTATGGTCGGTTTCATTTTATACGCTATGTTTTCTCCGACTTGATAGCAATCACCACAGCGGTTCGGTTCTTCTTGTCCCGTAAGTGAAAGATGGAAAAATGATCACTAAACAAGGCAGGACAACGCGGCTTTATGATGACCGAACTGATTGTCTCGATGACGGTTCTCGGGGATGCTTATGGTTGCCTTTGCGATATCGCTGGATGGTTTCAGACGGCTGAATCATTATCAGCTCACAAAGCAGCGTTGCGTGTCAGCGGCGCAGGCCACTCTCGACAGCATTGCTGTTACGGCACTGCGATTGACGAAAACGATTTGAACCGGCTGTGGCCCGGTGTGAGTATTAAAATTGAAGAATCGCAGGGAAAAGGCCAGTGGAAAGGATTAAAACTGATTACCGTTACGGCCAAGCGCCCAAAGTTTAATAAAAAAGCGAAAGTCAGCTTATCGCGATATATTCAAGACCGGCGTTTGTCGGCTTTGCAGGAGAAATAATATGCGTAAAGGTTATATCCTTATAGAAATGATGGTTGTCATATTTATTTTCGGTTTGATAATAGCGTCGATGGACCGTTTCTTCAGGGTCGTTGCTTTGGAGATACCCAAAGATAATCGGCTGGTCCAGGAAAATGTCGTCCTGCTAGCGCCGCAAGATATATAAAAGCTGATGTCGCAGCCGCATCGACAATTACTGAAAAACAAATAAGCCCGGGAACTATGCCTTCACTGGTGATTCAAAAAAAGAAGGATTCATTTATTATAGTTTTGATAACGGACAAATTATTCGCCAGGCGATTCCCGAAAAAACTGTATGGTTGATACCACACGGCAAAATCGAGTTGCATGTCTGGGAAAAAAATCATAAAGGTTATGCCGTCGAGCTTATTACCTGCATCGAAGATAAGGACCTTGGTCATATTCGTAAAAAGATGGCCAACAATTATGTATTTTTTGCCGGCACATCGCAGGAGGCGACTGAATGAAAACCTGTAAAAAAAATCGTAAGGGTATTATCCTGATTTTCGTCATAGTGGTTTTCGCGATGGTCGAGATGTTTATGATTATTATGGCCGGCAGTTCCAATACCTTTATTTTCCAGGCCGACCGCGACTATCTTAATGCCTGCAAACAAAACCTCACCGCGAGCGGCTTAACCTGGGCGAAAAAAAATATAAGTTCTTCAAAAGCCCATGTCAGTATTATTGAACTTGAGACAAATGATATGAATATCAAAAATTCAGCTTTGAAAGTCACGGTGATAGGCGGTGAAAAGGGCTCGGTTCAGGTCAAAATAAATACATCCTGCACCCGCGGCAGGCAGACAATCACATCTGACCAGAAATTTATGATTGAAAATTAAGCATCGTCACTTTTTTCCATTAGTGACAACACAGAATGGCTTGCCATGGCGTAGTTCACCGCTTCTATAGATACTACAAAAAGTCCGGCTTCGTCCTTTTGGCTACGCCGTGACAGCTTCATTCACCGACAAACGGCGAACGAAGACTGGAGACGAAGGGAATCGAACCCTCATTTCCGCGATGCGACCGCGGTGTGCTCCCGTTACACCACGTCCCCTAAATCAAAACTGCCACTTATTATAACAAACAATATGCCCCATCGGCTCCCGCGTTGTCTGCCTTTTGCCGTCTTCGGGATACCCCATGGCCATCAGTTCAATTATAGCAACATCCTTTGGGAATTCCCAGAGACCTGTCTTACTTTTTCGGCATCGAAAGAGCCAATCCAGCAGGTCGCCAGGCCAAGCTCGGTCGCCATAAGCGCGATATGTTCGAGTGCGATTGATACGTCAATAGGGGCTATTAGCTGGCCGCATCTCATTATGTCGCTGCAAACACTGCAGGCGGCTATAATCGCTCCTGCTTTTCCAAAGGCATCCGGATGATTCGTGCATTCGGCCACTTGCTGTTTATTCACTTTTTCGGTTACAACCACAAAACGCCAGTCCTGCAGATTCTTGGCCGAAGGAGCCTGTCTGGCGGCCTCGAATATCTGGTCGAGCTTTTCCTGCTCTACGGGTTTATCCTGATAGCCCCTGCAGGAATACCTTTTTTCATTATTTCAAAAACACTCATATCAATTTCCTGATAATTATCGTTTATCCGACACGCTAAATATAAACTTTCGCCATTATTGACGCAAGAATTAATAACCATTAAGATTGTTTTTGGCACCCTTTAATGAAGGAATATTGATATATAAAAAATCCTAAGGAATACAAAATCTCACGCCGAAGTTTTCTTGCCGGAACAGGTACAGCCATTGGTTTTACAGTTTTACCCCGATATGTCTTCGGCGGTTCAGGATTTACGACGCCATCAGAGAAACTCAATGTCGCTGTTATCGGAGCCGGCAGTCAGGGTATTAACGATATGCGGGCGCTTCTCGATTGCACAGACGCGCAGATAGTCGCGGTTTGTGATGTCGCTGAAAAAACAATAACCAGATGGGAGAACACAACCGGCCGAGCCGAGGCATTAAAAATTGTTAATGAATACTATTCAGCGAAAATCCGGACTAAAGATTATGCCGGTTGCAAGGAATTTGTGGACTTTCGTCAGATGCTCGATAAGGAAAAGAATATCGATGCCGTTTTGATTGCGACCCCGGACCATAATCACGCGACAGCGACAATGTGGGCGATAAAAAATAAAAAGCACGTCTATTGCGAAAAGCCTCTCACCTACAGTATCTTCGAGGCGAGGAAAATTACCCAGGCCGCCCACGAAGCGGGAGTCATTACTCAAATGGGAAATCAGGGCCACTCCGGTGAAGGAATTCGATTAACGGTCGAATGGATTCGCGATGGCGTAATAGGTGACGTCAAAGAAGTCCACGCCTGGAGTAATCATCCAGGGCAGATGGCCGAATACCCCGGCGGAAAGACCAAAAGATATGCCGCCAATACCTAATAGGATCAACTGGGTCCTTTGGCTTGGACCAAGACCTAAAAGACCGTATCATTCGGTATATCACCCGGCGTATTGGCGAGCGTGGTGGGATTTCGGCAACAGCACAATAGGCGATATGGCCTGCCATAATCTTGACCCTGCTTTCTGGGCGCTGGATTTGGGCCATCCTGAAAGCGTCGAGGCAAGCTCGTCGAATTTTAACGATGAGACCGCTCCTGTCGCGGCGATTTATCATTATCAATTTCCAGCCCGTGGAAAATTACCCCCTGTAAAGGCAACCTGGTACACCAGCGGAATATTGCCGCCAAAACCCGACGAACTTGAACAAGACCGACAGCTTACAGGGGGCGGAAACGGCATTTTGTTCGTCGGCGATAAAGGCAAGATTATGTGTGATGGCTGGGGCGGAACGCCGCAGTTAATCCCATATTCGAAAATGAAGGATTATAAACAGCCGGAAAAAACAATTCCGCGAGTCGCGGGCGGCCATATGCAGAATTTTGTGGATTCCTGCAAACAGGGGATAAAAGCCTGTTCCGATTTCTCATACAGCGGCCCGATGACCGAAGTTGTCCTGCTGGGTAATGTTGCTCTTCGTTGCGGCAAGAAAATCTACTGGGATGGCGTTAATATGAAGGCGACAAATGCTCCCGAAGCAGAGCGATTTATTCATCCCGAGTATCATAACGGCTGGATTTTATAACCTGTTTCTGTATAATATTGTCTTCGCGGGCGGTTAGCTCAGCTGGCTAGAGCACGTGCCTTACACGCACGGGGTCACAGGTTCAAATCCTGTACCGCCCATTCTGCGTTTCAAAAATAATATTGCAGCAAATTATCGAGAGGACATATCATTAAAATTGGAGTGTTTTTTAGCGGCCTGGGTGTGGGCATCGTAAATGTTTAACGAATGTTGAAAAGAAATTTCTCTTTCACGCCGGGCGATATCGCGATGCCAGTCGGCCAAATCCTGCATTTCATTTTGCATTTGCTGTGAGTTAAAAAGATGACCATATTCTGATTTTTGCTTTTCAAAGTCATCGAGGATTTTAACGTATAAATCCTTTTCTTTGCCGATGGAATCAAGCTCCTCTGTTGTGATACTTAATTTTTCTATGGCCAAATAGTAACTGGTTTCGTGCTTTTTTTCAGCAGGCGAAGTGCAGCCCGAAATTATCAGCAAAACCAGAATTAAGATTGTATTTTTCATACAGAATAAATCGGCCTCAAACACAATACTATTTACTTTTAACGGCCAATATGTCAAAATTCATTCGTCTTATTGATAATACGCGAGAAAGAATGAAAAGGATTTTTAAAAATGTCCGGCCATAATAAATCAGATAATCAGTCGCACTTTTTTGATAACCGGAGGGGCGCATCGTATCGGCAAAGCCCTTGTCCAGGGATTTCCAAAGATGCGGCTGGAATAATAATTCATTACGGCAAATCAAAATCGCCGGCAGAAGAACTGGCAAATGAAATAAGTAAAATGGGCGTCAAGGCCTGGGCTATATCTGCTAATCTCGAATCACCGGATGAAGCATCGACTCCGGCGACGGGAAGGTGTACGGGATGTACGTCCCGTCGATGACGGTCGACCAGACCGTGACGCCGTGCCGGCCGGCGGTGTTCCACCACCTCACATACTCGCCGGATGCCACCAAGGGCCAGCGCATAAACATCGGCGCCACCAACGCCACCGACCTGGCGACGACGTGGGTGATCCGGCTGTTCGGCGACAACGGCGAGCTCCTCGGCACGCAGACGGCGACGCTGCAGCCGTTCGAGCACCACCAGTACACCAACATCCACAAGATTCTCGGCACCGGGGCGGTGGCGCACGGCTGGGCGTCCGTCGAGGTGACCACCCCCGGGGCCGCGATCCACCCCTACGCGATGCGCATCGAGAACGTCGGCGGCGACCCCATCTACATGCCGGCGGAGCTCGAGAAGGTGTCCACCTCGCCCGACCTGGCGGCAGCCTTCTCCGGGCAGTGGACGGGGAGCTGGAACAACACCACCTACTCCACCTCAGGGCACGCGACGCTTTCGCTCAACCCGGACCTTCCCGCGCAGTACGTCGAGGCCGTCCTCGACCTCGACGGCAGCGTCTTCGGGGCCGGCGACCCGCCGGCGCAGACGCTGGTCGGCGCCTTCACGGACAAGGGGATCGTCTTCCAGGGCACGTCGGCAGTGCTGGGAACCTACGACGTGAGCGCGGACGGGTCCTGCAAGCTGTCGGGGCGGATCATCAGCCTGCCCAACCCGTCGATCGACTCGGTGTACTTCGAAGGCACCGCGACGACGACGAGGATCGCGCTGACCTACACCATCACCTTCACGCCGGCGGGGGGAGGCGGCACCGCCACCGGGACGGTGACGCTGACGAAGTGAAGGTGCGGCGCCAAGGCCGGTTGACGTCTCGCCACCAACTAGATACACGTTGGGGCGGGCGCCGCTGGCGCGGCGCTGCGGGCGCTCGCAGCGAGCCGGTCAGGCGCTGCGCGCCTGCCGGACTCGCCGCTCGCGCCCTTGCCGCACTGCGCGCAGCCCGCCCCTCGCCGATTTGGGACTCTCTCCTCTTTCCACGCAGCGCTGCCGGCAGCGGACCATCTGCGGCGTCGCGCGGCGCCGGCCTCGCTCCTCGCGTACATCAAGTACGCGTCGTCGCGGGCCGGCTTGCGCTCCTTGCATCTGGCCCACTGGCGGCAGCGCCGCTCCGCTCCGCGGAGCGAGCTAAAGGACAAAGGCAGGAAGAGGCAAAGAAGCAGTCAGCATGATCGCGCGCCTGAGCGCGACGGTATGCCCACCAAGCCACTCCGCGCCGATCCCTGAGCGGCGCGCGCGTGCCACTTCCGACGTTTTGCTCGCGATGCGGACCGCAGGGGCCGCCAACACTGGAGGATGGAGCGGAATCGCTGAGTTATCCAATTTCAAAATGTCGGAGGTGGCAACGACGGCCGCCAAAGTTCCCCGCACCTCCAAACCACTCTGATCCGGTCAAGGGCGCAGCAGTAGGGAACCCGTGGTGCGCCGCGACTCGAGGTCGCGATGGGCCTGTGCGGCGTCGCGCAACGGGTACGAGCCGCTGATCCGCGGCGTGACCAGCCCCGCACGGACGACGTCGAACAGGTCGGCCGCAGTCGCCAGGAGCTCCTCGCGCTTCGCGGTGTAGGTCATCAGCGTCGGGCGGGTGAGGTACAGCGAGCCCTTGGCGGAGAGCACCAGCGGCGAGAACGGCGGCACCGCTCCGGAGGCGTTGCCGTAGGAGACCATCAGGCCGCGCGGCTGCAGGCAGTCGAGCGAGCCCTCCCAAGTCGCCTTGCCGACCGAGTCGTAGACCACGCGGACGCCGCGCCCGCCGGTGATCTCCTTGACGTGCGCCACGAAGTCCTCGCGCGTGTAGACGATGACGTGGTCGCAACCGTGTGCGCGGGCGAGCGCGGCCTTCTCGTCGCTGCCGACGGTGCCGATCACGGTAGCGCCGAGATGCTTCGCCCACTGGCAGGCGATCAGGCCGACGCCGCCGGCGGCGGCGTGGATCAGCATCGTCTCGCCGGGCTGCACGCGATGGGTCTGCCGCAGCAGGTACTGGGCGGTCATCCCCTTGAGCATGATCGCGGCGCCCTGGTCGTCGGAGATCTCCGGCGGCAGCGGCACCAGGCGGTGGGCCGGGATCAGCCGCCTCTCCGCGTAGGCGCCGATCGGCCCCCCCGCGTAGGCGACGCGCTGCCCGACGGTCACCTCGGTGACGCCGTCGCCGACCGCTTCGACGACGCCGGACGCCTCCATGCCGAGCGTCGCGGGCAGGGCGACGGCGTACAGCCCCGAGCGGTGGTACGTGTCGATGTAGTTGACGCCAACCGCGGTGTGGCGAAGCTGCGCCTCGCCGGGACCGGGCGCCGCAATGCTGATCTCCTCCCAGCGCATTGTTTCAGGGCCGCCGGTCTGGTGAATGCGGATCGCTCTGGTCACCTTCTGCCTCCCGCCGTCGTATGCCATTAGGCGCGCTCGGTTGACTGGGGTCAAGGTGTCACCGGAGATTCCGGCCACAATAGGTGCGACACGGACGGCGGTTGTGCGGCGGCCGGCGGGGGAGACGACATGGCAGTACGCGAGCTGATCAGGATCGACGAGGGGCTGTGCGACGGGTGCGGGCAATGCGTGCCCGCGTGCGCCGAGGGTGCGATCGCCGTGATCGGCGGGAAGGCCCGGCTGGTCAGCGACGTGTACTGCGACGGCATGGGCGCCTGCCTCGGTCACTGCCCGCAGGGCGCGATCACCATCGAGAAGGTCGAGGCGCGGCCATTCGACGAGGATGCGGCCAGGGCACATCTCTCGTCGGCCGGCCCGAGCGTGGCGGCTGCGCGCACGGAGCGCGGGCAACGCAGCGATGCTGCGATCGGCGCTCCGGCGCACGCCGGTGCCACGTGCCCGGGCTCGCGCATGATCGACTTTGACCCCTTGGCGCAGAGCGCCCCGGCCCCCGCTGTAGCCGGCCCGCAACCATCGGCGCTGCGCCAGTGGCCGGTCCAGCTCCACCTGGTGTCGCCGGCGGCGCCGTACTTCCGCGGTGCGGACGTGCTGCTCGCGGCCGACTGCGTGGCGTTCGCGGTCGGCGACTTCCACCGCACCCATCTCGCGGGTCGCGCGCTCGCCATCGCCTGCCCGAAGCTCGACTCGCGCCAGGACGTCTACGTCGACAAGCTGACGGCGTTGATCGACCAATCGGGGATCGCCTCGCTGACGGTGATGATCATGCAGGTGCCGTGCTGCGCCGGACTCGCCCAGCTCGCGATGCAGGCGGCGACTCGCGCCTCGCGGCCGGTGCCGATGCGCTACGTCGTCGTCGGAGTCCAGGGCGACATCGTCGACGAGGGCCTGCTCGCGCCGCCGCCGCAGCAGCGCGGTGGCGTCGCCCTGCCCGTGCGCCCCTGATCCACGCCGCGCCGCCGGAAGGCTCTCGCAAATTGACATTTGCCGCACCGGGTCGGAGAATCCGGGGGTTTGCCGGGGGAGGCTCGATGCGCGCGGTGATCCAGGGAACCGGGATGTACGTGCCGCCGGACGTGGTCGACAACCATCGCCTGAGCCGCATCATGGACACCACCGACGAGTGGATCCAGCAGCGCACCGGCATCGTCACCCGCCACTTCGCCGCGGCCGGCGTCGGCACGTCCGACCTGGCGGTACCCGCGGCCCGGCAGGCGATCGAAAGCGCGGGGCTCACCCCCGAAGACATCGACTACGTCGTCTTCGCGACCATGACCCCGGACTTCTACTTCCCCGGGTCGGGCGCGGTGTTCGCCGGCAAGATCGGACTCAAGCGGGTGCCCTGCCTCGACATTCGGCAGCAGTGCGCCGGCTTCGTCTACGGGCTGCAGGTGACCGACGCGCTGATCCGCTCCGGCCAGTACCGCAACGTGCTGCTGATCGGCGCCGAGGTGCACTGCGGGTTCATGCCGTGGCGCTCGTGGGACCTGGTGTTCGGCGCCGCCGACCACCCGGTCGACGCGGAGGAGTACGCCCGCAACACCAGCTCCCGCGACCGCACCGTTCTGTTCGGCGACGGGGCCGGCGCGGTCGTGGTGAGCGGCGCCGGCGGCGACTCGCGCGGTATCGTCGACGTGCTCCTCCACACCGACGGCGCGCTCTACGACCGCCTCTGGGTCAACGCCGGCGGCAGCGTCGGACGGCCCTACTTCGACCCGTCGATGGTCGAGGACGGGCGGATCGTACCGATCGTCGAGGGGCGCGAGGTGTTCCGCCTCGCCGTGACGCTGATGCCCGAGGTCATGCAGACGATCCTCAAGCGCAACGGCCTGACGCTCGACAACGTGGCGCTGACGATCTTCCACCAGGCCAACCTGCGCATCAACGAGTCGGTGCAGAAGCGGCTCGGCCTGCCGGACGACCGGGTGTTCAACAACATCCAGAAGTACGGCAACACCACGGCGGCGACCATCCCGATCGCCCTTCACGAGGCGATCGAGCAGGGGCGCGTCAAGCGCGGCGACCTGCTGTGCTTCGTCGGCCTCGGCAGCGGCCTCAACTGGGGTGCCGTCCTGTACCGCTACTGAGAGCCCTGCCGGCAGCGGACCATCTGCGGCGTCGCGCACGACGGACAGCGGGAGGCGCTAGATGCGACCCGGCTACGCTGTCATCCAGCGGAGGCCGCAGGCCGACGAAGTATCTCGTGGCGCTTGGAGCGCAGGCGGGCTCGTCGGCGTCGACGGCGAAGCATCGACAGCCGTGCGCGCTTGGCGCGCGGTATGATCGTCGGACGATGCCGCCCTGGATTCCCTTTCTGCTCGGCATGGTGGTCGCGCTGGCGCTCGTGTTGCGAGGCGAGCACACCGGGCAGCGGCCGCTGGTGTGGCTGTTCAAGCCCCTCGCCTCGGCCATGTTCATCGCCGTCGCCTGGCAGCTCTACGAGCCGCCTAACCAGCCCGGCGCGTGGATCCTCGCGGGCCTGGTGCTGTGCCTGATCGGCGACGTCTGCCTGATGATCGGCGGTGGCCTGCTGCCTGGCCTGGTCGCCTTCCTGCTCGGCCACGTCGCCTACGTCGCCTCATTCCACACGATGGCGCCCGCCCACGTGTGGCCGATCGTTCTGGCGGTGCCGGTGGTGGTCTGCAGTGCAGTGGTCACCGGCTGGCTGTGGCCGCACCTCGGGAAAATGCGCGTGCCGGTGCTGGCCTACGTCACCGTTATCACGGTGATGGTGTGGGCGGCGGCGAGCGTCTCCGACGCCGGCGCGGCCGGGTGGAAGACGCCCGTCGGCGCGCTCCTGTTCTACCTCTCCGACCTGTCGGTGGCGCGCGATCGCTTCGTGGCCAAGCAGTTCGTCAACCGCGCGTGGGGGCTGCCGGCATACTATCTCGGCCAGCTCCTGCTCGCACTCTCCGTGGGGCGGTGACGCGGTCGTCGAGAAGGGGGGCAACATGGACCCGAAGGCACGGTTCGAAACGGCGGCAGCGAGGTCGAAAACGCTGGCCTCGCGGCCGTCCAACGATGTGCTGCTGCAGCTCTATGCGCTGTACAAGCAGGCCACCGAGGGTGACGTGAGCGGCGACGCTCCCGGGTTCTTCGACCTCGTCGGACAGGCGAAGTACGACGCCTGGGAAAAGAACAAGGGGATGACGAGGGACGCGGCGATGACGGCGTACGCCGAGCTGGTCGACCGCCTCGCCAAGGGATGACGTGCGGGGAGTCGTCGTCCCGGACGCGGTCCTCGCCGGCCTGTTCGTCTACCCGCTGAAATCGGCGGCCGGGATCTCCCTCGGGCGCGCCCCGATCGGCGCGCGGGGCATCGCCGACGACCGCCGCTGGATGGTCGTCGACGCCGGCGGGCAGTTCATCTCGCAGCGGACCCACCCCCGAATGGCGCTGGTGCGCGTCCGTTTCGCGACGGACGGCGTGCTCGTGTCGGCGCCGGGCTTCCCCGATCTGGCGCTGCCACGTGTCCCGCACGGCGGCTCGGCACGTTCGGTGGCGGTGTGGGGCGACACCGTCGCGGCGCCGTCCGTCGGCGCCGGCGCGGCCGAGTGGATGAGCGCGCACCTCGGCTGCCGCTGCGACGTGGTCTACCTCCCCGACGACGCCGCGCGAGTGGTAGAGCCGGGGTGGGGGCCGAGCCGGTTGCTGAGCTTCGCGGACGCGTTCCCGTTCCTACTGATCTCCGAGGAGTCGCTCGCCGACCTCAACTCCCGTCTCGCCGTGCCGCTGCCGATGAACCGCTTCCGGCCCAACCTGGTGGTGTCGGGGTGCGGTCCGTACGGCGAGGACTCGTGGATGCGCATCGCGATCGGCGAGCTGTGCTTCGTGGCGGCCAGGCCGTGCAGTCGGTGCGCCACCACGGTCGTCGACCAGGACACCGGCGAGCGTGGCCGCGAGCCGCTCGCCACCCTGGCCGGCTACCGCCGGACCGGCAACGAGGTGTTCTTCGGGCAGAACCTCGTCCACGAAGACGAGGGCGAGCTCACTCTCGGCGATCCGGTCGTGCTGCTGGATGCCCGGCCGGCGTAGACTCGGCGGGCCGCCGCACCCGCCTGCGACAGCATCCGGAGGTGACGATGTCCGAGCCCACGCCAGCCCTCGCCGCGCTCGTGCAGGAACCGATCGGGCGCATCGACCACGTCGACCTGCTCGTCGTCCGCCTGCCGTTCGTCGCGCCGTTCGGCATCAGCACCTACGTGTGGTCGGTCAAAGAGGCGCTGCTGGTGCGGCTCGAGGCGGACGGGATCGTTGCCTGGGGCGAGTGCGTCGCGGACCCCGATCCGTTCTATAGCCCCGAGACCGTCCCGGGCGCCCGCTACATCGTCAAGGAGTTCCTGTTGCCGCTGGTCGTGCCCGACGCGACCCTCGGCGGGGTCGAGCTGGGTTTCAGGAAGGTGCGCGGCAACGCGATGGCGCGCGCCACCGTCGAGAACGCACTGCTCGATCTCATCGCCAAGCGGAAGAGCGTGCCGCTGCACGAGATGCTCGGCCAGCCGCGCCGCCGCATCCCGTCGGGCATCTCGATCGGCCTCCAGGAGACGCAGGAGAAGCTGCTCGCCGCGGTCGACGAGGCAGTCTCGAAGGGGTACCACCGCGTCAAGATGAAGATCAAGCGTGGCCAGGACGTCGAGTGGGTGCGCGCTGTGCGCGAGCGCTTTCCCGACATCGCGCTGATGGTCGATGCCAACGGCGACTACGCCCTCGCCGACGCCGACCACCTGCGCCGGCTCGACGCGTTCGGCCTGACGATGATCGAGCAGCCGCTCGGCTACAGCGACATCTACCAGCACTCGCTGCTGCAGCCGCGGCTGGCGACGGCGCTGTGCCTCGACGAGTCGATCCACGACCTCGATGACGCCGCGGCGGCGATCGACCTCGGCGCCTGCCGCGTGATCAACATCAAGCAGGGCCGCGTCGGCGGCATCCTCGAGGCCGTGCGGATGGCGCACTACTGCGCCGAGCGCGGCGTGCCCGTGTGGTCGGGCGGCATGGACGAGACCGGCATCGGCCGCGCCGTCAACATCCACCTGCAGACGATGCCGGAGTTCTCGATCCCGGGCGACACCTCGGAGACCAGCCGCTACTTCAACGAGGACATCGTCGAGCCACCTGTGGTGCTCGACGCCGACGGCTTCATCGCGGTGCCCGAGGGGCCGGGCATCGGCGTCGCCGTCCTCGAGGACCGCGTCGCCCGCTACACCCTCGACCGCGAGCGCGTGCGCTGAGGCTTGCCTGGTCCGGTGAGCGTCGACGATTCGGGGGTGCGAGGCGGTCGGCAGGTTAGGCTCACTCGCGCGCGGCCAGCCAGACGTCGGCCTCAGTGACCGTCATGCGAAAGGCGATTGTGCGGTCGTCGCCGGAGAGCGATGGCATCTCGAGCTCCTGCGGCGGGATCGACAACACCTCGCGCACCCGGCGGGAATCGATGTCCGTCACATAGAGCTTGCCCCGGCCGGCGAACAGCAATCTGCGGCGGTCCTTGAACCAGCGCGGAGTCGCCCCGAACTCGACCACGGTCCGAAGCTCCCGGGAATCGAAGTCGTAGGTGAGGATGCCGGATGTCGTGCCGTCGCTGAGGGTTCGGTTGAGTGCCAAGCGCCGTCCGTCGGCCGACCAGTCCCAGGCGTCCAGAGCTCCGCCCGGCGGACCCGAAAATGGAAGTGCCTCCCGATTCTGCTCGGTCCACGACTTCGCCGCGTCCAGAAGAACGAGTTGTCCCGAAGCGTCGGTGCGCCCCCCCATCCGCCGGTAGGCCATCCAGGCGCCATCCGGCGACCAGGTGGCGGTTAGGGCTCCTGAGGGCTCATCGGTGATCCGGTGCAGACCGCTCCCGTCGCTGTTCATGGCCCAGATCTGGAAGACGCCGCTGCGGTTGGAGTGGAACGCGACGTGCCTGCCGTCCGGCGACCACCTTGGCCGGCGGTTCTTGTAGGAGTCGTCGGTGAGCTGTCGGACCACAGTGCCGTCCGCGCCGATGACAGCGATGTCCTCCTGCTTCCCGAACAACTGGAAGACCACCCACTTCCCGTCCTGCGAGAGATCCGGGAAATTGCACGCCGTGGAGCCCCGTGTGATTGGCACCGGCTGTCCAGCGACCGCCTCGAGGGACGGGTCGAAAGCGATCCTGTAGAGGTTCGCTGTGAAAGACTTGTCTGCGTAGAGCAGGCGCCGCCCGTCACGAGAGAAACTGATGTACGCGCTGTAAGGGGCCGGCGTCGTCACCGGCTCCGCCGGCCCCAGGACCTTCCCCGTCTCTTCCGCGACCGGAACCCGCCAGAGGTTCATGCTCCCGCCGCGGTTGCTCGAGAAGTAGAGATGCCGGCCATCGGGCGACCACACCGGGTCCCAATCAGTGTAGGCGTCAGCGGTCACCTGAACCGGATCGCCTCCTGTCGCAGAGACGGTCCACAGGTCTCGCTGGCCCGTCCCCTCGGGCCGAGCCCAAAAGGCGATCCGCTGACCGTGGGGAGACCAACTGGGCTGGTGGACATCGTCCATCCCGGCGACCGATCTCCGCTCGCCGGTTGCGACGTTGGTGATGAAGAGCTGACCGGCTCGCGTGAACAGCTCGATGGGGTTGAGGAAGGACGTCGTGGCGCAGGCGAGCTCCTTTCCGTCCGGGGACCAGGTGGGGTTGTTGCCGGAATCCGTCAAGCGTTTGACGCTTTCCCCGGTCGCCCCCATGACGAAGACCCCGCCGCCGTCGCGCTCGGAACGAAAGGCGATCCTCTCGCCGTCCGGAGAGAATGCCGGCTCGGTGTCGTCCGCCGGGGAGTCCTTGGTCAGATCGACGGCGGTCTTGCCTCCGACTCTCTGGAAGTAAATATCCCAGTTGCCTGAGGCCCGGCTCTGATAGACGAACGACTTGCCGTCCGGAGAGAGGCTGGGGTAGAGCTCCGGCCCGGGCGCGTCGGTGAGCTGGGTGAAGGTGAGGTTGCTCGGCGAAGCCCCTCCGCCGTGCCGCGCCGCCAGGGCCCAGATGAGCGCGCCGACAAGGATGATGCCGACCACGAGCTCGGCGGCCCAGAGCGGGCGGAGAAACGGTCTCGCCGGCGTTGCGGCCTTGCCGGGGGCGCTCTCATCTCTCAATTCCTCGAGCGCGACCCTCACGTCGGCAGCGTGCTGGAAGCGGCGGTCGCGATCCTTGCGCAGACACCTCGCGATGATCTTCTCGAGCTCCGGTGGCAGTCCCGTGACAGGCTTGGGTTCTTGCTGCAGAATCGCGGAGAGCGTCGCAATCCGGCTGCTCCCTTCGAACGCGCGCCGCCCCGTAACCATCTCGTACAGCACCGAGCCGAAGGCGAAGATGTCCGAGCGCGCGTCGACGTTCTTCCCCTCGGCTTGCTCGGGAGACATGTAGACAGACGTGCCGAGGATTGCACCTTCCGCAGTCAGGGGCAGCTCTGCCAGGGTCACGGCGGGGTCGTTGCCGGGCGCGACCTCGACCAGCTTGGCGAGGCCGAAGTCCAGGACCTTCACCACCCCTTTGTCCGTGATCATGATGTTGGCTGGCTTCAGGTCGCGGTGGACGATGCCGGCGGCGTGCGCCGCCGCGAGCCCGTCGGCGATTTGGACGGCGTACCTCAACACCTCGCCGAGCGGCAGGCCCTTGCGGCCGATCAGTCGGTCGAGCGTCCTGCCCTGGACATACTCCATGGCAATGTAGTCGGCGCCGTCGGCGGTGTCGATGTCGTAGGTCTGGATGATGTTGGGATGGTTCAGGGCCGAGGCGGATCTGGCTTCCTGCACGAAGCGGCGCTTGCGCTCGGGATCGGCCACCGCCTCGGCGGGCAGGACCTTGATGGCGACGGTCCGGTCGAGATGCGTGTCGTGTGCCCGGTAGACGACGCCCATGCCGCCGGCACCCAGCTTATCCAGGATCCGATAGTGAGCGAGTGTTCGACCGGAAAGGTCGACATTTGGCGAATTCATGTGTTCTTCTGGAGAAGCTGCTCTCCCGTGCTGCGCCCCCCTCGCCCTGAGCCAGTTGATGTTCCCTGTTCTTCGATCGTAGGCCCCGCCTGAATCGCTGTCAACGCGCGCGCGCGACTGCATCTACGCGGCAGGCCGGCGCGCCGGCTCCAGCGATCGCCTACGGCGTCATGACGGCGGCGATGGCGGCGATGCGGTTCGACTCGTAGATGTGGGTGCCGGAGGGGGCCGTGGCGGCGATACGGACCATGGCAGCGGCGACAGCGTCGCGGTGGATCGGGCGGTACTTGCCCAGCACCGGCCGCAGCGGCCTCATCAAGCGCATGGCCACGCGCTCGCCGAGGCGGCGCTCGGCGCGCGGGCCCAGCAACAGCGAGGGGCGGAAGATCTGGCAGGCCGGGAAGGCGAGAGCGATGACCGCGGCCTCCATCTCGCCCTTGACACGGTTGTAGAACACCCGCGAGCCGGCGTCGGCGCCGAGCGCCGACACGACCAGGATCTGGGTGGCGCCGCGCCGCCGCGCCGTCGCCGCGACGCGCACCACGGCGTCGTTGTCGACGGCGCGGAACGCCTCCTGCGAGCCGGCCTTTGCGATCGTCGTGCCGAGACAGCAGAACACGTCGTCGACGGCGAGCGCGTCGAGCCACGGCCCGTCGGCGAGGATGTCGGCCTCGATCTGGGTCAGCGTCGGACCCTCGACCGGCGCGCGTCGGCGGCCGATCGTCACGACGCGGCTCCAGCGCGAGTCGAGGACGAGCAGGCGCGTGACCCGCTCGCCCACCAGCCCCGTCGCGCCCAGCACCGCGGCGGAGCGGGCCGGCTTGGTCATGACCATGTGCCGATCATCGACCGTCCCGCGCCGGAGCGCAAGGGCCGCGGCGTCCACGCTTCGACCATCCCGGCAAGCGCTCGCGACGCGCAGCCTCGCGGCGCTTCCGCCGCCGCGCTGGGCTGGAGTGCATCTCGCGTGGCCAACCGCCCTCCATACGCGCCGGGATCCCTCGCTGCGCTCGGGATGACAGCGTGGCGACGCATCTCAACCGCGGTGTTCCTGCTCCCTTGGTGGCAGGAAGAGAGCGATCCATATTGGCGAATCAGTGCGTCTTGACCGGGTCCGGCGGGCGGGCGGGGAGCTGGCGCGGGTGCGCCTGCATCGCCTTGAGCACCTCGGCGACGGCGCGCTCGAGCTGCGGGTCCTTGCCCTCGATCACCGCTCGCCGGGTCGTTCTCGACGACGATGTCCGGGTCGACGCCGTGCCCCTCGATCACCCACTTGCCCTCGACGTCGGCGCTGCCGCCCTCCGGAACGAACACCTGGCCGCCGTCGATCAGCGGGCCGTGGCCGGTGATGCCGACCACGCCGCCCCACGAGCGCTTGCCGATCAGCGGGCCGAGACCGGCCTGGCGGAACATGTAGGGGAAGATGTCGCCGTCGGAAGCCGAGGTCTCGTTGAGCAGGCACGCCATCGGCCCGTAGAACACCACGTCCGGGTACGTCTCGGTGTCGTCGTTGGTGCGGAGAAGCCGGTGCCGAGCAGCGTGCGCCGCAGCCGCTCGATGAGCATCTGCGAGACGTTGCCGCCGCCGTTGGCGCGCACGTCGACGATCAGCCCCTCCTTGCGCACCTGCGGGTAGTACCACTTGATGAACTCGCGGATGCCGTCCTCGCCCATGTCGGGGACGTGGAGGTAGCCGATGCGGCCGCCGGACAGCGCGTTGACGCGCGTCGCGGTTGCGGCCGCACCCAGTCGAGGTACTCCAGGTTGGTCTCGTCGCTGATCGGCTTGAAGGTGACGGTACGCGCACCCGCCATCGCCGGCTTGGCGTTCACGGTGAGTTGCACGGGCCGGTCGGCCTTGTTGCGCAGCAGCCGGTAGGGATCGTCGTTCGGCTTCAGCTCGGCGCCGTCGATCGCCAGCACGTAGTCGCCGACCTTGACGTCGACGCCGATCTCGGTGAGCGGCGAGCGGTAGAGATCTTCCTCGTTCTGCCCGGGGAAGATCTTCGTGAATGCGGTAGCGGCCGGTCGCCGGCTCGAGCGCGAAGCGGGCGCCGGGGAGCGCCACCTTCGGCCGCTCGGGTGCCTGCCAGTCGCCGCCCTGGATGTAGGCGTGGCTGACGTTCAGCTCGGCGACCATCTCGCCGATGACGTAGTTGAGGTCGGAGCGGTGGGCCACGTAGGTGAGCAGCGGCCGGTAGCGGTCGCCGAGAGCCTTCCAGTCGTACCCGTGCATGTTGTTGACGTAGAAGAAATCGCGGTAGCGCCGCCATACCTCGTCGAAGATCTCGGCCCACTCCTGGGCAGGGACGCGGTCGACCGCGAGGTCCTCGGTGGAGACCGGCTTCTTGGCGTCGCCGCCCTTCGGCGCGGCGTCGCAGAGGCTGATAGCTGCCGGACTGGCGCACGAGCACCTTGCTGCCGTCGGCCGACAGCGCGTAGCCGTCGACGTCCTCGGCCAGCGTCGTCATCTTGCGATCCTTGCGGTTGAACACCTGCAGCGCTGGCTTGGTCTCGGCATCGCGCCCGAGGTAGAAGGCAGCCCCCTTCACAACGAAGAGGTTCTCCGCGTTGGCCGCCAGCCCGAAGTAGTTCTCCGCCGGCACCGGCACCGCGGCGACCCGCGTCTCGATCCCGTCGAAGTCGATGCCGATCGGCTTCTTCTCGTCCTTCTTTGCCTCGTCCTTCTTTTCCTCGCCCTTGTCGCTTCTTCGCCTTCTCTTCCTTCTCGTCCTTGCGGTCCCCGGTCCCCGGTCCCCGGTCCCCGTCCTTCTCGACCTTCACCTCATCGCTCTCCGGTGGGAACGGGTTGGCGACATCCTTGCGCAGCGCCAGCGCAAAGATCCCGGTGGTGCGGCCGGTCGCATAGTTGAACTCGAAGGCGAGATCATGCGGCTCGAACTCGCGGTCGGACAGGTAGAACAGGTAGCTGCCGGCCGGGTCCCATGCGGGCTGCTCGGCGTTGAAGAATCCGTCCGTCACCCGGTGCAGCTGGCCGTCGGCGACGCTCCAGATGTTCACGGCACGGAACCCCGTCGGGTTGTTGAGGGAGAAGGCGAGCCAGTGGCTGTCCGGCGACCAGGCGTAGTCGCGCAGGCGGCCACGCCGGTCCTTGGCCACTTCTTTGAGGCTCTTGTCGGCGACGGTCAGCACGTACAGGCGCCGTCCTTGTCGGAGAACGCGACGGCTTCCGTCGGGCGACCAACGCGGAGCGAAGCGCATCGCGCTGCCGCCGGTGGTGAGCTGCTGCGGCGCTCCGCCGCCGTCCTGGCCGATCACCCAGATCTCCTCCTCGCCGGTGCGGTCGGAGACGAAGGCGATGCGGGACCCGTCGGGGGACCACGCCGCCCACTTCTCGTGCGCGCGCGACGAGTCGGTCAGGTTGCGCGTCGGCCCGTGCTCGATCGGCGCGGTGAAGATGTCACCGCGTGCGGTGAACAGCGCCCGCTCACCCTTGGGAGAGAGGTCGAAGTCCTCGATGTTCTTCTCGGCGGAGACGCGCGCGGGGCGCATGGCGACGCCGTCGTTCGGCACGGTGATCGCGATCGGCGTGCTCGCTGCGGTGCGGGTGTCGAGCACCTGCAGCTCGCCGCCCAGCTCGTAGACGATGCGACCGGCTGCGCGGTCGGCCGACGGCCAGCGCACGTCGCAGGTCGTGCTGAGTGGGTCAGCTCGGCGACCGTCTTGCCGGCGACGTCGTAGCGCGTAGAGGTTGAACGTGCCGTCGCGGTCGGAGGCGAAGTAGATCGTGTCGCCGATCCACATCGGATCACGGTCGGTGCGCGGGTGGTTGGTGATGTTCTCCGCCGCGTGCGAGGCGAGGTCGAAGATCCACAGGTCCTGCGCCCATCCGCCCTGTACCGCTTCCACGTGCGGAAGTCGCGAAACAGCGGCGAGTAGCACATCTTCTTGCCGTCCGGCGAGAACGTCCCGGCGCCGGAGACCGGCATCGGCAGCGCCTCGGCGAGGCCGCCCTCGACGCTCACGGTGTAGAGCCGGCTGGCACCGATGTCCCAGGCGTCGCGCAGCGAGCGGAAGAGGATCGCCTTGCCGTCGTTGGTCCAGCCGTACACCTGGTTGTCGTACCCCCAGCGCGGCGTCAGCGGACCGCGCGCGGGATAGAAGGTGAGCTGGCGGGGCACGCCGCCCGCCGCGGGGATGACGTACACCTGCTCGTCGCCGTCGTACTGGCCCGTGAAGGCGATCCACCTGCCGTCCGGCGAGAACTTCGGGAACACCTCGACGCCGGGGTGGGCGGTAAGTCGAGTGGCGGTGCCGCCCTTCGCCGGGGCGGTCCAGATGTCGCCGGCGTAGCAGAACGCCACGGTATCGCCGTGGATGTCCGGGAAGCGGAGCAGCTTTGTCTGAGCCTGCGCCGCGCCGGCCGCGAGCACGGCTGCCGCGGCGACGATCGCCGCAAGGCGCGAGTGGGATCGAGGCATGGTTCCTCCAATGGCAGAAATACGCCGTTCAGCGCAGGAGGTTTCCTTGCTTCTCCGCGCCGTCATCAGGAGGTGAACGGTGTCCGCAGGCGGACCCTCACGTCGGGGCGCGGGCGCCCTCGCCCGCGCGTCCGTGGCGGTTGCCCGCGCCGGCGAGGGCGCCGGCGCCCCCGAGATTGCGTTCGTCGCCTGAGGCCGCGCGGCGGCCGTCGCGCTCCTCAGCCGCCCGCCGGTTCGCGGCGGCGCAGCAGCGTGATCCCGACGGCGAGGTTCCACGCTGCGGCCAGCGGGAGCTTGGGCGCGGCGAGGACGTAGAGGGCGAACGGCATCGGCTCGAAACGGTTGAACAGCGCGTCGAGGGCGGTGAAGGCGCCGACGACCAAGGTGAAGACCGCCAGTCGCGGGTGGCGCCGGCGCAGGAGCGGGGCGATGCCGAGCAGCCAGATCGTAGCCAGCGCCAGGTAGCCGAACTCGAGCGTGTGCGTCACCCGGGTCAGCCCGCCGGCCGCCCACAGCAGGAGCGACGCGATCCCGGCGCCGGTGAGCAGCGGCAGCAGCCGGGCGCTGGGCCAGCGCAGGCGGAGGTGGAGCCTGAGCGCGGCCGGCACCATGAGGAGGTTCCAGCCGGCGGTGAGCAGGGATCCGGCCACCAACAACGCCGAGCCCCGCGGCGAGTGCTCGAGCGCCCCGTGCGACAGTGTGTTTCCGACCGCCCAGGCGAGCCAGCAGGCACCGGCCGCGACGGCCGCGCCGCCGGCGAGGCCGTCCGCCGTGTCCGGGTCGGTCGCTGCGAGCACCGCCCCTACGGCACCAGCACAGACATCGTCGTCGGGTCGCCGGTGACCGCGTCGATCACCGACCCATACGCCCACACCCGGGCGCCAGGGGTCTGCACGGCCACCGTGGCGTAGGCGATGGGCTGCGAGCCGGCGCCGGCGCTGGCGAAGATGTCGTCCTGCTGCCAGTACCGCGACCCGCCCACGATCGCCGTCTTCGCGGCGCCGACCTGCGCGCCGGACGGGCCGAACAGGCGGATCTCCACGGTGACGTCGGCGCCGCCGACGTTGAGCACACCGACATTGGTGCGCGTGCCCGCGTTCTTCTTGAGTTGTGGGATGACGCCGAGCTGGCCGTACGCCAGCGCCTGGTCGGCCGTGATCGCCGGGTAGCCCTGGCCGAAGGTGCCGGTTGCCGCCTGGTTGAACGTGCGCGAGCCGATCACCACCGGCTGCGACGAGGTGATCGCGACACTGCCCTTGACGTTGGCCGCGTCGGCCCGGCCGAACAGCGAGACGAGTACGTCGGGCCACTCTACGGCCGCGCCGGCGGCCAGCGTCTGGCTCCTGACCACCGGCGCGCCCGAGCCGTACGGCCAGAACTGCAGCGTCAGCGCGGCCTCGGCGGCGCCGCCGTTGACCACCGAGAGCGTGCTGCGCCACACCGTGCCGCCGAGCCCGGGCAGGTGCGCCTGCGACGACACCAGGTACGGGCCGGGCCGCGTGGCGAGCTGCACCGGCACGGTTGTCGGGTCGCCGGTGGCGTTGTCGATCACCGAGGCGTACGCCCACACCGCGCCGCCCGTCGTGGCCACACCGATCGTCGCGTAGGCGCCGGTCTGGTCGCCGGCGCCGGCCGCGCCGAAGATGTCGTCCTGCTGCCAGTAGCGCCCGGGCGTCACGGTCGCGGTGCGCGTGCTACCAACCTGCAACCCGCTCTCGGCGAACAACCTGATCTCGACGGTAGCATCGCCGACACCGGCGTTGAGGACGCCGAGGTTGGTGCGGAACGCGGCGTTGCGGGCGAGCTGCGGCAGCACCCCGATCGCGCCTGAAGGAAGCGCCGTGCCGGCAGTGATCGCCGGGTACTCCTGGCCGTACGTGCCGGCCGTAGTCTGGTTGTAGGTCCGCGACGAGACGAACACCGGGGTGCTCGCGTCGACCTGCACCGAGCCCTTGACGCTCGACGAGGTCTGCTGGAAGAGCGAGACGAGCACGTCCTTCCACTCGATGGTGGCGCCGGCCGGCAGCGTGTGGGTGGCGACAATGCCGTCGCCGCCGCCGTACGGCCAGAACGTCAGCGTGAGGGTGACCGCCTCGGCGCCGCGGTTGACCACCGCCAGGTCGCTGCGCCACTTCGTCCCGCCCTTCCCCGGGGCGTGCGCCACCGAGGATACGAAGTAGCGGGGGAGCAGCGTCTGCGTTACGGCGTGGATCTGGCCGGCGATCGTGATCGTCGCTGTCCTGGTGACGCCGGGGTTGGAAGCTACCGAGTACTCCAGCACCCCGGTCCCGGTCGCTGCGGCGCCGGCCGGGAAGGTGATCCAGTCGGCGCTCGCGGTCGCCGTCCACGGGCACGGCGACTCCGTCGTCACGGTCACGCTGCCGGTGCCGCCGCCGTAGGCGAACGCGGCCGTGGCCGGCGCCAGCGCATAAGTGCACACCGTGAACGTGATCGTCTCGCTGTCGGCGCTACCGCAGGCGTTGGTCACCCGCGCCCACAGCGTCGCCGTCGCGGCGAGCGGCGGTGTCGTGTAGGCGCCGGCGGTCGCGCCGGCGATCGGCGTCGAGGTGTCGCCGGCCAGCCCCGCGTACCACTGGTAGGTGAACGGCGGCGTGCCCGCTGCGGTCACCGACGCGGTCGCGGTCTGGCCGCTGGCGACGATCCGATCGGGAGTCCGAGCGGTGATCGCCGCCGGCACGCACTCCTCGCTCGGCGCCTCGTAGGTGATCTTGCGGATGGCGTTGCTGCCACTGTCCGCGACCACCAGCGTCCCGAGCGACCCCGCCGCGATGCCGCGCGGCAGGAAGAAGCGCGCCGCCGAGCCGACGCCGTCGACGTTTCCCGGCGTGCCGGGCGCGCCGGCGAAGGCGCGCAACTCGCCGGTCGTCCGCACCAGCACGATATCGTGGCTGTCGTTGTCGACCACGAAAACGTTGCCGATGGCGTCGACCGCCACGGCCACCGGGTCGGCGAACGAGAGCGGCGTGTCGACGCCGGCCACCTGTGCCGACAGCGTCGAGACGAACCCCGCGGGGGTGACGCGGCGGATGCGGTGGTTGCCGCTATCGGCGACCAGGATCTCGCCGGTCAGCGGATTCACGCCCAGGCCGGTCGGCTGGTTGAAGCGCGCCTGCGCGCCGATGCCGTCCTCGGCACCGCTGACGCCGGCCGCGCCGGCGAGGGTCGTGACGCTGCCGTCAGCGGCGATGGCGCGGACCGTGTGGTTTTCGCGGTCGGCCACATACACCGTGCCGCCCGCGCCGACGGCGATGCCGGCCGGGCCGCGGAACCGCGCGTCGGCGCCGGCGCCGTCGCTGCTGCCCGCGGCGCCGGCCGCGCCGGCGAGCGTGGCGACGACGCCGCCGGTGATCCGGCGAACGGTGTGGTCGTCGCGGTCGGCGACGTACAGCACGCCCTGCGAACCGACGGCGATCGCGTACGGCGCGGCGAAGCGCGCGTCGGCGCCGGTCCCGTCCTGGCTCCCGGCCTGTCCGGCCGTGCCCGCCAGCGTCGTCACCGCGCCGGCGGTGTCGATGGCGCGGATCGTGTAGTTCGCCGTGTCGGCCACGAAGACCGTGCCGAGCGGGTCGATCGCCACGCCGGCCGGCGAGCCGAAACGGGCGCCGGCGCCGCTGGCGTCCGCCGTGCCCGCGAGCGCCGCACTGCCGGCGAGGGTGGTCGTGCCGCCGTCCTCCGAGACCACGCGGACGGCGTGGTTGGCGGTGTCGGCGACGAGGTACGAGGTCGCACCCTTGGCGATCCCGCGCGGCTCGAAGAAGCGGGCCGCCGCCCCGGCGCCATCGGCAAAGCCGGGCGCTCCGGCGGTGCCGGCGAGCGTCGCGGTCGTGCCAGGGCCCTTGAGCCAGCGGATCGTGTGGTTGCCGGTGTCGGCCAGCACGAAACCGAGGTCGAGCGCGCGGGCGATGTCGTGGGGCGTGTCGAAGCGGGCCGCGCTCCAGGCGCCGTCGGCGCTCCCCGGGGTGGCGGCCGCGCCGGCGACGGTCGAAACCGTGTGGCGGTCGTCGACGAAGCGGATAGCGTGGTTCTCGCTGTCGGCCACCCAGAAGACGATGCCGGCCGAGCCCATGCCCACCGCCAGCCCGCTCGGGCTGTGGAACTGCGCCTGCGCGGTCGTGCCGTCGGCGCTGCCCGGCTGCCCGGCCTGCCCGGCCGCCGTCGTCACCACCCCGGCCGGAGTCACGAGGCGGATCACATGGTTGCCGGTGTCGGCGACCACGAGGTTGCCGGCGTTGTCGATCGCGGCGCGCAGCGGCCGGGAAAAGAGCGCAGCGCTGCCGGCGCCATCCTGGAACCCCGCCTGCCCGGGCGAGCCCGCGAGCGTGGAGACCTCGCCGGTGGTGGCGATCCGGCGGATCGCGTGGTTGCCGGAGTCGCAGACGTACAGCACCCCGCCCGGCCCGGCGACGACCGAGGTCGGAAAGCGGAAGCGCGCGTCGGCGCCGGGACCGTCGGCTGTCCCCGGCGCGCCGGAGAGCCCGGCGATCGTGGTCACCGTGCCGTCGGCTCCGATCCGGCGGATCGTGTGGTTGGCGGAGTCGGCGACGTAGGCGACGCCGCTGTCGTCGACCGCGACGCCCCACGGGTAGGCGAACCGCGCCGCGGCGCCGGCGCCGTCGGCATAGCCGGGGCCGGCGTCCGGGCCGGCCAGGTGCGTCACCACCGCCTCGTACGGGCCAGGCGTTGCCGCGGCAGAGGCGCCCGCGTCCGTGCGGCCGAGCCCGTGCTGCCCGGAGAGTGAGGCGACGCCCGCCACGAGCGCCACCGCCGCAAGTCCCGACAACCGCACCAGCCCGTTCGCCATGATGGAAGCCTCCGCGCCGACACGGATCATAGAACAGGCCGCGGCCGAAGCGCCCGTCCGCTACGCCGGGGAGACAGGCGTCACGCCGGAGTATCCTCGCGTCCGGAGCGTCATGAGCAGCCGGACCGATCGCCTTCGCCTCGGTGCCAACCCGCGAGCCTGGCTCGTCGAGCACCCTGCCGCCGCCGCTCTCGCGCCGCTCCTCCTGATCGTCCTCGCGAGCCGCCTGCTGGCGCTGCCGGCAACGATTTGGGAGCAGGACGAGGCGTATTTCACGATGGCCGCCGCGCGCTTCGACCCGGCGGCCAGCCGGCCGCAGCCGCCGTGGTCGCCGCTGTGGGTCGGCGTCGGCCACGCCGGCAGGGCGCTGGGCCTCGACGCGACGCGCGCGCTGCAGCTCGCCAGCCTCGCCGCCAGCGTCGCGTCGTTGCTCCCGCTGGTCTCGATGTGGGGGAGCGTCCTCGGTCGCCGCCGCGCTTGGCTCGCGGCACTGCTGTTCCTGGCGACGCCGGTTGCGTGGCTGTGCGCGGGGCGTGCGCTCTCCGAGACCCCGGCTACCGCGGCACTCCTCGTGATGAGCGCCTGCTGGTGCCGCCCGAAGCGAGCCGAGTGGACGCTCGCTGCCGGGTCGCTCGCTGGCGCCGTCGCCCTCCTCGTCCGCCCGCAGTTGCTGCCCGCGGTGGTCCTGCCGGGCATCGTCGTGGCGCTCGCCTCGCGGACGTGGCTGCGGCGCGCCGCCGCGGTCCTGCCCGGCGCCGGGCTGGCGCTCGCCGGCGCCGCCGCGATGGTGCTCGCCGGCGGTGGCATCGCGCCGTTCCGCGCGAGCCTGGTGCGCCACGCGGCGCTGCACTTCGGCCAGCTCGGCGACGTGTCGTACGCGTTTGCGACCTCGGGTCTGTCGCGCTCGCTGCTGCACCCTGCGGTCGCCGCCGCGTGGGTGGCCCTGGCACTGCTCGGCGCCGTCGCGGTGCTGCGCACCGGCCCGGACCTCGGCCGCGCGCTGCGCTCCCGCGGGCGGCGCACCGCCGCGGACGCGCGACCGGCCGACGAGTCGACGCTCCGCTCGCGCCGCAGCGCCTTCGTGCTGCTCGCCACGCTCGCGGGCACGCTACTGGCGGTCTACGGCGTCGCCAGCCCGCAGCACGCCCGCTACTTCATCCCGATCCTGGCGTTTTCCGCCGGGTTCGTCGTCGCCGGCCTGACCGTGCTGTTGGGTCGCATCGGCGCCGGCGTCGTCGTCGTCGGCGTCGTCGCCGCGTTCGTCTGGCAGGTGGTTCCCGGCCTCGCTCTCTACCGTAGCCGGCCGTCGCCGCCAGTCGCCGCGCTCCGTCTCGCCGCCGAGCGGCAACGCGCGAGCGGCGCCGCGGTGGTCGTCGACCGGCGCCTGAACGCGTTCGTCGACTACGAGCGCACGTTCGCGGCGCCGGCCTTCCACGTCGTCTACGACTTCGAGGCCCAGCTCGGCCTCGGCGATCTCGACCGCGCCGCGCGGGTCGTCGCCGTCTACGACGCCAACCACCAGCTTGCCTGGCTGCCGGGCGCGACAGTGGAGCGAATTTCGTGGCCCGACGACGCGGTGCGCGGCTTGAGCCCCGACCGCTACGTCGACCTCACCGTGGCGGCTTCGGCTCCCTAGCCCACCTCTTCACCTCAGCACGCATGCGGTCGTACGTATGAGAGCCCTCCGTTGCTATCATCGTTCGCCACGCCGGCAGAGCCGGTCAGCGTTGCGAATCGGGGTCCTCATGAAGGGGCGGAGTTGATCGTTCACGAGCCGCAGGTGCACGAGCGCGGCGAGGACGTCGTCGTCGAGGCCGCGATCGAGGTCGAGAACGGCGCGGACGAGGTCCCGCCCACGCTCTGGTTCGCGCTGCCCCGACGGTTCGCCGGGGTCGTGGATCGCCGCGCCGATGGCTTCGCCGCGGCGCTGCTGCCGCTGGCGATGCGGGTCGGCGAGCCTCTCGACGTCCGCGGCGAGCTGTCCGCGCGTCTCCTCGGTGGCATGCGCGAGTACCAGCGCGTGCAGAGCGCGTGGAAGCCTGACTTCTTCCGCGAGGTCGAGCTCCGCGCCGACTCCGTCGTCCAGCGCGACCCGGCCGGGACCGCCGGCGCGGTCGCGACCGCGTTCTCGGGAGGGGTCGACTCGTTCTACACGCTCATGCGCCACCTCCCGGAGAACGAGCCGTACCCGACCTGCCGGGTGAGCTGCTGCCTGATGATCAACGGGTTCGACGGCGACGCGAGCCCCGGCGACCCGGGCGCGTTCGCGAGGCTCCGCCGTGCCTACGAGCCGGTGATGGCAAGCCACGGCCTCGACCTCGTGGTCGTGCGCACCAACCTGCTGCAGGTCCTCGGGCTGTTCGTCCGCCAGCAATCGTACGGGGCGTTCCTGACCGCGCCGGCGCTCATCCTCGGCCGCATGCTCTCTCGGTTCTACATTCCGTCGGGGTGCAAGGTCACGACCATGGGCCTGTTCCCCGACGGCTCGCACCTGATGCTCGACCACCTGCTCTCCAGCGAGTCGCTGGACGTTGTCCACGACAGCCCGGACGTGACGCGCGTCGAGAAGACCATAGCGCTGTCGCGATGGCCGGAGACGTACGACCGCCTGCGGGTGTGCCACCACCGGACGGGAGTACAGGCGGGTCGGGAGGCCATCGCGAATTGCTGTGCCTGCGAGAAGTGCGTGCGCACGATGGTCACGCTGGAGGCGGCGGGAGCGCTGCCGAGCTTCGGGTGCTTCCCGAGGCCGCTGGAGCGCCGGCGGATCCGCGGCACCGACCTCAGGAGCGCGTCGTCGCGGCTCTTTTCCGCCGAGGTCATCGAGTACGCGGCGGCTGCGGGGCGGTGGGACCTGGTCCGCGACCTCCGCATCGCGGCGTTCAAGAGTCTCTACTTCTGGCCGCGGATCGGCGCCATGGCCGTGGCGAGCCATCGGTTGGAGCGGCGGTCGGCGGCGTACTCGCAGCTCGTCGCCGCTCCGAAGCGGCTGCTCAAGCAGGCCGCGTGGGGCCGAGGCTGGCTCTACTGACCTGTGGGCGGGCGCCGTCACGCCCGGTCCGTCACGCCAGCTCCTGCCGGAATCCTGACGACGGGGACGGTTGGCACCTCGGCCCGCGGACTACTCTGCTGCCGACGTCCCCGACGCGGTCAGATCAGTGGATGAAGGGGATGAGCTTGCGCACGCGCCGCTGGTAGTCTGGGTAGTCGGGAAACCTGGCCGCGAGCCAGCGTTCCTCGCGGGCGGACTTGAGGTCGAGGAAGGTCAGGAGGACGGTGGCGTAGCCGAGGGTGAACCAACCACGGACGAGGAGAGCCCAGCCAAAGGCGAGCGCGATGCCTCCCGCGTACATCGGGTGCCTGACGAGCCGATAGGGCCCCGTCTGGACCAGGGTCACGTGCAGCTTGGGGTAGGGCAACGGAGTGAGGTTGCGACCGAGCCTGAACAACCCGGCGAGGAGCAGGCCAGCGCCCGCGACCATGAGCGCAGTACCGGAGAAGATCGAGATCCGCGAGAGAGGCGACGGCCACGCGGGCAGACCGGGCAGCGTCCGCGGGCCGAAGAAGACGAGGGCGATGAGGACGAGCTGAACGGCGACGTACCACTCGCCGCGCGCTCCGCGCCACCAAGGCGTTCGCGCTCCGCGCATCACAGCATCCTGGCGAGCTCTGCTTCGAGTCGGTCGAAGTTCTCCTCATTCGCCCCGACGGCGAACGCTCTCACCTTCTCGCACTCGGCAGTCGACATTCAGTTGCTCCTTTGCCTGCGCCGCTCGCGCACTAACGGTGCAGCTCGATCGAGTCCTGGCACAGCACGTCGGCCTTCTTCCGGGTCAGCTCCACCTTCACCGGCTGCACGCCGTCGGGGAGGTCGGGGCGGGCGAACGTCAACGTGTAGTGCCCGAGCAGCGCGCGCTCGATGCGGTCGAGGGCGAGGCTGGGGAACTCGTGGGTCTTGGAGTAGGTGCCGCCGGTGTCCTCGGCGACCTGCTGCAGGCCGACCTCGAGCGAGTGCGAATCGGCGTCGGTGACGTCGAGCGTGAACACCGTGGTGTGGGAGCGGGCGAGGGCGCTGCGGGCCGGCCCGTAGTCGTCGTCGAGGACCACGCCGGCGCGGGTCAGGTGGCCGAGCCCCCAGCCGAGCATCAGCAGGGTCTTCGGGCCGGGGATCGTCTCGAGGGCGTTGGCGGTGAGCAGCAGGGCGGTCTCCGGGTGCGCGGCCTGCCTGGCTGCAGCCCAGTCGAGGGAGCGCACCAGCGAGGGCGACCCGATGCGCCGCGGCCGCGGCAGGTCGGTGTTGATCGCGGTGACCCTGATCGCCTCGGCGAGCGCGTCACGGTCGTCGGTGAAGTCGAGCAGCACGCGCAACTGCGAGCCGAACGCGACGACGGCCACCTTGTCGTCGAGTGCCAGGGTTTCGATGAAGTCGTCCATCCTCCGCGCCATGCGGACGTGGCCGATGAGGCGCGAGCGGTCGTCGCCGATCTGGTAGAAGAGGACGATCAACCGCGGCGGCGGCAGCGCGATGGTGCCGACGTCCTCGCCAGCGAGCAGGCGGTCGGCGATCTCCTTGCGGTCGGGAGCGCCCTCCCACGCGACCGAGTCGAGCACGACGGGCGCGCCGCCGACGGTGACGCGAAAGTCCTCGGCGACCAGCCCGCGCAACGGCTCGTTCTTGCTGTCGACGACCCGCACCTCGAGCAGCACCGTCTGGACTTCGACGCGCTCCCGAAACTGCGGCGTCGGCGCCGGCTGCTGCGGCTGCTGCGCGCCCGCCGGGCGCAGGAGGAGCAGCGCGGCGAGCAGGACCAGCGGGGCCGTCGCAGGGGAATGTGGGGCGCGCGCTCCGCGCGCGCAGCCGGCGCGGCGCGCCGGCCCCACATCAACCTTGCGAAGGCGTGTTACCGGCGGCGGCAGCGTTGCCTGCATCTGGGCTCCCGGCGACAACGATACTACGGCGCCGGCGCCTCGGCCGCGAGCTTCGCGACCAGAGCCTTGTACTCCCTCTTGCCGTGCAGGCCCGCCAGGTCGGGGTCGGCCTCGATCTGCTCGAGGTTGTGGAAGCCGGCGTCCACCGCCCTGGCCAGCGTGTCGAGCGCCGCGCCTTTGCTGCCGCAGCGCGCGTGGGCGCAGGCGAGGTTGTACAGCACCAGCGGCGCGGCCGGCTTGAGGCGCACCGCGACCGTGAGCGTCGGCACGAGGCGAGCGTAGTCGCCGCGCGCCACGAGCTCCGGCATCAGCACGACGACGAGCTGCGACCACACGCACTCCAGCAGGCGCGCTCCGGTGACGCCCTCGCGCCCGGGATCCTTGGCCATCCGCTCCAGGTCGCCGATGCGCAGGTCGCCAGCCAGGCGGGGAGGGGGAGGCGGCGTGTCGCCGCCGCGGGCCTGGGCGAGCGTCCTGAACATGTCGTTAACGTAGGCGTCCTCGAACGCGTACCACTTGGCCTCGTCCTTGCGCTCGCGCGCGACCTCGGGCAGCGCCGCCAGGCGCGTCGCCTCGGCCTGCGCCGAGGCGCCATCACGCAACCCTGCGTAGCTCGAGGCGATCGCCTCCCAGCGGTGCATCGCGTCGAGGCGCTGGCCCGCAGCCTCGAGCGCCCGCGCCGCGGCAGCGTCGGCGGCGAAGATCGCGGCGACCGCCGCGTCGTCGCGCTCCCTCAGGCCGCGGCGCGTCGCCTGCACCTCCAGCCAGGCGACGCCCTCGGCGGCCATCGCCGGCGGCATCCACGAGTGCGGGCCGGGGAAGACCTCGAGCCGGTGGGCGGCGCCGCGCTGGCCGAGCAGCCTGTCGATCCGCTGCATGCTGCGGTGGTTGAAGTCGGTGGTGCCGGTCGCGCCGAAATGGTCGTAGGTGACCGTGTCGGGGACGACGCCGTCCTGGTATGGCCCGCCGCAGCCGATGATCCCGGCGAGCTGGCCGGCGCGGCGACCGACCAGCCAGGCGAGCGTGGCGCCGCCGGAGAAGCCGGTCGCGTAGATCCGCCTCGGGTCGGCGGCGAAGCGCACGCCGAGCTCGTTGAACATCGCGGTCGCGGCCTGGGCGTTGTGCTCCATGGTGACACCCGAGGAGCGGGTGTCGGCGGAGGAGAGCACGATCCAGGCGAAACGCTCGGCCGGCTCGCGGAACAGCTCCGCGCCGAGCACGGCGCGCGCTGCCGGGTCGAACACCAGCAGCACCGGCCAGTGCTTCTGCGTCGTGTAGCCGGACGGCAGGTAGAGCGCGTAGCTAAACGCCGGGTCCGAGGTGCTGGCGACCTTCTCGACGATGCGGCCGGTCGGGAACGGTGCGGCGCTGGCCGGCGCCGCGGCCAGGGAGAGAGCGACGAGCGATGAGAGGATCATCGGTCACGTATACGCCGGTCCCGGCCTGCGGTTGCCGCGCATGCGTCGCGGCGTGACGAACGCCTGCTCGAGGGTGACGAGCGCCGCCCTCGCAGCGCGACGGGATCCCTCGTCGCTGCGCTCCTCGGGATGACATCCGGCCGGCGGCGCCGGCCGGATGTCACTTCGCGTTCGCGAGCGCGGCGCGGGCGGCGTCGAGCAGCGGTTGCGTCGAGATCGGTGCCGCCGACGGCGCCGCGCATCCAGGCGTCCGGGGTCAGCCGCCCCTGGCGAGCCATCCGCTCGAACTCGGCGCCGAAGTCGCCGCCGTGCAGCCGTGGCGGCGATCTGGAAGGCGATGATGTGGCCGAGCGGATAGTCGAGCAGGTAGAGCGGGTACGAGATCATGTGCGAGTAGACGGCCAGGATGTCGCTGTCCGAAACGCCGAACACCGGGGCGTAGTAGAGGTTCCAGACGTCACGCGCGGCGCCGAGCACGGCGTCGCGCAGTTGCGCCGGCGTCGCGCCGGGGTGGTCGTAGAGCCAGTGCCACACCCGGCTGTCGACCAGCGAGACGCCGCCGATCTCGTAGGTCGCCCACAGCTCGGTCGAGCGCCTGCTCGTCGGCGCCAGCGCCGGCCGGGTTGGCAACGCCGAGCAGCTCCAGGTCGCGCTGCTGGACAGACCATCGCGAACGCCTCGGTGAACGCCGTGGTCGGGCACCCCGGAGAGCGACCAGTGGTCGACCTCGTTGAGCGAGAACACCTGCTCGACGTTGTGGCCGAGCTCGTGCAGGGCGATGTTGTACCCCTTGTAGTCCATGCCGCCGGCGGCGACGCGGGTACGCAGGTGCGCCTTGTCCTCGCGGCGCACCGCGCCCATCGCATGACCGGAGCCGCGCGCGGCGTCGATGACGATGCGATCGGCGAGGAACGCCGCCTTCTCGGGTGCGAAGCCGAAGCCGCGCAGCGTCGTCGGCAGGGCGTCCTTGAACGCCGCCGGGGTGGGGAAGCGCTGCGTCACCAGGCGGTCGAGCTCGACCTCGCTCGGCCGCCCGTCGGCGCGGAAGCCGGCGTACCAGATGTCGAACGGCTCGAGCGGCCGACCGAGCCGGCGGGCGATCAGCGCCGCGGTCCGCTTGATCTCGTCGGAGGCGAGCACCGACACCAGCAGCGCCTCCGCCTCCTTCTCGGGGATCTGGCGGTCGAGCTCGAAGCTGCGCGCGATCGTTGTCGGCGCGGTCGGGCAGTACTGGTCGGCCTGGCGCGACGGCGCGAAAGACGTCGAGCAGCATCGCGTAGCGCGTGTCGGGCTCGCGCGGCGCGGCGGCCGGCGTCAGCGGCGCGTCGCCGCCGGCCGGGCGCACGTCGTTGGTCTCGGGACACCAGTCGAGATCGGGGTTGTCGATCACCGCCGCCGGGATCTCCTGGCGGACGATGCGCTCCATCACCCGCTGGATCATCCGCTGCTTCGGCAAGCCGTCGGCCTCGCCGTAGTGCGACTTCAGCTCGTCACGAAGCCCCCAGTGACTGATCAGCCGCAGCCCCTCCGGGAACAGGCGTTTCCCCTCGGGCGTGAGCAGCCGGTCCATGCGGACGTTGTATCCCGCGACGTACTGGTCGGCGGCGGTCAGTGCGCGGCGTGATCCCTTGGCTGACCGCGGCCGGCACGCGCATCGCGAAGCGGTCCATCAGGCGCGAGCGCGCCCACGTCTCGCGGTCCCACGCCGGTCCCTGCTGCAGGCGCTCGCGCCAGCGTGTGGACGGGGAAGTTGAGCAGCGCGAGGAACGCCACCTTCGTGCGAGAACAAGTCCTCGTCGACGTGGGCGGCGAGGTCGAGGTCGCCGAGCAGGCGGTCGACGCGCGCAGACCGGGCCGGTGTCGAGGTCGAGCGGGGTGGTCAGCTCTCGGCGCACCTCGTGGAGGTGGCCGTCGACCTGCTCGAGCACCGCCTCGAGGCGCGCGAACGTCGCCGAGAGCTCTGCCGGGTCGGCGATGAAGCTTCCCTCGCAGAAGGCGACGAACGCGTCGGCGTCGCCGTCGGCGGCCCACCAGCGCTGCGCCACCTGCTCCACGCCGAGGCGGATGCGGGCGGCGTTGGCCTCGCCGTAGCGCGCCATCATCCGGTCGATCGCCTCGATCGACGTGGTGATCGGGATCGTCGCGGCGTGCACCCGCGCCGTCACGGCGAGGACGGCGAACCCCGCCAGCCCGGCGATCATCAACGTGCGGAACGTCATAAGGGCCTCCACCGGCGAGTATACGCACGCGCACTCGGGCCGCGCCGCCGTCCCGGCCCGAAGATGGCCTAAGCTCGTCCCGATGCGAGCGGGTCAGGTCTCGAGACTGTTGTCTTCCGTGGCCGTTCTCGGCCTCGTCTGCGGGTGCGTGAGCCAGGGGCTCGCGCCGTCCGCCGATGTGGTCCGCGGCTGCGGGAGCGTCCGGATCATCGCGATGGAGCCGCCACCGCTCGGAGTACCACCGGAGTGCCGGGTGGCTGTTCCCCTCGGGTTGGCGGCGGTGGCGTCGCCGCTGCTCGTCTACAACACGATCGCGATCCTGGTCGAGACGCCGTCCGCTGCCAGACGAGCGGCCGCCGCCTCGGAGTCGTTGCAGGCGACTCTCAATGGCGGGGGAGCGTGGCTGCCGACGGTCGTTGTCGCGGGCCAGGCGAGGGAGCAGCTCGCCGCCCGCAAGCTCGCGGTGACGGTCGAGCCCGGCGTCAGGCCGGTCCCGGGTGTCCGCGACCGCGGTCGCACCCTGCTGATGGAGAACTGGCTGGCACCGATCCGCGCCTGGTACAACGACACGACGCCTTTGCCGCGCCCCGCCGCCGCGGCGCCGGGGAGCGGTACGCTGGTGCTCGAGGTCGGCGTCCTCAACTACGAGATCGCGAACGAAGCGCTGCTCCTTCAGGTCATGGTGAAGCTGATCGACCCCGTGACCGGCGCCGTCCTCGGTCGGGCGCGCGCCGCCTCCGACCCGAGGCGGCCGCCCCGCGTCGGCCCGCTCCCGACGGCGTTCGCGGGCGACGCGGGCGCGTTCAAGCGGATCGTGACCGACGAAGGCCGCGTCCTCGTCCACGCATGCCTGCAGGACCTTGGCCTGACGCCCTGAGGCTTGGCGGGCGCCACGCCCGCCCGTCGCCGGAGCGGTCAGTCGAACGCGGCGGGGCGCTGCGGGTCGGTCAGGTGCGCGCGGATCTCGGCGATGTGGCGCTCGTTGGTGCGCGCCTGCGAGAGCGGGGGCAGGGCGTCGAGCGGGAAGAAGCGGACGTCAGCGGTCTCGTCGGAGGGCCGCGGCGCGCCGCCGGTGATTTCGCAGAGGAACACGACCTTGTAGGCGTGGAACAGCTCGAGCGGCCGGCCGAAGCGGTTGGCGTCGAACACGCCGATGACCTTGCGCACCACCACCTCGAAACCGCTTTCCTCGCGCACCTCGCGGGCGACCATCGCGGCCGGCGGGTCGCCGACGTCGGCCCAGCCGCCGGGCATCGCCCAGCGGCCGTCGCTGCGCTCCTGCACGAGGAGGATCCCCGCCTCGGTGACGACGGCGCCGCGCACGTCGACCTTCGGCGTGGCGTAGCCGCGCGCTGCTACGAGCATCTCGCCCACGGCACCAGCGTCGAGGCCGGCATGCTCCGCCACGATCTCCGCCGCGATCGCCGTCAGCCGGCGACACCGCTCCACCTCGTAGGGGTTGGCGGCGAACGCCTCGCCGGTCTGCGCCAGCGCCTGGATCTCGCGTGCCCACTCGAGCCAGCGGGGGCTGGGCAACTCGGCCGTCGGAGCTTCCGTGTTCGGCATGGCCGCGATCATACGGCGGCCGCGCCGCGGGGGCGAGCGTGCGCTAAGCTCGACGCGATGCGGATCGCCGAGCTGCCGACGCCCGCTGCGGTGGTCGACCTCGACCGGCTGGAGCGCAACTGCGCGCGGATGGGCGAGCGCGTGGCGCGCCTCGGGGCGCGGCTGCGGCCGCACGTGAAGACTCACAAGTGCGTCGAGGCGGCGCGGTTGCAGGTGCGCGGGCATTTCGGCGGCATCACCGTCTCGACGATGGCCGAGGCACGGGCGTTCGCGGCGGCTGGCTTTCGTGACATCACGTACGCGGTGCCGATCGCGCCGACGCGCGTTGAGGAAGCAGCGGAGATGGTGCGGCGGCTCGACCGTTTCACCGTGCTCGTCGACGGCGACGTCGTGGTCGCGGAGCTGGAGGCGTGCGCGGCGGCGCAGGGTGTCCGCTTCCCGGTGATGCTCAAGGTGGACTGCGGCTACCACCGAGCCGGGGTCGACCCGATGTCCGACGCCGCGATAGCGTTGGCCGCCCGCATCGCCGGTTCGCCCGGGCTCCAATTCCGCGGGGTGCTGACCCACGCGGGGCATGCCTATCGCTGCCGCAACGCCGCGGAGATCGCCCCGGTCGCCGCGCAGGAGCGCGAGGTCACGGTGGCGTTCGCGGAGCAGTTGCGGCGCGCGGGGATCGCCGTGCCGGAGGTGAGTATCGGCGCGACGCCGACGATCGCCCTGACCGAGGACCTCGCTGGGGTGACCGAGGTGCGACCGGGCAACTACGCCTTCTTCGACGCGTTCCAGGCGGCGATCGGCAGTTGCACGCTCGACGACGCGGCGTTCTCTGTGATGGCGACCGTGATCGGCAGCTACCCGGAGCGCGGCGTCGCCCTGCTCGACGCCGGTGCGCTCGCGCTCTCCAAGGACGAGGGACCGCGCCACGTCGACCCGGAGTGTGGTTACGGACTGCTCGTCGACCCGGTCGCGCGGCGCCCGCTGCCGGGAGTGACGCTGCACGCGCTGTCGCAGGAGCACGGCCACGTGCGCGGCGGCGCCGGCGCCGTCGCGGCGCTGCCGGCGGGCGCCAGAGTGATGATTCTTCCCAACCACTCCTGTCTGGCGGCGGCGCTGTTCGAGCGCTACGCGGTGGCCCGCGGCGCCGACGTCGTCGCCGAGTGGCGCCCCGTCCGCGGTTGGTAGCTGGCATAATCAACGGAGGAGGAGCTCACATGGGCAAGCTGGTGGTGCGCTGGATCATCGTTGTCCTGGCGCTGCTCGCGGCGGCGTGGCTGGTACCCGGCTTTCACGTCGGCGGCGACGCGTGGGTCGCTTACGCGGTGATGGCGGCGGTGCTCGGCGTCGTCAACGCCCTGGTCAAGCCGGTGCTGAAGATGCTGACCTGCCCGTTGATCGTGCTGACGCTGGGGCTCTTCACGCTGGTGATCAACGCGGCCATGCTGCTGCTTGCCGCCAGGATTGCCGGCTCTCTTGGTGTCGCCTTCAGCATCGACGGATTCTGGCCGGCGCTGTGGGGCGGCCTGATCGTCAGCGTCGTGACCACCATCCTCTCGGTGTTCGTCAGGGACGACGATTGATCTGGCGCCCGCTCCCGGGTGTCGGCGCGGGCCTCGCCGCGACGGTGGTCGCGGTCGCGGCGAGCGCCGGCGAGCCGGCGTGGCACGTGTTCGGCGGTGGTTTCGCGTTCCAGTGGCTGACCGACGGTACGCACGGGCACACCGAGTACTGCCCCGAGCCCGAGTGCGACGCCGCCGACTGGCAGCGCGCCAACCTCGACAACGCGATCGGCTGGCGACTCGGTGCCGACCGCAGCGCGGCATCGTTCGGGCGCCTCGACCTGCGTGCCGGCGGCGAGCTCGACCTCATCTTCTCCGAGTACAACCAGAGCCAGCGGAACTTCACCCTCGGCGCGGCCTTCATCGCCGGCGGCGCCACCCTCGATCTCGGCGCGCTGCGGCCGCTGCTGCGCCTCGGCGCCGGCGGGATGACGGGCGCAGGCGGCCGCAGTGGTGTCGCGACGTTCGTCGAGGCGGGCGTCGACGTCGTCCTGTCGCCGCGGAGCGCGCTGCGCCTGGCGGCGCGGCGTTCCGATCTCGGCGGGCCGCGGGTCGACGACCTGTCGCTGCTGGTCGTCGCGGCGCCGGGCGACTCGACTGACTGGTCCCGCTGGGAGCTGGGCTGGGCGTGGGGCGGCTCGTCGCCGGGCGGCCTCGCCGGCCACGACCTGGAGCTGTCGCGGGCGCCGCTGTGGCAGGTGGGGGCGTACCGCGGCGTCGGCCGCCACGGCGACCGGCTCGGGGTCGAGCTCGGTGCCACGGCGCACGAGTCGCAGCTCTACAGCTCGCTCGGCGACGTCCCGGGAAACCAGCGCGGCCGCTGGGTGGTCGACCTCGGCGCCCGCTGGGATCGCGTCTTCGCCAAGGAGCGGCGCTGGCGCTGGCGGCTGGGCGCCGGCGCCAAGGTCGCGGGATGGCGCGACGACGGGCCGCTGCTGGTCGGCGGCGATGGCGAGCGCGTCCGCGGCGGCACCGAGCTCGGGGTGACGGCGGGGGCCGGAACGGACGTGCGGCTCGCCGAGGGGCTGCGCCTGACCACCGGCCTCGAGCAGGTGTACTGGCCCGGGATCCGCCTCGGCGAGGCGCGCCTGCTCGTCGGTCTCGAGGTATCCGTCGGGGACGAGGCCGCTGCGCCGGCGCCGGAGACGCCGCCGCAGGCGGAAGGGCTGGAAGAGCAGGGCTTCGGCAAGCGCCTGCTGACCGACCTCGGCGCCCTGGCGGCGCGCCCGGCCCACCTCGACGGTCGCGACTGGCGCAACCTCGGCCTCGCGGCGCTGGCGGTCGGCGGCACGATGGCGCTCGACAGCGAGATCCGCGACGTCGTCCAGCGCAACCGCAGCGCGAGCGGCGACGACGTCGCGAAGGCGATCCGCCCGGTCGGCAACCTGACCGGTCCGGCGCTGCTGCTCGGCGGGTTGTGGGCGGGCGGCGCGCTCGGCGGCAACCCGACGCTGGCGGCGATCGGCAGGGACGGCGTCGAGGCGTCACTGTTCTCGGTGGTGCTGATCACGCCGGCGCTCAAGGAGCTCGTCGGCCGCGCCCGCCCCGACGAGGGGCTCGGCTCGACGACGGTCGACCCGTTCTCGTCGTACCAGTCGTTCCCCTCGGGCGAGGCGACGCAGGTGTTCACCATCGCCTCGGTGGTGGCGGCGCACACCGAGAACCCGTGGGTCGAGGGCGTCGCCTGGGGCGTCGCCGGTCTGATCGGGCTCGAGCGGATCTACCTCGATCGGCACTGGGCCTCGGACGTCGTGGCGGGTGCACTGATCGGCACCGGCGTCGGCCACTGGGTGGCCATGCGTCACCTGCGGACGACGCAAAACCACACGGTCGCCTGGGTGGTCGTCCCGATGGTCGGGCACGGCGGCGCCGGCGTCGTCGGCTCCGTCTCGTTCTGACGCTACGACGCGTGGGCGGCGGGCGCGACCGGCGGCAGCGCGAACCACGCCTTGCGGTGCAGCACGCTGTTCTCGTGTCCGATTAGCACCACGGTCTCGGCGTCACCGCTGCCGAGGAACAGGCGACAGGACTGCGGCCGCGCCGGCAGCGCGAACGTCAGCTCGGTCAGGTACGACTCGCCGGGGCGCAGCGGCCGGGTCAGCGGCGCGAACGGCGAGCCCGCGGGGCCGGGGCCGGTGGTCGCCAGCGGCGCCGATCTGCGCCCCTCGTCGTCGGCCAGGAAGGCCACCCGCGAGTTCGGCGCCAGCGGCGCGTCGCCGCGCGTGCTCGAGATCGAACGCTCGTCGAAGCGCGTGCGCACAGTGACGACGAGGCGATCGCCCTCGCGAGCCGGGACGGGGGACGGCTCCACGCGGGCCCCGGTGACCGCGTACGCGAGATGGCAGTCGATCTCGCAGAACACCTTCTCCTCGCCGGGCGCCAAGACCGTCTCGCGGCTGGCGAGCGAGAAGGCGAGCAGAACGAGCGCGTAGCCGGCGAGCGCGACGGCGGTGACGGCGAGAGCGCCGCGCAGGAGGCGCCAGCGACGGGCCGCCAGCGACAGGAGTGCGGCGAGCAGTGAAAGCGCGACCACGGCGATGGTGCCGAGGAAGGCGAGAACGACGAGCGGTGCGAGCGGCGGTACGTAGGCCATTAGCGATCTCCCTCTACAGAGGACTCTGTAGAAAAAAGTCAATCCCGAAAAAAACGGTTCATCCGGGAAAAGCGGGATAGAGAGGGCAACGGGCGCCCTTACCATCACGAGGTCGACCAAGACTTCGAGGTGGAGGAGGCCCGTTGCCCAAGCGAGAGTGTATTGAGGAGTTGGGAGGGTGGGAAGGGTACGGCGTTGGCACGTGTGGCCGGGTGGCTGGTCGAGGCGGGAGTCCAGAGGTGTGGATCGAGCTGCTACCGGAGCCGGACCGGCAGAAGACGTGCAGTGGGTGCGGCGCGGTCGTGGCAAGCGTCCATGACGTCAGCGAGCGCTGGGTACGGGATCTCCCAGTCTTCGGCATGCCGACGCGTCTGCTCGTTCATCGCTGTCGGCTCGAGTGCCCGCGATGCGGTCCAAAGCTCGAGGAGGTTGCGTGGCTTGGCCGCTATGCGCGAGTGACCCGGCGGCTTGCGGAGAGCGTCGCGATGCTTTGCCGGGTCTTGCCGATCAAACACGTTGCGCAGTTCTTTGCCTTGGGGTGGGACACGGTGAAGGCCATTGATCGTGCTTATCTGGAGGCGACACTCGGGCCGGTAGACCTGACTGGCGTCCGCATGATCATCATGGATGAGTTTGCGATCCACAAAGGCCACCGCTACGCAACCGTCGTTGTCGAACCGACACGCAAGCGCGTGCTGTGGGTTGGACGGGGTCGATCACGCCTTGAGGTGCGACCGTTCTTCTCGCTCCTCGGCCCGGATGGCTGCCACTCTCTGAAGGCGGTTGGCATGGACATGAACGCCTCGTACGAGCTCGAGGTGCGGAAGCACTGCCCGCAGGCAGCGATCGTCTACGACCTCTTCCACGTGGTCGCCAAGTACAGCCGCGAGGTGATTGACCGTGTCCGAGTCGACGAGGCCAATCGCCTCCGCCAGTCACGCCATCAGCGGCGGGTCGTCAAGGGCGCGCGCTGGCTGTTGCTGCGCAACGCTGACCGACTCACTGAAGCGGACCAGGTGCAGCTTCATGAACTTCTTGCCGCCAATCAGGCCCTCTTCGCTGTCTATGTTCTCAAGGACGACCTCAAGCGACTGTGGCGGTATCGCCACTCGGGATATGCCCGACGCTTCTGGGAAGGTTGGTACCAACGCGCTATGGCAAGCTCCGTCGATGCCCTGCAGACCTTCGCCAAGAGGCTCCAACCCTACCTCGACGGCATCATCTCTCACTGCCGATGGCCCCTGAGTACAGCCCTCCTCGAGGGTATCAACAACCGCATCAAGGTCATCAAGCGCATGGCCTACGGCTTCCGAGACGAAACTTACTTCTTCCTCAAAATCCGAGCCGCCTTCCCCGGAATCCCCGGATGAACCAAAAAAACTCACGCCCCGCGGGCGTGACGGATCACCGCTTCCAGGTGACGCAGGTATTGCTCGAGCCGCTTCCGACCTGCGGAGGTCAGGGCGTACTCGGTGCGCGGCAGGCGCTCGACGAACGACTTGCTGCAGGTGATCAGTTCGGCCTCCTCCAGCTTGCGCGCATGCACCGAGAGGTTGCCGTCGGTCGCCCGCAGCAAGTGCTTGAGCTCGGCGAACGACAGCGTCCCGCCCGCCGCAAGCGCCGAGAGGATGCCGAGGCGCACAGGCTCGTGGACGAGGCGATCGACCGGCTCGGCGAGCCGGCGCGAGCGGCGCGCCGTTCGTGCCGGCATCGCCGCCGGCCGCTTGTCGGATCGGAGCGGTCTAGCCACCGTACCTCCTCGCGATGAGGGCGCCGAAGGCGATGTGCAGTCCGCCGAAACCGGCGGCGAGCAGCGCGTTGCCCCACGACGCCGGCGCCAACAGCGCCGCGCTGCCGAGCAGCATCAGCGCCACACCCATCACCGGCACGACCGGGATGGACTGGGCGCCGCCGGTGACGACGGCGGCGCCGTAGAGCAGCAGCCAGGCCCCGGGCAGCAGCGCGACCTGTCCGCTCCGCCAGAACACGAGCGTCAGCGCGACGCCGGCGGCGACGGGAGGGACGAACGCGAGCGCAAAGCGCCGGCCCGGCGCCGAGAGCAGAGGGGCGCCGGCCCGCCGCGACTTGCGGGCCATGGCGACGACGCCCGCGGTGGCCGCGACGGCGGCGGCCGCCAGCCAGGTGCCGAGCCAGACCGCCGGGGACGGCGCCAGCGACGAGAGCGCCGCCGCGACCAGGCCAACCGCGCCCATGACGACGCCGCCCCATCCCGGCACGGCGGTGAACGAGCCGGCCCGCTCCATCGTCGCGCGGATGAAGCGCAGGTCGCGCTCCGCCTGCGCCTCCATGCGGACCGGTTCCCGACTGCTCACTCGCTTACGGTATCGAGCTCTTCCATTGTTGTCAAGTGTTGTCAAGAACTCTGTACTGCAAAGTATCTGTCGGTGTTCTGGTCTTCCCGAGCTCCGAGCGGCGGCCTCTCAGCGCCTGCGCAGCTTCTCCGCCAGGCCCGGCGGCGGCTCCGGGACGGCGAGCTCGCCGCGCTCGCGGCGGTCCGCCACCTCGCGGGCCACGGCCTCTGCACGTTCCGGATCGGGCGCGCCGTCGCGCCCCATGTAGAGCGTCTGCGACGGGAACGCGAATGCGGTACCGGAGCGCTCGATGATCTCGGTGATCGCGAAGTTGAGCTCCTCGGCGACGGCGGTGGACTCGTCGAAGTCGCCGGCGACGATCCAGGCCAGGACCTCGACGTTGAACGACGAGTCGCCGAAGGATGAGAAGCGGACGCGGTGCGATTCCTGGAACACCTTGGGGTGGGCGAGGAGCATCTTGCGGATCTCGTCGATGACCCACGTGAGCTGGTGGGTGGTGGTCTCGTAACGGAGACCGATCGTCGGGTTGAACAGGAAGCGGTCGCGCTGCGTGAAGTTGACGATCGTGCCGGCGGCGAGCAGCGCGTTGGGGATCGTCACCAACGTCCGGTCGAGCGTGCGCAGGCGGGTCGAGCGCACGCCGATCTCCTCGACCGTGCCGGTGATGCCGCCGCCGGTCACGGTGTCGCCGGCCATGAACGGGCGGTCGCCGGCGATGGTGACGGCGCCGAAGACGTTCTCGATCGTCTTTTGCGCCGCGAAGGCGATGGCGACGCCGCCGAGGCCGATGCCGGCGAGCATCGCCACGACGTTGATCCCGATCACGTCTAGCGCAGCCAGGAGGATGAAGACGGAGATGACGAACTTCACGGCGCGCGAGATGATCGGGATGTAGCCGAGCGTGACCCGGTTGCGCTCGTCGACCCGCCGCCGCATCTTGTCGGTGAAACCATCCCAGGCGCGGAAGAGGATCCAGCCGATGCCGAACAAGGTGAGCAGCCGCCAGGCGACCCTGGCCAACCCGACCGCGTCGGGCGGCAGCCCGACCCACGACGAGGTGACGGTGAGCGCGAGCCCCCACAGGACGATGGCGAGCGGACCGTCCAACGCCTTGACCAGGGCGTTGTCCCAGCTCGCCGCGGTCCGCCGCGCGATGGCGCCGAAGGCGACGAGCAGGACGCGCGCGACCAGGCGCGCGACGCCGTAGCCGAACAGCAGCGCGACGGCGAGCGCGACCCACTGCCAGAGTTGCAGCCCGAGGAAGCTGAGCGAGAAGAACAGCGACGGGAGCAGGTCGCCGATCGCTCCGTAGCCGTGGGCGCGGTAGAGTCCGTTGATCCTGCTGACGGTGTCGTGCGAGAACCGCCACACCCGCGCGCCGGCAGCATCGGTGCCGAGGGCGACAACAATCGGCACGTCGCGACCGTGGACGGTGAGCACGGTCAGCCGCTCTTCGCGGCTCTCGACTTCCGGCGAGGGAGAACCGAGCGGTTCGTTGGAGACCGTCTCGGGGTCGATCCAGGCGCTCCGCAGGAGGACGAGGAACAGCCGCCGCGCGAGACGCGGCCCCTCGGCCGGCTGGGCGGCGACCGCGATGCCGGTGAGGTCGAGGTACTGGGCGGCAAGGCCGAACTCTCCGTCTGATCCGGCGGCGACGAAACCGGCGATCGTCTCGCGCGGGGTCGAACGGGCGAGCGACGAGGCGGGCGCAACGGCACCGCCGTTGACCGTGGCGCGCGGCGGCGGCGTCGGGACGGCCGCGGTCGCGGTGGCGCCGAGCAGGGCGGCGAGCGAGGCGACGGCGAGCAACGAGCGCCGGCGCCGGGCGCGAGCCGGAACGGTTGCGGAAGCAGGCTGAAACATGGAGCCTCCTGGTACCCGAAGCTTAGCAGCGCCAGGTCGCGGGCGGCGTTGCAGGCGTTGACGGCGCTCCCGGCGGCGCGGGAAAACGAAACGGAGCGGAGTCGCCTCCGCCCCGGACGTTTGCCCCGCAGGGGCCGTTGAGCCGCCGATCTAGAACTTGTATCCCAGCGTCATGCGGAAGTTGCGGCCGGGCTCGAGCCGGATGTTGAACGGCTCGTGGTACGCCTTGTCGGTAAGGTTCTCGATCGCCAACTGCGCCGTCAGGCCGTGCGGCAGGTCGACGCCGCCGCGCAGGTCGTACGCCGTGAACCCCGGGCTCGGCGTGCCCGGCTCGGGCAGCGTCGGCACCCGGTCCTGGTTGTCCACCGCGCGCAGCGAGAACTCGCTCCACCAGCTCGGCCGCTGGTAGCGCACGCCGAGCACCGCCTTGAGCGGCGGGATGAAGTCGAGCGGCTGGTCGAGCACCTTGTTGTCGCCGCGGCTGTAGGCGAGGTTGCCGAACGCCGTCCACTCGTCCGTCAGGAACGCCTGGAGGTCGAACTCGGCGCCCTGGATGGTCGCCTTGTCGACGTTCTCGAATCGGGCGAGGTCGAGGTGGGTGACCGGGTCCGTGCCGTGGAAGACGAGCGCGATGAGGTCGCGGACGTCGTTGTGGTACAGCGTCAAGCCGCCGGCGTAGCGGGCGTAGCGCACCTTGAACCCGGCCTCGTAGTTGAGCGAGGTCTCGGAGGAGAGGTCGGGGTTTTGCTCGATCCAGGTGTCGCCGGTCGAGGCGAGGCCGAAGAAGGAGCGCTCCTGGATGTTCGGAGCGCGGAAGCCGCGGCCGACCACGGCGTCGAGCGAGACGCTGTTGGTGAGCTGGTAGCGGGCGCTGACGCTGCCCGAGAGCGCCGAGTCGCTGACGTCGAACGGCTCGCCGGTGTAGTGGGGGTCGTGGAAGCTGACGAACGTGTAGTTGTCGCCGCGGGCGCCGATCTGGACCTGCAGCCGACTGCCGACCGGGATCAGGTCCTGGACGTAGACGCCGACGCCGCGCTGCCGGCTGTCCGGCACCGCGACCTCGTCGCTCGAGCCGAAGGTCGAGTCGGCGACGGTCTCGTCGCGGAGCTTGTCCTGGTAGGAGTCGAGGCCGAACGTCAGGCGGTTGACGCCGAGGTCGGCCTGGCCCTGGGCGTTGAGGCCGAACGTGTCGATGTCGGAGGTCGTGAAGTTGTGCGAGAAGAAGTACGGGCCGAAGTCGAGGTTGCGCTTGCTCTCCTTGACCACACCCTGGTAGTAGGCGTTGAGCGTGATGCTGTGCATCCCCGCCCAGTCGGCGAGGTCGTAGCCGACCGATACCTTGTCGCGGTTGAAGTGCGGGAACGAGATGTCGACGCCGGACGTCGCCGGGTCGTAGCCGGGAAAGCCGATGTCGCGGGCGCGCACCGACTGCAGGTCGACGCGCAGGAGGCTGCGGTCGCTGAGCAGCACGCGCAGCCCGCCGCTGTAGTTCTCCTGCTTCATCCCCGAGTTCGGGACGGTGCCCTCGGGACTCTTGTAGTCACCGACGTCCGCCGCCGAGGCGGCAATGCCGGAACGTGTAACGCTCGGACGCGCCGGTGAGGTCGAGCTGGCCGTTCCTGCTGTCGGTCGCGGTGCCGTAGGTGAGGCCAACGGAGCCGCCGAGGTTGAAACCCTGCGCACTGAACGCCGGTTGTCTGGTGATGATGTTGATCACGCCGCCGAGTGCGTCGCTCCCGTAGAGCACGGAGGCGGGGCCGCGCAGCACCTCGATGCGCTCCACCTGCGAGAGGTCGACGAGCCCCGGCTGGATGCCGGCGAACTCGGTCGACTCGCGGGAGTTGTTGAGACGCTGGCCGTCGACCAGGATGAGAACGCGGTTCGACGACAGCCCGCGGATCACCGGCAGGCCGCGGAACGGCCCCTCGCCGGCGACCTCGATGCCCGGCTCGCGCTTGAGGGCGTCGACGATCTTCTCGGGGTTGAGGCGGGCGAGGTCCTGAGCCGTGATGACGGAAATCGGCGTCGGGGTGTCGTAGGAGTCGACCTGGTAGCGCGTTGCGGTGACGGTCATTTCCTCGTGGAAACCGGGAGCGTTGGGGTCGGGCTGCGGCGCCTGCTCGGCCGGCTTCGCGGCCGCCGTGTCGTCCGGCTTCGGCGCCGTCGGCTCGTCCGCCTGGGCCGGTGCCGGTGCGGGTTGGTCGGATGCGGCCGGTTGTTGTGCTGCGAGTGCTGTGAGAAGGAACCACGAGGCAAGAAGCATGGGTAACCCCCGGTAGTTTTGTCCCGGCGGCATCGGCCCGCCGGGCAGGTGAGGAACGCTAACATCGGTTGCGTCACCTGAGCTCTCCGTCATGTACCCGCAGTGTTGAGGTTTTGTCAGCATTCGGTCCAGGAATTGTGAGAGTTCGACCGTCCTCACCCCTCCTCGTCGCCGCCACGCGAAGCTGTGAGACTCGGCGGTGATTGTCGTCGCGCTCGTCCCCTCTAAACGGCCTCCGGCCGCCTCCGTAGACCCCATCGGAGGATCGCGATGACCGTACCGGTGAGAGCGTCCGCCCGGGACTGGTGGATTGCCGTACGCAGAGCGTGTCTCGCGGTCGCGGCGGTGGCCTTCGCTGCCCTGAGCTGGGCTGCGGTCCACGACATCGCCAATGCCGAGCAGGACGTCGCCGCGGAGTGGGCGTTCGTGGGGCTCAGCGTGCTGCTGTGCGGTTGTGCGCTGATGGGCTAGCGGCTGCGCGCAGGCGCCGGTCTGCGATGACGGTGCGATTCCTGAAATGTCATCTCAAGAAACGGTCCCGCCTTGACACTAGCGCCTCGCCCGAGGCCTCCCCCGGCGCCCTCTTGGAGCTCTCCCGCGGTTGCCGGAGCCCCTTGCTATGCTTCTCAGCGGACGTGACACCGTGAGCGAAACGAACGGGGACGTGGTGGCGCTGCCGCCGGCCGGCGCCGCCGAGCCGGTCGTCGACGTGCGGCGGCTGCTGGCGGAGACGACGGTCGAGCAGGCGTGCGCCACCGCCGAGCGCTACTTCGCCCAGTTGCAGAGCTGGGAGCATCACCTGGCCAAGCCGTTCTCCGGCCCGGAGGACGCGCCCGCGCTGCTCGTCGCGTTCGCCACGCTGCTGCAGGGCCTGTCCCTGTTTCCGGGACAGGAGGTGCTCGACTTCGGGGCGGGCACCGGCTGGACGGCGCGCTTCCTCGCCCAGATGGGGCTGCGCGTCACCGCCGCCGACGTGTCGCCGACCGCGTTGGCGATCGCCGCGGAGCTTCTCCGGCGCCTGCCTCTGGTCGGCGAACGGCCGGCGCCACGTTTCCTGCGCTTCGACGGCCGCCGCCTCGATCTGCCCGACGCCAGCGTCGACCGCGTGTTCTGCCTCGACGCGTTCCACCACGTGCCCAACCAGCGCGAGGTGCTCGGCGAGCTCGCGCGCGTGCTGTGCGCCGACGGCATCGCCGGGTTCTCGGAGCCGGGGCCGGCGCACTCGCGCTCGCCGCAGTCGCAGTACGAGATGCGAACGTTCGGCGTCGTCGAGAACGACGTCGACCTCGACGAGATCTGGCGGCTCGCCCGCGAGGTGGGGTTCGCAGACCTCGCACTGGCGGCCTACAGCGCGCCGGGGCTGCTGGTCTCCTGGGACGAATATCGCGAGATTCTCGACGGGCACGGCGCTGGCGAGCGTTTCGCCGAGCTGGCGCGGCAATTCCTCGCGGAGCGGCGCACCTTCTTCCTCTTCAAGGGGCCGCGGCCGGTCTCGTCGGCGCAGTACCGCTCCGGCCTGCTGGCCACGATCGCGGTCGAGCCCGCCGCGGTGCAGGCGGTCGCCGGCGCGACGTTCGCTCTGACGGTCACCGCGACCAACGCAGGGTCGGCGACGTGGCGGCCGCACGCCGCCGGAGTCGGCGGCGTCTCGGTCGGCGCCCACCTGTACGACGAGCACGGCGCGATCCTCCGCCACTCCTACCACTGGGAGCCCCTGACGGAAGGCGACGGCCGCCCAGTCGGCCCGGGAGAGAGCGTCGTTCGCGTGGTCAACGTCGCGGCGCCGGCGCCCGGTCGCTACCTGCTCGAGCTCGACCTGGTGGCCGCCGACGTCGCCTGGTTCGGCCTCAACGGCTCAGCCACGCCCCGCGTCGCGCTTGAAGTCGTGGCGGCGGAGGCTGAAGCGGAGCAGGGCGGCGCATAGGAGCGTGGCGGCGTTGTTCGGCAGCCTGAGGAGCGCTCAGGCGCGCGGACGGTTGAGGTGCCCCGGTTCGTCGCGCTGCAGGCGCGGGGTGTTGCTTCCACTCACGCCTCACACTTCGTGCCTCACGCCGCGACGCGCGACGCCGGCGGCGCTCACCCGCGCCACAGGCGGCGGCGGATGATGCGTGGAGGCGAGTCGGCGCGCAGTAGCGCACGGGCGCCGCTCCAGTAGCGGCCGAGCGCGCCGCCAGGGGTTTCGGGGCTGGCGGTGCTGCGACCCTCGACGACCCACCGGATCCGGCCGCCGCTGGCGAAGATCGCCCCGAGTTCGTCGGCGCTCGGCGTGAAGACGTCGGTGTTCCCCAGCCCCTTCTCGAAGACCACGTCGCTCCAGTTATCCCTCCAGAAGCGAATTCGGAAGTCGTCGAGGGGGTGCGCCGTGCCGCCTCCATTGCGTCGCCAGCGGAACACGGGCGGCGGGTCGCCTGGCAGTAGAACGAAGACCTCGGCCGGCGCCAGCAGCTCCGGTGCGATCGCGGCCTGACCCACCACGGCGCCCGCAAGCGACCGCATCTCAGGGGAGAGCTGGCCGGCGATCGCCTCCCATGCCTCCCCGAAGGTGACGGCCTTCCTGCTGTCGAGCGCTTGAAAGACCATCTCCCCCGGCAAGGCGATGTGATCGGCGCCATCGTCGGCGGCGTCCACCAGGTCCCAGAGGGCAGTCTGCACCGAGAGCTCGTTGTCCTCACCTACGCCCCGCTCGGTCTCGAGGTCATAGCTGAAATCGGCGTCCTCGGTGTCGCTGTAGGACGTATCGCCGACGCCGGGCACGCCGAGCGAAGCCGTGGCCAGCGCAGTCTGCGCCGAGATGGCGAAGAACGTCGCCCAGCCCTCCGCCCAGGCGAGTCTGATCCCGGCGTGCTTGTCGGTGACGCCCAGGTTCTCGAAGATGCTGTGCGCTCCTCCCTGGCTGTCCTCGAGTCCCCGGAATACCTCCACGTGGTGGGCATACTCGTGTTGTATGAGGTCCCAGTCCCAGCGGTCGAGGCGGCCGATGTGAAGGGTGCTGCCGTCGAAGTAGGAGAAGTCGGCGGGAAACAACGTGGGGAGGAACGGCGGCAGCACGCCGGCCAGGCTCGCCGCGTACTCGCCCGCGACCACCAGCGAGTGATGGATCGAGAAGGCGGTCTCGCCGTCCTGGACCTTTCCGGCGGTGAGGTTCACCGTGAGCTTCGCACCGTCGGCCTGATTGGCATAGACCGGGGATCGCAGCCGGTACGCCTCCGCGAGCGGCCCCGCGGGCCGCACCTCGGCGAACGGCGAGCGGGCGAGCACCTCGACCGCGATGTCGGGACCGCCGGCGCCGGGGTCGTCCTCGGCGTTCACCGTGATGAAGTAGTCGCCCGCGGCGTCGGTCTCCGTTGTCCCGACCACCGCGTACCCCTGGGCGCCGTCGTCCTCGAGGATCCGCACCGCGGCCACAGGGATGCCGTGGGTCGCACCGGCCGAATCGGTCCAGGCGGCGTGCCCGGAGACCGTGATCGAGGCGCCGCCTGCGCTGGAACCGACCCGGATCAGCAACCTGTGGGAGTCCCGCCGCCGCCATGCGCCTTCGCAGTCGCCCAGCGCCCGGGCGTGCACTCCGGGCTCGTCGGGCAGGCGTGGCGTGGTGTCGGGTGCGACCGTCACCGTCACCTGGCGTTCCGCCTCAGCCTGCGCCTCCGCGCTCGACAGCCGGCCGGCGGCGCGAAGGGCGTCGAGCCGCCGCAAGTCGAGGTTGGTGGGGCCGGCGGCCCCAGACCACGTCAGTCCGTCCCGGGTCAGGGTCGAGAGCAGCGCTCGACGCATCTCCGCGGGTTGCCCGAGGGCATCGAGCGCCATGACCACGACCTCGGCCTCGCCCGTTCCGGCCCCCGTCGCGGTGACCTCCAGGTCGAAGCGGAACTCCTCGCCGCGTGCCCAGGGCCCGCCCGCGGCGAAGCCCTCTGGTCGGATGCACAGCCCGGGCCCGGGTGTCACCACGACCCGGAGCGCCGCCGTCGGCACCTGGAAGTGCAGGGTCGCGACGACCCGTGCCGGGGTGCCAGCGGCCACGGGGGTACTGGGCGTTGTAATCTCGAGGCCGAGGCGCTTGACGGTGCACGGTTCTACCTGCGCGGGCACCGCGAGCGCGAGGGAGAGCGGCAGGGCCGTGAGCCACTGCACCGACGAAGCCTTCATACATTTGCCTTGAGTTCAAAATACCACGACTGACCGTGAGTTCCGCGCCCGGGTACGAGTGACATGCACACGCTCGGAGACGTGACGCAGACCCTGCCGCCTCGTCGCGCGGCCGGCTACACCGGGGCGGGCGCTAGTTCCCCGAGCAGTGTCGCCTCGCGGACAATCCTGAGGGCGTGCGCGGCATCGGTGGCGATCCCCGCCCGGGCGAGAATCGCCCGCGGTCCGGGCGTGGCACCCTCCGTCTGGCGGGCGTTGACGGTGACGACGAGCTCGCTGCCCTCGACCCGCCAGCCGGTCACGCCAGCGAGGTCCGCGGGGGCCGCGTCCGGCCACGCGGGCAGGCCCGGCGCGGGCAGGATGCGGTAGCGGTAGGCGGCAATGCTCTTGCCGAGCGACGGCGAGCCGTCCGGGAGCTCGCGGACGGAGAGCAGGGCGAGCCCGGGCGGGAGCACGTGGTTGGCGTGCTCCAGCATCGCCGCGGTCACCGTGCCGTGGCACTCGACGTCGAACACTTCGTCGAGCGCCTCGACGCCGAGCGACAGCGCCGGCCCCATCGAGAGGCGGATGTGCGGGTTGTACCCCTCGGTGTAGCGCACCGGCACGGCGGCGGCGCGCAGCGCCCGCTCGAGCAGGTCCATGACGTTGCGGTGCGAGAGGAAGCGGGTGTCGCCGAGCTTCTGGAAGGTGAAGCGGTAGCGCGCGGTGCGTGGCGGCTGGGTGAGCGGCGGCGGGCCGGGCAGCACCCGCGGCAGCGGGCGCATCCGGTAGGCGGCGTTCTTGGCGCGCGCCAGCTCCGGCGCCGCCTCGCCGACGATCGGCAGCGTCGGCAGCGCGAGCTGGGTGTCGAGGCCGTCGCCGGGGATGCCGCAGCGCATGCAGTCGCCCCAGCGGCAGTCGGGGGTCTCCGACTCCATGAAAGCGCGGCGCCGCTCGGCCTTGAGATAGCCCTTGCGGACCTGGGCGTCGATCACGTCCCATGGCAGCGTGACGTCGAGATCGCGCGCGCCCAGCTCGCCGTCGACGTCGACGCCGTACTCGGCGATCGCCTGCTGCCAGGCGTCGAGGCGCAACCACTCGCCCCACCCGTCGAACACCGCGCCGAGGTCGTGCGCGCGCGCGACCACCCGCGCCATGCGCCGGTCGCCGCGCGACAGCAGCGCCTCGAGCGCCGACTCACGCGGTGCGTTCCAGGTCAGCTTGGCGTGGCGGATGCGGCGGAAGCGATCGCGCAGCAGGCCGATGCGCCGCTCCATCTCGAGGACCGGCACGAACGGCTCCCACTGGAACGGAGTCCACGCCTTCGGGATGAACGGGCCGACCGAGACCTTGACCTCGGCGCGCCGATTGCCGGCCCGTCGGCCGGCGTCGAGGATCCCCTCGGCGAGGCGAGCCAGCTCCTCGAGGTCGTCGTCCGTCTCGGTCGGCAGGCCGATCATCGCGTACACCTTGATCAGGTTCCAGCCGCGCGCGTAGGCCACCTCGGCGGCCTTGACCATGTCGGCGTTGGTGAACGTCTTGTTGATCACGCGGCGCAGCCGGTCGGAGCCGGTCTCCGGCGCGAACGTGAAGCCGGACTTACGCACGCGGCTGACCGCGTCCGCGACCGCCACCGAGAACGACTCGGCGCGCAGGGAGGGGAGCGACACGCCGACGCGGCGCGGGGCGAGCTGCTCGGCGAGGTGGTAGGCGAGCGGCTCGATCTGCGAGTAGTCGGCGGTCGACAACGACAGCAGGCCGACCTCCTCGTAGCCGGTGGCGTCGACGTGCGCCGTCATCGTCCTGAGCACAGTCTCGGGGTCGTGCTCGCGCACCGGGCGGTACCAGTAGCCGGCCTGGCAGAAGCGGCATCCCTGGGTGCAGCCGCGCACTACTTCCATGCCGAGCCGGTCCTGCACCACCTCGACCGCCGGCACCAGCGGCGCCGGCGGCACGTCGGCGGCGTCGAGCCGCTCGACGAAGACGCGCAGCACGCGCTCCGGCGCCGCCGGGTCGAGCCGCTCGCAGGCGCCGCCGCGGCCTGGCCGCTCGGCGGGCGTCCAGTGGTAGAGCTGCGGCACGTACAGGCCGGGGATCGCGGCCAGCGCGCGCAGCAGCTCGCGGCGCGGCCGGGCCGCCGCCTTCGCGTCCTTCACCGCGTCGATGAGCTGCCGCAGCAGGATCTCGCCGTCGCCGATCGCCAGCACGTCGAAGAACTCGGCGATCGGCTCTGGGTTGGCCATGCAGGGGCCGCCGCCGACGATGAGGGGGTGGCCCTCGCCCCGGTCCGCGGCGAAGCGGGGGATGCCGGCGAGGTCGAGCAGGTAGGGGACGTTGACGTAGTTCAGCTCGCTCTGCAGGGTGATCCCGACGAGGTCGAACGCCGCCGCCGGGTGGTACGACTCCAGCGAGTAGAGCGGAATGGAGCGCTCGCGCATCGCCGCAGCCATGTCCGGCCACGGCGCGAAGGTGCGCTCGCACAGCGTGTCCGGGCGGGAGTTGGCGATGTGGTAGAGGATCCGCGTGCCCTGGTGCGACATGCCGATGCCGTACTCGTCGGGGAAGGCGAGCAGGACCCGCACCCCCACGCTGTCCCACGGCTTGACGACGTGGTTGCGCTCGAGGCCGAGGTAACGCCCCGGCCGCTCCACGCGCGGGAGGATCCCTTCCAGAGCCGCGCGGATGTCCTGCGAATGCATCACTGCCTCGCCCCCCGCGCCGGATTGTACCCGCAGTTCCTGCGATACCGCTGGCGACATGGAGGGAAACCGGCGCCGAGCGTGAGGACGGGCGGGGGTCGAGCCCGACGCGCCGAACCCCGCGTCCCGAGCCGGACGCCCCGCAGCCCGGCTGGTAGAATCCGACGCCATGAGCGCCGCTCCCGACGCCTCTGCCCGGCCAGCCGCCGTGCAGCTTGCCGACCTGTCGCGGCTGAACGGCGAGGCGCTGCTCGCGCGTGCCGTCGGCGTCGCGGCGCCGGTGGCGTTCGCGGTGCTCGCCGCGACCCTCGCGGCGGTCGGTGCGATTCCGGTGATCGAGGCGGTGTGGGCGTCGGCCTCCGTCGCCGCGGCATTCGTTCCCTCCGGCTGGATCGACCGGGCCGGGTGGCGCCGGCGCGGTGCTGAGACGCTCCTCGTGCCGGTCGCCTTCGCGCTTACCCTGATCGAGGATCCGACGATGCGGCGGATGGTGGTGCCGCCGCTGCTGGTTGCGGCGGCGTTCGCCGCGGCGGTCTCCGCGCTGCGGCGCACGACGGTGGCGGCCAGCCCGGCGCTGATCGTCGGCCTCGCCCTGGCGGCCCGCACCGCGGGAGGGCTCGGCCTCGCCGGCGTGGCGGTGCCGCTGCTGGCGCTGGCTCTCGCCGTTCCCGGCCTGGCCGGCTGGGCTGCCGCGCGCTGGCGGGGCCGGAGCGCGGCGCTCGCGGTGGCGGTGATGACCGGCGTGATCCCGTTCGAGCGCCACGTCCTGCTCGCGGTCACCGTGGCGCTGGCGGCGCTCGCCGCGGGCACGCTGGGCACGGCGGCGGGGGGTGGCGACCGCGTCGTCGAGGGTTGGTTACCCGGTCTGGCCGCGCTGGCGCTGGCCATCGTCGCGGTGGCGCCGTGGGGTGGCCTCAGCCCGGTGCAGGCATTCCCCGCGGCCGGGTGGCTCGGCGTGCTGGCGCTGGCCGTCGCCGTCGTCGCGGCGCCGCTGCTCCCGGCGGCGGTGGCCGGGGCGGTGTGGTTTGCCGCGACGTTCGCGCTGGGGCCGGCCCAGCTCGCCCCGCCGGACCGGGCGCAGCTCGAGTTGACTGCCGCCAACCCCGCCGTCGCCTTGCCGCCCGGCAACGGCGGCCTGTACGTCGCCGAGATCAACGTCGCCAACGCGGCGTTGCTGCCCGAGGGTGCGGTGGTCGCCTACATCGAGATGGGGCGCATGCGCCTACCGGTGCGGGCCGGCAGCGAGACCGCCGAGTGGGCGCACGAGCGTGCCGACGTGGCCTCGACCGTGAGACACACGCTTCCCGACAACCCGGTCTGGCGGCCGACGGCGGTCGGCAACGATGCGGTGTGGTCGGTGTCCGGGCAGATCAGCGGCGGCGTGCCGCCCGGCGTCGTGCCGGTGGTGCGGCGACAGGCGTCGCTGGCGAGCAACGTCGTCGTGACGATCGCCACCGCGGGACCCTCGCTGCCGACGCCGCCGCGCGACTGGCCGCTGCCGGCGTGGCTGCTCGCTGCCGCCGCCGTCGCTGCACTGCTCCAGGGCCTCGCCGGAACCTGGCGGAGCGCCTCCGCCTGGTTGCCGTGGGCGATGTTGACGTTCGGGTCGCTGCTGGCGCGCATGCCGGTGGAGCCGCTCCGCCTGCTCGGCGAGCGGCACGCGGTCGACATCGCGCTGGCAGCCCTGCTCGCGTCCTGGGTGCCGGCGGCGCGGCTGTGGCTCGCCCGCGGGCGGATCGTCCCGGCCGCACTCGCCCTTCTGGTTCCGCTGGCGCTGGCGACGCCCCACCTCACGCCCCCGGTCGGCGACGAGGCCTACCACACGCTGCTGCTGACGTCGCTGCGCCAGGATCTCGACCTCGATCTGTCGAACAACTACGACGTCGTCAACCACCCCGAGAACCAGATCTTCATCACCCCGAAAGGACTGTTCCTGCACTCGCCCGTGCTCGCCATTCTGCTGCTGCCCGGCTATGCGCTGCTCGGCCGCGGGGGTGCGGCGGCGCTGCTCGCGGGAGCGGCAGCGATCGCGCTGTGGCTGATCGCCCGGCGGGCGCGCGAGCTCGCCGTGCCGGCCAGCCGGGTGAAGCTGCTGGTTTCGATGCTGCTGCTCGGCTACCCGCTGGCGACGTTCGTGACGCAGATCTGGTCGGAGGTGCCCGGCATCGCGCTTGCGTGCGTGGCGCTGGCCCTGGCGACGCTGCCGAAGCCGCGGCCCATCCTTGCGTCGGCGGCCGCCGTGCTCTCGGCATGGATCAAGACCCGGCTCGTCCTCGTGACGCTGCCGCTGGCGGCGGCGGCGTGGCTGCCGCGGCGCTGGGGCGCGCGGACGACCCGCAACGCCATCCTGGCGCTCGTCCTCACCGGAACAGCGGCAATCGCCCTGTCGATCTTCTGGTTCGGGAGCGCCCTCGACACAGTGCCCGGCCGTCGCCAGGCGAGCCACCTCGTCCCCCGCAGCGCGCGGCAGGCGGTCACCGCGGTTGCCGGGCTGGCGCTCGACTGCGCCGGCGGGCTGGGGTTCTCGGCGCCGCTTCTGCTGGTGGCGCTGGCGGGTGTGCCGTTGCTCTGGCGGCGCGGCTCGGCGGCCGACCGCGCCCTCGTGCTCGGCGGCATCCTGACGCTGTTCTCGCAGCTCTCGAACCGCGAGTGGCGCGGCGGCGACTCGCCTCCGGCACGCTACCTGGTGATCCTGCTGCCGATGTTCGCGCTCGCTGGCGCGATGCTGCTGCGCTCGCCACGGCGCTGGCGCTCGGCGGCCCATCTCCTCCTCGTCCCATCGTTCGTCGTCTGGTGGGTGTTCATGTCCAGGCCGCACCTCGGCTTCAACTCCGGCAACGGCGGTTTCTGGCTCGGCGACGGCCTCGCCGGCCGGTTCACCGCGTCGGCCCGCGACCTGTTCCCCTCGTTCCTGCGGTTGTCGCCGTCGACCCTGGCATGGCCGTTCGTCACCGCAGCACTGGTCGTGGCGGTGCTGCAGGTCGCTCGCCGCTGGCCGGCGGCGATCCGCGTCGTCGCACGTTGCTCGGTGGCGGTGCTGCTGCTCGCCGGTGCCGCCTTTGCCGCCGGGGTGACGCTGCGGTACGACCGGACGATCGAGCTCGAGGACCCGCAGATCGAGGCCCACGGCGGCGAGCTGCACCCGCCCTTCGGCCAGATGTCCCGCTTCGTCTTTCGCAACGGGTGGCGGCTGCACAACATGGAGTCGATCGACGTGCCGGTGCGGGCTCCCGGCGCCGCGTCGTTGTCCCTGCAGGGCTGGCTCGAGGGGACGGCGATCGGCGGCGCGACCGTTGCGGTGCAGTGGCGCGACGGGAAGCCGAAGCACATCCCGGTCACCTCCGCGACGGACTGGACCATCACGCTGCCGCCGCCGCCGGCCGCCGGCAAGCACTGGCTGCGGATCACGCTGATCGCGCCACCGGGCGGCTCCGTGGTGCTCGACAAGATCCTGCTGAGCTACTGAGCGACGATGGCGAGCCAGGTGCGGATCGCGGGCGGCGGGGTCTCGGGGTTGGCCGCGGCCACCTTGCTGGCGCGGGCTGGCCTCGAGATCGAGGTGTTCGACCGCCACGCGGGCGGCGGCGGCCGCTTCAGGGGCGGCTGGCAGATCCTCGAGAACGGCAGCAGTGCCGTCGATGCGTTGCAGGAGCTCGGCGGCTACGGCCTGGCGGCGGGCGTCGAGACGATCCCGGCGCACGCGGCGCTGCTCATCGACGGCTACGGGCGCCATCATCGCGTGGCGAGCGAGCGGCCGTACGCCTACTTCATCCGCCGCGGCGGCGAGGGGAGCCTCGACGCGGCGCTGCGGCGCCAGGCCGTGGTCGCCGGCGCCCGCCTGCGCGACCGTGTCGCAGCGCCCCCGGACGTCGAGGTGGTCGCCTGGGGGCCGCGTCAGGCCGACGGCGTCGCGCGCGAGGTAGTGTTCTCGTCCGATCTCGCGGACACCGTTGCCGTCCTCTTCGACCCGCGGGTCACGCCGACCGGTTACGCCTACCTGTTCTGTCTGGGCGGCCACGCGACGTTCGGCGTCGCCCAGGTCCGGCAGGTCCGCGGCCTGCCTGCGGCCCAGCGCGTGGCGTGGTCGGTGTTCCGCGCTGCGCTCGGCGAGTTCGCGGTCCGCGACGAGCGCGAGGGCGGCCAGTTCATGAACTTCTCGCTGCCCGCGCACCTGCGCGGCGCCGACGGCCGCTGGTACGTCGGCGAGGCGGCCGGGGTGCAGGACTTCCTGTTCGGCCTCGGCAACCGGCTGGCGGTGCGGAGCGCCGTCCTCGCCGCCGCCGGGATCGCCGGAGGCTGGGAGCAGGCGCGCTTCGAGCGCGAGATCGTCGCTCCGATGCGCTCCAGCATCGGCATGCGCTTCGCGTACGAGCGGGCGGGCCGGCGCTCCTTCTCGTGGTTGTCGCGCCGCGCCGCGCACGGCGATTTCGCGGCGCTGCTCCGCGTGCTGCAGCGCCCGCGCCGCGTCAAGGAGCTGATGGCGCCGCTGGTGATGGCACTGTGGCGCGAGCGCTCCGGCTGCCGGCACTCGCCGCTGTGCACCTGGTGCCGCCGGCGGGAGCGGGGATGAGCGAGCACCACGAGGTGCGGCGGGTGGCGCACCAGCGGGGCGCCAACTTCTCCCTCGGATTCCGACTGCTGCCCGCCGCCAAGCGCCGGGCGGTCTACGCCGCCTACGCCGCCTGCCGCATCCCTGACGACATCGTCGACGAGGCGCCTGTCGGCAGCGATCCGGCCGAGGTCGAGCGGCGTCTCGACGCCTGGGCCGACGAGCTGCGCGCCGCCTACGCCGGGCGGCCGTCGCTGCCGGCGACCCGCGCGCTCGCCGCCGTGTTGCCCGAGTTCCCGGTGCCGCTGGCGGCACTGCTCGGGCTCGTCGAGGGGTGCCGGATGGACCTGCGACAGCAGCGCTACGCCAGCTTCGCGGAGCTGGAGCGCTACTGCGAGCTGGTCGCCGTGACGATCGCCGACATCTCGCTGGCGATCTTCGGCTCGGCCGACGACGACGGCCGCCGGCTCGGCCGCCACCTGGCGATGGCGTTGCAGCTCACCAACGTGTGCCGCGACGTCGGCGAGGACGTCGGCCGCGGCCGCATCTACCTGCCGCTCGACGAGCAGGTGCGCTTCGGCGTGAGCGCCGACGACATCGTGGCCGCCCGCGTCGACACGCCGGAGTACCGGGCGCTGATGGCGTTCGAGTGCGGCAGGGCGCGCGACCAGTTCGCCGCCGCGCGCGGTCTGCCGAAGGCCACCACGCGGGACTCGCGCGCGGCGGTTAGGGTGATGGGCAGTGTCTACCGGCGGGTGCTCGACCGGGTCGCGGCGGACCCGGTGAGGGCGTTCCACGAGCGCGCCGAGCTGACCAGGATCCAGCGGATCTCCACCGTTGTCCGCGGCCTGCTCGGCCGGCCCTGGGCGGAGTGAGCGGGTGAGGGCGGACGTCGTCGTGATCGGGGCAGGGCCGGCAGGAAGCGCGGCGGCGGCAACGCTGGCCGCCGGCGGCGCGCGCGTCGTGCTCACCGACCGGGCGGCGTTCCCGCGCGACAAGATCTGCGGCGACGGCCTGCTTCCCGATGCGCTCGCGGCTCTGGAGGCGATCGGCGTCGCGGCCGAGGTCCGGCGCGGGGCCCACCCGGTGAGCTGGCTGCGCCTCCGCGGCGCGGCGAGCGGCACCGTCAGGCTGCCGCTGGCGGGGGCGGTGATCCGCCGGCATGTTCTCGACGCGCTGCTCGTCGAGCGGGCCCGCCGGACCGGCGCCGAGCTGATCCCCGGCGCGACCCTGATCGGGCTCGACGGCGCCGCCGGCGGCGCTGCCTCGGCGCGCCTCGCCACCGCGGCGGGCGAGGTCGCGATCGCGGCCGGGGCGTTCGTGCTGGCCACCGGCGCGGCCCGCCGCCCGCGCGAGATCGCAGGACTCGGCGCCGGCAAAGAGCGCTCGGCTGTCGCGCTGCGCGGCTACGCGCGGCTCCCGGGCCTGCCCGAGGACGAGCTGCTCGTCGACCTGCGAGCCGAGCTCGCTGGCGGCTACGCGTGGGCGTTCTGCGCCGGCGACGGCGTCTGGAACGTCGGCTGCGGTCTGCCGCACGACAGCCGGCGCGCGACGTCGCTCGGCAAGGCGCTCGAGCGCTTCCTGCGCGACCTCGGCGGCAGCGAGTGGACGGTGTCGCCGCGCGGTGCGCCGCTGCTCACCACGTTCCCGAAGACACCGTTCACCCGCGCCAACGTCGCGGCCGTCGGCGACGCGGCAGGGCTGACGCGGCCGTTCTCCGGCGAGGGGATCGGACCGTCGCTGTGGAGCGGCATCGCGGTCGCGGAGTGCCTGCTGCACGATCCCGGAGGCGGCGGCGTCGAGACGTACCGGCGCCGCATGATCGCCCGCTACCGGAGTGACTTCCGCGCCTGGCGCCTGGGCGAGCTGTTTCTCAACTTCCCGCGGCTGGGCGAGTGGCTGATCGCCAAGGCGCGCCACCCCGGCGCGCAGCGGCGCCTCGCAGCGATGCTCGCCGATACGCTGCCGGCGGAGCGCGTGCTGTCGCCGTGGGGGCTGGTGCGACTGCTGATACGGCGATAGGCAGTAGGCGGAGGGAGTAGGCCGGACGGCGGTAGGGCAGCGGAAGGGCGTGTGGGGCCTTGGGACCGAGAGGGCGTTGGCTGCTCGCCAACGGCATTATCCGCTGCTCGCCGCCGTCGGGCGCGGCGCAGGAGCGGCAGCCTCCGGGGACAACATGGTGCTGGTGCTGCTCGACGGGATGCGCTGGCAGGAAGTTTTTCGCGGCGCCGACGAGGCGGTGATCGACCGCACGCATGGCGGCGTCGACAAGCCCGAGGAGGTGCGGGCGCGCTGGCTGCGGCCGCGGGCCGAGGAGCGGCGCGCCGAGCTGCTGCCTTTCCTCTGGCAGGTGGTGGCTGCGCAGGGGCGGATCCTCGGCGACCGCGACCACGGAAGCCGCGTCGCCGTCGCCAACCCCTTCCACTTCTCGTACCCCGGCTACGCCGAGATGACCGTCGGTTTCGCCGACCCGCGCGTCAACAGCAACCGGTCGTACGTGAACCCCAACCGCTCGGTGCTCGAGTGGCTCGCCAACCGGCCGGGGTTCGTCGGCCGCGTCGCGGTGTTCGGCGCCTGGGACCGCGTCGCCGACATCGCCGGCCGCGGCCGCAACGGCGTCTACGTCAACGCGGCGTTCGACGCGGTCACGGTCGGCGAGATCTCGCCCCGGCAGGAGCTGCTCAACCGCCTCAAGGTCGAGACCGTGCCGCCGTGGAGCGGCGAGCCGCACGACGCGTTCACCTTCTACGCCGCGCTGGAGTACCTGCGCGCCAACCGCCCGCGGGTGCTCTGGCTGACCTTCGGCGAGACCGACGAGCGGGCGCACGAGCGCCGCTACGACCGCTACCTCGACGCCGCCCACCGCGACGACACCTACCTCGAGGCGCTTTGGCAGACGCTGCAGTCGCTGGAGGGCTACGCCGGCCGCACCACGCTGATCGTCGCCGTCGACCACGGCCGCGGCCGCACCCCCAGGGACTGGACCGACCACGGCGCGAAGGTCAGAGGCTCGGAGGAGGTCTGGCTCGCACTCCTCGGCCCGCATGCACCCGCGCTCGGCAGCCGGTCGGACGGCGAAACCGTCACCTTGAGCCGGGTCGCCGCCACCGTGGCGGCCGCCGTTGGAGAGGATTGGCGCGTCGCCGAGCCCCGCGCCGCCCCGGCGATCGAGTAGCCGGCGACGCTCTCGAGGATTGGCAGGATCGTTGGGCCTGGCACCGCCTGGCACCGCCGGAAAGGACGCTAGTGCGGGTGCCCGCGGACCGGGATGAGGACCACGAGCCCCGGTTCTGTCGGCAGGGTGTCGTCAGTGAACGCGCTGCGGGTGATACGTTCCGTTCGGAAGTTGTCTTTGGGTTCGGGATCTGGCGTTGCCGCCAGAGCGAGGCCGAAGACCGTGAAGCTGAGGACGCCGGGAGACACTTGGACCTGCACGTCCACTCCGACCGCCTCATACTTCGCGAGTTCGGGGACGGAACAGGCGACCGTCTGCGAATCGACCTTCTCACAGTCGGTACCCGCCCACGAATCCGCCTTGAACCCCGCAACCTGAGCATCCAGGGAGAGCTTGCGCGCGATGATGCGGACCGATCGCGCCGTGTCGGGACCGAAGTTTCTCGCGTATACGTAGAAGTGGCCCTTCGTCCGGCTTGCCGGGTCGCGAACCGCGAAGCTCGGGACCATGCCAAGATAGAGCCCGGCGCAAGCGTCCGGCGCGTTAGCGGCGATCTCCTCCGCATTGCTCGTGCCGCTCGAGCTCTCAAGAACGATGAACGCGATCCGGCTGCACGGGGGCGCAGTGGCGATTGCCGGGAGCGCGCTCTCGCCTCTCATACCAAGCTCGACGAGCGTGCCGGCGTTCGCGCCCGTGCCAGTCAGCGGGATCAGCGCAACCGCCTGGTAGAAAGTCCAGCTCCCCGAGTCGTTGAAGGTGGCCTGGCCCTGGTCGGTGGCGGTGGCGACGACGAGCTGACCAATCTTGTGGGCGTCGTACTCGGTGAACCAGATGTTGCCGTCCACGCCGGAGGCGATGCCTCTCGGGTATGAGTTGGGTATCGGGATCGCGAACTCGGTGATCACGCCGTCCAGGGTGATGCGGCCGATCATGTTGGCGCTGCTCTCGGTGAACCAGATATTCCCGTCCGGCCCCAGGGTGAGGTCCGCCGCGAAGTGGTTGGCGGCAAGCCAGAAGTCGGTGACGACGTCCTCGGGTGTGATCCGCCCGATCGCACCCGTCGTTGCGTTCTTCTCGATGAACCAGATGTTGCCGTCGGCGCCACCGACGAGAGTGAAGACGCTGATCCCTGCCGCCAGCGGGAACGGCGTCGCAGCGCCTTGAGGCGTGACCTTGAGGAGACGGGCAACGGTCGAGCTGTTGTTGCGCGAGTTGGAGAGCCACAAGTTGCCGTCGGGCCCCGCCGCGATCTCCCAGTCCGGACCCGAGGGCCCGGGGAGCGGGAACTCGGTGATGCTCCCGGCCGTCGTGCAACGCCCGAGCTTGCCGCCGTTGTTGAGCTCGACGAACCACAGGTTGCCGTCCGGGCCTGCGGTGATCGGCCGCGGGAAGCTGTTGGCAGTCGGGATCGGGAAGCCGGTGTAGGTGCCGAGCTTGTAGTCGTCGACGACGGTCCCGTCCTGTGCGACCCGGCCGAGCTCGTTGTGGTCAGCGTCGGTCAACCAGAGGTTACCGTCGGGGCCAGAGGTCATCCCACGTGCGAAGCCGGGGAAGTTCGGTTTGCCCTTCCACGTGAACCCCGGGATGTCGCCGGCGCCGAGTTGCGTCGCGGCGAGGCAGGCGAGCAGGGCAACGCCGCGGAGTCGGTTCCTCATGGCCCCGTCCTCACTGCAACAGATAGAAGGAGAGGTCGTTCGTCGAGATGTCCTTGACCAGCACGAAGCCGCGAATCTGAGCGGTGCCGGCGGTCTCGGTGACGGTGACGAGCAGCGAGTTCGAGGCGTTGGGCAGGCCGTAGGTGTGCCAGAGGTCGTTGATCTGCTTCATCTGCCCGGGCTGCAGGCTGACCGTCGGCGAGGGGCCGATCGGGCCGCCCGTCGCGGGGTCGGTGAAGGCGATCGTGAGCGTGACCGGGTCGGTACTTACGTTGCCGTCGTCGTCGATGCCGACGTTCTCCAGGCCGAGGTGGGACTGCACCCTGGGCAGCGTCCCGGTGGTGGCGTGCGTGTCGTTGACCACGGAGACGAGGGAGTGCGAGCCGTTCTTGCGCAGCGGGATCGCTCGGTAGGCGAAGCCGATCGACGGCCGTTGGCCGGGGGTCACGTAGTTGAACGTGCGCAGCGTCGCCGAAGCCTCGGTGCCGGCGGTGAAATTGGGGTTGGTGAAGGTGAGCAGCAGTGTGCCCTTGGTATTGGCGGCCTGGGCGGTGGTGAGGAACTCCTGGGAGGCGAGGTACTGGATGAAATCGCCGGTGTGGAAGTTGCCATGGCCGGGCAGGGCGACGAGGAGGACGCCAGCGACGTCGATCGTCAGGTTGTCGGAGATGTACTCGAAGGTGACGTCGGTGGCCTCGGCCGAGTTGTTGGTGATGTCCATCGCCGTGTAGAAGCGCGTCGACGCGCCGGCCAGCCCCATCACCAGCGGGAAGTCCACCGAGAAGCCGGCGGAGGCCGGCAGCGCGAGGCCGAGGGCGAAGACGCCGGCGAGGAGTGCTTTCATTATGGTGTCCTTGCCGCGCTGCGGTGCGATCGGCGCGACAGCGTGTGCGTCTGCCTCGGTACCAGGCCGCGCAGCCCGAGCGAACGCCGCTCCTCACTGGTCGTGTTTCTGCCTTCAGCGTGGCTCCGGCACTCACTCATCTGACGTTCCTGGCTCCAGGAAACGTGGTCGGCCGAGCACATATTCCTCTCAGAAGAGGGCGGTTATGCCTTGGGCCACGGAGCTTGAGAACCGCGTGGCTCGCGAGTGGGGGGTCCGCAGGGCGAACCACGAGCCACGAACCACCTGCCTACGGTTTCGCGCCTTCCTTGATCCAGCGTTCGATCAGGTCGAGCCGGTCCTGGGGGAGCCTCTTGGAGCCGAACAGCGTGCGCGGCATCCCCTTGCCCTCGGTGTTGGCGTGGGTGAGCTTGAGCCAGAGGTAGGAGGCGGCCGGGTCGCCGGCCTTGAGCAGCGTCAGCTCCTTCACCTCCTGGCTCGGCCGGTCGAGAAGGCTGGCGAGGCCGTGGCCCGGTGAGAGGTCGAGCCCCTTCTTCGGGTTCTCGGCGCCGTGGCAGTCGCCGCACGCGGCCACCACGATCGGCTCGACGTCATTGGCGTACGACAGCGCGCCATCCTGGGCGAACGCGAACGCCAGGCTCCCCGCGAAGATCATCACGACGGCGATCGTCTCCTTAGCTCTCATTCGTGCCTCCGGGCGCGCACTCGCGCCAGCATCCCGAGGAAAGCCGCGACCGCCGCTGGGAATTCCCGTCTGACGGCGCCCCCGGGTGAGCCGCGTCACGGACATCGGGCGGCGCGCCCTCGGGGCGGCGCCCACAGTGCGCTCAGCGCACCTCGGTGGCTTTGAAGCGCGGCACCGTTCGCGTTCCGCTCATCTCGACGGTGATCTGGAACGTGTGGCCGGGCTCGAAGTTGAGCACGAACGTCTGGTCGCCGAGCGTCAGCCCCTGCTGGTTGTGGAGCGTGATCAGCACCTGGTGGCGACCGTGCGGCATGTCGAACGTCTTGTCCACCGCGCCGCTGCCGCCGCTTGCCGTGAAGTCGAAGGGCAGACTCGCGAACGGCGACCGGTCGAGCGTCAGCTCGAGGTCGCCCGCCGCCAGGGGCGACGCGAAGTGCACCCGCATGCGGCGCGGCGGTACCGGTGTCGGTACGGCCTTCACAGGCAGCGTCGAGCGGGTCGTCGCCGGTTCGGCGTCGGTGCGCCGGCTGGCCTTGGCCATGTCGTGGACATCCTCGATCTGGTCCTTGGCGTCGACGTTGTCCGGGTCGATGGCGAGCACGTCGAGGAACCGCCGCTCGGCCTCCTGCCACCGCTGCGAGCGAGCCAGGGCGACGCCTTCGTCGAACAGGCGCTTGACCTTCTCTTCGCGGGTCGCCCGGGTACGCTGCGCGAGGTCGAGGCCGCGCGGGTTGAGCGGGTCGAGGCGGCGGACATCGACCAGAAGTCGCTCGGCGCGGGCGAGGTCGCCGTTCTGTAAGGCTGCCTCGACGTCGTCGAGCGTCTTCGCCAGCTCGCGCAGCTCCCCGGGAGCGGCCGCGGTCGTCGCGGAGGGCGGCGCCGGGCTGGGACGGAGGAGGACGACGGCCGCGATGACCGCCGCCAGGACGAGGAGCCCGATCGCTGCGGCGATGTGGACGGGGGACAGGCGCGAACGGCGTGCGACCGGGAATGGGCGCGGGGCAGCCGCCGCTGCGAGCGGAGTCGGGGTCGGCTGCATGAGGCGGGCCTGCAGCGCGCGGAGCGACTGTGCGACCTCCGTGCCGGTGGCCGGCCGCTTGGCCGGGTCCTTCTGTAGCAGCTTGAAGATGACCGAGTTGAACCCGCCGGGGGCGTCAGGCCGAATCTTGCCCGGCAGCGGGGCGTCGTCCGAGACGATCCGGTCGCGGGCGTCGCGGGGCGGCGTCGCCAGGAACGGGTGTTGCCCGGTGACCAGCTCGAACAGGATGATGCCCAGCGCGAAAAGGTCGCTGCGGCCGTCGACAGTGGCGCCGACGATCTGCTCGGGCGAGGAATAGCTGCCGCTGCCGGGCGTATGGCCACGCATCTCCGTGGGCGACTGCGTGGCGCTCTCGACGCCGAGGCCGGCGAGCTTGACGACGCCGCCGTCGGCGAAGATGACGTTCTCCGGGGAGACGGCGCCGTGCACGAAACCGGCGTCGTGGGCGTAGGAGAGCGCCTCCGCCACGGCGGCGCCGACCAGCGCGATGTCCACGTCGGCCAACCGCCGCCCATGCGCGGTGAGCTCGCGCAGGTTGCGGCCGTCGACCGCCTCGTAGGCGATGAACGGCATGCCGGAGGATTCATCGACCCCGATCTCGCGGATGTCGAGGATCCCCGGGTGGTGGAGTGGACGCACGCGCGCGGCGGCCGCGAGGAAGCGGTCGCGGAACTTCGCGATCTCCTCCCACTCCTCGGGCATGTGCGGAACGCAGATCAGCACCTTGACCCCGGTAGCCGTGTGGCTCGCGCGATAGGTGAGACCGTCGGCACCCTGCGCGAAGATCGACTCCAGGGTGTAGGCGCCGAAGCTCGTCGTCGTGTCGTTCATAGTTCGCCCCCGGTCGTGGCGATCGAAACGGGGCAAGGGTTACTCGCCGGCGGCGGCGATGTCAAGGCCGACGCGGCCTCGACGTTGCCGTCGCGCTGCCGCCGGACGGTGGCAATCCACCCGGCGCGGTATTCGGAGGAATGGTAGGATCGTTGGGCCTGGCACCTTGATGAATTGGCAAGATCGTTGGGCCTGGCACCTCAGTGGGACGGCGGCGGCGTCCAGGGCGAGAGGTCGCGAGCGAGCAGGCGCTCCAACGCCGCGACGTGAGGGCGGAAGTGATCGTCGAGCCAGCGCCTGGTGGCGGCCGCGATCGGGGGCCGGCCCTGCGGTCGGGACAGCCGCCGGCTCACCCAGGCTCGCAGCGGCCGCGGGGCGAGCCGGCGCACGCCGATCGCCTCGCTCCACCGCCACAGTTGCTGCGCCAGCGGCGTGAAAGCGGCGTTCTGAGGCCGCTCGTCGGCGAGACGGTCGCGGGGTGTGACGCCGAGGAACGTCCACAGCGCCCGGATGACGGCAAGCGGGTCGCGCTTCAGGTCGTCGAAGAGGACGATCATGATCTGCTCGCGCGGGAAGAGGTCGAGATAGCGCTGGAGTTGCTCCGCGTAGTACCCCGCGTCGAGGTAGATGCGGTGATCGACGGTGTTCTCGGAGCGGCGAAGCCGCGAGCGCCAGAGACGCTCGCCGTCCACGCCGGCGAACCTGGGTCCTGCCTCGAGGAGACGCAGGTTCTCTTCCAGCGCCGGCTCGAACGGCAGCGCCTCGTGAAGTCGCGAGCGCTTCGACCACCAGTGCGAGTGGGCCCGTTCGCCGGGCTCGCGGAGTATCGCGATCAGGCGGGCCGCCGGCGCGAGCGCGTGGATGCGCGCCGGCACGTAGGGGAGGAAGAGGTTGGCGGGTCTGGCGTCGCCGGCAGCCGGCTGGCCGTCCCAGCGGGCGAAGTAGCGCTCCCAGTAGTACGCGGGGCCGTGTTCGTGCTCGGCCTCGAAGAACCACGGCTCCTTGGGCGTCGAGATCAGCACGTCCGGGTGCTGCCCCAGGTAGTAGGCGAGCGAGGTCGTGCCGCTCTTGGCGGCGCCGAGGATGAAGAAGTTCGGCGCGTTCACGCCGCCGCCCCGCCCGCGCGTGGTCGTCCGGCGCGGGCGGCGACGTCCCGGTAGAGGCTCTCGAGATCGGCGGCGAGCAGGCCCCAGGCCAACTGCCGCTCGGCGACGTGCCGCGCCGCCGCACCGAGTGCCGAGCTTCGCCGGGGGTCGGCCAGCAGGGCGGCGATCGCCGTCGCGTACGCCTGCGGCGCCGCCTCGACCACGACCCCCGCACCTTCCTGCTCGAGCAGCCGACTCGCGTCGCCGATCGGGTTGGCGGCGATGGCGCGGCCGGCCGCGAGGTAGTCGCCGAGCTTGCTCGGGAACCGGGCGCGGTTGGCGCCCCGGTCGCCGGCAGGCAGCAGCAGGACGTCGGCGCAGGCGAGCAGCTCCCCGAGCCGCTCCGGGGCGACCGGGCCGCGCTCGAGCAGCCGTCCGGCGAGGCCGTGCCGCGCCGCGAGCCGCCGGGTCTCGGGCAGTGCGGCGCCGACCGCGAGCAGGCACGCCGAGGCATCGCTGCGGGCCAGTTCGACGAGTGTCCTCCCGAGGAGCTCGTCGTCGAGACGCGACGGACCGAGGTAGAGGGCGATCCTGGCCGCCGGGTCGAGTCCGCACGCTCGCCGCGCCGCGTCGCGGTCCCGCGGCCGGATCGCTTCGACGTCGGCGCCGGCCGGCAGCCGGAGGAGACCGCAGGTGCCGCCGCGCAAGCTGGCGGCGCGGCGCTCCAGCTCGGCGGAGACGACCGTCACGGCGGCGGCGCGCCGGCATGCCCACCGCTCGGCGTAGCCGTCGGCGCCGCCGAGCAACAGCCGCGCGGTGGCGCCGCGCTCCTCGGCGAGACCGCCCGGCCCCCAGAGGTCGGCCCAGTCCATCACCCAGGGCACCCCGCGCCGGGCCATGGCGAGCGCCGGGAGGAGCACGGCCGGACGGTGGCCGAAAGCGTGGACGAGCTGGGGCCGGGCCGTCGCCGCGAGGCGAACCCGGGACGCCACGTCGACCGGGCAGAGCCCGCCGTTGCACACCCGCGCGCCGAGCCAGCCCGGAGCCTCGACGAGCAACGCCCCGCCTGCGTCGGTAGAGTGAGAGGCCAACCGGCGGCGCGACGCGGACGCGAGCAACGTCACCTGGTGGCCGCGACCGGCCAGCGCGCGGGCGAGCGCGCGAGCGCGGCTGAACGTGCCGCCGCCGCCCGGCGCGTTGTGGGTGAGCAGCAGCACCCTCATGCGGCGTCCCCGCCGCCGCGGAGCCGGCGCGTGAACGCGGCGGCCTCCCCGGCGAGCCACGCCGCCTCGGCGGCCGCGACCAGCGGCAGCGTGCGGACGAAGGCGCCTGCGAGCCCCGCCCGGCGTGCGTTGCGGGCCACCCGCGCCAGCAGATGCAGCAGGCGCGGTCCGAGCACGCTCGCCGCCAGCATCGCCAGCAGCCGCGGACGGCCCCAGCCGGGCTGCGCCGACCGCGCCTCGCCGAAGTCGCGCCCGCGGGCGAAGCGCTCGGCGAGGAGCTGCCCTGCCGTCGTACGATGGTCGTGGCAGGTCACCGCGTCGGGAGCGATCCACACCGGCGCGCCGCGGCGCTCCAGCTCCCAGCACAGCAACGTGTCGGCACAGAAGTAGCGGCCGCGGAAGCCGCCGAGCTCCTCGAACAGGGCGCGCGGGCAGAGCAGCGCCGCGGTGGCGCCGAGCCCGAGCGGGCGCAGCCTGCCGCCGGGCAGGAAGAGGTCGTACTTGGCCAGATGAGCGGCCGTCACCACCCAGCCGCTGCCGACGGACGCGACCGCGCCTACCACGACGGCGCCGCACGCGCGATGGGCATCGAGGAGGGCCGCCAGCCACCCCGCTGCGGGGAGGGTGTCGGGGTCGGTGAACGCCAGCAACGGCGCCCGGGCCAACGCGGCGCCCCGGTTGCGCGCCGCGTGGGGCAGGAGTCGCTCCTGCGAGCGCTCGAGCCGCACGGTCGGGAAGCGCGTCGCGACGAGCCGCGCGAGCTGGTCCTCCGGTCCGCTGTCGACGACGATCGTCTCGAAGTCCTGGAACGTCTGCCCCGCGAGCGCCTGCAGGAAGCCCTCCGCCGTGGCGCCGGAGCGGTAGGCTGGAACCACCACCGTCACCGCCGGCACGGTTTCGCTCGTCACGGGGCGTCGTTCTCCTGCCCGCGCGCTTCTCCGTTCTCGTAAGCGAGAAACCGCTCCCCGGCGTCACCGATCCCGAACGCCACTCCAGCCGCCTCGCCGGCGGCGGCGGCCGCGTAGAACAGGAAGGTCACGGGAGAGCGGGCGAGCAGGAACGGCAGCCAGGCTGGCCGCTTTCGCGCTACCGCTACGGCCAGGCGCGCGGTGCGCCACGCCGGGACGACGGGCGTCGCCGCCACCCGCGCCAGACGGTGCAGCGGGGACCAGGCGAACACCCGCGACCGCGTCGCCCCGAGGCAGCGGTTCCACAGCCAATAGCCCCGGCACACGCTGGCGATCGTGACCTCGTTGAGGTGACGGATGCGGGCCGCCGGCGCCGCGGCGATCCGGTGGCCGTCGGCGCGCAGCTTCCACGCGAGCACGGGCTCGCTGCCGAGGAGCGGGGCGAGCTCATCACCGTAGCCCAGGAGCAGGTCGCGCCGGTACGCGCTGTTGTTGCCGACGGCCAGTGCGCGCTCGCCGGGGCGGGCGGGTGGCGAAAACTCGAGGTAGTTGAGGAGCGCGACGAGGTCGCTCCAGGACAGGCCGGCGTTGGCGTTATGCACCTCCGGCGACACCGCCGCCCACCCCTGCCGGAGCGTCTCGACCATCGCCGCCGCCCAGCCGGCCAAAGCAACGCAATGCTCCTCGATAAACACCACTACCGGCGCGCGCGCCGCCCGCACACCGGCAGCTCGCACGGCGCCAAGGGTGGCCGGCATCGCCGGACGGAGCACCCGCACCCGCGGGTCCGAGCTTGCCGGGAGCGGCGGCAGGGAGTTCTCGCTGGCCTCGACGAGCAGCACCTCGAGATCGCCACGAAGCTCTTGCGCGAGCACCGAGGCGAGGCTCGCGTTGGCCCGCGCGCGTCTCGGCCCGGCAACGATGATTACCGACAGTGCGGGCACGGGTCGCTCTCCGGGAGACGGCTCACGGGGAGCTGCCGCCGTCACCGGCGAAGTCTACGTCTCTCGGAGCTCCCGCGCGCCCGGGAGGGCGCGACGCGACGGCGACGCCGCATCGCCTGCCGGGAGGCCGTGGAGCTCCGCGTCCGCGTTGTCGTGACGTGCCGTTTCACCGGGGACGAGGTTAGGCGGGGAGCAGGGGGGCGTCAAGGACGGCCGGGCGGGCTCGGGACGTGCTGCCGCCAGGCGCGGTGAGCGGGTCGGCGAGGCGGGACGCGGGGCACTCGCGCAGTACACTTGCAGCCGTGCGCATCGTCACCACCCATCTCGGCGCCGACTTCGACGCTCTCGGCGCAGCCGCCGGTGCGCTGCTCCTCGATCCCGGCGCCCGTCTCGTCTTTCCGGGATCGCAGGAGGTGGGCGTGCGCCGCTTCCTAGCGGCCGAGAAGGTGGAGCTGCGCGAGGTGCGGCTGCGCGAGCTGCGCCGGGCGCGGATCGAGCACGCGACAGTAGTCGACTGCTCGTCGTTCCGCCGGCTCGGGGAGGTGGGGGAGCTGATCGCCGCCGCCGGCTGCCCGGTGCGCGTGCTCGACCACCACCCCGACGCGGCCGACCGCATCGCCGGCGCCGAGCTGATCACCGCCCCGGTGGCGGCGACGTGCACCGTCCTCGTGCAGGAGTTCCAGCGCCGCGGGGCGGTGCCCGACCCGCTCACCGCCTCGCTGCTGCTGCTCGGCATCTACGAGGACACCGGCGGGCTGACCTACGTCGACACCTCGCCGGTCGACCTGACCGCCGCCGCGTGGCTGGTCGAGCACGGGGCGCGCCTCGACTGGGTGCGCCGATACGTCCTACGCCCGCTCGAGCCGGAGCAGCTCGAGCTGCTCAACCAACTGGTCGAGGGCGCCGTCGAGCACCAGGTGGGCGGCGTGCGCGTGGTGGTCACGGTGACGCGGCCGAGCGAGCACGTGGAGGAGGCAGCCTACGTGATCCACCGCTACGCGGAGATCTTCGACCTGCCGGTGGTGCTGGCGCTGCTCGAGGCGCCGCCGCAGCTCGTGGTCATCGCGCGCTCCACCCACCGCAACCTCGACGCCGGCAAGTTGCTGGCGCCGTTCGGCGGCGGCGGCCACGCCACCGCGGCGGCGGCGCGGGTGCGTGGGCGGAGCGCGGTGGAGCTGGCCGAGGAGCTGCTGCAGGCGATCCGCGAGGCGCTTGGCGCCGGCTGGACCGCCGCGTCGCTGGCGACCCCGTTCCTGCACACTTGTCCCGCCACGGCGACGGTCGCCGAGGCCAAGGAGCGGCTGGTGCGGCTGCGCATCAACGCGATGCCGGTCGAGTCGGAGGGCACGCTGGTCGGTGTGGTCACGCGGCAGGTGCTCGACGCCGCGCTGTCGCACGGGATGGCCGAGCGCCCGGTGACCACGGCGATGCGCCCCGACGTGCCGAAGGTCGCGCCCGACGCCTCGGTCGCCGACCTGGAGCGCGCCTTCATGGAGGGGCACACCCGCTTCGTGGTGGTGCCGCTGGCGAGCGGGTGGGGGATCCTCACCCGGATGGACCTCTTCCGCCGCCTCTACGAGCGCCAACTGGCCGAGGGCGCCCGGGTGGACCGGCGCTTCTCCGGCGCCCGGGCGGTGGTGCACGACGTCGGCCACCGGTTGCGGCAGGCGCTGGCCGGGCCGCTGCTCGACCTGCTCGCGTCCACCGGCGAGATCGCCGAGTCACTGGGCATGTCCGCCTACCTGGTCGGCGGCGCCGTTCGCGACGTGGTGCTCGGTCGCGAGTGCGAGGACATGGACGTCGTCGCCGAGGGCAACGGTCTCGAGCTGGCGCGTGCTTTGGTCGAACGACTCGGCGGGCGCATGCACCCGCACGAGCCGTTCCTCACCGCCGTGGTACGCCTGCCCGACGGACGCCGGCTCGACATCGCGACCGCGCGCACCGAGTTCTACCGCTCGCCGGCAGCGCTTCCCGAGGTCGAGACCTCGGCGATCCGGCTCGACCTGTTCCGCCGCGATTTCACCATCAACGCGATGGCGATCCACCTCTCGCCGGCCAGCTTCGGCGAGCTCGTCGACTTCTTCGGCGGGCGGCGCGACATCGAGAGCCGGCAGATTCGCGTGCTGCACTCGCTGTCGTTCCTCGACGACCCGACGCGGGCGATCCGCGCGGTCCGCTTCGCCACCCGGCTGGGGTTCGAGATCGCCGCCGAGACCCGGCACCTGGTGCGCGTCGCCGTCCAGGAGGGTGTGTTCGACCGGCTCTCCGGGGAGCGGCTGCGCGACGAGCTGATCGGGCTGCTCGAGGAGGATCACCCGGTCGAGGCGCTGGCCGAGCTCGACCGCCTCGGTGTGTTCGCGGTGGTGCTGCCGGGGGCGCGCTGGTCGGCGCCGCTGCGGCGCTTCCTCAACGAGCTGGCGGCGGTGCTGGCGTGGGCGCAGCTCGAGGACATCTACGACGGTCCCGGCTGGCTACCCTACCTTGCGGCGCTCGCGACCCGAATCACGGAGGGGCAGGCGGCGACCATGGCCGGGCGCCTGTCGCTCGCCGGGCGCACGGCGGACGCGGTGGCGGCGGCGCGCAGCCGCACGGAGCAGGTGCTCGCCCTGGTCAGCCAGCCGGGCGTGCGCACCAGCGAGGTCGTCGGGGTACTGGAACGCACCGAGCCGGCACTGTGGCTGGTGGCGATGGCGGCGGCGGCCGGCGCCGAGCGACGCCGTCTGCGCCAGGCGGTGATCGCGGGGTTGCGCGTCGCCGGTCCGGTGACCGGCGCCGAGATCGTCGCCGCCGGCATCACGCCGGGGCGGGCCGTCGGCGAGGCCGTCCGGCGCACCCGCGCGGCCGTGCTCGACGGCGAGGTCGAGCCCGAGCGGGCGGCGGCGCACGCCATTCGCCTCGCCCGCGAGCTTTCCGGAGGCGGGTCGTGATCGCCCTCGCTCTCACGGTCGGCCTGGCGCTTGGCGGCGCCCCGCCGACCTACCTCGTAGAGCGGGTCGTGACGATCGGGCAGCAGACGCGGCGGGTCAGCGTCTTCCGCGACGGGACGGCCGTTGTTGCCATCCGCGACGGTCTGCGCGAGCCGACGGTGATCAGGCAGCGGCTGCACGGAATCGAGATGCAGGTGCTGCTGCAGGTCCTCGGCGAGTGCTACGACGACCTCGCGCGGGTGCGGCCGCCCGGGTACGCACCCGGCGGCGGCTGGGCCGAGTGGCGGCTCGCACCACCGGAGCGCGAGCCGCTGATCGTCAGGGTGCCGCAGGCCGGCACGCCGATGGCGGTGGTCGTGCGCCTCGCGCAGGCGCTCGACGGCATCGAGAACCGGCTGATGACCGAGCCCGGCGGCCGCGAGGACCTCAGCCAGTGGCTGCCCAAGGCGGGGGAACGGGTGCTGCTCGTCGACGGGCGCACCGTCGAGGTGCGCAGCGTCTCCGACAGCAGCGTCGGCGTGCTCATCGGCGTCCAGGTGGTCGACAACCCGATCAGCCAGGTGTTCACCCTCGAGGAGCTGCGCCGGCAGGCGGTGCGGCGGGTGTCGCCGTGAGGATCACCGGCGGCGAGTGGGCGTCGCGCCGCCTCACCGGGCCGCGCGCCGACTCGGCGATCCGCCCGACCCCGGACGCGCTGCGCGAGCAGGGGTTCGCGATCCTCGCGCCGATCCTCGCCGGCGCGACGTTCCTCGACCTCTTCGCCGGGACCGGGGCGGTCTCGCTCGAGGCGCTGTCGCGGGGCGCGGCGTTCGCCGTGGCGGTCGAGCGCGACCGGCATGCCGCCGAGCTGATCCGCCGCAACCTGGCGGCGTTGGCGATCGGCACGGAGAGCTGCGAGCTGGTGCCGCAGGCGGTGCGGTCGGCGATCGAGCGGCTCGCGCAACGGGGGCTGCACTTCGATGCCGGGTGGTGCGACCCACCCTTCGCCCAGTGGGACGACGGGACGAGCGACCTCGCGTACGCCGCCGCGCGCGGCCTGTTCACGGCCGGCGCGCTCATCATCCTCGAGGTGCCGCCGCGCCGCGAGGTCGCCGTGCCGGGGTTTGCGGTGGAGCGCGCCCTGCGCGGCGCGGTGCTGCTGCGCGTTGCGGCGCTCTGATTCTGATCGGTCAGCAGAGAGATGGGGATGGGGCGGGCGCCGCTGCGCGGCGCTGCGGTCGCTCGCCGCGAGCCGATCAGGCGCTGCGCGCCTGCCGGCCTCGCCGCGAGCGCCCTTGCTGCACTGCGTGCAGCCCGCCCCTCGCCAATTTGGGAGCGCTCGCGTCTCTTGGTGGAGCGCTGCCGGCAGCGGACCATCTGCGGCGTCGCCCTTCGCCGGCCTCGCTCCTCACGTACAGCAAGTACGCGTCGTCGCGGGCCGGCTCGGTCTCCTTGCATCTGGCCCACTGGCGGCAGCGCCGCTCCGCTGCGCGGAGCGAGCTAGGAAGAAACAAAGAAGCAGCAGGAATGGCGGCGCGCCTGAGCGCTGCGCGGAGGCCACCAAACCACTCCGCACCGCTCCCTGAGCGGCGCGCGCGTGCCACTTCCGACGTTTTGCTCACGATGGGGAGTGCAAGCGCCGCCCCGACTGGAGGTCGCAGCGGAATCGCTGGGTTGTCCGCTTTCAAAATGTCGGAGGTGGCAACAACGACCTCCAAGGTTCCACGCACCTCCAAACCACGCACTCCGCGCCTCCAAACCACTCGGTCAATTGTGGAGGCCGCGAACGCGGGCGAGCTTGCGTAGCAAGATCTCGCGGTCGGACAGCCCCGGCTCGTTGCCGTAGAGCGCGCGCTCCCACGACCCGTACATCGGGTTCGGGAGCACGAACCAGCGGGTGCCCCACCAGGCCGAGTGCTTCTCGGCCTCGGCAACCCTGCGTTCCGGGGTCAGCTTTGCCGGGATGAAGTCGTTGAGGTCGTCGCCGAACAACATGACGATCCGGTGCGTGGCGGCGATCAGTTGCCGGCGCGCGGTCTTGTCGGACGTCCAGCCGTTCTCGCCGACGCTCATCACGTCGTCGGCTGAGGCGTCGATGCCCAGTGCACGCAGGTTGGCCAGGGTGTGCGCCTCGTCGCCGACCGAGCGGTTGGTGACGAAGTAGATCGCCACGCCCCGGGCACGCGCGTCGTCGAGGAACGGCTTGGCGCCGGGCACGAGGCCGGCCGCCTCGAGCGCCACCCACTCCTTCCAGACGGCGCTGGTGTACGGAATGCGCCGCAGCACCAGCTCGCCCTGGAAGCGGCTGTTGTCGAGCACGGTCTCGTCGAGGTCGAGAATCACCGCGGGTGGCAGCGTCGAGGCGTCGGCCGTCTGCTCGGTCGCGGCGGTCCAGGTCGGATCGGCGAGCGCCGCCGCCAGCGCTCCGGTCGCTGCGCGGTAAGTCGTCCCGGCGAGCATTCGGTACTCCGCCGCTGTCTCCATCCACAGCGCACCCTGGAGCTGCTCGTGGGTGTCGCGGCAGCACGACCGCGCGGCGGCGGCGACCGGCTCGCCCTGCATCGCTGCCGCCGGCGGGGCGGCGTTGGGCGCGGGCGCGACGGCGGGCGGCGGCGCCGTTCTCACCGAGGAGATGCAGCCGACGGCCAGCAGGATCGAGCCGAGGAGCGCGAGCTTCTTCATCGGAAACCTCCATTCGTGGCGGCGACCCCTCGGTCCCTGGCGCTGCCGGCCGAGCAGGCGCCGCCGTGGAGCGGCTATTGAATACCCGAGGGCACCGTCTTGTCCACCGACTAGCGTCCGCGGTGTCGGGCGCCGCGGCGCCTCGAGAAGTCGAAACAACGCGGTATCTCGTAGGCCGGCGTGACGCCGCGTTCGCTATACTCGCGGCAGCATGACCAAGGCGAGGATGGTGGCCGGAGCGGCCTGCGGCGGCGTGGCGGCCGTGCTGATGGCGGCGGCTGCAGCCACCGCCGACCAGCGGGAGATCCGACAGATGACGCTCCCCGAGGCGGTCGCTGCGGCGGTGGCCAACAGCCGGGCGATCCGCGACGCACGCCTGTCGCGCGCCTCAGATCGACTCGACCGTCGGCTCGCCGAGAAGCAGTTCGTCCCCGACCTCGATGTCGCTGCCGGCGTTTCGCGCGCACAGCGGTGGACCAAGGCGGAGAACGCCGAGGACACGTTGGCCGCGGTGAATCTCGCCTCGGCGCAAGCGGTGGTGCGGCAGGCGATCCCGACCGGCGGGCAGCTCGCCTTCACCTGGGGCACCGCATCGACTTCGTCCACCGGCCGCAGCGACGTGCAGCTCGACGCCGAGCACTCGCAGGCGTGGCAGGTGGCGCTGACGCAGCCGCTGCTGCGCGGCGGCGGGATCGGCGTCGGCACCGCGGACCTGCGCGTCGCCCGCATGAACGACCGCAGGAGCGCGCTCGACCTGGGGCAGCGCGTGATGGCGGTGATCACCGACGCGATCCTCGCCTTCCGCGACCTGGCGCGCGCGGGCGAGGAGCTGGAGATCGCCCGTTCCTCGCTCGCCGAGGCCAACCGTCTGGCGGAGGTGAACAAGGCGCTGATCGATGCCGGCCGCATGGCGGCGGTCGACCTGGTGCAGACCGACACCGAGGTCGCCAACAAGCAGGTGGACGCACTGGTCGCCGAGAACCGCCTCGATGCGGCGCGCCTGGCCCTCGTCGACGTGCTCGACCTGCCGGTCGACACCGTCATCGAACCCGTGTCGGTACCGCAGCCGGCGGTGCTTGTGCCAGAGCTGGCGGCCGTGCAGGCGCTGGCGCTCGAGCGCCGCCCCGATGTGCTGTCGGCGCGCCTCGACCTCGAGATCGCGCGCGCCGACCTTACGGTCGCCGCCAACTCGCGCTTACCGGAGCTCGACCTCGCGGCCGGCTACGGCGGCACCGCCGACCATCCGGCGCTCCTCGCCAACGCTTTCCGCGACCGCGGCTGGACCACCGGCCTGACGCTCGGCTACACGTTCGGCGACACGGTGCGCGGTGTCCGCTACCGGCAGGCGCAGATCGTGGTCGAGCGCCGCGAGGTGGCGATCCGCGAGATCGAGGACGGCGTCCGCCTCGAGATCGCCGATCGCGTTCGCGAGGTCCGCAACGCGGCCCTGGCGGTCGACCTCGCCCGGCGCGCGCGCGAGCTCTCCGCGAAGCAGCTCGAGATCGAGGGCGAGAAGCTCCGGGTGGGGCGGTCGTCGAACTTCGAGTACCTGCGCCTGCAGAACGACCTGGTGGCCGCGCGCGACCGCGAGCTGGCCGCCAACGTGAGCTACCTCGACGCGCTGACGCTGCTCGACCAATCGGTCGGGACGACCCTCGACACCTGGGGCGTCAGCGTCGCGGTCGCGGAACCGGAGGCCCGATGAGCGGCACCCGTGCCGATCTGCCGGCGGTCGACCTCGACCAGCAGCTCAAGGAGGTGGTCGACCGCATCGCCGAGGTGATGGACGCGGAGCGCTGCACGCTGTTCCTCTACGACGAAAAGAGCGGCGAGCTGTGGTCGAAGGTGGTCACCGAGTCCAAGGTCGGCGAGATCCGCGTCCGCCTCGGCGAGGGGATCGCCGGGCACGTGATGGCGACCGGCGAGACCGTGCGCGTCGACGACGCCGCCACCGACCCGCGCTTCGCGGCGCGCTTCGACCGCGCCAGCGGGTTCGTCACCCGGACGATCCTGTGCCACCCCCTGGCCAACGTGCACGGGCGCCGCATCGGCGTCGTCCAGGTCCTCAACAAGCGCGGCGGGCGCTTCTCCGACCGCGACGCCGAGCTGCTCGCGGCGCTGACCTCGCAGGCCGCGATCGCCATCGAGAACGCCCGTCTCTACCAGGACCTGCGCGCCGCGCACGAGACCGAGGCCGAGCTGGCGCGGCGGCTCGCGGCGCAGCACGCCGAGCTGCAGGACGCCTACCGCCGCCAGGAGGACACCAACCGGCAGCTCGAGGCTGTCCTGCGGCGGGCGCAGCGGCTGCGCATCGCGGTGAGCGGCGGCGCCATCCTGCTGTTCGTGGCGCTCGGCCTCGCGTCGTGGCGGTTGGGCGGCTCGTCCGCCCCGGTCGAGGCGGCGGTCGAGCGGCGCAGCGGCGGCGAGCCGGTCACGGTGACGGCGCGACCGCTGGAGGTGCGCCTGCCGCTCGCCGGCCGCCTCGAGCCGCTGGTGATGTCCGCCGTGGTGGCGCCGATCGCCGGCACGATCAAGCACGTCTGGTATCGCCCGGGCGAGCGCGTCGAGCGCGGTCAGCGCCTGCTCGAGCTCGACACGACCCAGGTCGAGGTCGAGCAGCGCAACGCGCGGGCGGCGGTGATCAAGGCGGACCGGCACGCGCGCGACCTGCACGACTGGGCGAGCGGCACCGAGGTGGCCGAGGCCAGACGCCGGCTGTCGAAGGCGAAGATGAGCCTGGACGCGGCGCGGGAGGGCCTCGACGAGACCAAGGCGCTGTTCGACAAGGGCATTGTCGGCCGCTCGGAGTACGAGGGGGCGCAGCGTGAAGCCGCCGGCCAGGAGCTCGACTACACGTCGGCGCAGCAGGACCTCGACGACGTCCAGGAGCAGGGCAACGCGGAGAACGTCGGCGTCGCTGAGATGGAGTTGGAGAACGCCCGCGTCAACTTGAGCCGCGTCGAGGCGCGGCTGGCGCAGGCGGTGGTGGTCGCCCCCGCGGCCGGTGTGGTGATCCGGCCGGCCGGCGCGGCCGGCGAGCTCTCGGAGGGAGGCAAGGTGGAGGCGGGGGAGGCGCTGCTGGCGATCGGCGATCTCTCGTCGCTGGCGGCGGTCGCGAGCGCCGACGAGCTCGAGGTCGAGCGGCTCCGTCTCGGGCAGCCGGCGGTTGTGACCAGCGACGCGTTCCCCGGCCTGCGTCTCGAGGGGAGCGTCCGCAGCGTGGCGGCGGCCGCTGGCGCCGGCGGCGGCTTCACGGTGGTGGTGGCGGTGCCGACGTTGCCGCCCGCGGCGGCGTCGCAGTTCCGGCTCGGTCTAACCGCGCGCATCGAGGCGGTCGTCTACCAGCGCGCCGACGCGCTGCTCGTGCCGATCGCCGCCGTCGAGGCGGCCGACGGCGGCGAGGGGTGGGTCGAGGTGCTCGACCTTGCGACCGGGAAGCCGGTGCGCCGCAAGGTCGTGCTCGGCGAGACCACCGTCGCCGACGTCGAGGTCCGCGAGGGCCTCGCGGCCGGCGAGCGGGTGCTGGTGCCGAGGCGGTGAGCGTGACGGGGGCGCGGCGGTGATCCGGTTGGTCGAGATCGGCAGGACGTATCGGGTCGGCCCGACGACCATCGAGGCGCTGCGCGGCGTCTCGCTCACGGTGGAGCGCGGGCGGAGGGTGGCGATCATGGGCGCCTCCGGCTCGGGCAAGACCACGCTGGTGCACCTGCTCGCGCTGCTCGACCGGCCCACCCGTGGCTCCTACGTGCTCGACGGCAGAGACGTCGGCGCCCTCGGCGACGATGACCTGTCGCGGCTGCGCAACCGCACCGTCGGTCTGGTGTTCCAGGGCTTCAACTTGATCCCGCACCGGAGCTGCCTCGACAACGTGGCGCTGCGCCTGATCTACCGCGGCGAGACGCGCTCGCGAGCGCACGCCGTGGCGTTCGAGGCGCTGCGCCGCGTCGGCATGGCCGAGCGCGCGGCGGGCCGGGCCGGCGACCTCTCCGGCGGCCAGCAGCAGCGGGTGGCGATCGCCCGCGCGGTGGTCGGCGCTCCCGCGGTCGTTCTCGCCGACGAGCCGACCGGTGCGCTCGATCGGCGCACGGGTCTGGAGGTCCTCGACCTGCTGCTGCGCCTCAACGAAGAGGACGGGGTCACGCTCGTCGTCGTGACCCACGACCCCGAGATCGGGACGCGCTGCGGCAGCATCGTCGAGCTCGCCGAGGGCCGCGTCGCGGCGGAGGGCGTCCGGTGACGGCGCGCGCCTCCGAGTTGGCCCGCGAGGCGGCTGCCGGGCTCGTCGCGGCCGGGCACCGCAGCGCCTTCGCGCTCATCGGCCTGGCGCTCGGCGTCGGCGCCGTAGTCGCCCTCACCAGCGTGACCGCGATGGCGCGCCGCCAGGCGCTTGTTGGGCTGCGCGAGCTGGGGGCCGACGTGGTTGCGGTCACCGTCGCCGGCGAGGGGCGCAGCGCCGGACGCCTGCAGCCCGGCGACGTACGCGCGCTCGCCGGCAACGTGCCGTCGCTCGCCGCCGCGAGCCCAATCGTCGCCGGGCGCGCCGAGCTCCGGCTCGGTGCCGCCGCGCGGCCGGTCGCGGTACTCGGCGTCGCCGCCGATCTGCGCACCCTGGTGCGGCTTTCCGTCACGGCCGGGCGGTTCTTCTCGCCGCTCGACCGAGCCCAGGGATTCTGCGTTCTCGGGGCGCATCTCGGCGCCCGTGCCGCCGCGACAGGCGGCGGCAGTCCGGTCGGCCGCAGCGTCGACGTCGGCGGCAAGGCGATGACCGTGATCGGCGTGCTCGGCGCCATCGGCGACTCGCCGGCGCTGCCGTTCCGCTGCGACGACGCCGTGTTGGTGCCGCTCGCCGCCGCTGGCCGCCTGGTCGGACGGAGCGATCCCGACATGATCCTGGCAAAGCTCGGCACGGGCGCCGACGAGCGGGTCGCGGCGGCCGAGATCCGTCGCCTCTTCACGCTCACGCGGCCGGGTCTGCAGGTTGTGATCAGCAGCCCGGAGGCGGCGCTCGCCCAGGTCGCACGCCAGAGCCGGCTGCTCACAGTGCTGCTCGCCGCGGTCGGTAGCATCTCCCTGCTGCTCGGCGCGGTCGGGGTGATGAACGTCATGGCGATGGCGGTGGCGCAGCGGCGGCGCGAGATCGGAGTGCGCCGCTCGCTCGGCGCCAGCCGCCGCGATGTCTGGCTGCAGTTCCTCCTGGAGTCGGTAACGCTCGCCGTCGCCGGCGGCGCGGCCGGTGCTGTCGTCGGCACGCTCGCCGTTGCGCTGGTGGCCACGCTCTCGGCATGGCCATTCGCCGTGTCGGTTTTGGGGTTGGTCCTCGCCGTCGGGGTGTCGCTCACTGTCGGCGTCGCCTCCGGCCTGTTCCCGGCCCACCTCGCCACCCGCGTCGATCCGATCGCCGCCCTGCGCGAGTGACAAAAAGCTCGCGATGGGGGTGCGGGGCGGGCGCCGCTGGCGCGGCGCTGCGGGCGCTCGCGGCTCGCCGGCTGGGAGCTGCGCTCCCGCCGGGCGTGCCGCGACCACCCTCGCTGCACTGTGTGCAGCCCGCCCCTCGCCAATTTGGATCGCTCTCTACTTCCCACGGAGCGCTGCCGGCAGCGGACCATCTGCGGCGTCGCGCAGCGCCGGCCTCGCTCCTCGCGTACAGCAAGTACGCGTCGTCGCGGGCCGGCTTGCGCTCCTTGCATCTGGCCCACTGGTGGCAGCGCCGCGCTCCGCTGCGCGGAGCGCGAGCTCAAGGAGAAAAGAACGACAGGGATGCTGGCGCGCCTGAGCGCTGCGCGGAGGCCACCAAACCACTCCGCACCGCTCCCTGAGCGGTGCGCGCGTGCCACTTCCGACGTTTTGCTCGCGATGCGGACTGCACGCGCCGCCCCGGCTGGAGATCGAAGCGGAATGGCTGAGTTGTCCGCTTTCAAAATGTCGGAGGTGGCAACGACGGCCTCCAAGGTTCCGAGCGCCTCCAAGCCACTCAGAGCCACTCCGCACCGCTCCCTGAGCGGTGCGCGCGTGCCACTTCCGACGTTTTGCTCGCGATGCGGACCGCACGCGCCGCCCCGGCTGGAGATCGCAGCGGAATGGCTGAGTTGTCCGCTTTCAAAATGTCGGAGGTGGCAACGACGGCCTCCAAGGTTCCGAGCGCCTCCAAGCCACTCCGCACCTCCAAACCACACGGTGCTACTGTTCCGCGCTGCAGAGGAGGCAATATCGTGAGACGAGCGTGCGCAGCGGCGTGGCTGATCATGATTGTGGCGGCGTCGGTCGGGGCGGACGAGGGACAGTGGCCGCCGCAGCAGCTCGCCGCGTTCCCCGCGGGCGAGTGGCAGCAGCTTCAGGCGCGCGGCCTGACGCTGACGCCCGAGCAGATCTGGGACGGCTCGGGCGGCGGCCTGCTGACGGCCGTCGTCGACCTCGGCGGCTGCAGCGCCGCGTTCGTCTCGCGCGACGGGCTCGTCGCTACCAACCACCACTGCGCCTTCGGCGCCATTCAGCTCGTCTCTACGCCCGAGAAGAACTACCTGCGCGACGGGTTCGTCGCGCGTACACGGGGGGACGAGGTGCCGGCGCGCGGCGGCGTCGGCCGCGTCCTCGTGATCACGCGCTTCGCCGACGTCAGCGATCGCGTGCGCGGCGCCGGATCGCCTTCGCCCGCGCCAGGACCGACCTCGAGCGCTACGAAGCGGTCGAGCGCGCCAAGCGCGAGATCGTCGCCGAGTGCGAGAAGCAGCCGAGTACGCGCTGCGACGTGGCGGCGTTCTACGAGGGCCGCGACGTACCGTCTGATGGAGCAGGTCGAGCTGCGCGACGTGCGGCTCGTCTACGCGCCGCCGCGCGGCGTCGGCGACTACGGCGGCGAGGACGACAACTTCCGCTGGCCGCGCCACACCGGCGACTTCGCCGTCATGCGCGCGTACGTGGGCGCCGACGGCAAGCCGGCGGCGTACGCGACGGAGAACGTCCCGTACCGGCCGGCCCGCTGGCTGCCGGTGTCGAACGCGGCATCGCCGAGGGCGACGTCGTGATGATCGACGGGTACCCGGGCCGCACCCAGCGCTTCCTGACGCCGACTCGGTCGACAACCTGGAGAAGTGGTACTACCCGCTCCGCGCCCGGACGTTCTCCGACCTCATCGCGATCCTCGAGGACGACGGGAGAAGGATCCGGACACCGCGCTGCGCGTCGCCGGCGCGATCAAGGGGTACGGCAACGGCGAGACCAACGCGCGCGGCCAGATCGAGGGGCTCGGCGCGCAACGGCGCGTCGTCGAGCGGACGCGAGGCGAAGGAGCTGAACGACTTCCTCGCGTTCGTCGCCAAGAACCGTCGCTGCGCCGGCTGGCCGCACGGCGCTCGACGAGCTCGAGAAGGTCCCGCCGCCGACCGCGCCGGCCAGGAGCGCCGCTTCTTCCTCGAGGAGATCGAGAGCCGCTCCGCGCTATCTCGGCTCGGCCCTCTCCGCCGTGCGTCGCGCGGACGAGCGCGCGAAGCCCGACCCGAGCGGGAGGCGGGCTTCCAGGAGCGCGACCTGAGCGCGCCCGGCAGCGCGAGAAGGACCTCACCCGCTCGCTCGCGCCGGCCGCGTCGCGGCGCAGGCGCTCGCCTACCTCGTCGCCAGGGCACGCAGGCCGCCGCGGGCGACGACCCGTCCGTGCCCTCGACGAGACGTTCGGCAGCCAGAGCGACGTCGGAGGCGATCGAGGCGAAGCTCGCGGAGATGGACGCCGCACCGCGCTCGGCGACGAGAAGGCGCGCCTCGCGAACGTCGACGCGAACCTCGACGCGCTCGCGCGCGTCGGACGACCCGTACGTCCAGCTCGCCCTCGCGCTCGCGCCGCACCTCGCCGCGATCCGCGCGGCGGCGGGCAGACGAACGGCGCCCTCCTCGTGTGCGGCCGGCTACCTCTCGCCCTCGCCGCTCTGCGAGCCGCCGAAGGGGAAGGCGATCTACCCCGACGCGAACGCGCACGCTGCGCGTCTCCTTCGCCACCGTGAAGGGGTACGTTCCCGCGGGAGGCGGTTACCGTCACGCCGCAGACCGTCGCTCCGCGGCGTCCTCGAGAAGGAGCGCGGCGTCGAGCCGTTCGCCACGCCGAAGAAGGTCCTCGACGGCGGTCCGGGCGCAGGACTTCGGCCCGCTGGGCCGACCCGCTGCTCGGCGAGCGTCCCGGTCGACTTCCTCACCGACGGCGACACGACGGGCGGCAACTCCGGCAGCCCGACGATGAACGGTAGCGGTGAGGTCGTCGGGCTCAACTTCGACCGGGTCTGGGAGAACGTGGCCGGCGACTTCGGCTGGAACCCCGAGCGCTCGCGCAACGTGACGTCGACCTCCGCTACGCGCTCTGGATGATCGACCGCGTCGACCACGATGACGCGCTGCTGCGGGAGCTGCTCGGGACACCGGCCGCCCCGTAGCCGCTTCGGCCCACGGTCCACGCCTTGGTTTCTCCGCCCTGCGTTACCATGGACCGGTGCCGCGAATCCTGATCGCCGACGACAACCCGATGACGCTGCGCTCCATACAGCTCGCGCTCGAGGTCATCGGCTTCGACGTTGTGGCGACGCTTGACCCGGCGCGTGTCGTCGAGCTGGCGGCGGCGGAGAACGTCGACGCCGCGGTTCTCGACGTGGTGATGCCCAACCTCTCCGGCTACGACCTCGTCCACGCGCTGCGCTCCAACCCGGCCACGGCGGCGATCCCGGTGGTCTTCCTCTCCGGGCTCGGGCAGGGGAGCGACCGCGTTCGCGGGTTGCGGGAGGGTGCCGACGACTACCTCGTCAAGCCGGTCGAGCCGGCCGAGCTGGCGCTGCGTCTCGAGCGCCTGATCGAGCGCCGGCGCGCCGAGCGCGAGGAGCGCGCCGCCGCCCCGACGGCCGACATCTCGGCGGCCGACGTGGCGCGACTCGAGGAGCACCTCCGGGAGGGCCGTCAGCTCGTGAGCTTCCCGCTCGGGCGCTACCAGCTCCTCTCGATGCTCGGCGAGGGCGCCTCCGGGATCGTGTTCCGCGGCTGGGATACCAAGCTGCACCGCACCGTGGCGCTGAAGACGATCCGGCTGTCGCGCATGGCGTTCGGCAGCGATCGCAGCGACGCGGTGTCGGGTCTGCTGCGCGAGGCGGTCGCGGCGGCCCGCGTGCAGCACCCCTCGATCGTCGCGGTCTTCGACATCGTCGATGCCGGGTCGCTGGCGTTCATCGTCATGGAGTTCGTCAACGGCATGAACCTCGAGCTCTACCTGCGCGCCGGTCGGCCGCTCGACGCGCCGCAACTGGTGCCGCTCGGAGCGCTGGTCGCGCGGGCGCTGGCGTTCGCGCATGCACAGCGGGTGATCCACCACGACCTCAAGCCCGCCAACGTGCTGCTCGGTCGCGACGGCTCGATCAAGGTCAGCGACTTCGGCATCGCCGAGTTCCTCTCATCGCTGTGGCGGGGGCGGGACCGCGTGTTCGGGACGCCGGGGTTCGTCCCGCCCGAATGCCTGCACGGCGAGGCGTACGACGAGAAGGGCGACCTCTTTGCCCTCGGAGTCACCCTGTACATCTGCCTCACCGGGACGGCGCCATTCTCGGGCACGACGATCGACGAGGTGGTGAGCAAGACCATCGAGTTCGAGCCGCCGGCCCCGCGCGAGCGCAACGCCGGCCTGCCGCTCGAGCTCGACGACCTGGTGATGTCGATGATTTCCAAGGAGCGGGCGCGTCGGCCCGCCTCCGCCGCTCACGTGGCGACGCGGCTGGAGCGGCTCGCCGAGCAGAACGGTTTCCATTGGCAGACATCGATGGCGATCATGGAGAAGAGCGAGCAGACCGGTCCGACCAAGGCCGCGTCGACGTTCATTCCGACGACGGCGATCTGACCGCGCCCGCTTCTCCGCGAGGGTGACCTCCTCCATCCGTGCGCCCGCCGGGGCGGCCACCGCGCCCGGGCGGAGCAACGGGCGCCTGGCAGCGGTGAACCCCGCGAGCCGTACCTGCGTAGTAGGATGCGAAGGACGGGGAGGTCGCCATGCAATTGCTTCGCTCTCGCCGGAACCGCGTGATCGCCGGGGTGTGCGGCGGCCTCGCCGACTGGCTCGGCTGGGATCCCACGCTGGTCCGCATCCTTTACGTGCTGCTGTCGATCCTCTCCGTGGCTTTCCCCGGCATCCTCGTCTACATCATCCTCTGGGTGGCCATGCCCGAGGAGCCGTAGGCGCGACCTCTCTCGAGGCACAAGGAGTCACCGGAGCGAGGGCGAACGACGAGTCGCTCCCTGCATGTTCGCCGGTGCTGCACGACCAGGCGGTGCTGCTGATCGCGTCGATTCGCTGGCGAATCGTTACCCGGCACCGCGCGCCGCGCCCGGGGCGCAGCGCGGCGTAGCTTGGTCGGCCCGGCGATGCGCTCAGGCGCGCCGACTACTGAGCTGCATGTGTGGTTGCCCCTGCTTTTCGTCGTGCCTGCTGCCCATCGCTCGACGCCCTCCCTTGGAACGCGGCGACCGCGGCGTCGTAGGTCGCGCGCACCCGTCGCACGTAGTCGAGCAGCAGCTCGAGCTCGTCGAGAGTGAGCGCCTGGGGGCCGTCGCAGAGCGCCGCTCGGGCTGCGGGTGGAAGTCGACCAGCACCGCCGACGCCCCGGCGATGACGCCCTGGCCGATCACGTGGAAGATGTCGGGAAGGCCGTCCGGCGCAGCGCAGCGCGGATACCGACGCTGTGCGACGGGTCGATGCACACCGGCAGGCGCGTCTGCCGGCGCACCACCGGCACGTGCGCGAAGTCGACCAGGTTGCGGTGCGGCTCGCCGAGGTGCGTCTTGACGCCGCGCAGGCAGAAGACGATGTTCGGGTTCCCCTCGCTGGCGATGTACTCGCAGGCGTTCAGCGACTCCTCGAGCGTGATCCCCATGCCGCGCTTGAACAGCACCGGCAGCTCGCTGCTGGCTGCCGACCTGCCTTGAGCAGCTCGAAGTTCTGCGCGTTGCGCGTGCCGACCTGGAGCATCACGCCGGTCGGGCTGCCCGGCGCTGCTCGAGCGCCGCCGTGATCTCGTCGATGTGCGAGGCGTCGGTCACCTCCATCGCGATGACCCGGATGCCGTGCTTGCCGGCCAGCTCGAACACCCACGGCAGGCAGGCCGCGCCGAGCCCCTGGAAGTCGTACGGCGTGGTGCGCGGCTTGTACGCGCCCATGCGCGTGGTGACGACGCCCGCGCTCGCGAGCGCCGCCATGGTCGCGTCGACGTGCTCGCGGGTGTCGACCGCGCACAGCCCCGCGAACACGTGCACCGTGCGCTCGTCGAAGCGCACGCCGTTGTGCTCGAAGCCGACGATCTCCTCGCTGCGGATCGTGGCGGCCGATCAGCCGGTAGCGTGCCGACACGCGCACCACCCGGCGGACGCCGGCGAGCGCCTCGAACGGCTCGGTCGGCACCGAGGCGGTGGGGCCGATCAGGTGGACCTCGGTGAACGAGTGCTGCGTGCCGCTGAAGCTCGTACGGGCGCACCGTCGACGCCCGGGTAGCGCGCCGCGGCGGCGGCGATGGTGTCGACGACGGCGGCCGGCTCGCCGAGATCGGGCTCGAGGATGACGATCATGGCGCCCGCGCTCATCCTGCGACGTGAGGCAGGTCGGCGAGCGCCGCCGCCACCGCCTCGCGCGGTCGAAGCCGTGGTCCTCGAGCGTGCCGACGAGGTACGCGTCGTAGGCGCCGAGATCGAACAGTCCGTGCCCGGACAGCGAGAACAGCATCGTCGCCGCGCGCCCCTCCTCGCGCAGCTCGACCGCCTTGCGAACGACCGCCGCGATGGCGTGCGCCGACTCGGGGGCCGGCCACGATCCCCTCGGTATGGGCGAACAGCTCGGCGGCGCGCGAACACCTCGGCCTGCGGTACCGCCTCGGCGCCGATCACGCCGGCGTCGAGGAGGGCCGAGACGAGCGGCGGCGGCGCCGTGGTAGCGCAACCCGCCGGCGTGCGAGGCGGGCGGCATGAAGTCGTGCCCGAGCGTGTACATGCGGACCATCGGCGTCAGCTTGGCGGTGTCGCCGTAGTCGAACGCGAACTCGCCACGAGTCAGCGTCGGACAGCTCGCCGGCTCGACGGCGATCGCGCGGATCGCGCTCGCCGGCGACGATCTCGGGGACGAACGGCAGCGCGAGGCCGCCGAAGTTGGAGCCGCCGCCGTGACACCCGAAGATGAAGTCGGGGCGCTCGCCGACCATGGCGAGCTGCCGCTTCGCCTCCTGGCCGATCACCGTCTGGTGCAGCAGCACGTGGTTGAGCACGCTGCCGAGCGAGTAGTTGGTGTCGGGGCGGCCGGCCGCCTCCTCGACGGCCTCGGAGATCGCGATCCCGAGGCTGCCGGGGGAGTCGGGATCCTGCGCGAGGATGGCGCGGCCGGCAGCGGTCAGCGGCGATGGGCTGGGGATCACCTCGGCCCCGAACAGGCGCATGAACGTGCGGCGGTACGGCTTCTGGTCGTGGCTGACCCGCACCATGTAGACGCGGCACGACATCCCGAACATCCGGGTGGCGCAGGCGAGCGCCGATCCCCACTGTCCGGCGCCGGTCTCGGTGGCGAGACGGGTGATGCCGTGCTTCATGTTGTAGTACGCCTGCGGCACGGCGGTGTTGGGCTTGTGGCTGCCGGCCGGGGAAACGCCCTCGTGCTTGAAGTAGATGCGGGCGGGCGTGCGCAGTGCCCGCTCGAGCCGGCGAGCGCGGATCAGGGGCGTCGGCCGCCACATCGCGAGGATGTCGCGCACCTCGTCGGGAATCGCGATTTCGCGGTCACCGCTCATCTCCTGCTCGAGCAACTGCGGCGGGAAGATCCGCAGCAGCTCCTCCGGAGTCACGGGTTGGCCGGTTGCCGGGCTGAACGGCGGCGCCAGCGGCGCACGGCAGGTCGGGGAGCACGTTGTACCAGACCCGCGGCAGCTCATCGGGGGGCAGCAGGATGCGGTCGTTGGTGGTCGCGGCCGGAACGGTCGCGGGGCTCGTGGGTGCCTGGTGTGTCGCCATCGTCGGATCTCCCCTCGTTCTCTCGAGAAAAGAAAAGGCCCTCCGGGGTCGCCGGAGGGCCGTGTTTGCGCGTACGTGAGAGGCTAAGACGCGGCTACACGCCCTCCTGTGCTGCGCCAATACCACCAGGTAAAGGTGGTCGGGCGACGGAAGGCGGCGTGCAGCGACGTCATCACGGCGCGGATGCTGCACTGCCGCCGCGCCGGTGTCAAGCCCCGCCGCGGCACGGGGGACCCCGTCATTGCCTGGAGAGTCCGGCGTGGCGCAGAGGAGATCGGGGGCGCCCCCTGTTCCGGGGGCAAGCGGGCGCCCTCGCCCGCCTGCCCTCGAAGGGGGCGCGATCGAAGCGGTCGCCTGCGCCGGCGAGGGCGCCGGCGCCCCCGAGAGGGCGGGGTACGCCGGATGCCGAGGAACTCCGAGGCGCCGGGAGCGCGGGCCGTTACAGCAGGTCGTGCGACCTGAGCCACTCCTCGTTGAACATCTTGGTCAGGTAGCGCGCGGCGCCGTCGGGGAAGATCGTCACGACACGAGCGTGGCCGTCGATCCGTTTCAGCAGGTCGGCGATCGCCCATACCGCCGCGCCGCTCGACACGCCGGCGAGTATCCCCTCGGTGCGTACCAGGGCGCGCGCCCAGGCGAACGCGTCGCGATCCTGCGCCTGCAGCATCTCGTCGATCAGGTCGAAGTCCATCGTCGGCAGGATGCACTCGTCGCCGATCCCCTCGACCAGATAGTCGCTCGCAGCGCCCTTGCGCCCGGTGCGGAAGTACTCGGTGAATACCGACCCCTGGCCGTCGACGGCCACGATCCGGATGCGCGGGTCCTGCTCCGTGAGGAAGCGGGCAACACCGCCGAGGGTGCCGCCGGTACCGACGCCGGCGACGAAGTAGTCGATACGCCCGTCCATCTGGCGCCAGATCTCCGGCCCGGTCGAGCGGTAGTGCGCCTCGTTGTTCTCCCGGTTGCCGTGCTGGTCGGGGAAGTAGCAGTCGGGTGTCTCCGCGGCCAGGCGAGGGGTGATCCGGTTGTAGCTGTCGGGGTGCTCGGGGGGCAGGGTGGAGTCGACCACGAGGATCTCCACGCCCAGCGCCCGCAACTGCTCGAGCTTCTCGCGGCTCGAGCGGTCCCGCACCACCACCTTGAGCCGGTAGCCGCGCTGGAGCGCCACCATCGCCAGCGCCATCGCGGTGTTGCCGGAGGAGTTCTCGATGATCAGGTCGCCCGGTTTGATGCGGCCATCCTGCTCCGCCTGGTCGATCATGAAGCGCGCGAGGCGGTCCTTGATCGAGCCCGACGGATTCATGAACTCGAGCTTGGCGTACACCTCGGCGGGGTGGTCGGGGAACATCCTGGTCAGGCGGACCAGCGGGGTATCGCCGATGCAGTCGAGCACCGAAGCGCTCGTCGTCTCGTTGCGCACGTCGTCGTCTCCAACCGCGGCGCCGGGGAGCCTGGTCGCGGCGCCGTATGGTGACATCTCTCGCGGCCCCGGGCCAGCGTCCTATCCGGAGCGAATGAGTGAGTACATCACGGCGTCGTGGAAGACACCGTGGATGAGCAGCCGCGACCGCAGCACGCCCTCGGGCAGCGCGCCGGCCCGCTCGGCGACCCGCTGGCTCGCGGCGTTGCCGACCGCGGCCACGATCTCGACGCGCTCGACGTCGGTGTGCTCCCACGTCCACGCCGCCAGGCGCCGCACCGCCGCGGTGGCGACGCCGCGCCCGGCGTGGGAGGAGCGCACCCAGTAGCCGAGGTTGCACATGCGGTAGGCGCGGTGGATGCCGTTGATGCCGCACACGCCGAGCGGCGTGCGGCCGTCGCCGGTGATCACGAACTCGAACCCGCTGCCGGACAGGCGCGCCTGCTCCTGCTCGGCGATCCACCTGGCGGCGTCGTCGAGCGAGTATCCGCCATGGCACCAGTCCATCCAGCGCTCCAGCTCGGCCATCGACTCGCGGACCGCCTCGAGCAGCGGCCCGGCGTCGGCGGGCACGGGGACGCGCAGCTCGAGCAGGGGCAACGGCGGATGCGGCTCGCGGGGGTCGAGGTCGGTCATCGGGCGTCTCTCGTCACGATCGCGGCGGCGCCGGCGTCATCGTCACGGCTCCGGCGCCAGCAGGTTCGCGTCGCGCGCGATCAGCCAGTTGCCTTTGGCGTTGCGGCGCAGGACCGTGAGAGCGTTCCCGGCCATGGGTCGCGGCGCCCCGCCGGCGCGCGGCGTCAGCGTCACCCGCAGGTTGGGCGAGAGGTAGGCGAGGTCGCCCCTGATCAGAACCTCGCGCGGCTCGGACACCGCCTCGACGCGGTGCCTGGCGAGCATCTCCGTGAAGTGCGCGGCGAACTCGTGCTTGCCCAGCGGCCGCCGCCCGGCCACCGGGAACTCGATGTCGTCGGCGAGCAGGCCGAGCAGTTCCGGCAGGTCGCCGGCGGCCGTCGCGGTCTCCCAGGCGGCGAGCAGCTCGCGGATCTTGCGTTCGTCCTCGTTCACGGCCGCCTCCCCCGGGGTGTCGGCGGACGTTGTACCACGTCTGTCGGCGGGCGCAAGGCAAGCGCCCTACGTCTGGTGGAGTTGGATGAGGTTACCGCAGGTGTCGTCGAAGACGGCGAACGTCGCGGGGCCGGCGGCGGTCGGCGCGGTCGTGAAGGCGACGCCGAGCGCCACCAGCCGCCGGTGCTCCCTGGCGATGTCGTCGACCTCGAACGAGGTCAGCGGGATCCCCGCGTCGTGGAGCGCGCGCTGGTAGGTCGCCGCCGCGGGGTTGGCGTTCGGCTCGAGCACGAGCTGGGGGCCGTCCGGCGCGGCTGGCGAGACGACGGTCAGCCACCTGAACTCGCCGGCCGGCAAGTCCGTCTTCTTCACGAACCCGAGCACCTCGGTGTAGAAGCGCAGGGCCTTCGCCTGGTCCTGCACGATCACGCTGATCAGGGTGATCCTCACGGGACTCTCCTTTCCAAGGCGTCCCGGCGCCGCGCCAGGGCGGCCGCGGCGAAGCACGAGACGAAGCCTCCGTGGCCACCGCGCTCCCGACGTGGAAGCATACCCAACTCCGGGGCTGTGGTGGTGGTCATCTCCACCATCCTCGTCGTGGCAGGTCGGAGTGTCCGCTTCATCGGGTCAACGTCCGCGCGCTTTCGGCGCCCTCGGGACGCGGCGGCGAACCATGACGGCCCCGGAGATCGCGTCGCTCGGCGTCAATGACACCCGAGTCGATGCCTGACGCGTTTCGAGCATACGACTGCTGCCGAGAGTGCCTCTGCCGTCCCGATCGGGCGGGGGCGCGCCGTATACTCGGCTCGCCGACGGGCCGCCGGCCGGGTCAGGGTGACGGGGCCATCACTTTGACGCGGGCAGACGTACAAGGGGAAGGTGGCGCGCGCCGGAACGGTTCTCGCGGTGGGGGTGAGCGGTGGTGGTGACGACGGAGAAGCTGGCGGACCTCAAGGCCTCGGTGGCGCGGGTGATCCGCGGCAAGGAAGAGGCGATCGATTGGCTGATCGCCGCCCTGCTGTCGCGCGGGCACGTGCTGATCGAGGACATCCCGGGGGTGGGGAAGACGACGCTCGCGCACGCCCTCGCCAGCTCGCTGAGCCTGGTGTTCAACCGCATCCAGTTCACGTCCGACACGCTGCCGTCGGACATCATCGGCGTGTCGCTGTGGCGCCCGGAGAAAGGCGAGTTCGAGTTCCTCGCCGGGCCGGTGTTCACCAACGTGCTGCTCGCCGACGAGATCAACCGGGCCACGCCGAAGACGCAGGCGGCGCTGCTCGAGGCGATGAACGAGCGCACCGTGACGGTCGAAAAGACCCGCTACCGTCTGCGCGAGCCGTTCCTCGTCGTGGCGACTCAGAACCCCGTCGAGTATCTCGGCACCTACCCGCTGCCCGAGTCGCAGCTCGACCGTTTCCTGCTGCGCATCTCGCTCGGCTACCCGGCCCACGACGAGGAGCTCGAGCTGCTGCGCCGCGGCGGCGTCGAGGAGGAGCTGGAGGCGCTGCAGCCGGTGCTGGCGAACGCCGAGATCCTCGAGCTGCAAGCCGCGGTCAGGCAGGTGCGGGTCGCGCCGGTGTTGCTCGGCTACATGCTCGATCTCGTCGAGCGCACCCGCAAGCACCCTTCGCTCCTGCTCGGGGTGTCGACGCGCGGCGCGCTGGCGCTGCACCGCGCCTGCCAGGCGCTGGCGCTGGTCGAGGGGCGCGACTACGTGATCCCCGACGACGTCGTCCGCATGGCCGTTCCGGTGATGGCGCACCGGGTGGTGCTGGCCGGCGGCGAGGTCGGGGAGGGGTGGTCGCGCAGCGAGGCCGAGCGTGCCGTCATCCGCGAGATCGTCGATGCCACCCGCGTCCCGGTGTGAGGACGGGTACCGGGTACCGGGAACCGGGGACCGGGGAATGCTCGTAGCCGTCTCGGCACAGCGTTTACTGCTCGGTCTCGCGGGAGCACTGACCTCGCTGCGCCGGCTCGGACGGTACCCTTCCGGCCGCTTCCCCGGCCGCGTGCCGCCTGCGCATCCGTGCTCAGCCGCGGTCCCCGGTCCCCGGTCCCCGGTCCCCGGCCTGGGTGGGTGGAGGCGATGAGGCGCTTTCCCGGCTTCTCGCTCCGGCCCGCCCGGGCGTTGTGGGTGTTCCTGTTCGCGGTACCCGTGCTGGCGCTGGCGGCCCTGAACACCGGCAACAACGCTCTCTACCTGTTGCTGGCGCTCTCGCTCGGCGTCTTCGTCGCCTCGGGCGCGTTCTCGCGGCATACGTTGCGCCACCTGCGGGCGACCGTGCAGCCGCCGGGCGAGGTATACGCCGGGGCGCCGGTGACGCTCGCCGTCGAGGTGACGAACGGCTCGTCCTGGCTGCCGGCGGCGGGGGTCGTCGTCCGGCTCGTCGGCATGCCCGGGCAGGCGCTGGTGCCGACGGTGCCTCGGCGGGGCGGCGCCGTCGCCAGGTTGACCACGAGGTTCGACAGCCGCGGTCGCCAGGGGCTCCCGGAGCTGCAGGTCGAGGTGCGGCTGCCGCTCGGGTTCTTCGTCAAATCGGTGCGCCGTGAGCAGCCGGTCGAGGCGCTGGTCTATCCGCGGCGGTTCGTCGGGGCGGCAGCGCGCTTCGCCGGCGTCGGCGTCGCCGAGGTGAGGGCAACCGTCGGCGGGGTGGTGCGCGGCGGCGAGGTCGACCAGCTCCGCGAATTTCACGCCGGCGACGACCGGCGTGACGTGCACTGGAAGCAGACCGCGCGACAGCAGCGGCTGATCGTCGTCGAGCGGCGCGAGCGGGCGATGCCATTGCGCTTCCTGGTGCTCGACCGCCAGCTCCCGAGGCGCGAGGACGGCACTCTGCTGCTGCGCTTCGAGGACCTGGTCTCCGAGGTCGCGACCGCGGCGGTGGACCGGCTGCGCCATGGCGAGCCGGTCGGGCTGGTGATCGGCGGCGCGGTGACGCCGCCGCAGGCCGGCAAGCGGCAGGCGCGTCGCATGCTCGAGCAACTGGCGCTGGTACAGCCGGTCGGGCCCGGCGACGATCCGCTACCGCCGGAGGTGGGCGGCGGCGCGGTGTACCGGCTGGCGGGGACGACGTGACCGCGGTACTCGAGCGGCAGCGCTGGCTCGGCGCCCTGGCTCTGGCGGTAGCGCTGCCGCTGCCGTTCACCGGCGTGGTGAGCGTACCGTTCCTGCTGCCGTTCGTGGCGCTGGCGGGCGCTGCGCTGCTCGCTCGCAGGCCGTTGCCTCCGCTCCGCCCCTGGCTGGAGAACGTGCTGGCGCCGCTGATCGTCCTCGCCGTGGCGGCGTCGGGCGGGATGCGCTTCGGCGTGCTGCGGCCGATGGCGCAGCTCGCCGTACTGCTCGCCGCGGTGCGGCTGCCGGGCGGCGGCCAGAGGTCGCGAACGCGGGTCTCCGGGGGGCTGATCGCGCTGATCGGGGTTGCCGGCGTTGCCTCGTCGACGCATCCGCTGCTGGCCTTCTACCTGGTGGCGCTGCTCGCGTTGGTCGTCGTGGCGGTCGGCCGGATGCAGATTCTCGCTGAGGCCGAGGCCGCCAGCGACGGCGCCCGGCTCGGCTGGCCGCCGAAGCGCCTCGTGGTCGCAACGGTGTTGGCCTCCATCGTCTTCGCCGCGCCGCTGTTCGTGCTGCTGCCGCGCCTGCGCTCGCCGTTCGCCGCGGTGCCATTCGGCTCCCGCCCGGTGAGCGGATTCCGCGATGCGGTGGCGCTGCACCAGATCGGCGCTGTCAAGCTGTCGCGGGCGCTGGCGCTGGAGGTCGTCTTCGCCGGGCACGACCGCCCCGACGCCGAGTGGCTGCGGCTCGCCGGCGCGACGGTGCGGCACTACCGGGCCGGCTCGTGGGCCGAGGGGAAGCGGACGCGCCGCCTTCTGCGGGCCAAGGCCGGTGGTGTCGTCCAGCTCGCCGAGCCCGACCCCGCACGCCCGGTGGTGCGCGCCGAGATCACGCTGCGCAAGGACTCCGAGAACCTCTTCACGCCCTCCGGCACGGTCGTGCTGGAGATGCCGGACGGGGTGCCGGTGTGGCGCGACGCCCTCGGTTCTTTGACGATCCCGCGCGGCACCGAGATGCCGGTGCGCTACGCTGTGGGCTTCCAGCCCGGCCGGGTGGTGCAGGCGCCTCCCGACGAGGAGGACGTCGCGCTGCCCCCTGACGCCGAGCCTCTGCGCGAGCTCGCCGGCACCGTCACCCGCGGCTCCCGCAACCCGCTGGTCGCCGCGCTCGCGCTCGAGTCTCATCTGCGCACGGCGTACCACTACAGCGCCACGACCAATGCGCCGCTGCGCAGTGATCCGGTGCGCTGGTTCCTGTTTGCCAGCCGCGAGGGGCACTGCGAGTTCTTCGCCTCGAGCATGGTGCTGCTGCTGCGCAGTGTCGGCGTTCCAGCGCGTCTGCAGGCAGGCTACGCGGGCGGCGACCCGGACGGCGCGGGCGGCTACCTGGTGCGCGACAGCCAGGCGCACGCCTGGGTGACCGCGTGGATCGGCGACCGGTGGCAGGTGTTCGACCCCACGCCGGCCGAGGGCCGGCCCGGCGTCGGCCTCGACCAAGGCGGCCTCAACCTCGCGCTCGGCTGGCAGCGCCTCGAGGCCGCATGGGACCGGTGGATCCTGACGTTCTCGCTCTCCGACCAGGTCGACCTGACGCGGCAATTGGCCGACGCGCTGCGCGCCGCCTCGGGGCGCTGGCCGATCGCGGCCGGCTGGGCCGCCGGGCTCCTGGCCGCCGGGGCGCTGCTGTGGCGGCTGGCACCGCGGGCGTGGGGGCTCCTGCGGCCGCGCGCCCGCGGCCTGAGCGGCGCGCTCGAGCGCGTCGGCGCCGAGGCGCGGCGCCGCGGCGTGGTCGGCGAGACGGCGATCACGCCGCGGGCGCTCGAGCGCGCGGTCTCGGCGGCAGCACCGCCGGCCGGCGCGGCGATGCGCTGGCTGGTCGGCCGTCACGAGCGGTGGTGCTACGCCGGCGGCGACGAGCCGCCCCGCTCCGAGATCAGGCGGGCGACGGGGACGGTCGGTCGGGCGCTCGAGCGCCATCGTCCCGCGCCGGGATCGGTCCCACCAGGAACCGGGCGGCCAGCACGCACAGCGCCATGAGCGGCACCGCCGCGAGGACGTCGACGACGTAGTGATAGGTGAGTAGGATGGTGGCGGAGATGAGTAGCGCGCCGACCGGCAGCAGCCAGTTGTAGAGCAGGCGGTTGCGGCGCCGCAGGCAATACAGCACCGCCAGTGTGACCATCGTGTGCCCCGACGGGAACGCGTCGGTCTTGGTCTTCTCCCAGTTGTCGAGGAGGTCGCGCAGCGGCTCGCCGACGATCCCGGCGGGCAGCGTGCTGTAGCGCTCCTGGGCGACGGTCGCACGCGGCCCGTAGGCGGGGACGAAGAAGTAGCCGGCGTACGACACCAGCCAGGTCAGGATCACCGTCGAGGTGACCCGGCGCAGGTAGGGGTCGTGGCGCGAGATCAGCGAGACCACCATGACGATGGCGTTGAAGAAGAAGGTCGAGTAGGCGAGCGTGAGCACGTCGGCGAGCCACGCCGGCAGCGGCAGCGCGTACAGCGCGGTCTGCGCCTCGGCGCCGAGGATCGCCCGGTCCCAGGCCATCAACTTGGCGTCGTAGACGTTGGGATTGACCAGCGGGATGAGGCGGCCGAGGTTCAGGAAGACATACGGGACCAGCGGGACCGGCAGCAGCTCGCGCAACCAGTACCGCCACCCGTTGGGCTCGTCGCCGAGGGCGAGCGCCGCGACGGCGAACAGGAAGCCGACCGTCCAGAGCGACGTGCGGGTGGCGAGTGGAATCTCCTCGGGGTTGGCCCAGGCGATCCCGGCGAGGATTGCGAGGGCGCCGATGAGGAGCAGCTCGCCCGCCCGCAAGCGCGCCTTGCGGGGTGGGGTCGCAGCTTCTATGATGGGGTCCGTGCTTCGCAGATTAGCCCTCGCGTCCTTGCTTCTCCTGCTCACCACCGCCCCCGCGCGGGCCGGCCAACGGGTCGTCGTGCTGACCATGAATGATAGCATCCAGCCGGCATCGCTCCGCTACCTCGAGCGCGGCCTCGCGACCGCCGACCGCGGCGGCGCCGAGCTGACCATTCTCGAGCTGAACACCCCCGGCGGGCTGCTCACCTCCCTGCGGCAGATGACCACGGCGATCACCGCGGCGGACCGCCCGGTCGTGGTCTACGTCACCCCCAGCGGCGGTCAGGCGGCCTCGGCCGGCTTCTTCCTGCTGATCGCGGCCGACGTCGCCGCCATGGCGCCCGGGACCAACGCCGGCGCGGCCCACCCGGTCGGCGGCGAGGGCGAGGACCTGGCCAAGACGATCTCGGAGAAGGTGACCAACGACGCGGCGGCGCTGATCCGCTCGCTGGCGACGCAGCGCGGCCGCTCGGTCGAGTGGGCCGAGAAGGCGGTGCGCGAGTCGTCCTCGTATACCGAGAAGGAAGCCCTCGAGAAGCAGCTCATCGACCTGGTCGCAAACGACCGCAGCGAGCTGCTCAAGGCGCTCGACGGCCGCACCGTCAAGCGCTTCGACGGGCGCTCGGAGAAGCTCGAGCTGAAGGCGGCCGAGATCGTGCTGGTCGGCCCCAACGCCGGCGACAAGCTGCTGTCGGCGATCGCCCACCCGAACATCGCCTACCTGCTGCTGCTGCTCGGCATGGTGGGCATCTACTTCGAGCTGGCGCACCCCGGCGCGATCCTGCCGGGCGTGCTCGGCGGCGTGAGCATCCTGCTGGCGCTGTTCGCCCTCTCGGTGCTGCCGGTGAACTTCGTCGGCGTGCTGCTCATCATTCTGGCTATCGGGTTCTTCGTCGCGGAGGTGAAAGTGACGAGCTACGGGCTCCTCGCGGCTGCCGGCCTAGTCAGCTTCATCTTCGGGTCGCTGATGCTCGTCGACTCGCCGATCCCGGCGCTGCGCGTCGGCCTGTCGGTGATACTGCCGGCGGCGGTGTTCGTGGCGGCCGTGGTGATCTTCCTGCTCTCGCGGGTGCTGCGCGTGCACAAGACGACACCGATCACCGGCGCCGAGGGGCTGGTCGGCGAGATCGCCGAGGTTGTCGCCGCGGTCGGGCCCGGCGAGGGCAAGGTGTTCGTGCACGGCGAGTACTGGGACGCGGTCGCGTCGTCGCCGCTGCCCGCCGGGAGCCGGGTGCGAGTCGCGGGGATCGAGGGCAAGAACTTGCGCGTCGAGCCGCAGGGCAGCGCGCCTGCTCGTCTCGGGGAGTGAGAGTTGGGAGCAACGCACAAGGCCTGCTCGCCTCGCCGGGAGGCGAGGCGCTAGGCGGGGTGAAGTCCGCGAATTCACTTCGCGGACGAGGGGAGGGCAAGAGCCCTCCCCTCAGGAGATGGAGGGGACGATGCAAGAGTTTCCCATCGGCTTAGCGCTGGCGGTCTTCGTCGGGCTGATCATCTTCTTCAAGTGGATCAACATCCTGAACGAGTACGAGCGGGGCGTGATCTTCCGCCTCGGCCGGGTGCTCGGTCAGCCCAAGGGCCCGGGTTTCGTCTTCGTGTTCTGGCCGATCGATCGTATGGTCAAGGTCTCGCTGCGGACCGTCGTCCTCGACGTCCCGCCCCAGGACGTGATCACGCGCGACAACGTCTCGGTCAAGGTGAACGCGGTCGTCTACTTCCGCGTCATGGACCCGGTGCGCGCCATCATCGAGATCGAAAACTACATCTACGCGACCTCGCAGCTCGCCCAGACCACGTTGCGCTCGATGCTCGGAGAGGTCGTCCTCGACGACCTGCTGGCCGAGCGTGAGAAGCTCAACCAGCGTCTGCAAGAGGTCATCGACCGGCACACCGACCCATGGGGCGTCAAGGTCGCGCTGGTCGAGGTGAAGCAGGTCGACCTGCCCGAGTCGATGCAGCGGGCAATGGCGCGGCAGGCCGAGGCGGAGCGCGAGAAGCGCGCCAAGGTCATCCACGCCGAGGGCGAGTTCCTGGCTTCGCAGCGGCTCGCCGACGCGGCGGCGGTCATCCAATTGCAGCCTGCCGCGCTGCAACTGCGCTACCTCCAGACACTGACCGAGATCGCCACCGAGAAGAACTCGACGATCGTCTTCCCGCTGCCGATCGACACGATCAAGATGTTCCTGCAGGCGGCGCACGACCTCAAGTGAGCCCCGAGCGTCACTTTGAGATGATCGTCAGCGGCCGCCAGCTCGTCGGCCTGGTCGCGCTGGTGGCCGCTCTGCTGCTCGTCGCGTTCGGGCTCGGCATCGGCGTCGGCCTGCTCCAGCCGAGGGGCGTCCGCAGCGCCGAGGAGCCGCACCCGTCGCTGTTCGCTCCCGATCGGGGACCGACACTGCGAGACAGCGCCGTCTTCCCCGTGGCGACGCCGTTGCCCGAGCCGACGGCCGCCGCCGCGGCGCCCATCGTCGCGCCGCCGGTGCTCCCCGCCGACATCGCTGCGGCGACGCCTCCAGCCGTTGCGACGGCGGTTGCGTCCCCGAGCCCCGAGCCCCAAGCCCCGATCCCCGTGGCCGCCGCGCCGGCCGCGACGGCACGCCCGCCCATGCCGACCGTAACGCCGCGACCGAAGCCGACCGCAACGCCGCAGCCGCGCTCCTGGATCCAGGTGACGTCGCTCAGCCGCGCCGACCAGGCGGAAGGAGTGCGGCAGCGGGTGATCGCCCTCGGTTTCCGCGCCGAGCAGGTTCTCGTGCTGGCGGGTACCGGCGGGAAATATCGTGTGCGGCTTGGGCCTTTTCCCGACCAGGAGAGCGCGAGCCGGGTGGCGGCGCGGCTGCAGGCGTCCGGCTTCCCGGATGCATTCACACTGAGAGAATGAGCTCGGCGAGCCTTCCAGTTTGGATCCGCGAGCGGAAGCTGCGGTTGGGCGACCTGCACGAGGTGCGGGGCGTGATGAGCCGCGGCCGTCTCCACACCGTTTGCGACGAAGCGCGTTGCCCGAACCGCAGCGAGTGCTTCTCGCGGGGGACGGCGACGTTCCTGATCATGGGCGACACCTGCACGCGGGCGTGCCGCTACTGCTCGATCGCGCACGGCAAGCCAGGCCCGCTCGACTCCGAGGAGCCGCGCGAGGTAGCGCGCGCTGCGGTGGCGATGGGGCTCAAGCACGTCGTCGTCACCTCGGTGGACCGCGACGACCTCGCCGACGGCGGCGCGGCGCATTTTGCCGCCGTCGTGCGGGAGTTGCGCGCGCTCGCACCGGCGCCGACCGTCGAAGTACTCACCCCCGACTTCCGCGGCGACACGAGCGCCGTTGACCGGGTCATCGCGGCGCGGCCGGATGTGTACAACCACAACGTCGAGACGGTGTCGCGCCTGTACCCGGCGGTGCGCCGATCGGGGCGCTACCAGTGGGCGTTCGAAGTGCTCGCGCGCGTATCCGAGAAGGCGCCCGACATGGTCAGCAAGTCCGGCCTGATGGTCGGGCTCGGCGAGACGCCCGAGGAACTGCAGGCGACGCTGCGGGACCTCAAGTCGGTGAGCTGTCGGGTGGTCACCATCGGCCAGTACTTGCGGCCGACGGCGGTGCAGGTCCCGGTCGCGCGCTACTGGTCGCCGGCCGAGTTCACCGAGCTTGAGGTGTACGGCCGCGCGCTCGGCCTCGAGGTGGTGGCCGGGCCATTCGTGCGCTCCTCGTATCACGCGGAGGAGGCCTTCCTCCGGGCCAGCTCCGGCCGGGACTAGATGATGATCTGAGATCAGGCCGAGGTGCGGCGGAGCAACACGCCGCCGGCGAGGCCGACGAGCGTGGCGAGCAGGGCCAGGCCCCACTCACTCAGCGCCGGGATGCGATCGGGGAAGATGCTCGCAAACCTGACGTCGATGCTGCGGAACGCGGTACTCGACGTGAAGCCGGCAGTGCCCCCGATGTAGAACGGGTCCACGTCAGCCGCGGAGGTCGAGCTGCCCACCAGGTTGCCAGCGCTGTCGTAGGCGGTGACTGTGCAGGCCGAGGCGAGGTAGTCGATGCTGTTGAGAGCGAAACCGAAGGTGACGCCGGTGACGTTGGTTCCGAAGTCGATATGGAGGATCCCGGCGGTGGTTCCGTCGACCATGTCGTCGAGGACGCCGGCGGGGAGGAGAAAGCCGGTGTAGTCCTGGACCGCCGCATCCGGCGACGATCCGCCGTACACAGTGAACGTGAATCGCAAGGTTGCCGGGAGCGGGGCTGCGTTGAGGGCGGTGATCGATTTGCCGTTGATCGTAGTGCCGGTCGGGAACTGGCTCTCCGAGAAGGTCACCGGGCCAACGGGCGATCCTGCCGTGTAGGCGAGGTTGTCGAACAGGAAGCGCTCTTGAGCCGAGGCGACCGAGACGATAGTCAGCGTCAGCCCGGCGATCACCGCGGCGCGCACCGTGCCCATGCCGTCCTCCCTTCCAAACCCGGAGATCTTCGTCGCCGGCTCCCGCGCCCGCGACTGCCCGCGTCTCCCGAAAGAGCATAGGTTCCCCCGCTCCTCATGTCAATACAGCATATGGCGTTTCCGGCGAGCGGGGCGGCGCTGCTGTGCGGCGGATCACATTCGCACGGTCCTCGCCGGCGGGTCGGCGACTCTGCTAGGGTGCGCGCGTGCGGCTCGATCGGGCCAGACCGTACCTACTGACCGGCACGGCCGGCCTCATGCTCGCCCTGGCCCTGCCGGGGCCGGCGCTGTGGCCGCTGGTCTTCCTGACCCCAGGCCTGCTGCGGCGCGGCCTCGACGGAGCGCGCGGATGGCTGGCGTTCCGGCGCGGCTGGCTCGGTGGCATGGTGCAGTGGGCCGTCGCGGTGCCGTGGGTGGTGATCGTGCTCCACCGTCACGGGCACCTCGCGCTGCTCCTGTCAGTGTTGGTCTGGCTGCTCATGGCGGCGATCCTCGGCGTGCAGTGGGGGCTGGCGGCATGGGGATCGGCGCGTCTGGCCACCTCTTGGCAGCCGTGGACGCTGCCGCTGTGCCTAGTGGCGGTCGAGCTGCTGCAGCGTTTCCCGCCGTGGATCTTCCCGTGGAACCCCGTCGCGGCGGTGGCCACCGCCGTGCCACCACTGCTGCTCCCGGCGCCGGCCCTCGGGGCTGCGGGGCTGTCGCTGCTGATCTTGCTTACCGGCAGCGCACTCGACCAGCTCGCCAGCCGGCGCTGGCGGGACGGCGTGCCGCTCGCCTCCGCGGTTGTTGCCGGCTTCGCCGTCGCGATCGCGGCTGCGCCGCCGTTCCGGCCGGCAGGCGAGCCCGTACGAACCGCAGCGCTGCAACCCAACATCCCGCTGGAGTTTCGCTGGGATGCGGAGAACTTGTCCGAGATCGAGGCGCGGGTGTGGCGGTTGAACCGCGAGGCCTCGCACGCCGGCGCCCGCTGGATCGTGTGGCCGGAGAGCGCGATTCCGCGGTACGTCGAGCGCGACGCGGAGTATCGGCAGGCGATCGAGGATTTCGCCCGCCGGCGCTCGGCGTGGCTGCTGGTCGGGTCGATCGGCTTCGGCCAAGCGTCCGACGAGTACTTCAACTCGGTATTCTCGGTGTCGCCGGCCGGCCTGGTGCCATGGCGGTACGACAAGGTCCACCTGGTGCCGTTCGGCGAGTACGTGCCAGTGGCCGGCCGGCTCGCCATCCTGCGTCCCCTGGTGCGCGAGGTCGGCGCCTTCACTCCGGGGCGGAGCACGATGCCGTTGCCGAGCCCGGCCGGACCGGTCGGCGTGGCGGTGTGCTACGAGGTGACGTTCCCGGGTCTGATCGCCGAGCAGGTCGCCAATGGCGCCCAGGTCCTGGCGACGATCACCAACGACGGGTGGTACGGCGACTCCGCGGCGCCGCGCCAGCACCTCGCGCTCGCCGTGCTGCGCGCCGCAGAGAGCCGGCGCTACCTCGTGCGAGCGGCGAACACCGGCATCTCGGCGATCATCGACCCATACGGCCGGGTCGTCGCCAGTCTCGGCCTCGACCGCGAGGGATCGGTCGCCGGCGACGTCCGACCCGGCATCGGCGTGACCCCTGCGGTGCGCGCGGGCGGCGCCGTCAGGACGGGCCTCGTCGTGCTGGCACTCGCTGTTATACTTCTCTTCGGCCGGCACCCGCAGCGGCCCCGCTCGGGTAGCCGTAAGAAATTGGAAGTGAGGTAGATATGCTCGAAGACGCGATCGCCCGCGCAAAAGAGGTTCGCCAGCTCATCGAGAGCTTGCGGGGGTATCTTTGACGCTTCCCGCCTGCAGCAGGATCTAGACAAGATCTCCGAGGACACTCAGCGCAGCGACTTCTGGAGCAACCAGGAGAAGGCGCGCGAGGTGATGCGCCAGCAGCGTGGCATGGAGGCGAAGCTCGCCTCGAGCCGCTTCCTCGCCGAGTCGAGCGAGGAGCTCGAGGTGATGGTCGAGCTCGCCGCCGAGGACCCGGCCGGCGAGGAGGAGCTCGAGCGCGCCATCGCGCGCATCGAGCCGAAGGTCGATCGCATTGCCCTCCAGACCAAGATGACCGGCGAGCATGACGCCGCCAACGCCTTCCTCGAGGTGCATCCCGGCGCCGGCGGCACGGACTCGGCGGACTGGGCCTCGATGCTGCTGCGCATGTACCTGCGCTGGTGCGAGCGGCGAGGCCTCGAGGCCGAGGTGCTCGACACCCAGGACGCCGAGGAAGCCGGCATCAAGTCGGCCACGGTCCTGGTCAAGGGCGAATACGCCTACGGTTACCTCCACGGCGAGAACGGCATCCACCGGCTCGTCCGCATCTCGCCGTTCGATGCCAACGCGCGCCGCCAGACGTCGTTCGCCTCGGTCCACATCTACCCCGAGGTCGACGAGGAGGTTGAGGTCGAGCTCAACGACAAGGACATCCGCATCGACCGCTTCTGTTCCTCGGGACCGGGCGGCCAGGGCGTCAACACCACGTACTCGGCGGTTCGCCTCACCCACCTGCCGACCAACATCGTGGTGAGCTGCCAGAACGAGCGCTCGCAGATCAAGAACCTCGCACTGGCGATGAAGGTGCTGCGTGCCCGCCTGTTCGAGCTCGAGCGGGCCAAGAAGGAGGCGGAGCTCGACAAGATCAAGGGACCCAAGAAGGACATCTCCTGGGGCAACCAGATCCGCTCGTACGTGCTCCACCCATACAGGATGGTCAAGGACCTGCGCACCGACTACGAGGTCGGCGACGCCGACCGCGTCCTCGAAGGCGACCTCGACGGGTTCATCGATGCCTTCCTCAAGCACCAGGCGCTCGCCGCCCAGAACCAATGAAGAGACGGGAACCGGGCACCGGGCACCGGGCACCGGTGAGACCTCAAGTAGGTCCCCGGCGCGCCGGCAGTGGGCGGGTTCGCGGTCCCCGGTCTCCGGTCCCCGGTTCCCGAATCTCGTGGTGCTCGCCGCTGCCGCCGACGCGCTCGGGCGTCGCCGACTACGCCACCGAGGTGCTGCCGCCGCTCGCGCGCCTCGCCGACGTCAGGGTAGTACGACCGCCCGGTTGGCAGCCCGGCCGGGACGCGGGCTGGCTGACCGGTCTGGCGACCGTCGCCGACACGGCGCCCCCCCGCGCCGGCCGGATCGAGCTGTTGCACCTGGGCAACAACCCCTACCACCTCTGGGTGCTGGCCCGGCTGCGCCGGCATGGCGGGGTGGTAGTCCTCCACGACACCGTGCTCCACCATCTGCTCGTCGAGGAGGCGGCCGAGACCGGCGACTGGGCCCGCTGGGAGGCCGAGATGCGCGCTTCGCACGGCGCCGCCGGCGCCGCGGTCGCGACTGCACGGAGGTGGGGGATCACGGGTCGGCTCGAGCCGTTCCTGCTACCGGCACGCAAGGCGGTGCTCGCGCTCGCCGACGCGGTCGTCGTCCACAGCGCAACGGCCGAGCGGGCGGTGCGCCGCGCGCTGCCGAGGATGCCGGTGCGCCGCGTGCCGCTGGCGGTGGCGGCGTTGGCGCCCGGCGACCGGGCGCAGTGGCGGCGCCGCCTCAAGGCTCGCAAGGGTGACCTCGTACTCGCGCACCTCGGGTTCCTCACCCCGGAGAAGGGGCTCGACGCGGTGCTCCACGCTCTCGTCGCGCTCGATGAGCTGCGCGTGTCGTTCCGCTTCGTTGTGGTTGGCGACGGGGTCAAAGAGTCGCGCTTCGCCAGGGCCGTGGCGCGGGTGGGGCTGGGAGACCGCGTCACGTTGTGGGGCTACGCCGACCAAGCTCAGCTCGGCGGCCTGCTCGGGGCGGTCGACATCGGCCTGGTGCCGCGCTACCCGACCGCGGGCGAGACCTCCGCCGCGGCGCTGCGCTTTCTCGCGGCCGGCACGCCGGTCATCGTCTCCGGCTACGGGCAGTTCCTCGAGCTGCCGCCCGCGGCCGCATTGCGCGTCGCACCCGGGCGGTACGGGACCGGCGACCTGGTGCGCTGGGTGGCGTCGCTCGCCGCCGACCCGGAGGCGCTGGCCGAGTCGCGGCAGGCCGCCCGTAAGGCGTGGGAAGACGGCGGCCACGATCCCGAGACGGCTGCCGCGGCGCTGCGTGACGCCCTTGGGGAGCTCGGTGCCCACCTGGCTTGAGGAGTTGGCGGAGCGGATCGGTGCCCGGCCGGCGGTGCGCCTGTCCGAGGCCGAGAGGCTGCGCCCGGCGGCGCTGCTGGTGCCCCTCCAGGTGCAGTCGGGAGAGCTCCGGGTGGTGCTGATCCGGCGCGCGGACTCGCCGCTGCAGCACGCCGGGCAGCTCGCATTTCCGGGCGGCGAGCGCGAGGTGGGCGATGAGGACGAGGTGGCCACCGCTCTCCGCAAGGCGGATGAGGAGCTCGGCATCGCTCCGGACACGGTCATGGTGCTGGGCCAGCTCGACGAGTTCTGCACGCCGTCCGGTTTCTCCATCGCTCCGGTGGTGGGCGTGCTGCCATCGAGCGTGGAGCCGGTGCCGCACGCCGACGAGGTCGAGGCAGTGGTGCGGCTACCGCTGCTCTACCTGGCCAACCCTGCGCTGATCGAGGAGCAGGAAGTCATCGTCGCAGGGCTCCCGATCCGCTCGCCGATCTTCCACTATCCCGCCCATCGCATCTGGGGTGCGACCGCGCGTATCCTCGCCGACTTGCTCTCCCGCCTCGGCCTGATGCCCGGCTGACCCTCGGGGTCAGCGTTTCGCCGGCAGTTGCGGGGGCGTCTCGGCACCGTCGAGGAGGCGCTGCGCCGCCAGTGTCGCCTCGACGAGCGCAACAGAGTCCCGCGCGTCGGCCAGCGCCCCAGGGAGGGCTGCAGCGTGAGCGAGTTCCTCGCGCGCCTGCTGCCAGTCGCGCCGGCGATGGAAGACACAGCCCAGGAGGTAACGGGCACCGCCGTTGTCGGGCTGGCGGAGGGTGAGCGCCTGCAGTGCCGCGAGCGCGTCGTCGTGCCGCCCGGCGTCGAGCAGACAGCGGGCGGCGACGAGCGCCTCGGCATCGTCGTACGGCGGCGCGCCGAGCAGCGCCAGTGCGTCGTCGGTCCTGCCGAGACGGCGCAGCGCCTCGACGCGGGCGAGCGTGAAGGCGGCGAGCTGGATGTCGCGGGCGCGGACGAGGGAATCGGCCGCCGCCGCGGCGTTACCGGAGCTCAGGTAGGCGACGCCGAGCCATCCCGACGCCCAGGGATCGTCGGGGCGCATCTGAAGGGCGCGCTGCAGGTGCTGGACGGCCGCCGCCGCCTCACCGCGCTCGAGCGCTATCTGCGCCCGCAGGACGCGAGCCTCGAACAGTGTCCCATTGGCCTGGAGGGCGCGGTCGAGCGCCTCCCGCGCCGTGTCGAGGTCGCCGAGCTGCGCCGCGGTGATGCCGAGCGCGGCGCTCGCGCGGTCGTTGCCGGGCTCGGCATCGACGACGCGCCGGAAGGCGTCGCGGGCGTTCGGCAGCCGGCCCCTGCGCAGCTCGACCTCGCCGAGCAGGAGGAGCAGCTCCGGCTTCTCCTTGTCGGAGAGTGCGGTGCGGAGGGCGCTGTATGCCTCGTCGAGGCGCCCGGCGTCGAGGAGCGCCTCGGCGAGCACCTCGAGCGCCGGCGCGCACGATGGCAGCGCCGCCAGCATCCCGCGCGAGAGCGCCGCCGCCTCCGCGGCGCGCGAGCTGGCCAGCAGACGGCGCGCCTCGAGGAGGGCGTCCAGGGGCACCGGCGTCGTGCCGGGCATTGCCTGTGCCGCCGCCCGGATCGCCGCGGCGCGGCCTCGCTCCTCGAGGGAAGGCTCAACCTGGCCAAGACGCTCGAGCACCTCGCTCTTGAGGTCGAGGACGTCCGCGAGTGCCGGTGTCGGGGTGGCGATGGAAAGCTGCTGCACCTCGGTGAGCAGGGCATCGAGGGCCGGGTTGTCGACCGCCAGCGCCAGCTTCTGGCGGAGCGCCGTCAGCGAGCCGGGCGTGGCAGCCGCCGGCGCGGCGGGGCCAGGCATCGCGGCCGGCTGTGCCGCCGCCGTCCGGCGGGCGCGCACCCGCTTGAACAGCGCGAGGAACTCGTCGGCATAGAAGTCGGGGACCAAGTCGAGCTGCGGCTGATCGGCGAGCGCGGCAACGACGGCCTCCTCCGCCTTCGTCTTGCTGCCCATGTTGAAGTAGGTGACGGCAAGCCTGACCCGGATCTCCGCTCGCCTGGACGGTTCGGTCTCGGCGTCGGCGGCGGCCGCGAACATCCGGGCGGCGCTCTTGAAGTCGGAGCGGCGGAACGCAGCGTTGGCGTCGGAGAGCGCATCCTGCGCGCCGGCCCATGCGCCCGCCAGGGTCAGCAGCAGCGAGAGGAGGGCGGTGTGCCTGCGATCCATGCGCCGAGTCTACCGCACCCTGCCCGCCATCCCTTTCTCCTCACGGGCCAGGGGCCGCGGGCACCGGCCTGGCTACCGCGGCCGCACGGTCCGCCGCACCGTCGCTGCCGCCGGAACCTCGATTTCCTCGCGGTACTCGGTGCCGTCGAGCCAGCGGACCGCCAGTTGCCGCCGTCCCGCCTCGAGCTTGCGGTCGCGCAGCGGCAAGGAGCCGAGGTCGGTGCCGTCGACAAACACCCGCGCGTCGCGCACGGCCACCCCGAAGTCGGGGAACACGCTCAGCATCCCGAACGGGGAGAGACGGAGCGTCACCCGGGGGTCGTCGGCCGTCACCGCCACCGTGACCGTCTGCTCGCGGTAGCCCGGAATGCTTTGGCGGAAAGTGTGCGGGCCGGGTGCCAGGGGGATGGTGATCATCTGCAGCCGCCCGAACGGCTGGCCGTCCACGGTCAGCTCGGCAGGGGGGTCCACGAAGATATCGGTCGCCAAAGGCACGGAAGGAGGCGCCGGCGTCGGCGCCGGCTCCGGAGTCGGCGCCGGCGTCGGCGCCGGCGTGGGGGCCGGCCGGGTCAGCATCGCCTGGAGCGGGAACGTATCCGGTGACGCCAGGTACCACCACGTCCCCACGGCGGTGAGCGCCGTCACGGCCGCGGCCGCCGCCACCCATGGCCACAGCCGCCGGCGGGCCGGAGCGGAAGCGGTCGGCGAGACCTCGGTCTCCAGGTGATCGAGCGGCCGCCCGACGAGCTGCGTCGGCGCCGTCACGTCGAGTGACGGCATCGTTGCGCTCCGTGCCAGCTCCGCCCGGACGACGGCGGTGATCGACGTAACCCCTGCGCGGGCGTTCTTTCCCGCCAGTGCCGCCTCGACCTCGCGGAGCTGGTGCGCGAAGTCGCGCACCGAGGCGAAGCGGTCATCGGGATCGCGGGCCAGCGCCTTGAGAACCGCCTTCTCGAGCCGTTCGGGGCAGGCGGGGTTGCGCTGGCGCAGCGGAGCGGGTCGCTCGTTGAGGATCTGGTAGATGACGTTGGACACGCTCGGGCCGACGAAAGGGCGGGTGCCCGTGACCACCTCGTACGCCATCACTGCGAGCGAGAACAGGTCGGTGCGGGCGTCGAGCGGTTTACCGGCAAGCTGCTCGGGCGCCAGGTACCCGGCGGTGCCGAGTGCCACGCCGGTTTGGGTGAGCCGTGCCTGGGACTGGACCGACTTGGCGATTCCGAAATCCATGATCTTGACGCTGCCGTCCTCCATCACGCGGACATTGGCCGGTTTGATGTCGCGGTGGATGATGCTGCGCGCGTGCGCGTACTCGAGGCCGGCGCACACCTGGAGGAGAATCGCCAGTGCCGCCGGCAGCGTCAGCGGCCCGCGGCTGAGGAGGTCGTCGAGGTCGATCCCCGTGAGCAGCTCCTGGACGAAGTACGGGGTGCCGTCCTCGATGCCGAAGTCGTAGACGAGGGTGATGTTGGGATGCTGCAGCGCGCCCGCGAGCTGCGCCTCGCGGTAGAAGCGCTGGGTGGTCTCCTCCTCCACGGCGGAACACTTCTTGAGGGCGACCCAACGCTGGATGTAGGGGTCCCACGCCTTGTAGACCACGCCGAAGCCGCCGACGCCGATCTGCTCGGCGATCTCGTACTTCCCGATGTGGGAGGGGGTCGCCATTGTCGCGGGTCTTGGCGCCTCACCTCGGGCGCCGAGAGTGGTAGCCTAACACGGTGAGTCGAACCTCTGCTCTCGCTGCGCTCCTGACGCTGACCGTGCTCTCCACTGCCGCGTGCCGCCGGGAGGACGCCGGCGGCGCTGGCGCGAATCCCTCGCCGACACCGGCTGCGGCGGTAGATACGCTGACCAGGGCCGACGTCGAGATGTTCCTGGCCGTGCGCGCCAAGGCGCTCAGCCGGCTAGAGACCGAGGTGGAGACCGCCGAGCAGCACGGCGGGTCGCTGATCGCGCGCGTCGTCGAGCTCTCGACGGCCGAGCAAGACGCGGTGTCGGCGCTGGGGTTCGACTGGCGGCGCTACCGCTGGGTCCGCGAGGAGGTGGCCAGTCTGCTCGCTGCCCAGCGGCAGCGTGAGGACTCACAGCTCCTGAGCCTCGAGCTGACGCGGGCCCGCGACGATCTCACGGCGCAGCTCGCTCTCGCCAAGGACCCTGCCAGCAAGCAGTTCCTCGAGGCCCAGGTGACGAGCCTGAACGGGCAGCTCGACAAGCTCGCCGCCGGCCGGCCGGTCTCGGACAGCGAGGCGCAGGCGATGGTGCTGATCGCGGGCACGCGCGCCGACCTGGCGGTCCAGCAGGGACGGCAAGACCGGATCCAGCGCAGGGTCAGGGAGCTGGTTCAAAAGCAGCGGGCCGGCGGAACGCCGCCGCCCATGCCGCAGCCGAGGAAGGCGCAGGCTAGGTAATCGAAGCCATCCGCGCCGCGTGGGTCAGGAAGAACGACAGCAGCTCGAGGTTGATCTTGAGGTCGACGTTCTTCAGCTTGACCTCGGGGTGGCCCTTGAGCTGCGTCGGCGCGAAGTTGAGGACCGCCTGCACCCCGGCCTCGACGAGGTCGTCGTACACCTTCTGAGCCGCCGCAGCGGGCACGGTGACGACCCCTATGTGCACCTTCCGTTCTTTCACAATGGTCGTCAACTGAAAGATGCTCTCGACGGTCAAGCCGCCTGGCACCTTCTTGCCGATCTTGTGCGGGTCGGCGTCGAGGATCGCGACGATCCGAAAACCTCCGGTGTTGAACCCGGAGTAGTGCGACAGCGCCGTGCCCAGGTTGCCGGCGCCGACCACCAACACCCGTCGCTCCTCGTTGAGGCCGAGGATGTTGACCAGGTGCTCGCGGAGCTGCGCCACGTTGTAGCCGACGCCGCGGATCCCGAACTCTCCGAAGTAGGCGAGATCCTTGCGGATCTGCGCCGAGTTGAGGTGGAACCGGTCCGCGAGCTCCTGCGAGGAGACGGTGTTGACCTCCTCCTGCTCGAGCTGCTGCAGGCAACGCAGGTAGACCGAGAGCCGGTTGATCGTCAGCTCGGAGATGCTCTCCACCGGAATGTAGCGCTTGAAGGCCATGCGTCACCTCACGAGGGTTCGGGCCGCCGACTCCGCCGCGTCGAGGACCCAGGCCGGGGCGATGCCGAGCACGACGATCGCCAGCGCGCAGGCGACCGCGACGAGTCGTACCGACCAGGGTTCCGCAAAGTGGGGAGCGCGCTTCGGGAGCGGCTTCATGTAAAGGTAGAATACCACGCGCACGTAGAAGAAGACTGAGACGAGGCTGTTGAGAACGCCCGCGACGGCCAGCCAGACGAGGTGCTCGTTGACGGCCGCGCGAAACACCAGGAACTTGGCGACGAACCCGGCGGTGGGCGGGATGCCGGCCAGCGAGAACATGGCTATGGCGAGCACGAACGACAGCAGCGGGCGCTCCCACCCCTGGCCGGCGAGGTCGGTGAGAAGGTGGGGCTCGTCCTCGTTCTCCGAGAACGCCGAGACAACCGCGAACGCGGCGATGTTCATGACGGTGTAGGCCGCGAGGTAGACGAGCATCCCGGAGATGCCGTCGAAGCCGAGCGCGACGACGCCCACGACGGCGTAGCCCATGTGGGCGATGCCGGAGTAGGCCAGCATGCGCTTGAGATCGCGTTGGGCGATCGCCACCAGGTTGCCGATGACCATCGACAGCACCGCGACGGCGGCGAGCAGCGACGTCCAGCGCGGCGTCACGATCTGTGGGGCGACGGCGACGCACACGCGAGCGAGGACCACCAGCGCGGCGCCCTTGGGCACGACCGAGAGGAAGGCCGTGACGGGCGTCGGCGAGCCCTGGTACACGTCCGGCGCCCAGGCGTGGAACGGCGCCAGCGCCAGCTTGAAGCCGAGGCCGGCGAGCACCAGCGCCAGTCCGGCGATCGCCAGCGGATTGCCGGCCAGCGCGCCCTTGGCCGCGATCGGCGCCACGGCGCGCAGCGAGAAGGTCCCGGTGGCGCCGTACAGCAGCGAGATGCCGTAGAGCAGCACGGCAGCCGCGACGGCGCCGACCACCAGGTACTTCCAGCCGGCCTCCAGCGACAGACCGCTGTCGCGGTGGAAGGCGTTGAGCACGTACAGCGAGATCGAGAGCAGCTCGAGGCCGACGAAGATCACCAGCAGGTGATCGGCCTTCGCCATCACCATGGCGCCCGACGCCGCCCACAGCAGCAGGCCGTAGAACTCGCCGTAGCGGGCGCGGGTGCGCTCGAGGTAGGCGTCGGCGATGATCGACACGAGGAGGACGGCGACCAGGATGTAGGTGTCGACGAAGCGCGCCAGGGCGTCGACGGTCAGCGCCCCGGACCACGCGGCGCCGGGCAGCGGTCCCATCCAGCGCGCGACCAGCGCGCCGGCCGCTGCCAAGCCCGCGATCACGCCGAAGCGCGGTCGCAGCGACGGCGTGAAGGCGTCGGCGAGCACCAGCAGACACCCTGCCAGCACGATGATCAGCTCAGGCAGGATGGTGGCGAGTTCCGAGGGAGTCACGCGTCAACCTCCGATCAGGCGCCGGATCGCCGCTTCCGACAACGCGAGGAACGTCCCGGGCTGCACGCCGATCCATACCATGAGCACCGCGAGAGGGGAGAACGCCAGCAGCTCGCGCCAGCTCATGTCGGCAAGGCCGCGGTTCTCGTCGTGTGAGAGCGGGTTCCAGAACACCCGCTGGACCAGAGAGAGCATGTACACCGCGCCGAGCACGATCCCGGTCGCCGCCAGCACGACGACGGTGGGGTGTTTGCCGTAGGAGCCGGTCAGGATCAGGAACTCGCCGACGAACCCGTTGAGGCCGGGCAGCCCGATCGAGCCCAGGGTGGCAAGCATGAACGCGCCGGTGTAGACCGGCATGACTGCGGCGAGGCCGCCGAAGTCCTCGATCAGACGGGTGTGGCGCCGGTCGTAGATCATGCCGACGAGCATGAACAGCGCGCCGGTCGACAGCCCGTGGTTGACCATCTGGATGAGCGCGCCCTGCGTCGAGGCCACGGTGCCCGCGAACAGGCCGAGGACGATGAACCCCATGTGCGAGACCGAGGAGTAGGCGACCAGCTTCTTGACGTCCTTCTGCGCCCACGACACCAGAGCGCCGTAGATGATCCCGATCACCGCCAGCGTCAGGAACAGCGGCGTGGCGCGCTCCCACGCCTGCGGGAACAGCGGCCGGTTGAAGCGCAGCAGGCCGTAGGTCCCCAGCTTCAGCAGCACGCCGGCCAGCACGATCGAGCCGCCGGTCGGCGCCTCGACGTGGGCGTCGGGCAGCCAGGTGTGCAGCGGGAAGATCGGCACCTTGATTGCGAAGGCGAGAGCGAACGCGGCGAACACCAGCATCTGCGGCGAGCCCCAGAACCCCTGGCCCATCGGCACCTGCAGCTTGAGCATGTCGGCGTAGTCCCACGACCACGTCCCGGTCTGCGCGTGGTTGAGGAAGGCCATGTAGAGGATCCCGACCAGCATCAGCAGCGAGCCGGCGAGTGTGAAGATCACGAACTTGACGGCGGCGTAGATGCGCCGCTCGCCGCCCCAGACCCCGATGATGAAGTACATCGGCAGCAGCATCAGCTCCCAGAACACGTAGAACAGGAACAGGTCGGTGGCGAGGAAGGCGCCGAGCATCCCCGTCTCGAGCAGCAGCATCGCCGCCACGTAGCCGTTGACCCGGCTCTTCACGGAGCCCCAGGAGGAGATGAACACCAGCGGCTGTAGAAACGTGGTGAGGAGCACCAGGATCAGCGAGATGCCGTCCATCCCGAGCCGGTACGAGATCCCGAGCGAGGGGAGCCACGCGCGCGCCTCGACGAGCTGGAACCCCGCGTTGGCGGCGTCGAATCGCGACCAGGCGACGCCGGCGAGCCCCAGCGTAACGAGCGAGGCGAGCAGTCCGACCCAGCGGCCGAGCCTCTCGGCGCTGCGCGGCACGAGCAGCAGCAGAAGCACGCCCACCACGCCCGGGGTGAGGGTGATCAGGGAGAGCAAGGAATCCTCGAATGCCACCGTATCCCCCTAGAGCAGCAGCCACGCGGCGGCGAGCACGGCGCCGCCGAGCACCATCAGCGCGTAGTTGCGCACGTTGCCGGTCTGCAGGAAGCGCAGCAGGTCGCCGGCGATCTCGGTGAAGAACGCGCTCGCATTCAGCGTCCCGTCGATCGCCACCGTGTCGATCCCCTTCCACGAGAAGCGTGACACCCAAGCGAGCGGCCGCACGATCGTGCGGTCGTAGATCTCGTCGACGTAGTACTTGTTGGCGACGGTGCGATAGAGGGCAGGGACGCGCTCGGCGATCGCCCTGGGGGTCTCGCCGGCGCGCGGCCCGAAGTAGAAGCGCGTCGCCAGGTAGATCCCGAAGCACGCCACCGCCACCGACAGCACGATCAGCGCCCACTCCACGGAGAGCGACGCGTGGTGCTTGAGCTCCACGCCCGGCGCCACCGGGTGCAGGAATCCCTCGAACCAGTTGAGGTCGCGCCCGAACGTGACCGCCGCCCCCACCCCCGCCAGCCCCACCACCGCGCTGCCGACCCCGAGGATCTTCAAGCGGCCACGTCATCGACGCCGGCGATTCGTGGAGATGATGTTCCTGCTCGTGCGTCCCCCTGAACTCCCCGTGGAACGTCATGTGCACCAGCCGGAACATGTAGAACGCCGTGAGGAACGCCCCGCACACCCCGAGCCCCCACAGCACGGTGTAGACCGTCCCGAACCCGTTGAGGTCCGCCGATCCGGCGGCGAAGACCTTGCCGAGGATCTCGTCCTTGGAGAAGAACCCCGCCAAGGGTGGGATGCCGGCCAGCGCCAGCGTGGCGACGACGAAGGTCCAGTAGGTGGTGGGCATGTGCTTCTTCAGCCCGCCCATCTTGCGCATGTCCTGCTCGCCGGAGCACGCGTGGATGACGGAGCCGGACCCTAAGAACAGGCACGCCTTGAAGAACGCGTGGGTGAAGACGTGGAAGATCGCCGCCGCGAACGCCCCCGCTCCGGCGCCTAAGAACATGTACCCGAGCTGGGAGACGGTGGAGTACGCCAGCACCTTCTTGATGTCGTTCTGCGCCAGCCCGATGGTCGCCGCAAAGATCGCCGTGAGCCCGCCGACGACCGCCACGACGAGGAGCGCCGTCGGGGCGTGCCGGAAGATCGGGTTGCAGCGGGCGACCATGTAGACGCCCGCGGTGACCATGGTGGCCGCGTGGATGAGGGCGGAGACCGGGGTGGGACCGGCCATGGCGTCGGGGAGCCAGACGTACAGGGGGAGCTGCGCCGACTTGCCGACCGCCCCGACGAAGAGCAGCAGGGCGATGGGGGTGAAGTAGGCGGCGTACCTGACCGGGTCGGCCTCGATGAGGGCGAACATGCCGGCGAAGTCAACGGTGCCGAAGACCTTGAAGGCGAGGAAGATCGCCAGGAGGAAGCCGAAGTCGCCGATGCGGTTGACGATGAACGCCTTCTTCCCTGCCGCGGCGCACCAGTCCTTCTCGAAGTAGAAGCCGATCAGCAGGTAGCTGCACAGCCCGACGCCCTCCCAGCCGACGAACAGGACGACCAGGTTGGCCCCGAGGATGAGGGTGAGCATGGCGAACATGAAGAGGTTGAGGTAGGCGAAGTAACGCGCATACGAGCGCTCGCTCTCGCCGTGCATGTACCCCACCGAGTAGACGTGGATCAGAAACCCCACGAACGTCACGAAGAACAGCATCACCGCCGACAACGGGTCCAGCCGCAACGCGAAGTCGATCGAGATGTCGCCGGCGGCGATCCAGCCGAACACCTTCTCCACGTAGGTGGCGCCGTGCACACCGGCGTAGCTGCCGAGGATGCCGAGCGAGAGCAGTAGCGTGGCGCCGATCGAGCCGACGCCGATCACCGACGTGGTGCGGTGCGAGAAGCGCATCGCGCCGGCGAGCAGAAGCAGCGCTCCGGCGAGCGGCAGGACGGGGACGACCCAGAGCAGGTTCAGCATCGCACGCTCCTACCAGCGCATCACGTTGAGGCGGTCGACGTCGATCGACTGCTGCTTGCGGAAGATCGCGACCAGCAGCGCGAGGCCGACGGCGACCTCCGCAGCGGCCACGGCCATGACGAAGAAGACGAATACCTGTCCGTCGAGCTGGCCATGTCGGCGGCCGAACGCTACCAGCGTTAGGTTGACGGCGTTGAGCATCAGCTCGATGCCGAGGAGGATCGAGATGCCGCTGCGCCGCAGCAGCACGCCGGCGGCGCCGATGGCGAACAGCAGCGCCGCGAGGATCACGTAGTAACTGGTAGGAATGACCATCAGTGCTTCCTCTTGACGAGCATGAGGGCGCCGACGAGCGCCGCCAGCAGCAGCACCGAGATGAGCTCGAAGGCGAAGAGGTACGGGCCGACCAGCAGGCGGCCGATCTGGACGCCGGTTCCCTGCACCGGCGCGGCGGCCGCTTCGCTGCGGGAAGCGAGCAGCACCACGACGCCGCCGAGCCCGGCTGCCAGTGCGGTGAGCGTGCCGACGACCCGCTGGAACGGCCGCGGCTCCTGGTCCGGGCGCTCCGCCGGCGCGTTCAGCAGCATGACCACGAACAGGAAGAGGACGAGGATCGCGCCCGCGTAGACGAGGATCTGCGCCGCCGCCAGGAAGGACGCCCCGAGCAGCGCGTAGTTGACCGCCACGCAGAACATCGTCACCACCAGCGAGAGCACGTTGACGACGGGGTCCCGGTGCGACACCGCGACCAGCGCGGAGATCACCGCCACCGCTGCCGCGGCGAAGAACACGACTACTTCCATGCCGCCACCCTTCCTGGGTACCGGGGACCGGGTACCGGGTACCGTACCCCGAGTCCGTCTGAGCTCCTCCGGTCCCCGGTCCCCGGTCCCCGGTCCCCGGTCCTCATAGCCACCCCATCGACATCGCGACGCCGACCCAGACGAGGTTGAGCGTGGCGAGCGGCAGCAGCCCCTTCCAGCCCAGCGACATGAGCTGGTCGTAGCGGAAACGGGGCAGCGACCAGCGAACCCAGACGAACAGCCAGAGGAAGAACGCCATCTTGACGAGGAATGCCCCCATCGAGACGATGAGCCCGAGCCAGCCTGACAGGTGCACGAACGGGACGCTCCAGCCGCCGAAGAACAGCGTCACCGCCAGCGCCGAGGCGGTCACCATGTTGATGTACTCGCTCATCATGAAGGCGCCGAACCCCATCGCCGAGTACTCGACGTGGTACCCGGCGACCAGCTCGGTCTCGGCCTCGGGGAGGTCGAACGGCAGACGGTTGGTCTCGGCGAACGCCGCCACCAGGAAGGTGATGAAGCCGAGGATCTGCGGGATGAAGTTCCACAGGTGCTGCTGCTGCCGCGCGACGACGTCGTCGAGGCGCAGCGAGCCGGTGGCGAGGAGGACGCCGAGCACCGATACGGTCATCGCCAGCTCGTACGAGATCAGTTGCGCCGACGAGCGCAGGCCACCGAGCAGCGAGTACTTGTTGTTGGACGACCAGCCCGCCAGGACGATGCCATAGACCGACAGCGATCCGAGGGCGAACAGGTAGAGGATGCCGACGTCGAGCTGGGGCGCGACGGTCAGACCGTTGAGCTCGACGCCGAACAGCTTCACGTCCTTGCCGGCGCCGAACGGGATGACGATGAACGTCACAAGCGCGACGAAGACGGCGATCCCGGGCGCCAGCCAGTACAGCAGCTTGTTCACCGCGGTCGGCGTCACCCGCTCCTTGAACAGGAGCTTGACGACGTCGATGACCGGCTGGAACAGACCCCACGGGCCCACCCGATTGGGACCGAGGCGGTCCTGGATGAAGGCGGCGCCGCGCCGCTCGACCCATACCATGAGCGGCACGATCGTCAGCACGATCGTCGCGACGACGAGCAGCTTGACCGCAGTGACCGCGAGCTCAGCCCACATGCTGGCGCTCCCGGAACGACTGTTCTGCCATGCCGCCGAGCTCCTCCCACTTCATCCCCGAGAAGGCCTTCTCGCCGGCCGCCAGCGCGGCGAAGATCTCGGCCGGCGCTTCCAGGTCGAGCGCGCCGGCGCCAAGCTCCCGTGCCAGCAGCGCCAGCGAGAGCCACAGCGGCCGCGCCTCGCCGCGCGGCTGGAATGCCGCGGCGAAGCGCTGCACCGCACCCGTCGAGCTGGTAAACGTGCCCTCGTTGCTCGCCAGCGAGGCGACCGGCAGCACCCACGCGGCGACATTGGTGACGGCGTGCTCGGTGCGCGCGAAGGCGATGGTCGGCCCGACGCGCAGCAGTTGGAGTGCCTCCTGGCTGTCGAGAAACGGATGGGCGCCGGGGTCGAGAACGATGGTGGCGTCGGCGGCGCCGTAGAGAAACCGCGACAGCCCATTGGCGTCGACCATGCGCAACCCCAGCCGGCGAGCGCCCTCGCTGTTCGGTTGGGCATCGCTGGAAAGTAGCCACTCACGCTTGCCGTTCTTCATCCGGCGCGTCTCGCCGTGATGCACGGGCACCACCACCTCGCCGCGCAGGTGCTTCCCGAAAAGGGCGTTGGCGAGAAACAGCTCCTCGTTGGACATGGCTGCCGAGGCGACCACGCGCAGCGTCCGCGCCGCCCCGAGGTCGAGTGCCAGCGCCCGGATCGCCTCGCTCCAGGACACCGCGTGGAGCTGCGTACCGACGCGGTGCTGCGGGCGCTGGTACGTCTGGTCGTTGAGCGACTCGGCGAGGAACCGTCCGTGGTCGCACAGCCAGGTGGCATTGATCGCCGCGTTCTCCCGCGGCGTGAAGCGATAGACGATCCGCTCGTGGTGGTCGATCCACAGGTTGCACCCGATCGCGCAGCCGGGACAGATCGAAGGCGTCGAGCGCAGCTTCCATGCGCGTTTGCGGAAGCGAAACTCGCGCGCGGTGAGTGCCCCGACCGGGCAGACGTCGGTGGCGCACGCGGAGAACGGGTCGTCGAACGGCTGGCCGTCGAACGTGTCGATGTAGGCATGGTTGCCGCGCGCTTTGTAGGTGAGCTGGCTGGTCTCGGAGATCTCCTGCGTCATCCGGATGCAGCGCGAGCAGTGGATGCAGCGGTTCTGGTTCTGGATGACGTGGGGTCCGAGGATGCGTCGCTCAAACCCCGGGAACGTGCGGCGGGTCTCCACCATGTGGGTGAGATCGACACCTTCGTCGAACGAGTGGTCCTGCAGCAGGCACTCTCCAGCCTGGTCGCAGACCGGGCAGTCGAGCGGGTGATTGGCGAGCAGGAACTCCATGACGGCGGCGCGCGCCTCGCGCGCCTTCTCCGATGTCTCGGACTTCACGACCATCCCGTCCGCGACCGGCGTCGCGCAGGCGATCGCCAGGCGCGGCTGACCCTCGACCTCGACCATGCAGATCCGGCACTGGCCGACGATCGACAGGAACGGGTGGTAGCAGAAATAGGGGACGTCGACACCAGCCTGACGGGCCGCCTCGATGAGGTTTGTCCCGGCCGGGACCTCGACGGGGCGGCCATCGATCGTGAGCTTCGGCATGAGCGCTTCTTCCTCCTACTCCCCGAAGCCGGGTCTCGGACCGGCCCAGGGCAACACAGGTAGCTTCCTTTGCGGGAGCGGGGAAGCGGAGGCGATGCGGCGGTCGAACTCATCGCGAAACTTCTTCACCATGCTCGAGATCGGCAGGGCGAAGGCGTCGCCCAGTGGGCAGATGGTCATCCCCTGCGAGGCGAATCGGCAGATCCGCAGCAGGGTGTCCGGGTCGCCCGTGCGGCCGTGGCCGGCGGCCATGCGATCGAGGATATCCATCGCCCAGTCCGAGCCCTCGCGGCACGGCGTGCACTGCCCGCACGACTCGTGGGCGTAGAAGTGCGCGAGGTTGGCGGCAGCCTCGACGATGTCCACCGACTGATCGAGGACGATCACGCCCCCCGACCCGAGCATCGTGCCGGCCTCGGCGCAGGCGTCGAAATCGGCGCGCACGTCGACCTCGGCTGCGGTGAGGATCGGCGCCGACGAGCCGCCGGGGAAGAGCGCCTTGAGCGTGCTGCCCTTGCGCATGCCGCCGCAGTGCTTCTCGATGATCTCGCGGAAGGTGACGCCGAGCGGCAACTCGTACACTCCCGGCCTGGCCACATGGCCGGATACGCAGTACATTTTCGGTCCGGTGTTGCGCGGCCGGCCGATCGACGCGAACCACGCGGCGCCGCGCGTGATGATGTGCGGCACGCACGCCAGCGTCTCTACGTTGTTGACCACCGTCGGCTTCCCGAAGACGCCGACGACCGCGGGGAACGGCGGCTTGAGGCGGGGGAAGCCGCGCTTGCCCTCGAGCGACTCGATCAGCGCCGTCTCCTCGCCGCAGATGTAGGCGCCGGCCCCGCGGTGCACCCAGATGTCGATGTCGTAGCCGCTGCCCATCGCCTTATTGCCGATCAGGCCGCGCTCGCGCGCCTCGGCGATCGCGGTCTCGAGGATCTGCGCCCAGCGCACGAACTCGCCGCGGATGTAGATGTACGCCGTGTTGGCCTTGATCGCGAACGACGCGATCGCGATCCCCTCGATGAGCATATGCGGGTCGTACTCGATCAGCTCGCGGTCCTTGAACGTGCCGGGCTCAGACTCATCGGCGTTGCAGATGAGGTAGCGCGGCCCCGGGTGGTCCTTGGGCACGAACGTCCACTTGCGGCCGGTCGGGAATCCGGCGCCGCCGCGGCCGCGCAGCTCGGACGCGATGACCTCCTGGGTCACCGCGTCCGGGGTCATCGTCAGCGCCTTCTTCAGGCCGTCGTAGCCGCCGGCGGCCAGGTAGGTGCCGAGAGCGCGGGAGTTGGCCTTGCCGCGGGCGCGAAGCAGCACCGGTTCCATGCTCACGCCCCTCCCTGCAGCTCGTCGAGGAGCGCCTCGAGCTTGCCGGTGGTGAGGTTCTCGTAGTAGTCATCGTTGATCTGGACGACCGGTGCGCTGCCGCAAGCGCCCAGGCACTGCACGCCGATGAGCTGGAACACCCCGTCGGCGGTCTTTTCTCCGGGTCGGATCCCCAGCCGGCTCTCGACGTGGTGGAGCAGCTCCTTGCCGCCGCAGATGGCGCACGAGAGCGTCTCGCACACCTGCAGCACGTACTTGGCCGGCGGCTGCGTGTAGTACATGGTGTAGAACGTGACCACGCCCTCCACGAACGCGGGGTTTTCTCCGAGCCGCTCCGCCACCGCCGCGATGACGCCGGGGGCAATCCACCCGTGGCGCTCCTGGCACAACCACAGCACCGGCAGCAGCGCCGCCCGTTTCGTCGGGTAGTGGGTGAGGACCTCGGCGATCCGGGCCTCGAGGGCGGGGTCGAACACGACGCTCTGCAACGACGCCGGGGAGGTCGCCGCCACGGGCTTGGTAGGCATCAAGTGCTCTCCCGCCGCGACCAGTCGAAGGCGCCCTCGCGCCACAGGTAGGCGTAACCGACGCCGAGCAGGACCAGGAAGACCAGCCCGTCGAGCAGCACCGTCGTGTTGCCCTCCGCGAGCAGCCCGCGCGCCGCGACGGCCCACGGGAACAGGAAGGCGACCTCGACGTCGAACACGATGAAGATCATCGCCACCACGAAGAAGCGCACGGAGACGCGCTTGCGCGAGGTGTCGAGGAGGGGCATGCCACTCTCGTACGTCTCCCGCTTGCGCGACTCGACGAGGCGGCCGCGCCGGAACAGCGCGGTGACGCCGACGAAAAAAACGGCTATCGCCGCTGCGAAGGCAAACGCGACGAGGATCGGTACGTACTGGGCCATGACTCCCCCCTAGTGCCCAAATTCACATGCGAATGGTGCCTCAAAGGGCCGGAGTCGTCAAGCGAAGTACAGGCAGATCAATATCGGAGGACCCCGGGCGACGGGTGCGCTGGGCGGCCGTGCCGCCGGCGCCGCTTCGCATCGGCAGGCGAAGCGGCTAGACTGCCGACCCGTGGCCACGGCCACCTCAGGAGGCGACCCGTGAGCGCAATCGTGCTGGATGCCGGTGATCGTCAGGAGCTGCTCCATCGGTTTCTGCGCTACGTGCAGGTCGACACGCAGTCGGACGAGAACTCGTCGTCGAGCCCGTCGACCGAAAAGCAGAAGGACCTCGCCCGCCTGCTCGCCGAGGAGCTGCGCGAGCTCGGCGTCGGCGACGCCCACATGGACGACTTCGGCTACGTCTACGCGACGCTGCCGGCCAGCCTCCCGGCGGGGCACCCCGCCTCCGCCACGGTGCCGGCGATCGGACTGATCGCCCACGTCGACACCTACTTCGCAACTCCGGGAGGCGGCGTCAAGCCGCAGGTGATCGCCTCGTACCCGGGCGGCGACCTCCACCTGCCGGGCGACCCGACGATGACGCTGCGCTACGCCGAGAACCCCAACCTCGCGCTGTGCGTCGGCCACACGCTGGTCACCAGCGACGGAACCACGCTCCTGGGCGCTGACGACAAGGCCGGGGTGGCCGAGATCATGACGGTCGTCGCATGGTTGCGGCAGCACCCGGATTTCGTCCACGGGCCCGTGCGCATCGCCTTCACGCCGGACGAGGAGATCGGTCGCGGCACCGAGCACTTCGATTTCGCCGCGTTCGGCGCGCACTTTGCCTACACGCTCGACGGCTCGGACCTCGGGGAGATCGAGGACGAGACGTTCTGCGCCGACTCGGCGGTCGTGACGATCCAGGGCCACGACGTCCATCCGGGCTACGCAAAGGGGAAGATGACCAACGCCCTGCGGGTGGCGGCGGCGATCGTCGAGCGACTCCCCGTGGATCGCCTGCCCGAGACGACCGAGGGCAGGGCGCCTTACCTGCACGCCTATGCGGTAAGCGGCGATGTCGGGCGCGTCGAGCTCAAGCTGCTGGTGAGGGCGTTCACGGTCGAGGAGCTCAACGACCGTGAGGAAACGCTGCGGTTGGTCGTCGATTCCGTGCAGAAGGCGTTCCCGGGGGCGCGCGTCACCATCGACGTCAAGGAGTCGTACCGCAACATGGGCATGAAGATCGCGGAGGAGCCAAAGGTCCTCGAGTACGCCTGCGAGGCGGTGCGCCGTGGCGGCCTCGAGCTGAAGCGGAAGGCGATTCGCGGCGGGACCGACGGAGCGCGGCTGTCGTTCCAGGGGATCCTGACGCCCAACATCTGGGCGGGCGGCCAGAGCTTCCACTCGGTCCAGGAGTGGGTCTCGCTCGACTGGATGGCCAAGGCGGTGGAAACGACGCTGCATCTGTTGGCGATCTGGGTCGAGCGATCGGCGCCCGAGGCGTGAGACGGTGCGCCGCCCGCGACGGCCTCAGGCTGACGTCTGGGCGGTCGCCGGCGACGACGCGCCGAGCCGTGAGAGGAACGCGCGATAGCCGTCCTGCCGCTCGGGCTCCCAGCTCGTGCGGGTGAGGCGGCTGCGGACGAAGCCGCCGAGGAGCTGACAGATCCACATCGACGCCAGCTCCCGTGGGCGGGATTGCCGCCCGATCATCCCGGCATCGGCAAGGCTCTCGAAGTACCACGTCATCCGCTGCGCGTACTCCTCGAGAAAGGCGCTTCCCGCCTCTTGCAGCTCGCTCTCGCGGTTCGTGGTGGCGGCCAGCACCAGCTCGAGAAGCACGCCGTGGTTCGCGGTGAAGTGCCGGACATGGGCGCCGAGGTGCTGCTCGATGGCGGCGTGCTCGGACGGGTCGCCCGGCGGCAACTCGGCCGGCATCGACGCGAACAGGGCCTCGGCCACCTGCTGGAGGGCGGCGGCGAGGATCGCCCCCTTGCCGGAGAAGTAACGGTAGAGGGCGGCCTCCGTGAACTCGAGCCGGCGTGCCAGTGCGGCCGTGGTGACCTTCCCGACGCCGCGGCTCTCGACGAGATCGACGATGGTGTCGACGATCTCCTGGGCGCGTGAATGAGGGTGACTCACAACCATTAACTTACGATAGTGTTGCAGGAAATTCAAGTCGTCACGACTTTGCACGAAACCATTCGAAACCGGTTCCGGCACGGGTGAGCGGCAATCGGCCTCCGGCGACGCGGAACCGCGGCCGGCGGCCTAGGCAGCCGGCAGCAGGGTGTCGGCGAGCCACGCGACCGTGGGACGATGGAGGGCGAGGAGAAGGGGCATCAGCCGGCGCGGTAGAGCTCGGCGAGGTCAAGCTCGCGACGGGTGACGGCCTTGAGCACGCGCATGACCTCCTGCGCGTCGGCTATGTTGGTCCTGGCATCAGCCATCGCGCCCTCGAGGAGCTGACGCGCCGCCTCGCGCCCCTCGTCGCTCTCGGGCGCCGCGGCGAGGACTTCCCGGCACAGCTCGAACCGTTCGCCGCGCGGGCTCGGTCCGCGGCGCAGCCTGGCGAACATCGCGCGCCAGTTGGAAAGGTCGGCTGGGGAGGGCACCGGTCGAGTGTATCATCGCGGCGGTGTTCGCCAGAGTCGCGCTTCCCACCGCAGTTCCCGACGCGCTGACCTACTCCGTGCCCGTGCTCCTCGACGACCTGGTCCGACCCGGCGTGCGGGTGCGCGTCAGCGTGCGCGGCGCGCGGCGCGTCGGCATCGTGCTCGAGATCACCGACGAGCCGGGCTGCCCGTTGGATCGCGTGCTGCCGATCGCCGAGCTGCTCGACGAACGCCCGATCCTGCCGCCGCACGTCTTCGAGCTCATCCGCTTCGCGGCCGACTACTACGCCTGCCCGGTGGGCACGTTGGTCCGCGCCGCCGTACCGGTACAGATGCTGCGCTTGCCGCCGCCGATGGTGCTGCTGGGACCGCGCGCCGCCGAGGCGATGCTCACCGCCGAGGGGGACGACCGCCGCCTGCTCGAGCGACTGCTGGCGGCGCGGCGGATCACGATGGCGCGGTTGCGCTCGGAGGGTTGGGGCAGGGAGAAGCTCGCGGCCGTGCTGGCGCGTCTCGCGGAGCGGCACGCGGCCCGCGTGGAGGACCGGCAGCCGGCGTCAGCGGGGGGCTCCACGGTGAGCGCCGTCGTCCTCGCCGACCTGACGCCTGGCGAGCGCGCGGCGCGGGTCGGGCGTGCGCCGGCGCAGCAGCGGGTGGTCGCCTGGCTCGAGGAGCTCGGCCGCCCGGCGCTCGAGGGGGAGCTGCGCACCGGGTGCGGGTGCTCGTCTGGTGTGATCTCCGGTCTCGTCGGCAAGGGCGTGCTGCGCCGCTTTGCCCAGCAGCGCCAGGCTGCGCCCCGGCGGTGGGAGCTGGCGCCGCCGCCGCCGCCCGCCGTGCTCACCCCTCAGCAGCAGCGCGCGTTGGAGGTGGTGACGGCGGCGATCTCGGGCGGCGAGTTTCGCGCCTGGCTCTTGCTCGGCGTCACCGGTTCTGGCAAGACCGAGGTGTACCTGCGTCTGGCCGCCGAGACGGCCGCGCGCGGGCTGCAGACGCTGGTGATGGTCCCCGAGATCGGGCTGACCCCGGCACTCGCCGGTCAGCTTTCCGCGCGTTTCCCCGGCCGTGTCGCGGTGCTCCACTCCGCGCTCGCAGAGGGCGAGCGCTTCGCCGCCTGGGAGCGGGCCCGGCGCGGCCAGGTCGACGTCGTCGCGGGGCCCCGTTCGGCGCTGTGGGCGCCGCTTCCGCGTCTCGGCCTGGTCGTCGTCGACGAGGAGCAGGACGCGTCGTACAAGCAGGACGAGGAGCCGCGCTATCACGCGCGGGACCTGGCGCTGGTGCTCGGCCAGAAGCTGCGAGTCCCGGTGCTGCTGGCGTCGGCGACCCCCTCGCTCGAGGCGCTCTGGCTGGTCCGCCAGGGGCGCGTAGAGGTGCTCGAGCTGCCCGAACGGGTTGCCGGCGGGCAACTGCCCGGCGTGGAGGTGGTCGACCTGCGCGGCGAGGATCCGGAGCCTGGCGAGCACGGCCAGCGGTTCTTCTCGCGAAGGCTCAAGGACTTGCTGTCGACGACGCTGGAGGCGGGCGAGCAGGCCATCCTGCTGGTCAATCGACGGGGGTGGGCCCCGATGCTCCTGTGCCGCGAGTGCGGCCATCAGGCGACCTGCAGCGAGTGCTCCATCGCAGTGACCGTGCACCGCCGCCAGGGGTGCCTGCTCTGCCACTACTGTGGGGCGCGTTACGAGATTCCGCGAGCTTGCCCGCGCTGCGGCGGTGCGGTACTCGAGCACGTCGGCGCCGGCACCGAGAAGATCGCCGAGATGGTGCGCCGTCTGCTCCCGGAGGCGCGCATCGACATCCTCGACCGCGACACCGCGCGCTCCCCGGCGCAACTCGTGGCGACCCTCGAGCGATTCGCCGCGGGCGCCAGCAACGTGCTCGTCGGCACGCAGATGGTCTCGAAGGGGCACCACTTCCCGGCGGTCACCCTGACCGCCGTGATCAATGCCGACAACCTGCTTGGCTACCCCGATTTCCGCGGCGCCGAGCGTACCTTCGCGATGCTCACGCAGGTGGCCGGGCGGGCCGGCCGCGGCGAGCGGCCCGGCACCGTCGTCATCCAGACGCACAACCCCGACCACCACGCGATCCGCGCGGCGCTGACCCACGACGTCAAGGGTTTCGCCGAGGCAGAGCTGGCCTACCGGCAGGCATTCCGCTACCCGCCGGTTACGAAAATGGCACTGGTCCGCTTCGAGTCGGCTCGCGAGTCGGCGGCCATCGAGGCGGCGCGGCGGGCCGCCGCGGCGGTCGAGCCGCTGCGGGACGAGCTGCGTGTGATCGGTCCCGCCCCGGCGCCGCTCGCCCGTCTGCGCGGGCACTGGCGCATCCAGCTCATGCTCCTCGCGCCGACGCGGCCGCCGTTGCGGGCGGCGTTGCTCGCCGTGCGCGCCGCGGAGGTACCACGCGGCGTTCATCGTGTCATCGACGTCGACCCCCAGAGCACCGTATAAGGTATGGATGGGCCGCGACTCGAGAACGTCCGGTAGACGTGCGTAGTGAGTGTGTGACCACCGTCATAGTCGCGACGTTGGCACAGAGATAGTGTAGGATCTTGAAGATGCCGGGCCGATTGCGATCCTGTGGCCGCGGCTGGAGGTCGTCGATGCAGCTCCGTTCCCTGACCGTCTGCGCTGCCGCGCTCGCCGTCGCCGTCGTGCTCGTTCCCACTCGAGCGGGTGCCCAGGGACGTGTGCGTGCGGTGATCGGCGCCGGAGGGCTCTTTCCCCTGCGCGTCGGCAACGTCTGGACGTACCAGCGGTCGGCGCTCGGCAGTGTCACCGAGTGGACGGCCGAGGTCACCGAGAGACAGGCGCCCGCCCGGGCACTGCCGTACTTCGTGCTCGACGGCTACTTTCCGGGCCCCGTCCACGCCGTGCGCTCCGACCCGTTCGGAACGGTGACCGAGCAGAGCAGTGGGTACCGGGACTTCCTCTGGTACCTGCTCGGCGCCCCGGTGGGGACGACCTGGAGCATCCAGTTGCCCCCGTCGCCGCTCGCCAACCCTTTGCCCGACTGCATCAGCGGCGCCAAGCTCACGCTCGCCGCCCGCGGCGAGAGCGTGCAGGTGCCGGCCGGGGAGTTCGCCAACGTCGTCCGGGTGGACTGGACCTCGGCGTGCATGGACGCCGGGATCACCGCGGAGTGGTTTGCCCCGGGCGTCGGCCTGGTCCGCCGCCAGGAGGCCTCGATCGCCGGGACCGTGACCTCGGAGCTGTTGCACGCCGACCTCGGCGAGGTGGTGCTGCCGCGCGGCGGCTACTCCACGGCGCTTTTTCTCGGCCGCGCCGCCTACGTCAACAGCCTGATGCCGCCCGTCGGAGCGGGCTCGCTGCCGACGGTGGCCGGCACATTTGCCGTGACCAACCGCTCCGACGCGACGGTCGCTCTCACCTTCACTGGCTGCAAGAGCGTGTCACTCGCCGTGCTCAACGAGGCCGGCGAGACGGTGCTCAATGCCAGTGGCGACGACGGCGGCTGCTGCACCTGTCGGACGCTGGTCACCTGGGACTTCACCCACGGGCCGCTCCTGATCCCGTTCAGCTTCAAGCTGGCGACCGACAAGGGCGAGGCGCTGCCGGATGGCGCCTACGCGGTGGCGGCCACGCTCGACAGCAGGGACACCGAGCAGCTCCGGGCCTCGGTGCGCGCCAGGATCGACGTCACGTCCACGCACTGACGAGGCCCCGCCTCTCGCTCGCGGTCCCCGGTTGCCGCGTTCTTCACGACAGGCAGCGGGCGAGGCGGCGGCACCCCTCGGCGATCTCGTCCGGCTGTGCGAACGTGAAGCACAGCCGCGCGAAGCGGGCGCCGTCGACGGCGTCTCCCTGCGTCTCGTCGGCGTCCGGGTAGAACGCCCGGCCCGGCAGGAAGGCGACGCCCTCCTCGATCGCCCGCGCGAATAGGTCCTGGCTGTCCACGTCGCCTAGGTCGAGCCAGAGGAAGAACCCGCCCTCCGGGTCGCGCCACGACACCGGCAGCTCGCCGAGCGCGGCGCGCATCTCGGCGGCCATCGCCTTCGCCTTGACTGCGTAATGGCCGCGAATCTTCACCAGGTGGGACTCGAGGAACCCGCGCTCGATGTACTCCGCGACCATCACCTGCGTCACCATCGGCGTGCACAGGTCCATCCCCTGCTTGGCGATCACCATGCGGCGAATGAGGTCACGGTCGCCGATCGCCCAGGCGACGCGGACGCCGGGGGCGAGGACCTTCGAGAACGACGACGCGTAGATCACGCCCTCGCCTGCGGCCGTGGAGAAGAGCGAGGGGATCGTCTCCCCGCTGTAGCGCAGCTCGCCGTAAGGGTCGTCCTCGAGGACGGGTATGCCGTGCCGGCGGGCTATCTCCGCCAGGGCGGCGCGGCGACCGGCGGCAAGGCACGCGCCCGACGGGTTCGAGAAGTTGACGATGCTGTAGATCAACTTCGGCGCTCGGCCGGTTTCGCGCCGGCAGCGCTCGAGCAGGTCGGGCAGCAGCTCGACGCGCATCCCGTCGCCGTCGCACGGCACCGGGAGAAAGCGAGCGCCGGCGCCGCGGAAAGTGTGGAGCGCCCCCGGGTAGGTCGGCGCCTCGACGACGACAACGTCGCCAGGGTCGATGAGCACGCGCGAGAGCATGTCCATCGCCTGCTGCGAGCCGGTGGCGACGATCACCTCCTCGGGCGGCACAGCGCGGCCGAGCAGAGGCCCCATGCGCGCCGCGATCTGGGCGACCAGCGGCCGGTAACCCTCGCTGGCGCCGTACTGCAGAGCGATCCGGCCGTGCTCGGAGAGGGCCTCCGCACACGCCGCGAACTCCTCGACCGGGAAGATGATGGGATCGGGAAGGCCTCCCGCGAACGAGATCATCCCGCGGCGCTGGGTCAGCTTGAACAGCTCGCGTATCGGTGAGGGGCGCATGACCTCGGCGGCGCGCGAGTAACGGAACGGAAAGCTCATGCCACACTCCGGGCCGCGTGCAGCGGCTATGGGATTCTAGCCCGGGTCGTGACACATCGCCGCCGGGCTGCGATCGTGTCTCGGCAACCGGACGCACTGTCCTCAGGCGGGATCGCTCCGCGGCCCGGCAGGCACCGCAGTCGGGCTCACAGCCACCCGCCCGAACGTCCGGAGAGGGTGCGAGCTATCATCATATTGCGGCTCCTCGGCGGGGGGACAGGCGGCGTGGCACTGGTCTTGCTTGAGGAGTCAGCGGGAGGACGTAGCAATGCCCATGCGGTTCATGACTGCGGTCACAGCCTCGGTACTCGCGGCCGGTATCGCTGCAGCGCAGGCGCCGCAGCCCGATGTGCCGAGCTTCGTCAGCGAGGTGCGGGTCAACAACATCACGGTGGACGTCCAGGTCAGGGACGACAAGGGCGTGCCGGTGGTCGGCCTGAAGAAGGAGGACTTCCGCGTCCTCGAGAACGACAAGGCGGAGGCGATCACCAACTTCTCGGTCGTCGACGGCGGCAAGGTGTCGCAGTCGCAGGACCCGGCGCTCGTCGGGCAGCCGGCGCCGCGCCAGATCGTGATGTTCTTCGACCTCTACCTGATGCTCGAGCCCGACAAGAGGAAGGCGCTCGAGAAGCTGCGGGAGTTCGTCGAGCCCGGGCTTCCGCCCGGGGTCACCGTGGCGGTGGCCAGCTTCGACGGCGTGCTGCGAGTCCAGTGCCCGCCGACGGCGAGCCGCGACAAGGTGATCGAGGCGTTCAAGGCGATCGAGCGTCAGTCGGCGACCGGACTGGTGCGGCAGTCGCGACTTGCGTCGTTCGAGGCGCCGGCGCACTTGCGGGAGACGTGGACGAGCTACAACTACCGCAAGAACGAGAACGAGGAGTACTGGCAGGAGCTGCGCCGGATGACGGGCCGGGTGGAAAGCGCGTTCGCGGCCACCGTGCAGCGCTTCTCGGACACGCCCGCCCGTAAAGTGGTGATCATGATCTCGCCGGGGTTCCCGCGCGCAGAGAACATCCCGATCTATCGGGACTACGACTTCTTTCTCGACTCGCCGCCGGAGTACCGCAATATCGGGTTGTTCGGGCGAGCCGCCTATCTCGCCAGCGAGCTCGAGTACACGCTGTACACGCTCGATCCTACGGCCAGCCAGTACTCGGACGCCACCTCGACCAACGACGTCGGCTACCGTCTGGCGCCACAGGCGAATGACGTCGCGGACGTCCGCTTCTGGCGAGAGGCCGACCGCAAGGACAACCTGATCCGGATGGCGGAGATCACCGGCGGGCAAGCCATCTTCACCCGAGACGTGGGCGCGGCGATGGCCGACGTTGAGCGGTTGACGGCGAGCTTCTACTCGCTCGGCTATCAGCCCGATCACGCGGGCGACGGCAAGGAGTACAAGATCAAGGTCAGCGTCGTCGGACACCCCGAGTACGTGCTGGCGTTCCGCACGAGCTACATGGACCGGCCGTTCGAGGATCGCGACGCCGAGCAATCGCGCGCGGCGCTGCTCACGGGCGAGACCGCCAACCCGCTCGGGATCATGCTGGTTCTCGACAAGCCGCAGGGCCGATTCAAGTTCGGCGCCGCCAAGATGCGGACCTTCCGGATCAACGCCGAGCTGCGAATCCCGTTCGCGCAGTTGACGATGCTGCCGCGTGGCGACCAGGCGTGGGGCCAGGTCCAGTTGGTCCTGGTCGGCGTTGACAACGACGGCAACCAATCCGAGCTCTCCCATCAGAAGGTGCCGATCCAGATCCTCGCCGAGAAGCTCACCGAGGCGCGGCAGCGCGGTTACTACGCCTATCGCTTCGTCCTCGAGCTGGAGGGAGGAACCACGTCGGTACGGATCGCGGTCAACGACGTGCTCTCGCACTCGACGTCGACGGTGTTCGCGGACATCAAGCTGTAGCCTGCCATCGCGGCGGGGTCCGCGCGGGGGTGCGCGGCGCCAATGCTTTGCTAAGATCTTTTGTTTGGAGGCGCATCGGATGACGACCCGGCACCAGAAGCTCTCGACAAACCTGGCGCAGCGCGCGCTTTGCGGTGTCGCCGTCCTCGCTGTGGTGGCGGCGGTGTCGTTGCGCGCGCAGGACAAGCCACCCGCCGAGAAGCCGGCGAGCAGCCAGGTGGGCGGGCTGCACTTCGTCGACGTGTCCGAGATCACGGTCGTCAATGTCGACGTCTCGGTGTCCGACCGGAACGGCCCGATCCTCGGCCTGACCAAGGACGACTTCGAGATCTACCAGGACAGCAGGCCCCAGGACATCACCAATTTCGCAGTCTTTGCCGACGAGGCTACGCCCGCGCCGGCCGCGACCGCGGCGGCGGCGCCGCCTCCGGCCGCAGTGCCCACGGCCGCACCGGACAGAGAAACGCGGCGTGAGCCGCTGTTCATGGCGCTTTACATCGACAACGAGAACGTTGCGCCGCTCAACCGCAACCGCGTTCTCAGCCGTGTCAACGAATTCGTGCTCGAGCGGGTCAAGGCGCCCGACCAGGCGATGCTGATGTCCTACCAGCGCAGCCTCAAGGTGCTGCAGCCGTTCACGTCGGACCCCGAGGAGATTATCGACGCGTTGCGCAAGGTCAAGACGTACGCCGGCGGCCGCGTCAGCACCAACTCCGACCGCAAGGAGATCGAGGGCCGGATCAACGACGAGGCCAACGGGAGCAACAGCGGCAACGTTGACACCAACCGCCTGCTCGGGATGATCCGCAGCTTCGCGCAGGAGCAACAGACGAACCTGAAATTCACCGTCGGCGCTCTCAAGGAGGCCGTCACCATGATGAGCGGCCTGCCGGGGCGTAAGGTCCTGGTCTACGTGTCCGACGGACTGCCGATGAATCCGGGCCTCGAGCTGTACTACGAGCTGCAATCGCAATTCAACGATCCCGGCATGCTGTCTCAGTCCCAGGACATGCAGTCAACCGACCTGTTCCGTGGGCTGGTCACGTCGGCCGCCGCAGCGGGCGTGAAGATCTACGCGATCGACTGCCGCGGGCTCGACTCGGAGCTGGGCACCGAGGCGGAGAACCGCACGGCGCGCTCGACCATGGCGGCCTCGATCGGCGTTCAGAACTATCAGGACCCGCTCATCTACATGGCCGAGCAGACCGGCGGGCGGGCGCTCATCAACACGAATGATGTCACCGACGGCCTCAAGAGCATCGGCAAGGAACTGTCGACCTACTACTCGCTCGGCTACCGTCTGACCCCGACCGGCCAGGATCGCATGCACCGCGTGCGGGTGAAGATCAAGGGCGACCGCGGCTACCGGCTCAGCTACCGCAAGACGTTCATCGAGAAGACTCTGCCGACCCGTATTGGCGACCGAGTGATGAGCGCTCTGGCGTTCGACATCGACGACAACCCGATGGAGATCACGCTTTCCACCGGCGAGCCTTCCCCGGCATCGGGCGGGCGCTGGCTGCTGCCGGTCGAGGTGCGGGTGCCGATCGGCAAGATCGCCTTCGTGCCCGACGGCGACAACCTCTCCGGCTATGTGAGCGTCTACTACGCCGCGCGCGACCGTGAAGGGAAGCAGTCCGACCTCCAGCGCTCGGACCAGACGATCAAGGTCCCGGCGGCCGATTACGAGGCTGCCAAGGCCAAGAACTACATGATCGGCGCCTCGCTGCTGCTCGAGCCCGGCACCTACAGGATTTCGGTCGGGCTGCGCGATCAGCTCACCAATCAGGCCGGGTACGCGGTGATCAGCCGGCCGGTGCACCCGGAGAAGAGCTGATGGCCGGCCGAACCATGGTTCTGGCTGTCGCCCGCGCCGTCGGGCTGGGCGTCGCGGCGGCGGTGGTCGCCGCACCGCTGTCGGCGCAGAGTCCGGCGCCGACGCCAGGCCCTGCGGCAAAGGCCGGCCACGCGATCGACCGCGCCGTGGCGGACGTCAGCCATGACGTGGCCGAGGCGTTGACCATGGCGCGAGTGCGGATCGCCCTGCTCGAGCACCTCAAGAAGGACGGGCTCGGGATCCACATCGACGTCAAGGGCGACGAGGTCGTGCTCACAGGCAAGGTGGCGCAGCGCTCCAGCCAGGAGCTGGCCGAGCAGGTGGCCGCGGCGGTCCAGGGCGTGCGGGTGGTCAAGAATCGGCTCGAGCTCGAGGTCGAGCAGGCACCGGCCGAGTCGTCGGTGTCGCGAGCGGTCCGCAAGGCCGAGAGCGAGGTCAAGGACGCGCTCCTGGAAGCGCGCGTGAAGGCCCGCCTGATCGACGAGCTGGGCAAAGTGGCGTTCGGCATCGAGGTCGAGGCGACCGACGGTGTCGTTTCGCTCTCGGGGAAGGTGCCCGACGCGACCCGCCGCACGCTCGCCCGCGACATCGCCCGCAAGACCAAGGGCGTCATCGAGCTGCACGACCTCCTGCACCTCCAATAGGGCACTTCCAGAGACACGGTTCAGGCCGCGGGCTGCAGGCCCGGTCCCGTGGGTCGGCGTGGCGTAGAATGCCGCGCAGCGCAGGCCAGGAAGCGAAGGGAGCCTTCTCATGGACGTGAACCTCGAGCCGGATCTCCTCCGAGTCATCCAGCTCGCGGCGATCGCAGCGGCCCGCACGATGGGTCATGGCCAGCGAAAGCACTCCGATCAGGTGACGGTCGAGGCGATGCGCTAGGCCGCGGTGATGATGATCGGAACAGCGATCCTGCTCGCCGTCGTGGCCGGTGCCGGAAGGATTCCGATCACCGAGAACGTGCAGCGTTTTCCCGACTCGACGGCTTTCCTCGGGGCGGGGTCGCGGCGCGAGTCCAACATGCTGGCAGCGGTGCTCCGCGACTCCGGGCAGGCGCTGCGGGGCGGCGGGCCCGGGCCGCAGCAGCTCGCGGCGCGCTGGTCGGCCGGCCAGCTCAACGAGGCTGAGAAGGTAGCGGTCCTGCTGGGCGGCGGGGTGTACCACGACCCCGTCCTGCTCGGGGCGTACGCCGATGCGCTCCAGTCTCCCAACCTGCGAACGAGGCAGGCGGCGGCCGTCGGGTTCTTCCGGCTCGTTGGCATGCCTTCGCCGCTGCCTTCGCGGATCACGGACGATTCCGAGCTATGGCAGCGTCTTCGCACCATGGTACGTAACCTCGAGTCCATGACCCGGACACGGCCGCTGGTGCGCGTCTGGGTCGATTCGTTCTACGCCGGGAAAGGAGCGCGCCGCCCGGAGCTGTTCGTGTTCCCGAGAGACGGCATGGAGATCCTGCAGGCCATCCGCGAAATCGCCCAGCCGGTGGACCTGCCGGACGTGCTCTCACTCTGGCCGGTGCTCGAGACCCGTTCGGAGCGGGCGTTCGTCATGGGAACCATCGAGGCGATCAGCCTGCAACGCCTGGTCAACCGCTCGAGCGATCCTCATCAGCCGTCGGGCGACTGGCTGGTCAATGGCGCCATCACTGCCGCCGACCAGTGGGTCGCCGGCATGTGCCGGTCGGTCGACGGTGAGAGGGAGCTCCAGCTCAGTCTCGAGAGGAATCGGGCGGTTGGCCGGGATCGGCGCCCAAGCGCCCGGACCTGGTTCGCGCTGCTTACCCTCCGCTACGGGGCGTTCCTGCCGCTGGCGGCGGACCGCCTGATGGATATCTCCGGCACGGCTTTTCCCGTGGACCGCCAGAACTTCGACAACCCGCTGAACAACGACACCTACCATCGGCTGTTGGACGCAATGCCAGTTTCGTCGTGGTTCCCGCCGCAGCAGCCTCGCCGGCGGTAGCCCAGAGTAGAATAGCGGCGGCCGGCCCCCGGGCTGGCGTCCCGCGTTTCCTGGAGGTGAGCAGTGTCGAGCCCATTGACCAACCTGGAGCCCCGAGGACTGTGGAAGCACTTCGACGACATCCGCGGCATCCCGCGGCCCTCGAAGCACGAGGAGCGCATTGCCGAGCACGTCGTGAGCTGGGCGAAGCGATGCGGCCTCGCGGTCGCCCGGGACGCCGCCGGTAACGTGGTCGTGAAGGTGCCCGCCAGCAAGGGCCACGAGGGCGCCCAGGTGATCGTTCTCCAGGGCCACCTCGACATGGTTGCCGAGAAGAACCAGGACGTCGAGTTCGACTTCATGAAAGATGCGATCAAGGTGCGGATCGTCGGCGACTACGTCTATGCGACCGGCACGACGCTCGGGGCCGACAACGGGATCGGTGTCGCTGCCGCGATGGCCGTGGCCGAGGATCCCGCCGCGGTCCACGGCCCACTCGAGTTGCTTTTCACGGTCGACGAGGAGACCGGCCTGACGGGCGCGATGCAGATCGACCCGACGCTCCTGACGGGACGGACGATGATCAACCTCGACACCGAGGAGGACGGCGCGCTCTACATCGGCTGCGCCGGCGGCGCGGACACCACCTGCACGTTCGCGATCGAGAGGGAGGCGGCATCGATCGCCACGGCGCCGTTCCACCTGTCTGTCCGCGGGCTGCGCGGCGGTCACTCCGGCGTCGACATCCACGAGAACCGCGGGAACGCGCTCAAGTTCACGGCGCGCTGCCTGAACGCGGCGCGCGCGGCCGGGGTGGAGTTCGGGCTGGTCTCGCTCGCCGGCGGCAGCAAGCACAACGCGATCCCGCGCGAGGCCGACACCGTGGTGCGGCTGCCCAAAGCGCAGGAGAAGGCGTTCCGCGAGGCCGTCAAGCACACTGCGGCGCTCCTCCACGCCGAGTTCGGCGAGATCGACCCCAACCAGAAGATCGAGGTCAAGGCGAGCGACGACAGCGACGAGCTGCGCCGCGTCTGGTCGCGCTCCGACCGCGACCGCATCCTCGACGCTCTCCTCGGCTGCCCGCACGGCGTCCTCGCCATGAGCCGCGCGGTGCCGGGGCTGGTCGAGACGTCGAACAACCTCGCCGTCGTCATCACCGATGGCAGCGAGGTGCGGCTGACCATCTCCTCCCGGTCGTCGGTGGCGCCGTCGCTCAAGGCCGTGTCCGAGCAGGTGGCCGCGGTGTTCCGGCGGGCGGGCGGGAAGGTCGAGAGCCACGACGGCTACCCGGGGTGGGCGCCCAACCCCAAGTCGCCGATCTTCAACACCGCGCTGGCCGTCTACGAGCGCGAGTTCGGCGCCAAGCCGGCGGTCAGGGCGATTCACGCCGGCCTCGAGTGCGGGCTGATCGGCGAGCGGTTCCCGGGGATGGACATGGTGTCGATGGGACCGCAGATCGAGTCTCCGCACTCGCCGGACGAGCGCGTCAAGATCCCGACGGTCGCGAACTTCTACCGGCTGCTCAAGGCGGTGCTCGCCGACGTGGCGTAGCGGGGGAGAGCAGCGCGGTGTCGCAGTTTCCGCCTGAGGTTCGTCACGAGCTGCCGGGGTGGACGCTGCTGTGGGCGGACCTGGAGGTGGGCCCGGGCGATCCGTCCACCCTCTCGGTCCTGCGCGAGGAGGTAGCGGCGCGCGCCCGCGCCTCGCACACCCTCGACCGGTTGGCCGAGCACCCGACGGTGGCGGGGCTGCGGCGGCTGTTCCGGGCGGCCGGCTGCGACCCGACGCGCTACCGGCCTTCGTCCGAGGCGTTGCTGCGGCGTGTCCTCAAGGGTGAGACGCTGCCGGAGATCCACGCCCTCGTCGACCTCAACAACTGTCTGTCGCTCGAGCTCGCGGTTCCCGCGTGCGTCATGAACGTGCCGAACCTGAAGCCGCCGTTCGCGTTGCGCGCCGGGCGGCCGGGGGAGTCGTACGCCTCGCTGCGCGGCCCGTTCAACCTCGACGGCAAGCCGTTGCTCGCCGACGCCGAGGGTCCGTGCGACGCCCCGATCACCGGCGGAGAGCGGGTGAAGGTGCTCGCCGACACGACCCGCGCCTGGCTGGTCGCCTACCTGCCGGCTGGAGTCGTCGCAGCGTCCTGCGGCGAGCAGGCGCTGCGGGCGCTCCTGACCGCCGCGCCCGTCGCCCGATTGCACGCCTGCGGGTCGACCGGAGAAGGGTAGCCGAACATGCCCGAGCTCATCCACATCGCCCACTCGCCGGACGCCGACGACGCCTTCATGCACTACGCCGTGGTCCGCGGCAAGGTGCCGACGCACGGCCTCGAGTTCTGCGAGGTGCTCTCCGACATCGAAACGCTCAACCAGGAGGCCAAGCGCGGCACCTACGAGGTGACGGCCGTGTCGCTGCACGCCTTCGCTTACGTCGACGACCGCTACGCCCTCCTCAACACCGGCGCCTCGCTCGGCGACGGCTACGGCCCGGTCGTGATCGCCAGGAGCACGCTCGACCGCGACGACCTGGCGGGTTGCACGGTGGCGACGCCCGGGCGCCTGACCTCCGCGCGGCTGGCGCTGCAGCTCTGGCAGCCGGCCGCGACCTGCGTCGACGTGCCATTCGACGCGGTCGGCGACGAGGTGAGGAGCGGTCGCGCGGCCGCCGGAGTGATCATTCACGAGGGCCAGCTCACCTTCCGCGACGAGGGGTTCCACCGGGTCGCCGATCTCGGCGAGTGGTGGACGGAGGAGACCGGGACGCCGCTGCCGCTCGGCGGCAACGCGATCCGCCGCGATCTCGGCGACGACCTGATGCGGCAGGTCGCCGGCGTGCTCGAGGCGTCGATCCGCTACGCTCTCGAGCACCGGGACGAGGCGCTCACGCACGCACTCGCGTTCGGGCGCGGTCTCGACCGGAACCGCGGCGACCGCTTCGTTGGCATGTACGTCAACGAGGCGACGCTCGACTACGGTGAGCGCGGTCGGCGGGGCGTCGAGCTATTCCTCGGGCGCGCACACGCGGCCGGTCTGGTACCGCGGGTGCCGCGTTTCGATTTCGTCCGCTAGAATCCACTCGCTGCCGCGGCAGTGACGATCGGCTGCGGCTGGAGCGGCAACGCTGGGAGGGGCCCGATGAACGAGAGGCGGCAGCGCTACGAGTGGTTCGCCGTCGGCGACATCAACGGTTTCTTCGGCCTGATGTTCGACAACTTGACGGTGCTGTCGTTTCTCGCCGGCATCCTCGTCTTCGCCTTTCAGTTCCCGGCCGACATCGTCTACACCCGGATGTTTCCGGGCACCGCATTCGGCGTGCTGTTCGGAGACATGGTCTACACCTGGATGGCGTTCCAGCTCGCCAGGAAGACTGGCAACACGCGCGTCACCGCGATGCCGCTCGGCCTCGACACGCCATCGACGATCGGCATAGCGCTGGTCGTTCTCGGCCCGGCGTTCATCTCGCTGAAGGCGACCGGCATGCCGGAGCGCGAAGCGGCGATGATGACGTGGTACATCGGCATGGCGACGATGGTGATGATCGGCGTCGTCAAGGTCGTGCTGTCGTTCTGCGGCGGCTGGGTGCAGCGGGTGGTGCCGCAGGCGGGACTGCTCGGGTCGCTGGCCGGGATCGGTTTGGTGCTGATCGGCTTCATTCCGCTAGTCGACATCTTCGGTATGCCGCTGGTCGGGATGATCGCTCTGGGGCTGATCCTCTACAACCTGGTGGCGCGCGTGCGGCTGCCGCGCAACTTCCCTGGCGTGCTCGCGGCGGTAGGAATCGGCACGGCGCTGTACTACCTCCTCGGTCCGCACGGCTGGGTCGGCGGCACGTACGCGCCGCCGCCGGCCGCCGACCTGCACCTCGGGCTCCCGATCCCGACGCTCGCGTTTCTCCACGGCTTCGTTCCCGCGTTGCAGTACCTGCCGCTGTCGATACCGTTCGCGCTGCTCACCGTGGTCGGCGGCATCAACGTCACGGAGAGCGCTCGCGTCGCCGGCGACGACTTCAAGACCCGTGACATCCTGCTCACCGAGGCGATAGCGACGCTGATCGCGGGGGTGTGCGGCGGTGTCGCCCAGTCGACCCCGTACATCGGCCAGCCGGCGTACAAGGGGATGGGCTCGCGCGCCGGGTACACGCTGCTCACCGGCCTGTTCGTCGGCTTCGGAGGGGTGCTCGGTTATGTCGGTTACATCGTCGAGCTGATCCCGCGGGCGGTTCTCGCGCCGATCCTGATCTTCGTGGCGCTCGACATCATGTCGCAGGCGTTCCTCGCGTGTCCGGCGCACCACGCTCCGGCCGTGGCGTTCTCGTTCTTCCCGACGGTTGCACGCCTGCTGGCGATCAAGCTCGGCGACCCCAGCATCGTGCCGCCCGAACGCTTCGTCCAGCTCCTCGCGGCCCCGGGCAAGGAACTGCCGCAGGTGCTGGTGACGGTCGCGCTCGGAAACGGCTTTATCCTCACGGCAATGCTGTGGGGTGGATTCCTCGCCGAGCTGATCGACCGCCGCCTCAGGCTCGCCTCGCTCTACCTGGGCATCCTCGCCGTCTTCAGCTTCTTCGGGGTGATCCACTCGTCGTCGCCAGACGGCGTGATGTACCTGCCGTGGGGCCTGGCCACCGCGCTGCAGCGGGCGATCCCGTACCAGTTCTCGACCGCCTACCTGGTGCTTGCCCTCTCGATCCTGGGGCTGTCGTTCACGCACGCCGCGAAGGCAGTCGCCTGCGACGGACCTGGGACATCCGGACATGTCGAGGCAGTAGGCCGTAGGCGGCAGGCAGTAGGGAGCAGTCAGGAGGCGGACGGCGCGTTCGACGCGCGCGTCCCTCTTACTGCCTACCGCCTACTGCCTACCGCCTACTGCCTGTTCTATGGCAGATCTTCCTCGCCGAGGCCGAAGAAGTGGCCGATCTCGTGGACCACCGTGTCCTTGATCTCGCGGATCAGCTCGGCGCGGTCCTCGCACTCCTCGAGGAGCGGGCGCCGGTAGATGACGATGCGGTCGGGGAGGACCGAGTCGTAGACGCTCCGCTCGGTGAGCGCGACGCCCTGGTAGAGCCCGAACAACGTTTCGGTCTCGGGGTCGAGGCCGGCGTCGAGCAGCTCCTCGTCGGTGGGCTCGTCCTCGACGACGACGGCGATGTTGTCGAGGTGTACCGCGATCGCCTCGGGCACGCCGTCGAGCGCCTTCGCCACGACCTTCTCGAACTCCTGGCGGCTCATCCGCATCATCGTCCGCTATGATAGCCGCTGTCGTCCGCATTCTCCCGGGGGTGACATGGAACGACTGATCTCGGCGCTCGGATTCATCGTCTTCCTCGCAGTTGCCTACGTCTTCTCGGTCAACCGCCGGGCCGTCCGCTGGCGCACGGTCGCCTGGGGGATCGCACTCCAGGTGGCGGTGGCGGTGTTCATCATCAAGACCCCGATCGGCTTCACGGTGTTCAGCTTCGTCGGCACACTGGTGCGGAAGTTCCTCGACTTTACCGACGCCGGCTCGAGCATGGTGTTCGGCCGGACGTTCGCCGACCACCTCTTCGCCTTCAAAGTGCTGCCGACCATCATCTTCGTCTCGTCGGTGATGACGCTGCTGTACTACTTCGGTGTGCTGCAGCGGGTGGTGCAGGGGATCGCCTGGGTGATGATGAAGTCGATGCGCACCTCGGGCGCCGAGTCGCTGTGCGGCGCCGCCAACATCTTCGTCGGCCAGACCGAGGCGCCGCTGTTCATCAAGCCGTACGTGCCGCGCCTCACCCAGTCGGAGCTGCACTCGGTGATGGTCGGCGGCATGGGCACGATCGCCGCCGGTGTGATGGCGGTGTACATCTCGTTCGGCGTGCCGGCGCTCCATCTCATCGCGGCCTCGGTGATGGCGGCGCCGATGGCGCTGGTGATGAGCAAGCTGATGTTCCCGGAGGAGGGCGAGCCGGAGACGAGCGGCACGGCGCGCGCCGAGATCGAGCGGCCGTGGGTCAACCCGGTCGACGCGGCCGGCGCCGGCGCGATCGACGGCATGAAGCTGGCGCTCAACGTCGGCGCGATGCTGATCGCGTTCCTCGCCCTGCTGGCCATGCTGAACGGCGTGCTGGGGTGGGCCGGCGGGCTGTTCGGCATGCCGCAGCTCTCCCTCGAGTGGATCTTCGCGCGCGCCTTCTCGCCGGTGGCGTGGTTGGTCGGGGTCCCCTGGGCGGACTGCGGCGGGGTCGGCGTGCTGCTCGGCAAGAAGATCGCGCTCAACGAGTTCATCGCCTACGCCGACATGAAGGTGCTGCTCGACAACGCCGCGACGATCGCCACGGGCGGCGCGGCAGCGGGCTCGCTGCCGGTGCTCTCGGACCGCGCGGTGGTGCTCGCCACGTACGCCCTGTGCGGCTTCGCCAACATCAGCTCGATCGCCATCCAGATCGGCGGCATCGGCGGCATGGCGCCCAAGCGCCAGCCCGACCTCGCGCGCCTCGGCGTGCGGGCGTTGATCGCCGGAACGCTGACCAACCTCGCCAACGCGTGTATCGCCGGGATACTGCTGTGAGAGGAGACTCCATCATGGTTCGAATGCGCCTGAGTCTGCTCGGCCTCCCGATCCTCGCGGCGTGCCACTTCGCCGACACCAGCACTCCCGTCCCACAGCCCGACACGGTGATCTTCGGCCGCGTGGCCGAGATCCGCGCGGTGGCGTCCGAGCCCGGCGTCTCGGAGGTCGACATCCGGGCTGGCTTGCCGGAGAGCCTGCTCGCCGTGATGCGACGCGAGAGCCGGCCAATCCCGGCGTTGGAGAAGGATCTGCTGGTCCGCGCGCGGGTCGGCGCCGACACCCTGTGCGTCGCCGACATGCAGCCGGTCGACGTCGACGCCTTCCGGATCGGGCAGGAGGTCACCGTCGTACCGCGCCCCGGCAGTTGCGCGATGGTCGGCACGAAGCTGCTCCTGGCCGAGGCTTCCGAGCTGTATCGGTTCGCCGCGTACCAGCTCAGGGTGATCCCGCGATCGCTGGCGGCCATCCCTGGCGAGGTCTCGCAGCCCACCGAGCCAGCGCGCATCAACTCTGCCGGCAGCGAGCGCACGCCGCTGCCGCTCGCGGGCGGCCGGATCGTCTATTTCGCCGCCGGTCTCCTGCCTCCGCTGAGCAAGAACGACGTTCCGCGGGGTGCCCGGCGGCCGGGGATGCAGGGGAGCGACGGGGCGCTCGCGGCGTGGGCCGAGCGAGGCGGGTATCGTCCGTACCGGGTCGAGTGGTCCGCGGGGCGTTGGGCCGCCCCGATCGCCGTCGACCTCCCAGGGGTGCCTCCAGACGCCAGCGCGCGCCTCACCTGGGTCAGCGAGGCCGAGACCGCCTGCCTGGTCGAGGAGGTGCGCGCCGACGGGTCGAGAGGCCTGTTCGCGAGCAGCCGGGCCAGCGCCGGAGAAGCCTGGGCGCCGCTCGGCGCGGTAAGCCTCGAGGGCCAGGGCAACGCCGGCGACGCGCAGCGGTTCGGCTCGCAGGCTGGCGCGTTGGTGTGGACGGTCTACGACTCCTCGGGCAGCGACCTCTGGCTGGCTCTCCAGGGGCAGAAGCCGGGGCCGGTCGACCCGCGAATCAACACCCTGGGCTCCGAGTGGGCGCCGCGGGTGGGGCCGCAGAACACCCTGTTCTTCTGCCGCGGCGAGAGGCAGTTGCAGTTCACCGGCGGCGCGGTCGAGGAGGTGCGTCTCCCCGGCAAGCAGTATCGCCCGCTGCTCGAGGCGACGCCGGTTGCCGGCGGCTCGCTGCTGTTCTTCCGGATACCGCGCTTCGTCCCCGGCGAGCCCGACTGGGACCTCGCGGTCGCAGCGAAGGAGGGCGACGGCCACTGGGGCGGCGCCACCCGCCTCGACGACTGGCGGCCGCAGACGACCTGAGTCGACCGGGCGGGAGCCCCGACCGGCGTTCGCGAGGTCCCGCGGGACGGGTGAGAGGGCGCGATGGCGTCGCGACTCACCCCGTGCGGGAATTTCCCACCAGAACCTGAGGTTCCCCAGGAACAACAGCTCTTGGCATAGAGGACTCTTTCGGGGGTGACGGTGCGAGTTGGAACCGTTGCTTGCGTCGCCGGCGTGATCGCGTTCACAGCGCCAGCGCTGGTTCTGGGCCAAGGTAGCAACCTCGGCTCGTACGGGCAGCAGTTCGTGCCCGGGACGATCGCCGGGAAGGTGACGGCTGGGGGCGCCCCCGTGGCGGGAGCGCGGGTCGAGACGTCCGCCGGTCACTTCACCACGACCGATGCGAGCGGGGACTACACCCTCAACGTCGAGGCCGGCGGGCTCTACGACGTGAGTGCTTCGAGCGGCTCCGGCACCGCCGGCCCGGTCCAGGTCAGCGTCACGATGGGCTCGACCACGACGAGGGACTTCGACCTGTGCACCCAGCCCACCATCGGAAAGCAGCCGACGGGCAAGAGCATCGGCTCGGGCGAGACCGCGGCCCTGTCGGTGCTGGGCGCCGGTTCGCCGCCGCTGACCTACCAGTGGTACCAGGGGGCCAGCGGCAACACCGCGCAGTCGCTGGCCGGGGCGACGGCGGCCTCCTTCACGACCCCGGCCCTCACCGCTACGTCGCAGTTCTGGGTGCGCGTGACCAACGGGTGTGGACACGCGGACTCGGTCACCGCGACGATCACCGTGCTTTCCGGCAACGCCCGCCGCTTCGATTTCGGCACCACGACCTCACCGGTGGCGACAGGTTATCTCCGGGTGGCACACACCACGACGTTCACGGCTGCGCGCGGCTACGGTTGGACGTCCGGAGTGATCCAGAGTCGCGACAGAGGCACCGGCGGGGACCTGCGGCGCGACTTCGACTTCACCCCCCTCGGCACCTTCGAGGTCGCGGTCGCGAACGGGTCCTACGACGTCGCGTTCGTCATGGGCGACGCCTCGGCGGCGCACGACCAGATGGGCGTCTACCTCGAGGGCACGTTGTTCGCCAGCGTCTCGCTCGCGGCGAACGAGTACGCCACGCCGGCGTTCCGGGTCACGGTCGCCGACGGCAGGCTCACCGTGCTGCTCGACGACCTCGGCGGCAGCGACCCGAACGTCGTGATCGACGCCCTCGTCGTCGTCGGGGCGTCGCCAAGGCGGCTGGACTTCGGCGCCGCGGCATCTCCGGTGCAGGCGGGGTACACCCGGGTCTCCGAGACCTCGACGTACAGCTCGAGCCGGGGCCACGGGTGGCTGTCCGGCACCGTCGGGAGCCGCGATCGCAGCGGCGCGAACGCGCTGACGCGCGATTTCAACTTCACCGCCCTGGCGACCTTCGCGATGGACCTCGCGCCGGGCCTCTACTCGGTCGGCGTCACGATGGGAGACGCTGCCGCCAGGCACGACGAGATGGGCGTGTTCATCGAGGGCTCACAGGTCGACACGGTGACCACGAACGCCGGCCAGTTCCTCACCAGGAGCTACCGTGTCCGCGTTCTCGACGGGCAACTGACGCTGCTGCTCGACGACCTCGGCGGCAGCGATCCCAACGTCGTGATCAACGCGCTCGACGTCTCGCGCCTCGGGCCGTTCGACTTCGGCACCGCGACGTCCGCGGTGGCCGCCGGCTACACGCAGGTGACCGGTGCGACCGCCTACGGCGCCGGGCTCGGGTACGGCTGGTCGGCGGGAACGGTCGGCAGCCGCGATCGGGCGACCGGCGAGGCCATCAGGCGCGACTTCTGCTTCAGCGGGGATGCAACGTTCGCGGTCGACGTGCCCAACGGCGCCTACGCGGTCTCGGTCGTGATGGGCGACGCCATCGCCAAGCACGACCTGATGGGGGTGCTGCTCGAAGGCGCTCAAGCCGATGCAGTGACGAGCAATGCCGGTCAGTACCAGGTTCGCACCTTCAGCGTCACCGTGAGCGACTCGACCCTGAACGTGCGCTTCAAGGACCTCGGCGGCAGCGACGGCAACGCGGTGATCAACGCGCTCTCGCTCGTGCCGCTGGCGCCGTGAGCCGGTTAGCTGCCATGGCAGGCTGCATTCCGGCGACGGGAAGAGGGCAGGCATCCGGCAGCGCCCGGGTGCAGGGGGCGCGGCGGCAGGCCCGAAGGCGTCGCACCAGGCCGCCGGGCAGCGCGAGGGGAGGCGGAACGACATGAGGACACGTCAGCGTGACGCCGGCGTCGTGCTCTGGACAAGCGTCCTGGCGGTAGCGGTGGCCCTGGCCGCGCGACCCGGGGCGGCGATCACCAACCTCGGCTACCGGGGTCTCACGTACCCCGAGCGCCGGACGCTGGTCTTGCCGGCGCTCGGCGGCCCGCAGGTGAACAGCTTGAACGGGAACCTGGTGCTGCGCCGCGAGCTTCTCGACGTCGAGGGCAAGGGGCTGCCGGTGGAGCTGACCGTCGTCTACAACTCGGACCGGCGACTGATCAGCTCGCCGTTCGGGATGGGCTGGAGCTTCTCTTACGGCATCCGCTACGTCCGCAACGCGGCCGGCGACGTCAGCGTGGTGTGGGGTGACGGCAGGGTCGACGTCTTCACCAAGAACGGCGGCGGATACAGCGCACCCGCCGGCGTCCACCTCGCGCTCACCGAGCCGTCTCCCGGCGACCTCCGGCTGCGCACGACGCTGGGGATCGAGCTGCGCTTCGCCGACGCCGGCCACCGGAAGCTCACGTCGATCACCGACCCGAACGGCAACGCCGTCTCGCTGGCGTACGGCCCAGGAAGCCGTCTCTCGACCATCACGGACGCGAGCGGGCGGAGCTGGTCGTTCGCCTACGACGCGCAGGGGAGGGTCATGACCGTCTCGGGCGGGAGCGGGGTCATCACGACGCTCACCTACGACTCCGCCAGCCGCCTGGTAGGGCTCGCGGCCGGCGCGAGCGGTGCGGAGGCAATGGCCTACAACACCGACAATCTCCTGACCACGTTCACGGATCGGCGCGGCAACGCGGTGACGATCGGCTACGTCACGCCCGGCGGCTCGCCCGGGACCAGGCTGCCGCAGACGCTCGCCAAGGGCGGCAGCGCGGTGACGTTCGCCTTCGACGCGGGCTCCCGCACGACCACGCTCCAGGACCCCAACGGCAACTTCTGGACCTACGTCTACGACGGCGCGGGCAACCTGGTGACGCTCGGGGACCCGATCCTCAAGACCGCCTCGCTCGCCTGGAGCCCGCAGCACGACCTCACCGGATTCACCGACCGCAATGGCCACACCAGGACGTTCACCTACGACGCCCGCGGCAACCTCACGAGCGTGACGACGCCGTTCGACGGCAGCACCTCGGCGACCACGACGATCGCCTACGAGCCGGCGTTCAACCGCCCAACCGCCATCACGGACGCGAAGGGCAACACCTCCTCGCTGGAGTACGACGCGCGCGGGAACCTGGTGAAGCTGTCTGACCCGGCGCCTCTCGGGACCTTCACCAGCTATACCGTGGACTCCTCCGGGCAGCAGGTCGCCTCCACCGACCGCAACGGCCAGATCACCACCGTCGGCTACGACGGCTTCGGCAACGTCACGAGCATCGCCGGCCCGCTCGGCCACACCACCGCGTTCGAGTACTCCGGCTCCGGCCGTCTCTCGCGGGTCACCGACGCGAACGGCAACGTGACCGAGTACAGCTTCGACGCCGCCACCCGGACGCGCCACGTCACCGACGCCCGCGGCAACGCGGACTCGTCGACAGCGGACGCGAACGGCAACCTCGTTGAGTACACGGACCGCGAGGGAAACACCACCCACTACGCTTACGACGCGCTCGACCGGCTCGTTGCCATCACCGATGCGCTCGGGCACGCCGACTCCCGGAGCTACGACGACGCCGGGAACCTGACGAGCTACGTCGACCGTCGCGGCAAGACGTGGGCGCAGACGTTCGACTTCCGCGGACAGCTCGCCAGCCGGAGCGACCCGGTGGGGGGGACCTGGCAGTACAGCTACGACAGCGACGGCAACCTCAAGACTGTGACCGACGCCAAAGGGCAAGTCACGACGCTGGCGTACGACTTCGCCGGCAGGCTGATCCAGCGCGACTTCGCCGACGGCCGGCGCGCCGTGTTCACGTATGACGGCAACGGCGAGCTGCTGACCGCGAAGGACGGGCTGGTCGCGCCGCCGACCCCGTTCTCGGACTTCACCTACACCTACGACGAGCTCGGCCGCGAGCATAGCGTTCGCGACAACCTGATGGGGAAGACGGTCCAGTACGGGTACGACGGCGTCGGTCGCTTGGCGCAGAAGTCGCTGGTGGGAGGGGCCGCGGCGACGTATGCCTACGACGCGGCCGGCCGGATGGTGAGCCTGACCGCGTTCGGGGGCACCTCCACCTTCGGCTACGACAACGAGGGCAATCGCACGAGCGAGCTGCGCTCCAACGGCATGACGGTCGCCGATACCTACGACGCCAACGGCGAGCTCGCGACCGAGACGATCCACGCCGCCCCGGCGTTCGGCTCCGGGGTGGTCGCGAGCTTCGCGTACACCCGCGACAAGAACGGCCAGGTGGTGCAGACCGTCCGCAACACCGGCGAGACCATTTCGTACGCCTGGGACGCGCTCGGCCGGGCGGTGCAAGAGTCCGGAAACGTCAGCGGCGCGTATTCGCTGCAGCGGGGCTACGACGCCAACGGCAACTGGACGTCGTACTCGGGGAGCTTCGGCGGCGCCAGCATCGCGCAGACGATCGCCTTCGACGACGCCAACCGACCGACCACCCGCACGACCGCCATCGGCGGCACTGCCACGACCTACACCTACGCCTACGACGCCAACGGCAACCGCACCAGCATGTCGTTTGCACCGGCGACCGTGCACAGCTACACCTACGATGCGAGCAACCGGCTCGTCGGCCTCGTGCCGGGCGCCGGGACGCCGGTGACGTACGCCTACAACGTGTTCGACCAGTTCTCCAGGCGCACCTCGGGCGGCGATACGCTCAAGGCGCTGTACGGGAGCCCGGAAGTCCTCGCCTGGACGGATGCCGCGAACATCGTCCTGGCCACCTACTTCACGGCCGCGGTGGTCGCTTTGCGGGGGGAGAACGACCCGCTGTCGCGGACACTGATCACCAACCTCGTCAGAGCGCTCGGCTACCTGATGTTCAACCCCCGCGCCACGATGGCGCGCGGGATGGGCGGGTTCGGCATGGGCGGCGGCCGCACGCCGCTGCGGCTCGGAAGCTACCTCGAAGGCGACCGGATCGTCCCCGCCAACGACTGCTTCCGGCCGTCGATCTCACCGCTCCAGGCGCTGGCTGCGGTCAGCCTGGTCGCGTACGTCTCGCAGACGGTGTTCGGCGTGGAGTCGTGGTTCCGCGCCACGAACCTCCCGTCCGGCTACTACGACCCCTGCTGGCGTCCTGTCGGTCTGGTCGCGAACGGGATCGGCAACGTGTTCTTCATGAAGGACTACTTCGTCGACGGCTCGGTCCGCTCGCAGTCCGGAGGCATGCCGGCCTACCACGAGATTTTCGCCAACGGCAAGGCAGGTCTGGAGGTCGACGGTTACGACTTCCGGGGGCCGTGGGTGAAGGACGCGGCGACGCTGGTGCCCCTCAATGGCACGAGGGGATGGGCGAACCCCCGGGGAATGGAGGCGGGCCGCGGCGAAGGGCTGGGCGGCTCGAGCGACGCGATGCGGTTTCGCAACTTCTGACGGGCTGCGCCTCGCGTGGTCGGAGGGGTCACTCGTTTCTAACGTCCCAGAGGTCGCGGATCGCCGGGTGGTCCCACGGCACGCGGTACTCGTCGGGGTCGGCGAGGTCGAAGCAGCGGGTGACGAGGTAGAACAGGCCGCACGGCACGGTGAGCGGGCGGTAGCCGTGGGCGACGCCGGCGGGAATCTTGACGAGTGCGTCGCGGCCGTCGCCGAGCACCACCACCTGGGCGGCCCCGGCGGTCGGCGATTCCTTACGGAGGTCGAGCAGGACCACCTTGAGCTTGTACGGCGGCGGGCAAAACCAGACGTCGGCCTGCTTGAGGTGGTAGTGCAGCCCCTTGACGTGGTCCTCTGTGGTCACCAGCGAGTAGTTGAGCTGCGCGAGGTCGACTCCGGCGCAGAACTCGGCGAGCAGTTCAGTCCCCATATGCGTCGCGCGGTGGCGGTAAAGCTCGAGGAAGAGGCCGCGATCGTCGACGTGACGATGCAGAGAGACCACCTCCACGCCGTCGATCGCCGGGGCCTTGTCGTAGCGCTTCCGGTTCCCGCCGAAACCGTCGAGCAGATCGTCAGTCGAGAGCGCTCTCGGTCTTTCTTTCTCATTCTTCATTCTTCACTGTCCCGTCGACGGCGGCACGCACCGCCAGCACCTGCTTGACCAGCGTCCGGAACTCCTCCGGCGCGAGCTGAGTAGTGGAGTCGGACCGCGCCCGCGCCGGGTCTTCGTGGACCTCGACGAACACCCCGTCCACGCCCGCCGCCACGGCGCCGCGCGCCAGCTCCAGGAAGAACTCCTTGGCGCCGCCGGTGGCGTTCCCGAGCCCGCCCGGAAGTTGCAGCGAGTGCGTCACGTCGAAGACGACGGGAGCGAACCGCCGCATGATCGCCAGCGAGCGCAGGTCGACAACCAGGTTGTTGTACCCGAACGACGAGCCGCGCTCGGTGAGCGTGACCCGTCCGTTCCCGGTCGAGCGCACCTTGTCGGCGACGTTGCCCATATCGTGCGGCGCCATGAACTGCCCCTTCTTGACGTTTACGGCTCTGCCGGTCGCGCCGCATGCGAGCAGCAGGTCGGTCTGGCGGCAGAGGAACGCGGGCACCTGCAGCACGTCCACGACCCTGCCGGCCGCCGCCGCTTGCGCCGGCTCGTGGACGTCGGTGAGGAGGGGGAGACCGGTGACCGCTCGGACCTCCGCGAGGATGTCGAGTCCCTCCGCAAGCCCCGGGCCGCGGAACGAGTCGAGCGAGGAGCGGTTGGCCTTGTCGTACGACGCCTTGAAGATCAGGGGCAGGCGGTGCTCGCCGGCAATCGCCTTGAGGAGTGCGGCCATCCGCAACGCCTGCTGGCGCGACTCGATGACGCACGGCCCGGCGATGAACACGAGCGGTCGACCGGGCCCGATCTCGATCCCCGGCGCCAGCTCCACGACCTCTGCCGACCGTGTGTGCTGAGCTTTCGTCATCGCTGCATCTTACCCGTCGCAGAGCGCCAGCCGCGCCGCGCTGCGCCTGTGGGTGGGCGGAGGCCGGAGCCCGGAGCCCGGAGCCCGGTGCCCGGCCACTCAGTGCTCACGATTGCCCTCGACCGGCTGTCCGGCGAGCTCTTCGGCTGCTACGCGCTCGCTCTCGGTCTTCTCCCTGAGGCTCTGGTGCGCCAGCGCCGCGGTGACGAAGGAGACGAACAGCGGGTGCGGCGCGAACGGCTTCGACTTCAGCTCGGGGTGGAACTGGCACGCCACGAACCACGGGTGGTCGGGAATTTCGATCATCTCGACGAAGGTACGGTCGGGCGACCGCCCGGTGACGAACATGCCGTGCTGCTCGAGGATCGGCACGTAGTCCGGGTTGACCTCGTAGCGATGGCGGTGACGCTCCCAGACGGTGTCGGCCTTATAGGCCTGCCACGCGTGCGACCCGGGTTTGAGCTGGCAGGCGTACTTGCCGAGCCGCATGGTGCCGCCCATGGCGTCGACGCCGACCAGCTCGCGCATCTTGTAGATCACCTTGTATGGCGGGTCGGAGGCGAACTCGGACGAGTTAGCGCTCTCCAGGTTGCAGGCGTTGCGCGCGAACTCGATCACTGCGGTCTGCAGTCCGAGGCAGATGCCGAGATAGGGGACCTTGTGACCGCGGGCGAACTCGATCGCCTTGATCATCCCTTCGATGCCGCGCTTGCCGAAACCGCCCGGCACCAGGATCGCATCGACCTGGAACAGCTCCTCGACGTACGCCTCCTCCTCGAGCTTCTCGGAGTCGATGAACACCAGCTCGACCTTGGCGTCGTTGGCGATGCCGCCGTGGCGCAGCGCCTCGTTGAGCGATTTGTAGGAGTCTTGGAGGTTGACGTACTTGCCGACGATACCGATGCGCACTGAGCGCGACGGGTTGTGCAGCCGGTCGACGATCGTCTGCCACTTCGAAAGGTCACCCTTCCCCGCCGGCAGGTTGAGAAGCTCGAGCAGAATCTTGTCCATACCCTCGGCGGCGAAGCGCTGCGGCACCTCGTAAATCGTGTCCACCGTCCGCGCGGGGATTACCGCGCGCTCCTCGACATTGCAGAACAGCGCGATCTTGCGGCGCATCTCCTCGGGGAGGTGGCGGTCGGTGCGGCACACCAGGATGTCAGGCTGGATCCCGATCGACAGCAGCTCCTTCACCGAGTGCTGAGTGGGCTTGGTCTTCAGCTCGTCGGTGGCGGTGATGTAGGGGACCAGCGTGACGTGCACGTTGATCGCGTTGCCGCGGCCGACGTCCTGGCGGAACTGGCGGATCGCCTCAAGGAACGGCAGCGACTCGATGTCGCCGACGGTGCCGCCGATCTCGACGAGCACCACGTCCTTGTCCTCGGCGACCGCCTTGAGAGCGCTCTTGATCTCGTCGGTGATGTGCGGGATCACCTGCACCGTCGACCCGAGGTAGTCGCCGCGTCGCTCCTTCTCGATCACCGATTGGTAGACGCGGCCGGTGGTGACGTTGTTCTTCTTCGCCGTGATCACCGAGGTGAAGCGTTCGTAGTGGCCGAGATCGAGATCGGTCTCGGCGCCGTCGTCGGTGACGTACACCTCGCCGTGTTGGAACGGTGACATCGTCCCCGGGTCGACGTTGATGTAGGGGTCGCACTTCATCAGGGTGACCTTGAAGCCGTGCGCCTCGAGCAGCGCCCCCATCGACGCCGCCGCGATCCCCTTGCCGAGAGAGGACACCACGCCGCCGGTCACGAAGACGTACTTGGTAGCCATCACGTACCACCTTTCAAGGACGAAGAGCGGGCACCGGGCACCGGGCACCGGGCACCGAAACAGCGAGGAGCGAGCACGCGCACTATCAACGGGAGCCTCCTCCGGAGCCCGGGGACCGGAGCCCGGAGCCCTGCCGCGCGAGCGCGGCGAGGGCCGCCTCTGCGCGCGGTACGTCGTCGGGGACGTCGACCGCCACCGAGTCCGCGGCGGCCGCAAGCACGTGGACCGGCATGCCGTTGGCGAGGGCGCGGAGCTGCTCGAGGCCCTCGACGCGCTCGATCTCGGTCTCGGGCCAGGAGGTAAAGGCGAGCAGCGCTTCCCGCCGGAAGCCGTAGAGGCCGATGTGGCGGTGCGCGGTGCCGGGCGCCGGATTGCGCGGGTAGGGGATCGGGGCACGCGAGAAGTACAGCGCGCGCCCGCGCAGGTCGCACACCACCTTGACGACGTTCGGGTTCGCCATGTCCTCCGCGGACGCCGGCAGCGACAGCGTGGCGAGGGGTACGTCAGGGTGGTGCCGGAGGAAGCTGGACAGGATCCTCAGGTTCTCGGCGGGCAGCGCCGGTTCGTCGCCCTGCAGGTTCACGACGATCTCTGCGGGCATCTGCGCCACCGCAGCCGCAACGCGGTCGGTGCCGGTCCGGCAGTCGCCGGTCATGGCGACGGCTGCGCCCGCCTCCCGGGCCACCTCGGCGATCCGCACGTCGTCGGTAGCAACCACGACCTCGTCGAAGCACCCGGCCTCGCGGGCACGGGCGACGACGTGCGCCAGCATCGGAGTACCGTGCAGGCGAACGAGGGGTTTTCCCGGGAAACGGCTGGAGCCGTAGCGGGCCGGGATCACCGCTAGAAGACGCCCCCTGTCCATCCTGTGCAGGCACTTTACGGGACCCCCGCAGGCTTGTCAAACGAGACTGGTAGACTCGCGGCGTGTTTGCAGGTTCTCCTGCTCGCCCATCCGGCGCCCGGCGCTCGCCATGGCTGGGCGTGCTCGCCCTCGCGGGCGCCGTGCTCGCCAGCGGCCTCGCCGTTCATCGTTTCTGGATCCGCGAGCTCTCGCACCTGACCGGAGACGCGCAGTGGATCTGGATGACCGACATGCTCGAGCGCGTTCACCCTGAGGCCGCGCTGTTCGTCGCCTCACTGCGATTGAGCGCGCCGCCGCCCGCCGCGCTGCTCAAGGTGTGCGGCGACCGTGAGTACGTCGTCTACGTCAACGGCACCGCTGCCGCCTGCGGGTGGAGCCGCCCGGGGTTCCTGCTCGACCTCTACGATGTCGGACATCTCCTGCACCAGGGCGACAACGTCGTCGCCGTCGAGGTGCGCTCGCCGACGCCGACCGGCGGTCTGCTGCTCGCGCTCGACGTCGAGGGCAGCGGTCGCAACCTGCTGGTCAGCGGCCCGGCGTTCGTGGTGCGGGAACGCTTCGCGCTCGGCCCGCCCGGCCCAGGCGATTCTCCGGTGCCGGTGACGTGGGGCGCTCCGCCGCACTTTCCATGGGCCTACCCGGCCTCGCGCTCGCGCCCCAAAACGCTCGATGGTCTCGTCGTCGAGGAGGTGGAGCGACACGAGGTTGCCGGCGCCAGAGCGCTCCCGCGCGGCGGCTGGGAGTTCGTGCTCCCGCGCCCGCTTTATGGATACCTGTGGCTGGAGTTCGCAGAGGATGGCCTCGACTACCTCGCCGCGAGCTCGGAGCGGGCGCCCGATCCGGACCGCCTGCGGGAATCGGCCCAGCCGGTCGCCCGCGTGCGCGGCCAGCAGCGATGGCTCGACCCGGAGCCCAAGACGATCGGTGCTGTCTACGTGTTCGGTCACTACCGGCCGCGGGCGATCGAGATCTGGCCGGTCCCCGAGGAGTTCAGGCCAAGCGCTCCAGGAGTTGTTCCAGGGATACACGGGCTTGTGCAACGCACGCGTTGGACGACTCGAATCCCCCCAGAATGAGCACCCGCCGGTAGCAGTCCACGGCGGTCTTGGCGTCGCGGAACCGGTACCACGAGAGGTCGGCCTTGAGCAGCCACGCCCACAAGTCGCGCGGCTCCTCGGCGAGCAGCTTGTCGCAGAAATGCGCCGCGAAATGCCAGCGCTCCTCGGCGAGCGCCCGCTCGATCTGCCGGTGAAACGCCTTGAGAAGCGCGGCCCGGCTTTCCTCTTCGGGCTCGCCGCCGACCACGTGTCGCAGTATCGCGCTGACCATCTTCGTCTCAAACATAACACCCGTATCAGCCGTTGGCAAGGGGCCATGACGACTTCTTTTCGGTGGGGCAAGCGAAATCAGGGTCGCCCGCTCCGCTCCCGCTGGCGCTGGCGAATCAAAGTCCAGGCCGCACCCTCGTGACAAGCCTGGCAACGGTGTGGTTCCCATGGGCGGAAGCTGGCCAGTTCGCAGGCTGCTCTCGGGGAGGCCGCATGCCGGAAATCACGTTCGGAATAGGCATTGCGCCTGACGTGCGTTTCCATCCCGGTGCCCGGTGCCCGGTGCCCGGGCGCGATCCTCAGTACTCGCGGTCGATGATGTAGCTGGGGGCGAGGGCCAGTGCGTCGCGCTCGGGCGACGGCGGCAGCGCGGCGAGCGAATCCACGGCGCGGCGACCGTACTCCCCGGCAATCTCGCGCGAGCGCTGGAGCACCTGATGCTCGTCGAGCCAGGCGCGGATCTCGGCCGGCTCGGTGGCACGGAACTCGCCCGAGGCGACGACGTCGGCGAGCGCCTTGCGCTGCTCACTGGCCAGGCGTGGCATCAGCAGGATGAACGGCAGCGTCAGCTTCCCCTCGCGGAGGTCCGAGAACACCGGTTTGCCGAGACGGGACTCCGAGGCGGTGACGTCGAGGAGGTCGTCGACGATCTGAAAGCAGGTGCCCAGGCTGCGGCCGTACTCGGCGAGCGGTTGACGGTAACGCTCGAGCTCGGGCACGAACAGCGATGGCATCGCGCAGGCCGCCGAGAACAGCTCGGCCGTCTTGCGGCGGATGAGGTCGATGTACTGGTCTTGCGTGATGTCCTGGCTGTGCTGAAGCTGCAGGCCGAGGATCTCGCCCTCGACCATCTCGACCGTGGCGCGCGAGAGCAGCCGCAGCACGGCGAGGTCCCCGCGCTCGAGCGCGATCTCCATCGAGCGGATGAACAGCCAGTCGCCGAGCAGGACGGTCAGTTGGTTGCCCCAGCGGTCGTTGGCGGTGGCGCGCCCGCGCCGTACCCGGGCGTGGTCGATGATGTCGTCGTGTACCAGCGTAGCGGTGTGGATCATCTCGATCACCGCCCCGTAGCAGATGTCACGGTCGCCGCTGTAGCCGAGGAGTCGTGACACCACGAGCAGCAGCGCGGGACGCAGCCGCTTGCCGCCGCCCTCGACCACGTAGCGCCCGGCCTGCTGCACGGCGGCCGGCCCGCCCTGGAACTGCCGGTCGATGAACTCCTCGACGAGCTCCAGCCGCGGCCGTACGGCGTTGAACGCCTCTCCGAGGCTCAGTCGGGTCGCGCGCAGCGTCTCGTCGGTGTTCGCGTTCAGTCCCAGCTCCCCCTGCCGCCACTCCCGGCGGCGTATATGGTAGTGGCAACTCGCTCCGCTGTCACTCTTCGTCAGGCTGGCAGGGAGCGGCGCCGGGGAGCGCCGGACGGAACAGCTCGATGGGGGGCTCGGCTCCGGCCTTCCAGGCGGCGAACGAGAATTCGTTGCGGTTGCCGCTGCCGTCGACGACCGTCACGCGCACCGGCATCCCACGGGCGCCGACCGCGACCTCGACCGACGCCAGCTCGGGCGTCGGCTCGCGGGCCGTCAGCGTCAGACTTCGCCCCGAAGTGGAGACCGCGAACGTGGCGCGCGCGGCGCCGGGGTCGAGGAGGGCGGCGATCGGCAGCCGCCCCCAGGCGCCCGAGTCGAGCCGCATCCCCGTGCACGAGCCCGCAAGCGGGTCGACGTGGCGCGCGATCGCGCCGTCGCTGGCGAAGACACGGGGCGCTGCGCCGTGGTAGTCGAAGCGCAACCGGGCCGGGAACGCCACGGTGATCCGGCCGGTCTCGCTGGCACCCGTCTCGAAGCCCGCCGGGAGGTAGCGCTGAGTGAATTCGGCGTGCCAGCAGGGCGAGCGACGGAGCGCCGCCGCGACCTGCTCGAGGCTGGGCTCGGCGACCGGGGTCGCCGCCAACAGGACGAGGAGCACGGCCGTCCGCATGCTCAGTGCCTGAAGTGACGGCGGCCGGTGAACACCATCGCGACGCCGAGGCGGTCGGCGGCGGCGATCACTTCGCCGTCGCGCATCGACCCGCCGGGCTGGGCGATCGCCTTCACCCCGCCGGCAGCCAGCGTCTCGACGCCGTCGGGGAACGGGAAGAAGGCGTCGCTACCGGCCGCGGTGCCGGCGGTCGGCAGGCCGAACGAGCGGGCGCGCTCGAGTGCGATGCGGCAGGAATCGACGCGGCTCGGCTGGCCGGCGCCGATGCCGACGGTGCCGCCGGCGTCGGCGATGACGATGGCGTTGGACGTCGCGTGCTTGGCCACCCGCCAGGCGAGGTGAAGCGCGGTGAGCTCGCCTTCATCCGGCTTGCGGGCCGTCACGACCTGCCATCGCTCGTCGTCCCACCCCTCGTCGGCCGTCTGGATGAGCAGCCCGCCGTCGATCGCCCGGATTCGCTTGCCACCGGCCACCGGCGGCGGCGCCAGCAGAACGCGCAGGTTCTTCTTGATGGCGAACGCCGCCCGCGCCTCGGCGTCGGCCGCGGGCAGCACGACCACTTCGGCGAAGATTTCGGTGATCTTGCGGGCTGCCTCGGCGTCGCACGGCCGCGAGCTGGCGACGACGCCGCCGAAGGCCGAGACCGGGTCGCACGCCAGGGCCCGCGCGTACGCCGCCGTAACCGTGGCGCCGAGGCCGACACCGCATGGGCTCGCGTGCTTGACGATGGCGACGCCCGGCCCCGGCAGGTCGTGGACGAGGCGCCAGGCGCCGTCCGCGTCGACGAGGTTGTTGTAGGAGAGCTCCTTGCCCTGGAGTTGCCGGTAACCGGCGAGACCGCGCGCGTCGTGGTGGCGAACGAGTACCGCCTCCTGGTGCGGGTTCTCGCCGTAGCGCAGCGGCACCTCCTCGCCGCCGAACCAGGGTGCGAGGGCATCGAACCTCAGGCTCGGCGCGGCACCGAGGTGGCGGGGCAGCATCGCCGCGATCGCCGCGTCGTATCCGGCGGTGTGGCGGAACGCCTTGAGGGCCAGCTCCTGGCGCAACCCGGCGGGGATGCCGCCGCCGGTCAGAGCGGCGAGGACGCCGCCGTAGTCGTCGGGGTCGACCAGCACGGCGACATGCTTGTGGTTCTTGGCCGCGGCGCGTAGCAGCGACGGCCCGCCGATGTCGATGCTCTCGATCACCTCGGCGGGGGTAACGCCCTCGCGCGAGGCCGTGGCCACGAACGGGTAGAGGTTGACGGCGACAACCGCGATCGGCCGCGCATTCCACTCGGCCAGCACGGCGCGGTGCTCGGGCTCATCGAGGTCGGCGAGGATGCCGCCGAACACCCTCGGGTGCAGCGTCTTGACGCGGCCGCCCAGCGCCTCGGGCCAGGCGGTCAGCTCGCTGACGTCGGTCACCGGGACGCCCGCGGCGCGCAGCGCCCGTGCGGTGCCGCCGGTCGAGCCGACCTCCCAGCCCAGGGTGACGAGACCGCCGGCAAACGCTTCGAGGCCCCGCTTATCGGACACGGAGATGAAGGCGAGGGGCTTCACGGGGGCGCGGCTCTCCTTTCCAGACGAAGATCGCCTGCTTTCCCTGCGGGATGTCGGGCACCATGCCGCCGCCCTGCTTCCACACCCACGAGGCGAGGTTGGCGAACACGCTCGAGGCGTGGTTGATCGCCACCGATGCCGCGCCGAAGCTGGTCGAGCGGTCGTCCAGCGATGGCCAGTGGCTCGGTCCGCCCGCCCGGTCGAGATCGTAGCGGACGAGCGGCGCCAGCGTAGCGGCGGCCCGACGCCGGCTCACCAGGTACGGTTCGAGGGCGGTCCTGGGCTGACTGAGTTGCATCTGGTCCTGTCCGTAGAAGACGATCGGCACCCGCGGCGCCGCGCTCCGCTGGTAGGCGGCGAACGCCTGTGCGTAGGCGTCAGCGTCGCGGTCGACGAACGGGGCCGTGAGATCGAGCGTCAGGTGGGCGAGGGTGCCGAGACCGGCCACGACCTCGGAGAAGGGCGCCTGCGAGCGCAACGCCAGGACGATCCTCTCGCACTGGGCGGCGATGGTCGGCTCGAGGCCGTTCGCCCCCCCCGGCCGGTGGAACTGCTGCGGCCACCTCGCAGCGGCGGCGGCACCGCGCGCGAAGTCGGGCCTGTGCTTGACCACCTGGCGGGCGAGATCGGGCGGCAGCCAAGGCAGCGCCCGCCGCCCCACCTCGGGGTCGAGATCGGGGGTGTGCACCATGCACACCACCATCACCGCCGGAAGCATGACCCCGAGCACCGCGTGATTGTAGCCGAGGCCGGGGCATGGCGCGGTGCGCCACGACACCTCCGGGAGTCGGGAAGGGTAGCCGCGCCGGTCGGTACTCATCCAGCGGCCGCGCGTTTCGTCCCGCGGCTCATGCGGCTCGTCACAGAGCCTGCGATCGAGGCGGCGCCCGCGCCTACCCTTGGCGTGCCGGCCGCAGGCGCGTTGTCGTCGACACGTCGGCGCGGTCAGCGCAGGCGGGAGGGGCCCATGCCGAAGCTCGTCGTCGTCGGAGCCATGATGGTCGTGCTGTCGGTCGCGCAGGCGGGAGCGCAGACGATCGCGGAGCTCAGCCAACAGGTCCGCGACACCGAGGTCGCGTTCGCGAAGACCATGGTGGACCGCAACCACGCCGCCTTCGTGTCGTTCGTCGCCGCCGAGGCGGTGTTCTTCGGTGGTGCCAACGCGGTGCGGCGCGGTCAGGCCGCCGTCGCCGAAGCGTGGAAGCCGTTCTTCGACGGCCCCCAGGCGCCCTTCTCCTGGGCGCCCGAGCGGGTCGAGGTGCTGGACTCCGGCGACCTGGCGCTCAGCACGGGACCGGTCGTCGACGCCGGGGGCAGGGGTATCGGCACGTTCAGCTCGGTGTGGCGACGCGGTCCGGACGGCGCCTGGCGGATCATCTTCGACAAGGGGTGTCCGCTCTGCGCTGGCGCCCCGGCGGTCGCCGGACAGGAGGGCGTGGCGAAGCACTAGAAACCTGTCGACCCACGCGCGCACCGGGTAGAATCACAACTCGACCGTCCCGGGCCCCGCTCCCGCCCAACGGGGCCCGGCTTGCAGGAGGCTTGCGGGGAATGAATGGTGACGCCCAACGCGATCGCGTAATCGCCCTGGTCTTCTTGGTGCTCTATGCGGCGGCCCTGGCCGTGCTCCTGGCCCGACACGAGATGTGGCGCGACGAGCTCCAGGCCTGGATGCTCGCCCGCGATAGCGGCTCGTTGCTCGACCTCTGGCACAACACCCGCTACGAGGGGCACCCGTTGCTCTGGCACCTGATGCTCTTCCCCCTCGCTCACGTGTTCGCCAGTCCGGTGGCGATGCAGGTGCTGCACTGGCTCCTCGCGACCGCAGCGGCAGGCCTCGTGCTGACGCGGGCGCCGTTCGCCCTGTGGGTGAGGGTCGCCCTCGTCTTCAGCTACCTGCCGCTCTACGAGTACGGCGCCATCAGCCGCAACTACCTGCTGGGCGTGCTCGGGGTCTGGCTGGTTTGCCTCGGTCTCGAGTCGACCCGCGGCCCGTGGCTCGCCGCTTCCGGCGCCCTTGTCGTTGCCAACTCCAATCCGATCGGAATCGTGATCGCGCCGGCCCTCATGGCCGCGATCGTCTTGACGCCGGCGTGGCGGCGCCGGCGCTTCGAGGCCCTGGCGGCTGTCGCGGTGGGGTTCGCGCTGGCCATCTACCAGTGCCTGCCGGCCGCTGATTACGAGTACGCGAGCCGCTGGAACCTCGCCTTCAACCCGCGGCTGCTGGCCTACGTCTGCCGCGGTTTCATCCAGACGCTGCTCCCGATTCCCGCCAACACACTCCACTTCTGGTGCACCTCGGCGTTCCTGCCCGCGTGGCCGTTCAGTCTCCAGGCCGGTCACGTGCTCAGCTTCACCCTGCCGCTGGTGGTGCTCGGGGTGGTCCTCGGCGTCGCCCGGGCCGTGCGGCCGTCGCTCAGGGCGCTTGCGCTCTGGCTGCTCGCCTTCGCCGGCATGCTCACCTTCTTCTACGTGAAGCTGCCGGGTCAGATTCGGCAGTTCGGCCTATTCTGGGCAGTGCTCGTGGCGGCTCTGTGGATCGCCGCGGCGGACGGCGCCGTGACGCGGCGCTGGAGCTCGCTGATCTTGGCGCCAACCCTGGTGGCGGGCCTGTGGGCGGCGGTGATCGCCGTGGCCTGGGACTGGCGCTCTCCGTTCTCGGGAGCGCGCGGTACGGCGCAGGCGATCACGGCCCAGGGGTTGGCGCAACTGCCGATCGTCGGCGGCGCCGACTACCCGACGTCGGGTGTCGCCGGGTACCTGCCAGGGGGCCGTCTCTACTACCCCGCCAAGCAGGCCGAGGGCTCCTTCGTGCTGTGGAACTATGCGCGCCTGCGCCAGGACCGGCTGAGCCAACGCGACGTGGTCGCGGCGGCGCTCGCCCGCGATCGCGGTCAGGGGGTCGTGCTGCTGCTCAACACGGCGCTTCCCGCCGGCGCCGCCACGCTGTGCCGCGAGGTCTACCACAGCGGGCCGAGCGTCGTCGATGACGAGGAGCTCTGGGCCTACGTGTGCTCGGCGGTCAGGCGCCCGCAGCCGTCATCAACCTGGCAGCGGTGACGACGGCGGAGGCGCAGGGTGACCGCCCGCCCATGTGCTAGTGTTCCGGCGAGGAGGCCGCTCCCGTGACAGCACCCTCCGAGTCGCATCCTCGGGAGAGCACCAGCCAACGCCGAGCGCCGGCCGGGCTCTCGCTGCTCCGTGGCGCCAGTGGCCGCCACGTCGCCGTAGCACTCGCACTCGTGGCGGTGGTAAAGCTCGTCACCTGGGCCGGCGGGTACGTGATGGCCCGCGGCGGTGTCGTCGCCTTCGACGCGTCCTCGTACAGCGCCAGCTACCACCACCTGGACCTCGATCCCCGGCTCGGCGACCCCGGCAGGGTCGAGTTCTTGCGGCTGTGGAACTACTCGGACGCCGAGTGGTATCTCAGCATCGCGGCGAGCTCGTACCCGTCGAAGGCGGAGGCGATCGCGGCGCATAGCGCACCGGTCGGCGACCACCGCTCGACCGAGCGCGAGAGCTACATGAAGTACGCGTTCTTCCCGCTCTACTCCCTGCTGGTCGCCGCGCTGGCGGTGGTGCTGCCGCTGCGCCTCGCGGCGTTCCTCGTCACCACCTTGGCCAGCGCCGCCGCGGCGATCGCCGCCGTACTCCTGTTCGTCAGCTACTTCCCGGGCGAGGAGCGGCGGTCACCGCTGGCGCTGGCGCTGCTGCTCTCCTTCCCGTTTGCCGTGTTCTACGCACTGTACTTCCCGGAGGGGCTGTTCCTGCTGCTGTCGTTGCTGGTGTTCCTCGGCATGCGGTCGGGGAACTGGGCGCTCGTCGGCATCGCCGGGTTCTGCCTCAGCCTGACGCGGCCCAACGGCGTCTTTATCGTCCTGCCGGTCGCCTATGTGCTGCTGCGGGACAGCGGCAGGCGGTCGCACAGCCGACAGAGGGGTGCAGCGCCTCTGGCGTGGACCGCTCTGATCCCCGGCGGGCTGGTCGCCTACGCTGCCTTCAACCTGGCCCGTGTCGGCGATCCTGTGTTCTTTCACACCGTGCAGTACAAGTGGCGCAACGTGACCGCGGACCCGCTGGGGAACCTCTGGCGGAACGTGGTGGACCGGCTTTCGGGTTTCTTCGCGCTCGACCTTCACAACTTCCACAGCTCGAAGATCGACGTCCTGGTGATGGTGGCCTTCGCCTGCATCATCGTCGCCATGTGGCGCGACTCGCGATTCCCGCGCGAGCTCACGATCTGGGCTGCGGTGCTCTGGGCCGTGCCGCTGATCTCCAAGGACCTGATGTCGTTCTCGCGATACATGGCGGTGTCGTTCCCTGCCTTCTACTTCCTGGCGCGCAGCCGCCGGCGCTGGGTGCCGATAGCCTTCCTCGTCGCCTTCTTCGCCGGCTACCTGATCGCGCTTGCGGGCGTGGTCGGCTACCGCTGGGTCGGCTGAGCGGAGCTCCAGGGAGGGACCGCGCGGGACTCGGCAAGCGGGCTTCTGGCATCGTGATAGACTCCGCCGCGCCATGCCGGCACGACCCGAGAACAGCGCTGCAAAACGCCCGTCCCGCCCTGCCATGGAAGGGTGGTCACGGTCGCCGCTGACCGTCGCCGTGCGGGCCGCCGCGGTGTCCTTGCTGGTCATCGTCGCCACCGTGTACGCCGTGACCCACATGGACCAGGGGATCGACACCTGGATCTCCCTCGCGGGGGGTCGCGACGTCGTGACGCACGGAGTGCGGGACGCCGACCCGTTCAGCTTCAACTCACGCCGCCCCGTCACGGACGCCAACGCCGGAGGGCCGCGGATGAGCCACTGGCTGCATCCGGGCGGCTGGATCAATCAGAACTGGCTCACCCACCTCCTCCTCTGCCGCCTGCGGGATCTCGGCGGCCTCGACGCACTGGTCGTCTGGAAGCTGGTCAACTACCTGCTCGTCGCGGTCGTTCTGGCGCTCGCCGGACGGGCGCTCGGGGCGCCGTGGACGTGGTCGGCGCTCGCCGCCGCGGCCGCGCTGGCGGTCAGCCGGGCGTATCTGTCGATGCGCGCACAGGACGTGTCGAACCTGCTGATCGCGCTGCTCGTGCTCGTGCTCGCTTTGGCCGGACGGCGGAGTCGCCAGTGGGCGTGGGCGCTGGTGCCGCTCTTTGCGGTGTGGGCGAACGCCCACGGCGGTTTCATTTACGGCTTCATCGTCATGGCGGTCGTCCTGGTGCCGGATGTGCTGCGGGCCCGGAAGGCCGGCGCCGTGCCGGCGGGCGAACGCCAGCGGCTCGTCACCCTGATCGCCGCCACCGCCGCCGGCGTCTTCGTGAGCGTCGCGCTGAGCCCGTACCGCCTCGCCAACCTCACCCACCCGCTGGTCATCAGCGTCTCGGCGGACGCCCCGCAGTGGCGGGTCGTGCGCGAGTGGAAGCCCCTGTTCTCCAACCCCGTGGCGAGCCCGTGGCCGTTCGTCGCCTTCGCCGTCGCCACTGTCCTCGTCTTCGCCGCCTGCTACCACTTTGCCCGGCCGGTCACGGCGGACCGCCTCGCCGCCACCGGAGCGCGGGTGGTGCTGGTCTCGTACTTCCTCACCCTGACCTCGGGGCGCTTCGTCCCGGTCGCCTGCATCACCGCGGCGCCGTTCCTCGCGACCTGGCTCGACGGCGCCGCCACGGCGCTCGCGCGCCGCGCCGGGGTGACGACCGCCGCGCAGGAGCGTCTGGCGAGCCGCTCGGCGGACGCACTGCTGTGGGTTGCCGCGCTGGTGTCGGTCGCGCTGGTGCTCCCCCGCGCCCAGCGGACGTACCTCGCGCCGTGGCCGCACGACGAGCAGCGCACAGGCCTTTTCGACCGCATGACGTTCTCGCACCAGCGCCCCTGGGGTCCGTGCGCCTTCCTGGCCGCCAACGGCGTCAGCGGCAAGATGTGGAACTTCTGGGACGAGGGTGGCTTCCTCGCCTCGTGCCAGCAGCCCGACGGCAGCGGTCGTCCGCCTGTCCAGATCTTCATCGACGGACGGGCGCAGGCCGCGTACGACGTGGGCGCGCTGCAGAGCTATCTCGGGCTGCTCAACGGCGACGGCCGGGCGCCGGTGAGCGGCCAGGACACCGCCCCCGCGGCCGAGCTGCAGGCTCTGCGGGCGTGGACCGCAGATCGCCTGCGCGAGCTCGGCGTCTGGATCGCCTTGGTGCCGGCCTCCCACCAGAGCACGGCGTTTGCACGGGCGGTTGTCGGCCTCCCCGGCTGGAAGCTCGTCTACATCGACCCGGAGCACGGCCTCTTCGTCGACACGGGCAATCCGCTCGGGCGCGAGCTCTCCGACCGGGTGGCGAACGGCAGCGCACGGTACCCGTCTGAGGCCGCGGCCAAGCTGACTGCCGCCTTCCGACTCCTGCCGCCGGCGACCGAGGACGACCAGCGGCGCGCCGTCGACCTCGCCCGCGAGTCGTACCGCTCCCGGCCGTCGGGCCTGGCGGTGCTGTGCGCCATCCGCGCTGCGCGGGCGCCGGCGGTCCGCACGGAGGTGCTGGGCTTCTGTCGGGAGGTGGCCGAGGGGTTCGAGACCAGCCGCAGCCGGCTCCAGGCCGCCGACGGTTACGCCGCGCGGCTCGACGCGGCGTCCACCGCGTTGCAGCAGTTGGCCGCCGACGCCAGCAAGAGCAAGCAGGCCGACGTCCTGCGCTGGGCGGCGGCGCTGCTGGCGAGGTGCCGAGACGAGCAGGCGGAGATCGTGCGGACGGCGCTCTGGTGAGGTGTCGGGCGGCCCTCGGTCGCTGACTGTACCGGTGGGCCGGGTGTCGTGCCGGTGCGCCGGGCTGGATTGCCGCGGAGGTGCAGTGGACCAGGTACTCTTCTCCCGGACGTACGCCGGGGCCCTGCTTGAGGTGGTGATGGGTGACCTGACGCTCCAAGCGGTGGACGCGATCGTCAACGCGGCGAACTCGTCGCTGGCGCACGGGGGCGGCATCGCCGGGGCCATCGTACGGCGGGGCGGGGAAGAGATCCAGGTCGAGTCGTATCGCCGGGCGCCGGTGCCGGTCGGCGGCGCGGCGGTGACCGGGGCCGGGCGGCTGTCGTGCCATTACGTTATCCACGCGGTCGGCCCGGTGTGGGGCGAGGGCGACGAGGAGGTGAAGCTGCGGAGCGCTGTTCGCTCGGCGCTGGCGCTCGCCGAGGATTTGCGCCTCGCGTCTGTCGCGGTGCCAGCGATCTCGACAGGGATCTTCGGGTACCCCAAGGCCCGGGGCTGCCGCGTGATCGCGGAGGAGGCGCGCGCCCACGTTGCCGAGCCGGGTCGCTCGCTGCAGGTGATCCGCCTGGTCGCCATCGATGCCGAGACAGCGTCTCACCTGAGCGCCGCCGCGCGCAGCGTGTGGTAGAATTCCCGCCGCGCCCGGGCCGGGCGCATTCTCACAAGGGGGGTGACATGGCCGACGTTGTTCAGTATTCGAGCGCCCCTGAGGAGCAACTCGACTGCCTCTATCTGGCCGTTGCCGAGAAGGAGCGGCCACTCGAGCGCCTGGTGCTGCCGGCGCGCGACCGGCAGGCGATCGCCAAGGTCCTGGACGAGCTGGGCGTGCGCGGCACCGACGGTGAGGTGCTGGTCACGACGAGCCCGGTCAAGACGTTCCGCCGCATCGCCTGCTTCGGCGTGGGCAAGCTCCAGGCGTTCACCGTGCACGCGCTACGCAAGCTGCTGCGCCGGGTGGTCGAGCAGGCCGGTCGCAACCGCGAGTACCAGATTGCCGTCGCGCTGCCGTTCCTGCCGCAGGACGTCGATCCCGCGGAGGCACGCGTCGTGACGCTGGCCGAGCTGGCGCTCTCCGACTATCGCTTCGACCGCTTCCGCTCCCGCCCGGACGAGGCGACCAAGGTGGACGGCGTCCAGGTGATCCGCCTCGAGGGCGAGAGCGAGGAGCAGCTCGACGCCATGCTCGCGCAGGCGCGCCGGATCGACGAGCTGGTGCGCTTGGCGCGCGATCTCGGCAACCGTCCGGGCAACGACCTGACGCCGAGTAGCTTTGCCGCCGAGATTGCCGAGATGTTCAAGGGGTCGGCGGTGCGCGTCACCGAGATGGGTGTCAAGGAGCTCGAGAAGGAAGGCCTGCGCGCGATCGTTGCGGTCGGCAAGGGTTCGGTGGAGGAGCCGCGGCTGGTGCGCCTCGAGTACCGCGCCAAGAAGCCCCGCGCGGCAATCGTGCTGGTCGGCAAGGGCGTGACGTTCGACGCCGGCGGCCTCTCGATCAAGCCGGCGGCCGACATGGCCGACATGAAGCACGACATGTGCGGTGCCGCCGCCGTGGTCGCGGCGATGCTCGCGGTGGCGCAGGACCAGCCGCCGCTCAAGGTCGTCGGCCTGGTGCCGCTGGTCGAGAACCTCCCGTCGGGCAGCGCGTTGAAGCCCGGCGACATCCTCACGCTGACCAACGGCGCCACCGTCGAGATCGACAACACCGATGCCGAGGGGCGGCTGATCCTGGCCGACACGATGGCATACGCGGCGCGCTTCAACCCCGACGTGATGATCGACCTCGCGACCCTCACGGGGGCCTGCCGGGTCGCCCTCGGGCACGAGCTCGCCGGGCTGTTCGCCAACGACGACCTGCTGGCGGGACAGATCGAGGCGCTCGGCCGGCGGACCGGCGACCGCGTCTGGCGGCTGCCGTTGCTGCCCGCCTACAAGGACCTGCTGCGCAGCGAGTGGGCGGACCTCAAGAACAACGCTGGCGCCAAGGGCTCGCTCCCGGCCTCGGCCGCGTTCCTGCAGCACTTCGTCCCCGACGGAGTGAGTTGGGCGCACCTCGACATCGCCGGCGTGGCGCACCTGCCCAAGGGCCACAACGGGCTGCCGGCGGGTGCCACCGGGTTCGGTGTAAGGCTGCTGTTGGCGCTGATCGCCGAGATGGCAACGAAGGCATGAGCAGCTACTGGGTGCGGCCCGCCACGCGGCTGGACGTCAAGGCCGTGCGCGACCTCGCTCGCCGCGTGGTGCGGGAGTTCCGCCTGACCGCCCGTTGGCCCGACCCGCCGGCGCTCAAGGCGGAGCACGACTTCATGTGGGTGGTGGAGGCGGGCCGGGGAGAGATCGTCGGGTCGTGCGGCCTGCGCGAGGAGACGGCCGGCGCCTGGGAGCTGCACACGCTCTATCTCGCCAGCGAGTTCCGCGGCTTCGGGCTCGGCCGCTCGCTCGTCGAGAACGCGCTGCGCGTTGCCCGCCAGCACGGGGCCCTGAAGGTGGCGTTTCGCGCGCCGTCGGAGTTCCACGAGGCGCAAACGCTGGTCGAGCGGCTCGGGTTCAAGCCTGCCGAGCCCGGAGGACCTGGCGGGCCGCGCCGTTTCGAGCTGGTGCTCACCAGCTTTTCCTGACCATGTGCCTGCTCGTCGTCCTGCGCCGCCGCGGCGAGCTCGTCCTGGGGGCCAACCGCGACGAGCGCCTCGACCGGAAGTGGGAGCCGCCGGCTCTTTTGGTTCCCGATCCTCCGGTCTTCGGCGGCCGCGACGCGGCCGCGGGCGGCAGTTGGCTGGCGGTAAACCTCGCGGCGCCGTTCGCCGTCGCGGTCACCAACGCCCGCCTCGGTGCTCTTCCGGGCGAGCGGTCGCGCGGCGAGCTGGTCGTCGATGCCGCGATGGAGGCATCTCTGCCGGCGGCAGTGGCGCTGCTCGGAGAGCTGGACCTGACGCGTTATGGTCCGTTCAACCTGCTCCTCGCCGACGCCGAGGCCGCATATCTCGCCACCAATTGGCCGCTCCCGCGGGTCGCGCTCGCCGACGGCGACCTGGTGGCCATCGGCAACGACCGCCTCGACGACCCGGGCCCGCGCACCCGGATCGCGGCGCTGCAGGCTCGCGAGTTGGCGGCGCTTGGTGACACGGCGCTGCAGAAGGAGCTCGTCCGCCTGCTCTCCGACCACTCCGGCGCGGATCCCTTCTGCCGTCACAGCGAGCGCTACGGCACCGTTTGCGCGACGCTGTTGCGCCTGAGTGCGGCCGGCGTGTCGTCCTATCGCTTCGCGCCCGGCCCGCCATGTGTCACGCGTTTCCACGCGCTTGACCTCCGCTGATCGCCGCCACCCGGCAGGCGCGGTGACGTGTATCACCGGCGCGGTAATGTAGACTTCATCTCAGACTGGGGGGGCGATTTGGCGACGGTGGTCGGGGTAATGGACCGCGACGATTGGGGAGCGAACACCGACAATCTCGTGGTTGTCGATCCGCTGCACAAGCTCTTGCTCTGGGTGCCGCGCGACCTCTGGTGCACGACCATCGGCGATCGCGTGAACACGGCGTTCGCGCGCGGTGGGCACGCAACCCTGAACGCCGCCCTGAGCGAGCACGCGATCCGCGCCGACCACTCGCTGTGCCTGCGGCGGAGTGCCGTCGAGCGCGCGCTGGCGCGGCTCGCAATCACTGTGCCGGTGCGCGAGCCGCTCGACCTGCTGTATCCCCTGACGCCGTATACCCGCGTTCAGGACGGCCGCAAGGTGGTGCGCTTCCGACCGCCCGAAGAGCGATTGGCGGGCGAGCGCATTCACCAGTGGATCGGCGCGCGCCGCTCGCTCACCGGCGAGACCGGCGACCTGGCGCGGATCAAGCGGCAACAGGTGCTGGTCCGCCGCGTGCTCGAGGAGCGGGTCGACCTCGGCGCCGCCCTCGCCGACCCCGAGCTGTTCCGGTCGTCCGCTCCGGCGGCGCTCGCCGAGGTCGCGTCGGCGCGTGCGGACTGGCGCTTCGACATCTTCGGTGATGTCACTCAGGGTCTTCGCGATGGCAAGGAAGTGCTGCTGGCGCGCCGGCGTGGGGCCATGGGCCGCTGGCTGGCGGCGAGTCCAGTCATGCGTGCGATCCGGCGCTCGCCGCCGGGGCGGCTAGCGGAACGGGTGCCGCGGGCTGCGGCGTGGCGGTGGCGGCGGCTGCGCGCATGGGTCGTGGGCCGGGGTCTCGTCGTCCCGTCGGCGGGTGTCGGGGCGGCGGAGCGGCTGGTCAGGCTGCTCGCGGTCGTCGCCGTGCGTGACGAGATGCGGTACCTGCCGGGCTTCCTGGCCAATGTCGCCCCGCACGTCGACGGCATCGTCGCGCTCGACGACGGCTCCGGCGACGGCAGCGGCGAGCTGCTGGCGGCCCACCCGAAGGTGCTGGAGGTGTTGCGCAACCCGCCCAGACGGCCGGTCTGGGACGAGGTGGGGAACTACGAGAAACTGCACGCGGCAGCGCTCCGCCACGGCGCCGGCTGGATCCTCGCCGTGGACGCCGACGAGCGGGTGGAGCGGGAGTTCCGAGACCGGGCCGAGCGTGCCATCCGGCGCGGCCGGCGGCTCGGGCTGTCGGCCTTCGCCGTCAAGCTGCGGGAGCTCTGGGACTCCCACGATGCCTACAGGTGCGACGGCGTGTGGGGCGGAAAGCGGGTGGCGCGACTGTTCGCTGCGTTGCCCGACCACCGGTTCGACTACCGTCCGCTGCACGCGGTCAAGGCGCCCCTTCAGGCGCGCGTCTGGGGCCGCTTCGTCGGTGCCGATCTCGAGATCTACCACCTGCGCACGATCCGCCGCGAGGACCGCGAGATGCGGCGGGACCGCTACAAGAGCCTCGACCCGGAGGCCCGCTGGCAGCCCGGAATCGGCTACGACTACCTCACCGACGAGGGCGGCCTGCGTCTGCGCCACGTCGACTCGCGGCGCACCTTCGTCGAGGGAGGCGACGGCAATGTGGCATAGGCTCCCGCCGCGCTGGCGGCTGCGCTGGCGCGCCTGGACCAACGGCCTGTTGCGGGACGCAGCCGACCGGCGGGGCTACGACCTCGTGGCGCGTTCGCCGTACAGCCCCGTCCCGGCGGTACCGCCGGCGGACTCGGCGGAGTGGGGGCCCAAGCACTCGCTCGCCGGTCTCGCGTTCGACACCGGAGCGCAGCTCGACTGGCTGCGCTGTCACCTGACGCCGTATCTCGGCGAGCTCGCCGGCCCGCTCGAGCGGCCGGAGAGTGGCAACGGCTTCTTCCTCAAGAACGGTTATTACGCCGGCCTGGACGCCGTGCTGCTCCACGCCATGGTGCGCCACCTCAAGCCGCAGCGGGTGATCGAGGTGGGCGCCGGTTACTCGACCTTGGTGCTCGCAGGGGCGTGCGAGAGGAATGCCGCTGACGGGTCGCCGTGCGAGCTGGTGAGCATCGATCCCGAGCCCCGGCGCGAGCTTCCGGAGCGGCTTCCCGGCCTGGCGCGAGTGGAGCGCCGCTCGGCCACGGAGGTGCCGCTCGACGCGTACCTCGACCTCGGCCCGGGCGACATCCTGTTCGTCGACTCGTCGCACACCGTCAAGCGGGGCAGCGAGGTCAACTACCTCGTGCTCGAGGTGCTGCCGCGCCTGCGCCGCGGCGTCCTGGTGCACTTTCACGACGTGTTCCTGCCCTTCGATTACCCGCGCGAGTGGTTTGCCCGCGGGACGTTCCTCGCGGAGCAGTACCTGGTGCACGCCCTTCTCATCCACAACCCGACCTACGAGCTGATCTTCGCCGCGAACGCGGTGGCCCGCGATCATTACGAGACGCTGATGGAACTCGTTCCCGCCTTGAGGTCCGGCACCCCCGAGCCCGCCGCGCTCTGGCTCAGGCGGTGTGCGTGACGGCGCCACGGCGACTCGTGGCGGCCCGAGCCCTGGCAGCGCCCGAGCAGCCAGCGGCCGCGGTGATCGTCCTTGCCTACAACGCCGGGGCGTTCATTCGGCGTAGCCTGGGGTCGTTGCGCCGCCAGACCTTCGCGGAACCGTTCGAGATCATCGTGGTGTGGAGCGGCGACTTCGAGACGCCGGCGGTCGTGCGCCGCGAGTTCCCCGAGGTGCGGGTTGTCGGCCGGCCGCAGAGGCTGCTCACCGGCGCCGCGCGCAACCTCGGCCTCGCGCACACGGGGGCGGAGATCGTTGCGTTCCTGGCCGCCGACTGCGAGGCGGCGCCCGACTGGCTGGAGCGGCGGGTTGCGGCGCACCGGGAGGGCCACGACCTGGTCGGCGGCGCGGTCGTCTGGGCGCAGCCCGCCAACGCCCTCGCGCGCGCTTCGCACCTGCTCGAGTACAACGCCTTCCCGCCCGGGCGCCCGCGCGAGGTGGTGCAAAGCCCCGTCTACAACCTCTCGTTCCGGCGGTCGGTGTTCGATCGCTGCGGGCGCTACGACGAGACGCTGCCGTGCGGCGAGGACACGGCGCTGATTTGGGCCCTGGTCGCCACGGGCCAGCGGTTCCTGTTCGATCCCGCGATCCGCATCGTCCATCCAGGTACGGCCAGCTTGGGCGAGTTCTGGCGCCATCAGCAGTGGCACGGGCTGTGGCTGGGCCGCCTGAGCCGCAGACAGCAGGTTCCGGGCGTCGGCGGCAGCGGCGCCTACCATTTCGCACGGCTCGTCGCGATGTACCCGGCGGCGCGGCTCGGCCGCATGTGGCGGCGCCTGCTTGCCTGGCAGCGGGACTGGGCGGCGCAGGCGGTGCTGCTGACGCCGCTGCTCCTCCTCGGGATAGCGGCGGCGACGTTGGGACTCGTCAAGGGACTGCTGCGGCCAACGGAGGAAGATGTGCGCGTCGCCGGCCCGAGCCCCGCTCTCAGGCCGATGGCCGCGCCGGGTGCCGGTGCGGCAGCAGCCCGCGAGCGTGTGACACCGCGAGCCTGAAGGGCCGCACCGCGAAGTAGAACGGGTACAGGTTCGCTGGCAGCGGCACCGCCTCGATGTCCAGCGGCGACGGGGCGAACAGCACGGTCCCCGCGTAACGCAGGCGGTCGCGCGGCCGCTCCCGCATGGCGAGGTGGAACGGGGCCAGCCTCAGCCCAGGGTTCGGGTCCGGGTTCTCGTCCGGGAGGTGGCCGTAGACGGTGCGGGCCAGCGAGCGGGCCGCCCTGCTCCGGGCGAGGTCCGCCAGCGCCGCCGGGAGGGGGGCGCCGAGCAGCTCGGCGGCGAGCAGCACCCCGAGCCCGACCATACGCTCGGCGCCGTTTGCGTGCGCGCTTGCCCGCAGCCGGCCCCAGTCAATCGTCGTCTCACGACGGAGCAGCTCGGCGACGTCGCAGATCCACTCGAGGCGCGGCCAGCGGTGGGTGGCGCCGTGCACGCACAGGTAGAGCAGAAGCGCGGCTGGCGAGAGCGTGCGTACGGCGAGACCGGCCACGGCGGCCGGCCCCAGCTCGGCGGCGACGTCGTCGAGCGTGTCGGCGATCCCGAAGTAGGGCTGCGTGAGTCGCCAGTGCAGCTCGAGCAGCAAGCCGCCGCGCGCCAGCACGAAGGTCGCTGACCCAGGTGCAGCGCAGCCGGGCTGACAGTGGACCCTGGCCCGGCGCCACGACCCATCCTGCCCGCTCGAGGCGCACGACGGCCGCGGCAAGGTCCCCCGGGCGCACGAGGACGTCGACGTCGCGGAACGGGCGCAGGCCGAGATCGCCATAGATCGCGGCCGCAAGTAACGGGCCCTTGAACGGGATCGCCTCGATCCCGGCGTCGGCGAGCGCCCGCAGGGCCTCGACGAGCGCCGCGGTGAGCATGAGGCCCGCCTGGGTCGACGCCGCCTGACGCTGGCGCAGGCTCCCCAGGACTTCGGGAGGGACCGGACGCGCGCCCCCCGCGACCAGGTGCCGGTGGAGCAGCGGCAGAATCCCGCTCAGGTTCCCGGTATGCAGCAGGTAGCCCCAATCGAGGTCGGCGGCGAGCGCTGCCGTGAGGCGGGCGCGGGCTTCGCCGTCGAGCGTGAGGCGGGAGCAGGCGACCAGGACCTCCATCTCGCGGTGGCGGGGGTGGTTCGCGAGCGGCTCAGGAAGCACGCCGCAGATCCGTTTCGACGAGATCGGCCACGGCATCGAGCCCTGCGAGCACGCGCGGGCGGCGCAGCCGGCGCACAGGGACCCGGCGTGCGACCTCAGCGCACTGCAGGAAGTGGTCGCGGACGCCGAGCTCCGCGAGGCGCGGCGCGCAGAACGAGTGCCGGACCAGCTCGATCAGCGCCTCGCGCGCGGTGAGAGCCTCAACCCGCAGCGCCTCGTCCTCGGCGAGAACGTAGAGCGCGGCGATCGGCAGGCGGCCCGGCGGCAGGGCGGCGGTGAGCCGGCGCGCCCGCTTCTCTTCGTCGGCGGCGACGCGGGGGAGCGTGCCCGGGTCGAGGCCAAGCGCCCGGGCCGCCTCGGGCCACAGCTTGAGCTGCGGGAAGGCCGGGAGCGCCGCAATGGCTGCCGCCGAGGTGTCGACGGCGGTGATGTCGTCGGCGACCAGCTCGTGGCCGCGGCGCTGCAGCGAGGCGGCCAGCGTCGACTTGCCCCATCCCGATCCGCCCATGAAGGCGACGACTCCGGCGGGAAGCAGCACCGAGCTCGCATGCAGCGCCAGCACTCCGCGCTGGTGCAGCAGCACCCCGAGGGCGGGCCCCAGCACGAGCGCGCGAATCGCGGCGGGGTCGGCTCCTACCACGGGCTCAACGACCAGCTCGTTGCCGGAGCGAATCCTGAGCGTCGCGACCCCGGGGTAGTGCAGCTCCGTCGCAAGTCCGTCGCCCTTGAACGTGGGACGGCCACCGGTGTCGCCCGTCTCGCTGCATGGGGGCGCCGCGGCGATCCTGATGCGGGGCGCGCCGGCACCCGCGGTCAGCTCGGGGAGCTCGAGCTCGGAGGCGACGGTGAGGCCGTACACGGAGTACGTGTAACAATGCCCCCCGCTCGCCGCCACGGCCGTACGTCGGTCCGCCGTTCTGCCGTCCCGTTCATCCGGATCCAGGCGAGTAACCTCCTTCAGGTGAGAAACCATGGGCGCCGTCCGCGGCAAGCGACGCCGGCTGTTCATCGTGTCCCGCCGGACAGCGGCGGTGACGGCGCACCAGCGGCGCCTCAGCCGAGGTTGCTGCCCGCCGCAGAGAGATCGGGGAACGGGCCCTGCTGCCCGTTCGTCAGGTCTTCCAGCCGACCGTGGGTGATCAGCTCGGGCGTCACCCAGACCTCGGGTGCCCGACTGCTGACGGCGAACGAACTCATCTCCTTCATGCCTGCCTCCGTTTCCTGCTGTCGATGGATGGCACGGTAGAGCAACTGAGTCCGCAGCGCAAGCGGGTGGCGCGCGCAACGTCCCGACACTGGAGAACGCCGCAGTCCGGCGGCAGCAACGCCGCCGGACTGCGGGGGAGACTGATCCAGAACCGCGCGGTCGACGACTCCCGTGAGCCGAAGCGATCTATGGCGGCGGCAGCGTGCTGCCTGGCGCAGTGCCGTCGGGGACGGGCCCACCCGTGCCCTTGGTCAGTGTGTCGACGCTCCCGTGCACGACCAGATCCGGGGCGGCATAGCGCTCCTTCTTCTGATCGACACCAGGCTCACGAACCTGTTCGCTCATCGAGGCCTCCTGTGCCGAGCTACGGCGTCGGTTGGAGAAAATATAGCGCCGTTGCGGCGTGGTCGCAAGCCCCCTGCGCGCGACCCACTCCGATTCGCGGACAGGTTCTCAGTCCTCGAGCCGAGCGCTCCGCAGCCACTGCACCAGGACCGCCGCCTTGCGGATCTGGTCGATCTCGTGCCACCCGCGCAGGCTCGGCATCACGCTTCCAGCGGCGTCGGCGCGGCTCAGAGCGCCGCGAGTCGCCGCACGCAGCGTGGGCAGGTCGAGATAGGCCGCATAGCGGTCGGTCTCCGGCGAGAGAACGAGCGTCTCGAGCCGCTCCCGGTCGGCACCGAAGAGGCCGCGCACCAGGCTCATCGTCGGGCTTGCCTTGCCGAGCCGGCCGGCAACGAGCGGTGGCAGGTCGTTGTGCAGCGCGCGGCGGGTGAGCATGCGGGTGAGGCCGTTCTCGAGCTTCTGGTCGGACGGCACCGCCAGGCAGTACTCGATCACCCGGCGGTCGTAGAACGGACAGCGCTGATCCACGGCGAACGCGGCAGCCGCCTGCTCGAGGCCGTCTTTGGGGAGGCTGTCGACGATGTTGCCGAGGTGATACTCGCGATCCCCGCGCGGCGGCGGCTGGCGGTGCCAGTAGGCGGCGTAGCGCTCCTTGACGTTGGCGCAGACGGCGAGGTCGGCGGCGATGAACGTCGCGCAGGGGAGAGCGGGCGTGCGGCCGATGAGCGCGCGCCGCAGGCGGCGGAGCGGAGCCGGGATGCTCGGTAGGAATGCGAACTGCCAGAGGAGCCGCGCGGTGGTGAGACTGTAGGCGCGAGTCAGCCCGCGCGTCTCGCGCGCCAGCCTCGCGAGGCGGGCGGCGCGGAGCAGGTTGGCGAGGTAGTAGTAGCCGTGGCAGACGACGGCGTCACCGCCGTTGCCGTCGAGCAGGACGCTCACGCCGCGGTTGCGCGCCGCCCGGTAGGTGGCCCACTGATAGGGGAACGGCGCTCCGTAGAACGGCTCGTCCACGGCGGCGAGGATGTCATCGAGGTCGGTCAGCGGGGTGATGGCGTCGGCGTCGATGAAGTGCGGATCGAGTCCGCCCTGCTCGAGGAGCGCGCGGATGAAGGCAGTCTCGTCGGCGCCTGACGTCTTCGGGAACACGAGGGAGAACGTCGGAAACAACGCGCCGGCCTCGTCGCGGCGCAGCCAGCGCGCGAGGGCGACGATCGCCGAGGAATCCAGGCCGCCGGAGAGCATCGAACCGGCCGGACCGGTCGCGCTTAGGCGGTCGCCGACCGCGGCCGCCAGCACCGAGCGAAACCCCGCCGCGACCTCGTCGGGCCCGCCGGAATGCACCCGTTCCGGCAGCGTGATCGAGTAGTAGCGTCGCGTCCGGCAGGCGCCGCCGGTCGCCAGCAGCGTGTGCGCCGGCAGCAGCCGGCCGATTCCGGCGCGGAAGGTGATCGACGGGTCGCAGACGACGCCGAGCATGTAGTCCGCGACCCGCGCCGGCTCGAGCCGGCGCGGCACGCCCGGCACGGCGGTGACCCCCTTGATCTCCGAGGCGAAGACCAGCAGGCGCACCGATTCGTGGATGAACAGCATCCGCATGCCGACGTGATCGCGCGCGAGGAAGAGCTCGCGGCGATTCGCGTCCCAGATCGCGAAGGCGAAGTCGCCGAGGAGGTGCTCGGGGCAAGCCTCGCCCCAGCGGCGCCAGGCGGCGAGGAGCAGCTCGCCGTCGCCGATCTCGGCGAGCGGCCGCGCGCCCAAGTCGAGAGCGCGCCACAGCGCGTTGCGGTTGTCGAGCCGTGCGTCGTGGACGACCGTCAGGCCGCAGTCGCGGTCCTCGAAGGGGAGCGACTCGCGGAGCGACTGGGGGGTCGCACAGAGCTGCGCGCACGCCATCGCGATCGGTCCGCGGCACCAGGTTCCCTGGCGATCGGGACCGCGGCGGGCGAGCGCCGCAAGCGCACCGGCGACCTCATGAGAGTGTGCGGCGGCACCGTCGCGGTGCAGGACGCCGACTATCCCGCTCATGGCGCGCCGGGTCGGCGGGCAGACGCGGGCTCCGCTTTCGGAGAAGACTCCATCGTGACGACGATCGGCCCGAGCTGAGCGTGCGAGATCTCCAGCACCTCCCCTCCGCTAGATCCGCCAGGGAGGACACCGGTCAGACCTTCTGGCCACGCGCGTGCTTGCGCGTCGGGCCACGATCTCGCGCCGCCGGCCGCTACGGAGCGTTGCCGTCGGGGAACGTGCTGCCCGGTGACCCGACGTCGGGAAGGCCCTGCGCCGCTCCCTTGGTGATCTCCGAGACCTCGCCGTGAACCACCAGCTCGGGCTTGCGGTAGCCGCCAGTCGGCTCAGCCGTGCTGTCGTCATGCCTCTTGGTCTGCATGTCAGTCCCCCCTATCGATGTCAGGAACGCTTCTCATTCTCCTACAACTGCATGGCGCATGGCAAGCGAATGCCGGACCTCCGAGTCCGCTCGTCGGCCAGGCTCTCAATCCTCGAGCCGGGTCGACCCCAGCCACCTGATCAGCACGACGGCCTTGCGGAGCTGCTCCGCCTCGAGCCAGAGTGGCGATGGCGGCTGCGCCCCCGGGTTGGCCTGCGCCCAGCTCGCGCCGCGCCGGTACGCGGCGCGCAAGGCCTGAATGTCCACGTGGCGGCACTCCGGTGCCGTGGCGGGGCGTGCCAGCGCCTCCTCGATGAGCTCGCGATCGACGGCGAAGAAGCGGCGCATCAGGCTGGCGGACGGGTTGGCCTTGCTTTTGCGCGCCGCCACCGCCGCGGGCAGCACGCCGGCGAACGCGCGCCGCATCAGCATCCGCGTCATCCCACTCTCGACCTGGTGCTCGGCCGGGACTGCCAGGCAGTAGTCGATCACGCGGCGGTCGAGGTACGGATAGCGCGGCTCCACGGCCTCGGCGGCGTAGGTCAGCTCGAAGGTGCTTCCCGGGAGGTGATCGAGTACCTCCCGGAGGTGGTGCGCCCGCTCGTCGCGGGGCGGCGGCTGGCTGTGCCAGTACGCCTCGAAGCGGGCATCAAGCCCGACCCGCGCGGCCAGGCTGCTCGAGGCGAAGTGAGGTGTCTGGAAGCGCGCCGTGCGCCGCAGCGAGGCTCGCCGCAGCCGGCGCAGGAAGCTGGGGAGGTTGGGCTCGATGACGTAACGTCGGAGCAAGACTCGCGGTGGGATCCGCTGCGTGCGGGCCAGGCCTCCGATCTCGCGGGAGAGACGGAGGAGCCGCCCGTGGCGGGCGAGCTCGGCAAGCAGGAAAAGGCCGTCCGACGTCACCGCGTCGCCGCAGCTCCCCTCGAGGAGCACGCCGATGCCGCTCCGGGCGGCGAGGGCGCCGATCGCCCGGCGGTAGGGGAGGTGGGCGCCGTCGAACGGCTCGTCGAGCGTTGCGAGCAGCGCATCGACGCCGTCGAGCGGGCTCGAGGCGTCGCCGTCGAAGAAGGCGGGGTCGAGGCCGCCCTGGTCGACGACGGAGCGGATGAACTGCGTCTCGTCGCACACCGGTGTCTGCGAGAACACGTAGGAGATGGTCGGCAACGGCAGCGCGCCGCCGGCGCGCGCGATCTCCCGGGCGGTGCAGACGATCGCCGAGGAGTCGAGCCCGCCCGAGAGCATGGCTGCAACCGGACGGGCGGCGCGAAGCCGGTCGCGCACCGCCGTGGTGAAGACCTCGCGGAAGCCGGCAGCAACCTCCTCGACGGTGCCGGCGTGGGTCGCCTCCGGCAGCGCGAGCTCGTGGTAGCGCCTGCGGTTCGCACCGCCTTCGCCAGCGAGAACGCTCTCGCCGGCGAGCAGCCGCCTGACGCCGGCGTGGAAGGTCGCGCCGCGATCCGGCGCGATGCCGACGAGGTAGTCGGCGACTCTCTCCGGATCGAGCCGGCGGGGTACGCCCGGCAGCGCGATGAGCGCCTTGATCTCCGAGGCGAAAGCAACGACCTGCGCCGAGGCGAACCAGAAGAGCGTGCGAATGCCGATCTGATCACGCGCGAGGAAGAGCGCCCGCCCATTCTCGTCCCAGATCGCGAAGGCGAAGTCGCCGAGGAGGTGCTCGGGGCAGGCCCCGCCCCAGCGGCGCCAGGCGGCGAGGATCAGCTCGCCGTCGGAGACCTCCCCGATCTCGTGGGTGAGCGGGCCGAGCTGCGCCCGGAGCTCCTCGCGGTTGTCGAGTCGCGCGTCGTGCACGAGTGTCAGACCGTGAGCGCGATCCGCGAGGGGCAGTGTCTCGTGGACGGACTGCGGTGTGGTGCGGGACTGGGCGCAGGCCAGGGCGATCGGCCCACGGCACCAGCTCCGGCGGCCAGCGGGACCACGCCTCGCGAGAGCGGCGAGCGCCCCGCCGACCTCGTCGGTGTGAGCGGCGGCCCCGTCGAGGTGCAGGACCCCGGCGATCCCACTCACGATGCACCGGCGGAGCGGGCCGGTTCACACCGCAGCCGCATCGGCGACCTCGATCAGCCCCTCCTCGTGGAGGCGCCCGAGCAGCGCCAGCAGGTCCTCGCGGCACCGCTCGGCGTCGACGGTGTATTCCTCGATCAGCAGGTCGAGGATCTCCGAGACCGAGCGCCTCGTCTGCAGCAGCTCCCAGATCCGGCGGCCGCTACCGGTGACGCTGTAGTAGGTGTTGCGCCGCAGCCCGAGGATCGCGATCTCGTCGCCGAGGTCAGACGAGACCTGCTCCCGTGCGACGGCGACGACCGAGTCGAGCGTGATCTGTTGCCTGGCTGCCATGATCTCTCCGATGGTGGTGAACGCTAGCGTGCGGCCGGAGCGCTGTCAACGCGGGTGAGGCAAGATCGCGACGGTGCGGCGGGCGCCGAGCGCACGCCTGATCCCGATCTCACGGGTCCGCTCGGTGACCGACATCAGCATGACGTTCATGACGCCGATGATCCGGAGCGGCATGTCTTTGACGCGGATCACCTGGCCGACCGGGTTGGTGTCGCCGAACAGGTTCTCGACCACGGTGGCGCCGAGCACCGCGACAGTCGTCGGCGCAACTTGCGCTACAGCACTACGTCCGGTCGATGGGATGCCGCGCCCCCTTCGACTGACGACCGCGGCCGGACGCCTGCTCCCCGACCAGCGCCGCGATCAGCTCCTCGGCGCTCGTCGCCGGCAGGCGACACGTCGCCCCCTCGCAGACGTAGGCGACGGCCCGGTCCTCCGGGCACTGCTCGCGGCCGGCGAACAGCGGCACGAGGGCCGTCACCTCCGCCGGCACCGGGACGACCGCAGCGGGCACGATCACGGCGCCGATCGGGGCGTGGCGGCGAGCGCCCCGCAGGAGCGCGGCGGTCGACGGCCAGGCGGGGTCGCCGACGACGACGATGCTCGTCGTCGGCCCGGCCAGGTCGGTCGCCGCCTCGACCAGCGACGTGGCGCCGTCTGGCAGGTGCGAGATCGTCTCCGACTCGGCGGCGACGATTCGCCCGGCGGCTGCCGCGAGATCAGCGCGGCCGCTGATCGCGGCCAGCCGCGCGAGCGCCGACGCGAGCACCGCAGCGGCGGCAGGCGTGGCGGCGTCGGTGGCGGAGTGCGGCCGGACGATCAGCGGCTCGCCGTCGTCCGGCGTCTCGAAGACCCGGCCGCTGCTGTCGTGGTAGTGCGCCAGGCGCGCGTCGGCGATCCGCAGCGCCGCCGCAAGCCAGCGCACCTCGCCGTCCGCCTGGTACAGCGCGACGAGGCCGGCGACGACCCAGGCGAGGTCCTCGAGCGTCTCGGCCCCGGTGGTGCGGCCGTCGCGCCAGGAGCGCGCGATGCGCCCGTCGGAGCGGACCAGCGCGCGCAGCAGGAACGACCCGGCGCGCTGCGCCGCCGCCAGCACGTCCGACTCCGCGAGCGTCGCGCCGAGCCAGGCGAGCGCCCACACCGCCATGCCGTTCCATCCGGCAAGGCGTTTGTCGTCGCACGCCGGAGGCACCCGTTGCCCGCGGGCGGCGAGCAGCCCGGCGCGGCAGCGCGCGATGCGGGCGGCCGCGTCCTCCTCGCTCTGCCCCGACTCGTGCGCGAGCTCGGCGGCGGCGAGCAGCGGGCGCAGCGCACTGCGGCCGTGCTCGAAGTTGGGTTGCCCGTCCAGACCGCACAGGCGGACGACAAGCTCCGCGTCGTCGGCCGGCAGGGCGGCGCGCAACTCGGCGGCGGTCCAGGTGAAGAACCGGCCCTCGTCGCCCTCGCTGTCGGCGTCGGTCGAGGAGAAGAAGCCACCCTCGGGCCCCTGCATCTCGCGCAGCAGGTAACGCGCCGTCTCGCGCGCGACCGCAAGCCAACGTTCGTTGCCGAGCGCCACGCCGGCCTCGCCGTAGACGCGCGCCAGCAGTGCGTTGTCATAGAGCATCTTCTCGAAGTGGGGGATCAGCCAGGTGGCGTCGACCGAGTAGCGGTGGAAGCCGCCGCCGGCCCAGTCGTACATCCCGCCGGCCGCCATACCGTCCAGCGTGCCGGTGAGCAGACCGGCGGCGATCCCGTCGCCCTCTCTCGCCTGCCGCAGCAGGAATGACAGCCGCGACGGGGTCGGGAACTTCGGTGCGCTCCCGAAGCCGCCGTGACGCAGGTCGTAGGCCTGCGCGAGGCGCTTGACGGCGGCGCTCGCGGCGGCGCCGACGTCCACCACCCCGGGCTCACCGCTCTCCGCCCGCTCCGCCAGCCGGGTGGTGAGCAGCGCGGCGCCGTGCTCGAGCTCGCCGCGGCGCGTCGCCCACGCGTCGGCGACCGCCCGCAGCACCTCGTGGAACGAAGGCATGCCGTGGCGCCGCTCGGGCGGGAAATATGTGCCGCCGAAGAACGGCCGGCCCTCGGGGGTGAGGAACACCGACAACGGCCAGCCGCCGCTGCCGGTGAGCGCCTGCACCGCCCCTATGTAGACGGCGTCGAGGTCCGGCCGCTCCTCGCGGTCGACCTTGATGGCGATGAAGTGCCGGTTGAGGAACGCCGCCACCTGCGCGTCCTCGAACGACTCCCGCTCCATCACGTGACACCAATGACAGGCGGCGTAACCGATCGACAGGAAGATCGGCCGCGCGTCGGCGCGCGCCGCGGCCAGCGCCTCGTCGCCCCACGGCCGCCAATCGACCGGGTTGTGCGCGTGCTGCCGCAGGTACGGGCTGCTCTCGCCGATCAGCCGGTTTGCCTTGCGGTCGGGCTTGGCTTCACTGTCCACGCCGGAGCCAACGCCGCCGCCGCAGTGCCGATTCCAGCCCAGGGATCCGCGCGCGATGCAGGTTACCTGCGCTCGGCAATCGCCAGCAGCTTCGTCATCGTCGTCCAGTTGCGAGTCGTCACGGCGTCGCCGAGGAGTCGGCCCACCGCCTCGGCGAGGCGGCTCGCGATCACCCCGTCCGGGCACCAGAGGTAGGCGACTCGCTCGCCGAGGGCGAGCGCCTCGGGTGACCAGTCCCGCGCCGCCAGCGGCTCCAGCGCCGCCCGGTCCTTCGCGTCCGCCGGCACCGCGACGAGCAGCCGCGACGGGTCACTCGCCACGCCGTGAAGGGGGTTGCCGGCGATCGCGCCGGCAAGCTCCTCGGCGGTGAGCACGATGACTCGGGCCGACACGCCGAGCCGATCTGCCAGCGCCTCCTCGATGCGCCGAGCGGCGTCGCCCGGGCTTGCGCCCGGTGAGCCGAACGCCACGTTGCCGCTGTTGAGCAGCGTGCGGACGCCGGAGAACCCGAGATCCTCGACGAGCGCCCGCAGATCCTCCATCGCTACCCGCTTGGCCCGCCCGACGTTGATCCCTCGCAGCAATGCCACGTACCTGCCGCCCATCGTGCCAGGACCTCCGTTCTCCGGCTCGTCGACGACCGCCGGGAGCGTCGCCAGTGCTCGTCGACAGAATCCCACCCATCAGCGCGGCGGACTGTGCCGCTCCTCACAAAGCTCGGCGCCGCCGCCTGCGGCCGGCGGCGCGGTCACGCCGCCCGCGTCCCGTCTCCGGCGTCGCCGCGGCCACGTGACCGACTGACGACCTGGCGCCGGCGCCCGCACGTTTCAGCGGACCAGCGAGTGGTCGTGGATCCAGCGGCCGATGGCGCGGATGCAGGCGTCCTCCTCGGGCGAGAGTGGGCCCTCGTAGAGCGCGGCGAGCGCCTCGTCCATCTCGGCGTCGCTGCGCGGGCCGCAGATGCAGACGTTGAAGTCGGGGTTGGAGAGCACGAAGCGATAGGCGTCGCGGCCGCGTAGCGGACGCTCGCCCGGCGGCATCTTCTTGGGGTTGAACAGCGCCCCCCAACGTGTCGCGGTGTAGGCGACGATGCCGGGACGACCACTCGGCGCCAGGTGCGGGAAGACGTCGCCTTCGGCGCCGGTGTGTGCCGCGTTGTAGCGGATGTGCAGGACGTCGAACCGAGGATCTGCCGCGAAAGGAACGAAGCTCGACCGCTTGTGGCTGGAGACCGCCAGATGGCCGAACATTCCGAGCTCGCGCATGCGTTCGGCGCGCGCGAGCACGCGCTCTCCCGGCATCGCGTTGAACCATCCCAGCAGCAGCACGTCGGCGCGCGCGATCCCGAGCTCCGCGAGCCCGCGGGCGACGCTGCGCTCGAGCAGCGCCGGGAAGCGGCTATAGCTCTGCAGCACGATCACCAAGCGGTCGCGCCCACCGGCGGCGACGATCCCGCGGATCGCCTCGCGCATGCCGGGGTTGCGCCGGCTACCGTGATAGAAGTAGTTGACGCCGCGGTCGAAGGCGCGGCGCAGCGCCGCAGCGCCCACCCCATACCCGCCGGCGGCGCCGAGCGGACCAACCTCGAGCCCCGAGCGGCCCAGAGTTATGCGATCCGGAAACGACGGCATAGGCTCGGCCTTCCCTCCCGCGGGGCCTCCGGTGCGTTTGCCCCGCGCACTGCAAGCTGAGGCATGATATCAACGCGAACCCCGGTCCGGCGCCGGGAAGGCGGCGCGGTGGCAGGTCACGTGCGCGGGCCTGGAGCCGTTCGCCGGGAGGGGAAGGAGAGCTGACCGTGCGTGGAAGGTCGCCGAAGACGATGCTCGCCGCTGCTGGCGCCGTGGCCGCTGCCGTGTTGCTGGCGGCGCAGCCGGCCGCACCACCGTCGAAACCGGATGGGCTCGCCGCTCTGGCCTTCATGGCCGGGGACTGGCAGGGCGATGCCGGCGGCGGCGCCTTCTCTCAGGAGGTTTGGGCGGCCCCGGTGGGTGACTGCATGATGGGGATGTGGCGCCTCGTCGCGGGAGGCAAGGTCGAGCTCTTCGAGTCGCTCTCGATCACCCAGGAGGCGAGCGGGCCGGTGATGCGCATGCGCCACTTCGGTCGCGACGGCGTCGGCTGGGAGGAGCGCGACAAGCCGGTGGCGCTCCCGCTCGTGCGCTCCGCCGACGGCCTGGCGGTGTTCGCGGGGCCGGGTCGGTCCGGGACGCTGCGCATCACCTACCGGAGGACCGGAGAGGACGCCATGGCGGTCGCGGTCGAGAAGAGCGACGGGCGCGAGGAGTTCACGTTCCGACGGGTGTCGCGGTGGCGTGGCGACCGGCGGCAGTAGCAGCTCGCGCGGCCGTCCGGGCGTGGCGAACGGCGAGTGCAGGGGGAGTCAATGAAGGGAATCGATAGCCGTGGCACCGCGGTGATCACCGGGGCGTCGAGCGGCATCGGCCTCGAGCTCGCCCGCCTCGCGGCGCGGGACGGTCATCCACTGGCGCTGGTCGCGCGCTCCCGCGGCCGTCTGGAGCAGCTCGCCGGCGAGCTCGCCGCCGCCTACGGCGTCGAGTGCACGGTCATCGCCGCCGACCTCACCGACCCGGGCGCGCCGCGGGAGATCCACGACACGTGCCTGCGCCTCGCCGCGCCGGTCGAGGTGCTGGTCAACAACGCCGGGTTCGGCGGCTGGGGACAGTTCGTCGAGACCGACCTGAGCCTGGAGCTCGACATGGTGCAGGTCGACGTCGTCGCCCTGCTGCACCTGACCAAGCTGTTCGCCCGCGACATGGTGAAGCGGGGTCGCGGCCGCATCCTCAACGTCGCCTCGACCGCCTCGTTCCAGCCCGGGCCGCTGATGGCGGTGTACTACGCGAGCAAGGCGTTCGTGCTGTCGTTCTCCGAGGCGATCGCCAGTGAGCTCAGCGGCACCGGCGTGACGGCGACCGCGCTGTGCCCCGGTTCGACCCGCTCGGAGTTCCAGAAGCGCGCCGGCATCGAAGGCGCGCGGGTGGTCAGCGGCTGGGTGAAGATGATGAGCAGCGCCGAGGTGGCGCGCGCCGGCTGGACGGCGATGAAGCGCGGCCGCCACGTCGTGGTGCCCGGCCTGGTGAACAAGGCGGGGATCCACGCCGTGCGCTTCGTGCCGCGACGCCTCATCACCCGAGTTGTCCGCAAGCTGCAGGAAAGGCGAGAGGCGATGGGCGACAGGCGATAGCAGGACAATCCCGAGATCACGAAGCCTGGAGGGCGCCAGCCTCCCAGGTTGGCAGGTGCATCCACCCTATCTCTTGTTGTGCCATCGCCCATCGCCTGTCGCCGATCGCCTGAGCGGGCGGGGGAATCAGTCCACCCAGTCGGCCAGGAAGACGTTGGTCTCGTGCGGATGCGTGTCGAAGCGGTTGGAGCAGAAGACGAACGTCTTGCCGTTCGGCGCCCACATCGGGAAGCCGTCGAACTCCGCGGAGAAGGTCACCTGCTCGAGGTGCGAGCCGTCGAGGTCGACGAGGAACAGGTCGAAGTTGCGGCGCTTGGGGTCGGCCACGTTCGAGCAGAAGATCACCTGCTTGCCGCCCGGGTGGAAGAACGGCGCGAAGTTCGCGGCGCCGTTGTCGGTCAGCCGGCGAACGCTGCTGCCGTCGGTGTTGGCCACGTAGATGTCGAGCTTGCTGGGGTGGACCAGCCCCTGGGCGAGCAGCCGCCGGTACTCTTCGAGCTCGGCGCCGGGCTGCGGGCGGGAGGCGCGCCAGACGAGCAGCGAGCCGTCCGGCGAGAAGAACGCCCCGCCGTCGTAGCCGGGCTCGTGGGTGATGCGGCGCACGTCGCTGCCGTCGAGCGCCATGGTGTACAGCTCGATGTCGCCGTCGCGCACCGAGGTGAAGACGATGCGGTCGCCGCGCGGCGAGATTGTCGCCTCGGCGTCGTAGCCGGCAGTGTCGGTGAGCCGATGCGGAGTCGGATCGTCGTAGCTTGCCGTGAAGATGTCGTAGTCCGGGTACAGCGCCCAGACGTAACCCTGCGACATGTCGGGCTTCGGCGGGCAGCCGAGCCCGCCGAGGTGGGTCGAGGCGTAGAGATAGCGCCTGCCGTCGGGGAAGTAGTACGAGCAGGTCGTGCGGCCGAGCCCGGTCGACAGCATGCGGATGTCGTGACCGCGCAGGTCCATGCTGTAGATTTGATCGCAGTCGTGCGGCGGCCGCGTGGACTGGAAGCTGAGGTGCGAACCGTCGAACGAGAAGTAAGCCTCGGCGTTCTCGCCGCCATCGGTGAGCTGGCGCAGGTTCGCGAAGTGTCTCTCGCGCGAGTCGGCGGCCCTCGGAATGGGGAAGCCCGTCGCGAGCGCCGCCGGTGCGGCGCCGACAGCCTCGGTCTTTGCGCCTCGAGGTGCCGGCGGCGCGGCCGTGCAGGCGAGGACAAGCGTGGCGGCTACTGCGGCGGCGATGCGGAGCACAATGATCCTCCTCTGCTGCGAGTCGACTGGCACGGAATGATAGCTTGGCCGGCAGGGACATCGGCGCTACCATGAACGGGTGAACCTGGGGAAGCCGTGCCGAGGCCTGCCGTTGCGGGCCGGACAGAGGTACCGCGGCCGCCGGTTCGACGTACAACTCCGGCACAGCGAGGGGGTGGAGCGATGCACATCAACGACGTGCTCAAGGTAGCCACGGAGCGGAAAGCTTCGGACGTCCACCTCAAGGTCGGGGCGCACCCGATCATCCGGGTTGACGGCCAGTTGGTCCCGCTCGTCGAGTTCAAGCGCCTGATGCAGGAGGACACCATCGCCATGGGGTTCTCCATCATGTCCTCGCAGCAGAAGGAGAAGTTCAAGCAGTACCTGGAGATCGACATCGCCTACTCCGTCCCGGGGCTTGGCCGGTTTCGCTGCAACATCTTCCAGCAGCGCGGCTCGGTCGGGCTCGTCCTCCGTCTCATCCCCGCCCGCATCCTGTCGACGCGCGAGCTGTTGCTGCCGCCCGTGCTCGACCACATTGCCGACGAGGACCGCGGCCTGGTGCTCGTCACCGGCACCACCGGGTCGGGCAAGTCGACGACGCTGGCGGCGATGATCGACCACATCAACTCGAGCCGGAACTGCCACGTCGTCACCATCGAGGACCCGATCGAGTTCCTCCACCGCGACAAGAAGGCGATCATCAACCAGCGCGAGGTCGAGGTCGACACGCGCGCGTTCTCGGTGGCGATGCGGGTCGCCCTCCGCCAGGACCCGGACGTCATCCTGGTCGGCGAGATGCGCGACTTCGAGACGATCGAGACGGCGCTGCTCGCGGCCGAAACCGGCCACCTCGTGTTGTCGACGCTGCACACCACCGACGCCACCGAGACGATCAACCGCATCATCGCGGTGTTCCCGCCCCACCAGCAGAAGCAGATCCGCATCCAGCTCGCCGCCGTGCTCAAGGCGGTGGTTTCGATGCGGCTGTTGCCGCGCGCCGACGGTCTCGGCCGCGTGCCCGCAGTCGAGGTGCTGATCTCCACCTCCTACATCCGCGATTGCATCGAGCAGAAGGAGAAGACCAAGCTGATCCGCGACGCGATCGCCGCCGGTACGTCGCAGTACGGGATGCAGACGTTCGACCAGTCGCTGTTCTCCCTCTACAAGTCGGGGCTGATCACCCTCGACGAGGCGCTGCGGCGCGCGTCCAACCCGGACGAGCTGCGCCTGCGCCTCCAGGGGATCCAGTCCACCTCCGACATCTCGCGCGAGGAGATGGAGAGCACGCTCGAGTCCGGCCTCGAGCAGGAGCCGTTCGCCGAGAACGCGCACTTCGAGTTCGGCGGCAAGGAAGGATCCTGAAGACCGGGGACCGGGGACCGGGCACCGGGCACCGTGGAAACGCCGATTCGGCGGTCGCGCCGGTTTCGACTTCCGGAGCCCGGAGGCCGGGGCAGGGAACCCGCCTTCACGCTTTGGCGACTGACATCCATCAGGCCGCGTTGCGAATGCTGGCGCAGCGGGCGCTGTCGCGGCGCGAGATGGCAGAGCGCTTGGCGCGGAAGGGTTTCGGGCCCGGGGCGATCAGGGCAGAGATCGCCCGCCTGGCAGTGGTCGGGCTGATCAATGACGACGAGCTCGCTCGCGCGGTGACGCGCGCCCAGCTCGGGGACGGCCGCGGAAAGCGCGCCGTCGCGACGGTCCTGCGGCGTCGCGGCGTCGAACGCGAGGCCGCGACGGCCGCTCTCGGTGCCCTCGGCGAGGAGGAGGAGGCCGCGGCGCTGGCGCACGCGGTCGTCAAGGCGGCACGCAAGTACCCCGGTTTTCGGAGACTTCCGCCGGTGCGGCGGAAAGTGATACGGTATCTGCTCGCGCGGGGCTTCGGGCTGGCGGCGGTGTGCCGTGCGCTCGCGGGCGGCGCAGGAGAGGATGCCGATGCCGGTGAAGTCGAAGTGGTCGAGCCAGGAGATTCGCAAGACATTTCTTGAATATTTCGCCGAGCGGGGCCACCGCGTGGTGGCATCGTCGTCGCTGATCCCCGCCGGTGACGCCACGCTGCTGTTCACCAACGCGGGTATGAACCAGTTCAAGGACACCTTTCTCGGTCGCGAGCAGCGCGACTACACCCGCGCCACGTCGTCGCAGAAGTGCGTCCGCGCCGGCGGCAAGCACAACGACCTCGACAACGTCGGCTACACCGCCCGCCATCACACCTTCTTCGAGATGCTCGGCAACTTCTCCTTCGGCGACTACTTCAAGGCGGAGGCGATCCGCTTCGCGTGGGAGCTGATGACGCAGGTCTATGCGCTGCCGGTCGAGCGGCTGTGGTTCACGGTCTACAAGGACGACGACGAGTCGGCGCGCCTCTGGCAGGAGGTCGGGGCCGCGCCCGACCGCATCCTCCGCTTCGGCGAGAAGGACAACTTCTGGGCGATGGGGGAGACCGGGCCCTGCGGGCCGTGCAGCGAGATCCACTTCTACCAGCGGCCGGACCTCGCCGGCAACCGGCCGGAGCTGGTCAACGGGCCGGGCGACGACACGGTGGAGCTCTGGAATCTGGTGTTCATGCAGTACGAGCGCGATGCGGCCGGCCATTTGCACCCGCTACCGCGCCCATGCGTCGATACCGGCGCCGGGCTCGAGCGGATCGCCGCAGTGCTGCAGGGCGCGCCGAGCAACTACGACACCGACCTGTTCGCGCCGATCCTCGCGCGCATCGGCGCCCTGGCGGGCCGCCCGTACCGCCCCGAGTCCGAGCTCGGACCGGCGTTCCGGGTCATCGCCGATCACGCCCGCGCCGCGGCGTTTCTGCTGGCGGACGGCGTCGTGCCGTCCAACGAAGGACGCGGCTACGTGCTACGCCGGATCGTACGCCGGGCGCTCCGCTACGGCCGCAGCCTCGGCTTCGACGGTGTGTTCCTCGTGGACGTGGTGCCGGCGGTGGTCGAGACGATGGGCAAGATCTACCCGGAGCTCGTGGAGCGGCAGGCCATCGTGGTGGAGATGCTGCGCGCCGAGGAGGAGCGGTTCTCGAGGACACTCAACCTCGGCACCGACGTGGTCGGACGCGAGCTGCAGCGGCTCAAGCTGGCAGGGGCCAGCGCGCTGCCGGGCGACACGGCGTTTCACTTCTACGAGACGCACGGCATCCCGGTGGAGATCATGGAGGAGTTCGCGCAGGAGGAGGGGCTCGGCCTCGACCGTGCCGGGTTCGACGCCGCCCTCGCCGCGGCGCGGGCGCGCGGTCAGGAAAGCTGGAAGGGCGATCTCCTGGCGCGCTTCCGGGAGGGGTACGAGACGCTGCAGGAGCGCGGCGTCGCCAGCGAGTTCGTCGGCTACAACGAGCTCGCGTACGACGGCGGCTCGGTCGTGGCGCTCGTCGGGCCCGACGGCGAGGTGGACATCCTCCCGGGCGAGGGCGAGGTGGTGCTCGACCGCACGCCGTTCTACGCCGAGTCGGGCGGTCAAATCGGCGACCAGGGCCTGATCTCGTGGGAGGGCGGCCGGGCGCGCGTGCTCGACACGCATCGACCGGTAGCGGGGCTGATCGTGCATCGCATCGCCGTCGAGGAGGGCGTCCTGCGGCGCGGCGCCCGGGTGCGTTCGGAGGTCCACCGCGGCCGTCGCCTCGACACCCAGGCCAACCACACCGCCACACACCTGCTCCACGCGGCGCTGCATCACGTGCTCGGACCGAGCGCGCAGCAGGCCGGCTCGCTGGTCGAGCCCGAGCGGCTGCGCTTCGACTTCTCGTGGCCGCAGCCGGTCTCGCCGGCCCAGATCGAGGCGATCGAGACGATCGTCAACCAGAACATCCGCGCCAACTCCGAGGTCAACGCCACCCAGATGCGTCAGGAGGAGGCGCGCGCCGCCGGGGCGATGGCGCTTTTCGGCGAGAAGTACGGCGATGTGGTCCGCGTCGTCTCGGTCGCCGACGGCTCGGTGTCGCGCGAGCTGTGCGGCGGCTGCCACGTCCGCCGCACCGGCGATATCGGCGCGTTCAAGGTCACGGCGGAACGCGGAATCGCGGCTGGGGTTCGGCGCATCGAAGCGGTCACCGGCCGTGGCGCCATCGAGCTGTTCCAGTCGTTCCACCGGGTGTTGCGCGAGGCGGGGGCGCGAACCAACGTGCCGGCGGAGCGGCTCGGCGAGTACCTCGAGACGCAGGAACGCAAGCTCAAGGAGGTCGAACAGGAGGTCAAGGGGCTCAAGCTGAGGCTGGCCTCGGGCGGCGGCGGCGACATGGAGGTCCAGGAGGTAGCGGGGGTCCGGCTGCTGGTCCGTGAGGCGCCGCCGATGTCCCCAGCAGAGCTGCGGACGCTCGCCGACACGTTGCGTGGTAAACTCAAGTCGGGAGTGGTAGTTCTGGGAATGGCAGCGGCGGACGCCGCGACGCTGCTGGTGGCGGTCACGGACGACGTGGCCACGCGCCTTCCCGCCGGTGAGATCGTGCGCCGGCTGGCCCCGATCGTCGGTGGGCGCGGCGGCGGCAGGCCCGCCCTCGCGCAGGCCGGCGGCAAGGCTCCCGAGAAGCTCGGCGAGGCGCTGGCGGCGGCGCCCAGGGTGATTGGAGAGATGCTCGCGTGAGGCGTTGTGTAGCTGGAGCGGTCGCTGTCCTGCTCGGCGTTGGAGCCGCGGCGGCGGGAGAGCGCGTTGCCGGGGTGATGACGTTCATCGACCGGGGCGGCGCCAAGCGCATCGTCAGCGTGCCGGCGCCGGCCAGGACGGTGGCGGTCCCGGCCGGCTCGGCCGACCGGCGCGTCGAGCTGTGGCCGCACGTGCAGGAGGTCGCACGCGCCCAGGGCCTCGACCCGAACCTCGTCGACCTGATGATCCGCATGGAGTCGGGGTACAACCCGCGCGCCGTCAGCCCGAAGGGCGCGCGCGGCATCATGCAGCTCCTGCCGTCCACCGCGAATGCCTATGGCGTCAACGACATCTTCGACCCGCGGGAGAACCTCCGCGGCGGGATCCGCTACTTCCGGGACCTGCTGGGCCGCTTCGGCTCTGACCTGCGACTGGCGCTCGCCGCCTACAACGCCGGCCCAGAGGCAGTGGAGAAGCACCGCGGCATTCCGCCGTACAACGAGACGCGGAACTACGTGAACTCGATCCTCTCGGCATACAACGGCGGCGGCCTGCAGCTCGCGGGCGGCTTCGGCAAGCCGTCCATTCCGGCCCGCCCGGTCGAGATCGTGACGCAGGGCAACGCGACCCTGCTCTCCAACGCCCGCCGCAGCGGCGAGCCGGAGACGGCGCACCGGCTCGCTCTCAGGTAGCGGCACAACTCCCCCAGGGCTGCTGTCCAGGTGGTGGCAGGGGTGCACGCAGATACTTGACAGGCTTCGACTCCAGACCCAAATTGTGAAGTGCATGAGCAAGCACTTGTCGCGAAATTGATCTCAAAGGAGGCGTACATGCGCCATGCACTTCTCGTCCGCGGTCTGACGCTCCAATTCTTCCTTCTTTCCAGTCTGGCGATTGGCCAGGGCGTCCAGCAGCTCGCCGTGGGGCAGTCCGTGGTGACCTTGCCGCCCGACGCGATGGAACGCCTGACGAAGATCACTCCTTATGTCGCCATGCCGCTGTCCCAGCTCACGTTGGGCTGGACGAGCGCCGGCAGCGGCGCGAACGTCATCACGTTACGTCTGACACTCACCCTCGGCGCGTCGTTCGCAAGCGGCGAGAAGCAGACGACACCAGTCGGGGTTTCCGGCACCCTCGACGTGTCGAGCGGAAAGGGTAGGGGGCACTGGGCCGTCGAGCAGGAGAACTTCCGCCGCTTTGCTCCGTACGCGGACTACCTGCCCGGCACTGGCAAGCTCACCCTCCTGCTGCCGGTGGCCTTCGTTCGGCCGGGCTCCGCCCAATCAGATGCGCTGCATGCCCTGCTGCTCATCCCCTGTCGCCTACGCAGCACCGAGCTCACCTGCGACAGCCCACGGCAAGCGTTCGCGGAGGCGGTGCAACGCAGCTTTCCGGGTGAGCGTCCGATCGAGGAGGTCCTTCCGTTCGCACCGCGCCCGGATGTCAGCGCATCGGCGAGCGTGGGAGGTGACCTCCTCGGTCCGCCGAACCGGATGGGTTGCTGCTTCGGAGACTCGGGCATCCTCGGCATCTGCTGGTTCAAGTGCATCTCTGTCTGCCCCTTACCGCCGTGTCACGAGGAGTGCCCCACGTGTTTTGGGCCGCCGGAGTGCATCAACTGCCAGGAGTTTAGCTGTAGCATCTGTGGCGGCGAGTAGCCTGCTGCTCTTCTCGTACTCTCGATCCGGCGAAGCGCCGGATGTGGGCTTGTGGGGAACGCGTGCGAGTAAGATACGCACCGCTGGGAGGATCGATGCGCATCTTGTCGGGCGTTCAGCCGTCGGGCAACCTTCATATCGGTAATTACTTCGGGGCGATCAGGCAGTTCGTGCAGATGCAGCGCGAGCCTGCGGCGGAGTGCTTCTACTTCGTCGCCAACATGCACGCGATGACGACGATCCACGACGGCGCCGACCTGCGCGAGAAGTCGTTCATGGTGGCGCTCGACTTTCTCGCCCTGGGACTCGACCCGCAGCGTTCGGTGATCTACCTGCAGTCCGACGTGCCCGAGGTCACCGAGCTCGCCTGGATGCTCTCGACGGTGACCCCGATGGGGCTGCTGCAGCGCGGCCACTCGTTCAAGGACAAGGTTGCCAAGGGCATGACCCCGAACCACGGCCTCTTCGCGTACCCGGTGCTGATGGCGGCCGATATCCTGATCGTGCGCGCCGACAAGGTGCCGGTCGGAAAAGACCAGAAGCAGCACCTCGAGATGACCCGCGACATCGCCGCCGCATTCAACCAGGAGTACGGCCAGCCGGTGCTCAAGGTGCCGGAGGAGCTGATTCTCCCGGACGTCGCCGTGGTCCCCGGTATCGACGGGCAGAAGATGTCGAAGTCGTACGGCAACACCCTGGAGATCTTCGCGCCCGAGAACGAGCTGAAGAAGAGGGTGATGTCGATCGTCACCGACTCCACGCCGGTCGCCGAGCCCAAGCCGACCCGCGGCAACACCCTTTACGCGCTGCTCAAGCTGTTCACGCCCGGGGAGGAGTGGCCGGCGACCAAGCGCTGCTTCACGGACGGGGGAACCGGCTACGGCGACCTCAAGAAGCGTCTGCTCGGCCTCATCCTCGACACCTTCCAGGACGCCCGCATGCGCCGCGAGGAGCTCCTGCGCGACCGCGGTTTCGTCGAGGGCGCGCTGCGCGACGGCCGCAATCGCGCCAGGGCCGTGATCGACCAGGTGATGGACGACTGCCGCCGCCTCACCGGCATGCGGTAGACCGCGATTGGAGAGCAAGGCGGGCGCCGCAGGCGCGGCGCTGCGGCCGTTCGCATCGAGCTCGCGTGAGCTGCGCTCCCGCGAGGCTCGCTGCTCACGCCCTTGGCGCACTGCGTGCGGCCCGTCCTCGCCAATCTGGGAGCGCTTCCGTTGCTTGGTGAAGCGCTGCCGGCAGCGGACCATCTGCGGCGTCGCCCATCGCCGGCCTCGCTCCTCGCGTACAGCAAGTACGCGTCGTCGCGGGCCGGCTCGGTCTCCTTGCATCTGGCCCACTGGCGGCAGCGCCGCTCCGCTGGCGCGGAGCGCAACGAAGGAGGAAAGCCACCGCGCTCCAGGAGTGACACGCCCGTGGGGCAGCGCAATGGGAGCGCCGCGGCGCTTCGCGTCGCGAGCGCGAGAGGGCCTGAGGGGCGCGCGCTCCGCGCACGCCGTATCGACAGCACTGCCGAGAAGGCCGGCGGGAAGAGGAGCGTGACATTACGGAGAAAGAAGAAGGGGCGGCAGTGTGAGCTGCCGCCCCGAGGAACTGCGAGTGGATCGAGCTACATCTTCGCCGGGATGGTCACCGGGTCGTTGGTCTGCGCGTCGATGACGGACGCGGAGGCGTTGATGTTGAAACCGTCGATGACCTTGAGGGTCGCGAAGCCCCACCCGAGGTTCGGCTGGTTGGCGCGTGTCGCAAACGGCGTCAGATCCTGCACCGTCTGACCCGCGGCCACGGTCAGCGTGTAGGTGGTGAGAGTCGTGCCGGCGTTGTCGAACAGCGTGACCTCGACGTTGGCCGGGAGCGTCCCGCCGTTGTTCACGGTGATGTTGGTGCGGAACTGCTCGGCCGCCTGGCGGAGGCCGATGAGCGACGCCTTGTCGCCCTGCTGCAGGCCGAGGTTGGCGATGTGGCCGTCGAGGAACTGGCCGTAGGTTCCGCCTGAGGAGACGGTGAAGATGCGGCCGAGGACCAGCAGCGGCTGGCTGGAACAGATCTCCAGGGAGCCCTTGGCGTTGGTCTGGCCCATCGCCTTGACGACGTCCTCGAAGGCGCTCTGGGCGCCGCCGGCTACGGTGCCGGTGGTCTCGAAGTTGCCGCCGGCAGTGTGGAGGATGAGCTTCAGGTTGGCCGATGAGGCGGCGAGGTTGCGCGCCACCATGTCGGTGCGCCACTGACTCTCGTTGGCGCCCGGCAGGTGAGCGGCGATCTCGGCCCAGTAGACGTACGGGGTGGTGCAGCCGACCGCACCGAAGCCGCCGCCGGGGCCACCGTTGGCGCCGGGGTTGGTGACTGCGGCGCCGGTGGAGGCGTTCTGGACGGCATAGATGGAGAGGTCGAGGGCGCGCTTGACGTACGTCGGATTGTGGACGCCGAGCGACGAGTCGGCCTCGATGACGGTGTAGTTCCAGCCGGCCTTAGGCAGAGCGACCGACCCGAGCGAGTACAGCTCTGCGCTGGAGCCGTTGGGCGACACGGCCTTGACGTTGTTCATGGCGACCGGTCCGACCGAGGTGCCGTCCTTGAACGCAACGGTGATCGCCTGGCGGCCGCTGGCATCGGACAGCGAGATGCTGTCGATCGTGGAGGTGTCGGTGATGGTCTTCAGCGTGCCGAGGGCGATCGTCTTGCCGTTCTTGATCTGGGCGGTCATCAAGTCGGTGATGCCCTTGCCAATGGCGGCGTTAAGCTGCACGAGCTTGGCCTCGACCTCGGCCTGGACGCTCTCGGTGGTGATGACGGAGTGGCACTTCGAGCAGATGTCGGCGCGGGCGGTGAACAGGTGGTTGGTGCCGCCGCCCTGGTTCGAGAAGTCGACCGGAGGAGGCGTCTTCTCCATGTGGCAGGTGACGCACGCGTCCTCGATCAGCGAGTGGTTGCCGCGCACGCCCGCCTCGACGAAGTAGAGGTTCTGGCCCATCAGGATGTCACCCTGCGCACCGGGGTGCGGCGCACGGGAGGACGTCGGCCGTGGTCACCGGGATCGAGTCGTTCTTGAGACCGCGGCGGCTGTTGTGGCAGGTCATGCAGATCGCGGCGCGGCCGACGTTGGTGGCCTTGAAGCCGGCCAGCAGCATCGGCGTGTCGCCGCTGATGCGCACGGTCGCGTTGGTGGTCGGGCCGCCGGAGGTCGTGCCGATCGCGTGCGGGTCGTGGCAGGTCGGCGCAGGTCTGCGGGTGGACCTCGTCCGCAGTCCAGGTGATCGGGACGTTGGCGTTGATGTCTCCCGGCTTGTCGCCGAGGAGGATCGGCAGCCACGCGAGGAAGCCCTGGGCGGTGTGGCACCGGGCGCAACCGCCGTTGGTGCCCTCTTCGCCGGCCAGCTCGTAGTTGGCATGGCCGGAGATCTGCCACTGCTGGTAGCGGCCGTGGCGGCTGGGCTCGCCGTGGCAGGTGCCGCACACGTCGGAGGAGAGGCTGACGCGCGAGCCGTCACCCTTGTAGTGGCCCTGGCTGTCCTGCGGCCCGTGGCAGTTCTCGCACTGGATGTTGGCGAGCCTCGCCGAGTTCGGGTATTGCGCGAGGATGCTGGTCCAGTTTCCGGGCGCGCCGTGCTGCACGAGTCCGGAGGCGATCAGCGCCGCGTAGTCGGACTGGTCGTCGAAGCCGTTGTTGGCGGCGCGCGTGTCCCAGCCCGACGGCGTGGCACGAGAGGCAGCTCTCGGCGTAGTGGCCGGCGACGTTCACGTTCTGGGTGAAGATCTCGGCGTGACCGGTCTGGGCCCAGGGGGTGAACTTCTCGATGGAGGGTTCGGCGTTGTGGCAGGTCGTGCAGGCCGAATCGACGGTCGGGCGCCCGTTGGCATCCTGACCGACGATGATGCCCTTCCACAGGCCGGCGTACACGGTCAGGACCACCGGCTGGCTCTTCGCCAGGTCGGTGACGGTGACCGTGAAGATTCCGGGCACGTCGGGCGTGAACTCGGGGCTCTGCGAGGTCGGGTCGGCCAGCGTGGCGGTCGACGTGACCGGCTTGGCCAGCGCCCAGTTGTAGCTCGCCTGGGTCTTGGCGTGGAGGACAACCGGAATCCCGACCGGCACGTCGCGGATGCCGACAGAGGTGGCCCACGGCAAGGTCGTCACGAGGTCGTACTCGGTGGTGTACGTCCCGGACGTCGTCACGACCGTGATCTCGAGGACGGTCGCCGAAGCGTGCTCGAGGTTGAAGGGCGGTACAGCAACGACCTGGAAGCGGTCCTGGATGCCGCCGACGAACGGCTCCTCGCTCTCCTCGCCGTCGGCCAGCGCCTGCGGCGACTCGCCGAGCACCTCGATCAGGTGAGTGCGGTAGGCAGTCCTGCCCGCGAGGGTCACCGAGACGGTGTCCGTCTCAGCGTTGGCCAGCACTGCCGGCGCGCCAGCGGCCTGGCTCCACGCGATGCTCTGCAGCGTAGAGCCGTCGTTGATGGTCACGGTGGCCTTGGCCGTCACGGTCGCGCCGAACGCCGGCGTGCCGGTGACCGCCACAGCCACGGTGACTGGGGCGGTGGCTGCAGTGACGGCCGACGCCAAGCCGATGAGGCCGGCGGCGACTAACGTCAACAGCATCACCGTGTTGAGGTTAACTACTCTTGCTTTCATTCTCTCCCCCCTTTCCCAGGGTTCTCGAGGAGGCTCATGCCCCCTTAGTGACCGTTCCTTACCGAGTGACATTACTATCACATTCCCAGTGTCAATGTCTACTCCGTCCGTGACGAAAGACGATTCGGTGGCTCGGGTCACCTGAGTGTGTCTTGGGGCACCGTCAGAGGGCGCCTCCGCCTGTCGGGACCGGCAGGATTGCGCGCGACGGCTCTCTCGGTCGGCGATCGCGGCTCGGCGGACCGTGTGGGTGGGCGCTGCCGGGTCGGCGGGAGTGGAGGTTCGCGAAGACAAGGAAGCGGCGCCGCGAGGGCGCCGCTCCGGGGACAGCACGGGGGAGAGGAGCTAGACGGATTCCGACGACAGCGCGGCGTCGCGCTGCTTCTTCTGCTCGACGAAGTGCTTGGCGAGCATGTAGACGCCGGCGAGCACGAGGAGCATCGGCCACCAGTCGACGAGGAACGTCAGGTCGAGCGGGTAGAACTGGTTGTAGAGGAGCAACACGCCGAGCAGCGTGAGGAACACGCCGAAGCCGAGGCTGCCGCGGCCCTTCGGCAACTGGAGCGGCTCGGGCATCACGCCGGTGGCGCAGCACTGGTTGATCAGGTTCGCCTGCCGGTAGGCGTCGATCACGTTGAAGAACCACACGAACGGGATGAGGATGCCGAGGTCGCCGTGGTCCGCAAGGTAGATCGCCGCGGCGAAGGCGAGGAAGAAGGCGACGCCGCGCTGGTACAGCCCGAGGTAGAGGTGGCCCAACCCAGGGAAGCATGCGAGGAGCGCGGCGACTCCGGGCGAGCGACGTGGGGCCACGGCGGCCGGCGCGGCGACGGGCGGCGGGGTCGGTGGAACCGGTGGTAGTTGCGCTTGCATCTGCTGTTCGTTGGCGCTCATGGCTGCTTCCCTCCCTGTTCATTGGGTTCAACGGGTTTGCTTGTCTTCGGGTTCTCGCGGTTAATCCCGAGCAGCTCGCGACCGCGCGTCACCGCCTCGCTGCCGTGCTGGCGCAGCCAGCCGGCGCCGGCGACGACGACGTCCTGGACGCGGCGCGAGTACGCCGAGAAGCGGTTCTCCACGGCGGCGCGCGCGTAGATGCCGGCGCGCTCCATGGTCGAGGACGACGCCCGCGCGACGGTCGCCGGGTTGCTGACGAGGACGATCGTGGCCGCCGCGAGCAGGTACGCCGCCGCCGTGGCGAGACGCATGTCGAACACCGGCCGCCGGCGGCGCAGGCCCAGCTGGTGGCTCGGCGGCACGGCGATCGCGGCGCGCAGACGGCGCGGGGCGCGGACGTGCGCGCCGACCTCGCGCAAGGTCGCGAACGCCTCCCAGGCGGCCTGGCAGCGCGGGCAGCGGTGCAGGTGGTCGAGCAGCCGGGTCCGGGCTGCGGCATCAATCTCGCCGTCGAGCGTCTCGCTCATCAGCTCCATTGCCGCGTCGCACTCCGGCGCCAGCCGGGGCATCGACTTCAGGCGCGCCACCAGCGTCCTCGGCGCGCGGATCTCCGGCAGGGCGGCAGCGGCCGGCGAGCCGCCGAGCGCACGGGCGAGCTCCTCCTGGCATTGCGGGCAGCTCCGCACGTGCTCGGCGAGCAGCGGTGGCAGCGTGTCGGCGACCGCGTCGTCGAGGTGCTCGAGCAGTTCGTCGCAGGGGCGCATCGACTCAGCCCCCCGCTCGTGCAGGCACGGCCCGAGGTCGGAGATCGGTGGTCATGACCGCGGCCAGCTCGCGGCGGGCGCGGTTCAGGCGCGACTTGACGGTGCCGAGGGGCAGCTCCAGTTCCTCGGCCAGCTCCTCGTAGCTCCAGTCGGCGAGGTCGCGCAGCAGGATGAGCTGTGCGAGCTCCTGAGGGAGCTTTGCCAGGGCGTTGCGTGCCAGCTCCAGCCGCTGGCGCCTGACGACCTGCGTGTGGGGGTCCTCCCCGCCCGGCAAGGACTCGAGAAACTCGGGATCGACCCAGGTGGCGGCGCGCTCGTGATGGGCGCGCCGATAGGCGTCGACGAAGTGGTTGCGGGCGATGCGGAACGCCCAGGCGCGGAACGAGGAGCCCGGGATGTAGCGGTCGAGGTTCTGCCACAGCTTGAGGTAGACCTCCTGCATGAGGTCCTCGGCCTCGGTCCGCCGGCGCGTGAACGAGACTGCGAGGCGGTAGAGGTCATCAGCGGTGGCGTCCACGAGCTCCTCCCAGGCACGGTCGTCGCCGCCGCGGCATCGCGCAACCACCTGCTCGAGGGCGACGTCCGTCATCAACCTCTCCAACGAGGCCGGGACGTGCCGGGTTCTCGCCTGGGGACTAGTATCACGATTGCGTACGTTATCAGAGTCGTCGGTGCGTGCGTACCGTCGTGGCTGACAGTTCTATGGCAGAATACGAATCGCCCGAGGCGGGTTTCGGAGGAGACGATGAGTAACGATGCGGCTGGCTTGCAGCAGAGGGTCGAGGCGGCGCTCGACGAGGTCCGCCCGGCACTGCGGATGGACGGCGGCGACGTCGAGCTGCTGGGCGTAGAGCAGGGGGTTGTCTCGGTGCGCCTGCTCGGCGCCTGCGGGGGCTGCCCGATGGCCACGATGACACTGGTCGGGTTCGTCGAGGAGCGCCTCAGGCAGCGTGTCCCGGAGGTTCGCCGGGTGGTCAACGTATAAGAGGTGTCGCTCGCGGGTGCGGCCTGCGAGGGGGGCGGGAGGCGACTCAGATGAGAACACCCTTTGCGTTGCTCGCGTTGGCGGCCGTGACCGCAGCGGCGCCGTCGTCGGCGGGCACCTACTTCTCTGCGGTGACCGCCGGGGAGGGCCTGCTGGGCGGGAAGAGCGTCGACGTCACCGTCCGGGGTTGGGCCGATGGAAACAAGGCCAGGATCGAGTTCGCGGAGAGCAGGAACCCGATCCTCAAGCCCGGGCTCTACTTGATCACGCTCGACGGCGGCACGACGGTCTACCTGGTGGACCCCAAGCAGAAGACGTTCTCGAGGTGGGACGCCGGCGTGGCGCTCGGCGGGTCCGCCGTCGCAGCGCCGAGCGCGCGACCGGGCGCCGACGTGACGTTCTCCGAGCCGAAGATCGAGAAGCTGGGCGAGAGCGACGGCGGTCAGATCGCCGGCGTGGTCACTCGGCACCTGCGGTTCCGGACCAGCTATGTCGCGACGGTCAACGCCGCGGGCAGGGTGGAGACCCTCGGCACGCTGATCGAGGAGGACCTCTGGGTCGCTCCCACGCTGGCCGACGGGGCCCTCGGCATCTGGCTGGCCAAAGGGCCGGCGGCCACGGGCGACCCCGAGCTCGACACGCTGCTCGCCGCCCAGCAACCGAAGGTCGACGGCTTTCCGCTCAAGCGCGTTGCCACGGTCACCGCCACCGACAAGAGCGGCAAGAAGACGATCGCCAAGCTCACCACGACGGTCACCGAGTTGATCGTCGGCGACATGCCCGCGGGCTCCTTCACCATGGGGTCGGGCTACCGCGAGACGCCGCTGGCGCCGACACCGGGCAAGGCCAGCGAGGAGCCGCCGGCGAGCGCCGACCAGGCGGCCCAGGAGCAGGACCGTTACCCGTTCGACCAGATGATCGACCAGCCGGACAGCGCTCAGCCGACGGACCAGCCCCAGCCGGGCGACCCGACCGCGCAGCCGCAGCCGGGCCAGCCCGGGGCCCGACCGCAGCCCGGCCAGCCGGCGGTGCAGCCGACCGCGCCGGTCCAGCCGCAACCCGAGCCAGAGCCCGAGCCCCAGGACCAGCCCGAGTATCCCTTCGAGTTCATGCTCGACTCCCCCCGTCTGTAGAGGCGTGACGAGGCTCGGCAAGGGCCGGCGAGATCGCCGGCCCTGGCATTTCCCGTTTCGCGAGTTGGCCACTCGCGGAGAGGAGATCGGTTCACCCACCTACGGCAGGGCCGGGACGATCTCCAGGGTGTTGATGACGACGTTGACGTCGCTGCCGCCGTTGTCCTTGAGCAGGAGCGTGAGCTGGCCATCGGTGATCTGCTTGCGGACGGTGGTGGCAGGGAACTGCCCGGCACTGGCGGTGACGACAGCGGCCACGACCCCTTCGATCGAGATCGCCATCTGATCGTGCCCGCCGGTCGCGTCGCCGGTGACTACGGTGATGTCGTAGGTGCCCGAGGGCAGATCGACGGCGAAGGTCCCCATCGGGGTGAAGCAGAAGTCGCGGTTGAGGTCACCGCCGGTGCCGCGGTCCCGGCTGCCGAGCGTCCCCGAGAGCCAGCCGTAGCCGAGCGCTCCCGCATACGCCGAGGTGTGCGACACGCGGGTGTAACCGGCCGCCAGAGGCGAGGTCGCCGTGCCGAAGTCGAACCGTTTGGACGACGGAGCGAGCGCGGTCACCATCGTCAGCGACCACGAGTTCAGGGTTCCGTCGTCCGAGGTCGCGACGTCGGTGACCTCCAGGTTCCAGGTGCCGTTGGGGCCCTTGCCGTCGAGAGTGGCGAGCGAGCCGATCGGCCGGAAGACGCCGGCGAACGGCGCCGCTCCGGCAGAGATGCCCGTGGAGGCCTCGTCATCGAGGGTCGTCTCCGCAAAGTCGTCGCCCGCGGAGCCGACGCCCTCGAACAACACGACGCGGGTGTTGTCGGGGGCGACCAGAACCGCGCGGATGTCGGCATCGTAGGTGTGCGCGATGTCGACGGTAACGTTGACGTCGGTGATCGTACCGGAGAAGCCCGCCAGACTCGATCGCCGACGTCGCGGTCTCGTGGTCCTCGATGTCCTTGGGGACGTCGACGGACGGCACGGTCCCCGGAGCGCCGGTCGGGCCGCCGTAGATCTCGAGCGCGTTGATGACGACATTGGGGTCGCCGCCCCCGAGGTCGTCGAGCGTCAAGGTGAGCTGCCCGTCATTGACCTGCACCCGGTACTGCGGGTTCTTCACGGTGCCGGCCGGGGTCGAGACGGTGTCGACCAGAACTCCCTCGAGGAGAACGCCCATCTGATCGTGCGCGGCCGTCTTGTCGCCGATCGTGACGACCACGTCGTAGGTACCGTTCGCGAGGTCGACGACGAACGTCCCCAGCGGAGTGAAGGCGAAATCGCGCGAAAGCGACGTGCCGGTCACGCGATCGCGGCTCCCGATGGTCCCGGACAGCCAGCCGTACCCGCGCCGCTCCTCGAAGGCCGTGCTGTGCGTGACCCGCACGTAACCGCTGGCGACGGGCGAGGTCGGCGTACCGAAGTCGAAGCGGAACGGCGCGGCGTTGGTGACGACCAGCGCGTTGACGACCGCGTTGGCGTCAGCACCGCCGAGGTCGTCGAGCGTGACGTCGAGGGCGCCGTCGGCGACGGAGACGCGCTGCGAGCGCGTGGCGAACTGGCCGGCGGTCGTAGAGACTGTGTCGACCTGCCGACCTTCGAGCAAGAGTGCCATCTGGTCGTGCCTGGCGCCGGCGTCGCCCATCGTCACGGTGACGTCGTAGTCGCCGGAAGGCAGCAGCAGGCCAAAGCCCGCATCAGGCGAGAAGACGAAGTCGCGGGTGAGGTCAGGACCGGCGCCGCGGTCGCGACTCCCCAGCACCCCGTGGCTCCATCCGAACCCGGCGCTGCCGGAGAACGACGTGTTGTGACTGACGCGCGTGTAGCCGGCGGCGACCGGCGAGGTCGGCGTGCCGAAGTCGAAGTGTCGCGGCGGCGGCGCCGCGACGACCACTGTCCCCGAGCAGGCGGTCAGGTGGAAGCCGACGGAGGCGACGACCGTCCACGGGTAGGTCCCGGTCGCGGCGTAGGTGTGCGTTGGGTTCTGCTCGGTCGCGTGCGGCGAGCCGTCTCCGAAGTCCCATTCGAACGACCTCCCGTCGCCGCACGACGAGGCCACGGAATCGGCCGTGAAGCGAACGCCGAGCGGCGCCAGGCCGACCGCAGGCGTAGCAGCGGCCGAGCACGAGAGCGAGCACAGCGTCGATGGGCATGCGCTGAAGTCGAAGAATGCCGCGCCCAAGTAGAGGTCAGCCACCCCGATGAGCCCGGCAGCGATCGCGAAACCCCTCGTCTGGCCGGGCGTGTCAGCCGTGCCGACGAGCTCGGGGTGGGTCGGGACGGCGATGGAGAGGATCGAGATACCGGAGTCGCCGTTTGCGACGAACAGGAACCCGTTAGCGGCGGCGAGGTCGGCAGGGTTGCTCAGGTACTCCGAGACCGGCGCCACCAGGACGGGGCTCGCGGGGTTGGACACGTCGACGACGTAGACCATGTTCCCGGTGTTGCCGACGTAGGCCAGCGTACCGGCAACGGCGACCGATTGCGCACCACCGGACACGGGAAGAACCGCGACGGCTGCCGGCGCCGTCGGCGACGTGACGTCGATGACGCGCAGGCCGGCCGAGGTGTCGGTGACGAAGGCGTGGTTGCCGGCCACGGCGAGACGCCAGCCGGTTGCACCGGGGAGCGGGAGCGTGGCGGCCAGTGCGGGGCTATCCGGATCGGAGACGTCGAAGACGCGGAACCCTTGCGCGCCATTGAAGATATACGCGTGGCCTCCTGACAGGGCGATGTCGTACGCGCTGCCCGCGACATCGACGCTCCCCCGGAGCACCGGGCTCATCGGGTTCGTGACGTCGACGATCCGCAAGCCGCCGTTATTGGCCCAGAGGTACGCCAGATGGTCCCGGATCGTGATGGCGCTGACCGACCCGGATATGGGGAGACTGGCGACCTCGGCCGGGTTCGCCGGGTCGTCGATCGCGAGCACCCGCAGGCCCGAGGACGATGCTGCCAGGAACGCGTGATCGCCGTCGATCGCGATGTCCGCCGTCTGGTCGGGCGTGCCGACCGTGAACGTCAGCGCCGGAGCGGACGGCGTGGCGACATCGACGATGGAGAGGCCGCCCGAGTCGTTGGCGACCACGGCGAGAGGCCCCGACACGGCGACGCCCTGCGCGGATCCCGGTGTGAGGACCGTGGCCGTCTCGACCGGGGATGCCGGGTTCGACACGTTCACGACGGTGAGCCCGCAACCGACGCTGGCGAGGTACGCGTAGCTCCCCGCGACAGCCACATCGAACGTGGTGACGCCGCACGACGGCGCCAGCGCCGCGATCTCTGCCGGTGCGGCCTGGTTGCTGACATCGACGACCCGCAACCCGCTGGTTCCGGCGACCAGGACCCGGCTGCCGAGGACGGACACGCCGTAGCTGTCGCCCGGCAGCGCGAGCGCTCCCAAGGGGGCCGGGTGAGCCGGGTCGCCGACGTTGGCGACGAAAAGGCCGTCATAGAAGTCCACGATGTAGGCGGTACCGCCGGCGACGGCGACGTCCCTGGCAAACGTCGGCGTGTCGAAGGAGCCCACCTCGACCAGGCTCGTCGGGTCGGCGACATCGAAGATCCGCAGCCCGTCCCAGCCGTCGGCGAGGTAGAGGTAGTGCCCGGAGACGGTGACTCCGACGGCATAGCTGTCGGTGTCGACGTGGCCGACCTCCGCCGGGGCCGCCGGGTTCGACACGTCCACGACGCGCAGGCCGGCCTGGTTCGCGGCGACGTAGACGTGCGTGCCGGACACCGTGACCCCGCGGATGTGATCGGCGAGGAGAACGTGACCGACCACCGACACCGATGCCGGGTTCGTCAGGTCGGCGATCATGAGGACGGATCCGCTGCCGTAGTAGGCGTGCGTGCCCGCGGCAGCGACGGCGTGGACGGGTCCGTACCCCCAGCGTCCGGTCAACTGTGGGCATGCCCCCTGTGATCGGCTCGCGACTGCGATCGCAAGGAGAAAAGTGAGCGGTCCAGAGAGCTTCCTGATCATCGCCGTCCTCCGGCCAGTCAATTGCGGTTCACTTTACTCTTACAAAATCGACCAGCCGTCATTCATTGTCAAATCTCGCAGGCCGCAGGCGCCGGCGAGCGCACGTAGAATGTGCGTTGTCTGCGAGGGGGTGCGCGATGCGGTCGAGGTGCGCGGTGGCCTTTCTGGCGGTCATGCTGGTCTCGCTGTCGGCGGTCGCGGCCGGGTTCTGGGACGTGCTGCCGGCGGTGCGCAAAGACGAGAGGGTGCCCGAGTTGCAGACGGTGACCGGTTTCTCGTGGGGCGAGGGGATCAGCGACCCAGACCAGATCGTCTCCTACGCGCGAGCGCTGGCGGCCGCGGCGCCGCAGCGCGTACGGCTCGTCGAGTACGCCCGCTCGCTCGAGGGCCGGCAACTCGTGTACCTGATCATCGGCAGCCCCGAGACGATCGCAGCGCTCGACGAGGTGCAATCGCGATTGGTCAAGGCGTTCGACCCGCGGACGGTTGCGGCCGGTGAGCGCGACCCGCTCCTCGGCTCGCTACCGGCGGTGGTCTGGATCCTCTGCTCGGTGCACGGAGACGAGGTGTCGGGCGGCGACGCCGGCCTGGCGCTGGCGTACCGGCTGGCCGCGGGGAGCTCGCCCGAGGTCGAGAGAATCCTGGCCAACGCCCTCGTTGTCATCGACCCGATGCAGAATCCCGACGGGCGCGCCCGTTTCGTCGGTACCTGGCGCCAGGCCCGCGGCGTCACCGCCGACGCCGAGCCGTACAGCGCCGAGCACAGCCAGCCGTGGCCGGGCGGGCGGGTCTCGCACGACCTCTTCGACCTCAACCGTGACTGGTTCGCGATAACCCACCCCGAGACCGCCGGGAGAATCGCCGGGATGCTGAAATGGCCGCCGATGGTCGAGGCCGACCTGCACGAGATGGGTGCTGAGATGGGGTACTTCTTCGCGCCGCCGGCCCGCCCGCGCAACCCGATGGTGACCGACGCGCAGGCGGCCCTGTGGGACGTGTTCGGACGCGCCAATGCGGCGGCGTTCGACGCCCACGGGTGGCGTTACTGGACCCGCGAGGTGTTCGACGCGTTCTATCCCGGCTACGGCGAGAGCTGGCCGTACTTCTCGGGCGCCGTCGGCATGACCTTCGAGGAGGCGTCGGCCCGCGGCATGGCGACCCGGCTGATCGATGGCACCGTGCTCACCTACGCGGAGGCCGTCCAGCACCACCTGGTGGCGGCGTTCACCACCTGCCTGACTGCGGCCGAGAACCGACGCCGGATCGTCGACGAGTGGTTTTCCTACCGGGAGGCGGCGATTGCCGATGGACGGCGCGGCCCACGCCGCGCCTTCGTGCTCGAACCCGGGCGCGACCCGCTGCGCGCCTGGTCGCTCGCCGACCTGCTGGTCCGGCAAGGCGTCGAGGTGTTCCGCGCCACCGAGTCGCACGGCGCCGTGAGGGCGGGGGCGTACGTCGTCCCGCTCGACCAGCCGCTCGGGCGTCTGGCGGCCGTGCTGCTCGAGAACCAGGTGTCGATGGGCGATGCGTTCGAGAAGGAGCAGGAGCGCCGGGCCGGCAAGCGGCTGCCCGACGAGATCTACGACATTACCGCGTGGCCCCTGGGCCTGTTGTGGGGGGTGCCGGTGACGGGCGTTTCCGACGCGGCATCGGGGCTGCGGCTGGAGAAGCTCGCGGCGGGCGAAAGGCCGGCGGGAGGCGTCGAGGGGAACGGCACGGTGGCCTACCTGCTGCGCTGGAACGGGCCGGCTGCGGTGCGGGCGGTGGCAACGCTGCTGCGCGACGGGATCAAGGTGGGAGCTGCTGGCAAGCCGTTCACGCTTGCCGGCCAGCGGTTCGAGATAGGCACGGCGATCGTCCGCCGCGCCGGCAACCCGGAAGGGCTGCGCGACTCGCTCGCCGCCGTCGCCAAGGGCACCGGGGTCACCTTCGTCGGGGCCTCCACCGGCTATGTGGACGACGGGATCGACCTCGGCTCGACCAGCGTCCATGCGCTCAAGGCGCCCCGCGTGGCGCTCGCGTGGGATCAGCCGACCTCGGCGACCGGCGCCGGCCACCTGCGGTTCGCCCTCGAGCGAGTCTTCGGCTACCCGGTTACGGTCGTGCGCACCGCCTCGCTCGGCTTCGCCGATCTGTCGCACTTCGACGTCATCCTCCTCCCGGACGAGGGCCTCGGCGGCTACGACCGCGTGCTCGGCGAGGAGGCGGCGCGGCGGCTGGGCGGCTGGGTGCGTGACGGCGGCGTGCTGGTCGCGGTTGGCGACGGCTCCGCTTGGCTGTGCGGCGACAAGGTGGGCCTCCTCGCGACCAAGCCCGAGAAGCGTGGCGGCGCCGGGAAGACGACCCCGGCCAAACCGGTCGAGGGAGCGGACAAGCCCGCCGAGAAACCTGGCGAGAAGCCGGGCGACAAGCCGGGCGAACAGACAGGGTTCAACTACGAGCGGTTCGTCACGCCCGAGGACGAGCAGCCGCCAGCGGTCCCCGGAGCCGTGATGCGGGTGATCCTCGACTCCGAGCACTACCTGGCCGCCGGCTTTCCGGACGGGTCGCTCGACGTCCTTGTTGCCTCGCGGCTGATCTTCTCCCCGCTCAAGCTCGACCGCGGCGACAACGTCGGCATCTATGCGGCCGCCGGCCAGCTCGTGCAGTCCGGGTTCGTGCTCAAGCCGTCGCGCGAGCAGCTCCCGAACAAGGCTTACCTGATGACGCAGAGGCTCGGCCGCGGCAAGGTCGTCGCGTTCGCCGAGGACCCGGCGGCGCGCGGGTTCACGCTGGCGAGCATGGTGCTGCTCGCCAACGCGGTGTTCCTCGCGCCCGCCTTCTGAGCGGTCTCACCGGGCGAGTGGCGGGCTCACGCGCCGCTGCAGCGGCCGAGCGAACCGGCCGAGCTTTTCCCGGCGCCGGTTTCTCGGTAAGCTGCCTGCCGCGGGAGGGACACCTTGGCGCTCGTGTCGTGGGCCGTTTTTGCGGTGGTCGTCGTCGTGTTGCTGGCGGTCGACATCGCTTTCTCGCACCGGCAGGGGCACGCCGGGACCGTCGGCCGCGCGGCCGCCTGGAGCGGGATGTTCGTCGGCGTCGGCCTCGCTTTTTCACTGTTCGTAGGCTACACGCGGGGGTCGGAGGCGGCGTTCGCCTACCTGACGGCGCTGCTCATCGAGCAGTCGCTGTCGGTCGACAACCTGTTCGTCTTCCTGGCCCTGTTCACCTACTTCGGGGTCGCCGCGGAGCACCAACGGCGCGTGCTCTTCTGGGGGATCGTCGGCGCCTGGGTGATGCGCGGCGTCTTCATCTTCGCCGGTGTCGCCCTGATCAATACCTTCCACTGGGTGATCTACCTGCTGGGCATCATCCTCATCGCTACCGGAGCGAAGCTCGGGCTGTCGGGCGCGGAGGAGGTCCACCCCGAGAGGAACATCGTCGTGCGGTGGGCGGGGCGCGTGCTCCCGCTCGAGCGCACCTACCACGGCGAGAGCTTCACGGTACGCACCCCGACGGGGCTGCGCTTCACTCCGCTCTTTCTCGTCCTCCTAGCGATCGAGAGCACGGATCTGATGTTCGCGGTCGACTCGGTCCCCGCGGTGCTCGCGGTGAGCCGCGACCCGTTCGTCGTCTACACGTCGAACATCTTCGCCATCATGGGTCTGCGGGCGCTCTACTTCGTTGTGGCCGGCGCCCTCAGGACGCTGCGCTACCTGCGCCCCGCGCTGGCGCTGATCCTCATGCTTGTCGGGGTCAAGATGCTGGTCGCCGACGTTGTCGAGATTCCGACGCTGGCCTCGCTCGGCGTCGTGGCGGCGATCCTGGTCGTGGCGACCGTGGCCTCCCTGGTCTCGCCGCGTTCGCTCGGCGCGCGGGGCAGGGGTGACGACGACCTCGTGCACGTTCACCGCCACAGGAGGGGAGCGCACGACGATGAGTGACGACCGCCGGGTGAGGCGCGAGCGCGACACGCTGGGCGATATGGACGTGCCCGCCGATGCCCTCTACGGCGCGCAGACGGCGCGCGCGGTGGAGAACTTCCGCATCTCCGGCTGGACCGTGCCGGGTGGGCTGCTGCGGGCGATCGCCGCGATCAAGAGGGCTTTCGCGCGGGCCAATGGTGAGGTCGGCCTGCTCCCGCACGACGTCGCCGAGGCGATCGCGGCGGCCGCTGCCGAGGTCGCCGCCGGGGCCCACCGGGACAGCTTTCCGGTCGACGTCTTCCAGACCGGCTCCGGCACCTCGACCAACATGAACGTCAACGAGGTGGTGGCGCACCTCGCCAACCGCCGGCTCGGCGGCGACCCGGCTGCCCACCGCCCGGTCCACCCGAACGATCACGTCAACCTCGGGCAGTCGTCCAACGATGTCGTGCCGGCGGCGCTGCGCGTCATGTCGTCTCTGTCCTGGCGCGACGGTGCGTGTCCGGCTGCCGGCCAGGTCAGAGCTGAGCTGGAGCGGCTTGCCGCCGTCCACCGCGACACGGTCACGCTCGGGCGCACACACCTGATGGACGCCGTCCCGACGACCTACGGCAGGGTCTTCGACGCCTGGGCGCGGCGAGTTGCCGCCGCGGTCACGCGCGGCGATCAGGGTGCCGCCGAGCTGCTCGACCTCCCGCTCGGTGGCACCGCACTCGGCACCGGCATCGGCGCCGACCGTCGCGTCGTGCGGCGCGTCATCGAGCTGCTTGCCGCCGAGACGGGGCTCGCTGTGCGTGCGCAGGGGAACCCGGCAGTCGGGATTGCCGCGCAGGAGGCGCCAATCGCCTTCGCCGACGACCTGGCGGGGCTCGGCCGCGTCCTCTCGGCGATCGCCGGCGACCTCCGACTGCGCGCGTCGGGGCCGTTCGGGGGTCTGGGCGAGCTGCGCCTCCCGGCGGTCCAGCCGGGGTCGTCGATCATGCCGGGGAAGGTCAACCCGGTGATCCCCGAGGCGGTCGTTCAGGTCGCGGTGCAGATCGAGGGGCTGGCCTCGGCGTGCCGGGGCAGCGCGACGCTGCACCAGCTCGACCTCTCCCACGCCAACCCGCTGCTCGCCTGGAACCTCGACGCGATGGCGAGGCTGCTCGCCGGCGCCTGCCGCTCGCTCGCCACGCGCTGCCTCGCCGGGCTTGAGGTCGACGTTGAGCGGGCGCGCGCGCTGGCAGAGTCGAGCCCGGCGCTGGCAACCGCGCTGGCGCGCCAGATCGGTTACGAGCGCGCGGCCGAGGTCGCGAAAGAGGCCGAGCGGGCAGGGGAGAGCGTGCTCGCCGCGGCGCGCCGCCTGCGTGTGCTGCCCGAGGCCGAGCTGACCGAGCTCCTCGACCTTCGCCGCATCGCCGGCCTCTGACCACTGACCACGTCTCTCTGATTCTCGCCTGCACGTGACCGGGCCGTGCCCATGCAGTAGCATGTCGCCAGGGGAACCAGGCGATGATCATCCCGATCGGCCACGAGCACGAGACCGTCCGGCGACTGCCGTGGGTCAGCATCGTCGTCATCGCGCTCAACGTGCTGGTCTTCTTCTCCGTCGCACTGCCGGCCAAGAGGAACGAGGAGGTGGTCCAGCTCAAGGCGATCGAGGTGCTCACTTACTGGCAGCAGCACCCCTACCTCGATCTGCCGGACGACTTCGTGAAGGTCACACTCGGCGAGGCCGAGGGCGAGCGGGTGAAGATCGCCGTGGAGGCGTTCAAGGGCATGAACGCGGCGGCGGCCCAGCAGGACCACACGCTCGAGCAGAAGAAGCTCGACACGCTGGTGCAGAGCTTCTTCGCCGCGCGCGGCGACAGCGCTTTCCTGACGTGGGGGTTGGTGCCCGCGCATCCGAGGGCGCTGGCGTTCCTGACGAGCATGTTCATGCACTCCGGCTGGTGGCACCTGCTCGGCAACATGTTCATGTTCTACCTCGCCGGGCTGATCGTCGAGGACGCCTTCGGCCGGCCGCTGTTCGCCCTGCTCTACCTGGCGTCGGGGCTGGTCGCCGCCGTGGTCCACGTCGGCGTCTTCCCGCATTCGACGGTGCCCCTGGTTGGTGCGTCCGGGGCGATCGCCGGCGTCATGGGGGCGTTCCTCGTTCGCTTCTTCAAGACGAAGCTGCATTTCGCCTATTTCTTCTGGGTCATCGTGTTCCTTCGCGGCACCTTTTCGGCGCCGGCGTGGTTGATGCTGCCGCTCTGGTTTCTCCAGCAGGTCCTCTACGCGATGCTGATCAAGTCGGAGGGCGGCGTCGCCTTCATGGCCCACATTGGCGGTTTCGTCTTCGGCGCCGTGTTCGCGTACGTGGTCTGGGCGCTGCGCATCGAGGAGCGCTTCGTCGCACCGCGGATCGAGGCTGAGATCTCGATCACTCAGGACCCCGCCTTGGAGGAGAGCCTGGCATGCCTCGCCAGCGGCGACACGCTCGGCGCCCGCCGGGCCATCGCCCCGCTGCTCGCCCGGGAGCCGCGTCACACCGACGCCAACCTCGCCGTGTGGGAGAGTTACGTCCGCGACGGGACCCCGGCGAAGGGCGCCGCCAGCATGGCCCACGTGGTGGAGAACGAGCTCAAAGGCGGCGAGCTGAGCTTGGCGGCCGACCACTGGCGGGAGCTGGTCAACAACGCCGGACCGCACGGACCTGCACCGCTCGGTTTCCGCCTCGCGTCGGCGCTGCAGGACTCGGACAAGGCATCGGCGGTTGAGATTCTCGCGGTGATCTCCGACGACCCTGCCGCCGGCCTGCTGGCGGGCAAGGCGATGCACCGGCTCGCCGCGATCGCCGGCTCGAGCGAGCAGCGCGCCTACTGGGCGAAACGGGCGGCGTCCGTCGCTGATGCGGGCGCCGGGACGACGGCCGCGGTCACCAAGGCGGTGTCTGCCGAGCCGCGAACGTCGGCGCATGCGGCACCGGTCGGTCCCCGCACGGGCCCGGCGCCCAGCGCCAACTTCACGCCCCTGCCGCCTGCACCCCCGGCCGGCCCTGACGCACCTGGCGCCGCCCCTCGCCGCGACGAGCTGTCGATCGAGCCGTGCTACCTGGAGACCATCGCCACCGACGGCATGATGCTCAGGGGAGCGGGAGGCGCCAGCGAGTTCCTGCCCTATAGCCGGATCGCAGCGGTGGCCATAGGCGGCATTACGGGCGTCGCCAAGCCCTACCTCGTGTTCGATATCGTGCTCCACCCGATGGCTGGTGTCTGCACCGTGCTGCGGGTGCTGAGCTCGCACCTCGACCCGCGGATGCTGACCGGGCGAGGCGATCTGTCTCCGGTGGAGGCTTTCCGTGAGCTGGTACGGCGCATCGCCGTTTCCGCCTCCGCCGCCACGCTCTCCGGGACGCAGGCGGGCGGCGCTCCCAAGCTCGCCACTTTCCGGACTCTGGAGGAGTACGAGAAAGCCGTCCTCTCGGTGGCCTCGCAGGGCTGAGCGAGCCGCCCGGGCTACCCGCTACGGGCTTCTCGAGAACCCTGGCGACGGAGACGTGAGGCGGCCGTTCTCGGGGCGCTGCCATGGGTTGAATTGCGCGAAACGTAAGACTACAGTAACGGATGTGAATGTGCGCACACCCGGCAAGGGGGGCGCACGAGTCGCCGCCGGGTGGCCGGGGAGACCGGTCGGAGCGGCAGAAGGAGGGAGTGAATGTCGAAACTCAAGGAGAAACTGCTCGAGAAGATCAAGGAGCACCGTCCCCGCACCCAGAAGCTCCTCAAGGAGCACGGCGACGTGAAGATCGGCGAGGTCACCATCGCTCAGGCGATCGGCGGCGCCCGTGGCGTCCGCAGCCTCGTCACCGACATCTCCTACCTCGATCCGTTCGAGGGGATCCGGTTCCGCGGCAAGACCATCCCCGAGACCTTCGCGGCCCTGCCCAAGGTGCCTGGCCGTGACTACCCGTACGTCGAGGGCTTCTGGTCGTTCCTGGTCACCGGCGAGGTCCCGACCATGGAACAGACCCTCGACGTCGTCGCGGACTTCAAGACGCGCCGTCACGTCCCGAACTACGTGATCGACGTGCTGCGCGCGATGCCGCGCGACACGCACCCGATGACCATGTTCTCGGCCGCCATCCTGTGCATGCAGCGCGAGTCGCTGTTCGTCAAGCGCTACAACGAGGGGATGAAGAAGGACGAGTACTGGGAGCCGACGTTCGAGGACTGCCCCGAACCTGCTCGCCAAGCTGCCGTCGATCGCGCGCCTACATCTACCGCATGAAGTACAAGGCGGACATCCACATCCCCGCCGACTCCGACCTCGACTTCGGCGGCAACTTCGCCCACATGATGGGCATCCCCAAGCCGTACGACGACGTCGCCCGGATGTACTTCATCCTGCACTCCGACCACGAGTCGGGCAACGTCTCGGCGCACACGACGCACCTGGTCGCCTCGGCGCTGTCGGACGCCTACTACTCGCTCTCCGCCGGCATGAACGGCCTCGCCGGCCCGCTCCACGGCCTCGCCAACCAGGAAGTGCTCTCGCTGGGTGATGAAGTTCCAGAAGAAGCTCGGCGGCAAGGAGCCGACCGAGGAGCTGGTGAAGGAAGCGCTGTGGGACACGCTCAAGGCCGGTCAGGTGATCCCGGGCTACGGCCACGCGGTGCTGCGCAAGACCGACCCGCGCTACGTCGCGCAGATGGATTTCTGCCTCAAGAACCTGCCCGACTACCCGCTGTTCAAGCTGATCAACATGATCTACAAGGTCGCGCCGGGCGTGCTGACCGAGCACGGCAAGACCAAGAACCCGTGGCCGAACGTCGACGCGCAGTCGGGCGTCATCCAGTGGTACTACGGCCTCACCGAGTGGGACTTCTACACGGTGCTGTTCGGCGTCGGCCGCGCCATCGGCGTGCTCGCCAACATCACCTGGGACCGCGCGCTCGGCTACGCGATCGAGCGGCCCAAGTCCGTCACCACCAAGATGCTCGAGGACGTGGCCTCGCAGGCGATGAAGGCCGACGATCTCGGCAACGACTGATCCGCGAATCCCATCGTGTCACTCGAGCGCCCGGGGCGACCCGGGCGCTCTTCTGTGAAGCGAAAGGCGAGGATCTTCGGTCAGGCTGAAGCCGTTGCGCACTTCGACGCTCCGGGAGGGACTCCCTGACCGCTTTGCCATCCGACGGGAGCTGCGCAACAATCGGAGCGTGGCACCCCCGACCACCGTGCGTGAGAGCGTCGACCTGGCGGCGGTTACCACGCTCGAGCTGGGAGGCGCGGCGCGCGCCATGGCAACGGCGACGGCTGAGGCCGATGTGCGCGAGGCGCTCGCGTGGGCGGCGGCCGCGGCCCTGCCGGCAGTCGTGCTCGGCGGCGGATCGAACGTCGTCGCGGCCGACGCCGGCTTTCCCGGTCTCGTCCTGCGAATGGCGAACCGCGGCATCGATGTCCGCGCCGATCACGGCGACGGCACTGTGAGCGTCACCGCCGCGGCGGGGGAGCCCTGGGACGATCTCGTGGCGTTGGCCGTGAGCGAGGGGCTCGGCGGCATCGAGTGCCTGGCCGGCATCCCCGGCAGCGTGGGCGCGACACCGATCCAGAACGTGGGTGCCTACGGCCAGGAGGTTGCAGGACACGATCGCCGCCGTTCGTGTGCTCGACCGGATCGGCCTCGACGTGAAGACGCTCACGCCCGAGGAGTGCGGGTTCGGCTACCGCACCAGCAGGTTCCGCCGGCACCCCGAGCGCTTCGTCGTTCTCGCTGTGACGTTCCGCCTCGTCCCGGGTGCGCCGGGGACCGTGCGCTACCCCGAGCTCGCCCGAGTTCTGCATGGCGCGACGGTGGCGCCGCCGAGCGTGTCAGCGGTACGCGCCGCGGTTCTCGAGCTGCGACGCAGCAAGTCGATGGTGCTCGACCCTGGCGACCCCAACCGGCGCAGCGTCGGCTCGTTCTTCGTCAACCCTCTGATCGCCACGGCGCAGGCGGATGACGTGGCCCGGCTGGCACAGGCGGCGGGGGTGATCGCGCGTCTCGAAGAGATGCCGCGTTACCCGGTCGGCACGCCGCTCGAGAAGCTGTCGGCCGCCTGGCTCGTCGAGCGCGCCGGCTTTCCGAAGGGGACGCGCCGCGGCGCGGTCGGGGTGTCGTCGCGGCACTGTCTGGCGCTCGTGCACCACGGCGGCGGCACCACGGCCGATCTGATCGCTCTGGCGCGCGAGATCCGCGCCGCGGTCCACGCGCGGTTCGGCGTGCTGCTGCAGCCCGAGCCGGTCTTTCTTGGTTTCGCGACCGCAGACCCGGTGACGGCTCCTTGACCGCCGGTCGGGTGAGGACGCGAGGCAGCGCATCGCGGGCGGGGTCGCGGTGAACTCGTCATCCGGCAGCGCCCGCGCTCCGGCCGGGCGACGAGCAGCCCATCGTCGGTGGCACTTTGAGCCGACCCGTCCGACGAGAGCGCCGGGAAGGCTTTGTCGAAGCGGTCTCCTCGCTCAGGCCGCGACCTCTGTGCCGCCCGTGATGCTGGTGACGAACACGCGGGTCTCGCGTCCGGCCCGCTGCCGGTAGCTGCGCTCGACGACAGCCGCGAAGCGCTCGACGGCCTCGGCGCGGACGAGGTTGATGGTGCAACCGCCGAAGCCGCCGCCCATCATGCGCGCGCCGACGACGCCGGGGAGCGGCCGTGCGATCTCGACCAGAGAGTCCAGCTCGGGGCAGCTCACCTCGTAGCCGTCGCGCAGGCCGGCGTGCGAGCCGTACATCCGTTCCCCGAACGAGGCGAGGTCGCCGCGCGCGAGGTCCCGGCAGCCCGCCAGCAGGCGGTCGTTCTCCTCGACGACGAAGCGGCAGCGGCGCTCCACGACCGGGTCGAGCGCCTCACGATGGGCGTCGAGGAGATCGCCGTCGACGTCGCGCAGCGAGCGGACGCCGGTCCGGAACCGCTGGAGCGCGAGCACGCCGGCCTCGCACTGGGCGCGCCGGGCGTTGTACTCCGAGCCGGCGAGCGCGTGCCTGACGCCGCTGTCGCAGAGCACGATGCGGACGTCGGGGAAGGCAAACGGGACGAGCTCGTAGGCCAGCGAGCGGCAGTCGAGCTTGAGCGCGTGGCCGGCGCTGCCGAACAGGCAGGCGAACTGGTCCATGATCCCGCAGCGCACGCCGACGAGCTCGTGCTCGGCACTCTGCGCCAGCCTGGCCAGCGTCACACGGTCGAGGCTGAGGGAGAGCAGCTCGTTGAGGGCGAACGCCAACGCGGTCTCGATCGCCGCCGAGGACGACATGCCGGCGCCGATCGGGATGTCGCCTCCGAAGACCAGATCGAAGCCGGGAACGTCGATACCGCGCCCGCAGAGCTGATCGACGACCCCGAGCAGATAGTTGGGCCAGCCCCGGTCCGAGCGCTCGATGCGCGCAGGGTCGCACTCCATCTGCTCGTCGAGGTCCGCTGCGACGAACCTGTCGGCGCGGCGGCCGTTGAGCGCGATCGCCAGGGTGATGCAGCGATCGACCGCCGCCGGCAGGACGAACCCCTCGTTGTAGTCGGTGTGTTCGCCGATCAGGTTGACTCGTCCGGGTGATTTGACCACCAGCGGTTCGCCGCCGAACCGGGCGCGGAACAGCCCCCGCACGTCGCGCACGCGCCGGACCTACTTCCGGTGGGTGAAGAAGAACACCGCGCCCGCGACGACCATCACCGCGCCCCACCACAGGTTGGGCCGCAGGTGCGCCAGCACGGTGGCGTGTGCCGGCGGCGACGCGAGGTCGCCGACGCCGCCCGCGAGCACGAGCGCCCCCATCGCCATGAGCATCAGCCCGACCAGGTACCAGATCGACTTCATCGCTGCGGTTTGCTCGCTCACGCCGGGCCTCCGATCACCAGAAGTAGATGTTGACGGCGACGAATACGATCAGCGACAGCACCGCGTAGAACTCGGGGGTCTTGAACCACGGCACCTGCTGCCCGATCGTTGCCGGGGTGAGCCCCTTGACCAGCCCGACCAGCTCCGCGTCAGGCCTGCGGCGGGTGAACAGGGAGATGACGATCGTCGCCGCGAAGCAGATCAGCCACGCCCACCACGCCCGCCAGAAGTTGGCCGCCATGTCGCTGGCGACGTTCGACATCGTGATCGTCGTCGGCAGGATCCAGCCGAACTTCACCGCCAGGAACAGCGTGAACGACGAGCCCATGCCGGCGAGAAGCCCCCAGAACGCGCCTGCCGGGGTGATCCAGCGGACGAACATGCCGAGCAGCATGGTGGCGAACAGCGGGGCGTTGACCCACGAGAAGATCGCCTGCATGTAGTCCATGATCGAGGGGAAGCTCTTCGCCCAGTACGCCGTGACCACGCTCAGGAAGATGCCGACGATCGTCGCGGCGCGGCCCATCCACAGCAGGTGCGCGTCCGACGCCTTCCGATTGAAGACGGCGTGATAGATGTCGTAGGTCCACACCGTATTGAAGGCACTGATGTTGCCCGCCTGACCCGCCATGAACCCGGCGAGCAGGGCGGTGACGCCGAGGCCGATCAGCCCGGTCGGGTAGTAGCGGGCGATCAGCAGCGGCAGCGCCGAGTCGTAGTTGACCTGGCCGCCGTCGTTGAGCAGGGCGAAGCCGCTCGCGGGATCGCGGGCGAGCACCAGAGCGATCAGTCCCGAGATGATGACCAGGAACGGCACCGCCATCTTGAAGAACGAGGCGATGATCGGGGTCATGCGCGCGGCCCGCAGGTCCTTCGCGGAGAACGCCCGCTGGACGACCAGGAAGTCGGTGGTCCAGTAGCCGAACGAGAGCACGAACCCGAGGCCGAGCACGATGCCGCCCCAGGTGATCAGCATCCCGTTTTGCGCCGGGTCGGCGGAGGTGGACCACAGCGTCGAAAACCCGGCGGGCACGCGCCGGAAGATCTCGTCGATGCCGCCGATCTCAATGATGCCGAAGACGGACACCAGGAACAGCCCGAACCAGATCAGGAAGAACTGGATGATCTCGGTGAAGATCGCCGACGTCAACCCGGAGAGCGAGACGTAAACCGCCACGGTGAGCGCCGACACCCACATGCTGGCGTCCCAGTTCCACCCCAGAAAGGTGTGCAGCACCAGCGCCATCGCGTACAGGTTGATCCCCGACACCAGCAGCGTCATGCCGGCGAACGCGATCCCGTTGAGCACCCGCGTCTTCTCGTCGAACCGCAGCTTCAGGTACCCCGGTACCGACTTGATCCGCGCCGAGAAGTAGAACGGCATCATGTAGATTCCGAGGAAGAGCATGGCCGGGACCGCGCCGACCCAGTAGAAGTGGGCGACGTACATCCCGTACTTGTAGGTGTTGCCGGTCATGCCGAGCAGCTCGAGGGCGCCGAGGTTGGCGGAGAGGAACGCGAGCCCGGCCACCCAGGCGCTGTTCTTCCGCCCGGCCATGAAGAAGTCTTCCTCGGACTTGGTGAATCGTTTGAGGTAGAAGCCGATGCCGATGACGAAGGCGAAGTAGACGGCGATGATCAGCCAATCGACGAGGCCGAGGGAGATCGTGACCATGGCACCTCACCTTGGGCGTCCGTGGACGCCGGGACGTCGCTCTTCCTGGCGCGGCTACTTCGGCGCGAAAGTTAGCGCGTCCTGGGTGACAACTTCAAGAGCACGTCGCCGTGGCTCGGCATCCGCCATCCTTCAGACGGGCTTGGCCGGTTCCGGCCCGAGTAACCCGCGGATCTGCTCCTCGAGGTGCTTCTCGTCGCCGGCCTCGAAGCCGACGTGGACGTAAAGCACGCGACCCTCGCGGTCGATCAGGAACGAGGTGGGGAAGGTGGTCACGCCAAACACCTTGCGGACCACCTCGGCGTCGCCCTCGCCGTTCTCGAGGAAGTGATACGTGAGCGTGTTGTCCGCGATGAGCTTCCTGGCGCGCGCGGTGTCGCGACTGCGCTCGACGGCGACGACGGTGAGTCCCTTGTTCTTGTACGACTGCCAGATCGGTTCGAGGCGTGGCAACTCCACGCGGCAGCCGCCTCAAGTGGGGAACCAGAACGACAGCAGCGTCACTTCGCCATTGCGCAGCTTCGAGAAGGTCTGCGGCTTGCCGGCATAGTCCAGCAGCGTGAAGTCGTCGACCGGGCGTGCCAGCCGCTGTCGGGTCCCGGCGAGGAAGACGTCGAAGTTCGCGTCGCTGCCCGCTGCAGCAACGAACTCGGCCCTGAGCGACTCCAGCGCCGGCTTGTCGCCGCCGTAGAGCGCTGCGACGGCCAGCACGTCGGCGGCCTCGTCCTGCTGCCCGGCCATGACCAGAGTTCGACCGAGGTAGCTTCCCGCGGGCGACTCGGTGTTGCCCATGTAGCCGCGGAAGTCGGCCGCATACGCCTCGCGCAGGGTTGCGACCGCGTCGCCGAGGCGCCCCAGGTTGGCGAGCGCCCACCCCCTGGTGGCGAGCATCTGGACATTGCGGCGGCGGGCGCTGTCGGCGACCCGCTGGTCGGTGAGCTTGCGGTTGGGGTTGTCGGCCTTGACCGCCTCGCGGGTGGTGAACGGTAGCGCCGCCTCGGCGGTTGCGAGCGCCAGCGCCCACTCGCCGCACTCGCTCGCCGCGTCGGCGATCGTGGCGCGGTCGCCGAACGTCAGCTCCCGGCCACTGGTGAACTCCCCGACGGCCAGCCGCAGCCGGGCGCCGTCCTTGAGCTTGCCGAGGACGCCGAGGCGCACGCCGACGAGCTCACGCTTCCGGTCAGGATCCTTGACTTTCGCGGCGAGGCCGACGAGGAAAGCATCCGCCTCCGCCGGTTTGCCGAGCGCGTCGCCGAGCAGGTAGGCAAGCGTGGACGCCGCGTCCTCGGTGTGCTCGGTGTCGGGGAAGCGCGCGAGGAAGCCTTTCGTGGCCGCCAGCTTCTCCTCGTTGGTCTGTGCCTTGACCTGCGCCGTGTCCCACGCCTCGTACGCCGCCGCGATGGCCTCCTCGCGGCTCCTGCAAGCCAGGGAGAGGGTGCACGACGCGAGGATCAGCACGACCGCCAGAGCTCGTCTCATCTCACCTCCCGCCACCCGGCAGCGGTGGCGCCAGCCTCGCGCATCATACCCGGCAGCGCAGCCGGCTATTGAAAGGAAGAGCGTCGCGCACTTGACGCGGGCCTTCTCACGGGTGGCACCTATCCGGCACCTGACCCGTCAGGTGAAAGCCGGGCCGGCAGCGCGCTATCGCGGTAGGCCCGGGGTTCTGTTGACACGCTCCGGACCGCCGCTATCCTTGGCGATGTGACAAGGAGACTCATTTCCCTCGCTCCGGGACCAACGCCTGTGGGTCCCTCGCCGGTGGCGCCGGCTCCCGAACGGAGCCGCGCGTCGCTGTGAAAGCCGGCGACCGGATCGGGCGCTTCGAGGTGCTCGCCGAGCTCGGGGCCGGGGGAATGGGACGCCTGTGCCGCGCCCGCGACCCGAAGCTCGAGCGAGAAGTGGCGATCAAGCTGGTCGCCGAGCGCTTCTCGGACAGCCGTGAGCACCAGATGCGGTTCGAGCAGGAAGCGCGGGCGGCCTCCGCGCTCAACCACCCGAACATCATCACGATCTACGACGCCGGCGAGCACGATGGTTTCCCCTACATCGCGATGGAGCTGGTCGAAGGAGAAAACCTGCGTGCCTTCGTCGCCGCAGCGCCTCGGTCGATGCGGCTTCTGGTCGAGCTCGCCGCGCAGCTCGCCGAGGGGCTCGCCGCCGCGCACGACCACGGGATCGTCCACCGCGACCTGAAGCCCGAGAACGTCATGGTGACCCGGCGTGGGCTCGTGAAGATCCTCGACTTCGGGCTCGCCAAGCTGATGCCTCCTACACTGGAGCTCGACCAGACGACCCTCGTGTACCAGGTTGCCACTCAGGCCGGAACGATCGTCGGCACGGTCGGCTACATGTCTCCAGAGCAAGCACGAGGGCTGGCTGTCGACCACCGCTCCGACCAGTTCTCATTTGGCACGATTCTCTTCGAGATGCTTGCCGGCCAGCGCCCCTTCCGCGGCAGCACGACTCTCGACACCCTGAGCGCGATCCTCCACCAGCAGGCGGAAGACCTCACGCAACTGAACCCCGGAGTTCCGAGGGCACTCGCGGACCTCGTCCACCGCTGTCTCGCGAAGGATCCCGTGGATCGCTTCGCCTCGACGCGCGAGCTCGCGCAAGAGCTCGCGTCGATCCGCGACACGCTGACCGGCCCGGGAGCCGGGGTGACGTCGGCGGGCCGGCCGCTGCTGGGTGGCAGGCGGATCCGCACGGTCGTACTGTCTGCCGCGACGATCGCTCTCCTGGCGACTGCCGGGCTATGGCTCGCCCGCAGCCGGTCGGCCGCAGTCGCCACCAGCGGCGCCTCGGCACGCCGGGTCGCGGTGCTGCCCTTTCGCGATCTTAGCGGCAGACCGGCGGGCGCTCTTATCGGCGAGGGGTTCGCCGAGACGGTGAGCGCTCGTCTCGGCGCGGACAGGCGGGTCGCGGTCCTTCCGGCCGTCGCGATCGACGAGACTGCCGGCGATCTCGACGCCCTGGTCCAGCGCACCGGAGCCCAGGTCATCGTGCGTGGCTCGCTCCAGTTCGAGGGGGACCGCGTTCGCGCCACCTTTGCGGTGCTCGGGACTGACGGCCGGCAGGTCTCGGCCGGAAGCGTGGAAGGTTCGGCCGCACGTCTGCTCGACCTCCAGGACGAGGTGGCACAACACACGGCGGCCGCGCTCGGCCTGCCGCCGGCTGCGAGCACCGAGTCTACCCTCGGGCCCGACGTTGCGGGCGACCGCTACCTCGAGGCGCTCGGGCACCTCCGCCGCTATGACAACGACGCCGCGGTCGACGCCGCGATCAGGATCCTCGAGGAGCTCGGCGGATCGGCTCCGGTCCAGGCCGCGCTGGCACGCGCCTACCTTGCCAAGCGCTCCCTCTCCGGGGAACGCGTCTGGGCCGAGCGCGCGATCGCAGCGGGTCGCCGGGCAGCCGAGCTCGAGCCGACGCTCGGTTCGGTGCGCGAGATCCGCGGCCGCATCGAGCTGCTACTGGGCCGGCCGGACGCGGCCGTCGCCGAGTTTCGCCAGGCGCTCGCGGCCCAGCCGAACTCGGTCGAGGCCGAGCTCGGGCTGGCCGACGCGCTCGAGCGGCAGGGGCTGGCCGCCGCAGCGGAGGCGTCCTATCGGCGAGCGGTCGAGATCCAGCCGGGCTGGTGGTCGACCCACAGTCACCTGGGCGTCTTCCAGCTCCGGCAGGGTTCGTTCGCCGCGGCCATCGAGAGCTTCCGGACGGCGGTGCGCCTCTCTCCCGACAACACGCGGGCGATCGTCAACCTCGGCGTCGCCTACCAGCAGCTTGGGCGGTATGAGCAGGCGATCGCCGAGTACGAGCGCTCGATCGCCATCCGGCCGACCGCGTCTGCACTCTCGAACCTCGGGACCTGCCTCTTCTTCCTTGCCCGCTACGTGGAGGCGGCCGGGGCGTACGAGCGCGCCACCGGACTGCAGCCCGAGAACGCCGTACTCTGGCTCAACCTTGGCGATGCCCTGCGCTGGAGCGGCCACGACGGCCAACGGCGAGAGAGTGCGTACCGGCGCTCGATCGCTCTGCTCGAGGCCGACCTCGCGGTGACGCCGCGCGACGCCGACCAACGGACCAGCCTGGCGCTCGCGCTCGCGCGGACCGGGCAGCACAGTGCCGCTCGGGAGCAGGCCGAGGCCGCGCTCGAGATCGACCCCGAAGGGGCCGATACGCTGTACCACGTCGCGCTCGTCCGCCTGGCGGGCGGCGAGACCGATGCCGGGCTCGAGCTGCTCGCCCGCGCGGTTGCGCGCGGCTACCCGGTGGCCGAAATGGAGCGCGACCCCGACGTGGCGAGATTGAAATCAGATCCCCGGTATGCCAAGATCAGGGCCAGCCAAGCAAGCCCCTAGAAGGCTCTGCGGAGCGATCCGCCAAGGAGGAGCACATGTCACGATCAACGACCGCCCTCGCGATGACGACCCTGGCGCTCTTCGTCGGGTGGAGGACCGCGGCGGCGCAGGTCCCGACGCCACCCTCGACTACCGTGCCCTGCCCGCTCGAGCTCGGCAAACAGGCGAATGTGAGCGTGGACGGGAACGCGGTAGCCGACCCCGCCTGCATCAGCGTCAAGAAGGGCAAGACCGAGGTCGTCTGGACGGGAACGGCGGACGTCAAGCGCCTGCTGATCACCTTCAAGGACCCCGCGACCAAGCACCCGCCGGAGGACCCGGAATGCAGCGGCGCGCGGTGTGTGCTCGAGAAGGCGAAGCACGCCGCGAAGGAGGGGGAGTTCGACTACAGCGTCGTCGTCGTTCGGCAGGACGGCACGACGGCGACGGTCGACCCCAAGCTGATCATCTTGCCCGTCGCGCCGTAGCCGGTGCGTCGCGGGCCGGAATCAGCCGCCGACGGCGGTGCGGCCCGCAGCGAAGGCGACGCGATTGAGCTCGAGGAACTTCTGCGGCACGCGCTGCTCGAGGCACCTCCACCAGACGTCTTCGGGCAGCGGGAGCAATCGAGAGACGGCGCCGAGCAGCACCACGTTGGCGGCCTTGACGTTGCCGGCCTCCTGCGCGAGCCGCTCGCCGGGCACCTTGACAACGTGCGCCGAGACCGCGGCAAGCGCCGCGTCGAGCTCTCCGTCGTTCGGGTAGACGCCGGTACCCGCCGAGACGGTGATCGGGACGATCTCCGTCTCGTTGACGACGGCGGTGCCGCCCACTCTGAGGAACTCGACGAAGCGCAGCGCCTCGAGCTTCTCGAACGACAGCAGGATGTCCGCCTCGCCGAGCCCGACGAGCGGGGAGTGGACGGCCTCCGGGTGCCAGCGGACGTGCGACACGACACTGCCGCCGCGCTGCGACATGCCGTGCACCTCGGACTTCTTGACGTCGTGCCCGACCGCCAGGCCGAGCTCGGCGAGGATGTCGGAGGCGAGCAGCGTGCCCTGGCCGCCGACGCCGACGAGGACGATGCTGGTTCCGTCCATGGTCAGCTCCTTCCCAGTGTGGGCAGCGTGCACGCCTCGCCGCCGCCTTCATCGTGCGCGCGCTGCTGGTCGCGGAACATGATCGCGTCGCGTGGGCAGACCTGCGCGCAGATCTCGCAGCCGGTGCACAGCGAGCGGTCGATGAGCGCCAGCGGCTTGCCGGACTTGGCGTCGACCTCGTCGGCCTTGAGGATCGACGGGCAGCCGATGCGGAAGCAGATGCTGCAGCCGGTGCACTTCTCCTCGATCACGTCGAGCGGCACGTACTGCTTGCGCATTTCGGGGAGCAGGGCGCAGGCGTGCCGGGCGATGAGCACCGCCGGCTCGTCGTGGCCATCAGCTCCTTGAAAGCCCTCTCGGTGCCCTCGAGGTCGTACGAGTCGATCGTCGCCACGTGCTCGATGCCGAGCGCGCGCACCAGCGGCTCGATCGCGAGGCTTCGGTCGCCTGGCGCTGCAGCGTCTGGCCGGTGCCCGGGTTGTCCTGGTGGCCGGTCATGGCCGTGGTGCGGTTGTCGAGGATGATCGTCATGATGTTGGCCTTGTTGTAGGCGACGTTGAGCAGCGCCGGGATGCCGGTGTGGAAGAAGGTCGAGTCGCCGATGACCGCCACGCATGCGCTGCCTCGAGCCCCGGCTGCGCCGCCCCGTGCGCGACGCCGATGCTCGCGCCCATGCAGCCGCAGGTGTGCAGCGCCGACAGCGGCGGCAGCGCACGCCGAGCGTGTAGCAGCCGATGTCGCCCGATGACGGCGACCTTCAGCTTGCTGCAGGAGCGTAGAAGACGCCGCGGTGCGGGCAGCCCGGGCAAAGCACGGGCGGGCGCGCCGGCAGCGCCGGGTCCGGGCAGCGCGGCATCGGGCACCGGCGCGTGGTCGACCGGCAGGCCGGCCTGCGCCGCCGCCGCGCGCACGACCGTCGGGTCGAGCTCGCCGATCAGCGGGAAGATCGACTTGCCCTCGCAGGCGATGCCCAGGAGCCGACCTCCTCCTCGATGAACGGGGTCGAGCTCCTCGAGCACGATCAGGCGCTCGACGCTGGCGGCGAAGCTCGCGGATCAAGCTGCGCGGGCAGCGGGTAGATCATGCCGAGCTTGAGGAACGAGCGCCTGCGGGAACACCTCGCGGGCGTACTGGTAGGCGACGCCCGCGGTGATGATGCCCGAGCCGCCGGTCGCCGCCACTCGATGCGGTTGAGCGGGGAGGTCGTCGCGCCAACTCGGCGATGCGCGCGCAGGCGCTCCTCGACGACGGGGTGGCGCGCGCGGGCGTTGGCCGGGACCATCACGTACTTCGCCGGGTCGCGCGGCGAACTTCGTCCGGCGTGGGCGGCACGTCGACGCGCTCGCCCGAGCTCGACCGGGCGTGGAGGAGTGGGAGATGCGCGTCGTCGTGCGCAGCATGACCGGCGTGTCGAACTGCTCGCAGATGGCGAACGCCGCGCGTGTGAAGTCCTTGCACTCCTGGCTGTCGGACGGCTCGAGGCACGGGCATGCGCGCGAACGCGGCGTAGTGGCGGTTGTCCTGCTCGTTCTGCGAGCGAGTGCATCGCCGGGTCGTCGGCGGACACGATGACCAAGCCGCCTCGACGCCGGTGTAGGAGGCGTAGAACAGCGAGTCGGCGGCGACGTTGACGCCGACGTGCTTCATCGTCGCCAGGGCGCGCCGCCGGCGATCGCCGCGCCCGCCGCGACGTCGAGCGCGACCTTCTCGTTCGTCGACCACTCGGCAGTAGACGCCGGGAGCCGGCGACAACTCTTCGAGGATCTCGGTGGCTGGGGTGCCGGGGTAGGCGGCGGCGACTCTGACGCCGGCCTCCCACGCGCCGCGGGCGATCGCCTCGTTGCCGGAGAGGATGCGCTTCATCCGTAAACCTCCATGGGCCCGGTATGCGAAAACGAGGCCCCGTTTACAAAAGGCCCCCCGGAGGGGCGTTCGGGACCGGATGTCGGATGGCTTGGGGGGGAGATCCAACGGCGGTACCCTGCGGGGCGCCCCACCGGGGAGGTTCTTCTTTTTTCAGCCGGTCTTCCGTTCCGTCCGAAACGGATATCGTGAAGACCTTCACAAAAACAACGTAGCACCGCTCGTCTCAGGATGCAAGGGGGTCCTGGTCGCGGGCAAGCCCCGACGAGAGGCGATTGGCGGGCGGCGGTCAACCGGATCGTCGGCTTCTGGTCCTGACCGTGGTGTGCAGTCCGTGGAGCACTGACCACCGACCGCTGACCACCTCTTCCCCCGTTACGGGTACAATGCCCTGACGGAGAGAGCCATGCCGCGCATCCTCGAAGGTTCGCTCGACGCCGCCGGCGCACGTTTTGGCCTGGTGGTCAGCCGCTTCAACGACCTGCTCACCGGGCGCCTGCTCGAAGGCGCCATCGACTGCCTGGTCCGCCACGGCGCGACCGACGGTGAGATCACGGTGGTCAAGGTGCCCGGTTCCTGGGAGGTCCCGCTGGTCGCGGAGCGTCTCGCGTCGTCGGGCAAGTACGACGCCGTGATCGGGCTCGGCGTGCTGATCCGCGGCGCCACGCCGCACTTCGACTACATCGCCGCCGAGGCGGCCAAGGGTCTGGCGCAGACGGCGCTGTCGACGGGGGTCCCGGTCGCATTCGGGATCCTCACGACCGACACGCTCGAGCAGGCGATCGAGCGCTCGGGCTCCAAGGCGGGGAACAAGGGTTGGCAGGCGGCGCAGGCGGCGATCGAGATGGTGCAGCTCTATCGCGCCCTCAAGGAGTGAGGCATGGGCGTTCGGAGGCGCGGGCGCGAGCTCGCCCTGCAGATCCTCTACCAGCACGAGCTGGCCGGTACGGCGGTGGACGAGATCTTCCCGGAGTTCGAGGAGCTGCAGCAGGCCCCCCCTGCGGCGCGCGAGTTCGCGATCGGTCTGGTCCGGGGCGTGACGGCGCGTCAAAGCGAGATCGACGGCCACCTCGGCGGTCAGGCTGACCACTGGCGCCTCGCTCGCATGGCTGCCGTCGACCGCAACATCCTGCGTCTCGCGCTGTTCGAGCTCCTGTTCGAGCAGGGAACGCCGCCGGCGGTGGTGATCGACGAGGCGGTCGAGATCGCCAAGCGCTTCGGCAGCGAGCGCTCGAGCCAGTTCGTCAACGGTATCCTCGACGGGTTTCTGCACCGGGGTGCGGCGCCGGGAGGGTGAGCGTGCGACCGGCTCCGGCGCTCGTGATGTTGGTGGCGCTGGCCGCCCCGGCGGCTGCGGACGAGGCGCACATCCGCGTCACCACGGCATTCGCGGCGCGGGTCGAGACCGGCGAGCACAGCGGCCTGACGATCGGGATCGAGGGCGATGAGCGGGGGCCGCTGGTGACGGTGAGCCAGTTGCCACGGCGGCTGGCCGTCCTTCCCGCGTTCCCGCTGGCTGCGCCTGAAGCATGCGGCGATCGTGATGCGCTCGTCGTCGCGCCGGGGTTCGCGGTGCCGCGCGAGCTCGAGTTGCAGGTGGCGGCGACGCGATCGGCCCTCGACGTGCTGTTCCGAGTGGTGTCGTACGTCACCGGCCGAATCACCCTCGACGAGCGCGATCGCGCATCGCAGGACGGGCTGTCAGTGCTGCAGCGCGGCCGCGGGCGCTGCTCGGGTCGCGCCAACCTCGCGGTCGGCCTGCTGCGCGCTGTCGGCATCCCCGCCCGGGTGGTGCACGGAGTCGTCTTCGCGGGCGACCGCGCCGCCTGGCACCGCTGGGGGGAGGCGTGGTTGGGCCCGTTGGGCTGGATGCCGTTCGATCCCGGGACGGGTGCCGGTGTGGTCAGCGTCCGCTACCTGCCGTGCCGGGCCGTCGTGCCTGGCCTGCAGCCGCAGGGTGTCGCCCTCGAGAGCATCGACGAGGGGTGCTTTCGGCGGCTGCCGCGGCGGCGCGGGCTCACGGTGCCGCTGATTCGGGGCGTCAACCTCCGCTGCCGGGTACCCGAAGGGGTGCCCGACGTCACCGCGATCCTCGTCGGACCCGATGGGATGCGCTGGGTCAGGCGCGGGGCGAGGCAGGTGGAGTTTATCGACCTGCTCCCCGGCAGGTACTGGCTGACGTGGCAGACGGCCGCGATGCTGGTTCCGCCCGTATCGCTCGACCTGCGGCGACAGGGTGACGTGAACCTCGTGCTGACGGCGCGCAACCTCGCGGCGAGGCCGGCCGCCGGTGCCGGTGGCGTGCCGCCTGTGGCTGGGAGGTCTGCCTCGTGAAGGCGATTCTCGGACGGCTGTCGGACCTGGGCGTCAGAGAGCTGTTCAAGCTGCTCACGTCGGCCGGCGCTGCCGGCGAGCTCGAGGTGGAGTCGGCGGGCGCGCGCACGACACTGAGCATCCGTCAGGGACACGTGGCCGGCCAGCCGACGGCGGCCCTCCTGCACGCTCTGGCGGCGCGCACGGGCACGTTCTGCTTCCGGCCCGGCCCTGTCACCGAGCGAGGGGAGTGGTACGGGCTCGAGGAGTTTCTGGCGCGGGTCGACGCCTTGCTCTCGCAAACCGGCGCGGGCGCTGGGCGCGCGCCAGGTGAGGGCGCGCCGGACGGCGCCCAGGACCCCCTCGCCGAGCTACGGCACTCGCTCGCCGAGGTGCCGCTCCCCGGCGGTGGGCCGCGCATCCTGGTCGTGACCGCCGATCCTCGCCCCTACCGGGTGCTCGATCCGGAGTGGCGCCAGCGCGGGTGGGACATGGCGCTGCACCACGAGGTCGCGTGGGCCGAGGGGTACAACCCGAGCGTCGTGGTCGTCCATCTACCGACATCGGCAACGCTCGCCGGCCAGGGCGGCCTGTGGCTGGAGCTGGTTCGCCACGCGTCGGCGCAGCACCCGCCTGTACCGCTGATCTGGGTGGGCGGCTTGGCCGACCCGTGGCTGCGTCACCAGGCGATCCACGCCGGTGCGGAGTTCCTCCTGCCGGCTCCAGTCGGCGACGTGGGCGAGACCGCCCGCTGGTTCCGCGAGGACCTCACCGCGATCGTGGAGCGGTTGATCGCTCGCCGCGAGTCGGGCGTGCAGCGCGAGGCGGCTGCCTTCCGCGACTTCTTCCTGGCGCTCCACTCCGATGCCGCCCCTGCCGAGGTGCGCGCTTCGCTGCTCCGTTTCGCCGGCAACTTCTTCTCACGAGCGGCGCTGCTCGCGGTCCGCGACGGCGGCTTCGAGTCGCTCGGCGGGTTCGGGTTGGCCGGCACCACGCCGGGCCGCCTGCCGCGGGGCACGCCCGCCTTGGAGCACGTCGTCGTCGAGCGCAAACCGGTGCGGTCGGTCGACCTGCCACGCGACGAGTACCTGGCGCTCGCTGCGCCGTTCAAGCTCAGCCCGGGAGAGGCCGCTGCGGTGCTCTTCCCGCTGCTGCGGGAAGACGAATGCGTCGCCATCCTGCTGGGTCATGGGCTCCTCCCCGAGGTCCTCGAGACCGCAAGCCTGGCGAGTCTCCTCGCTCGCAGCGGCTCTCTCCTCGGCCTTTAGAGGCAGGCGACAGGCGACAGGCGATAAGGACAAATCCCGGCGTCGGTCGAGCTGCGTACGGGAAGTCCGTCGTTCGTCCGCGAGGCGGATGTCGAGCCGTCAGACGATCGTCTCATGCGCCTCCAAGGCAGTCCTACGCTGTTATCATCGCCACCCGGAGGCGCAGCAATGGCCGAGCCGTACGATCCACAGAAGATCGAGCCCTTCTGGCAGGACTACTGGGCCGAGCAGGGCTTCGCCCGGGTCGACACTGCGGAGGAGAAGGACCTCTACATGCTGATGATGTTCCCGTACCCGTCGGGCGACCTGCACGTCGGGCACGGACGCAACTACATCCTCGGCGACTGCTTGTTCCGCCTGTTCCAGATGCAAGGGCGGCGGGTGCTCAACCCGATGGGGTGGGACGCGTTCGGTCTGCCTGCCGAGAACGCGGCGATCAAGCGCAACATCCATCCGCACGAGTGGACGGTCTCGAACATCGCGCGGATGAAGCGCCAGTTCAAGGTGTGGGGGATCCTCTACGACTGGGACAAGGAAATCGCCTCCTGCGAGCCGTCGTACTATCGCTGGAACCAGTGGTTCTTCAACCGCATGCTGGAGAATGGCCTGGCGTACCGCGGCAAGGCGCCCGTGAATTGGTGCTCGTCGTGCAAGACCGTGCTCGCCAACGAGCAGGTGGTCAACGGCGGCTGCGAGCGGTGCGGCACCGCCGTGGTCCAGCGCGACCTCGAGCAGTGGTTCCTGCGCATCACCGCCTACGCCGACCGGTTGCTCGCCGGGCTCGACGGCCTCAACTGGTCCGAGAAGGTCAAGGTGATGCAACGCAACTGGATCGGCCGCTCGGAAGGGGCCGAGTTCACGATGAAGATCCAGGGACGCCCCGACCTCGCGGGGTTCCGGGTATTCACCACCCGCCCGGATACCGCGTTCGGCATGACCTTCGCCGTCGTCGCGCCGGAGCACCCGCTGGTGGCCGCGCTGACCACGCCGGAGCGACGAATCGAGGTGGAAGCGTTCGTCGAGCGGGTGCGGCGCAGCACCGAGATCGAGCGGCTGTCGACCGAGGGGCCGGTGGAGAAGCGCGGTGTGTTCACCGGCAGCCACGCGGTCAACCCATTCAACGGGCAACCGGTGCCGATCTACCTCGCCGACTACGTGCTGATGTCGTACGGCACCGGTGCGATCATGGCGGTGCCCGGCCAGGACCAGCGCGACTGGGACTTCGCCACGGCGTACGGCCTGCCGATCGTCCGCACGGTGCGGCCGCCCGACGGCTGGACAGGTGAGGCGTACGTCGACGACGGCCCGGCGATCAACAGCGCCTGGCTCGACGGGCTCCACAAGGCGGACGCCCTCCGCAAGGCGACGACCTGGCTCGAGGAAGAGGGAATCGGCAAGCGCAAGGTCAACTACCGGCTACGGGACTGGCTGATCTCGCGGCAGCGGTACTGGGGCACGCCGATCCCGGTGGTGTACTGCGCGAAGGACGGCATCGTCCCTGTCCCGGAGGACCAACTGCCGGTGCTGCTACCCACCGACATCCAGTTCGGCGGCGTCGAGGGCAACCCGCTGGCGAGCAGCCCGACCTTCATGGCGGCGACCTGCCCGCGCTGTGGCGGCGCGGCGCGGCGCGAGACCGACACGATGGACACCTTCGTCGACTCGTCGTGGTACTTCCTGCGGTTCATCAACCCGCACGTCCCCGACCGCATGATCGACGAGGAGCGCGCCAGGCGTTGGATGCCGGTCGACCTCTACATCGGCGGCATCGAGCACGCGATCCTCCACCTCCTCTACGCGCGTTTCTTCTTCAAGGTAATGCACGACTTCGGCATGGTGGCCGGTGAGGAACCGTTCACCGTGCTGTTCAACCAAGGGATGATCACCGCGAAATCGGCGTCCACGGGCAAGCTCGAGAAGATGTCGAAGTCGAAGGGCAATGTCGTGGCCCCGGACACGCTGATCGCCCGCTACGGCGCCGACACCGAGCGCGTCTACACGCTGTTCATGGGGCCGCCCGAGAAGGAGTCGGAATGGACCGACGATGGCGTCGCCGGCGCCAATCGGTTCCTGCAGCGGGTGTGGGGTCACCAGGACACGATCGCGGCGGCCGCCGGCCGCGCCGGCGATCCCGCGACGGACGCACGATTGACCGTCAGGACGCACGAGGTGACCAGGCGCGTGCACGACGACCTCGGCCGCTACCACCCGAACACGGCGATCGCCGCGATGATGGAGCTGTGCAACGCGATCGGCGACGCTGCCGAGGGTGCCTCGGGCCATGTCCTGCGGACGGCGTACGAGACGCTACTGCGGCTGCTCCACCCGATCGCTCCGCACGTCACCGAGGAGCTCTGGCGCGGGCTCGGCCATGACGGCAGCCTGCTGCGGTCCGGGTGGCCGACGTTCGACGCAGCGCTGCTCGCGCAGCAGCGAGTAACGCTCGCCGTGCAGGTCAACGGCAAGCTGCGGGCGACGGTCGAGGCCGAGCGCGGGCTCGACGCGGCGGCGGCCGGCGAGCTCGCCCGCGAGGTCGCCCACCGCTGGGTCGACGGCAAGGAGATCGTCAAGACCGTGCACGTCCCCGATCGAATGGTGTCGTTCGTGGTGAAAGGATGAGAGACGTGGTCAGTTGTCAGTGGTCAGTGGTCAGAGACGACACGAGCTCCGGCGGAACTGGGCGTCTCAGCCTCTACCTCGCGGTGTTGGCCATGGCATGCCTGGTGCTCGGCGGATGTGGGTACCGGTTGGTGGGGGCGGCCGGTGCCGGGGCAATTCCGGCCCGGCTGCAGAAGCTCCACATCGTTCCGTTCGTAAACCAGACGACCCGCGCCGAGCTCGGCCAGCGCCTCACCGAGGAGATCACCCAGGAGTGGGTGCGGCGTGGCCGCTTCCAGCTCGTGTCGGCGCAGGACCAGGCGGACGCCGTGCTCTCGGCCACGATCACCGCGGCGGTCGTGGCGCCCGTGCGCTTCGACGACCAGGGGCGCGCCACCGAGTATCAACTCAGCGTCGCGGCCGACGTCAAGTTCGTCGATCGCACCGGCGAGAAGCCAGTCGTGCTGTGGCACGACCAGCGGTTCACGCGCGTGCTCTCGTACAACGTCGACGCCTCGATGACCAACTACTTCGACCGCGAGGTGCAGGCGATCGAGCAGTTGTCCCGCGAGTTCGCCCGCGGCCTGGTGGTCACGATCCTCGAGGGGTTCTGATCGGCGGTCCGGTGGTGACCGGAGTTACCGTATCCGCGCCGCTGCGCGGTTATGGTCGTCCGGCCGGGGCGCAGCCGACAGGCGACCGCCGCCGGTGTGCAGGGAGGTCTGGATGAGGCGTCGTACCTTGGCGATGCGGAGTGCGGTTGCGGCGCTGGCCGCGGTTGTACTGGTGGCCAGCGCCTCGATTGGTCAAGAGGCGCCGGCCGAGAGAACGCTCTACGAGCGGCTCGGCGGCCTCGACGGGGTTGCGACCCTCGTCGACCAACTGGTCGATGGGATGGCCGGCGATGAGACGCTGCAGGCAAACCCCTACATCCACGAGGCGATGACCCGCGTTGGGCGGGCCGGGCTCAAGTACCGGCTCACCACCATGCTCTGTGCGCGGACCGGTGGCCCGCAGACGTTCGCGGGGCGCTCGATGAGGGACGCGCACGCGCACCTACGCATCACCGGTCGCGAGTGGCTCGCGTTCTCGAGGCTGCTGACGGCGGCCATGGATGGCGTCGCAATCGCCGAGAGCGAGCGCGCAGCGATCCGGGCGATCGTCGACCCAACGGCCAACGACATTGTCGTCGCCGGCGAGCTCGACGGCCAGACCTTCGCCGGCGAGCGTGGCGGGAGTGACGGATCGGCGGGCACCCCCGACAAGCTCGCCTTCACCGACGGGCGACTCACCTCGACGCTCGACGCCACGCGGGGAGTCCAGCCGGGAATCTACAGCGCATCGGTCACGGACCGGACGACGGCGTTCGAGGCCGAGCTCGCCGGCCGCGACGGCGTGCGGATCGCCTGGCAAGGCAAGGTTGAGGGCGGGGCGGTCCAGGCGACCGTGGTCACTGCGAAGCCGGGGGGCACGAGCCACACGAGCTGGTTCCGGGGCCGATTGTCGCCGCAGCCGTAGGCCAGGCGTCCTACTTGGCAGCGTGGCGCACCGAGAACCACTCGGCGGTGCGGCGCAGCCCGGCGGCGAGCGGCGTGGCGATGCGCGCGCTCGTCTCGCGCTCCAGTCGGGCCGAGGTGATGCAGGACCTGCGCTGCTCGCCGGCCTTGGCCTCGGCGTGGCGCGGCGGCCGGTCGCTGCCGATCGCCGCGGCGATCTGGGTGTAGAGCTCGACGACGTTGGTCTCCACGCCGGTGCCAACGTTGAGCAGGTCGAAGCCGCGCAGCTCCAGGGCGACGAGGTTGGCGGCGACGACGTCGCCAACGAACACGTAGTCGCGGGTCTGCAGGCCGTCGCCGTTGATGACCGCCTCGTGTCCCTCGAGCAGCCGGTCGAGGAAGATCGCGACCACGCCGGCCTCGCCATGCGGGCTCTGGCGCGGGCCGTAGACGTTGGCGTAGCGCAGGCAGGTGACGTCGATGCCGTGGATGGTGTGGAAGTAGTAGAGGTAGCGCTCGGCGGCGAGCTTGGCCACGCCGTACGGCGAGATCGGCCGCGTTGGGTGCTCCTCGTCCGCCGGGAAGTAGTCCTGCTCCCCATAGATCGCGCCGCCGGTGGAGGCAAAGACGACCTTGCGCAGCGAGCCGTGGCGACCGGCCTCGACGAGGTTGAGGGTGCCGCCGATGTTGACGTCGGCATCGAACCGCGGGTCGCCAACCGAGCGGCGTACGTCGATCTGCGCGGCATGGTGAACAAGCGTGTCCACCCCGGCCTCACGGACCAACTGGGCGGCCTCGGTCGAGCGGATGTCGAGGCGGTGGAACTCGATCCTGTCCGGGAGGTTTGCCTTGCTCCCGGAGGACAGGTCGTCGACAATCAGAACCCGATGCCCGGCCTGAACCAGGGCCTCGGCGACGTGGGAGCCGATGAACCCAGCCCCTCCGGTGACACAGATGGTACGCGACCGCATGGGATCCCTCCTTTCGGAAAGGGAGGTGCGCGGCCTGAGGCCGCTGACCCGCGAATTCTACCAGCGCCGCACCACGACGGTCGCCCGCGACCTTCTTGGCAAACTCCTCGTCCGCGACGGCCCCGGAGGGTTGGCGGCGGCGCGCATCAGCGAGGTTGAGGCATACCTCGGTATCACCGACCCGGCCGCGCACACCTACCGGGGGCGGCGGACGGCTCGCGTCGAGGTGATGTGGGGCGAGCCCGGCTGCCTCTACGTCTACTTCACCTATGGCATGCACCACTGCGCCAACGTCGTCACACGCGAGGCCGGCGTGCCCGAGGCCGTGCTGCTGCGGGGGGCGATCGCCGTGCACGGCGCCGACGCTATCGCCGGGCGCCGCGGCGGGCGGGCGGGCGCCACGATGCTCGCCGGTCCGGCGCGGCTGTGTCAGGGGCTGGCGATCGACCGGCGGCTCAACGGCGCCGATCTCACGACCGGCGTCGTGGTCTGGCTGGCCGACGATGGCTTTCGCTGCCCGCCGGAGACCGTGGCCTCGCTTCCCCGGGTGGGCGTCGCCTACGCAGGCGCGGCGGCCGCGTGGCCGCTTCGCTTTGCGGTCGTCCCGTCGGCGCCGGCCCCGGCGGCCGGTGGCCGTGCGCCCCGGAAAGGGCGCGGCGGCGTAACGCGGCGAGGACCGAAGCCAGGTCCGGGGGAAGCGGCACCGTGAACTCGAGGCGGTCACCGCTGGTCGGGTGCACGAGACCGAGATGGACGGCGTGAAGCGCAATGCGCGGCACCGTGATGGCGTCTTCGTCGGGCTTACCGTAGACCAGATCGCCGAGCACGGCATGGCGGAGGAACGAGAGGTGCACCCGCACCTGGTGCGTTCTTCCCGTGCCGAGCTCGGCCTCGACCAGGGTGACCGCGCCGAAGCGTTGCAGCGGCTTGACTGCGGTCCGCGCTGCGCGGCCGCCCGTGCCCGGGACCAGCGCCGCGCGCCGCGCGCCCGGCCGCGGCCGGCCGATGCTGCGATCGACCTGGGTCTCGCGGTCGAGGTCGCCGGCCACGAGCGCCTGGTAGCGACGGGTCACGGTGTGCGCCCGGAACTGGCGTTGTAAGTGCTCGGCGGCGGCGTGGGTGCGCGCCAGCACCATCACGCCGGAGGTGTCGCGGTCGAGCCGGTGGACCACGTGGACGCGGCCGGGGCGGCCGAGGCGTTTGGTCAACTCGACCACGAGCCGGGCGAGGACGGTGTCCTGCTCGCCCTCGACGGTGGGGTGGACGAGCACGCCGGACGGCTTGTCGATGACCACGATGTCGTCGTCGACGTGGAGGATCGTGATGCCCGGCCCCGCGGGGCGCGGCCCGCGGCGGGGCAGACCCGGCTGATGGGCGACCACAGCGCCCGCTGGCAGACGCTGGCCGGGGTCGGTGACGACCTCGCCGTCGACGGTGGCGTGGCCGATCAGCACCTCGCGCTTGGCCCGGGAGAACGAGGAGCCGATGAGCTCCTGCAGCCGGCGCGCGAGGCGGACGTCGGTCGAGCTGTCGTCCATGACGGCACCATAGCATCACCGCCGTGGCGGGAGCGGTGATAGGCTGCGCGGCGATGCCGCCCGCCGAGCGCGTGCCCGATGACGTCACCTCCCTCCTGCAGCGGGCGTGTGCCGCCGGGTATGCGACGGGATGGGCGGCGCTGGCCAGCCGTCGCGGGCTCGCGGGCCGGTTGTGGTGCTGTGGGGTTGCGGCGCTCGGCGGCGCGACGGTCACCCAAGACCTGCTGTGGGACCTCGCCTCGCTGACCAAGCCGCTGGCGGGGACGACGCTGCTGCTCCTCGCCCGGCGCGACGGGCTCGATCTCGACATGCCTCTGGCGGCACTGCTCCCCGAGCTGGAGGGGTCGCCGTGGGGTGAGACGCCGGTGTGGCGGTGCGCTACCCACACCGCGTCGCTGCCGGCGTGGCAGCCGCTCTACGCCTTGGGAGGCCGTTCCGCCGCAGGCTACCTCGGGGCACTGCGAGCGATGGGGCCGATTGCGCCGCCGGGAACCCGGGTGGTGTACTCGGACCTCGGGTTCATCGCCCTCGGGATCGCGCTCGAGCGGGCCGCCGGCGCCGGCCTCGCTGCGCTGTTCCTCGAGCTGGTCGCCGAGCCGCTCGGTCTCGCTGGCGAGATCACCTTCGCTCCGCCGCTGGGCGTCGCGGCAGCCGCCGGAGAGCGGCGGCCGTTCGTCGAGGAGCGCATGCTGGCCGAGCGCGGGATAGGCGGCGCGCCGCCACCGCCGCTCGACGCGGCTCTCTCCTGCGACGACGGCAATGCCCGAGGCCTCGGCGGATCCGCCGCCAATGCCGGTCTGTTCGCCACCGCGGCTGCCGTGGCGACCCTCGCCGCGGAGTACCTGCCCGGCGGCGGCGAGCTGCTGACGGCTGAGGAGGCCGAGCTGGCGGCGCGCTGCTGGACGCCCGGTCTCGAGCAGGCGCGCGGGCTCGGCTGGCAGCTCGCGTCGTCGCCGGGCTGCTCGGCCGGCCCGGCGGTGGCCTCCGCCGCGTTCGGCCACACCGGGTTCACCGGCACCTCGGTATGGGTGGACCCCGAGGCGCGCTCGGCCTACGTCCTGCTCGGCAACCGCCTGCACCCCGGTGGTAGGACACCCGACCTCCACCCGTTGCGCCGCCGATTCCACGCCCTTGCTCGTCGAGCCTTGTCTTGATCGGGCCGCTTTCGGTAGCATCGGTGCGCCATTGAGAGTCCGAGCCCCAGCCCTCGTCGCACTACTCATCGCTTCGTTCGTCCGCGGCCAGCCGGTCGAACCGCCGGCCGAGCTGCAGGACGTGCGGCGGCGCGTCGCGGCGCTCGAGGCCAGCCTCAAGCAGCTCGAGCAGCAGCAACGGGCGGCCGGACGCGAGCGGGAGAGGATCGACACCGAGCTGGCGCTCGCGGCGATGCGCGTCAGGGAGAGCGAGACCGAGCTGGCGCAGCTCGGCGCGGCCGAGAGCGCGGCCGCACAGGCGGCCGCGGCAGCACAGGATCGCCTGCGCGGAGCAGCGGACACACTGCGCGTTCAGCTCGGGCTGCTCGCGGTCTTCGGCCGCGTCGGCCTCCTGCCGATCGTCCTGCACGCGCTCTCGTCCGCGCAGGACCTGCAGCGGCGGATCACCGTCACGCTGGCGGTGGTCAAGGAGCATAAGCGGCGGCGCGACGATGTCGCGCGCTTGGTGGACGAACGCACCACCGCGCTCGGCGAGCTGTCGCGGCGGCGCGAGGAGACGATGAACGGCCGGCGGGTGCTCGACCAGCGGCGGCGCGACCTCGAGATCGCCAAGTCGCGGGCGCTCGGCGAGCTGTCCCGGCTCGAACGGGAGCGGCGGACGGGAGCGCTGGCGCTCTCCGAGGCGCGCGAGGCCGAGGGACGGCTGGAGCGGTTGTGGGGTAGCGTGTCGGCGACGGCGGAAGCGGAGAACGCCGACGTCCGGCTGCTGCGAGGGGGTCTCCCGTGGCCGGTCAAGTGGGCACAGGTGGTACGCCCGTTCGGCGCGCAACGGGATCCGCGGTACGGGACGAAAACCGTCTCCAACGGCGTTATCCTGCTCGTCCCTCCTGGCGACGAGGTGCACGCGATCGCCAAGGGCAAGGTGGTCTTCGCCCAGTACTTCAAGGGCTACGGCAATCTCGTGATCGTGAATCACGGGAAGGAGGTCTACTCGCTGTACGCGCAGCTTGCTAGCATGTTCGCCCGCACTGGTCAGCGGGTCGCGATGAGCGAGCCGGTGGGCATGGCGGGCAGGGGCGAAGGGCAAAGCGGCAATCTATACCTAGAGATTCGCGTCGGACAGCATCCGCAGGACCCGCTGGCGTGGCTCAAGCCCCTGAAGGAAGTGAGGTCAAGGTGAGGCAACGGAAGACGTTCGTGGTGGTGTCGCTGGTCGCAATGCTGGCTGTCGTTGGGATTGCGGTCGGTGGCGCCGATGCGGTCGGGCACGGCATGTACCGGCTGGTGGGTCTGGTCGGGCAGATCGCTGCACTGGTGCGCTCGTCGTACGTCGAGGAGGTACCGGTCGACCGTCTCGAGCTGGGTGCGCTCGGCGGTCTGGTCGACGCCGCGGACCCGGGCGGCTCGTGGGTGCCCGAGGAGCGGGCGGCGGCCTTCGCGGCGGCCCAGGGACGCCTCATGCCGGCGTATGGGATCGTGCTGGGCCGGCGGGCGTCGTACCCGTACGTCCTCGAGGTGGTGCCGTCGTCGCCCGCGGCCGCGGCCGGTCTGTTGCCCGGCGAGTACATCGAGCGGATCGGGACCGAGCCCGTGCGGGCGCGCCCGCTCTGGCTGGCCGTGGTGCTGCTCGATCGCGCCGCGGAGGTCGGTGAGAGCGTCACTGTCGACGTGATCGACCGTGCCGTGGAGGACAAGCGGCAGGTGACGCTGAAGAGCGGCACGGCGGCCCTCCCCGAACCGCGGCTGGAGGCAAGCAACGACGTGCCCGTGCTGCGCGTGCCGGCGCTCACCGAGGTGGCGGTCGCGCGTCTGGACGAGGTGCTGAGGAACGTGCCGGCAGGGGCGCTGATCGTTGACCTGCGCGGGAGCGCACTCGGAACTGCGGAGGCGGCCGTCGCGGCGGCGGCGCGGATCGCCGGCGGCGACATCGAGGCGCCGCGGCAGACGCGCGACGGCGCCCTCAAGCCGCTGAAGGCGACCGGTCCTGCGCGCCAGCGCCAGATCATCGTGTGCATCGACCCGACCACGGCGGGCGCAGCCGAAGTGCTGGCCGCCGCCCTGAAGCGGCGCGGCGCGACGCTCGTCGGTGCGGAGACCTACGGCGACACCGGGGTGCGCCAGGTCCAACGAGTTGCCGGCGGGCAGTTGTGGCTGGCCAGCGACTGGTTCGTCGGTCCCGACGGCAAGGCGCTGCTGGGCGCCGGGCTCAAGCCGGATGAGACAGTGCGCATGCGCCGGGAGGGAGACCCCGTGCTCGATCGCGCGCTGGAACTGGCGCATGGCCAAGCCCTCCCCAAGGCGGCCTAGCCGGCCGGCCGGGCAGCGTCCGCGGAAGCGGGGTAGCAGCGGCGGCTCGCGTTTCCGGGTCCTCGTGGCGATCATCCTGCTCGCCGCGGCGGTCGCGGCTGTCCTGCTCATCGCCAGGCGCCAGCGGCCGTCCGTCGAGCCGGTAGCAGCGCCTTCCGCGGGCGACCTGGTTCGCGACGAGGCCGCGAGGCTGGGCTGCCCGCCAGGTCGGGTCGTCGAGGAGCCTGCCGCCGGGCCCGACGCCGCGATCACCGTCACGGTGCACGCGCCGCGCCGGTTCCCGGTGGACACGTTCACGCAGAGGTTGCAGGCGGCGGCGCACAACTCGGGCGACCGTCTCGACCCCAGGCCGGTCACCGAGGGGGGCGGGTACGGGCTCGCGCGGCTGGACGGGACGCTCGCCGGCCGCAAGGTCAGGGTGGTCGTGGTCGGCGACGAGCCGCGGCCGACCCCGGCGCCGCGGGCGAAGCCGCAGCCGACCGCGGAATTGGCGATCGTCCTCGACGACGCCGGCTACTCGTTGCCGGCGGTCAAAGATCTGGAGCGCCTGCCCCAGGCGGTTGCCGTGGCGGTTCTGCCGAACGCGCCGCAGTCGCGCGAGGTGGTGCGCGAGCTGCAGCGCCAAGGCCGCGAAGTGCTCCTGCATATGCCGATGGAGCCGCTGTCGAGCCATGGGCCCGGGCCGGGTGACGGCGCGGTGCTCGTCGGAGAGTCGCCGGGCGAGGTGGCGGCGCTCATGGAGAGAGCCCTCGAGGTCGTGGGCGCGGCGCGCGGCGTCAACAATCACATGGGTTCCCGCGCCACCGCCGATCTCCCGACGATGCAGGCGGTGATGAAGTTCCTGAAGGGCAAGGGGCTCTACTTTCTCGATTCCCGCACCACCCCCGACTCGGTCGCCGAGCGGGCGGCGCGCGAGGCCGGGGTGTTGACGTTGCGGCGGGAGGTGTTTCTCGACGTCGTCGACGAGCCGGATGCGGTCCGGCGCTCGCTCGCCGAGGCGATCTCGCGCGCCAACGCCGATGGAAGCGCCGTGGCGATCGGCCACGTCCACCCCGTGACCGTGGCCGTGCTCGAGGCGGAGCTGGGCTCGTTGCCGAGCGGCATCCGTCTCGTCCGCCCGTCGCGGCTCGCCCGCTGACTCCGGCCCTCCGCGACCCGGCTTCGGGACTTCTGGCTCGACCGTTGACCCTCGCACCCCGGGCCTGGGAGGTTGAATCTGGACTCGCCTACGTCTCGATCTCGATCCGGCTGGTGATCGCACAATCGGGGCGGAGCGAGGCGACCGCCGAACAGTACGTGGTGTGCGAAAGCTCGACGGCGCGCTCGATCTTCTCGCGGTTCAGCCCCACGCCCCGCAGCCGGTAGGTCAGCTCGATGGCCGTGAAGTACCTCGGGTGCTTTTCGGCGCGCGACCCGGCGATCTCCACCTGGAGCGCGGCGAGCGGCTCACGCATTTTCTCGAGAATCGAGACGACGTCGATCGCGGTGCACCCTGCGACGGCGACGAGGAGCAGCTCCATCGGGCTCGCTGACCGGTGCCCGGTCTTCGCGACCGACTCGGTGATCACCGCGTGGCCGGAGCCGGATCGTGCCTCGAATCGGTGTCCGCCTTGCCACGTGAGCGCGGCGCTGGTCTGCTCAGCCATGTGCACCCCGGCGCGAGTCTAGCGTGGGTCCAGCGGCTGCGGTAGCGGTCAGCGGATCAGGCGGTGGCAGTGATCGCGCCGCAGTAGAACCCCGGGTAGAGCGCCACGCAGGTCGCGAACGCGGCGGGCGTCAGGCTCACCCGTGAGAAACCGGCGGCCAGGGCCGCACGTCGCCAGCCGGCGGCCGCCAGGAATCCCGGCCGCGGGCGAATCCCGTCGACGAGCGGGGCGCACCGGTACGCCTCGAGCAGCGTGAACGGCAGCTCGATGTGCACCCCGGCGTCGGCGTCGGGACGGATGAGCTCGCCGAGCACCAGAGCGCCGCCGGGCCGCAGGAGCGACCGCAGGCGCGCGAGCGCAGCCACCGGATCGCGGCCGAGGTGCAGCGTGTTGACGGCGAAGATGCCGTCGAGCTCGCGCTCGGGCATGCCCTGTGCCTCCGGGTCGCCGTCGATGTCGTAGCGCATCGACGCTACCGTGCAGCCGGCCGGCGCCGCCGCCTGCACGGTGCGCGTGCCCCGCCGCAGGAACGCCGGGTGCAGCTCGGTGAAGGTATAGCTGGCCGGCGGTCGGCCCGCGGCGGACAGCGCCGCCAGGGCGGCAACGGCGGCGCTGCCGCCGCCGCCGCCGACCTCGAGGAGACGAGCGCCCGCCCCGACGGCGCGGCTCAGCGCCGCGGCCGCCAGGACATTGTTGAGGGCGTAGTGCGGGTTGTCGTTGGAGAAGTACTCGAACCACAGGCCAAGCGTCGCCGGCGAGAAGATGACGTCCTCGCCGCGCGCCTCGCCGCGCAGCACCGGACCCAGCGCGCGGGCGCAGAGCTCGAACACCCGGTAGGCGGGCGCTGTCTCGGGCAGCGCTACGACCGCGTCGGCGCATAGCTCCGCCGCCGGCGGCCCGGCGGCACGGCGGCGAGCAAGCCGCCAGTGGCCGTTCGTCCGCTCGGCGAGGCCGTAGGTCGAGAGCGTCTCCAGGAGCCAGCGGAGCGCCAGGCCACCGTCCGCCGTCCAGCGGCGTTGCGCGATCAGGCCGTCCGTGGTCAACGGCACATCGCTGGGCAGGTCGAGCGCATCGGCCAGCTCCGCGACCACAGCCCCGATGTAGCGGTCGAACCGCTCGCAGGCGCTGTTGAAGGTGTCGCTGAAGAGCCCGGCCGGCACGTCAGTCGCGATCGCCGCGATCTCGGCCGGGATCGCGATTGGCAGTCGGGCTGGGCTCACGCGGCGGTCCGTTCGGCGAAGAAGGCCTCGACGGCGTCGAACACCGCCGCGGCGGTGGGGAGCTCGGATAGCTGCCGCCTGAGCAGTCGGCCATCGTGCAGGCCATGCGTATACCAGCCGGTGAACTTGCGGAGCTTGTGCAGGGCCGTGCGCTCGTCCTCGCGCCCGAGCACTGCCGCGAAGTGCCAGCGGATCAGCCGATGGCGCTCCTCCGACGTGGCGTCGGCGTACGGCATCCCGGCCAGTCGGGCGGCCGCCTGCCGGAAGATCCACGGGTTGGTCAGGCTGGCCCGCCCGATCATGACGCCGTCGCAGCCGGTTTCCTGCTGCAGGCGCTGTGCCGCCTCCGGAGTGGTGACGTCGCCGTTGCCGATCACCGGGATCGCGAGGCTGTCCTTGAGGCGGGCGATGTGCTGCCAGTCGGCGTGACCGGTGAACTGCTGGCGAGCGGTGCGCGCGTGGAGTGTGACGGCCTGCGCGCCTTCCCCTTCACAGATGCGGCCGAGCTCCAGATAGGCCGGCGCTTCGCCGCGGATGCCGAGGCGGAACTTGACGGAGAGGGGAGTGCGGATGGCGGTGCGCACGGCGCGGATGATCTCCTGCGCCCGGGGCAGGTCAGCCAGCAGCGCCGCGCCGGCGCACCCCTTGAGCACCTTGTTGGCCGGGCATCCCATGTTGATGTCGCAGACATCGGCGCCGATCGCCTCGACAACGCGTGCCGCCTCGGCCATGCGGCCAGGCTCCGAACCGTAGATCTGGACGGCGATCGGCCTCTCCTCGTCGACGAAGTGGAGCATGCGCAGGGTGGACGGGCGCTGCCGCACGAGGCCTTCGCTGGAGATGAACTCCATGGAGACCAGGCCGCAGCCGCCCAGTCGGCGTACGGCCAAGCGAAAGTCCCGATCGGTGATCCCGGCCATGGGCGCCAGGACCAGGGGAGGATCTACCAGGACGGTGCCGATGCGGAACACCGCTGGAGTATAGCAAGCGGCCCGGAGACTCAGTTGCACGACCGTTCCGGCTGAGCGCCGCCGGCGGCCAAGGAGCGTGTCGGGAAATGGGGAGCGCCACCCGCCTTCCCGACAGGCTCCTAGGTGACGATCAGACCCTCGACCGCCAGACGAGCGAGGAGCTGCGCACGCGAGCGCACAGACAGCTTGGCGTGCAGATGCTTCAGGTGGTCCTTGACCGTGTGCTCGGAGATCCCCATGTTCGCCGCCACCTCGCCCGGCCTCAAGCCGCGCAAGACGTGCGCCAGCACCTCGGCCTCACGTCGCGACACGTGGAATCGGGCGAGGCTGGCGTGCAGCTCGTTGCCGCCCGGTATGCGGATCGGGCGGACAGTCACCACCAGGGCCCCCTGCGGTGGGGGCGCGGCGAGAGCGACCAGATTGATGTCCCACGTCAAACCCTCCGCCGACCTGACTGCGCGCCGCTGCGAGGCTGCGCCGCTCACGCGGATGGTGTCGATCTCAACGGCGAGCAGCGCCGGTAGCTCGTGAGCGGGTGCCGCGCCGCGGTCGGCACCATCCAACGCCAGGAGTTGCGCCGCTCGCTGGTTCGCGAACAGGAGCTTGCCGTTCCAGTCCACCAGCAGGGTGGCCTCGTCGGAGGAGTTGAGGACGCTCGCCACGAACTCGAGCTGTGTTTGTGCATTCCGCTGGCTGATCAGGGCGGTCAGCGCCGACTCGAGAAGTGGCTGCAGCGCCGCCAGCGCCGACGGGCTCGAGACCGGGCCGCGTCCGGCGCAGCACAGCGAGCAGGTGCCGACCACGGAGCCCGCCGCCTCGACCCGGATCACCAGCGGCTCGCAGGCGCACGGCCGGCCAATCTCGTAGCGGGCGAATGGCCCCGCGGGCAGCATATGGAGCGACAGCGCGCACGCCGAAGCGCCGGTGGCCCGGCAGAGCTGGCTGAGGATGTCCCTCATCGCCGGATCGTCGCTCGCGGGGAGCGTCGGCGTCACACGGAGCGGCAGATGAACCACGGCGGGGAGTGTAGTGGCTCTTCTGTCACCCAGGGAAGCGTGGGCCGTGGTGATCTGTGATCGAGCAAGGGGGTGGAGCCTTGGAGGCCCCATGCATCGGAGGGGCACAACTGCCGAGGCGCTCTGCAATGCGAGTGCTTGCTTCTTGCACACGGGAAGCGCTAGGCTTATCGGGTCAAGAAAGCGATTGGGGGCTGAGATGGTGCTCCTTTCCGTGGAGTCCGAGAATGGCGCGGTGCTCACGTATCGGCTCTCGAAGACGCAGATTACCGTAGGGTCTTCGAGCAAGAACGACGTGGTCGTACGGTCGCCTGGTCTCGCCGAGAGACACTTGGTGATCCACCACAACGGGGACCTGTTCACTTTCGTTACGGCCGACCGGCAGACCGTGGTGCTGAACGGGGAACGACGCGCCCGTGGCGTTCTCAACCCCGGCGACAAGCTGCGGCTCGGCGCCATCACCCTGGTGTTCCGGGGGACCGAGGCCGGCATCGAGCTGGTCGAAGAGCCGCCGCGCCCAGGTGCGGCCGCGGCAGCGCCGTCGCAACGGGAGACCGGCGAGCCGGTGTCGTTCCGCAACGACCCCGCAGGTTTCAGTGAGGCGCGCGCGCGTCTCCTCGAGCTGTTCCTCAGGCCCCGGGTCGATCGCCTGCAGCAGCTCCTCGCTGTCCTGCGCGAGGCGCTGCCAGACGCCGAGGTGGCAATCCTCGCCCCGGGCGAAGGCGATGCCCCCGTGGCTTTGGCGTCGGTGTGGACGGGGGAGCTGCCGAGGCTACCCAGGCGGGCGCTCGCCGAGCTGGCCGCTCCCGGTCGCTACGCCGTGCTCGAAGGTGCCGGTCCGGCGGTGGCGGTGCCGGTGGTGACGGCCCAACGCGAGGTGGTAGCGATCCTGGTGGCCCGTCCGATCGGGGCGCTTGGCGACGAGAGCATCGGCTTCCTCGGGGAATCGGCGCGCTTCCTGGCGCTGCACTGGCGCGACGTCGAGCGGGAGGACAACGCGTTCACCGGCTGGGAGGTTGAGGCGCGCCACCGCCTCGAGACGCTTCTCCCGGGCAGCTCGCAGGCGGTTCAGGTTTTGCGCACCGGGATTCTCGAGGCGGCCCACGGATACGAGCCCGTGCTGATCTGCGGCGGCGACGGCACCGGCCGGACGGAGGTGGCGCGCATCCTCGCCACCCTCGGACCGGTCGCGGGGCGTCAGGTAACGGTGTTCGAAGGGCGGGAGGCCGGCATTGAGGCGCTGCGCCAGGAGCTGTTCGGCCCCTCCGGCCGGCCGACGCTGGGTGGCGAGCTCGGCGGCATCCTCGGTCGCGCCCGCGGCGGCGTGCTGGTCATCCGCCACGTCGACCGGCTACCGGCGCCGCTGCAGTCCGAGTTGGCGGCGCTGATGTCCGCGCAGGGGCGCGAGGTGCTCTCCTCGCAGTCGGTCCGCTGGGTGGTCACGTGCGGCGAGGACCCGCTCGCCCTCGTGCAGCAGGGGCGGCTGGCGTCCGCGTTGTTCATGGTGTTCTCGCGGCGCCTGCTGCGGGTGCCGCGCCTGTCGGAGCGGCGTGAGGATCTGCCGCTGCTGATCGCAGCGCTACTGAGGCGGTCGGCGGCCGATCAGCAGAAGAGTATCCGCGGCATCACCGTCGAGTGCCTGAACACTCTGCTCTCGGTCACTTTCGCCGGTGAAATGGGTGAGCTGGTGGGCGAGGTCAACCGGCTCGTGGCTGCCACCCCGGACGGCGAGATGGTGCGCTGCGACCAGATGGGGTCCGGGTTCTCGACTGGCGGCGGCGCTGGCAGTGACGTCGCGCCCGAGCTCGTGAAGGTGCTGGCCTCCGACAATCTGAAGGAGGCCATCCCCCGCATCGAGCAGATTGTCATCGACCGGGTGATGCGCCGGGTCAAGGGCAACCAGTCGAAGGCGGCGCGAACCCTGGGAATCTCCCGGGGCGCGCTCATCGCCAAGCTGAAGGAGTACGGCGTCCCGGACTACCGCTATCTGCGCCGCCGCCGGGGTGGCCTCGCGTAGGAGAACCTCTCGCGGGCTCATGGGCGCGCTCGCGAGGGCGCGCCTGGCGGACGGGCGGCTCAGCGCTTCTCGAACTTGAACGCGGCAGGGAGCAGCACGGCGAGCGAGACGATCCTGCGGTCGTCGCCGTTCGCACCGGCGAGGACCAGGGTCATCTCGGGGTCGAACTCGGCGAGGACCTGGCGGCACGCGCCGCATGGCACGATGTCCGAGATATTCGCCACGACCGCTACCGCGACAGGGCGCGCGCCAGCGACGATGGTCGCAGCGATGGCATTGCGCTCGGCGCAGACGGTGAGCCCGAACGAGCTGTTCTCGACGTTGCAGCCGAGGAAGACGCGGCCGTCCTCGGCGAGCACGGCCGCCCCTACCGGGAACCCGGAGTAGGGAGCGTGGGCGTTCGCCTGGGCGCTGCGGGCGCTCTCGATCAGGCGTTGCACGGTGGCAGGGGCGAGCTGCATGGCCGGCAGGCTACCGCGGGGTCGTGCCGGGCGCAAGCGCCACCGCCACCGCGCGCCACCGCCACCGCGGCGCCACCGCCGCGGACCGAGAGCCAGCGCCGACCGGGCGCGGTGTAGCCCCGCAGCGCGGCGTGACGCAGGGTTTGCGCTTGTGCATTCTTGACCAAGAGTTCGCCCGCCGTGTAACCTCTCGCGGGCACGTCAGGTGCCGGGGAGGAAGCACGATGAGTCTGAGTAACCTCAAGGTACCCGAGTGGGGCGAGCGCATCGGCTGGGACGGCAAGGCCATCCAGGTTCCCGACAAGCCGATCATCCCCTTTATCGAAGGCGATGGGACCGGGCCGGACATCTGGCGCGCCACGAAGCGGGTGCTCGACGCGGCCATAGAGAAGGCGTTCGGCGGCAAAAAGAAGGTCGCGTGGGTCGAGGTGCTGGCCGGCGAGACGGCGTTCAACAAGACCGGCAGTTGGCTCCCGGATGAGACGGTCGAGGCGATCCAGCACTTCCGCGTCGCCATCAAGGGACCATTGACGACCCCGGTCGGGGGCGGCATCCGGTCGCTCAACGTGACACTCCGCCAGGTGATGGACCTGTACGCGTGTGTTCGCCCGGTGCGCTGGATCCCCGGCGTGCCGTCGCCGGTCAAGCGCCCGCAGGACCTCAACGTAGTCATCTACCGCGAGAACACCGAGGACGTCTACGCCGGCATCGAGTGGCAGGCCGGCAGCGCCGAGGCCGAGAAGTTGCGTCTGTTCATCGAGAAGGAGCTCGGCAAGAAGATCCGTCCCAACTCCGGCCTCGGCATCAAGCCGATCTCGGAGTTTGCCAGCAAGCGGCTGGTGGCCAAGGCGGTGCGCTACGCACTCGTCAACAACCGCGACTCGGTGACGCTTGTCCACAAGGGCAACATCATGAAGTTCACCGAGGGTGCGTTCCGCGACTGGGGCTATCAGGTCGCCAAGGAGCGGTTTGGCGCACAGACGGTCACCGAGCAGGAGCTGTGGGACACCTTCGGCGGGAAGATGCCGGCCGACAAGAAGGTCCTGGTCAAGGACCGGATCGCCGATTCGATGTTCCAGCAGGGTCTGCTGCGCCCGTCCGAGTACTCGGTGCTGTGCACGCCGAACCTCAACGGCGACTACCTCTCCGATGCCCTGGCGGCGCAGGTCGGCGGCCTCGGCATGGCGCCGGGCTCCAACGAGGGCGACGAGCACGCTCTCTTCGAGGCGACGCACGGCACCGCCCCGAAGTACGCCAACCTGGACAAGATCAACCCCGGCTCGCTGATCCTTTCCGGCGAGATGATGCTCCGTCACCTCGGGTGGCGCGAGGCGGCCGACCTGGTCAACAAGGGCATCCAGGCCGCGGTGGCCGCGAAGCAGGTGACCTACGACCTGCACCGGCAGATGGAAGGCGCCACGCTCACCTCGTGCTCCGGCTTCGGTGAGGCGATCGTCGCCAGGATGTAGCACCGTCGCAACCAGCGGGGCGTCCAGCCGGCAACGGCGGGCGCCCCGTCTGTTTGTTTGCCGCGGCGCACCTACTCGGCGGCGACCGACCGCAGCCGCTTGAGGAACATCGCCGGCGGCTCGAACCCCGTCAGCCTCGCCTGAGCGATCTCCTTGCCGCCGCGGAAGAACGCGATCGTCGGCACTCCCGCGACCGAGAAGCGGGCGCGGATCGCATCGCTCACCGCCGAGCTGGAGGTCAGGTCGACCTTGAACCGTGCGTACGACGCCAGTTGTGCGGCGACCTCGGCCTGGGAGAACGTCTTCTCGTCGAGCTCCTTGCAGGGGATGCACCAGTCGGCGTAGAAGTCGAGGATGACGCCTCGGCCCGAGGCGAGCGCCTCCGTTACCACGCTCTCGTCGTACGGCGTCCACGTCGGCCCGGCCTCCGCCGTTCGGCCGGGGAGCGGCAGCAGCAACACGCCCGCGACCAGCATCCCGGCGGAGATCAGTCTCATCGCGCGGTCAATCACCGGTTGCTCGTGACCCGGGCGGGCAATCACCAGGAGGTACAAGGCGCCGGCCACGAGAAGGACGGCAAGCAGGCCTCCTTGCCACGGTGGCGGCAGGAGGGGCTGCAGGAAGTAACCGGCCAGGGCGATGAGCAGCACGCCGAAGAGCTGCTTCACACCGAGCATCCAGGCGCCTGACGACGGCAGGCGCTCGAGCGCGCGGCTCGACACGCCGAGCAGCAGGTAGGGGAGCCCGAGTCCGAGCGAGAGCGTGAAGAACAGCGCAAACCCGAGGACGGCGTCCTGGCGCTGGCCGACGTACGTGAGGAGGCCGAGCACGAACGGGCCGATGCACGGCGCCGCCACCAGGCCGACGACCAGCCCCATGAGGAGGGCGCCGCCAACGCCGCTGCGACCGCCGGAGGAACGCGTCGCCCAGGCCGGCACGCGCAGCTCCCAGGCGCCGAACATCGAGGCAGCGAGCGCGAGAAGGACGACAACGATCAGGCCGACGACCCACGGCGACTGCAGCGCCGCGCCGAACAGCCGGCCTGTCAGCGCGGCGAGCACCCCGAGCGCGGAGTAGGTGACGCTCATCCCGAGCACATAGACGGTAGCCAGCAGCAACGATCGCCCCCGGCTCGTCCGCTTCTGGGCGACGAAAAAGCCGACGGTGATCGGGATCAGCGGGTAGACGCACGGTGTCAGGTTGAGGGCAAGGCCGGCGGCGAACACGATGGCGAGCTGAAGCAAGAGTGAGCCGCCGAGGAAGCGCTGCGACAGCCCAGTCGGGACGGATCCCCCGGTGTCGGCCCCGGTCGCCGGGTGGGGCGGCGGCGCGGCGCCGGTCGAGGCAGTCGCGGCGGTCGTCCCGGCTATGGTGAACTCGACCTCCTCGGGCGCCATGCACTGCGTGTCGTTGCAGGCCTGCGCCTCGACAACCCCGGTCAACTCGCGCACCGCGGGGCCGACGGCCGGGGCCTGAACAGTGACACGCACCGTGAACTCGCCCTCGTAGACGGCGACCGGCGTCTCGCTGAACGACAGCGAGACCAAACGGTGCTCCGGGTACACCGGCGGGTCGGCGGTCCAGCCGCTCGGCAGCACCAGCCTCACCTGGGTCGGGATCAGGAAGTCTTCGAGCGGGGTGTTCGAGTTGACGTGCCACCTCGGCTCGACGACGACGGTGATCACGGCCGTTGTGGACGTCCCGGGAGCCGGAGCTGCGGGCTGCCAGGCGCCCTGGGCGGTGAACACGACCTCACAAACGGCGGGGCTCGCGAGGGCCGTAAGGATCGCGGTCGCCGCGGCAAGACGGATCAGACGCATCAAACCTCCGGATCGACCGACGAGCCGGACGATCACCCATTATTGTGCCGTAAAGATCATTAAGTTTCACATCTTGACTCCGCGAGGACGATGAGGGATCATGACAAACGGGGGGCATTGATGAGAATTCGTCACAGCGAGGCCCCGTCCTCGTGGTTGCTCGGTGTTGTGTGCGCGCTCGCACTCGTCGCTGCGGTGCCGGCCCGCGCCGGCGACCAGGACTGCCTCGAGTGTCACGCCACCAGGGCCCAGGTCCTCGACGCGGCTACGGTGCTCGACGTCAAGCTCACCGACGAGCGGGCGGCGCAGTTGGTCGTCGCGGCCATGGGGCCCGACTCGCCGCACACCGGCTCGGCTTGCGCCGATTGCCATCCCAAGGCGACCGAGATCCCACACCCGGCCGGGATGCTGGCGGAGAACCCGTGTCTGACCTGTCACGAGGACGTGCTCGGCACGCTCAACAAGAGCGCGCATGGCGATCCGGCGGGAGGCACGGTGCTGCGGGCGTCCTGCGCCAACTGCCACGGCGCGCACGACATCAAGCGCATCAAGGACCCGAGCTCGCTGGTCTCACCGTCTCACGTCGCATGGCGCTGCCTGCAGTGCCACGACAAGGGCGCCTACCTCGAGGGCGTTCACGGGCAGGCCGTCACCGTGGCCGGCCTCGACATCGCCGCGACCTGCGTTTCTTGCCACGGCGGGCACGACATCCTCAACCACAAGCTGGCCGGATCGCGCGTCGCCCGGCGCAATATCTCGTTCACCTGCGGCAAGTGCCACGGTCGCTTGGCCGAGACGTACCGTGCAAGCGTCCACGGAGCGGCTCTGATGTCGGACGACAACCCCGATGTGCCGACCTGCGTGGACTGCCACGAGGCGCACGGCACCGTCGACCCGCGCACTCCCCGATTCCGCCAGGGGTCGCCGGAGATTTGCGGCAAGTGTCACGCCAACAAGACGATGATGGCGAAGTATGAGCTCTCGACCAACGTCTTCTCGACCTACGTCGCCGACTTTCACGGCACCACCGCCGAGCTGTTCCGCGCCACTACCCCGGACCAGCCCTTGAACCAGGCTGTGTGCTACGACTGCCACGGCCAGCATGACATCGTGTCGGTGCGCAAGGCCGGCGCTGCCGCCGTCGCGGGCCGCCTGCTCGGCCGCTGCCAGCGCTGCCATCCGGGCGCGTCCGCGAGCTTCCTGTCGGCGTGGACCGGACACTACGTGCCCTCGCCGACCAGGTACCCGCTGATCTACTGGGTACGAGTCTTCTACAACCTCGTCATCCCATCGACCGTCGGGTTCTTCCTGCTCTACATCGCGATCGATGTGTGGGGCCGGCGCCGGCAGCGGAGGTCGTCATGACCAGCGACACCACTGAGCGCCTTCGCCGATTCACGCGGCGCCACATGTCCAACCACCTGATCATGGTCGTCTGCTTCCTCGGTCTGGTCATCACCGGGATGCCACAGCGGTACGCCTCCCAGGCGTGGGCCAAGGGCGTGGTGATGATCATCGGGGGGGTGGAGCGCGTCCGTTTCCTCCACCACGTGCTCGGCACGCTCATGGCGCTGCAGCTCGTCTGGCACTTCCTCGAGGCCATGTGGCTGCACCTCGTGCGCCGACTGCCGATGCCGATGATCCCCAAGGTGAAGGACGTCATCGACTTCCGCGACCAGGTCCGGTTCAACCTCGGGGTTGCCGAGCGGCCGCCGGCGATGGGGCGCTACACCTTCGCCGAGAAGCTGGAGTACCTGGCGTTGGTGTGGGGCACGGTCGTGATGGTCGCGACCGGCCTGCTCCTGCTGTACCCGGTGCGTTGGTCCAGCCTGGTCTCGGGGGAGTTCATCCTCGCGGCAAAGGCGGCGCACGGCGGCGAGGCGCTGCTCGCGTTCCTCTCCATCCTGACGTGGCACGCCTACTTCGTGCACTTCCGGCACTGGAACACGTCGATCTTCAACGGTCACCTGGACGAGCACGCATATGCCGAGGAGCACGCCATCGAGCTCGCCGAGCTCCGGCGCGGCGAGGCGGCGAAGCCGCAGGCGCTACGCCTGGCGCGGGTTGTGATCTTCGCCCTCGCGGTCATCGTGACCGTCGGCGTCGTGATCGCACTGATGATGTGGCTGGGCGCGAGCAGCACGGTCATCCACACGATCTCCAAGGCGGCCAGCGGGCGCTAGATGGCGGTCGTCGGTCACGGGCCCGCGGTGGCATCGGCCATTGCGTCACGCTGTTGTCAGAGTTAGGATACACATCGGCCGGCAGACGCCGACCGTGGGAGGGAAAGATGAAGCATTCCGTGCTGGTAGCCGGGCTGGTGATCGCCGTCGCGGGGCTGGCCGCGAGCGCCACCACCGCGGCGCCAACCTATATCGGGGCAGACAAGTGCAAGATGTGCCACAAGATCCAGCATACTTCGTGGCTCGAGACGAAGCACGCGAAGGCCACCGAGAGCGCCAAGGCCGCGAAGGACAGGAAGTTCGAGGCCGCTTGCCTGACCTGCCACGCGACCAACAAGGACGAGGCAATGGCGGGCGTGCAGTGCGAGGCGTGCCACGGGGCGGGCTCCGACTACAAGAGCATCCAGGTGATGAAGGACAAGGCGAAGGCTGTCGCTGCCGGCCTTGTGATCCCCACGCAGGCAACCTGCGACGGCTGCCACGACGGCAAGGACCACCACAAGAACATCAAGTTCGACAAGGAAATCGTCCACAAGCACAAGACGACCTAGCTTCGTTGCGGCTCGAACGGTCGGGGCGGGGTCGGCAACGACCCTGCCCCTTGCTTTTCTTATCGCGTCCGCAGCCGCGCTACCAGGTCACGTCGACCTTCTGCGGCGCGCCGGAGTAGCGCGACACCAGGACGTGCCGGTTGCGCTTGCCGAACAGGTAGAGGTCGCGGGTGAGCCTGACGTCGTCGATGCAGTACTTTTCGATGAGATCGAGGCGGCCCTCGCGGAACCAGACCAGCGCCTGTAGCCCGTCCGCGGACTTGGCCGCGCCGAGGGTTGCCTGAACCACCGAGTCGAGCTTCGGCCGAAAGCCAAGCTTGCCGTGCAACTCCACCATGATGTCGAGCGTCCTGATGCTCTCATACGTGGCTGCCCGGTACCCCTTGAGCACCTCGTAGTCGAAGCCCAGAAGGTTGTAGCCGACCACCATCTCGGCGCCGAGCAGCACGTCGATGAGGGCGTTGGCCTCGCGCTCGAAGTAGCTCGTGAAGCGGTCGTCGTGGAACGAATAGACCACGCCGACCGACATGCCGAGATCGCGCATCTGGTTGCGGCCGCCGACGTCCTGGAACGAGCGCTGTGTCTCGAGGTCGAAGACGAGGATGTCCTTGCCGAGCGGGGCTTGCCGTGTCGAGTCGTCCTCGAACAGGCTGAGCTGGCCGCTCCACTCCTCGGTGCCTTTCTTCACGGATGTCCTCCGGGCAGGTGAGTGTACCATTCGCGCCGTGATGCGCCTCGAGATCGCCGGCCCGTGTCATGTTCCTTCCGCCTCGGACGCCGCCTCGGCTCTCTACGCCGCGTGGCTTGAGGCGGCTCTCCTGGTGAGGGTCGCGGTGGCCGACTGGGACTACGGGGAGGAAACCTGGGCACACTGGACGTCGCCAGTGGGCGGCGACGGGAGGACCACGGCAGCCCCGAGCCGCTTCGCCCCGGCCCGGTTCGCGGTGACGCCGGGCGAGCCGGAACGCGGGCCCGCGACGGGTTCGCTGCGGCTCGGCGAGAAGGAAGCTCGCGAGTTCGTCGCGACGGTCCTCGCGCACTGGCATCCTGCGTTGCACCGGCAGCCGGAGCTCGGCCTGGTTTCGCGTCTCGACGAGCCGCGCGATGAGTTCCGCAAGCGCTGCCTATCGCTCCTGCGGCCGCTTCTGCTCGCCGGCACGGCGGGTCGGGAGACGATCGCCGGCAGGCTCGCCCGGATCGCCGCGGGCATCGAGAGCCTCCCACTGAGCGTGGAGCAGATCACCGTGCGGCACGCCCGACTTGGCCTGGTGTGGTATCCGGAGGGCCGGGCGCCGGCGGTGCCGGCCGCCGAGCTGATGGTCGCCGGCGCCATCCGAGGGGCGCGATGACCCCGGAGCGCCGCAAGATCGCCGCCGCGACGACGGCCGCCGTCACCGCCGCGTTCCTCGCCTCGGCGAAGCTGATCGTGGGCTTCCTCACCGGCTCGCTCGCGGTGGTGGCGACCGCCGTCGACTCGCTCATGGACGTGGCGTGCTCGGGCCTGAACGCCTACTTCCTGCGCATCGCGGCGGCGGGGCCGGACGCCGAGCACGCCTACGGCCACGGCAAGGCCGAGGCGTTGTCGGGGGTGATCCAGGCGACCATCATCACGATGGGTGGCGTCTGGCTGATCAGCCGCGGCGTGAGGCGGCTGCTGGCGCCGGAGCCTGTCGCCAGCCCGGGAGCGGGGGTCGTCGTGTCGGCGGCGGCGTTCGTGGTGTCGCTGGGCCTGGTGTGGTTCCTGCGTCGCGAGGCCAGGCTGACGCAGTCGATAGCCCTGCACGCCGACGCCTTCCATTACGTCACCGACATCGCCACCAACACGGTTGCCGGGGTCGCGTTGCTGGTCTACCGCTATTTCGGCTGGCGATGGGTGGACCCCGTCGCTTCGCTGCTGATCGCCGTCTACATCATCCGCGCGTCGGTCGACATCCTGCGGGAGGCGGCGGACGAGCTTCTCGACCGTGGCCTCCCGCACTCGGTCGAGGACGACGTCAAGACGATGCTCAGGGGGTTTGCCCCGGAGGTGCGCGGCTACCGGGCGTTTCGCTCCCGGCGCGCCGGCGGCACCCAGTTCTTCGAGTTCGACCTGCTCGTCGAGCGCAGCACGTCGTTCGAGCGCGCCCACGACCTCGCGGAGACCGCAGTCAACCGCATCCGCGAGCGCCACGGCGAGAGCACGCAGGTGATGGTCCACACCGATCCTGTGTGAACGGCGGGGGACCGGGAACCGGGGACCGGGGACCGGGAAGGACAACAGTCTCAACTTGCCTTGTGTCGGGTCTTGTCTCTTCGGTCCCCGGTTCCCGGTCCCCCTGCCTTAGAGGTCGTAAAGGCCCTCGTCGCGGGTCGCTGCGCCGGGGCCGCCTCCTTCGTTTCCGGACTCCGCTTCGAGTTGGGGACCTAGCTCGTCCTCGAGCGCTTCGGGGTCCTCGCCGGCCTCCATGCGCCGGAACATCTCCTCCATCGCCGGCGTGGCCCGCTCTCCCGAGGCCTCGGCGAGGCGGCGCATCATCCGGGCGACGACGCGAGGGTCCTCGGCGTCCGTCTCGCTCAGCTCCGACGCCATTCTCATCGCCTCGTGCTCGAGGCGTTGCGTGGCGGCGTCGTCGCCGGCTCCGCCGGCCTCCGTGCCCGCCGGCGCGGTGCTCTCCTGGCGCCCGCGGGCGACCGCGAACGCCGACGGCACGCGTGTGAGGTCGGTCGCCCCACACCGCGGGCAGACCGGACGCCGCGTCGGGGAGACGCGCAGCGACAGGAAGCTGAAGATCCTGTTGCAGGCGGGGCAGAGGAACTCGAAGATCGGCACCCGGAGCCTCCTGAAGGTGGCGGAGCGGCATTGTAGCGAATCGGCGGTTGCACACAACCCGGCCACGCAAGCGTCAAGAAGAACTTCGGAGAAGTCGTCACTTATCAGAGGATTCCTTGGAGATCTTGATCATTGGCGCAAGATTCTGTACTCAAGTAGCGTAAGAGTTAGGTTCCTTTCGAGGAGGACAGTATGACCATCGCCCCGGGGGTTCAGCGATACGTCGATCGTGCTCAGGAGGAGCTCCGCGCGCGTCGCGCGGCGCTGGAGTCGATGCGACAGCGCCGCTTCGACACGATCGCGGTCCACGGCCTTTACACGCTGCAGGAGGCAATCGAGCGCAACCAGGGCTCGATCGTCGAGCCGATCTACCTGGCGACCTCGCAAGGTTACCGCGATGCGGACGAGATGGAGGCGGCGCTCGCCTACCTGATCCCGACGTGGTGCTACGCGCGCATCGCCAACCCGTCCGTGTACTACCTCGAGTGGGCGCTGGCGATGCTCGAGGGGTACGGCTTTGCGGGCGAGACGTCGTGCTGCGCCACGTCCTCGGGGATGGCCGCCATCATGTCGGCGGTCGAGCCGTTGCTGGTGCGCACTCCTGGCCGCGAGAGCGAGCCGGCAAGCTTCGTGTCGTCGTGCCAGGTGTACGGCGGGACGTTCCAGCAGTTCTCGGTGCGGCAGAGGGAGAAGGGGAACCAGGTGCGATGGGTGCGCCGCCCCGAGCGTCTCGAGGAGTGGGCGGCGCTGATTGACGGAAGCACCCGGTTCCTCTACGGCGAGCTGCCGTCGAACCCGAACATCGCATTCTTCGACATCGCGGCCGTCGCCGAGCTGGCGCACAGCCACGGGATACCGCTGATCGTCGACGCGACCGTGGCGACGCCGGCGCTGATGCGGCCGCTGCTGCACGGCGCCGATATCGTCGTGCACTCGGTGACCAAGAGCATGACCGCGTCGGGGTTTGGCATCGCCGGGGCGCTGATCTCTCGCAAGGGCATCGTCACCAACGTGCCCAACGACGCGATGCGGGAGGACTTCGCCACGTACGTGAAGTTCCTCCCCAACCGCGACAACGGCCCCAATCTCTCGCCGCTGCAGGCGGTGCTGACGCTCAACGACCTGCGCACCCTGCGCTCCCGCATGGACCACCTCTCGCGCACCAGCCAGCAGGTCGCCGAGTACCTCACCGGCCACCCGATGGTCGAGCGCGTCGACTACCTCGGGCTGCCCGGCCACCCCCTGCATGCGCTCGCCAGCCGGTACATGACGCTGGTCGACGCCGAGCACGACGCCCACTACGGTCGCCCGGTGCCGCGCTACGGCCACCTGCTGTCGTTCCGGGTCAATGGCGGCGCCGAGCCGACGCGCCGGTTCTTCGACGCCCTGCAGCAGATCTTCCGGGCCACCGATCTGGGCCGGATCAAGACGGTGGCAACGATCCCGGCGATCTCGACGCACCAGCAGCAAGGTGAGGAGGGGCGCAGCCTCGCCGACATCCCAGCCAACCAGGTGCGCCTTTCGATCGGCGCCGAGCACCCCGACGACATCATCGCCGACCTCGACCAGGCGTTGCAGCAGGCGAAAGGCAACCGGCGAAGGGCGACGGTGCCCGGCGTGGAGGACGCGAGAAAGGACACGCTGGTCGGCGTCTAAGGTGAGGGCGAGTCGCAGACGCCAGATCTCGGCTCGGGGTAGAATCGCCGCGCATGGTCCCCGAGCCTCGTGTGCGACTCCTCGCGGCGTTCCCGCGTTCCCTCGACACCGCCGTCGGCGCCGCCCGGACGTGCACGTCCGGTTCCGGACCGATTGTCCCAGATGCGGTGCTTCCCGCGGGTATTGACGGGGACTTGCTCGGCAAGGCGCGTGAGCGCCGCGACACGCTGGCCCGCTCGCTCTACGCCGCCGGACACCACACGACCTACCAGCACGCCCATTTCCTTTTCGTCATCGAAGGGGTGAGCCGGCAGTTCGTCTGGTCTTTCCTCCACGCCCACCCGTTCTCCAACTCCGAGCAGGTGTCGCAGCGCTACGTCGGGGTCGAGCCCGACGCGGTGTACGTCCCGGTACTGCCGCCGGCCGCGCGGGAGCCGTTCGCGAGCACCGTGCGGGCGCAGCACGAGGCGTACCGGCGGCTGGTCGAGTTGCTGTCTCCAATCGCGGAGAGCGAGCTGCTACGGCGCTTCCCGACGCTGCGGCGGCACCCCAGGCGGCTCGCTCGCGAGACCGCGCGCAAGGCCCAGGAGGTCGCCAGGGCCGTGCTGCCGGTGGCCACGCTGACGCAGCTCTACCACACGATCTCGTGCCTGACGCTGTTCCGCTACCGCCGCCTGTGCCGGCAGCACGACGTTCCCGAGGAGGCACGGATGGTGGTCGAGGCGATGGTCGCCGAGGCGCTCGCGCACGACCCCGATCTCGCGGTTGTCCTCGAGGAGCCGATCGACCTCGAGGCGACGCTCGAGCACCGGCTGTTCCTCGAGCTGCACGCCGGCGACCCGCAGCCGGCGGCGTTCCGGGCAGAGTTCGACGGCGCCCTGGGCGGGCGGACATCACTGCTGCTCGGCGAAGATTCCGGCAACGTGGAGCGCGTCGCGACGGCGGTGCGGACGGTACTCGGCCTGACCCGCGACCGCCTTGCCGACGCCGAGGCGGTGCGCCTCGTGCTCGACCCCGGCAGCAACCGCCTGCTCGGGGAAGATCTCAACCTCGCAACGCTGTCGAAGCTCTCCCGCTGCCTGCACCACGCTCACTACACCTTCGCCAAGAAGCTGTCGCACGCCGCCGACTCGCAGGACCAGCGCCACCGCATGACGCCCGCGTCGCGGCCGCTCCTGAAGGCGGTGGTCGACAGCCAGCCCGACGTCGTCGTGCCGCGTCTCATCGAGCACGCGGGTGGCGAGGCCATCAGTGCCTTCACGGAGGCCGTGGCGCGGGCCTGGGACGGCGCGGCGACAGTCGCCGCCGCGGCCGGCCGCGAGGCGGCGCTCTACCTGCTCCCCAATGCGCTCGCGGTGCGCTTCGTGGAGTCCGCCGACCTGCTCAACCTACACCACAAGCACAAGATGCGACTGTGCTACAACGCCCAGGAGGAGATCTGGCAGGCGAGCCTCGACGAGGCGCTGCAGATCACCGAGCGGGAGCCCGAGATCGGCCGCTGGCTGCTGCCACCGTGTGCCGTTCGGCACGCGGCCGGCCGCACCCCGTATTGCCCCGAGGGCGACCGCTTCTGCGGCATCCCGGTCTGGCGACTCCAACCGAAGCAGTACGCGAGGATCATCTGACGAGACCGCTCCTCTGCTAGAGTCGTCGGCAATGAAACTTCCTGATTCACCGCTGTCGCTCTGGCTCGATACCTACGGTCCGTACGCGCCTGAGCCACCGCTCGCCGGCGACCTCGCCGTGGACGTTGCGATCATCGGCGGCGGGTTCACCGGCGTCGCGACCGCCTGCGCGCTGCGGCGGGCCGCTCCTGGGCTGTCGGTGGCGCTGCTCGAGGCGCGCACGATCGGCTACGGCGCCAGCGGGCGCAACGGGTCGTTCGCCATGACCGTGGTGGGCCTTGGCTTCGGCACCACCGCCCTGATTCGGGGGAAGCAGTTCCTCCGCGACGCCCACGCCTACATGGAGCGGGCGGTCGACACCCTCGACGCCTTGATCCTGCGCGATCGGCTCGACTGCGACCGCATCCGCCCCGGCTTCCTGAGAGTCGCCACCACCGCGAGCTACATCAAGCGACTGCAGCACGACATCGAGCTCATGGCCTCGCTCGGGTTTTCGGGGATCGACTGGATCGACCGCGAGGCGGTGCGGGCGCGGGTCGACTCGCCACGCTACCTCGGCGCCATGTGGGAGCCCCGCCTCGTCCTGGTCAATCCGGCGAAGCTCGTGCGCGCTGAAAAGCAGTTGGCGATCGCGGCGGGCGTCAAGGTGTTCGAGGGCACGCCGGTCGAGGAAGTGACCGCGCTCCCGCAGTTCCGGCTGCGGACGCCGGCCGGGACGGTCACCGCTGAGAAGCTCGTCTTCGCCACCAACGCGTACTCCCACCTGTTCCCGGCGCTCAAGCGGGCGCAGATTCCGGCGTTCACCTACATGATCGCCACGGAACCGCTGTCGGATGCGCAGTTGGCGCCGATCGGGTGGGCGGGGATGGAGGGGATCGAGGACGCCCGCAACCTGATCCACTACTACCGGCTGACCCCCGACCGGCGGGTCGTGCTCGGCGGCGGGCCGGTCGGCCTCACCTGGGCGAACGCTCTCGGCGGCGACAGCAGCGACGCCGCGTGGCACCACCTCGAGGAGCACCTTGCCTTCATCTTCCCGTCGCTGCGCGGCGTCCGCATCACCCACCGCTGGGGTGGGCCGTTCTCCGTCACGTTGAACCTCACGCCGGCGCTCGGCCACCTCGGCGACACGCGGGCGGTCTACAGCGTGGGCTGCATCGGTCACGGCGTGTCGATGAGCCACCTCAACGCGCTGACGCTCACCGACCTCTTGCTCGAGCGCAAGAGCGACCTCACCGCCAGTCCGTTCGTCGACCGCACGGTGATCCCGTGGCCACCCGAGCCGCTGCGAATGACGGTCGCCGCGGCGCTGCGCGGTTACCTGCGCGTCGAGGACTGGTTCTACGAGCGCAGCATGACCGCGGGCTGAGAGCGGCGGCGGCGCCGGCGGCCCGCGTGCTAGCATCGTCGCGCCATGCCGGCACGACGAAAAGCGAAGCGGGGACTGGCGGTGCTGGCCGACGGCGCACAGGCGGCGTTCGCCGCCGGTGCCGTGGCCGAGTTGGCTCGCCGCGGCGCCATCTGGTCGGTTGCGCGCGGCGCCGGGCTCGGCGCGCAGGTCGCCGCCCTCGCCCTGCTCGGCGAGGCCGAGGAGGCCGAGCGGCGCTGGCGGCGCCAGGGCGAGTCCGGCTGTCCGCTGCTGACCTCCGCCGTCGCCGCAGCGCGCGCACGCCTCGGCGAGCGGCCCGGCCTCTCGATTGCGCCCGATGCCTGGTCGCTGCCCGGGTGGCTCGACCCCGACGAGCTCCGCGAGCACCTCGCACCCGAGGCCGCTGGTGTACCCGAGCGTCTGCGGGCGGCCCACGCCTGCTGCGCGGTCGCCGTCGAGGACCTCACCGCTGGAGCGGTGATTTGGGTCGAGCTGTCCGAGCTGGCCAGCGAGCAGGCTGCCGAGATCCTCGCCGCATCGGCCCGCTTCCCGGCCGGGTGGCCGGCGTCGGCGGCTCGCAGTGACTCGGCGACGGCGCTGCGTTGGGGTGGTGCCGGCCTGGTCGCGACCGGGGCCGACTGGCTGGCCGACGCTGTCGTCTGGGACGTGGTGTGCGGCTTCGCGGTGCCGCCGGTGCCGCGGCCCGGGCTCGGCGGCTCGCTGCTCGAACTCGTGCAGCGGCGGGACGAAATTCGGGCCGGGCTGGCCGTGGCGGGGTGGCTGTCGCCGGCGGTCCGCCTGGTCGCACCGACCATGGAGGGATACTCGCGGTGGGCGGCACGGGACGGTGCCGACCTCGGCGTCGAGTACCCGCTGCCGTGGGAGCGCAACGGCGAGCTGCTCGGCCTCCTCGTCGACTTCGGGCGGACCGCCGCACGGCGGCGCGCGCACGGTGACGCGGAGAAAGTGTAGGCGCAGAGCTCGCCGCCGCACTGCGAGCGCTGCGTCTTTACCGGGCCGTTAGAATACCGAGTGGAGGAGTGATGCCCAAGCCGATCCGCTTCTTGAACACGCTCAGCCGCAGTATGGGAACGCTGCAGCCGATCGAGGGTGATCACGTCCGCCTCTACACCTGCGGTCCGACCGTCTACAACTTCGTGCACATCGGCAACCTGCGTACCTTCCTTTTCGAGGACGTGCTCCGCCGCACGCTCAGGGCGTTCGGCTACCGCGTCACCCAGGTGATGAACCTGACCGACATCGACGACAAGACGATCCGCGGCGCCAACGCCGAGGGGATCTCGTTGCGCGAGTTCACCGACCGCTACGTCGCGGCGTTCTTCGCCGACATCGACACGCTCCGGCTCGAGCGCGCCGAGCACTACCCGCGCGCGACCGATTACGTCCCGCAGATGGCGGCGCTGGTCGAGCGGCTGACCGCGCGCGGGCACACCTACGAGCTCGAGGGCTCGACGTACTTCCGCATCGCCACGTTCCGCGGCTACGGGAAGCTCTCCGGGATCGACCCCGAGCATGTCCTCGCGGGCGCTCGGGTCGACGCCGACGAGTACGAGAAGGAGGACGTCCGCGATTTCGTGCTGTGGAAGGCGTCGAAGGAGGGGGAGCCGTACTGGGATACGGCTATGGGCCGCGGCCGGCCAGGCTGGCACCTCGAGTGCTCGGCGATGGCAATGGAGCTGCTCGGCGAGACCTTCGACATCCACACCGGCGGCGTCGACAACATCTTCCCGCACCACGAGAACGAGATCGCGCAGAGCGAGGGCGCAACGGGGAAACCGTTCGTCCGCACCTGGCTGCACGCGGAGCACCTCTTCGTCGAGGGCCAGAAGATGGCGAAGTCGCTCGGTAACTTCTTCACCCTGCGCGACCTGCTGGAGCGCGGCGACGATCCGCTGGCGATCCGCTACCTGCTCATCTCGGTGCCGTACCGGCAGAAGCTCAACTTCACCTTCGACGGGCTGCACGCCGCCGCGGCCGCGATCGAGCGCATCGGCAACACCCTGCGCCGCCTCTCGCACACGCCAGTGGCCACCGGCGGCGGCTCGCTCAACGCGGCCGAGGTGGACGCATTCGAGGCGGAGCTCGATGCCGGCCTCGCGGACGACCTCAACACCGCCCGCGCGCTGGCGGCGCTGCACCAGCTTCTCACTCGCATCAACCAGGCGCTCGATGGGGACGGCATCGCCGCCGGCGCGCGCAGCCGGCTCGACGCCGCACTGACGCGCACCGATGCGATCCTCGGGGTCATGCCCAAGCTGGATCGCGGCGCGGTCGACGCCGAGGTCGATGCGCTTATCGCCGAGCGGGTCGCGGCGCGCCAGGCGAGGGACTTTGCGCGCGCCGACGCGATTCGCAAGCAGCTCGCCGGAATGAGGATCGTGCTCGAGGACACTCCACACGGGACGGTGTGGCACAGGGAGGGGTGAGATGGACCGCAAACCGTGGACCGTGGGTCGGCAGGTTGTCGCGGTGCTGGCTCTTGCGGCGCTTCTCGTTGCGCCGGCATGCACCGTCAACCCGGTGACGGGAAAGCAGCAGCTCGACCTCATGGGCGAGGCGCAGGAGGTCGAGATGGGCAAGCAGTACTACCAGGGTGCGATCCAGAGCTCGCTCGGTCCGCTCGACGACGCCGCCGTGCAAGCCGAGGTCAAGCGCGTCGGCAACGCGGTCGCCGCTGTCGGCCAGCGCCCGCAACTGCCTTGGGATTTCACCGCGGTCAACGACCCGGAGGTGAATGCCTTCGCGCTGCCCGGCGGTAAGATCTGCATCACCCGCGGGCTGCTCTCGCGCATGGAGTCGGAGGACGGGATGGCGGCGGTGCTCGGCCACGAGACCGGACACGTGACCGCGCGCCACGCGGTGTCGGCCTACAACCGGCAGATGCTGGCGACCGTCGCGCTGATCGGCGGCGGGATTTACATGGACGCGAAGAACGTCAAGAACCGCGAGCTGATCTCGCTGGGCGCCTTGATCGGGGCGCAGATGGTGCTGGCGCGCTACTCGCGCGACCAGGAGCGCCAGAGCGACGAGCTGGGCCTGGACTACGCGATCAAGGCCGGGTACTCGCCGCGGGGTATGGTGGAGACGCACAAGGTGCTGCTCGCACTCCAGAAACAGAAGCCGGGTGCGGTCGAGCGCCTGTTCGCGTCGCACCCGATGTCGGCCGAGCGACTGGCCACCGCCGAGAAGCGACTCGCCGCGCTGCCACCGGAGATCCGCAACCGCCCGCTCAAGGTGGCGCCATTCAAAGCGGCAACCTCACGGGTGATGGCCGAGCGGCCAGCGTGGGACCTGGCGGGCGACGCGCAGGGACTCCTCGGGGCGAAAAAGAACGCGCAAGCGGAGGCGAAGCTCGCCGAGGCGGTCCGGCTCATCCCGCAGGCAGGCGTGCTGCGGACACTGCACGCGGCCAGCCTGGCGGAAGTCAAGCGCGAAGGCGCGGCGGTTTCGGAGAGCCGTGAAGGCGCCCGACTCGCACCCAACGTGTTCCTCAGCCAGGTCGTGGCCGGCGAGCTGCTGCTGAAGCCCGATCCGGCCGACGCGCTGGATTGCCTCGACCGCGCCGAGGCGCTGTTGCCAGGGGTAGCCGAAGTGGCGCTGATGCGCGGCCGGGCGTTCGAGTCGCTCAGGCGGCGTGACGACGCAGTCGCCGCCTACAAGGAGGCAGTCAATCGCGACCCCCAGGGGGAGACCGGAGCGGCCGCCGCCAAACGGCTACACGCGCTCGGTGTTGGAGTACAGTGAGGGAGGCGGAGACAAGGTGACCGGGGAACCGTCCTCGAACGACTTGCGGGTGCCGGTGGCCGCGCTGCCGGTGGAGATCCGTTACACCGACGGAAGGATCGTCGCAGGGCGCATCTTCGTGTCGGCCAACGCGGCGCATCACGAGGGACCGACGCGCGCCGATGAGTGGGTCAACGAGGCCGGGGCGTTCTTCCCGTTCCTGCCGAACGACAGCGCCCAGTCCGTGTTGGTCAACAAGGTCTCCGTGCTGGCCTTGGTCGTGCCGGCTTGGGCCGACGAGTCCGACCCCAACGAAGCGGTGCCGGCGCCCGAGCGGGTGATCTCGGTCGAGTGCGGCGGCGCCTCGTTCCAGGGGATCGTCACCCTCGACCTGCCGGCCAACCACGGCCGGGTCCTCGACTTCCTCAACCAGTCCAGCGGGTTCATCTCCCTGCGGATCGGTGGCCGCCACCAGTTGATCAACAAGCGGCACATCACGCGGGTCGTCGAGGTGCGGGAGGACTAGGCCGAAATGCTCGAGCGCCTCGTCAGGGCGACGGTCAAGGCCGGTGGAAACGCCCTGAAGCTGATCCCGGGGCGGCGGATGGTGGTCGTCACCCCGGCCGGCGAGTGGGAGGTCCAGGGCGAGGTTCAGACCGCCGCAGGGATCGAGAGGATCCTATCGTCGGTGCTGCCGCCAGGAGAACGCGAGCGGCTGGCGCAGGGGCCATTCGAGTGGGAGCACGACGTCGCCGGGCTCGGCAAGGTCCGTCTCCAGGCCGCGCCGGTCGTCGACGGTGTGAAGGCGATGATCACGCTGCTGGCGCCGGCCGCGGCGGCCGAGCCGGCGCCGGCGCCGCCCGCCGACATCCCCATCGCGCTCGGCGCGGAGTGGTCCGGGGATATCGAGCAGTTGTTCCGGCGGCTGCACGAGGTAGGCGCCTCCGACCTGCACATCTCGGTCGGCGCACCGCCGATGGTGCGCCACGACGGCGAGATGCGCCCCCTGGCGGGAGTCGCCCCGCTCACCGCCGCAGACGCCGAGAGGATGCTCGCGGCGCTGTTGCCCGAGCGCAACCGCGCCGAGTTCGAGCGCCGCCACGACACCGACTTCGCTCACGAGATCCCCGGGATCGCCCGCTTCCGCTGCAACGTGTTCCTCGATCGCAAGGGGATGGGCGGCGTGTTTCGGATCATCCCCACCAAGATCCTCACCGTCGAGGAGATGGGACTCTCGCCCGAGATCCTCCAGTTTTGCGGCCTCTCCAAAGGCCTGGTGCTGGTCACCGGCCCGACCGGGTCGGGCAAGTCGACGACGCTGGCCGCCCTCGTGGACTACGTCAACCGGACACGGACCGATCACATCATCACCATCGAGGACCCTATCGAGTTCGTCCACGAGAACAAGCGCTGCCTGGTCAACCAGCGCCAGGTCAGCGAGCACACCGACTCGTTCCGTGACGCGTTGCGCGCGGCGCTCCGCGAGGACCCGGACATCGTCCTGGTGGGGGAGATGCGTGACCTCGAGACCGTCGCCATCGCCATCGAGACGGCCGAGACTGGGCACCTGGTGTTCGCCACGCTGCACACCTCGTCGGCGCCGTCGACGATCGACCGGATCATCGACCAGTTTCCCGCCGACCGCCAGGCGCAGATCCGGGTGATGCTCTCGGAAAGTCTCAAGGGCGTGATCAGCCAGATGCTGTGCAAGCGGATCGGCGGCGGCCGAGTCCCGGCGCTCGAGGTGCTCGTCGTCGTGCCGGCGATCGCCAACCTGATCCGTGAGGGCAAGGTGTTCCAAATCCCGTCGATCATGCAGACCGGCAAGAAGTACGGGATGTGCCTGATGAACGAGAGCTTCCTGGACCTGGTCAAGCGCAAGGTGATCGAGCCGCGGGATGCGTACGCCCGGGCGGTCGACAAGGCCGGACTGCTGTCGATGTTCCGCCGCGCGGGCATCGAGACGCCGTGGGTCCCGGCCGAGCCGGTCCAGTAGCCGACCGGCGGGTGCAGAAATAGCCCAGGGCCCGCAAGCGGTTCTCCACGCCGGGAGGCTACCGTGAAATCAGCTATCGCCGCATCCTCGCTGCTTCTGTTGCTGCCGCTCGCGGCGGCGGCGGCCGTGAAGACCAGGGTGATCGAGTACAAGCAGGGGGACACCGCACTGGAGGGCTATCTCGCCTGGGACGACGCGCATGCCGGTGCGCGCCCCGGTGTCCTCGTCGTCCACGACTGGACCGGCGTCGGACCGTACGCGCAGGGGCGCTGCGAGCAGCTCGCCAAGCTCGGGTATGTGGCCTTCGCAGCCGATATCTACGGCAAAGGCGTCAGGCCGCAGACCCCACAGGAGGCCGGCGCGCAGGCAACGATCTACAAGAAGGACCGTGCGCTGATGCGCGCTCGGGTCAACGCCGGGCTCGACGAGCTGCGCCGGCAGCCGGGCGTCGATCCGAAGCGGATCGCCGCCATCGGCTACTGCTTCGGCGGCACCACAGTCATCGAGCTGGCGCGCTCTGGCGCCGACGTCGCCGGTGTCGTCAGCTTCCACGGCGGGCTCGACTCACCGAATCCAGCCGACGGCAAGAACATCCGCTGCAAAGTGCTGGCGCTGCACGGCGGCGATGATCCCTACGTACCGGCCGCCGATGTCGCGGCGTTCGAGGACGAGATGCGCAAGGCCGGCGTGGACTGGCAGCTCGTCGCCTACGGCGGGGCCGTCCACAGCTTCACCCGGCCCGACTCGGGCAACGACCCGAGCACGGGTGCCGCGTACAACGAGCGCGCCGACCGCCGCTCGTGGGAGGCGATGAAGACGTTCTTCGCCGAGATCTTCAGGTGATCGGCCGGTAGAGCGAGAGCGCGAACGACGCCGTCGTCCGCACCGGCGCCGCGAGCGCCGCAACGCGCCGGTGCAGTGCATCGGCGGCGACGTGGTGTGCGCTCGGCCCCATCCCCACCGCCGTCTCCATGTCCTCGTGGGACAGCGACAGATCGAGGTCGAGCGTCCCGCGCGACGCCAGGCGGAAGTACGCCGAGAGCGCTGCCTCCAGCCGCTCCTCCTTGTGAGCGTCGATCGAGATCATGCCCAGTGCGCCCACCAGCTCCGCCAGGTGACGCGCGGTCGGCGACACCACGATGAGCGCGCCGTCGCCGGCGAGGATGCGCCGGAACTCGCCCCCGTTGCGGGGTGCGAAAACGTCGAGCACCAGGGCGGCGACGCCGGAGCGCAGGGGCAGCGGCCGCCACACGTCCCACGCGACCGCCGCCACCCGCGGGCTGACGCGCGCCGCGCGCCGGAGCGCGTGCCTGGAGACGTCGAGCACCAGGCCGGTAGCCGACGGGACCCGCTCCAGCACGGCGGCGAGAAACACGCCAGTGCCGCCGCCGGCGTCCACGATCAGGCCGCCGGCGATTGCGGCGGCTGCCAGCTCGGCGATCCGCCGGGCGAGGGGCGCGTAATGTTCGGCCGCCAGGAACGCGTCACGCGCGAGCACCATCGCGGCGGTGTCGGCGGTCCCGGGCTGCGTGCCGCCCGGGAGCAGGTTGACGTACCCCTGGCGAGCGACGTCGAAGCTGTGACCCGCCGCGCATCGCACGGCCGTGCCGCCCATCCTCAGCTCGGCCCCGCAGACCGGGCACAGCAGGAAAGGCAGCGCCGCGGACAGCCCGGTGACCCGGTTGCGCAAGCCTACTCGAGCTCCAGGTTGCCGTCGGTGAACTTGAGGTTGTAGCGGAACAGAGTGATCCGCCAGCGTCCCGCGTCGTCTTGGCGCAGCTCGAAGTCATACGAGCCGACGAACGTCCGCGTGTTGCGGCCTGACGGGTTGGGGTGGTAGTGACACGCGGTGCCGTAGCAGAATGCAGTCGCCGTCGCTCCGCTGATCGAGACGCGGTGGTTCCCCGCCTGGTGATGCACCGCCTGGATCGAAGCCAGACCTGCCTGCCACCCGGCGACGATGGCGTCTGCGGCGAGCATCTTTTCCGCGCCGGCGCCAGCCGAGGACATGTCGAAGCTCACCACGGGCCAGAAGCAGCCCAGCACGGCCGGCCAGTCGCGTTGGTCGGTGGCGATGAATAGCGTGTTGATCACGTCGGTGATCTCGTTGCGGGCCACGAGATCGGCTGTGGCGTCGGTCACCTCGCACCTCCGCGGCAGGCCCGCCGGAGGTGCGGCGGTCCCACCTGGTGAAAGCGTACCCCATGCGGTCAGCCGAGGAGCAGACGGCCGACCCGGATGGCAACGGTGTCGGCGTCGGTCACTCCGGGCGGGAGCGCCGCTCCATCGGCGAAGCGCCGGCGCGCCCACTCGAACAGCGCTGGCCCGTTGACCGGCCGGCCGCCGGTACCGGTAGCCTCGTGATAGGCCTCGAGCAGCCAGCGCGTGCGCGGGAACAGGTGGAAGTGCAGCCGCGGGTCGAGCTCGCAGAACGACAGGCAGTAGACGCGCTCGGCGCCGGTGGCGGCCGCGACCGCATGCGCCGCGCGGGCCAGCAGCACGCCGAACCGCCCGGCCTCCCGGCGACCCAACCGGGACAGCGCCGCGTCCTCGGCCAGGACGCGCAGCACGAGGTAGCCCGGGACCGTACACTCCTGCGACTGCTCGAGCGTGAACCGATCGTCCTCGTAGATCCTCATCGGCGAATTCTCTCACCTGGCGCCGCGACCTCCTTGGCGACTCCGTCCCGAGATCGGGCCCGCTGCGCAGTGGATACCTGCGGTCGCCATCGAGACCTCTCGCTCAGAGCCGTACGATCCACGGCACGAGCCGAAGGTGGCACAGTCAGGTAGCATGGGTGCCCACAGGGGGAAGCCGAGCGTGGAGATGCGACCGTTTGCGCTGGAGCGGTACTTTGGGAAGTACGAGTTCACGGCGAAGGTGCTGCTGAGCTCGTCGGACTGCGAGAGCTTATCGCTCGAGGAGCTGGTCGATCGGGCCGGGCCGGAGGCCGACCGACTGTGGCGGGAGCTGCGGCTCGGCTACACCGAGGGCGCCGGGCACGCGCTGCTGCGCGCGGAAGTGGCGGGCCTGTACCGGGAAGTGCGGCCGGCCGGCGTGATGGTCGCCGCGCCGGAGGAGGCGATCTTCGTCGCCATGCACGCGCTGCTCGCGCCGGGCGACCACGTTGTCGTGGTGGCGCCCGCGTACCAGTCGCTGCACGAGCTGCCGCGAGCCATCGGCTGCGAGGTGACGCCGTGGACGCTGCGGCTCGGCGACGGCGGGTGGGGGGGCGACATCGACGAGCTGGAGAACGCGGTCACCGAGCGCACCCGCATGCTGGTGATCAACTTCCCACACAACCCGACCGGCCACCAGATCGGACGCGCCGAGCTCGAACGCATCGTCGAGATCGCGCGCCGGCACTCCCTCTGGCTGTTCTCCGACGAGATGTACCGGCTGCTCGAGTACGACCCGGCCGAACGGCTGCCGGCCGTCTGCGACCTGTACGAGCGCGGCATCTCTCTGTCCGGGCTGTCGAAGGCGTTCGGGTTGCCGGGTCTGCGGATCGGCTGGCTGGCGACCAGGGAGCCGGCCCTGGTCGAGCGTTGGCTCACGGTGAAGGACTTCACGACGATCTGCAGCAGCGCCCCGAGCGAGGTGCTGGCGATCGTCGCGCTGCAGGCGAAGGACTGGCTGCTCGATCGGGCGCTCAAGATCGTGCGCGGCAACCTGATGGCGGCGCGGCTGTTCTTCGGCGAGCACGCTGGCGCACTGGCGTGGGCCGACCCGCGCGCCGGGTCGGTGGCGTTCCCGCGCTGGCTGGGCGAGGGGACGGTCGAGCAGCTCTGCGAGGACGCGCGCGCGACGAAGGGCCTGATGATCGTGCCGGGGAGCCTGTTCGACTACCCGGGCAACCACTTCCGCGTCGGCCTCGGCCGCAAGAACCTGCCGGCGGCGCTGTCTCTGCTCGGCGAGGTACTGCGCGAGCGCGGCGGTCCTGCGGGGAACGCGTAGGCGGCAGGCCGCGAGGGGCAAGAGCCACGGGTGCGTCGTGGTCCCGGCGGCGCGGTGCCGTTACCGGTCGCGGGGTGCCGGCGCCTTGCCCCAGACCGTGCCCGGGCGCTCGACCGTGTAGTAGACCTTGATCTCCGGCCGCTCCTCGAACAGCCGCGGCACCACCTGCACGGGCATGCCGATGCGGACGGCCGCCCCGGGGATCGTGTCGCCGATCCAAGCGAGCAGGCGGCCGCCTTCCTCGAGGTCGACCACCGCGATCGTATATGGCACCACGTCCTCGAATCCGGTCGGGGCGGCGGCGATGGTGGTGAAGGTGTAGATCGTGCCCCGGCCGCTGACCTCCTGGAAATCGAACCGGTCGCTCGTGCAGGCGGGGCAATCGGCCCGCGGGGGGAAGGTGGTGAAGCCGCAGTCCGCGCAGACCGAGCCCATGAGACGGCCGTCCTTGAGGTGCACGGCGAAGTCGGACACCTTCGTGTAGGGGACGAAGCTGACCTTGCCGAACCAGGAGAACATGGCGTCACTCCCTCCTGAACACGTGCACGAAGGTGTACTGGCCGATGCCGCCCACGTTGTGCGTGAGGCCGACATCGGCGCCCGGCACCTGACGAGCGCCGGCGGCGCCGCGGAGCTGGGTGACGATCTCGTAGGCCATCGAGACCCCGGTGGCGCCGATCGGGTGGCCCTTGGCCTTGAGGCCTCCGTCGACATTGACCGCGACCTCGCCGCCGATCGCGGAGCGCCCGGCGTCGACGAACGGCCCTCCTTCCCCCTTGGCGCAGAAGCCGAGATCCTCGTACGCCATGATCTCGGCGATGGTGAAGCAGTCGTGCACCTCGGCCACCTTGATGTCGGCTGCCGTCACTCCGGCCTGACGGTATGCCGCCCGGGCGGCCTCCTGCGCCGACGGCAGGCCCACGAGGCTCCCGCGGCGGAGCACCGACATCGAGGCGGTCGCGCACCCGACTCCGTCGAGCCACACGACACGGTCCGACAGCTCCCTGGCCCTGCCCTCCGCGGCCAGGATCACACAGGCGGCGCCATCGGCGTTGGCGCAGCAGTCGTAGACGCACAGCGGCGACGCCACGGGCTCGGAGGCGAGCGCCTTCTCGAGCGTGATCTCTTTCTGGAACAGGGCGTTGGGGTTCAAGGCGCCGTAACGGTGATTCTTCACGGCGACCTTCGCCATCTGCTCCCTGGTGGTCCCGAACTCGTGCATGTGGCGCGCCGCAAACATCGCGTAGTAGCCGGGGAACGTGGTGCCGAACACCGACTCCCACTGCACCTCCCCGACCCGCCCCATGAGAGCGAGGATCTCCGCTGTCGACAGCTCGGTCATCTTCTGGCAGCCGATCACCGCGACCACGCTGTGCAGTCCCGAGGCGATGGCCATCCAGGCGGTGCGGATAGCGGCACTGCCCGAGGCGCACGCCACCTCGGTGAGCCAGGTGGGCTTCGGGTTGAGGGCCAGGTACTCCTGCACGACTCCTGCCACCGATCGCTGTTTGTGGTATTCCGGTACGGCTGCGACCACCGTCGCGTCGATCTCATCGCGCCCGAGGCCGGCATCGTGGATCGCCAGGCGAAATGCCTCGAAGGCGAGCTCCTGCACGGTTGCGTCCGAGCGTCGCCCGAACCTGCCGTGCCCGATGCCGATCACCCCTACTCGCGCCATCGTTCCCCCTCTTGCGTTCGGCTCCCGGCTCTTTCTCTCGACTCTCGACTTCCTAGATGTACTGGCCGCCGTCTATCTTGACGACCTCGCCGGTGATGTGCCGGGAGCGATCGGAGCAGAGGAAGGCGACCAGGTGGGCAACGTCCTCGGGGGTGGCGAAGCGTCCCAACACCGTCTCGGCCATGGCGGTCGCCTTGAACTCCTGGGGTATGGTCTCCATCATCTCGGTCAGGACCATGCCGGGCGCCACCACGTTGACGTTGACGTTGAACTTCCCCAGCTCTTTGGCGAGCGACTTGGAGAGCGCGATCTCACCGCCCTTCGCTGCGGCATAGTTGGTCTGCGCGAACTTGCCCCGCAGGCCGTTGATCGAGGAGATGTTGACGATCTTCCCGGACTTCTGGTCCTTGAAAACGATCGCCGCCGCCCGGTTGTAGTTGAAGTAGCCCTTGAGGTTGACGGAGATGACCTGATCCCACTGCCGCTCGCTCATCTTCCAGATCACGCCGTCCCAAGTGATGCCGGCGTTGCAGACGAGGATGTCCAAACGACCGAAGGCCTCGCGAACCCGCTCGACCGTAGCGTGGGCGTCCGCGAAGCTGGCGACATCGGCCTTGACCGCGAGTCCCTGGCAGCCCAGCCGCTCGACGGCCTCCACAACGTCTCTCGCCTCGTCGTCGTGACGGCGGTAGTTGACGGCCACTTGGCATCCCTCGCGGGCGAGCTCGAGAGCGATCGCCCGTCCGATGCCGACGCTGCCCCCCGTGATGATCGCGCTCTTGCCGCGGAGTCCCAGGTCCACCTCGCGCCCTCCCAACAACAGTCGCTGCTTTGGCTGCAGTCATCATAAAGCAGTCGCGAGATCCGCCGGCGTCCGGGCACGGCGTGCTGCAGCCGGAGCAGGGGTTGACAAGGTCAGAATCGGATGCAAGAATCGAACGAACGTTCGATCGAACTATGCGCGCGACCCCATCCGGCTCACCGCCCACCCCCAACCGGACCCGGTCCTACGACAGGAAGCTCGACCACGTCCTTGGCGCCGCCGCGCGGGTGATGTCGCGCGAGGGCTACGGGCGCGCCACCATGCGTCAGGTCGCGCGTGAGGCCGGGATGAGCCTGGCCGGCGTGTATCACTACTTTGCGTCGAAGGAGGAGTTGCTGTTCCTCCTGCAGTTCCACGCCTTCGACTCGATTGTCGCGGCCCTGACCGAGAAGCTGGAGCCCGTCCGCGATCCCCGGCGTCGGCTCGGGCTGGTGGTCACCAACCACCTCGAGCACTTCCTCGCCAGGATGGACGAGCTCAAGGTGTGCGTGCACGAGATGGAGTCGCTGCGCGGCGAGTACTACCGGCGCGTTCAGGATCTCAGGCGGGAGTACTTCAGGATCACTCTGGAGATCGTGGAGGCGGTCGGGGCGCAGGCCGGAGGCACGAAGGTGAAAGCGCGCCTCGCCACGCTCTACCTCTTCGGCATGCTGAACTGGATCTACATGTGGTACCCGGCTGAGCGCGGGGTCTCGGGCGAGGCACTGGCCGAGGCGCTGATCGCGCTGTTCCTCGACGGGTATCTGCCGCGGGCCGTCCCCCCCGCAACGATAGCCAGCCGAGATTCGCTCCCGGCGAGCGCGGGGGGCGCGGGGGGGCGCAAGGCGACGGGTGGGGGGCGGCGCGTCGCCGGCCCCCGCAAGAAGATGAAAGCGAGGAAGGCCGATGTTTGACCGGTTCGTGCAGTGGGAGAAGAACCGCCACGAGTACGCCCGCGACTGGAAGCGGCGCACCGGCGGCAAGGTGCTCGGTTACTTCTGCACCTATCTCCCGGAGGAGATCCCGTACGCCGCCGGCGTGCTGCCGGTCCGCATCCTGGGCAGCCACGAGCCGCAGGACGTGACCGAGCCGCACATCTTCGGCATGTTCTGCCCATTCTGCCGGGACTGCCTGGCGCAGGGCCTCAAGGGGCGCTACGAATACCTCGACGGCATCGCCATCGCCCAGAGCTGCCTCCACATCCGCCAGGCGTTCACGAGTTGGCAGAAGCACGTCCCGATCGAGTACTCGTACTACCTGCCGTTTCCGCACCACGTGCAGAGCCCGCGGGCGTACCCCTACCTGGCAGGGGAGATCGCGACGTTCCGCCGCTCGATCGAGGAGTGGACGGGGAGAGAAATCACCGATGACGGCCTGCGGCGCTCGATCGGCGTGTACAACGAGAACCGCCGGCTGCTCAGACAGGTGTACGAGCTGCGCCAGGCCTCGCCGCCGCCGCTGACCGGCGAGGAGGCGATGGAGATGGTCATTTCCAACCAGATGGTCGACAAGGTGGAGCACTCGAAGGCGCTCAAGGAGCTGCTCGCCGGGCTTCCCGAGCGGACGCTGCCGCGCGGCGACGACATCAGGGCTGATGATCATCGGCAGCGAGGACGACGACATCCCGTTCCTGCGCATGGTCGAGTCGCTGGGGGCGATCGTCGTGACCGACGACCACTGCACCGGGACGCGCTACTTCTGGAACGAGGTCGAACCGAACGGCGACCTCGACATGGCCCTGGCGGCCCGCTACATCGACCGCCCCGCCTGCCCGAGCAAGGACTGGCCGGTGCGTACGCGCATTCCCCACGTGCTGTCGCTCGCCCGCGAGTACGGCGCCAAGGGGGCGATCGTCATTCAGCAGAAGTTCTGCGACCCGCACGAGCTCGACATCCCGGCGCTGAAGAAGGCGCTGGAGGCGCAGGGGATCCTCACCCTCTTCCTCGAGTTCGACGTGACCGTTCCACTGGGCCAGTTCCGCATCCGCGTCGAGGCGTTCCTCGAGATGCTGCGGCAGGAGGAGATGTTCGAGGCCGACCTGTTCTAGAGGCGGGAGACGGCCGGCGAAGCGAGAGGTGACGAGATGGCGGCGACAGGCAAGTATCCGACGCGACCCCTGAAGTGCTGGAAGAAGGCGAAGGAGTTGCGCCAGGCGTACTACGAGGAGTACCGCACCGCGCGCGAGCGTGGCGCGCTACGCTGGGCCGGCGGGGCGTGGAGCTTCGACGCGGTCCCGGCCGGCCTCGGGCGCGACGTCTGCAGTCTCACCAGCGAGCCATACGGCGCCAGCATCGCCTGGGACCGCAAGTTCTCCCTCGAGTGCATGGAGGCCACCGAGAAGAAGGGCTACGCGCGCGACCTCTGCTCGTACATGCGCAACTACTGGGGCTCGCTGATCCTCGACCGCTACGCTTTCGGCGGGCCGTTCCCCAAGCCCGACTTCATCTGGCAGGACCACATCTGCTGCAGCCACTCGAAGTGGTACCAGGTGGTAACCGACATGGAACCGGAGATCCCGTTCTTCTCCGTCGACGTCTCGGTCGGTCCCTACCGCGAGCTCGACGCCAACCGCCTCGACTACGTCGTCGAGCAACTGCACGACGGGATCGAGTGGCTGGAGAAGGTGACCGGCCGCACCTACGACGACGAGCTGCTCATCGAGGCGATCGAGAACGAGTGCCGTTCGACCTCCTTGTGGGCCGAGATCTGCGCCCTCAACAAGGCCATGCCGGCGCCGCTCGACGAGAAGTCGATGTACTCGCTCTACGTGCTCGGGACGCTGATGAAGCACGACCCGCGCGTCGTCGATTTCTATCGCGAGCTGCGCGACGAGGTGAAGGAGCGGGTCGCGGACGGCATCGCCGCGGTGGCCAACGAGCGCTGCCGCGTGATGTCGGACACGCAGCCGCCGTGGGCGTTCCTCGACGTGTTCCGCTACCTGGAGGAGTTCGGCTGCGTCTCGGTCGGCTCGCTCTACACGTTCGGCCTGATCGGGATCTGGGAGGTGAAGCCGGACGGCACCTGGGGGCCGCGGACCACGCCGATGGAAAAGGGCGTCACCATGAAGAGCCGCGACCAGGCGTTGCGCGTCCTTGCCGACTGGAACCTCTCCAAGCCCGAGTGGCAGCACTTCTACTCGCCGCACCTGAAGAGCGAGATGATGATCCGCATCGCCCGCGAGTGGTAGCTCGACGGCGTGATGCTGCACTACAACCGCGGCTGCGAGGGGCTGTCGATCGGCATCGCCGAGAACCGGCTGGCGCTGCTCGAGGCCGGCCTTCCGGTCATGACCTTCGAAGGCAACATGGGCGACGAGCGCGAATTCGACCGCGGCCGCGCAATGGCGCGCATCGACGCGTTCATGGAGACGCTCGGCTTGCGCCGCATCGCGGTGTGAAATCGGCACGGGAACGGCGGGGGGGAACGCATGATCACGGCAGGAATCGACGTCGGGGCGAAGACGATCAAGGTCGTGCTCCTCGAGGACGGCAGAAACCTGGCGCAGCGGATCGCGGCCGCGGGCTTCGACACCGGGTCCGCCATCGAGCAGCTCTGGGCGGAGGTGCTGGCGGCCGCCGGCGGCATCCGGCGCGAGGCGGTCGCCTGCGTGGTGGCGACCGGTGCCGGCCGCCGGGAGGTCGCCGGCGCGGACGATCTGGTCACCGAGGTCGGCGCGGCGGCGAAGGGCGCGTGTTTCCTGTTTCCGACCGCCCACACGGTGATCGACGTCGGGGCCGAGGAGGGGCGTGCCGTGCGCTGCGGCGACCACGGCAAGGTCGAGGACTTCGCCGTCAACGAGAAGTGCGCGGCGGGCGCCGGCACCTTCACCGAGGCGATGGCGCGCGCGCTCGAGGTCGGCGTCGAGGAGCTGGGCCGGATGTCGCTGCGCGCGTCGAAGACCGTGCCGATGAACGCGCAATGCACGGTGTTCGCCGAGAGCGAGGTGGTGTCGCTGGTGCACGCCAAGACGCCGAAGGAGGACATCTCGCGGGCGGTGCACGATGCGATCGCCAGCCGGATCACCTCGATGGTGCGCAAGGTGGGCTTTCAGAAGGACGTCACGCTGATCGGCGGGGATGGCGCGGAACCCCGGCTTCATCGACTCGATGAAGCGCAGCCTGGAGACCGAGGTGCTGGTGCCGGCCGAGCCGGAGTTCGTCGGGGCGCTGGGAGCAGCGCTGATCGCGGCCGAGCGCGTGAGCGAAAAGGCATAGGGAGGGGATGACCATGGCGGCGAGTACTGGCGCTGGAAGGAGTACAACTGGCACGACCCCGAGCTCGATCCCCGCGCCGCGCAGGTGCTCACGGGCGGCGTCGACGTGGGCTCGGTGAGCTCGCAGGCGGTCATCATGGCCGACGGCAAGCTCTACGCCTACTCGAACATGCGCACCGGATCGGACAGCCCCGAGAGCGCCCGCAAGGCGATGGAGTGGGCGCTCGGCGGGACCGGGCTGGCGCTCCAGGACATCCACTTCGTCGTGGGGACCGGCTACGGACGGGTCAACGTGCCGTTCGCGCAGCGCGCGATCACCGAGATCGCCTGCCACGCCCGCGGCGCCAACTTCATGTACGGCCCGGCGGTGCGCACCGTGCTGGACATGGGCGGCCAGGACTGCAAGGCCATCCGCTGCGACGAGAAGGGCAAGGTCGCAGGCTTCCTGATGAACGACAAGTGCGCCGCCGGCACCGGGCGGGGCATGGAGGTCATCGCCGACCTGCTCGCCGTGCCGATCGAGGAGGTGGGCGAGCTGTCGCTCTCGGTGGACGAGGAGCCGCCGCCGGTCTCCTCCACCTGCGTGGTCTTCGCCAAGAGCGAGGCCTCGGGCCTGCTGCGAGCCGGCTGGCCGAAGAACAAGCGTGCTCGCCGCCTACTGCGCGGCCATGGCGCACCGGGTGTGCTCGCTGCTCGACCGCATCGGCGTGGAGAAGGAGTTCGCCATCACCGGCGGCATCGCCAAGAACCCCGGCGTCGTCAGCCGGCTCGAGAAGGAGCTCGGTGTCAAAGCGCTCAAGACCGAGATGGACAGCCAGATCGCCGGCGCGCTGGGCGCGGCGCTGTTCGGCCGCGTCCTTTACGTCAAGTCGAAGGAGTAGGACCACCGGGAGGCGACATGCTCGCGAACTTCGGCTACAAGGACGGCTCGGGCGACTTCTTCATCACCGTCGACACCGACGCGTGCGTGAGGTGCACCGATCACCCCTGCCTGGTCGCCTGTCCCGCCGGCGTTCTCGAGATCATCGTCGACGACTACGACGATCGCGTGTGCGCGGTGAAGGACGGGCACCGCAAGCAGATCAAGTACTCCTGCGCCCCGTGCAAGCCGGCGACCGGACGACCGGTGCTGCCGTGCGTGGCGGCGTGCCCGGCCGGCGCGCTCGCCCACTCCTGGTGAGGCCGGGAAGCATATGAGCGCGACCGCGCCGCGAGACGTTTCGGAGCCGGCAGCCAGCGTGGCGATCACAGTCGACGGCCGGGAGATCATGGCGCGGGCCGGAGATACCGTCCTGAGCGCGGCGCTCGCGGCCGATCTCTACATCCCGCACTTGTGCCACCACCCCAACCTCGGTCCGGCGCGCGGGGCGCGGCCCGTCGAGGAGGTGTACCGGGCCGCGGAGCGGATCGCGGGCGACGCCGGCGCCGCCGAAACCGCGTTCGCCGGGTGCGGGCTGTGCCTCGTGCGGGTCGACGGCGAAACCGAACCCCGCCCCGCCTGCGACCTCCCGGTCGCGGCCGGCCTCGTGATCTCGACCGGCGGTCCGGAGCTCGTCGCGCGGCGCCGCTCGCGCCTCGCCGCCATCCTAGCCACCCACCCGCACGCCTGCTTGACCTGCGCCCAGAAGGAGGGGTGCAGCCGCGAGCCGTGCTCGACAGGCGTGCCGGTGGCGGAGCGCTGCTGCCCGCTGCTCGGCCACTGCGAGCTCGAGAAGGTGGCCTGCTACATCGGCATTCCCCCGGAAACGCCGCGCTACGTCCCGCGCGGCCTGCCCGCGGTCACCGGCGCCCCGCTCTTCTCCTGGCGGCCGGAACTGTGCGTCTCGTGCCTGCGCTGCGTGCGGGCGTGCTCGGACCTCCGAGGGGTCGGGGCGCTCGGCTTCGTGATGAAGAGCGGGCAAGCCGTCGTCGGCCAGGTGGCGTCGGGCCGCGACGAGGCCGCCTGTCGGTACTGCGGCGCCTGCGTCGAGGTGTGCCCGACCGGCGCCCTGATCGACAGTCCAGCGGCCGGAGCCGACCGGACGAGCCGGCTGCTGCCGTGCCGGCACTCCTGTCCAGCGGGGATGGACGTGCCACGTTTCCTGCGGGCGGTGGCCGAGGATCGCCGCGAGGAGGCCGCGCAGATCGTCCTCGATCGCATCCCGCTGCCCGAGTCCCTGGGCCGGGTCTGCTTTCACCCCTGCGAAGAGGGGTGCCGGCGACGCGAGCTCGGCGGCGCCATCTCCGTCTGCCGCCTGCGCCGTCACGTGTTCGACGAGCTCGCGTGCGAGACCCCCGACTGGCCGCCGGCACCTTCCGGCGGCGGGCGCGTGGCCATCGTCGGCGCCGGCCCGGCGGGGCTTTCGGCCGCGCATTTCCTGCGCCGGCTCGGGCGCGAGGTGACGGTCTTCGAGGCGGCACCCGAAGCTGGAGGAATGCTGCGCTTCGGCATCCCCGGCTATCGTCTGCCACGGGAAGCCTTGCGGCGCGACGTCGAGCGGCTGCGCCGGCAGGGCATCGAGCTGCGCACCGGCTGCGCGCTGGGTCGCGACTTCACGCTCGCCTCCCTACGCCGAGAAGGGTTCGACGCGGTGTTGCTGGCCGTGGGAGCGGGTGCGGCCAAGGCTCTCAGGGTCGCCGGAGCGGGGCTGGGCGGGGTGGTTCCCGGCGCCGACTTCCTCCGCGATGTCGCCAGCGGCGCGCTCGCCGGTGCCGTACTCGGAGACCGATCGGTGCTCGTCATCGGCGGCGGCAACGTGGCCGTCGATGCGGCGCGCTCGGCCATGCGTCTCGGCGCCGCCTCAGTGACCCTGGCGTGTCTGGAGAGGAGCGACGAGATGCCGGCCTACGCGCCCGAGGTCGCGTCTGCGGGGGCGGAGGGGATCGCCGTCATGAACTCCTGGGGGGTCGGCGAGCTCCTCGGCTGCAACGGCCGCGTACGCGGGGCCAGGCTCGTGCGCTGCCTGTCAGTGTTCGACGAGGACGGGCATTTCGCCCCCCGCTTCGATGCCGCAATCATCCGCGAGACGGACGCCGATACCGTGATCGTCGCGATCGGCCAGGACGTGGAGCCCGGGTTTCTGTGCGGCTGCGGCGGCACCCTGGAGCTGGGCGCCGACGGGTTGCTGCCCCGCGACCTCGGCGAGGCTGGTGCGCTGGGCGCGGGGGTCTTCGCCTGCGGCGACGTCTGCCTTGGGCCGTCATCGGTGGTTCTCGCGGTCGCGAGCGGCAGGCGGGCCGCCGAAGCGATCGATCGCCACCTGGGCGGCAGCGGCGACATCCCGTCGCTGCTGCAGCCCGACAATCCCGCCTCGTGGCTGGGCCGCGACGAGGGGTTCGCCGGCCGGGCCCGGATGCCGGGGCACGAGCTCTCGCTGGACCTGCGGCGTCGCGGTTTCTCCGAGGTGGACGCGGGACCGGCCGCCGACGAGGCGCTCAGCGAGGCGGGGCGCTGCCTGCAGTGCGACCTGCGCCTGGCGCTGGCGCAGCCTGCCTTGCCGCCGCTTCCGTGGCTGGAGCTGTGCGCGGACGAGGTGGCGAAGGTTCCGGCCGCCGCCGGCGTCTATCAACTCCTCGGCGACGATCGCGTCGCTACGAAGATCGCTGGCGTCGCCGACCTCCGGGCGGCGCTCGACGCTGAGCTGGTCCGGGACTCGCGGCCCCCGTTCTTCATCTGCGAGGCAGCACCCATGTACACCAAGCGGGAGAGTGAGCTGATCCAGGCGTTTATTGGCCGCCACGGCCGCATGCCTGCTGGGGACGGCGAGCTTGACGACCTCTTCTGACGAAATCCGCGACCTGGCCGGCTGGACCAGGATGACGACCACCGACGAGCCGCGCCTGAGCGAGCTCGTCGAGCTCTACCGCGAGCTCGGCTTCGAGGTGCTGCTGCGCCCTGTGTCGCGCGCGGAGCTGGGCGACCAGTGTCTCGATTGTTACCTGGCGCAGCCGGATCGCTTCCGCACGATCTACGTCAGGAAGCGACCGCGTGCAGATCCTGATTGAACGCCGGAGGAACAAAGGCTAGGATGAAATGCAGAGTACCGGCGGAACCGAGCGGACGTGGAGAACCAGAATGAGTGAACGTGATCCGCTGCTCGATGTCCTGCGTCAGGCCTTCCAGATCGAGGTCGACGGCTACGTCTTCTACCAGATGGCCGGCGAGAAGGCGCGTACCGCGGCGGTACGCGAGCTGCTCGCGCGGCTCGCCGCCGACGAGAGGCAGCACCAAGCCTATCTCAAGGAGATCATCCGCTTCTACGACGTGAAGGGGACCACCGCGTTCGCGATCCCGCTGCGCACCCCGACGCTGCTGGCGCTCTCGCGGAAGGTGCTGCCGCCCGGTCTTGGCAGCGAGGCCGATGAGGCGGAGCTCGAGGGGGCGGTGCTGTCGGTCGGGATGCAGCTCGAGACCAACGCGATCGCCGCCTACACCGAGGCCGCCGGGGCGGCGGATGACGGCAACGTCAAGGGCTTCTACCGCTTTCTCGCCGACTGGGAGACGCAACATCTCGCCGCCCTGCGCTCCCTCGACGCCGCGCTGCGCGGCGGCCCCGGGCAGCGCCCGGGCTAGTCGGTGGCCCGGCCCGGCCCGCGGCGCTCTTGAGCCAGTGTCTCAAAATACGCGCTGTCTCCTGGCTTGACATCGCGGCGTCCCCGTTGCTACGGTGCGACCAATGAATCCGCGGGGGGAGGCGGTCGGTATCGTCGGTTTCGGGCCGGTGGGCACCATCCTCGGCGCATACCTGGCGAGGGCCGGGGTCAAGGTCTACGGTGTTGAGGAGGTCCCCGCGCGGCGCGAGCAGGTGAACGCCGACGGCCTGCGCGTCCAGGGGTTTGCGCAAATCGAGGGGAAGATCGAGAGCTGCTTTGCCTCGCTGGAGGAGCTGAACCGGGTCGAGAACCTCACGGCGACCTTCATCTGCACCAAGACGTGGGCGATCAGCGCGGTAATGAGCGTTTTCGCCGGCCTCCAGTGGCCCGCCGACATGCGGGTCATCGCCTTCATGAACGGCATCGGGCCGGAAGACACACTCGGTGAATTCGTCGCGAAGGAGAGGGTCTGCCGCGGAGTGGTCAACTACGCGGGCAACCTGACGGCGGACGGCGCCGTGAACATGAACTGGTTCCATCCCCCGAACATGCTCGGGCCGGCCACCGAGCGCAAGACCTCGTGGGCGCCGGTGATGGGGACGATTCTCACGGAGGCGGGGCTGGTGACGGAGAACGTCTCCCACTACGAGATGAAGAAGGCCGCGTTCTACAAGACGATCCTGAACTCGGCCCTGAACGCGCTGTGCGCGGCCCACGGCTTGACGATGGGCCAGGCGATGCGGCTGCGGCACACCCGTGGCAAGGCGAGGGTGCTCCTTCAGGAAGGTCTCACGGTAGCGGCCGTAGTCGGCTACAACTACGGCGAGGATGCGCTCGACTCGTGCATGCGCTACCTCGAAGGCGGCGGCGACCACTACCCATCGATGTGGTTCGACCTGAAGAACCGGCGACCCACCGAGATCGACTACATCAACGGCAAGATCGTCAAGATCGGGCGGATGTTCAGGAACCTGGACGTCGACCTGAACCTGTTCTTCACCGGCGCCATCGTCACGCAGGAGATCAAGAACGGCACGCGGGGCGAGGACGACATCCCGGACTACCTCGTTTACGGGTAGTTCTCGGTGGCGGTGAGACTGCCGCCGATGACAAGACGTTGCAGGCTCAAGGCTGGAAGCGGTGATCAGACTCATCCGCATGCTCCAGGACGGATCCTCAGTTGTTACCAGTTGCAGGGCGACAGTAGTGGCCCGGAGGAAGGCATGATCGAGGTCGCCAGGCATCAACGGGTCGTCCACCTCACCCTGAGCTCGCCCCCGGTCAACGTGCTCGACGGCGCGCTGCTCGCCGAGCTGACCGCCCATCTGCGCCACCTCGCCGGCGACGGGGGCATCGCGGCGGTAGCGCTCTCCGGCGCCGGCCGCTGCTTTTCGGCCGGAGCCTCGGTCGCCGAGCACAAGGCGGAACATGCCGAGGCGATGCTGGGCGCTCTCATCGAGGCCTGCACGGCCATCGCCGAGCTCCCCGCACCGGTCGCCGCCCTCGTCCACGGCGCGTGCCTGGGTGGCGGGCTGGAGCTGGCTTCGTTCTGTGACTTCGTGGTCGCCGACCCCGGCGCCACCTTCGGCCAACCCGAGATCAAGCTGGCGTTCTTCCCGCCGCTCGCCTGCTACCAGTTGCCCCGCCTGACCGGCCTGCAGAACACCGCCTGGACAATCCTCACGGGCGAGCCGGTCAGCGCCGAGCGCGCCGCGGCGATCGGTCTCGTGCAGAAGCTGCTGCCCCGGGATGAATGGGGGCAGATCGACGAGCTGCTGAATGGGCTCTCCGTCCCGGTTCTGCGGCTTGCCAAGCAGGCGCTCTCGACCGGTGCGGGCGCCCTCCGCACCGAGGCGCTGGAGCGCCTCAAGCGACTCTTCCTCGAACGGCTCTATCGGCTGGAGGACGTCGCCGAGGGTATCGCCTCGTTCGAGGGGAAGCGCAAGCCTATCTGGAAGCACAGCTAACGCGGCCTCCACCTCAACACAAAGGTACCACGTCCAACATATTCGACAAATTTTCGCTGGCGGGACAACCCTCCCCGCCTGCCCATGGTCGGGCCCCGATCAGGCGGCGATCCGGCGGCGATCGAGCAGCGCCACCAGGAAGAACGTGAGCAGGCTGACGATCCAGGTGAAGTAGATCGGGTGCGGAAGCACGCGCCACGAGGGTGGCGCCAGCAGCCAGGCCACCAGTGCCGCACCGGTCGTCGCGAGCGTCCAGGTGGCCGAGGAGCGGCGGCACAGCGCGGGGGCGTACAGCGTCGTCAGCACGACCAGGGTGTACGCCGTCGCGAGCGTCAGCCCGATCAGCAGCACCTTGAGGATGCCCTGACGGTCAGGGCCAGCAGGAAGGTCACGCACGCTCAGTACCGCCACGGTCAGCCGGCAGATCGCCTGACCACGCGCAGCCGGCTAAGTCGGGGGCGACGAAGCGCTTGACGATGTCGTCGGTGACCAGGGTGGCGCTGCCGATCAGCAGCGCCGAGGCGGTGCTCACGTCGGCCGCCCACAGGCCCGGCGAGAACCAGCCCGGCGGCCAGCGGGCGGCAGATCCGAGCACCACCTGGGGCAGCGCCTCCGCCGGTATCGATCCCGGGATGGAGCACCGCCGCTGCCATGCCGAGGACCGCGCTGATGAAGCCGACCGGCAGGATGAGCAGGCCGCCGAGGAGATAGCCCCGCGCCGCGCTGCGCTCGTCCCGGGCGGCGAAGCCGATCTGGATCACGGCCTGGGTCGAGTGCACCTGCGTCAGCATGACGAGGAACCAGGCCGCGATCAGTCCCGGACCGACCGCCAGGAGGTCGAAGCCAGGGTGCCCCGCGGGCAGCCGTGCGGCGAGGCCGCGAAGCCCCCCACCCGGTGCACGGTGAGCACGGCCCCGAGGATGACCCCGACGTAGATGACGACGACGTTGACCACGTTGGTCAGGCCGGCCGCCCAGAACCCGCCCGATGAGCGTGATCCCGACGAAGACGAGCGGCCGTGACCGCCATGCCCGCCCGGAACGAGAACACCCCCGGCACCAGCGAGGACAGGATCGCGCCGTCCGGCGACGTACTGCAGAGAGGTGATGACAACCTGGATGACGAGCTGCCCGACGACGCCGACGACTCGGGCCGTGACGCCGTAGTGGCGCTCGAAGAGCTCCGGCAGAGTGGTGATCGCGGAGCGCCGGTAGCGGCGCGCCGCGCCCAGCCCCATGACGAAGGCGCCGAACGCCCAGGCCGCGTTGTACCAGCCGGCCGAGAACCCCACGGTGTAGGCCTGCTCCGCCACGCCGATCGTCGAGGCGCCGCCCACCGCCAGACCGGTGAGCATGGCCGCCGTGACCCAGGCCGGCATCTCGCGTCCGGCCAGGAGGTAGCCGACGATGCCGCCGTCCGCCTCGTGAGTCACGCGGCTGCTCCACCAGGTGACGGCGAACATGACCACGATGTAGACGACGATGACGGCGAGGGGGACCGCGTGCGTCATGGGCCGGCGCGTCGCTGTGCCGACTCAACGGATCCGAATGCGGACGTCGACCGCGACCGGCGCCGTGCCCGCGGGGTAGGCGAGGATCGGGTTGAGGTCCATCTCCGACGATCGCCGGGAAGTCGGCGACGCAGCCGCGAGACCCGGAGCAGCAGCTCCGCGAGGGCGGCGAGGTCGACGCCCGGCCTGCCGCGCACCCCCTCGCAGCACCGGGAAGCCCTTGATCGCCGCGCAGCATCTCCCGCGCCTCCGGCCGGCTCGAGCGGCGGCGACGGCGACCACCACGTCCTTCATCACCTCGACGAAGACGCCGCCGAGGCCGAACATGACGAGGTTGCCGAGCCCCGGCGCCGCGGTGCGCGCCGACGATGATCTCGCGTCCCGGCCGCCTTCTGCTCCATGAGCGAGGTAGCCGACGTCCCGGCCGGCGAAGCGGTCGCGCATCGCCGTGAAGGCCGCGCGTCAGGCTGTCGCAGGTCGCCGAGGCCGAGGACGACGCCGCCCTCGTCCGACTTGTGGACCGACGTCGGGCGAGTCGACCTTGAGCACGCACGGGAAGCCGACCGCCGCCGCCGCCGCCGCCAGGTCGCCCGCGGCGGAGACCCGGCCATCCGCGGCACCGGGACGCCGTAGGCGGCCGAGGAGCGCGAACGCCTCGCGCCTGCGGCAGGAAGGCGTCCTTGCCCGCGTGGTCGCGCGACGATCGCCTCCGCGGCGGCCCGGTCGACGGCGAGCTCCGGCGGCTCCTCCCGCGGCCGGTCGCGCAGCTCCGCGTAGCGGGCCATCGCGGCGAGGGCGCGGGCGCCGTCCTCCGGCGAACTCGTAGACCGGGATGCCGCCGACTCGCAGCAGTTCCGATCAGGCCGTACCACTTCGACGAGGTCTCGACCACCATCGCCACCGGCTTCTTCGAGCGTCGAGGTCGCCTCCTTGATCCGCGCGCGCGATGGCGTCGAGGTCGACGAACGGCGCGGTGACGAAGAAGATCAGCACCATGTCGACGCCGTCCTCCTGCAGGAGGGTGTCGACCGCGGCGAAGTAGTGGTCCGGCGCCGCCGGTGGCCACCACGTCGACCGGGTTGCCGAGGCTGGCCTCGGCGTAGAGGCTCTCCTTGAGCCGCTGCCTGCCCGCCGTCCGACCACGTCGCCAGGATCAGGCCCTGGTCCATCGCCTCGTCGACCATCTGGATTCCCGGGCCGCCGGTGTTGGTGACCATGCCGATGCGCTTGCCCGCGCGGCGGCTCCTGCGTGGAGAAGGCGATCGCGGCCTTGATCATCTCGTCGCTGTCGTGGAACTCGACCACGCCGGCCTTGCGGTACATGGCGGTGGCCATCGCCGCCTGGTCGACCAGCGTGCCGGTGTGCGAGGAGACCGCGATCGAGCCCTCGCGCGTGCGGCCCGCCTTGATGGCGAGGATCGGCTTGTGCGGCGTGATCGCGCGACGCGACCTCGAGGAACGCCGCCGGGTCCTTGAAGCTCTCGGTCTGCATCATGATCGCGCGGGTGCCCGCGTCGCGGCCGTAGTAGTCGAGGATCTCGGGCATCGTCAGGTCGCACTCGTTGCCGTACGAGCAGTACATGCGATGGCCGAGCCCGACGTTGTGCAGGTGCAGCTTGAGCATCTCGCCCATGCCGCCGCCCTGGGCGACGATCGAGATGTTGCCCGGCTTCATCGGCACGAAGGTGAAGTTGGCGTAGACCGAGACCTCCGGATCGGAGTTCTGGATGCCCTGGCGAGTTGGGGCCGAAGATGCGCATCCCGTAGGTGTGGGCCAGCTCCACCATCTCCCGCTCGCGCGCTGATCCCCTCCTCGCCGACCTCCTTGTAGCCGGCGCTGTGGACGATGGCGAACTTCACCCCCTTCTCGCCGCACTCCTTGATGACCTGCGGGCACCAGCTTGTGGCTGACCGAGATGTTCACCAGGTCGATCTCGTCCGGCACGTCGAGGACCGACTTGAACGCCTTGAAGCTGCGGATCTGCCGTCTCCTTGGGGTTGATCGGGAAGATCGGTCCCTTGAAGCCGTACTCGGCCAGGTTGCGGATCACGATGTTGCCGATCGAGAAGGGGTTGTTGGAGGCGCCGACGACGGCGACCGACCGGGGCTTGAAGAGTCCGTCCAGCATGCCGTTTCTCCTTATCGGCGCTCGCCGCTCTCGTCGTCGCTCGCTTCCGGCGCTGCCGCCGCCGGCGGCTCGCCGACGTGCCTCACGTGCCGCCACGAGGGCGGCGCCCAGCGCCCCGGTGAACTGTGGGTAGGGCGGGACGCGTCACCTCCGGCCCAGCTTGCGCGGCGAGGATCTCCGCGATGGTCGGGTTGTGGGCCACCACGCCGCCGGTCAGGACCACCTCGCCCGGCGAGCGGGTCCATCTCCATCACCCGCGTGATCACCGAGAGCGAAGGCGCCGCGCACGATCCCCTCGACCGGCGCTCCCTGGCGCAGGTGGGCGAGGATCTCGGTCTTGGCGAACACCGTGCAGAAGCTGCTGACAGGCGCACCGCCTCGCGTCGTGCTGCGCGGCCAGCGGGTCCATCTCCTCGAGCTTCAGGCCGAGCCGCAGCGCGATCTCCTCGAGGAACGCGCCGGTGCCGGCCGCGCACTTGCGGTTCATCTTGAAGCTGACCGGCGCCCGTCCGCCTCCAGGTGGATGACCTTGTTGTCCTGGCCGCCGATGTCGACGATGGAGATGGCGCGCGGGAAGTGGTGGAAGCAGCCGAGGCCGTGGCAGTGGATCTCGGTGGCGGTACGAGGTCGGCGAAGGTCGACGTTGTGGCGCCCGTAGCCGGTGGACACGGTGGCGGCGAGGTCTGAGCGGTGCCAGCTCCGAGCGCGGCCAGGGCCTCGTCGAGGCACGCGCGGGCGGTCGCCTGGTAGTCGATGCCGGAGGGGTGCACCGCCCGAGCGCGCAGCTCGCCGCGTCTCGTCGATGAGGACCAGCTTGGTGGCCGAGGCGCCGATGTCGACGCCGCAGTAGAGACGCCCCGCGGCCTGGCGCGCCGCCTGGCTCCGGAGCTCCTCGCCGCTCATCCTCGACCTCTCAGGCCGAGCCGCTCGCCGAGCTGCTCGACCAGCGCCTCGAACTGGGTGCGCGTCTGCTCCTCGGAGTAGAGGCGGAGGTCGTTGAGGTCGCCGTTGATGACCACGTGCGGCATGCCGAGCTTCGGGCGCCGAGGCGGTCCGGGCAGGCCGTAGCGGTTGTTGGAGTTGTTGGGGCAGGTCTTGGCGTCGTGGTAGACGAAGCCGTCGATGGCGTAGTCGCGGGCCATCCGCTCCAGGTAGCGCTCCTTGTACTCCTCGGAGCGCACGATGAAGAGCTCGGTGTAGGCGCGGGCCATGCCCTGCGAACGGGTCCGGCGTCGGCCGAGCGCCTCGAAGATCCAGCTGTTGCAGTAGGTCGAGGCGACCACGCAGGTCTGCGGTGCGCCGCGAACATGCTCGGCGTGCTCGCGGAGCTTGCCCCAGACCGGCATGCCGTCCCAGTAGAGGCGGTAGCGTCTCGCCGTCGACCGCGCCGACGCCGCCGGCCACGCGCTCCTCGAGCTCGGCGAGCAGCGTCTCGGTAGTAACGCTCGGCCCGCGCGTCGCCGCGCAGCACCACGGCCGGGCCCATGTGGATCGTGCCGTCGAAGAAGGTGAGCGGCGAGGGCGCGGTGCGCGGCCAGTCGCAGGACCTGCTTCCAGAGCTGGCGTGCAGCGGTAGCGAGGAGGCGACGACCTCCCTGAGCCGGTCGAGGTCGAAGCTCCGGCCGGACACCTGCTCCAGCGGCGGGAATCAGCGCCTTGTGCTGCGCGACGAGCCCGTCGACGATCGCGCGGCGTGATCTCGCCGATCGCCCGCAGCGTGTCGATGCCGACGCAGGGGACCCCGAACTCGCGGGCGTAGAACGGGAACCAGTCCTTGACGTCGCGGCACTGGTTGGTGTTGTAGACCAGCACGTCGGGCTTCGGCACGCTCGCGATGCCGAAGGCCTTGGTCAGCGGCGTGCTTCGCCGTTCAGGTAGGAGCCGATGTCGCTGGTCAGGTAGGAGCAGATGTCGGGCGAGTAGCCGACGGCGTTGGCCGCCGGGATGAGGTCGGCGGCCATGCGCGAGGCGCCCAGCATGGCGCCGTGGTTCTCCGGGAAGTAGACGAGGAAGCCGAAGCGACCGGAGCAGCTCCGCCGGTCCGACGCTGGTGCACCAGGCGACCTTGGCGCTCCCCGTGCGGGCCGCCTCGTCCAGCTCCCGGAAGTAGGCCGCCATCAGCTCCTTCATCGGGCCGGCCGCGCGGATCTTCTTGATCGCCGTCTTGTCGTCTGCCATGGCCGATCCCCCCACCGAAGTCGCTGGGCTCCAGAACGGGAACATCCAGGCGAGAACCCCAGCGACATCATAGTCCATGCCCTCCCGCGCCGGCCGGGCTCGGGCGCTCTCGCCTCGCGTCGCATCCTGAGCGGAGCGTTCGACAGAATCGCCGCGGGTTTTGATCTTCGCAGCCGATGGCTATAATCCTGCAAAACGGCCGTGCGTGCGCAGCGCGCACGCACGGCCAATTTGCAGGGAGACGCCATGCAGCCAGAAGAGGTCAAGCGTTTCGCGGTGATCGGCCTCGGCAAGATGGGGCTCGACTGGGCCGCCAACCTGCTCGAAGGCGGCTATCAGGTGATCGGCTACGACAGCGTGCCGGAGGCGCGCGGGCGGGCCGGGGCGACGCTCGCGAAGGCGCTCGGCTGGATCGCCAAGAAGCGCCACCCGGACGACGCGGAGTTCGTTGCCAAGGCGAGCGCCCGCTTCACGTGCGCCGCCTCCGAGCCGGAGTTCGTCGCCGCGCTCCCAGCCTGCCAGGTGCTGCTCGAGGTGATCATCGAGGACCTGCGCGTGAAGTGCGACCTGCTCGCGCGCCTCGCCCCGCACCTCGGCGAGCAGGCGCTCGTCTGGACCAACACCTCCTCGCTCTCGGTCCACACCATGGGGGTGGCCTCGGGCCGCCGCGACCGCTTCATCGGCACGCACGGGATGAACCCGGTGTACCAGATGGCGGCCGTCGAGGTCGTCTGCCACCCGGAGCTCGCCGAGGAGACGATCGGCCTCACCCTCACGATCCTCAAGAACCTCGGCAAGGACCCATTCGTCGCCAGCGACGTGACCGGCTTCTGGGTCAACAAGCACCTGGTGCCGTTCATGCTCGAGGCGGTGCGGGCGCTCGAGCGCGGCGAGATCACGGTCGAGGACGGCGACCGCGGGCTCAAGGGGAGCCTGGGACATCCGCAGGGCGTCTTCAAGCTCTCGGACTTCATCGGCGCGGACACCATGTACCGCGTCGGCATGGCGATGTACCTCGCCACCCAGGATCCCCGCTACTACCCGCCCGCGCTGCTCGCGCGCATGTTCAAGCGCGGTGAGCTGGGGGTGAAGACGGGGAAGGGCTTCTACGAGTGGGAGGGGTTCACCGCGAAGGCCGCCCGCTCGTTCGCCGAGTTCACGATCAAGAGCTCGGACACGCTGCTCGAGGTTTGAGAATCTCACTGCGGGCGCCGCGAGCGCCCGCAGTGAGATCTTCCTGGGGGGAAGATGAGCGTGAACACTGCGGAGCGGCGCAGGGCCAGGATTCCATACGGCACGTGGGGTAGCAGCTTCTTTCCCGCCTGGCAGACGTCGCCGCTGGCCGAGGTCAACATCGGCCAGTTCGCCGGCGAGTCGATGGCGCGGATCCTCGGGCTGCGGAAGGTCCCGAAGGACCGGCTGGACTACCTGGTCATCGGCTCGACGATCCCGTGGCACTGGAAGTTCTGGAACGCGCCCCTGGTGGCGAGCTGTCTCGGCCACCGCCTTCCCGGCTACCACCTCGAGCAGGCGTGCGCGACCGGCCTGCAGGCCGTCGTCGCCGGCCGCCGCCGAGGTCGAGGCGGGCGCCTACGACGTCGTCGGCGTGCTCACCTTCGACCGCACCAGCGACTCGCCGGTCGGCGTCTTCCCCGAGCGCCGCGCCTACCAGCGGACGATTCCCGCTCGCCGACGTCTGGGACAACTTCGGCTTCGATCCGGCCACCGGCAAGGCGATGATCGCCACCGCCGGCCTGGCCGCGCGCAAGTACCGGATCGACCGCCGCGAGGTGGACGAGATCGCCTTCTTCCGCTACCAGCAGTACTTCGAGGCGCAGGCGCTCCGGCTTCCTCGACCGCGTGCTCGTGCCCGCTCGACGTCCTGAACCTGCAGGGCCGGCTCGATCGGGCCGGATCGACGACGACCTCGGCGTCCGGCAGGTCACCGCTCGGCGGCCTGCGCGGCGATGCGCGAGCTCGACACCTGCGTCACCGCCGGGACCCAGACGCACGCCTCGGACGGCATGGCGACGCTCCTCGTGCGCCGCCGAAGGAGAAGGCCGCCGAGCTGTCGCCGCGACCCGGAGATCGACATCCGGTTCATCGCCAAGGCCGAGGTCCGGACCGGCCCCGCGCTGATGCCGGAAGCGCCGGCCCTGGCGGTGCAGAAGCTGCTCGATCGTACCGGCCTGACGATGGACGACATGGCCGTCGTCAAGAACCACAACCCGTTCGCGGTCAACGACGTCATCTTCGCGAAGATCGCTCGAGTACGACTGGCGCAAGATGAACCGCACCGGGTGCTCGCTCGTCTGGGGGCACCCGCAGGGTCCGACGCTGACGCGGATCCTGATCGAGGCGCTCGAGGAGGCGGTCTCGCTCGGCGGCGGCCACGTCGCTGGTCTTCGGCTGCGCGGCCGGCGACGTCGGCATCGCCGCCATCTTCGAGGTCTCCGAGGGGAGGACACGGTCATGATCAAGGCGATGCAGAGCCTCGACGCTCGCCCCCTCGGCCTGGGCGATCCGTCCTCGATCTTCCCAGCGCGGCACGGTGCCGCTCGACCGCGAGGACGCCGTCGAACGGGTCTTCGGCCCGCCCGCCGAGCGCGGTTCGCTCGTGATCTCGGGAGCCAACGGCATCGTCGGCGCCGGCAAGGCGATGCAGCTCGGCTCCCGCCTGCAGCCGTTCGGGGTGCCCGTCGTCGCGCTCGACTTCCCGGGCGCGCCGGACGGGCTCGGCCGCGCAGTACGCCGGGCCTCGTGCGCACGTTCGGCCAGGAAGAGGCGGCGCGGATCATGAGCGAACGTCACCGCGCTCGCCTACGACGGCGTCCGCCTGCCCGCCGCAGCTCTCGCTCGGTTCCGGCCGCGCTTCCTGCTCGAGGCGATTCCCGGAGATCCTCGCGATCAAGCGGGCGCACTACGAGGTCTTCCGCGCGGCGTTCCCGGGGATCGAGATCCGCTCCGTCACCTCCGGCTTCCCCGCGCTCGGAGCTCGGCGTCGGCGATCGCGCACCCGGCGTTCCCGCACGAGATCAACAAGGTCTGGGAGGTCGTCGAGCCGTCGCCGTCGGCCGTCACGCAGCTCCTCTGGGCGCTCGGGCTGATCCCGATGCCGGTCAGCGACCACTGGTCGTTCGTCCTCGACGTGCTCTTCTGCGGCGTGACGCTGGCGGCGCTGCGCTATCACGAGGCGACGCAACATGCCGTTCTGGAAGATCGACAAGCTCGTCCGCCGGCTCCTCGGCCCGAACCCGTTCCGGGCCCACGACGCCATCGGCGCCAGGGGCGCGAACTTCCTCACCTGGTCGTGCCTGCACCACCTCGGCGAGCAGTACGGCGAGCTCTTCCGGCCGACCCGGACGCTCGTCGAGCAGAAGGAGAGCGGGCAGGACTGGTATCCGCCCGAGCACTTCCGGCCGGTCGTCGACTGGACCCTCGGACGCCGGTCGAGCAGCGACGAGTTCGAGACCTGGATCCTCGGGCCGCTCTTCCAGATGACGAGCCTGCATGCTGCACGAGGAGCGCTCGCACCTCGCGCAGATGAACGCGATCGGCGAGCTCTGCGCCCAGTTCTCGCCGCGGCGTCCTGGCCGTGATCCGCGGCCGCGGCGCCGACGCGGCGATCCGCACCGTCGAGGCCTACCACCGCCTCCACCCGGCAGGCGGCGAGAGCGCCTGGCACCCGGAGGCCTTCGCGCGCATGGAGACTCCCGGAGTGGCAGCAGCTCTACGTCAACGCCGAGCACGACGGCCGGGTCGGCGTCATCACGATCGGCCGCGAGAGCTACAACTGGGACGTCGACGCGGAGCTGAACCGCGCCCTCGACTGGCTGACAGCGGAAGGGATCCAGCG
>CAVRZJ010000013.1:0-112214 GCA_963725705.1 uncultured Acidobacteriota bacterium | reverse complement strand
AGCTTGGATCATCGGAACGCCGTTCTTCATCGTGTTCGGCTGGTTGTCGGACCTAATGGCTGCTTGAAGATCATCCTGGCGGGTGTGGATCGCCGTGATCACCTACTTCCCGCTGTTCGCGGGGACCGCTACACGACGTCAACCCGGACCTCGAGGCGTTCGCGAAGAGAGTCCTATCACCATCACCGCCGACCAGTCGACCTGCAACTTCCACATCTTCGTGGGACCGTGGTCGAACTTCACGCAGTGCGATCGGGCCCAGGACTTCATGACCAAATCGGGCCTGTCGTTCAAAACGGTGAGCTTGCCAGAGCGCGAAAGTGTCGACCTGGACTACTGGATTCTACCAAGGTCGCAGGCTGGGATGATGCGAACGGCAGGCTGCGCTCAATGCCGCGGCTATCCGGCGAAGGCCGACCTCGCCAAGGTCAACTGGTTCATGACCGAACTGATCCTGGTGATCATGGTGATCTACGTGACCATGGTGTACGGCCGGATCGCCGCCTTCCTGGTGGAGATGTTCCCGACGCATCCTGATCTCCATGTCGCTGCCCATCACATCGGCAACGGCTGGTTCGGCGGCATGCTGCCGCTGCTCGCAACCGCGGTGGTGGCTGTGGACCGTGCAGATCGACGCCGCTCGGCACCCGATTGTAGTGGCGCGGATGACCCTGATCGTGGGATCGCTGTTCCCGCGACACCAAGGGCGTCAATATCAACCACCAGCTCCGCGTGGCGATCCAGAAGAGCTGAGCCTACACTATCACAGCGCGAAGGCGGGGCGTCGAACGCCCCGCCTTTTTCTTTTTTCTTGCGGGAATGTCGCCGGAGGCGTCCGGCCGAACGCCGCCTGCAATGAGGCTGAAGCCCCGGCGCCTTGGGCCTGACCGGCGCGTCATCTTTGGCGAGGAGATGGATGCGCGGGTCAAGCCCGCGCATGACAACTTCATGCTCAGCCCGGGGAAGGAGGACTTCATCGCCGGGGCTGGGGAACGACGCATCAGTCGGGATATCTGGATGCTGGGCTGTCGCCCAAACGGGCTGCCCCGGAGCGAACGGGCAGAACGATATGGTTGAAAAGCGCGAAGACTGCCGGGTTATGGCGGCACCAAGGCGCGACACGCCGCGACCTTCAAGCAGCGCTATGAAGAGGCCGAGCGCCGGCGTGCCGCTGTGTATGCAGCGAACTGGCGGATATCGTAACGAAGAAGCCCGCGCGCATCCCGGCTATCGGCGGGCGACTGACCCTGTCGATCAACCTTCCGCAAGGCCTCCGTTGCCCAGCGGCTCGCGACGCTGCAGGCGGCGGAGTGGCTGATCGAGGCGCTGACTTGGAGCATGTTCAATGTGACGCGGATGGCTGCGTGCTGCTGCTGCGGTGCCCATGTAAACCGCCACGCCAATTCCTATTTTATCAAATTCATCCACTCATTAGCTGAGACCCTCCCCACCTTTGGTCGAAGACCACTTGCTCAAAGACCGCGCCTGCTTTGGCGGACCAGGTTGCCGCGGGGCAGTCGCGAAGATATCGGGTCGACGCCTGGCTGCCCCCAATCGGCATCTAGGGATGCAATGTCCATGGAGCACTACTACTCCTTAGATGGAAGGATCGATGACAGCCGAGGAGCGGCTGGGCCATCTTCGCATCCTCCGCTCGGCACAGTTTTCGAGTGGGACCATTTTCACATCTACGACACGTTGGTCCCGCTGAATCCTCGCCGCGCAGTTCTTTGCCGGCGTCAATCCGTCGGCGGCCTTGATCTTTACCCTGCTGCTTTTACCTGCTGTATTCGCGGTGTGGCTGTTCGAGCCCTGTTCTTCGGCCGGCTCGGCGATCTGTATCGGCCGGAGAGCACCTTCCCTGACACCACCATGACGCTGATGGGGCTGGGCAGAATTTCCTCTGGATTCCTGCCTGCTGCCCAATTACGCCGCGTGGGGAATCTTTGCTGCTGATCATGCCTATCTGCCTGCTCTGTCCAGGGGCTGTTGGTGGTGGAGACACGGTGGGTGGCTAATCTCAGGACTGCTGAAGATTCCCCAGAAGACAAGATGGTGCTGATGAGTCCCCCCCCCCCCCCCCCCCCCCCCCCCCCCCCCCCCCGCCAAAAAAAAAAAAAAAAAAAAAAAAAAAAAAAAACGAAATGAATTGCTTGCGTCCAATCCCTCTCGCCACGCCTCTTCAACCCTGATGTCAGGCCAGACCTGGCCGTCTGAGAACACCGTATGCATATGAAAATCACACTTCAGCGTCCTGTAGCCCGGTATATCTGGAATTTTCACCTCACGCCTTGCCGCCGCGGAACTATCTGCCGCAAGGGGATAGCCCATTATAAATATCAGTAAAAGCGTAAGGGTTAAAACTGCCGATTTGCCTTGAAAAACGTGCTTCATAATAATACTCCTTATGCCTGATTTTGCTTGGTTTTGAGCCGGTTTTCCGATATAATATACATCTGGTTATAAAAGAAAAGGGTATTTTGCCATAGGGGACCAATGATGAAAGCTTTGTTAAGCGTTATTTTGGTATTAGCGTTATTTGGCGTCTGTTTGGCTGCACCTGGGCCGGCTATCGTTCCCAAACCGGGCGACTGGACCCTCGAAGTGCGTTACGAACAGCCGCAGCAGATGGTCCTCGATGGTGCCGTTCAGCAGCGATACTGGTATGTAATTCTCTCCCTGACCAATAAATCCGGCAAAGAAGTCGATTTTTACCCCGCCTGCGAGCTTATAACCGATACACTTCAGGTCATTCCCGCCGTCAAAGGAACCTCATCTGTCCTGTTTGAAAAAATCAAAAATCGCCATCAGGGCAGGTACCCCTTCCTTCAGCTTCTCGAAACCGCGGACAATAAAATGCTCCAGGGCCAGGACAACACCGTGGATATTGCTGTTATCTTTCCCGATTTCGACCCCAACGCCAAGGCCGTCAGCATATTCATTACAGGCCTCAGCAATGAAACTATCGCCGTTGACCATCCCACCGAAAAGGACCAGGATGGAAAGCCCGTCAAAATCTACCTGCGGAAGACCCTCGAATTGAACTACTCCCTCGCCGGTGATCCGGCCTTTCGTTCAGAACAAAAGCTCAAATTCGAAGACAAACGCTGGGTAATGCGTTAGAGAAAAAAGGGGACATTTATTCGCCTCCGGCGAATTCTGCTTTAATTATGCCAAAGACTATCGTTGCCATTGTCGGAACATATCGCAAAGGCGGCGTAATAGATACCGCAGTCGATGAAATTCTCAGGGCCGCGAAAGATGCCGGCGCTCAAACCTCAAAAATCTACCTCATCGATAAGCACATCGAATTCTGCACCAATTGCCGGACCTGTATGCAGCAGCCGGGTCCCACAAGAGGGACCTGTCGCCATAATGATGATATGGCAGGGATTCTTGACCAGGTTGATTTTGCTGATGGCCTCGTTCTCGCCTCCCCGGTCAATTTTTACAATGTAACCGCCGTTACCAGAAGATTTATGGAACGCCTCAGCTGTCTATGGTTACTGGCCCTGGGGGAAGGGCGCCCCGAAATTCAGGATTGCAAAATCAGGCAAAAAAGCGCTCCTGGTAACCTCTTCTGCCGCTCCCGCATTTATAGGTAAAATTTTCTACAGACCTGCATTAACAGCGCTTAAAGGGATTGCGCAAGTGTTTTGGCGCTAAAGTGGTTGCCAAGCTTTATATCGGAATGGTTGCGCAACAACCCGATTCCACGTTTGATAAAAAGGACTTTGCACGGGCGTATTCCGCCGGCCTGAAATTAACACAAAGTATTTAGCTTCCGGTTTCACCCGCTGTCGCCGGATTTGCCGCCTTTTGCATCAGCTCGTGCACCCAGTCCTCGAAAAATAAAGGGTACATATTCATTTTCTCGCTTGCTAATTGGACGCCCTTTTTTGTTAAAAGCTCCTTTAGCCGGTCTTTGTGTTCGGGGAATTGCTCCGTAATCCTTTTAATATATAACGCCGCCAGCATTTTCAGCCGCTGCTTTTTTACCGCCTCATTCTGGTCGCTTGCCCGGAAAAACCTCCTCACTGAATCTATTGTTACGCCTGGCTCCGGGAAAAATGTCGCCAGCCGTTGCGGCAGCTTCGTAAGAATCACGAAATCCTCATCCATATACGAATCCACCTCCTCCGGCTCGTAATGAATGAACGGGTCGAAGAAAAACACAGCCGGATTATAATCTGACCTTTGGCGAGCAAGAAATGGCACGAACACGTCCGGCGATTTGCCTGCCGCGAATAGATTCAACGGGCCATCTCCAATCAGAACCGTAAAGCAGTATCTGTTCAGGTCCTTTCGGCTGTATCCGATGATTTTGTTATACGCCTGGTGCAGTTTCGGCAGCGTGCTTGTTCGCACGTCCATTATCAGCATCCGCGACGTCGTTGTATGGCTCACCATCGCCTCAATCTCCTCCAGACGCTGCTGCCACTGAGTCTGCCTGGGCATAATCAGCTCGTAAAACCTTGTCCTGGTGTCGCTGCGCAATCGTTCGTAAACATCCTCTGCCAATACCCGGTCCAGCGTCAGGATATGAATCCTCGCCTTACGCTGCTGGTAGCTCAATACATCAAAAAATGCTTCTTCCATAGGTCCTTTATTATACTAAATTTACCGCTAAATTCCAACCCGATGTCATCATAACGTTTATGTGCCTTCTACTTTGTATTTGACACAAACTCATATTTTAAGTATCCTCGGCCTATAATTGCGAGACTTTGATTGGGAAAGGCATTTTTATGGAGCAAACGATGAAAACGTGGAGATTATCAGCTGTAATTGCATTTTTGGGGCTTATGATTTGCGCGTTTGGGCAAGCGAAGGCGGAGGACCCTAATATCCAAAAAGGAAAGGAGAAAGCTATGTCTGTTAAATTACAATGGTTCGGGCACGCAAGTTTCAAAATTACCGATGGCAACACCGTCGTATATATCGACCCCTGGAAACTCAAAGACGTCAAGCACGACGCGACCGCCGTTTTGGTTAGCCACAGTCACTTCGACCATTATTCAGCCGACGACATAAAAAAGGTATCAGGCCCGCAGAGCAGGCTTATCGGCGCAGGCGATGTCATCAAAAAGCAAGGTCAAGGCGAGGTATTGAAACCGGGGCAATCTATAGAAGCAGGCGCAATCAAAATTACGGGCGTTCCCGCTTATAATCCAGCCAAAGATTTCCACCCCAAAGCCAATAACTGGCTTGGATTCGTTGTCGAAATCGGCGGCAAACGCATTTATTATTCCGGCGACTCCGACCGGACGCCCGAAATGGACGCCCTGAAGAATATCGACCTTGCCCTTTTGCCGGTAGGGGGGACATATACGATGAACGCGACCGAGGCCGCCGATGCGACTAAAGCGTTTAAACCCAAATGCGCTATCCCTTATCACTGGGGCGATATCGTAGGTAGTCAAGCCGACGCCGATAATTTTGCCAAAAAAGCCGGCTGCCCCGTCAAAGTCCTTACCCCCGGCGACATTACCGACGTCGAATAAATCTTAAAACGATGCCCCGATAGATGCCGCAACCGTCCGCAAGTGGTCGGCTGCGAGCTTGTATTCCTCGGCGTTCGGCAGATGCTCTAACATCAGCGGCGTTTCCGGGTATTTCGTCAGCTCCGTCAAAAGTGTCTTATAGTCCAGTCCGCCGAGTCCGGGCCGCACCTCGCTCAAATGTGCAAGCGCCTTGGGCTCCAGTGCCGCGTCCTTTGCGTGACAGCTTCGTATCATCGGGCCAAGCTTCTCGAAAAATTCCCGTATAACCTCGCCGCTGTGATAAAATCTCTCGGGGCTGCACATCAGGTTGGTCGGGTCAAAATGCACCCCGAACTGCTTGCGGTCAATCGCCTTGATAAGCTCGACATAGGAATCGGCCGAATACGGATACGCCCAGCACATCGCCTCCAGCGTGTAATATGTTCTCGTGGGCTTGACCTCGTCGATAATCTGCCTCGTCGCCTCGACGATTTTGTCAAATGTCTCTTTTGTCAGGTTTTCCGGGTTATCGCCTGCCCAGCTTTTGGGATTGCGCGAGCCGGAAACATTTACGCAGCACCTCGCGCCGATTTTATCGGCAAGCGCAAGCTGCCTCTGGCATCCGGCTATCGAATCTTTCGACGTCTTTTCATCCGGCGCAATCGGATTATTGCCCCATGCCCCGACTTCAGCGACGGTAATGTCCGCGTTTTTGGCCGCCTCTTCGTATGCCTTGATAATTGTATCTGAGGCCTTTGCGTCCAACGGGCAAATGGCCGCCCGATAGCCGTATTTTTTCACAACCGCTATCCACTCATCTGGATTGTTGAATTTCTCAAATACCGGCCCTCCCAGCCGAAGCTTCTTCGCGGGTTCTTCCGCCTTTAGACCTGTATAACCGACCGCTGCTAATCCCGCCCCGAATGCTGCATTTTTAAGCAAATGCCTCCTCGATATCTTCCAGTTTTCGCCTCTCATATCCTTTACCCCGTCACTCAGAACAATATTTCAGTCGTTTAATCCGCTTTTGGGCGGTACTGACACCCATTTTTACCTCTTAAAACGCCATCAGCAAGAAAAATCCGGCAATCTCCAATGGCGTGATTTATATTTGCTAAGAAATCCAAGCTTAGTTGGAAGGATAACCGTATTAATATAGACGGAACGGCTGGGGGGAAACCAGTGGTCCGTTATTAAGCGCGGACTGCCTCGTATGTTTTCCTCCATCGATGAGGCAGTCCGGCTTAGTCTGTGCGAAGGTAAAAGGAGTTCACACCCCTTTTACTTTGTGCGTTCTGTGGCATCGAGGGCATTCAACCGATTCTGCTTTGTAATTCGGCGGCACCTTCAAAATCAGCCCGCATAAGCAGGACAAAAATATAAATCCGTTCACCTTCCGCATAATGTCGCCTACCTCGCGCATTTGCTTGGCTCGCCGCTCCTCGTTTTTTGCCTCTTCGCTTGCCTGCCTCAGCGCAAGGTCTTCTTTCGTCAGCGCCGACGCCGGTATTATGGTCCTGCCTTTCGTCACGCTCACATACGCCTCGGAATAATCCTTAAAAGACGCCCCATGTGACAAACTCCGCAAAATCCGTATCCTCTCCGAAATGGGCGGATGAGTGCTTGTCAGGTCCGACAAACTCCATTGTCCCATCTTTTTAAACGGATTGACGATGTACATCGGCGCAGTTACCTTGTTGGCGCTGGCAAGCTGCGGGCTTCGGTCGTTTGCGATTTTCTCCAATGCGCTTGCCAGCCCTTCAGGATATCGCGTCAATCGCACGGCCCCCGCGTCTGCCAGATTCTCCCGTTTCCTCGACAACGCGAAATAAAGCAATTGCGTCAGAATCGGTGCAAGTATTGCCACCACAAGAGCGATAACAAGCATTAATGCCGCCCCTCCGCCGCCGCCTTTACCGCCCCCTGAGAACCTTCTCCGCGAGCCGCCCATCGAGCCGTAATACATACTTCGTAAAAATACCTGTGAGATAAGGACTACCGTTCCCAGCATTACACTGGCCAGCGTCACGAAAAGAATATCGCGATGCAGTATGTGGCTCATCTCATGCGCGATAACCCCCTGAAGCTCGTCGCGGTTGAGCTTTCCCAGAAGCCCCGCCGTAACCGCCACGCAGGCCGATTTCGGATTGCGCCCGTCGCGAACGCGTTGGGCGACGGGTCATCGATTATATAGACCTTCGGCATCGGAAGTCCCGACGCGATTGACATCTCTTCTACGATGTTGAACAGCTGCGGATGGACGTTGTGCGATACTTCCCTCGCGTTGCTCGCGCCGAGCAGAATCTGGTCGCCTGCCGAAAAGCTGATTATCGTAAGAATTGCCCAGATTGCAGCGGCGATAATCATCCCCAGCGTCCCGCCGTCAGGTCCCGCGACCGCTATCCCGATGATTATCCCAAGTGTAATCAGGCATGCTGCCATCGTCATCAGCAGCAGCACCGAGTTTCGCTTGTTTATCCGTATCAGTTCCCACATTGGAGAGAGTTTTTAGTTTTGAGTTTTTGGTTTTTAGTTATGAGTTTTGCCTTTGATCGAGCTGGTCTTGACTATACTTGTAAGAATTTTTACTAATGTTTCAGATTCTGATAATAGTAATTCGACTTGTTTTGCTCTGACTAATCCGGAATCGCGAATTAGTCGAAGCCAGTAATTGGTTTCTCTTGATTCCTTTGATGCGATTGACATTTTTGCTGTGAAGTCTTTTTTGCTGAATCCGGCAAGTGCCTCCTCTACGTTTGCTCCGATACTTGTTCCTGCACGAACAATTTGGTTGGCTATTTCAAAATGCTTTTTATCAGTTAAAAATAGGTATAGCTTCATAATTCGCAAAGCGAATTCGTAGCTTTTCTTTTTAATAATGCTTTCCACCATAGCAACATTTCCTTGAACTGAAATGAGATGCCCATTTCTTTAACTAAACACTTAAAACTTAAAACTAAAAACTAACTTTTGGCACTTCGCGTTCCGCCACCGGTTGTTTCGAAGAAGTCCCGCTTGATAAAGCTGAATATCGCCGCGACGATATTCGACGGGAACATCTGGGTTTTGTTGTTGTAGAACAGCGCCTGGTCGTTGTATGCCTGCCGTGCGAAGGCAATCTTGTTTTCGGTGCTGGCGAGCTCTTCCTGTACCGCAAGGAAGTTCTGGTTTGCCTTAAGTTCCGGATAATTCTCAACTACTAACAAAAACTTGCTCAGCGCCTCGCCTAACGCCCCCTCTGCCTTTGCGGCCTCAGCGACGGTCTTTGCACCCATGGCCTGCGCCCGTGCGTTTGTGACCGCCTCGAACGTCCCACGCTCGTGCTTCATATAGCCCTTGGCCGTCTCCACCAGGTTCGGAATCAGGTCGTGACGTCGTTTCAGTTGCACGTCAATCTGCGACCAGGCGTTATCGACCTGGTTGCGAAGCCCCACCAGCGAGTTGTAAACGCCGATTACAAAAACGACCAGCAAAAACAAAATCACAATCATTACTGCAAGCACTGTTATGGCCGTACCCATAAAATCTCTCCTTATATAAAGTTTTTCTTACAGGCCCCGACTTTTTACGGGGCGTTTCTTATCTCTTCCAGTTTCACGCCTAAGGTCTCTTCGGCGATTTTCCCGAGTTTGTCCTCAGGCCCGATTAAATGAAATACCCGGTGTATGTGCAAGCCGCTCTCATTAGGCCCCAGTTCAAGCGCAGGTGACGACGTTTCAAGCTCGTAAAAAGGCCCAAGCTGTTTTTGTCCGCCCTCTAAAGGCCCGTCATTGTATGAATTCACTACGTCCCCGCTATATGGGTCTTCCTGCATTTTCCACATGGAGTTCACGTAGCTGGTCGCCCCTTTGGGTTTTGTGTATTGAACAATTGTCAAAACCCTGTTCGTCGCGTCGTAACTGCCTAAAATCGGTTTCGCCCGTTTGGCGGAAAGCCCGATTTTGCCCCGCTGCTTGCCGTCACCTTTGAAAAACAGCACGTCGTCTTTGACAACTAATCTGTCCGCGGGCACTTTTCCGAAATATGCGTCGTTCACCTTCGGCCCCAGTGCCGCTTCCTCCCCTGCGTTAAATGGTATCACAATTGTCGTCCCAGGCGACGGGCTGAACATGCTCAATATCCATATCGAAAGCAGTCCCGTTTGTACACGTAACTGAGCCAAGTAGAGGACACAAACATCGCCGCCAACACGACGTATTCGGTGAACAGAGGCTCGCTGCAGGCCGACGTCGAGATTCACGCCAACGGCGCAAGACATGCGGCACTCGCCGCGCTCGGCGGTGATCTGCGCTTCGCGCTGATCACCTCGCAAGCGAAGCTCGTGCACGCGGAAGAGCCGCGTATCGTCGCCAGCGCAAGCGCTCACCGCAAGTGCGAGCGTTGCTGGCACTACCGCGCCGACGTAGGTGCGCGCGCCGATGCGCCGGGGCTTTGCGGCCGCTGCGTGGACAATCTCTTCGGCGCGGGCGAAACCCGCGTCTATGCTTAGGTCTATGCCCAGGTCGTTTACCGCCTGGCTTGCGGTTGCCGCAGGCGTCGTCGCGCTTGACCAGGCGACCAAGTGGATAATCCTCGGAGTACTGCGGATTGGCGAAGTGCGCGCGGTCAGTTCTTTTTTCAATCTGGTGCTCACGTTCAACCGCGGCGCGGCATTCAGTTTTCTTGCCGAGGCCGCCGGCTGGCAGCGCATGTTCTTCATCGGCGTCGCGCTGGCCGCCTCCGCAATCATCGTCGCGCTGCTGTGGCGCAGTCTCCGCGAACCCGCGTTCTGCGCCGGTCTGGCGCTGATCCTTGGCGGGGCGCTGGGCAACCTTTCGGGATCGTATCGATCTCGGTTATGTGGTCGACTTTCTCGACTTTCACGCCTTTGGATACCATTGGCCTGCATTCAACGCCGCCGATTCGGCTATCACGGTGGGTGCGGCGCTCTTGATCATCGATAGCTTTCGCCCCCGGGCAAAGCGCGGCCCGTGAGGGGATAATTGCAGTGCGTATTTCAACAAGTCATCGGCGCCAGCGCGGTGCAGGCCCGCCGATTGAACTCCCCAGAGTGGTGTTGGTCCCTAATGACTGAGTGAGGCTGATTTACCGAGGCTCGCTGATATCGTGACCGAAACCGAAGTTCTGCTTGCCAACCCGCGCGGCTTCTGCGCCGGCGTGGAGCGTGCCATCGGCATTGTCGAGCGCGCGCTCGAGCTCTACGGGGCGCCGATCTACGTGCGGCACGAAGTGGTGCACAACCGATTCGTGGTGGAGAACCTGCGCAGCAAGGGCGCCATTTTCATCGAGGACCTGGCCAAGGTGCCCGAGGGCAGCATCCTGATATTCAGTGCGCATGGCGTGTCCAAGGCCGTTCGCGAAGAGGCGGAGAAGCGCGGACTGAAAGTTTTCGACGCGACCTGCCCGCTGGCGGCCGCTGCGCGCATCGGCGCCCTGGACGAGCACCTGCACCGGACCGCCGATTTCCAGTGCCGCCGTCAGCGCCTCGGCGGTGGCCGGAGCGAGCGCGGCGCCTTGCGTTTCCGGATGTAGGAGCGAAGTCACTCAAAGAACTCCCGCTTCATTCTTCGCTAATTCTTCGAGATAAATTCCGCGACCGAACCGACTTTGACGCCGGCCTTGCGCGTCGCGGGCTCGGAGGTTTTCAAAACTTTGAAGACGCGCGCAATGTCGACGCCGTAATCGGCCGGCGGCTTCTCGGCCATCCTCTTTTTCTTCGCCTTGATGGTATTGGGGGAGGCTGCGCATAACGCGGTTCATTGAGGCGCAGGTCCGTCGTCACAACGGCCGGAAAACTTCCCAAGAAACGGGCTTGCAGGCCGCCGTCGATTTCGCGCGTGACGTCGACCGAGTCCGAACTGAGCTCCACTTTGAAGGCAACGTTCCCTGTCCCCAGCCGAGAAGCGCGCGCAAGCATCTGGCCAGTCTGATTGCTGTCGTCGTCGATCGCTTGCTTGCCAAGAATGAAGAGACCGAAGCCCTCCGCTTCGATCAATTTCGCGAGCAGCTTGGCGACCGCCAAGGGCTCCGGCGAAACGTCGGTTTTGATGAGAATGCTGTGGTCGGCACCCATAGTGAGGCCGGTCCGAATGGTTTCCGCAGATTGCGCGGGCCCGATTGACGCGAGCACGACCTCGGGCGCTTTGCCGGCCTCTTTCAGACGAAGAGCCTCTTCGACGGCGATTTCATCGAAAGGATTCATCGAGAATTTCACATTGGCGAGATCGACGCCCGACCGATCCGCCTTCACTGTATCTTGACGTTGTAGTCGACGACCCGTTTCACGGGCACGAGAATTTTCATCGCGCAACTCCCGGCGATACGCATGATCGCCTCGAATAGTCCAGCGCGCCGTCCTTAGAGCCAAATCGCCCGATCGACAAGAGAATCCGCGCCAGTTGAAGGGCGCGGCAAAATCGCTTCGCCGAACGGAACCCCGTTTCGAACCGATTTCGCTCATGCGCCAAGGCGCGTTGTGGTAGCGGGCGCGTCGGCTCAGTTACTTGCTGGGGCCTTGCAGACGCGCTGGTCCTCCCGCCCGCGTCGAAGCTCGCGAGAATCGGGCAGGAGTTCTCCGTGACAGCGCCGTAAAGCCGCGTATATGTTTCGCGCTTGCCGTCGCTGCGCGCCGTTTCGCCGAGTCGCCCTTGCCGACGAGCCGGATCGCCATTGTCTTGCTGACGAGGCAATGCGTTCCGTCCTTGGGGTCTTCCGTGCGGCGTGGGCGCTTCCGGCTGCACTCCCTCGGGTCGGCGGGGTTTTTCACCCCGGGAAAGCGTCGATGATCGCCGGTCTCGGTTATATGGTCGAAGGCGTGCGTCTGGCCGACATTACATATACAGACATTGAAAAAAGAAGCGGCTGCGTTTCGAACGAAGACGAAACCCCGGCCTTCTTCAGTCGGCTGGCGGCGCAGCCTTGACAAGCGGCGGGTCGCGCACATTTCTTGATGCCGGGCGGCGTCGATTTGCCCGAGAGCGCGTAAGCCTGCAGCCCCGGCTTCGACATCTGGCAATAGGTACGGATGGTGACGTTGGACCAGTGCTCGGCGCGTGATCGGTCTCAGGGTATCGGCGAATATATCTAAAGCCCTGATCCGTATGCGCGCCGGCCCGTCCGCACGGCTTCCGAAAAAATCGCGCTGGCGTTCATGGCCTCGATGATCGCCGCGCCTGGAAGATCGAGCGACGCCGCGGCGACATTCGGCCGATAGTCGGTGTAGGCGAATTCGGATCATTGATGGGATTGGCTGTGAGGATATCCAATTCCTCTCTGCGTGGAAACGTGATCCGAATCGACGACGGGTTGACCTTGTCGACCGATGTCCCGACGCTGTCCTTCCAGCGTCGCGCCGTCGATGTCCCGCTCTCCGGGTAATCCGATCGCTTTCGAAAATACTTGATGGCGAGGATCGTTCTGCCGCCGCCGACGCCATCGAGGGGGCCGTGATCAAGCCCTGCAGCGGCGGAGTTCGTCGCGCCTGTCGCATGACGGGGTGGTATCCAGTGGCGACGTCACTGACGGTGTCGCTAATCCTCGATATATCAAAAGCGTCAACGTGCCCGAAAACTTCTATCAATCCCTCCATTGGGAAAGTTTTTTGTGAATTCCGACAGTGACGGCGATTTGAACCACTCCGACATTGGCAATCATCAAGCAAACCTGTTTCACGTCAAAACCCGCTCCGGATTGGCCGCTGGCAGGATTTAAAATCTCCCCGCCGATCGATTCGAGATGACGGAACCGACTCTTCCAGCCGAGGCGAAAATGGCACCAACCACGAGAGACGCCGCGGAAGCCGCACTCCAGGCCGCTTGCAAGCGCGCGTGGAATTGAAGACCGATGTGGATCGCCATCGTCGATTCAGCCCGCGAATTGAAAGCGTCTTATCGGATGGACGCCGCGTGGGTCGGCAGCATCGACATTGCGATCAAGAAAGCGAAGACCGCGTGTTTCTGGAACGGCCGACCGCCTGATCGGCAAATTATCGAAACCAGGCGGTTCGCTCGATGGAATCGAACATTCCACTGAGGGTCTCATCACCTTTCCGGCGGTCGCCGATCCCCGATAACGGTGCTGATCGGGGCCATCGGCGTCAGCGGTAGTTCGGTCGAGAACGATCACGCGGTCGCGCAAGTGGCGTCAAAGTCGTCGGCGTCAGGGATCGCCGGACATCCCCTGGCGCAGGCTCCGCGTGTCACGCCAAGGCGATGGCCGAGACGAGCCGCCGTAATCGGCCTCCTGCGGTGCACGCTGCGACGGTAGCTAAGCAGCGCGCCTCATCCGCATAGGTGTCGATTCCCAGGTTGAGCGATGCTACGCCCGCGGCGCCTGACTGCATCGTGACGAAGGCGGGGTAGTGAACATTGATGTCCTTTCCGCGCGCAAAGGCGAAAAGTATCGCCGATGGTCTCGCGCAATGTCGATGAATTGCGCGACGAACTCCGGGCCGACCTCATAGCTTTGTCCTCCGATCGTCGTCCAAGCGCGACATGTATGTGATCGGGGCTTCGCGACCGGAATCTCGACTTCCGTGATGGTCGCCTCGATCATTCCGGTTAATGCGTCTTTCCATCCGGCATGGCAGGTCCGACGACGCCAGCGCGCGCGTCGGCAAACAACAGCATTCCGCAATCCGCGCCCGTGACGCCGAAAGCGAGGCCGTGTCGCCGTCACGAGACGATCGCAACGCGGCCGTGTCTCCGCGCTCCAGGCTCAGCGAGGCCAGCGCGCCGCTGAACGAACCCAGATACGGCACCAGCAAGCGCCTGGGCGCTGCGCCGAGATGGCGCGCGCATGCGCACCTGCACCCTCCGGCAGCGCGCTGGCGATCGCGCTGGTGTACTGGGCCGTCACGGCGCTGCTCGCCGGCCGCTCCGAGGCAGCGGCCACCGCACTCTCGAGCGCGCTCGATGCGTACACGGCGCCGGTCGGCAGCGACGTCAAGGCCGACGCGAAGATCAAGTTCGCCACCGACTCCGAAAGGCTCGACGTCGCCGAGAAGGCATTCAAGGCGGTGTCGTCGCGCTACTGGCTGACCTCGCAGGCGCGCTACGCCAAGCTCTACCTGGCCCACATCGCGGTCGACCGGGGCGACACGGCGGCAGCCGTCCGCCTGCTCGGCGAGCTGGCCTCGCGGCGGACCGACAACCCGCTCGTCCGCCTCGCCACCCTGGACCTGATTCGTCTGCGGATCGCCAAGGGCGAGGGGCAGCAGCTCGTCGGCGAGCTCGAGGCGATGATCTCGGGCAAGGACCCCCGCCTGCCCAGAGACGTAGCGATGTTCGAGATGGCACGCATGTGGGAGAAGGAAGGGAAGCCGGCCGAGGCGGCAAAGCTCTACCGCAAGCTGATCGAAGACTTCCCCGAGTCTCCGTACCGGACCGACGCGCAGCAGCGGCTCGCAGCGGCCCTGTAACGGCCTTGAACTTCGTCGAGGTCATCGCCAGGAAGAGAGACGGGCTGGAGCTCACGCCCGAGCAGGTGCGCAGCTTCGTCAGCGGCGCCACCTCGGGTCAGCTCGGCGACGAGCAGCTCGCCGCGATGCTGATGGCGATCTGCATCCGCGGCGCGAGTCCCGCCGAGACGCAGGTGCTCACCGAGGCGATGCGCGACTCCGGTGCGCGCTGGCGGCTCGGCGACTTCCGCCCCGGCGTCGTCGACAAGCACTCGACGGGTGGGGTCGGCGACTCGGTTTCGCTGGCGTTCGCGCCGCTCGTTGCCGCCTGCGGCGTGCCCGTCGCCATGATGGCGGGCGCCGGCCTCGGACACACGCAGGGGACGCTCGACAAGCTGGCGGCGATCCCTTCGTTCCGGCCGGTCACCGGCCGCGAGGACGCCCTCCGGGCGCTCGATGAGTGCGGCGCCTGCATGGCGGCACAGAGCCAGGAGATCGCGCCGGCCGACCGCAAGCTCTACGCGCTCCGGGACATCACCGGGACGGTTCCTTCGTTGCCACTGATCGTCGCCTCGATCATGTCGAAGAAGCTGGCGGTCGGGGCGAGCGCTCTGGTGCTCGACGTCAAGCAGGGCAGCGGCGCTTTCTCCAAGACCCGCGAGCAAGCCGACGCCCTCGCCTCCGGGCTGCTCGCCGCCGCCGACGGCGGGGCGATGCCGGCGGTGGCGCTGGTCACCGACATGGACGAGCCGCTCGGCGATCGCCTCGGCTGCGCGAGCGAGGTCCGCGCCTGCCTCGACGTGCTCGAGGGCGGCGGCGACGCGCGGCTGCGCGACCTGACGGTGGCGCTGGCCGTCGAGGCGCTGATGCTCTCGGGCAGGTCCGCGGCGGCGGCGCGGGCGGAGATCGCCACGGCATTGCAGGACGGCAGCGCCCGGCGGCGCTACGACGACATCGTCCGCTCTCACGGCGGCGACCCTTCGCCCGAACGGCTACCGCGGCCGCACCGCGCGGTCACCGTGACGTCGTCGCGTGGCGGTTTCGTCCGGACGGTGGCTGCGGAGGAGCTCGGCTGGCTGGCTGTGGCGCTCGGCGCGGGGCGGCGGCGACAGGGCGACAGCGTCGACCTGGCCGCCGGCATCGTCATCCGCGCGCGGCGCGGCGACCGCATCGAGGCCGGGGCGCCGCTCCTGACGCTCGAGCTCGGCGACCGCGAGGTCGCGCTCGAGGCGATGGTGGCGAGGGCCGCATCCGCCTTCGTCATCGGCGACGATCCACCGGCGCCGGCGCCGCTGGTCATTCGCCGCCTGACCCGGCAGCGCTGACGTGCTGTACCGCCTCGACCACGTCGAGGTCGCGTTCGGCGCCCGCGAGGTGCTCGGCGACGTGTCCCTGCAGCACAACCCGGGGGAGAAGCTCGTCTTGCTGGGCCGCAACGGCAGCGGCAAGACGACCATCCTCAACGTCGTCGCCGGCGAGCAGGAGATCGACGGCGGCTCGGTCACCCGCGCCTCGGCGCTCGATGTGGCGCGCGTCGAGCAGCTCCTGCGCAGCGGCGGCGAGCTGACGGTGCGCGACTTCTGCCTGCGTGCATTCCCGCGCCTGGTGGAGGCGGAGGCCGAGATGGCCGCCCTCGAGCCAGATCTGGCGACCGGCGGAGAGGCCCTGGCGCATCGCTTCCACGAACTCCAGGAGGAGATCGAGCGCCTCGACGGGTACCGCGCTCGTCCCCGCGTCGAGGCGGCGCTCGAGGCCGTCGGCATCCCGCCGGCGTACCTCGTCCGCCTGGTCGAGACGCTCTCCGGCGGCGAGCGCACCCGGGTGGCGCTGGTGCGGGCTCTGCTCTCGGAGGCGCCGCTGCTGCTCCTCGACGAGCCGACCAATCACCTCGACCTGGTGGGGGTCGAGTTTCTCTGCCGCGAGCTGAGCTCCCGCGAGGGCGCCGTGCTCGTGGTAACCCACGACCGCGAGCTGATCGACCGGATCGGCGGCGAGATTCTCGAGGTGCACGGCGGCAGGCTCGAGCGATATTCCGGCGGCTACGCCCGGTACCGGCGCGAGCGTGACGCCCGCCGGGCGCAGCAGCGCAAGGCGTACGAGCTGCAGCGCGCCGAGATCGAGCGACAGGAAGACTTCATCCGCCGCAACATCGCCGGTCAGAACACCAAGCAGGCGCAGTCGCGACAAAAGCTGCTCGACCGCATCGAGCGGCTGCGCGCGCCGGAAGCCGATGCCCCGCCGGTCCGGATGCGCTGGCAGCAGACCGGGCGCAGCGGCGAGCGGGTGCTCGAGTGCGAAGGGCTGTCGGTGGGCTGGGCGACGCCGCTGCTCGTCGGCGTGGTTCTCGCGGTACGGCGCGGCGAGCGCCTCGCCGTGGTCGGGCGCAACGGGTCGGGGAAGACCACCCTGATGAACACCCTCGCCGGACGGCTGCCGGCGCTGGCCGGCCGCATCCGCCTCGGATCGGGTGTGGTGCCGGGCGCCTACGACCAGGACCATGCCGAGGTTCCGGCGGGCGTCAGCGTCCTCGCGGCCGTGCTCGAGTCGCGCCCGGACTGGACGCCCGCCGAGGGACGCGCGTGGGCCGGCCGGTTCGGGTTCTCGGGCGAGCGCGCCGACGCGGTCACGGACACGCTGTCGGGCGGCGAGCGGGCGCGGCTGGCGCTCACTCGCCTGATCGCCCAGGGCCCGAACCTGCTGCTCCTCGACGAGCCGACCAACCACCTCGACATGCCGACCTGCGAGGCGCTCGAGGAAGCGCTCGCCGACTACCCGGGAGCGCTGATCCTGATCAGCCACGACCGCCGCCTGGTCGAGCGGGTCGCCACCGACGTCCTGCTGATCGAGCACGGACGGGTCGAGCCGCTCAACCGCGTCGACGACGCGTTCGCCCGCATCGGGCTGGCTCCGGTCAGGCCGGCGGCCAGGGCCGACGACAAGGCGTCGGCGCCACGTCGCTCGGCGCTCGAGGAGGAGCGCCGGAGACTCCGCCGCGACGCGACCCGGGCACGCGAGGGCGCGAACGCTCTCGCCGCCGACCTCGAGCGCGCCGAGGAACGGTTGCGTGACATCGACGAGCTGCTGTGCCGGCGCGACGTCTACAGCGACCACGTGCAGGCCGCGGCGCTGGCCGCCGAGGCCGACGCGCTGCGCGCTTCGCTCGACGAGCTGCTCGAGACGTGGACCGAGGCCGAGGAGGACGCCGAGGCGTTGGAGTCCCGCCTCGCCGAGCTCAGCGAGAGCTGACGGCCGACCATCGGAGGCCGGCGTCGGGAGCTCCTGCAGGGACACGGAGGGACCCTTCGAACAGCGAGACGTCCTCCGGCTCTCTTCAACGTGGCTTCGAATCGATATCGCGGCCGTCCCTGCAGGAATTCACCCGGACCCGGGGGCGCGGGCGCCGGCGCCCCCGAGTGGCCCCCATGGCGTGCCGACGGCTGATGGGCTGATGGCGGTCCTGAGCGCGGCGACGAGCCACGGAGGTCCTGCCGGCCACGAGTCGACCCAGGGTGTAAACGGTTTGCATCGGTGCGAGACTCTTGCTGGTGTGAGCGACGCGATTGCAGGCCTCGTGGTGGCGGCGAAGAGCGGCGATCGCCGCGCCTTCGGCGTCGCTGGTCGAGCTGCACTGGGCGATGCTGGTCCGCCTCGCGCGCTCCGTAGCCGGCGACGCGGAAGCCGAAGACCTGGCCCAGGAGGCTCTCGTCGTCGCCTGGCGCAAGCTCGGCGCGCTGTCCGACCCGAGCCGCTTCCCGAGCTGGATCGCCCGCATCGTCTTCCGCCGCAGCCTGCGGCGGGCGCGGCGGGGCAGGGACGAGGTGGCGATGGACGCGGTGGACTACGCCGGGCCCACCCCCGACACCGAGAGCGCCCTGTACGTTTGGCAGGTTCTCTCGCGGCTGGCGCCGCGGCAGCGCGCGGTGATGCACCTGACGGTCGTCGAGGGCATGACCGACAGCGAGGTCGGTGCCGCGCTCGGGATCAGCGCCAGCTCGGTGCGGGTGCACCGCATGCGGGCCCGCGAGCGGGTCGGCGAGCTGGTGAAAGGAGAGCGGACTCATGTCGGGTTCTGAGCACCATCGCGGTATCGAGCAGTTCGAGGCACAGCTACGGAGCTGGGGCGGTCGGCCGCCGATCCTCGCTCCCGCGGTTGCCGCCAATCGAGTCGTGGGCCAGCTCCCCGAGCGGGGCGCCGCACTGCCATGGCTGCGGCTCGCCGCCGTCGCGACGATGCTGGTCCTCCTCACGGTCACCGCGTGGCTCGCGGCGCCTTCCCGCCCCGAGCGCCCCGCGGTGGCCACGCTCGGATCGGACCAGGTCATCGAGTTCTGGCTCGACTCCGACACCGCCGTCTACTTCGTGCTGCCGCAGTTTGGGGAAGGGAAAGGGGAGACGTCATGAAGACAAGAAAGCTCGTCCCGCTCGTGCTCGCGGGGCTCGTGCTCGTCGTCTCGGCGCCGTCGGTCCTGTCGGCGGCGTCGGCAGACCGCGTGATCACCGAGGTCATCCTCGAGGTGGGGCATCCGGCGGCCGGCGCCGTCGAGTCGCCGTCCGCGGTGATCCCGCCGTGGACGGTCGTCATCTACGACAGCCAGGGCCTCTCGGGGGCGAAACGGTACATACAGCTGCAGAAGCAGTTGCGCGAGGCGTACCGGCTCGAGACGCTGAGCAAGGAAGGGAACACGATGCTCGACCTTGTCGCGGGGGCGGCGCAGGCGGCACCGTCCCCGATCCCGGGCCTGGAGATCGCGCTGAAGCTCCTGGCGGTCGACGACGCCAGGGCCACGTACGAGATCCGGCTGGCCGAGGCGGACAAGACCCCGGTCGTCACCAACGTCGCCGTCAAGCGTTCCGACTGGGCGATCGTCGGGGGGCGCGACGGCGCCAGGGCGCCGTACTTCTACGTCCTGTTTCGGCCGCTCTCGCTGGCGGAGGAGAAGGAGGAGCGGGGCTGGGAGGGGATGACCAAGCCCAAGGTGGCCACGAAGGTGCCGCCCAAGTACCCCGAGGAGGCGCGCAAGGCGAAGGTGCAGGACGTCATCGTCCTCGACCTGGGGATCAGCGCCGGCGGCGCCGTCACCGACGCCGCCGTCGTCGAGGGCGAGGTCGCCGCGCTGGTGGAGGCGGCCCGCCAGGCGGCGCTGCAGTGGGTGTTCGAGCCGGCCCGCGACGCCTCGGGTAAGGCCGTCGCCTGCCGGTACAAGATCACCATCGCCTTCAAGCTGGAGTAGCCTCGGCCGCCGGGAAGCTCAGGGGCTGCCGATTGTCTCGGCAGCCCCTGTCGTTGTTCGTCGGGCGGGTGGGGGAACGGTACCCGGTCCCCGGTGCCCGGAGCCCGGTCTTCCTAGAACACGGCCTCCATCGGACCCATCTCGCCGGCGCGGATCGCCACCGCCTCGGCGGTCACGGTCGGCAGGGCGCGGTAGCAGAAGTGGATCGCCGACTGCACCTTGTTGTGGTAGAACGCGGCCTCCGCGTTCTCGGCGAGGAACTTGTGGTAGTTGCCGTTGCTCTCCGGCTTGATCCCGGACTGGGCGAGGATCGCGTTGAGCTTGTCGCGCGCGATGATCGCCTGCTCGAGCAGGAAGTGGGCGCCCAGGACGGTGCCGATCATGTCGAGGAACTGCACCGAGTTGAGCAGGACGACCATGATCGCGTCGGGCCGCTTGGTGAGGCCCTTGGAGATGTCCTCGATCTGCTTGAGCGCGGCGCCGAGCATCCAGGCGGGCTCCATGAACTGCTTGTCGCGGCTGAGCTTCTTGAACGTCGCCTCGGCCATGCCGAGCAGCTCGCGCACCGGCTTGCCGCCCTTCGACGGGAGCTTGCGGGCAACCAGGTCGAGTGCCTGGATGCCGTTGGTCCCCTCGTAGAGCGAGCCGATTTTGGCGTCGCGCAGGTACTGCGAGGCGGGGTACTCCTCGGTGTAGCCGTAGCCGCCGAACACCTGCAGGCACCACTCGGTGACGCGGAAGCCCCAATCGGTCGACCACGCCTTGCAGATCGGCGTCAGCACCTCGACCCACGACTGATACTTCTCCTGCTCCTCGCCCTCGGTGATACGGCTCAGGTCGATGTAGTACGAAGTCTGCATCAGGAGAGCGCGCATCGCCTGGACGTAAGCGTTGGAGGTGAACAGCATGCGGCGGACGTCCGGGTGCTCGATGATCGGCACCTGCGGCGCGGTGTGGTCGCGCAGCTTGCTCCAGTGCCGCCCCTGCAGACGAGTACGGGAGTACTCGAGCGCCGCCTGGTAGGCGCCGGAGGCGAGCGCCTGGCCCTGCAGCCCGACCTCGATGCGCGCCGCGTTCATCATCAAGAACATCAGCTTCATGCCGTGGAGCTCCTCGCCGAGCAGGAACCCCTCGCACTTGTCGTCGCCGCCGAAGACCAGCGAGCAGGTCGGCGAGCCGTGGATCCCCATCTTGTGCTCGATGTTGGCGCAGACCACGTCGTTGGCCGCGCCGAGCGAGCCGTCGGCGTTGACGCGCACCTTCGGGACGATGAACAGTGAGAGGCCCGAGGTGCCCTCGGGTGCGCCGGGGGTGCGGGCGAGCACGGCGTGGATGATGTTGTCCGTGAGGTCCTGGTCGCCGGAGGTGATGAAGATCTTCTCACCCTGGATGAGGTAACGGCCGTTGGGTTGCTTGACGGCGCGGGTCTTGCTCGCGCCCACCTCCGAGCCGGCCTGCGACTCGGTGAGGCACATCGTCCCGGCCCACTCGCCGCTGTACAGCCGTGCGCAGAAGAGCTGCCGCATCTCCTCGGTGCCGAACTTCTCGATCAGGTAGCCGGTTCCGCGCGTGAGCAGTCCGGTCAACGAGAGCGCCATGTTGGCGCCGAAGAAGAACTCGTTGATGCCGGTGCCGATGACATCGGGCAGCCCCATCCCGCCGTACTCGGGGTTGTTGATGCACCCGATCCAGCCGCCCTCGCGGATTTTCTGGTAGACCTGATGCGAGGAAGGTGGCATCAGGACCTTGCCGCCCTCGAAGCGGGCTCCGATGGTGTCGCCCTCCTTGCTCGCCGGCGCGAGCTGTTCTTTGGCGAGCTTCAGGGCTTCCTCGAGCACCATCTCGACGTCCGGCCGCTCCCACTGTGAGAACTCCGGTCGCTTGAGCATCTCCTCGGTCGGGAGCCACTCAAACAACTGGAATTTCACGTCTCTCATGTCTCCCTGGTAGCCCATCTCGGTCTCCCTCCCTGTCGTGGTTCGTTCCGGTCGGAATGAACGCGTATTCATTCTGAATCGCCGTTCAGTCAAACGCAAGCCCCGGCCAGAAGTCGCATGCGGGTGCCTGTCGCGCCCGCATGTCGGCCGCGGACGAGGATTCGCGCAGCCGTGTCGGGCGCGCGAAGGGCGGCAGCCGCACGTAGCGGCTCGGGGCGTCAACGGGAGGCGGGCGGCACCTTGCTGCTTCTCTCGGCCTTGGTGCTGACGATGACGCCGTCGTCCGTGACCAACGCTATCTCGCGGTACACCAGGGTCTCGCGCTGCCGCCCGGCAAACGAGCCACGGCCCAACGCGTCGGCAGAGCCAGGAGACAGTGTCTCCTCCTCCCAGATGTAGAGCCGGCCGCCGTACGGGTACTGGACGATGCGGTCGGCTGGGCCGCGGCTGGCGACCAGCTCGGCGACCGGGTGACCCACCCACCGCTGCATTCGCTCGGCTGCAGAGACGCAGCCGAAGCAGCACAAGGCGATGGCGGCCAGCGCCATCGCAGCTAGTCTGCCACCGCCGTTCGTGCTCACTTCGGCCTCCCGCACCCGATCCGTTCCGCCAGCCGCCACGATGCGGCGGTCACTACGAGAACACCAACTAGGCAGCACCGCATTTCTGCCTCGAGCCGGGTCCAACCGCCCGCGTTCCTCCGGTCGGAGCTGGCCGAGCGGCGTGCGCCCGCCGATTGGGCGCGGTGGAGTTGAAGGATAATGCGTCGCGGAGGTGGTCGGATGGCGAAGGCGCGGGCGGTGGTGACGGGCGGGGCGGGGTTCCTGGGTTCGCACCTGTGCGAAAAGCTCCTGGATGAGGGGATCGAGGTGGTCTGCATCGACAACCTCCTCACCGGCAGCCTCGGCAACGTGGAGCACCTCTTCGGCCGCGACGGCTTCGTGTTCGTGAAGTACGACGTGACCAACTTCCTGAGCGTCGACGGCGAGGTGCAGCTCGTGCTCCATTTCGCCTCGCCGGCGTCGCCGATCGACTACCTCGAGCTGCCGATCCAGACGCTCAAGGTCGGCTCGCTCGGCACCCACAAGGCGTTGGGCCTGGCCAAGGCGAAGGGCGCGCGCTTCCTGCTGGCGTCCACCTCCGAGACGTACGGCGACCCGCTGATCCACCCGCAGCCCGAGACCTACTGGGGCAACGTCAACCCGGTCGGCCCGCGCGGCGTCTACGACGAGGCCAAGCGGTTTGCCGAGGCGATGACGATGGCGTACCACCGCTTCCACGGGGTGCAGACGCGCATCGTTCGCATCTTCAACACCTACGGGCCGCGCATGCGGGCCCGCGACGGCCGCGTCGTGCCGGCGTTCATCTGCCAGGCGCTGGCCGGCGAGCCGCTCACCGTCTTCGGCGACGGAACGCAGACCCGCTCGTTCTGCTACGTCGACGACCTCATCGAGGGGGTCATGCGGGTGCTGTTCTCGGAGATCTCCGACCCGGTCAACATCGGCAACCCCGCCGAGATGACCATCCTCGAGTTCGCGGAGCGGATCCGGGACCTGGTCGACCCAGCGCTGCCGATCGAGTTCCGGCCGTTGCCGGTGGACGACCCCAAGGTGCGACAGCCAGACATTACGCTGGCGCGCACCCGCCTCGGTTGGCAACCGCGCGTGCCGCTCGAGGCCGGTCTTGCCCGCACCATCGGGTACTTCCGGACGGTGCTGGGGTGTTGTTCCCCCGCGGGAGGGTGAGCGGCGCGCCCCGGCGCTCGCGGCGCTCGTCCGCGCGCGTGGTTTGCCCCGACCGAGTCACCGGGGGGGCGGGGACGCAGCGCCCCCACGGCTGGCCACCAGGCGACGCCGGTGACGGACAACCGCGGCACGGACGAGGAAGTAAGTGGTGACACCGCCGATGATGGCGAGCAGGGCGGCGCCCACGCTCCACGCCAGCAGGAGCGGCTCGAGCCAGGCGCGCTGCTCGCCCCACGCCGTCGCAGAGAGCAACTGCCGCAGCTCGGGGACCTCGATCTTCGGCACCTTGATGCCCAGGAGCCACTTGCCGAGGGCGACGCTGACCGGGAAGTAGGCCGTCAGCACCCACGGGTTGCTGATCATGGTGCCGAGCAGCACGTCGATCTTGTTGAGGCGGAACACCAGGGCGAGCAGCAGGCCGAGCACGGTGTGGAGCCCGATAAACGGCGACAGGCCGAGGCCGATCCCGACCGCCCACGCCGCCGCCACGCGTGACGGCGGCTCATCGGCGCCGAACACGTGTCGCAGGCGGTCGCGGACCTTGAGGAGCGACTGCCTCACGACACCGCCGCGTCGCGCGTCACCGGCTCGCGGCGGAGTGCGAGGTCGAGCACCTGGAAGGCATCGGAGATCAGGTGGGCGTGCAGGAGGCGGCGCGGACCGGGCGGCAGCTCGACGAGGTCGCGCTCGTTCTCGCGCGGCAAGCAGACCTCCAGGATGCCGTTCCGCAGCGCCGCCAGCACCTTCTCCTTGATGCCGCCGACCGGCAGCACCTCGCCTCGCAAGGTGATCTCCCCGGTCATCGCCAGGTCGCGCCGCACTGCCACGCCACTGACCGCCGAGGCGAGAGCACACAGCATCGTCACACCGGCCGATGGGCCGTCCTTGGGAGTCGCGCCGGCCGGGACGTGGAGGTGCAGCGAGTGGTCGTCGAAGAACGCAGGGTCGATGCCGAGGCGCTTCGCGTTGGCCCGCAGGAACGACAGCGCCGCCTGCGCCGACTCCTTCATCACCTCGCCAAGGTGCCCGGTCAGCCGCAGCTCGCCCTTGCCGGGGAGCGCCAGCGCCTCGACGTGCAGCACGTCGCCGCCGACCGCGGTCCAGGCCAGCCCGGTGGCGATGCCGACGCAGTCCTCCTTGAGCGCCGCGTCGGGCAGGAACTTCATCGGGCCGAGCAGCTTCTCCACGCTCTTCGGCAGCACCGTGACGCCTGGCCCTGTCGCCCTCGGCGACGCGCACGGCGACCTTGCGGCACACCGAGCCGATCTCGCGCTCGAGGTTGCGCAACCCGGCCTCGCGGGTGTACCCGGCGATCAGGTAACTGAGCCCTGAGTCGGTGAACCGCACGTTGCCGGAGGTCAGGCCGTTCTCCCTGAGCTGCTTCGGGATGAGGTGACGGCGGGCGATCCGCAGCTTCTCCTCCTCGGTGTAGCCGGAGAGCTGGATCAGCTCCATGCGGTCGAGGAACGCGGGGTGAATCGTCTCCGTGACGTTCCCGGTGGCGATGAACATGACCCGGGACAGGTCGTACGGCACGTCGAGGTAGTGATCGCGAAACGTGAAGTTCTGCTCGGGGTCGAGCACCTCGAGCAGCGCCGCGGAGGGATCACCGCGGTAATCGGCGCCGATCTTGTCGATCTCGTCGAGCATGAACACCGGGTTCGAGGTGGCGGCCTGGTTGATCCCCTGGATGATCCGCCCAGGGAGGGCGCCGACGTAGGTGCGGCGATGGCCGCGGACCTCGGCCTCGTCGTGCACGCCGCCGAGCGAGATGCGCACGAACTTGCGGCCGAGGGCACGCGCGATCGACCGGCCCAGCGAGGTCTTGCCGACCCCCGGCGGGCCGATGAAGCAGAGGATCGGCCCCTTGCTGTCGGCCTTCAGCTTGCGTACGGCGAGGAACTCGATGATGCGCTGCTTGATCTTCTCGAGGTCGTAGTGGTCCTCTTCGAGAACTGCACGCGCGTGGGCGAGGTCGAGGTTGTCGGTGGACTGGACCTGCCACGGCAACCCGGTCAGCCAGTCGAGGTAGGTCCGGATCACCGACGCCTCGGCCGACTCGGCGTGGGTGGCGCGCAGCCGCTTGAGCTGCTTCTCCGCCTCGCCACGCGCCTCGTCCGGCAGTTGCTTGGCGTCGATCAGCTCGCGGTAGCGCTCGATCTCGCGATCGATGTCGTCGCTGTCGCCGAGCTCCTTCTGAATCGCCTTGAGCTGCTGGCGCAGGAGAAATTCACGATGCGACTTGTCCATCTCGCCCTGCACTTGCGAGGAGATCTGGCGCTGTACCTCGAGCAGCTCGATCTCATGCTCGAGCGACTCGTTGACGAGGCGCAGGCGCTCCTTGAGATCCGTGGTCTCGAGCACCCGCTGCGCCTCGGTGAGCTTCAGCGAGAGGTTGGAAGCGGCGAGGTCGGCGAGTCGGGCCCCGTCTTCCAGCGAGCTGGCGATCAGCATCACCTCCGGCGAGATCGCCTTACCGAGCTCGACCACCTTCTCGAGGTTGGCGCGAACGGTGCGCACGAACGCCTCGATCTCGAGGTTCTCGCCCTCGGTCCGGGGCTCCTCGAGCTTGGTGATGCGGGCGCGGAGAAAAGGCTCTTCCTGCATGAAGTAGTCGACGCGGGCGCGGGCCAGGCCCTGCACGAGGATGCGGATGCGGTTGTCGGGGAGCTTGATCATCCGCATGATGCCGGCCACCGTGCCGACCTCGTAGAGATCCGCCGCTGCCGGATTCTCCTGGTTGGGGTCTTTCTGCGCGAGCAGCAGGATCAGCCGGTTCTCGGCGAGGGCCTGATCGACGGCGGCGACCGAGCGGTCACGGCCGACGGAGAGCGGGACCATCACGAAGGGGAACAGCACGGTGTCCTTGAGCGCCATCGCCGGCAGGACGTCGGGAATACTGAGGCTCTCGTCGCGGCTCTCGGGCGGAGTTGGGGTGGGCTCGCTCATGGCTCCTCTTCGGTCACCTCGATACGGTGGGCGCCGCGGTGGGCCGGGCCGAGCCGCGGCAGGGCAATCTCCAGCACGCCGTGGAGCAGCACGGCGCGGCAGGCGGCCGTGTCGACGGGTGCCGGCAGGTGCACGTGCAACGCGAACGGGCCGAAGCTGCGCTCGACCCGGTGACAGCGCTGGTTGGCGCCGCGATGCTCGGCTGGGGACTTGTTGCCGCTGACCCGCAACTCGCGCTCGTAGAGCACGATCTCGATGTCCGCCCGGCGGACGCCCGGCAGGTCGATGCGGGCGACGAAGCCGTCGTGGCGGTCGATCAGGTCGATGGCCGGCGTCCAGCCGCCGGAGGGCGGCTCGGAGGGGTGGGCAAGCGCCTCAAAAAGCTCCTCGAGGTGGTGCTGGAGGAGCGCGAGCTCCCATGGCGAGATGATGTGCCGGCTCATCGTGGCGCTCCACGCTCGCGGCGCAGCCGCTTCAGCTCGACCAGGAACTGCTCGACGTCCTCGAAGCGGCGGTAGACGCTGGCAAAGCGCACGTAGGCGATCTGATCGAGCGCGCGCAGCTTCTCCATGAGGATCTGGCCAATCTCGGTCGAGGGAATCTCCCGCTCGTCCTTGCGGTTGACCGCGGCCTCGACGGCGTCGGCCGCCTCCTCGAGCTGCCGCAGCGCCACGGGACGCTTCTCGCAGGCGCGCAGCAGGCCGCCGAGCACCTTGCCGCGGTCGTACGGCTCGCGCCGGCCGTCGCGCTTGATGACCAGGGCCGGCGTCTCCTCGACGCGCTCGTACGTCGTGAAGCGCCGGTTGCACGCGAGGCACTCGCGCCGCCGCCGCACCTGACCGCCCTCTGCCGCCTCGCGGGAATCGACCACGCGGTCCTCCGGGTGCCCGCAGTATGGGCAGCGCATCTCTACGTCCCCGCTGCGCTGGCCTTCGCCGGCTCGGCCGGCGCCTCGACCGGGCGGAGCCGCCAGCCGACGGCCGCCGTGTAGGCGAGGCCCAAGATGGTGATCGGGAAGAAGCAGACGGCGTGGTGGATCAGGGCAAATGCCGTGGCGGTCCCGACCTCGACGCCGAAAAGCCGCACGAGGGCGAACTGCGTGGCGGCGTGGAACCCGCCGACGCCCCCTGGGGTCGGGATCGCCAGACCGAGGCCGCCGACGGTCAGCAGGATGAACGAGCCGGGCAGGCCGAGGTCGATGGAAAAGGCACGCGCGAGCATCTCCACCTGCACCGCTGCCGCCAGCCACACCGCAAACCCCCAGAGGAGGAGGCGGGCGAGCTGCCGCGGGTCGTGGACCACCGAGAGACCGTCGAGCACGTGGTCGAGGAAGTGCCGGCCGCGCTCGCGAAACCGTTCCGGGAGGAGTCTCACCATCCGGTCGACGGCGCCCTCGCGCCAGCGCAGCAGTAGGAAGATGACCGCGATGAACGCCGCCAGCCCGAGCAGGGTCAGCGCCGCGGCGTCGCGCAGCGGCACCAAGGCGTCGGTGGCCAGCCGCTCGCGCGCCAGTATCGACCCGCAGGCGAAGAGAACGAGGATCGTCGCCAGGTCGGCGAGCCGTTCGGTAAGGATCGACGCCATCGTCGCCGCTGCCGGCAGCCCGGAGCGCGACGACAGCAGCAGGGGGCGGACGAGCTCGCCGGCGCGGGCGGGCAGGATCGTGTTGGCGGCGAACCCGGCGGCGGTGCAGCCCATCAGGTCACGGGTGCGCGGCGCGCCGACCGGCCGCAGGATGATCCCCCAGCGCAGCGACCGCAGTGCATACGAGGCGAGTGAGAGAGCGATCGATGCCAGCAGGAAGCGCCAGTCGAGTCGGCCCAACGCGTTTCCGACCTCGCCTAACGGGGCGCGCCACAGGAAGTAGCCGAAGAGGACGGCGGCCAGCAGCAGACTGAGCACCGTCTTGAAGCCACGGGACATTCTTTTCGCGCCCACGGACAAAGGTTAGTATCCTCAAGGCGTGAGAGCAACCGAGCGACTGTGGAGCGCGACGCACGACGACTGCTCGCTGCACGAGCCGTTCCCGGGACACCCCGAACGGGTGCGACGGCTCGCGGCGGCGGTGGCCGGCGCTCGGCTCGCCGGGGCCGAGCCGCTTGCGGTGGCGGTCGATGAGGCAAGGTGCCTGGCGTCGATCGCCAGGGTGCACAACCCCGACCTGGCGGTCCGATTGCGAGCGGCCTGTGCGCACGCCCCGTGCGTCTTCGACACCGACGACAACCCGATCTCGCCCGGCAGCTACCGGGCGGCGGTGGCCGCTGTCGCGACGACGCTCGCCGCCGTGGATCACGCTGTTGCCCGCCCGGATCGGAAGGTCTTCGCCGCCGTCCGTCCGCCCGGCCATCATGCGCGGCGCGACAGAGCCATGGGGTTCTGCTTCTTCAACAACGCCGCGATCGCCGCCGAGGAGCTGCTCGACCGCGGGTTCGGCCCGGTGGCGATCGTCGACTTCGACGTTCACCACGGCAACGGCACCCAGGAGCACTTCTTCTCGCGCGCCGATGCCTATTTCCTGTCGCTCCACCGCTACCCGTTCTACCCCGGGTCCGGCGGCGCTGACGAGATTGGCGAGGGCCGCGGGCGCTTCTTCACGCGCAACCTGCCGCTCGCCGCGGGAGCCGGCGACGAGGTCTTCTGCGAGGCGCTCGCCACCGGTGTCGCCGAGCTGCGGGCGGTGATGACCCCGGCGGCGTGGGTGGTCTCGGCCGGCTTCGACGCGCACGAGAGCGACCCGCTCGGCGGGATGCGAGTCACCGACGCGGGGTTCGCCCGTATCGGTGAAATCCTGGGTCAGGCGAGCGGACAGATACCGCTGGTAGCGGTGCTCGAGGGGGGGTACAACCTGGAAGCACTGAAACGATCGGTGCGAGCGGCCCTCGGAGGGCTGCAGGGGAGCGCTGCCTCTTGACTTTTTTGTGGCCCGCTCGTAGCTTGTTTGAAGTGGAGTCATGCCAAGTGCAAAAAAGGAATGAGGGAGGTCTTGCGATGCCGAGAACACACCGGAGCGTAGCGGTCGGGACTGTGTTCCTGGTTGTGGCAGCCGCTGCTGTGGCCCTGTGTCTGGCCGGGAGCGCCAGCGCGCAGCCTCTGCCGCCTCAGGTCTTCAGCCTGGAGAGCCCAAAGGCCAACGCGAAGGTTTTCGGAATCGTCGAGGTCAAGGGCTTCGTCCTCGACCCCAGGGGTGTGTCGAACATCGTGCTCCTGGTCGATGGCGTCCCGATCCATGAGGCCGACATCAACCAGCCCCGCGGCGATGTCAGGCGCAAGTACCCGCACTTCTTCGGCGGCCAGTGGCCCTACGACCCGGGATTCACCACGTCGTTCCTCGCCTCCAACTACACGAACGGGCCGCACACCGTGGCCATCGAGGTGACCTACGCACAGACCGAGCTGGAGGGCGCCGACGTCCAGAAGGAGGTGCTCGGGACGCGCACGGTCACCGTCGACAAGACACTCAACCAGCCGCCACTTGGCGCCCTCGACAGCCCGCGTGACGAGTTCATCTACGGCGAGCAGGACATGGTCTGGGGCGTCTACCCGATCACCGGCTGGGCCATCGACGACCAGGCGATCCGCACGACGGTCGCGCCTGACGGCCACATCCGGGCCGACATCGAGGTGATGCTCGACGATCGCGTGATCGGGCAGGTCATCTACCCGCTCCCGCGCCCGGACGTGTCGAACAAGTACCCGGACGTCGCCGGCGCCTTCAACTCGGGCTGGCAGATGAATCTGTACACCGCGAACTACACCAACGGGCCCCACAGGGTCTCGGTCCGCGCCTGGGACACGGTCGGCAAGAGCCGTGTCTTCGCGTCGCGCAACATCTGGATTGACAACAACTACGCCACCCTGGCGCCGTTCGGCCGGATCGACTGGCCGCAGAACAATGGGCACTTCTACTCGCGCAAGTGCGGCATACCGCCGATCATCTCGCCGCCGCCGCCGGTGGACGCCGAGGACCACATGGACTGGGTGTCCGGGTGGGTCGTCGACCAGAACGACAACGCGCGCTTCAAGGGTGTCAAGTACGTCGAGCTGCTCCTCGATGGCGTCCTCCTGGCATCGACCTCGCGGGACTGCTACTACGACCCCACGCTGTTCTTCACCGAGGTCAACTGCTACGGCAAGGAGCGGCCCGACATCCTCTATCAGTACCCGCAGTTTGGCGAGGATGCGAAGTACGCCGGGTTCTTCTTCGCGGTGAACACGAAGAACCTGCTCGACTCGGGCATCCACCGCGGGCTCCACTACCTGGCGATCCGCGTTGGTACGCAGGATCCTAATCGCCCGGCGGTGATCATCGACATGATCCCGGTGATCCTCGACTGCAACGACGACCTCGACACGCCGGCGTACGGCGAGCTCGAGGTGCCGATCAACATGCAGGACATGAAGGGCATCGAGCTGGTCAAGGGGTGGGTGATCGACGAGACCTTCATCACTCGGGTCAATATCTACGTCGATGGCATCCTCGACGGGTCGATCAACGATCCGAGCCCGAACCTCCACATGCTCCGCCCCGATGTCGAGGCGAAGTTCCCGTGGCTGCCGTATTACTTGACCAGGTTCAGCGGTTTCCAGTATTTCCTCGACACCCGGAAGTACGTCGACGGGATCCACCAGCTCGTCCTCGAGTCGGTCGATTCCAGCACCCGCCACAACTACTGGGTGCAGCGTCCCGTGGTGTTCAACAACGTGAACTGATGAGGCAGGCATGAAGCGCTAGGCGATAGGCAGAAGAAAGAACGCCGCAACTCCCGCCTCGCAAGGGGCGGGAGTCGTTGTTTCTGCTGCCCTGGCCCGGAGGGGAGGGGACAATGCGGGCGCTCTACTTCACGGCGCATGGCGAGACCGACAGGCTCGAGTATGGCGATCGGCCGGCGCCGGCCCCGGGTCCTGGCGAGGTTGTGGTCGCGATCAAGGCGGCGGCGCTCAATCGCCTCGACCTCTTCGTCCTGCGCGGCATTCCCGGGGTTGCCCTGGAGATGCCCCACGTCGGCGGCGCGGACGGCGCCGGCATCATCGCCGCGGTGGCCGCTGGAGTCCGCGACTTCGCCGTGGGCGACGAGGTCGTCCTCAACCCCGGCGTCTGGTGCGGGCAGTGCGAGTTCTGCCGCAACGGCGAAGAGTCACTGTGCGTTCGTTTCGGGCTGCTCGGCGAGCACCGTCCCGGCACCTTCGCGGAGCTGGTAAGGGTGCCCGCGGAGTCGCTCGGGCGCAAGCCGGCGCACCTGAGCTGGGCCGAGGCGGCGGCGTTCCCCTTGGTCTTCCTGACCGCCTGGCGGATGCTGATCACCCGCGCCGGCCTCGCAGCCGGCGAGACCGTGCTCATCCACGGCATCGGCGGCGGCGTGGCGCTCGCTGCTCTCGCCATCGCCAAGCGCGTCGGCGCCAGGGTGATCGCCACCTCGGGGAGCGAGGACAAGCTGCGACGCGCACGGGATTCCGGGGCCGACGAGACGATCGACTACTCCAAGGCCGACGTCGGCAAGGAGGTGCGCGCGCTCACCGGCAAGCGGGGCGTCGACGTCGTGGTCGAATCGACCGGGGCTGCGACCTGGCTGACCTCGCTCAAGGCGGCGAGCAAAGGCGGCCGTATCGTCACCTGCGGCGCCACCACCGGGCCCAACCCGGCGGAGGAGATCAGGCTGATCTTCTGGAACCAGTTGTCGATCCTCGGCTCGACGATGGGCAGCGCCGCCGACTGGAAGGCCATGTTGAGCGCGGTGACGCGTTGGGAGCTGCGGCCGGTCGTGGACTCGGTGATGCCGCTGGAGCGGGGGCGAGCGGCCTACGAGCGGCTCGAGCGCAAGCATCAGTTTGGTAAGATCGTCTTGGCCGTGAGCAGCGACGTTGCGGTCACCGAGGAGCAGGCACAGGAGTGAGTGAGATCGCCCAGCCGCGGCCCGAGCCGCGTGTACTCGAACGCGCCGAGCACTCGATTTCGCGCAGCTCGATCTCGGAGAGCGCTTTGAAGGTCCTTTACCGGCTGCACCGGTCGGGGTTCCTTGCCTACCTGGTTGGCGGCGCGGTGCGCGACCTGCTGCTCGGCCGCCGGCCGAAGGACTTCGACGTCGGCACCAACGCCCGCCCGCAGCAGGTGCGGCAACTGTTCCGCAACGCGCGCCTGATCGGCCGCCGCTTCCGGCTCGCCCGCATCGCCTTCGGAACCGACGTCGTCGAGGTGGCGACGTTTCGCCGCTCGCCGGAGCCGCCCGACATGGAGGAAGGCGAGACCACCGACGTGCTCGCCCCGATCGCCGAGGCCGAGGAGTACGGCACCCCGGAAGAGGACGCCTGGCGGCGCGACTTCACGGTCAATGGCATGTTCTACAACATCGCCGACTTCCAGGTGATTGATCACGTCGGCGGCCTCGCCGATCTGCGGGCCGGGGTGATCCGTTCGATTGGGCCGGCGCGCCGGCGCTTCTCCGAGGACCCTGTGCGCATGATGCGCGCCGTCGAGTACGCGGCGCGCCTGTCGTTCCGGCTCGACGACGAGGCGGTCGAAGCGATCGCCGTACTCAAGGGCGACATCCACCGGGCGGCGCCCGCCCGGATCGCGTACGAGCTGCTCGAGAGCCTCAACGGCGGCCACTCGCAGCAGATCTTCCGGGGCCTGCGGGACGCCGGGCTGCTGCGCGCGATCCTGCCCGCCGCGGCGCTGCCTCCGGCCGGCGACGAGCTGATCTGGGGGCTGCTCGACAAGGTGGACCGGACGATCGCGGCCGGAAAAGCGATGCGCGAGGAAACGCTCCTCGCGGTTCTGCTGGTTCCCGGCTACATCCGGGCCGTCCGTCCGGGGACACCGTCGGCGCTGGCCTCGCCGGAGCTCGAGGCCGCGGTCAGGGAGTACCTCGACGACGCAACGCTCCGTCTCGCGCTGTCCAACTTCCGGTCGCACCTGCTGCGCAGCGCCTTCTTCTGCCTCGCGCGGCTGTTCGCACCGCCGCGCAGCCGCCTGGTGGTGCGGACGGTGCGCCAGGAGGGTTTCGCGGTGGCGATGGATCTCGCCAGGCTGCTCACCTCGCTGACCGGCCGCCACGCCGAGGCCCTCGAGACGTGGGAGAAGGCGGTCGCCCGCCTGCAGTCCGGGCTCGACCCAGTCGACGAGCGGCCGCCCGAGCCCGGCGAGGCCGGCAGGCGGCGGCGACGGCGCCGCGGCGGCCGGCGCGGCCGTCCCCCGGGAGGGCGTGCCCCGGCGGGGAGCCCGTCGTGAGACCTGGTATCAGTGAACGCGTCGTCCGGCTGCGCGCCGAGATCCGCCGCCACGAGCACCTTTACTACGTGGCCGCCCGGCCCGAGATCAGCGACCTCGAGTTCGACCGGCTGATGGCCGAGCTGCGCGAGCTGGAGCAGCGGCACCCCGAGCTCGTGTCACTGGACTCGCCGACGCAGCGCGTCGGCGGCGAGCCGGTCGACACCCTCGTCCAGATCAAGCATGCCGTCCCGATGCTCTCGCTCGACAACTCCTACAACGAGGATGATCTCGGCGAGTGGTACGCACGGGCGGAGCGCGGGCTCGGCCGGCCTCCAGACGGGCTGGTCGCGGAGCTGAAGATCGACGGCATCTCGCTCAGCCTCAGCTACGCCGGTGGCGTCTTCGAACGCGCGGTGACGCGCGGCAACGGCGAGGTCGGCGACGACGTCACCGGCAACGCGCGCACGATTCGGGCGCTGCCGCTGACCCTGCCCGCGCCGATAGCGGCGGTCGAAGTGCGCGGCGAGGTGTATATGCCGCGGGCGGTGTTCGCGGCGCTCAACCGGGGCCGCCGCGAGGAGGGCGAGGAGCCCTTCGCCAACCCGCGCAACGCCACCGCCGGAGCGATCCGGCTCCTCGACCCCCGCCAGACCGCGGCCCGGCGGTTGAGCTTCTTCGCCTACCAGATCCCGCGCGCCGAGCGTCTCGGGATCGAGCGCCACTCGCAGGCGCTCGAGCGGCTCGCTGCCTGGGGGCTCGCCGTCAACCCCGGCTGGCGCCGCTGCACCGACCTCGCCGACGTCCACGCCTTCATCGCCGAGTGGGGCGCGCGGCGCTCGTCGTTGCCGTTCGAGATCGACGGCGTGGTGATCAAGGTCGACCGCCTCGACGAGCAGGCGGCGCTCGGCGCCACCTCGAAATTCCCGCGCTGGGCGGTGGCGTACAAGTACCCGCCGGAGGGCGTGCGGACCACCGTACGCGACATCGTCGTCCAGGTCGGCCGCACCGGCGCGCTGACGCCCGTGGCTAAGCTCGAGCCGGTGCTGCTGGCCGGGAGCACGGTGTCACGGGCAACCCTGCACAATGCCGACGAGGTCGCCCGCCTCGACGTCCGGATCGGCGACACGGTCTGGATCGCCAAGGGCGGCGACGTGATCCCCAAGGTCGTGGCTGTGGACACCTCCCTGCGGCCGGCGGGCGCGCTGCCGTTCAACATGGCCGCTGCCTGTCCGGCGTGTCTCACGCCGGCGGTCCGTGAGCCGGGCGAGGTGGTGATCCGTTGCCCCAACCGCTCCTGTCCAGCGGTGCTGCGGCAGCGGCTGCGGCACTTCGTGTCGCGCGCCGGCATGGACATCGAGGGGCTGGGCAAGAGCTCGATCGACCAGTTGCTCCGCGAGACGCTGGTGAGCGATCCGGCATCGCTGTGGGACATCGACCGCGACCGCCTGGCGGCATTGCCGCAATGGGGCGAGCGGTCGGCCGCCAAGCTCGCGGAGCAGCTCGACCTCGCGCGCGGCCGCCCGCTCTGGCGCCTGCTCGCGGCGATCGGCATCCGCCACGTCGGCGAGCGTGCCGCCAAGCTGCTGGCCCAGCGGTTCGGATCGCTCGAGGCGCTCGCGCGCGCGGGCGAGGAAGAGCTGCAGGTCGTGCCCGGGATCGGACCGACGATAGCGGCGAGCGTCGTCGCATTCTTCGCTGATGCCGACAGCAGCGGTCTGGTTCGCCGCCTCCGCGAGCGCGGCGTCGATCCGCACGAGGAGTTGGCGGCACACGTAGCGGCGCCGTTGCAGGGCGTCACCTTCGTGCTCACCGGCACGCTGTCGCGGTCGCGCGAGCAGGTGGCCGCGCTGCTCGAGTCGGCCGGGGCGCGGATCGCAGAGTCGGTTTCGAAGCGGACGACCTACGTGGTGGCCGGGCGGGATGCCGGCGCGAAGCTGGCGCGCGCCCGGGATCTCGGAGTCACGGTCCTGGACGAGACGGGACTCGAGGCCCTGCTCGCCGAGAAGGGGGTGATGGAGTGAAGGACGCACGCATCGTGCTGGTCGACGACGACGACGGCTCGCGCGCCGCGATGGCGCTGGGCCTGCGGCGCGTCGGCTACGAGGTGGTGGAGCTCAAGGGCGGCGCCCAGGCGATTGCCCTGCTGCAGGGCGGCGAGTCGGTCGACGTGCTGATCACCGACGTGCGCATGCCGGGGATCGACGGCTACGCGCTGCTCGCCCGCGCCCGCGAGATGCGCGCTGAGATGCCAATTCTGATGGTCACCGCGTTTGGCGACGTGGACGGCGCCGTCCGGGCGCTCAAGCTGGGCGCCGACGACTACCTGACCAAGCCGGTCCACCTCGAGGAGCTGCGCAAGCGGGTGCAGAAGGAGCTCGAGCGGCGTCACCTCCAGGAGAAGACGAAGGAGCTCGAGGACCGCATCGAGAAGTTCTTTGGCTTCGAGAACATCATCGGCCGCTCGCCCGCGATGGGCGCGGTGCTCGATCGCGTCCGCGTCGCTGCCCCGGCGCCGACGACGGTCCTGATCATGGGTGAGTCCGGCACCGGCAAGGAGCTGATCGCCAACGCGATTCACCAGCACTCGCCGCGCGCGGCGCGCAGCTTCGTGGCACTCAATTGCGGAGCGATTCCGGGCGAGATACTCGAGGCCGAGCTGTTCGGCCACGAGAAGGGGGCGTTCACCGGCGCCCACCAGCGCCGCACCGGCAAGATCGAGATGGCGCACGGCGGCACGCTGTTCCTCGACGAGATCTCCGAGCTTTCCGCCGACCTCCAGGTGAAGCTGCTGCGCGTGCTCGAGGAGCGGCGGATCACCCGAGTCGGCGGCAACGAGGAGATCACGGTCGACTTCCGCTTGGTGGCGGCGACCAATCGCGACCTCGACGCGGAGGTCGCCAGCGGCCGCTTCAGGCAGGACCTGTACTACCGGCTGAAGGTGGTGACGATCGCGCTCCCGGCGCTCCGGCAACGGCCGGAGGACATCTTGCCGCTCGTCGACCACTTCGTCGTGCAATTCAACCGCCAGCTCACGCGGCACGTCAAACGCCTGTCGCCGGTGCTGCTCGACGTCCTGCGCGCGCACCCGTGGCCAGGCAACGTGCGCGAGCTGCGCAACGTCGTCGAGAACATGGTGCTGTTCGGCCAGGGTGATGAGCTGACGCCGGCCGACCTGCCGCCGGAGTACCGCCACGGCCTGACGGCCGGGCGCGACGAAGCGGCGGCCGCGGTGCCGGTGCCGCAATCGGGCCGCGAGCCGGCGGCGTACGCCCCCAGGCCGATGGCCGACATTGAGAAGGAGGCGATTCTCGGCGCCCTGGCCTACACCCAGGGCCACCGGGCCAAGGCTGCCAACCTGCTCGGCATCGGCCTGCGGACGCTGCAGCGTAAGCTCAAGGACTACGGTGTCGCCGCCGTGCGGGGCGAAGGGTAGCGAAAGGGGAGGTGGTGTGATGGACGTCCCTGCGAAGGTCCTCGTTTACAACCAGCTCCTGAGCCTGTCGGGGACCCAGGGGCTGCTCGTCGCCGTCCGGCCAGAAGGGTGCTACGAGATCCAGCTCCCCAGCCAGGGCAAGGTGCACAGCGTGCTGCTGCCGGTCGACCAGACGGCACTGGTATACGCTGAGGCCGAGCCCGAGTCCCCTCCGGAGATCGAAGTCGAGCGCTGAACGGCAGTCGGTAGGCAGTAGGCGATAGGCAGTAGGAAGGAGAGGCACTCCGCGACGCACATCAACCCCTTCCGCGGGCCCGCAGTCTCCGCCCACTTCCGCCTACCGCCTACTGCCTTCTGCCTACTGCCTTCTGCCTACTGCCTTCTGCTTACCGCCTTCTGCCTACCGCCTACTGCCTTCTGCTTACCGCCTTCTGCCTACCGCCTACTGCCTTCTGCCTACTGCCTTCTGCTTACCGCCTTCTGCTTACCGCCTACTGCCCGGGCGGGTGGGGGAGGAAGCCGGCGCTGGCGAGGATCTCGGCGTGGTCGAATGCAAGGGCCACGCCGCCGAGGTCTCCGAACCACCTGGCCTCCGCCGCATCATCGCCACCTCGGAGCGTCCCGGACAGCACACGGCACAGGTAGACAGCCGAGACGGTGTGCCCGCGCGGGTCGCGGTCCGGCCTCGAGTAGACGCCGAGCAGGCTCACGGTGGCCACGACCAGCCCGGTCTCCTCGGCGATCTCGCGCCGGCAAGCGGCGTCGCACGCTTCGCCAGGCTCGACGAAACCCCCCGGCAGCGCCCAGGCGCCCGCGAACGGCGGGCGCCCGCGGCGGATCAGGACAACGCCGTTCGCCGGGTCCGTGATCACGGCGTCGACGGTGAGCGCTGGGGTCGTGGGAAACGGCATGAGTACCTCCGTTCAGCGGTCGGCGCGCTCGTCCCATGCGCCGCCGCGGCGGGCCTGGCCAGGGCCGGAACACGCGGCCCGCAGCTTGGCGAGCAGGCTCGAGGTCGGCACGCCCGGAGACGCCGGGTCGCGAAAGACGAGGTCGGCGCGCGCTTCGGCGACGGCGAGGCGGCGCCACGCGCCGAGGAACGGCCACACGCGGATGCGGCGGTGGGTGATCGAGTGACGGATGGCTTCGGCGGCCTCGAGGCGCCCGCGGTGGCCGAGCGAGCGCGCGAGCGTCAGCGCCGCCGCGCCGGGCTCGGCGCCGGCGACGAGGACAGTCAGCGGCGGCAGCCAGAGGCCGGACAACAGCGGGCCGTCTGCGATGCGCCGCAGCAGCACCCGGCCATCGGGCGCAACCAGCCAGAGTGCCACCCACGTCTCGTCCCGTGGGCTCCTGGTCGGACGCGGCAGCGGGAACCGTTCGGGTTCGGAGACGCCCGCGCAGATGGCGCGGAGCGGGCAGGCCGGGCAGCGTGGAGCGCGCGGTGTGCACACGGTGGCGCCCAGCTCCATCAGAGCCTCGTAGGTCCCGGGAACCGGTGCCTGGGCGTGCAGCGCGCGAGCGAACGCTGCGGCCTGGCTGGCCAGTGTGGCGCCGCCGAGCGGCAGGCGGAGCGCCCCCACCCTGGCGGCGAGGCGGGCCACGTTGCCGTCGACCGGCGGGTCGTTGCCGGCGAACGCGAACGCCGCGACGGCGGCGCTGGTGTAGGCGCCGAGGCCCGGCAGGGCGGCGAGGTCCACGGCCGAAGCCGGCCACCGGCCGCGCGCGACGATTGCGCGCGCGGCACTGTGGAGCCTTCGGGCTCGCCCGTAGTAGCCCATTCCGGAGAATGCCTCGACGACCTCGTCGGCGCTGGCGGCAGCGAGCGCGGCCAGCGTCGGGAAGCGGAGCAGGAAGCCGCTGTAGCCGTCGATCACCCGGTCCACCTGCGTCTGCTGCAGCATTACCTCGGAGACCAGGACGGTGTAGGGATCGCGGGGGAACGGCCCGCGCCAGGGGAGGTCCCGGTGCGCGGCGTCGAACCACTCGAGCAGCCGGTGCGCGATGTCGCGGTCCACCGGCGGAGTCTACCCTGCCCGGGGCGGTGCTACTTCGGTGGGATGAGCAGCAGCGAGTTGACGACCGGCAGCAGGTCGATCCCCCGAAAAGTGGTCCGTCGGCGCGCTGCGCTGCCGGTCATCGCTGCGCGTATCGTCATCGGGCGCGGGACCCCTCCATTTCACGGCAAACAACGGCTTCCGCCAGTCGGGGTTCCCGGAGGGCTGGCGGCTGGCCCCTGACCACGCCTCTGGTGTTTCTGTCGGGCACGCGCCGGACTACAATCACGCCGTGGCGTCCGAGCGTGACGACAGTTGTCCTTTCTGCCGGGGCACCGGCTGGGTGATCGAGGCGCGGCAGGGCCGCGAGCTCGCGGTTCGCTGCCGCTGCCGGTCCGCCGTCCAGGAGAGCACGCTGCTGGCGGCGTGCCGCATCCCGCCCCGCTACTCGGCATGTACCCTCGACGGCTTCGAGCTGTGGGAGCCGGGAAACCCGACGCTCAGCGAGGCGCTGCGCAAGACCTGCGCCTTCGTCTCGGCCTACCCGGACGTCCGGCGCGGGCTGCTGTTCATGGGGCCGGTCGGCATCGGCAAGACCCACCTCGCGGTGGCCGCCATGCGCGAGCTCGTCGTCAAGCACGGCGCTCGGGGGCTCTACGTCAACTTCCTCGAGCTGGTCCAGTCGCTGCAGATGGCATTTGACGGCGGCTCGCGCACGCGCGAGGAGATCATGTCCCCGGTGATCGAGGCGGATATCGTCGTCCTCGACGAGATGGGTGCCGGCAAGCTCACGCCGTGGGTGATGGATCTTCTCTACCTGGTGGTCAACAGCCGCTACATGCAGCTCAAGCTCACGCTGGTCACCACGAACTACTCTGACCATCCGAAGCGGGCGGGAGAGGAGAGCCTCGCCGACCGCGTCGGCGCGCCCGTGCGGTCGCGCCTGGCGGAGATGTGCGAGGCCCCGATCGACATGCGCCAGGGCGAGTACGGCGGCGACTACCGGCGCTTCCGCAAGCTCGAGGAGTGGCGGAAGACGTGATGGCGCGCCGGTCGTCAACCGCCTCGGCCGGCCTCCTGATCGTCCTTGCCCTGGGATGCCGCACGGCGGTGGCGCCGCCGATGGCGCCCGCACCCGCGGTCGCGCCGGCGGCGCGCCCGACGCCGACCGCGGCGCCGGCGGCGGCGCCGGTTGCGCTCGAGCTGCCGCGGCGAGACGACGTCAGGCCGCCGGTCATTCGCGTTCTCCTCGATGCCGACGCGGCGCCGACCCTGTCGGAGCCGGGCCGCCGGTATGCCGCGGTGTGCGGCGATCGCGCGGCCGTGGTGCGGGGGCCGCTCGCCGCGAGGCTGACCCCGGGCGCCGCCGTGTTCCAGGTCGGTGCGTTCGGCGACGCGGAGAACGCCCGCGGCGTCACCGTCCGTCTACAGGCAGCCGGCCTGACCGCCGAGGCGCGCAGCTCAGTGGACGGCCTCGTCCGCGTGGTGGCGACGGGCGCCGCCGGCGAGACCGGCGAGCAGCTCCAGGCACGCCTGCTGGCGCTGGGGTTTTCCGACGCCCGCCCGGCAGGCACAGGCGGCGACCGGCGGGTGTTCCTGCGCGGCGAGGGCGCCGACGAGGTGGTGTGCGACGTCATCCGTCTCGTGCCGCTCGACCCGATCCCGGTGCGCGTTGGCGGCAAGGGCGTGCGCGGCGAACTGGTTTTGCGCGCCGGCGGCGCCGGTGTGGCGGTGATCAACGTCATCAGCCTCGAGGAGTACCTGCGCGGAGTGGTGCCTGCGGAGATGGGTCCGCGGGCTTTCCCGGCGCTCGAGGCGCTCAAGGCGCAGGCGGTGGCCGCCCGGACCTACGCCGTGGCGCACCTCGGCGAGTACGCTGACGCCGGATACGACATCTGCGACAGCCAGCTATGCCAGGTCTACGGCGGCGTCGACCTCGAACAGCCGCTCACCGATCGGGCCGTGGCGGAGACCGCCGGGGAGATCGCGGTCTTCGCGGGCAAGCCGATCGACGCGATGTACCACTCGACCTGCGGCGGCCACACCGAGGACGCGGCCGCGGTCTTCCCCGAGCGCGCGGCCGCGTACCTCAAGGGCGTGCCGTGCCGGAACGAGGGGGTGGTCGTGGTCGGCGGGATCGGCGCTCGCTCCGGCTGGTTCCTGTCGATGGAACGGCTGGCGCGCGTCGGCGACGCCCTCGCGGCGGCTCTTGGCGTCCGCGACGGCGCGGCGGCGCTCGCCACGCGGCTCGGCGGCCACCCGGCCGGCGCCGGCACGGCGGGCCTGGTCGCGGCGTTCGGCCTGCCCGACCTGACACCGCTCGCCCACGGAGTCGCTCCGGCCGGGTACGAGCAGCGGCTGCTCGCCGCCCTGAGCACATTCCGGCTGCCGCTCACGGAGCGCTCGGCGAGCACCAGCGGCGCGCGCTGGGAGCTCGCTCTGGCCGTGCGCCTCGGCCAGCTCTCCGGCGCCATCCGCACCGCTGCCGGCTACCTCGTCCCCGGGCCGGCGGGCGCCCGCCTGGTCAACGAGAAGGGCGAGACCGTCCAGGAGCTGACCGGAGTGGTGCAGGCGTGCGAGCGCCGCGGCGAGGCGTGGCGGAGTGGAGCGGCGGCGGCGCCGGTGGGATCGCCGGCCACCGTTTGGTGCGCCGGCGACGTCTGCCCCCTCGTCGAGGTCGAGCCGAAGGCCGAAGCCGACGGCGCGTCGGCGTGGAGCTGGTGGTCGCGCGAGCTGGAACGGGACGAGATCGCGAGGCGGCTCGCGTTTCCGACGTTGAACGAGGTGGTCGTCACCCGGCGCGGCGTCTCGGGCCGGGCGCTGGCCGTGGCGCTGCGAGGCGGCGGCACCGTGCGCGAGATGCCGGCGTACGCGTTCCGGCGCGCTCTCGAGCTGCCCGACACGTTGTTCGTCGTGCAGCGGCGGACCACGCCGCAGGGAGAGATGCTGCGCTTCCTCGGCCGGGGTTGGGGCCACGGCGTCGGGATGTGCCAGAACGGTGCCTTCGGCAAGGCGCTGGCAGGGGCCAGCTACCGGCAGGTGCTCGCCAGCTACTACACTGGTATCGAGATTGCTCGCTGGAACGGCGCAGGAGGCCAACGATGACGAGTGCAGCCCCGGAGACCCTGACCGACATCCGCGCGATGGTGCGCGACTTCGCGCGGGCCGAGATCGCCCCTCACGCGCGCGACTGGGACGCGCGCGCCTACTTCCCGCGCGAGGTGTTCGCGAGCCTCGGCGAGCTGGGACTGCTCGGCATACTCGTCCCTGAGGACTACGGCGGCGCCGGGCTCTCGTACCGCCACTACATCGCCGTGCTCGAGGAACTGGGCGCGGTGGAGGGTGGGGTCGCGCTCTCGGTGGCTGCTCACAACTCATTGTGCACAAATCACATCTACATGTTCGGCAGCGAGGTGCAAAGACGCCGCTGGCTTCCCGAGCTGGCGTCGGGCAGGATGCTCGGGGCGTGGGGCCTGACCGAGCCCGAGGCCGGGTCGGATGCTGGCGCCACGCGCACGGTCGCGCGCCGCGACGGCGACGCCTGGGTCCTCGGCGGCAGCAAGAACTTCATCACCCACGCCTCGGTCGGCGGCGTCGCCGTAGTCATGGCGCGCACCTCGCCGGGCGCCGACCATCGGGGCATCTCGGCGTTCATCGTCCCGCTCGACGCTCCCGGTGTGACGGCCGGCAAGCACGAGGACAAGGTCGGCATGCGCGTCTCGGACACGGCCTCGCTGATCCTCGAGGAGTGCCGGCTCGGCGCGGACGCGCTCCTCGGCAAGGAGGGCGAGGGGTTCATCCAGGCGATGGAGGTTCTCGACGGCGGCCGCATCTCGATTGCGGCGATGTCCGTCGGCATCGCCCGTGGCGCCTTCGACGCCGCGCTCGCCTATGCCAGGCTACGGCGCCAGTTCGGCCGACCGATCGGCGATTTCCAGGGGATACGCTTCAAGCTTGCCGACATGGCGACGCTGGTCGATGCCGCGCGGCTGCTCACCGAGCGCGCCGCCGACGCCAAGGACGCGGGAGAGAAGACCACCGTGATGTCGGCGCAGGCCAAGGTCTTCGCCTCGGAGGCGTCGGTGCGGGTGAGCGAGGAGGCGGTGCAGATTCACGGCGGGTACGGCTACATCAAGGACTACCCGGTCGAGAAGTTCTGGCGCGACTCCAAACTGTGCACGATCGGCGAGGGCACCAGCGAGATCCAGCGGCTGGTGATCGCCCGCGAGCTTCTGGGGTGACTGGCGCGGACGCGACCCCCGCGGTGATCGCCGGGGACACCCGCGCCATCGCCAAAGCGCTCTCCATCGTCGAGAAGGGTGGCGCCCCGGCGCGGGCCTTGCTCGCGGGCCTCAAGGGGCGCGGCACCGCCGCGTCGACCTTGGGGGTCACCGGGCCGCCGGGAGTCGGCAAGAGCACGCTGGTGCAGGCGCTGGGGATCGAGCTGCTGCGCCAGGGCGGCCGCCTGGCCGTGCTCGCCGTCGACCCGTCCAGCCCGTTCACCGGCGGCGCGCTGCTCGGCGACCGCGTGCGCATGCCCGATCTCACGGCTCGCGGCGCGTTCGTGCGGTCGATGGCGAGCCGCGGCGCGCTCGGCGGCCTCGCCGGGGCGACCTCCGACGCCGCCGACGTGCTGGCCGCCGCCGGCTTCGACTGGATCATCATCGAGACCGTCGGCGTCGGCCAGGACGAGGTGGACATCGCCGGCGAGGCCGACACCGTGATCGTCGTGACCACCGCCGGCGCCGGCGACGAGGTGCAGGCGAGCAAGGCCGGACTGTTCGAGATTGGCGACGTCTTCGTGGTCAACAAGGCGGACCGGCCCGGCGCCGACGAGCAGGCCGACCTGCTCGCCGGCATGGTCGCGCTCAAGCCACCGGCCGAGTGGACGCCGCCGGTGCTACGGACCGCGGCCAGCACCGGAGAGGGCGTCGCGGCGCTCGCCGAGGCCATCCTGTCGCACCGGCGCTACCTCGGCGGTGGGCACCGGGCCGAGCTGCGCCGCCAGCGCGCGGTCCGGCGGGTCGAGCGGGCGCTGGCGGAGCTAGCGTGGCGGTCGGCGCGGTCCTTGGAGAGCGGGGCTTTCACCCATGCCGTCGCGGCGGTGGCGGCCGGCGAGCTCGACCCGTACACGGCGGCCGGCCGGCTGTGGCGGGGTGACGCCGGGGCGGGGGACGTGAAGAGCGTCCTCAACCACATCGGCATCGCCGTGCGCTCCCTCGCCGAGCGGGGCAAGGTGTACGAAGCACTCGGCCTCGAGCTGTCAGGAGAGGAGACGGTGGCCGACCAGAAGGTGCGGGTCGCGTTCCTCCCGGTCGCGGGCACGCGCCTCGAGCTGCTCGAGGCGACCGCGCCCGATTCGCCGATCGCCGGGTTCCTCGACAAGCGCGGCGAGGGGCTGCACCACCTCTGCTTCCGGGTCGACGACATCGACGCCACGATGGCGAGGCTGCGGGCGCAGGGGTATTCGCTGCTCTCCGCCGAGCCTCAGGCCGGCGCACACGGGGCGCGCGTCTGCTTCATTCACCCCAAGTCGACAGGCGGTGTCCTCATCGAGCTGTGGGAGGAAGCGAAGGAGCACTCATGAACCCAGGCGAACTCGTCACCGCGTACCTCGGCTCCCCGCGGGAGAAGTACTGGGGCGTGCTGCTCGCCTTGACGCCGGCGGGCGCGACGCTGCGCGGCGTGGCGCTCGATGCCTACGAGGACTGGGTCAGGCAGGCGGCCAGCCTCGTGCCGGCCCTGCTCGGCGCCGTCACGGTGTTCTTCCCCGCCCACCGCATCGAGCGCATCGAGCTCGACGAGAGCAGCGGCGTCGTCGAGGGGCTCGGCGCCCGCTTCCGCCGCGTCACCGGCCGGGACGCCCGCGCGGACCTGCTCGGCGATGAACGTCAGAGGTCGACGCTCGAGGTCCAGGGCTGACGTCGCAGGCCGGCGCCGTTCGCGGCCACGTTCGTTCCGCCGATCTGGTCATTGGGCAGCGGGCGCCGACTGCAGTGCCTCGCAGCAGGAACCGTCAGCGGCTCTCGGGCGGCGTTCTCGTCCACAGCCACTCGAGATGGGCGGCGAGGCCGCGCACGATCGCGACCTCGCGGCGGGTGGGGACGGCGCGGCCGAGCAGGTTGCGGATCTGCGAGGTCACCCGCGCCGGGTTGGTCCTCTCGAGGAAGCGTGTCTCGAGCAGCGCGCGCTCGAGATGGAGGATGGCCGCGTCGAACTCGACGTCGGCGGCGGGTGCGTCGAGCGGATCCGACGACCGCGGCGGGGCGTGCTCTTCTCGCAGCAGCGCCGCGAGCGTTATCGCCACTGCCTGAACGAGATTCAGGGTGGGGAAGTCCGGGTTCGCGGGAATCGTCATCAGCATGTGACTGCGCCGCAGCTCCTCCTGGCGGAGGCCGCCGCGCTCGCCGCCGAACACGAGCGCCACCAGGCCCGCTGCCGACGTGCGCAGCCGCTCACCAACCTCGTCGGGCGTCAGGAGATGACGTGCGTCTCGGTAGCGCCCTGAAGTCGTCGCGACGACGGCCTCGGCGTCGGCCACCGCCTCGGCGAGGGAGTCGACGGTCCGCACGGCGACGCGCGCCTCCGCGCCCATCGTCATGCGGCGAAACTCGCGCCCCTCGACGTCGCACTCCGGAGCGACCAGGACGACCTCGGAAACGCCGAAGTTGGCGGCTACACGCACCACCGCGCCGACGTTGCCGTCGTAGCGCGGTCGCACCAGGACCGGGCGGACGATCACGCCGCCATGATAGCGGTCAACCGCGGGCGGCGAGCGGCTCGGGCGCCGGCACGCTCTGCTCCAGCTTCTGCAGGGCGAGCAGGCGAGAGTACTGGCCGCCGCGGGCGGCGAGCTCGGCCGGCGTGCCCGCCTCGACGATCCGGCCGCGTTCGAGCACGAGGACGCGGTCGCACATTTCCGCCGCAGCCAGGCGGTGCGTCGCGAACACCAGCGTGCACGAAGGCAGCGAGGAGAGAATCACCCGCTCGGTCTGCGTGTCGACCGCGGACAGGCAGTCGTCGAGCAGCAGCAGGCGGGGCCGGGCAAGCAGCGCGCGGGCGATCGCGACGCGTTGCCGTTGGCCGCCGGAGAGCGTGACGCCGCGCTCGCCTACCACCGTGTCGAGGCCGGCCGGGAAGCGCGCCAGGTCCGCCTCCAGCCCCGCCGCCAGTGCCGCCGCGTGGATCTCCTCGGCCGTCGCCTCGGGGCGCGCCAGCGCGATGTTCTCGCCGAGCGTCGCCGAGAACAAGAACGCTCCCTGGGGCACCAGCGCGACGTGGCGGCGCAGCTCGTCGAGCGGCAGGGAGCGCACGTCGACGCCGTCGATGATCGCCTTCCCCGGCTCGGGCTCGAGCAGCCGCGGCAGCAGCGAGAGCAGCGTCGACTTGCCGCTGCCGACGCCGCCGACCAGAGCCACACGCTCGCCGGGCGCTGCCCGCAGGGCGATCCCCGCGACGGCCGGTGCGGGGGCGCCCGGGTAGGAGAACGACAGGCCGCGCACCTCGAGCGACGCCGGCGCGCCATCGGGCGCGCCGAGATGCAGGGCAGGCACCGGTTCCGCCGGCGGCTGCTGCGAGAAGACCTCCTCGATCCGCTCCATCGACGCCGCGCCGCGCTGCACGAGATTCGCCACCCAGCCGACCGCGATCATCGGCCACACCATGCGGACGAGATAGAGGTTGAACTCGACGAACTGGCCGAGCGTCATCGTGCCGCGGCGAACGGCGTTGCCGCCGACGCCTAGGACGACCACCGCCGAGACGCCGATCAGCGCTTGCAGCAGCGGCTGGAAGAAGGCCGTAAGCGTGATCACTCGCGAGCTGGCCGCAACGTACTCGAGGTTGCGCTCGCCGAGGGCTGCTTTCTCGGCGTCCTCGCATGCATAGGCGCGCAAGACGCGCATCCCGACGAGGTGCTCCTGGAGGCGAGCGGTGTAGCGCGAGAGCGACTCCTGCGACTGCTCCCAGCGCAGGTGGATGTGCTGCCCGAACCAACGCGTCGACAGCGCGACCAGCGGCAGGACGGCGAGGGTCAGCACGGTGAGCAGCGGGCTGATGCGCGCCATGAGCGTCGTCGTGATCAGCGCCACGCACGCGGTGTTGAGGGCGTACATGAGGCCTGGGCCAACCGCCATGCGCACCGTGCCGACGTCACTGACGGCGCGGGTGAGTAGGTCGCCGATCCGCTCCCTCATGTAGAACCCGGCCGGGAGGCGGAGCAGGTGGGCGTAGAGGTCGATCCGCAGGCGGTGCTCGAGGTGACGCGAGACGGTGACCAGCAGCTTGCGCTGTGCGAACAGGAAGACGCCGGAGACCGCCGCGATGGCGACGATCACGGCTGCGTAGCGCCACACCGCCGTCAGCGGTGCGCCGGCGCTCAGAGCGTCGACCGCGCGCCGGACCACGCCCGGCGCCTGCAGCCCGATGACCGCCGACGCGACGACGCAAGCCGAGCCGACGAGCGTCGTCGTGAGGTGGTCGCGATAGTAGGCACCGACCCGGCGGAAGATGCGGAAGAAACGCACGGCGATAGCGTACAACAGCGCCACGACACGCTTGCTTCCCGGATCGGACCATGCTCTGACGTGAATGCGATCCGGCGCCTTCCGCGAGACCCCGTGGCAGGCGACGGCGCCGTCGCCTGCACGACGGTTGCCGCTGTGAAGTCAGGTCAGCCAGCGAACGCAGCCTCGAGGGCCGGGACGAGCGCCGCAGCGGTGCGCTCGAGGTCGTCCTCGGTGTGGGCCAGCGACAGGAACCCGACCTCGTACGCCGACGGGGCGAGGTAGATGCCGCGCACCAGCAGCTCGGCATGCAGCCGCGAGTAGCGCTCCGCACAGCCGGGGTCGATGCCGTCGAATCGCCGCGGCGGCGCGCCGCCCTGCAGCGACAGCCAGAAGATCGAGCCGATCCTCACCAGGGAGGCGGGGAACCCGGAGCGGCGCAGCACACCGCCAACGAGGTCTTCGAAGGCGGCGCCGAGCCGCTCCAGCCCCTCCCAACCGCTCTCCTGCTCGAGGACCGTGAGGGTCGTCAGCCCGGCGGCCATGGCGATCGGGTTTCCGGACAGCGTGCCGGCCTGGTAGACGGGACCCAGCGGCGCCACGCTCTGCATGAGGTCGCGACGACCACCGTACGCTCCGACCGGCAGGCCGCCGCCGATCACTTTGCCGAAGGTCACGAGGTCGGGGACGATGCCGAGACGTGCGGCGGCGCCGCCGCGATCCAGGCGGAACCCGGTGATCACCTCGTCGAAGATCAGCAGCGCGCCGTGCCTGCGGCAGAGCCCGGCGAGTAGGGACAGGTGCTCGCGGCGCTGCGGCAGCAGCCCCGCGTTGGCCGGCACGGGTTCGATCACGACGGCGGCCAGGTCGTCCCCGCAGGCCGCGAAGACCGTCTCGAGAGCGGCCTCGTCGTCGAGCGGAACCACGCTGGTCAGCGCCGCGAGCGGCTCGGGCACTCCGGCCGAAGACGCCACGGCAAACGTCGCCAGCCCGGAGCCCGCCTTGACGAGCAGCGAGTCGGAGTGGCCGTGGTAGCACCCGTCGAACTTCAGCACCCGCGAACGGCCGGTGACCCCGCGGGCGAGACGGACCGCCGCCATCACGGCCTCGGTTCCCGAGGACACGAAGCGAACCATGTCGCAGCCCGGATAGCAGTCGACGACCTTCTCAGCCAGCGCGACCTCGTCGCGGCACGGCGCCCCGTACGACAGGCCGTGCGACGAGGCGAGCTGGACGGCCCGCACGGTCTCCGGGTGCGCATGCCCGAGGATCAGCGGTCCCCACGACATCACGAAGTCGAGGTAGGTGTTGCCGTCGAGATCGGTGAAGCTGGCGCGGGCCGCTTCGCGGAAGTAGATGGGCGTGCCGCCGACGGCGCGAAAGGCGCGGACCGGGGAGCTGACGCCGCCAGGCATGACCCGGCAGGCGCGCTCGTAAAGCGCCCGGGAACGCTCGCGGCTCATGCCGTCCGCCCGTGTACAGGCCGTCTCACAGCCAGGCCTCGGCCAGTGCCTGCCGAGCGTGATAGGTGATGATGATGTCCGCGCCGGCGCGCCGGAAGGCGTGCAGGTTCTCCATGGTCACCAGGCGCTCGTCGATCCAACCGCGCTGCGCTGCCGCTTTGACCATCGCATACTCGCCGGACACGTTGTAGACGGCGACCGGCTGTGTGAACGCTTCCTTGAGCTCGCGGACGACGTCGAGGTAGGCGAGTGCCGGCTTCACCATGAGGATGTCCGCCCCCTCCTCGACGTCGAGTTGCGCCTCGAGCACCGCCTCGCGCCGGTTGCGGGCGTCCATCTGATACGAGCGCCGGTCGCCGAACTGGGGGGCCGAGTGCGCCGCCTCGCGGAAAGGCCCGTAGTACGCCGAGGCGTACTTCACCGAGTAGCTCATGATCGGGGTGTTGACGAACCCGGCGCCGTCGAGCATCTCGCGGATCGCCTGCACCCGGCCGTCCATCATGTCCGAGGGGGCGACGACGTCGGCGCCCGCGCTGGCGTGGGCGAGGGCCATCCGCGCGATGTGCCCGAGCGAGGGGTCGTTGGCGACCTTGCCGTGCTCGATGACACCGCAGTGCCCGTGGTCGGTGTACGCGCACAGGCAGACGTCAGTCATCACGACCACGTCGCTGCCGAAACGCTTCCTGATCGCCTGCACGGCCTCGGGCACGAGCGCGTCGGCGGCGTAGGCGCTACGGCCGTCAGGGTGCTTGGGCTCGTCGTCGCCGGGCACGCCGAACAGGAGCACGGCCCGGATGCCCAGCTTGAGGTCGCTCTCGATCGTGCGCATGAGCGCCTCGCGCCCTTCGCGCCGGATGCCCGGCATGGCGGCGATCTCCTCCACCGCTTCGGGCTGGCGAAGGACGAAGTGCGGCATCACGAGCTGCCGGGCGTCGAGCCGGGCCTCGGCAACGAGGTCGCGCAGCAGGGGGTTGAAGCGCAGACGACGGGGCCTTACGGGCAGATCCGGCATAGCTCCTCCACGACGGCCGCTGGTGTCGGCCGGCGTAATGGTACGGCATCTATCCCGAGCTCGCGGGCACGAGCCGCGGTTGTCGATCCCATCACCAGGTGAGGGATGGCCGGCATCCGGGCGCCGAGGGCGGCCGCGTAGGCCTCTGCCGCCCGGGGGCTCGTGACGACGACGGCAGCCGGCCCCGGCGCGGCCGGGAACGGCGGCAGCTCCTCGGGAGGCACGGCATCCATGGCATAGACGACGATGCCAATAACGCGGACGTCATGAGCGACCAGGCCGCGGGCGAGGTCACAATGGTGGTCGCGCCCGCGGGCGTGGAGCACGATCGCGCCCTGCCGGCTGCCCGCGGCGATGCGACGCGCGAGCTCTGCCCCTCCGGACGCGCCAACCTCGGCGACCGCGAAGCCGGCGGCCGCCGCCGCCGCCGCCGTGGCGCCGCCGACCGCCGCGGCCGGGACGGCAAGAACGGCCGCCGCCATCCCGCGCGTCTCCGCTGCGCGCCGGAGCGCGGCTGGCGCTCGTGGGCTCGTAAAGGCGATCCGGTGCAGTCTCGCGACCGCCTCGGTGACCGCACCCCAGCCCGCGGCATCGTCCGCCGTGACTTCGCGCAGGACCGGGAAGGGGAAGACGGTGAACCCGGCCGGTTCCAAGGCGCTGCGAAAGTCGTCGAGCTCCTCTGCAGGGCGAGTGAACAGCACCCACCCGCGTGTCATGCCGTCCCTCGCCCGAGGGCGGCGAGCGCCGCCGCAGCGGTCTCGGCAGGGAGCTCGCCGCGGACCTCGCAGCGGCGAACCGTTGCCCGGGTGAGAGCCGCGTCGATCGTCGCGAGGGCGGCGAGCAGCCGCAGGCCCTCGGGCTCCGCGGTCGCCAGCGCCCCGAGCGGCAGGTGACAGCCGCCCTCGAGCGACCGGAGCAGCATGCGCTCGCAGGACGTGGTCCGCGCCGTGGGGCCATCGTCGAGCGCCGCCGCCATGTCCAGCAAGCGCCGGTCGCCGGCGCGGGCCTCGATGGCGAGCGCACCTTGGCCGGGCGCGGGCAGGAAGGCGGCCGGGTCGAGCCGCAGCACGGCCAGGCCACTGAGATCGCAGGCGAGTCTGTTGAGCCCTGCGGCCGCCAGGATCACGGCGTCGTACTCGCCGGCGCGCAGGCGGGCCACGCGGGTCGGGACGTTGCCGCGCAGCGGCGCCATGACGAGGCCGGGCTGCAGCACCAGCGCCTGGGCGGCCCGCCGCAGCGACGAGGTCCCGACCGTGGCGCCGGGCCGCAGCCCCATGCCGCCGTTGCCATTACCGCCGGGCCGGACCAGGAGGATGTCGGCGGGATCTTCGCGGGCGAGCACCGCCGCGACCGTGAGACCGTCAGGCTCTTCGGTGGGCAGGTCCTTGAGGGAGTGGACGACCACGTCCACGTCGCCGGCCGCCAGCGCGCGTTGCAGCTCCTTGGTGAAGAAGCCGCTTCCCGGCAGATCGTGCAGCGCGGTCGTGCGGTCGCGATCTCCGGCGGTGCGGACGATCTTGAGCTCGACCGCGACGCCGTGGAGGCCGCTCAGCAGCGCAGCGACGTGGCGGGCCTGCCACAGGGCCAGCTCGGAGCCTCGGGTGCCGATTCGCACCGTGGTTTCCATCGCGGAGCATTGTCGATGGCGGTCACGGACGGGTCAAGCCGCCGCTCATGCCATGTGATGGCCGGAGCGCGCCAGTCCCGGCTGCTTCTAAGCGTGCCATGCCCTACCATGTCGCGCGTGAGCGAGACGTTGGGTCGAGGGGATTGGCAGTGCGCGGCGACGTGCACGCGGGGGCTCGAGGAGGTGCTGGCCGCCGAGCTCGCGGCGCTCGGCGTCGCCAGTTGTCAGGTGGGCCGCGGCGCCGTGCGCTTCCGCGCCGGGGTGGCCGCACTGCTGCGGGCCAACCTCTCGCTGCGGACGGCGATGCGGATCCTCGTGGAGCTCGCCGAAGGGCCCGCCGGCTCGCGCGAGGCGCTCTATGCGCTGGCGGCGGGGGCCCCCTGGGAGGAGTGGGTGAGCCGCGGCCAGACCGTCGCGGTCACGGTGGCCGGGCAGGGGGGCGCCTTCCTGAACACGTCGTTTGCCGCGTTGATCGTCAAGGACGCACTGGTCGACCGGATGCGCGACCGCCTGGGCTGGCGCCCCGACGTCGATCGCGGCGACCCCGACGTGCGCGTCTGGGTGCACCTCGCCGGCGATCGCGCTGCGGTCGGCACGGACAGCACCGGAGAGCCGCTATCGCACCGCGGCTACCGGCCTCGCGGAGGGCCGGCGCCGCTCGCCGAGACCCTTGCCGCTGGGATCCTGTTGCTGGCGGGCTACGAGGGCGGCGTGCCGCTGCTCGACCCGATGTGCGGCACCGGGACGCTGGCGATCGAGGCGGCGCTGCTCGCAACCGGCACCGGGCCGGGACTGCACCGCGGTTTCGCCTGTGAGCGCTGGCACTTCCTGCCTGCCGCCGCACTCGCCGAGGCGCGCGCCGAAGCGCGGGCGAGGGTGCGGCGTGCCATGTTCGCTGTCGCCGGCCGCGACGTCGACCCGCGGGCCGTCGCCGCCGCCGCCGCGAATGCGCGCGCTGCGGGCGTGGGCGACAGCGTCACCATCGAGCGCGGCGACGCGCGGTCACTCTCGGTCCCGGGCCCCGGTTGGCTGATCGTCGCCAACCCGCCCTACGGCCAGCGCCTGGGCGCTGGCGACGACCTCGCCGCGCTTTATCGGGACCTCGGCGAGGCGCTCCGCAGGGACGCCCAGGGGTGCACGGCGTGGCTGCTCGCCGGCGACCCGGAGCTGATCAAGGCGATCCACCTCCGGCCGAGCCGGCGGATCGTCCTGTTCAACGGCCCGATCGAGTGCCGCCTGGTGCGGTACGATATCCGCGGTTCCGGCGCTCGGCCGGACGTCCAGCCATGACGCCACGAGTCGCCGCCCTCATCCCAACGTTCAACTGCGCCGGCCGGATCGGCCCGGTGGTGGCGGGGACCCGCGTGCACGTGCCGGCTGTCCTCGTCGTCGACGACGGCTCGACCGACGGCAGCGCCGGCGAGGCGCGCGCCGCGGGCGCTCGCGTTGTCGTCCACGAGAGCAACCAGGGGAAGGCGGCGGCGCTCCGCTCCGGTCTCGCCGTGCTGCTCGGCGAGGACTTCACGCACGTACTGATGCTCGACGGTGACGGCCAGCACAACCCGGCGGATATCCCAGGGTTCCTGGCGGCAGGGGCCGAGGCGGACCTCGTGCTCGGCAACCGGCTGTGGAGGCCCGAGGCGATACCCGGGCGGCGCCGCTGGACCAACATCATCGGCACCCGGGCGCTCGAGCTGATGACCGGGTTCCCGGTAGAGGACTCCCAGTGCGGCTACCGGCTCGTGTCGACAGCGCTGCTGCGGCGCATGCCCATGGTGGCCCGGCGTTACGCCGTTGACACGGAGATCCTGGTCCGCGCCGGCAAGATGCGAGCGCGCTTCGCCCACGTTCCGGTGCAGGTGATCTACGACGGCGCCGTGTCGCACTACCGGCCGCTTGCCGACACCGTGCACATCGTGCTGTCGGCGGGGAGCTTCAAGATCGACGAGAGCGATTTAAGGAGCGACCCGGGTCCGGCCGCCTGGCGGGCGAACGCTCCCGCGCCCGTGGTGCTTCCCCCGCTGACCGCCGAGCGGTGACCACGCCTTTTTTCGCCGGTTCCTCTTGCCGCGCGCGCCGGAAGGAGGTTAGCATCGAGTTCGATGCGTCGACCGTCCCCCCGCGATCGCCACATGAAAGTGCACCTGTGCTGACCGCAGTCGTCTCTGGCGGCTCGCGCGGCATCGGGCGCGCGATCGTCGAGGAACTTGCCGGGCGCGGCTACCGCGTCCACTTCGTCTTCCGTTCGCGCGACGACGCCGCGGCGGAGACAGTGGCCGCCGTCGCGGGCCGCGGCGGCGAGGCGGTGGCGCACCGCTGCGACGTCACCGACCCGGCGGCGGTCGAGGCGTTGGTCGAGGCGATCCGCGATGAGCCCGTATACGCGCTGGTCAACAGTGCCGCGGTGCTTCGCGACGGGCACTTCCTGCTGATGGACGAGGCGCGCTGGGGCGCCGTGCTCGACACGGTGCTCGGGGGCGCCTACCGGCTCACCCGCGCGCTGCTGCGGCCGATGCTCGCGAACGAGAGCGGGCGGGTGGTCAACATCGGCTCGCTGTCCGGGCTCCTTGGGCGCGCCGGCCAGGCCAACTACTCGGCGGCCAAGGGCGCCATCGTCGCCTTCACGAAGGCGCTCGCGCGCGAGGTAGGGCGTCACGGCGTCACGGTGAATGCGGTCGTCCCCGGCTGGATCGAGACCGAGCTGCTCGCCAGCGTGCCGGAGGCGCGCCGCGCCAGGGCGCTCGCCGAGGTCCCGGCCGGCCGGTTCGGGCGGCCCGAGGAGGTGGCGAGGGTCGTCGGCTTCCTTCTCGAGCCGGCCGCCGCCTACATCACCGGCGCCACCATCCGCGTAGACGGCGGGCTCGGCGCCTAAGCGGCGCGGCCCACCCCGTTTCCCCGACAGGCTCCTAGGCAAAGGCACCGCGGACTGGCTATCCTGCTGGGCTGGAGGTCCTCATGGCCGGAATTTTCAAGGCATACGACGTGCGTGGCATCTACCCGTCGGAGATCGACGAAGGCATCGCCTACGCGATCGGCTACCACCTGCGCGGGATCCTCGAGCCGGAGGACCTGGCGTGCGGCGAGCGGGTGGTGGTCAGCCACGACATGCGCGCCTCCTCGCTGCCGCTCGCGGCGGCGCTGTGCGACGGTCTGCGCACGGCGGGGCTCGGTGTCGTGCACATCGGGCTGGCGACCACGCCGATGAACTACTTCGCGGTCGGCTCGCTCGGGACGGCCGCCGGAGTCCAAGTCACCGCCAGCCACAATCCGGCCAAGTACAACGGGCTCAAGTTCAGCCGGCGCGATGCGATACCGGTTTCCAGCGAGACCGGCATCGGCCAGCTCGAGACGCTCGTGAGGACGCGTCCGGCGCCAGCGCCGGAGCCGCTCGCGCCGATCGAGCACCGTGACATCACCGCGGCGTACTCCACCCACGTGCTGTCGTTCGTGAAGCAGCGCGAGCCACGTCTCAAGGTGGCCGTGGACGTCGCGAACGGCATGGCGACCCTCTACCGCGATCTCTTCGGCCAGCTCAACATCGAGCTCGTGCCGCTGTACTTCGGCCTCGACGGGAGCTTCCCGAACCACGAGGCCAACCCGCTCAAGCCCGAGAACCTTCGCGACGTACAGAGGGCGGTGCGCGAGAGCGGATGCGACCTTGGCGTGGCGTTCGATGGCGACGCCGACCGCGCGATCTTCGTCGACGACCGCGCCGGGATCGTCGGCGCCGACCTGGTGACGGCGTTGCTCGCGGGGCCGATCCTGGAGCGCTTCCCGGGAACACCGATCGTGTACGACGTGCGCTCGTCCCGGGCCACGCGCGAGGCGATCGAGAAGGCCGGCGGCGTGCCGATGCGCGAGCGCGTCGGTCACTCATTCATGAAAGCGACGATGCGGCGCGTCGGCAGCCCGTTCGGCGGCGAGCTGGCCGGCCACTTCTACTATCGCGCGAACTACTTCGCCGATTCGGCGATCATCACGCTGATCGAGATTCTCAACCTGTTGCGCCGTGTCAGGAAGCAGTTCGCCGAGCTGCTCGTGCCTCTGCGCACCTACGTCTCGACCGGCGAGATCAACTTCCACGTCGAGGACAAGGACGGGATGATCAAGCACCTTGCCGCCACGTTCGCCGACGGGCGGATCGACTACCTCGACGGTATCAGCGTCGACTACCCGCACTGGTGGTTCAACGTCCGCCCCTCGAACACGGAGCCGCTGCTGCGGCTGGTTCTCGAGGGCGAGGACGCCGCGATCACGGCCGCAGCGAAGGCCAGGCTGCTGGCTATCCTTGGCGAGCCTGAGGGACCGGCGTGACCGCGGAGGAGAGGATCTCCGCGTCCCCGGCGAGAACCCGGTAGACCCCGCTCGACCCGTCCCGCGGGTCAACGCCGGCGTTCGCAACCACTTCGATGAGCGCCTCGACGACGACTGGGTCGAACTGCTTTCCGGCCTCCCTGCGCAGCTCCTGGATGGCGTGCTCGAGGGGCCGGCCGGTGGAGTAGGGCCGATCCATGATCATGGCGTCGAGAGCGTCGATCGCGAGGATCACCCGCGACTCCAGCGGGATCTCCTCGCCGCGCAGGCCGCGCGGGTAGCCCGAGCCATCGAAGTGCTCATGCGCGCAGCGGATGATCTCGGCGGCGCGCTCGAGCTTGCCTATCCGCTCGACGATCAGGGCGCCGACCTCGGGGTGGGCGAGGATTTGCTCGCGCTCGTGCACCTCGAGCGGCCCCGACTTGTTGAGGATCTCGTTCGAGATGGCGATCTTGCCGATGTCGTGAAGGATCGCTGCGACGGACAGCACGAAGCGCTGGTGCGACGAGAAACGCACCCAGCCCCGCCGCTCCAGCACTTCGACGGTGGCGAGGGTGAGTCGCTCGACGCGCTCGATGTGGGCCCGGGTGTAGTGCGACTTCGCCTCGACCACCTCGGCGAGTGTCGAAATCACGCCCAGGTACGTGCTGCGAATCTCGTCCGCCATGCGGTTGAACTCGCGCATGAGCGCGCCGAGCTCGTCGTTTCTGGTCGTCGGCAGGCGCACCATCAGGTGGCCGCGGGCCATTGCGCTGGTCCCTTCGAGCAGCGCTCGCAGCGGCAGCAGGAGTCGCGACGCCAGGCCGCTGCCGAGAGCCAGCGCCGCCAGAGTTCCGGCCGCGAGCACGAGGAACCAGGCACGCAGACCGACCAGGAGGCTGCGGCCACTCGGGGTCGGCGAGGCCATCAAGGCCAGGGTCAGGCTCGACCCGTCGTCGAGCTGGAGCACGACACGCCGTGCGACCTGCGGCTGGAAGACCGATGACAGCGACCCCCTCGGCAGGTACGCCGTCAGCGCCGAAAGGCTGGCGTCGGGCCCGCTTGGCGACTCCGGCCACCCCGCCAGCAGGCGCCCGTCGCTCTCCAGCGCGCCGACGACGCGTGACGGCAGGATCTCCTCCATGAGCGCGCCGTCGAGCGGCTCGGTGACCACCACCCAGCGCCGCTCCTTTTCGCTGCCGCCCGGCACGGCAGCGCACAGCTTCAGCGCGGAGCTGCGCCCCGGTCCGGACTGGATCCACGTCGCCGAACGGCCGTCGGCAACCTGGGCCGCGATGCGCGGGTTGCTGGGCAGCCAGGTGGTGGCCAGGCCGGGGGCGACGCCCCGCTCCCAACGATAGGCGTCGACCTCCTTCTTCAGGCCGGAGAACACCGCGACGCGCACGAGCTGCTGAGCCTGGAGGAAGGAATGGAGTCGGGCCAGCGTGTCGACATCGCTGACCATAGGCCCGGCATCGGCGGCGAGGATCGCCAGTTGGTCGCGCGCCTGCTTGAGCTCGCTCAGTCGCGCGCCGAGCAGGTGCTCGGCGGCGCCCACCGAGGAGTCGAGGGTGTCCCGTTCGAGCATGCGGGTGCCGCGCACCAGGACGAGCAGATTGACCGCCCCGATGACCGCCGCCGCCGCGAGAATCGAGCCGAGGTGGGAGAGCACGAGCTGGCCGCGCAGCTTCACGAGCGGCCGCCAATGAGCCTGCGCTCCAGCTCTTCGCGTGAGGGCGGCCGAGGCTGCGCCCGCAAGCGCTGCAGCCGGTCGCCGACACGCTGAAACCCCTCGGACCAGTTCGCGGACGGCGGGAACGACTGGCCTCCCTCGAGGGCGCGGAGGAACCCGACGGTGCCGGGCGCGGTCATGGCCCGCTTGCTCTGGTACGAGGACAGCAGGACCGGCAGGCGCCGCGTGCTGCGGTTGAGCTTCTCGTTCACCTCGTCGTCGAGAAGGCGGGCGCCGGCCTCGATCCCCAGGTCGGCCCACCGCGACTCGCGCAGGACTGCCACGCACTGGTACCCGACCAGCGACCTCGCCGGGTTGGGCGAGTCGGCGAACGGCGGGATCGGCATCACCGCGAACGGGCGGCCGGTCGCCTCAAGCGCCTCGAGCAGCCAGGGACCGGCGACGAAGCTGGCGAGCTTGCCTTCGCTGAACAACTGGAGTTGCAGCGACTCCGTGTCGTCGCCGTGACAGGCGTTCCAGGAGCCCGGCAGCCGCCACAGTCCGGCAAAGCGGTCGAGCACGGTAAGCAACGCGTCGTCCCGCCACACGAAGTTGCCGTCGCGGTCGAGCAGTGAGCCCTGGAACGACGAGACCAGCGGCGTCAGGTGGCTTGGGCTGAGGACGTCGAAAGCGAATGGCAACACGCCGGCCGGAAGCGGTGTCGCCAGCAGCTCGTCCATGGTGCGCGGCGGCGATGGGAAGCGATCGGGGTCGTAGACAAGGGCGAGCACCTCGGCGCTGACCGGGTAGGCCAGCACCTGATCCCGATCGCTTACGGCGAGCAGCGCTTGACGCACCAGGCGCTGCTGCAACGCGTCCACGCGCGACGCTGGCAACTGACAGATGAGGTCGCGCTCGAACAGTTGACCGAGCCAATCGTTGGGCACGACGACGAGGTCGAGTGAGCCTTCCTCGCGCGCGGGCTGGCTCCGCAACAGGTAGTCGGCCAACCCGGTCGAGCTGAAGAACCGCAGGTCCATGGTGACGGGCCCGAGGTCGCGTGCGACGCGGATCAGCTCCTGGTTGAGCGTCTCGGCGCCGCGGCCTATCCACGTCGTACCCACGAGCAGCTCGGCGGGGCGGTCCAAGCTCTCGCGGCAGGCGCCGTTCGCCATGGCCAGGGCGGCGAGGACAGAAAGCGCGAACACCGGCGATCCGCCGAAGGGACGGCTGCCGGCACCTCGGTGGCGGAGAAGAGAACTCCGATCGCCTACTTTTCTGGCCAGTCTCACGCTCTAGAAGTCTAGCAAACCCTCGCTTCCGCGCGGCCCGCCGCGGCGATACGATTCATGCATGGTCGCTGGCGAGGCGCCGGACGGGCCGGCCGAGTTGCTGGCGCACCTGCGGGCGGGCGAGGAACTGCCCGAGGGTACGCTCGCGCGCTGCCTGCGGTCAGCGTCCTGCCCACGTGAGCTCGTCGAGCACCTGGCGATGTGTCGCTGGGTGCGCTCGCTGCGGACGGTCCCGCCGCTGTTGCTGCGGCACCCCGGGTGCCCGCGGGCTTTCGCGTGGGAGATGATCCCGCGGCTCGGCTGGCACGATCTGCTGCTCGTCCTCCGCGACCCGCGGACCTCCCCTGCGATCCGTCGCCAGGGCGAGCGCAAGCTCGGCGAGCGGCTCAAGAGCCTGACCATCGGGGAGCGGACCGCTCTCGCGCGCCAAGCGACGCGCGGCACGATCGCCAACATGCTCGCCGACGAATCGCCAGCGTGCGTCCAGGCGCTGCTCGGCAACTCGCAGTTCACCGAGCCGGACGCGGTCAGGCTGCTCAACGTGAACCGAAACCGCGAGTGTGTCGTCGCCGTAGTGCGTCACCCGCGGTGGGGGGCATCGCGAGCGGTGATCAGCGCAGCGTTGCGCTCCGATCTGCTGCCGTTCGGCGTGGCGGTGGGATTGATCGCGACCCTGTCGCGCCAACGGCTCGAGGAGCTCCTTTCGGCACCAGGCTTGCCGCCGGACACCCGTGAGACCGCGCTGCTCTTGCTCGAGCACCGTAGACGGCAGGCGAGCGACGGTGTTGGGGCCGGGTCTTGAAGGACGAGATAGAGCGGCACCCCCCCTTGCGCTCTGGCAGCGACGCCGTAAACTTCGCTGAAATGACGGTGCCGGCCCAGGCCACCTCGCCGCGAGACTTCGGAGCTGCGCTGCGCGCGGCAAGAGAGAAGCACGGCGTCTCGATCGACGTGATTGCCGAGCGCACCAAGATCGCCCGGCGTGTCCTCGAGCTGTTCGAGGCGGGGGAGTTCGCCAAGCTGCCCAACCGCGTGTTCATGCGCCTCTTCCTGCAGCAGTACTTGAGTCTGATAGGCGAGCGGCAGCAAGACTGGGCTGCCTCGTTCGAGGCCACCTGGCAGAGGTTCGAGGACGCGAGTCAGCCGTGGGAAATCGCCGCGCCGAGCCCGTCACGCGCGGCTCGCTGGCTGCCGTGGGTGATCGGGCTCGTGGTTGTGGTCGGCGGACTCGCCGGTGTAGTCCTGGTCGAGCGGCAGCACAACGGCGAGAAGCCGGCGATCGTGCCCGCCACTCCGGAGATTCCGCCACCGAGCCCGGTACCGCCGACCGCGCCCCCCATGGATACCGCTGCGGCTTCGACCGGGTTGCCGGCAGCGCCTTCGACGCAGCCAACGGCCGCGCCAGCCGTGCCGACGAGCGCGCCCGCCGACGCGCAGACGCTGGTGCTGCGCACCACTGATCGGCCGTGCTGGGTCGAGGCGCACATCGCCGGCGAACGCCCGCTCTCACGCCTGATGCCTGCGAGCTCGGAGTGGCGGCTGCCGGCTGCTGGACGGGCAGTGAACCTCATCGTCGGCGACGGTGGCGCCCTGCAGGTCGACTACCTGGGCGAGCGCCGGGACCGGGCCGGCGCCGACGGTGAGGTGGTTCACCTGCGAATCGGCCCTGCGCCAGGCTCGGCTGGGCCGACGCCGTGAGTGCCGACGTCACCAACGCCTCCACCGTCTCGGATCTGATTGCGGGCATCCGCGCTGGCCTGGTCCCCAGGACCGTCCGGCTCTTCGCCGCGCAGGGGTTGCTCCCGGTCAGCCGCGAGGAGCTCATCAGGGTACTGGTGCTGCTCGCGGCCGAGTCCGACGCGGAGATCGCCGAGGCCGCCAGGACGACGCTCGGGACGTTCAGCGTCGACCATCTGATGGCGGTGATGCAGTTGCCGGACCTCGAGCCGCTCGAGATCGACCTGTTGGCCCGCGCCGCCCCGTCTGAGCTGTTGTGGGAGGCGATGATCCGCCACCCGAGGACATCCAACGAGACCCTGCGGTGGCTCGCGGCGACGGCCTCGGCGCGCACTCTCGACGCCATCGTCACCAACCAGACGCGCCTGTTCGGATGTCTCGAGATCCTCCAGGACCTGCGCAGCAACCCGCAGGTGACGCAGGACGTGCTGCGCCGCGCCCACGAATTCGAGGAGGAGTTTCTCAAGAAGGCGACGCTCTGGGCCAGCGCCGCAGAGCCCGAGCCGGAATCGCCGGCGGGGCCCTCGATCGAGGAGGCGCTGGCCGCGCTCAAGGCGATCGGGATGCAGGTCCCCGGCGGCGAGGTGGCGCCCGTGGCCCTGGCCGAGCCTGAGGCGGGAGCGCCGGCGGAGATCGCCGATGCCTTTCTCAGGTTGTCGCAGCTCAACACCTACGAGAGGATCATGCGCGCGCTCAAGGGCACGCGCGAGGAACGCCTTATCCTGGTGCGTGACCGCAGCCTCCTGATCGTCCGCGCAGTGATGATGAGCCCGAAGCTCACCGACGGCGAGGTCGAGAAGATCGCCGGCATGCGCTCGGCGAACGAGGAGGCGTTGCGCATCATCGGGACGCATCGGCGGTGGATTCGCCGGTACCCCGCGATCCGCGCGCTGGCGTTCAACCCGAGGACGCCGATCGGCATCGCGCTGCAGTTGATCCGGCGCCTCACCCACAAGGACCTGAGTATCATGGCGAGAGACCGGGGAGTTTCCGAGGCGGTCCGCCGTGTTGCACGGGAGGCGTGGAGCCGCAAGCTATGAACGTGAGTTACCATGTGGACTGTCGACAGGACCTAACTTGATGGCTGGGCAAAGGACCTACTACGAGATCCTCGGGCTGGACCCGCAGGGTAGCGCCGATGAGGTGCGGGCGGCGTTTCGCCGGTTGGCGAAGGAGCGGCACCCGGACACCTACGATCCGTCCGGACGCGCCGCTGCCGAGCGCGAGTTCCAGGCGATCACCGAGGCCTATAACGTGCTGGCCGACCCCGAGAGGCGGGCACGCTACGACCAGGGTCTGGCGAGCTTGTCCCGCCCGAATCCCGCCAACCCGCGCGACGTGGCTCGGGCACTCGTCGCCAAGGCGGTCGGGCTGATGAAGCTCGGTGAGCACGCGCAGGCCGGGGAGCTGCTTTCCCAGGCGGTGGCCCACGATCCCCAGAATGCACGAGCCCGTCACCTCTACGGGCTCTTCCTCGCCCAGTACGGCGGCCGGCTGGACGAAGGGCTGCGCCATCTCGATCAGGCAACCAAGCTGGATCCCATCAACATCCGCCTCCTGCTGGATGCGTCGCGCCTTTTCGCCATGGCACGGATGTTCGCCAGGGCAATGAGGTATGCGCAGTCGGCGGCGGAGCTGTCGCCGGGTGACCCGGCGGTAGAATTGTGGCTGCGGCAGCTCCACGAGACTGCAGCGCGCGGCGAGGGGGCAAGGAAGTGAGGGAGGAGCGAACCCGCAGCGACGTCAAGGTCGAGTCGTTCGGTCTGAGCGATCGCGGTCTGCGCCGCCATCACAACGAGGATTCCTACCTGCTGCGGGACGATCTTGGCCTCGCGATGGTTGCCGACGGAATGGGCGGCCATGCTGCCGGGGAAGTTGCGTCGGACCTCGCGGTCAAGGAGGTCGAGCGCGTCGTCGACGCCAGCAAGGCCGTCGACGAAAGCACGTGGCCGGAGCATTGGGACAAGCGGATATCCGCGAACGCGAACCGGCTGATGACCTCGATCCTCTCGGCCCATCGTAGCGTTACCGGCGCCGTGGAGGGGAACCTCGGTCTGCGCGGGATGGGGGCCACCGTCGTGGCGACGCTGCTCGACGTGGCAACCGGCACGCTCACGATCGCCCACGTCGGGGACAGCCGTGCCTACACCTTCCGGGACGGCGAGCTGGTCCTGCTGACGTCGGACCACTCCTGGGTGCACGAGCAGGTGATCGCCGGCCTGCTGACCGAGGACGCAGCCCGCAACCACCCGCTGAAGAACGTCGTCACGCGAGCTCTTGGCGGTGCGCAGGAGCCGCTGGTCGATGTGCGCGAGGAGCCGACGCGGGCGGGCGACGTGGTCCTGCTGTGCTCGGACGGGCTGAACACCATGCTCGAGGACGGCGAGATCGAGGACCTTCTGCAACGCGAACCTGTTCTCTCCCGCGCCGCCAACGAGCTGGTTCTCGAAGCGAATCGCCGTGGCGGCGTGGACAACATCACCGTCATCCTGCTGCGCATCGTATCTTGACGCTGCCCCGCCGGGAGCCTATCGTTCCAGCATGGGTAGAGGTTTGCCCGCATTCGCGTTTGGACTCCTCCTGGCGGCGACGACCGGGGGCGCGATGGCACCGCCGCGAACCGCAGCCACTCGCGGCGGGCAGCTCGGCGCTCTGACGTACATGACGGACGGCTCCGCCGAGGCGACAGCCAGTGTCGCCGCGTGCCTTCGCGCCGAGGAGGTCCTCGCAGATCACGGTTGGCGACTGCCCGCCGCGATCGTCCGCATCGAGGCCAACCCGTTCGACGCCACGGCGATGCCGGCCGAGTTGGCGCTCGCCTCGGCCGCGTCGCCCGAGGACAACGCCTTCGACCTCACGGAGAAGCTGGTCCGGCGCGCGCTCGGGACCGATTTGCGGGGGGTTCCGGTCGGTGCACTGGCACGGACGGTGGCCATGCACCTTGCCGTGCCCTCACCCGAGCGCCTGGCAGCGGAGCAGCGGGATTGGCTGGGCCGGGTCGGGCGCGGCGACGTCCTCACGACAGTGCTACCCGAGCTTCTCTGGCGGGCCGGGAGCGACCTCGCGATCCGGCGCGCAGCCGCCGGGGCGTGGCCCGTTGCTGCGCTCGCGACCCTCCGCGAGGAGGGCTGCGACGACCCGCTCGCGGCCGCCGCGGACCTCGTGCTGGCGGCGCTGGTCAGGCCGGCGTCGTTGGGTTTCGGCGTGCGCCCTCTGTCGATGTCTGATTTGCCGGCTGCCACCCAGGACTCCGAGATCACCCTCGTGGCGCCTGGGGTGCGCTACCTCGTGCTGCCGACCGGCAGCGGCGCCGTCGGGGTCGAGCCCTTGCGCAGTGACGACAGCTCCGCGGCGTGGCTGGCCGTCCGCTACTCCCTCACCGGCGACTACGATGTCGTCCGGCTTGCGGAGGGGCACGAGCTCGCGGTGCCCCTGCAGGGGGTGGAGTGGGCCGCAGTGGTCGTGGTCAGCCTCGCACCGTCCGCGATCGTTTCCCTCAACCTCCGTGCGATGAGCGGCTTCCCGCAAGAGCTCGCGCGCTGGGATTTCGTGGCCACGCCCGGTGCCGCGAGCCTGGCCTGGGAAACCGAGAGTCACCGGGGCCTCGCGGGGTATGTCGTCGAGGCACTCTCCCGCGCCGCCGACGGATCCTGGTCGGCCGCCCATCGCGTGCTCATCCCTGTCGCCGACGGTGGCGAAGAACCCTACGGCTACGCATTTTCCGATCCCGACCTGACCGAGATCGCGGCCTACCGCCTGCTTGCGCTGACCGAGGATGGACTGCTCGGGGAGGTCGCGACTTTCCCGGTTCCAGGGTCCTAGTTCCGCGGCGCTCCCCTGATCAGCAGGATGACACGCCTCCGGTGGAGGATCCGCTGGCTTGCCACGATCGGCAACCGCAGCTCCGGCGGCATTCGCCGCAGGTCCTTCTCCTCGATCACCACCCAGCGGCCCTGCAGGAGGGCGTAACGCAGCGCCGCCGGCGTCGAGATCACCGCGAACTGGCGGTCGGCGTATAGGCTCAAGCCGGGGTAGCGATCCTCGTAGACGAGCCCGCTATCGTGGCCGGGCTCCAGTTCGGCGACCGTGCGGGCGACCCCGAAAACACTCATGAACGGGTCGAGCGCCCGGGCGCCGACCGGCAGCGTAACCGCCGCAAATGCCGCGCCGGTGGCGACGAGGGCGGCGATCGCCCGCGCGCCGGCGCCGCCGGAGCGGGCGGCGAACAGCACCGCGACCGCCCCAGGCACCGCCATCGCGGCGCCGCCAACGGCGACGAGCAGAGGCTCCGCCGCCATCTCGGTGCGGAAGTGCGGTGACACGGCAAAGCCGATGCCCACCAGCGTGGTCAGGCCGGCACCGACCAGGGTTGCCGAGCGCACTCCACGAAGCCCGCGCGTCACAGCGTCGGCGGCAAGCAGGGCCGCGGCGGGGAACACCGGCAGCAGGTAGAGGATCAGTTTTCCGGAGATCGCCGAGAAGAGAAGCACGAGGGTGATGAACGCCGACGCCAGAAACGTCGCCGCGTCCCGGCGCCGCCGGCGCCAGGCGTGAACGACGGCAACGATGATCACCGGCGACCACGGCAGTCCGGTGAACGGATAGGTGACGAGGTGGTAGTAGAACGGCTGCGGGTGGGCGAAGGGGTTGGCGACCACGCGGTCGGCGGTCTGCCGGATCAGGATGTCCTTGAGGTATTCGCCGCCGCCGGCCAGGGCGGCAGGCACCACCCAGGCGGCGACTATCGCCAGCGCCATGAGGGGTCCCCAGCCCAGCAGGACCGGACGCGGCGACACCTCCCGGCGGGCGATCAGCCACATCGCGAGCGCCACCAGCAGCGGCAGCGCCAATGCTACTGGTCCCTTCGTCAGAACGCCGACCGAGACGCAGGCCCAGAACGCGAGGTGGATGCGCGCCCCGGTCTCGGCGGCTCCGCCGATCCCGAGGAGTCGCGACAGGAAGTAGAGAGCCAGTGAGTGCGAGAGGACGAGGAGCATGTCCATCCGCCCACCGAGCGCGAACGCGATGGCCAGCGGCGACGAGGCCAGCATCGCGCCGGCGAGGTGACCCGTGCGCCGCTCGAGCCCGAGGCGTTCGGCCAGACGCGGGAGGAGCAGAAGCACGCCGAGGAAAGCAGCGAGTGGCGGGACGACCGCTGCTGCGGTCCACGACAGACCGCATGAGCGGAGCCCGCCCACCAGCCAGAAGTACATGGGCGGCTTGTGCGGGTAAGGCTCACCGTACAGGAGCGGCACCAGCATTTGCCGCGATTCCAGCATCTCGCGGGCGACCTCGGCGTAACGCGACTCGTCGGGATCCCAGACGTGGCGAAACGGAACGGTGAGCGCGGCGCCCACGAGGACGGCCGCCACCGTCACCATCTGTAGCGAGCGCTCTTTGCTCACGTCGCTTGCCTCCGCAATACAATGGGCGCCATGCCCGTCCGGCGCCGGCATTATGTCATCGCTGCCGCGGTCACCTTTCTGGTGGCGGCGACCGGGGCGTTTCTCTTGTGGTGGCAGTCGGCCCGTGTCGACCTCTCGGCGTGGCGGAGCGGGCCTCCCGCGAGTGACTGGGCGTCGCGCGAGCGCCAGGAGACGAAGTGGCGATCGGAGGGGATCCAGCGCCACGTCGAGCACGAGTACCGGCCGCTGGCGGCAATCTCGGTGGAGCTTCAGTTGGCCGTCCTGGTGAGCGAGGACATCGACTTCTTCGGGCACGGCCCGCTCGACCTGAGCGCGCTCTGGGAGGCGATCGACGAGTGGCGGCGCGGTGGCCGGCTGCGCGGCGCCTCGACGGTCACCCAGCAGCTCGCCAAGATTCTCTTCCTCTCGCCGGAACGAAGCCTGCGTCGCAAGCTCGAGGAGGTCCGCCTGGCCTGGTGGCTCGAGCACGACCTCGGCAAGCCGCGAATCCTCGAACTCTACCTCAACGTGGTGGAGTTCGGTCCCGGCGCGCTCGGCGCCGAGGCGGCGGCGCGGCGCTACTTCGAGGTCGATGCCGCCGCGTTGACCCCGGAGCAGGCCGCCGGGCTCGCGGCCGCCATCCCGTCGCCCGGACGCGACAACGCCGCCACCGCGTCGCGCCGCTGGGCGGCACGGCGGGCACTCATCCTCGAACGAATGCGCCGCGCGGCCTGGCTCCGCCACCGTCTCGAGAGCCTGCGGAGCTGAGACCGGCGTCGGCTCGCCGCACCCGTGCCACTTGTCAATCGGCGGGGAGCCAACTACAGTCACCGGGATGGCAGGAACGCCTACGCCGCAGTTTCTCGCCACCCTCGAAGAGCTCAGGCAGCGCCTCGCCGAGGCGGAGCGGGGCGGCGAGGGCAGGGCGGAGCTGGGCAGGCTGCGCGGCCTCGTCGAGGACGAGGCTCGCCGCGTCACGTCCAACCTGAGCCCCTGGCAACGCTGTGGCCTGGCGCGGCACGTGGAGCGGCCCTACACCCTCGACTTCGTCCGCGGGATGTTCTCCGACTGGATCGAGCTCCACGGCGACCGGGCGTTCGCCGACGACCCCGCGATCGTCGCGGGACTGGCCCGCCTCGACGGCGAGAGCGTGGCCGTAGTCGGCCACCAGAAGGGCCGTGACACCCGCGACCGTCTCTACCGCAATTTCGGTCAGCCGCGCCCGGAGGGTTATCGCAAGGCCCTGCGGGTCATGCGCATGGCGGAGAAATTCGCGATCCCGATCGTCAGCTTCATCGACACGCAGGGAGCGTCTCCCGGCATCGATGCCGAGGAGCGCGGACAGGCCGAGGCGATTGCGCGCAATCTCCGCGACATGGCCGCGCTCGAGACGCCGATCGTCGTGATCGTCACTGGCGAAGGAGGTTCGGGCGGAGCGCTGGCCATCGGCGTCGGCGATCGCATCATGATGCTCGAGCACTCGATCTACTCGGTGATCTCTCCCGAGGGCTGCGCGGCGATCCTCTGGAAGGACCAGTCCGAAGTGCAGAAGGCGGCCAGCGCGCTCAAGCTCACCGCCCAGGATCTGCTGCGCTTCGGGGTGATCGACGAGATCATCCCTGAACCGCTCGGCGGGGCCCAGATGGACCCGGCGCTGGCGATCCGCAACGTTGCGGGGGCGCTGCGCCGCAGCCTGGTCATGCTTCGCCGAATCAAACGGGACGAGCTGCCCCGTCGCCGGTTCGCGAAGTTCAGGGCCATGGGCCAGTTCAGCGAGCGGTGACGGCACGTCTCCGGCTCCTGCGGCGGATCTCGCTCCTCCTGTTGGTGGTGTGGCTCGGCGTCGTGGCGGCGAGCTTCCTCCGCCGCCAGATCGAGCGCCGCCCGGCGACCGGGCGCGTCGAGCTCGATGACGGCGGCGCGACGCCCGGGGAGCAGCCGGTACGCGTGCACAAAGGCTTCGTCTATACCGACACGGTTGGCGTGGAGCCCAACTTCCGGGTCGCCGCCAACCAGACCGTCGAGTTCGCGTCCGGCTGGTTCGAGCTGCGCGATGTCGAGTTCACCCTTTACCATGGCGGCGAGGTCGCGTATGGCCTCACCGCCAAGCGAGCCCGTCTGAACCGCGACAAGCGCGAGGCGATCGCCACCGGTGACGTGCGTCTGTCGCTCGGCGGCGGGATCGCGGTCAGCGCAGCCGGGTTCTCGCTCAAGGGGCAGGAACGGATGCTCGAGAGCCAGGGTCCGGCGACGTTCGCGGGCACCGGCCTGGGAGGGCTGGCCGGAGGGGTGACGTGCAGCCTGGCCGACAACTCCGTGGAGTTTGTTAACGGTGTCTCGGTGGCCTGGCGGGAGCAGGGGGAGGACTCGCCCTCCGTCGTCCTGCTGACGCCGCGCGCCACTTACTCGCGCAAGCTGGCCAGGATCGACTTCCCCGAGGGCGCCACGATCCTGCGGGGCACCCTGAGGATCCGCGGCGGCGCCACTTCCGTACAGCTCAAACAGGCCGAAGGCGAGCTGAGCTCGATCTCCATCGATGAGCCCGTCGAGCTCGCTGGGCAGATCGGCGACGGCACGACCCTCGCGGGCCGGAGCGGGCGGATGGAGGTGGAGGTCCTCGAGGGCGGGCGCCTGCGCCTCACCGCCGAACCGGTGTCGGACCTCGGCTGGGTGAATCTGCAGATGCGCGACCCTGCCCAGGGGTGGCGCGACGTGTCCGCCTGGCGCCTGGTGGGCGAGGGAACCAAGAGCAACTGGGAGTGGATCGAGGCGCAGGGTCTCGCCTGTATCGACGACTTCCCGCTGCACGACGAGCCCCGCTACCTGTCGGCCGATCGCGCCAGGCTCGAGATGGAGTCCGGTCGCCCGTCGTCGGCGGTCGCCGAAGGGAGCGTCGAGATCAGCGCCGGGCCGCAGTGGGCGAAGGGTGGAAAGCTGCTGTTCTCGCTGCGATCCCGCACCTTCAACATGCGGCCGGCGGCCAGGCGGCGTGTCTCGGTGGGGAGCAGCGAGGTCGAGTGCGTGTGCGATCAGCTCGAGAGCGTCGACGGCAAGAGCGTGGTCGCCCGCGGCAACGTGAGCGGCGTGCTCAGGCGCGGTGTGCTCTGGGGATCGGCCGGCACGCCGGTCCGCTTTGCTGCCGAGACGGCCGTCGTGATGGCCAACGGCGCCCGCCTCGACCTCGACGGCGAGGCCCGGCTCTGGCAGGGTGACCGGTTGGTTCGTTCCGACCACATCGACTTCGAGCGCGACAGCGAGGTGCTCAACGCCCTCGGCAAGGTGGTCACGCTGGCCCGCATGACGTCGCAGGGGGCGAAGCAGGGCGAGTTGGTTCAGCTCCGGGCGCGTTCGATGCAGTACCAGCACGAGAGCGGGGTCGCCGTTTACGAGGGCGAGGTCGTCTTCGAGGACTCGCAGAGCAAGGCCACCTGTCAGCGTCTGACCGTGACTCTCAGCGACGAGGGGCAGGTGCTGCTGGCGATACTGGACGGCGGCGTCACGGTGACCGAGCGCGCGACCGCGCGGGTGATCAAGGGGCAGACCGCGCGCATGGACACCGTCAAGGACATCCTGGAAATCGTCGGGACGCCGGTGCTGGTCCAGGAACCCGGCGGCGACCAGATCAAGGCAAACCGCCTCGAGTGGCGGCGCTCCCTCGGCACGCTGGCCGTGTTCGGCGCCGATGGCAGTCCGACCGAGACCATCTATCATCCACCGACGCCGGCACCTACGCCGAACGCCGCGACGAAGCCCAAGGGGACGCCGTGAGCTCCAATCATCGACTCGAGGCTCGAGACCTGCTGAAGCGCTACCGCGGTCGCACCGTCGTGGACGGGGTGTCAATAGACCTCTCCGGCGGCGAGGTGGTCGGCCTGCTCGGTCCCAACGGCGCCGGCAAGACGACGACGTTCTACATGCTGGTCGGCCTTGTCCGGCCTGACGACGGGACGGTGTGGCTGGGCGACACCGACGTCACCGAGCTGCCAATGTACCGGCGGGCGCGCCTCGGCCTTTCCTACCTGCCGCAGGAGGCGTCGGTGTTCAGACGCCTCACCGTCGAGGAGAACCTCTTCGGCATCCTCGAGTTGCTCGGCGTCCCCTTCGCCGACGCCGACGCCAGGGTGGCTGAGCTGCTCGAGGAGTTCGGGCTCCAGCACCTGCGCCACCAACGTGCCGACACGCTTTCGGGCGGTGAACGCCGGCGTGTCGAGATTGCCCGGGCACTGGTTACCGAACCGAAGTTCCTGCTCCTCGACGAGCCGTTCGCCGGCATCGACCCGCTGACGGTGATCGACATCCAGAAGCTGATCCGCCACCTGCGGACCCGCGGCTACGGTGTGCTGATCACCGATCACAACGTCCGCGACACCTTGAAAATCACCGATCGCGCTTCTATCATCAAGGACGGCAAGGTTTTTGCAAAGGGCGACCCGGCCTCCCTCGCGCTGGATCCCCTGGTCAGGCAAGTCTATCTGGGAGAGGAGTTTCAGCTCTAGTCCGATGGCGCTCGAACAAAAGCTCCACCTCAAGCTGGCGCAGCGGCTGGTGATGACGCCGACGCTGCAGCAGGCCATCAAGCTGCTGCAGCTCTCGCGCCTCGAGCTGGAGCAGACCCTCGCCCAGGAGGTGCAGATCAACCCGGTCCTCGAGCTCGTCGAGGAGGTCCCCGGTGAAGAGGAGGGGGCGAGCGGCGCGGAACCGGTCGCGGAGGCGGCATCGAGCGACGAGAGCGCCGCGGCCGAGGAGTCGGAGCTGTCGCTGGACGAGCTGGGTGCGGTCTCGCCGATCGCCGAGGCGATCCCCGACGACGGCGCCACCCCGCCCGCCGACGAAACGCGGGCCGAGACCTCGCAGGATGCTTTCGGGGAGGTCGAGCTCGAAGCGCTCTTCACCAACTACCTGCACGACTCCCCGATGTCGGCCATGTCGTGGGACGATGGGGAGGAGGCACCGCTCGACAACTCGCCGACTCCCGAGGCGAGCATGTACGACGCGCTCGCGACTCAGCTCGGCCTGCTCGACATACCCCCCGAACTACGCGCCGTCTGCGATTTCGTCATCGGCAACCTCGACCCCGACGGCTACCTGCGGATCAGTGACGAGGAGATCGCCGGCCGGCTCGGCGTTCCGCTCGAACAGGTGGTCGAGGCCGTCACCGGCGTGCAGCGGCTGGATCCTCCCGGGATCGGTGCCCGCGACCTGCGAGAGTGCTTCGTGCTGCAGCTCGACAGGCTCCACTGGGAGCACGATGGCGCCCATCTCGAGCTGGCGCGGCGGGTCGTCGGCGAGGGGCTCGACGATCTCCTTCACCAGCGCTGGGACCGGATCGTGCAGCGCTTCGCGGTGTCGCGCGACGATATCCGCAGCATGCTGGATGTCATCCGCAAGCTGGACCCACGGCCCGGCGTCGCGCTGGGCCCCGGCGACAACACCGTCATCGAGCCCGACGTGGTCGCCACCAAGACCGCCGACTCGTGGCGGATCTCGCTCAACGACGAGGGGCTGCCGCGCCTGCGTCTGTCCTCCCGGTATGTGCGAATGCTGCAGAGCCGGGGGCTGGACGGCGAGACGAGCGGCTACCTCAGGGAACGGATGCGAGCGGCCCTGTGGTTCCTCCGCTCGGTCGAGCAGCGGCAGAACACGATCGTTCGGGTCGCCGACGCGATCGTCAAGCGCCAGCGCGAGTTTCTCGATCACGGCCTCTCGCACCTGCGGCCGCTCGTGCTCCGTGACATCGCCGACGACATCGGCATGCACGAGTCCACAATCAGCAGGGTGGTGGCGAACAAGTTCATTGCCACTCCGCGCGGCGTGTTCCCGCTGAAGTACTTCTTCCACTCGGCGATCTCGCACGCCGTCGACGGCGACATCTCCTCGGTGGTGGTCAAGGAGCGGATCAAGGAGCTGATCGCCAGCGAGGAGTCGCGGCGCCCGCTCTCCGACGCTCGTGTGGCCCGTCAGCTCAACCGGTTGGGGATCCGCATCGCGCGCCGGACTGTCGCCAAGTATCGGGAGGAGCTTGGGATACCCTCCTCGGAACAGCGTCGCCGCACGTTGCGTTAGGGGGCAGGCGGTTGCGGGTAGAATAGGGTTGACGGCTTCGCGGACCACCGAGGAAGGAGACCACGAGGACATGGAGCTAGAGTTCATCGGTCGCAACACCGAGGTCACGGAGCAGCAGCGCGTTATCGCCCGCAAGAAGTTCCAGCGGTTGGACAAGTACTTCAACGCTGTGCACGAGGCGCGCGTCACGCTGTCGCACGAGAAGCATCGGGTCGCCGTCGAAGCGTTCATCCGCGGCAAGGACTTCGAGGTGGCGGCGTCCTCCGAGACGGGCGACTGGTCGAGCTCGCTGCAGGAGGTCATCGGCAAGCTCGAGGAGCAGGCGCGCCGGATGAAGCAGCGGTTGACCGGGCGCAAGCGCCAGCGCGAGAAGGAGCCGCCGAGCACCTGGCAGGTCACGGTCGTCGAGCCGGAGTCGGTGCGGCGCGGCGAGCCCAGGGTGGTCGAGAGCCGCAACGTGCCGGTGCTGCCGATGACCGTGGAGGAGGCCGCCTTGCAGCTCGAGGCGTCGTCAGACGACTTCATAGTCTTCCGCGAGGCGGATTCCGACAAGATCAACGTCCTGTACCGCCGGCGTGACCACACGTACGGCCTCGTCACCCCCGAGTTCTAGGGCGGAACCAGCGCGCGCCAACGTGAAGCTCAGCCACCTGCTCCGGCCCGAGCACGTCCTTCTCGACATCCCGGCGCGGACTCGCGAGGAGGTGTTGAGCTACGTCGCCCAGCACCTCGAGCGCGAGGGCACAGTCCGTTCGGCGCAGGACCTCGTGGACCTGCTGCTCGAGCGGGAGCGGCTGGGCGCCACGGTGGTCGGTGACGACACCGCGATTCCACACTGCAAGGTCCCAGGCCTGAAGAACATCGTCGCTGTCTTTGCCCGCGTGAAGGAGCCCGTCGCGTTCACCTCCGACGGTCTGGACAAGGTCAGGTTGCTCTTCTTCGTGCTGTCGCCGCGCGAGCAGCCGGCAGCCCACCTGCAGGTGCTGGCCAACATCGCCCGCATGTTGCGCAGCTCGTCGGCTCGACGCGCCTTCACGGAGGCACGGAGCGCGGACGAGCTCAACCTCGCGCTGACGCGCCTGGAAACGGCCGCATGATCCAACGCAACGAGGTCGTGACCGCGGAACGCGTGCTCAGGGAGCGCCGTCTCACCGCCCTCGGGTGGCAACTGCTCGCCGGCGAGCGCGGGCTCTCACGGCCGATTACCAACCCCCGCCTGCAGAAGCCCGGCCTGGCCCTCGCAGGGTACCTCGCCTACGTGAAGCCAGGTCGGGTGCAGGTGATCGGGTCGAGCGAAAGCGAGTTTCTCGCCACGCAGCCACCCGAGGTCGTCAAGGCTCGGGTTGAGGCGCTCATCGCGCTCGAGCCCCCGCTGGTGGTGGTGTGCAAGTCGATGCGGCAGACGGCCGACCTGTTCGCCGGGCCTTGCGAGCAGCTCGGAGTGCCGTTGGCGGTCAGCGAGGCGACCACCTCGGCGGTCATCGAGGGGCTGTCGGCGACGCTCGAGTTTCTCCTCGCGCCGCGGGAGATCCGCCACGGCGACCTGCTCGACATCTTCGCGATCGGCGTGCTCCTGCTCGGCGAGTCCGGGTCGGGGAAGAGCGAGTGTGCGCTCGAGCTGGTCCACCGCGGACATCGTCTGGTAGCCGACGACGTGGTCGAGATCTACCGCCTGCGCAGCGAGGAGCTGATCGGGCAGGCGCCGGAGGAGGTGCGCGGCCTCATGGAAGTGCGCGGGCTCGGCCTGATCTCGATCGAGCAGCTCTTCGGCGTCGTCGCCGTCAGGGACAACAAGCCGATCGACCTGCTGATCAAGCTCGCGCCAGAGAATACCGTCCGGCTCGAGCGGCTCGGCCTGGTCGAGAGCACCGAGGAGATCCTCGGCATCAAGAGGCCGGTGCTGACCGTGCCGGTGGCGCCGGGTCGCAGCCTCGCCCTCCTCGTCGAGTGCGCGGCGCGCAAGTACCTGCTCGGTCAACGCGGCGTGCCCGACCTCGCCCGCGACTTCCTGCTGCGCCACGACCGGCGGCTGGCGAGGCCGTGAGCGACAAGGCGCCGCGTGCGATCGTCCTCACGGGGCTGTCGGGCGCCGGCAAGAGTGTCGTCAACCGCTGCTTCGAGGACCTCGGCTACCGCTGCGTCGACAACCTGCCGCTCGAGCTCGTCGAGCCATTCTTCGCGCACGCGTGGACCAATCCCGGCCCGCCGTGGGTGCTGGTCATCGACGTCCGCGCGGGAGGGTTCGCCGGATCGTTCCCCGGCTTTCTGGCCAGGCTGCACGAGCGCCACCCCGAGCTTCGGGTACTCTTCGTCGAGGCCTCGACGGCGTGCATCGTGCGACGCTTCTCGGAGACCCGCCGGCCGCACCCGTACCGCCACCTGGCGCTCGCCGAGGCTGTCCGCCGGGAGCGTGCCGAGCTGCAAGGCGTCCGCGAAATCGCCGACGAGATCATCGATACCTCCGAGCTCAACCCGCACGACCTGCGCGCCGAAATTGCGTCCCGGTTCGGCACCACCGAGCAGGCGCTGCCGATGGTCATCCGTTGCGAGAGCTTCGGTTTTCGCTACGGCCTGCCGCCCGACGCGAACCTGGTGTTCGATCTTCGCTTCCTGCCGAACCCGCACTTCGTTCCCGAGTTGCGACCGCTGTCGGGCAGCGACCCGGCGGTCCGCGATTGGTTGGAGGCGCGGCCGGAGGTGGAGCACGCGTTCGGCCTGTTCCGCTCCCTCTGCGACGAGCTGGTGCCGGCGTACCGGGGCGAGCAGAAGAGCTACCTCGTCATCGCGTTCGGCTGCACCGGCGGCAAGCACCGCTCGGTGTACTTTGCCGAGCGCCTGGCGGCCCACCTCGGCGACCGTTCATGGGTGGTGTCCGTGCACCATCGCGATCGCGACCGCGAGCACTGACGCACTCGGCAGCCGCCGTTCGCCATGCTCCGTCGCGACCCGCGGCGGTCCCAATGCCCATTGACGGGCGCGTGCCTCTATAATCCGGCGCATGGTGGGTATCCTGGTGGTCTCGCACGGGCGGCTGGCGACGGAGCTCTTGGCGGCGGCACGGACGATCGAGCCGGCGCTCGCCGAGCAAGCCCGCGCCATAACTCTCGAGTGGAACGTCGACCCGGAGACGGCGCGCAGCGAGATCGCGCGGACGCTCAAGGAGCTCGACACCGGCGACGGCGTCGTCGTCCTCACCGATATGTTCGGCGGCACGCCGACCAACCTCTCCGTATCGTTCCTCGACCCCAGCCGTTCCGAGGTGATCACAGGCGTCAACCTGCCGATGCTGATCAAGCTGGCCGGCGTCCGCCGGACCAACGGGCAGACGCTGCGCGAGCTCGCTCGCATGGTCGCCGAGAAGGGGCAGAAGAGCATCTACGTGGTCAGCGAGATCCTCGCGCACCGTCCAGGGACCCGGACCGATGGTCCAAACCACGGTTGAGCTGGTCAACCGGCTCGGGCTGCACGCCCGTGCCGCGGCCAAGTTCGTCCACGTCTCGGCCCGCTTCACCGCCGACGTCATGGTCCGCCACAACGACGAGGAGGTGAACGGGAAGTCGATCCTCGGCCTCCTGCTACTTGCCGCTCCGTGTGGCTCGAGCCTGACCATCACCACGAGCGGCAAGGACGAGGCGGCGGCCATCGCCGCCCTGCAGGAACTGATCACGGAGCGCTTCGGGGAGGGCGAGTGACCGGCCCCAAGACGCTGGTCGGCCTGGCCGTGTCGCCGGGTATTGCCATCGGCCGGCCGCTGGTGGTGGAGAACCGCCCGCTCCCGGTGATTCGCGTCACGCTCGCCCCGGATCAGCTCGACGGCGAGGTTGAGCGTGTCCGACAGGCGGCGCAGCGGGCGGCCAAGCACGTCGGCCAGCTCGCCGAAGAGGCCGCCTCGTTGGTCGGCGCGGAGTACGCCTCGATCTTCGACGCGCACCGGCTCATGCTCGAGGACCCGACTCTCCTCAACGGTCTCGAGACCGTGATCCGGCAGGAGTGCGTCAACGCCGAGTGGGCGCTCGAGGAGGTCACCCGCAAGCTGCTCCAGCAGTTCGACCAGCTCTCGGACGTCTACCTCCGCGAGCGCCGTATCGACCTGCTCGACGTGGCCGCCGAGCTGCAGCGGGCGTTGCAGGGACGGACGGCGCCGGCGTTCGAGCTCCGCGAGGGCGACCGCGACACCGTGCTCACCGCCGACGACATCCCACCCTCGCAGGCGATCCGGCTTTCCTCGGGGGCCGTCGTCGGGTTCGCATCGGAGGCCGGCGGCACCACCTCGCACACCACCATCATCGCCAAGTCGCTGGGGATACCCGCGGTCGTCGGGGTGGCCGGGCTCGTCGCCGCGGTCGGCAAGTCGCAGCGGGTGATCGTCGATGGGTTCGAGGGTCACGTTATCGTCGATCCCGACGACGCCCTCGTCCAGGTCTATCGCGTGCGCGCCGATGAGCATCGCCAGCGCGAGCACGAGTTGCTCGACCAGGCCGGGATGCCGGCGGTGACGCTCGACGGCCGCAGGGTTCGACTCCTGGCCAACATCGACATGCTTCGTGAGATCGATGGCGCCCACGCCGCCGGTGCCGAGGGCATCGGCCTGTTCCGCAGCGAGTTCCTGTTCCTGCAGGCCAGCCCGGAGCTGCCCGACGAGGAACAGCAGCGGCAGGTCTATGCCGACCTGCTGGCCGCTTTCCCCGGGCGCCCGGTCACCGTACGGACGTTCGACCTCGGGGGCAAGAAGCTGGCACGCGAGCTTCTCGGCAACCCGGAGGCGAACCCGGTGCTGGGCCTGCGCGGCGTGCGGCTGTGCCTGCAGAAGCCCGACTTCTTTCAGACGCAGCTCCGCGCACTGCTGCGGGCCGCGGGCTCGGATCATGACAACCTGCGGATCATGGTGCCGATGGTCAGCAGCATCGACGAGATCAAGACCGTGAAGGTCCTGCTGGCGCGGCTCCGCGCCGAGCTGCGCGCGCAGGGCGTCGCCGTCTCGGACAAGGTCGCGCTCGGAGCCATGGTCGAGGTCCCGGCGGCGGCTCTGGTGGCTGAGCACCTGGCCCGCGAGGTCGAATTCTTCGCGATCGGCACCAACGATCTGACCCAGTACACGCTCGCCGTGGACCGCGCGAACGAGCAGGTTGCCGACCTCTACCGCCCGTTCCACCCCGGCGTCCTGCGGCTGCTCGAGCGGGTCATCACGGCGGGCCGGCGCGCGGGGATCACCGTGTCGCTGTGCGGCGAGCTGGCCGCCGACCCGCTCGCAGTTCCAGTCCTGATGGGGCTCGGGCTCGAAGAGTTCTCGATGCACGCCCAGGCCATGCCTGTCGTGCGGAACCTCATACGTTCCTTGAGTTTTCGCGAGGCACGTCGGATCGCACAGAAGGCACTGGCGATGTCCTCGGCAAAGGCCGTCGAGGAATTCCTCCTCGAGCGGCTCTCCGGACTGCTCTCCCACCTGAAAGTGAGGATCAGGCTGTGACGCGATTCGTCGAGAAACCTTGGGGTGGGGAGGAGATCTTCGCGGAAACGGACCGCTACGCGGGCAAGATTCTCACGGTCCGCTCGGGGCACGCGCTGTCGTTGCAGTACCATAGGACGAAGGACGAGACGATGCGCGTGCTTGAGGGAACCTGTGAGATTCACATCATCGAGCAGGCCGGGAGCGACAAGGTTGAGGTGCGGACGATGGGTCCGGGCACGACGTGTCGCGTCCGGCCGGGGATGGTCCACCGGCTGGTCGCGATCACCGACGTCAAGGTGATCGAAGTGTCGTCCCCGGAGCTCGACGACGTCGTCCGGCTCGAGGATCGCTACGGGAGGCGCGGAACCACGGCGCCGTAGTCCACGCTCGTCCGGAGGTGCGCATGCTGGGACTCACGATGATCCTCGTTGCCGCAACGGCCGCGGCGACGCCGCCGGGACCGACGCCGACGCCTTTCCCCAGGTCCAAGATCAGTGCCGTCGGCGCCATTTCGAAGGCGTCGGAACCGCCCCGCGGGCGTTCGCTGTCAGAGGTCGCTCGGGGCATCAAGCTGCGGTTCCCCTCGAACAAGCCGAGGCTCATTACCAACGACAGCCTCAAGGAGCTATCGGCGGGCGCCGAGCTGACCACCGCGGCGCCGGCGCCCACGCCCGCCCCGGGATCCTCGACCTCCAGCGAGGAGCAGCAGACGGCCGAGAAGAAGGCCTATTGGCAGGATCGCTACTTCGCCGCCAGGCAGGAACTGATCAACCTCGAGGCCGAGCAGCAGCGGTTGGCGGCAGATGTCGCCCGGCTCGAGCGCGAGTTCTACTCCCGGGACGACCCCTACCAGCGCGACAACGTGATCAAGCCGGCGTGGGACGAGGCGGTGTCCAAGCTTCGCGACGTGCAGCAACGGCTCGAGGGCGCTCGCAGCGCCCCGGAGACCATCTCCAACGAGGCCAGGCGTGACGGCGCCCTGCCGGGCTGGTTTCGGGAGATCCCGAGCCCGACCCCCGTGCCGCAAGGCAGGCAATAGCTCCGCAATCCGTACCCGCACGCCCCCGCGCCCTCTCCGCCTCGGCGGCGCCGACCTTGAGCCTCGGCCCAAAGACTGCTAGCGTATGCATTCTGGGAGTGAGAGTTGACGCTCAAGACATACTTCATCGAGACGTGGGGCTGTCAGATGAACGTGCTCGACAGCCAGCACCTCGAGGGGCTGCTGCGAGACCGCGGGCTCGAACCGGCCGGCGCCGCCGAGGAAGCGGACGTGACGCTCCTCAACACGTGCGCTGTTCGGGAGAAGGCAGTCCAGAAGGTCGCGTCGCGGCTGGGCGAGCTGCGGCAGGCGCAGCGGACTGGCGGTCGCCCCAGCATCGTCGGGCTGTGCGGTTGCGTCGCGGAGCAGGACGGTGCCCGGCTGCTGGCGCGCAGCAACGCGCTCTCCTTCGTCCTCGGGCCCGGCAAGATGACGCAGCTTGCCGGCGCGCTCGACGCCGTCGAGGCAGGGGAGCGCCCAGCGATCACCGGGTTCGGTGAGACCCGCGATTACGACGCGCACCTCATTGCCCGTCCAGCGGGCGGCCGGCAGCTCGTCACGGCCATACACGGCTGCAGCCAGCACTGCACGTTCTGCATCGTGCCGTACACCCGCGGTCACGAGATCAGCCGCCCACTCGACGAGATCGTCGCAGAGGTCCGGGAGGTGGTCGCCGCCGGTGCCCGCGAGGTGACGCTTCTCGGCCAGACGATCAACGCGTACCACTGTCCGGCTACCGGCGCCGATTTCGGCGATCTGCTCGCCGCCGCGGCCGCGGCCCCTGGGCTGTGGCGCCTCCAGTACGTCACGTCCCATCCGAAGTTCTTCACTGACAGTATGATAGAGAAGATGGCGGCAGTCGAGCGGCTGGGCAGTTACCTTCACGTCCCGCTCCAGTCCGGCTCGGACTCGATTCTCCGGCGGATGCATCGCGGCTACTCGAGCGCCCAGTACGCCGGCCTCGTCGACAAGCTGCGCGATGCCCTGCCCCGCGTGTCGTTGTCGTCCGACGTCATCGTCGGCTTCCCTGGCGAGACCCTCGAGGACTTCGAGCAGACCCTGATGCTGGTCGAGCGCGCCCGCTTCAGCCAGCTCTTTGGGTTCGTGTACTCACCGCGCCCGCGGACGCCGGCGGCGCGCTACGAAGACCGGATTCCCCGCGCCGAAACGCACCAGCGCATCGAGCGGCTCTTCGCGCTGCAATCGGCGATCCAACTCGAGCTCAATCAGGGGCTGATCGGCCGAACGATCGAGGTGCTCGCCGACGGGCCTGCCAAGCGTGGCGCGACCCAGTGGCAGGGCAGGGGAGACGACAACCGGGTCGTCAACTTCCGGTCGTGGGAAGGGATCGTTGCAGGCGAACTGGTCCAGGTGACCATCACCGGTGCGACGCCGCACGCATTGCTCGGCGAACGCCGAGGGGCCGTCGGGGTGGCGCCGGCCGCTTGACAGCACGGCGTGCGGACGTGACATTGGAAGCGTGATGGAGAGAACTGCAGAGGCCACCAGTCACCTCGAGGTCGAGATTCGCGGGCTGATTCTCGACCCCGTCTCGAACACGCCGATCGTGATCCTCAAGAAGCCGGGGGAAAACCTCTTTCTGCCGATCTGGATCGGCGTCTTCGAGGCGAACGCGATCGCCCTGCAGCTCGAAGGTGTGCAGACCCCGCGCCCGATGACCCACGACCTGCTGCGGGCGACGATCGAGAAGCTCGGCGCCCACGTCGATGGGATAGTCGTGCACTCGCTGGTGGACAGCACATTCCACGCGTTGATCATCCTGCGAACGGCCGGCGGCGAGCGCCTCGAGCTCGATGCCCGCCCGTCGGATGCGATTGCCCTCGCGCTGCGCTGTCAAGCGGCCATCCGGGTGGCCGACAACGTCTTCCGGGAGGCGCATGCCCTCGACCTGCGCGATGGCGAGGACCACGAGGCCAAGCTGAAGGAGTGGCTCGAGTCCCTGACGCCTGAGCAACTCGGCAAGTACAAGATGTAGCGGTTCGAGGGAAGTGGTTCGCCAGTACCACCACAAAAGCAGCTTGAGGCACGCGTTGCCGTGCCTTGGACCACGCACCACGATCCACGAACCACGCTCCTTCCCTTGACAGGCTTTCCGCTGCCTCGATACAGTTCGAAGCGTCCTCGGGACGACTCGGAGCCAAATGATCATCACCATCGCGAACCAAAAAGGTGGGGTAGGTAAGACCACAACGGCCATCAACCTGTCGGCGGCGCTCGCCCACAAGGGTGTGCGAACCCTGCTCATCGATCTCGACCCCCAGGCCAACACGACGATGTCGTTCCTCGATCCGCGCCAGGTCGAGCGGTCGATGTACGAGGTCCTGGTCGAGGACGCATCGCTGGCAGACATCGTCGTCGGCACGTCGATCGAGAACCTCGACCTGGCCCCAGCGCGGATCTCGCTGGCGAAAACCGAGAGCGCGCTGGTCGGCGAGTTCGACGCCGCCTTTCGCCTCAAGGACCGCATCGCCGCCGTCCTCGACCGCTACGAGTTCATCGTCATCGACACGCCGCCGACCCTCGGACTGATCACCGTGAATGCCATGGTTGCGGCGTCGCACCTCCTGATTCCGATCCAGTCGTCCTACTTTGCTCTCGAGGGCACTGACGACCTGCTGGAGACCGTCGAGAAGATCAAGGCGCGCGCCAACCCCGACCTTCAGCTCCTCGGCGTCCTGGTCACCTTGTACGACAAACGCACCCTGCTCGCCAGGGACATTCAGGATCAGATCGGAAAGGTCTTCGAAGGGAAGGTCTTCTCAACGGTAATCTCCCGTTCGGTCCGGCTCGAGGAGAGCCCTGCGTACCGCTCCTCGATCTTCGAGCATGCACCGTCGTCGACCGCCGCGGCCGAGTACTACGCCCTCTGTGAGGAGGTCATCTCGCGTGTCTAGCAGCCGCCGCGGCCTACCCGACTCACGAAAGATGCGCCACGACCGGCACTTCGTCGATGAGCTGACGAACAGCGCGGTGACCGGAGTGGGGCAGATGATCCCCGTCGACCAGATCGAGACCAACCGCGAGCAGCCGCGAAGCACGATCGGTGACCTCGCGGACCTGGCGGCCTCGATCCGGCGACACGGCATCCTGGAACCCCTGCTTGTCCGGCGGCTGCCTGACTCGCCGGCCAAGTTCCAGCTCATCGCTGGCGAGAGGCGGTTCCACGCGGCGATCGAGGCAGGCCTGGTCGAAGTTCCGTGCATCGAGATGGCTGTGAGCGACCAGCAAGCGCTCGAGCTTGCCCTGATCGAGAACCTCCAGCGAAAGGACCTGACTCCCTTCGAGGAGGCGGAAGGGTTCCGGTCTCTCGTGGAGAAGTACCGGTACTCGCATGAGGACGTCGCGGCAGCAGTCGGCAAGGCCCGATCGAGCATCAGCGAGTCTCTCAAGCTCCTCGACATCCCGCCGGGAATCCGGGATCTATGTCGGCATGCCGACATCACGGCCAAGAGCCTCCTGCTCCTCATCGCCAGAGCGAAGTCGATCGACGACATGGAGCTCCTCGTGCAGGAGATCGCCGAAAAAAGCCTCGATCGCGAGGCGGCGCGCTTCCTGTCCCAACAGACGCACCAAGCGGATGGATCGGCATCTCCCGCGGGTGAAGGGCTCGCAGAGCACTTGCCCGAGCAGGGGCAAAGGTTCAAGCCGCTTCGCGTGAAGTTCCGGGAGTCGAGCGACGCTCCGATCCACCTGGCGCTCTCGATCCGGCGGCCCGACGTCTCGCGGGAAGAAGTGATTCGCACGCTCGAGGCCTTGCTCGTGCAGGTGCGCTCCGGAGACCTCGACGAACAGCTCCAAGCGGGGAAGAGGCGAGAGCCGTCGCCGGAGTAGTCGCGGTCGCAGGCCGACCAGCTTCCCGGTCAACATGCTCATGGAGAGGGTACCCCCACTGGACCGGCTCGCCGGGTCGCCCGAGGCGTGCGCCGGCGGACTCTCATCTGGATTCTCAAATACGTGAATTGACATAATATATCTTATCGGACATAACAGCACAACAAGCGATCTGTGGATTCGATGGCGTCTGCGGAAAACCCTGCGGATGCCCGGACTCACCTCGAGCCACCCTGCCACTCGCCGACCCCGTCGGCGAGCCGCCCGCCTTTGCGCACCCTCTCTTGGCAGCAGGCAGCGGCTGCCGTAACATCGGCCGTCGGTATGCGACCACGCTGGACCCTCTCGCGCGCGCTCATCCGGGAGATGCTCCCGGGCCTGTTCCTCGCCACCGGCGTCGCCACGTTCCTCCTGCTGATCCGGTCGTTCTTCTTCCTGGCGGACCTGTTCGTGTCGCACCAGTTCTCCGGCAGCCTCGTCCTGCGGGTCCTCATCCTGACCATCCCCTCGGTGGTCGCCCTGACGCTGCCGATGGGCGTGCTCTTCGCTGTCCTGATCACCGCGTCCCGCTGGGCTTCGGACTCGGAGCTGATCGCCCTCCAGTCGTCGGGCATCCCGATCGCCAGGGCTGCCCGCCCCATGGTGCTCGTGGGCCTCGTCCTGGCCCTGCTCGACCTCTGGGTCACCTGGGCGGTGCTCCCGCGATCCAACCGGGATCTGCAGAAACTCATGATGCAGGTCGCTTTCTCGGGCGCGCGCGCCGCCATCGAGCCGCGCGTCTTCATCGAGGAGTTCAAGGGACAGGTGCTGTTCGTCGATAGGATCGACCGCGAGACCGGCGCCTGGCACGGCGTTCTCCTGTTCGACCAGTCGTCGGGCACTGAGGAACGCCTGGTGGTCGCCAACTCGGGGGACCTCTTCGTCGACCCCCGCGACAGCTCGATCTGGCTCAACCTGCAGGACGCGACAACCCACCTGCTGCGCCCCGGAGACCCCAACTCCTATCAGCAGAACTTCAACCAGGAAATGAGGATGCTGCTCGAGGCACCTGCCGCGGCGAGTAATGCGAAACGCACCGTGGGCGTGCGCGAGACCGACAGCGAGGTCCTCCTCGCCCGCCTCCGCGACGCCTCGACAAAGCCCGAGGATCGCACCAACGCAGCGGTGGAGATCCACAAGCGCGTGGCGATCCCGGCCGCCTGCCTGGCGTTCGTCCTCGTCGGGTTTCCGCTCGGTGCACGAAACCGTCGCGGCGGCCGCGGGTTCGCCTTCACCGCTGCGGTCGGCCTGGTCGTCGTCTACTACGTACTGCTCACCAACGGCGAGTTGCTGGCACACGCGCTCGGATGGCCGGCGGCACTCGGTGTCTGGCTGCCCGACGCCCTCCTCAGCATCATCGCGATCCCGCTGCTGCGGCGGGTCTCTTCCGGGTTCCGCGGCACCGCGCCGGGAGTGGTGCGCCTCACCTTCCCGCGGCTGCCCTGGCGCCGGGCCGAGCCGGCACCGGGCACCCTGCCCGCCGGCACCGCAGGAGCGAACGGGGGCCGCCGCCGCCTGTTCGTGCCGACCTTTCTCGGCATCCTCGATCGCCATCTGGTCAGGCAGTGCATTGGTTTCTTCGTCCTCGTCGTCCTCGCGATCAGCGCCGTCTACATTGCCGTCAACCTCTCCGAGAACGTCGACGAGATCCAGAAGAACCGGGTAGCCATCGGCGTTGTGGCGACCTACTACCTGTACTCGATCCCGCAGATCCTCCACGACATCCTGCCGCTGACGTTCATCATCGCCTTTCTCGGCACGGCGGCCGTGCTCGAGCGGCACAACGAGACGACCGCGCTGAAGGCCGCCGGCGTGTCGCTGACCCGCGTCGCCACCCCTTTGTTCGTGCTCGGTGGGCTGCTCGGCCTCGCGCTGTTCGCCATGGACGAGTCGGTCGTGCAACGCACCAACCGCAACGCCCAGCGGCTCGAGGACATTATCAAGGGGCGCAAGGTGGCCCGCTCGTACCGCGCCACCGACCGGCTGTGGCTCTTCCTCCCGGACGGCCGCACGCTAGTGAACTTCCTGCAATTCGATCCGGACACCGCCACCCTGGTGCGGCCGTCGGTGTACATTTTCGACGACCGGCTGAACCTGCGTGAGCGCTACATGGCCAACACGGCACGGTTCGAGTCGGGTGAGTGGCAGGCCGAGGGCGCCTGGAAACGCACCTTCATCGCCGGCGAGAACCCCGAGTTCGTCCCGCCTCATGGCGGCATCACTCAGCTACCGATCAACGTCGAGCCGACCTACTTCGGCCGTGAGTACCGCAAGCCGTCGCAGATGAGCTACGGCGAGCTGCGCGACTACATCGACACCCTCCAGGCCGCTGGCTATCGCGTCGACCGGCTCGTCGTCCAGCTCCACCAGAAGCTCGCCTACCCGATCAGCCTGGTCGTGCTCGTGTGGATCGCGCTCCCGTTCGCCTTCCGGGCGCGCAAGCGCGGCACCGTCATGGGCGTGGCGGTGGCCCTGGTGCTGGGCATGGCGTACTTCGCACTGATGGCGTTCACCACCAAGCTTGGCGAGGTGGGACTGATCTCGCCGTCCCTCGGCGCCTGGACGCCGCCGGTGGTGTTCGCGCTCGTCGCGATGAACCGCCACACCACCCTGAAAACCTGAAGGAAAGAGGCGGGAACCGGGGACCGGGGACCGTCGGAACACGACCAAGACCGGAGGGGGTATGGCATCCGCTGTCGGCATGCCGACAGCCGGCGGGCCACTCTTGCCCGGTACCCGGTGCGTCCCGGTCCCCGGCTCTTATTTCAGGACTTTGGCGATGCGTTCGAGCGCCCAGTCGATCTCGTCCTTGGTGATGACGAGCGGCGGCGCGAAGCGAATCGTGTCGACGTGCGTCTCCTTGCACAGCATCCCTTCGTGCTGGAGCGCCTCGCAGAACCGCCTGGCGCCACCGGCCTCCGGGAACAGCTCGACGCCGATCCACAACCCCTTGCCGCGGATTTCCTTTATATGCTGAGAGTTGATGTCCTTGAGGCGTTGCATGAAGTGCTCGCCCAGTCGCGCGGAGCTCTCGACCATCCCCTCCTCCACCAGCACCTTGAGCGCCACGCGGGATACCGCGCAGGCCAGCGGGTTGCCGCCGAAGGTCGAGCCGTGGTCGCCCGGCTTGAACACCGCCATGACTTCGTCGTCGGCCAGGATTCCGGAGATCGGCACGCAGCCGCCGCCGAGCGCCTTGCCGATGATCACGACGTCCGGCCGGATGCCCTCGTGCTCGAAGGCGAACAGCTTGCCGGTGCGGCCGAGACCGGACTGGATCTCGTCGGCCATCAACAGCACCCGGTTGGCGGTGGCGAGGTCGCGCAGGCGGCGCAGGTAACCGACCGGTGGAACGATGATCCCGCCCTCGCCCTGGATCGGCTCGACGAGGATCGCCACCGTGTTTGGCGTGATCGCCCTGGCCACGGCCTCGGCGTCACCGTACGGCAGCACCTTGAACCCGGGCGTGAAGGGACCGAACCCCGCGCGGTACTGCTCCTCGGTGGAAAAGCCGACGATGGTCGTGGTCCGCCCGTGGAAGTTGCCAGCGAAGACGAGGATCTCCGCCTTCTCCGGCGCCACTCCCTTCACCGTGTAGCCCCACTTGCGGGCGGCCTTGAGCGCCGTCTCGACAGCCTCGGCGCCGGTGTTCATCGGCAGCACCCGCGAGTAGCCGGTCAGCGCGGTCAGCTCGGAGCAAAATGGGCCAAGCTGATCGTTGCGAAAGGCTCGCGAGGTGAGCGTGATGCGGTCGGCCTGAGCCTTGAGCGCGGCGATGATCTCGGGGTGGCAATGCCCCTGGTTCACCGCCGAGTAGGCGGCCAGGAAGTCGAGGTACTTCCGCCCCTCCACGTCCCACACCCAAGCTCCGAGACCCCGGGTGATGACGACATCGAGCGGGTGATAGTTGTGGGCGCCGTGGCGCTCCTCGAGCTGCATCAGCTCCGCGCTGGTCAGTGAGGTGTTGCCCATCCTTGCCTCCATGAGCCCGCGGGACTGCCGCGGGAGACGGGAAGAGTAGGAGATTGTGCCGCCTGTCGCAAGCTCGACCTCTGTCCGTGTCGGCCTGTGACCGACGCGGCGGTCAGCCGGCGGGCCCGTTGAAGACGAACTCGACGTGGCCTGGGCCGAGGATCGCGTTGAGCGCCGGCACGGCGGCAGTGGCGTCGACGCCGACGACACGATTGGGGATCACGTCGGCGGCCCACCCCGCGCCGACGAGGCGCAGCCGGACGCCCAGCTTCCCCTCGTGGTGGAGCAGCACGTCGTAAATGTGGTCGAGCGCCTCCTGAGAGCCGTGGGCCGCGAGGTCGACCTCGATGCGGATCGCGGTTGCTCGCCGCCCCTCGATCCCCTCCAGCCGGGCCACCTCCTCGACGCGCAGCTCGACGTGCTCCCCGTCGCTGGCGCGCAGGCTGGCGCTCAGGAACACGGCCGCGCCGTCGGCGAGCAGCCGCTCGGCCTTCTCGTAGACGTCGGAGAAGGCGACCGCGCGCACCCCGCCGGTCTGGTCCTCGATGGTGAAGGAGGCCATGCGCTTGCCCTGGTTCTTGCCTTCCTTCGTGGCCCGCGCCTTGAGGCCGGTGACCAGACCGGCCACCGTGGCGCGGCCGGCGCCGCTGGCATACAGCTCCGCAAGCTCGGCGACGGGCGTCGCCCGCAGCTCCCGCAGCACCCGCGACCAGCGGTCGAGAGGGTGGCCGGAGAGGTAGAAACCCAGGGTCTCGCGCTCACCGCGCAGGAGCTCGTCCTGCGGCATGCTGGCCCCGGCCGGTACAGGCGCAGATTCCTCCTCCTGATCGGGCTCGAAGAGGAAACGCTGGCCCGCCTCGATCGCCTGCCGCTGCCGGGTGGCCTCGTCGAAGATGCGCTCGAGCGAGCCAATCAGCGCGCCGCGGTTCGGGTGCAACGAGTCGAATGCGCCCGCCCGGACGAGGCACTCGACCACCTTGCGGTTCATCGCCCGCTCGCCGACGGAGCGGATCATCTGCGGCAGGCCGGAGAACCGCCCGAGCTTGGCACGAGCCTGCAGAATCGCCTCGGCCGCCCCCTCCCCCACTCCCTTCACGGCGGACAGCCCGACGCGAATCGCGTCGCCCTCCACCGTGAAGGCGAGCCCCGACGCGTTGATCTCGGGTCCGAGAATGGTCTTGCCGCCGCCGCGCAGCATCGTCACGTAGGCGGCCAGCTTCTCGGTACTGGCCGTCTCACTCGACAGCATCGCCGCCCAGAAGTGCAGCGGGTGGTGCGCCTTGAGGTATGCGGTCTGGTACGCCACCAGTGCGTAGGCGACCGAGTGCGACTTGTTGAAGCCGTACTGGGCAAAGGGCACGATCTGCCGCCACAGCATCTCCACCTTTGCGCGCGGGTGGCCGCGCGCCACGGCACCGGAGATGAAGTGCTCCCCCTGCTCGTCGATCAGCTCCTTGATCTTCTTGCCCATCGCCTTGCGGAGCGTGTCGGCGCGTCCCATCGGGAACCCGGCGATCTCGACCGCGATGCGCATCACCTGCTCCTGGTAGACGATGACACCGTAGGTCTCGGCGAGGATCGCCTCGAGCTGCGGGAAGACGTAGACGATCGGCTGGCGGCCGTGCTTGCGGTCGGCAAAGTCGCTGGCCCACTGCATCGGGCCGGGGCGGTAGAGCGCGTTCAGGGCCGCAAGCTCCTCGAAGCGGTGCGGCTGCACGGTGCGCAGGAGGTCGCGCATCCCGCTCGACTCGAACTGAAACACGCCGTCGGTGTCGCCGGCGCAAAACAGCTCGTAGACCAGCGGGTCGTCGAACGTCAAGCGGTCGAAGTCGGGCGGCGCGCTCCCGGCGGCAACCAGGCTCTTGAGGCAGTCGTCGATCACCGTCAGCGTGCGCAGGCCGAGGAAGTCCATCTTGAGCAGACCGAGCTTCTCGATGACGTCCTTGTCGAACTGGGTGACGACCTCGTCGCGCGACGTCTTGTACAGCGGCACGATCTCCCGGGCCGGCTGCGGAGCGATCACCACTCCGGCGGCGTGCACGCCACAGTGACGCGCCAGCCCCTCGATCCGCCGACCGATCTCGATGAGACGCGCCACCTCCGAGTCCTGCTTGACCGCCTCGGCGAGCCGCGGCGACTCCCTGAGGGCGCTGTCGAGGGTGATACCGAGCACGTCGGGGACCATCTTGGCGATGCGGTCGGTCTCGCTGAACGACATCCCCATCACCCGCCCGACGTCACGGATCGCCGACTTCGCCTGCAGGATGTTGAACGTTGCGATCTGGCACACGTTGTCGCGGCCGTACACTTGCCGCACGTGCTCGATGACCTCTTCCCGGCGTCGCTGGCAGAAGTCTATGTCTATGTCAGGCATCGAGATACGCTCTGGATTGAGAAACCGCTCGAAGAGTAGGTCGTACTCGAGTGGGTCGACGTCGGTGATCCGGAGAGCGTAGGCGACCAGCGAGCCGGCGGCGCTACCGCGCCCGGGCCCGACCGGGATGCGGTTCTCGCGGGCGAAACGGATGAAGTCCCAAACCACCAGGAAGTAGCCCTGGAAGCCGACGGAGTGGACGATCTCGAGCTCGGTGTTGAGCCGGGACCAGTACACCTCGGCACTCTGGCGGCGGACGCGCCCGTCGCCGAGCCGCTTCTCGAGCCCGTGCCGTGCCAGCTCTTCCAGGAAGTCCTCCGGGAGCTTGCCGTCCGGCACGGGGTAGCGCGGCAGGTAGAACCCCTCCTGGATGCTCACGTGGCAGCGCTCGGCGATTTCAGCGGTGCGGGCGAGCACCGCGGGCCAGGGGCCGAACAGGCGGTTCATCTCGGCCGGCGACTTGACGTAGAACTCGTCGTTGTAGGCGTAGTCCCGCGCCAGCTCGGCGAGCTTCTTGTTCTGGCCGATGCCGATCAGGACCCGGTGCGCCTCGACGTCGTCGCGCCGGTGGAAGTGACAGTCGTTGGTGGCGACGACCGGGATTCCGGTAGCGGCGCTGACCGCGAGCACGCCGTCACGGATCACCCGCTCGTCCGCGGCGCCGTGATCCTGGACCTCGAGGAAGTAGTTATCACGGCCGAGGATGTCGCGATATTCGAGGGCAGCGCGCTCGGCGCCCGCCGCGTCACCCGCGAGGATGCGTGCAGCGATCTCTCCGCTGGCACACGCGGAGAGGCCGATCAACCCCTCGGAGTGCGTCGCGAGCAGCTCCTTGTCGATCCGCGGACGGTGGTAGAACCCTTCGAGGTACCCGGACGTCACGAGCTGCGTCAGGTTGTACCACCCGCGGTCGTTCTCGGCGAGCAGCACCAGGTGGTTGTACGGCTTGCGCCCGTGTCCGCCGGCGGACTTCTCGGTCCGGCTGCGCGGCGCGACGTACACCTCGCACCCGAGTATGCCGCGCACTCCCGCCTTCCGCGTCGTGCTGTAGAACTCGTAGGCGCCGAAGACGTTGCCGTGATCGGTGAGGGCCACGGCCGGCATCCCGAGATCGCCGACCTGGCGCACCAGCTCGTCGGTGCGAATCAGCGAGTCGAGAAGCGAGTAGTGCGAGTGGAGGTGGAGGTGGACGAACGGCTCAGGCATGCGAGGGACATTCTACCCGGCCCCGGCTCCGGCAGCTCGGGTCGCCGCCGCGCCGGTCCCCCCGGCGCGATCGCATCGTCAGCCTTGCTAGCATGCGCCCGTGCAGCCATTCCCCCGCTACCCCAGGTGCCCGGTGTGCGGCGATCCGGCGCTGAGCCCGGGATCGCTCGGCGTTCGCTGGTTCTGGGACGTGGTAAACCGCTCGGTCGTGGGCCGGTTCACGCCGGCCGACCGGCATACGGGCTACGCCGGCCGCCTGCACGGCGGCCTCGTCTCCGCACTGCTCGACGAGGCGATGGCTTGGGCGTGCGCCGTCGAGCGCCGCACCTACTGCGTCACCGGTGAGCTGAAAGTGCGCTTCAAGAGCGCCGCGACGCTCGGCGACGACCTCTCCGTGAGCGCGCGGGTGGTCGGCGCCGGCTGGGGCCCCTACCTCAAGGCCGAGGGCGAGCTGCGGTCATCGGCCGGCGAGCTGCACGCCGCGGCGGCCGCGACGTTTTCGGCGCTGCCGCGGGACGAGTCGCTGGCGATGCGCGACGCGCTCGTCATCCGCCCCGGCGATCTCGACGTCCTGGCCGACTGACCCCGGCGCGCGGACCGCCCGGCTCCTGGGTCACCCCCCGCACAGCGGGCAGCCCGGGCGAGCCGAGGCGGACACCCAGTCGAACGTCCCGCGCTCGAGGTCGATCATCAGCAACGAGCCCGTGCGCCGAGAAGAGATTCGGCACAGGGCGCGAACCGCCTCGGCGGCCATCAACGAACCCACCACCCCGGGCACGGCGCCGAGCACCGGCGGCGGACCGGCGAGCCGCCGCGGCTCCGGGTAGACGCAGCGGAAGCACGGTGCCTTGGGAGGCGCGAACCAGGCCAGCGTGCCCGCGAAGGCCGCGACCGCGCCGTGGAGCAGGGGCACGCCGGCGCGCCACGCCGCCGATGCCAGCGCCGACCTGGCCTCCCAGTTGTCGGCGCAGTCGATGGCGAGGTCGGCGCCGGCCACGAGGCGTGTGGCCAGCTCCTCGGTCAGCGTCGCCTGGACGGGTCCCCAGCGCACTTCGGAGTTGAGCGCGGTCAGGCGCCGCACGGCGGCGGCCGTCTTCGGCTGGCCGACGTCGGACTCGGAGAACAGACACTGCCGGTTGAGGTTCGACGCTTCGACGGCATCGTTGTCGACGATGACGACCGACCCGACGCCGGCGGCGCCGAGGTACGAGAGCACCGGAAACCCGAGCCCGCCCGCCCCGAGCACCACGACCCTGGCTGCGGCCAGGCGCGCCTGCCCCGCCTCGCCGATCCCTGGAACCGTCGCCTGCCGCGCGTACCGCCCCTGAATCCGGGGCGACGCCTGCGGGCCGTTCCCTGTCCCCGGTCCCCTGTCCCCGGTCCCCGTCTTCATCCCCCTTGCACCGGCGGCCGCAGGGTGATCACGTCGCCGTCGTGCGGCACGTACGACAGCGTGATGAGCCGATCGCCGGTAAAGGCCATTGCCACGTGGCCCGGAGGCACCCCGGCCGACCGCAGAATCTCGCGCAACGGCGTGCCCTCGGGCGCCTCGACCCGGCGCGTGAACTCGTCGACGTCGGGTTTGAGATAGTCCTTGAGAAGGCCGCCGGCCCTGAGCAGAATCGTCATCACCGCACTCCTAGAATGCCTTCGGCTTGTAGCGTTCGCCGCGCACCGCCGGCAGCGGCGCGAACAGCTCGCCGAGCAGGCCGCACTTCTCGAGGTTGGCGGCGCATTCCGAGAGCCCGAGGTCCGCCAGGATCTCGGGCGTCGGGTTGCCATCCTTGCCCCAGCCGCGGGCCTGGTAGTACTCGTCGAGCATGACGTCGAGGTCCTCCATCGTGAGCCGGGCGCCCTTGCCCGGCCCCGACGGCACCGCTTCCTCGTAGAAGCGCGCGTTCGGGTAGTCGAACGACCTCCCCGGCCCGCCGTTGCGCTCGAGGTAGTGCGCCCGGTTCAAGTTCCAGATGCGATCCGAGAGGCGCATCGCCTCCTCGAGGGTGAAGTCGCTCCAACCGGTCATCAGCTTGATCGCGTCGATGTGCTCCTCGGCAGTGACGTCCACCTCGCCCCAGAACAGCCGGCAGCACGAGACCGTATCGAAGAACGGGCGGATGTGCTGCAGGTAGACGACTACCTTGGCCTTGCCCTTGATCACGGTCTTGCCGAGATCCTCGTCCATCGTGATCGTCCACGCCCGGTTGTGGTGGGCGCCGATGTCGGCCGTCATGTAGGAGAGCAGCATCGCCGGGGCGCCGCGCCCGTCGTAGCCGCTCATGTTCTGGCCCTTCACCTGGGCGGCCAACCGCTCGGCACCGCCGCCGATCTTCTCGGCGGCGAACTTGGCGCCGCGGGCAAACCACTCGCCGATGCCGCGGCGGTGCACGATCATGTCGATGAAGTGCTCGAAGTCGTCGATCGAGCCCCAGCGCAGCTCGTGCCCCTCGAGCTGCTCCTTCGTAATCAGCCCTTTCTCGAAACACTCCATCGCGAACGCCGCGAAGCCGCCGCCGGACATGGTATCGACGCCGACGTGGTCGCACAGCCAGTTGACGTACGCCACCTGCTCGATCGTGTGGAAGCCGCAGTTGCCGCCGCACAGCGAGCCAGTCTCGTACTCCGGCCCCTCGACGAACACCGTCGGCTTGCCCGGGAGCGTCACCTTCGAGTACTTGCCGCAGTTCATCCAGCACCCGAAGCACGCCTTGTTGCTGACCAGGATGCGGTCCACGAGAGGCTGGCCGTCCATGCCGGCGTAGTCCTCGGTGTAGGTGGTCTGGAAGTTATGCGTCGGGTAGACGCCGTGCTCGTTCGACCAGCCGACGAACATCGCGGTGCCGTACTTCTGCCACGGCGCCATGTTGGGGTGCTTGGCGGTCCGCTTCATGATCGCCATGGTCGAGTCCCTGAGCGCCTTGAGGTCGTGGATCGGCACCTTACCGGTGCCGCGCACGGCGATCGCCTTGAGGTTCTTCGACCCCATCACAGCGCCGATCCCGCAGCGCCCGGCCTGGCGGCCCCAGTCGTGCCCGATGCAGGAGAACGCCACGCGGTTTTCGCCGGCGGGGCCGATGGCGACGATCTCGAAGTCCTCGCCGAGGTCCTCCTTGAGCATCTGCTCGGCTTCCATCGTGCCGCGGCCCCAGTACTTGCCAGCGTCGCGCAGCTCGATCTTGGCGTCGTCGATGACCAGATACACTGGCTGGGGAGCGATCCCCGAAAGAACGAGCAGATCGAGGCCGGCGAACTTCAGCTCCGGCCCGAAGTGGCCACCCACCGTCGAGTCGCCGTGGCCGTTCGACAGCGGGCTGATCGCGCCGAAGCAGCACTTGCTCCCCGATGGGGCGAAATTGCCCGACATCACGCCCGGGGTGACGACCAGGCGGTTCTCGGGACCGAGCGGGTCGGCGCCGCGCGGCACCTCGTCGTAGAGGATCTTGGCGATGAACCCGCGGCCGCCCAGCCATTCGCGCGCGAAACGCTCGTCGAGCGGCGTCCTGGCGAGCGAGCCGGTGGTCAGATCGATGCGGAGCTGATTGCCGCCGAATCCTTGGATCATGGCCGGCCTCCCCTACTCCACGCGCGCCAGTGCGCCCGTGTTGCACACCTCGGTGCAGCTCCAGCAGAAGTCGCACTTGAAGGGAGTGTCGTCCTCGCCGCGCATCATCACGCCCGCCGGGCAGACGTCGATGCACACCCCGCACTGCGAGCACAGCTCAGGGTCGACCACGTAGGCACCCCGGTCGTTCTGCGTGATCGCTTCCGTGGGGCACACCTCGGCGCAATCGCCGCACTGATCGCACACCTGCGGGTGGTACGTCCCGGGGCTGGGGAACCTCGCCTCGATCCGCAGCCGCGCACGCCGCGGGTTGGTGTCGCCGAACCCGTCGATCGCGCACACCTGCCGGCACAGCCGACAGCCGGTGCACGCCTCCGCCGTAACCTGGATTCTCATGCCTCGTGTCCCCCAGAACGCACGCCCGGGCGAAGCCGGCCGGGACTTCGTGCACCTCGTCACAAGCAGCCTAGCATGCGATCCTGCGACCGACAAGCTACGGCAATGACGGAATCTTCCGCTCTCGCGCGTGGATTAGAATGACGGGCTCGCGCGCGGCGTCGCACCGTGACCCAGGAGAGAGACAGCCATGACGAAGGAAGAGATCCTCAAGACGTTCGAGATCCGGCCGGCCAACCCGGGCGCGTACGCCAAGGGCTGGCTGGCTCCAGAGCACGCCAGGGAGCTCGTGTCGGTCAACCCGGCGACCGGCGAGCCGATCGCCTCGGTGTGGCAAGCCGACGCCGCCACCTACGACCGCGTGGCCGCGACGGCCACGGAGGCGTTCGCCTGGTGGCGCACGTTGCCCGCCCCGAGGCGCGGCGAGGTCGTGCATGCGCTCGGCAACGCGCTGCGCACCCACAAGGAGGCGCTCGGCTCGCCTGGTCTCGCTGGAGATGGGCAAGATCCTTTCCGAGGGCGACGGCGAGGTGCAGGAGATGATCGACATGTGCGACTTCGCGGTCGGCCTGTCGCGCCAGCTCTACGGCCTGACGATGCACTCGGAGCGCGCCCGGCCACCGCATGTACGAGCAGTGGCACCCGCTCGGGCCGGTCGGCATCATCTCCGCGTTCAACTTCCCGGTCGCGGTGTGGTCGTGGAACGCGATGCTCGCCGCCGTGTGCGGTGACACCGTCGATCTGGAAGCCGTCGTCGAAGACGCCGCTTGACCGCGGTCGCCGTCCAGAACATCTGCAACCACGTGATGGCGAAGCACGGGCTCGACGGCGTCTTCAACCTGGTCGATCGGCCGGGCCGTGAGGTCGGGCAGCGCCTGCGTCGACGACCCGCGCATGCCGCTGGTCTCGCTTCACCGGCTCGACGCCACAGGGCCGCCGACGTCGCGCCGCTCGTCGCGCGGCCGCTTCGGCCGCTCGCATCCTCGAGCTGGGCGGCAACAACGCGCATCATCGTCATGCCCGACGCCGACCTGGAGATCGCGCGTGCGCGCCGTCGCTGTTCGGCGCCGTCGGCACCGCCGGCCAGCGCTGCACCAGTCACGCGCCGGCTGATCGTGCACGAGACGATGGACGACCGACGTTCGTCGAGCAAGCTGCGTCAGCGGCCTACCGGCACGTGCGGATCGGCGATCCGCTCGATCCGGCAACGCTCATGGGGCCGCTGGTCGACGAGGGACGCCGTGGCGCGACATGATGGCGGCTCTCGAGCAGGTCAAGGCCGAGGGCGGCGAGGTCCTCTGCGGCGGCCGGCGGCTCGACCGTCCGGCGGTTCTTCGTGGAGCCGACCATGGTCGAGGCCGCACAGACGGCTTGAACATCGCCGCAGCAGGAGACGTTCGCGCCGATCCTGTACGTCTGACGTGTCGACACCTCGACGAAGCGATCGCGATGCACAACTCGTGTCCGCAGGGGCTGTCGTCCGCGATCTTCACCGACAGCCTGCAGTCGGCCGAGACGTTCCTCTCGCCCGGGGCTCCGACTGCGGCATCGCCAACGTCAACATCGGCACCTCGGGCGCCGAGATCGGCGGCGCGTTCGGCGGCGAGAAGGAGACCGGCGGCGGCCGCGAGGCGGGCTCGGACTCGTGGAAGGCGTACATGCGCCGCCAGACCTGCACGATCAACTACTCCGGCGAGCTGCCGCTGGCGCAGGGCGTCAAGTTCGAGGTGTAGCCGCCCCGGGGTGTTGCCGGCCGGCGGCTTCCCCGGGGCGGGCGGCCGCGAGCGCGGCCCGCCCGGTAGCGTGGCGCGCCGGCGTCGCTAGCCGGGCGGCAGTTGATCCCGCAGGCTCTCGAGCACCTGCTTGAGCTTCCGGCACTGCTCGCAGTCCGCGGTCACCGACGCGCAGGGGACGCCGTCGGCTTGCATCTCCGGGCAGGTCGGCGCGCGCACGAGGTCGACGAGACGCGTCAGGACCTGCGCCAGGAGGTCCTTCAGGGGGCTCGGCGGCAGGTCGCGTAAGGCGCTGACGATCCGGCGCTCCTCCGGTGTGACGGCAATCGTGACCACCCGCTCGCTCATCGCTCTCCCCCATAGTGCAACGTCCCGGCTGCACCCTCGTACGTTCCCTGCTCCGCTTCGCTGCGCAGTATGGCCAGGGCAGCGGCGCGCCGGATCGCCGCGAGCCAAGCGGCGTCCGTTCCACTTGGCCCGGCGGCCGCCGGCCAGCCTGCCAACTCGGCGAGGGCTGCGACCACCTCGTCGGCGGGCCGGAGGCTCGTCAGCGGGCCGAGCCAGCGGTCGAGCGCCGCCTCGAGCGCGCCTTCATCGCGGGGCAACGCCGGGGTCGCAGTCGTTGCCACCCCTGGCCGCGGGAGCGCGCTCGCGGCCCTCCGCACGGCCTCGCCGCCGGCGGCCTTGCCGGCGCGCCGCCCGAAGATCCAAGCCTCGAGCAGGCCGGTGCCCATCACCCGCCGCCGCCCCTGGACGCCGCCGCCGGCTTCACCGCAGGCGTAGAGGCCGGCCACCGAGGTTTGTCCGAACGTGTCGATGGCGACGCCGCCGATCGCGTGGTGGACCGCGATGGCCAACGGAACCCTCCGCTCGCGGGTGAACGTCGGGCTCTCGCGCACGCGTTGCGGTAGCAGCGCCAGGCCAATCTCGTCGATCGGCTCGAGGGTCACCGTCTCGCCCCGGCGCAACGCCCGAGCGATCGCGAGTGTCGCCGCGTCCAGGCTCGTCTGCGGCGACAGAGGCAGATCCCCGAGGCGGATGCACCCGGCAAGGAGCGCAGCCGTGGTCGGAAAGTAGAGCGGCGGCGTCGCCGTCACCGGGATCGCCTGGGTGAGGTGCGGCCGGTGCAGCAGCGCCCCGGCCGCCCCGGCGAGCGCGAGCCCGGACCCGCGACACCAGCGCGGCGCCGTAGTTCGCGGGAAGACGGCGCCGACACCGCCGCACGCCAGCACCACGGCCTCGGCCGGAATCTCGGCCAGCTCGCCGGTCGGGCGGTCGAGGACGAGGGCGCCGCCGACGCGCTCGGCGGTCTTCACCAGGCCGACCGCCAGCGAGCGCTCGCGGATCTGAACGCCGAGCCGCGAGCACTCGCCCACCAGTGGAGCGAGCAGCGGCGTCTCCCGGGGCAGGCAGCGCTGCCCGCGCGCCACGTCGTCGCCGGGAAGAACGACGGGATCGCGGTCGATAGCCATCAGATCGAGGACGGCGCACAGCTCGACAGCGGCGTCATGGGCGTGCTCGGCGAAGCACGCGGTGACGTCGTCGCGCTGCAGGCCGTCGCCGTTCCTCCGCAGATCCGCGAGGAGCCGGCGGGGGCTGTCGCCCCGCACCCAAGGGGCCGTCAGGAGGATCCACGGAGCGAGCGCGTGAACGCGGTGGCTGGAGCCGTCGCGGCCGACGCGAGCCGGCGTCAGCACGGTCACCCGGGCGCCGGCGCGCGCTGCATCGAGAGCGGCCGCGAGCCCGGCCAGCCCGCTCCCCACCACGATCACGTGTCCCGATGACGCCTGCACCATCGGCGAATTTTGCCACATTCCGCTTCCGCAGCCCGATCGCTGGTCGGGCCGCGAGACCAGAGCTACTCGTAGCGCAGGGATTCGATCGGGTCGAGCGCCGCGGCCTTGGCGGCCGGGTAGATGCCGAAGAAGATGCCGACGATGGACGAGAAGCCGAGGCCGAGCAGCACAGCCCACATCGGCACGTGCGCCGCCGGGAAGCCGGGGATCGCCTTGGCGCCGAGCACGCCCAGCCCCCACCCGCCGAGGACACCGATGGCGCCGCCGATCGCCGAGAGCGTGATCGCCTCGATCAGGAACTGCAACAGCACGTCGGTGCGGCGCGCCCCGACCGCCTTGCGCACGCCGATCTCGCGGGTGCGCTCGGTGACCGACACCAGCATGATGTTCATGATGCCGATTCCGCCAACGAGCAGGGCGATACCGACTACGGCGCCGACCACCTGGGTCACCGCACCGAGGATCGTCGAGGTGGTCTTGAGGATCTCTTCCTGGAGGAGAATCTGGAAGTCGTCGGAGGTCTTGCCCTTCAGCCCGTGGCGCTCGCGCAAGACGGCGGTCATCAGCTCCTTGGCCCGATCCACCTGCTCGGGCGCCCGTGCCTTGAAGTCGAGGCGGATCTGCTTCATCGCATTGTCACCGTAAATCTCGCGCGCGGTCGCGAACGGGATCACCACCAGGTTGTCGCGGTTCTGGCCGAGGAACTCGCCCTGCTTCTCCATGACCCCGATCACCGTGAACGTCCGGCTGCCGATCACGATGTCCTTGCCGAGCGGGTGCTCGCCGAGCCGGAGCTCCTCGATCACCTTGGTGCCGATCAGGCAGACCTTGGCGTGGCTCTTCTGGTCGATGTCGGAGAAGAACCTGCCGTCCTGGACCATGTGGTTCGTGACCTCCTGGTACGAGGCCCCGACCCCGAGCAGGAACGGCGTCGTCGAGCGGTCGCGCAGCCGGACGCGCTCGCCCTGGTAGTAGATCGGCGTAAACGCGTTGATCTCCGGAACCCGGTCGAGGATCGCCTGGCCGTCCTCGTTGGTGAGCTTGATGTCCTTGCCGGCGACGTCCGGGTCGTTGGGGTCCTGGCGCGGTACCACCATGATGTAGGTGGCGCCGACGCCCTGGAGCTGGCCGGAGATCCAGAAGTTGAGCCCCTGGACGATCGAGACCACGCCGATCACCGCCGCGACACCGATGATGATGCCGAGAGTGGTGAGGATCGAGCGCATCTTGTTCGCCCAGATCGAGCGCAGGGCCATGCGCAGGGCTTCGATCAACATCTCAGGCTCCTACGCTTCCCGGCGCTTGTCCTCGAGCACCTTGCCGTCGCGCAGGCGGACCACCCGGTGGGCGTGGGCGGCGATGTCCTCCTCGTGGGTGACCAGCACGATGGTGTTGCCCGCCTTGTTGAGCTTGTCGAACAGATCCATGATCTCGGTGCCGGTCTTGGAGTCGAGGTTGCCCGTCGGCTCATCGGCCAGGAGGAGCGACGGGCCGTTGATGAGGGCACGTGCGACGGCGACGCGCTGGCGCTGGCCGCCGGACAGCTCGTTCGGCTGGTGATGCATACGGTCCCCGAGACCCACGGCCTCGAGCATGTCCTTGGCCTTGCGGTGGCGTTCCTGCCGGGCCACGCCGGCGTAGACGAGCGGTACCTCGACGTTCTCGAGCGCCGACGTGCGGGACAGGAGGTTGAAGGTCTGGAAGACGAACCCCACCTCCTTGTTGCGGATGCGCGCGAGCTCGTCGTCGTTGAGGTCGCTGACCGCCTGGTTGTTCAATCGGTAACTTCCCGACGTCGGGGTGTCGAGACAGCCGATCAGGTTCATCAGCGTCGACTTGCCCGAGCCGGACGGCCCCATGATGGCGATGTATTCGCCGCGGTCGACGTTGAGGTCGACGCCGTCCAGCGCGCGGACCGCCGTGTCGCCCATCTGGTAGGTCTTTACCAGGTCTCGGATCTCAATCAGCACCGGTCTTCTCCTTGCCCGCATCGCCGCCTTTGGCGTCGTCCTTCTTCTTCTCGGCCAGCCGCACCGGGTCGCCCTGCTTGAGCGAGCGCAGTACCCGGTATGGGCCGAGGATGACCTCATTGCCCTCGGCGAGCCCGGCATCGATCTCGACCCACAGCTCGTCGTGAACCCCGGTCTTGACTTCGCGCCTGGTCGCCTTGCCTGCGTCGATGAGGTAGGCAACGCTGACCTCGCGCTGTGAGGCGTCGCCCTCGCGCCGGTCGGCCTCCTTGCCTTTCTCGTCGACCCAACGCATCTGTACGGCCTGCTGCGGCACGGCAAGGACACCTTTCGCCCTCTGGGTCACGATCTCGACGCGGGCGGTCATCCCCGGCTTGACACGTCGATCGGGAGAGTCGAGTCCGATCTTGACCTTGAACTTGACCACGTCCCCCTGCTTGACTCCTGACGAGCCGATCTCCGCGACCTTGCCAGCGAGCACGGTCTCGCCGAGCGCATCGAGGTGCACAACCGCCTCCTGGCCGAGCGCCAGCGGGACAACCTCGCTCTCCGATACCTCGACCTCGGCTACCATCTCCGAGAGGTCGCCGATCACCATCAGCACGGACCCCTGGAAGTTCATCGTCCCCATCACCGCCGTCTCGCCCTTCTCGACGTTGAGTGCGGTGACGAAGCCGTCCATCGGCGCCCGGATGGTCGTGCGGTCGAGGTCCTCGATCGCCCGCTGAAACGCCGAGTGCGCCTGCCGGATCGCCTGCTGCTGCGAGCGCACGGCGATCTCCGCGCTGTCGCGCTCCAGCCGCGCGCGATCGAGAGCGTCCTGTGAAGCGATCCCCTCGGCGAACAGCCCGGAAGTCCGCTTGAAGCTCAGCTCGGAATTGGCGAGCTCGGCGCGTGCTCGCTCGAGGTTGACCGAGGACTGATCGAGCGCCGCCTTCGCCTGATCGCGAGCGGCCTCGTAAGTCGCCTTCTCGATCTCGACCACGATCTGCCCCGCCCGCACCGCGTCGCCTTCGCGCACCGGCAAGGAGAGGATCTCGCCGATCACCTTGGACTGGATCTCGACCTTGCGCTTCGGATTGATCTCGCCGGTGGCCTTGACGCGGGCCACGACATCGCGCCGGGCCACCTTCTCGGTCTCGACGGCAGTGCCCTTCTTGCTGCCGCCCGAGGACAGCGAGGCCCAGAGCACCCCTCCGAGCGCCACAAGCACCGCGGCTGCGATCAGGTAGCGACGGGAGGCGCTCATCGCAGGAGCGCCAGCCCCATCTTGCCGAGCGCCCAGACTCCCCAGATGACGACGATGATGGTGATCGCCTTGCCGCGGCTGACCTTGCCGACGATCGACAGCCCCAACGCCAGCAGGATCCACTGCCAGATGTTGAAGATGTCGATCACTCCGGCGAGCGCCACGAGCGGCTTCGGCGCCGAGTCGGGGAGGAACGCCCCGAGATTCGACTTCACCATCCCTTCGAGCTCCTGCGCCGTGAAGCTCGCCCGCTTGAGCGCCGCCGCCGCCATCACCAGGCTCGATCCGACGGAGGCCGGTACGTTGGCGTGCAGGACGGTCGCGAACACCGGCTTGAACTCGGTGCCGGAGCCCGTCGCCTTGAGACCCAGGAAGTAGATGCCGCCGAGCAGCAGGAACATCACCGGAACCAGCACCGGCGTCAGCCAGCGCATCACGCCGGCGGTCTTACCGCCCATCTCGACGGCCTTGTCCATCTGCTCGTCGGTCATCTTGGGACCGCTGGTGCGCTCGGCGAACGACTGGCGAATCGTGCCCTCCATGTCGAGCCGCGGCGCGATCACGAGCTGCATGCCGACCGAGAGCAACAGGATGAGAACGAGCGGCGGCACCCAGGTGGGGCTCGTCGCCAGCTCACCGAATACCGCGCTGGGTTGGGTGAAGACCCTGAAGACGCGCGAGAGTGCACCGCCGGAGGCCTCCTGCGCGGGGGGAATCGGGGAAGTGGGCGCCTCGCTGCTCATGGCGTCTGCTCCTTCGACTTCTCCGCCGGAGCCGCCGCGCTGGCTGCGGCGGGGTCCTGCTCGTCATCGACCGATGCCCAGTGGCCGAACCTCATCCACTCCACGTCCTTCCACAGCGGATGCGGTTCCTGGGTTGCCGGCTCCTCCTGGAGCACCACGCCCATCGCGTCGAGCAGTGTCCCGGTCGAGACGTTGTAGCCGACCATCGACTTGCGGTACGCCACCCGCGACTGCAGCTCGGCAGCCATCGCGGCGGCGAGGTCCTCCTGGATCTGCAGGACCTGGTAGTTCGTGGACATGCCGTTGGCGAATTTCTTCTGCTCCGCGTCGAGGTTGCGCTCGGCGAGCTCGCGGGCCTTGGCCGCCGCGTCGATCGACTTGCCGCTCGACTCGAGGGCGCGCACCGCGCGCCGCACGTCCTGGATGACGCCCTGGCGCTGCGCCGCGATCGCCTGCTCGGCCGAGCGCAGCAGGTAGCGCGCCTCCGCACGCTGCGCCCTGGCCTGGTTGTTGCCGAGGGGGTAGCGGAAGGTCACCGCCGTGGACCACTGGTCGTAGTTGGCGTCCTTGAGCATCTGCAGCGCATCGTCCCATCCGCCGGGGCTGAGGATCTCGCCCGTGCTCGGGTCGTGCAGCGTGCCACCGACCCCGGAGAGCCCGTACCCGACGGTGAGGTCGAGCCGCGGCCGGACCTGGTTCTCCGCCACCATCAAGTTCATCGCCTGGATCGCCTTGCGGATCTCCTCCTGCTTGAGCTCGGTCCGCCGCTCGAGCGCCGTGGCGATGGCGCTGTCGAGGTCCGCCGCGCCGCGGGCAACCGTCAGGTCGTCGGAGGGCACCACGTTGCTCGACCAATCCTCGAGGGTCTCGTAGCCCATCAGCCCCTTGAGGACGTCGGCAGCCTCGGCGACCGCGTGCTCGGCGACGATGATCTCCTGCTCGCGCATGGCGACCGTCGCCTCGGACTGCACGATGTCGATCGGCGCCGAGGTCCCAATGCGAACCCGGGTCTGCGTCTGCTCCAACAGGTCACGGGCGAGCTTGAGCGACTGCTGTACGACCTTGAGGTTCTCGCGCGTGTAGACGAGATCCCAGTACGCGCTCTCGACCTGCTGCACGGTAGCGATGATGATGCTCTCGAACTGCAGCCGGGAGATGTCGAGACTCTTGCGGGCAACCTCGATGCCGTAGCGGTTGACATCGGTGCCGAACCCCTTGAAGAACGGCTGGGTGATCTGGAGGCCGAGGCCGCTGGCGTAGTTCGGGTTGAGGTAGTAGAAGCTGGAATTCGTGGTCGTCCTGGTGTTCGTCCAGGAGAGCGAGGTCTGGGTTCCGGTCGGCAGCAGAGTCGAGAGGCTGAGGTCGAACGTGCGGCGCCGCGACTCCGACACAGACGCGCCCTGGAGCTGGTTGGTCGACGGGCTGCTCGAGTACTCGACGCTGGCGTCCGCGCCGATCACCGGATCGAAGATGCCCGTCGCGCCAAAGAGACCTTCGCCCGACTGTGCAAGCCCGAGACGCGACACCTCGATGTTGATGTTGTGCTTGAGGGCCAGGGTCACGGCCTCCTGCAGCGACAGGCGCAGCTCGGGCGCGCCGAAGGAAACGCCGCGCTCCTGCTCGCCGGGTGCCGTCGCCACCGAGAACCGTTCCTGGGCGCCGGCTACCGCCGCCCCTGCCACGAGCATCCAGATGCAGATCGTTCTGACCGAGTTGTTTCGCGCCACGTGGACCTCCGTCCTTTTCAAGCTGGCAATACGAAATTCGGACCTTCCGGGTTTCAAGATTCCTCCGGAAAAAAGCATGCCACCCAGTGGTCACGCCCGTCGGGTTGCAGGTTGGGCTCCTGGCGACACGCCTCGTTTGCGCGATCGCAGCGGAGCGAGTAACGACAACCCGCAGCGGGAGAACGGTCGTCTCCGCTCAAGTCCGCCGAGCCGGGGCCGGGCTCCCCCACCGATCCTGTCGAGGATGCTACCAGCGCCTTGGTGTAGGGATGCAAGGGCGTTTCGAGGACTGGGCCGACGCCTCCCTCCTCGACGATCCGCCCGCCGAGCATCACGCCGACACGGTCGCAGACGCCGGCGACCACCCCGAGGTCGTGCGCGATAAGCAGCATCGCCAGACCGAAGCGATCCCGGAGCTCGAGCAGGAGATTGAGCACCTGGCCGCGAATCGACACGTCGAGCGCCGACACTGGCTCGTCGAGGATCAGAGCCCGCGGCTCGCAAGCGAGGGCGCGGGCGATCGCCAGTCGCTGGCGCTCGCCGCCAGAAAGGTCGCGGGGAAGTCGCGAGCGAAAGCCGTCGTCGCCAGGCAGGCCGACCGCCGCGAGCAGTTCCAGGATTCTCGGCGCGCGCGCCGCCCCGGTGTGGAGGCCGTGGATGCTCAGGGGCTCAGCGACGATGCTGTCGACGCGCTGGAGCGGGTTGAGCGACGTCCCCGGGTCCTGAAAGACGATCTGAGCGGTGCGCCGCAGCTCCCGGAGCCGGGCGCCGCCGAGGTCGTCCACCCGCCGGCCCTCGTAGCGGACCTCGCCGGCATCCGGTCGTTCGAGCAGCGCGAGCATGCGGGCGAGCGTGCTCTTCCCTGCTCCGGACTTGCCGACCAACCCGTAGACCTCGCCCCGCTCCACCGCGAGCGAGAGGTCGCACACGGCCTGCGTCCCGGCTCGGCCCCGGCGTGTCAGGCCACCGCGGGCCGCGTACCGCTTCTCCAGGCGGCTGCACGCGATGACCGCTGCCGGCGAGGCGTCAGCCATCGGTGTGCTCCGCGGAGCTGAACAGAAAACATCTGACCCAGCGGCCGCGATCCGTCGGCACGAGCGCCGGTCGCGCCTCCCGACAGCGCCCGAATGCCATCGGGCAGCGTGGCGCGAAACGGCAACCGGCCGGCCACGAGCCCGGCCGCGCCACCTGCCCGGGAATCGTCGGTAGCGGTGTGCCCCGGCGCCTTTTGCGCTGCGGCATCATGTCCACCAGGGCCGCCGTGTAGGGATGCGCCGGGTGCGTGAAGAGGTCCTCCCGGCGTGCGATCTCGACGGTCTCGCCGGCGTACAGCACGGTCACCCAGGCCACGGCCGGGGCGACCAGCGGCAGGTCGTGACTGATGACCATCAACGCGACCCCGCGATCCGCATGCAGCTTGGCGAGCACCGCGATCAGCCGGCGTGCGGTCATCGTGTCGAGCGCCGACGTCGGCTCGTCGGCGATCACCAGGCTGGGCCGCCCGGAGAGCGCGGAGGCGAGCAGCGCGCGCTGGCGCTGGCCCCCGGAAAGCTGGTGTGGGTAGGCAACGAGCATGGCCTCCGGCGGGTCGACGCCCACCTCGGCGAGCAGGTCGGCCGCCGCCCGCAGCCCCTGCTCACGCGTGAGGCCGAGGTGGAGGCAGGCGGCTTCGGCCACCTGCGAGCCGACCGTGCGGACGGGGTTGAGCGCCTGCGCCGGCTCCTGCAGGACGAGCCCGACGACGCCGCCGCGGAGGCGGGACATGACCGCCTCGCCCGCCGTCATCACGTCCTGCCCCGCCACCGCGAGCCGCGCCGCGGTGACTCGCGTTTCGGGAGGCGTCAGACAGAGCAGCGAGAGCGCACTGAGCGTCTTGCCGCACCCGGACTCGCCGACCAGCGCCATCGTGTCCCGCTCCGCCAGCGCGAGCGACACGCCATCGACCGCGAACCTCCAGCCGTAGGTCGCGTCGGGGAACGCGATCCGCAGGCCCTTGACGTCGACGAGCGGTGGCACGACAGCATTCTAGACGCTGCCTGACGGCGGCGGTGCCAAGACCAAAGCAGCGCCTCGCCCGACCAGCCGTGCAGCGCGTGCGGGTGCCGAGAAGCGCGGAACCGGCTACGATGCAAGCGGAGGAGCACCGTGGAGAGCCCGAGTGACGACGCACAGGAGCGGGCCCGCCGCATTCGAGCGGTGGTGCTGGACGTGGACGGCGTTCTCACCGACGCCGGCCTCTACTACAGCTCGCGGGGCGAAAGCTTGAAACAGTTCTCGGCCCGCGACGGCTTCGCCATCAAGACGGCGCAGCGCGCGGGGATCGATGTGGCGATCATCTCGGGGCGGGTGGCCCCACCACTGCGCTCCCGCCTGGCCGATCTCGGGATCGACGAGGCGTACGTGATCCAGGGCAGCCGTGACAAGGCCGCCGACCTCCGCGTGCTGTGCAAGCGCCTCGGCATCGAAGTCGCGGCCGTGGCATTCATGGGCGACGACCTGCCGGACCTGCCTGCCCTGGCGGCGGCAGGCCTGGCCGCCTGCCCGGCCGACGCCGCCGCCGAGGTGCGTGGGCGCTGTCACCTGACCTGCGCCGCTCCGGGCGGACGCGGGGCGGTGCGCGAGCTCATCGAGTTCGTCCTCGCGGCGCAGGGACGCTGGGAGGGGATCGTCGCCGGCTGGGCGGCAGGGACGGCGGTGTCACCGTTGGATGCGCCGCCGGCGAGGAGGCGGAGGAAGAATGAGCGTTGAGCAGGAGCTCGCGGGAAAGGCGGCATTGGTCACGGGGGCTTCGAGTGGCATCGGCAGGGCGACGGCAGAGAAGCTCGCCGGGCTCGGCGCCCGACTGACGCTGGTGTCGCGCGACGCCGGCCGCCTGAAGGAGCTGGCCGAGGCGCTCGGTGGTCCCGAGGTTGCCGACGTCGTCCCGGCAGATCTCCGCCGCAGCGAGGAGCGGCCGCAGGTGGTGGCGCGTTGCGTCGCGCGGTGGGGACGCCTCGACATCCTCGTCAATTCGGCCGGCGTGATCGCGGCCGGCACCGCTCGCCGACACCGGCCGCCAGGCGTGGGACGAGATGCTCGAGCTCAACCTCCACGCCGTGGTCGAGATCATCCGCGCGGCGCTGCCCGCATCTCGAGGACTGCCCGCGGCTGCGTGGTCAACGTTTCCTCGGTGGCCGGCGCGCGCGCCTTCCCGGGCATCATCCGCTATGCGGTGTCGAAGGCAGCCGTCGACCAGCTCACCCGTTGCGCCGCGCTCGAGCTCGGGCCGCAGGGCGATCCGCGTCAACGCCGTCAACCCCGGCGTGGTGGTCACCGAGCTGCACCGCCGCGGGTACATGAACGAGACAGGCGTACGCGGCGTTCCTGGAGCACTCGCAGGAGCACCCACCCGCTCGGCCGCGTCGGCACCGCCGAGGAGGTCGCCGACGCGATCGCGTTCCTCGCCTCGCCGCGCGCGGCCTGGATCACCGGCGTCACCCTCCCGGTCGACGGTGGCCGGTCGCAGACCTGCCTGCGGTAGGAGGAAGGGCCCGGTCTCCGTCCGCTCCGGCCGCGCTCCGACGCCGTATACTCGGATCATCGAGCGGGCCGCTCGAGCGGCGCAGCGAAGGCGTCTGGGAGATCGCCCCCAGCGGTGGCATGCGCGTACCGGCGCGCGTCTACGCCAGCGAGAAGCTGCTGGCCGGCATTCGCGGTGATCACTCGCTGATCCAGGCGTGCAACGTCGCGCACCTGCCGGGCATCGTCGAGCGCGTCGCTGGCGATGCCCGACATGCACGAGGGGTACGGGTTCCCGATCGGCGGCGTCGCCGCATTCGACGCCGCCGAGGGGGTCGTCTCGCCTGGCGGCGTCGGCTACGACATCAACTGCGGCGTCCGCCTGGTCCGCACCGACGTGCGCGCCGCCGATCTCGGCGACCGATTGCACCGGCTCGTGCACCGAGATCCAGCGCGACGTCCCCGCGGGCGTCGGCAGCGAGGGCGCCATCGCGACGCTCTCCGAGCGACGACCTCGACGACGTCCTCGCGACCGGCGCCGCGTGGGCCGTGCGGCCGGGCTTCGGCGCCGCCGACGACCTGGAGTTCACCGAGGCCCGCGGCCGGCTTGCTGGCGCCGACCCGGCCGCGCTCTCTCGTCGCGCCCGCGAGCGCGGCGCGCCGCAGCTCGGCACCCTCGGGTCAGGCAACCACTTCGCCGAGGTCCAGGTGGTCGACGAGGTGTTCGACGAAGAGGCCGCGCAGGCGTTCGGGCTCGCGCCCGGCGGTCTCACCGTGCTCCTCCACTCCGGGCTCACGCGGCCTCGGCTACCAGGTGTGCGACGACGCCCTCGAGGCCATGCACCACGCGGCGGCGCCGCCACCGCCTCGCGTTGCCCGACCCTCAGCTCGTGGCCGTGCCGATCGCCTCGCCCGAGGGCGGCGCGCTACCTCGCGGCGATGCGGGCCGCGGCCAACTTCGCCTGGGCCAACCGCCAGGTGATGATGGCGCTGATCGAGCGCGCGATGGTGCGCGTATCTCGGCGGCGACCGGCGAGGCCTCGGCTTCCGGCTGGTCTACGACGTCGCCCACAACATCGCCAAGCTCGAGGAGCACGAGGTCGGCGGACGTCGGCGCAACCTGCTGGTCCACCGCAAGGGGGCTACCCGCGCGTTCCCGGCAGGCCACCCCGAGCTTCCCGGCCGCCTACCGCGACGTCGGCCAGCCGGTCCTCATCCCGGGAGACATGGGGCGCGCCTCGTTCGTCTGCGTCGGCACCGAGCGCGCGATGCGCGAGACGTTCGGCTCCGCCGCGCACGGCGCCGGTCGCCGCATGTCGCGCACCGCCGCCCGCCGCGCCGGCGGCGATCGCGACATCGCCCGCGAGCTCGAGGAGCGCGGCATCGTGGTCGCCGCCCGTTCGCGCAAGACGCTCGCCGAGGAGATGTCCGAGGCGTACAAAGACGCTGCCGAGGTGGTCGAGGCTCTGCGCATTTCCGGCATCGCCACCCCGGTCGCGCGCCTGCGCCCCCTCGGCGTCGTCAAAGGATGAAGAAGGCAGTAGGCAGTAGGCAATTGGCGGTGGGAACAGAAGGGGAATTGTAGCCAGCGGCGGCGCTGCCCTCACGGGACGGTTGGCAGGCTCGAGCAGGTTGCCAGACGACATTGAGGATCTTGCGGCGCTACTGCCTACCGCCTCTCGGCTGTTGTCTCTCTGAGGTGGTGCCCAGGGGCGGAATTGAACCGTCGACACCGGCATTTTCAGTGCCGTGCTCTACCAACTGAGCTACCTGGGCACTTCCACGGCCGCGAGAGTATGAAGATGCGACGCTGGGCTGTCAACCGTTAGCGGCCGCCGCAGCTCGGAGTCTCGCCAGCAGGACGCTGTCGGGCACGTCGACGTTGGAGCGGAGCAACGCCTGCGCGTGCGTCTTCCCCTGAGCGTCGGTGAGCAGGCTCGCCGAACCGCCCCCACCCAGCGAGTCGTGCAGGATGAAGTTCAGAGCCCTCAGGTTGGCGACCTCGTAGCGGTCCACCCGCCCTTGACGAAGCGCGGCGCAGCGCTCCTGCACCCAGCGGCAGTGAGGTGAGCGCGCATCCACGTCGAGCCGCCGTCGCTCCGCGCGATGAGGCCGACGTTCGACGAATCGCCCTTGTCGCCGGAGCGACCTGTGGCGAGCCTCTCGAGGTGCACGCGCGTCATCGTCATCCCCCATCCGCCGCGGCGCTACTGCAGCCGCGACAGTGTAGTCCGTCATGCGCGTGGGACGGTGGGCGTGGGACCGTCCGCGACGCCCTACAATGCCGCGCGTGCGCGGCGATGCGAGAAACGTGGCGATGGGGACGCTTCTCGTGATCCTCGTGCTCACGTTCTATCCCGCGCTCATGCTCGGCCGCCGTGTGGCGCCGGAAGCGAGCCTGCGCAGCGTACCGCCGTGGCGGCACGAGTGGGGGCCGAGCCCTGACCCGCCGCCGCGAGTGCTCGCCGCAGCGACCCAGCTCGGTCCGCGTCTGGCGGTGATCGCCCGCGACGGCGACACGCCCGCCCTGTGGGACCCGTGGATCGGTGGCGGTCGGCCCGGCTGGCTGTCGTCGGCACGAGAGGGTGGGGCGCCACTGACGGTGACGCGGCCCTCCTGGCGCGCGCGCCGTGGACGTGGACTGCGCTCGTCGCACTACGGTGACGGTGTCGTTCGTCGCGGTGTGGGTCGTGGCGCGCTGGATCGGGTCGTGCGCGTGGGCCGCTGCGGCCGCCGCGACCGCCTACACCCTCGCCGGACCGGTGGCCTGGCACTGGCTCGACTGGCGCGGCTCGGCCGTGGCGCTCGGACCGGTCGCGCTCTGCCGGCGCTGTCGAGCACGACGCGATGGGGGACGCAGAGCGGCGGCCTGGGCGATCGCGGTGACGATCATCGTGCTGGCGGGCCGCCCGCCTCCCGTTCATCGCCATCGCACTCGCCCGCGAGCTGATCGGCAAGGAGGACGGAGCGCCGCACAGCGCTGGTCGGCGGTGGCGGTCAGCTCTCGTCCTGGCGATGCTGGTCAGGCTGCCGGTGGCCTGGCTCGAGCGCGCCGGCGTCGAGCCTGGCGCGCGGTCGTCGACCTCGCGGCCGATGTCCCCGCTGCCCGGAGTCGGGCGCTGGTCAGCCGAGCCGAGACCGGCCGGCCCGCTTCCCGATCCGGGAACACCGCGATCTCGCCCGCCGCCGACGCGGCCGGAGAGTCCGGCTTCCTGGGAGTGACCGGCTCCTGCTCGCCGAGCTCGGCGTCGTCGCAGTCCGGAGGCCGCGACCGCGATTCTGGGGTGCGGTGATCGCAGTGTCGCTCGCCCTGTCGCTGGCCCCGACGCCGTGGCTGGAGCGCGATCGGCCTCACCCAACGGCCGCTCGGCGGTTCTCGCGCTGGCGATCGCGATCCTCGCCGCGCGAGGTGATCGACGAGTCTGACCCGCCGGCTGAGGCCCGGGTGGGTCGCGGCGCCGGAGCCGCTGTGTGCGCGGCGCTGCTCGTCGAGTTGGCGCCTGGCGCCCTCACGAGATGCCGTTCGTTACCGCGCGCGACGCCCAACTGCAGTCCCGGTGCCCGGGTCCGCTGCCGACGACGGTGCGCGAGTGCTGCCATGATGGGCGCGCTTCCACCGGACGTGCCGCCGGCTTCGGCATCGCCGACGTGAGCGCGAGGTCGTTCGACCGCGAACCGGCTGTACGAGGATCTCGTGCACGGCCGCCGTGGCGGCGGCAGCTCGGTGCTCGACCCGGTTACGCGCAGCTCGGCGCACGCTGGGTCCTGGAGCCGGTGCCCATGCGCGTCGTGTCGGGCTTGGTGTTCGGAGACATCGACGTGGTCGAGGCGCCGCGGCTTCTCGGCCGGGGATGCGACGGCGACCCGCGTTACCGGCTGCGTGGTCCCGGAGACGTCTGCCGGCTCGGCCTGCCGAGCGACGCTCACGGCGGCGGCGCCGTCTTCCTGCAGGGCGCCGCGAGCACCACGGCGCTCGAAGCGGACCAGGCCCTCGCAGACGAGAGCGTCGAGTGGCGGTGGGTCGCGATCAGGCGCAGACGCCCCGCGCGGTCGCGTCGTGCTCGGCGTGATCGGCGAAGATCACGCTCCGCCTCGCTCTCCGTTGCTGTCGACGTGTCCGGTGTCCGACTCGTCGCCGAGGACCAGGGCGTGCGGTTGTGGGAGTGGGACCATGCGGCAGCCGTTCGCGCGCCGCGTACCCGCCGGCCCCAGCGACGAGCGCCGTGGTGACCGAGCGGACGGAGGCGCGGGTCGAGATTGCGGTGCGCGCCGCGCAGGCGTCGGCCCTGGTGGTCCAGGTCAAGCACCGCCCGAGGCTGTGGCTGGCGACGGTCGACGGAGAGGCCGTCACCACCGCGGCGGCGCTGGACGTGTGGACGGCGGTGGCTGTCCCGGCCGGCAGCTCCCGTGTCGTCCTGCAGGCTGCGGTCCCGACCGTGGTATGGGGGCTCTCCGCGGCTGCGGTTATCATTACGGCGCTGCTGGCCCTGGTCCGGAGAGCGACATGAAGCTGGTCATACAGGTCCCCGCATGGAACGAAGAGGAGATGCTGCCGCGTTCCCTTGCCGAGCTCCCACGGCGGGTCGAGGGCATCGACGAGGTCGAGATCATCGTCATCGACGACGGCTCGACCGACGGCACCGTGCGCGTCGCGCGCGAGGCTGGCGCTCACGTCGTCCGCTTGCCCGCCCACCAGGGGCTGGCGCGCGGCTTCACCGCGGGTATCGAGGCGGCGCTGCAGCATGGTGCCGACGTCATCGTCAACACGGACGCCGACGGTCAGTATCACCCCCGCCACATCGCGGAGCTGGTCGCGCCGATTCTCGCCGGCGAGGCAGACATCGTGCTTGGCGACCGCGGCGTCGCCAACCTCGCCCACTTCTCCCCGCTCAAGCGCTGGCTCCAGAGAGTCGGCGCGCGCGTAGTCCGCTTTCTCTCCGGCGTGCCCGTCCACGACGCCACGACCGGGTTTCGCGCGTTTCTCCCGCGAGGCGGCCGCTCACATCAACTGCTTCACCTCGTTCTCGTACACCCTCGAGACGCTGGTCCAGGCCGGTCAGGCCGGATTGATCGTCCGCTCCGTCCCAGTCGAGGCCGAGGCCCGCCGAGCCGCCCGTCGCGCCTGTTCGGCTCCAACCTCGGCTACATCGCGCATCAGCTCGCCACGC
>CAVRZJ010000012.1:0-10657 GCA_963725705.1 uncultured Acidobacteriota bacterium | reverse complement strand
AGTCGGGCGGCTTGGACGACTTGAACCTCGCGTACCACAGGCAGGCGGGGTACATCAGGACGACGGCCGCGGTCCATACGGCGAACATCACCGGGAAGGACGTGCCGAGAGGGAACGCGAAGCTCAGCAGCCCGAAGACGTACAGGTGCAGGAGGTAGAAGAACAGCGGCGAGCGGCCGAACGCCTCGAGCGGCGACTGCCAGCGCGCCGTCACGGAAGCCGTGAGCGCGGCCACGAGCAGCAGGTCCACACCCAGCGTGGCCGCCAGGAAGGCGGGGCTCGGCGGGTACTTGGTGAGCGACAGGAAGCCGATGGCGCCGGGAAGCGCGGTGTGTGGATCGCCGGCGCCGGCGAGGCGGAGCGCGGCAAAGGCCGCCAGCAGGGCCCCGCCTCCGGCGGCGGCCACGAGCACGGTCTTCTCCGGCCGCTTCGCCACGATGCGCGCGAGCACGATGCCCAGGCCGGCCGGCGCCAGCCACGGCACGAAGGGATACATCACGCTGACGAGGTTGGCGTGCGAAGGCACGAACGCCAGCAGCCGCCACGCCGGGAACAGCGTGGCGGCGTCGGTGATCGGCGGAGTCATGACCACGCTTGCCGCCAGCGCGGCGCCGCTCACGGCCAGAACCACCGCGCCCGGCATGTCGATGAGGAACGCCCAGACGATCATCGCGGCCCCGAGCGCGCTGATCACGCCGAAATGGAAGACGAAGTCCACGCCGCCGCCAGGCGGCGGTGCCTGCGCCGCCGGCCCGGCCGCCGAGACGACGCCCAGGAGCCAGGCGGGGTTCTCGACGAGGTGCTGGATCACGAGCAGGAGCAGCCCGCGGGTGACGAAGAAGCGGCGGATGCGTGCGTGGCTCCAGCCGGCCCGCAGTCGCGCCATGCTCAGCCACGCCATCCCGGCGCCCATCAGCATGAAGAAGCCGGGCGCGCACAGGTGCGTCACCCACCGGGTGAGGAACGCCACCGCCAGGCTCGCGCCGGCGTGCGCCCGGTAGAACGGCGGCGCGCCGGCCCAGCTCTCGAATGCGTGCGTTCGCGCGATGAAGAAGCTCGCGTGGTCGATCGCCATCAAGACCATGATCAGGCCTCGAAGCCGGTCGAATGCGGTGAAGCGGTCGACCGTGACAGGAGCTGCCACGGCACCAGGATAGGGGATAGGGGCGGACGCTGTCGCTTCGTCATGACGAGCTGAGGTCTCCACGGTGTATCGCGCTCGGTGCATGGGCTTTGCCTCCGCTCTGCAGGTCGTCTTGACGCTCGCAATGGGGGCAAGCGCGCTGCCGCTTGCCGGCGCATGAGCGTTGCTTCCCCGGCGGCGTCGCGTCGGTGGATGCCTGCAAAGCCAATGTGGGGCCGGCACTCCGCGCCGGGCTGCGCGCCCCACAGAAGCGCTTGTCATTGGCACATTCGCCGCCCTAGACAGTGCGTACCCGTGCTTCGAACGACGGTGAGTGGGCTGCGAAGTTCTCCGATCCGAATCAGACGCGCTACCCTTGAGCCGGCCCTCTGTCGCGGGCGAGAGGATGAGCATGGACGCGAGCATCACGGTTACCGGGGCGCCGCCGGCGGGGCGGCGGATCTACGCCAACCGCACGCTGAACCTGCGCGCGATCAAGGCGATCGGCTACGACATGGACTACACCCTGGTCCACTACCGCGTCGAGCCGTGGGAGCGGCGCGCCTACGAGCACGCTGCGCGGCAAGCTGCGCGAGCCGCGGCTGCCGGTCGACGGAGCTCGAGTTCGACCACGAGCTGGTCATCCGCGGCCTGATCGTCGACATCGAGCTCGGCAACCTCGTCAAGGCGAACCGCTTCGGCTACGTGACGCGGGCGTACCACGGCACCCGGCCGATGGAGTTCGAGCTGCAGCGCACGACCTACGGCCGCACCCTGGTCGACCTCACCGACGAGCGCTTCGTCTTCCTCCACACGCTGTTCTCGATCTCCGAGGCGTGCATGTACGCGCAGCTCGTCGACCGGCTCGAGGCCGGGGAGCTGTCGCGCCCGATCGGCTACGCCGACCTCTACCGGCTGGTCCGCCGCGGCCTCGACGAGGCGCACATGGAGGGCGAGCTCAAGGCCGAGATCCTCGCCGATCCCGGCGGTCTACGTCGAGCCCGACGCCGAGCTCGGCGCAGGCGCTGCTCGACCAGCGCAACGCCGGCAAGCGGCTGCTGCTCGTCACCAACTCCGACTGGGCGTACGCCACCCGCATCCTCGACCACGCGCTGGCGCCGCAGCTCGGCGGCGTGCCGTGGCGGGAGCTGTTCGAGCTGATCATCGTGTCGGCGCGCAAGCCGGAGTTCTTCCGGCGGCGTCAGGCCGTGTTCGCCCTCGCCAGCGACGACGGCCTGCTGCGGGCGTGCCCGACCGGGATCCGCACGGCGGGCGTCTACGTCGGCGGCGACGCCGCCCAGGTCGAGGCGTACCTCGGGGTCGGCGGCGAGGACATCCTCTACGTCGGCGACCACATCTACGTCGACGTGCACGAGTCGAAGGACGTCCTGCGCTGGCGCACCGCGCTGATCCTGCGCGAGCTCGAGGAGGAGCTGGCGGCGATCGGCGGCTTCGCCGAAAACGCAGCAGCAGCTCGCGGCGCTGATGGAGGAGAAGGTGCGGCTCGAGTTCGCGCTGTCGCAGGCGCGGCTGGCGCAGCAGCGCCACCAGAGCGGCGACCCGGCGTGGGCGGGCGAGAGCGGACGGAGGCTGCGCGACGGCGATCGCCGCGCAGCGCTCGCGCCTGATCGCGCTCGACGAGCGGGTGGCGCCGCTGGCGCGGCGAGAGCGGCGAGCTCGGCGAACAAGCGCTGGGGGCCGCTGATGCGCGCCGGCAACGACAAGAGCCACCTCGCGCAGCAGGTCGAGCGCTTCGCCGACATCTACACGTCGCGGGTGTCGAACTTCCTCTACGAGACGCCGTTCGGCTACCTGCGCGCGCCCCACGGCAACCTTCCGCACGACGACGCCCCGGCAGGGGAGTGACGGCTGCGCGAGGTGGCGGGCGGAGACTCTGGCAACGACGAGCGCTTCTGTGGGGCGCGCATGCCGGCGCGGCGCACCGGCCCCACACCGACTTCGCAGTCATCCACCAGCGCCGCGTCAATGGGGCGAGAGGGAAGGATCTCGTGGCGCTGGGAGGGCAGTGGGCACGCTCCAGGCGCGGCGGGATTCCTCGCTTCGCTCGCTTGTCCTGCCGAGGGTGGGGGAATGACGGCTTCTTCTGTGTCATCCCTAGCACTGCCGCGCCCCGCGTTGGACGGTGACTTTGCCAACGACGAGCGCTTCTGTGGGGCGCGCATGCCGGCGCGGAGCGCCGGCCCCACACTGGCCTCGCAGTTCGCCACTAGCGCGGCGTTGTCGGGAGCGGAGCGCCGCCGACCGCGGGAAACCGCGGCTGCTCAGTGCGGGTGCGACAGGTTCCGGCGAACCGCTTGCCCGATCGCCACCGTGCCTGACTGGATGCACGTTTCGGTGTCGGCCGTGACCGTGAGTGTCCACGTCCGCGGTCCCATCGTGGCGTAGGTGTGCGCCGCGTCGGCGGTCGCGGCGTGGGTGCCGTCCCCGAAGTCCCAGTCAAAAGCGGGAGACGCGCCGCAGCCGCTCGCGGTCGCCGTGGCGTGGAACTGCGCCGGCGTTCTCGTCGTCCATGCCGCCGGCACGGTGGCGCTGCACGAGAGCGTGCAGGCCGGCGGGGCGGTGACGTCGATGCTGCCGTTCTTCTCGCAGGTCCGGCCGTCCGCGGTGACGGTCATGTGCCAGGGGTAGACGCCGGCGCTCGCGTACGTATGGGTGGGGCTGAGCGCCGTCGACCCGGCGTGGCGTCGCCGAAGTCCCAGGCGATCGCCGCCGCGCTGGTGCAGCCGCCCGCCGTCACCTGCCCGGTAAGCTGGACGGGCGCGCCGGCAACGGCGGTGGCGGGGACGGTCGCATCGCAGGAAAGCGAGCAGTTGGAAATCGTGATGCTGCCGTTCTTCACGCAGCTCTGACCGCCCATCGACGCGGTCATCTGCCAGGCGTAGACCCCGATGCTTGCGTAGCTGTGGGCCGGGCTCGGGAGCGGGGACAAGGGCATGGCATCGCCGAAACTCCAGGCGAACGCCGGGGACCCGCCGCAGCTCGCCGCGTTGATCGTGCCGGTGAACTGGGCCGGCGAGCCCGGAGCGCCAAAGGCGGGGGCAGCCGCGGTGCAGGTCACGACGCACGGCGTGCCGCCAACCGTCTTCGTGATGGTGAGGGCGTCGACGTAGGCGCCTTCGAGCTGAGTCGCTCCATCCGACTCGAAGATGAACGCGAAGTAGACCACCGGTTGGCCCAGCGCGCTGGTCGGCAGCAGCGCGTCGTCGAAGTTGAACGTGCCTGACTGCCACCCCGCGGGCGAGCCCGACCTCTTGAAGCCCCAGAAGTGGAAACCCCCATCGATCGACACCATGAACTGGAACGTGTCGTTGGTGGCCTGGGTCTTCAGCCAGTACTTGAAGGTCGCCTCCGCCGCGCTGACGTTCTCGAGGGAGAAGGGGCCGTACGCCATCCAGCCGCTCATGTTCGCCGGGTAGGGGCCGCCGGCGGGGGTCGCCGGGCTGCCGCTGCCGGCGCAGTAGATGCTGTGCGTACCCGCAAACACCCGGTAGGTCGACGGTCCCCACCACGAGTTGGCGCCCAGGTGCCTGACGTGCCAGACGCCCGGGAACGCTCCCTCGAAGCCGTCGGAGTAGATCGGAACGGTGACCGGGAGGTACGGCGCGACGGTGAATGGCACGGTGGCGAAGCGCGTCAAGGCGGCCCCCGAGCCCCAGACGGTGACCGTGTAGGTGCCGGCCGGCGCGGCGGCGCCTGCCGCGAGCGTCAGCGTTGCACTGCCGGCGCCCGGCGCCGCGATCGTCGCCGGCGCAAACGTGGCGGTGACTCCGGCAGGCAGCCCGGTGGCCGACAGGGCGATCGCCGCGTTGAAACCGCCCGAGATCGTCGTCGACACCACGGTTGCCGCGCTGGCGCGTTGCGCCGCGGTCATGGCGCCGCCGGGCACTGCGACCGCGAAGTCGGGTCCGCTCGCCAGCGCCTGGCTGGCGGCCCCGGCGAGACCGAGCAACGCCGCTCCGACGGACGCAAGAACAGCCCGCATGCCGCGCCTCCATGCCCGAGTGTCGCAAGCGACCCCGGGTCCTACCACCCGCTCAGCAGCGCAGGGAAAGGTACCGATCATTCTAGGAGCCTGTCGGGGAAATGGGGAGGGCCCACCCCGTTTTCCCGACAGGCTCCTGGACGAGAGCTCTCGAGTCTCCGTGGTGCGGCCGACGACGAGGCGCGTGTCGGGCGGATGAGCTGCTCGTGCGCACCGCTCCAGGCAGGGGTCGCCGCCCTGCTCCCCTCACACCACGGCGCCGAACAGGGAGCCGACGGCCGCGGTGGCGGCCATCGCCAGGGCGCCCCAGAGCGTCACGCGGCCGGCGCCGACGAGGACGCGCGCGCCGCCGACCCGTGCCGCCACGCCTCCCATCAGCGCGAGGAACACCAGGGAGCTTCCGGCGACGAACGGGACCATGGCCGACGGAGAGCTGAGCAGAACCATCACGAGGGGGAGGGCGGCGCCCACGCTGAACGTGGCGGCGGAAGCGAGAGCCGCCTGGATCGGCCGCGCCGTGTGCATCTCCGACAGCCCCAGCTCATCGCGGGCGTGGGCGCCGAGGGCGTCGTGCGCCATGAACTGCCGGGCGACCTGCTGCGCGAGCTCCGGCTCGAGCCCGCGCTCGACGTAGATCGACGCGAGCTCCCTGTGTTCGGCCTCGAGGTCGGCGGCGAGCTCCTTGCGCTCGCGGTCGAGGTCGGACCTCTCGGTGTCGGCCTGCGAGCTGACGGAGACGTACTCGCCGGCCGCCATCGACATGGCGCCGGCGACCAGGCCCGCGACCCCGGCAACCAGCACGCTGCCCCGCGCCGCGTGCGACGCTGCCACGCCGACGACCAGGCTGGCCGTCGAGACGATGCCGTCGTTGGCGCCCATGACCGCCGCCCGCAGCCACCCGATGCGCTCGGCGTAGTGCCTCTCCAAGTGGGTCCTGGGCATGGCCGTCTCCTTCCCGTCGGGGCTCGCGTCGCCCGCCCGGGCGGCGCGCAGCAGGGTGCAGGCCCGGGTGTCCGCTCGCCTCGGCCGATACGGTACGTCGTACGGCAGCGCTTCTCAAGAAGAGAGCGTGCCGAGCCTGTCTCTCTGACTCCCGGTCGACGGGATCAACGGAACATCCTTCTCGTTACTCCCAGTGAAGTGGTGCTAGTGGAGGACTGCAAGGCCAGTGTGGGGCCGGCGCTCCGCGCCGGCATGCGCGCACGGAGTGCGCGCCCCACAGAAGGCGGGCAAGGCGGGAAGGGCAATTTTCCTCCATCGGGTCTGGTTCTCAATACCAAGGGGGACAAATGGTCAAACAGATGGTTGTTGCGTCGGGCATCGTGCTCGTGGGCCTCGCTTTTGGTGTGTCGACCTCATCCGCACAGGAGTTCAGGGCCTCGGGAATGAACATGTTTGCGCCGAAGATCAATGAGAGCTTCGAGCTGGCGGACGGCACGACGGCAAACCGAATGAGCCTCAATGGCTTCATCATGGCGGATGATCCCGCCAACCCGCTCCGGCTGGCGAGCATGACCTGCACCGGGACCTCGATTGTCCGCAAGGACCAGACCGAGGTTCGATCGGCCGGCACGTGCGACTCCGTGGACAAGGATGGCGACGTAGCCTTCTATTGGTGGCGCCACGACGAGAAGTCCGGCGGCCGCTGGGGCTTCCTCGGCGGTACCGGTAAGTGGTCGAACGTCGAGGGCGGCGGCAGCTATGAGCAGGCCTACCAATGGAAGGACGGCCGCACGGGCGACACCTGGAAGGGAAGCTGGAAGATGCAGTAACGACGGCAGCGTGGCGGCCCGGTGAGGTCGACTCCCTCGCCGGGCTACTGGCGGCCAATCGGGTGGGGCGGTCGAGCCGGCCGGACTAACATGAACCGATGCGCGGGCTGCTGCGGACCGTCCTGACCCTCCTCGTTGTGCTCGGGCTCCTTCTGCTCGGCTTCCGGCACCGCTACGGCGGGGCCGTGGAGCCGTTCCCCGGCCGCTCGACGCCGCCGCTTTTCCCGGCCTCCAGCGTCGAGGTCGTCGCCGAGCTCCCGGAAGCGCCGGGCAACCTTGCCGTGTCGGCCGAGGGGCGGGTGTTCATCAACTTTCACCCCGAGGGCAGGCCGTCGCGGAGCGTCGTCGAGATCGTCGATGGGAGACCGGTGGCCTGGCCCCGCGAGGACGAGTCGCTGGTCGACGGCGCCTTCTCCCTGAGGATCGACGGCCAGCGCCGGCTCTGGGCGCTCTCGCCCGGCTTCCACGGGCTCCGTGGCGCCCGGCTCGTCGCGTTCGACCTCGCGTCCCGGCGGCTGGTCCACCGCTGGGACATGCCGCGCGCCGTTGCCGGCTGGGGCTCGTACGTCCAGGACTTCCAGGTCTCCCCGGACGGGAAGTGGGTCTTCCTCGCGGACGTGAGCGCCTTGGCGAAGACGCCCGCGCTCATCGTCTACGACGTCGAAAAGGGCGAAGGCCACCGCGTGCTGGAGCGCGATGCCTCGGTCACGGACCGGCCGTACCTCATCCGGAACAAGCTGCGGGACATGCTCCTCCTCGGCGGCCTGTACGCGATGCACCCGGCCGTGGACACGATCGCTTTGGATGCGGCGGGGGAGTGGCTCTACTTCGGTCCCATGTCGCACGAGAGCCTGTTCCGTGTGCGAACCCGGGACCTCGTCGACGGGGGTCTCTCGCCGGCCGCTCTGTCGGCGCGGGTCGAGCGTTACGGGCCCAAGCCGCAGACCGATGGCGCGAGCATGGACCTGCTCGGCGACGTCTACCTCACCGAGGTCGAGACCGCCTCGATCGCGATCCTGCGCCCCGACCGGACGCTGTCGACCCTGGTGCGGGACCCGCGTTGGCGCTGGCCCGACGGCCTGTCCTTCGGCCCGGAGGACTGGCTCTACCTCACGGACAGCGCCATTCCGGACATCATGATGAGGAGCCGGGGACACGTCGCGAGAAGCGCCCCCTACCACGTCTACCGCTTCCGGACCGGCGTGTCCGGCACGCCCGGACACTGAAGGGCGACGCGAGTCGCTCCTGGGGACGGTGTCCCGGCCGGGCGCTGCCAGCGGGATTCGGGGCCCGGGGTTGCCGGGCTCGAGCCGTGCCCGCCCATTCTCGGACCGCTCGGTCACGACGGTTTCGCCGCCACCGAGAATGACGTTCGGCGCAGGGCGGCGCCTCTTCCCCGCTGCTCGCCGGCCGGACGCTCGCCTTCGTGCGCGCGTTCCGGCCGTGCCACATTTCGCGTGGGGGCTGGCACAATGAGCCCATGCTTCCCGATCTCACTTGCCGCGCGGAGGATCTCCGAGAGGGGATGGAGGACCCCGGCTGCGACCGTGAGAAGCTGTTCAGGACCTATCGCGAGTTCGCGCTGACCAACCGCTTCCTTTCGGGTTGGCGCCGCCGCTACGTGAGCCTGATCCTCCCGCGCCTGCGCGCCGGTGAGGCGTCCACGGTGCTCGACATCGGGTTCGGCGGCGGCGACATCGCGCGGATGCTCGCGGGATGGGCGCGGCGCGACGGCTTGCGACTCGAGATCACGGGCATCGAGCAGGACGCGCGGGCGCTGGAGTACGTCGCGACGTTGCCGACATGCGGCGGCGTCACCTATCGCGCGGCTTCGCTCGAGGACCTGCTGCGCGAGGGCCGCGGGTTCGATTTCGTGATCTCGAACCACGTCGTGCATCACCTCGGCAGTCGCGAGGTCGTCGTTTTCCGGGATCAGGTGGAAGCCTTGACGCGGCGCGCCGCGATCATGAACGACATCGAGCGCAGCTCGCTGGGCTATGTGCTCTTCGCAGCCAGCGCCTCGCTGGTCATGGGCGACTCGTTTTCGGTGCCGGACGGGTTGCTCTCGATCCGGCGCAGCTTCACGCGCGCCGAGCTGCAGGTGGCGCTCGGGCCGCGCTGGCGTGTTTGGAGCACGGTGTTGTTCCGTCTGATCGCGACGTTCGAACCATGAACCGGGAAACGGACATCGTCATCGTCGGTGCGGGGCCGGTCGGGCTCTTCCTTGGCTGCTGCCTGAGACAGCGCGGGCTACCGTTCGTGATTCTGGAGAAACGTCACGAGCCGTCGCGGCAGAGCCGCGCGATCGGCATTCATCCGCCGGCGCTGGAGCTGCTGGATCGTGTCGAGCTGGCGGAGCCCTTGATCGAGCGCGGCGTGCGCGTCCGGTTCGGCGCCGGGTACAGCGGAAAGACGAGACTCGGCGAGGTGGATTTCTCGCGCGGCGGCGGCGAATTCGGTTTCGTCCTGTCGCTGCCGCAGCGCGAGACGGAGCGCGTGTTCGTCGAGGCGCTGCCGCCGCAAGCGATACATCGTGGCGTGGAGGTCTTGGGGGTTACCGATACCGGTGGTGAGGTGCGCGTCGCGGCTCGCGGTGGGGATGGCGAGACGGCGTGGCGTGGGCGTTTCGTGGTCGGATGCGACGGCATCGAGAGCTCGGTCCGCGGCTACCTCGGGAGCGACTTCGAGGGCGGAGACTATCCGGACTGCTTCTCGATGGGCGACTTTCGCGACGCGACGGGGTGGGGTGACGAGGCGCGCATCTTCATCGATTCACAAGGATTCATCGAGTCGTTTCCGCTGCCGGACGGCCTACGGCGATGGGTCCTGCACACGGGGACGGAGCCGACGGTGCGAGACGCGCGGGCGTTCGCGGAGGAGATCGAGCGGCGATGCGCGGCGCCGGTCGGCGAGGCGAGGGAACCGCTCGTCGGTTTCTCGGCGCAGCACTTCATTGCATCGATCTTCGCGCGCGGCCGCATGGCACTGGCCGGCGACGCGGCGCATGTGATGAGCCCGATGGGCGGGCAGGGGATGAACGTCGGGTGGCTCGATGCCTGGGATCTGGCAGAGGCGATCTCGCAGTGGCCGGGGGGCGACCCGTTTCCCGCAGCGGCGTACGAGACACGCGCCAGAGCGCGAGCCGAGGTAGCGATCCGGCGCGCGGGGCAGAATCTCGCGATCGGGCGCGGGCTCGGCGTACCGCGCTTGCGCACGGCGATGGTCGCCGCGGCGCTGCGGCTGCCGATCCAGGCGTGGATCGTCAATCGCTTCACGTTGCGGGGAATCTGAGCCCGATCAAGTGAACGCCAACCCACTGGTCGCGGTGATAGGCTAGGAAGCGTGGCCGTGCTTCACCGTGAGCGGGGCCGCCGGCCGATGACGCGGCGGTCGCCGCCCGCAGGGCCCATCCGAAGGAGGGCGTCCATGTCCGATCCCGAAACACAGCTTGGCCCCGCGGCCCGCTATCGTCACGACCACCCGCCGGTCCGCAACCCGGTCGTCGAGCACGAGACCAAGCGCTCGTTCGGCCAGCGCGTCGCCGACGGCGTGGCCAGCGTGGTGGGCTCGTGGCCGTTCATCATCGTGCAGAGCGCGCTGCTCGTCGTGTGGATGGCGGTCAACGCCTGGCTGATGATCATGGCGTCCACGCGCCCCGGTTTCCTGCACGCGTGGGACCCCTTTCCTTTCATCCTGCTCAACCTGGTGCTGAGCTTCCAGGCTGCCTACACCGGACCGGTGGTGATGATGAGTCAGAAC
>CAVRZJ010000011.1:0-769773 GCA_963725705.1 uncultured Acidobacteriota bacterium | reverse complement strand
ACCATTGGTCAGCGCCACCACCAGGATCAACGGCAGCACCGTGCGGAATATCCGGAAGATGCCGAGCCTGCTGAGCAGTGTGTGAAGCCACCGAACACCTTCAGCGTGATGTGGCCGGCCAGCATGTTGGCGAACAGGCGGACGCTGTGCGAGATCGGCCGCGACAGGAACGACAGAATGTCGATCATCACGACAACGGCAGGACGTAGATCGGGATGCCGTGCGGCACGAACAGGCGCAGGAAACGCAGCCCGCGTTGTAGAAGCCGTAGACGATGACCGTGAAGAAGACCAGCAGCGCCAGCGCGGCGGTAATGCAGGATGTGGCTCGTCACCGTGAACGTGTAGGGGATTATGCCGATGACGTTCGCCACCAGAATGAACATGAAACAGCGTGAACACCAGGGGGTTTATCCTCTTCTTTGGCTGGTGGGGGGTTTTTAATGGTGTTGGCTGTGTGACCCGTAGGACATTTGGCGATCTATGGGAATCTGCCCCTGGCACCAGCGCGCGGGGAGCTGGCGTCATGAGACAGTGCCCACTAGATGCCGACGACGAGCAGTGAGTCTACGAAGTAGATGGAGAGAGAACCATGGCCATGAAATTGCCGAATGCTTCCGCCGCCGGCTTGAAATTGCCGAGCGGCTGGCGCGCGGGCTCGGCGAGGCGGGCTTCGCCATCGTCTCCGGCATCGCGCGCGGCATCGACGGCGCGGTGCATCGCGCCAGTCTCGCCACCGGCACGGTGGCCGTGCTCGCCGGCGGCGCCGACCGCATCCATCCACCCGAGCATGCACGCCTCGCCGAGGAGATCGCAGCGCAAGGCGCGATCGTCTCGGAAATGCCGATCGGCTACGTGCCGCGCGCGCACGACTTTCCCCGGCGCAACCGGCTGATCTCCGGGCTCGCGCTCGGCGTCGTCGTGATCGAGGCGGCGCGTCGCTCGGGCTCGCTGATCACCGCCCGGTCGGCGCTCGAGCAGGGCCGCGATCCGCGGTGCCGCGGGCCCGCCGCTCGACCCGCGCGCCGAGGGCAGCAACTCGCTGCTCAGAGCAGGGCGCCACGCTGGTCACCGAAGCGGCCGACGTGGTTGCCGTGCTGCAGCCGATCCTCGGGTGCGCTCGATCTCGGCGCCGGCGAGCCGGAGCGGGCGCCGCCCTCGCCCGACGGCGATCCGCAGGCCGGCGAGTGCAGCCGCATCACCGCGCTGCTCGGCCCGCACCCCCTGTCCCTGATCGACGATCTGGTCCGCCTGTCCGGAGCGCCGGCGATCGTGCACGCCGTGCTGCTCGAGCTCGACCTCGCCGGCCGCCCGGAGGCGGCATGGCGGCGGCCTTGTTTCGATGAAATGAGTGGAGTGCTACCCGCTTGGGCGGTCGCAAGGTAGGCGAATCTTTCATTTTTCGCCCCCATAGTCCCCGCCGACAGAAAAGCCTTTCGGCTCGCCTCTCTCCGCCCCCAAGCCTCCGCTCACGGTTGGGGTCTGGTAACTCTCGATTGACAGCGGGGGGTGCCCTCCCCATGTTCCCGGGCGAAAGCCGCCGCCGATTCCGCGCCGATTTGTCGGAATCGTCCTTGAAATACATGGATTTACATGAATATCGTCGTTGTCGAATCTCCCCAGAAGGCCATAGTACTCAAAAGTATCTGGGCCCGGGCCACGAGGTTTCGGCCTCTCTTCCGGCCACGTCCGTGACCTTCCGGCCAAGGACGGGCCGGTCGACCCTGCGGCCGATTTCCACATGACCTGGGAGGTCGACGCCAAGTCGCAGAAGCGGCTGAACGACATCGCCCACGCGCTCAAGGGCGCCGGTAACTGATCCTGGCCACCGACCCCGATCGCGGAGGGCGAGGCCATCTCCTGGCACGTGCTGGAAGTGTCGAGCAGAAAAAGGCGCTCAACAAGACGCAAGTGGTCGAGCGCGTCGTCTTCAACGCCATCACCAAGCAGGCGGTGCTCGAGGCGATGAAGCACCCGCGCAGCATCGACAGCGCGCTGGCTCGACGCCTATCTCGCCCGCCGCGCGCTCGATTATCTGGTCGGCTTCACGCTCTCGCCGGTGCTGTGGCGCAAGCTGCCGGGTGCTCGCTCCGCCGGTCGCGTGCAGTCGGTGGCGCTGCGGCTGGTGAGGACCGCGAGCTCGAGATCGAGAAATTCGTGCCGCGCGAACACCGGTCGCTGGTGGCCAAGCTCGCCACCCCGCGCGGCGACGGTTTCGAAGGTGCCTCGTCGGCGCCGACGGCCAGAAGATCCAGCGGCTCGACATCGGCTCCGGCGCCGAGGCCGAGGCATTCAGCGGGCGCTGGAGGAGCGCCGCCTTCACCGTCGCCGAAGTGGAATCGAAGCCGGCGCGGTGCACCGACCGCCGCCCTTGACCACCTCGACCCTGCAGCAGGAGGCGAGCCGCAAACTCGGCTTCGCCCCGGCGCACACGAGGCGCATCGCCCAGCGCCTTACGAGGGCGTCGAGATCGGCGGCGAGACCGTCGGCCTGATCACCTATATGCGCACCGACGGCATCGACATCGCCGACGAGGCGATCGCGGGCGCGCGACAAGTACCGGCGCTGATTACGGCGGCAAGGCTACGTGCCGGCGCTCCACCGCGCCGCTACCACAACAAGGCGAAGAACGCGCAGGAGGCGCACGAGGCGATCCGTCCGACCGACCTCGCCCGCCGCCCGCGCGAGACCCGCTCGTTCCTCGACGCCGACCAGGCCAAGCTCTACGAACTGATCTGGCTGCGCACCGTGGCGAGCCAGATGGAATTGGCCGAGCTCGAGCGCACCACCGCCGACATCGTCGCCAAGGCCGCCAGCCGCGTCATCGACCTGCGCGCTACCGGCACGGTGATCAAGTTCGACGGCTTCCTCACGCTCTATCAGGAGGGCGAGGACGACCAGATCGACGAGGAGGATTCGCGCCGCCTGCCGGCGATGAATGCCGGCGAGACCTTGACCAAGCAGGCGATCGAGGCGGGCCAGCACTTCACCGAACCGCCGCCGCGCTATTCGGAAGCCTCGCTGGTCAAGCGCATGGAAGAGCTCGGCATCGGCCGGCCTTCGACCTATGCCTCGATCCTGCAGGTGCTCAAGGACCGCGGCTATGTGCGGATCGACAAGAAGCGGCTTGTCCCCGAGGACAAGGGCCGCGTGCTCACCGCGTTCCTGGAGAGCTTCTTCGCGCACTACGTGGAATACGGCTTCACCGCCGATCTCGAGGAGCAGCTCGACCGCATCTCCAACAACGAGCTCGCCTGGCGCGAGCTGCTGCGCGATTTCTGGCGCGAGTTCACCAATGCGGTGGGCGACATCAAGGAGCTGCGCGTCGCCCAGGTGATCGACGCGCTCGACGAGATGCTGGCGCCGCATCTGTTCCCGCCGCGCGCCGACGGCACCGATCCGGATGCCCGAATTGCGAGACCGGGCGGCAGACGCTCAAGCTCGGCAAGTTCGGCGGCTTCATCGGCTGCACCAATTATCCGGAGTGCCGCTATACGCGGCAGTTCTCGCCCGGCGGCGGCGCCGGCGGTCCCGACGGCGGCATGAAGAAGCTCGGCGAGGATCCCGCGACCGGGCTCGAGGTCACGTTGCGCAGCGGCCGCTTCGGCCCCTATGTGCAGCTCGGCGAGGCGGTCGACGGCGAAACCGAAGCGCTGGCCTGCCGAAAGGACTTTCCGCCGACGACGTCGACCTGCAGCGCGCGCTCGGGCTCCTGTCGCTGCCGCGCGAAGTCGGCAAGCATCCGGATTGGGCGAGCCGATCTTGGCTGGCGTCGGCCGCTTCGGCCCCTACGTGCAGCACGGCAAGACCTACGCCAATCTCGAGACCGGCGACGACGTGCTCACCGTCGGGGGACTGAACCGCGCGGTGACGCTGCTCGCCGAAAAAGCGGCCAAGGGCCCGCGCAAGGGTCGCTTCGGTGCCGATCCGGGCCGCGCCTGGGCGAGCATCCCGACAAGGGCGGACCGGTGGTGGCGAAGAACGGCCGCTACGGCCCCTATGTCAGCCACGACGGGGTGAACGCCACGCTGCCCAGCGACAAGACGCCGGAGACGATCACGCTCGAAGAGGCCGTGGCGCTGCTCGATGCGCGGGCGGCACGCGGCGGCGGCAAGCGGCCGACCAAGCGGCGCGGCGGCGCGCGCAAGGCTACGTCCAAAACCGAGGAAGGCCGCGCCGGAAACCCCGAAAGCCAAGCCCGCGCGCAAGGCCAAAGCCGGCGCTTGAGCGGGCCTACCGAGGCGTCACCCGCGGGCTTGACCCCCACAAGTCGGGGAGACCCGACTTGTGCGCGTCTCGCCGCTGCCGCCGGACATGTTGCCCGGCGGCCGCTGGCAAGCCTGCAACATTCGACATATTTATAGGATACCCTTGTTGAACCAGACCGTTGCGAGACCGACTTGCGGAATTTTAGTGAAACATCCTCAGCCCAAGCCTGCCCACCCGTCCAAGGAACAAATCCTCGCCTTCATCGGCGATCGACCCGGCCGCGTCGGCACCCGCGAGATCGCGCGCGCCTTCGGCATGAAGAACGCCGACCGGGCCGAGCTCAAGCGCATGCTGCGCGAACTCGCCGATGAAGGCCGCATCGAGCGCCACCGCAAGAAGCTGCATCATCCGGGCACCCTGCCGCAAACCGTGATGGCCGATATCGTCGCCCGCGACCGCGACGGCGAGCTGATCGCGGTGCCGACCGAATGGAACGAGGAGGAGCACGGACCGCCGCCGAAGATCCGCGTGCACGTGCCGCGCCGCGCCAAACCCGGCGAAGTCGCAGGGCTCGGCGATCGCGCTCTCGTCCGCGTCGAGGAGAGCGGCGAACGTGACGACCCGATCCGCCATTCCGGGCGCGTCATCAAGATCCTCGATCGCGCCAAGCAGCGTGTGCTCGGCATTTTCCGCGCCGCCGGCGGGCGGCGGACGGCTCTCTCCGATCGAGAAGAAGCAGCTCGGCCACGAGCTTGCGATCGCACCGGACGCAACCGCCGGCGCCGCCGACGGCGATCTCGTCGCCGTCGAGGTGGCCGGCCGCCGCAGCGGCTTCGGGCTGCCGGCCGCGCGCGTCAAGGAGCGCCTCGGCTCGCTCAAGAGCGAGCGCGCGGTGAGCCAGATCGCCATCCACGCGCACGGCCTCCCCTACGTGTTCCCGCCGGCGGCGCTGAAGGAAGCGGAAGCGGCACAGCCGGCCGGCCTCGCCGGGCGCGAGGACTGGCGGCAGATTCCCTTCGTCACCATCGATCCGCCCGACGCCAAGGATCACGACGACGCGGTGCACGGCGCGCCCGACCCCGATCCGAAGAATCCCGGCGGATACGTGATCGAAGTCGCCATCGCCGACGTCGCCCATTACGTGCGGTCCGGCTCCGCGCTCGACCGCGAGGCGCTCATCCGCGGCAATTCGGTCTACTTCCCCGACCGCGTCGTGCCGATGCTGCCCGAGCGGATTTCCAACGATCTCTGCTCGCTCCGCCCGAACGAGGACCGCGCCGCGCTGGCGGTGCGCATGGTGATCGGCGCCGACGGGAGAAAGCGCGGGCACGGCTTTCATCGCGTGCTGATCCGCTCGCATGCGCGGCTGAGCTATCAGCGGGCGCAGGCCGCCGTCAGCGGCCACGCCGATGCCGACACCGAGCCGCTGGTGATGCCGGTGCTCGACCCGCTCTACGCCGCGTATCGCGCGCTGCGCAAGGCGCGCGAGGAGCGAAGTCCCCTCGATCTCGATCTGCCCGAGCGCAAGATTTTGCTCAAGTCCGACGGCACCGTCGATCGGGGCTCACGCCGGAGCGGCTCGAGGCGCACCGGCTGATCGAGGAATACATGATCCTCGCCAATGTCGCCGCCGCCGAAACGCTGGAGCGGGCGCGCGTGCCGCAGATCTATCGCGTGCACGACGAGCCCGATCCGGAACGGGTGAACGCGCTGCGCGAGTTCCTGCGACGCTCGACATCTCGCTGCCGAAAGCGGGCGCGCTGCGCCCGGAGCAGTTCAACATCATCCTCGACCGGGTGAAGGGCCGCGACGTCGAGAAGCTGGTCAACGAGGTGGTGCTGCGCAGCCAGGCGCAGGCCGAATACGCCGCCGAGAATTACGGCCATTTCGGCCTCAACCTGCGGCGCTACGCGCATTTCACCTCGCCGATCCGCCGCTATGCCGACCTGATCGTGCACCGGGCGCTGATCCGCGCCCTCAAGCTCGGCGACGACGGACTGGCCGAGCACGCGGATGCGCACGCCTCGGCGAGATCGCCGCCACCATCTCCACCACCGAACGCCGCGCCATGAAGGCCGAGCGCGAGACCTTCGACCGGCTGCTCGCGCATTTCCTCGCCGACCGCGTCGGCGCCAACTTCGAAGGGCATATTTCCGGCGTCACCCGCGCCGGGCTGTTCGTCAAGCTCGACGAGACCGGTGCCGACGGCTTCATTCCGGCGCGCACCATCGGCGCCGAATATTTCCGCTATTACGAAGACCGGCACGCCATGGTCGGCAGCCAGAGCGGCGAGACCTATCGACTCGGCGATGCGGTGAGCGTGCGGCTGGTGGAAGCGGCGCCGGTGGCCGGCGCGCTCCGCTTCGAGCTTCTCTCCGAAGGCCGCCCCGGCGAGGCGCGGGCGCATGGCGCGGACCGGCATCGCCCCGACAAGCCGCGCCACGCGGGCAAGCCGCACGAGGCGTCGAGCGGTCACCGCGCGGACGGGCGTCACCACAAGAGCAAGCGCCGCGGCGGACGCGGCGGGAAACGACGCCGATGAGCGACAAGGCGGAACGATTGACCGAATCCGTGCTCCGCCGCCGCAGCGAGCGCTCGGCGGGGGAGAAGTCGACCACAGGCATCCGAATATCCGGCCCAGCGAGTCGGCCACGCTGATCTTGATCGACCGGTCCGGCGCACACCGAAGTCCTGCTCGGCCGCCGCCACGACCGACACCATTTCATGCCCGGCAAATTCGTGTTCCCCGGCGGCCGCGTCGAGCCGGCGGACCGGCACATGCCGAGCGCCAGCCCGCTGCGCTCGCGCATGGAGCAGCAGCTGATGCAGCGCGTGCAGCGGCCGAGCGCAGCCAAGGCGCGCGGCTATGCGCTGGCGGCGATCCGCGAGACCTTCGAGGAGACGGGGCTTCTGCTCGGAAAAAAATCGGGCGACGCGGCTTCGGCCCCGAGCGGGCTGTGGGCCGATTATGCCGCCGCCGGGCTCAAGCCCGACCTCGCGACGATGCACTTCATCGCGCGGGCGATCACCCCGCCGCGGCGCATCCGGCGGTTCGACAGCCGCTTTTTCGCCGCCGATGCCGGCTCGGTCGCGCGCCGGGTCGAGGGCGTGATCGGCCCGGAGGCCGAGCTGGTCGAGCTGGTCTGGGTGCCGCTCGCCGAGGCCAAGCAGCTCGACATGTCGCTGATCACCGAGATCGTGCTGGAAGAGCTCATTTTCACGCATCACGGCCGGATTCAGCCCCGGCCTGCCGGTGCCGTTCTACTTTGTCCGGTACGATCGCTTCCATCGGGAACTCTTATGAGCCCCGGATCGATTTTCCGCCGGTTTCCTTGACTTTGACGCCCCCGCCGCTACTTTCCCGGGAAATTCGCACTCATCGAGGTTTGCCATGGCGAAGGCCACCAGCATCAAGGTCAAGCTCGTTTCCAGCGCCGATACCGGCTTCTATTACGTGACGCGCAAGAATTCGCGCACCATGACCGACAAGCTGACCAAGAAGAAATACGACCCGGTCGCCAAGAAGCACGTCGAATTCCGGAATTGAAGATCAAGTAAAGTTCGACCGGCTCGCAGCCCTGCATCGATAAGAGACAGAGGCGCTTGGCCGCGCGCGCCACGCACGCGGCGATTGCTTCGTGGCATCGTTGCGCAGAGAAGGTGGCCGGTCCGGTGCGGCGTCATGAGGAGGCCACTCGTGCCGCCCCCGGACCGGCCGAACCCCACGGACCCAGGAGATGCGGCGGACCTGAGCATTCCGTAGGGTTGTCGATAGATTCGAAAAGGTCGCCGACACGGGGCCACTTCTGGCCGCATCAGATCCGTCATGAACGGATGGGCCCCCGCCGGTCCGGCAAAGCTAGCCCAATACGGGTCGGAATCCAACAATCCAGGTTGTGGATAACGGCGACAAAATACCGGCCGGGGACATTGAGATTGACTGTCGCGGGCCCGCCTCAGGCGGCGTCGGGGACCACCCGATTGCGGCCGTCGCGCTTGGCCCGGTACAGCGCCTGGTCGGCGCGCTTGATCATGGCGGCGGCGGTATCCTCGCGGCCGAGCGTGGCGATACCGACCGAAATGGTCACCTCGATCTTGCCGGCCCCGTGCTGGATCGGAAAGGGCTCGGCGGCGATGCGCCGGCGCAGTCGCTCGGCCACCACCGTCGCCACGGCCATGTCGGTCTCCGGCATGATGACCACGAACTCCTCGCCGCCATAGCGGCAGGCGAGATCGATACCGCGGATCGACCTGCGGACGCGCAGGGCAAAATCGCGCAGCACGTCGTCGCCGGCGTCGTGCCCATAGGTGTCGTTGATCGCCTTGAAATAATCGATATCGATGACGAGCACACTGAGCGGCTTGCCGCGGGCGGCCGCCTGCTCGACCAGCGTGCTCACATGGGTTTCCATGTAACGGCGGTTGTAGAGCCCGGTCAGCGCGTCGGTGATCGCCATCTCGATCGACATCTGCACGTTGTCGCGCAGCCGCTCCGTATAGCGCCGCTTGCGGATCTGCGTGCGCACGCGGGCAAGAAGCTCGTTCTTGTCGATCGGCCGGGTGAGGTAATCGTTGACGCCGATCTCGAGCGCACGCACCAGGCGGGTATTGCTGTCGACCTCGGCGAGCGCCAGGATCGGCACGTTGCGCGTCCGCTCGAGCGAGCGCACCTGGCTGCACAGCCGAAGCCCGTCGAAATTCTCCAGGCCGAGCGACACGATCAGCAGGTCGTAGTTGCCTTCGGCGGCGTGAAACAGCGCCTCGCCCGGATCGGGTTGCAGATCCACCGTATGCTCGGTGCCGAGGATCTCGGCAATGCGTTCGTAGGACGAGGCGCGGTCATCGACGATCAGGATGCGACCGCCGCGGCCGGTCTCGGCCAGCGCCTCGCGCTCGGGACTCTGGATGCCGATGTCGCGCGACGTCACCGCCCGCATGCGCAGCTCGTCGGTCATCATCTTCAGCCGCGACAGCGAACGCACCCGCGCGATCAGCGCCAGGTCGGACACCGGCTTGGTGCAGGAAATCGTCGGCGCCGGATTCGAATCCCTTGACCCGGTCGGACGGCTCGTCCAGCGCCGTGACCATGACCACCGGAATGTGATGCGTCGCGGTATTCGACTGGAACCGGCGGACCTCGAACCCATCCATGTCCGGCATCATGACGTCGAGCAGCACGACGTCGCATTCCGCGCGCTCCGCAGATCGCCAGCGCCTCCTGGCCGCTCGCGGCCGTGGTCACGTCGAAATACTCGGCCGAACAGCCGCGCCTCCTTGAGCAGCTTGACGTTGGCCGGAACGTCGTCGACGACGAGAACGCGGGCGGTCATTGCTCTTCTCCCTCGGGCTTCGGCCCGAGAAAATGACGGATGGTCTCGATGTACTTGCCGACCGAGATCGGCTTGGAGAGATAGGTCTGCAGCGGCCTTGGTGAGGATGTTTCCTCGTCGCCTTTCATGGCGAAGGCCGTGACGGCAACCACGGGAATGCTCTCCTGCAGGTCCGGGGCTCCTTCTTGAGCCATTTCGTGACTTCGAGGCCGGAGACTTCGGGCAGTTGAATGTCCATCAGGATCAGATCCGGATGGTATTTGCGGGCGAGATCGAGCGCCTCGATCCCGTTGCGGGTGCCCACTCGTCGGATAGCCGTGCGCCTCCAACAGATCGTGGAAGAGCTTCATGTTGAGCTCGTTGTCCTCCACGATCATCACAGTCTCGGCCATCCCGCCCTTTTCAGAGCCGTCCCGATGAAGCCGGCACGGCTGGCGAACGCCAAGCTCTGCGATATTTGAGCATACTGAGGAAAGTTACGGGAGTTTCTTAGGATGCATGCAGCACCGGAACGGGAGCGTCAGGCGCGTTCTTTCGGGCCGGATAAAGTGTCGCCGAACAAGACGTAACTGAACGAGAGAAACAAAAAAAAAAAAAACGATTGCTGAGAACGTCGCGTCGCCTTGGTCGAGTTGACCACCGTGTACAGCCGCCCATCCTGCTTGATGGTACGAGGCCAGCGCCGTGACGGAGAAGTTGTTGCTGATGCTGTTGATCGTCACCGACGACCCGCTCGAAAGGACCTTTCCCGACGACAGGGTGCGGCCGACCGTGGTATTGTCTGGCTCCACCGCCTTCCCGTTGATCACTACCTTCCCCGCCTTTGACCGGACCGCGGAATGGACTCCGAACAGATCGACAGACGCATCCTCGGCATCGTCGTGCCGCGGGCACCCCAGGGACCAAGCACCCAGAACTGGAGCAATCTTTTTCTTTGGACGTAATAAGGCTCGTAACTGTTGGCCAGGTTCCCTGTTCCCGTATCGTTCGGACACTTGTACACCTTGGGCAGGCCCACCGTGTGCATGAACGCCGGCCACGCGATGTAGCTGCTCAATTGCACTGCCATGTCGCTCGTGCCGTTATCCTTCGGGTATAACGTCCCCTTGAGGGAAAAAAACCAATGAGCGCGCTGGCAATCTGCTGCTGGTTGTACATGAGGAGCGCGCGCCTTCGACCGCGCGTGCATGAACATGACGCCGACAAGCGGCGCCAGGCCCGCAATAAGGGCCAGCGTGATCAGCATCTCGATCAGCGTGAACGCCCGTCGCCGGCGTCCGCCGGTTTCCAACCCGTCATGGGTGACCTCCGTCTGTAGGCGCGTCTTCGGAAAATCGACTCTCGGTTAGACCTACAGCAAGAGTTGTGCCGGAGGCTATTCTTGTGCTCCGTAATAGGAATGTCGCGCATTCGGATGATGCCAAGCAGCGAGTCGACAGGGACAAGCGAGCGTTTCTCTGCCGGGTCCCCGTCGCGCACAGGTTCGGCGCTGTGTCAGAAACGTAGATGTAGTTAATAGGCAGCAGAGGCAGGCGCCGGGAACACATGGACGTTCCAGCCTCAGCATCTCCGCCGCCCCGGTGGCCGAAAAGTAGCCGTCTGCATTCACTTCATGTCCCTGCCCGGGATGCCGTCGTGCGTCAGGTTCGGATCAGGCCACCCGTCGTTCGCCGGCTTGATGGACCGCGCATCGAGGAATTCCGCGTGGCCATCGACAAGATAAACACCCGCGCCCCTTCGCGGTTCCACCACCCGTTGTCGTTCTCGGTTCGCACGTGGTTGCTCATCCACTCGCCGATCAGTATCTTCTTCTCGGCGACCGGACTCGCGCCAGGTAATGGCGGCACGGCGCGCACGGGGATTGAGTATGTCGCCGCCGCCGTCGTCATCGCGTTGATCTGCTCGGGCGAGCGGGCAACAACGCGATCGAGGTCGGCGTGACGCTCTCAGGTGCATCCCTCTGGACCGCTGTCGTGTCCGTCGGGCACCAGAACACCCTGTCCTCCAGCGTCACAGACGGCCGTGATGGCCCGCCGCCACCCTCGCCCCATCCACAGCCAGTAGTTCGGGCTGGCGCTCACCGGGTCGTCCGCCGCGGGAAAAACGTCGCTGTTCGCCTCGATGGAGGAAGTGGGAACGCCATGCCGATCTGATGGGAGATTGTTCATGGACGATGCGCGTCGTAGGCTTGGCGATCGCGCTCTTCAGCACCGGCAACAGAAAAAACCGGCCAGCGTGGGGACGAAGGACGAAAACCACCAGCATCTCAATCAGGGTAAAAGCCCTCGCGGAAATCCCGTAATTCCATGATGCCATACCCGCTCCATTAACGCGCAACGGGCAGCCGCCTACTGGGGGGTCTCCCCCGTTCGGAACCCCGTTCTTCGCTTGTCGGGCCACTTCCTTCTTCTTGGACCGCCTTCGCGCCGGAGTTCTTCATGAACTTCTCCATCGCCGTGTCGCGCTTGGCGAGAATCTCGAACGGCAGGCCGCGAACCTTCGCGGCGTTCGAGCACCAGCGCTGGTCGAAGCCGGTCGCCTTGATGGAGCGGATCTCCGGCGAGAAGAGGCTCGTCTCCGAGGCGCGCTCGGCGATCACGATGTTGCCCTTGTAGAGCTTCACCTGGTAGTCCGCGTTGCAGACGTCCTGCGTGGCCGGCGATGAAGGCGTCGAGGGCGTCCTTCAGCGGGTGATACCACTCCCGTGGTAGATCAGGTACGCCCACTTCGCGTCCACGATCTTCTTGAACTGGATCTCGTCCTTGGTCAGGCACTACTGCTCGAGGTCGCGGTGCAGCTTGAGGAGCACGTGGGCGGCCGGGCGCCTCGTAGATCTCGCGGCTCTTGAGGTCCATGATGCCGTCCTCGAACATGTCGATCTGGCCGATGCCGGCGCGCCGGCGATGACGTTCAGCTCGGTGATCAGCTCGTCGAGCCGCATCTTCTTGCCGTTGAGCGCCACGGGCATGCCCGCGCGGAACTGGATGTCCACGTACGTCGGCTTGTCCTTGCGCCTTCTCCGGCGGCACCAGCCACATCCAGATGTCGTCCGGGATCTCCTGGTTGAGGTCGACCGCGCCCGAGGCGATCGAGCGGCACCAGAGCGTCTTGTCGTCGCCGCCGGTGATCTGCTCGGTCACCGGCACGCCCCATGCCTTGCACAGCAGCTTCTCCTCCGCGCGCGTCAGGTCGAAATCGCGCACCGGCACCAGGACCTCCAGCTTCGGCGCGAACATCTTGAACACGTTGTGCATGCGGTACTGGTCGTTGCCCTTGCCCGTCGAGCCTTCCATCAGCGCGTCGCAGCCCAGCTCCAGCGCCTTCTGCGCCACGATGCGCGCGACGAGCTGGCGCGTCATCGAGGTGGAGACCGGGTAGCCGTTGTAGTCGCTGTTCGCGCGGATCGCCTTCGGCAGCCACTCCGTCGCGAACTCCTTCCGCGCGTCGATGATGATCGGCTTGACCTTCAGCACCTTCGCCTTCGTCCATCATCTCGTCCTGTTCCTGTCGCCCTGGCCGACGTCGATGTTGATCGCGACGATTTCCTTCGCCTTGTACTTGCGGCGCAGCAGCTCGATGCTCAGCGACGAGTCCAGCCCGCCCGAGTACGCCAGCGCGACCTTCTTCACCTTGGGGACCGGTAGGTTTCGACCTTTTCCACACTTCCTTCCAGTCGGCACGCAGGACAGTCTCCCCGCGATATAAGGATTTGGGTTGTGGAGGGACTGGCTGCTCCGAAGTTGGCAGCCGGAGTAACTCAGCGCCCGCGCCAGCCGTCGAGCATGCGATTCCACGTGCCTGGTCATCGGCGGACTCTCGAACCCCATGGTACTTGGCTTCCGCCGGCTGGCGGACGCCCGTACCCTTCGCCCCCTGTGCAACCAGCGGCGCGAGCGGCCGGATGGAACGCTCTGAGGGACCGGCTTCCGCTCGGCTGTGACATGCCCCCTTCATCCAATCACTGTGGCACACACTGCCGCGCTGTGCCACGGAGTCCTGGCTGCTGAGGGGCTGAAATGGTCGGCCGGAGCAACATCGTCGGCGCCGCAGGTCCGCCGACTGGCGGATGGCGTGGCTCGCCTGGGATTCCTCTGTACGTTACTCTGTGCTGACACCCGACACCTGGGATCCATCCGCAGACTGGCGGATGACACCTGCGGTTTGCCCCTCCTGCGGCGGGGGCCCCTTCCCCGTGTTAGTCCTTTTCTCCCGCCGTCCTGCCACCATCTTCCATTGGTAGGTCGGTCATCATGGCCGACCACCGCCGAGACGAGTGTCAGGCTGCCCTGCCCGGGCACGGTGCCCTCACTTCGGCGTGTGCTGACCAGCCGCAGGGCGAATGTGGATCCTTCGTGTGTAGCCTAACCGGAGGGATCTCGTGAGCCAGCCACTTGTGCAAGTGTGCCTTGATTCTGGTTCTATCCACGTCGTGTATCAGTGCCAACGCTTCCAATATGCCAAATGGACCTCCATTCACAGGACTCGCGCCAGTCCGCTGTCCGGCGCTCGGACGAATATGCTGCAATTTGGCGTCAAGGGGCTGCTTGGTATGAGGCATATACCGCAATATGTGTTCTACAGCTCCCGTTGCTTCCAGCTGCACACGCCGGCAATGCAGACCATGTGGCGAGGTGTCTGTATTCATTCGCATAGTGCGGTAAGCCAAGTGGGATCGAACTGTGGCAGTTCCCCACTGCCTTGATTGTACCTTCAAGTACGCTGTTGGGCGCCCTGTCGCCGGGCCTGTGCAGAGTAGGAGGACGTTGCAGTAAGGGCAAGTAGCACTCAGACGAATTTCCCGGCTCGTTGCCAGTGGACACGTGGTTAGCCTTGTAACTTCAATGATGGTGTTACTCAACCCGTCAGGCTGTGAGGTATACGTCACACCAGCGACTGGGGGCGAACATTATTGTCTGGAATACTATCCCAGCTCCATAAGTTTGCATGCCGCCAGCAAGTGTCGCATACGAACACTCCGGTGGATCGGCTGGACTCAGCCTTCATCGGAGCGTGTGCAGGCTCAGGATTCTCCACATTTCCCCGGCTGAGCGGCGGGGTTTCGGCTGGCAGGCGCGCTTGGCGCGCGAGGGATGGAGTCAGGCACTTGCTGACAGCACGGTGTAGACAGTCCAACAAGCTGCTCCTCCAAGTGGTTCGTGTGCATCCAGTTGAGAATCACATGCATGCCCCTGCTTCCACCAAGTCCTGTGGCGATAGCTTCGACTGCCTCAGGGACCACCTCTTTCGCCTCGGTCTCGGATTGAGCCAGCAAGGAGAGGCTTCTCTTTTGATTCCTTTGATGCCAATGTGTGCTTCTCGGCTTCCCGAAGAGCTGCTGCTTGAATTACCGACGGTGCGCGATCCGGATGCACCAGGACGGGTGGCGCTGCCCTCTGCCTTATCTCTACTCAATTGGCCACACCTAAACCTGTTCGATGGACGTGACTACGTCCTCAGCGAGGAGCCGCATGCCCACGGTCCCTCCGCCCTTCGGCGATGCCTCCTCCGCAGGCGGGGCCAATCGCCAACCACCTCCAGTTCCGCGGATCGCCACGACAATAGCTTCGTGCTTCGGCAGTGATTGTGGCGCGTGTTCTACAATTCCCTGTGCGACGATGGTGCAGAATGAAAGGCAACTACCATTACTGCCGAAAACATGATAGATACCCCTATGTTCTGCATCGCGTCACCTCCAAGCAAGCGTTGAGCTTCCGGAATGTGATGTCCGCGCCAACCAATCACTCCAACACTGTCAATTGTACACGGATGGCACTTGCACAGCCGCGAGATTTGTCCCACGTAGATCTGTGTCGTTCGATGCGGGCGTTTTCCTGGATGAGAGAGACAATGTGAAACTAATGATGAAATCGTCGAGGAGTCGAGCTTGGCGCTTCCGTACCGGGTGCTGGAGCATTCTGCTGATGGCATCCATCCTGTGCAACAAGCTCCAGAATAAGGAACATCGCCTCCGACGACCGGCGATGGGGGTTCTGACATCACCAGAAGCCGTTCAACTTCCTGCTACTGCTCCTCCGTCCATGTTTTTTGGAGAGACCTGGAGCGCAGTTGCTGAGACTTCCGGTGTCCACTGACGGATCAGTGCCATGCCTCTAACTCGTACCCGGATTGCAGAGACGAGACCATCGTGCGCCACCCTCACAGAAGGACGGCCGGTAGCATAGGTCGGGGTCCCGGCGGGTCGCTGCCGGACCCATTGCCAGGAGTTGTCCTGCCTTGCGCAGCGCCAGCAGGCGACGGGTTTCGATTTTCTGCTCCGTTCGCTTCCGTTGCCAGCCTGATTCTTCAGGAGCCGCCGAAGCAATACGCGTGACCTGGTTCTTCGGATCCGGAGCTTCGCACCAACCGTGCTCATTGCAGAGCTGGAGGGATTGATGCTGCCGAAAGCCAACACCCATCGTCGCCTCCGAGGTCGGCCACCCATCCGACATTTCCCATGCAGCCGGCGCAACTGGGGACGAAAGACAAATGCACGCCTTCAGTAGCGCTCGCACGGCGGGGCAGGCTACGCAATGTGGGCTTTGTAACGCATGCCTGTTGACACGTGTTACATGGCTGGGCTGAATGGCACTTGCCAACTTCAGCGCCAAAGTCTTCTGCAATTGTTTTTCCATGAACGTCGCTACATGATTAGATCCGATTACCCTCGGAAACGTATTATTTGAGATCTTGCAGCGCCAGTTCCAAGTGCGCCTGCCTATCCGTGGATACGGCTCTGCTACCTGCTGTGCATGCTGCTGTCGGCTCTATCCTGGTCTCATAGTGTTTTGGTTGTTCCGAGACATATATGACAATTTGACTAGTCATGTTATGGATGCCATCCTCCTGTTTTCTTACCCCATCAAGTACTCTGCCTATTAGATATGTAAATTCTGAACGAGACACACACAAAAAAAAAAAAAAACAAAAAAAAAAAAAAAAAAAAAAAAAAATAAAAACAAAAACCAATTGCTGCTGCTGATGTTGACCCTGGTGCTGTGCCTCTTATTCCTGTGTAGCTGAGGTGGTGGAAGACGCCTGGGCGGCCGTACCAGATGGTCTCCCGGTCATCGCTGGAAGGGACGTACATCCCGTACACCGAGCCGTCCGCCGCGCCGACATTGTAGAAGCGCGAGTTGGCGAAAACCTGACTGCCCGTAAACGTGACGCCGAGCGCGGCGTTGCCGCCGGTGAGCACACCGGCAAGGACGTCAACGAGCCGCAGCGTGCCGCCGGCGGGAACCGTCACCAGCGCCTGGGTCGGCGACAGGTTCGCCTGACTGACCTTGAGCTGGGAGATCGAGACCGCCGCCTCGGCGGCGCCGACGTTGAGCAGGTCGACGTCGGAACGCCACGTCGTGGCGTTGAGGCCGCCGGTGTGCGCCGCAGCGTCGATCAGCAGGTCGTACGGCCGCGCGGCGAAGGCGAACAGGTTGCCGAGGAAACGGTCGTTGTCGGTGGAGATCCCACTCCCGGCCGTGGCGGCGTGGGCGATGAGGTCGACGTCGGTCATCAGGATCACGCGACCCGCTCCCCACCGCCTGACGATCACTGCCGGCCGGTGCTCGGGCGAGGAGTCGGTCATCACGACCACCGCACCGGTCGTAGAGACGAATGTGCTGAAGTCGCCCGAGAAGTAGACCTGCGCCGCCGCCCCGAACGGCCCCTGTACCAACGGGTGGTCGGCCGCCTCGACAACCGGGATCGCCGGCGACTGCACCGGGCCGCCGGCGGGATGGCCGAAGGCGGCACAGACGTCATCGACGCTCTCGTCGTCGCACGTCACGATCAGGCTGCCGCCCCGCCACACCCAGGACTTGAGTGCGTTCAGCTCGGGCGCGGTGAAGGCGTTGGTACTCGAGTCGTACAGCCAACCGATGAAGAACACCTCGAAGGGATCGAGCAACACCGCGTCGATCGATCCCGCCGTGACGGCCGTGTCGGTGATCTCGATCGCCCGGCGGACCGTACCGCTGGGACCGAAGTTCGCCACGTTCAGCAGCTTCGCCCGCGTGTTGACCATCTCGGGGCCGTCGAGGGTCCAGTCTGTACTGAACCTGGCGTTGGCGACGCTGCCGATTTTGACGGCGCCTGCCTCCAGCGCCGATGCCGCTGCTACGAAGATAAGCATCGCCCAACCGGCAACCGCGCGCGTGAGCATGCGACCCTCCCCAGGATCCCGTTTCTTGGACGGAATCTCATCACAAAACCGTGACCCCAGTCAAGCGACCTGCGTCACAATAAACGACCGCGGGCGCGCCGATGCTAGAATCCCAACGAGGAATCGAGACCGATGAAAACCCGGTTGCTTGCCTCCGTGGTGGCGGCGGCGCTCGCCGGGGCTGCCGCCGCGAGCCCAGTTCCCGTCGTCCTTGCCGTCGACACGAGCCGCTCGCTCAGCCGCGCCGAGCTCTCTGCAGCGATCGAGTCGCTGCGGGCGATGGTGCGGCAGCTTCCCGCTGACACTCCGCTCGGAGCGGTCGAGTTCGGGGACGACACGCGCTGGCTGATGCGGCCCAACACCGGCCGCGACACCCTGCTGCGAACGCTGGCCGGCCTCGAGCCGACGGGCAGCGTCACGCTCCTCAACGATGCCCTGTTCGAGACCGCCAAGGCGCTGGCGGGCGGTGGCGTGGTCGTCCTTGCCAGCGACGGGCGCGATGAGAACTCCGCCACCACCCCCGAGGACGTCGCCCGCCAGTGCGAGCTCAACGGCGTCCGCATCGTCACCCTTGGCGTCGGACGCCGGGTCGACGAGCGCGCTCTCCGCCGCCTCGCGCTGCTCACCGACGGAGCCTTCGTCGGACCGCAGCCTTTTGCCGCCGGCACCGACCTGCTGATCGCCGTCGAGAGCGCGCGGCGCGGCGTCGCCGAAAAGGTCGCCAGGGCGGCACCGCCGCCCCCCGCTCCCCGGCACGTGCCGGTCGTCGTCCCGACTGCGCTGCCAACCGACAGCGACGCAGGCATACCGGCGGTGGTGCCGGTGGCCTTGGCAGTCGCGGCCATTCTGGCGATCTCCGCCGCATTGCTGTGGCGCCGCCAACGCCGCGAGGAGCGGCGAGTTTGCGAGCAGTGCGGCATGCCGCTCGAGGCCTGGGACACCGAGTGCCCGCACTGCCGCGCGGAGATCGAACGCGCCGACTCCGAGATCCGCGAGCTGAGGGACCGTGACGGGTTGGCCCAGGCTGTCGCCGTGGCAGCGCCCGCCGCGGACGAGATCGACCCCGAGCTGTGGGCGAAGGTGCCGCTCGACGAGCCGGTCGACAAGACGTTCATCCTCGGCGAGCAGGCGGTACTGGTGGTCAAGGAGCATCGCAAGCCGCCGCGCATGTTCAAGCTCACGCCCGAAGAACCGTTCACGGTGGGCCGGGCGACGACGGTCAACACGGTCTCGATCGCCGACCCGACGCTGAGCGCCCAGCACTTCCGCATCGTGTACAAGGAAGGGTCCTACTACGTCGCCGACCTCGAGACCACCAACGGGACACTGGTCAACAGCGAGCGCATCCATGTGCACAAGCTGCGCGCCGGTGACCAGATCCACGCCGGCGAGATCGACTTCGAGTACCGGGTGCAGTACCAGAAGCGAGTCTGACGGGCGGCCCGACGGGTACGCGTCGACTGGCCGGCCGATGCCTACACCTTGCGATGCTTCACCCTGCCGGCGCAGTATCACCGTGACCGAGGCAACGCCGCGGCCGTAGCCGGTGTCGGAGACGAGAGGGCGGTGATGGGGACGATGAGCGACCACCAGAGCCGGCAGATGGAGTTCCACATCTCGCGCCAGGCGCGCGAGCGATACGGCCTCGACGAGACGTTGTTCGCTCTGCGCGGCGGCGTCGTCCTCGCGAACTTCCACGCCGCCCGGGTGTTCGCGCAGCGCTTGAACGCCCGCCGCGATCTCGCCCGCTTCCCCGAGCGGGCGGTCAGGGCCGGTCAGATCAACGCCATGGGCCTGATCGACGAGATCCTCCACCTCGTCATCGAGCTCTACCGGCAGCAGAAGAGCCCTCGCGCGATGGCCGCCGCGCTCCAGCGGCTCGGCGATGAGCTCGGCGCCGACGCGGTCGACGCGACGCTGCGCCACTTCGCCGACGAGTTCCCGCCGCTCGCCGTCTACCGGCGCGAGATCCCCCTCGACGAGTACCTGGAAGGGGAGACCGGCGGCGTGCCGAACCGCGAGGTGCTGCTCGAAGAGCTGTTGATGCTCCGGCTCGCCAACGCCAACCCGGCGTGCGCGCCCTTCGCCGAGCTGTTCGACGACGCCGCGCTGCGGCGCGACACGGCCTACGCCCGCATCGCCGCCGGCCTGCGCGAGCACTTCGACCTCGAGCCGTTCTACGGCCCGGCGAATCAGAACCTGATCGACATGCTGCGCAGCCCCGCGCTGGCGGTGCCGCACTCGCTGCCCGGCCAGCTCGAGTACATCCGCGAGCACTGGGGTTTCCTGCTCGGCAAGCTGCTCTATCGCCTGCTCGGCAGCCTCGACCTGATCAGCGAGGAGGAGAAGGCCCGGTTCGGCGTCGGCGGCGGGCCGGGCGTCGGCCAGGCGCCGGTGCTCGAGTTCGCCGGTCTGGCGGTCGAGCCCGAGCGGTTCAGCCCCGACCAGGACTGGATGCCGCGCCTGGTGCTCATCGCGAAGAACGCCTACGTCTGGCTCGACCAGCTCTCCAAGCGCCACGGTCGCACGATCACCCGTCTCGACGAGATCCCGGACGAGGAGCTGGACCGCTCGGCCGCTGGGGCTTCACCGGCCTCTGGCTGATCGGCGTCTGGGAGCGCAGCAGGCGCCTCGCAGCGCATCAAGCAGCTGTGCGGCAACCCCGAGGCGGTCGCCTCGGCCTACTCGCTCGACGACTACCGGATCGCCGACGACCTGGGCGGCGAGCCGGCGTACGACGACCTGCGCGAACGGGCCTGGCGGCGCGGCATCCGCCTGGCCAGCGACATGGTGCCCAACCACATGGGCATCGACTCGCGCTGGGTATGCGAGCACCCCGACTGGTTCATCGCCCTCGACTACAGCCCGTTCCCGTCCTACTCCTTCAACGGGCCCGGACCTGTCGAGCGACGAGCGCGTCGGCATCTTCCTCGAGGACCACTACTACGACCGCTCGCGACGCCGCCGTCGTCTTCAAGCGGGTCGACCGCTGGACCGGCAGCGAGCGCTATCATCTACCACGGCAACGACGGCACCAGCATGCCGTGGAACGACACCGCCCAGCTCAACTACCTGCTGCCGGAGGTGCGCGAGGCGGTGATCCAGACGATCCTGCACGTCGCGCGGCAGTTCCCGATCATCCGCTTCGACGCGGCGATGACGCTGGCCAAGAAGCACTTCCAGCGGCTGTGGTTCCCCGAGCCGGGCAGCGGCGGCGCCATCCCGCTCGCGCGCCGAGCACGGGCTGACCCGCGAGCAGTTCGACGCGGCGATGCCGGAGGAGTTCTGGCGCGAGGTGGTCGACCGCGTGGCCGCCGAGGTGCCCGACACGCTGCTCCTCGCCGAGGCGTTCTGGCTGATGGAGGGCTACTTCGTCCGCACCCTCGGCATGCACCGCGTCTACAACAGCGCGTTCATGAACATGCTGCGCGACGAGGACAACGCCAAGTACCGCACGGTCATGAAGAACACCCTCGAATTCGACCCCGAAGTCCTCAAGCGCTTCGTCAACTTCATGAACAACCCCGACGAGCGGACGGCGGTCGACCAGTTCGGCAGGGGCGACAAGTACTTCGGCGTCTGCACGCTGATGGCCACGATGCCCGGGCTGCCGATGTTCGGGCACGGCCAGGTCGAGGGGTTCACCGAGAAGTACGGCATGGAGTACCGGCGCGCCTACTGGGACGAGCAGCCCGACGGCGACCTCGTCCGGCGGCACGAGCGGGAGATCTTCCCGCTGCTGCCACCGCCGCCACCTGTTCGCCGGCGTCGAGCACTTCCGGCTCTACGACTTCTTCACGCCCGACGGGTCGGTCAACGAGGACGTGTTCGCCTACTCCAATCGCGCCGGCGACGAGCGCGCCCTGGTGGTCTACCACAACAAGTGCGCCGACACCCGCGGCTGGATGCGCTCGTCGGTGGCGTGGGCGGTCAAGCACGGCGAGGAGCGCGAGCTGCGGCAGTCCACGCTCGCGGACGGGCTCGCCCTCGAGTCCGGCGATCGCTGGTTCTCGATCTTCCGCGACGTCGCGAGCGGGCTCGAGTTCATCCGCAGCAACCGCGCACTGACCGACCAGGGGCTGTACGTCGAGCTCGGCGCCTACCGCCGCCACGTCTTCATCGACTTCCGCGAGGTACGCGACGACCAGGGCCAGTACGCCAACCTCGCCGCCTATCTCGGCGGCCGCGGCGTGCCGAGCATCGACGAGGCGCTGCGCGAGACGTTCCTGCAGCCGCTCCACCAGGCGTTCAAGGAGCTGGTCAACGCCGACGTCCTGCAGCGGTTGGCGAGTGCCGCAGCGGGCCGCGGCAAGGCGCGCGACACGCACGCCGCGTTGCTCGACGAGGTCGAGGCGAAGGCGCACCGCGTCGCAGCGGAGGTCAAACGGGTCGCCGGCGGCGACGGCGACGAGCGTCGCGTCGCGGCCGAGGTGCGTCGCACCGTCGCCGCGGCGCTGCGGATCGCCGGCGGCGACGGTCTCCCGGCAACGCTCCCGGCACCCACGCGCGACGACCTCGCGGCCCGCTGGAAGGCGCTGCTGGCGAGCGACGGCATGGCGAAGCCGACCTTTCTCGCGTGGACGCTCACCCGCTCGCTCGGGGCGGTGAGCTCGGGAAACGAGGCGGCGCAGCGCTCGCGCAGCGGCATCGACCAGTGGCTGCTCTCCCGCATACTCGAGCGTGCCTTCACGGACCTCGGCGCCGACGAGGGTGGCGCCCGGCACGCGGTCACGCTGCTCAAGGTGCTGGTCGCCAACCAGATGTGGCACGATGGCCTCGCCGCCGGCGGCGAGGTCACCGGCAAGCGCCTCGAGGCCTGGCTCGCCGATGCCGAGGTGCGCCAGCTCCTCCAGGTCAACCGCTACCGCGACGTCCTCTGGTTCAACAAGGAGGCGGCGGAGCAGTTGCTCGACTGGCTGCTCGCGGTCGCCGCCGCCGTCGTGGCAGCCGCCGAGACGCCGGACCCGGCCGCTGACGCCGTCCGGCTCGCCGCCTGCGCCGCGCTCGTCGACAGGCTGCGCGCCGCGGGCGAGATGGCCGGCTTCCAGGTCGAGCGGCTGCTCGCACTGGCCGCCGCCGACGCCACAACGCCGGCGGGGAGAAGCGGCTGACCTCAGGGGAAGGCGTAGGTGACGCGGCCGGTCGCCGTCTCGACGACTGCGGCGTACGCAAGAACACCTGAGCTTGCGTGAAACTCCGCCCGCAGCGGCCGCGACAGCGGGGCCACCAGGGCGCTGTCGACCTGCACGCTGGACGCCGGCGGGACGAGAACTCGACGCGACGCGAAGTCCTTCCCCGATACCAGCCTGAGATCGACCTCGGCCGCGCGCCTCCCGAGGTTCACAAACCCCAGATTGCACCGCGCGGCGCCGATTCCGGGCCAGACCCGGGCGAGGTCGATAGCGCCGGAATCCATTGTGGCCCCTGAGATCAAGGCCGGCAGGAGCGTCAGCGGCATGCCGGAGCTTGCCCGCCGCTGGTCGAAGGTCCTCCAGAACGCCGCGAACGGTCTCACTGAGCGAAGCCGAAGCGCGCCGTGACCGGTGAATGCGAGCTGCTCGAAGAGAACGTCGGAGAGTGCCAGGTTGCCCCCGGGTGGGATCTGTCGGGTCACAGCCGTCGTGCCGGCCCTCGTACCGGGCCGCGCCACGAGGCTCACCTCGACGGTGAGCGGCGTTTCCGGGCTGGAGTTGCAGAGCACGAGGTCGGTGGTCCAGAAGGAACCGAGCTTCCCCCACCCGTGTGCCGCCGAGGGCACGAGCAGGTCCGTTCCACGCGCCGCCGCTGCGATGGCGCCGGCGGTCACGGCGGACAGGAGGGAATCGACCGAGGGCGGTCGACTGGCCACGGCCGGAGCGCGCGCAACCACGCAGCGGTCGTACATGCGGCGCGAAAGGCGAGACAGTTGCGGTATCTCCCAGTGCGGGGCAAGCAGGATCTCGCTGCCCGCGACGGGTTTCGAGGTCAGGAGCAGCACGTTGCCGTCCGGCCTCAGGTCGCCCCCGTAGCTCCGCCCTGGCTCCAACGGCATGACTTTGAAACCCTTGCGAGCGAGCATGAGTGTGACGTGTGGACGCATCGAGGGCGAGTAAACCACGGTGGTTCGTTCTGGCTCGAAATTGGCCTTGATCCACTCTGTCGCCTCTGAGACGGGCGCAGGCCGACGGCGGCGAACATCCAGGGCGGGCCCCGCCACCACGGCCAGCGCCAGCAGACACCAGATCCCGATCGCGGCCGCGACAAGGCGTGCTGGCAAGGGCCTCCTGACGGCGCCGATTCCTCCGGCGAGGAGCGCCAGGAACGGCACGGCCGGCAGTGCGTACCGCACCGACGGCGCGATGTGGAGCGTCCACATGGCAACGACGAGGTAGCCGCCGCCGGTCAGCAGGCATATGGCCACAAGACGGCGCTGGCGGGCTCGCCAGAGAACGCTGGCACCAGCCGCCAGGAGACCCCAGAACGCCAGCGCAAGCATGGTGGAACCGAACGGTGCAATGAGCCAACGGTCGACGAGCGTGCCCAGCGGGGCTCGCGAGAACTGCCCGGCATGGTCGACCTCCACCACCCACCTGTACTGGCCGCGCAGCGCACCCACGAATCGCGCCAGTCCGGTCAGGAAGACGGCGGGCAGCCAGCACGCGGCACTCGCCGCGACGCCACTGGCTGCCGCGGCAAGCAGTGATCGCCACCGACTCGCACGGGCAGCGCGGGCGATCACGACCGCGGCGACGGGAAGCAGGGCCGCCACGACCTGCGGGCGAACGCCGAGGGCGACCGCACACACGGCCGCCGCGAGCGGCAGCCGCTCGGGCCTGTCCCACGCCGCGACCAGCGCGAAAACTCCGGCAAGAGCGCCAGCCGTTCCCAACACGTCCGACAAGCCCACGTTCGCGTTGAAGGCGAAGCCCGGCGTCGCCGCCAGCAACGCTGCCGCGCAGGTCGCCACGCGCCGCGTTGCGCCGAGGTACCGAGCCAGGCGCCAGAGCAGGTAGACCGCCGCCACGGCGCCAATGATCGAAACCAACTGGAGCGCCAGTTGAGCGTTCCCGGTGAGCCAATAGAGCGGCTTCGCCACGCCTACGAAGACCGGGTAGCCCGGCGGATGGGGCGAGTGTGCGGCGATGTCGAAGCGGCTCATCGCCCGGATGAACAGGATTTCGTCCCATTCGAAGGGGCTCAGGGGCCTGTAGACCAAGAGAAAGAGGCCGTAGAGGCCGAGCGAGAGCGGCAGCCCAACGGCGCTGCGTAGCCGCTGTCGGGGGCTGGGGCTACCGTCGGGTCGTTTACTCAATCCGTCTACCTCACGAGTGAGCGTTGGCCGGTCTACCCGGTCAGTGTAGCGATAAGAACGCGGCCGAACGCATGCGGCTCTGCAGACGTGGAGCACGGCGCGATGCGGCAAGGCGTCGCCGCACCGGCGCGTGGGCGTCCAAGGCCCCTGGGACGGCGTTCCGCGCTCCGAACCCCGCTAACCCTTGACAGCCCAACCTCTCGCGGCGAGCAGGCGGCGGATGGCGTCGCGGTGGTCGCCCTGGATCACGACGCTCGACTCGCCAGCGGTGCCGCCGCTGCCGCACGCGCGCTTGAGCTCGCCGGCGAGCCGCCTGAGGAGCTCCTGGTTGCGCGGCAGGTTGTCGACCACCGTCACGGTCTTGCCGCCCCGCCCCTGCTTCTCGATCCGCAGCCGCGCGACGATGCGCGCCGGCACCGCCTGCTCGGCCTTGGACGAGCAGCGGCACTCGTTCTCGGGCCAGCCGCAGCGCGGGCATGTCCGGCCCCGCTCCGTGGAGTAGACGAGCTTGCCCCGCGGCGTCTCCTGCATGGCGAAAGGGTAGCGCGTCCCGCCCGTGGGCAGGGGCGTGCACCCCTTGACACGACACGCTCAGGGACCGAAATTGGATGTGGCAGTGGGCAGGGGCTGTGAAACTGCAACACGGGGACGCCCGGGGCACTCGACGGGAGGTCCGGGTGGGCAGCAGGCAGTAGGTGATGCCGGTCTCGATGTGCAGTTCGCGAGCTTCTGCAACAGAGGTACCGTAGCGGTTGGTTGATGGCGCGGTAACCCTGCCCACTGACTACCGCGCCCCCGCGAGATCCAACGCCGCCCGAGACGGGCGGCGTTTTCTTGCCGGCAACGACGTCGCATACCGCCTCTACAGTGTCCCAAGAGGTTTGTGGTCACGCGGAATCGAGCCCTCAAGCGTTGGGCGCCCGCTCCGCGCGCGTATTTCCGGGAGCGCTCCCGAAGACGCCGGCGAGGAGCGCCGGCCTCACCAGCCCCACTACCGATGGAGAGCTGGTATCAGTGAGCGGGGACGAGCCCGCGGAGCGTCGCGAGCGAGGCTGCGGCCAGCGTCGGGACGACCGCATCGGCATCCGTGAGGGCGCCAGCCGGATACGACACCGCGACCGCCAGCACCCGCAGTCCCGCCGCCTTCGCTGCGGCGATGCCGGCCGGCGAGTCCTCGACGGCGGCGCAGCGTCCGGGTCGCAGGGCGGCGCCCGTCATCGCCGCAAGCCGATCGACGGCGATTCGATACCCCTCTGGGTCGGGCTTGCCGTGGCGAACGTCCTCGGCGGCGACCACGACGAGAAATCGGTCCCAAACACCGATCCGGCGGGCGGCGATCTCGATCTCCGGCCGCAGGGCTCCCGAGCAGATCGCCGCTGGCACCCCGGCCGCCGCCACCGCCGAGATCAGCTCGACCGCGCCCGGCATTGCGGCCGCGGAGCTCGCCAGGACCTCCTGCACCGCGCCGGTCTTCGCCGCCGTCAGCTCGGCCAGCCGCGCCTCGCCGGCAGCGACGCCGTGGTCGGCGAGCACGGCCGCGAAGCAGTCGCGGTCGTCGAAGCCCAGGTAGCGCTCGCGGTACCTGTCCCAGGTCAGCTCGAGCCCGAGTGGGCTGAGAACACGGGCGAAGCCGGCCCAGTGCACCGGCTCGCTGTCGACGATCACGCCGTCGAAGTCGAAGATCACAGCATCCATGGGCCCATTGTGCCAGAGGAAGCTATCCGGCCTCCGGGTTCGCGGCCAGGGGCTCGGGGACTCGGAGAGGATAGGATAGTGCGGATGCAGAGCTCGCACTGGGCCCGCCGGCATCTGCCCGAGATCCTCCTACTCGGGGCCGCAGCGGCGCTCTTCCTCGCCGATCTCGGCGGCGACGCGATGCGCGATTGGGACGAGGCGACCTACGCCGCCGTAGCGCGCGAGATGGCCCGCGGCGGAACGTGGCTCACGCCGCACCTCGACGGCCGCCTGTTCGCCGACAAGCCGCCGCTGGTGCTCTGGCTGATCGCCGCCGCGTACCGGCTCCTGGGCGCCTCCGAGCTCGCCGCACGTCTCCCGGCGGCGCTCCTGGGGATTGGCGGCGTCGGCGCCGCGTACCTCCTCGCCCGGCGGCTGGGCGGGCGCGGCGCCGGGCTGCTGGCCGGAGTGATCCTGGCGACGGCGCCGCAGTGGCTGCGCTTCTCGCGGCAGGCGATGCTCGACGTGCCGCTGGCCGCGTGCCTGGCGTTCTCCGTGGTTGGCGCGCTGGCAGGCTCGTGGGTGCTGCTCGGATCCGCCCTCGGCGCGGCGCTGATGGTCAAGGGGCCAGCGGCGCTGGTCATCGCGCCGGCGTTGCTGGCGTGGACGCTGCTGGACCGCCGGCAGCTCGTCGTCGGTCTCCGCGGCGCCGCGCTGGCGGGCGCGCTGGCTGCGCCGTGGCACGTCTGGCAGCTCGCGGCGCACGGGTGGGAGTTCGGCCGCGTGTACCTCGGCCTCAACGTGGTCGCGCGGATGTCCGCGGTGGTCGAGGGCAACACCGGTCCGTGGTGGTACTACCTGGAGTACGTCTTCTTCCACTGGGTCAACCCATGGCACTGGCTGGGCGCAGCAGCCGTCGTGGCGGCCACGGTGGAGGCGGTGCGCGGGCCGCGCCGATCTCCGGCCCGGGTGCTCCTCCTGGCGTGGTTCTGGACCACGCTCGCGTTCTTCTCGGCCGTACCGACGAAGCTCCACTGGTATGTGATGCCCGCCTACCCGGCGCTGTCCGTGATCACCGCGTGCTGGCTGACGGCCGCGGCCCGGCCCCGGCGCTGGTTGCGGCCGGTGATCGGCGGGCTGTGCGCCGTCACGCTCGCGGCCGCCGGCGCCGATGTCGTCCTGCGACGCCTGGGCAGCCGCCCTGCCGAGGACACGCGCGCGGTCCTGCGTGCCCTGCCGTCGCCGGCTCTGGCGCCTGTGCTCCTGCTTGCCGACGACATCCCGCTCGGTGCAGCGCGGTTCTACGCCCGCCGCGAGCTGCGACGCTGGACGTCAGCACAGGCGCAGGCGGCGGACGCCTGGCTGCTGGCGACCCCCGCAGTGCCGCCTGCCGGGGTCGGGCTGCGCCTCCACGCCGCGCACGGGTCCCGCACTCTCTTCGGGCCCCGCTGACCACTGGCACAGTCAGGCAAGCCGTCCTATCCTGGACATGACCACGCCAGCGTCGCAAATGGGAGGTCACGCCAATGCGTCCGGTGAAGAGCTTCCAGGTCCGTCCCGCGCTTCCCGACAAGCTGCAGGCGCTCGAGGAAGTCGCGTACAACCTGCGCTGGTCGTGGGACCACGAGACCATCGCGCTGTTCCGCCGCCTCGACCGCGACCTCTGGGAGCGCAGCGGCCACAACCCGATCCTGATGCTCGGCAGCATCGACCAGGACCGTCTCGACGAGTTGGCGCAGGACGAGTTCGTTCCTCGCCCATCTCGAGCGCGTGCAGCGCGATCTGCCGCGTACATGAGCGGCGACGGCACCTGGTACGCGAAGCGCACGGCCGCCCCGAGCACCCTCTCGCGGCCTACTTCTCGATGGAGTTCGGACTCACCGAGTGCCTGCCCATCTACTCGGGCGGGCTCGGCATACTGGCCGGCGACCACCTCAAGTCCGCCAGCGAGCTGGGCGTGCCGCTGGTCGGCGTCGGCCTGCTCTACCAGAAGGGGTACTTCCGCCAGTACCTCAACCCCGAGGGGTGGCAGCAGGAGCGCTATCCGATCAACGACTTCTTCACCATGCCCGTGCGGCCGTGTCGTGACGCCGACGGCAAGGAGGTCCGCGTCGCCGTGTCGATCGCCGGGCGGGAGGCGCAGATCAGGCCGTGGCGCGCCCAGGTCGGCCGCGTCACCCTGGTGCTGCTCGACACCAACCTCGCCGAGAACCCAAGTGACATCCAGGACATCACCGACGAGCTGTACGGCGGCGACGCCGAGATGCGCATCCAGCAGGAGATCGTCCTCGGCATCGGCGGCATGCGCACGCTCGATGCGCTCGGCCTGCGCGCCCGCGTCTACCACATGAACGAGGGGCATTCGGCGTTCCTCGCGCTCGAGCGGCTGGCGCGGCTGATGCACGAGAACACGCTGTCACTGCCGGAGGCGTGGGAGGTCGTCGCCGCCAGCACCGTGTTCACCACCCACACGCCGGTGCCGGCCGGCATCGACGTGTTCGCACCCGACCTGATCGAGCGCTACTTCGGCCCCTATCTGCAGGAGCTGGGCACCAACCGCGACCTGTTCCTCGGCCTGGGGCGTGTCCACCCCGACGACGCCGGCGAGCCGTTCAACATGGCGGTCACGGCGATCCGCATCGCCGGCTACGTCAACGGCGTCAGCCGCCTGCACGGCAAGGTCTCGCGGGCGATGTGGCGCGACCTCTGGCCCGCGATCCCGATCGACGAGCTGCCCATCTCGTACATCACCAACGGCGTTCACCCGGGCTCGTGGATCTCCGACGACATGCGCACGCTCTACGACCGCTACCTCGGCCCGCGTGGGCCGAGGAGCCCGGCGACACCCGCGTGTGGCAGGCGGTCCAGCAGATCCCCGGCGAGGAGCTGTGGCGAACGCACGAGCGGCGCCGCGAGCGTCTCGTGGCGTTCGCGCGCCGCCGCCTGGTCGAGCAGCTCCGCGGCCGCAGCGCCGGCCAGGCCGAGCTCGCCCGCGCCGCCGAAGTGCTCGATCCCGAGGCGCTCACCATCGGCTTCGCACGCCGGTTCGCCACGTACAAGCGGGCCACCATGCTGCTCGCGCGACCCCGAGCGGCTGGCCCGGCTTCTCAACGACCCGGACCGCCCGGTGCAGATCATCTTCGCCGGCAAGGCCCACCCGCGCGACGACGCCGGGCAAGGAGTTCATCCGCGACATCGTCCAGCTCGCCCAGCGCCCCGAGTTCCGCCGCCGCATCGTGTTTCTCGAGGACTACGACATGATCGTCGCCCGCTACCTGGTGCAGGGCGTGGACGTCTGGCTGAACACGCCGCGGCGCCCGCTGGAGGCCAGCGGTACCAGCGGCATGAAGGCCGCGTTCAACGGCGTGCTCGAATCTGTCGATCCTCGACGGCTGGTGGGACGAGGCGTACGAGCCGGAGGTCGGCTGGGCCATCGGCAGCGGCGAGGAGTACGCCGACCTGGACTACCAGGACCGCGTCGAGTCCGGCTCGCTGTACGACCTGCTCGAGAACGAAGTCGTGCCGCTGTTCTACACGCGGGCGAGCGACGGGCTGCCGCGCGGGTGGATCGAGACGATGAAGCGCTCGATGCAGGCGATCTGCCCGGTGTTCAACACCAACCGCATGGTCCACCAGTACCTCGACCTGGCGTACCTCCCCGCCGAGGAGCACCGGCTGCGGCTCGAGGAGGGCGCGTTCAAGCGGGCCAAGGCGCTCTCCCGCTGGCGCACCAAGGTACGGCGCGCCTGGCCCTCGGTGCGCATCCTCGCAGTGGACGCCGATCGGACCGAGAACCTGCGCGTCGGCGAGTCGGTCACCGTGACGGCGGCGGTCGCCGCCGATCGTCTGACCGCCTCCGATCTCTGTGTCCAGATCCTCGCCGGCCGCCTTGACGACCACCAGGAGATCGGCGGCGGCGAGATTCTCCAAATGAGCTATCGCGACACCGGCCCCGACGGCAGCTTCCGCTTCACCGGCAGCATCCCGTGCACGGCCAGCGGCCTGCGCGGCTTCACCGTGCGCGTGGAGCCGTGTCACGAGGACCTGCACCAGCCGCACGCCACCGGCCTGATCACCTGGGCATCCTGAGAACCGTGGCCCGTGGCCCGTGGCCCGTCGCTACAGAATGAAGTCGGTGGACAGGAAGTTCGACTTGCGGCCGCGCACGATCCCGTTGATCAGACGCTTGTTGACCTCGCTCGCCTTGGCCGCCACGAGCGTGCGGATGGAGAAGACGCGCAGCGCGTCGGAGACCGACAGCGTCCCCTCGGCCGAGTCCTTGCGGCCGGTGAACGGGAAGGTGTCGGGGCCGCGCTGGCACTGGCTGTTGAGGTTGACGCGGCAGACCTGGTTGACCAGCGGGTCGATCAGCCGGGCGATCGCCGCCGGCGTCGCTGCCGAAGAGGCTCACCTGCTGGCCGTAGTTCGAGTCGACGACGTAGCGCATCGGCTCCTCGACGTCGTCGGAACGGCAGCGACCGGGATCACCGGCCCGAACTGCTCCTCGTGATACGCGCGCATCGCGCCGCCGACCGGGTAGACGACGGCGGGGTGAAGAACGTCGCCGTGCACCGGCCGCCGCCCGGGTTGACCACGCGGGCGCCGCCCGCCGCCGCGTCGGCGACCAGCTCGGTCAGGTACTCGGGCTTGCCGCGGCTCGGGCAGCGGCGTGATGGCGACGCCGTCGTCCCACGGCATGCCGCGCGTCAGCGCGTTCGACCGCGGCGCACAGTCGCGCGAGGAACGCGTCGGCGACCGACTGCGTGGACGAAGAGGATCTTGAGCGCGGTGCAGCGCTGGCCGTTGAAGGAGAGCGCGCCGAGGACGCACTCCCTGACCGCCAGGTCGAGGTCGGCGTCCGGCAGGACGATCGCCGGGTTCTTCGCCTCGAGGCCGAGGACGCAGCGCAGCCGGTGCGGCTGCGGGTGCTGCTTCTTGAGGGCGTCGGCGACCTGGCTCGACCCGATGAAGGCCAGCACGTCGACCTTCCCGGAGGCCATCAGCGGGGCCGATCGATCTCGCGCCCGTCGCCGTAGACGGTGTTGACCACGCCGGGCGGGAACGCAGTCGCGGAACGCCTCGAGCAGCGGCGCGGTGGAGCAGCACGCCGAGCCGCGGCGGCTTGAAGACCACCGTGTTGCCCATGATCAGCGCCGGGATCAGCGTGGTGAACGTCTCGTTGAGCGGGTAGTTGAACGGCCCCATGCAGAGCACGACGCCGAGCGGCGCGCGGCGGATCTGGCCGATGATCCCCTGCTCGATCGCGAAGCGCGACGAGGCGCGGTCGAGGTCCTTGAGCGCGTCGATGGTGTCGCGGATGTACTCGACGGTGCGGTCGAACTCCGTCTCCGCGTCGGCGCGCGACTTGCCGATCTCCCACATCAGGAGGCGCACGACCTCGGCGCGCCGCTCCATCATGCGGCGGGCGAACTCCTCGACGTGGCGGATGCGCTCCGCCACCGACATCGTCGGCCAGGCGCCGCGCCCGCTGTCGTAGGCGCGCGACCGCGGCGTCGAGCGCCGCCAGCGCCTCCGCGGGCGCCGAGCAGCGGGAAGCTGCCGATCACCAGTTGGCGCGGCCCGCCCGCCGTCTCCTCGCAGATCGGCGAGACCACCTCCTGCATGGTGCCTTCCCACCAGCGCAACGTGCCGCCCACCAGGTATTCGCGCTGCTCCACGCGGCCGTCGAGCCTGGCGGTCACGGGCACCTGGTCGCCGGCCGGGAACTGCAACTCAACGCTGTCCGACATCTCTCACCTCTCGGGAGGACCGCAGCATGGGTCTCCGTCGCCAACGATACCTCTTTCTGCCGGGAGGCCGACCCGAGTCGAGATGCTACATTCTCCGGAGGATGTCGATGCCCAGCGTGATCCTCACGGCACTGGGGAACGGCGCCGTCGCCGCACTCGTCCTCGCCGCGTGCTGTGCGCTCGGGCTCGCCCTCGTGCCCGCCCGGATGCAGCCGCCGCGGCGCCTGCACCGCCTCCTGTTCGGACTCTCGGCCGGCTCACTCGCCGCGGGGTGGCTGACCTGGCTCGTCGGGACCGTCTCCACGCGTCTCGTCGTGCCGCTGGCACTGCTGCTCCTGGCCGGGGCCGCGTTGGGCGCCGGTCGCGTTGCGGCGTCGGTCCGCGGCTCCGTTCGCTACTTGGGCGCTCTCGCCCGCGCCAATCTCCCTGCCACTGCCCTCCTCGCCGTCCTGGTCGTGCTCCTGCTGCCGCAGCTCGCGCTGCCCCCCGTGGACTCCGACGGTCTCCGCTACCACCTCGCGCTGCCCAAGCTCTACCTGCTCACCGGTCGCGTCTTTCTGGACCCCTACAGCCTCGGGTCGACGTACCCGCAGGGCGCCGAGATGCTCTACCTGCTCGGGATGAAGGTCGCGGACGGCGGGAGCGCCAAGCTCATCCACGCCGGGTTCTTCGTCGCCGGTCTGGTGGCTCTGGCGTGCCTGGTCCATCGGGATCGCGAGACGCGACCGGCGGCCCTGCTCGCGGCGGCGTTCCTGGCCGCCTCGCCGGTGGTGCTCGTGCCGGCCGCCGCCGCGTTCGTGGACCATGCGGCGCTGTTTCACCTGGTGACCGCGCTGCTCCTGCTCAGTCGCGGCGCCGGCCCGCTCGTCGTCGGGATCGCCCTGGCGGCCAGCGCCTTCACGAAGATCACGGTAGCGCCGGTCGTCGTGGCCTGCTGGCTGGTCATCCTGGTTCGGTCGCGCCGCACCGGCTCGTGGCGCGCCCTCGCTCTCGCGGTCGCCCCGACCCTCCTGGCGCTCGCGCCGCTGGCCGCCCGCAACCTCGTAGCCACCGGCGATCCGTTCTTCCCCGTCGGGCGGGTGCTGCTCGGCATCCCCACCCCCGGGGTGCCCGCCGCCGCCGTCCGCTACACGACCGCCTTCCACGCCGACGCGCCCGGGCCGCTGGGGATCGCCTGGGGGCCCGATCCGGTGCGCACGCCGCCCGACGAGGTCGCCGGGTGGCACCTGCTCCTCGGGCTGTTCGCCGCCCTCGTCGCGGTGCGCCGGCCGCAGGCCAGAATCCTCCTCGTGCCGGTGATCGCCTACGCTCTCGTCGGCCTCTGGCTGCACCCGCCGACGCGGTTGCTGCTGCCGCTGCTGGCGGCGCTCGCGGCGCTGCTGGCGACCGCCTTCGCCGCCGTCCACCGGCGCGCCGCCCGGCTGGCACCGCTCGTTGCCCTGCCGGCCGCCTATCTCGGCGCGCACTGCGTGCTGACCAGCTTCTCGCCGTTTACCCTGCTGCTCGGCCGCCTCGACCGCCCGTCCTACCTGGCGCGGACGGTACCGGGCTACGAGGCCGCCGTCCTGGTGAGCTCCCTGCAGCCGCGCGGGCGCGTGATGGCGCTCGACTTCCCTGCCCCGTACTACCTCGACCGCCCGTGGATCGCCGAGGGGGCGCTGTGCGATCCACCGCTGCTGCTCCGGCTGCGGACCGCGCGCACCGCCGGCGACCTCCTCGACGAGCTGCACGCCCTCGGCGTCTCCCACCTCCTCGTGACCCCGAGGTACGGGGGCGGCACCGCCGACTCGCTCCTGCTGCTGGCCGAGTCGCGAGCCCAGATGGAAGTCCTGAGGCCGCTCCGCGCCGCCCTGCGCCTCGTCGCAACCGCCGGAGGGGTAGACATCTACGAGGTCCCGCCGTGATCGGCCAGAACCGGCTGCCTCGGGAAACGTAGAAGTAACGAGGGCGTGGGCACGGCGCCACGACGATCGATGAGAGCGACGGCACGAGCGGAAAACCGGCTGGTGAGAGTAGTCAAGGGCTACGTCGGCGACGTGTCGATGGGAGACGTCCGCCGGCTGTTCGACCGCGATGCCCGCGAGGCGTTCGCCGTCCTCACCAGGGACCAGGGGAATGACCTCTCCGAGGGCGGCCGCCTCAAGCGCTTCTTCCATCGCACCCGACTGCTGTTCCGGGGCATGTCGAGCAAGCTCAGCCCGGTGCGGCGGCTGCTGTTCGTGACGTCGCTCGTCGCCGCGATCCTCGGCTTCGTCCAGATCCGCGCCGACATCGCGTCGCGGGGCATCGAGGTCGACACCTCGCCGTTCTGGTTCGTCGTCAGCATCCTCGGCCTCGTCTTCCTGCTCGCCCTCGAGCTGGTCGACCGCATCCGCGTGCGCGACGAGCTCGAGGTGGCGCGCGCGCTGCAGCTCGAGCTGCTGCCGCGCTCGACGCCGTCGCTCCCCGGCTATCAAGTCGCCCACTCCTACCGCACGGCCAACGAGGTGGGCGGCGACTACTACGACTTCCTGCCGTTGCCCGATGGCCGGTTCGCGATCGTCATCGGCGACGCGAGCGGCCACGGGATGGCTTCAGGCCTGCTGATGGCGATCGCCAATGCAACGCTCAAGCTCGCCCTCGACCTCGATCCCGCGCCGGAGCAGGTCACCGCGCTGCTCAACAAGGTGATGTGCCGCACCGGCAACCGTCGCTCGTTCATGACGCTGTTCTACGGGGTACTGACGCCGGACAGCGGCCGGCTCGAGTACGTGTGCGCGGGGCATCCTTTCCCGCTCCTCCGCCGCGCCGACGGGTCGGTCGTCGAGCTCGGCCACGGCGGTCTCCCGCTCGGCATCCGCGGCGAGCTGGAGATTGCCGCCGAGACGGTCACGGTGGACCCGGGCGACTCGCTGGCGCTCTACACCGACGGCCTGCCCGAGGCCACCAATCACGCCGGAGAGGCTTTCGGCTACGACCGCGTGCGCACCCTGGTCGCCGGCGGCGGGCCGCCGCAGAGGGTGCACGACCGCGTCCTCGCCAGCTTCCGCGCGTTCCTCGGCGACGAGCCGCTCCGCGACGACGCCTGCCTCGTCGTGATCAGCAGGGCCTGACCCGAGGAACGCCCATTCGGCGCCGCCGCGCGGCTACGGCGACGGCGGCGTGTAGGCCTGCACGGTGTTCAGGAAGAACCCGCTCGCCCCGGTGTTGAGACCGCCGGCGAGGAGGATCTTGCCGTTGCCCAGCAGGGTGCCGGTGTGGAATGCGCGACCCGTCGCCATCGCGGTCGCCGGAGTGAACAGCCCCGTGCCGGGATCGTACGACTCCACGCTCGAGAGCACGGAGAACCCCGACGCGCCGCCGAAGACCAGCACCTTGCCGCCGACCAGCGTCGAGCTCTGGGCCGCCCTGGCCGCAGCGAGCGAGCCGGTGGACGCAATGGTGTTCGTGAGCACGTTGTAGAGCTCGGCGCTCGCGATGGCGCTGGGAGGCAGGCTGGTGGAGGTCGCACCGCCGGCGAGCAGCACGTTGTTATTGGGCAGCAGCACCGCGGTGTGCAGCGCCCGCCCAGCGATGAGGCCGACGCTTAGCGTCGTGAAGCTGTCCGAGCCGACCCTGTACCACTCCATGCTGGTGATGAACCCGTTGGCCGAGTAGCCGCCGGAGATCAGCACGCGGTTGTCGAAGATGGCGCCGTCCTCCAGTGACTGCGCCGCAGCCGGCAAGGTCAGGCCGTAGACCGGGGTCGCCCGGTGAGCGCCGCGGACCGCGTTGAGCGAGCCGGAGTCCCGGAACAGGTTGGTGACCGGGTTGTAGATCTCGCAGGTGGAGGGGTAGTTGGCGAGCACGTTGGTCTTGCCGCTGTAGCCGCCGACGATGAGCACCTCGCCGGACGGCAGCAGCGTGGCGGAGTGGCCGCCGCGCGGGTAGTGGAGCGTGCCGGCCGTCGCCGCGAAGGTGCCGGCGGCCGGGTCGTAGAGCTCGGCCGAGGCTGTGCCGTCGGTCTTGTTCGCGACGAAGCCTCCGACGATCAGAACCTTGCCGTTGTTGAGCAGGGTGGCGGTGTGGGCGTACCGCGCGGTCACCATCGCGCCGGTGGGGTTGAGCAGACCGCTCGCCGGGTTGTAGAGGTCCGCGCCGGCCATCGGGGTGAGGCCGAAGAGGTCGTTGGTGCCGCCGGCGAGCAGCACCTTGCCGTTGGGCAGCAGCGTCTCGGACTGGTAGGCGCGCGACGAGGACATCGTCGGGTTGCCCGGCTCCGTGACGGTGACCGTCGCCTGCTGCTGGACGCTCGGCCCGGAAACGGGCGTGACCGTGAGCGTGTAGGTCGTCGTCGCGGCCGGGGTGACGATGGTCGTGCCGCCGCTGCTCACCGCGCCGACGCCGTTGTCGATGCTGCCCGTGCCGCCCGTGAAGGAGTACGCCAGCGTCGACTGCTGCGCGGGAGAAATCGTGGGCGGGGTGGCCGTGAAGCTGTTGATGACCGCGGGGACCGCCGCCACGGCGAGGTCGAAGTCCTCCGAGTGGGTCTGCACGCCGTCGGAGGCGTTCAGCGTCAGCGAGTGGGTGCCCGCCGCGGCGGACAGGGGCACGCTGATCGTGAGGGTACCGCTGCCGGCCGCCGCTGCTATCGATCCGCTCCCGGTGATGCCCTCGGCGTTGCTCGCGAGGCCGAGCGTGACCGCCGCGGTGTGGCCGCCTTCCCGACTGATCACCACCGCGGCCGAGCCGCCGTGGCCAACCTCGATGGGACCTGCGGGCGTCACGGATGAGATCTCGAAGCCAATCACCTGCCCGTGGAGATGCCGGTGGGGGGGGTGTTGGCCCGCCGCCAGCGCCGCGGCGACCTCCTGCCCCGGCGCTGAGACGGGCCAGGAAAGAGCCATGGCTGCTGCGAGGACGAGCACGGAGACGAGGAAACCGATAGGCTGAGGATTGCCGGCCGCACGAGTCGTCATGTCATCCCCCCGGGGCGACATCCCCCGGACGACCGGCCATCCGGTGTAACGCATCCGGAGCCCGGTCTCTCGGGTTGCTCGGCCCGCCCCACGAAGCCGAGACTGTCTCGACACGACACTACCTGCGCTCAATAGTACACCCGACGTGCATGTCTGCGACGTGGCGATGGCCCCACCACCTGCCACCTGCATCGGCGCGGCTGCGCGGGCCAGGAAAGACCGTCAGGGCGCGAGGATCTCGCGGTCCGGAGGCGTGTCCGGGGTGATGGTCGGGCCGTCCCTGAGATCCTCGCGGATGATCAGCTCCAGGAACATGTCGCGCACGCCGGCTTTGCCGCGCGTCCTGAACACATGCGCCACGTCCTTCGAGGAGAGCTTGATGCCGGTCATGTGCTCGAGGTACTGGGTGAAGATGCGCGGCCGCGAGAGCACGCTCACGATGAGCACCAGGAGCAGCGCCCCGGTCGTTGCCACGAGCACCATGGTGACCTGTGGGGATAGGTCAGGCATCGCTCTCCTCCTCGCCCGCACCGTCGACGTGGGTGGCATCGACCTCCCCATAGTAGTCAGGGGGCACGAGCACCTCGCGGCCGCGTGAGCCCTGCGACGGACCCACGAGACCCTCCTGCTCCATCATATCGAGAAGTCGTGCCGAGCGCGCGTACCCGAGGCGCAGCTTGCGCTGTATGTACGACGCCGAGGCCTTTCGCGACCTCACCACCAAGCGGGCCGCCTGCTCGTACATCGGGTCGTCGACCACCATGTCGCCGTTGCCGCCGAAGCCGGGCTCCGGCTCGGTCAGCACCTCGGCATCGAACTCCGGCTTGCCGTAGCGCCTGCAGTGCTTGAGGACGGTGAGGATCTCCTCCTCGCGCACCAGACAACCGTGCATGCGCATCGGCCGCGAGGTGCCGGGCGCGAGGTAGAGCATGTCGCCCATCCCGAGCAGGCACTCGGCGCCGTCGGTGTCGAGGATGGTACGGGAGTCGAAGCGGGTACGCACCTTGTAGGCGATGCGGGCGGGGAAGTTGGCCTTGATCACGCCGGTGATGATGTCGACGCTCGGGCGCTGCGTCGCGAAGATCAGGTGGATGCCGACCGCCCGCGCCATCTGCGCCAGGTGGCCGATCGAGTCCTCGACCTCGGAGGCGCAGGTCATCATCAGGTCGGCGAGCTCGTCGATGATCACCACGATCATCGGCATCGGCTTGAGCTCGGTCTGCCCGTCGCCGGCCTGGAGCACCGCCTCGCGCGCCTTCGGGTCGACGACCAGCGCGTTGTACTGCGACAGGTTGCGCACCTTGCAGCTCGCCAGCAGGGTGTAGCGCTCGCGCATCTTGCGGACCGTCCAGCGCAGCGCCTTGGCCGCCTCGCGCGGGTCCGAGATGATCGGCGTCAGCAGGTGCGGCAGCTTCTCGTACATCCCCAGCTCGACCGTCTTCGGGTCGATCAGGATGAAACGTACCTGGTCGGGTGACGCCTTGAACAGGATCGACATGATCATGGCGTTGATGCCTACGCTCTTGCCCGACCCCGTGAAACCGCCGATCAGCAGGTGTGGCATGCGGGCGAGGTCGGCGACGAACGGCCGGCCGTGGATGTCCTTGCCGAGCGCCAGCGTCAGCGGCGAGGCGGAGTGCACGAACTTGTTCGACTCGACGATCTCGCGCAGCACGATCGTCTGGCGCTCCGGGTTGGGCACCTCGATGCCGACCGTGGCCTTGCCGGGGATACGTTCGATGCGCACCGCCTCGACCTGCAGACCGAGTGCGAGGTCCTCCTCGAGTGCTACCACCTGCGCGTACTTGACCCCGGCCGCCGGCCGGAACTCGTAGGTGGTGATCACCGGCCCGGGGAGCACGTCCTCGACCCTACCCTCGACCCGGAACTCCTTGCACTTCGCCTCGACGTGCTCGCGCATCGCCGCCAGGTGCTGCGGATCGGGGGGCGGCGTCGCGGCGGGCAGCATCAGCATCGACTTCTCGGGCAGCGCCGAAGCCGGCGTCTCCTTGACGAAGTCGAACGCCTTCTGTACCGGCACGGCCTCGACGCGCGGCGGGCTCGTCCGCCGCGGCCGCGGCCTCTCCTCGGCGGTCGCCGCGGCCGGCGCCGGCGGCTCGCGGTCCTCCACGACCTGGACCTTCGCGACCCGCCGGATGCTGATCGACCCAGGCCCCTCGGTCTCCTGCCACACCAATGGCGGTGCCGGCGGCGGCGGATGGCGGTCGAGATGCCGCTTGAGCAGGTCGCGGCGCTGCCGGTCGCGCAGGCGCTCCTCACGCCGGCGCGCGCGGGACGCGGCGACCTCGCCGCGCTTGTGGGCGAACCACTCGCCGACGCCGCTGAAAAGCTGAGCCAGCGAGCCGCGGAAGCCGAGAACGACGCCGGCCAGCGTGGCGGCTGCGCACACCATGAATGCGCCGGTGGCGCCCAGGCTCTCGGTGAGGCCGCCGCTCACCAGGCGGCCGACCTCGCCTCCCCACACCAGCTCGCCGCCCCGGTACGGCGTGTGCGGCATGGCGGCTGCAAACAGGCCGTCGAGTCCGACGGTCGCCGCCACCCAGGCGCCGAGCTGCAGCCCGGGAGCGTCGATCGTCTGGCCGCGCAGCCAGCGCCAGCCGGAGACCAGGAGCAGACCGGGCACGATCAGCGCCGGCACTCCGAACAGGGTGACGAGGATGCCGGCCACGGCTGCGCCGACGTGCGAGAGCAGGTTGTGGAGCTCGTCGCTGCCGGCCGAGAACGGCGACGAGTCGAGCGGGTGGTAGGAGAGCACAGCGATCAGGGTCAGCAGGCCGGCGAGGCCGAGGATGTATCCGGCGACCTCGCGAACGATGTCATCTCGGGTGCGCGGCATCAGCCACCACCTGGCAGGTCTGCTCTCGGGACCGGTCTCTTCATCGCCGCGCCGTCATTGTAATGAAAAGCCGCCATCGAGTGCTTCCGCGAGCGCCAGCCACTGGCCGAGCTCGAGGTCCTCGGGGCGGCTCGACGGGTCGACGCCGGCGAGGCCGAGCGCGCGCAGGAGCGCCGGCGGTGGCGCCGCCGCGGCCAGCGCGTTGGTGATCTTCTTGCGCCTGAGCGTGAACGCCGTCGCCGCGAGGGCGAGGGCGCGAGCGAGGTGCGGCGAGCGTTCGCTGGCGGGCCGCGGGCGCAGCCGCAGCACGCCCGACATCACCTTGGGCGGCGGCGCGAAACAACGTGGCGGCACGCTGAACAGCAGCTCCGCCGCGGCGAGCCCCTCCGTCTCGAGCGTCAGCAGCCCCCGGCTGCGCCTGCCGGGAGGCGCGACGATCCGCTCGGCGACCTCGAGCTGCACCATCACGACGAGGCTCGAGAACAGCTCCGCACGGGGCAGCAGCCGGCGCAGGATCGCCGTGCCGACGCTGTACGGCAGGTTTGCCGCGACCTGCCAGGGGCCGCCGGCGGCGATGACGTCGAGGTCGGCGCTCAGCGCGTCGGCGCCGAGCACCTCGAGCCCGCGCGGGTTGCCGAGCGCACCCGGCAACGCCCGCGCCAGGGCGGCGTCGAGCTCGACCGCCCGGACGCTGGGGAAGCGCTCGAGCAGCGGGCGCGTCAAGGCGCCGCGGCCCGGGCCGATCTCCAGCACCCGGGCGGGCTCGTCCGGCAGGGCGGCGACGATCGCCGCCGCGACCCGCCGGTCACGGAGGAAGTGCTGTCCCAGCTTCTGCCTGTGCGATCGCACGCCACCCCCGGGCTCCAAGTACACCTCCGCCAGCGCTGGCGGCTCGCGGCGGGCGGTGACACCGAGGCGCCGCGTGCGACTACAATACCTCCGTTCCGCGCCCGCGGGCGCGAGAGAGGACGTGGACATGGGTGGAAACACCACGGTGGTGACCGACGGCACCTTCGAGGCGACCGTCGTCAGCAACCCTCTTCCTGCCCTGGTGGACTTCTGGGCCGTGTGGTGCGGCCCGTGCAAGCTGATCGCGCCGCACGTCGACGCGCTCGCCGAGGAGTACTCCGGTCGCGCCGTCATCGCCAAGCTCGACGTCGACTCCAATCGCCAGACGGCGATCCGCTACGGTATCCAGTCGATCCCGACGCTGCTCTTCTTCAAGGGCGGCAAGCTCGTCGACCGCGTCGTCGGCGCCGTCGACAAGAAGGTACTGAAGCAAAAGCTGGACTCTCTGCTGTGAGACGCTGTCTCACGGCAGAGAATCCATGGTGAGGTCGCCAAGCGACCGACGCCATCCCGTGGCGCCCGAGCAGCCATGGCCAACCTTCTGACCCCACAACACGCCGTGCTCGTTGGACCGCGCGGCCCGATCGCTTACGAGCGCTGGGGCGAGGCTCGCCCGCCGCTACTGCTGCTCGCCGGCCTCGGCTCGCGGGCGCGGCTGTGGGGCGAGCTGCCGCGGCTGCTCGCCGAGCATTTCACCGTGCTGGCGCCGGACAATCGCGGCGTCGGCGGCTCGCGCGGCGGTGTCCCGTTCACCATCGCCGGTGCCGCCGACGACGCCGCCGAGGTGATCGCCCACGCCGGCTTCGCCTCGGCGTCGCTGCTCGGCGTCTCGATGGGCGGACTGCTCGCTTGCGTCTCGGCGATCCGGCACGGCGCCGCGGTCGAGCGCCTGGTCGCCGTGTCGTGCGCCGCGCGCCTGACGCCCTCGCACCTGCGGGTACTGCGCTTCTTCGAGCTGGCAATGACGCGCTTGTCGCCTGCCGAGGCCGGCGAAGCCCTGATGGCGTTCGCCTTCTCCGCTGGCTTCGCGGATCGTTTCCCCGGCTTCGTCGACCAGGCCGCGAGGCTGTGGACGCTCGACGACGAGGACCTCCCGGGCGCGCTGGCGCAGGTGCAGGCGCTGCGGGCAGGCTGGGACCTGCGCGCCGAGCTGGCCGGCATCGCGTGCCCGGCGCTGGTGGTCGCCGGCGAGCTCGACCCGCTGGTGCCAGCCGCCGCCACCCGCGAGCTCGCCGCCGCCATCCCCGACGCCCGCTTCCGCGAGGTCGCCAATGCAGCTCACTCCGTGCTCGCCGAGGGCGGCGCCCCACTGCTCAACGAGCTCATCGAGTTCCTGCAGACATAGGGCTCGCTCGAGCAGGGGTAGACTTCTCGCGTGCGGCCGCGGCTGACCACCTCTGCCCTGCTCCTCGCCCTGGTGTTCGCCGGTGGCACCTTGGGGTATCGGGTCATCGAGAGAGCAGGGTGGTGGGACTCGTTCTACATGACCGTGATCACCCTTACGACGGTCGGCTACCGCGAGGTCTTCCCGCTGTCGCGCGCCGGCGAGGCATTCACGATCGGGCTGCTGCTGACCGGCCTCGGCCTGATTCTGCTGGTCGCCACCGAGGTCGCTCGCGTGGTGCTTGCCGGAGAGCTGCGCCGGGCGTTCGGCCAGGCGCGGAGGACACGCATGATCGAGAAGCTGTCGGGGCACGAGATCGTTTGCGGCTGGGGCCGCATGGGCAAGGCGGTTGTCGAGGAGCTGCGCCGTGGCCGCCAGCCTTTCGTCGTCATCGAGCGCAACCCCGACAAGGTGCGGGCCCTGCGCGAGCTCGAGGTCAACGTGCTGGCCGGCGACGCGAGCAGCGAGCCGACGCTCCGCGCGGCCGGGATCGCGCGCGCCCGCGGTTTGGTCGCCTGCCTCAACGACGACGCCAACAACGTCTACACGGTGCTCACCGCCCGCTCGCTGAACCCGACGGTGTTCGTCGTCGCTCGCGCCAGCGAGGAAGGCGCGGAGTCGCGGATGCTGCAGGCTGGTGCCAACCGTGTGGTCAACCCATATCACCTGGGTGGTCTGCGCCTCGCCCACCTGTTGCTCAAACCGGCAGTCGTCGACTTCATCGAGTTCTCGCTCGGGCCCGCCGGGAACGAGCTGCAGCTCGAGCAGGCGGTTCTCTCACCGTCGAGCGCGGCGGTCGGCCGCACTCTCGCCGAGCTCGACCTGCGCCGCCGCTGGGGGGTCGCCGTGGCCGCGGTGAGACGCGGCGAGTCGATGTTCCCCAACCCCGAAGCGGGGCTCCGCCTCGAGGCGGGCGACACGCTGGTCGTGCTCGGGACCCGCAGCCAGCTCGAGGGGTTCGAGTCGGTTGTGACGGCGGCGACGACCGCCAGGGAGTCATGAATGCGCTTGTGCAGAATGGAGACGGCAGGCGGCCCGCGGTGGGGCCGCATCGATGGTGAGCTCGTCACGCTGCTCTCGGCGGCGCCGTGGCACGACGGCCGCCCGATCGGCGGCGCCGTCCCGCTCGCCGGCGCCCGCCTCCTCCCGCCTTGCGAGCCCTCCAAGATCGTCTGCGTCGGCCTCAACTACAAGGCGCACGCCGAGGAGCAGGGCAAGGAGCTGCCGGCCGAGCCGCTCCTCTTCCTGAAAGCGCCGTCGGCGCTGCTCGCGCCCGGCGGCGCCGTGTTGCTCCCCGCGCAGTCGCGGCAGGTCGAGCACGAGGGCGAGCTGGCGGTGGTCATCGGCAAGCGCGCCAGTCACGTCAGGGCGGCGGATGCCCTCGCGCACGTCCTCGGCTACACGTGCGTGGACGACGTCTCGGCGCGCGACATCCAGAAACGCGAGAAGGTCTACGCCCGGGCCAAGGGGTTCGACACGTTCTGCCCGGTCGGCCCGTGGCTGGCCACCGACATCGCCGACCCGCAGGCGCTGACCATCGAGCTGCGGGTCAACGGAGAGCTGCGCCAGCGCGGCCCGACCTCGGACCAGATCTTCCCGGTCGCCGAGGTGATCGCGTTCGTCTCGGAGATCATGACCCTCGAGCCCGGCGACCTGATCTCGACCGGGACGCCGCCCGGCGTCGGCCCACTCGTCGCCGGCGACCTGGTCGAGATCGAGATCCCCGGCATCGGCACCCTCCGCCACGGCGTCGCTGCCGCCTGAGCCGATTGCCGACCCGCCCAGGATTCAGCGCGTCGACCTCGCGAGGACGCGGTCGAGCAGCGACGGCGCGAGGATCGACAGCAGCCGCGCCGTCCGGGTTTCCCGTCCGAGCAGGATCGACCGCTGGCGCCTGGCCGCGGCGCGGAGCGAGGCGGCGGCGACCTCGTCCGCGGAGAGCATGCGCCGGCCCGATGCCTGATCGCGTCCCTGCTCGCGCCCGTCGCCGAGCACGGCGTGGTGGCGCATCGGCGTGTCAACGTAGCCGGGGCACGCGATCGTGACGCCGACGCCGTCGGGGCGCAGCTCGATGCGGAGCGCGTCGAAGAAGCCGTGCAAGGCGTGTTTGGCGGCGGCGTACGCCGTCCGCGTCGGCGGGGCGACGATACCGGTGAGTGACGACACCACGACGATGCGGCCGTGGCGCTGCCGCAGCGACGGCAGCGCCAAGCGGGTCAGCTCGACCGGCGCGAAGAAGTCGACCTCGACGATGCGGCGCAGCACTGCGGGCTCGAGCTCGACGAAGCGCGCGTTCATCGTCAGACCGGCGTTGTTGACCAGCAGGTCGATGCCGCCGTGGAGCGCGAGCGCGGTCGCGACGATGCCTTCGCGCACCGTGCCATCGGTGAAATCGCCAACCACCGTAGCGACCTTCGCCCCGTGGGCACGGCACTCCGCCGCGACCGCCTCGAGCCGCGCCGCATTGCGGCCCGTTAGGGTCACCGCGGCACCGGCGTCGGCCAGCCGCTTCGCCAGGGCCGCGCCGATCCCGGAGGACGCCCCGGTCACCACCGCGCCCTGCCCCGCCCACCTGGTACCGGTCGTGCTCATTCTCCGAGTCTACCTGCAACGCTTGACGGCGCGCGAGATGGTTGGTAGATTCTCCGGGCTCGCGCGAGCGAGCATGAGCGGGAATAACTCAGTGGTAGAGTGTCAGCTTCCCAAGGTGAAAGTCGCGGGTTCGAATCCCGTTTCCCGCTCCATCCTCAAGAACGAGCCGGCCCCTGGGGTACCCGGGGGCCGATTTCTTGCCATCGTCCCGGCCCGGTCCCTCTCGCGAGGAGAAACTCTAGTGCCGGATCCGGAAGCGCCGGCGGTACTTGGCGGCCAGCGAGTAGAACGCGCACGGCAACGGCGGAATCGCGTCGGGATCTTCGTTGCCCGGCTGGTAGGCGATCGCCAGCGGGCAGACCCGGCACTCGTGCAGCGCACCGCAGGTGACGCACTTCGCGTACGGCGATCGCTTACGCTCCTTGTGGTCGAACAGGCGCAGCTCGGCGAGCGCCTGCCGGCAGGCGGCGAGACGGCCGGGCAGGTCCGGGTCGGCGACGGGTCCCAAGCGTGCGGCCTCCGCAGCGCACCGGCCGAGATCGGTTGCGGGCGCCGCCCACGAGCGAGCGAGTAGACCGCACGCCACCGCCTCGCCGCCGACGTCGACGAACACCGCGTGGCCGTCGGCGATCCGGCACATCGGCACGTCGCGGCGCTCTCGGACTCGCGCGCGCGAGACGCGGCGAAACGGCAGGAACGGCATCTCGCCGGTGCGCCGGAGGTGCTCGCGGCAGGCTATGTACGCCTCGCCGAGCTGGGCGTCGAGCCGCTCGCGGGACGCCCCGCTCCAGCCGGTATCGTGGGTCACCAGCGGGGACATCTCGACCGACGAGACGCCACGCCCGATGAGGTAGCGCACGGAGGCGGCCAGGTGATCCAGGTTCGCCGACGAGAGCGTCATCGCGATCGTCACGTCGTCCGCGAGCCAGCCCGGATAGTCGCGGAGCAGACGGCGAAGGAGGGCGTCGAGCGAGGCAAACGTGCCCCCGCCGCGCAGACGTTGCGCCGCCTCGATGCCGTCGAACGAGATGAACGTCCGCACCCGGCGCAGGGCAAGTAGCCGGATCGCCCTGGCGTCGAGCAACGTGCCGTTGGTGACGAGCCGGTAGCGCGGCGCCACGCCGGGCGGCGAACGACCGTCGAGGTAGGCGATCGCGCGCCGGATCAGAGGCAGCTCGAGGAGCGGCTCGCCGCCGTAGAACGCGAGCTCGGGCTCGCCGGCACCGCGCGCGAGCAGCATGTCGATCGCGCTCCGCAGAACAAGCCACTGGAGGCGCTCGACCGGCCCCCGGCGCTGGTAGCAGTAGCCGCAGCGGAGGTTGCAGCCGGTGGTGAGCGCGGCCTCGACCGAGCGCAACATCAGCGCGGCCTTCGCCGGGCCGGCGCCACGACAGTGGCGGCCCGCATCGCCCGTGGTCGCTCAGCAGACCGAGCTGGTCGGGTTCGGCGGCGCCGCCTTGATCATCGCCTTCAGCTCGCGCGTCAGCTTGATCGGGGTCTTCTTGTCGAGCTGTCGCAGCATCAGCCGCGCATGGCGACAGTACCACTCGATGAACTCGAGGGTCTTGATAACCTCGGCTACGGTCACTTGCTCGCTCGTTGATGCCCCTGTCGCTGTCTTCTTGGCCATACTCTCCTCCCTCTCAGGCGCGCTGCGAAACCGCTCAGTCGCGTCTCAACGGCTGCCGCGCAGCCCTTCGGCGATCCAAATATCTCCGGTCGTGGTCGCCTTGTCGAATGCCAGAATCGAACCGTCGGCGTTCAGGTCGAAGCTCCCCGCGAACTCGGCGGCGCCAAGAACGGCTGGCGGGTCCACCGGTCGGTCCATCCCAGTCGCGAGCGAAACCGTCCGGATCTCCAGGTGGCGCTTGTCCCAACGGGCGGCGACGAAGACCGTGCCCGCGTCAGGTCCCCACTTCACCCACTGCACCCAGACTCCGCGGGTGACCCGACGAATCGCGGCGGTGGCGTCGACCTCGGCGATGACCGCGTCAGAGTCTCCCGCTGACTGGCGGTTGAAGAGGAGCCTGCGGCCGCTGGGCGACCAAGAGGGACCGAAGTCGACGCCTTCGCCGGATGTGACTTGCCGCGGCTCGCCCACCTGTCGACCGTTCGCAAAGCCGACGACCCACACGTGCTGGCCGCCGGCACGCTCCGAGACGAACGCCAGCTCCCTCCCGTCTGGGGAGAATGCCGGATGGATGTCGATGCCCGGATGGTTCGTGAGGTTGACGGCCTCGCCGCCTGCGGCAGGGATGACCCAGATGTCCCGCTCGCCGCTGACGACGCGGTAAAACGCGATCCACCTGCCGTCCGGCGAGAACGCCGGCACCGCCAGCGTGCCCGGCAGCTCGGTGAGGCGGCGCGGCGGACCGACTGGCCCTGCTGCTCCCAGGGCCTGCCACCACAAATCGGTAGACCCCAGTCGGTTCGAACCGAATGCCACACCGCGACCGTTCGGCTCGACAGCCGGGTTAGCATCCAGGGCGCTGCTGGCAACTGGCCAGGACCTCAAGGACCTGCGGTCCCGCACGTCGATGTCCTGGTCCTCCCGTTGCGTCGCATAGGCGATGCGCCTGCCGTCCGACGAGAGCGACGGCTGACCCTCCGGCCCGGTCCCCATCGTGATGCGCTCCGGTGCGCCGCCGGCAGAAGGGATCCGCCACAGCGCCATCGGTCCGTCACGAGTCGAGCCGAAGTAGACGAAGCGTCCGTCAGCGGACCATGCGGGGTACCAGCTCGCCGCCTGGTGGTCCGTGAGCATCACGGCGGCGCCGCCGACCGCAGGCACGATCCACAGGTCGCGCCAGTCCTGGTAGCAGATCCTGCGGCCATCGGGCGACCAGCTCGGGTCGCGCTGGTCGAACGCGCCGTCGCTGGGGCCGGTGAGGACCTTGGCTGCGGCCGGGTCGGCGACCGGCGCCACGGTGATCCGCAGCGTGCCAGAAGCGTCACGTGTCGCGAAGGCGATCCGGATTCCGTCTGGGGAGATCGCCGGGTCCTCGGCGCGAGCCACCAGCAGGCGCGCCTTGCCGCCTGCAGCGCCGACCGTCCAGACCCCCGGCTCGCCGCTGCGGTCGGAGGCGAAGGCGAGCGACTTCCCGTCGGGAAACCACGCCGGGTGCCGGTCGATCGCGGGATCATCGGTCACCCTCATCGCGTTGCGGGTGGCGAGGTCCATCAGCCAGATCTCGTCGTTGCCGCTCTCGTCGGAGGCGTACGCCACCGTGCTGCCGTCAGGGGAGAGCGCCGGATCGCCTTCCCACCCGGGCGCGCTGGTCAGCGGGCGTGAGCGCAAGGCCAGCGGATGCTTGGCCTCGTAGCGGATGAGCGCATACGTGCCCGCCAGCGCCAGGATCCCGGTCGCCGCGAGCGCCCCGTACAGCGTCCGCTTGCGCGCCCGCGCCGCATCCGCCACCGCCATCTCGACGCCCGACTCCGAGTACCGCCGCAGCAGCCGCAGGTCCTCGACCATCGCCGCCGCCGTCTGGTACCGGTCCTTCGCCTTCCCCGCCGTCGCCTTGCCGATGATCCGCGCCAGCTCCGGCGGTGTCGCCGTGCCGCGTCCAAGCTGCGTCAGCCGATCGGCATTGCCCTCGATCACCGCGCCCACCCACTCGACGGTGTTCTTGCCGCCGAACGCCGAGCGGCCCGTGCACATCTCGAAGAGCACCAGCCCCAGGCAGTAGATGTCGCTACGTTCGTCGATCCGGCCCGTCCGCACGTGCTCCGGCGCCATGTAGCCGCGCGTCCCCGCCGCGTCGGGCGTCGACCACGACGGGACGTCGGAGTCCGTGAAGACGGGTGGCTCCCCGGGCGCGTTGCGCGCCCGCGCCAGCCCGAAGTCGGTCAGCCGCGCCCGGCCGTCCCGCCCGATGAGGATGTTGTTCGGGTTGATGTCGGCGTGCAGGATGCCTTTCTCGTGCGCCGCCCGCAGCGCGTCGGCCAGGCCCTCGGCGTGCACCACGATCTCCGCGACCGGCAGCGGTTCGCCGCGCAACCGTTGCCGCAGGCTGCCGCCCTCGACCAGCTCCATCGCCAGCCAGGGCACGCCGTCCTCGTCGAAGGCGGCGAACACCGTAGTGACGTTGGGGTGCACCAGCCGCGACGCCGTACGCGCCTCGCGCAGGAACCGCGACGCGAAATCCGGCCGAGCCATCAGCTCCGGCTTCGGCCGCTTGAGTGCCACCTGACGCCCCAGCCTCGCGTCCGACGCCCGGTACACGATCCCCATCCCGCCGCGGCCGATCTCCGCCAGGATGATGAAATCGCCAACCCGGTTCGGCAATGCCTCGGGCCCACCGGCCGCCGCCCGCTCGTCGGCCGAGTTCATGTTCCGCTCATCCCGTCGTGGCAGTGGATTCGTCCCACCTCGTCACTGAACTCGGGAATGACCGTAGCAAATCCGAGGGTCCTGTCAAGAGCACGGGCCGCGTCGACACGGCCACTGTGTAGTCCACCGGGGCGGCACCCCGGGGCAGCGAAACCGACGGACGGCTGGGCCATCCGCGAGTCGCCCACCATCGTCGCCAAGTCGAGGTGCGCGATCGCATCGCCGATCCCCCGTTTCGTTGACACACCGGGTACCCGCCGGTAGACTCCGCCTGCGGTGGCGACGTAGCCAAGTGGTAAGGCAGGGGCCTGCAAAGCCCTCATTCAGCGGTTCGAATCCGCTCGTCGCCTCCATACTCCTCGAGTGATCTGGTGGCTTGGAGGTGCGGGGTGGCTTGGAGGCCTCGGAACCTTGGAGGTCGTCGTTGCCACCTCCGACATCTTGAAAGCGGACAACTCAGCGATTCCGCCCCGACCTCCAGTCGGAGCGGCGCTTGCCGTCCGCATCGCGGAGTGGCTTGGAGGTGCTCGAGTGGCTTGGAGGCCTCGGAACCTTGGAGGTCGTCGTTGCCACCTCCGACATTTTGAAAGCGGACAACTCAGCGTCTCCGCTGCAGCCTCCAGTCGGGCGGCGCTTGCGACCTGCATCGCGAGCAAAACGTCGGAAGTGGCACGCGCGCACCGCTCAGGGAGCGGTGCGGAGTGGCTTGGTGGCCTCCGCGCAGCGCTCAGGCGCGCCAACATCCCTGTCCTTCTTTTCTCCTTGAGCTCGCGCTCCGCACAGCGGAGCGCGGCGCTGCCGCCAGTGGGCCAGATGCAAGGAGACCGAGCCGGCCCGCGACGACGCGTACTTGCTGTACGCGAGGAGCGAGGCCGGCGAAGGGCGACGCCGCAGATGGTCCGCTGCCGGCAGCGCTCCGTGGGAAGTAGAGAGCGATCCAAATTGGCGACGGGCGGGCCACACGCGCGCCGTGGTAGTGTCCGTTTGGCACTCGCGGTCGAAGCAGCGATGCGGCGTGCTTGTGCCGGAGTAGGCACGGAGGTTGCAGTCGAGCTGGGCGGTCCGAGAGGATTCCACCCCGGGGAGATCCCGGAGAAAGACAGGGGGGACACATCATGAAGCGTTTCATCGTACTGTGCGGAGCACTCGCGCTGCTGGCGTTGCCGACGTTCGCCGCCGACGGCAAGGCGATGGGTTGCTGCGGCAAGCAGGCGGGCATCGAGCGGAGCGTCGCCAACGTCGAGAACGGCGTGCGCATCACCATGACGGCGACTGACGCCAAGGCGATCGCCATGCTGCAGGAGAGGTCGGCGACGATGGACAAGGACGGCTGCGCCGACTGCCCGATGCATGCGCAAGGCGTCACCCGCACCGTCGAGAAGACTGCGAATGGGATCGTCATCACGGCTACCACGACAGACGCGGCGCTGGTCGCCAAGCTGCAGCAGCATGCCGTCACGATGGGCACGGCGGCGTGCGGCGCCAAGGCGGCAGGCAAGACCGGCTGCTGCGCGGGTAAGGCCACAGGGGCCGCCGCCGGTTGCGCTCACGGCGAGAAGGCCGCTCCGGCCACCACCTGATCGCGCTGCGCACGAAATTGTCGCGGCCCGCGGCGTCTCGGCGCTGCGGGCCGCTTCGTTTTCGGCCGCGTCCCTCTAGAATGTCTCCGACATGGCAGACGACCGCGACTCCCGCGACGACACACTGAGCTTCCTCATCACCCCTCCCCACCCCGACCGGAAGCTCACCTTGGGGGGGTTCCTGCGCTCGCGCTTTCTGGCCGGGGCGATGGTCAGCCTGCCGCTGGTTGTGACGCTGTTCTTCGCGCGCTTCCTGTTCAACCTGCTCGACCGCTGGTCGTACCCCGTGAGCCAGTACCTGTTCGGCCGTCCGGTCTACGGGGTGGGTGCCGGGCTCGCCATCGTCCTCGTCTTCATCATCGGCGTGCTGGCCCACAACGTGCTCGGCCGCAGGCTGCTCCGCCTCGGCGACAAGCTCCTCGGCAAGGTGCCGGTGCTGCGCGCGGTATACACCGGCACGCGCGAGGTCACGCGTGCGTTCAGCGGCGACCGGACCAAGAACTTCCGCAGGGTCGTGCTCGTGCCGTTCCCGGTCGACGATGCCTACGTCATCGGCTTTCTCACCGGCGAGTTCGACGTCGACGCGCCGGGTGGCCGCAAACGTGTCGCCTCCGTGTTCTTCCCGACGACGCCGAACCCGACGACGGGTTTCTACCTGATCTACCCGATCGAGAAGGTGCTCGCCAGCGATCTGACCGTGGAGGAGGCGGTGCGCCTCGTTATCTCGGGCGGGCTCGTCGCTCCCGATCCCCGGCGCATCTTCCGCTCCTCGAGCTTGCGCGACCCCGGGCCGAGATGACGAGATCCCACGAACACGCCGGTCTGGTCGGGGAGGCCCTGGCGCTTGCCTACCCGGACGCCAACTGCGAGCTCGACTTCCGCGATCCCTACGAGCTACTCGCGGCGACGATCCTGTCGGCGCAGTGCACGGATACGCGCGTCAACCAGGTGACGCCGGCGCTGTTCGCCCGCTTTCCGGACGCGGCGGCACTGGCGGTGGCGGACCAGGGCGAGCTCGAGGCGATCATCCGCTCTACCGGCTTCTTCCGCAGCAAGGCGAAGGCGCTCCTCGGCATGGCCCGCGCCGTGGTCGACCGCCACGGCGGTGCGATCCCGGCGCGGATGGAGGACCTGACCGCGCTCCCGGGCGTCGGCCGCAAGACCGCCAACGTGGTGCTCGGCTCCGCCTTCGGCGTGGCCGCCGGCGTCGTCGTCGACACCCACGTGGCGCGGCTCGCAGGTCGTCTCGGCCTGTCGCGCCAGCGCGACCCCGAACGGATCGAGCGCGACCTGATGCGGCTGTTCCCGGCGCCGTCGTGGGTCCTGCTGGGCCACCGTCTGATCCTGCACGGGCGCCGCGTGTGCGCCGCCCGCACACCGGCGTGCGAGCGCTGTACGCTCGCGGAGATCTGCCCGAAGGTGGGTGTGAAGCAGAAGCGGGAACCGGGGACCGGGGACCGGGGACCGAGGAGCGCCGAGCGCAAGAGAAAGGCGAGCACGTGATGCAACCGAGGAATTCCTGGGGCGGGTGGATCGAAGTGGTCACGGGGTGCATGTTCTCGGGCAAGTCGGAGGAGCTGATCCGGCGGCTGCGGCGCGCGATCATCGCCAAGCAGCGCGTCCAGGTGTTCAAAGCGGAGATCGACGACCGCTTCGCCACCGGGCAGGTGGTCTCGCACTCGCGCTGGCGCCTCGAGGCCGAGCGGGTGCGCGACGCTCAGGAGGTGCTCGACCGTGTCGACCCGCGCACCGACGTGGTCGGCATCGACGAGGCGCAGTTCTTCGACGCCGCCATCGTCGACGTGTGCACCCGCCTGGCCAACCTCGGCAAGCGCGTGGTCGTCGCCGGGCTCGACATGGACTTCCGCGGCCAGCCGTTCGGCCCGATGCCGCAGCTCCTCACCATCGCCGAGGAGGTCGAGAAGGCGCACGCGATCTGCGCCCACTGCGGGGCGCCCGCGTCGTTCACCCAGCGCCTGACCACCACGCAGGAGCAGGTCGTCGTCGGCGCCGCCGACATCTACGAGGCACGCTGCCGCCGCTGCTTCGAGCCCGGCGGCCCGGCCGCCCCGCCCGAGCTCTACCCGCCCGAGGAGGATCAGGACTGACCGGCGGCGCTCGGCGCCTTGTCGTTGATCTCAGCGAGGATGCGCTGGCCGATCGCCTGGTAGGCGCCGCCGAAGTGGTGCCCGCCCTCCATCGCGACAGCGGTCGCCAGCGACGGATCGAGACCGTGGCACGGCGAGTCGCCCTCGTTCGCGCCAAAGAAGCAGAGCGTTCGCGTGCCTTCGAGCCCGGCGATCTCGGGCGGGACGGGAAGAGCCGCCGAGGAGCTGCGGCCGAGCCAACTGCCGACGTGGAACTCGAACTCGGCGGTCGGGCTGGGGCCGAGCAGCGCGACGAGCGCCACCGGGCCGCGTAGGTCGGCGGGCAGACGGTTCACCGCGAACGGCAGCACGTCGGCGCCGAACGAGTAGCCGGCGAGCACCACCCGACTCTTCTGCCAGGAGCTCATGTAGTGGCGCAGCAGCCGCGCGAGGTCGGCCGCCAGCCCGTCGGGGTTGCGGGACTTCCAGAAGTACTGCAGGCAGTTGAGGCCGACGACCGGCACGCCCTGCGCGGCGAGGACGCCGGCGACCTCCTTGTCGAGGCTCGCCCAACCGCCGTCGCCGGAAAGCATCACCGCGAGGTACGGCGAGCTCCCGGTGGCGGGCACCTCGACCAGTGGCAGATCCGAGACCGCCTCGGGTCGCGGCGGCAGCGGCTCCGCGGCGGTCAGCTTGACGACGGCCTCCTTGAACTGCGGCATCCAGTTCTTCTGGACGGAGTAGCCGTGGCCGACCTTGGGCAGCATGACCACCTCCGCTCCTGCCACCTTCCCGACGAACGCCTGCGTCCCGGCCGGGTCGCACACCTGGTCGATCACGCCCTGGAACGCCACCCACGGCTGCTCGAGCGTCGCCGTCGGCAGGAAGACGACCCCCTTGCCCTTCGGCCCCGCCGTCCACTCCAGGCCGTGGCCTTTGCACATCGGCTTGCTGACCTCGAGATCGGGGCAGAACCCCAGGCTGATGGCGCCCCGGAACGTGCCGGGCGGCGCCTGGACCAGCGTCGCGTACACCAGCGTCGCCCCCGACGAGTAGCCGATCAACAGCGGCGTGACGTAGTGCGAGAAGCGAAGCTGCTTCTGGACGAACTGGCTGAGAGCCTCGAAGTCGGCGGCCGGGTACGCGCAGGCGTCGTTCGCCGCGGCGAGCGCCTTCAGGTAGGCGCGGATGTCGATGCCGACGGCCAGGCGTGTCGAGCCCCGCGACCGACCGCGCCATGTCGACGACGCCCTGGTTCCAGCCGCCGTCGCCCGAGACGAAGAGCGCGACGTTCCGGGGCTCGGGCGTTTCGCGGTACAGGGTGACCGTGCCGAACCGGCCGAACTGTAGTTGCTCGTCGGCCGCGTACAGCGGTCCGGCGAGCGCCATCGCGGCAAACAGGATCACGGCGGCTCTCACTTGGTCACGGCTCCCTTCAGCCCGCGGTTGATCAGGGCGGCGAGGTTGGCGATCACCCGGGGCAGCGCCAGACCGCCCGGCGCGGCGAGGTAGCGCGGCTCCCAGACCGGGTCGAACTTCTCCTTGTACTGCCGCAGCCCCTGAAAGTTGTAGAAGTGCTCTCCGTGCCGAAAGGCGCGCGCACCGACACGGCTCCACAGCGGGGCGAGCGGCCGGTCGTCGAGACCCGACAGCGGCGCCATGCCGAGGTTGAACCACCCGAATCCCTGCTGTTGCCCCCACAACATCAGGTGCACGAAGAGGAAGTCCATGACGCCGTTGGGGGCGTCGGGGAGGTGGCGCATCAGGTCGACCGAGAGCTCGGCGCGTTCGGCGCCGACCCAGACGTTGGCGAACGCCACGATCCGGCCTCCCGCCCGCACCAGTGCGGCCGGGAAGCGCGACACGTACTCGGGCGAGAACGACCCCAGCGAGAACGACTTCTCCCTGGTGTTCTTGTGCGCGAGCCAGGCGTCCGAGATCTCCTTCAGCGTCGGCATCAGCGCCGGCACTTCGCCGGCGGGGACGATCTCGAACGAGCTTCCGTCCTTCTCGAACTTGTTGAAGCGTGTTCCGCATCGCCTTCCGGTCGGGCGCCCGAGAGGGTGAGCGCCGCGAGCGGCACCCGCGCCTCCTCACCGAGCTTGAGCAACGTCAGGCCAACGTCGAGGTACGCCGGCAGGCCGTCGGGCCGGACCAGGTAGAAGACCGGCCAGTCGTCGTGACGATCGCACAGCTCCCGCAGCGTCCAGATCAGCTCGACGCGGTCCTCCTCGGGCCCGATCGGATCACCCATCGACACCCAGGAGCGTCCCTCGATGTCGTACATCAGAAACCCGAGGCCCGAGTCCGAGAACAGGAAGCGCTTGTCGCCGAGGAGGGCGAGGTTCGCGTGGGTCTCGCGGGCGGCGGCGACGAGCGTCCGCACGGTCGCCAATTGCTCGCCGACCGGCGGTTCGGGCCGCGCCGGCGCGGCGCGCAGCAGCTTCGCCATCGCGAACAGCAGCGTCACCGCCACGGCGCCAACGCTCGCGCGCAGGAAGCGCGGCGCGTCGCTCTCGAGCGCGAACCGCCACCACATCTCGTGCGAGTAGTCGACGTGCTTGTAGGCGAACAGGCCAAGCCAGAATGCGCCGACGAGCACGAGGAGAACGGCGACCCCCCAGCCGAGCGAGAACGGCTCGTGGGTGAGCGAGGCCCGGCGGTAGAAGTGCCGGCGTGCGGGCAGGAGGGCCGCCAGGAACACGGAGAGGACCAGCGCCTCCTCCCAGTCGAGCCCCTTGAGCAGCGACCCGGCGATCCCCACCCCGAGAAGCGACGCGGTCAACAGCCAGGCGGCGTCGAGGCGCCGCTGCAGCCCCCACGCGAGCAGCAGCAGCGCCGCGCCCGCCAGGCTCGCCAGGAAGTGCGAGAACTCGACCAGCGGCAGCGGCACCAGGTCCCTGATCCACGCCAGACGTCCGGGCGCCGCGGGCGTCGCGCCGGAGGCGAGCAGCACGACCCCGCCGAGGAACGTGGTGATGGCGAGGACCTGAGGAATCACGTCGGGGAACAGACCCGAGACGAACGCGCCGGCGCGCCGGATCGCCTCACGCCGCTGCACCACCTCGTTGCCGACCAGCAGGATGGCGGCGAGCGCCAGCGGCGCGAAGTAGTAGATGAGCCGGTACGCCACCAGCGAGCCGAGGACGGTCGCGGGCGGCGCCCACGCGCCCAGCAGCACCACCATGACCGACTCGAAGACGCCGAGCCCGCCGGGAACCTGGCTCGCCTGCCCGACGATCTGGGCGAGCAGGAACATCGCGAGGAACAACGGGAACGAGATCGCGACGCCGGCCGGGAGCAGCAAGTAGAGCACCGCGCCGGCGAGCACCCAGTCGACGAAGCCGATCGCCACCTGGCCGAGGGCGAGCGGCGGCCGCGGCACCTGGATCTCCCAGCCGAACACCCGCAGCGGGCTCGGCTGGATGAACGAGGCGGTCAGGTAAGCGCCGACCGCGAGGACGGCGAGGCCGCCGAGGACGTGCGCCGAACCGAACGGCAGGTGGAGTGAGGTGGGGATCTGCAGCGGCTCGGCGAGGAACACCAGCCCGGCCGTCGACAGGAACCCGACCCAGAACGTCAGCACGCAGAAGCCGACGATGCGCGCCACCTCGATCGCGGAGAATCCCCACCCCGAGTACATGCGAAAGCGGATCGGGATCCCGGTGAACAGCGTGTGGCCGACCGTGTAGGTGAACGAGTAGCCGACGAACGAGGCGAGCGCCACCTTCGGGTAGGCCAGCCGGCGCTCGACGTAGAGCACGGCGAGAAAGTCGTAGCCGGTGAGGACGAGGTAGCTGGCCGCAGTCAGCAGCACGGCGAAGACGAGCCGATCGCGCTGCAACGCGCCGAGGCCGGCGAGGACGTCGCGCAGCCGATAGGCCGCGAGCTCGTGGTGGAGCACCAGCAGAGCGACTCCGAACAGCGCGACGCTGAGCAGCGGGCTGAGCAGCTTGGCAAGACGCAGCTTGGTCATCGAGCGTCCTCGGAAACCGGCAGCGACACCGCACCGTGAACGGGCTCGACTCCCGACGGACCCAGATCTCGACCCGGCGCGACCCTGCGGAAACCCATCCTGACCCTCAGATGACAGAATAGCGCAATGGGCAAGCTCGTTTTCAGCCTCTCACCGATCAGCGGGCGAGCCAGAGAGCTGGTCCGCACCGATCGGCCCGGCGACCACCGCGTCTCCCCGGTTTGCAGTCGCACGGGACGCGATCAGTCTTCGTAGACCTTCCAGTGGTCGCGCTCGGCCTCGAAGCGCGCCGCGACATCGGCCGGCGGCCTGACCAGCAGGCCCGTCGAGCGCGCCGACACGGTGCCGTCGGGCAGCCGGATCTCCGCTGCGACCTCGGCCTTGCTGCCGTGCTCGTGGGCCACCCAGCCGACCAGCTCGAGCGGGACGCCGGTCGGCGTGACGCGACGGAACGCGACCTCCAGCTTGACGGCGACCATCAGCCGATCGAAGTCGCCGCCGACCATCACCGCCCGCCCGCCGGTCTCGTCGAGCAGCGCCGCGACGATGCCGCCGTGGACGACTCCGGGGTAGGAACAGTGCGTGTCCGGAACGGTCACGCTGGCGCGCACGCGGCCCGCCTCGGGCTCGTTGTACCAGCTCACCTTGAGGCTGACCGGGTTCTCCCGCCCGCACAGGAAGCACCCCTTGGAGCTCGGCTGCTTGTTCGTCGTCACCTGTGAACCTCCGCGGCCGCGCGACGGCGCGCGGCGAGCGCTGCGCAACGATAGCGCGCCCGGGAGCAAGGTGGTTCGTGGCGTTTACATGTGCCTCCGCACCTGCAGGGTCGATCGTGCCTGCCGGCCGTCGCCTACGTCTTGTAGATCTGCTGCGCGCGCAGCTCCTTGATGCGATCTCTCAATTGCGCCGCCTGTTCGAACTCCAGGCGCTTGGCGGCCGTCTTCATCTCGCGCTCCAGGTCGGCGATCGCCTTGGCGAGCGACGCCTCGTCGGTGACGTCGATCTCCCCCACCCGGGGCGGTGTGAACGCCGCGTCGTGGTAGTCGAGGTTGGAGAGCTGCAGCAAGGGGTTGGCGATGTCCTTGATGATCGTGCGCGGCTCGATCCCGTGCTCGACGTTGTACGCCTCCTGCACCGCGCGCCGGCGCTGCGTCTCGTCGATCGCGCGCCGCATCGAGTCGGTCATCCGGTCGGCGTAGAGGATCACCGTGCCGTGCAGGTTGCGCGCCGCCCGACCCATCGTCTGGACCAGCGAGGTGGTGCTGCGCAGGTAGCCCTCCTTGTCGGCGTCGAGGATCGCCACCAGCGACACCTCCGGCAGATCGAGCCCCTCGCGGAGCAGGTTGATCCCGACCAGCACGTCGAAGGTGCCGCGCCGCAGGTCCGCCAAGATCTGGGTGCGCTCGAGCACTTCGACCTCGCTGTGCAGGTAGCGCACCCGGATGCCGAGCTCGGCGAGGTACTGGGTGAGGTCCTCGGCCATCCGCTTCGTCATCACCGTGACCAGCACCCGCTCGCCGACGGCCACCCGCTCGCGCAGCCGCGCCAGCAGGTCGTCCACCTGCCCCTGCGCCGGCCGCAGCTCGATCACCGGGTCGAGCAGCCCGGTCGGGCGGATGAGCTGCTCGACCACGTCCCCGCCCGATACCTCCAGCTCGTACGGCGCCGGCGTCGCCGAGACGAACAGCACCTGGTTGAGGCGGCCCTGGAACTCCTCGAAGGTGAGCGGGCGGTTGTCGAGCGCCGACGGCAGCCGGAAGCCGAACTCGACCAGCGTTTCCTTGCGCGAGCGGTCGCCGTGGTACATGCCGCGCACCTGCGGCACGCTGGCGTGCGACTCGTCGACCACCAGCAGCCAGTCCTTGGGGAAGTAGTCGAGCAACGTCGGCGGCGGCTCGCCGGCCTTGCGCCGGGTCAGGTGGCGCGAGTAGTTCTCGATACCGGGGCAGTAGCCGAGCTCCTGCAGCATGTCGAGGTCGAACAGCGTGCGCTGGGCCAGGCGCTGCGCCTCGAGCAGCTTGTTGGCCGCCTTGAGCTCCGCAAGCCGCGCGTCGAGCTCGGCGCGGATGTCGCCGAGCGCCACGTCGAGGATCTTGCGGGTGACCACGTAGTGCGAGGCCGGGTAGACCGGCAGCCGCTCGTCGACGTCCTCGAGGACGGTACCGCGCAACGGGTCGATGCGGCGAATGCGCTCGACGGCGCGGTCCCAGAACTCGACGCGCACCGCGTGGTCCTCGTACGGCGGGTAGATCTCGAGAACGTCGCCGCGCACCCGGAACGCCCCAGGCACCAGGTCGAGCTGAGTGCGCTCGTACTGCATCGCGACCAACTGGCGGAGCACCGCGTCCATCCCCGGCGTCGACCCGGGCTCGAGCAGCAGTAGCATCCCGTAGTACGCGTTGGGGTCGCCGAGGCCGTAGATGCACGACACCGACGCGACGATGATGACGTCGCGCCGCTCGAACAGCGCCCGGGTGGCGGCGAGGCGCAACCGGTCGATCTCCTCGTTGATCGACGTCTCCTTCTCGATGAAGGTGTCCGACGAGGGGACGTACGCCTCGGGCTGGTAGTAGTCGTAGTAGGAGACGAAGTACTCGACCGCGTTGCTCGGGAAGAATCCCTTGAGCTCCTGGTAGAGCTGCGCCGCCAGCGTCTTGTTGTGCGAGAGCAGCAGCGTCGGCCGGTTGAGCGCCGCGATCGTCTTGGCGACCGTGAACGTCTTCCCCGAGCCGGTGACGCCGAGCAGCGTTTGCGCGTAGACCCCCGCCTCGAAGCTCTTGACGAGCTTCTCGACGGCCTGCGCCTGGTCCCCGGCCAGCGGGAACGGCGCCGCGAGCTCGAAGAACCGGCTCATCCGCGCTCCCTGTGGGCCGGCGAGACTAGCACAGGCGGAAGCCGCCCGGGTGCGACCGACCGCCGGTCGGGGAACACGGCGCGGCCGCGCTCGGTTGTGAGGGGTGTCACTGTCCACCGGGCTCAGTGGCTGTAACGATCAGGTGCGAGTCTGAACAGATGTAGAGTGGTTTCTTGCGATATCGGCAAAGCGGAGGTTCCAACTGATGAGCAGAACACCGAGTCGTTTCTCGATCGCCTTTGCAGTCGTAGTGCTCTTCACCGCCACCGGCGGGCTCGCCGCGTCGCCGCGGCAGTTGCAGCGGCCACGGCCGCATCTCCCCGGGGCCCCGGCGGCCCACGTCCTCATCGACGGCCCGGTCGGCGCGACCAGCGCCGGGGGCCTCTTTGCGGAGAGCATCGGCGGCGCCAGCGACGACACTGCGGGGCTGGTCAGGGTGACGGGTGACTCGGGGTTCGTCTTCGCCGGCAGCAACGTCTCCGCCGTCCCCGACAAGGAGAAGCTGTGGCTGTTCAAGACCGACGCCGCGGGCGTCAAGCAGTGGGAGAAGATCATCGGCTCGGGCCCGACCCAGAGCGACTCCGGCGGCATCGTGCCGCTCGCCGACGGCGGCTACGCCTTCTGGGCGGTCTCGTCCGACGGCGTGACCCAGGTGCCAACCATCGGCAAGCTCGACGCCAACGCTGTGATCCTCTGGCAGAAGCGGTTCAGCGGCAGCGGGCAGCTTCCGAACGCCATAGATATCTTTGCTGACGGCAGCTTCCTAGCCACGGGAACCACCATCAGCATCACGGAGTCGGGAGTCGAGGTCGTGGAGGACCGGATCCGCGTCAGTTCGGCAGGCTCGATCCTGTGGCAGCAGCGGGTTCAGGGGAGCCTCACCGAGATCGGAATCCCATTCCTGCAGAGTGACGGCAAGCTGCTCTTCCTCGGAGCGACCACCACGGAGGCCGACCCGGGCAATTTCGATGGCACCGTTCTGCTGCTCGATACGAACGGCACCCCGCTCTGGCAGAAGACCTACGCGGGCAGTGGGACCGACTTCCTTTACGGCGCCATGCCCGTCACCGGCGGCTGGCTCCTGTACGGCACGACCTCATCATGGGGCGCCGGCGGCAGCAACGGCGATATCTGGCTGGTCAAGATCGACGGCTCCGGCAACATCGTCTCGCAGAAGACGATCGGCGACACGGGCACGGACACTGCTTTTCCCCAGTTGATCGGCAGCACCCTCTACCTCGGAGGCTTCACCACCACCGCCGCCGTCCCGAACGGAGGCGGCTTCCTTGCCAGGCTCGACGCCAGCTACAACGTCACCTGGGCGAGGATTTTCACCGTGCCGGACCAGCAGGCAATTCTCTCCGGCTTCGACGACGGCGCCGGCACTTTCCTGCTCGAGGGCCTCCTGCAATCCGGAAACGGGACGAATGACATCGTCGTCGGCAAGGCCGACAGCAACGGCACGCCGATCTGGGGCCGCCGCATCGGCGGCCCGGACGACGACTCGGGGTTCGCCTTCCGCGAAGGCTCGACCATCTTCTTCTCGGGCGCGGTGTCGGCGACATCGCTCGCCGACGCCAACCTCATCCTCACCGGGACTACCAAGTCGTTCGGCGCCGGCGGCAGCGACGTGCTCTTCGGCAAGCTCGACCCCACCGGGCAGCTCCCGGGCTGCTCGTTCGTGCAGAACCTGACGATCGTCTCGACACCGTGGACGCCTCTGTCCGGACCCACGACCGCCACCGTGACCAGCAGCGTGCCGGCCACCACGACCCCAGCCTGGTCGCTGGTCGACGGAACCCTGACGGTGGCCAACGGATCGTCGACGACCGGCGCCATCTGCAACGTGGCGCCGGTGCTGACGGCGACGGCGACCGCGAACAAGACCTCTGGCGCCGCGCCGCTGAGTGTCGCCTTCACCGGGTCCGCGGCGAACGGCACGGCTCCCTACACCTACGACTGGGACTTCGACGACGGCAGCGCGCACAGCACGCAGCAGAACCCCAGCCACAGCTACACCGACCCCGGCAGCTACACGGTGACGCTGACGGTCACCGACGCGGCCGCCAAGACGGCCATCGACAACCACCTGACGATCACCGTCAGCGGCGGTACCTGCACCGTGGGATGCACCGCGACGGTCCCGGCGACCGGCACGGCCGGCGCGGCCGTAGCCTTCGCCTCGACCGCGAGCCCATCCAACTGCGCCGGCAGCGCGACCTACGCCTGGACGTTCGGCGACGGCGGCACGTCGACCGCGCAGAACCCCTCGCACACTTACGCCGCCGCCGGCTCCTACAACTGGTCGCTCACCGTCACCGCGGGTACCGGCACCTGCTCCAAGAGCGGCACCATCACGATCTCGGCCGCCCAGACGTGCACGGTGACCTGCACGGCCACCGTCCCGACGAGCGGCACGGCCGGCGTGGCCGTAGCCTTCGCGTCGACCGCCACCCCGTCCAACTGCGCCGGCAGCGCGACCTACGCCTGGACGTTCGGCGACGGCGGCACCTCGACCACGCAGAACCCCTCGCACACTTACGCCGCGGCCGGCTCCTACAACTGGTCGCTCACCGTCACCGCCGGCACCGGCACCTGCTCCAAGAACGGCACGATCACGATCACCGGGGTGGTCGCAGGGACGACGCTATGGATCCCCTCGATCGCGCACGCCCCGGGCGCCGGCGGCTCCAAGTGGCGCTCCAACATCGCCGCCGTCAACCGCTCCGGCTCTACCGCCAACCTCACCCTGGTGTTCGTCCCCTACTCGTCCGGCTCCACGGTCACCAAGCCCTATACCCTCGCCAACGGCGCCACTGTCGAGTGGGCCGACGTCCTCGTCTCCCTGTTCGCCTTCGCCGATGGCGCCAACACCAAGGGCACCGTCAAGGTCACCTCCAACGTGCCGATCTACGCCATCTCCCGCACCTACAACCAGGCCGCTTCCGGCACCTTCGGCCAGTACTACCCCGCCCTCGCCGCCGCCCAGGGGATCTCCGGCTCCCAGGCCGCGGTGCTGCCACTGCTCAAGAAGAACACCGCCTTCCGCACCAACATCGGCTTCCAGAACCTCACCAACGCCAGTTGCTCCGGAGAGGTCAAGCTGTTCAACGCCACCGGCGCCCAGGTAGGCTCCACCCGCACCCTCACCGCCGCCGCCGACAAGTACATCCAGGACGACGACGTCTTCACCAAGGCCGGCGCCGGTAACCAGGACGTCGCCTACGCCCGCGTCCAGGCCACCACCGCCGGCTGCAAGGCCTGGTTCTTCGCCTCTGTCGTCGACGCCGTCACAAACGACCCCACCACCGTGCCCCAGCAGCTCAATGCGGCGGGACCGTTCTGGATCCCCTCGATCGCCCACGCCCCCGGAGCGGGAAGCTCCAAGTGGCGCTCCAACATCGCCGTCGTCAACCGCTCCGGCGCCGTCGCCACCCTGACGCTGGCGTTCACTCCCTACTCGACCGGATCCACCGTCACCAAGTCCTACACCCTGCCCAACAACAACACCGTCGAATGGGCCGACGTGCTGGTCTCCCTGTTCGGCTTCGCCGACTCCGCCAATACCAAGGGCACGGTCAAGATCACCTCCAACGTCAACCTCTTTGCCCTCTCCCGCACCTACAACCAGGCCGCCTCCGGCACCTTCGGCCAGTACTACCCCGCCCTGGTCGCCTCAGCGTCGATCACCAACGGCCAGATCGCGGTGCTGCCGCTGTTGAAGAAGAACACCGGCTTCCGCACCAACGCCGGCTTCGAGAACCTCGGGACCGCCCCCTGCACCGGCACGATCAAGCTCTATAACGCCTCCGGTGTCCAGGTCGGCTCGACCCGTACCCTGACCGCCGCCGCCGACAAGTACATCCAGGACGACGACGTCTTCACCAAGGCCGGCGCCGGCAACCAGGAACCCGCCTACGCCGTCGTCGAGGTCACCACCGCCGGCGGCAAGGCGTGGTTCTTCGCCTCCGTCGTCGACGCCGTTACCAACGACCCCACCACCATCCCACAGCAGCAGTGAGCTTCAGGGGACCGGACCGTCCGGCCCGGTCCCCTGCCATGCCTGCCGAAGGGAGAAGGCGGCTTCACAGCGCCTCAGGCCGGACCACGGAGTCCCGAAGCGGGAATCTTCGGGATGGAGATGCGCGTTGTGGGGTGACAAGGAACTTACGACATGAGGCGAAAACGTGCGGAGCGGCTAGCGTTGTCCATCGTGATCCCGGTTCTGGCGAGCCTGGCTGCCGCAGAAGCGCCCAGGCAGCAACGCAGTGCACGTCCCGAACGGTTGGTCCCCGCAGCCTTTCCCAAGGCTGTGTCCGGCCTGCCCGCGGGGTTCACCGCACCACCCAGACTGGACGCGCCGTTCCCGGCGCCGGCGATCGCGGCAGTCGACAGACTCCTCGCCGGCGCGCCGTTCGGCCGGGCGATCGGGGGGGCAGGCGAAGAATCGGCCTTCCCGATCCGCGAGACTGCCGACTCCGGGTTCGTGTTCTCCGGGACGAGCGCGTCGCTCGTGAGTGGGAAGTACAAGACCTGGATCTTCAAACTGGATGCGGCCGGGAACAAGGTACTCGAGAAGTACATGACCTCCGGCGCCGACAACAACGACTTCGGCTCCGTCACCGCGCTGTCGGACGGCGGCTACCTGTTCAACGTGCAGTCGTACGACCCGAGCAGCCAGCCCGTCGGCTTCCACATCGGCAAGATGGACGCCAACTTCACCATTCTCTCGCAGACCATGGTCCAGAGCGCCGGCGGCCTGCCGTACACCGCGAGCCGCACCTCCGACGGCGGCTTCCTCGCCGTTGGAAACACCGCCGTCATCACCCAGACGGGGTTCGTGATCACGTTCGATCTCATCCGCCTCGACTCCGCGGGCACCATCGTCTGGCAGAAGCAGCTCCAGGCCGGCAGCTCGCTGTCCGGGTCCGTGATCGTCCTCCCGGACGGCAAGATCGTGCTCATCGGCACGAGATCGGCGGGGTTCGACCCGACCACCAACGACGGGATGATCGTCCTTCTCGACTCGAACGCCAACGTCCTTTGGGGTAAGACCATCGGCGGCGCGGACGACGACCGGTTCTACTCGATCATGCCGGCCAACGACGGCGGTTATCTGGTGAGCGGCGTGACCAAGTCGTTCGGCTCAGGGGTGGGCTCGACGTTCGACACCTGGCTCCTCAAGCTCGACACCAACGGCAACATCGTCCTGCAGAAGACGTTCGGCGGCGCCGGCGACGAGTCCGCCTCGATCTACTCGGCGAGTAGCACCAGCTACGTGATGAGCGGCCAGACGAGGTCGGCCGGCGGCGCCGCGGACGGGTACCTCGTCAAGCTGAACAACTCGCTCGGCGTCACGCTCGCGAAGACGTACGACGCGTCGGGCGAGGAGTCCATCTACGCCGCTCCCGACAGTGCCGGCGGGTTCCTGCTCCAGGGCAGCACCGACTCCAACGGGCGCAAGAAGGACATCCTCGTCGCCAAGACCGACAGCAACGGCGCGGTGCAGTGGGCCCGCGCCTACGGCGGCGCTGAAGACGAGCCTTTCGGGTTCGCGTTCCGTCTCGGCACCCTGACCACCTCGAGTGCGGTTTCCGCGGCCGCTCTCGCCGACGCGGAGCTGCTGCTCAGCGGTTCGACCCCGTCGTTCGGCGCCGGCGGTAGCGACGCGCTGGCGGCGAGGCTGGACTCGCTCGGCCAGCTCGCCGGCTGCCCGCTGGTGCAGACGGTGACGCTGACGGCAGCGACCTGGGCCATCCCGACGGCCGACTCCACGGCGACCGTCACGGCGCTCGCCCCCACCACCTCGCCGGCGGCGTACACGACCTCACCGGGGATCCTCACCGTGGCCAACAGCACCTCCACGGTCACCAACGTGTGCACGGCGGCGCCGGCGCTCTCGGCGACCGCGGCCGCGGACAGGACCTCTGGCGCCGCGCCGCTGAGTGTCGCCTTCACCGGGTCCGCGGCGAACGGCACCGCTCCCTACACCTACGACTGGGACTTCGGCGACGGCAGCGCGCACAGCGCGCAGCAGAACCCCAGCCACAGCTACACCGACCCCGGCAGCTACACGGTGACGCTGACGGTCACGGACTCCGCCGCCCACACGGCGACCGACACCCACCTGACGATCACCGTCAGCGGCCAGTGCACGCTCTACTGTTATTCGAACGTCCCGACCACGGGCACCGCCGGGCAGCCCGTCTCGTTCCAGGGCAGCGTCGAGTCGGTGAGCTGCTCGGGCTCGCCCACGTACTCCTGGACGTTCGGGGACAGCCAGACCTCGTCGACGCAGAGCCCCTCGCACACCTACGCCGCGGCGGGCACGTTCAACTGGACGCTCACCGTGACGCAGAACGGGCAGAGCTGCAGCAAGAGCGGCTCCATCACGATCACCGGCGGCGTCGCCCAGAGCGTGTGGTGGGTCCCCTCGATCGCGCACGCCCCGGGCGCCGGCGGCTCCAAGTGGCGCTCCAACATCGCCGCCGTCAACCGCTCCGGCTCTACCGCCAACCTCACCCTGGTGTTCGTCCCCTACTCGTCCGGCTCCACGGTCACCAAGCCCTATACCCTCGCCAACGGCGCCACTGTCGAGTGGGCCGACGTCCTCGTCTCCCTGTTCGCCTTCGCCGATGGCGCCAACACCAAGGGCACCGTCAAGGTCACCTCCAACGTGCCGATCTACGCCATCTCCCGCACCTACAACCAGGCCGCTTCCGGCACCTTCGGCCAGTACTACCCCGCCCTCGCCGCCGCCCAGGGGATCTCCGGCTCCCAGGCCGCGGTGCTGCCACTGCTCAAGAAGAACACCGCCTTCCGCACCAACATCGGCTTCCAGAACCTCACCAACGCCAGTTGCTCCGGAGAGGTCAAGCTGTTCAACGCCACCGGCGCCCAGGTAGGCTCCACCCGCACCCTCACCGCCGCCGCCGACAAGTACATCCAGGACGACGACGTCTTCACCAAGGCCGGCGCCGGTAACCAGGACGTCGCCTACGCCCGCGTCCAGGCCACCACCGCCGGCTGCAAGGCCTGGTTCTTCGCCTCTGTCGTCGACGCCGTCACAAACGACCCCACCACCGTGCCCCAGCAGCTCAATGCGGCGGGACCGTTCTGGATCCCCTCGATCGCCCACGCCCCCGGAGCGGGAAGCTCCAAGTGGCGCTCCAACATCGCCGTCGTCAACCGCTCCGGCGCCGTCGCCACCCTGACGCTGGCGTTCACTCCCTACTCGACCGGATCCACCGTCACCAAGTCCTACACCCTGCCCAACAACAACACCGTCGAATGGGCCGACGTGCTGGTCTCCCTGTTCGGCTTCGCCGACTCCGCCAATACCAAGGGCACGGTCAAGATCACCTCCAACGTCAACCTCTTTGCCCTCTCCCGCACCTACAACCAGGCCGCCTCCGGCACCTTCGGCCAGTACTACCCCGCCCTGGTCGCCTCAGCGTCGATCACCAACGGCCAGATCGCGGTGCTGCCGCTGCTGAAGAAGAACACCGGCTTCCGCACCAACGCCGGCTTCGAGAACCTCGGGACCGCCCCCTGCACCGGCACGATCAAGCTCTATAACGCCTCCGGTGTCCAGGTCGGCTCGACCCGTACCCTGACCGCCGCCGCCGACAAGTACATCCAGGACGACGACGTCTTCACCAAGGCCGGCGCCGGCAACCAGGAACCCGCCTACGCCGTCGTCGAGGTCACCACCGCCGGCGGCAAGGCGTGGTTCTTCGCCTCCGTCGTCGACGCCGTTACCAACGACCCCACCACCATCCCACAGCAGTAGCCCGCCGTCGGGCGGTGCGTCCCGGGGGCCGGACATCCCGGCCCCCGCTCGCGTCAGAGGACCAGCATCGCGTCGCCGTAGGAGTAGAAACGGAAGCCGGCCGCGATCGCCTGCGCGTAGGCGGCCAACACGCGCTCGCGTCCGGCGAGCGCCGAGACCAGCATCACCAGCGACGATTTCGGCAGGTGGAAGTTGGTCAGCAGCGCGCCCGTGCCGCGGAAGCGATAGCCGGGCACGATCAGCAGGTCGGCGCTCGCTTTGCCGGACCGTACCCGGCCGCGCCCGGCGGCGAGCGCATGCTCGAGCGAGCGGCACGACGTGGTCCCGACGCAGACGATGCGGCGGCCGGACGCCAGCGCGCCGTTGAGGGCGTGCGCCGTCGCCTCGGGGACTTCGTAATCCTCGGCGTCGAGGCGGTGCTCGCGCGGGTCGTCCACCTGCACGGGGCGAAACGTGCCGGGGCCGACGTGGAGCGTCAGCCGGGCGATCTCGGTCCCGCGGTCGGCGAAAGCCGCAAGCAGCTCCGGCGTGAAGTGCAGCCCGGCGGTCGGCGCGGCGACCGCGCGGCCATCGCGGGCGTAGACCGTCTGGTAGCGCGCCCGGTCGGCCTCGGTAGCGCCGCTCTCGCGGCGGATGTACGGCGGCAGCGGCACCTCGCCGACAGCGGCGAGCACCTCCCGGTCGAGCGGTGGGGCGAAGTCCACCCGCCAGCGCCCGTTGCCAAGCGCCTCCTGCGGCACCGCCGTTCCCCGTGCGAGCGCCAGCGCGACGCCCGGACGCAGCCGTTTCGCCGGCCTCGCCATCACCTCCCACGATGCGCCGCCGAGCGGCCGTACCAACAGCAGCTCGCCGGCGCCGCCGCCGTGCCGCTGCACGCGCAGCCGCGCCGGAATCACCCGCACGTCGTTGAGGAGCAGCACGTCGCCGGCCCGCAGCAGGCCCGGCAGGGCGCGGATGCTGGTCAGCCGAGTCCCGTCCGACCCTCGGTCGAGGACGAGCAGGCGCGACGTGCCCCGTGGGCGCGCCTGCTGGGCGATCGCCGCCTCGGGGAGCGGGTAGTCGAAATCCGCCGTGCGCACGACGTCATGCTACCCGACGCCGCCCCGCGCGCGCCGCGGGGCGCTCCAGTGGCGCCGGCATCCTTCGTCGGGCGGCGCCATCCTCAGGATGACAGCGCGGTCGGGAGCGCGGAGCGGCCCACGGCCCACGGTCCACGGCACACGTGTTACGTCCTACTCCCTGTACATCGCCTCGATCTGCGCCGCGTACTTCGACTCGACCGCGCGGCGCTTGACCTTCATCGTCGGCGTGATCTCGCCGCCCTCGACGGTGAGCTCCAGTGGCAGCAGGGTGAACTTCTTGACCTGCTCGAAGCGGGCGAGGTCGTGCGACTGCGCGTCGATGCGATCCCGGAACAGCGCGAGGACGCGGGCGTCGCGGATCAGGTCCTCGCGGCCGGTGAACTCGATTCCCTGCTCCTTTGCCCACGGCTCGAGGTTGAGGAACGACGGCACGATCAGCGCCGAGACATACGGCCTGCGATCGCCGATCACGGCGATCTGCTCCACGTAGAGGTCGGCGCCGACCGTCGACTCGATGAACTGCGGAGCGATGTACTTGCCGCCGGCCGTCTTGATCAGGTCCTTGAGGCGCTCGGTGATCCGCAGGTAGACGCCGTCCTCGAGCACGCCGGCGTCGCCGGTCCGGAACCAGCCGTCGGGGGTGAACACCTCGGCCGTCGCCTCCGGCTTCTTGTAGTAGCCCTTCATGACGATCGGCCCGCGCACCTGGATCTCGGAGTCGGCGCCGATCCGTACCTCAACCTGGGGCAGCGGCTTGCCTACCGTGCCGAAGCGGAAGTTGTACGGCTCGTGGCAGGTCACGGTGGCGGTGGTCTCGGTCAGCCCGTACCCGTAGCAGATGGTGATCCCGGCTGCGTAGAAGAACTCCTCGATCTCCTGGGACAGCGGCGCGCCGGCACACGGGAAGAACTTGATGCGGCCGCCGACGATGTCGCGCAGCTTGTGCAGCACCAGCTTGTCGGCGATCGCGTGCCGCAGCCGCAGAGTCGCCGGGATCGGCTTGCGGTCCTTGTACAAGTTGCCGTAGGCGGCGCCGACTCTGATCGCCCAGTGAAACAGCTTCTGGCGCAGCGGCGGCGCGCTCGCCAGGCGGCTGAGCACGGTCGCGTAGATCTTCTCGTAGAACCGCGGCACCGCGCACATGATCGTCGGCTTGGCCTGCTGCAGGTATTCGACGACCTTGGTGGGGTCGTCGCAGTAGCAGTTGGTCATGCCGACGTAGAGCGCGTAGAACGTCCACGTCCGTTCGAACACGTGCGAGAGCGGCAGGAAGCACAGCGACACGTCGTTGTCGTTGGGGTCGAGCAGGCGCTGGTCGTGGAGCGGAGCGGTGGCGATCAAGTTGCTGTGGGTGAGCATCACCCCCTTCGGCTCACCGGTGGTGCCGGAGGTGTAGATCAGCGTCAGCAGATCGTCGCCGGTCGCCCGCGCTAGCCGGCGCTCGATCTCGGCGTCGTGGTCGGCGCCGCGGCCGAGCGTCAGCAGCTCGGCGAACGGCATCGCCCCCGCCTCCGTCGCCGCGCCGGCGTCGAACACGACCACCTGGCGTAACGTCGGGCACGACGGCGCGATCGTCCGTACGCGGTCGAGCTGCTCGCGGGCGCCGGCGAAGATCACGCCGATCTCGGCGTCCTTGATGATGTACTCGGCCTGCTTCGCGGTGTTGGTGGGGTAGATCGGCACCGGCACCGCGCGCAGCCGTTGCGCCGCCAGGTCGACGATCGTCCACTCCGGGCGGTTGCCCGAGTAGATGCCGACCCGCTCGCCCTCGGCCACCCCGAGCTCGACCAGCGCCCGCGCGGTCGCCTGCACCCGCTCGCCGAGCTCGGTCCACGAGATGTCGTGCCACTCGCCGGCGGCGCGGTAGCGGAGGGCCGTCTTCGCACCATACCTGGCCATGCGATCGAGGTAGACGTGGGCGAGATGGGTGAACGCCATCGCGGGACCCTCCTCCGGGCGCCGCCGCTACGACCGTGGCGCGGGCGCCGGCACCCGGCACCCTGAGATCGGGACGGCGAGACCCAGCACCGATGCTAGCAGAAAAACTGAACGGCCATTCAGTCGACGGTGCCACCGAGGAGCCTCGTTGCTATAGTGATCCCGGGGACCTCGATGGCGCTCGCCCTGCTTCCCGTCCTGCTCGCCGTCGCCGCCGCCGCGGCGCCGGCGCCGCCGGTGCCGACGGCCGGCCCGCCCGCGGCTCACGTCGAGAGCGCGCTCAAGGCGCGCGCCGCCGCGGCCGCGGTACCGGCCTCGGCGGCGGGCCAGGTCCGTGAGCTGGCGCCTGACGCCGACCCGCTCGCGGCCGCCACCGACGTACTGCACTACCGCCTCGACCTGCAGATCGACCCGACCGCGCGACGCCTGACCGGCAGCAACGAGATCACCGTTCGCTGCGTCGCCGCGGTCGCCACCTTCCGCTTCCGCCTCGACAGCCTCTTCACCCTTGGCGCCGTCACGGTGGACGGGCTGAGCGCCGGCTGGCAGCGCCTCGACAGCGAGACCGTCGAGGTCGCCTTCGACCGGCCGCGCACGGCTGGCGAGACGTTCGTGCTGGTCGTCCCCTACGACGGGTTCCCGACGTCGGCCTACGGCAGCATGGTCTTCGCGTCCCACGCCGGGCAGCCAATCGCCTACACGCAGTCTGAGCCCTGGTTCGCCTACACGTGGTGGCCCGCCAAGGACGACAACACCGACAAGGCCACGGCCGACCTCTACTTCACGGTGCCGGCCGGCATGACGGTCGTGTCCAACGGTCGCCTCGTCGCCGTCGCGCCGGCCAACGGCGGGCGGAGCCGCTACCACTGGGCCACCGCCTACGACACCGCGCCGTACCTGATCTGCTTCGCCGCGACCAACTACACGCAGGTGCACCGCTCGGTCTCCGTCGACGGCGCCGTCATGCCCGTCGACCTCTTCCTCTACCCCGAGGCCGACACGCCGGCGAACCGGGCGGTGTGGCTCGAGGCGGTGCCGATGATCGAAGCGTTCAACCGGCTGTTCGGCCCGTACCCGTTCGCGGCCGAGAAGTACGGCATCTACCAGTGGCCGGTGGCCGGCGGCATGGAGCACCAGACGATCACCGGGCAAGGCAGCTTCCTCGAGTACCTGACCGCCCACGAGCTCGCCCACCAGTGGTGGGGCGACCTCGTCACCTGCGCCACCTGGCACGACATCTGGCTCAACGAGGGGTTCGCCACCTACGCCGAGGCGCTGTGGTACGAGAACCGCCCCGGATCGAGCGGCGCCGCCGATCTGCGCCAGACGATGGAGCAGTTGCAGCCGGGCCAGGTCGCCGGCACCGTCTACTGCTACGACGACAGCAGCCCGGCCCGCATCTTCTCGAGCGACTACAGCTACCTCAAAGCCGGCTGGGTGCTGCACATGCTCCGCCACGTGATCGGCGACGACGCCTTCTTCGCGACGCTGGCCGCGTACCGCGCCGAGTTCGCCTTCGCGACCGCCACCACCGCCGACTTCGAGCGCGTCGCCGAGCAGGTGTCCGGCCGCGATCTCACCTGGTTCTTCCAGGAGTGGGTCTATCAGCCGGGTGCGCCCGCCTACCGTTACGCGTGGCGGCCGGTCAACGCCGCGGGCCGCCGCTGGCTCGAGCTCAACGTGCGACAGACGCAGCTCTCCACGTACCCGACGTTCGCAATGCCGATCGACGTGACCGTAGCCACCGCCGGCGGCGCCACCGAGCGGCTGACCGCATGGAACGACGCCAAGAGCGACTACCTGCTGTTTCCGGTAAGCGACACTCCGGCGCAGGTCACGCTCGATCCCGACCACTGGATCCTGCGCACCAGCGTGCAGACGACGACATTCGTCGAGGGGCCACCCAAGGTCGTCGCCGTCACGCCCGCACCGGGCTCGCTGGCGGCGCCGTACGCCGTCGGCGAGGTTGTGGTCATCTTCCACGAGGACGTCGTAGCGCAGGCCGACCGCTTCTCACTCGCCGGCGCCCGTACCGGCCCCGTCGCCGTGACGCTCGCGTACGAAGCGGCGGCTTTCACGGCGCGCCTGACGCCGGCCGCGCCGCTCGCGCCCGACAGCTACACGCTGACCATCAGCGCGGCGCTGACCAGCTCCACCGGCGTCGCTCTCGACGGCGAGGTCGCCGGTAACGCCCTGCCGAGCGGTGACGGCCTCCCCGGCGGCGCCGCCGAGATCCGCTTCACCGTCGGCCGCCCGCCTCGCCCGCGGCTGATCTCCCCGGCCGCCTCGTAACCGCGCGCCGGGCCGCGGCTGGGCGGTCGCGGCGCAGCACCCCGAACGAGGAGTGATCCGGACGCTGCCGCTCAACGCCGCCGCCGTGGAATACTGCGCGGCGTGCGGCGGTCGTTCGGCTTCGTGCTGATCCTGATCTCGGCCGCGTCGTTCGGCGCGATGCCGATCTTCGCGCGATTTGCCTACGCCTCGGGCGTCGACACGATCACCTTGCTCTTCGTGCGCTTCACGATGGCGACGGCGTTGCTCGCCGCAGTGATGGCGACCCGCCGCATTCCGCCACCGCGCGGGAAGGCGCTGCTCAGCCTGGTCGCGATGGGCGCGGTCGGGTACGTCGGCCAGGCGATGTGCTACTTCACCGCTCTGACGCTCGCGTCGGCCGGCCTCGTGGCGCTGCTGCTCTACTTGTACCCGGCGCTGGTAGCTGCGATGTCGGCCGTGGTGCTCAAGGAGCGGTTGCCGGCGCGGACGCTCGCCGCGCTCGCGATGGCGCTTGCCGGCGCTGCGATGACGGTCGGTTTCGGCGGCGGCGGCACGGTCGCCGGCGCCGCGTTCGCGATTGGCGCGGCCGTGATCTACTCGGTGTACATCATCGCCGGGACCGGGCTGATGCGGGTAGTCTCCCCGCTCCCGGCCTCGGCCGTGATCATGGCCTCCGCGGGCGTCGTGTACGGCGCGCTAGTGGCGGCCCGCGGGCCACGCTGGCCGGCCTCGGTCGGCGGCTTCGTGGCGATCTCCGCAGTGGCGGTGGTGACCGTCGTCGCCACCGTCACGTTCTTCGCCGGACTCGAGCGCGTCGGGCCTACCAACGCGTCGCTGCTCTCGACGTTCGAGCCGGTGGTGTCGGTGGGGCTTGCCGCGCTGGTGCTGGGCGAGCGCCTAGCGCCGCTCAGCCTCGCCGGCGGCGCGCTCATCCTCGCCGCGGCGATGCTGGTTGCGCACGCGGAGCTCAAGCGGCCGGAGGCATGAGACGCCCGGGCGCGGGCGCTCATCTGACCTCCAACCTACCTACAGCTCCCAGGTCTGCCAGCCGCTGACGGCGGTGACGTGGTCCTCGACCTCGAAGGCGTTGGCGATCGGACAGGCGATGAAGCCCCGGCCGACCTCGTCGTCGGCGTAGAACGCGCGCAGGGTGCGGAGGGAGGCGGCGTCGCGGGCGTCGGGACGCTGGGTGAGCTTGCACTCGACCGGGTGAAGGCGACCACCCAGCTCGATGAGGAGGTCGACCTCGCGGCCCGCTTGATCGCGCCAGTACCACAGCGCCGCGGAAGGCTGGCGCCAGTCGCGCCAGCGCAACCACTGGCCGACGACGTGGTTCTCCCAGAGCGCCCGGGCAAGCCTCCCATGCCACGCCTCTTCCGCCGAGGGGAGCCCGAGCAGGAATGCGGCGAGACCGGTGTCGGAGAAGTACAGCTTGGGGGATTTCGCCAGCCGCTTGCCGAGGGACCGGTGGTACGGCTCGAGGAGGACCACTTGGTTGCAGGCGTGCAGCACGCCGATCCACTGCCGCGCCGTGGTCGGCGAGATCCCGACGTCGCGCGCGAGGTCCGACATGTTGAGCGCTGATGCAATGCGCGTCGCGCACGCGCGCAGGAACCGCTCGAAGTCGCGCAGGCTCTCGACGCGCAGGAGATTGCGCACGTCGCGCTCGAGGTAGGTGGCCAGGTATCCCTGATACCAGCGATCACGGGAAAGGTCAGGCTCCGCCCACAGTGCCGGGTAGCTTCCTCGCCAGAGGAACTCGGGCCAGCCCACCGCGCCGAGACCTGCGGACGCCCACTCGGCGGCCGACAGCCCGAGCAGCGGTACCACCGCCGCCCGCCCGGCAAGGCTGTCCGACACGGCCTGCATGAGCATAAAGTTCTGCGAGCCAGTGAGCAGGAACTGCCCGTACCGACGCCTTCTGTCGATGACCGCCTTCAGGTGACGGAAGACTGCGGGAGCGTACTGCACCTCGTCGACGATCAGGGGAGGAGGGTTGGCGGCAAGAAAGTCAGCCGGGCGGGATTCCGCGCTCTCGGCGTTGGACGCCAGGTCGAGCGAGACGTAGCGGTAGTTCGGAAACGTCCGCTCCAGCAGCGAGGTTTTGCCGACTTGGCGGGGCCCGACGAGAACAAGCGCCGGGAACGTCCGCGCGATCTTGACGAGCTCCGGGGCGACCTCTCTTCCAATCCAGATGGCGCGACAATGTTGCGCTGCCTCCGCAATATCGTCAATCTGCAGACAGATGGCCTCTGAGGTCCTCTTGCCGCGGGCTATCGGGCCGCGACGCTGCTGCGGCGAGAACAGTGCTCGCCGACACCGCCACGACTCGTCAGGCCGTCAGGCCCAGCAGTTGGTCGAGCCTGGCGCGGGAAGCCTTCTCGACCTCGGCGTGCAGCGAGCCGCCGTGGGAGTCCATGGTGACGACCACCGGGAAGTCCTCGACGCGGATGACCCAGAGCGCCTCAGGGATGCCGAACTCCTTGAGCTGGAAGACGGTCTCGACCTTCTTGATGCAGGCGGCGAGCACCTGCGCGGTGCCGCCGACGGCATGGAAGTAGACGGCGCCGTGCTGGCCGAGACCGGCGAGCGTCTTCGGTCCCATCCCGCCCTTGCCGATCACGCCGCGCAGGCCGTACCTGGCGATGACGTCGGACTGGAACGGCTCCTCGCGCGCCGAGGTGGTCGGCCCGGCGGCCACGAACGAGTACGAGCCGTCCTCGTGCTTCCTGACGACCGGCCCGACGTGGTAGATCACCGAGTCCTTCATGTACGGCACGACCTCCTCGCGGAAGCCGTGGATCAGCCAGTGGTGCGCCGCGTCGCGCCCGGTGATCATCCGGCCGGAAAGCTCCACGAAGTCGCCGACCTTGAGGGCGCGGATCTTCTTCTCGTCACACGGGAGGTTCAGTCGAGCCATTGCACGCCTCCATCGGCCGCAAACTTCGCGGAGCAGCGCCGGTTCGCCCAGCACATATAGCTCACCGAGACGAAGTACGAGGCCGGAAGCCGGCCGAGGTACCCGATCTTCACGCCGAGCACGGTGGTCTTGCCGCCGAAGCCCATCGGTCCAATGCCGAGCGAGTTGGCCTGCGCGAGGATGTCCTGCTCCATGCGGTCGAGCTCCGGCAGCGGGTTGCGGTCGGGCAGCCGGCGGAGGAGCTGGCGCTTCGACTCGAGGTACCCGGAGCCGCGGTCGCCGCCGAAGCAGGCGCCGATGATCCCCGGCGCGCACCCCTTGCCCTGCGCCTGCTGGATCGCGTCGAGGATGCAGCGGCGTACCCCCTCGAGGTCGCGGTCGGCCTTGAGCTTGGTATTGGGCAGCGAGTACTGGGCGCCGACGTTCTCGCAGCCGCCGCCCTTGAGCATCAGGTGAACCTCGACGTCGTTCGCGTCCCACTCCTCACAGTGCACGGTCGGAATCCCGGGCGCCGCGCCATTGCCGGTGTTCCTGTCGGTCAGCGTGTCGACTGCATTGGGGCGCAGCAGCGACTTGGCCGTCGCCCGCCGCACCGCCTCCTCGAACGCCGCAGTGAGCATGCGCGTCGACATCCCCACCGGGTGGTGGATCCACGCCAGCGGCGTGCCGGTGTCCTGGCAGATCGGCTGCCAGGCGCCCTTTGCCATCTCGACATTGGTGAGGATCGAGTCGAGTGCCTTCTTTGCCAGCGAGTCCGAGGCCTCAGCCTCCTTGCCGCGCATGAGGGCGTCGAGGACGTCGGGCGGCAACTGCGACGAGGCACGGGCGATCACGTCGACGAATCGGTCGGTCCACTGTTCGGCTGAGGGCATATCGGGCACCTCCATGCGGGTCGCTCCCGGCCCGCGATGCGGCGGTGCCGGCGCGACGGCACGGACTATAGCGCGCCGCGCGGCGCCGCCGCCAGCGCGGCCGAGTGGCTTGGAGGGTCTCGTTGGCTTGGAGGGCGGGCACTCAGCGGCTTGGAGGATCTGCGAAAATTGGAGGCCATCGTTGCCACCTCCGACACTTTGAAAGCGGCTAACTCCGCTTTTCTGTTCCGCGAGCGAACCGCCACGAACCTGAGGAGCGGCATCGCGAGCAAAGCGTCGGAAGTGGCACGCGCGCGCCGCTCAGGGAGCGGCGCGGAGCCTCTTGGTGGACGCAGCGTCGCGCTCAGGCGCACAATCGGCTGATCCCCTCTTGCCATCGCCGATCGCCCATCGCCCGCCTCGTTGAGACAGCGTATCGGAATGTCAGTGGGGGTGTGACCTACGTCATTCGCCTGCGTAAGTGTTTCCGATGAAAAGAGCGGGCACGCTTGCCAGGTGAGGGCGAAGAGCGTAGGATCACCGGCCGGGGGAGATGCTCATGAGTGACGTTGAAGCCGTCAAACGGGGCAAGGGTACCGTGTTCGTGCGGCTCGAAATCTGCAAAGGATGCTCGTTCTGCATCGACTTCTGCCCGACCCACTGCCTCGAGTTCTCGCGTGAGTTCAACGCGAAGGGGTATCACTTCCCGATACTCTCCCGGCCGGTGGACTGCACGGGCTGCGACCTGTGCGGCCTCTACTGCCCGGACTTCGCCATCTTCGGGGCCCGCTTCAAGGACCTCGAGAAGCGGCGCCAGGCGGCGGCCGCCGAACCGCTGATCCCAGCCCGGGCCTGACCACCGCCCGCATCGCGGGTGCGCCTACACGCAGGAGGGATTCTTGCACGCCGATCCAAAGGGAGTCTTGACAGGAACCCACTTCATCGACGGCGACCACGCCGCGTGCGAGGGCGCGCTGGCGGCCGGCTGCCGCTTCGTCGCCGGCTACCCGATCACCCCGTCCACCGAGGTGGTCGAGCGCTTCGCCCAGCGCATCCCGCTGGTCGGCGGGGTGTTCATCCAATTGGAGGACGAGATCGCCTCGTCGATCGCGATCCAGGGCGCCGCATGGGCCGGCAAGAAGGTGATGACCGTTACCTCGGGCCCGGGGCTGTCGCTGATGATGGAGCACGTCGGTCTCGCGGCGATCACCGAGACGCCGTGCGTGATCGTCGACGTACAGCGCGGCGGCCCGTCCACCGGCCTGCCGACCCTGCCCGCCCAGGCCGACATGATGCAGGTCAAGTGGGGCTCGCACGGCGACTACGAGCCGATCGCGATCTGCCCGAACTCGCCGCAGGAGTGCTTCGACCTGATGATCAAGGCGTTCAACCTGGCCGAGCAGTACCGGGTGCCGGTGTTCTTCATGATGGACGAGGTGGTCGGCCACATGACCGAGCGCGTCGTCATCCCTCCTGCCGACCAGATCGAGGTCGTCGAGCGACGCTGGACGACCAAGAAGCCCGGGGAGTACAAGCCCTACGAGACCGACGCCGGCATGGTGCCGGACATGGTCAAGGCCGGCGACGGCTACCGCATCCACATCACCGGCCTGACCCACGACGAGCGCGGCTACCCGGCGATGAACCCGGTCGCCCAGGAGAAGCTGGTCACGCGCCTGCTCAACAAGATTCGCCTCAACCGCGAGAACCTCGTCGACGTGCGCGAGGACGGCATCGATGGCGCCGACGTGGTGGTGGTCTCGTTCGGCATCACCTCGCGCGTCGCCGGCGCGGCGATCGAGGCGGCGCGCAAGCAGGGCGTCAAGGTCGGCCACCTGCGCCTGGTCATCGCCTGGCCGTTCCCCGCCACACGCATCAAGGAGCTGGCGGGCCGCGTCAAGGCGTTCGTCGTCCCCGAGCTGAACATGGGTCAGATGGCGCTCGAGGTCGAGCGCGCGGTCGCCGGGAAGACGAAAGTCATCGGCATCACGCACGCGGGCGGCACCGTGCACGAGCCCGAGGTCATCGTAGCGAAGATCCTGGAGGCGGCACGATGAGCGAGAACCTGATCCGCGGCGCGGCCGCGTGCGACGTCGACCTCTCCGGCGTGGAGAACGAGTACTCCGCCGAGAACCCGGTGATGCCGTTCCTGCGGCAGGAGCGCATCCCCCACATCTGGTGCCCGGGTTGCGGCATCGGCACCTCCGTCAACTGCTTCACCCGCGCTCTCAGCGACTCCGGGCTCGACCTCGACAAGGTGGCGATCGTCTCGGGGATCGGCTGCACCGGGCGCGTCGCCGGGTACATGAACCTCGACTCGTTCCACACCACCCACGGCCGGCCGATCCCGTTCGCCACCGGCCTCAAGCTCGCCAACCCCGACCTCAAGGTCGTGGTGTACTCGGGCGACGGCGACCTCTCGGCGATCGGCGGTAACCACCTGATCCATGCCGCGCGCCGCAACATGGACCTGATGGTGGTCTGCATCAACAACTTCACCTACGGGATGACAGGCGGTCAGGTGGCCCCGACGACGCCGATCGGGCCGACCCAGACGACGATGCCGTACGGTAACTTCGAGAGCTCGTTCAACCTGCCGTTCCTCGCCGACGCCTGCGGCGCCGTCTACGTGGCTCGCTGGACCGTCTACCACGTCAAGCAGCTCGCCAAGGCGATGCTCGAGGGGCTGAAGAAGAAAGGGTTCGTCTTCATCGAGGCGATGTCGCCGTGCCCGACGCTGTACTCGCGCCGCAACCGCCTCGGCGACGGCGTCGACCAGCTCAAGTACTACAAGGAGAAGAGCATCGTCAAGAACGGCGCGGACACCAAGGAGGTCGGCCTCACCTACCAGGGCGAGATCGTCGTCGGCAAGTTCGTCGACCGCGAGCGTCCGACCTGGCTCGACTCGATGAACGACCACTACACCAAGGTGTTTGGCGATCGCTTCACCCCGGTGGGAGCACACAATGACCAAAACTGAGATCCGCGTCGGCGGCCTCGGCGGGCAGGGCGTGATCCTCTGCGCCCAGATCATCGGCAAGGCCGCGTCGATCTTCGACCTCAAGCACTCGACCCTCATCCAGGCGTTCGGACCCGAGGCGCGCGGCAGCGCTTGCAGCGGCCAGGTCACGATCTCCGACGAGCCGATCGGCTACCCGTACGTCAAGAACCCCGACATCCTCGTCGTGATGTCGCCCGACGCCTACACGCAGTTCGCCCCGCAGCTCAAGCCGACAGGGATCCTCCTCTACGAGAACGAGTTGGTCAAAGTCGACGAGCGGCTGCCCAAGGGAGCGACGGCGTTCGGCATCCCGGCGACCCGCTTCGCCGAGGAGCTGGGGCGGCGGTTGGTGCTCAACATCGTCATGGTGGGCTTCTTCACCGGTGTAACCAACCTCGTTTCGTTGGGAGCGGTGGAGCGCGCCGTGCGCGACTCGGTGCCGCGCGGGACCGAGGACCTGAACATGCGCGCACTGCGCAAGGGGTACGAGTACGGGCGCGAGCTCGTGGCGGTACCCGCGTAACCGGCGTCGTCCTGGCGGAGGCATCGATGAACCTTGAGGGATTCCCCGACAACGTGACACTGCGCGACGGCTCGCAGGTGCTGGTGCGGCCGATGCAGCCCGACGACGGTCCGGCGCTGCTCGAGTTCTTCCGTAGCCTGCCCGAGGAGGACCGCCTCTTCCTGCGCGAGGACGTGACCAGGGAAGAGGTCGTCGACCGCTTCGTCCGCCACCTCGACTACGACGCCGTGCTGCCGCTGATCGCCGAGCACCAGGGCAGGGTCGTCGGCGACGGGACGCTGCATCGTAACCGCCACGGCTGGGCCTCCCACGTCGGCGAGATCCGCGTCGTGGTCGACCCGGAGTTCCAGCGCCGCGGCCTCGGCACCGCGATCGCCCGCCTGCTGGTCAGGCAAGCCACGTCCATGGGTCTCGACAAGCTGGTGGCGGAGGTGGTCGAGAACCAGGTGGGCGCCAAGCGGGCGTTCGGGAAGCTCGGCTTCTACCCGGAGGCCGTGCTCAAGAGCCACGTCAAGGACATCCACGGAACCAAGCGCGATCTGGTGATCCTGGCCAACGACGTCTCGCACATCTGGGAGACGATGGAGTCCCTGGTCTCCGACTACTCGCCGTCGATCGAGGGTTAGCTCGGCACGCTACGGCGCCTGAGCGCCCGGCCGGACCTGGTACTGCTCGAACCAGCTCTGGAAGTCGGACGCGAGGTCCTGGTACTGGTGCTTGACCGCCGCATACATCTGCGCGTTGCGGATCGCCAGAGCCAGTTGGTCACAGATGCCACGCAGCAGGAAGATCTCCTCTTCGGAGAACTCGTAAGCCCTCTGCGTGAGCACGTGCATCACGCCCATGACCTTCTCGCCGATGACCAGCGGTACGTAGAGCAGCGAGGCCACACCGTCGCGCACCGCCGCCTCGGCAAACCCGACGTGCCCCGCGCCCCCTGCTTCGGGGACCTGGACGCAGGCGCCCGCCAGCGCCTCGGCGATCGGCCCGTCCGTCCTCCCCGTCGCCGCCACCAGGAAGGCGTCCGAGACGCCGAACGAGCTGCACACCTCGAACCGCTTTCCGGCGCGGTCGAGCAGCTCGACGATGCAACCCCTGGCGCGCAGGTCCTCCGTGATGACGCGGGTGATCGACTGCAGCATCGTCTCGAGATCGAGCGAGGATCGCATGGCGGCCGCCGCATCCTCGACGATCTTGTGGAACATCGAGTGGACGAGCGTGGCGGCACAGTAGGCGCCCACAACGCCGATGACCTCGAGGTCCTGAGCCGTGAACTCGCGCCTTTCACGGCAGAACAGCCGCAGCACGCCGATGACCTGGCCGCGGGTCGACAGCGGCACGGTCAGGAGCGTCATCAGTCCCTCCTCCGAGAACGCGGCCGGGTACTGGATGCGGGGGTCCGCACGGCAGTCCGAGATGATCACGACCCTGCCTTCGAGCGCCTCTCCCACGCTGCGCTCCGCGTCAACCGGTCCCTTGCGCAAGAACCGCTCGGAGAGCCCCCACGAGGCGACCGACTCGAGCGTCTTGCGGTCTCGGCTGAGCAGGCGGATCGCGCAACCGGCCACGCGCATCTCCTCGGCCAACGTCCGCGCGATCAGCGAAATCAACCCGTCGGTGTCGATCGGCGAGTTGAGAGCCGCGCCGATCCTCTCGAAGATGGCCAAACAGTTCTTGCACTCCATCTCCCCGCCCTTCTCCGGCGCGTCGCCACGGCCGGCTGCTGACCCTTGTGCTTGTGATGCGCAAGATCATGCATACGTTACCGTTACCCTTGTTTCCAATATAGACCCGGCACCCCTCCGGCGCCACCGCCGCGGTAAGGAAACCGCGTCCCGGCGTGCCGCGCGGGAGGGCGCAGCGCTACAGTACGCACGCCCGGGAGGCCCGCGTGAAGACGTTCATCGAACCGTTCCGCATCCGGATGATCGAGCCGATCCGCATGACGACGCGCGAGCAGCGCGAGGAGTTCATCCGCGACGCGGGCTACAACCCGTTCCTGCTCAAAGCGGAGCAGGTCGTGATCGACCTCGTGACCGACTCCGGCACGTCGGCGCTGTCGACCCGCCAGTGGTCGGCGATGCTCGGCGCCGACGAGTCGTTCACCGGCTCGCGCAGCTTCTACCGGTTCCGCGAGGCGGTGCAGGGTCTGTTCGGCCACCGGCACGTGATCCCCTGCCACCAGGGCCGGGCAGCGGAGCATCTCATTGCCCGGGCGATCCTCAAGCCGGGCGACGTGGTGTTCGCCAACACGCATTTTGCGACCACGCGCGCCAACATCGAGGAGACCGGCGCCGAGGGGCGCGACCTGCCGATCGGCGAGGCGCTCGATCCGGCAAACCTGTTCCCGTTCAAGGGGAACATCGACGTGGAGGCGCTCGAGCGCGGCATCCGCGAGGTGGGCGCCGCGCGAGTCCCCTTCGTGGTGATCACGGTGACCGACAACTCGCGCGGCGGCCAGCCGGTGTCGCTCGCCAACCTGCGAGCCGCGCGGGCGGTGTGCCAGCGCCACGGCATCCCTCTGCTGCTCGACGCCGCCCGTTTTGCCGAGAACGCCTACCTGATCAAGCTGCGCGAGGAAGAGATGGCCGACGTGCCCGCGCGCGAGATCGCCCGGGCGATGTTCGCGCTCACCGACGGCATCTTCATGAGCATGAAGAAGGACGGGCTCGGCAACAGCGGCGGGCTGATCTCCATGAACAGCGAGGAGTGGGCCGCGAAGATCCGCGGTCGGCTGCTCGCGACCGAGGGAATCCCGACCGCGGGCGGCCTCGCCGGCCGCGACCTCGAGTCGCTCGCCGTGGCGCTCGACGAGATGCTCGACGAGGACTACCTCGCCTATCGCATCGCTTCGACACGGCGGATGGGCGAGCAGTTGGCCGCCGCCGGCATCCCGGTCGTGCTGCCGTTCGGAGCCCACGCGGTCTACGTCGACGGCCGGGCCTTCTGCGAGCACCTGCCCGACGAGCAGCTCCCCGCTTGGTCGCTCTCGGTGGCGCTCTACGTCCACGCCGGAGTGCGCTCCTGGGAGACCGGCAACGTGATGCAGGGTCGCCTCGACCTCCGGACGGGAGCCTGGCGGTGGCCGGCGCTCGACCTCCTCCGCCTCGCCGTGCCGCGGCGGGTGTACACGCAGGCGCACCTCGACTACGCCGCCGAGGCTCTGATCGAGCTGTTCGCGGTCCGCCGCTCGGTCAAGGGACTCCGCTTCATCTACCGGCCCGCGGAGCTCGCCCAGTTCGTCGCTACCTTCGCGCCGGTGGAGTGAACCGTCTTCCCAGGGTCGCCGCCAGACCGGCTCGGTAGCGACAGAACGCGGCCTCGGCTTGACAGCGAAAAACTCGAATCTCTAAGCTGCGATCATGGCTGCGAGCGCTGATGGCGGGCGTACCGACTTTGTTCCCCTGCAGCTCCACGGCCCGCTCGAGCGGGCGATCGCCGCCCTCGGAGCGGGGCGCGCCACGCTGGCGCACGACTCGGTGAACCGCTACGTGTGGTTCGACGGCGGTGTGGTCGTCGCCGTGACCTCCTCCAGCGACGACGAGAAGCTGGGAAGCTGGCTGGTGTTGCACAGCCTGGTGCCGCCGCAGACCATGCGCGACGCGCTGGCGGCGAAGCGGGCGACCGAGCGGCTGGGGAGCGTCCTCTGCCGGGCCGGTCTCTTGTCCCCGGAGAAGTTGCACAGCGAGCTCCGGGCCCTCGCGGAGACGCTGCTCGGGCGGGCCGCCGTCGCCGGCGGCGAGCTGATCGCGGAGAGCGACACCAGCCTGCCGGCCGATGCGCGCACGATGGCATCGCTGCCGCACGCGCTGCTGGCCGCGGCTCTCCGCCGTGGCGAGGACATCGAGGCGGTCGGCCGCCTGCTCGAGCAGAGCCCGGCGTGGACCTGCACGGAGTCTCCGGACGCTCCCGCCGACACGGCCGGCTTGGATACGTCCGAGCGGTACCTGCTGTCGCTCCTCAAGCGCCCCCGCACACTGGACAGCCTGCGCCGGGCGGCGTTGCTCGACTACACCGATCTGCTGCGCGGCGTGGGCGTGCTGGCCGCCGCCGGGCTGATCGAGCCGTGCCGGGCCATCAGCGCCCCACCGCCACTGCGATCCGCGGACGGCGGCGCAACCGCTCCCGGGACGGCGACGCCCGGCGGGGTTGCAGGAGCCGCCGAGCCGGCGCAGGACGCCCCGTCCGGGTTGTTCGCCGTGGGCAAGCGCAACGTCCGCGAGGCGCTCGCAGCCCTCGACGAGGCCGAGGCGAGCCGGCTGGTGCTGCGCGACCTCAACGGGCAGGAGGCCTCGGGAGCGCTGCGCCACCGCGTCGCGACGCTGGTCGACACCGCCACCCAACTGCGCGACTCGGGCCAGGACCGGCGCGGCGCCCGACAGATGCTCGCCCGCGCGCTGGACGTGTTCCCGGCGGTGTCGGTGATGCTGATGCTGGCCGACCTCGAGCTCACCGAGCCGCACCTGCGCTCGCAGGGGCTCGAGCGCCTTCAGCGCGTCCTCGCCAAGGACCCCCGCTCAACCGGCGGCTGGCTGATGTTGGCGCGCTACTGGGCCGACCGGCAGCAGCCCGACAAGGTGCGCGCCTGCGCCGCGAAGATCCTTGCCTACGAGCCGGACAACCCCGACGCCCGGGCGCTGGTGGCGCCCGCCACCCCGCCCCGCTAGCGCCCCGACCGCTGCACCTGCATCGCGCTCAGGCGCGCGGGCAGGTACTTCTCTGAGCCGTCATCAATGACTGGAGAGTACCGTTGCCAGCGCTAACGATCTTCCGCTCGCTGCCTGGCAGCTGTCATACACGGTCTCGAGGACCTGCCTGTCGCCGCCGTTCGCTGAAAGATCGTTACCACTGGCACGCGCGCGCCGCGGGGGCCGCGGCGCGGCGTAGGTTGGTGTACCTGCATCGCGCCCAGGCGCGCCAGCACTTGAACTGCTTCTTGCCGTTCCCGCTCGCGCCGCGCAGCGGCGCGGCGCTTGGAGTACCGCGCCTTTCCTCCTTGTTTGCGCACCGCGCAAGCGGTGCGGCGCTGCCGCCAGTGGGCCAGATGCTAGGCGCGCGAGGTGGTCGCACCGGAGCGTAGCCGTAGGCTACGTGAGGACGCGAACCGGCGAAGCGCAACGACGCAGATGGTCCGCTGCCGGCAGCGCTTGGTGGCAAGAAGAAAGCGATCCAAATTGGCGAGGGCGGGCCGCACGCAGTGCGGCAAGGACGCGAGCAACGAGCCCGGCCGGCGCGCAGCGCCGAGCCGGCTCGCGGCGAGCGCCCGCGGCGCCGCGCGGCGGCGCCCGCCCCCTCTCCAATTCCGCCCCATCCGGCGAAACCTAGGAGCGGGAATCTACGTAAATCCCATCACGGGGGTAGCGATGAGCAAGAAGAAAGTCTTGTGGGTGGTGGGCAGCGTGGTGGTCCTCGCAGGCGCCGGTGGCGGCGTCGCCGCGCTGAACCGGGGTCCGAAGCCCACGCCGGTGCAGACGGCGGTGGTCGGGCACGAGGACCTGCAAGCCAAGGTCACCGCCAACGGCAAGGTCCAGGCGCAGAAGAAGGTCGACATCTCGGCCACGATCCCCGGCCAGGTCACGCAGCTTGCCGTGCGCGAGGGCGACATCGTCACGAAGGGCCAGCTCCTGCTGCAGATCGACGCGGTCAACCCGAGAGCGTTGGCGCGCTCGAGCGAGTTCTCGATGCAGGCGCTGCTGCGCGACCTCGACGGCGCCCGTTTCACCCGTGACCAGGCGAAGGCGGACGCTGCCCGCGCAGAGGAGAACTACCGGGGCGGCGTCATCCCGGAGGCGACGCTGCAGCAGGCCCGCACCGCGGCCGCGACCGCCGAGGCGTCGCTGTCGGCCATCGAACGCCGGGTGGACCAGGCGCGGGCGACGCTCGAGGGCGCGCAGGACACGCTCGCGAAGGCCACGGTCCGGTCGCCGATCGACGGCATCGTCACGGCCAGGCGGGTCGAGGAGGGCGAGGTCGCCGTCATCGGCGTGCAGAACTCGCCCGGCACCGTGCTGCTGACGATCTCCGACATGTCGGTGGTCGAGCCGGAGATGGAGGTCGACGAGACGTCGATCCCGGCAGTAGCGGTCGGGCAGGAGGCGGTGCATCCGCGTCGACGCCTATCCCAACCAGACGTTCAAGGGCACCGTGACCGAGGTGGGCAGCTCGCCGATTCTGACGGTCTCGCACGACCGAGGCGATCAAGTTCAAGGTCAAGATCCGCATCGACAACCCACCGAAGGGCATCAAGCCCGGGGCTGTCGGTTCAGGCTGACATCCTCACCGGGTTTGCCGGTCAGGCCGTGACCATCCCGATCCAGGCGCTGGTGCTGCGCGAGATCGAGCACAAGCCGGGCGAGCAGCCGGCGCGCGGGGCGCCGCGCGACGAGGAAGGCGTCTGGGTCGTCGACAAGGGCAAGGTGCGCTTCCAGGCGATCAAGAGCGGCCTGCTCGGTGAGCTCTCGCTCGAGGTGAAGAGACGGGCTCTCCGGCGGCGAGACGATCGTAACGGGCCCGTTCCGCGCCCTGCGCAGCCTCAAGGCCGGCGACGCGGTCGAGCCGGAGGTCGGGCGACAAGGGCGGAGACAAGGGCGGACCGGCGGCGCGGGGCTGAGATGGACCTCGGCGAGCTGACACGCTCGGCGTTCATCTCGCTGCACACCCACAAGGTGCGCACCTCGCTGACGCTGCTCGGGATCATCATCGGCGTGATGACGCTGGTCGGGGTCGCCGCGGTGATCTCCGGTCTGAACGCGTACGTGCAGCGAACGCGTGATCCAGCTCTCCCCCGACGTCTTCGTCCTCACCAAGTTCGGGATCATCAGGAGCCGCGAGGAGTTCCTCGACGCTCTCAAGCGCCCGGACATCCAGTTCCACGACGTCGACGTCCTCGCGAGCAGCTCACCAAGGCGGAGGCGGTGGCGGGCGATGCCGGAACCCAGGCGACGGTCCGCGCGATGGGACGCCACCTCGCCAACATCCAGGTCCACGGCACGACCGCCAACTACGGCGGGATGCTCAACCTCGACATCGAGGCCGGGCGCTACTTCACCGAGGCGGATGTCCAGCGCCGGCCAGGCGGTGGCGGTGATCGGCTGGGACGTCAAGGACGAGCTGTTCCCCACCCTCGACCCGATCGGTCGGGAGGTCATCGTCGGCGACGCCTCGTTCCGCGTGATCGGGCTGGTGGCGCAGCAGGGGCGGACGCTCGGGCAGAGCCAGGACAACCAGGTGTGGGTGCCGATCAACGCTTTCCGCAAGACCTGGGGGCGGCAGCGGTCGCTCAACGTCCTGGTCAAGGCCCGCGGCGGCGTGACGGGCGTCGAGCCCGCGCTCGACGAGGTGCGCGCGGTGATGCGCGCGCTCCGCCACACGCCGTTCCGCGGTCCCGACCCGTTCGGCATCGTCACCGCCGAGATGCTGCAGGAGCTCTGGAAGCAGATCTCCGCCGCGGTGTTCATGTTCACGCTGCTGATCTCCGCCGTGTCGCTCGGCGTCGGCGGCGTGGTGATCGCCAACATCATGCTGGTCAGCGTCGTCGAGCGCACCCGCGAGATCGGCGTGCGGCTCGCCGTCGGAGCGCGCAAGCGCGACATCCGCCGCCAGTTCCTCCTCGAGGCGGCGATCATGTCGACCGGCGGCGGCGTTGTCGGCGTCGCTCTCGGCTCGGCGATCGCGCTCGTCCTCCAGGGCGAAGCTCGGGTTCCCGGCCCAGGTGACGCTTCAGATCCTCGCGGGCGGCATCGCGCTGTCGACGATCGTGGGCATCGTCGCGGGGTACTTCCCCGCCCGCTCGGCCTCCAACCTCACCGTCGTCGACGCCTTGCGGGACGAGACATGAGACATCTGGGATCGGGATCGCTGGACAACGTGCGCTTCGCCCTCAAGGCGATGCGCGCGCAGAAGCTGCGCAGCTTCCTCACGCTCGTCGGCGTGACCGTCGGCGTCGCCGCCGTGATCATGATGGTCAGCTTCGTGGTGGGGTTCAACCGCGCGATCGCGGTGTCGTTCACCCAGTTCGGCACGCACCTCGTGCAGTTCCAGAAGTACGAGCCGCGCTTCGGCGGCGGCGAGATCCCCGAGGAGCAGCGCAACCGCCGCGACCTGACAATCGAGGACGCGGAGGCGCTCAAGCGTCTGTCGAAGCTGGTCAAGGCCGTCTCGCAGGAGCGCTACCTGTTCCGCAACACCGTCGTGCGCTGGGGCCGACGCGAGGCCAACGGCACCACCGTGTTCGGCACCAACCCCGACTACTCGGAGGCGAACACCCACTTCACCCAGGACGGCCGGTTCCTCACCGACGCGGACCTCCGCCACGCCGCCCGCGTCTGCGTGATCGGCCCCGACACCGCCAACGCCCTCTTCCCGCTGATGGACCCGATCGGCCGCGAGGTCAACATCAACGGCCGCACCTACCAGGTGATCGGCCTGTTCGAGCACAAGGGCGGGTTCCTCGGCGGCTCCTCCGATAACCTGCTGGCGATCCCGATCACTGCCTTCGACGACCAGTTCCCCGAGGTCAAGAACGGCCACGGCGACACCATCCACATCGCCACGGTGCCGCGCCGGCCCGAGGACTACGACGCGCTGATCGAGGAGGAGACCGGCATCCTGCGCGCGCGCCGGGGACTGCGGCCGAGCCAGGAGAACGACTTCGCGCTGTTCACCACCGTCGGCCAGCTCAACCAGTTCCGGCAGATCACCGACAGCATTGCGGGCGCGATGCTGGTGATCGCCGGGATCGCGCTGCTGGTCGGCGGCGTCGGCGTGATGAACATCATGCTGGTGAACGTCACCCAGCGCACGCGTGAAATCGGCCTCCGCAAGGCGGTCGGCGCTACCCGCGGCGACATCGCCCAACAGTTCCTCGTCGAGGCGGTGACGCTCACCGGCGTCGGCGGCGCGATCGGGATTGGCGTCGGGTTCGGAGTGGCGTTCATCGTGCGCGCGGCCTTGAACTTCCAGGCGGCGGCGCCGCCGTGGGCGGTCGCTCTCGGCTTCGGCGTCTCCAGCGCGGTGGGCCTGCTCTTCGGGATGTGGCCGGCACTGCGTGCCGCCCGCCAGGATCCGATCGAGGCGCTCCGCTACGAGTAGCCGGCCGCGGGCGCCGATCGTCAGCGCTGCTTGACCAGGCCGTGGCGCTCGAGGATCGCGACGACGCGGTCGAGCGGGATCGCATCCGTGGTGTGGCCGCCGAACCCGGTGACCGTGGTGGCGGCGAGCAGCGAGTTGAGCACCGATTCCTCGGTCGCCTCGACCGTCGCCAGCAGCAGCGGCGATACGTCGTCGTCCGCGAGCACCGGGACGGCGCGCACGCCGCCCGCCTCGTGGGTGACCCGGCAGCCAGGGTGGGCGGTGAAGGCGACCGCGTAGTCGCCGCTGCCGCTGGACGCGAAGGCGCCGACGCGGGCGAGCCCCATCGGCGTGCGCGCGGCGAGCCGGCGGAGCTGGCGGGCGTCGACCGGCGCGTCGGTCGCCACGACGATCATGCACGAGCCCTTCTCGCGCTCCGCCAGCTCGTCCTTGAACGAGTAGCGGCCAAGCTCGACGCCGACCGGGGCGCCGGCGATCGTCAGGACGCCGGAGAAATTGGTCTGCACCAGCACGCCGAGCGTCCAGCCGCCGAGCGAGGCCGGGAGACGCCGAGACGCCGTGCCGATGCCGCCCTTCCAACCGAGACAGCGCGTGCCGGCGCCGGCGCCGACGCTGCCCTCGGCGACCGGGCCACCTGCCGCGGCCGCGATGGCTGCAACGACGTGCTCGCGGGTCACCGGGCGACGGCGGGCGTCCGACAGGTAGCCGTCGTTGCACTCCCCCACCACCGGGTTGACCGACTCGATGCGCTCGTTGCCCGGCCGCGACAGCACCCAGTCGACGATGGCATCCGCCACGCGAAACGTGTTGAGCGTTCCGGTGAGCGCGATCGGCGTCTCCAGCGTGCCGAGCTCCTGCACCTGCGAGATCCCGGTGAGCTTGCCGAAGCCGTTGGCGACGAACACGGCCGCCGGCACTTTCTCGCGGAACGGGTCGCCGCCGTGCGGCAGGATCACCGTGACGCCGGTCCGCACGTCGTCGCCGGCGACGACTGTCGTCTGCCCGACCAGCACGCCGGCCACGTCGGTGATCGCGTTGCCGGGACCGGGCGGCAGGATGCCGGTTACGATGCCGAGGTCGCGGGCCCGCAGGCGGGGCGGCGTCGCGGCCGCCTCCGCCAGCAGCGGTGCGGCAGCCATCGCGAGTACAACGAAGCTTGAGAGCATGGCCACCTCCAAACGCCGCCGATTGTAGTCGCGCCGGTCCCGCGCTATGCAGGCTCTCCGCCGACCCCTGGTACGACCTCAAACCGGAAAGGGCGGAGGCACGCTCCGTCCCGACGAGGAACACAGGTGCCGGTGGGACCGCGCAGGTTACTTCGAGGTTGGGGTCGGGGGCGGTGTGGGCTTGGGCTGGAGCTGGTCGAACAGGGCCTCCGACGGCCGCCGCTCGGCCTGCAGGCGGGCCGCCACCTTTTCGGCGTCGCGCATCACCCGCAGGACGTTGGCGCCGGCCACCTTCTTGACGTCCTCGTCGCTGTAGCCGCGGCGCAACAGCTCGGCGAGCAGGTCGGGGTAGCGCGACACGTCCTCGAGCCCGGCCGGCGTCTCGCCGATGCCGTCGAAGTCCGAGCCCAGCCCGACGTGGTCGATCCCCGCGATCCGCCTGATCTGGTCGACGTGGTCGGCGACCTCCGCCAGCGTCGCCCGCGGTACCGGGTGAGTCTTCTTGAACGCCTCGATGCCGGCCTCGACCCGCTTCGCATCGTCAGGGTAGAGTTGCTGCAGGCGGGTCCACTCCGCCTCGATCGGCTCGCTCGCCTTGCGGACCTCCTCCGAGACGAACCCCGGCGCGAAGTTGACCATGACGAGGCCGCCGTTGGCGGTCACGCGACGGAGCACTTCGTCGGGGACGTTGCGGGGGTGATTGCAGAGAGCGCGCGCGGACGAGTGCGAAAAGATCACCGGGGCCGCGCTGACGTCGAGCGCGTCGGTCATGGTGCCGTCGGAGACGTGCGAGAGGTCGACCAGCATACCGAGCCGGTTCATCTCCCGCACGACCTCCACGCCGAACGGCGATAGGCCGCCGTGGCGCGGCGGGTCGGTCGCGGCGTCCGCCCAGTCGGTCGTCAGCCAGTGGGTGAGCGTCATGTAGCGCACGCCCAGCGAGTAGTAGTCGCGCAGCACCGCCAGTGAGTCGGCAATCGAGTACCCGCCCTCGACCCCGATCATGCTGGCGATTCGGCCGCTGCGGTGGATGCGTTCAACGTCGTCCGCCGTCGCTGCCATCGCGAAAGTGTCAGGGTAACGCGCGACGAAGCGGCGGATGACATCGATCTGCGCGAGAGTCGCCACGGTGGCCTCCGGCCCGGGAAGCCGCGGCGACACGTAAGCCGACCAGAACTGCCCGCCGACGCCGCCCCGGCGCAGGCGGGCGATGTCGGTGTGCATCGGCGGCACCAGCGTGCGGGTGTCGGAAGCGAGATCGAGCCGCTCGAGCTGGTCGTGGACGCGATCCGCGAGCTGCTCGGCGAGGTCGTTGTGGCCGTCGATCAGCGGTACCTCGCGCAGGAGGGCGCGCACGTGGTCGGCGGGGGCCTCGGCGAGTCCGCCGGGCCGCTCTCCCGCACGTTGCGAGGACGAGCACACCGGCAACCGCGGCGAGGACCCGATTCGTGGCTCTCATTGGGTTCTTGCCAGCCGCTGCGGCGATCAGCTCTCCTCCTCGGCGGCTTCCTCGAGCTCGCGGATGCGCTGGCGGACCAGCATCTCGGCCATGTCGGGGATCACCTCCCAGGCGATCCGCTCGATCAGCGGCTCGGCGAGCTCGAGGGCGCGACGGGCGATCCGGTCGACCTCGTCCTGCGACAGCTCGCGGGCCGGGGCGGCCGGCTGAGGCGCGGGCGGCGCGACGGCGTGGGCTGCAGGGGCGGCAGCGGGCGCCGGAACGGCGGACGGCGCGGCGACGACCGGTGCAGCGGCGGGCTCCGCCTGGGCAACGGGCGGCGGCGGAGCGACCGGCTCCTCCGCGCTCTCCTCGGCGAAGACGAAATTGGGGGGGGGCGGAACCGTGGACTGGGACGCCGCGGCCTCGGAGCGGCGCCCAACCTCCTCGAGCAGCGCCAGCGCTGCAGCCTGCCGCTCGGCCGGCGTCGGCGCGGGACCGGAAGGTGCCGCCCGGTCCTCGGATGACGGGGTCAGCTCGTCGATGCCCGCTGCGGGCGCCGCGAACGGGTTGCCGCCCTCCTCCGTGAGCTCAGGCGGCGGGACCGGCTTCGGCGCACCGACCTGGCTCTGGAAGCTCGACATCGTCAGCTCGATCCCGTCGACCGGGGGCAGCTCGGGCGGCTTCGGCTGCGCAACCATGCGCTCGAATCCGGTGGTGGTGAAGTCGATCCCCTGAACGCCCTCAGGCACGCCGAACTCCTGGCCGCCCGGCGGCGCCTCGAGCGGGGCGTCGCCGTACGACTGGCTGCGCACGAGTAGCTCCTCGACGGTGGCGACAAGCTCCTTCGCCTCGAACGGCTTGGTGACGATCGCGTCGCAACCGGCGGCGAGCGCGCGGTCGCGATCGAACGGCTCGAAGGTGCCGGTGAGCAGGATGACCGGGATGTGGAGGGTCGCCGGCTCGCTCTTGATGCGCTGGCAGATGTCGTACCCGTTGAGGTCCGGCATCACCACGTCGCACAGGACCAGGTCCGGCCGCACGCTGTCGAGGCGGGCGAGCAGGTCGCGCCCGTTGCCGACAGCGACCACGGTGTGCTCGGTCTCCGCGAAGGTGAGCTCCACCACCTTCTGAATCGTGATGCTGTCGTCGGCAAGCAGCAGCGTCCCGCCCATGATCACCTCACCTCCACCAGGCTCTCGCCTTCTTGGTACCACGATTGCGCCGCACTGTCAACGAAATAGCCGCTGTCCGACAGCTTCTCCGGCCGCACGGCGCCGGTCGCATCGACCCACACCACCGCGCCGCTCTCCGCCCAGCTCGGCAGCACCATGGCGGTGCGGCCGCCCTCCGTGAGCTGCCAGCCGCGGTGGAAGTGGCCCCACATCACCACGTCGACGCCGGCGGCGAAGTGCCGGCGCGCGGCGGCAACCAGGTCGTCGACCGGGAGCGTGCGGCGGTAGGTGAAGTTGGTCCGGGCCAGGCGCGCCTCGGTGTTGGCGACGATCCGCACGGCGACGGCAGCGGGCAGCAGCCGCGCCCACAGCCGCGCCGTACGACTCTTGGAAACTGCCCGCCACAGCCGGTACGAGCGATCGCGGCGATTGATCAGATCGCCGTGCTCGAGCAGGAACCGCCGCGAGCCGGCGACGAAGCTGTGCACCTCGCCGGCGGCGTCGAGAAACGGCGCCATCGCGGCCGCGTCGAGGAAGAAGTCGCGGTTGCCCTCGACCAGGACCACCCGGACGCCGGCGCGCCGCAGGCGCTCGAGCTCGGCGAGACCGCGCCTGACCTCGCCGTCCCAGAAGTGCGGGAAGCCGACCAGCGTGCGGAACAGGTCGCCGAGGAACACCACCTCCCCCGCCCCGCGCTCGCGCACCGCCGCCAGCGTGGCGGCGAAGCGATCGAGGTCCCCGGCGACCGAGCTGAGGTGCAGATCCGCGAGCACGGCTCGCAGCATGGGCCATGCTAGCATTCGTGGGTTTCGAGGTGAAGGATGCGGAGCGGGCGAAGCACAGCACGGAGCGCCGTTTCTCGACCGGTCGAACCCCGGCCCGCGGCGCCTGTCGTCCGTCGCGTCCTGCTCACCGGAGCGACCGGCTTCCTCGGCCGCGAGGTGCTGCGCCGGCTGCTCGCTGCCGGCGACGAGGTGGTCGCCGTCTCCCGCCACCCGCACCCGAGCGCGGTCCCGGCCGGCGTCATTCAGGTGGCGGCGGACATCACCGGCGAGGGCTGGCAGCGCTGGTGCGAGGGGTGCACGGCCGCGATCCACCTCGTCGGCGTGATCCGGGAGGCGCCCCGCCGTCACGTGACCTTCGACGCCACCCACCGCGTCGGCGCCGAACGCGTCGTCGCCGCCTGCCACGAGCACGGCATCCGGCGCCTCGTCCATGTGTCGGCGCTTGGGGCGCGGCGCGACGCAGCGACGCCGTACCTGCGCAGCAAGTGGCAGGGCGAGGAGGTAGTGCGCGGCTCGGAGCTGGCGTGGACGGTCGTCCGCCCGTCGCTCGTCTTCGGGCCGGGCGCCGGCTTCTTCACGACGCTGGCGCGGGCCGTGCGCCGGCTGCCGGTGTTCCCGATCTTCGGCGACGGCGCCTACGGCGTGCAGCCGATCGCGGTTGACGAGGTGGCCGCCGCGCTGGTGGCCGCGCTCGAGATCGGCGCGAGCGCAGGCGAGGTGGTCGAGCTCGGCGGTCCGGAGGTGATCTCCTTCGTCGAGGTCGTGCGGCGCACCGCGGCCGCTCTCGGCCTCCGCCGCTCGCTCGTCCACCTGCCGGTCGGTCTCGTTCGCTTCCTGGTGCGCGCGATGCAGTGGCTGCCCGGTGCACCGATCACCCCGGACGAGCTCACCATGCTCCTCGCCGGCTCGACCTGCGACACCCGCGCCGCCTCGCTCCTCTTCGACCCGCCGCGGCAGCGCTTCGAAGGACCGGTCTGGCTGAAACAGTAACCGCCGACCTGGCTGCTTTTCTGCACTGTCATCAGGAAGTGGAGAGTGCCGGTGCCCGGTAAGACGTTCTGCGGCTTGCTGCAGGCCCGCGCGAAAGTGCAGTAGTCGCACTTGACGGCCCGTCGGGAGTTTCGCTGCAGAGCCGTCATACCCGGCGCCGCGCACCGCTCAGGGAGCGGTGCGGAGTGGCTTGGTACACCTGCAGGGCGCTCAGGCGCAGGAGCGGTTGAGCTGCTTCCTTGCCGGTCCTCCTCGCGCCGCGGAGCGGCGCGGCGCTGCCGCCAGTGGGCCAGATGCAAGGCGCGCGAGGTGGTCGCACCGCAGCGTAGCCGGAGGCTACGTGAGGATGCGAACCGCCGAAGCGCAACGACGCAGATGGTCCGCTGCCGGCAGCGCTCTCAGACGATGGCCGGGCTGCCGACCGGCGGGGCGGCGCGGCGGGCGGCGTCGATCACCGTCGCGATGCTGACGCCGTGGAGGCGCGCGGCGGCGGCGCAGGCGTCGTGCTCGGGCTTCGCCGAGACCACCAATCCCTCGTGGACGCCGAGCTTCACCGGGATTTCGCCGAATGGCGTCGCGACGGCGACGATCGAGCGGGCGATCTCGGGGCGGCGGCAGGCGACCAGGCGTGCGCCGAGCGTGGCGCCCTCGGCGAACAGGCAGGCGACGACGGCGTCGGCGGTGTGCGGCTCGCACAGCGCGCGCAGCTCGTGCACCGGCCTTCCCTTGCGCCCGGTGCCGGTCACCATCCACGCGTCGAGGGCGCCCGCCTCGCGCGAGCGGTCGAGCAGCCAGCGCACGCTCTCGCCCGTCGCGTCGTCGAGCGTCGCCTCGACGATCACCAGCGGGCGGCCGGCCAGGCTGCGGGCGACCGGCTCCACGACGTGCACCCGCAGGAAGTTGGGGACACCGGGGAACACCCGCGTGCCGAGTCCGACGCCGGTGCGCAGCACCGGCCCGGCCGGCGGGTCGCCGAACTCGTCGACCAGCGTGACGAGCAGTGTGGCACCCGTCGGCGTGGTCATCTCGCCGTCGGCGGAGTGACCCGCCAGCGGGACGCCCGCGAGCAGCCGGGCGACCGCCGGCGCCGGCACCGGCAGCAGGCCGTGCGCGGTGCGGACGCTGCCCCGCCCGACCGGCACCGGGCCGCACGAGATCCGCGTGACTGCGAGCGTCTCGACCGCCGCGCAAACGCCGACGACGTCGATCACCGCGTCGACGGCGCCGAGCTCGTGCAGGTGGGTCTCCTCCGCAGGGACGCCGTGGACCGCGGCCTCGGCGGCGAAGAGGGCGCGGAAGGCGGCGAGCGAGCGCGTGCGCACCCGCTCCGGCAACGCCGCCGCCTGCAGCAGCGCTTCGACGTCGTGGAGGTGGCGCGCCGGGTGGCTCTCCTCGTGCACGTGGACGCGGACGCGCCTGCCCGCGAACCCCTGCTGGCGATCCTCGACGACCTCGAGCTCCCACCCGTGGAGGTGCAGGCCGTCGAGAGCCCCGCGGACCGCGCCGAGGTCGGCGCCGGCGTCGATGAGCGCGCCGAGTAGCATGTCGCCGGCGACGCCGCCGAAGGGATCGATGTGGAGTGTCTTATCCATGGCGCTCTCCCTTAGTGCTCTCGGACGGAAATCCGGCGGCATTCGAACGCCGCTGCATCCGCGTCCGCTGCGTTGCGCTCCCTGCGGCGTATGACAAGTCTATACGCCTCAGTCGCGCGCCTTGCGGACGCGGCGCATCGACGTTCTCGGTGCGTCGCCGGATTTCCGACCGAGAACACTTAAGCGCGGCGCACGGCGAAGGCGTGAACGGGACGCCCCTCGCGCGCGAACCTGAGCTCGTAGTGGGTCGGCGGCAGCCCGGCGAACGCCTCCTCGGCCGCGACGGCAACGAGACGCGGCTCGCCGGCGAGTACCTCGGCGACCGCCGCCGCGTAGCCGTCGTGGTCGGTCTTGATCAGCAGCCGTCCTCCGGGAACGAGCACCTCGGCGATGCGACCGACGTTGGCCCGGCTGAGCAGCCGCCGCTTCAGGTGCCGCTTCTTCGGCCACGGATCGGGGAAGTAGACGTGCACTGTCCGCACGCTGGCGTCACCGAGGCAGCGGAAGAGCAGGTCCTCGGCGGTCGTGCGGGCGAGGCGCACGTTCGCCAGCCCCTGCCGGGCGATCCGCTCGGCGGTCATCATCAGGTACTTCCGGCTCCGCTCAACGCCGAGGAACCCGCACTCGGGCGTCACGGCCGCACGCTCAAGGAGGAACCTCCCGTTGCCCGCCCCGAGCTCGACCTCGAGCGGCAGGCCGGCCCCGAACAGCTCGCGCGGGTCGAGCGGCCGGCCGACGCGGCCGAGGTCGAGCACCAGCTCGGTCGCTGCACGTGCCGGGGCCACGGTGGGCGGCTACCCCTCGGTGGCGTCGACGTCGTCGGGGTCCTCGTCGCCGAAGACGATGCCGATGCTCTTCGCGGTGCGCACGAGCTGCGCATCGGGGGTCACGCGCTTGAGGTGGCCGATCGCCTCGGCCAGCGGCACCGCGACGATCTCGCCGCCGCGCTGCGCGACCATCTGGCCGAAGCGACCCTCCAGCGCGAGCCGCGCCGCCTCGACGCCGAGGCGCAGGGCGAGGATACGGTCCACGGGCACCGGCGAGCCGCCGCGCTGGATGTGGCCGAGGATCGTCGCCCGCACCTCGTACCCGGTCTGCTGCTCGATCTGCCGCGCAATACTGAACGAAATGCCGCCGAGGCGCTTCCAACCGGTCACGGCGTCCTCCGCCTGGTAGACCTGATCGGCGCCTTGCGGCGCCGCGCCCTCGGCGATCACGACCAGCGAGAACAGCCGCCCGCGCCGCTCGCGTGCCCGGAACTTGGCGAACACCGACTCGATGTTGAACGGGATCTCGGGGATCAGAATGACGTGCGAGCCGCCGGCAAGACCGGCGCCGAGCGCGATCCAGCCGGCGTCGCGGCCCATCACCTCGAGGAGCATCACGCGGTGGTGACTCTCCGCGGTGGTGTGCAGGCGGTCGAGCGCGCTGGTCGCGGACTCGAGCGCGGTGGCGTAGCCGAACGTCACCTCCGTGGCCGAGATGTCGTTGTCGATCGTCTTCGGGACTCCGACCATCGGCAGGCCGTGCTCGCGGTGGAACCGCTCGGCGATCGACAGCGTGCCGTCGCCGCCGATCACGATGATCGCGTCGAGCCCCAGCCGCTCGACGTTCGCCTTGACGTTCTCCGTGGCGTCGACGATCTCCTCCTTGCCGTCCGGCCGCCGCCACACGTAGCGGAACGGGTTACCCCGGTTGGTGGTCCCGAGGATCGTGCCGCCGCGGGGCAGGATGCCCTTGACGTCCTCCCGGGTCAGCTCTCTGGCGTTCAGCTCGACCAGGCCCGAGAACCCGTTGAAGATGCCGACGGGAGTCGCCCGATAGTGGATCCTGCAGGTCTTGACGACGGCGCGAATGACCGCATTGAGGCCAGGCGCGTCGCCACCCCCGGTCAGGATGCCGACACGGCGAATTGCACTCATACGCTCTCCTCCAGGCCCAGGTGAACCAGCTCGATCCCCGCCTGATCGGCGAACTCGACGATCCGCACGTCGCGGTAGAACTCGCCGTAGAGGATACGCCGAATCCCCGAGTTGGCGATCAGCTTGAAGCAGTTCCAGCACGGCGAGGCCGTGATGTAGATGGCGGCGCCGTCGATGCCGACACCGTGCCTGGCGGCCTGGAGCAGTGCGTTGGCCTCCGCGTGGACGGTGCGGACGCAGTGGTCGTTGTCCATCAGACAGCCGACCTCGGTGCAGTGCGGCAGGCCGCGCAGCGAACCGTTGTAGCCCGTCGCGAGGATCGCCTTGTCGCGCACGATGATCGCCCCTACCGCCTTGCGGGGGCAGGTCGAGCGGGTGGCCGCCTCGCGGGCAAGGTTCATGAAGTAGCGGTCCCAGGACACTCTCGCCATGCCGGGAGTCTACGTGATCCGCGCACCCGCCGCCTCCGGAATACGGGCACTCTCGAGCCTGTTCGCCTGCCCATAACTGACATCACCCGGGGCGGGAGCTCACCCGACCGCGGGCCGATGCACAAGGAGGAAGCAGGTGAAGAGACAGGTGTACGGTGCAAGTTGCGTGGTTGCAGCGGTGCTCACGATGGCTGCGTGCCAGGGCACGTCCAGCCAGCCAAAGGAAACTCCGGTCGAACGCGGCAAGTTCCTGGTCGGGATCGGCGGGTGCAACGACTGCCACACGCCGCTCAAGATGGGGGACAAGGGCCCCGAGCCGGACTTCTCGCGCATGCTCTCCGGCCACCCGGCGGCGATGCAACTGCCGCCGCCGCCCGCGCTGCCGCCCGGCCCCTGGATGGTCGTGGCCGCGGCGACGCTCACCGCGTGGTCCGGGCCGTGGGGCGTCAGCTACACCGCCAATCTCACGCCCGACGAGGCGACTGGGATCGGCGCCTGGGAGGAGAAGACATTCATCCAGGCGATGCGCACCGGCAAGCACCTTGGCGGCGGGCGCGACATCTTGCCGCCGATGCCGTGGCAGGCGATCGGCCGGCTCTCCGACGACGACCTGAAGGCGATCTTCGCCTATCTGAAGAGCATCCCTCCGATCCAGAACCAGGTGCCCAGCCCGATGCCCCCGGCCGCAGCGCCAGTCGCGCCGCCGGCCCACGGCTAGGCCTCTGTACCGCGCCGGGTGCGGGTCGGCTCGCACGGACCCGCGCCCGGCGTCTCCCCGGGGACCTCGCGGGCCCTGCGCCCGAGCCCAGCGGGGCCCTGCGGCGGCCGCGCGCGGTTGCGCGGGAAGAGGACGTTCCTCAGGAGCGTTACCAGCGCCAAGAGCGCAAAGATCGCATACGGCGGAAGCACCACACGCCGAACGTGAGAACGCTTACGAAGGAGGAGAAGAATGCTGAATCTGCGTCCTGTTGTCGTACTCCTGCCCGCCATCGCTTTCCTGGCCGCATGCCAGGGCACGTCGACGGCGCCCGCTCAGAGCCCGATCGAGCGCGGCAAGCACTTGGTCGCCGTCTCGGACTGCAACATCTGCCACACCCCGAAGAAGATGGGCCCGAACGGGCCGGAGCCGGACATGTCGCGGCTGCTCTCCGGCCACCCGGCCGGCGAGACGCTGCCGCCGGCGCCGGCCGTCACGACGAACCCCTGGATGATCACCGCCGCCGCCTCGATGACGGCGTGGTCGGGCCCGTGGGGCGTCAGTTACCCGGCGAACCTGACCCCCGACGAGGAGACCGGCATCGGCGCGTGGGACGAGAAGATGTTCATCGAGGCGATCCGCACCGGCAAGCACCTCGGCGGTGGCCGCGACATCCTGCCGCCGATGCCGTGGCAGGCCTATCGCGAGTACTCGGACGAGGACCTCAAGGCAATCTTCGCCTACCTCAAGAGCATCCCGCCGGTCAAGAACCAGGTGCCCGACCCGCTGCCTCCGGCCGCCGCGCCCGTGCACCCGAATCGGCCTGAGGCACGGGGGACTTGGAGGTCGTCGTTCGCGCGCGCCGCTCAGGGAGCGGCGCGGGTGGCTGAGTGGTTTGGAGGCGCAGTGCACTTGGAGGTCGTCGTTGCCACCTCCGACATTTTGAAAGCGGGCAACTCAGCGATTCCGCTCCGACCTCCAGCCGGGGCGGCGCTTGCGCTCCGCATCGCGAGCAAAACGTCGGAAGCGGCACGCGCGCGCCGCTCAGGGATCGGCGGGGTGACTGAGTGGTTTGGAGGCGCAGTGCACTTGGAGGTCGTCGTTGCCACCTCCGACATTTTGAAAGCGGGCAACTCAGCGATTCCGCTCCGACCTCCGGCCGGGGCGGCGATTGCGCTCCGCATCGCGAGCAAAACGTCGGAAGTGGCACGCGCGCGCCGCTCAGGGATCGGCGCGGAGTGGCTTGGTGGGCATACCGTCGCGCTCAGGCGCACCAACGTTCTTGTCTTTCTGTTCTTCTCCTTCGGTGCGCTCCGCGCAGCGGAGCGGCGCTGCCGCCGTTGGGCCTATCGCAAGGCGCGCGAGGCGGCCCGCGAGGACGCGTACTTGATGTACGCGACGAGCGAGGCCGCCGAAGTGCAACGCAGCGAGAGGTCCGACGCCGGCAGCGCTTGGTGGGAAGAGGAGCGAGTCCCAAGTTGGCGAGGGGCGGGCGCCGCTACGCGGCGCCCGCCCCAACCCCAAAGAAATCAGCGGCGACCGAGCAGATGCAGGATGCCCAGGGTCATCCCCGGCACGTAGGTGATCAGCAGCACGCCGATGCCGAGGATGATCAGGAACGGCACGACGTGCTTGTACAGGCGCGGCAGCGGCGTGCCGAACCGCGACGCCGAGAGGAACAGGTTGAGCCCGACCGGCGGGAACAGGAAGCCGAGCTCGAGGTTGGCGAGGAAGATCACGCCGAGGTGCACCGGGTCGATGCCGAACGCCGCGCCGATCGGCGCGACCAGCGGCGTCAGGATGACGATCGCCGAGTAGATCTCCAGCACGCTGCCGAGGATCAGCAGGAAGACGTTGAGCGCCAGCAGGAACACCAGCGGCGAGTGCACGTGCGCCTGCACCGCGGCCAGCAGCGCGCCCGGGATCTCCGCGTCGACGAGGTACGACGTCAGGCCCATCGCCGAGGCGAGCAGGATCAGCACCGCACCGATCAGCGTGGTGGCCTTCAGCAACACGCGCGGCAAGTCGCGGAAGACGTGCAGGTCGCGCATCACCAGGCACTGGGTGACGATCGCGAACGCGCACGCGGCGGCGGCCGACTCGACCAGCGACGCGGCGCCGCTGGCGAACAGCCCGATCACCAGCAGCGGCACCGCGAGCTCCCACTTCGCCGCCCACGTCGCCGCCGCGATCTCCCGCCCGGAGAAGCGCGTCCTGCCCTTCTCGATGCGCTTGCCGACCCAGATGCCGTACAGCGCGACCAGCAGGAGCAGCAGGAACCCCGGCAGCAGGCCGCCGAGGTAGAGCAGGTCCGGCGGCACCGAGGCCACCACACCGTAGAGGATCACCGGCAGGCTCGGCGGGAACAGCAGCCCGAGGCTGCCGCCGGCGGTCACCAGGCCGAGCGAGAACCCCTCCGAGTAGCCGTCCTCGCGCAGCATCGGGTAGACGAGGCCGCCGAGCGCGATGATCGTCACGCCGGAGCCTCCCGTGAAGGTGGTGAACAGGGCGCACACGCCGGCGACCAGCACCGCCAGCCCGCCCGGCATCCAGCCGAACATCGCCCGGAACAGCCGCACCAGCCGGTGCGACGCCTGGCCCTCGGCGAGCACGTAGCCGCACGCGGTCAACAGCGGGATCGCGGGCAGCGTCGGCGAGGCGATGAGCCGGTAGATCTCCGCCGAGACCGCCGCGACCGGCGTGGCCTCGCGGAAGAACAGCAGCAGGCCGAACCCGCCCATCGCGACGAACACCGGCGCGCCAAGCAACGTCGCGACGAGGAGAACGGCGCCGAGCAGCCAGATCAGCGGCGACGGGCGGAACGAAAGGGCACCCAGCCCGAACACGGCGGCGATGGCGAGCAGCGCCGCCGCCCGGCCGAGCCGCCGCGGCGATGCCTTGACGACGAACAGCAGCGCCATCGCCGCGAGCGAGAGCGGCATCACCAGCTCGCCGACCCACTGCGGCAGCCCGATGGTGAGCACGTTGCCGGCGAGACGGTCGGCCTTGACCACCTGGAAGCTCGCGAACGCCAGCACGGCGGTGACCGCTGCCGCCACCGTCCCAGCCAGCAGACTGGCGAGGTCGCGCATGCGCCCCTCACCGAGGACGGAGGCCGTCGACAGCTTGAGGTGGCCGTCCTCCCAGGTCGCCAGCAGCCCCCCGAGAAACGCCAGCCAGAGCGTGAGCAGTTGCAGGTAGGCGGCCGAACCCGGGACGTGCAGCCCGCCGGCGTAGCGGCCGGCGGCGTCTGAGAGCGGCAGCGCCATCCCGAACAGGAACGCCGCGATCAGCGCGATCTGCGCCACCCGGCGTCCCCACAGCTTGGCGGCCTCCTTCATTTCTTGGCCGCTGCCTCGCGCCGGTACTCCTCGCGGGCCGCCATCGCCTGGTCGTACGCCGGCGCCGGTACGAAGGCGCCGCGCACCCGGGGGTAGGCGTTCTCCGCCGCCTTGCGCCAGAGCTCGATGCCGGCGGCGTCGAGGCGGATGACGTTGAGACCGCGCGCCTGCATCGCCGCGAGGTCCTCCTGGGACCGCCGCCGGGTCTCCTCGCGCAGCCGCGCGCCCGCCTTGTGCGCCGACTCCAGCAGCGCCGGGCGCATCGCCTCGGGGATCTTCTCCCACGTTGCCTTGGCGACCACGACGGCGCCGAGCAGCACTGCCCAGTTGAGGTCGGTCATGTTCTTCGCCTGGTTGAACCAGCCGAGCAGTAGAGCCGCCTGGGGCGTCGTCGGCAGCGCGTTGATCAGCCCCGTCTGCAGCGCCGTCGAGATCTCGGTCGACGGCAGCGGCACCGGGTTGAACCCCGCGGCCTTCCAGATCTCGACCGCCTCGGTGTCGCCGGCCCAGGCGAACAGCTTCAGCTTCTTGAGGTCCTCCGGAGTGGTCACCGCGCTGCGGGTGAAGAACTTGACCCAGCCGCCGTCGACCCAGTCGAGCAGCACGAACCCCTTGGCGTCGAGCGCCTGGGCGATGGTCGGGCCGATCTTCGCCAGCACGGCGTCGAACTCCGCATAGTCGGCGTACGCCATCGGCACCTGCAGCGAGTACACCGAGCGATCGACGTCGGCGAGCCCCGCGCTCGACAGGAGTCCGGCGTTGAGCGTCCCGAGGCGGATCTTGCGCACCACGTCGGCGTCGTCGCCGGCGACGCCGCCGGCATAGATGCGCAGCGTCACCGCGCCGCCCGAGGCCTGCTTCCACTCCTCCGCCATCTCCTTGAGAATGCCGTGCCACGCCGAGCCGTCGGGCACCAGCGTCGCCATCTTCACGACGACGCCCTGGGCCTGCGCGGAGGCGCTCATCGACAGCATCAAGGCGGCAACCGCCGCCGTCACCAGACCACACCTCGTCTTTGCCATTGTCGTCCTCACCTGCTCGGGAACATCACTCGACGAAAAGTTCATCCACGCGCGACAGCAGCCAGCGGGCGCGCCTCTGCGCCACCAGGTTGGCCAGACGCTGCTCGGGGAAGCGGTCGGCGTCGAGCGCCAGCGCCCGGGAGAGCAGCTCGGTGAAGCGGGCGCGATCCTGCTGCGCGACGCACACCGTCTCCGCGAAGCCCACCAGCGGCGCCACCCGCTTTCCGGCGGCGAGCTCCAGGGCGCGCTCCAGGTGCGCCTGGGCGCGCTCGAACGAGCCGCCGGCCGCCGCCGGCCGGCCACCCTCGTAGGCGATGAAGAAGTCGTGGATCGCCCCGTCGCCGTAACCCTCGTCGAGCTCCAGCGCACGCCGCATCAGCGCCTCGACGAGCGGCAGATCGGCGACCAGGTCGCCGCTCTTCGCGACCGCGGCGGCAGCCGCCCACGGCAGCGCCGTCCAGTACGCCACGGCGACGTCGTCCTTGCGGAGCCTGCCGACCGCCGCCGCGGGGTCGCGGCGCAGGGCGGCGCCGAACCCCGGCGACGCCACCTCGAGCCCGCGCAGGCCGTAGCCGCGGGCGCGGACGTAGAGGCGCACCGCCCGAGCGCGCAGTGCCGCCGCCCGCGCCAGGTCGCGGCTCTCGACGTAGTCCGCCTCGCAGTTCACCCAGGCGTACGAGTACTGCGTGAAGCCGCTCGCCGCCGCGAGCAGCAGCCCGCGATGCTCGGGCGAGGACTGCAGCAACCCCTCGATCGTCTTGAGGGCGAACGGCAGCGCCTGCCCGACGAGCTCCGGGTCGTCGTCGGTGGCGTATGCCGAGCTGCCCTCGGCCAGCGCGTCGCCGAGCTTGTTGACCGCGAGCCGGTTGATCGAGCACGACAGCGCGGCCAGGCCCGCCATCGCCAACGCGAGGTCGCGAATCGCCTTCACGGGCGCGATTCTACTGCACCGGCGCCGCTCCCCGGCGCGACAGCCAAAGTGCCGTGACGACGATCACGGCGCCGAGCAGCAGCCACCCCTGGGTCGCATACGCCGCGCCCGGCTGTCCGAGCAGCGGCAGCACGGCCTGCTTGGTGGCGAGCGCGAGCGCGGCGAGCACCCAGGCGACCGGGTTGGCGCCGAGCACGAAGCGGATCACCACGTACCCGATCGCCACCGCGAGCAGCGCGGTGGCGAGGCCCGTCAGGAGCTCGCCTGGCGATGCCTCCGCGCCGCCGGGAATCAGCGCAATCGCGATGCCGGCGAGCAGCAGCGGCCGCTCGAACCCCAGGTGCGCCGTCGCCCAGAGGTGGACCGCCAGCCCCACCACGGCCAGGAGCATGAGCTGCGGCAGCAGGCTGCCGAGGAACGCCGCTGCCGCCGGCACCGCTGTGGCGACCGATCCCGGCACGCCGACCGGGGCGTCGGAGAACAGCCGCGGCGCTGCGAAGCGCACGATCCCGCCCGCCCCCGAGAGCGCCAGCGCGGCGCCGACCGCCGCCACCGCCCCCCACACGCCGGCGGCGACGCCGGTCCGCCGCACCGCCGGCACCAGCACCGCCCGCGCCGCCGGGAAGCACGCCGCCAGCATCCCGAGCGCCAGGACGGCGCCCGCCGCCTGGAACAGCACACCGATGCTCAGGCCGACCAGCAGGCTCGTCCGGAAGGTGGCCTCGGGCCAGGCGACGTCGTAGCTCGCCCACAGCAGCGGGAACGCCAGGGAGTAGGCGATCGCCGCGAGCGCTGCGAAGACGCCGCCCGCGATCGCGATCGGTTTCCACGGGATCGCGCCGCTGCGCACCGCGCGATAGAAGACGAACAGCCCGTGCACCACCAGCCAGGCGACGACGGCAATCTTCAGGGCGATCAGGCCGTAGCGGATCACCGTGCCGCGGTCGCGGGCGCGCTCCCACTCCTCGGGCAGCTTGAAACGCCGCGACTCAGCCGAAACCGCATCGCCCGAGACGCTCACCGACAGCAGGTACTCGGCGTCGCCGACGCTCCGCCCCGGGTCCTTCCAGGTGAACTCGTGGTCGAGCCGCGCCGGCCGCTTCTCGGCCGTCGCCTCCTTGAACACCAGCGCCGACACGTTGAACCCGGCCGCGCCGAGCGCCGCCTCGGCCAGCGGGCGCGCCGCCTCGGCCGCCAGGCTCGCGCCCGGCGCCTCCTCGGGCAGCACGTGACCGTAGCGCACCACCTTGCGGTCGCGGTCGTCGACACCGAGCTGCCACTCCTCGCGGCTCTCCGGGCGGAAGGCGCGCACCTGCCACGCCGGCACCTCCTGGGCGAAGCGGGCGACCTGCGGCACGCCGCCGTGCTCGAGCAGGTAACGGCGGGTCGCGCGGCCGAGGTAGTCGTCGCGCGCCGTCACCACCAGCCGCCACGACGACGGGTCGACGCCGCGGCTGCGCAGGTAGTCGTAAGCGATCGTCCGCACCTCAGTGGGACGCAGCCGGACGCCGATCCCCTCGCCCGGATCGGGCGCCTTCCACGCCAGGACGCCCCCGACCACGGCAACGACGAGCGCGATCGCCATGGCGCGCCGCACCGGCGGCACGGTCAGCGCCGCCGCCGGCTCGGCGGCCACGGCAGCCGGCTCGGGCGGCGCCGGGTCGGCGGCGTTGGCGACGCTCTCGTCGACCGCGAAGCCGCCGCGCCGCCACGCCGCCACCACCGCCACGACCAGCGGCACCAGCAGCGCGCCGGTGCCGACGATCGCGGTGATCACGAAGTACGGGTTGCCGGAGCGGACCAGCAGCATCGACGTGTAGCCGGCGTCGACCACGTAGTGCCACACCAGGCACGGCAGCACGCCGAAGCGGTAGAGGACGATGCCGACGGCCAGCCCGGCCAGCGACACCTCGAGGCCGCGGATGTAGAACGGCTGCGCCGGGTAGTTGGCGTGCGCGAACCCCCAGATCATCGCCGGAATGACCACCGCCGCGACCTTCGACCGCGCCAGCCGCTCGACCAGCGGGATGGAGAAGACGCGCGACATGAACTCCTCGCTGACCGCCGGGTAGAACCCCATGAACAGCACCGCCAGCCACGGGAACCAGGTGTTCAGCAGGTTGTCGAAGGGGACCTCGGCGGGGTTCCAGGCGCCGAAGCGGGCCGTGACGAGGTAGAAGCCGACCTGGTAGGCGATGAACAGCGCGGCAAGGCAGTAGCCGAGCGCCAGGCCGATCACCGTGCGCTTGCTCGCCCATCCCTTCGCCGACAGCAGCGCGCCGACCCGCAGGTGACCGGGGAAGCGCTGCCGGTACAGCGGCTCGCCGGCGGCGACGACGATCAGGATCAGCAGCGCCTGCCCGCCGGCGCCGGCCAGCCCGCCGAGCACCTGCTTGGCGAGGAACGCGCCCCACGTGTCGGTCGTGCTGAAGCCGTACATGGACATCGGCAGGTCGTTGAGCGACAGCAGGAACACCAGCCCGAACGCGAGCGCGGTGAACGTCAGGATCACCCGCCAGCGCAGGTTGCCGCGCCGCCCCTCGCGGATGATCGTCCACAGCGCCGCGAGCAGCGTGAGCACGATGCCGAAGACGGCCACCAACGCGGTCGTGTCGTTCGCCGAGCGCAGCCGCTGGTAGCCCTGGCTCCAGGCGTCGGGGATCTTGAGGAACTCGCGGTACGCCGCCGCCTCGTCGCCGTGCACCTCGACCTGCATCCGGTAGGTGGCGTCCTGCGCCTTCCAGCCGGCGCGCTCGTAAGTGAACGTCCAGTCGCGCCGCTGCTTGCGGTCCTCGCGCTGCGACTCGATGAACGTCAACCGGTCCGGCGCCAGGCCGAACGCGCCGCGCAGCAGCCCGTCCGCCACTTCGCGCGCCGCCGGCTCGTCGAGCGAGGCGCCGGGCGCCTCCTCGGGGATCAGGTGGTTGAAGCCGGTCACCTCGCCCTCGGGCGATACCTGGACGCGCAGCTCCTCCTTCTCGAGCGGCTTGAAGTAGCGGTGCGACCACGACCACAGCCGCACGTCCTTCGCGGCGATCATCGCGCCGAGCTTCTCGAGGCCGAGCTCGCGCTCGAGGTACACCTTGGCGTCGTTGTCGTAGCGGAAGATCGCCGCGTGCCGGCGGCCGGCGAGCACCGGCGCGGCGCTCTCCGCGTGCTCGCGGACGAACGCCTCCGCCACCGGCTGCGACGACGAGCGGTTGACGCTGAACTGGAGGTTGGCCTCCGGGAACGCCCGATTGAAGTTCATCCAGGCGAACGTGCCGGCGATCACCGCCAGCACCGCCGCCACGATCAGCAGCACTCTCTCGTTGCGCGTCAAGCGTTCCATCGGACCTCCCGGCGAACCTTGCGCAGTTTACGAGCATCGCGAGAGAAAGGTGCACGAGCGCGGCCCGTCTCCGGATCGCGTGCCTCGGCCCGGTAGTCTGCGAGCGCGGCCCGCCCTCGGTTCCCTCCCCCCGGCCGGCCGCCGGCCGGACGCGGGGGAGGGCTAGGGTGGGGGGCTTGCATCGATCTCATTTCGCCCACCACCCTGCACGTTCTTTCCGCCACGGCGGGTCTTGGTGCCCTGCCCTTACGGGACGCGGGTCGCCCCTCCAGGGCATGGGCGGGTTTGCCCCCACACCCCCGCAACGCCGTGCATCTGCACGACGGCTCACCGTGCTGCGCCCGGGCGGTATCATGTGTCCATGGTTCCGGCAGCACCCAGCACTGACGATGGGAGACGCGCGATGATCGCGGCCCGCTCCGAGTCGCTCGATCACGACCCCGACACGCCAGAGACCTGCCGCCCCGAGCCTCGCCGGTGTCGCCTTCCATTCACCGCGATATCCGACACTTCTTCCATCGTTCCGGGTCGACCCTGGCTCGTTCATCGCAGTCAAAGCCCTGGTTTCACAGAGATTTCCCGACCACTCTCGGTCGCCCCTGCGTCCGTGCTACACGACACGGCCCATTCTCTTCGCCACTTGTCACAATGTCGTCGACATCTTGTTGGACGCCACCACCCGCTACCTGGAGATAAGGCGGTCACCGAATGATGGCAGAAGACCGTGTTCCGTCCGCGCTTGGCAAGCTCGTCACCAACCTACAGTCCCTAGAGTTCGCTCTCAGGGCACTGCTTCACGACGCGGTTGGTCCTAGCCACTCCTCACTCCGCCTTGAGGCACTCTCGGTTGGCGACGCGGTGCCTGAGGACCCGATCACCAACTATGACTCGTTGGGCGATCTAATCCGAAAAGTGAACGAACTCTACCAAACCCACGGCAAGCCAGAACGCATCGACGCTTCGTTGGTTGACCTTCGCGACGCGATTGCGCATGGGAGGGTCTGGACAACCCATCCATCGACCCCCTTTACACTTCTCAAGTTCTCCAAGCCGAACGCTGGCTTCGTCACAGTCACCTACGCCCAACAACTAACGATCGATTGGCTCGATTCTCAGATCAAGCGCACACGCAACGAGGTCAACAAGGCCGTTACATTTGCCCGCTCACTTGGACTCGCCTGCTTCCCAACCCAATGACCGCTTGCCCTGCACCCGTGGCGTCTAAGGCGTTGAAGCTGACACGGCTCTCGGCCTGCCACATTGGCGGCTATGGCTCCGCCGAGAACGCTGCTGCGCATTGGCCCTGCACCCAATCCGCCGTGCAGCTTAACGCCGGCGTAAGGCGTCAATCGAAAGGAAGGCATGAAGATGACACGCGTCCGAGTTGAGGGCTTTACCATCTCGCTCGACGGATACGGAGCAGGCCCGAATCAAGACATCGACAATCCGCTCGGCATCGGCGGGAGGGATCTGCACCGTTGGATCTTCCCAACACGCACGTTCCAGCGGACCTTGTTCGGGAAGGACGGCGGCACGACCGGGGTCGACGATGACTTCGCCGCTCGTGGCTTCGAGAATGTCGGGGCCTGGATTCTCGGGAGGAACATGTTCAGCCCCCTTCGTGGGCCCTGGAAGGACATGAGTTGGAAGGGCTGGTGGGGGGACAATCCACCGTATCACGTGCCGACTTTCATCTTGACTCATCACGCGCGCCCGCCCATCGAGATGGAAGGCGGCACGACGTTCCATTTCGTCACGGCCGGCATTCGCGACGCGCTCGAAAGGGCACGCGAGGCGGCCCCCGGAAAGGACGTGCGCGTCGGCGGCGGGCCGAACACCATCCGGCAGTATCTTCGCGAGAGCCTCATCGATGAGCTGCACATTGCCATCTCACCCGTCCTGCTCGGCGGAGGAGAACGGCTGTTCGAAGGGGTGGACCTGCGGGCTCTGGGATACGAATGCGTCGAATTCGTGGCGTCGGAGAAGGCCACGCACGTCGTCCTGCGGCACCGGGGGAGCGCGGACGCCTGACAACCGGTTGCAGCGGACGGCGCGCCGCGCCGCCGCCGAACCGGGAGTTGGATGGCCCCACGCTACGAGGAGGCTGGGCTCCACAACAGCATGCTACTTGTAACGCTCGAGATACTCGTGGTCATCGTTGCCCCTCTTCTGATTCTCTATCTGGCGGGGCGCTGGCCCATGCGCATCGCCATCCCGTGTCTGCTAGTGATTCCGGTGCTCTGGTACCTGACCTACTCGCCCATTCACGAGCTGAGTCACGTTCTCGGCACCTACCTGGTCGGCGGTTCCGTGACGGAGCTCAAGCTGATTCCCAGCTTCTGGAAAGGGGAGTTCGGGCGCGCGTGGATCACGCCTCAGGGGCTCAGCGCACCCTGGCAGCAGCTCGTGATGACCAGCTCGCCCTATGTCCTGGATGGCTTGAGCGTTGCAGCGGGCTTCTTCGCGCTGCGCCGAAGACACCCGATTCGCCCGCTTGCGCGTGGAGTCGCGTTCATGCTGCTCTGTCTGCGACCGGCGTTCGACGCAGTATGCGAGACCGTGGCTTTCGCCCTCGGAGGACGGGGGGATCTCTATCACATCGCGCAGGCGACCGGATACCTGACGGTGTGGTCGAGTATGGCGATCCTCTTCGGGTTCTCGCTGTTCACGATCGCGCGCGTGCTCGGGGAAAGTGCTTCGCGGGACGGAAGGGCGGTCACCTGACCCCGGCATGCAGCGGGCTCGCCACGCTCGCCGGGGAGTTCCGACGTCAGGTGCCCACCGTGCCTTCCGTCGGCCGGGCGGGGATGATGGTATCCTCAGGAATTCCCACCCCGGAACACGGAGACGCGAATGAGGAAGCTCAGGATCGTCGAACACATCTCGCTTGACGGCGTGATCCAGCACTCCGCCGATGACAGCGGCTTTCCCTACAGCGACTGGACCGCGCCGTATCGGACACCCGCCGGCCGTGACGCGATGCTCGCCGCGTACGGCGAGAGCTTCGACCTGCTGCTCGGCCGGGGCACCTACGACATCTGGTCGGGCTTCTGGCCGAAGGCGCCGAGCAGTCCGATGGCGGACCGCCTCAATGCGGCAAAGAAATACGTCGCCACCCACCGTCCGGAGAGTCTCGAGTGGGGCCCGTTCGAGGGCGTCGGACCGGACATCGTCGCGGGCGTTCGCCGCATCACGTCGCAGGACGGCCCGGACCTGATCCTCTCGGGTAGCTCCACGCTGACATCGACGCTGCTCGAACATGGGCTCGCGGATGAAGTCCTGCTGGCCGTCTATCCGGTCCTGTTGGGCACGGGGAAGCGCTTCTTCGCGGAGGTAACCCCGGCACGCTCATTCGAGCTCGTCGGCACGAAGGCGTTTCCGTCCGGCATCATCTTCAGTACGTACAAGGTCGCCGGGCCTCTGAAGACCGGATAGTCCGCCGGGCGGCTCGGCGCGAGCGCCGGGCCGACAGACGCGCGTCACCGCCGAAATCGGCGCCCCGTGTTGCCCATGGGGTAAAGTCCATCACTCGAACCCCGGGAGGAACACCATGCTCGTCGAAGCACAGGTGACCATCAAGGGATCAAAGGCGGCGACCTGGGCCGCAATCACCGACATCGAGAACGCCGCGGAGATCATGAGCGGAATCGAGAAGATCGAGGTCCTGGAAAAGCCGGCAAACGGGCTCGTAGGACTGAGGTGGCAAGAGACCCGAATGCTGTTCGGCAAGCCGGCTACCGCGGAAAAGTGGATCACCGATGCTGCCGAGAACGAGTTCTACACGACCAGAGCGGAAAGTGATGGGTTCATCTTCTTAACCACCATCAGGGTCTCAGAGAGCAGCGGCGGCGTTACGTTGACCAGCTCTCACGATTCCCAGCCTCAGAGTGTCGTTGCGAGACTCCTGTCGATCCCGATGGGGCTGCTGTTCAAGGGCGTGGCGAGAAAGGCCATCCTGCAAGACCTGAACGACATCAAGTCCGCAGTTGAACGGGGATGACCGACTGGGGCCTGACAGCGGTTCACGACGGTGCGACGGACCTTCCTGGGCGTCCTCGGCGAGCGCCAACCGCACCACATCGTTCACCAGCTCGGGAACGGAGCGGTCACTCGCCGCTGCCTTCAGTTTCAGCGGCCGGTGCAGATCGGGCTCGAAACACACGGTCGCTCGGCGAACTTCGGTCATGCGGGGAGTATGGCGCCACGGCGTCTTCGCTTCAGGCGGGGGAAGTACGCCCCCAGGCTCGTTTCAGGGTCAGATTCGTGTTGAGGCATCGTTGCTCGTCTACCCCATTGCCGGTACGCTTATGCAATGCGACCCCTTCGGTACTCCATCAACGTCACTCTGGACGGGTGCTGCGATCATCGTGAGGGGATCCCGGACGAAGACTTGCATCGTCACGCGGTCGAGAACATCGTCCAGGCCGATGCCCTCCTTTTCGGCCGAGTGACCTACGAGATGATGGAGGCGGCGTGGCGCCTGCCGGCGCCGGCGCGAGCGTGGCCCGATTGGATGGAATCCTTCGCCCGGACGATCGACGCGGCGAGGAAGTACGTCGTGTCGAGCACCCTGGACCGGGTCGATTGGAACGCGGAGCTCGTGCGCGGGGATCTGGGGAAGGCCGTTCGGCAGCTCAAGCAACAGTCGGGCAAGGGACTGTTCACGGGAGGCGTGACGCTCCCGCTGGCGTTGGCGGAGCTGGGATTGATCGATGAGTACGAGTTCGTGGTGCACCCCAGGGTGGCGGGCCACGGGCCCACGTTGTTCGCGGGGCTGTCGAAGCGAATCGACTTGAAGCTCGTGAGTCGGCTGGAGTTCGCCTCGGGGGCGGTGGCGATGCGGTATGAGCCGAGAAGGTAACCGCTGATTCCATAGGGCGGCCGGCGGTGGCCTGGCCGTATCGCACCCGGTATGCGAATTCGCGCCGCCCGGCCCGTCGTGCAGCGGACACGGACCTTCACCCGATAAGGCGGCCGCTCCGAGCCAACTGAGCCTCGTGCAAAACTCGGTGTCATTGCTTCGCCCCGGCCTGCGTCTCGCAGGCCGGGGCGAAGCAATCTCCACGCGCATATCGCTGCTCTGCGAGGAGAATGCTTCGTCGTCCAACCCCGCCTGCGGCGGCGTCGGACTCCTCCCAATGAAGTGGCGCCGGCGAGTGCTTGCAAGGCCAATGTGGGGCCGGCGCTCCGCGCCGGCTGCGCGCGCGGAGCGCGCGCCCCACAGTAGCGCTCGTCATTGGCCAAGTCACCGCCCGACATCGGGCGTAGCGGCGCTCGCAATGACCGTTCTCGCGAGTTATGCAAGCGGCTCAACTGGAAGGAGGGTCTTGACGGCAGCGTTGGGCCGCGACACGCTAGGATTCGGTCTTTCGCGAATTGGAGGGTCACATGCGGAGAGTCACCGGCATCGGCGGGATCTTCTTCAAGGCCAAGGACCCGGTCGCCCTCCGCGCCTGGTACAAGGACCATCTCGGCATCGACGTCCAGGACTGGGGCGGTGCAGCGTTTACATGGACCGACGCAGACGGCAGGCCCTTCGCGGGCACGACCATCTGGAACGTCTCAGCCTCCGGTAGCGACTACTATGCTCCGAGCACCTCCTCGTTCATGGTCAACTACCGGGTCGCAGATCTTCAGGCCCTCCTCACGGTCCTGCGTGCAGAGGGTTGTAACGTGCTCGACAAGGTCGAGGAATCGGATTTCGGCAGGTTTGGATGGGTCCTCGATCCAGAGGGCAACAAGGTCGAACTCTGGGAGCCGCCTGGGGGCCAATGACCTGGCGCACCGGACGTCATCGCACACCGCGGCCTGACCCCGGCATGCAGCGGACTCGGACCTTCACCCGATAAGGTGGACACTCCGACCTATCTGGAAGGAGGATCTGGGTGGGCAGGGCGAAGGCTGCGAGGGGCCACAAAGACCGGACAGCCTTGAGAAACGCGGCGAGCGACAATGGTGCGATGCTGGTAGCCGGAGCGGCCGATCGGGTGATGCGATGAAGCGCGGGGTCCAGTCTGACCGGAGAAGGGCAGGTCGCCACTCCGGCACCGGCACCACGGTCTCCGGCCGGGGTGTGGCGTGGCTTCCGGCGGCTGCGCTCGTCGCCGTCACGTTCGCCGCCTACCAACCGGCGTGGCGGGGGCAGCCGCTCTGGGACGACGCCGCGCACATGACCCGCGCCGGCCTGCAGTCGCTCGCGGGCCTGAAGCGCATCTGGCTGGAGCCCGGCGCCACCCAGCAGTACTACCCGGTCACCCACACGGCATTCTGGATCGAGAACCGGCTCTGGGGCTCCGACACGCTCCCCTATCACTTCGCCGGCATCGCCCTCCACCTCGTCACGGCGCTGCTGCTGTGGCGCATCCTGCTGATGCTGAGGATCAGGGGGGCGCTGCTCGCGGCGGCGGTGTTCGCCCTGCACCCGGTGCACGTCGAGTCGGTCGCCTGGATCAGCGAGCTCAAGAACACGCTCTCGGGAGTGTTCTTCGCCGGCGCCGCCTGGGCGTACCTGCGGTTCGACACGACCCGCAGGAGGCCGCTGTACGCTCTCGCCCTCGCGGTCTTCTCCCTCGGCCTGCTGGCCAAGACGGTGATCGCGGTGCTGCCGGCGGCGCTCCTCGTCGTCGTGTGGTGGCGGCAGGGACGGCTCGCGTGGCGGCGCGATGCAGCACCGCTGCTCCCCTTCTTCGCGCTCGGCCTCGGCGCCAGCGTCGTGACCGCCTGGGTCGAACGGCGCTACGTCATCGGGGGACAGGCGCTGCACTTCGGCCTCGGTCTCGTGGAGCGGGTCCTGCTGGCGGGGCGGGCGCTCTGGTTCTACCTCGGCAAGCTCTTCTGGCCGGTCGACCTGATGTTCTTCTACCCGCGTTGGGAGATCGACCGGTCGTCGTGGTGGCTCTACCTGTTCCCTCTCGCCGCGCTGGTGCTGACGCTCGGCCTCTGGGCGGCGCGCCGGCGCTGGCGCGGGCCGCTGGCGGCGTGGCTGTTCTTCGCCGTCATGCTGGCGCCGGCGCTTGGCTTCGTTGACGTCTACCCGTTCCGCTACTCGTACGTCGCTGATCACTTCCAGTATCTCGCCTCACTGAGCGTGATCGTCCTCGTCTGTGCGGTCGCCGCGACGTGGCTCGCGCGGCAGAGCGCGTGGCGGTTGCCGGCGGGCCGGGCAGCGACCCTGGCCGTGCTGGCGGCGCTCGCGATCCTGACCTGGCGGCAGTGCCGGATGTACACGGACGGCGAGACGCTGTACCGGCGCACCCTGGAACGGAACCCCGGGTGCTGGCTCGCCCTCAACAACCTCGGCGTGATCAGCCTCGGACGCCACGACGACGCCGAGGCCGAACGGCTGTTCTTCGCGTCCCTGCGCCTGAACCCCCGCTACGAGGCCGCGCTGAACAACTGCGGCCTCGTGCTGGCGCGGCGCGGACTGATCGAGGAGTCCATCGCCTACTACCGCCGCGCCCTGGACATCTGGCCCGAGTACCCCGACGCCAACGTCAACCTCGGCAACGCGCTCTTCGCGCAAGGCAGGCTCGACGACGCGATCGCCCACTACACCCGCGCCCTCCGCCTGCGCCCCGACCTCCTCGAACCGCGCAACAACCTCGCCTTCGCCTTGCTGGCCCAGGGCAGGCCCGGCGAGGCGATTACCCACTTCGAGGCCGCCTTGAAGCGCAACGACTCGTCCCCGACGGCGCTCGCCGGGCTCGCCCGCGCCCTCGCGGTGAGCGCGGATGCGAGCGTCCGGGACGGTGCGCGGGCCGTCACCCTGGCCGAACGCGCAGCGCGGCTCTCGCAGCGGAGCGACCCGCTCGTCCTCGACGTCCTCGCCGCAGCCTACGCGGAGGCCGGTCGCTTCGGCGACGCCGTCGCCACGGCGCAAGCGGCGCTCGACCTGGCGCGGCAGGCCGGTCAGGGCGATCTGGCGGTCCAACTCGGGGAGCGGCTCCGTCTCTACCGCTCAGGGCTGCCGTTCCACGAGGGACACGCCTCAGACCCCTGACGGTCCTGCGCTGCCGTCGGCAGGGATCGACCTCGCCGAGTGACTGCCACAGAACACGCGCTGAAGCTGGCTTGGAGCTTGACCCGACACAATGAACCCCGTGCAGAGCTATCCCTTGAGTGCCGGGGGCCGATCACTTCTCGACGATCTTCCAGTAGGAGTCCTTTCTGATAATCTTGCCATTGCGGAACTCAAGCAGATCGACGCCTCGAACACGGATTCGATCGCCTGTCTTGCTGGTGCCAGTGAGCGTCCAGGTGGACACGCCGAGGTTGCCAGCAACCCAATGGTTGTCGTCACCATAGTGAACATCGGGGATGCCCGCAAACCGGTTGGCGAGGCCCTCGCGCACGGCGGGTTTACCGACATAACGGGTGCCCCAGGGTTCTTTGCCTCGGGGCATGAGGAACTCACAATCATCGGAGAAGAATTCCATGATCGCATCGAGATCGTGTGCGTTAAACGCTGCGAGGAAACCCTTCAGAGTTGCTGTCGTGATCGCGCCAGGTGTCTCTGAGGTTCGACTTCGGACCGACGCGCCGTCAGTGGCGCTGGTCAGGCCGAAGAGTGCGGTAACGAGTGCGGTCAACAGGCCCATGACTCCTCCTTCCCATTTCGCCCGAACGCCGATTCTACCGCCACGTTGACACTCCGCGGCCTCACGCTGGAAGCAAGGTCTGATAGGTGCACCCAACGATCTTGACGAGTTTGGTCACGGCCGGGATGGAACTGCCCACCCTCCCGGATCCCTCGGTCTCGCTCGGGATGACAACGAAGACCTGGTCCACGATAGCGCCGTGGTGCGCGCAGGTGATACCCGGCAACGGTGATGGTATGTGTCACGGCACAAGCCACGCTGCAAACCTGCACCCCCACAACGAGGGCTTCCGCCGCGCAAGGGCTGCCCCGTCTGGGCGGGGCACCAGAACCCGCGGTGGCGATAGCAGGACGGAGAGCAACCGGCTTCAGGTGCGTCGGGATCCTCCGACCGCGTGCGGACTCCTCTGGATGATAGCGGAGGCGGGTCAGGCCGGCGGGACGGGGCCGGCGACGCGGAGGGCGGCGGGGAGCAGCGTGAAGGTCGCGGGGCCGCTCGGGTAGGTCTCGCCGTCGGCGTCGAACACCGGCAGCGGGGCGAGCGGCTCGAGGCGCACCTCCTTCGCCCGCCGCCAGCGGACCGGCTTGGCGTTGAGGTGCAGCCCGAGGTAGAGCTGCGGCAGCCGGCGCAGCAGCTCGAGGCCGCCGATCTCGCCGGCAACCACCACGTCGAACAGGCCGTCGTCCACCTTCGCCTCCGGCGCCACCCGCATCCCCTTGCCGAAGCTGACACCGTTGGCCACCGCGGCGACCAGGATCGGCCCCTCGAACCACGCCTCGTCGTCGAGGCTGATCCGCACCGGCACGCACCGGTAACGCCGCAGCGCGGTCAGCGTCGCCCGCAGGAACGCCGTCGTACCGCGGCCGGGCATCGCGTTGACCATCTCGTCGACCATCCCGCCGACCCCGGCGGAGGCGATGTTGACGAAGAAGAAGCTGCTCCGCTCGCCCGTGCAGCGCCCCGCGTCGAGCGGCGCCGGCGGCCCGAGCAGCGCGCGCCGCAGCGCCGCCGGCACGTCGCGGGAGATGCCGAGGGCGCGCGCCAGGTCCGAGCCGGTGCCCGCCGGCACGACGCCGAGCGCGACCCGCTCCCCGGCCCCGGCCGCGAGCAGCGAGCCGGCGACCAGGTGCGCGGTGCCGTCGCCGCCGAACGCGACGATGCGGGTGAACCCCTCCTCGAGCGCGCTGGCGACGGCGACCCGCGTCGCCTCCGCACCGGTAGGCGTGACAGAGGCCACGTCCGCGAGCCGGTGCGCCAGCGGTTCGAGCTGCGACCAGGTCGCGCCGGCGCGACCGCCACCGGCGGCGGAGTTGACGACGACGAGCGCCTCTCTCACCGGACCTTCCTCCCTGCCGGCGCGGGGCGAACGGGCGGCAGCCAGTTGGCGACCGCACGCTCCAGCCCCTCGAGCTCGCGGTTCCAGCGGGCGACGTTCCACCCGGCGGTGCGGCGCAGCAGCGGGCGCAGCCGCGGCGCCAACTCCAACGTGCGGTGCGGCTGCCACATGCCGATGCGGATGCGGCGCAACAGCAGATCCTCGAGGCGGACGACGCCGCCGAAGCGCAGGTGCCAGCCCAGCTCGGCGGCGCACACGTCGACGCCGTCCGCCACCGGCCGCAGCTCCTCGGGCTCGGCGGCGCCAGAGGCGGCGAGCGCCATCGCGCCCAGCCGGCGCACCATCCCGGCCGCGACCGCGCTGCCGGCGCCGAGCCGCTGCAGCGCGTCGGCGGCGTCAGCCGGGTCGACGCGCCACGGCAGCGTGGCCCCCGCGGTCGCGGCCGGCGCTGCGGCCGCGCCGAGACCCTCAGGCAACAGCTTGAGCACCTGGTCGACGACCTCCTCGGCGGTGGCGCGGAAGGTGGTCAGCTTGCCGCCGGCGGTCGAGACGAGCCCGTTCTCGACCCACACCTCCTCCTCGCGGGAGGCCTCGGACGGCGACTCCGCGGCGCTGTCGAGAATCGGCCGCACGCCGGCGAAGGCGCCGGAGATGTCGCCGTAGGACAGGCGCGCGCTCGGGAAGGTCGCCTGGGCGAAGCGCAGCAGGTACGCCGCCTCGTCGGCGCTCGGCCGCGGGTCCTCGAGCGCACCGTCGTGGAACAGGTCGGTGGTGCCGACCAGCGTGCCCTCCGGGTGCGGCACGGTGAACACCGGGCGGCCGTCGTCGGGCGACAGCCCGGTGACGGCGACTTCGATCGGCAGCCGTGCGCGCGGGAACAGCAGGTGCGATCCGCGCGACGGCCGCAGCCGTGATGCGACGCCGCCCAGCATGCCGCGAATGCTGTCGCACCAGGCGCCGGTAGCGTTGACCACGACCCGGGCGATGACGCGGTGCGTCTCGTCGGTTTCGAGGTCGCGCACCACCGCGCCGATCACCTGGCGCTCGGCGTCGCGCAGGAGCTCCTCGACGCGGGCGTAGGAGAGCGCCGCCCCGCCGGCGAGCACGCCGGCCTGGACCACCGCGTGGACGAGGCGGGCGTCGTCGGCGGCAGCGTCGTCGTAGAGCAGCCCGAACTCGAGGCCGCGGTGCGCCACCTGGGGGTACCAGGCGCGCACCTCGTCGGCGTCGATGCGCTCGTGGCGGTGCCGCACCGGCGTGAGGTTGTCGTACATCGTCAGGCCGAGCGACACCTGCCACCCCGGGGTCTTGTCATGCTTGTACGACGGGTAGAGGAACCGCGTTTGCCACACCAGGTGCGGGCTCGACATCGCCAGCAGGTCGCGCTCGCGGCACGCCGTGCGGGTGATACGGAGCTGCATCTTCTTGAGGTAGCGCAACCCGCCGTGGATCAGCTTGGAGGAGCGCGACGAGGTGCCGCAGCCGAAGTCGCCCCGCTCGACCAGCGCCACCGAGAGGCCGCGCAGCGCCGCGTCGTGGAGGATGCCGGCGCCGGTGATGCCGCCGCCGATCACCAGCACGTCGACAGGGTCGTTCAGGCGCTGCCAGGCGCGCTCGCGCCAGTGCGGTGGAAACATCAGTCGACCTCCGGAAGAGACGTGGACCGCCAAGAACCGGGATCGCCGGCGAGGAGGACGCCGGGGTTGAGGGTGCCGGCAGGGTCGGCGGTGGCGGCGGCGGCGCGCAACAGCGCCACCCCGCGCCCACCGACCTCGCGCTCGAGGTACGGCGCGTGCATCGTGCCGACGCCGTGATGGTGGGTCAGCGTGCCGCCGCCGGCGAGCAGTGCGACGGTCGCCGCGTGCTTGAGCGCGGCCCACTGCTCCAGCGCGCGATCGCGCACCAGTGGCCACAGGAACGTGAAGTACAGCGACGCGCCGTCCGGGTAGGTGTGCGACAGGTGGCAGAGCACGGCGACGCGGAAGCCGCCGACCCCGGCGGCCTCGAGGATCGCGCGCCGCACCCGCTCGTGCAGCGCCGGCAGCGCCGACCACGGCGCCGCCGTCTCCAGCGTGTCGATCCCCCACCCCGCGGTGAGCAGCGAGTCGCGCAGATAGGGGTGGCGGAAGCGGTCGCGCCGCCAGCTCTTGAACCCCCGCGAGCCGAGCGGCAGGCCGCCGTGCGAGCGCCAGCGGCGGCGCGCCGCGGCGCGCGCCGCGCGCACCTCGCCGCGCGTACCCGCCCACCCCATCAACAGCATTGCCCCGTCGCGGTATCGTGCTGACCCGAGCAACGCACGGAACACCCTGCCGGCGACCGCCGGCAGGTGGAGCAGAGAGGTCGCGAACGAGCTCTCGTCGGGGTCCGAGAGACGCAGCACCTCGATCGGCACCCCGTCCTGGACGATCGCGCGGCACGCGGCGAGGCCGTCTCCCCAGGTGCGCAGCAGCGCCGCCTGACCGGCCTCGTGCGCCGGCAGCGGGCGGACGCGCAGCGTCGCGTCGGTGATCACGCCCAGCCGGCCCTCGCTCCCGATCAGCAGCCGGCGCAGCTCGGGACCGGCGGCCGAGCTCGGCTGGTCGGCCAGCCGCCAGATTCCGTCGGCGGTGGCGATCGCCGCGCCGGCGACGAGGTCCTCGATCTTGCCGATACCGGTCGAGCGCTGCCCCGCCGAGCGCGTCGCTACCCAGCCGCCGACCATCGACAGCTCGAACGACTGCGGCTCGTGGCCGAGCCGGAAGCCGCGCGAGCGCAGCGCCGCCTCGGCGTCGGGGCCGAGCGTGCCGGCCCGGAAGCGCGCCAGGTGCGACACGTCGTCGAGCGTGACGAGGCCGCCGAGGCGGTCGAGCGCCAGCACCACGGTCGGCCGGTCGCCGGCCGCGATGGTGACACCGCCCACCACGCTGGTGCCGCCGCCGCGAATCACCACCGCGAGCCGCGCGTCCCGCGCGGCTCGCAGCACCTCGACCACCTGCTCGGCGCTCTCGGGGTAGACGACGGCGTCCGGGAACGCCGCGATCACACCGGTCCGCAGCGCGACGATGTCCGGGAACGACTGGCCGCAGGCGTTGCGCAGCCGCGCCGCCGGGTCCGTCGCGGTGGGTGCCGCCAGGGCCGGCAGCGGGCGCGGCGCCGGCACGGCGACATCGTGCTCGGCGACCGCGGGCAGCGGCTCGCCGACGCCGAGCCGCGCCGTCAGCCATGCCTTCGCCGCGGCCGGCACCGGGTAGTCGGTCCCTGCGAACCCCCACGCGTTCCAGCGGCGGATCGATGGCGACATACCGATCTTAGTGTAGAGGCTCCGCGAGGAAAGGCGAAGCGCACTCGGACCCCTCATCCCTGGCCCGCGGCCCGCCACGCGCTCGCGACGCGCAGCGGCGCGGCGCTCCCACTGCCGTGCCGGGCAGGCTCACCGCCCCTGGAGCGCGGTGTCTTCCCTCCTTCTTTGCGCACCGCGCAGCGGTGCGGCGCTGCCGCCAGTGGGCCAGACGCAAGGAGCGCAAGCCGGCCCGCGACGACGCGTACTTGCTGTACGCGAGGAGCGAGGCCGGCGCCGCGCGACGCCGCAGATGGTCCGCTGCCGGCAGCGCTTCGTGGGAAGAAGAGAGTGGTCCAAATTGGAAAAGGGATTCGGAGAGTCAGCGCCCCCGGAAGCGGTCGATCTGGCGGCGGGCGCGCTTCTCGGGGCGGCCGGCGCCGCGCGGCGGGGCCGGCGGCGGCGCCAGTCGGCCCATGCGGCGCAGCTCGAGCTCCTCCGGGGTGGGCGGCGGCGTCACGTCGTCGTACAGCTCGCGGGCGCGCGCCTTGGCGACGTTGGTGTCGATCACCTGCTTGACCACCACCTCGCGCCGGAGGAACGGCGACACCGTGATGTGGATGCGATCGCCGACGCGCACCGCGCGGTGCGACTTCGCGCGCCCCCCGTTGACCTCCACCCTGCCGCCGTCGCACAGCTCCTTCGCCTGTGACCTGGTCTTCGCCAGGCAGGCGACGTCGAGCCACACATCGAGACGCACGTCTTCGCCCACGACGGCGATTGTACCTGGGCAAGCCGGCTGGCTAGAATGGCGGTGTGACCGCTGTCAACGCCGTCCTGCTGCTGCTCGGCGTCGTCGCCGCCACTTTGGCCGGAGGCATGCTGCCGCTGCGCTTCGAGCAGCACTCGCGGGTATTCCTGTCGTTCTCCGCCGGCACCCTCGTCGCGCTCGCCCTGCTCGAGCTGATCCCCGAGGCGCTCGCGGGGCGCGAGGACCGCGCCCACTCGCTGCTGATCGTCGTCCTGGCCGCCTTCCTCGCGACGCTCATGCTCGACAAGCTGCACTTCCTGCATCCTCATGAGCACGGCATGGACGAGGCGTGCCCACCCGAGGAGCACGAGCACCCGCCGCTGGCGATGCACGGCGCCATTGGACTGATCGTCCACTCGGCGGTCGACGGCCTGGCGCTCGCCGCCGCTTTGCGGGAGTCGCTGCCCGCCGCAGTTGCCGTGGGCCTCGCGCTCGCGGCGCACAAGCTCGCCGACGGCCTGACCACGGTCGCGTTGGTGCTCAGCCATCACCACCGCCGCAAGCAGGCCGTACGCGTGCTCCTCGCCAACGTGGCCGCGCTGTGCGTCGGCTTCGCCGCCGGCGCCGCCGCGCCGCTCGACGAGCGCGGGCTCGCCGTCCTCCTGCTCACGATGGCCGGCTTCTTCCTTTACCTCGGCGCCACCGACCTGCTGCCGGCGGTCACCTCGCCGCGCTGCCGCAAGCGCGATGTGCTCGCCACCGCGCTCGGCATGGCGGCGATCGCCACCGTTTCCCTGCTCGCCCACTGATGAAGGAGGATTCCGGAGACTGATGTGGGGCCGCCGCTCCGCGGCGGCACGCGTACGGAGTGCGCGCCCCACATTCAGTAACCCGTTCCGACGTGACAAGGGCGGGGTCGCCCCCGCCCTCGCCGATCCTGGCTTCGCCGGGGACCGCGCTACATTCCCTCGCCCTCGGTGTAGGTGATCGCGACCTTGGTGCCCTCGTCCTCCTGTGAGACGGTGACGTGGACTTGCCGCTTCTGACCCTCGGCCACGCCGTTGATCAGGCCGCCGGACAGCTTGGCGCCCTTCTTGAACGTGCTGGTCGTCACCTCGAAACCGCCGTCCTTGAGCTGCTCCTCGAAGTAGCTCATCACCTTTTCCGGCGAGTCCTTGGTGTCGAACGAGAAAGCGGCGGACAGGCCCTGCGGTCCCTTCGTCGAGTACATCCCCTGCGGCTCCGACCCCGGGTACGACGGCACCCAGTCGGGGGCCTCGGTCGCGGCGCCGGCGCCGAACGTCATCGTGCCCTTGTCGGACTTGACCTCGATCTTGCCGGTCTCGCCTTCGCCGCTAGCGGAGATCTCGGCGGTCTCGCCCTTCTCGTTCTTGAAGCGGATCTTGCCCTTCTTGACGTCCTCGAAGTCGACGGTCATCACCTCGTTGGTCTTCTTGTTGCGGATGGTGATAGTGCCGGCCGACTCGTCGGTGCTCACGGTCTCCAGGTCGGGGTTCATGGCGACGATCATCTTGGCCGCTGCCATCCCCGGGTTCTTCTTGGCGTCCTCGGCGAAGCTGCCGACCTTCTTGGCGACGAACAGACCCGCCACCAACATGATGATCGCGCCGAGCAACACCAGGCCGCCGCAGCCCACGAGAACCCAAACCAGCGGGCTGGTCTTCTTCTGAGCCGCCGGCGCCTGAGGCGCCCGGGGCGGCGGTGGCGGTGCCTGTGGAGTACTGGACATGGTGTTTCCTCCTGTCGCGGTGTTCGGTGAGCTGCGCCGTCATTGCTTGCCTGGTTGCGGCTGCGACTATAGCGCAACCACCGCAGGATGCAAGCCGCGTCCCCGCGGTCCCGGCCGTCGAGACTGCGGCGCAAACTGGCCGCGGCGCGCTAGAATCGCGGCAGGAGGTCCGCATGAGCGAGAAAGTCTACAAGAAGATCGACGTGGTGGGTTGCTCACCCGTGAGCATCGAGAAGGCCGTCGAGGCGGGAGTGGTGAAGGCGGCGGAGTCGCTGCACGGTTTATCGTGGTTCGAGCTCAAGGAGGTTCGCGGCGCCGTCAAGGATGGCAAGCCGTCGGAGTGGCAGGTGACGCTCCAACTCGGGTTCAAGCTCGACTGATAGAGGCAGGCGGTAGGCGATAGGCGGTAGGCGGTAGAAGGAAAGGGGCGCAAGGGCGCGGGCTGTACGACGGGTGGGCAGCCTGCTTTCGCGCCACGCCTTGATCGTCATGCTCTGGCCTCCTCCCTGCCGCGTTCTGCCTTCAGCCTACTGCCTGGCCGGGTGGGTGGGGTTCAGAACCACCCGCGCCGCTTGAACAGCAGGAGCATCGTCAGCGCGACGGTCGCCATGAGCCCGAGCGCGAACGGGTACCCGAAGTACCAGTTCAGCTCGGGCATGTTCCACGGGCTCGCACCCGTGTTGAAGTTCATCCCGTACAGGCTGGCCAGGAACGAGAGCGGCATGAAGAGCGTCGCGATCACCGTGAGCACCTTCATGATGCCGTTGAGCCGGTTGGAGAGGCTCGAGATGTACAGGTCGGTCAGGCTGGTGGCCATGTCACGGCAGGCGTCGATGATCTCCATGATCTGCACCGTGTGGTCCAGCACGTCGCGCAGGTAGAGCCTGGTGTCCGGCCCCATCAGGTGCGATTCGCCGCGCCCCAGGGAGGCGATCATCTCGCGCAGCGGCCAGGTGGCCTTGCGCAGCCGCATCAGGTCCCGCTTGAGCGTGTGCAGGTGCTGCAGGTCCTCCGGGTCGGGCGTGTCGAGCAGCCCGTTCTCCACGTCCTCGAGCTGGTCGCTGAGCTGCTCGAGCACCGGGAAGAAGTGGTCCACCACGGTGTCGATCAGTGAGTACGTCAGGTGGTCCAACCCCATCGCGCGCGCCCGGCCGCGGCCGGTCCGCAGCCGCTCCTCAATCGGCCGGAACAGGTCGCTCTCGCGCTCCTGCACCGAGATCAGAAGATTCTCGAACAGCAGCAGCGAGACCTGCTCCTCGTGGTAGGTGCCGTCGGCGCGCCGCACCGCATCGACGATCACGAACAAGTGGGTGCCGTAGTCCTCGACCTTCGGCCGCTGGCCAACGTTGAGCACGTCCTCGAGCACCAGCGCGTGGACGCCGAATCGCCAGGCGATCTCGTTGAGCAGCGCGACGTCGTGGCCGACCACGCGCAGCCACGCCTTCACCCCCGCCGGCTGCGCCTCGGGAACCTCTTCGAGACGGGCGAGCGGCCGCTCGTCGAAGACGTCCTGGCCGAACGTCATCAGCGACAGCGAGAGCGGCCCGGCGGCCGCGGCCACCGGCGCCGCCAGCGTCCCCGCCTCCGTCCCCGGCGGGTGATACCGCTTCATCGTCCGTCGCTTCATCGTCACCTCCGGTGCTGAGAACGGCGCGGTCGCCGGGGCATCATAACCCCGGGGACCGCCGCGGGTCCGTCACATCATGTCTCTTCATTGACCGACCTTTCATCTCCACGGCCGGAGCGGACCTCCGCCTGGTCGTTGGGCTCCACTGACGGCGTCCCCGGCTCTCTTGAGCTGCCCCCGCGATGGGCGGCCGGCAAGGCGATCGCCGGCCTCGAGCCGATCTCCCGTGACGACCTCATGAACAAGCAGGTCCACGACCTCGCGCGGGCGCTCTTCGTGCGCGCCCTTGCGGACTCCGGCCAGCGCGACGAGGCACACCGTCAGGCGCGGCGCATCCGTCCCGGCCTGCGGCAGGGCCTGCTGCCGGCGATCCTCGTCGACGAGACGATGAAGCACGTCCGCAATCGGTCACGTCACGCGGAGCCCTGACAGGCATCCGGCCGGGACCTTCCCGGCAGCATCGCGTCACCCAGAAACCTCGTCGTACCGCCGGCGGTGGGCCTCCTGGGATGAGCACGGCGGCGGTAGACACGTGCAGGGCGGCTGTGGGGGTGGCTCTCCGCGCCGGCATGCGCGCACGGAGTGCGCGCCCCACAGAAGCACCCGTCGCTGGCCAGGTCACCGCACCAGAGGGGGCGTAGCTCTGCTCGGAATCACCATGGGCCGTGGGCACACCGGGGACCATGAAAGGCACCTCAGGGGCGCCGGCGCCCTCGCCGGCGCCCCCGGAACAGGGGGCGCCCCGGTTGTCCGAGCAGCGTGGAGGCCCCTTCAGGGCAATGACAACCGTGTTGACGGACTGACCCTAAAGGTCGTAGCGGCCGGAGGCCTCGGGCTGGAAGAGGATCTCCTCGATCCGCGCCCGTCGCACCGGGCCCGGTACCGTGAGCTCGACGGTATCGCCGACTCGCTGCCCGAGGACGGCCGTGCCCAGCGGGGCGAGCACCGAGACCTTGCCCTGCGTGATGTCGGCCTCGTGCGGGTAAGCGAGGGTGTAGACGCCGACCTCGCCGCTATCGAGGTCGGTGAGGCGGAACGTGGTGCGCATCGTGATCAGGTCCGGCGGGGCGTCGGTAGGCGCGACGACCTCGGCGGCGCGGATCTCCTCCGCGAGGTCGAGGGCGTGCGCCCGGTCGAGGGCGCCCGCGCGATCCGCGGCGGAGACCAGGACGTAGAGCCGGTGGCGGTCGGAGGTCGTCAATCGGATTGAGCTCAGGGCCATGTCTCCCTCCTGGCTGAAACCGGAATCACTCGAGTGGCGGTCGAATTCTCGCCGTCTCTCATATCCTATACGGGACGGCGCCCGCGTGCGTCGGGGGTGGTCGCGCGACCCGGGCTGCCGGAAGGAGGGCGCGATGAGTGACGTTGCCCACGTTCGACCCATCACCGAGGTCGCTGCGCTGCTCGGTCTCGGTCGCGAGCACCTGCGGTTATACGGCGACGACAAGGCCAAGATCGGCCTCGAGGCGCGCGCGGGCAAGGCGCAGCGCGGCAGGCTGGTGCTGGTCTCGGCGATCACGCCGACCGACGCCGGCGAAGGCAAGACGACGACCTCGATCGGCCTCGCGCAGGGGTTGGCGCGGATCGGCCAGTCGGTCTGTCTGGCGCTGCGCGAGCCGTCGCTCGGGCCCACCTTCGGCCTGAAGGGCGGCGCCACCGGCGGCGGGGCGGCGCGCATCGTGCCGGAGGCCGATATCAACCTCCACTTCACCGGCGACTTCCACGCCATCTCGGCGGCCCACAACCTGCTCGCGGCAATGCTCGACAACCACATCCACCAGGGCAACGCCCTCGGCGTCGACTCTCGCCGCGTCCTCTGGCGGCGCGTCATCGACATGAACGACCGGTCGCTGCGGCACGTCGTCATCGGGCTCGGCGGCGCGCTCGAAGGGGTGCCGCGTGAGACCGGGTTCGACATCACCCCGGCGTCGGAGGTCATGGCCGCTCTCTGCCTGGCCGAGGACGAGGAGGATCTGCGCCGCCGTCTCGAGCGTATCGTCGTCGCGCTGACATTCGGCAAGGAGCGCGTCACCGCCGCCGATCTCAAGGCGGTGGGAGCGATGATGGTGCTGCTCAAGGACGCGATCCGCCCCAACCTGGTGCAGACCGCGGACGGCGTCCCGGCACTCGTCCACGGCGGTCCGTTCGCCAACATCGCGCACGGCTGCAACTCGGTGATCGCCACCAAGATGGCGCTGGCGCATGCCGACTGGGCGGTCACCGAGGCGGGGTTCGGGTTCGACCTCGGCGCCGAGAAGTTCTTCGACATCAAGTGCGTGTCGGCCGGGCTCGACACGGCCGCGGTCGTGCTGGTCGCCACCGTGCGCGCCCTCAAGCTGCACGGCGGCGCGGCCAAGGACGCGCTGACCACGCCCGATCCCGCCGCCGTCGAGCGCGGCCTCGGCAACCTTGCCAAGCACGTCGAGAGCATCCGGACGTTCTGCGAGCCACCGGTCGTCGCGCTCAACCGCTTCGTCACCGACACCGACGAGGAGATCGCGGTGGTGCGCCGGGCGTGTGCGGCGCTCGGCGCTCCGGTCGCCGTGTCGGAGGTGTTCGCCCGCGGCGGCGAGGGCGGCGTCGAGCTTGCCGAGGCCGTCGTCGAGCACGCGGAACGCCGCGCGAAGCCGTTCTGCCCGCTGTACGCCTGGAGCGAGCCGGTCAAGACGAAAATGGAGAAGATCGCCCGTGCGATGTACGGCGCGCGCGAGGTGAGCTGGGCGAAGGAGGCGGAGCGCGACCTCGCCACGATCTCCCGGTTCGGCTACGAGGGGCTCCCCTTGTGCGTCGCCAAGACGCAGAAGTCGCTCTCCGACGACCCCAAGCTCCTCGGTCGCCCCGAGGACTTCGAGATCCACGTGCGCAACGTCATCCTCGCCGCCGGCGCCGGCTACCTGGTGCCGCTGCTCGGGGACATGATCCGCATGCCGGGCCTGCCCGCGAAGCCCCAGGCCGAGCGCATGGACCTCGTCGACGGCCGGGTCGTGGGGATGAGCTGACCCGAGGCAAAGGCAGTGCCGCGGGAGGGGTTCCTCGCCCGAGGGGTCTTGACATCTGGCGAGCGAGAGTCTACAACTAACCAGTCAGTTAAACCGACTGGTTAGTTGGAGGCGCAATGAAGAGGGCGGAAGGCGAGCAGAAGGCCGTGGAGCCGCGGGAACGTATTCTCGCCGCCGCCGCCGAGGTGTTCGCCGAAAAGGGGTTCGATGGCGCCGGCGTCGACGAGATTGCCCAGCGCGCCGGTGTCAACAAGGCGATGCTGTACTACCACATCGGCGACAAGGCAGCGCTCTACGGAGCGGTGGCGGTCGAGTTCATCACCATGATGCGCTCCGCCGTCACGCACGGCATCGATGGACTCACCGACGCGCGCGACAAGATCCGCGCAATCCAGCACGCGTTCCTCAGGGCGTTCAGTGCGGCGCCGCACTATCCACGTCTCATGCAACGGGAAATCGCCGACGGCGGCGTCCACCTGCCGGCCGAGGCGCTGGCCGGGATGGCAGGCGTCATGGCGCTCACCCGCTCGATCGTCGAGGAGGGCCGCGACGCCGGCACCCTGCGCGAGATCAACCCCGTTCTCGCCCACCTCATGGTGGTTTCGACCTCGATGTTCGTGATGAACGCCCAGCGACTGCGCGGGCGGCTCGACCAGCTCGGGCTGCTGCCGCCCGACACGCCGCCCGACATTCTGACGATGGCCGACGCCCTGACGGACGTCCTGCTGAACGGTATGGCAGCGCCGAAGAAGCGCGGAGGAAAGCGATGAGCACTGTGGACCTGCACCCAAGCGCCCTGTCGACACGCTGTGGGGCCGCCGCTCCGCGGCAGCAGCGCGCACGGAGTGCGCGCCCCACACGAGCCGCTATCGGCCTTCTTATCTTTGCGCTCGTCGCGCCTGGGTGCGGGAACGGCCGCCAAAACGGTGCGATCCACGCCTCCGGGCACATCGAGGCCACCGAGGTGCGTCTCGCCGCCAAGGTCGGAGGCCGGCTGCTCGAGCTGCCCTTGCAGGAGGGCGACGCGGTCGCTACCGGCGCTGTCGTCGCCCGCTTCGACACGGTCGACGCGCAGCACGAGCTCGACCGCGCCCGCGCCGAGCTCGACGGCGCCGATGCGGCCCTGCGCCTGCTGCTGGCCGGCACCCGCGCCGAGGACGTGCGGCAGGTCGAGGAGGAGCTGGCGCGCGCGCAGACCGACCTCGACGGCGCCGAGCGCGACCTCGCGCGGCTCGAGGGCCTCGCCGAGCGCGGCACGGCGACGGTCAAGGCGCGCGACGACGCGCGCACCCGCCGCGACATGGCGCGGCGCGCCGTCGCGGCGACCCGCGCGGTGCTCGACAAGCTGATCGCCGGCCCGCGCGCGCAAGAGATCGAGGCGGCGCGCGCCCGCAAAGCGGCCATCGCGGCCACCGTGGCCGGCATCAACCAGCGCATCGCCGAAATGACCGTGCTGGCGCCGCGGGCGGGCGTGATCACCGAGCGCACCGCCGAACCCGGCGAGGTGCTTCCGGCCGGGGCGCCGCTCTCGGTGCTCACCGCCCTCGCCGAGCCGTGGCTGACCGTCTACGTCGACGAGCCGTCGCTGTCCCGCGTGCGCGTCGGCGACCCCGTTACGGTGCGTGCGGACGGCAGCTCGGATGAGTTCTCCGGGAAGGTGAGCTTCGTCTCGCCGGTCGCCGAGTTCACGCCGAAGAACGTCCAGACGCCCGAGGAGCGTGCCAAGCTCGTCTTCAAGGTGAAGATCGCCCTCGACAATCGCGACGGCGTCTTCAAGCCCGGGATGCCGGCCGACGCGTACTTCACGGGGACCGGGGACCGGGCACCGGGGACCGGGAAGGCGCAATGAGCCTCCCGAGCCCCGAGCCCCGCACCCCGAGCCCCGGTGGTCTCTCCCTCCCGGAGGTGGTCGTCAGCGCGCAGCGTCTCGAGGTGCGGTACGGCGATGCCCGGGCGGTCCACGGCATCGCCCTCGAGGTGCGGCGCGGCGAGGTGGTCGGGCTGATCGGGCCGGATGGCGCCGGCAAGACCTCGACGCTGCGGGTGCTCGGCGGGCTGCTGCGTGCCACCGCCGGTTCGATCGACGTGCTCGGTATCCCCGCCTGGAAGCACCGGCGCGCACTGCACCACAAGGTCGGTTACCTGGCGCAGCGCTTCGCTCTCTACGGCGACCTCTCCGTCGACGAAAACGTGCAGTTCTTCGCCCTGCTCTACGGGGTCCGCGGTTGGCGCGCACGTCGCGACGCGCTGCTGCGCCGCGTCGGTTTGATCGAGTTCCGCCACCGCCTCGCCGACCGCCTGTCGGGCGGGATGCGCCAGAAGCTGGCGCTGGTGTGCGCGCTGATGCACTCACCGGAGGTGCTCCTCCTCGACGAGCCGACCACTGGCGTCGACCCGGTCACCCGCCGCGAGTTCTGGCGGTTGCTCGCGGAGCTGGTCGCCGAAGGGCTGACGCTGGTGGTGGCCACTCCCTACCTCGACGAGGCCGAGCGCTGCTCGCGGGTGGTGCTGATGCACGAGGGGCGGGTCGTCGCCGACGCGCCGCCGGCCGCGATCCCGGCGATGATCGAGGGGGCGATGATCGAGGTCCAGGCGGAACCCCGCGTCCGGGCCGTGTCGGCGTTGCGTCGGGTACCCGGCGTGCTCGACGTGACCCCGTTCGCCAACCGCCTGCACGTGCGCCTGGCCAGCCCGGAAGGGGCCGTTGAGCGTCTCCGTGCCGCCCTGGCGGCGGCGGCGGTCGCCGTCTTCGAGATCCGGGAGATCGGGGCCAGCCTGGAGGACGCGTTCCTCTTCCTCACGCGAGCGCGCGACGGCGAAAAAACGGAGGCAGCATGAAGAAGGCGATGGGCGATAGGCGCAAGGCAATGGTTCCCCAACCCACCCAGGAGGCTCTCCAGCGGATGCTCAGGCTGGCCGTGGTCGTCGGCGGGGTGGCGTGGAGTGCGATGGCTTCAGGCGAGGATCTCAGGATCGACGCGGACGGGGCGGCGGCGCGGGCCGCGCAGCTCTCCGACGTGGCAGTCGCGGCCGCCGCGCGTGCCGACGGGGCGCGCGCCGCCGTCGCGGCGACCGATGCGTCCGTGTACCCCACGGTGATTGCGACGGCGAGCGTTGCGCAGCGCAGCGCCGTCCCGGAGTTCGCCGCACCGCTCAACGGACCGCTACAGCCGGCGGTCGTCTTCTACCCCAACATCGAGACGACCTACGGCGCCGCGCTGCAGGCCCGCCAGGTTCTCTACGCCGGCGGCGCCGTCGCTGCGGGGCGCGCCGCAAGCCGCCACGACCTCGACGGCAGCGAGGCGGCTCGCCGCCAGGTCGCCGCCGATCTCGCCCTGGCGGGCCGACTGGCGTACTGGGAGGCGGTGCGCGCCGAGGCGAGCCTCGAGGCCGCAACGGCCAACGAGCAGCGGGCGCTGCGGCTGCAGTCCGACACCCAGGCGCTGCGCGAGGCCGGCATGGCGGTCAACGCCGACATCCTCGCCGCGCAGTCGCGCCTCGCATCGGCGCACGTCGTCGTGATCCGCGCGCAGACCCGCCGCCTCGACGCCCTCTCGCAGCTCCGCTCGCTGCTCCACATCGGCGCGGGTGACAGCGTCCAGCTTGCCGACCGCATCACGTCATCGCTGCCGCCCGAGCCGGCGCCGCTCGCCAACCTCCAGACCGAGGCTATGGCGCAGCGCCCCGAGATCGCCGCTGTGACAGCGCAGTTCGCCGCGCTCGCCTCGCGCGAGCACTTGGCGGTGGCCCCCTCGCGGCCGACGCTGGCGATCGCCGCGCAGTGGGAGCTGGCGCGCCCCAACCAGCGCTTCTTCCCGCTCGCCGACGAGTGGAACGACTCGTGGAGCGTCGGGCTCAACGCGGGCTGGACACTGTTCGACGGCGGCAAGAGCCGCGCCGACGCGCGCTCCGCGCAGGCCGCTCGGCGCGCCGTCGCGGCGCAGCGCGACGAGCTGTCGCGCGGCGTCGCCCTCGAGGTCGAGATCGCGCGGCAGGACCTGCTCTTGGCGCTGGGGGCGGTCGATGCGTCCGACGCGGCGCGGGCGGCGGCGATCGAGCGCGAGCGCGCCAGCAAGGAACGCCTCGACGCCGGACTCGCGACGATGGTCGAGATCCTCGACTCCCAGTCCGAGCTGGCCGCCGCCGAGCAGCAGCAGATCGACACGCGGGCGTCGGCGTGGATCGCCGCGGCGCGCCTGACCAGGGCGACGGGCCGGTGACCGCCGAGACCACGGTCGTCGCCCGCCACCTGACGCGACGGTTCGGCGAGTTCGTCGCCGTCGACCGCGTGTCGTTCGCCGTGTCGGCGGGCGAGATCTTCGGCTTCCTCGGCTCCAACGGCGCCGGCAAGACGACGACGATACGCATGCTGTGCGGGCTGCTGGCGCCGTCCTCGGGCAGTGCGTCGGTGCTTGGGCTCGACGTCGGCCGCGAGTCGGACGCGATCAAGCGGCGCATCGGCTACATGTCGCAGCGCTTCTCGCTCTACACCGACCTCACCGTCGACGAGAACCTCGCGTTCTGGGGCGGCGCCTACGGACTCTCGGGTTCTCTGCTGCGCCGGCGCGCCGACTGGGCGGTTGCGACAGCGGGCCTCGAAGAACGGCGGCGCACCCTTGTGCGCGAGCTGCCGGGCGGCTTCCGGCAGCGCCTCGCGCTCGGCGCGGCGCTGCTCCACGAGCCGCCGGTCGTCTTCCTCGACGAGCCGACCGGCGGAGTGGACCCCGAGGCGCGGCGACGGTTCTGGGACCTGATCGACGAGCTCGCCGGCGCGGGAACGACCGTGTTCGTCACCACGCACTACATGGACGAGGCGGAGCGCTGCCACCGGGTCGCGCTGATGCACGCCGGGCGACTGCTCGCCCTCGACACCGTTTCGGAGCTGAAGGCGTCGATCCCGGCCGGCAGCTTGGTCGAGGTGAGCTGCGCGCGCGCGCCGCAGGCGCTTGCCGTCCTGGAGGCGATCCCCGGCGTCAGCGAGGCCGCGTTGTTCGGCGACCGGCTGCACGCGGTCCTCGCCGACCCCGGCGCCGGTGGAGCGATCGAGACGCGCCTGAACGACGCCGGCTTCGCGCCGGCTACCGTCCTGGCGATCGCACCCTCGCTCGAGGACGCCTTCATCCATACCATCTCGAAGGCAGAGACGGGAGGACCGGGGACCGGGCGGGAGGTGGGCAATGATCCGCCGCACCGTGGCGATCGCGGTCAAGGAGTTCCTGCAGCTCTTCCGCGACTGGCGGACCATGCTGACGCTGCTCGTCATGCCGATGGTGCTGCTACTGATCTACGGTTTCGCGCTGTCGTTCGACGTCGAGCACATCCGCCTCGCCGTGGTCGACCAGGACGGCACCCGCGCCTCCCGGGAGGTCCGCGAGGCGTTCCTGCGCAGCGGCTACTTCGACCTCGTCGCCGCCGGGCACGACGAGCGGTCGCTCGACGCCCTGTTCGACTCGGGGAAAGTGCAGGCGGCGCTGGTGATCCCGGCCCGCTACGGCGCGGACCTCGCCGCCCGCCGCGCGACCACCGTACAGTTCGTGCTCGACGGCGCCGACTCGCGCGTCGCCACGGTCGTTCTCGGCTACGCGAAGCAGATCGTCACCTCGGTCAGCCCGATGGTGCGCTCGCGCAACGGCGCCCCCGCCGTCGGCCTGCCGCTGGTCTGGTACAACCCCGACCTGGCCTCCGCGCGCTTCCTCGTCCCGGGCCTGGTGGCGTTCATCCTGATGGTCAGCTCGGTGATCGCGACCGCGCTCGCGGTGGTCCGCGAGAAGGAGCGTGGCACGATGGAGTCGCTCCGCGCGACGCCGCTGGTTGCCATCGAGCTGCTGATCGGGAAGACGATCCCCTACCTCGTGGTGGCCTCGATCGCCGCCGGCGGCGCCCTCACCATCGCCTGGGCGCTGTTCGACGTGCCGGTCCGCGGCTCGCTGTTCTCCCTTGCCGCCGTGACACTGCTCTACCTCGCGGGCGGGCTGGGGTTCGGCGTCCTCATCTCGACGCTCGCCGACACGCAGCAGGTGGCGTTCCAGGCCGCCCTGATCGTCTCGATGCTGCCGACGCTGCTGCTGTCGGGGTTCATCTTCCCGATCTCGTCGATGCCGCCGGTGGTCCAGGCGATCACCCACGTCGTCCCGGCGCGCTACTTCCTGGTCGCGTTGCGCGCCATCGTGCTCAAGGGCGCCGGGCCGGAGGTGTGGTGGGACCAGGCTGTCGCGCTCGTGGCCTACGGCGTCGTCGTGCTCGGGCTGGCGACCGTGCGTACGATTCGGAGCTTGTGATGTCTCTTCGGCCTTTGACGATCTGTGGAGCCGGCGCTCCGCGCCGGCAGCGCGCGCGGAGCGCGCGCCCCACATCGACTCCCGATGAACGGGTGGCGATGCCGAGAGGACCGCGATGAGGGCGATCGTCAACATCCTGGTCAAGGAGCTGCAGCAGCTCCGGCGCGATCCCAAGATCATCCCGATCCTCTTCGTCGCGCCGCTGATGCAGCTCTTCATCCTCGGGTACGCGGCCACCACCGACATCAAACGCGTCGAGCTCGCGGTGTGCGACCTCGATCGCACCGCGAGCAGCCGCGAGCTGGCGACCGCCTTCACCAGCTCGACGTACTTCTCGGCGGTCGCGTCCGTCGACTCGCAGCCGGCGCTCGACCGCCTGATCCTGTCGAGCCGGGCCCGTATCGGCCTGACGATCCCGGCCGGGTTCGGCGGCGAGCGCGCCGCCGGCCGTCCCGGATCCGTGCAACTGCTCGCCGACGGTTCCGACGCCGCCACGGGTACGGCGGGCCTCGGTTACGCCGGCACCGTGCTGCAGCTCGTCGCCGAGCGGGCAGGCGTGCGGCCGCTGATCGAGCTGCGCCCCGTAGTCCTCTACAACCCCGACCTGGTCTCGCGCAACTTCATGGTTCCCGGTGTCCTGGCGCTGATCATCATGGTGATGACGATGATGCTCACCGCGATGGCGCTGGTGCGCGAATCCGAAATCGGCACGATGGAGCAACTCCTGGTGACGCCGATCAAGCCGCTGCACCTGATCCTCGGCAAGCTGGCCCCCTACGCCCTGGTCGGTCTCGTCGAGGTGGCCACGGCGTTGCCCGTTGTTCTGTTCTGGTTCAAGGTGCCGCTGCGCGGCTCGCTGCTCACCTTGCTGTTGCTCACGCTGCCGTTCATGTTGTGCACGCTCGCCACCGGCTTGCTGGTATCTACACTGGCGCGCACCCAGCAGCAGGCGATGATGCTGGCGGCGTTCGTTTTCATGTTGCCGGGAATGTACCTCTCGGGACTCATCTTCCCGATCCAGAACATGCCGCCGGTGTTCCAGTGGATCACCTATGCCGTGCCGCTGCGTTACTACGTCGTGATCTTGCGTGGGGTGTTCCTCAAGGGCGTGGGCTTCGCTGCGCTGTGGCCGCAGGCACTGGCGATGCTCGCGATCGGCTTCGTCATCCTCGCCGTCGCCCGCCTGCGGTTCCGCAGGCGACTCGGGTAGTGCGAAGAGGCCAGCGCACGAGCCAACAGCTTGCCGCGAGCGCGTAGAACCAGGGCAACGGCACAGGGACGTGCGAGAATCCCGCTCATGGAGCGTAGGCAATGATACGCACCGTCGCGATCGTGGCCGGCGTGGTCGCCGCCCTTTTCGTCCTCGACCGGCTGCTGCTCGCCGCCGAGGCGCGCGGCTGGATCTACTGGCGCCACCACAAGGGGAGCCCCGGGACACGCGCCGGCGCCATGCTGGAGCTCCACGCGATGCTCGAGCCCGACCGCAAGCACACCGCCGAGGTCCTCCGCGAGGAGGCCCACGAGGAGGACGACGAGGGCGGTCCGGGCCCAGGAGGACGCGATGGCGGTTCTCGCGGGTGACGTCGGCGGCACCAAGACCCTGCTGGCGCTCGTCGAGCCGCACGGCGGCGGCGTCCGGCTGCTGCACGAGCGGCGCTTCGACAGCCCCGCGCACACCGGTCTGGCGCCGATCGTCGCCGAGTTCCTGGGCGGCGGCGCGACTCCGGTTGCGGCCGCGTGCTTCGGCGTGCCCGGCGCGGTGGTGGATGGGGCCTGCATCACGCCGAACCTGCCGTGGGTGATCCGCGAGGCGGAGCTGGCGGCGGCGACCCGCATCCCGCATGTCAGGCTGATCAACGATTTCGCCGCCGCGGCACTCGGCGTGCTCGGTCTCGGCCCCGAGAGCCTCGCCACGCTGCAAGAGGGCCGGCCGATCGAGAACGGCACCAGGGCGGTGCTCGGTGCCGGCACCGGCCTCGGGCAGGCGCTGCTCGTGTGGGACGGCCGGCGCTACGCGGTGGCGCCGACCGAGGGCGGCCACGGCGATTTTGCCCCGCAGGGCGACGAGCAACGCGCTCTGCAGCGCCATCTGGAGGCAAGTCACGGCGGCCGCGTCTCCGTCGAGCGCGTGGTCTCGGGTCCCGGTCTGGCGCGGATTTACGCCTTCCTCGTCGCCCAGGGAGTCGCGACCACGCGGGAGGTCGAGGAAGCGCTCACGACGGAGGACCCGGGCGCGGTGATCTCGCATCATGGGATGGCGGGCAGCGATCCGGCGTGCGTGCGGGCGCTCGACCTGTTCATCGCGGCGTACGGCGCCGAGGCGGGCAACCTGGCGCTGCGCTCGCTGCCGCACGGCGGCCTCTACGTCGCCGGCGGCATTGCGCCGAAGCTCCGGTCGCGCATCGCGGACGGCGGGTTCATGGCCGCCTTCCGCCGCAAGGGCCGCATGTCGGAGCTGATGGCGACGTTCCCGGTCCGCCTCGTGCTCGAGCCGAACGTCGGCTTGCTCGGCGCCGCCATCGAGGCGGTCGCCGCTGCTGCCGGCGACGGCTGATCAGACGTCCGCCGTCTCGCTACTCCACAGGTGGTAACGGCTCTCGCTGACGAGCACCCGGTTGAGGGCGATCAGCGAGATCAGGTTCGGCACCGCCATCAGCCCGTTGGCGATGTCGGCGAACGTCCACACGGCCTTCAGCGACACCACCGAGCCGACCATCACCGCGACCACCCACAGCCAGCGGTACGGGCGCGATGACCCGCGTGCCGAACAGGTACTCGGCGGCCTTCTCGCCGTAGTACGACCAGCCGAGGATCGTCGAGAAGACGAACGTCAGCAGGCCGACGGTCAGCACGATCGGCCCGACGCCGGGCATGTCCGCGAACGCCGCCTTGGTCAGCGCGGCGCCGTTCAGGCCCTTGCGTCCACTCGCCGGAGTTGACGAGCACCAGGCCGGTCATCGCGCAGACCACGACGGTGTCCCAGAACGTGCCGGTCGAGGAGACCAGCGCCTGCCGGACCGGGTTCTTGGTCTGCGCGGCGGCGGCCACGATCGGCGCGCTGCCGAGGCCCGACTCGTTGGAGAACAGCCCGCGGGCGATGCCGTAGCGCATCGCCTCGCGCATGCCGGCGCCGAGGAAGCCGCCGACCGCCGCCTGGCCGGTGAAGGCGCTGGACGACAGGATCAGCGCGACGTGTCGCCGGGATCGTCGTCGCAGTTCATCACCAGCAGGACCGCGCAGCCGAGGACGTAGAAGATCGCCATGAACGGCACCAGCCTCTCGCAGACGCGGGCGATGGACTTGATGCCGCCGAGGATGACGACCGCGGTGAGCACCGTCATGCACGGCGCCGGTGATCCAGGGCGAGACGCTGAAACGTCTCGCTGCACCAGGGTCGAGATCGAGTTCGCCTGCACCATGTTGCCGATGCCGAAGGCCGCGACCGCCGTGAGCGCGGCGAAGACGATCGCCCAGCCAGCTTGCTGTTCATGCCGCGCTCGAGCACGTACATCGGGCCGCCCGCCATCTGCCCGCTCGTTCGTCGTGATGCGGTACTTCACCGAGAGCAGCGCCTCGGCGTACTTCGTCGCGATGCCGAACACGCCGGTCAGCCACATCCACAGCACGGCGCCGGGCCCGCCCGCCGCGACCGCCGTGGCGACGCCGACGATGTTGCCCGTGCCGATCGTCGCGGCCAGCGCCGTGGTCAGCGCGCCGAACTGGCTGATGTCGCCCTCGCCCTCGCGCTTGCGCTCGAACGAGAGCTTGATCGCCTTGCCGATGTAGCGCTGGATGAAGCGCAGCCGGAACGTCAGGAACAGGTGCGTGCCGAACAGCAGGATCAGCAGGGGCGGACCCCAGACGATGTCGCTGATGCGGCCGAGCAGACCCTCCAGCCATGCCATGTCGCGAGCCCTCCCCGTGCGAACCCGCGGAGCTTAGCGCAGAAGCGCCCGGCCGTCAGGCCTGGAAGTGCCGCCGCCGGCGCTCGCGCACCACCGCGGTGTGGACGACGCGGTCGTGCGGCAGCCGGCGGTTGGGGTCGTGCCAGAGGTCGAGCAGGGCAAGCCCCAACGAGCTGGGGATATGGAAGTAGCCGGAGAAGCGCTCGAAGCTCTCTCTGATCGACAGCCGCTCGCCGTCCAGGCGCACGACGCGGATGCCGAGCACCCGCTTGCCGATCGTGCCGCCGCGCCGCCCGCGCGTCAGCAGTGTGAAGTACAGCGCCGACACCCCGAACAGCGCGGCCGCCCGCAGCGCCTTGGGGATCAGGCGCTCGAGCTCGATGCGCACCTGGTTCCGCTGCAGGGGCAGCTCCGAGTGCGGTCCGAGCGACAGTGCGAACAGGAAGTCGACCTTCTCGAGCAGGTCGGCGGCGTGATCGAGGTCCCCCTCCTCCACCGCGGCGGTCACCGCCGCCGGCAGGCCCGGCGCCTCGGCGTGCACCAGCAGCGGCGCCATGTCGCGCAGCAGCTCGTGGCGAGCGGCAGGCTCCATCGGCGTATGGCGCCACAGACCGGAAAGCGCGCGGTAGCCGTTCGGGTCGCTCAGCCGCAGCGACAGCAGCGCCGCGCCGAGCGCGACGGCGATGCTCGGCAACACCAGCACGGCCCAGTCGACAGCGAGGGCCAGGGCCCGCCGCAGCGGCGATGCCAGCGGCTGCCCGCGCAGCGCCTCGACGACACGCAGCGGCTCATCGGTGAGGTAACGAGTGCTCATGTGTGGAAGGTAGCAAATTCGCGCCGGACGGGCTCCGTTCGCAGGCCCCGATTCTCGGCCGGGTTGCAAACCCCACGGAATGCACCTAAGTTGGACTCAAGACCGCGGGGGGCCCTGCAAACGGTCGGCAGACGTCAAAGCGAGCTTTGATCGCGGGTGACCGCGTGCTTGGGGGGTGATCATGCATCGACGCCTCTTTTTGACGGTCATCGCTGTGCTTTCGCTCATCGTGTCCACGACCGCGCTGCACGCCGGCTTTTCCGGCTCCGACGTCTTCCTGCCGATGGTCGGGAGGCAGGCCGGGGCCGGCACCTCCAACTGGTACACCACCGTCTGGATCCACAACCCCGGATCCGAGGCGGCCCCCGCGAGGATCTACTTCCTCGAGCGCAACACCGTCAACCTCGCCCCGCCGTGGGTCGACGTCATGATCGAGCCGGGCGACACCGAGATGATCGACAACATCGTCGACACACTGTTCCACAAGCAGGCGTTCGGCGCTCTCCGAGTCACGTGTGCGACCCAGAAGCTCGCGGTCACCTCGCGGGTCTACTCCAAGGCCGTCGGCGCGGGCGAGAAGGACTCGGTGGGCCAAGACTTCGCCGGGGTGCCCGCCTCCTTCGCCATCGGCGCCGGCGAGAAGACGCAGATCCTCGGCACCTACCAGACGCTCCCCGCCGCCGACTCCGACCTCCGCTTCAACTTCGGCTTCGTCGAGACCACCGGCCACCAGGTCAACGTGCGGGTCCGGGCGTTCGACGGCAGCGGCGCCGACGAGGGCTTCAAGGACTTCAACGTCCGCGAGTTCTCCCAGCGCCAGGTGGCGTTCAAGGACCACTTCCCCACCATCTCCACGCAGAACACCCGCCTCGAGATCGAGGTGCTCTCCGGCAACGGCAAGGTGATCGCCTACGGCTCCGCCATCGCCAACACCTCGCAGGACCCCACCACGTTCGAGATGGACTACCCGCCCCGAGTGCTCGCGGAGAACGTGGCGCCCGGGATCACCGGCGTCACCGCCGGCGCCGGCCTGACCGGAGGTGGAACGTCCGGCGCGGTGACGCTGGATGTCGGCGCGGGTGACGGGATCAGCGTGACCGCCGACGGCGTGAGCCTCGCCAACGGCGGTGTGACGGCGGCCAAGATTGCTCCGTCTGCCACAGTAGGCCAGGTGCTCACGACGGTGGCCTCGGGCGGCCCCGCCCCGGGTGTGAGCACGATGGCGCTGGCGGGGGCGACGGTGGCATGGCAGACGCCGGCCAACGGCGACATCACAGCGGTAAACCCGGGCACCGGCATGTCGGGCGGCGGCGCCTCTGGTGATGTGACGCTCGGCATCGCCAGCGTTGGCGTTGGTACTAACCAGCTCGCCAACGCCGCCGTAACCGATCAGAAGGTGGCTACCGGGATCGCCTACGCGAAGCTGTCCGGCGCTCCAACCTCGCTGCCGCCCAACGGTCCTGCCGGTGGCTCACTGTCGGGCACGTACCCGAACCCCGGGATCGTCAACGGTGCGATCGGCGGCGATCAGCTCGCGGCTGGCGCAGTCACGGACGGGAAGGTCGCCACCGGCATCGCCTATGCCAAGCTGACCGGGGCGCCGACTGCACTGCCGCCCAACGGGCCCGCCGGCGGCTCGTTGTCCGGAACCTACCCGAACCCGGGGATCGCCAGCCTGGCGGTTGGCACGGGTCAGATCGCCGACAACGCGGTGACCTCGGCCAAGATCCTCAACGGGCAGGTGGACAACGGCGACCTCGCGAACGGCGCGGTCACCAAGGCCAAGCTCAGTCCGGCCGGCGGCACGAGCGGACAGTCCCTCGGGACTGACGGCACGAACCTCACCTGGCAGACCGACGGCCTGGGGCTCCCGTTCTCCGGCTCGACAGCCAGCGCCGCCGCGGCCATGAGCGTCACCAACGCCGGCAGCGGCAGCGGAGTCAGTGGGACGAGCGCCAGCGGCAACGGCGTGTCCGGGCAGAGCACGAGCGGCTACGGCGTCTACGGCACGAGCAGCGGGGCGTACGGTGTCTACGGCACGAACTCCTTTGGCGACGGCGTCTACGGCAAGACGACCGCGGTGGGCTCGACCGGGGTCAAGGGCGAGAACCCCTCGGGCGGCTTCGGCGTCACCGGCTCTGGCGGAACCAACGGCTACGGCGTCGACGGCTCGGCCAACGGCGCCAGCAGCATCGGCGTCTACGGGCACACCAATTCCGGCCAGGGCGTCGTCGGCTCGAGCACCAGTGGCAACGGAGTCTCCGGCTCGAGCAGCAGCGCCACCGGCGTCGCGGGATCGAGCACGAGCGGCTACGGCGTCTACGGCGCGAGCAGCGGGGCGTACGGTGTCTACGGCACGAACTCCTTTGGCGACGGCGTCTACGGCAAGACGACGGCGGTGGGCTCGACCGGGGTCAAGGGCGAGAACCCCTCGGGCGGCTTTGGCGTCACCGGCTCTGGCGGAACCAACGGCTACGGCGTCGACGGCTCGGCCAACGGCGCCAGCAGCATCGGCGTCTACGGGCACACCAATTCCGGCCAGGGGGTCGTCGGCTCGAGCACCAGCGGCAACGGAGTCTCCGGATCGAGCAGCAGCGCCACCGGCGTCGCGGGATCGAGCACGAGCAGCCACGGCGTCTCCGGATCGAGCGCAAGCGGCAATGGTGTCTACGGTCAGAGCTCCAGCTATAACGGCGTCTTCGGAAAGTCGAGCTCCTCGAGCTCGAGCGGCGTGTATGGTGAGAACAACGGACAGGGGTACGGCGTGGCGGGGCGGACATCCGGCACGGGCACAGCGGTCTGGGGAGACAACACGAGCGCGACCGGGTGGGCCGGCCGGTTCAGCGGCAACGTGGACGTCAGCGGCAACCTCACCAAGGGTGGCGGCGCGTTCAAGATCGACCACCCGCTCGACCCCGAGCACAGGTACCTGTACCACTCGTTCGTCGAGTCGCCCGACATGATGAACATCTACAACGGCAACGTGACGACTGACGCCGACGGTCGCGCGGTGGTCGAGCTGCCCAAGTGGTTCGAGGCGCTCAACCGCGACTTCCGCTACCAGCTCACGGTGATCGGCCGGTTTGCGCAGGCGATCGTCGAGCAGGAGATCGCCGGCAACCGTTTCGTCGTCAGGACGAACCTCGCCAACGTGAAGGTCTCGTGGATGGTCACGGGCATCCGCAAGGACGCGTACGCCGAGGCGCACCGCATCCCGGTCGAGGAGGACAAGCCGGCGCTCGAGCAGGGGACCTACCTGCATCCCGACGTCTACGGCCAGCCCGACGAGAAGGGCGTCGAGTGGGCGCGCAGCCCGGAGATGATGCGGCAGGCGAAGGTCACCCCGGAGACGCAGAAGAGCCAGGAGAGATAAGGCCGGCGCCGCACGTCGTCGGCAGACACGCGAGAAGCGATGCTTTCCTCGGTAGTGGCGTTCCGCATCGCCAAGGCGAACCCTGATCTGGAAACCTCAGCTCGAAGCCCTTTGTTGGCACTGTTGTGGGAATTCACCCACGGGCTGCCGCGAACGCGTGGTGACCATGAAAGAGGCAGCACTGCTCCCACTGGCGATCGGCCTCCTTGTCGTCCCAGGCGGCAGGCCGTGAGCTCGATCTAGTCGACCTCGAACGGGACGAACATCAGCAGCCCCTGGCGTTCGAGCTGCGCGCAGACGGGGTCGCCGTCCTGCAGTCCCGCCGCCGCGGCCTTGAGCTCCGCCAGCGAGTGGATTGGCACGCCGTTGAGCGCGTGGATGACGTCGCCGGGCTGGAAGCGGTCGGCGGGAGGGGCCGCGTCGGCCGACATGCCGGCGACCAGCACGCCCCCGGGCAGGCGCAGCGGCCCGATGATCGCGGCGGCCTGCTCGGTGAGGTCGACCCCGATGACGTCGAGCTGCGGCACCAGGTTGGCGACCGGGTCGACCATGTCCATGAACCGCCCGGGGTCGTCCTGCCGCTCGATCACCGGGACCGCGAGCTCGACGCGCTGCCCGCCGCGCAGCAGCACCAGCGAGACCGTCGAGCCCACCGGGTGGCGGTAGAGGTTGACGCCGAGCCGGCGGATGTCGTCCACGACGGCGCCGTCGGTGCTCACGATGATGTCGCCGAGCTCGAGGCCGGCGCGGTGGGCGGGCCCGCCCGGGAGGATGTCCGAGACGATCACGCCCCACGCCTGCGGCAGCTTGAGCGCCGCCGCCATCGTCGGTGTGATGTTCTGCGCCTGCATGCCGATCACGCCCCGCCGCACCTTGCCGTGTACCCTGAGCTGGTCGACGATCACCCGGACGATGTTGCTCGGGATCGCCAGGCCGACGCCCTCGCTGCCTCCCGACTGGGTGAGGATCAGCGTGTTGATCCCCACCACGTTCCCGGCGGCGTCGACCAGCGGACCGCCGCTGTTGCCGGGGTTGATCGGCGCGTCGGTCTGGACGTAGACCATCAGGTCGTCGGGCTTGAGCTCGCGGGCGACGGCGCTGACGACGCCCATCGTCACGGTGTTGCCGAGGCCGAGCGGCGAGCCGAATGCGAGGACGACCTGCCCCTGCCTGAGGGCGTCGGAGTCCGCGAAGGAGAGCGCCGGCACGTCGCCGTTCGGGATCCTGAGCAGCGCCAGGTCGGTCGCGGTGTCGATCCCGACGAGCTGGGCATCGATGCGGCCGCCGCGCGGGCGCAGCCGCGAGCTCGCCGGGCCCGAGCCCTCGACCCGCGCCGCGAGGAGCACCTGAATGCGCCGCGCCCGCTGCACGACGTGCGCGTTGGTGACGATGTACCCCGCCGGGTCGATGATGACCCCGGAGGCGCCGCCGGACTGCTTCGAGACCACGTTTCTGCCGCCCGGCCCGAAGGCGTAGCCGGAGGTGAAGATCTCGACCACCGCCGGCGACACCCGCTCGACGACGCGCTCGAGCGAGGCCGACAAGGTCTCGAGAGTCTGGGGATCGGCGGCGGCGCGGGGTTGCGTTGCGCCCGCAGCGACGGCGATGGCCGCCGACAAGACCGCCAGAGACAACATCGGAATCGACCCTTTGGTCATGTAGGCTCCCCGCCGCGCGACCGCGCGGCCGGCGGCGCCGGAGCCGCCGGCGATGCCGCCTCTGCGAGCGGGTGTGTGCAAGCGGCGGGCCAGCGGAGGCTCAGCAGCGGGCCGGGCTCAACCCTCGACCGGCGACGACTTGGCGTCCTCCCACGGCGGCAGCAGCCGGATCAGCACCCACAGGATGACGAACGGCAAGACCAGGAGGACGATCGCCGGCAGCAGCCCTTCCTTGGTGGCGAAGCTCATCTTGTAGGTGGTGTAGCCGAGGAAGCTCTTGGAGAAGAGCTGCCCGCCGATCACCACGTTCCAGCGCATGGCGAAGATGCCGATCAGGGTGAGCACTCCGGACGTGACGTAGAGCCCCTTGCGCGCGGCGTCGGTGAGCTTGAGGAGCTGCGTCAGCGCCAGCAGGCCGAGCGGCAGCAGCGTGCCGAGGAAGATCTGGACGACGATCTGCGAGGTGAACAGTTGCGTCCGGACCATGAAGTCCAGGCTCTTGAACGACTCGTCCGCCTCGTAGACCCGGTGCAGCAGATCGAGCATCTCCAGGGAGAAGTCGATGATGAACGCATAGAACAGGTAGTGGGCGATGGTGTCGAGGCAGCGGATGTCGGTGGCGGCGCCGCGCAGCCAGGAGAACAGCACGTACATCAGCATCACCAACGCGATCCCCGAGACGATCGCGGAGAACAGGAAGACGATCGGCATCAGCGGCGTCGACCACCACGGGTTGGCCTTGATCGACCCGAAGATGAAGCCGACGTAGCCGTGCAGCAGGAACGCCGACGGGATGCCGAGGATGGTGATGAAGCGGCCGACGCGGTCGTCGATGGCCAGCGCGGCCGGCGAGATGTTGTCGGAGCCCAGCGCCATCACGCGGTAGAGGAGGCGCAGCGCGCCGGTCGACGACCTGGCCTTGAGCACGATCTCACGGCGGTAGTCGAGCCAGATCTCGAGGACCAACACCGCCATCAGGTACCACAGGTAGACGAAGCCGAACATCGCCATCGCCGAGCTGGTGTGGGGCGTCAGGTACATCTCGAACGAGCGCTCGGGGTGGCCGAGGTGGAGCTGCAGCGGCAGCGGCGCCACGATCAGGAACGCCAGCGCGGTGAGCAGCGCCAGCCGGTAGGTCGGCTTGACCGCGGCGACGTTGAACACGCGCTCGAGCGACGCCAGGATGAACGCCCCGGCGACCAGGCCGGTGATGAACGGGTAGAGGACGATCAGGATGCTCCACTGCAGCTCGATCTCGTTGGGGTACATGAACCCCTGCACCTGGCTGAGAATGCTGTCCATGATCACCCCCTACCGCACCGAGCCGTCGAGACCGTTGTAGTAGGTCTTCGAGCCGGTCGCCATCTGCGGCTTGAGCACCTGCACCTTGTGACCGCGCAGGTACGCGTGGATCGGGTCCTTGGGATCCTTGAGGTCGCCGAGCGCCCGCGCCCCGGTCGGGCACACCTCGCAGCACGCGGTGGTCAGGCCCTTGGTGATGCGGTGGTAGCACAGCGTGCACTTGTCGACGGTGTTGCTCCGCGGGTCGATGAAGCGGCAGCCGTACGGGCACGCCTGCACGCAGTAGCGGCAGCCGAGGCAGTACTTCTTGTCGACCAGCACGACGCCGTCCGGGCTCTCGAAGGTGGCGCCGACCGGGCACACCTGGACGCACGGCGAGTGCGCACAGTGGTTGCACATCTTCGGCACGAAGAAGCTCTTGGCGCCGTCGCCGGCGGGGTACTTCTCGCGGAAGCCGTCGTAGCCGCCGTTGGGCGAGTCCACCTCGGGGTGCTCGCTCTCGCCCTCGGGAACGTGGTAGCGCTCGACCCACGTGCGGAAGAAGAACGGCTCGCGCGGCACGTCGTTTTCGGTCTTGCAGGCGCGCACGCAGTTGCCGCAGCCGATGCACTTCTCGATGTCGATCGCCATCGCCCACCAGTGGTCGGCGAGCCGGTAGCCGTCGGCCGCCTCGGGCGTCCCGGCGAGCACCTGCGCGACCGACTCGGCGGCGGCCGTGGTGACGAGGAGCACCTTCCCCGTCGTGATGATCATCTCGCGGCGGTTCGTCTTCATGCTCCCTCCTCCTTGCCGATCTCGGGGTGGTGCGGCTTGTGGCAGCTATTGCACGCCTTGCCGTCGCCGTGGTCCGCCGGGTCGACCTGCGGGAACGCCTTCGGCTTGGCGACGTTCTCGACGTGGCAGACAAGGCAGATCCTGGCGCCGTCCGGCTTCTCGGGCTTGACCGTCTCGGGATCCTCGGCATGACGGCCGAGGGCGCCGTGGCAGGCCTCGCAGCCTACCGTTCCGTGCTTACTGCCGGCGCGCAGCTCGAGGACGTCGGCGTGGCAGTCGCCGCACGCCTTGCGACCGGCGAACACTGCCGCGCGGGCGCCGTTGTCGGCGAGGGCCCCGGCGCGGAAGTGGCCGTAGACGCCGAAGTCCTTCGGCACGAGCAGCCCCTTGGCAAGGAAGAAGAGGAGGGTGCCGCCCGCGAAGAGGGCGGCCATCCGCAGCAGATGCTCCTTGTCCTTGAACCGGTCACTCATGCCCGCTCCCCCCGAACCGGGCACGGTCGCAGCGCCGTCAGGCGCGGCGAGCGCGGCCCCGTCCGACTCCCCGCCGGCCGTCGGGGGAACCCGGCAGTCGGCGCTCGGAGATCTGCTCCGATTTTGAGACTACATCTATGGTAATTGACGTTTCCCCCACCACCGCGACACCATAACCTCCCCGGCGCTGCGCCGCAAGTGCCCGCTGCCGCCGGCCGCGCCGGAGGTCCGGATCGTGACGTACGATAGACTTTGCGGCGGAGGTGTCGCGTGACGGTCGACAGGCCCAGACACGGGCTCTACCGGAACCCCATGAGCTACTGGGGCGGTCTCGTGGTGGCGGGAAGCGCCGTGCTGATCATCTTTGCCGCGCTGCTCCAGCTCATCACGAAACAGACCAACCCCTACTTCGGGATCATCACCTACATGGTGTTCCCGGGCTTCCTCATCTTCGGCATCTTCATCTTTGCCGTCGGCATGTGGCGAGAGAGCCTGCGCCGACGCAAGCTGGGTGATGCCGCGCCACCTCCCTACCCGCGCGTCGACCTCAACGACGAGCAGCAGCGCCGGAAGTTCGCCTACGTGCTGGTTACCGGCTTTCTGCTCGTCGTTCTGCTCGCGGTCGCTACCTATCACTCGTTCCTCTTCACCGAGTCCGTCACCTTTTGCGGCCGGCTCTGCCACACCGTCATGGAGCCGGAGTTCGCGGCCTACCAGCAGTCCCCGCACGCGAAGGTCCGCTGCGTCGACTGCCACGTCGGGTCGGGCGCGTCGTTCTACGTGAAGTCGAAGCTCTCGGGCGCCCGCCAGGTTCTCGCGGTCACCTTTCACACCTACGAGACCCCGATCGCCACTCCCGTCAAGAACCTGCGACCGGCGCGCGAGACCTGCGAGGAGTGCCACTGGCCGCAGAAGTTCTACGGGGCGCAGCTCCTCCAGATCCCCTACTTCCGCTACGACGAGGCGAACACCAGCGACCAGATCAGCCTGATGATGAAGACCGGCGGCGGCAGCTCGCGGCTCGGCCAGACCGCGGGCATCCACTGGCACATGATCATCGACAACACGATCATCTACGCCGCGCGCGATGAGCAGCAGGAGGACATCCCCTGGTTCAAGGTGGTCGGGACGACGTACGGGCAGGAGCGCGAGTACATGTCGCTGGACAAACCGGTCTCCAGCGGGGATCTCGCGAAGCTCACCAAGCACCCCATGGACTGCATGGACTGCCACAACCGCCCGACCCACATTTTCACGCCGCCCGACCGCGCCATCGACCTCGCGCTCAGAAATGGCAGCATCAAGACGGACATACCGTGGATCAAGAAGACGGCGGCCGAGGCCCTGATGGCCCCGTACCCTGACAGCGAGACCGCGAACCGGGAGATCCGCGACAAGATCTTCAACTTCTATGCGACGAACTATCCGCAGATCTCCGCCAGCCGCGCCGCGGATCTGCAGGAGGCGGTCGTCATCGCCACCAGCATCTACAACCGCACAGTCTTCCCGAAGATGAAGGTGGACTGGCGAACCTACGCGGACAACATCGGGCATCGCAACTGGCCCGGTTGCTTCCGCTGTCACGACGGGCGGCACGCGACCAAAGACGGGAAGATCCTCACCCGCGAGTGCACCGCCTGCCATACGATGCCGCAGCGCGGCCCGCTCGAGGCCCTCGGCGCCCTGCCTCCGGTCTCCGAGGAGGCCTGGCACCCGTTCCCGCTCAAGTCGAAGCACGCGACGATGATGTGCAACCGCTGCCACAGCCCGGGCGTGCGGCCGACGTCCGACTGCGCCGCGTGCCACAAGCTCGACGCCACCGCGCCGATGATGTCGTCGGGCTGCGACACGTGCCACGCCAAGGAGCAGGAGGTGCAGCCGATCAACGACTGCAAGACCTGCCACGACTCGCTCGGCGGGCTGCACGCGAAGGGCGGCCACCCGGACGCGGCGTGCACCGACTGCCATCAGCCGCACACCTGGAAGGTCGCCGGGCGCGACGCCTGCCTGACCTGCCACGACGACAGGAAGGCCCACTACAACGACGACAAGGCGCCCTGCGCGACCTGCCACGAGTTCACCAAGGCGTAGCCCCGGGACAGCGCACCTGACGCCCACTCGCACGCCCATCGTCCGGTCGGCAGCCCGAACCGGTTGACGTCGACGGGCCAGGTAGCAGGACCGACGCGATCACGCGAGAGGGACAGGCATTGCTGCCTGCGCGCCTCCAGCACCGTCGCTCCATGCCGTGGAACCGCAAGATCAGCGAAGCGCCGGGTTGATCGGGGTGACCGCGACACGATCGAAGAACGAGGTTGAACCGGGGAGTGCGATCATGACCGTACGGACGCTGTCGGGATAGATCCTCTCGAGCAGGTTGCCCTGTGCCGAGTAGATCGTGCGTCCGTCGCGCCAGCCTTCGGCGCGGAAGAGCACCTCGAGGGGCTGGAGAACGCGGCCGCAACGGTTGACGATGCGGATTTCGACGAGGATCTGACCGGCAATCGCGGGCGAGTCGGCCGCCTGCCAGGTGTACTCGACGCACGGCTGCGGGGCCCGCGTCGTGCGCGGCGGCGGCAGCGCCGGAGCCTCCGCCTTCCGACGCGACGGGTCCGCGGTGGGCCCGGAGGACCAGGGGACGACGTACGAGGCGCTACCACGCGGCGCGACGGGGGGAGCGGGCGTCGGCGACGCCTGCGGCGCCGCCGCCGCCTCCGGTGTCTCGTCGGGTGCCACGTCCTCCGGCAGCGCTACCGTCACCGGGTGCTCCTGGCGCTCGGCGGTCACCACGATCAGGAGCAGGACGAGGACCGAGAGCGCCGCCAGCACGGCGAGGACCTGGTGCCGGCGGGCGCCGCGCGGCGTGGTCATGCCTTCTCGAGCAGATCCCTGGCTTTGCCGACGGCCTCGCCGAGCATGACCGGCGTCTTGACGCGGTCGGAGCGCAGCGACAGCTCGGCCTGGCCCTGCTCGACGCCCTTCTTGCCGACGACCAGGCGAACCGGGAAGCCGATCAGGTCGGCGTCGTTGAACTTGACGCCGGGCCGCTCGTCGCGGTCGTCGAAGAACACCTCGACGCCGGCACTCTGCAGGTCCGTGTAGAGCTTCTCGGACGCCTCCCTGACCGCCGGCTGATCGGGGTTGAGGGCGAGCAGCTCGACCTCGTACGGCGCCAGCGGGCGCGGCCAGACGATGCCGGCGTCGTCGTGGTTCTGCTCGACGGCGGCGGCGACCGTGCGGCCGATGCCGAGGCCGTAGCACCCCATGATCATCGGGAAGGTCTGCCCCTTCTCGTCGAGGAAGTTGCACGCCATCTTCGCCGAGTACTTGGTGCCGAGCTTGAAGATGTGCCCCACCTCGATGCCGCGCTCGATGGCGAGCGGCGCGCCGCAGCGCGGGCAGGGGTCGCCGACGCGCGCCTGGCGGATGTCGGCGACGATCTCGGGCATGAAGTCGCGGCCCGGGACGACGCCGACCAAGTGGTGATCGGCGCGGTTGGCGCCGGTCGCGGCGACCGCGAGGCGCATCACTTCGCGGTCGGCGACGACGCGCACGCCCTTGAGGCCGACCGGCCCGGAAAAGCCCATGGCGCCGCCGCTCACCTGCTCGACCTTCGTCTCTGCGGCGAGCTGCAGGTGGGCGGCGTCGAGGAGGTTCTTGAGCTTGATCTCGTGGACCTCGTCGTCGCCGCGCACCAAGGCGACGGCGAACTCCTTGTCGGTCTCGACGATCATCGTCTTGATGAAGTGAGCGGGGTCGAGGTGGAGGAACGCCGCCACGTCCGGCACCGAGGTGGCCCCCGGCGTGTGTACCGCCTCGGGCCCGGCGGGGATCGCGCCCGGCCACGCCGGCGCTGGCGCGATCGGCCCGGTGGTCGCCTTCTCGAGGTTGGCGCCGTAGCCGCACGAGCAGGCGACGACGGCGTCCTCGCCGGTGTCGGCGAGCACCATGAACTCGTGCGACTCGCTGCCGCCGATGTTGCCCGTGTCGGCCTCGACGGCGGTGTAACGCAACTTGCAGCGGTCGAACACGCGCCGGTACGCCTTCTCCATTGCGCGGTAGGTGTCGTCGAGGCTCTGCGCCGAGGTGTGGAACGAGTAGGCGTCCTTCATGATGAACTCGCGGCCGCGCATCAGCCCGAAGCGCGGCCGGATTTCGTCGCGGAACTTGGTCGTCACCTGGTAGAGGTTGACCGGGAGCTGCCGGTACGAAGTGACCCGCCGCCGCACCGCGTCGGTGATCACCTCCTCATGCGTCGGGCCGAAGACGAAGTCGCGCTCGTGGCGGTCCTTGATGCGCAGCAGCTCCTTGCCGTAGGCCTGCCAGCGCCCCGACTCCTGCCACAGCTCGGCAGGGGCGACGCTCGGCATCACAACCTCGACGGCGCCGGCCGCGTTCATCTCTTCGCGGACGACGCGCATCAGCTTATCGACCGACCGCCAGCCGAGCGGCAGGTAGGTGTAGATCCCTGCCGCGACCTTGTCGATCATGCCGGCGCGCGAGAGCAACTGGTGGGAGATCACCTCGGCGTCCGCGGGGTTGTCGCGCAGCGTGTAGACGAAGTAACGGCTCCAGCGCATCATCACTCCTTGCGTCGCCCGTGCGGCGACAGCCAGCCGACCCGAGCGAGATGGGTCAAGACATCGGTCTTCAGGTCCTGGGCGCCGCCGCCGCGCGCCTTCTGCAGGACCTCGCGGGCGCGTGCACCGTCACCCTGCTCGAGCAGTGCCAGCCCGAGCTGGGTCAGGATCGCGGGCGACGGCGACAGCGCCGCGGCTTGCTCGAAGTAGTCGACGGCGTCGGTGTACTCCTTGCGCGCCAGGTGAATGCGGCCGAGCAGCGTGAGCGGGTACTGGCGCAGCTCGCGCGGGATCAACGCGAGCGCAGTGTGCCCGAGCTCGAGCGCCCGATCCGCGTCCTTCCCCTGCTCGAGCTCGGCGAGCGCCAGCTCGTACGCCGCGATGGCGCGAACCAGCGGCAGCGGGTCCGCCTCGACGAGTTGCCGCGCCCAGCGGTCCACCGCCCGGAAACGGCGCGTCGCGCGCAGGGTTTCGAGCAGCGCCGTCCAGGCGGCGAGCACCGGCGCCCCGGCGACACCGAGACGCAGCAGCCGGTGGGCGGCGGCCACCGCCTCGCGGTGCTTGCCCACCGCGGCGGCCAGCAGCGCCAGCGACGCGAGCAGACTGGGGTGGTCGGTGAGACGGGTCGCCCGTTGCAGGTGGCTCCACGCGCGCTCGATCTCGCCCGCCTCGGCGGCGGCGGATGCCTCGCGCACCAGTGCCTGGGCTTCGGGCGGCATCGGCGGCGACCCTTCGCCACCGTCCTCGATGAGGCGGACGGCCTCCTGGTACTGCAGCCGCTGCGGGTCGATCTCGAGCACGCGGCGGAAGCAATCGAGCGCTTTGCGGTTCCAGCCGCGCTCGAGGTACGCGAGGCCGAGGTAGTAGATCGCGTCCTCGAACTCCGGCTCGGCCGCGACGGCGCGCTCGAACGACTCGGCGGCGGAGCCAGCGTGCCCCTCCTCGAGCTGGACGAGGCCGAGGAGGAACAGCGCCTGCGGCACCGGCTCGCGCGCCACCGCGACGGTGAGGTGCTTGCGCGCCAGGGCGTGGCGACCCGCGGAGGCGTGTAGCGCCCCGAGCGAGAAGTTGGGCAGGAAGCTCTCCGGCATCTGCGCCGCCGCCCGCTCGAGGTGGGTCAGCGCCTCCTGCTCGCGCCCGCTGTCGGCGAGGATGGTGCCGAGGTAGATGCGGGCGTCGACGTTGGTCGCCTCCCAGCGGATCACCTGGCGGAAGTAGCGCTCGGCGGCGGCGAGGTCGCCGCGCTCGAAGGCGAGCTCGCCGATCAGCGACGCCAGCTCCGGGTTGCGCGACATACGCCGGAGCGCCTCCGCGAGCACTTCGGCTGCGCGCCCCGGCTGGCCGGCGAGCAACGCCAGCTCGGCCGACTGCAGCGCCCGCGCGCAGGCGGTCTCGGCCGCGTGCCCGGCGGTGCGGGCGCGGGAGACGATCACCTCGCGGCGCTCGCGGAGCCGTTCGAGCGAGTCCTCGCGCGCCATCTCCGAGGTGGCGGCGCGCTCCCACGCCGCGATCACCTCGCTCTCGCGGACTACCTTGCGGCGGTCGAGCAGGTCGATCAGCGCCTGCACGCCGGCGTCGAGCAGGGACACGCTGCGCTCGAGGTCGGCGACCCGCTCGTCGAGGCGGACGAGCGCCTGGCTGGTGCGCTTGGTAGCCTCCTCGTCGGCGGAGAGCCGCTCGAGCAGGTGCTCATCGAACGCCATCCCCTCGCGTTCGAGCGCCTCGTCCTCGTCCTCGCGCGCGCTCTCGTCGAGCTCCTCCGAGAACCCGGACACGACGACCAGCTTCGAGTTGCAGCGCAGGCAGAGCTCGCGTCCGTCGGGGTTCGGCGCCCCGCACCACTGGCAGAGGACGGTCATGGCCCGCCGCCCACCCCGGGGACCGGAGACCGGGGACCGGGGACCGGGGCAGCCCAGCGGTGCCCGGTGCCCGGTGCCCGGTGCCCGCGGGCGTGGCGACCATCGAGACGTGCAGTTCCCGCCTCGCGAGCAGACTCGCCCCCGATGGGAGCTCGGTCAGTAGGTGTAGAAGCCACGGCCGCTCTTTCTGCCCAGCCAGCCGGCGTCGACCATCTTGACGAGGAGCGGGCACGGGCGGTACTTCGGGTCGCCGAGCCCGTCGTGGAGCACGCGGAGGATCGCCAGACAGGTGTCGAGGCCGATGAAGTCGGCGAGTACCAGCGGCCCCATCGGGTGGTTCATGCCGAGCTTCATTACGGTGTCGACTGCCTCGGCGGTGCCGACGCCCTCGTGCACGGCGAAGATCGCCTCGTTGATCATCGGCATGAGGACGCGGTTCGAAACGAAACCCGGGGAGTCCTGCACCTCAACCGGCGTCTTACCCATCCGCCGGGCGCACTCCGCGACGGCGCGGAACGTCTCGTCGCTGGTGGCAATGCCGCGGATCACCTCGACGAGCTGCATCACCGGCACCGGGTTCATGAAGTGCATGCCGATGAACTGACCCGGCCGCTTCGTCGCGGCCGCCAGCCTGGTGATCGAGATCGACGACGTGTTGGAGGCGAGAATGGCTGCCGGCTTGGCGATGCCGTCGAGCTGGCGAAACAACGTGAGCTTGGTGTCGAGGCTCTCGACGACGGCCTCGACCACGAGGTCACAGTCGGCATGAGCGTCGAGGTTCGTGGCCGGCGTGATGCGCGCCTGGGCGGCGGTCTTCGCCTCGGCGGCGATCACGCCCTTGCTCACCTGCCGCTCCATGTTCTTGCCGATGTTGGCGATACCCTTGTCGACGAGCTCGTGCGCAACGTCCGAAAGGACCACGTCGTAGCCGGCGAGCGCCGCCGCGTGCGCGATGCCGTTGCCCATCTGCCCGGCCCCGACGACCCCGATTCGCTCGATGCTCATCGTTTCGCCCTCCTCGTGAGCCCGGGAGCGTAGGTTGCAGCCCTCATAGGTGTCAAGTAGAAACCTCGATCCCCAGAGGTTGCATGGCCTGGAGAACCTGCAGGAGCGGACGGCACGGAAACGCCGCGCCGCTGGTCGGCGCGCGTGTGCCGGGTCTCACAGCTTGCCCGGCGCTGCGTCCGCTGCAGGCGCCTCGACCTCGGGCATCCACATGGGGACGAGCTGGTGAGGCGCAAGGTGTGATACCCGGCAACGAGTTTGCCTGTGTCCCCGCACGATCCCTACACCAATCCCGCTCACGCCGCCAATCCCGCCGCGCCGCTGGTCGGCGCGCGTGTGCCGGGTCTCACAGCTTGCCCGGCGCTGCGTCCGCTGTAGGCGCCTCGACCTCGGGCATCCACATGGGGACGAGCTGGTGAGGCGCAAGGTGTGATACCCGGCAACGAGTTTGCTGGTGTCTCCAGGGACGGATAAGGGCCAGCGTCGCGGCTGGCCCTCGTCACGATGCGATGCAGGAGGCGGCTACCCGCCGTCGTCGCCGATCGCCTCGACCGGACAAGAGGCTTTCGCCTCGTTGCACTGCGCCTCTTCGTCGGCGTTCTCGGGCTGCTTGTAGACGAAGGAGTAGCCCTCGTCCTCGTTGGCCTTGAAGTTGCCGGGGGCGGTGGTGCGGCAGACGTCACAGTCGATGCAGCTCGAATCGACGTACCACTTTCCGCCCGAGTTTTCGGCGATGCGATCGTCCTTGTTGGACATAGCGTGATCCCTTTCTCCAGCAGCCGCGTCGGGCCGCCGAACGGACGTGAATCTTAGCACAACCCTCGTCTCGGAGCGTCAGTTCGCAGGAACCGGAGGCGAGAGCGGCCGGCGGAACACTCCGGCGTGCGGCGCTGACAGCGCCTGCAGAGCGCTGCAGTTGCCGTTGAACACGCAGTCCCAGGGGAACTCCTTGGCGAAAGCCTGCTCGAGGTACACCGGGTCGTTGGTGGTGTTGTCCACGCGCGAGCAGTAGACGATCAGGCCGGCCGTCGGATGCTGCACCGGCGACGTCTGGCCCGAGACCCGCGCGGTGAACGTCGCGTTGTCGACCACCGACCCGCTGGCCAGGCCGAACAGGGAGATCACCCCCTGGTCGTACTGCTCGTGCTCGAGCGGGTACAGGAACTTGAGCACCGTGCCGAGCACCGTGCCGTCCTCGCCGGTGAGAGTGGCCTGGACGTAGATCGACGTGGACACGTCGGAGATGTTGAAGAGGCCGATCGCCGTGCGGTAGCTCGCGTTCTCGTTGATCCCCGAGAACACCACGTTGTTGAGGCCCTTGGACTCCAGGCTGGGGTCGATGTAGTAGTACCACGGCAGCCCAGGAATCGACTGCCCATAGGTGGTCGGCTTGTTGTCGGTCGTCGTGCCGAGGCTGTAGGTGCGGCTGCGGACGACGATGAGCTTCGGCACGCCGCCGGGCGGAGTCGTCGTTTTGTACGTGCCCGCCTGGTAGGCGAAGACCAGCAGGGCACCCTTGATGTTCTCGGTCCAGTTGGTCTTGATGACGTCGTTGAGGACCACCGCCCGCCCTGCCGGGATGTCCTTCAGCTTCGCGTCGGTCTTCCCGAACCCATCCTCGGTGCGGCCGCTCAGGTGATTGGAGAGGCTCTGGTACCACGTCGCGTTGGACGTGTAGCCGGACGGCATGAAGATAATCAGGACGTCGATCGGGACCGAGTCGACGTTCTCGATCTCGAGATCGGTGCGCCAGTTCGAGCTGTTGAGGCCGGGCAGCGCCGCGGCCACGGGGACGACCACGAGATCACTCGCGCGGTACTGGCCGAGGGCGGTGGAGCCCGCCAGGACGATCAGGAGAAACACTGCGAGGCGAAACGACCGCATTTGCACCTCCGCCGATATTCTACACGCTCGCCGCGGCGTCCATCGGTACGGATACCCTTGCGGTGAGCCCGCTTCCGGGTCGATTGAGCAGCTCGAGCGACCCGCCGTGCCCGGCGACCACCCGGTCGGCGATTGCCAGACCGAGGCCGGTGCCGCCTCGGCGCGTCGAGTAGAACGCTTCGCGGACCCTGCCGAGCTCCTCGTCCGGGATACCCGGGCCGGTGTCACTGACCTCGAGCACGGCCATCCCCGACTGCCCGCGCGCGGCAAGCTCCAGCTCCCGCAGCGGCGACTCCTCCATCGCTTGAACGGCATTGAGCGCCAGGTTGACCAACACCTGGGTCATCTGCCCGCGATCGACCTGCATCGCCAGCGACTCGGCGTCCACCCGGAGGGCGACGCCGGCCCGTTCGGCAACCGGCTGGAGCAGGCGGGCGACGTCCTCGAGCAGCGCCGCGGCGTCGCACGCCGCCAGCGCCGGCGGGCGCGGCCGCGCGTAGACGAGGAAGTCGTTGACCAACTGCGACAGGCGGTCGACCTCGTGACGCGCCAGGCGGGCGGTCTCCGACTCGACAGCGGAGCGAGTCAGGTCCTCCTGGAGCATCTCGAGGTTGAGGGAGAGCGCGTTGAGGGGGTTGCGGATCTCGTGCGCGAGGTTGGCGGCCAGGGTGCCGAGGCTGGCCAGCTCCTCGTCGAGGCGCCGCCTCTCCTCGAGGCGGGCGTTGCGCTGCACCAGGTGCCAGATGAAGGCGACCGCGGCGGTGAGGACGACCACGGCGAGGCCGCCCGCCGCCGCCGTGTTGATCAGCAGGCGGCGGCGCAGCAGGACCACCCGCTCCGCGAGGGCCGGCTTCGACAGCGTCAGTACTACCGATCCGAGGTCCTGCAACGGCACGCGGATCGTGTACTCGTGCGGCTTCTCCTCGACGACCTCCTTCGGCAATCCGGGCAGGAGCAGCTCGGCGTTGCCCTCCGGGAAGCCGCCGACGAACCCGCGGCTGCGCGTGGTCGTCTCGTAGACGATGTGGCCGAGGTCGTCGAGCACCTGCACGGACTCGACGATATCCTGGTGGACGAGCGCCGCCGAGATGCGCTGCAATGTCTCGCGACGCTGCTCGACGACCTTGTAGAGGGGTCCGTCGCCGGAGATCTGCTTGGCGAGATCGTTGGCCTGCGCCTTGCCGGAGAGGAGGACGTCCTCGATGTAGGAGCGGGAGAACTGTTCCAACAGCAGGTGGCCCAGCACGACGAAGCTGACCACCAGCAGCGCCGCGAAGACGCTGGCGATGGCCACGTATTGCCGCCGCAGCCGGAGCGTTCCCAAATCCATCCAGCGGATTCTACGCGGGTGCCGCGCCGAATGATGCTTCCGCTGCCGCCCGCCGAACGCCGACCGGCGCTCGCGGCGGCGGCTGGCAGCCGACGCGGCCTGCTGCGCTCACGTACAATTAGTCAGGGAGCTGTCATGAAGGCACATGCGAAGCTGGCGATCGCCGCAGCGGTGTTCGTGGGCGTCATCGTCTCCGGCTGCCGGCAGGCCAGCGAGGGCGAGCCGGCCACGACACGGAGCGAGGGTCCGCGTCAGGGCGGACAGGTGATCGTCGGAGTCTCCGCCGACATCAGCACGCTCAACGAGTACCAGTCAACCGGGGAGAGCACCGAGGCCGCGGTGATCGACCTCGCGTTCCCGACTCTGATGGTCGAGCAGCCGGACTACGAGCTCCACCCGCCGTCGTTCGCCCCGCGGCTGGCCACCTCGTGGGAGTTCTCGCAGGACAACCGCACGCTGACGTTCCACCTGCGCGACGACGCGCGCTGGTCGGACGGCATCGCGGTGACCGCCGAGGATGTCCGCTTCACCTTCATCGTCCAGAAGGACAAACGCGTCGGCTCGTCGGGCCTGGAGATCAAGGACTTCATCAGCGACGTCGAGGTGGTCGACCTGCATACGGTGCGCTTCCGATTCTCGCGCGTCTACCCGTACCAGCTCATGGACGCCAACGACGGTCACATCGTGCCCGCGCACGCCTGGTCCAAGGTGCCCTTCGAGAAGTGGCGCAACACCGACTTCGAGCCGATCATGGTCACCTCCGGGCCGTTCCGCCTGGCGAGCCATACGCCCAACCAGACGCTGATCCTCGGCCGCGACCAGGGCTACTGGGGCAGCCCCCGCCCCTACCTGGAGCGGCTCATCTTCCGGGTCATCCCGGAGATCTCGAGCCAGCTCAACCAGTTGATGGCCGGGGAGATCGACCTCGTCCAGTCGGTGCCGCCGCGCGACGCGCGGCGGGTCAAGGACGACTCCGACCTGGAGATCGTCGAGTTCCCGTCCCGCAACTGGGGTTTCGCGGCGTGGAACAATCGCCGGCCGCTGTTCGCCGACCGGCGCGTTCGCCGGGCGTTGTCACTGGCGATCAACCGCAAGGCCGCGGTCGACACCGTCTACCACGGCTACGCCAAGCTCGCCCGGGGACCGGTGCTGTCGACGATGTGGGCGTTCAACCGCAACCTGCCGGAGCTGCCGTTCGACCCGCAGCAGGCTGCGGCGCTGCTCGCCGAGGCCGGCTGGAAGGAGCGCAACAGGCAGGGCGTACTCACGCGCAACGGCAAGACGTTCGCTTTTGACCTCGCCTACCCGGCCACCAACCCGATCCGCGCCGAGCTCGCGGTGCTCATCCAGTCGGACCTCGCCCGCGTCGGGATTGCCGTCCGGCCCCAGCAGATGGAGTTCACGGCATTCGTCGCCGCGGCCGAGAACGCCGGATTCGACGCGCTCCTGTGGGCATGGGACGAGGCGACCAAGGTCGACCTCACGACGGCTTGGGCCACGCCGAGCGAGAGCGCCGGTAGCTTGAACCTCCCCGGCTACTCCAACCCCGAGGTCGACCGGCTGATCGCCGCGGCCCGCGAGGAACCCGACTACACGCGCTCGAAGGTGCTGCTCGACCGTATCCAGGAGATCATCGTCGACGACCAGCCCGTGACCTTCCTCTACGAGGCGAAGTCGCTGGTCGGCATCAACCGTCGGATCCGCGGAGCCGACATCAACGCCGTCGGCATCTTCTTCAACGTCGAGGAGTGGTACTGGGGCACGTGATGCTCCGTTGGTTGCTGCGGCGGCTCGGGGCCGGTCTGGTGCTGGTGTGGCTCGTCGCCACGGTGACGTTCGCGCTCGTCTCGGCGGCGCCGGGCGACATCACCCAGCGGCTCATCGATCCCCGCATCCCGGCGGCGGCACGGGAGCGCTGGCGCCGCGACTTCGGTCTTGACCGCCCGTGGCCGGTCCGCTACGCAGTGTGGCTACGCGACGCCGCGACCGGTGATCTCGGATACTCCTGGCTGTACCACCGCAAGGTAGCGACCGTGCTCGGCGAGGCAGTCCCCAACACGCTGCTGATCGCCGGGCTCGGCCTGCTGCTCGAGATTGGCGGGGGCATCGTCCTCGCCGTCGTCCAGCTCCGCCGGCCGCACGGCGCAGGCGATCGGCTGATAACCTTCCTCTCCCTGACGGCATACGCCTTGCCACCGTTTCTCGTGGCGCTGACGCTGCTCTACTTTCTCTCGTTCCGGCTGCCGTTGTTCCCGCCGTCGCACATGCTCTCGCCCGACGGCGAGCTGCAGCATGGCCTGCCGCGCCTCCTCGACCTCGCGCATCACCTCGTCCTTCCGGTAATCGCGATCGGCGTCACCGGCATGGGCGCCGTCGCTCGCTACCTGCGGGGCTCGCTACTCGACGAGCGGGGCCAGCACTACGTCCTGGCCGCCCGCGCCCGCGGCGCCAGCGAGCGGCGGGCGCTGCTGGTCCACGCGCTGCCCAACGCCCTGCTGCCACTGATCACCATGGTCGGCATGTCGCTGCCGTTCTTGGTGTCGGGCTCGCTGGTCATCGAAGTGGTGTTCTCGTGGCCGGGGATGGGGCAGACGATGTACGATGCCGCGCTCGCCCGCGACGTCCCGCTCCTGCTCGGCGGCACGGTGATCGCGACGGTCGCGGTGGTGGTCGGCAACCTGCTCGCCGACGTCGCCTACGCGATCGCCGACCCCAGGGTGCGCCTGTGAAGCCGCCGGCGCTGCCGTCCGGACCGGTGCCGGTTCGTCTCCTGATCGGTTGCCTCTCTCTCGGCGTCCTCCTCCTGCTGTGCGTGGGCGGGTCCGCCTTCACCGCGGATCCGACCGAGATCTCGGACCCCCGGGCCGCCTACCTGCTCCCACCCGGAAGCCAACGCTGGGTCATCGGCCTTACCGACAGCTCCACGGTCGTAGCGGAAGCAGTCCGCCGCGAAGAGGACCGCTGGGTGGTCCTGCGTCGGGGGGAGGACCAGACGCTGGCGGCCAGCGACGTGAGATCGCTCGAGCTGCGCAGCTACTGGCTCGGCACCGACACCCTCGGCCGCGACGTGCTGGCGCGCCTGCTCTACGGTGGCCGGATCTCTCTCGCGGTTGGCGGCCTGTCGCTCCTCGTGGCGATGATCCTGGGCGTCGGCGTCGGCATGGCGGCCGGATGGCTGCGGGGATGGACCGACGCCGTGCTGATGCGGCTGGTCGACGGCCTGATGGCCATCCCGATGCTGTTCCTGCTGCTGCTGCTCGCGGCAGTGTTTCGACCGTCGCTGCCGGCGCTGGTCGCGGTCCTCGCCTTCTCCTCGTGGATGGGCGTTGCACGCTTGGTCCGCGGCCAGGTTCTATCGCTCAGGGAGCGCGAGTTCATTCTCGGGGCGCGAGCGATCGGCGCTGGCCCGTGGCGGATCGCGGCGCGCCACCTCCTCCCCAACACCCTGACCCCGCTGTCGCAGGACGCCGCGCTGCGGCTCGGCGACCTGATCCTGGCGGAAGCGTCGCTTTCCTTCCTCGGGCTCGGCGTACAGCCGCCGGTGCCGTCCTGGGGCAACATGGTCGCCGAGGGTCAGACGATGCTGCTCGACGCCTGGTGGCTGACTCTGCTCCCCGGCGCGGCGGTGGCGCTGACGGTGATCTCGGCGGCGTTCGTCGCCGACGGCATCCGCGAGCTTGCCCGCATGCACGAGGCCGGGGCACCGCCGGCATAGGACCGCAAACGCCCTCGGATCAGACGCGGATGGCGAGCTCGCGGCTGTCACCGGAGATGTCGCGCGCCTGGCCGACAACCCGGGTCAACGCCGCGACGACCGCAGCGTCGAACTGGCTGCCCGAGCACCGCCAGAGCTCTGCGATTGCCGCGTTGCGGCCGAGCGCACGGCGATAGGGCCTGTCGTGGCTGATCGCGTCGAACGCCTCGGCCGCGGCGATGATCCGCGAAGCGAGTGGGATCTCCTCGCCCCTGAGGCCGTAGTGCGCGGCGTACGGGCCGTCGCGGTTCCCGTCCCAGCGCTCCTGAGCGTATCGCACCACTGCCAGCACGGGGTGGAGGAACTCGACCCGCTGCAGGATCTCCTCGCCCATCTCGACGTGCTGCTCGAGAATCTCGCGCTCCACCACCTCGAGCTCGGCCGCCTTGTTGAGGATCGCCTCGGGCACCCCGATCTTGCCGACGTCGTGCAGGGTCGCGGCGCGCCGCAGCACCGTCAGATCCTCGCCGTGCATCCCCATCTCGCGGCCCACCATCACCGCGAGTCGGGTCACGCGCTCGACGTGCCCGAGGCTGGTTCGGACCTTCGTATCCATGGCCGCGGCGAGCGCCTCGACAGTTTCCTCGAGGCCGCGCGAGAGCACGTCGCCCTGCTGCCGCACACGCTCGATGAGCTGGCGGTTACGGCTCGAGAGCACGCCGGCGAGGAGCGCGAACGCCGCGAACAGCGAGAGATTGGCGTAGGTGGAAGCGAGCGGGACGATGATGTCGGTGTCGGTGCTGGACAGTCCGGCGAGGACCATGGCGAGGTAAATGCTCGAAACGACCCCGTTGGCCATCAGGCCGGCCGCGACGCCGCCGCTCATGCTGGCGGCGACCACGGCCGGGAGCAGCAGCGCCACGAACCAGTGCACCTCCGACCCGAACAGCCGCGACGCCAGCAGTAGCAGCGCCGTTCCGCCGAGACCGAGGGCGACGGTTTTCCCCACCTCGCGGCCCTGCAGCCGCCACTCGCGCCACGCGCTGAGGTCGTTGCCGTCGAGCAGCAGATCCGGTACCAGCAGGATCACCGCCGGCAGCCCGAGTGCGAGCGCCGCGGTGAAGTCCGACACCCACCACAGCGTCGCGTTGAGGCTGAACGTCGGCCACGACGCCGGGCCTCTGGCCCACGTCAGTACGGCGGCGCCAGACAGCGCGGCGACCAGCGAGCCGCCGACCAGGCCGTACAGGATGAAGCGGCGCAGCCGCGGCCAGGTCGCGCCTTGGGGACGCGGCAACAGGGCCAGCAGCGCCGCCCACAGCGCCCCTGGGACGGCGAAGAGCGCCTGGTGCAGCGTGTCACTGGCGGCTCCCCACGGCAGCAGGAAGTTGGCGGCCGCAATCGCGACGACGCCGAGCCAGCCGATCCCCGCCCCGGCCACGACGGTAACCGCCGCGGCGGGGAAGAAGAACGTCAGGCCCGGCCGTACTTCGAACAGCGACGCCGCCCGGCTCAGCAGCGCCCAGGCCGCCCCGGCGGCGAGCGCCGCGCCGATCCGCACCGCCCAACCGGTCGCGCGAGACGAGACGGCCATCGGTCTATGGTAATGCCGCGACGAGCTTCGCGCTCAGCCGCGAGCGAGGATGAGGCCGCGCTGCGAGGCATTCATGAACTCCAGCAGACGGGCCGCGTCTGGCGCCGAGCCGAGCTCTCCGGCGATGCGCGCCTTCGCCTCCGAGGTCGTCAGCTTCGGGTTGTGCAGCAACCGCCAGGCGCTCTTGATCGCTTCGCGCCGCTCCTCGGAGAATCCCTTGCGCTCGAGGCCGACGCTATTGGGCCCGAAGCACCTCGCCGGGCGGGACCCCACGGTCTTCATGAACGGCAGGCAGTCCTTGGTTGCGATCGTGCCGCCACCGAGGAAGGCGTACTCGCCGACGTTGCAGAACTGGTGGACCGCGGTCAACGCGCCGATCGTCGCGTGGTCGCCCACGTGCACGTGCCCGGCCAGCGTTCCGGCGTTCGCGAAGATCACGAAGTTGCCGACCTGACAGTCGTGGGCGACGTGGGCGCCGATCATGTAGAGGCCGTTGTTGCCCAGCCGGGTCACCCCGCCGCCGCCCGGCGAGCCGCGATGAACGGTCACGAACTCACGGAAAGTGTTGCCAGAGCCGATCTCCAGCCGGGTCGGCTCGCCGCGGTACTTGAGGTCCTGCGGCGGAGCGCCGATCGAGCAGTGGGACACGAAACGGTTGCCGGCGCCGATGACCGCCGGTCCTTCGAAACGGCAGAACGCGCCGACAGTGCAACCAGCGCCGATCTCGACCTCGCCGTCGACGACCACGTAGGGGCCGATCTCGACATCGTCGGCGAGGCGCGCCCGGGAATCCACGACCGCCGTTGGGTGGACTCTCGCCATCACCTGCCCTCCTTCGGCCTGTCGACCATCGCGCACGAGAGGTCGGCTTCGGCAGCGACCTCGTCGCCCACCCTGGCGATCCCGTGCAGCAAGGCGAAGCGGGACCGCTTCTTGACCACCACGACCTCGAGCAGCAACTGATCGCCTGGAACCACCGGCCGCCGGAAGCGGCAGTTGTCGATGCCGGTGAAGTAGATCAGCTTCTCGCGGCGGTCGGGGACCTCGGCGAGCGTCATCACCGCCGCGGTCTGCGCCATCGCCTCGACGATCAGCACGCCGGGCATCACCGGCACTCCCGGAAAGTGGCCGAGGAAGTGCGGTTCGTTGTAGGTCACGTTCTTCAGGCCGAGGACCCGCGTCCCGTCCATTTCGAGAATGCGGTCGACCAGCAGCAGCGGATAGCGGTGCGGCAGCATGTCGAGGATGCCGCGGATGTCGATCATTTCTCCCCTCCGAGTCGGGCGAGCGCTTTCTCGACGGCCTGCAGCCGGCGCCGCAGGTCGTCGAGACGGTACAGGTTCGCCATCGCCCTTTGGTGCTCGCGCAGCGGCCGCGCCGGCGTGCCCGCGACCATCGAGCCGGCGGGCGTGTCGTGCATCACCGCCGCCTGCGCCGCCACCACGGCGCCGTCGCCGATCTCGAGATGGCCGGCGGCGCCAGCCTGTCCGGCCATCACCACATGATGCCCGAGCTTCGTCGACCCGGAGATCCCCACCTGCGAGACGATCAGCGAGTGCTCGCCGATCTGGACGTTGTGCGCGATCTGCACGAGGTTGTCGACCTTCGTCCCGCGCCCGATCCGCGTCTCCCCGAGCGCCGCCCGGTCGATGCAGACATTGGCGCCGAGCTCGACGTCGTCCTCGACGACCACGATGCCGACCTGCGGCACCTTGCGATGCTCGCCCGCAACCGTCGCGAAGCCGAACCCGTCCGATCCGACCACGGTCCCGGCGTGCAGGATGCAGCGGGCACCGACCTGGCACCGCGGCTCGACGACGACGTTCGGGTGCAGCCACGTGTCGGCGCCGACCGCGCTGCCGTCCCCGAGCACGCAGCCGGCGCCGAGCACGGCCCGATCGCCCACGGTCGCCCGCTCGCCGACCACCGCGCAGGGACCGATGCTGACCCCGACGCCGAGCGAGGCGGTTGAGTGAACGGCAGCCGACGGGTGCACGCCGGCGGCCGGGCGCACCGGCGGGTGGAACAGCGCCACCAGCTCGCCGAGCGCGGCGTACGGCTCCTTGCGCACCAGCAGCGTGCGACCCGGGAACGGCGCCGCGTCGGCGACCAGGATGGCGCCGGCCCGCGACTCCTGCGCTGCCTCGAGGTAGCGGCGGTTGTGGTAGAACGACAGGTGCTCCGCCCCGGCCTGGTCGAGCGGCCGCACGTCGGTGATGCGGATCGCGCCGTCACCGATGACCGTGCCGCCGACCTTCGCAGCCAGCTCCGAGAGAGTGAACGTCGTCACGTCGCGTACCCCCTACAGGGTCGCCGCGCGCCCACAGGAGCCGCCGCTGTCCGGTCGGCCACCCGCTCGGGATGGCGCTGCTCCGCGCCGCCGCGAAGTGACGTCACTTGCCCGCGGGAGCCGCGGTGACCTTCGAGTTGAACCGACGCACCACCTGCTCGGTGATGTCGACCGCATCGTCGGCGTAGACCAGGCCCGACTGGAACTTGTTGAAGATCAGTAGCACCTTCAGCTCCTGGCCGAGCTCGGTGATGATCGGCATGATCTGCTTCTCGAGAGCGTCGAGCTCCTTGCGCTGGGCGTCAGCGAGCTGCTGCTTGGTGTCGTCGGAAAAGCGCTGGAGATCGACCTGCTGGTCCTCGATCTGCTTCTCGAGTTCGGCGACCTTGGCGTCGGTCAGTGTCGCGCGCTGGGTCGCGAGCTGCTTGCGCAGGCTGTCGAGAGTGTCGGCTTTCTTGCGACCCTCGGCGACCTTGTCGTCCTGGAGCTTGCGCAGCCGGCCCATCGTCTCCTTGCCGGCCGCCGACTCGTTCACCACCTGTTGCACGTCGATGACGGCGATGGTCAGCTTGGGGGCCTCCTGGGCGCGAACGGCCGCCGCAAGGCCGGCCAACATCACCACTGCGATCGCCACGATCTTCTTCATGGGAAACTCCTTCGCCTGTCGTACCCCGTCTGCGGGGACGCGCATTCTACCACCCCTCCAGGCCCCCGGGGACCGGGTACCGGGCACCGGGAACCGTGAAAGGCGCATCATCGCGGGTGGGTGGGGGCTCGGTCCCCTGTCCCCTGTCCCCGGTCCCCGGCCCTTTCACTCCGCGCGGAGGGCGTCGACGGGATCCAGCGATGCGGCGCGGCGCGCCGGCACGTAGCCGCTGGCAATGCCGACGATGACGCTGGTCAGCACGGCCACCGGGAGCGCGAGCGGCGGCGTGCGCAGCGGCAGCGCGGGCGCGACCGCGCGGATCACTGCGGCGACCCCGGCAGCGAGAACCAGGCCGCCGACGCCGCCGATCACCGCCAGTAGCGTCGCCTCGAGGAGAAAGAGGACGCCGACCCCACCCTCGGAGACACCGAGCGCCCGCAGCAGGCCAATCTCCGCCGTGCGTTCGTGCACCGAGATCCACATCACCGTGAGGATGCCGATCGCGCCGACCAGCAGCGACACGCCGGCGATCGCCGTGACCGCGATGGTGATGATGCCGATCACTCGCCCGAAGGTGTCGAGCATCTCGCCCTGGGTGGTGATCGTGAAGTCCTCCTCGCCGCGGTGGCGGTCGGTGAGCAGCGCCTTGATGCGTGCAACGACGAACGCTATCCCGTCGGCACGCGTGGCGAGCACATCGATCGCCATCAGCTCGCTCTGGTTGAACAGGTTCATCGCCGTCGCCACCGGGATGTACGCCGAGTCGTCCATGTCGAGGCCGAGCAGTTGGCCCTTCGGCTCGAGCACGCCGATCACCTGCAGTGACAGGCTGCCGATGCGGACGCGTTGGCCGAGCGGATGCTCCTGGCCGAACACCTCGTTCGCGAGCTTGGGGCCGAGCACGACGAACGAGCCCTGGCGGTGCGCGTCCATGACCGGGAGGAACGAACCTTGGGCCGCCCGCACCTGCCACACCTGCTGCATCTCGTGGCCGACGCCGTAGATGTAGACGCTGCGGCCACGGCCGCCAGCTTCGACGCGCGCCTGCCCGACCACGACCGGCACCACGGCCTCGACCCCGGGCACCCGGCGAACCGCGTCGGCGTCATCCAGTGTCAGCTTGTGGGTGGTGCCGCCGAGGACGCCCGGCATCCCCATGGTCTTGATCTTGCCCGGGTTGATCTCCAGGAGGTTGGTGCCGAACTGGGTGAACTGGCCGACGATGTACTGTCGCGTGCCCTCCCCGAGCGAGGTCAGCAGCACGACGGCGGCGACGCCGATGGCGACGCCGAGCGCCGACAGCGCGGAGCGCAGCCGCTGCCCGTCGAGGGCGCCGACCGCGAAACCGAGCAACTCGAGCGGGCTCATGGCTATCGCCTCGCCAGCGACGTCACCGGGTCGAGGCGCGTCGCCCGCCGCGCCGGCCACACGCCGAACAGAACACCGACCAGCAGCGACACCGCGACGGCGGCGGCGAGCGCCCACGCCGGCGGCGACGCCGGGAAGCTCGGGTAGATGTGGACGAAGACGGCAACGCTGGCGAGACCGGCGCCGATCCCGGCGATACCGCCAACCAGGGCAAGGATCACCGCCTCGGCAAGGAACACCGCCAGCACCTGGGCGTCGGTGCCGCCGATCGCCTTGAGCAGCCCGATCTCGGCACGGCGCTCGGTCACCGAGACGAGCATGACGTTCATGATCCCGACCCCGGCCACCGCGAGCGACACCGAGGCGATCCCGGCGAGCGCCAGCGTCAGTGCCCGCATGATCTGGCCGAAACGCCGAAAGCAGCGCGTCCTGGCTGATCACGGTGACGTCCTCGGCACGATGCCGCTCGCGCATCAGCGCGGCCACGTCGCGCCGTGCCGCCTCCATCTCGTCGTGCACCCTCACCTCGATGAGGATGCGGAAGAGCGACGTGCGGTTGAACAGCCGCATCGCGGTCCGCACCGGCACGAAGACCAGGTCGTCGAAGTCGAAGCCGAGGCCGCGGCCGCGCGGGGCCAGCACGCCGACGACCCGGAAGCGCCACGGGCCGACACGCACCACCTGGCCGAGCGGGCTGTCAACGCCGAACAGCTCGCTCGCCACCTTGACGCCGAGCACGATCTCCTGGCCGCCCTGGTCGGGATCCGCCACCGGGAGAAATCGCCCGGCGCCGACCCGGGCGTGGCGCACCGCGACGAAGTCGGCGGTGGTGCCCAGCACCGGCACCGCGCGTCCGCGGTCGCCGAAATGCACCGTCTCGGTGGCCACGGCGAGCGGCGCTGCGCGGCCGACCCGCTGCAGCCGGGTGATGGCGCGGAAGTCGTCGATCGTCAGGTCGTGGGCGACCCCGCCGAACGGGGCGGCGCCGGTGGTCTCGACCTTGCCGGGCAGGGTGATCAGCAGGTTGCTGCCGAGCGCCGTGAACTCCTGCAGCACGTAGCGCCGCGCCCCCTCGCCGAGCGCGGTGAGCGCCACCACGGCGGCGATACCGACCGCCACGCCCGCCACCGACAGCGAGGTGCGGAGACGGTGCCCGACCAGCGCGCCGCCGGCATAGCGAAGGACGTCGAGCGCCCTCACGGCACGTCCCCGACCACCCGGCCGTCGTCCATCCGCACCACCCGCCGCGCGCGCGCCGCGATTGCGGCGTCATGGGTCACCACCACCAGCGTCAGCCCGCTCGCGTGCATGCTTTCGATCAGCTCCATCACCTCGTGGGCCGAGGCGCGATCGAGGTTGCCGGTAGGCTCGTCGGCGAGCAACAGCGACGGCCCCATCACGACCGCACGGGCGATCGCGACGCGCTGGCGCTCGCCGCCCGAGAGCTGGTCAGGCCGGTGATGGGCGCGCGGCGTCAGCCCGACGGCGGCGAGCGCCTCCTCGGCCCGCGCACGCCTTTCGTCGCGTGCGACGCCAGCGAACAGCATCGGCAGCTCGACGTTGCCCACCGCCGACAGGCGCGGCAGCAGGTGGAAGAACTGGAAGACGAAGCCGATCTGGTTGCGGCGGAGCAACGACCGGTCCTGCTCGGAGAGCGAGCCCACGTCACGCCCGGCAAAGCGGTAGGCGCCCGCGGTCGGACGGTCGAGGCAGCCGAGAACGTGCAGCATCGTCGACTTGCCGGAGCCCGAGGGGCCGATCACCGCGACGTGCTCGCCGCTGCCGATGGTCAGCGACACGTCGGCGAGCGCATTCACCGCCGAGTCGCCGACCTGGTAGGTGCGCCACACGCGCTCCAGCTCGATCACCGGGCCTCCGTGGTGATTGTCGCATGCTGCGAGGAGACCTTGGCTTGGAGCCTGTCCCTTCGCCGGTTTCAGGAGCCTCGTGCCTCACGCCGCGAAACGCACGCCTGCGGGAGTCGGTTGCTTTCGACAGCCCGTCGCGAGGTCTCGCTTGCCGCCTGATGACCGCGTGCCTATCATCAACGCGCGGTCCAAGAAGCCGGGGGTAAGGGGGGGCATCGGCCGGAGGCGTGGAGACCGGCATGTCCCTGGGGAGCCCAAATCTCACCGGCACGGACACAGGCACCGAGGCTGGGTCGGAAGAGGCAGGCCTGATCGATAGGTCGAGCTCGCGGGTGCGGCCTGCGAGCACCACGTCGCCACCACAACGCGGAGAGTGAAGGGGAGACGATGTCCGTTCCAGGAACTCGCCAACATGACGGTGCAACCGCCCGCCCCGGCACGACCGGCGGCGCCGTGCTGCTCGTGGGCATGCTCGCCGCTGCTGCGCTGCTGGTCTGCGCCACGGGGGCGCTCGCGCAGAGCCCCGGCATTCTCTGGAGAGGCGCCGGCGGCGACGGCCGGCTCGAGGTCGCCGGATCGGCGAGCGGCTACCGAAGGGTCGCTGGCCGCACACCGACGCGGCGGCAGCTCGCGGCCCTGTTCGCCAGCGGTGCGGCGCCGGCGGGCCTCGACGTCGGCGCGATGGCGATGACCGAGCCGATCGCGGCGCTGGAGCTCCAGCCGGGCGAGGAGTACCTGAACTCTGCCGTGATCGACCCAGGGGCCGGCTTCGCCTACGTTGGTACGGACACCTCGCCCGGCAGAGTAGTCAAGATCCGCCTCTCGGACTTCACCCGCGTGGGCGCTCTCACCCTCAACGCCGGAGAGGACAACCTTGAATCTGCAGTGATCGATCCCGGCGCCGGGCTCGCCTACTTCGGCACGGACACCTCGCCCGGCCGAGTAGTCAAGGTGCGCCTGTCGGACTTCACGAGGGTCGGCGCCATCACGCTCAACCCCGGAGAGGATTCCCTGTACTCCGCCGTGCTCGATCCCGGCGCCGGGTTTGTCTACTTCGGGACGTTCACGTCGCCGGGCATCGTGGTGAAGGTCCGCCTCTCGGATTTCACCAGAGTCACTGCCCTGCCACTTCACACCGGCGAGAACATCCTCTTCTCTGCCGTCATCGATCCCGGTGGCGGCTTCGCCTACTTCGGGACGATCACATCACCCGGGAGGGTGATCAAGGTCAGCTTGTCGCCCTTCACCCGTGTTGGCGCCCTCACGCTGGCCGCCGCGGAGAACGGCGTTCCCGCCGCCGTCATCGATACCGGCGCCGGGTTCGCCTACCTCGGGACAAACGGCAACCCCGGGAAGGTGGTCAAGGTCCGCCTGTCGGACCTCGTCAGGGTCGGCGCCATCACGTTAAACCCCGGAGAGAACACGCTGCAATCCGCCGTGATCGCCACCGGCGCGGGGTTCGCGTACTTCGGGACGTGGACCGCGCCGGGCATCGTGGTCAGGGTCCGCCTCTCGGACTTCACGAGGGCTGGTGCCCTCACGCTCAACCCCGAAGAGAACAGCCTGTTTTCCGCCGTGATCGACGCCGGCATGGGTTTCGCCTACTTCGCGACGGAGACCTCGCCCGGCCGCGTCGTCCGCGTTGTCCTCGGCTCCTCGAGGACAACTCTGGCTGCGACCGCAAACCCCTCGGTGTTCGGCCAACCGGTCACGTTCACCGCAGCCGTCGCTCCCCTCGGCGTCACCGACACGCCGACCGGCACGGTCTCGTTCGCGGCGGGGGGCTCGCCCATCGCCGGGTGCAGTGGCGTCGCCCTCGCCGCCGGAACCGCACACTGCATCACCGGGACGCTGGCCGTCGGCGCTCACGCCATCACGGCCGCGTACCCCGGCGATGCCGCCTTCGACCCGAGCACTGGCGCCCTCGCGCCCGGTCAGGTGGTGAACAAGGCCGCCACCACCACGGCGATCACCTCGGATGCCCCCGATCCCTCCGCGATCGGCCAGGCGTTCACCGTGAGCTTCACGGTCGCGGCCAAGGCGCCAGGCTCGGGCAACCCCGGCGGCAACGTCACGGTTTCCGATGGCGTCGGCTTCTGCACCGCCGCGGTCGCCGCGGGAAGCTGCGCGCTTGCCCTCACCACCGCCGGTACACGCATCTTGACCGCTACCTACGCCGGCAACGCGAGCTTCGCCGGCAGCGCCTCGATCGGCATCGCTCACGTGGTGGCAGCGGGGGGGCCTCACCTCCGCCGCCACCTCCGCCGGCGACCCTGAGCGGCAGATGGTACTCCGGCGTCGCACCTCCCTGCAGGTGCAAGCGCGCCGGGGATACGGTAAGAACCGCGCGCGACAGCCGATGGAGGCCGCAAGACGGGTGGCGGCTCCCGGGCGCTTGACGGGATTCCCCGGTGCGGTTGCCCCCCGCCTGTCGCCTGTTGCCTGCCTCGACCGGCTGCATCTTTATACTGCGCCGATGCGGCAGCGGTGGATGGTGGTCGGCGTGCTCGCTCTGGCTCTGGTGCCGGCGCTCGCGGCGCTGCACTCGAGGTCGTTCTTCTCGCCGGACGAGACCAACTACACGCAGGTCGCCCGCGAGATGCTCGAGACCGGAGACCTCGTCGTGCCGCACCTCGACGGTCACGCTTGGTTCAACAAGCCTCCGCTGGCGTACTGGCTGCTCGCAGGCTCGTTCGCGCTGCTCGGCTGGGGCTTCCCGGCCGCCGTCCTGCTCAACACGCTGCTCACCGGGCTCACCGCGGCCCTCCTGCTTGTGCACGTGCGCAGCGGGGCGACGCCGCGAGCAGGCGTGCTGGCTGCCGTTGCCTACCTGACGATGGCGCTGCCGATCACCGTCGGACGGACCGCCTTGACCGACCCGTCGCTGGTGCTGTGCACGACGGCGGCGATCGTCCTGTTCCTCCGGCAAGGGCGCTGGACCGCCGTGCTTTCCGGGATCGGTCTCGGTCTCGGGGTGCTCGCCAAGGGTCCCGTGGCCCCCCTCGTGGTCCTGCCCGCGCTGCTCGCCAAGGTGTGGCAGGGCGATCGGCGGGTCGAGGCGCGCCGCCTCGCCGCCGCCGTCGTCACGGCAACGCTGGTGGTGGCGCCGTGGCAGCTCGCCCTCGCGGCCGGCGGCGTGTGGCCGGCGTGGGCCCGCGAGTTCATTGCCAACGAGGTGGTCGCGCGCGCCACCGAAACGTGGCGGATCAGCGCGCCGTGGTGGTACTACCTGCCGGTCCTGTGGGTAGCCGCGTTTCCGTGGGGCACGCACCTCGCGCTGCTGGTCGGCGCCTGCGTCGGCGGCGACGCCGCGGCGCCGTGCCGGGAACGCCGCGACCTGCCGGAGCTCGCGGCGATGGCGGTGCCGATCGTGGCGTTCTCGATCGCGACCAACAAGCTGCCGCACTACCTGCTGCCGCTGTTCCCGTTCTTCGCCGCCTGGCTCGGCCGCGCCGGCGACCGCCTCTGGGAACAGGACCGGGTGCCGGCTCCGCGCTGGGTGGCGGTGCTCGTCGCCGGGCTCGGCGGCGGCTCTCTCGCGGTCGCGGCCTGGCTTGCCGTCACCTCGCGCTTCGCCCGTTTCCTGCCGCCTGGGACGGGCCTCGTCCTCGCGGTCGCCGCGCTCGCGTTCGCCGGTCTCGGGGTACTCGAGGGTACGGGCAGGCGGCGCGCGGCGTGGATGGGGATGGTGCTGCTGGCGCTCGCCCTCCGCCTCGGGCTCGACGTCGCCATCGCTCCGTGGCTCGATCGCCAGGTCCCCGAGCGGCCGATCGCAGAGTCGGCGCGCGCCAGCCTGCCAGAGGGCGGCGTGCCGATCGCCCATCGCTGGTGGCGCACCGCCTTCCTCACCTACGGCGCGCGCGGCTGGGTGCAGACGGAGACGCGCGACCAGCTCGCCGGCGCCCTGCGCGACGCCCGGTCAAGGGCACGATCGGTGGTCGTCGTGGTGCGCTCCGACAGCGAGGGCGAGGCGCGCGCAGCGGCGTGGGCCGCCGGCGGCGAGCTGCAAGAGCGGTCGCGAACCGTCGGGCTCGGCGAGGTCAACGGCGAGACCATCGAGGGGATCGTGTTCGCGGCGCTCCGCAGCCGCAGCGGCGAGCGCTGGTTCTACGACGCCGACGCGCCGGCGGAAGGAGTGGCGGGGTTCTCCGGGGTCGAAGGTAACCCCTGGACCGCGAGCTTCCGCTGGTCCACGGAGCCCGTCGCGACCCTCTTCATGGCGGCCGCGCCGCATGGGGCCGCCGTGCTGCGGCTGTGCGCCTGGGGAGCTGCCGACGGGGCCGACGCCCAACGCGTCGAGGTGACGATCAACGGGCGCGCGGCGGCCGTCGTCGTGCTCGGCACCGTGCCCAGCGTCCACGCCATCCCGGTACCCCGGGAGCTGCTGCGGCCCGAGGGACAGCTCCTCTCCCTCGCGGTCCGGCACCTCGTCGTCCCCGCGAGTCGCCAGCCCGGCAGCACCGACGAACGCGCTCTCGGCATGGCCCTCGACTGGGTCGCCCTCGATCCCGCGACGCCCACCACGACGCTGATCCGCTGACCGTCCTGGTGTGGCGGACGCCCGGAGCTCAGCGGGGCTTGACCTCGGCGCGTACGCCCGATCTGACCGAGGTGCTGTCGCGGACGGTGACGACCTGCTCACCCTCGCGCAGACCCTCGACGACCTGGGTGAACTGCCAATTGCGCAGCCCGGCGACGATCGTCCTCTCGACCAGGCGGCCGTCGGCGAGGACGAGCACCTTGCTCCCTTCGGCGATCGCCGCGGTGGGAACCCGGAGCACGCCATCGCGGTGCGACAGGACGACCTCGATGTCGGCGGAGGTGCCCGGCAGCACGCTCCTCACCGCGGCGGCGTCCGCGAACTCGGCCTCCACCTCGACCGTCCGGTTCTGCTCCAGGACGTCGACCACGTACGGGGCCACGCGGACCAGCGTGCCGGCGATCTGCTCCCCCGGTCGCGAGTCGACCTGGATGCGCGTCCGCTGCCCGAGCTTGACCCGCTCGGCGTCGACCTCGTCGATCGGCGCGGTGACATACAGCGACGATGGGTCGAGCAGGTCGAGCACGGCGGGGATCGGCACCCCCGGAGGCGACGGCGTGATCCACTCCCCGACCTCGGTGCCACAGTCGGCGACGATCCCGGCGAAAGGCGCGCGCAGCTCGGTGAACTCCAGCTCGGCCTGGGTTACCTTGACGCTCGCCTCGGCTTGCTGGTGTGCCGCTCGCGCGGCGCGGCAGCCGGCGAGCGCCTGGTCGCGGGCGCTCTCGAGCGAGTCGAGGAGCTGGACGCTGGTGATCCCGTCGGCGGCCAGCGCGGCGCCACGCCGCCACTCGCGCTCGGCGAGCGTCGCCGCCAGGCAAGCCTCTTCGGCGCGGGCCGCCGTCGTGTTCAGGTTCTCCTGGGCAAGTCGGAGCTGGGCCCTCTGTAGCGTGTCGTCGAGACGGAGCAGGAGGGCGCCGGCCGGCACCGCGGCGCCTTTCCGGTAGGGGAGCTCGACGACCCGGCCACCCATCTGCGGTGACAGCTTGGCGCGCCGGCGGGCCTTTACGGTGCCGGCCCTCGTGTTGGTCACCGCTTCCTCGACGACGCCGGCCTCGACGCGGGCGGCCTCGACGACGACCGGCCTGGGCCGGAAGACCACGAAGCGCAGCACCACCGCCGCAGCAGCGAGGAGGATGAGAATGACCAGCCAGCGGGGAGGCTTGCGCACGGAGTCATTGTAGGCCGTCGGCCCGACGTCCCCGTTCCGCCGCACGGCAAAGGCAGACCCGCCGCTTGCAGGGCGGACCGAGCTCGGGCATCCTCTCCGCCGGAGGAGTCCCGATGAGGAAGCTCGCCCTGGCCGTCACATGCGCTCTGGCAGCGCTCACTGCGCGCGCGGATCAACCCACCCTCCCGCACGTCGTCGTCACCAACGACGACGGCATCGACGCCCCCGGCATTGCGGCCCTCGTCGAGGCGCTGCGGCCCAGCTTCCGCGTGACCGTGTGCGCGCCGGCCACCGAGCAATCGGCGGTGGGACACGGCATCACCTACCGGACACCGGTGCAGGTCGAGGAGCGATCGGCGAGCGACGGCGTCCGACGCTACGCGATCCACGCCCAGCCGGCGACCTGCGTGCGCATCGCCCTGTCGGCGCTGACCAGGAACGACCCGCCGGTTCTGGTGCTCTCCGGAATCAACCGCGGCGACAACGCCGGGCGTTCGACGTGGGTCTCGGGCACCGTCTCCGGCGCCCGCGAGGGTGCACTCTGCGGCCTCCCCGGCGTGGCGTTCTCGGCCCAGCGGCCGCCCGGAAAGGAGCCGGACTTCAATGCTGCCGGCCGCTGGGCACGCCAGGTCCTCGAGCAGTTGATCGCCGCGGGCCTGCCGCGTGCCGGCGAGGTCGTCAAGGTGGACATACCGTACCCGGCGAGCGGTGCGCACGGCGTGATGGTCACCCGCGTGGGCCTGCAGCCGGCTCTCGAAGAGCGCTACGAGGAGCGCCCGGGGCCCCACGGCGAGCGGCTCTTCGTGTCGGTCTATCGGGAGCCCAAGAACGACGCTCCGGGCACAGACATCGAGGCACTGGTCAAAGGGTACATCGCCGTGACGCCGCTGTCGCTCGATCAGACCGACTACCGTCGCATCCCCGATCTGAATGCCGTGCCTTGGGTCAATCGCGAAGGGCGGGGCGCTGCGCCCCCCGCCGGCACCAGGTCACAGGCCAGGTGATTCCCTTGCCGTAACACCGTTGCCGCAGCAGAACTCGATTTATCGTAGATACTTAGGACTCGGACCGTCGCGACCGCCGGGGCGCGTCTGTTCCCGCAACGTAACGGGGACCTGCGGGAGTGCTCCACCACGGACAATAAATCTATATTTTCCAATATCTTAGGCTAAACGGAGAATGCGGCTCATGTCTTGCTTACACGTGACGACATGCGCACGCCACCCGAGCACGGGCGCCCCAAGCGTCAAGTCAGGCCTACGACTTCGCCGGCTACCGGGTCTCGCCCCGGTCGGGACGAGAGATGGGCCCTGTGCGACGGCCGCGAGGTGCGCCGGGCCGCGCTCCGGCTCGCTTTGAGCGCCTCATCGGCGCTGATCGCCGCCGCGTTCCTGGCGGCGGCGCCCGCCTCGGGAGGGCCGGCACCAGCGACGGGAGCGCCGGTGCCGCCACCCGCCGGCCCTCATGCCGCCGTGCCTTGCGCCGAGTGTCATGGCCCGGCCCGGCAACTGGACCGGAACGATCCCAACTCGACCCTGCACCCGACGAAGGTCGCTGCGACCTGCGGCCGCTGCCACCCGGCCGAAGCTGCCGAGTACGCCCAGAGCGTTCACGCTCAGAGGGTGACGTCGGGCGATTTCGTGGCCCCGACCTGCGTGTCGTGCCACGGCGGCCACGTGCTCGCTCAAGGACGCACGCTGGCCTCCCCCGCCGGCATCCGCAACGTGCCGCTCACCTGCGAGCGCTGCCACGAGGACCCGGCGGTGCTCCGCCGCACCAGCCTCCCCTATGCCGCGATCGACGGCTTCGAGTCGACGTTCCACGGCAACGCCCTCACCCACGGGATTTCCGATGTCGCCACCTGCGCCTCGTGCCACGGGGCGCACGCGGTGCTCCCCGCCTCCGATCCGCGGTCGCGGGTCAACCCGGCCAACCTCAGGACCACCTGCGGGACGTGCCACCGCGAGGTGACGGCCGCGATGATCGCCGCGGTCTCGCACAGCGATGGCCCGCCGCAAACGGCGGGGTTCCTGCAGCGTCTGAAGGTCTACTTTCCGATCGCGGGGACACCGGTAAACCCGCTGCTGATCTCCGGGATGGGGGCACTGGTCGGGTTCCTCTCCGGGCTGTTCGGGGTCGGCGGCGGCTTCCTGATGACGCCCTTGCTCATCTTCATCGGCATCCCGGCGGCGGTCGCGGCAGCCACCGACGCCGCTCAGATCACGGCAGGCGCGACGTCGGGAGCGCTGTCGCACTCGCGACTGGGCAACGTCGACTACAAGATGGGCCTCGTCATCGTCGGCGGTGGCGTCGGAGGCGGGTTCGTCGGCGTCCAGGTGGTAAAGCTGCTGCGCAACCTCGGCAACTTCGACTTCTTCCTCAAGGCCGTCTACGTGCTCGTCCTCGGGTTCATCGGCACCACGATGTTCCTGGAAGGATTGCGCGCCTGGCGCGGGCGCGGCCAGGCCGGCGAGCCGCGCAAGGGCCGGCTGACGTTGTTCTTCGCCCGGCTGCCGCTGCAGGTCTACTTCCCGAAGTGCGGGCTCAAGACCTCGGTGTTCCTGCCGGTCCTCGCCGGCTTCATGGTGGGCGTTCTCGCCGCCTTTCTCGGCGTCGGCGGCGGCTTCATCATGCTGCCGGCGATGATCTACATCATCGGCATCCCGACGCGCGTCGCCGTCGGTACCGACCTGTTCCAGATCGTCCTCACGTCGGCGAACGTCAGCTTCCAGCAAGCGATCTTCAACCACACGGTGGACATCATGCTGGCGGTCTTTCTTTTCGCGGGCTCGGTGATCGGCGCGCAGTTCGGCGTGATGGCCAGCCGGCGGCTGCGGGGCGAGCAGATCCGGGTATTCCTGGCGATCATCGTCATGGCGGTGATGGGGATGCTGCTCTACCAGCTCCTCGCACCGCCGGCGGCTCTCATCGACTTCGCGAGGTCGGGGGGCGGGCACTGATGCGCCCCGCTCCGTTGGCACTCGCAGCATGTCTCGCCGCGGCCTCGGTCCGCCCGGCCACCGCCGACGCCACGTCGTTCATCGAGACCCGGCGGGTCAACGTCTCCATGGCGTTCTCCGGCCAGGACGTCTTTCTCTACGGTCAGGCACCCGCCGGCACGGTCCGTGTCATCGCGACGATGGAGGGGCCGGTTGGCGCGCCGGTCAGGCTGCTGCAGAAGGGCCGGGTGGCGCTCTTCTGGCTCGGCGTCCGCCAGTACCGGCTCGCCGGCCTGCCCGGGCTCTACCTGGTCGACGCCAACTGCCCGATCTGCAACCGCGCCACCGGATGCCCGCACAATCCCGACGAGGAGGGGTGGAACCGAACACTGGCGCCCCTCGGGCTTGCCGCCGGTCGCGGCGCTCTCCGGGCGCAGGCGACGCTCGACTCTCTTTCAGGTGCTCTCGGCAGCGGCGAGCTCGACGCCGTGCTGGACGGCTACTGGAGCCTGCAGGCGAAGCGGGGGCTGTTCTCCGTGAAGGGCAATGCGATCCGGCTGAGTAGCTCGGGCGCCTACTATCACACGTTCGCGATGCCGCCGCAGGCGCCCGACGGGCGGTACCTGATCGCCACCTGCTTCCTCTCCGGCGACGCCCTCCTCGCGGTCGAGCGCAACGAGCTGTTCGTGCGCAAGGCCGGGTTGATCGCCACGCTGTCGCGGCTCGCCGAGCGGCGCGCCGCCACCTATGGGGCGATCACGGTGCTGATCGCCCTGGCGGCCGGTTGGATCGCAGGCACTCTGTTCCGCCGTGGCGGCGGCCACTGACGCCGAGGCTCCTGCGCTCGACGGCTACCCGATACCTGAAGGCAGGTGCCCGCCCTCGAAGTCGAAGAACTCGTAGCGGCCCGCCATGAAGGCCTCGAAGCACGCCTGCACCGTCAGCTCTCCGTGCATGACGACGTCGAGCTGGCGGGCACACGCCATCAGGCGACCGAGCATCGCGAGCTGCTCCTCGATCCGCTCGCGCGGCAGCTTCTTCACCCAGGCGTTGAGCAGATCCTGGCGCCGGTCGATCTCGAACGAGAAGGCGCGCATCACGTCCGCGATGAAGCGGACGCGCCGCTCGCGCCGCTGGATGTCGGCGGCTCCTCCCTTGAAGCGGAAGATGATGTAGTTCTCGTGGATGCCGTCGGTGCAGACCGACTCGAGCGTCGTGAAGTGGTAGCCGAGGCGCGATCCGAAGTTGACGTAGTGCGAGCCGACCATCGCGTACGAGTTGTCGCCCAGGCCGCGCTCACTCCTGCCGGCGTCCACCATCGTCGTCGCCCACACCGACACGAACCCCCGCAGGTCGATCGGGCGCGCCCCCGACCACCGTACTCCCGGAGTGGTGATGCCGCGCCAGAGAGCGGCCATCGGTACCGAGGTGATCTGCTCGGGGGTCACCGTGCGTGCTCCCGGTCGCACCGCGACGCCCCCCCCGAGATCGATGACGTAGATGCCCAGCGGCACGTCGGTCTCCAGGCGAAACGTCATCCCCCGCTCGCGCAGGTTGCGGTAGTCGTTGATGTTGAACATCTCGGAGATCGCCATCTCGTGGCAGAAGCGGACAACGTCGTGGTAGGTGCGGCAGTTCTTGGCGCGGAACGAGTTCTTCGCGGGGTCGGTGAGGTTGAGGTGGGTGATGCGCGTCGCCACCCGTTCGACCACCGCCAGCAAAGGGAGGTCGCGGGCCGCGTCGCCGCTCAGGACCGAGCGCACCAGCAGCTCCTCGATCCGGCCCTCGTAGATCCGGCACGCGGTGGCGTCGACGGTCACCTCCAGGCCGTCAGGGAGTGAGGTCGCGTTTCCCGCGCTGGTGATCGTCGGCACCCCGTACTCGCGCGCCAGCGAGGCCATGTGGCCGGTCGTACTTCCCAGGTCGGTGACGATCGCCGCGGCTTTGGTCATGACCTTGACGAACCGCGGCGAGTTCTGGGCAGCCACCAGGACGCCGCCGGACGGGAAATCAGCGAGCTCCTCGTCGCTGTCGGCGTGAACGATCTTCCCCGCGCCGACGCCCGGACACGCGGTAACGCCGCCGACGAACACGACGGCGTGGCGGGCGAGCACCGAGTGCTCGACCTGCCTGGCCGCCGGCCGATCCGCGAGGCGCAGTGGTCGGGTCTGGAGGATGAACAGGTGACCGTGCTTGTCGAGCGCCCACTCGACGTCCTGCGGGGTGCGGTAGTGGGCCTCGAGCGCGCGCAGGTAGCTGGCGAGGCGGTCCATCGCCTCGGGTTCGAGACAGGGTCGCGACTGGAGCTCGGCGGGGACATCCTCTTCGACGACGCCCTCGTGGACGTCCGGCACCAGCCGGCGGCGCTTGGTCGCGCAACGCACCTCCACCGGCGTACGGCCCTCGACGCGGGGCAGGGTGTAGATGTCGGGCGTCATCGAACCGTCGACCACCGGCTTGCCCAGCCCCCAGACCGCGCTGATCACCATGGTGTCGAGCTTCGTGTCGTTGGGATCGAGCGAGTAGGCCACGCCCGCGGCGACGGCGTCGACCATGAGGAAGCAGCCGACGCTCATCGCCACCTCCTCCTCGCGCAGCCCTTTGGTGTGCGTGTAGAACAGCGCCCTCGGGTTGAACTTGCTGGCGACGGTTTCCTTCCAGCGCCGCAGCACCTGCTCGAGGGGGACGTTGAGGAAGCTCGAGTACTGCCCCGCGAACGTCGTCCGGCCGTCCTCGCCGATCGCGCTGGAGCGCGCGGCGATCCGGGGCCGGCCCGGAGCCTTGCGGTAGAGGTCGTGCGCCGCGAGGGTGATCGACTCCCGCACGTCCTGGGGGATCTCGGCCGCCATCACCAGCTCCTGCATCGCGGCCGAGGCACTGGTGACGGACCTCATGTCCTCCCAGTCGATGCCGTTCCACAGCACGGTCAGCTTCGCCTGCAGGCCGGTGCCTTCGACGAACGCGCGGTAGGCGAAGGCGGTGACGGCGAACCCCGGCGGCACGGGCAGCCCGACGACGTTGCGGACCTCGCCGAGGTTGGCCGACTTGCCGCCAACCACGTCGGCGAGCTCGCGGGTGATCTCCTCGAGCGGGATGCACGCGGCCGTGATCGGGGTGCCACGCACGTTCTTGAGGGCGTCCTCGATCCCCTCGGCGATCCTCTCCACGCTGTGCAGCAGCGACCGATATCGCCCGTCGGCGATGAGGTTGAGGTCGTCGACCATCAAGCGCGCCCGCTCGCCGATCGCGGTCGCCATCCTGCGCAGGTCCCCGAGCGACATCCCCGTTCCGCCCGCGATCGCACCCTCGATCTCGGCCATCATCTCGAGGATCTCGTTGTTCGCCGCCAGCAGCTTGCGGAAGCTCGTGTACTTGGAGCGCAGGTACTCGCCGATGTCGGGAGCGCGCGGTGCCAGGAAGAACTTGAGGAAGCCCATCTAGCCAATCCTCTGCCGGACGAGCTCGAAGCCGTAGTCGCCGGACAGGAAGGCCGTCGCGAACGCTTCGGCCGCGGCACGGGACTCCATCAGCATGTCGAGGTGTCGCGACGCCACCATCAGGCGGCCGAGCATGACCAGCGACTCCTCGATCTCCTCCGCCTTGCGCTTCGCCAGGATCGCCTCGACGCGGTCGCCGGAGTGTTTGACGCTGAAGCAGTTGCAGCGCAGCACGGTGGCAAGGAAGTGTGCCCGCCACTCGCGCCGCTGGGCGATCGCCGCGCCGCCGAAGAACAGGAAACGCGAGTAGTTCTCGTTGACGACCTCGCCGCACACCGAGTCGACGGTGGCGAAGTGATAGGCGAGGCGCGACGAGAAGTGCACGTAGTCGCCGGAGCACAGCGCGTACGACGGCTCGCCGTAGCGCTGGTCGTCTGCGGCGCTGCGCACCACCACCGACATGAACCCCCTGAGGTCGAAGCCGACCGGGCCGGCCCAGCGGAGGCGACCGTCGGTCATCCCCTCGATGAGGGCCAGCAGCGGCACCGAGTTGACGTACTCGAGGGGCAGAATGCGGCCGTAGACCGGCGCCAGCCCGCCGCCGAGGTCGAGCAGGATGAGGTCCATCGGCACGTTCCAGCGGAGTCGCTTGGTGGCCCGGCGCTCGCGCGCGGTGAGCTGATCGGTCTCGAACATCTCGGCCATCGCCCGCTGGTGGACGAAGCGGGCGATGTCGTGGAAGGTGCGGCACTCGTCCGGTCGGAACGACGGGGCGTCGGGATCGGTCAGCGTCAGCGGCGCCACCAGCTCGACGAGGCGCTGCAGGCTCTGGCTGACCGCGTCGCCCCGGTGACTCGCGGCGCCCTTGCCCCCGGGGACGCGCAACAGCTCGGCCACCTCGCCCTCGTAGACGGTCCCCGTCCAGGCGTCGACGGTAACGACCTTGCCTTCCTCCAGCGACCCCATCGACGCTGCGGCGCCCACCAGACACGGGACCTCGAACTCCCGAGCCACCGTAGCCATGTGGCCGGTGGGGCTGCCCGCGGCGGAGACGACCGCCGCCACGCGTCCGATCAGGACCGCCAGCTTGGGCGAGGTGATCGGAACCACCAGGACGACGCCGTCGGGCACCTCGTCGGCGCGCTCCGGGTCGGCGAGGCGGAACACCGGGCCGCACGCCACACCCGCGGAGGCGCGCACGGCGTCGTGGATGAGCACCCGGTACCCTTCGACGCGCTGACCGGCGGTCGCGCCGCCCGGCTGCAGCGCCGTGACGTGGAGCGGCCGGGTCTGCACGACGAACAGTCGTGCCAGCGAATCGATGGCCCATTCGACATCCTGCGGCGCCCCGAAGTGACGTTCCAGCAGCCAGGCGGTGCGGGCTACCGTCAAGGCGGTTTCCGGGCTCACCGCGAGTTGGCCTTCGGGCGACGTCACGGGCTCCTCGACGACCCCGGAGGTGTCGCGGCAGTGCAGGGTGAAAGCGCGCATGCCGGGCATCACCTCGGTCACGCCAGGGGGGTGCTCGGCGACCAGGTACGTATCGGGGATCACCCGGCCGTCGACGATGCTCTGGGCCAGACCGGGCACCGCCGTGACCATCGCGTGATCCGGGCGGTCGGGGGCGCGGGTGTACGCCACGCCCGCGGCGGTCGCCCGTACCATGCTCATGACCAGCACCGGCATCGCCACGTCCTCGTCGAGGAAGCCGCGGGAGAGCGCGTACTTCAACGCCTCGGGGCGGTACTTGCTGGCGATCACCCGTCGGTAGGCATCCAGGAGAGTGGCCTCGGCGACGTTGAGCACGCTCTCGAACTGGCCGGCGAATGACGACTCCGCGTCCTCGACGACGGCGCTCGACCTGACCGCCACGCCGACGGCCGCCGGATCGGCGGCGACCAGCGCTCTGGTATGCCCGGCGGAGCTCGCTCCCGAGCTGCGGCGGCAGCGGCTGCGGCCACGATCGCCGCGGTCACCGCGTCCGAGAAGCCGCGCAACGCATGCGCGTCAGTGAGGTCGGAGCTCCACAGCATCTGGTTGACGAGGTCCTGGATGCCGCTCGCCTCCATGAACTGCTCGTAGCCGTAAGTCGAGACGACGAAGAACGGTGGCACGCGGACACCGGAGGTCTTGGCGATCTCGGCGAGGCGCGCCGCCTTCGGCCCGACGACCGGCGCGCGCTCCGCGTCGGCGTCGCCCGGCCAGACCACCAGTGGTCCGAACTCGATCGGGCCTGGACTTGAGCACTTCGAGGTTCAGCTCGCGGTCGATGTGCCTCGTACCGTCTCGACGAGCTCGTGGTACCGGCCGCCGCTCATGGCCGGCAGGGCGCGCACCATCGCGCCGACGGGGGCCGACAGCGCCTCGTAGGTCTTGGCGACCGTACCCAGGCCGGAGCGGCGCCGGCCGCTCGGCCTTCTCCTGGCAGCGCGCGAGGTCCGCGAGGAACGTGTCGTTGGCGGCGCCGATCGCCCGCACGGAAGCGCTCCGTGACGGCACCCGCTTCGGCTTCGCCCGGCGTCTCGAGAGCAGCCTCGCGAGGCGCTTCAGCATAGTTTCATCGTACAGCGCCGGCACCGGACCGCCAACCTAAGTGCCTGTCCGATGCAGGAAAACACCGCCGGTCGAGCCCAGCCCGCCGGCCGAAGGCGCGCTGTTGGCGGCGGCGTCCTCGCGTCTTCCGGCGTCACCATCACCGTGGATCGAGCTTGACCCACAGCTTGACGACGACCATGAGCGACGCCGATGAACGCGAGGCAGCCGAACCCGAAGCGCACCCAGGGCCCGCCCGCCTTGCGCGTGTACGACGCGCCGATCTGGGCCCCGACCGTGGTCCCGATGAGCAGCGCGAGCACCAGCACGAGGTGCACGTTGCCCTTGAAGGCGTGGGTCAGCACGCCGTAGCCCGAGCTGAACATGATCTCGAACAGATCGGTGCCCACCGCCACCACCGTCGGGCACCCGAGGATGTAGACCAGCGCGGGCATCCGGATGAAGCCGCCGCCGACCCCGAGCATGCCCGACAGCAAGCCGGTGGCGAACCCGACCGCCAGGATCACCCACAGCGAGATCGACTCGATCCCCGACGCCGGCAGCCTCACCATCGGCCACAGCTTGAGCGTGCGGATCTGAGTGCGGCGGGCGAGGCCGGCGTCTCGGACGTGAGCTCGACCTCGCCGGCGGCGCGCTTCATCGTGCGCAACGACTCGCGGACCATCGCCTGGCCGAGGAAGACCAGCAGCGCCGCGTAGACGAGGCTCATGACCAGGGTCATCAGGTCGATGGTGCGCCCGTGATCGTCAGACGCCGGCGTGCTTGAGCACCTCCAGGATCTCGGCGCCGACCTCGACTCCGGTCGCGGTGCCGGCGATCATCAGGAACCCGAGCTTGAAGTCGATGTTGCCGAAGCGCATGTGTCTCACCGTGGCCGCCGTCGACATCCCGCACATCTGGCCGAGGTCGGACCCGACGCGATGTTGTAGGGGACGCCGAAGACGACGTTCAGCATCGGCACCATGAGGAAGCCGCCGCCGACGCCGAAGAACCCGCCGAGCGCGCCGATCACGAGGCCGAAGAGGACGAGGTACGGGAAGTTCCCGAGCCGAGCAGGAAGTCGCCGGCGGACATCAGTGGCCTCCCTTCCCGAGCTCGATGCCGAAGATCCGCTCGATGAACCGCAGGCCGTAACCGACCACGAACCCGATCGTCACCGGCATCAGCACGCAGACGAGAGCGTACATCGGCTGCGCCTGGAACCCCTTCGCTGCCGGGTTGGCGTCCCTTCCCAGAGCCTGGAGCCACTCGAAGATGTTCACGGCCACCTCCTCCAAGAAGTTCAGAGCTCAGGGTCGATCGCTCCCCCCCCGGACACCCGAACTCTCGGACCTCGGCGCCCTGCAAGCCTCACGCACGCGGGTTGAACGGACGGATCCTCAGCTCCACGCCCTTCACGCCCTCCACTCCCTCCACCACCGACCGGAGCTCCCGCTCCCACCGCGTGCTCACATGCGTGATCATGGTCGCCTCGGGCACCTCACCCGCGACGACGACATTTCCCTTCTCGCAACTGACCTCCAGATCCAGCGACCGCGTCGCCGGGTTGGTCGCCAGCGCCACCTTGATCCGGCACGCCAGCGCGAACTCCGCGAGCTTCCCGCGGACCTCGTCCGTCACCGTGAACTCGGGGCGGCTCGCCATGCCGACGACCGCGGAGCAGGCGCTGTCCACCGTCATCGCGTCGAGGTTGAGCGTCACGTCGTAGAGCGCCGGATCGCGCAGGTCCACGCCGTAGATGAACCTGGCCCAGCGGACGCGATCCTCGTCGACCTCGTCGATGTAGCGGGCCGCCGCCTCGCGCGACAGGCGGTGCTCCTCCATGACGGCGCGCACGCGGCTCGCCATCGGCGCGATGAGGCGGACGCGCAGCACCGCCGGCACGCCGGGGAGCAGCAGATGGTCGGCGAAACCGTGGTAGACGAGGTGACCGTTGACGACGTGCTCGGCGAGCGCTGCCTGGAGCGCCGTCACGTAGATCCGCCGCTCGTGGGTCATCCGCTCCCAGAGTCCCGGCGACTTCTCGAGCTTCTGGCTGAGGACCTCCTCGGTCACGCCCAGCTTCGCGGCGGCCTCGACCACCAGCTCGCGCCCGATGCAGGGGGCGCCGGTGGCCGTGGCGACGCAGCTCGCGAGAGCCCGACCGCCGCTCATCGATCCGCGGGAAATCGTGATGATCGGCATTTGATCTCCCCCTTCACAAAGCCGTGACGAAGATACGCTCTTCCGGTCAAAGGTCAAGCCTCGTGTCAGCACCTTGTCATCTTTGTCACAAGTCGAGTATCGTGAGCCCGGGCGCATCAGCGGGTCCCGATGGCATCCCCCGACGTGCAACGCTCGCGGTCCCCGCTCGAGGCGTCCGGCACCTGGAGCGCGAGCGTGAGCCTGAGGGACCTGGCGGCGCGGACAATGCGGCGGCGGCACGAGGCAGTGCCCGGACTCGACGAGAGGATCTCCTGTTTCCGCGAGGTGCTCCACGCCAACAACGCCGCCCTCGGGCACATCGCGCGGATCCAGCAGGCGCTCGCCGGCGAGATCGACCTGACGGCGGCCGAGGCCAGGTCCGTGATCGCCGGCGTCACGGTGCAGACCTACCGTATGGTGATGAACCTCAACCGTATGACCTCGCAGGCGCACCGGCAGGTCGTGCCCACCTTCGATCGGCTCAAGGCGGCCATCCAGCGGCGGACCGAGGTCCGTCCGGTCCTCGGGCGGACCGGCTACGTCATCGCTCTCGCCGACGCGGGTGCCGCCCTCGCCGAGCAGGTCGGCCAGAAGAGCGCCAACCTCGGCGAGGCGCTGCGGGTCCTCGGCGGTGGCGTGCCGGCGGGTTTTTCGACCACCGTGGAGGCGTATCGCGCCTTCCTTTCGAGCAGCGGGCTGGCCGACCGGATCAGGGCTCTCGTCGCGGGCCTCGACGCGGGCGATGTCGCTGCGTGCTTCGGGGTCTCGGCTCGGGTCAGCCAGATGATCGAGAGCGCCACGGTCCCGCGCGATGTCGCCGAGGCGATCGATGGCGCCGTCGAGCGCATGGGTGGGGGCGACGATCTCAGGCTCGCGGTGCGGTCGAGCGCCCTGCAGGAGGGCGGTCTCGAGATGTCGTTCGCCGGCCAGTACCGGTCGCTGCTCAATATCCCCCGGCACGGCGTCGTCGACGCGTTCAAACGGGTGGTGGCGAGCAAGTACTCGCCGCAGGCGCTCGCCTACCGGCTGAGCCGCGGGTTCATCGACGACGAGGTGGCGATGTGCTGCTGCGTCATCCCGATGGTCGACGCGACCGCTGCCGGTGTCCTCTACAGCGCCTACCAGACGGGTACGGGGGTGATGACGTTGCTCCAGGCGGTCCGCGGCCTCGGCCTTTCAGCGGTCGACGGCTCCGTCGAGCCAGACACCTACGTTCTCGACCGCCAGCGCCGCCGGGTCGTGGCGAGCAAGATTGGCAAACAGGATTCGCTGCTCAGGATGCGGGTCGGCGAGGGCACGGAGAAGGTCGGAGTGGGCGCCGCCGCCTTCGGCCACCCCATCCTGACCGGCCATCAGGCCGTCGCGGTGGCCGACCGGGCGTGGCGGCTCGAGTCCGCGCTCGGCATGCCTATCGACATGGAGTGGGCGATCACTCGCGACGGCTCGATCGTCGTCCTGCAGGTCCGCCTGCAGCCGACGCACGGTGAGGACGCCAGGCCGCCGCGACCGCGCCTGGCCGGAGTTCCGGCGCTCCTCGAAGGGGGCTCGCGGGCGAGCGGCGGCGCCGCCAGCGGGCCGGTGCACCGCGTCGAGAGCGACCTCGACATGCTGCGATGCCCAGCCGGCGCCGTGATCGTGACGCGCGAGGCCACACCGCGGCTCGCGGTCCTGCTGCCGGGAGCAGCGGCGGTCGTCGCCGACCTCGGCGAGGTGACCGGCCACCTCGCGACGGTGGCACGCGAGCTCAGGGTGCCGGCGCTGTTCGCCACCCGCACGGGGACCGCCGCCCTTCCCGAGGGCGAGATCGTGACGGTCGACGCCGACGCCTCGGTGGTCTACTCCGGTCGCGTCGAGCAGCTCCTCTCGACCGGGTCGGAGACCGCGCCAGCGCTGAAGGCCAGCCCGAGCCGCGAGCTGCTGGCGGCCGCCGCCGACCTGATCGTGCCACTGACCCTGCGCGACCGCATGGCGAGCGGTTACTCCCCCAGAAAATGCCGGACGCTGCACGACATCATCCGGTTTTGCCACCAGGCGACCGTCGAGGCGATGTTCGATCTCGGCGACCGCGCGCTGCGCAAGGGCGAGCCGCTGCACCGGCTGTTGTCCGACGTGCCGATCGACTGCCGCCTGTTCGACCTCGGCGGTGGGCTCCGCGACGGCGTCGGCGCCGGCGACGTGTCGGTCGAGGACGTGGCGTGCGTGCCGATGCGCGCGCTGTGGCGCGGGATGACCGACCCGCGGCTGCACTGGGCGACGACGCGGCCGGTCTCACTCAAGGGCTTCATGTCGGCCGTGGTCAATTACAACTTCGACCAGGATCAGCGAATGCGGCAGATGGGTGAGCCGTCCTACGCCTTTATCAGTGATCAGTACCTCAACCTCAACTCGCGCATCGGCTACCACTTCTCGACGGTTGACGCGCGCATCGCCGACATCGTGGAATCCAACTACGCCTCGTTCCGCTTCGTCGGCGGCTCGACCGGCATCGACCAGAGGTCGCGCCGGGCGCTGCTGATCCAGCGCCTGCTCACGGCCAACGGCTTCGAGACGGACTGTCGCGCCGACCTGGTCAACGCGCGCTTCCGCCACCGGCCCGCCGCCGAGATGGTCGCGGCGGTGAACCTCGTCGGGCTGGTGATGGGGTACGTCAACCACCTCGACATGGCGCTCACCTGCGACGCCGAGTTGCGAGCCTACGAGGAGGCGTTCCTCTCCGGCGACTACGCCTTCAAACGACGGGAGCACCATGCCCAGTAAGGCCAAGAGCCCCTATCGCCGCCTCGCCGGTCAGATGCTGCTCGTCCTGCTCGCCTTCGGTCTCGTGCCGCTGGTCGCCATGGGACTGGCCGGCTTCGCGGCGCAGCGCGCCTCCGTCGAGAGCCGCACCCGCAACGTGCTCGAGGCGATGGTCAAGAATCGCCGAGCCACGGTCGAGCTGTTCCTCGAGGAGAAGTTGCGGCAGCTCTCCCTGGCGGCAGCGGCGCTGCCCATCGCCGAGCTCTCCAGGCCGGCGGTGCTCGAGTCGCTGCGCGACGAGATGCAGCGCGAGCACGGAGCGATCGTCGACCTCGGGCTGATCAACGAGGACGGCCGCCACGTCGCCTACATCGGGCCGTACAACCTCCAGGACCTCGACTACTCCGCGCAGCCGTGGTTCGACCAGGTGATGGTGCACGGCAGTTACGAGAGCGACGTGTTCATGGGGTTCCGCCGGTTCCCGCACATGGTGATGGCGGTGAAGAAGCGCGAGGCGGGACACGACTGGATTCTCCGCGCCACCATCGACACCGACCAGCTCAGCGACCTCGTGCGGGAGGGGGGCATCGAGTCCGGGGCCGACGTCTTCATCCTCAACCGGGCGGGCGAGTACCAAACCCGCTACTCGGAGGCCCACCGCCTGATGGAGAAGGCCGACATCGCCGTGCCACCTCTCCACTCCGGCGTGCGCATCGGCGAGCTGGCCGCGGGGCGGCCGCGGGAGCTCGTTGCTTCGACGTGGCTGCGCGGCGATGGCTGGGTCCTGGTGGCGCGCCAGCGCGTGCCCGGGTTCGCGGCGATGGTGTCGTCGAGCCCCGTGGTGACGATCGGCTTCGTGCTCGGCCTGCTCGTCGTCCCGCCACTCTCGCTGCTCGTCGCGCGTCACCGCCTGGCGCAGATCCGCGGCCTCGAGAAGGAGCGCGCCGCCCTCTACGAGTCGGTGGCACAGTCCGAGAAGCTCGCCACCATCGGACGGATGGCGGCGTCGGTCGCACACGAGATCAACAACCCGCTCGCCATCATCCAGGAGCAGGTGGGCGTGCTGACCGACACGCTGGCGGACGGCGGCGCGGAGTCGCTGTCGGCCGAGGAGCTGGCGACGCGCTTGCGGAAGATCGACGCGCAGGTGCAACGCGGCCGCAAGGTGACCCATCGCCTGCTCGGGTTCTCGCGGCGGATCGGTCCCGACATCGAGCCGGTGGACGTGGCAGAGGCGCTCAACGAGACGGTGGTGTTCCTCGCCCAGGAGGCCGAGACCTCGCGGATCAGCATCGTCAGGGACTTCGGCAGCGATGTGCCGATCATCCGCTCCAGCCTGGCCCAGATGCAGCAGGTGTTCCTCAACCTGATCAACAACGCGATGGAGGCCGTCGGCCAGGACGGCGAGGTGCGGCTCGCGGTCGAGCGCGCCGGCGACACCGTACTGGTGACGGTCGCGGACAACGGGCCGGGCATCCCGCAGCGCTCGCTCGACCGTATCTTCGAGCCGTTCTTCACCACCAAGACCAGCTCGGCGAGCAACAGCGGCCTGGGTCTCGCGATCTGCCGCGAGACGATGCACGGCCTCGGCGGCGAGATCGTCGTCGCGAGCGAGGTCGGGCGCGGCACGACCTTCACCCTGCGCTTCCCCATCGAGCCGCAGGGCGAGCCGGCGCCGTTGGACCGGGGACGTAGGCGGTGAGCGCACACACAGCGATACACTGCGGAGGGTGACGATGGCGGAGCTGAAGCTGCTGCTAGTCGATGACGAGCTCGAGTTCCTCGAGCCGCTGTCCATCCGGCTCTCGCGCCGGGGTGTCTCCTGCTCGATTGCCACGAGTGGCGACGACGCCCTGCGCGCGCTCGCCGGCGGCTCTTTCGACTGCGCCGTCGTCGACGTCAAGATGCCGGGGATGGACGGCCTCGAGCTGTTGCGCCGGGTTCGCCACGCGCATCCCGGAGTCGCCGTCGTGCTGCTCACCGGCCACGCCTCGGTCGAGCTCGGGGTCCAGGGGATGGAGCTGGGTGCGTTCGACTACCTCCTCAAGCCGGTCGACCTCGACGAGCTGCTCGACGTCGTCAGGCGCGCGTCGTCACGGGCGTAGGAGGCGATGACGGAGAGACCGCCCGGCACCAACGGCGTCGGTCGCCGGCTTCGGGCGGCATGGAAAGCGGTCAGCCGGCACGCCTCCCCGCTGGCCGGCGGTGCCGAGGCGGCCCGCTTCCGGTTGATGTACGAGCGATTCCGCGAGATCCTCGCCTACAACGACACCACGTTGCAGCTCATCGCCGACATCGAGGATCGCCTCTCGGGGCGGGCCCCATTCGCACTCGACACCGTCATTCGGCGGGCCCGAAAGGCGGCGATGGACGTGTTCATCATGGTCAAGAATCTCAATCAGCTCTCCGGTAACCGGCACGCCGGGCTGTACGAGGCGCTGCGGGCCGTCAACGCCGAGCTCGAGGTCATCTGTCCGCCCCCCGGTGAGGCCGCCGGCCGGCCGTTCGTCGTGCCACTGACCGAGCTCCGCCTCCAGCACACGGAGGTAGCCGGGACCAAGATGGCGCACCTCGGGGAGATCCGGGCGTGTGCGAACCTCACGGTCCCCGAAGGGTTCGTGATCACCTCGGCGGCGTTCGCCGCCTTCATGTCGGCCAACGAGCTGTGGGACCGCGCCGAGCGCCTCGAGGGGCTGCTGGAGAGCCGGGGCGGTGTCGCCACGGTCAGCGAGGCGTGCCACGAGGTCGAGGACGCGATCCGCTCCGCGCCGCTGCCCGAGGCAATCGGGAGCGCCGTGCTCGCGGCCTTCGACGAGCTGGCGGGCGGCGCCGACCTGCGGGTCGCCGTGCGCTCCAGCGCCGTCGGCGAGGACACCCAGGCGTCCCACGCCGGACAGTACCTCACCGAGCTCGAGGTCACGCGCGATCGTTTGCTCGCCGCGTACCGCGCGGTGGTCGCCAGCGCCTACAGCCCCGCCGCGGTCACATACCGCTATGAGCACGGCATGACCGAGCACGAGGCGACGATGGCGGTCGGATGCATCCGCATGTTGCAGCCGCGCTGCAGCGGAATCATGTTCTCCCGCCGCCCGGAGGCGCCGGCCGGCGAGGGGATGGTGGTCAGTGCCGTCGCCGGCGTCTCGGCCGGCGTCGCGTCCGGCGAGCAGGGGGCGCAGGTGTGGGTCGTCGGCGACCGCTCGGTCACCCCCAACAGCTCACTGTTGTCGAGCGCCGACCTGCTGGAGCTGCTCGACGCGGCGCGCCGTCTCGAGCGCTGCTTCGGCGGCCCGCAGGAGATCGAGTGGGCGAAGGAGGCGCCGGACCGACTGTTCATCCTCCAGAGCCGCCCGATGGTGGTCGGCCCCGAGACGCGCGGCGACGATGGCGAGCCGCTGTCGGAGGAGGCGCCGATCCTCGTCGGCGGCCTCACCGCCTGCCCCGGCGTCGGGGCCGGCCCGGTCGTCATGGTCCGGCGCGACGAGGAGCTCGACTCCTTCCCGGCGGGCGGCGTCCTGGTGGCTCGCCACTCGTCGCCCGCGTTCTCGCGGGTGATGTCGCGCTGCGCGGCGATCGTCACCGACGTCGGCTCGCCGACCGGCCACATGGCCAGCCTGGCGCGCGAGTACCGGGTGCCGGCGATCGTCGGCGGCGGCCGCGCCACCGCGTTCCTGCAGGCCGGCGAACCGGTCACCGTCGATGCCACGCGCCGCGAGGTGTTCGCCGGGATCCTCGCGGTGGCGCGCGAGAAGGTCACGCCGCCGGCGCCGATCGAGACGCCGGCGCTGCAGACGCTGCGGCAGATCGGCCGGCTGGTGACGCCGCTGACCCTCACCGACGCGGCGAGCAAGGCGTTCAGGCCGCAAAACTGTCGGTCGATCCACGACATCACCAGGTACGTCCATGAGAAGGCGTTCGAGGTGATGTTCCACTACGGCGACGTCGCCTCGACCGACACTCACCACGCCCGCCGGCTGGCGGTGAGGCTGCCGCTCGCGATCTACGTGTTCGACGTCGGGGGTGGCCTGCGGGAAGGGGTCCCCGACGGCGCCGAGGTGGGGGCGGACGACGTCGCATCGGAGCCGCTAGCCGCCTTCCTCGCCGGGCTGCTCGACGAGCGCATCCGCTGGGACCGCCCGCGGCCGCTCTCGGCTCGCGGCTTCCTGTCGGTGCTCGGCGAGAGCATGGCCGGCCCGCCGGCCGAGGCGCTCAAGGTGGGCCGCGCGTCGTACGCGATCATCTCGGACCGCTACCTCAACTTCTCGACCAAGGCCGGGTACCACTTCTCGACGATCGACACCTACTGCGGGCAGAGCCTCAACAAGAACTACATCCACTTCCGCTTCGCCGGCGGCGCCGCCGACGCGTCGCGGCGCGTGCGGCGGGTGGAGTTCATCTCGAGCGTGCTCTTCCGTCTCGATTTTCGCGTCCAGACCCGCTCCGACCTGCTGGTTGCCCGCATGCAGAAGTTCGACCGCGACACGATCCACGCCCGGCTCGTGGATCTCGGCCGCCTCACCATGTGCACGCGCCAGCTCGACATGCTGATGGACAACGCCGCCAGCCCGGAGTACTTCGCGCGCGCTTTCCTGGCCGGTGACATGGACCGCTTCTAGGTGGCCGCGGACGCGAGCCTGCGGCGCCGCACCTCGATCGGGCGCCTGCTCGCCTTCTCGCTGATCCTCGTCACCCTGGTGCCGTTCCTCCCGCTCGCGATCCTGACGTATCGCGCTTACCGGGCCGACGTCGCGCTCCTCGAGCAGGAGATCCGCGCGACCAACCGGCAGACCGCCCTGCTCGCCGCCAGCCTCCTCGACGGCATCGTGCGGCAGGTGCGCGACGACCTGCTGATCGCCATCACCGGCCGCGTGCACTGGACGAGCGACCCGTTTCCGCCGCCGGTCGCCGGAGTCCGGTGGGAGGCGCTCGACCGTAACGGCGTCGTCGTCGCTTCCGAGCTTTCCACGGAGCGGATCGGCAGGCCGGCAGGCTATGAGCGCCTGACGCCGCCGACGATCGGCGGCGGCCGCCCCGAGTTCTCGGCGGTCGGCCGCGTCGTCCCCGGGTTCCCGCCGACGTGCGTCCTCGTTCAGCAGGTCGACACGGACCGGCTGCTCGCGGCGGTCCTCGACCCCGAGGGGCTGCGCCGCCATCTGGCCACCCTCGCGCCGGGGCTCGATCGCCACATCTACGCCGCCGATCGCAACGGCCGGCTGCTGTTCTACTCCGACGCGATGGTCACCGAACGGGGGGAGGACCTCAGCGCCAACCCCCCGGTCAGGTTGTTCGTCGGGGGTGGCGCCGGCGAGATCCGCTTTCGCAGCATCGTGTCCAGGAAGGAGCGCCTCGGCTTCGTGCAACCGGTCGGCGGGACGACCTGGGGGGTGGTCGTCTCCGCCGACATCGCGACCAGTGTGCTGGCGGTCCGCGACCGCTACGCCATGCTGGCGCTGTCGATCGGCTTCGCGATAGCGGCGGCGCTCGGCATCCTGATGTGGTCGAGCCGGCGCCTCACGCGCCCGCTCGCCGAAATCCGGGTCGAGCTGCGCCGGTGGCGCGAGGGGAGCGCGGGGCCGCGAAGGATCGCCGTGCCGGAGCCCCGCATCGCCGAGTACCGCGATCTCGTCGACGCGCTCAACGACCTCTCCCGCCGCCTCGCCGCGACGGAGGCCGAGCTCGTCCAGGCCGCCAAGGCGTCGCTCACCGGCCAGCTCGCCTCGGGGATCGCGCACGAGATCGGCACCCCCCTGAACGTCATCTCGGGCAGCGCGCAGTACACGCTGCGCAAGCTCGGCGACGACGACCCCTGCAAGGCAACGCTGCAGGTGGTGGTTCGCCAGACCGAGCGGATCTCGACGATGGTCCAGCGCTTCCTCGAGTTCTCCCGGACCCCGGAGGCCCGGCTCGCCTCGGTCGACGTCGCCGAGGTCGCCCGCCAGGTCGTCGCCATGGTGCCGGAGATCAACCGCAACGTCGCCACCACCCTCGCCGTCGATCCCCGCACGCCGCCAGTGCTCGGCGACCCGAAGCTGCTCGAGCACGCGCTCATGAATCTGATCCTCAACGGCTGCCAGGCGATGCCGGGCGGCGGCGCCCTCGCCATCACGATCGGCGTAGCGGCCCCGAGCCGAACCGGCGTCGACACCACGCGGCCGTGGATTCGCGTCTGCGTCGCCGACACCGGGTGCGGGATAGCGGCGGAGCACCTCGGACGCGTCTTCGAGCCGTTCTTCACCACCAAGCCGCTCGGTGAGGGGACCGGCCTCGGGCTGGCGATCGTCGACCGCATCGCCGAGCGGCACGGCGGCTGGATCGAGGCGACGAGCACGCCCGGCGCCGGCAGCGTCTTCATGCTCTGGCTGCGCCCCGCCGGCGAGAACCGCTAGACTCACGAGGCGATGGCGGACCGCACCTTCACCCGCGACGCCGGCGAGTTGGCTCATGGCGAGGAGCCGATCCGGATCCTCGTCGCCGAGGACGATGACGAGATGCGGGAGCTGATCCTCCGCGTCCTCGCCGACGAAGGGTACGCCGTGGTCGTCGCGCGCGACGGCAACGAGGCGATGAGCCTTCTCGAGGGGGGCGCGTTCGACCTGGTGCTTTCCGACGTGCGCATGCCCGGCTCCGACGGCATGGACGTGCTGCGCCGGGCGATCGCCCGGCGCCTGCACCAGCCGATCATCCTGATGACCGCCTTTGGGAGCATCGAGACGGCCGTCGAGGCGATGCGCGAGGGGGCTTACTACTATCTCGCCAAGCCGTTCGATCTCGACGATCTGCTCGAGATCGTCGGCGGGGCGGCCGCGCGGATTCGTGAGCAGCGTGCCTTTGGCACGGAGCGGGCGGACCCGGGCGAGGCGGCGTTCCCGATCGTCTTCCGCAGCCGGGTGATGGCGGACCTGCTCCACATGGCTCGCGAGGTCGCGGCGAGCCACGCCTCGGTGCTCATCACCGGCAGCTCGGGGACGGGAAAGGAGCTGCTCGCGCGCGCGATCCACCGCGCCAGCCGGCGGGCCGGCGGGCCGTTCGTCGCGGTCGACTGCAGCGCCATCCCGGAGACGCTGATGGAGAGCGAGCTGTTCGGTCACCGCCGGGGGTCGTTCACCGGCGCCGTGGGTGACAAGCCGGGGATCATCGAGCACGCCGAGAGGGGGACGCTCTTCCTCGACGAGGTCGGCAACCTCTCGCTGCCGGTCCAGGCAAAGCTCCTGCGCTTCCTCCAGGAGCGCCGCTTCCGCCGCATCGGCGACGTCGAAGAACGGTCCGTGGACGTCCGCCTGATTTCCGCCACCAACCAGGATCTCCTCGCGTTGGTCGGCAAGGGGCTCTTCCGCCAGGATCTCTACTACCGACTCTCCGTGATCCCGCTCCGTCTCCCCGATCTCCGCGACCGGCGCGACGACGTCCCGCCGTTGATCTACCACTTCATCAGGAAGTTCAACGCCGGGTACCAGGTCGAGGGGGTCCGTCCGGACGCGCTCGACCTCCTCGTCGATTACGACTGGCCGGGCAACGTCCGCCAGCTCGAGAACGCCATCGAGCGCGCGGTCATCCTGCGGCGGGCCGGGTTGATCCAGCCCCGCGACCTCCCGGACGAGGTCGTCCAGGGGCATCGCGCCCCCCACCTCGCCGGACGCTCGCTCGAGGAGCTCGAGAGGCGCTACATCCTCGAGCTGCTGGAGGGGTGCCGCGGCAACCAGTCCCGGGTGGCGCGGATCCTCGGGATCAACCGCCGCACCCTCCACCGGAAGCTGTTGAAGTACGGCACGCTGCCCTCGGACGCCACCGACGCGCAGGATTGACTCACTGCGGCAAGCTCGAGTCAAGATATTGTCCTTAATATAGTTAGAATGTACGCGTCGGGACGCGGATGATCGCCGTGGGACACTTTGTCTCACCGGTCACGTATCGGCGCGTTCCCGTCGCTGGCGCCCAACTCCATGCGAGATCGACCGTTGTGAGCGACCCCGTGGTCTGGCATCGGGATTGCTCTGGAGACGCCGTGAATGCACGAGGTACCCAAGCCCGAGGCCACCGACGTCCGCGTGCTGGTGACCTCCCGCGATGCCGTCTACTCGCGCTTTCTCTTCGATCGCCTCGTCGCCGAGGGGATGCAAGTCACCCGGCCGCCGGCGCCGGCTGGCGGTTTCGCGTCCGTCCCCGACTCGTCCGAGATCGACGTGGTCCTCGTCGAGACGTATGGCCTCGACGACGCCGCCTGGGCGCTGATCGAGCTCGTCCGGGAACGCGCGCCGCTGATCGAGGTGATCGCCATCTCGTCGGGACCCCTGGTCGACCGGGCGGTGCAGGCGCTGCGGCTGGGAGTGTTCTCGATCCTCTCGTACCCGGTTTCCGACGATCAGCTCGTCAGTGAGATCACACGGGCCTGCGCGCGCAAGCGGCGCGGTGAAGCGCGCCTGAAGGCCACCGAAAGGAGGTCGTCGTGAACGGCATCACGAAGGCTGTAGCGATCCTCGGCGCGCTGGCGGCGCTGGCCGCCGTCCCGGCGGGTGCTGCGCCACAGGAGCGACCGCCGGCGGACGCGGCTATCGTCGCGGCACCGGCGGGGGCGCCGGCGGGCGAGACGCAGCAGGCCGCTCAGGAAAAGATCGGCGAGGAGAAGCAGGGGCAGCCCCCCGAGGCCAAGGAGAAGCCGAAGGCCGGTCCAGTCGTCCTCGAAGGGATCTTCAAGGACGGCTTCACGCTCCGCACGCCGGACAAGAAGAACGAGCTGCAACTGAAGGCCTCGGTGCAGCTCGACTCGCGGTTCTACGGCGGCGACAGCGTGGCGCCGAGCTCGTTCGACATCCGCCGGGCGCGCCTCGATTTCAACGCCAGGCTGTACGACTTCATGGCGATCCGGATCCAGGCGGCGCTCGAGGACAACCCTTACATCCGCAATGCCTTCATCGACATCGGCGGGCACGACGCCTTCCATGTGCGGATCGGTCAGATGAAGGTCCCCTTCTCCAGCCAGTGGCTTACTCTCGACAACCAGGTGGACTTCATCGAGCGGGGCAGCGCCGAGCCGATCTACCCGTTCTTCGACCGCGGGATCATGATCTGGGGCGCCCTCGCCGCCCAGAAGGTCGTCTACAACCTGGGCGTCTTCACCGGCGCCGGCGTCGACCTCGATCAGACTAAGGGCGACATCGACGACCACAAGGACGTGGCGTGGCGCTTGTTCTTCCAGCCGTTCCGCGGCGGCAGCAAGGCGGCCGAGGGGCTCTACTTCGCTGTCCAGGGCACCTACGGTCTCACCTCGGTGCCGACGCGCCGCTACGAGACCCGGGGTCTCTCGGCCGCCAACCTCGAGTCGCAGATCTGGCGGTGGCGCACCGAGCAGGTGATCGGCACCGATGGCCGCAACACCGACACGATCGCCGGCCAGATCGACTCGCGCACCCGGCTCGGCGGCGAGCTGACCTACAAGCGCGGCCCGTTCAGCGCCAGCGCCGAGTGGGCGAAGGTCGCCTGGGACGACATCCGGATCTTCCACGACTTCTACCAGGGCTCCAAGCGCGTGAAGCATGAGCCGGTGATGACGCACGACGGCGGGGCGGAGAACCTCTCAGTCTGGTTCAGCTACTTCCTGACCGGAGAGGAGAAGGCGCTCGACAACTTCGGGTGGCGCCAGCCCAACCCCGCCAACCCCTGGGGGCCCGGCCTCCCCGGCAAGGGTGCCTGGGAGATCCTGGCGCGCTTTTCGTCCACCGAGACCGACGCACGGCTCTTCGACACCGCCAAGGTCAGCGGGTTCACCACGGCCGACTTCGCCTCGGCGCCGCCGCCGGCTCCGGGCGGCGGCAACTCGGTCAACGCCGCCGTCCTCGACGGCGCCGCCAAGGTCCACGAGGCCTCGCTCGGGCTCAACTGGACGATGAACTACAACTTCCGCGTGCTGTGCACCTACACCTACCTGTGGGTCCCCGACTTCGTCGCAGGCAAGAACGGGATCGTATCGGGCGGCAACTCCGACCTGCAGGATGTGACGGTCAAGAACACGCTGGTGGAGAACGAGCAGATGATCGCCTTGCGCTTCATCTTCCGGATCTGACGGAGCGCGCGGTACGAAAGGAGGGCGTGACATGGCGGGACCATCGAGAACACGAGCGGCCATCAAGTTCTGCTTCTGGACGTTGGCGGCCGCGGCGCTGGTGGCGACGATCGTGCAGGCGTTCGTCTCGGGCAAGATGGCCGCGTGGTACTACCACACCGCGGCCGCCGAGGGGTACGCGATCAACGCTGACACGTTCAAGGACGCCACCAAGGCCCAACCGGCGACGCTCCGGGTCGGCAGCTTCGAGCGGATCGACGGTCTGGTGGCGGTGGCGGTCAAGCAGGGCGACCGGCTGCCGGTGAACTGCAACGGCGTCATCACCACCGACATCCTCAAGAAGGGGAAGCGGGCGAGCCTCGACGGCGCCACGCTCACGGTGATGGTGCCCTGGGAGATCCAGGACGCCAAGGGGTTCAAGTTCAAGGACACGTTCAAGCACAAGGCGATCGAGACCGACCCGTGGGCGGCGGTCTGGAACGTCGCCATGGTGCTCGGCCTCGGGCTCGCGCTGGGTTTCATGGCTGAGGGCTTCACCGACCTGCTCGGCCTGAAGCTCGAGAAGATCAAGCACTTCGAAGGGCACTAGGGGAGGCGAGCATGTTCGACTTCACGATTGCAGGCGTCCAGGCGCCGATCTTCCTCCTGGTCCTGGTCGGATTCACCGTCGGCATGGTGGGCGGATTCATCGGCGTCGGCGGCGGCTACATGGTCACGCCGGCGCTCATCGTCTTCGGGTTCCCCGGCTACATGGCCTCCGGGATCGACATGACCCACATCGCCGGCAAGGGCCTGGTGTCGACCGTCAGGCACCGGCAGCTCGGGAACATCGACTGGACGATGGCCCTGTCGATGGTGGCGGGCACCATGCTCGGCGTCGAGCTGGGCGTGCGGCTGCTCGTCTACTTCAAGCACCTCGGGCTGTCGTCCATCGCACTGCTCATCACCTCGGTGGTGGTGATGTTCACCCTGTTCCTCTACACGCAGATCGAGACGCGGCGGGCGCACCGGAAGCTCGAGGAGCTGACCCAGGAGGGCAAGCACGCGGGCCGCGAGCTGCAGACCTGCCAACCTGCCGACGTTCTTCCAGAACATCCCGCTGGCGCCCATCGTCCGCTGCCGGACCGCTCGCGTCGTCGTCTCGATGTGGGTGATCGTCGTCGTCGGCGTGGTCACCGGGCTGCTCGCCGGGTTCCTCGGCGTCGGCGGCGGCTTCATCCGCGTGCCGGCGCTCGTCTACATCGTCGGCGCGTCGACCCACATCGCGGTCGGTACCGACCTCGTCGAGATCGTCTTCTCCGGCGGCTACGGGGCACTGCGCCACTCGATCGAGGGCCACGTCGACATGATGGCCGTGCTCTTCATGATCAGCGGCGCGATGATCGGCGCGCAGTTCGGCAGCATCGCCACCTCCTACGTGCGCGGGCCGGCGATCCGCTACATCCTCTCGCTACTCGCTGATCCTCGCTACCTGCGGCGCCGTCCTGCGCCTCGCCTACGTGCTCACCGGACAGATCGATCGAGCTGCTCTCGCTGTTCGCGGTGATGCTCACCCTGGGCGAGATGATCTTTCTCTGCCTGTTCATCGTCTCGCTCGTCTACTTCGCGGTCCGCCACCGGCACGGCAAGCGCGTGCCGGCGTGGGTGCCGGCGTTGGTGGTGTGAAACAGGGGACCGGGCACCGGGGACCGGGGACCGGGCCCCCGGCCACCCGAAGGAAGGAAGGAGAAGGCGATGGCGAAGGGGTTGCGGTGGTTCATCGACTCGATGCTCGGGCTACTGGATTCTGCTGCTGGCGATCTCGCTCGGCGCCGCGGCAGGCATCTACGAGCTGTGGCTCAAGGGACGTGTCTGAGGCGCCAGCGCCCGCGGTCGGCTCGTCCAGCGACCGGTCCGCCGGCCCGCAACCGGCTTGAAGCGGTGAGCCGTTTGCGCCGAGAATGGAGGCATGGCGATGCACAAGCTGTGGCAGCTCGTGGCCAACGTCGTTCTCTACGGGTTCCTGCTCTGGCTCCTCTACGACTCGACGCTGAGGACGTGGGACCCCTGGTTCGCATTCGTGGTCGCGTTCGTCCTCGTCCTGGCGGTCGTCATCAGCGCGATCCCGGCGCTTCACGCCCAGAAGGTGTCCCCGGGGGCGTACCCGTACGATGACTGACGCGGACACGCTGAGGGCCGAGATCCGCACCCTCGTGGTCGGCCGCAGGAGGGGCGACATCCCGGAGCGCGGGTTCGAGCGGCGCCTGACCGAGAAGATGCTCGACCTCTGTCGTGCCGTGGTCCGGCCGGTGCTCGCACCCGACGAGCCGGTGCACCTCGAGCACCACGTCGTGCACGCGCACCTGCGGCTCTCACAGTCGGTCCTCAAGGAGCCGGAGCAGCACGCCGTCAGCCTCTTCCTCACCCCGAGGCGGCTGCTCCGGCTGCGCACGGTCATCTCGCCAGGCCGCCCCGCGACCTGCGACGAGCGCGACGGCACGGTGATCGACGCGCTGCCGCTAGAGCGAATGGCGAATCTGCGCGTGCACCGCCAGGTCCGTTGGGGAGAGATGGCGGCCGGCGCCGTGATCGCCGCCCTCGGCTGGCTGGCCCGCCCCTGGCTGGCAGCGACGGGACCCATCCTGGTCGCCGTTGGCGTCGTCGGGCTGGTCCACGGCCTGCTGCTGCCGACCCGCTGGTGCGACGTCGAGACCCGCGACGCGACGATCGAGGAGCCGATGCGTATCTTCGCGCTCGGCCGCCGGAGCGGCCGCGCCCTCGTGCGGGCCCTGCGCGCGCGCCTGGTTGCGGCCGTCGAGTGAAGGCGGAGGTGGGCATGGATGCAGGGGCCACGGACGGCACCGCGACACGGGTGCTCCTCGTCGACGACGAGGCCACCTTCCGGGAGACTCTCGCCAAGCTGCTGCGGCGCCGCGGGCTGACGGTCTTCACGGCCGCGAGCGGCGAGGAGGCGATCGAGCGGCTGGCCGAGCGCAACCCCGACGTCGTCGTGCTCGACCTCAAGATGCCAGGCCTGGACGGTCTCGCGACGCTGCGGCGGATCACCGAGCTGGAGCCGCGCGCCAAGGTCGTCATGTTGACCGGCCACGGCTCGATCGACGCTGGCGTGGAGGCGCTTCGCGCCACCGCGTGGGACTTCCTTCTCAAGCCCGTGAGCCCCGATCAGCTCGTCGAGGTGATACTCGCCGCCGCAGCAGCGAGGGCCATCGATGCCGGTTGAGGTGGACGCGCAGCGCGGCGGGCGGCACGGCAGCCGCGGCGCGCGCGCCGCCTGCCGGCGACGCCGTCACGCGGTCCCTGCGCGGAGGAACGCGCGGTGATCCGCCATCCCGATCCGTACGGCGCGATGTTCCGCCTCCTGGTCGGTCGCCTGATCATGGTCACGGTGCTGCCCCTGGTCGTCATCGGCACGGCCAACTTCTACCTCTTCTACGCGCTCAACCGCTCGGTCGTGATCGAGCAGCACGCCAACTTCCTGCGCCACCACAAGGAGTCGATCCAGTCGTTCCTGTCCGGCCTGGTCGCCGGGATAGCCGCGGTCGCCAGGGAGTACTCCCTCGCCGAGCTGGAGGCGGGCGGCCTCGAGCGGACGTTCCAGGTGATCGGCGGCCACGCCGGGGTGCTCACCGACATCGGCATCATCGACGCCGACGGCCGTCACCTCAAGTACGTCGGCCCGTACGACCTCGCCGGACGCAACTACAAGGAGACCGAGTGGTTTAGCCACGTCTCGAGGGAAGGCGTCTACGTGAGCGACGTGTTCCTCGGCTTCCGCGGCGTCCCTCACTTCGTCATCGCCGTGAAGCGCGACGTCGGCGCGACGTTCTGGATCCTGCGCGCGACAGTGAACACCGACTACTTCTCACGCCTCGTCGACGCCACCCGCATCGGCCGCACCGGCGAGACGTTCATCGTCAACAGCGCCGGGCAACTGCAAACGCGGACGCGGATGGCGGGAGACCTCCTGGCGCCGGCGAAGTACCCCGACCTCGTGCCCCACCTCGGCATCCGCGTGCGGCAGATCGAGCAGGACGGCGTCAGCTACGTCTACACCACCTCCTGGCTCGACAACCCGAAGTGGATGCTCATCTTCCGCCAGGAGTCCCGCGACGTGTACGGCCCGCTCCGACAGGCGGTGGTGATCGGGCTGGCGATGTGCACGGTCGGCGTGCTCGCCGCCGCCGCGCTTTCGCTGGTCGTGGCGCGCTCCCAGGTCCGGCGGATCAAGCGGGCCGACATCGAGAAGGAAGCGCTCACTCAGCGCCTGCTGGTCACCGGCAAGACGGCCGCAGTCGGCGAGATGTCGGCGGGCCTCGCGCACGAGATCAACAACCCGCTCGCGACCATCGAGACGCTGCAGACGTGGATCCGTGACCTCGCGCAGACGGCCCCGGTCGCCGAGGAGGACCGCGTCGAGATCCTCGACTCGGCCGCCAAGATCGGCGAGCAGGTGCACCGCTGCAAGGCGATCACTCAGGGCCTGCTCAAGTTCGCCCGCAAGTCCGACACCACCATCGAGAAGGTCGACCTGCAGCAGGCTCTCGAAGAGATGCTGACGATCCTGCGTACCCGTGCGCGGGTGGAGGGCGTGACGATCGAGGCTGATCTCGGCTACGTGCCGCCGATGCTGGCGTGCCCGGCCCACCTGCAGCAGGTCTTCGTCAACCTCATCAACAACGCCGTCGACGCCGTCGCCGGCAAGGCCGGAGGCCGCGTGATCGTCCGCAGTCGCTTCTGGGAGGACGGCTTGGCGCGCGTGGAGATCGTCGACAACGGCTGCGGCATCGCGCCGGAGCATCTGTCGAGCATCTTCTTGCCGTTCTTCACGACCAAGCCCGTCGGCAAGGGGACGGGCCTCGGCCTCGCGATCTGCTATGGCCTCGTCCACGACCTCGGCGGCACCATCACCGTCGATAGCACGCCCGGGGTCGGAACCTCGTTTTCCGTCGCCCTGCCGCTGCGTCCGCCGCAGAACGGGGCCGATCCCGCGGGCGCACCCCTGGGAGCCCCACCGTGAGCCGCGCGGTGCTTCTCGTCGACGACGAGGTCGAGTTCACGGCGACGCTGGGGAAGGTGCTGCGCCGGCGCGGCTTCGAGGTGGTCGTTGCGGGCACCGGCGAAGCCGCGTTGGAGGCGCTGCAGTCGCGCCGCTTCGCCGTCGTGCTGCTGGACGTCAAGATGCCCGGTATCGACGGCCTGCAAGTGCTCGACGAGATCACTCGCACGCTGCCCGGGACCCGCGTCGCCCTGCTTACCGGCCACCTCACGCCCGGCGAGGAGGAGAGGAGCCTCGCCAGGGGAGCTTTTGCGTACCTGCTGAAGCCCTACCCCACCGAGCAACTCGTGGCTGTGATCGAGTCCGCGCAACGCGACGGCGAGGCCGGCGGGCCGGCCACCTCGCCAGGTCCGCACCAGGGGCGCCGATGACCGTCCCCGCGCCCCCGGTCCCCGATCGTGCGGCGAGTGACGGCAGGCGCTCGTCGGCGGACCAGCGACGGATCTCGCCGGCCCGGCGGATGTGGCACACGCTGCTCGAGTTTCTCGAGATCGTGGGTCTGCGCAGCGAGCGACGCGAAGACCAGGAGGCAAGCCTCGCACGCTTCCGTCTCTACCACACCGAGTTCCGCAAGCTGCTGTCGGCCAACAACGCCCTGCTCGAGATCATCGCCGACCTCGAACGGAAGGCGAGCAGCCAGGAGTACTTCGACACGTCGACGGTGCGGCGGAGCGCGGTCCGCGCGGTGACCAGCGTCCACGCCATGGTCGGCAGCCTGGCGGTGATCTCCGGCGACCGCTACCCGGCTCTGGGCGACGCCCTCGGCGCGATCACCGGTGCCCTCAACGCGGTCGTCGCGCGCCCCGCCGAAGGCGACGCGGTGGTGCTCGACCTTCCCGTGACGTACGCCAGCCACGCCGACCTCGTGGGCGGGAAGATGGCGAACCTGGGGGAGGTCCGTAACGCGGTCGGGCTGCCGACCCCCGACGGCTTCACCGTCACCACGCACGGGTTCCACACCCTCCTGGATGGCACCGGGCTCGCCTCGACGGTCATCGAGCCCTACGTCCCCGGACAGGGAGACGACGGCGGGCGGACGTTCCCGTCGCCGCAGAGCGCGGTCCTGGCGGCGGCTGTGCCGGACCGCCTCGCCCGCGAGATCCTCGGCGCCTACGACCGCCTCGTCGCGCGCTGCGGCGAGCCGGTGGCCGTGGCGGTGCGCTCGAGTGCGATCGGCGAGGACGGCAGCCGCTCGTTCGCAGGCCAGTTCCTCACCGAGCTGAACGTCGGCCGGGACGGGCTCGTCGCTGCCTATCGCCGCGTCGTCGCCAGTCTCTACTCGCCCGAGGCGACGCACTATCGCCGCTTGCACGGGATCCCTCCCGAATCGGCGGTGATGGCCGTCGGGGTCGTGGCGATGGTCGACGCGGCGACCGCCGGCGTCGTCTTCTCACGCGAGCCGGCGGACCCGACGTCGGGCAACGTGCTCATCCAGGCCGTGCGGGGCCTCGGCGTCACGCTGGTCGAGGGCTTGACCACACCCGAGGCGATCGTCGTTGCGGGCGGCGACGAGGGCGCCGTCGTCTCGCGGGTGGCCGGGCAGCAGACGACGATCCTCACCTGCCGGTCTGGCGACGGCGTCGTCGAGCAGAGTCTCGGCGACCGCGACACCCCGGCGACCGGGCTCGCCCAGGTGCAGACCGCTCGTCTCGCGCGCTGGGCGCGCACGCTGGAGGCCCACTTCGCTTGCCCGCAGGACACCGAGTGGGCGGTCGACGGCAGCGGCCGGATATGGTTGTTGCAGTCGCGACCGCTGCGGGTGGTGGCTGCCGCGCACGCCCCGGTCGAGCCGCACCCCGGTGCGGCGGTCCTGCTTGCAGGCGGTGACACGGCCTACCCCGGCGTCGGCTGCGGCACCGCAGTGCTCGTCGACGACGACTACGACCTCGACGGTTTCCCCGAGGGGGGCGTGCTGGTGGCCCGGCGCCCATCGCCACGCTTCGTCCGGGCGATGTCGCGGGCTCGCGCGATCGTCACCGATGTCGGCAGCACCACCGGTCACATGGCGTCGCTCGCGCGCGAGCTCGGGGTGCCGACGCTCCTCGCGACCCGCGACGCGACCGCGGTGATCGCGGGCGGCCAACTCGTCACGGTCGACTCGGCCGCGCGGTTCGTCTACGCCGGCGAGGTGACCGGCCTGGCGGCGGTCGCGATCGGACCATCACCGCCGCTGCTTCCCGGCGCCTGGACACCGGAGATGCAGCTCCTGCAGCGCGCCGCGGAGCTGATCGTGCCCCTCTCTCTCACCGACCCGCGGTCCCCGACGTTCGCGGCCGAACATTGCCGGACGCTCCACGACATCGCCCGCTTCGTCCACGAGCGATCGTACGAGGAGATGTTCCGGATGGGCGCGGGGTTGGGCGATCTGCGGCCTTCGAGCCACTACCTCGACGTTTTCCTGCCGATCGACTTGTACATCATCGACCTCGGGGGCGGGCTCGCGGCCGGCCGGCCGGGCGGCAAGGTGAAGCCCTCGGAGGTCCTCTCGGTGCCGCTCGCGGCACTGCTCCGCGGCATGCTCGACAAGCGCATCCCCCGCTACGGCCCGCGCGGCATGGACCTCGGCGGGTTCGTGTCGGTGATGATGCGTCACGCCCTATCGAACCCGGAGGAGGACCGGACCTTCCGCGACCCCTGCTACGCCCTGGTGTCCGACTGCTACCTCAACTACACGGCCCGCGTCGGCTATCACTTCGGGGTGGTTGACAGCTACTGCAGCGGAACCGCCAACAAGAACTACATCTCGATGCAGTTCAAGGGAGGCGCCGCCGATCGCGTGCGCCGTGCACGCCGGGTGCGGGCGATCGCTGGGGTCCTGCGGCAGCAGGGGTTTTCCGTGCGGACCGAGCAGGACCTCGTCACTGCGCGGCTCTCCAAGCCGAGCCTCGACGAGGCGACGGAACAGCTCGAGATGCTCGGCAGGCTGCTGCAGTTCTTCCGGCAGATGGACGCGGCGATGACCTCGGACGAGGCGTCCGATGCGGTGCGCGACGCCTTTCTGGCGGGCGACCTCGACGCCGGCCGGCGCCCCAGCGGAGACGACTAGTTGCGCAGCGCGGCGGCGACCAGGTCTGCCGCGATGGCCTTGCGCTCCGCCGCGTTTTCGATCGCCGGGACGAGCACGTCGACCGGGCACGGCTTGAGCAGGACATCGGTGACGCCGCGGTGCAGCGCCTCCGAGGCACGATCGAGATCGGCATGTCCGGTCAGCATGATCACCGGCACGTGCGGCAGGACGCGGCGGATCGCCGTGAACGTCGCCACCCCGTCCATCTCCGGCATGCGCAGGTCGAGGACGACCACGTCGGGCTCCTGCTCACCCGCCAACGTGACGGCGGACTCGCCGCTGAATGCCGTCATGACCTCGAAACCGCGGCGACGGAGCACCTTGGCGAGCGACTCGACGTAGAGCCGTTCGTCGTCGACCAACAGAACTCTCAATCTCCTCACGCGGCCCCCATCTGCGACCCACGGTCCGGCCGGCTCGCCTCAGTGCCCGCCCGACGATCCGCCGGCCTTCTTACCAACCTCCGCCTGCCTGGTCAGGTTCATCACGCGCAGCGCTCGGAGCTTGCCGCCGTCGTCGCGATACGCAATCCGGATTTCATCCCCGACCTCCGGGTCGGCTCCCACCTCGCCTCCGGCGAGCGAGATCTCGAGCGTCATGTTGGGCGCTCGCTCGTCCTTGACCACGACGACCTGGCTGCCGGCGTCGTAGCTGGCCACCGTGCCCTGGACGACCTTGGGCGCCTCGATGCAGCCGAAGCTGATCGAGGCGGCGGCGATGACGACCCAGAGAATGATGTCATGGCGCCTCATCACGGCCCCCTTCCTAGAGCGACAGCCCGCGTCCGGCCCGCCGGGCGGCCGCGCGCTCGCGGCGGACGCCGCTGATCAGCCAGCCGATGATCACGGCGCTGATCGCCACGCCCGCCGTGAGGATGGTGATCGACGAGGCGAGCTGCAGGTTCGCCTGCTTGAGCACGACCGATGCGCAGGCGATGAAGATCGTCACGGCGAACAGCAGGCGGATCGAGTAGCCGCGCACGTACTTGACGGCGACGGTGCCGAGCTGCGCGCCGACGCGGCGCCGAGTAGCATCCACATCGCCGCGATCAGGTCGACGCGGCCCTTGACGCCGTAGGTGAAGGCGCCGTAGGCGCCGGTGATCATCACCTCGAACAGGTCGGTGCCGACGGCCACCAGGGTCGGGCAGCCGACCAGGTAGATCAGCGCCGGCATGCGGATGAAGCCGCCGCCGACGCCGAGCACGCTGGCGACGACGCCGGTGGTCAGGCCCACCAGCACCGGCAGCCACAGCGAGCAGGTGATCCCCGAGGCCTCGAAGTGGATCATCGGCGGGATGCTGCACCTGCTGCAGCCGCTGCGCGAACGTCTCGGCTTCCGCGGGCTGCGCCGCTCGGCGCCACCTGCCGGCGCTGGCGGACCGTGATGACGGATGTAGTCGTAGAGCACGTACGAGCCGATCAACGGCCAGGAAGACGACGTAGGCCTTGCGGATGTACGACTCGGCGAGTCCGGCGCGCTCCAGCGCACATCACCAGGTTGCGCGCCCAGCTCCATGCCGACCGTGGTTCCGAGCATCATCGAGCACGCCGAGGCGTGACGTCGACGTTGCCGAACTTGCCGTGGCGGATCGTCGAGACGATCGACTTGCCGCCCATGTGCGCGAGATCGGTACCGATGGCGTACGGCATCGGAAAGCCGAAGATGTTGAGGGCGGGCGTCACGATCCAGGCGCCGCCGATGCCGAAGAAGCCGCCGCACACCCCCACGGTGAAGCCGATGAGCAAGAGCAGCAGGACGTTGAACTGGATGCCGGCGATCGGCAAGTAGATGTTGAACATGTCCATCAAGGAACCTCCTCGCCTACTCGTGGTGATCGAGCTTGCCGAGGTCGATGCCGAGCCGCGACGACCAGGCGGTCGACGCCGAACCCCAGCACGAGACCCATCCCGACCATGATCACCACCACCACAGCCGCATACAGCCAGAGGTTGGTGTTGTACACGTCGCCGAGCCACTTGGTGAGGCCCGGCTGCAGCCCGCGGGTGTCGGCGACGTTGACCAGCTTCTTCGCAGGCTTGCCGCCCGCGGCCAACACGTCGCTCGCCGCGAGCGTGTACGCCAGCGTCCCGAGTCCGAGCGCCGCCCGGCGCCAGCGACCGATCCCACTGCCGGTTGTCTCCTCGCTCATTCCTGACCTCCTCCGATCGAACCGGGGCTGCTCGCGCCCCGCCCTCGTGTCGCCGTTGCGATGATCGCCGTGCACAGCGTGTCGATGTCGGCAGGCTTCTGCAGAAAGTCGTCGGCGCCGATCTCCATCCCCTCGATCCCGCTGGCTACCGTGGCGTGACCCGTGAGCACGATGACCACCGTGCGGGGAGCGACGCGGCGCAGCTCGCGGAGGGTCGCCAGCCCGTCCATCTCCGGCATCTTGAGGTCGAGCAGCACGACGTCGATTTCGCCCGACCGCGCGCGGCGCACGGCGTCGGCACCGGAGAAGGCCGTCGCGGCAGCGAATCCGCGGCGCTGCAGCCGAGCGGCGAGCGCCGTTGCGAAGTCGGTCTCGTCGTCGACGACGAGCACGCGGATCGGCGCTGGGCTGGCTTCCGTCTCCGCCACTCGCCATCCTCCTCGCGGCACCGCCAGCGGCCCCCCCGTGGCGACGCCTCCCAGCCCTTCCGACTCCTAGATACGGCGGTCAAACGGCCGGACGTTCACCTCCACGCCGCGAACCCCATCCACCGCAGCGACGATCTCCCGCAGCTCCGACTCCAGCCGGGCACTGGTACTCGCCAGCCGGGCAGCCTGCGGAACGTCGCCAGAGACGCTTATCATGCCACCGCTGGCCTTGACCTCGAGGTCCAGCCCACGCGACGCCGGCCGGGTGGCGAGGGCCAACCTGGCGCGGCAGGCCAGCGAGAAATCGGCGAGCTTCGCCCGCACCTCCGCGGTGACCTGGAATTCGGGCTGCTTCGCCGCGCCGGTGACGACCGCGCAGGCGCTGCGGATCGACATCGTCTCGAGGCTGACCACGAGATCGTAGAGCCCGGGCTCCCGGAGATCGACGCCGTACAGGAACTTGGTCCAGCCGACGCGCTCCTCGTCCACCTTCTGGATGTAGGCGTGTGCGGCGTCGGGCTTGAGGTGCTGGCGCTCCATCACCGCCCGCAGCCGCACTGCCAGCGGCGCGATGAGGCGTACGCGCATGATCGCCGGGACCCCGCGCAGCAGCAGATGGCCGGCGTGGCCGTGATAGACGAGGTTGCCGCTCGACACCCGCTCCGCGAGTGCCGACTGCATCGTCACCACGTAAAGGTTGCGCTCGGCGGTGAACCGGTCCCAGAGTCCCGGGCTCTTCTCGAGGGCCTGACGAAGCTGCTCCGCCGAAACCCCGATCCTCTCCGCTGCAGTGACCAGGATCTCACGTCCGACACAGGGGACGTCGAGCGCGGACGCAACGCACTCCGCCAGCGCTTGTCCACCGCTCATCGAGCCGCGAGAGATCGTGATTATCGGCATCTTCCGACTCTTCACATACCGATGACAACCATACCGGTTTTCTTGCAACCAGGTCAAGGCGCTCCTGTAGGTACCACGTCCAACATTTTGACAAATTTTGCCGAGCCACCTAGGCTCGCAGAGGAGGCCGCCGTGCCACGCAGACCACGGGTGTTCGTTCCCGGCGCCATCTACCACGTGTACTGCCGGGTCGGCCGCGGTGAACGGGCGTTCAGCGACGCCAAGGCCGTCGCGGGGTTCCTCGCGATCGTCAGCGAGGTGAGGTCGGTCCACGACCTCCAGATCTTCGCGTGGTGCCTCATGCCGACCCACTACCACATGGCGCTGCGGACCGGCGAGGTCCCCCTCTGGCAGAGCTTTCGCCTGATCCAGGGACGCTCCGCTCAGGCGTACAACCACCAGCACGGGGTCCTCGGGTCCCTCTGGCAGGAGCGCTACAAGGCGAAGCTCGTGCTGAGCGACGACTACCTGAAGCAACTCATCGCCTATATCCACCTTAACCCGGTGCGCGCGGGCCTCACGTCCAATCCGCGCGGGTACGAGTGGAGCGGCCACCGGGGTCTGACAGCGCGTGCCGGAGACGGGTTGGCTGACCGCGAGGCGACGCTGCGCCTGTTCGCCGAGACCCCCGCGGCGGCGAGGTCCGCCTACCTCGCGACGGTCGCCAGCGTGGCCGAAAGCTCGTGGGCGGCTGCCGAGCCGGGACGTCTGCCGTGGTGGCAGCGCGAACCGCGCGAGGACTCCCCACCCTTCCGCCCGCACGGCTCTCGGCCGCGCCTCGACGCCCTCGGCGCCTCCTCGACGAGGCAGCGCCCACAGCTCGACGCCGCGCAGTTCGTAAACCGCGCCTGCTCGATCCTCGGGGTGGAGCCCGAGCAGGTCACCGGCGCCGCAAGGCTCCACAGCCTGGTCCGGACTCGCGACCTGCTGGCCGCGCTGGCGGTCGAGCGCTACGCCCTGGGCGCGACCGACCTGGCGATCGTCTTTCAGCGCTCTCCCGACCACGTGAGCCGCTGGGCGGGTCGTGGTGCGCACCGCCGTCTCGACGAGGCTGGATTCGGCACTGAGCTCGACACTCTCGACGCTGCCATCGCCACCGAGTAGAGCTCCGCCGGGCATCCCAAGAAACGTGTAAATTTGTTGGACGTGGTACCTTCGGTGAGATAGACTCACGGTCCTGAGGTGGGTATGCCCGTCACGGTGGTAGACAAGGTCCTCGAGGTCTTCCTGGGTTCCAAGCACGAGCGGGAGATGAAGCGGCTGGCGCCGCGCGTCGCCGCGATCACCGCTCGCGAACCGCACGTCGCCGCGCTGTCGGACGACGACCTGCGCGCCCGCGTCGGCGCGATTCGCGACGAGATCCGCGCGAAGCTTACCGAGCTCCCGGCCGAGTACGTGGAGCGCCGCAAGCTCGTCCAGGGCGTCCTCGACGAGTACCTCGAGGAGGTGTTCGCGATCGTCCGCGAGGCGGGCAAGCGGGCGCTCGGGATGCGTCACTTCGACGTCCAGCTCATCGGCGGCATGGTGCTGCACGACGGCAAGATCTCCGAGATGAAGACCGGCGAGGGCAAGACCCTCGTCGCCACGCTGCCGCTGGTGCTCAACGCGCTGACCGGCCGCGGCTGCCACCTCGTCACCGTCAACGACTACCTGGCCAAGCGCGACGCCGACTGGATGGGGAAGCTCTACACGTTCCTTGGCCTCACCGTCGGCTGCATCCAGAACCAGATGGGCGACGCCGAGCGGCGCGCGGCGTACGAGTCGGACATCACCTACGGCACCAACAACGAGTTCGGCTTCGACTACCTGCGCGACAACATGAAGTTCGACGTCGCCAACATGGTCCAGAAGAGCCACATCTTCGCGATCGTCGACGAGGTCGACTCGATCCTGGTCGACGAGGCACGAACGCCGCTGATCATCTCCGGCCCGTCGGAGCTCTCGGTCGGTCTCTACTACCAGGTCGACCACATCATCCCCAAGCTGGCCAAGGGCGAGGAGATCCGCGACAAGTACGGCAACAAGTCGACGACCGGCGACTACATCATCGACGAGAAGGCGCACGCGGCCGCGCTCACCGAGGAAGGCGTCGCCAAGGCCGAGAAGCTGCTCTCCTGCCCCAACCTCTACGAGCCCTCAAACATCGAGACCCTGCACGCCGTACAGCAGGCGCTGCGCGCGCACAGCCTTTACCAGCGCGATCGCGACTACATCGTCAAGGACGGCCAGGTGATCATCGTCGACGAGTTCACCGGCCGCCTGATGCCGGGGCGCCGCTGGTCCGACGGCCTCCACCAGGCGGTCGAGGCCAAGGAGGGCGTCAAGATCGAGGCCGAGAACCAGACGCTGGCCACGATCACTCTGCAGAACTATTTCCGCATGTACGAGAAGCTCGCCGGCATGACCGGCACCGCCGAGACCGAGGCCGACGAGTTCGCCCACATCTACGGCCTCGACGTCGTCGTCGTGCCGACCAACGCAACGATGGTGCGCGAGGACCACCCCGACGTCATCTACCGCACCGAGAAGGAAAAGTGGAAGGCGGTCGTCGAGGAGATCGTCGAGCTGCGCGAGAAGGGTCAGCCGGTCCTCGTCGGCACGGTCTCCATCGAGAAGTCCGAGAAGCTGGCGGAGCTGCTCAAGCGGCGCGGCGTGCCGCATGTCGTCCTCAACGCCAAGTACCACGAGCGCGAGGCGTCGATCGTCGCCCAGGCCGGCCGCCACGGCGCGGTCACCATCGCCACCAACATGGCCGGCCGCGGCACCGACATCATCCTCGGTGGCAACCCCGACGGGCTCGCCCGTGCGGAGGTCAACCCCGCAGAGGACCCCGAGGGCCACGCGAAGGCGCTCGAGAAGTACCGCGGGAAGCTGGCCGAGGAGCGCGCCAAGGTGCTCGACGCGGGCGGACTGTACATCCTCGGCACCGAGCGGCACGAGGCGCGGCGCATCGACAACCAGCTCCGCGGCCGCTCGGGCCGCCAGGGCGACCCCGGCACCTCGCGCTTCATCCTCTCGCTCGAGGACGACCTGATGCGCATTTTCGCGTCCGACCGCCTGCGGGCGGTGATGCTGCGGCTCGGCATGGAGGAGGACGTTCCCATCGAGTCGCGGATGGTCTCCCGCTCGATCGAGCGCGCCCAGAAGCAGGTGGAAGGGCGCAACTTCGAGATCCGCAAGCACCTCCTCCAGTACGACGACGTCATGAACAAACAGCGCGAGTCGATCTACCGGCTGCGCCGCAACATCCTCGACGGCAGCGAGGGCCGCGCGTGGGTGCTGCGCGCCGCCCGCGAGATCGTCGGCTCGGCGATCGACACGCACTGCCCCGAGGACAAGCACCCCGGCGACTGGGACCGCGGCGCCCTCGAGAGCGAGCTGAAGGAGATGTTCGGCCTCTCCCTCGCCGCCGCCGACGTCGTCTGGGACAAGGTCAACCGCCCGCAGCTCGAGGAGGCTCTCAGCGCCGCCGTCGAGGCGCGCTACGAGCAGCGCGCCCAGACGCTGGGCGATGAGCCGTTCCGCCAGCTCCAGCGCTACATCCTGCTGTCGGTGCTCGACACACAGTGGAAGGACCACTTGCTGGTGCTCGACCACCTCAAGGAAGGGATCGGGATGCGCGCCTACGGCCAGCGCGACCCGCTGGTCGAGTACAAGCGCGAGTCGTTCGACCTCTTCCAGGAGATGATGGAGCGCATCGAGGACCAGGTCGTGCAGTACCTCTACCGGGTCGAGCTGGTCCAGCAGACGCCGGAGCGGCGCCGGCCGGTGCAGCGCGCCACCGCGGTCAAGGCCGAGGCGTCGGGCCTGGCCGGCGGCGAGCGCGCCGAGGCGAAGCACTCCCCCACCTCCGGCCCGCCGACGACGGTGCGCCGCTCCACCCCCAAGGTCGGCCGCAATGACCCGTGCCCGTGCGGCTCCGGCAAGAAGTACAAGAAGTGCCACGGCGCCGCCGAGGGCGCCGGGGCGTAGCCGAAGGTGACCCTGGCCCGGTCCGTGAGACGAAGCTGGCTCCGCCTGCTGCAGGCTCTTGCGATCACCGCCTTCGCGGTAGCCGGTGTGCTCGCCGCCTCGGCATGGCTGGCGCTGCGGGCGAGCCTGCCGGCGCTCGATGGCGAGCTGCACCTTGCCGGCCTCGCAGCCCCCGTGACGGTGACGCGTGATGCGCTCGGGGTGCCGACGATTCGCGGTGGCTCGCGCGCCGACGTCGCCCGCGCCACCGGCTTCGTGCACGCACAGGAGCGCTTCTTTCAGATGGATCTGCTGCGCCGCAGCGCCGCCGGCGAGCTCGCGGAGCTGCTCGGCCGGCCGGCACTGCAGTGGGACCGCGGCATTCGCGTCCACCGCTTCCGCGACGTCGCAGGCCGCGCCGTAGCGCTGCTCGATCCCGGTGAGCGCGAGTTGCTGCGCGCCTATTCCGAAGGCGTCAACGCCGGCCTGGCGGCGCTCGGCGCCCGCCCGTTCGAGTATCTGCTGCTGCGCTCGAGGCCCGCGCCGTGGCGCGAGGAGGACTCGCACCTCGTCGTGCTGGCGATGTTCATCGACCTGCAGGACCCGGAGGGCCGGCGGGAGTCCGACCTCGGCGTGCTGCGCGACGTGATGCCGGGCAGCGTGTTCGACCTGCTGGCACCGATCGGGACGAGCTGGGACGCGCCACTGCTCGGCGAGGCACCGGCGCCGCCGCCGATCCCCGGCCCGGGGACGCTCGACCTGCGGAAGCGCGCTCCGGCCGAACCGCCGGCTCAGGCCGCCGCGCCGGCCATCGGGGAGCGCGTGGCCGTGGGCAGCAACAACTGGGCTCTCGCGGGCTCGCGCACCACCCACGGCGGCGCGATCGTCGCGGACGACATGCACCTCTCCCTGTCCGTCCCCAACACCTGGTACCGAGCCGAGATCGTCTGGCCGGGCGGACCGGCGGGCGCCGAGACGCGAGTCATTGGGGTGACGCTGCCCGGCACCCCGGCGGTGGTGGTCGGCAGCAACACTCGCGTCGCCTGGGGATTCACCAACAGCTTCGGCGACTTCGCCGACCTCGTCGTCGTCGAGCAGCCCGCCGGCGATCCCGAGACCTACCTCACGCCCGCCGGGCCGCGCCGGCTCGAGCACGTGCGTGAGGCGCTGCGCGTTCGCGGCGGCGCCGACGAGGCAGTCGACGTCGCGGAGACGATCTGGGGGCCGATCGTCGACCACGACCATCTCGGCCGTCCGCGCGCGCTGCGCTGGACCGCGCACGATCCGGAGGCGGTCGATCTCGGGCTGCTCCGCCTCGAGCGTGCCGCTTCGCTCGAGGAGGCGCTCGACGCCGCCAACGCCAGCGGCATCCCGGCGCAGAACTTCGTGTGCGCCGCGGCAGACGGGAGGATCGGCTGGACGATCGCCGGCCGCGTCCCGCGCCGCGTCGGGTTCGACGGGCGCGTGCCGGCGTCGTGGCGCGACGGCACCCGCCGCTGGGACGGCTGGCTGGCCCCGGCCGAGGTGCCGCGCGTCGTCGACCCGCCCTCCGGTGCGCTGTGGACCGCCAACTCCCGCACCCTCTCGGGCCCTAGCCTCGTCCTGCTCGGCGACGGCGGCACCATCCTCGGCGCCCGCGCCCGGCAGATCCGCGACGACCTCGCCGGCCTGGCGCGGGCCAGCGAAGGAGACATGCTCGCCGTTCAGCTCGACGATCGCGCCCTCTTCCTCGGTCGCTGGCAGCGTCTGCTGCTCGACGCGCTGACGCCGGCGGCGCTCGCCAACCACCCGCAGCGGGCGGAGGCGCGCCCGCTGGTTGCGGCGTGGGGCGAGCGCGCGGCGATCGACTCGGCCGGGTACCGCATCGTCCGCGCCTTCAGGCTCGAGCTGACCTCCCGGGTGCTCGGCGCCCTGACTGCACCGTGCCGAGCCGCCGACTCCCGCTTCTCCACCCGCGAGCTGGGGCAGGCCGAGGACGCCGTCTGGCGTCTGGTCACCGAGCGCCCGCCCCACCTGCTCGACTCACGCTTCGCCACCTGGGACGAGCAGCTTCTCGCGGCGCTCGACGCGGTGCTCGCCGACATCGGCAAGGACGGCCGCCCGTTGGCGACCCACACCTGGGGCGAGCGGAACACTGCCGCAATCCGCCACCCGCTGAGCGGCGCCGTGCCCCTGCTCGGCCGGCTGCTCGACATGCCGGCCGACCGACTCCCGGGCGACGGCAACATGCCGCGCTTCCAGGCGCCGGCCGCCGGCGCGTCCGAGCGCATGGCGGTGTCGCCGGGACGCGAGGCGGACGGGTACCTGCACATGCCGTGCGGCCAGAGCGGTCACCCGCTGTCCCCGTTCTACCGCGCTGGCCACGCCGCGTGGGTGCGCGGCGAGCCGTCGCCGTTCCTTCCCGGCCCGGCGGCCCACACGCTCCGGCTGCAGCCGTGAGCCGCCGGCGGCCTCGCCGCCGTGGGCTCAGCGCACGTAGTTGATCCAGCTCCCGTCGGGTTCGGGAAGCGCGCCCGGCGAGCACACTGCCGCGGCGTGGGGCGTCGGGTCGAGCTTCACTGCCACGGTGCGCGAGTCGAGCAGGTGGAAGTAGATCGCGAGATACTCGGGGGTCGTCTCCGGGTGCGCCACGAGGTCGTAGCACACCGTGCCCGTGTCGGGTCCGACCTGCGCCGGGTTAGGGTTGACGCGCGCGCCAGACGCCCCATTGACCAAGGCCCGGAAAGGCACGGAGGTGCCGAGCTGCGGGTACACGCCCTGGGGGTCGAGCGCACACAGCGGGTGCCCGTGAGGAATGCCGATCTGGACCCTGGTCGTGGGCGCGAGGTTGTCCGGGATGATCGAGAGCGCCGCCCAGTCGAGGTCTGTCACCGGCGCCGCCCCAGGGTCGTCCACCGCGGGGTTGAACCAGGCGCCACGCAGCCGGTCGGGCACGTCCCACGCCGTCCTGCCGCAGACCTTCGGCTGCGATGCCAGCTTCGCAGTCCAGAGGGCGCGCTGCTCCGGCGGGAGGTAGCTGATGAAGCAGGCCGCATTGAGCGTCTTCTGGCCGGAATACGGAGGTTCGCTGACGACGCCGAGGGCCTGGAAGAGGTCCTCGAGTGTCGGGTAGCGGCGTGAGCCCTGTCCTTCGAAATGCGGCCGCACCCGGCTGTCGATCACGCCGATCGCCCAATTGTTGCGGTAGTTCCGCGCTCGGGCGACCTCCTCGCCCGCGGCGACGTGCGGGGCCGTTGGCGCGGACCGGTGACCCGGCAGCACGAGCGCGAACTGTCCGCCCACGTCGATCCAGGCGGCCTCGGGCACACCGTCGAGGTAACGCTCGAGCTTCTCAGCGAGCGCGTGCACGTGGTCGACGTATGAGGCAAGCCGGCCAGAGTGTGCGATCGTCAGTTGCCAGTCGCGCACGGGAATGTCACCCTTCGTCTGCCAGGAGATCCCGACCACGTGCCCGGCCGCCATCGCATACACCGGCACCTCTTCGACGCCGCCACCTTGCGGGTGCACGAAGCTCATGTACACGTGATCGACGGCGAGCACGTGCTTACCTTCGGGGTTCAGGTTGCCGAGCGGCACGACGTCGGCGACGTTGGACAGATCGGCGGGCGCGTGCGGGAAGAGAATCGCCATCGGGCGGCGGCGTACATCGTCGATCCCGGCGTCGGCCCCGCTCCCGCAGAGCAGTACGCCGAGAAGGCTCAGAGGCACGAACGCGACCCGGGCTCGCAGTCTGACCGCTCTCATGGCCGCCTCCTTGGTTGACGCACCTATCATAAGACGTCTCAATCAGCTACGCCAGGGTTTAGAATGCCGATCATGACCATCCATACCGTGCTCAGGGCCTCTCTCTCGTGGATCCTCGGCGCGCTCATCGTGGCTGCAGCCGCTCTCTCGTCGTGCCGTTCCGCGAGCCGGGCGCGGCTCGAGGGATCGCAACGAGAAGAGACGAGGAACGGCTGGATCCCCGTCCGCCTGGTCGGCAGCCCGGCCCAGATCGGCTACCAGCACGGCTACCTGCTGGCCGGGGAGATCGACGACGCGCTCGAGGTGATCAAGCTCTCGATCACCCACCAGACCAAGCGCGACTGGGCGTTCTTCCGAACGGCGGCGAAGGACGTGCTGTGGCCGCACATCGAGGACGAGTACCGCGAGGAGCTGCAGGGCATCGCCAGGGGGCTGGCCGCGAAGGGCGTCGAGGCGGACGTCTGGGACATCGTCGCGCTCAACGCCAACATCGAGCTGACCTACTACACCGACGTGCTGGACGCGCGGAAGGCCTCGTCGGCGCCCGAGAAGTGCAGCGCTTTCGTCGCAACCGGAAGCTGGACGCGCGACGGTCGCCCGGTGATCGCCCACAACAATTGGTCCGGCTACCTCGAGGGCGAGCGCTGGAACATCATCTTCGACATCCGCCCGGAGAACGGCCACCACATCCTCATGGACGGTTTCCCCGGCCTCATCCACTCCGGTGACGACTTCGGAATGAACGACGCGGGACTGGTGATCACCGAGACGACGATCTCCGGGTTCCACGGGTTCGACCCCGGCGGTGTGCCGGAGTTCGTGCGCGCCCGCAAGGCGATGCAGTACGCGACAAGCATCGACGACTTCGACCGCATCATGCGCGCCGGCAACAACGGTGGCTACGCCAACACGTGGCTGCTCGCCGACGTCAAGACCGGTGAGATCGCGCGCCTCGAGCTGGGTCTGAAGCACGTCACCCTCGAGCGCACCCGCGACGGCTACTTCGCGGGCGCCAACTTCCCGATCGACCCGAAGCTGACCGCCGAGGAGACCACGTTCGACCCGAGCGACCCGACGCTCTCGTCGTGCGCGCGGCGGGTCCGTTTCGACCAGCTCATGCCGGGGCTCAAGGGCACTCTCGACGTTGCCGCCGCGAAGCGGATCATGGCCGACCACGTCGATGCCACGCTGGGCGGGAGCGACGCGCCGAGCGAGCACACCCTGTGCGGCCACGTCGACCTGTCGCCGCGCGGGATGAAGCCGTGGCAGGACGAGTTCGGTCCGGCCGGAACCGTACAGGCCAAGGTCACCGACGGAGCGATGGCGGCGCGGATGGAGCTTCAAGCGGCGATCGGCCATCCCTGCGGGGTACCGTTCGTGGCCGCCGAGCACCTCGCCCGCCACCCCGCGTTTGCCTGGCAGAAGGAGCTGCTGCGCGACCTTCCGTCGCAGCCCTGGACGTCGTTCTCCGCTCACTGACCGGCTCGCCTGGAGGACCGCATCAGGCGCCGCTGGAGTTTCGAGGCGCCCGCACAAGACGTACGATCTTTATGTTTTCTTGACACCTGGAGAAGTTCTCTTGATGCTTTCCTGATCGGGTGCGGGGTCCAATCCCGGTCGGAGCGCGAAGGTGGGACGAACCGGGCGCAGACGCGGTCATGGAGAACCCGCCCGGCGCGCTGCCGGTGGGGCGGACCACCGTGCGGACCCGGCTCCGGCTCGCCCGAGCAAGCCACCGACGCAGGACCCACTCGAACGGCTCGCCAACGGCCATGCGGGCGCAACGGGCGCACCCCCGCCCCCCGGCGAGCGCGAGGAGGGTCGCCACGCCAGCGTGAAGGCCCGACTGCGCCACGCCATCTTCGGCCGGCCGCGCGACCTCACCGACGCCAAGCTGTTCGAGCACATTTCGCTGGTCGCCCTGCTCGCCTGGGTCGGGCTGGGCGCCGACGGGCTCTCGTCGTCATCGTACGGCCCCGAGGAGGCGTTCAGGACGCTCGGCGAGCACACCTACCTGGCGCTGGCTGTCGCCGGTCTGATGGCGTTCACGGTGTTCGTCATCGCGGCGGCGTACAGCCGGATCATCGAGGAGTTCCCGTCAGGCGGCGGCGGCTACCTGGTCGCATCCAAGCTGCTCGGGCCGGCGGTGGGCGTGGTCTCCGGGATGCGCCCTGCTGGTCGACTACGTGCTCACCATCGCGGTGTCGATCGCCGCGTCGGGCGACGCGCTGTTCAGCATGCTCCCGGCGCACCTGCCGGTCGATCAAGGTCGAGACCGCCCTGGTGCTGATCGTCGGCCTGACGATCCTCAACATCCGCGGCGTCAAGGAGTCGGTGATCGTGCTCACGCCGATCTTCGTGGTGTTCCTGCTCACCCACGTCGTCCTCATCGTCGGCGGCCTCCTCAGCCGCGGCGGCGAGGTCCACGCCGTGGTGAGCAGCGTCCGGCACGGGCTACGCCTCGGGGATGTCGACGCTGGGGCTCGGCGGCATGCTGCTGCTGCTCGCCCACGCCTACTCGCTCGGGCGGCGGCACCTACACCGGCATCGAGGCGGTCTCCAACGGCATGCCGATCATGCGCGAGCCGCGGGTGCGCACCGGCCGCCGGACGATGCTCTACATGGCTCTGTCGCTCGCGTTCACCGCGGGCGGGCTGCTGCTCTGCTACCTGCTCTTTGGGGTCGCGCCCGAGGCCGGTAAGACGCTGAATGCGACGCTGGCCGAGCGGTTCGCCGCCGGGATGCCGGGCGGCGCCCTGTTCGTGGTGCTGACGCTGGTCTCGGAGGGCGCCCTGCTCGTGGTCGCCGCCCAAGCCGGCTTCCTCGACGGCCCGCGCGTGCTCGCCAACATGGCGGTAGATTCCTGGGTGCCGCACCGCTTCTCGACGCTCTCGGAGCGGCTGACCACCCGCAACGGCATCGTCTTAATGGGTGGCGCCGCCGCAGCAGCGCTCCTCTACACCAGGGGAAACGTTCGGCACCTCGTGGTGATGTACAGCATCAACGTCTTCCTGACGTTCTCGCTGTCGATGCTCGGCATGCTGCGCCTGAGCATCAGTCGGCGCCGCTCCAGTCCCTGGAAGGGCCGAACCCTCCTGTTTGGCGGCGGCCTGGCGCTCTGTTTCACCATCCTCACCGTCACCACGATCGAGAAGTTCGGCGAGGGCGGCTGGGTCACCGTCGTGGTGACGGGAGTGTGCGTGCTGATCGCGGCCCTGGTGCGGCACCACTACCGGACGGTCGCCGCCAAGCTGCAGGAGCTCGACGAGACCCTTGCCGAAATCGAGACCACCGGCCATCCGATCCCACAGACGTTCGACCGCACCAAGCCAACAGCGGCGATCCTGGTAGCCAGCTACTCGGGTCTCGGTGTGCACACTATCCTCAGCGTAATCAGGCACTTCCCAGGACACTTCAAGAACATCGTGTTCCTCTCGGTCGGAATCGTCGACTCCGGCACATTCAAGGGCGCCGACGAGCTCGCGCGGCTGCGGACCGGTCTGCGGACAAACCTCGACCGCTACGTCGCCCTCGCCCACCGCCTCGGCTTCGCGGCCGAGGGACGCGTTCGGGTGGGCACCGACCGCCTTGACGAGGCCGAGGAGCTTTGCCGCGAGGTGCTCAAGGACGTGCCGCGCACCGTCTTCTTCGCCGGCCGGCTGGTGTTCCGGCGCGAGCAGTGGTTCCAGGGGATCCTGCACAATCAGATGGCATTCTCCCTGCAGCGGCGGCTGCAATGGCAGGGGCTCTCGATGATCATCCTGCCGGTCCGAGTGCAGTAGGAGTGGTTTGGAGGCGCGCTGAGTGGCTTGGAGGCGCTCGGAACCTTCGAGGCCGTCGTTGCCACCTCCGACATTTTGAAAGCGGACAACTCAGCCATTCCGCTTCGATCTCCAGTCGGGGCGGCGCCTGCAGGCCGCATCGCGAGCAAAACGTCGGAAGTGGCACGCGCGCACCGCTCAGGGAGCGGTGCGGAGTGGCTTGGTGGGCTATACCGTCGCGCTCAGGCGCGCCAGCATTCCTGTCTTTCTCTTCTCCTTGCGCGCCGCGGAGCGGCGCGGCGCTGCCGCCAGTGGGCTCGGGGGCCTGTCTGCGCAAGCGGGTGGGCCGCGCGCAGGAGGCTCGGGGGCGCAGGCCAGGCGCGAGGAGGCGGTCGATGCTTCTCCATCGACGCCGACGAGCAACGCCGCCTGCGCCCCCGACACCCCTGCGCCCGTGGGTTGCGGCGGCACGGGGCGCGCTGCCGCGTCGTCGCGCCTTGCCGAAGGACGCACTTCGACTGCGGCTCTCCTCCTTGCATCGCGCCCCGTGGCGTCCGCAACGCGGCCCGCCCGCTTGCGCAGTCAGGCCCCTCAATGCAAGGAGACCGAGCCGGCCCGCGACGACGCGTACTTGCTGTACGCGAGGAGCGAGGCCGGCGAAGGGCGACGCCGCAGATGGTCCGCTGCCGGCAGCGCTCCGTGGGAAGAGGAGAGTGACCCAAATTGGCGAGGGGCGGGCTGCACGCAGTGCAGCAAGGGCGTGAGCGGCACGCCCGGCGGGAGCGCAGCTCCCGGCCGGCGTGCCGCACGCGGCCGCAGCGCCGCGCCAGCGGCGCCCGCCCCTGCGCCGCGCGCTGCGCTGCGCGCTGCGCCCCGCGCTTGCAATGTGCGCGCGGATCGTGGACACTTCGCCATGCCTGACCACGACATTCCACTAGCGCTCACATTCGACGATGTTCTCCTGCTGCCGGCCCGATCGTCGGTGCATCCGAACGCGGTCGACGTCTCGGCGCGCCTGACTGCCGAGATCATCCTCAACATCCCGATCGTCTCGGCCGCAATGGACACCGTGACCGAGGCGCGGATGGCGATTGCGATGGCGCAGCACGGCGGCATCGGCGTCATTCACCGCAACATGCCGGTCGAGCGGCAGGCCGAAGAGGTCGACATGGTGAAGCGCTCTGAGTCCGGGATGATCGTCGACCCGGTCACCGTGCGCCCGTCCCAGCTCGTGCGCGAGGCACTCGACCTGATGGCCCGTTACCACATCTCCGGGCTGCCGGTGGTCAACCGGCAAGGTCAGCTCAAGGGGATCCTGACCAACCGCGACCTGCGCTTCTGCACCGAGTTCGACCGGCCGATCACCGACTTCATGACCAAGGACGACCTCGTCACGGCCCCGGTCGGCACCACCCTCGACCAGGCCAAGGCGCTGCTCCACAAGCACCGCATCGAGAAGCTGCTGGTGGTCGACGAAGAGGGCAACCTCAAGGGGCTGATCACCGTCAAGGACATCAAGAAGGCGCAGGAGTACCCGATCGCCTGCAAGGACCGCCTCGGACGCCTGCGAGTGGCGGCTGCCGTCGGGGCCGGTCCCGACCTCGTCGATCGCTGTACGGCCCTGGTCGGCGCCAAGGTCGACGTGCTCTGCCTCGATTCCTCGCACGGTCACAGCGAGGTTGTGCTGGCGGCGGCGGCCCGCATCAAGAAGGAGTTCCCGGCAGTACCGTTGATCGCCGGCAACGTCGGCACCTACGAGGGCGCCCGCGACCTGATCGCGCTCGGCGTCGATGCGGTAAAGGTCGGCATCGGGCCCGGTTCGATCTGCACCACGCGCGTCGTCACCGGCGCCGGGGTGCCGCAGATCACCGCGGTGATGGAGTGCGCCCGGGCTTGCCGGGACGCGGGTATACCGCTGATCGCCGACGGCGGCATCAAGTACTCCGGCGACATCTCCAAGGCGCTTGCCGCCGGCGCCGACACCATCATGATCGGCTCGCTGTTCGCTGGCGTCGACGAGTCGCCGGGCGAGCAGATCCTCTACCAGGGACGGACGTTCAAGTCCTACCGCGGAATGGGCTCGCTGAGTGCGATGAAGGAGGGCGCCGGCGCCCGCGAGCGCTACTTCCAGGGCGACGAGGAGCCCGCGAAGCTGGTGCCCGAGGGGATCGAGGGGATGGTGCCGTACAAGGGCTCGGCGGCGATGCAGCTCACCCAGTTGGTCGGCGGCCTACGCGCCGGGATGGGGCTGGCCGGCTGCCGGACCATCGCCGAGCTGCACGAGAAGGTGCGCTTCATCCGCATCACTGCTGCCGGCCTCAAGGAGTCGCACGCGCATGACGTGGTGATCACCAAGGAAGCGCCGAACTACCGCGTCGAGCGTTAGGAGTGGTTTGGAGGCGCGCTCGAGTGGTTTGGAGGCGCGTGGATATTTTGAGGTCGTCGTTGCCACCTCCGACATTTTGAAAGCGGACAACTCAGCGATTCCGCTGCGACCTCCAGCCGGGGCGCCGCGTGCAGTCCGCATCGCGAGCAAAACGTCGGAAGTGGCACGCGCGCACCGCTCAGGGAGCGGTGCGGAGTGGCTTGGCGGCCTCAGCGTCGCGCTCAGGCGCGCCGGCATTCCTGGCTTTGTCTTCTCCTTCTGCGCGCCGCGGAGCGGCGCGGCGCTGCCGCCAGTGGGCCAGATGCAAGGAGACCGAGCCGGCCCGCGACGACGCGTACTTGATGTACGCGAGGAGCGAGGCCGGCGAAGGACGACGCCGCAGATGGTCCGCTGCCGGCAGCGCTCGGTGGAAAGAAGAGAGTGATCCAGATTGGCGGCGGGCTGCACGCAGTGCAGCACGGGCCTGAGCGGCAAGCCGGCAGGAGCTCAGCTCCTGTCCGGCTCGACGCGAAGGCCCGTAGCGCCGCACCAGCGGCGCCCGCCCCACCCGCCAACGCCAGCACACCCCCCTGGCCACCCGGCGACCACTGACGACGTTTCTCATTCACAATGGCGACATGCGCCGCCTGCTCCCCTTACTGATCGTCGCCGGCTTCCTCGCGGCAACGCTGGCCCTGTACCGGCCAGCCCTGTCGCTCGCGCTGATGGGCGACGACTACCAGTGGGTGCAGCACGCCCACCGGGCGATGCACCTCCCGGCCCTGCTGCTCGCCGACCTCGACTCGTTCTACCGCCCGGCGAGCACCTGGACGCTGGCGGCCGACCTCCTGCTCTGGGGGTTTCGGCCGGCCGGCTTCCACCTGACCAACCTGCTCCTACACGGCCTCGCCGCCGCCGCCCTCGCCCTCATCGCCCGTCGCCTCGGCCTGCCGCTCGCCGGCGCTGTGGCCGTCGGAGCGCTGTGGCTGGCCTCGCCGCTGAGCAGCGAACCGGCGCTCGCAGTCGCGATCCGCTTCGAGGACCTGCTGCTGCTCGCCTGGCTCGCCCTGATCGGAGTGTGGCCCCGGCGCGGCGAGGCCTGGTCGCGCGGCCGTCTTGCGGCGGCTGCGGCCTTCACGGCGCTGGCCGCGGCGAGCAAGGAGACCTGGGTGGTCACGTTCATCCTCGTGCTCGCCCTCGAGCTCGGCTTCCGCGGCGCCGGGCCCGCCGCCGCGGTTCGACGAGCCCTGCCGGTCGCTGCCGCTGCCGCGCTGTACGCGATCGTCTACTTCATCGTCTTTCCGACCGAGAAGGGGTACTTCGACAGATCGCTCGCGCCGCTGGCGAAGGTGCCGAACGTGGCTGCCGCGTTCCTGTTCCTCGAGCCGCTCGCGCCGCTCGGCTTCACGGTCTCGTGGCGCGGGGTGCTAGCGCTCGCCGCGACCGCCGCCATGATCGGGTTGGCGTGGCGGCGGCGCTCGCCGGCCGGACTGATCGGCGCGGCACTGCTCGCGGCGCCGCTGCTCCCGACGCTGCTGGTGCCGTACCTGCCGATCCGCTACGCCACCATCCCGTTTGCCGGCTTCGCGCTGCTGGCGGTGTCGACGCTCCGCGAGGCGGTCGCGGGCCTTGCCCCGGCGGCGCGACAGGCGGCGGTCTTCGCCGCCGTCGGCGTCGGCGCGCTGGCCGTGGGCGCCGGGGTGGTCGGGGTACGCGCCGAGCTGGCCGATGCCGCGCGAGTCTCCGACGCTCACCTGCGCCTCCTCGGCGAGGCCCGGGCGGTCGCGCCGGAGCTGCCGCTCGACCGGCCGATCGCCGTCGTGCGCGCCGAGCGCGACAACCCCCTCAGGGCCATCGCCCGCGCGCCGGTCGGACTGCTCAAGCTCCTCTTCCCCCGTCACGCCGACCCCTACGGGCTGATCGACGCCGCGGCGCTGTTCGAGTGGGTGATCGCGCGCGAGGACGTGCTGCTGCGCCGCTGCGACGACGGCGACCAGCGCTTCGCCGGCGTCCGCGGCGCCGTGCTGCTCCACGAGAGCGGGCGGTTCACCTGGGTCGACCGCGCTGCCGACGACGTAGCGCGCGAGGCGCAGCCGTGGCGGCAGCGCGGGATGCCGGTCCGCTGGATCCGGCGCGACCCGGCACGATGAGACCAGCTAGAATGATCACGTGAACAGCGCGCTGATCACGGGGATCACGGGCCAGGACGGCTCCTATCTCGCCGAGCTGCTGCTCGCCAAGGGGTACGCGGTGCACGGGCTGGTGCGCCGCTCGTCGACGTTCAACCGCGAGCGCATCGACCACCTGCGTAGCGACGCCGGCTTCCGCGGCCGCTACTTTCTCCACTATGGCGACCTCTCGGACGCGGACTCGCTGCACAACGTCGTCGCCGCCAGCCGGCCCGACGAGGTATACAACCTGGCCGCGCAGTCGCACGTCGGCATCTCGTTCCTGCAGCCGACCTACACCGGCGAGGCGACGGCGCTCGGGACGATCCGCATGCTCGAGGCGATCCGCCAGGTGGCGCCGCGAGCCCGCTTCTACCAGGCGTCGTCGTCCGAGCTCTACGGCAAGGCCGAGCAGACGCCACAGAACGAGCGCACGCCGTTCCACCCGCGCTCGCCGTACGCGGTCGCCAAGATGTACGCCTTCTGGGCGACGGTGAACTACCGCGAGGCGTACGGGATGTTCTGCAGCAACGGCATCCTGTTCAACCACGAGTCGCCGCGGCGCGGCGAGAACTTCGTCACCCGCAAGATCACCCGCGCGGTCGCCGAGATCGCGGCGGGCGTTCGACACGACCCGCTAGCCCTCGGCAACCTCGAGGCCCGGCGCGACTGGGGGTTCGCCGGCGACTACGTCGAGGCGATGTGGCTGATGCTGCAGCAGGACGCGCCCGACGATTTCGTCATCGGCACCGGCGAGACGCACTCGGTGCGCGAGTTCTGCGAGGCGGCCTTCGCCGAGACCGGCATTCGCCTGCACTGGTCGGGGTCAGGAACCGCCGAGAGCGGCACCGACGCGGCGACCGGCCGCCGGCTGGTCGTGGTCGACCCGCGACACTTCCGACCGGCCGAGGTCGACGCGCTGCAAGCCGATCCCCGCAAGGCCGCCGCCGTACTGGGGTGGCGACCCCGCGTCGGGTTCCGCGAGCTGGTCAAGATGATGGTGCTCGCCGAGGACGTCGGCGGCACCCGTTCCGGTCGCGGCGAGGCGCCTCTGGCCACGTGAGCGAGGGAGGCGGGACACGTTGAACTGGGAGAAGCTGACGGTCCTGGTCACCGGCGGCACCGGGTCGTTCGGGCAGCGGTTCGTCGATGTGATGCTGCGCGAGTACCACCCGCGCAAGCTCATCGTGCTCAGTCGCGACGAGCTCAAGCAGCACGAGATGCGGGTGGCCGGGTTCGACCACCCTTCCCTGCGCTACTTCATCGGCGACGTGCGCGACCGCGAGCGGCTGCACCGCGCGTTCCAGGGCGTCGACGTCGTGGTGCACGCCGCAGCGCTCAAGCAGGTGCCGGCCTGCGAGTACAACCCGATCGAGGCGATTATGACCAACGTCATGGGCGCTCGCAACGTCATCGATGCCGCGCTCGACAACGGCGTCTCACGGGTCATGGCGATCTCGACCGACAAGGCAGTCAACCCGATCAACCTCTACGGCGCCACCAAGCTGTGCGCCGAGAAGCTGTTCGTGCAGAGCAACGCCTACGTCGGCGCGGGCGACACCCGCCTGTCGTGCGTCCGCTACGGCAACGTGATCGGCAGCCGCGGCAGCGTGATCCCGCTGTTCATCGCGCAACGCAAGCAGGACTCGTCACCGTCACCGACCCGCGGATGACCCGCTTCTGGCTCACCCTCGACCAGGGCGTGCGCTTCGTCATCGGCTGCATCGGGCGGATGACGGCGGCGAGGTCTTCGTGCCGAAGATCCCGCGGTGCGCATCCTCGACGTCGCCGACGCCGTCGCGCCGGGTTGCCGGGTGGCCGAGATCGGCATCCGCCCCGGCGAGAAGCTGCACGAGGTGCTGATCTCCGAGGACGAGGCCAGGCACACGTTGGAGCTCGACGACATGTTCGTGGTGCAGCCGACCCACCCGTGGTGGTCGAGCGAGAGCTGGACCGGCGGCCGTGCGCTGCCCGAAGGCTTCCTCTACTCCTCGGACCGCAACGACCGCTGGCTCGCCGCCGACGAGCTGCGCGCCCTCGTCGAGCGGCTCGAGGGCGAGGCGTGAGCCGCCGGCTTGCCATCGACGGCGGCCGCCCCGTCCGCAAGACCCTCTTGCCCTACGGGCGCCAGTGGATCGACGAGGACGACATCGCGGCGGTCACCGCCGTCCTGCGCTCGGACTGGCTGACCACCGGTCCGCGGTCGCCGAGTTCGAGCGCGCCTTCGCCGTGGCTGCCAGCGCCGCGAACGCGGTGGCCGTCGCGAGCGGCACCGCCGCTCTCCACGCCGCGATGTTCGCGCTCGGGGTCGGACCCGGCGACGAGGTCATCGTGCCAGCTCTGACCTTCGCCGCAAGCGCCAACTGCGTTGTCTACCAGGGCGGCACGCCGGTCTTCGCCGACGTCGACGAGGATACGCTGCTGCTCGACCCGGCGGACGCCGAGCGGCGCGTCACGACGCGCACCAAGGCGATCATCGCCGTCGACTACGCCGGCCAGCCGTGCGACTACGACGCGCTCGCCGACCTCGCCAAACGCCAGCAGCTCGCCCTCGTGGCCGACGCCTGCCACGCCCTCGGCGCCAACTATCGCGGCCGCCGGGTCGGCAGCCTGGCCCAGCTCTCCACGTTCAGCTTCCACCCGGTCAAGCACATCACCTCCGGCGAGGGAGGCGCCGTGACCACCGCCGAGGAGCCGCTCGCTCGACGGTTGCGGATGTTCCGCAACCACGGCATCACCACCGACTCGCGGGAGCGCGAGCAGGCCGGCTCGTGGCAGTACGAGATGGTCGAGCTCGGATACAACTACCGGCTCACCGATTTTCAGTGCGCCCTGGCGCACAGTCAGCTCGGGAAGCTGCCGGCGTTCCTCGCCAGCCGGCGCGAGATTGCCCGCCGCTACACCGCGGCGCTTGCGGACATCCCGGCGGCCGCGCCGCTCGTCGTCCGCACCGACGTGCAGCACGCCTACCATCTCTTCGTCGTCCGCTTGCGGCTCGATCGGCTGCGCGCCACCCGCGCGCAGGTGTTCGCCGCGCTGCGCGCCGAGGGGATTGGCGTCAACGTCCACTACATCCCGGTCCACCTGCACCCGTTCTACCGCAACCGCCTCGGCACAGGACCGGGACTGTGCCGTACCGCCGAGGCGGCGTCCGAGGAAATCCTTTCGCTGCCGATGTTCCCGGCGATGAGCGACGCCGATGTCGACGACGTGATCGCGGCGCTCCAGAAAGTGACGGGGGCGTACGGGCGATGAGCGTCGCCTTCGTCGCCGAGGTATCGAGCAACCACAACCGCGACCTCGACCGCTGCTTCCGTTTCATCGACGCCGCCGCCGACATCGGCTGCACCGCCGTGAAGTTCCAGCTCTTCCGCGTCCGCGAGCTGTTCGCTCCGGAGATCCTGGCGGGGAGCGAGAAGCTGCGCCAGCGCGAGGCGTGGGAGCTGCCGGTGGCGTTCCTGCCGGACCTCGCGGAGCACTGCCACGAGCGCGGCGTACAGCTCGCCTGCACCCCTTTCTATCTCGATGCGGTGCCGGAGCTGCTGCCGCACCTCGACTTCTTCAAGATCGCCTCATACGAGCTGCTGTGGGGCGACCTGCTCGCCGCCTGCGCCGCCACCGGCAAGCCCGTGGTGCTCTCGACCGGGATGGCCACGCTCGCCGAGGTGGAGCGGGCCGTCCTGCTGCTACGCGCCGCCGGCTGCCGCGACCTTACGCTGCTGCACGCGGTCTCCGTGTACCCCGCCGAGCCCGACACCTGCAACCTGGCGGCTATCGAGACGCTGCGGCGCGTCTGCGGCTGCGCCGTCGGCTGGTCGGACCACACCGTCAGCCCGGCCGTCATCCATCGCGCCGTGCACCGGTGGGGCGCAGCGATGATCGAGTTTCACCTCGACCTCGAGGGCGCCGGCGAGGAGTACGCGACCGGGCACTGCTGGCTCCCCGAGCAGATCCGGCCGGTTATCGCCATGGTCGCCGCGGGTCTGTCGGCCGACGGCAGCGGGACCAAGGAGCCGGCCGGCAGCGAGCTCGGCGAACGCGAGTGGCGCGCCGACCCTTCCGATGGCCTGCGCCCGCTGATCGCCACCCGCAAACGCTGGACCGTCTGAGATGCGGGTGGCCGCCGTCATCCAGGCGCGCATGGGCTCGTCCCGCCTGCCCGGGAAGGTGTTGTTGCCGCTCGCAGGCCGGCCGGTGCTCTGGCACGTCGTGCACCGCCTCCGCCGGTGCCGCACCGTCGACGTCGTCGCCGTCGCCACCAGCACCGGCGCGGGCGACGACGCCATCGCCGCCTTCGCCCGCCAAGAGGGGGTCCCTTGCATTCGCGGGCCGGAGGACGACGTCCTCGCCCGCTACGTACTGGCCGCCGAGCAGCTCGGCGCCGACGTCGTCGTGCGCGTCACCGGCGACGCTCCGCTGATCGATCCGCCCACCATCGATCGGCTCGTCGAGACGATGATCGCCCACGGCGCCGACTACGCGACCATCGACCCGAGCGTGCCGTCGATCCACGAGGGTTTCGACCCGGTCACTACGCGGGCTTTGCGCCTGCTGGCGGCGCACGCTGGCAGTGACCCGGCGGCGCGCGAACACGTCACCGCTTATCTCAAGCTGCACCCCGACTTCGTGCCGGTCGTCATGATCCCCGCCGAGCCGGACTGCCGCCACGGCGGTGCGCGCCTGTCGGTCGACACCCCCGCCGACCGCCGCTTCCTCGAGGAGGTGTACCGCCGGCTCGGCGTCCCGGCCGGCGACGCCGACGTGCGCGACGTCGCCCGGCTGCTCCGGGCCGACCCCTCGCTGGCGGCGATCAACGCGCACGTCGCCCAGAAGCGCGCCGGCGCGACGAACCGCGCCGCGCTGCTGCGCTGCGACGGCGATGAGCGGGTCGGCCTCGGCCACGTGTCGCGCTGCCTGGCGATCGCCGAGGCGCTGCGCGACGGACACGGCTGGGGTGTCACCTTCGCGATCGCCACCGGCGAGCCGGGCGTCGCCGCCGTGGCGCGCGCTGGCTTTCCGATCGAGCGGCTGGCAGACGACGGTGAGGAGCTCTGGCTCGACTCCGTGATCGCGCGCGGCCACCCAGACGCGCTCGTCCTCGACGTGCGCACCGCCCTCGGCCGCGAGACGGTCGCGCGTTGGCGAAGCGACGGCACGCTCACCGCGGTGATCGACGACATCGGCGAGCGCCGGCTCGCTGCCGACCTCGCCTTCTTCCCGCCGGTACCGCAGGTACGCACGCTCGACTGGACCGGCTTCACCGGGACGCTGCGGGTCGGTTGGGAGTGGGTCCCGCTGCGCCGCGAGTTCGCCGGCCGCCCACCGGCGGTCGTCCCGACGCGCACGACCGTGCTCGTCGCGATGGGAGGCAGCGACCCCGCCCGGCTGACGTTGCGGTCGCTCGCCGCGCTTGACCGCGTTCCCGGCGACCTCGACGTTGTGGTGGCGCTCGGCGGCGGCTACCGCGACGAGGAGGAGGTGGCGCACGCCGCGGTCGGCAGCCGCCACCCGGTGAGGGTGCACCGCGACACGGCCGACATGGCGGCGCTGATGGGCGGCGCCACGGTCGCTCTCGCCGCGCTCGGCGTCACCGCCTACGAGCTGGCCGCCTGCGGCGTCCCGGCGGTGCTGCTGTCGCTCACCGACGACCACGCGGAGTCGGCGGGCGCCTTCGCCGACGCCGGCATCGCCGTCAGCCTCGGCGTGCACACGCGCGTCGCCGACGAGGCGATCGCCGCGTCCGTCGCCTCGCTGCTCGCCGACGGAGCGCAACGTGCCGCAATGAGCGCGCGCGCCCGCGCGCTGGTCGACGGCCGCGGCGCCGCCCGCATCGCCGCCGCAATTGCCGCGGCCTTTTCCGCCTAGGCCCTTACGGCTCATCGGATTGCAGGACGCGGAGCACCTCCGACCTGATAAGCTTGTCGGGTGCAACGCGTCGACAGCTCCGTCGCAGCTCATCACGGCGAGGTGATCCGCGAGAGCGGTTCGTTTGCGATCGTGCGCTGCGAGGCGTGCGGATTCGTCCACGCGACGCCGCTGCCGAGCCCGGCCGAGCTCGAGCGCACCTACCGTTACGACTACTACGCCGCCGAGAAGCCGCTCTACATCGAGCGCACCATCGAGGATCGCACCTGGTGGAACCTGGTTCACGACGACCGTATCGACGACCTCGAGAGTGTGATCGGCGCCGGCCCGCAGCGGCTCCTCGACGTCGGCAGCGGGCCCGGGCTGATGCTCGAACGGGCGCGTTCGCGCGGATGGGATGCCGTCGGCATCGAGCCATCGGCGCAGGCGGCGGCGCACTCGCGGCGCCAGGGGCTGAGCGTGGTCGAGGATTTCCTCGACGAGCGCAGCGCGCCGGCGCTCGGCCGCTTCGACGCGATCCACGCTGCGGCGGTCCTCGAGCACCTGCCGGATCCGGCGGCGATGCTGCGGCTGATGCGCGAGCTGCTGCGGCCGGGCGGCGCGCTGCTGGTGGTGGCGCCGAACGACGAGAACCCGTTTCAGCACGCGGCGATCCACGACGGCCGGCTGCAGGCGTGGTGGATCGCCCCGCCCCACCACCTCAACTACTTCACGCCGGACTCGCTGGCGGCGCTGGTGGCGCGCGCCGGCTTCGCGGTCGTCGACGTGAGCACCAGCTTCCCCATCGACCAGTTCCTGCTGATGGGTGACCGCTACGTCGGCGACGATGCGCTCGGGCGGGCCGTCCACAAGCGGCGCATGGCGTTCGAGCTCGCGCTCAAGGCGGCCGGCAAGAACGAGCTGCGCCGCGACCTGTACCGCGCCCAGGCCAGGCTCGGCGTCGGTCGCGAGGTGTCCGTCCTGGCGCGGCGCGCGGAGCACCCGGCTTGAGCAGGCCCGCCTGGCGCCCGATGGACGCGCTGTTGCTCGAAACGCGGCAAGCTCACGACGTCGAGCGCCGCATCGCACCCGACGACGAGGCAATCGACGCGATCCGCCACGCGATGTTCTACGATAGTGCGCGGTCGTTCTGCGGGTGGATGACATGATCAAAGTGCTCGAGGGCCAGCGAATCGTCGTGTTCGGAGCCTCCGGCACGCTCGGCCGGGCCTTCGTCCAGGCTGCCGGCGACCAGGGCGCGTCGTGCGTCGCCGTCGACCTCACCGAAGCTGTGCTCGGTGTACCGTTCCTGCACGCGGACGTCACCAGCGCCGACGACCTCGCGGCGCTCGCCCGCGAGCTCGCGCGGCCGGCCGAGACGATCGACGTGGCGATCAACTTCACCGGCGCACACCACCGCCCGATGGAGCTCGGCATCGAGCCGCTCGCCGCGCTACGCGCCGATTGGGACCGCGTCCTCGCCGTCAACCTGACCGGCGCCTTCAACATCACCGCAATGATGGCCGAGCTGTTCGTCCGCCAGCGACACGGCCACCTCATCCATCTGTGCTCCAACGCTTCGCGCCTCTCGCTCTACGGCTCGCACGCCTACGTCGCCTCGAAGCACGGCCTGGAGGGGCTGATCCGCAGCGCCGCGGCGCAGCTCGCGCGCTACGGCGTGCGGGTCAACGGCCTCGCGCCGGGCACCGTCGAGACCGACCTCAACCGCGCCCTGCTGCGCGACGCCGACGGCCGCCCGAGCCTGCGCGCCGCCGCCATCCTCGCGCACACCCCGACCAAACGCTTTGCGACCGTCGCGGGGATCGTCGAGTCGGCGATCGCCCTCTGCCTGCCGCAGCGCCATCTCACCGGCAACGTCATCTTCTGCGACGACGGCTACAACATCGAGGGGCACTCGTGGCCGGAGGGAACACGCGCCGTCTACGAGACGATCGCCGGGGCCGGGCGCGCGCCCGGGGGCGACGAGCGCGAGGAACCGTAGCCGTGCCCGACCCCGCCGGTGCGCCGGCGCGCGGCCCGCACTCGCCGTGTCGAGTCTGCGGCAGCGCCGAGGCTACAACCGCCCAGCGCAAGCAGGACGTGGCCTGGGTTCGCTGCGCCGGCTGTGGCACCGTCCGCCAGCACCCATACCCCACGCCCGGCGAGCTGGAGCGGTTCTACGCCCGCTACGTGACGCACAAGACCGCGACCTCGGTCTACCTGACGCCGGCCGGCCGCGAGTCTTTCCGCCGCGACAAGCTCAAGACGTTCGACGATCTCGGCCTCGGCCGCGAGTTTCTCGCCGGGGTCCGTGTGCTCGACGTCGGTTGCGCTACCGGCGACTTCCTCCGCCTCGCCGCCGAGCTCGGCGCCGAGCGGACCGTCGGCATCGACGTCAGCGAGGAGTGCGTCGCGCTGGCCCGGGCGGACGGGCTCGAGGTCGAGCAGCTCGAGCTGGCCCAGGTGCGGCAGACGTTCGACGTCGTGGCGGCCTGGCACGTCATCGAGCACGTGCCCGATCCGGTGGCGTTCGCAGCCGACCTCGCCAGGGTCACGCGCGACGGCGGGCTCGTGCTGCTCGAGACGCCCGTCTACGGCGAGATCGCCGCGGCGTTCGGTGCGGAGTGGCGCTACCTGCTGCCGTGGGAGCACGTCCACCTCTTCGAGCCGGCAACGCTCGATCGGATACTTCTCGCCGCCGGGCTGGTGCAGCTCGGCGCGGTGCGTTTCGGCAGCGGCAACGGCGAGGGCACGGTGCCGCCGCACGTCAAGCGGGCGATGGACTCGCTCGCCAAGACGCTCGGCATCGGCGACACCCGGGCGTCCGCCCACATCAAGCGCGCGCGGAGGTGAGAGAGTCACATGCCCGCTGACCGCCGCCCCGCCCTGCTGGTCGTGAGCGCCGGCATCATGCAGATCCCTGCACTCAAGACGGCGCGCGACCTGGGCTGCACGGTGATCGCCAGCGACCGCAACCCGCTGGCGGCCGGCTTCGCGCTCGCTGACGAGCGTCTCGTCATCGACGTGAAGGACGTTGAGGGGCACGTCCACTGGGCGCTCGAGAACGGCGAGCGGTTCAACCTGCGCGGCGCGTTCGCCGGCGCCGACGTCGCCGTCACCGTCGCCGCCGTGTGCGCCGCGGCCGGGCTGCCCGGCATCCCGGTCGCGGTAGCCGAGCGCTCGAACCACAAGGGCGAGATGAAGCGGCGCTGGCTGCGCGACGGCATCCCGACGCCATGGAGCGAGGAGGTGGCGAGCCTCGCCGAGGCGTGCCGCGTCCTCGCCCACGTCGGGCTGCCGGCGATGGTCAAGGCGGTCGACAGCGCGGCGTCGCGCGGCAGCCGGATGATCCGGACGGAGGCCGAGCTGCCGGCGGCGTTCGCGGCGGCCTGCGCCGCCTCGCGCAGTGGCACCGGGCTGGTCGAGCAGCGTGTCGCCGGCCGCGAGTACAGCGCCGAGACGATCGTCTGGCGCGGCACCCACCACCACGTCAGCCTCGCCGACCGCCATTTCGGCTTCGCGCCGTACGCTATCGAGATTGCCCACGTCGATCCCTCGCACGACGACGATGAGCGGCAGCGGCGGATCTACGACGTCGTCGACGCCGCCGCCAATTCGCTCGGGATCGACTTCGGCCCGGCCAAGGCGGACATGATCTGGACCGAGCGCGGGCCGATGATCCTCGAGATGCCGGCGCGACTCTCCGGCGGCTTCCACTCGCAGTACACGACGCCGCTGTCGACCGGCAAGGACCCGATCCGCGCGGTCATGAAGCTGGCACGCGGAGAACCGCTCGACGAGGGCCTGCTCACCGCGCGGTGGAACCGCACGTCGATCTGCGCCGGGATCTTCCCACCGCCGGGAGAGCTGCGGGCGATCACCGGCGTCGAGGAGGCGTTGCGGCTGCCCGGCATCGCCGAGGTGATCGTCACTCGCAAGCCAGGTGACACCATCGAGCCGTACATCGACAACGCCAAGCGCTGCTGCTGGGTGATCGCGGTGGCGGCCGACGAGCCGGAGGCGTGGCGCCGCATCGAGGCGGCGAGGCGCGTGATCGCCTTCGACGTCGCCCCGCCCGCGGCCGCGGACGGAGGCGGGCGATGAGCGAGCCGACCCGCGAGCGGTTGCTCCTCTACACCGTGTTCCACCTCAACCTCGGCTACTCGTCGATCGAGGAGGAGCAGCGCGCCGACGTGATCCGCTGCTGCTACTGGCCGCTGCTGCGTCTCGCCGCCGAGCAGGGCGTGCCGGTCGGGCTCGACGCGACCGGGTACACGCTCGAGACGATTGCCGCGCTCGATCCGGAATGGATCGCGGCACTGCGCGACCAGATCGCGGCCGGGCGTTGCGAGCTGGTCGCCGCCGGCTACGCGCAGGTGATCGGGCCGCTAGTGCCGGCCGCCGTCAACGCCGCCAATCTGCGCGCCGGCAACCAGGTGTACGAGCGGCTGCTCGGCGTCCGCCCGGCGCTCGCACTGGTCAACGAGCAGGCGTTCTCATGCGGTCTGGTCCGCCACTTCCTCGACGCCGGCTTCCGCGCGATCGTCAGCGAGTGGGACAACCCGGCGCGCGCCCACCCCGAGTGGCCGGCGGAGTGGCGCTACCTGCCGCAGGTCGCCTGCGGCGTCGGCAGCGAAGGGATCCCGGTGATCTGGAACAAGTCGCTCGCGTTCCAGAAGCTGCAGCGCTACGCCCAGGGCGAGGTCGAGCTCGATGCCTACCTCGAGTACCTGCTGAGCCATGTCGGCACGACGCCGCGCGTGTTTCCGCTGTACGGCAACGACGCCGAGGTGTTCGACTTCCGGCCGGGTCGCTACGACACGGAAGCGGCGATCCACTCAAGCGGCGAGTGGCGGCGCATCGCGGAGCTCGCCGCGAGGCTGCAGGCCGACGCACGGGTCCGCCTCGCGCTCCCCTCGCAGGTGCTCGAGCTCGCCGGCGCTGCCGGGGCGGGCAACCGGATCCGTCTCGAGTCGCCCGAGCAGCCCGTGCCGGTGAAGAAGCAGGGCAAGTACAACGTCACCCGCTGGGCGGTGACCGGCCGCGACGACGTCGGCATCAACACCGCGTGCTGGCGAATCGCCACCGCCCTGCAGGCCGACCCGCACGCCCCCGAGGGCGACTGGAAGGAGCTGTGCTACCTGTGGGGCAGCGACTTCCGCACCCACATCACCGAGCGCCGCTGGCGCGCGTACCGCGAGCGCCTGGCGGCCGTCGAGGCCCGGCTGTGCCGGCCCGCGGCCGCGGTCATGGCCAGCCGGAGGCGGTCAGCGGCGCTCCCGCCGGCGGTCCGCATGCGGCGCGAAGGCCCGACGCTGGTCGTCGAGACGCCGGCGGTGCGGGCCCGGTTGAGCTGCCGGCGCGGGCTCGCCGTCGAGGCGCTGGCCTTTCCGGAGATCGCCGACGCCGCACTGTGCGGCACGCTCCCCCACGGCTTCTTCGATGACATCGCGTGGAGCGCCGACTTCTACACCGGCCACCTGGTGCTCGAGGCGCCGGGGCGGCCGAAGGTGACCGACCTCGATGCCGTCGAACCGGCGGTTGCACTGTCCAACGACGGCGCGCGTGTCGTGGTCACCGGCGCGGTCGCCACGCCGCTCGGTCCCGTGGAGAAGGTGCTCGAGGTCGGCATCGACGAGCCGCGCCTCGGCATCCGCTACCGGCTGGCGTGGGAGAGGATCCCGGTCGGCTCGCTGCGCCTCGGGCACGTCACCCTGATGCCGTCGGCGTTCGCAGCCGATGCGCTGTTCTACCGTACCTGCAACGGCGGCACTGGCGCCGAGACGTTCCCCTTGCACGGGCGCGCCGTCGACCACGGAGCCGCCGTGTCGTTTCTCGTCTCGGCGAGTCACGCGATCGGCATGACCGACGGCTGGGTGGAGCTCGGCGACCGGCATCGCGTCGTCCGCGTCGAGGTCGACCAAGGGGTGGCGGCGCTGGTCGGCATGGTCACTCACCGGGCGGTGCCGCCTGCGTATTTCTGTCGCCTCGCGCTGTCCGCCGGCGAGGTCGACGAGACCCGCGGTGAGACAGCGGTGGCCGGCCCGCTCACCTGCTCCCTGGCGATCACCGCCCGGCGCGATGGCTGACTCGGGCCTGCTCCCCGTGCTCCGCCACGCCGTGCGCTACACGGCGGCGACCTACGTGGTCCAGGTGATCACGCTGCTGCTGGCGATCGTCACCAAGCGATGGCTCGGGCCGGTCAACGTCGGCGTGTGGGCGTCGCTGATGCTGCTCACCACCTACCTCGGCCTTGCCCAGTTGCGCATCACGGACGCTGCCCAGAAGGAGATCGCCTACCGCCGCGGCAAGGGCGAGGAGGACACCGCAGCGCTGCTGCGCGACGTCATGTTTACCGCTTGGCTCTCGCTCTCGGCGCTGCTCGGGGCCGGCGTGGTGGTGGCCGCCTGGCTGCTACCGGGGCTGCGCTCGGGGGATCACCGGCTCGGCCTGGTCCTCGTTGGCGCTCTCTTCCCGATCACCCAGGTGCTCGTCTGCTACACGGTGATGTTCCGCAGCCACAAGCGCTTCGAGCTGCTCAGCCGGACCCTGCTGCTGGTCGCACTCGCCAACGCCGCACTGCAGTTGCCGCTGACCTACCTTTGGGGGTTCCCCGGCTTCCTGGCGGCGTACGTGCTGGCGAATCTTGTCCACCTGGCGTACTGGCGGCTGGTCGTACGCGACCGTGACACCACGAGATTCCATCTCCGCTGGCACTGGCCGACGCTGCGCCGACTGCTCGCGGTTGGGGTGCCGATGCAGGTCGGCGGGGTGGTGATGACGCTGCTCCGCTCGCTCGACCAGGTGATGCTGCTCGGCCGCCTCGGCCCCGCCGCGCTCGGTCTCTACAGCATCGGCGTCTCGGTCAACACGTTCGTCTACAGCATCCCCAACGCTGTGTCGATCGTGACGTTCCCCAGCTTCCAGGAGCGCTACGGCCAGACCGGCAGCCGCGCGGCGCTGCGCGAGCTGATCGTCGTGCCGGTGCAAGCGATGGCATTCGTCGTCCTGCCGCTGGCAGTCGGCGGCGCCTACCTGCTGCTGCCGCCGCTCGTCCGCCACGTGCTGCCGCAGTTCGTCCCCGGCATCGCGGCGGCGCAGATACTGCTGATGGGGACGTTCGCCCTTTCGCTCAACCACATGCCGGGGCAGTTCCTCATCACGGTCGATCGCCAGACCCCCGCCATCGTCCTGGCCGCCGCGTCCACCGCCGTGCTGGCCAGCGGCTGCTGGCTCGCGCTCGGGCGCGGCCTCGGCATCGTCGGCGTCGCCGCGGCGACCGCGGTCGCGTACGCCTTCTCGGCGGCCTCGGTGCTGGTGGTGGCGCTCGCGATGGCCGGCTCGCTGCGCGCGGCGCTGGCGCTGGTCGGCCAGTGCGCGGTCGCGCTGGCGTGGACGTGGGGGGGGGCGGCGCTCGCCGTGCACCTCGTGCCGGCGGACACGTCGTCGCCGTGGCGCGACTTCGGCGCCGCCGCCCTTGCCGGGCTCGTCTTCCTCGCGCTGATCGCGCCGCTGATCGCCTTCTTCCAGCACCGCACCGGGCTGTTGCGGCCGCTGCTCAGCGTGCGGCGGACCTCGTGAGCGACGCGATCTTTCTCTGCGACACGGCGCAGATACCGGCCGCGCTCCGCTTGCAGCGGCGGCTCGGCCCCGGTGCGCGGCTGATCACCGGGGACATGACCACCGCGTGGGAGCTCGAGCGCCGCGGCGTAGCGTTCGTCGACGAGCACGACTGCATAACCGGCGACGAGCTGCTCCGCAACTGGGAGATCGCCGACGGCGTCGCCGGGCGCTGGTGGGGCGGCGCCGACACCGCCATCGCTGGCGACGGCGCGCCGCTGCTCGACGCCGCGCGCGGCGACCTGCGGTTGCCGATCGAGCTGTGCCTCGACGCCGCAACCGTCTATCGCCGACTGCTCGCCGACCGACGGATCCGGAGGGCGCACATCTTCTTCGTGCCGCCGACCGCTATCTGCCGTACCCAGCCGGCGCCCGGCACCCGGGCGGCAGCCTCGCTGTCGCAGGGCGTCCTGCGCGGGGAGGCCGAGCGCGCCGGCATCGAGGTCGTGCCGGCGTGCTCGCGGCGACCTCTCGACGTCGAGGGACGGCGAGGAGCCGCTGCCGAGGGCGGGCCGCCGGCCGCGACTGCGCCGGTGGTCGCGGCGTCGGCCGAGCGGACGATGCTGCTCCTCGACGGCAGCCTGCGGGCCGCCGAGACGGCGGCGCTGGAGCAGGCGATCGCCGGTCGGCCGGGATGGCGGGTGCTCCGCCTGACGCCGTGGGAGCTGGCTGCCGGAGGGTCGCTCGACCGCCCGTGGCTGGGCGCCGCGACGGTGCGCGGCCTGGCCCGGCTCGAGGAGGCGGTCGCCGGCTCGCAATCGCGCGGCGACCCGGCCGACATGCTCGCCAGCCCCTATCTGCGCTTCCAGCTCGCCCGCATCGTCGCCGAGCTGCAGTCGGCGGCCCGCATCGGCGCGGCTTTCGGCGAGCTGCTCGCGGTGGTACGCCCGGCGCTGTGCGTTCTTGGGCACGACGCCTTCACCGTGGAGCGGGTGTTGGTGCGCGTCGCGCGCCGGCACGGCGTTCCCACCGCCGCCCTGATCCACGGCGGTTTCCGGCCGCGCCGCATCTACCGCGACGTCACCGGCGAGGCCGATCGCCTGCTGGTGTGGGGCGCGGAGGACACCGACGGGCTGATCGCGGCCGGCGTCGCGCCGGAGCGCGTCCGCACCGTCGGCAGCATCATCTACGAGCAGCGCCACCGGCCCGCGGGAGCGGCCCAGGAAACCGGCATCGTCGCGCGGGCGCGGGCGGCCCTCGGAGTGCCGGCCGACCGGCCGCTGGTACTCGTGCTCACCGCGACGACCACGAAGGGGCTCGCAGCAATCGCGCGCCCCGCCGTGCACCGGGCGTGCTGGAGGCAGCTCGCGGCCCTCGCGGCGCGCCGGCCCGACCTGACGTTCGCGATCAAGCCCCACCCGTCGTACGACCACTTCGAGCTCTATCGCCGCCTAGTCCGCGACGGCCCGGAGAGCCTCGTCTTCCTCGAGGACGTCCCCCTGCCGGCCGCGCTCGCCGCGGCCGCGGTCACCGTCCTGATCAACTACACGACGACCGCCGCGATGGAGAGCGTTCTCGTGGGGGTCCCCGTAGTGCTGTGGCAGGCGGGGCTGCACCCGGGCAACGGCGACGATCCCCTGTCGGCCGGTGGCGCGCTCATCGTGACCAACATCGCGGCGCTCGAGGCGGCCGCCGATCGGCTGCTCGCAGACACCGGGGCGCGGACCGCCGCTCTGGCCGCCGCGGCGCGGGCAACCGAGCGAATCCTTGGCGGTCCGGGGGTCCCCGCGATCGATCGAGTCGTCGCTGAGCTGATTGCGACAGCCCGGCCCGCGGGCGGCGATCCGGGCCGTCATGGCGCCGAGCCCGCCCCGTCGCTGGCCGCCGTCGCGTACATGATTGGCGTCGCTGCCGGCACCCCGGCTGCCCTGCGCCGCGAGCTGGCCGAGGCGTTCGCCCCCGTGCGCGCGGCAGGCGCCGTTCCCACCCTCGCGATCGCCCGCGCCACGGCCGTGGCCTACCTGGCGGCGATCGCGTCCCGAACGGCGGCCGCTGACCAGCGGGGCGCCCGCGCCTTCGCTCGAGGGCTGATGCTCGCCGCACCCCGCGTCGTGCTCGCCTGGCCGGCGATCCGACGCTCCGTCACACGGCACCTTGCCGGCGGCCTTGGCTGGGGCACGCTGGCTCTCGACCTAGCCGCCCGCGTCCGCGCGCTGGCCGGGCGTTGGCGGGCCGGCTGGTGGCGGCCGCCGCGGATCGTGCGCTAGATTGGCGACGGGATGGCGCTTCTCTCCCGCCTCGCCCGACTTGCCGAGCTGGTTCGCGACCACAGCTCGGGCCTGCCGCTCCGCGAGCGCTACCGGCTCGCCCGGTTGCCGCGCTACACGGCGACCACGACGACGCTGCACGGTCGGCGGATTGCGATCGTCGACGCTGCCAGCTTCCTGGTCGACGTCGAAGAGATCTTCCGCCGGCGTGTCTACGACTTTGCCGCGGCAGACGAAGCCCCGCGCATTCTCGACTGCGGCGCCAACATCGGCCTCGCGACGATCTTCCTCAAGCAGCGTTTCCCGCGCGCCCGGGTGGTGGCGTTCGAACCCGACCCGGCGATCTGCGCGGCCCTGCGCAGCAACGTCGCGGCGTTCGCCCTGACCGATGTCGAGGTCCGGCAAGCTGCTGTGTGGACCGCCGCAACCACTCTGCGTTTCTGGCGCGAGGGCGCCCACTCCGGCCGGGTCGCGCGCGGCGACGACGCCGGCAGCTTCGTCGACGTGCCAGCCGAACGCCTGCGCGACCTGCTCGCCGACGGGGCGGACCTTCTCAAGCTCGATGTCGAGGGGGCGGAGACCGAGATTCTCCTCGACTGCCGCGACCGGCTCTCGGCCGTGGCGGCGCTGTTCGTCGAGTATCACTCGCGCGCCGAGCAGTCGCAGACGCTCGACACGCTGCTCGCCGTTCTCCGCGGCGCCGGCTTCCGCTACCACATCACCCCGGCGCAGGTGTCGGCACACCCGTTCCTCGAGCGGCCGCTGTCGCACGGCATGGACCTGCAGCTCAACGTCTACGCTTTCCGCGTCTGACGGTCCCCGGCGCCCCGCAGTTCACAGGAGTGCCGGCGTGCGCTAGGCTACGGGTCTGTCGGAGGCCGCGATGCCGCTGGTCGAGTGCGTACCCAACATCTCAGATGGACGAAACCCCAAGGTGTACGAGGCGGCGGCCGCCGCCGCGGCAGGCGCGAACGGCGTGACGGTGCTCAACGTCGACCCGGGCGCCGAGACCAACCGCACGGTGATCACGTTCGTCGGCGAGGCCGAGGCAGTGCTCGAGGGCGCGTTCCGGCTGATCGCGACGACCCTCCCGCTGATCGACATGACCGCCCACAAGGGCGCTCACCCGCGCATCGGTGCGGTGGACGTCGTGCCGTTCGTCCCGGTCGCCGGCGTGACCATGGCGGACTGTGTGGCGCTCGCCAGCCGCCTCGGCGAGCGCGTCGGGCGCGAGCTGGCGATCCCCGTCTACCTTTACGAGTTCGCCGCGACTGCACCCCAGCGCCGCAACCTCGCGGACATCCGCACCGGCGAGTACGAAGGGCTCGCGGACAAGCTCCACGACCCGCAGTGGCGGCCCGACTTCGGCCCGGCGCGCCTCGTACCGCGCTCCGGGGCGATCATCATCGGCGCCCGCAAGTTCCTGGTCGCCTATAACGTCAACCTCAATACCATGGACAAGCGGCTGGCCAACCGCGTCGCCCTCGACGTGCGCGAGAAGGGGCGGATGCGGCGCGACGCCGACGGCGACCCGGTCCTCGGCGCCGACGGCAAGCCGCTCTACGATCCGGGGATCCTCAAGTCGGTGAAGGCGGTCGGATGGACCATCCCGGAGTTCGGGTGCGCCCAGATCTCGCTCAACCTCACCGACCTCGACATCACGCCGCTCCACGTCGCGTTCGACACTTGCGACGAGCGCGCTCGCGAGCGCGGGCTGCGGGCGACCGGATCGGAGCTGGTCGGCCTGGTGCCCAGATCCGCGCTGCTCGAGGCGGGCCGCCACTACCTCGCCCGCATGGGGCGCTCCGTCGGCGTTCCCGCGAAGGCGCTGCTGCACACCGCGATCCGCACCCTTGGTCTCAACGAGGTGAAGCCGTTCGATCCCGCCGAGCGGGTCATCGAGAACCGCATCGGCGGAGATGCGCCGCTCGCCGCGATGAGCCTGCGGGACTTCGCCGACGAGCTGTCGAGTGACTCGCCCGCGCCGGGGGGCGGCTCGGTCGCGGCGCTCGCCGGCGCGCTGGGAGCGGCGCTGGCCGCCATGGTCGCCAACCTCTCGCACGCCAAGAAGGGGTTCGAGGCGGTGCAGGACCGCCTGCAGGAGATCGCCGTCCGCGGCCAGGCGATCAAGGACCACATGCTCGGCGCGGTCGATGCCGACACTGCGGCGTTCGACCGGCTACTCGCGGCGATGCGGCTGCCCAAGGGCACCGAGAACGAGCAGGCGCTCCGCGAGGCTGCGCTCGCCGACGCCACAGTGGCCGCCATCGAGGTGCCGCTCGGCGTGCTCGAGGCGTGCCCTGAGGTGGTCGAGATGTGCCTCGAGGTCGGCCAGATCGGTCTGCAGGCATCGCGCTCGGATGCGGGCGTCGGCGCCCAGGTGGCGCGGGCCGCCGCGGCCGGCGCCTACCAGAACGTCTGCATCAACATGCCCGGTCTGACCGACGGAGCGCGCGCCGCGGCGCTGCTGGTGCGCGCCGACGCCGCCTGGCGGCGGACCAGGGAGCTGGCGGCACAGGGCGAGGAAGCGATCCTCGGGCAGCTCCGCGCCGCCGCCGGGCGCTAGCCGGTCGCCTCCGCGCGGCGCCCCCGCGCAGCCCTCCGAGGTCAAAGAAAAAGGTGGTGCCCCTGACGGCACCACCCTGGCATGCGGCCAGCCCCCACCTTGCACATCTAGTTTGGTGCGCGTGCGAGGAAATGCAATCCCCCGAACGAGGGATATCGACTGAGACGCCATCTCGACCAAGGCGTCCACAGCGAGGCGGGACGCGGGACCACAGCTCCGGCTACGGCCACGACGTAACCGTTCGGCGTGGTTCGAGTATCGGGGGCTGCGGCGCGCGCCCCGAACCCCCATTTCTCCTCGGCGGCGACGGCACAGAGTGAGCGACCCGCGCCCGCGCCGCCGGCTACTTCTCGGTACGATGGCGGTGCTCGGTGAGCGCCTTGAGGGCGGCGTGGCGGTAGAGGTCCGAGAGCGTCGGGTAGTTGTACGGTGTCTCGGCGATCTGCCAGGCGGTCGCCTCCGCGCGCAGGAACGCCTGGCCGACGTGCAGCAGCTCGCTGGCGGCGGTCCCGACCACGTGCGCGCCCAGCAGGCGCAACGATGACGCGTCGAACAGCAGCTTCAGCATCCCGCCGGTGTCGCCGATGATCTGGCCGCGTGCGTTCATGTCGTAGCGGCCGCGGCCGCACACGAAGCCGACGCCGCGCTCGCGCAACGCCTCCTCCGTGTCGCCGAGATAGCTCACCTCGGGGATCGAGTAGACGGCGAACGGCAGCACCTCGGTATCGATCGGCAGGCCGGGGATGTTGAAGGCGTGCCGCACGGCGCGCCGCCCCTGCTCCATCGACGTGCTGGCCAGTGCCGGGTAGCCGATCACGTCGCCGACGGCGTAGATGTGCGGGTGCGCGGTCTGAAACTGCTCGTTGACCTCGAGGAGGCCGTACTTTCCGGGTTTCACGCCGATGTGCTCGAGCCCGATATCGGCAGTATTGCCGTCGCGGCCGACGCAGTACAGCAGCACGTCGGCCTCGAGAACGTTGCCCTGCTGGGTGCGGCAGCAGACCCGCGCCGGCTCATCCGCGAGGCCGGTGATCGAGACGTAGCTGTCGTCGTGCAGGATGACGACGCCGAGCTTCTCCATCTCGCGCTCGAGGATGCCGACGATCTCGCGGTCGCAGTACGGCAGCAGGCGATCGCGGGTATCGACCAGCGTCACCTGCAGCCCGAGGGCCGCGAAGATACTCGCGTACTCGATGCCGATGACGCCGGCGCCGAGCACGACCATCGAACGTGGCATCCGCGGCAGCCGGAGGATCGTCTCGGAGTCGAAGATCGTCGCCTCGTCGAACGGCACGTCGTCCGGGCGGTGCGGGCACGAGCCGGTGGCGATCAGGATGAACTCGCTGTCCAGCAGCGTCCGCTTCTGGCCGTCGACGCCGACGACCGCCACGCGGTGCGGGTCGACAAACCGTGCGTGTCCCTGGAAGACGTGGATGCGATAGCGGTCGAGCGACTCGTTGATCAGCTCGAGCTCGCGCTGGACGACCAGGCGTTCGCGATACATGAAGTCGGCGACGGTGATCTCGCCAGCGATCTCGGTGCGGATCCCGTGCAGCTTGTTGCGCGTCAGCGAGAGGACGAACAGCGCGCTTTCGCGCAGCGTCTTCGAGGGGATCGTCCCCCAGTTGACACGGTTGCCGCCGACCACATGTGCGCGCTCGATGACCGCCACCTGCTTGCCGGCGCGCGCAGCCTGGATGGCCGCCCGCTCGCCTGCCGGTCCGCACCCCATGACGATGATGTCGAAATGTGGCATCGCCTCGAGTCCCCCTGGATGCTCACCGCCGGTCGTTGGTCTTCCCGGATCTCTCCTGCGGTGCTTCGCGGGATTCTAGCCGCACACGGCGGCCGACACGAGTCAGGACGCGTCGTGGAGGGCGCTGTGGAGCTCGCCCGCCAGGCTGGCGAGACCGAACGGTTTCTGCAGGAACCGCGTCTTCCCTGTCCCGACGTCCCGGTGCAGCGCCTCGTCCTCCGCGTAGCCCGACATGACGATCACCTTCAGCGCCGGCCAGCGCTCCACGAGGCCGGAAGCGAGCTCGACGCCGTGCACCCCCGGCAGCATCAGATCGGTCAGCAGGATGTCGAAGCCGGGCTCGGCCGGCACCAGTCCGGCCTCCTCCCCGCTGTCCACGCCGATCGCCCGGTAACCGAGCAGTGCCAGCATTTCCAGCAAGCTCTCGCGCGCTGCCGGCTCGTCCTCGACGACCAGGATCCGCTCGCCGTGCCCGGCAGGGAGGCGGCCCTCACCTGGCGGCCGCGACGGCTCCGAAGTCACAGCCGGCGACGCCGGTTGGGGCAGGCTGACCCGAAAGCAGCTCCCCGCGCCCGGGCTCGAGCTCACCTCGATCGTGCCGCCGTGACCGGTGACGATGCCGTGGACGACGGCGAGACCGAGGCCGGTCCCCTTGCCGAGCTCCTTGGTCGTGAAGAACGGCTCGAAGATCCTGGCCCGGATCTCCTCGGGGATCCCCGTGCCGCTGTCCGCGACCTCCAGCCACACCGTGTCGCCGGCGCCGCGGCCGGAGCGCACGGTGAGCACGCCGCCGTCCGCCATGGCGTCGGAGGCGTTCATCGCCAGGTTGACGATCACCTGCTCGATCTGGCCGCGGTCGGCCGTGATCAGCAACGGTTGCGGCGCCAGCTCGGTCCTGATGGTGATGTTCTCGCGCACCACGCGGTGCAACAGCCGGTTCGCGTGCTCGACCACGGCATTGAGGTCCAGCGGCTCGCGCTTGGTGACCTCCCGTTGCGAGAACAGCAGGAGCTGGCGCGCCAGCGCGGCGCCGCGCCGCACGTGCGACTCGAGCTCGGCGACCGCCTCGTCGTGCCGCTCGTGGCTGGCGCCGCGGACGCGGAGCACCTCGAGGCCGCCGAGGATCGCCTGCAGCAGGTTGTTGAAGTCGTGCGCCAGGCCGCCGGCGAGCTGGCCGATCGCCTCGAGCTTCTGTCCGTGCCGGACCTGCGCCTCGAGGTGCTTGCGGGCGGAAATGTCGCGGGCGACGACCTGAACGGCCTGCCGCCCCGAGGTGCCGAAGGGAATGGCGGTCACCTCCACATCGACGGGCGAGCCGTCACTCCGCACGAGCTTCTCCTCGATCAGGGGCGCTTCCGAGCCGGTGTCCAGCACGCGGCCGACCCGCTCCCGCACCAGCTCGCGATAGTCCTCGTGGACGAGGTCGAGGAGATCGCGGCCGACGAGCGCCACGCCGCTCGGGTAGCCGAGGATCTCGGCCATCCCCCGGTTGGCGAAGATGATCTTGCCGCCGCTGTGGATGATGATGCCGTCCGGGGAGAGCTCGACCAGCCGCCGGTAGCGCTCCTCGGAGTCGCGCAGCGCCTCGCCGGTCATCTCCACGGCGGCGAGAGACGTGTTGATGTCTCTCGCCAGCCGCGACAGCTCGTCGCGGCCGTCGACGATAACCCGTCCCGACGGATCGCCGCTCCCCGCGATCGCGTTGAGATTGGCCGAGAGCCGTGCGATACGCGCGAGCACCTCGTGCTCGAGGCCCACGACCATCAGGACCGCGAAGATCAGCACTGTCGCCGCGAGAAGCCCGACGAGAAAGCGTGCGACCGCAACGCCTTCCCGGTAGACGGTGCGCGGTTCGTCGACCCTCACGAGCAGCGCCGGCTTGCCGTAGATGTCCTTGACGAGGATATAGCCGGCCACCTTTGACGGGCTCAGAACCCGCACGGCCACCGGTTGCCCGGCCGACAACGTGGCGAGTGCCTCGTTGAAATCGGCCGGCAAGCGATCACCCACCGCCTGCGCCTCGACCGACATGCTCAGCGTCACGCCGAGGTGCTGGAAGGCCTCCCGGTCGAGCGAGCGCCCGATGATGACCGCGCCGCGGCTGGGGCCGCGGGCGCCGGTGGTGAGGATCGCCCGGCTCGCGACCGCGATCGGACCGTCGGGCAGCATGACCACACCCAGGAGTGACCGATCCGCCTCGGTGCGCGCGACCAGCGGGTTGCCGGGGCCCAGGTGCTCGCCGAGCTCCGCGGGCAGAGGGAGCAGGACGTCTCCCGTGCCCCCCAAACGCTTGCCCCAGACCACGCGGCCACCAGTATCGACGAAAGCGAATAGGGAGGCGCGCAGCAGGCCGAACGTCTCGACGGAGAGGTTCGAGCGCACGAACTGGGGGTTCGCGTCCACGATGAAGGTATAGACGTCGTCCCACTCGGCCCAGTCGGACACCAGGACGTTGAGGTTGTCGAGCTCCGCCGCGAGGCCACGGCGCACGCGATCGGCGTCCCGGCTCATCGACGCCTTCTCGATCTCCGAGAAACGGCCGAGCACCTGGGTGCCGACGATCAGCGAAACCGCCACCAGAAGACCGAGGATGGCGAGCCCGACGACGACGAGGGTGCGCTGCCGCAGACTCATTAAGACCCTTCGCTGCTACAACCGCAAGCACGTCGCCTGCGGCTGTCGAGCAACGCAGTCCTTTTTTGAGCATAGCGCGGGGCGCCCCGGCCGCCGCGCGCGGGACAGGCCGGCGGCGCGCTCACAGCCCCAACCCCAGCACGACCCCGCCGAAAACCAGGCCACCGGGTGGCAGCGAGTTGCGGATGGAGTCGGCGACCGTGGCCAGGGCGCACACGTGCGCCCGAACGTAGAACGCCCCCTCGGTCTCGTAGGTGACGCCGAAATCGGCCATGACGTAGTTCACCGCCGCGGTCGCCAGGCCGACGTACGCCTCGTTGAACTTCGCCGATCCGACACCCACGGCGACCTGCACGGCCGGCGTCACCCCGCCGCTCGACTTCCTCGCCGTCCAGGTAGCGCCCAGGCCGTCGAAGTAGGCGCCCGGGTACTCGGAGATGTCGAGGTCGTGCTCGATAAAGAGCTCGAACGGCCCCAACGGGTAGGCGAGAGTGAACGACAGCTCGCCGGTATCCGGGGCGTCCGGCTGGTTGCGGTAGTGGAACCACGACACCGTCGGCTCGATCTTCAGCTTGCCCCACGTCGCGCTGTAGGCGAGCGTGGCGTCGGCCTCGTCGAAGGAGCCGCGGTTGGCGCCGGCCGTGAGCGGCACGTTGCCCCAGCCGGACAGCGTGAAATCGCCCGCCGACACCCAGACCAGCGGCTCCGCTACGGTTCCGTCGCTCGCCTCGAGGCCGCGCCAGACGTACCGTGACGTCACCTCGACCTCGGCGCCGCAGGAGAACGCGGACTCCTCCACCGTCTCCTGAGCGAGCGTCGCGGCGGCGGCGCCGACCCACAGGGCGGCGGCGAGGAGCACCGGCACCGTCACGTCGCGCCGCTGCTGGGACTCCCGCTCGCCACGGCGGCAAACCGTGTCGTGCGATGACGCGTCGCCATCGCGAGGGGGCAGCGATGAGGGAATCGCGGGGCTGTCCATTGCCGGCATGATAGCCGGCGTCTCGGGACAGCGGCGCCCACCTGAGACTCGCTCTGGCGGCTACCGGTGCAGGCGCCGGCGCGGGGGCAGCACGAAGCCGCCGCTCAGCGTCACTCCGGAGAAGGCGGCGTAGGGCCGCAATGCCACGTACCAGCGGCCTGGCGCGGGCTCCGCGATCACGCAGCTCTCCCGATTGCCGGCGCCCCGCGAGGCGCAGTCGCTCCGGCTGGCGGTCGGGAACAGCCCGCGACGGACGTACACGTCGGCGTCCCCGTTGCCGCCGTCGGTGACGAACGTGAGCGCCCTGGCGCCGGCCGGCACGTCGGTCTGGAAATAGAGCCACGCCGCGTCGGTTTCGAGAGCGAGCTCGCTGACCGGCATGCCCCGCACCAGTCTGGGCACGTCCGGGTCCGCGTCGAGACGCCACGCCGGCCCCGAGACGAACCGTCCGCACGAGTTGCTCGCGATCACCCTCCAGAACTCGGTGTCACCGGACGCCACATCGACTGCCGCGGCCGGGACCGCCGTGCTCGTCAGCAGTGGCGGCTCCGGCTCGCCCCCGAAATGAAGCTCGTATGCCGTCGCACCGCTGCTGGCACGCCACTCGAGGGCGACCGGTCCGCCGTGGATCGGCGACTCGGGCCCGATGAGGCCGAACCCCCCGAGCTCGCAGGCGGGCTGGAGGTTCACGGTGAAGGAGATCGTGTCCCCGGGCGCCCCGACGTCGCTGATGGACAGGCCGCCGAAGCTGCCGAAGGTGAGGAACGCGAACGGATCGGTCGTCCCGTCAATTGCCGTCCGGCCCCCGGCGCTGCTCATCGCGGCGTTGCGGATGGCGCCGTCCGCGTCCGGCGCGCCGCCCGGGCGATAGATGTAGACGTTGTCCGGCGGGCCCGCGGCGTTGCCGCTGATGACCATGTTGATGCGATACACGACGAGGCCCGTGCCGGGCACTCCACCCTCGAAGAGCTCGCCCTGCCGGCGGTATTCGACCACGAAGAACTCCCGTGCCGCGTTTGGCGACGAGATCTTGAAGCAGTTCTGTTCCGGCGCCGTCAGTGGCCTGAGTGCGTAGGCGCCGGAGACGGAGATCGCCGGAATCTCCTTGATCCAACCCAGGAACCGGTACTTGAGATAGGCGCCGATCTGCTGCGGCGGATCCGTCGTGCTTGCCATCAGGTCCCACCGACCGACCGGCGTCAGCCCGTCGCTGGAGTAGTGGTAGAGGTCCGGCGCGCCCAGGGTGTGCGTCATCTCGTGGCAGAGCACCCCGACCCGCACCATGCTCTCGAGCTGCAGGTTGAACGAGGAGACGCGCTTGCCGCTGATCCTCGCGTCGTGGCCGGTCATCGACCACTGGTGCGGCCACAGCAGGGTGCTCCACGCGGTCGGCTGGCCCGAGACGATGAAGCAGATGTTGTCGACGTCACCGTCGCCGTTGGTGTCGACGTCGAGCCCAGCATCGACCTGCGCGGCGACCGCACCCACCGCGGCTGCCAGCAGGCCCATCTCGCGGGTCTGCCGCTCGCTCTCGCCGGTGTAGCCGTCGGGAGCGGTCGTCGCGTCGAACGGCATGTAGTACGAGCGCGGGTGCCCGTCGCGGAACGAGGCGACGAAGCCGTCGGCAGGCGTGGGGTAGAAAGTGGTCCGGATCATCAGTTGCCCGTAGGAGGAATCGCGAAAGTAGTTGCGCATCGACACCGCGCCCGCGTCATCGGCGTTGAACTTCGCCTCGTAGCTGGAGAGCGGGCGGTCGCGAGTGAACTCCGCCTCGTCGGCGAATCGCACGAAGATCACGACGTTGTTGATCGCCGTGAACGTCGGCGTCCCGGCCGTGGCAAGCGACCGCACGCGCACGCGCTCGGCAGCCGCGGCGGCGGCGAGCGCGGCGGTCGGGTCCGGCCGCAAACCGGACACCAGGCCCGCCTCTCGCGGGTCGTCGCGGCCGACGACGAAGCGCGACGGCACCAGGCGCCGGCCGTCGGCGACCGCATAGACCAGTCGGCCGTCGGCAGGGTCGCGCACGATCACGAACCCCAGGCTGTCGTGCAGCCAGCTCAGGTGCTCATCGCCGGTCGCCAGCAGGTGGAGCACAGCACCGTCGGGCTGGCGGACCGTCTGTGGCACGTTCTCGAGGTAGGCCGCCCGGCCCGACCTCGCTGCCGCAGCCAGGAGCACGACCGCCGCTGCGCTGCCCATCGCCGCTGCCCTCGCCCGCATGTCCCGCTCCCCGCCACACGTGATCAGGGGCAGCGCCGGCTCGTGTGCGCCGTCACATGCCCCTGCCGCCGGCATGGTACTCGGCCCGTCGCGTCCGCGCCGCGAGCGCCGCCACGGCGGCGATGACGGCGACGCCGGCACAGGCCGCCCAGAGCGCCGGCCAGGACGCCGTGCGGTCGCGCAGGGCACCGGCGAACGCCGGGCCGACCAGCGTGCCCAGGTTGGAGAACGACGTGATCACCCCGAACGCCGTGCCCACCACCTCCGCCGGCACCAGCAACCCGGGCAGCGAGTACACCGCCGTCGGCACCACCGCGACCACCGCGCCGATCAGCAGCATCGCCGGCACCGGTGCGAGGGCGCCGGTGGCCATCGCGGCAAGCGTCGACACGAGGCCGAGCAGGCCGCCCGCGACCCAGGCTGGAGCCCGCCCGGTGCGGTCGATCAGGCCGCCGGCGAGCGGGCCGGCAAGCAGCGAGACCCAAGCGACGATCGAAACCACGAGAAGGCCGCTGCTCCCCGCCCATGCCGGTGCGAAGGTGACGACCGGGGTGAACGCGGCGAAGTAAAGGCACCACGACGCGGCCAGCGCGAGCAGCGGCCCGGTCGCTGCCAGCCTGAGGCGGGCGCCTCCAGTCGGCGTGGCGACACCGCCGGCCGCAGCAGGGACGGCTGCGAGGTGCAGCGGCGCTGCCAGCAGAGCGAGGCCGCCGAGAAGGAGCATCTCGCCGCGCCAACCGACGAGCTCCGCGAGCGGCACCAGCGTGCTGAAGCCGACGATCATGCTCGCCGGGTACGCCGCCAGGAACACACCCATCGCCAGCGCCGCCTCGCGTCCCGCGAACGCGCGCGCCAGCAGCCGCGCCTCGAGCAGGTTGATGGCCAGACCGCCGACCCCGAACACCAGGCGCCCGAGCAGCAGCACGACGAAGCTCGGCGCTGCGGCGAACAGCGCGCAGCCGAGCGCCATCAGTGCCAGCCCAATGATGCCGCCCGCTCGCGGCGGGAAACCGTCGACGGCTGCCCCGAGCGGCACCGAGAGCACGATCGCCGGCACCGCGATCGCCCCCATCAGCACGCCGGCGGCCAGGTTGCTCAGTCCGAATGCGGCCGTCAGAGTCGGCAGCAGCGGCGGCACCGAGAAGAACCCCAGCCCGACGGCGAAGAAGCTGAAGGTCGCGCTGCCCAGCACCAGCCAGCGCCGCCCCGCGAGGTCCGTCGACGGATTCACGCGCGCATCCTAGCAGCGTCCCCGGAGCTCCGCCCGAGGCGCCGTCTCGCGTCCGACAGGCGGCGGCCGGTGCAGTCGGTCGCTGGCGGCTGCCGAGGCAAGCCGCAACCTCCGGCGCCTTAGAGCCTGTCCGCGAATAGGGGTGGGCCGCGTTACGAGCGCCGCGGGGCCAGGTGCCAGGCGCCGCGACGAAGGCGATGTGCCTCCATCGCCGAGGAGCGGCAACGCCGCAGATGGCCCCGCGCCGCTCGTAACCCGAAGGGCGCAGGGGGATTGCGGCCGCATGCTGCGTCGCTCGTCGTCGCCGATGGAAGAGCATCGCCTTCCTCCTCGCTCCTTGCCTGCAATCCGCAAGCCCCCTGCGCGCGACCCACTCCTATTCGCGGACAGGCTCTTAGTTTCCCCCGCATGGCTCGTGCTCGGCGACTCGAGTAAGCTGCACGCGAGGAGACGCGCTACCGGTGGACTGGCGAAGCAAGGTGATCGACACCGCCTGGCGCAGCCCGCTGCTGTGGCGCGGCCTGCGGGCACTCCATCCGCTTTACACGGTGGCGCGCTGCCACGCGCGCCGGCGGCCCCGGTTGCGGTGGGTCGCTTTCGAGGTGACCAACCGCTGCAACCTCGCCTGCGTGATGTGCGGACGCAGCCTGGTCTCGCGTGCGCTTGGGCTGATGGCCCGCGAGACGTTCGAGACGGTGCTGGCGCAGATTCCGGACGACTCGCTGCACGCCATCGCGCTCCACGCCGTCGGCGAGCCGCTGCTGCATCCCGATCTCGACCTCTTCGCCCGCCTCGCGCGGCCCAAGGCGACCGACTTGTTTCTCAGTACCAACGGCCTGCTCTTCCGCGGCGACACCGGCTTGATGCGGCGCCTGCTCGCGGCTGGCCTCACGCACGTGCACTTCTCCACTGAAGGGTACGACGCCGCGACCTACGAGGCGGTGCGGATCGGCGGCCGTTTCGAGGAGTTCCTCGACAACCTGCGCCTGTTCCGCCGCGTTCGCGACGCTTCCGGGTCGAGCGCGACCATCCACCTGCAATACACCTTGTTCCGTCCCCACTCGCCGGAGGAGATCCGCCGCGTCAAGGAGGTCTTTCGCCCGCACGTCGACGCCATCGAGTTCAAGCCGCTCAACAACCAGTCGTCGGCCTCGATCGCCTACCGCCCCACCGAGAGCGTCGCCGGGGTCCGCTGCTACGCCGACAGGCCGCTTCCCTGTCTCGCGCTCTGGTGCGGGCTCACCGTTCTCTGGGACGGCCGCCTCTCGTTGTGCCCGCGCGATCACGCGGCGCGGCTCGTGGTCGGCGACCACCGCTCGCGGCTGGCGGACGCGTGGTCCGGCGAGGTCGCCCGAGGTCTGCGCTCCGCCCATGCTCGGCGCAGCTTTCCCACCGCGTGCCGCGACTGCTTCGAGCCCCGCGCGCGGACGATGGCGGTGATCGAGCTCGACCGCCGCCTGAACGCGATCGGTGAGGCCGGGGCGACGTGAGATCGGCTCGCGTCGCACCGCCGGGCGCCGTGCACCTCGCTGCGCTATAGTCCCGACTCGATGCGCACAACCGATCTCGCCGGGAGTGGAACTGCCGCCAGCGGAGCGGAGGTCGTCCCACTGCACGTCGCCGGTCCCGCCAAGGTCGGCGCCGAGCCGGCCAAGCTGGCCGCGTACCTGCGCGGCGAGCGAATCTTGCCGACCAGCCTCGAGCTCGACCTCACCACCGCCTGCACCCGCTCCTGCCCCGAGTGTCCGAGCACGACGGCGCCGGTGCAACGAACGCTGAGCCGCGAGACGCTCGACTGGCTGCTCGGCACCCTCGAGGGGCAGACGCCCGGGTTGCTGCTCACCGGCGGCGAGCCGACGATGGCGCCGCTCTTTCCCGAGACGCTGGCGCTGGCGCGGCGCCGTGGCTTCGTCGAGATCGCCGTGGTGACCAACGGCGGCTGCCTGGATGAGCCGCACGTCCTGCAGGCGCTGCTGGCCCACGCCTCCACCATCAGGCTCTCCCTCTACGACTGGAGCGGGCCGACCGGCATGGCCGCGGCCGCCGGGACGCTGCGGCGCATCACGGCGCTCCGCGAACGCATCGACCGCGACGGCAGCTCCCTGCGCATCGGCGTCAGCGCCCTGACGAGCTCGAGCCGGGTCGCCAGGCTCGCGGAGCTGGCCGCCTCGGCGCGCGACGCCGGCGCTCACTGGCTCTACTTCCACCCGCTCTGCAGCAAGTGGGGGCAGGGCGCGCCCGAGCTGGACGACCAGGACGGCGTGCTCCAGGAGATCGGCAGGATTGCCGCGGCAGAGTCGAACGGGTTCAGGGTCGGCGCCTGCCCGGAGCGCTACACACGAGGCCAGCTCCGGTTCGCGGGCTATCACGCGGCTCACTTTCTGCTCGTGGTCGGGGCCGACGGCTGTAACTACCTCGCCCCCGAGGTGAAGTACCAGGACGCGCACGTCATCGCCGATCTGGCCTCGCGGCCGGCCGACCCGCTCGGCGCGGAGTCGCGCCTCGCGCGCATCCGTGCGGTACGCAGCGACGAGTATCCGGCGCGCGGGAGCCGGCACCGCGGCATCCTCTACTCCGACTGGATCGAGAGTGCGCTCTCCGGCCGCCAGCGGAGCTCAGGCAAGCCGTTCATGTTTCCCTTCATTCTCTAGGAGCCTGTCGGGAAGACGGGGTGGGCCCTCCCCATTTCCCCGACAGGCTCCTAAACGGAGGTCGGCGGCAGGCCCGAGCTCCGGCGATGGCGCCGGCGCAGGTACCCGGCGAGCGGCCACCGGTACGGCCGCAGCCAGGCGACCAGCGTCGCGAACGCGGCGCGCGCGACCAGCGGGTGGCGGCTCCGGCCCGAGAGCACGAGGGCGGCCGAGACCTCGCCCGCCAGCTCGAGGAGCAGGCGCTCCCGGAAACCGCGGGGATCGGCTGCGATCGCGGCAAGCGCTTCCGCCTGCGGCGCCGGAGCATCAGGCGCGTAGCCGCGCCACGAAGGCGCCGGGAACTTGATCGTCGTGACGTCGTTCACCTGGACGGTGCGCGCCCCCTGGCCGAGCAGGCGATCGGCGACGAACACCTCGTGCCCCCACTGCAACTGCTCGGGCCAGCGCAGGTCGAGCCCGTTGCGATGCAACCAGGTCGACGGGCTGAGCGGCGCCGGTGTGCGCCGGTGCGGCGGGAACCCGAACGCCGTCGAGGCGCCGCGCGGCTCGAGGTAGATGCCGAGGGAGGAGACGAGATCGGCGCCGCGCTCCGCGATGGCGGCGACCAGGACGGAGAGGTGCCACGGAAACCACAGGTCGTCGTGGCCCAGGTAGGCGATGAGCCGGCCGCGCGCCAGCCGCAGCCCCTCGTTGCGCGGCCGGCTCGGTCCGCCCGAGTTGGCCGGCAGGTCGACCCAACGGGCGCGGCCATCCGCGACGGCCGCCACCACCTCGGCGCTGTCGTCGGTGCAGCCGTCACCGACCACCAGCAGCTCGAGATCGCCGGTCTCCTGGCGGAGAACCGACGCGACCGCCGAGCGCAGCGTCCGGCTCGAGTTGTAGGTCGGCACGATCACCGATACCAGGGGGTTGGCGGGATCCATGGGACTCGTCTCGTTGGCCCGCGGCTACTCCCAGGGGATGTCGCGCATGCGCAACCGCTCGACCTCCTGCCCCTCGCCGAGCACGCTGCACTCGAGGATCTCGTCGACGTCCGCAGGCCGCACGTGCTCGTACCACAGGTTGTAAGGCCAGATCGCCACCGTGATGCCACGGCTGCAGTGCTTGAGGCACCCCGTTCGCGTCACCATCACGCGGTCCTGGAAGCCGAGCTCCTGCAACCGCTCCTTGAAGCGGCTGAGCACCGCCTCTGCGCCTCGCGGCGAGCAGCTCGGCTTGCCGCTGCCGGGCGGCCGTTCGTTGAGGCAGACCAGGATCTGGACGTGCGGCTTGGGCATGCCGCCAGTGTAGCGCCGGCGGCCGTCCCGGCCCAGCGGCGCGCCGTGGTAGAGTGCGCCTCGGGGGGATTTTGTGACTCTGTCTGAATTACTGAGAGAGCGAACTGCCGACGTCCATCGCCAGGCCGAGCGCTCGGCCTTCGTGTCCCGCATCGTCAGCGGCACCCTCACCCGTGCCGCCCATGGCGCCCACCTGCTCGCGCTGCACCCCGTCTACCGCGAGCTCGAGGCGGGTCTCGACCGGCGCCGCGACGACCCGCGGCTCGGCAGCTTTCACCTCCCGGAGCTGTGGCGCCGGGCCGCCCTCGCGGCCGACCTCGAGTTTCTCCTCGGCCCGGGGTGGGAGCGGCGCGAGCCCGTGCCGGGAGCCGGGGCGTACCTGGAGCGCCTCCGGGAGATCGAGAAAAGCCGGCCGATCGCTCTGGTGGCCCACTCGTACGTGCGCTACCTGGGCGACCTCTCGGGCGGCCAGATGCTCAAGGCCATGATCGCCAGACAACTGGGCCTCGACGGGTCCGGGTTGAGCTTCTACGAGTTCCCCGACATCCCCGACCCCAAGGCGTTCAAGGCCGAGTTCCGTCGCCGCCTCGACGAGCTGTCGCTCGCCGACGAAGAGATCGAGGCGATGATCGAGGAGGCGCGTATCGCCTTCCTGCTCAACGCGGCGATCTTCGATCAGCTCGAGACGTCCAGCCGATGACCCTCCTGCTCAAGCTCGCCGTGATGCTGGCGACCGGCCTCCTGGCCCGCCACGTGACCCTGCACGCCGGACGTGCGCTGGCATCGCGGACGCGGCTGCGCATGCCGCCGCTGTGCGGCTACGCGCTCGCCGGGTGCGCCGCCGGCGTGCTCAAGCTGGCCCTGATCCGCTGGACCGGGCTGGCCGAGGTGGCAATCTGGGTGGCGTTCGGCGCCGCCTGGGGGCTGACCGCGGGCGTGCTGCTGCCGTTGGGCCGCCAGCCGCAGTCACCGATGTCGAGCAGGTCGGGCTGATCGCCGGGGCGCCGCGCGATCACTCCAACGCCACGGTCGTGAACCTTGCCACAGGGTGTATCTTGTGAACAGGATACGGCTTGGGGTGCCGTTCGGGAGGGTGTCATGGCCGTTGACGTCTTCGAGCGTCTGGCACGGAAGCTCGACTCGCAGCCGGCGGGCTTTCCCCGCGCCGAGAACGGCGTCGAGCTTCGCATCCTGCACACCATATTCTCGCCCGAGGACGCAGCACTGGCGATCAAGCTCAAGCCGCTCCCCGAGACGGCGGGAGCGATCGCGCGGCGGCTGAAGCGGCCGGTCGCAGAGGTGCGCGCCGCTCTCGACGGCATGGCGGACCGCGGGCAGATCGCCTCGTTCTGGCTCGACGGGCGTCACGTCTACGCGTTCGTCCCGTTCGTCGTCGGCATCTACGAGTTCCAGCTCAACCGGATGACCAGGAGCTCGCCGACCTCTTCGAGGAGTACGCCCCGACGCTCCTGAAGACGGTGGGCGGGTCGCGCCCCTCGTTGGCGCGGGTGATTCCCGTCAACCAGCGCGTCGACGCGCGGGCCGAGGTGCTGCCGCACGAGAACCTGCGGAAGATGCTCGACGCAGGCGCAGTCGTTCCGCATCGCCCAGTGCATCTGCCGCAAGGAGAAGGCGCTGCAGGGCCAGCCGTGCTCGCACACTCAGGAGACCTGCCTGTCGTTCTCGCGCGAGGAAAACGCGTGGAACGACGTTCCCGACTGGGGCCGCGCCGATCAACCGCGACGAGGCGATCGCGCTGATCGAGTCGTTCGAGCGCGAAGGGCTCGTGCACTGCACCTACAACACGCAGGTACGACCCATCTTCGTCTGCAACTGCTGCTCCTGCTGCTGCGGGTTCCTGCGCGGCGTCAAGGAGTTCGGCGCGCCGCACCTCCTCGCCGCACGCCAGCGTCGTGCGCGGCGTCGACGCCGAGCCGTGCACGGCGTGCGGCGAGTGCGCCGCCCCGCGCTGCCCGATGGACGCGATCGCCGAGCACGACGGCAGCTACCGCGGTGGACGAGCGAGCGCTGCATCGGCTGCGGCGCCTGCCTGACCGCCTGCCCGACCGACGCAATCACGCTGGTACCGCGCGCCGCCGCTGACGTGGAGGCGCCGCCGAAGACGATCGTCCACTGGAGCCTCGACCGCGACACTGCACGCAACGGGTTGCTCCACGGCGTCGCCCTGCGCGGCTGGCTGGCCTGGGAAGTTGCCAAGGCCAAGGTCGCCGGCAACCGCTGACGGCGGCCGGGCGACGGCCGTCACGACTCTCAGGAATAGCGGCAGGCTCTGCCCTCCTTGCACTGGGCATGGAACGAAGGTCCCTCTCGATCGGGGCGGGCAGGCCGACCGCGACGGCCGCGGCAGCGCTCGCCCTCCTCGCCGTCGTGCAGACGCTCGGCCTCGCCTTCTCGACCCGCGTGGCCGCCGCCGACCCCCCGGTCGTGGCGCTCCAGACGGTGATCGGGGGCATCGTCAACCCGACCTGCATCGTCAACGCCGGCGACGGCAGCGGGCGGATCTTCCTGTGCGAGCAGTCCGGGGTGATTCGCGTCCTTGCAGGCGGCGCGCTGCTGCCCGATCCGTTCCTCGACATCTCCGGACGGGTCTCCTGCTGCGGCGAGCAGGGCCTGCTCTCGGTGGCGTTCCCTCCGTCCTACGCGGCCACGGGCCGCTTCTACGTGAACTACACGGACACTGGTGGCGACACCGTGATCTCACGCTTCCGGATTGCCAGCGACGCCACCGTCGCCGACCCGGACAGCGAGCAGGTCATCCTGCATATCGCCCAGCCCTACTCCAACCACAACGGCGGCCAGCTCCAGTTCGGACCGGACGGGTTCCTCTACATCGGCATGGGCGACGGCGGCTCCGGCGGCGACCCCGGCAACCGCGCGCAGGACCCTGCCGAGCTGCTCGGCAAGCTGCTGCGCATCGACGTCGACTCCGGCGCGGAGCCCTACGCGATCCCCGCCTCGAACCCGCTTCGCGACAGCCGGCGGTACCGCTCCGAGATCTGGGCGCTCGGCCTGCGCAACCCCTGGCGGTTCTCGTTCGACCGCGCGACCGGCGACCTGTGGATCGCCGACGTCGGCCAGAACCGCTGGGAGGAGATCGACCGCCAACCGGCGGCATCCGGCGGCGGTGAGAACTACGGCTGGCGGCGGCTGGAAGGCACACACTGCTACGGCTCGAGCACCTGCAGCACGGCGGACCTGGTGCTGCCGATCGCCGAGTACAGCCACGACGAGGGGTGCTCGGTCACCGGCGGGTACGTCTACCGCGGCGCCTTGTTCCCCCGCCTGCTCGGGACGTACCTCTTCGGTGACTACTGCTCCGGTACGCTATGGAAGCTGCAGCGCGACGGCGCGTCGTGGGCGAGCGCCGTCGCGCTGCAGACGCCATACGCCATCTCGACGTTCGGCGAGGACGAGGGCGGTGAGCTGTACCTGGCCGATTACGACGGCGGGACGATCTTCCGGGTCGCCGACACCGCCCCGGGCTGCGCGCTCGGATGCTCGGCGTCGGTCCCGGCGAGCGCGCCACCGGGCGTGGAGGTCACCCTCGCCGGCAGCGCCGTCGCCGCCGCCTGCCCGGATCCGCTGAGCTACCAGTGGGACTTCGGTGACGGCACGTCGCCGGCCGCGGGCGAGAGCGTCAGCCATTCCTACGCCACCAGCGGCAGCTTCGCCTGGCGGCTCACCGTGAGCTCCGGCAGCGCCACCTGCAGCGCCGGCGGCGTGGTGGCCGTGCGCTCGCGCCTGCGACGGCGCCTCGTCTCGCACTGAGGCCCGCGGTGGCGAGTCCGACCGGGGACCGTTCGCACCCGACGATGGCCGACATCGCCCGGCTCGTCGCGTCGCACACCTGGATTGGCGGCCGCCGCTCGGTCGCCGTCGCCGGCGTCGCGGCCGGCGGTCTCGGCTCCGCCGTCGCCCTCGCGGCGGTGCGGCGCGGTACTCCGGGCAGCGCTCGCGCCGGGTATGATTCCGGCTGAGCTCAATTCCGAGGAGGCAGCGATGCCACGCCACGCCGTTCGCGCAGCTCTCGTCGCTCTCGCCGCAACCGTCTGCGGCGTCCCATCCGTCAAGGCGGCGGCGGACGTCTGGCTCGTCGACGGCGGTCTGGTGATCGCGATGGACGAGGCCGGCACGGTGATTCCGGGCGGCGCCGTGGCCGTCCGCGGCAGCCGCATCGAGGCGGTGGGCACGGCGGCCGAGTTGGCGACGCGCTTCCCGGGTGCGCGCCGCCTCGACGCCACCGGCCGGATCGTCATGCCGGGGCTGGTCGACGCCCACACCCACGTGCCGATGACGCTGTTCCGCGGCGTGGCCGACGACCTCGACCTGAAGGGGTTCCTGTACGGGCATATCTTCCCCCTCGAGGCGCGCTTCGTCGACGAGGAGTTCGTGCGCTGGGGGACGCGCCTGGCCTGCCTGGAGCTGCTGCGCGGCGGCGTCACCACGTTCGTCGACATGTACTACCACGAGGATGCGATCGCCGAGGAGGCCGCCCGCGCCGGCATGCGCGCGATCGTCGGCGAGACGCTGATCGACTTTCCCGCGCCCGACCACAAGAGCTGGGAAGCGGCGATCGCGTACACCGAGCGGTTCCTGGCGCGCTGGCACGGACACCAGCTCATCACTGCGGCGGTGGCACCGCACGCCACCTACACCGTGTCGCCCGAGCACCTCAAGCAGGCGCATGCGCTCGCCGTCCGCCACGGCGCACCGCTGCTCATCCACCTCGCCGAGGCGCAGAGTGAGATCGACACCATCAGGCAGAAGTACGGGAAAGGCCCGGTGGAACACGTGGCGGGACTCGGCCTGCTCGACGGCCGGGTGATCGCGGCGCACATGATCTGGCCGAGCCCCGCCGAGATCGCGCTGCTCGCCGAGCGCCACGTCGGGGTCGTGCACTGCCCACAGTCGAACATGAAGGTGGCGGCCGGGGTCGCTCCGGTGACGGCGCTGCTCGCGGCCGGGGTCGCCGTCGGCCTGGGCACCGACGGCGCCGCCTCGAACAACGACCTGTCGCTGTGGGAGGAAATGGACACCGCCGCCAAGCTCCAGAAAGTGACGACCGGCAAGCCGACGGCACTCCCCGCGCGCACCGCCCTTGCGATGGCGACTCGGCTGGGCGCACAGGCACTCGGGATGCAAGCGGAAATCGGCTCCCTCGAACCGGGCAAGCGCGCCGACCTCATCCTGGTGCGCACCGACGACCTGCACCAGATCCCGAGCTACGACCCGTACTCGCTGCTGGTCTACGCGACCAAAGCCAGCGACGTCGACACGGTGGTCATCGACGGCCAGGTGGTGATGGCCGCGGGCCGCGTCCTCACGGTCAACGAGGTCGCCGTCCGCGAGCGCACCGCGGCGTACCAGCAGCGCATCGCCGCCGCCGACCGCCCGAACGGTGCTCACGACCGGTAGCGCGGAGAGCCGCGCGGCACTCCACGCGCTCTTCTCAAGATCCGCCTGGACTGGAGCATCGTGACCGTGAGAGCATCGCTCATCATGAGGATAGCGTTTCGTCCTTTCACTGCTATTTCCTTGGCGGGTGCAGCATCACTCCTTCTCGCGGCGCTCGCGGGCGGTGGCGAGCCGCCGGCCGCACCCAGCGCCGCCGAGCGGGCGGCGATCGAGAAGTGCCTCCGTGCCGCGCCGGCGACCGCCCAGGTCGCCATCGCGCTCGTGCACGGCGATGCGACCCGCTTCCTCGGCGCCGAACGGGCCGCGACCGGGCTGCGCTTCCTCGACAACCGCCGCGCCGTCTTCCAGATCGGGTCGATGACCAAGATCTTCACGGCCACGCTCTTCGCGCAGCAGGTCGTGAAGGGTGCGCTCGGGCTGAACGACACGGTCGCCAGCCGGGTCCCGTTCCCGCTCCACGCCTCGGGACGGGACGGCGCGGCGATGACGTTGGCGCAGCTCGCCAGCCACACGTCGGGCATCGCCCATCACCAACCGCCGGGTCTCATGGTCCATGCCTTCATCCACGGTCACAGCGACGAGCCGTGGAAGGACTACGACCGAGGCCGTTTCGAAAGCTACCTTCGCGACGACCTCGAGCTCGCCAGCACGCCCGGTACCCGCTATCTCTACTCGAACCTCGGCATGAGCCTCCTCGGCCTGGTCCTCACCCTCCGCACCGGGCAATCGTACGAGGCGATGCTCGACGCCGGGATCTTCGAACCGCTCGGCATGCATTCCTCGTCGACCGACCTCGCCAAGGTGCGCGAACGGGTCGTGCCGGGTCTCAAGGCGAACGGGAAGGTGTTTCCGAACCAGGACATGGGAGCGCTGGCAGCAGCCGGCGGGGTCTACAGCAGCGCCGAGGACCTCGCAGCGTTCGCCCGCGCCCAGTTCGCGCCCGCGGACCCGGCGACCGCCTTGACGCAAAAGCCGGTATTCACGATCGAGGAGGGGTACCACGTGGCGCTCGGCTGGCACCTCGTCGACTGGGTACAGGGGTGGCGCTGGCTCAACCACAACGGCGGCATCGGCGGCTACACGTCGACGCTCAACGTCGATCCCACGAACCGCTGCGCCGCCCTGGTCCTCGTCAACGTCATGAACGACGACGAGCCCGGGGAGAGAGTACGCGCCCTCGGCCGCGAGCTGCTCAAACAGCTCGAAGCGGCTCCGGCACCTGTGTCGCTCCCCGGCGAGGGCGCGGCCAGACAATAGAGAAGCGGGGCCTCGCGGCCCCGCCCCTGTTCTTTCCTTCTTCTTCCTTGCTTCTTCGGTTCCCGGTTCCCGGTCCCCGGTCCCCGTCTTTCGTCCTAGTACATATCCCCCATGCCGCCGCCGCCCGGCATCGCCGGCGCCGCCGGCTTCTCCTCCGGGATCTCGGCGACCAGCGCCTCGGTGGTGAGCATCAGCCCCGCGATCGACCCGGCGTTGACCAGGGCCGTCTTGGTGACCTTCGCCGGGTCGATGACGCCGGCCGCGACCAGGTCCTCCATCGCGCCGGTCTGGGCGTTGAAGCCGATGTTCCCGCCCTTCTTGCGGATGTCGCGCACGATCACCGCCGCCTCGTCGAGGCCGGTGTTGTGGATGATCTGCCGCGTCGGCTCCTCGAGCGAGCGCACGACGATCTGGATGCCGGTGCGCACGTCGCCCTTGTTCTCCTTCAGGAGCTTCTCGACGTCGTCCATCGCCCGCAGGAGCGCCACGCCGCCGCCGGGGACGATCCCCTCTTCCACGGCCGCCTTGGTCGCGTGCAGAGCGTCCTCGACGCGCGCCTTCTTCTCCTTCATCTCGGTCTCGGTGGCCGCGCCGATCTTGATCTGCGCCACGCCGCCGACCAGCTTGGCCAACCGCTCCTGCAGCTTCTCGCGGTCGTAGTCCGAGGTGGTCTCCTCGACCTGCTTGCGGATCTGCTTGACGCGCCCGGCGATCGCCTCGCGCTTCTTGGGGTCCTCGTCGTCGACCACGATCGTCGTGTCGTCCTTGTCGATCGTCACCTTGCGGGCGGTGCCGAGGTCTTCCCACTTGACGTTCTCGAGCTTGATGCCGAGGTCCTCGCTGATCAGCTTGCCGCCGGTGAGGATGCCGATGTCTTCCATCATCGCCTTGCGGCGATCGCCGAAGCCGGGCGCCTTGACCGCCGCCACCTGCAACGTGCCGCGCAGCTTGTTGACGACCAGGGTGGCCAGCGCCTCGCCCTCGATGTCCTCGGCGACGATGAGCAGCGGCTTGCCCTGCTTCGCCACCTGCTCGAGGATCGGCAGCAGGTCCTTCATCGAGGAGATCTTCTTCTCGAAGAGCAGCACCTTGGCGTTCTCGTAGACCGCCTCCATGCGCTCGGCGTCGGTGACGAAATACGGCGAGAGGTAGCCGCGGTCGAACTGCATGCCCTCGACGACCTCGAGCGTGGTGTCGAGAGTCTTCGCCTCCTCGACCGTGATCACGCCGTCCTTACCGACCTTGTCCATCGCCTCGGCGATGATGTTGCCGATCTCGGAGTCGTTGTTCGCCGAGATCGTGCCGACGGCGGCGATCGCCTTGCCCTCGACCGGCTTGGCCAGGGTGTTGATCGACTCGACGGCGCGCTTGACGGCGAGGTCGATGCCCCGCTTGAGCTCCATCGGGTTGGCGCCGGCGGTGACGTTCTTGATCCCCTCGCGGTAGATCGCCTGCGCGAGCACGGTGGCGGTCGTGGTGCCGTCGCCGGCGACGTCGGACGTCTTGGAGGCGACCTCGCGCACCATCTGCGCGCCCATGTTCTCGAGCCTGTCCTTCAGCTCGACTTCTTTGGCCACGGTGACGCCGTCCTTGGTGATGATCGGCGACCCGAACTTCTTCTCGAGGATGACGTTGCGGCCCTTGGGGCCGAGCGTGACCTTGACCGCGTCGGCCAGCTTGTTGACGCCGCGCAGGATCGCCTGGCGGGCTTCCTCCGAATAAACAATCTGCTTTGCCATGTCCCCTCCCTACTTCTTCTCGATCACGCCGAGGATCTCGTCCTCGCGCACGATCAGGTACTCGTCGTCACCGAGCTTGATGTCGGTGCCGGAGTACTTGCCGATGAGTACGCGGTCGCCCTTCTTGACCTCGGTGGGGACGCGCTTGCCGCTGTCGTCGAGCTTGCCGGGGCCGACGCTGACCACTTCGGCCTCCTGCGGCTTTTCCTTGGCGGTGTCCGGAATGATGATTCCGCCCTTGACAACTTCCTTCTCCTCGAGGCGGCGGAGGAGAACCCTATCGTTGAGTGGACGTATGTGCATATCAGTAAGCTCCTTTCGCTCCCTATGGTTTGTTCTCTCGCGACGGCACCCGCGTTAGCAGTCTCCCGTCGCGACTGCTAACACAATAGGACATGAGTGCGTCCCCGTCAAGTCCTGTTGGTCGACGCCGGCCGGCGGATGACCCGAAAATCGGAAAACAGGCGGTCAAAATCCGAAGTGAGACAGGCGAAAACGGAGAATCCGCACCGAAAAACCGCGTTTCGCTCTTTGAGCGGGCTTTGTAGTTGCGCCACTCTATCTATAGACTCTGGCCTTGGTATGTCGCGAAGCAGCCTGCGGAAATCGATGACGGCGGCGTGAGCCGCACGACGAGAGCCTGGTCATGCGCGTGCTCTTCCTCACCCCCAGACCACCGTGGCCTGTCCGCCGCGGCGACCAGGCTCGCGCCGCCACGCTCATCGCTGGGCTTGCCGCGCGTCACGAGGTCCGGGTGGTCACGTTGCGCCCGCCCGGCTTCCCGCCGTGCCGCTTCCCTGCCGGCGTGACCGGCGCGGAGGTCCCGTTCACGTGGCCGGCAGGGCTCGCCGCGGCGCTCGCTCACCCCCGTCTGCCGCTCCAGGTAGGGCTCCACCGGAGCGGCCGCCTGCGGGCGGCGACGCGCTCGGCGGTCGCGGCGTTCCGGCCGGACGTGGCGGTGCTCATCCTCTCGCGGACCGCAACAGCTCTCGAGGCGCTCGGCGGCGTACCGGTCATGCTCGACCTGGTCGACTCACTACATCTGAACCTGCAGAACCGCGCCGCGCGGCAGCCGATCGTCGGCCGCATGCTGCGCTGGGAAGCCGAGCGCATCGGCTCGTTCGATCGGGCGCTGGTGCGCCGGGTGGCGCACACGACCGTGGTGAGCGAGCGCGACCTGGCCGATCTTGCGGCCGCCGACCCGGCACTGGCGCGCCACATCTCGGTACTCCCCTGCGCCGTGGCGGCGCCGTCGACGAGGCCTGCGATCAAGCCGGGCGGCAACGTCGTCCTCTTGCAGGGCAACCTCGGCTACTTCCCGACGGTCGACGGCGCGCTGTGGTTCGCGCGCGAGGTGTGGCCGGTGCTGCGGCGGCTCTACCCCGGCGTCGAGTGGCGGCTCGCGGGGGCGCGGCCGAGCCGGTCGATCAGAGCGCTGGGTCGGCTGCCCGGGATCAACGTCGTGGCGAACCCGGAGGACCTCACCGAGGAGCTCGGGCGCGCCGCCGTGGTGGTGGCGCCATTGCTCGCCGGCTCGGGGACGCCTAACAAGGTGCTCGAGGCGATGGCCGCCGGCGTGCCGGTGGTGACCACGCCGGCGGGTGCGGCCGGGCTCGACGGCGCGGCCCCGAGCGACATCGCGGTCGCGGCCGACAACTGGCAGTTCGCGCAGTCGGTGGCTCGCCTGCTCATCGACCGCGAGGCCGCCGACCGCCAGGCCAGCGCGGCGTGGCAGCACGTCAGGAGGGTCCACTCGTTGGCGGTCGTGGCGCAGGAGCTCGAGGAGATCCTGGTGCGGATCACCAACCGCTAGCGCAACGGCGGCCGGCCGATCGCTGCGAGTGCTGCGCGGTGGCCGCCGAGCAGCGCTTGTGCTTTGCTCCTGCCGGTCCTGCCGTGGGCCGCGTGCCACGCGGCGCGCAGCACCACGTAACCGGTGTGCAGGGTGGCCAGGTAGAGGCGGAGCGCGAGCGGCCTGAACGCGCGCAAGCGTGTCCGCGAGATCTGCTCGAGATAGAACGCCGAGAGCCGGCGCGAGCCGCTGGCCGCCCCGACGTCGTGGATCGCCGCCATCCCGGGAGCGAACCGCAGCCGGAGGCCGCACCGGCGCAGACGCAGGCAGAGGTCGAGGTCCTCGTTGTAGAGGAAGAACGCGGGATCGAAGCCGCCAACCCGGCGCCAGGCAGCGGGAGAGATCGCCAGCGCCGCGCCGGGGATGAAGCCGACCTCCCGGGGCCGCCCTGCCGCTCGCGGCGAACGCGACTGGCGCACCGTGCCGGTCGCGTAGCACACGCTGCCGCCGGCGTACCATAACTGCTGTCGCCCGGGGTCGAGGTAGAGCGGCCCGCCGGCCGCACCGACGCTGTCGCCGGCCACCGCCGCGCACGCCGCGGCCAGGAACCCGGCGCACACCTGGACATCGTGGTTGAGCACGACGAATGCGTCCCAGGGGGCGCCGCCGAGCGCCGCGACCCCCCGGTTGGCGCCGGCGCCGAACCCGGGGTTGTCCGGGTAGCGGAGCACCATGGCGGGGGCGACAGCGCCCGCAGGCAGGTCGCCCGAGTTGTCGACCACGACCAGCACCCGCTCGACGGCCGACGGGTCGGCGACCAGCGCGGCGACGCACAGGCGCGTCGGCGCCGGGTCACCGTAGTGGACGACGACGACGCCGGCCCGCAGTGACATCTCAGTCCTGTCCCTCGGCGACCGCCAGGTACGGCGGTTCGTCGGGGCCGGCCGGCAGCCCCTTGCGTACCGCCACGACCGCCAGGGTGGTGTGCGACAGCGCCGTCGCGCTGAGGACGGCGACGGTGACGGCGGCGCAGCCGGCCACGCCCCACCTCGGGATCACCAGGAGGTTGGCGATCACCGACGCCAGCAGCAGCACCGACTGGCTGACCAGCGGCCAGCGCTGCCGGCGCGTCGAGGCCAGCACGGCGCCGGCCAGCATCGACGTGCAGGCGCCGGGCAACCCCCAGGCGAGCACCGCGAGAAGGTCGGCGGAGGCCGCGAAGGAGCTCCCGAAGAAGATGCGCACGATCGGCCCCCGCAGGGAGTACAGCAGCGTCGCGAGGAGCGTCCCCAGCGTCGCGCCCGCCGCGGCGAGGAGGAGCACGACGCGAGGGCGCAGCGATCCGGTTGCCGCGCCGCGCGCCAGCGTCGGGTAGGACGCCACCGCGAACACCTGCGAGGCGGCGGTCAACCCCTGTGCCGGGGCGCCGGCGACGCCGTAACGACCGATCGCGGCGGGTGGGATCCCGAGGCTGGCGAGGAGGAAGCTGTCGGAGCGCATCAGCAACTGCTGCACGATGGTCATGCCGAGGAACGGCATCCCCTCTCTGGCCAGCGCCGCCCGCCGCAGCGGCGCGGGCGCGCTCAGCGCGAGTCGCCGCAGCCGGGACGAAATCCACACGAGCCCGGCGACGCCGCCGGCGGAGAACGCCAGCCCGGTGCCCCACACCGGCCAGCGGTTGGCGCTCACCAGCGCCAGGCAGGGCAGCGCGACGACCAGCTCGAGCGCCCGCCCCCTGACCTCGACGTCCATGCGGTCGAGCCCCTTGAACACCGCGCCGGCCGTGATCAGGCAGCGGCGCAGGAAGCTGTAGGGGATGAACGCGAGCAACGTCCAGCGCAGCTCCGGGCGCGGCACCAGAGCCGCGCCGGCGATCGCCAGCGGGATCACCAACGCGTCGAGCCGCCACTGGTGGGACCGCGCCAGCAGGAACAGCGCCCGGCCGTGCTCCGGGTCGCGTGCCGTCTCGCGAATCAGCACCTCGACCTGGCCGCCGGCGAGCACCTGCATCAGCACCAGCGCCGCGCCATAAGCGACCGTGAACGCGCCCATCCCTTCCGGCCCGAGGCCGCGCGCGACGACCACGCCGGCGCTGAACAGGCCGCCCTTCAGCGCAATTTCGCCGACACCCAGCCAGGCCACGTTGCGGGCGAGCCGGAACGCGGTCCGGCTCAATCCCGCACCCCGACCAGGGCGGCGCTCGCCGTGCGCAGCAGCGTCAGCAGGTATAGCCCGAGCGAGCGCTCGCGGATGAAGAAGAGGTCGTACTCGAGCCGCCGCCGGTGCTCCTCAAGGGTGCGGGCGTAGGCCATGCTGACCTGCGCCCAGCCGGTGAGTCCGGGCGGCACCGCCAGGCGGAAGGCGTAGAAGGGGATCTCGCGGACCAGTTCTGCGGCGAACTCCGGGCGCTCGGGCCGCGGACCCACCAGCGACATCTCGCCGCGCAGCACGTTGACGAGCTGCGGCAGCTCGTCCATGCGCAGGCGTCTGAGCACGCGGCCGATCGCGGTGACGCGCGGGTCGTCGGGTGCGGCGAACATCGGTCCCTCGCCCTCGGCGTCTCGCCGCATGGTACGGAGCTTGATCACCGCAAACCGGCGGCCGTACTGGCCGAGGCGGACCTGGCGGTAGAGCACCGGCCGCCCGTCGAGCACGAGCACCAGCGCCGCGCAGAGCAGCAGAAACGGCAGCGTCACAACGAACAGCAGCGCACCGACCACGAGGTCGAGCACGCGGGTCGTGCGGTTGAACAGCTCCCAGTGGACCGCGCCGAACCCGGGCTGATGCAGGAACGCCGACGGCGACAGCTCGGTGATCGGCAGGCGGCCGTCGAGCCACGCCCACACCTCGCTCGCCACCACTACGGGGATGCCGGAGAAGTGCAGACGGGCCACCTCGTCGAGCAGCGCCGGACTGATCTCCTCCCGCCCGGCGAGCACGACCAGCTCGGCGCCGAGCGTACGCGCCTGCTCCTCCACCGCGGCCGCGCTCAACACGCCGCCCCGCACCGGCTCCCACGGGCTGAGCGGGTGCTGCGCCATCCGCTCCGAGACGTCGGCGACCGAGGCCTCCTCACCGACGACCAACACCCGCGGGCGCGGCCGACGCGCCAGCCAGCGGGCGAACACCGCGCGCTCGGAGCCTGCCAGCACCGCCCACGAGATCACGGTCAGCAGCAGCAGCCCGCGGCCGAAGCGCCACGCTGGCACCGCGTAGGTCGCCAGCGCCAGGATCGCCCCCCAGGCGCCAGCCACCACGGCAACCCTGATCGCGAGCTCACGCCGGCTGCGCACCACCAGCGGCTCGTACAGCTCCGCCGCGGTCGCCAGTGCCCACATCGCGACCAGCGCGACCCCGATGAGCCCTGGCGTACGCAGCAGCTCGGCCCAGTTGGCCGGCTGCGCCGGGACGTCGAAGCGCAGGGCGTAGGCGAGCCGCACGCTGGCCAGCAGGGCAGCCGCGTCGAGCAGGGCGAGGCCCGGCCGCAGTCGCATCGTGTGGGGAAGGAAACCGCTCACTGCAAGCTCACGCGCCGATGGTGAGCGGGCACGCGAGCCATGTCAACCGGAGTAGAACTCGGCGATGCCTCCGACCACGCGCTCGCGCTCCTCGACGCGCAGCTCCGGGAAGATCGGCAGCGCCATGACCTCGGTCGTGGCGCGCTCCGATTCCGGGAAGTCGCCGTTCCGGTAGCCGAGATCGGCGAAGCACTCCTGCTGGTGCAGCGCGATCGGGTAGTAGACCTCGGCGCCGATCTTCCGTCCGACCAGGTGCTCGCGGAGCGCGTCGCGGCGCGGTGCGCGGATCACGTACTGGTGGTAGCTGTGGCCGCGACCCGGCAGCTCCTCGGGGAGCGTCACCGTGCCGACCAGGCCGGCCGCCGTGAACAGCTCGCGGTAGTGGGCCGCGCCCTCGCGCCGCCGGGCGATCCACCCCTCGAGCCGCGGCAGCTTGGCGCGCAGGATCGCCGCCTGCATCGCGTCGATGCGAAAGTTGCCGCCGACGAAGCGGTGGACGTATTTCGGCCGCATCCCATGCATGCGCATGTCGAGGAGCTTTTCGGCGAGCTTCTCGTCGTTGGTGGTCATCAGGCCGGCGTCGCCGAACGCGCCGAGGTTCTTGGTCGGGAAGAACGAGAAGCAGCCGACGGCGCCGAGGGCGCCGGTCGCGACGCCCTTGTAGCGGGTGCCGATCGACTGACAGCAGTCCTCGACGATCGGCACGCCGCCCGAGACCGCGCCGATGGCGTCCATGTCGGCCGCCTGGCCGTACAGGTGGACGGGGATGATCGCCTTGGTCCGCGGCGTGATCGCCGCCGCCAGGCGGTGCGGGTCGATGTTGCAGTCGCGCGGATCGATGTCCACGAACACCGGTCGGGCGTGCAGCCGCGCGATCACGCCGGCGGTGGCGAAGAAGGTGAACGGCGTGGTGATCACCTCGTCGCCGGGGCCGACGCCGAGCGCCATCAGCGCGCCGAGCAGGGCGTCGGTCCCGGAGGAGACTGCGATCGCCCGCCTGACGCCGAGGTAGGCGGCGCACTCCTGCTCGAGCCCGGACACCTCGGGTCCGAGGATGAACTGCTGGGTGGCGAACACCCGTTCGAGGGCTGCGCGAACGTCGTGCTCGACGTCGTTCCACTGCCGTGTGAGGTCGAACAGCGGTACCGGTTTGGCGTCACTCATGGGTCACTCCAGGGGGACGAGATATCGCGCCACGGGGCGCACGCGGCCGCTGCTCCGCAGCCAGAGAGCGAGCACGACGCCGGCGAGGAAGCCGCCGACGTGGGCGAACCAGGCGACGCCGCCCGACGCGGCGCCCGCGGTCGCCAGCGACAGCGTGCCCGAGAAGAACTGCACGACGAACCACAGCACGAGGAACAGCGGAGCGGGAAGCTCCGCCGTCGTGAAGAAGATGCCGAAGAACAGAAACGTCTTGACGCGCGCCCACGGATACCACACGAGATAGGCTCCGAGCACCCCGGCGATCGCTCCCGAGGCGCCCACCATCGGCACCGTCGCGGAAGGCGCTGCCGCCGCCTGGCCGAGTGCTGCGGCGATGCCGCAGAAGACGTAGAACGCCAGGTAGCCGGCGTGGCCCACGGCGTCCTCGACGTTGTCGCCAAACACCCACAGGAACCACATGTTGCCGATCAGGTGCAGCCAGCCGCCGTGGAGGAACATCGAGAACAGCAGCGTTTGCAGGTTGTACAGCAGCCCGACGTCGTAGACCGCCGGCCGGAACAGCCGCGCCGGGACGAACCCGGCCACGGAGACGAAGCGTTCGAGCGCGGGTCCGAGCGACAGCTCGAACAGGAAGACCGCCACGCACGCCACGATGATGGTGACGTTGATCAGCGGCCGCCGCGACGACGGGATCGAGTCCCGCAGCGGAAACATCGGACGGCGATTATAGCTTGTGCCTCAGCGTCACAAGCTCCACGACCGCCAAAGCTCAACGCGCCTCCAAGCCACTTACGTGTCGGCGACCACCACCTCGACGACATTCTCGTCCGCCATCGCCGCCAGCGGGTCGCGGGCGAGCACCTCGTCGACCTCGAGCAGCACCGCATCGGTGTCGACCGGGCGCGGTTGCAGGGTGGGCGCGACGAACACGGCCGCCAGCACGACCAGCACCAGCGCCGCCGCGGCGGCCAGCCACCAGCGAAGCGTCGTTCGCTGCCGGGGAGCCGCTGCCAGCGCCGCCGCACGGGCACGGGCTCGCGCTGCCTCTGACGGATCCGCCTCGCGCGCGCCGGCGATCGCGTCCGCGAGGTCGTCGCGGCGCCGCCGGCATGCCACGCAGCTCGCCAGATGCCTCGCGCGCTCCGCGGCGAGCTCCTCGCCCAGCAGGACGAGATCGACCTCTTGCGAGCTCAGGTGCTCCTGACTCATGGCCGTGCCTCCTCGACAGCTTCCCGCACGCGTTGCAGCGCGCGGTGCAGGTGTGTCTTGACGGTCCCGACGTCGACCGCGAGCGCAGCGGCGATCGCCGTGAGCTCGAGCCCGACGAAGAAGCGCAACGCGAACACCTCGCGCTGGCGCTCGGGCAGCGCCGCAACGGTGGTGCGGACGCGCGCCATCGCCTCGCGCGCCATCGCCACCCGCTCGGGACCCGGCTCCGGAGTGGCGAGTACCCCGAGCGGGCCTGGGCCGTCCTCGCCATCCGACTCGAGCGCCACGAACGGCACCAGGCGGTAGCGGCGCAGCCGGTCGCGACAGAGGTTGAGCGCGATGGAGACCAGCCAGCCTGCGAAGCTGCCCCTGCCGGAGAAACGGCCGAGCCCCCGCAGCGCGCGGATGAACGTCTCCTGCACCGCGCCTTCGACGTCCTCGCCGCGGGGCAGCAGGTGAACGCAGGTGCGGTGCACGGCCAGCTCGTGGCGGGCGAGGAGCTGGTCGGCAGCCTCCCGGTCACCCGCGCGCGCCAGCTCGACCAGCCCCGCGTCGTCGTCACCCACGCTCTGTCGCTCCGTCTCGACGGCAGCCATTATCGTCCTCCGGCAGCAGGCGCCGGCCCCGGCGCCTCAGCACCGGGACCGGACGCCGTTGCCTCGTCGCGCCGTCGCTACCCCGCCTGGCCCGGCAACGGCGGCAGCAGCCCGAAGACACCGAACGCCGGAACTAGCGGCGCCAGCCGTGCGGCGCGCCGGACCGCGCCGAGCTTGCCCTTCTGCTCGGGCGTCAGCATGGCCTCGAAGCCGTCAACGTAGACCTCGTGCGCGGCCTGGATACCCTCGCCCAGGGTCTGGCCCGAGATCACCAGCGTCCCCACCGCGCCGGGGTCCGGGCTTGGTCCGTTGAGGAGCTCCTTGAGCTGCTCCCCGGTGCTCTTGAGCTGCTCGCGCAGCGGCGCCACCGCGTCCTCGCGCGCCGCCAGCAGAGCATCCCACTGCGCGACCTGATCCTCGGTGAGCCCGAGGAACTCCGTGATCGCCTGCTTCGCGATCGGGCGTCCGGGGGTCCCCTCGTTGGCATCCGCCGCCGCGACCGTCAGCGACTGCTCCAGCACGCGCGGGTGGATGAGCCCACCGGCCACTACCGGCGCCGCCACCAGCCCCGCCATCACGAGTAATGACATTGTCCTCTTCATGCTCTTGTCTCCTTTCCTCTCGGCCTGTCGATCGGAACGCACCAACCACGTCAGAACGGACGGGGCCGCTGGAGGCGGCGCGGCACTGCCGGCGCGCCCGGCTCGCCGCCCTCCTCCTGCTCCCGAGTGAATCTCTCCTGAACGAACTTCGTCAGCTTCTTCCACTGCTCTCCGGCGAGCGTCTCACGGACACGCAGCAGCAGCTCGAAGCGCTCCTGCTCCAGCCGAGTGCGCCGCTGCAGCAGCGCCGAGAACGCCTCGCGCACCTTCTTCGCAGCGAACGGCTCGCCGTCCGCCGCGACGCGCAGGTCGAGCTCGGCCTTCTCGACGTCGGCCTTGAGATCCACCATCGTCCTGGCGTGCTCGAGCGCCACGGCGTCGAGGGTCTTGCGCTGCTCCGCGGTGAGCCCGAGCTCGGCAGCGATTCTCGGTCGTTCCCACCACCGTCCCGGCGGCACCACCATCGGCTGCGCCCAGGCGCTGCCCACCATCGCCACCGCGCCAGCCAGCGCCACTCCCCACCTCGTGACCGCGCTCATCGTTGCCTCCGCTGCGGGATCGTGATCGGCGACCGCTGCCCGCATGCCGGAGTAGACGAGCCAGCCGCGGCGACGTTGACAAGCGGCGCGGCCTTCGCCACGCTCTCCGCCGTGCACCAGCTTCGCCTCGCGACGTCCTGGGGTGACCTCCGCCTGGTCGGCGGGTCGCGCGCCGGCGAAGGCTCGGTAGTTCTGCTGCCGCAGCTCCGGGTGGCCCTCGACGCCGGCAGGCCGGCCCGCGCGCTCGTCCCGCTCGAGACCGTTGCCGTCTCACACGGCCACCTCGACCACCTGCTCGGGGTGCCGGCGTGGGCAAGCCAGCGCCAGCTCCAGGGGATGCGGCCCGGCCGCGTCCTCTGCCCCGCCTCGCTGTGTGCGCCCGTGCAGCGACTGCTCGAGCTGTGTGCCACGCTGGAGGGCGGATCTCCGTACGGCGTTCAGGTCATCCCTGTACATGCCGGCGACCGCATCGAGCTGCGCAGGGACCTTCGGCTCGCTTTCTTCGCGACCAGCCATTGGGTCGAGACGCTCGGCAGCGCCGTCGAGTGGACGCGGCGCCACCTGCGCCCCGACCTCGCCGTCGCGGCCCCCGATGAGCTTCAGCGGCTGCGCGCGCAAGGCGTAGAGATCACCACGGAGCAGCGCACCCTGCTACTCGCCTACGCCGCCGACTCGGGGCCGGAGGTACTCGAGCGCGAGCCGTGGCTCAAGGACGTCGAGGTCCTGATCCTGGAGTGCACGTTCCTGCGCCCGGACGAGCGCGAGCGCGCGACCCGGTTCGGTCACACCAACCTCGCCGACCTCGTCGAGCTGGCGCCCGGCCTGCGCAACCGCCACCTCGTGCTCACCCACCTGTCACGCCGGCACCGCCTCGCGCCGGGGGCACGCGCCATCCGCAGCGCCCTGGCCGGCCGTTTCACCGGCACGTTGCACCTGCTCAACAAGGAGTGGGAGTAGCCCCCGCGGAAGCACGCCGAACGACGTTGCGCCTGAGCGCAGCGCCGCGTCCACCAGGTCACTCCGCGCCGCTCCCTGAGCGGCGCGCGCGTGCCACCTCCGACGATTTGCTCGCCTCGCTGCCACCGTGCGCCGGGGCTCTGCCGAGGCGGCCAGCACGAGGAGAATCGCCCGCTTTCAAATCGTCGGAGATGGCAACGGAAACCGCCGACCCATGATAGCCGCGGAAAGAGCACCTACCTACCACAGCGGCAGCGCCGAGACCGCGAAGCTGCGGCCGCCGCCGGTGAGGGTGGTGCCGGGCGCGGCGATCTCGCGCCGGACGAGGGCGAGGCCGACACCGCCGAGCGCGGGGTGGCGGCCAACGCTGGTGAGCTGGCCGCGGACCTTGTCCTCCCCGGCAGCCGCCAGAGCGAGCGGCAGCGAGGGAGAGTCGTCGGGCCCGCTCGCCTGGCGAACGCCGACGAGGACTCGGTTGGGATGACCGTAGGTCTTGAGGCGGGCGATCGTCTCCTGGCCGACGTAGCAGCCCTTGCTGTACGAGATCGTCAGCGTCTCGAGACCGACCTCGGGCGGCAGCACAGTTTCAGTGAGCTCATGGCCCCAGGCGGGGAAGCCGCGCCGGATGCGGTCAAGCGCGATCGCCTCGTCGCCGAGCCCGACGGCGCCCGCGGCCGCGAGCGCCTCGTCGAGGCGGCGCCGCGCCCCCTCGCTCTCGGCGACGACCACGGCCCCGGGCGCGCCGGTGAACGTCTGCACCAGCCACAGCAGCCTCTCCCCCGCCCCGCCAACCACGCCACAACTCCCGGCCGCTTCACCGGACGCGTCGAGACCGAAGCCCGCCGCCGCCCGGACCCAGCCGGGCCCGATCAGGAGCGCGGCGCCGCCGCTCCAGGCCAGCGGCTCGGTCGCGATCCGCGAGAACTTGAGGTAAGCGCCGAGACTGGCAGCGAGCTCGGACCCCCGTCCCGGTGGCGCCAGGAGAAAGACCCCGTCGAGCGCGCGGAACACCGCAACCAGCGCCCGGAACTGCCCCTTGGGCGCGAGCAGCAGCGCCAGCCGCCCCTCGCCGTCGCGCAGTGATCGCACCTCCTGGCTGATCACGCGGTCGAGGGCACCGAGGGGATCGCTGCCGACCAGGCGGAGAAGGTCCCCATCGGGCAGGATCAAGCTGCCGACACGGGCTTCTATGGCTCCGAGCTGCTCGTCGAGGGTCACGGTCCGATCGCTCCAACGGCCGTCAACACCGTGGAGCAGCGCCCCCTTCCCGTCCGCCTCGCGACGGCGTGGCGTCGGAACTAGTGCCCCGGCAGGACGCGATGGACCCGCGAGCGCGGCAGCTTCATCCAGCGCTGGCCGAAGATGTCGTAGCTGCCGTTGCGGAAGTCCTGCCAGTAAATGAGGAACTCGGTGTTGTTGGTGTTTTGCACGAGCTCGGCGCGCGACTGCATCTCCAGCGCGCCGCTCACGGCGAACGACGGGATCGTCGGCTGCCCCTCCGCAGGCACCCGGCGGGCGCAGATGTCGTAGTCGGTCGACTGGTTGAGCGCCCACCAGGTGACGAGGAACTCGTGGCTCCAGACGTCGTACGCCACCGAGGGCGCGACCTCGCTCACCGTCGAGGCGATCACGACGAATGGTGCGCCCGCCCCGGCGCCCGTCGCGTCCAGGCGCTGCGCCCAGATGTCCTGCCCGCCCGACCTGGTGTCGCCCCAGACGACGAGGTACTCGTTGCGGAACGGGCTGTACGCGGCGTCGCACCTGTCCTTGTTCCCGGTCGCGGTCGAGATCGGGAGGTTGCCGCCGACCAACCCGCCGCCGGCGCCGACGCGCTCGCCATAGACGTCGATGCGGTTGTTGCGGCCGTCCTGCCAGACGACGAGGTACTGGTTCGCCACCGTGTTGAGGGCGATGCGGGGGTTCTGCGCGACCCCGAGACCGTCGCTGATCGTGAAGTTGCCGCCGAGCAGGGCACCGTTGGCGGCGAGCCGTTGCCCCCAGATGCGCCAGACGCCGCCGGTGAAGGCATGCCAGACGACCAGGTAGTCGCCGGAGATCGGGTTGAACATGATGCGCGGGCGGCCCTCGTTGACGGCGTTGGTGTCACGGGAGACCAGGATGGGAGTGGCGAGTTGCCCGCCCGTCCCACTCAGACGCCTGCCGTAGATCTCGAACCCGGTGCTCGGCGACGTCACCTCGGACCACACCACGAGGTACTCGTCCGCCGCCGGGTTGTGGGCGACGTGCGGGTCGCCGTAGAGCGCCTTGTCGGTGGCGAGGATCAGCCCCGGTCCGATGCCGACGCCGGACGGGCCGAGGCGCCAGTAGTAGAGGTCGTAGTCGCGCAAGTCGCGAAAGTCGGCCCACACCGGCAGGTACTCGTTGCGCACGGAGTTGTAGGCGGCCGCCGGCGCCTCCTGCCCCTTTCGTCCGCGCGCGATGGAGATCATGCTGCCGGCCAGGAGCCCGGTGCCGCGCGCGACCTGGGCGTTGATGTCGGGTTGCGTCAGGTAGGCGTTGTCGGTGAAGGTGATGAGGTAGTCGGGGTAGCTGCAGCGATGAACGATCCCCGGGCGGGTGCGCACGTTGTACCAGGACCGCACCTCGAACGCCGACCCGACGGCTCCCGCACCGGGAACGCGACAAGCGTAGATCTGCTCCTGCGGGGCGCCGCTGACGTCGCGCTGGAAGGCGACCAGGAACTCGGCCGTGCTGCACTGACCGTCGACCACCGGCGCCAGGTCGTTGTAGGGACCGGCAAAGATGCCGATCGCCCCGCCGGCGAAGGCCCCACTGCGCTCGAGTCGCTGCCCGTTGACGTCCCAGCTCACGTTGCTCCGCGAGTCCTCCCAGACGACCAGGTAGCGATCGGAGGCCGTGCTATAGGCGACCCGCGCCGCCCGCTGGTGGTAGATCGCCGTCGAGATCGCCTTCCTCGCGTCGTTTCCGTAGCCGTAGATGTCCCAGGTGAGGTGGTACGACCAGACATCCCACCAGCCGTTGGCGTCTGCCTGCTGCCAGACCACCAGGAAGCGCGCATCGTCGCTGTTGCGGCAGATGTCCGGCTCGGTGACGTGGCCTATCAGCTCGCTCAGCCGTACGAAGCTGTACGACACGAGGGTCACCGGGTTGTAAGCGCGCAGCACGATGATCGTGTTGCCGTCGTGCGGATCGGACGTCCAGACGATGGCGCAGCCGTTGGCGCTGCAGGCCAGCCTGGCGGCGAAGGCATCGGGCGCCCCCTCGTTGACGACCATCTCGCTGCCGAGCAGCGTGCCGGTGCTGGAGATCCGGCGCACCCGGACGTCGCCGCTGCCGTCGCGGAAGTCCGTCCAGGCCACCCAGTACACGCCGGTCCCCGAGTGGTAGTCGACGCTCGGCGCCGCCTGGGCCCCGGCGGCGTCGCAGATGACGAACCGCGGCCCCACCAGGCTGCCGTTCCAGGAAACACGCTGGCCGTAGATGTTGGTGAGCGTCATCCGGTCGAAAGCGTGCCAGACCACCAGGTACTCGCCGAGGCTGGCGTTCCACGCGGCGCTCGAGGTGTCGAGCCCCTCGGTGTCGGTCACGGCGTCCGCGACGTTGCAGATCGGGAAGTTGGTGCCGACCAGCCCGCCGGGAGTGATTGCGCCGCTCGCCCGGAGCAGCGTCGGCGCGAGCCGGGGGACGCCCTGCGACGCGAGCCAGTCCGCCATCAGGCTCGGTGCGCCGCCGCCGGCACCCGGGGGCCATCGCTCGTCGTTGATGAACGCCGCGGCCTGCGCAGGCGAGCGCACCGCGGACACGCCGGGCGGGTCGAGGAACACCGTGTCGCCGCCGCCGGCAGCCACCGGTCCGGCGCATGTCACGAGCCAGGAGAGCGCGAGGAGAGAGGAGCCAACACCGCGGACGACACCCATCGCTGCCTCCCCAAGAGGTCCCCCAGCCTCCTGCGTATGAGTTGAAACTAGTATCGGGCCGGGTGGCTGCTGACGCAACCGCACCGGAGCCGCCGCTTGGCGGCTCGAGCGGCTGTGTCGACCGCCCGGCGAGGGCGGAGCAACACGCGGCTTGGCTAGTGGCCCGGCAGCGAGCGATGCACGCGTGAGCGCGGAACGGCGATCCAGCGCCGGCCGAAGATGTCGTAGCTGTCGTTGCGAAAGTCCTGCCAGACGGTGAGGAACTCGCCGCTGCGCGCGCTCTGCACTGTCTCGGGGAAGGCCTGCACCTCCCCCGCCTCGCTCAGAGCGAAGGTCCGGGCGACCGGTGCGCCTTCCCCGGACACGCGGCGGCCGAGGATGTCCCAGTCGGTCGCCTCCCTGAGGGCTTGCCACACCACCAGGAAGTCGCGCGTCAGCACATCGTAGGCGACCACCGGCAGGTCCTCGACGCCGTCGCCGCCGGCGATGGGGAACGGCTCTCCGACCCGCCCGCCCGCGTCGTCGATGTGCTGTCCCATGATCTCGCTGGCGTCGCTGCGCGTGTCGACCCACACCGCGAGGAACTGGCCGCTGGCGGGGCTGTACGCGACGTCACACTTGTTCTTGTCCCCGTCCGCCGTGGAGATGGGGAAGTTGACGCCGGCGAGAACGCCTGCGGCGCTCAGGCGTTGGCCATAGACGTCCGCGCGTTCGTCGCGATCGTCCAGCCAGACCACGAGATACTCGTTCGCCTGAGGGTTGAGGGCGACGCGCGGTTCTCCGCCGTCGCCGAGGCCATCGCTGAGGGGGAAGTTACCGCCGAGCAAAGCGCCGGCGGCGGAGAGCCGTTGTCCCCAGATGTGCCATCTTCCCGAGGTGAACGCGTGCCAGACGACCAGATAGCCGCCGGTGGCCGGGTTGCGGAGCACTCGCGGCCAGCCCTCGCTGTGCGTGTCCGTGTCGCGCGAGACGAGGATCGGGCCGCCGAGGAGAACGCCGGCGCCGCTGAGTCGACGGCCGTAGATCTCGAAGCCGAGAGCGTCCGAGGTCAACTCGTGCCACACGGCGAGGTACTCGTCCGCGTCGGGGTTGTGCGCGAGCGCCGGCGAGCCGTGCTGCGACGAGATCCAGGCGAGCGCCGCTTCCTGGCCCTGCGGCACGCCGGCGCCCGACACGCGGCGGAAGTAGATGTCATAGTCCGCGCCGTCGCGATAGTCCGCCCAGGCCGCGAGGTACTCGTTGCGCGACGAGCCGTAGGCGACGGCCGGCCTCTCCTGGCCCTTGCGCCCCCGGCTGATGACCCTCAGCGGACTGAACGGCGAGCCGTTGCGCATGATCTGGGCGTCGATGTCGGCCTGCGTCGCCAGCAGGTTCTCGGTGAACGTGACGAGGTAGTCGTCGGAGCCGGTGCGGTGGACGATCGACGGCCCCGAGCGCCAGTTGTACGCCTCGCGGACGACGTATGCGCTCCCCACGGCGCCGGCTCCGGTGACGCGGCAGGCGTAGATCTGGAAGCCAGTAGCGCCAAGGATGTCGCGCTGGAATGCGACGACGAACTCCGAGGTGCCGCCGTGTCCCGAGACCGCCGGGGCGATGTCGTCGTAGGCGCCGGTGAAGATCCCGAAGTTGGCGCCGGTCAGCGCGCCGGCGCGGGTCATGCGCTGGCCGACGACGTCCCAGTGCACGTTGTTGCGGCCATCCTGCCAGACCGCGAGGTAGGCCTTGGCGCCCTGCCCATAGGCCACGCGAGCCCCGAACTGGTTGTTGATGGCCGCACAGATGACCTTCCGGTCGAGGCTCTGGAGGTTCCCGTCGAGGTGATCCGACCAGATGTCCCACCCCGAGCCGCCGTTCCACTGGCGCCAGACGACCATGAACCGATCGTCGTCGCCGTTCCAGCCGACGTCGGGCTCGCTGGCCGCGACGCCGGCCTCGCTCAGCGGCGTGCTCGGCGAGCTCGCAGCGCCGGTTGCGGCGGCGAAGCTGCGAATGAGGACCTGTGCCGTGCCGTCGCCAGCATCCGCGGCCCACGCCACGGCACAGCTCCCGCTCCTGCACGCGACGCGCGCGCCGAATGCCTCGGCCGCCCCCTCGCTGACGAGGATCTCATTCCCGAGCAGCGCTCCCGCCGCGGAAACCCGCTGCAGGCGGACCTCGGCCTTGCCAGTGCGGAAGTCGGTCCACGTCACCCAGAACGTCCCCGTCGTCGTCTCGAACGACACGCTCGGCAAGACCTGGCCGCCCGGGGTGTTGCAGATCGGGAACCGGCTGTCGACCATCTCACCCTGGTTCGTGACCCGCTGCCCGTAGATGTTGGTGAGCGTCCGCCTGTCGAACGCCTGCCAGACGACGAGAAATTGGCCCTGCGCCGGGTTGAAAGCCGCGGTGGAGGCGTCGAGTCCCTCCGAGGTGCTGACCGCATCGGGGAGGTCGCAGATGGGGATGTCGCCGCCGATCGGGCCGCCGGGCGTGATTGCCGCGGCTGCCTGCAGCGTCCACCCTGACGGTCTTGCCTGCGGATGCGCTGCCAGCCACTCCACGAACGGGCCCCTGTCGTCGAGCGCGGTGGCGAGACCGGGTCCGCCTGGGGCGTGCCGCGGCGCCCTGCTCGCCGCCGGCGATGTGTGCGCTACCCCGGCAGACCAGCCGCCGACGCCGTCGCTGGCGCCAGCGACAGCCGTCCCGAGCCCAACGATGGCTCCAAGGAAGGCGATCCGCACCAGGGCAAGTCTTTGCGTGGCCGGCATGGCTCCTCCGCGAGCGGTTCTGCTTCCTCGATCGGCTCCTTGTCACAATATCGTCACTTGCCGCCGCATCCGCAAGCGCCTGCGCCCGCCACGGCCGGATCTCAGAACCGGGGGCGGCGAGGCAGAGACACTGCGGGCCGGGCGCCATCACCCGGCCCGCTGCGTTCCCTTCCTGGGTGGGCGGGTGGCCCGGGCCACAGGCCACGGACCACTGGCCACGTTCTTAGTACTTTTCCAGGTACTGCTCCCTCTCCCACCCATGCACAACCGAGATGTAGCGGTGCCACTCCTCGCGCTTGTTGCGCAGGAAGTTGACGAAGATGTGCTCGCCGAGCGCCTCGCGCGCCACCTTGTCGCGCTCCAGGTTGTCGAGCGCCTCGGCGAGGCTGCCGGGGAGCTGCTTGATGCGCAGGCGCCGCTTCTCGCGGTCGGACATCTCGAAAATGTTGCGGTTGACCGGCTTGCCTCGGGACCGGTCTCCGCATGGCCGGCATCCCCCGGGCCACCGCGCCGGCAGCGGCGACGACGGTCAGACCGATCACCGCACCGAGGTGCGCCGAGGTGAGTCGTCCGCGTCGCGGGTAGAGTGCCATCGCTGCTTCCCCACGAGGTCCCCCGCCGCTCGTGCCGAGCTGTTTCTGCAAGTATCGGACCGGAGGGCCCGGCGAGCAGGCGCTCCATCCCTCCGCCGTCCTGCGGCCGTGGCGCTGCCGTGACAAACTCTGGCGTCGGACCTATACTCAACCCAAAGACCGCGAGATCGAGACCTCTGCGACCAGCCGGGCGCCCCCTCCTGGATCACTCGGTTCCCGCGGTCGGGAGGATCTGATGTGCAGTGTCTCATCACGGCACACAGGTGCGCTGTTGGCCATCGTCCTCTCCCTGCTGGCCGCCACCCCCATCCTCGCCGGGTTCGCCGGCACCGACCTGTTCATCCCGATGGCCGGCCGGGGCGTGGGCGCGTACCCGTCGAACTGGTTCACGACGGTGTACCTGTACAACCCCAACGCGACCGCGGTCTCGGTCGACCTCACCTTCCTCGAGCGCAACAAGGACAACGTGGCGACCTCGCCGCCGAAAGTCACCGACACCCTGGCCCCGGGGGAGACGAGGATCTTCGAGAACATCGTCGAGACCACCTTCGGCAGGACAGGCACGGTCTACGGCGCCGTGCGCATCCAGTGCGGCGAGAAGGTGGTCGCCTCGGCGCGCGTCTTCTCCAAGGAGAGCGAGAGCGCTCCCTTGACCCAGTCGTTCGGGCAGGACTTCGCGGCCACGCCGGCGTCGTTCGCCATCGGCCTGAACGAGTCGAGCGAGATCCTCGGCGGGTACACGACGCAGCCGTATCAGGACTCGGAGGCGAGGTACAACCTCGGGTGCGTGGAGACCACCGGCGTGGGTAGCGCGACGGTCCGGTGGATCGCGCGCGACGCGGCAGGTGCGGAGCAGAAGCACTACGACCGCGTGGTGCCTCGCCTCGCCCAGACACAGGGGGTCTTCCACGACTACTTCACCGACGTCGAGCTGACCAACGCGCGGATCTCGGCGAACGTTATTGCGGGCGCGGGCAAGGTGATCTGCTACGGCTCGCTGGTGACCAACGACAAGACGTTCCCGAAGCCGGTGCAGGATCCCACCACGTTCGAGATGGTGTACCCCGAGAAGCTGCTCGGGATCGCCAGTGTGCAGCACGACGGCACGCTGACGGGTGATGGCACAGCGGGGGCGCCGCTCGGCCTGGCCAACGCCTCGGTGACGCTGGCGAAGATCGCGACCACCAACACGCCGGCGCTGCTACAGGAGGGCACGGTATCGCCACAGGCCGCGGGCACGTCGAGCGTGCTGACGGCGAGCGGCTCCGCGTTGTCGTGGCAGCCGGCAGCGACCGGGACGATCACCGGGGTCAGCGCCGGCACGGGCTTGTCGGGCGGGGGCAGTTCGGGCAGCGTCACTGTCGGCATTGCGGACCTGGGAGTCGACAGTGTGCAACTAGCCGACGGGGCAGTGGGCAAGACCAAGCTCGCAGCGAGTGGCGGGACCACCGGCCAGGTGCTCGGCACGGACGGGCCAAATCTGCAGTGGCAGCCCGACGGAATCACGCTGCCATTCGAGCGTACCGCCAGCTCCGACGCCCCGCTATTCCATGTCACAAACGCCGGCACCGGGAAGACCATCTTCGTGCAGAGCACCTCTCGCCCCGGCCTAGTGAGCCAAGTCGGGGTCGGAAGCACGCACCCGCACAACGGCGCAGTTCAGGGCGACACTGACACTGGTGACGGAGTGGTTGGTAGCTCGAACTCGGGAAACGGGCTCGTGGGTTGGTCAAAGCTCGGACACGGTGTCCTCGCTCATACACTGGCAACGTCGAGCCGCTACGCGGTATGGGGCATCGCCGAATCGAGCTCAACCGGTGTCAAGGGGGAGAGCTCGAGCGGGGAGGGCGTCTCCGGTGACAGCTCCACCGACGACGGCGTGTACGGCACCAGCCTAACAGGAAATGGGATACACGGTCACTCGTCGGCCGGCCGCGCCGGGTACTTCACGGGCAACGTCGAGATCACAGGAGAGCTCACGTGCCCGGGGTGCGTCGGCACCGGCGACGTCGCAGCCAACGCGGTGACGCAGGGCAGGCTCAGTCCGACGGAAACACCCACCAGCGGGATGGTCCTCGGGACGAGCGGAAGTGCGCTGCGTTGGCAGAGTCCTGCTACAGGCGACATCACTTCCGTGACCGCCGGAAGCAACCTCACCGGTGGCGGAGACAGCGGCGCCGTCCAGCTTGCTCTTGCGCCACAAATCAGCCTCAGCGGCTCGTTCGGTAATGCGTCCCTCCAAGCCATTAACAGCTCCACGGGGCCGGGCGTTTATGGCTTCTCGAGTTCCGGCATAGGGACTTGGGGAGCTACCTACCATGGCACCGGTGTCAAGGGTGAAAGTGATTCGGGCCATGGCGTTCTCGCAGGAGGTTCCGGCGCCGGCATCAACGGCTCGGCACTCTACGCCAACGCCCTCGGTGGTAGCGGCATCGCGATCTGGGGCAACTCGAGCTCGTCGGACACCTTGATGGGCGGCACCAACACCGGCACCGGCGACCTCCTGAAGCTGTTCATCGGCGGCGGCCAGTTGCGTCTGCGCGTGGAGAACGATGGCGACGTCTACGCCGACGGGCGCTACTACTGCGGCCAGGCGAGCAGCTGCTTCAACGCGGGCACCGGCGCCGACCTCGCTGAGCGCATCGACGCAGCCGGAGCGCCCGGCCCGGGCGACGTCGTCGAGATCGATCCCGATCGAGCGGGCCAATTCCGCCGGTGCGGGCGCGCCGCCTCGTCAGCGGTCGCCGGCGTCGTCTCGACGGCACCGGCGATGACGATGGGCAACAACGACCTCGCCGACAACGACAGCGGCGAGCGCAGCGACGAGCGGCCTTTGCTCGCCTTGGTCGGCCGCATCCCAGTCAAGGCGTCCGCGGAGAACGGCCCGATCGCCCCCGGCGATCTTCTCGTCTCGGCTTCGCTCGTCGGCCACGCGATGCGGGCGCCGGTCGACCCGCGGCCCGGCACGGTCATCGGCAAGGCGCTGGGCACCCTCGAGGCCGGCACCGGGCTCATCGAGATGCTCGTCATGTTGCGCTGAAAGGCAACGGGCCGGGCGATCGCCCGGCCCGCTGCGTTCCCTTCCTGGGTGGGCGGGTGGCCCGGGCCACGGGCCACGGACCACTGGCCACGTTCTTAGTACTTTTCCAGGTACTGCTCCCTCTCCCACCCATGCACAACCGAGATGTAGCGGTGCCACTCCTCGCGCTTGTTGCGCAGGAAGTTGACGAAGATGTGCTCGCCGAGCGCCTCGCGCGCCACCTTGTCGCGCTCCAGGTTGTCGAGCGCCTCGGCGAGGCTGCCGGGGAGCTGCTTGATGCGCAGGCGCCGCTTCTCGCGGTCGGACATCTCGAAAATGTTGCGGTTGACCGGCTCGCCGCAGTCGAGCCCGCGCTCGACGCCGTCGAGGCCGGAGGCGAGCATGACCGCGAGCGCCAGGTACGGGTTGCACGCCGGGTCCGGCATGCGCACCTCACAGCGGGTGCCGAGTCCGCGGCGGGCGGGCACGCGCACCAACGGCGAGCGGTTCTTCTCCGACCAGGCGACGTTGACCGGCGCCTCGTATCCCGGCACCAGTCGTTTGTACGAGTTGACCAGCGGGTTGGTGACCGCAACGAACGCGCGCGCGTGGTCGAGGATGCCGCCGATGTAGCCGCGCGCCACTTTCGACAGCTCGTGCTTGCCCTTGGGGTCGTAGAAGACGTTGTTGCCCTTCTTGTCGAACAGGCTCTGGTGGGTGTGCATGCCCGAGCCGTTGACGCGATAGATCGGCTTCGGCATGAACGTTGCGTGCAGGCCATGGTCCTTCGCTACCTTCTTGACCACGAAGCGGAACGTCGTGACGTTGTCCGCCGTGGTGATCGCGTCGGCGTAACGGAAGTCGATCTCGTGCTGCCCCGGCGCCACCTCGTGGTGCGCCGCCTCGACCTCGAACCCCATCGCCTCGAGCACCTCGACGATGTCGCGGCGGGCGTCCTCGCCGAGGTCGACCGGGGTCAGGTCGAAGTAGCCGCCGACGTCGTGCGTGTCGTGGTTGGGCGCCCCGTCCGCGCCGCGGCGGAACAGGAAGAACTCCGCCTCGGGGCCAGCCATCATCGTCCACCCCTTGGCGTGTGCGCGGGCGACGACCCGCTTGAGAGCCAGCCGCGGGCAGCCCGCGAATGGCGTGTCATCGGGGTTGTAGACATCACAGATCAGGCGGCCCACCTTGCCGTAGGGGGTCACCCAGGGGTAGATGGCGAACGTCTCAGGGTCGGGCCTGAGCAGCATGTCCGACTCCTCGATGCGCGTGAACCCCTCGATCGATGAACCGTCGAACATGATCTGGCCGTCGAGCGCCTTCTCGAACTGCGAGGCGGGCACCTCGACGTTCTTGATGATGCCGTCGATGTCGGTGAAGGTCAGGCGCAGGAAGCGCACGCCTTCGGCTTGGCAGCGACCCAGTACCTCTTTCTTGTCCATTTGGCCTCCGTTGACCCAGCGGTCCGCGTAGCATTGCCGAAAGAATCGCCACTGTCAAGCTCGGATCGTGCCGCGTGACATCAGATTTTGTGCCGCAATGCACACAACTGTGTGTCAGCGAGAAAGCGAGCGGCAATCGACGCGCAACCCGCTACTCCTTCGACGCCCACAGCACGAGCGTGCCGGGGAACGCCCTCGCCAGCGGTTTGACCAGCGCCAGCAGCTCGTCGCCCGGCAGCTCGGGCAGGTGCGCGAGCACCAGAGCGTCACAGGTGAGCGCCGGTGCCAGCTCGACCCAGTCGAGCACGTGCGCATGCTTGGCCAAGCGCGCGGCGATCCGCCGGTTCTTCTCCGGGAACGAGCACTCGACGATCGCCACCGCCGCGTCGAGCAGCTCGGGGGCGGCGCGGAACGGCTCGGTCGTGCTGTCCATGGCGTAGACCAGCGCCGGCCGGTCGCTCCCGTCGCTCCACAGCGTCCAGCCGAGGGTCGGCACGCTGTGGTCGAGCGGGAACGGGGTCGCGCGGCCGCGAACGAGGCCAACCTCGTCGCCGGGCCGCGCATCCCGGATCACATCGCCGAGACGCATGCGCTTGCGCACCGACTCCATGCCGGGCATCAGCGTGAGCGCCTCGCGAAGCGGACCCGTGACCTCGGGAGGACCGTACACCACCGTCGGCTCGTCCTCGTGGAAACGGGCCCGCACGTTCAGGTACGCGAGCACGCCAGCGAGATGATCGAGGTGCCCGTGCGAGAGCAGCACCACCGACTGCGTAGCCAGGATCGGCGTCAAGCGACCGAGGTCGAGTGCAGCACCCATCTCGGGCAGCGCGAACGCCGTGGCGCGGGCGCCGACCGAAGTGCCGACGATCGTGACACCGCGGATCTCGAGACGGAGCTCGGGGGGTACCCGCGCCTCGAGGCGGAGCGGGAACACCGGTGCTGGCATGGCGCCAGTGTAGCGGAAATACCTGCCGACGGACCCGTCGATGCACGTCACCCGGGGGCAGAGCCCTGCCGCCTTGACCATGACACTCCGCGTCGGTATGTTCGGATCAAGTCGCGATACGGTTATCAGCGCGGCAGTCACCGGGAGCGCGCATGGTGAATCCGTTGGCGATGGAGGACTCCGATGCGACTCAACGCTCTCCGCAGACTCGTCGCTCCGCTCTCGGTGCTCCTGACCGCGGCGCCCCTGCTCGCCGGCTTCTCGGGCTCGGACATCTTCCTGCCGATGGTGGGCCGGCAGGCCGGCGTCGGCACGTCGGACTGGTACACGACGGTGTGGCTTCACAACCCAGGCCCCGACGTCGCCACCGCGAGGATCTACTTCCTCGAGCGCGGCACCGTGAACACCGGCGCGCCGTGGGTCGACGTCATGATCGAGCCCGGCGACACCGACATGATCGAGAACGTCGTCGATGCCCTGTTCCACAAGGAGGCGTTCGGCGCGCTGCGGGTGACCTGCGCGACCCAGAAGCTCGCCGTCACCTCGCGGGTCTACTCCAAGGCCGCCGGGGCCGGCGAGACGGACTCCGTCGGCCAGGATTTTGCGGGCGTGCCTGCCTCGTTCGCCATCGGCAAGGGCGAGAAGACACAGATTCTCGGCGCGTACCAGACGCTGCCCGCAGCCGACTCCGACTTTCGCTTCAACCTTGGCTTCGTCGAGACCACCGGCCACAGCGCGACGGTCCGCGTGACCGCCATCGACGGCTACGGCCAGGAGCTCGGCTCCAAGGACATCCAGGTGCGCGAGTACTCGCAGCGCCAGGTGGCGTTCAAGGACAACTTCCCCGCCGTCTCCACGGAGAACGCCAGGCTGAGGATGGAGGTGATCACCGGCACCGGCAAGGTGATCGCCTACGGTTCGCAGATCGCCAACGCCTCGCAGGACCCTACGACGTTCGAGATGGACTACCCGCCGCGTGTTCTTGCGGAGAACGTGACGCCGCCGATCTCCGGCGTGACGGCCGGCACCGGGCTGACCGGCGGCGGCACCTCCGGCGAGGTCACGCTCAACGTCGGCGCCGGTGACGGGATCAGCGTCGCCGCCGACGCCGTGTCGCTCGCCGACGGCGGCGTCACCGCGGCGAAGCTCGCAGACGGCGCGGTCGCGAAGGCGAAGGTCGCGGCGGCGGGCGGCACCACGGGCCAGGTGCTGGCGACCGACGGCACCGCGCTAGCGTGGCAGACCGACGGGCTCTCGCTCCCCTACTCCGGCACGCTGGCGAGCGCAGGTGCGGCGGTCGCCATCACCAACACCGGGGCCGGGGCAGCGCTGAGCGCGACCAGCGCGTCAGGCGCAGGAGTAGCCGCCCTCAGCGACAGCGGCAACGGCGTGCTCGGCGTCAGCGGGACGAGCACCGGCGTCAAGGGCGTCGCCTCGGGCGCCGGCGCCGCAGCGGTGTGGGGCGTCGCCGCTGGCGACAACGGGTATGGGGTCTTCGCCTCGGCTGATCACGGCGCCAGCGCGTACGGCGTGTACGGGACCAGCGCGACCGGAACCGGAGTGAGGGGCTCGGCTTCCGCACCGCAGGGCGCGGGGCTCTGGGGCACTGCCACTGGTGACAACGGGTATGGGGTCTTCGCCTCGGCTGATCACGGCGCCAGCGCGTACGGCGTGTACGGGACCAGCGCGACCGGAACCGGAGTGAGGGGCTCGGCCTCCGCACCGCAGGGCGCGGGGCTCTGGGGCACTGCCACTGGTGACAACGGGTTCGGGGCGTTCGCCTCGGCCAACAAGGGCACCAGCGCCTACGGTGTCCTCGGGCAGAGCGCCGACGGCTTCGGTGTCGCCGGCGTGAGCACTACGGGGGCCGGCGTCAAGGGCACGAGCTCCGGTGGTCCTGCCGGCCGATTCAGCTCCGGCGGTGCCGACGCGGTGCTCGTCGAGAACACCGCGTCCGGCCGCGGGCTCCACGCGACCGCGCCGGCTGACTACGCGGTCCTCGCCGAGACCACCGGCGGGCAGGCGGCGGTGCGCGGCGTGAGCCTGTCGAACACCCACGGCGTCGACGGTCAGAGCGCCAACGGGTTCGGTGTCGTCGCCTCGAGCGACACCAGTTACGGGCTCTACGCAACCACCGGCAACCCGAACTCGTACGCGGCCTACGTCAACGGCAAGGCGTGGTTCACCGGCGCGATCACCAAAGCGGGCGGCGGGTTCAAGATCGACCACCCGCTCGATCCCGGCGCGAAGTACCTGTATCACTCGTTCGTCGAGTCGCCCGACATGAAGGACATCTACGACGGCGTCGTCACGACCGACGCCGACGGGCGGGCGGTCGTCGAGCTGCCGGCGTGGTTCGAGGCGCTGAACCGGGACTTCCGCTATCAACTGACGGTGATCGGCCGCTTCGCCCAGGCGATCGTCGAGGAGAAGGTCGCCGACAACCGGTTCGTCATCCGGACGAACCTGGCGAACGTCGAGGTGTCGTGGCAGGTGACCGGGATCCGCAGGGACGCATGGGCCGAGGCGAACCGGCTTCCCGTCGAGGAGGACAAGCCGGCTGTCGAGCAAGGCACCTATCTCCACCCCGATCTGTTCGGCCAGCCGAAGGAGAAGGGAGTCGAATGGGCGACCCACCCCGGGCGAGTTCCGGAGGCGCAAGAGGCCGGCGAGCCCGGCGCGACTCCGCCAACCCAGTAGGCGCACAATCGGTCCCGCGATAGACTCGCCGCGTGAGCGAGTCTCCATCTGACTTGATCTACCTCGACTGCAACGCGACGACGCCGGTCGACCCGCGCGTCGTGGCAGTGATGGGCGACGCGCTCGCGCGGCTGTGGGGCAACCCGTCGTCCGGGCATCGGATCGGCCGCGAGGCGCGGCTTGCGGTCGAGACTGCGCGCGCGCAGGTGGCCGTTTGTCTCGGCGCCGAGACCGGCGAGATCGTCTTCACCAGCGGCGGCTCGGAGTCGGACAACTGGGCGATCCACGGCGTCGTCGCACAGGACCCGGGCGCGCACGTGATCACCAGCGCCATTGAGCATCCGGCCGTGCTCGAACCGCTGCGCGCGGCGGAGCGCCGCGGTGAGATCACCCTCACCGTGGTCGGCGTCGACCGCTGGGGCCGGGTCGACCCTGCCGCGATCGCGGCCGCCATCGCCGACGACACGGTCCTGGTCTCGATCATGCTGGCGAACAACGAGGTCGGCACGCTGCAGCCGATCGCGGAGATAGCCGCGATCTGCCGCGAGCGGGGCGTGCTGCTCCACACGGACGCGGCGCAGGCGGTCGGCAAGGTGACCGTCGACGTGCGCGCCCTCGGCGTCGACCTGCTCACCGTCGCCGGCCACAAGCTCTACGCGCCGAAGGGCGTCGGCGCCCTGTTCGTGCGCGACGGCGTCCGGCTCGCGCCGCTGATCCGCGGCGCCGGGCACGAGCGCGGCCTGCGTGCAGGCACCGAGAACGTCGCCTCGCTGGTCGGCCTCGGCCTCGCCTGTGAGATCGCCGCGGCCGAGCTCGCGGAGGAGACGCCACGCCTGCGAGCGCTGCGCGATCGCCTCGAGGCGCGCCTGGCGGCGGGTATCCCGGGCCTCGTGCGGCACGGCCACCCGGAGCTGCGCCTGCCCAACACGTCGAGCTGCGCGTTCCCCGGCTTCGACGCCAACCTCCTGCTGTCGCGCCTGGCCGACGAGGTCGCGGCCTCGGCCGGAGCCGCGTGCCACACCGACGAGGTGACGCCGTCGCACGTGCTCAGCGCGATGGGCGTCGGCCTCGCAACCGCGCGCGCCACCGTCCGCTTCTCGGTCGGCCGCTTTACCACCGCGGCAGACGTCGACGAGGGAGCGCGGCGCGTGATCGCGGTAGTGACGGAATCACGTCATCCTGAGGAGCACCGCGCCAGCGGTGCGACGAAGGACCCCGGCACACCTGAGGCTGACGGGCCGGGCGTTGCCCGCCGGGCTCAGGCGCCGCGGGATTCCTCGCCTCCGCTCGCTCCGCTCGCGCCTCCTCGGAATGACAGCGAGACCGCGGATGTGCGGCTGACGCGGTTCACGCACGGGCTCGGGTGTGCCTGCAAGATCCAGCCACAGGTCCTCGAGGCGGTCCTGAAGGCGCTGCCGCGGTCCGAGCGCGCCGAGGTGCTGGTCGGCACGGAGACCTCCGACGACGCCTGCGCGTGGCGCCTGCCGGACGGCACCGTGCTGATCCAGACCGTCGACTTTTTCACGCCGATCGTCGACGAGCCACGCCTGTTCGGCGCCATCGCCGCCGCCAACGCGCTCTCCGACGTGTACGCGATGGGCGCGCGGCCGCTGTTCGCGCTCAACATCGTCGGCTTCCCGGTCGGCGTGCTGCCGATCGCGGCGCTGGAAGAGATCCTCGCCGGCGCCCAGGACGTCGCCGCCGAGGCCGGCATCCCCGTGCTCGGCGGCCACACGATCGAGGATACCGAGCCGAAGTTCGGCTGGGTGGTCACCGGGACGACGACCGAGGCGAGCCTGTGGCGCAATGCCGGCGCCCGTCCCGGCGACGCCCTCGTCCTCAGCAAGCCCGTCGGGGTCGGCGTGTGGGCGACGGCAGCCAAGCACGGGATCGCGCCGCAGGAGGGATGGGCGCGCGCCTGCAGGGTGATGCGCACGCTCAACGCCCGCGCCGCGACGCTACTGGCCACGGCCAAACCGCACGCGGTGACCGACGTGACCGGGTTCGGCCTGCTCGGGCACCTCCACGAGATGCTGGTCGGCTCCGGCGCCGACGCCGAGGTGTGGGCCGACGCGGTGCCGGTACTTCCGGGCACGCTGCGACTGATCGAGCTGGGCGAAGTGCCTGGCGGCACCAGAGCCAACGTCTCTTACGCGGCGACCTTCGCGACCTTCGACGCGGCCGTGCCCGAGCCGCTCCGCCTCGTCCTCGCGGACGCGCAGACGTCCGGCGGCCTGCTCGCGGCGGTGCCGCCGTCGGCGGTGCAGGCGCTGCTGGCCGCACCCGCCGAGGAGGATGCGACGCTCCAGGTGATCGGGCGCGTCACCGCCGAGGGCCGCGGCGCGATCCGCGTGCTCGCCGGTCCGGGGCCGCTGCTCGGCGGCTGCTGAGCTTCCTCCGATCAGTCCTCGACCCGCGTCGCCTCGCCGCGGAGCACGGCGATCGTCGCCTGCTCCTCGATGGCCTCGTCGCTCCTCGCCGTAGCAGCGAGTGCGGCGCTGCTGACGAGAAAGGCCCCGGCGGAGGCGGCGACGAACCAGCTCGGCATGATGCCCCCCACCGCGAGCCGCTCCCAGAACTCTCCGAGGTGGGCCGCGTCGTGCGGGTGGATGAACACCTTCGTGACCCACACCGCGGTGATGAAGTAAATGAACAGGAGGTAGTTGCGGCGCAGCCGAATCTTCAGAGCGGTGAACCAGGTGACGAGCAGCCGCGGGTGTTGCAGGTCGTGCGCCAGAACCTCGCGCCACGACCCGTCCTCGCACTGTCCCGCGCCTTCGAGGAGCGGGGCGAAGTAGCACGCCTCGAGCACGTGAAGCCGCCAGCGGCTGTGGTGCAGCCGCTGGTAGCGCCGTGACTCGATGAGCAGAGAGACGACGATCAAGGAGAACCCGAGGAGGAGGACGTAGTGTGGGAGCTCCCGCGAGCCGAGGGCGAACGTGGTCATACCACCGGTGAGCAGGATCGCCCAGTTGGTCGTCACGTCGAGACGCTGCCGCCACACCGTCATGCGGTGCATCTCGGCGCGGTAGAGGTGCGCCATCGCGGTGTGGAAGGCAGCGCCGTCCACGCAGCCGGTAGCGCCTGGGGGCGGAGCGATCGGGTCCTTCATGGTGGCAATCTAGCACCTCGGGGACACGCCCTCACCGCCGTGCCAGCCCTCCGGCCCGCGCTTCCCGCACGCGGGCGGCGCCGCCCGCCACCGCTCGCGTGACGGGTTCGGACTACAGTTACATCCCGCCGAGCTTGAGCTGGAGGCCGCGGTCGCCGGCCGGAGTGCGGACCACCATGCGGCCCTCGATCTGCACCGAGCTCGGCTGGAGCAACGCCGCCATGGCGGCCGCCGCCGCGTCGCCGGGCGCCACCTCCTGCTCGATGAGGACGTCGCTCCACCGCTGGCTGCGCAGCCGGAAGCCGCGCCGCTGGCCGGCGACGATCTCCTTCTCGCCGGCGCGCACCGTGTAGTCGAGCATGGTGGCCACGAGGTCGAAGGAGAACGGGTTGTAGAGGCTCGCGAGCACCCGCACGATCACCTTACCGCCGTCAGTGCCGACCTTCACGTCGGCGATCTTCGAGTAGTTCTGATACAGCGTGCGCAACGGCACGTCGACCGAGCCCCGGTCGGTCGGGTTGATCTTGCCCTCGATCGCCAGCTTGTTGAGGCCCCCCTCGGTGTAGCCCTCCCACAAGACGGGGATCGATTCGATCGGCAGCGCCAGCACCATCTCGGGAACCGTGCGCAGCAGCACGTCGAGGCGTACCGCGACCGCACCCTGCGAGGTCACGATGTTCGCGGGGCCCGCCACCGGGATTTCGACGGCGCCGACGTGCAGCTTCTGCACGGGAAACGGCCCCTTGACCGGCGACGGCGGCGCTCCCGCGTGAAGCACGATCGTCGCCCTGTCGAGGGAAGGCAGCTCGACGCTGACCCGCTGGAGGGTGAGGGTCGTCGACGTGACCTGAGCCCCGAGTTGGGCGAACGCGACCCCGGCGATCACGGCGAGTGCGGCAGCGATGGCAACGACGCGGCGCATGCGGTTTCCTCCTGCCACCAAGTCTAAAGCAAACGCCGGACCAACGCTTGTGAAACTTTGCATGACCTCCTATCGTGCCTCGCGGAGGTGGCGATGATCCTCGACTCCTGGCAGCGCAATACCGTCGGCCGCACGGTTCCCACCAGCATCGGCGGTCGCGGCTTCCGCCCCTTCGCGGGGAGCCACGCCGAGATGGCCGAGGAGACGATCCATCCCGCCCGCATCCCCCGTCGCCCGTTCTCCGCAGCGACCAAGGTGACCACCCTCGAGGACACGTTCGCCGTGCTGCGCGACGGCGACGGCGTGTCGTTCCCCCACTATTATCGCAACGGCGGCGACCGCTTCCTGCGGGCGGTGGTCGGCGAGCTGCGGCGGCGCGGACTCAAGGGGATCCGCCTGATCGGCAACGCCTACTTCGGCGAGCTCGACTACCTCGTCGAGGCGGTGAAGGACGGCACCGTCGCCTACCTCTACGGCAACCCCTATGGCGGCCTCGCGAAGGCCGTCGCCTCCGGCTCGCTGCTCCCGGTGCGCGTGATGGGCTGCTCGCACGGCGGCCGCCAGCGCGACATCGTGGTCGGCACCGAACCGATCCGCCTCGCGGTGTTCCCGGCATCCGCCGCGGACCTCTGGGGTAACGCTTCCGGCGTACTCGGCAAGAAGGAGGAGCGGTGCGGCCCGCTTGGGCTGTTCGACGCCGACGTCCGCCACGCCGACTACTCCTGCGTGTGCGCGGGGACCGTCTTCGACCGCTTTCTGCCGCACCGCTCGATCTCGATGGAGCACGTCGATTTCGTCGTCCCGTTCCCGGGCGTCGGCGACGCCGCCGGGATCGGCGCCGGCACGCTCGACCTCGGCCGGATCATGAGCCCGGCCAACTCGGCGCTCGCCGAGAAGGTCATGCGCCTGCTCGGTGCTGCGGGTCTGCTGCGCGACGGCGTGGCGTTCCAGTCCGGCTCGGGCGCCTCGCTCGCGATCCTGCAGCGGCTCTCCGACCACTTCGTCGCCAACCACCTCAAGGCGTCGTTCACCATCGGCGGGATCACCCAGCTTCACGTCGACATGCTGCGCCGTGGCGCGGTCGAGCTGATCCTCCACGGGCAACTGTTCCAGCCCACCGACGAGGTGTTCGACTCGCTGCTCAACGACCCCGGCCACCAAGAGGTCACCACCTCGCTCTACGCCAACCTCGCCGGCAAGGGGACGCTGACGCCGCTGCTGGACTTCGCCATACTCTCGTGCGCCGAGATCGACCGCGACTTCAACGTCAACACGGTCACCGGCTACGACGGTCGCTTCGTCGGCGGTATCGGCGGCGGGCCCAACGTCGGTCGCGCCAGGATGACCATCATCTTCACGACGCTGGCCGGATTCTCGAAGCGGCGCGGTCAGGCGTACCCGTCGATCCGCGAACGCGCCAACAGCGTGACGATGCCGGGAGAGCTGGTCGACGTGGTGATCACCGAAGAGGACGCAGTGATCAACCCGGCGTCGTGCTCGCCGTACGTCGCTGCGCTGCGCGAGAACGCCGCCGCCGCCGGTGTGCCGCTGATCTCGATGGACGAGCTGATCGCCAAGGCGGACCGCGCCGCCCGAGCCCTCGGGCCGCTGATGCCGGAGCCCGCCTTCACCGACGAAGTCGTGGAGATCGTCAAGGCCGACGATGGCTCGATCCTCGACGTCGTGAGGCAGGTGGGGTAGGGCGAGGGGCGCGGGCTTCCCAACGCGCGGCGCGCCGGCGCAGTCACGCTATCGAGCATCGCGGGCAGAAGACGCGCACGACGCCGATGACGAACGGCTACTCCACGACGGCGCCCTCTGGCGCGTCCTCGATCCAGTCGGTCGAATACTCGGTCGTGTACGGAACGACGCAGAGGAACTCGACCTCCTTCGTGCCCTTGTTCTCGTACCAGTGGGCGGTCCCGGCCGGAATGAAGATGGCGTCACCCGCGCGAACGGTGTGCGTCTCGTCGTTGAGGCCGATGACCATCTCGCCGCGAATCACCACCTGCTCGTGCTCGATGCTCTCGTGGCTGTGCGACGGGATACGACCGCCTGGCGCCAGCAGGAACCGCCGCATCACGAAGTGGGATGCGCCATCGTCCGGGCCGATGAGCACGGCCATGCGAGCGCCCCGTGCTCGCAACACCGGCACCGTGCTCGCCTGCTCGGGTTGCGTGACCAGCGGTTCGGAAACCCTCTCGTCCATGTACACCCCCGCGTCATCTTACCTGGTAGACTCCCCCCGGAGGCAAGGATGCCCGACGATCGCAAGGTGCTGCACGAGTTCAAGCGCAACCAGGAGGAGACTCTTCGGATCTCCCTATCGAACTTCAAAGGTCGCACGTACATCGACATCCGAATGTTCTACGAGGACGCCAAAGGCGAGCTGGCGCCGACCAAGAAGGGCGTGACGATTACCCCTGAGCTGTGGGACGAGTTCCGCAACGGCGTCGCCAACGCCGAGGAAGCGCTGCAGAAAGCCAATCTCTGGCACCCCGAGGGCATTGCCCCGGAAGTGAAGCCGCCCGCCGAGGGATAGTTCCGGGGTGCTTCTCTACCTCATCCGCCACGGACAAACGGAGGATCGCGCGGCGACCGGCAACGATGCCGACCGCCAGCTCACCGAGGCCGGGATCAAGGAGCTGCGGCGGGTCGCGAGAAGGCTGAACGACCTCGGCGTGCGCTTCGACCACACGCTGACCAGCCCGCTGGTGCGCGCGCGCCAGACCGCCGAGGTGCTGGTGAAGGAAAGCCTCACCGCCTGGGTCGAGGACGCCGACTTTCTGGCGCCCAACGGCCGCTTCGAGGACCTGCGCGCATGGCTCGGCCAGTGGCGCAAACGGCAGGCCGGGACGGTCGCCGCCGTCGGCCACCAGCCGAACCTCGGCGAGTGGGCGGAGATGCTGGTATGCGGCGACGTGCGCGGTCGCATTCCCCTGAAGAAGGCCGGATTCGCGGCGGTGATCCTGCCCGACTCAGGCAGCCTGGTAGGCTGCTCCGGCCTGTTCTGGCTCACCTCGCCCAAGCAGCTTCTCTGACGCGGTCGGAGCGACCGTGTGTCGTCCTGCCAATGACCAGTGCTCCTGTGGGGCGCGCAGCCGGCGCGGAGCGCCGGTCCCACATCGGCCTTGCGGTCATCCGGCAGCGTCGCGTCGTCGGCAAGAGGGCGCAGCCCGACAACGGGTCCCGGCGCACCTGACCGGACCGGGGTCGATAGAATGACCGGCTGGAGGGGCACGTCATGACGCTGGACCACGAGACCCTGGGTCTGCTGGCCGAGGCGCTCCAGTCGCTGGAGCGCGGGTTCGACGGCCTCCCTGCCGCGGCGACGCCGCCGTTCGACCAGGGTCCGCTGCGCGAGGTGCTCCTGGCGGCAGCGGTGCGAATGCGCGACAACTACCCCTATCACCACCCGCTCTACGTCGGGCAGATGCTCAAGCCGCCGCACCCTGCCGCCCGCCTGGCGTACGCCCTGGCGCTGTGGATCAACCCGAACAACCACGCGCTCGACGGCGGCCGCGCCAGCTCGGCGATGGAGAAGGAGGCGGTGGCGCAGATCGCGCGGATGTTCGGCTGGGACACCCACCTCGGCCACCTGTGCGGTGGCGGTACGCTGGCCAACTTCGAGGCGCTCTGGGTCGGGCGTGAGCTCGCCCCGGGCAAGGCCGTCGCCGCTTCCGCCCAGGCGCACTACACGCACGCGCGGCTGTCCGCGGTCCTCGGCGTGCCGTTCCGCACGATCGCTGCCGACCCGCGCGGACGGCTGGACGTCGCAGCGCTGGAACGGGCGGTCGCCGGCGGCGGCATCGGGACGGTGGTGGCGACGCTCGGCACCACCGCGGCGGGGGCCGTCGACCCGCTCCCCGAGATCCTCGCCCTGCGGCAGCGGTACCCCTTCCGCGTCCATGTCGATGCCGCCTACGGCGGTTACTTCACCCTGGCGAGCACGCTGGGCGTCGAGGCGCGGCGCGCGTTCGACCGGATCGGCGAGGCCGACTCCATCGTCGTCGACCCGCACAAGCACGGGCTGCAGCCGTACGGCTGTGGTTGCGTGCTCTTCCGCGATCCTGCCGTCGGGCGCTTCTACAAGCACGAATCGCCGTACACCTACTTCAGCTCGCCCGAACTGCACCTCGGCGAGATCTCGCTGGAGTGCTCGCGGCCGGGCGCCGCGGCGGTCGCCCTGTGGACAACCCTGCGACTGCTCCCGTTGCAGCCCGGCGGCGAGTTCGCTCGCGGCCTCGAGGCGGGCCGCGAGGCCGCCCTGGCGCTCCATCGGGCGCTGCAGGAGCGCGAGGCTTTCGCTCCGCTGTTCGCGCCGGAGCTCGACATCGTCGTCTGGGCGATGCGGTCGCGATCAGCCAGCGAGGCTTCCGAGCGCGCCCGCCGGCTGTTCGCCGCGGCAGCGGCGCGGGATCTGCACCTCGCGGTCGCGACGTTCCCGCGCGCGATGGTCGAACCGGCGGGGGCGATCGCCGAATGGGACGCCGGGGAGATCGCCTGCCTGCGCGCCTGCGTGATGAAGCCGGAGCACCGCGACTGGCTCGGCGAGATCCTCCGGCGCCTCGACAACGCCCAGGCCGCGGCGACCGGCATGAGAATGCCATGAGCGTGACTCGCGTTACAGGTGAGCGGCGCTGAGTTTCGGTTATGATATGGGGCACGCCCGGGGGCACCCGGCGAACCGACAAAGTGAGGGTAGGGCGATGGTCAGTCAACAACTGAGGTCGATGTCGAGGTCGCTGATGGTCGTGGCACTGGTCTCTGGCGCTGCCGGGGCGCTCGCTGCGGGCCCCGCGTCGTCGGCCCGCACGACCGGTTCCACGGCGAAGGTCATCACCACCGCCTCGGGCCTGAAGTACACGGACGTCGAGCTCGGGTCCGGCCCCGAGCTGAAGAAAGGCATGCGCGTCCTCGTGGACTACGAGGCGTGGCTCGCCGACGGCACCAAGTTCGATTCCAGCTACGACCGGCGCGAGCCGTTCAGCTTCAAGGTCGGCGACGGGCAAGTAATCGAGGGCTGGGACGAGGGCGTCGTCGGCATGAAGGTGGGCGGCAAGCGCAAGCTGATCATCCCGCCCGCCCTCGGGTACGGCGAGGCCGGCGCACCGCCGCGCATCCCGGCCAACGCGACCCTGACCTTCGAGGTCAAAGCGCTGGCCGCGCAGTAATTCAGGCGACCCTTAGAGCCTGTCCGCGAATAGGGGTGGGCCGCGTTACGAGCGCCGCGGGGCCAGGTGCAAGGCGCCGCGACGAAGGCGATGTGCCTCCATCGCCGAGGAGCGGCAACGCCGCAGATGGCCCCGCGCCGCTCGTAACCCGAAGGGCGCAGGGGGATTGCGGCCGCATGCTGCGTCGCTCGTCGGCGCCGATGGAAGAGCATCGCCCTCCTCCTCGCTCCTTGCCTGCAATCCGCAAGCCCCCTGCGCGCGACCCACTCCTATTCGCGGACAGGCTCTTAGTCTCTCCGCGCGGCGATGGCGCGCGGGTGGCGCTGTCCCGGTCAGCGCCGGACGCCCGCGAGCAGGGCGGCGATCGCCTCGCCGTCGGCGCCGGCCACTTCGACCACCGCGGCCGGCTCCAGCTCCCAGCGCGAGATGACGTCGAACAGACACGCGTGCCGCACGATGAGCAGCAACGCCGCCGGCCCGCGCACGAGCGCGTCGAGCCTGGCGGCCCAGCCGGACCCGGCAAGCTCCCAGGGCCCGACCTCGTCGACCACTACCACGTCGGCAGCGTCGGCGGACAGCGCCGCGTTGCCGAGCGCGAGGCCCGTGGGGTCAACCCAGAAGCAGCGCTCCTCGACCCAGCCGGGCAGCGGATCGCGGGACGAGAGAGGCCGGCGCTCGCCCGTGGCGACTGCCACCACGTCGAAGGAGTACCGCCGGCCGTCCCGGTACGTCCCGGGCGCCAGGATGCCGCCGACGCGGACGCCCTGCGCGCGCAGCATGTCGACGACCGCGGCAGCGAGCGTTGTCTTCCCGCTCCCCCGCTCACCGGTCACGATCACGACGCGCGCGCTCCCGGCCATCTGCGGTTACTCCCTCTCCCGCCGCCAGTGTAGCGGGCCCACCCGGGCGTGGCGCGCGCCCTCGCGCGCGCCACTACCAGTGGAGGTTGTAGTCCTGGAGAAGCCGCTGTTTGTCGGTTTCAGTGATGCCCGAGCCGGCCGTGCTCTGCAGCGCCTTCTCCACCGCCGACCGGGTCGCGTTGGCGAGCGCCAGGATGTCCGACGCCTGGACCCGGCACTCGGAGGTCGGGTCGTTGGCCGCCGCCTGCATCCAGGCGGCGCTCCGCGCCCAGATGGTCTTCCAGTCGACCTCGGCGGCCGCGGCCTTGGCCGCTTCCGGCGACTCGGGTCCCTCCTCGCCCACCCCGGCGGCGGTTGCCGCGCTGCGCGCCGTGCTCCCGCTGGTCGCGTAGCCCCCGCGGCACGTCACGTCGTACCGGCGAACCAACTCGGTCAGCGGGCGGGCGCGTTTCGCGATGTCGGCCAGCTTGGCCTCGAACGCGAGCGCCGCCTGGTTCCAGACGCCCGACCTGCGAGCGCCCCCGGGGTCCGCCTGGCCGGCCGCCGGGCCTGCCCCCATCACCAGCCGCGGCGTGTCGGTGCGCGGCGTCGGCCGCGGCGTCGGCGGGATCGGCGTCGGCAGCGCACCGGCCATGCCGCCAGGGAGCTGCTGGGCGACGGCTGCGGCGGTAGTCGGGCTGGTCCGTCTGAGCTGGTTGAACGCCGCCCGGGCGGGCTCCGCCCGGGAGGATCGCGCCGACGCCTCGAGGTATGCGACCCACGCCGGCACGCTCTCGGGGGCGACCGCAACGGCCTCGGCCAGCACCACCGAGGCCCGCTCCGCGTCGCCGACGCGCGCGTAGGCGTCCCCGAGCAGCAGGAGAACGCCGAGGTCCCCCGGCTGCAGCCGGCGCGCCTGCTCCAGGGCGACCGCCGAGTCGCCGATCTGCCCGAGCGCCAGGTCCATCTGTGCGAGCATCAGCCAGGCGCCCAGGTAGCCCGGTTGCAGCTCGACCGCCTTGTGCAGCGACGCCGCGGCGCCCGCATGGTCACCCATCCCCTCCAACCCGACCGCGAGCGCGATCTGCGGGTCGGCGCTCTGCGGGAAGCGCTCGGTGAGCACGAGCGCGTCGGCGCGGACGGTGGCCCAGTCCTCGATCACCACGCCCGCGTGGACCCGCATCCACTCGGGCGTCGCCGCGACCTGGCGATCGGCACCGGCCAGCAGCGCCTTGAACGGCGCGGCAAGGAGATTCGGCACCGGCGCCGGCATCGCCGCCGGCGTGGGACGCACGACGCCTGCGCCTGCCGACACACTTGCGGCGAGCACCACCACAGCGATCCGCTCCCAGACCATTTCACCGCCTCCCGTGCCGACGGGTACCGACCCGACAGCGCACACTCACCACCTTACGCCACCACGGAATTGTGCACCCGAATGGCCGCAGGCAGGCGCTCCGGAGAGCAGGACCGGCCCAGGCCGCTCGGCGACATCGGCGATCGGCCGCTGCGTCTCGACCGCGACGACAACCCCTGGATCGTCCACCATGACGCCATCACGGTCGTCGGATGCTCGGCTGATCACCGCACGGTTGCGGAACCGGGCCCGGCGCCGCTCTTCGCGTCCACGGCGGCGGCAGCCGCTCCGCCCGAGTGACTGGGAATTGAGGTGGCCGATTTCTTCTCGGTCCGAGCCCTCTTCGAGCCATACTCGTGCGCGTACACCCAGGTGAACTCGGCGCCGAGCAGGAAGATTTGCGCAGCAAAATAGACCCACACCAGCAGGACGACCAGCGAGCCTGCGGCGCCGAAACCCGATGCCACGCTGGTCTTACCCAGATAGAGGCCGATGAGGATTTTGCCGATCTCGAACAGAAACGCGGTCACCGCCGCGCCGACCCACACGTCCCGCCAGGCGATCCTGGCCCGCGGCATGTATTTGTAGATCACCGCAAAGAGCAGGGCCGAAACGGCGAGAGAGAAGCCGAAATTGAGCCCCTGGAGCAAGGTCTCCCAACCTTCGAAGGCGCCATCCCACCATTTGCCGAAGGCGGCGATGGCGGCACTGACGAGCAGCGAGACCAGCAAGAGAAACCCGAGTCCAAGGACCAGACCGAAGGACAGCAAGCGCGAGCGCAGCAAGATCCAGATGCCGTTTACCTTCGCAGGGGCGGGAATCCGCCAGATGCGGTCGAGATCGCTCTGCAGCTCCGCGAACACCGTCGTTGCCCCGATGAGCAGCGTGATGACGCTGACCACCGTCAGGAAGATGCCCCGAGCGGGCGCGTTGGCGCTCTTCAGCAGGCCCTCCACCGCGATGGCGCCTTCCCGGCCGATGACGCCTTGTATCTGCCCGACGATCTCTCCTTGGGCTGCTTCCTGGCCAAACGCAAGGCCGGCCACCGCGATGGCGATCATGAGCAGCGGGGCAATCGAGAACAGCGTGTAGTAGGCCAGTGCCGCGCCCATGCTCGGGGCGAAATCGTCCACCCACGCCACTATGGACTTCTTGACCAGGCCCCAGATCCGCTTGAGGTGCATGCCGATCTCCCGGTGCCGCGTCCCGGTTTCAGCGGGCTGATCCGCTGATCTTGGCGCGGGACCTGCGCGCGGCCCTGGTCGTCGAGACGAGCGCCATGAGAAGCGGCACCAGCACCTGCACCGTCTTGGCGGCCAGAGTCCACGCGCCCTCGCTTCCCGGGTCGACGCGACGCCTGCGCTTGCCGCGGGCAAGGACGACGTAGCCCAGGGCGACGGCGCCAAGCAGCACGCCGCCGATGAATACGGGGGAGCGCACGCGGCGGCGCACTCTCGCTCGCGCCGCCTCGTATTCGGCGAACGCGGCCGTCCGTGCTTCGGCCACCTGCTGTTCGGCCAGCGCTATCGGGTCGAGACGCCTATTCATCTTGACTTCCTTCGTCGCGGATTCGGCTCAGTTGCCGCCGGGTCGCTGGAAACAGCAGGTGCCTGCTCCGCTGGCTCACCATGAGCGCGAGCCCGCCGGCGCCCGCGAAGCTGAGCAGCGCCGCGATCGCGAGCGCCCATCCCCAGCCGACGATGTCGTTCCGGACGAATGCCAGCACGATGCAAGCCAGCATCGCCAGCCACCCGGTGATCACCAGCACCGCGGCAGCGAGCGCAAGTCCCAACATCCAGGCCAGGCTCAGGCCGGCTTGCTTGCCCTCGAGCGTTGCCAGCGTGAGGAAGCGTTCGCTCAGTGTGCGCACAGAAGCGATCAGAGACGACACGGATCCTGGGGGTGCATCGGCGTTCATACGTCGGCCATGAGCATCATCGGAGACCCTCCTGCCAGCTCGTGCATCGGCTCGCAGGGGATGATGGCCCGAGAGTCGGGTGGTTCGCACGTCCCTTGCTCGCCGCAGTGACTCATAGGATCTTCCCTTCGAAGCTCGTTTGAGGATACCCCCGGGGGAGACGGAGTCAAAGCGGTCGCAGGGCGATCGACTGGTCCGTCACGCTTGCGACTCCTGCGTGAACGCACTAGGGTGGGTGGCGAGATGACGATACACAGCACGAGTGCGGCACCAATGAATCTGCCTTCGTACTGGAGCGACGTGGTGCAGCTCACGTAGGTGCCTATGGATCCACGCGATCTCCAGAGCCTGGAAAGCGCTGTCGGGGCGCTCGAGAGCCCCACATGGGCGATGCGCATCGTCAACCTCATCGGCATGCCGATCGAGGCGGCGACGAAGCTGCTCCCGGCCAGGGCGGGCGCGCTCGTGTCCCGAGCGACCACCGTGGCCATCCGCAAGGCCCTGGTCGCTGCCGTCTCGACCATGGGCAGGAAGCATCGTGGCGCCCCATCGAAGTGGCTTCACCGTGCGGCGGCAGCCGGCAGCGGCGGCGTCGGAGGGTTCTTCGGCCTGCCAGGCCTTGCGGTCGAGCTGCCGATCTCGACCGTGATCATGCTCCGAGCGATCGCCGACATCGCCCGGAGCGAGGGCGAGGATGTCGGCAGCGTCGAGAGCCAGTTGGCGTGTGTCGAGGTCTTCGCCCTCGGTGGGCCGCGCCGGATCGACGACGCCTCGGAAACCGCGTACTACGCCGCTCGGATCGGTCTCGCCAAGGCACTCACGGAGGCGGCGGAGTACATCGCGACGAAGGGGATCACCGAGGAAGGGGCGCCTGTCGTCCTCCGGCTCGTCGCCAGGATCGCGGCGCGCTTCGATGTGGTCGTCAGCGAGAAGGTGGCCGCCCAGGCCGTGCCGGTGGTCGGCGCCGCCACCGGAGTAGCCATCAACTTGCTGTTCTTGAACAGCTTCCAAAAGGCTGCCAGCGGTCATTTCGTCGTCCGGCGTCTGGACCGGAAGTATGGCCCCGACGTCGTCAAGAGCGCCTACGAGGCGATCGCTGCGCGCAGCGGCTACCACAGGTCGTAGAAACCTGGCAGAGACCCGGATCGCCGCTACGGACGATCTTCATCGGCAAGACCTTCGCGCCCTTCGTCAATGGCTCGTCGCCGCGAGCGAGGCGAGGCAGGGTTCAGCGGTCGCGTCGGCTACGGCAGGTCGCTTGTGCCCATCGCCATCGCCCGCCTCACTTCTGGCGGTGGACGCGCTCCACGAGGGGCTTCAGCGCGGCCTCCGCGAAGGCACGGCGGCGGCGGTGCCGCGCCAGCGCCGCGTCGATCAGCGAGGACAACAACTGGGGGTACGGCACCCCCGAGAGCGCCAGCAGCCGTGGGTACATGGAGATCGACGTGAACCCCGGGATGGCGTTGAGCTCGTTGACGAAGAACGTTCCGTCGCGGCGGTCGAGGAGGAAGTCGACGCGGGCCATGCCCTCGCACGCGCACGTCCGGAACGCTGCCACCGCAAGCCGGCGCACCTGCTCGGTCTGCGCCTCCGCGAGCGGCGCCGGCGCGAGCAGCCGGCAGTCGTCGTCGAGGTACTTGTCGGCGTAGTCGTAGAACTCGTGGCCGGGTACGACCTCGCCGGGGAGGCTGGCGAACGGCTCGCCGGCGTCGAGCACGGCGACCTCGATCTCGCGGGCCGGGATCCCCTCCTCGACGATCACCAGGTCGTCGTAGGCGAGCGCGAGCGCGACCGCCGCCGCGAGGTCGGCGGCGCCCTTGACCTTGCTGATGCCGACCGACGAACCGAGGCGCGACGGCTTGACGAACAGCGGCAGCGGCAGCGTGAGCGCCGCGGCGCGGCACGCGTCCTCGTCCGCGCGCCAACTCGACCCAGTGAATGCCGCGAAGCGGGGGGTGGGCAGACCGGCCTCGCGCAGCAGGCGCTTGGTCAGCACCTTGTCCATCGTCACGCCGCTCGCGGTCACGCCGCAGCCGGCGAAAGGCAGGTCGAGCATCTCGCACAGCCCCTGGATGGTGCCGTCCTCGCCGAACGGGCCGTGCAGGATCGGCAGGACGACATCGACGCCTCCGTCGAGCAGGCGGGCGTCGAGGCGCGCCGCCGCAGCGAACGCGGGCACGGTGTCCGGCGTCGTCCCCGGCGCTGCCAGGACGGCCGCGGCGGTCTCGGGGTCGGCCCAGCGGCCGCCCCGGTCGATCGCCATGGGAACCACGTCGAAACGCCCGCGATCGAGCGCGCCGGCGACCGAGCGGGCGGAGATCACGGAAACCTCGTGTTCCCCGGACCGGCCGCCGAACACCAGAGCTACCCGGATTCGCTTCGCCACGGCCCTACTCCGCCCGCCGCCTCATCACTTGGTGATCTCGGTCCAGATGCGGCGGGCGCTGGCGAGGGCGCCGGCGAGCGCGCCGTGCCTGGCGCCCTGGGTCAGCCGCTCCAGCTCGCCCTGGTCGAGGTACATGCCGCCGCAACCCGGGCAGATCTCGACCTCGACCTCGGTGAGCGTCACCGGGGTCATCGTCTGCCCGCATTTCGGGCAGTGCATGAAGTGGAGCTCCTTCAGTCGCTGCCGCTCCACCTCGGCCTGCTTCTGGTGGTGCTCGTCGCGCATCGCCTTGATGCGCTCGAGCTCCTTGCGGATGAAGTACTCCTGCTCCTTCTCGCTCGGCTTGTCGATCATCGCTCCCCCTTCGCTGCCACCATGGTAACGGATCACCGCCAGCCGCGACCATTGGCCGCAAGCCACGGCGGCAGGCCGCGCAGCTCGTCGAGCACCGCCAGCGCTCCCGCGCGCTCGAGTGCCTCGGGCGACGACGCGCCGCCCATGACCGCCACCACCGGGATGCCGACGTTGCGCCCGCTCTCGACGTCGATGTCCATGTCGCCGACCAGCAGCACCTCCGCCGGCGCGACGCCAAGCCCGGCGACCACGGGCAGGATCGCCGCCGGGTCAGGCTTGCGCGCTCCGTACGTCTCGGGGCCGGCGACCGCAGCCACGAAGCGCGCCAGATCCCAGTGCTCGAGCCACGCGCGGCACAGCGCGGCGTACTTGTTCGAGACGACCGCGACGCGGCCGCCGGTGCCTCGGTGAACGTGCTCGAGGACCTCGCCGGCGCCCGCGATCGGCGGCGTCTGCTCGAGGTAGATCGCCTCGTAGTGTGCGGCGAAGCTGCTTCCCACCGCGTGCAGCAGCGTCTCGTCCGCGGGGCCGACAGCGCCCTTGACGAGCTCGACGGCGCCGCGCCCGACGTGGCTGCGCGTCCAGGCGAGCGGGCGCTCCGGCAGCCCGCAGTCGACCAGCGCCCGGTTGAGCGCCGCACCGATCGCGGTGAAGGAGTCCGCCAGCGTGCCGTCGAGGTCGAAGATCACAGCGCGGGGCCACAGCAAGCCGATCATTGGCCCATGCTCGACCAGCCCGCCGGTGGCGCCGTCAGCGCCGCCGGAGGGACATGCGCCGGTGGCGCCGCCGGTGGCGCGGCACCACCCTCGCCGCCGGTCGCGGACCTCCGCTGCGCGGTGGCATCGCGGACGAGCCAGAAGACGACCACGCCGGTGTTGAGGACAAGTCCAACCGCAACGAGGGGAAGCGGCGGTCGCATCGACGTGAGGTAGGGGATATACGCGAACAGCGAAGAGAGGACCGTCACTACCGCCACGGCGAACCGGCGTGGGTAGTAGAAGGCGTAGATCACCGAACAGACATCCGCTGCGTAGAAGTACCGCTCGTGCATCGCGGGCAGCAGGAGCGGCACCATCAGAACGAAAGCCAGCGCGGTTGCGACCCAGAGGCGATCGTCGGGAGCCCACGAGCCGCGCCTGAGCAGGAAGAGCAGCAGAAGCACGGCCACGGCTGCCACCACGACACCGAGAGGAGCGAACAGGTCGTAGCTCGCGTGTGGGAACCATTGGTATGGGTTCGGAGCCCTCATCTGCAGGAACTTGTACGTCTGGGTCTGCCCGACGTAGATGCCGAGCAGAGACGACAGCGGACGTCCGAGATAAAGAGCGGGGTGGAGCAGGAGGAAGAAGACCGCAGGGATGAGGGCGAGGTGGCGCAGGCCGAACCGGCCTCGGAGCCACGCGAGCACGAGGAAGGGCGCGAAGAATACCGCCTGGAGCTTGAACGAGAATGCCACGCCGTAGGCGATACAGGCCGCGCTCGGGCGGCCGCGCGAGGCGTAGAACAGCGTCGCGACGAGGGCCGTGGTGAACAGCACGTCGCACTGGCCCCACGCCGAGCTATTGAGGACCACCGTCGGTACGAAGAGCATCCCCAGCCCCGCTGCCATGGCGGCCACGCCCTCAGGGAACCGCACCCTGACCATGCGGTAGCTGAACCAGGCCAGCGCGAGATCGCCGGCGATCGGAATCAGCTTCACGCTCCAGATCTCCGGTATCGGGAGAGAACTGGTCAGAACCAGGAGGTAGAGGTAGGCCGGCTGGTAGTCCGAGAAGCTCCCGGCGAGGCTCAGGATCCCTCCGTGCCCTTTGATGTAGTGGACCCACGGGCGATAGAAGTACGTGAAGTCCTCGGCCTCGAACGGGAGCAGCGTGATGCGAAGGATCAATGCGAAGGCTATCGCGACGGCTACCAACGCGATCTCGGCGATCCGTCCCGGGAACCGACGTGGCGGCTCCTCGACCGCCTGCGGTGCCGATGGCGTTCGCTCCGACGGCGCGGGATCCGGCCCTTCCCGGCCCGCCCGATTGCGTGTCGCAGACATGAGTGAACCCCTCCGCTCGGCCCCGGGCGAATCACTGTAACGCCACGGACGACGTAAGTGAAGGCAGCGAAGCAACTGCTCTCAGAGGGCGGAGCGGCGCCGACCTGGCCAACCACGACAGACACGCCGGCGTTGCCGCCTGTCGTGACGCCGCCTCCCATGCCGCCGACGAGAAGCGCGTCGCCGGAGGCGATTCCCGGCGCGACGAGCGTCTCGTCAAGGCGGACAACGACAGCGGGCTAGCGTCGGCCAGGCGATCGCGCCCGATCCTCGCTGGCGGCCGCGGGGGGGCGCACAGCGATCACGTAGCACAGCGGGGCGCCCTGGCGCTCGACGCGGTGCAGCACCACACCAGGCACCCTTTCGTGCTTCCTCTCTCTCGTGACCGAGATGTAGATATCCGCCCCGCCCGCGGGCGCGGCCTCGGCCGGCACGCTGGTGAAGCGCCCGTCCGCCCGCGGATCGCGCCTCAGGTAGTACTCGGTCAGGAACGCCGGGCAGCCGCTGGCGATCCGCACCGGCCGGCCGGGCGCCGCGGGCACGTTGCCGACGGTCCAGTCGACCCCCTCCTTGATCGACGCGCACCAGTAGTCGGTGTCGAACCGCTCGTGAGCACCAGCGAGACCGCCGCCCGCGAGCCGGTTGAAGTAGACGTACTGATACGGGTGGAGCTCGACCATGTCGACGGCCGTGACCAGCATCCCCGACGCCACCGGCACCAGGAGCGCCGCCGCTACGAGCTGCCGGTGGGCGCCCGCGACGAGCTCCGCGTACAGCACCGCCACGACGGTGATCAACGGCGGCAGGCAGAAAAGGACGTGGCGCAGGCCATCGTAGAGCGTCGAACCCATGACGATCGGGGCGGCCAGCGGCGCCACGCCGCTCACCAGGACGACCGCGAGCCCCGGCCGTGAGGGCGAAGCGATCCGCCGCCGGACGCCGAGCACCCACCCCGCGACGCCGAGGGCGGCGGCAACCAGAAGGAAGTCGGGCAGTGACACGGCTAACCAGGTGGGGATGTAGTCCCACGGGAGCTCGCGGGCCGGGACGAAGGTACCGTTGAAGAGCACCCCGCCGCCCCAGGGGTAGCGGGAGAAGTCCCGCAGCGCCTGCAACGGATGGGCGATCGGCGAGATCCAGGCGTACGGCCAGAAGGCGCACATCAGGATCCATGAGAGCACCGGTGCGACGAGCAGGACACGGCCGGCGGCCGGCCACGCCACCGCCGGCCGCCAGCGATCGGTACCGCCTCCGTTGCGCGGGCGGGACCATTCCGCGATCGCCACGGCGAGTCCCAGCAGACCGAACAGCACGATACCGCCCACCCTGACGGCCATACACGATCCGATGGCCGCGCCGACGCCGACCACCCGCCACCAGGAGACCGCGGGGTAGCTGCGCTGTAGCCGGCAGATGGCGTCGACCGCCACCAGGTAGAGGGCCGCGAACGGGATGTCCTTGGGGTTGGCGAACATGTGGCCGTAGTAGACCGGAGTCAGAGTGAGGAAGCCCGCACCGACGAGGCCTGCCGCCGTCCCGCCGAGGAGCCGTGCGAGGCGGTACGCAAAGATGATTCCGATGAGTCCGAAGAGCACGTTGGCGAGGTGCCGGCTCTCGAACTGCCCGAGCCGTAGCCTCTCGGTGAACTGGTAGGCGACGACCTCGAACAGCCCACCGTACTCGCGGACCAGCGCGCCCCTGGTCGCGATGTCGTCACGGCCCCAGGTCCGGTACCAGCGGTCGAGCTGGGCAGCGTAGCTCGCCTGGGTATCTTCGTCCCAGGTGGCGCCGTAGTCCCGGAACGTGGTCAGGCAGACGGCCACCAGGAGGACCAGGAGCCCGGCAGGAACCACACGCTCCCAGACGTGGTGGGAGCCGTCCGCCTTCAGTGCCGCCGGAGATGCGGGCCGCGCCAGGCCCGGAAGGTCGTCTGCGCTGCTCACGGACCGTCAGGCTACACTATCGCGCCCATGGAGCACACGGCTGCCCGCCTCGCCGCCCGCCTCGCCGCGATGGTCCGACGCATGCCGCCCAGGGCCATCCTGGGTCTTGCGGCTGCGTTCTGGGGAGCGCTGCTCAGCGTGGTCGCGATCGGCAGCTACGGCGGCGACATGCGGGCATTCGTCTGCCTCGGCGAGCGGATCACGCACCCGGCGGGGCTTGCCGCCATCCCCCGTACCAGCGAGTACGGCTACGACGGCCAGTACTACGCCGCGCTCGCGCTGGATCCGTTCCTGCGCCGGGCGGAGACCGTCGCCTCCCTCGATGCCCCGTTCTACCGCGCGAGCCGGATCGGCCTCCCGCTCACCGCATGGGCGCTCGCTTACGGCCAGCCGACGGTGACGGTGGTGTTCTACCAACTGCTGTGCTGGGGCGGCTGCGTGCTGGCGGTGTACCTCACGGCCGTGTGGCTGGCGGCCGGTCGACGGCCAGCCGTGTGGGCGCTGCCCATCGCGATCTCGGCGGGTCTTGCGACGTCGATGTTCCGCTGCACTCCCGACGGCGCGGCGGTCGCGTTGATTCTCCTCGCCCTGCTCTGGCACGCACGGCAGAGGCCGGGCGCCGCCGTCGTCGCCCTGGTCGCCGCCACGCTGGTGCGCGAGACCTCGTTCCTCGCCGCGCTGGCCGTTGCCTTCGTCGAGCTGCGGCAACGCCGTTGGCGCCAGGCCATCATCTCGGTGGCGGCGCCGCTCGCCGCGCTCGGGGCGTGGCAGCTCTACCTGCGGCTCCACCTCGCCGGCGCGCAAGCGGATCGAGGCACCGGGGCGTTCGGGGTTCCGTTCGCGTGGCTGCCGCGGAAGCTGGCTCGACTGGCGGAGACCGGTCTCACTGCCGGACGCATGGAGGTGCTGGGACTGATCGCGCTGGCCGCCTGCTTCGTGGCGCTGGCCCTGGTCCTCGGCCGCTTCCCGCGCTGGTCGGCGACGGAGGCCTCGTTCGCGGGGTTCGGCCTGATGGCGCTGGCCCTCGGCTACCCGGTCTACGTCGAGGTGTATGCGCACGCCCGGGTGCTCCTCGCGCTCCCCTGCCTCGCGACGCTCTTGGCGGCCGGCGAGCAGCGGCCGGCTGTTCGCCGCGCATTCGCAGCCGTTCCGTTGCTGCTCGCCGTGACCGGGCTCCTGGTCCTTCGTGCCGAGTTCGGGCTAGGCACCGTTCGCTCCGCGGCCGCGCGCGTGCTCGCGAGCGCACCGGCGGGAGGCGCGCCCGGCCGCGACGACGGAGCAGCGCCGGCGCCGCCCGTGGAGCATAGGCCGACCGCGACTCCGACCCCGACGCCGACTCCGCCGCCGCCGCCCGCGCTGTTCCTCCTGCCGGCGGCGAGGCTCGACGGGCACGACAACGCCCGCTGGCGGACCGAGCTGGTCCTGGAGAACTCCTCGCCGTCTCCGGCGCGCCTCCGGGTCGAGCTGCTGCTCGCCGGCAAGGACAACTCCCGCCCGCTGGCACGACAGGTCACCCTCGAAGGTGCCGGGCGCCTGGTGACCGAGGACGCCCTCGGCGACCTGTTCGCCGCCGCCGGCTCCGGCGCGCTGCGCGTCCGCTCCGACGGCGCCCCGGTGAACGCGAGACTGCGGACCTACGACGCCGCCAAGAAGGCGCCGCGTGGCCATTTCCTCGAGGGGCGTCCGGAAAGTGCGGCGCTCGTTCCCGGACGTCCGGCGGTGCTGCGTAATCTGGCCAACGAGCCCGACGCCAGGACGCGCAAGCGGAGCAACGTCGGCATGCTCAACGTCGGACCCGTGCCGGTCGACGTCGAGATCACACTGCGCGGCGTGAACGGCGCGGTGCTGGGACGGAAGGCGTTCGCTCTTCGCCCCTGGGAGTTCCGGCAGGTCAACGACGTCTTCCTCGCACTCGGCGCCGGGAAGGTCGGTGGTGGCTCCGCCACGGTGGCAACCACGACGCCGGGTGGCGCCGTCCTCGCCTACGCGGCGGTGGTGCGCCGGCAGCCGGCCGGCGTGACCTACGTGACCCCGTAGCGCCGTGGCACGCCTCGGCCGGAGCGCACTCCACGGAGCGTAACGTCCGGCTACCGGCTCGCCGGCGCGGCGGGCCGCAGGTGCCGCGGCAGGGGCGGCGGCGGCGAGGCGGCGGTGCATCGGGCTGTGACCTCGGGCAGCGAGTGGACCGGGGCGCCGCTGTCCTGGTCGATCTGCGAGAGATAGGTGAACACCCGCGCCGCGGTCGGGCCGCCGGCAATTTCGATCTCCACGGTGCCACCGGCGAGCTCCTCCCCTACCCTCCTCTGGAGGTGCCCGAACGGCGGGAGCTTCCATTCGGTGGACGTCTTCACCGTCCCGGCGCGATCGCGCAGGACGACGCGGAGCTGCACCGTATCGTCGGCCAGCGCCACGACCCCGAGGTTGGCGCGCCGCCGCTCGCCGAACGTCACGTCGCGGAACGTCGCGACGGAGCCTTTGCACAGCCCATCGGCGAACGGCACCGCCGGGAGGCACTCTCCGGGCTCGCCGCCGGGACTGGTCGAGCGCCGGTTGAAGGTGCGCGAAGTGGCAACGAACCCCGCGGGACCCGGCGGGCCGCCGCCGGCCGACACGCCCTCGAGGAGCAGCGCACCGGCGCGCACGCGGGCCGCGAGACCCGGGAGGAGGATCACGTCGGGGATCTCGGCGGACTCGCCGGGCGGGAGGGTGACCTCCGCGGCTGCCGCCTCGGCGTTCGCCTGGCCGGTCGCCAGGAACTGCAGGGTGACCCGCAAAGCGAACCCGTTCGGGTTGAAGAGGAACAGCGCGGTGCGCCATTGCGAGGCGAGCACGCCGCCGGTGTGCGCGACCTGCGGCACGACGAGCGCGGCGGCGAGACCCGGAACCCCGGTACCCGGCCGGACATCGAGTAGCTCGACGGGCCCCAGCTCCGCTACCTCCCCCGCCGGCGCTGTGAGCCGCAGCGCGCCGGCCGTGCCGGGGAAGACGAGGATCGGCAACACCTTGCCGGGCAGCAGCGTCGTCGGTGGCAGCCCGGGCCGGCGCACCACCACCGGCAGCTTGCGGCCCTCGATCAGCAGAACCGCGGGACGCGAGCCTTCCGACAGGCCGATCGTCCCGGTGCCCGTCACGCGCCACGAGTCGGCGGTGACCGTGATCTCCGGCGACAGCTCCGGGCCGGCCGGTCGCTGCGCCCTCCGCCAGACGGCGCACGAGCCGTAGCGACCCCGGGCGAGCCGCATCAGCAGTGGCGACTGCCAGTCGGCGTTGAAGAGCACGTCGGCGCCCGCGGCTGGCTTCGGCGTCACGAAGAGAACGTCGGCCCCGGCAGTTGCCGCGACGGTCGCGAGCTCCTCCGATCGCAGCGTCTCGACTCGGAAGCCGGCACGCCGGAGCACGTAGTCGACGTGCGGCCCCATCACGCCCTCGCACACGACCCTGGTCTTGGCCGGGTCGAACGAAGCCCGCACGTACTGCAGCGCCTGCCAGACCGGCGCCGGGTGAAGGCGGAGGGCAAGCGCCGGCGCCAGCCAGATCGCTGTGCCGGCGATCCACACCACCAGAGCCGCCTCGGCGAGCAGGCGCAGTACCCGCCAGCGCAGCATCGCGACCCCGGCGGCGAGGATGGCGAGCAGCGGCGCCGCCGGGAGGGCGTAGCGCATCGCCAGGTCGTATTCGAGCTCGTAGACGACGAAGAACAGGAAGGTCGCGGCGCCCAGCGTCGTCACGACCGCGAGCTGCCGCCGGCCGCTCCGCCACCATGCCGCCGCGCCGATGACCACCAGCACCCACAGCAGCGCCGCCCTCGAGCCGACGCCCAGCCAGCGCACGCCCCACGCCCGGAAGATGTAGATCAACTGGGCGCCCGGCAGGCGCATGTCGACCCACGCCCGCTGGATGTACTCGGCCTGGTGCTCTACGGCGCTGAAGAACCGCGCCGAACCGGTGACCGCGACGGCGGGCAGCCAGACGGCCGCTGCTGCAACGGCGAAGGCGACCGGTGCGAGCACCAGCCACCGCCAGGCGGACCGGCGCAGGGCGGAAAGAAACGCGACCGCGGCAAACGGGATGGCGACGATGAGGCTGGCGATGCGGATCCCCGAGAGGGCGCCGGCGGCGGCCGCAGCGACGATCAGCAGGCCGGGCCGCTCCCAGGCGAGCACGAAGAGCAGCGCGGTGCCGACGCCTGCGGCCACTCCGGGGACGTCCGACATCCCGATGTTGGCGTTGAAGGCGAACCCCGGGAAGACTGCGAGCGCTGCCGCCGCCAGCGTCGCGGCGCGGCGCGGGGCGCCGAGGCGGCGCGCCAGCAGCCAGGTCAGCGTCAGCGCCGCGAGCGCCGCGGCGATACCGACGAGCTGCAGCGCGAGGTGCGGGTTGCCGACGAGCAGACGCACGACCCTGGCGATGCCCACGTAGAGCGGGTACCCGGGTGGGTGCGGCGAGTGCGCGGCCACGTCGTAGCGGTCGAGCGCGCGCTGGAACAGCACCTCGTCCCACTCGAACGGGTCGAGGGGGCGGAAGAGCACGAGGACAAGGCCGTACAGCGCGAGCGCAACCAGCTCCGGCCACGGCACCTGGCGCCGCCGTGCGCTCCTGGTCGCGTCGATCGTCTCGTCCATCATGAGTTGGGGGGCCTACCGCCAGCCACAGCAGCGGCAAGCGCATGGTAGTACACCTGGGGGCCGGCCACAGCGATCGGGCCGTCGCTATCGCGGCGCGCTGTGCGCCACCGGGACCCGCTGCTGCGGTCCGCCGGCGGCCGGCAGCGGCGCCGGCCGCGCCGCAAGCCACTCCATCGGCGCCTCCTTGCGGGACGGCGTCGCGAGCAGGTGGGTCGGCTCGCCCGTCGCCGTCTCCACCAGCGTAACCGCCGGGTAGAACAGCGCGGTCGCCGGCTGCCCGACCAGGTTGACGACGAGCTGGCCGTCGGTCACCGTGCCGGGAAACGGCACGAACACCTGCCCGAACGGCGGGACGCTGACCAAGGCCTCGCCGGCCACGACCTTGCCGCGGTCGCGCAGCGTCACCTTCGCTTGCGCCGCGCCCGGCATCCAGGTCGCGACGCTCACGTAGCCGCGGCAGGCTCCGTCGTTGCTCACGTGCTCGAACACCGCCCGCCCGCCGCCGTACAACCCGCGGCGCGCCGCGAGCGCAGGGAGGCCCTCGCGGATCCACGGCCCGGAGCGCCGTGCGCGGGTGTTGTACGTCCGCGAGAACGCCGAGAAGGCGCACTCGCTCCCCGCCGCGGCGCACGTGCCGGGGTCGGCGTAGATCAGCAGCGCGCCGACGCCGCCCCAGCGGGCGAGGCCGGTCGAGCCGAGCGCGTCGTTCACCACGTGCGTCGTCCTGCCGGGCAGGATGAACTCGGCGGTCGGCGCCGAGGAGTTGTCGCGGCCCCCGGGGAGGAACTGCACCACCAGCGGCAGCGGCGCCGCCCCCACGTTGCTGATGCTGACGTCGGTGTGCCACTGCGCGCCGCCGGGCTCGGTGACGCTGGCGAGCAGCGGCACCACGGCGGCAGACGTGACGTCCTCACCCCGATCACCGGCCTGCATCGGGACTGTCTTCACGGGCGGCATGTGGGTGTGAACGTTGCTGGGCCCGTTGACGAACAGGCACCCGGCCAAGCCGGGCTGCAGCGCCGTCTCCGCCTGCGCCCCGGGCTTGATGGTGATCGGCGCCGAGCCGGCTCGCCGCAGCCGCAACTGACCGTCTCCCGCCTGCACGACCACGACCTCGGGCAGCGCGTCGTTCGCCAGGCAGATCGAGCCGGTCCCCCACAGCTCGTAGTCGGTTTCGCGGACCCGCCAGTCCGGCGAGAACACAGGCTGGCCGGGCCCGGGAGCGCGCGTGATCGCGCACTCGTTGTAGCGGCTGCGGGTCAGCGAGCGGAGCTTCTCGGACGTCCACCGCGACGAAAAAAGCACCTCCCCGCCCGGCACCGGCAGCGGGCAGGCGAGCAGCACGGCGCCGTCCGGGCGCAACCACCCGCCGTACGGCGTGGCCGGCGCGAACTTCACGATCGTGAACCCCGCGGATTCCAGCACATACTGGACGTGCGGCTCGAAGAAGCCGTCGTAGACCACCGTGGTGCGCGCCGGGTCGAACGACTGGCGAATCATCGACAGACCCGCCCACGCCGGCGACGGCTGGCGGCGTAGCGCGTACACCGGCGCCGCCCAGTACAGCGCAGCCGCCGCCCACCCTGCCAAGGCGGCCGCAGCGGGCCAGCGGGCGGCGCGCCACGGCAGCGTGGTCAGACCGGCGGCGAGCAAGGCGAGGAACGGAACGGCGGGCAGCACATAGCGGTTGGCGGTGGTCATGTTCATGGTGAACAGGCCGAAGACAACGTAGACCAGCGCGGACGAGACGCAGACGGAGACGAGCAGGCGCTTGCCGGCGCGCAGCCACGCCAGCGCCCCGAGCGCCGCCAGTCCCCAGAACCACCAGGCGGTGACGCTGCTCCCGAAGGCGCGCACGAACCAATACGGCATCACGGTGGCGAGTCGAGCGCCGGGCAGGCGGAGCGTGCGCTCGACCTCGGTGAGTGTGCGCGTGTGGTCCTGCCAGGCCGCCCAGAAGCCCGGGCCGGTGGCGAAGGCGGCCGGCAGCCAAATGAGGTCGGTGACGACCACCCCCACGATCGTCGCGGCGGCGAGGCGCCGCCAATCGCGCCGCCGCACCGCGACCACGATCGCTGCCACGCCGAGGGGCAGCAACAGGGGCAGGATCTGCGGGCGGATTCCGAGCGAGAGCGCTGTCGTCGCGGCCGCCCACGGCAGCATCTCGGGCTCCGCGAGCGCGCGCAGCAACAGGAAGGCCGCCGCGACGCCGGCGGCGGTGCTGGCAACGTCGGAGAGGCCGACGTTGGCGTAGAAGGCGAACGCCGGGACGACCGCGAGCAGGCCGGCCGCCACGACGCCGGCGGTCCGCGAGCGCGCGAGCCTGACCGCCAGCAAGTAGACCAGCACCAGGGTGGCGAGGGCTGCGAGGACGCCGACGAGTTGGAGAGCGAGCAGCGGATCGCGCACGAGGAAGCGGAGCGCCTTGGCGGCGGCGACGTACAGCGGATAGCCCGGCGGGTGGGGCGAGTGCCGGGCGACGTTGTAGTCGTCGAGGGACCGTTGGAACAGCACCTCGTCCCACTCGAACGGGGTCGCCGGCCGGAACACCACGAGGAACGCGCCGTAGAGCAGCAGCGCCCCCACCAGCCAGGGATGGCGGCGCACGTCGCGCAGCGTCCGGCCCCACGCGTCGCGCAGCCGTGCCGCCGCGGCCCGGACTGCTGCTCGCCTGGGCAACCCGTCGTCGTCGTCGCGCACGTCGTACTCGCTCACCGCACCGGCCTCCACTCGTCGTTACGCTCAGCGCTCAGGATAGAGCAAGACGTCGTGGCGCCGCTCGCGGAAGGCGGCACAGGCTCGCAACCAGGCACCGGTCAGCTCGGCCAGGCCGCGCCTGCCCTCGATCACCTCGCGCGCCGCGGCCGAGCCGGTGAGGAGGTCGATCGCCGGCACCGCGGCGACGAACTCGTACGCCTCCGTACGCCACGCGAGCTCGCGCGGGTGGAGCTGGTACACCTCGTGCAGCAGCGCGACCCCGGTCTCGAGCGGGCGGAAAGCCCGTCGGTCGCCGAGGTGCCACTCGACGCCGCCGCACACCCGGCCGGCGTGCTTCTGGAACGCCGGGCGAAAGCGGGTGGCGCGAAACGTCACCCCGGGCAGAGCGAGCCGGTTGAGCCGGGCCGCCAGCGCCTCGCCGTCGAGCCACGGCGCCCCGACCAATTGGAACGGACGGGTGGTGCCGCGCCCTTCCGAGAGGTTGGTCGCCTCGACCAGGCAGGCGCCCGGGTAGAGCGTCGCGGTGAGCAGCGACGGCATGTTCGGCGACGGCGCCACCCACGGGAGGCCGGTCTCGTCGAACCATGAGTCACGCCGCCAGCCGCGACAAGGAACCACCGACAGCGTGAGGTCGGCGTGGCGCTCGTCGCGCAGCAGCAGCGCCAGCTCGCCGAGCGTCAACGCGTGCCGCACCGGCGTCGGCAGCTCCGAGACGAACGAGCGGCAGCCGGGATCGACACTGCCGCCTTCCAGCGTTACGCCGTCGATCGGGTTGGGGCGGTCGCAGACGATCACCTCGACGCCGGCCTGCTCGCACGCCGCCAGCGTGTGCGCCAGCGTCGCCGCGAACGTGTAATAGCGGGAGCCGATGTCGGGCAGGTCGACGACCACCGCATCGAGGTCGTCGAGGTCGGCGTGGCGCGGCGCCAGCGTCTCCGCACCGCTGCCGTACAGCGAGATGATCGGGACGCCGAGCGCCGGCTCGACCTCGTGCTCCACCGCTTCCATGTCCTGGGCGACGCCCCACAGCCCGTGCTCCGGGGCGAACAGGCGGACGGGAGCACCGGCGGCCCTGGCGAGCGCCGCCCACGCGGGCGCCAGCTCGGCGGTCACCGCGGCCTGGTTGGCGAGGACGGCATATCGGCGCCCCCGCAGCGGGGCGGGGTCGCCGACGAGCAGCTCGAGACCGGTGAGAACACGCACGCTTGCCTCGGGCAGAGAGTATACGGCGTGGCCCGTGACCCGTGGCCCGTGGCCCGTGGCCCGTTGCGTGATTTGGAGCACGCTCAGACGCGCCGTCATTCGTTCTGCTTCTTTGTTTCTTTCTTCTTCGCGCTCCGCGCAGCGGAGCGCGGCGCTGCCGCCAGTGGGCTTGGGGGTCTGTCCGAGCAAGCGGGCGGGCCGCGCGCAGGGGGCTCGCTGGCGCAGGCCAGGCGCGAGGAGGCGGTCGATGCTTCTCCATCGACGCCGACGAGCAACGCCGCCTGCGCCTGCGAGCCCCCTGCGCCCGCGGGTTGCGGTGGCGCGGGGCGCGCTGCGGCGTCGTCACGCCTTGTCGAAGGATGCACTTCGACTGCGGCGCTCCTCCTGGCATCGCGCCCCGCGCCACCGCAACGCGGCCCACCCCATTGCTCGGACAGACCCCCCAATGCAAGGAGACCGAGCCGGCCCGCGACGACGCGTACTTGACGTACGCGAGGAGCGAGGCCGGCGAATGGCGACGCAGCAGATGGTCCGCTGCCGGCAGCGCTGCGTGGGAAGAAGAGAGTGACTCACTCTGGCGAGGGCGGGCTGCACGAAGTGCAGCAAGGGTGCGTACGGCGCGAACGGCGGGAGTCCTGCTCCCCGCCGGCGCGCCGCACGCACCTGTAGCGCCGCGCAGCGGCGCCCGCCCCTTCTTCGCAATCACTGCCCTGTTTGGCGGGGGTCGACCGCCGCGTGCATGCGGCCGCGGGCCAGCGACGCGAGGACGCCGGCGACGCACATCGCCGTGAACAATGCGAACGTCACCCGCTCGCTCGCCAGGAGCTGCGGCACGGCGCCGGCGTCGAGCCGCCCGGCGCCGACCCGGGCGCCGAGCACCACCGTCACCAGCGCCATGCTGAGCGCCTGGCCGATCAGCCGCATCGACGACAGCACCGCGGCGGCGACCCCGTACTGCGCCCGCGACACCGCCTCCATCACCGCGTTGCTGTTGGGTGAGGAGAACAGAGCGAACCCGGTGCCGACGATCGCCAGCGCCGCCACCATCGCCGCCAGCGGCGACGTCGCAGGCAGAAGGCCGAGGAGCAGCAACCCGGCCGCGGTGATCGCCATGCCGAGTGAGGCGATCACCCGCGGCTCCCGGCGGTCCGACAGACGACCCGCCCAGGTCGACAGCAGCGCCATCATCACCGGCTGGACGAGCAGTACCAGCCCGGCGCTGCGCGCGTCGAGCCCGCGAACGAGCTGCAGGTGCAGCGACAGCACGAAGGTGACCGCGAACGTCGCGCTGTAGTTGATCAGCGCGGCCAGGTTGGAGAACGCGAACGCGGTATTGCCGGCAAGCGCCCGGAGGTCGAGCAGCGGCGCGGCCGCTCGCGACTCCCACACCAGGAACAGGGCGAGCGCCATCACCCCGAGCGCCAGCGTCGCGGGCGCCAGTCGGCTCGTCGACAGGCTCGACACCCCGTGCAGCGCCGCCGCGAGACCCACGGTGATCAGGGCGGCGCCGACGGCGTCGAACCTTTCGCCGCCCGCGCCCAGCCACTCGCCGCGCAGGCGCAGCGCCGGCAGCAGGGCGGCGGCGAAGCCGAGGCCGGCGGTGAGCAAGAAGATCGCCCGCCAGCCGAGCGACTCCGTCAGGACCCCGCCGACGAACGGGCCGACGGAAAGCCCGACGTACACGGCGGTCACCGAAACCCCGAGCACGCGCCCGCGCTCGCCGGCCGGGAACACCGAGGTCACGATCGCCAGCGACGTGGCGAAGATCATCGCCGCGCCGGCGCCCTGGACGACCCGCCCGGCGACCAGCGCCGCCACCGTGCGGGCCACCCCGCACCCCAGCGAAGCCGCCGAGTAGAGGGCGACGCCGGCGATGAACACCCGCTTGCGACCGACGATGTCGGCGAGGCGGCCGACCGGCAGCAGCAGGCTCGCCGAGGCGAGCAGGAAGCTGGTCACCACCCAGCTCAGCGCCACGGCGCCAGCACCGAAGTCGCGCCCGATCGCCGGTATGGCCAGGTTGAGGGCGCTCGACGAGAACGGCGTCAGAAACGATGCGGCCATGCAGACGAGCAGGGCGTTGCGGCGCTGTCCGGGGCTCTCCTCCACGCTCGGTCTCCGTTCCCGCGACATGGTACGCGACTGCTGTCGGCCTCGAGCCGGACGGCTGCAGTGTCCGGCGCGATTGTGTCCCGGCCCGGGGTCTGCTACGTTTTGCGCCCCGGCCCCGCATCTTGGGGGCCGCCAAGACCACGGAGGTCTCACAATGCGTCGGATTCTTGTCGCTCTTGTCGCCCCGGCCGCCCTTGCCATCGTCATGCCCGCCAGCGCCCAGGACCACGGCGCCGCCGTCGCCGACACCAAGGCGGAGGTACCCGCGCTGATGCAGCTCCACGAGGTGATCTACCCGCTCTGGCACACCGCCTGGCCGGCCAAGGACGTCGCGATGATGAAGGAGCTGCTGCCCCAGGTGCAGCAGTACGTCGCCGCGATCGAGAAGGCCGAGCTGCCGGGGATTCTGCGCGACAAGCAAGCGGCGTGGGGCGAGCAGGTCAAGGCGCTGCGCGCCACCGTCACCGCCTACGAGAAGGCCGCTGCGGCCAACGAGACGCAGCCGATGCTCGACGCCGTCGAGGCGCTGCACTCCCGCTTCGAGCAGATGGTGCGCCTGATCCGGCCCGTCATGAAGGAGCTGGACAGTTACCACCAGGTGCTTTACACCGTTTACCACAAGCTGATGCCCGACAAGCGCCTCGCCGAGATGCCGGCGGCCGCCGCCGAGCTGTCAGCGGCATGCGCCGCCCTCTCAGGCGCGGCCGTGCCGAAGCGCTTCGCCGCCAAGGAGGCGGAGCTCAAGGCCTCCTTCGCCGAGCTGTGCACGCTCACCGAGGCGCTCAAGGCCGTCGCCGCGAGCGGCGACGCCGACACGGTCGCCGCCGCGGTCGAGAAGGTGCACACGCAGTACCAGGCCGCCGAGAAGCTGTTCGAGTAGCCCGCCGACGTGCCTGGAGCACGACCGAGCGCGCTCCCGGCGTGCCTGAGCGCGCCGCCCTGGCGCTGACAAACGAAGACCGCCAGAGCCCCATGGTTCTGCGAACCACTCCTCTACCTCACCCCTGGCACGGTCTCCATCGCCAGCTCGCCGCGGTAGGGGCCCAGCCCGACCGCCGCCGCCTCGCGCAGGATCGGCTGCAGTGCCGCGAGCGCACGCGCAGCCAGCGTCACCGCCTCGGACGGCTCGCCGCTCTCCCGCTCGATCAGCGCCTGTAGCAACGTCTTCTTCTCCGGGAACACGCGCAGGTTGATCGCGGCGTCGGGCGACAGCTTCGCCGCCGCGCGCGCCAGCCGGAGAGCCACCGGGTAGCCGCCGACCTCGTCGACCAGACCGATCCCCTTGGCGTCCTCGCCGGTCCAGATGCGCCCCTTGGCGATCTCCAGCACCTTCTCCTTGGGGATGCGGCGGCCTTCGGCGACCTTGCTGGTGAAGTCCTCGTAGACGCGGTCGAGCCATGCCTGGAAGCGCGCCCACTCCTCCGGCGAGTAGTCGTGCGTGCCGGTGAACATCCGCGCGTTGGCGCTGGTGTGCACCTCGTCCCACGACAGGCCGATCTTTTCCCACATCCCGGAGGTGAGCATCTTGCCGCCGAGCACCCCGATCGAGCCGGTGATCGTGCCCGGCTGCGCCACGATCTTGTCCGCGGCCATCGCGACAAAGTAGCCGCCCGAGCCGGCGACGTCGCCCATCGACACGATCACCGGCTTGCCGGCCTTGCGCGCCCGCACGGTCTCCCGCCAGATCACGTCGGAGGCGACGTACGAGCCGCCGGGCGAGTCGACCCGGAAGACGATCGCCTTGACGTCGTCGTCGTCGATCGCCTTGCGGAACGCCGCGGCGACCGTGTCGGCGCCCATCGACGCCTCGCCGAACACCGGGTCGTAGCCGCTGCGGCCGCGCTGCACGCCGCCGACGCCGAAGATCAGCGCGATCGTCTCCCCCTTCTCGTGGGGACGGCCGGCGCGGTCGAGATACTTGCCGAGGCGGAGGTACGACGGGCTGCCGCCCGCCCTTGCGGCGACGCGGTCGTAGACCTCGTCACGGTAGGCGAGCCCATCCACGAGCCCAGCCTTCACCGCCTCCTGACCGAGGTACGGGCCGCGGTCGAAGACGCCACGCACCTGCGTCTCGGTGAGCTTGCGCGCCTCGGCGACGCCGCGCACCATCTGGGAGAACTGCGAGCCCATCACCTTGGCCAGCGCCTCGCGGTGCGCGTCGGTGTAGGCACGCTCGGTGAAGGTGTTCATCGCGTTTTTGTACTCCTTGCGATGGTCCATGCGCGGGGTGACGCCGAGCTTCTCCAGCGTGCCGCGCAGGAACGGCGTCTCGTACATCAGCCCGGTGAGGCCGACGTCGCCCGACGGCAGCAGGTAGATCTGGTCGAACGCGGTCGCCAGGTAGTAGGCGCCGTTGCCGGGACCGAACTCGCCGTACGTCTCCGCCCACGCTACCGCCCACTTCCCCTTGGCGCGGAACGCCTTCACGGCGTCGCGCAGCTCCTGCACCTGCGCCATGCCCGCCTGGGCGACACCGATGCGGGCCACCAGCCCCTTGACCCGCGCGTCGTCGCCCGCCTTCTCGAGCGCCTCGACGACGTCGCGCACCACCACACCCTCGCCGAGCATCAGCTTCGCGAACGGGTCGGCCGGCGAGTCCTCGGCGAACGCCTGCTCGAAGTCCGCCTCGAGCACGGTGCCCGACGCGACTATCCCCGTCCCGAGCCGGACGCCGAGCACCACGACGACCCCAAGCGCAACCGCGACGATGGCGAGCGCGCCGATGAGGGCGAGGAACCCCACGATGACTTTCTTCATGACCGCCTCCCGTTGCTGCTACGAGCGTGCATGCAGGAGGTTACACCAGCGTGGTTTGGAGGCGCGAGGGATTTTGGAGGCCAACGTTGCCACCTCCGACATTTTGAAAGCGGATAACTCAGCGATCCCGCTCCAACCTCCAGTCGGGGCGGCGCTGGCACTCCCTATCGCGAGCAAAACGTCGGAAGTGGCACGCGCGCGCCGCTCAGGGAGCGGCGCGGAGTGGCTTGGTGGGCTCAGCGCGGCGCTCAGGCGCGCGAGCATGCTGACTGCTTCTATGCTTCTTCCGCGCCGTTGCGTGGCGCGGCGCTGCCGCCAGTGGGCTCGGGGGTCTGTCCGAGCAAGCGGGTGGGCCGCGCGCTCGCGACGCGCAGCGGCGCGGCGCTCCGGCACGTGGGTCGGGCTCGATTCCACCTCGCGTGGTCGATCGCCCTCCAGGTGCGCCGGGATCCCTCGCTCCGCTCGGGATGACAGCGTGGTCGACGCGCCGGGAGCGCGGTGTCCAGCTTCTTCCGAAGCGCACCGCGAAGCGGGGCGGCGCTGCCGCCAGTGGGCCAGATGCTAGGCGCGCGAGGCGGTCGCACCGGAGCGTAGCCGGAGGCTACGTGAGGACGCGAACCGGCGAAGCGCAACGACGCAGATGGTCCGCTGCCGGCAGCGCTTGGTGGCAAGAAGAGCGAGTCCCCGATTGGCGAGCTATGCCAGCAGGTCGGCCATCAGACCTGCGAAGCCGTCGAAGGTGAGCGCCTGCGGGCCGTCGGAGAGGGCCGTCGCGGGGTCGGGGTGGATCTCCACCATGATCCCGTGCGCGCCCACAGCCTTGGCGCCCTTCGCCATCGGCGGCACCAGCGAGCGCTCGCCGGCGGCGTGCGACGGGTCGACGAAGATCGGCAGGTGAGTGCGCTCGCGCAGCACCGGGATCGCCGAGAGGTCGAGCGTGTTGCGAGTTGCGGTCTCGAAGGTGCGGATGCCGCGCTCGCAGAGGATCACCTGGTGGTTGCCGTGCGCAAGGACGTACTCAGCCGCCTGCAGCAGCTCGTCGAGCGACGCCATCATGCCGCGCTTGAGCAGCACCGGCCGCGGCACCCGCCCGACCTCGCGGAGCAGCGGGAAGTTCTGCATGTTGCGGGCGCCGATCTGGAGCACGTCGGCAACCCGTGCGACGCGCTCGACGTCGCCGGGCGACAGCACCTCGGTGACGATCGGCAGCCCGAACGCCCGGCCGGCCTCAGCGAGCAGCTCGAGGCCCTCCCAGCCGAGCCCCTGGAAGCTGTACGGCGACGATGCGCGGCTTGAAGCAGCCGCCGCGCAGCAGCCGGCCGCCGCTCTCCCGCACCGCGCGAGCGGACGCCATGATCTGCTCGCGGCTCTCGACCGCGCACGGCCCGGCGATCACGGTGAAGCCGTCGCCGCCGAGGCGCACGCCCTTCACTTCGATGATCGTGTCGTCGCTCTTGTGGACGCGCGACGCGAGGCGGTAGCCGCGTTTCTCGGCGCCGGCAGTCGATGCCGGCGCAGCGGCAGCGGCTGCCTTCGGCGCCTTCCCGGCCCTGACCCGCGCACGGGAGATCTTCTCCGGCGACGGCTCGGTCGGCGGCAGCTCCTGCGACGGGTAGCTGCCCAACACCTTGAGGAAGCGCGTGCTGCGGGTCAGCTCGTCGAGCGCGCGCTGCACCCGCTCCTCGGCTACGCTGCCGGAGAAGTCGAGGTAGAACATCTCCTCCCACGGGTTGCCGAGGATCGGCCGCGACTCGAGCTTGGTCAGGTTGATCCCCGCCTCGCGGAACACCAGCAGCGCCTCGACCAGAGCGCCGGGTTTCTGCGCTGTCGCCATCACCAGCGAGGTCTTGCACGGGATGCGCGGGTCGACCGTGCGCGGCGAGCGCGCGGCGACCAGGAAGCGCGTGTAGTTCTCGCGCTGGTTGGCGATCCCCTTGCGCAGCACCGCCAGGCCGTACATCGCCGCGGCCTGCTCGCTGGCGATCGCCGCCTGCGACGGGTCGCCGTCGTCGCGCACCTTGGTCACCGCCTCGGCGGTGTCGGTGTGGAACTCCACCTTGCAGTGCGGCAGCGAGGCGAGGAAGTCGGTGCACTGCGCCACCGCCTGCGGGTGCGAGTAGATGCGGCGCAGGGCGGCGAGCGGCACGTCGGCGGCGCCGACCAGGCAGTGCTCGACGCGGAACTTCACCTCGCCGACGATCGCCAGGCGGGTGTGCAGCAGCAGGTCGTACACCTCGTTGATCCCCCCCGAGGTGGTGTTCTCGATCGGGAGCATGGCGTGGTCGGCCTGGCCGTTCTCGACCGCGGCGACCACCGCGGCGAACGTCGCGCACGGCAGGAAGGCAAGGCGGTCCGCGACCTCGGCGAAGAACTGCTTCGCCGCGAGGTACGAGTAGGCGCCGGCGATCCCCTGGAAGGCGACGCGCACCACCTCCGGCTCGCCGCCCGCCGGGTTGGCGCGCCGCTGCAGCACGTCCTGCTGCTGGCGCAGCGAGTCGGCGATGATCTCGTGGAACACCTTTGTGACGAAGTGCGCGTCGAGGCCGCGCCCGCGGCCCGCCTCGATCAGGGCGACGAGCAGGTCCTCCTCGCGGCCGGTGTCGCGCACCGCCGCCCCGGCCGCGTCCTTGACGCCGACGATCTCGACCGCGAGCCGCCGCCGCTCGGCGAGCCGCTCGAGGATCTCGCCGTCGATGCGCGCCACGTCGTCGCGCAGCGCCGCGAGAGAGCGCCCCGCCGGCGCGCGCTTCGTCGCCTTCCGTTTCCTGGTCCTCTCGGCCACTGCCCTGCCCCCGTACGCCGCCGGGGGCGTCGCTGCTCACTGTTCGGGCCCCGTCTGGCGAGTGGCGGACTCTAGCATAGGGCCCTACACCGCCGACCTGAGAGCGGGTACGCAAGAGGCGTCATCCCCCTGCCTGCGGCAGGACACGTGAGCGAAGCGAAGGATCCCGCCGCGTGGAGAGGGCGGTGAGCGGCGCTCCAGACGCGTCGGGATTCCTCGTCGGGCTGCGCCCTCCTCGGAATCACCATAAGCCGCGGGCACACCCTGGACCATCAAACGCACCTCGGGGGCGCCGGCTTGCCCCCGGAACAGGGGGCGCCCCGGTTGTCTGAGCAGCGTGGAGACACTCTCCGGACAATAACGACATGGGCGATGCGAGAATGCTGCCGTGAGCAACGAGGCGCCGTCGCTGCACGTGGTGCTGGTGCACCCGGAGATCCACTGGAACACCGGGAACGCCGGGCGGACCTGCCTGGGCGCCGGCGCGAGGCTGCATCTGGTGCGCCCGCTCGGCTTCTCGCTCGACGACCGCGAGGTGAAGCGCGCGGGCCTCGACTACTGGGAGCGCGTGCGGCCGGTCGTCTGGCAGGACTGGACCGAGCTCGAGCCGCGCCTGCCCGACCTCGGCGAGCCGTCCTTCTTCTCGTCGGAGGCGACGCGCTCGCTCTGGGACGTCGCCTTCCCGCCGCGCACCGTCCTCGTCTTCGGCCGCGAAAGCGTCGGCCTGCCGCCCGAGATCCGCCGGCGCCACGCCGACCGCCTCGTCAGCATCCCGATGGCCGACCCGGACCTGCGCTCACTCAACCTCTCCACGGCGGTCGCGATCGCCGTCTACGAGGTCCTCCGCCAGCGCCGCGCCCCCTGATCGCGTCTCCCCGGCTCATCGGGTGGGGGGCCCGGACCCCGGTCCCCGGTGCCCGGTGCCCGGTGCCCGGTGCCCGTCTTTGTCTTTCTAGGCGGCATCCTCGACGATCAGGCCGTCCGCCACCTTGACGACGCGGCGGGCGCGCGCGGCGATCGACGGGTCGTGGGTGATCAGCACCACCGTGTGCCCCTTCTGCCAGAGCTCCTCGAACAGGTGGATGATGTCCTTCCCGGAGCTGGAGTCGAGGTTCCCGGTGGGCTCGTCGGCGAGGATGATGTCGGGCTCGCACGCCAGCGCGCGGGCGATCGCGACGCGCTGCATCTGGCCGCCGGAGAGCTCGGTCGGCTTGTGCCGCATGCGGTCGGCGAGGCCGACCTGCTCGAACAGGAGCTCGACCCGCTCCCGGCGCTCGCGGGTGGGACGCCCGGCGAACAGCAGCGGCATCTCCACGTTCTCGAACGAGGTGAGTTGCGGCAGCAGGTTGAAATTCTGGAAGACGAAGCCGATCCGGCGGTTACGCACCTCGGCAAGGCGGTCGATCGAGAAGCTGCCGACCTCCTCGCCCTTGAGCCGGTAGGAGCCCCCGGTAGGCGTGTCGAGGCAGCCGATGATGTTCATCATCGTCGACTTGCCAGAGCCGGATGGGCCCATGATGGCGATCAGCTCGCTGCCGGTGACGGTCAGATCGACGCCGCGCAGCGCCTCGACCTTGATCGCGCCGGTGTCGTACACCTTGCGGATCCCCTCGAGCGCGATCACCGGCGCGGAAGACTCGCCATGAGTTCCGTTCTTTCCGTTCTTCCCGTTACCGAACATGACGGCCTCCGCGATTGCCTTCTCGGTCCCCGGTCCCCGGTCCCCGGTCCCCGTCACTCATATCGCAACGCCTCCGCCGGATGCACCGACACCGCGCGGCGCGAGGGGAAGTACCCCGCCAGCAGGCCGAGCGCGCCGAGCAGCAGCACCGTGGTCAGCGCCACCGGCAGCGAGAACGTCGGCGCGCCGAGGAACTGCATCGCCTCGCTCTTGACCTTCGACTGCACGAACGCGAGGACCTGCACCAGGCCGAACCCTACGGTGATGCCGATGGCGCCGCCGATGAACGTCAGCAGCGTCGCCTCGAGCACCAGCGAGCCCATGATGTAGATCCGCCGCGCGCCGATTGCCATCTGGATCGCGATCTCGCGGGTGCGGTGCTTGACCACCGCGTACATGATGTTGGCCACGCCGACGCCGCCGATCAGCAGCGTCAGGCCGCCGATGATGCCGAGGAACAGCTCGATCCCGAGCATGATCTTGCGGCCGGTGCCCTGGGTCTTGACGGTGTCCCAGACGTACATCGCGCGCTCGTCGACCGGGTCGAACTTGTACTTGGCGCCGAGCACCTCGTTGAAGCGCCGCTTGGCCACGCCCATCAGCTCCGGCGCGGATGCCTTGAACACCAGGTTGGAGAGGTAGCGGCGGCCGTACATCGCCTGGAACGTGGTCAGCGGGATCACCGCGTGGTTGGCGTCGGGGCCGCCGTACATCCCCATCTGCTTCTTCGTCTGCATCACCCCGATCACCGTGAACGGGCTCTGGTTGACCAGGATCGTCTCGCCGACCGGCTCGTGGTCGCCGAATAGCTCCTTGGCGAGCTCGTCGCCGAGGAAGACGACGCGCCGCTTGCCGGCGAGGTCGAGATCGTCGAGGAAGCGCCCGCCCGCCCTCGCCATGTGGTTGCGCAGCTCGCCGTACGACACGTGGACGCCGAGGAGCTGCTTGTTGAGGCTGGTGCGGCCCCAGACGAGCTGTTGGTTGGTGCGCATCTCGCCGGTGGCGGCGGTGATCTCGTCGACGCCCGCGACCACCAGGTCGACGTCCTCCGGGACGAGCTTGATCTCGCGCCCGGGCGGAAACCCGCCGAACGGCTTGGAGGTCTCGCCCGGCCAGATCACCGCGATCCCGGTGCCGAGCCCGGCCCAACCGGCCGACATGCTGCGCTTGAGCCCTTCGCCGAACGAGAGCAGCAGGACGATCGACACCGTTCCCCAGGCGATCGCCGCCACGGTCATCGTCATCCGCTTGCGTTGGACCCTGGCCGCGGAGTGGAACAGCTTGCCGATCACGACGAGCGAGTGCATGGCCTAGAGCCTCAATGCCTCGACCGGGTCGAGGGCGGCGGCGGTGCGCGCCGGGAAGAACCCGGCGAGCACGCCGATCAGGCCGAGCACCAGGGTGGTGACCGCGGTGACCTCGAACGAGATGCGCGGGACGCCGACGTACTGGGCGAGGCTGAGCGGGAACAGGCGGCAGATCGTGAACGCGATGGCGAAGCCGATGGCGCCGCCGAGGAAGGTCAGCGACAGCGTCTCGAACATGAACTGGCCGACGACGTAGCGCTGCTTGGCGCCGAGCGCCATCTTCAGGCCGATCTCCTTGGTGCGCTCCTCGACCACGACGTGCATGATGTTGGAGACGCCGATCCCGCCGACCACCAACGTGAGCGTGCCGACGATCCCGAGGAACAGGCGGAACCCGATCATGAACGCGTCGATGAAGGCGAAGTTCTCGGTGGTGTCCCACATCCCGACCGCCTCGGTATCCTCGGGGTCGAAGTTGTGCAACCGGGCGAGCGAGGCGATGACTCCCTTGCGGGCCGCCTTGGCGTCCTCGCGGCGTGTCACCTGGATGACGAAGTTGTCGACGTACTTGCGGTTGTACAACGCCTTGAAGGTCGAGACGGGAATCACGGCGCGGTCGTTGTCGCGGTTGTTGTAGGAGGAGTCCTGCTCCTTCGCCTGCATCACGCCGATCACCGTGAACGGCACGCCGTTGATCGTCACGTCATGCCCGACGGCCTCGTCCACGCCGAAAAGGTCCTTCGCCAGCTTGTCGCCGAGGAAGACGACGCGCCGCCGGTTGGCGATGTCGAGGTCGTCGACGAAGCGACCGCCTTCGCCGGCGATCAGGTTGCGCATCTCGGCAAACTCCACGTTGGTCCCGGACGAGCCCGGCAGGAACACGTGGCGCCCGACCTTGAACCGCTGGTTCCACGCCGAGAACTCGCCCGACACGCGGCTGAGCTGCGGCACCTCGCGGCGCACGTGCTCGAGCTCCTCCTCGGTCACGTTCACCTTGCGGCCGCGCGGCAGCCCCTCCCACGGCTTCGAGGTGCGCGACGGCCAGGCGATGATGATGTTCTCGCCGAGCCCCTTCATCGTCTTGATGAGCTGCTGGTGCAGCCCTTCGCCGAACGCCAGCAGCAGCGTCACCGCGACCGTCCCCCAGACGAGCCCGAAGAGGGTGAGGAACGTCCTCAGCTTCTGACTGCGGATGTCCCTGAGGAGTTGGAGGAGGTAGCTGCGGATCGCCATGGTCCTGGTCTCGTTTCCTCTCGTCCCGGTCTCGCCGATTTCGCCGCCTTCGCTGCGCCGCGGGATCCCTCGCCCTCGCCCCTTCGGGGCTCGTGCTCGGGATGACCTCGACGCACCGCGCGCGGCGCGCCGAGGTCAATTCCCCGTGATCTCCTTCGGAGGCCGCTGCACCACCTGATCGCCCTCGCCGAGGCCGGCGACCACTTCGACGTTGAGGCCGTCGGAGAGGCCGACGGTGATCTCCTTCTTGGCCGGCTCCGTCTTGGGATCCTTGGGCGGCAGCTCGACGAACGCCTTCTCCTTCTCGAAGGTCACCAGCCGCTCCGCCACCAGCACGACGTCCTTCTTCTCCTGGATGACGATGTCGGCGTTCGCCGAGTAGCCGGCGCGCAGCACCGTCTTGCCGGCGTTGTCGATCGCCACCTCGACGTCGAACAGCGTCGAGCCCTCCTTCTCCGTCGCCTTCGGCGCGATGCGGGTGAGGTGGCCGGTGATCTGGGCGTCCGGGCAGTGCGCCGATCTTGATGCGCACCGGCAGACCCTCCTTGAGCTTGCCGACGTCGATCTCGTCGACCGTGCCCTTGAACAGGATCGTGCCCATGTCGGCCATCGTCATCAGCGGCGTGCCGGCCTGGTACGAGGTGAGCGGCACCACCGGGTCGCCGGGGTTGACGTGGCGCTGCAGCACGGTGCCGGCGGCGGGCGCGCGGATGATCGAGTCGACGCCGCCCGTCTTGCGCAGGATCTTCCCCTCCTTGGTGAGGGCGAGCCGCTCCTTGGCGATCTCGAGCTCGATGCTTGCCTGGTCGAACGCCTTGCGCGTGGTGTCGTGCTGCTCCAGCGAGAGGATGCCGTTGTCGGACAGCTTCTGGCTGCGGTCGAGGTCGATCTTCGCCTTGTCGAAGGTGAGCTGGGCGAGCTGGACGTTGCGCTCCGCCTCGTTGAGCTCGGACGGCGTCGGGTCCGGGATGATGGTGAACAGCGACTGTCCGACCTCGACGCGGTCGCCCACCTCGGCGAAGCAGTCCTTGACGATGCCGGAGATCTGCGACTTCACCTGGATCTCCTGCCGCGGCACGATCTGGCCCGTCGCCAGCGCCTTGTCGACGATCGTCCCGCGCTCGACCTTCACGAGGGTGAAGGCGTCCTTCTTCGCCTTGCCGTCGCGCGAGGCCCACACCGCGCCGGCGGCAATCCCGCCGACGACCACCACCCCGATCGCGATCTTGAATATCCGTCTCATCGCCACGCCTTTCCGCGCCGGGCAACGCTGCGGAGTTGTACCTCGTGCGAAACCCGGCTCGTCCTCTCCCCCTCATACGCTCCCGGGCCGGCCCGGGTTCGCAGCCCAGGACCCTGTCGCGGCAGGCAAGAGGGGCGCCCCGTTTCCCCGACACGCTCCTATACTCCGCGAAATGGACCCCCTCGTCGTCATCGGCCTGGCGATCTATGGGGCGGCGCTGCTCGCGGTGGCACGCCGCAGCCGCGGCACCACCGCGATCGACTACCTGCTCGACGGGCGGCGCCTGACCACGCCGGCGTTCGTCGCCACGCTCGTCTCGACGTGGTACGGGGGCGTCCTCGGCGTCGGCGAGTACTCGTTCCGCTTCGGCATCTCCAACTGGCTGGCCCTCGGCGTGCCGTACTACCTGGCGGCGCTGCTCTTCGCCTACGTGCTCGCCGAGCGCGCCCGGCGCACCGCGGTGCTGTCGATCCCGGACCAGCTCCGGGCCGCCTACGGCCCCCGGGCGGCGCGCCTGGGCGCCGCGCTCGTGCTCCTGATGGCGATCCCGGCGGCGTACGTGCTGATGCTCGGCGACCTCCTGCGCATCTACCTCGGCGCCGCCCTGCCGGTCGGCATCGTGCTCGGCACCGCGTTCACGGTGGCTTACGTCGTGATGGGCGGGTTCCGCAGCGTCGTGCGCACCAACGTGCTGCAGTTCTGCCTGATGTTCGGCGGGTTCTTCATCATCCTGCCGGTGGCGCTGCACCGCGTCGGTGGCTTCGGTGCGCTGTGGGCCGCACTGCCGGCCACCCACCGGCAGTGGGACGGCGGGATGGGCGTGCAGTTCGTCCTCGTCTGGTACTTCATTGCGCTGCAGACGCTGGTGGAGCCGACGTTCTACCAGCGCTGCTACGCCGCCGAGAGCCCACGCGTGGCCCGGCGGAGCGTGCTGATCTCCATCGGGTTCTGGGTGCTCTTCGACTTCCTGACCACGTTCACCGGCCTGGCGGCCCGCGTGCTACTGCCCAACCTCGCCGACCCGGTGATGGCCTACCCCGAGCTCGGGCGCGCGGTGCTGCCGGGAGTCTTCAACGCGCTGTTCGCGATCGGCCTGTTCGCCACCGTGATGTCGACCGCACACTCGTATCTGTTCCTCGGCGCAGCCACGCTCGGTCACGACGTGATGCCCGAGCTGGCGCGCAAGGTCGACGAGCGCAGGTGGACGATGATCGGGCTCGGCGCGGTCGGCGCCGCCGCGATCGTCCTCGCCCTGGCGCTGCGCAGCGTCATCGGCATCTGGCACGACGTCGGCAGCGTGGTCACCGCCGCCCTCCTGCTGCCAACGGTCCTCGCCCATTTCCCGCGACGGTGGAGCTTCTCGCCGGCCGGAGCGGTGACGGCGATGGGCGCCGCGGCCGGCGTGTGTACGCTCTGGCTGGCGGCGGAGTACGTCGGCGGGCGCTACCCGCTCGGGGTCGAGCCGATCTTTCCGGCGCTGGTGGTCTCAGCGGCGTGCTGGCTGGTGTCGCAGGCGTGGGCGGCGCGCGGGGGCCCGCTGCCGGCGCCGCGCCGCCCACCTGAACGGCCGTTGTCCCCCACTCCCCCGCCGGATCCCGAGCGGACGGCCAGGTTGCGCTGAGCCTCTCGTCGCCGGCGGCGCAGGCTGCTAGACTCGTTGCAGGGAGAACCCCCATGTCGAGACCACGCCCGCTGTGTGTGCTCCTCGCTTTCATCGCGCTCGCGACGATCGCCGTGACCTCGGCGCTGGCCCAGGAGCCCACGCTCCTCGACCGGGCGCAGGCGGCGTACGACGCGCGCGCCGACGCCGCGCAGGCGAAGGCCGCGGTCGACCTGTTCGCCCAGGCCGCCAAGGCCGATCCGCAGAGCTACGAGGCGCGCTGGCGCGGCGCCGCCGCTTCCTACTACTACGGCACCTACCCTCTCGAGGAGGCGCCGGACAAGGAGAAGATGGCGATCTTCCAGTCGGGCATCGACCTTGCCAAGGAGGCGGTAGCGCTCGACGCCAAGGGTGTCGAGGCCCACTTCTGGCTCGGCGTGCTGTACGCCGTGTATGGCGAGGCGAAAGGGATGATGAAGTCGCTCGCGCTCGTGCCCGACGTCAAGAAAGAGATGCAGGCCTGCATCGACCTCGACCCGTCTGTGGAGGGGTGGGGGCCCGACCGCGTGCTCGGGCGCATGTTCTTCAAGCTGCCGTTCTTCAAGGGCGGCGACAACGACAAGTCGATCGAGTGCCTCGAACGCTCGCTCAAGGGCGCGCCGACCAACGCCCTCACCCGCTACTACTTGGCGGTCACCTACAAGTCCGAGGGTAAGAGGGACAAGGCGCGCGAGCTGTGCCAGTCGATCATCACCATGACCCCCGACCCGCGCTGGGCGCCCGAGCACCCCTGGGTCGTCAAGCAAGCCCAGGCGCTCCTCAAGAAGCTGTAACCGGCGACGGAGTGGTTTGGAGGCGCGTGGGAGTTTGGTGATCGTCGTTGCCACCTCCGACGTTTTGAAAGCGGACAACTCAGCAGTTTCGCTCCAACCTCCAGTCGGGCCGACGCGTGCGGTCCGCATCGCGAGCAAAACGTCGGAAGTGGCACGCGCGCACCGCTCAGGGAGCGGTGCGGAGTGGCTTGGTGGGCATACCGTCGCGCTCAGGCGCGCCGACATTCTTGTCTTTCCTTCTTCTCCGAGCTCGCGCTCCGCGGAGCGGAGCGGCGCTGCCGCCAGTGGGCTCGGGGGCCTGTCCGCGCAAGCGGGTGGGCCGCGCGCAGGGGGCTCGGAGGCGCAGGCCAGGCGCGAGGAGGCGGTCGATGCTTCTCCATCGACGCCGACGAGCAACGCCGCCTGCGTCCCCGACACCCCTGCGCCCGTGGGTTGCGGCGGCACGGGGCGCGCTGCCGCGTCGTCGCGCCTTGCCGAAGGACGCACTTCGCCTGCGGCTCTCCTCCTTGCATCGCGCCCCGTGGCGTCCGCAACGCGGCCCGCCCGCTTGCGCAGACAGGCCCCTCAATGCAAGGAGACCGAGCCGGCCCGCGACGACGCGTACTTGCTGTACGCGAGGAGCGAGGCCGGCGATGGGCGACGCCGCAGATGGTCCGCTGCCGGCAGCGCTCCGCGAAAAGTGGGGGGTGATCCCAAATTGGAGAGGGGCGGGCTGCACGCAGTGCAGCAAGGGCGTTCGCGGCGAGCCCGGCAGGAGTGCAGCTCCTGTCCGGCTCGCCGCGAACGCCCGTAGCGCCGCGGAGCGGCGCCCGCCCCCCGCCAGAAACTAGCGCCTCTGGTGGTTGCGGGGAGAGGCGAGGAGGGCTACCGTACCGGCGTGGGGGGAAGGGAGGCCGCATTGCGCCCGCGGATCTGGCACCTTCTGCTGCTGCTGCCGCTCGTGGCGATCGTCGTCTGGGTGGCGGCGCGCGGGCGGGCGGTGCGCGAGGATCCGGCCGACGTCCTCCGCCACCTGAAGTCGCTCCAGTCGCCGACGCTGCCCGAGGCCGCCGCCGCCGGAGCGGCCGAGCGGTCGGCGATCGAGCAGTACGACCGCGAGACGCTCTACGACTACATCGACGGCGCCGCCGAGGCGTTCATCCAGCGCGGGTTCGAGCGCTGCGCGGTAGCGACGTTCACGTTCACGACCGCTTCCGGGGCGCGCATCGAGATCGCCGCCGAGACGTACCGGTTCGCCACGGCCGACGGCGCGCGGCAGCAGCTCAAGGCGGAGCAGCCCGAGCTCGGCCGGGCACCGGCGACGCTGCCCGACGCGATCGCCGACGGCAGCGTTCTGCTCGTCACCTCCGGCCGGGACCTCCTCAAGCTCACTTGCCTCGCTCGCGTCGCCGACGCCTCGCCGCAGCTCCTGCGGGTCGCGCAGGCCTGGAAGAAGGATCAACCGCGATGACCGATCCCTACCGACAGGAGCTCTCGCGGCGCGAGGCTGTGCTCAGGCTCGCCTCCACCGCTGCCGTCGCCGCCGCCGTGGGCGCGGGCGCCATCGCGTTCCGCGATCGCCGCGCGGTCGCGGCGGAGGCGCTGCCGATCCCCGACTGGCGCGTGCCGGGCGCCAGCGGGCAACCCGGCGCGGTGGCGGCGCGCGGCCCCGACCCGGCGGCCAACGTCCGCCGCACGATCTCCGCCCTGGGCGGCATGGACCGCTTCGTCGCCAAGGGCGAGAGCGTGCTGATCAAACCCAACCTCGGCTGGGATCGGCTCCCCGAGCAGGCGGCGAACACCGACCCGGAGGTGATCGCCGAGTTGGTGCGCCTGTGCCGCGCCGCCGGCGCTCGGCGCGTGGTCGTCACCGACATCTCGTGCAACGACCCGCGGCGCTGCTTCGCCCGTTCCGGCGTCGCCGCCGCGGCCGCGGCCGCCGGCGCCGAGGTGATCGAGTCCGGCAGCCTGCGCATGGTCTCGGCCTCACTCGCCGGGCTCGCCACCGGCCTCGAGGTGATCGAGGAGCTCCTCAAGGCCGACCGCGTGATCAACGTCCCGGTGGCCAAGCACCACTCGCTCTCCCGCGTCACCGTCGGGATGAAGAACTGGTTCGGCGTGCTCGGGCGCGGCCGTAACCGGCTCCACCAGAGCATCGACCGCGCCCTCGCCGAGCTCGGCGCCGGCTTTCGCCCGACGCTGACGGTCGTCGACGCCACCCGGGTACTGCTGGCGAACGGGCCGCAGGGCGGCTCGCTCGGCGACGTCAAGGCCGTCAACGCCGTCGCGGCCGGGGTCGATCCGGTCGCCTGCGACGCCTGGGGCGCGGCGCAGCTTGGCGTCGACCCGCGCTCGCTCGCCTTCATCACCGGGGCGGAGCAGCGCGGTCTCGGCCGCGGAGACGTCGCGCTCGTGAAGGAGCTGGGCACGGCATGAGAGCGGGGACCGGGGACCGGGGACCGGGGACCAAAAGCCGATGATCTGGACCCGGCGCATTCGCATCGTCTACCAGGGGTTCTTCCTGGGGCTGTTCCTCTGGATGCTGCAGCGACTGGCGGCCGGAGACCCTCGCGACCTGCCGTTCTCATCGTTCTTCCACGCCGACCCGCTGGCGGCGATCGGGGTGACGCTGGCCGCGGGGACGCTGCCGGGCGCGCTCATCTGGTTCCTCGTCCTGATCGGGATCACCCTCGTTTTCGGGCGGGTCTTCTGCGGCTGGGTGTGCCCGCTCGGCACCCTGCAGCAGCTCTCGTCGTGGCTGCTGTCGCCACGCTCCAAGCGCGAGAGCCTGCTGGTCAACCGCTACCGCCGCTGGTATGCCATCAAGTACTACGTGCTCGCGGTGCTGCTCGCCGGCGCCCTCGTCGGCTCGCTGCAATCCGGCCTGCTCGACCCCTTGTCGCTGCTCGCGCGCGGTCTCGCGTCCGGCGTCTGGCCGGAGCTGCCGGGCGGGCGACCGGTACCCGGCGGGTGGCTGGCGGCCGCGCTGCTTCTGGCGCTCGTGCTGGCGAGCCGCTGGCTCCCGCGGCTGTTCTGCCGCGCCTTCTGCCCGCTCGGTGCCTTGCTCGGGGTCTTCGCGCGCTTCTCGATCTTCCGCATCTCCCGCCAAGGTGACGCCTGTACCAACTGCGTGCTGTGCACGTTCGCCTGTCAGGGCGCCGACGAGCCGCTCAAGGAGCACCGCGTCGGCGAGTGCCACGTCTGCCTCAACTGCTTGCAGGGGTGCCCGGAGAACGCGATCGCCTACCTCCCGCTGCCGGTGCTGCCGGCGCTGCCGGCCAAGCCCGACCTGTCGCGCCGGTATCTGATCGGCAGCACGCTCGGAGCGCTGGCGGTGTTCCCGGTGCTGCGCGCCGCCGGCGGCGGTCGCGAGGTCGCCCGCGCCCGCCTGCTGCGCCCACCGGGCGCGCTTCCGGAGGACGCGTTCCTCGCCCGCTGCGTTAAGTGCTCGCTGTGCCAGCAGGTGTGCCCGCCGCACGCGCTGCACCCGGCGATCGGCCAGGCGGGCGTCGAGGGGTTCTGGTCACCGGTGCTGGTCCCGCGTCGCGGTTGGTGCGAGCTCGCCTGCACCCGCTGCGGCGAGGTGTGCCCGACCGGCGCGATCGGCCGGCTGACGCCGGCGCGCAAGACCGGCTACGACGGCCGGCCGCCGGTGAGCATCGGCACGGCGTTCGTCGACCGCGGCCGGTGCCTGCCGTGGGCGATGCGCACGCCGTGCATCGTCTGCGAGGAGATGTGCCCTACCGACCCCAAGGCGATCTGGTTCGAGGAGGTGGACGAGCGCGGGCGCGACGGCGCGACCATCCACCTGCAGCGGCCGCTGGTCGACGCCGTCAAGTGCGTCGGCTGCGGCATCTGCGAGAACCGCTGCCCGGTCGGCGAGGAAGCCGCCATCCGCGTCTACTCGGTCGGCGAGTCGCGCGACCCGCTCAACCGGATGGTGCTGCAGGCGCCGCCGGCGGCCACGTGAGCCGCGACGGTTGCTTTTTGCGACGAGCGGCCCTATTCCTTCTCGTATGAGGATTCGCCTCGCGGCGTTGGGGGTCGTCATGCTGGCTACCACCGTTCGTGCCGACGTGCGCCAGCCCGCCGTGGCCGGCGCCTTCTATCCGGGAGAGAAGAAGGAGCTGGAGCAGCAGGTCACGGAGTTCCTGCGCGGCGGCCCGACCGGGGCCGCGCAGCCGCTCGCCGTGATCGTGCCGCACGCCGGGTACGTCTTCTCCGGCGCGACCGCCGGCAAGGTGTTCGCGGCGCTCAAGGGCGTCGCGGTCAGGCGGGTGATCCTCCTCGGCCCCTCGCACCACGCCGCGTTTCGGGGTGCGGCGCTGCCGTCGAAGCGGACCACGGCGTTCGCCACGCCGCTCGGCGAGGTGCCGATCGACACGGCGGCGGTCGAGAGTCTGCGCGGCGCCGATGGCTTCGACGGACCGGCAGAGGCGCACGGCCCCGAGCATTGCCTCGAGGTCCAGTTGCCGTTCCTGCAGATGACCGTGGGCAACGTCCCGATCGTGCCGATCCTCATCGGCAACGTCGCCGACCTCGACGCCGCCGGAGACCTGGCGCGCGCCCTCGCGCCGCTGCTCGGCGACGGGACGATCATCGTGGTCTCGAGCGACTTCACCCATCACGGCTCGCCGTACGGCCACACGCCGTTTGCGCGCGATTCCGCCCTGGGCGCGAAGCTCCTCGACCTCGGCCGCGCCACGGCCGAGCGCGCCGCGGCGCTCGACGCCCGCGGCTTCATGCAGCAGGTCGACGTCAGCACGGACACCGTTTGCGGCGCCCGGCCGATCCTGGTGGCGCTCGAGCTGCTCCAGCACGCGTTCACCGGCAGCGGAAAGCTGGTTGCCATTACCACCTCCGGCGAGGTCTCGGGCAACTGGACGCAGGTCGTCACGTATGCCGCGGTGAGCTTCAGCGGTGCCTGGAGGGAGTGGCGCGACAGCGGCCAGCCGCCCGAGCTCGGTACCCTGACCGAGGCCGAGCAGAAGGCCGCGCTCGCCCTCGCCCGGGCCACCCTCGACACCTACCTCAACCACGGCCCGGCGCTGGCGCGCTGGTTCGCCGAGCACCCCGCCGCCGGCAACCTGGCGGCGCCGGCCGGGGTGTTCGTCACCCTCCACAACACCGGCGAGAAGGAGAAGCGCCTCGGCCGCCTGCGCGGCTGCATCGGCACGATGGAAGCGCGTGAGCGACTGGTCGACGCGATCGTCCACAACGCGATCTCGGTCGCCCACGACCCGCGCTTCCCGGCGTTCGGATCAGGCGAGCTGCCGGCCGCCGAGCTGGAGATCTCGGTGCTGTCGCCGATGCGCCCCGTGGCCGGGCCAGACGCCATCAAGCTCGGGGTGCACGGCGTGACGATCGCCAAGGGCGGCCACCGCGCCGTCTTCCTGCCGCAGGTCGCCACCGAGACCGGCTGGGACATCGACACCTTCCTCTCGCAGCTCTCGCTCAAGGCCGGCCTGAGCGCCGACGCGTGGCGCTCCGGGATGCAGTTCGAGGTGTTCACCGCCCAGGTCTTCGGCGAGCATCCGTAGCCGCGACACTGCGGACGGCGTGTCGCCGTCATTACAGGCAGGGCCGGCCACCGCCCAGCCAGGCCGTCACCGCGCGCTGCGCCGGCAGACCGCTGCTCGCGGGTGGCCATTGCGTTTTCGGCGCGTAGGCGCTATTCCTTGGCGCAGGGGGGCACGCGATGGCGAGGCGGCTCACGCGACGCGAGTTGGCGGCACTGGTCGGGGCAGGGGCGGTCGCAGTGCCGTGGCTGGCGCGGGAGAGCGCGGGCGAGTCGCCGACGCAGCAGAAGGGCCGGGTCGGCGTGGCACCAGTGGCGGCGCCGGCCGATGGGGCGGCGATCGACCCGGCCGCGGCGCGCAAGGCGGTCGCAGCGGCGCTCGTCGCGGCGACCGGCGCGGCGAACGGGGTTGCCGCCGCTCAGCGGCTGTTCAGGCCGAGCGACACCGTCGGCATCAAGGTCAACTGCATCGCCGGCGCCAACCTGTCGCCGCGCGTCGAGCTCGTCGAGGCGCTGGCGGCGCTGGTCGCCGAGGCGGGGGTGCCGGCCGGCCGGATCATCGTCTTCGAGCGGTCCAGCCGCGAGCTCAAGCGCGCGGGGTTCGCGATCCGCAAGGAGGGCGTGCCGTACCTGTGCTACGGCGTCGACAACGACTACGACACCGAGCCGTCGACCTCCGGGCAGATCGGCTCGTGCTATGCGAAGCTCGTGTCGACGACGTGCACGGCGTTGGTTTCGTTCGGCGTCGTCAAGGACCACGACCTCGCCGGCGTCGCGGGCGGGATGAAGAACTGGTACGGGGTGATCCACAACCCCAACAAGTACCACGACCACAACTGCGACCCGTACGTCGCCGACGTCTCGAACCACCCTTTCCTGCGCGGCAAGGTTCGCCTCACCGTACTCGACGGCGTGATCGCCCAGTGCCACGGCGGCCCGGGCTACCGGCCGGACGCCACTTTCCCGCTCGGTCTGGTGGCGGCCTCGACCGACCCCGTCGCTGCCGATGCCTGGGCCTGGAAGGTCATCGACGCGGAGCGGACCCGGCGTGGCATGCCGACGCTCGCCGCCGCCAACCGCGCCCCGCGCTTCCTGGCGACGGCTTCCGGCTACGGCCTCGGCGTCGGCGACATCGCTTCGCTCAACGAGGTCCGCGCGTGACTCCGATGGACCGAGATCGTGTGGTGCCGGCGCTCCGCGCCGGCATGCCCGCGCGGAGCGCGGGCCCCACATCGGCACTCCAGGTTCCCATCGTCGACCGGCGGCAGGCCCTGGGGCTGGCGGCGGCCGCAGCGGTCGCGGCGGCGTTGCCGCGCCGAGCCGACGGCGGGCCGCAACGAGTCGGCGGCGCGGTCGATCCCGACGACATGCCGACGCGCGAAGCGTCGTGGTACAAGAAGCTCGACGAGCACCGCGTCGAGTGCCAGCTTTGCCCGCGCGGCTGCCAGGTCGCCGATACCGAGCGCGGCGGCTGCGGGGTGCGCGAGAACCGCGGCGGCGTCTATCACACGCTGGTCTACGGACTCCCCTGCACCATTCACGTCGACCCCATCGAGAAGAAGCCGTTCTTCCACCTCCTCCCCGGCCAACAGGCGCTCTCGTACGCCACCGCCGGGTGCAACGTCGAGTGCAAGTTCTGCCAGAACTGGGAGATCTCCCAGTACCGCCCGGAGCAGGTCAAGAGCATCTGGCTGCCGCCCGGCGACCTCGCGGCGGCGGCGCGCCAGGCCGGCGTTCCGCTGCTCTCGGCGACGTACTCCGAGCCCACCGTCTTCTGGGAGTACGTGCGCGACACCGCGCTGGAGGCGCGCCGGTTTGCGGTGCGCTCGACGGTGGTCAGCAACGGGTACATCCAGGAGCAGCCGCTCAAGGACGTGCTGCCGCTGCTGACCGCGATGAAGGTCGACCTCAAAGCGTTCCGCGAGCCGTTCTACCGCGACGTCATCCGCGGTGAGCTCAAGCCCGTGCTGAAGGCGCTCGAGACCATCAAGGCGTCAGGCACCTGGCTCGAGATCGTGGTGCTGCTGATCCCGACGCTCAACGACTCCGAGGAGGAGGTACGCGACCTGGCGCGCTGGGTGAAGGCCAACCTCGGAGCGGACGTGCCCGTCCACCTGACCCGCTTCCACCCGACCTACCGCCTCACCAACCTGCCGCCGACGCCGATCGCGACGCTGGAGCGGGCGTGGAACGCGGCGAAGGCCGAGGGGCTGCACTTCGCCTACCTCGGCAACGTCCCCGGCCACCCCGGCGAGAGCACCGTCTGTCCCGGCTGCGGCGGGACGGTGATCAAGCGCGTTGGCTTCCAGGTGATCGAGAACCGCCTCAAGAAGGGCGCCTGCCCCGACTGCCATCGACCTATCCCCGGCGTCTGGGCGTAGCCGCGGCCCAGGAAGCAGTCCCTCGCCCGCTCGCGCGCCTGAGCGCAACGCCGCGCCGATCCAGACACTCCGCGCCGCGCCCCGCGCGGCGCGCGCGTGCCACTTCCGACACTTTGCTCGCGATGCAGCCCGCGAGCTCCGCGGCGCCGCCTTGGCGATCAGGAAGGTGAGAGTTGCCCGCTTTCAAAGTGTCGGAGGTGGCAACGGGTTTGCTTGTGTGATCGGAGAAGGCGCTCCTCGTCTCTCAGCGTGCCAGCGGCACCACGTAGAACAGCACGGTGAAGAAGTGGAGCGCCGAGCCGGCGAGCACGAAGGCGTGCCATACGGCGTGGTGGTACGGCAGCCGCTTGGCCGCATAGAAGGCGACTCCGGCGGTGTAGGCAAGGCCGCCGGCCACCAGCAGCACGATGCCGCCGGGCGCCACCGAGCGGCCGAGCGGGCGCGCGGCAATCAGCACGAGCCATCCCATCGCGACGTAGGCGATGACCGAGAGCACATCCCAGCGGCCGATGAGCGTCGCCTTGAACACGATACCGAGCACCGCCAGGCCCCACACCACGCCGAGCAGCGTCCAACCCCACGGTCCCCGCAGGTTGACCAGGCAGAACGGCGTATAGGTGCCGGCGATCAGCAGGAAAATGGTCGCGTGGTCGAGAACGCGCAGCACGCGCTTGGCACGCGCGAAGGTGCCCGGTATCGCGTGGTACACGGTCGACGCCGTGTAGGCGAGCACCAGTGTGGTGCCGAAGACGGCGCAGCCGACGATGTGCCACGCGTCGCCCTTGACGGCGGCGAAAGCGACCAGCACGGCGAGCCCGGCGATCGACAACACGATACCGACGCCGTGGGTGACGCTGTGGGCGATCTCCTCGCCGAGTGAGTAGCGCGGGCTCGCTGCGGTGGTGGCCATCGGAAGTCTCGAGCCTCCGTTTCACAAATGGTAGCAGGCGGCAGCGCGAGGGGGAGGCGATCCTCACGCGCCCGGGATCCCAGTCGCGCCGGGGCGGGACTCCTCGGGATGACGGCCGGCCCGCGGCCTGCCGCGCGCCCGATGCACGATCCTCAGGCCTCAGGGGATCTCTCGTCGTCCCGCCGCCGGCGGGACTCCTCGGGATGACGGCCGGCCCGCGGCCTGCCGCGTGCCGGCCGTCAGTTTGTCAGGTAGGTGTGGACGGTGACGGCGGCGGCCTTGTCGCCCGCGTTGTAGAGGAACACCCGGTAGCGCGGGTAAGCGACCGCGAAGCGCACCGGCCTGGCCGCGAAGTACGGCGACGCGCCGGCTGCCGGCGTCACCTTGGCCTCCTCGGCGAGGAGCAACTGGCCGCGCTCGTTGAGCGCGCGCAGCACCCGCTCGTCGTCGGGCAGCAGGACCGCGCCGACGTCGCCCGGCTTCTGGACCTGGCCTTTGAGCTCGCCGAGCACGCTCACCACGGCGAACGCAAAGCCGTCGGTGGTGACGATGCCCGCGTCGATGAAGTGCGTCGTGTCTTCGCGCCGGACCGGCGGCACGATCACGTCGGCCAGCGTCGCCAGCGTCGTGTCGTCGATCGGCCCCTTGATGGCGACGTTGCCCTCCACCTTGACGAGATCCGGGAAGTTGGTGACGGCGACCGGGACCACCTCTCCGGCGTCGCGACTGACCTGAGCGGCGGCGGCGAGGGCGAGCCCGGTGACGATGGCGATCGGCCCCCCGATCATCAACGCTGAGCGCACGCGCATGGAAGCCTCCAGTGCTCTCTCGTGTACGGTTCGCGGCTGCCCGGCGTCGCCGGAGTCCCGCCGCTACGCCGCGGGCGCGGTGTGGATGAGGGCGACGATGCCCTCCAGGCACTCCGCGTCGACCGCGTCGAAGTTGTCGAAGCGCGTCGCGTCGACGTCGAGCACGCCGACGACTCGACCCTCGTCGTCGCGCAGCGGCACGACGACCTCCGAGTTGGAGCGCGAGTCGCAGGCGATGTGGCCGGGAAACGCGTGGACATCCGCCACGACTACGGTCTCGCCGCGATCGACGCCGGCCCAACAGACGCCGGTGTGCGGCTCGAGCACCAGGCAGGCCAGCGTCCCCTGGTACGGCCCGACCGTCAGCTCGCCGTCGCGCAGCAGGTAGAACCCGGTCCAGAAGAAACCGGGCATCTTGTGGTGCAGCAGCGCCGCCGTCGTCGCCATCCGCGCAATCGGGTCGGGCGTGTCGGCGAACCGCTCCTCGAGCTGCGCCATGATGCGCCGATAGCGCTGCCGCTTGGCCTCGCCGTCGAGTCGAAACCCTGTGGCCCGCTCAGCCATCATCGCCTTCACCTCTCCCGGCGCAGCGCCCCGGCGCCATCGGTGCCGCCGAGTTTCTCACGCTCGGCTTTCATCTGGCGCATCAGCTCGGGGCTGGTTGCCGACTGGATGCCTTGCTCCTCTGGCGCGCCGAACAGGCCCGGGTGCAGATAGAAGCCCTGTTCGGCCGCGGGCTTTTCCTCTTCCACGGGGATACGGTGCGCCTCGGCATAGGCGTCGTGGCGGATGCCGGTCACCTGCCAGGAGACCTTCGTGCGCGGGGCGCTCGTCTGGATCGTGAAACGATTGCCGGCGACCTCGCGCGCGACGCGGGCCTGGGCCCAGACATCGCCGCCGCCGATCACGGTGAGCTGGTAGCGGAAATCGCGATTGAGCGCCTCGAACCACTCCGGAAGCTCGACCACGGCCTCGCCGTTCGCATCAGTCGTGACGTTGCCGTTGTAGATGTCCATCATGTCCGGCGACTCGACGAACGAGTGTGAGAGGTACTTTCCCGCAGGGTCGAGCGGGTGGTCGATCTTGAAGCTCCCGGCGGTCTTGGAGAGCGTTCCGTTGACAGCGACATCCCCGTCAAAGACCGCGGCGTGGTTGCTGATGACCCCGCCCGCGTTGCCGTACACGCCGGTGGTGCTGCTGCCAAGGTACCCCCAGGGCGTCCCACCACTGCTGAACCCGTACACGCCCCACCTGCCGCCCTTGCCGACGACGCCGTCGTGGCTGCTGCTCTCGCCGAAAACACCATCGCCACTGCCGACGAGACCGTGCACGCCGCGGCCGCTGGCGCTTACACCGTATACGCCATCGCCGCCGGTGTCGCTATGGCCGTGTACGCCAGCGCCGCTAAAGCTGGTGCCATGCACGCCATCGTTGGTGGTGCTCTGCCCCTGCACGCCGTAGCTGCTGCTGCTCTGGCCCATCACACCGTAGCCGCTGGCGCTGAAGCCACCCACACCGTGGCTGCTGGTGCTGCTACCTTCCACGCCGGCGCCGCTGGTGCTGGAGCCATTCACACCGGTGCCGAGATCGCTGAAGCCACTCACACCGAGGTAGCTGTGGCTCCTGCCATACACGCCGGACCCACTGCTGCTGACGCCAGCCACGCCGGCGCCGCCATTGCTGTCACCATGCAGTGCCGAACCGAACCCGCTATTGGTAACCGTGAACAGGTAGCTGCCGAGCGGGCCGCTCCCAGCACCGCTGTATGGCAAGCTCAATCCACCCGAGTCGGCGGCGGCCCAAACGACCGCACTGCCGTTGTACTTGATCACCTGGCCGCTGGCGGCGCCGGCGTTGCTGATCTCGGTCGGAGCGACGCAGCCCGCGCACGCGAGATCGCTCGCCGGCCCACCCTTGCTCGCGGAGCCGGCGTAGTTGAACGCGACGTCCGCGGAGGCCACGGTGCCGTCGGCGATCCGGTCCGAGGTCACCGCGTTGGCGGCGAGCCTCGCGTTGGTGACGCCGCCGGACGCGATCGAGAGACTCGCGACTCCCGAGGTAGCGCCGCCGGCCAGGCCCGAGCCCGGCGCGGTCTCCACCGCGCTGATGCCGCCTTCGGGCATCAGCATCCAGAACATGTCGTGGCCGTCGGTGGCCAGCAACGAACCTACCAAGGTCGATGCCGGCCCGGCAGCGAGCTTCTCGAGGGTCACGGCGGCGTCGGCGAGCAACGGCGTGGTGACGCCCTGCTCGGCGATCGACACGGTGTCGGCCTCGACGCTGATCCCGGCGCCCTCGCCCACATCCAGGGTCACGGCGCCGGTCGTGCCGCCGCCGGTCAGCCCCTCCCCGGCGGTGATATCCGTGATCGTCCCCCCCGGGGGCGTAAAGGCCATCTCGAACGTCGTCGGGTCCTGCGAGCCGTTGGCGATCCCGGTCCCGTAGGAGATCACTCTCCCGGTTCCGGAGATCACCTCGACCGACAGGCGGGCATTGGCGGTCGAAACCGCAGGGAACGAGTCCTTGAAGGCGAACTGCCGTTGCGAGAACGGCAGGATGGAGTGGTCGCGAGACCCGAGTGGCGTGTTGTCCTCGCCGATGGCCGTGACGCGGGCGACGACGCTCGCTCCCGTGGTCTCGACGAATCCGTAGTTGTAGCGGAAGTCCGACGACGAGGACGGCGCGGTCTGGTACACGCCGATGATGTCCGTGCGCTCCCCGATGCCGATGGCGAAGGAGGCCGGGACGCCGGAGAAGAACTGTCCCACCGAGCCGCGCTCCGCCGCGCCGAGGAGCGCGACGGGGGCGCTGTCCCCGTCCAGGGCGGCCGACCCTGTCGAGGCCGTGCCGGTAATCGAGTAGAACCGCTCGTTGACGATCACCCTTTCGGTCGACTTCACGCGGATCGCGCCCCAGGCCTCGAGGCCGAAGAGCGTGAGGACGGCGTTGTCGTACCTCCGGACCTCGCCGGGCGGTACCGTCTCGCGGTAGGTGAGCGGCGCGGTGTTGGCCCGGTCACGTTCGAGAAACACGAAGGTGAGATCGGCCGCCACGCTGTTGGGGTTGTAGACCCAGACCGTCGTGTACCACTGTGAGGGGTAGATCCCCGGCTTTCTCCCCACCATCGGCAGAAACACGTCGGTGCCCGCAAAGCCGGCGAGCGCCGCCTGGGCAACGAGACTCAAGAGAACACCACCTCTGACCGCGGAACGAGCGGCTGGCATGTCTCCCCCCCTTGTCCTCTGTCGCAAGGCGCGGCAGCTCTTACTTTTCGGTTACGGCTCCTGACGCCAATGTGAATCTCCGCCGCCGCCTTGTCAATCGCCCCAACGCCTCGCGACGAGCCGGCCCGGGGCCGGCCCAGCCCGCTCGCGGCGCCAGGATGCATCTCCGGGCAGGGCTTCTATCGACGATCGGGGCCCGGGGTGTCGCGGTCGACCCGAGCACCGCCACGCCGGACTGCGATCGCGGTAGACAGCACGGCCGCCGCGCCGATCACCGCGAGGGCGAGCGCGGTCGCCCGCATCCCCACCACCGGCAACGCCAGCAGCCCCACCAGCAGCGCCGCCACTGCCGCGCCGACCTCGTCGGCGGCGAAGCCGCGCCCGGCACCAGTGCCGGGCGCTCCCACCCCGGCAAGCGCCGCGACGCCCGGGAACGCCGCTCCCGTGAGCGTACCGGCCAGCACGAGCGCCGGCACGCACACGGCGCGCGGCCACTCGAGCGGGATCTCGAGGGCCAGGACGAGCGACAGCGCGACGCCGGCCAGGAGGATCCCCGGAAGCGCCCGCGCGGCGCCGTCGCCGCGCGCGCGCGCCGCAGCCGCGCCGCCGGCGATGCCCGCCATGAACGCGGCCGACAAGGCGCCGACCTGCGAGTACACCGAGCCCACGGTGGCCTGCCACGCCGCCAGCAGCGCTAGCCACCACCCCATCGAGACGAAGCCGACCGCCGCCGCGGCCGCGACACCGGCCGCCCGCGGGCGCGCGCCGGCGATGATGACGGCCGTCGCGAGCAGCGCGCCCGTAGCCAGCAGGACACCGCCGCCGTAGCGCTCGACTACGGACAGGGCGCGCAGCAGCGGCGGTGCGCCGCGCGCCTCGCGCAACGCCGCCGCCACCGGCACGGCCGCCGGCCGGTCGCGCCGGTTCTCCGGCCCAGCGGCGGTCGCCAGGAAGAGCTCCAGCTCGGCGGCGCGCTCCGGGTCGAGCAGGACCGGCAGGGCGTCGGGGGTGAAGCCAGGGTCGTCGACGCCGAGCGCGCGCCAGCGCGCCACCAACACCGCAGGATCGAGCGTGACGGAACCGTCGCGCCGTGACGCGACCATCAGGATCTCCTCGCCGGGCACCGCCGTCACCACCGGGAACGCGGTCCGCAGCGTGCTCGCGACGATCGCGACCAATCTCCCGCCGGCGCCGCCGAGATAGGTGTCGGGTACGCCGACGCGCACCACCAGGACGCCGCCGGGGACGAGCGCGGCGGCGCAGGCGCGGAAGAACTCGCGCGTTCGGGTGCGCGCGTGCCGCAGCGTCGCGGGGTCCGGGTCGAGCAGCAGGATCTCATCCCAGCCGCCGCCCCGGGCGACCAGCCGCAGCGGGTCGTCGCTGTGCACCACGACCCGCGGGTCGGCGAGCGCCTTCGCCATCGCCGCCCCGTACCAGCCCGAGAGCAGCGCCGGCAGCTCGCTATCGTCCTCGGCGAGGTCGAGACGCTCCAGCGGGTGGCGGAGCAGCGTCGGCAGGGTGCCGTCGGCGATCGCCCCGACCGCCAGCACGCGGCGCGGCGCCGGGTGCAGCAGCAGCAGCAGGTGGCCTCGCGGCGTGACGACGTAGGGGTCGGGGAACGTCCCGAGCAGCGTCCCGTCGCCGTACAGCGAGGCCGGCGGCCCGCCCGCGAGCTCCAGACGCTGGGCACGGGTATCCCGCCACGCGGTCAGCGTCCCGGCGCGCCCCGCCCACCGCCAGCCGAGCCGCGCCACCACGTCGCCGGCGGGGGCGGCCGCCGCGAACGCCGCCCCCAGGCTCAGCGCCGCGGCGAGACGGCGCCCGCGCGCCGCCATCTGGATGGCGAGGACGGCGCCGAGGGCGATGACGAGCGCCGCCATCGAGCCGAGCGGCGCCAGGATGAAGGTGAACGCCACGCCGCCGGCTAGCGCGCCGAGGCTCTCGAGCGCGTAGGCGCCGGCCGCGGTGCCGGCCGACGCCAGCGCGGCGAAGCCGAGGCCGCCGGCGAACGCGGCGGGGAGCACCGCCGCGACCCACACCCAGAGCGCCTGCACGGTGCCGATCGCCTCGCCGGTGACCGCGCCGACCAGCGCCGGAGCGGCGCGCAGCAACACCACCCCGGCTCCCGCGAGCGTGACCAGAACCGCCGGGGTGAGGCCGGCGACCGCGCCGCCCCGCCGCGTGGCGCCGAGCCACGAACCGGCGCCCATGCCGAGCAGCCAGATCCCGAGGACGGCGCCCCACGCCAGCTCCGAGCCGCCGAGCGCCGCCATCGCCTCGCGCAGGAGAGCCGCCTGGCCGCAGGCGGCGGCGAAGCCGAGCGCGACGAGCGACGATGAGCTCCCCGGGACGCGGGAGGCGTGGAGCACGGCACCATTATCCCGAAAACCGACCTCGCCGAGTCCGGATCGCTTTCGACGTGACGTCGCGCGGGGTTCTCCCGCCCGCCGGCTCGGGCCGGCCCTGGCCTCTCAGGTTGACAAGCAACCCCTTGCAAACGATAGTAGATCGACACACCGCGATCGCTCAACGTGGAGGTGGCGTGGTTCCTCGCACCGCTCCTGTCTCATGCCCTGGTGCTGTCGGTTTCCTGGACAGCCGCCTTCCCCGCGGAGTCCGTGGGTGATCGGCCGCACGGTCTCGCACTACCTCATCAAGGAGCGTCTCGGCGGCGGCGGCATGGGCGTGGTCTACAGGGCCGAGGACACCCGCCTCAACCGGCCGGTGGCGCTCAAATTCCTGCCGGCGGAGCTGACCCGCGACGCGGAGGCCCGCGAGCGGTTCGTCCAGGAGGCGCGCGCCGCATCGGCGCTCGACCACCCCAACATCTGCGCCGTCCACGACATCGACGAGACGCCCGAGGGAGACTGCTTCATTTGCATGGCGTACTGCGAGGGCGAGACGCTCAAGCGGAAGATGCAGTCGGGCCGACTCCCACTCGACGAGGCGATCGGCTACGCCGAGCAGGTGTGCGAGGGACTGGCGAAGGCGCACGAGCGCGGCATCGTGCACCGCGACATCAAGCCCGCGAACCTGATGGTTACCCGCGACGGCACCGTCAAGATCGTCGATTTCGGTCTGGCCAAGCTGGCCGGGGCGGCCAGCCTCACCCACACCGGTAGGATGGTCGGCACCGCCGCCTACGTGGCGCCCGAGCAGGCGCGCGGCACCGCCGTCGACCACCGCGCCGACCTGTGGTCGCTCGGCGTGGTGCTCTTCGAGATGGTGGCCGGACAGCCGCCGTTCCGCGCCGAGCATGTCCAGTCGCTGCTCCTGGCGGTGCTCCACGACCCCGAGCCGTCGGTGATGCACCTGCGTCCCGACACCCCCGTCGAGCTCGCCCGCGTGATCCACCGCTGCCTGCGGAAGAGCCCGGCGGAGCGTTACCAGACCGCCCGCGAGCTCGGCGCCGACCTTCGCCATGTCCGCAAGACGATCGAGTCCGGCGCCAACAGCACGATGAGCGGCGCACTGCCGGTCGCCGGCGGTTGGAGTCGGCGCAAGCGGGTGGCGTGGTTCTCGCTGGCGGCGACCGCCGTGGCCGCCGTGCTGCTCGCCGTCGCGCTGCGTACCCCGATGCTCTCGCGCCTGCCGCGCCCGACGTCGCCGCTGCCCGCGGAAAAGCATCTCGCTGTGCTGCCCTTCGCCAACGTCGGCGGCGATCCCGGGGGACAGGCCTTTTGTGATGGGCTGGCCGAGACCCTGACCAGCAAGCTCACCCAGCTCGCTCAGTCACAGCAGGGATTGTGGGTGATCCCGGCAAGCGAGGTGCGCAGCCGGAAGCTGGACAGTGCCGAGGCGGCGCGCCGCAACTTCGGCGCCAACTTCGCGATCACCGGCAGTGTCCAGCGCACCGAGGACCACGTCCGGGTCACCCTCAACCTCGTCGACACCGCGACCCTGCGACAGATCTCGTCAGCGATCATCGACGACCTCCGCACCCACCTCGCGGGGCTGCAGGACGGGGCCGTCGGCGAGGTCGCCGCCATGCTCGGGGTCGCGGTCGGCGAGCCGACCCGCAAGCGTCTCGCCCGGGGCAACAGCGCCGTCCCCGGCGCCTACGAGCTCTACCTCGAAGGCGAGGGTGCGCTGCAACGCTTCGAAAGGGTGGAAAACCTCGAGGCGGCGATCGCCTCGTTCACCGCCGCCATCGCCCGCGACCCGTCGTACGCCGCCGCTCATGCAGGGCTGGCCGAGGCGTACTTCCGCACGTGGAGGGCCCGCAAGGACCCGCAGTGGGTGAGCCGGGCCGAGGAGGCGTGTGCGCGAGCTCTCACCCTCGACGACCAGCTCGCCGCGGCGCATGTCACGCTCGGCATGATCCGCAACGGCACCGGACGGCCCGAGGAGGCGGTCGGCGAGCTGCAGCGTGCACTCGCATTCGAGCCGGGCAACCGCGACGCCTACCGCGAGCTGGCGCAGGCGTACGGCGCGCTCGGAAGGCCCGCGGACGCCGAGGCGACGTACCGCAAGGCGATCGCCCTCGACCCCAAGTTCTGGGTCTCCTACAACACCCTCGGCGTCTTCTACTGGGAGCAGGGGCGCTTCCAGGACGCCCTCGCGCAATTCCAGAAGGTCGTCGCGCTGGTGCCGGACAACCACTGGGGGTACAACAACCTCGGCGGGCTTCACGTCTACCTCGGCCAGCCCGAGAAGGCGCGCGCCGCGTTCGCCCGGTCGATCACCGTCGAGCCGAACTACGCCGCCTTCGCCAACCTCGGGACCATCGCATTCCAGGCCGGGAACTACGACGAGGCAGCCACGATGTACCGGAGGGCGCTCGACTTCGACACCAGCGACTACACCCTCTGGGGAAACCTGGCGGCAGCCTACCGGTGGGGCGGCGGGGACCGCTCCCGGGCGCTGCCGCTCTACCAGCGCGCCGCCACGATGGCGGCGGAGCGGCTCGCGGTGAACCCGCGCGATGCGTCGGCGCTTTCCGACCTCGCGGCCTACGACGCCGAGCTGGGCAAGCGGGACGAGGCCCGCAGTCTCGTCGCGCGGGCGCTCGCCGCCGCGCCGGACGACCCCGGGATGATGTTCCAGGCGGGCGTCACCTTCGAGAGGCTCGGCGACCGCGCCAAGGCGATCGAGTGGGTCGGCAAGGCGGTGGCGCACGCCTACCCGCGCGACGAGGTGATGCGCGCGCCCGATCTCGCCGAGCTGCGCCGGGACTCGGCGTTCGCCCCGCAACCGCGCAGCACGCAGGCGGCGCCGTAGCGCGCCGGGAGCAAGGAGGAGGTCATGAACGAGCTTTCGCCTGGCCACGTGCACCTGGTGGTCTTCGTCAACGACAGGGGGCAGCCGATCGCCGTTCCCGGGAAGGTGATGGTGCAGACCGGCGACGAGATCGTCTTTCGCTCGGTCGACACCGGCCCCGTCTCGCTGGTGTTCCCGAGCGGGATCCTCGCCGGGGTGCCGGGCGGCGTGCCGGTGAGAGGGGCCGAGATCAAGGACAGCGGCTACGAGGTACGTCTCTACGTCCATGTCGACCGCGACGAGCGCCAGCCGGGGCTGTTCTCGTACGCCGCCTTCTGTCGCGGCCGCGGCATCGACGACGCCGCCGTCGGAGGCTCGCAGCCGAGGATCATCATCTACCAGTAGGCGAGACGTTCCCGTCGCGACCGCCCGGACCACCGCGGCGCACGCCGGAGCCAGAGCCCCGGCGCGACCTGGCGCTTGCCGATGCCCGGCCGATGGCATCCGGGCTAGAATGCGTCCCTGCCGCAGGTTGTTTGCATTCGAGGAGGAGGACGCATGAGCGCTTCGCAGCCCGATGTCGTGATCATCGGCTCCGGTCCGGGCGGCTACGTCGCGGGGATCCGCGCCGGCCAGCTCGGACTGGACACTCTCGTGGTCGAGAAGGACCCGTACCTCGGGGGCACTTGCCTTCACCGCGGGTGCATCCCAACCAAGGCGCTGCTCCACACCGCCGACCTGCTGCAGCAGGCTCGCGACGGCGCAAGGTTCGGGGTCGTCTGCCCGCAGGTGACGCTCGACCTCAAGGCGGCCCACGACCACAAGCGCAAGGTGGTCACCAAAAACTCCAAAGGCGTCGAGTTCCTCTTCAAGAAATACAAGGTGCGCTGGATGCAGGGCGCCGCGCGGATCGCCGGCGGGCGCACCGTCGAGGTGACCAAGCCCGACGGCAGCGCCGAGCGACTGCAGCCCAAGTTCGTCATCCTCGCCACCGGCTCGAAGTGCGGCGACCTGCCGCACATCAAGGCCGACGGCGACCGCATCATCAACTCCGACCACGCCCTCGAGCTGCCGCAGGTGCCGGCCTCGCTGCTCGTCCTCGGCGCCGGCGCGGTGGGGATGGAGTTCGCGTCGATCTACTCGCGCTTCGGCTCGAAGGTGACCGTGGTCGAGCTGCTCGACCGCGTCCTCCCGCTCGAGGACGCCGCGGTCTCGGCCGAGGCCGAGAAAGCGTTCCGCCGCCAGGGGATCACGGTATATACGGCGAGCCGGGTCGAGGAAGCGAAGGTCGAGGGCAGCCTGGTCCGCTGCCGCGCGGTCAACGCCAAGGGCGAGGAGCTCAAGCTCGAGGCCGAGCGGCTGCTGCTCGGCGTCGGCCGCAGCGCGGTGTTCAAGGAGATCGGGCTCGAGAGCACGAAGGTCAAAGTGGAGCGCGGCCGCATCGTCGTCGACCAGTTCTGCCGCACCCACGAGGAGGGCGTCTACGCGATCGGCGACCTCATCGACACGCCGTGGCTCGCCCACGTGGCGTCGGCCGAGGGCGTGCTCGCCGTCGAGCACATCGCCGGCAAGAACCCGCGCCCGATCGACTACCACCTGGTGCCGTCGTGCACCTACTGCTGGCCGGAGGTCGGCTCGATCGGCTTCACCGAAGCGCAGGCGAAGGCCAAGGGGTACGAGGTCAAGCTGGGCGCCTTCCCCTTCTCCGCCTCCGGCAAGGCCGCGATCCTCGGCGAGACCATCGGGTTCGTGAAGATCGTCGCCGACGCGAAGTACGACGAGATCCTCGGCGTGCACATCATCGGCCCGCACGCCACCGAGCTGATCGCCGAGGGAAGTGCGGCATTGCGCGGCGAGCTGACCGCCGAAGAGCTGGCCTACACGATCCACGCCCACCCGACGCTGCACGAGGCGACCCATGAGGCGGCGGAGGCGGTGCACGGACATCAGATACACATCTAGAGGCAGGGGACCGGGAACCGGGGACCGGGGACCGAAACGCCGGAGCCCGAAGCCCACGTTTCCAATTAGCGGTGGAATGAGCAGGGAGCAGTAGGGCCTTAGAAGCAGGAGAAGGAGAGGCAAGCACCATGCCGGTCAACGTCGTGATGCCGCAGATGGGCGAGTCGATCACCGAGGGGACGATCGTCAAGTGGATGAAGGCCGAGGGGCAGCAGGTGGCCAAGGACGAGCCGCTGCTCGAGATCTCGACCGACAAGGTCGACGCCGAGGTGCCATCGCCGGCCAGCGGCACGCTGGCCAAGATCCTGCACGGCGCCGGAAAGACCGTGGCGGTCGAGACGGTGATCGGCGTCATCGCGGCGGCCGGCGAAAGCGTCGGCGACGCCGCTCCGGCGGCTCCCGAGAAAGTCGCCGCGCCCACTCCCGCGCCCCCGGCGGCCGCAAAGGCCCTGGCCCCAGCCGCTGTGCAGGCGCCCGTCGCGCCGCCCGCGGCCCCGGCGCCAGCCCCGAGCGCGGCCGCGACTGAGGACGATGGCTCCCCGCAACGCACCTCGCCGCTCGTCCGGCGGATCGCCGCCGAGAACGGCATCGACCTCGCGCGCGTGCCCGGCACCGGCATGCAGGGACGCGTCACCAAGGCCGACGTCCTCGGCTTCATCGAGAAGCAGTCGGCTGTTCCGGCCGCCGCCGCCGCGGCGGCCCCGGTGCCAGCGCCCGCCCGTCCGGCCGCACCGGCGGCCGCCGCTCCGGCCCGGTCCGGCGCGCCGCTCTCCGTGGCGACCCTCGGACCGAGCGGGCCGTTCGTCGGCGACGAGCTTCGCGAGCCGCTCTCGCACATGCGCGGCCGCATCGCCGAGCACATGCTGCTCTCCCGCCGCACCTCGCCGCACGTCAACACCGTGTTCGAGGTCGACATGTCGAAGATCGTGGCGATCCGCGAGCGCGGTAAGGCCGACTTCGAGTCCCACCACGGGATCAAGCTGACCTACACGCCGTTCTTCGTCGCCGCCGCCGTCGAGGCGCTGCGCGCCTTCCCGGTGGTCAACGCTTCGCTCGACGGCGCCGACATCGTCTACCACCGCCACTTCAACATCGGCATCGCGGTGGCGCTGCCGCACGGCCTGATCGTGCCGGTGGTCAAGCGCGCCGAGGAGCTGACGCTGGTCGGCATCCAGCGCGCCGTCACCGACCTCGCGTCCCGGGCGCGGAACAAGAAGCTCATGCCCGAGGACGTGCAGGGCTCGACGTTCTCGATCACCAACCCGGGGCCGTACGGCGGCCTGTTCGGGCTGCCGATCATCAACCAGCCGAACGTCGCGATCCTCTCCACCGGCGGCATCCAGCGCCGCCCGGTGGTGGTCACCGACGAGCTCGGCCGCGAGGCGATCGGCATCCGCGACATGATCTACCTGGCGCTCTCCTTCGACCACCGCCTGGTCGACGGCGCGACGGCGGACATGTTCATGGCGCACCTCAAGGCCGTCCTCGAGGAGGCTGACTTCGACCTCGGCTGATCGGCGGGGCCTCAGGGTCGTGGGGGGAGATCACCGTGGAGAGACGATCACTGGGAACTGGCGGACTCGAGGTTTCGGCGCTCGGACTCGGGTGCATGGGGATGTCGGAGTTCTACGCGGGGCGCGACGACGCGGAGTCGGTCGCGACCATCCACCGGGCCCTCGACCTCGGCGTCACCTTCCTGGACACCGCGGACGTGTACGGCATCGGCGCCAACGAGGCGCTGGTCGGCCGCGCGATCCGCGGCCGGCGCGGCGAGGTGGTGCTGGCCACCAAGTTCGGCAACGTGCGCGGCGCGGACGGCGCGTGGCTCGGCGTCGACGGCCGCCCCGAGTACGTGCGGGCGTGCTGCGACGCCAGCCTGAAGCGACTCGGCGTCGACGCCATCGACCTGTACTACCAGCATCGCGTCGACAGGGCCACGCCGATCGAGGACACCGTCGGCGCCATGGCCGAGCTGGTGCGCGCCGGCAAGGTGCGTTTCCTCGGCCTGTCGGAGGCGTCGCCGGCGACGCTGCGGCGCGCCTGCGCGGTGCACCCGATCGCGGCGCTGCAGACCGAGTACTCGCTGTGGTCGCGCGACGTCGAGCCCGCGATCCTGCCGGCGTGCCGCGAGCTGGGCGTCGGCTTCGTCGCCTACAGCCCGCTCGGCCGCGGCTTCCTCACCGGCGCCTTCCGCTCGCCTGCCGACCTCGCCGCGGACGACTACCGGCACCGGCAGCCCCGCTTCGCCGCCGAGAACATGTCGACGAACCTCCGCCTGGTGGCCGCGATCGAGTCGGTGGCGAGGGCCAGGGGCGCCACGCCGGCGCAGGTGGCGCTCGCCTGGGTGCTGTCGCGCGGCCGCGACGTGGTGCCGATCCCGGGCACCAAGCGGCGCCGCTGGCTCGAGGACAACGTCGCGGCGCTCGCGCTGGCGCTCACGCCGGCCGAGATCGCCGGGCTCGACGCCGCCTGTCCGCCCGGCGCCGCCGCCGGCAACCGCTACCCCGAGGGCGGCATGGCTACCATCAACGGCTGAGCCGCGAGCACTGGACGGTGGCAGCCGCCAGAGCCCCGTCAGCGTCGCAGGTGGCGGCGGAGCTTGACCCGGCGGCCGAGCGTCGTCGTCGAGGTCTCGGCCGACGGCTCGCTGAGGAGCGAGCTCTGGTTCTTCGCATGCGGATCGGTGACGGTCCTGACCACGAAGAAGTACGGCGTGCCCGGCGCCAGGCCGGTGACGATCGCCGAGTTGGCCAGCTTGTCCGCCGTCGTCGTGGCGAGGGTGTACGGTCCGCCCGGAGTCGTCGCCACGTACACCTGGTAGGCGCCGGTGTCGCCGGTGTAGGCGATCGGCGACCACGTCGCCAGCGCGGACGCGGCCGAGTCCGGCGAGGCCGCGAGGCCGGTGACCGCCACGGTCTGCGTGCCCTGCCAGTTGCCCCCCATCTGCCTGGCCGAGAGGAACGCGAGCAGCGTGGGGTCCGAGGTGTAGAGACCGTTCCAGCGGAAGTCGCTGACGCCCGGGCTCAGCGTTGACAGGCTCGCGATCACCGGCGGGAGCGGCCCGACGAGCCGGTTAGAGCTGAGCCCGAGACGCCGGAGACTGGTCAGGCCGGCAAGGGCGGCCGGGATCGGGAGAGTGAGCCGGTTGCCGTCGAGCATGAGGTGCTGCAGCTTGGCGAGGCTGCCGAGCTCGGCGGGGATCGTACCGGTGAGCCGGTTGTCGCCGAGCCAGAGGTAGAGCAGGTTAGCGAGGCCGCCGAGCTGCGGCGGGATCGGCCCGTCGAGCTGGTTGGCGTGCAGGTACATCGCCTGCACGCTCGCGAGGGCGCCGAGCTCCGGAGGGATGGGACCGGTGAGCTGGTTCGAGTACAGCCAGAGCTGCTGCAGCTTCGCGAGGTTGCCGAACGAGGCCGGGATCGAGCCCGAGAGCTGGTTGGAGTAGAGGTACAGGGAGGTCAGGTTGGCGAGGCTCCCGAGCTCCGCGGGTATCGGTCCCGTGAGCTGGTTGGAAAAGAGATGGAGCGAGGTCAGCTCGGCCAGGTTCCCGAGCCCGGACGGGATCGCGCCCGTGAGCTGGTTGGAGCCGAGGAGGAGCTGCTTCAGCTTCGCGAGGTTGCCGAGCTGCGCGGGGATCGTCCCTCCGAGCGGGTTGGAGCCGAGACGCAGAAACTGCAGCTTCGCGAGGTTGCCGAGCGACGGCGGGATCGGCCCGGTGAGCTGGTTCGATTCCAGATAGAGGCTGCTCAGGTTGGCGAGGTTGCCCAGCTCGGGCGGGATCGGTCCCGAGAGGTGGTTGTTTCCGAGCCAGAGGATCCCGAGACCGGGAAGAGAGCCCAGGACGGCGGGGATCGACCCCGTAAGCTGGTTGCCGGTCAGGTCCAGGATGGACAGCTTCGTCAGGTTCCCGAGCTCGCTCGGAATCGGCCCGCTGAGCTGATTGCCGTCGAGGTGCAGGAAGTACAGGTCCGAGAGGTTGCCGAGGCTGCTTGGGATCGGCCCCGTGAGCTGGTTCTGGGTGAGGGCGAGTTGGTACAGGTGGGTGAGGTTGCCGAGCGCGGCGGGGATCGACCCGCTGAGCTGGTTTCCGGCCATCCCGAGATCGGTCAGGCCCGTGAGGTTACCCAGCGAGGGCGGGATCGGGCCAGCGAGGTTGTTGAGGGTCAGGCTCAGCTTCGTGACGGCGGACAGTCCGTCGCCGCAGGTCACCCCGTACCACGAGCACTCGGTTCCCGCCGCCCCGTTCCAACCGCTGCCGTTCGTCCAGCCGGCGCCGCCGGTGCTGGCGAAGAGGTCGAGCAGCGCCTGCCGCTCGCTCGCCGGTATCGCCGCGACGGCATCACCCACCGCGGCGGTCAGCGCAAGGATCGCCGCGACGCCCAGCACCACGAGGAGTGGCCCTGCGTTTCTTCGCTCTCCGGGCGAGATCATGCTGCCTCCTTGACACTTCACCGGTCGAGTCGCGGCTTCAGCACCCTGAAGCTCGAAACGGGCCGTGGAGAAGGCATTCCAGTTTCTCCAATCTAATTGAGACAAGTAAGCGCGTCAAGCTCCAATTCAGGCTGGCGACGCCGGGTAAGACGACGTGGAACGAGACAGGTGGCAGATGAGACGCGCGAGGTACTCCGAGCGAAATACTCCTGAGTCGTGGCAGGGTGCCCTTGCGGACCCCGGACCCCGAACCTCTACCCGTAGCGCCCTTCGATGTACTCCGCGTCTTGGGGTTCCTCGGGTTCAGGAAGAGATCCTCGGTGCGGGCGTGCTCGACCACGCGGCCCAGGAGCATGAAGATGCACTCGTCGCTGGCGCGGCGCGCCTGTGCCATGTTGTGGGTGACGATGACGATGGTATAGCGCCCCTTGAGCTCGAACATCAGCTCCTCGATGGCCCGGGTGCCCTCGACATCCAGCGCGGAGCACGGTTCGTCCATGAGGATGACCTCAGGCTTGAGCGGCAGCAGACGGGCGATGCAGAGCTTCTGCTGCTGCTCGAGCTGCAGGGTCGTGGCGCGCGCGGAGAGGCGGTCCTTGAGGTCGTTCCACAGCCCGACCTCGGTCAGCGCCTTCTCCACCGCCTCGTCGAGGTCGGCCCGCTTGAGGTCGCTCCGCGGACTATGGATCCGCAGGCCGAACACCACGTTCTCGTAGACCGAGATCGGCAGCGGGTTGGGACGCTGGAAGACCATGCCGACGGCCTTGCGCAGCTCGATGAGCGACACGTCGGGGTCGTAGATGTTCTTGCCGAGGATCGACGATCTCGCCGGTGGTGCGGACGTAGTCGTAGCGCTCGTTGACCCGGTTGAAGCAGCGCAGGAGCGTGGTCTTGCCGCACCCGGAAGGGCCGATCAGCGAGGTGATCAGGCCGTGCCTTGATGTCCACCGACACGTCGATCAGCGCCTGGAACTTCCCGTACCAGAGGTTCAGGTCGCGGGTCGACGATGCCGGGAGCCGGCTTCGCTCATCCGAAGATCCCGTTGACGTAGTCGTAGGTCCGGCGGTCCGCCGGGTGTTCGGAGAAGATCACCTCGGTCGCGTCGAGCTCGACGATGTCGCCGTTCCAGAGGAACATGGTGCGGTCCGCCAGGCGCCGGGCCTGCTGCACCAGGTTGGTGACGAGGATGATGGTCATCTCGCTGCGCAGCTCCTTGAGCACGTCCTCGATGCGCATCGTGGTGACCGGATCGATGGCGATCGAGAACTCGTCGAGGCAGAGGATCTCGGGCTGGTGCGACAGGGCGCGGGCGATGGTCAGCCGCTGCTGCTGGCCGCCGGAGAGCGTGGTGCCGAGGCTCCTGAGCCGGTCCTTGACCTCGTCCCACAGCGCGGCCTGGCGCAGGCAGCGCTCGACGATGGCGTCGAGATCGCCCTTGCGCGTGACGCCGGCGCACCGCGGCGCGAATGCGACGTTGTCGTAGATCGACAGCGGCAGACCGACCGGCAGCGGCGCCACCATGCCGACCTTGCGGCGGAGGGCGAAGACGTCCTTGACGCGGCGGACGTCGCTCGCCGTCGACGCAGCACCAGGCCGCTCGTCGTCGCCTCGGGGATCAGGTCGATGGTGCGGTTGAGGCAGCGCAGCAGCGAGGTCTTGCCGGACTGCGCCGGGCCGATGATGGCGAAGATCTCGTGGCTGAGCACGGAGAAGGAGATGCCGTGCAGGACCTCCTTGGGCCCGTAGGCGAGGCGCAGGTCGGCGACCTCGACGGCCGGTCTCGGCGCGTTCACACCCTCACCACTTCTTCCTGCCGCGCAGCTAGACCCGGAGGACGATGGCCGTCGCGTTGACCAGGAGCACCGAGCCGAGCAGCACCACCGCCGTGGCGTATGGGATCGACTCCCTGACGTCGGGCACCTGGGTCGACACGGTGTAGAGGTGCATGGACAGGGCCATGCACTGGTCGCTGAGGCGGTACGGGAACAGGTCCCCGCGCTGCACCGCCTTGAAGAAGACCGCGCCGGTGAACATGATCGGCGCGGTCTCGCCGGCGGCCCGGCTGACCTGGAGGATGATGCCGGTGAGGATGCCGCTGATGGAGTTGGGCAGCACGACGGCCCGGATGGTCTGCCAGCGGGTGGCGCCGACGTTCCAGCAGGCCTCGCGGAACGCTCGCGGCACCGACGCCAGCGCCTCGCGCGTGCTGGCGATGATCACCGGCAGGGTCATGATCGCCAGGGTCAGCGAGGCCGAGAGAATCGAGTAGCCGAACCGCGCCGCGTAGACGAACGCGCCCAGCCCGAACAGCGCGTGCACGATGCTCGGCACGCCGGCCAGGTTGATCACCGCCAGGTTGATGAGCCGGTTGAACCAGTTGTCCCGGGCGTACTCGTTCAGATAGATGGCGGCCAGCACGCCGATCGGCGCGGCGACGGCGAGCGAGATGCCAACCAGGTAAAGGGTGCCGACGAACGCCGGCCAGATGCCGCCCTCCCGCATCCCCTGCGTGGCACGTCGACGAGGAACTCCACGCGAGCGACGGCCAGGCCCGCACCAGCAGGTAGCCGACGATCGCCACCAGCGGCACGATCATGGCGAGCGACATGGCGCAGAAGACCCACTTCGCGACCGTCTGCGCCCGCTCGCGGCGCACCACGACCGCCGTTCTCGCGAAGCGCTGGGCGGGAGGAGCGGTGCCTTCCATGCCCGCCTACTTCCGCCGGATGCCGCGGACCACCAGATCCGCAGTCAGGTTGACGGCGAACGTGATCAAGAACAGCAGCACGCCGGTCAGGAACAGCACCCGGTAGTGGTCCGGAGCCGGCGGGCGCCTCGCCCAGCTCGGCGGCGATGTTGGCCGTGAGCGTGCGCACCGAATCGCAACAGGCTGTGCGGGATCTGCACCGCGTGGCCGGTCGCCATGAGCACGGCCATGGTCTCGCCGACGGCGCGCCCGACGCCGAGCAGCACGGCGGCCAGCAGGCCGTTCTTGGCGGCCGGCAGCAGCACGCGGTAGACGATCTGCCAGCGGGTGGCGCCGAGCGCCAGGGCGGCCTCCCGATACGAGTCCGGCACCGCCTTGAGCGCGTCCTCGCCGATCGAGACGATGATCGGCACGCTCATCAGCGCGAGGATGATGCCGCCGTTGAGCAGGTTCACGCCCACCGGCGGCGCCGGTGAGGTTGACGATCAGCCTGCTCATGACCGTCAGGCCGATGAAGCCCCAGACCACGCTCGGAATGGCGGCCAGCAGCTCGATGACGATCTTCAGCGTCTCCTTGAGCCGCGCGGCAGCAGAACTCGGAGATGAAGATCGCCGCGCCGAGGCCGAACGGCACGGCAATGACCATGGCCAGCCCCGTGACGCGAAACGTGCCGACGGTCAGGGCCAGCGTGCCGTAGCGCACGTTGTTGACCGAGGTCGGATACCACTGCGCGCTGAACAGGAACTCGAAGAGGCTGGAAGTCTCTGCTCCACAGCACCGGGGCGGCCTCGCGGAAGATGAAGAAGAAGATCGCCAGCACGAAGAAAATCGCGCTGACGCCGCTCGTCCGGATGACCGCCTCGATCACCCGCTCGCCGAGGACCGACAGCCGCGAGCGGGTAGGCCTGCTCGCCGGCTGCGAAGCGCCTGCCAGGCCCGCCTCGGCGCTCACCGCGGACACCGCCGGCCGCACGCCGCCGCGAGCCACTTCCCGGCCATCGAAACGCACTCCGCGCTGCTCACTTGGCCTGCTGGACGAGCGGCACGTAGCCGTTCTCCTCGACGATCTTCTGCCCGCCGGCGGACAGCATCCACTCGATGTACTTCTTGACCGCGCCCTGCGGCTCGCCGAGCGTGTAGACCTGCAGCGAGCGGGCGAGCGGATAGGCTCGGCTCGACGTGTTGGCCACGGTCGGCTCGTAGGCCGGGTCGCCGGCCTTGCGGGCGACCTTGAACATCTTGACGGCCGGTGTCGCGTAGCCCATGCCGCTGTAGCCGATGGCCGTTCTGGTGGTGCCGACCAGCTCGACGACCTCCTTGGAGCCGTTCATGTCGCGTGAGCCGAGCTTGAAGTCCTTCTTGTTCAGCACGTGCTCGCGGAAGAACTCGTAGGTGCCGGAGCTCGACTGCCGGCTGACGCGGACGATCGTGTCGTCGCTGACTCCGGGGATCGTGATCCCGAGCTCGGACCACTTGGTGATCGTGCCGCCCTCGGCGAAGATCTGGGCGAGCTGGTCAGTCGTGATCTCGTTGATCGGGTTGTCCTTGTTGACGTAGATCGCCAGCGCGTCGAAGCCGACGACGAACTCCTTCGGCTCCTTGCCGGTGTTCTTCTTGGCCTGCTCGATCTCCTCGGGCTTCATGTTGCGGCTGGCGTTGGCGATGTCGATGGTGCCCTTCTCGAGCGCCGCGATGCCGACGCCCGAGCCGCCGCCGGAGACCTCGACGTCGACGTCGGGCGCGACCTTCTTGTACTCCTCGGCCCACGCCTGGGCGACGTTGACCATGGTGTCGGAGCCGCTGGACCTGGATCGTGGTCATCCCGGGACCGCTGCTCCTGCCGCAGCCGAAGAGCCCGATCGCGATGGCGGCGAGGGCCGGGCCGACACAGAGGGGTGACACGGCGGCGGTGGCGTGGCGAAAATTCATCGGAGTTTCCTTTCTGCTCTACCCGGCCGACCGGCCACGGCGGAGTGGACTGGACCTGCGCCGGGGCCTCTGATTCCCCGTGGCGATGAGATTCGGCCGGGAGGCTGCGGTCTTCGGGAGCACGGGCAGGTCACTGCAGCGCCTCACGGGTCGCAAGTCTAGCAACGAATGAAGGAGAGGTGAAGGACCACAAGGGTCATGCCTTGTTGGTGTCGCGGATGGCCGAGACCAGATCGCGGATCTGACCCTCGATGAAAGAGTAGGTCCGCTGCATGGCGGCTTCGACGTCGGCCCGATCGTCCCCGGCCTGCGCGGGGTTGTCGACGCTCCAGTCGAGCAGCACCGTGTGCCTGGGCCGCCGGGGGAAGGCCCGCCTGGCCTCCGGCGCGAGGAGCACGATGACGTCCTTGTGCTCGAGGTTGGAAACCTCGGAGAGCGGTCGCGGCACGGCCCGCACCACATCGACGCCCTTGGAGGCCATGAAATCGATGGTGTTCTGTGCGACCGGCTGCGGGTCGATGCCGGCGCTGGTGAACGCGAACGCCGGGTCGTGCAGCGCGTTGCCGATCGCCTCCGCCATCAAGCTGCGACACGCGTTGTGCTCGTCGACGAAGAGCACGTAGAAGACGTCCGAGCCCGGGTGCTTGGCGATCTCGCCGGTGCACATGTACAGCGTTTCCATGCTGATGTTGCGGGCCTGGTCCGAGACCCGCTCGAGCCGCCGCGCGATCATGACCAGCGGGTTCAGGGCGTCAAACGGCAGGCGACCTTCCCGGTACAGAGAGGTGAGATCCGCGGTCAGCTTGTCCCGCAGCAGGTCGACGGCCTCGTCCGTCTCGATGGTCCGGCGGGCAAGCTCCGCATCCTGGTTGACGAAGGCACGGACTGCGTCGTGGAGCATCGGGACCGCGAGGTTGACGACCTGCTGTAGCCGATCCAGGGGCAGGGTCGCGTCGACCTGGGTCAACTTCAATGCCTGACGGGCGATCGACTCGGCGTAGTCGCCGACGCGCTCCAGCTCCAGGTTGACCTTGATTGCAGCGTACGCGAAGCGCAGCAGGCTGGCGGCCGGCTGGTGCTTCACAAGGAACGTCAGGCACAGCTTGTCCAACTGCTTTTCGGCCTCGTCGATAAACTGGTCGCGGAGAATGACCGCGAAGGCGAGCTGGCGGTCCCTCTCGACCGCGGCTCGGATGCTGGCGCGGATCGCCCTCTCGGCGAGGTCACCCATCTCGATGACCTTGGACCTGATGAGCTCCAAATCCTGCTGGAGCAGCGCTTCGAGATGTGTCGACATGGAGGCGTCACCTCGCTTCCGGGGCCCAGGAGCCAGCGCAGCAGCGCGTGCGCCTTGCCTGTGAGATTGACCGGGTGTCGCTGCCGTTCTGCAACGTCGTGGCCGAGCAGCGGCGTCGTCTCCCCTTCAGCATCGCGCGGTCTCCGTACCCTTCGAGAGGCTACCAGACTTTGAGGTTTGCGGAGTCCCCTCTTCAAACGGCCCCGAGCGCAGCGCCCAGGGACAGGGGACGTCCTCGACCGCCTCGCCCTGACCGTCGGCGAGGCACATCTCGACGCCGCCTGCCCGGGCTCCGCCGATGCCGGCCCCGCTTACTGGAGGCGATGATGGCCCGCCCCGGCACGTGAGACGCGGGCCGGGCGCTCAAGCGCGTGGGGAGGCAGAACTCAGCGCCGGCGGGGATCGTCGGCCCAGCCGCCAGGGACACTGGTCGGCGCGCCGCGCCGGGGGTGGAGCGTCCCGGCGGGATCGCGGTGGCACGAGAAGCAGTCGTCGCGCGGCGGGTGGTCGGCCGGACGGGGCTTGCGGGCGGCGTGGGTGTGGCAGGAGAGGCAGTGCGCCTCGGCTTGCGCGATGGCGTGATCGCCGTCCGCCGGCAGGCGCGGCGGCCGGTCGCTGGCGGCCCACAGGCCGCCGATGAGCAGCGCGCCGAGCGTGAGCGGCCCCAGAATCCGCAGCCACGACTTGCCCGACACCGGGTTATGTTAGCCTTTCACGCTGTGAGTCGCGAGCTGATCCGGGACGCTGTCCTCTGCCTCGTTGTGGCCCTCGTGCTCGGCACGGTGGCCAACGTGCTGCCCGGCCGCGGGCTGGCGTGGTGGGGCCAGGGGAAACAGCCGCCGCAGACCGGCGTCGACTTCCAGTGGCTCGACGCCGCATCTGCGGACGCGCTGCGTTCCTCGCTGCCCAAGGTGACGATCGTCGACACCCGGACGCCGACGGATTATGCCGCCGGCCACGTCGACGGGGCGGTGTCGCTGCCCTACACCGACGCCAGCGCACAGCTCACCCCGGCGCTGCTGCAGCGGCTGAAGGGCGCGGACGCGGTGATCCTCTACGGATCGTCGCCCGAGGCCGACACCGAGCAGTTGCTCGCCCAGGAGCTGCGCCTGCGCGGTGTCGCACCACCGCACATCATGATCGGTGCCTATGAAGCGTGGGTGATCAACGGGCTTCCAGTCGCCCGCGGAGGCGCGTCGTGAGCTGGTGGCGCAACCCTTGGGTGCACCGCGCGCTCGGCCTGCTGCTGGGCGGTGTCTTCCTGTACGCCGCGCACGCGAAGGTGCTCGACCCGCGGCCGCTGGTCACCATCATCTGGAACTACCGCATCCTGCCGCCCGGCCCGGTCAACCTGATGGCGATCTACATGCCGTGGATGGAGCTCGTCGTTGGTCTCGCGCTGATCACCGGCTTCAAGCGGCGCGGCGCCGCGCTGTGGGCATCTCTGCTGCTGCTGGCGTTCATGTTCGGCCTCCTCGTCAACGCCGTTCGCGGCGTCAACGTCGCCTGCGGCTGCTTCTCGACCAGCGCCACCGAGACCAGCAACGCGTGGCTGCTGGTGCTCCGTGACCTGCCGATGCTCGCCGCCGCCCTCTGGATGCTCCTGCTCCCGCCAAAGGGGCAGGCGATAGGCAGTAGGCAGTAGGCAGTGGCAGTAGGCAGAGGCAGTGCGCAGTTTCCAAACCCGCCTCACCGCGAGAGAAGCAGATCAGCCGCTCGCGCGCCTCAACGGCGACTTCCAAGCCAGCACAGCCTCCAAGCACGACCTCCAAACCCGTGTCGCCTATGATGCGCAGGTGATCGACAGGGGGTGTCGAATGCGTCTGCTCCGTCCCTATTCGTCGCTGGCCTTTCTCCTCGCGGCCGCGCCGTTGCTCGCCGCCAACCCCGGCTACTATCGCTTCCCGGCGATCCATGGCGACACGATCGTGTTCGTCGCCGAGGGGGACTTGTGGAAGGTGCCGGCATCGGGCGGCGTCGCGCAGCGTCTGACCACCGCTCCCGGCCAGGAGACGCTCCCGGCTATCTCGCCGGATGGCCTCACGATCGCCTTCTCCGCCACCTACGAGGGCCCCACCGAGGTGTACACCATGCCGGTCGGCGGCGGCCTGCCGGCCCGCCGCACGTGGGATGGGCGCCAGGCGCTGGTCGCCGGCTGGACCCCCGACGGCAAGCTGCTGTACGCCACCGAGGCGCTCTCGACGCTGCCGCAGCAGCAGCTCGTGGCGCTCGACCTCTCGCGCGGCGCCCGTACGGTGCTGCCGCTCGCGCAGGCGAGCGACGGCTGCTACGACGCCGCCGGCGGCACGCTGTTCTTCACCCGCCTGCCGTTCCAGGGCTCACACACCAAGCGCTACCGCGGCGGCATGGCGCAGAACCTCTGGAAGCTCGCCCCCGGCGACGCCGAGGCGACCCCGCTCACCTCGGAGTACCCGGGCACGTCGAAGGAGCCGATGTGGTGGCAGGGCCGCGTGTACTTCGTCTCCGATCGCGACGGGACGATGAACCTCTGGTCGATGCGCCCGGACGGCGGCGACCTGGTGCAGCACACGCGTCACAGCGGCTGGGACGTGGCGACGCCGGCGCTTTCGCAAGGACGCATCGCCTACAAGCTCGGCGCCGACATCCGCGTCTACGACATCGCCGCCGGCAGCGACGCGGCGGTGCCGATCTCGCTCGCCTCGGACTTCGACCAACTCCGTGAGAAATGGGTCGAGAAACCGGTCGACTACCTGACCTCCGCGCACCTCTCACCCGACGGGGACCGCGTCGTCCTCACCGCGCGCGGCGAGGTGTTCGTGGCGCCGGCCAAGCAAGGGCGCCTGGTCGACGTGACCCGCCGTCCCGGCGTCCGCTACCGGCAGGCGCACTTCATGCCGGACGGCAAGACGCTGGCGGCGCTCTCCGACGAGTCGGGGGAGGTCGAGTGGTGGCGCCTTCCCGCCAACGGCCTCGGTGATGGCGAGCAGCTCACCGCGGACGGCAAGGTCCTGCGCTTCGACGGTGTGCCGTCGCCCGACGGCGTCAAGATCGCCTACTGGGACAAGAACCTGGAGCTGTGGATCCGCGACATCGCCGCCAAGCGATCGACCAAGGTGGCAACGTCGCCGCACTGGGGGTTCGGCGACGTTGCCTGGTCACCGGACAGCCGCTACCTCGCCTACGCTGTCCCGGCGGCGAACACCATCTCGCAGATCGAGATCTACGCCGTCGCCGACGGCACCCGCCACGAGGTGACATCGGCGCGCTCCGAGAGCGACGCGCCTGCCTGGAGCTCGGACGGAGGGTGGATCTACTTCCTCTCCGACCGCAACCTCGCCTCGGCGGTCGGGAGCCCGTGGGGACCGTACCAGCCCGAGCCGTTCCTCGCCGCGCCGACCAAGATCTACGCGGTGGCGCTCAAGCCGGGGCTGCGCTTCCCCTTCGCGCCCGACGACGAGCTCGCGCCCGCCGAGCCGAAGAGCACCGGCGACAAGGACATCGGCAAGCCTGCCGGCAAGGCCAAGAAGCCCGGGCCGGACAAGGGCGCCAACGCCGAGCCTGACAAGGTCACCGTCGCGATCGATCCCGCCGGCCTCGCCGATCGCCTGTGGGAGGTCCCAGTCGACGCGGGCAACTACTCGTCGCTCGCTTGCACCAAGAGCCGGCTCTACTGGCTCTCGTACGAGATGCCGGGTGACGACAAGGGTGACCTCGTCGCGCTCGACGTCGACAACGACGATCCCGAGCCGAAGACGATCGTCGCGGGCGTCGACGACTTCGAGCTCTCCGGCGATGGCAGCAGGCTCCTGGTGACCAAGGACGACGACCTCTACGTGCTCAAGGCCGACGCCGGCGAGAAGGCCGAGCTCAAGGACGCCGGGGTCGACCTCTCGGGGTGGCGCTTCTCCATCCAGCCGCGCGAGGAGTTCCGCCAGATGTTCCGCGAGGCGTGGCGCCTCGAGCGTGACTACTTCTACGACACCGGCATGCACGGCGTCGATTGGCCGGCGATGCTCGCCAAGTACCAGCCGCTCGTCGACCGCGTCGCCGATCGCGCCGAGCTCTCCGACCTACTCGCGCAGATGGTCAGCGAGCTCTCGGCGCTGCACATCTTCGTCTACGGCGGCGACGTGCGCAAGGGCAAGGACGACATCGCGCCGGCGCGCCTCGGCGCGCTCTTCGAGCGCGACGAGGCGGCGGGCGGCTGGCGGGTCCGTCACGTCTTCCGCGGCGATCCCGACTACCCCGCAGAGCTTTCGCCGCTCGCCCGGCCGGACGTCGCGATGCGCGACGGCGACGTGGTGGTCTCGATCAACGGCGCCGCCACGCTGTCGGCGCCCGACCCGGCGGAGCTGTTGCGCGGCCAGGCCGGCAAGCAGGCACTGCTACACGTCAAGCCCGCCGCCGGCGCGCCGCGCGACGTCGTCGTCACGCCCATCACCCCCGACGAGGAGGCCAACCTCCGCTACGCCGAGTGGGAGCTCACGCGGCGCGAGCGCGTCGACGCCGCGAGCGGCTCCTCGATCGGCTACGTCCACCTGCGCGCGATGGGCGGCGGCAACTGGGTCGAGTGGGTGCGCAATTTCTACCCGGTGTTCGACCGCGCCGGCCTGATCGTCGACGTTCGCCACAACCGCGGCGGCAATATCGACTCGTGGATCCTCGAGAAGCTGCTGCGCAAGGCGTGGTTCTACTGGCAGCCGCGGCGCGGCGAGCCCACCTGGAACATGCAGTTCGCGTTCCGCGGGCACATGGTGGTCCTGGTCGACCAACGCACCGCGTCCGACGGCGAGGCGTTCGCCGAGGGGTTCCGCCGCCTGGGCCTCGGCAAGGTCGTCGGCGCCCGCACGTGGGGCGGCGAGATCTGGCTGTCGAGCTCCAATACCCTCGTGGACAAGGGGATCGCGACAGCGGCCGAGACCGGCGTCTACGGTCCCGAGGGCGAGTGGCTGATCGAGGGGCGCGGCGTCGAGCCGGACATCGCGGTCGACAACCTGCCGCGCGCCACCTTCGACGGTGCCGACGCGCAGCTCGACGCGGCGATCCGTTACCTCCAGGAAGAGATCCGCAAGGATCCGGTGCCCGTGCCACCCCCCCGCCCCACCCCGACAAGTCGGAGTGATTTGGAGGCGCGGAGTGGTCGAGTGGTTTGGAGGCGGATGGAGAATTGGCGGTCATCGTTGCCACCTCCGACATTTTGAACGCGGACAACTCAGTGATTCCGCTGCGACCTCCAGCCGGGGCGGCACGCGCGGTCCGCATCGCGAGCAAAACGTCGGAAGTGACACGCGCGCACCGCTCAGGGAGCGGTGCGGAGTGGCCCGAGTGGTTTGGAGGCGGATGGAGAATTGGCGGTCATCGTTGCCACCTCCGACATTTTGAAAGCGGACAACTCAGCCATTCCGCTTCGATCTCCAGTCGGGGCGGCGCGTGCAGTCCACATCGCGAGCAAAACGTCGGAAGTGGCACGCGCGCACCGCTCAGGGAGCGGTGCGGAGTGGCTTGGTGGCCTCCGCGCAGCGCTCAGGCGCGCCAACATTCTTGTCTTTCCTTCTTCTCCTGAGCTCGCGCTGCGCGGAGCGGAGCGCGGCGCTGCCGCCAGTGGGCTCGGGGGCCTGTCTGCGCAAGCGGGTGGGCCGCGCGCAGGGGGCTCGGGGGCGCAGGCCAGGCGCGAGGAGGCGGTCGATGCTTCTCCATCGACGCCGACGAGCAACGCCGCCTGCGCCCCCGACACCCCTGCGCCCGTGGGTTGCGGCGGCACGGGGCGCGCTGCCGCGTCGTCGCGCCTTGCCGAAGGACGCACTTCGACTGCGGCTCTCCTCCTTGCATCGCGCCCCGTGGCGTCCGCAACGCGGCCCGCCCGCTTGCGCAGTCAGGCCCCTCAATGCAAGGAGACCGAGCCGGCCCGCGACGACGCGTACTTGCTGTACGCGAGGAGCGAGACAGGCGAAGGGCGACGCCGCAGATGGTCCGCTGCCGGCAGCGCTGCGTGGGAAGAGGAGAGCAATCCAAATTGGCGAGGGGCGGGCCGCACGCAGTACGGCAAGGACGCGAGCTGCGAGCGCCCGTGGCGCCGCGCCAGCGGCGCCCGCCCCCTCTCCTCAAACGCTCGCCGGGGGCCCCTCGGGGTGGACGGCTCGGCGCTCGCCGCTCTGCTCGCGAACCAGGAGCGGGATCAGCTCGTCGAGGTCGACGGTCGCCCACGACGCCTTCGCCAGGTCGGCGCCGGCGCCGCGCCACGCCGCATTGATCACCTTGACGCCGCGCCCCTGCAGCGCCAGCGTCGGGATCACGAAGTCGCTGTCCGACGAGACCATCACGGCAACGTCGAGGGCGTCGGAGAATGCCAGCTCGTAGAGGTCGGTGATGATCGCCGACTCGACCCCCTTCTCCGCCGACCACACCAGCGGCTGCCCGCACGACGGGCAGGTGCCGCTCTCGTAGCCGCAGGCGCGGCAGCGAATGTGATCGAAGCGCCGCCGCCGCTCGAGCACCACGACGCTCGTCCCGGGCTGGCGCTCGAGGAAGTTCTCCAGCCACCGGCGGAGGTTCTCGTCGTCGGTGTCGCACGACGCGTACACCCGCATGCCCTGATAGTCGAGATCGTCGGAGAGCGGCAGGCTCTTGATCCGTTCCATCAGCACCAGCGGCAGATGCGCCCAGTTGCAGCGCGCGTCCCCGGCGCGCTCGTTCCACCGAAGCTGGAAGTTCCAATAGTCTACGAAGATATGAACCGCGCGCACCATCCACCTCCCTCGGGAACCATCTCCGACGGCGCCATGATACCTCCCTATTACGCCCCGCGACGCCAGCGCAGGATCGGCTGACGCGCCGCCCGCACCTCGTCGAGCCGCCGCACCGGCGTGGTATACGGGGCACCCCTGACCAGGTCCGGGCTCTCCTTCGCCTCGCGGGCGATCTCGCGCATCGCGCCGATGAACGCATCGAGCTCGTCGATCCCTTCGCTCTCGGTCGGCTCGATCATCAGCGCCCCGTGCACGATCAGCGGGAACGACATGGTCGGCGGGTGAAACCCGTAGTCGAGCAGCCGTTTCGCGATGTCGATGTTCTTGATCCCGCTCGGCGCCTGGAGGGTGTCGTCGAACACCACCTCGTGCAAGCTCGGGCCCGAGTAGGCCAGCTTGTAGCTGCCCTCGAGCCCGTTGCGGAGGTAGTTCGCGTTGAGCACGGCGCCCTCGGCCATGCCGCGCAGGCCGTCGCGGCCGAGTGAGCGGATGTACGCCAGCGCCCGCACCAGCATCCCGAAGTTGCCGTAGAACGAGCGCACCTTGCCGATGCTCTCCGGGCGGTCGTTCGACAGGACGAAGCGGTCGCCGTGCCGCTCGACGGTCGGCACCGGCAGGTACGGGACCAGCGACTCCGAGACGGCCACCGGGCCGGCGCCCGGCCCGCCGCCGCCGTGCGGCGTCGAGAACGTCTTGTGCAGGTTGATGTGTAGCGCGTCGGCGCCCATCTTCCCCGGCTGCGCCACGCCCACGAAGGCGTTGAGGTTGGCGCCGTCCATGTAGAGGAAGGCGCCCTTTTCGTGGAGCAGTGCCGCCGCGGCTGACGATCTCCGGCTCGAACACCCCGAGGGTGTTGGGCACGGTGATCATCAGCGCCGCGACGTCGCCGCCGTCGAGGCGCCGCCGCAGCGCCTCCAGGTCGAGCGTTCCCTGGGCGGTCGACGCGATCTCGACGATGTCAAAGCCGGCGAACACCGCGGTGGCCGGGTTGGTGCCGTGCGCCGAGTCGGGGATCAGCACGGTGCGCCGGCCGTCGCCGCGCCGACGCAGCGCCTTGCGGATCATCAGCATGCCGGCGAGCTCGCCGTGCGCACCGGCGGCCGGCTGCAGCGTCACCGCGCCATGCCGGTGATGGCGATGAGCGCCTGCTCGAGCTGCCACATCAGCGCGAGCGCGCCCTGCACCTGCCCGTCGGGCTGGAGGGGGTGGAGCTGCGCGAAACCGGGAAGACGCGCGAGCTCCTCGTTCAGCCGCGGGTTGTACTTCATGGTGCACGAGCCGAGCGGGTAGAGGCCGTCGTCGACGCTGTAGTTCCACTTCGACAGGCGCGTGAAGTGGCGCACCACGTCGACCTCGCTGACCTCGGGCAGGTCGGCGATCTCGCCGCGCAGCAACTCGGCCGGCAGCGTTGCCGCGGGGTCGGCCGCCGGCACCTCGAGGCGCGGCAGTTGGTAGCCCACCCGACCCGCGGAGGAGCTCTCGAAGATCAGCCGCTCGCCGGCGCGCAACTTCCTCGTGCCGTTCATGCCAGCCTCCGCAGCGCGTCGAGCAGGCGATCGCACTCGTGCTTGGTGTTCTTCTCGGTCGCCGCGATCAGGATGCCCTTGGGGAAGCGGTCGCCGAAGCGCATCGTCGAGACGCCGCCCAAGACCCCTTGCGCCTGCAACTTCTCGAGCAGCCAGTCGGGGTCGTCGTGCAGCACCAGGAACTCGTTGTACGTACGGCCCCTCGGGAACGCCAGCCGGACGCCGACTCCCGGCTCCCGGATCCCGGCCTTCAGGTACTCGGCGGTCGCGTACGAGGCGAGCGCCAGCTCGCGCACGCCCCGCTTGCCGAGCAGCGAGAGCACGATGCTGGTGTAGAGCGCCATCAGCCCGTGGTTGGTGCAGATGTTGGAGGTCGCCTTGCCGCGACGGATGTGCTGCTCGCGCGTCGACAGCGTCAGCACGTAGCCGCGCCGGCCTTCGGAGTCGACGGTCTCGCCGGCGAGCCGCCCGGGGAGCTGGCGAACGTGTGCCTGCCGGGTCGCGAAGAAACCGAGGTACGGCCCGCCGAACGAAAGCGGGATGCCGAACGCCTGCAGCTCGCCGCACACCACGTCGAACCCGCAGGCCCCGCCCGGCGCCAGCATCCCCAGCGACGTGGCCTCGGCGACGACGTGCACGCTGAGCGCGCCCGCCGCCTTCGCTGCCGCGGCGATCGCCGAGAGCTCCTCGACGACACCGAGGACGTTCGGCGACTGCACGACCACGGCGCAGACGTCGGGGCCGAGGGCGGCGGCGAGCGCTTGCCGATCGACCCGGCCGTCACTGTCCCACGGCACCTCGGTGAGGCCTAGGCCGGCCGGCTCCTCGTAGGTGGCGAGGACGGCGCGGTACTCCGGGTGCAGCGACCCGGCGATGACGACTCGCGGCCGCCCCGGGACGATGCGGCGCGCCATCAGCACCGCCTCGACGACCGCAGTGGCGCCGTCGTACAGCGACGCGTTGGCGACGTCCATCTCGGTGAGCTGGCAGACGAACGTCTGGAACTCGAAGATCGCCTGCAGCGTGCCCTGGCTGACCTCGGGCTGATACGGCGTGTAGGCCGTGAAGAACTCGCCGCGCTGGATCAGCGCGTCGGCCGCCGACGGCGTCACGTGCCGGTAGACGCCGGCGCCGAGGAAGCTGGCGAAGCACTCGGGGGCCGCGTTGGCCGTGGCGTACGCCCAGAACTCGCGGCGTACCTCCTCCTCGCTCTGGGCGAGCGGGAGATCGAGCGCCGCGCAGCGGACGCCGGCCGGGATCGTCTCGAACAGCTTCTCGACCGAGGTCGCGCCGATCGCGGCGAGCATCCGCCGGCGATCCTCGGAACCCGCCTGGTAGCGGTGCATCAGTGCGCTCCCTCCTCGGCGACGAAGGCGTCATAGGCGGCCGAGTCCAGCAGTCCCGCCGCCGCGCCGGCGGCGACCTGCAGGCGGACCAGCCAGCCTGCGCCGAACGGCTCCTGGTTGACCAGCTCGGGGTGGACCTCAAGCTCGGCGTTGACCGCCGTCACCGTCCCGGAGACCGGGGCGAACACCTCCGAGACCGCCTTGACGGACTCGATCGTCCCCATCGCAGTCTCCTTGGTCACCGCCTTGCCGACGGCCGGCACCTCGACGAACACCACATCGCCGAGTTGCTCCTGGGCGTACTGCGTGATGCCGACGGTGGCCGTCCCGCCCTCGACCTTGACCCACTCGTGCGTGCGCGTGTACAGACGATCACTCGGTTGCGCCATGGTCAGCCCCCTTTCCATCTTCATCGGGGGGCCGGTCGCCTACCACCCAAACCTTCGCGACCTCGCCCTCCGAGCCCCCCTCGCGGCGCCGGCAAAGCCGGGAGCCGCTCGGCTCTCACTTCCACCACTGCCACCCCTCTGCAGCTCACTTCTCGCGGCGATAGAACGGCGTCGGCACAACCGCCGCCGCGACGTTCTGGCCGCGAATCTCGATGTCGATCGCCGTGCCCACGGTCGCGAGCGCGACCGGAACGTAGCCGAGCCCCAGCGCCTTGCCAAGCGTCGGCGCATGTGTACCGGACGTGACCTCGCCGACCGGCGTGCCGCCGGAGAGGATCGGGTAGCCGTGGCGGGCGATGCCGCGACCCGTCATCTCGAACCCGACCAGGCGGCGCGTCACCCCGGCCGACTGCTGGCGAAGCAGCGCATCGCGCCCGAGGAACGGCCCCTTGTCGAGCTTGACGATCCACTCGAGGCCCGCCTCGAGGGGCGTCGTCGTGTCGTCGATATCGTTGCCGTAGAGGTGCATGCACGCTTCGAAGCGGAGCGTGTCGCGGGCCCCGAGGCCGCACGGCATGATCCCCGCCGGGGCGCCGACCGCAAGCAGGCGCTCCCACAACGCGGCCGCCTTGTCGGGCGCCAGATACACCTCGAACCCGTCCTCGCCGGTGTAGCCGGTGCGCGCGATGACCGCCGGTACGCCATCGACCTCGGCTTTGACGAAGCGGTAGTACTTGATCTCGGCGAGCGGCACGGCCGTCAACTGCTGCAGCACGGCCAGCGCCCGCGGACCCTGGACGGCGATCTGCGCGTAATCGTCCGAGCGATTGATGACGTCGGCGTTCGCGAACGCCGCCGCCTGGGCGCAGATGTAGGCGTAGTCCTTGTCGGCGTTGGCGGCGTTGACCACCAGGAAGTAGTGATCGTCGGCCATCTTGTGGACGAGCAGGTCATCGACGAAGGTGCCGCGCGGCGTCATCAGGCCGGAGTAGTGCGCGCGGCCGACGGTGAGCTTGGAGGCATCGTTGCTGGTGACGTGCTGGACCAGGTCGAGCGCCCGTGAGCCCACCACCTCGATCTCGCCCATATGCGAGACGTCGAAGATCCCGACCGCCGTGCGCACCGCGCGGTGCTCCTCGATCACGCCCCGGTACTGGACGGGCATCTCCCAGCCGGCGAAGGACACGATGCGCCCGCCCGCCTTGAGATGGCAGTCGTACAGCGGCGTCCGCTTCAACTTTCCAGACTCCATCGGTTTCCTCCCGGCGCCCGTGGCGCGGCTTGTGAAGGCTATCACCACGCCGTGCCGAGCGGCAACCTCGGAGGCAATGCGCGAAGCGTTCCGGTGCCGCCCGGCGTGCAGAATCGTGCTCGCTCAAGTAGCGCTCGCCTTCCCTGAGGCTCTGCGCTCTCCGGTCCCCGGTCCCCGGTACCCGGTACCCGGTCCCCTGCTCTTCAACGGCGAGGCAGGTGGTTGAGCAGCGGGAAGCCGCCGGGGAGGTCGCCGAACGGCTTGGCGAGGCGGGAGTCGAGGTCGTCGGCCGGGAGGGAGATGGCGACCAGCGCCGGATCGATCGGCCGGCTGACGTCGCCGGGCGGCCAGCGCACCTCGAAGTAGAGCGCCGGCACCCGCGTCCAGCCGGTCTGGCCGACGCTGCCGACGCGCTGCCCGCGGGTCACCGCCTGACCGCGTTTGACCGCGACATCGCGGAGGTGGCCGAGGACGGTGCAAACGCCGCCGCCGTGATCGAGCACCACGATGTTGCCGAAGCGTGTCCACTCGTTCGCCTTGCGCTCGCGTACGGACCCCGCGAACACGACCCGGCCGGCTCCCGGCGCGACCACCGGCTCGCCGAGCGGCGCCGCCAGCGTCGCGCCGTAGTGAGCCTCCTCGCGCCCGGTGAACGGCGAGACGTGGAAGCCGAACTGCGCGACCTGCACCGCCCGCTCCTGCTTCACCGGCAACGCGCACGGCAACGACGCGAGCGGGCATGGCGCCGCGGCGCCGCCGCCCGCGAGCGCGGCAGCCACCCGGTCGAGGCGGCCAGCGCTCCCAACCAGCCAGCCGAGCAGGCCGGCGTCGCTGGCGTCCGGGCCGGGCGGTTGGCCCGGCGGGTCGGCCCCGTTCGGCACCGGAGAGCCGATCGCCCAGGCGAGCCGCCGCCCCCGCTGCGCCAGGACGTGCAGCCGGTGCGCCAGCGCCAGCCCCTCGTCGCGCAAGCGCTCGCCATCGGCGCGCAGCGTCACGTTCTCGCGGCGCGCCGTGTCGACGGTGAAGCGCTGCAGGAGACCGCGCAGGCCGAGCGGGATGACACCCATGATGCCGAGCAGCAGCAGCATCGCCGCGGCCAGGGCGATGATCAGCCTGCGCAGGCCGCGGCGCGTCAGCGTCAGGCGGCGCAGGCGACCGCCGCTGCCCGGGTGCCACTGCACCTCCCACAGCGGGCCGCCACCTATACCCACCGCAGCACCTCGGCCGGCTGCCAGCGTGCCACCCGCCGGGCGGGGAGCAGCGCGGCGATGACCACCTCGACGACGCCGAGCGCCACGACGATGCCGATGTCGCCCCAGTGGACGATGAACGGGATACGCTCGACCATGTAGATGCTGGCGATCTCCGACGGGAACGATGGGATGCGCAGCGCGGTGAGCAGCGCCGCGAGGGCGATGCCGGCCGCCGTGCCGGCGAACACCCCCGCGATCCCGAGGGCGCCGGCCGCCGCCAGGACGACGGCCCGCAGCAGACCGGGGGAGCCGCCGAGGGCGATGAGGATGCCGAGCTGGCGCCGCTTCTCGGTGACCAGGACGACCAGCGACGACGCCACCTCGAAGGCCCCAACCCCGACCACCAGCGACAGCAGCACGCCGAGCGACAGCTTCTGCCAGCGCAGCGCCGCGAACAGGTTGCGGTTGGTTTCCTGCCAGGTGGTGACCAATGCCAGCTTGCCGGCGGCGCTCTCGATGGCGGGGCGCAGCCGCACCGCCGCATCCGGGTCGTCCAGTTCGATCTCGACGCCGTTGGCCCGTGCCGCCACGACACGCGCCGCCAGCGCCGTCAGCCGCACCGCCACCCAGCGGTCATCGAGCTCGACGAGACCGGTGTGGAACACCCGGGCGACCCGCGCCGGGAGCATCTGCGGCATGCGCCCGGCGATCATGAGCTGGAGCGACACCGTCGCCCCCTCAGCGACCGCGAGCCGGCGCGCCAGCCCGGAGCCGAGCGCGACCGGCAGTGGCCCCGCCGCGAGCGGCTGCTCGGGCGGCGCGAAGGCGCTGACCAGGCCGCTTGCCTTCAGCGTGACGACCTCGGCGGTCGCGCCGTCGCGGGCGGCGAACAGCAGCGCCGGCAGGTACAGCACCTCGCCGACGGCGCGCACGCCGGGTACCCGCTCGACCTTCGCGGAGACGGCCCGCACCTCACTCGCGGCGAGCCCGGTGGGGAACATCGCCACCAGGTGCCCGCCGCCCGCCAGGATCCCCGAGCGCAGCGCCTCGGAGTAGCCGTTCATCAGCGCCAGCACGATGACCAGCGAGGCTATGCCCAGGGCCACCGCGACCAGCGCGGCGACGGCGCTGGTGCGGAGCAGCGCGGTCCCGCGCCGCTGCAGCAGCCGTGCCGCGATGGAGATGGGCAGCAACACGGTTGGATCATACCCCGTGACGGTGGTCCGCGACGGCAGCGGCGATCACCAGCGCGGCACCGACGAGGAGCATCAGGAGGCTGTCGCGCAGGGCGCCGGTCCACGCGCAAGTCGCCCACGTCGCCCCGACCACCCACCCCCACAACGTCATGCAGGCGACCGGCGTCCCTTGCCCGCGCCCGCCTGCCGCCGCGCCGAGGATCGCCAGCGACGCGCCCAGCCAGGGACCGGCAGAGACGACCATCGCGGCGCCGAGCGGAACGAGCAGCGCGCGGCTCGCGCGGCCCGCCGGCGCGAGAAGCTGGCGCAGCCCCTCGCCCGCCAGCGCGGCGAGCCAGCCGCCGAGCAGCGCCACCGCGATCCAGGCGACCGCCCGCGCCTCCAGCCCCGCGACCTCGGCGCACCACGGCACCGGCTGAATGCGCCCGGCCAGCAGGCCGGCGGCGAGCGCCGCGGCGAGCACGGAGCCGGCGGCGCGGCCGCGGCCGGCTGGGTAGTGGATCGCCGCCAGCGACACCGCAGCGAGCGCCATCGCGATGGTGGCGCCGAAGATCACCTCGCTGACCCACGGCCGTACGCCGGCCGCAAATTGGCGGGCCGCGAGTGGCGTCAGCAGCGGCAGGGCGACGATGACCGCCGCCGTAGACCACCCGATCAGCCGGCGCCACCCGGGCGCAACCACGCCCGGAATGAGGACGCGGCCGATCGCCCCGGCGAACACCAGGCCGGCAAGCACGGCGCCCCAGAACAGGCCGCTCTCCCCCGGCGGCGCCGCGACGCGACGACCGCCGGGAAGGGCCCCGATCACCCGGTTCTCGCCGACCACCCAGTCGCGTCGGGCGAGCCGCTCGAGCGGCACCGGCTCGCCGCTGCCGCCACCGGCAACCACGGCCGCGGCGGCGCGCGACAGGCGCGCCCCGGGCAGCCACGGCGCCACGTCGAGCCACCACCCGACCGCGCCGGAGGCGCCGTCGGGCACCCACGCCCGCAGCAGCCACGCCCCGTGCGCCGGCTCCCAGACGACCCGCCAGCCGTCGGCGGACCGCTCCCAGCCGCGGACCTTGCCCCAGACCAGGCCGACCGGCGGGATGGCTGCCTCCGCGGCCGCCGCCGCGCTGCGTGGCGAGCGAGCCGCGCGGTCGTGGCGCGCGGGAACCGGGACGGCGGCGGCGACGACAAGCGCCAGCCCGGCGGCAGCGACCGGCAGGAACCGCCTCAATCGCGCTCCCGCTGCAGCAGGAGGAGCAGCGCACCGAGGCCCACGACGGCAAGGGCGGCGGCGTCCCACGCGGCGCCCGCCGGGTACGCGAGGCGGTAGAGGACGCTGCCGAGCGTCGCCCGCGCCATGATGGCGCCGCCGACGCCGGCCACGCGCGCGACGGCGACGAGGCCGAGCTGCAGGACCAGCTCGACGCCGATCGCGGCGACCAGCGGCACCGATGGCAGCGGGTGGAAGAGGGCGCCGAGGCATGCCCCGGCGATCGCCGCGCCCCACCATCCGAGCACCGGGCCGAGCAGACCGGGGAAGGCGCCGCGCAGCAGCGGCTCCTCGGTGAGCGCCGGGAACCACGCGGCGCCCAGCAGGTGCGCGGGCGCAACCTCGGCGGGCAGCGCCGGCGTGACCGGCATCCAGCCGCCGAGACCGTTGACCAGCGCCGGTCCGAAGAGGGCGACGATCGCCAGCACGATCCCGGCGGGCGCCCCCCACGCCGGCCGCGAGCGCGGCAGGAACGCCCACGTGGGCAGCAGGGCGACGACGCCCGCCGTCACCAGGCCCTGCACCGCGATCACCTGCAGCGACGCGCCGGCGAGCCACCCGCAGCCGGCGGCGAGCCCCCCGACGAGGACGCCACGGGCCAGCCGCACCCGCTCGTGGTACGCCAGCGCCTCGATCCCGGCCAGGAGCATACCGATGGCGAGGATGGCAACGCCGACGAGGCCGGCCAGGCGCAGCTCCCTGAGCTCGGCGATGCGCCCCATCACCACCCCGAGATCGGTGCCGAGGGGGTGCACGCGGTAGCGGACGGCGATCAGCGTCGACCCGGCCAGCTCCATCTCGAGCTCGCGACGCCAGCCCGAAGGCACGGTACGGCCGACATCGAGGAAGCGCACGCGGTGCCAGGTGTGCCCGGTCTCGCGCCACGTCTGGCTGGTTTCCCACCGCCACGGCGCCGGCGCCCTGACCACGGTCGCCAGTGCGCGGTCGAAGATCTCCTTGGCGGCGGGCGGGTAGAGGTCGACGCCGGGGTCGGTGGGCGCCGGCCGCCGCACCGACCACAGCAGGCCGCCCGCGGTGATCACGGCCTCGCCGCCGCCGGCAAAGGTCACCCGCCAGCGCAGCGCGCCGCCTTCGCCCTGCGCCAGGTCGCGGCCGGCCGGGCCGGGTCGCGAGCGCTCGAGCGCCCACGCCAGCGCGTGGTCGCCTTCCAGCTCGATCGCCGCGTCGCCGGTGGCGACGAAGCCGAGCTGCCGCAGCGCCCCGCGCGCCAGCGTCTCCGCGCGCTCGGCGCCGCCGACGCCGCGGTCCCTTACCAGCACGAGGCCAGCCAGCACGATCGCGCCGGCGGCCAGCCAGCGCGTCCACCACCGCTCCCGGAACATCGGTGCGAGTCTACACTGCGACGATGATGCACCCGCGTTTCCGCCGGCTCGCGCACACTGCCGACGTTCGCCTCGCGATCTGGGGCGACGACGAGGAGGAGCTGGTGCGTAACGGGGTGGCCGGCGCGCTGGCGTGCGCCCTCGACCGGCCGGTGCGGGGTTCTCCGCAGACCTGGCACACGATCGAACGCTGGCCGGAGGAGCTTGCCGCGCGCCTCGTCCGCGCCATCAACGAGGCGCTGTTCCTGCTCTACGCCTGGCGCCAGGTGGCCGTCGACGTGCGGCTGCACGGCACCGGCGCCACTCTCGGCGTCGCGCCGCTCCCGGCCGGCTGGTCGCCAGCTATCGAAGTGAAGGCGGCAACGTTCCACGATCTCGCGGTCGTGCGGCGGCCGCGGCTGCGGGCGGTGCTGACGCTGGATCTGTAGAAGGCACGGTCATCGTTGCCACCTCCGACATTTTGAAAGCGGACAAGTCAGCGCTTCCGCTACGACCTCCAGTCGGGCGGCGCGTGCCGCCCGCATCGCGAGCAAAACGTCGGAAGTGGCACGCGCGCGCCGCTCAGGGATCGGCGCGGAGTGGCTCTGAGTAGCTTGGAGGCGCATCGGAGCCTTGGAGGTCGTCGTTGCCACCTCCGACATTTTGAAAGCGGACAACTCAGCGATTCCGCTCCGACCTCCAGGTCGGGGCGGCGCGTGCGGTCTGCATCGCGAGCAAAACGTCGGAAGTGGCACGCGCGCACCGCTCAGGGAGCGGCGCGGAGTGGCTCTGAGTAGCTTGGAGGCGCTCGGAACCTTGGAGGCCGTCGTTGCCACCTCCGACATTTTGAAAGCGGACAACTCAGCGATTCCGCTCCGACCTCCAGGCGGGGCGGCGCGTGCGGTCTGCATCGCGAGCAAAACGTCGGAAGTGGCACGCGCGCACCGCTCAGGGAGCGGTGCGGAGTGACTTGGCGGTCACGGCGCTGCGCTCAGGCGCGCCGACATTCCTGTCCTTCCTTCTTCTCCTTGAGCTCGCGCTCCGCGGAGCGGAGCGCGGCGCTGCCGCCAGTGGGCCAGATGCAAGGAGCGCGAGCCGGCCCGCGACGACGCGTACTTGCTGTACGCGAGGAGCGAGGCCGGCGAAGGGCGACGCCGCAGATGGTCCGCTGCCGGCAGCGCTTCACCAAGAGACGGGAGCGCTCCCAAATTGGCGAGGGGCGGGCTGCACGCAGTGCAGCAAGGGCGCTCGCGGCGAGGCCGGCAGGCGCGCAGCGCCTGATCGGTTCGCCGCGAACGCCCGTAGCGCCGCGCCAGCGGCGCCCGCCCCTTTCTCCAATACTCTCGGGTCAGCGGTCCGATGGGGCGGGGAGCTCGGGAAGAGTCGAGGGCGGCGCGAGGAGCAGCGTGGGGTCGACGCGGGCGCCATGCCAGCGCGCGGAGAAGTGCAGGTGCGGGCCGGTGACGCGCCCGGTGGCGCCGACCTCGCCGATCATCTGACCGCGCTTCACCTCCTGGCCGTCCTCCACAAGGATCCGGCTGAGGTGCATGTACACGGTGATCAGGCCGCCGTGGTCGATGTAGATGGATCGTCCGCCGAAGAAGTGGTCGGCGGCGAGCGCCACCGTGCCGTCGGCGGCGGCGAACACAGGGGTGCCCACGACCGCCGGGTAGTCGGCGCCGCCGTGCGGCGACCGGGGCTCGCCGTTGAAGACCCGGCGCGCGCCGAACCGGCCGCCCTTGGGCAGGTCGGCGAGCGGGGCGCCGAGCGGGAGGGCAAACCGCGCCGCGCCCTCGAGCGGCCACAGCGCGTCGATCTGCTTGCCCTCGCGAGCCGAGCGCTCCTGATCGGCGGCCGAAAGGTGGACCATGCGGTCGTCCACGTGGAGGCGCTGCTCCGGGTATGGGTAGCGACTCACTGTCACCGTCACGGTCTCGACCCGGTCGAGCCGGGTGCGCTCGAGGCGCACTGCCCCGGTCGCCAGCAGGTCGATCGGGAAGAAGCAGGTATCCCCTGCCGGCACCCAGGAGCGCCCGGCGATGGCGCAGGCGGTCACCCCTTCTCCCCGCCAGCGCACCACGCCGCCCGGCTGAACGTCGGCCGCCGGCAATGGCGTCGCGGTCGCGGCGGCGAGGGCCGCGAGTGCCGACATCAGGGTGCATGCGCTCACGCGGAGATGATAGCGCCCGCGGCAGGCGCCGCCACCCCGACCCCGGCTCGGCTTCCGGATACGCACTAGAATTCGCGCGTGTCGGCGCTGCTCGGTCTCGGAGGGTTGTTCCTGGCCGCAATGCTGGCCGGCGCGGTGAACTCCGTGGCCGGGGGCGGCAGCTTGATCTCGTTCCCGGCGCTGGTCGCGTTCGGCCAACCGGCGATCCTGGCCAACGCCACCAACACCGCCGCTCTGTGGCCGGGCACGCTGTCGAGCGCGCTCGCCTACCGGCGCGACACCGAAATGCACAACGACCTCCTGCTCACCCTGCTGCTGCCCAGCGTGCTCGGCGGCCTGCTTGGCGCGTTCGTACTGGTCATCACGCCGCCGCTCCTCTTCGACCGGGTGGTGCCGTTTCTCGTCCTGTTCGCGACGCTGCTGTTCGCCGGACGGGACGTGATCGCGCGGATCACCGGGCGGCACCGCGGCGGGGAGGAGCACGTCACCGCGGTTGCACGCGCCGGCGGGTTCGTCTTCCAGTTGTTCGTCGCCACCTACGGCGGCTACTTCGGCGCCGGCATCGGCATCCTGATGCTCGGCTCGCTGTCGGTGATGGGGCTGCACGATATCCACCGCATGAACGGCCTGAAGACGATCCTCGGCACGCTGATCAACGTCATCGCCTTCGTCTTCTTCGCCTGCAAAGGGCTGGTGGTGTGGCGCCTCGCTGCCGTGATGGCGGTCGGCGCGATCCTCGGCGGCTGGATCGGCGCCCGCACCGCCAAGCGGGTCGACCAGCGCTGGCTGCGCGCCTTCGTAATCGTCCTCGGCCTGGTCGTCTCCGCCTGGCTGTTCCTCAAGCGGTAACGCTCACGAACCCGGATCGACCTCTCGCCGTGGACCGACTTTGACGGTGGCGGCGCCCGAAGTACGATTCCGCCATGGGTCGGCGAACCGGCAGGCGCGGCGGGGCGGACGGCGGTGGCGGCGCCCGACCGGGCGGGCTCCGGGCCGCGGCTCCGGCACCGCGGGTCACGGCCGGACGGGCGCTGCTGCTCGTCGCCATGACGTGCCTTGTCTACCTCCCGGCGGCGCAGGCCGGGTTCATCTGGGACGATGACGTTTACATCACCGCCACGCCCCTCGTCGAGGACCTCTCCGGGCTGCGCGACATCTGGCTGCGGCCGGGCGCTTCGATGCAGTACTACCCGCTGGTCTTCACCACGTGGTGGGTCGAGCACCACCTGTGGGGGGCCAGCCCGGCCGGCTATCACCTGGTCAACATCGCCCTGCACGCCGCCTGCGCTCTGCTCCTCTGGGCCCTGCTGCGCAGGCTCGGCGTGGCCGGCGCCTACTTCGCCGCAGCGATCTTCGCGGTCCACCCGGTGTTCGTCGAATCGGTCGCGTGGTGCACGGAGCTGAAGAACGTGCAGTCCGCCGCGCTCTATCTGCTGTGCCTGCTCGCCTACTTCCGGGCCAGCCCTGCGGACGAAGGGACCGCGCCGCCTCCGGGCCGGCGGCGGGGCCTCTACGCCCTGGCGCTGCTGCTGTTCGCCGCCGGTCTGTTGTCCAAGCCGGCGGCCGTGGCGCTGCCGCTGGTGATCCTCCTGATCATCTGGTGGAAGCGCGGCCGCGTCGGGATGGACGACGCGCTGCGGGTCCTGCCGATGCTGGCGATGGCCGTCGCCATGGGGCTGGCCACGATCTACGCGGAAGATCACTTCAGCGCGGCCGGGTGGGACGCCTCGCTGCTCGAGCGGAGCCTGGTCGCCGGCCGCGCTCTCGTGTTCTACGCTTGCAAGCTCGTCTGGCCGGCCGCGCTGAGCAGCGTCTACCCCCGCTGGGAGGTCGGCGCGGTCGCGTCGTGGCAGGTCCTCTTCCCGCTCGCCGTCGCCGCGACACTGGCGGCTCTCTGGCTCATGCGCGCGCGCCTCGGGCGGGGCCCGCTGGTCGCGGCGCTCACTTTCGTCCTCCTCACCGGGCCGGCGCTCGGGTTCTTCGACATCGCCTACTACCAATACTCCTTCGTCGCCGACCACCTGCAGTACCACGCGGCGCCGGCGCTGATCGCCCTCTTCGCCGCCGGCGTGGCCACCCTCCGCGAGCGCCTGCGCACCGGCCCGCTGGCCGGCGGCGTCGGCGTCGCGCAGGCGGCGTTGTTGCTCGTGCTCGGCGCGCTGGCCTGGCGCCACGCCGGCGTGTTCGCGAGCGAGAAGACGCGGTGTGTCGACACCATTGCCAAGAACCCCGGCGCCTGGGCGGCGATGCAGAGCCTCGGCATCGAGCTGGCCAGGGAGGGCGACCCGCGCGCGGCGATCCGACTCTACCGGCAGGCGCTGAGCGTCAAGCCCGACTACGCCGACGCACACAACAACCTCGGGGTCGCCCTGGCCGAGACGGGAGACCGGCAAGCGGCCGCGCGAGAGTATCGCGAGGTGCTGCGGATCAGGCCCGAGCATGTCGAAGCGCACGGCAACCTGGCCAACCTCCTGCTCGCGGAGGGCCGGCTGGAGGAGGCCGCGTGGCATCTCTTCGAGGCCGTTCGGCTGCGGCCGAACTCCGTCGGCGACCGCATCTCCCTGGCGGACGCCCTGCTCCGGTTGGGCAGGACGGGTGAGGCGATCGCCCAGCTCGAGCAGGCGCTGGAGATCGCCCCGGGCAGCCCGGCGGCTCGCCGCGCGCTCGAGCGGGCTCGCGCGCTGCAGCGGCCCGGCGGCGCTCCTCCGGGCCGCTGACGCGGGCACGGGCCGGCGCTACTTCGTTGCCGCGGCGCCGCCGCCGATCGCCATCGTTGCGCCGGCCGAGTAGGCGTTGAACTCCGGCGCGTACATGCTCTGCACCGTCGCCGGGGCGACCCTGAAGGTGCCGGCGATCGCCGCGCGCAGGCGGTACGCGAACGGGTACTCGCCGACCGGGAGCTGCTCGAAGAAGAAGTTGGTGCCGGAGTCGCGCACCTCCTCGTACCAGCCGATCCCGAGGTTCCACTTGAACTGCGAGAGGAGCGACACCGGCTCGCAGCCCGGCCGGCGCGCGGGTCGCGCAGGTGCACGTACTCCGCCTCGTGCTTGGTGCGCAGCGAGAGCTGCACCTCGATCTCGTCCCCCACCGCGATCGCCGCGCCCTCGGCGAGCGGCTTGAGCACGAATCCCTTCGGCGTCTGCTCGCGCTTGAAGTAGCGGCGCGACACGCCGAAGAAGTCGCCACGCTCCTCCTCGGGCAGCTTCTCGGTCGAGAAGTTCCACGTCGCCGACGCGAACGCGAACCCCTTGCCGCCCTTCTCGACGACGATCGTCGAGCTGGTCTCGGGGTCGATGTCCGGCCCGTTCACCACGACCTGGGTCGCCTTCCCGGTGTACTGGTCCGGCTCGAAGACGAAGCGCTCGTGCCGCGAGCCGATCGTCACGTCGGCGGTCTCGCGCACCCCGAGCGCGCCCTCGGCCTTGAGGTAGTGCGTCAGCGAGTAGAGCACCTCGGCGGTGGCGCGCGTCGACTTCCAGTGGTTGAGCTTCTTGTTGAGCAGCAGCCACTGGACCAGGCCGTCGCGGCGCGGGTCCTTCGGCGACAGCTCGGTCAGCGTGCGCAGCGCGAACGCGTGCGTCTCGATGGTGTCGTTGTACCAGAGCCAGGAGCGGTCCTCCTGCGCCCAGAACGTGCCCTCGTCCTGCGTCGTCTTCGCCGAGTCCATCACGCTGTCGAACACCAGCTTGGCGTCGGCGGCGCGGCCCGAGCGCTTCGAGGGTCAGCGCCAGCATCCCCTTGAGGTACGGCGAGTGCTGCTTCCAGTGCTTGAACGTGAAGTCGAGGATCTGCGCGCGCTCGGCGGCCGTGAGCGCGTCGCCCATCCACTCGGGATCGGGGTAGCAGCCGGCGACGTAGTTCAGGAAGGTGAGGAACTCCCAGCAGCAGTCGTCCTTGAGCATGTGCTGCACGTACTCCTCGCGGAAGTGGCCGGCGAGGTACGCCCAGCCCCGCTCCACCATGTCCTTCGGCACGTCGACGCCGAACTCCGCGGCCTTGGCGAAGCCGTACATGATGTACAGCGTCATGTAGGGCGACGGCGGGCCGCCGGCCCACCACGGGAAGCCGCCGGATGCCGGTCTGCGCCTTGCCGCAGCTTGGCGAGCGCGCTCTCGCGCTGCGCCTTGGCGACCTTCGGGTCGAGCACGTTGAGCACGCCGTAGCCCCCGGCGTCGCCGCCGCGCGACTCGACGAGCCACGGCGTCTCCTCGAGCGCCATCGTGCGGTTGGGGTCGGGGCGGTCGAAGCGTCTCGAGCGGCGTCTCGCGCGCGGAGAACTCCTTCGCCATCCGTGCCACCGCCGGGTACTGGCCGTAGAGGCCGGTGAGGATGCCGGTCGAGACGAAGCGGTTGAGCGTCTGCTCGGTGCACTCGTACGGGTAGCTGCACCAGGTACGGCAGCGCCGACAGCACGCTGTAGAAGAGCTGGGCGTCGAGCGGTGACCACCAGCTGCTCGTTGACCAGCGTCGGGTCGCCGCCGGCGGCGAGGTCGGCGAACGTCATCGTGCGCCGGGCGCCGTCACGCAGCGTGACGAAGCGCGACTGCGCCAGGTGCATGCGCCCGGGCAGCAGCGGCAGCGGCCGCAGCTCGCCGTCGGAGTAGCTCGCCGGCAGTCGCCACGACCTTGAACGCCACCGTGCCGACGCGACGCGGTGCGGTCGACGGTGAAGGTCAGGTTGGTGCCGCCGCCCGGCCGGCACGGTGAACGAGCGCGACGCGTCCGCCGCCGTCAGGCCGAACTCGTCGAGCACGCTCGCGCTCCGTGTCGGGGTCGACGATCGTCGAAGGTGAGCGTGCCCGAGAGCGGCTTGTCGGAGGCGTTGTTGACCACCACCTTGAGCTCGGCGTCGTCGCCCTCGCGCAGGAAGCGCGGCAGGTAGGGGCGCACCATCAGCTCCTTGACGCTCCTCGTCTCCTGGTGCGCCGAGCCGGCGGCGAGGTCGCGGGTGAAGGCGTGCACCCAGACGTTCCAGCGCGGTCACCGAGTCGGGCACCGTGAACTCGATGGCGGCGCTGCCGTCGGCGCCGGTGAGCAGCTGCGGCGCCAGAACGCGGTCTCCGCGAAGTCGCTGCGCAGCTCGCCCGCGGGCGCCGCCGGCCGGCGCCGGCGGCCGGAGCGACCACGTCGACGCCGTCCACGATCATGCGTTGGTCGGCCTCGTTCGCCTTGGCGAGCCCGCCGACCGCGGCGTCGGAGACCTGCGCCGCGGCCATCGGCGCCGCCTGCGGCGCCACCTCGCCGCGGAGCGTCTTGAACATCATTCGCCCGCGGGCGCCGGGACCGCCGATGCCGTAGCCGTCGTAGAACTTCAGCCGGTCGCCGACGAGCGACGGGTACGACGGCGGCGTCGGGAAGCTCGCCCTCGCGTCCACACCGGCGACGCCTGGCCGAGGCTCGAGCCGCCGGCCGGCGAACCACGACGCGCGACGGGTACAGCGACAGCGGGCTGCGGCGGGGTGTGCGGCGCGAAGATGTCGAGGCTGCGGTCGTACATGTAGGCGAGCAGCTCGGCGCCGCCGGCCTCGACCGGCTTGCCGGCCGGGTCCTTGACGGTGACCCGCCACGTCTCCTTGGCGCCCGGGCCGGATGCGGTCGCGGAAGGTGGAGAACTCGAGCTGCAGCTCCTTGTCGTCCCACGGGACGCACGACCGTGCGGTCGATCTGGCATGAGCTGGTGGTCGCGCACGGCGGTCAGGCGGACGGCGAAGCCGCCGCGCTGCGCCTCGCCGACCGGGATCTCGATGAGCCGGCTCGTCGGCCGTCGCCAGCCGCCGCCGCTCGACGAGCGAGCCGGCGCGGTAGATGTCGAGCAGCAGCGGCTGGTCGCGCGAGACCCGAGTGGACGAAGCAGCCGCGCGGTCCCGCCCACCTTCACCGACGGCGTCTCGACGAGCAGCACGGCCGGCAGCGCCAGCGGCGTGCTGCGCACCCGCGACGATCACGCTCCTGCGCCGTCGGTGAACGCCTCGCCGAAGTCGTCCTTGGTCTCGTAGCGCAGCCGGTAGGCGCCGGCCGGCAGCTCCTGCAGCGAGATCGTGGCGACGCCCGCCTGCGTCGTGGGTGAGCCCGCCGCTGCCCGCGCTCGGCGCCGTCCGGCCAGGCGCGCATCGCGCCCTCGGCCGAGTAGCCGCGTCTCCCAGCGCGGCCGCAGCCGGTCGCCCGGCGTCGCGAACGCGGCCGCCGGCCGGGTCGTCCGGCAGCGGGGACGGGCTCGTCGGCGGGCAGCACGGCGACCGCCGGCTGCTGCAGCGAGACCAGGCGCCAGGTGCCCGTGCCGGCGCGCGGCGTGCCGTCGAGGTCGGTGCGGCGAATCGTCACCGTCGTGGCGGCGTCCGGCCGGGCGAACGCCGGTGTCGGTCTCGATCGCTCGCCTCGACCGCGACGAAGCCGAGCCGGAACGACCGCGTCGCCGAGCGGGTCTCGCCGCCCTCGTCGGTGACGTCGGCGGTGACCGTGTAGCGGTAGGTGACGTCGGCGTCCGCGGCCTTGCGCTCGTCGGCCTCCGGGGTGAAGGCGACCGCGAAGGTGCCGTCCGGCTGCAGCTCGGACGTGCCTGCGGCTACGGTCTGCGCCTGGCCGGCCGGCGCCGGCTTCCACCAGTAGTACCCCCACCACCACGGGTACTGCGGCTCGCGCTGCACCCGCCAGCGCACACCGCCGCTGACCACCGGCAGCCCGAAGTAGTAGTGCGCCTCGCCGGTCAGCTTCGCCGGCCGGTTGAGCCGCAGCGGCGCCTCCGGGTCCTTGAAGCTTGCCTCGAAGGTCGGCCGCTTGTACTCCTCGACGCGCACCGTTGCGTTGCCCCCGATCGACGCGCGCACGCTCCACTCCCCGAGGATGCGCCCCGCCGGGATCGCGAACTCGCCGGCCGCGGAGCCGAAGTCGTTGGTGGTGACCGGGAGCGCGGCGACCTCCTCGCCGTTGGCGTCGTGCAGCGTGACGGTGACCGCGGCGCCGGGCAGCACGCGGTAGTGCGCCGCCTTGCCGCCGCGGTAGGCCACGACCTTCCAGAGCAGCTTCTGCTGCGGCCGGTAGACGCTGCGGTCGGTGAAGACGAGCGCCGCGCTGGTGTCGCGCTCGCGGTCCTGCGCCGCCAGCCAGAGCCCGTCGGGATCGATGGCGAGCTCGCCGCCGTGGCGGGCCAGCACGAAATGCGGCGCCCCCGCGAAGCCGGGCCGGAACGCGAAGCGCGCCTCGCCGTCCGTCCCGGTGACGACGCTCGCCTCCTCGTGGTGGCCCTTCTGCCAGTCGAAGCGGTACAGCGAGACGCGGGCGCCGGCGACCGGCTTTCCGCTCGCGCCCGAGACCACGGCGACGGTGGCGCTGCCGTCGGCGTCGCGGCGGGTCAGCAGCACCAGATCGGTGAGCACGAAGTTGACCGCCATGCGCCGGCTGTCGCCGCCCGCGAAGTCGCGGCCGGCCGAGGCGGCGATCACGTACAGCCCGGTGCCGGCCAGCGGCGGCGTCACGAACGTGCGGTGCGAGTCGTAGTCCGGGGTCGCCGGCAGCTCGACCGTCCACGACGCCGCCGGCGCCTGCGTGCGCACGATCTCCTCGACCTCGCGCCACGCCGGCAGCAGGTTGTAGTCCTTGGCAGTCTCGACCCGCTTGACGAGGTCGACCGCGAACGCGCGCAGGTACAGCCGCGCCAGGTTCTTGTGGGTGACGGCCAGCGACCGCTTGCCGGCGCCATCGCTCGCCATCACGGCCAGCGAGAAGTCCGACTGCTCGATGCCGCCGACGATCGCTTGGCAGCGCTGCGCACCGACCGAGTCGGGGTATGCCTCCGCCCCCTTCCGGGCGATCGCGCGGGCGCGGACGAGGCGGTCCGCCCCGGCGCCGTCGCGCGTCAGCTCGGCCAGCAGGGAGGTCCCCATCGACCACCACGGCGCGCGGCGCTCGCCGTCCAGGCGCTTGGCGAGCGCGCCGCGGATCGCTTCCCGGTCCGCGTCCTCGGTGAACGAGCCGTTGAGGCGGCGCAGGCGCTCCAAGTACGCCTCGAGCGCGGCCTCGCGGGCGCCGCCCCTGGCGTGCCACGACTCGAGGTCGTCGAGGATCGCGCACAGCTTCATCACCGGGTGCACCGAGGCGTCGGTGAGCGCCGCCGCCTCGACCGCGCCGGCGTGCCCGCCGATCAACTTGGCGAGGTCCAGCCGGTACAGCTCGTTGGAGTCCTCCGGCGTCCACAGCGAGGTATCGGCCAGCAACTCGACGAACAAGTACGAGACGGCGTCGCGCAGCGTGTCGCGGATCCCCGCCGGGTAGTTGTTGGGCTCGACGTACTCCGCGAGCTCCGAGACGTTTTCGCGCCCGAGCGCCTCGCGCTGCGCCCACACCTCGGCGTAGGCGGCGACCGCGCGCGCGAAGATCTCGTCTCTGGTCCACGCCTTGAGGTCGACCGCCTGGCGCGATTCCACCTGCTCGCGCTGGTTGATCTCCCACGAGTACGCCTGCAAATAGGTGACCAGCGAGCGCCCGTAGAACAGGTCGAGCACCGCTTGCGAGCGCGCGTCGGGCGGCCACGGCTGCTCCTTGAGGAAGCGCACCGACGTCTCGTAGCCGTGCAGGCCGATGCGGAGCTGCACCTCGCTGACCAGGCCGCGCGTCCAGCCGGCGTTGTCGCCGGCCGCCTGCGCGGCGGCGCGCAGCTCGGCCGCCAGCGTTGCCGCCTCCGCGAGCTTCTGCTCACCGACGAGGCGGTCGATCTCCTTCCAGCGATCCGCTGCTATCACCGTGCCTCCCTCCGGACGCGTCACCTGCGCCTGCGGCACGGCGGCCGCCGCACGGCCGCCTCCCGTGCACGCGACCGCCACCGCGAGCGGCACGAGCGCGATGACACCCAACACCGAGCCTCGCCCGTTCGTCCGCCGCCACAGCCGTCCCTGGCTCATCGTCGCCTCCCGGTGCAACCTCGCTCGCAGTGCTTGGACCATTGTAGAGGCGCGAAGTTCCGCAGGCCGTTGCAGGCGCGAGTCGTCGCACGCCGCTGCAGGTACCACGTCCAACATATTTCACGAAATTCCGCGGTGACCTCAGTCTTGTCGGAATGGACGTGGTACCTGAAATCGGTACCTCAAATCGTAGTGTTGCGCTCGGCCCGACGATCCGCCTGCGTCGCGTCGTCACACACTGAGCCGCGCTGCCGGCGGCACGGTACAATCGCCGACGGTCGTGTCCCGCAAGCCCGCTCCTCCCGAGGAAGTCACCCCGACAGAACTGGCGGCGGCCGGTCCGTGGCTCTGGCTCGCGGCCGTCGTCGTCGGCGCGCTGGCCGCCGTTATCGGGCTCGTTACCGCTGTCGACGCACCCGAACTGATCGCCGTTCTCGACCGCCCCGGCCGCGGCGCCGCCGCCACCCGCTTGCTCTACATCGGCGAGGGCGTGGTCGCCGTCCTGGCGCTGGCTGTAGCCGCGGCGGCCGCCGCCGCGCGAACCCGACGCGGCGTTGCAGGTCTGCGGCCGGCAGGCACCGCGTTCCTGCTGCGCCTCTCTGCCTACCTCGCGGTCGGCGTCCTCGTAGTCATGCTGGCGGCGGATCCGACGGGCCGCCTCGACGAGCGCCCGGAAGTCGCGGCGGCGCTCGGCGCGCTCGCCTGGCTGGGAGCGCTGCTGGCGCTGGCCGGCGCGCTCCTGGCGCGACCGCGCCTGTTTGCGGCGCCCTCCCGGCCCTGGGTGCGCACGCTCGACGTCGCCGCGTTCGCCGCGCTCGCCGTCGCGGTGGCGCTGGAGGCGGCCCTCGGCGTGCTGCCGCACGTGTCGCGCAGCCCGCTCCTGCACTTCGACCCGATCCTCGGCTCCGCTGACTCCCGCCACGTCGACGAGACCCTGCGTCGCTTCCGCATGCGCCCGCACGTGCAGTTCTTCGACGGCACCACCAACGGCGGCGGCTTCGTCGACGACGAGTTCTTCGCCGCCGGGCCCGGCGACTTCGTGGCCGCCGTGATCGCCGACTCATTCGGTGTGGGCGTCGTAGCGCCCCGCTTCAACTTCGTGGCCGAGGTCGAGCGGCGGTTGCAGCGGGCGCTGGCCGGTCGCTATCGGCGGGTCGCTGCGCACAACTTCGGCGTAGCCGCCGCCGATCTTCCCGAGTATTACAGGATCCTCGTCACCGAGGCGCTGCCGACGCGGCCCGCCGTCGTGGTCCTCTGCGTGTTCGTCGGCAACGACCTGTCGCGACGGCTCCAAAGCCTCGGCCCGGTGTCGTTCGCCGTGCTGCGGAACTGGCGCACCTATCAGCTCGGGCGGCGGCTCTGGCGGCTCGCGGTCGAGCGCGGACTCCCGCTCCTGCCGGGCTCGTCGGCGCCTGAGCCGGCGGGTCGGCTACCCAAGAGCGGCACGCTGGTCGACGACGACAAGCTGCCGCTGCGCCCGCGCCCGCTGTTTCTCGACATCGAGCAGCAGCGGCTCGAGACCTGCAACACCGCGAGCCGCACCACCGAGCTCGACTACCAGGCTGCCGGAGAGGCGCTGCGGAAGTTCCGGGAGGCCGTCGGGGACAGGCTGGTCGTCGCGCTCGTCCCCGACGAGCTGCAGGTGAACGACGGTCTCTGGGCGGAGCTTCTGGCGCTGACCGACTCCCCACTGGCCTACGAGCAGACGTACCCGCAGGAGCGGCTCCTCGCCACCTGCGGTGAGCTCGGGATCGAGGCGGTCGACCTGTTGCCGGCGCTCGCCGAAGCGCAGCGCAGCGGCGTCACCTATCGGCCCAACGACACCCACTGGACCCGGCTCGGCAACACCGTCGCCGGCGCCGCCATCGCCGACGCGATCCTGCGCATGCCCCGTGCAGCCGCGCCGAGCCCCTGATCTCAGCCTAGGTACCACGTCCAACACATTTCACACTTTTCCTTGCCCGAGACCGAAATTTGAAAAAACGTTGGACGTGGTACCTTCCGAAATTTGAAAATATGTTGGACGTGGTACCTTCAGGGGTGCCTTCAGGGGGCTCAGGCGAGCTTGGCGGCAGCGGCCTTGAGCGCCGCCACGTGGTGCAGGCTCTCCCAGGTGAACTCCGGCTCGGTGCGGCCGAAGTGGCCGTAGCTGGCGGTGGCGCGGTAGATCGGGCGGAGCAGGTCGAGCTCCTTGATGATGCCGCGCGGCGTCAGCGGGAAGACCTCGCGGATCACCGTGGTGAGCCGCTCGTCCGGGATCACACCGCTGCCGAAGGTGTCGACCATGATCGACACCGGGTCGGCGACGCCGATGGCGTAGGCGAGCTGCACCAGCGCCTGCTTCGGCGAGGCCCGGCGCCGACGATGTTCTTGGCGACGTGGCGCGCCATGTAGGTGGCAGAGCGGTCGACCTTGGTCGGGTCCTTGCCGGAGAACGCGCCGCCGCCGTGGGGCGCCCAGCCGCCGTAGGTGTCGACGATGATCTTGCGCCCGGTCATGCCGGTGTCCGACTGCGGCCCGCCGATGACGAACTTGCCGGTCGGGTTGACCAGGAAGCGCGTCTTCGCGTCGACCAGCCCCTTCGGGCAGCACGGCGAGGCCGACCTTCTCGATGATCTCGGTGCGCGCCGCGTCGGTGATCCGGTCCCCGGTCGCGTCGAGGATGTCCTCGGTATGCTGGCTGGAGATCACCACGGTGTCGATCCGGTGCGGGCGCCCTTCGCGGTACTCGACGGTCACCTGCGACTTGCCGTCGGGGCCGAGGTACGGCAGCAGCGAGGAGCGGCGCACCTCGGCGAGCCGCCGGGTGAGCTTGTGCGCCAGCGTGATCGGCGTCGGCATCAGCTCGGCGGTCTCGTCGCAGGCGTAGCCGACCATCAGCCCCTGGTCGCCGGCGCCGCCGGTGTCGACGCCCTGCGCGATGTCGGGCGACTGGCGGCCGATCGCGTTGAGGATCCCGCAGGTGGCGAAGTTGAAGCCGTACTTGGCGTCGGTGTAGCCGATGTCCCGGATGAGCGAGCGCACCAGGTCGCCGACATCGACCCAGCACTTCGTGGTGAGCTCGCCGCCGACGACCACGAGGCCGACGGTGATGAACGTCTCGCACGCCACCCGGCCCTTCTTGTCGTCTGCGATCACCGCGTCGAGCACGGCGTCGGAGATCTGGTCGCACACCTTGTCCGGGTGGCCCTCGGTCACCGACTCGGACGTGAAGACGTGAATCCCTCGCGAGTTCATGCTGCCTCCCTTACCTCGTCTGCCTTCGACATCACATGATACGTGGATCACCCCCGCAACCTTGCCACACGAGACTCACGGCGGCGGCGGCGCTCCGCACAGATAGCCCCAAAGCTCCTCGTCCCCCACGATCGCCGGCCCGCAGTGGGCGACCTCGCGACAGCCACCGGCGATTCCGACGCCCAACGGCGCGTTGAGCAGAAGCAGCACACCGCTGCCGCGATTCCTCGCCAGGGCCTCGGCGACGAGCTCAGGCTGCGTCAGCCGCTCCTGACGGACGCGGTCGAGGTTCCAGACGATGAACGAGCCTTCCCGTCGGCTGGCCGGGTAGTAGATGCGCCCCCGCGGCAGGTAGCCCGCCACCCCCGAGACCGCGTAGTCCACGCTGCCCACCAGCGGCAGGCGATCCAGAGCCCGACTCGTGAGCTCCCGCGCCGTGCAGCGGGCGCCGGAGAATGGCGCGCGCCAGTCCCACCAGGCCGCAACCGCCGACGCCCACACTCCGGCGGCCAGGAAAGGGATCAGCAGCAAACCCGCCCGGCGGCGTCCGACGGCGCCATCGGCGACCGCAAGCCAGAGCGTCGCGACGAGGAGCACCCAGAGGAAACCGTGGTGCCGCGCCGCCCCGGGGAGCTTCATGTAGGTGAAACCGAGCAGCGCCGCGGTACCGAGCAGCCAGGCGGCGAGCGCCCGAGACGACGCCCGCGCGAGCAAGGCGACGGCCGCCACCGTCACCGCCACGACGGCGCCCGCCGAGAGCGCGATCACCGCTGCGCTGCCTGCCGGAAACGGCCACGCCGGGAAGAACGCCGAGCTGCCCCAGAACTGCGGCCCTCGCGCGGGCACCGGCAGCAGCGCCACCGCGAAGCCGCGCAGTACGAACGCCACCCGCTCGACATCCCAACCGGCGAACCAGCCGCGCGCGTGCTCGTAGTCGGACGGGGGCAGGCACTGCAGGATGGCGATCGCGACTCCGGCCGCCAGCACGGCGAGCAGCGGCCCGCGCCGCCGTCGCCACGCCGGGGTCAAGGCGATCGCGGCGCCGAGCGCCGGCGCCAGCAGGATCCCCATCGGGCTCGCGTTGGCGGCGAGCGCGCCGCCGGCCACTGCGAGCCACGGTGAGGCGGCGGCGGCTAGCGCGGCGGCGGCGAGCCAGACGCCGAGCACCGTCAAGGCGTAGTTGCGGCTGATGACGCCGTACTCGTAGAACAGCAGGTAACTGAAGACGACCGTGACACGGAGAAGCAACGGGAATGGCGCCCGCAGCAGCAGGACGGCGGCCGCCGCGACTGCGATCAGCCATTGCACCGCTTGCATCGCCGCCGGAGAGTCGAACAGGCGAGCGGCAGGGAAGAGCAGCAGGTGCCAGAGCAGCGGGTGACCCTCATAGCGGGTGTTGCGCCACAGCTCGGCGAGCGAGCCGCTGTCGCGCGCCAGCATCCACGCCTGCAGCTCGTCGCGCCACATCTCGTGCCGGCCGAGCAGCACGCCCAGGACGGCCGCGAACGCCGCCAGGGCGAGCAGCGCCGCGTATCTGTCGCGACTCGCCCGGGTGACGGTCACTCCGCCGGCACCTCGCGCGCAGATGACGACCAGGACGGGCCGAGGAGGCGGCGGGCCCGCTCGCGCAGCCGGCCGACCTCGAGCGAATAGAGCGTGGCGCGCTCCCCGTGCAGGTGCCTGAGCTGGTGCTTGCGGAACGCGAGCTGTACGAGCAGCCGCGCGAGGGCGCGGCGCTCGTCGCGGCGCGGCCACCAGGAGGCGCGGACGCGCCGCCAGTAACGCGGCACCACCGCGACCGCCCACTCGGGCAGCACCCCGAGCGCCACCTCCTCCGCGAGCTCGCGACGGCCCACCCGCACCTCGACGGCGACAGCGATCGCCACCACGGCGGCCAGCGCGGCGAGCAGCACGAGCGCCCCCACCCACACCTGGCCGGCGGCCACGGAGGCCAGCCGTGCGCCGACGAGCACCGCCACGCCGGCGGCGCCGCCGGCGATCACGACGAGGATGCGCCACAGCCAGGGCAGAAGCTGGCGCGCCCAAGCCACCGTGAGGCCGGCCACGACGCCGGCCGCGATCGGCGTGAGCGCGGTGACGGCGAGCTCCCAGGCGTCGAGCGCCGGCGCGCTCTCGGCGAGCAGCCAGCCGGCCGGCAGGGCGCAGCCGACGCCGGCCGCGACGCCGTAGACGACTCCGTCGAGGAGCGTCTCGACCCGACCGCGCGCGAGCAGGAAGACGAGGACCGCCAGCTCCACGGCCAGCAGGCGCACGGCGTCGCCGAGGTCGGCGGGTAGCCTCTCCGCCGCCAGCGACGAGAACGGCATCGCCGGGCCGGCCGCGCGCCAGCCGCTGCCGGCGGCCGTCGGCCACTGCGCGGAGAGCAGCAGTCCGGCCGACGTCGCGACGGCGAACACGGCGACGAAGCGCGCCAGCGGCGCCAGCCGGTAGCGGTCGACCCACCAGACGAGGTAGGCCATCGGCAGCAGGAGCGCCGGCGCGGCGACGGCGAGGCCCACGGCGGTGCTCATCGCAGCACCAGCTCCCCTTCGCGCATGCCGTACTGCGCGAAGTGCAGCCGCGCCTGCTCGACGTCCTTGCGGATCTGGGTCACCAGCTCGACGCTCGACTGGAAGACCCGCTCGTCGCGCAACCGCCGGAAGAAGAAGAGGCGGACCTCCTCGCGGTACACGTCGGCGGTGAAGTCGAGCACGTGGCTTTCGACGGTGACGTGGTAGTTCTCGTAGATGGTCGGGCGGACGCCGATGTTGGTTGCCGACGCGAAGGTGCGCCCGAACGACGGGATCTGCAGCCCGGTCACGTAGACGCCGTGCGCCGGGATGAGCTCGTTGTCGACGCCGACGTTGATCGTCGGGAAGCCGAGCCGCCGCCCCATCCGCTCGCCCCGGTACACCTTGCCGTCGACGAAGTAGACGCGATCGAGCAAGCGCGTAGCCTCGTCGACCCGCCCGTGAGCGACCTCACGCCGCACTCGCGTGGACGAGATCGGCTCGCCGCCGTCGAGCAGCGGCTCGACTCCGGTCACGGCGAAACCGAGCTCGGCGCCGAGCCGGCGAAGCAGCTCGACGTCGCCCTGCCGCCGCGCACCGAAGCGGAAGTTGCTGCCCAGGCGCACCTCGCGCGGCGCCAGGCGCCGGAACAGGAACTCCTTCGCAAACTCCTCCGCGGTGGTGGCCGCGAAGCGGCTGTCGAAGGCGAGCTCGACCAGCGTGTCGATGCCGCAGCGCGCCAGCAACTGGGCGCGCTGGGCCGGAGTCGCCAACAGGCGCAGGCCGGAGGCGGGGCGCAGGACCTTTTCCGGGTGCGGCTCGAACGTCAGCGCCACCGCCGGCACCCCGAGCTCGCGGGCGCGCTCGACCGCCCCGCGGATCAGCATCTGGTGGCCGCGGTGGACGCCGTCGAAGTTGCCGATCGTGACCACCCCGCCGCGAGGCAGGTCCGAGCTGGGGGTGGGGTTGTGAAGTACTTCCATGAGCTGGCTACCTGCTGCGGGGGGCCCGGCGACCACCCACCCGCTCCCCCGTCGCCTCGCCCCCCCGCGCCCCCCGCGCGAGCGCCGGCAAAGCCGGACGCTCGCGGCCTTCGCCGCCAATCCCACCCAGGCTTGGTCCGAGTGCATGGCGGCTGAGATCGACCGGGGCGCGTGAATGAGCGGTCGGAAGCGAGGGGAGCACGGCCGAGCGCCGGACCGGCGCGGGGCGGACGACCCGCACGATGTCGGCGACCAGGTCGAACGCGTACGTCTTGCGGATCACCGCCTCGACGAGGTCGCCGGCGGCGGCGCTGCCGGCGGAGAACAGCACCCGGCCGTCCACCTCGGGCGCTTGCTGGGGCAGCCGCCCCTGCAGCAGTAGCTCCGACTCCTCGCTGGCGCCCTCGACGATCGCGGTCACCCGCGTGCCACGCAGCGCGCGGTGGCGCTCGCGGCTGATCCGCTCCTGCTGCTTCATCAGGAGGCGCCGGCGGCGCTCCTTCACCCTCTGCGGCACCGGGTCGCCGAGCTCGGCGCCGGGGTTCTCCGGCTGCCACGAGTAGGTGAACACCCCGACGTGGTCGAAGCGTACCTCGTCGACGAAGCGCTGCAGCTCCGCGAACTCGGCGTCGCCCTCGCCGGGGAAGCCGACGATGAACGTGGTCCGCACCGCCAGGCCGGGCACTGTCGCGCGGGCGCGCTCGATCAACGCCCGGTAGCTGCGCGCGTCGCCGCCGCGCTTCATCAGCTTGAGCACCGGGCGCGCGGCGTGCTGCAGCGGGATGTCGAGGTACGGCACCAGGCGCGGCTCGGCGCGCATCAGCGCGAACAGCTCCTCGTCGAGCGTCGCCGGGTAGGCGTAGAGGAAGCGCACCCACGGCAGCGTGGTGCCGGCGAGCACCGCCTCGAGCAGGCGCCGCAGGCCATCGCGGCCGAGGCCGATGTCCTCGCCGTAGCGGGTAGTGTCCTGCGCGACCAGCACCGCCTCGGTCACCCCGGCCGCCTCGAAGCGCTGCGCCTCGGCCACCAGCGACGCCACCGAGCGCGAGCGGAAGCGCCCGCGCATCGCCGGAATGTGGCAGAACGTGCAAGGGTTGTCGCACCCCTCGGCGACCTTCAGGTAGGCGTAGACACCGCCCGTCGCCAGCATGCGCGGCGCGGTGTGGTCGTACAGGCGCAGGGCGCCGTGCTGGTCGGGGATGTGGTCTTTCGCCAGGTCGCCGAGCACCGCCTCGGGCGCCCGCTCGAGCTCGTCGAGGCCGATGAACGCGTCCACCTCGGGGATCTCGGCGCGCAGCTCGGCGGCGTACCTCTGCGCCATGCAGCCGGCGACGACCAGGCGGCGCAGCTTCCCCTGCCCCTTGCGCGCAGCCACCTCGAGGATGGTGTCCACCGACTCCTGCTTGGCGCTGTCGATGAACCCGCAGGTGTTGACGATCACCACGTCGGCAAGGTCGATATCGCGCACGATCTCGGCGCCCCGCTCGGCGAGGTGGCCGAGCATGACCTCGGCATCAACGAGGTTCTTGGCGCATCCGAGCGAGATGAGTCCGACTTTCGGGGTCAGCGTGCGGCGTCCGCTTCGTACCACAGCGGCGAATTCTAGCATCCTTGGACACCGTCTCGACTTGGAGGCCCTGCGGACCGCCCCCGGCCCGCGGCCGCGCGGGGCAGGAGTTGACACGCCGTCTCGACGAAGCCATATTCCCGAGCACGGAGGTCGATCATGAAGAGCACCGCAGGCGTCATCACCGCATGCTTCCTGGCGCTGGCCGCGACGGCGCCGGCGCAGGAGCAGATGCACGAGCACCAGTCGCACGGCTCCGCGATCGCCGCCTCGCCGCAGTGGGACAAGGTCAAGTCGCTGGCCGGCGAGTGGGAAGGCTACGTCATGGAGGGCGGCAAGCAGGTCGCGACCAAGGTCTCGGTGCGCATGACCGGCGACGGCTCCGCCGTCATGCACTGGCTGGACCGCGACACGCCGCACGAGATGGTCACGATGTTCCACATGGACAAGGGCGACCTGATGGCCACCCACTACTGCTCGGCGCACAACCAGCCGCGCTTCGTCGCCGCGCCCGGCGCCGACCCGGCCCGCGTCGCCTTCGAGTTCAAGGACGGCACCAACATCCACCCCGGCGACGGCTACATGAAGCGGCTCGTCCTCACCTTCGTCGACGCCGACCACCACGACGAGGAGTGGAGCTACGACCAGGGCGGCACGCTGATGCCCGCGACGTTCCACTTCACCCGCGTCAAGTAGCGCCGCCGCCGAGCACTGCCCGCGAGGGTCGCGGGACGGCGCCCTGCCCTGTGGGGCGCGCGCTCTTCCTGCAGCTCCGGCCCGCGCCGGCCCGCCCGTCTCGCGGCCAGTCCCGGTTTCACCGGCGGGCTGCGCCGGGCTCGAGGTATCATGTGTTCATGGTTGTGGAACACCCCGGCCATCGGGACGGCAGCATTCCTATCACGCACCCTCGCGCCCCCAGAAGCACGGGAGGACGACATGCCCGCACCGCCCACGGCCGCCACTGACTCACTCCGCTGTGGAGCGCCCCGCAGCGTTTCCAGTCCGGCCTTACGCTGCACATCCCACAGCCCCATGCCTTATGGCTGCGCGCTGCCATGGCCCCCAGGTGGTAGGCCGATCAGGAACTTGTCCACCTCCGCCCCCTTCCCCACCGCCCCCGCCCCCTGCGCCCCGCACAGCGTTCCCCATTCTCCCTTCGGCAACCGACTATGCGTTAGACAGCCTTGTGAGAGGTCCAGGGCGGTATGAAGGCAAAGCGACCGGTTGGCCGCCTTGTGGCACTTGGCGCGATTGCGGGCATCGCCGTTCTCGTTCTCGCCGTGTTGGTCCTGCGAGTTTGGCTGGATGTCCCCGGTGAACGGCAAGTGCGGAAGGCGTTCCTGGTCGAGAATCCCGGCGCCGTCGTGCAGTCAGTCTTCGTCAGCGAGGGGGACTTCTCAGCGGCCTACTACCACATCGTATTCACCCGTCCCGGTGACCCGTCAGGCCATGAGGTAGTTTGGCTCTACCTCAAAGGACGCGATGGCAAATGGGGAGTCGAACACAGGGAGGTCGTCCGGTGAGTGTTAGTTCGCAAGCACTCAGGAGGCGGCTGTCTAACCAGGCGTTGAAGCTGACACGGCTTCCGGCCTGCTTGCTTGGCGGCCGTGCCTCCGCTCACAATCTCGCCATGCGTTGTTCCTGCATTTCACCCGCCGTGCAGCTTAACGCCGGCGTTAGCTGGCAGGGGAGCAGTCAGGACTCAACGCGATGACGACCGACTTCGGGTTCGCTTCCTTCGCCGTCGCCTTTGTTGATATCCTCGGGCAGCGCGACAAGCTCCGGACACTGGAGGACTTCCCGCTCACGGAGGAGCAGCGGGAGAGGATCCTCCAGACCCTGCAGGACACGCTCGGCATGACTCTTGACCTCCGCAGGGGCTACCGCGACTACCTTCTTGCTGCGTCCCGACCATCAGCGATTAGGAAGGCCTTGCCACCCCAACAAGAGGCCATCTTCGAGGCGGCCTCCCGAAGTGAAATCACGTTCCGGTACTTCTCCGACTCCATCGTCCTGTCGGTGTGTCTCGCAAACACCAACGCGAACTGCACTCCTATTAACGGGATCCTCAGCGTCCTGTTAGGAACGGCCACTATGCAAGTTGCCGCGCTCGAACTGGGACATCCCATTCGTGGCGGTATCGACGTCGGTCTGGCGGCAGAACTCGAGGATGGAGAGGTGTACGGAGCCGCACTCGAGCGCGCGTACACCCTCGAGAGCAAAGTCGCCGGCTATCCGCGGGTCGTTATAGGGTACGAACTCCGAAGCTATGTTCATCTCGCGGCCACTCAGAGCGCCGCATCCTTGGAAGGTCGTGTCGCCAGGTCACTGGCGCAGTGGTGCGAACGCTTGATCTTCGCTGACACGGATGGGTGCTTTGCGTTGGACTTTCTCGGAGACGAGGTCCGAAGGTGCAGCATGGGCGGAGTAAGGCTCGAATCCCTCGAGGCTCTGAGCGGTTTCGTGGAAACCGAACTGGCTCGCTTCTCGGCCGCCGGGGACGAGAAGCTCGCCGAGCGCTACCGGAAGCTGTGGACCTACATCAAGTCGAGGCTCCCAAAGTGGCGAGAGTAGTGCTGCCAGCTAACCAGGCGTTGAAGCCGACGCGGCTCTGGGCCTGCTTGCTCGGCGGCCGTGCCTCCGTTCACAATCGTGCCATGCAATGGCCCTGCAATCCATCCGCCGCGCGGCTTAACGCCGGCGTTAGACGGCGTAGCCACCAGTAGAGTGCACGATGAAGCGCCATCCAAGAGCCACCGTCATCCCCAACCACGAACGCCCTCTCGGTCGCGTCCTAGCGGAAGCTCATGGAGTGCCGTTCCATCCCCTCGCGGACCTCGAAGCCGCAAAGGCAGATCCCGATGGGGTGGTCATCCTTCAAGGCGACTACGGCGGTCAAGTCTCACGTCGGTTGCTCCAGCCCGCCTGGTTGCCTGCTCCGCCACGGTCCTGGCGAATCTCCTCGCTGAGCTCGATCGGCTCGCATGGCCTCAAGCTGAGGCCGATTCGCGAGGGCTGTTCTTCGAGAGTATCCCCGTGGGTACCCCAGTTGCCGGCGGCATGGGCGGCGCGACGGTCCCAGAAGACATCTGGGTGCACCGCGAGCTCGGGCGAGTCCTTGCTCGGAGAATTCGGGAGGTCATCAGTGGCGAGCGCCAGAGCGTCAAGTAGCTCGCCGCCGTCTAACCAAGCGCTGAAGCTGACACGGCTCCCGGGCTGCTTGCTTGGTGGGTCTGCCTTCGGTGAAGATCGTGCTATGCAGCGGCCCTGCCCCTCATCCGCCGTGCAGCTTAGCGCCGGCGTTAGGCCGCGTCAGGACGGACCGTGACTCACCGCGCCTGGGTCCTCTTGGCCGTTCTCGCTCTCCAAGGTGCATATGTGCTCTGGGCCTATCTCCGGGTTCAACCGCTCCCCAGCCCCGACGTGCCTAGTATTGACTCGCTTCTAGTCCATCCAACTCCGGGTCCTCCGTACGGCTCGCTCACACGTGGCCAGCCAATCCTCACCAGATCAGGTCATTGGCGTTACGGCTTCGAGTTCAGCCTTTTCAGACCTTGTGGAAACCCCACCGACTACTGGGTCTGGTTCACTCCCGAAGTGGACGTCCGAGAACTCTTGCGCCCCTATCCCTCACTGCTAAGTCAACAGCAGACACTCTTCATCCGCGGCACCTTCTACGCGTTCCCGCCCGGACACTACGGTCATCTCAACCAGTACAACCGCCAGGTTGTCTTCAGAAGCGTGCAAGAACTTCGGCGTCCACGGCCAGGTGATTGCGGCATGCCAGCCCAATGAGCACGCCGCCGCCTAACCCACCGCTGAAGCCGACGCGGCTCTGGGCTTGCTTGCTCGGCGGCTGTGCCTCCGTTCACAATCGTGCCATGCTTTGTTCCTGCATTTCACCCGCCGCGCGGCTTAACGGCAGCGTTGACGCCAGGAGAGGGTGCTGCTGTATCATTGACCCGTCGGAGGTTCATCGATGAAAGTGCAGATGACAGCGGTCTTTAAGAAAGTCCCCCTGGGGTACATTGGATTCGTCGCGGAACTCCCGGGTGCGAACACTCAGGGCAACACCCTCGCGGAAGCGAGGGCGAACCTCACTGAAGCCGTTGCACTGATCCTCGAAGCGAACCGCGCCCTCGCGGAGGAAGAGCTGCAAGGCAGCGACGTCATCCGTGAGCCGTTTCGATTGTCGGCGTGAAGCGCCGAGACCTTATCCGGCACCTGGAAGCCCACGGGTGTGAATTCCATCGCGAGGGCGGTAGTCACACTGTGTATGTCAACCGTTCGGCTCACAAGAGCGCCACGGTTCCGCGGCATCGCGAGATTGACGAGTTCCTCGCTCGGAAGATCTGCCGCGACTTGGAGATCCGGGAGCCTGGCGTCTAACCAGGCGTTGAAGCTGACACGGCTCTCGGCCTGCCAACTCGGCGGTCCTGGCTCCGTCGAAAACGCTGCTCGCGTTGGCTCTGCACCCCATCCGCCGTGCAGCTTAACGCCGGCGTTGGGCGGCACGTTGGACAGAGGTCATGAACATCTTGGCCGGTCTTGTTGGCTGGCCGCTGTTCATCGCAGGAGTCGCTATTTAACTGGGTGCTGGGTTCACGCCATACATCCTCGTCAGGCTCGCTTGGTCACGCCGACCATTGTCGCGGCCAGCAGCATTTGCACGGCGCGCAGTGCTCGCCACCTGCCTCGGTGTTGGCCTCGTCTTTCCATCATACGCGCTCTACGTTGCAGGCTACTACTGCTTTCCCACGCGCATTGGCCCACAGCGGGAGTTCTTCCGCGCCTGCAGCGCCATCCCCTATGGGAGCTCACCCTCCACGGTGCTGTCCCATATGCGCGGCTACGTGCTCGCTAGGTCAATGTCGACGGTCGACGAACGGGCGACCCAGTTGGATATCCGGCCCACGCCAATCGGTAATGGACAAGCGAGTCTTCTCTTCTATCCGGACCAGTCTTCTATTGCCGACTGGTGCGTGGTCACCTTCGAGAACGACGAGGTCGTCGATGTCCGAATCGATCCCGACTAGCGTTGCCGTGCCGCCCAACAAGGCGCTGAAGCTGACACGGCTCTCGGGCTGCTTGCTTGGTGGGCATGGCTTCGGTGAAGATCACCACGTGCGAAGGCCCTGCCCCTCATCCGCCGTGCAGCTTAGCCCCGGCGTCTAGCCGCCTTTATAGGAGCAGCCTTCGGCTATACTTAAATCGATGAGTACTAAAGCCCTCGATGAAGCGTTGCGACTACCTGTCCCCGAGCGGGTCCAGCTCGTCCAGGAAATCTGGGACAGCGTCGTAGCCGAATCAGCGGCCGTCCTGGTCACCAAGAAACAGAAGGCTGAACTCGATCGTCGCGTCGCCGACTTGGAAGCCCACCCAGAGGCCGAGAGGCCTTGGTCCGAGGTCCTCAAGACTCTCAAGCGCCGGCGGTGAGCCTCCCCGTCGTCTTCCGCGATCTTGCAGGTCAAGACGTGCGTGAAGCAGAAGGCTGGTACGAGGCACAGGTGCCCGGGCTCGGTGCACGGTTTTCCAGCTCTCTCCAGCTTGTCGTCGGACTCATCAGTGAACACCCTCTCGCGTGTGCAGTGGCCTACAAGAACATCCGTCGTGCGCTCCTTCCCGGTTTCCCATACGCCTTGTTCTACTTGGCGCTGCCCGATCGGTGCCCGTGTCCTTGCTTGTCTTCACCAACGCCGCGACCCAAAGTCCGTTAGAGGCGCGTGAGTGCCCCAGGCGGCGGCTGAACCAGGCGCTGAAGCTGACACGGCTCTCGGCCTGCTTGCTTGGCGGTCGTACCTCCGGTCACAATCGTGCCGTGCCTTGTACTTCACCGGTTGCCTGGTCCTCCTGGGAGGGGTCTTGATCCTCTTGCGCGCGCGCTGGACCTTGTACGGCGCGGCAATTTGCGCGTGCACGGTCGGAACTGGTGCTTTGCTCCCGCCTTCAACCTGCACCGCAACCCGACTCTTCCGGCCATGATCACCGTGCTCCACAGTGACGCTCGCCGCCCTGGCGTACTCCAGCCGGGAGCAGTAGGCCGAAGGCAGGTGCCCACATCATCGCCCCCGCCCTCGTAGGTGAGCTCAAGGCCGCATTCGCCCACCGCAAAGGGTGCGCCTAACGGCGGTTTGCGGCGGTCGTCGCTGGTACTCCTTCTGGGCGAATGGGTTACACTTCTTCCATGGACGCACCGTCTCGCAGCGCTTCCTCGTCACCCGCGCCGTCGCTGAAGCCGAGCGTTGGGCTGGCAGGTCAACGGGTCGGGGCTGGGCGCGAGATCGAGGCCGTTCGTGCCAGCCCGCTTCAGCGGGCGCGCTACACCACGTTGAGCTCGGGGTCGAACCCGCCGTTCATGACATGTTCGCCCGGAGGTAGGCTTCCAGCTTCGCCAGGTGCTGCTTGCCGCCCTCGATGGCGCCGTACTTCTTGATCACCTCGTCGCGGGATTCCCGGCTGGGGAAGAGCTGGCGCAGCGTGACCAGCGTGCCGCCGGCGGTTTCCTCCAGGGTGATGGTGGCTTCGAACCACACCCGCTGTGCCGTCGCCATGGTCGAACACCAGCCGGGACGGGCGGCGTGATTTCCTTGAACACCGAGTGGTTGGGGTAGCGGGTGCCGTCGGGCCCCACCATCACGAACGTCCAGGCGCCGCCGACCCGGAAATCCATGGTCACCTCTTCGTTCCTGAAGCCGTCCGGGCCCCACCACCTGTTCTGGTGTTCGGGCTCGGTCATCGCCTTCCAGACCAGTTCGCGGGCGAAGGGTACCTCCCGCTGCAGCACCAGCTCGCGTTCCTTCTCACCTGTCGTCATCGCTTCCTCCCTGCTCCCGTGCCATCACGTGGAGGTGAGCTTCCAGTCGGTCCAGACGGGATTCCCACACCTTTCGCTGCTCCTCGATCCAGCCTGACGCTGTTTCCAGGGGTTCCGCTTCCAGCCGGCAGGGCCGCCACTGGGCGTTCCTGCTCCGGCTTATCAGCCTGGCTCGCTCCAGCACCTTCAGGTGCTTGGTGACGGCCGGCAGGGACATGTCCAGGGGCCGGGCCAGCTCGCCCACCGTGGCCTCTCCCTTACTCAGCCGCGCCAGCATGGCCCGGCGGGCCGGGTGGGCCAGGGCCGCGAAGACCGCGTCCAGTTGGGCGCACGTATTTAACCATTTGGTTAAATTACACAGCGAGGGCACCCCTGTCAAGAGGTCGACACGGCAGCGAAGCACCGGCCGAAGACCCGAGGCGGTTTGCAGCCCGAGAAGGCGCTGACATGACTTCGCCGGTCACGCGCACGACTCGTCGCTGTGCTTCCGCGCGTGGGCCACACTGATGGCGTCTGTGTGGACATCCAGACCGACGAAAACAGTAGTACGCTTTCTCATGGCTGGCCTCCGGTCCGAAGTGTTTGCTGGCTTGACCCGGCAGGCGGCTCTGGCTCTCACACGGCCAACCCGCGCGTCCGCCGGCGGTCAGCCCTTCACTTCTCCCGAAGTCACGAGGTCCAGACCGGGCAAAGCGCACCAGCCTTTCGTGGAGGACCTATGAAGCCTCTCGTGCTCGTCTGCAACATCGTTTCGTTGGCTTTCACCTTGCTTGTCCTCGCAACCGATGGTCTTGCCACAAAGGCCATCTACATCGTCTTTGCGCTCCTCCTGATTCTCATCCCGGTCTTCACCCTCCTCGCGGTTGCTCGCCCAGGCACGTTCCCGGCCAAGACCACGACCAGTGTCCGTCTCGCCGGCATGGGAAACCTCGTCCTGCTCGCCTTCGTCTGTTGGGCACTGGTGGACCAGCACCCTCACCCGAGCGAGCCCGGTTTTCTTCCCTATGCCGCCCTGATGATCCTCACGCCGATCCTCAGCGCCGTCGTCCTCCTTCGTCACCGACCCACTCAACTACCGCAAGGCTAGACGGCGTCCAAGGGCGCGTTCGAGCTGGCACGGGGGTTGACCCGATGAGCCGGACACTCCAACCTGACGCCGGTGGGAGAACGACGATGGGGATGATCGAGCAGCGGCTTCTGGAACTCGGGATCGTGCTGCCGCAGCCGCTCCGGATGCCGCCGGGGGTCGTGCTGCCGTTCCCGTGGGTTCGGGTCGTCGGCACGAGGGCGCTGTTTTCAGGGCACGGCCCGACCGAACGGGACGGGTCGCTCGCGCAGCCGCTCGGGAAGGTCGGCCGGGAGGTCACACCGGACCAGGCGCGGCACGCGGCCCGTCTCACCGGCCTGGCCATCCTGGGCAGCCTGCAGCGCGAACTCGGGAGCCTCGACCGCATCGCGGCCTGGACCCGCGTCTTCGGGATGGTCAACTCGGCGCCGGGGTTCAACGGCCAGCCCGCCGTGATCAACGGGTTCACGGACCTCATCGTCGAGGTCTTCGGCCCGACGATCGGCGCGCACGCCAGGAGCGCCGTCGGCCTCGCGGAGCTGCCGTTCGGCATCCCCGTCGAGATCGAGGGCGAGGTCGAGCTGCACTCCAGGTGACGCCCGCCGGCCGCACCGCTTGCGCAGCGCCGCGCCGAAGCTCAGCATGGTGCCGTGCGCCCCGCCGGCCAGCCGCGACGGATGCCTGCCGGGACGCCCGGAGGGCCCGACACATGCGCACGTTGCCCGGCCTCGTCGCCTCACTGCTCCTGCTCCCGCTTACGGCGCTCGCCGACGAGCCACCGCTCGCCGACCCGCTGCTCGACCGGATAGTCGGGACATGGGTGCTGCGGGGCACCATCGCGGGCGCCGAGACCACGCACGACGTGGTCGCGGAGTGGGTGCTCAACCACCAGTACGTGCGCCTCCACGAGGTGTCGCGCGAGAAGGACGCTGGCGGGCGGGCGGCGTACGAGGCGATCGTCTTCCTCGGGGTAGACAAGGCGGCGAACGGCTACGCCTGCCTGTGGCTCGACTCGACCGGCGGTGGCGGCCTCAACGCGCAGGCGATCGGCCACGCGAAGCGCGGCGGCGACGAGATCGCGCTGGTGTTCCGCGGCCCCGACGGCAGCCTCTTCCACACGACCTTCGTCAACGACCGGGCCGCGGACGCCTGGCGCTGGCTGATGGACGCCGAGGAGGGCAGCACGCTGAAACCGTTCGCGCGGGTGCGGCTCACCAAGGAGTAGCGCGCGCGGAGCGCGCGCCCCACATTCCGAACCGGCGCCCTTCGGGCCCCTGCTTGCTTGGAGAGCGCCGGCGCGAGCGCCGGCCGCTCCTTCCCATCTTGATCGATCACCGGGGCGGGGTTCCGACCGGACAAGCGGCGCGCGCAGCGCCGCCGCCCGCCGCCGCCGCTTGTGTCTCCTACCGCTGATCCCCGTCGCGGGTTTCTGCCCGCGGCAGCGGCGCCGCCGCCGTTGGGCCAGATGCAAGGAAGGCGAGCGGCGAGCAGCGGAGCGTAGCCAGAGGCTACGTGAGCATGCGAGGCGCGAGCCTGACGCCGCAGATGGTCCGACGCCGGCGGCGCTTGGTGGCAAACGGCTTACGGGTACAAACGGTTCAGCATCCTCGGATACGGAATCGCTTCCCGCAAATGCGAGATCCCGCACAGCCACGCCACCACCCGCTCGATCCCCATCCCGAACCCCGCGTGCGGGAACGCGCCGTACTTGCGCACGTCGAGATACCACTCGAACGCCTCGCGCGGCAGGTCGTGCTCGCGCAGGCGCTGCTCGAGCTTCTCGTACGAGGAGATGCGCTCGCTGCCGCCGATGATCTCGCCGTAACCCTCGGGGGCGATCATGTCGACCGCCAGCGCCCGCGCCGGGTCGACCGGGTCGGGCTCCATGTAGAACGCCTTGATCGCCGAAGGGTAGCGGGTGATCATCACCGGCTGGCCGGCCTCGTCGGCGAGCGCGGTCTCCTCGTCGCCGCCGAAGTCGTCGCCGAATGACACGGCGAACCCCTTGGCCTTGAGCTTCTCGACCGCGTCGCCGTAGTCGATGCGCGGGAACGGCCGGCGGGTCGCCGGCTCGAGCTTCGAGACGTCGCGCTCGAGCCACTCGAGCTCCGGCTTACAGCTCTCGAGCACCCGCGAAACGAGCGACGAGACGAACTCCTCGGCGAGGTCGAGCAGCCCGTCGAAGTCGCAGCCACGCCACCTCGGGCTCGACCATCCAGAACTCCATCAGGTGGCGGCGGGTCTTCGACTTCTCGGCGCGGAACGTCGGCCCGAAGCAGTACACCTTGCCGTGCGCGGCCGCCGCCGGCTCGAGGTAGAGCTGGCCGGACTGCGACAGGTACGCCGGCTCGCCGAAGTAGTCGGTCGAGAACAGCGTCGAGGTGCCCTCGCACGCCGCCGGGGTGAGGATCGGCGAGTCGATGTTGACGTAGTTGCGCGCGTGGAAGAAGTCGCGGATGCCGAAGGTGAGCTCGTTGCGGACGCGCATGATCGCGTGCTGGCGCTTCGAGCGCAGCCACAGGTGGCGGTTGTTGAGCAGGAAGTCGGGGCCGTGCTCCTTGGGCGTGATCGGGTACTCGGGGCAGAGCTGGACGATCTCGAGCGCCGTCACCTCGAGCTCGACGCCGCCGGGCGCCCGCTTGTCCTCCTTGACCTTGCCGGTCACCTTGAGCGACGACTCCTGGGTCGCGCGCGCGGCCTCGGCCCACAACGGCTCGGGCGCCGACGGCTTGAACACCACCGCCTGCAGGTAGCCGGAGCCGTCACGGACGACGAGGAAGCGCAGCTTCCCTGCCGAGCGGGCGTTGTACAGCCACCCCCGGATCTCTACCTCCTCGCCGACAAGTCCTGGAAGCTCGCGAATTTCCGCCTGGCGCATCGAAGACCTCCGCAGTAAACGCGGATTCTAGCGCACGATGGTGCAGGCTCGGCGGTCGTGGTTTGCTGGGCGCCGCGTGCGCTCGGGCGCGACACCACGTGATCTCCTGCTGCTATCGCCTGTCGTCCGTTGCTCGTCACTCCAGGTTGGCGAACTGCTCGCGGAGCTTCTCGATCGCCGCCTTGGCGGCGACGGTGCGCTCGCCCATGCCGACCTCGCGGCACTTGGAGGCTGTGGTGTTGACCTCCCGCAGCAGCTCCTGGATGAGGAAGTCGAGCTTCTTGCCGACCGGGCCGCCGACGGCCAGCAGCTTCTCGAGGTGGTCGAGGTGAGCGCCGAGCCGCTCGACCTCCTCCGAGACGTCGGCGCGGTCGGCGAGCAACCCGGCCTCGACGACGAGGCGGTCCTCCGGGACTTGCGCGCCCTCGAGCAGGCGCTCCAGCCGCTCGCGCAGCCGCCCCATCAGCGCCGCCGCGACCTCCGCGTTGGCGTCTCGGATCCAGCGGTGGAACGTGACGAGCTCCGCGATCACCGCACGAATCCCCGGCTCGAGGGCCGCGGCCTCGCGCTCCCGCTCGCGGACGAGCGCGTCGCGACCCTCCGCGACGATCCCCAGCAGCGCCTCGCGCTCGGCGTCGGCGAGCACCAGCGCGCCGCCCTCGGCGAAGCCGGGCAGCGCGAGCAGGTCGCGCAGCGACAGCGCCGCCAGCTCGAGCCCCGCCGGACGATCGTGCAGGGCGGCCACGAGTGCGTCGGCGACCTCCCAGTGAAGCTGCAGAGCGGCCGCCGGGCCGCCGGTGGACCGCAGCTCGATCGTCACCTGCACGCGCCCGCGCTCGATCGCCTCGCCGAGGACGCGGCGGACCGCCGCGTCGAGCTCGTCGATCTCCAGCCGTGGGATGACCCGGATCGCCGCCTCCAGGAAACGGGCGTTCACCGAGGCGAGGCGCACGCTCGCGAGGAGGCGCCCGGAGAGCGCCCCTTGTGCGGAGCCGAAACCGGTCATGCTGCGCAGTGGCTTCATCGCTGCGATCCTCCGTCCCCGCTGGAGCGTCATGGGGGTTCGCACAATGATAGAATCTTCTCCCGCCGTCGCACCACTGACATCGGCACCGCGAGAGACCATGAGCTCACCCGCACCCAGCCACGACCTCCCGAGCCGTTCCGCCCGGCCGGCCACGATCTGGACGCTTCGGCTCTGGGGGCTGGCGAACGGCCGCCTGGACCTGGCGGTGACCGCGGCGACGATCCTCGTCCTCCTGTGGACGCGCTTCGCGTTCCTCGCCTCGGGGCCGTGGGAGTGGGACGAGACGCTGTTCGCCCGCGGGATCCTCCACTTCGACATCCGCGCCCACTTCCCGCATCCGCCAGGGTTTCCGCTGTGGCTCGCCCTCGGGTGGCTGGTGCAGCCGTTCGTCTCCGAGCCGCTGGCCGGCCTGCAGCTCCTCTCGGCAGCCATGTCGGTGCTGACGCTGTGGCCGCTCGCCGCCCTCGCCCGCCGCGCCGCGCCGCCGGTCGTCGCAACGACGGCAGCGATGGTATTCCTCATGCTCCCCGGCGTCTGGCTGCACGCGCCGCGGGGGTTCTCGGAGACGCCCTCCGCCTTCTTCGCGATCTGGGCCGCCGCGCTGCTGGTCGACGGCCTCGACGGGCGGCGCGCGACGGCGTTCAGCGCCCTCGTCACCGCGTCGTTCCTGATCAGGCCGATCATCGTGCCCTCGCTGGGCCTGCTGTGGCTCGCCGGCGCCCTCACCGTGCGGGAGCGCCGCCGGCTGCTGCCGGGCATCGCCATCGGCGCCGGAGCGACCCTCGTCGCGACGGCCGCCATGGTGGTCATCCAGGGGAGTTGGGGCAGCTTCGTCGACGCGTTCGCCGACCACGCCACCCGCCACGCGCGCGGGCTCGCCGAGAACGTCGCCGGATACCCGGGGCTCGGGATCGTCACCGGCGCCGGCGGGGTCTGGGCGGCGACCACGATCGTCGTCCTCTCCGTGCTCGGCCTCGTCGTCTGGACGCGGCGGCGCGGCCTCCGGTTCGCTGCCGCCTGGGCGGCGGTGGTGCTCGTCGGCATCGCGCAGCTCACCTGGCTGCAGGATCGCACCTACCCGCGCTACGCGGTGCCGTTCCAGCTCGCCGCCGCACCGCTGGTCGCGGCTGCCGCCGCGGCGATAGCCCCGGCCGCTACGGCCGCCGGCGGCCTGGCGGCGCTCGGCGTCTTCCTCGCCGTCCGCACGTACCCGGCAATCGTCGAGCAGCACGTCGCCGAGATGCCGGCGTGGGCGGCGCTGCGCTTCGCCGCGCGGGCGGCCGACCGCGACGGCTACGAGCTGCTCGTCGAGCCCGGGCTCGCCCCCTTCACCGCCTACTTGCAGGAGGTGGACGCGAGCCACGGTCGGCCGTGGACGATCAAGACCCACCTGGCGCCGACCCCGACCATCCTCAAGACGTTGCCGACCGGGCGCTACCTCCTCGTGACCGACAAGGAGCAGCGCTACCTGCCGCCGATCGACGGCCGGGTCTGGCGGTTCTCGGGGGAGTCGGTCGAGCTCGACGCGCTCAGCCAGCGGCGCTTCGAGCACGCGGCGGTGCTCGAGAACCCGCCGCTGCCCGTGGCTGGGTGGCAGAACGTCGCGCGCGACGAGAAGCAGATCCAGTTCGCCTGGGGAGGCACCCAGGCGCGGCTGCTGCTGCCACCGCTGCCGGCATCCGTGAGCGTGGCGATCGATGTCGAGCCGACGCACGGCCCGGCATCGCTCGAGCTGCAGGTGAACGGCACCAGCCGCGTCGTCGTCTCCGGCACGCTGGGTCGCCGCACCATCTGGCTCGACCCCGGCCTGCTGGTGCCGGGCCGCACCAACGAGCTCGCGTTCTCGCGTGAGGAGGCGTACCCGATCGGCCCGAGCGGCCGCCTGCAGGCACTTCGGCTCTCCGGACTGCGCCTCGCCGGCGGACCGTATGGCTGGAGCGGCTCCGTGGTCACCCCGACGGAGCGCTACCGACTCGGCATCGCCCTCGAGAGCGCCGACGGGACGCCGTCCGCCGCCGTCGAGATCGCCGGGACGCGTCCCAGCGAGCACCTCCCCGCGGGCGTCGGCACCTGGACCGCGGCGTCGGCTCACCTCTACGCCCCGGCGAGTGCCGGCATGCTCCGACTCCTCGCCTGGTCGCCGCGACCGACGCCGGCGCAACTGGAGGTGTGGATCGGCGGCCAGCGGTTCGCCGGCCCGCTGGAAGTCGCCGCGAAGCCGTCGCCGATCCAGTTGCTCATCGGCGACGAAGCCACCGGTGCCCGCATGGACGTCGAGCTCCGGTCCGCGCCGTACGTGCCCGAGCGTGCGACGGCATCCGAGAGCGGGCCGCTCGGCGTCGTCCTCGGCGACATCGACTTCGCGCCGGTGCCCGGTTGGGCGGGGGTCACGTGGAACGGGAGCCTGGACGAGCGCACGCGCGGCTGGGTGTTCGCGATGGACTCGGCCGGGACCTACTCGGAAGAGACGTTCAGCGGCGCTCGCGGGGCCTGGACGAGGCCGTCGGTGACGCTGCGCCTGCCCGCCGGCCCTGGCCGCGTGACGCTCACCGCCTGGGCGCCCCGGTCGTTATCCCCGCGCCTCGAGGTGTGGTCGCGCGGCCGCCGCCTCGCCGGACCGCTGGAACTCGCCAACACGCCGACCGCCGTCGCGATCGATCTACCGGCATCGACGCCCGCCGACGACCTGGTGGAGCTCGAGCTGCGCAGCGTGCCGTTCCTCCCCGGCGGCCGCGACACGCGGAGGCTCGGGGTCGTGATCTCGGACATCGCGTACTCGCCTGCACCGAGCAAGTAGAGACGGCCTCGAGTGGCTTGGAGGTGCTCGGAACCTTGGAGGCCGTCCGACCTCCAGTCGGGGCGGCACTTGCATGCCGCATCGCGAGCAAAACGTCGGAAGTGGCACGCGCGCACCGCTCAGGGAGCGGCGCGGAGTGGCCCTGAGTGGCTTGGAGGCGCTCGGAACCTTGGAGGTCATCGTTGCCACCTCCGACATTTTGAAAGCGAACAACTCTGCGATTCCGCTTCGATCTCCAGTCGGGGCGGCGCGTGCGGTCCGCATCGTGAGCAAAACGTCGGAAGTGGCACGCGCGCGCCGCTCAGCGACGAGTGGCCTGGAGGGCGTGGAACCTTGGTGTTCGTCGTTGCCACCTCCGACATTTTGCAAGCGAACAACTCAGCGATTCCGCTTCGACCTCCAGCCGGGGCGGCGCGTGCGCTACGCATGGTGAGCAAAACGTCGGAAGTGGCACGCGCGCACCGCTCAGGGAGCGGTGCGGAGTGGCTTGGTGGGCATACCGTCGCGCTCAGGCGCGCAAGCATTCTTGTCTTTCTTTTCTCCTTGCGCACTGCGCGGAGCGGAGCGCGGCGCTGCCGCCAGTGGGCCAGATGCAAGGAGCGCAAGCCGGCCCGCGACGACGCGTACTTGCTGTACGCGAGGAGCGAGGCCGGCGCTGCGCGACGCCGCAGATGGTCCGCTGCCGGCAGCGCTGCGTGGGAAGAGGAGGGAGTCCCAAATTGGCGAGGGGCGGGCTGCACGCAGTGCAGCAAGGGCGTGAGCGGCACGCCCGGCGGGAGCGGAGCTCCCAGCCGGAGTGCCGCTCACGCCCGTAGCGCCGCGCCAGCGGCGCCCGCCCCCTCCTCCAAGTTCAGCACCTGTGTGCGCACTGGGCGACTTCAAGAGCGGCCGGCGGACACCGCCTTGATGACCGCGCGCGCGGCGCGCTCGCTGGCGCCTGGCTCGCCGAGGCGGCGGCGCACCTCGCGAAGGCGCGCGCGCACGGGCCCGCCATCGGGGCCGAGCAGCCGGCCCACCTCGCGGCCGAGGGCATCGGCGGTGAACGCGTGCTGCACCAGCTCGGGCACGACCTGCTCCCCCGCGGTCAGATTCACCAGGCTGACGAACGGCACCGTGACCAGGCGGCGCGCCAGTTGGTAGGTGAGCGGGTGGAGGCGGTAGCCGACGACCATCGGCACGCCGAGCAGGGCGCACTCGAGCGTCGCGGTGCCCGACGCCACCATCGCCGCCGCGCACGACGCGAGCTGCCGGTGGCGGTCGGCGGTGACCAGCTCGACGGCACCAGCGTGCTCGCCGAGCCGCGCCGTCAGCCGGTCGAGGGCGAGCCCAGGCGCGACGATCAGGCGAACGCGCAGGCCGGGGCGGGCGGCGGTCAGGGCGGCGCCGGCGGCGAGCATCGCCGGGAGCAGCGCGTCGACCTCATGCCAGCGCGAGCCAGGAAGGATGGCGATCGACAGCGGGTCCGGCGGCGGCGGCGCGGCCAGCACCGGCGCCAGCTCGTCGATCAGCGGGTGGCCGACGTACTCGGCGGCGACGCCGTGGCGCTCGTAGAACGCCACCTCGAACGGCAGGATGCACAGCACCCGGCGCACGTCACGGCGGATGCGGCGCACCCGTCCCGCGCGCCACGCCCACAACTGCGGCGATACGTAAACGAGCGCCGGGATGCCGGCGCGGCGCAGTGCCCGGGCCAGCGGCAGGTTGAAGTCGGGCGAGTCGACGAGAACCGCGACGTCGGGGCGCAACGCGACGGCGGCGCGCCGCACCCGCCGCGAGAGCGCCAACAGGCGCGGCAGCTCGCTGAGCACCTCGGCCAGGCCCATCACCGAGAGCTCCTCGCTGTTGGCGATACACTCGAGGCCGGCAGCGCGCAGGCGCTCGCCGCCCACCCCGTGCGCCTCGATCGCCGGGTCGAGCCGCCGCAGCGCCAGGAGGAGGTTGGCGGCGTGGAGATCGCCGCTCGCCTCGCCGGCGACCAGGAGCATCTTCATCGCGGTTTCCGGGCGGCGGCGACGGCGACGCCGATGGCGGCGCCGATCGCGTCGGCGGCCACGTCGCGGAGCTCGGCGGTGCGGGTCGGCACCAGCATCTGCATCAGCTCGAGGAGGCACCCGTGTGCGATCGCATAGGCGGCGGCCCAGGGTGCGGCCGGGGTGACGGCGAGCAGGGTCGCCGAGCGCGAGGCCAGGAAGGCGACGACGGCGTACGTCGCGGAGTGCGCGGCCCAGTCCGGCACACGACGCAGCGTGTCGGGCACTTGCGGCCGCGTACCGGCGACGAGGATGGCGACCGACAGCAGCGCCGTCGCGGCGAGGGTCAGGTTCCGGCGCGTGTCCACGCGAGGCACCCGGCTCTCACGAGCGGGGGAAGGGGTACATCAGCCAGCCCAGGGCGATCGCCCCGAGGCTCAAGGCGAGGAACACCTTCCAGAAATACCGCCACCGCGCCGTCCGGTCGCGCTTCCAGAGAAACGCGAAGAACACGGCGATCAACAGCGCGTCCAGCAGCATCAGCGACAGATGGTCCAGCACTACCAGTCCTTCTTCCCGACCGCGATGTCGTGCGTGTCGAGGACGAGCAGCAAGTTCATCATCCCCGCGGTGAGTAGGAAGGTGTTGCCGAACTCGTACGCGGCGGCGGTGACCACCCCGGCGCCGAGGCCTGCCAGCTTGGCGACGAAGAACAACGCCCCGGAGCCCAGGCTGGCGATTGTCGCCAGATACGACAGCGGATCGCCGGCGCGCGGCAGGATCAGCTCGCCGTCGAGGACGATGCCGGCCACGAAGGCGACGAGGATGACCGCCGCGAAGACGCCCGCGCGCTGCCGGCGGCCGAGCAGCAGGTGCCCGAGGCCCGGGACCAGCCACGCCGCGATCATCAGCGCCCAGAGCGGGAGCCGCTGCGCCGCCGGGGTGTGGACCTCGCCGCCCTTAACCATCACCCTGTGCCTCCAGCGCCGCCCGCAGCTTGCGGTACGTCTCCCCAAGGTCCTCGGGGATCACCCGGATGCCGCCGCTCACCGTCACGAAGCTGGTGTCGCCCCGCCAGCGCGGCACGATGTGCAGGTGGAGGTGATCGGCGATCCCCGCTCCGGCCGCCTCACCGAGGTTGAGCCCGAGGTTGAACCCGTGCGGGCCGTAGATGCCCCGCAGGGCGGTCACCACGCGCTGGGCCATGCCCATCATCTCGGTGAGCACCGAAGCCGGGAGGGCGTCGATCTCCGGGACGTGGGCGTACGGTGCCACCATGGCGTGCCCGGACGTGTACGGGAATCGGTTCAGGAGCACGAAAACGTGCTCGCCGTTCAGCACCGTGAGCGTATCCTCCGCGCCGATCGCGGCGGCGCAGAAGATGCATTCATGAGTGCGCTCGACGTTGGACACGTATCCGAACCGCCAGGGTGCGAAGACGTGCTGCACTCCGCCCCCGCTCACCCCCCGAGCACCTCGCGGAGCTGCTTGCCGGGCTTGAAGTACGGCACTACCTTCTGCGGCACGCTCACCCGCGCGCCGGTGCGCGGGTTGCGCCCCTGACGAGCCTGGCGCTGGCGGGTGCGGAACGAGCCGAACCCGCGAAGCTCGACCTTCTCGCCGCCACCGATCGCCTCGACGACGCCGTCGAGCACGATCGCAAGCGTCTGTGCGGCCTCACGGCGCGTCAGTCCAACCTCTTCGGCCAAAGTTCTCACGATGTCTGCCTTTGTCATAGCACGCTCTCCTTCTCCACCACCACCGCACTACCGCGAAAACCGGCAAGCCCTACTCCTCGTCTCCCTCGCGCCCGCCGCCCTCTTCACCCGCCTCGCCGGTTTCGATCTGCTCGGGAACTGCCTCCGGGGCGATCTCCTCGGCCTCGAGCTCGGGCTCCGGCTCAACCGTCGCCGTCTGCTCCGGCTGCGGGATACCCCGTAGCGAGAGGCCGATACGCTTCTCGTTCCAGTCGACGCGGATCAGGCGACAGCGCACCTCCTGCCCGCGGTTGAAACCTCCCGAGAGTGGCTGTGTGCCGTGCCGTTCCACCTCGGAGACGTGACACAGGCCTTCCACTCCAGGGGCCAGCTCGATGAACAGCCCGAAGTCGGTGATGTTCGTGACGAAACCGTTGACCTCGTCCCCGACCTGGTGCACGGTGGCGAACTGGTCCCACTCGCTCGGCAGCAGCTCCTTCAAGGAAAGTGAGATACGCTGGTTCGCGACGTCCATGGCGATGATCATCGCCTCGACTTCCTGCCCCTTCTGCACGACTTCCGACGGATGCGCGATGCGCCGCGACCACGCCATGTCCGAGACGTGGATCAGGCCGTCGACACCCGGTTCGAGCTCGACGAAGGCGCCGAAGTCGGTGAGGTTGCGGACCGTGCCCTTGACCTTGGTGCCGACGCGATAGCGGGTGGCGAACTCTTCCCACGGGTTGGGCTCGGCCTGACGGAGCGACAGCGAGAGGCGCCGCTTCTCGACGTCGACCTCGGTGATGACGACCTCGACCTCCTTGCTGCTCTGGAGGAAGCTCTTGGGGTTCTTGATCTTCTTGGTCCACGACATCTCGGAAACGTGGATCAGCCCCTCGACGCCCTCCTCGAGCTCGACGAAGGCGCCGTAGTCGACCACGTTGGTGACCTTGCCGGTGATCTTCTTGCCCACCGGGTAGCGGGCCTCGACGTGCGTCCACGGGTCCTCGAAGCGCTGGCGGTAGCCGAGGGAGACGCGCTCCTTCTCCTTGTCGATGCGCAGGACGACGACCTTGACCTCGTCGGCGACCTTGAAGTACTCGGAGGGGTGGCCCACGCGTCCCCACGAGATGTCGGTCACGTGCAGCAGCCCGTCGATCCCACCGAGGTCGATGAACACTCCGTAGTCGGTGATGTTCTTCACCCGGCCGGTGACGATCGTGCCCTCCTCGAGCGTGCCGAGGGTCTCGTCCTTCTGGGTCGACAGTTGCGCCTCGAGCACCGCCTTGCGCGACAGCACGACGTTCGCGCGGCGGCGGTCGAAGTTGATGATCTTGCCCTCGACCTCCTCGCCGATGTAGTCCTCGAGCCGCCGGGTCGGGCGCATGTCGACCAACGATCCGGGCAGGAACGCCCGCACGCCGATGTCGACGGTCAACCCGCCCTTGACCCGCTCGAGCACACGCCCGCGGACGAGCGACCCGTCGCGGTACGCGGCCTCCAGCACCTCCCAGACGCGGATCTTCTGTGCCCGCTCGCGGGAGAGCCTGATCTCGCCAATGTTCTCGTCGAAGCGCTCGACGAGCACGTCAACCTCATCGCCCGGCTTCGCAGTGACGCGCCCCTGGCGGTCGGTGAACTCGGACTTCGGGATCATCCCCTCGGACTTGAACCCGATGTCGACCACCACGTCGTTCTCGGTGATCGAGACCACCGTGCCCCGCACTACGTCTCCCTCGCGCAGGTGCTGGAACGATTCCTCGACCAGCTCGCGGAGGTTGTTGCGGGTGAGCTTCTGGTCTCCCTCCCCTTCTCTGGGCGCGTTCTGTTGGTTGTTGTCCTGACTGTTGACCACCGGGCCTCCCTGACGATGCCCCCACACGCGGACATCTAACTGCTTGTTTCACAAGCGAGAAACTATACGAGGGACGTGCTTTTTCTGTCAAGTAGCTTTCCCGGGGACAGCCTACGGCCACCCCAGAGAAAGCTAGTAGATAGAAGGGCAAAAGCCGCTCTCGGACTTAGAAACGCAGGCGCCGGCGCCGATAGTGAGACGGAGTCTCTCTTACGGAGCTTCAAGCCAACGGTCTTGCCAGGCGCAAAGTCTCAAGACTTTGAAGGCACGAAGCGGACGTGGGCGAGCACCACGCCGAGCTCACGAGCGTCGCTCGAGATGCCTTCCTTGGCGGGACAGAACGGAGTCGCCTTGAGGTCGAGCTCGACGCCGCCTTTAGCCACCTGCGTCGCGGTCACCGGAATCTCCACCTGGATCGGGTCGTTCCCGACCTCGAGCGGGCCGGCGACCTTGGCGCCGCGCACCGAAACCTCGAGCACCGGCGGTTTGGGGCGCGGCGCCCACATGGTGATCGTCAGCTTGCCTGGGCCGGCGGGGAGGGACAATCTGGCCTCGGGCTTCGTCCATACGCCGCGACCCTCGGGGAACTCTTCGGGGTCGAGGACGCCGGTTGCCTTGACCAACGAGCGGGCCCGCTCCTCCTCGGCGGCTACCAGACCCGCCCAGGTCACGCCTTGCCCGACGGCGCGCACTCCGAACAACTGTACTGCGAGCGGCCGCAGGTCGCGGTCCGAGGGCACGTACCCCTGCACCCGCGCGAACACCAGTCGATTCCTGCCGTCCGCCGCGACGGCCTCCTCGCCCACCCAGTAGCGCTGCCGCGGCGTGTTGCCCTCGAGCTGGCGCACCTTCTTGCCGTTGAGGACGATGTCCAGCGGCGCCTGGCCGCGGTGCGGCATCAGGTCGAGCTCGAGGCGGGTGCCGCGCGGGAGCGGCGGCAGGTTCACCTCGGCGGCGGCGCCGCCCCAGACGAACCACTCGCCGTTGGGCGCGTGCTCTGGCTCCCACCAGTCCTTTGCGAGAGTGGCGACGCCGGACTGCACCATCTCGGCCCAGTCGACACGGACCTTCGGTTGCACCGGCGTCGCCGTCGTGGCAGTCGGTGCGGGTTGCAGGTCATCCTTCGGGTTCTTTGCCACCGGACCTCCTCAAGATGCGAAAAACAGAGCACTTAGCTGTGCGGCCACGGACCTTTGACTATAGCGACCGGCCGCGCGACCTGTCAAGGTCGCCTGAGATGCCGGCGAGCAGCGTCGCCACCACCTGGTCCAGCGTCATTGCGCTGGTGTCGACGATCACGGCGTCGGCGGCCGGCACCATCGGCGAGTCGGCCCGCGAGCCATCGCGCAGGTCGCGCTCCCGCTGCTCGGCCACGACGCTCTCCCACGTCGCCGCGACGCCACGCCGGCATAGCTCGTCGAACCGCCGCTGCGCCCGCACCTCGGGAGACGCGGTGACGAAGAACTTGAAGCGTGCATGTGGAAATACCACGGTGCCGATGTCCCGGCCCTCGACGACGCCGCCCGTCCTTGCCGCGAGTTCCCGCTGGCGCCGGACCAGCTCGCGGCGCACCGCGGAGAGCGCAGAGACCTGCGACGCGAGCTGCGATACCTCGGGCGAGCGCAGCGCGTCGGTCACATCCTCGCCGGCGAGCACCACACGCTGCGCGCGCGGGTCGCCGGCGAACGCGATGTCGAGCGCGCGGGCAAACCCCTCGACGCGAGCCTGGTCGCCGGCCGAGAAGGGGTACGGCAGCCCCGCCCGCCAGGCGAGCAGGCCCACCGCCCGGTACATCGCGCCGGTGTCGAGGTACGGCAGCGACAGCCGCAGCGCCAGCTCCCGCGCCGCCGCCGACTTGCCGGCGCCGGCGGGGCCGTCGATCGCCACGACCAGCGGAGCTCGCGTCACGGCAGGAGTGTAGCTGCGCCCGGCGCCACGCGCGAGGTTCCCGTACACTCCCCGCATGCGCGTCTATCTCGCCGCTGCCATGACGAATCCCGCTCGCGACCTCGAGGTTCTCGGCCGCATCCTCGCGCACCTCGAGGGCGGCGGCCACGAGGTGCCGACCCGGCACATCGCCGCCGCGGACGGGAAACAGCGCGACAAGGCACTCACCGACGCAGAGCTGGCGCGCCGCGACCTGGACTGGATCGCCGGCTGCGATGCCGTTGTCGCCGAGGTGTCCACGCCCTCGCACGGCGTCGGCGTCGAGGTGATGGCGGCGCTCGACCGCCGCCTGCCGGTGCTGCTGCTCCGCCGCGAGGGCGTCCCGGTCTCGCGTCTGCTGCTCGGTCTCCCGGGGATCGAGGTCGTCTCGTACCGCTCCGCCGACGAGGCCAGCGCGGCGATCGACGCCTTCCTCGCCGGTGTGACCCGGGGCCGCAGCCGATGACCAGGCGGAACCGGCCGGCGCTTCACGGGCTCTTCACAGGTGACCTCTAGATTCACGTCCGGCACGGCATCCGCTTGCGTGCCACCGACAACGTGAAGGAGGAGCTGACATGCTCATCGTCGAGAGAAGCACAGGCAGGAACCCGCACCGGGCGGTCGCAAGCCGCCTCGCGAAGTGGCTGGCCGTGGCTGTCGTGATCGCGAGCACCGCGGTGGCGAGCGCCCAGGTCACCGGACTGTACTTCCAGGAGGCCGAGAAGGACGGCCGCATTTACGCCTTCAACACCCCGGAGCGGTTCAAGAGTTGGCAGGCCAGCGGTGACATGGGCACCTCGATCACCCTGATCGGCCGCGGTCCCAACGGCGAGACGCTGATCGGCGAGAACGAGACCGCCATCGATCTCTACCTCTTCCGCCACAACCTGCCGGCCTACGACCGGCCGACGCCGAAGCCGGCGCCGACGCCGGTGGCCTTCCCGCAGGTCAAGGTGGGCGGCCTGGCGTACATCTCCTTCCAGGACGGCGCCTCGGGCGGCAAGGACTACGCGAAGACCGTCCTCAAGCGCGGCTACCTCAACGTCGAGGCGAAGATCCTCCCGTACCTGTCGGCGCGCATCACCCCCGACGTCACCCAGGACTCGACCGGCGATTGGAAGGTCCGCCTGAAGTACCTGTACGGCAAGTTCGACCTCGGCACCGCCTCGCTGCTCAACAAGAACTACGTCGAGTTCGGTCTCGCCCACATGCCGTGGCTCGACTTCGAGGAGCACATCAACCTGTTCCGCCTGCAGGACACGATGTTCATGGAACGCAACGGCCTGTTCAACTCGGCGGACGTCGGCGTGATGTGGGGCGGCAACCTCGGCGCCGACCTGCCCGACGACTACACGAAGAAGGTCAACAAGGCCTACGCCGGCCGCTGGGGCTCGTTCCAGATCGGCGTCTACGACGGCGCCGGCTACCACGCTACCGAGGCCAACACCAACAAGACGATCGAGGGCCGCGTCACCGTCCGGCCGCTGCCCGACGTCCTGCCGGGGTTCCAGGTCACCTACTTCGGGATCAACGGCAAGGGGAACACCGCCGCCGAGCCGGACTGGACGTCGAGCACCGGGCTGCTCAGCTTCGAGTCCGAGCACTTCGTGGTCACCGGCCAGTACGTCGACGGCAAGGGCGACCAGGGCGGCAAGGCGGTCGGCGCGGCCGGCAAGGCGCTCCCGCGCAAAGGGTGGTCCGGATACGTCGAGGGCCGGTTCACGCCGACGTGGAGCGTGATCGGCCGCTACGACGAGTTCGACCCTGACAGCGACGCGGCAAACGACAAAAACCAGCGGGGCATTCTCGGCGTCGCGTACAAGTTCAACAGCAACAATCTACTGCTGCTCGACTACGACGAGGTCAGGTACGACCAGGCGGGCAAGCCGAAGGACAAGCGCACCCAGCTCACGCTCCAGCTCAGCTTCTGATGGCCCCTCCGCAGCACTCCGGACCCCGGCCGGGAATAACTCGGCCGGGGCCGCCGGTTTCCGCGAGCGGAGGGCAACCTCCACCGAGGTTCTGCCTCGGTTGGGGCCGCTGACTGGGGGGAAGGCGGCCCCATTCTTTTGGTTCATCCGGGGATTCCGGGGAAGGCGGCTCGGATTTTGAGGAAGAAGTAAGTTTCGTCTCGGAAGCCGTAGGCCATGCGCTTGATGACCTTGATGCGGTTGTTGATACCCTCGAGGAGGGCTGTACTCAGGGGCCATCGGCAGTGAGAGATGATGCCGTCGAGGTAGGGTTGGAGCCTCTTGGCGAAGGTCTGCAGGGCATCGACGGAGCTTGCCATAGCGCGTTGGTACCAACCTTCCCAGAAGCGTCGGGCATATCCCGAGTGGCGATACCGCCACAGTCGCTTGAGGTCGTCCTTGAGAACATAGACAGCGAAGAGGGCCTGATTGGCGGCAAGAAGTTCATGAAGCTGCACCTGGTCCGCTTCAGTGAGTCGGTCAGCGTTGCGCAGCAACAGCCAGCGCGCGCCCTTGACGACCCGCCGCTGATGGCGTGACTGGCGGAGGCGATTGGCCTCGTCGACTCGGACACGGTCAATCACCTCGCGGCTGTACTTGGCGACCACGTGGAAGAGGTCGTAGACGATCGCTGCCTGCGGGCAGTGCTTCCGCACCTCGAGCTCGTACGAGGCGTTCATGTCCATGCCAACCGCCTTCAGAGAGTGGCAGCCATCCGGGCCGAGGAGCGAGAAGAACGGTCGCACCTCAAGGCGTGATCGACCCCGTCCAACCCACAGCACGCGCTTGCGTGTCGGTTCGACAACGACGGTTGCGTAGCGGTGGCCTTTGTGGATCGCAAACTCATCCATGATGATCATGCGGACGCCAGTCAGGTCTACCGGCCCGAGTGTCGCCTCCAGATAAGCACGATCAATGGCCTTCACCGTGTCCCACCCCAAGGCAAAGAACTGCGCAACGTGTTTGATCGGCAAGACCCGGCAAAGCATCGCGACGCTCTCCGCAAGCCGCCGGGTCACTCGCGCATAGCGGCCAAGCCACGCAACCTCCTCGAGCTTTGGACCGCATCGCGGGCACTCGAGCCGACAGCGATGAACGAGCAGACGCGTCGGCATGCCGAAGACTGGGAGATCCCGTACCCAGCGCTCGCTGACGTCATGGACGCTTGCCACGACCGCGCCGCACCCACTGCACGTCTTCTGCCGGTCCGGCTCCGGTAGCAGCTCGATCCACACCTCTGGACTCCCGCCTCGACCAGCCACCCGGCCACACGTGCCAACGCCGTACCCTTCCCACCCTCCCAACTCCTCAATACACTCTCGCTTGGGCAACGGGCCTCCTCCACCTCGAAGTCTTGGTCGACCTCGTGATGGTAAGGGCGCCCGTTGCCCTCTCTATCCCGCTTTTCCCGGATGAACCATTCTTTTCGGGGGGGCCGGCGGCCACCCGCCCGGCCTCCGCCGCCCCGACCTCACCCCCCGGCTCACCGCGGCACAGACGCCGCCTCGCCCTGTGTCGTCGCGAGGCAGCCACGACCACAGGGCGTGGCTGGCGTGGCGATCCGGGCCTTGGCCCGCCAGATTCCCGGGCCTGCCGTCGCGCTCAGGGCGCCGTTGCCGGCAGGCTCGGGTTCCAGTTCACCACCACGGTGATCCGCGGATCGGCAGCACCCTCGACCCGGGTGTTCACGAGGAACCGCTGGCCGTCCGCGCTGACGTCGTAGTCGAAGCGATTGAAGTACCGGACCGGGCGCACGGCGAACAGAGGAACGGGCGCCGAGGCCTCCACCGTGGTCGAGAGCGACATTCCAACCGCCATGACCTTCGAATCCGCCGAGAGGTAGAACATCTCCTTCCCGTCGCCGCGCCAGCGCGGCTGCGAGCCGCCCACAGAGGAGATCTGCCACTGCCCCGAGCCGGATGGAAACGGCCGCAGGTAGACCTCCTGACGACCGGACTCGTCGGACGTATAGAGGAGCCAACGACCATCGGGCGAGATCTGGGCGCCCACCTTGCTGGCCGGGCTCACGACGAGCGGCTGCGCCACTCTCGCGCCGTCGAGCGGCAGGGCGAAGAGGTCCCAGTTGGCCTGTATCGATTCTCGCTCGAAGACGACGACCCGTCCTCCGTTTCCCCAGGCGTCCGGGATCACCAGGTCGTTGGCGGGCGACGTCAGCGCCTCGCCGTCGCCGGTCGAGCTGACCGCCTTTCGCACCAGCCTCATGAGGCCCTCACTCACTGAGGCGAAGACGATCTGGCGGCCGTCGGGCGACCAGGTGGGGCCGAGCTCCCAGTCCGAGTGCGCGGTCAGGCGCGACGTGACGTCGCGTTTCAGGTCGTGCACCCAGACATGTCCGGTGCCGGTCGCCGGGTCGAGCAGCTCGAAGGCCACTTCGGATCCGTCCGGCGCCAGGTCCACGTGCACGTGCGCGCCCGTAGAGGCGAGCGTGCCCATCCGCTGCCCGCGGCGGTCGAACCAGACGAGGTTCGTGCGGAGGTCCCCGGCGGTGGCGTATGCCAGGGTACCGTCACGCGAGATCGAGAAAAGCGCCGCCCAGAACCCTGGGAACTCCCACACGTCGTCGACCACGGGGAAAGCATCGCCGTGTACCCGCATACGCTCGCTGTCGAACGGCTGCGCGAAGATCTTCCCCTCCCGTGCGAACAGGAGATGTCCGGACGGCGCGTAGGCGACGTTCGAACTCGCGTCCACAACGCGCTCGACCCGGTCGGACCCGAGCTCTCCCGCGAAGATCGCCGATTGTCCCGGCACGGTGCTTGCCGAGACAAACAGGAAGTGGCGACTGTCGGGGAGAAAGGTAGGCCACATGTGACCCACCTCCCCGCGCGACGGGTCCAGGCGGGTGACGGCAACCGGCGCTCCGCCCGTGACCGGGACACGGGAGAGGCCGGTGCCGATACCTCCGAGGAGCATCTCATCGCCCCAGGCCACCATCACGGGTCCCGGCGCCGGGCAGATCTCGCGAGGTGCTCCCCCTGCGATGTCGACGCGCCAGAGCCGTCCGCCGCCGACGTACGCGATCGACCGGCTATCGGGTGACCAGGAGGCGAACGACCCGTACTGCGTACCGGCGAGCGGATGAGAGCCCAGCTCGTCAAGACCGCGCTGGAAGAGCTGGTACCGTCCTTCGGTGAGCGCGAAGAACGCGAGGCGGCGGCCGTCCGGGGAAATGGCCACCGGCCCCGGGAACTGGTAGAGGGTGGCGTTTTCGGGTTGCGGCACGAGGAAGCGGATCGTCGGCGCGACCGGCGCCGCCCTCGGGAGATGGCGTCCGGCAAGGAGGCCCGCCGCGGCGAGCCCTGCGGCGAGCAGCAGCCAGGCGACCCTCTCACGGCGGGCTGAGCGTGGCGGCGCCGGGGCGATCGCGGCCGCCACCGCACTCGTCTCATCACGACCGGCGATGGCGTCCTCGATCTCGAGTCGGGCGTCCCTGACGTCCTGGAGACGGCGGCCAGGCTCTCTCTCAAGACACCGGCGAAGCAAGCGGAGCACCGCAGGGGGTGTCTCCGGCGAGAGAGCGCTCCAGTCAGGATCGGCCGTCAGCACCCGCGCGAGGGTGTCGCCGGTCGTCGGGCCCGAAAACGGGCGCCGTGCGGTGAGCATCTCGAAGAGGACGACGCCGAACGCCCAGATGTCCGCTCGCCGGTCGACCGGATCGCCCCGAACCTGCTCCGGCGCCATGTATGCGGGTGTACCCATCATGACCCCGGCCCGGGTCAGCTCCGCGTGCGTGGCCGTGGGCGCCTGGGCGGGCACGCCGCCAGCGGCTCCGGCGCCCGCGTCCGCCACCCTCGCCAGGCCGAAGTCGAGCACCTTGACGGCGCCATCGCTGCGCACCTTGACGTTGGCGGGCTTGAGATCGCGGTGGACGATGCCGCGATCGTGCGCGGCGGCGAGCGCGTCGGCGAGCTGCGCGGCGATCGCCAAGGCGTCCGCCTGCGAGACCGGCCCCTTGTCGATCAGGTCGGACAGCGTCGGACCCTCGACCAGTTCGAGCACCAGCGCCGCTGAGCCGCCGACGTCCTCCAACCCGTAGATCGCGCCGATGCGCGGATGGTTCAGCGATGCCAGCACCTGCGCCTCGCGCTCGAAGCGCGCCAGCCGCTCGGAGTCGGCGGCGAGGTCGGCCGGCAGCACCTTGATAGCAACATCGCGGCCAAGCCGCTCATCGTGCGCGCGCCAGACCTCCCCCATCCCGCCGACGCCAAGGCGAGCGACGATCCGGTAGGGACCGATGCGGGAGCCGGTTTCCAGGTTCACGAGTCTGCAGGGAGATCTTAGCCGGTTTCGGTCGCGGAGGGCGCCCGCTCCGATCCGCGGTACGATCGCAGAAGCAGGAGGTACAGGGGATCATGCGGGAGCACGGGGTGTTCCTCGGTGGGACGTGGCAGGCCGGCAGCGGCGCCTTCCTGGTTCACTCGCCGTACGACCATCGCGAGGTGGCGCGCGTCGCCCGCGCGGGCGATGGCGAGCTGCGGGCCGCGCTCGACGCGGCAGATGGGGCGCGCGGGGCGATGGCGGCGATGGCGCCGCACCGGCGCGCCGCCACCCTCGAGGCGGCGAGCCGCGCGGTGCTGCAGCGACGCGACGAGCTGGCCCGAGTGATCGTCGAGGAGGCCGGCAAGCCGCTGGCACTCGCCCGCATCGAGGCGGAGCGCTGCGCCGAGACGCTGGCAGACGCGGCCCGCGTCGCCCGCACGCCGCACGCCGAGCTGCTCGACCTCGGCGGCTTTCCGTCGGGCGAGAAGCGGATGGGGCTGCTCCGCCGCTTCCCGCTCGGCGTCGTGGTCGGTATCTCGCCGTTCAACTTCCCGCTCAACCTGGTGGCGCACAAGCTGGCGCCGGCGGTCGCGGCCGGCTGCCCGATCGTGCTCAAGCCGGCGTCGCAGACCCCGTCGGCGGCGCTGCTGCTCGCCGAGATCCTGCACGCCGCCAGCCTCCCGGACGGGGCGATCGCCGTCGTCCCGTGCAGCGGCGCCCAGATCGCGGCGGTGCTCGCCGACCCGCGCGTCAAGCTCGTCACCTTCACCGGCTCGGCCGCCGTCGGCTGGGAGCTCAAGCGCTCCCTGTGGGACCGCCGGGTGGCGCTGGAGCTCGGCGGCAACGCGGCGGTGATCGTCGAGCCGGACGCCGGCGACCTCGGCGCGGTCGCCCGGCGAATCGCCGGCGCCGCTTTCGGCTTCGCCGGGCAGTCGTGCATCTCGGTGCAGCGGATTCTCGTCAACCAGGCGATTGCCGGCGAGCTGCGGGACGCGCTGGTCGCCGCCGCCGTGGCGTGTGCGACCGGCGACCCGGCGCGGGAGGACGTCGTCTGCGGGCCGATGATTACGGCCGGCGACGCGGACCGCATCGAGGCGTGGGTGCGTGACGCCGAGGCCGCCGGCGCGAAGCGGCTGACGCCGTGGCGGCGCGAGGGCTCGCTGGTGTGGCCGACGCTGCTGGAGGGCGCGCCCCGCGGCGCCGCCGCGTGGGCCGAGGAGGCGTTCGGCCCGATCGCTGCGCTGGCGACCTACCGCGACCTCGACGAGGCGCTCGCGGCCGTCAACGACTCGCGCTTCGGTCTGCAGGCGGGGATCTTCACCAACGACGTCGACTCTATTCAGCGAGCCTTCGCGGCGCTCGAGGTCGGCGCCGTCATCCAGGGCGACGTCCCGTCGTGGCGCAGCGATCCGATGCCGTACGGCGGCGTCAAGGAGTCGGGGATCGGCCGCGAGGGCGCCCGTTTCGCCGTCGAGGAGATGACCGAGCCGCGCCTCCTTGTCCTGCGAGGCGCATAGCGCCGAGTGGGGCTTGTCCTGCGAGGCGCATAGCGCCGAGTGGGGCTTGTCCTGCGAGGCGCATAGCGCCGAGTGGGGCTCGTCCTGCGTCAGCGGTGACGGCGGCGCGGGTCGCCGGAATAGGAATCGCCCGGGACGCGCTTCTCCGTTATAGGAGTGAGCATGCCCGAGCCCAGTCACCACTTCTCGCCCGTCGGAGACGCCAAGCGCACCTGGAAGCAGGCCGTAGCGGCCTACCAGAACCCCGACCTGCGGCGCAGCCTTTGGCAGATCGTCAACAGCCTGGCGCCGTTCATGGCGCTGTGGTACCTCGCGTACCGGCTGCTCGCCGTCTCGTACTGGCTGACGCTCGCGACCGATGTCCTGGCGGCCGGTTTCCTGGTCCGCGTCTTCATCATCTTCCACGACTGCGGTCACGGCTCGTTCTTCAAGTCGAAGGCGGCCAACGACTCGGTCGGCTTCGTCACGGGTGTCCTCACGCTGACGCCGTACTACGAGTGGCGCCACGAGCACGCCCTCCACCACGCCACCGCCGGCGACCTCGACCGGCGCGGGCGCGGCGACGTCTGGACGATGACCGTGAGCGAGTATCGGGCTGCGTCGTTCTGGCAGCGCGTGGGATACCGCTTGTATCGCAATCCCCTGGTGATGTTCGGGGTCGGCCCCCTGTACGTGTTCCTTCTCAAGCAGCGGCTACCCCGGCCGGGCAGCGGCGCCCGCGAGCGCATGTCGGTGCACCTCGCCAACCTGGCGCTCACCGTGATCGTCGCCGCGCTCGCCATCACCATCGGCCTCAAGGCGGTCGTGCTGGTGCACCTGCCGATCCTCCTGATCTCCGGCGCGGCCGGCGTCTGGCTCTTCTACGTGCAACACCAGTTCGCGGAGGTGTACTGGCAGCGCGGCGGCCAGCGCGACTACGTCGACGTCGCACTCAAGGGCAGCTCGCTCTTTGCACTGCCCCGCGTGCTCCAGTGGTTCTCCGGCAACATCGGCTTCCACCACATCCACCACCTGAGCCCGCGCATCCCCAACTACCGCCTCGAGAAGTGCTACCGCGAGCAGCCGCTGTTCCAGAAGGTGGACCGCATCACGCTGCTCGGCAGCCTGCGCACGCTTCGCCTGCGGCTGTACGACGAGCAGGCGCAGCGGTTGGTGGGATTCGGAGCCTTGCGCACCGGCCTCAACCCGCGGTGATGACGTTGAGTCGGCGGGGGAGGCACTCGACCTCGATGGCCGAGCCGTGCGTGCAGATCGTCTCGCCGTCGGCGTGCACGGCGAGGGAGCCCTCGAGCGCCTCCACGGCTGCCCGCTCGGTGCGAGCGGTGGTGACGAACCGGCTCCGCGCCTGGGTGCCGCGCACGTAGCGCACGAACAGGCCGATCATCCGCGCCCGGCCGGTCCGCTCGGCGGCGCACACGTCCAGCAGGCCGTCGTCGGTAGACGCCGCCGGCGCCATGTGGAAGGCGCCGCCCATCCGCCGGCCGTTCATTAGCGAGATCATCGTCATCCGGCGGACGATCTCGCGGCCGTCGAAGCGCAGGCGCACCAGCGGTGCGTCGGAGTAGATCGCCAGCAGCTTGACCGCCGCGCAGGCGTACGCCGCGGCGCCCGACATCCGCTTCATGCGCGCCGCCTCGAGGCCGACCAGGGTGTCGAAGCCGACGCCGACGCCGTTGCCGAAGAAGCGCCCCTGCGCGTAGTCGCCGCCGCGCACCCGGCCCACGTCGAACGGCCGGGTGCACCCGCCGGCGAGCGCGGCGACCGCCGCCGCGAGGTCCGCAGGGATGCCCATCCCGAAGGCGAGGTCGTTGCCCCGGCCGATCGGCAGCACCGCGAAGGCGGGCGATGTTGCCATCTCGGCCTGCGCCGCCACCAACCCGTTGATCACCTCGTTGCCGGTGCCGTCGCCGCCCGCGGCCGCGACCGTGTCGAACCCGTCGAGCGCGGCCGCCCTGGCGATCTCCGCCGCGTGCCACGGGCCGGTGGTGAGCTCGAGCGAGAAGTCGAGGCCGCGCTCGCGCAGCAGCCCGGTGAGCCGGTCGACTTGCCGGCCGGCGCCGCCCTTGCCCGCCGCCGGGTTGACGACAACCTTGCAGCGCGTCACCGCCGGCCTCCCGAGCTCATAGGCAACCTCGCAGCAGCAGCCACGCCCACGCCGCCGGCGCGGCGAGCAGCAGCGAGTCGACGACGTCGAGCACGCCGCCGATGCCGGGGATGAACGTCGAGGAGTCCTTGACCCCGCACCGCCGCTTGAGCGCGCTGTTGGTCAGCCCCGCGACGATCGAGGCGGCGCCGAGCAGCACGCCGAAGGCGGCCGCCGACGCCGCGCCGCCGAAGAGCTCCGGGAACGGCCCGAGCAGGGCGGCGAGACCAACCGCCGCACCGGCCGAGAACGCGATGCCGCCGGCGGTCCCCTCCCACGTTTTGCCCGGCGACACCGACGGGATCATCTTGTGGCGGCCGATCGTCTTGCCGAAGATCCAGCCGCCGATGTCGCTCGCCTTCGAGGTGAGCACGACGAGCGCCACGCGGCGGGCGCCGGCCGGCCCGTCGCCGAGCTCGCGCAGCAGGCCGAGCAGCAAGCCCGCGTAGACGACCGGAAAGAGCGAGGCCGCGAGCCGCTGCGCGTCCCCATCGTGCGGCACCCGCAGGTGCGGCAGGAACGCCAGCACGACGGCCGCCGCCAGCAGCAGCGCGCGCGCCGTGCCGCGCGCCGAAGGGTCGTCCGGGAGCACCAGGCCGAGCCCCGCGAGCGCCGCCGCCAGTGCGACCGGCATCACCACCGGAACCCGTGCCCCGGCGCGGCCGAGCATCGCCGCCACCTCCCACGCCGCGAGCCCGGCGAGTAGCGCCATCACCACGTCGGTCGGCGCCGAGCGCCCCAGGCGGTCGTGCCACCACAGCACGCCGATCGCCAGCGCGATGAGCGCCGGCCCCACCGTGAGCCGCAGCACCAGCTCGCTCCGCGCCGGCGCCGTCCCACCCGTCATCGGCGCACCGCGGTCGCCAGTCTTGCTCCGGTCACCTGGGAGGCTCGTACACAGTGCCTAAGTACACGATCCGACACAGAGGTTCAACCCTCTTCAGCCGTCAGACCGGCGCAACCGTGGCCGGCCGAGAGGTCAGGTTCTGCGCCACCGCGAGGATTGCGAGGGCGGCGGTCTCGGCGCGGAGGGTGCGCGGGCCGAGGGGGAGGCCGACGAAGCCGGCGCGGTGGGCGGCGGCGATCTCGGCGTCGAGGAGACCGCCCTCGGGGCCGACCAGCAGGGTCACGCCGGCGGCGGAGGCGGCGGCGGGCTCGGGTACCGGCGCACCCTCCTCGGCGAGCAGGCGCACGCCGGCGACGGCGGCGAGGAACGCCTCGAGCGGGCGGGGCTCGGCGATCGCGGGGGGGCGGGAGCGGCCGCACTGGGCGACGGCGGCCTCCGCAATGCGGCGCCAGCGGTCGACGCGGGCGTCGTGGCGGCGGCCCTGGACGCGAGCGGTGAGCAGCGGCACGACCGCGGTGGCGCCGAGCTCGGTCGCCTTCTCCACCAGCCAGTCGAACGCCTGGGTGTGGAGGATGCCGACGCCGAGCACGACCGGCGCCGCGGGCTCGCCGCGCTCGCTCTCGACGTGCTCGACGCGGACGCGGCACGAGCCGCCTTCCCAGCGCAGCAGCGTGCCGACGGCGACGCCGCCGTCGAGGTCGAGCAGCTCGATCGGCTCGCCCGGCTCCACCCGCGCGACGCGGGCGTGCTTCGCGGCCGCCGGTGGCACCAGCACCTCGCCCGGGGCGATCGGCGCCCCGCGCAGCACCAGCCTGGTGACGCTCATTGCAGTGTGGGGTGTTGCGTCTTGCCCTTGCCCTGACGGGTCACGGGCCGCGGGCCCCGGGCCACCGCCTTGCAGATCAACCCAGCCCACTCGCCCAGCTCGTGGGCGGCGACGACCTCGAACCCGGCGGCGGTCAGCTCCGCCTCGACGGCGGCGCGCTGGTCGACCATCAGGCCGGACACCAACAGCTCGCCGCCGGTGCTCACCAGAGAGCGCAGGAAGCCGAGCAGCGGCTCGACCTGGACGGGGAGCAGGTTGGCGAGGATCAGGTCGAAGCGAGGGTCGCCGCGCAACGCTGCGGTGGAGCCGGCGAACAGAGCGACCTCGAGCTGGCGCGGCTGCTCCGCCACGGTCTGGCGGGCGACGAACATCGCCTCGAGATCGATGTCGAAGCCGGCGACCCAGGCGGCGCCGAGCCCCCGCGCGGCGAGCGCGAGGATCCCCGAGCCGGTGCCGACATCGAGCACCCGGCGCCCGGTGACGTCGATCTCCTCGAGCAGCAGCATCACGAGCTGCGTCGACTCGTGGCTGCCCGAGCCGAACGCCTGGCGCGGCTCGACGACCAGGTGAACGCGGCCGTCCGGCGCCGCGGTTGGCTGCTGCGGGTGCGGGTCGACCCAGAAGCGCGTGCCGACCGCGCGCGCCGCCAGCGTGTGGCGGTATCCCGACAGCCAGTCCTGCTCGGCAAAGCGCCCGGTGTCGAGCTCGCTGGCGCCGAGCGCCCGCAGCCCTTCGCAGACCCGTGGCACGTCGACGGCTCGCCGCTCGTCGAGAAACACCGTGACGTCCACCTCGCCGCCGGCGTCTTCGACCTGGCAGCCGAGCACCGGCCAACGCTCGAGCGCCTGCGCGAGGTGCTCCTCGGCGGACGCCGGCAGCCGGCAGGTGACGGTGAGGTAGTCCGCCATCAACCGTTCCCTTCGATGAACTCCTTGACTCGGCGGAACACGCCGGGCTTCTCCTCCTCGGCGACCGCCTGCTGGAGCAGCTCGCGCTGCTTGGCCGACAGCCGGCGCGGCACGGTCACCCGGAAGTGCACGACGAGGTCGCCCTTGCCGGCACGCCGGAGGCGCGGCAGGCCCTTGCCGCGCAGAGCGATCGTGTCGCCCGGCTGCGTCCCCGCCGGGACCTGGACCTTCTCGGCGCCGGCCAAGGTGGGCACTTCGACCTCGGTGCCGAGCGCGGCGAGCAGGGCGGAGATCTCCTCCTCGACGTGCAGGTCGGCGCCCTCGCGGACGAACGTCTCGTCCTCCTGGACCTGGACGACCACGTAGAGGTCCCCCGCCGGCCCGCCGCGCCGCCCGCCCTCGCCCTGGCCGACGATGCGCACCCGCGTGCCGTCCTCGATCCCGGCCGGGATCGGCACCTTGACCTGCCGTGTTCGCTCGATGCGCCCCTGCCCTTTGCAGGCCGGGCATGGGTCGCTCACCACCTGCCCGGCGCCGCCGCACTGCGGGCAGGTGCGCAGCATCGTGAAGAACCCCTGGCTGACGCGGAGCTGGCCGCGGCCGCCGCAGGTGCGACACGGGACGGGCTTGCTCCCGGGCGGGTGGCCGGCGCCGCCACACGTCTCGCAGGTCTCCTCGCGCGGCACGGTGATCGTGCGCTCGACGCCGCGGGCCATCTCCTCGAAGCTCACCGCCGTGCGGGTGCGCAGGTCGGCACCGCGCTCCGGCCCGCTGCTCCGCCGGCCGCCGCCGCCGAAGAAACCCTCGAACCCGAACAGGTTGCCGAGAATGTCCGAGAAGTCGCCGAAGATCGACGCGTCGAACCCCGTGAACGGCTGCTCGCCGACGCCGGCGTGGCCGAAGCGGTCGTAGTGGGCGCGCTTGTCGCCGTCCGAGAGCACCGCGTACGCCTCGGACGCCTCCTTGAACCTCTCCTCGGCGGTCCGGTCGCCCGGGTTCTTGTCGGGGTGGTACTTCATCGCCAGCTTACGGTAAGCCGCCTTGATCTCCTCACGAGAGGCGGTGCGCTGGACGCTGAGCACCTCGTAGTAGTCGCGCTTCGACGCCATCAGGCCGTACCCCCCCCTTCGCCCTCGCCGCGGCCCAGCATGGCGAGGAACTGCTTGGGATCCATCAGCATCACCTGCGTCAGGTGGCGCGACGCCTCGTTGACCGCGGCGATCCCTTGCTGGATGACGGTCGTGTCCTCGGAGTCGAGCAGGTTGCGCCCGCGATCGAGCGCCTCCTTCACCTGCTCGGTGACTGTGGCGTCGAGCATGTTGCCGAACTCCTTGAACACGCGCTCGTTGGTGTAGAGCAGGCCCTCGAGCCGGTTGCGCAGCAGGCGCAGGTCCTTGCGTTTGACGTCCTCGCGGCGGTTGCGATCGGCGTCGGAGATCATCCGCTCGATCTCCTCGCGCGACAGGCCGCCCGCGGGGTTGACCTGGATCGACTGCTCGCGGCCGCTCACCAGGTCCTTGGCGGTCACCTGGACGATCCCGTTCGAATCGATCGCGAACGTCACCTCGATCTGCGGGACACCGCGCGGCGACGGCGGGATACCGATCAGCTCGAACTTGCCGAGCGGCTTGTTCTCCTTGGCGAGCTCTCGCTCGCCCTGCAGCACGGTGATCTCCACCGAGCGCTGGTTGTCGGCCACCGTGGTGAAGATCTGCGACTTGCGGGTGGGGATCGTCGCGTTGCGGTCGATCAGCTTGGTGAACAGGCCGCCGTGCGTCTCGAGACCGAGCGACAGCGGCGTCACGTCGAGCAGCACCAGGTCCTTGATCTCGCCCTGGATGATCGCGCCCTGGATCGCCGCACCGACCGCGACGACCTCGTCCGGGTTGATCTCGCGGCTCGGCTCCCGCTCGAAGAACTGCGCCACCGTGCGCATCACCAGCGGCATGCGGGTCTGGCCGCCGACCAGGATCACCTGGTCGATGTCGGAGGGCTTCATGCGCGCCGCGTCGAGTGCGTTCTTGCACGGCTCCAGAGTGGCGAGGACGAGGTCGCCCACCAGGTCCTCGAGCTGCTCGCGCGAGAGCGTGTACGACAGGTGCATCGCCTGGCCGCCCTCGGTCGCGATGAACGGCAGCGAGATGGTCGCGACCTGGGCGGTCGACAGCTCGCACTTGGCGGTCTCGGCCGCCTCCTTGAGGCGCTGCATCGCCATCGAGTCGCCCCGCAGGTCGACGCGGGTCTGGCGGAGGAAGTGCCCGAGCAGGAAATCGATGATGCGCGCGTCGATGTCCTCGCCGCCCAGGAAGGTGTCCCCGGCGGTCGACTTCACCTCGTACAGCCCCTCGCCGATCTCGAGCACGGAGATATCGAAGGTGCCGCCGCCGAGGTCGTAGACGGCGATCGTCTCGGTCTTGCCGCGCCCGAAGCCGTAGGCCAGCGACGCCGCAGTCGGCTCGTTGATGATACGCAGCACCTCCAGCCCGGCGAGCGTGCCGGCGTCCTTGGTTGCCTGCCGCTGCGAGTCGTCGAAGTAGGCCGGGACCGTGATGATGGCCTGCAGCACCTCAGTGCCCAGCGTCGCCTCGGAGTACTCCTTGATCTCGCGCAGGATGAACGAGGAGATCTCCTGCGGCGAGTGAATCTGGTCGCCGATCTTCACGTAGGCGTCGCCGTTGCTGGCCTCGACCAGCCCGAACGGCACCAGTTGGCTGGCGCGCTGCACTTCCGGCGTGTTGAACTTCCGGCCGATCAGCCGCTTCACCGCGTAGACGGTGTTGCGGGGGTTGGTGAGCGCCTGGCGACGGGCGATCTGGCCGATCAGCATCTCCCCGTCGGCGGCGCGCGCGACCACCGAGGGCGTCGTGCGGCCTCCCTCGCGGTTGGGGATGACGACAGGCCTGCCGCCCTCGACGGTGGCGGCGCACGAGTTGGTGGTACCGAGATCGATACCGATGATCCGGCTCACGGCTCACCCTCCGTCTCCGACTGCGCCGGCGCGGCCGCGGCCATCGGCACGGCCACCACCACCAGCGCTGCGCGCAGGAGACGTTCGCCGAGCCGATACCCCTTCTGCAGCACCTGCACCACGGTGTCCGGCGCTGCCGAGGCCGTGTGCAAGCGAGAGACCGCCTCGTGTTGCGAGGGATCGAACACCTGACCGAGCGGATCGACCTCGGCGACGCCGTGGCGGGACAACACCTCCTTGAACTGCCGCAACGTCAGCTCGACGCCGGCGCGCACGCCGCCGGCGTCCTCGCCGCCGACCGCGAGCGCCCGTTCCAGGTTGTCGACAACGGGGAGGAGGTCGCGCAGCATCTCGGAGTTTGCCTGGCGCCGGAACTCGGCCATCTCCTTGTCCTTGCGCTTGCGGAAGTTGTCGAAGTCCGCCAGCTTGCGCAGGTACAGCTCCCGCAGGTTGCCGGCCTCTTGCTGCAACCTGGCGAGCTCGGCCTGGACCGGATCGTCGGCGCCCGGTTCGACCATCTCCTCGGCGTCGGACTCGACATCCGGCTCGACCACGATGTCGTCGTCGCTCATCGCTGCCGCCGAAGGCCCGTCGACGGGTCTGTCCTCTTTCATCATCACCCTCCCGATTCGGGGCGCGGCTCACCCAGACAGTGGCCGACGTAGTCGACAACCGGAATGATGCGCGAATAATCCATGCGCTTGGGACCGATCACGCCCACCAGCCCGTGCTCACCCGTCGCCAAGCTGAACGAAGACACCACCAAACCCACCTCGCCGCCCGCGGCCAGCGCGAACTGCGAACCGACCAGCACCCGTGCGTCGTCGACGCCGAGGAACTCGTTGAGCACCTTGAGGAGGAGCGCCTTGTCGGAGAAGGCGGCGAGCAGGCGCCGCAGCGCTTCGAGTTGCCCGGCGGCGGCGCGCTCGAGAAGGCGGTCGGCGCCCTGCATGAACACCTCGCTGCCCGCCGTTACCTCGCTCTCGACGGCGCGCCGCGACAGGTCGATGGCGTCCTGCAGCAGCTTATCGTAGCTCGCCCTCTCCTCCGCGAGCAGCGAGAGCAGTCGGTTGCGGATCTCGGTGAGTGTCAGGCTGGTGAACGTCTCGCTGCAGTACGAGGAGATGCGCTCGAGCTCGGCCGGCGTGAAGTCGCGGTCGACCGACAGGAGCCGCGTGTCGACCAGATCGCCGCCCGTCACCACCACGGCGACGACGCGGTTCGCCGCCACCCGGAGAAAGTGCAGCGACTTCAGCGTCGCCTGCTGGGGCGCCGGCGCCACCGCGACCCCCACCGCGCGTGAGACCTGGGCGAGGATTCGGCTGATCCGGTCGAGGACCTCCTCGAGCGTCCCGGCGAACGAGAGCTGCGCGCGCAAGTGACGCCGCTGCGCCGGCGACAGCGCCGCGCTCTGCAGCAGCACGCCGACGTAGTGGGTCAGACCCCGTTCGGTAGGCACGCGCCCGGCCGAGGTATGCGGCTGCGCCAGGAACCCCTTCTCCTCCAGCTCGGCCATCACCGCGCGGATCGACGCCGACGACAGGCCGCTCGCCGAGCGGTTGGCGACGCTCGCCGAGGCGACCGGTTCTCCCCGATCGAGGTAGAGCTGCACCACCTCGCCGAGGATCCCCTTCTCACGCTCTGCCAGGGATTCGTTGGTCATGACTTTCCACCCCGCACATTCGTCGGGACGCAAATAGAGTAGCATGGCCGACATGCCAACTCGTTGGCTCATCGTAGGCAGCGGGCGATGCGGCCTGCAGCTCGCGCGGGCGATGCTGGCGGCCGCCATCCCGGTGGCCGGCGTGGCCGTCCACTCTCCCGCCGGCCGCAGCCGCGTCCGCCGCCTGCTCCCCGGTGTCGCGGCGGTCGCCCCCGCCGCCGCGCTCCCCGCCGCCGACGGGTTGCTGGTCGCGGTGCCCGACGACGTGCTCCGACGCTGCGCCGCGGCGCTCGCCTCGCGGGTTCCGGCTGACGCCCGCTTCGCCCTGCACACCTCCGGGCTGCACCCCGGCAGCGTCCTCGCTCCACTCCGGGAACGCGGGATCGCGGTGGGTTCCTTTCACCCGCTGATGAGCTTCCCCGCGCCCGGCGGCCCCGCGGTGGCGCTCGCGGGCGCGCTCGCGACCGTCGAGGGCGACCCCGCGGCGCGCCGTGCCGGCCTCGCGCTGGCCCGCGCCCTCGGCATGAAGGGTCGCCGCCTGGAGGCCGCCGACAAGCCGCTCTACCACGCCGCGGCGGTCCTCGCGGCCAACCTCACGCACGTTCTTGTCGCCGAGGCGCGCGCGATGCTCGAACGCGTCGGCCTCGGCCGCGCGGAGGCGGGGCGGGCGCTATGCCCCCTGGTCGACGGCGCCGTCGCCGCTGCGCTCGCCGCCGACGGCCTGGAGCGCCTCAGCGGTCCGCTCGCGCGGGGCGATGGCGCGGTGATCGCTGCCCACCTCCGGCTCCTGGACGCGCCGGCAGCAGCCGCCTATCGCTCGGTCGCTCTGCTGGCGGTCGCCCGCATGCGCGCATCCGGGGACCGGGATTCGGCCGCCAAGTCCGCTGTGGACAGCGTGCTGCGCGCGTTGACCGCTACGGGGGCGTGTGGTAGCGTGCCCGCTGATGGGCTGGACTGAGGGCCGATAGCGATGGTGTTTTTCAACTGGGCCACAATGCAGATGGCGGCCAAGATCGTGTATTACGGCCCCGGTCTGTGCGGCAAGACGACAAACCTGTCGTTCATCTACGCTAAGACCTCGCCGGGGTCGCGCGGCGAGATGGTCTCGCTCGAGACCGAGACCGACCGCACGCTGTTCTTCGACCTGCTACCCATTGAGGTGGGCAAGGTCGGCGGCTTCCGCACCCGGTTACAGCTCTACACAGTGCCCGGCCAGGTGTTCTACAACACCACGCGCAAGCTGGTCCTGAAGGGTGTGGACGGGGTCGTGTTCGTCGCCGACTCCCAGCGCCCGATGGCCGAGGCGAACGTCGAGAGCCTGAAAAACCTCGACGAGAACCTCCGCGAGCTCGGCCTCGACGTCGCCTCGATACCCCTGGTGCTGCAGTACAACAAGCGTGACCTGAAGAACATCCTTTCCGTGGAGGAGATCAGCCGCACGCTCAACCCCGACGGGAAGTGGGAGTGCTTCGAGAGCGTGGCAGTCGATGGCACCGGCGTCTTCGAGACGCTCAAGGCGATCACCAAGCAGACGCTCAAGTCGCTGCGCCGGAGGATGGCGACTCAGGACACCACGACGGCGCCGATGGCTTCCCCGGCCGCGCCGAGCCGGCCGCAGGTCAGCTTCAACCCGGCCGGGTTGTCCGCCGCAGTCGCCGAGGGGCTCTCGACCGAGACGGCAGCGGCGGCCCAGCCGGCGCCAAAACGCGGCCGCGGGCGCCATCACGAGGACTCCGTCCCGGCGCGCGAGAGCGAGCGCGAGGCCGTCCCCGTTGCCGTCGCCGCCCCGGGGTTTCAGGTGCCCGTCGAGGCCGAGCCCGTGTCGGCGACCGTTGCGGCCGTCGCCGAGGCGGTTCGCGAGGCGTCCCCCGAAGCGGAGGAGCTGCCACCCGCTGCGGAGCTCGCCGAGGCTGTCGATGTCCTCGACGCGAGGCCGGTCCAGCCCGCTCCCGAGCCCGCGATTGAGGTCGCCGAGGAGGCCACGGTCGAGTTCGCCACCACCCCGGCGGCCGCCCCGGTGGTCGTCGAGAAGGAAATGCGCCACGTCAAGGTCGCATCGCCGCTCGACATCCTCGGCGAGCTCGAGTCGCTGCGAAAGGCGAGCACGTCAAGACCGACTCGGGAGAGCCGGCAGCGCCCGGCGGCGCCGGGCCTCGACCTCGACTCGCTGCTCCAGGGCTCGCTCAACTCGCGCCACGAGGTGAAGCGACGGGTCGATGAGGAGGTCGGCGAGGCCCTACGCCACGCGGCTCGCTGCGTCGTCCACATCCAGCTCGTCGACGCCGGCGGCAAGCCGCTCTCCGAGCTGGCGCCGGTCGACGTCGAGCTCAAGCCCGGCGAGCGGCTGCGTCAGCTCGCCTTGACGCTGAGCGTCAGCCTGCGCGGGACATGAGGCGGCGCCTCGCCGTCCTCGCGCCGCTGCTGGCTGCCGCCGTTGCCTGCCAGTCGACCTCCCGGAGCCACCAGGCCAAGCTCGCTGCCGCTCCTGCCGCCCGGCACCCGTTCGACCGTGTGGCCTGCGCCGGCGTCCGCGAGGAGGTCGACCAACTGCTCGAAAGCGCCCAGGAAGCGGCCGCCAACGGCCAGGGTGACGACGCCCGGGCTTGCGAGGCCGGGGTCTACACGGCGCTGTCCCGCTGCGGGTCGGACGGGCTCGGCGATCCCCAGCTCGCCTCCTACCTCGCACAGGTGCTCGAGGATCTGACGGCGATCGCCGAGACGGCACAGGTCGGCGAAGCGGGCGAGCCGGCGGCAGGCGACCTCGAGGCCGCGCCGCCCGAGCCCGAGCCGGTCTCCCCGGAGCAAGTCGTGGCGGAGCAGGCGAAAGCCCGCGACGCCAGCTTCGACCTTCCGGTCGTGGTCAACGCCGAGGTGACGTCGCTGATCGAGTTCTACACCGGCTCGTACCGCGAGCGCTTCGCGGCGGCGATGGAACGCTCCGGCCGCTACCTGCCGTTCATTCGGGAGGAGTTGCGCAAGGCGAAGATGCCGCTCGACCTCGCCTACCTGCCGTTCGTCGAGAGTGCCTTCAACCCGCGCGCTCGTTCGCGGGCAAGCGCCCAGGGGCTCTGGCAGTTCATCGCCGGCACCGCGCGGCTGTACGACCTGCACTGCGACCGTATGGTCGACGAGCGCAACGACCCGTACCTCGCCACCCGTGCCGCGGTCGCCCACCTCGCCGAGCTCAACGCGATGTTCGGCGACTGGGAGCTGGCCCTGGCGGCGTACAACTCGGGCCCAGGTCGCGTGCAGCGGGCGCTCCGCCGCGCGCGCGGGGCGACCGACGACTTCTGGGGGCTGCGCCGCTTCCTGCCGCGCGAGACGCGCAACTACGTCCCGGCGCTCTGGGCCGTGCTGGTCGTGGTCAAGAACCCGGCGGCGTACGGCTTCGCGCCGATCGTCGAGTCGCCCGAGTGCCTCGGACGCGTCAGGGTCCTCGGAGCCCTCGACCTCGACGTTCTCGCCGAGCGCACCGGCGTCGACACCGGGCAACTCGCCGAGATCAACCCGGCGCTCATCCACGGCATGACGCCGATCGGGGGCGCCTACCAGCTCGCCGTGCCGTGCGGGCAGGAAGACCGTTACGCCACCGTCATCGCCGCCATCCCCAGCGACAAGCGGGTGCGCAGCTTCGTCCACGTCATCCAGCGCGGCGACACCCTCGGTGGCATCGCCCGAAGATACGGGTCGACACCCGAAACGATCGCCGCAGCCAACGGCGTACGCAACCCGCGCTCGCTGCGCGTCGGTCAGACGCTGGTCATCCCCAGGCAGGCGGGGATGTATCGCGCCGCGTTGTCCCGCACGCGCACGACGGTCGCCGCGGTCGACCAGACGGCTGCTCCGAAGAAGCGGCGGCAGGCTGCCGACCAGCCCGAGCGCTACCGGGTTCGCAACGGCGACTCGCTCTACTCGATCGCCCGCAGGTTTGGCGTCTCGGTCGAGCAGCTCAGGGGCCTCAACGGCCTGGTCGGCAACCTCATCAAGCCGGGCCAGTGGCTGCGCCTCGTCGCGATGTAGCTAGGAGCCTGTCGGGGAATTGGGGTGGGCCCTCCCGAATTTCCCGACAGGCTCCTAGCGACGAAGGCCCCGGAAGAGCAGCAGCAGGCCGACGACGACCAGGGCAGCCGGCCACCAGGTGCGGATCGCGATGACGACAGCCGGGGGCAGCAGCGCAAAGTCGCGGGCGAAGCGAGCCGCGACGATCGCCGCCAGCACCCCGGCCACGACCAGCGGCCACGGGTGGCTCTTGAGCTTGAGCAGCAGCGCGATGAGGTAGATACCGAGGAACCCCGCGGCCAGCCCCGTGAGGATCCAGGTGTTCATGCGCCACCCCGCGACCGCACTGTCACCGAGCACCATCCCGGCGCCGAGGCCGAGCAGCACCATGCCGCCGACCAGCGAGCCGTAGTGGCGGCGCACGATCGCGATCAGGGCGAGGGCGAAGCCGAGACCCAGCATCCACGCCGGAGCCGCGTCGAGCGCCACGAAGCGGGTGACGAGGAGTACGCCGCCCATTGCCAGCAGGAGAATGCCGAGCGTCATCTGTGCCGGGTTCGAGCGAGCCATGGTCCCTCCGTGCTACCGCGCATGATACCCGCGCGGGCGGGGCGCTGGCGCGCACGCCTGCGATAGAATGGTTTTCAAGTGATGGAGAACCGTCCGAAAGACTCGGCTTTCCCTGCACACCTGATCGGTTCGCTCCGGGCCGTGGCCGCCAGCCACCACAGCGGCACCCTGACCGTGCGCGGCGGCGGTGGCGCGAAGAAACTCATCTTTCACGACGGCGACGTGCTGGCCGTCGCTTCCAGCGAGGCCAGCGAGCGGCTCGGCCACTACCTGGTGGAGTGGGGGTTCCTTACCCAGGCCCAGCTTGCGGGGTTCCTCGACGAGCAGCGTGACATCCCGCGCGGCCTCGGCGAGCTCGTCGTCGCGCGGCGACTGATCGACCGCGAAGCGATGGGTTTGCTGCTGCGAATCCGTGCCGAGGACGCGATCTTCGACCTGGTGCGCTGGGAGAACGGCGACTGCCGGTTCGCGCGCGATGTCAGCCCTTTCCGCGGCTACTTGGAGCTGCGGCTGGCGGTCGAGCCGCTGCTCGCCGACCTCGAGCGCCTGCTTGCCGCGTGGCGTCAGCTCGGCGCACCGGTGCCCGGCCCGCGCGACGTGCCGCACGTCGTCGCGCTCTCCCAGTCCCGGACGCTTTCGATGCGCGAGGCGGACGTCCTCCGTCTGGTGAACGGCCGTCGCAGCCTGAGCGAGGTCGCGATGCTCTGCCGCGCATCGCAGTTCGAGGTGCTGGTGGTCCTCCAGAACCACGCTCAGGACGGGCTTGTCCACTTCGTCACCGAGGCGCCGGTCCCGGCGGCGCGGCCCGAGCCCCACTGGGTCGAGCTCCTGCGCGAGGCGGAGAACAGCATGGCGCTCGCCGATCTGCTCGAGGCCTACGACCTCCTCTGCCGCGCCCTGGCCTCTGCGGACACGTCGCGCCTCCTTCAGGAAAAGGCGATGGCGATCGAGCAGGCGATCCGGCAGCGGGTCGACCTTCCCGAGACGGCTGTGCTCGCCGCCGAAGTCAGACCGCCAGCAGCCGCGACCCTCGATGTTGTGGAGAAGCGCCTGGCCGAGCTGGCCGACGGCCGGCGAACCGTCCGGGAGGTGCTCGACCTGGTGGGCGGCGATCGCATGCGCCAGCTCCTGCTCGCTCACTCGCTGGTGCAGCACGGAATTCTTGCCGTCGCCAGGCCCACTCCGGTCGGCCCCTGAGGGTTCCGTGTCTCAGCCCAGGCCGAGCGCCGTCGCGATCGTCAGGAACAGCGTCATGATGATCAGCGAGGCCACCAGTACCCACGCCACCGCGTTGAAGGTGCGCGAGTTGACGTGCTCGCCGAGGAGGTCGCGGCGGTTGGCGAGCACCAGCATGAACACCAGCACGGCCGGCAGCAGCACGCCGTTGGCCACCTGGGAGAGGTAGAGCACCTTGAGCAGCGGCAGCCCCGGGATCATGACGGTGCCGGCACCGAGGGCGATCAGCAGCGTGTAGATCGAGTAGAACTGCGGTGCCTCGCGCAACTTGTGATCGATCCCGCGCTCCCAGCCGATCCCCTCGCACACCGAGTAGGCGGTCGACAGCGGCAGGATCGCCGCCGCGAACAACGACGCGTTGAACAGACCGAACCCGAATAGCAGGCCGGCGTAGCGACCGGCCAGCGGCACCAGGGCGTGGGCGGCATCGGCGGCGTTGCGGATCGGCACGCCGGCGACGTGCAGGGTGGCGCCGCAGGCGACGACGATGAACCACACCACCACCACTGCGCCCAGCGTGCCGACGCCGACGTCGATGCGCGCCTCGCGCAGGTTGCGCGTCGTGATCCCTTTCTCGACAACCGCCGCCTGCTGGTAGAACTGCATCCACGGCGCGATCGTGGTGCCGACGATGCCGACCATCATCAGCACGAACGGGAGCGTCGCCTCGAAGCTCGGCGTGAACGTGTACCTCGCGACCTCGAGCCAGTCCGGCTTGGCCATCACGCCGGAGATCACGTACGCCACGTAGAAGCCGGAGGCGAGCAGGAACGCCTTCTCGACCACCCGATGGGTGCCCCAGGTGACCAGCCACCAGACGAACGCGGCGCCCACCGGAACCGACACCCAGCGCGGTACGTGGACGATCTCGAGCGCGGTGGCGAGGCCCGCAAACTCCGCCATCGTGTTGCCGAGGTTGGTGACCAGCAGCACGATCATCAGGTAGACGGTCGCCCTGACGCCGAACTCCTCGCGGATCAGGTCGGCCAGACCCTTACCGGTGACCACGCCGAGCCGCGAGCACATCTCCTGGACGACGAACAGGGCAATCGCCACCGGGATCACCGTCCACAGCAGCCGGTAGCCGTAGTTGGCGCCGGCGAGCGAGTACGTCGTGATACCGCCGGCGTCGTTGTCGACGTTGGCGGTGATGATCCCCGGCCCGACCACCGCGGCCAGGATCGTCAACCGCTGCCAGCGCGCGGCGAACCACGACCTCATCACCCCCTCCCGCCCGGTCGAGAGTCGGGCAGCAAGGGTCGACAGGACGACATGGTGCGGACGCCCGTCACGTCAGGCCTCCTTCGCGGTCCTCACCCTCGCGCAGCCACGCGACCACGTCGTCGACGGTGATCACGCCCTCGAGTGAGCCGCCGTGGTCGACGACCGGGAGGGAGAGCAGGTTGAAGCGGTCGAACAGCTCGGCGACGTCGGCCATCGGGTCGTCGGGCCGCACGCTCTCGGGGTCCGGATCCATGATCTGCTCGACGGTGCTCTCGTCGTCCGAGCGGATCAGCTCGACGTACGACACCTTTCCCCTGAGGGCGCCCTCGGCGCTGACGACCAGCACGGAGTAGGCGCGGACGAGCTCGGGGGGGCCGGTGCGGAGGCGCTCCTTGACCTCGCCCATCCGCGTCCCGGGCGATACGGTGAAGACCTCGGGGTTCATCACCGAGCCGGCGGTGTCGGGCTCGTGCGACAGCAGGTCGGTCACCGTGGCCTTGTCGGCGGCGGGCAGCGCCGCCAGGAGCCTTTCGCGAAGCGGGTCCGGCAGCTCCTCCAGCAGGTCCGCCGCCTCGTCCGGCGCCATCGCCGCGAGCAGAGCGCCGGCGCGGCGCACGTCGAGCGCTTCGAGCAGCAAACGCTGGATCTCAGGCGAGAGCTCGGCCAGGGTCTGCGCGGCCTTCGGCAGCCCCAACGCCTCCAGCATTGCCGGGCCCTCGAAGCGGTCGAGCTCCTCGAGGATCTCGGCCAGCTCTGCCGGGTGCAACTGCGCGAGCTGGGTCTGGGCGACGTTGAGGCGCAGGTCGTTCGGCAGCGCTCCCGAACGCAGCGGCACGACGTAGCGCCATGACAGCAATCGCTCCTCGCCCGGCGGCTTCTGGGGCGCTCCGACGAGGCGCAGCACTTGGTCGATCGATCGCTCCCAGCCGAGCCGCCGGAGGATGCCGCGGAACCCGATGTCGACGTGGACAACGTGCACCTCGCTGCCGCGGGCGCGCAGCAGGTGCACGTCGTTGACGCGGACCACTCGCGCCCCGTCCGTGTCGACGATCTGCTTGTCGAGGATCTCCCGCCGGAGCAGGATCTCCTCGGGCAGGCGACGGGGCGAGGGCTTCAGATCCGAGGTCGCGATGTCGAGCTTGAGCACATTGGCGGGCATCTCGCTGAACGCCGGCGCCGGCGCTGCGAGCGTCACCGAGGCGAGCCAGCCCGGTCTGACGTAGTAGGTCGCAACCCGGGGGAACGGCTCGCCGGCGGCGCAGCCGACCTCGACGAGACGTCCGACGCGCTCGCCGTCACGCGTGAGGACGGGCCGTTCGAGGAGCTGCGACAGGTAGAAGAACTCCTCGCGAGGGCGGGCAACTTCGGCTGCCATCGCTCCCCCGTTCCCCCGCTCGCGCTTCGGCGGCGGGCTCAGTCCGGCGTGTCCTCTGGCCCATCGAGGTGAAGCTTAGCACCGGCCGCCGCCGACGAGAACCGAGTGCTAACGATGGCAGGCGTCTTGCTTGACCGTGTCTCCGGGATTGGAATAGCCTGGGCCGGGGTTGGACCCGGTGCGGGCGGGTGCCCGTTTGCGAGGTGGTCATGTTGGTTCACGGAAGATCGTCTCGGTCGCTTCGAGTGCTGGCGGCAGTGACGGCCGCGGTGCTTGCGTGCGCGGCGCTCGCCGCCGAGAGGCCGCAGAGCGCGCTCCCGGCGCTGCCCGAGGACACGCGCCCGTGGACCGCGAAGGTCGATGCCAGGCTGCTGGCGGACGCGCTGCGGAGCGGCGCCACGGTCGACTGTATGGTCGTCTTCCGCGAGCCGCCGGCGCTGGCGCATCTGAGCGTGGCCGGAGTCAGGGGCGAGCCGCGGCGCCAGTGGATCGCCCGCACCGGCGAGAGTCTCGACAGCGAATACGCTCCGTTCGGCGCCCGTACGATCACGCGCTACGGCTTCCTGCCGCTCGCCCGGATGGCGGTCCCCGCGGCGTTCCTGCCGGTGCTCGCCGGCGACGCCCGCGTCGAGGCGCTGGTGCGGATCCGCGCCGTGCACGCGCTCGATACCGAGGGAAAGGCACTGATGAACGTTCCGGCCGTCCAGTCGCAGGGATTCACCGGCGCCGGCATCGGCATCGCCATCCTCGACACTGGCGTCGACTACACCCACCCGGAGCTGTCCCCGGCCGGGGTCAAGACGATCAAGCTGAAGGACACCATCAACGGCGACGACGACCCGATGGACGACGACGGCCACGGCACGTCGTGCGCCGGGATCGCCGCCGGCTCGGCGACCGGCGTCGCCCCCGCAGCCACCATCGTCGCCGTCAAGGTCCTCGACGGAGAAGGCAACAGCACGGGCGACTCGGTACTGGTGGGGATCGACGCCGTGCTCTCCAGCATCAACGCCGGCAACCCGTACAACATCCGCGTCGCCAGCATGTCGTTCGGCGGCTACGACCCCGACGCCTGGCCGCCCAACACCGGAACCTGCGACGACGTCTCGCCAGACTACTCTCAAGCGTTCCAGAGCCTCAACGACGCTGGCGTGGTGGCGTTCGTGGCCGCCGGCAATGGCGGTTGCACCGACGGCATCTCATGGCCGGCGTGCCTGTCCAACGCCATCGCGGTCGGCGCGGTGTTCGACGCCAACATCGGCGTTCGCTCCTACACCGGGCTCCACTGCGGCGGCGGCAGTTGCACCGACTCGCAGACCAGCGCCGACATGGTGGCGTGCTATAGCGACTCCGGCGAAAAGCTCGACGTGTGGGCGCCCGCCGACTGTGCGGTCGCCCCGGCATGGGGCGGCGGCAACGAGTTCTGCTTTACCGGCACCTCCGCCGCCACCCCGTATGTCGGCGGCGTTGCGGCGTTGCTCGCGCAGGCCGTTCCGGGCGTCTCCGGCGCCGATCTGCGCGCGGCGATCAGGAGCACCGGCAAGGACGTCACCGACCCGCGCAACGGCGTCACCCGCAAGCGGGTTGACGCCAGCGCCGCGCTCCTGCAGCTCGGCGGCGCTTGTGCGGCGCCGGCGATACCGGGACCGCTGTCGCTCGACCGGACGTTCCTGTGCGCCGGGCAGAGCGTCACGCTGAGCTGGCCGGCCGCCAGCGGCGCGTCGTCGTATACCGTCCAGGTGGCTACCGATCCCGCGTTCACATCGCTGCAGACGTTCACGGCGGCAGCCAATAGCTTCACCTATGCGCCATCGCTGGCGACGCCGGAGCTTCTCTACCTGCGCGTCCGCTCGGAGGCTTCGTGCGGTGCGTCGTCGGGGTTCTCGGCGACCGTCGATATCACTTACAACCCGCTGAGCTGCTCGCCGTACGGCAAGGTGTACTTCGTCTCGGGAATCGGCCACATTCACGGGGTCGCCCCGGCGTTCTGGTACAGCGATCTCGCGGTGTTCGCGGCAGCCGACGAGGCCAGCCAGATCCGCATCAGCTTCGCCGGTAGCAGCAAGACGCTCGGCCCTCTCGAGGTCGGGCTCGGGCCGCACCAGCAGCTCACCTGGAACGACGTGCTCGTCTCCCTGCTCGGTCTCACCGGCGAGGACGTCGGCGTCGTCAAGGTCGAGAGCACGCAGCCGTTGCAGGTGCTGGCGCGCACCTACTCGCGCCTCACCGACGCCTGCGACGGCAAGCAGAAGACGTACGGCCAGTCGTACGAGGGCCTCGAGGCCACGCAGGCGCTCGTTGCCGGGCAGGTCGGCTACCTGGTCAACCTGCGCAGCGACTCCCCCTTCCGTACCAACGTCGAGTTCGTCAACGTCGGCGGCGTTGCGGCCAACGTCGAGGTGCGCTTCTACACGAGTGGCGGAGTCCCGATCGGCGGCCCCCTCAACCGCGGTGTCACCCCCGGGCAGCGCGTCGCGGTGACGGCAGCGTTGCCGACAGGTCAGCCGGCGGCATACGCCGAGGTGCGCGTCGCTCCGGCCCCAGGCAGGGTCATCGGTTTCGCGTCGGTGATCGACGGAGCCTCCACCGACCCCACCACGATCCCGATGCTGGTCACCGGCATCGCGGCGGGTGCAGCGACCACGAGCAAGTAGTCGCCGGGTGAACGCCGCGAGTGGCGGTTCCCTCGCCCCGCGCAGCGGGGAGAGGGAAGCCCATGAGCTGCAGGCTCGTCCCGCTGCCAGCTCGACGAGCCCTACCTCTTCAGGAACAGGCGGGCAAAGTTCGCGTCGGTTTCGGCGTCGAGCGTCTCCAGCGCGACCTGGCGCTCGGCGGCGACGCGCTCGGCGACCAGGCGCACCCAGGCCGGCTCGTTGCGCTTGCCCCGATGGGGCACGGGGGCGAGGTAGGGGCTGTCGGTCTCGACCAGCAGCCGATCAGCCGGTACCGCTCGTGCCGCCTCGCGGATGTTGTCGCCGCGCGGAAAAGTGACCATTCCCGAGATCCCGACGTAGAGGCCGCGCCGCGCCATCTCGGCGGCGCCGTCCGCGCCCTCCGTGAACGAGTGCGCGACACCGCGGATCCCGGGCACCGCGTCGAGCGCCGCCAGGAAGTCCAACCAGGCGTCGCGGTGGTGCAGCACCACCGGCAGGCCGAGCTCGCGGGCGAGCCCGAGTTGGTACGCGAGCGCGCGGTGCTGCTCGTCGTGGGTGGAGTGGTCGTAGAAGTAGTCGAGCCCGATCTCGCCCACCGCGGCCACGCCCGGGCCCGCGAGCAGCGTCTCGATCCGGCGCCTGGCGTCGGGGCCGAGGTGACGCGCCTCGTGCGGGTGGAACCCCAGGGCGACGACCACACGGTCGGGGAACTTGAGGGCGAGCTCGGCCACCGCATCGAGGTCTTCCGGACCGGTCGCGGGCACGAGCACGCGGGTGATACCTGCCGCCCCCGCCCGGTCGAGGACCGCCTGCCTCTCGCCGGCAGCGAACATCGCCAGATGCGCGTGGGAGTCGATCACGGAGCGAGGATAGCGCAGGAGAGACGGGGCTTGCGGGGCTTGGTGAGTAGCGCGTCGCGCTCAGGCGCGCCAGCGAGTGAGCTGCCTCGTCGATCGCCCATCGCCCACCGCCAATCGCCTGCTTTGCTAAGCTCCGGGATCATGAACGAGAGCCGTCCGCTCGCCGTGGCTGTCATCGGCGTCGGCCACCTTGGCCGCCACCACCTCCGTCTCGCCTCGACGCTTCCCGGCTGGCGCTGTGTCGGCGCCTGCGACCCCGACCGCGCCCGCCTGGAAGCGCTGTGCGGCGAGTTCGGCGCCACGCCGATCGACTCGGTCGAGCGCGCGATAGAGCTGGCCGAGGCGGTGGTGATCGCCGCGCCCACCGCCAACCACGCCGAGATCGCCGAGCGCTTCCTCGCCGCCGGCCGCCACGTCCTGGTCGAGAAACCGATCGCCGTCACCGTGGCCGAGGGCAAGCGGATGGTCGCGCTTGCCGCGCGCCACGGCGCCGTCCTCGGCGTCGGCCATGTCGAGTTCTACAACCCGGCGGTGCAGGCAGTGATCGCCCGGGGACCGCGGCCGCGCTACCTCGATGCCCAGCGGCTGTCGCCGTTCACCCGGCGCTCGCTGGACATCGACGTGGTGCTCGACCTCATGGTCCACGATTTGCACCTGGCGCAGGCGCTCAACGCCGGCTCGCCGCTCCGCGAGGTCCGCGCGGTGGGCGTGCCGGTGCTCTCGTCCCGCGTCGACCTCGCCAACGTCCGCCTCGAGTTCGCCAACGGCTGCGTCGCCACCCTGACCTCGAGCCGCGTGTCGGCCGAGCGAGTACGTAAGCTGCGGCTGTTCGAGCCGGACTGTTACTACTCGATCGACTACACCGAGCAGGCGGTCAGCGCCTACCGGCTGGTGCGCGACGACGCCGAACCACGCATCGAGCCGGTGGTCGTCGAGGTCGCCAAGGACGAGCCGCTGGCGGTCGAGCACCGCAGCTTCCAGCGCGCCTGTCGGCTTCTCCCCGGGCCGTTCGTCAGCGGTGCCGACGGCACCGCCGCGCTGGCGGCAGCGGTGACCGTCGTCGAGGCGATCGAGACCGCCGGAGCCGGTCGCCGACCCTCTTGACAGCCGGCCTCGGCGGGTCGAGACTTGAGTTGCCGTAGGCCGCGGGCTTTCAACGGACCTTACAGCCGCGATACCCACTGCAAAGGCCCGGGCGGTCACCCGCCAAGCCGAAACCCGGCACTGCCGGGTTTCGCTGTACTCAGGGCCGCAGTCCCCGCGCGAGGTTGACCGGTTCCCGGCTCCCCGGCTAGCATCCAGGGCAGCTCCACGCCTGGGGGGATCATGACCGGACCGCTCCAGCAGCACGGCATCAGGCTCAGCTTGATCTCCGCCTCGTTCATCGCGGCGATCGTGATCTACGCCGCGCTGATCTACCTTGTCCCGCGTCCGATCAGCACGCCGTTGGCGCAGGCGAGCCACATGCTCTGGCTCCTGGCGGTCGTGGCCCTGCTCAACCTCGTCACGCTCACACCGGGGTACCGGGCGATGCTCGCCGGCCCCCTGCGCGTCTACACGGTCAGCCAGGACCTGGCGCCGTTGCTGCGTGCCCACCTGGCGGCCCACGTCGTCCTTCTTGCTCGCCTCGAGGCGACCGCCATCTTCGGGCTGGTACTGTACTTCCTGACCGGTCTCAGCCATTGGTTCTGGGCGCTCGCCGCCACCACGGCGGCCGGGATGCTGCTGCTGTGGCCGTCGCAGGCGCGGATCAAGGCTGCGCTGGGGCTGATCCAGGACTAGCCCGGGCCGGCGTCACCTTCCGGCCTACAGGGAGGCTCGGCGCGCTGGCCCAACCGGCGCCGCATCGCCTTCAGCGCGCCGCGCAGCGACGGGAAGCGGGTCTCGACCCAGCACAGCATGCGGGCGAACACCGGCACGTCAGGTGCCAGCAGCAGGGCGCCAAGGCCGATGAACAGCCAGCCCTGCAGGACCGGCAGGACGAGGCCGACTACGCCCAGGAGAAGCAGCGCCCAGCCCGCGACGTGTCTGAGAACCCGACCCATGCCACGATTGTGACGGCGCCTCGACGGCGGCGCAACCCGGCGGCGTCAGGAGGCGGCGGCGATGCCGCCACCGGCCTGCTTGGCCCGCATCAGCGCACCGTCGGCGGCGCTGAGAAGCTGCTCGACGGTAGTCACGTCGACGCCGAGGCAGCCCACGCCGACCGAGATCCCGACCTCTGGAGGCACCGCTCGCGCGAGGTCCCGCGCCAGCCGGCGAGCGATCTCGCCGCTGGTGTTCGGCTGCACGACGACGAACTCGTCGCCGCCGAAGCGGACCAGCGTGTCACCAGGGCGCACCGCGGCGGCCAGCGACGATGCCACCTGCTCGAGCACGCGGTCGCCGGCGAGGTGACCGTGGGTGTCGTTGTACGACTTGAAGCCGTCGAGGTCGAGCAGAAGGACCGACAGGTGCTTGCGGTTCGTCTGCGCCCACGCCAGCTCCCTGGCCAGCAGCTCCTCGAGGTACCGCCGGTTGAACAGCCCGGTAAGCGGGTCGTGTCGCGCCTCGGTGCGGTCGGAGGCGCCGAGGGCGACGTCGAGGTGGATGATCCCCGTCACTGCCGTCAGCAGGAACAGCCGCGAGACCTGGACGACCCAACTGTAGGTGCCGTAGTCGGGATCGGGCGGCGCAAAGGGCACCTCGCGCCACGTCACCGCGAGGAAGACCACCAGAGCGTAGGAGGAGGGCACTGCCCAGGTGACGCCGCGGGCGACGCGCGGGTCACTGCGCACCCCGGCGAGGGCGACCACCAGGAAGTAGCCGAAGAAGACGATCTGTGAGTTGGTGGCGACGATCGCCCTGTCGAGGAGAATGTACATCGCCAGCGAGCCGGTGATCACCCCGACGTCCGCCGCGACCACCCAGACACCGTTCTCCTCGTTCCATGGAAACCACGCGAGGTAGAGCTGGAAGGCGAGTGCCGAGATGAGGATCACAGCCAGCGCAGCGAGGCCCCAGAGCTCCTCGCGGAACAAGTGCCCGCGGATGAGCCATGCGGCGAGGAGAGTGAGGGTTATTCCGGAGGCGAGCGCCAGGCGCCAGAGGTTGAGGAACCGCTCGAGGTCGCGGCCGCGACGGACGATACGATGTCGCACCGGGAACAGGCGCGGAGACGAGTCCGAGTCCTGCGGCGCGGAGAACATCGTGGGGCTCTGCCGATGATCCAGCACGTGTCCGACTCCGACGGCAGTATAGATCAACCGCAACACTCTTGTGACAGCACTGTGCAGGCGCAAGCCAAGACGGACCCTGGCAGTACGGCGCGAGCCAGCTCCTAGCCGATGTCGGCGTCTCGGCAGATGTCGCGAACGGCAGCGAGCAGATCTCGGTGCACGCCCGGCGGCGCCGCGAGCACGTTGCCTCGCGCGAACAGCTCGGCGCCGCCGTCGAGGTTGGTGACGAGGCCGCCGGCCTCACGAACGATGACCGCGCCGGCCGCCAGATCCCACGGCGACAGGTTGAACTCGAAGAAGCCATCGAAGATCCCGGCGCCCGTGTGAGCGAGGTCGAGAGCCGCCGCACCGGGCCGGCGGATCGCCCCCGCCCGCAGGTAGACGGCGCGGAACACGGACAGGTAGGTGTCGATGTGCCGCTGGACCCGGAACGGGAAGCCCGTCGTCAGGAAGGCACCATCCAGCCGCGCGCGCCCGGACACCGAGACACGGCACCCGTTGCGGTACGCACCGCGCCCCGCCGTGGCGGTGAACAGCTCGTCGCGCATCGGGTCGTAGATCACGCCAACCGTGGGCGTTCCGTCGACCACCAGGCCGACCGAGACCGCGAAGTGCGGGAACGATCGCACGAAATTGGCGGTCCCGTCGAGCGGGTCGACCACCCAACCGGCGGTGCCCGCGGCCCGCACACCGCTCTCCTCCGCAAGGAAGCCGAGCTCCGGGGTCTGGCGCTTCAGGAAGCTCGCGATCGCGTCCTCGCTCGCCCGATCGGCCGCCGAGACCCAGTCGTTCTGGCCCTTCTCCTCGACCTCGCCCGCCTCCAGGCGACCGAAGTACGAGCGCAGGATGGTGCCGCCGATCTGCGCCGCGGTCATCGCCACAGCGAGCAGGGAGTCGCTCACGTCGAGCCTCCGTTCCGTCTTGTCGAGGATAGCCGCGAAGATCGTTGCCCGTTCGGGGCGAGGAATTGATCCGGCCTGCCTCCGGGTTGTGACGTTGTGATGGAAGGCGACGAGGCGCTCCACGACGAGCAGCAACGGCTGCGACAGCTCCGGCTGCTCGTGGACGTGACCGCGCAAGTGCTCGCAGAGGATGAGAACCTCATTCTCTGCGAGGCGTTGCGCCTCATCGACGCGGCCCGCAACGCCGCGCTTCGCCTCTTCCCCGAGAAGAGCGGCACCTTCGACCTCGTAGTTCGTCCCCGCCTCGAGCGCATCGTGTTCGAGCGCTTCGGCATCGCCTGCGACGCCCCGGTCAACTGACACCGCCCGCAGGCCATCCCGTCATGGGGCGCTCTCTCCCGTGCCGGCGTACTCCGGGAGCTCCGCCAGCACACCGCGCGGCGGCGCTCCCTCGAGCTCAATGATCACGTTCTCGCCGCGATCGACCCCGACACCCGGCACGACGGCGGTCCGTAGCTCCCTGACCCCGGGCACCAACCCCGCAACGTCCACCGTCGCTCGGCGCGCCAGTCGGTCGCGCCCGTCGGAGCCCTGCACGTGCACGAGCACCGTCAGCCACGGCAGGCGCTCACGCCCGGTGTCAACCACGATCAGGTCCACCCGCAACTCGGGAATGCCGCCGGCCGTGCGCACGCTGTGAATGCCCGTGGGTTCCACGCGATAGCCGTTGCGCAGCCGGGTGATCCGCTGCCACGCCGTTTCCCGCGAGGTGCAGGCAGCGAGGGCGAGAGCGACGAGTGCGATTTCGAGGAGGAGCAGTCCACGGCGGCTCATGGCGACCTGCGGTGGCGCAGTCTACCAGAGCGTCGCCAGCAGCTCGTTCGACACCAGCCAGCCGCGGGGGGTCAGGCGTACCGCGCCGGGCCGCGCGCGCGCCAGGCCGAGCGCCAGGAAGTCCGTCAGCGCGGCCCCGAACTCCGGGGCGGTGCTGGCGCAGGCGTCGGCATCGGCCCGCGAGACGCCGCGCGCCAGCCGCAGGCCAAGCATCACCCGCTCCTTGCGAGCCTCGTCGTCGCCCAGGCGGCGGCTCCAGGCGACGGGTCGCTGCCCGGTCTCGACCGCGTCGAGGTAGGCGCGGAGCTCCGCGTGATTGGCCCACCGTCGTCGGCCCGCCTGCCCGTGCGCTGCCACCCCGACGGCAAGCACCGGCAAACCCAACCAGTAGCGCAGGTTGTGGCGCGCTTCCTGCCCCGGCAGCGCGAAGTTGGAGATCTCGTAGTGACGGTACCCGGCGCCGACCAGCGTCCGGCCGGTGGTCAGATACTGGGCCGCCGCCGCGTCCGCGTCGGGAAAGAGATCCGGTCGCCGCTCGGCGAGCTGCACGAGCGCGTGCGGCTTGTCCATCTCGAGCAGGTACACCGAGACGTGGTGCGGCCGCAGGCGCGCCACCTCGGTGAGCGAGTGCTCGAGCTCCGCCGCCGCCATCCCGGGCAGGCCGAGCATGAGGTCGAGCGACACGGTGAAGCCGGCGGCGAGCGCCAGCTCGACCGCCCGTCGCGCCGCCGCCGCATCGTGCCGACGGTTGAGGAGCCGCAGCACCCGGTCCGAGAACGCCTGCACGCCGATCGACACCCGCGTCACCCCGAGTCGGCGCCACGACGCGAGGCGCTCGGCGGTGACGTCGTCGGGGTTTGCCTCCAGCGTGCACTCCTTGACCGCGTCCAGGTCGAAGGAGCGTCGCAGCGCCGCGAACAGAGGCTCGAGGTGCTGCGACGGCACCAGCGACGGCGTGCCGCCGCCGAGATAGACGGTCGCCAGCCGGCGGCGGCGCGGGCGTGCCAGCCGTTCCAGCTCCTGCGCCGCTGCAGCGAGAGTGCGTGGCAGCGCGCTCAGCTCGGTGCTGGTCACGAACGTGCAGTAGGCACAGCGCGTCGCACAGAACGGCAGGTGGATGTAGAGACCGGCGGCGGGCCGCCGGCGGCGGCCGCTCAGCTCGCCGCCCAACGCCCGGCGACCTCGTCGAACGGCGACCCGCAGCCCAACCACAGGGAGCGGGCGAACGCCTCGACCCACGGCGTGAACCCGGGGATCACCCTGAGGTTGTCCTCGGCGATCAACGGCCGCGGCTCCCGAGCGGAGGCGAGCAAGGCGTGGGCGGCGCGGCGCAACTGCCAGCCTGCCGAGCTGACGCCATCCAGCAGATCGAGCCGGCGCGCCCACAGCAGCAGAGAGCAGGTCGCGGCGACCACATCGGCGGCAACACCGCTCGTTGCCGGCCCGGGCAGACTCTCCGCCAACCCGGTGCCGGCGCAGGCGCGCGACGCCAGACGCTCCATCCGCGCCGAGGCGTGGACCTGGTCGGTGTGAAAGAGCAGGTCCTCGAGCTCGCGATCGCCGGCCTCGCCGCCGTGCGCGTCGTAGAGCCGGTGACGCTCCTCCGCCGGGACAGCCAGCGGCGCCGCCACGGCGAAGGCGGCGCCAGCGCCCACGGCGGCGCCGACCGCGGCGGCAACCTGAGCCTGCGCGTCGATCATCGGGCCGAGGGCGAGCAGCACTCCCGCCGGGACGCCCCGCTGCCGCCACGCCGCCAGGTCGGGCAGCGGCCGCTCGGCCCACAGCGGGGGCAGCCACGGCGCGACCACGACCACCTGGCCGGCGAGTGCGGGCGCCCGCACCTCGTCCGGGCGCAACTCGTCGTCGAGCACCAGCACCGCCCCGCACCCGGCCTCGAGCAGCCGTGTGAGCCGGCCGGCGTCGCTCCGCGCCACCGCGGCGTGCACCAGCAGGCGGACCGGCCGGCGCGGTACCGCGCGATCGCGGTCTCCCGGGCGCTCCGCCGCCGAGCCCCAGGCCAGGCGCATCTCGACCGGGTCGAGCACCACGCCGGCGCGCGACGGGACGCCGCCGAGCCGGTGCGAGACCGGCAGCAGGTCGGGGAAGGTCGGCTCAACCCTCAGCACGGTTGAACGACTCCCACAACGTCTCGAGCGAGGCGCCCGAGCGGCCGAGAGCACGCCGCACGTACTTGGCGAGGACGTCGGTCTCCAGGTTCACGCGGTCGCCGGGGCGCACCGCCGCGAGCGTAGTGGCGGCGAGCGTCGCCGGGATCAGTGCGATCTCGAGCCACCCCTCGCCGAGCGCCGACACCGTGAGCGAGACGCCGTCAATCGCCAGCGAACCCTTCTCGGCCACCTCGGGACCGAGGGCGGCCGGCAGCTCGATGCGCACCGTGCGGAACGCCTGCTGGTCGCGGGCCGAGAGCACCGACACGGTGCCGTCGACATGACCGAGCACGAGGTGACCGCCGAGGCGATCGCCGAGACGGAGCGAGCGCTCGAGGTTGACGCGGCTGCCCTGCCGCAGCCGGCCGAGCGTGGTGCGCGACAGCGTTTCCGGGGAAAGATCGGCGGTGAACGAGGCCGAGCCGGGCTCGCGCACGGTCAGACAGGCACCGCTCACCGCCACGCTCTCGCCGGCGACGAGCGGATCGCCGGGGAGCCGGCACGCCACCTCGACGATCGCTCCAGGGCCGTGCGACGAGAGTCGCCGCACCTCGCCGACCGCCGTGATCATGCCGCTAAACACCGAGCACCTCCGCGGTGATCATGATGTCATCCCCGATCCGCTCGATACGCTCAAAACGCAGGTGGGCGCCCTCGGCGGGACTCGGGAAGCCGTGGCCGCCGACCGCCGGCACCGCGTCCCGGCCGCCGATGACGACCGGCGCCACGAACGTCACGAGCTCCTGCGCCAGCCCCGCGCGCACGAACGAGAAGTGCACCTCGCCGCCGCCCTCGACCAGCACCGAGGTGATCCCCCGCTCGGCGAGAGCTCGCAGGACCGCGCGCAGGTCACAGAAGGAACCCTCCTCGGCGTCGACCTGGACGAGCTGCGCGCCGGCGCGCGCCAGCCGCTGCCGGCGCGCCCTCGGAGCGGCGGCGCCGTGGAAGATGAACACGTCCTCGGGCCGATCGGCGAGCAACGCGGCAATCCGCGGCGTGCGTAGGCGCGAGTCGAGCACCACCTTGCGCACCCGGGGCTCGGGGTTGAGGCCGAGATGCCGGCCGAGGCTGGGGTCGTCGGCGAGGACCGTGCCGACGCCGACGAGCACCGCGTCATGCTCTTCGCGCAGGGCGTAGGCGGCGCGCCGGGCAGCTTCGCCGGTGACCCGCTGAGCGCGCCCGCCCTTCGCCGCCAGCTTGCCGTCGGCGGTCATCCCCATCTTCAGCGTCACCCATGGCGTCCGGGCGCGCTGCCAGTGCGAGAAGCGGCGGATGAGCCGGCGCCCGGCCTCCGCTTCGACGTCCTCGACGACCTCGATCCCGGCGGCCCGCAGCGCGGCAACGCCGGCGCCGTCGATCAAAGGGTTGGGGTCGCGGACCGCCAGCACGACCCTGGCGACGCCGGCTGCGACCAGGGCGTCGACGCAGGGTGGCGTCCGTCCGAAGCGCGAGCACGGCTCCAGGGTAACAACGACCGTGCCGCCGCGCGCCCTCTCGCCAGCGCCCTGCAGCGCAAACACCTCGGCGTGCGGGCCGCCGCAGCGCAGGTGCGCACCTTCGCCGACGACGACACCGTCGCGGTCGAGCACCACGGCACCGACCATCGGGTTGGGGCTGGTCCCGTACCGCCCGGTCTCGGCGAGCGCGAGCGCCCGCCGCATCAGCGGGCCCCAGTCGGTCGCGGTCACGCCAGACCCTCCAGCAGCGCCTGCGCGAATAGGCCGGCATCGAACGGCAGCAGATCGTCGGCGGTCTCACCCACGCCGACCCAACGCACCGGCACGCCGAGCTCGCGCGACACTGCGAGCACGACGCCACCCTTGGCGGTGCCGTCCAGTTTGGTCAGTACCACGCCGGTGACGCCCGCGTGCTCGCGGAATTCGCGCGCCTGGACGACGCCGTTGCCGCCGGTGGTCGCGTCGAGCACCAGGAGAACCTCGTGCGGCGCTCCGGGAACGGCGCGGCCGCACACTCGCCGCACCTTCTCGAGCTCCGCCATCAGGTTGTGCTTGGTGTGCAGCCTCCCCGCGGTGTCGATGATCACCTCGTCGCAGTCGCGCCGACCGGCGGCCTGCAGCGCGTCGAAGACCACCGCGCCGGGGTCGGAGCCGGGTCGCTGCGCCACCACCGGGATGGCGAGCCGCTCGCCCCAGCGCTGCAACTGGTCGATCGCCGCCGCGCGGAACGTGTCGGCGGCGACCAGGATCGGCTGGCGTCCCTGCTCCTTCGCCTTGGTCGCGAGCTTTGCCGCGGTCGTCGTCTTGCCGCCGCCGTTGACGCCGACGATCAGCACGACGTGCGGCCGGCCGCGCTGCGCCGGCGGCCCGCCAGTGCCGAGCTCCGCGACGATGCGCGCACGCAACCACCCGAGCTCGGCGCCCGGGCGTGCCGCCCCCGACCGCTGCGCCTGCGCGAGCTCGCGCGCCATCGCCTCGGCACCGTCGACGCCGACGTCGGCGGCGATCAGCGCTTCCTCCAGCACCTCGGGCTTCAGCTCGCCCTCGCCGCGGCCGAGCCGCTCGCCGAGCAGGGCGCGCGTGCCCTTCAGACCGCGGCGCAGTCGTTCCAGCAGGTCCACATCAACCTCCGCGCCTCATCGCACAGCCGGAAGGATAGTCCATTCGCCGCGCCCGGGAATCGCCAGGTCCGGCTGCGCTCGAGGCGCCGCGGCACTATGGTATTTCGTGGTTCAGAGCCTCGGCCGTCCGGCGCATTGCGGCGAAAGCGACGGCTCGCGGGGAGCCAGGCTCCATCACCAGGACGAGGTAGTAGCCAGCCCGCAGCACTACCCCCATGGCCTGCATCTTGCGGCCGCCGAGCGAGACCTGCGTGAGGTCTCCGGCGCCGACGAGGCGCGCGAGCTGCCCGGCCCGGCGCAGGAAGATCCCGTGGTAGGCGCCTTCGAGCTTCAGCTCGTACGGCGTGGTGCGGCGGGCGACGAAGTCGACTGCCTCGCCCTCCGGGTCGACGAAGATCGCACCCTGTGCCCCGGGCACATCGACGACGAGGTTGGTGAGCAGGTACTGGAACGGCACGTCACTGCCCCAGCTTGGCGCGCGCCTCGGCAGCCTCCGGCGAGCCGGGTCCCAGCTCGATGACTCGGCGGTAGATCTTCAGCGCCTCGTCGCGCCGCCCCAGCGATTCGAGGTGCTTGGCCAGGAGCATCGCGACGTCCGCCCGCTCGGGTGCGCGCTCCATCGCGGTCCGGAAGGTGGCCTCGGCGACTTCCGGCTTCTCCAGGCGCTGCTGCACCTGGCCGAGCAGCACGTATGCTTCTATCGGGCCGGCCGGCGTCGCCGCGCGGCGGAGGTTCTCCTCGGCCGCGGCCAGGTTGCCGCGCGCGACGTAGACCGCGCCGAGGTTGTACAGCACCCCTGCACGGTTGTTGTACGTGGTGTCGGTGAGCGCCGACAGGAAGTCCGCCTCGGCGAGGCTGAGCTGGTTGAGCGCCACGTACGCAGCCCCCCGGTTGTTGCGGGCGTCGGTGTACGTCGGCGCCAGTGCGAGCGCTTGCGTGAAGGCATTCAAGGCCTGGACCGCGTCGCCGCGCCGCAGCTCCGCCTGCCCGATGAGGTTGTGGATCGTCGGGTTGGCGGGCTGGATCCTGGCCGCGGCCCGGTAGCGTGCGAGCCCTTCGCTGACCTTCCCCTCCGCCACCAGCGCCTGCCCCTCGCGCATCAGCATGGTCGGGGCCAGCGGGTCCTTGGGGTCCATCCCGGCCGGGATGTACTCCTGCCCCGCCCCCTGCTTCGCCGAAGTACTGCCCGGCGCGGTCGAGCTCGCGCACGCCCACACCAGGAGCTGAAGAGGGAGAAGCGCGACTGCCAGAGCTCGCAATCTCATGCCGAGGCTACCTCCATCTGCCCGAGGGGCACCAGCTCACCCGATTCGATCGCTTCGAAAAAGGCGCGCACGACCCCCGGGTCGAGACGGGAGCCCGCGAGCTCCCTGATCCGCCCGTACACCGATTCGAGGCCGATCGCCCGCTGATACGGGCGGTGCGTCGTCATCGCGTCGAAGATGTCGGCCGTTGCGATCACCCGGGCCATGAGCGGGATCTCCTCGCCGACCAGGCCGTCGGGGTAGCCGCCGCCGCTCCAGTTCTCGTGGTGCGAGCGGATGCCCGCCAGCATCTCCTTCAGCAGCTTGATCGGGCTGACGATCGCCGCTCCCTTGAGAGGGTGGGCGCGCATTTGCGAGAACTCCGACTCGGTGAGCGTGCCCGGCTTCTGCAGGATTGCGTCCTCGATGCCGATCTTGCCTACGTCGTGCAGCAGCGCCGAGATCTGTAGCTTGCGCAGCTCGTTGTCGTCGAGGCCCATTTGCCGGCCGATCGCCACCGCGTACTGGCTCACCCGCTCCGAGTGGCCGCGGGTGTACGGGCTCTTCGCGTCGATCGCCGCCGCCAGGGCGCGGATCGAGTCGACCAGCAACTCCTGGTTTTCTTCCAGCGCCTGCCGGAGGGAGCCGACATAGCGCTCGATCTCGACCGCCATCGCGTTGAAGTTCTCGCCGAGGCGTCCGAGCTCGTTGCGCGAGCGGACCGGCACGCGCCGCGACAGGTCACCCTCGGCCACCGCGCTGGTAACCTCGGCGAGGTTGCGCAGCGGCGTCGTAATCCGACGCGCCAGCAGGGCGCCCGCGAGCATCGCCACGAGGCCGGCGGCGACGGCGATGATCACCGTCCGGCGCGCCATCGCACGCACCGCCGCGAAGGCGACGTCGAGGTCGCGCGCGGTGACCACCGCCCACGGCGGATCGCCGACCGGGCACAGTGAGCCGAGCACCTCGGCCGTCGAGCTGCTCAGCGGGTCGCGGTACGTCTTGGTGAGCCGCACCGGCGCGCGGAGGAACTGCGACACCAGCGGGTGGGCCACCGCCGATCGCCCCACGCGCCCGGGCTCGCTCGAGAACAGCACCGATCCGGTCCTGTCAACTACGTCGACGACCACCCCGCGGCTGCTCTCATCGGCAATCCGGCTGGCGACACCGGCGAGCGAGACGACCCCCTGCAGCGCACCGGCGACCCGGCTCGAGTTGTCGAGCAACGGCAGCGAGGTCAGCACCAGGGGGTCCTCGCCGGCGAAGCGCAGCAGATCGTTCCGCGCCGGCCGCCCACGCAGGTTGTCGGCGAACGCCTCGCGAAGGATCTCTTCGAGCGCGCCCTCGGCGTTGCCGCCGAGCGACCGCCTCTGCACGAACGGCCCCTGCCCGTCGGCGCCGAGCAGCCGCAGCAGGATGATGTCGTCGTGGCTCCTGATGACCTCCTGGAGCATCGTCGACGCGTTGCCCACCTCGATCGTTCCGCGAGCGCTCGCCCGCACGCCCTGTGCCAGCGTCTCGATGTGGCCCACCGAGTCGAGGAAGTACAGCTCGATCTCGCGGGCGAGGCCGACGGCCTGCCGGGTCAGGTACTGCTTCTCGAGGGTTGAAACCTGCTCCTGGTTCGTGGAGACAGACCCCCACCCGACGAGCGCCAGCGGCAGCACGGCGAGTGCCACCAGAATCGCCGTCAGCGGGTAGATGAGCGACCGCGAAAATGGCCAGGCAACGCGCATATCAGGCAAAGCGAATATAGCACGTGCTACGCGCTCGCGGCCGCTATCGCCCGGCGCAGCAGCTTGAGATCCGCCCACGCCTGCGCCTTCGCGGCCGGGTTGCGCAGCAGGTACGCCGGATGGAACGTCGGCAGCACCGTGCGCCCGCGCGCCTTCAGCCAGCGCCCGCGGTAGCTCGAGATCGGCGCCTTGGTGCCGACCAGGTGGCTGGCGGCGATCCTCCCGAGGGTGACGATCACCACCGGGTCGATCAGCTCGATCTGCCGCCACAGGAAAGGCAGGCAGGCGCCGGCCTCGTCCTCCTCGGGGTCACGGTTGCCCGGCGGCCGGCACTTGACGACGTTGGCGATGTAGACGTCCTCGCGCCCGAGGTCGATCGCGCGCAGCATCGAGTTGAGCAGCCCTCCGGCGCGGCCGACGAACGGCTCGCCGAGCCGGTCCTCGTCGGCACCCGGCGCCTCGCCGACGAACATCACCCGCGACCGCGGGCTGCCGACCCCGAACACCACCTGGGTGCGGCCCTTGCACAGCCGGCAGCGGGTGCAGTCGCGCAGCGCCACCGCCATCGCCGCCAGGTCGGCGACGGCGAGCGGGTCGAGCGTCGCGGCGGCCGCGATGGGCGCGACGGCGGTTGCCGCGGCGGGCGGCCGTGCGGTCAGCGAGCCAGTGTCCACGTCGCGCCAGCCGTAGTCGCGCAGGTAGGCGAGCAGGTCGCGGCGGCTCATGGTCAGGAGCCTGTGCGGCGGGCGAGCAGCTCGGGCATCACGAGGAACAGCAGCTCGAGCGCCAGGTCTTCCTTGCTCTGCGCGGGCAGCTCCCGCCGCAGCCCGGCGCGGGTGAGCACGACCGCCCGGTTGGCCGCCGACTCCATCCCCACCCCGGCCTCGTCGATCGGGTTGGCGACGACGGCGTCGGCGCGCTTGGCCTCGAGCTTGCGCATCGCCCGAGGCTCGAGCTCCGCGGCCAGCTCGGCGGCAAAGATCACCAGGTAGGGCGTGTCGCCGCGTCTCGGCATGCCGGCGGCGAGGTCCGGCACCGGCTCGAGGTCGAGCTGCAGGCCTCCCACGCGCCGGTCGAGCTTGCCCTCGGCGGGGTGCGCGGGCCGGAAGTCGGCGACCGCGGCCGCGTGCCACACCACGTCGACGCGCGGCGCCCAGGCGGCCAGCAACGCACCCAGGTCGGCGGCCGACTCGAATCTCTCGACGCTCATGTCCGCCGGAGCGGCGACGCCGGGACCGAGCAGCAGCGTCACGTCTGCTCCGAGACGCCGCGCCCAGGCGGCGATCGCGATCCCCTGACGGCCCGACGAACGGTTGCTCAGAACGCGCACCGCATCGACGCGTTCCCGCGTCGGTCCGGCGGTGACCAGGACCCGCATCCCCGCCAGCGGCCCGCGCGGTGGCAGGGCGGCGAGCGCGGCCGCGACGATGTCGTCGACCGCTGCCAGGCGCCCTTCACCGACATCGCCGCACGCCAGCTCGCCGGCCCCCGGCGCGACGATCGCGACGCCACGGCGGCGAAGCACCGCGAGCGCCTCCTGGGTGGCGGCATGGTGCAGCATGAAGGTGTTCATTGCCGGCGCGACGACAACACCGCGACGGTGGGCGAGCGCATAGGTGGTGAGCGCGTCGTCGGCGATCCCACCGGCGAGCTTGGCGAGCAGGTTGGCGGTTGCCGGAGCGATCAGCAGCAGGTCGGCCGCGCGCGCCAGCTCGACGTGGTCCACGCCTGGCCGCGCACCGTCGCTCCACAGGGTGACTTGAGCCTCGCGGTTCGCGAGTACCGCGAACGTCCGCGGCGCCACGAAGCGGGCAGCGTTGCGGGTGAGGATCGGATGGACGTCGCAGCCGGCCTTGACCAGGCCGCGCAGCACCTCTACGGCGCGGAAGGCGGCGATCCCGCCGCTGACGCCGAGGACGACGGTGCCGCGCACGCTACTGTCCTTCGGGAACCACTTCCTCCCCGAGCAACTCCTCGGGCATCTCCTCGACCTCGCCGAGCTCGTCGGCCTCGAAGTCGGGGCCTTCCAGCTCCTCCTCGAGCTCCTCCTCCTCGTCAACATCGACGTCCTCGATGATCGGCACCACCGGTCGCGGCGCCTGCAGGAAGGCAGGCGGTTGCTCGTCCTTCTCGCGGGCCTGCAGCTCGGCCTGGCGCAACGCCTCGAACTCCTCGGGCGTGACGACGCGCCACGGCACGACTCCCGCCGCGAGCTCGGCAAGGGCGATGGTGGTCGGCTTGGCGTAGCGGCTCTCGACCCGGGGCCGTGCCCCGTCGATGAGCTGGCTGGCGCGCTTGGCGGCGATCAGAATGTAGCGGAACGTACTGTCGAACCCTTCCATCAGCTTCAGCATCACTCCTCCTTCAGCGCGCGCTCGAATCCGGCGATGATAGTCCCTACGGCGCCACGCATCCGTCCCGGCCGCAGCCGTGCTGCGGCGACGACGCTGGCCAGTGCCTGCGTCGCGGCCTCGAGGCGGTCGTTGATGATAACATAGTCGAAATCGCCGTACTCACGCATCTCTTTGAGCGCATTTCGCATGCGTAACGCGATCACGGCCTCGTCGTCCTGCCGGCGTTCGCGCAGGCGACGCAGCAGCTCGTCGCGCGACGGCGGAAACACGAACACCTTGACCGCGTCGGGGATCGACGCCCGGACCTGGCGCGCGCCCTGGACGTCGATGTCGAGGAAGATCGCGTACCCCTCGGCGAGGCGCGGCTCCACCTCCGCCCGCGAGGTGCCGTAGAGGTTGCCGTGCACCTCGGCGAACTCGAGGAACTCGCGGCGCTCGACCATTGCCTCGAAGGTCGCGCGGTCGACGAAGTGGTAGTCGATCGCGTCCCGCTCGCACGGTCTGGGCGGGCGCGTGGTGTGCGAGACCGAGAAGTGCACTTTCTGGCCCTCGCCCTCCAGCCCGGCCATCACGCGGCGGATCATCGTCGTCTTGCCGCCACCCGACGGCGACGACACGATGAACAGCGCTCCCGGCGTCTGCTCCACGGCTTCCCTCCGAGCGCGGATGATACTGAAATTCGCACGAGCACGCTTCGCGGGCACGCTGACCTCAAGAAGAAGGTACATCGCCGCCGCTCCTCGTGCGACTCCGACCCCGCGCGAACCAAGTACACTGCGTGATCGTGAGAGGCTCGGCCCGCGCGTTCCGCCATGAGCTCGGCTACCGCGCGCTGCGCGCGCTGCTCGACAACGCGCACCGCTTCTCACTGGCCGCGTTGCGGCGGGGCGGCGGTGGCCTCGGGCGGCTGGCGCTGCTCGCCCAACCCCGCGAGCGTCGGCGCGCGCTGGGCCACCTTGCCTTCGCCTTTCCCGAGCGCGACGAGGCATGGCGGCGCGCGGTGGTTCGCGCGGCTGCCCGCCACTTCGGCCTCGTCCTCGGCGAGGTCGCCTGGCTGTGGTCGGCTCCGGCGGAGGCGATCCTCGAGCGCAGCGAGGTCGTCGGCCTCGAGAACCTCACCGCCCCGCTCGGTCCGGCCGGCGGCAGCGTGCTGGTCACCGGCCACTGTGGCAACTGGGAGTGGCTCAACCTCGCCCTCGGCGCCGCCGGCGTGGCGATGACGGTCGCGGCCCGCGAGGTCTACGACCCCCGCCTCGACGACATCATCCAGCGGCTGCGCGGGCGCTTCGGCGGCGAGACGGTGCTGCGCGGGCAGGGAGCCGGACAGCGGCTGTCGCGGGCGCTGCGCGACGGGCGTGTGCTCGGGCTGTTGATCGATCAGGACATCGACGCGCCGGGTGCGTTTGTGGAGTTCTTCAACCGGCCGGCGTGGACGCCGTCGGGCGCCGCGATCCTCGCCCTGCGCTCGCGGCGGCCGCTGGTCCCCGGCTTCGCCCGCCGGTTGCCCGACGGCACCTTCCGCCTCACCTTCGAGCCTGCCATCGTCCCGGAGTCGACCGGCGACCTCGAGGCCGACGCCGCCCGCACCACCGCGGTGCTCACCGCGCGCATCGAGGCGTGGGTGCGGGCCGAGCCCGCTCAGTGGGTGTGGATGCACCGCCGCTGGCGACGGCAACCGGTCTCCGGCGACCGCATCTGGAGTGGCCGCCGCGGCACCGTGGACACCGCGCCCGCGAGCCGGAACGCCGACACGTCCGGCGAATCGGGCTAGAATCCACGAACCGCGGCAACACCTGCAGAAGCGCGAGAGCTGCCGCGACGGGGAGGGACCATGAAAAAGGGAATGCTGCTGGGGTGTGGTGCCCTGATCGTGCTGGCGCTCTTGGTTGGCGTGCCAATGATCGGCGGCTACAACCGCCTCGTCACCCTCGAGGAGGCGGTCAAGACCGCGTGGAGCCAGGTAGAGAACGTCTACCAGCGCCGCGCCGATTTGATCCCCAACCTCGTCGAGACCGTCAAGGGCGCCCGCGACTTCGAGCGCGACACCCTCACGGCGGTCATCGAGGCGCGCGCCAAGGTCGGGCAGGTGAACTTCAACAAGGTGCCGTCGGCCGGTGAGATGCAGCAGTTCCAGGCGGCCCAGGATGGCCTTTCGTCGGCGCTGTCGCGCCTGATGGTAGTGGTCGAGCGTTATCCGGAGCTCAAGGCCACCGAGGCGTTCCGCGACCTGCAGTCGCAGATCGAGGGCACCGAGAACCGCATCGCCGTGGAACGGAAGCGATTCAACGAGACCGCCCAGACGTTCAATACCGCGCGGCGCAGCTTCCCGACGATGATCATCGCTTCGCTGTTCGGCTTTGCCGAGAAGCCGTACTTCCAGGCGACACCGGGCTCCGATCGCCCGCCGCAGGTGAAATTCTAGGCTGGCGTGCGCGCCCCGGAACCAGGAAGGCGCGAGAGCGTGGCCCGTGGCCCGTGGCCCGTGGCCCGCATCGCACTGACTGTGGCCGCCGCCTTGGTCGCGGCGGTCGCGGCGGCGCTCGAGGTGCCGCCTGCCCCGGTCCGCTACTTCACCGATTACAGCGGCGTGGTGACGGACCGCCGGGCGGCGGAGGTCGAGGCGAGGCTCGCCGCGATCGAGCGCGAGACCGGCCACCAGGTGATCGCGGTGGTCTTCCGCTCGCTCGAGGAGGAGTCGCTCGAGGACTTCACGATTCGCGCCGCCGAGCGCTGGAGGGTCGGCCGCAAGGGGCTCGACGACGGCCTCATCTTCTTTGCGTTCCTCGCCGAGCGCAAGATGCGGCTCGAGGTCGGCTACGGCCTGGAAGCGAAGGTCACCGACGCCCTGTCGGCGCGGTTGCTTGCCGACGCCGTCAAGCCGGCGTTCCGGACCGGCGACTACGCCGGCGGCGTGATCGCGCTGGCCGACGCACTCGCAGCCGTGTTCCGCGGCGAGCCCCTGCCGGAGCGGGCCGAGAAGAAGACCGGCGGCGCGCCGATCGGCCTGATCATCATGATCGTGCTCGTGCTGCTGCTGCGCGCGGCGGCGGGCCGGAGCGGGATGTCGGCGTGGCGGAGCGGCGGCTGGACGAGCCGTCGCGGCGGCTGGGGCGGGGGATTCGGCGGTGGAGGCTTCGGTGGCGGGGGCTTCGGCGGCGGTGGGTTCTCGGGCGGCGGCGGGTCGTTCGGCGGTGGCGGCGCGTCCGGGTCGTGGTAGAGCGCAAGAGACCGGAGACCGGGAACCGGGGACCGGAGTGAGACGAGGGACCATGGAATACGACCTGATCATCAAGGGCGGCACCGTGGTGCCGATGGCACCCAACAGTCAGCCGATCCGCGACGGCGCGGTCGCCGTACGCGGTGGCGCGATCGTCGCGGTCGGAGCGGCCAGCGAGCTCGCGGCCGCCCGCGAGACGATCGACGCGGAAGGCGGCCTGATCGTCCCCGGCTTCGTGAACACGCACACGCACCTGGCGATGGTGCTGCTCCGCGGCTACGCCGACGACTACCCGCTACGGGCGTGGCTGGAGGATCACATCTGGCCGGCCGAGCGCCGCCTGATGAACGCCGACACCGTGTGCGCGGGCACGGCGCTGGCCGCCCTCGAGTCGCTCAAGGCGGGCGTCACCTGCGTGTGCGACATGTACTTCCACGCCGAACGCATCATCGGCGTGCTCGAGCGGATCGGCCTGCGCGCGGTCGTCCCCGAGAGCCTGATCGACTTCCCCACCCCGTCGTGCCCCACCCCCGACGTCGCCCTGGCGCGCCAGCGCGAGCTGCTTGAGCGCTTCTCCGGGCACCCGTTCTTCGTGCCGGCGGTGGCGCCGCACTCGCCGTACTCGGTATCGGCGGCCAACCTGGCCAAGGAGGCGGAGCTCGCCGAGGAGTTCGACGCACCGCTGATCATCCACCTGGCCGAGACCCGCTGGGAGGTCGAGAAGATTCAGGCCGAAAAGGGCCTGTCGCCGGTCGCGTATCTCGCCGACCTCGGCATCCTGTCCGAGCGCACGGTGGCGGCCCACTGCGTGCACGTGTCGGAGGCCGACCTCGACCTGCTCGCCGAGTTCGATGTCGGTGTCGCGTCCAACCCGGTCTCCAACCTCAAGCTGGCGAGCGGCGTCGCGCCGGTGCCGCAGATGCTCGCGCACGGCATCAAGGTGAGCTTCGGGACCGATGGCGCCGCCTCGAACAACACGCTCGACCTGCTGCGCGACGCGCAGCTCGCCACGCTGCTCTACAAGGGCGTGAGCGGCGACCCGACGTGCATGCCGGCGCGGGTGATGGCCGAGCTGCTCACGCTCGGTGGCGCCCGCGTGCTCGGGCTGCAGGATCGCATCGGATCGCTCGAGCCGGGAAAACGGGCCGACGTCGTCTGCCTGGGTGTCGGCGAGCCGCACGCGGTGCCGGTCTTCGACCCGTACGCCCACCTCGCCTACGCCGCGCGGGCGGCCGACGTGCGTCACGTCGTCGTGGACGGACGCGTCGTCGTCCGGGACGGCCGGGTCACGACCGTCGACGAGGCCGCGGTGATCGCCGAGGCCCGCGAGATCGCCGGTCGCGTCCCCGCCGGCCGCTGACCGCTCCCAGTTTCCACCCTTTCGTGCTTTGCCGCTCGGCGTTTCCCGCCCGGTTGCGACGGTCAGCCGGCGGCCTACTCCTTGTCCTGCTTGACCTGCCCCTGCAGGATCCGCCGCACGTACTCGGAGTTGATACGGATCTTCACCGGCCCAGCTCGCCGGGGCGCCTGCGGCAGCACGGACCCTGGGGTCTCGATCATCGCCCCTTCGGTGGTCTCGGGGGTCGGCTCGACGAGGGCAGCGGCTGTGCTCTCCGCTTGCGCTTCCTTCGTCTCGTAGTAGCGCCGGAGCTTCGCCAGCGATTCCGGCGGCAGGTCGGAGAACTGCAGCCCGGCGCGGTAGAGGAGGACCCGACGGTCGCTCTCGTCGAGGCCGAAGCCCCAGGCACGGCAGCGCCGAACCTTGGCGCGCACCGTGAGCTCGCCCTCCGGAACCTGCACGCGCAGCTCGCAGTCGGCCTCCGGCCGCAGCGAGGTTCCCACCTCGACCTGCACGCCGCTGGCCGAGATGTCCAGCACTCGCGCAGGCAGGGACGACTTGAGCTTCACCGGAATCGGCTCCGTTGGTGCCACCCTGGCCGCCGCCCGCCGCTCGTTCATGCCTGCCCCCGGTATTCGAGAAGACAACTGCCTCGCTTATTGTCAATATAGCACTCGCCGCGGATATTTCCATCGGCGGAGAAGCCGCGGCGCCCAGCGTGGGCCGGGGGGCGCGATGGGGTGGCGGCGCAGGGAATGACTGCCGGCGAGGTCACGTTGCCAGAGGCGACGACCGGCGGCGCCCGAGACCCGTTCGCGGCGGGAGCCGGAAGGAGAAGGAGCCCACATCATGTCGCGACACACACTGCCACCTTTGCCCTACGGCTACGACTCCCTCGAGCCGTGGGTCGATCAGCAGACGATGCACCTGCACCACGACAAGCACCATCAGACGTACCTCGACAACTTCGTCAAGGCGATCACCGGCACCCCGTTCGAGAGCCTCGAGGTCGGCGTCACGCTCGCCCAGCTCGACAAGATCCCGGAGGGCATCCGCAACGTCGTCCGCAACCACGGCGGCGGCTACGCCAACCACACCCTGTTCTGGGAGGTCATGGGCCCCAAGGCAGGCGGCGCACCGGCCGGTCCGCTGGCGAACGCAATCTCGTCGAGCTTCGGCGGCTTCGACCCATTCGTGGAGAAGTTCAGCGCCGCGGCGATGGGGCAGTTCGGCAGCGGGTGGGCCTGGCTCGTGGTCAAGCCGGGCGGCAAGCTCGACGCCTACAACCTTGCCAACCAGGACAGCCCGCTGTCGAAGGGCGACACTCCGATCCTCGGCCTCGACGTCTGGGAGCACGCCTACTACCTGAAGTACCAGAATCGGCGCGCCGAGTACGTCAAGAACTGGTGGAACGTCGTCAACTGGCACAAGGTCGCCGAGCTCTACGCCGCCGCGAAGAAGTAGGACGGGGACCGGGCTCCGGGCACCGAAAACCCAGAGAGGCAGTCCGACTGCCGGCGCGCCTGCGCACAACGCGCACCCACCAAGAACTCCGCGCCGGTCCCCCGAGCGGCGTGCGCGCGCCACCTCCGAGGTCAGCATGCCGACGTCGACCCAGCAGCGCGGCGGTCAGGCCGCGAGCGACACAATGTCCGAGCTGGCGACGATGTTTGCTTGTGTCCGCGCCCCTGCCGCTCACGCAACTCGCATCGGCCACGACCTACGGCCGGCCGACCGCGTGGTACTCGAAACCCGCCTCGCGCATCTTCTCGGGTTCGTACAGGTTGCGCAGATCGACGACGAGGCTCCGGCGCAGCGAGCCCTTCAACCGCTCGAAATCGAGCGAGCGAAACTGGTTCCACTCGGTAAGAACGACGAGACAGTCAGCGCCCTCCGCGGCGTCGTAGACGTCGCTGCAGTAGCGGACCCCCGCAGGGAGGAGCTCGCGGGCGTTGTCGACCGCGGCGGGATCGAAAGCGCGCAGCTCCGCGCCCTCGGCGACCAGCGTGTGCAGGATCGGGATCGACGGCGCCTCGCGCATGTCGTCGGTCTCGGCCTTGAACGACAGGCCGAGCACCGCGATGGTCTTCCCCGCGACCGAGCCGCCGCAGGCGGCGCGGACCTTGTCGGCCATGCGCTGCTTGATGCGCTCGTTGACGGCGACGACGGTCTCGACGATCTCGAACGGGCGGCCGGCGTTGCGGGCGATCTCGCTGAGCGCCTTGGTGTCCTTGGGAAAGCACGAGCCGCCGTAGCCGGGGCCCGGGTGGAGGAACGCCGAACCGATACGGCGGTCGAGGCCCATCCCGCGCGCCACGTGGAGCACGTCGGCGCCGAGCAGCTCGCACAGCGCCGCGACCTCGTTGATGAAGGTGATCTTGGTGGCCAGGAAAGCGTTCGAGGCGTACTTGATCAGCTCCGACGACTCGACGCTGGTGATCACGAACGGCGTCTCGATCAGGTAGAGCGGAGCGTAGATGTCCTTCATGATCGCCACCGCCTGCGGGTCGCGGGCGCCGATGACGACGCGGTCGGGACGCATGAAGTCCTCGATCGCCGAGCCCTCGCGCAGGAACTCCGGGTTGGAGACCACCGAGAACGGGAAGCGCGGGTTGCGCTCGCCGATGATCTTCTCGATGAGCTGCCCGGTGCCGATCGGCACGGTCGACTTGGTAACGACCACCTTGTACCCGTTCATGTGCTCGGCGATCGCCTCGGCCACCTGGACGACGTACCCGAGGTCGGCAGAGCCGTCCTCGCGCGGCGGCGTGCCCACCGCGATGAAAACGGCCAGTGCCTTCTCCACTGCCTCCTTGAGCTCAGTGGCGAAGAACAGGCGGCCGGCCTTCTTGTTCTTGGCGACCAAGGCGTCGAGACCCGGCTCGTAGATCGGAATCTCGCCGCGCTGCAGCATCGCGATCTTGCGCGCGTCGTTGTCCACGCAGGTCACGGAGATGCCGAAGTCCGCCAGGCACGCCCCGGTGACCAGACCCACGTAGCCGCTACCGACGACGGCGATGTGCATTCGCTATCCTCCCTGGGCGCCGGGCCGAACGGCCCGGCGCAGTGTAGCGGCGTTGCGATCGCGCATCAACACCGTTACGAGCGCCGTACGACGCGGAGAACGGAGCGTGTCAGCGCTGAGACGCCGGCGCCGGCGCACCCGCATCGCCAGCGCTGGCATCGAGCGGGGTCCTGAACCAGCCGTCCTTCGGACCGAGGAGGTCACGCGACGCGAAGCACCAGACCACGAGCTTCTTGCCCTCGAGATAGCCCGGGTTGGCACGAACCTCGCGGACGAGGTTGAGCCGGCTCTCGTTGGCGCCGCCGCCGCTCGTCGACAGCGTATCGACGGGGAACCCGAGCTCGCAGGCGAGCTGCTGGAACAGCGCCGCCTCCTGGCTGCGCCACCATACCGTGTGGCTGTCGCCGATCAGGATGACGGGGCTGTCGGGGTGCCGCGATTCGACCTTGACCGAGCGGCCGTCGGGACCCACGCGGCGGACCTCGCGACACTGCACGAGATCGGGCGGGCGTTTCTCGAGTCCGGCGCCCTCCTCGAGGTCCCGGTAGTGCGGACCGCTGTGCTGGAACGGCTTCCACGTCGTCTCGAACCGCTGCTGCGGCACCTTCGCGTACCACGGCTGGCGCTTGACCCACCGTGCGATCTCCTGGGCCGCCAGGACGTTGCCCTTGCTCGTCCAGTGCGGGTCGGAGGACACGTAGAGCGGCCCGTGCTCCTCGTCGCGATGCGCCAGGAACACCGGCGTCAGGTCGATGGCGGCGACGCCGCGGGCGTGCAGGGCCGCGAAGAACTGCTCCTCGGCGAGCTGCAGGCGCGGCGCCTTCCCTGCGGGGAGCCCGTCCCGGCCGAGCACGGACTCCGGAACCACGATCGGCCGGGTCGGCGCCGGCACGAAGAGCAGCTCGATCCCCTGCTTCGCCAGATCGTCGCGGAACGCCGCGATCGCGGTCACCGGGTCCGCCCGATCGATCGGGACGTCGGGGTGCAGCGTCAGGGCGGCAATGCCCCAGAACGGCCCGGAAGCCGCGTACTTGAGCTCCGACTGGAGCAGCAGCCAGCCGTCCATGCCGATAACGAGCTGGTATTTGCCTTTGAGGTGGTGCGCGGCCAGCTCGGCGCACCGTTGCCTGAACTGCGCCGCGAGGTCCACGGCGGCGGATCCGACCGGCGCCACCGCGAGAGCTGCGGCCAGTACCAACGCGACCACGACGATCGAGCTCGCTCGCCTCAATGGGGTCTCCAGATCACGCCACAGCGGTCCCGGCGATCACGGCTCGAGAGGGGTACGGATCCAGCCATCCTTGTTCCCGAGCAGGTCCCGCGACGAGAAGCACCAGATCACCGCCTTCTTGCCGGTGAGGTAACCGGGGTTCGTGCGGACGTACCGCACCAGGTTGAGACGGCTCTCGTTGGTGCCGCCGCCGTTGGTGTTGAGCGTGTCGACAGGGAACCCGAGCTCGAAGGCGAGCTGCTGGTAGAGGGCGCCGTCGTCATGGTTCCACCACACCGTGTGGCTGTCGCCGATGAGGATGACCGGGCTTGCCGGGTTGCGGATCGCGACCTCGGTCGCTGCGCCGGCGCCGTCGACACCCCGGATCGACCGGCATTGCACCGTGTCCGGCGCCCGCTTCTCGAGGCCATCGCGCTCGAACAGGTCCTTGTACAGCGGCCCGAAATGCTCGACGCTCTTCCAGGTCGCCTGGAAGCGCTGGGTCGGCGCCTCACGAGCCCACGGCTGCCGCCTGACCCACGCCGCCATCTCCTGGGCGCCGAGGACGACGCCGGCGCCGGTCCAGTGGGGATCCGAGGGGACGTAGAGCGGGGCGTGCTCCCAGTTCCGGTGGGCGAGGAACACCGGCGTGAGGTCGAGCACGGCGACACCTTGAGCGCGCAGCGCGGCGTAAAACTCCACCTCGAGCGGTTGCAGGCGTGGCGTCGACCCACGTACCGGAAGCGCGTCCTTCCCGAGAACGGCCTCGGGGACCACCACCGCCCGGTCGGGTGCCAGCGCGAAGAGCAACTCGATCCCGTGGCGCGCCAGCTCCTTCTGGAACGCGGCGATGGCGCTGACCGGGTCGGCCCTGTCGATCGGTACGTCGGGCTTGAGGGCGAGCGCCGCGATGCCCCAGAACTGCGTCGAGGAGGCGAACTTCAGCTCTGGCGTCAGGAGCAGCCAGCCGTCCGCGCCAAGGATGATCTTGTGAACGCCTCCGAGGCGCTTCTCCATCAGCGCCTCGCAGCGCTGCCGGTAGGCCTGCACCAGCGGGTCGCCGGCCTCCGCTGCGCCGGCGGGCACCGCCACCCCGACGGCGAGCGCGATCAGCGCCGGCACGACCGCTGGCCGCCACGTCACCGCACCACCTCCTCGCCCCACGACGGCTCGGCAAACATCAGCGCCTCATCGGCGAGCTCGCTGCGCATCATGCTCTGGATCTCGTCGCCCGCCTCCGCCCACGGCCGCACCCGCAGCGTCACTCGCTGGCCGACCCGCCACCCTGCGGCCGGCGTCAACGTGTAGTCCACCATGGTCCGCACGAAGACGACCGCTTCGCGACCCCGGACGTCGGCTTCGGTCGACTCGAGGTCACCGAGGTGGAGCGCGGCGACATGGTCGGCGTACGGGGCGCCTCCCGGTCGCGGCACCACCCCCATGTCGAGGATCGTGCCCGACACCACGGCGCTCGCGCCACGCGCCGGCGTCCAGATCGTCCGCTTCGGGGCGGGCGCGAGATCCATAGAGAGGGGGCGCCAGTCGCCGAACGACAGCTCCCGCTCCGTGAACTCCCATACCACGAGGCGTTTCCCCGCCAGCCGATCGCGGCCGCGCGAAAGCTCCTGCGCGAGCATCGCGCGGGTGGCGTACGCGGCGGCGTCGTTGCGCACGATCACGTCGAGCGGCCGGCCGAGCGCGTAGCTCAGGTGCTCCGCGAGCCCGGCCGCCTCGCCCCACCCCATCGCTCCGAGAGAGTAGATATTCGTGAAGCTGTCGCCGAGCACGAGCACGTCGGCGTCGCGGTCGAGTCGCCAGAGAAGGTCGTCGCTGGTGATGACCTGATGCAGCTCGGCGCTCTCCTTCGTGAACACCTTCTGGCCGGCCGGGAAGCGGAGCATCGCCGCGAGGTCGCCGAGGTTACTCACCCCGGCCGTCTCGAGCGTGAACCCTGGATCGGCGACCTCGGGAAGCTCGACCGTGTCCCGGATGAACGCCGCGAGCCGTTCTGCGACGACCTCGACGGCGCGCGGGCGCCAGTGGGTGTCGGTCGCCAGATAGAGCGGCTCGGCACCGCGGTTCTTCTCGTCGACCAACGCCGGTGCCGGGTCGAACAGCAGCACCCCGGCATCCCTGAGCCCCGCCACAAGCGGCGCGAACGACGCGTTGTGGAGAGGCGCCTGCACAGCCGCGGCGGCGCCGAGCCGTTCGGGGTAGATCGCGGGCTTCACCGGGACGGGCAGCAGGACGAGCGTGATGCCGCGCACCGCAAGCTGCTCGTGAAACTGGAGAATCGCCGGCCGCGGGTCGCGGTGCCGCTGCGCGACCACGCGTCCCGGGCGCTCACCGGGCGGCACCAGCCAGTCCGGGTCGAGGAAACCGCGCATCGTGAGCGTATCGACGGCGGGGCGGTAGAAGAGCCATCCGTCGCGACCGCGGCACACCTCGTCGTTCCCTAGACCGAGCGCACCAATGAGTACCGTCTGGGCTTTAGTGAGCACCCAGCCACCCACCACCGATCCGGCCTCGAGCGACGACTCGACGTCGCTGATCGCCTGGCGAATCGCGGCATTCTTGGCACGGATGCTCGCCACGAGACCGTGGCCCGAACCTCCGGGGGACGGGACGACCGCCTGTACCAGCATCGCTGCCCGCCCAGCCAGCTCCCATCGCGCCGGTGTCGCACCGGACCTGGGCCGCGTCAAGGCGGCGACCATGTCGACCAGTGGCACCCCGAAGATGACCGCCACGAAGCCGATCGCGAGCGACCGGACGAGCCCGCGGCCCATCTCGGTGCTCCCGATCTCGCGCTTGGCGACCACTTCGCTGGCAGCGGCTCGCTCTTCCGGCATGGTCAGGCGCTGAAGTTGATAGAAGGGTTGTACGCCATGCGTAGGTACTGTGCTCCCCGAGTCACCGGGACCGGGAATCATAACACGCGGGGGGCGAGCCTTCGCCCGCCCCCCATTGGACGTCACAAGACACGTGTGATCAAGTGGTTCCGGCTGGCTTGCCGTCGGCGTCGAGGATCTGCACGGTGCCGAGGTTCAGCGAACGGACACCTTCCTCGATCTTGGCACGGTCGCCGACGATCACGAAGACGATGCCCGACTTCTGCACCAGCTTCTTGGCGGTCGCCGCGACGGCCGGGAGCTGCAGCGCCCGGACCTTCGCCGCGTAGGTGTCGAAGTAGTCGGCCGGCAGGCCGAACTGCACCATCTGCGACAGCGACTGGGTGACGGCCCGGTTGGTTTCCCAGCGGCCCGGCAGGGTCAGCGTCAGGTTGCCCTGCGCCTTCGCCAGCTCGGCGTCGGTGACCGGCTTGTCGCCGATGATCCCGGCGAGCTCCTTGACCACCTCGGCCACGGCCTCCTTGGTCTTGTCGCCCTGCACCGGCGCCATCGCGAAGTACGGGCGTTGGCCGCGGGCGTCGGGAAGGCCCATGCGGGCGCCGTACGACCAGTGCTTGTCCTCGCGCAGGTTCATGTTGATGCGCGACGTGAACGAGCCGCCGAGCACCTCCTGGACAAGACCGATCGCCACCTCGTCGGGGTTGTTCTTGGGCGGCGCGACCATCCCGGCGAAGATTACCGACTGCGCGGAGCCGGGCCGGTCGATGATGTACACCTCGTTGGCCGTCTTGGCCTTCACGGTGGCGATGTTCTTCTTCGGCACGTCGCCCGGCTTCCAGCCCCCGAGCAGCCTTTCGAGCTTGGGCTTGATCTCGGCGAGCGAGGTCGCGCCGACGACGATGACTGTCGCGTTGTTCGGCTTGAACCAGGTCGAGTGGAACGCGGCGAGGCGGTCACGGGTCAGCGACGATACCGACGCTTCGCTGCCCGAACCGGTGAACGGCACGGCGTAGGCGTGGCCGGCGCCGTAGAGCAGCGCCGGGATCACCCGCAGCCCCATCGCGTTGGGGTTGACCTTCTCGCGTCCGATGCCGGCGAGCTGCTGCTTCTTGAGGCGCTCGAAATCGGCCGGCGGGAAGCTCGGGTTGAGCACCACGTCGGCGAACAACGCGAGCGACGGGTCGAGGTTCTCCTTGAGCGCCGACAGCGAGACCGTGCAGGTGTCGAGGTTGGCTCCGGTGTTGAGATTGGCGCCGAGGCGCTCGAGCTCGTCCGAGACCTGCAGGGCGTCGCGGGTCGTGGTGCCCTCGTCGAGCATGTTCATGGCCAGCGAGGCGGTGCCGGGAGTTCCCGAGTCCGCGGCGTAGCCGGCGTCCACCAGCAGGTCGACGTTCACCACCGGCACGCCGTCGCGGCGGGCGACGATCACCTTGAGGCCGTTGGACAGCGTGGCGCGCTCGGTGGCGGGCAGCGTCGCGCTGGGCAGTTGGCCCGGGTCGGGCAGCTTGGAGCGGTCGACGCCGGCGCCGGAGGCCGCGAGTTGCGGGAACGGCATCACATCGAGGATGTAGACGCCATCGGTCAGCCAGTCCGATGCCGCCTTGCGGACGTCGTCGGGGGTGGCCGCAACCTCGCGCGCGAGGCGCGTCTTGTAGAACCCCGGGTCGCCGGCGTACACGGTGTTGGTTGCGAGGATGTCGGATGTGCCGCCGAACCCGCCGATGCGCTCCATACCGCGGGTGAAGGCGGCGAAGTACTGCGTCTTGACGCGCGACAGCTCGTCGGCCGTCGGGCCCTCCTTGATGAAGCGCGCCAGTTCCTCGTCGATCGCCTTCTCGACCGCGCGCAGGTCGCCGCCCGGCTTGGCGGTGGCGGTGATGAAGAACTGCCCCCCGATCTCGTTCTCACTGATATACGCGCGGGCGTCCGTAGCGATCTGATCGTCGTAGACGAGCCGCTTGTACAGGCGCGACGACTTGCCCGCTGACAGTACATCGCTGGCGATGTCGAGCAGCGTCATCTCGGGCGCGCCCCACGCCGGGACGTTCCACACCATGTAGACGCGCGCCTGTGGCACGCGGTCCTGCATGATGCCGCGCTTGGTGCCGGTCATCTTGGCGACCCACGATTCCTGCTTGGCGATCGGCGGCCCCGGCGGGATGTCGCTGAAGTACTTCTCGACCTTCGTCTTCACGTCGGCGACCTTGACGTCGCCGGCGATCGCGAGCACCGCGTTCGAGGGACCGTAGTACGTCTTGAACCACTCCTTGACGTCATCGAGAGCGGCCGCGGAGAGGTCCTCCATCGAACCGATCACCGTCCACGAATATGGGTGACCCGCCGGGTACGTGTTCTCGGAGATCAGGTAGTCGACCTTACCGTACGGCTGGTTGTCGCCCTGCCGCTTCTCGTTCTGGACGACGCCGCGCTGCTCGTCGAGCTTGCCCTGGTCGATGGCGCCGAGCAGGTGCCCCATGCGGTCCGACTCCATGAACAGCGCGTAGTCGAGCGCCGGAGTCGGCACGTTCTCGAAGTAGTTGGTGCGGTCCTCGTTGGTGGTGCCGTTGAGGTCCGTGGCGCCGACCTTCTCGACCGCCTTGAAGTAGTCGTCGTTGAAGTTCTCGGAGCCGTTGAACATGAGGTGCTCGAAGAGATGCGCAAAGCCGGTCTTGCCGCGCTTCTCGTTCTTCGAGCCGACGTGATACCAGACGTTGACCGCGACGATCGGGGCCTTGTGGTCCTCGTGGACGACCACCGTCAGACCGTTGTCCAGGACGAACTTCTCGTACGCGATATTCGGGGCCGCCGGCGCCTCCGCGGCGCTCACCGCCGCCGGCAGCACGGCCGCCAGCACGAGGGCGGCGGCCAACCACGCTGTGTTCCTTCGCATCCTTTCCTCCTTTTCGGGGCGACCGGCTCGGCTTCCCGGCCTGTCGTCACCGGATGTCTCCGCTTTTGGGCAAGAAACCGTCGGCGGGCGGCCGAGAACGTCCCGGCGCGCGCGAGCCGACCTGTCGATGAGGCACAACTCCGTCATGCCTCTTTGATACGGCGGCAGCTCGCTTCTGGTTTCAAGCCGGCCGTGGCGTGGGGCTCCAGGGCCACGAGACCGGTTCGACAACGACGCCACGGTACCGGCCAGAGCCGCCACGGCGACGAGGCGCACACCCGCGAACCCACCGTGGAGGCGCGGCGCGCACTTGACGCCGGGTCGAGGACGCGCCGAGACTGCCGGCGTGAGCCCGGTCCGGAGAGTGACGGCGGTGCTCGGCATCGTCGCCGGGGCGGCGGTGGGCGTCCGCGCCGCCGGCGCTCTGCTGCGGCCGCCGTGGCACGACGAGTACTTCACGGCATGGGCAGCCGCGCTGCCGCTCGGCGACGTGATCGCCGCCCTGCGGCTCGACTCGGGGCCGCCGCTCCCCTACCTGCTCGCCAGGATCGTGGCCGCGTTCGGCCCGTCGCCGCTGGCCGCCGCCCGGCTGATCTCCGTGCTCGCCGGCACGCTGGCGGTGCTCGTCGCCGCCCGCGCGGCCGGGCGCGCGGGCGGCGCCGCGGCCGGGTTGTGGTGCGCGGCGCTGCTCGCACTCCACCCGCTCGCGGTCGCCTGGTCGTGCGAGGCGCGCGGCTATGCGCTGCTGCTGCTCGCGGTATCGTTCGCCTGGGAACGCCTGGAGTGTCTCCGCGAGACGGGTCGGGGTGCGTTCGGTCTGGCGCTCGCGGTGGCGCTCGGCTGCTGGAGCCACGCCCTCGGGCTGGTCCTGGCCGGCGCCGCGGGCGCGGCCGCGCTGACGCTGCCGCGCCGCGGGCGCGAGGGAGCACTGCTCGGCGTCGGCGCCGGTCTCGCGTCGCACCTGCCGTGGCTGCCGGTCGCGATGGCGCAGCCGGCCACGGCAACCGCGTGGATGGCCGGCGCCTGGCTCGAGATGGCGCCGCTCGAGCGCTTCGTCGCGCCGGTTCGACTGCTGCCGCCGATCGCGCCGTTCGCGGACCATCTCGATCTGCCGTCGGCGCCCGGGTTTGTCCAGGCGCTCGCCGCTGCGGTGTGCGTCTGGCTGCTCGTCGCCCTGGCGCGAGCGCCCCGGGCCGGGACCTCGTCTCCCCTCGCCGCGGTGATCCTGGCCGGACTGCCGGCGATGGGGCTGGGCGCGCTGGCGTGGGCGGGTGCGCCGTACCTCTTTCCAGGGCGGAGCGAGGCGCTCTACCTCGCGCCGTTCCTCGGCCTCCTCGCCGCCGGGGCGGTCCGCTCGCTCGCGCCCCGGCTTGGCGGTGCGCTCCTCGTCGCCGGCGCGGCGGCCACCACCGGAGTGGCGCTCGTCGCCTGGGGCGAGGCGCCGCCGAGCGACGAGGCGCGCATCGCAGCGGCCCTCCGGCAGCACCTTCCGGACGGCGGCACGGTGGTGATTGGCGGCTACTGGCGCCTCGGCGTGTCGTTCCACCTCGGTCGGGAGGCGGGGCGCTACGAGCTCGTCAACGTCCCCGCCGCGGCCGCCAGCCACCCCGGGTGGTACGAGGACGCGCGCGACCCCGGCGTCCGGCACGAGGTCGACGAGCTCGCGGCCCGGCTGTTGGCGCCGGCGGCGCTGGGGCGCCGCGTAGCGGTCGTCGTCACCCCGGGGATGGCCACGGCGCCGCCGCTCACCGCCCTCGCGCACCGGCTCACTCTGCGGCAGGTGCTCGCCCTGCAGACCGCCGTGCTGTGGGCGGCAGCCGCGGGAGGCGGGCCGTGATCACGGCGCGCTTCTGCGAGCGGCTCGCACCGTGGCTGATCATCGCCGCCGCCGTCGCCGGCGCGGCCGCGGCCGGTTGGGACAACTCGGCGACCAACGACGAGCCGTACCACGTGCTCGCCGCCTGGACGTACGTTCGCGACGGCCACGCCGACTTCAACCCCGAGCACCCGCCGCTCGCCAAGCTGCTCGCCGGCGCGGCGCTGCTGGCGCTCGATCCGCGACCCGCCGCCGGACCGCCGGTGCGCCGCCTGCTGGAGCTGGCCGATGAGGTGCGCGGTTTCCTCTATGGCAACCGGATCGCGTCGATCACCCTCCTGCGCAGCGCACGCGCCTCCCAGTTGCTCTTCCTGGTCGCGTTGCTCGCCGGCGTGTTCCTGTGGACGAGGCGGCTGTGGGGCGAGAGGACCGCCCTCGTGGCCGTGCTCGCGGTCGCCTGCCAGCCGCTCGTGCTCGGTCACGCGATGGTCGTCCACACCGACGTCGCCGGCGCCGCGGGCTGGGTGTGGACGCTCTACGCCCTGCAGCGCTGGCTCGACGGGCAGCGGCTCGGCTGGGTGGCGACCGGGGTGGCTCTCGGCCTGGCCATGCTCACGAAGTTCAACACCGTCCTGCTGGTTCCGGTAATGGCCGTCGCCGTCGTGATCGCATGCCTGCGGGCGAAGCGTCTCGCGGCGCTCGCCGGACTCGCCGGCGCCGCGGCGCTGGCGACCGCAGTGGTGATCGCCGGCTACGCGCCAGCCGTTCGCCACGTCACCGCCGCCGAGGAGCGCGCGACGATCGCCGCGCACCTCGGCCAGTGGCCGGCGACCGCACCGCAGGTTGTCATGCTCCAGAAGGTCGCCGGGGTCAGCGTCCCGCTCGCCCACTACGGTCTCGGGCTCGCTTGCGTGCGCGCCGCCGACGCCAACGGCCAGGGTATCAACGTCCTGATGGGGCAGACCAGCACCCGCGGGTTCGCGCTCTACTTTCCGGTCGCCTTCGCCCTCAAGACGTCGCTGCCGTTTCTCCTGCTCGCCGTCTGCGGGCTGGTCGCCGCCGCGGTCAGGCGCGACCGCAGGGACCTGGTGCCGCTGCTCGCGGCCGCCGTCTTCTGCATCTCGCTGGCGGGCACGACCTTCAACATCGGCGCGCGCCACCTGATGCCGCTGCTGGCGCTGCTCGCCGTCGTCGCGTCGCGGCATGCCGCGCGGCTGCCCCGCGCGGCGCTGGCGATACTGGCCGTCGCTCTCGCGCTCGCGCCGATCGTCGCCTTTCCGTCGTACATCGCCCACTTCAGCACTCTCGTCGGCGGCGCCCGCAACGGGGCGCGTTACCTCAACGACTCCAACCTCGACTGGGGACAAGACTGGCGGCGCCTGGCCGGCCGCGCGCGCCGCGAGGGGTGGCAGCCGATGACGATGATCTATCTCGGCGCCGCGTGCCCGGAGTGCGACGTTCCCGGATCAGTGCAACTCCTCGCCGACTTGCACACGGCGCCGGCCCGTTTCGTCGCCGTGTCGAGCTACGCCGCCGCCGCCGGCCCGGACTATCTCGCCGCCACTGGCGACGCGGAGGCGGCGCGAGCGCTGGCCGCTCTTCTGGCCGACCTCGGCCGTCGCGGCCAGGTGCTGGCGTCGATTGGCCACACCATTACGGTCTACCGGCTCTCCGGCGCACGCTGAGCGGTTTGGAGGTGCGCACGCGCGCACCGCTCAGGGAGCGGTGCGGAGTGGCTGAGTGGTTTGGAGGCGGATGGAGGGTTGGCGGTCATCGTTGCCACCTCCGACATTTTGAAAGCGGACAACTCAGCGATTCCGCTGCGACCTCCAGCCGGGGCGACCCTTGCAGTCCGCATCGCGAGCAAAACGTCGGAAGTGGCACGCGCGCGCCGCTCAGGGATCGGCGCGGAGTGGTTTGGTGGGCATACCGTCGCGCTCAGGCGCGCCGGCATTTCTGCTGTTTCTTTGTTTCTTCCTAGCTCGCTCCGCGCAGCGGAGCGGCGCTGCCGCCAGTGGGCCAGATGCAAGGAGACCGAGCCGGGCCGCGACGACGCGTACTTGATGTACGCGAGGAGCGAGGCCGGCGATGGGCGACGCCGCAGATGGTCCGCTGCCGGCAGCGCTCCCTGGAAAGATGAGAGTGATCCAATTTGGTGAGGGGCGGGCTGCACGCAGTGCAGCTAGGGCGTGAGCGGCACGCCCGGCGGGAGCGCAGCTCACAGCCGGCGTGCCGCGAGCGACCGTAGCGCCGCGCCAGCGGCGCCCGCCCCCCGCTCCAAGATCAGCGCGTGGGGGCGACCGCCTTTTCCTTGGCTTCGGCCTTCTCGCCGGCCTCGCGGCGGTTGCGAGCGAACCAGCGCACCAGCTTCGACTCGTTGACGCCGCGCACCACGTGTTCGAGGTCGGTCCAGAGCTGCGGGTCGTTGATCATCTGCCCGGCGGAGCCCTTCCCCTGGTCGAGCTTGTCGGCGACGCTGCGCAGCGTCTTGGTGAGCGCCGCCAGGTTGTCGAGAAAATCGGCGGCGAGCTCCTGGTCCGTGAGCAGCCGGCCGAGCGTGCCGTTGCCTTCGGAGAGCTCCTTGCCGACCAGCGCGAACGACTGCGCCGCCTGGCCGGTCTGGTCGAGCACCCGCTCCACCCGCGCCCGTCCCTCGGGGTCGCGCAGCAGCGCCGCGACCACCGAGTCCTGCCGCTCGAGATCGGTCGCCAGCGCCTCGGCGACGCGCCGCCCGGCGCTCGCCATCCCCGCCAGGTCCTCGACGAGCTGCGACTCCATCTTGTCGTCCGTGAGGAGCTTGCCGATCACGCCATGTCCCTGACGCACATCGCGCAGGACGCCGTCGAGCTGCTCGAGCACTGAGGAGAGGTTGGTGAGCGCCTGCCGGCTGCTCGCCTGACCGGTGGTCAGCTCGCCGATCAGCCCCTCGCCCTTGTCGACTCGCTCCAGGATGTTGCGCAGCGAGCTCGAGATCGCCAGCACGTTGGTGACGACGTCGCCTCCCTGCGAGAGCACCGCCGCCACGTCGGTCGGCTCCACCGACTGCACCTCGCTGCCCTCCCTCAACTTCGGCTGGCTCGTTGAACCCGAGGTGACCTCGAGGTAGCGATCGCCGAGCAGGCCGAGCGTGGCGATGCGCACCCGCGAGTCGGCACGGACGCGGCGCGCCATCTCCGCGTCCACCAGGAAGGAGACGAGGATCTGCCGCTGGGTTGGATCGGGCGGCAAGGTGACCTCGTCCACCGAGCCGACGACCACACCGTTGAGCCACACCGGCGCGCCGGGGACCAGCCCGCCGACGTGCTCGAAGCGCGTCTCGTAGCGGACCTGCCGGACGAACAGCCGCTGCTTCTTGCCGAGCAGCAGTATCGCAGCGGCGAGCAGGACGATGAGGCCGGCGGTGAACAGGCCGACTCGCAAGCGTCGTCGTGGATCAGTCTCGAGCATGCACACCTCCAGCCCGTACGAAGTTCCCCACCAAACCGTCGACCTGCGCCGCCTCCTCGAGCGTCCCCATGAAGGCGAACCGCCCCTCGTGCAGGAACGCCGCACGGCCGCCGAGCTCCTTCGCCGCCGCCAGGTCGTGGGTGACGACCAGCGACGTCGCGCTGGTGGTCGTGTCGATCTCCTTGATCAGGTGCGTTATGGCCAGGGCGGTGAGCGGGTCGAGGCCGGCCGTGGGCTCGTCGTAGAGAATCACCTCGGGCTCGAGGGCGAGGCCGCGCGCCAAGGCGACGCGCTTGCGCATGCCGCCCGACAGCGCCGAGGGTTCGAGGTTCTCGATGCCGGCGAGCCCCACCCGGGTGAGCAGCTCGGCAACCCGCGCGGTGACCTCGTCTTCCGCCAGCGTGGTGTGCTGGCGCAGCGGGAAGGCGACGTTCTCGCCGACCGACAGGGAGTCGAACAGCGCACCCTGTTGGAAGATGTAGCTCACCTTCCGCCGCAGCTCGACGAGGTCCTCCTCGTCGCGGTGCGAGACGCCCCAGCCGAGCGCCACGACAGCGCCGCTGTCGGGCCGGACGAGACCGCTGATGTGCTTCAAGAGCACCGATTTCCCCGTCCCGGAGCCACCCAGAACGACGAGCATCTCGTTGCGCACCACCTCGAGGTTCACCCCGTCCAGCACGACCTTGTCGCCGAAGCGCTTGTGGACGTCCCGGAAGCTGACGACGATGGGATCCGGCTCGCTCATAGCGCCAGGAACAGCTTGGTCAGGAAGAAGTCGAGGACGAGCACGCTGATCGCAATCGCCACCACCGTGTTGGTGGTCGCGCGGCCGACGCCGTCGGCGCCGCCGGTCGCGTGCAGCCCGTTGTAACAGGCGATCAGCGCGATCACGAAGGCGAAGAACACGGTCTTCATCAGCCCCGAGAACACGTCGCTGTACTCCAGCATTCGCAGTACGTGGCTGGAGTAAAAGCCCGGCGCGAGGCCGAGCTCCCAAGTGGCGATGATCAGGCCGCCGAGGATCCCCATGATGTCGGCCAGCACTACCAGCAGCGGCAACCCCACCAGCAGCGCCCACATCCGCGGCACGACCAGCTTGCGGATCGGGTCGGCGCCGAGCGAGCGGAGCGCATCCACCTGTTCGCTCACGGTCATCGAGCCGATCTCCGCGGTAATCCCGGCGCCGACGCGACCGCCCACCATCAACGCGGTGAGCACCGGCCCGAGCTCGCGGACGATCGACAGCGCCACCGCCTCGCCGATGTAGAGCTTCGCCCCGAACGCGGCGAGCGCGTACGACGTCTGCAGCGCCATCACCATCCCGGTGAACAGCGAGATCACGGCCGCGAGGTTCGCCGAGCGCACGCCGATCGCATCGAGCTGGCGGACTACCTCGCGGAGGTCGAACGGCCGGCTGAACATCCGCTGCACGGTCGCCTCGGCGAGCAGCGCCACCGCCCCGAGGTGACGCACGCGCCGCCATGTCCGGTCGTAGATCCGACTCAAGAGATTCACGGCGTGCATGGTAGCAATAATGACGGCCCCTCGCGCCGAGCTGCCGTATGGCAGGAGCGTGCGAGCACCGAGCAGGCGGCCGGGGGGCCGCCGGAGCGAGCTCGTGGCTCGGCGCGAGGGGGCACCACCGAAGGCGCGCCAACGGCGAGTTGGTATAGCATCTCTGCATGGGCCAACCCGAGTACTTGATCTGCTTGGAGTGCGAGTCGCCGGTGTACGTCTTCGAGTGGGACGAAGGGCGCGTGACCGACGTGGTATGCGCGACCTGCGGCAATGACGATCCCGCGTCGTTCGCCACCGAGGACGAGCTCGACGAGATGGACGGCGACGTGGCGCCCGAGGACGAAGGGTTCGAAGGGTGAATCGGGAGGCACGGCGCACGTATACTGACCGCGGACAAGGCCGATGGTACAGACGCTGACAGGACCGCGCCTCGCCAGGGCATTGCGCGCCGGCGCTCTTGCCGTCGTCCGCGAGCAGGAGAGCCTGAACCGCATCAACGTCTTCCCTGTCCCGGACGCCGACACCGGCACGAACCTGGCCTCGACGCTGCGCGCCGCGGCGGCGGCCCTGAGCGCGCCGCGCGGGATCACCGTCGGCCAGACCGCGCGGGTCGCCGCGGATGCTGCGCTCGACGGCGCACGCGGCAACTCCGGGGCAATCCTCGCGCAGTTCCTCCACGGTCTCGCCGAGGCAATCGGCACGAGGGTCGTGGTCACCACCAAGGACTTTGCCGAGGCGGTGCGCCGCGGCGTCGAGGCCGCCAATCAGGCGCTGCAGCGCCCGGTCGAGGGGACGATCCTCTCGGTGCTCAAGGAGTGGGGCGCTCGCATCGAAGAGCACGCGCGCAATGTCCCCGACTTCGGCGAGCTGCTCCGCCGCGCGCTCGGACCCACCCGCGTTGCCCTCGCCAACACGCCGCGGCAGCTCGCCGTCCTGGCGAAGCATGGCGTCGTCGACGCCGGTGCACAGGGTTTCGTCTACTTTCTCGAGGGGATCTCGGAGTTCTTCAGCGACCGCCGCGTGGCCGACTGGCGCCGCGCCGGTCTTTCCCTGGTCCAGCCGACGCCGTTCGCCGCTGCTCACGCCGATACCGACTTCACGTACCGCTACTGCGCCGAGGCGCTGCTCAGCGGGGAGTGGCTCGACCGCAAGGCGATCGCCGCGGCAGTGGCGCCGCTCGGCAGCTCGCTGGTGGTCGCCGGCGGCGGCTCGCGCCTGCGCGTGCACCTGCACACCAACGAGCCGCAGCGGCTGTTCACGACGCTCGCCGCACTCGGGACGATCGACCGCACCAAGATCGACGACATGATCCTCCAGCAGATCGCCGCACGCCAGGCGGCGGTGGCGCTGGTGAGCGACTCGGGGTGCGATCTGCCCGAGGCGACCTCGCACGCCATCGGGCTGGTTCGCGTGCCGCTCCAGCTCGCCTTCGGCGCGGAGACCTTCACCGACGGCGTCGACATCACGCCGCCGCAGTTCTACCAACGGCTCATCACCGCCACCGTGGCTCCCAAGACCTCGCAGCCCCCCGTGGGCGAGTTCCGCACCACCTTCCAGCGGCTGCTCGAGAGCCACGAGAGCGTGATCTGCGTCGCGCTCTCCGGCGGGCTTTCCGGCACCTACCAGGCCGCCTGTGCGGCGGCACAGCAGGTGGACCCGAAGCGGATCCGCGTCGTCGACACCCGGCAGGTCTCGGTCAGCGAGGGGCTGGTCGCCGAGGCGGTCGGCGAGGCGCTCGCCGCTGGAGCCGGTCTCGACGAGGCGGAGGCGGTCGCCCTCGCGGCCCGTGACAACGTGCGCCTGTTCGCCGCCATCCCTTCGCTCGACATGGCGGTTCGCGGCGGTCGCCTCAACCCGTCGATCGCCCGGATCACGAAGCTGTTCGGGCTCAAGCCGATCATCACCATCGACGAGGACGGCAAGGCGGCCAAGGCGGGCGTCCAGGTCGGCTTCGCCGCCAGCCTGCGCAGCATGGTGCGGCGCGTCGCCCGGTTCGCCGGGGGGCGGCGGGTACGCCTGCTGGTCGCCCACGCCAATGCGGTCGGCGCCGCCGAGTTCGTCACCGAGCGGCTGTGCCGGCGGTTCGGAGTCAGCGACATCCCTATCGTCAACCTCGCCGCGGTGCTCGCGGCGCATACCGGCCCGGGGGCGGTCGGCATCGCCGTCCGCCGTTTGGGGCCGTGAGGCGGTTGCGTCGCGGCGTGAGGGCGGCTACAGTTTTTCCGGACAGGGGAGAGACCCGCAGCGACCGGAGGAGAGCATGCCACGACCCGAGTACTTGATCTGTCTCGAGTGCGAAACGGAGATCGAGGACTTCACCTGGCGCGACGGTGAGGTCCGACGGGCCGCGTGCGAGGTGTGTGGCAACTCCGACCCGGACGCGTTCGCCCTGCCGGAGGACTTCGATCAGGACTCCGACAACGAGGAGGAGGACGAGGAGTACGAGGAAGAGGAGTTGATCGGGGACTACGACGAGCCCGAGGACGAGGAAGAGGAGGCGTAGACCTCCGGTCGCGGATGGCGGCGCCCGCCGGTGCGGTGACGTCAGCGCGGGTGCGTCAACCTCGGACCGCGGTGCGTGGGCTGGGCGGCCGACTCGAGGCGTAGCGCGACCCGCAGCAGCGCCACGAACAACTCGATGTCGGAGCTGGCGGGCATGGCTTTACCGCGCAACAGCAGCAGGCAAGGCAGCCCCGGGGCGTGCACCGCGAGCACCTCGCGGTCGCCCAGCCGTGTCTGCACCGTCTCGAGCGACCCGTCGTGAACCGTGTCCCCACCCACAACAACCCCCAGGCGTGGGTCGTCGAGCACGTCCAAGAGCCCGCCGTGCGCGGCCCGCAACGAGGTCTCCCCGGCGACGATCTCCGCTACCGCCGCGCCGCGCATCCCGCGCTGTGCCACCATCCACTCGACCAAAGCAACGAGCGCGTCGCCGCTGCCTGTGTCCCACCGCCTCAGCAACCAGAGAAGGCTGTCCAGCAGGATGATCGGCACCTCGCCGCTGGCGGAGTCGACATCTCCGGACGGCTTGAGCCGCAGGGTGATGTCCGGGCTGGGAGGGTTGTCGACGCCACTGGAGCTGGTGCCCAGCGGCATCACCTGGGCGATCACCGACGAGAAGCGCACCACGTCGCCAGGCCCCAGTTCCGCCTCCTTGACGCGCCGGCCGTTGACGAACGTCCCGTTGGTGCTGCCCAGGTCGAGTAGTGTCACCTTGCCGTGCTGGCATGTGACCATCGCGTGGGAGCGCGACACGTCGATCGCCGTGAGGCGCACGGTGGACGGCGCCGAGGTGCCCACCGTAAGCTCGGCACCGTCTTCGAGGGCGATTCGTCGGTAGCTGCCATCCAGAAGCACCAGCTCGGCCTTCATTTCCGCCTACCTCCCGGTTGTCCGTCGAAGAAAGCGACGTGAAACACTCTGCCGCCGGCTGGCGCGGTGTCGGGCCGCCGCCGGCGCCGCTCGTCCGCGTGGTTCCCCGCCTCTGCGGGGACTCTAACGCAGGCGGTGCGGGTTGGCCAGCACGGTGCTCTTCCGCACTCTGCCGATGAAGCGCCGGGTCCCTGCGAGGCGCGCGAGCGCCGCCGCCTTGCGAACGCCGCGGCCGTACAGCGCCGGGATCGCCGCCGAGATGAAGCGGCCGAAGTCGCCGTCGTACGGGTAGTACCAGGGCATCGCCCGATCGCGTCCGTAGTCGGCAGCGACGTACTTGACGTTGCACATCTCGAGGAGCCCGTAAGGGCCGTGGGTGCGGCCGATGCCGCTCTCCTTGACGCCGCCCCAACTGGCGGTGGACTCGCCGAACGCCACGACGCTCTCGTTGATCATCACCACGCCGGCCTCGAGCTCGCGTTGCAGCCGGCGGGCGGTCGCCCGCGAGCGCGTCCAGCCGGAGGCGCACAGGCCGAAGCGCGACGAGTTGGCACGCGCGATCGCCTCGTCGATCGAGTCGACCGGCATGATCGGCAGCACCGGCCCGAACGTCTCCTCCCGGACCACGCTCATCTCATCGCGCGCGTCGACAAGGATAGTCGGCGGGTAGAACAGACCCGGCCCTGCCGGCAACGACCCTCCGGTCACGGCGCGGGCGCCGCCGGCGAGCGCCTCCTGGACCTGCCGGTGCACCTCCTCGCGCTGCTCCTCGGTGGTCATCGGCCCGACGTCGGTATGCGGATCGAACGGGTCGCCGACCCGCAGCGCCCGGGTGAGCTCAACTACGCGATTGAGGAACCTGTCGTACACCGGGCGCTCGACGTACGCCCGCTCGATCGACGCGCACGTCTGGCCGGTGTTCATGAACGCGCCCCACACCACGCCGCGCGCCGTGCGCTCGAGGTCGCAATCGGCGGCGACGATTGCCGGGTCCTTGCCACCGAGCTCGAGCTGCGACGGGATCAGGCGGGCGGCGAGCCGCTGTGCGACCCGCTTGCCGATACCCACGGACCCGGTGAACAGGACCTTCGTCACGGACGGGTCGTCGATCAGCGCGTCGGTAGCGCGCCCCGGAAGCGCCACGGTGTTGATGACGCCGGGCGGGAACCCGGCGCGGCGGGCCATGTCGCCGAGGGCGAGTCCGATCAGGACTGTCGCCGAGGCCGGCTTGAACACCACGGTGTTGCCGGCGGCGACCGCAGCGACGATGCCGTTCATAGGGATGGCCACAGGGTAGTTCCACGGTGCCACCACGACGATCACCCCGAGCGGGTCGAACCGGTATCCGGCGCGCCAGTGCGAGAACAGCACCACTCGCGGCTTGACCGGCTTGAACGCCAGCAGCGCCGGCAGACGGCGGGCAAGATACGCGAGCACCTCGCAGCCCGGGAAGACGTCGACCAGCTTTGCCTCCGCCACCGGCTTGCCACCTTCGCGGGCCACCAGGTTGGCGAGCTCGTCGGCCTCGGCCACCATGATCTCCAGCCAGCGGGCGAGCAGCCGCTGCCGCTCGGCGAGCGATGTCGCTGCCCACGCCGGATAGGCGTCCCGCGCCGCGGCAACGGCCTGCACCGCCCCGGCCTCGTCGAGGGCCGAGACCCTGGCAATCACCTCGCCGGTTGCAGGGTTGGTGGTGACGATCGAGCTGGGGCCCTGGACGTCCTGATTGGCGATGATCGAGGTCACTTGCATGGCGTGCTCCCCGGGCAAGGCTAGCACGATGACGCACTGCGGCACATCCGTCACTCTCAGAGCCTGCCCGCGAATAGGAGTGGGTCGCGCGCAGGGGGCTTGCGGATCGCAGGCAAGGAGCGAGGCTACAATCTCCCCATGGACGAGCGGTTCTTTCCCTTCCGGACGCGGGTGCGCTACGCCGAGACCGACCAGATGGGCGTTGTCCATCACAGCGTCTATGTGGTCTGGTTCGAGGCGGGCCGGACAGCGTTCTCGCGCGCCGTCGGGTTTCCCTACGCAGAATGGGAACGTCAGGGCGTCTTGTTGATGGTCTCCGACGTCGCCTGCCGCTTCCGCAAGCCGGCCCGCTACGACGACGAGGTGACGATCTGGGTGCAGGTGGTCGAGGCGGCGAGCCGCCGCGTCGTTTTCGCCTACCGCGTCACTGACGAGGCCGGCGAGCTGCTCGCCGAGGGCGAGACTCGGCATCTCGTGGTCGACCGGGCGACCGGACGACCGATGGTGATACCGCCGGCGTTCCGCGCGGCGCTGCTTCGCCACCCCGAACCGAGCGCGTAGTAGCGCCATCCCAGTCGCCGCGGAGCGCGGCTCGTCAGCCGGCGCGCCGGCGGGCACACGCCACCTATCGCCTCTCGAGGCCGCCGAGCTCCTGGACACGTTCCGGGAAAGCACCCACCCACAAGAGCAGCGGCAGGCAGAACGTCACCGGCAGGTCGAAGAAGTAGCGCAGGCCGCCGTAGACGTTTCGGGCAACGGCACCGTAGTTGGCTTCGCTCCACGGGCCGAGCGAGAAAGCGTAGAAGCATTTGAGCTGGAGGATCAGCGCCAGCAGGTGCGACAGTGCGAGCAGCGGCAGGGCGTAGATGAGCTGCTTCCACCCGCCGCGCGAGAATGCCCTCGGAGTGGCGAGCACCAGCGCGAGGAACGGGATGAGGTTGAACGTGATCTGAGTGAGAGAGGTGCGCAGCCGGCCCGAATCGACGCGCAGGTCGGTCCGGCCGAGAATCGCATAGTCGCCGTCGGCCTGGACCATCGCCGCCTGCGGATACTCGGTCGCTCGGGCGGCGGTCTCGGCGGCCCAGCACAGCCCCACGTTGTATGGGCGCTTCGCCGCGAACCAGATCGCCGCGGCCGCGAGGACCGCGACGGGCAGGCGCCGTAGAAACCGGCCGAGCTCACTCTGCGGCAGGCGCGAGCGCATAGCGATTCACCCAGACCAGCCAGAGCACGACGCTGAGGACGATGATGATCGACTGCCAGATGAAGATGTGTGCAGCGGAGAACCAGGCTGGCTTGAAGATCCCGACGTAGAACAACGAGACCACGCGGACGATGTTGGCGAGCTGGATCGCCCCGAAGCCGAGCAGTAGCCCGAGCAGCTTGCGCCGCAGCGGCGCCGGGAACGCGAGCACGCCGCTGGCGAAGATCAGGATCGCCTCCAGCCCGTTGCACCCGTTGTAGATGGCCACCGAGAAGCGCGGCGAGGAGAGGATCTGCCCGCGTACGATGGCGCCCTCTCCGAAGAGGTTGAGCGCGACCTTCGCCTCGTGGGCGACGAAGGTCGTGTAGGGGTTGACCAGCCGGTCGTTGACCGGCCGCAAGGCCAGCACGAAGAACCCGACCGCGAGGATCAACGCGTAGCGGGAGACGAATCGGCCCGACGGAGTCTTGACGAAGTCGCGAAGGACACCCATGACGCATTCTCCGATCGCCGGTTGCCGAGCGTCAAGTGATGTCTTGGCCTCCTGAGGCGACGCGATGGCGCTTCGCGACGGCTGCGACCGCGGCCGCGACTGGCATGTACCTTGAATAACAAGCAGGAGAATGGGTGTACTCCGCGACCGCAAGAAGACCACGAATCTCGAGGACGGGCCGGGCAACTCGCTCTTGAGTCTGGTCGACTACCACGTCGAAGGGCCGAGCGAGGACCTCGATGCCGTGGTCGCGGAGGCCGAGGACGGCGCTCTCTCGATCCTCGGCAGGCCAATCGCGCCGCCCCGTCGCCGCCTCACCGACTGGCTGGTCATCCTCGCTCTGGTCGCCTCCGCGATGTTCCATCTGGCGCTCGTCGTCCTGCTGCCGCGCGGCGAGCGCCTCTACCGTCAGTATGTCGCCGAGCACCGACCGCCCAAGGAGGACATTCCTCCCGTCTACCTGTACCCCTACCTCCCGCACGACCAGACCGAGAAACCGTCCACGCCCAGTCCGGCGCTCTCCGACAGGTCGCGTCGCGCCCATGGCGGCGAGGGTCCCCCGGACGTCAAGCCGGGCATCCGCGGCAACACCGAGGAGCCGATCCTCGAGCCGCCGCCGGCGCAGGGGCGACCCGGCGAACCCGAGCGGGCGGCGGACGGCGTGAACGCCACCGCAGCCAAGGTACCAGGCGCGCGGAAGGGCGACGACGCCAAGGCGGGCGAGGCTGCCGAGGCAGAAGCCCGCGCCCTCGGCGCCGACGCGGTCCTGCAGTTGCCAAAGCAGGGCGACGGCGAAGGGCAGAAGGCGCTCAAGGGCCTGTCCGGCCTCGGCGCGGCGAGCGGGGCCGGCATGGTCCCCAACCGTAAGGGTGGTCAGGTCGACCTCGGGCCGCTGTCGTTCGACACCCAGTGGTACGAGTGGGGCCCGTACGCGCGCGAGATGCTGCGGCGGATCAAGTACCACTGGCGCATCCCGGAGATCGCGATGCTCGGGGTCGCCGGCGTGACGCGCATCCACTTCTTCATCGAGAAGAACGGTACCGTCAGCGGGCTCGAGATCCTCCTGGACGCCGAGCATCCGCCGATGACGTTCGCAGCGCGCGACGCCATCCTCGACGCCTCGCCACTGCCGCCGCTCCCCGCCGACCTCGGCTCCGAGCGCGAGGGCGTGTCGATCACGTTCTACTACAACACGACCCCGCCGACGGAAGACGAGAACTGACCGTCGCGCGCTCGCGCGGTGGCGGCGGTCACGCCCGGCAGGCGGCGACGACCCGGCGGAGCGCGGCGCCGACGTGCTCGCCGACCGACGCCAGGTCGGGGTTGCCGATGATGCCGAGCACCCCCTGCGGGTTCATGGCACGGACGACCGTGTGTCCGCGCTCGATCGACACCGTGACGTTGCACGGCAGGAGCACACCGACCTCTGGCGAGGCCGCCAGGGCGCGGTGGGCCGACGGCGGGTGGCAGGCGCCGAGGATCAGGTACGGCTCGCCATCGATGCCGAGCTTAGCCTTCATCGTCGCCTGCACGTCGATCTCGGTCAGTACCCCGAATCCCTCTTTTGCCAGCGTCTCTCGGGCCCGCTTCACGGCATCAGCGAAGCCGAGCGCCGAATCCACTTCGAACGCCACCTGCGTCTCCTTCATGAGACCCTCCCTCGCGTGGTCTTGTCTTGCTGTCTTGGCTTTCCCGGAGCCCGGAGCCCGGTCCCCGGTGCCCGGTTCCCGTTCCTCATGCGCGCCCGCCGGGCGCGCTCTTCAGGAGGCTCAGGAAAACCCGCCGGACCCGCACGCGGACGCGCTCGGTGCACCACAGGGCATGGCCGAGCCGGACGGGACGGCGCTGGCGAAGGTGGAGAGCTGCTTGGCGACCTGCGCCCCGCTGCACGACGGACACGTCACGCCGCTACTGTCGGCGCCGAGCCGCTGCAGCACCTCGAAACGGTTGCCGCAGTCGCCGCAACGATACTCGTAGAGTGGCATCAGCTACCTCCGCAACCGACCCCCCAGAGAGCGCCCCATACGTCGGTCGGGACCCCCTCCGGGTAGATCTCGTTCGTACTGTACAGCGCCGCGCAGCTCCGGCACCGCCAGAGCAAGCTGCCTCAGGTCGGTACCGGTCGGAGGACGTTGCCGCACCGCGGGCAGGTCCCGGGCTTGCTCAGGTCGCTCGAATCGCTCATCGTGGGGTTCCACCCTTTTCCACGTCCTTGTTGTCCTCGCCCTCGCCTGTAGTCGTGCAGCTCGCTCCGCCACAGGCTCCTTCCCGGCCACCGGCCGGGCGGGGCACCGCTCAGGTGGGCACCCCGAGCCGCGGCAGGACTACCCACTGCAGCAGCACCCAGGCCGCGACAACGATCGCCGCCAGGAGGAGATCGCCGAGCGTCACGAAGCCTCCGTCAGCATCTCGGCGCGACCCTTCTCGATCTCCGCCTTGTCCGCGTTGACCTGGCGCTCGAGCGAGTCGCACACGGTGGAGCAGATGGCGAACACCGCGGGATCCTCGATGTGATAGTAGACGTTCACCCCGTCGCGCCGGTACTCCACCAGGCCGGCGCGCCGCAAAACCGAGAGGTGCTTGGAGATGTTGGCCTGACTCCCGCCCACGTGACCGAGGATGTCGCTGACGCAACGCTCCCCGCCCTGCAGCACGTGGAGAATGCGCAGCCGCATCGGATCGGCCATTGCTTTCAGCCGATCGGCGATCCTCTCCAAGAGCTGTTCAGATGCTTGCCGCACGTCCCCTCCCCCGAGTAAATATAACCACTCGGCAATATACGACCACTCTTCGGGCAGGTCAAGCCGGGCGCCTCGGCGCACACGTGGGCTCATCTGGTCGGGACCAGCCTTCCGCTCCGACCAGGACGCGAAGTCGTCACGCAACCTCCTCCACACCCCAGACGATCATCTTCAGGCTCTCCCCGCACTCGCGGCAGTACGCCCTGATGTCGGCGGCGAGCTGCGCAAGAGCTGCCTCTTCGAGCACCGTGAAGATCACCGCAGAGGTGTGCGGGAACGTGCGCGAGCCGAGGCGCGGTCCCGTCGTCCCCAGCCCGATCGCCCTCGGGATCTCGGTGTAACCGACCACACCCGAGCGGTTGAGGAGCACCTCGAGCTCTTCCTTCTTCGTCTCGTCGACGATCAGCATCAGCAGCTTCATGCCCGTGTCTCCGGGACGCCGAAAGCCTTGAGGATGGAGATCATCGGGCACCAGCGAGTGAATGCGGACTGCAGCAGGTTCAGCCCCACAAACGCCGTGAACAGGTAGAAGTAGGGGCTGACGAAGTGGCCCAGTGCCAACGATGCCAGCACGAAAAGCCCGGCGATCGCTCGCAGATATTCGGTGACGGTCATATCGTTCTCCTTTTCCTTTCCGCGCGACCCGGCTCACGTGGTCGGGTCGGCGTCGACGGTCACGACCTTCTCGACGCCCACGGCCTTGAGGTACATGTAGTAGAGGAGCGGGATCACCACCAGCGTCAGGCCGGTGGAGACCACGACTCCCGAGATCAGCGCCACGGCGAGTCCCTGGAAGATCGGGTCGAGGAGGATTACCAGCCCGCCGACCACCAGCGCTGCCGCCGTCAGAGCGATGGGACGGAACCGCACCGCCCCCGCCTTGATCACGGCGTCCTCGAGCTTCGCGCCCGCCTCCAGCTCGAGGTTGATGAAGTCCACCAGGAGGATCGAGTTGCGGACGATGATCCCGGCCAGGGCGATGAAGCCGATCATCGAGGTGGCCGTGAAGAACACGCCGCCGAGCGCGTGCGCGGGCAGGATGCCGATCAGCGTCAGCGGGATCGGCGCCATGATGATCAGCGGCGTCACGAACGAACGGAACCACCCGACCACCAGCAGGTAGATCAGCACGAGCACCGCCGCGAACGCCACCCCCATGTCGCGGAACACCTCATAGGTGATGTGCCACTCGCCGTCCCATTTGAGCGCGTAGCGCGTGGAGTCCTCGGGCAGATGGGTCGACAGCACCTCGAGGGGCCGCCCGTCCGGACCGCGCAGCGCCGCGATGCGCGGTCCCATCGCCAGGATGCCGTAGACGGGGGCCTCTTCGGCGCCAGCCATCTCGGCGATCACATAAGTTACGGGTTGCGTGTTCTTGTGGTAGATGAACTGCTCGCGCGTGGTCTCCCGCGCCCGCACCAGCTCGCCGATCGGTACCAGCCGGCCGTCGGCGCCGTGTACGTTGGTCGCCAGCAGCCCCGCGATGCTCGAGCGCTGGGCGCGGTCGAGACGGAGCAGGATGGGCACAGGCTCGCGCGCCATCTCGTCGCGCAGCAGCCCCGCCTGGGCGCCGTCGAGCGCCACGCGCAACGTGCGGACGATCACCTCGGGGGTGACACCGGCAAGCATCGCCTTCTCGCGGTCCACCTCGACCTCGATCTTGGGCGCCGGGTCCTCGACGTACCAATCGACGTCGACGATCCCCGGCGTGGACTCGAAGATCCCCCGCACCTGTCGCGCCAGCACCACGCGCTGCGCCTGATCGGGACCGTAGATCTCGGCGACCATCGTCGAAAGCACCGGCGGGCCGGGCGGCACCTCGGTCACCTTGACGTTGGCGCCGGTGCGCGCGGCGATCGGCGCGAGCAGCTCGCGCACGTGGCGGGCGAGCGGGTGGCTGGCCTCCTTGCGCTCGCCCTTCGCCAGCAGGTTCACCTGGAGATCGGCGACCAGCGGGCCGGAGCGGAGGAAGTAGTGGCGTACCAGGCCGTTGAAGTTGAACGGCGCCGACGTCCCCGCATAGACCTGGACGTCGGTCACCGCGGGGAGCTCGCGAACAGCCGCCGCGAGCTCGCGAGCGACGCCGGCGGTGGCTTCGAGGGTGCTGCCCTCGGGCATGTCGATCACCACCTGCAGCTCGCTCTTGTTGTCGTATGGCAGCATCTTGACGGCGACCGCCTTGAACGCCACCAGGCTCGCCGAGATCACCAGCAGCAGCGCAACGCCGCCGAGCAGCGCCCAGCGTCGCCACGCCCGCTCGAGCAGCGGCGCGAAGAGCCGCGCATAGAGGCGGTGGAGCCGTCCCTCGTCTCTGGTCTCGCTCTCCGGGCGTCGATCGGCGGCGCCTCTGGCGTGCTCCTCCGCGTACTTGCGGAACAGGCGAAACGTCAGCCACGGCGAGACGATGAACGCCACCAGCAGCGAGAACAGCATCGCCGCGGAAGCATTGATCGGGATCGGTCGCATGTATGGGCCCATCAACCCGGAGACGAACGCCAGCGGCAGCAACGCCGCGACCACCGTGAACGTCGCCAGGATCGTCGGGTTGCCCACCTCGTCGACGGCGTAGAACGTTGCGTGGCGCGGCTCGCCCCAGCCGAGCTCGTAGTGACGGTGGATGTTCTCCACCACCACGATGGCATCGTCGACGAGGATGCCGATCGCGAAGATCAGCGCGAACAGGGTGACGCGGTTGAGGGTGTAGCCGAACAGGTAGGACGATGCCAGGGTGAGCGCCAGCGTCATCGGCACCGCCACCGCGACCACCAGCGCCTCGCGGCGGCCGAGGGCGAACGCCATCAGAATGACCACCGAGAGGGTCGCCAACCCCATGTGGAGGATCAGCTCGGTCGACTTCTCGTTGGCCGTGAAACCGTAGTCGCGGGTCTTGGTCACCGTGACGTCCGACGGGATCACCGGTCCCTTGAGCCTCGCGAGCCGGGCGTCGAGGTCGCGGACCAGCTCGACCGCGTTCGTTCCTGGCTTCTTGGCGACCGCGACGGTCACCGCCGGCGCGTTCGTGCCGGCCGGCAGCGACTTCGCCTCACCGGCGGCGCCGGAGACCATCCATACGTACTCCGCCGGCTCGTCGGCGCCGTCCGTCACCGTCGCCACGTCGCGCAGGTACACGGCCCGGCCGCCGTAGACGCCGAGCACGGCACTGCCGACCTCCTCGGCGCTGTGGAACAGCGACCCGACCTCGACCTGCGTCTCGGCGTTGGCCGACGAGAAGCTCCCGGCCGGCAGCCGCCAGTTGAGCCCTGACAGCGCCTGGTACGCCTGCAGGAGCGATACGTGGTGCGAGGCCAGGCGCTCGCGGTCGAAAGTGACGCGGACCGCGCGGCGCTCGCCCCCGAGCACCGAGACCTGGGCAACCCGCGGGTGGCGGATCAGCTCCGTCTTCAGCTCCTCGGCGACCTGGCGAAGTTGCAGCGACGACGCCGTGGGCGACCAGAGCGTGTAGGCGACGACCGGAACGTCGTCGATGCCGCGGGGCGCCACCACCGGTGGCAGTGCACCGGCGGGCAGGGTCGGGGCGAGCTCCGCCAGCTTGGCGTGTACCCGCACCACCGCCTGGTCGGGGTCGCTGCCGACCAGGAAGCGCACGATGATCATGCCGCCCGACGGCTGCGAGGTGGAGTAGACGTACTCGACATTGGGGATCTCGGAGAGGACCTTCTCGACCGGCGAGATCAGGCGGCGCTCCACCTCCTGGGCGGTAGCCCCCGGCATCGCGACGAGGACGTCGATCATCGGCACCTTGATCTGCGGTTCCTCCTCGCGCGGCGTCACAACTACGGCGAAACCGCCAAGCAGCAGCGAGAAGACCACCAGCAGCGGCGTCAGCTTGGACCCGAGGAACGCGCGCGCGATCCGTCCGGAGGCGCCGAGTGGGCGACGCGTCATCTTCAGGCGCAGCGCCTCGCGGCGCGTCGCCTCGAGGTCGGGGCCCGTCTTCGTGGGTCGCTCGCTCACGGCCGCGCCTCCTCGACGGGCGCCCCGTCGGCCGGCGCTGCGGTGAGCCCGACGAGCACCGCCTCGGCGCCCGAAAGTCCAGAGAGCACCTCGATCTCGCCGCCGCCGAGCGGGGACCCGACCGTCACCATGCGGGAACGGGCCTTCCCCTGCTCGTCGCGCACCACCACCATCGTCCCGCCGCCCGCACGAATCAGTGCGCCCTGCGGCACCGCGACCGCCTGGCGCGAGCCGATCGTCACCCGCGCCCGGCCGGCGGCACCGCTCTGCACGTCGGCACCGGCCACCTCGACCCTGACGGTGTACGAGTGACTCAGCGGATCGGCGCCCGGGCTCATTTCGACCACCGTGCCGGGGCGCTCGCCGGCCGCAGGTAGCGCATCGAAGCTCACCGGCAGCTCCGCTCCAACCTTGAGTCCAGCGGCAGCGACGGTACGCTCCGGCACCGACAACACCAACCGGCGGCCCTGCCCCGACTCGACCATCACCAGCGGGCGGCCCGGCGCCGCAAAGTCGCCGACCTCACAGAGCTTGGCGGCCACGCGCCCGGCAAACGGCGCGACGACTTTCGACTCGCGGGCGACCGACGCCGCAGCCGCCACGGCGCCCTGCGCCTGCTCGACCGCACCCTTGGCCTGCTCGTACTGCATGCGCGCCATGTCGAGCTCGAGGTCGGCTGCCGCTTTTGCCGTGACCAACGCCTTGTAGCGCTCGTAGTTGCGTTCCGCGAGAGTCAGCCCAGCCTGCGCCTGCGCGAGCGCACCGCGCGCCTGAGCCTCCTGACCGCGCGCCGTCTCGGAATCGATCTCGACCAGCACCTGCCCGGCCTTAACGACGTCGCCCTGACGCACCGCCACCGCGGTGACTGTCGCCATCACCCGGGAGGACACCGCCGCGGTCCTGTCCGCCTCCACCGTTCCGAAGAGCTCGACGCTCTGCGCCACCGACGAAGTCCGAGCCGATGTCACTGTCGCCGTGATTGGCGCCGGTACCGCCTCCCTCGCGACGGTGTGCGACCCGCCGCAGGCCACCAGCCCGATTCCCACCACACCAGCCATGAGTCGAAACGTGCTTCTTGAGTTCACGAAAGCCTCCGTGCGTTTGCCCTTGTCGTTTGCGATTGCCGGTGCCCGATGCCCGGTCCCCAGCCTCTTCACTGCAGCGCCGTCTCCGGTGCTCGCCCGGCCCTCACGGCCAGTCGCAAGGCGGCGGCGTGGGCCTCGGCCCTGGCCACCAACTCTCGTGTCTCGGCCTCTCGACGTGCAGTCGCGGCATCGAGCACGTCGATCATCTTGACGACGCCGGTCTTGAACCGCTCGTCGATGATCCGCTCCGCTTCGCGGGCGGCCGCCAGCGCCTGTGTCGCCGTGACGTGACGGGCCCGCGCGGTCAGCGCCTCCTCGTACCCCTGACGCACCTCGAGGCTAACACCTTCGGCGAAGCGGCCGACGTCCTCCTGGCCTGCCTTGACATCCCACCGTGCTGCGGCCAGCGCCGCCTTGTCGGATCCCCCCGCGAACAGGTTGATCGTCGCGCGTGCCATCACCGTCGTCGATTCACCGTGGCTCCCGAACAGCGCTCGGTCGACCAGATCGCCGCGCGCGAGAATACCCACCTTGGGGAGGAACGCGGCCCTCTTCACTTTCTCCTCAAACTCCCCGGCGCGCAGCATCGCCTGTGCGGCCGCGAGATCACCGCGCGATTCGGCGCTATCGAGGTAGCCTGCCAATGCGTCGGCGAGAGCCGCCGGCGGAGGCAGTGGCTGCAGGTCGTACGACGCAGACTGGTCGTCGCCGAGCCGGAACGCGAGGTTGGCCGCCGCCACGCGGGCGCGTCCGCGCGCCTCCTGAAGCATGTCGTCGACGCGCGCCAGCTCAACCTCGGCGCGCAGCAACTCGGAGCGTACCAGCATCCCCTGGTCGACGTACGCCTGCGCCATGTTCACGTGCGCCTGCACCGTCTCGCGCGCCCGTTCCAGCAGGGTGACATACTCCCGCGCCTGGTCCACCATCACGTACGCCTCGGCCGCGGCGAGCGCGGCCTGGTCACTCGTCCAACGCTGCCGCAGCGCTGCTGCGTCGGCCGCCGACCGCGCCTGCGATATCCTGCCGCCCAACTCGCCGCCGGTATAGACCGGCAGCGCCACCTCGAGCCTGGTGATCGCGGTGCTCAGGCGATCGGGGTTGTTCGGGTCGGCGGAGACGAAGTCGGCAAATGAGAAGCGCTCCTGGTTCAACTTCAGGGCGAACGCCTCGGCCGGAGAGTCCGTGCTCGTCCAGATCTCGTCGACGGAGACTGCCGGCAACCGGGACCCCTTCGCCTGCGCCAGACGTGCGTTCGCGGCCTCGTGTCGCGCCGTGGCTGCCGCCACCTCCCGTGCGCCGGATCGGGCTCGCAGCATCGCCTCGGCGAGCGAGAGAGGCTCCGCAGCCTGAAGCCAGGCCGCTGTCAACAAGAGGGATAGTGTCCATCCAAGGGTTGGCCGCATCTCTGATCTCTCCATCGCTATATAGTTATAAATGATCAAAGAGCCATTGTCAACCCCGAAGGCAAGAGCGCCCGGGTCGGCCCGGGCGCTCTTCGGTGGTGTCGTGTCTTTATCCGGTCCCCGATCCCCGGTCGCAAGCCTTACTTGGGGGTCTCGGCCTCCGCGCTGGCCTCAGCCGGACGCTTGCGCTTCTTCTCCTTCTTCGCCTCGGCGGTAGCCTTGCCCTTGGCGTCCGGGAGCTTGAAGTCGACGAACTCGAGGATCGCCAGCTCGGCGCCGTCGCCGACGCGCGGTCCCAGCTTGACGATCCGGGTGTAGCCGCCCGGCCGGCTGACGAAGCGCGGGCCGATCTCCGTGAACAGCCGCTTCACGAGGTCGCGATCGGTCACCACCTGCGCCACCAGACGCCGCGCATGCAACGACTCGGCCTGGCGCCCGAGCGTCACGATCTTCTCAACGATCGGCTTCAGCTCCTTGGCCTTTGGCAGCGTGGTGATGATCCGCTCGTGGGCGATGAGCGAGCGAAGCTGGTTGCGGAACATCGCCCTGCGGTGCTCCGATGTCCGCCCCAACTTGCGGTACGAACGGTTGTGTCGCATTGAGTCTCCCCCTTACCCACGAGGCAAATCGAAGCGCATCCCGAGGCTCAGGCCCGAGGCCTCCAGCTTCTCGTGCACCTCGGCCAGCGCCTTCTTGCCGAAGTTGGTGATCTTCAGGAGGTCGTCATCGGTGCGGGCGACGAGGTCGCGAACCGACATGATCCCCGCGTTGTGCAGCATGTTGGAGATGCGGCCGCCGAGGTCGAGCGAATCGAGAGACTGGTCGAGCGCCCCTTCGTTCCGGGACTCGGTGGACTGGTGCTCACCACCGGCAACCGCCGCGAAGATCGGCAGGTGCTCGGTGAGCAGGCGTGCCGCTTCCGCCACCGCAGCGGCCGGCGTCACGGCTCCGTTGGTCCACACGTCGAGGACCAACTTCTCGTAGTCGGTGGCCTGGCCGACGCGCGCCGGCTCGATGCGGAAGTTGGCTTTCCGCACGGGCGAGAATGCCGCGTCGACGTAGATGAACCCGGCGCCGAGGTTGCGCGAATCGTGGTCCTCGACCGGAACGTAGCCGCGGCCGCGCTTGACGACCAGCTCGGCTTCCACTGCACCTTCCTCCGACAGCGTCGCCAGATAGACCCCGCTGTCGACGACCGTCAGCTCCGAGGAGCCGCTGATCGCCGCCGCCGTGAGAATGCCGGCCTTCGAGGCCTTCAGCGTGGCGGTGAGCGTCTCGGAACTGTGGAGGCGCAGCGGAACGTGCTTCAGGTTGAGGATGAAGTCGGTCACGTCTTCCATGACCCCGGGAATGGAGTCGTACTCGTGCTCGACGCCGGCGAAACGGACCGCCGTGATCGCGCTCCCCTCGATCGACGAGAGCAGGATGCGACGCAGTGCGTTGCCGATGGTGACGCCCCAGCCACGCTCGAATGGCTGGGCGACGAACACGCCGTGGGTCGTCGTGGCGGCGTCAATCTCCACCACCACCGACTGGGGTCGATGCAGCTCAAGACCTCTCATGAAAACCTCCTCACCGCGAGTACAGCTCGACGATGAGCTGTTCTTGAATGGGCAGCCGGATATCCTCGCGGGACGGGAGCGACAGTACCTTGCCGCGATAGCCCTCGGAATCCAGCTCCAGCCATGGCGGAACGCCGCGGCCCTGCGCCGTGTCGAGCGCCTCGTTGACGAAGGCGTTCGCCCGCATCCCCTCCTTGAGGGTGATCTCCATCCCCGCCTTCACCTGGAACGAGGGGATGTTGGTGGTGCGGCCGTTGACCTGGACGTGGCCGTGCCGCACGAGCTGGCGCGCCTGGTTGCGGGACGATGCGAACCCCAGCGAGTAGACCACATTGTCGAGTCGCAGCTCGAGCAGACGCAACAGGTTCTCACCAGTCACGCCCTTCTGGCGCGTCGCCTCGGCGAAGTACCGCCGGAACTGCGCCTCGAGCACGCCGTAGACGCGGCGCACCTTCTGCTTCTCGCGGAGCTGCATACCGTACGGCTGCAGCTTGTTCCTGCGCTTGCCGTGCTGCCCTGGGGCGTACGAACGCCGCTCGACGGCGCACTTTTCCTTGAAGCAACGCTCCCCCTTGAGGAACAGCTTCATCCCCTCGCGACGGCAAAGCCGACATACCGCCTCGTGATAGCGTGCCACTGCTGCCTCCTAACTGCCCTACACCCGGCGCCGCTTGGGCGGCCGGCATCCGTTGTGGGGGATTGGTGTCACGTCCTGAATGCTCTTGATCTCGAGTCCGGCGGCCGCGAGCGCGCGGATCGCCGACTCGCGTCCGGCGCCGGGACCCTTGATCTCGACGTCGACCGTCCGGACCCCGTGCTCCTGCGCCTGCTCGGCGGCGTTGCGAGCCGCGAGCTGGGCCGCGTACGGCGTGCCCTTGCGCGAGCCCTTGTAGCCGATGCGGCCGGCCGAGCTCCAGCAGATCGTCGACCCGCTCGCGTCGGCGAAGGTCACGATCGTGTTGTTGAACGTCGCCTGGATGTGAGCCACGGCGTGCGGGACGTTCTTGCGTTCCCGCTTCCGCGGCCCCTTCTTTGCGGCCTTGGTTGCCTTTGCCATGATCGTGCGCCCTCCCGGCTACTTCTTCGTGGCCTTCTTCTTCTTGGCCACGGTGGCACGCCGCGGTCCCTTGCGGGTGCGCGCGTTGGTGTGGGTGCGCTGCCCACGCACCGGGAGCCCGCGCCGGTGACGGATTCCGCGGTAGCAGCCGATCTCCATCAGCCGCTTGATGTTCATCGCCACTTCCTTGCGCAGGTCACCCTCGACCTTGACCTCGTCCTGGATGATCCTGGTGATGCGGCGAATCTCGTCCTCGGAGAGGTCTTTGACCCTCACCATCGGATCGACATTGGCCTTCGTCAGCACCTTCCGGGATGTCGGGCGGCCGACGCCGTAGATATAGGTTAGTCCGATTTCGACGTGCTTCTGTTGCGGCAGGTCAACTCCGACGATGCGTGCCACGACGATTCCTCCCCGTTACCCTTGGCGCTGCTTGTGCTTGGGGTTCTCACAGATGACCCGGACGACCCCGCGCCGCACCACGATCTTGCACTTACTGCAGATCTTGCGAACCGAAGACCGAACTTTCATGACCTCATCTCCTCAACCGCCTCGTGACAGCCACCTGCGGGCGCCACCATGTCCCTCGCTTCGCTCGGGATGACCACGCCGCCCGCGGCGAGGTCACTTGTACCGGTAGACGATGCGCCCACGCGTGAGATCGTAGGGCGACAGCTCCACCAGGACCTTGTCACCGGGGAGGATGCGGATGAAGTGCTTGCGCATCTTCCCCGAGATGTGGGCCAGTACCTCGTGCCCGTTCTCCAGCTCGACACGAAAAACCGCGTTCGGCAGTGCTTCCACTACGGTGGCCATCACCTCGATGGCCTCCTCCTTCGCCATACCTTCCCCTACCTCCCGCCATCCACGCCGAGCACCCACGGTCCGTTGGCCGTGACAGCCACGGAGTACTCGAAATGGGCGGCAAGCTTACCGTCTTCGGTGCGCGCCGTCCAGCCGTCGTCGTCGATGACGACACCCGGCTTGCCGGCGTTGATCATCGGCTCGATGGCCAGGACGAGACCGGGCCTGAGCTCCGGCCCCCGCCCTGGGGGACCGAAATTGTACACCTGCGGCTCCTCGTGCAGCGAGCGTCCGACGCCGTGGCCGACGAACTCGCGCACCACCGAGAAGCCTGCGCCTTCTGCATGCCTCTGGACCACATCGCCGACGTCGGTCAGGCGGCGTCCCGGCTTGACCACCTCGACCGCCTTCTCCAGGCACTCGCGCGTCACTTGCAGCAACCGTGCGGCCTCCGGCGGAACCGGGCCGATCGGGATGGTAATCGCGGCGTCGCCGTAGAACGAGTGCCAGAGCACGCCGCAGTCGACCGACAGCACGTCACCCTCGCGGAGCTGACAGTCACTCGACGGGATGCCGTGGACGATGACGTCGTTGACCGACGTGCACAGCGTGGCCGGGTAGCCCCGATAGCCCTTGAACGCCGGCACCGCGCCAGCCGCACGGATGTGTTTCTCGGCCATCGCGTCGAGCGCGGCCGTCGTGACCCCTGGCTTCGCCGCACCGGCGACGAGACGCAGCACCTCGTGCACGAGGGCGTTGGCCTCGTGCATCAAGCGCAGCTCGTCGGGGGTCTTGAGGACCATCACGCGGGCACCCTCGTCATCGCCTCGCACACGCGGGTGTACACCTCGCCAGGAGTACCGCGGCCGGGCAGCTCGCGGAGGATGCCGCGGGAGCGGTACAGGTCCAGTAGCGCGGCGGTCTTCTGCCGGTAGACGCGCAGTCGCTCGCGGACGACGTCCTCGCGATCGTCGTCGCGCTGCACCAGGGGGCCGTCGCAGGCGTCGCACACTCCGGCGGTTCGCGGCGGTGCACTGGCCTCGTGGTAGACGGCACCGCAGCCGGCACACGACAGCCGGCCGGCCAGGCGCCTGAGCAGGTCCTCGTCGGGGACTTCGAGATAGATCGCCACGTCGACCCGCCGGTTGAGCTCGGCGAGCAATCCGTCGAGCAGCGCCGCCTGGTGGGAAGTACGGGGGTACCCGTCGTAGGCGCATCCGCCAATCCCCTGCTGGGAGTGCAGGCGGGAGAGCAGGATACGCGACATCACCTGGTCCGGCACGAGATCGCCGTCGTTGAGCCAGGAGCGTACCTCCATCCCCAGCTCGGTCCCCTTCTTGACCTCCTCCCAGAGCATGTCGCCGGTGGACAGGCGCAGCAACCCGTAGGCGTGCGCAAGGCGCTGTGCCTGGGTGCCCTTCCCGGCGCCCGGAGGTCCAAGGAGGACGACGTCGAGTGCGCGACTCACCATCGCGTCAGCCTCTCCGCCCGCGGATACGGCGGCCCTTGACGAAGCCGTCGTAGTGGCGCATCACCATCTGTGCCTCGATCTGTTGGACGGTGTCCATCGCAACCCCGACGACGATCAGCAGCGAGGTGCCGCCGAAGTAGAACTTGACGTTCAGACCTTCAGTGAACCAGCGCGGCAGGACGGCATCGAGCGGGCCGCCGATGAATGGGATGGTCGAGACCTTGAAGCCGGCGATCAGGATCTCCGGCAGGATCGCGACCAGCGCCAGGTAGATGGCCCCGACCAGGGTGATCCGGGTGAGCACGGTGTCGACGAAGTCGGCGGTCCGTTGCCCCGGCCGGATTCCCGGGATGAAGCCGCCGTACTTGCGCATGTTCTCGGCGGTGTCCTGGGGGTTGAAGATGATCGACGTGTAGAAGTAGCAGAAGAAGATGATCGACACGAAGTACACGAGGTTGTAGAGCGGCTCGCCCCACCCCATTGCAGAGGCGAGCTTCTTGACGAACGGGATGTTCACGGTAGCGCCGATCGTCTGCACGAACGAAAGGATCGAAGCGGCGAAGATCACCGGGATCACACCGCCGGTGTTCAGGCGCAGCGGCAGGTAGGTGCTCTGCCCGCCATAGATGCGGCGGCCGACCACCCGCTTTGCGTACTGCACGGGAATTCTTCGTTGGGCGCGCTCCATCAGCACGATCGCCCCGACGACGATGACCGCGAAGGCCATGAACAGGATCATCGTGATAATCGACATGGCGCCGGTGCGGATATCCTGAATGGTGCTGAGGATACCGTGCGGCAGGCCGACGACGATGCCGGCGAAGATGATCAGCGAGATGCCGTTGCCGACGCCACGCTCGGTGATCTGCTCGCCCAGCCACATGACGAACGCCGTGCCCGTGGTCAGCGTCAGCACCGCGACGAAGCGGAAGCCCCACCCCGGATGCGGCACCAGCGCGGCGCCGCCCGGCGCGGTGGTCTTCTCGAGGAAGAACGAGATGCCGAGCGCTTGGACGATCGAGATCACGACCGTGCCGTAGCGGGTCCACTGGGTGATCTTCTTGCGGCCCAGGTCGCCTTCCTTGGAGAGCTTCTCGAGGTACGGCCAGACCACCGTGAGGAGCTGCAGGATGATCGACGCCGAGATGTACGGCATGATGCCGAGGGCAAAGATGGCCATGCGCCCAAGCGCGCCACCCGAAAACAGGTTCATGATCCCCAGCACGGTGCCCTTGGCCTGGTTGTAGAACTCGGCCAGTGCCACGGGGTCGACCCCTGGGACGGCGAGGAACGAGCCCAGACGGTACACCGCGAGCAGCAGGAACGTGAACATGATCCGCTTGCGCAGCTCGGGGATGGCGAATATGTTGCGCACGCTTTCGATCATCGGCCGATCACCTCACAGCGGCCGCCGGCCGCCTCGATCACTTCCTGGGCCTTCTTCGAGAACGCGTGCGCCTTGACCACGAGCTTGCGCTTCAGCGTGCCGTCGCCGAGGACCTTGACGCCGTCGGCGAGCTTCGAGACGATCCGCTCGGCGAGCAGGAGGTCGGGCGTGATCTCGCTGCCGTTCGGGAAGCGGTCAAGCTGACCGACGTTCACGATCACCAGCTCCTTACGGAAGATGTTGGTGAAACCGCGCTTCGGCAGGCGTCGCACGAGCGGCATCTGGCCGCCCTCGAAGTTGCGCTTCTGCTTCGTGCCCGAACGCGAGCCTTGGCCTTTGTGGCCGCGGCCGGCGGTCTTGCCGTTGCCCGACCCGGGCCCACGGCCAACCCGCTTGCGGTCCTTGCGCGATCCCGGCTTGGGTGACAGGGTATGGAGTTCCATGGCGCTATCCTTTGCGGGGGGTGGCCTCGCCGGCCCGCCCACCCGTCCGGCTCGGATGACCCCCCGAGCCCCCCTCGCTCGCGGGGAGTGAATCCCCGCTCGCTTCCTTTGCCGCTATCTCTTCGAAGCGGACGATGTGCACGACCTTGGCGATCATGCCGCGGGTGTAGGGGTTGTCGGGCAGCACCACCGAGGAGCCGATCCGACCGAGGCCGAGGCCGTCGATGAGCACCTTCTTGACCCTCTCCTGGTTGCCGATTCGGCTGTGCACCTGGGTGATGCGCAGCATTCCCTTCGGGGCCTTGCGCTTGGCGGTCATACCTCAACCTCTGGCAGCGGCCCGGCCGGAGGTTCGGCGTCTTCGACGATCTCGCTGTCTCCCGAGCTCCGGCGCAGCTTCGCCATCTCTTCCCGGGTCGTCAGCTGCTCCAATGCGGCGAACGTCGCACGCACCAGGTTGTGCGGGTTGGTCGTGCCGATCGACTTGGTGAGGATGTCGCCGATCCCCGCAGCTTCGGCGATGGCGCGCACGGCGCCGCCGGCGATCACGCCGGTGCCTGGCGACGCAGGACGCAGCATCACCTTGCCGGCGCCGAAGTGACCGAGCACCTCATGCGGGATCGTCGTGCCCTGGCGGCGCACGCTGATCATCGCGCGGCGCGCCGCGTCGGTAGCCTTGCGGATCGCCTGCGGCACCTCTCGGGCCTTGCCGCTGCCGAAGCCCACCTTGCCGTTGCCATCGCCCACCACCACCAGGGCTGAGAACGAGAAGTTCTTACCACCCTTCACCACCTTGGTGACGCGGTTGATGTTCACCACGTGATCGATGAATTGGCTGTCGCGCTCGTCTTTCATCATCGCTGCCCCTAGAACTTCAGACCCGCTTTGCGGGCCGCGTCTGCCAGCTCCTTCACCACACCGTGGTAACGGAAGCCGGCGCGGTCGAAGACGACCGCGGTCAAACCCTTTTCCTGGGCACGCGCCGCGATCAGCGTGCCGATCGCGCGACCCGCCGCCCTGTTGCCACCATGCTTCAGGCCTTCCCGCACACCGCTCTCGACGGTCGAGGCTGACGCCATCGTGATTCCACTGGCGTCGTCAACGACCTGCGCGTAGACGTGGTTGAGGGAGCGGAACACGACAAGGCGCGGACGCTCGGGGGAACCGGCGAGACGCCTGCGAATTCGCAGGTGAATGCGCGCCCGGACGGCCTTCCTGTCTTTTCTTTTTGCCATCGCCTTACGCTCCCGACTTGCCGGCCTTGAGCTTCAAGACCTCGTCCGAGTACTTCACACCCTTGCCCTTGTACGGGTCGGGGGGGCGGAGCGCCCGGATCTCGGCGGCCACCTGGCCGACCTTCTGCCGGTCGATCCCGGTAATCGTCAGGCGGTTGGCTTTCGCCTCGTACGCCACCGCCACGCCCTCGGGCAGCTTGTACGCCACCGAGTGCGAGAAACCGAGGAACAGCGCCAGCTCCTGGGAGCTCTTGAGCTCAGCCTTGTAGCCGACGCCGACGATGTCCAGCTCACGCTTGAAGCCCTCGGTGACGCCCGTGATGGCGTTCGCCAGGAGCGCGCGGGTGAGGCCGTGGAGCGCGCGCACGTTGCGCTCGTCTCCCTCACGCCGCACCACCACCTGCTCTCCCTCGACAGCGACACTGATGCCGCCGGGGACGGGTTGCAGCAGCGAGCCCTTCGGCCCCTTCACCTGGACCACGCCGTTCCCCACGTGCACCTGCACGGTCTTGGGGAGCGGGATGGGGTTCTTACCGATGCGCGACATGATTCCTCCCTACCAGACCCGGCACATGACCTCGCCACCGAGACGCAACTCCCGCGCCTTGGCATCGGTCATCAGGCCCTTGGAGGTCGAGATCACAGCGACCCCGATACCGCCGCGGACCTTCGGTAGATCCTCGACGCCGCGGTAGACGCGCAACCCGGGCCGGGAAATCCGCTCGAGGCCGTGGATCGCCGGCTCGCCCTCCGACGAGTAGCGCAGGTACAAACGGATGGTGCCGCCGTGACCCTCCTCCAAGACCTTGAAGGAACGAATGAAGCCCTCGTCCTGGAAGATCTTCGCTAGCTCCAACTTGAGTCGCGAAGCGGGAATGTCGCAACGGTCCTTGCCCACCCGGGCGGCGTTGCGAATGTGGGTCAAGAGGTCGGCGATGGGATCAGTCATTGTCATCGCGCACCTCCTACCAGCTCGCCTTGGTCACGCCCGGCAGGTAGCCCTCGAGCGCGAGCTTGCGGAAGCAGAGCCGGCACAGCTCGAACTTGCGGATGTACGCCCGCGGGCGGCCGCACTGCTTGCAGCGGTTACGGTGCCGGACACGGAACTTCGGCGGCCGGAGCGACTTTGCGATGAGACAGGTTCGGGCCACAGCGTCCTCCCACTAACCCTTGGTGAACGGAAAACCCAGCTCCTGCAGCAGGAAGCGGGCCTGGTCGTCAGTTGCGGCGGTGGTCACCACCGTGATGTTCATGCCCTTGGGGTGCTCCACCTTGGTGTAGTCGATCTCAGGGAAGATCAGGTGGTCGCGGATCCCCATGGTGTAGTTGCCGCGCCCGTCGAAGCCCTTCGGGGACAGGCCGCGGAAGTCGCGCACGCGAGGCAGAGCGATGTTGATCAGGCGATCGAGGAACTCGAACATGCGGTCGCGGCGGAGCGTCACCGAGCAGCCGATCTGCATGCCGGCGCGCAGCTTGAACTGTGCGATCGACACGCGGGCCTTGCGGATGACCGGCTTCTGCCCGGTAATCGCCGTCAGCTCCTCCACCGCGGAGTCGAGCAACTTGGGCGTACGCGAGGCCTCACCGAGGCCGATGTTGCACACGACTCGCTGGATTCGCGGAACCGCCATCGGGTTGGTAATGCCGAACTCCTTCTCGAGCTTCGGCGCCACTTCCTTGAGGTACTTCTCCTTCAGCCGCGCCATCTCTCACCCTTCCCTTACTGGTCCAGCGTGAAGCCGTCGGCCTTGGCGACCCGCACCTTGCGGCCGTCCTCGAGGATCCGATACCCGACCCGCGACGGCCTTCCGCTGTCCGGCGAGATCAGCGCGACGTTCGCGATGGCGATGCCGCCCTCGCGCTCGACGATACCGCCCTGCTGCCCCGCCCGAGGGTTCGCCTTGGTGTGGCGCTTGACCATGTTGACGTGTTCCACCACGATCCGGCCCGCCTTGCGGTCGACCCGCAGCACTTTGCCGCGCTTGCCCTTGTCCCGCCCAGCGATGACCTGGACCTGATCGCCCTTCTTGATCTTCGTATGCGCCGACATCACCGCCTCCTACAGAACCTCGGGCGCGAGCGAGACGATCTTCATGAACCGCCGCTCGCGCAGCTCGCGCGCCACCGGGCCGAACACGCGCGTGCCGACCGGCTCCTTCTGCGCGTCGATCAGCACCACCGCGTTGTCGTCGAAGCGAATGTAGGAGCCGTCCCGGCGCCGGTGACTGCGGCGCATCCGGACGATCACCGCTTTGACCACAGTCCCCTTCTTGACCTGCGAGTCGGGGACGGCCTCCTTGACGGCGCACACGATGATGTCGCCCAGCCGGGCGTAGCGACCGGCAGTCGACCCGCCGGTCTGGCGGATCGCCTGCAGCTTCTTGGCGCCCGAATTGTCGGCGACCGTGAGCATGGTGCGCATCTGGATCATGGCAACCTCCCCTTACGAAGCCCGCTGGACCACGACGGTCACGCGCCAACGCTTGCGCCGCGAGAGCGGGCGGCACTCGCTGATCTCCACACGATCGCCCACCTTGCAGGCGTTCTCCTCGTCGTGCGCCATGAACGTGCGGGAGCGCCGCACGAAGCGGTGGTAGAGAGGATCCATGATGACGTTGTCCACCTTTACCACCACGGTCTTGTCCGCGCCGTTGGAGACGACGGTGCCGACCTTGGTCGTCTTCCGGCTGTTGGTCGCGTTCTCCATGGGTCTACTCCGCTTCCTTGAGACGCTGTGACAGCACCATCTTGATGCGGGCGATGTCCTTGCGGACCAGACGGATCTTCACCGGGTTGTCGATCTGCCCGGTCGCCTTCTGGAAGCGCAGCTTGAAGAGCTGCTCCGCCAGATCCGTCTCGGTGCGGCGCAGCTCGTCGATCGACCTCTCACGCAGCTCCTTGGCTTTCATCGCACCTGCCCCCTGATCACGAAGCGCGTCTTGATCGGCAACTTGTGGGCGGCCAGCTTCAGCGCCTCACGGGCCACCTCTTCCGGCACGCCCTCCATCTCGTAGAGGATGCGGGCCGGCTTCACCACGCACACCCACTCCTCCGGCGCCCCCTTGCCCTTGCCCATCCGGGTCTCGGCCGGCTTCTTGGTGATCGGCTTGTCGGGGAACAGACGAATCCAGATCTTCCCGCCGCGCTTCACGTGGCGCGTCATCGCGATACGAGCCGCCTCGATCTGCCGCGCCGTGATCCACCCGCACTCCAACGCCTGCAACCCGAAGTCGCCGAAAGACAGCTCCCCGCCTCCGGTCGCGAGGCCGCGCCGCCGCCCGCGCTGCTGCTTGCGAAACTTGACTTTCTTCGGCATCAACATGGAGCACGCACCTCACCCAATCCCTTACAGCCCGCGCCGGTTGACTTTGCTGCGGTGCAGCTCGCCCTTGTAAACCCACACCTTCACGCCGATGCAGCCGTACGTCGTGAACGCCTCAGCGAGGCCGTACTCGATATTGGCCTTGAGGGTATGGAGAGGGAGACGTCCTTCCTGGTACCACTCAGAGCGGGCGATCTCGGCCCCGTTGAGCCGACCCGAGCAGCGGATCTTGACACCCTGAGCGCCGAAACGCAAGGCGTTCTCCATCGCCCGCCGCATCGCGCGCCGGAACGTCACGCGCCGCACGAGCTGCGAGGCGATCGACTCGGCGATGAGCTGCGCCTCGATCTCGGGCCGCTGGATCTCCTGGATGTTGATGTGAATGTCCTGGCCGTAGACGGCCCGCAGCTCCGAGCCGAGCTTGTCGACCTCGGCGCCCTTGCGGCCGATGATGATCCCCGGCCGAGCCGAGAAGATGTTCACGCGGATCTTGTTGGCGGTCCGCTCGATGTCGATCTCGGAAACGCCAGCGTGGGAGAGACGGCGCTTCAGCTCCTTGCGCAGCCGCAAGTCCTCGTGGAGGAGCTTCGCGTAGTCTTTCTCCGCGTACCAGCGCGAACGCCAAGTCTTGTTGTAACCCAGGCGGAACCCGTACGGATGTGTCTTTTGACCCACGTCGTGCCTCCTACTCGGCCTTCTCGGCGACCCGTACCGTCACATGGCAGTAGCGGTGCAGGCGCGGGAACACCCGGCCCATCGACGCGGCGCGGAACCGCTTGAGTGTCGGCGCCTGGTCGACCGTGATCGTGTCCACGACCAGCTTTCCGGTGTCGATGCCGGGGGATTTCTGCTCGAGGTTGGCGACCGCCGAACGAACGAGCTTCTCGATGTCGCGGGCGCAGCCCTTGTGCAACAGCTTGAGCGTTGCCAACGCCCCCGTCACTCCCTGTCCCCGCACCGTGTCGGCGACGAGGCGCACCTTCTGGGGAGAGCCCTTGTAGTACCGCAGTCGTGCTAGCGCTTGCATACCGGCCTCCCTAGTGAACCGCGCCCTTTTCCTTCTTCGTGCCGGAGTGGCCGCGGAAGGTGCGCGTCAGGGCGAACTCGCCCAGCTTGTGACCGACCATGTTCTCGGTCACGAACACCGGCACGAACTTCTGCCCGTTGTGCACCGCGATGGTGTGGCCGACCATCTCCGGGATGATCGTCGAACGGCGCGACCACGTCTTGATCACCCGACGCTCGCGGGTCTCGTTGAGCTCGCCCACCTTCTTGAGCAGGTGGTCGTCGATGAAAGGTCCTTTGCCGATCGAGCGCGACATCGCGTCCTCCCCTACTTCCGCCGCTTCACGATGAAGCGCGTCGTTCGCTTGTTGGTGCGGGTCTTGTATCCCTTGGTCGGTTGGCCCCACGGCGAGACCGGGTGGCGACCGCCCTTGGTCTTGCCCTCGCCGCCGCCGTGCGGATGGTCAACCGGGTTCATCGCCGTGCCGCGGACGTGGGGCCGCCTGCCCACCCAGCGGGTGCGGCCGGCCTTGCCGATCGAGACGTTGGCGTGGTCGACGTTGCCGACCTGGCCCACCGTCGCCCAGCACGCCGCCAGCACCATGCGCATCTCGCCCGAGGGCATGCGCAGCGTGACGTACTTGCCCTCCTTGGCCATGAGCTGCGCGGCGGCGCCGGCCGAGCGCGCGAATTGGCCACCGAAGCCGGGCTTGAGCTCGACGTTGTGGACCATGGCACCGAGCGGGATGTTCTTCAACGGCAACGCGTTGCCGGGTACGATCTCGGCCCTCTCGGCGGCCATCACCGCCTGCCCGACGGCAAGGCCGACGGGGGCAAGGATGTACCGCTTCTCACCGTCAGCGTAGATCAGCAGGGCGATGCGGGCGGACCGGTTGGGGTCGTACTCGATCGCCGACACCTTGGCGGGGATGCCGCGCTTGTCACGCCGGAAGTCGATGTCGCGGTAGAGGCGCTTGTGGCCACCTCCACGGAAGCGAACCGTCGCGTGCCCCTCGTTGTTGCGTCCGCCGCAACGGGTGGTCCCCTTGGTCAACGACTTCTCGGGCCGCTTCGCCGAGATCTCGGCGAAGTCGAGCGCGGTCTTGAACCGCATGCCCGGAGAAGTCGGCTTGAACGTTCTCATCGCCATGACCGGCCCCCCTTACACCTGATCGAAGAATTCGATCGTCTTCTCGCCGGCGGCGAGACGGACGTACGCCTTGCGCCAATCGGGTCGGTGCCCGGTGAAGCGACCGAAGCGGCGCTGCTTGCCGTGCATGTTGAGGACCCGTACCTCCATCACCTTGACGTTGAACAGAGTCTCGACGGCCCGCCGGATCTCGATCCGGTTCGCGCCGCGGGCCACCTGGAAGCACACGGTGTTGCTGTGCTCCTTGGCGTCAGCGGTTTTCTCCGTCACGATCGGGCGCAGGATGATCTGCCGCGGGTCTTTCATGATGACAGCACCTCCACGAGCTGGCCCAGTGCCCGGCGCGAGAACACCACGTGCTCGCGGTTGAGAACCTGGTACACGTTCAAGTGGAGCGAGTCGGCGGTTGCCAGCTCCGGCCGGTTGCGGGTCGCCAGCATCAGGTTCAAGTTCTCGTAGCTGTCCACGAACAACACCTTCCGTCCGCCCAGCCCCACCTTGTCGAGACGCGCCAGGAACTCCTTGGTGCGGCTGTTGGCGATGTCGAGCGAGTCGAGCACGTGCACGTTCCCGGCCTTGGCGCGCGCCGAGAGCACGGACTTCAACGCGCTCTTCTTCGCCTTGACGTTGACCTTGGCCGCGTACGAGCGCGGCTGCGGGCCGAAGGTGGTGCCGCCGTGCCGCCACAGCGGAGAGCGGCTGGACCCGGCGCGGGCGCGACCGCTGCCCTTCTGCTTCCACGGCTTCTTGCCGCCGCCGGAGACCAGCGCCCGGTTCTTGGTGGCGTGGGTTCCCCGCCGCAGGCCGGACAGGTACGCCTTGATCACCTCGTACACCAGGTGGGGGCGGGACGGGAACGCGAACACGTCCTCGGGCAGCTCGAGATCGCCTACGACCTCGTTGTCCCAGTTGCGAACGTCGATCTTCATGGCCGGCCCCCTTACGCCTTGACCACGCGCAGCAGCGCGTTCCGGCCGCCGGGCACCGCGCCCTTGAGGAAGAGCAGGTTGCGCTCGACGTCGACCTTGACGACCGTGACTGTCTTGAGCGTCACCCGGTCGCCGCCCATGCGGCCCGCCATACGGGTCCCGGGAAAGACGCGGGACGGATAGGCCGACGGCCCGATGCTGCCAGGCGCCCGGTGGAACATCGAACCGTGGCTGGCCGCACCGCCGCGGAAATGGTGCCGCTTCATGGCACCCTGGAACCCCTTGCCCTTAGAGGTGCCGACCACCCGCACGATCTCCTGCGGAGCGAAGATGTCGCACAGCACGGTATCGCCCGCCTTGGCCTCGGAACCGTCCGCCACCGGGACCTCGCAGAGCACGCGCGTCGGCGGCACGGCAGCGGCCTTGAACTGGCCGGCGACGGCCTTGCCGATCCGGCGCGGCGGCTTGCCGTCGACCAGCCCGAGCTGGGCCGCCTCGTAGCCGTCACGGTCCGCAGCGCGGCGGCGCACGACGACGCACGGGCCAGCCTGGATCACCGTCACCGGGATCAGATCGCCCTTGGCGTCGAACACCTGGGTCATGCCGATCTTCTTACCGAGAATCCCCTTGACCATGGCCTACCTCACTTCTTTCCGCCGTAGGCCTTGATCTCGACGTCGACGCCGGCCGGCAGCTCGAGCTTCATCAGCGCGTCCACCGTCTGCTGCGTCGGGTCGAGGATGTCAAGGAGGCGCTTGTGCGTGCGAACCTCGAACTGCTCGCGCGACTTCTTGTCCACGTGGGGCGAACGCAGCACGGTGAAGCGCTGTATCTGCGTTGGCAGCGGGATCGGCCCAGAGACGCTCGCCCCGGTCCGCCGCGCGGTATCGACTATCTCCGCGGTGGACTGGTCGAGGAGTCGGAAATCGTAAGCCTTGAGCCGGATGCGGATCTTGTCCTTGACCATGGCCTCTCCTACTCGATGATCTCGCTGATGGTGCCGGCGCCGACGGTACGGCCACCCTCGCGGATGGCGAACCGCAGACCCTTCTCCATGGCGATCGGCGTGATCAGCTCCACCTCCAGCGCCACGTTGTCGCCGGGCATCACCATCTCCACGCCCGCCGGCAACTGCGCCGAGCCCGTCACGTCCGTCGTCCGGAAGTAAAACTGCGGCCGGTATCCCTTGAAGAACGGCGTGTGCCGCCCGCCTTCCTCCTTGCTCAACACGTACACCTCAGCCTTGAACTTCGTGTGCGGCGTGATCGTCCCCGGCTTCGACACCACCTGCCCGCGCTCCACGTCCGACTTCTCCGTCCCGCGCAGCAGCAACCCGATGTTGTCCCCCGCCTGCCCTTGGTCCAGCAGCTTCTTGAACATCTCGACCCCGGTCACGATCCTCTTGATCGTCGGCCTGTACCCGACGATCTCGATCTCGTCCTGCACCTTCACGATCCCGCGGTCCACTCGACCCGTGACCACCGTCCCACGCCCCGAGATCGTGAACACGTCCTCGATCGGCATCAAAAACGGCTTGTCGATGTCACGCACCGGCTGCGGCACGTACTTGTCCAGCGCATCCATCAACTCGAGAATGCACTTCGCCTCCGGACTGTCAGCACTCGTCGCCGCCCCAGCCTTCAGCGCCGCCCCCCGGATCACCGGCACCTCGTCCCCAGGAAACTCGTACTGCGACAGCAACTCCCGCACCTCGAGCTCCACCAGGTCCAACAGCTCCGGGTCCTCGACCTTGTCCACCTTGTTCAGGAACACCACGATGCACGGAACTCCCACCTGCCGCGCCAGCAGAATGTGCTCCCGCGTCTGTGGCATCGGCCCGTCTTCCGCGCTCACCACCAGGATCGCCCCGTCCATCTGCGCCGCCCCAGTGATCATGTTCTTCACGTAGTCGGCATGCCCGGGACAGTCCACGTGCGCGTAGTGCCGATTTACCGTCTCGTACTCCACGTGCGACGTCGCAATCGTCAAAATCTTCATCTCGTTGCGCCGGCCGTGCGCAATCGACGCCTTCGCCACCTCGTCGTACGCCTTGAACGTCGCCAATCCCTTCAACGACTGTACCTTCGTGATCGCCGCCGTCAACGTCGTCTTCCCGTGGTCAACGTGCCCAATCGTCCCCACGTTTACGTGCGGCTTCGTCCTGTCGAACTTCTGCTTGGCCATTGCTGACCCCCTTAGGAGATCCCCCGCGCACGGGAGATGACCTCTTCTGCGATGTTCTTGGGAACTTCGTTGTAGTGATCGAACTGCATGGTGTACGTAGCCCGCCCCTGCGTCATCGAGCGGAGTTGCGTAGCATACCCGAACATCTCGGCGAGTGGAACGTAGGCGCTGATCACCTGGCTGCCGGCGCGCGGCTCCAGGTGCGTGACCTTGCCGCGCCGCGCGCTGAGGTCGCCGATGACGTCGCCCATGTACTCCTCCGGGGTGACGACCTCGACCTCCATCAGCGGCTCGAGCAGCACCGCGCCCGCCTTCTTGGCCGCGTCCTGGAACGCGAGCGAACCCGCCACCTTGAAAGCGATCTCGGAGGAGTCGACCTCGTGGTAGGAGCCGTCGTACAGGCTCACACCCACGCCGATCATCGGGAACCCGGCCATGATGCCGCGCTGCAGCGCCTCCTTGATCCCCTGCTCGATCGGCTTGATGTACTCGCGGGGGATCGAGCCGCCGACGATCTCGTTCTTGAACTCGTACTCCTTACCGTCCGCGAGGGGCGCGATGCGGATCTTCGCGTGGCCGTACTGGCCGCGACCGCCGGTCTGGCGCACGTACCGGCCCTCGCCCTGCGCCGCCTGCTTGATCGCCTCGCGGTACGACACCTGCGGCCGGCCAACGTTGGCCTGCACCTTGAACTCGCGCAAAAGGCGATCGACGATGATCTCCAGGTGCAGCTCGCCCATGCCGGAGATGATCGTCTGGCCGGTCTCCTGGTCGGTGTGGACCCGGAAGGTCGGATCCTCCTGCGTCAGCTTGGCCAGGGCCGCGCCGAGCTTGTCCTGGTCGGCCTTCGTCTTCGGCTCGATCGCCACGTCGATCACCGGCTCGGGGAACTGCATCGCCTCGAGCACGATCGGCGCCTTCGGGGTGCAGATCGTGTCGCCGGTCGCGATGTTGCGCAGCCCGACGACCGCGACGATGTCGCCGGCGTTGATCTCTTTGATCTCCTCGCGCTTGTTGGCGTGCATCTTGAGGAGACGGCCGATCCGCTCGGTGTTGCCGCGGCTGGCGTTGAGCACCTGGTCGCCCGAGTTGAGGCTGCCGGAGTAGACGCGCAGGAAGGTCAACTGGCCGACGAACGGATCCGTCATGATCTTGAACGCGAGCGCGGCGAACGGCGCGCTGTCCTCGGCGGGCCGCGTATCGGGCTCGCCGGCGAGCGTGTGGCCCTCGATCGGCGGGATGTCGAGCGGCGACGGGAGGAGATCGACGACGGCGTCGAGAAGCTGCTGCACGCCCTTGTTCTTGAACGCCGTGCCGCACAAGACCGGCGTGAGCTGGTTGGCGATCGTCTGGGCCCGCAGTGCGGCGCGCAGCGCGGCCGGCTCCGGCACGACGCCGGCGAGGTAGCCCTCGAGCAGCGTCTCGTCGTGCTCCGCCGCCGCCTCGAGTAGCTTCTCCCGCCACTGGTGCGCGAGCTCCTGGTGATCGTCGGGGATCGGCACGCGCCTGAAATCGGCACCGAGCGCCTCGTCCCCGAAAACGTAGGCGCACTCCTCGATGAGGTCGATGACGCCCTGGAAGGTCTCCGAGCTACCGAGCGGGATCTGCACCGGCACCGGGTTGGCCCGCAGCTTCCGCTTCATCTGCTCGAGCACCGAGAAGAAGTCGGCGCCGACCCGGTCCATCTTGTTGACGAAGGCCAGACGCGGAACCCGGTAACGATCGGCCTGGCGCCACACCGTCTCCGACTGCGGCTCGACGCCGCCTACCGCACAGAAGACGGCAACGGCACCGTCGAGCACGCGGAGGCTGCGCTCCACCTCGGCGGTGAAGTCGACGTGTCCGGGAGTGTCGATGATGTTGATGCGGTGATCGCGCCAGAAACAGGTGGTCGCGGCCGACGTGATGGTGATGCCCCGCTCCTGCTCCTGCTCCATCCAGTCCATGGTGGCGGTGCCATCATGAACCTCGCCCATCTTGTAGTTGACCCCCGTGTAATAGAGGATTCGCTCGGTAGTCGTCGTCTTACCGGCATCGATGTGCGCCATGATGCCGATATTGCGAGTCCTCTCCAGGGGTGCTAGTCGGGGCATTTGCTTTCAAAGAACCTTTCTGACCTTTTCGTCTTCCGCCTTCTACTTCCTGCTGCCGCTTCCTATCTGTTGCCGATTGCCGGTTGCCGCCCTCTCCTACCACCGGTAGTGGCTGAAAGCCTTGTTGGCCTCGGCCATACGGTGCGTGTCGTCCTTCTTCTTGACGGCGCCGCCGCGGTTGTTCGCGGCATCCATGAACTCGCCGGCAAGCTTGTCGGTCATCGACTTCTCGCCGCGCGCCCGTGCGTGGTCGATCAGCCAGCGGATCGACAGCGAGAGCTGGCGGTTCGGCGGCACCTCGATCGGCACCTGGTAGGTCGAGCCGCCGACGCGGCGGGACTTGACCTCGAGCTGCGGCTTGACGTTGTCGACGGCGCGCTTGAACACCTTGACCGGATCGTCCTGGGTGCGTTGCTGGATGATGTCCAGCGCCCCGTAGAAGATCCCCTCGGCGGTGCTCTTCTTGCCCTTCTTCAATACGCAGTTGATGAAACGGGTGACGAGCTGGGAGTTGTACACAGGATCCGGGAGAATCTCCCGCTTGGCTACGACGCGACGGCGAGGCATGGTCTACGCTCCCCCACCCTTGGCGGCAGGCTGCTGCTTCTGCCGCTTGGTCCCGTACTTGGAGCGGCTCTGGTTGCGCCCTGCCACACCCTGCGCGTCGATGACGCCGCGAATGATGTGGTAGCGCACGCCGGGGAGGTCCTTGACGCGCCCGCCGCGGATCAGCACCACCGAGTGCTCCTGGAGGTTGTGGCCCTCGCCAGGGATGTAGGTGGTCACCTCGATGCTGTTGGTCAAGCGCACGCGAGCCACCTTGCGCAGCGCCGAGTTCGGCTTCTTCGGCGTGGTCGTGTACACGCGGGTGCACACGCCTCGCTTCTGCGGGCAGGCCCGCAGCGCGGGGCTCTTGGTCTTGAACTCCAGCATCTGGCGTCCGTGGCGCACAAGCTGCGCTATCGTCGGCATTTCTTCTCACCGCTCCAGTCGATTGAAGGATGAAGCAGGGACGCAAGTCCCCCTTCGGGCCCTTCGTCATCATGACCGACACCACGCCGGCCAGAGCCTGTGGATTCTAGTGGAGGCGCGGCTGCCTGTCAACACCGGGCGGACGGCGAAAGGGCCGTCCGCCCGCACTGCCCGCGTTGACCCGTCAGCTCTCGCCGCGGGGCGGCAGGAGCTGGGCGAGCTCGTCCTGATAGTCGGTGACGCCCTCGCCGGCCTCGATCGTCTCCGGCTGCTCCATCTCCTCGGGCGGCACCGGGTCGACCGAGAAGTAGTGGTACATCTTCGACCCGGTTCCGGCCGGGATGAGCCGGCCGACGATGACGTTCTCCTTGAGCCCGTAGAGGTGGTCCACACGACCGGAGACGGCCGCCTCGGTGAGCACCCGGGTGGTCTCTTGGAACGACGCCGCCGAGACGAACGACTCGGTGGCGAGGGCCGCCTTGGTGATCCCGAGCAGCACCGGAGCGAAGCGCGCCGGCTGGCCGCCGAGCTTCTCGATGCGCTCGTTCTCGTCGAGGACGCGGTAGCGCGGCACCTGCTCGTCGAGCAGGAACTCCGTATCGCCCGGCTCGGTGACCTTCACGAAGCGGCACATCTGGCGGACGATCGTCTCGATGTGCTTGTCGTTGATCGTCACGCCCTGGGTGCGGTAGACCTCCTGGATCTTGTCGACGAGGTAGCGCTGCAGCTCGGTCTCGCCGAGCACTGCGAGCACGTCGTGGGGGTCCACAGGGCCGTCGGTGAGCGACTCGCCCGAAGCGACCCACTCGCCGTCCTGCACCACGAGGTGAGCGTACTTCGGGATCGTGTAGTCGCGGTTGACGCCTTCGCGCCCCACGACCTCGACCTTGCGGGTGCCGCGGCTCGGCTCGCCGATGCTGACCGCACCGGAGATCTCGCTGACCACCGCCGCGTCTTTCGGCCGCCGCGCCTCGAAGAGCTCGACCACGCGCGGCAGACCGCCGGTGATGTCCTTGGTCTTGGTGGTCTCGCGCGGGATCTTGGCGATGACGTCGCCGGGGTTGACCTGGTCGGCATCGGAGACCAGGAGGTGCGACCCGATCGCCATCTGGTAACGCCGCTCGCCGCCGTCGGCCATGTTGACGACGATCGTCGGGATGCGGCGGTCGGCGCCGATCGGCTCGATGATGATCTTGTGCGCGTGGCCGGTGAGCTTGTCGATCTCCTCGCGCACGTTCTCGCCTTCGACGAGGTCGACGTACTCGACCGTGCCGGCAACTGTGGTGAGCACCGCCGAAGTGAAGGGATCCCACTCGGCCAGCACGTTGCCCGGCTCGACCTCGTCACCCTCCTTGCGGAGCAGCACCGAGCCGTACACCAGGTTGTAGCGCTCGCGCTCGCGGCCGCGGTCGTCGGCGATCGCAACCTTGGCGTTGCGCGACACGACTACGGTATGCCCCTGGGTGTTGGTGACGGCCTGCACCCCGATCAGGCGGATCGTGCCGGCGCGGCTGGCCTGGTGACGGGACTGCTCGGTGGCACGGGTCGCGGTGCCGCCGTAGTGGAACGTCCGCATGGTGAGCTGCGTGCCCGGCTCGCCGATCGACTGCGCGGCGATAATGCCGACGGCCTCGCCGAGCTCGGCGAGGCGGCCGGTGGCGAGCATGCGCCCGTAACAGAGGCGGCAGACGCCGCGGCGGGTCTCGCAGGTGAGCACCGAGCGGATCTTGACCTTTTCGTGCCCGGCGTCCTCGATGCCGCCGGCGAGCTCCTCGGTGATCTCGGTGTTGGCCGGACAGATCATCGTCCCTTCGAGCGGGTCCAGGATCTCCTCGACGGCGACGCGGCCGACCAGGCGGTCGCGCAGTTTCTCGAGCACCTCGCCGCCCTCGGTGATCGCGGTGACGTAGATGCCGTGGTCGGTGCCGCAGTCCTCCTCGGTGACGATCACGTCCTGCGACACGTCGACGAGCCGGCGCGTCAGGTAGCCCGAGTCGGCGGTCTTCAGCGCCGTGTCAGCCAGTCCCTTGCGCGCGCCGTGGGTCGAGATGAAGTACTGCAGCACCGACAACCCCTCGCGGAAGTTGGCGGTGATCGGGGTCTCGATGATCTCGCCCGACGGCTTCGACATCAGGCCGCGCATTCCGGCAATCTGCCGGACCTGTTCCTTGGAGCCTCGCGCGCCGGAGTCGGCCATGATGAAGATCGGGTTGGGCTCGCCTGACGCCTCGGCGCGGCGGCGCATCTCGCGGAACATCTCGTCCGACACGCGCTCGGTGACGCGATGCCAGATGTCGACGATCTTGTTGTGGCGCTCGCCGGCGGTGATGACGCCGCCGGTACGCTGGCGTTCCACCTCCTCGACCTCCTTGAGTGCCTTGTTGATGATGTCGACCTTCGCCCCCGGCACGATCATGTCGCCGGCGCCGATCGAGATGCCGGCGCGGGTGGCCCAAGTGAACCCGAGGTTCTTGAGGGCGTCGAGCAGGCGCACCGTGACCTCGTGGCCGTAGCGCAGGTAGGTGTACGACACCAGCGACTGCAGGCCGCTCTTCTTGAGCTGGCCGTTGACGAAAGGGACCTCCGGCGGCAGCGACGAGTTGAGGATCACCCGCCCGACCGTGGTCTCAAGGTGGAAGTTTTCGACGAGCTGCGGCTCCGCGTGGAGAATGTCCTGCTGGTCGGCCTCGACGGTCATGTCGATCAGCGGTCCGGTGTAGACCATCTCGACCGGCTCCAGCGTATGCACGCGGTTGTTGGCGTGGGCGAGGGTCACCTCGTCGATCGAAGCGAAGGTGCGGCGCCGGTCCTTGGCGCCCAGTGGCTTCTCGGAGGTCAGGTAGTAGATGCCGAGCACCATGTCCTGCGACGGCACGGCGAGCGGCTTGCCGGAGGCCGGCGAGAGAATGTTGCGCGGTGCCAGCATCAGCACGCGCGCCTCGAGCTGAGCGACCGGGGAGAGCGGCACGTGCACCGCCATCTGGTCGCCGTCGAAGTCGGCGTTGTAGGCCGCGCACACCAGCGGATGGATGCGGATCGCCTTGCCCTCGACGAGCACCGGCTCGAACGCCTGGATGCCGAGGCGGTGCAGCGTCGGCGCACGGTTGAGCATCACCGGGTGATCGCGGATGACCGTCTCGAGGGCGTCCCACACCTCGGGCGTGCGCTGGTCGACCAGCTCGCGCGCCATCTTGATGGTGGTGACGAGGCCCTTCTTCTCGAGCTGGTGGTAGATGAACGGCTTGAACAGCTCGAGCGCCATCTCCTTGGGCAGCCCGCACTGGTGAAGCTGCAGCTCGGGGCCGACGACGATGACGGTGCGCCCCGAGTAGTCGACGCGCTTGCCGAGCAAGTTCTGGCGGAAGCGGCCCTGCTTGCCCTTGAGCGCGTCGGAGAGCGACTTGAGCGGGCGCCCGTTCGAACCCTTGATGACACGGCCGCGGCGGCCGTTGTCGAACAGCGCGTCCACCGCCTCCTGGAGCATGCGCTTCTCGTTGCGGACGATCACCTCGGGGGCGCGCAGCTCGAGCAGCTTCTTCAAGCGGTTGTTGCGGTTGATGACGCGGCGGTAGAGGTCGTTGAGGTCCGAGGTGGCGAACCGGCCGCCATCGAGCGGCACCAGGGGGCGGAGCTCGGGCGGGATCACGGGGATGACCTCGAGGATCATCCAGTCGGGACGGTTGCCGGACTTGCGGAACGACTCGACGACGCGCAGGCGCTTGGCCGCCTTCTGACGCTTGACCACCGACGGCTCGGTGCGCATGAGCAACCGCAGCTCGCCAGCCATCTCGTCGAGGTCGATGCGGCGCAGCAGCTCCTGGATCGCTTCGGCGCCCATCTTGGCGACAAACGAGTCGCCGTACTCGCCGCGCACCTCGCGGAACTGCTCCTCGGACAGCACCTGCTTTTCCTCGAGTGGCGTGTCGCCGGGGTCGATGACCACGTACGCCTCGAAGTAGAGCACGCGTTCGAGGTCGCGCATCGTCACGTCGAGCAACTGGCCGATGCGCGACGGCAGCCCCTTGAAGAACCAGACGTGCGAGACCGGCGCCGCCAGCTCGATGTGGCCCATGCGCTCGCGCCGCACCTTGGAGCGCGTCACCTCGACGCCGCACTTGTCGCACACCACACCGCGGTGCTTCATGCGCTTGTACTTGCCGCACAAGCACTCCCAGTCGGTGACGGGGCCGAAGATGCGGGCGCAGAACAGGCCGTCACGCTCGGGCTTGAACGTGCGGTAGTTGATCGTCTCTGGTTTCGTCACCTCGCCGTGCGACCACGAACGAATCTTCTCCGGCGACGCCAGCGACACGCGAATCGCATCGAAGTCGTTGATGGCCTTTGGCTTCGCAAAAAAGGCCCGGGCTTCGCTTGGCAGGCTGCTCATCGGCTACCTCACTCTCCCTCGCGCCGGACGAGCTCCACGTCGAGCCCGAGGCTCTGGAGCTCCCGCACGAGGACGTTGAACGACTCGGGGAGACCCGGCTGTTCGGGCACCCGTCCTTTGACGATCGCTTCGTAAACCCGCGACCGCCCCTCGACGTCGTCGGACTTCACGGTCAGCAGCTCCTGCAACGTGTACGCCGCGCCGTAGGCTTCGAGCGCCCACACCTCCATCTCGCCGAGACGCTGGCCGCCGAACTGCGCCTTGCCGCCGAGCGGTTGCTGCGTGATCAGCGAGTAGGGTCCGATTGAACGCGCGTGGATCTTGTCGTCCACGAGGTGCGACAGCTTGAGCATGTAGATGTAACCGACGGTGACGTCCTGCTCGAACGGCTCGCCTTCGACGCCGTCGCGCAGGCGGGTCTTGCCGTTGGTCGGCAGGCTCGCCCGCCGCAGCAGACCGTGGATCTCGTCCTCGGTGGCGCCGTCGAACACCGGCGTCGAGAATCGCAGGCCCAACGCCTTGCCCGCCCAGCCGAGGTGGGTCTCGAGGATCTGGCCGACGTTCATGCGGCTCGGCACGCCGAGCGGGTTGAGGACGATTTCGGCCGGCGTACCATCCTCGAGGAACGGCATATCCTCCTCGGGTAGCACCACCGAGATGACGCCCTTGTTACCGTGGCGGCCGGCCATCTTGTCGCCGACCTGGAGCTTGCGCTTCATCGCCACGTAGACCTTGACCTGCTTGATCACGCCCGGCGGCAGCTCGTCGCCGGCGGTGAGCAGCGCGATGCGCTCCTCGTTGAGCTTCTCGAGCACCTCGATCTGCGACTCGGCCTGGTTGACCAGGAGACGTACCCGCTCGCGGACGGCGGACTCGGCGAGCGGCAGGACGAGCAGCTCGGCGCGCGTCAACTCGGTGACGACGTCGGTGGGGAGCTTGCCGCCCTTCTTGGCGACCACCTCGCCGCTCCGCGCCGAGACGACCTCGGCGGTGACCTTGGCGCCGGCGAGCAGCTCGGCGAGCTTCTTGTTGCGCTCTTCGATGATGATGCGACGCTCGTCGTCGGAGTTCTTGCGGATCCGGCCGATCTCCTCCTGCTCGATCGCCTGGGCGCGCGAATCCTTTTCGGTGCCACGGCGGGCGAAGATCTTGACGTCCACCACGACGCCGGAGATCCCCGGAGGGCACTTCAGCGAGGCGTCGCGCACATCGCCGGCCTTCTCGCCGAAGATGGCGCGCAGCAGCTTCTCCTCGGGCGTGAGCTGGGTTTCGCCCTTCGGGGTCACCTTGCCGACCAGGATCGAGCCTGGACGCACGTGCGCGCCGATGCGGACGACGCCGGCGTCGTCGAGGTCCTTGAGCGCCGACTCCGAGACGTTGGGGATGTCGCGGGTGATCTCCTCGGGGCCGAGCTTGGTGTCGCGCGCCGCGATCTCGAGCTCCTCGATGTGCACCGAGGTGAAGTAGTCCTCCCTGACCAGCTTCTCGGCGACGACGATGGCGTCCTCGAAGTTGTAGCCGCGCCACGGCATGAAGGCGACCAGGACGTTGCGCCCGAGGGCGAGCTCGCCGCGGTCGGTGTTGGGTCCGTCGGCAAGCACCTGGCCCTTGACGACCCGCTGGCCCGGCCGCACGATCGGCTTCTGGTTCATGCAGGTGTTCTGGTTGGAGCGGCGGAACTTGGTGAGCTGGTAAATGTCGGCGCCGAAGTCGCGCAGCCGACCGGTCTCGGGGTCCTCGGCTTCGACGCGGACGATGATGCGGCGCGCGTCGACGGTGTCGACCACGCCGGAGCGACGGCAGACGATGACCGACCCGGAGTCGCGCGCCACCACCTCCTCGAGACCGGTGCCGACAAACGGCGCCTCCGAGCGCAGCAGCGGTACGGCCTGGCGCTGCATGTTGGAGCCCATCAGCGCGCGGTTGGCGTCGTCGTGCTCGAGGAACGGCACCAGCGCCGCGGCCACCGAGACCACCTGCTTCGGCGACACGTCGATGAAGTCGACCTTCTCGCGGTCGATGAGCACGAACTCGGCCGCGGAACGGGCGATGACGCGCTCGTCGACCAGGTGGCCCTTGGGGTCGATGCTGGCGTTGGCCTGCGCGATGCTCAGCGTCTCCTCGTCCCAGGCGGACAGGTAGAAGGCGTATGGCTGCCACCGGGCGAGGCGCTTCTTCTGCTTGGCGAGCTTCGCGTTGGCCGACTCGGCCTCTTCGAGCTGCACCACCTGTCCGAGCGCGAACGGCGAGTCGCCGCGCTCGGTGATCTGGACGTGGTCGAGGACACGGGCCTTCTCGACCTTCTTGTACGGCGACTCGATGAAGCCGTAGTCGTTGATCCGCGCGTAGCAGGAGAGCGACGAGATGAGGCCGATGTTCGGTCCTTCAGGAGTCTCGATCGGGCAGATGCGGCCGTAGTGGGTGGAGTGCACGTCGCGCACCTCGAAGCCGGCGCGCTCACGCGACAGGCCGCCCGGGCCGAGGGCGGAGAGGCGCCGCTTGTGCGTCACCTCGGCAAGCGGGTTGGTCTGGTCCATGAACTGCGAGAGCTGCGACGAACCGAAGAACTCCTTCACCGCCGCGATCACCGGCTTGGCGTTGATGAGATCGCGTGGCATCGCGTTCTCGATCTCCTGGTGGATGGTCATGCGCTCCTTGATCGCGCGCTCCATCCGCACCAGACCGACGCGGAACTGGTTCTCGAGCAGCTCGCCGACCGCGCGTACCCGGCGGTTGGCCAGCGAGTCGATATCGTCGATGCGCCCCATCCCGCGCGACAGCTCGAGCAGGTAGCGCACCACGGCGATGAAGTCCTCCTGGTCGAGGACGCGCTGCTTCGGGTTCTTCTCGAGCCCGAGCTTGACGTCGAACTTGAAGCGGCCAACCTCGGAAAGGTCGTATTTGCGTTCGTCGAAGAACAGGCCGTCGAACAGCGTGCGCGCCGAGTCTTCGGTCGGCGGATCGCCCGGCCGCAACCGGCGGTAGATCTCCATGATCGCCTCGAGCTTGGAGCGCAGGGCGTCCTTCTCGATCGTCTTGGTGAGGATCTCGCCGACCAGGTCCCAGCCGGGGAAGGCGAAGCGCAGCTCCTTCTCGCCGAGCTCGTACGCTTTGGCGAGCAGCTCGGCGGACACCTGGGTGTTCGCCTCCGCAACCACCTCGCCGGTCGACGGGTCGACGAGGTCCTGGACCAGGATCGCGTCGACGAGCGCGTCGTAGGCCACCTTGACGGTCGCCTTGCCGTCGTCATGCAGCTTCTTGCGCAGGCTCTTGTCGAGAGTCAGTCCGGCGAAGAGCTCCGGGTTGGCGGCGCGGCGCCCGGCCTGGGCGACGGTGCGCTTCTCCTCGAACTTGAGGATGGTGTCGTCGAGGTGCAGGGTGACCGTGTCCTCCGCCAGCTTGCCGGGGAGGATGTTGTAGAAGACCTCGAGCAACTGGGCGTTCGACTCGAGCCCGAGCGCGCGCATGAACACGGTGCCGGGGAACCGCCGCTTGCGGTCGATGCGCACGTAGAGCACCTGCTTCTTGTCGAACTCGAACTCGATCCAGGAGCCACGGTACGGCACCACCTTGGCGAGCAGCGTGGTGGCCGTCTCACGGGTGAACGAGACACCCGGCGAGCGGTGGAGCTGCGACACGATAACGCGCTCGGTGCCGTTGATGATGAAGGTGCCGGTCTCGGTCATCAGGGGGAGGTCGCCGAAGTACAGCTCCTCCTCCTTGACATCGCGGATCCGTCGCTCCTTGCCGTCACCCTCCTCGAACACCACGAGGCGGAAGGTGACCTTGAGCGGCACGGAGTACGTGAGCCCGCGCTCCCGGCAGTCGGTCTCGGTGAAGTCCTGGCGCAGCCCGACCGGTGAGTTGCAGGTCGGGCAGTGCGGCACCGCGTTCGCGGTCGCCTGGCCGCAGGAGGCGCAAACCACGCTGGTCTCGTGCGGCTCGGCGGCCTTGATGCGTGCGCCGCAGTGCTCGCAGGCGATGCGCAGGTGCGACAACCCTTCGAGGCGGCCGCACTTGCACTCCCACTTGCCGAGCTCGAAGCGGACGAAGTGAAGCTCGCAGGAAGAGCGGAAGTCGGAGAACGGGAACACGCTGGTGAATACCGCCTGCAGCCCCTTCGCTTCGCGCTCCTCGGGCAGCAGGTCCATCTGCAGGAACTGGTCGTAGCTCGCCCGCTGCACGTCGATCAGGTTTGGCAGCGGAATGGTGGCACGGATCTTCGAGAAGTTGACCCGCTCACTGTTCCCGCCCATTTGAATCAGGCTCATGGGCTTCAACTCCTTCCCTTTCGTTCCACTAGCTCGGCCGCCGGTGCGAAGCGCGCGATGATCGCGAACCTCCCCGGGTCGGTCCCCCGGATCGCGCCGGGGAGACGGCGAAACGGGCACGAGGGAGCACACGCTCCCCTGCCCCTGGGCCTGCGACGCCTGCCCTGAACCTTCGGTCCGGTCGCCCCGGGAACTCCCCGGAACCATCCGGCGCCTCCGGCCTGATCAAGTTCCGCCGCCTTCGCCCTGCCAATTCAGGGACGCCGCCGCGCGCACCGGCCGGCCATGGCCGGTCCGCGCTGCGAGCCCCATGAGATCTGACCTGGCCTCTTGGCACAGATCAGGCGATCTTGACCTTCGCCCCAACCTCTTCGAACTTCTTCTTGATGTCCTCGGCCTCCTGCTTCGAGACGCCCTCCTTGACCTTCGCGGGGGCGGCCTCGACCAGGTCCTTGGCCTCCTTCAAACCGAGCGACGTGACCTCGCGAACGACCTTGATCACGTTGATCTTCTTCTCGCCGGCGCTCTCGAGAATGATGTCGAACTCAGTCTTCTCCTCGACAGCCTCGGCAGCGCCGCCGGCCGCCTGAGCGCCACCCATCGCCATCGGCATCGCCGCCGCAGCGGCCGACACGCCGAACTCGGTCTCAAGGGCCTTGACGAGGTCGTTGAGCTCGAGAACCGTCATTTCCTTGATCTGACTCACCAGCTCCTGAACTTGTGCCATTGCTCTTCTCCTTTGCGCACCTGAGGTTGTCACGCCGTCTCGAGGCGTTGTTTTTCGTCTGCGATCTGCTTCACGGTCACGGCGAGGCTGCGGGTAGGCCAGGCGAGCGCCACCACCAGCCGGCGCATGGGCGACTGCAGGAGGAACAGCAGCCGGGCCACGAGCTCCTGCTTCGAAGGCAGCGTCGCAACCTGCTGCGCCTGCTTCGGATCGAGGAGCTGGCCGGCCACGAAGCCGCCGCGAAACCGTAGCTTCTCGTGCGCCTTCGCGAAGTCAGCCAGCGTCTTGGCGAGGCTGACGGCGTCCTTGTTGGTGTAGGCGACCGCCGTCGGTCCGTCGAGGAGATCCTTGACGGCCTCGTTGGCGGAACCCACGAGCGCAAGCCTGGCGAGGGTGTTCTTGACCACGACGTAGCCGCCCTCGGCCTCCCGCACCTTGCGCCGCAACTCGGTCACCTCGCCGACCGTGAGCCCGGTGAAGTCCATGATGAAAAGGCCCTGGGCGGGCCCGAGAGAACCCTTGAGGGCGTCGATCTGCTCCTGCTTCTGTTCCCGGGTCAGCATTTCACGCCCCCTACTTGCCTTCCAGCGCGGCGAGATCGAGGGCCACGCCGGGCCCCATCGTCGAGCTCATGTACGCGGACTGCACATACTTTCCCTTGGCCGTCGCCGGCTTCGCGCGCAGGATAGCAGTGATCAGCGAACGGGCGTTGTCTTCGAGCGCATCGGCCGAGAACGAGATCTTGCCCACCGGCGCGTGAATGATCGCGGTCTTGTCGACGCGGAATTCGACCTTGCCGGCCTTGATCTCCCGGACAGCCTTGGTGACCTCGGTCGTTACCGTGCCCGTCTTCGGGTTCGGCATCAGGCCGCGGGGGCCGAGGATCTTACCGAGCTTGGAGAGGTTTCGCATCATGTCCGGGGTCGCCACGATGGCGTCGAAGTCGAGCCAGCCTTCCTGGATCTTCGCCACGGCGTCATCGCCCATCACGAAGTCGGCGCCGGCCTCCTGCGCCTCCTTCGCCTGGTCACCGACGGCAACCACGAGGACCTTCTTTGACTTCCCGGTGCCGTGCGGGAGCACCACGGTGCCCCTGACCATCTGATCGGCGTGCCGTGGGTCGACGCCCAGACGCATGGCGAGCTCGATCGTCTCGTCGAACTTGGCATAGCGGATCTCACGGATCAGGTCGATCGCCTCGCGCAGCTCGTAGCGGCGCGTCTCGACCTTTTCCCTGGCAGCGAGGTATTTCTTTGAATGGCTCATACGTACCTCCCTCAAGGCACCACTTCGATGCCCATGCTGCGCGCCGTTCCTTCGATAATACGGATCGCCGCCTCGAGGGACGTGGCGTTGAGGTCCGGCAGCTTTGTCTTGGCGATCGTCTCGACCTGCGCCTGGGTCACCTTGCCGACCTTGTTCCGGTTCGGCTCGCCCGAGCCCTTCTCCACCCCGGCGGCCTGCCGGAGGAGGAACGAGGCGGGCGGCGTCTTGGTGATGAACGTGTACGTGCGATCCGAGTACACGGTGATCACCACCGGAATCACGGTGCCCTGCATCTTCGCGGTCTTGGCGTTGAACGCCTTGCAGAAGTCCATGATGTTGAGCCCGTGCTGGCCGAGCGCCGGGCCGACAGGCGGCGCCGGAGTCGCTTGCCCCGCCGGGATCTGCAGTTTCACGAAGCCCACTACCTTCTTTGCCATACCATCCTCACACGGTCTTCTGGACCTGGCTGAACTCGAGCTCGACCGGGGTCGAGCGACCGAAGATCGTGACCATCACCTTGAGGGTCGAACGATCCAGGTTGACCTCCTCGACCACGCCGATGAAGTTCGAGAAAGGCCCATCGGTGATACGGACCTGCTCGCCCTTCTCGTACATGTGCTTCGGCCGCGGCTTCTCCTTGGCGACCGTCACCTGGTGGAGGATCTGGTTCACCTCTTCCTCGGTGACCGGGGTCGGCTTCTTGCCGGAGCCGACGAAGCCCGTGACCTTGGGCGTGTTGCGCACCAGGTGCCACGCCTCGTCGGTCATGTCCATCTCCACCAGCACGTAACCGGGGAAGAACTTGCGTTGCACCTCGCGACGCTTGCCGTTGCGGATCTCGACGACCGTCTCGGTGGGGATGCGGATCTCACCGAACAGCTCCCGCATGCCGAGCGCCTCGATCCGCTGCTCCAGCGTCTTCTTCACCCGGTCCTCGAAGCCCGAGTAGGTGTGAACGATGTACCACTGCTTCGCCATCTGCGCGAGCTCCTCAGGAGAGGGTCTTAATCACCCAGTCAACCAGCCTAAAGAAGACCAAGTCACACACGTACAAAAAGATGCCAAAGACGAAGGAGGCCGCGATGACGACCACCGTCGTCGCCACCACCTCGTCGCGAGACGGCCACGAGACCTTCTTGGTCTCGACAACCACCTCATGGAGAAAAGTCTTCAGCCGCGTCCACCAGTTCATCGCGTGCGCCTCCCCGGCGCCTCTTGGCAGGCCAGGAGGGACTCGAACCCCCAACCACCGGTTTTGGAGACCGGGACTCTACCAATTGAGCTACTGGCCTGCACGTGGATGCACGCTACTTCACTTCTTTGTGCAACGTATGCCGCCGGCAGAACCTGCAGTACTTCTTCACCTCGAGACGCTCGGTCTGCTGCTTCTTGTTGCGCGTCGAGGTGTAGTTCCGGCGCTTGCACTCGCCGCACGCAAGCTGGATGTTGTCTCGCATGGTCAGTCCCTACTCGATGATCTCGCTGATGGTGCCGGCGCCGACGGTACGGCCACCCTCGCGGATGGCGAACCGCAGACCCTTCTCCATGGCGATCGGCGTGATCAGCTCCACCTCCAGCGCCACGTTGTCGCCGGGCATCACCATCTCCACGCCCGCCGGCAACTGCGCCGAGCCCGTCACGTCCGTCGTCCGGAAGTAAAACTGCGGCCGGTATCCCTTGAAGAACGGCGTGTGCCGCCCGCCTTCCTCCTTGCTCAACACGTACACCTCAGCCTTGAACTTCGTGTGCGGCGTGATCGTCCCCGGCTTCGACACCACCTGCCCGCGCTCCACTTCCGACTTCTCCGTCCCGCGCAGCAGCAACCCGATGTTGTCCCCCGCCTGCCCCTGGTCCAGCAGCTTCTTGAACATCTCGACCCCGGTCACGATCCTCTTGATCGTCGGCCTGTACCCGACGATCTCGATCTCGTCCTGCACCTTCACGATCCCGCGGTCCACTCGACCCGTGACCACCGTCCCACGCCCCGAGATCGTGAACACGTCCTCGATCGGCATCAAAAACGGCTTGTCGATGTCCCGCACCGGCTGCGGCACGTACTTGTCCAGCGCATCCATCAACTCGAGAATGCACTTCGCCTCCGGACTGTCAGCACTCGTCGCCGCCCCAGCCTTCAGCGCCGCCCCCCGGATCACCGGCACCTCGTCCCCGGGAAACTCGTACTGCGACAGCAACTCCCGCACCTCGAGCTCCACCAGGTCCAACAGCTCCGGGTCCTCGACCTTGTCCACCTTGTTCAGGAACACCACGATGCACGGAACTCCCACCTGCCGCGCCAGCAGAATGTGCTCCCGCGTCTGTGGCATCGGCCCGTCTTCCGCCGATCACCACCAGGATCGCCCCGTCCATCTGCGCCGCCCCAGTGATCATGTTCTTCACGTAGTCGGCATGCCCGGGACAGTCCACGTGCGCGTAGTGCCGATTTACCGTCTCGTACTCCACGTGCGACGTCGCAATCGTCAAAATCTTCATCTCGTTGCGCCGGCCGTGCGCAATCGACGCCTTCGCCACCTCGTCGTACGCCTTGAACGTCGCCAGCCCCTTCAACGACTGTACCTTCGTGATCGCCGCCGTCAACGTCGTCTTCCCGTGGTCAACGTGCCCAATCGTCCCCACGTTTACGTGCGGCTTCGTCCTGTCGAACTTCTGCTTGGCCATAACCCTTTCGCCTCCCTCTGTGAAGGTTCGTTGCTTGGCCGCCGCAGCGACCGCGGCTCGCGAGGTGACGAGCCTTCACTTCTCCTTTGCGCCGACCGGGAGCTGAGCCCTCGCCCTCCCGGACATGGCAACGTTCGTTCCGTCCACCGTGACGCGGTGCGCCCCGAAGCGACCGGGATGCGCGCGACGTGAATCTACGCGGGTGATGCTGGAGCCCACGACCAGACTTGAACTGGTGACCCCGTCCTTACCAAGGACGTGCTCTACCGGCTGAGCTACGTGGGCCGAGGTACTTACGCGAAGCGTGGAGCGGGAGACGGGAATCGAACCCGCGACCAACAGCTTGGAAGGCTGTGACTCTACCCCTGAGTTACTCCCGCGGCATGAACATGGTGCGGGCGGATGGATTTGAACCACCGTAGGCGTTACGCCGGCAGATTTACAGTCTGCTGCCATTGACCGCTCGGCCACACCCGCATCCCCTGAAAGCTCAGTCAGTTCCGGCGCCACCTGCCGGCCGTCGTTCCTCCCACTGGAGCTGGCGATGGGACTCGAACCCGTAACCTGCGGATTACAAATCCGCTGCTCTACCGATTGAGCTACGCCAGCAACTGCGGGTCTCACGACTTGAGGTCTCCCTCTGCCAAAGATCTCCCCTCGGCGCACACGAACACCGTCGGGACCGCGTACGGTATCACGCGACCATCTCGATTGCAAGGGGGTACTCCCTGCAGAAACGGGGCTCGGGGCTCGGCTGAGCGTTCGGGTGCTGCCTCTACTCCGGCGCCGACGCTTCGAGCTCCGCGGTGGGCGGGAGGGGAAAGCGGCGGCGCCACTCCCAGGCGAGGATCGCGGCGGCCACCGAGAGATTGAGGGACTCGACGGTGGCGGCCAGGGGAATCGCGACCGTCTCGTCGAGCGCCGCGCGCGTCTTGGCGCGTAGGCCGCCGGCCTCCGCGCCCAGGCACAGCAACAGTCGGTCGGGGAGTTCCACATCGCTCACCGGCGTGCCTCCCGCATCCGCGCCGATGACCCAGAACCCGGCGGCCTGCGCCTGACGCGCGAAGTCGCCGAGCGAGCCGACGTGGGCGACCCGAACGAGCGGCAGCGTCCCGGCGGCGACCTTGGCGACGGCGCCACCGAGCGGCGGCGGGTGCGGGCCGGACACCACGACACCGCCGAGCCCCAACCCGGCCACGACCCGGACCACGGCGCCGAGGTTGTGCGGGTCCTCCGGCGTGTCGAGCCCGATCAGGCAAACCGTCCCAGGCAATGCGAGTAGCTCGGCCGGGTCGGCCAGACCAACCGGGGCGAGCCGCGCCGCGAAGCCGTTATGTGCGGTCCCGCCGGCGATCTCGTCGAGCTGCCTGCGCGCGATCGGGTGGCAGCGGACCCCGGCGCCGCGCGCCGCCTCGATCACCCGACCGGCCCGGCCGCCGCCCGCGCCTTCGGCAATGCACACTACCTCGACTCTCTTGGCGTCATGCTCGAGAGCGGCAACAACGGCATGGAAGCCGACCACCCACGAGTCCCCGCCCACCCCCCCGGGCTCCGGGGACCGGGGACCGGGGGCCGGCCCCCGCCCGACCTCTCCCCCGCCCACCCCCTCGTGTTTCGTGGTTCGCGGTTCGTGAGAAGGGGAAGGATCCCGCCGAGGACGACGACGGGTGCCGGTGCGGGCAGTGGGGCGGTGGGGTTCTCTCACGGTCTCCTCATGGTGTTTCGACGGTCACGACGGCCATCGCCACCAGTCCCTCGTGGCGACCCACGAAGCCGAGCCCCTCGCAGGTCGTCGCCTTGACGCTGACCGCGTTCGCCGGCAGCCCCAGCAGCTCGGCGAGCCGCGCCCGCATCGCGGCCCGATGCGGGGAGATACGCGGCTGCTCGGTGAGGATCGTGACGTCGCAGTTCCTCACGACCCAGCCGGCCGCCGCGGCAAGCGCCACGGCGTGCCTCACGAACAGCTCGGAACGGGCGCCGCGCCAGCGCTCGTCGCTCGGCGGGAAGTGCTCCCCGATGTCGCCCGCACCGATCGCGCCCAGGATGGCATCGGTGACCGCGTGCAGGGGCGCGTCGGCGTCAGAGTGCCCGACGAGGCCGAGATCCGACGGCACTTCGATCCCGCACAGCCACAGTGGGCGACCAGCCGCGAGCGGATGGACGTCGACGCCCTGCCCCGTCCTCACCGATCGCGGGAAGACGCCGCGCAGCGCGTCGAGGTCCTCCGGCCGGGTCACCTTCACGTTGCGGGGGTCGCCGGGCACGGCGGCCACCCGGCCGCCGACGGCTTCCACCAGCCCCGCCTCGTCGGTCCACTCGGGTTGGGTCGTCGTCCGCCACGCCTGCCGCAGCACCCCGGCGCGGAATGCCTGCGGCGTCAGCGCCCTGGCGAGGTCGGCGCGCGAGATGGTCGCCGCCACGCTGGCCCCGCTCAGCCGTTTGATCGTGTCGACGACCGGCGCGACGAGCAGTGCCGCGCCGACGTCCGCCGCGGCAGCAGCGACCGCGGCAACGTCGCCGGCCGGCACGAACGGCCGGGCGCCGTCGTGGATGACGAACACGGTATGGTCAGGGACGTCGAGCGCCTCGCAGCCGAGCCTCACGGAATCCTGGCGTCGCGCGCCACCCGCAACGACCCACACGCCGGCGGCGCGCCAGCGCTCGCGCTCCGGGCCGCAGTCACCGGGGCGCACCACGAGGACCGCGGGCGCAGTGGGAAACGGCGCGCGCACCGCCGCCACCGCCCGATCGAGCACCGGGCGGCCGCCCAAATCGACGGCCAGCTTGTCGGCGCCGAAGCGGGTGCTGGAACCGGCTGCGACGACGACAATGGCAACGTCGCCGGTTGCTTCCCTGGCGTCCGCAGAATCCACGGGATCCCTCGCTGCGCCTGCTTTTGCCACCGCGCTCGTGGAGTCCACTAGATCCCTCGCTGCGCCTGCCTTTGCCGCCGCGCTCGTGAAGTCCACAAGATCCCTCGCTGCGCTCGGGATGTAGAGCTCACCTGCTCTCGCAGGTTCGCTCTACACCTCCATGATTTCCTGTTCCTTGGCGACGAGGACCTTGTGAATCGTCTCGATGTGCTCGTCGGTGAGCTTCTGGACCTCTTGGAGGCCGTGGTGCAGGTCGTCCTCGGAGATCAACTTCTCCTTCTCGAGCTCCCGCAGCTCCTCGTTGCCGTCGCGGCGGACGTTCCGTACCGCGGTGCGGGTGCGCTCGGCGTACTCGTGCGCGATCTTCACGATCTCCTTGCGCCGCTCCTCGGTTGGAGGCGGCACCGGCAGCTTGATCACCTTGCCGTCGTTCATCGGGTTGAGACCGATGTTCGCCTTCTGGATGGCGTGCTCGATGGCGGCGATCGCCGACGGGTCCCACGGCTGGATGACGATCAGCGTCGGCTCGGGCACGGAGAGGCTAGCGACCTGGTTGAGCGGTGTCGCCGTGCCGTAGTAGTCGACCCTGACCGGGTCCAGGATGCCGAGCGAGGCCCTCCCGGTGCGCAGGGTCTTGAGCTCATCGCGGAACACGTCAACTGCCTTGTTCATGTGCTGCTTGATGTTCTTGACCACCTCGCGCATCGTCGCTCCTCCGTCCTGCCAGCGGCGGCGGGCCGCTCCGGCACCGGGTCCGCCACAATTCTAATGCAGTCGATGGGCGCTCCCGGTGGTATCCGGCGAGTTGGTCGCGAGAGACGGGCTACGGAGTCTTGTCGGGCTCTGCCGGGAGGTCCATCACGGTGGAGCCGACGTCCTCGCCGAGGACCACCCGGCGGATGTTGCCCGGCACGCGGATGTTGAAGATGCGGATCGGGATGTGGGCGTTCTGGCAGAGCGACACGGCAGAGGCGTCCATCACCTTCAGCCCGTGCTCGAGCAGGTACCGGTAGTCCACGCGCTTGAGCAGCCTGGCGCCGGTGTTCTTCACCGGGTCTGCGGTGTACAGGCCGTCGACCTTGGTGCCCTTGAGGAGAGCGTCCGCGTGCAGCTCGCTCGCCCGCAGCGCGGCCGCCGAATCGGTGGTGAAGAACGGGTTGCCGGTGCCGGCCGCGAAGATCACCACCCGCCGCTTCTCGAGGTGCCGCATGGCGCGACGGCGGATGAAGGGCTCGGCCACCTCACGGATGTCGATCGCCGTCTGCACCCGCGTGAAGCAGCCGCGTCGCTCGAGCGCGTCCTGCAGCGCGAGCGCGTTGATGACCGTGGCGAGCATGCCCATGTGGTCGCCGGTGACCCGGTCGAGGCCCTGCTCGGTGGCCGCAATGCCGCGAATGATGTTGCCGCCGCCGATCACCACCGCCACCTCGACGTCGAGGTCGTGCACCTCGGCGATCTCGGCGGCAAGCACCGGCAGCACCTCGGGGGCGATGCCGAAGGGCTGGTTGCCCATCAGCACCTCTCCCGAGAGCTTCACGACGATTCGCCGGTAGATCGGCGGGGGGGTCACTCGGCCTCCGCTGCTGCCCCTTCACCGAGCCGGAAGCGGATGAAACGCCTCACGGTGGCACCGCCGCGGGCGCTCAGCATCTGCTGCACCGTCTGGTCGGGGGCCTTGACGAACGGCTGCTCGAGGAGGCACGCCTGCTCGAAGAATTTGCCGACCTTGCCCTCGGCGATCTTCTCGACCACCTGGGCCGGCTTGCCCGAGGCCTGCGCCTGTGCGCGGGCGATCTCGCGCTCCTCCTCGATCGCCGACGGCGGGACGGTATCGCGCGAAACGAAGCGCGGCTCGGCGGCAGCGACGTGCATCGCCACGTCCTTGACCGTCTCCTCGTCGGCCGCGGCCGAAATCTCGACCAGCACGCCGATCTTGCCGCCCATGTGAACGTAGGAGCCGAGCTGCATGCCTTCGCCGGCGTGCATCGCGGCGACCCGCGAGAGCCGGATGTTCTCACCGATGGTGGCGATCTGCGAGGCGATCACGTCGGCGACCGTGTGCAGGGGGTCCGCTATGGAGCGGGTGGCCTTGACCTTCTCGATGTCGCTCTCGCCGTCGTTCATGACCTGCTCGGCGAGCGCCAGGGCGAACGCCTGATACTGCTCGGTGCGCGCCACGAAGTCGGTCTCGCAGTTGAGCTCGACGATTCCGGCGCGGGAGCGGTCGGCGGACATCGCGATGACGACGAGACCGTCCTTGGCGGCGCGTCCGGCCTTCTTGGCCGCTGCGGCGAGACCCTTCTTGCGAAGGACCTTGATCGCCTCGTCCATGTCGCCGTTGGTCTCGGTCAGCGCGCGCTGGCAGTCCATCATCCCGGCGCCGGTGCGCTCGCGAAGCTCCTTGACGGTTGCCGCAGAAATCGCCATCTCGTCCTCCATCAAAAGGGCCAGGAGGTGTTCGCCCCTGGCCTGTTACCATCGGGAACAGGGGACCGGGGACCGGGAACCGGAGGCTCTTCGGTGCCCGGTACCCGGTCCCCTGTCCCCTGCCGTTTAGCGCTCGCCGTAGAGCTCGGCCTCGTCGTACTCTTCGAAGGTCTCGCCGAGCGAGGGGAGTGCACCAGGTTCACCCTCTCCGGCCTTGCCGCCGACCGCCACTTGACCGGCGGCCGCCGCCTGGCCCTCGGCGCGTCCCTCGACCATCGCGACCCCTTCCAGCACCGAGTCGGCCACGCGCGAGGTGAAGAGCTTGATGGCGCGGATGGCGTCGTCGTTGCCGGGGATCGGGTAGTCGACCAGGTCGGGGTCGCAGTTGGTGTCGACCACCGCGACCACCGGGATGCCGAGGCGGTTGGCCTCGTGCACGGCGTTGTGCTCGTGGTTCGTGTCGATCACGAAGATGGCCTCGGGCAACCCTTCCATGTCGCGAATGCCGCCGAGGTTCTTTTCCATCTTGGCGCGCTCGCGCTCGAGGGTACCCCGCTCCTTCTTGGTGAGCTGCGAGTCCTCGGTGGCGAGCTGGCGCTCGATCTCCTTGAACCGCTCCACAGACTTGCGGACGGTGGCGAAGTTGGTCAGGGTGCCGCCGAGCCAGCGGGTAGCCACGTACGACATCCCGGAGCGCGTCGCCTCCTCGCGAACCACGTCCTGCGCCTGGCGCTTGGTGCCGACGAACAGGACGGTGCCGCCTGAGGAGGCCAGGTCACGCACGAAGTTCGAGGCTTCTTCGAAGAGCTGCAGCGTCTTCTGCAGGTCAACAATGTAGATCCCGTTGCGCTTGCCGAAGATGTAGGGGCGCATCTTCGGGTTCCAGCGCCGGGTCTGGTGACCGAAGTGGACGCCAGCCTCGAGCAGCTCTTTCATTGAAATGGAAGCCAAGTGTGTCTCTCCTTTCCTACCGTTTCGAGAACTGGAAGCGACGGCGCGCCTTGGGCTGGCCGTACTTCTTGCGCTCCACCTCGCGCGCGTCGCGCGTCAGGAAGCCGGCGCTCTTCAGCCGCCCGCGCAGCTCGGGGTTGAACTCGAGCAGCGCCCGGGCGATCCCGTGCCGGATTGCACCTGCCTGTCCCGCTGTTCCGCCCCCGTTCACCTTGACCGCGATGTCGAACTTGTCGGCGGTCTCGGTGATCAGCAGCGGCTGGCGGATGATCATCTTCAGCACGCGGTTGGGGAAGTACTCCTCGAAGTCGCGCTTGTTGACGGACAGCTTGCCGGAGCCGGGGCGCAGGTACACACGCGCCACCGCGCTCTTGCGCCGGCCCGTCCCGTAGTACTGGATCGTCGCCACCGCTTACCTCCTCACTCCTTGACCTTGAAAACGCGCGGCTGCTGGGCCTCGTGCGGGTGCTCGGCGCCGGCGTACACCTTGAGCTTCTTGAGCAACTGACGGCCGAGGCGGTTCTTGGGGAGCATCCCCCAGACCGCATAGCGCACCAGCCGTTCCGGCGTCTCCACGCGCAGCTCTGCAGCAGTCTGCTGGTGGAGATGCCCGGGGTCGCCCGAGTGACGGTAGTACCGCTTCTCGTCCCACTTGTTGCCGGTCAATGTGACCTTGGCCGCATTGACGACGATCACGAAATCGCCCGTGTCCATGCCCGGCGTAAACGTCGGCCGGTGCTTGCCACGCAGCAGCGTCGCCACCGCGGTGGAAAGCCGGCCCAGGACGACATCGGTCGCGTCGATCAGGAACCAATCGCGCGTAATCTCGCTCTGCTTGGGTACGTACGTCTTCATCGACCTCTCCACTCGCCATCTGACACCGGTCGCGAGGTTACCCGCCAAGGGGCCGAAAATCCTAGCAAACGAGGCGGCTAGTGTCAACATTTGCGGCGGCACGCCGCCCAGCACGGCGATGCTCGCCCGACCCTCGGGGCGCGCATCGTACCACGGCTGGGCGCCTCGGCTAGCGCGCACCGTCGCGGGCGCAGCGGAAGCCGATTCCGATCGAGGTCTCGCCCGGGGCGAGGCGGAACCGGTACGAAATGCGCATACGGCCGGCGACGCTGGTCCAGGATCCGCCGCGGGCGACGCGCTCGCTGCCCGTCGCCGCGCCGCGCGGGTCGACGGCGGCGGCGCTCGTATACGCTCTCGGGTCGTACCAGTCGGCGCACCACTCCCACACGTTGCCGATGGTGTCGAACAGGCCGAAACCGTTCGCCGGGAACGAGCCGGCAGGGGATGTCTTCTCCCAGCGGTCGGTGTCGCCGGTCCCGTCGCCGTTCGCGTCGCCGGCGGCGATCGTGCCGCCCGACGGGTACTTCCGCCCGCCGGCGCCGCCGCGCGCCGCATACTCCCACTCGGCTTCGCTGGGCAGCCGAGCGCCCGCCCAGCGGCAGTACGCGTCGGCATCGGACCAGGTAACGTTGACCACCGGGTGCTCGGGTCCGTTCCACTCCGGCTGGGCCGGCATGACACGGTTCGCTGCCACCGCAAACCCGCGATAGGCGGCGACCGTGACCTCGCTGGTGTCGATCCAGAAGGCGGCCGTCAGCCGGACAAGGTGACGCGGCTGCTCGTCGGCGTCGCAGTCGGCGTCCCCGCGAACGCAGCCCATGTCGAACTCGGCGGCCGGCAGGAGCACCATCGTGGCCCCATCGGGAGCGAACGAGCGCCGCTCCAGCAGCGCGAGCCCCGTACCGGCGGTCACCGGGACCGCGGCCGCGATCGGGGTCGCCCTTACCCCGCCATCCGGAAGAGCGGCGCCCGCGGCGACACTCGAGGGCGGCGGTGTCGGCATGGCGGCCGAGGTCGCCGCCGGGAGTTCCGGCGGCGCGCCGGGCGCAGGCGCGGGTGCAGAAGTCGGAACGGTCTCGCCGGTGGGGTCGCTGGGGAGGTCGCGTACACAGCGGAACCCGGCCGTGGGAAAGCGCGAGGTCGGCGTGGCGCGGCCGCGATTGGAGACGCGCAGGCTGCGCACGGCGCTGTTCCAGGCGCCGCCGCGCATCACCCGCAGAATGCCGTCCGGGCGACCGGAGGGATCGACGACCGCCGCCCGGTCGTAACCGGTCGGCGAGTAGAAGTCAGCGCACCACTCCCAGACGTTGCCGGCCATGTCATACAGCCCGAGTGCGTTGCCGGGGAAGGATGCGGCCGGAGCCGTGGCCGCCCAGAGGTCACGCCCGCCGACACCAGCAAAGCTTGCCTGTGTGAGGTCGATACTGTTGCCGCTGGGGAAGCGCGATGCCGGCATGCCGCCGCGCGCCGCATACTCCCACTCGGCCTCGGTAGGCAGCCTTCCTCCAAGCCACCGGCAATGCGCCGCAGCCTCGCCCCACGTCACGTCGACCACCGGGTCGCCGGGCGTCTGGGCGAACCCGGGCGGCGGCGGCGCAGGACGACCGGTCGCAGCCAGGAACCCCTGGAGCTGGGCGACCGTCACCTCGGTCGCCAGCATCGCGAAGCCGTGGCTGATCGTCACCCGGTGCGGCGGCAGCTCATCGGGGAAGCACTCGGGATCGCCCGCGGTGCAGCCCATCTCGAACGACCCCGCCGGGATCGCAACCCACGCCGGCCCGGCGCCGGCGCCCTGGCCCGGCGCGGGCGGCGCGGCGACCAGTATCATCGCGCTGGCGAGCGCTGCAGGTGCGAGTCGCCTTGGATTCACTCGGGTCCCTTGGCTGCGATTCTACGCCGCGCGTCGCTGCGGTAGACTCCCGCCGCCTGTTCGGCCCGGACGGTCTCAACTGTCCTCCGGCTCCGGCCAGCGCGGAGGACCCCATGAAGATAGCCAAGGGCTGCGTGGTCAGCATCCACTACACGCTGACGGTCGCGGACGGCGAGGTCGTCGATTCGAGCGATGGCCAGGAGCCGCTTGCGTTCCTGCACGGTCACGATCAGATCATCCCCGGCCTCGAGCGCCAGCTTGGCGGGCTCGAGCCGGGCGCGAAGGTGACGTTGGTCGTTCCGTCGGCCGAGGCGTACGGACCGCCCGACCCCTCGTTGCGGGTCGAGGTCCCGAAGACGCAGTTCTCCGACGACATCGAGCTCACGCCCGGCACCCAGGTGATCGCGGAAGGCGACGGAGAGCCGTCTGTGCTGACCATTCTCGAGGTGCGCGACGGCGTGGTCGTGCTCGACGCGAACCACCCGCTCGCCGGCAAGGACCTGACGTTCGAGGTCGAGGTCGTCGGTGTCCGCAAGGCGACCTCCGAAGAACTCGCGCACGGCCACGCCCACGACGGCCACCTGGACCACTAGAAGCGGGCACCGGGCTCCGGGCTCCGGGCTCCGGAGCCCGCTGGCGCGTCGCCGGGTCGGAATCCTACGGTCCCCAGTCCCCGGTGCCCGGCTACTTCAGCCACTGCGCGAGCCAGGCGAGCACCGTCTCGTGCCACTGGATCGAGTTTGCCGGCTTGAGCACCCAGTGGTTCTCGTCGGGGAAGATGAGCAGCTTCGACGGGATGCCGCGGCGCTGCAGCGCGGTGAAAGTGGACAGCCCCTCGGTATAGACGACGCGGAAGTCCTTCTCGCCGTGGATCACCAGCGTCGGCGTCTTCCAGCGGTCGACGTAGTCGATCGGGTTGTGCCTGGCGAACCCCTCGGGGCTGCCCCACGGGGTGCCGCCGTGCTCCCACTCCGGGAACCACAGCTCCTCCGTGTTGAAGTAGGCGCCGCGCTCGTCGAGGTTGCCGTCGTGGCACACGAGGACCTTGAAGCGGTCGGTGTGACCGGCCACCCAGTTGATCATGAAGCCGCCGTACGACGCGCCGAGTGCGCCCATGCGGTCCTTGTCGAGGAACGGGTACCTCGCGAGCGCGAAGTCCAGGCCCTTCATCAGGTCCTCGAACGGCGCGCCACCCCAGTCGCCGTTGATGGCGTCCGTGAACTCCTGCCCGTAGCCGGTCGAGCCGTGAAAATCGACCATGACCACGGCGTAGCCGGCGCCCGCGTACGCCTGCGGGTTCCAGCGGTAGTGGAAGTCGTTGCCGAACATTCCCTGCGGTCCGCCGTGGATCAGGAAGGCGACCGGGTACTTCTTTGCCGGGTCGAAGTCGATCGGGTAGACGATGTAGCCGTACACCTTCTCGCTGTTCGCGCCGGTGAAGAAGAACTGCTCCGCCTTGCCGATCCGGGCGGCGGCGATCTTCGCGTCGTTGAGGTGGGTGACCCGCTTGACGTCGCCGCCGGCACGCGCCGCCGTGTACAGCTCGGTCGGTCCCTGCAACGAGTTCAGCGCATAGAGCAGGCGGCCGGACGGGAGCGGGACCGCTGCCGCCACCGTGCCCTCGCCGACGACGATGCGGCTCTTCGCCGCGGCGACGTCGATGGCGAACAGCGCGTGCTGGCCGAGGTGGTCGGCGGTGCAGTAGAGCTCGCGGCCGTCGGACGACCACGCGAGGTCGGCCGGCGAGCGATCGCCGAACGGCCCGTCGTCGACGCGCAGGTTGATCCGCCACTCCTTGCCGGCGGCGCGCTCGCGGATGACGATCGTGTTGCGGTCCGCCTCGTAGCCGGGCCGGGCCATCGCCAGGTACGCGAGCCTCTTCCCGTCGGGCGAGAACTTCGGTTGCGCGTCCCACGCCGGGTTGACGGTGACCTTGCGGGGCGCCGCGGAGCCGTCCGTCGGCACCTCGAAGAGGTCGAAGTTGGTGGACCACGCCTCCTCGCGGCCAGCGTCCTTGGCCGAGAAGACGAGGCTCGTGCCATCGGGTGAGGCGGCGAAGTCCTCGCTGCCGCCGAACGGCTTGGTCGGGCAGTCGGCGTCCATCGCCGGCATCAGGTCCTTCGCCGGGCCGTCGGGCAGCGGGTAGATGAAGACGTGGTTGCGGGTGCCGTCCGACCAGGTGTCCCAGTGCCGTACGAAGAGACGGTCGAACGTCATCCCCGTCGCCTTCGTCGTCTCCTTCGCGTCGAGCTGCGCCTTGGTCTCCTCGATCGTCTTGCCCGGGAACACCGACAGCGAAAACAGCAGCGCGTTGCCGCCGGGGCCGACCTCGAGCGCGTCGACGTCGAGCGGCAGCCGGGTCACCTGTTCGGCCTCGCCGCCGTCGCCGGCGATGCGCCAGACCTGCGAGCTCCCCGACCGGGTCGACACGAAGTAGATGGTCTTGCCGTCGGCCGACCAGCGGGCCTGCGAGTCGCTGGCCTCGCTGGTGGTCAGCCGGCGCACCCAGGAGCCGTCGACCGCCGCCAGGTAGATGTCGTTCCTCCCCTTGTTGGCCGCCAGGTCGGTCGCCCGCACCGTGAACGCGACGCGAGTGCCGTCCGGCGAGACCCTCGGGTCGGCGAGGCGATCCATCGCCAACATGTCGTGCACAGAGAACGGGTGTGTTTCCGCAGCCACGGCCACCCCTCCGACGAGCACCGCGAGCAAGCTCGCTGCTGCCAAGGTCCGCACGTCAGCCTCCTGGCCGCCCGCAGGCGGGCGGCCGCATGGTACACGCGTCGGCAGGTCGGATGAACCCGGCGGCACGCCCTCGCGTAGGATGTCGCGATGAGCGACGCCGGCCGAATAGCCATCTTCCTCGTGATCGTGTTGTCGATCTGGACGGCGCTGCACGCGTTCGTGGTCTGGCGGGTGGCGCGCACCCCGCTGGTCGCCGAGCACCTGCCGAAGCGGGCGCTGCTGGTGATCGCCGCCCTGTTGTGGCTCAGCTATCCCCTCGCGCGGCTCCTCGACTCGCGCGGCCTCGAGGCGCTGTCGTACCCGCTCGAGGTGCTCGGCGCGATCTGGATGGGCGTGCTGTTTCTCGCCTTCATGGCCGTACTGGCGTCGGAGATCCTCAGCCTGCTACTGCTGCTCGCGTCTCCCGACAGCGGCCGGCTCGGCGTGCTGCTTTCCGCGCTGGCGGCCAACCTCCCGGCCGCCGGCGCAGCTCTGGCCGTCCTGCTGGGCGCGATCGGAGCGGTGCAACAGGCGCGCGGGCCGGCCGTCGTCGGGCGCGAGGTGCGGCTGCAGGGGCTGCCGGCCGCACTCGACGGCACCGTTCTGGTCGAAGTCTCCGACCTCCACCTCGGATCGCTGCTCGGCGGCTCCTGGTTCGAACGGCGGCGGGCGCAGATCGAGGCGGTCCATCCCGACATCGTCGTGGTGGTCGGCGATCTCATCGACGGCAACGCGGCGCACGTCGAGCGACTCCTCCCTCTGCTCACCCGCCTGCGGGCGCCGCTCGGCGTCTGGGCGGTGACCGGCAACCACGAGTATTACGCGGGGCTCGACCGCAGCGTGAAGCTCCTGGAGCAGGCCGGCTATCGCGTGCTGCGGGACGCCTGGGCCGAGGTCGCTCCCGGCCTGGTGATCGCCGGCGTCGACGACCTTACCGCCCGCCAGCAGTTCGCTCCCCAGGGGGTGCCATCGCGGCCGCTATCCGAGAGTTGGCTCAACGGCGCGCTCGCCGGCCGGCCGCCCGCCGCCACCGTCCTGCTGTCGCACACGCCATGGCTCGTCGAGCAGGCGGCCGCTGCGGGCGTCGGGCTGATGCTGTCAGGGCACACGCACGACGGGCAGATCTGGCCGTTCGGGTACCTCGTCGCGCTGCGCTACCCGTTCGTCGGCGGAGCCTACGACGTTGGTGCGATGCAGCTCGTCGTCTGCCGGGGCACCGGCTCGTGGGGACCGCCGATCCGCCTGTGGCGGCGCAGCGAGATCGTCCGCATCGTCCTGCGCTCCCCGGCCAGCGTCCGACCTCACGAGGCCGTGTCGTCGCCGCCGCCGGTGTAGCGCATCGCCAGAATGGTGACGTCGTCCTCCGCCTCGCGCCCTTGCCGGAACGTTGCGGCCGCCTCGAGCAACCCGTGCGCCATGGTCTTCGCGTCCTTGCCGGCGCACGCGGCGACGGCCTTCTCCACGCCCTCGGTACCGAACTCCTCGCCACTCGGGGAGAACGACTCGGCGATGCCGTCGCTGTAGAGTACGACGATGTCGCCGCGCTCGAGGGTGACCGTCCCCGATCCCCAGCGGGCGAACGGCAGCAGGCCCAGTACCGGGCCGTGGGACTTGATGAGCTCGATCCTCCCGTCGCGCCGTACCACCGCGACCGGGCAGTGTCCGGCGTTCATGAGCGTGAACTGGCCGGCCGGGGTGAGCACTCCGGTGGCGAGCGTGAGGAAGCGGTTTCCCGGGTTGTACTGCTGCAGCGTGCGGTTGAGCTGGAGCGGGAACTCATCAAGGGGCCGGCCGATGTCGTTGAGCATCCCCAGCAGCCCCTGAATCATCGCCATGATCAACGCCGCCGCGACGCCTTTCCCGGAGACGTCGCCAAGAGCGATGGCCAGCGACCCGTCCTCCCGCATCACCGAGTGATAGAGGTCGCCGCCGACGCTCCGCGCCGGCTGCGAGTAGGCGGAGATCTCGGCAAACGGCACCAGCGGCGGGTCCTTCAGCAGCGCTGTCTGGATGGTGCGCGCCAGCTCCATTTCGTGCTCGATCTTGGCCTTCTCGCGCGCCTCGCGGTACAGCCGGGCGCTGTCGACGGCCACGGCGGCGTCCGACGCCAGCGACTCGAAGACCCCGAGCTCCTCGCGCGAGAACGCCGAGCCGGCGGCCTGCCGCTCGACCAGGATGCCGCCGATCGCCTCGACGGTGGCGATGAACGACGCGTCGGCGGACGGCCCGATCGGACGCCGTGCGACCAGCAGCGGCGCCGCCACCGCCATGCCGACACCGCGACCGACCATCGACGTCGACAGGTCGACCTTGCCACCGGTCTGCAGCGTGCGGCGCTCGCGGATCGCGCGGTCGAGCAGCGTGCTCTGCTCGCCCCAGGCACTCTCCGCCAACCCGCGCGGGTAGACGGCGAGAGCGCTGCGCTTCTTGCCGCCCTCGACGAGGACCACGTAGCCGCGGTCGGCCTTGGTCAGCCGCACGGCCGCCTGCAGCACGATCTCGAGGACCTCCTCGAGCACCGTCGCCGCGTTGAGAGCGCGCGCGACGTCCAGCAGCACCTGGAGGTGCTTGACCCCGCCCTGCTCCTCGCCTTCCTTCTGCATCGCCAAGCCGAGGGTGGTCGACGGCGCCTCCTCCTCGATGACGAACTCGGTCCTCGGCCCGAGACGAAGGACGTCGCCCGGCTTGATGACGGCGCGCTGGACCTTGAGCCCGTTGAGGAAGGTGCCCCCCGACGAGTTGAGGTCCTCGACGGCCAGCTCGTCGCCGTCCCAGAAGATGCGTGCGTGCCGGCGCGACACCGTGGCCTCGGCGACGACCACGTCGCAGCCGGGGTCGCGACCGAGGCGGAGGGCTTCCTTGCCGATCTCCACCTTGGCTCCCTGCGAGTCGCTACGGGGGACGAGCACGAGCTTCATGGACTGATCCGTGAGTTGCTCACCAGGCATGCGGGAAGTCTAGCAAACCGGAAAGCGGCGCACGTGCTCCGATGACCGGCGAGCCATCCTCCTGCGCCGCCGGGTTGCGACGGCGGGGCTGCTGCCGGTCCTCGAAGTGGAGCCGGCAACGCGAACGGGGGACCTGAGCCCGGGCTGGCGTGAATCCGGCGGCCTTCGTCATTCATGGTCATGTGGTAGACTCCTTCGCTCGTGGCGCAGAAATGCGGGCCATCACCTATCTCACTCGACGTAACGTTCTCCACAAGGGCGCCTTTGCCCTGGTGGGCGGGGCCATCCTCGGGCGCTCCGGGTGGGTCGAGGCCACCGAGCTGCCCCTGCTCAAGTCGGTCTCGCTGTTTCACCCATCACTGCCGTTGGCTTTCGACGGGCTGCGCGTCGCCCAGATTGCCGACGTGCATGCCGGCACGTTCATGCCCCCCGAGCGGCTTGCCCGCGTCCGCACGCTCGTCGAGCGGCTCGCACCCGACCTCGTTGTCTTCACCGGGGATCAGCTCGACCGGCGCGACGTCGACGCGGAGATCTTCGTCCACGGCTTCGCTGGGATCTCGGCGCCGCTCGGCGTCTTCGGAATCCTCGGCAACCACGACTACCTCGCCGGCGGTGAGCTGGCGGAGCGGGCGCTCGAGGCCGTCGGCGCCACCCCGCTCGTCAACCAGGCGGTGACGCTGGAGCGTGGACAGGCGCGGCTCCTGCTGGCCGGCGTCGACGACCTCGACGCCCCGCCGGGACATGGCCCGGACTACTCGGTGCTGAGCTCGGAGCGGGCGGACTTCCGCCTGCTGCTCTGCCATCAGCCGAACGGTTGGGCCGCGGGGCGGCTCGCCGGCGCCGACATCACGCTCGCCGGGCACACCCACGGCGGTCAGATCGCGCTGCCCAGCCGGGGTGTCAACCTCGCCCGCCTCGGCACGCCGTACGTCGCCGGGCCGTACCACCGCGGAGAGACGCTGCTGTACGTGTCGCGCGGCGTCGGCGTCGGCGTCGTGCCGCTGCGCTTCGGCTCGCCGCCGGAGGTCGACCTGATCACCCTCCGTCGCGGCCGCGTCGCCTCGATAGTCTGAGCGGCTCGACCGCGAGGGCGGCTCCCTCCAGCCTGCCACTCTTCGTTTCCCCCAGGTAACACGCCAAGAAGACAGTAAACCCTCGAGGAAGAAGGACATACTGCGAGTCCTTCGGTTCGAGCGCCGCCCTCGCTTCCGTTAAGAGCGGGTAACAGGGCCACCGTTGGACCGTCACAGCGAAAGGCTAAGCCACTCACAGGAAACGTAATGATGGACTTGTGAATTCGGGCACAAGACTTGCTTCCAGAACAGTTCAACGGGTCGGCCAAGGCCCAAATCTCTGAGGCGGGAGGTGGTGCTATCTCGGAATGGTGGCACGGGACACTCACTTGGGAGCTTCTCCGCTGGAGTTGGAGAAGCGGACGTTTCTCTACGGCGGGGCGCGAACGGCAGCGGCTGGCTCGGCACCCGCGCAAGGAGGTGATGCATGCCTAGTTTTGTGAACCCGGACAAGTGTGACGGGTGCAAGGCGCTGGACAAGACTGCCTGCCAGTACATTTGTCCCAACGACCTCATGGTGCTCAACAAGGAGCTCATGAAGGCGTACAACCGGGAACCCGAGATGTGCTGGGAGTGCTACAACTGCGTCAAGATCTGCCCGACGCAGGCGGTCGACGTTCGCGGCTACGCGGACTTCGTGCCGATGGGCGCGTCCGTGGTTCCCCTGCGCTCCACCGACAGCATCATGTGGACGGTCAAGTTCCGCAACGGCACCCTCAAGCGGTTCAAGTTCCCGATCCGCACGACCCCTGAGGGACAGGCGCAGCCGGCCGGCGGTTGGGCCAACGCACCGTCGATCGACGGCCCGACGCTGTTTACCGAGCCCGAGTCACTCGGCCTGCCCGCCGTGTGGACGAAGGCCTGAGGAAGGGGGAAGACATGGTCGACTTCAAGACTGTCGAGGTAGACACCGACCTCCTCATCCTCGGTGGCGGCATGGCGGCGTGCGGCGCTGCGGTCGAGGCGGCGTACTGGGCCAAGCAGCACGGGCTGAAGGTCACCCTCGTCGACAAGGCGGCGGTTGATCGTTCCGGCGCAGTGGCGATGGGTCTCTCGGCGATCAACCAGTACGTCGGGCTCAAGGATGGCCAGAACACCATGAAGGACTATGTGGACTACGTCCGCAACGACCTCATGGGAGTGACCCGCGAGGACCTCGTGGCCTCGATTGCGCGCCACGTCGACTCCAGCGTCCACCTCTTCGAGAAGTGGGGCCTGCCGATCTGGAAGGACGAAAAGGGCGGCTACGTTCACGAGGGCCGCTGGCAGCTCATGATCAACGGCGAGTCGTACAAGGTCGTCGTCGCCGAGGCCGCCAAGAACGCGATCGGAAAGGAAAACATCTACGAGCGCGTGTTCATCGTCGGCCCGATCATGGACGGCGAGAAGTGTCTCGGAGCGTACGGTTTCTCGGTCCGTGAGAACACCTTCTACGTGTTCAAGGCGAAGGCCACCCTGGTCGCGATGGGCGGCGCCGTGCACGTGTTCAAGCCGAGGTCCTCGGGCGAGGGCCAGGGCCGCGCCTGGTATCCGCCGTGGAACGCCGGCGCTTCCGCGTTCTTCACCCTCAAGGCGGGTGCGGAGATGACCTGCCAGGAGGTCCGCTTCATCCCGGTCCGCTTCAAGGACGCCTACGGCCCGGTCGGAGCCTGGTTCCTGCTGTTCAAGTCGCGCGCGACCAATGCGTTCGGCGAGAACTACATGGAGACCCGCAAGCCCGAGCTCGACAACTGGGCACCGTACGGCCACGTCAAGCCGGTGCCGGCGAACCTGCGCAACTACCTCGGCATGCTCGATGTGATGCAGGGCAAGGGCCCGATCTTCATGCGCACCGAGGAGGCGATCCAGAAGATCGCGGCGGCTGCCGGCGACGAGAAGGCTGCAAAGAAGAAGCTGAAGGAGCTCGAGGCCGAGGCGTGGGAAGACTTCCTCGACATGACGATCTCCCAGGCCATCCTGTGGGCCGCCAGCAACGTCTCGCCCGAGGAGAAGGCCTCCGAGATCGCCGCCGCCGAGCCGTACTTCATCGGCTCCCACTCCGGCGCTTCCGGCGCCTGGGTGTCGGGCCCCGAGGACATCGCTCCGCCCGAGTACTTCTGGGGCTACGAGCACATGTCCACCGTGAAGGGTGTGTTCTGCGCCGGCGACGCGTCGGGCGCCTCGTCGCACAAGTTCTCGTCCGGCTCCCATGCCGAGGGTCGTATCGCCGCCAAGGCCGCGATCCGGTACCTGGTCAAGGAGAAGCCGGCGGCCCCCAAGATCGACCCGAACACCGTCGAGCGGTTGAAGGCCGAGACCTACAAACCGATGTCGCTCTTCGAGGAGACCAAGAAGGCCACCACGCAGGACGACGTCAACCCCAACTACATCCGGCCGAAGATGTTCATGATGCGCCTGCAGAAGATCATGGACGAATACGCAGGCGGCGTGACCGCCCAGTTCACCACCTCCGAGGGCATGCTCAAGCGCTGCCTCGAGCTGCTCGCGTTCCTCAAGGAGGACTCCGCCAAGCTCGGCGCCACGGACCTGCACGAGCTGATGCGCGCGTGGGAGAATACGCATCGGATGTACCAGGCCGAGGCCCATGCCCGCTCGATCCTCTTCCGCGAGGAAACCCGTTGGCCGGGCTACTACTTCCGCTCCGACAAGCCCCGGATGGACGAGCAGAACTGGCATTGCTTCGTGAACTGCAAGCTGAGCCCCACGACGCACGAGTGGGAGATGTACAAGCGCCCCATCATTCACATGTTCGCCAAGCCCAAGGAGCATGAGCTGCTTGGCGGATGAGCTGTCGCCGTCGACGAGCCCCAGGCGCCTTCACGGCGCCTGGGGCTCGTGTTCCATCCCCGAAGGAGACGAGCCGGCATGACCCCCAGCCCCGCCGCACCGCTCTGCCCTCACTGCGGCCACCCGCTGCAGCCGTTCCGGCTCCCGGAGAACTCGGGGTGGGACGAGCAGATCCACCTCGCGTGCTTCAGCGACGACTGCGGGTACTTCCGGCGAGGCTGGGCGTGGATGTTCGACCACTACGGCGTCAAGGCGTCGTACCGCTATCGCATCGACCCGGCATCGGGCCATGACTCGCCTCTGCCGGTCTGGTCGAAGGACGCCATCAAGGATTGCATCATCGACGCTGACGTCATCGCTGACGGTCCGCCCAACGATGACGTGAGTGCCGAGAGGATCGGGAACCGGGGCCCGGGTGCCGGGGACCGTGACCCCTCCCACCCCAAGCGCGAGAAGAAGCCCGCGGCGACACTTAGCAGCTCAGCCGCCCGGCCCAAAGCGACAGAGAGACGGGCGGGCGCCAAGCCCCCCCGGAAAGGCACGAAGCCATGAGCGCTTCACCCGAGAATCTGCCCGAGGTGCTGAAGCGGAACCGGCAGCTCGCCGGCGACGAGCCGTTCCAGTTCGGCTGCCATCGCGGCGTCCCTTGTTTCAACTCGTGTTGCGCCGACGTCAACATCCTGCTGACCCCGCTGGACGTCCTCACGCTGGCCCGCAGGATGGGTGTCTCGACCGGCGACTTCCTCGAGCGCCACACGCTGACGCCGATCACCAAGGATCTGCACCTGCCCGTCGTCATGCTGCGGATGCAGGACGACGACGCGCGAAGCTGCCCGTTCGTCGGCGATGCGGGTTGCACCGTCTACGATGATCGGCCGTGGGCGTGCCGTATGTACCCGCTCGGCATGGCGGTGCCGCCGGCGCGGGCCGGCGTCGATCCCGAGCCGGTCTTCTTCCTCTTCGAGGACGGCTTTTGTCAGGGGCGGACGCAGCCGGATCAGTGGACCGCGCTGCGCTGGCGTGCGGACCAGGGGCTCATCGAGCGCGAGACGCTCGAGGCGGGGTTCCGCGAGATCGTCTCGCACCCCTGGTTCATCGGCGGTCGCCAGCTCGACGCCAAGCGGATGGAGATGTTCCACACCGCTTGCTACGACCTCGACCGCTTCCGCGACTTCGTGTTTGGATCGACCTTCCTGCACCGGTTCGAGCTATCCGAGGACGAGATCGCGGAGCTGCGCGCGAACGACCTCGCCATGCTCGGATTCGCCTTCCGCTGGCTTCGCTTCGCCTTGTTCGCCGAACCAACCATCACGGTGCGCGGTGGCGCACCGTCCCCTCGGAGGAGCCGATGAGTGCGACGCCGCAGTTGCCGCTGCTGGTGGTCGGCGCCGGGATTGCCGGCGTCACCGCCGCGCTTGAGGCCGCCGAAGCGGGCCGGGAGGTTGTCCTGGTAGAGAAGGAACCCGCGATCGGCGGGCGAGTCCTTCGCATGCACCACTACTTCCCGAAGCTCTGCCCGCCCTCGTGTGGCATGGAGATCAACGCGCGCAGACTCGAGCGCAACCCGCGCGTTCGCGTTCTCACCGACACCACGGTGAAGCGGGCGACCGCCGGACCGCGCGGCTGGCTGGTCACCCTGGCCCACGCACCTGCCTACGTCAGCGACCGCTGCACGTTCTGCGGCGAGTGCAGCGCGGTGTGCCCGGCGAAGGTCAAGGATCCCTACAACCTGGGCATGACGGAGACCACGGCCGTGCGGCCGTACCACGCCAACACCTGGCCACGGCGTTTCACGCTGGACCGTTCGGCGTGCCCGCCCGGGTGCCATGCCTGCGTCGACGCGTGCGTCTACGAGGCCATCGACCTCGACGCCGAGTCGACCGAGGAGCAGATCGAGGTCGCGGCGGCAGTCGCCGCGACCGGGTGGTCGCCGTACCCGATCGACAAGCTCCCCGAGTTGGGTGGCGGCACTCTGCCTGACGTCATCGCCAACGTGCAGATGGAGCGCCTGGCCTCGGCCAGCGGCCCCACCGCCGGCAGGATTCTCCGACCGTCGACCGGCCAGCCGCCGAAGCGGGTGGCGTTCGTGCAGTGCGCCGGCTCACGCGACGTCAACCACCTGCCGTACTGCTCCGCGGTGTGCTGCCTCGCCTCGCTGAAGCAGGCGATGTACGTGCACGAGCAGCTTCCAGAGGCGGCGGTTGCCATCTACTACATCGACCGGCGCACGCCCGGCCGCAACGAGGACATGCTGACCCGCACCGCCGCGACCTCCGGTGTCACGCTCGTCAAAGGCAAGGTCGGCAAGGTCGAGGCCAACGGCGACGACCTGCTCCTCAAGGTCGAGGACGTCGCGAGCGGAAAGCTCCTGACCGCGCACGCCGACCTCGTCGTGCTGGCGACCGGCATGGTCCCGAACCTGGCCGGCGATCCTTTCCCCTTCGGCCTCAAGCACGACGACGACGGTTTCGGCTTCGACGACCTCGACCACGGTCTCTCGGTTGCCGGCGTCGCGCGGCGGCCGGAGGATGTGGCGGCGTCCGTACGCGACGCCACCGGTGCCGCGGCAAAGGCCTGCGTCGCAGCGGGAAGGAGGCCCTGACATGGACAGGCTCGGCGTCTTCCTGTGCACCGGCTGTGGAATCGGAGAGGCCGTCGATGTCGCGGCCTTGAACGCGACTGTCAAGGAGCTCGGCTGCGCGAGCTGCACCACCGACGCCTGCTGGTGCTCGCCCGAGGGCGTCGCGGCAATGCGCGCCGCGGTCGCCGGCGAGGCCCTCAACGGCGTGCTGATCGCGGCGTGCTCACCGCGCGCCAAGACCGCGGAGTTCCGCTTCGACGTCACCACGACCGCCGTCGAGCGCGTGGCGCTGCGCGAGATGGCGGTGTGGTCGCACCCCGCCGGGCATGAAGATACCCAGATGCTGGCCGACGACCTGCTCCGCATGGGCATGGCTCGCCTGGGTAAGATCAAGGAGACCACGCGGCTCGCCGAGACCATCGAACGCACCGTGCTGGTCGTCGGCGCCGGCGTCGCCGGCCTCGAGGCGGCACGGGCCGCCGCCGGCGCCGGCCATCCCGTCGTCCTTGTCGAGGCGAGCGACCGGCTCGGTGGCCACCTCGCCGACCTGCGCGACAGCGTCCCCGAGGAGCCGCCGTACGACCGGCTGCATGGCAACCGCATGCCCGAGCTGATCGCCTTCGTCAAGGCCTGCCCGGACGTCAAGGTGCTGACCTCGTCGCGCACGGCCGCGATCGCCGGTCAACCGGGCCAGTTCAAGGTCGACGTGACGACCCCGGCCGGCACCGATGCGTTCATGGCCGGCGCCATCGTCCAGGCCACCGGGTCACGACCCTACGACGCCACCAAGCTGCCGCACCTCGGCTACGGGAAGTCCCCGAACGTCGTCACATCGCACGAGCTCGACGCGATGCTGCGCGACGGGCGGCTTGCCCGTCCCGGCGACGGAAAGACGCCGGGTCGCGTCCTCTTCGTGCAGTGCGCCGGCTCGCGCGACCCGCAGCACCTGGCGTACTGCTCGTCCGAGTGTTGTGGCACCACGCTGCGCCAGGTCGCCGCCATCCATCGCGACTTTCCGGCGGTCGAAACCGCCGTCGTCTACCGCGACATGCGGACGCCGGGGCAACTCGAGCGGTTCTACCTCGCAGTGCAGGAGCAGCCCGGCAGCCTGTTCACCCGCGGCGAGGTCGACCGCGTCGAGGGCAACGGCACCGGCCAACTCGCCGTGCACCTGCGCGACTCGCTGCTCGGCGACGCGGTGACGCTCTCCGCCGACCTCGTCGTTCTCGCGGTCGGCATGGTGCCGAACTCGGCGGACGGCGAGCTGATCCGCTCTCTCCACGACGCGCAACGGCGCGTCGAGAAGGGCGAAAGCGAGAGCCAGCGCGAGGAGGCCAGAAAGCTCGTCGCGAAGCTGGTGCCCCATCAAGACACCGAGATCCTCAACCTCGCGTACCGCCAGGGCCCGGACCTGCCGGTCCTCGCCTACGGGTTCCCGGACTCGCACTTCATCTGCTTCCCGTACGAGACCCGCCGCACCGGCATCTACGCGGCAGGTGCGTTGCACTCGCCGATGGACGCTGCGCAGGCGGCCGAGGACGGATGGGGTGCGGCGATGAAGGCCGTGCAGTGCATCCGCGCCGCCGAGCGGGGCGAAGCGGTCCACCCGCGCGCCGGCGACGTGTCGTACCCGGACTTCTTCCTGCAGCGCTGCACCCAGTGCAAGCGGTGCACCGAGGAGTGCCCGTTCGGCACCCTCAACGAGGACGAGAAGGGCACCCCGCAGTTCAACCCGCTGCGCTGCCGGCGCTGCGGCATCTGCATGGGCGCGTGCCCGGAGCGCATCATCTCGTTTCCGGAGCACTCGGTCGACGCCGTCGCCGCGATGATCAAGGCGATGAGCGTGCCCGAGGAGTTCGACGAGAAGCCGCGCATCGTTGCATTGATGTGCGAGAACGACGCCCTGCCGGCGCTCGACATCGCCGCCTCGCAGCACCGGCAGTGGAACCCGTGGGTACGCGTCATCCCGATCCGCTGTCTCGGCTCGCTCAACATCGTCTGGATCGCCGACGCCCTGTCGCGCGGGATCGACGGAGTCATGCTGATCGGCTGCAAGTCGGGCGACGACTATCAGTGCCACTACGTGCGCGGCTCGCAACTCGCCACGACCCGTCTCACCAACGTCCAGGAAACGCTCACGCGTCTTGCCCTGGAGCCCGAGCGCATCAAGGTCGTCGAGCTGTCGCACGACGCGTTCGACCGCATCCCCGCGATCCTCGACGAGTTCACACAGGCGGTTGTGGACCTTGGCCCCAACCCGATGAAGGGCTTCTAGAGGGACGCGCGAACGGAGGCGAGGCGGATGATGCGAAGAGCCGGCGCGCTCAGAGGAAAGTCTAGAGTCAAGAGTCAAGAGTTGAGAGTCCCCCGGCCTCCATTTCGACTCTCTCGACCCTCGACTTCCAACTCTCGACCCCTCCGACCAGAGCTTCTGCCACCGCCCCACCGCCCGGGCCGTCAATAGGGAGGTCTTCCGATGTCTGCCATTCCCGCACTCGTGCCCTCCGCCACCTTCCGCGACGAGCTGCGCAAGCGCGGCGGCGGCACGGCGTCACGCTGCTATCAGTGCGCGACCTGCTCCGCGGTGTGCGACCTCGCGCCGGCCGACGCGCCGTTCCCGCGCCGTCAGATGCTGCAGGCGCAGTGGGGTCTCGGCGACGCGCTTGCCGCCGACCCGTCGGTCTGGCTGTGCCACCAGTGCAACGACTGCACGACGCGCTGCCCGCGCGACGCCAAGCCCGGCGACGTCCTCCAGGCGGTCCGCTCGCTGGCCATCGAACGCCTCGCGTTTCCGCACGTCATCGGCGCGCTGGTCGCCCGAGCCCGCCTCACCTGGCCGCTCCTGATCGGCCTGCCGCTGCTGTTTTGGGTCGCGCTGCTGTCGTTCACCAGCCATCTCGCGGTCCCGGCCGGACTCGAGGCGGCGTGGGCGTACGAGGACCTCGTCCCGCACCGCTTCATCTATGCGGTGTTCTTTCCGGTCGCCGCCTGGGTGGTGATCGCCTCGTGGGTGGGCGGGCGCCGCTTCTGGGCGCTGATCGGTTCCTCCGGCCAACGGCAGGGCTCGTTCCTCGCCGGGCTCATGCCCACCCTCGGCGAGATCGCCGTCCACAAGCGGTTTGGCTCGTGCACCACCGCCAAGCCTCGCCAGCTCGGCCACCTCACCCTCGTCTGGGGGTTCGTCGGCGCCGCCGTCACCTCGGGTCTGCTGATCGTCGGCATCTACGTGCAACACCTTGAGATGCCACTCGCTCTCTCCCATCCCTACAAGGTCCTCGGCAACGCCTCGATGGTGTTGCTGCTGGTCGGCATAGCGACGCTCGGCGGGAGACGGCTCGGCGACGCCAGGGTGGCCGGCGCCTCGAGCGCCTTCGATACCTACTTCCTGAGCCTCGTGGTCCTCGTGGTACTCACCGGCACCGCCGTCGAGATCGTGCGCTTGGCCGGCGACGCCGACCTCGGTATGACGCTCTACGTCCTCCACCTCGGCGTGGTGATGAGCCTGTTCCTCACCTTCCCGTACTCGAAGTTCGCGCACATGCTCTACCGCACGTTGGCGCTCACGCACGCGCGAATGACCGGGCTGATCAAGGCGTAGCGGCCGCCCGCCGGGCGGCCGTGGTGAACCCTGCAGGGACTTCGACGGCCGCCCGGCGGTAGGAAAGGCCGGCCGCCCGGCGGGCGGCCGCTACCTCTTTTTGATGATGTTCTCGATCTCGTCCATCGCCCAGGTCATCTGCGCCTCGAGGGCGCGGTACGGCGCCGGCGAGGCGAGGTCGACGCCCGCCTCCTTGAGCAGCTCGTACGGGTAGCGCGAGCCGCCTGCCTTGAGCAGCGCGAGGTAGCGGTCGCGCGCCGTCGTGTCGCCGGCGAGCACCGCGCGGGAGAGCTGCGTCGAGGCGGCCAGCGAGGTGGCGTACTGGTAGACGTAGAAGTTGTAGTAGAAGTGCGGGATGTACGCCCACTCGACGGTGTAGGCGTCGTCGATCTTCATGACGCCCTGGTCGTGGCCGTGGTAGCGGCGGAGCAGCTCTCCGTACATGCTGGACAGCTTCTCGCCGGTGAGCGCCTCGCCGCGCTCGGCCGCCTCGTGGATGGCGAGCTCGAACTCGGCGAACATCGTCTGACGAAAGAACGTGCCGCGCAGGTTCTCGACGTACGAGCCGAGCAGGAACAACCGCTCGTCGTCGCTCTTCGCCTCGTCGAGCGAGCGGCGCAGCAGCAGCGCCTCGTTGAACGTCGATGCCACCTCGGCGATGAAGATCGAGTAGTCGGCGGTCGGGTACGGCTGCGCCGCATTGGCGAGGTACGAGTGCATCGCGTGGCCCCACTCGTGCGCCAGCGTCGACACGCTCTCGTAGTTGTCGTTGTAGTTCATCAGCACGTACGGGTGCACGTCGTAGGCGGAGCCGTTGGAGTAGGCGCCGGAGCGCTTGCCCGGCCGCGGGTAGACGTCCATCCAGCGGTCGCCGAACCCCTTCTTGACGGTCGCGACGTACCCGCCGCCGAGCGGCGCCAGCGCCGACAGCACCAGCGACTCGCCCTTGTCGACCGGGTACGAGGTGTCGAGGTTGGCGACCAGCGGCGGGTAGATGTCGTGGTACGCCAGGTCCTTGATGCCGAGCAGCCGGCCGCGCAGCGAGAACGCGCGGTGCAGCGTCGGCAGCGCGCGGTTGGCCTCGGCGATCAAGGTGCGATACACCGCTTCGGGCACGTTGTTGGCGGAGAGCGACGCGGCCAGGCACGACGGGTAGTTGCGGGCGCGGGCGTAGAACAGGTCGCGCTTGACCTGGGCGTCGAGGGCGACGCCGAACGTGCGCTCGTAGCCGCGAAAGAGCTTCCAGAACTCGCGGAACACCAGGATGCGGTCGGCGCGGTCGGGCAGCGCCCGGTAGCGCGAGTAGCCGGCCTGGTCGAGCGTGACCTTCTCGCCGCTCGCGAGCGTCACCTCGGGGTAAGGCAGGTCCGCATTGCGCAGGATTCCCGACATCGTGCTCGGCGCCTGCGAGACCATCCCTGACATGGCCAGCAGCTTCTCCTCCGCCGGCGACAGCGTGTGCGGCCGCTGCCGCTCGAGGTCCTCGAGGAAGAAGCGATACGGCGCCAGGCCCGGTTCCGCCGCGAGGAACTTCGCCACCGTGCCTTCGGGCAACGCGAGAACCTCCGGCGCCAGCCACGCCGAGTGGCTCGCGAGGTCGGTGCCGAGCTGCTGCACCTCCTGGCTGTCGGCGAGTGCCTGCGGCACCCGCGTGTCCTCGTCGGAAAGCATGTGGGAGTAAGCGCCGAGCCGCCCCAGGTCCTTCGCGAGCGAGAAATACGTGTCGAGCGCCGCCCTCACCGCCGCCGGCGAGGAGCCCAACTGCCCCCGCCCCACCTCGAGCTGAGGCAGCTTCGCTGCGAGCGCCGCGCGGGCCGCCAGGAACGCCGTGCGCGTCGGGTACAGGTCAGCGAGGTTCCAGCGCACCTTCTCGTCTTTCGTGCCGCCTTTCGTGTCGTCCATCGCAACCGCTGCCGTTACGCCCATGCCGCACCCCAACGCGACCGCCGCCAGCAGTATTCTCACGAGCACGCACCACCTCCGTCGCACAGGGGCGTAGTGTAACGTGTCGTTACCGAGCAGTAACGACCGTGCCAGCACGTTACCCGACGCTCCCAACCGGGAACCGTGGTGAACGCGCAATTGTCACGACCGCTTACCTTTCCGAGATTGTGAAATCGGGTACATATCTTGCAACCGATAATGGGCACGGCTCTCGTGCGCTCGCGGCTCCGTGGGGCACGGTCGTGGCGATCTCACCAGGGCCGACTACGTGGCTGCGTGCCAGAATCGGTGGGTGGTCCCACCTCAAGGAGGATCGTGATGAGCAAGCTCGTTCCGCCGCACGGAAGTAAGGATCTGAAACCGCTGTTGCTCGAAGGCGCCGCCCTGGCCGCGGAGATCAAAAAGGCGCAGGGCCTCAAGCCCGTGCCGTTGACCAGCCGCGAGACCGGCGACCTGATCATGATGGGCATCGGCGGCTTCACTCCCCTCGACGGCTTCATGGGCCACGCGGACTGGAAGGGCGTCTGCGACGAGTACAAGATGCCCTCCAAGAACGGCCTGTTCTGGCCGATCCCCATCACCCTTTCCGCCGAGAAGGCGCTCGCCGACTCGATCAAGATCGGCGAGGAGGTCGCCCTGTGGGACACCGAGACCCACACGCTGATGGCGACGATGAAGGTCACCGAGAAGTACACGATCGACAAGGCGCACGAGTGCCAGCAGGTGTTCCGCACCACCGACGAGAAGCACCCCGGCGTCAAGCTCGTCATGAACCAGGCCCCCGTGAACCTCGCCGGCCCGGTCAAGGTGCTTTCGGAATCGTACTTCCCCGAGCAGTTCAAGGGTCTCTACCAGCGCCCGGCCGAGTCGCGCAAGATGTTCGAGGAGCGCGGCTGGAACACCGTCGCCGCGCTGCAGCTCCGCAACCCGATGCACGGCTCCCACGCTTACCTCGCGTGGATCGCCATCGAGGTGTGCGACGGCGTGTACATCCACCAGCTCGTCGGCAAGCTGAAGGAAGGCGACATCCCGGCCGACGTGCGCGTCAAGGCGATCGACGCCCTCGTCAACAAGTACTTCCGTAAGGAGCGCGTGGCGATGGCCGGCTACCCGCTCGACATGCGCTACGCCGGGCCGCGCGAGGCGCTGCTGCACGCCGTGTTCCGCCAGAACTACGGCTGCTCGCACCTGATCGTCGGCCGCGACCACGCTGGCGTCGGCGATTACTACGGGCCGTTCGACGCGCAGAAGATCTTCCTCGAGATCCCCCAGGACGCTCTCGTCCTGAAACCGCTGTGCATGGACTGGACCTTCTACTGTTACGAGTGCGGGACGATGGCCTCGATGAAGACCTGCCCGCACGACTCCAAGGCCGTGATCGACGACAACGGCAACTACAAGGGCGGCGCCCGTCTGCTGCTGTCCGGCACGCTGCTGCGCAAGCTGATGAGCGAGGGGAAACCGGTACCGGCCGAGTTTTCCAAGCCCGAGGTGATTGCCGTACTCAAGGAGTACTACGACAACCTCGAGAACAAGGTCGAGATCAAGCTGCACGGCGCCGCCACCGGAGACGTCGCCAAGAAGTGACGGTCGCGGGGCGCCCACGGCGCCCCGCTTCTTCTGCAAATCTTCGGCCGCTCGCGCTCGGCGAGCGGCCGAGAATTTGGACTAAACTCTCTCCCTGATGGCCAAGGTGCTCGCCCGCTGGTTCGTGGTTGGCCTCTTCGTCGGGCTCGGCGTCGGTTCCGTCGTCGGGTTGACGCTGTCGCGGGGCGTCAGCCTTCCTGCCGTCGAAGCCCTCACCTCCTTCCGTCCGGCGGCCGCGACCGAGGTCAACGCGAAGGACGGCTCGTTGCTTGCGACCTTCTCGCGTGAGAAGCGAATCCCGCTGCCCGCCGAGCGGATCCCCGCGCTGTTCCGCAACGCGGTGATCGCGTCGGAGGATGCCAGCTTCTACCGTCACACGGGGCTCGACCCGCGCGGCATCGTGCGCGCCGCGCTCCGCAACCTGTTCAGCCTCGGATCGTCGACGCAGGGCGCGTCGACGATCACGCAGCAGCTCGCGCGCGGCCTGTTCCTGACGCCCGAGAAGCGGCTCATCCGCAAGATCAAGGAGGCGCTGCTCGCCATCGAGATCGAGCAGCGCTACTCGAAGGACGAGATCCTCGCCCTCTACTGCAACCAGGTCTACTTCGGCCACGGCATGTACGGCGTCGAGGCGGCGTCACGCTTTTTCTTCGGTAAGCCGGCGATGCAACTGACCGTGCCGGAGGCGTCGCTGCTTGCCGGGATCATCCAGCGCAACGACATGCAGTCGCCGATCCGCCAGCCGGCGCGCGCACTGACGCGCCGCAACTACGTCCTCGGCCGCATGCTCGAGGAGAAAATGATCACCCGTGAGGCGTTCGAGGCGGCGCGCGCCACCCCGCTCGGCGTCAGGCCGCACTACGACCGCAGCGCTACCTCGGCGTACTTCGTCGAGCAGGTGCGGCGCACCGTCGAGGACCGCTTCGGCACCAAGGAGATGCTCGAGGGCGGGCTGCGGGTTGACACCACCCTCGACCCGAAGCTGCAGACCATGGCCGAGACGGCGGTGCGCGACGGCCTGGTTGAGCTGCAGCGCCGCCTCGGCTGGTCGGGCGCACGCCGCAACCTGCTCTCCGAGCCCGGCACCAACCTGACCACGTGGAACGACCCGTCGTGGCGTTTCCTCCGCTGGCAGCGCGGCGAGCTGGCGTACGCCGTGGTGGTCGACGTCGAGGCCGGTAAGGCGACGCTGCGCATCGCCGACCGCAGCGCACTGCTGCTGCCGGAGGGGATCAAGTGGACCGGCCGGTCGAACCTCACCCGGTTGACCAAGCGCGGCGACGTGCTGCTGGTGCGGCTCCGCGAGATCCCGGTTGCGGCGGACCGCCCGCTCGCCGTCGAGGTCGAGGGCGAGCCGACGACCGAGGGCGCCATGCTCGTGGTCGACAATCGCACCGGCGCCATCCTCGCGCTCGTCGGCGGCTTCGACTTCGAGCGCTCCGAGTGGGACCGCGCGATTCAGGCGGCACGCCAGTGCGGATCGGCGTTCAAGCCATTCGTCTACCTTGCCGCCTTCGAGCGCGGCTTCTCGCCGACCGACCTCATGCTCGACGCGCCGGTGCTTCTGCCGGACGAGCAGAACCTGGCGACGTACTGCCCACTCAACTACTACCGGCGTTTCGACGGCATCGTCACGCTGCGCCACGCGCTCGAGCACTCGCTCAATGTGTCGGCGACCAAGCTGCAGCAGTTGGTGACCGGCGAGGCCGTGATCGACGTGGCGCGCCGGCTCGGAATCCGCCAGGCGCTCGCGCCGTACTCGTCGCTGGCGCTCGGCTCGTTCGAGCTGACGCTGTCCGAGCTGACCGCGGCGTACGCCGGCATCGCCAACCGCGGCCAGGTGGCGGAGCCGTACTTCATCGCCCGCGTCCGCAACGGCGAGGGAGAGATGCTGTTCGAGACCCGGCCCAAGGTCCGCCAGGCGATCCGCGAGGATATCGCCTACCTCATGACCCACGTGATGGAGGGCGTGGTGCAGCGCGGCACCGCCGTCGCGGCGAACGAGCTCGGCGCCCACCTCGCCGGCAAGACCGGCACCACCGATCGCTTCACCGACGCGTGGTTCGTCGGCTTCTCGCCGCGCATCACCTGCGGGGTCTGGGTCGGGCGCGACGCCAAGGCGCCGATCGGCCGGAAGATGAGCGGCGCCGAGGCCGCCCTGCCGACCTGGATGAAGTTCATGAAGGCGTTCCTCGACACCCAGAGCGACTCGGTGCGCAAGGAGGACTTCTCGATCCCTGCCGGCGTCGCGATGGTCGCGGTCGACCGGCACACCGGCCTACGCGCGGTGCCGCTGTGCGGCGACGCGGTGATCCTCGAGGCCATACCCGAGAGCCAGCAGATCGACGACTGCTCGGAGCGGATGCACCAGATCGTCGCGCTGCCGTGGCGGGAGCAGCTCACCTACTACACCTATCGCCCCGGCGAGCCGATGACGACGCCGGAGTCGATTGCCGCCGCCGAGGCGAAGCTGGCCGGCGAGAAGCAGGCCGTGGCAACGCCGGACTGACGGCCGGGCGCGACGCGAGGCCGTGGTAGACTCCGCCGATGGTCGATCCCCTCTTCGTCCTCCTGATCGCCATCATCGCCGTCGCCCTTTTTTTTGACTTCGTCAACGGGTTCCACGATGCTGCGAACTCGATCGCGACCGTCGTCTCGACTCGTGTGCTGCCGCCCGGCCTCGCAGTCATCTGGGCGGCGTTCTTCAACTTCGTGGCCGCGTTCGTCTTCCCACTCAAGGTGGCGACGACGATCGGCAAGGGTCTGGTCTCGCCGGCCGCTGTCACCGAATGGGTGATCCTCGCGGGCCTGGTCGGCGCCGTGGTGTGGGACCTGATCACCTGGTGGCTCGGCCTGCCGACCAGCTCCTCGCACGCGCTGATCGGCGGCTTCGCCGGCGCCGCGATCGCCCACATTGGCTTCTCCGCGGTGCTGCTGCGCGGCTGGACCATGACCGTCGTCTCGATGTTCCTGTCACCGGTGTTCGGCCTGGTCCTCGGCCTGCTGTTCATGACCGGCCTGTTGTGGCTGCTGCGCGACGCGATGCCGCGGCGCGTCGACAAGTGGTTCCGCAAGCTGCAGCTCGTCTCCGCCGGTCTCTACAGCCTCGGGCACGGCGGCAACGACGCGCAGAAGACGATGGGGATCATCGCCATCCTTGTCTTCACCTACCAGCGCTCGATCGGCCAGGCGCCGGCCGACATCCACGTGTCAATGTGGATCGTGCTCTCATGCCACGCTGCGATTGCCCTCGGCACGCTCGCCGGCGGTTGGCGGATCGTCAAGACGATGGGCACGAAGATCACCAAGCTGCGGCCGATCGGCGGCTTCTGCGCCGAGACGGCGGCCGCGCTGACGCTGTTCGCCAACTCCTACCTCGGCATCCCGGTGTCGACGACGCACACGATCACCGGCGCGATCATGGGCGTGGGCGCCACGCACCGACTGTCGGCGGTGCGCTGGGGCGTCGCGACCAGGATCGTCTGGGCGTGGGTGCTGACCATCCCCGCGGCCGCACTGATCGCCGCCGGGTTCTACCTGGTGCTGAAGCTCTTCATCAGCTCGTGAGGCGGCGCGCTCAGGAGCTCTTGATGATGATCCCCTCGACGACGTTCGCCACGTCCTCGCAGCGGTCGGTCGCTTCCTCGAGGAGGAGATAAACCTCCTTCAGCTTGAGCAGCGCAATGGCGTCGGTGAAGGTAGCGAACATCTCCGCGAGCGCCTCGCGGTGCAGCGCGTCGGCGACGTTCTCGAGGCGGTTGACCTCCACGCAGGCCTTCATCGCCGCAGGGTGCTTCTTGCGATCGGGCAGCGCTACGACCGCCAGGCGGACCGCCGCCGCGGACTCCACGAGCAGCTCGCCGAGCGCGCGCAGGCGCTCCGGGACCTCGGTGATCCGGTACAGCACGAGCCGCTGCCCGGCGCCGTTCGCGGCATCGAGAATGTCGTCGAGGCGCGAGATCAGCGCGTGGATGTCCTCGCGGTCGAACGGTGTGATGAAGCTGGTGTTGAGCGTCTCGAGGGTCAGGTGGGTGATGCGGTCGCCTTCGTGCTCGATGTCCTGAAGGTGGTCGACCTTCGCCCTGAGGTCGGTGGGGTCATTGAGCATGTCGCGCATCGCGGTGACGCCCAGAACGACGTTGGCCGACGCCTCATCGAAGAACTGCAGGAAGTTTTCATTCTTGGGTAAGAACCACCGCACGGCGACCCCCGCGGTGCCGAGATGGCACCGCGGGAGTATACACCTCACGCGTTGTTCAGGATGTCCTTGAGCTCCTCGAGAAACTCGCCGGGCGGCAGGTAGCCGGGGATGCGGGCGACCTCGAGACCCTTGGCGTTGAGGAACAGCACGGTCGGGAAGCCCTCGACACCGTAACGCGCCGCCTCGGCGCGACCGCCGCGCTCGGCGTCGAGCTTGACGGCGACCAGGCGTCCGAGGGTCGACTGAACGGCGGGATCCGCGTACGTCGTCTCGTCGAGCTTTCTGCACCAACCGCACCAGTCCGTGTAGAAGTCGACCATCACGACCTTCCCCTCGCTGTCGGCCCGGCTCAACGCCACTGCGAGGTCCCTCTCCCAGGCAACCGCCGATCGGCTCGAGGCAACGGAGCCGCTACCAGCGGTCCGCGAGCAGCCGACCAGGACAGCCCCGGTAACCGCCAGCACCATCAGACGCCTCAGGCCTGTCATGAGCATCCCCCCACCTGTGTCGGATATGCCGACGCCCGTGGAACTGTAACATTCGGCCCGCTCCTTTCGCGCCGCTCCCGTTCCTTGCCGCGGATAGTGCTGCCGGGCGACCCGGCACGGCTGTGGTTTCGTCAACGCGGGACCGAATTGCGGCGTTGATTCTTCGGATCGGTCGCCGAAGACGCCATACAAACAGCGTCCCTCGCTTGAGAAAACCTTTACAGTCGGACGACCATTCGCCGAGGCGAGATCACTCTTGACAATCTCGCGAATCTGCATCTAGGGTCCGTCCAACATTTCTGCGGCATTTCCCGGCCGGCGAAGAACGGATCCGGGGAGGAGGACAGGATGAGGCGTTTCGTCGTGGCTCTGTTGGCGTTTGGGCTGGTCGGGAGTCTGGCCCTCGCCGCAAACAACCAACCCCAACCGATGGTGTCGAGCGCCCAGGCACGCGCGCTCGCCGACCTCCCCGAGGTCGACACCGTCACTTTCGACGGCAACGGCGTCCCGACGTTCCTTGCCGGCCATCTCGGCTACCTCGGACCGGGGTCCCCCGATGGGGCGGCGATGCGGTACGTCGAACGGCTCCGGCCGCTGCTCCGCGCCACGGGACGAGAGAGGATCGCCGCGACGCGCACCATGCGCGACGACCTCGGCCAGGTCCACGTCCGGCTGCAGCAGTATTACAATGGGCTCCTCGTCGTCGGAGGCGAGATCGTTGTCCACGCCGACGCGGCGACCGGCGAGGTGCGGGTCGTCAACGGGCAGTTCGTCCCCGACGAGGGTTTGCCGACACGGGCGCGCGTCGCCGCCCGGGCGGCGCTGCTGAAGTCTGCACAGGATGCCGACATCCGCGACGGACAGGTCCTCGACCAGCCCGCGCTCGTCTACGTCGTGGCCAACGACGGCAAGACCTATCTGACCTGGACAGTCCTCGTCAGCTACGAAGGCGCCCAGGGACCGACGGTCGACCGGATCTTCGCCAGCGCGATCGACGGCGACCTCGTGACGATGCACCCGACGATCTACAGCGCCCTCAACCGCAAGATCTACAACGGCAACCACACCAACCCCGACGCCCCGACGCTGCCCGGCACCTTGATCTTCCAGGAGGGCGGCTCGTCCACGGATGCGGCGGCCAACGACTGCTACACCAACTTCGGCTACACCTACAACTACTACAAGACCAAGTTCAACCGCGACTCGTTCGACAACGCCGGCAGCGCGCTGATCGGCACTGTGCACGTCGGCACCAACTGGGTCAACGCCTACTGGAACGGCACCCAGATGGTGTTCGGCGACGGCGACGGGACGCAGGCGACGTACCTCTCGAAGTCGCTCGACGTGGTCGCGCACGAGCTGACCCACGCGGTCACCGACCGCACGGCGAACCTCAACTACGAGAGCGAGTCCGGCGCGCTCAACGAGGCGATGTCGGACATCTTCGGCGCCAGCGTCGAGGTGTACCGCGACGGCGCGGTCTCCGCCAACACCTGGAAGATCGGCGAGGAGTGCTGGACCCCGGCCACCTCGGGCGACGCCCTCCGTTACATGAACAACCCGACGACCGACGGCTACTCGACCGACTACTACCCGGAGCGCCTCTACTCGGGAAGCTGCACTCCGACCAGCTCGAACGACTACTGCGGCGTGCACGGCAACAGCGGCATCGCCAACCTCGCCTACTACCTCCTCGTGGCGGGCGGCACCCACCCGCGCAGCAAGACCAGCGTCAGCGTGCCGGCGATCGGCATGACGAAGGCCGAACAGATCTTCTACCGCGCCCTGACCACCGGCCTGATGACCTCGACCACCAACTTCCAGGGCACGCGTAACGCCACGAAGACCGCCGCCGAGCAGCTCTACGGCGCCGGCGGCAGCGATGCCGCAGCGGTCACGGCGTGCTGGGACGCGGTTGGCGCCCCCGGCGGCACGACGCCGATCACGACCCTTTCGAACGGCGTCGGCCTCGGCAGCCAGGGCGCCTCGACGGGGAACTACCTCAACTACAAGATCACCGTCCCGTCCGGTCAGACCTCCCTGGTGGTGACCACCAGCGGCGGCACCGGCGACGCCGACCTCTACGTGAAGCGGGGCGTACAGGCCAGCTCCTCGACCTATGACGGCAAGTCCGAGGGCTCGACGACGGCCGAGACAGTGACGATCGCGAACCCGGTGGCGGGCGACTTCTACGTCGCCGTGTACGCCTACTCGACCTTCTCCGGCGTCACCGTCAAGGCTACCTACAGCGGCGGCACGACCGCGGACTTCACGCTCGCGGCCTCGCCGACGTCGATCTCGGTGGCGCAGGGGTCGTCCGGCAACGTCACAATCACCACGACGGTGAGCGGCGGCTTCAGCAGCGCGGTTGCGCTCACCGCCTCCGGGACGCCGTCGGGCGCGACCGTGAGCTTCAGCCCGAGCTCGATCGCGGCGCCCGGCTCCGGGACGTCGACGATGACGATCGCGGCGGGGACGGCGGCGGCAGGCACCACCTCGATCACGGTGACCGGAACCGGCGGCGCCAAGACCCATACCGCGACCGTCAGCCTCACCGTGACGGCGTCCGGCGGTGGCGTGACCGTCCTCACCAACGGCCAGACCGTGACCGGCATCGCCGTCGCGACGGGCGCCTGGAAGCACTACAAGATCGCCGTCCCGGCCGCGCAGACCAGCCTCGTGATCAACATGTCCGGCGGCACCGGCGACGGTGACATGTACGTCAAGTTCGGCGCGCAGCCGACTTCGTCGTCGTACGACTACCGGCCGTACAAGTCCGGCAACGCCGAGTCGGTCAGCGTCACCAACCCGGCCGCCGGCGACTGGTACATCAGCATCTACGGCTACTCCGCGTGCTCGGGCGTCTCGCTCGTCGCGACCTACGCCGCGGGCGGCGGCGGCACGACGATGAACGAGACGGAATCGAACAACACCACCGGCACCGCCAACGCGATCTCCACGTCCGGGACCACGGTGACCGGCAAGATCTCGTCGTCCACCGACGTCGACTACTTCAAGGTCACGCTGGGCGCCGGCCGAACCCTCACCGGCGATCTGACGGTGCCGTCGACGAAGGACTACGACCTCAAGTTCTACAACTCCGCCGGGACCACGCTCGCCTCCGGGACCAACGGCACCGGCGTGGCCGAGCACGTGACCTACACCAACAGCGGCACGTCGAGCATCACCGTCTATATCAGGGTGTACGGCTACAACAGCGCCTACTCGGCGACGCTGGCGTACACCCTCAAGGCCACCTTCTGAGGATCGCTGCGGATTGAAAGGGCCCCCGGCCACGCGGCCGGGGGCCTTGTTCTATCTGCTTCCCTGACCTCGGCGACTGCCGACGGCTTGCCGCGGACAGCTCCGCATCCTCTTCGTGGCGTTCCCGGTGGAGCTTTTGGCTGTCAGCTCAAGCGCGGGCCGGCGCGCTCCAGCGGCGAGGTCAGGCAGATCTCGGTCGCCGAACGGATGAACCCCGCGACCCGATGGACCCGGCTGACGAGCAGCTCCTGCAGGTGTGCGGTGTCGCGGGCGCGCAGCTTGACGACGAGGTCGTACTCGCCGCTGACCACGTGGACCTCCTCCACCTCGGGGATCGCCTGCAGGTCCGCGACGGTGCGCTCGACCTGATCCGCCAGCTCGGTGCGCAGGCGGATGAGCGCTGTCACCGTGTAGCCGAGCGCGCGCGGGTCGAGGCGCACGCAGAACCCGAGGACCACCCCGCCGCGCCGCAGCTTGGCGAGCCGCTCGTGAATGGTAGCCGGGGCCACCCCCGTCCGCCTGGCGATCTCGGAGAGCGGCATCCGCCCGTTTTCCTGGAGGGCGATGATGATCGAACTGTCGAGCTCATCGAGCTTCATTTGGATAGTGTACGCTGGTCTCAGCTCCGGGGCAGAGAACTTACGGCGTAAATCGGAAACGGCACGCCGAATGTTCACTCAGCTTGCATGGCGTGCGATACTTTTCTGCCCCGTTCGGGGCGGTAGCGAAGAAAAAGGAGGTCAGCATGCGTCTGCGGCTTGCTTTCGTCGGCTTCGGGGTCGTCGGACAGGGCGTTGCCGAGGTTCTCCGCGACAAGGGCAAACAGCTTGCCGAGCGGTACGGGGTCGAGCTGGTCATCACGGCGGTGACCGATGCCAAGAAGGGCGCGGCGGCCGACCCGGACGGGCTCGATCCCGCGAAGCTGCTCTCGTGGCTCGAGCGGCACGGCTCCCTCAACGACTACCCGGCGGCGGCCACCGGCTGGGACTCCCTGACGACCATCAAGAAGGCGGAGGCGGACGTCGTCGTCGAGGCGTCGTGGACCGACGTCAAGACCGGCGGACCGGCGCTCGAGCACTTCCGCACCTGCTTCGCGTCTGGCAAGCACCTCGTCACCACCAACAAAGGACCGATGGTCGTCGCCCCGCAAGAGATGATCGAGAGGGCGCTGGCGGCCGGCGTCGAGCTGCGCTGGGAAGGCACCGTGATGTCGGGCACTCCGGTAATCTCGACGGCGCGTCGCGGCCTCGCGGGCTGCACGATCTCCGGGTTCTCCGGGATCCTCAACGGAACTACCAACTTCATGCTCACCGAGATGGAGGGCGGCAAGAGCTACGAGGCCGTCCTCAAGCAGGCGCAGGAGCTGGGCTACGCCGAGGCCGACCCGTCGGGCGACGTGCTCGGCTGGGACGCGGCCGGCAAGGTCGTGATCCTCGCCAATACCGTGCTGCACGTTCCGCTCAAGCTCGCCGACGTGAAGATCACGACCGGGATCACCGCGATCACCCTCGACCAGGTTCGTGCAGCGGCGGCCGCAGGGGAGCGCTGGAAGCTGATCGCCGAGGCGCGGATCGAGGACGGCAAGGTGAGGGCCCAGGTGCTGCCGCAGCGCCTACCGCTCGCCAACCCGCTTGCCGGCGTCATGGGCCCAACCAACGCCGTCACCTTCCACACCGACCTCGTCGGGCCCGTGACCATCGTCGGCGCCGGCGCCGGTCGCTCGCAGACCGCGTTCGCCGTGATCTCGGATCTTCTCGACATCCACCGGACGCTGGTCGAGAGACAGGGTTGAATGAGACGAGTCGAGAGTCAAGAGTTAAGAGTTAAGAAATGAAAGACAGAAATCAGGAAACGCAGAGATAGGCAGCCTGCCTGGTGCTCTCGGCTCTCGACTCTGAACTCTCGATTCTCAACTGGAGGTTCTCATGGACATGCTGATCAACGGAAACTGGGTCAAGACGAACGAGACGATCACGGTCGACGATCCGTTCGACGGCAGCGTCGTCGACACCGTGCCGCGCGGCACGGTGGCTCACGTCGACGAGGCGGTCGCCGCGGCGGCCGGGGCCTTCAAGACGTGGCGCTTCACGCCGGTGCACGAGCGCATGCGCATCCTCCGCGCGGTCGCCGACGACGTGGTCAGCCACGTGGAGGAGTATGCGAGGCTGATCGCGCGCGAGGGCTCCAAGACGATCAAGGAGGCGCGCAAGGAGGCCCGCCGCTGCGGCAACACGCTGTCGTTGTCGGCCGAGGAGGCGCGCCGCCTCTACGGCCAGTCGATCCCGTTCGACTCCTTCCCCGGCGGCGAGCACCGCCACGGGTACTGGGTGCGCGAGCCGATCGGCGTCGTCGCCGCGGTCACGCCGTTCAACGATCCGCTCAACCTGGTCGCCCACAAGCTTGGTCCGGCGATCGCCGCCGGCAACACCGTGGTGCTCAAGCCGGCCACGGTGACGCCGCTCTCCGCGATCCGGCTGGCGCAGGCGTTCCAGGCGGCCGGCCTGCCGCCGGGGGTGCTCAACGTGGTCACCGGCTACGGTCACGAAATCGGCGACGCCCTGGTCGCCGACACGCGCGTCCGCATGGTGTCGTTCACCGGCGGCGTCGAGGCGGGTTTGCGCATCACCACCAAGGCGGGCTTGAAGAAGATCGGCATGGAGCTGGGCTCCAACTCGCCGGTGATCGTGATGGCCGACGCCGACTTCGACCGCGCCGTCGCCGACACCGTGTCGGGGGCGTTCTGGGCGGCCGGCCAGAATTGCATCGGCGTGCAGCGCGTCTACGTCGAGCGGCCGATCTTCGACCGCTACCTCGCCGAGTTCGTCAAGCAGTCGAAGGCGTACAAGGTCGGGCCGAAGCTGGACGAGGACTGCACCATGGGGCCGGTGATCACCGAGGGCGAGGCCAAGCGCATCGAGCGGTGGATCGGCGAGGCGAAGGCAGCGGGCGCGACCGTGCACTGCGGCGGCACCCGCGGCGGCACGATCGGCACGATCATCCCGCCGACCGTACTGACCGGCGTGACGATGGCGATGCAGCTCGGCTGCAACGAGGTGTTCGGCCCGGTGGTGTCGTTGTGGCCGTTTTTCTCCCTCGAGGAGGCGGTGCAGCAGGGCAACTCGGTGGACTACGGCCTGCACGCCGCGATCTTCACCCGCTCCCTGGCCGCCGCCCACTACGCGATCAAGCACCTCGAGTGCGGCGGCGTCATCGTCAACGACTCGACCGACTACCGGCTCGACCAGATGCCATTCGGCGGGGTCAAGAACTCGGGCCTTGGGCGCGAGGGGGTCTTCTTTGCCTTGCAGGAGATGACCGAGCCCAAGGTGGTCTGCTTCACGGACTAGGAGCCCGACTGGCGAGCGGACGGGTGGCATCGTGTGACCGTCCTCGGACCTCCCGCTGACGGTCGACTTTGAAGTTTCGAGTTTTGTCAGGTTATCCTGTCCGGCCATGGGTGAGGTGCGCGTCGACTTCGACCGGATCGTCAAGCGGTTCGGGTCGCGGACGGTTCTCGTCAACGTCTCCGGCTCGATCCGTCCGGGCGCCGTCGTGGTCGTCACCGGACCCAACGGCTCCGGAAAGTCGACGCTGCTCAACATCCTCGCGGGCGCGCTGCGCGCTTCCAGCGGCAGCGTCCGCTTTCGCGACGGCGACACGGAGGTGGAGCGCACGCGCTGGTTCGAGTGCCTCGGCGTCGCGGCGCCGGACATGGCCGTGTACGACGAGCTCTCGGCGCTCGAGAACCTCCGCTTCTTCGCGCGACTGCGAGGCGTCGACGCCACTGAAGACCGTCTCGCGTCTGTAATGGAACGGCTCGGCCTCGCGGCGCGCGACCAGCGACGGCTGGTGGCCACCTACTCCTCGGGCATGAAGCAGCGCGTCAAGCTGGCCCAGGCGGTGATCCACGAGCCGCCGGTGCTTCTCCTCGACGAGCCGTCGTCTAACCTCGATCAGGCCGGGCACGAGGCTGTCGCTGACCTCGTTGCCCGCTTTCGCGCGCGCGGGGCCGTGGCGGTCGCCACGAACGACCCGCGCGAGGTGGCGTGGGGCGATGCGCAAATCCAGCTTGGTCTCTGAGGCGGCCGCCGTGCTCGCCAAGGAGCTGCGCTCCGAGCTGCGCAGCCGCGTGGCGCTCAACGCCGTCGGCCTTTTTGGGCTGACCACGCTGATCGCGGTCGCCTATCAGATCGGGCCGTATCGCATCCACGAGGACGATCGCCCTCACCTGCTCGCCGCGCTGCTGTGGATCATCCTGTTCTTCGCGGCGCTCTCCGGCCTGGCGCGGGTGTTCGTCAAGGAGGAGGACGCCCACACCGCCAAGACGCTGCGCCTGGCCGCCCGGCCGCTCGCAGTGTTCGGTGGTAAGCTGATGTTCAACTTGCTGCTGCTCGTAGCGCTCGAGCTGTGTATCGTGCCGCTCTACCTCGCATTGATGGGGTATGCGGTGATTGGGGTTGCCGGGCTGCTCGCGGTGCTGCTCGCCGGGAGCTTGGCCCTGGCGACTACCACCACCCTGGTCGCGGCGATCATCTCGCGCGCCTCCGGTTCGGGCACGCTGTTTGCCGTGCTGACGGTGCCGATTGCCCTTCCGCTCCTCGTCGTCCTCATCCAGGGGACGCGCGCGGCGGCCGGGAGCGCGGAGTTCTCCGAGGTCCTGCCGGCGCTGCGGGCAATCACCTCGCTCGCCGGCGTGCAGTTGGTGGCTTCACTTTATCTCTTCCCGGTGGTGTGGCATGACTAGGAAAAGCGTCTGGAAATGGGTGCTCGGCGTCTGGCTGCTGGTGGTGATCTGGGCGGCGTTCTTCTACGCCCCGTCCGCCAAGGGGTTCAAGGGCGAGTCGGCGCGCATCGTGTTCTTCCACGTGCCGCAGGCGTGGGTCGCGGTGCTGGCCTTCTGCGTGAACCTGATCGCGTCGCTCCGCTACATGCGAGGGCACGACCCCCTCGACGACGCCCGCGCGGCGACCGCGGCCCGACTCGGCCTGGTGTTCTCGGTGCTGGCCACCGTCACCGGCTCGCTGTTCGCGCGAGTGATGTGGGGCAGTTTCTGGAACTGGGACCCGCGCGAGGTGTCGATCGTCCTCCTGCTGCTCATCTACGCCGCCTACTTCGCGCTCCGCGAGGCGATCGGAGACGAGGAGCGGCGCGCTTCGCTGTCGGCGGCATACGCCGTGCTCGCGTTCGTGACGATGCCGTTTCTCATCTTCGTAGTGCCGCGCATCTACTGGTCGCTGCACCCCGACACCATCATCAACGCCCGCGGCTCGCTCGACATGGAGTCGCGCATGTTCCAGGTTCTGATGGGTTCGTTAGTGGGATTTACTGGCCTGTTCTTTTGGTTGTACACTCTAGACGTGCGCTTGGCGCGGGTGAAGCTGGCCCGCCGCCGCCGAGAGGAGTCCTAGGATGCCGGCCGCAGAGAGCCTGATTTGGGTTGCCGCCGTGACCGCCGTCATCTGGGTCGGCGTGTTCGTGTACTGCGTGGGCCTGGATCGGCGCGTGCGCACCCTGGAGGATGGTGAATGAAGCAGAGGACGCTCTTGACGGTGCTGGGCCTGGCGGTGATCGTCGGTTTTGTCGCCTTCGGCGCCGGCGCCTTCAAATCCAACCTGACACCCTACGTCAGCTTCGAGAAGGCCCGCGCGAGCGCGAGCGCAGTGCAGGTGGCGGGCAAGCTGGTGGAACACTCCGACCGCTTCGACGAGGCCAACTCGCAGCTCGTCTTCACGCTCGAGAACGAGCACGGTCAGACGCTGGACATCACGTACAAGGGGCCGAAACCCGGGAACTTCAACGAAGCGATTCAGGTCGTCGCGATCGGGCGCTTCCACGACGGCGCCCTCGAGGCCGAGAAGCTGCTCGTGAAGTGCCCGTCCAAGTACCAAGGCGTAGAGGAGAAGGCGTACACTTCCCGATCCTCATAACGTGCGGCTGCAAGCAGGCGCACGCGTGACAGTTCTTTGGGGGGAGAGATGTTCATTCCCGGCGTGATCGCGCTGTGGGCGGCGTTTGCCGCCCTCTGCGCTTCGACGTTCAGCTACATCCAGAGCATCCGCGGCAACGAGAGCGCTCGCGAGCGGGCGCGGCAGTTCTATGCCCTCGCCGTCTTCGGCGTCGTGGCCGCCAGCGCGATACTGCTCTACCTCATCGTCAGCCACAACTTCGGCATCCACTACGTGTTCTCGTACTCCGATCGGTCGCTGCCGATCGGCTACTTGATCGCGACGTTCTGGGCGGGCCAGGAAGGGAGCTTCCTGCTCTGGCTCTTGTGGGGGATGCTGATCGGCTTGGCGCTGATCCGTTACGCGCGGCACTACGAGGACCGCACCCTGGTCGTCTACAACCTGACGCTGGCGTCGCTGCTGCTGATCCTGCTTCGCCAGTCGCCGTTCCGCCCGCTCACCGGGCTGCCCGTCGGCCAGCTACCGTTCGACGGTCAGGGGCTCAACCCGCTGCTGCAGAACCCGTGGATGACCATCCACCCGCCGATCATGTTCCTTGGCTATGCGGCCACCGCGGTACCTTTTGCGTTCGCGGTCGCCGCCCTGTGGGGCCGCCGCTACGACGAGTGGGTGCGCGCCTCGCTGCCGTGGGCGCTGGTGACGGTGGTCACACTCGGGTGCGCAATCCTGCTCGGCGGCTACTGGGCCTACGTCACCTTGGGCTGGGGCGGCTACTGGGGGTGGGACCCGGTCGAGAACTCCTCGCTGGTCCCCTGGCTGGCCTCGGCGGCGCTGGTCCACGGGATGCTGCTCCAGCGCGCCCGCGGGCGCTTCCGCAAGCTCAACTTCGCACTCGCCATGCTCGCCTACGGGCTGGTCGTGTACGCGACGTTCCTGACCCGTTCGGGCGTCCTCGCCGACTTCTCGGTGCACTCCTTCGTCGACCTCGGGATCACCGGTTGGCTGGTCGGCAACCTGGTCGTGTTCTTCCTGATCGGCCTGGCGGCGCTGATCTGGCGCTGGCGGGAGATCCCGGCCCAGGCCGGCGACGAGCCGCTCCTGTCGCGCACGGTGTTCTTCGTGCTCGCGATCTCCACTCTGCTCGGCACCGCGGCGATGGTGCTTCTCGGCACCTCTGCACCGTTGATCACCCGTCTCGCCGCGCAGCCGTCGCAGGTCAGTGCGGCGTTCTACAACCGCGTCACGCTGCCGGTCGGCATCCTGTTCGCGGCGCTGCTGGGCGTGGTGCCGTTCCTGCACTGGCGCGGCGCCCAGGACACGTTCCGCAAGCGGCTGCTGCTGTCGCTCGGGCTGGCGACGGCGTTCACGGTCATCGGGGTGCTGGTCGGCGCCAGGGGAATCCTCTACACCGCGTTCCTCTTCGTCTCGCTGTTCACCTTCACGTCGAACCTCATCAAGACCGGCGAGGAGGTCCGCAAGGCCCGCTTCCGCTCGGCCGGTGGCTATCTGGCGCACGTCGGGCTCGGGCTGATGCTGGCAGGGATCATCACCTCTTCTGCGTATGACCGCTCGGCCAAGGTTGTCCTGCCGCTCGGCGAGACCAAGCAGGTCCTGGGCTACGCACTCACCTTCATGGGAGTCGACAAACCGACTCCGACAGCTCGGGAAGCGATGCTGGTGGAGGTGAAGGAGCCGAGCGGGAGGACCTACATCGCACGCCCGCGGATGTTCCGCAATGAGAAGTCGAATCAGCTCGTCGCCAACCCCGATGTGCACGTTCGCTTGACCCACGACGTCTACGTGGCGCCGATCGAGTTCGACCCCGGGCGTGAGCCCGAGGACGGGACGACCATCGAGCTGGGCAAGGGCGACAGCAAGACCGCCGGGCCTTACACCATCACGTTCGTCGCCTTCGACATGACGGGCGCACACGGCGACGGGCAGAGCATCAGCCTCGGCGCCAAGCTCGAGGTCGCCTACGGCGGGGCCAGGCAGCAGGTCACGCCCACGCTCGTCTCCGGCACCAACGGGTTCGAGTCGCGCCCCGTCCCGCTGCCCGGCGCAGCCGGTGGGACGGTGAGCATTGCGGGGGTCGACGCCGGCGCTGGCCGGGTCCGTCTGTCGCTGGGCGGCGTCGGTGGCGACGGCATCGCCAAGCGCGCGAGCCTCCACAAGGGCGAGACGTTCACGTACCGGGGCACGACTCTCACCTTCGACGACTTCGACCTCTCCGACTTCGACCCGCAGGCCGGCAAGATCCACATCGGCGCGGTGTTCAAGGTCGTGGGCGCCGCCGGCTCCGGCGGCGGCGAGGTCACGGCGTTCTTCAAGAGCGATAGCTCCGGCGAGAGCCACGAGGATGCGGTCGTGCCCGGGCTCGACGGCGTCAAGCTGCGCGTCGGCCGGATGAACGCCGGTGAGAAGACTGTCGAGATCCTGGTGCTCGACGCCAATGCAGCACCTGATCAAGGGGAGAAGGCGCGTTTCTCCCTCGACCTCACCGTGAAGCCGATGATCGGGCTGCTGTGGATGGGCCTGGTCGTTCTGCTCTGCGGCGGACTCATGGCGGTGGTCCGGCGCGGCGGGGAGTTTGCAGGTGCGGCGACGGCGACGGCAACGGTCGGCAAGTAGCGCGATGGGCGCCGGGCCTAGGGTTATACTGTTCACGCGATGGCCGCTTCGTTCGTGCTTCCCTTGTACCCTCTCGAGGGGCGGGTGCTGCTGCCGGGTGAGGATCTGCGGGTACCCTCGGCAGCCGAGGACGGCGTAGCGGCGTTGGAGAAGGCACCCGACTTCGGCGGCGCCGTCATAGCCTCCTTGGCCGACGGCGAAAGCGTCCACGAGGTTGCCGTCACCGCCATAGTGTCCCGCGCCGACGACGGTGAGGTCCTGCTGCGCGGCGTCAGCCGCTGCCGGCTGCTCTCCTTGATCGCCGGCGATACCTCGCTCGTCCGTGCCCAACGGCTCCCCGATTCGCCCACCGAGCACCGGCGAAGCGAGCGGTTGGCCAGACTGCTGCGGGCGCGTTACCAGCGACTGTGCCAGATGCTCGGCCGGCAGTTCGCCGCGCCGCTGGAAAACGACGAGCTGACGCCACTGACGTGGCGCGTCACCGCCGCCATCGGGCTGACCGCCGACCAGCAGCAGGGTTTCCTCAACGTGCCCGACGCCGTCACCCGAGGCAAGCTGCTGCTCGTCGCCGTCCGCGACCTCGAGCGCCGCGAACGCTTCCTGCGACCCTGGGCTCATCTGCGCCCCGGAAGTCCGTGGAACTAGAAAGCGCCATGGCAAAGCTCGACCACAACCTCGACGCCTACCGCCTCGCCGCCGCCGCACTCGAGCGGCTCCGGGCGCTCCTGCGCCGCCACCTCGAGGCGGCGCATGGTGCGAGTTGGGAGCAGGACGGCATCCCCCACGAGCCGCGCGAGTTCCTGGCGCAGCGCCGCGAGCGCGAGGCCGCCGTCAAGTGGAACTCGGCGACCGGCCTCGACCTGCTCGAGTTCGCCGGGTTCGTGAACCTCTACGAAGTGCTCAGTGCCCACCCTCGCCTGCGCGACGGGTTTTCGCGCCTCGTGCCCGACCCGCAGGCACTCCGTATCCGCTTCCTCGAGCTCGACACGGTGCTCAACCGGATCGCCTATGCTCGCCCGGTCTCGGAGGCCGATATGGAGTTGCTCCTCGGCTTCGACGAGCGTCTGCGCACTCTGGCGAATGACCTTCCCGTCGACGCCGCCGCAGCCGCTGTCGTGGCCGGCGGACCCCCCACCCCGGCACAGCCGGTGCGGGCCGCCGCAGCCGTCGAGACGCCGGCGATGCCAGCATCCCCGCCGGGCGCGGCGGCGCCGGCACAAGCCGGAGTCGCGCCCCAGACACCCGCGGCACCTACGCCGCCGCCCGCCAAGGCGCGCATCGCGGAAACGCGGGAGCGGGCGCCCCGCGGTCACGGCGGCTCGCACGGGACGCCGTCCACCGGCTCGATACCGGTGATCCTCAGCATGGAACCGCAGGCCTCCACGGTGACCAAGGACCTCGACGGGGCGCTGAAGCGGGGTGACGACTCCGAGATCCTCACCGCGCTGTATCAGGAGATCACCGGGCTCGCCGAGAAGATCTGGGGCGATGCCGCGTCGGCACGGTCGCCGGTCTGGGAGGCCGTCCGCGAGTCGGCCTGGTACGAGAAGCGCTTCTCCGCCCTGCGTCTGCGGGTCGTCTCGGACTTCTACGGCCTGCTGCGGACCGTCCAGGAGCGGGTGGCGGCAGGCGCCTCGCGGACCGACCTGCACGAGTTCCTGAAGGAACGCAACTTTGCGCAGATCCTCATGGACCTGCGGGAGTTCTTCCGCCCGCTGGCCGGCGGCTCCCGCGCCGGACGCGGCTAACCCTTCGGCGTAGCCGGGCTTGCGGCTGGCCGTGCGGCGCCGCGCCGGCGTACTTTTCCGTCCCCGGAGCGGGCCGCCCTTGTGCTTCGCGGCGGCCGGCTTCCTGGCGATGACGACGAAGTCGCGCGGGCCGGAGAGCCAAACGTCGAGCCGGGAAGCGAGATCGTGGACGGCCTCCGGCTGACCCGGCTGTGCGAGCGCCTGGTCGGCCGGGAACGGACGCATGAAGCGAGTCGAGGTCACCTCGAGACCGAGCGCTCGCGCTGCAAAAACCACGGCATCGGGGTGCACCGGCGAGCGGTGCGTCGGGTCGATCCAGAAGAGCCCGCCGCCGACCCGCAGCGTTTCCGGGTTCGGGCACTCGACGATCAGCGCTCCGCCCGGTTTGAGGCTGCGCGCGGCGCTTTCGATCACGCTCATCCAGTTCGCCGCCGGCAGGTGCTCGAGAACGTGGATCGCCACGACCGCGCCGAGCGATGCGTCGGCGATCGTCCGCAGGTGCTCGAGCGCGTCGCCCTGCGAGACGTCGAGGCCACGCCGCCGGCACGCTGCCACCATCGCGGGATCGCTGTCCACCCCGCGCGCCTCGGCGCCCACCTCGCGCAACGCCTCGAGCAACTCTCCGCGGCCGGGGCCGAGCTCGAGCACCGGCTGATTCGCCCGCAGCAGCTCGACGTACTCGTGCACTCGCTCGGCGATCTCGGCCGAGTCGCCGCGGAAGTCGTCGATCAGGCGGAGTGACGAGCGGCGAATCGCCTCTGGTACCGCCGCTTCGACGACCGGATCGAGCGTGACGTGCAATGGCTCCCGGCCGGCGAGCCGCTCGACCAGGCCGGCCACCTCGGTGAGCTCCTCGTGAAGCGTCCCGAGAAGGGCGTCGGTTCGCGCCGCCAGTGCCGGCAGCCGGCCGTCGCGCAGCTCCTCGGCGAGCCCCTGCACCTTCGTCAGTGCCTCGTGGAGGGTGCCGAGGTCGGCCTCGCTCCGGGGCAGGCGCACGTCGCGAACGCTCTCGACCTCGCGCTGCACCGCAGCGAAGGCGACCTGGATGCGGTCGAGATCCGCCTCCGCCCTGGGGAGTCGGCCGTCGCGGACGGTCTCGAGCTCGTTCTGGATTCCCTCGAGGGCCGACTGTAGACCCGTAAGACCAACCTCGATCTGCTGCATGCGCTCGCCGCGCAAGTTTCCGAGCTCCTCCTGCACCGTGACGAAGGCGCCTTGCAGCCGGTCGAGGCCGGCTTCCGTCTGCGGCAGCCGAGCGTCGCGCAGCCCGTGGAGGTCGACCTGCAGCGCCGAGAAGGCAGCCTGGATGCTCGTGAGGTCGCTCTCGGCCTGCGTCAGGCGCAAGTCGCGGATCCCCTCGATCTCGGCCTGCATCGCTTCGAGCGCGCCCTGCATGCCCGCAAGTCCCTCCTCGCTCTGGCGCAGGCGCACATCGCGCACTCCTTCGACCTCGCCCTGCAGCGTCTCGAGTACACCCTGGAGGGCAGCAAGCCCGTCCTCGCTCTGGCGCAGCCGCACGTCGCGCACGCCCTCGAGCTCGCCCTGGAGCGCCTCGAGCGCGCCCTGAGGGCCGCGAGCCCGTCCTCGCTCTGGCGCAGCCGCACGTCGCGCACGCCCTCGAGCTCGCCCTGGAGCGCCTCGAGCGCACCCTGGAGGGCCGCGAGCCCGTCCTCGCTCTGGCGCAGCCGCACGTCGCGCACGCCCTCGAGCTCGCCCTGCAACGCCTCGAGCGCACCCTGGAGGGCCGCGAGCCCGTTCTCGCTCTGGCGCAGCCGCACGTCGCGCACGCCCTCGAGCTCGCCCTGCAACGCCTCGAGCGCACCCTGGAGGGCAGCGAGCCCGTCCTCGCTCTGGCGCAGCCGCACGTCGCGCACGCCCTCGAGCTCGCCCTGCAACGCCTCGAACGCACCCTGTAGGGCCGCGAGCCCGTCCTCGCTCTGGCGCAGCCGCACGTCGCGCACGCCCCCGAGCTCGCCCTGCAGCGTCTCGAGCGCGCGCTGGAGAGCCGCAAGCCCGTCCTCGCTCTGGCGCAGCCGCACGTCGCGCACCGCCTCGACCTCGCCCAGTAGCGCCGAGACGGCGCTCTGGATGTGTGCGAGGTCGCTCTCGGCTTGCACCAGGCGGGTGTCCCGCACTCCTTCGATCTCGCCTTGCAGTCCCTCGATAGCTCTCTGGAGCTTGCCGAGGGTCGCCTCGGCCTGAGCGAGCCGGGTGTCGCGGATTCCCTCCACCTCGCCCTGGACGTCCTGCAGCGCCGCCTGGAGTCCGGCGAGATCGTCTTCGGCCCTGGCGACGCGCACGTCGCGGATGCCCTCCAGCTCGCCCTGTAGCGTCGCCACCGTCTCGTGCATGCGCCCCAGACCACCCTCGGCCTGGGTTAGCCGCTGGTCGCGCACCTCGGCGAGCTCCGCCTGGAGCCGCTCGATGCCGCTCTGCAGGCCGGTGAGGGCCTCCTCGTCCTGGCGCAGCCTGACGTCGCGTACGCCCTCCATCTCGCCCTGCAGCGCCGCCAGGGTCGTTTGAATGCCGGCGAGATCCGCCTCCGCCCTGGGCAGGCGGCCGTCGCGGAGTCCCTCCAGCTCACCCTGCACCGTCTCGAGCGAACGTTGTAGCGCGCCGAGGTCCGCCTCGGTACGGGCGAGCCGCTGGTCGCGCACGCCCTCGACCTCGCCCTGTAGCGCCACCACCGCCGCTTGGATGTGCTCGACCGCGTTCTCCGCGTTCGCCAGCCGATCGTCGCGCAGAGCTCCGAGCTCGCTCTGCAGCACCGTGAAGGCTTCTTGCAGGCGGCCGAGGTCGACCTCCGCGTGCAGCAGACGCCCGTCGCGCACTTCTCCAGCTCGCCCTGGACCGACGCCACGGCCCGTTGCAGCTCCTCCTGGATCGACGCAATTGCCTTTCCGAGCTCGCGTTGGACCGCCTCAATGGCACGATGGAGCTCACCGACATCGTGCTCGACTCGGGGTAGCCGGGAATCGCGAAGGCTCTCGACCTCGCCCTGGAGACGGCCGAGCCCCTGGGCGACATCCTCGGCAATCGCCCCGAGGCGGGAGTGCAGCTCAGGCAGCTCGCGGTCGCGGACAACCTCGAACTCGCCTCGCGTGGCCAGGAACCCGGTCCTCAGGTCGGCCACCTCGGCGAGCGCCTGGTCGACACGGGTCTCGAGGTGCGTCTGCAGCGACTCCTGGGCGGCCGCCACGGCGTCGACCTTCGCCACGGCGGCGTCGATCCGGCCGACGGCAGCGTCGACATCGGCGCGGGAGGCATCCACAGTAGCCGTGGCCGCTCGGACGCGCTCCTTCATCCCGCCGACGACGGCGCCGATCTGCGACAGGTCGGCGGCGACGCCGTGCAACTCGGGCCCGAGCAGCGGCACCGCAAAACGCCGCAGCTTGCGCCACACCCAACGTTTCAACGGGTTGCGTGGGCCCTGTTGAGGGTCCGGCTCACCAGGGGGCTGGGTCGGCCGGTCGCTCACTGTGACCTACGCCAGCGCTTCTCCGCCCTCCCGCTCGATGTGGAGGGTGATCGGCACGCGCACGTCCCGGTGCAGATGGAGCTCCGCGGTGAAAGTGCCGAGCCGCTTGATGTGCTGCGCGAGTGCGATCTTGCGGCGGTCGATGGTGAAGCCCTTCGCCTCGAGCACCTCAGCGATGTCGGAGGAGGTGACCGAGCCATACAGCGCATCGCCCTCGCCGGCGCGCCGGAGGAACCTCAGCTCAAGGCCGGCGACCTGGCTGGCGAGCGCTTGGGCCTGCCCCTTCTCCTTCGCCTCGTGCTGCGCCCACTTCTTCTGCTCCTCCTTGAAGCGGGCCAGGTTCGCGGGGGTCGCTTCATAGGCGTAGCCCTTGGGGATCAGGAAATTGCGCGCAAACCCGGGCTTTACGACGCAGATCGTGCCGCGATCGCCGAGGTTCTCCACGTGATCGTTCAGGATGATCTTCATGCTTCGCTCCCTCCGTCAGTCGCTCCGCTCCGCCTCAGACGAACGAACGCGTCGGTGAGACCAAGTGCGGACAACGCAAGCGCTACCGGGATTTGCAGTGCAAACAACGCCACCGCCAAGCGCACCCACCGATTCGTGCCGAAGCGGCGCCCGAGGTAGAAGTGGATGATAGCCAGACCATGCAGGAAATACAAGCCAAGCACCGTCACGAAGAGGTTGGTCGCCAGCCACTTCGCCATCCCCTGCGCGAACACCCAACCGAGACCGCCGACCGCAAACGCCACGGGGAGCCACTCCTCCGAGGCGAAGAGCGCGAAAGGCTCCTCGCCCCTCGGCAGGCCGAGCAGCGGCAGTCGCGGGCGCACCCACAACGCCGCGGACAGCACGTATGAAGCGGCGAGCGCCGGCGCGAGGTAGCCGGTCAACGCCACACCTCGCGCCAGCAGGTCGGCGGCGCCCAGTCCGCCGCCCAGACCTCCCATCGACTGCATCGTTTCGTCGAGGGCGGCCTGCAGACGGTGGGCGATCTCGTCGGCCGGCGAGGCGGGGTGGAACACCGCGATCAGGAAGCCGGAGATCGCTACGAGGGCGACCGCCGAGATCCCGGCGGCCCAACGCCCCGTCGACCACGGACGTGTCAGCCAGGCCTCGATGGCGACGGCCGGCAGCACCGCGAGCAGCAGGTACGCCAGCAGCGCGGCGGGAAGCCAGACGCCGCCCCAGACCAGTGCCGCCCCGGCCAAGGCGACAGCCACCCAGCCCCAGCCGAGGATCGACGGCCGACCCTCGGCGATCAACTGCACCAGCGGCAGCGCGGCGAGGAGTGCGATGAACGCGCCGAACAGCGGCACGAAAACGAGGCTGGCCAGCGCCGCCGCCGAAAGAAGACCTGCAAGCGCGGGTCCAGGGCGGAGCCGGCGCTGCCGGTCGACGGTCTCGTCGCTGCCCACCATCGTGCGATCGGGTTCCGGGCTTGCGAGGGAGGATGGCCCTGGCGGGCCGAGCCTCCCGCTTGCCGTCAGTCCCCCACGAACGGCAGCAACGCCATGTGCCTGGCGCGCTTGATCGCCCGCGTGAGCTTGCGCTGGTAGATGGGGTTCGTGCCCGACACCCGGCGCGGCAGGATCTTGCCGGAGACAGGCGTGTACTGGCGCAGCAGCTCGACGTCCTTGTAATCGATGTACTCGATCCCCTCGGCAGTGAACTTGCAGACCTTCTTGCGCTTGACGTAGAACTTCTTCTTCGCCATCTCACGCCTCCCGAGCGATCTCGCCAGCAGCGGCGTGCTTGGCGGCCGCCTCGGCCTTGCGGGCCTTCGCCTGCTTGCGGCGCTGCTCCATCTTGCGGCTGCGCTGCAGCTCGCGGTCGAGGTTCAGGTTGATGTAGCGCATTACCTGATCCGAGAGACGCAGACGGTACTCGAGCGGCTTGACCAGCGTCCCGGGGCCGTCGATCTGCCAGAAAACGTAGTAGCCCTCGCGCTTGTGGCCGATCTGGTAGGCGAGGTTGCGCCGACCCCAGACATCTTCCTTCGCGATCGTCGCGCCCTCGGCGGTGAGCAGTTGGCGGATCTCGCCGAGGAACGCCTCGCGCTCCTCGGACTCGAGCTCCGAGCTCAAGAGAAGACCCAACTCATACAGTGGCATCGTTCCTCCTCATGGCCTGCGGCCCCCATTCCGTGATGGGAGCGAGGATGCCCGCTTTCTGCGGGGCGTTCATTCTATACGAAGACGTCGGGAATGCAAGGCGTCACGGTTCGCCGGGCTTCGCCTCGACCGCGTTGGCGCGGCTGGCGGCGCGGGCGATCCCGGCCCGCAGAGTCTCCTCGACGCAGTCGGCGGCGCGGGACACCATCTCGGCCACCGCCTCGGTCTCGTCCGCCGTGAAGTCGGCAAGGACGTAGTCGGCGAGGTCCCGCCACGGGTCGACGCCGCGGATCCCGAGCCGCAGCCGGGGGAACCCCTCGCCGACCGCGGCGACGATCGAGCGCATCCCGTTGTGGCTGCCCGCGCCCCCGCTGGCGCGCAGTCGCAACTGGCCGAGCGGCAGCTCCACGTCGTCGACCACGACCAGACACTGCGCCGGCAGCAACTGTTCACCGCGGCACAGTGCCGCGAATGCCTCTCCCGAGAGGTTCATGTAGGTCTGTGGCTTGACCAGGAGCAGCGAGGCGCCGCGAGGTCGTCGAGCGGTCAGTGAGAGATAGGCGCGCCGCCACGAGAAAGCTCGGAGACGGCGCGCCAGCTCGTCCACCACGGCGAAACCGACGTTGTGCCGCGTCGAGGCGTACTCGGGACCCGGGTTCCCCAGCCCGACGACCGCGGCAGTGTCCATGGTTCGAGGCTACTCGGCCTCGCCCCCCTCGCCCTCCTCCGCGGCCTTGCCGCGGCGGATGACCTCGGGCTCGGCGGTCTCTTCGGTCGGCGCAGCGGCAACCGCCTCCTCCTCGACCTCCTTGGCGTGAGTCTTGATGGTCACGAGCAGCTTGTGGGGGTCGTCGAGCAGCTTGACGCCCTCGGGAAGCGCGATCTCGGCCGCGGTCAGGTGCTGGCCGAGCTCGAGGCCAGAGACGTCGAGGTGAAACTTGGGCGGGATGGCGTCGGCCTCGCACTCGACGTGGAGCGTGCGCCCCAGCCAATCGAGGAAACCGCCGATCTTGACGCCCGCCGGCTCGCCGTCGAGGACGATGGGGACCTCGACCTTGAGGCGTTGGCCCTTCATCACGCGGATGAAGTCGAGGTGGATGTACTGCCGCGTCAGCGGGTCGATCTGGGCGTCGCGGAGCATCGCCTGCCGCTCCTGCTTCGTCCCCTTCATCTTGAGAAGGAACAGCGTGTTGCGTCCCTTCTCCTGCCGCAGCAGCTCGGTCACCGCATGGCGGTCGACAGTGACGGGCACCGGCTCCTTGCCGCCGCCGTAGACGACCGCGGGGATCAGACCGTGTTGCCGCAGCTTCCGGTTGTAACCCTTGCCAGTGGAGTCCCGGCGCTCCACCTCGATCACGAGCTCTTCCATGAGCGTACCTCCACCTCGCGGCGCCCCGCAAGGGTCGAGAACTGTACCACAGAAGCAGGCGATAGGCGATAGGCGATAGGCGATAGGCGATAGGCGATAGGCAGTAGGCGATAGGCAGTAGGCGGTAGACAGCCGGCACTCGCCAATCCCTGATGCCGATCTAGAGAAGCACTCATCATGCGCGCGCGCCTGAGCGCGGCGCCGCGCCCACCAATCACTCCGCGCCGATCCCTGAGCGGCGCGCGCGTGCCAGGTCCGTCACTTTGCCAGCGACCTACGGCAAGCTGCAACGCGACTGAGAAGATTGCACCGTCAGGAAAGCAGCAGCGAGCGGCAAAGTGACCGACCTGGCAACGGCACTCGCCAATCCCTGATGACCGCTAAACGAACAGGCTGGAGACCGACTTGGCCTCGTGAATGCGGCGGATCGCCTCGCCGAGCAGCTCGGCCACCGAGAGCTGGCGGACCTTGGTGCACGCCCGCGCCTTCTCGTGGAGCGGGATGGTGTCGGTGACGATCACCTCGGTCACGCCCGACGCCTCGATGCGATCCACAGCCGGCCCGGAGAGCACCGGGTGCACACCGGCGGCGATCACCTTGGCGGCGCCGCGCTCGTAGAGCACCGCCGCGGTCTTCACCAGCGTCCCCGCCGTGTCGATGATGTCGTCGACGACGACGCAGTGCTTGCCCTCCACCTCGCCGATGATGTTCATCACCTCGGCGTGGTTCGGGCTCGTGCGGCGCTTGTCGACGATCGCGAGCGAGGCGCCCAGACGTTTGGCGAAGGCGCGCGCCCGCTCGACACCTCCGGCATCCGGCGAGACCATGACGAGGTCGGGCAACTCGAGCCGGCGCAGCTCTTCGATCAGCACCGGCGCCGCGAACAGGTGGTCCACCGGGATGTTGAAGAACCCCTGAATCTGCGCCGCGTGCAGGTCCATGGCGAGGATGCGCATGGCGCCGGCCGAGGTCAGCAGATCGCAGACGAGCTTCGCGGTGATCGGCACGCGCGGCCGGTCCTTGCGGTCCTGGCGCCCGTAGCCAAAGTACGGCATCACGGCCGTCACGCGGTTTGCGGAAGAGCGCCGGCACGCGTCAAGGATGATCAGCAGCTCCATGAGAGTGTCGTTGACCGGCGGGCACGTCGGCTGCACGATGAAGACGTCGCCGCCACGCACGTTCTCCTCGATCTGGCAGTAGTTCTCGCCATCCGAGAAGTTGTAGAGCTTGGCGCTGCCCTGCGGGATCTGCAGATAGTCGCAGATGCGCTCGGTGAGCTGCTGATGGGCGCGCCCGGAGAACACCACCAGGGGAAGCTGCTCGTGCATGGTCACTCACCCCTTCAGCGTTGGCTGGGGCGGCAGGACTCGAACCTGCAAATGCGGGATCCAAAGTCCCGTGGCTTACCCATTTGCCGACGCCCCAAACCGCGACTTACTCTAGACCGGCGGCGGCGGGTTGTCCACCGGGGCGCGGCGATCGCGCGCGGAGCAAGCCGGGCCTGCCGGCGATTGCAGAGAAGCCTGGCCGGCGGGCGCAAGAGACTCAGGCGTCGCAGCGCCGATAGGCCGCGGGCGGGTTACTCCTCGTCGGCCTCCTCCTCGGTCCAGTACTTCTGGCCGAGGTACTTGCCGGCGATCTGCTGTGCGCGCGAGCTGTTGCCGTCACCCGGGGCGCCCTGCTCGGCGACGACCCGCTGGTACTCGCCGAGGATCGCCTCGTCGAGGCGACGCCGCGTCTCCGTGTTCAGAGGATGGGCGATGTCGCGGAACGAGCCGTTGCGGAGGCGGCGCGACGGCATGGCCACGTAGACCGTACCCTCCTTGCCCTCGAGTATCCGGATGTCCCCGACCAGGAAGCACCCGTCGATGACGACCTGGGCGAACGCCTTCACCTTGCCGCCCTTGTTGACGTTGATCCGTACCTCGCTGACGTTCATGCCTCCTCCACCACCAACGGCCGCAGGAGGGATCCCTCCCGCGACAGCACCGGCGCGACGAGCGGGCGGTATGCGGTCAAACGCTCCGCCTCGCTGCGCGCTCGCCCCTCGTCCGGGTAGACGGCGAACACCGTTCCCCCGCTTCCCGAGAGCATCGCGAGCAACGGGTTGGTCGCTCGCAGCGCCGCCAGTCGGACCGCAACCTCCGGCCACCGCGCGACCACCGTGGCCTCCAGATCGTTGCGACACGCCGAAAGCGGCAACGCACCCCCGGCCGCGATCCAATCATACACCGGCGATCTCGACGCCACTCCAGCCGGACCGAACCCAAGTAGAGTATAGACTTCTGCAGTTGAGACCGGCTCCTCGCCGGCAAGCAGGACGAGCCACCACGGCGGCAGGTCTGCGACCGCCGTCACCTCCGTGCCGCGCCCCTCGCCCCAGGCGGCGCCGCCAATCAGGAAGAACGGCACGTCCGAGCCGAGGCTCGCAGCGAGCGACGACAGCGCGGCCGGCGTCTGCGACCGCCCCCAGAGCGCCGACAGGCCAACCAGCGCCGCAGCAGCATCCGCCGAGCCACCACCCATGCCGCCGCCGATCGGAATCCGCTTGCGCAGCGTGATCCGGGCGCCGGCATCTTCGCCCCATGCCACCGCCGCGGCCCGGGCGGCGCGCACGATCAGGTTGTCGGTCCCTGCGCTCACCGCGCCGGCCGGCTCGACCGTCAGCTCGAGCACACCCGACGGGGCGGCGGTCAGCTCCAGCTCGTCTCGAACGCCGACCGCGACGAACAGCGTGCGCAGCTCGTGGTAGCCGTCGGGACGCCGACCCAGCACCTCGAGGTGCAGGTTGACTTTACCCGGGCAGCGGACCGCTACCTTCGTGGCCCGGCCCATCACCTCTCCCCGCACGGCGGCGACGCGGTCCATGCCGGTCGTTGCGGCGGCGCGGCGGAGCGCCACTCGACGAGGCGGAGCTCGCCCGACTCGCTCCCGCTGCGGAAGACGAGACGACCGGGAACGCGGCCGTGGTGCTCGGACAGCGTCGCCGCCAGCGCCGGTGCACTTTCTCCGGTCCGCGTGACCGCCACCCTCGTGACGACGTCGCCTGCCACCAGCCACGACGCCGTGACCCCGCGCGCCGTCGCGACAAGCCAGCCGCTGTCCTGCCGCGACGGCTGCGCGTCGGCCGGCACGGTACCGCCGAGCAGCAACGCCGCCAGCCTGGGGTCGAGAGGCAGCACGGCACCGCCAGCGAGCGGCAGCGTGTTCGGCGGCAGCGACCGGACGCAGCGCTCGCCGCCGTTGCGCAACCATGCCATCTCTCCCTCCAACCAGACTTCGACCACGGTACCCGCCGGACCGGCCGCCACCGACACCGACAAGCGCTCGCCGTCGCCGCGGGCGGTCACCAGCAGCTCGTTTTGCCGGCAGCAACTCAGGCGGTAGAGCGCCGCAAACGGTCGCGGCTCTCCGGTGGGAGCGACGCCGCGAGAGCGCTCCGGCGGCGCCGGGGCGACGTGTGAGCAGGCGAGGGCCACCCCCGCGAGCAACGTCGCCCCGACGGTACTAGCGCGGGACATCGACCCCCAGGCCGCGCAACTTCCCGCGGATGCGCTCGGGCTGGCCGTCCTCCTCGGACTCGCCCGCCAGCGCCTTGCGGTAGGCATCTGCCGCCTTGTCGCGCTCGTTGATGGCGATGTAGAGGTCGCCGAGGTGCTCGTTCACCGTGACGTCCGAAGGGGTCAGCCGGACGGCCTCGGTGAGGTTCTTCTCGGCGAGCTCCAGGCGACCGAGCTTGAAGTACACCCAGCCGAGCGAATCGACGTAGGCGCCCGAGGTCGGGTCGAGTGACACCGCCTTGACGAGCATCTCGCGCGCTTCGTCGAGGTTGACGCCGCGGTCGGCGAGCATGTAGCCGAGGTAGTTGAGCGACGCGGCGTCGTCGGGGTTCTTGGTCAGCAGCGCGCGGAACTGCGACACGGCCTCGTCCCATGCGCCACTCCGCTCGAGCGAGGCCGCCAGCGCGAACTGCACGCCGCGGGCGTCGCCCAGCCGGGACAGCGCCTCCCGCGCGAGCTTCACCACCTCGGAGTAGCGCCTCCCGCGCTCCAGAGTGCCGAGCGCGGCCAGCACCTCGTCCTCGCTGCCGGCGAGCAGGGGCTCGAGCAGCTTGTGCGCCTTCTCCTCGTCGCCGACCGCCAGCCGGAACTCGGCCTCGAACGCGGCGCGTGCGCGGTCGGCGCCCGGCTCGTCGGTCGCCTTCGCCGCGGCGAAGAACTCGGCGCCCTCGCGGTTCGCCTTGCGCAGCCGGAAGTAGCCGGCCCACAGGGCGAGGGTGCGACGCGACCGGGCGTCCTTCTCGAGTCGCTGCAGCCACGGCAGCACCGCATCGGGCTTCTCGTCGATCAGCTCGAGCGCGGCCTCCTCCTGGGCGACCTCGATGCCGGCGTCGTCGTTCTCGAGCTTGTTCTCGACGATCCGCGCCCAGACCCCGTCGAGCAGCGTGCGCGCCTCGGGAACCCGACGCACGTCGACGAGGAGCCTGGCGAGACCGAGCGCAGCATCGGGGTCCTTGGGGTCCCTGGCGAGCGCCCGCCGGTACAACTGCTCCGCCGTCGTCACGTCGCCGCTGCCCGCCGCCAGCATCGCCTTGAGGAGCAGCGCGTCGCGGACGCTGGGGTCCTTGGAGAGGATGTTGTCGAGGACCTCGGTCGCCTTGGCCTTGTCGCCGGCGCGCAGCAGCAGCGTCGCCCATCGGGTCAGCGCCGCGACGGTGGTCCCTTCGGAGCGGACCAACTGGCCCATGAGGTCGGCGGCCTCGCGATACTTGCCGTCGGCGGCGAGGGCCTCGACCAGCTCGACCATGGCCCGCGGCCTGACGTCCGCGTCCTCGGCCGCTCTCTTGAGGTACTCCGTGGCCTCCGGGCCGCGGCCAGCCATCCGCAGCGACTGGCCGGCGAGCAGCAGCAAGCGAGGGTCGTCGGGACGCTCGGCGAGCAGCGCCTGGGCGTGCGGCCACGCCTCCGCACCGCGGCCGAGCCGCAGCAGCGTCTGCGCGAGGGTGAGCCGGCAGGTCAGACCCTGCGGCACGGCGGTCAGGCCCGCCTCCATATGCGGAACCGCCGCCTCGAGCGAAGCCTGATCGGTCGCCTTCTGCGCGAGCAGAATGCCGAGCGTCGCCTCGCCCGCTGGCGAAAGCGCTCCGGAGTTGCTGAGCTGCTCGACGGCGTTGTCCGCAAGCCCGACGGCGGCCAGCGCCAGGCCGTACTCCTCCCGCAGCTCGCGGTCGTCGGGCGCCGCGGCGACGGCCCGGGCGAAGAGCTGCAGCCCCTCCGAGATCTCGCCGGCCTCGAGGCGCATCTGTGCCTGCGCCACCAGTGCGAGGGCGTCACCGGGCGGCTTCCCCGCCGCCGCCACAGGGACCGCAGCCCGCTGCCCGCCGCCGCTCGCTGCGCAGCCGACAAGCAGCAGTGCCATGATGAGTTGACCTGGTCGCTTCACCCTCGCCTCCGCGCGCATTCTACGCCCCGCGCGTATACTCACGTCCGTGACGGGCACGAGTACACTCTTCTCACACCGAACCTTCGACGAGTACGACTTGCTTCCCGAGGTGCGCCAGGGACTGGACGACGCGGGCTTCACGCACTGCACGCTGGTGCAGGCCGAGGTGCTTCCCCTGTCGCTCGCCGGCCGCGACGTGGTCGGCCAGGCGCAGACCGGTACGGGCAAGACCGCCGCATATCTCGTCACGATCTTCAACCGCCTCATGTGCACCCCGCGACCCGCCAAGCGGGGGCCGCGCGCGCTGATCATCGGCCCGACCCGCGAGCTGGTCGTCCAGATCGCCTCCGACGCCCGCCAGTTGGGCGCCCACACCGGGCTCGCCGTCGCCGAGGTCCTCGGCGGCATCGACATGGAGGAGCAGCGCGACGCGCTCTCGCGCGGCCCCGACCTGGTCGTCGGCACACCCGGCCGCCTGCTCGACTTCCTGCGGCGCGGCGTGACGACGCTGGCCTCGATCCGTGTCCTGGTCGTCGACGAGGCCGACCGGCTGTTCGATATGGGTTTCATCGACGATCTCCGCGAGATCATCCGCCGCATGCCGCCGCCGACCAGACGCCAGACGATGTTCTTCACGGCGACGCTGACCGAGCGGGTGGCGCGGCTGGGCTGGCGCGAGATGCGCAACCCTGCCGAGATCATCGTCAACCCCGAGGAGATCACCCCGGACCACCTCGAGCAGGTGCTCTACCACGTCGGGTCGCCCGAGAAGTTCTCGCTGCTGCTCGGCCTGCTCGAGCGCGAAGGGTGCGAACGCACGATGATCTTCGTCAACACCCGTGACGAAGCCACGCGTCTGACCGAGAGGCTCGAGCGACACGGCTACCACGCCCGCCAGCTCACTGGGTCGGTGCTGCAGAGGCGCCGGCTCAAGGTGCTCGAGGACTTCAAGGACGGCACGCTGCCGATCCTGGTCGGCACCGACGTGGCATCGCGCGGACTACACATCGAGGGTGTCAGCCACGTGATCAACTACGACCTGCCGTTCGACCCCGAGGATTACGTCCACCGGGTCGGCCGCACTGCCCGAGCGGGCGCGCACGGCAAGGCGATCTCGCTGGCGTGCGACAACTTCGTTTATTCGCTCCCGGCGATCCAGCAGCTCCTGGGAGCGCAGATCCCGGTGGGGTGGGCCGACGAGTCGCTGTTCCGTCCTGTCAAGCCGCGGCCGCCCGGCACCGGCGAAGCCCGGCGTCCGGCGGGTAAGCGCCCGCCGCGCCGGCGCCGCTAGAGCACAGCCTCACTGCGGCGGGGCATCGCTCCACAACGGCACGACGCTGGTCGGGTCGGCGGGCAGAACGGCGACCTGACGCGCGCCCCGAACAGGGAGCTCGCGCAGCGGTTTGCGGCCGTGCCTGCCGAGGACGACGACCGTGTCCCCGATCACCGCGAGCACGTCGTCGCCGGCCGCGGCGACCGCCTCGACCGGACCCGCGAGCTCAACGACGTCGCGCTCCTTGAGCCCGCGCTCCACCTTGGGGTTGACCCGCAGTACCACCAGACGCCCGCCGCGTCCGAGGGCGGTGCCGACGAGAACGTCACGTCCGTCAGAGGACACCGCGACCGTCCGCACCGAACCTGCGACGGGCAACGGCGGCCGTGCCTGCGGCTCGCCGGCAACCTCGACCTGGACGCCGTCGGCAAGACCCACGGCGATCCACTCCCCTCCCGGCGCCATCGCCAGCGCGCGCGGCTCGCCCGCGAGCGCCACCTCGCGTTGCGGCGCGCCCGGTTCGGCAACCGCCATCACGAGTCGGCGCTCGCTGGGCATCGCGCAGATCGCCACCAGGATCCCGTCGCCGGTCGAGACGGCACGCCAGGGCGCCTTGAGGCCTGGCACCGGCACCCGCAGGATCGGCAGCCGCTCGGGGTAGGACGCGATCAGGAGCAGCTCCGGGAGGACGATGTGCATCCGATCGGGTTCGTCGAAGAACACCGGGAAGACCCGCCCTGGCCAGCGCACGCTGGAGCCGGCCGGGGAGACGACCAGCGTCTCGTCGCTTTCGGCGAGCGGCATCACCACGCGTCCATCGGGGGCTGCAAAGATCGCCACTGCCGGCGCCGGCAGCACGATCTCCCGGAGCACCCTCGCCGCGGTGGTCTCCGCGAACACCACGCGGTCCCGGGTCAGCACGGCGGCTATGGCGAGCGCTGAAGCGGCGATCACGGCGGCAGTCTACTCCGGGCCGTAGAATGACATGGTGGACCGTGAGCTCGCCGCCGCCGTGAAGGCCTACACGATCGAGGAGATCGGCTTCGACCTCGTCGGCATCGCCTCCCCGGAACCGCTGGCCGGCGCCGTGCGCCTGGCGCGGTGGCTCGCCGATGGCGCCCACGGCGAGATGAGCTGGATGGCCGACACCGCCGCGGTCCGCGTCGACCCCGGCCGCCTCCTCCCGGGCGTGCGGTCGGTGATCTGCGTGGCGCTGAGCTACCACGAGCCGCCCGAGCCGCCGGAGCTCGCGCCGACCGGCGACCGCGTCGTCATCGCCCGCTACGCCCGCGGCAAGGACTACCACGACGTCATCCGGCCCCGCCTCGCGCGGCTGGGCCGCTTCCTCGCGTTGCGGAGCCCAGGCTCACGCTGGCGGACCGCGGTCGACACGGCGCCGGTGCTCGAGCGGGAGCTGGCGCAGCGCGCCGGGCTCGGGTGGATCGGCACGAACACCTGCCTGATCAACACCAGGCTCGGCTCCGAGCTGTTCCTCGGCGAGCTCCTCACCACGCTTCCGCTGCCTCCGGACGAGCCTGAGGCCGACCACTGCGGCTCCTGCACCGCCTGCTTCGACGCCTGCCCGACGCGGGCGATCACTGCCCCCGGCGTCCTCGACGCGCGCCGCTGCATCTCCTACCTGACGATCGAACACCGGAGCGAGTTGCCCGATGAGCTCGCACCGGCGATCGGCGCTCACGTCTTCGGCTGCGACATCTGCCAGGCCGTCTGCCCGTGGAACCGGCGCGCCGCCCCGCGCACCGCCCCCCTGCTCGCGCCGCGCCCGCACCTCAAGCGGCTCACCTTGGAGCACGCGCTCTCGCTCGACGAGACAGGGTTCCTGCATCTCGCCCAGGGCACGCCGATGCGCAGGTCAGGCTTTGCCCGATTCACGCGAAATCTGCGTGCCGTTGGCACTAACTTGGGGTCGTCCTTGACAATCCCACTCGAAAGGAATATAAAAAGGCGCTCAGAGGGGACGACCTGGCCCCCAGGGGAGGTGTAGGCCCGCTGCAGCGAGTAAGAGGAGTTTGAGCCAGGGCTCCAACCGCGTGAAGGGCAGCCGGTGATCTCCCTGGAGGAGTTCTAGCAATTTTCGAGGAACGTCACAAGGCAGTTAGACTTCACTACGGCATCTGGAGATGCCACCTCATACAGGAGGAAAGGAGAGTTACGATGCGGAAGAATCTAGTCTTTGTGGGTGCAGTTCTGCTGGTCGCGGCCGTTCTGGTCGTCGGCTGCGCCAAGCCGCCGCAACAGGAGATCGACGGCGCCAAGGCCGCCCTCGCGGCTGCCGAACAGGCCGAGGCTCCGAAGTACGCTGCGGATGCTTGGGACAAGGCGCAGCAGGCGATGAACGCGGTCAACGCCGAGCTCGAGGCGCAGAACGCCAAGTTCGCGCTGTTCCGCTCCTACACCAAGGGGAAGCAGCTCACCGCCGAGGCGCAGAATGCTGCCAACGCCGCCAAGGACGCTGCTGTCGCTGGCAAGGAGAAGGCGAAGAACGAGGCGCGCGCCGCCATCGACGCCGCCAAGTCGGCAATCGACGGCGTGAAGGAAGCCATGGCCACCCTCGAGAAGTGCCGCCGGAAGCCCAAGGATCTCAAGAAGGACGTTGAGATGATGAAGGGCAACCTGGACGGCTACGCGGCTCAGGTCACCGAGATCGAGGGCGCGTTCGGTCGTGAGGACTTCTTCGGCGCCAAGGCTCAGGCTGACACCCTCAAGGGCCAGGTCGATGCGATGGCGACCGAGATCGCCAACGCCAAGACCAAGATCAAGTGCTGAACTGGCAGTTCGTTGTGGAGCTCGGGCCGGCGGCTAGACACCGCCGGCCTTTGCTTTGCGCCGCTCTTATCGCGGCGACGGGCTGGCTTTCCGGCTGCGCCAAGCAGCCCGCACCGGACGTCGACGGGGCCCGCCGCGCCGTGCGAAACGCCGTCCGTCTCGCCCGGCCCAGCGCACCGCAGCAGGCGCGTTACCTCGAGCGCCTCGCCGCCGACGCGGAGACGGCGACCGCCGGCGAGATCGCCAACTCCGGCCAGGACGGCCGCGCCCAGGCGGCATGGCTGCGCACGGTGATAGCGGCTCGGGACGTCGTCCGTGCGGTTCGCACGCAGCGAAGTGCCGCGCGCCAGCGATACGAGGCTCTATACCCGGCCGTCGACGCCCACATCAAACGGGCCAGCGCCGAGATCCGGGAAGCGGGTATGGGCCGGCGCGAAGCTGCCGCGATGCAGCGAGCGATCGCTGCGGCGAGGACAGCGCCTCGGCTCGCCGCCGGCGGGCAGTACGGTCCCGCGGCCGACAAGCTCGAGGTGGCTCAGGAGATGGCCCAGGTGGTCCACGGCGCCTGGCGCGCCGTGCACTCCCGGTTCCAGGACGCTGGCCTGCTCCGCCAATGGCGGGCGTGGTCGCAGAGCGCGGTGCTCGAGTCGAGGCTCTTCGAGCGCACCGTCATCGTGGTCGACAAGCTGCGACGTCACCTGGTCGTCTACGAACGTGGCGTGGCCACGGCGACATTCAGCGCGGAGCTGGGGGCTAACGGCCTGCAACGGAAGGCGCACGCGGGCGATCACGCCACCCCCGAGGGGACCTACCGGGTCGTCGAGCGAAAGCAGGGGCGCAGGACCAATTACTACAAGGCCTTGCTGATCGACTACCCGAACGACGAGGACCGCGAGCGCTATGCCGATGGCAAGCGGACCGGTACAATCCCGCGGAGAGCCGCGATCGGCGGCCTGATCGAGATCCACGGTGAGGGAGGAGCAGGCCGCGACTGGACCGACGGCTGCGTCGCCCTGACCAACCGGGACATGGACTGGCTCTTCGAGCGAACGCCGGTCGGTACGCTGGTGTTGATCGTCGGAACCGTATGAGCACCGAGCTGAGCATCCTCAAGGCGGAGCCTCCGCCGCCACCGCCTCCGCCGGTCCCGTGGGGGGCCCTGGCGCTGGCGCTTGTCGGCGTGCTGGTGATCCTTGGCGCCGGGTCGACCGCCCTGCTCGCCCGAGTCGGCCGGCCTCTGTCGACCAGCCCGTTTATCGCCCCGGTTCAGACTGGCGAGGACGATGGCGACCAGGCACGCCTGCGCAAGCGCGCGGTGCACGCCGCCGAGACGATAGAGGGCCTGCGACCGAGCGGCTCGTACATCGTCGTCGACTCCTACCGCAACCGCCTGCAGTTGGTCCGCGACGGAGAGCTGCTGCGTTCGGCGGTGTGCTCGACGGGAACCGGCATCGTCCTCAAGGACCCCCGCAACGGCCACACCTGGGTGTTCGACACGCCCCTCGGAGAGCGTGTGATCGAGCGCAAGGTCAAGAACCCGGTGTGGGCCAAGCCCGACTGGGCGTTCATCGAGGAGGGTCAGTTGCCGCCGACCGATCCGAATGAGCGCTTCGACGGGTTCTCGCTAGGCGACTACGCTCTCTACATGGGCCAGGGCTACATCATCCACGGCACCCTGTTCCCGTCGCTCCTCGGCCGCCGGGTGACCCACGGCTGCATCCGCCTCGGCGACCACGACCTGGACTTCATCTACCACAATGCGCGTATCGGCACTCGCGTCTTTCTGTACTAGCCTCGCCGCGGCGGTGGCTCTCGGCGGTGATGCACCGCTCGACCCGGCGCGCGTGGCGACCGGCGAGCTCGAGGCGATGCTGGCCAGACAGCCCGCGCTCTACCTGGTCCTCGACCCGCCCCGCCGGGTGTTTGAGGTCAGGGCCCGCGGCGTGGTGCTCGACTCCATCCAGCTCTCTGGCATCGAGACGGTGTCGCAGCAGCCGTTCTTCGGTGGTTCTTCGCCAACGCTCCCTCCGGTGCCGGGGATTTGGTCCGTCGCCGAAGGTCCTGGCGACACCGACCGGGAGGTGATCTCGCCGGCGACCCTCCGCCCCTACTCGAACCCGGACGAGGAGGAGGACACCCAGAGCGCCCCGGCTCCGGTCGGGACCCGCGGTCCGGCGCCCACGCCCACTCCCGTGCCCGAGGCCCCGTCTTCGTACCGGACCCGACTCGAGAACGGCTGGGATCTGTGGATCACCGACCAACTGCCGCCGACCGGTTTTCTCCAGCGCTATTGGGCCGCGGTCACCGACGGATGGGAGCGGCTGCGCGGCGTGGGCCGTAGCCACCGGCCGGCAGTCATGCTCGCGGTCGCCAACCAGGACGCCCGGCGCGTGCACCACCTGATGCGCAAGGGGATGCCGATTCTCGTAGCTGCCGGGGCACCCTGAGCTGCCGTTCCCGGAGGTCCAGGTTCTGGGTTCGAAGCTGACATTCCGTTCCCGCCGTCGTTCGACGTTGAACCCTGGACTTTGAACATTGAACCGCCTCCCGGCTACGATGGCAGCGAGAGGAGGGGTCGAGCGATGGCTCATCCAAGGGTCGGCGTCATCCTGGCGGGGTGTGGCGTCTTCGATGGCGCCGAGATCCACGAGGCGGTGATCACGCTGCTGGCGCTGGACCGCGCTGGAGCGCACGTCCTCTGCATGGCGCCTGACGTGAAGCAGCTCCACGTGATCAACCACCTCACCGGCGAGGCGACGGACGAGGCGCGCAACGTTCTGGTCGAGTCGGCACGCATCGCCCGTGGCCGCATCCGTGACATCGCCACCATCGATCCCGCCGAGCTGGATGCCCTGATCATCCCTGGTGGCTTCGGGGCCGCAAAGAACCTCTGCGACTTTGCGATCAAGGGAACGGCCTGCACCGTCCACCCCGAGGTCGCCCGCGTCATCCGTGGCGTCCACGCCGCCGGGAAGCCGGTCGGGGCCGCGTGCATCGCTCCGGCGATCCTCGCCAAGCTGCTCGGTTCCGAGCAGCCCCGGCTCACCATCGGCACCGATAGCGCGACCGCCTCGGCGCTGGAGAGCCTGGGTGCACGCCATACCACGTGTGGGCCGGACGCGACGGTGGTCGACCGCGAGCACCACCTGGTGACCACCCCCGCCTATATGGTCGCCGGCTGGATTGCCGAGGCCGCAGTCGGCATCGAGAGACTCGTCGCCGAGGTGCTCGAGATGGTCGCCGTGCCTCAAGCAACCGGCGCACGCTAGCGCACCGTCCACGCCCCGGTGACCGCCGCAGGTCGGCGTTCCGGTCGTGGAGCGAAGCCCTCCCGATGCCGCCAGCGGCGGCTGGCTCAGGCCGACCCCCGCAGTGGCGTTGCCGTTGCGCCTTGGCGATGCCTGCGCTCCGAGATCCCTCGTCGCGCCGCAGACTCGACGCTCCTCGGGATGACTTTCTCCAGCGGCATGACGCCGCAAGACCTCGGCACTCCATGCGCCACGCGATCCCTCGTCGCGCCGCAGACTCGGCGCTCCTCGGGATGACTTTCTCCAGCGGCATGACGCCGCAAAACCACGGCACTCCATGCGCCACGGGATCCCTCGTCGCGCCGCAGACTCGGCGCTCCTCGGGATGACTTTCTCCAGCCGCATGACGCCGCAAGATCTCGGCACTCCATGCGCCACGGGATCCCTCGTCGCGCCGCAGACTCGGCGCTCCTCGGGATGACTTTCTCCAGCGGCATGACGCCGCTGGAGAAAGTCAGTTCGCTTTCAGCTTGGCAACGCGGGAGACGACGTCGCGGAACGTCGGGTTGCCGGCGAGCACCTCCGTGAAGCTGGAGAGCGCGGCGGCGAGGTTGCCGTTGGCCTCGTGCGCGCGACCGAGCTCGTAGCGCAGGCCAACCTGCACCTCGGGCGACAGACCCGGCAAGGCGATCGCTCGCGCGTACCACTCGGCGGCCTGTTCCGGCAAACCGTGCTCGAGGTAGCAGGCGCCGATCATGCTGGTCGCCTCGACGCCGAGCTCGGGCGATTTGGCCGCAAGCTGGAATTCGCGGATCGCCTCGTCGAGAAGCCCCATCTCGCGGTAGGCGATCCCCAGGTTGAAGTGGGTGTCGTAGTCTTCCTCGCGGAGCTGCTCGGCGACGCCCTTCTGAAACTCCTTGAACAGCTCCTCGATCGATACCTCGCCCGGGGCGTTGAGGCCGGTGGCCTCGGCGACGATCTCCTCGTCGGCCAGCTCGCGCTCGAGCTCGGCCGCCAAGTCGAAGAAACGGTCCTCCTCGCTGAACAACTCCTCGGCCGAGGCCTCGACGGGCGCCGCCTCACGCTCCTCCTCCCAGCCCCGCGCCTTGAGCAACGCCTGGCGCGACTTGATCTCGGGGTGATCGCCTCCAGCGGCGTCGCGGAGCTTGCGGAGCTGCCCGGCGGCATCCTGCAGCAGCCCCTGCTCGATGAAGAAGTCGATCTCGCGTAGCTGGTCCTCGCCCGGGCCGGCAAGGATGTCGCCGACCTCGACCAGCTCGACCGGCTCGTCGAGCGTCTCGACCTCCTCCTCGACGAGGGCAGCCGGAGTCGCCGGCTCGACCACAGGTGGGTGCATGGGCGGCTCATCTGCCTGCAGCGGGGCCGCGGGCGCCGCCGGCTCGGCCCCACCCCAAAGCTCCACCGGTGGTGCCGGCGGCACGATCGGGATCGGTCTCGTCGGCATCAAGCTGAGCTGCGCGAGAGAGAGCGGCTCGAACGAGATCGCCGGCGGCTCGAAACGCTTCGCCGACGCCTCCTCGGCGCTCGTCCGCGGCGCCGCCGGCCCGAGGCCGAGGATCGTCTCCAGCTCCTCGAGCTTGACCCGGCCGCGCCGCGATACCGGTGGCGGGAGATGCCGCGAGGGGAGCTCAACGGGCGCCTCGACGGTCGGCGCCGCGGCCGAGCCCGCTGGGGCAGGTGTAGGAGCCGCACCCGGAGCCGTCGCCGGGACCGGCGCAGCCGGCAGGGCGCCGAAGTCGACCTCGACGATTTCGCCTCCGAGCGAGTGCAACAGATCGCGGCCGCCGGCGTGCGTCGGGTCGAGGGCGAGCAGCCGGTGAATGTGCGACACCGCTTTCTCGGCCAACCCATACTTGGCGAAGACCACGGCCTCGGTGTAAAGCTCCTCGGCGTTGGTGACCTGCGAACTTGGCTCGGTCGCTGGCGCAGGCGCCGCCGGCGCGGCGACGTCGTCGGTGACCGGTCCCGTCGGCGCCTGGATTTCTCCCTCCGGCGGCAGGTCGAAGTACGGGGCCGGCGTCAGCTCGGGAATGACCATCCCGGCCGGCGTGGCAATTGGCGGTGCGCCGTAGTGCGACGGGATCGGCGCTTCGCCGGCCTCCTCAGCGCCCGCCCCCGAGCCGGTCTCGAGCAGCGGAGCGCCGCTGCCGCCGCCGTCGCCCGGGCTTTCGAACGGAAGGTCGACATCGACGAACTCAACCTCGACCTCGTCCTGAGCCGCCGGCGGGAGTGGGGCCGGCTTCGCGGGTGCGGGAGCGGGCCTGAACGCCGGCCGCGACGCCGACGGCGCTGGCGGCGCCTGCCGCGCCGGCTCCGGCGACTCGCCGAGCGCCTCAAGTCGTTGTGCGAACAGCCGATTCTGTGGATCGTTGCGCAACAGCTCGCGGTAGAGCTTCACCGCAGCATCGTGCTTCTGCGCACGGAAGTAGGCGTCCGCGAGGGCCGCCTCCATGGTGAGAACCATGTCGGGGTCGTCGCGGCGGTCGAACACCCTGAGCGCGCGCTCGAGGACGTCGATGTCGCCCGGGGTGGAGCGCAGCAGCCGCTTGACCAGGCTGCTGGCGCGCAGCGTGTCGCCCGCGGCGAGCAGACGATCCACGACCGGGAGCACCCGCTCCTTGGCCTCGGTTGCCTCGCCGGTGCGCAGGAGGACGTCGGCGAAAAGCTGGACGATGTCGGTTCGCTCCCCTGCAGTGATGAGCGCCTTCTCGAGCACGGCGCGTGCGGTCTTGAGGTCGCCGGTCTCGGCATACGCCTTCGCTGCCGAGCGTGCCAGGTCGGGGCCGACGCTCGCCGACTTGAGAGCGGTGTCGGCCATCTCCTTCGCGGGCACCAAGCGGCCGGCAGCGACCAGTGCGTCGATGCATGGCGCGACGAAGTTGCTGTCCTTCGGCCCGAGGTCGAGCGCGCGGTGGTAGAGCTTGATCGCCTCGTCGAGCATCCCGCGGCCGAGCAGCGCGCGGCCGAGCGGGTCAATCTCCGACGGCAGCCCGTCGACCTCGCCCGCCTGCACCAGCAGGTCGACCAGCTTGGCGCGAGCCTGCAGGTTGGTCGGCTCGAGCTCGGCAAGTCGGCGGAAGACACGGATTGCCTCTGATGTCTGCTTCGACCGGAGAAACCAGTCCGCGAGGGTGAGGAGCTGCTGTCGCCCTTCCACCACCAACCCCTGCTTGAAGTAGAGGTCGGCGAGCTTCTCGTACGTCTCGGTCCGCTGCGGGTCGAGGCGGTTGATCTTCTTGTAGATCGCGATCGCCTTGAGGAAGAACCCGTCCTCGGAGAAGTGATCGGCGATGCGTTGGTAGACGTCGATGGCGTCGGGGATACGGTTGGCCCTGACGAGCAGGTCACCCAGGCGGTTCAGCGTGTTGGTGTCGTTGGGCGCCTGGTCGATGGCGCGCTTGTACTCCTTGATCGCAGCGTCGAGCTTCCCGCGCGAGGCGAGCTTCTCGGCCTCCTGGAGGATTTGATCTCGCTTCGACGTAGACATTCCAGACGCACGTTTCCCGCGGATTATGCTAACACACGCACTGGTGCGAAGCTGCGCCGATGCAATGGCGACGGCCCCAATCGGCGCAGCGCATCCAGGTGCTTCGCGGTCGCGTACCCCTTGTTCCGCTCCCACCCGTAGCCGGGGTAGCGCCGCGAGAGCTGGATCATCATCTCGTCGCGCGCCACCTTGGCGACGATCGACGCGGCCGCCACACACAGGTACCGCTCGTCCGCGCGCACCTCGGCGAGCACGTTCATGCCGAGACCTTCCAGCTTGACCGCGTCCACGACCACACACTCCGGAGGGGGTTGGAGATGCACGATGGCTTCCCTCATCGCTGCCGCTGTCGCCTTCAGGATGTTCGACCCGTCGATCTCAGCAGCGTCGCGCTGCGCCAGCGCCCAGGCGATCGCACCGTCGCGGATCTGCGGCGCCAACCTCGACCGGTGTGCCGGCGATAGACGCTTGGAATCGTCGATGCCCCGCAGCGAGCAGCCTGGGGGAAGGGCGACGGCAGCGACGACGACGGGCCCCGCCAGCGCCCCCCGGCCAACCTCGTCGACCCCCGCCACCAGGCCATAGCGCCGCCTGAGGGCTTCGTCGAGGGCGCCGTCGGGCGCGCCGTCCCTCACTTGCGGGTGTATTCCTCCTCGAGGCGTGCCGCCTTGCCCTTGAGGCTGCGCAGGAAGTAGAGCTTGGCGCGCCGCACCTTGCCGTGGCGGATCACCTGGATGCGATCGATGCTCGGCGAGTGAACCGGGAAGATGCGCTCGACGCCGATGCCGTACGACACCTTGCGGACCGTGAAGCTCTCGCGAACGCCGCCGCCCCGGCGGCCGATGACGACGCCCTCGAAGACCTGGATGCGCTCTTTCTCGCCCTCGCGGACCTTCACGTGCACCTTCACCGTGTCACCCGGTCCGAAGGCCGGGAGTCCCTCGCGCAACTGCTCTTTCTCGATCTCTCTGAGGTCCATGACCTACCTCCAGCGCACAACTCCCGCACCCGTGTGAGTACGGACCGGAGATTATACACGGAAATCGGGCACCCGGTACCGGCCTCAGGCTTCGAGCTCGGGCAGCGGGATCCCGTCCTCGCTCGCGACGTCGACGACGACACGGCGCGCCTCCGGCGATAGTGACGGCCACGACGCGACGATCAGGTCGGGACGGCGTCGCAGTGTGAGACGGACGGCCTCCCGCTGGCGCCACGCCGCCACCGCGGCGTGGTTGCCGGAGGTGAGCACCGTGGGCACCGTGAGGTCCGCGAACTCCGGCGGCCGCGTGTAGACCGGAAAGTCGAGCAGCCCCGAGGTGAACGAGTCGGCGGCCACCGAGCCAGGATCGCCAACCACGCCCGGCACGTGCCGCGCCGTGGCGTCGAGGATCGCCAGTGCCGCCAGCTCTCCGCCGGACAGGACGTAGTCGCCGACCGAGATCTCGTCGGCCGCGAGCAGGGCATGCGCCCTCTCGTCGAACCCCTCGTAGCGGCCGCACACGAAGAGCAGCCGCTCCTGCGTCGCCAGCTCACGCGCGACGGCGTCGGTGAAGCGGCGACCGCGCGGATCCGGCAGCACCACGTGGACCGGACGCGGATCGCGCGCGCTCACCTCTCCCACTGCCCGCACCACGACCGGGGCCATCAGCACCATCCCGGGACCGCCACCGTAGGGCTCGTCGTCCACCTGCCCGTAGCGGTTGATCGCCCACTGCCGCAGATCGTGGACGCGCACGTCGACGATGCCGGCCACACCCGCCTTGCCGAGGACGCCGACTGCGGCGTACGCCTCGACGACGCCCGGGAAGATCGTCAGGACGTCACAGCGCATCGCCGTCAAACAGACCGCGCGGAGGGTCGAGCACGACGGTGCGCGCCGGCAGGTCGACTCGGACGACGATCGGCGACGTGAACGGAACGAGCACCTCGCCGCTGCCCGTCAGCACCGTGAGCAGAGCCGCGCCGGCGCCGGTCGTCAGCTCGCTGACCTCGCCCAGTGACGTGCCATCGGCAAGCGTGCAGGTCATCCCGACCAGCTCATGCTCGTAGTAGAAGCGTGGGGGCAACTGTGAGCGCTCCTGCGCAGGGAGGAACAGCCACACCCCACGCCACGGCTCGACCTCGTCGCGAGTGGTGATGCCCGCAAAGACGAACAGCCAGCAGCCCTTGTGCAGGCGGACCCGCTCGATCTTCAGCCAGCGCTCGGGGGCGGCCGCGCCGAACCCGATCTCGATGCCGGCGACGACGCGCTCGGGAAAGTCGGTGGTGATGTCGGCGAGGACCTCGCCGTGTATCCCATGCGGACGTCGGATGCGTCCGACGGCGAGGACCTCGGGCGGCGCGGCGCTCACGCCCTATTCCAGGATCTCGAGGACGAAGCGTTTGCGGATCTTCATCCCGGCGGCCGCGAGCAGGGTCCGCATCGCCCGCGCCGTCTTGCCCTGCTTGCCGATCACCTTGCCGAGATCCTCCTGCGCGACGCGGAGCTCGAGGACCGTCGTCTGCTCGCCCTCGACCTCATTGACCTGAACACGGTCGGGCTGATCCACGAGCGCTCTGGCGATGGCTTCAACAAGCTGCTTCATGTGAGCCTCCTCGGGCGGGATGCTCCCTCGGGGCGCGTTGCCCCTCGTGCGTTACTTCTTCTGCGCCAGCAGGGTACGCACTGTCTCGGAGAGCTGCGCTCCCCGGCTCACCCAGTAGTCGACCCGCTCGCGGTCGATCCGCACGTCGGCCGGCTGGGTGCGCGGGTTGTAGAACCCGATCTCTTCCAGCACCGCCGCCGACGGCGTGCTCCTGGCGTCGGAGACCACCACGCGGTAGACGGGGCGTCGATTGGAGCCCATGCGCCGCAGTCGAATCTTCAGCATCTGTCAGTTTCCTCCGCTTTCCGTGCTGGGATTCCCCGCCGCCCCGTCCGAGCTGCGCGAAAATCCCGAGTGCCGCAGTTTCCCGCGGGCTGAGCATTGTATCAGAACGTCCTGAGAAGGGCCTACATGCCGAGCGAACGGAGGATCCGCCGGGGGTCGCCGCCGGAGGCGAAGCGCTTCATCATCCGCTTCATCTCGGCGTGCTGGCGGAGCAGCCGGTTGACCTCCTCGACGCTGGTGCCGGCGCCGCGGGCGATCCGGCGCCGCCGCGAGCCGTTGATCACCTCGGGCCGACGGCGCTCCTGCGGCGTCATCGAGCAGATGATCGCCTCGAAGCGGCGCAGACGCTTGTCGTCGACGTCGACGCCCTTGAGCGCCTTGGCGCCGGGAAGCAGGTCGACGATCTGCGACAGGAAGCCGCCGCCGCGCATCTGCTTGAGCTGGTCGCGCAGGTCCTCGAGGTCGAACCCCTCCTTCCTGACCTTCTTCTCGAGCTCGGCGGCACGCTTAAGATCGATCGTTTCCTGTGCCTTCTCGACCAGGGTCAGGACGTCGCCCATGCCGAGGATGCGGGCGGCCATGCGATCGGGGTGGAACACCTCGAGGTCCTCGAGCCGCTCGCCGATGCCCGCCATGCGCACCGGTTGGCCGCTCACCGAGACCACCGACAGCGCCGCGCCGCCGCGGGCGTCGCCGTCGAGCTTGGTAAGGATCACGCCGGTCAGCGGCAGCCGCGCCGCGAACGCCCCCGCCTGCTTGACGGCGTCCTGGCCGGTCATCGCGTCCGCCACCAGCAGCACCTCGCTCGGCTGCAGGATCGCGTGCAGCTCGGCCAGCTCCTGCATCAGCGGCTCGTCGACGTGGAGCCGGCCGGCGGTGTCGAACACCAGCACCTCGAACCCCTTGCGGCGCGCCTCGACCAGCGAGGCGCGCGCGATCTCGGGAGCGGTCGGCCACGCTCGCGTGTCGAGCACGGGAAGGCCTGCCTGGCGGCCGAGCTGCTCGAGCTGCTCGCGGGCGGCAGGCCGCGCGGTGTCTGCGGGAACCAGCAGCACGTGCTTGCCAAGCTTCGCCTTGATGAACACCCCGAGCTTGGCGCACGTCGAGGTCTTGCCGGTCCCTTGCAGACCGACCAGCAGGATCGGCGCCGGGAACCCCTTCAGCTTGATCGGTCGGTGCTCGCCGCCGAGCAGCCGCGTCATCTCCTCGTGGACGATCTTGACGACCAACTGCGCCGGCCGCAGGGAGCCGAGCACCTCCGCGCCGACCGCGCGCTCGCGCACCCGGGTGGTGAACTCCTTGACTACCGGCAGTGCCACGTCGGCCGCCAGCAGAGCGCGGCGGATCTCCGCCAAGGCGGCGTCGACGTGCTGCTCAGTGAGGTGCCCCTCGCCGCGCAGGGTCTTGAAGACCTTTTGAAGCCGGTCGGAGATCGCTTCCAGCATCGTGCTCCTCGTGTCGCTCGCTCCCCTGTCGGCGCGGGCGAGCAAACATGATACCGCCATCGCCCGCGGCCGGCCGGCTCCGCGCCTGCCGGCCGGCCGCGCGCCAGGCCTCGCGGCCGTTCCGCCGACGCTGCGTCAGCAGGTGGCCTTCGGCAGCTCCGCCGGCCGGCGGAGCACGACGATCTCGAGGAACGCGAGCGCCCGGCGCGCCCGTTTGAGCGCCGTGGGGCTGACGTTCTCGGCAAGCGTCAGCCGCGCCAGGAAGGAGCCGGACGAGAGGTCGTCGAGGTCGCCGGCGTCCGCCGGCGCGGCGAACTCGAGATACCGCCGGATCCACGCCGAGTACACCTCCTCGGTGCGCGGGTCGCAGACGCGCGAGTGGAGCGCGCGCCGCGCCTGGTCGAGCAGTTGTTGGGCATACGAGGCCTGCGCCGGACACAGCACCGGCGCCGTTCGGGTCGACAGACGGTTCAGCATGGAGCCCTCCGTTTCCGGAGGCGGCGTGGATGCGGCCATCATGCTTCGCGTGACCGCCGCCGTCAAGCCCCGCAGGCCCCGCCCGAACGGGCGCTCGTCACCTTGCCCGCGAGAAGGTGAAGCGGTCGACGGTGTAGCCGCCGGTGACCGCGACGAAGCGCACGCGGTGGATGCCGGCGGCGACGATGAAGTGCGGCGTCACGACCTCGCCGAAACAGTGATGGCCCGCGAGGTCGCTGCCCCAGCAGCCGGTCGTCGGCACGACGACGTCACCGGTCGCATCGAGGCCGTCGAGGTCGAGACGGAAGCGCCGGCCGGCGAGCGGTGTCGCCAGGCGGACTGTCACGGAGAAACTCCCCGGTGCGGCGGCGGCGATGGTGTACTCAACCCACTCGCCTGCCTCCACCCAGGCGAGGTCGGCGAGGCCGAGCAGGCGATCGACGCCGATGTCGACGTCGTCGTCGCGGTAGCGCTGGTCGGCCGGCGCTTGACTGCCCGGCGTCGTGTCGCCGTACGCCGGGTCGGCCACGGTGGCGCGGTCGTAGTCCTCCGCCTCGATCACGCCGGGGATCGGCCATGGTGCGCTGCCGGGGCCGAATGGCTGCCGCACCGCCTCGTGAGAGAAGTAGCGAACCGGCCGCGGCAGCAGCGCGCGCGCGCGGCGGGCGGCCGGCAGCCACACCTGCCGCCCCGCGTAGAGCGTTGACAGCACAACCAGCGCCACGACTGCGCGAGCGACAACCCTGCGGATCACTGTGGACGGAGCGTCGTCGTCACGCCCGCCCTCCGACGCGCTCTCTCCGACGTCCCGCTCGACCCTCACCGGCGCGGGGCCTCGTTGATGTCTCTGGCCAGCGCACGGCGGATCGACTCGGCAAGAGCGGCAATCTGAAACGGTTTCTGCATGAACTCCGCGTTGATCTCCGGGCGCAGCCGGTGCAGCGTGTCCTCCTCGGCGTACCCTGACATCAGGACGACCCGCAGCCGCGGCCAGCGCTCGCGCAGGTGGTTGGCGAGGTCCGGACCGGCAATCCCGGGGAGCACGAGATCGCTCAGTAAGAGGTCGAACGGAGGCGACGGCGGGAGTGCGCTCGCCTCCTCCCCGCTGGCAGCCGCGGTCACGGCGTAGCCGAGTGAGCCGAGAATCTCGAGGAGACTCTGCCGGGCCCCGTCCTCGTCCTCCACCAAGAGCACTCTCTCCCCGCGGCCGGTCGGGATCACGACGACGCCGTCGGGGCGCTCGAAGTGCGGCGGCGGGTCGAGCAGGCGTGGCAGCGAGACCGTGAACGTCGTGCCCGCGCCTTCCCGGCTCGACACCGACACGCTGCCGCCGTGCGCCGCCACGATGCCATGCACCACGGACAGCCCGAGTCCGGTCCCCTTTCCGACCGGTTTGGTGGTAAAGAACGGCTCGTACAGGTGCTCACGAACGGCGTCGGGGATGCCACAGCCGGTGTCTGCGACCGAGAGCCAGACGGTCGCCTCGTCGCCCCCGGTCCGCAGGGTCAGCGTGCCGCCCTCCGGCATAGCGTCCGAGGCGTTGACGACGAGGTTCATGAGCACTTGATCGCACTGCCCCTGGTCCGCCATCACGGGGAGCGGCGTGTCGGCGAGCCGGGTGACGATGGTCACGTCCTCACGAACCACCCGCTTCACCAGTGTCGCAGCACCGCGCACCAGGTCATTGAGGTCCGCCGGCTCGCGGGCCGGAGTCTCGCGACGGGAGAAGAGCAGCAGTTGCCGCGTCAGCGCGGCGCCACGCCGCACCAACTGGTCCAGCTCCTCGATAGGCTTGCCAACGCCCGGCACGCCGCGCAGCCGGAGGCCGAGGACGGCTATCTGGCTGAGCACCGCCTGGAGGACGTTGTTGAAGTCGTGGGCGATGCCGCCGGCCAGCCGACCCACTGCTTCCAACTTCTGGGCATGAGTGAGCTGCTGTCTGAGAGCTTGTTCCGCCGTTACATCGCGCCCGACGGCAACGTAGTTGACGATGACACCTGCCTCGTCGACGACCGGCGAGATCGTCGCCTCCTCCTCGAATAGTGAGCCGTCCTTGCGCCGGTTGATCAGGCGGCCCGACCACACCCGGCGATCGAGGATCGTCGCCCAGAGCGCACGGTAGAAGGTGTCATCCTGCTTTCCGCTCTTGAGGATCCGCGGGTTCTGCCCGAGCGCCTCGGCGTGGGTGTAGCCGGTGATCTGCTCGAAGGCGGGATTGACGTACTGGATGGTGCCTTCGCTGTCGGTCACCACGACCGCCTCGGCGGCCTGGTCGACCGCCGCAGCCAGGCGCCGCAGGGCCTCCTCGGCTTTGGCGCGCTCGCTGACGTCCTCGACGGCGCCCTCGTAGTGCAGGACGCGCCCGTCCTCCCCGCAGACGGCGTGGGCAGTCTCACGAACTACGAGCTGCCTGCCGTCTTTCCGCACCCACCGCGACTGGAAGCCGCTGATCTGGCCGTCGCGTGCCAGCGTCTCCTTGAACCGTGTCCGAGGCGTGTCGGCGCCGAAGCCTGTCGCTTCGAGATCCAGACCCTGCAGCTCTTCCGTGCTGGCGTAGCCGAGCATCGAGACCAACGCCGGGTTCGCCAGCAGAATCGCTCCCTCGGGCGTCGTCCGGTAGATGCCGACCGGGGATTGCTCGAAGAGGCTTCGGTAGCGCTCCTCGCTGGCGCGCAGCGCCTCCTCCGCCCGCAGCCGCTCGGCGACATCCCGGCGGAGGGCGGCGTTAGCGGCCTCGAGCTCCACCATCTTGTCCTCGAGCTTGCGGATGACCGCGTCGCGGTGCTGCTTCACGAACTCGAACTCGGAGGCGGCTCCCGCATGGCCGCCGGTTCGACCCCTTTCCAGCAGCTCCACGATCGTCTCGCCGAGTGCCATGGGCTCCTGCGGCTTCACCACGAAGCGGTCGGCGCCGAGAGAGAGCGCGAACGCCTCGTCCTTGGGCTCGGTGTAGGTTGCGGTGTAGAACATGAAGGGGACCGACTTGAGTCGGGCGTCGGCCTTCCACGCCCGGCACAGGGCGAAGCCGTCCATCTGTGGCATCAGGATGTCGGAGACCACCAGGTCGGGCGGCGTCGTCCGCGCCTGCGCCAGCGCCTCGGCGCCGTTTGCGGCGAGCGCGACATCGTGGCCCAAGCCCGTGAGCAGCATCCGCAGAAAGTAGCGGTTATCAGCGTTGTCGTCGACGACGAGTACTCTGCTCACCGCATCTCCCTCGTTCCACTCTACGCCTGCTTTGCCGCCTCGCCCAGCGGCAGCTCGACTGCCGCCGTGGAGAGTTCTTAGGCATCGGCCGCCAGCGCACCCGGCGGCAGGTGCGCGGCGATCTGCTGGATGAACCGGTCGGGGTCGATCGGCTTCTCGATGTAGTCGGTGCAGCCGGCCTGGAGGCAGCGATCGCGGTCTCCTACCATGGCAAAGGAGGTCACGGCGACGATCGGGATCGTCGCCAGCTCGGGGTTGGTTCGGATCGCCCGCGCGACGGCGTAGCCATCGATCACCGGAAGCTGGATGTCCAGCAGGATCAGGTCCGGCCTGATCCGCGAGGCCGCCTCGATCCCACTGCGCCCGTCGCGGGCCGCGATGACCTCACCACCGTTCTTCTCGAGCAGAAAGGTCACCAGATACAGGTTCTGGTCGTTGTCCTCGATGACGAGCACGCGCGTCTTCACTTCCGACCCCCGATCCGAGCAGGCAGCGAGAAGGAGAACGTGCTGCCCTGTCCCAGCTCGCTCTTGACCGAGATCTCTCCGCCGAGCATCTCGATGATGCGTTTGCAGATCGACAGGCCGAGCCCGGTCCCCTCGTAGACCCGCGCCAGCCCGCTGTCGAGCTGCTGGAACGGCCTGAACAGTAGCTCGAGATCCTCCGGCTTGATGCCGATGCCGCTGTCCCGCACGCGGGTGACGACGAAGTCTCCCTGCACCGCGCACTCGACGGTGACTGCCCCCCGAAGTCGGTGAACTTGACGGCGTTGGAGAGGAGGTTGAGCAGGACCTGCTCGACCCGCCGGCGGTCGCTGGTGATCGTCCCCACGCCGGGATCGATGCTCCAGCGACAGCGTGAGCCCCTTGCTGTCGGCGAGCGGCGAGCATGGCCATCACCGACCGCTCGTCATCGACGTCCTCAGGTCGAACGTGCCGCAGCGTCGACCTGCAGCTGGCCCGCCTCGATCTTGGAGAGGTCGAGAACGTCGTTGATCAGCGCGAGCAGGTGGCCCGGCGCTGCGTCTGACCATGCCCATCTGCTTGCGCTGCTCGTCGTTGAGCGGGCCGGCGAGGCCCTGCAGCAGGAGTTGCCGGTGAAGCCGATGATCGAGTTGAGCGGCGTGCGCAGCTCGTGGGACATTGTTGCGAGGAAGGCCGACTTCACCCGGTCGGCCGCCTCCGCCCGCTCCTCTGGCCACCCGAGCTCGGCCGTCCGCGCCGCGACGAGCTCCTCGAGGTGGTCGCGGTGCAGCTTGAGCTCGTCCTCGGCGCGCTTGCGCTCGGTGATGTCGCGGTCGATACCCATGATCAGCACGCGGCCGCCGAGAGTCAGCAGGCACATCGAGCTCTCGAGCGGAAACAGCGAGCCGTCCTTGCGCCGGTGCACCGTCTCCACCGTCATCACGCCCTTCTGTCCCGAGCTCCTCGACGAACGAGCGCGCGCCCTCGAGTCCTCCTGCCATCGCCCGAGCAACCTCTTCCGGGTGCAACACGTTGATGCTCTTCCCGACGAGCTCCTCGCGAGCGTAGCCGTTCATCGCGCAGGCGATGTGGTTACAGTCGACGATCTCCTGGGAGTCGGGGTCGGTCAGGAAGACCCCGTTGGGGCTGCTCTCGAACAGGGTGCGGAACCTCGCCTCACTCTCGCGCAGCGCCAACTCGGCGTCCCTGCGCAGGCCGATGTCGCGAGCGCTCACGAGATAGCAGTTGGGTCGCCCCTCGGGATCGCGGAGGAGCTGCGTCACGGCCTCGAACCAGACGTAGCTCCCGTCCTTGCGCCGGACCCGGTACTCCCGGACGAAATGGCCACCCGCCGGCAAGCCAAGCAGGCTTGCTGCCGCCTCCCTGATGTCATCGGGGTGGAAGAGCTCGGCCTGCCGCATGCCCACGATCTCGCCAGGCTCCCAACCCAGCGATCGCCTGAACGAGGGCGACGCGTAGCTGAGGCGGCCGTCGAGTCCGATCATGGCGACCAGCTCGGCAATGTTGTCGGCCAGCAGTCGAGCCTTCGTCTCGCTGTCGCCGAGCGCCATCTCGGCGTGCCGGCGTTCCGTGATGTCGCGAATGTTCTCGATGGCGCCGTATACGTTGCCCTGCCGATCGCGCAGCGGGCTTGCCATGCCCCGGATGTAGGCGCCCCGACCGCCGAAGAGCTGAGGGACGTACGCCTCGGCGATCACGGTCTCGCCCTGTCGTTCGACGTAGGTGTAGTGCCTTTCGTCCTCCGGGTGATGTTCGGCGATCAGGTCGACCAGCATCGGGCTGCGGTGACCGTGGAACGCGGTCGCATACGCTTGATCGCCGCGGCCGAGCATCTCGGCCTTACCGTGACCGGTCATTGCCGCCAGTGCCTGGTTCCACGCGATGATCCTCTGCTCGGCGTCGACGACGAAGGTCGCATCGGGCAGGTACTCGACGATGTCCTGGAACAGCTCGGCGGCTGTGGGCGCCCCCCCGGGTGCCCGGTCACGGGATGCAGCGTCCTTGGGACGAGCCGGCATTGGCTCTCGCGGACCCCGTCGTACCATCACCGCCCCCGTTTCTCGGCGTGTTGGCAGGTCGCCACCGCGGTGCTGTACTGGCGACGCACGCCAGGACTCGAACAGTTCAGGCTAGCACGGCGGTTTTCGGCGATCGGCTGTCGGTCGAATTCCGGGCGCAGAGCTCCTGCGGGGCAATCCGCCGTATGCGGGGCCGCCGGTGCCGACATGCCCGGATCGGCGCCGCACGCCCGGCGGCTACTCGGCTCTGCCCGGCGGCGCGTAGCGAACCCCGAGCTGGTCGAACAGGAACGCATAGACGTCGGTGAGCTGGACGATGCGCTCCGACAGCGGAGTACCGCCGCCGTGGCCGGTGGTGCCGCTGGTCCGCAGCAGCACCGGCAGCCCGGAGGTCGACGCCGCCTGCAGCCGGGCGACCATCTTGCGGGAGTTCATCGGGTCGACGCGCGGGTCGTTGGCGCCGGTGAGGAACAGCACCGCCGGGTACTTCGTCCCGGCGACGACGTGGTGGTACGGCGAGTAAGCGTACAGCGCCGCGAACTGCGCCTTGTCCTTGACCGTGCCGTACTCGGTGACGTTGAACGTCCCGTTGGCGGTGAGCTCGACGCGCAGCATGTCGTAGATGCCGACGTGGGTGACGACGGCGCGGAACAGCTCGGGCGCCTGGGTGAGCGCCGCGCCCATCAGCAGGCCGCCGTTGGAGCCGCCCTCGATCGCCAGCGTCTTCGGCATCGTGTAGCCGGCGGCGATCAGGAAGCGGGCGCAGGCGATGAAATCGTCGAAGACGTTCTGCTTCCGCGCGAGCCGTCCCGGCCTCGTGCCACGTCTCGCCGAACTCGCTGCCGCCGCGCAGGTTGGCGATCGCCACCACGCCGCCCTGCTCGAGCCACGCCTTGCGGGTGCTCGGAGAACGACGGGCGGGTGGCGATGTTGAAGCCGCCGTAGCCGCTGAGCAGCGTCGGGTTCGTGCCGTCGAGCTTCGTCCCTTTGCGCCGGATGACGGTCAGCGGTACCTTCGTCCCGTCCTTCGAGGTGGCCGTCTCGCGGAGCACCTCGCAATCGGAGTAGTCGGCCAGCGACGTCTTGAACAGGGCCGTGCGGGTCAACGCCGCGGCGCCCGGGGCCCAGCGGTACCACGCCGTCGGCTGCACGTAGCTCTCGACGTTGAGCAGCACCGCATCGCCCTTGTCGCGCACGATCTGCCACACTGACGCCGCCTCGGGCAGCGGTACCGTCCCCTTGGCGGTCCCGTCCAGGTCGATCGCGCGGACGCGTGACGGCCCGCCCACGATCTCGACCACGTAGACCACCGAGGCGGCCGCGACGACATCCTGGATGGCGCCGTCACCCTCCGGCACGATGACCGTGGCGCTCGCCAGCTTGGTCTCCCCGGGCGGCAGGCGCAGCACCGTGCCGCGCGCCGCGCCGCGGTGCGAGAGCAGGAGCAGCGACGAGTCGGGCGCGAACGTGGCGCCGACGATCTCGGAGCCGAACCCCGCCACCTGTGCCCAGGCGCCGCCGGGCTGCCGCAGGAAGAAGGCGAAGTCGCCGCCGTCGCCGTTCTCGACCTGTGCGAGGACGAGCGCGCCGTCGCCGCTGGCCTCGAGGCGGATCTCGGCGATCCGCGGCAGCTCTTTGCCGATGCAGTAGACGTCCTTCTCCGTCGGCGTGCCCAACGCGTGGTAGAAGACCTGCTGATAGAAATCGCTGTCGGCGGGCGGCCGCTCGCCGGCGCGCGGGTAGCGGGTGTAGAAGAGGCCGCTGCCGTCCGCGCTCCACGCCACGCTGCCGCCGGCCGTGCCGCCGTTGACCCGGGGAATGATCTCGAACACCTGCTTGCCGGTCGCGACCTCGAACACGTGCACGTCGCCGCTCTCGGAGCCTCCCCGGGACAGCGACACCGCGAGCAGCCTGCCGTCGCGCGACGGCTCGAAGAAGTCGAAGCTGGTGTGCCCCTCCGCGTCGAGCGCGTTGGGGTCGACGATCACCCGGGCCGAGCCGGGGTCATCCGGGTTCGCGAGGGTGACGATCTGCGGCTGCTGCCGGGCCGGGTCGTGCCTGACCGCGAACAGCACGCCGCTGCGCTTGACCAACCCGCCGTAGGACTCCGAAACGCCTTTCACCAGCGTCTCGACGCGAGTGTGGATCGCCGCCCGTCCCGGCAGACCGTCGAGCACGGCGCGCGCCGCCTGGTTCTCCGCGTCGCTCCACGCCCGCACCGCCGGGTCGGACCAGTCCTCGAGCCAGCGGTAGTCGTCGGTGACCTTGACACCCCAGTACTCGTCGACCACCGGCCGGCGCGGCGCCGCCGGAGGCTTCACCGCCTCGGCGCCCTCATCGGCCGGCACGAAGGCACCGGCGAGGAGCAGACAGACGACAGCGAGGACGTGCTTGGTCATGGTGGCCTCCGCGGGGCTTACCCCGCCTTGTAACGGCGGAGCTGCTCCGCCATCTCGGCCAGGCGGTGGGCGCTCCTGCCGAGGATGCTGTCCGGTGGGTAGGCGCCGTCGGCTCCGCGTGCGCCGGCGGGCACGCCGGTGAGCAGCTCGATCCCCTCGGCGACGCTGGCGATCGGGAAAATGTGGAACTTCCCCTCCGCAACCGCGGTGACGACCTCCGAATCGAGCTGCAGGTCGGCGACGTTGCTCGCCGGGATGACGACGCCCTGGCTGCCAGACAGCCCGCGCTGCCGGCAGAGCGAGAAGAACCCCTCGATCTTCTCGTTGGCGCCACCGATGGCCTGGATGCGCCCGATCTGGTCGACCGACCCCGTTACCGCCAGGTCCTGACGGATCGGCACTTCCGAGAGCGCCGACAGGATCGCGTACACCTCGGTCGACGACGCACTGTCGCCCTCGATCCCCGAGTACGACTGCTCGAAGGCGATCGATGCGGTCATCGACAGCGGCTGCTCGAGCGCGAACGTCCCGCGCAGGTAGCCGCCGAGGATCAGTACCCCCTTGTCGTGGGTGCGGCCCGACATGTGTGCTTCGCGCTCGATGTTGATCACCCCCTGGCGGCCCACCGCGACCCGGGCGGTGACGCGCCCCGGCAAACCGAACGAGTGGTAGCCGAGGTCGTATACCGCGAGGCCGTTGACCTGGCCGACCGTCGCTCCATCGGTGGCGACGTGCAGTACGTCGTCCAGCATGTACGAGGAGAGCTTCTCCTCGGGCAGGCAATGGCGGTCGCGCCGCGCCCGCACCGCAGCGCGAATCTCGGCGGTGCCGATCACCTTCCGGTTCTCCTGCCGGGCGAGGAACGCCGACTCGCGCAGGATGTCGGCGACGTCGGAGAAACGCGCCGACAGCCGACCGCGGTTGTGGGCCAGGCGAACGCCCTCCTCGACCAGCGCGCGCATGCCGCCGCGGTCGAGGTGCGGCAGCTTCTCGTCGCGCACGATCTTGGCCATCAGCGCCAGGAAGTCGGCCACCGGCTGCTCTCCGTTCGGCATCTCGCTGTCGAAGTCCGCGAGCACCTTGAAGATCTTGCGGAACTCCTCGTCGAGCTCGTGGAGCATGTCGTAGAGGGCGCGGTCGCCGACCATCATCACCTTGACGTCGAGCTCGACGGGCTCTGGCTTGAGAGCCTGGCCGGAAAGCGCAAAGAGGACGTCGCGCGGATGGATGAACACTCGCCGATAACGCAGGGCCCGCTTGAGCGCGGGCCACACGCCGGTCTCGGAGACGACGTCGAACGCGTTGACGACCAGGAACCCGCCGCTGGCGCGCAGCAGCGACCCGGCGCGGATCCGCGTGTGGTCCGAGGTGGCCTGCCAGTCCTTGGCGACCCGCGCCTCGATGGTGCCGAACAGGTTGGCGAAGCTCGGCTCGGTCTCGATCACGACCGGCCGGCCCTTGGTCTCCTTGTTGTCGACCACGACATTGACGCGATAGCGCAGCAGCGGGTCGCTGTCGTCGCCCTCGCGCACCTGGCTGCCGATCTCGTCGAGGTGCTGGAGCACGTCGCTCTTCACGTCGGCGAGGAAGCTGGCGACGCGTTCGTCGCCGACCTCCTGGGCGATCTCCTGCATCGCCCGCGCCAGCAGCGGCTCGACGCTGCCCCGCCGCAGCTCGTCGGCGCGGGCCATCATCTGCTCGCGCAGCTCCATCATCTCGTGGAAGACGCGCTGCAGCTCCTCGGAGAGCTTGCCGTGCTGGTCCTCGATCCGGGCGAGCTGCTCGGCGGGGAACTTGCCCTCCGCGGCCATGCTCTGCAGCTTGTCGAGGGTGATCGGCCGCTCCTCGACCAGCGGCAGGATCTCCGGCCGCGTCACCGATCCGACCTGCACCTGCACCAGCGTGAACCCGGCCTCGCGAACGCGCTTCTCGAACGAGCGCAGAAGGTCCTGTTGCTTCGACTTGAGGTCCTCGAGCGCCAGCTCGAGCCGCTGCTGGAACTCGTCGTCCCCGAACAACCCCGGCAGGCTCTGTGCCAGCTCGCGCAGCAGCCGCTCCATCCGCTCCTTGAGCACGCCGCCGCGGCCCGCTGCCAGACGCAGCAGGCGCGGGTGCTCCGGGCGGACGAAGTTGTGCACGTAGAGCAGATCGTCCGGAGCGGCGCCGCGCGCCGCCAGCGGCCGCAGGTGCAGCTCGATGGCGGTCATCCGGCCGGTGCCGGTGAGCCCGGTGACGAAGACGTTGAACCCCAGCGACTCGATCGCCAGCCCGAACTCGAGCGCGCGCACGGCGCGCGCCTGCCCGATGATCCCCTTCGACGGGGTGATGTCGGCAGTCGACGAGGCCGGGATCCACCCGTCCGGGCACTGCCAGCGAAGTTCAGGTGCGGCGAGCTCGCGAGCCATGGCTCCTCCTCGTCTTCCCGACCGGCTCCTAGCCTATCAGCAGCTCCTCGTCGGCGTACCTCGCCTCGCTGCGGGGCTGCCTCCCGATCAGCGCCAGCCCGAGCGTCAGCGGACCGACCCGGCCGACGAACATGACCAGCGTCAGTACCAGCCACGAACTGTCCTCGAGCTTCGGTGTGATCCCGGTCGACAGCCCCACCGTGCCGAATGCCGAGACCACGTCGAACGCCTCGGCGAGGAACGGGGTCGCCGGACCGGCGCCCCCGGCCGCGCCGTGCTCGGCGAGGGCTATCAGCGCGAACCCACCGATGACCACGATGAGCGACAGCAGCAGCACCACGATCGCGCCGGAGATGCTGCCCTCGCCGATGCCGCGGCGGAACAACGAGACCTGCCTGCGCGAGCGCACCTTCGCGATCAGGACGGCGACCAGCACCCCGACCGTGGTGGTCTTGACGCCGCCGCCGGTCGAGCCCGGCGAGGCGCCGATGAACATCAGCGCCATCACGAACAACAGCGTGGCCGGCGCCATCGCTCCGAAGTCCAACGACGCGAAGCCGGCGGTTCGCGGGACGATCCCCTGCAGCCAGATGGCGAGCGCCTTCTCGCCCGCCGGCAGCCCGGCGAGCGTCGTCCGCCACTCGAGCACGGCGAAACCCGACCAGCCGATCACCAGCAGTCCCGCGGTCACGCCGAGCACCACGCGAGTGTGCAGCGACAGTGGCCGCCGGCGGCCGCGCCGCCAGTTCTCGATGGCCTCGGTCGCCGGCAGGAAGCCGATCCCGCCGACGATGACGAGGGCGCCGATGGTGAGGTTGATCACGGGGTTTCCCCGCCAGGGAATCAGCGAGGCGCCATGCAGGCCGAAGCCGGCGTTGCAGAACGCGCTGACCGCGTGGAAGATCCCCCACGGCACTGCAACCCACCCCTTCTCTCCCCACCACCCGCAGGCGAGCAACGCCGCGCCCAGCCCTTCGACGGCCCCGGTGGCCAGCATCACGGTGCGCAGCAGCGGCCAGAAGTCCTCCCACGGCTCGAGCGCCAGCGACGAGAGCAGGAGCTGGCGGCCGAAGATCGACATCCGCCCGCCGAGCAGCAGCAGGAAGAACAGGCCGAACGTCATGATCCCGAGGCCGCCGAGCTGGATGAGCGTGACGATGACGACCTGCCCGGCGACGGTGTGGTCCTCCGGCAGTCTGACGATCAGACCGGTGACGCAGGTAGCGCTCGTTGCGGTGAAGAAGGCTTCAACCCAGCGCAGTTGCTTCCCGGGGAGAGCCGCCCACGGCTGGTGGAGAGCCCAGGTGCCCAGCGTGATGACCAGCGCGAACGAGGTGACGAGAGCGCGGACCGGGTTGAGCCGGAGCCTAGCCATTCCGGCCGGCCCAGCGCAGCACCAGCGGCACCAGGACCACAGCGGCGAAGCAGGCGAACAGGACACCGAGCGACGCCATCCACCCCATGCTCTGCAGCCCCGGGTAGTGGGTGGTGATCAGCGTGCCGAAGCCGACGATCGTGGTCAGCGCCGAGAGCAGCACCGCCCGCGCCGTCTGCCCGAGCTCCTCGCTGTCCGCTCCTTCTCTGGCGCGGAACAGCATGTAGATCGCGTAGTCGCTGCCCACCCCGATCACCATCGTGATGACGAAGACGTTGAGCAGGTTCAGTGGGTACCCCACCACCGCCATGATCCCAAGCGCCCACAACACGCCCACTGCGACCGGCAGCAGGCAGATCAGCGTCGCAGACAGACTACGCGTCTTCCACAGCAGCAGCCCGACGACCAGGACGAGCCCGAGCACGCCGGCGAGCGCGGCGTCCTGCCAGACGGTGAGCCGTAGGCGCTGCGAGACCAGGTTGACGCCGGTGAGGCTGGCGCCCGGCACGGTGCGGACCATCTCCACCAAGTCTGGGGGCGCCTCGCGCCGCCACCTCCCGGGCGGGGAGAAGACGTTGACGACGGTGGTCACGCGGCCGTCCCCCTGGCGCAGGGAGCGCTCAACGACCTGCTGCACCGGGGTATCGCGCCACACCTCGAGGGAGACGGGACCGGCGGGCTGCATCGCTTCGGCGAGTGACGAGAGCCCTGGGGCGAACGCCTGCGACACCAACCCGTTGGCATCCAACGCCGCGAGCAGCCGGCTCCGCACCCGCCCCGGTTCGCTGAGCTCCCGGTGCGCGGCCAGCCAGGCGAGCGCCCGGTCCTGAGCGGCCCGCGGCGGCACCAGGCTGGCCAGAGACTCGTACGAGGAGATCGTCCCCACCTCGCGCAGCCTGTCGAGCCCGTGGGCCAGGTCCTGCACGCGCGCCAGTACGGTCTCGACGTCGGCGGCCTCGATCCTCACCATCATGGCGTTGAAGGAGAGGCCGAACGCCTTGGCGACCTGCTCCTGGATCGCGACGCCCTGGTTCGACGGCGAGCGCAGGTTGCGCGCGTCGTCGTCGAACGACAGCCAGCGCAATGCGCCGATCGCGACCAGCGTGATCACCGCAGCGGTCACCAGCACGACGCGCGAGTGCCGCTCGCTCCAGCGCAGCAGCGCGCCGGGGTACAGCCAGCGGGACGGCGGCGCCGGCGCCTTGTCCTTGTCGAAAAGCGTGATCAGCGCCGGCAGCAGCAGGAACGCCGAGACGCACATGAACATGATGCCGACGCCGGTGAGCAGCCCGAACTCCCGCAGGCCCAGGAAGCGGGTGGCGAGAAAGGCGAAGAAGGTGCCGGCGGTCGTGATGGCGCCCAGCAGGACGGCCGGCCCGGTATGGGCCGCCATAGCGTCGAGGGCGTCGCTGCAGGCGAGCCCCGCCAGCCGCCCCTCGAGATAGCGGCCGTACGTGACGATCGTGAAGTCGATGCCGAGGCCGACGAGCAGCGCCGAGAACCCCGAGGTCGCCGAGTTGAGCCGCCCGAGCGCCAGGGCGGCGAACACGAACGTCATCGCCAGGCCGGTGGCGAGCGGCAGGAACGCGAAGTGTGCGGTCGCGAAGCGCCGGTAGGCGAGGAAGAACAGGAGCATCACGCCGACTATCGAGGTGACCGAGTTGGAGACGATGTCCTTCTTGATCAGCGAGGCGTCCTCGAAGGCGGTGCGGTGGCCACCGCCGATTATCACCTTCGGTAGCTCGGAGACCGGGACGCTCTCTTCCTGCGCGAAGCGGGCCTTCACCTGCTCGATGCGGGCCTCGACGTCGGCGAGCAGGCGCTGGTCGAAGTCGATGTTCTGCGCCGGGCCGCTCGGCTTGGCCAGCACGAGCACCAGCGAGTGATCGGCGGACAGGAAGTGCCCCGACGAGAAGTCGACCTTGAGCGCCGACGGCGTGCTCGACAGCCGCCCGAGCAGCAGCGGCAGGAACCCCAGCGGATCGCGGACCGCCAGCTCCTTCCCGAGGATGCCGTGCGGCGTATCGAGCGCCGCCCGGATGTCCGCGGCGCGCGCCGCCAGGCCGCGGTCGGTGAGGCGCTCGCCGAGGGCGTTCAGCCCGTCGGCGTCGAGGAACAGCACCGCGTGCCGCAGCACCGTCTCGGCGAGCTTCACCGGGTCCTCGAGCTGCGCCTGCACCTGCTTCAGGTACGGGCTGCGCCGCAGCTCCTCGGCCAGCTCGTCGGTGAGGGCGAGAGCCAGCTCGAGGTGCTCCTCGCCGCTGACCTCGACCGCCACCAGCAGCGTTTCGAGCGAGCCAAATTCGGTCAGTGTCCGCCGGAAGTTCGCGACCACGGGGTCGGAGCGGGGCATCAGGCTGAGGACGTCGGTCTCGAAAGTCAGGTGCGTGCCGAGGAGCACGCCGACGACCATCGCCGCCGCCGCCCCGGTGAGCACCCAGCGCGGGTGACTCTGACCGAGTCGGACCAGCCGTTGAGCCAGACCCTTGCCCGGCCGGCCGGTCATCCGGTCTCTCCCATCACCCTCTTCCAGAACGACCCGAAGTAGCTGATCAGCGAGACCACCGTCAGCACCACGGCGAGCCACAGCGCGATCTTGCCGAGGAGCGCCCAGCGGCCGAGCTGGTAGCTGACCAGGAGCAGCGAGATGGCGACGATCTGCATGAGCGTCTTGAACTTGCCCCAGCGGTTCGCTGCGATGATGATGCCGCGCTCATGAGCGATCTGGCGCAGGCCGGTCACCGCAAACTCCCGGCTGACGATCACCACGACCATCCAGGCCGGCGCCAACCCGAGCTCGACCAGCGAGATGAACGCTGCCGACATCAGCAGCTTGTCGGCAATCGGGTCGAGCAGCGTGCCGGCGACCGTCACAGCCTTGGTGCGCCTGGCGATCATGCCGTCGATGGCATCGGTCAGCGCCGCCAGCAGGAAGATCGCCAGACCCCAAAACTCGCTCCCGGAAAAGCGGGTCAGCAGCACCACCACGAGCAGTGGCACCATGAGGATACGCAGCAAGGTCAGTGAGTTAGGCAGATTCCACACGATCACGGTTCCAAACGGAGGGATTGTACCTGCCGCAGCGGACGCGGGCAATCTGGCAGAATGTCGCGGTCATGCATGCGCCTGCCGCTACCGTCGCCGTCCTCCTCGTGCTCGCGGCCCTCCCGTGCCCGGCCGGCCCTCCCACACCCACGAACGTCGCTTCGCTCCCCAAGGCCGGCCCATACTTCGCCTTGACCTTCGACGCCCACGCCGAAGCGCAGGGCGCCGAGGAGCTGCTCGCGCTGCTGCGCGAGCGCGGCGTGCACGCAACGATCTTCGTCACCGGTCAGTTCGCCCTGCGCTACCCGGGCATCGTCCGCGAGGCGCACGTGGACGGGCACGAGATCGGCAACCACACCTTCTCGCACTTGCACCTCACGACCTGGGAGAGCAACCGGCGTCACGACACTCGGTCCGGGATCACCCGCGAGCTCCTGCAGCGCGAGCTCAAGGAGACGACCGTGGCGATCACCGCCGCGATCGGCACCACACCTGCACCGCTGTGGCGCGCCCCGTACGGGGAGCACAACGCGACGATCCGCTCCTGGGCGGCCGAGATCGGGCTCACGCACGTCGACTGGACGCACGCCGAGGGGCGGTCGCTCGACGCCCTCGACTGGGTCGAGAACCCGAAAGCACACAGCTACCTGAGCGCCGAGGCGATGGCGCGGCGGCTGCTCGAGTTCGAGTCGCACAGCGGCGTGCCGCTGGCCGGCAGCATCGTCCTCATGCACCTCGGCAACAGCCGTCCCGACCTGCCGCTGCTCGAGGCTCTGCCGATCTTCCTCGATGAAACCGATCGCCGCGGCCTGCGGCCACAGCCCGTCGGCGTGCTCCTGGAGCGCTCCGCCGCGCCGGCGCCGTCCGCGCAGGCCGCGCCGTAGAGGAAGGATCGGGCTCCGGGGGCCGGAGTTAGAGCCTGTCCGCGAATAGGAGTGGGTCGCGCGCAGGGTGCTTGCGGATCGCAGGCAAGGAGCGAGGAGGAGGGCGATGCTCTTCCATCGGCGACGACGAGCGACGCCGCATCCGGCCGCAATCCCCCTGCGCCCTCCGGGTTACGAGCGGCGCGGGGCCATTTGCGGCGTTGCCGCTCCTCGGCGATGGAGACACATCGCCGTCGTCGCGGCGCCTGACCCGCGGCGCTCGTAACGCGGCCCACCCCTATTCGCGGACAGGCTCTTAGTCGCCGCCGCCCTCGGAGTAAAGCGCCTCGATGAGGTGCCCGTAGCGCTTCTCGACGGCGCGCCGCTTCACCTTGAGGGTTGGCGTCAGCTCGCCCTTGTCCATGGAGAGCGGCTCGGCAACGAGGCGAAACTTCTTGACCGCCTCGAAGCGCGCCAGGTCCCGGTTGACGGCATCGACGACGGCCTGGAACTCCGCGGCGAGCTCCGGCCTTGCCAGCAGCGCCGCGCGGTCGCTGGCATCGAAGCCGCGCCGGGCGGCCCACCGCTCGAGCTCCTCGAACGACGGCACCAGCAGCGCCACGATGAACGGCTTGCGGTCACCGAACAGCACCGCGTTCTCGATCAGCGGCGACTCCTTGAGCCTGCCCTCGATCGGCTGCGGCGCCACGTTCTTGCCGCCCGCCGTGACCAGCAGGTCCTTCTTGCGGTCGGTGATCCGCAGGTAAACGTCGTCGAACTCGCCGATGTCGCCGGTGGCGAACCAGCCGCTCGCGTCGATGGCGGCGGCCGTGGCCTCGGGCTTGTTCCAGTAGCCCTTCATCACGTGGCGGCCGCGCGTGAAGATCTCGCCGTCGCTGCCGATCTTCGCCTCGACGCCGGGGATCAACGGCCCGACCGTGCCGATGCGGTGGCGCACCGGCGTATTGACCGTGATCACCGGCGAGGTCTCGGTGAGCCCGTACCCCTCGAGCACGAGCACGCCCACCGCATGGAAGAACTCACCGACAAACGCCGGCAGCGGCGCCCCGCCCGAGATCGAAAAGCGGACCCGCCCGCCGAAGCCGTGGCGCAGCTTGGTGTACACCAGCTTGTCGAAGACACGGTAGAGCAGACTCATGGTGCCGCGGCGGTAGTCGGCGATGGCGACGTCGATGGCCTTCTTGAACAGTTTCTGCTTGATCGCGCTGCCTTTGGCGACCTCCTGGAAGATCTTGTCGTAGATCTTCTCGTAGACCCGCGGCACCGCGGTGAACATGTGGGGCTTGACGCGGCCGAGCGCGTCGGCGATCTCCAGCACGCCGCAGTAGGCGATGGAAACGCCGCGCTCGAAGTAGATGTAGTCGACGAGCCGCTCGAGCACGTGCGAGAGCGGCAGGAATGAAAGTCCGGTCTCACCGCGTACCGGCCACGGCACCTGGCTCGACGCCGACCGCGCGTCGAAGACGAAATTGTCGTGGGTGAGCATGGCGCCCTTGGGCTCGCCGGTTGTGCCGGAGGTGTAGATCAGGGTCGCCAGGTCGGACGGCTCGACACGCGCGCGGCACTCGTCGAGGTAGCGCTCCGCGCTGGAGAGATCGAGCGGCACCGTGCAGGCGGCGAAGGTGCGAACGCCCTCTGGCGGCTCGCCGTCGACCACGATGACGTCCTTGATCGCCGGGCATGACGCGCGTGTCTCGACGACCTTGGCGAGCTGGTCGGCATTCTCGACGACCACGGCGCAGGCGCCCGAATCTTGCAGGATAGTGGCGACCTGCGGCGCCAGCAGGGTCGTGTAGATCGGCACGTTGAGCGCCCCGAGGTGGTGCAAGGCGATGTCGAGGATGTGCCACTCCGGCCGGTTGCCGCAGATGACGGCGACGCGGTCGCCCTTGCCGACGCCGATCCCGGCCAACCCCTGCGCCAGACCCGCCGCCAGGCAGGTCACCTGCGCGGCGTCGATCCGGACCTCGCGTCCGCCGCGTGCGTCCACCAGGGCAGGCCGCGGAGTCGCCGATCTCCACATCGCAAAGAGGTCGAGTGTCGTGCGGGGTTCGCTCATCGCTTCGCTCCATTCGGTACCCCGACCAGCCCACTCAGGATCAGGCCGACCAGGGGTTTGGCGTGCTCGGCGAGCGGCCAGGGGCGGCTCGCCAGGACCCAGGCGGTGACAACTTCATCCACGGCGCCGAAGACGGCTCGGGCGGCCACCTCGATCGGGACGTCGGTCCGGAAAGCGCCGGCTTGCCTCCCGTCCGCGATGATCTCCTGCAGGAGTCCGAGGTACTGCGCCACCTTCCCTTTGGCGACCTGTCGCAGGAAGCGCCGCGTGTGGCGCAGCTCGATCTGGAACACCTGCGCCAGGGCGCGGTCGCTTTCCATGCTGAAGAGGTGGCGCTCCACCACGATGCGCAGCTTGTCGCTGGGGTCGCTGGCCTTCTCGGCGTCGCGGCGGGCGCGCGTCAAGAATGCCTCGGCGTACTCCTCCAGGATCGAGACGAGGAGGTCCTCCTTACCCTTGAAGTAGAGGTACAACGTGCCGTCGGCGACTCCGGCCCGCTCGGCCACCTCGCGCATCCGCGCCGCGAAGTAGCCGCGATCGGCGAACACCTCCACGGCAGCGCGGAGGATCTCTTCACGCCGGTGACGCTTGAGCTCATCGTCGCGCACTCGCACACGCCCTCCCGTCCCGTGACTGATCCTTCATTCAGTCTCACCGACCCCCCGATCGCTGTCAAGGCCAAGGGCGACGGCAGGGCTCGGTCGTGACTGGTGCTAGCATGCCGACATGGCCTCATTGCGGACGTCCACCCTCACCGACCTGAGATGGCTGGCACGTGATCCGAGCAGTGGCGTTGTTGAGATGCGGAACCTCCTGGGCGAGCCGATGCCGGGAACGCTGGCGCCCGGGTACGAGACGCTGTTCGCTGCCGACCACCTCGCCGGCGAGATCGTTACGGTGCGGGTTCTCGATACCCTCGGCGTGGTGAGCGAGCTCGACGCCGCGCCGGTGCCCGGCCGCACCGATCTCGCTGTCGCGGTCGACACCCGCAGCGGGGATCGGACGCTGGCGCCGATCGTCGAGACGCTCGTCAACCAGATCGCTCACGACGTGCGCAACTTCGCCTTCACGATCGGGCTACAGGCGGAGCTGGGCGACCGGCGCGCCGAGGCCCATCCCGAGGTCAAGGGCCACTTCGCGTCGGTGCTGCGGCAGGTGGACGCGCTCAAGACCTACCTGGACAGATTGCTCCTCTACGGTCGCCCGGTGACGTTGCGGGCGACCGCCACGGACGCGGCGGCGATCGTCCGCCTGCAGGTGCAGACTCTGCAGTTCGGTTGGCGCCCCGACGCACCGCCCCTGGCCGTGACCGTCGACGTCAAGCCCGACGTTGGCGAGGTACGCTGGGACACCCGCTGCATCGGCCTCGCGCTCCTCGCTGTCCTCGACAACGCGGCGCGCAGTGCCGAGCCACCGCCGCCGATCGTGGTCACCGTCACGCGTACCGGTCGGCTCGTCACCATCGAGGTTGCCGACGCCGGCGGCGGGGTTCCGGCCGACAGGCTCGACCAGGTGTGGTCGCCGATGCGCCTGCGGCGGCACGGCGGTGCGGGTCTGGGGCTGGCGATCGCCAGGAAGATGGTGGCGGCGCACGGCGGCACGATCGAGCTGGCGACCGGCGCGCGCGGGACGACTGTCCGGATGCAGGTACCGGCGGAGGTCGCCGCTGGATAGGGCGCAGCCAGGCGTTGTCCGCTACCTGGTCGGGATCGAGCTCGCTGACGAGCGGCTCGACCGTGCCGTCGCTGCACTCACCGGCATCGCCCGACGGCGGGTCCGCGTGCTGATCGAGGACGGCCGCGTCTGGCTGAACTCGGGCGCGGTACGGGTGCTGTCGCGCCTGGTCCGGACCGGCGACGTGATCGACGTCATCCCCAACGACGAGACGCTGGCAACCCCGACGGCGCTTCCGGAACCGCTCGAGATCGTCCACGAGAACGGTTGGCTGGTGGCCGTCAACAAGCCGCCAGGGCTCGCCTCGCAGGCGCCTCGCGAGCGGCGGCCCGGGGAGTTGACGGCGCTGGAGTCGCTGGCGCTGCAGCTCGCCGCCCGTGACGGCAAGCGCTCCGAGCTGCTCCTCTTCCACCGCCTCGACCGCATCACCAGCGGCATCCTCGTCCTCGCCCGTCACCACGAGGCAGCCCGCGCGCTGGCGGCGGCGTGGGCGGCCGGCAAGGCCCACAAGACGTATCTCGCGGTGGTTCGTGGCGACCCGGGCGACGAGCCGATCACGGTCTCCGATCGCATCGGCCGCGACCGGCTCAGCCCCGGTCGATTTCGCGCCGACCTCGCCGGCAAGCCGGCGAAGACGATGCTCCGGCGGCTGTCGGCGACGTCGGGCTTGGCGCTGGTCGAGGCGCGCCCGCTGACCGGACGGTCGCACCAGGTGCGTGTCCACCTCGCCGAGGCCGGAACGCCGGTCGCCGGCGATCGCCTGTACGCCGGCGGGCGCGGCACGCCGCGCCCTTTCCTGCACGCCTGGAGGCTTGTCCTCCCCCACCCCCACTCTGGCACGGCGATGCGCCTCGAGGCACCGCTGCCGGCGGACATGCGGGAGTTCCTCGTGGCGCAGGGATTGATCGGCGGGCTTCAGGAGTGAGATAGGCTGATCGTGCGGCGGCGCACTCGGCTTCGTGAGTGTCTCTTGCCGCCACACAAGCAAACACGTTGCCAGCTCGGACACTTTGAAAGCGGGTAATCAGCAGTATCCGATTCGCGTTAGATTCGCCACGGCGTTCGCGGGTCCCATCGCGAGCAAAGTGTCGGAGCTGGCACGCACGTGCCGCGCGGGGCGCGGCACGGAGTGATTGGACCGGCGCTGCGGTGCGCGCAGGCGCGCCATCGGTTGAACTGCCTTCGCTCGTCCAGCACCAGGCTTGGGGCCCTGCTCCCAGTCATGCCTCATGCCTCCCACTGGCACACGTGTGGGCCCGATGTCGTGTGGTCCTTCCCGGTCCCCGGCCCCGGGTCCCCCGTACTTAGAGCGCGGCTTCGCGCTTGAGCTCGCGAGTCATCAGGGCGACGACGGCCTCGCGCGGGGTTATCCGTCCATCCAGCATCGACTCGACGGCCGCGACCACCGGCATCTCGACGCCGTGCCGACGGGCCAGCTCTGCGGCGGCCCGCGTGGTCGGGACGCCCTCCGCGACCTCGCGGCCCGCGAGCACGTCGGCCAGCGGCTCGCCGCGTCCGAGGCGCTCGCCGACGCTGCGGTTGCGGGAGAGCGCCCCGGTACAGGTCAGCACCAGGTCACCCATTCCGGCGAGCCCGCGGAACGTCTCCTCGCGGCCGCCGAGGCGGACGCCCAGGCGGGTGATCTCGTGCAGGCCGCGGGTCATCAACGCCGCCAGCGCGTTGTGGCCGAGCCCCAGACCGGAGGCGATACCGGCCGCGATCGCGATGACGTTCTTGAGCGCCCCGGCGAGCTCGACGCCGACGATGTCGTCCGAGCCGTAAAAGCGGAATTCCGGGGTCGAGAAGCGGCGCTGCACGTCGGCGACGCGCTGCGTGTCCCCACCGGCGAGCACGGCCGCCGACGGCAGTCCCTGTGCCACCTCGCGAGCGAACGAAGGGCCCGACAGCGCCACGAAGCGCGCCCTCGGGAGCGACAGCTCGGTCGTGACGATCTCGTCCATGCGCTGCAGCGAGCCCAGCTCGATCCCCTTGCTCGCCGAGACGAACGTCGCTTCGTCGGCCTGGGAGCGGCGCAGATCGCGCAAAACGCCGCGGGCGAACTGCACCGGCACGACGAACAGGATGATCTCGGCGCCGCGGCAGGCCGCGGCCACGTCGCCGCCCACGCTGACCGTCTCCGCCAGCTCGAACTCGCTCAGAAACAGTGGGTTCCGCCGCGTCTCCGTCACCCCGGCAACGACCTCAGGCTCGCGCGCCCACAGCGCGACCGAGCACCCCGACCGCGCCAGGTGGATGGCCAGCGCCGTTCCCCACGAGCCCGCACCGATCACCGCGACCTTGCTCTTGATCACGACTCCGGTCCCTTCCGGCCGAGGCGCGGCTCGTCGCCCTTCACGAGGCGGACCATGTTGCTGCGATGGCGCCAGATGATCACCGACACCGCCGCCACGGCACAGAGAGCGACCCGCAACGGCGGGTGCTTCATGAAGTAGAACAACACCGGGAAGCTCGCCGCCGCGATGACACTCGAGAGCGAGACGGTCCGCGTCAGAGCCAGCAGCGCGATCCACACCACCGCGACCGCACCGATCGGGACCAGCGCGATGGTGCCGAAGGCGCCGGCCGCTGTCGCCACCCCCTTGCCGCCCTGGAAGCTGAGCCACACCGGGAAGCAGTGCCCAACCACCGCCATCACCCCCGCCGCGGCCGCCCACGCCGGGTTCGCCGTCACCTGGCGCATCAGTGCCACTGCCAGCACGCCCTTGCCGACGTCGAGCAGCGCCACGAGGACGGCCCAGCGCCAGCCGGCGGCCCGCATCGCGTTGGTCGCGCCCACGTTCCCCGAGCCGACCTGGCGCACGTCGCCGCGGCCCGCAGCCTTGACGAAGATGTAAGCGAAGGGGATCGACCCCAGCACATATGCGAGGACCAGCATCGCCTCCTTCGCCATCCGCTCCTCCTCAAGCTCCTGCTGCGATCCGCCGCAGCGGCGTGTACACCGGCCCGGACGGCCGCAGCTCGCTGGAGAACAGCACCACCTCCCGTGCCGTGAACTCGGCGAGCCGCCACTTGGAGACCGCGATCGAGTACGTCTCCACGTCCGCCGCACCCCACGGCCGATCGAGGCGCGCCAGCGTCACGTGCAGCGAGAACGGGCGCTCCTCGGGTTCCGTTCCGAGCGCGGTGGCGCACCGTTCGATCGCCGCCGCCCAGCCCTCCAGCCCGGGCGCCTGCCCGCCCAGCCACGCCACCCGCGGCCGCCGCGTATGCGGGAAGAACCCACCCCCGCCCAGCCGCACCTCCACGGGTGCGAGTGCCTTCAGCTCGCCGGCGACCCGGTCGGCGAGCGTCGCCAGCAGTGTCGGCTCCTGCTCGCCGAGGAACCGCAGCGTCACGTGCACGCCTTCTGGGCGCACCCAGCGCGCGGCCGGCAGGCAGCCGCGCAGCTCGGACGTCCCGCGCGAGACGGCGGCGTGCACGGCGACCGGCAGCTCGACGGCAAAGAACGCCCGCATCATTGCTCCTCCAGCGCCCGCCGCAGTTGGTCGATCGCGAAGTTCGCGGTCAACTCACGGACGAAAGCGCGGTCGCCGGGGAAGCGCTGCTGGACGTGCCGGCAGCCGGCCGGGGTGGCGATCGCAATGTGAACCGTGCCGACCGGCTTGGCCTCGGTGCCGCCGCCCGGTCCGGCGACACCGGTGACGGCGATGCCGCACTCGGCGCCGAGGCGCCGGGCGCCTTCCGCCATTGCCTCGGCGACCTCGCGGCTCACCGCGCCGTGCGCCGCGATCAGCCCGGCATCGACGCCGAGCAGCGCCTGCTTGAGCTCGTTGGAGTAGGCGACCACCCCACCGACGTACGCCTCGCTCGATCCCGCCACCGAGGTGAGCTGGGCGCCGACCATCCCGCCGGTGCACGACTCGGCGGTCGCCAGCCGCCAACCGCGCCGCCGCGCCGCCGCCAGTGCGACCCCGGGCAGCGTGTCGCTGTCGAGCCCGAAAAGGTCGTCGCCGGCGACCGCAGCGAAGTCCCGCTCCATCGCTGCGGCCGCCTCGGCAGAACCATCGCCCGCCGCGGTCAACACGAGGTCGACGAGGCCGCGGCCGGCCAGGATGGTGATGCGGTCACGCCCGTACTTGTCGTAGAGGTGGCTCACCCGCTCCTCGACCGCCGACTCGTACACGCCGGCGAGGTGGAGCGTGCGCGTGGTCACGTGGCCCGCACTGGCGAAGCGCGGCAGCAGGTGGGTCGCGAAGATCGTCTCGAGCTCGCGCGGCACGCCGGGCAGCAGGACGATTGTCGTCCCGCCGAGCTGGACCAGTTGCCCGGGTGCGGTGCCCTGCGGGTTCGCCAGCACCTCGGCCCCCTCGAGGATGTCGGCCATGCGCGCGGCAATCGCCGGCATCACCCGTCCGGATCGGCGGAAACGCGCCTCGAGTGCCGACTCCAGCGCAGCGTGGCGCCCGATCCGCAGGCCGCACGCCTTGGCCACGCCCTCCCTGGTCACGTCGTCCGCCGTCGGTCCGAGCCCACCGCTGACCACCAGCAGCTCGACGCGGCCGGCCAGCTCCGTGACGGCGCGGGCGACCGCGTCGGCATCGTCCTCGACGGCCCGCTTCTCGACGAACGCGAACCCACAACTACCGGCCAGGCGAGCGGCAAGCAGCGAGTTGGTGTCGAGACGTTGCGCCCGCAGAAGCTCGGAGCCGACCGCCAGGAACGCCGCACGACGTGAGTCTGGCATGCACGGATTGTAGCCTTTGCGGGGAGGTTCCGGCAGCGCGCAGCCCTTGCATTGGCGGGGCGTACCGGTTGAAATGGAGACATGGACCGTGACCATCTTGTCGCCTACCTCGATGAGCTCCTGGAGGCGGAGTCGATCCAGGACATCGCCGTCAACGGGCTGCAGGTGGCAGGGCGCGGCGAGGTCGAGCGGCTGGCCACGGCCGTCTCGGCTTCGGCGCAACTGTTCGCCGAGGCCGCCGAGTGGGGCGCCGACGCGGTGCTGGTTCACCACGGTCTGCTGTGGCGCGACAGCGAGCCGCAGCGCCTGATCGGCTCGTTCCGCGACCGCATCCGGCTGCTGCTCGAGCACGACATGTCATTGGTCGCCTACCACCTGCCGCTCGACCGCAACGTCGATCACGGCAACGCCGCGGTGATGGCGCGCGAGCTCGGTATGGAACAGCTCGAGGCGTTCGGCGACTTCGACGGTGTCGTGCTGGGGTGGGCCGGGGTCCTGCCCACGCCGCTCACCGTCGAGGAGCTCCGCCGCGAGGTGCGCCGCGTCTGCGGCCAGGAACCGCTCGTCTTCCCGGGCGGGCCGGACCGCGTCGCCTCGGTCGGCATCGTCACCGGCGGCGCGCCCGCTGCGTTCGACCAGGCCGTTGCGGCGGGTCTCGATGCCTTCATCACCGGTGAGGCCCGCGAGTGGGTTCTTCACCGAGCCGCCGAGGACGGCGTGCACTTCTTCGCCGCCGGTCACTACGCCACCGAACGCTTCGGCGTGAGGTCGCTGGGTGAGTTCCTCGGCAAGCGCTTCGACCTCGAGGTGCGGTTTTTCGATCTGCCCAACCCGGTCTGACGACCGTCGAATCGGCGGCCTTCTGCCCGCTTCGCCATCGACTCGCTAGCGCTCTCCCGAATGCTCGAGAGTTACGCTAAGCTACGCGCGCCGGCTCGTCGGGCCGCAGCAGCAAAGCCGGTCCGCCACCACCGGGAAAGGATGTGTCATGGACATTCGGGACCTCTCCGTAGTCCGTCCTCCAGAGGCGCCCCTCGACCCGAGCACGCTACAGTTTGGCCGCACCTTCTCCCCCAACATGTTCATGATGGACTACGACGAGGGCTCCGGCTGGTACGACGCCCGCGTGGTTCCCTATGGCCCGATTCCGCTCCCCCCGGCCACCGCAGTGTTCCACTACGGCCAGGAGATCTTCGAGGGGCTCAAGGCGTTCCGCCACTCCGACGGCTCGATCCACGTCTTTCGCCCGGAACGCAACGCGAACCGCCTCAACGCATCCGCGCGACGCATGTCGATGCCCGAGATCCCCGTCGACGTGCAGCTCGACGCGATGCGTACCCTGATCGACCGCGATCGCGACTGGGCGCCGCCAGCCCCCGGCACGTTGTACATCCGCCCGACGATGATCGCCACCGAGGAAGCGCTCGGGGTGCAGCCGTCGCGCCGGTACCTGTACTTCGTCATCACCGGGCCGACTGGCCCCTACTTCCGCACCGGCCGCAGCACGGTCCGCATCATGGTATCGCGCGACTGGGTGCGCGCCGCGCCCGGGGGCACCGGCTCGGCGAAGACCGGCGGCAACTACGCCTCGTCGCTCCTCGCCACCGCCGTCGCCCGCGAGAAGGGGTGCCAGCAGGTGCTCTGGCTCGACGCCGTGGAGCGCCGCCACGTCGAGGAGGTCGGAGCGATGAACCTGATGTTCGTCCTCGACGGCGTCGTGACCACAGCGCCGACCTCCGGGACGATCCTGGCCGGCATCACGCGCGAGAGCATCGGCGTGCTGTGCCGTGAGCTGCAACTGCCGTTCGTGGAGCGCTACATCCACATCGAGGAGGTGCTCAGCGGCCTGGAGACGGGTGACTGCACTGAGATCTTCGGCTGCGGCACCGCGGCGGTCGTCTCGGCGGTCGGCGAGCTCCTCGACGGCGACAAGCTCTACCGCGTCAGCGACGGCAACGAAGGCCCGGTGGCCAGGAAGCTGCGCGAGACCCTGACCGGCATCCAGTTCGGCACCGTGCCCGACACGCACGGCTGGCTGGTTCGGATCTGATCGCACACGGGGCGCGCGCCACTTGCGCCGCGTCCGCCGTCCGCCATCGATCGCCTGAGCTCCGCTAGATTCTTGGGTCGACCGCCAGCCTGCTCACCACGACTCCGAGCAACCGCGACGGTCGCTTCGGCAGCGCCGGGGTGGCGTACGGGCTGACGCGGATCTCCAGCCGCACCGAGTCCTCCTTCGCCGGTGCGGGCGGCAACGCGAAAGTGTAATCGGTAGGTATCGTCGGCACCACCCACGGACCGCCGACAGCCTCCCCGTTGACGCGGACCTCGACTTTCGCCTCCGGCGGCCGCGGCGCGAGCAGCGTCAGCGTCACCGTCCCGGCGGCGGCCGGGAGGTCGATCCACGCGGTCGGCTCGGACCAGCGCCCGATCACCCCGCCGCGGAACGTCTCCTTGCCGTAGAAACCCTGGACCACGACACCCAACTCGTCGAGCAGTGCCGCGTCGCCGAACGAGACGTCAAAGCGGTCATCGCGCACGACCGCGACCTGGTACACGGCCGCCGCGAGCGGCCGGGTGTCGCTGGCGCTGGGCGGATACGTCGCTTCGCGGTCGAAAAAGACGGTGTTGCTACGGTCGCCGTACAGCGCCTCGGGCGGAACGCGCTGGGACGTCATCTTGCCGCTCCCCGGCACGACGAACGGCGCCTTGCGGTTGACGCTGACCTTGAGCGGCTTCTCGCCTCTGGCGGCGCGCACGGTCAGCCGCACGTCGTCGCCGGAGGCGACCGCCGGCAGGATCAGCGACGCCCCGCGTGAGCACCACGCGAACGTGCGGCCGTTGCCGTCCTTCTCGGGCGGCCACCAGGTCCCCCGCTGCAGCGCCAGGTCCGCGACCACGGACGCCGACAGGAAGCGGTGCTGCGACATCGTCTCGGCCTTCGCCGACACCCCCGCGAACGTCGCCACCTCGCGAGCCCCGGCCCACGGCAGCACGTCGCGATACCAGCCGGCGACCACCAGCCAGTGGGCGGTGGAGGCACCGCCCGAGTACGGCGGCGCCCAGTGGGCCGCCCGCGGCGTCCCGGCGAAGGCGCCGTCGCGGCGCATCAGCGCGTCGAAATAGGCGGCAAACGCCCAGCCGCCGCGACCGGCCAGAACCTGTGTCGGCACCGCCGACACCCGTGCGGTCTCGCACGCGGACACCGCCGCCGCCCACATCGGGAAGCGGGCGGTGTGCTGCTCGACGAGCAGCGGCAACCAGACGAACGTCGACAGCGCCGCCACCGCCGCGGCCGCCGCGACGCCCGCGACCGCCGGCAGCCACGACAGCGCCGCGGCGGCGAGCGGCGCCACCGCCAGCACGAGCGGCACCGAGTAGCGCGGGAACGTCGGCACGTGGGCGAACAGCAGCATCAGCACCAGCACGGCGACCGTCGTTCCGTACACGGCGGCAGGCCACCGTCCCTGGCGGCGCCCCCAGATCACCAGCCCGACGAGCGTGAGGACGGTCGCAACCGCGGTGGCGGCGATGCCGCCGAACGACACGACCATGCCGAGCCCGCCGAGAGTCGTCGCCGTGTTCTCCACCGCTCCGAAGTGCTCCTCGCCGTGCGCGGCAAACAGCCTGACGAACTCACCGAGCCCGCCGGCGGCGGCCGCGAACGGCTCGAACCCCACCACCGTCATGAGCACGCCGATCGCTCCGCCGGCGAGCGCCAGACGGCGCGGCCGGACCCTCCAGGCGCCGACCAGCCAGAGGACGATGAGGACGGGCGCCAGCACCGGCCTGACCAGGAACGAAGCGGCGATCAACCCGCTGAACGCGAGGAACCGCTCGCCGGGCAACCCCTGCAGGAGCATGGCCGCCGCGAGCAGCGCGAGGAACGCCGCCGCCGTGTCCGAGAAGCCGCGCACGGCGAACACCCACGTCCCGGGGAGAAACTGGACGGCGAGCGCACAGGCGAAGGCCAACGCCGGCGCCGCCGCCCGGCGACCGATCGCCGCGAGTGGCCACAGGCACAGTAGCGAGGCTGCCGCCGATGCGAGCTGGAAGGCCCGCAGCGGTTCACCGGCCATCGGAGTGAGCAGGAAGCCGAGCGCCATCCAGCCGGGGAAGAACGGCGGGTGCGGAAAGTGCTGCTTGGGGGTGAACTCCAGCACCGAGCGGGCGAAGATCGCCTCGTCCTGCTCCCACGGCCCGTTGGCCAGCAGCAAGAAACGGCTCGCCGCTACCACCGCGACGGCCAGCAGCGTCAACGCGAGGTCGAGGCGGCGGTTCGCCAGGCCAAACAGGCGGAACGACCAGATGCGGTCGCGCCCCGGCGCGTCGTCAGAGCCCACTACTGTCTCCCTGGCGCGAACAACGCCACGGTCCACGGATACGGCGCCGCCGCCGCGCGCAGCGTGCCGTGACGGCGGACGAGGCTCAGGAACGCGCGCTTCGACCACCACTGCACGTGGCCGGGCGTGTTCCCCCAGTCGCGCCAGTAGGCGCCGCGCGCCAGGTTGAGCGCCCGCCACAGCGGCTCACGCGGCACGCTGACCAAGCACCCTTGCCGCGCCACCCGCGAGATCTCGGCAAGGGCCGTCGCGGGCTCGCTCAGGTGCTCCATCACCTCGCACATGACAACGAGGTCGAAGCACTTGTCGGGGAACGGCAGGGCGTACGAGCTGCCCACGAAGAAGCGCGGGCCGCCGCCGATCCGTACCGCCTCCGCGATCACCGCTGGCGAGATGTCGAACGCGACGATCGGCGGCGCGTCCCACCCGTCGGCGAGGTAGCGCGCCAGGTGTCCCTCGCCGCAGCCGACCTCGAGCACCGATGGTCTGGCGAACTCCCGCGAGAAGGCTCTGACGGTGCCCAGGAACGAGCGCACGAGCAGGCGATAGACCGGGTTCCTGGTGTGGTACTTGTCGAAGGTGTTGCCCGCCGGGCCGAAGTCGGTCTCGTTCGGTCGCGCGGCCGAGCTCGGCTGACGGTCAGTGCTCATCGCCGCCGCTCACGGCAGGACCGAAACGAGAGCTCGAGGTCGTCAGTGGGTTCCAGGCCATCCGGGGCTGTCTCCACACGCCTGCGTCCTTGCTCCACATTCGCCTTTCGCCTGCCGCCTGTCGCCCGTCTAGGTGCCCTCGCGCCACGAAGCGAGGTACGACGACTGCTCGGGTGTCAATGTGTCGATGGCCAGCCCCATCGTCGCGAGCTTCAGGCGCGCAATCTCCACGTCGAGCTCCACCGGGAGCCGGTGGACCTTGGCGGTCAGCCCCTTGCCGTGTTTGACCAGGTGCTCCGCGGCCAGCGACTGGTTGGCGAACGACATGTCCATCACCGCCGCGGGGTGCCCCTCGGCCGCGGCCAGGTTGACCAGGCGTCCCTCGGCGAGGACGAAAAGCGCCTTGCCCGAGCGCATGTGGTAGGCCTGGACGAACGGCCGCACATCGGTCACCTCGGTCGCCTGCGCGCGCAAAGCCGGCAGGTCGAGCTCGACGTCGAAATGGCCGGAGTTGCACAGGATCGCGCCGTCCTTCATCAGGGCCGCGTGATGCGCCGTAATCACCCTGCTGTCGCCCGTCACGGTGACGAAGACATCGCCGACGCGGGCTGCCTCGTCCATCGGCATCACCGAGTAGCCGTCCATCGCCGCCTCGAGAGCGCGCACGGGATTGACCTCGCACACCACCACCTTGGCGCCGAGGCCATGGGCGCGCATGGCGACGCCGCGGCCGCACCAGCCGTAACCGGCCACCACGAAGGTGAGCCCGGGGATCAGGATGTTGGTGGCGCGCAGGATGCCGTCCATCGTCGACTGACCGGTGCCGTAGCGGTTGTCGAACAGGTGCTTGGTGTCGGAGTCGTTGACCGCAATCACCGGGAAGCGCAGGACACCGTCGCGCTCCATGGCGCGCAGGCGGATGACGCCGGTCGTTGTCTCCTCCGTCGAGCCGCGCACGCCGGCAATCAGCTTCTGGCACCCCGCGGGGCCGAGCGTCTCCGCGAAGGCGCGGACCTCGGGGTGGACGCCGTCGAGCTCGCCGCGGGCGACGAACAGCAGCGACGACACCAAATCGGCGCCGTCGTCCATCGTGATCGTCGGCGCGAACTCCAGGCACGCGCGGATGTGGGTGTAGTAACGGGCGTTGTCCTCACCCTTGACGGCGAAGGTGGCGACGCCCAGCTCCTTGACCAGCGCCGCGGCCACGTCGTCTTGCGTCGACAGCGGGTTCGACGCGCAGACTCGGACCTCGGCGCCGCCCGCGACCAGCGTGCGGACCAGGTTTGCCGTCTCTGTGGTCACGTGCAGGCAGGCGGCGAGGCGCTCGCCGGCGAGCGGCCTCTCCTTGGCGAAGCGCTCGCGGATCGACGCGAGCACCGGCATGTGTCGGTCGGCCCAGGCGATGCGGCGCATGCCCTGGGCGGCAAGGGACAAATCGGCAACGTCGTGCGGCGGCAAGCTCATCACATCCTCCGGAGTGGCGCCCGGCCCACGGCCGCGTGCGCTGCGCGCATCGTACCCCGACTCGCGCAGCGCTGCCACCTCGTGGCTTACCATGGCCGTCATGAGTCAGCTCCCGGCCTACGAACGCGATCCTTACCTGTGCGATCTGGCGACCGAGGTCGTCACGGCCGGCGTCGACGGCGAACGGCCGTACGCGGTGCTCGCGGACACCGTGTGCTACCCCGAGGGTGGCGGGCAGCCGGCGGACCGCGGGCAGCTTGGCGCAGTCGAGGTGGTCGACGTGCAGCGCGTCGCGGGTGAGATCCGCCACTACCTAAAGGCGTCCGCCGCGTTCGGACCCGTGGCGGTGCGCCTGGATTGGGAGCGCCGCTTCGACCACATGCAGCAGCACACCGGCCAGCACGTGCTCACCGCGGTCGCCCAGGATCGCTTCGGCTGGCCGACGACCGCCTTCCACCTCGGCGAGGAGACGTGCGACGTAGAGCTGGACGTCGGCCGGCTCGACCAGGGTCGTCTCGACGCGCTCGAGGCCGCGGTGAACGCCGAGGTGCGCGCGGCACGGCCAGTGACGTCACGGCGGGTGACCCGCCAGGACTACGAGGCGCTCTCGGTACGCACCCGCGGCCTCCCCGTCGGCCACACCGGCGACGTCCGCCTCGTCGAGATCGCCGGCATCGACCTCAATACCTGCGGCGGCACCCACGTTCGCACCACGGCCGAGATCGGCGGCGTGAAGCTGCTCGGCACCGAGCCGATGCGCGGCGGCACCCGCGTGTTCTTCGTCGCCGGCGGCCGCGCGCTGCACCGCCTCGGCGACCACGAGCGCCGCTGCGCTGCGCTGCGGGCGCTGCTCGGCGCCCCGGACGCCGAGCTGGTCGAGGTGGCGCGCGGCAAGCTCGAGGAGCTGCGCCACCAGGAGAAGCGGCTCCGCGCGCTCGCCGACGAGCTGGCCGCGGCCACCGCGACCGCGCTGGCGGCCGGGGACGCCGCTTTGGTCGAGGCGCACTTCGACGACCGCGCTCTGCCGTTCCTGCAGCACCTCGCCCGCGAGCTTGTCGCAGCGGCGCCAGCCAAGGTGGCGCTCCTCACCGCCGTCGCGGGCGCCGACGCCTGCTTCGTGCTCGCCGCCGGCGATGCCGTGGCGCTCGACGTTCAGGCCCTCGGCCGCGAGATTGCAACGGCTCTCGGCGGTCGCGGCGGCGGCAGCGGGAAGCTGTTCCAGGGCAAGGCCGGCTCGCTCGAGGGCCGCGCCGCCGCCATCGAGATCATCCGCCAGGCGCTGGCGGGATGAGTAGCTTGGAGGCGCGGATCGTCGTTGCCACTTCCGACATTTTGAAAGCGGACAACTCAGCGATTCCCTCCGACCTCCAGTCGCGGCGGCGCGTGCGACCCGCATCGGAGTTGTTTGGAAGCGGATGGAGGATTGGCGGTCATCGTTGCCACCTCCGACATTTTGAAAGCGGATAACTCAGCGATTCCGCTTCGACCTCCAGTCGGGGTGGCGCGTGCAGTCCGCATCGCGAGCAAAACGTCGGAAGTGGCACGCGTGCGCCGCTCAGGGAGCGGCGCGAAGTGGCCCGAGTGGTTTGGAGGCGGATCAAGTGGTTTGGAGGCGGATGGAGAATTGGCGGTCATCGTTGCCACCTCCGACATTTTGAAAGCGGACAACTCAGCCATTCCGCTTCGATCTCCAGTCGGGCCGGCGCCTGCAGGCCGCATCGCGAGCAAAACGTCGGAAGTGGCACGCGCGCACCGCTCAGGGAGCGGTGCGGAGTGGCTTGGTGGCCTCCGCGCAGCGCTCAGGCGCGCCAACATCCCTGTCCTTCTTTTCTCCTTGAGCTCGCGCTGCGCGGAGCGGAGCGCGGCGCTGCCGCCAGTGGGCCAGATGCAAGGAGACGCAAGCCGGCCCGCGACGACGCGTACTTGCTGTACGCGAGGAGCGAGGCCGGCGCCGCGCGACGCCGCAGATGGTCCGCTGCCGGCAGCGCTGCGTGGGAAGAGGAGGGAGTCCCAAATTGGCGAGGGGCGGGCTGCACGCAGTGCAGCCAGGGCGCGAGCGGCGAGGTCCGCGGGGGCGAAGCTCCCCGCGGCCTCGCGGCGAGCGACCGCAGCGCCGCGCCAGCGGCGCCCGCCCCCTCCTCCAAACGAGCGCCTAAGGCGTGCCCTCGACCGGGCGCAGCTCGAGCCAGTCGAACGCACAGCCGACCTTCCGTTCGTCGGAGCCTTCGCCGACGGCCTTCATGCTCTCGAGCGCATCCACCTCGAGCGTCAGCATCGCCATCGCCGGGTCGGCGAGTGCGACCGCCGACGGCGGGATGACGCCGCGGAAGAGGTTGTCGCCCGTGGTGTTGTCGTAGGTCAGCCCGATTCGCTCGCCGTTCACCGAGAGCAACAGCGAATTGAGGATTTCCGGCGTCGGCGCCCGCAGCACGCGGAACTCGACGGCGGTCGGGCGGTCCGTTGGCAGCGGTAGCACCAGTGACGCCGCCTTCTCCGACATCCAGCGGTAGCTCACCCCAAGGGCGTCGGTCTCCGGGCCGAACCATCCGGGGCCGACCGGGAACCTGTCGAACTCGAAGCGAACGCTGCTCGCTGCGTACAGGTAGAGCCAGTCGAACGCCACGCCGATCTGACGTTTCCTGCCCTTTTCGTCGGTGCCCGGCCGCAGGCGATCGACCTTGACCGTGAGGGTGACGTCCTGGCGTCCCTCACCCACCGTCGCCGCCGGGACGAGAGCCCGCACCACGACGGCGTCCCTGTCGTCGCGGCGGGACAGGCGCACCGGCGTCTCGTTGACCGAAATGGCGAGCGAGCTCAGGGCCGCAACGTCGGGAGCCTCGATGCGGGCGATCAGCGCCAGGTCGCCGGTGTCGAGGAGCGGCAGCGTGACCGTCGCGCTGACGTCCGACATCCAGGCGACGCTCGCGCCGGAGCGATCGCTCTCCGACGCAAACCAGCCCCTGCCGGGGACGGTGCGGTCGAAGTCGAACGAGACGATGCTGGAGTGCGGCTTCAGATCCAGCCAGTCGAAGGCGAGGCCGAGCTCGCGCTGGTCCTTGCTGCCGCGGCCGAGCGAGGCCGGCGACACCGGCGGCGCGGTACGGAACTCCAGGCTGACCAGCCCCTCGTTGGGATCGAGGAGCGACTGCGGGATCACGCCCAGGAACCGGTAGCTGTTGTCTTCCTTGATCTTGTGCAGCGGGATCGGCTGGCCGTTGACCGCCAGGGTGAGGCTGTCGGCCATCGTTGGCACGACGCCGGCGTTGGTCGCGAACGCCACGTCGAGATCGCGGTCGGCCTGCAGCAGCAATTCGATCGTGGCCGTCGCCGCCGATGTCCATGCGAAGCTGCGGCCGCCCTCGCGCAGCTCGGCCCGGTGCCAGCCCTTGCCCTCGAGCGGGCCGTCGAACTCGAGGTGAATCGCCCGCAGCGGCTTGACGGTCTGGAGCTCGTAAACGTCGACGTCGTCGTAGCGGCCCACCGACTTGAGCCAGCCCGCGTCGAGGTAGCCGCGCACCAGCCGCGAGATCTCGGCGCGCTTGTCGGCCGCCAGGAAGCGGTTGTGCACGAGGACATACTTGATCTTGCGGTCGTGCAGGATCTTGATCAGGCCGCGGGTCGGGAAGGTGTCGACGTTGACCTGGGTGAACCAGCGCGGCATGAAGCTCGACTGGCCGTTGAGCATCGGCTGCCCGTGGAAGCGCAGCGCGTACATGTACTGGCGGTTCGCCTCGGGCGTCGCCGGGAAGTTGTAGACCGGCGTTCCCGGCGGCTGCGCCTTCAACCAGGCGTACGCCGCCATCGGCATCTTCGGCACCTCGAGGTTCATTGGCGGGATCGTGCTGCCCTTCGGTGACAGGACGACAAACGAGTTGGGCGAGCGCTCCTCCGAGGAGGTACCGTCGTAGGGGATCAGTTCCAGCGCGGCGCACACCGCGATCAGCGCGAGGACGCCGACGTAGCGCAGCCGCTCGAGGCGGCGGCCAAGCACGGAGAGCGCGTGCGCGCCGAGAACCGCGGTTCCGGCGATCGCCAAGAGGATGAACCGTGCCGGCACGCGCAGCGAGGAGAACCCCGGGATCTGCAGCAGCAGCATGTACGGCGAAGGCACCTCGAAGCTCTCGCTGAAGGCGATGCGGGGCCCGAGGGTAAGCAGGTAGCCGAGGACCGTCAGGGTGCCATAGATGACCAGCACCTCGCTCCGCGTCAGGCGCCGGGCCGCCGTGGCCGGCGCCGCGGACGCGCCGGTACCGCCGTCGCGTCGCCGCAGCAGCCAGCCGGCGAGCGCCAGGGCGATCGGTGTGAAGCCGAGGAAGAGCGCCTTCTCGTTGGCGAACTTGGTGAGGTTGAAGTAGAGGAACGAGCTGCCCGATGTCCAGTCGAGGAAGCCGGCGGCGTAGTGCTCGATCGTCTCGATCGAGTACCCCGAGAGCGCACCGCTCTTCTGCGAGCGCATCGCCAGGAACGGCAGCGAGATGACCGCCGTCGTCAGCACGAAGATCGCCGTCGCGCGGAGGAACTCGCGGTCGAGGGGCAGCTTCTGCCAGAAGAACAGGAACAGGACGACGACCGCGACGGTGATGAAGAACATGTAGCCCATGTAGCCCGAGGTGAAGAAGGTGAACCAGAAAGCCACCGCCAACCAGATCGCCCACTTTCGCACCGGGTTGTCGAGGAACCGGTGCAGGCAGTACAGGGCGAGCAGGAAGAACTGCGTGGACAGCGTCTCCACGTGCGCGACGTGGATGAAGCGGAACTGCGCAAACGCCACCATCAGACCGGTCAACGCCCCGATCTCGATCGGCACCTCGAGCAGGTAGGTGACCAGCAGGTAGACCGCAAGCGCCGTCAGCGCGAACGTCAGGAGAATGTAGACGTTCATCGTCAGCTCGAGATTGAGGCCGGTGAGGAGATAGATCGGGAGAACCGCGACGGCAATGCCGTAAGGAGCGACCGTGTAGGAGAACGGCGCCGTGTCGCCGTAGTAGATCAACGCGTAGCCGAGGTCGGTGGGACGGTGGAAGAGGTTGTCGATCGCCTGGTAGACGAGCGACGTGAACGTCAGCGTGTCGCCCTGGTCGCCGATCACTACCGAGCCCAGCTTGGCGAGGTTGTACCCTTTCCAGTCGAAAGCCAGCACGGCAAGCACGATGGCGGCCGCCGCCACCGCGAGCTCGAACTTGTAGCGCTTCAGCCAGGGCACGATGTCGCTGGCCGACGGCAGCCTGGAAATCAAGCTCTTATCCACACTTCCCTCCGCGAGTCCTGCACGGCCAGGGAGTGTATCAGCACTGCTTCGATGTTTCTTCCTCTGGGATGGGCGAGTGCCGTGGTTTGGTGGGCGCACCGCCGCGCTCCAGCGCGCCGTCCGCTGGCCTGCCTTTGCTCGTCGCGATGCAAAGGCTACACGCCCAGGTAGAGCTCGAACTCCCTGGGATGGGGGCGCTCGGCCAGTTCCTTCTCCTCGTCCCGCTTGAGCGAGACCCACGTCTCCAGCAGGTCCTCGGTGAAGACGCCGCCGGCGAGCAGGAAATCGTGGTCGGCCTCGAGCGCATCGATCGCCTCGCCGAGGCTGTGGGGCAGCGCCGGGATCGCCATCAACTTATCCAGGGGCATGTGGAAAAGGTCCTGGCGAAGCGGCGCGCCGGGATCGAGGCGCCTCGCGATCCCGTCGAGCCCGGCCAGCAGCATCGCCGCCACCACCAGGTGCGAGTTGGCCGTGGCGTCGGGCGGGCGGTACTCGATCCGCACGTTCTGCGGCGTGTTGGCGTACCCCGGGACGCGGATCGCGGCGGTGCGGTTGCCGACCGAGTAAGCGAGGCGCACCGGCGCCTCGAATCCGGGCACGAGGCGCTTGAACGAGTTGGTCGACGGGTTGGCGAAGGCGGAGAGAGCGCGCCCGTGCGCGAGCAGCCCGCCGACGTACCAGCGACCCACCTGCGAGAGCGGCCCGGCGCCTTTCGGGTCGTGGAAGGCCGACACATTGCCCTTGGCGAGGTACTGGTGAAAATGGAGACCGGAGCCCGCCTCGCCGTAGAGCGGCTTCGGCATGAACGTCGCGACCACGCCCGCCGCATCGGCGACGTTGCGGATCGCCCACTTCGCGAGGGCGACGGCGTCGCTTGCCTGCATCAGCGGCATGAAGTTCAGCTCGATCTCCACCTGACCGGCCGGCCCGACCTCGTGGTGGTGGTACTTGACCGGGATCCCCATCCCCGACAGGATCGAGCACATCTCGGCGCGCAGATCGGCCGAACGGTCCTCGGGCGGCGCGGCGTGGTAGCCGCGCCTCTCGCTGGCGTGCACGGGCACACGGGCGCGCGGCGAGCCGACGACCGACTCGCGCGAGGTCATGCGGTACCCGGAGTGGCCCGGCTGCCCCCAGACCTGCACGCTGTCGAAGAGGTAGAACTCGAGCTCAGGCAGCCAGCGGCTGACCTCGCCGCGCCGCCTGGTCGCGAGGAACCGCTCGGCCTTGCGGGCGACGTAGCGCGGGTCGCGGGAGAAACCCTCCTTGCCGTCGACGTCGACCAGATCGCCGATCACGCACAGCGTCGGCCGCGCAGCGAACGGGTTCCGGAAGGCGGATCCGACGTCCGGGATCAGGACCATGTCGCCGGATTTCGCCTTGCGGAACCCGGTCACCGACGAGCCGTCGACGCCGACTCCGTGGTCGCACAGCCGGTCGTCGAAGCGCTCGGCCGGCACGGCGACGTGGTGCCAACTGCCGCGCAGGTCCGTGTACATCAGGTCCACGAACTCGATCTTCTCGTCCTTGATCAACTGAAAGACGTTCCCAGCCACGGCCTACCTCCCGACAGCTTGTTCACGTTATCACAAGCAGCGCCTGCGCCACCGCGCCCAGCGGCGTGGATGGCTACGTGGCGGCCAGTTTGGAGCGCTTGATCCCGTAGGTTCCGTAGAGGACGAGCCCGGTGCCGAGCCAGAGCAGGAACCGCACCCAGGTCATCGCGGGCAAGCTGAACATCAGGTACCCGCACAGCACGACGCCGAGGATCGGCACGAACGGGAACAGCGGCGCCCGGAACGGACGCGGCACGTCCGCGCGGGTGCGGCGCAGCACGATCACCCCGCCGGAGACGATCATGAAGGCGAACAGCGTGCCGATGGCGCAAAGCTCGGCGACCACGTCGATCGGCAGCAGCGCGGAGGCGGTGGCGACGATCGCGCCGGTGACGATCGTCGTCATGTACGGCGTCCGGTAGCGGGGGTGCACCCGGGACAGCGCCTCGGGCAACAGCCCGTCGCGGGACATCGCGTAGAGGATGCGCGGCTGGCCGAGGAGCAGCACGAGGAGCACCGAGGTGATCCCGGTGAGCGCGCCGACGCTCACCAGCACCGACGCCCACGGCTTGTCCAGCACGTTGAGCACGAGGGCGACCGGGTCGGCGACACCGAGCTGGTAGTACGGCACGACACCGGTCATGATCGCCGCCACCGCGACGAACAGCACGGTGGCGACCAGCAACGAGCCGATGATGCCGAACGGCATGTCGCGCGCCGGGTCGATCGCCTCCTCGGCGGTCGTCGAGACGGCGTCGAAGCCGACGTAGGCGAGGAAGACGATCGCCGCCGCCGTCATGATCCCCTTGAACCCGAACGGCGCGAACGGCGTCCAGTTGATCGGGTTGACGTACCACGCAGCCAGTCCAATGAACATCAGGATCACCGAGACCTTGATCACCACCATCACCAGGTTGACCTTGGAGCTCTCGCGGATGCCGCGGATGAGCAGCCAGCAGAGTACGGCGACGATGAGAATCGACGGGAGGTTGAGGATCCCCGGGTCCTTCCCCCAGGGCGCGGCGCACCACGCGTGCGGCAGCGCCAGGCCGGCGGGCTTGAGGAGGTGGTCGATCAGGTTGACGAGGTAGGCGGACCAGCCGATCGACACGAGGCACGCCCCGACCATGTACTCGAGAATCAGGTCCCAGCCGATGATCCACGCTACGAACTCGCCGAGCGTCGCGTAGCCGTAGGTGTACGCACTGCCGGCTACCGGGATCATCGCGGCGAGCTCCGCATAGCACAGGGCCGCGCACGCGCACGCGGCGCCGGCGATGACGAACGACAGGATGATGCCGGGCCCGGCATGGTTCGCCGCCTCGACGCCGGGCAGCACGAAGATGCCGACGCCGATGATGCAGCCGATACCGAGCGCCATCAGGTCCCAGCGGCCGAGCGCGCGCTTGAGCGTGACCTTCGCCTCGTCGGGCTCCTGCAGGATCGTCGCAAGCGGCTTGGTGCGCAGAAGCGGCGAGACCATCGGGCAGCCTCCTGCGGAGCCTCGGATGCTGCGCTCCAGCGTGGCCCCAACTATAGCTGGCAGTGACGGCTGCCGCAACGCAGACCTCCCGTGGGCGAATCGCCGCGCACCTCCGGCGCCGCCCCCTTGCGGCTGCGGCTTCCTGCGCTACGCTAGCGGCGATGGCCGAGGAGGGACGATGAGCGCGCGCGGAGCGTCGAAGATCGGCATTCTGTTCTTGCTGGCGGTCGGCTTCGGCGCCGGCCAACTGGCGCCTCGACTGCTCGGCGCGCGGCAGGCCACTCCAGCGAAGGCCCAGGGCGCGCGCCCGGCGGTCGCGACGCTCGAGGCGAAGGCGACGCCGCCCGGCCTGCCCCAGGGGCTCACGGAGAGCGAACGGCGCGACATCGAGGTGTTCCGCGCCGCCTCCGACGCGGTCGCCTACATCACCTCGGTGGCTCTGCGCCGCGACTTCTTCTCGATGGACGTGCTGCAGATCCCCCAGGGCAGTGGCAGCGGCTTCGTCTGGGACCGCCAGGGCCACATCGTCACCAACTACCACGTCATCTCCGAGGGGCAGGCGGTGCGCGTCACCCTCGCCGACCAGTCCGAGTGGGACGCCCAGGTGGTCGGTATCGCGCCGGACAAGGACCTCGCCGTCCTGCGGGTCGAGGCGGAAGCGAGCCACCTGCAGCCTCTGCCGATCGGCACGTCCCACGATCTCGTGGTCGGCCAGCGGGTGCTCGCCATCGGCAATCCCTTCGGTCTCGACCACTCGCTGACCATCGGCGTCGTCAGCGCCCTCGGCCGCGAGCTCACGTCGCCGAGCGGTCGGCTGATCCGCGACGTCGTCCAGACCGACGCCGCGATCAACCCGGGCAACTCGGGAGGACCGCTACTCGACTCGTCGGGACGACTGATCGGGATCAACACCGCCATCTACTCTCCCTCCGGCGCCAACGCCGGGATCGGCTTCGCGGTCCCGGTGGACACCGTCAAGCGGCTCGTGCCGCAGCTCATCGAGCGCGGTCGGCCGCTGCAGACCGGGATCGGCATCGTGCCGCTGTCCGACCGCTGGATGGAACGGTTCGGCCTCGCGGGCGTGGCCATTCGCAGCGTCTCCCCGGCAACGCCGGCAGCGCAGGCAGGCCTCGAAGGGCTGCGCACGACCGCCGGCGGGCGGATCGCGATCACCGACCGCATCACCGCGGTCGACGGCAAGCCGGTGCAGTCGGTCGACGACCTCCTGCACGCGTTCGAGACGAAGGCGCCGGGCGACACGGTCACGCTGACCGTGGTGCGGGACGACCGCACCCGCGAGGTCACCGTACCGCTGGTGGCGCTCGAGTAGGGCGGGCCGCGGATGGAGCGCCTGTGATGACCGGTCGTAAGCCACCCGGCCGGGAGAAGCCGCAACCGTTCTCGCGGGGCAGCCGGACGTCCCGCCGCCTCGCCAGCCTCGCTGCGCTGCTGCTCGTCGCGCTGCTGCAGCTCGCCACGACCGGGCCGCTCGACGAGCCGTTCGTCGATGCGCGCCTGCACGTCGAGTTCGACAACGCCTGGTTTGCGACGATGGCCCGTAACGGACTGCGCAACGACGACGCGCGCTCGCAGCTCGGGGTCACGCTCAACCGCTACGCGCGCTGGGGCGAGCGGGAGGGCCGGCCGGAGTACTACACGCACCACCCGTTCCTGATGAAGACCCTGTTCCAGCAGGTCACCCGTGTCGCCGGCACTCGCGAGGCCGCACCGCGCGTCTTCGCGCTGCTGATCTCGTTCGGCATCGCTGCGTGCCTGCTGCTGCTCGTCGAGCGCACCACCGGCCGCCTCGGCGCCGCTGTTGCCGCGGTCGCGACTCTGGTCAGCATCCCGGTTTTCAGCGGGTTTGCAGCGACGTTGAAATTCGAGAGCGATGGCATGCTCGCCGCACTGCTCTGCCTGCTCGCCATCGAGCGCGCGCTACGCCGCCCCGGGCTCCGCTCGCAGCTCGTGGTCGGCCTGGCGGCGGCGGCGGCGGCGCTCGCTCACTGGTCGGGGGCACTGGCGGTGGCGATCACCTGCGCCTTCCTGGCATGGCGCGCGCTGCGGCGACGCGACGCGCAGTTGGGGCGGAGCGCCGGCGCGGGGCTGGCCGGGCTCGCCGCCGGCGAAGCCCTCTTCGCCGCCGAGGTGATCTGGCTCCAGCGCGGCGCCGCAGCGGCGTGGCGGTCGCTGGCCGGCGGCTTCACGACCCGCGCCGCCGCGGGCGGGTTCACGTCCGGCGAGTGGGCGGCCCGGCAGTGGCTCTACCTGCGCGAGAACTTCACCGTTCCCCTGCTCGTGCTCGTTGCGGCTCTCCTCATCGCCGCCGCCGCGCTCGCCAGACGGAGGTCCGCGACCGGCCGCGCGAGCTCGGCCGCCGCGGCGGACGGCGATCGGACGTGGTTCCTCACGCTCGCGATCGTTGCCGCGCTGGCCAGCGGCGTGATCTGGGTGGCGGCGTTCCGGCAGGGCAGCTTCGTCCACAGCTACTGGCAGATCTGGCTGGTGCTGCCGATCGCGGCTGCGATAGGCGCGTGCGTCGCTCGGGCCCAGGTGCAACCGAGGCTCGCTGCGGGCGCCGCGATCGCCGTCATCGGTCTGGTCGCCTTCCTGCAGGCGGAGTCGGCCGCCGCCCGCGAGAGGACCGCGCAGGCGCGCCTCGGCACGCCGGACGACGTCGGGTTCCTGGTGTCGCTGCGCGAGGAGCGCTTCGAGCGGCTGGTCTTCTTCGCGCTGTCACCGACGCCGTTCAACGAGTGGTTCAGCGGGCCGCTGTTCGCCTACTATACCGACCGTCCCGTCACGGTGGCCGGATCGAGCGAGCGGCTCCGTCGCAGCGACATGGTGCTGGTGGTGCGCCAGTCAGACCACGAGCGCCTCGCCGAGCAGCTCGGCCGACAGCTCGGCGTGCGCCTGGTCGGCGAGCGCTGCGGCGGGCGCCTGTGCGCCTACGCCGTCCAGCCCCTGTAGCAACGCTACGGCGCGATCGCCGGCGAGTGATCCTGCTCCTCGTGGATGAGGTGCCGCCGGATCTTCTGCGTCGTCGTCTTGGCGAACTCCGTCTCACGAATGCGGATACGGCGAATTTGCTTGTAGGGCGGCAGCTTGCGGTTGAGCGCGCGAATCTCCCGGTCGATCACCTTCTGCACCATCTCGCCCGTGACCTCGGTGCCGAGGCTCTCCGCATGGCGCACGAACTCCTCGGCGTTGGGGACCACGGCGACGCAGATCTCCTCGTCGCCGTCCGCCGCCCGCGCCCCGTACACCGCCGACTCGAGCACGAACGGGATGCGGTTGACGTGCTCCTCGAGCTCCTCCGGCGCGACGTTCTTGCCGTTGCGCGCGACGATCAGGTTCTTCTTGCGCCCGGAGATGTGGAGGAACCCGTCGGCGTCGAAGTAGCCGAGGTCGCCGGTGTGGAACCACCCGTCGCGAATCACGGCGCGGGTCGCCGCCTCGTCCTTGTAGTAGCCGAGCATCACCGTGGCGCCCCGGGCGACGATCTCCCCGCGCCCCGCGGCGTCGGGCTCGACGATCTGCACCTCGACCGTCGGCAGCGGCAGCCCCGCGGCCTCGTCGCGGAACTTGCGCAGCCGGTTGAGCGCCAGGATCGGCGACGTCTCGGTCAGCCCGTACCCCTGCAGGATCGTGAAGCCGAGCGAGCGCAGGCCGCGCGCCACCTCGGGATCCGGCGCCGCACCGCCGACGATGAAGATGCGGATGGCGCCGCCGAACTTCTCATGGACTCGCGCGAACACCCGCCGGCGCGGCTCCGCCAGGCCAATCATCTCGCCGACGCGCGCCGCAGCGCGCAGCGACGGCGCCAGCACGGCGCCGAGCTTGTGGTCGGCGAGGGCGGCGGTGACCCGCCGGTACATCTTCTCGTAGAGCAGCGGTACCGCGAGGAGGATCGTCGCCTTCACCCGCTGCAGGTCCTCGACCACCGTCTTGAGCGAGCGCGCGTAGTGCACCGAGGCGCCAGCGAGCAGCGGGCAGAGAAAACCGCAGGTGCACTCGTAGGTGTGATGCATCGGCAGCACCGAAAGGAAGCGGTCCGAGGGGTACAGCTCGACCATGGCCAGCATCCCCTGGAGGTTGGCGGTGAGGTTGCGCTGCGAGAGCATCACTCCCTTGGCCCGCCCCATGGAGCCCGAGGTGAACACGATCACTGCCAGGGCGTCGGGATCCGTGGCCGGGAACGCGTCGTTGCCGGTGGCCGGCTCGGCGTCGATCAGGGCGGTCATCGACTGGACCTTGCCTTCCCGCTCGGCGAGGTCCATGTCGACCAGGTAGCGGACGTCCCTGGCCGCATGCGCCAGTGCCAGCACGGTGTCCCGCGTCGCCTCTGAGAACACCACTGCCTTCGCGTCCGAGGCATGGAGGATGGTGACGATCTCATTCTCCTGCAGGCTCTTGTCGATGGGCACCACGACCAGGTTGGCGGTCACCGCGCCGAGGTAGGCGATCCCCCACTGGACGCGGTTCTCGGCGATGATCGCGACGTGGTCGCGCTCCCCGAGGCCGAGCCGCCGCAAGGCGCGGCCGAAGCGTCCGACACGATCGAGCAGCTCGGCGTGGGTCACCCGCGAGAGCGGGGTCGGGTTGAGGTCCTCGAGAGCGACCTTGTCGGCGCACCGGGCCTGCACCGCGCGCAGCAGCTCGAGCAGCGTGTCCACGCGCGGGACCTCGAACAGCGGGTACTCCTCGTTGAGCGGCCTCATGCCTGCCTCCGCGACAGCCCAGGCAGTGTAGCGCGCCCTTGTGCCGCAGCTCACAAGCCGACTACCACCTCTGGAATCGCCTGCGGCGCCGCAAGGTGCGCACGGGCGAGTGCCCTGACCATCCCGACCATCGCGGTGAGGCCCTGCCCCTTGCCCATCGACAGCTCCTTGCCGAACAGCGTGTATGCCAGGTCCTCGGGCAGATCGAGGACCTCCTCCGGCCGCGCGCCTGCGGTGACCTCCGCGAGGATCTGCCGCCAGCGCCATCGCCGACAGCCCCTGCGGGTTGTCGACCCCGAAGTGGAAGGTGAGCGACCCCGTCGTGTCCGACACCGCCCACACGAACGCCTCCGACTGACACCACGGCACCTGGTGGTCGGCCGGAAACGGTCGCACCGCGACCTCGGGCGGGACCTCACGGAACCGGTCGGCCCAGTCGACGAGCACGGCCATGCGCAGCTCGCGGTCGAGCGGCGCGAAGTCGGCGAGGATCGCCAGGACGCGATCGGCCACGATCGTCATGGCTTCACGGCTTCTCGACCGGCACGCCGACGAGGTTCCCCCACTCCGTCCAACTCCCGTCGTAGTTCTTCACCCGCGGATAGCCGAGCAGATACGTGAGGGCGAACCACGTGTGGCTGGATCGTTCGCCGATCCGGCAGTAGACGATCACGTCGCCGTCCTTCTTCAGGCCGGCTTCGCCCTCGTAGATCGCGCGCAACTCCGCGGCGTCGCGGAAGGTGCCGTCCTCCGGCCGAACGGCCCTCGCCCACGGCACGTTCCGCGCCCCCGGGATGTGGCCTCCGCGCAGCGCTCCTTCGTTCGGGTAACCCTCCATGTGCAGCCGTTCGCCGCGGTACTCCTCCGGGCTGCGCACGTCGATGAGGTGGCGTTGCGCCGCGACGTGGGCGACGACGTCATCGCGGAATGCCCGGATACCGGTGTCGTCGCGCTCGGGCGCGCGGTAGGCGGTGGCGGGGTGGCGAGGAACCTCACGCGACAGCGGCCGGCCCTCCTGCTTCCACTTCAGCCGCCCGCCATCCATCACATGCGCCTTGGCGTGCCCGAACAGCTTGAACACCCAGAGCGCATAGCACGCCCACCAGTTGCTCTTGTCGCCATAGAACACCACCGCTGTCTCTGGGGTGACGCCGATCCGTGATGCGAGCTTCGCGAAGCCATCGCGATCCAGGTAGTCGCGCCGCACCGGGTGGTTGAGGTCGCGGATCCAGTCCACCTCCACGGCGCCGGGCACATGGCCGGACGCGTACAGGAGCTGATCCTCGTTCGACTCGACGAGACGAACGGCGGGATCGTGGAGATGCCGGGCGACCCAATCTGTCGAAACCAGCACGTCGGGGTCGGCGTAGCCCCGGGCGGTAATATCGTCCATGTCTGCTCTCCCCTCCGTCGGCGACGACGGGCATCGCGAGCCGGCCTGCGCCGTGGGGGGCGCGGCTGCGAGACGCTTGTCCGCGCACGCGCTACAACCTCCACAACCGCGGCCGGGCCGGAGAATTCCCCGCCGCGACCAGCGCGTCGGCGCCGGGCGCCGGTTGCCGGCGGGTCGGCTCCCAGCCGTGTTCGGCAGGATGCCGGCACGGCTGGCGAGAGAGGCGACGCCAGCGTGCAGCCCGCGTCCTAGGGGCCGGCCGGCTCGACCCGCACCACGGTTCCCGCCGCCGCGAGGATGCGCTCGACGCGGTCGAGCCAGAGGTGACGGAACTCGCGCCCACCGCCCTCCTCGCCGGCCAACGCCGCGCCCATCGCCTGCCGCATGCCGGGGTCGGGCGGCACGGATTCCGGCTGGTAGACGACGCGGACTCCTTGAGAGGTGTCGCGACGCCAGAAGACGAACGTGGACAGCGCCGGCGACTCCGGGTGAAAGGTGAGCAGCCCCGCCCTGACGAAGCGGCCGCCGAGACCGCGAAACCCGGTCTCCGCAGCGGCGCCGGTCAGGTTGGTGATGACCTGCGCCATCGGCCCGTAGCCGAACTGCTCGGGCGCGCCCATGCACGCGACCTCGATGTCGCCGCGCACCGGCATCGCGTCGCCGTAGAGCGCGGCAAGCGCGGCACGCGTCACCAGCCAGGCGCCGGCGACGGTCGGGCACACGTGGCCGGCCGCCTTCACCGTCTCGGCGAAGCTGTACTCGATTGGCGCACCGGGCGGCACGGCCCCCAGGAGCTCGGCGAGCGGGTCGCGCATGACGATCGGCGGGACGTCGGCGAAGAAGGCAGGGTGGCGCTCAGCGGACATGGCGCCTAAGCTCCAGGGTGAGGACGCCGAGATCGACGTGGTTGTGCACGGCCGCGTTGGCCACGGTGTCCGCGCCGCCGCAGCAGGAGTCCATGCCGAAAGCGGCGAACACCGGCAGCGTCTCCGGGTAGCGCCGCACCCACTCGACCACCGTGTGCTCGACACCCAGGTCCGGCGGCGGCGGCGGCGCGGCGACAGCCGCGTTGAGCGCCGTCAGCACCGTCGCCACGTCCTTGCCCTTGAGAGCGCACGCCTGGCGGAAGGTAACCACGCGGGCGGCGGTGCGCTGCAATAGCCGGTTGTCGATGAGCTCGAAGCCGAGGCGGCGGAGCGCGTCGATGACTTGCGGGTAGGCGGCGATGGCGTCGCCGACCAGCGTGTCGGCGCCGATCGCGCCGGGCCTCAGCGCGGCGACGGGCAGCGGCTTGACGAGACCGAGCAGCACCCGGACGAGCCCGAACCCCCAGATCGCCAGCCCGGCCAGCTCGAGCAGGCCCGAGATCCCGGTGAGCGGGAACGCCGCGGGCGTCAGCTCGGTGGTGACCTGCCCGCCGACGCGCAGCGCGCAGCCGGCATTGACGAGGGCGAACGGTACCCAGAGTTCGCCGAGCTGCCGCGTGTGGATCCCCGCCAGCGTCGGCACCACCTTGGCCGCCACCCCCATGATCGACAGCGAGATGAAGCCGACCGTGATGGCGTGACGCATCGCCCCGTACCAGGCGTGCGAGAACGGTACCCCCACCGCGCGGAAGTACAGCGGCGCGGCAACGAGCATCGCCAGCGAGACGATCAGCCACACGTGCGAGGCGCGCAGGAACCTCAGCGAGCGGTCACGCTCGGGGACAGGCCGAAACAGCCGCAGGTTGAGCACGTACGCGGTCGCGCCGCCGGCGAGCGCGACGATCGCGACGCCCATCACGACGGCCCACGAGGTGGCCCTGGTTCGCATGAACATGACGAAGCCGACCACCTCGCCGGCAATCGCGAGGTTGAGGGGCAGCCAGAGGCGGCGTGCCAATTTCAAGTTCGGCTGCGGGGTCCCGAGAATCGCCGGGAAGTAGCGCAGCGAGACACCGAAGATCATCATCATCGCGAGGCCGTGGATCTGCAGATCGCGTAGCGCGAACTGGTAGGTCGCCACCTGGGCGAGCAGAGCCTCGCGGCCGGCCGCGACCAGCATGCCGTGGAGGTGGAACAGGTCGAACGCCGCGGCGATGACGAACCATCCCATCGCGGCGATGATGTAGCGGTCATGGGTCTCCAGCAACCGCCCGGCGCGCCGGAGCGTGCTGGCGATCACTACCACGAAGGCGAGCACCGCGGCGAGCTCCAGGACGCCGCCGGCGAGGGCGATGCCCGCCCATGGCGCCCGCCCCTGCTGCGGCTCGGCGATCGACCGCACGATGACCCCGGAGAGCATGAGGAAGAACGACAGGTTCGCCAGACCGGGCATGGCGAGGGTGGTGTGCTTGAAGCGCGGGAACGCCTGGTAGGCGAAGCCGAGGATGAACAGCCCCACCCACCCGTAGATCTGCGCCTGGCCGTGGGCGTTGATCGCAAAGATGGACGGTGCGGCGAACGACTCGTTGGCCGCGATCGAGAGCAGCAGGAGCACTCCCCAGCCGACACCCACGGTGAGCACCGAGGCGATGCCGGCGAGGAAGAAACGCCGGTAGATGCGATCCGCAAGCGCCGGCCGCTGGACCACCGGCAGCGTCACCGGCGGTCCGGGGGCGGCCGCCGCCCGGCGCAGCACCCGCTCGAGGTCGGCGACGAGGACGTCCAGGTCCACGCCGTGGGCGCGGGCGAAGAACTCCACCGTCTCGGGCGGGCCGAGTGGTCCTCCGCACCCGCGCAGGCCGTAGGTGTCGAACACCTCGCGCAGCTCCGGATACGCCGCCAACAGCTCGGGAAGCAGCGCTGTGGTGTCGATTCCAGGGCCTCTCCGTGCAGTCATCGTCCCTCCATGCCTGGCATGCCCGTCACCGCCCCGCCAGCTCGTGGGCGATGCGGTGGTATTTCTCGTGAACGCCGGCGCCGATCTCGTCGCGCTCCACGCGCTCGAACTCGGCGGAAAGGGCGGCCTGCTCCGCCTCGCTGAACGCCTGGTTCGCCATCGGGTAGAGGATGTTGTCCTCCTTGTAGATGTGCGAACGCAGCAACGACGCGTAGGCGAGCAGGTTCTCGCATACCGCCGTCAGCGCGCCGGCGTCACCCGCCGCGGCGGCGGCGACGTTGTCGGCAACCGCCGCGACATTGGCCCGGCTCTGCCCGTGCTCGTGCAGCATCATGCCCACCGGCCCGAAGTCACGCGGGAATCTCTTGTCCGCCATCTTGACGAAGAGAAGGTCCTCCTCCTTGGCGTGATGGCAGCGGTCCGCGAAGGTCTGGAAGAAGTCCACCATCTTCGCGATCTTTTCGGCGTCAACGGTGCCGCCGCTGCGCATCGCTTGCGCCTCGCGCTCGGCCGCGTCGCACACCATGAGAATCACCTTGTGTTCGTCCGTGAGGATGTCCGTGGCTCTCATCTGCTCCCCTCTCAGTGCGCGTGCGCCGCGCTCGCAGTCGACCCGTGGGCAGGCGCCGGTCCAACCGCAGCCTCGTGAACCCGCTCGACGAAGTGGATGAAGTCGACGTAGGCCTCGACGTACCCGCGGCCGGAGGCCACGCTGTCATCGGCGTGCTTCCGCGCCTCGGCCGTGTGGGCGAAACGCTGGGCGACGCCGGCGGCGACATGCGCGGTCATGGCCTTGACGAGAGCGTCGGCAGAGCCGGTCTCCAGCGCCGTGTCCGCCGCGGCGATCCCGGGCTCGACCTCGCCGGCCGGCTTCAGCCCCGTATACGGCGCTCCCTCGCCGGCGCGGTGCACGCGCACGAGGGTCTCGAAGAAGTACAGGTCGGCGAGCTGCTGCGCCTCCGGCGACAGCGCTCGCACCGTGACGGCGTGGGCGAAGGCCGCACGGATCTCCGCCTCGTCACCGGGCTGTACCCACTTGAGCACCGGCGTCACGTCGCCCTTCGCGAACGCGGCGCGGGCATCCTGCACCACCGGGCCGTCGAGCGTGTCGCAGTGCGCCGCCGCGGGCCTCGCCGCGAGCATCCCGGCGGCCAGCGTGGCCGCCAGCAGAACCGTAGTTGTTGCGCTGTTTCTGTTCATGGGGGGTTACCGTCCTTTCAGTCGCTTCTCACGCGGCCGTACAGTGGCGCCGGCTGACTTCCGGCCGAACTCCGGTTTCGTCTCCGACGCCTCCGCCAGCTCGGCCAGGAACCCGACGGGATCCTGGCCATACACAGATGCCACCTCGGCGAGCGTCTCGAATGGCGCCATCGAGCATCCCACGCAGGCCATTCCCCGCCGTACGAACACCGCCGCCGCCGGCGGCCGCCGCCGCAGCAGTTGGGTCACCGTCAGGTCGTCGTCGATGTCGTGGCGTTCCATCATGCTCTCCGGAGCCCAGTGTCGGTCGGGTCTCCGGCCGTGTCTTTGCGCCAGCGCAAAGAGGCAGGGGTCCGGGCTCCGGGTTCCGAAGGGCAAAGAGCCGGTGGCTAAGCGGGCGGGCGGGAGGGGAGGTCCTCTGCGATCGACACGAGGCCATGCGGTCGGCGGATGACGACACGCTCGCGACCGGTCTCGACGATTCCGGCAGCCTCCCATTCGGAAAGCACCCGACTCACCGTGTACAGCGTCGTGCCGGTCATGTTGGCCAGGTCCTCCCGCGACAGCGGCAGGTCGAGCAGCACGCCTCCCTCGACCCGTTTCCCCACCTGACGGGCGAGACGGATCAACGTCCGGGCGACGCGCTGCGCCACCTTCTCGGTCGAGAGCTCACGCACGCGATCCTGCAGCTCGCGGACCCGCTCGGAGAGCACCCGCATGGCGTTCATCGCCAGCGCCGGCAGGCGGCGCAGCAGGCCGTCGATCTGCTCCCGTGGCCAGAGCAGCACCCGGATCTCGTCGACCGCCTCAGCCGTCGCCGGGTACGTGGCGCCCGGGAAGATCGCCACCGCCGCGCACATGTCGCCGGGGCCGAGGTAGCGGACGGTCACCTCTTGTCCGTCGGCGCCGACCTGGGTGAGCTTGACGCGGCCGGCGACGACGACCATGAACGCGTCGGCGGGTTCGCCCTCGCGAAACAGCGTCTCGCGCCTGGCCAGCGCCCGCTCGACGGCATCTCCGCGCGCCGCGGCGAGCTCATCCTCGCCGAGCCCGTGGAACAGCAGGCAGCGCCGGAGCACGGACATGGTCTCATCCGCCATCCCGCTCATGGTAGCCCTGGGGCGGCGTCTCAGGCCAGGCCGGCGCAACAGCGCGGCGCCGCCGAAACCGCAGAATTCCCTCTGGAGAGCCGGGCGTGGCGGCTCCGGTAGCCCGTTGTGCTCGGGTTTACCATGGATCAGCACTGCTCCTGGGGGGGAGGGACCATGAGAACCACGCCGCGCGCTGCTCCGCGCCTCGAGGTCTTGCTCGTGGCGGCTCCGCTTGCGCTCGTGTTCGGGGCCGTCGACGCCTCGGCAGAAATCCATGGCTCGCTCGAGAAGATGATCGTAGAGCTTCCCAGCGGCTGCTCGGGCGTCTCGACGTCGACGAAGAGCTGGGGGAGCGACACCTTCACCTTCTCCTACGCCTGCAGCGACCAGCACGATGTCGTCTTCACGGTGAACCTCCCGACATCGGTGGAGGCCGCCAGCTTCTCCGGCGGCTGGTACACGCTGGCCGAACCGGCGAACGCCAGCGCGTCCGTTGTCTGGACGTGGAGAAGTCCGCCGACGGCGCCCGGCGGGTTGTTCCAGGGCACCGATCTGCGGCTCTATCTCGGCACGGTCCAGGGAAGCGCGCCGTGCGCGGCGTCCCCGGTGCTGCAGCTCTTCCTGCCGCCCGGGACCTACACGTCGACCGCGGGTCAGCCGTGCGCGCTGTCCGGGCTTGCTCCCTGGAGCTCCGGCGAGCCGGGCGACACGGTGCCGTGGGCGTCGTACTGGGCCGAGGCCGGGTTCACGGCGTACTACACCATCCACACGAGCATCTTCCCGACCCAGCGCGCGCGGGCGCGGGCGATCTACCGGATGGGGACCTCGTCGGCGCCGGACCTCGACGTCGACATTCTCGGCGAGCGGACCTTCGTGAACACGCCGCCGTCCTTCAGCGTGAGCGTCACCAACCTGGGGAACCAGACGTCCGCCGCGGCGCGGGTAGTGGTCGAGATTGAGAGCAGCGTTCTCGCCGGCGAGCCGGCCACCAGCCCACCCTCGCGCTGTACGTGGACGGTGTTCCCGACCTCGGTCACGGGTGACTGCCCGCTCGAGCCCGTCGCCGCGAGACAGGCTGCCGAGTTCCTCGTCACTGTCGCTCTCGATGCGACGGACGTCGCCAAGCTGGTGAAGATCAACGCCGAGGTGATCCCTGGCGACGCCAACCCCGCGAACGACAAGGCGGAGGCCGCGCGCGAGTACGTCTTCTGCTCCGAGGCCGACCTCGGCGACCCCTGCCTCTTCCTGACGATCGCGTGCTACGAGGCGACCCTTCCCCCGGCACCGGTCGCCAGCACGCCGAAGGAGCGGTCTGCGCTCGACTCCCTTCGCGCACTCGCCACCAGCCCGATCGACGTGGCGGGCTTCCGGCGGCTGCGCGACGAGGTCATGGTGGCCAGCGCCGCCGGCCGCCGTCTCGCCGCGCTCTACGACGAGCACACCGCCGAGGTCACGGCGCTCGCCCTCGCCAACCCCGACCTTTTCACAGCCCTCGTCGACGGCATCCTGCTCTGGCAGCCGCACGTGCAGGCGCTTGTCGAGGGTGACGGGGGCATCGCGATGATCACGGCCGAGCATGTCGCTGCACTCGTAAATGTTCTCGACCGGCTGAAGGACCTCGGTAGCGCCGAGCTGCGCGCCCGGATCATCCGCGAGGCGGCGGCGCTCGACCTGCCGTGGTTCGTGGGCAGGACCATGGCGGAGGCGCGCGCGCGAGCCGAGATGACGTCGTTGCGCCGCCGCTTGCCGCAGCACCAGCCATAGCGCCGGCAAGGAGCGCCGAGAGCTCGCCCCCAAGAGCGTCAGTGCGGGTGGAGGTGACGCAGCGCGTGCGGCCTTTCCAGGCTGTGGCGGACCATCAGCTCCTCGTCCGCCAGCACGGCGACGGTCGGCCCCTCGGCCACCACCCGACCGCCGTCCAGGACGATCACGCGCGAGCACAGCTCGACGACCAGATCAAGGTCGTGGGTGGCGATCAGCTTCGTGATCGGGATCTGCCGCAGCAGATCCTTGAGCTCGCGACGCCCCCGCGGGTCGAGGCTGCTGGTCGGCTCGTCGAGCACCAGGATCGACGGTCCGCACGCCAGCACGCCGGCCAGACAGACCCGGCGGCTTCTCGCCGACGCTGAGGTGGTGCGGTGCGCGCCGCTCGAAGCCGGCGATCCCCGCGGTCGCCAGCGCCTGCGTCACCCGCTCGCGAACGTCGTCGGCGCCGACGCCGAACTGCTGCGGCCCGAACGCTACGTCCTCGAACACCGTCGGGCAGAACAGCTGGTCGTTGGGGTCCTGGAACAGCAGCCCGACCTTGCGGCGCACCTCGAGCAGGTTTCCCGGGCCGACCGCAACGCCGCCGACGAGCACCGAGCCGCTCGCCGTTCCACGACTCCGGCAGCAGGCCGTTGAGGTGCAGCAGGAGCGTGCTCTTGCCGGCGCCGTTGGGCCCGATCAGGCCGACGCACTCGCCCGCGGGCAACGGCGAAGCTGACCCCGCGCAGCGCCTCCGTGCCATCCGGCGTAGCGAACTGCAGGTTGCGCACCTCGATGGCGGCGCTCATTGCCACCCCCGTGCGCACATGGCGGCGTAGATCCGCTCTGCGCGCTCGCTCGAGCGGACGAACAACTGGCTGACCACCGTCGCGGCCGCGCTCCACGCCAGGCCGCGCCGTGCCGTGAACGTGCGGCTCGCCCGTGCCCGCCGCATCCGGGCGGCCTCGTCGACCAGCACGAACAGGTAGCGATACATCAGCGACACCGTCGTCACCAGCAGCGATGGCAGCCGCGCCGCCGTCAGCACGCGCAGCACGTCGGCGAAGGGCGTCGTGTTGGCCAGCAGCACCATCGCCAGCAGGCACACCGAGTGCCTTCGCGACGAGGAAGGCGAACATCCGCCACCCACCGGGCTGGAACAGCGCCAGCACCGCCACGCCGAGCACGAACGGCTCGAGCAGGAGTACCCGGCGTACCAGGAACAGGCGCGGCACTCGGCTGAGCAGCGCCACGGCGATCAGCACAGCCGCGACGGCGGCGAGTGCGAGAGGGCGCGATGGCGGCACCAGCGCGGTCGCGACCACCAGCACCAGCGCCGCCACGAGCTTCACGGCGGCGGCGCAGCCGATGGATCGGAGAGTCGATCTGGCTGTAGCGGTCGAGGAAATCGTGTCGCATCGCCGCCTCAGCGTCCCGCGTCGGCCGCCGGCTCGCTCCGACGCACCAGCACCCGCGCGAGCACCCACGACAGCGCGAACGCTATGACGGTGCCGAGCCCTCCGGCGATCGCGGTGCCGAGGACGGTCAGGTGCACGCCGGGAGTCGTGTACTCCGGCAGCGGCGCGGACAGCGGCGGCGCGCCGGCCTTCGCCGCGAATCCGAGCACCGCGGCGGTCCGATCCAGCCCGTCCGGCCAGCGCGAGGCCAGCGGCGACGCGAAGAGCGCCAGGCCGATCGCGATCACCGCGCCGTAGGCCACGACCGTGCCGTACGAACGTGCCGGTGCTGTCGCCGCGTCGCCGATCAGCAGCTCCGGTCGCGTGCGCACCACCGCCACGAGGACGAGCGCCGTGATCACCGCCTCGCCGACGCCGATCAGCATGTGGACTCCGGCCATCGCCGGCAGGGCGGCCGGCCACGCCACGGTGCCGGAGGCCGCCAGCTCGCCGGCGCAGGCGACCGCCGCGAGCACCGTGCTGCACCACGCCGCGAACGCCGCTGCGAGCACGCGGCCGAAGTGTCCGGCGAACAACCGGCCGACGCCGCGGTAGATCGTCCACCCGCACACGGCGGCGAGCACGGCCATGTTGAGCACGTTGGCCCCCAGCGCCGAGATGCCGCCGTCGGCGAACATCAGGCACTGGACGAGGAGCACCGCCGCGATGACGATCACACCGGCGCTAGGCCCCAGCAGGACGGCGGTGAGCACGGCCCCCACCAGGTGGCCGGAGGTGCCGCCCGCCACCGGGAAGTTGATCATCTGGGCGGCGAACACGAACGCCGCCGCGAGGCCAAGCAGCGGCACACGGCAGCGCGGCAGGTGCTCGCGGGCGTGTCGCAGCGCGACCGCCACTCCGACTGCGGCCAGCGCCCCGGTGACAACCACCGTTCGCGTGTCGAGGAAACCGTCAGGGATGTGCACGCGGGCACCTCCCCGCCGCGGCGCGCGGCACCGGGAAAACTGCAGTGTGCACCATTCAGTCCAACCCTCTCCCGGTCGAGCTCATCGCCAGGCCGCCGTGCAGCACGCCCTTCTGCTTCTGCAGGGCATCGGCGATCGCGCGGATACGGCCGGCGCGGCCGCGTACCAGGATCACCTCGACGCAGTGGTGGTGATCGAGGTGCACGTGCGTGGTTGCGAGGATCACCTCGTGGTGGTCGTGTTGCAGTCCGGTGAGCTTCTCGTTGAGGCCGCGGGCGTGGTGGTCGTAGACCAGCGTGATGGTGCCGACCGCCTCCTCGTCGAGCTCCCAGGCGCGATCGACCAGGCGTCCCCGGATCATGTCGCGCAGGAACTCCGAGCGGTTGCCGTAGCCGGCCTCCTCGCGCAGCCGTTCCAGGCGCTCCAGCAACGGCCTCTCGAGCGAGAAGCTGAGACGTTCGAGCTCCGGCATTGCCCACCCCCGGTATGACGACAGCACCAATCGTAATACCGGTGGCGTCCCCCGTCCAGCCAGTCTTCTCTCTGCTCGTGTACCCGCCAGCGCGGCCGCTCGGCCAACGAGCCCGGCCGCGAGCGCTTAGCGCGACACCGTGGCGTCTTCGATCATGACCGGATAGCTGTAGCCAGCCCCGAAGTTCCGCCCGACGCGGACCGTCCCCGTCACGACGATCACATCGCCGACGGATGCCGCTCCGGACGTGGTTACGGTAATGTCGTCGTCACCCGTCCCGGCGGAGCCCGAGCCGTCGCGCAGATGCAGCCAGTTCTTGCCCATGATGTCGGAGAGGAACTTCACGACCTTGCCCCGCACCGCGACCGGGCGGTCCTTCAGTGCGGTTCTCTCCTGCCAGACCTCGGCGACGGTGCGTCCCTTCGCTCCCTCGGCCTTCGGCACCTTGATCGGACCCGCGGCGGCGCCGCCCGATCCGATCGGCGGATGCCCGGGGGGCACGCCTGCGGGGCGCACCTCGGGTGCCGCCGACCCGTGCGAGGGCAGCACGGCCGCCACATCGCCGGGGCGCTCGGCAGGTCCTTCCGGCGCCTCCAAGGTGCCCATGATCAGATGGTCGAACGTCCGTTTCAGCGACTTCGACTCGAAGCTCTCCATCCTCAGCGAGACCAGCACCGTCACGGTCGCGCCGACGGCTACCTTCGCCTGTGTGACCGCGGCCCACGCCTCGCCACCGCCGGTCCGCAGGCGCAGGTAGGTGTACCCGGCCGCGTCGATCGTCTCGAGCACGGCGCCGGTCATCTTCTCAGCCGGGGCCGGCATTCCACCGCCCAGTCCCATCGCCTCGCCCGGATGTCCGGCCGGCGCCGCCGCCGCTGGCTTCTCCTGCGCTGCGGTTGTCGCCGTTTGCCGGGCACCGTCTCCCAAGGCTGGCGTTGCGGCCACCACGCAGGCCAGCCACGCCACTCCCGCCATATTCGCCAGCGTCATCACCGTCATGCCACCCTCCGGCCCCACTCTACCGCACCGAGGACCGTGGACTCGCGACTACCGGCCCGTATCCCCCGGCGCGAGCGGCCACGCCCCGCCGATCGACTTGTACAGCGCGGCGTAGGCGGTGGCTTCCTCGGTGCGCGCCTGGACCAGGGCCCGTTCGGCCTCGAGCTGTGTGCGCTCCGCATCGAGGACGTCGAGCAGGTCGCCGAGACCGTCGGAGAAGCGCAGGCGCGCCAGCTCAGCGGCGTGCGTGCTCGAGGTCGTGGCGTCGCGGATGCGCTCGACGCGGGTGCGGGCGGCGCGATAGCGGACCAGCGTGCCCTCGATCTCCTCCCGTGCCCGCAGCCGGACCTGGTCGTATGCAGCGCGTGCCTGTTCCTCCTGCGAGCGCGCGATCGCGACGCCTGCCTTGACCCGGCTCAAGCCGAACACCGGCCACGAGACCCCGGTGTTCAGGAAGTAGCGGAAAGTGCCGCGCTCCCCGAACGTGTCGAACGCCGTGGCCGCGTAGCCGGCGCTCGCCCCGAGGGAAAGGCGCGGCCGCCCCTCGGACTGCGCCGCCGCGACGAACGCTGTGTTGGCGAGAACCTGGCTCTCGGCGGCCGCGACGTCGGGCCGCACGCGGATCACCGCCTCCGGGTCGCCGACGACGGGCACGGCGGGCGGCGCCGGCAGCGGCGCAACGGATTTGAGGTCATCCGGGATTCCATCCGGCGTCCGGCCGACGAGGACGCCGATACGGTACTGGGCGGCCGCGACGGCGGCCTCGAGCAGGGGAATGGTCGCCGCGGTGAAACCGAGCTGTGCCGAGGCACGCTCCGTGTCGAACGCGGTGCCGCGGCCGGCGTCGAGGCGCTGGCGCGTGAGATCGAGCGTGCGACGCTGGTTCTCGGTGTTGCGCTCCGCGACCACCAGTTGTTCCTGACCGCCGCGCAGCTCGAAGTAGGCACGGGCGAGCTCGGCCGCCAGCGACACCTGCACGTCTCTCAAGGCCGCGCCGCTGGCCGCCACGAGCGCCCGCTGCGCGTCGAGACCGTGGCGGAGCCGGCCGGACAGGTCGATCTCCCAGGTGGCGTCGAAGCCGACGTCCCAGATGTCCTGGTCGGGGAACGTCCCCGAGCCGTTCGGGAAGCTCGCCGTTGCCAACCGCTGGCGCGTGTAGCCGCCGGCGACGGCGCCGGTGGGCAGCATCTCGAGCTCGGCCGCGCGCCGCGCCGAACGGGCACCGCGCAGGCGGGCTTCGGCGGCGCGCACGTCGAGGTCGGCGCGCAGCATCTCCTCCAGCAGGCGGTCGAGGGTGGGGTCGTGCAGCTCCCTCCAGAACGTGAGAATCGTCTCCGCCGAGCGGGCTTCGACCGGCGGGCGGTCGCTCTGCGGGGCCGCGGTGACGGCCGCCGCGGCGCTGACCTCGCTCCCCTGCGGGAGCGCCGGAGCCGCGGCGGCGAGGCAGCACGCCGCCAGCAGCACGTGGGTCATGGCGTCACGCATGCGGTCCCCCTTCCGTCGCCGCCGGCGCGTCACCGGCCGGGGCTGGGCGGGCGCGCCGCTGGGCGAGGCTCTGCAGGACGACGAAGAACACCGGCGTCAGGACGAGGCCGAAGAACGTCACGCCGAGCATCCCGGCGAACACCGCGATACCCATGGTGTGCCGCATCTCGGCGCCAGCGCCGCGCGAGATCACCAGCGGGACGACGCCCATGATGAACGCCATCGAGGTCATCAGGATCGGCCGCAGCCGGATCCGTGACGCCTCGAGCGCCGCCGCGACCGGCGTCGCGCCGCGCATCGCCAGCTCGCGCGCGAACTCGACGATGAGGATCGCGTTCTTGCAGGCGAGGCCGACGAGCACGACCAGCCCGATCTGGGTGAACACGTTGTTGTCGCCGCGCGTCAGCCAGACGCCGGTGATCGCCGAGAGCTGGCACATCGGCACGATCAGGATCACCGCGAGCGGCAGCGTCCAGCTCTCGTACTGTGCCGCGAGCACCAGGAAGGCGAGCAGGACGCACAGCGGGAACACGAAGATCGCGGTGTTGCCGGCGAGGATCTGCTGGTACGTGAGCTCGGTCCACTCGTAGCCGATTCCGTTCGGCAGCGTCTCGGCGAGGATCTTCTCGACGAGCGCGACCGCCTCGCCCGAGCTCACCCCGGGCGCTGGGGCGCCGCTGATGTCGGCGGCCGGGTACGCGTTGTAGTGCAACGCCCGGTCGGGCCCGTACGTCGGCTTGACGGTCAGCAGCGACCCGAGCGGCACCATCTCGCCGGTGGCGTTGCGCACCTTGAGCTGCGCGATGGCGTCCGCGGTGGCGCGAAACGGCGCGTCTGCCTGGGCGATCACCCGGTAGGTCCGGCCGAACCGCGAAAAGTCGTTGATGTACGCCGAGCCGAGGTAGATCTGCATCGTCCCGAAGACGTCGGTGAGGCTGACACCGAGCCGCTTTGCCTTCTCGCGATCGACGTCGGCGAGGAGCTGCGGCACGTTGATCTGGAACCCGGAGAAGGCCCCGGCGAGCTGCGGCGTCTGGTAGATCCGTCCGAGCACCGCCTGCGTGGCTCGGAACAGCTCGCGCTCACCGAGGCCGGCGCGGTCCTCGAGCTCCACCTTGAACCCGCCGACCGCGCCCAGTCCCTGCACTGCCGGCGGCGGAAACACGGCGATGAACGCGCCCTCGATGGAGGAGAACTTCGCGTTGAGCGCCTGGGCGATTGCGACCCCCTGCAGCTCCGGCGAGCGCCGCTTCTCGAACTCGTCGAGCCCGAAGAAGATCAGGCCGGCGTTTGGGCTGTTGACGAAGCCGTTGATCGAGAGCCCGGGGAACTGGACCGCGTTCTTCACCCCCGGCATCGCCAGCGCGATCTCGCCCATCCGGCGGACGATCGCTTCGGTGCGGTCGAGCGACGCCGCATCGGGGAGCTGTGCGAAGCCGACGAGGTACTGCTTGTCCTGGCTCGGCACGAACCCGGTCGGCACCTTCAGGAACATCACCACCGACATGGCGATGAGGACGGCGTAGACCGCGAGCGTGGCCAGCTTGTGCCTGATGAGGGTGTTCACGTCGCGGCCGTAGCGGCCCGAGGCGCGCTTGAAGAAGCGGTTGAACGGTCGGAACACCCAGCCGAACAGCGCGTTGATCATCCGCGTCAGCCGGTCGGGCGGCGCGTCGTGGGCGCGCAGCAGGATCGCGCCGAGCGACGGCGACAGGGTGAGCGAGTTGAACGCCGAGATCAGCGTCGAGAAGGCGATCGTCAGCGCGAACTGCCGGTAGAACTGCCCGGTCAGGCCGCTGATGAACGCGATCGGCACGAACACCGCGCACAGCACCAGGGCGATGGCGATGATCGGTCCGCTCACCTCCTCCATCGCCTTGACGGCCGCCGCGTGCGGCGCCAACCCCTCCTGCGATGTGGCGCTCGACGTTCTCCACCACGACGATCGAGTCGTCGACGACGATGCCGATCGCCAGCACCAGCCCGAACAGCGAGAGCGTGTTGATCGAGAAGCCGAACGCCAGCATGATCGCGAACGTGCCGACGATCGACACCGGCACGGCGATCAGCGGGATGATCGAGGCGCGCCACGTCTGCAGGAACAGGACGACGACGATCACCACCAAGAGGACCGCCTCGAACAGCGTCTTCACCACCTCGCGGATCGACTCGCGCACGAACTGCGTCGGGTCGTAGACGATCGCGTAGTCGATCCCCTCGGGGAACCGTGTCTTGAGGTCGGTCATCGTCCGCCTCACCTCGGTGGAGAGCCGCAGCGCGTTGGAGCCTGGCGCCTGGAAGATCGGGATCGCGACCGCCTCCTTGTTGTTGAGCAGCGAGCGCAGCGCGTAGTCGCCGGCCGCGAGCTCGATGCGGGCGACGTCGCGTAGCCGCGTCAGCTCGCCGTTCGCGCCGGTCTTGACGACGATGCCGCCGAACTCCGCCTCGTCGACGAGGCGGCCGCGTGCGTTGATGGTGAGCTGGTAGTCGACCTTGACCGGCATCGGCGGCGCGCCGAGCACACCCGCGGCCACCTGGACGTTCTGCTCGCGGATCGCCTGCACCACGTCGCTGGCGGACAGCCCACGCGACGCCACCTTCTGCGGGTCGAGCCAGACGCGCATCGCGTAGTCGCCGGCGCCGAAGATCAGCACCTGGCCGACGCCCCGGACGCGCGCCAGCTCGTCCTTGACCTGCAGCACCGCGTAGTTGCGCAGGTACGTCTCGTCGTAGCGGCCGTCCGGCGAGTAGAGGTGCACCACCATGGTCAGGTCGGGCGAGCTCTTGACCGTGGTGACGCCGAGCTGGCGCACCTCCTCGGGGAGGCGCGGCAGCGCCTGGCTGACGCGGTTCTGCACCTGCACCTGGGCGAGGTCCACGTCGGTGCCGACGCGGAACGTCACGGTGAGCGTCAGCACGCCGTCCGGCGTCCCTTGCGACGACATGTAGAGCATGTTCTCGACGCCGTTGATCTGCTCCTCGAGCGGCGCCGCGACGGTCTCGGCGAGGGAGCGCGGGTTGGCGCCCGGGTAGATCGCGCGCACTACCACCGACGGCGGCACCACCTCGGGGTACTCGCTGACCGGCAGCGAGAAGATCGCGATCGCGCCGGCGATCACGACGACGATCGACAGAACGGCGGCGAAGATCGGGCGGTCGATGAAGAACCGGGAGAATCGCATCGTCGCTCCTCCGGCCCCGTGAGCTACGACGCCGCGACCGCGCCGGCGGCCGCGTCCATCGTCGCTTCCTTGACCGTCGCCTTCATCCCCGGTCGCACGCGCTGCATCCCGTCGACGACGATCCTCTCGCCGGGCTCGAGCCCGGCCTTGACGATCCGCAGCCCGTCCACGAGGCGGCCGAGCTCGACCTGGCGGTAGCCGACCGTGCCGTCGGGCGCGACGACCAGCACGAAGCGCTTGTCCTGGTCGGTGCCGACGGCGCGATCGAGAACCAGCGTGGCGCGGTACTGGGCACTGCCGACCAGCTTGATGCGCGCGAACAGGCCCGGCGTGAACAGGTGGTCCTTGTTGGAGACCACCGCCCGCACCCTGATCGTGCCTGTCTGCGGGTCGAGCTGGTTGTCCACGAAGTCCACGTACCCCTGGTGCGGGTAGCCGACCTCGTTCGCCAGTCCGAGGAAGATCGGGTCGGGGGCGGTGGGCGCGCCGGGACCCTGGTCGGCGCGGGCGAGCGCGGCGTACTTCAGGTACGTCTGCTCGTCGCTCTCGAAGGAGACGTAGATCGGGTCGAGCGAGACCACGGTGGTCAGTAGCGTCGCCGCCGGCCCGGCCTGGACGAGGTTGCCCGCCGTCACCTCGGCGCGGCCGACTCGGCCGGCGATCGGCGAGCGCACCTGACACCAATCGAGGTTCAGCCTGGCGCTGGCGACCGCCGCCTCGGCGGCGCGCACCGTCGCCTCGCTCGCCGCGACTGCGCTCGTCCGGCTGTCGAACTCCTCCCGCGAGATCGCCTGCGCGTCGATCAGCCGCTGCGCGCGCTGCAGCTCCCGCGCCGCCAGCTCGGCGCCGGTGCGGGCGCGCGCCAGCTCCGCCTCGGCGCGGGCGAAATCGGCCTCGTAGGGGCGCGGGTCGATCTCGAACAGCACCTCGCCCTTCGCGACCTCCTTGCCCTCGGCGAACGCGACGCGGACGAGCTGCCCCGATACCCGCGGCCGCACCTCGACGGAGTCCACTGCCTCGAGGCGTCCCGTCAGCTCGTCCCACTCGCGGATGTCACGCTGGATCACCGGCGCGACCGTGACTTCCGGCGCCGGCGGCGGCGCCTGGACCGGGGCACCGCACCCCATCAGCGTCACCCCGAGAACGACTACGGCCAATGCCACTTGCACTCGATTCGTCATAGCCTTCCCCTGCGCTCCATGTGGCGATTCCGGGGGGCACTTCATCCGTCCCCACCGCTGTCCATGAACACCCGCCCACAACCGGGTCCGGCGGACGTTCATTCCGGGCCGCGTCAGGCGCGCATCCACGCGACCGTCGCCGGAAGTCACCCGGCACGTGGGATGAGACGGATGAATGGTCGACAGGAGTGGTTGAGAGTCTCATACTAGAGCGGCGACACGACGGGGGGAGTTCATGACATGCGTCAGCGCCGAGACCGTCCAGCGGTCGAGCTGTAGCGTTCGCCACCAGTCGATCCGGGCCGAGCGCTCGCCGCCGGCGAACCGGCCGGAAGGTTACAGTTCGAGACTACGACAGGCCGTCTGAGCACGACTCAACGAGATCTGGAGGACGACATGAGGCAAGCGAGGATTCTCACATTGACTCTTCTCCTGGGACTGGCGATGGGCTCGCCGTTGGCGGGCCAGACGCTGCAACCGATGGCAAGCGGGGTGGTCCCCGTCGTCGCCCACCTCAAAGGGGCGAACGGCAGCTTCTGGACCAGTGACGTCTATATCACGCAGACCGCCGGCGCAACGGCCGCGCAGGTGCGGCTCACCATCCGCAACCCTGTCGGGGCGAGCTGGACGACGCAGATCGTCCTGCCCGCGCCGCGCGGCGCCAGCCAGGTCAACGACGTGGTGCACGCGGTCAACGCCGCGATTCCCGAAGGTAAGTACGTGATGACCTGGGACTCCACGCAGCCCGTCATCGTCAGCACCAGGACGTTGACCACGCAGGGTTCCAGGACGTACGGACAGGGCACCGGCTCGCTCGCGCCGGGATCAGGTTTCCAGACCAACGGCCGGGTGATCCTGCCGGCGCCGATGGACGCCGCCGGCTTCCGGGTCAACGTCGGGCTGGCCAACTCCGGGGCAGCGGCCCAACAGTTCGTCGTCGATGCCCTCGACTCGACCGGCGGCGTCGTCAGCTCCGCCAACGAGGAGGTGCCGGCCGGCGCCGTCATCCAGCTCCGCGCCAACGCGCAGGGGACAGGCGCCGGATCCGTCGCGGTCCGCTGTGCGGCCGGCTGCGACGGCAGCGCGTTCTCCTACATGACGGTGGTGGTCAACTCATCCAACGACGCGTATCTCGTGTACGGCGCCGCGAGCGCCGACACCACGCAGGTGATCCCGGTGCAGACGTTCCGCGACGGTCAGGGCGCGTGGTTCATCACCGGCGGCACGCTCTACGACGTCTACGAGGCGATGGGATTCGCCGTGGCCACCGACAGGCTCTGGCAGGCGGAGCTCTACCGCCGGCAGTCGCGCGGCACGCTCGCGGAGATCTTCGGCTCGAGCCAGCTCGCGACCGACGTGCTCATGCGCACGCTCGGCTACTCCGAGCAGGAGCTGCAGGCCGCGTACGACGCGCTCAACCTCGAGTCGCGGACCGTCATGAAGGCCTACGCCGATGGCTTCAACCGGCGGATCTCGGAGGTCACTCAGGATCCCTCCAAGCTCCCGTTCGAGTTCTGGGCGATCGGCTCCCTGCTCCACGCCCAGTTCGTGCCGGCTCCCTGGACGGTCACCGACCTGCTCGCCTGGCTCGCCGCGCTGCAGCACAACTTCGACGGTGAGGGCAGCGGCACCGGCGAGCTCGCCAATGCGGCGCTGCTGCAGACGCTCGCCGCGACGTTCCCGGCCGACGCGATGAACATGTTCGACGACCTGCGCTGGCTCGACGACCCGACCGCGGTCACCTACATCCCGCGCAGCTTGCCCAGCACTGTCGCCGACGCGTCCGTGGCCTCGGCCTTGCCCTCCCTCGCGGCCACCGCAAGCAAGCTGCCAGACCTGCGTGCTGCCGCCGCCCGCATCGACGCGCGGCACGACGCGGTGATCGACAACCTGAAACGGATCAACGCCTACGTCAAGTTCGGCAGCTACGGTTGGGTGGTCTCCGGAACGAAGACCGCCTCGGGTCACCCGATCATCTACTCGGGCCCGCAGATGGGCAACTCCTCCGTCCCGTCGATCGTCACCGAAGGCTCGATCATCGGCGGCGGCATGGCCATCTCGGGCATGACCGTGCCCGGCATTCCCGGGATCATCATCGGCCGCACCCCGCACCACGCGTGGGCGATGCAGACCGGCCACGCCCACACGGTCGACTTCTACCTCGACCCGCCATCGGCGGCCACGCTTCACCGTGTCGAGACGATCAACGTCGCCGGAGCGGCGCCGGTCACGCTGCCGGTCTTCCGCACCCCGCACGGGCCGATCGTCGACCCGATGCCGTTCGATCCCAACCCCGCCAGCGGCTACGTGGTGTCGTGGAAGTACTCGCAATGGGGCAAGGAGCTCGCGGACATGGAGTCGTTCCTCGCGCTGCCGCGCGTCCAGAGTATGGACGCGTTCGGCCAGGCGATCGACACGTTCGCGTGCAGCTTCCACTTCGAGTACGCCGACCGCGACGGCAACATCGCCTACTGGCTGTCGGGGCTCGACCCCGTCCGCGCCGCCGGCTCCGACCCCCGGCTGCCGCTGCGCGGCGACGGCACCCAGGAGTGGCCGCAGCCGATCACGCTCAAGCCCCGTTCGACCGACCGCAACAATGCTCAGGGGTTCTACGGCGGCTGGAACAACAAGTCCAACCCCTCTTACTCCGAGGGGTTCAACTGGAACAACTGGGCGTTCGGGACCGCTCACCGCGCCCAGGTGGTCACCGACTACCTCTCCACGCACGACGACCTGACGTTCGAGGAGGTGCGCGATCTCGCCCTCTCGGTGGCGACCACGGACTACAAGGCGCTGGCCGGCGGCGTGGCCTGGAAGTTCTTCGCGCCGTACTTCACCGCGGCCGTCCAGGCCAACCCGAGCGACGCGCGCAACGCGGCACTCGCCATGATGCAGGCGTGGGACCAGCATTTCGTCGCCGGCGGCGCGGCGGCGTGGGCCTCCGGCACGCTGCGCGCCGACGCCTGGGTGCTCGAGGGCGAGTGGATCAGCCAGCTCGTCACGCTGGTGTTCGGCGACGAGCTCGGGGCGTCCGTTGCTGCCGACCCCCACCTCGTCAACGTGCTGCTGCACGCGTTCGCCGGCAGCTCCTCCGGCGTGGTGAACAAGTACGACTGGTTCCAGGACCGCTCGGCATCGGGAAAGCCAACCGACCCGCAGCAGCTCATCGTGCTCGCGCTCGACAACGCGCTCGCGAAGCTGGGAGCGCAGCCGTGGAACGTGGATCGCGGCCAGATCGTCATGTCGCACCAACTGATCGGCGCCGTCCACAGCGCGCCGTACAGCGACCGCTCGACCTACGCCCATTGCATCGAGTACGGTCCCAACGGGCCGGTGCGCATCGAGAGCATGTTCCCGCTCGGCGAGTCCGGCGACATCCGCATGGGGCCGCTAGGCAACCCCGTCTTCGACGCGAACTTCTTCACGATGTCGCCGTTCTACGACACCTTCGCGCCACGGCCGTTCCCGCTGTTCCCGTAGCACCCACCACGTGAAAGGCGCCGCACCGGTTCATCCCCGGTGCGGCGCCCAGTCTCCCTTGGCAGACGACGTGGTCGGGACGGCGGGATTCGATCGTTCGGGGGTTGGGCGGGCGGCCCGACGCGGGCCGAGCTAGAGCTGCGACCGGAAGGGGCCCATGAGCCATTCCGTCACCCGCTTCTTCAGCAGGCGCGCATTCCACATCGCGGTCGTGTACGGGCGGCAGCGCGACTGGTCGCGCAGGAAGCGTTCTCTCATCAGCCCGGCGAACGCGGCGTCGTACACGAAGAGGTTGACCTCCTCGTTCAGATGGAACGACCGTTCGTCGAAGTTCGCCGATCCCACCGTGGCAAAGATCCCGTCGACGACCATCGTCTTCAGGTGGAACATCGTCGGCTGGAACTCGAAGATCTTCACGCCTCCCGCGAGCAGCGGCCCGGAGAACGAGCGTCCCGCCGCCTTCGTCGCCGGCACGTCGACGTGCTCGTCCGACGGGATCATCACCCGCACGTCAACGCCCCTCTTCACGGCGGCGATGAGGAGATCGGCCGTCGTTTCGTCCGGCAGGAAGTAGGAGTTGGCGATCCAGATCTCCTTCGCGGCGGCGGCGAGCGAGATCGCGTAGACACGTCCCGCGCCCGACATCGCCGCGAGCGGTGACGACGGCACGACGGCGGCCGAGGTCGAGCCGACCTGTGGGAGGGCGGGAAAGAACTCGTCGCCGACCAGCGGCTCGCCCGTCACCTCCGACCAGTTCTCCTGGAACGCGCGTTGGAGACCGCGGACGGCAGGTCCCTCAACACGCACCTGGGTGTCGCGCCAGTGGTCGCGGGAATCCGCGTCGCCTCGCCACTGATCGGCGAACCCCACGCCGCCCGTGAAACCGACCGTTCCGTCCACCACCAGAACCCGCCGGTGGTTGCGATGGTTCAGCACCCAGACCATCCACGGCTTCTTCGAGTGGAAGAACTCCACGTGACAGCCGGCGCGGCGCATCGTGTCGACGTCGCTCGCCTCCAGGCGCGGGCCCGACGAGCCAACGGCGTCGAGCAGCACGCGCACCGCGACGCCGTGCGCGGCCCGTTCGGCGAGCGCGTCGCGAAATTGCGTGCCCACCTCGCCCGACCAGAAGATGTACGCCTCGAAGTTCACGGTCCTGCGAGCGGAGGAGATGGCGGCCAGCATGGCCGGGAAGACCGCGTCGCCGTTCTCGAGAAGCTCGAGCCGGTTGCCGGAGGTCATCGACGGGCCCGGCAGCGCCGACGGCAGGAACGTCGGATCGCTCACCGTGAAGCCGTGCGGCAGCTCGTAGACCGTCTGCTTCGGGGCGCCCGACTTTGCGACGGTTATGGCGAGCACGTAACCCGCGACGACCGAGAGGAGGATGATCACGAAGAGACGCAGCGGCTTTCGGCGCCGGGGGCCGGCAGTTGGCACAGACCCAAGAGTACTCTCGCTGCTCGAAGCTTCACGAAAACGGGGCCGCGAGGATTGCGGCCCAGGTCTTCTCTTCTTATTGGTCGGGATGGGGGGATTCGAACCCCCGACCCCTTGAACCCCATTCAAGTGCGCTACCAGGCTGCGCCACATCCCGACCGGACTACTTCAGAAGGGTGACGATCTCCTCCAGCTCGCGCCGCGTCTCCGCGAGGAGCCGGCGGAGGCTTTCTACTTGCTCTCCGGCCTCGGTGTCAAGCACGAGCACCGGCTCCGGTGGCGCCGGGCGTGCGGCGCACTCCTCGGCAAGACGCTTCTTGGCGCCCGCGACGGTGAACCGCTCCTCGTAGAGGAGCTGCTTGATGTGGAGGATCAGCTCGACGTCGCCTCTGGTGTAGGTGCGCTGTCCGCCGGCGCCCTTGGCGGGCGACAGGTCGGGGAACTCGGTCTCCCAGTAGCGCAGCACGAACGGCTTGACGCCGGCGATCTCGCACACCTCGCCGATCTTGAACTCGTCCTTGTCCGGGATCCTGACCTCAACCGCCATGGTCATCCTCCTGCGGGACGAGGGTGAGGCGGAGCTGCAGCGTCATCCGCTTGCCGCCGACCCAGACGGCCGGCACCGGCACCTCGATCTCGAGCTCGCGCACCTCGCCGTACTGCGCCAGGGCCCGCGGCACCACCCGCTGGATGGCGGCCACGCTCTCCTGGGGCAGCTCGACGGAGAACGGCGGCACGTCGACGGCCCGGCTCGCCTCGAACTCGATCTCCGGCGCTGTGGGCTCAGCCGCCGGCGTCTCGGCCTCAGCCCCGAGCGGGGCCGCGAACGTCAGCTCGGGCAGCAGCTCGGATTCGCCCGCGGGTAGCGGCAGCTCTTCGAGCACCGGCTCGGGCTCCGGCTCGGGCTCGGGGATGGCCAGCTTGAAGACGTCGTCCCCGAGCGGCTGTCGGGTCGCCGCCGTGAGGGCCGCCGGCTCGGCGAAGGGATCGTCGAGCTCGGGCAGCGGTGGGGCCTGCATCATCGGCACCGGCGTGATCTTGACCTTCCTGGTGACCTCGCCGTCCGCGATCGACAGCCGCGGCGACAGCGGAAAGGCGAACACCTCGTCCTCGCCGGCGTCCTCCACGCGTGGCGCCGGAGGCGGCGGCGCAAACGAGACGACGCGGGCGTCGGGCTCCGGCTGGGCGATGGGCGGCTCCGGAGAGAAGACCGGCACGGCCGGCGGCGGCGCCTCGACCGGCCGCGTCATCGGCGCCAGCGAGATCTCCCCGAGCCCCGGCAGGCCGATCTCGGCGCCGACGCGGAAGCGCTCGCGCAACGACCGCGCGACCAGCTTCACCACCCCTTGCAGCGTCTCCTCGACGCCAATCCCCTGCGACGCCACGGCCTCGAAGAACGGCGAGCTGAACTCGTTGAGGAGCTGATCCATCTCTTCGAGCTCGGCGATGCCGCCGATGTCGCGCTTGTTGTACTGCAGCACGTGCGGTACGTCGTGGAGCGCGAGGCCCTGCAGCAGCAGGTTCTCCTTGAGGTTCTCCCACGCTTCCTTGTTCGAACGCATCATCTCGCGCTGCGAGTCGGCGACGAACACCACCCCGTCGACGCCGCGCAGCACCACCTGACGCGTCGCGTTGTAGTGGACCTGGCCGGGCACGGTGTAGAGCTGTACCCGCAGCCGCATGCCGCGCAACTGGCCGGCGTCCATCGGCAGGAAGTCGAAGAAGATCGTGCGGTCGCCGCCGGCCGGCACCACCACCAACTCGCCCCGCGTCGTCGCCGGGTAGCCCTGGTAGAGAGTGCGCAGGTTCGTCGTCTTGCCCCCCAGCGGCGGACCGTAGTAGACGATCTTCACGATGATCTCGCGCGCCTGGGGTCGGAAGTGGACCATCACCCGCTCCGTTCGTGCCTCACCCGCATGATAAACCGAAGCGGCGCCCCCGCCAAAGGGAACGCGGCGCGCAGCGCGTTCTCGAGGTAGCGCTGGTACGAGAAGTGCAGGTCCTGCGAGCTGCTGGTGAACAGCGTGAAGCGCGGCGGCGACGAGCCGGTTTGGGTCGCGTAGTACAGCCGGTGCGGCCGCCGGCCGCCCGGCGGCGGCTGCCGCTCCCAGGCCGCGCGCAACACGCGGTTGAGCTCGCCCGTGGAAATGCGGATGCGGAACGCCTCGCCGACCGCCAGCACGCTGGGAAGCAGCGTCTTGACCCCGAACCCCGTGATCGCCGAGAGGAAGACCACCGGGGTGTCCTTGAGGAACTTGAGCCGATCGAGGACCTGCTCGGACAGCTCGGCGCGGGTTCGTGCCTCGCCGGAGGCGATCAGGTCGGCCTTGTTGATCGCCACGACGGCGCCGCGGCCCGCCTCGTTGATCAGGCCGGCGACGTGCGAGTCCTGCGCGGTGAACCCCTCGCCGGCGTCGAGGGCGAGGATGCAGACATCGGCGCGCTCGATCGCCTTGCGCGCCATCACCACGGAGAGCACCTCGGGTCCGGTCTCGGTGCGGCCGCGGCGGCGGATGCCCGCGGTATCGACCAGGCGGATGATCTTGTCCTTGAAGGTGAGCAGGGTGTCGATGGCGTCGCGGGTGGTGCCCGGCACCTCGCTGACCAGCACACGCTCCTCGCCGAGCAGGCGGTTGATCAGCGACGACTTGCCGACATTGGGCCGGCCGACGATCGCCACCGCCAGCTCAGGCGGGGCGGCGTCCGGCTCCTCGGGCGGCGGCAGGTGCGGCTCGATCGCGTCCCAGAGATCGCCGATCCCGCGCCCGTGCTCGGCGGAGAGGCTGACGACCGCGAAGCCGAGGCCGGCGAACTCGTTGGCGCCCAGCTCGCCGGCGCGGCGGTCCGACTTGTTGGCGGCGACGATCACCGGCTTGCCAGCACGCCGGACGCCGGCGGCGACCTCCTCGTCGGCCGGGGTGATCCCCACCGCGGCGTCGACGACCAGGACCACGACGTCGGCGGCCTGCAAGGCGACAAACACCTGGCCGCGGATGAGGCTCGGTATGAGCTCCTCCGAGTTGAGCTCGAAGCCGCCCGTGTCGACGATGTTCACCACGCCGCCGTCGGGCCGTCGCGCCTCACCGGCAACCCGGTCGCGGGTGACGCCCGGCAGGTCATGTGCGAGCGCCTTGCGGGCGCGGGCGAGCCGGTTGAACAGCGTGGACTTGCCGACGTTGGGGCGACCGACGATGGCGATGGTGGGCGGCACGGCTATCCTTCCCCGGCGGCGCGCCGCCGGACGAACCCGGCACACGCCTCCCGGAACAGCCGGAACACCCCGTCGTGCGGCCCGCCGGAGATGTGCTCGGGGTGCCACTGCACGGCGAGCACGAAGTGGTCTTCCTCGACGCCCTCGAGCGCCTCGATGACACCGTCGGGCGCCACCGCGACCACGCGCAGCCGGTCGCCCGGCCGCAGCACCGCCTGGTGGTGCCGGGTGTTGACCGCGAACTCGGCGGGCAGCGTGCGCAGCAGGCGGCTCGCCGGGCTGCGGGTCACGGTGTGGGCGAGGAAGTCCTTGGGCTCGACGACGCGGTGGCCGGGCTTGCCCGCCATGTCGAGGTCCTGGACCAGCTCGCCGCCGCGGGCCACGGCGAGGATCTGGCAGCCGTAGCAGACGGCAAGCACGGGCCAACCGCGCGTATCGGCGTGCGCGAGAAGCTCCAGGTCGAGGGTGTCGCGCGCCCGGTCCGGATGCAGCTCGGCGCCCGCCAGCGGCTCGCGACCGTACCGCCACGGCTCGACGTCCGGACCGCCGGTGAGCAGCACGCCGTCGGCCTCGAGCCCGTCGCCGAGCGTCGCCGCTGCGGTCGCCGGGGCGATCCCAAGCAGCTCGTCATCGCTGCCGCCGGCGCGCCGCCAGGCGGCAGCGAAGCGGGCGATCTCGAACTGGCGATCGTCGGAGTGAGCGAGAAGAATACGCACGGGAGGATTGTAGGGGAAGTGGGGCGGCGGCGTTTGGAGGGCACCATAGATTGGCGAGTTACGTTGCCAGGTAAGACGTTTTGCGGCTCGCTGCAGGTGCGGGTCGGCATGCAGGTGCAGGCGCACACGCCGTTTGCGACCGGAAGGCGCAAAACGTCATACCTGGCACGCGCGCACCGCTCAGGGATCGGCGCGGCGTTTGCCAAAGCCACGGCGTTGCGCTCGGGCGCGCCGGCGCCTGACTTGCCTCTTCTACGGCCTGTCGCCTCTCGCCTGTCGCCTGCCTCTATAATCGCGACGTGGCCGAGCTCGACTACTCGCTGGTAGTACCGGTGTACGACGAGCGAGAGAACGTGCGCGAGCTGGTCGCCCGGTCGGTGCCGGCGATGGCTGCGCTCGGTGGCTCTTTCGAGGTGGTGCTGGTCGACGATGGGTCGACCGACGGCTCGTCCGCGCTGCTCGACGAGCTGGCCGCCGGGGAGCCGCGGTTGACCATCCTCCACTTCGAGCGCAACTGCGGCCAGTCGGCGGCGTTCGACGCCGGCTTCAAGTACGCGCGCGGCCGCATCGTCGTCACCATCGACGCCGACCTGCAGTCCGATCCGGCCGATATCGCCAAGCTCCTCCCCGGCCTCGATCACTCCGACGCCGTCGTCGGCATCCGCGCGGACCGGCACGATACCTTCTGGCGCAAGTTCTCCTCGTGGTTCGCCAACGGCGTCCGCAACCGCCTCACCCGCGAGGACATCGTCGACACCGGCTGCCCCTTGAAGGCGTTTCGCGCCGAGGCTATCAAGTCGGTCCGGATGTGGAAGGGGTCGCACCGCTTCCTGCCCACTCTGCTGCGCCTCAACGGCTACACGGTCGCCCAGGTGGCGGTGCCCCACCACGCCCGCACCGCGGGCAGCTCCAAGTACGGCACGCTCGATCGCGCGTTTCGCGGGCTGCGCGACGCCCTCGGCGTGCGCTGGCTGCAGGACCGCAACCTCGACTGGAGGCTGCGCGACGTGAGACCGGGGACCGGGGACCGGGGACCGGGGACCGCGAACCGCTGAGTCCGGAGAATGCAATGAATCTGCCGACCACACCGTTGATGCTGTTCGGCTTCGCCGGGCAGGCGTTGTTCTCCGCCCGCTTCATCGTCCAGTGGGTGGCGTCCGAGGCCAAGAAGCAGAGCGTGATCCCGCTGGCATTCTGGTACTTCTCGCTGGCCGGCGGGATCTTCCTGCTGGTCTATGCGATCCTCCGCCACGACCCGGTCTTCGTGCTCGGCCAAGCTGCCGGCCTGATCGTCTACGTTCGCAACCTCGTGCTGATCTTCCGCGAGCGCGCCACGGCGCGGGCGACGCCTCCCGCCTGATCCCGGCCCGACCTGGTGCCGCGGACTCCTCGCGCGAGGGCTGTCAGGGCTTGGCGGAGTACCTCAACGCAAAGGCGCAAAGGGGTGTTGCAGGAAACGGAGCGGCCGGGCCGTCTTCCACCGCTGCTCGGCCATCAGGAATTGGCGGAGGGCTTCAACGCAGAGACGTAGAGATGCGCTGCATGCTGCCTTTGCGTCTTTGCGCCTTTGCGTCTTCGCGTTAGGCCTTTGTCGTTGCTGCCTCGTCACGCGCAGGGCTCCCAACTCACCCTCGTATCTCTGCGCCTCTGCGTTGAGCCTTGTCTCGCTTCCGGTTTGACTCAGCAGATGCGCGGCAGCTCGGAGCCGGAGAGCACGTCGAGCGGCCGCTCCGTGCCGTACGCGGTACGTGCGGCAACCGGCGCCGCACCGGCGGCCGACTCGCACACCCTGCCGATCGCGGCCGCTCCCGTGCCCAGCGGGTGGCCCCGCAGCGCCGCAAGACAGCGATCGGCGTCGCCGTCGGCGACCCACAGCAGGACACGCCCCTCGCAGGCGACGTAGAGCGGGTCGAGACCGAGCACGTCGCACACGCCCCGCACCGCCGGTCGCACCGGCACGGCGGTCTCGTCGAGGACGATGCGGGCGCCGGCGCGGGCGGCAACCTCGTTGCACACCGTCGCCACCCCGCCACGCGTCGGGTCGTGCATCGCGTGGACGTCGACGCCGACCTCGAGCACCGCTTCGATCAGCGAGTTGAGCGGCGCGCAGTCCGAGGCGAGCGTGTCACCGCCGAGTTGGTGGCGGCACCCCATGACGGTGGCGCCGTGGTCCCCGATCGGTCCCGACACGAGCACCACGTCGCCGGGCACGACCCGGTGGTCGCCGACGTTGCGGCCCGGCGGCACCACCCCGAGACCGGAGGTCACCGCGAAGGCGCGGTCGCCCTTGCCGCGCGGCACCACCTTGGTGTCCCCGGCGACGATCGCCACGCCGGCCTCGTGGGCCGCTCGCGCCGCGCCGGCGACGAATGTCTCAAGCAGCGCCGTTTCCAGCCCCTCCTCGAGGATCAACGCCCAGGTGATCCACAGCGGGCGGGCTCCGGCCACGGCGAGGTCGTTGACGGTGCCGCAGACGGACAGGTAGCCGAGGTCGCCGCCCGGAAATACCGGCGGGTCGACGACGAAGCCATCGGTGGTCAGGGCGGGGCGACCCGGTGGCAGCTCGGGGAGCACCGCGGCGTCGGTGAGCGTCGCCAGGAACGGGTTGTCGAGCGCCGGTGCGAAGAGCCCGGAGATCAGCTCGTGAGTGAGGCGGCCGCCGCCGCCGTGGGCGAGGAGGATGCGGCTCCCCCGCCCACCCGGGGGACCGGGGACCGGGGACCGGGGACCGGAAGAATCGCGCTTGGGCATGTCAGAGTCTCCCGGCGGCGTAGCGCTCATGGCGGTACCAGGCAGCACAGGTGCCCTCGCTCGATACCATGCACGCGCCGATCGCCGAGGACGGCGTGCAGGAGCTGGCGAACAGCGGGCAGTCGGGTGGGTCGATCGAGCCCTTGAGCACCTCGCCGCAGCGGCATCCGGCGGGCTCCTCGGGGTCGCACACCTCGACCCCGATCGTCGCGGCGTCGCGATGGCGACACTCCGGACGCAGGCCGAGCCCGGATCCGGGGATCGACCCGAGCCCGCGCCACACCGTGTCCTCGGGCTGGAAGAAGCGGTCGACGACGGCGCGCGCCGCGACGTTGCCATCCGCCGTGACGACCCGCGAGTAAAGGTTGACGACCCGCGGCGTCCCTGTCGCCTGCTGCTCGACCAACTCGAGGACGCCGCGCAGCACGTCGGTGGGCGTGAAGCCGACGACCACGGCGCCGAGACGATACTCCTCCGGCAGGAATGAGAACTGCCTTCCACCCGGTGACCACCGCCACGTGCCCCGGGCACAGGAACCCGTCGACCTCGACATCCGGGTCGCCGGCGAGCGCCCGCAGCGGCGGCGGCATCACCTTGTGCCCGGAGAGCACCAGGAAGTTGCCGACGCCGGTCTCCTCGGCCTCGGCGAGGGCCGCCGCGATCGTCGGCACGGTGGTCTCGAACCCGACCGCCGAGGAACACCACCGTGCGCGCCGGGTTGTCGCGGGCGATCGCCACCGCGTCGCGCGGCGAGTAGACGATGCGCACGTCGCCGCCCTCGGCGCGCACGCGCTCCAGCGAGCCGCGGCTCGACGGCACCCGCAGCAGGTCGCCGAACGTGCACACGATGGTCTCCGGGCGGCGCGACAGCGCCTCGGCGCGGTCGACGTAGCCGACCGGCGTGACGCACACCGGGCACCCCGGGCCCGCAGATCAGCCGGACGGTCGGCGGCAGCAGTCGCCGCAGGCCGGCGGCGGCGATCGCGTGGGTGTGGGTGCCGCACACCTCCATGAGCGTGACCCGGCGCGGCAGGCTGCGCGGCCGTCTCGCGGATGCGCGCGACCAGGCCCGCCACCGTCGGCGGGGTCGGCGAACGCCCCGCAGGTCGTCACGTGCGCGTCCTCCGACGCGACGTCGCCGAGCTCCTCGCAGCAGCTCGATCGTCTCCGTCGGCCTCCGCCTCGTCGATCTTGCCGATGGCGTAGCCGGCGTGGATCAGCAGGTACTCGCCGACCTCGGCGTCGTCCAGGAGCATCAGCGAGACCTCGCGGCGCACGCCGTCGAGCTCCACCACGCCGTAGTACCCTCGTCCCGCTCGATCAGCTCGCATCGGTACCGCCAGGCACATCACGACACGCTCCGTCTCAGCGCGGCTCGACGCCCCGCGCGACTGCCACCGCGGCGAGGACCGCCTGGCCGTAGGAGAGCCCGCCGTCGCCCGGCGGCAGCTCGCGCGGCAGTCCTCACGCGCGCAGGCCCGGCTGCCGCGAGACCGCGCGCCAGAGCGCCCGCAGAAGCAGCCGATTGACCAGGCACCCGCCGCCGAGGCACGACCGCGGTCGCCGGCCGGGAACCACCCGGCGCGTCGCTCGACCGCGAGCCGTCTCGCAGAACGTAGCGTGACACCCCGGCGCGACCCGCGCCGGATCGCTCTCCCGCCGAGCCGCCCGCCGCGCCGCCGCCGCGAGCAGCGCCGCGCCGGGAGCATCGGCGTTCGCGCCGCTTCGCGAGCGCCACCTCCGGCCAGGCTTCGGCTTCGCCGCCAGGCTCGCGGCGAGCGACCTCGAGGCGGGCGGCGGCCTTCGCCCTCCGTAGCCGTTGACGGCCGACGAGGCCGAGAAGCGCGCCGGCCGCCTCGAAGAGCCGTCCCGCCCCGCGGCGAGAGGCCAGGCGTGATCACCGGCGAGGCGAGCGACCTGCGATCAGGCGCTCGGCGGCGACGAGCCCCGCGACCGGGAGCCGGTCGACGCAGGCTCGATGCACCCTCCCGGGCCAGCGCCGCGGCCAGGACGCGCCACGGCTCGCGTACCGCGCTCTCGCCGCCGACGAGCGGGATCGCCTCGAGGTGCGCCTGCCGCCGCCAGCGCAGGTCGCCGTCGAGGAGGAGCCACTCCCCTCCCCAGGCCGTGCCGTCCGGTCCCCACCCGGTCCCGTCGAGGGCGATCGCGACCGCCGTCCTCGCCGTCGTCGGAAACGGCTCCGTGCTCGGCGAGCACCGCGGCCGCGTGGGCGACGTGGTGCTGCACCCGCAGCAGCGGCGCGCCGCGTCGCCGGCCAGCCGCTCGCCCAGCCAGGTGCTCGCGTAGTCGGGGTGCGCGATCGACGACGATGACCCCGCCTCGACCTCGAGGAACTCCTCGAGGCCGGCCACGACTTCGGCGAGGAACGCGCGCGCCGGCGTCGGAGTCGAGATCGCCGACGTGCTGCGACGGGAACGCCTCGCGTCCGACGGTCAGGCACGCGGTCGTCTGCAGGTGACCGCCAAGTGCCAGCACCGGTTCGTCCGTCGCCACCGGCAGCGGCAGCGGCTCGGGAACGTAACCGCGCGCCCGCCGCACCATCACGACGCCGTCGGAGGTCGCCCGCACCACCGAGTCGTCGACCCGGCGCACGACGTCGCGGTCATGGAGGAGGAAGCAGTCCGCGATACCGGCCAGACGCGCCAGCGCCTCGCGGTTGGAGCGGCAGATCGGCTCGTCGCCGGCGTTGCCCGACGTCATCACCAGCGCGTCGAAGCCGGCGCCGCGGAACAGCTCGACGTGGATGGGCGCGGTCGGCAGCATGACCCCGATGTCGCCCAGCCCGGGGGCCACGCCGTCGCACAGGCGCGCCCCCTCCCGCCGCGGCGCCAGGACGACTGGCGCCTGCGCGGAGACGAGTGCGGCCGCACCCTCCCGTCTGAGGGCGATGACCCGGCGGGCGACCGCGAGGTCGCGCACCATCACGGCGAAAGGCTTCGTCGGCCGCCGCTTTCGCTCGCGCAACCGCGCCACTGCAACGGGGTCGTCGGCCCGGCAGGCGAGCTGGAACCCGCCGAGCGCCTTGACCGCGACGATTGCGCCTGCGGTCAGCTCGCGTCGCGCAACGGCGAGCGCTTCCGCCTGGCGGTCGGCCACCATGCCGTGCGCGTCCTGCAGCCACAGGCGCGGCCCGCACTCCGGGCAGCACACCGGCTCGGCGTGGAAGCGGCGGTCGCGCGGGTCGGTGTACTCGCGCTCGCACGCCGGGCAGAGAGGGAAGCACGCCATCGCCGTGCGTTCGCGATCGTACGGCAGGCCGCGGACGATCGAAAAGCGTGGGCCGCAGTTGGTGCAGGTGGTGAAAGGGTAGGCGTGGCGCCGGTCGCCAGGGCTTCCCATCTCGGCCCGGCAGTCGGCGCACAGCGCCGTGTCCGGAGGCACGAGAGCGCGCTGGCGGCGCCCTTCCGCCGAGGCGAGCACGTGGAACTCGGTCTCGTCGACCGGCCGGATCTCGGCAACGCCGAGCTCGTCGAGGCGCGCCAGCGGCGGCAGAGAGCGGCGCAGGCCGACGATGAACCGCCCGGTGGACGGCTCGTCCCCCTCGACCTCGACGACCACGCCGTCGGGGGTATTGCAGACCCACCCGCCGAGGTGCAGTGCGTTGGCGAGTCGGAAGACCGCCGGACGGAAGCCGACGCCCTGCACCACACCACGGCACGTGATGCGGAAGCGGAGGCGACCGGCGGCGGCGTTCAGGTTCGTGCCGCTCGCTTGGCTGCGAGGAGCTCCTCCAGCAGCCCGCACCACTCCGCCATCCCTTCGCCGCTGCGGGCCGAGGTGACCAACAGGCGGCCCGCCGGGTTGAGCACCGACACCTGCTCCTTCACCGCCGCGAGGTCGAACGTCACGTGGGGCAGCAGGTCCGCCTTGGTGACGACCGTCACCCGCGCCCGCGAGAAGATCGCCGGGTACTTGAACGGCTTGTCGTCCCCCTCGGCGACCGAGAGCAGGGCGACCTTGAGGTCCTCGCCGAGGTCGTAGGAGGTCGGGCAGATCAGGTTGCCGACGTTCTCGATGAGCAGCACGTCGAGCGGTGGGAAGAGCGCGTCGTCGAGGGCGTTCTGCACCTGGCGGGCGTCGAGGTGACAGGCGCCGCCGGTGAGGATCTGCCGGGCCGGGATGCCGGTCGCGCGCAGCCGGTCCGCGTCGCGCTCCGTGGCGATGTCCCCCTCGATCGCGGCAAGACGCAGGCGCGCGCCGAGTCGTGCGACCGTCTTCTCGAGCAGCGTCGTCTTGCCCGAGCCGGGCGACGAGATGAGGTTGATCACCAGCGTGCCATCGGCGCGATAGCGCGAGCGCACCCCGGCAGCGGCGGCCTCGTTGGCCGCGAGGATGCGCTGCTTGACGTCGATCTCGGTCACGCCTCACCGCCCCCTTCGGCATCATAGCTCACGAAGGAAACGTGCAGGATGTCGAGCTCGTCGCCACCAACGATCTGCAGCGGTTGGCCGCAATCAGGGCACAGGCGCAGCCACGACCCGGCGGCGCGTGCCTTCTCCTCGCCGCAGCCCGCGCAGAGCTGCCGCGCCGGCCGCCACTCGATATCGAGGTGGCAGGCTGCGTCCGGCCCGGCGGCGACGACCGCCTCCCACGCGAAGCGCAGCAGGTCGGGTTCGAGCGCCGAGAGCTCCCCGACCGCCACCCGCACCTCCTCGAGCCGGCCGCCGCCATGCTTCGCCACCGCGGTGCGGCAGGCCTCCAGGATGCTCATCGCGATCCCCATCTCGTGCACCGATCACCCTCCGCTGGCTCCGGGCCAGCACGCTGCAACTGGCGCCGGCGGCCGGGGATCGCATCTTAACAGCCCCGCACGGAAGGCCAGCCAGTTGAGACTATCTACTGCGATACAGGAACGGAGACGATACCGTACCGGCGACCAACGAATGTAGAATGGGTGGAGAATGGTCCTGCCGCGCATCCTCGTGACCGGCGCCTCCGGGTTCATCGGCCGCAACCTCCTCGACGCGCTCAAGGACCACTATCAGATCGTCGCCATGGCGCGGCGTTCCCAGGCCCATTGCGGCGCTCCCATCCACTCCAACATCTCCTGGTTCCAGGTCGACATCGGCGACCGGGAGCCTCTGGCTGCCGTCTTCCGGTTGGTCGCGGAGGGCGGCGGCATCGACATCGTGATTCACCTGGCGGCACACTACGACTTCACTGGCGACGAGCACCCGGAGTACTGGAGGACGAACGTCAACGGCCTGCGCAACGTACTTGATCTCTGCTGCATCAGCTTGAAGCCGAAGCACTTCATCTTCGCAAGCTCGGTTGCGGCGTGCGCCTACCCGCCTCCGGGCGGCGCCCTCACCGAGACGAGCCCTCCCGATGGCGAGCACCTCTACTCGATCACCAAGCGCATCGGCGAGGAGATGCTGGCGGAGTATCGCGACTACTTCAAGACCACCATCATCCGCTTCGCCGCGTTGTTCTCGGACTGGTGCGAGTACGCGCCGCTGTTCTTCTTCCTCGGCACCTGGCTGTCACCGGCCTGGAACGCCCGGCTGCTCGGAGGCAAGGGGCTCTCGGCCATCCCGTACCTGCACATCCGCGAGGTGGTCAGCTTCCTCCGCGTCCTCCTCGACCGCCTCGACCAGGTGCCGCCCGGCGAGATCGTGATCGCGAGTCCAGACGGCGCGGTCAACCACCGCGAGCTGTTCGAGGCGGCGACGCTCTCCTATTTCGGCTACCGGCGGCGACCGTTCATGATGCCGAAGCTGCTGTGCGGCCCGGGGATGTGGGTGCGCGACGTCGCTGGCCGGCTGCTCGGCTCGCGTCCGTTCGAACGCACCTGGATGGCCCGCTACATCGATCTCAGCCTGTCCGTCGACGCCAGCCGCACCCGGCAGCGGCTGGGATGGAGCCCGGTGCCGCGCCTCCACATCGTGCGGCGGATGCCGTTCCTTATCGAGAACTTCAAGACCGACCCGCTCGAGTGGAACAAGCGCAACCAGGCCGCGCTCAAGCAGGTGCGCTTGCGGGCGTTCCTCCGCATCTACGCGCTTCTCGAGCACCACGAGGCGGTGATCCGCGAGCTGTTCACCGCGCGCATGCTGGGACCCGAGGGCCAGGAGCGATTCCCGTCATACCAGGAGTTCAGCCTGGGCGAGCACCAGTGGCACCATCGTCTGGTGATCCAGCGACTGATGGACGCCGTGCGCACCCGCGAGAAGGCGGTGTTCATGACCTACTGCCGGGATCTCGCCCAGCACCGGCTGCAGCAGGGCGTCCTCGAGTCCGAGCTGTGCGGCGTGCTCGAGACGCTCAACGAGGTCTGCCTCGAGGTGCTGCGCCGCGATCCGGAGTCCGAAGGGCTGCAGACGGCGATGCACGACTACATCACGACGACGGTCCAGTTCGGCATCGACCAGGTGCAGGAGGTCTACGAGCAGGGCGCCCTCGCCGCGACGATGCACCACCCCGAGGCTGGCGGCGACACGTGAGGGTCGACGGCGAGGAACCTGCCGATCCCGCCTCGACCTCTACCCTCTCGAGCCCGCGCCGCCCGTCTTCCGCACTCGCCGGTGGACCAGCAGGATCGTCGCTCCCATCATCCCGTCGGTGATCCCGGAGAACGGCACCACCCACGGGACCCCGTCGAGAATGCTGCACGACAGCAGGAACACCAGAGCGAGCCCCTTGGCCACCACCATGACGGCGACGTTGCGGTACCGGCTGTACTCGTAGAGGTAGGCAAACGCAAGGACGAAGTGGAAGATCCCCGCCTGACGCGGGAAGAACAACGGCCCCAGCGTCGTCCAGCCGCCGAAGACGGTGCACGACCACGCGGGCGCGAACAGCAGCATCGATCCGACACCCAGCGTGTGCGCCGTGATCAGTGCCACCAGCCAGCGCTCGATGGTTTCGAGGCGGAGCTTCATGGGCGCTTCTCCCACCACAGGTCCGGCTCGCCGGGCTGGGCCTTCGCCCGCGCCGGCAGGCCGAGACGGTCGAGCTCGGCGAGCACGGCCGCCTCCACCGCGGGCAGCCCGGCTCGCACCGCGGCGCTGAGCCCGACCGCCGTGTCCACGCTTTCCGTGATCGCGCCTACCAGCATCACCTCGGGGGGCGACTGGGAGATCAGCTCGAGGGCGAGCAGACACTCCTTGAGCCCGGGGTCGTGTGGCGACAACCGCTGCGGCGGCGGCTTCTCGAGCAGCTCGGCGCGGCGATAGGAACGCAGCTCGCCGGGAGCGCCGGCTGCGCGCACGGCGTCGATGACGATCAGCGCGTCGAGGCCGGCGATGTAGGGAGTGAGGTCGAGGCCGGGGGTGCCGACGTCGAGCACCGACACCCCCTCCGGGAACACGTACCTTGCACTCAGCATCGCGACCACGTACGGGCCGAGGGCGTCGTCACCCTGGAGCACGTTGCCGAGGCCGAGAATCGCTACCCGCGCGGCGGCTCCTGTCCCGCCCGGTTCGCCGCGGCTCATCTACAGGACCCGAACCTTCGCCAGCTCCTTTCCCTCGGCGTCGTGGGCGTGGATGGCACAGGCCAGGCACGGGTCGAACGAGTGGATCGTGCGCAGCACCTCGAGCGGCCGCTCGGGATCAGCGATCGGATTGCCGATCAAGGACGCCTCGTACGGCCCCTTTTGGCCCTTCTCGTCGCGCGGCCCCGCATTCCACGTCGATGGGACGACCGCCTGGTAGTTGGCGATCTTTCCGTCACGGATCACCACCCAGTGCGAGAGCGCCCCGCGCGGTGCCTCGTGGAACCCGAACCCGCGCTGCTCGCCCTTGGGATACTCCCACGGCGTGAAGATCGCGGTATCGCCCTTGGCGATGTTCTCGACGAGAAGCCCCCAATGCTTGAGGCCGAGCTCCGAGAACGTCGCGCAGCGGATCGCCCGGGCGGCGATGCGGCCGAGTGTCGAGTGCAGCACCTTGGGCGTCAGCTTCACTCCGGCAACGGCACCCGCGGTGTTGAGCGTCCAGTCCGCCCACTTCTTGACGATCGGGTGGCCCGACCCGTACGCCACGAGGACCTGCGCCAGCGGCCCGACCTGCATCGGCCGGCCCTGGAAGCGTGGCGCCTTGACCCACGTGTATTTGCCGTCGTCCTGGAACTCCGTGTACTTCGGCACCGTGTCCTCTTCCCACGGGTGCTTGTTCCAGTCGCCGTCGTACCAGGAGTGCGCGATTGCTTCCGTGACGTTGTCGCGGAAGTACGGATCCTTGAAGCTGGTGATCGGCTTGAGCGTCGACAGGTCACCGTCGAAGATCGTCCCGCCCGGCAGGTCGAACTGCGTTCCCGCGGTGTCGAGCGGCAGGTCGGGAACGGCCAGGTAGTTGGTCACGCCCGATCCGTACCCCAACCAGTCGGCGTACATCGCTCCGACCGCAGCCACGTCGACCATCATTGCCTGCTGCACGAACGCGGTCACGCCGTCGAGCAGGTCCTTGATCATGTAAAGCTTCTGCATGTTCAGGGTGGACGAGTTGTCGAGGTTGATGGCGTTGGCGACGCCGCCGACCGCGAGGTTCTGGATGTTCGGTGTCTTGCTGCCGAGGATCGCGACCACCTTGTTGGCGATCTGCTGGTACTCGAGCGCCTGCAGGTAGTGGGAGACGGCGAGAAGGTTCACCTCGGGGGAGAGCTTCATCGCCGGGTGGCCCCAGTACCCGTTGGTGAACGGTCCGAGCTGGCCGCGCTCGACGAACGCCGCCAGCTTCGCCTTGACCGCAGCGAGCTCGCGCGTGGAGTTCCGCGGCCACTCGGAGAGGCTCTCGGCGAGTTGGGAAGTCTTCGCCGGGTCGGCTTTGAGCGCCGAGACGACGTCCACCCAATCGAGCGCGGCGAGGTGGTAGAAGTGGACGATGTGGTCGTGCATCCCGTGGGCGGCGAGGATGACGTTGCGGATGAGCTGGGCGTTGAGCGGCACCTCGATGTTGAGGGCGTTCTCGACCGCACGCACCGAGGCGATCGCGTGCACGGTCGTGCACACGCCGCAGAACCGCTGGGTGAACAGCCACGCATCGCGCGGGTCGCGTCCCTGCAAGATGCGCTCGATACCGCGGAACATCTGGCCCGACGACCAGGAGTTGCGCACCTTGCCGCCATCCACCTCGACGTCGATACGGAGATGGCCCTCGATGCGAGTGATCGGGTCGATGGTGATTCGCTTGCTCATGCGTCTCCCCCTTATGCCGTGAACTTCGCGGGCGGCGGGCCCTGAAGGATGGGTAGCGTCTTGACTACGGCGATATAGATCGCCACTTCGGCGGCGATGATCCCAAAGGTGATCAGGAGCTCGGGCACTGCCGGGAAGTAGGAGAAGTTCGATCCCGGACGGAAGGCGACGAGGTAGGTGTTGACGCGGTGTACGATCCCGCCCAGAAGCATGAGGATCGCGGCGCGAACCTGCCACACGGGCTGATTGCGGCGTTCCTCCGAGAGGAGCATCGCGCCAGCGACCACCAGCAAGCCCACCTCGACGAGAAACGCCACCCCGTAGCCGCTCGCGAGGTAGCCGAGCTTGCCGCTCAGAGCGACGACGACGAAGCGGAACGCCACCCAACCCAGGGCCACCCATGCCGCCACCTGAAGAACCGCGGCCAGCATCCTGGTCTCGCGCGGTCGGCGGAACGCCTTTGCCGAGAACGACACCTCGAGCGTGACGACCGCGAAGCCGATGATGATGCAGTTGACCAGAAACAGCAGCGGCAGCCACGGCGTCGACCAGAGCGGATGCACCTTGGGGCCGGGGAGCAGCATCATCGTCCCCAGTGACGACTGGTGCATGGTCGGCAGCAGCAGGCCGAGCGCCAGGATCCAAAAGAAGTTCTTCTCCAGGAAGCGGAGCGCACCCTCGGCGAAGCGCTTGGTGCCGCTGGCGGCACCCGAGCGCAGCTTCTCGAACAGCGCCGGAGAGAGCTCGATCACGAGCACCATCGTGTAGGCCGCAACGCACAATGCAACCTCGAGCTGCGGCGAGTGCGACCAGCGCCAGACGTAGATCGGGACCTTCCACAGGCTCCAGAAGCGGCCCAGGTCGATCACCACGGCGATCACGGCGAGCCCGTAGCCGAGCAGGCTCGTCAGCACGGCCGCGCGCACCAGCGGGTGGTACTGGCCCTTGTTGAGGATGTAGACGAGCAGGCCGACGGCGTAACCGCCACAGCCGATGGCGGTACCGACGACGACGTCGATGGCGATCCAGACGCCCCACGGGTAGCCGTTGGAGAGGTTGGATACCGAACCGATGCCATTGACGAACCGGTACACGGCAACGACCGCGCCGACGGCGGCGAAAGCCAGTAGGATCATGAAAGGGCGAGTCAGGAGACGACCGCCCACGGGGGCGTGCACAGCTTCCTGGTGGCTCATCGCTTCGCCCCCCCTTCCTTGCCTTGCACCTGCTCGGCGCGCTTGTTGCGGTAGATCACCGCCGCGAGGACGGCGAACATGCCGATGGGAGCCGCGAACGGGATCCTGTAATAGATCCCATCCTGCACCGCGTAGGCCATCCGGGGCACACCCTCGGTACCGAGCTTGGGCAGCCCCACGTCCTCGAACGGCACGTGCAACAAGTACGCTACCTGCGTTCCACCACCGTCGTTCTCACCGTAGACCCGGTCCTCGAAGTACTTCCCTGGCGAGGCCGCTATACGGCGCTTCGCTTCGGCGAGCAGCTCGTCGCGGCGGCCCGAGATCACCGCACCGCGCGGGCACACCTCGCAGCACGCCTGACCTTGACCCTTGGGGTAGCGGGTGAACCCGTCGGGGCCTTTGACGGCAGCATCCTTGACGCGATGGCGGCACAGCTCACACTTGACGATCTTGGGAGCGGCCTTGGCGAACTCGAACTTCGGCACGTTGAACGGGCACGACATCTGGCAGTAGCGGCAGCCAACGCAGTACTGCGGGTCGTAGCCGACCACGCCCGTCACCGGGTCCTTCTGTAACGAGTGCAGCATGCATGCCGCCGCGCAGGCAGGATCGACGCAGTGCATGCATTGCTGTTTCATGTACGAGTACGAGTCACCCTCGCGGTACAGCTTGATGATGTTCTTGGTATTAGCGTCGAGGTCGAGAGGAGCGTCGTAGAGGTGCTCGTCACCCCACGGCCCGGGTTCGGGCTCGAGGTCGTTCGCCTCCTTGCACGCGACGACACACGTCTTGCAGCCGATGCACAGCGTGGCGTCGTAGAGCATCCCCATTGCGCCTTCGGGCGCGACTGGAAGCTCATTGGCGGCGGCGGGGAGAGCCGTGCCAGCCGCGGCGACGCTACCCACGGCGACGGTCTTGATGAAGGAGCGGCGATCGAGCGCCATGTCACGCCCCCTTGTCCGGGGAAGACCCCTTGTCCTCCCCGCCGTCGCCCGCCTTCTTGGCCGCCATCCAGCCGGCACCGATCAGCGCGCCGCCGACGACGCCGGCAAGGCCCGCAGCGACTGCGCTCGTACTACCCTGCGCGGCGTGAATCGGCGGATAGGTGTCGGGCGGCGTCGGCCGGGACACCTCCACGGTGTCGTGGATCGCCGTCCGCCACAGCATCGACTGCTCGGTGCACCCGACGCAGGGGTGCCCCACTCCGATCGGCCAGGCGCCGATTTCACCGAAGTCGAGGCGCGAGCAGTTGGCGTGGGTCGCCGGACCCTTGCAGCCGAGCTTGTACAGGCAGTAGCCCTGCCGATGCCCTTCGTCGCCGAACTGCTGTGCGAAACGTCCGGCGTCGAAGTGCGGCCGGCGCGGGCAATCCTCGTGGATCACCCGTGAGTAGGCCCACATCGGCCGGCCCTTGGCGTCGAGCGCGGGCAACGTCCCGAGCGCCACGAACTGCAGCGCGGTGCCGAGGAAGTTGTACGGGTTCGCGGGGCAGCCGGGGATCGTCACGACGGTCTTGCCCTGCAGCACCTGCGGGGCACCCTGCGCGCCCGTCGGGTTGGGGTCGGCGGACGGGATGCCGCCCCACGAGGCGCAGGAGCCGATGGCGATGATCGCCCCGGCCTTGCCAGCGACATCGTTGACGATGTCGACCGCCGTGCGGCCACCGATCTTGCAGTAGATCCCGTTATCCTTGGTCGGGATCGCGCCCTCGATCACGCAGATGTACTTGCCGGCGTTAGCCTCCATCGCGCTCTTGAGGGCGGCCTCGGCCTGGTACCCGGCGGCGGCGGCCAGGGTCTCGCAGTAGTCGAGCGAGATCAGGTCGAGGATGAGCTCGGCCAACGCCGGGTGCGAGGTCCGCAGCAGCGACTCGGTGCAGCCGGTACACTCCTGGAAGTGCAGCCAGATCACCGACGGCTTGAGCCCGGCTGCCGCGGCCTCGGCCATCTTCAGTCCCGCGGCTGCCGGGAGCCCGACCGAAGCGGCCGCCATCGCGCAGATCTTCACGAAATCGCGTCGATCCACACTGGGGCCCTGCCCGGTCTCGTCAACGGAGATGAAGCGTTGCGACTCGAGCATAGAACACCTCCTACCTTGTCGTGATGCCGCCCCCCCAAGGAAAAAACTTTGACCACTATCGTAGCGTGAACGCCTTGTGTCAAGAGGTTGTATTGGCGCACAGAGTTGAGACACTTCCCCATTCTCTCCATGAACTGACAGGCTGGTCCGCCTCGTAACCGACTGATCAATCAACTGATCCGGAAGACTGAACGGCGTTCAGTTGCGACGTGTCTCGGTCGCGTTCTCCTGACCGGGCATCTTCCAACAAGACCAAGCCGGAGCGCGAGGTGGCGTGGACCGGGTGCGCAACATGTTGCTCCGGACACGTTGACGCCAAGAGCGTGCATACGAAAATGTCACGTGCTTGCTCAGGCATGATCAATCTTGTGACAACTCGCGGGTCCACACTCGCTCGCACGTTCCAAGCGCTTCTCAGCAAAGTGCCAGCGCTCGTCAGGCGGGGGCCTGTGCGGACTGCTGCGGCATGGCGGCTGCCGGAGCAGGGAGGGTGACCGTGAAGCACGTCCCCCGACCCACGGAGCTCCGCGCCGAGACCCGGCCGCCGTGCTGCTCGGCCGCCGCCCGGACGATCGCCAGACCGAGGCCGGTCCCTTCCGCGCTGCGGCTGCGAGCATTGTCGCAGCGGTAGAACTCCTCGAAGATGCGCGGGAGATCGCTTTCAGGGATGCCGATGCCGCTGTCTTCGACCTCGAGAACGATCGACTCGCCGCGCTGCTCGAGACGCACCTCGACCCGGCCTCCTTGCGGCGTGTAGCGGATCCCGTTGGACACCAGGTTGCCGACCAGCTCACGGAGTGCCACCGCGTCGCCGGCGATCGCTCCGACGTCGCCGACGACCTGCAGGTGCAGCGCGACACCGGCACGGTCGCCTGACGGACGCGCCTCGGCCACGATATCGGCGACCATTCGCGGGAGCTCGACGGGCGCCAGGTCGATCGCCAGCCGCCCCTCGCGGGCGCGCGACAGCGCGAGCAGGTCGGCGGTCACCTGGGCGAGGTCGCCGGCGCGCTGCGCCACTCGCTGTGCCAGCTCCCGCGCCTGGTCCGGAAGCTCACCCGCAGCGCCGGCGGCGAGCGCGGTCATCGCCGTTTTGATCGTGCCCAGGGGCCCGCGAAGCTCATGCGCGACCTTGCGCAGGTACTGCGACTTGGCCCGCTCGGCCTGGCTCACGCGATCGAGCGCCGCGGCGAGCGTGTCGGCCTTGCGGGCCACGTCGCGCGAGAGCAGGGCGACCTCGCCCTCGCGCCGACGTAGGTGCTCAGCGATGCTGCTCCCCATGTACGCCGACAGGTAGAGCGTCGTCGCGAACACCAGGAGTTGGGCGATGACCACAGTCGGCTCGCGGTAGGAGTCGGGAGCCCAGGCGCCGCCGAGCGGGAAGTGACGGAGCACCCCGGCACTTTCGTTCACCGCCACCGCGGAGACGAGGGCCACCCCCCAACTCGCGTGGACGTAGGTCGCTTGACGCGAGAACAGGATGCTCGCAATGATCACGTGGAAGATGAAGAAGTACAGGAACGGGTTTTCGATGCCGCCCGAGAAGTGGAGCAGCATGGCCAGAAGCAGCAGGTCGACGGCCACCTGGATGTTGGCGAAAAGTGCTACCTGGCTTGGCTGCGCCATGTCGCCGAGCCCGCCGGGTGGCGGCGGAAGGAGGAAGCGGGCCAGGCTGCGCGCCCCTGGCGACACCACGCTCCCGCTCCCTTGCCGCACCCTCCTCAGTACCAGGTAGTAAGCCAGGTTGCACAGAGCGAGCAGGCCGAGCGTGACATAGAGCGGGCGGAGGCCGAGGTGCACCGGGAAGATGCGGCGCGCGACCTCCAGAAGACGCGCGACGCCAGCCACCGCGAGCCAACGAACCGGATCAGCCATCCCAGCCGCTCGATCAGCTCGGCGGAAACCGGTAGCGAGCTCGCGATTTGCCAGACTTACCCCCGGAGCCATCGCGCCACCCACGACGGACCCTCGATCGGCCCGGCGCAGACCTCAGCCCTTCCGAACGAGCCCGAGGACCCGCTCCACGACCCGCAGGAGCTCGGTCGGGTCCACGGGCTTGTCCAGGAAACTCCTGAACCGGAAGGAACTCGCCCGCACTGTAGCTGCCATCCCCGCTGTCCGGGTAGAAGCGTAGCTCAGTCTTCGACCGTGGATCGCCGAGACGATGACGATCGGCACCTCGGCGAAGTACGCCCCCGCCCGTTGCCGCAGCTCCCAGACGAAGTGGAATCCCTCGGTAGCGTTCGGCATCATCACGTCGAGCAGGATCAGGTCCGGCCTCTCGGCCTCGGTCCTCACCATGGCCTGAGCCGGGCCAGACGCGTCCAGCACGCGGTAGCCCTCGCGCTCGCAGCACGAGACGCAGAACGGTGACCAGGTCGCGGTCGTCGTCGACGATCAGGATCTTGGGCCTCTCGCTCATGCCCGCGCCCCTTTCTGCAGCAGCCCGCCTTCCGCCAAGCTGGTCGAGCGACTCCTGCGCGAGGTGCTCCTCGGCCACCTTCTTGGGCACGAGGCCGAGCGCCAGCGCCACCCCGTAGAGGATCGCCTCGGGTCGCGGCGGGCAGCCGGGGACGTAGAAGTCGACCGGGATCACCTTGTCGGCGCCGCCGAGGACGTTGTAGGAGTCGAACCAGGCGCCGCCGCCGGTGGCGCACGAGCCGATCGCGAACACCAGGCGCGGCTTCGGCACGGCATCGAGCAGGCGCCGGAGCGCCGGCGCCACCTGGCGGGTGACCGGCCCGCACACGAGAACCGCGTCGGCGTGGCGCGGCGAGCCGACGAGCTTGATGCCGAAGCGCTCCGCGTCGTAGTAGGGGGTGAGGACGTTGATCACCTCGATGTCGCAGCCGTTGCAGGCGCCGGTGTTGGCGTGGTAGACCCAGAGCGCCTTGCCGAACGCCTTCTTGCACGCCTTCTCGAGCATCGCCATCCTCACCTCCCCAGCGTGGCCAGCACCGTGGCGGCACGGTCGAGCAGCGGGAACGTCAGCCGCGGGAAGCACCCCGAGGACCATGCAGGCGGCCGCCAGGACCACCATCGGCACCCACATCGTCGCCGGGCACCTCGCGCGACCGCCGCCGGACCGCGGTCGCGGGGGCGTGCGCCCCAGAACACCGTCCGCGCCGCCCGCAGCAGCACCACCATGGTCAGGAGGCCGGCAGCAACCGCGATCGCGACCGCCCACCACATTCCGGCCCTGGCCAGCGCCAGGTAGACCGTGAGCTTGCTCAGGAACCCGTTGAGCGGCGGCAGCCCGGCGATCGCGAGCGCTCCCGAGCACGAAGCACGCGCTGGTGATCGGCATCCGCTCGCGCATCCCGGACAGCTCGCTGATCCGCCGCGCGCCGGTCGCGTAGATCACCGCGCCCACGCACATGAACAGCAGCGCCTTGATCAGGGCGTGGTTGAGCAGGTGGAACAGCCCGCCGTAGCAGCCCAGGTAGGTGCCGAGCCCGACGCCGACCACGACGTAGCCGATCTGGCTGACCGAGGAGTAGGCGAGCAGTCGCTTGAGGTCGTCCTGGGCCAGCGCCATGACGATCCCGAGCACCATCGTGAACACGCCGAGCGCGACCACGAACACCGCGAGCGTCGGCCAGCGCGGGGTAGAAGATGCTCACGGTGCGCGCCAGCGCGTACACCGCCATCTTGATCATCACGCCCGAGAGCAGCACCGATATCGGCGTCGGCGCCTCGGCGTGCGCGTCGGGCAGCCAGGGGTGGAACGGGCGCGATCCCCGCCTTGGTGCCGAAGCCCGACGACCAGGAAGGCGACCGCGATCAGCGCGGTGCCGGCGGGATCAGCGACGCGACACGGCGCGCACCTCGCTGATCAGCAGCGCCTGGCGGCCGGCGAGCCGTCCGGTCGCCGCGGCCGCCGCGTAGATCGAGGACGCACCCGAAGAGCGCGAAGGTGATGCCGATGGTGAGCAGCATGAGGTACTTGTAGCCGGCCTCGAGCGCCCGCTTGTCCCAGTAGAAGGCGACCAGCAGGCCCGGAGGTGAGCGTGGTCGCCTCGACCGCGACGTAGAGCATCACGATGTTGTTGGTGACGCACCCCCACACCATCGTGCGCGATGAACCACAGGAAGCAGGCCGTAGAAGGTCGGCAGGCGCTGCTCGGCCGCCGCGCCGACCCGCGTCAGCAGGCCCGGCTGCTGCACGTAGCGCAGCGAGTACAGCGCCGTCAGCGTGCCGACGACGCCGATCGCCAGAACGAGCAGAGCCGAGAGCCCGTCGACGCGCAACTCGTTGCCCCAGCACGTGAGCACGTGCCCCGCCCACGACCGCGCCGCGCCATCGCGAGACCCAACGCAGTCACGACCAGCGGCGCCGCGACGGCCAGCACCTGCGCCAGCCGCGGCGCCCAGCCGCCGGCCGAGAAAGACGAGCACGCCGGCGAGCGAACGGCACCAGGAACGCCCACGCCGGCAGCTCGAAGTGATCGTCGCCACCTGCTCGCTCATGTCGCGCTCCCCGCTCCCTCCAGCTCCGTCCGCCGCCGCGCCGCCACGCCCTAGCGCTGCAGCTCGCGCAGGGCGAACGTGTCGGTGGTGCCGAACTCCTTGCGCACCCCGGCGATCACGTAGAGCAGCAGGAACACCGTCACGACCACCTCGGTGGCGACGCCGAACAGCGCGGTCTCGGGCAGCTCGGGCGCCAGGCTCACCAGGCTCAGGTGGACGCCGTTCTCGAGCAGGCACAGGCCGATCACCGTCTTGATCGCGTCGCGTCGCGTCAGCACGCAGTAGAGCCCGAGGACGAACACCGTCGAGGCCACCGCCAGGTTGGTGCGGAACACCCCTTGCTGCGCGAGCGCCGTCGGCGCGAGCAGCGGCCACGTGCGATGTGCGTGAAGCGGTAGAAGCCGGTCATCAGCAGCGCCGCCACCACCACCGAGGGGCCGAAGCCGATCAGCGGCTCGAGCTCGCGATCCTCGCCCTTGCCCGATGTAGCGGAACAGGAACCACGGCGTCAGCATCGCCTTGGTGACCAGCGCCGACCGCCGCCCACCAGTACAGCGACGGGTTGACCGCCGCGAAGCTCGCGAGCAGGCGCCACGATCAGCAGCGCCTGGGCCGAGTACGCCATCGCCGCAAAGCGCAGCCGGCGCACCTCGACCGCCGCCACCGAGGTGATCACCACCACCATCGAGAGCGTCTGGATCAGCTCGCCGTTGAGACCCAGCGGTGCTCACGACCTGCCTCCGTCACCGTGCGCGAAAGCCCGGTTCTGTCCATGCGGTCGAGCGGCGTCGGCGGCGTGTAGCAGCGGCCGCAGCGCTGGCACGGACCCATGAACACCTCGAGCCGCATCACCATGTCGTCGCCGTGGTCGGTCGCGGTCTCGAACTGCTGGCTCAGCGTGATCGCCTGCTCCGGGCACACCTCCTCGCAGCGCCCGCAGTAGGTGCAGCGCCGCCAGTAGAACTCGAGCACGCGGAGGAGCTGGCCGGCGTCGCTTCACCTCGATCACGCCGGCAGGGCAGACGTTGGCGCAGCCGCCGCAGCCGAAGCAGCGGTCGGGGTCCAGCGTGATCTTGCCGCGGAAGCCCGGGGCCGGATCGTGGGGCGCGAACGGGTACGGCAGCGTCACCCGCCCCGCCTTGAAGCAGATCAGCGCCTCGCGCAGCTTGGCTGTCAGCACGCGTCGCCTCCTACATCCCGATCACCGCGAAGGCGAGGGCCGAGAGCGCGGAGAGTGCCACCCGCATGTAGTAGCCCATCGCCTGCTCGATCCGCAGCCGGGGTTGACCACGTCGATCACCCCGACCAGTACCAGGACGACGAGCGCCTTGACCAGCGTCAGCACGACGTCGAGCGGCGAGGATGCCGAGGTGCGGCCAGGGCACGAACACCTGCACCAGCAGCACGGCGAAGACCAACTGCTTGGCCCACAACGCCCAGCGGAACAGGGCGAGCCGCGGGCCGCTCTGCTCGATCAGCGGCCCGCCCATGATCTCCTGGTCCGCCTCCGGGATGTCGAAGGGCAGCTTGCCGGCCTGCGCCTGCAGCGCCAGGAAGAGGGCGACGGCGGCGATCGCCATGCTGATGCGTCGGGCCGTGCCCGGCGCTCCAGGCGAGGATGCCGCCGACCGAGAGCGTCCCCGCCTTGACCGCGCCGACCACCAGCGCGATCGCCAGCACCGGCTCGACCGTGAGCAGCATCATCATCTCGCGCGAGCCGCCGACCGCCGCGTACGGGCTGCCGCTGGCGAAGCGCGGTGAGGATGAGCGCCACCGCGCTGGTCGCGGCCACGTAGATCAGGACGATGAGGTCTCCGGCGAACCCCAGCGGCGGCGCGGCGCCGAGCGGCACCAGCGTGGCCAGCAGCAGCACCGAGCCGAGCGCGAGGGCCGGGGCGAGCGCGTACGGCAGACCGCCGGTGGTGCGCAGGTCCTCCTTGCCGAGGAGCTTGAGCAGGTCGAGGTAGGGCTGCGTCAGCGGCGGCCCGTGCGCGAGTGGACGATCGCCTTGAGCTTGCGCATCACGCCCTCGGCGAGCGGCGAGAGCAGCAGCGCGACCGCCACGTTGAGCAGGGCGAGCGCGAGCGCGAGCAGCGGCGCGTGTCGTCATCGCGTACCTCCCCGGCGCTCGCGTCGCCGCGACATCGCCAGCAGCTCCTTGTGCGAGTAGACCCGCACCGCGCGCGTGCGCGACGTCGATCGCCTCCACCCGCTCGGTGCAGGAGAAGCACGGGTCGAGGCTGCCGAGGGTGATCGGCACGTCGGCGATCGTCGGCGTGATCGATCATCGCCGGCATCGCCTGCAGGTTCGGGTAGGTCGGCGCGCGCACCCGCCAGCGGTACGGGCCGGTTGTCGCCGCCGGTCATGCACGAAGTGGACGGCCTCGCCGCGCGGCGCCTCGACCACCGAGATGCCGATGCGGTCCGGCGGGATCTCATCCCCGACCTCGGCGAGCACCTCGCCGTCGGGGAGCCGCGGCCAGGCCCTCGCGCACCTGCCGGATCGAGTCGAGCAGCTCCTCGACCCGCACCAGCACGCGCGACCAGGTGTCGCCCGCCTGTCTGCGTGCACAGACGCGGCGGCACCTCGTCGTAGGCGGCGTAGGGGTGGTCGAGGCGCGCGTCGATCGGCACGCCCGAGGCGCGCGCCGGCGGCCCGACGACGCACATCTGGCGCGCCCACTCGTCGGTCAGCACGCCGACGTTCTTGCGTGCGCGCCAGCAGCGTGGTGTCGCCGACGATCGCGTCGCGCACCGCGATCGACTCGCGCTCGACCTCGTCGAGCACCTTGAGGATCTTCGGGACCACGGCCGCTGGCAGGTCGCGGCGCAGGCCGCCGATCGTGTTCATGCCGTAGGTCTTGCGGTTGCCGCTGATCTCCTCGCGCAGCCACATCACCGGCTCGCGCATGCGCCAGGTCTGCATCAGCACGGTGTCGAAGCCGAGGATGTGGCCGGCGATCCCCAGCCACAGCAGGTGCGAGTGGATCCGCTCGAGCTCGAGCATGATCGTGCGGATGTAGCGGGCGCGCCGCGGCACCTCGATCCCGGCCGCCTTCTCCACCGCCTGGCAGTAGCAGGTCGAGTGGATGAACCCGCAGATGCCGCAGATCCGCTCGGCGAGGTAACGGGATCTCGTTGTAGGTGAGCACGCTGTCGCCGAGCTTCTCGATGCCGCGGTGGTTGTAGAAGCCGCGGTAGTCGCAGCCGACCACCGTCTCGCCCTCGACGAACAGCCGCCAGTACGACGGCTCCTCGAGCACCGGGAAGAATGGCCCGATCGGCAGCACGCTGGCGCCCTCGGGCGGCTGCTTCAGCACGCGGCGCCACGCCCGCGGCCGCGGGCGGCTGGCAGTCGTAGGGGAAGTCGCGGCGCAGCGGGTAGACGCCCTCCGGCCAGTCGTCGGCGAGCAGCAGGCGGCGCGGGTCGGGATGGCCCGTCCGGCGTGACGCCGACCGCGTCGCGGCACTCCCGCTCCGCCCAGTCGGCGCCCGGGACCACCGGCGTGATCGAGTCGACGTGCGGGCATCGCCGGCGGCGACCGCGCACTCGAGCACCACGAAGAGCTGCTCGGCATCGAGCGAGAAGAGGTGGAGGATGCGAAGTCCGCCGTCAGCGGCCGGGCGTCGATCCCGACCGTGATCAGGAAGCGCGCCCGCAGCTCGCAGCCAGCTCCGCCGTCGCGCTGCGGAGCGTCCCGGGGGCGACCTCCAGGCGGAGGGTGTCGGGCGGTCCCTGCGACGCGCCAGCCGCAGATCCTGCGCCGATCCCCCAGCGCACCGCCGCGTTCACCTGCGCCGCGACGCCCTGAACGCTCGTCATCGCCCGCTCCTCACCGCACCAGTCCGAGCACGATCGCCACCACGGCGATCGCGCCGACGACGATCCACAGCAGGTACACCTGCGGCACGCCGACGTGGCTGCGGCTCACCGCGCCCGCCGACCGCTCGACCAGCCGGGCGACCGGCAGGTAGGCCCAGCGCGTCGACGTCGAACGCGCGCCGGAGCGCCGGCCGGGAACGCCGGCACGCGCCAGCGGATGTGCGGGTAGATCCCCTCGAAGGCGTGCTTGAACGGCAGGTAGAAGCTCGACGCCGGGTAGCGCACCGTCGGCCGCCGTGTGCTCCTCGCCGCACAGTCCACACCGGCGACCTCGCGGGTGCTGGCGCCACCGGCGCGCTGCAGGCCGTAGGCGACGAGCGCCGAGCACGACCATCCCGCACACCAGCGCGAGCGGCGCCCACGATCGCGATCGCCACCCCGCCGCCGCCGACCGTCAGCCCCCACGGCCCGCCGAGCAGCTCGGCTCGCGGTCGGCACCGCCACCGGCGACGCTCGCCGCCACCGCTTCGCGGATGAAGCGCAGCGGGCAGAACGGGAGCACGCCGAGCAGCACGCAGAGCGCCGCCAGCACGACCTGCGCCGCGGCCATCGTTGCCGGCACCTCGCGCACCTGGCGCTCCGGGTCGGGCGCCCCGAGGAACGACCGCTCCGAGCACCTTCAGGAACGAGGCCAGGGTGGCGAGCGAGATGAACATCGCCACGAGCGCCGAGGAGCAGGAAGAGCGGCTGCCTCATCCCGGCCAGCAGGCAGGTGGCGACGATCAGCCACTTGCTGGCGAAGCCGTTGAGCGGCGGTACGCCGGCGATGGCCAGCGAGGCGACCGTCGACGACCCCGGCGGTCAGCGGCATCGCGGCGGCGAGGCCGCCGAGCCGGTTCATGTCGCGCTCGCCGGTGCGGTACAGCACGGCGCCGGCGCCGAGGAACAGGCACGCCTTGAAGCACGCGTGGTTCGCGGCGTGGAAGAGCGCGCCCATGATCGCCGAGCGCGCCCAGCGACGGCGCCGACCGGCAGACAGGCGATGCCGACGCCGAGGCCGAGGCAGATGTAGCCGATCTGGCCGATCGTGTGGAACGCCATCAGCCGCTTGCTGTCGGTCTGGCGGAGCGCCGTCAGGGTGCCGACGAACAGCGACGCCGTGCCCGGCCAGCGCGATCGCGATCCCCCACCCGCCCGCGGCCGCCGAGGCCGGCAGGAGCGCGCAGAAGAAGCGCACCAGGCCGTAGATCCCGAGCTTGACGAGGGCGCCGGAGAGTGCCGCGCTCATCCCCGACGGCGCCACCGGGTGGGCGTCGGGCAGCCAGTCGCCCATCGGCAGCACGCCGGCCTTGGTGGCGAAGCCGAGGAAGAGCAGCGCGAGCACCACGTGCGCCAGGACGCGGCCGCGTGACGAGCAGCCGCGCGAGCGCCGCCGCGCAGCTCGGCGAAGTGGAACGAGCCGCACTGGCGCCAGAGCAGCAGCGCGGCCACCACCAGGCACAGCGTCGCCGCGTGGGTGATCACGAAGTACTTCAGCGCCGGCGCGCTGGCTGGCGGCGTTCTCCCGCTCGAAGGTGACCAGGAAGAACGACGTCAGCGTCATCAGCTCCCAGAACACCAGGAAGAAGAGCAAGTCGCGACACCACCAGCACGCCGACGATCGCCGCGAAGAACACGAGCAGCACCGGGTAGAACTTGGCCAGCGTGTTGCCCGCGAAGTGCGTCATGTAGTCGACCGAGTAGAGCGTGGCGACCAGCGGCGATCGTCGCGACGATCGCCAGGAAGAACGCCGACAGCGGGTCGACCACCACCGACAGCGCGCGCGCCCAGGCCCGGCAGCGCGAGCAGCGTCGCCTCGCCCTCCGCCGGCGCGAGAACGCCCGCACCACGACGATCCAGATCGGCGACGGCGGCGGCCGCGACGAACGCCGTGCTCACCCACCCGGCCAGCCGGCGCCGGCGCGCCAGCGCCAGGCTGCGCGACGGCGCCGACCAGCAGCACGGTGACCGCGACAACGAGCAGGTCCGCGGTGCTCATGCCTCACCTTCCGATCCACTGCGACGAGCGGGATGCCGATCGCCGGGGCGACCAGGCAGCCGAGCATCAGCACGACGAGCAGCGGCCGCTCATCGCCGGCGGCGGGTCGCTGTTGACGCACGCCACCGGCGTGGTCTCGCCGAGGAACACCTTCTGCGCCACGTGCAGCAGCCAGGCGAACGAGACCAGGCTCTCGACGAGCACCAGCGTGCACCACGACCGGCCCGATCGCGCCGGCGAGCTGCATCGCGCCCGCCACGATCATGAACTTGCTCCAGAAGCAGGCGAACGGGCGGCACGCCGGTCGACCGCCATGCACGCCGACGAAGAACGCCGTGGCGGTGAGCGGCATCGTGCGCGCCACCCCGCCGAGCGCGGAGATGCTGCGCGAGCCCGTGATGTACGCGACCGCGCCCGACGCACAGGAAGAGCGTCGCCTTGCCGAAGCCGTGGCAGAGGATGTGCAGCACGCCGCCGCGCAACGCCGTGACCGAGCCGAGCGCGCCGAGCGCGACGCCGAGCATCACGTAGCCGAGGTGGGCGATCGTCGAGTAGGCGAGCAGGCGCTTGAGGTCGTCCTGGACGAAGTAGTACGACAGCGCGATGAACATCGTCAGCAGCGCCATCGCCCCCAGCAGCATCGCCACCTTGGGCGGCACCGCCCAACGCCGAGACGACGCTGCGCGCCATCAGGTAGACGCCCGCCTTGACCATGGCCGCGGCGTGCAGGTACGCGGAGATCGGCGTCGGCGCCTCCATCGCGTCGGGCAGCCAGGTGTGGAACGGCACCTGGGCCGCCTTGGCCCACGCGGCGACCATCAGCATCACGAACACCGCGCTGCGCCAGCGTCGCCGGGAGCTGCCCCAGCGCCGCGAACTCGAACGAGCCGGTCTTGGCGAACAGCACGCAGCATGGCGCCGAGGAAGAACAGCCCGCCGGCGTGCCGGTCATCACCAGCGCCTTGAAGCCGGCGCGCGAGGCTCTTCTGGCTGCCGTAGAACGAGATCAGCGCCCACGAGCAAACCGTCGTCATCTCCCAGAAGATGAAGAGCTGGAGGAAGTTCGGCGAGATCGCAACGCCCACCATGCTGGCCAGGAAGAGGAGCAGCCAGAAGTAGTAGCGGCCCTGCGCCTCGGGCCCCTCCGGGTGATCCCGATTGGCCGTCGCACAGGTAGCGCGTCGAGTACAGCACGGTGAGGAAGCCGATCACCGTCACCACCAGCAGCAGGATCGCAGCCGAGCGGGTCGAGCAGCACGCCGAAGACCGGCGCGTCGGCAACGTCCCGGCGAGCCAGGGCAGGTCGCCGAGCGCGACCCGGTAGCTGACGCCGTAGCGTGGCGAGGCAGCACCACACCGCGAGCGCCGGCCACCAGTGCCGCCGCCACGCCGCCACCCAGCGGGCGAGCGCGCCCTTCACCACCGCTGCGACCAGCCGCAGCCAGCGCCGGCAGCGAGGACCATCAGCACGAGCACCGTGGTCAACATGACGCCGCCCTCTCCGCCCCTGTCGGGCCACACACCGCGGCGCGCCGCGGCGGCAGCACGTCGATCGAGCAGCTCGGCCAGGCGCGCCACGCTCGCCGCCACCTCCGGGCTCGGCGGCCTCGCCGAGCTCGGTCTGCCGCGGCTGCACCGCGAGCACCGCGACCTCGGCGCCGGTCTCCCGCTGCACGATCTCCATCAGCATGCGACAGCGGCATGCGGTGGGTCGACGGCAGGTACGCCGACACCTCGCTCGGCGTCGAGCAGCGCCGCGGCGCCCGGCGCCGCGCCGAGATCGACCGCGTCGAGAAACAGCACCGTGTCCGGCCGGGCTCGCGATCACGGTCGCAGACGTAGCTCTCCGGCACGTCCTCCGCGTCGATCGACGGCACGCCCGACGCGACCGGCGCAGCCTCGCGCGGCGAGCAGCGGGCCGAAGGCGTCGTCGCCGCGCAGCGGGTTGCCGATGCCGACGATCGTGACGGCGCCCGGAGCGAGCTCCGCCAGCTCGGCGCGCAGGCTCACTCGACCAGCTCCCGGATCTGCCGGTAGGTGAAGACCGGCCCGTCGCGGCAGACGTAGCGGTGGCCGATCGCAGCAGTGGTTGCACTTGCCGACCCCGCACTGCATCATCCGCTCGAGCGTCGAGATCACGGAGTCCGGGCTGAAGCCCCGCATCAGCAGGTCCTGGACGACGAACTTGATCATGATCGGCGGCCCGCAGACGTAGGCCAGCGTCGTCGCGGGCCTGCAGCTCGGTCTTGTCGAAGAGCATCGGCACCATGCCGACGTTGCCCGGTCCAACCGGCCTCGCCGCGGTCGACGGTGACGTGGAGCTCGACGTCGCCCCGCTTCGCCCACTCGTCCAGCTCGTCCTTGTAGACGAGGTCGGTCGGGCGTGCGGGCGCCGTAGAGGATCGTCACGCTGGCCGAAGCGGTCGCGCTCGTCGAGCACGTTCCAGATCAGCCCGCGCAGCGGCGGCAGGCCGATGCCGCCGCCGACGAACAGCAGGTCCTTGGCCGCGGCCGCGGCCGACGTCGAAACCGTTGCCGCACGGGCCCGCGCAGGCCGACCTCGTCGCCGGCCGCCAGCTTGTGCATGCGCGTCGGTGAGCAGGCCGGTGCGGCGCACCGTGGTCTCGATGCGCGTCCGGCGCGGGTCGGGCTCGAGGCGAAGCAGAACGGCGCCTCGCCGATGCCGAACACCGACAGCTCCATGAACTGCCCGGGCGAGGAACGTCGAAGTCACGCCGCTCGCCGCCGTCGCGCAGGACGCAGGTCGAACGTCTTCGTGTCCGGCGTCTCGTCGCGGACGGCGGCGATCCGCGCCACACGCGGCAGGAACAGGTTATCCATGCCACGCTCCTTTGCGGATCGCGCGCCACCACGGCCGGCATGTCGGTGGTTCCCAGGCAGACCTTCACGCAGCGGCCGCAGCCGACGCAGCCCACCGCGCCGTCGCGCCGGAAGTACTGCGCGCTCACCTTGTGGAAGAAGCGCCGCTTCACCCGCTCCCGCGTGCGCCTCGCGCGGGTTGTGGCCCGAGGCCTCGAGGGTGAACGCGCGGTACTGGCACGAGTCCCAGGTGCGGCAGCGCACCCAGTGCCCGTCGCGCGCCTGGTCCTTGACCGAGAAGCAGTAGCAGGTCGGGCAGACGAAGTTGCAGGCGCCGCACTCCAGGCACGAGTCGGCGATCTCCTCCCACAGCTCGGCGCTGACCCGGCCGGTCGAGACGCGCCGCATCGCCGAGGCGAAGTGGCAGGTCTCGGGGCCGAACGCTCGCTTCGCCGCCTCCTCGAGCTCGTGCCGGCGCGCCACCTCGCTCGGCCGCCGGCCGGCCGGAACAGGTCGCGCCGACGGCTCGACCAGACCGCGCGCCCTTCTCGCTGCCCACCTCGGCGAGGAAGCGGTCGCCGAGGTCCGTGAGCTGCACGTCGAACGCCGTCGGCGCAGGAACGGCCCGGCGTCGCAGCAGATGCAGAAGCCGAGCGGGCACGGCGTCGTGCACGCCACGCTGACCGAGGTCAGCGTCGCGGCGCGCCGCAGGTAGGCCGTGTCGGCGAGGTCGGTTCGCGTGCATCCGGTTGAGGAAGTCGATCCCCTTGACGTCGCAGCTGCGCACCCCGAAGAGCACCCGCGGCCGCTCGTCGTAGACCGGCTCGACCGTGAAGCCGCCGCCGTTGCGTGCGGATCGTGACGAGCGGGTCCGTCTGCGGCAGCACCACCTGCTTCGGCGGGAACAGCGGGTTGTCGGAGTCCCACTGGACCTCGACAGGAGAGGTGATCCGGCGGAACGATCACGTCGCCGGCCGTGGGCCGGCGTGGGTGCGATGACCTCGGCCTGCGCGATGAGGCGTCCGAGCCAGTCCCCCACCTCTTCCTTGCCGATCGTTCGTGCCGAGCTCGCCTGCATCTGCGCCCCCGAGAGCCGATCAGGCCCGTTCGACGGTCACGTTGGCGACGCCGTGACCGCCCATCACCGGCGCGAGCGCGTCGCGGAACGCGTACGGCACCACCACCACGCCGGTCGCGAGGCCGGCGCGCATCACCGCCGGCGCCACCGCCTCGCCACCGTCCGACTCGAGCTTCACCGGCCATCCCTGGCGCACGCCGAGACGCTCCATGTCCTCCCTGGACATCTCCACGAACACCGCCCGGGAACAGCTTGCGCTGCGCGACCGCTCGCGGCACAGGGTCGGCGAGTGGCGGACCAGCGGGTCGCTGCCCCAGTCGAGCACGCCATCCCAGACCGCCACGGTCGCGGCGTCCGCGACCGGCTCGCGACGGCGCGAGCGGGCCGAGCGACAGGCGCCGCTCGTCGCCGCGACCGGGCGCGACCACGCCCCACGCCTCGTCGAGATCCTGCCAGCGAGCGCCCGCCAGCGACGGCACGGCCAGCGCGATCTCCTGGCGCACCTCGTCGGCACTGCGGTACTCGGCGGCGGAGCCCAGGCGGCGCAGCATGGTGGCGAGCACCGCCCACCCCGGACGCGCCTCGCCGGGCGGCCGAGCCCGGCACGGACTCGCTGCACGCGGCCGTCGAGAGCCATCACGGTACCTTCGTTCTCCGCGAAGCTGGCGATCGGCAGCACAACGGTGGCGGCCTCCACGCCGGTGTCGCGAACGCGTCGAGCACGACCACGCAGTCCATCTTCTCCAGCGCCGCTCGCACCGCCGCGCCCGACGGCAGCACCGTGGCCGGATCCTCGGCGACGATGACGACGCCGCGCGCCTCGGCGAGCATCCGCGCGGCGCCGAAACCGCGCTCGCAAACCGGTGGCACGCCCCAGATCGCGTGCAGGCTGCGACTGGCCTCCGGGTCGGCGAGGGCGGCGAACCCCGGCAGGAGGTCCGGCGACGACGCCGAGCTCGCACGCCCCGCGCAGGTTCCCGCGCGCCGGCAGGACGAGCAGAGGACTCCCGTCGCGACCAAGATGGCCAGTCACCGCTGCCAGCGTTGCCAGGTCCGCGGCGAGCCGGCGCAGCTCCCGCTCGCCGGCGACCAGCGGGGCGATCACCACGGCTGCCCGCGCCGCCTGCGCGTACCAGGCCGCAGCGCGCGCCGCTGCCTCGCTCACCCGGGCGCCAGCAACGCTACCGCGCAGACCCTCGAAAGCCACGCCAGCGCCGACAACCGCCGCCGTGTCGAGATGGCCCGCCGCAACCGCCGCCGCTACCAGCTCGAACGTCGCACCGCGCTGGCGGCCCGGCTTCACCGTGATCCGCAGCGTTGCATGCGCCGTCATCTGCGTGGCGACGGCGCCGATCGTCACGAGCCGGGAACCGCCCTTCACCGCACGGAGGATCGCGCCGGCGACCTGGGGGTGAGTCGCGGCGACGTCGCCTTCGAGGAGGACGATCACCTCGCTGCGCTCGACGTCGGCGACGCTGCCTGCCCCGACGTACCGCCCGGTGATCTCGGCCACACCGTCGAGCAGCGGTTGATAGGTCGCCGCCAGGCACGAGTCGACGTGCGGGGTCCGCAGAGCGCCGCGCGCCAGGCGGACCGCGAGGTAGTTCTCCTCGTTGGTCGCGCGCGCGGAACCGAGCACGCCGATCGTACGGCCGGCACGCCAGGTCGCGACCATCCCATCGACCGCCGCAGCGAGCGCCGCCTCCCACGACACCGGGCGGAGCCGGCCCTCATACCGTACCATCGGCTCGCTGAGGCGCTCACCCCACGCCGGCGCCTCGTGGCTACCCCAGCCACGAGCACACAGCTTCCCCCGTGAGGTGGGATGCCGCTCGCTGGCCATGACGCCTGCCGGCTTTCCGGCGTCGGCGAGCAGGTAGAGACCGCAACCGCAAGGGCAGAACGGGCAGGTGGTGAGGACAGTGTCCACTGCCTTCCACTCCCGACCGGTCACCCCGCCGGCGACCCACGCGCCGTGGCTGGCGGTGGCGCTCGGCGATCGCGTGACCTCTTTCCCCGAAGCCTGGCCCCGAGGCTAGATCCGGCGACGAGAGTTGGTCCGGCGACACCCCGACCTGGGGGTGCCTTCACTTCCGGACTACGCGCCGTTTGCCTCTCATGTGAAAATCCTAACATTAACGTAGTCCCGGGAAACTCGACTGTCAATAGCTCCCTCAGCATCCTCTTCAGAATCGAGAACATGTAGAAATAGCCTACATTGTCGTTGGATTATCCAACACTCGCCTGTTGGAGAAGAAGCGTCGAGGGCGCCGGCCACCCTCCATCCCACTCGTCGGCCTGACGATGCCGGTGAGCTCCGGCGGCCCCGCCGACGGGCACCGAGCTTGCGTCGGCATTCGGCGAGGAGGCCTTTCGAAGCCGTGAGCGAACCCGAGCTGTTCTGGGTGAACGCGACCAACGTCGCCCTCGGCGTCATCACCGTCGGGTGCTGGGTGGTCGTGCTCGTCACCGCGGCTCTCGAGCTGCGCCGGCGCCTGCGGCGCGGCCGCCTCTAGAGACCTGGCCGTCACGATGGTGCTGCGTCTGGGCGGGTGCGCCCGCGGCGCTCGGTCCCGTACAGGTGACCACCGCCCGTGCGACCGCGTTCTCGAGCTGGCGGACGGTGCCGGGCCAGCCGTATGCCGACAGCTTGGCGCCGCTGCCGCCGGGCTTCCACTGTCGCACCACCGTCGCCCGGGCGCCCGGTCAGCGCCGGCCTCGGTACGGAGTTCGGTCCCCGGGATCGAGCCAGTGGGGTTCGCTGGCCGGCGGCGGTCAACCGCCCGAGTTGCCCGCGGGGTCGCGCTCGCCGAGCGCGGCACCGATCTCGCGGACGACGGCCAGGACAGCCGCGGCGACGACAGGGGACAGCCCCGCGTCCAGCGTCAACCGCTCCGCCTCGATGCCCCAGAGGCGATAGCGCACCGCAGCGAACTCAGGATAGGTCAGGGCGAGCCAGCGCAAGCTCTCCGGCAGGCTGAGCTGATGAACCGTGGCGTGGCGCTGGGCCACGGACATGACCTGGTCGTGCGTCAGCCGGTGAACGGTACCCGCCGGTGCGCCCGTCCACATGGCGTCGATGAGCCAGACCTCCTCCTCGCCCTGCCAGAGTGAGCGGAGACCGAGCGAGTCGCTGCCGCCGTCCTCGGCCCGGACGCCGGTCGGCAAAGTCGCCGCACCGAGGAGGTCGATGACGGCCGGCCCTGCCCCGTCGTCGGAGACGAGCGGGTTGCCGAACCCGACGATCAGAACTCGCATTCCGTTCACAGTACGCGCCTCAGAGGCGGGTAATGTGAACGGAGCAGGAAATGCAGGGGTCGTAGGCGCGGGCCACCATCTCCAGCTTCAGCTTGAGCCTCGCGTCGCTCTCGCCCTTGTCGTGGACCAGGAGGTACTCGACCGCCGCCCGCAGATCGCGCTCGGTGTTGGCGAGGTTCTGCGCCGTCGGCGTGATGACGTTGGCCGAAACGACCTTGCCCTCGTCGTCGATCTCGTACTCGTGGAACAGCGTGCCGCGCGGCACCTCGATGGCCCCGACTCCCCGGCCGGCCCGCACCTGGTAGTCCACCATCTCCCGATCGACCTCGGGCATCCCGAGCAGCGTGTCGCACACCTCGATGGCGTTCTCGACGCTGTGGATCAGCTCGACGAACTGGGCCCAGTTATTGGTGAGGATGTTGTCGACGACCCCGTTCGGGAACAACCGCTCGTAGGCCAGCTTCGCCTTGCCCTGGAGCAGATGCCCCCACATCTTGAGGCGGGCCAGCGAGCCGACCATGTAGGTCTCGCCCGAGGCGAGCGCCGAGTACTTGGCGTGCGAGTGCTCGACGGTGAACTCCCGCACGACCTCCTTGTACGACTCGATCGGGAACTCCTCGCCGCGCGACGTGCAGATCGCGATGCCGCGAAAGCGGAAAGCCTCTTCGTAGGGCCGCAGCGAGACGTAGACGGTAGGCTGCGCCGCCCACGTCGGGATGGGGATCTGGACCGCCAGATCCGTCAGGCCGCAGAGCGGATCGAGGACTGCCGCCAGCTCGTCGCGCAGCGCCTCGAGCTCCCGGTGACGCGGCAACCTGCCGAAGCCGCCAACCAGGGTGTTGATCGGGTGCACCGCACGGCCGCCGACCAACGCCTGGACGCGGTTGCCGAGCTGCTTGAGCTTGAGCGCGAAGGCGACCTCGCCCGGATACTTCGCGGCCATCGAGATCACCGAGTCGAATCCCAGGAAGTCCGGCAGCGCCAGCGCGAACACGTGCAGCGCGTGCGACTCGATGGTGGCGCCGAGCAGCAGCAGACCACGCAGCTCGTGGACGCGCGGCGACTGCTGGATGCCGAGGGCGTTCTCGAGCGCGGTGAGTGCCGCCACCGTGTGGTTCGCCGAGCAGATGGCGCACACGCGGGTGATGATCCCCTGCACGTCGAGGTAGTTCTTGCCGACGAGGAGAGCCTCGTAGTAGCGGCTGCCCTCGAAGATGTCCATGTTGACCTCGTGGACGGTGTCGCCAACGATCTTGACGAAGATCCCGCCGTGACCTTCGACGCGGCCCAGGTGGGGGATGACGATGCTCCTACCGCTTGTCGCCACGGTGCACCTCCTGCTCGAGCCCCTGCGTCATCCACACCGGCGCAGAGAAGTGATTCATCTTGCGGGCGATCTCCATCCACGTAATGCCGCGGTCAGCGAACATCGTGATGTTCGCGTCGTAGTTCGGTTCCTCCGCCGGACCGCGGCAGCCGGCGCAGGCGACCCCGTGCGAAGGGCAGCGCGCCCCGCACCCGCCGCGCGTCATGCTGCCGCAGCACACCTCGTTGGCGTAGATCACGCGGCAGAGGTTCTCCTTGGTCTTGCACTCGAAGCACACCGGCGCCAGCGGTAGCTCGGCTTTGGTGCCGGTGAGCGCCGCGTTCACCACCTTGAGGAACTCGGGGCGCTCGATCGGACACCCGGGCAGCAGGTACTCGAACGGCACGAAGTGCGTCGCCGGCAGCGCCTCCACCGAGTCGAGGAAGTCAGCGTTGCCGTGGTACACCTCGCGCTGCAGCGTCTCGCGCGACACCTCGTTCTGCATCGCCGGCAGGCCACCCCACACGGCGCAGGTGCCGAGTGCGACCAGCGCGCCCGCGCGCGCGCGAATCTCCTTGAGGCTGTCGAGATCGCGCTCGGTGGCGACGACGCCCTCGACGAAGGCGATGTCGAGGCGGCAGGTGTGGTCGTTGTGCGACCGCGCCATCACCCAGTCGACGAAGTCGATCCGCCCGGCCAGGCGCAGCAGGTGGTCCTCACAGTTGAGGATCTGCAACTGGTCGCCGGCGCAACCGGTCAACCCGAAAATCCCGACCTTTGGTTTGGCCATGTTTATCTCCACTCTCGCCTTGCAGCGCGTGAGGCTCGGCAGAAAGGCGTGGGCCGTGTGCCGTGGGCCGTGGGCCGACCTGCCCCCGCCCCCCTCGTTCCGGGGAGGGAGAGGGCTCGGTTCCCGGTCCCCGGTCCCCGTACCTTCTCATGTGTAGATCAGCTCCGGGAGGTTGATCGCGTCCCAGTAGGAAAACACCGGTCCGTGCAGGCAGGTGAAGGTGTAGCCGACGGCGCAGTGCCCGCACTTGCCGACGCCGCACTCCATCCGGCGCTCGAGCGACAGGAACATGTGGTCCTTCGCGAAGCCGAGGCGCACCAGCTTGTCGAGCATGAACTTGTAGAACACCGGCGGCCCGCAGGCGATGGCGTAGGTGTCGGCCACGGCGAGCTTCACGTCGTCGATGAGCTGCGTGACCACACCCACCTTGCCGCCCCACGGTCTGCCCTGGGTGCCGTCGACCGACAACATGATCTCGGCGTCGCCGCGGCGCGCGAGCGACTCCAGCTCCTCGCGGAACAGCACCTGCTCGGGGCTGCGGGTGCCGTAGAGCAGGATCACCCGGCCGAAGTGGTCGCGCAGGTCGATCAGGTAGTGCAGCATCCCGCGCAGCGGCACCATGCCGAGGCCGCCGGCGACGAGCAGGACGTCGTGCCCCTCGAGCAGCTCGATCGGGAAGCCGTTGCCGAGCGGGCCGCGGATGCCGACCGAGTCGCCCTCGACCGTGTGGTCGAAGAGGAAGTCGGTGAGCACCCCGGCGCGGCGGATACCGAGCTGGAAAAAGCCGCGCCGAGTCGGCGACGAAGGCAAAGAGAACGGGCCCTCGCCGACGCCCAGAACCGAGAGCTCGACGAACTGGCCGGGGCGGAACGTGAACCCCTCGGCGAGGCGCGGGTCGGTGAAGCGCAGGTCGAACATGCGCACGTCCGAGGTCAGGTCCTGGATGCGCATGACGCGTGCCGGCGCCGGCATGTAGCGGTTGTCTCCGGTCGCCAGGCTGCGCACCGCTGTGCGCGGCCGGCAGGCCCTTGGTCGCTTCCACGCTCATAGCTCACCTCGCACGTACTGGAACACCTCGACCACGTTGATCTTGGTGGGGCAGTTCTCGATGCAGCGGCCGCAGCCGACGCAGGACGGCTTGCCGAACTCGCGGACGAACGCCTCCTGCTTGTGGTAGTAGCGGTTCTTCACCCGGTCGGCGCGCGTTCTCGCGGAAGTTGTGGCCGCCGGCGACCAAGGCGTAGTCGCGGTACAGGCAGGCGTCCCAGTAGCGCACGCGCTGCGAGCGCCCCTCCTCGGGCGTCTCGTCCATCACGTTGAAGCACGAGCACGTCGGGCACACCATCGAGCAGGAGCCGCAGCACAGGCACTTCTTGCCGAGCTCCTCCCACACCGGGTCGTCCTTCTTGAGCTCGAGGACGTACGGCAGGTCGGTCACGTCGAGCGAGAGAGTGAACGCCTTCTCGCGCTCCTCCAGCCGCTCGAGGTAGTCCTTGCCGTCCTGGCGGGTGGCCGGCTCGAACAGCTCCGGGTGGGCGCAGCACGATCTCGTCGCCCCGCGCGCTGCGCACGGTGACGAGGAACCGCCCCTCGAGCGGGGTCAGGAAGATGTCGAACCCGTCCTCGGTCGTCTCGGTCCCCAGCGAGCTGCAGAAGCACTTCTCGTCCGGGAAGCAGCCGTAGCCCACGACCGTGAGCTGGTCGCGGTTACGCTTGTAGTAAGGGTCCTGAAACTCGCTCAGGTAAAGGAGGTCGAGGATCTTGAGGGCGTGGATGTCGCACGAGTGAGCGCCGAAGAAGACCATCGGCCCACTGTCGTTGTCGGTCCCTCTCCCGCACCTGCTCGCCGCCGACCCGCTCCATCATGGTGAAGCGGGGCTTGAGCAGCAGCTTCTTGAAGGGAACGACGGTCCGCAGCGCCTCCGGTCGCAGCCGTCGTGACGTCGTCGATCTCCAGCAGGCTGAAAACGCCCGGCGCCCGCTCCACCGGGGCCACCAGTTTTCCCCAGTGCTTGAGCGCCTCAAGAAAACCAGGCAACAGGTTGGTGTTCATCCGGAAGGTCTGCATCACCACCTCCGAGCACGTGAAAGCCTTCACATGCTCATGAAAGTCTAAAACACTTCGACAGCCTTGGCAAGGGTCTGATCGCAGGGTCTGATCGCAGGTTGCGACGAAGTGTGGAAACTCGTCCTTACGGTGAGGCCAACCGCCCGGCCGACGGTGGTGGCCCGCGCCCCGCCGGCGGCTCACCCGCGACCGGGCGGCGCGCCGGAGTAGCGAGAGGTCGGGGCTACCCGCCCCGCCCCTGCGCCTCGCCACAGGTTGGGCGAGTCTACGCCTCGGCCTTGAGCTTCTTGACCTCGGCCGTGAGCGCGGGGATGAGCTGGAAGAGATCGCCGATGACGCCGTAATCCGCCACCTTGAAGATCGGCGCCTCGGGGTCCTTGTTGATGGCGACGATGACCTTGGAGGAGGACATCCCCGCGAGGTGCTGGATCGCGCCCGAGATGCCGCACGCCACGTAGAGCGACGGCGACACCACCTTGCCGGTCTGGCCGACCTGGTGCGAGTGCTCGATCCAGCCGGCATCGACCGCGGCGCGGGAGGCGCCCACGGCGCCGCCGAGCGCATGTGCCAGGTCGCGAATGAGGGCGAAGTTCTCGGGCCCCTTCATGCCACGGCCCCCGGCCACGATGACGTTGGCCTCGGCCACGTCGAGCTCACCGCCGGCGGCGGCGACGACCTCGCGCACGACGGCGCGGATCGGCACGGCGATAGCGGGCAGGGTCTCGACCCTTGCCTCGCCGGCGCCCACCTCGGCCGGGAAGACGTTGGGGCGGAGCGTGACGACCACCGGCCGCGCGGCCCCGCCGTCGACCGTTGCCATCGCCTTGCCGGAGTAGACCGACCGCACCGCGACCAGCTCGCCGCCTTCGATGCGGATTTGGATGACGTCGGCGAGGCAGCCGACGCCGAGTCGCGCTGCGACGCGGCCCGAGAGATCACGCCCCATCGCCGTGGCAGCCATGAACACGGCGTTCGGCTGGCACTTCTCCACGGCCAGCTTCATCGCGGCGGCGTAGCCTTCCGAGGAGTACCGCGCGAGCTTCTCCTCGTCGGCGACGAACACCGTATCGGCGCCGTGCTTCCCGAGCTCGGCCGCCTTGCCCGCGATCCCGTGGCCGACCAGGACGGCGCACGCCTGCAGGCCGTTCGCCGTCGCCAGCCGGTGCGCTTCGGAGAGCGCTTCGAGGGACGCCTTGCGGATGCTCCCGTCCCTCTGCTCGATGAATGTGAGTATGCACGCCATGGTTGCCTCCTAGATCGCCTTCGCCTGCTCGCGCAGGAGATGAGCGAGCTGTGCCGCCGCGCCGGTCGGGTCTTCCTCGCCCTTGATGATCGTGCCGCCGCTCTTGGCCTGCGGCAGCGCCAGCGACCGCCAGTGGCAGCGCGCCTCGTCGCCGGCGAGCTTGGACTCGTCGAAACCGAGATCGGCCGGGGTGAACGCCTGGATCGGCACGCGCTTGGACGCCATGATCCCCTTCAGCGACGGGTAGCGCGGCTCGTTGAGCCCCTTCTGCGCCGTGATCAGGCACGGCAGGGGCGCGTCGACGACCTCCGCACCGCCCTCGATCTCACGGTGCGCCGTGAGCTTGCCGTCGCCGACCTCGAGCTTGGTCACGTCGGCGACGTGCGGCAGGTCGAGCAGCTCGGCGACCATCGCCCCGACCAGGCCGTTGTCGGTGCCCACGCCCTTGACCCCGGTGAAAACCAGGTCGAACGGCCCGGCCTTCTTGACTGCCTCGGCGAGAACGCGGGCGATCGTCAGCGAGTCGCCGAGCGCACGCTCTCCGCCCTTGACGTGGACCGCAGCGTCAGCGCCCCGCGCCACGCATTCGCGCAGTCCCTGCGGTGTCCGATCGGCTCCGTCCGGGCCGAAGGAGACGACCGTGACCGAGCCGCCTTTCGCCTCCTTGAGGCGGATCGCCTCCTCGAGGGCGTACTCATCGGTGGGCGAGACGATCCACTTGATGCCCCCCTCATCGATGCGGTTCCCGGCAGCGCCGACCTTGATCACCGACGCGGTGTCGGGAACGTGGGCCATGAGCACACAGCACTTCATGATTCACCCCCAAGTTATCCGCCGGTCGTGGCGGACCGTCTCGAGTCCCTGAGCCCCGGGGACCCGGAGCTCCAGTATAGTGAATGCGCGCTCATTCAGAAAAGGGACACCGGAGGACGTGCGGGAAGCGCTGGCGCGAAGCCTCACCTCAGCTTGCCGAGGACGATGCAGGCATTGGTGCCGCCGAAGCCGAACGAATTGGAGATCGCCACGTTCACCTGGCGCCTGGCGGCCCGGTGCGGGGTGTAATCCAGGTCGCACCCCTCGTCGGGGTTGTCGAGGTTGAGCGTCGGCGGGATCAGGTCGCGGGCGACCGCGAGGGCGGCGATCCCGGTCTCGAGGCCGCCTGCCGCGCCGAGCAGGTGACCCGTGGAGGACTTGGTCGAGGAGATCGCCACCTTGTAGGCGTGGTCGCCGAACACCCGCTTGATGGCCAGCGTCTCGACGCGATCGCCGTGGAGTGTCGACGTGCCATGGGCGTTGATGTAGTCGACGGCCGCAGGGGGCAGCCCGGCGTCGTCGAGGGCCGCCTTCATGACCCGCGCCGGGCCATCGCCGTCCTCGGACGGCGCCGTGATGTGGTAGGCATCGCCAGACATCCCGAAGCCGAGGATCTCGCAGATGATCGCGGCGCCGCGGCGACGGGCCGACTCGAGCTCCTCGATCACCAGGATCCCGGCGCCCTCCCCCATCACGAACCCGTCGCGGTCGCGGTCCCACGGGCGGGACGCCCGCTCGGGCTCGTCGTTGCGGGTCGACAGGGCCCGCATCGAGGCGAATCCGGCGACCGCCAGAGGAGACACGACCGCCTCGGCGCCGCCGCAGATGGCCGCGTCGCAGTAGCCGTGCTGGATGTAGAGATAAGCGTCGCCGATCGCGTGTGCACCGGTCGAGCAGGCCGTGCAGGTGGCCATGTTCGGCCCCTTGGCGCCGAGTCGGATCGACACCTGACCGGCGACCATATTGACGATGGTCCCCGGTATGAAGAACGGTGTCACCCGGCGTGGCCCGCGCTCCATCAGCACCCCGTGGTTCTCCGCGATGCCGGGGAGACCGCCGATCCCCGACCCGATGACGACACCGACGCGGTGCGCATTCTCCGGTGTGACCTTGAAGTCGGCGAAGCGCACGGCGAGCTCCGCCGCAGCGATGCCGAAGTGGACGAAGAGGTCGTACTTCCGGGCTTCTTTCGCCTCCAGCCAGTCCTCGGAGTTGAAGCCTTTCACCTCGCCGGCGATCCGGGCGGAGAAGGCAGTGGCGTCGAAATGGGTAATCGGCCCGATACCGGAGCGACCGGCAATCAAGCCCTCCCACGTCGCCTCGGTCCCGACGCCCAGCGGCGTAACGAGGCCTACGCCGGTGATGACGACCCGGCGCGACATCACGATTCCTTGACGTGCTCCTTGAGGTAGGTCGTCGCATCGCCGACGGTACGGATCTTCTCCGCTTCCTCATCGGGGATCTCGACGCCGAACTCCTCCTCGAAGGCCATGACCAGCTCGACCGTGTCCAGCGAGTCGGCGCCGAGATCCTCCACGAACGAGGCCTCAGACTTCACCTTCTCGGGGTCGACGCCAAGCTGCTGCACGATGATGTCCTTGACTTTCTGTTCGATATTCATCCGCGGATCTCCCTCGTTTTCTGCGACTTCAACGGCGTCGGGCTTTTTACCACAGGCGGGCTCCCGGCGCAAGCCGAGCTGCGGCGTAAGCCTCGTGAAATCCGGCACGCCGCCCCTGCGGGCGCCGTAGACCCGGGGCCGGCGAGCGCTGCGGTTCGCCACCGCCGCTCGAACGTACCTGCGGGGTCCCCGCACACCCGCCGCACCTCTCCGCGGCCGCCGTCGCCACGGTGCGGATGACAGCCCGTCACTTGCCGAGGACACCGCTCGTTGTCTCCCCGAGATTCCGGCGCCGAGCGTCCGCCGGGCCCGGTACCACGGCCCGACAGCGCGTCGGCTTCGGTGGCTCCGCGTGCGCGGAGGCAGGCAAGCGCGACGCGATCGCAGCGCCACCGGCGGGCATCACGGGAATGCCACCCGGGCACCGGGCTCCGGCCAAACCGGCCACGCGAGTGCCACCGGACCAGCACAGCCGATACCGCGGGCGTCGCCGATTGGTCCCGACAGGTGAGTCCACGACCGGCGGCGCGCTTCGGCAGAACCCTATATGTCGAGTTTCAGCAATGATTTCCCCACTGGCGCCCAGGGACAGAGCGTCGCTCCCAGCGGCTGAGCCGAAACTTTGGCACGGGGATTGCTTTTAGCCGGGTGCGATCAGGAGCAACGGCCACGTCCTGAACGCACGCATCCAACCTCCTCCTTCTTCCTGGCGGGCCCCAAGCCCGCCACCTTTTTTCTCGGGGGGTCCGGCGGCCCCCCGCCCAGCCCCCGCCGCCTCGCCCCCCCGAGCCCCCCGCGCTCCGCGGGAGTGAATCCCGCTCCGCTTCCCTTTCTCCCCCACCCGTCCGGCGGCCACCCGCCCAGCCTCCGCTGCCTCGCCGCCCCGAGCCCCCCGCGCTCCGCGGGAGTGAATCCCGCTCCGCTTCCCTTTTCCCCCACCCGTCCGGCGGCCCCCCACCCAGCCTCCGCCGCCTCGCCCCCCCGAACCCCCCGCGCTCCGCGGGAGTGAATCCCGCTCCGCTGCCCTTTTCCCCCACCCGTCCGGCGGCCCCCCACCCAGCCTCCGCCGCCTCGCCCCCACGGGCGCATGCGCCCGTCCCCGCGCTCCGCGGGAGCGAATCCCGCTCCGCTCACGAGTCGAGCTTGCCGAGGTGGCGGAGGTGATAGAGCAGCGCTTGCCGCGACAGACCGGCGCGGCGCGCGGCCTCCGACCGGTTGCCGCCGGTCGCCCGCAGCACGGCGGCGAAGTAGCCGCGGCGGAAGGCGTCGACCGCCGCCGTCCACGGCAGCACGGCTGCCGGCGCTCCGGTCGCCGGTTCGACGTCGGCGAACCGGTCCGCGGCGATCACCTCGCCTGGTCGAGCTGAGGCGACCGCGCGGGCGATCGCCGAGTCAAGCTCGCGGACGTTGCCCGGCCAGCGCCCGGCCCGCAGGGCCGCCAGCGCCGAGGGCGCCAGCCGCACCCCGGGCCGGGTGAACGCCTCGGCGTACTGTGCGACGAAGTGGCCGGCGAGCGCGTCGATGTCGTCCGGTCGCTCGCGCAGTGGCGGGATGGTGACCACGGCGACCACCAGCCGGTAGTAGAGATCCTGGCGGAACGCGCCAGCGGCGGCCGCCGCTTTGAGGTCGCGGTTGGTGGCCGCCAGAAAGCGGACGTCGACGGCACGAACGGAGGTCGCCCCGACCCGCCGGACCTCGCGGTCCTGCAGGAGACGCAGGAGCTTTGCCTGCAGCTCGATGGGCAGCTCGCCGATCTCGTCGAGAAACAGCGTCCCGCGCTCTGCTGCCTCCACGAGACCAGGACGGTCGCGGTCGGCGCCGGTGTACGCTCCCCTGACGACACCGAACAGCTCCGCCTCGAGCAACGTCGCCGGGATCCCCGCGCAGTTGACCGGAACGAAAGCGCCCTTGCGCCCGCTCGCCCGGTGCAGCTCGCGGGCCACCAGCTCCTTTCCGGTCCCCGGCTCCCCGAGGATGAGCACGGTGGTCGGCAGCGGTGCCCAGCGCGCCAGCTCGGTGCGCAGCGTTGCGGTGGCGTCGCTGGCTCCGAGGAGGGAGGCGCCCACGCTGCCTACGGTCTCGACCCGCGGTGCGGCGGTGCTGGCGGCGAGCGTCGCGATCAGCTCGCCGGCCGCAAGCGCCGTCGGGTCGGGCACCCCGCCAAGCAGGACCTGCACCGGGCCGACGGCTATCTCGCCGCCGCCGCCACCATCGTCGCCCCACCTGGCCAGCGCCGCGCCGCGCCGGCGGACCTCGATGGAGCTCACGCCGACGGCTCGCGCCAGCGGCTCGAGGTGGTCGGCCGTGAGGGCGTCGGGGCCGGCGCCGGCAATGGCGTTCAGCGCCCGCAGGAGCAGCGTCGCGTCCAGCCCGAGCAGCACCCGCAGCCGCATCGCCCAGCCATCGAGACCGTCCGAAACGAGAACTTCCTCGCACCTCCGCCGCAGCTCCACCCATGCCTCGCCGAGGCTGTCGCCGCGGCGGGCCACCACCGCCGCCAGCCGCACCAGGCCGACAGCAGCCTCGCGCGGCGATCGGTTCAGCGCCGAGGCGACGGCCGCCCGCGCCCCGTCGCGGTCGCCGCGGCACCAGCGGGCGAGCGCCCGAGCCGTCACAGTGACGCCCCAGCGCGGGGGCAGCGACGGCGCGGGGTCGATCCCCTCGCCCGCCCGCACTACCGCGGAGAGCAGCGCGCTCTCGCTGGCGTCGGCACCCGGGGCAGCGGCCAGCGCACCGGCCAGGTCGCCGTCGGCGAGCGCGAGATGACCGCGCAGCGAGGCGAGCGCCTCGCCGAGCACCTCGTGCTGCGTGTGCTGCGCGAGACCGGCGAGCAGACCCGGGAGCGCCGATCGAACCGCCGCGGTGTCGCCGCGCGCGAGCTGGCAGCGCGTCAGCTCGAGCTCCTCGAACCAGTAGACGCTGTCGAGCACGCCGCCGCGCAGCTCGCGTGACGCAAGGACGAGTGTGCGTGCGGACCGCCAGTCGAGGCGGTCGTTGGCGACGACGCCCCGGTTGTAGCGCACGACGGTGACCGCGCGCCGGGACCCGCAGCGCTCGAGGAAGCGGTCGGCAAGCTGGAGATGACGCTCGGCGGCCGCCTCCTGCTCCGCGTGGATCGCGACCTTCCCAAGATCGGAGTGGATCTCCCCCAGCACGCGGAGGTTGGCGCCGGAGGCGGTGCGCAGAGCCGCCCGCATCGCTGTACCGGCGGCTGCCAGGCTGCCCCGCGACATCGCGGCGTAGCCGAGCAGGTGCAGGGCGCGGGCGCGCACGTCGGCCGGCCAGGTCTCGGCCTCGGCACGCCAAAGTCGGCGAAACGCGGCGCCTCCCTCGGTGAGGGCGAGGAGGACGCGCGCCTCGCTCGCGCCATCCGGCGCGGCCGACGCTGCGGCGCGCAGGCACCGCCGTTCCTCGGCGAGATCGCCGTCGCGTCTCGCGAACTCCGCGGCAACCAGGTAGACCCGGGCTGCGATCCGACCGGGAAGTGTGCCGACCGCCGTGCAGCCGAGATCCGCCCGCGCCCGTGACGGCAATCCCGCCTGATCGGCCCACCACGCCGACAGCGCATGCCACCAGCCGCCGCGTTCCGCGTCGGCGACACCGTCGAGCAGGCGCTCGGCGTCCGCGAGCCGACCGGCCGACAGGGCAGCCTCGGCGCCGGCAAGCCGCAGCCCAGTTGTCCGCGGCAGCGCCCGGGTGGTCGCCAGGACCGCGCCGGTCTCGCGGGCCGCCAGTGCCTCCTCGCAGCGCTCCTCGAGCGGGCGCCAGTCGCCATGGGCCTGCCCGATAGCGACGGCGCGGGCCCACGAGCTCTCGGCGAGGTGCGAGATCAGTGCCGCGCACCGCTCGGGATCGGGGCTCTCGACCACCGAGAGCGCGCTCCAGCGGCGGTCGCGTAGAGCGACAAGGCGCAACCGTTCGAGCTCCGGGAGCGCCGCCACCGCGGCCGCACCTCCGACCGCCCGCAGCTCGTTCTCGTCGAGCCCGACCGGCGCGTGGGCGAGCCACCGGAGAGCGCCGCGTGCCGCCGGCGAGGCGAGCAGCTCGGTGCGGCGTGCCGCCATGCCGCTCTCTGGCGGGAGCGAGAACGCGGCGGCAGCGCCGGTGGCCAGCGCCTCGCCGACCAGCGTCGCCCGGCCCGCGGTGAGCTCGACAGCAGCACTGGCGTGCTCGCGCGCCAGGGCGGCGCTCACGCCGGCGACCCAGATACCGGCCTCTGCGGCGGCGACGGCCAACGGCGCCGCACCCGCGACCGGCAGCGTCGTCAGCACCAACGCGTCGCGCCCGTCGGCTGCGGCGCGGGCCTGCGCCCGCGCGATCTCGGTCTCCTCGAGGGCGCCGCTGATCACGACCACCGAGCGACGCGCCGCCGCGGCCGCGAGGGAAGCCGCCGCCGCCACGCCGGCCAGCACCGGCTCCTCTTCGACGAGAATCACGCCGCTCTCCGGAATAGCGTACCGGCGCGCCCACAAGACGCGGCCGGCGCCCAACGGATGGCGGAGCGCGCCGGCGTTCCTGCCGTCAGCGGTGAGGACGGCGACGAGCCCCTCGGCGAGCTCCCACGGTGCCTCCCGCCGCAGCGCCGCATCGAGCGCAGCCCACCGTTCGGGGACCAGCGCCCGCAGCACCGGCGAGAGCACGGCGGGAAGCGGGTTGCCGCTCAGCGCCACCCGCCCGCGCAACCGCCGGTCGAGCCCGGGGTCGCTCAGCCGCAGGCGCGGTAGCTCGGCGAGTCGGACGAGGTCGCCGCCCGCCCGCTTCTCGATCCGCGCTCCCCAGAGCCCCGCGCGGCCGACGAACCAGCCACGCTCGAAGAGAAACTCCGCGACCGCGACGAGTTGCACCGCCACCGCGATCCGGCGCCCGCGCGGCCAGCCCTGCGCTTCGCGCACCGGCACGCCGGCGGTGGCGCACGCGATCTCGACCTCGCCGTCTTCCAGCAACGCCGCCGCGACTACAGGAAGGAACGGAGCGTCCCACGCCAGCAGCCGGGCGAGGGCCGAGGCCAACGGCGCCGAGGCCCTCACGGCCGCTCCCGAACCAGGGCCTGCCACCCTTGCCAGAAGTCTGGCCACGACTTGGCGACACATTCGGCGTCGTCCACCCGGACGCCGGCCACGATGCACCCGGCAACGGCGAGCGCCATGGCGATGCGGTGATCGGCAGCGCACGGCAATGCCTTGCCGCTGGCGGGGCGCAGCGGCCGCGATCCCGGCGCTGTCAGCGTGCCGCCCTCGGAGTCGATCGCGAAGCCGAGCGCAGTCAGATTGCACTCCATCAGGCGTAGCCGGTCGCTCTCCTTCACGGTAAGGCCCTCGAGACCGGTCAGGCGGCCGCCAATGGTCGCGACCACCACGGCGAGTGCGGGGAAGAGGTCGGGGGTGTCGCGGAGGTCGGCCTCCACTGGTCGCGTTGCCGGTCCCCGCACCGTGGTGCCCGAGCTCGTCGACGACACGCGGCAGCCGGCACCCGCGAGGAGTGCGAGCATCGCCGCGTCGCCCTGGCGGCTTCCGGAGGCAAGCCCCGGCAGCTCCACCTCGCCTCCCGCCACTGCGACCCCGGCCAACGGGAACGCGGCCGCCGACCAGTCGCCCTCCACCGTGAACGCCGTGGGGCGCAGCACGGACGGAGCCACCCAGGCCCGCAGCGCCGTCTCGTCGTACCCGGCCTCGGCCCCGAACGCGCGCAGCACCTCGACGGTGAGCGCGAGGTAGGGCCGCGACGGCGGCGCTGCCGCGAGCCGCACCACGAGCCCCTGCGGCAGCCGCGCTCCCAGAAGGAGCAGCGCCGAGACGAATTGGCTGGAGGCGGTGGCGTCGATAAGCACTTCGCCGCCGGCCAGCGACCTGCCGGCCACCCGGAGCGGCAGCGTGCTGGGTCCGCCGCCGACCGGCTCGACATCGGCGCCGAGGCGCCGGAGCGCCTCCGCGAGCGGCGCGATCGGGCGCTCGCGCAGCCGCGCCACGCCGTCGAGCGTCCACTCCCCGGCGGTGGCGGCGAGCTGCGCCAACATGAACCGGACGCCGGTGCCGTTGTTGCCCATCTCGATGGCGCCGCCGGGGGCGGGCGTCCATCCGCCGGCGCGGACCTCGTCGCCGGCCCACGTCATCCTGTAGCCGGCGAGTTGCAGCGCCCGGCAGAGCAGCCGCGGATCCTCGGCATCGAGCGGCCGCCGGACTCGGGCGCCGTCGCCGGCAAGGGCGGCGGCTACCAAGGCCCTCTGAGTGATGCTCTTGGAAGGTGGCACGATGATCCGGCCGGAGAGGCCGTACGGCGCGAACGGCACCGTCAGTGGGTGCGGGGGCTTGCCCTTCGGCGGCATTGTCGAGTGATTCTCCGCATGTCGCTTGCAAGCGTCAAGGTAATGGTCCACATTGAGGGCGTGGAGACGCGACTCGATCGCTTCACCGCGGTGCGCTCCGAGTTGGTCGTCCCCCATCCGTCGGGCAAGCTGGTGTGCGTCGCCTGCGCCCACCGCTGCAAGCTGGCGGACGGCGGGCGGGGGGTTTGCCTCGTCCGTGCCCGTCACGGCGATGCCCTCACCGTCCCCTGGGGCTACACGGCCGGGGTCGCGGTCGACCCGATCGAGAAGAAGCCGTTCTTCCACTTCCTGCCCGGCGCCCGGGCGCTGTCGTTCGGGATGCTCGGCTGCGACCTGCACTGCGCGTACTGCCAGAACTGGTTTTCCTCGCAGACGTTGCGGGACACCGCCGCCTCGGCGCAGCCGCTGCCGGCCGCGCCCGACACCCTGGTCGCCGCAGCGCTCGACCACGGCTGCACGGTGATCACGTCGACCTACAACGAGCCCCTGATCACTGCCGAGTGGGCCCACGACGTGTTCGTCCGGGCACGCGCCGCCGGGCTCCGCACCACGTTCGTCTCCAACGGCCACGCCACTCCCGAGGTGCTGGACTACCTGGCGCCGGTGCTCGACGCCTGCAAGGTCGACCTCAAGTCCCTCAACCCCAAAACCTACCTCGCTCTCGGCGGCAAGCTGCAAGCGGTCCTCGACAGCATCGGCGGGATCGTGGCCCGCGGCGTGTGGTGTGAGGTCGTGACGCTGATCGTTCCCGGCCTCAACGATTCCGATGCGGAGCTCGCCGCCACCGCCGAGTTTCTCGCCGGTGTCTCGCGCGACATCCCGTGGCACGTTACGGCGTTCCACCCGGATTACCGGATGACCGATCCGTCGCCGACGCCGGCCGCCACCCTCGAGCGGGCCGCGGCGATCGGCGCGGAGGCAGGGTTGCGCTTCGTCTACGCCGGCAACCTCCCCGGCCGGACCGGAGCCCTCGAGGACACCCGTTGCCCGGCCTGCGGAACGACCGTGGTCCGCCGGATGGGGTTCGCGATTCGTGAGAACCGCGTCGCGTCGGACGGTAGCTGCCCGCGGTGCGGCGCCGCCTTGCCCGGACTGTGGTGGCCGACCGCAACGCTGCATCGGCCGCAATCGGTCGCCACCCGCCAACCGGCGCACGAGTAGCCGTGGCCCGACGAGCGACCCGGCGCGCCCTCCCCGCCCCCGGGACACGCGACGCCGCGCACCGGCGGGTGATAACATCCGCAGTTCGACGATGGCAGTTCTGCGCCTGGCCTCGCTTGCCCTAGAGGGCTTCAAGTCGTTCGCTTCCCGGGTGGAGCTCTCCTTCCCCGGCGCGATCATCGCCATCGTTGGCCCCAACGGCACCGGCAAGTCCAACATCGCCGACGCGATCGCCTGGGTGCTCGGCGAGCAGTCGGCCCGCCTGCTGCGCTCGCAGTCGATGGCCGACGTGATCTTCAGCGGCGCGCCCGATCGGCCGGCGCTGGGCGCGGCCGAGGTGACGCTGACGCTGCGTTCCGAGTCGTCGTGGGAGGACGGCGGGCTCGAGATCTCGCGCCGGGTGTACCGCGACGGGACCTCCGACTACCGCATGGGCGGCAAGCGCGTCCGCCTCAAGGACGTGATGGACCGCCTGATGGACGCCTCGCTCGGCACCCGCGCCTACGCGATCATCGAACAGGGGCGCATCGGTCAGGTGCTGTCGCAGCGCGCCACCGATCGCCGAGCGCTGTTCGAGGAGGCCGCCGGCATCACCAAGTTCCGCGCGCGGCGGCACGAGGCGGAGCTCAAACTCGCCGAGACGCGCTCCAACCTCCTGCGCGTTGTCGACATCACCTCTGAGGTCCGGCGCACGCTCGAGCAGGTGCGGCGGCAGGCGCGCCGGGCGGAGCGGCACCGGGAGCTGCGCACCGAGCTGGTCACCGTCCGCGGCCGGCTCTTCGCCGGACGCCGCGAGCAGGGGCAGCGCCTGCTCGTCGCACGTCAGGAGGAGCTCGGCACGCTCTCGCTGCACGAGGCGGGGCTGGCCGCCACGCTCGCCCAGATCGAAGCCGAGGCCGAGCGGCGGCGCCGCGAGCTCGACGCCGCCCGCGAGACCCTCGCCGGGGCTCGGGCACAGGAGGCGGCGAGCGACGCCGCCTCGCAGCGCGCCGAGGCGGAGGAGGAGGCGGCGCGCCGCGAGCAGGATGAGGCGGCAGCGCGGCGACAGGCGGCGGTGAGCGAAGCCCAGCGGCTCGCCTTCCGTCTCCAGGGCGAGGCCGGTCAGGAACAGATTCTGGCGCAAGCGGCGGTCGCGGCGGCGCAGGTGCACGGCGAGGCCGATGCCGCAGCCCGGCAGGCCGCAGAGGCGCAGGCTGCCGCCGAGACGGCGTCGCGCACGGCATCCGCGCAGGCCGAGGAGGCCCGGGGCGCCCTGCTGGCTGCGGTCGCTGCCGCCGCCGAGGGCCGCAACCGGGCGCACCGCATCGAGGTCGAGCTCGAGCAGACGGGGTACCAGCGCACCCGCCTCGCCGCCGAGCAGGAGCGGCTGAGCGCCCACCTGGCGCAGGCGGCGCGCGCCGAGGAGGAAGCCACCGCGCGACATGCGGAGGCGGCGACGCGCGAGGGGGCCGCGGACGCGGCGCGCCAGGAGCTGCGCTCCCGTCGCGACGCCCTCGTGGCGCGCAGCCTGGCGGCCTCCACTGCCCGCGACCGCGCCGGGCACGAGCGCTGGCAGGCGCACCACGAGCGCGACGGTGTCGTGCGCGCCCTGGCGAGCGCGCGAGCGCTCCCCGACGCGCTCGCGAAGTCGCTTCCCGACGAGGAGCTGCTCGGCGCCGTCGCCGACTTCCTCGACCCCGGCCCCGACGCCGCGCAACTGCTCGACCGCGCCTACCGCGAGATCCTCAACCTGCCGGTCGTCGCCGGCGAGGCGACGGTCGCGCGGCTGCTCGGCCAGCCACCGCGCGTCGACGGCACGGTCGAGGTGGTGGTCAGGGGCGAGGCGGGTGCGACGCGTCCCTCCCCACTGCTGGACGGCGCCGGGATGCGCGCCGATAGCGCTGCCTGGCTCTCGCGGGCGCTGCCGCGCGCCGCGGCGGCCAGGACCGCGGACGAGGGACGGGCACTCGCGGCATCGGATCCCGACCTCGTCGTGCTGCTCCCCGACGGCAGCCGGCGGCGCGGCCCGCGCGTCGAGCTGCCCGGCGCCCAGACGCGAGTGCCCGGCACCCTCGAGCTGCGCGTCAAGGAGCGGAAGCTCGCCGCCGCCGAGGCTACCGCCAGGGAGAGCGAGGACACCCTGAGGCGCGAGCTGGAGGGGCTTCAGGCGGAGCTGGTCGAGCTCGGTCGCGCTCTGGTCGCGGCCGACGCGGCTGTGACCCGGGCCGCCGAGGCGGTGGCGTCTGCAGCATCCGTCCAGGAGACGCTGCACCGCGAGCGCTCTCGCTTGCAGCGCGAGCTCGAGGCGCTCGCCGCCGAGGCGGCCCGGCTGGAGAGGGAGACCGAGGTGCTGACCGGCCGGCTCGACGCCGCGCACACCGAGGCGGAGCGGCTGGCCGTGCGCGCCGGCGAGCTCGAGGAGGCGGTCGCCCTGCTGGGAGGCGAGGCCGAGAGCGCACGCGAGGCTGCCGCCGCGGCGCGCGCCCAGGCCGAGCGCATGGCGGGCCAGGCCGCGGTCGCCCGCGAGCGCCGGACATCGGCCGAGCGCGACGTGGAGCGCCACGGTGAGGCGCTCCGCGAGCTCCAGGGCCAGCTCGACGGCGCCCGCGGGCAGGAGGTCCAGGAGCGCGAGCGGGCTGCCGCGGCGGGCGAGCGCGGCGCCGCCGCGCGGACCGCGCTGCAGGAGTACTTGACCCGGCGCATGCTCGCGCGCCAGCAGGTCGAGGCGCTGGCCGGGCGCGAGGAGGCGCTCAAGACGTCGGTGGCCGAGGCGAGCACCGACGCGGAGCGACAGCGCGCCGCGCACCTGGCCGCGCGCGACGCCACCCATGCGGCGCGGCTCGCGGTCGCCGAGGCGAACGCCGAGCTCGGCCGCCTCGACGAGGCGATCACGCTGACGCTCGGCGTGGACGCCGCGCTGCCCTCCGCCCCGGAGAGCGCCGAGGAGGTCGAGGCGCTCGCCGAGGCCGACCGCCGACTCGCCGGCGAGCTCGAGGCGCTCGGCCCGGTCAACGAGCTGGCGCTCACCGAGCGCGACGAGCTGGAGACGCGCTTCAAGTTCCTCAACGACCAGCGGCGCGACCTCGAGCGCTCGCTTGCGAGCCTCACCGAGACGATCGTGGAGCTCGACCGTGAGTGCGCCGAGCGCTTCAAGGCGACGCTGGCCGAGGCGAGCATCGCGTTCGCCGAGATCTTTCGCACTCTGTTCGGCGGCGGCGACGCAACGATCGAGCTCGCCGACCCCGACAGCCCGCTCGACGCCGGCGTCGAGATCCGCGTGCGCCCGCCCGGCAAGCACACGCAGTCGGTCCTGCTCCTCTCGGGCGGCGAGAAGGCGCTGTCGGCGATCGCGCTGCTGCTGGCGCTGTTCCGCATCCGGCCGGCGCCGTTCTGCGTGCTCGACGAGGTCGACGCCCCGCTCGACGACGCCAACGTCGAGCGGCTCTGCCAGCACCTGCGCTCGCTCTCGCGCGACACGCAGTTCCTGCTGATCACCCACAATCGGCGGACGATGGCGCACGCCGACGTCCTCTACGGCGTGACCATGGCGGAGCCCGGCGTGTCGAGCATCGTCTCGGTGCGACTGGAGGAGTAGGCGATGCCCCGCCGCGGATCGGCGCCGCGCGCTTTGCAGGGCAGCGCGTCCGGCTACCAGCGGCTCGCGTTCTGGCTCGGCGTGGCGCTCGTTCTCGTCCTGCCGCTGCTCTGGGACAGCGACTGCACCGAGGTGTTCCGCGTGCCCAAGCGCGAGGCGGCGCTGGTGGTCTGGGCGACGTTGGCTGCCGCGTTCGTCGCCGCCAATCTGCGCGGGCCGGCATGGCGCGACCCGTGGTGGTGGGCGTGGGGCGGGGTCCTCGCCGGCGCTGTGGCGAGCGCGGCCACGAGCGGCCAGCCGGCCGTGGTGCTCGTTCGCTGCGTCCCGCTGGCGCTCGCCGCCCTCGGGTGGGGCGCGCTGCGGCAGCTCACCGAGCGGCACCGGCAACGATTGGCGACGCTGGTCGTCGTTGCGGGCGTCATCCAGGCAGGAGTGACGGCGCTGCTGCTGCTGCCGTCGTTCCAGCCGGAGGCGTTCACCCGCCTCGAGAACTTCCAGGGGCGCTACCGGTGGTTGGGCACCATGGGCAACCCTGCCGACGTCGGGGTCTATCTGGTGCCGCCGATCGTGCTCGCCGTGGCGCTCGCGCTCAGGCAGAAGCGACAGCGATTCGTCTACGTCGCGGCCGCCGCGACGATGCTCGGCGTCACCCTCGGCAGCCGCACGCTCACCGCCTTCATCGCCCTTGCCGGCGGCTTCGCCGTGCTGCTGTGGCGGTACGTTCCCCGCCGCGCGCGCATCCCGGCGACCGCCGGTCTCGCCGTCCTGGCGGCGGTCCTGGCGATCGCGGGACCTCTCGCGCCGCGTGTCCGCACCGCCATCACGGAATTCGAGCACGGCGGCTGGATGTCGATCGGCAGCGGCCGCGGCGCCGGTTTCGCGGCGGCGCTCGGGATGATCGCCGCCCGCCCGGTGACCGGCGTCGGCTTCGGCCTGTTCGAGAACAACTCCTTCCGCTACCAGAGCGAGGAGACGCTGGCGCGCCGGGGACGCATCCTGCGGCTGGAGACCGCCTTCGGCCAGGCGCACAACGACGTCCTCCAGCACGTTGCCGAGACCGGCCTGCTCGGGCTCCTGCTGGCCGCGGGCGGGCTCGGCGTTGCCTTGCGCCGCTCGCGGCGGGCGGCCGGTGCGCTGCCGGTGCTGCTGCCGCTCGTCGCGGCGCTCGCACCGCTGGCGCTGCTGCAGTTCCCGACGCACCTGGCCGCCATCGCCGCGCAGTGGACGGTGCTCGCGGCGCTGGCCGTCCCATCGCTGCCGGCGCCGCCCGAGGCCGCGCGGTGGACCCGACTCGCACAGTGGATCGCCGTGGCTGCGGTCGCCGCTGCAGCTTCGTTCGCGGCCTGGCAACGGTACGTCGGCTCGATCGCCTGGCAGCAGGCGTCGACACTGTCGCGCGCCATTCAGCAGGGACAGCTCAAGCAGGGCCGCGAGGAGGCGGCGCGGGCTGCGCTCGCCAACCTCGAGCCGCGCCTGAAGTGGTTCCCCGGCGCGTGGGACGCCGAGGTGGTGAGCGGCAACGTGGCGATGCTCGCCGGCCGGCCGGACATCGCGCTCGAGCACTTTTACACAGCCCTGCGGTTGGCGGAGCGCCCGGAGACCCGGTTCGACGTGGGGATGGCGCTGCTCGCCCTCGGCGATCAGGAGACCGGCTACTCGCACCTGATCCGCGCGGTCAAGCTCAACCCCTGGATCTTCGGCCAGATCGGCAACCGCGACGTGACCGAGGCGCTGCGCCTCCGCCTCGACGCCGACGGCTACGGCAAGCGCTACCCCTGGATCTACCGACTGACCCCGGAAAGCCGATAGCCCGGGGTTCCCGTGGTCGGCCAGCGTGAGCGGCCGGGAGAGCGGTCAGTGGGATGCTGGCATCATCTCACCGGCCTCGACCGCGAACGGGAGGGTGTTCTCCACGGGCGTGATCGGGCATTGAGCAGTGATGCCGTAGGCGCAGTCGGGGTTGTAGGCGCGGTTGAAGTCGATCTCGACGACGCCGCCGGACTGCCGGACGATCTCGACGTAGCGGCCGGCGCCGTACGTCTCCCTCCCGGCCCCGGCGTCGCGGAACGGCAGGAACAGGTGATCCGGAGCGGTCGCCTGGAGGTCGTCGAGGACGAACAGGGCGAGCGTAGCGTCGCCGTTCGGCAGGCGCAGGCGGATCCGGCCGATGCGGTGCGCCGGGCGGATCTCGCCGCTCGAGGTCGGCAGCCGCAGCGGCTCCGGCGGGCTCACCGGCTCGACGATGCTGCGCAGCCGGTAGTCGGGGTCGAACGGGTAGAAGTGCAGGGCCCCGGCTGCCGGCTTCCCGGCCTCCGCCAGCGCCTGGCGCACCGCCTTCTCGCGCCCCTCGCGCCAGTCGCGCTCCGGCCCTGGCAGCGGCGCGTGACACCCGACGAGCCCACTCACCGCGAGCAGCACTGCGAGAACCTGTGGGGGCTGGGCGGGCGAGCGGGCGAGGGGTCGGAGGCGGGGCAGCGAGTCGGCGGCTCCGCCGCCGCGAGCCGGGGGGCTCGGGGGGTCGAGGTGACGGGGGGCTGGGCGGGCGGTCGCCGGACCCCCCGCGTCAGAAGATCACTTTGCGGATGAAGAACTCTTCCGCGGTGATCTTCGCGGTGGCCAGATCGGCGGCGTCCTCGGGCGACAGGCGGAAGAGGCCGGCCTCCTTGCCGCTCTCGTTGAGCATCTGCAGCTCGACGCGCACCGGAGCGCGGTCCGGGGCGCTGGTGGCGAGCACGTGGTAGGTCCCGGTGACCGCCTGGAGCGCCTTGACCACCTCGCTCTGCCCGTTGACGCGCAGCTCGATGAACAGGTAGCCCGGCTGCGTCCCCGCCGAGGTGCGGTAGAGGTACAGGTGGAACCGCTCCAGGCCTTCCTCGAAGGTGCGCTCCACCTGCTTGTCCGGGTACTCGGTGTCGCGCAGGCTGATCCCGGGCGTCGGCGTCGGCCGCGCGGCGTCATTCTCGGGTCGGGCGAGCCCCGGGATGATGTGGCCGAGTCCGGCCACCGATGGCGTCGGCGTCGGCACCGGGGTCGGCGTGGCCATGTCGACCCAGTCCAGGGGCGTTGCGTCGCCGAGGTTGCGGGCGTTGAGCTTGTCGGTCGCCGCGAGGTCCACCTGGGAGAGCGGGAGCGAAGTGAGTGTCCCGTTCTTGAGAGTGATGATGACGTTGTTGCCCTTGATCTGGTAGCGGTCGCGCGCGACGACGCGTGCCCCGTTGTGCAGGACCACCACGTACGCCGCCTGCGCCCACGCCGAGATCACGAGCATGGCCAGGACGATCCCCAGCTTCTTCACGTTGACAACCTCCTCGCCTCGGTTAGTATAGCCCCGACTTGGGGGTGCCGGAATGTTGATCGTCATGGCGGTTGGCGCCACGAGCGAGCAGGTGGCCCGGATTACCGCCCACATCGAGGCGCTGGGGCTCAAGGCTCACCCGATTCCCGGTGCGCAGCGTGTTGCCATCGGGATCACCGGCAACCCCGGCGTGCTCGAGCCTGCGCTGTTCGAGAGCATGCCGGGCGTGCTCGAGGTCATTCCGGTCTCGCACCAGTACAAGCTGGTCAGCCGCGAGGTCAAGCCGGACGATACGGTGGTCTCGGTCGGCGGCGTTCGCATCGGCGGTGGCCACTTCGCGGTGATCGCCGGCCCCTGCTCGGTCGAGAACCCCGATCAGACATTGGCCGCCGCGCGCGCCGTGCGTGCCGCAGGTGCCCACATCCTGCGCGGCGGCGCCTTCAAGCCGCGCACCTCGCCGTACTCGTTCCAGGGCCTCGGCAAGCCAGGGCTCGCGATCCTCCGCGAGGTCGGCCGCGAGACGGGCCTCCCCGTCGTCTCCGAGGCGCTCGACGAGGAGTCGCTCGAGCTGGTCGTCGAGCACTGCGACATGATCCAGATCGGCGCCCGCAACATGCAGAACTTCTCGCTGCTGCGCACCTGCGGTCGGGTGCGCAAGCCGGTGTTGCTCAAGCGCGGCATGGCGGCCACCATCGAGGAGCTGCTGATGGCGGCCGAGTACGTGCTCTCCGAGGGCAACTACGACGTGGTGTTGTGCGAGCGCGGCATCCGGACGTTCGCCGACCACACCCGCAACACCCTCGACCTTGCGGCGGTCGTGGCGGTGCAGCGCCTCTCGCACCTGCCGATCATCGTCGACCCGTCGCACGGCACCGGGAAGCGCCACAAGGTGATCCCGATGGGCCGTGCCGCTGCCGCCGTCGGCGCCGACGGGTTGATGATCGAGGTGCACCACGACCCGGCGCACGCCCTCTCCGACGCGGCGCAGCAGGTGATGCCGGAAGAGCTCGCCCAGCTCATGCAGCAGCTCCCGGTGCTGCTGCCGCTCACCGGCCGCCACCTCGCGGCGCACGCGTCGATCTGACCTCGTTGCCACCTCCGACGTTGTGCGGCGTCCTGCCCATCTCGTGGGCGGCCCGGCTGCTGTCGAGCTGCAGATCGCGACGGCTCGCACCCCGTGCTTCGCATGCCAAGCCGAATCGCCGACAGGCACGTATAATCCCCCCGTGAGAAGCATTCTCATCGCTTTGGTCTCGGCGTTATCGTGGTGGGATCCTGCGGCGATCCGGCCGCAGCAGCGCGGCGTGTGCATCACCGAGTGGGAGGGCGGGCAGCGGCGCGAGATCCCGGTCGTCGTGATGGGAACGCTCGACGCCACCAGCCCCGACCGCGAGGCCGTGCTGGTCCGCCTCGACGACCCGGCGTTCGCGGGCGGCGGGGTCGTCGCCGGCATGAGCGGGTCGCCCGTCTACGTCGACGGCAAGCTGCTCGGCGCCGTCGCCTTCGGGTGGTCTTTCGCCCATGACCCGCTCGCCGGTGTCACGCCTTTCGCGCGGATGAGCGCGATCGCCGTCGGCGGGCCCGCGCCGTCCGCCCCACAGCCGACCCTCGCCGCAATTGCGGGCGTGGTTGCCGGATCGGTCGCACCCGCGGCGGTGCTCCCCGCGCTGAGCGGCGACACCCGGCGCGGCCTGCTCCCGGTCGCCGTCGGCGGCCTGCCGCTGCCGTCGGGCTTCGCGGCTGACGTCCTGTCGCGGGCAGCCCTCGCGGGGATCCCCGCCGGTACGGTCGCCACGCCGTCCGGGCCGCCCGAGGCGGGCGAGATGATTGCCGCCCTGCTGGTCTGGGGCGACGCCACGCTGGCCGCCGGCGGCACGGTGACGGCGCGCGACGGCGATCGCATCTGGGCGTTCGGTCACCCGTTCTTTTCGCTCGGCAACGTGCACATCCCCGCCGCCCGCGCTCGCGTGATCGCCGTGCAGAGCTCGTACCAGAGCTCGTTCAAGGTGTTCGGCGTCGGCCCGGCGATCGGCGCCTTCATCGCCGACCGGCCGGCCGGGATGCTCGCAGAGGTTGGGCCGGTTCCTCCCGGGCTGCCGCTCGCGATCACCGTCAGGGACGCCAGCGGCGAGAGTTCCTGGAGCTTCCGTATCGCCCAGGTGCCGATGCTCGAGCCGCTGCTGGCTACCTTCCTGGCCAACTCCTGCCTGACCGCGCGCGGGGCCAGCAACGGCGAGGCGACGGTCCGACTGCGGCTGGAGCTCGGGCTGGCGGACGGCTCCCGGGTCGCCGTGGAGCAGTCCACGCGCGGCATCGACGCCTTGGCGAGGGTCTCGACCTTCGTCGGCGCCGCGGTGGCCTACCTCGAGAACTCCTCGTTCCCCCACCCTGCCATCACGTCGCTCCGCGCCGAGCTCGAGCGGCAGGAGAACGCGTTCGGCGCCAATCTGAGCGAGGCGATCCCCGACCGGACGACGGTCCACCCGGGCGAGACGGTCACCGTCACGGTGACGCTGCAGCCCGACCGGGGGCAACCGGAGCAGCGCCGGCTCGCCGTCGCTGTGCCGCGCGACCAACCGGTCGGCGCCGTCGACCTCATCGTTGCCGATGGCTCCGCCTGGAGCGAGTATCGCCTGAGGGCGGAGGGGCTCGCGGCGGCGAGCTTCGCCGACGAGGTCGAGCAACTGGCGATGCTCGAGAGCGCCTCGACGCTGGTCGCCGCGCTGGAGAGCAAGGAGCGCGGGATTGCGCGCCCGGGCGTCTCGCAGCCGGCGCTGCCGCCGTCGTGGAGCGCGACGCTGGCGACCGGGCTGGGCGTGCGCGGTGTGACGCGGCTGTCGACGGTGACCGTCGCCACGGCGCGCTGGAACGCGCCGTACCCGCTCGTCGGGGCTTTCCGGATACCGCTGACGGTGCTGCCGCAACCGCTGGAGGCGCAATGACCCGTGACCATGTCGACGGCGCGGCCGGTGGCAGTGCACGCGCCGCGCGCCGGACTCCCGTCCTGATGATCGCCGCGGTCATCGCAGCGGCGCTGGCCGCGGGCGCCCGAGCGGGCCAGACGCGCTACTTCGTCCTCGACACACCCCGCACCCTCGCCGACGCCACCGCCAACGGCATCGCGGTGGCCGCGGACGGCTCGCTGCACCCGCTGCCGCCGCTCGCCGTTGTCGCCTCCTTCGACGAGCCGCTCGGGCTCGCGCTCGCCACCGGCAGCGACGGCGCCGCCTACGTCGGCACCGGGCACCCAGCCCGCGTCTACCGTGTGCGCGACGGCACAAAGGAGCTCGTCGCCGAGCTCAACGCCGACCAGATCACCGCGCTGCTGCTCGACCCGACCGGAACGCTATGGGCGACCACCGCCGTGCCCGCTGCGCTCTACCGACTCGCGCCGGGCGCCGCCACACTCGTCGAGGCGTCGAAGCTCGTCGAGGGCAACCTCTGGGACATCGCGTGGTTTCGCGGCGGCCTGGTCGCGGCGGCCGGCAACCCCGGGCGTCTGCTGCGCCTCGGCGCCAAGGGGCTGGAGCTCGCCGCCGAGATCCAGGACCGCCACGCCCGCTGCCTCGCGGTGTCCGGCGACACGCTGATCATCGGCACCTCCGGCAAGGGACGCGTGCTGCGTTGGAACGGCGACGGCCCGCCGGGTGTTCTCTACGACTCGACGTTCACCGAGATCGCGGCGCTCGCCGTCGCCCCCGACGGCACGGTCTACGCTGCGGCGCTCACCGGCGACCCGACGCTCGGCAAGCCGGTCAAGGACGAGGGCGAGGGGAGCCCGACGGTGACCGTGGTCGCCGGCGACCAGGCCACGGCGCCGCCGTCGACCGACAAGGGCACCGCGACGTCGGAGATCCTCCGCATCCTCCCGGTCGGTGCGGCGACCAGCGTGTACCGCTTCACCAAGCAGATCGCCGGCGCCCTGGCGTGGAGCGACGGCGCCCTGCTGATCGGCACCGGCCTCGAAGGCGAGCTCTGGCAGATCGTCGCCGGGGCGGCCGCCCAGCTCGATACCGTGGATGCGGCACAGGTCGTCCGCATCGCCGACGGCGGCCGCGCCGTTCTCGTGCAGAGTCCGGTGCGGCTGCTGCGCCGCTCCGGCCCCCCGCACGGGACGTTCACGTCGCCTTCGCTCGACGCCGGCCAGCCGTCCCGCTGGGGCGAGGCCAGGGTGCTGGGCGACCTTCCCCAGGGCAGCCAGTGCAGCATCCGCTTCCGCTCCGGCGCCGCCGTCCAGCCCGACGACTCGTGGAGCGCCTGGACCTCGCCGCAGCCGTGCGGCTCGAGCGCCGTGATGGCGCCGCTCACGCGCTACCTGCAGTGGAAACTCGACCTGGCGCCGGGGACGGCCCGCGACGCGCAGGTCGATGGCGTCACCATCGCCTACCGCCAGGTGAACGTGCCGCCCGAGATCAAGGACATCACCGTGCACGACCCCGGCGAAGTCTTCCTCAAGTCGCCGCCGTCCTCCGAGCGCATCGTCGACGTTCGCCACCCCGACCTGTCGGGGATCTTCACGACGCTCGACGACGACGCCAAGGACGCCGAGGGACGCCTCGGCAAGAAGTACTACCGGGTCGGCTACCAGACGCTGTCGTGGAGGGTCGAGGACGCCAATGGCGACCCGCTCCGCTTCACCCTCGAGGTGCAGCCGCGCGCCGGCGAGCGCTGGCTGCCGGTGCGCACCGACCTCGACACGGTCAGCCTGGCCCTCGACACGCAGGCGCTGCCGGACGGCGTCTACCGCTTCCGCCTGACGGCCAGCGACGCTGCCGCCAACCCCGACGCTCCGGGTGCGGCGAGCGCCCTGTCGAGCTGGGTGGTCGTCGACAACGCGCCGCCGCACATCACGGCGAAGCGCGTCGGCGAGACCTGGGTGGTGACGGTCGAGGACGCGATGTCGCCGATTACGATCATCGAGTGGAGCCGCGACGCCGATCTGTGGCAGCAGGTCGTGCCCGATGACGGCGCGATCGACGGCCGTCGCGAGACCGTCCGCATCCCCGCAGCGACAGGCGCCCACCTGCTGGCGGTCCGTGCCGTCGACGACCACCACAACCGCGCCACCGCCGCACTGGAGGAGCATCCGTGAGCGACTCCCCGATCACCGCCGTCTATCCCGGCTCCTTCGACCCCCTGCACCTCGGCCACATCGATATCGTCCGCCGCGCCCGCTCGCTCTTCCCGCGGGTGATCGTCGCGGTGCTCTCCAACCCCGACAAACACCCCCTCATGCCGACGGACGAACGCGTCACCTTGATCCGCGCCAGCCTCAAGGGGACCCCGGGGATCGAGGTCACCGCGTTCTCCGGCCTGCTCGTCGATTTCATGCGCGAGAGCGGCGCGCGCGTCCTCCTGCGCGGGATGCGTGCGGTCTCCGACTTCGAGTACGAGTTCCAACTCGCGCTGATGAACCGGAGGCTGTGGGCGGCCGCCGAGACCGTGTTCCTGACGCCGAACGAGGAGTTCACCTATCTGTCGTCGCGGGTCATCAAGGAGATCTGGACGGTCGGCGGCGACGTCTCCGGGTTGGTCCCGGCGCCCGTGAAGAGGGCGCTCGCGCGGCTCCGTTCCAAGCAGTAGGCCAGCCCGCCGGAGGAGCGGGTTCCGATTGTCGCTGGAGCGTCTTCCGGAGAGCTACTTCTCGAGCTTCTGCAGGCGGGTGTCGACGTCGGCGATCTTCCGCTTCGACTCGGGCGAGACGATGATCTTCACCCAGGTTGTCTTGCGCTCGGGGTAGGTAAGCTTGACGTAGTAGATGCCCGGCTCCGGGAACATGTAGGTCTTCCCCATCTTGCCGAACATGGCGCCGTCCCAGTCGTCGGCGATGCCGATCAGACGGCCGTTGACGATCACCTGCGCCTTCTGCGGCGAGACGTTGAAGTTGGCCCCTTCACGACACTCGAACACCTGCGTGACCATCGGGGTCGCTGTCGGCAGCGGGGGCGGCGGCGGTACCGACCACCGGCCGCTTGACCGGTGCGGTCACCTCCGCCGGCTGCCGGATCGGCCGCCAGCGCGAGGTGCGCGGCTCGGCGGTCTGCGCCGGGGCCGGCGCCACGCGCGACTGGGAGTTCACGTGCAGCGGATACTCGTCGCGGTTCGTCTGCGCCGGCTGTGCCGGCTCGGCCGTGGCGGCCGGCTCGACCGCCGCCTGATTGACTGGCTGGCTCGCGGCCGGCGTGGCGGCCGCGCTGGCGGTGACGGATGCCGCCGGGGCGCGCTGCCGGAGCAGCAGCCCGGTCACCACGACGGCCAGCAAGGCGACGACCCCTACCAGCACCGGGATCAACGGGAACCGGCGTGCCGCGACGGCGACCGTAGCGGCGCTGCTGGTAGCCGCAGTGGCGGGCGTCGCCTTGGCCGGCGGCACGCTGGACATCAGCTTGGTCGCGCTGGTCATCTCAGCGGCGGAGGAGGCGGCCTGGGCGGCGAGCGCACGCGCCTCCGCCGCGAACGCGTTGCCGTCGGGGACGCGGTCGTGGGGATCCTTCGCGAGGCAGAGCCTCATGAAGTTGGAGGTCCGCTCGCCCAACGAGCGCGCAGCGTCGGTGTCGACGAGCGGGTCCTCGTGGAGGATCTGGTAGATCAGGCTGGTGATGGTGTCGGCCGGGAAGGGTTTGCGGTGGAGGAGGAGCTCGTAGAGAACGACGCCGAGCGAGAACAGGTCTGCCCGGCCGTCGGGCGACAGGCCGCGGACCTGCTCCGGGGCCATGTACGCCGGGCTGCCGACCACCGTGCCCGTGCGGGTCAGGTCCGTGCCCTCGCCGATCGCCTTGGCGACGCCGAAGTCGGCCACCTTCACGCGGCCGTCCTTGGTCAGCATGATGTTGGCGGGCTTGATGTCGCGGTGGACGACGCCGAGAGCATGCGCCGCCGCGAGCGCCTCGCCGCACTGCGCGACCATCATGAACGACTCGGGGACGGTCGGGTACTCCTTGCGGGCCAGCCGGTGGGCCAGCGACTCCCCCTCGATCAGCTCCATCACCAGGTACAGCGAGTCGCCGGAGCGGCCGGCGTCGAACACCGTGACGATTCCCGGGTGGTTGATGCGGGCGGCGATCTTCGCCTCGCGCAGGAAACGGGCCTCCATCTCCTGCGAGTTCAACGCCCCCGCCGACTGTTGCGAGGAGATCACCTTGATCGCGACGTGACGGTCGAGGGCGGGGTCAACGCCGCGGTAGACGACGCCCATCGCGCCGCGGCCCAACTCGCCGACGACCTTGTACCGTCCAATTTCGGTCGGAACCGTCACCTCAGCACCGCCTCACCGTGGATTGCCGTCCCGCGGTCAAGCCCTCGCCCCAGCCGCGATCTCAACGGATGCCTCGCGCGCGGAAGCTGGTTCTGTCCGCGGTCGCCCAAAGCATAACCAGCCTAGAACTCGAAAACTTCCCCTTCGAACACGTCCGAGAGCTGCCGCATCACCGTGGTCGTGAGGCCGGCGGAGATGCCGGCGACGATCGCCGCCCCCTTGGCCCTGCCGAGGAGGAAGCCGATCGCGGCGGCCGCACCGACAGTGACGAACGGGTGACGCCGCACCATGTCACGCCAGTCGATCTCGCCGGGGATCACCTTGTCGAGGAGGTAGTCCGCGTTCAGGCGTTGACGCTGAGCCTCCTCGGCCTCGTCGAGGTCGTCGAGCTCGAACGTCTCATCCTGGGCCGCCTCGTCGAATTCGTCGCGCTTGTTTTCATCCATGCTCTACGGCTCCCTCCGGCGCACCAGATACCCGACCGCGAAGCCGACGCCGAACGCAATCAGGATCGACCTGCCCGGGTTGCGCTTGACGTAGTCGACGACGTCGTCGCGCACCTCGCGCATGTCGACCTCCTGCACCTTGGCCTTGACCTTGGCGTAGGCCTTCTTCAACTCGGCGGAGAGCTTCTCGAACTGCACCTTGGCCTTCGCGTACGCCTCCTCGGCGATCTCACGCGAGCGACCGTACAGCTCTCCCATCTTCTCGCGCGCTGCCTCGAGGGCGGCCCGAGCCTCGGCCAGGTACCCCTTGGCCTTCTCGTACCCCTCGGCCGAACGGGAGCGCACCTTGCCGTAGCCTTCTCCGAGCGCCTCCTTGGCCTTCTCCATCGAGCCCTCGGCGCGCTTGATCGATTCCTTGGTCCCTTCAAGCACCTCGTGCACAGCTCCCTCGAGCTGGTCGATCTTTTCCTCGACCTTGCTGCTCTTCTTCTCTTCTGGCATGGCTTCCTCCCGGTGGTGCAGTGATCCTCGTCAGTCTACGACATCGTCCGGCGCGCGGCAAGCCGGCCTGGCGGCCGAATCGGTGGCCCCGGTCACACTTCGACCGGCCGGTTGGTTCGGCCCCGCGGCCCGAACCGGCCGAGCGGCCGCGGACGCCTCCGGGGCGCTCTTCACAGCCGAAACCCTCCGCGTGGGAGAGGTGGTAAGGTTCGCCGCATGGTGAGACTCACCTTCCTCGGCGCAGCCGGGACCGTAACCGGTTCACGCTACCTTCTCGAGGCGCACGACCGTCGCTTCCTGATCGACGCCGGTCTGTTTCAGGGCCGCAAGGAGCTGCGGCTGCGCAACTGGGCGCCGCTCCCGATCGATCCCCGGGAGCTCTCCGCCGTCGTCCTCACGCACGCGCACATCGACCACAGCGGCTACCTGCCCCGGCTGGTCCGCGACGGGTTCGCGGGACCGACGTTCGTGAGCGCCCCGACCAAACGCCTGCTGCCGGCCATGCTCACCGACGCGGCCCACCTCCAGGAGGAGGAGGCCCGCTTCGCCAACAAGGTCGGGTCGAGCCGTCACAAGCCGGCGCTGCCGCTGTTCACCGTCGCAGACGCCCAGCAGGCGCTGCGCACGCTGCAGCCGCTCCCGTTCGAGACGCCGTACACGCTTGCGCCGGGCATCCAGTTCACATATCACCGGCAGGGACATATTCTCGGCGCCGCCGCTGTCGAGCTGCGCGTCAGGGTGCCGGGCGACGAATACACCACCGTCTACTTCTCCGGCGATGTCGGGCGCTACGCCGTGCCCGTACTGCGGCCGCCCACGCCGTACCCGGGGTCGACCTACCTGGTGGTGGAGTCGACCTACGGCAACCGTCTCCACGACGGCGGCGACCCCGGCGAGCAGCTCGCCGCCGCGGTGGAGGAGGCGCGCTCGCGCGGCGGAGTGCTGCTCATCCCCGCGTTCGCCATCGATCGCACCCAGGAGATCCTGTTCTTGCTGCGCGAGCTGATCGAAGACGGGGACATCGCGCCGCAGCCTATCTTCCTCGACTCGCCGATGGCACTCGAAGCGACCGCTGCCTATCGTGACTGCATCCGCGAGCACGATCTCGAGACCCGGGCGCTGCGCGAAGGGGGAATCGATCCGTTCACGCCGCCAGGGTTGACGCTGGTGCGCTCGAGCGACGAGTCGAAGCACCTCAACTCACTCGCCGGCCCGGCGATCATCATCTCGGCCTCGGGCATGGCGACCGGCGGGCGCATCCTCCACCACCTCCGCAACCGCCTCCCCGACCCTGGCAACAGCGTCCTGTTCGTCGGCTTCCAGGCCGAGGGCACGCGCGGACGGCGCATCCTCAACGGGGAGCCGGCGGTCAAGATCTTCGGCGAGATGGTGCCGGTCCGGGCGCAGGTGCGCAGCGTCAGCTCGCTCTCCGCGCACGCCGATGCCGACGAGCTGACGATCTGGGCGTCGAGCGCGGCAGCCACGCCGCGGCTCACCTTCGTGACCCACGGCGAGGACGAGGCCAGCCGGGCGCTGGCCGCTCGCTATTCGGCTCGCTTCGGCTGGGATTGCTACCTGCCGCGCCTCGAGGAGACCGTGACGCTGTGAGCGGGCGGCTGCGCCGCTTGGCGCACTTCGCGCAGAAGCTGCTGCAGGCACAGCACCGTGACCAATTGCTCCTGCGTTCGGCGGCGCTCGCCTACACCACGCTCATGTCGTTCGTGCCGTTGCTCACGGTCGCGCTGGTCACGGTCTCGCGCGTCCAGCCGGAGCGCGCCGAGCTGGTGGTGCGGGCGATCGCGACGGTCCTGCCGTTCTCGCCGGCTCGCGTGCAGGCAACGTTGACGGCGCTGGCGCAGCGTACTGCGTCGCTCGGCTGGCTCGGGATCGGCATCTCTATCCTGGTGACGTTCCAGGCGTTCTACCAGATCGAGGAGGTGCTCAACACCGTCTGGGGCGTCCCCAGCAGCCGCCGCTGGCAGTGGCGGCTGGCCTCGTTCGCCGCCCTTCTGGTGTGGGGACCGCTGCTGATCACGGCGCTGTTCTCGATGCTCTACTGGCTGAGCTCGCACGCGTGGTACGTCCACGTGGCGCCGTTCACCCGCCCGCTGCCGGCGCTGTTCGCGCTGGTGGCGCTGACCGCGCTGTACCGCTGGGTGCCCCACACCCGCGTCCCCTGGCGCGCGGCGGGCCTGGGCGCGGTGGTCGCGACGCTGGCGCTGGCGATAGTCCACCTCGGGTTCCAGATCTACCTGAACGTCGCGGCCGACCTCAACGTGATCTATGGCTCGCTGGCGATCGTGCTGTTCTTCCTGGTCTCACTGCTCGTATTCTGGTTCGCGATCCTGCTCGGCGCCGAGGCCTCGTGGGTGGTGGGCCACGCGCCCGCGCTGCCGCCGGCCCACGACGTCGCCAACGTGATCACCCTCCTGCTCGAGGCACGGCGCGACGGTACCGTGGCGCCGCGCCGCGCGCGGGCGATCCTCGGCGAACGCGCCGACGACGAGCTCGAGCTGCTCTCTACCCACCCTGCGATCGTCGTGCGGACGCGCGGCGGCTGGCAGCTCGCGCGCAGCCCGGGCGAGCTCTACGTCGCCGACGTGCGGGCGCGCTTCGGCGTGCCCTCGGGCGCCACCCTCGACGACACCGCCAGCCTGCAGACGCTCGCCTCGCTGGCCAAGCAAACCAACGACAGCGGGGCGTTCCGCCGGCCGGCAGCCGACGCGGGCAACGACCGCACTACACCCCCGGCGAGGCAGTAGGCTAGGTCTTCGTTCCGGTGTACTCGGAGAACATGCCGAGGACGACGGTGCGCTGCACGTCGGTGAAACCCGCCTGCGCGAGCGCCGCGAGGATCCTGTCCGGCGGAACGCAGGCGTCGATGGTCTCCCAGAAGTAGCGCATCAGCACCGCGGCGTCGCGGTTGCGCGTGGTCAGCCGGGTCAGGACGGGGACCACCCACTTCAGGTAGAGCCGCAGGAAGGCGAGGTGGAACCTGCCCTTCGGCTTGGTCAGCTCGAGCACGAGCACCGTGCCCCCGGGCCTGAGCGCACGGGCGAACTCCTCGAAGGTGACGGCGAGGTCGGCGAGGTGGCGCAGCGCGTACCCCATCGACAGGAAGTCGAAGCTGGCGTCGCGCCACGGCAACTGCTCGCCGGCGGCGAGCACGGCCGGGATGCCGAGCGCCCGCCGCGCCTCGCCCAGCATGCCCGGGCTCGGGTCGAGCCCGACGACCAGGCGCGGGTCACCGGTAATGGTCACCGCCTCGCGGGCGACCAGGCCGGTACCGCAGGCGACGTCGAGGACCTTGCGGCCGGCCGTCAGTCCGGCCCGCTCGAGCGCTTGGCGGCGGTACCAACGGCCCGAGCCGAACGCCATCATCGACTCGATGTGGTCGTAGCTCCCGGCCGAGTGGTCGAAGAGGCGGCGCACGAACTGCGGCTTGTTCTCCTCGCGGTCGTAGTAGGGGACGAGCGTCGGGTGGGGCGCGAGCGGCTCCGAACCGTTGGCGTCGTTCACGCCGGCAGCATACCAGCAGCCGACAGCTAGAAGGTGGTCCCGATCGAGAACTGGAAGTCCGAGCGCTTCTCGTCCGGGAACGGTTTCAGGTTGATCCCGTAGATGAAGCGCAGCGGCGCCTGGAACATCGGCAGAAAGATGCGCAACTCGGCACCGGTGCTGTACCGCAACAGGGACAGGTCCCACCCCTGCTGTTCGTGCCAGGTGTTACCGATGTCGCTGAAGATGATGAACTTGATCGGACCGCCGACCTTGATCTGAAACTCCAGGTTGACCTGCATATAGCGGTCGCCGCCCATGCTCGCGCCGGCGGAAGTGAGGAAGTATTCGCCGCTCTTCGTCCGCGGCAGCACCGAGTAGTACTCGAAACCGCGCAGCGAGCGCTCGCCGCCGAGGCGGTAGCGATCGTAGACCGGGATCTCCGAGCCGGAGAACGGGAAGATCTGCCCCGCCTCGACGTTGCCGGCGAGGATGTAGCGGCGGGTCAGCGGGTGGTAGATCGACCCCCCGAGCTCGGGACGGACGTAGTTGAAATCGCCGCCGAGGATGCCGCCGGCGACTCGCAGGCGACCGAAGTAAGTGAGCCCCTGGCTCGGGTCGAACGGATCGTCGCGCGCGTCGTAGGCGATCGACGGGGTGAGCGACGAGGTGACACCCTTGTACGTGTCGAAGAAGAGGTCGGGCTGCGGTTCGTCGGCGTATGGGGGATGCAGCGGGCGTCCGTGCGGGAACGTCGGCGTCTGCCCCGCGCCCAGCGTGCGGGTCGTGGTGTAGCGCACGAAGGCGTCGTCGTACCCGTAGACGAGGGTGGCCTGCCCGAAGAAGCCGGTCGAGAAACCCCAGACGATCGAGCCGCCCTTCGAATCGCGGAAGTAGTCCGTCAGGGTGGTCTCCTGCTTGTAGATCGACCCGCCGAACACCATCCGGCGGTCCAGGAAGTACGGCTCGGTGAACGACAGCGAGTAAGTGTCCTGGCGTGCGCCCGAGGACACGGAGACACCCAGGACCTCACCGCGGCCGAGGAAGTTGCGGGTGTTGAACATCACCTGGGCGAAGAAGTGGTCGATCTCCGAGTAGCCGGCGCCGAACTGGATGTCAGTGCGGCCGACCTCCTGCCCCTTGATGGTGACGTTGACCAGCTTCTTCTCGTCGTCGAACTTGAAATCCAGGGGGTCGTCGGTGAGCTTGAAGTAGCCGAGCTGGTTCATCTTGAACACGGACTTGCGGAAAGCGCCCATGTCCATCCAGTCGCCCTCGAACAGGCGGAACTCACGCCGCAGCACCTTCTCCTGCGTCTTGGTGTTGCCGGTGAACTCCATCCTGCCGAGGCGGTAGCGGTCGCCCTCGTAGACGTTGATCACCACGTTGGTGACGTCGGGCTCGGTCGGGTTGTCGGCCAAGACCTGGTTGGTGTAGGCGTAGATGTAGCCGCGCGACTGGTAGAGGTTGCGGATCGCCTCGTTGCCCTGATCGATCAGGTTGTAGCGGTACGTCTTGCCCAGCTTGACGTCGTACAACCGGCGCAGCTTGTCCGGCGCGAACACGGTGCTGCCCTTGATCTCCAGGTCGCCCAGGCGGAACTGCCGCCCTTCCTGCACGGGGACCGTCACCTCCATGCGGAACCCCTTTTGCTTCTGGGTGGGAGCCTCGGGATGCCTGGCGATCAGGTCGACCTTCGGCTCGCCGACCAGGACGTCCTTGTAGCCGCGGTTCATGTAGTACTTCTTGAGGTTCTCGGAGTCCTCGCCCCACGATTCCTTGCTCCAGATCAGCTTCTTACCGAAGAGGTGGAAGATCGACTTCTGCTTGAGCTTCTTGAGCGAGCGGCGCAGGCTGCGATCGGAGTACACCTCGTTGCCGTCGAACTTGATGGCGCCGATCTTGATCTTGGCGCCCTCGTCGATCATGAAGACGACACGGCGGGTGACCGGGGCGACCTCGACGATGTCGGGGGCGACGGTGGCGCTGGCGTACCCCTCGGCGGCGTAGACGTCTTGGATCGCCTGTTTGTCCTTCTGCACCTCGGCCATGCGCAGCGGCGTGTTGCGCTTCATGGTCACGCCGGCGGCGTCGAGCTTCTCCTTGATCGTGGACGTGGAGAGCTTCTTGTTTCCCTTGAACTCCCACTCCGTCACCTTGGGGCGCTCCTTGACGGTGACGATCACCTTGAACTTGCCGGGCGACAGCTCTTCCGCCTCGACTTTGAGCTCCTCGACCAGACCCGACTCCCAGAACCGCTGAAAGTTGCCGGAGATCGCGGCAGGGTCGTAGGGATCGCCGACCGCGACGCCGAGGTAGTACTCGACTGTCTCGGAGGAGATGCTCGTCCCGCCGATCACCTGGACCTCGGCGACCTCGGGCGTGGCGCCCAGCGCGAGGGGCGCCAACGCCAGCGCGCCGAAAACGCCGAGCGCGATCACGAGGCGGCGCGGGCTCACCTGCACACGCCTTCCTGCTCGCACACCACCAGTGACCCGCCCACGACCTTTGCCGCGAGCAGCCGCTCACCGGCCTCCCTGTGCTGGATCATGTAGTCGGAGATGGCGTCCTCCAGATGTCGCTGCACCGCGCGGCGCAGCGGGCGGGCGCCCGCCGACGGGTCGGCGCCGGCGCGGCCGAGCAGCCACTGCACCACGTCCTCGGGAACCTCGAGGGTCACGCCGCGCGAGGCCAGGTGGGCGACCACGTCACCGACCAGCAGCCTGCCGATGCCGTGCAGCTCGTCGTTGGTGAGAGGGTGGAACACCACGATGTCGTCGAGCCGGTTGATGAACTCCGGCGGGAACGAGCGGCGTAGCTCCCGCAACACCGTCTCCTTGACCTCCTCCTCGCGGGGCGATGCTCCCGCCTCGCCGAAGCCGACCGTCGGGGCGCCCGCGAACAGGTCGCGAGTCCCGAGGTTGGAGGTCATGACGATGAGGGTGTTCTTGAAGTCGACCTGGTCACCGTAGGCGTCGGTCAGCACGCCGTCCTCGAGGATCTGGAGAAGCAGGTTGGCGGTGTCCGGGTGCGCTTTCTCCATCTCGTCGAGGAGGATCACCGAATACGGTTGCCGGCGCACCCGCTCGGTGAGCTGGCCGCCCTCCTCGAACCCGACGTAGCCGGGCGGCGAGCCGATCAGCTTGGACACCGCATGCTTCTCCATGTACTCGGACATGTCGAAGCGGGTCAGCGCCTTCTCGCTCTGGAACAGGAAGCGCGCGAGCTGGCGGGCGACCTCGGTCTTGCCGACACCCGAGGGCCCGAGAAAGAGGAACGAGCCGATCGGGCGCTGCCCTCGCGTGACCCCCAGCCGGGAGCGCCGGATCGCGCGCGCGATCGCCGAGATCGCCTCCTCCTGGCCGACGATGCGCTGCCGGAGGATCTCCTCGGTGCGGGCGAGGCGTTCGGCCTCGTCCTCGCGCAGCGTCGTCAGCGGGATGCCGGTCCACGACGCGATCACCTCCTCGATGTCCTCACGGGTGACCTCGGCGGAGGGCTCCTCCGACGGCAGCGCCTGGCCGAGGCGCTTGATGCCGTCACGGAGCTGCAGCTCGCGCTCGCGCAGCCGCACCGCACCCTCGAAATCCTTGGCGGAGACAGCGCGCTTCATGTCGCGGACCACGCGCGTGGCCTCGCCCTGCATCTGGCGGAGCTGCTCGGTCGAGGCAGCGCGGCGCAGCTTGACGCGGGCGCCGGCCTCGTCGAGTACGTCGATCGCCTTGTCGGGGAAGAATCGGTCGGTGATGTAGCGGCCGGACTGCTCGACGGCGGCCGCGATGGCGTCGCCGGTGTAGCGAACGCGGTGAAACTGCTCGTAGCGCTCGCGCACACCCTCCAGGATGGTGAGCGTCGCCGCCTCGTCGGGCGGCTGCACGACCACGGGCTGGAAGCGACGGGAGAGCGAGCGGTCCTTCTCGATGTACTTGCGGTACTCCTTCAACGTGGTTGCGCCGATGCAGGTGATCTCCCCGCGCGACAGCGCCGGCTTGAGGATGTTGGCGGCGTCGAGCGAACCCTCGGCCGAGCCGGCGCCGATCAGCACGTGCAGCTCGTCGATGAAGGTGATGATCTCGGGGTTCTCGCGCAGCTCCTTGAGGATCGCCTTGAGCCGCTCCTCGAACTGGCCGCGGTACTTCGTGCCGGCGACGACGAGCGACAGGTCGAGCGCGAGGATGCGGCGGTCGGCGAGCTGCATCGGAACGCGGCCGCTGGCGATGCGCTGCGCGAGCCCCTCGACGATCGCAGTCTTGCCGACGCCGGGCTCGCCGAGCAGGACCGGGTTGTTCTTGGTCCGGCGCACCAGGATCTGGACGATGCGGTCGACCTCCGCCTCGCGGCCGACCAATGGGTCGAAGCCGCCCGAGGCCGCCGCCTCGGTAAGGTCGCGGGTGAACTCCGCCAGCGACGCCAGCTCGCGCTTGGAGCGGCGCGCCTCCCGCTCGCGCTGCAGCTCGGCAAACTCCTCGCGCACCGCCACCAGCGACAGCCCGTGCGACGCCAGCAGACGCGCGGCGGCACATCCTTCGAGGCGGAGCATGCCGAGGAGCAGGTGCTCGCTGCCGACCGCTGCCTGACCCTGCACCTCGGCTTCGTGCGCCGCCAGCATGAGAATGCGCCGGCACTCGTCCGAGAGCGGCAGCTCGCCCGGGGGCGGCCCCTCGAGTTGGCCGTCGCCTGACCCGCCGCCGGCGGCGAGCTCGCCGCGCAGCGTTGCGCCGTCGAGCTGGAAGCGGCCGAGGAGCTGCTCGACCAGCTCGTCGCCCTCGCGCAGCAGGCCGAGCAGCAGGTGCTCCGACTCGATCACCGACGACCCTGCTCGAGCGCCCTCGTAGCGGGCGAAGAACAGCGTGCGGCGGGCGCGTTCGGTGAGGTTCTCCAACATCGACCTAGCTCGTCTTCAGCGGGGGGCCGGTCGCCGCTCGACTCTCGCCCCCACCCCCCCGCCAGCTCAACGACCAACCCAGCACCTTGCCCTCCATTGGACCTAGCCACCAGTGGCCCCGGTCAGCCGCAGCACGCGATCGCAGCGGCCAGCCAGGGCCTCGTTGTGGGTCACGATAACACTCGTCAGCCCCCTGCTCAAATGCAGCTCCCGCACCAATCCGAACAGCGCCTCGGCGTTGGCCGCGTCGAGGTTGCCGGTGGGCTCGTCGGCGAGCAGCAGGCGCGGCGAGCCGACCAGCGCCCGGGCCACGGCGCCGCGCTGCTGCTCGCCCCCGGAGAGCTGGTCGGGAAAGTGCTCGGCGCGAGCGGCGAGCCCCACCGTGGCCAGGAGCTCGCGGGCCTCTGCGACCGCGTTCGGCCGCTTCCGGCCGGCGATCAACAGTGGCATCGCCACGTTCTCCGCCAGCGTGAACTCGGGCAGCAGGGCGTGGAACTGGAAGACGAACCCGAGCGAGCGATTGCGGAAGCCGGCGCGCTCGTCGGTGTCCCAAGCGGTCACGTCGTCGCCGAACAGCTCGATGCGACCGCTGTCGGGGCGGTCGAGCAGGCCGAGCAAGTGCAGCAGCGTGCTCTTGCCCACTCCCGACGGCCCGACCACCGCCAGCATCTCGCCCGCAGCAACCTCGAGGTCGAGCTCGCGCAGCACCTCGACGTGCCGACCCACCGGCCCATACCCCTTGACCAGGCCGTTCACGGCGATTGCGGTGCCGGGTACCGCGTTGTTGCGCCTTTCCGTCGACTCACTCATAGCGCAGCCCTTCGAGGATGTCGCGGTGCGCGGCGGCCCGCGCGGGGACAAGCGAGGCCAGCAGCGCCGAGACCAGCGACACCGCGAGCGCCAGCGCGACGGCGCTCGCCGTCACCCGGAAGGGCACGTGGGAAACCACGAAAACTCCGCGCGGCAGCGGCAGTGCCTGTGTCCGGTCGAGCAGATACGCGACCGTTCCGCCGAATACCGTGCCGAGCACACCGCCGAGCGCGCCGACACCGATCCCGAGCGCGAGGAAGAGCCTGCGCACCCGCTCGGGCGGCAGCCCGAGCGCCGCCAAGAGCGCCACATCGGCACGCTTCTCCGCGGCCAGCAGTGCCAGATTGCACAGCAGGTTGAGCGCCGCGACGACGATCACCAGAGCCACACCCAGGCCGATCATCGCCCGCTCCAGTTGCAGGGCGGCGAGCAGCGGCCGGTTGAGGTCGCGAAAGGAGACCACCTCGACACCATCGGGAACATCCGAATGCACATGCGATGCCACGTCCCAGGCTTGCCCAGGATCCGGAGCACGGAGCTCGACCAGTTGGGGCCCGCCCGCCGCGATCAGGCCGGCGCCGAGTGCGGTCGGCACCCAGATCGTTGCCCCGTCCTCGCCGGGGCCGATGTCGCGCACGGCCGCGACGTCGAAACGCCGACGCGTCGGCATCGGGCCGAGAGGGGTGAGCGCCAGCACCGGGCTGGCCACCGACACCGGTGACTCGGAGCCGATGCCGAGCCGGGCGGCCAGCACCCGGTTGACCTCCACGCGGGACAGCGTGTCCGCCAGCTCGAGGGTCGCCGGCGTCGCCGCATCGCCGGCCAGGCACCACACCGCCCCCGAGGTCAGCGTGCGCACCAGCAGCTCCGGATGCCGGCGGCGCAGCGCGGCGAGCCAGTCGCCCCCGGGCAGTTCCCGCCCGGAGCGGGGGCGGAGCACGGCGTGCACGCCGGTGCGCTCGAGCTGGGTGCGGATCGTCGCCTGGAACCCCTCGAGCAGCGCCAGGGTGATCACCAGTGCCGCGGCGCCGAGCGCCATCGCGCCGAACGAGATGGCGCTCACCGCGGCGACGTGCGTGCGCCGCCGGAGACCCAGCAGGTATCGCCCGGCGAGCAGGTTCAGCACGGCCATCAGGCCGCCACCCTGAATGGAACGGGGACCGGGGACCGGGGCCCGGGGACCGTGCCCCCACCCACCCGGAGATCCGGCAGCTGTCTCTGGCCCCTCCCGGTACCCGGTTCCCGGTACCCGGTCCCCTGGGCGGGTGGGCGGCCGGGCATCCTCACTCCTTCGGGCGCAGCAGGGGAAACAGGATCACGTCGCGGATCGAGCGCGAGTTGGTGAGCAGCATGACCAGCCGGTCGATGCCGATCCCCTCGCCCGCCGTCGGCGGCATGCCGTGCTCGAGCGCCAGCACGTAGTCCTCGTCGACGACGCCGCCGCCCTGCCGCACCTGCTCCTCGAAGCGGGCGCGCTGGTCGTCCGGGTCGTTGAGCTCGGAGAACGCGTTCGCAATCTCCATGCCGCCGATGTACAGCTCGAACCGCTCGGTAAGGTCGGGCTCGCCCGGCTTGCGCTTGGCCAGCGGCGAGATGTCGGCCGGGAAGTCGGTGATGAACACCGGGTCGACCAGGTGCGGCTCCGCCGACGCCTCGAAGACCTCGGCGAGCAGCTTGCCCGAAGAGAGCTGCGCCACGTCCTCGACGCCGAGCCGCGCCGCCGCTCGCTCGAGCGCCGGCCGATCCGCCAGGTCCTCGGCCGCGAGCTTCGCGTACTCGAGCGTGGCGTCGCGCATCGACAACCGCCGCCAGGGGCGCGCCAGCGAGATCGTCGCCTCGCCCCACGGCAGACGCTCGACAACCCCGGCCCGCGCGGCCGCCTGGGTGAGCATCTCCTCGGAGAGCGCCATCAGGTCGTTGTAGTCGGCGTACGCCCAGTAGAACTCGAGCATCGTGAACTCGGGGTTGTGGTGGGTCGAGATCCCCTCGTTGCGGAAGTTGCGGTTGATCTCGTAGACCCGCTCGAAGCCGCCGACCACCAGGCGCTTGAGGTAGAGCTCGGGGGCGATGCGCAGGTAGAGCTCGAGGTCGAGGGTGTTGTGGTGGGTGGTGAACGGGCGCGCCGTGGCGCCGCCCGGGATCGGGTGCATCATCGGCGTCTCGACCTCGATGAAGCCGCGCGCGTCGAGAAACGAGCGGATCTCCCGCACCACAGCGGCGCGCGTCAAGAAGATGGTGCGGGACTTGGGGTTGGTGGCGAGATCGAGGTAGCGCTGGCGCGCGCGCAGCTCGCGGTCGCTGATCCCGTGCCACTTCTCCGGCCACGGCTGCAGCGCCTTGGCCAGCATGGTGAGCGACTCGGCGCGCACCGTTAGCTCGCCGGTGCGGGTGCGGAACAGCACGCCGGTGACGCCGAGGAAGTCGCCGAGGTCGAGCGTCTCGAGCAGGGCGAACGCCTCGTCGCCGATCTGGTCCTTGCGGACGTACGCCTGCAACCGCCCGTCGCCGTCGGAAAGATCGAGGAACGTGGCCTTGCCGTGGCCCCGCACGGCCGTGACGCGGAAAAATCGCGCCTTAAACCGGAAGGGTTGGCTCTTTTCCCACTCGACCTCTGAAACCTCTAAGTGGCCTGCGGCCTCGGCCCCCGCCTGCTCCAACGTCAAGCGGCCAGCCGCTGGGCGCTGCGGCGGGACATCCGGTCCGTGATCTCGCGCCGAAAACGACTGCTCCATGACCTGCCGGGGAGCTTTACCCGGCCGGAATCCGGGTATCCTCAAGTGGGCATAGTCCTTGAGGATATCGTCATAGTCCGGAGCGATCTCTTCCCAGGGAGCCTCAACGTCAACCTGCCGGTAGCCGTCTTCCCGGTTGACCATCTTCCACTTCATCGCGATTTCTCCGGGAGCCAGTTCTCGGCGGGTAGAGTCGTGGCTTTCTTCACCACCGGAGCTCCCAGGTTACGGACGATCCTTTGGATATGAGGATCGATATGGGAAAAGAAACGTTTCCACCCGCGGCACAGGTAGTTGAAGCCCGGTTCGCCATCGTAGGTCTTGATAAAGCGATTCTTGGGGCATTCGCCGAAGCAGGCGAACTCATAATCACACCGTCGGCAATACTCGGGGAGCGTCCCTTCCTTGTCTTTGCCGAACCGCTCCTGCCCTTCGGAATAGGCCATCTCCGCCAGGGGTTGGGTGAGGATATTGCCCAGACGGTATTCGGGAAAGACATAATGATCGCAGGCATAGACCGAGCCGTCATGCTCCAGGGCCAGCCCCTTGCCGCACATGGGCGCCTGGGTGCACAGCGGTGAGACGCGCCCCATCCAGGTCTCCACCGCGGCGTCGAAATAATGCACGTAGATGCGGCCCAGGTCCTTACGATACCATTCATCGAAGATCCGGCAGAGAAATTCGCCCCAGTCATCCGGGTCCACACACCAGTCCTCCACGACGGACTCAGGATGGTCCGGTCGGGCCTGGGGAGAACCGTCCACTGGGAGGAATTGTTGTCATCAGTATTGCGGCGCCGATACCAAAACCCCACGGGTTCGACGATGGGGATGAACTGCAGGCGCTTGGCGCCCACCTCATCCCGGAGAAACCGGTAGACAAGAAGCGGTTGTTTTGCCGTCACGCGATTTACGCAGCTCAGGGTGGCGAAGTTGATCCGGTGTTTTCTCAGCAGCCGGGCCGCCCGGAAGACCCGGTCGAAGCTCCCTTGCCCCGCTTTATCCTTGCGGTAATAGTCATGCAACTCTTTGGGGCCGTCGAGGCTCAAGCCCACCAGAAAACGGTGCTCTCCCAAAAACTCGCACCAGGCCTCATCCAGAAGCGTGCCGTTGGTCTGGAGGTCATTTTCACAGCGGACATGGGGGGGGCAGTAACGCTTTTGCAACTCCACGACTTTCCGGAAAAAGTCTACCCCCAGCAAAGTGGGCTCGCCTCCCTGCCAGGAGAACACCACTTCTTTATAGTTTTGGCCCTGAAAATACTGGCGGATGAAGGCCTCCAGCACCTCGTCGGTCATGCGCCAATGATTTTCAGTGGACAGGATGACCTGCTTGGCAAGGTAATAACAATAGGAACAGCCGAGGTTGCAGACCGGCCCCATCGGCTTCACCATCACGTGCATACGCCGCACCGTTTTGCCACGCCAAAGGTTCGGCTTCACGACTCGGCCCTCTCTTACCATATTGTCTTTCTTTCAAGGCGATGCTCGTTTCAATCTTACTCGTAATATTCCCTGACTGAAATTAAAAGTTTTCGCCGCGCACCCCCCCTTGAGCAGATTTTCTGTGGCCACCAGAGGTTAAGTCAAAAATCCAAAAGAAAATGAATTTTGGGCAAAATTTGTGCTACAGTGCTCTCCACCACACGTGGTCTCGGGAATCCATTGCTTTATTGCCAGCCCCGGCTAAAGACCGATGCAAGGTGCATTCAAGACCGGGTGGCATTTTTGGCTAAACATCACAAGAAGGGTTGGACTTATGCCAAAAACCGCCAAAATGACTCGGCGGGGCTGTCGCTTGGTTGACCCTTCACCAACCAGACCGGATCCCTGAAATAATTGAGGCTGGGATATGAATCGAGAAACGCGGGCTATCTTGAGACTGGTGCAGATCGTTCTCACCTGCAGCATGGCACTCTTGCTCAGTGCCGTGGTTTTGGCCGAGACGGCGGCTGATCCCGCCAAAGCCGCGCTCGTATCCTCCGAGCAGGATAACCGCCTTCCCATTTACCGGGAGGGCTGGCAATTTTTTATTGCTCCGTACATTTGGGTGGGCGGGTCTAACCAGAATATCACCAAACAGGGCTCCAATCTTGGCACGACCAAAATCAATATCCCCTGGTATGATCTGGTGCCCAAACTCTTCAGCACTGTCTTCGGAGCCATGGGCCGCGTTGAGGTCTGGAACGGCAAATGGGGGTTTTTTGCTGAAAATCTCTTTATGTATCTGGGAGATACCGTCAGCGGCACCGGACATAAGCAAATAAATGCAACCCAGATCCCGGTGCCCTTGAATCTCACGCTTTCGGGTCGGGCCAAGGTCATTATCCGCCAGGGCGGTCTGGATGTGGGAGGACGGTATTTGCTGGCCACCGTTCCCCTGGGACCCGCGAAGCAAACCCCCGTCCTCTCCTTCGAACTCCTGGGCGGCCTGCGCTATGCCTGGTATAACCAGTTCACCGGCCTTGGCTTCAACGCCACGCTGGCTGGCCCTGAAGGGCGAGCGCTCCTGACCCGGGCCGGCTCATCGGGCCACTCTTTTAGGCTGTCGGTGGTAGGACCTTTTCTGGGTATCCGCACCGGCCTTTGGCTCACCGAGAAGCTCGACTTCTTGGCGAAGGCCGAAATTGGAGAATTTGGCATCGTCGGTAATGATTATCTTGATTGTATTCTGGAAGCTACGGCTGGATATCAGGTGCAAAAACACACCCGGATCTATCTGGGTTATCGGGCTCTTTATTATACCTTTGACACCGGGAGTGTAAGGTCTCACGGCTGGTACAGCGGCCCGATTTTGGGAGCCGTTTTCAATTTCTAGATTTCCCGGTCCTGACCCGGCAGTCGCATCCAATTTGTGCCACCCAGTTTTCGGCTCTCTCCCTCTATTGTCGAGTTCTTTCCTTTTGCCTTCTCTTCCATGCCTGAGAAACGTTTCCCAGCATTTCTGCGAGCCTGAGCAGCCCAAGTTTGTTCTTGATGATCTTTTGTTCGGTGGTCATCTGACATTCCCTCCTGATTTTGAGATGTTCAATTTACCAGAAATGTCAGATTAAATCTTGACTATTACACCTTAAGAGAACGATTACCAAGAGAGCTTCAATGGGAAGCTGCGTGATGAGTTGCTCAACGGGGAGATTTTCTACACCCTGAAGGAGGCCCAGATCCTGATAGAGCGCTGACGCCGGGAATACAATACGGTAAGGCCTCACAGTGCCCTGGGTTATCGGCCACCGGCACCCGAAGCCATCGCCGTTACCCCCAGAGATCCTGGCTCCGCTATGCTCCGCCAGGATCTCTGGGCTGACTTTGCCCCAACTCTAACTTAAGTTCTGGTATAATCCATGGGGGCAGGCCACCTAAAACCGGGATTCCGTCTTGTTGCAGGCCCCGGCATCACCCCCACTATCCACTCCTTGAGCCTCTTATCCTGTTGCCGCCCAAGAGTTTTGCTCAAGAGCGGCGTGGACCTCACCAGGTAAGAGGCCCAATGCCCACCCCAAGACCTCTCTGGGAGCGTCTGAGACCGCCCAGGATAAATGCTCAGGGCTACCCCTTACCAACCCCCTCCGGTTACCCCCACTTGCGTGGGTTCAATGGAAGTAGCGGGGCCGGTTAACAAAGAGCACATATATTCTGGATATGTAGAAGTTTTGAGCCGGTGATAAGTTTCTAATCAGGGCAGTGATCAGCTATTACAAATAGAGCATTGTCAAAGGTTCGAGCCTATGAGCCGAGATCAGAGGGGACAGCTCCACCTGATGGGAGTAAAAGAGATTTTTACGAAATTTTTACGGCCAAGGGGTGAAATGTTACACTTTTATGATATCCAAGCACTTATATTTTATGCAGATATCAATCAGCAATCAGATTGCGGGAGTTTTAAAAAATGGCAAACAGAGAGGGTATCGCGGCAGAAAGACTCTTGGTGTGTGTCGGTCCCAGTCCTGCCAGCGCCGATGTCATAAGGGCTGCCCGGAGCATGGCCGCCAGCTTAAAGGCGGCATGGTTTGCGGTCTATGTCGAGGACCCCAAGATGCTGCGGTTGCCGGAAGCCGAACGCAATCGCGCCGTCTATAATCTACGGCTGGCAGAGCAATTGGGGGCGGAAACCATAACTTTGAGAGGCCGTCGCATCGCGGCAGAAATTGTCAACTTCGCCCGCCAACGGCAGATCACCAGGATCGTCACGGGCAAACCTACTAGTTCCCGCTGGAAGACTATTTTCTCGGAAAGTCCGGTAGATGAACTGATGCGACAAAGCGGCGGGATTGATGTTTATGCTATGAGCGGGGAGCCGGCAGAGCAGAAAGAAGCACCGGTTCTGGTTCAACCGAGACTCATGCGTTTGCCCGGCTATGAAATGGCCCTCGGCTACCTTATCCTGGCTACCGGCCTGGCGTTTTTGATGTATCCTTACTTCGACCTCCCCAATCTCATTATGGTGTATTTGCTGGGAGTGATGGCTACCGCCATTCATTGCGGCCGGGGGCCGGCTATCCTTAATTCTCTTCTCAGCGTGCTGGCCTTTGATTTCTGTTTTGTCCCTCCCCGCTGGACCTTCACGGTGGAAGAAGCCAAATACATCGTGACCTTTGCGGTGATGTTCCTGACCGCGGTGGTCATCAGCTATTTGGGCACCTTGATAAAACGGCAAGCCGAAGCCGCCCGTTTGCAGGAGCGCCAGACCGCGGCCATGCACGCCCTCAGCGGGGAGCTTGCCGCCACCAGGGGAGTGGAGAACATTTTACAGGTGGCCGTGAAACATATCTCGGAAATCTTTCAATGCGAGGCAGTGGCGCTCCTGCCGGATGAAAATGGCAAGTTGCATGTGGCCGCGGGTGATCTTGCTTCCGTCTTTCACAAGGATATCGTAAAAGAACTGGGGGTGGCCCAAGGGGCTTATGACGCCGGTCAGATGGCGGGGTGGGGCACCCAGACCATGCCGGATTCCCCCATTCTCTATGTACCCCTGCAAGCAGCCGATGCCACCCTGGGGGTCCTGGCCCTGCGCCCGAGAGATCCCGAATCTGAATATTGGCTGCTGCCGGAGCAATTGCGCCTCCGCCTCCTGGAATCCTTGGCCAAGCAAGTCGCTCTGGCCTTCGAAGTGGAGCGCCTGCAAAAGACCGCGATGGAAGCTCAGGTGGTGGTGGAAACCGAACGCTTGCGTTCCTCCCTGCTGGGCTCCATGACCCATGACTTTCAAACGCCCCTGGCGGCCATCATGGGGTCTGCCAGCAGCTTAATGGATTTGCAGGGCAAACTTGATGCCGTGCAAGCCCAGGAAATGCTGGCCAACATTTATGATGAGGCTGAGAGGCTAAGCCGCTTGATTAACAACCTCCTGGATATTGCGATGCTGCAGGCAGGGTCCCTCAAGCTGCATAAGGAGTTACAACCTTTGGAAGAAGTCGTCGGGGCGGCCTTAAACCGCCTGGAGAAAAGGCTGGCCGACCGCCCGATTACGACTTCGCTGCCGGCTGATCTGCCCATGGTCCCCCTGGATGCGTCTTTGGCGGAGCACATCTTCATTAATTTGCTGGAAAATTCGCTCAAGTACACCCCTCCGGGATCCCCCCTGGCCATCGCCGCAGTGCAGAAAGATGATGAGATTGAAGTGGAAGTGGCCGACCTTGGCCCTGGATTTCCGCCGGAAGATTTGGAAAAGATTTTTGAGATGTATTATCGGGGAACCGAAGATATTGGCCAGAAAGGTTACGGCCTGGGGCTTGCCATCTGCCGCGCCATCGTCCAAGCCCACGGCGGCCGGATCTGGGCGGTAAACCGCACTGGCGGAGGAGCAGCCATACGCTTCACTTTCCCATTGAAAGTTCAGGACCAGCAATAAGTTACCCAATTTTTCCGGTGAGGGGACAGGAGGAGAGAAAAGTGTCCGGTTCCGATTGGCTGGTGCTGGTCGTTGAAGATGAGGCGCCGATTCGCCGGTTTTTGAAAACTGCCTTGGAAGCTCAAGGATTTAAGATGCTCGAGGCTCCCACCGGAACCCAAGCCATGGCGATGGCCGCGTCACATAATCCCGACGTTATCCTCTTAGACTTGGGACTTCCCGATATCGACGGCCTGGAGGTTATCAGGCGTATTCGAGAATGGTCCCATACCCCCATTATTGTGATCTCGGCCCGGGGCAAGGACACCGAGAAAGTGGAGGGCCTGGACGCGGGCGCGGATGATTATCTGGCCAAGCCCTTCAGCGTGGAAGAACTTTCGGCCCGCATGCGGGTGGCCATCCGTCACCTGACGCGAGCCCGGGGAAAGGATGAGCCGGTTTTTCAAACCGGCGAACTGCGGGTGGATCTGGCCGGCAGGATGGTTTGGGTGGCTGGGGCCGAAGTCCATCTGACCCCCATCGAGTTCAAATTATTGGCCGTGCTGGTGCGCCATAGCGGCAAGGTAGTGACCCAGAGGCAACTGCTGAAGGAGGTCTGGGGCTACCACAGCGATGACCAGGCCCATTATTTGCGCAATTACATTCACCATCTGCGCCATAAATTGGAAGCCGACCCGGCGCGGCCGGTGTATCTCAGCACCGAACCCGGGGTGGGGTATCGCTTGAAGTATCAGGAATAAACCCCACCAAGGAAATCGATATTAACCTTATTGGAGGGTTTCATTCTCTGGCTTTAACTCCGTGTCCACCACCACAATGGTCACGCCCCGGGCCTTGAGGATCAATTGTTCCGCCAGGGTTTTGCGGCCCAGCCAGCGTTTTAAGAAGGGCAAGGGGCCAGGCTTGCCGATGACGATGTGTCCTACCCGGTATTCCCTGGCAAAATGCAAGATGGTCTCCACCACGTCCTCACCCTTATAGGGGAAGACCTGGGCGCCCAGTTGCTTGGCCAGGGTCAGGGTATCGGCAACCTGGCGCTGGATGGCCGCATCAATGGTGGTGGGCTCTTCCCGGGGTGTCTGCACATAGACCGCATACCAGTTGGTGTTGAGACGGCCGGCCAGGCGGGAGCCGTAGCGTAACAGGGCCGCGGTATTGGGGCCTCGAGAACTGAGGCAGACCATCACCTGGTCGGGAGCGATACCATGTTCTTCCTCCGGTTCCCGGCGGCGCTTCCGGTCAATTTGCGAGGCAAGTTCCCGGAGGGTCAATTCCCGCAACTGGTCCAGATTGGTGCGTTTGAAAAAGTTCTCCAAGGCGGTGGATATCCGCTCCTGGGGATAAATCTTTCCTTCCCGCAGCCGTTTCAGTAAATCCTCCGGGGCCAGGTCCACGTTGACCAGTTCATCGGCTTCGGCGATCACGGCATCCGGGATCCGCTCATGGACCTTCACCCCGATCTGGGCCTCCACCGCGTCATAGAGGCTCTCGAGGTGCTGGATGTTGAGGGTGCTGATGACATGGATGCCCGCGGCCAGGAGGTCCTCCACATCCTGATAGCGTTTGGCGTTCTTGCTGCCGGGGACATTGGTGTGGGCCAGTTCGTCCACCAGGGCCACCTCGGGCCGCCGCGCCAGGACCGCGTCCAGGTCCATCTCCTCCAGGATGATGCTGCGATAATGCACCTGGCGCCGGGGAACGACTTCCAGGCCGTTAATGAGTTCGGCCGTCTCCGCCCGTCCATGGGTCTCCACCAGCCCCACGACGACATCGACCCCCTCTTTGAGCAGGCGGTGCCCTTCCTTGAGCATCTGCCAGGTCTTTCCCACCCCCGCCCCGTAACCGAGATAGACCTTCAGCTTCCCGCGCTGGGCGCGGCGGATCAGTCGCAGGAAGCTGAGGGGTCTCTCCTCTGCCATGTTATTTGGCCGAAAGCGCGTCGAGCGCCAAATTTAGCCGGAGCACGTTAACCCCGGGCTCTCCCAAGAAGCCTAAATCAGGTCCCTCGGTAAAATCTTGAATCAGTCTTTTAACTTTATCGGCACTCAACTTTCTGGCTTGGGCAACGCGAGGCGCCTGAATCTCGGCATTACGTAAACTGATGTGCGGGTCCAGGCCGCTGCCGGAGGCGGTCACGGCGTCGGCGGGAACCAGCGTTGCCGCCGGCAGGTTATTCTCGGTGCGATATTTATCCACCCGCTCCTTGACCTGATCGGTGAGCTTCTGGGACAGAGGCCCCAGGTTGCTGCCGCCGGAGCTGGCGCCGTCATAGCCTACGTCTCCGGCCGCCGAGGGCCGGGGGTGGAAATACTGGGGCCCGCTGAAGTTCTGGGCCAGCAAGCCGCTGCCCACGATCTTGCCCCGGACTTCCACCAGGGAGCCGTTGGCCTGACTGGGAAAGGCCACCTGGGCGATGCCCCAAACCACCAGGGGATAGACGCCGCATAAGATAACGATCAGGGCCAGCGTGGCCAGCACCGACACTTTGACTTCCTGTAACAGTTCTTGGGGTTTCATGGTCTCTTCTCTCTCAGGCAAGATGCAGGGCGACAACGATCAAGTCGATGAGCTTGATGCCGATAAAGGGCACGATGACGCCGCCCAGGCCATAGATCAGCAGATTGCGCCGCAGGACCGCCACGGCCCCCAGGGGGCGAAACTTGATGCCTTTCAGGGCCAGCGGCACCAGGGCGATGATAATCAGGGCATTGAAGATTACCGCGCTGAGGATGGCGCTTTCCGGCGATGCCAGTTTCATGACATTGAACGGGGCGATTTGGGGGAAGGTAGCCATCAGCATGGCGGGGATGATGGCAAAGTACTTGGCCACATCATTGGCGACACTGAAGGTGGTCAGGGCCCCCCGGGTCATGAGGAGTTGCTTGCCGATTTCGACGATTTCGATGAGCTTGGTGGGGTTCGAGTCCAGGTCCACCATGTTGCCGGCCTCTTTGGCCGCCTGGGTGCCGGTATTCATGGCTACCCCGACGTCGGCCTGGGCCAGGGCCGGGGCGTCGTTGGTCCCGTCCCCGGTCATGGCCACCAGGTGCCCGGCGGCTTGCTGGCGCCGGATCAGGGCCAGCTTGTCTTCCGGCTTCGCCTGGGCCAGAAAATCGTCCACCCCGGCCTCCTTGGCGATGGCCGCGGCGGTCAGCGGATTGTCGCCGGTAATCATGATGGTGGTGATCCCCATGGCCCGGAAGCGCCGGAAGCGGTCCGGCAGGCCGCCCTTGACGATGTCCTTGAGATAAACCACCCCGAAGACTTTTTCGGCGCTGGCCACCACCAGGGGGGTGCCGCCCAGGAAACCGATGCGCTGGATTTCGGCGTCCACCTCCGGGGGCATCGGCTGGCCGACAAACTCCTGTACGGCATCCGCGGCGCCTTTGCGGTAGCGGTCGCCGTCGTGGTCTATGCCGCTCATGCGGGTCTTGGCGGAGAAGGGGACGAATTGAGCGTTGGGAAATTCGTGCAAATCCCGTCCCCGCAGGCCGTATTCCTTGGCCAGCACCACGATGCTGCGGCCCTCCGGGGTTTCGTCGGCCAGAGAGGCGAGCTGCGCCACGTTGGCCAGTTCCTTCACGTCGATGCCCGGGGCCGGGAGAAACTCCACCGCCTGGCGGTTGCCCAGGGTGATGGTGCCGGTCTTGTCCAGCAGCAGCACGTCCACGTCGCCCGCGGCCTCGGCGGCCCGGCCGCTCATGGCCAACACGTTTTTTTGCACCAGCCGGTCAATGCCGGCGATGCCGATGGCGCTCAACAGGCCGCCGATGGTGGTGGGGATCAGGCAGACCAGCAGGGCGGCCAGGACCGGGACGGAGAAGGCCACCTCGGCGTAAGCCCCAAAGGGTTTTAAGGTCACAATAACCACCAGAAAGATGATGGTCAGGGCCGCCAGCAGGATGGTCAGGGCGATTTCGTTGGGGGTCTTCTGGCGGCTGGCGCCTTCGATAAGACCGATCATCCGGTCCATGAAGCTCTCCCCCGGGTTGGCGGTGACCTGCACCACGATTTCGTCGGAGAGCACCCGGGTGCCGCCGGTGACGGCGCTGCGGTCGCCGCCGGCCTCCCGGATGACCGGGGCGGATTCCCCGGTAATGGCCGATTCATCCACCGTGGCCGCGCCTTCGATAACCTCGCCGTCCGCGGGGATCATCTCACCGGCCTTGACCACGAAGATATCGTCTTTACGCAGAGACTCCGCCGGAATGGTTTCAATGGCGCCGTTGGGGAGACGCCGGTTGGCCATGGCCTGGGTGCGGGCCTTCCGCAGGGTGGCCGCCTGGGCCTTGCCCCGCCCTTCGGCCATGGCTTCCGCAAAGTTGGCGAACAACACCGTGAACCAGAGCCAGAGGGCAATCTGCAGGAAAAATCCGAAGGACCCGCCCTGCAAGGGGGTGTAGAAGAGCTTGGCGGTGGTGACCACCGCGCCCACCATGGCCACGAACATCACCGGATTGCGCACCATCAGGCGCGGATCCAGCTTGCGAAAGGAATCCCAGATCGCCGGGATCAGAATCGTCTTATCAAACAGGGAGCGAGCTTTTACTTTTGCAGCCATGGTCATGATCCTTAAAACAATTTCTGGGAATTAATCATCAAGAAGTGTTCCACAATGGGGCCGAGACTGATGGCCGGGAAGAAGGTCAACGCCCCGACGATGAGCACGGTGCCGATGAGCAGGAAAACGAAGATGGGGCCGGAGACCGGGAAACTGCCGGCGCTTTGGGGAATGGTCTTCTTGGCCGCCAGGCTGCCGGCCAACGCCAGCACCGGCACGATGAGCAAGAAGCGCCCGATGAGCGTGGCCAGGCCCAGGGTCAGGTTGTACCAGGGGGCATTGCCAGATAGTCCCGCAAAGGCGCTGCCGTTATTGCCGATACAGGAAGTAAAGGCATAGAGCATTTCGCTGAAGCCATGGGGTCCGGCATTGTTCAGGGCCTTGACGCCCCACTGGGTCGAGGCAGCCAAGGCGGTGAAGCCCAGCAGAAAGACGATGGGCACCAGGATGGCCAGGGCCGCGACCTGGACGTCAAAGGACTCGATCTTTTTCCCCAGGTATTCCGGGGTGCGGCCCACCATGAGGCCGGCCAGGAAGATGGCCAGCACCACGAAGACCAACATGCCGAAGAGGCCGGCGCCCACGCCGCCGAAGACCACCTCGCCCAACTGGATGTTGAACATGGGCACCAGCCCGCCCAGGGGCGTGAAGGAGTCGTGCATGGAGTTCACCGCGCCGCAGGAGGCGTCAGTGGTAACCGTGGCGAATAAGGCGGAATTAAAGATGCCGAAGCGCACTTCCTTGCCTTCCATATTGCCAACGGATTGATCGACCCCCAGGGCCGCCAGACGCGGGTTGCCAGAGGATTCCGCCCCCCAACAGATCAGCACCCCCACCAGGAAGAGCAGAAACATGGCGGCCCACACCGACCAGCCGTGTTTCTGGTTCTTTACCATCCGTCCCAGGAAATAGGTCAGGCCGGCGGGAATGATAAAGATGGACAGCATCTGGAGGAAGTTCGACAGCGGCGTGGGATTCTCGAAGGGATGGGCGGCGTTGGCGTTGAAGAAACCGCCGCCGTTGGTGCCCAGCATCTTGATGGCCACCTGGGAGGCCACGGGACCCTGGGGAATCGTCTGGGTCTCCACCTTGACGTCCTCCATCACCGTGTTGCCTTTGTCGTCCTTGATCTCCTGGCCGCCGGCGTCCTTCTTGGCCACCTGGGTGGTATAAGGATCGAGCACCTTGGCGGTCTGGTAGCCGCTGAAGTTCTGGATCATCCCCTGGGAGACCAGAAACACGGCAAACACCAAACAGATGGGCAGCAGCAGGTAGAGGCAACTCCGGGTCAGATCGGTCCAGAAGTTGCCCAGGGTCGCGGCCTTATCCCGGGCGATGCCCCGCACCAGGGCCGCGGCGATGGCGATGCCGGCCGCGGCCGAAACGAAGTTGTGAAAGGTCAGCCCCACCATTTGCGACAGATAGGACAGGGTGCT
>CAVRZJ010000010.1:0-6954 GCA_963725705.1 uncultured Acidobacteriota bacterium | reverse complement strand
GCCGTATTGCTCCCGGCGTGCGTGCAGTCGATCCCGGCCGCCGCCGACCAGGAGGACTTCGTCTCGATGGGGATGAACGGGGCGCTGAAGGCGAAGCAGATCCTCGCCAACGCCAACGGCGTGCTGGCGATCGAGCTGATCGGCGCCGCCCAGGCGCTCGACTTTCGCGAGTTCGGCTTCGGCGTCGGCACCCGCGCCGCGCACGGCGCGGTGCGCGCCGCGGTCGAGCACCTCGACGTTGACCGCCCGCTGTTCGCCGACCACAACGCGATGGCCGCCGCCGTCGAGCGCTGCACCGTGCTCGACGCCGTGACCGCTGCCGTCGGGCCGCTCGCCACGTCGTGGCAGTGAGGCCGGTAACCAGGGATAGAGGACCGAGGATCGCAAAGACCAAAGGCGACGGTTCCTGGCCCGGCTGCGAGAACTGGGCTTGCCAACGACGCCCTTGTCGGCCGTGAAATCGCGGCGGCGGCGGCACTTGCGGGTGCTACACTCGGGCGCGATGGCGCTTCGGCCGCGTGTCCCCGCCGCCCTGCCTCTCATTGCCGGGTTGGTCATCCTGCTGCTCGTGCTGGCCGCGCTGCAGTACCGCTGGATCGGCCAGGTGAGCGAGGCGGAGCAGCAACGGCTGCGGGCCCGGCTCGAGGCGGACGCCGCCCGCTTCTGCGGCGACGTCGACCGCGAGCTGGCGTCGATCGCCTTCTCCTTCAGGCCGCAGGACGAGACCGGCCGCTCCCTTTCGGCCGCGGCCAGAGAGGCATTCGAGCGGTGGAACAACACCACGCGCTTTCCCGGCCTGGTCGCCGAGGTGATCGTCGTCGAGCCGGGTGCCGGCGAAAGCGTGTCGGTGTCGTGCCTGTCGTCACCGAGCACGGCGCCGCGGCTGTGCGAGCCGCCGGCGGCGCTCGCGGCCGTCCGACGCGATTTGCTGGCCGGCGGCGGCGTGCCGGCGATCTCGGAGGAGCTGCCCGGGGTGGTGCTGACGACGCGCCGCCCGCCGCCTGGGGCGCCGGGGCGCGAGCCGGACGCACTTCCTGCGCAGCCGCCGCCGCGCGCTCCCGGCTGCGTCGCCGTGCGCCTCGACCGGACATACTTGGCCGAGCGGCTGCTGCCGCAGCTCGCCCGAGAGTACTTCTCCCGCAACGGACGCCTCGAGTACGCGGTGTCAGTCGCGCCGGCGTCCCGTCCGCACGAGGTGGTCTATGCCTCGTCGCCCGCCGCCGCGGCCGGCCGCGCCGATGTCGAGCGCACCTTCTTCGCCCTGCGGGCATTCCCGGGGGGACCGGGCGAGCGGCCGCTGGGCGCGCTCGACCCCGCCCGCGCCCCCTGGCCGTCGTCGCCGCCGGAAGGCAGACCGGCCGGCGGGCCGCCGGGCGGTTTCCCGTTCGGACCGGGGGGCGGACGTGGCGGCGGCCTCTGGGTGCTGCGGCTGTCGCCCGCCGAGGGCTCGCTCGAGCAGGCGGTCGCCCGCACCCGCCGCCGCAACCTCGCTCTCGGCGGCTCGGTGCTGGCGCTGCTCGGCGTCGCCGGCATGTTGATCGTGGCCTCCGCCCAGAGGGCGCGGCGGCTGGCGCGCCAGCAGATGGACTTCGTCGCCGGCGTTTCGCACGAGCTGCGCACGCCGCTGACCGGGATCCGCACGGCCGGCGAAAACCTCGCCGACGGCGTGGTCACCGACCCGGAGCAGGTGCGCGGCTACGGCGCCATGCTCGCCGAGGAGGGGAAGCGGCTGTCGCAGACCGTCAACCGTGTGCTCGCTTTCGCCGGCATCCAGTCCGACCAGGCGACCTACACGCTACGGTCGCTCGCAGTGGCCGAACTTCTCGACGGTGTGCTCAGCGAGCTGCGGCCCGCGATCGAGGCGAAGGGCGTCACGCTCGAGACGGACATCGCCCGCGACCTCCCGGCGGTGGCCGCCGACGCCGTCGCGCTGCGTCAGGCGATCGCCAACCTCGTCGACAATGCCCTGCGGCACGGCGCGACCGGCGGCTGGATCGGCGTCTCGGCGCGCGCTGCCGGTGCCGGCCCGCGGCGCGCAGTGGAGATCGGCGTCGCGGATCGCGGCGACGGGATCGCTGGCGCCGACCTCGCGCACATCTTCGAGCCGTTCTACCGGGGGCGGGCCAAGGGTGCGACGACAGCGACTGGTTTCGGACTCGGGCTCGCAGTGGTGCGCCACGTGGTCGCCGCCCACGGCGGCCGCATCGAGGTCGCGAGCTCGCCGGGACGCGGCGCCCGCTTCACGTTCACGCTGCCGGCCGCCACGGAAGGCGGCACCGCGTGACCCCCGGCGCGGGCGGAACCGGCCGGCTGGCGCCGCGGCTGCTGCTGGTAGAGGACGAGCCCACGCTGGTGCGGACGCTGTCCGACCGCCTGCGCGCCGAGGGGTACGAGGTGCGCGCCGCCGGCGACGGCGAGGCCGCGCTGGCACTGGCCACAGCGGAGCCGTTCGACGTGGTGGTGCTCGACCTGATGCTGCCGAAGAAGGACGGCCTCGCCGTGTGCCGGGAGCTGCGCGCGCGCGGCCTGTCGCTGCCGGTGCTGATGCTGACCGCCAAGTCCGAGACGTTCGACAAGGTGGTCGGCCTCAAGCTCGGCGCCGATGACTACGTCACCAAGCCGTTCGAGACGGCGGAGCTGCTGGCGCGCCTGGAGGCGCTGCTGCGCCGCTCGTCCGGCGCCACCGCCCCGGGGATCTTCCGATTCGGGGACGTGCAGGTCGACTTCCGTCGCGCCGAGGCGACGCGTGGCGGCGAGCCGCTGGCGCTCTCGGCAATGGAGCTCAAGCTGCTGCGTTGCTTCATCGAGCACCGCGGCGAGGTGCTCTCGCGCGACCGGCTGCTCGACGAAGTGTGGGGGCACGACGCCGAGCCGTTCTCGCGCGCGGTCGACGTGCGCGTCGCCTCACTCCGCGCCAAGCTCGAGGACAACCCAGCCGCGCCCGGGCTCATCGTCACCGTGCACCGCCTCGGCTACCGTTTCGACGGCTGACTGCTCCCGGCGCCGACCCGATTACACCTGTTACAACTCGCTTTCCCCACCGTGAAGACTCTGCGGCGGCCGCCCCTTAGCTTGGCTGCGTGGCAAGCGCCGACGGCCCGCAAGGGACCGCCGAGGCGACCGGGGTCGCTCGGCGGAACCGGACGCCGCAGCGGCCTGTCAGGCCGGGCGAAGTGATCGGTTGTGCTCGAAGGAGGGAACGACGATGAGAAGGGTGATCGCACTTACCAGTGTGATGGTCCTGCTGACCGCTGCCGCGACGTTCGGCCAGCCCGTCCCCGGCGGGGGGCTGCTGCCGCCGCCTCCCGGGGCCGCACCTGGGGGTCCGCCCCCAGGCGGCCTCGGGGGTCCGGGTGGCGATCATGTCGCGCTGCTGACCGCCCTCCTGGAGCTGACCGATGCCCAGCAGGCGGCGTGGAAGCAGGCCCGTACCGACACCGAGACCACCGTGACGGCGCTCGCTGCGCAGGCGCGCATGCTGCAGGACGAGATCCGGGCGGCGCTCGACGCGGGCAACGCCGACGCCGCGACTATCGGCGCCAAGGTGATCGCTGCGCGTGGTCTCGAGGTCAAGATGAAGGCGGCTATCGATGCTTCCAGAGATGTGCTCAAGGCGCTGCTCACCCCCGAGCAGCTCGCCAAGCTCGCGGTGTTCGACAGGATCCAGGAGCTCACGCGCAAGACACCCCCGTTCGGCGGACCCATCCCCAGGTAGACGTGGCGCCGACAGGCGGGCGCCATGAGCGCCCGGGCCCACGTGATGTTCCTGCCGGTCTCTGGTCCGGTGGGCACGGGCGAATACATGCGGTGCCGGATCATCGCCGAGGCGGCGCAGGCGCGCTGGAGCGACCTCAGGGTGTCGTTCGCGCTCAGCCGGCAGGCGCCGTACCTCGCGAGCGTCCCGTTCGAGACGTTCTTGCTCGACCGGTCGCCGACGTTCGAGACGGAGCGGGTGTGCGAGCTGCTGCGCCGCGAGCGCCCCAACGTGGCGGTGTTCGACAACGCGGGCCGCACGGCGCAGCTCGAGTGCGCCCGCGCCGTCGGGGCCCGCACGGTGTTCATCAGCCGGCGCGCCGGCAAGCGGCGCAAGGCGTTCCGCCTGCGGTGGCTGCGCCTCCTCGACAGCCACTGGATCGCTTTCCCGTCGTTCATCGACGGTCCGTTCTCGGCGCTCGAGCGCCTCAAGCTGCGGCTGGCCCCGCACCTCGAGGCGCTGTTCCTCGGCTCGGTGTTCAGCGCCTCGACGCCGGAGCGGCGCGGCGAGCTGCTCGACCGGCTCCGCTTGCGCGACGAGCGGTACGTGCTGTTCACCGCCGGCGGCGGCGCCGCTGCCGTCGAGACGTTCGCGACCGCGGCCCGCCAGGTGACAGCGGCGACCCGCGTCAAGGCCGTGGTGGTGCTGGGTCAGAGCTTCACCGGCACGGTGCCGCAGGCTGCCGGCGTGCGGACGATCCCGTCGCTCCCGAACGCCGCGCTGATGGACCTGATGCACGGCGCTCACGTGGTCGTCGTCAACGGCGGCACCACGCTCGTCCAAGCGCTCGCCATGCGGCGGGTGTGCGTGGCCGTCCCGGTCGCCAGCGACCAGCGCCGGCGGGTGGAGCGCTGCCGCCGCCTCGGACTGGTGGCGGCAGCGCCGCTCGACCCGGCGGAGATAGCTGACGCCGCGGTCGACCTGCTGACCAGCCCCGTGCACCACTGGGGTATCGCCACGCGCGTGGCCGGCGAGGCGGTGGAGAACGGACTTCCGCGCGCACTCTCCGCGCTGTCACGCCTACTCGGCCGAGCGGCGGAAGGGAAGTAGCCGACCATGGACCGACAGCGGCGTGCCGCATTCTTCTCGTACGGCCCGGAGCTCGCTTCGTTCCGCCATCGGCTGCTGCCGGTGGCCGAGCTGCTGCGCGCCCGTGGCTGGCTGTGCACGGTGGCCAACCTCAAGGGACAGCCGCACCTCCGTCGCTTCACCGCGCGCGACCGGCGCATCGCGGAGGCCGACGTCGTCGTCATCTCGAAGATCAAGATCGGGGTGCCAGAGTCGTGGCTGCTGCGGCGCCTGGCGCGGCGCATCGTCTTCGATTGCGACGACGCCGTGTGGGTACGCAGGCCGCAGCGGTTCGGCGCCGAGCCGCGCTACTCGTGGTGGGAGCGGGCGCGCTTCGCCAGCACCTGCGAGGTCGCCGACATGGTCCTCGCGGGCAACGACACCGTCGCCCGCGAGTCGGCGCGCTGGGCGGCGCGCGTCGAGCTGGTGGAGACGCCCGTCGACGTGGAGTCGTACCCGAGCGAAGTAGCGTCGGGGCGCGACGGCCGCACCGTCGTGTGGATCGGGATGCCGGGCAACCTGTTCTACCTTGAGCTGATCCGGCCGATCCTGGCGCGCCTCGCCCGCGAGTATCCGGACCTGCGGCTGCGGGTGGTGTCGTCGCGCTTCCCCGACTGGCCGGAGGTGCCGATCGAGCGCGTGGTGTGGAGCCAGGACTGCGAGGTCGAGGCATTGCGCACGGCGGGGGTCGGCGTGATGCCGCTGACCGACGAGGAGTGGTCGCGCGGCAAGGGCGCGTTCAAGCTCAAGCAGTACATGGCGGCATCGCTGCCGTGCGTCGCCTCGCCGATCGGCGCCAACTCGCGCGTCGTCGATCACGGCCACACGGGGTTCCTGGCCACCACTCCCGCCGAGTGGGAGACGTCGCTGCGGACGTTGCTGTCGTCGCCGGAAACGCGGGACGCGATGGGACGGGCCGGTCGCCTCATGGCAGGACAGCTGTTCGACCGGCGGGTCATCGCCCGGCGCGTCGCGGACCTGTTGACGACGCTTGTGGGAGACGACGGCACGCTCGTCGCGGCCGCGCCGGCGGTGTGGCCGGCCACGCCGGACGATATGCACCGGTACGAACGGACCGGCGCGGGCCATGCGTGGTCCGCGTGAGCAGGTGCCGTCACGCGATCCGGCACCTCACCGACCGATTGCCTCCCGATGGGGGGAGACGAGGAGTGACTCGACCATGATGAGGACCGTCGCAACCATCTGCGTCGCCCTGCTCACCGCGGCGGCCGGCATCGGCGACCAGGCCGCCGCCTTCTTCGACGACAGCACAGTGCACGAGGTGCGTCTCTACTTCACCGACGCCAACTGGTACAACACGCTCTATCAGGCGCACGCCGGCAACCCCGACGACCCCTACCTCTCGGGCACCTTCAAGTACCGCGACACGATGCTGGCGCCGGTCGGCATCCGCTTCAAGGGCAACTCGTCGTTCCAGCGCAACGGCGTCAAGAAGTCGTTCAGGATCGACTTCAACGAGTTCGACGACACCCTGACGTTCATGGGGCTGAAGAAGCTCAACCTCAACAGCGCCGACCTGCAACCCGATTTACTGCGCGAGAAGCTGAACCTCGACTTTGCCTCGAAGTACATCGCGGCGATGCGTGCCGTTCACGTCCGTGTGTACGTCAACGACGTCCTCTGGGCGCTCTACATCGCGATCGAGTAGCCCGACAAGACGATGATGAAGAGCCGTTTCGGCGACCACGAGGACGGCAACCTCCGGCTGGGAGGTCACGACCACGGCGACCGCGGGCACCGCCAACCGGGTGGTCGCCGGCGCCGACATCGCCGCGGGCAGCGAGTCTCTGCGGATCAACGGGTACCTATTGTTCTGGGCGGACAACGAGACGAACCAGGGGTCGCCGCACGCCAGCTTCAGGCTGCGCTTCCACGCCGCGAGCGGAGTCGTGAGCAGCACGACCTCGGTGGGGGCTGGAGTGCAATCGATCCTGGCGGACGTGGTCGTGCAGCTCGGCGCGCCGGGGACGCCGGCGCGCCGCCGGGCAGCGGCGCCGTCGGGGCCCCGCCGCGCGACTCGCGGCAAGTCGCGATTCGGAGCCTTCGGCAGCCCGGCCGTCGACGGTGCGTTCGTGTCGGCATGTCCCTTCGCCGGGTCACTCGATCAGCGA
>CAVRZJ010000009.1:0-17294 GCA_963725705.1 uncultured Acidobacteriota bacterium | reverse complement strand
CGCCAGAACGAGAAGGACCGGCTGATGGCGAAGGGCGACTACGAGGTGAACCAGAAGGCCGAGGAGGAGATCGGGGTGATCATGAAGCACCTCGCCCACCAGGACCGGCTCATCCTCGATGCGATCCACCGCGTCGAGGCGCTCCGGCAGGACCCGGCAGTGGCGGGACTGGCGACGCGCGTCGAGGAGATCCTCAAGCGCCTCGACCAGAACGACCGCCGCATCCTGAGCCTGATGGCGCGCATGGACGTGCCCCTGCCGCCCGACGCGCCCGCGAGCTGAGCGCTCAGAGCTTGTGAAGAAACCGTTCACAAGCTCTGACTATCTCGTCAGGGGAGGGCCTTCGCCCTCCCCTCGCCCGCGAAGCAAGTTCGCGGGCTTCACCTCACCCTCGCGCCTCGCCGAGGAAGGCGAGGCACGCTGAGAGCTTGTGATTTCTTCACAAGCGCTCAGAACGGACGAGCAGGATCGGTCGCTACGTTCCCTTCTGGAAGCTCTCGATCAGGTCACGGATTCGGCGCGCATCGGCCTTGCGGTGGCCGTGGCTGAGGATCGGGTTGGATCCGCCGCTCGAGTCGATACGGATGTCGGACCAGATGAGGCCGGTCGCGATGTTGACCGATGCCACCTTCGAGATCGGAATGCTCTCCTCGTTGGCGCCGATCAGGCGCGGCTTGACGCGGACGACCCGCTCCCGGGTGATCTCGATCCGGACGGGGAACCAGAAGTTGCCGTGAGTCAGGCGGCTGGCCTTGAAGACGTACTTCTCGTCGGGCATGTCGATCACCTCCGCCATTCCACCGCGTCCGTCGGCGCCCCGGATCTCCGTTCCCGGCGGCTCGTCGCTTGAGAATAGCACCGGGCATTCGCCGAAACGGTCCGGCCCCGTCCCCGGACGGGCGGCATGCCGCCTTCCCAGTGCTAGACTAAACTCAGTGATCACTCGACATCTACCCCACGTCGGCGGGATGCGGATCTCGCGGAGGTGCGGGCGCCCTCGCGGCGTCAACTGCTGGCAGCCGCGGCCAGCGCACCATAACGGTCTTCCTCAGCGTGAGGCGGGAGGCTTCGCATGAAATGGACGGGAATGTACCTTCTCGGGTACGTCATCGTGATTGTCGGCCTTCTCGCCGCGCTGTGGAAGCTGGGTGTCCTGGCCAGCATCGGAGCGACATGGACCGTGATCGGAGTCGTGATCGCGATCGGCCTCGGCATCATGGTCGCGGTGTCCAGCAGCGGCACCAAGGAGAACATCCAAATCGATCGGAAGTGAGCGAGGCCGCAGGTCCGACGCACGGCGCCCTCGAATCTGCCGCAAGCGATGTGAGGTGGTGTGGGCTGGAACGGCGGATCTCCCTTGCGACGGGGACAGGCTCTAAGGCTGTAACGCCTCCTCCACGCTTCCTTCCACCGAGATCACCACACTCCGGATAGTCGGGAATTGCAGGAGCGTTTGCGTGACGTTGGCACGGATCGCGGTCACGCGGCACGACCCGCCGGCTTCGATGGCTCGGTCGAAATCCACGTAGGCGACACTGTCGCGAATAGCGAATGACCGCACGGTGGCGCCCACAGGGATACTCGTTGAGACGCCGAGGTTCTTACGCTCCTGAGCTGATGGACCTGCAAGGAGCTCTTCCAACGCTGCGCGCCCGATCGCCGGCGTCTTCGGGATGCGCCGCGTGACGGCGACCGTCTCGCTGCAATCGGTGCCGACCGTCCGCGGCGAGAAGAAAAGTCGTACCGAGGTCCATTCCTGCGCCCCAAAGACCACCGGGATGCGAATCAGGTTGATCTCAGACCCGTCCTTTGCCGAGGACTCGAAGACCTCGACGAAACCCTGCACCGTGCCGGGTTCCGGGTATCGCACCGGGGCGGAGAACGATCCGAAGACCCCCATATCCGGCGTCGACGCCGTCGTGAACGCACGCGCGAGCTCGACGCCGTTCCCGTCCCGAATGCGGATCTGGACATTGGCTTCAAACGTCCGCGCTTCGCCTGCCACCGTCAACGGACTCGTGATCGTCGCGCCGGGTCCCGGCGCTGTCACTCGAACGATGGTATTCGCCGTCGTGGCGTGCGGAGCGACGGGGCCCCCCGGCGACGGGGACATGCGAGCTTCTCGAATCGGTTCGAGCTGCTTCTTCTGTGGAGAGGAGCAACCGCCAAGGAATCCGGCAGCAACTCCCGTGAGGATCACGAGAGTCACGGCACTTCCGGACGTTCCAAAGAAGGGCATTGCACTCCGCCTTTCCTGGCCGACGTGGGAAGCCGCGCGACGAGCGGCCGCTACTTGGCCTTGCCCTTGATCAAGACCGCCACGCGCCGGTTTTGCCGCCGGCCCGATTCGGTGTCGTTGTCGGCGACCGGGTGGTCCTCGCCGTAGCCGAGCGCGGTCATGCGACCGGCGTTGACGCCGCCGTCGACGAAGTAGGTCGACACCGCGCCAGCGCGGCGTTCCGAGAGCGCCTGGTTGTGCTCGTTGGATCCGGTCGAGTCCGTGAACCCCTCGACGACGACGGCGGTCTTCGGGAAGTCCTTGAGCACGCCCGCCACCTGGTCGAGCGTGGCGCGCGAATCGGCGACGAGGACGGCTGAATCGGTGTCGAACAGGACGTCGGACGAGAACCGGACGAGCAGCATGTCCGACCCGACGCGCTCCACCGTCGTGCCGGGGATGCGCGCCAGCTTCTCCTCCTGCGCGTCCATGTACGATCCGACGCCGGCACCGATGCCGGCGCCGATCGCGGCGCCGGCGAGGATCTTGTCGGCGTGCCCTTCGCCGACCACCGCCCCGACGACTGCCCCTGCGACAGCGCCGATCCCGGCTCCCTTCGCGGTCTTGTCGCGCGACGTGGTGTACTTGCCGCTCAGGCACGCGGTGCCCGCAACGGCGAAAATCAAGAGAACGCCAACCTCGAGCCTGCCGAACCTGGCGCGGCGCATGGTGCGGATGCTAGTCATCGTCTGGCCTCCCTCTGGCCGGGCTTGCGCTCCCACAGTGGCGGGAGCAGCCCCTTCTTCTCTGAATCAACCGAAGCGGACTTCGTGCCGACTCCATCAGCACTGCCTCAAGACGCCACTTCCGCAGGTTCCGGCGCCGGCTGGACGAGCCGCGGCTCGCGCTCGCCGACTTGTTGCCGCCACATGGCGTAGTACAGCCCCCGGGCCTCGACCAGCGCGTCGTGGCTGCCGGTCTCGACGACGCGACCCCGCTCGAGCACGTAGATCGTGTCGGCGTGCGCGATCGTGCTCAGCCGGTGCGCAATCAGGATCACCATGTGCTGCCGGCTGCGCGACACCTCGCGCACGGCGGCCGTGATCTCCTGCTCCGTGATCGAGTCCAGCGCCGAGGTCGCCTCGTCGAAGATGAACAACCGCGGCGCGCGCAGCAGCGCGCGGGCGATGGACAGGCGCTGCCGCTCCCCGCCCGAGACCCGGAGACCGCTCTCTCCCAGGCGCGTGTCGAGCCCCTGGCCCGACCGCTCCAGCAGCGGGCCCGCCGAGGCGCGGCGCAGCACGTCGAGCATCTCCTCGTCGGTGGCCTCCGGCTTCACGAGTTGCAGGTTCTCCCGGATCGTGCCCGAGAACAGCTGCGTGTCCTGCGTGACGAAGCCGATCTGCCGGCGGACGCGGTTGTAGCGCAGCTCGTTGATCGGGATCCCGTCCACGGAGACGACCCCGCTGCTCGGGGCGTAGAGCCCGACCAGCAGCTTCACCAGCGTCGACTTGCCGCAGCCCGACGGGCCGGCGAAGGCGATGGTGTCGCCGAGCCGCGCCTCGAAGGAGACGTGGTCGATCGCGTTCTCGGCCGCCCCCCGGTAGCGGAAGACCACGTCGTCGAACCGCAGCCGCTCGATCTCGCCGATCTCGACGGGCTCGTCCGGCCGCTTCTCGATCGGCGTCTGCATGAGCCGGTCGAACAGCTGCAACGAAGCCTCGGCCTCGCGGTAGTTCAGGATGACCTTCCCGAGCTGTTGCAGCGGGCCGAGGATCGTGTTGAGGATGAGCTGGAACGAGATCAGCTCGCCGGCCGAGAGGACCTTGCGAAAGATGAGCCACAGCAGGGTGAACAGGATCGACTGCCGGAGGATGTTGATGAGGGTGCCCTGGATGAACGAGAGACCGCGGGCCTTCCGGACCTTCTCCATCTCGAGGTCGAAGATCCGCCGGGTGTAGCCCTGCAGCCGACGAATCTCGGCCCAGGTGAGCCCCAGGCTCTTGACGAGCTCGATGTTGCGGAGCGACTCCGTGATCGTGCCGGACAGGCGCGCGGTCTCGCGTACGATCGACCGCTGCACGGCCTTGATCTTCTGGCTGAGCAGCCCCGTGAGCCCGCCCAGGACCACAACGCCGATCCCGAACACCGGGATCAGCAGCCAGTTCTTGGTCACGCCGTACCAGACGACGAAGCCGATCCCCACGAAAGACGAGTAGAGGATGCTCACGGCCGCGTTGACGAAGCGCTCCGTGTCGGTGCGCACCTTCTGCAGCAGCCCCATCGTCTCGCCGCTGCTGCGCTCCTCGAGCTCCACGAACGGCAGCCGCAGCGTCTGCTTGAGGCCGTCGTTGAACATCTCCATCCCGAACTTGCTGACGACGAGCTGCAGCACGTAGTCCTGGAAGGTGGACGCGGCGCGGGCGGCGAGCGCCACGGCCGCGGCCACGGCCAGCCAGCCGAGCGCCCCGCGGACGAGGTCCGCCTCCGGGCGCCCCCCGGGATTGAGCACGTACTCGTCGATGATCTTCCCGAAGATCAGCGGGTCGACGAGTGCCAGGACCTCCGCGAGCGCCGGCGAGCAGCAGAGTGAACGCGACGAGCCCGCGGTGCGGCCGGAGGTAGCGCCAGAGGATGCTCACGCTCCCTCCACGCCAGCGCCGCCCGGGCCGAGCGCCGCCGGGGACGACGCGACGAGCGCGAATGTGAATGCCATCGATCCGCTCAGGAACGGACCCGCCTTTTCTCCCGACTCCTCGTGGCCAGCGCGGCGAGACCCCAACCGACGAGCGCGCCGGCGAGTGCCCCGGCGCCCGCCTGCTTGTAGACCTGAGTGTGCAGGAGGTCGGGCTTGCCGAGACCCTCGGTCCCCGCCTGGATGGCGAGCCCGGGGTGGGTGACGATGCTGACCGGCAGGCTCCGGCCGCCGCCGGTGAGGGCTGTTGCTTCCGCGTCGAGGTCGGTCGCCTGCCGCCGGTGCTCCCGGTAGAGCTCCTTGATTCGCGGGTCGATCTGCTCGGCCCGCAGGAAGGCCGCCTCCTTCCCGCCCTCGAAGTACGAGAGGATGTTCGTGTACTTGTCGAGGATGGCATCGGCCGCGTACTGCTCGATCCCGGCCTGGCGGTGGAGGGCATCGGTGTACGTCGACTGGGTCGGGACGGCCGCGCCGCCGAGTCCGCCCAGGACGAGCCCGAAGAGCAGGCCGACTCTGACGAGAAACCGTCTGAAGCCTCTGCGGCGCAACTCCTTCTTGACCACGGTTGCGACTTCGTGTTGATGCGTCATCGGTCACCTCGGTCGTCAGCAGAAACGATGCACCTCGATACCGTCGGGCACACCCGGCCCGTCAGGCCGGGCGGGAACACTCAGACGTCCTTCTCAGGCGGCTCGTCCCAGTAGTGCGGCCGGGCGTAGTGGCCGTACAACTGCGCCTCGTACGCGCGCTCGATGGGCCGCGCCGGATCGTACTCGGGACTGGTCTGAACCTGCTCGCGCACGAGGTGCACGTGCACCTTCGACTGGTCCCAGTCCACCCGCTCGATCCAGGCGGGCGCCACCAGCACCTTCTTGCCGGCCCACCAGTTGGTCGTGTCCACGAGCATGTAGCGGATCGACCAGGAGAGCTCGTCCACGAGAAAGTCCTCCACGTGGCCGATGTCGCCGTCCGAGGCCTGAATGTGGTAGCCGATCACGTCGCGCGAGCTCCGCAGGTGCGGGTCGTTCCACTTGTTGGCTTCCCAGTTCCAGCGCCGCTCGCGCTCGAGATCCGTGGCACTCAAGGCCGGCACGGACTCGAGATAGGGATAGGGGTACGCGCCCCAGAGATACGACCCCTCCCAGTACGGGGTGTAGCCGTAGTAGCCATGGTAGGCGACCTCGTGCTGCCTGGAGACCGGCTTTTCCGTGTCGATATCCGGGCTCTTCTCGACCTGGACCTTCGTCAGCGCGGCAGTGATGCGTTTGTGCTCCCAGTCCATCGCGCGGAGGGCGATCGGCGAAAGGAGCACCTTGCGTTCCGAAAGCCACCCCCCCGTGTCGACGACGACGTAGCGCACCGTGAAGCTCACATCGTCGAAGTAACACTCTGTGACCGTGCCGACGTCGCCATCGCTGGCGCCGATCGTGAACCCGTAGAGATCCTTCATGCTCCGGAGCATCGCAACCTCCTCTATGATCGTCGCAGTCGTCCACCGTCCCGGCCAATCAGCAGGACCTCACGATTGACGCAGTGCGCCCACGTTCTCGGCTGCCTACGAATCTAGCCTCCCGGTGCGGTGCGGGACAGCGTACTTTGTACCGGGGAGCAACGTCGCGACTCAGGTAGAAACTACGCCGCCGGTCGGCGGGCCTCGCCGCCGCGGTCTACGGGTTGGTTGCCGTGGTGTATGCCGTCGCGGCGGCGAGATCGGCGGGGCGTGCGGCGGCCCAGGTGATGAGCATCTGGGCGCCGATGATCCGGTAACGGCCCAGGCGAACGGCGCCGCCGTCGGAGTGCAGGTCGATGAGTCCCCCGGCGGGTCCACGGTTGGTCTGAAGCGAGCTCACCGTCCCGGCATCGACCTGAGTGCCGGCGGCGTTGCGGAGGACGTACCGATAGTCCTGCGTGTGAGGATCGAGGCGGACGAAATCGATTCGCTGAGCGAGCGGTCCGCTCGTGCGCGTCCACGTGCGGGTGAGCGGGAAGCTGACGGCGAGGGGATTGCACGGGAACGGCTCAGTCAGCTCCTCGTTGTAGGCGGCGTTGGCCCAGATCGTGTCGAACAGCGCCGCGGCGGCCGGCGACAGGAACTCGAGGGGGCAGACGCTGTCGACCCCCCTGTCGACCTGCCAATGAGTGATGTAATGGTGGCTCACTCCATCACCGGTGTCGCCCGCCGCTCCGAGTGGCCGGCCCGCCGTGACGCTCGCCCCCGCCGAGATACCGACGGCAAGCGCGCCGACGTGGCCGTACCGCGTGTCATAGCCCGGCCGGTGCCGCACGCGGAGGTCCGACTGCCCGGGGAACTCCCCGTTGTCCGCGATCTGGTCGACGGTGCCGCCGGCGCACGCACGCACCTGTGCCCCGGCCGTAAACTCCACGTCGAACCCCGGGTGTCCTTCCGGGTGACCGCCGCCGTGCAACCCGTACGGCCAGATCCCGAAGGCCGCATAGGCCTGATCGCCGGCCGCGATGGGCAGCTCGAGCAGAAACGGCTCGCTGGCGCCGTTGCCGACGAACTTCATCGCGCCGCCCTCGCGGGCGATCCAGAAAAGATCCTGGTTGCCGAGCAGTGCGGCCTGGCGCGCGAGCGCCGTCGTCCGGCCGCCTCCCCCGTGCGGGATGCCGGTCACGGTCAAGCTCCACTCCAGGCGCGGCGGCAGCTCCACGCGCGGGTTGACATCGGCGTCGTTCGCCGTCACGACCTGACGCACCTCGGTGACGGCGGCATCGAGGTCGTCGAAGGCGGCGTAGAGGTTGCCGAGAGCGGTTTGCCAGTCCGCGCGGGTCGTGCCGTCGTTGAGATACGACGCCGCGAAAGCGTCTGCGGCAAGCGGCGACTTGGCCTCGACCGCGTCCGCGCAATCGCGCAGGAGGGAAAGCGCGTCACCGAGGTCGGTCAGGGAAGCGAGACCCTCCTTGCCGCCCATGAAGGCACCGGTCGCTCCCGGCCGGCACGCGAGCGCGCTCCGCGACCAGCTTCCCTGGACGAGAAGCGCGCTCGGGTCCCACACGCCGATGAGGCTCGCCGGCGTGGGGCAATCGCCCTCCGCGGCAACGCCGATGGTGTGATCGAACCCGGCGATGCTCCACGAGCCGATGGCGCCGGCGCAACCGAGGAAGCCGCACCCTTCCGCCTGTCCGAAGCCCCCCAGCACGAAGACGCCGGCCGCGTTCAGGATCCGCGGGGCACGGTAGCCCCGCTCCTCGGCGGCGTCGAAGATCAGCCAGTGCTCGATCAGCGACGGACTCGCGGACCTCCTGAAGCGCAGCGCCTGAGCGCCGAGATCGCTGTAGATCACCGTCCCCGCGATGCTCGACCCTCCCAGGTTGCCGGTGAACGTGCCGGTCCAGGCATCCGTTCCGGCGCCGCCGGCCAGGTCGATGCGGATGTGCCGGCCGTCGCGCCGGCCGCCGTTCACCCAGGTCGCCGGGTCGCTCGGAAAATCGCCGATCAGACGGCCGTCGCCGCGCTCGCGCAGCACGAGGACGCTCGGGTGTCCACGCAGCTCGCCCCGCCACACGGCGTCAAGGGGCCGGGCACCTGCTGCCGGCGCCGGCGCGAGGGTACGGGTCACGGCCAGGGCGACGGTCAGGAGCAGGTCGAGCGCCATGCACAGCCTTCCCCGCGCGGCGCGCCCACCCTGCCCGGCCGACCGGGAACGCGATCATTGGTACGACTGGAACCGCGAGCACGATGCATCGGTGGCTCCATCTTGATCTAGAAGTCGAGCCGTGTCAATGAGACGGAGCGACTCCCATCGCGGTGAGCACCCCTGCGAGGGCCTGCTGGCACGCCGCGCGCTGCGCTCCGTCGGCCACGTTGGCGACCAGGCCGAACAGGTAGGTGTTGGCGATCCTGCCGATGACGGGGTGGCTGGCGGACGGAAAGTCGGCGACGGCCATCACCTCGTCGAGGTCGCCCTGGTAGTACGAAAAGACGCGGCGGTTCGGCAGGTAGGCCGGGATCGTCGCGATCCCCGCCAGCGATCCGATGAAGCGCACCGCCGGCGCCGGGCCTCCCCCAGCCTCGATCCCCCAAACCTGGAACCCGATCGGCCGTCCGCCAAGCAAGGCGGTGTTCCAGCCGGAGCAGTAGGCGCCGGTCACAACGGTGGGGGCCGAAATCGTGGGTGCGCCGATCAGGAACGATGGATGAGCGACGAGCACCGGCGCCGTCGTCGCGCCGATCTGCTGCTGCAGGACGCTGTCCGGCGCGTCGAGCGGGGACGCGAGCACCACCGCCCGGTAGCGATCGCCGAGGGTCGACGTGTAGACGTCCGGGCTGGCGAGATCGACCGAGATCCCCCAGCCGAGCAGCAGCGGGATGATTCCCGGTGGGTCGTTGCCGGTGATTGCCCAGCCGCCCTCGGGCAGAACGCCGGTGTCGGTCAGGCTGGCGACTCCGACCGCCTGGTTGCCGAGCACCACCAGTACGTCAGCCGGGGGCGGGGAGGCGAGCGGCGGGTGCGCCTTGACGAGCGCCACCAGGCCAGGGATGTCGGCGTCGCTGAGGGCGCTGCTCCAGTGCGGGTAGAAGATCACGGGAACGATGCCGCGCGCCGCCAGCCCCGCGACCGCCTCGCCCGCGCGCGCCAGCTCGTAGTACGGCGTGTCGAAGTCGAGCTCGACGAGGTGCAGGCCCGTGAACCCGGCGTCGCGGATGAAGTCCTGGTGCGCCGTCCGCGGCATCGGGGTCCAGTCCGAGAACGCCGCATCGAGGTGCTGGCCGGCGCTGTAGGCGTGGCCGATGACTCCGTCCGGGCCGCCGACGACGTAGGAGAACCCGGCGATCGGCTTGGCGGTGAGCGACTGCGCCTTGCCGCGCAGCGCCCAGGTCACCGACCGCGTCGTGTCGTACCGCCAGCGCTGATACCAGTGGAACTCGGCCACCGCCGCCGCGTTCAGGCGCTGGTCTCCGGAGGGCCAGCAGGTGCCCGGCGCGATGACGCCGCCGAGTGCCCACTCGGCCACGTTGGCCGCGGTGAAACCGGAGAAGGCGGGCGACAGGGGGTGCAGGAAGTCGAGGAAGGCGGCCGTGCTCGACGGCGAGTCCCAGAACGGGGCGTTGACCCACGACTCGCCGAAATGTCCCCACTCGACCTGGTAGGCGACGATGTTGGGGAACGTCTCGAGGTGGGTGATCACGCCGGCGAGCAGGTCGAGCGCTCCGGCGAGCTGCCCGCCGTTGGCGTAGGCGGGCAGGAGCTCCGCGAACGGCTGCACCACCGGCACCCGCTCGGTGAACGCCGTCGAGTCGACGATCAGCCGGGGCATGACGCCGAGGCCGCGCTCGTTGGCCAGACGCAGGAGCGCATCGAGCGTGTCGAACGAGCCCTCGACGTTCCTCGTGTCGCACACCAGCACGATGGTGTCGGCGCCGGCCGCGGCGGCCACCACGATGCGGTCCTTCAGCGTCTTGGTCCAGCCCCCGGACCCCGGCGGCGGCAGGTCGCCGATCAGCACCGCGACCGAGTCGCGGCCGAGCTGCTTGATCGCCGGCCGCAGCACTCGTCGTATCCGCCCGGCCGGCGCTGCGCTGGCCTGCAGAGAGGCGAGGGCGAGGCCGGCGGCCACCGCGGCGCGAGCCAATCGAGACACGTTCGTTCTCAACATCCGGCGCCTGCCAAGCGAGGCTACCACGTCATCATGATCATCGCGCCCACCGGCGGGCGAGGGGACGTCTTTGCCATCGGCGTCACTGCCTGCCTCGACGGCTCGCACGACCGGCGGCTCACCTTTCGCGACGCCAACAACCAGCTCCCTGACCGGTCCCCCGAGGAGGCGGAGACCGCGTTCGTCAGCGATCGCGACCACCGACCCGGTCTACGGTGCGGCGCGAGACGCGTACCTTTCGCGATTCCCGCAGGCCGCCCGGATGTTCGACCTGCCGGACTTCTCGCTGTTCGCGATCCGACCTGTCTCGGTCCGGGTCGTCGCCGGTTTCGCGCAGGCGGTGACGCTGCAACCGGAGGCATTCGTGGCGGCGCTCACCGGTGTCTAGGATCGCCGCTACCTGAGACCGGCCGGAGGGCCTGCCTTTGGTCTCGATTGGTTGCTCTGGAGGCGCTCGTCAAAGAGTACGGATGCGCAGGCGGGCCACCCCCGACGGCGAGAACGCCAGAGGCAAGCCGGAGCGAAGCTCGACGGCCGCGACGGTGCGCGTCTGGCCGGTGTCGAGATCGGTAACCTCGTAACGCCTGCCCGGCTCGGCGACGAACCACTCCGGCCACGCGTTGAGCCGCGGGTAGTTCATCCCGAGGTGCATCAGCTCGGCTGTGGCGGGGGGCATCGAAGCGCAGGCTGCCCTGCCACGCCGTGCTGCTCTCGACGTGGACATAGAGGCCGTCAGGCGCGCGGTATGCGCCCAGCCGCAGGGTTGGCCGCCACGGCTCGGGTACGATGCCGGCAGTCCTGAACAGGCCGTAGAGCATGGCGGTGCGGACGAAGTTGCCGTCGAGATAGGTTCGGCCCACGAAGCCATCCGCCTGCTGGTAGGCGAACATCACGCCGATCTCGTCGTCGACCCAGTAGCCCGCCTCGGGGTCGTCGAAGAACTCGAGCAGGTAGAGCGCGCTCTCGAGGGTGTCGGCGTAGCCGTCGAACTCGCCCCACTCCCAGCGGGCGGAACGATAGCTCGTGACGGCGCGGAGGGTTTGCCGCGCTGCGGCGAGATAGCGCTCACGGAGCGGGTTGCCGACAGGCAGCGTGAGAGCGTAGGCCACAAAGGCGTTGGAAACGTAGCCCCAGTTGTCGTTCGGCACGCCGGCGTCGACCGGATCCACCGGCGCGAGCGTGTTCGGGTCGACGACCCGCAACCACATGCCGTCCGGCCCGCGGCCGCGCTCGAGCAGGCCGGAAAGCATTCGCTCGACGGCCGGGCGGTAGCGGTCGGCCTGGCTTGCCGGTGCCGCGAGCTCGGCGATGACCCATTCGACCAGGCCGGAAATCGCCTCGTTGCCGTGGTCGCTCAGCTCGCAGCTCGTGGTGACGGCACGGTGGCGCCCGAAGTCCCAGACCTGCGCGGGCAGGCCGCCATTGCCCGGCAGGACCTCCTGGCAGTACGCGTCGGCAAGCCGCCGGCCCGCCTCCAGGTAGTCGGGTCGCCGCGAACGCTGGGAGAGGCGCGCCAGCACCTGCAGCATCTCGCCATTCTTCTCGGTGCCTGCCGACGGCAACACACCGAATGCCGAGGGGACGGCCGAGTTGGCCAACACCTGCGCCACGACGTCGTCCAGACGGCTACCCCACTCGGGCGCACCGATCCGCTCTGCGATCGGGAGCAATCCGTCCTTGGCGTACTCGACGGCGCCGAAGATCCGTTCATCGACGTCTTCGGAGAGTGCCTCACCGGTGTCGAGGTCGAACGACCGCGGCAATCCGGGGCTCAGGCTCCGCTCCGTCGCCAGCATGGTGCGCAGGGCGGGTAACAATTCCGGATCCAACAGGAAGGCCGTGATGACGAGATGGGGATAGCAGTCGGCCGCGCAATCTCTGTAGTTCCAAACGTAGTCCTTCGTGCCGGGGCTTTGCCGGCGGGGCAGGAGGCCGAGCTTCGGCGAGCGGTGCCCGAGCCAGGCCCGGACGACACGGTCGGCGCGGACGAACGCCTCCTGCGCCAAAGTAGCGTTGAGCTCGGCGGCGCCGGTCCAGTCACCCCGGCGCACGCGGCCTCGGAGGGCATCGACGGCGAGACTGCGCGCGTCGAATCGGTCGGCGGCGAGCGGCGGCTTGCGGGTCGCTCGCGGATCCGGCGGCCGCAGGTGTGCGCGCCGTGCGAGCTTGCCCGCCGTGTGCCGCAGCGGCGGCACCTGCCACACTATCGCCAGCGCCAGCGCACCGAACGCTCCACCCAGCGCCAACCCGGTCAACAAGCGACGGCGGCGCGCGGACGCCTCAGGGCCACCCACAGCAATCAGCCTAACAGACAGGCACCCGGGGCCCACTAGAATAGAGCGTCATGAAGCCGCCGGGCCAGGCGCCCCTCGATGGCCGCGCGTTCGTCAGGGCAGAGGGAGCCCGCCGGGCCGTGGCCCGGCCCTTTCCCTTCGGCGTGGCCGCGAGAACGTGGGTGTGGCCGGTTCTCCTGTTCGCGCTCGCCGTCTCGCTCCGCTTCTACCGTCTCGGTGCGCCAAGCCTGTGGGTCGACGAAGGCGCCAGCCTCCGCGATGCGCTGGAGCTATCCCCAAACGCCAGCTACCGCCCGTTGTATTACCTCGTGCTGCGCCTGTGGGCGCCGCTCGGCAGCGGGGAGGCGTGGCTGCGGGCACCGTCGGCGCTGTGCAGCGCCGCCGCCGTGATGCTGCTATACCGCCTCGCGCGCCGCGTCTCGGGGACGCGAGTGGCGGTCCTGGCAGCGTCGCTCATGGCGCTCTCGGTACAGGAGTTGGACCATGCGCAGGAAGTGCGCATGTACGCGCTGGCGGCCTTCCTCTCGCTCGCCGCGGTATTCGCTCTCCTGCGCTGGCTCGACAAGCGCGATCTGCCAAGCCTCGTCGGATATCTCGCCCTCGCGGCCTTGGCTTTCGCGACCTCTCCAGCGACCGTCCTTCTCGTGCTGCCGGCCGGCGGTTATGCCGCGTGGCGCCTGCGCCGCGAGCGGCGTGACCTGGCGAGACTCTCCGGCGGAGGGCTGGCGGTCCTCCTCGCCGTTGCCCCGCTCATGCCGGCCACCGATAGCGGCCTCACCCGGTTCGCGTCGTTTCACCCTTCGTTCCTGCCGCCGCCCCTTGCGGAGCTGGCCTACCTCCCCGCGAAGTTACTGGTGGCGCCGATCGGGTTCCTGGCGCACGCCAGTGCCGTGACGGCGCTGTTCAAGGGGCTGGGCGTTTGCTGTCTCATCCTGCTCGCGCTCGCGGCTTTCGCACCCGGCCGTGAGCCGGGACTGAGGCGAGGAAGACTGCTTGCGGTTTGGTTCGCACTGCCGTGCGTCGGCCTGTTCGTCTTCGCCCACGCCGTGACACCGTTGTGGGCCGTTCGGTACTTCCTGCCCCTCGCCCCCGTCCTCTATCTCGTGCTGGCCATCGGCCTCGCGCAGCTCCTGTACCGCTCTCGGGTCACCGGCGTCGCGGTCGCTGCGTTCGTCCTGGCCGGGTTGACCGTGCGCGTGGCTTTTTACTTCGTGGAGCCGCAGCGCGAGGACTGGCGGGCCGCGGTCGCGTGGGGAAACGCCGTCGCCATGCCAGGAGACGCTGTGTGCCTCCCGGACTCGAGCGCCGCAACCGTGTGGGAGTACTACGACCACTCCGGACTGCCCACTCGCGAGTTCCGCGATGATGCCACGAACGGCGCAGGCACCGGGGAACGACTCGCGGTGGTGTTGCAGCAGATGCCCATACACACGGGCCGGACCCTCCTCGTAACGCGGGGAGCGCCATTCGAAGAGGCGCTCGAGTCGGCTCTCAGCGACTACCTCACGGCACGCGGCCGGCTGCTGGGGACCTTCCGATCCGGTCCTCTGACCGTCCGTGTCGTGCTCCCCGAGAGCTCGAGCGGCATCGCCGAGCGCGTCGGGTTACCATGACGCGGTGACGAGGGAGCAGCCCGACACCGAGTTCTTCACCCGCGTGCTGCCGGACTACCTGGCAGCGCTGCTCGTCGAGCGCGGCCTCGCGGGGCACACGCTGGCGGCCTATCGGTCCGATCTCAGCCGGTTCGGCGTCTGGCTCGCCCGCGAGGGCCTGCGGCCGCGGCAGTGCGAGCGGGCCGACCTGCGGCGCTACATCTCGGCACTGCGCGGGCAGGGGCTGTCGGCGCGCTCGGCGGCGCGCGCGCTGGCGGCACTGCGCGGGCTGTTCCGCTATCTGCTGGAGCGCGGCGGGACCACGCAGGACCCGACGCTCGAGCTCGAGACGCCGAAGCTGATGCGCGCGCTGCCGCATTTCCTCGTCGCGGCCGAGATCGAGGCGCTGCTCGCGGCGCCGGACACGACGACGGCGCTCGGCGTGCGCGATCGCGCGATGATCGAGACGATGTACGCCTCCGGGGTGCGCGTCTCCGAGTTGGTCTCGCTGAAGGCGTCGCACCTGCACCTCGATCCCGGGTTCGTCCGGGTCTGGGGGAAGGGGAGCAAGGAGCGGATCGTGCCGGTCGGCCGCGAGGCCCGGGAGTGGCTGGCGCGCTACCTGGAGCAGGTGCGCCCGAAGCTCGACACCAAGCGCGCCGAGGCGTTGTTCCTGAGCATCCGCGGCGAGGGGATGACGCGGCAGCGCTTCTGGCTGATGATCAAGGGGTACGGGCGCAAAGCGGGGATCACCACCCAGCTCTCGCCGCACGTGCTCCGTCACTCGTTCGCGACACACCTGCTGGAGCACGGCGCCGACCTGCGCGCCGTCCAGGCGATGCTCGGGCACGCCGACATCTCGACGACCGAGATCTACACCCACATCACCAGGGAAAGGCTTCGCCAGCTCTACGACGCGAAGCACCCGAGAGCATGATGAGGAACGGGGACCTGGGACCGGGGACGGGGGACCGGGAACACCGCCTGCGGCGGCTCCCGCGGGGTGCGGCGGGCGCTCTCCTGGCGTGCACGCTGGTTGCGACCGGGAGCAGGGAGGCGGAGGCGCAGTACCTGGCCGTGTTCAGCGACGGGCGGGTGCTCGCGGTCACCGGCGCGAGGCTCGTCGAGGGCGAGCGCATCCGGCTCGAGCTGAAGAGCGGCGGCGTGCTGGTGGCGCCGCTGACCCGGCTCGAGAGCGTGATCGAGGACGCGGTCGAGCCGGCTCCGGTACCGGTGCCGCCGCCGCAGTGCTTGCCGGAGTTCGCCGAGCAGGCTCTTCCGGAGGCGACGCCGTACCGCCGCGAGATCGTCGCGGCCAGCCGTAAGGCCGACCTGCACCCCTGGCTGGTCGCGGCGGTGGTCGAGGCCGAGTCGCGCTACAACCGCTGGGCGGTCTCGCGCGTCGGGGCGCGCGGTCTGATGCAACTCATGCCGGCGGTGTGGATCGACGGCGGGATCGCCGATCCGCACAGCGTCCGGGCCAACCTGAGGGTCGGCTGCGCCCACCTGCGGGCGTTGATCACGCGCTACCACGAGCTGCCGCTGGCGCTCGCCGCGTACAACGCCGGGCCGGCGGTGGTCGACCGCAGCGGCGGCATGCCTCCCTACCGCGAGACCCGCGAGTTCGTGCGCCGCGTGCTCGCGAGCTTCTGCCCGCCCGTACCCGAGGGTGGGAGGGTCCTCATGTGAATGTTCGTATAATGCGCGTGCCTCTCGTGGCGGGAACAGCCGGCGGCGGGGGGAGGTTGGCTCGTAGTGATGGGAGGTGGTCCGAGGTATGCAATCCGACAGCAACCCAACCGTGCTGCCCGTAGTTCCGGCGGGTGCGGCCTCGCGGCAGCCTGACGGGAGCCAGGTCTTCCTGACCACCAAGTTCGAGGCGCTGATCGACGCCGCGCGCAAGAACAGCCTGTGGCCATTCCCGTTCGGCACCGCCTGCTGCGCCATCGAGTTCATGTCGGTGATGATGTCGCACTACGACCTGTCGCGCTTCGGTGCCGAGGTGGTGCGGTTCTCGCCGCGGCAGTCGGACCTGCTGCTGGTGGCCGGCACGGTGACCGACAAGATGGCACCCGTGATGGTCCGCATCTACGAGCAGATGCCCGAGCCGAAGTACGTGATCTCGATGGGCGCCTGCGCCTGCACCGGCGGTTTCTACCGCGCCTATCACGTCGTCCAGGGGATCGACGAGTTCATACCCGTCGACGTCTACGTCCCCGGCTGCCCGCCGACGCCCGAGGCGCTGCTGCAGGGGGTGGTCCGGCTGCAGGAGATGATCGCGAACGGGGAGACCAAATACCAGCGCGCCGTGGCGCGGCTCAAGCAGGCGGCAGGGGAGGGCAGGTGAGCACACGCGAAGCGAGACGTGACGCCATCCTCAAGCGCTTCCCCGCCGGCAGCGGCGTCGAGGAGACCGGGGCCAACGGCGACATCCAGACGTTCGCCGTCGACCGCGCCGCCCTGCCGCAGGTAGCGAGGTTCCTCAAGGACGACCCGGCGCTCGACTGCAAGCTGCTGCTCGACGTCTGCGGTGTCGACTACCCCGATCGTGACCCTCGCTTCGAGGCGGTCTACCACCTCTACTCGCTGACCCACGGGCACCGCGTCCGCCTCAAGGTGCCGGTGCGCGAGGACGACGCGGTGGTGCCGTCGGTGTATGGCGTCTGGAAGGCCGCCGACTGGTTCGAGCGCGAGGCGTTCGACATGTTCGGCATCCGCTTCGAGGGGCATCCGAACCTCAAGCGCATCCTCTGCCATAACTCGTTCCAGGGGCACGCCTTGCGCAAGGACTACGACCCCGGCCAGCGCTGGCTGCTCCGCGAGGGTGAGCAGGACGTCCCGGGGTGGGCGCGCGAGGTCCAGGAGGACGATGACCA
>CAVRZJ010000008.1:0-85510 GCA_963725705.1 uncultured Acidobacteriota bacterium | reverse complement strand
TCACGCGCTCAAGCCGGTCATCGCCGGCGACCATCGCTCCGAGGTCACGGCAAGACCCGGCGGTCCGGGCGCCAAGCCGATGGCCAAGCCCGGAGAAAAGCCCGAGGCCAAGCCGCAGGCACCCCCCCCGGGAGCCAAGCCCGAAAGCAAGCCCGGACCCGGCGGACCGCCCTCGCCCGCGCCCGTCCAGCTCTTCCTCGTCTCGGACATCTCCAAGTTCACGAGGGGAGAGACCGCGGGGAAGCTCGAGATCGCGGCTCTCGATGCGGGCATCGTCTCGCAGAATATCGCCCTCTTCTGCGCGGGCACCGGCCTGGCCACCCGGCCGCGGGCCTCGATGGACAAGGCCAAGGTCAAGGAGCTGCTCAAGCTAACCGATACGCAATACCCGCTCCTGAATATGCCCGTCGGCTACGCGAAATAGCGTGAAATAAAAAAGGGGAGCGACCGGTATCGGCCGCTCCCCTTGCGGTGCCGTGCTGACGAGCCCCCGGCTGTCCGGAGGTCTTAGTACTGCCGGCTGGCGCCGAAACCGCCGGACCCCGAGGAGGCCGTGCGCGGTTTGGCTTCGTTGACCTTGGCCGTGCGGCCCTTGAGGTCTCTGCCGTTCGTCATGGAAATGGCCTTTTCGGCCTCGATCTTGTTCGGCATCTCAACGAAGCCGAACCCGCGGGATTCGCCGCTGAACTTGTCCTTGATGACGGCGGCCGTCGACACTTCGCCGAACGCCTGGAAGACTTCTCTCAGGTCGCCCTCATTGACGGAGTTGGGTAGGTTACCCACGTAGATATTCATTCTCGTCTCCTTTCGACGATGGAAAGACTCCTTCGAGCCTTCCCGTTCCTAAAGATGTTTGAACGCCATAAAGGAGAGGAGTATGAAACCGATCAGGGCCTCTGGCCCCTTCCTTTAGTCATTCAGGTGTTGATAGCTGGGGTTTCCCTTTGCTTATGAACGGTGTCATTATACCACAACATCGGCCGCCAAGCCCGGTTTGGCCGGCCCATATGTTCGCAACCCGCTGATTACAATGATATAAATAGATTTTTGGCCCGTCCAACACCTTCTCATCGCTTCCTGGTGAGGGTTACGCGGGCAAACGGCTGCAGCTTTCCGCCCTCTTCGCCGTCCATGAGCCACTGCCATGTTCCCGCCTCCCGGTTAAAGGCGAAAGTCGTATGGAAGAGGCTGCCGTCGCTCGCTTTGAACAGAAACGCGATCGCGTCGCCGTTTCGCCTGGCATGACCGATCGCCTGGCCCGTGAGGCCGCCCCCTCCGGTCGAATCGAGCCACAGGCAGGCATACCTGTCCGAAGGCTGATCCCAGCCGATGAAAACAATGGCTTCATATGCCGCCCGGCCTTGGGCGTCCTTCTCGTGCGCCACTTCGGTAAGACGCAGGTATTGATGTCCCAGCACCCATTCCACGACGACATCGTGCGTCGTCTCTTGTCCCCCGATCGTGCCCTGGAGAATCCATGCCCCGGTCATACGCTCGAGCAAAGGATCCTGAAATGTGGATGATTGGGCGGAAATCGTGATGGAAACGAATAGGAACAAGGCGATCATTGATACGGCTCTTCTCATCGGCTGAGGCCTCCCAATATTCTTTATTGTGACCCTACCATATACCGGGGGCGGAAGCCACCATCTTGAATCCGTGGGACTTCGCTCAGTTTGAAATCCGTGCCGCTGACGGTGACTACCGCGGCGATCGTCGGAGACGGAGATCCGGCTTGAATATCAAAGGTCGTGATGTTATACTATAGTGTAACATCTTGAAGGGAGGTCGGCCGATGCGCTATGCGGGCGTCAAAGAGCTCAAACAGAAGACGATGGACCTCCTGAAGGAATCAGAGAGCGGTGATATCATTATCACGGCTTACGGCAAGCCGGCAGCGATCCTCCATCACGTCAGCGATGAGGATCTCGCGGATTATCTCATCGAGAACGATCCGGAGTTCCGTTCGAAGATCGAGGAGTCCTATGCGGAATACCTGAGCCTTGGCGGCATCGAGGCGAGCGAGCTCGTTAAGAAGCTCGAAAAACGCCATGCGCGAAAAGCGGCTTAAGGTCGTCTTCAGCCCGGCGGCTGTCCGGGACGTCGAAAGCCTCGAAGCGGACGCGGCCGTCGCCTTGGTCAAAGATATCCAAGCCTATCTCGAGCGACGCCCGATCCCGATCGGGAAGCCCCGGATCAAGAAGCTCACGGGATTCGATCCGCCGCTCTACAGGATACGGAGCGGCGACTTCCGGGCCTATTATAGGATCTCCGCCGGAGAGGTCGTCATCCTGGCCGTCACGAATCGCAAGGACAGCGATAAGCGCCTGAAGCGGATATCGGAAGAGCAGCAGCCACGGTATACACGACCTGCCAAATCCCGCAGTCGCTGACAGCGTCTTGCCATTCGGCAGGCCTGCGGATAGAATCGGCCTAAGTGACTGATATGATCTCCTGCAAAGGCTCAAGCTTGCGCCCGAATATCGAGCGTCTTAGCTTGGCGGTCTTCCTGGTTGCTGTCGTGGTGGTATTATCCTCCTGTCGGGGAGCGGATAGGGGCCCCGTCAGGACGTTTAAAGACGGCGTCGAGATCGTGGAGAACGGTGCCGGGATCTACGCGGAACGAGGGGAGCCGCGAGCCCTGTCCCCGCATGAGGAGTTCCGGATCGACTTGGAAGACCCGTCGTTCGCGGAGGCCGGGCTGACGGAGGTGGCGGGCCTGGACGTCGATTCGCGCGGTCATATCTATCTGTTCCGGCGCGGGGCGACCGGCGGGGACATCGTTTTCAAGTTCGATGGCCGCGGCCGGTTCGTCCGATCGTTCTGCCCGATCGGAGGTCAGGGGCCCGGCGAGGTCGAGAATCCCCGTTTCATGCGGCTGACCGTCGGGGACGAGATCCCCGTGGTCAGCATGAGCCAGCTGCGGGTCCTGTTCTTCGATACCGACGGACAGCCGATCCGCCAGACCCTCGCGCCGGCTTACTTCAGGCCGATACCCAATCTGGCCATCCCGCTCGCGAACGGGGATTTTCTCGCCGCCTATTTCCGTGATGACCCCAAGACGCTCAGGACCGGATTCGGCGTCGGGCTGTTCGCCCCGGATTTCACTTTGCGTCTGGACTTGAGGACGTACGACGTGCCGGACAGCGATGATCTCAGGACGATCTTCGTCGATCAGCCTGTGGTTACGGCTTCGGATAGGGCCATATACGTCGCTTCCATGGTGTTCCGGCGTGACATCGAGGTCTTCGATCTCGACGGCCGCCTGGTCCGCAGGATTCTGGCGGACTATCCGGCGGTCGCCGTTCCTCCCGGATTCCGGGAGGAACTCCTCAGACCCTTCAAGCCGGACCACCCGTTTTGGCGGAACCTCGAGTTCCCGAAGACGTTCCCGCCGTTCCTATCCCTCTTTACGGATGATCGGGGCCGGCTTTACGCGGCCGGCCACGGGAAGGATCCGGTGACCGGGGCCAACGTCTGTGACGTCTTCTCTCCGGACGGCGTCCGGATCTTCCGGATGGCCTTGGGCTATCAGAAGCTCGAGTTCAACCGTCTGCCCATTCCTCCTGTCATCAAGAACGACCGGCTCTATTGCGTCCGGGAGAAGCCCAGCGGCTTCCACGAGGTTCTGGTCTACTCGCTCCAGTGGACGGTCGACTGATCCCCTGAGGCGGACGATCCCGGAATAACACGGCCGCTCTTGGGGCGCCGGCCCTGTCGATTTTTCCTAAAATCCGCTTGACAAACGCCAGCGGCGGTCTTATCTTATAAAAGGTGAACAAAATGGTAAACACACTGAGACGGGAACTGACCCTGCGGCAGGCCAAGGTCCTCAAGGCCGTCGAGGATTATGTCCTCGAGCACGGCTACGCCCCGACCATTCGCCAACTGGGCTCGGCGCTCAAGATCCCCAGCCCCTCGGCCGTCCTCAAACACCTCCAGAGCCTGGAGCGTTCTGCAGCCGCTCGAGCCGCGGCCGCGAGGCGGCGAACGTCGCGGTCTCGATCAGCTCGGCGCCGGCTTTGAGGTAGGCGAGGTGGATGTCGAGCACCTCGCGCGGGTGCTCCAGCGCTGCGAGGTCGAGGTGCGCGCCGGCGGGGATGCGGGTGAGCAGCTCGGACCCGGTCGCGCCGTCGGCGACGACGACGTGATCGGCGAACCGCTGCAGCACGCGGGTGTGCTTCATCGGCGCATTGTAGCGGCACGACGTGATCCCTCCGAGAAGAATGTCATCGCGAGGCGCCCGGACCGCCGGAGGCGGGCCGGGGAACGAAGCGATCTCCCCAAGCGCCAGGAGACTGCTTCGTCGCCGCCGTGCGGCTCCTCGCAGTGACAGCCACGTGCCGCGGCTCATGACGCCCGCGAGGGCGACCGACCGCGCTGGAAGCGCTACGCCAGGTACCGCGCCTCGGGGTGATGGAAGACGACCGCGGAGACCGAGGCCTCGGGGTCCATCATGTACTCCTCGGTGAGGCTCACGCCGATCGCCTCGGGCTGGAGCAGGCGGAAGAGGTCGGCCTGCGGTTCGAGGTCGGGGCACGCCGGGTAGCCGAACGACAGGCGGATGCCGCGGTAGCGGGCGCGGAGGCGCTCGTCCATGGTCATCTCCGGCGGGTCGGGGAACCCCCACAGCTCGCGCAGGCGGCGGTGCAGCCACTCGGCGGCGGCCTCGGCGGTCTCGATGGCGAGCGCCTGCAGAGCGATCGAGTCGAGCAGCCGGCCCTCGTCGCGCAGGTCCTGGGCGCGCGCGCGCACGCCGGCGCCGGCGGTGACGAGGAACAGCGCCACGCTGTCGCCGGCGGCAGGGTCGGATGCGACCCAGTCGGCCGCGCAGGCGCGCGGCTCGCGCGTCTGGCGGCGGAACGGCAGCGCCGCCAGCTCGCGGTTGGCAGCGTCGAGGACGACGACGCTGTCGCCCCGGGAGTGGGCACGCACGAAGCGGAACACGCCGGCGGCGCGCAGCCACCCGCGCGCGACCGCGGCGTCCTTGAGCGTCTCGACGCGCGCCGCCAGCTCCGCGGCGCGCGCATCGCCCTGCTCGAGCAGCCGGCGCACCGATCCGCGCACGCCGAGGTGCTTGCCGAGGAGCATCTGCGCGTTGATGTGGGCGAACACCTCGTCGAGCGGCAGCTCGCGGATGACGTGACGGGCGAGGTCGGGAGGACGAGGAGGATCGGGGACCGGGGACCGGGGACCGGGGACCGGACTACCGGATGGAACAGTCGCCGGTTCCTGAGGTTCGATGTGGGGCGCGCGCTCCGCGCGCGCAGCCGGCGCGGAGCGCAGGTTCCTCACTCCGTCTGGCTTCTCGGTCCCCGGTCCCCGGTCCCCGGTCCCCGCGCTCGGAGCGGCGCCAGCCGCGACGAGCGCATTGGCGATGGCCAACCCCGACATCGCGTCCGAGGCGTAGCGGGTCTCGGCGCCGTACGCCGGGGCGATGCGGTCGCGCACGAACGAGCCGTTGAGCGCGGCGCCGCCGACCAGCAGCGGCACGGCGATGCCGGCCGCCCGCAGGTCGTCGCCGGTGGCGACCATCTGGTGCGCCGAGCGGACGAGCAGGCCGGAGAGCCCGATGAGATCGGTGGGCCGTTCCTTCCACGCCGCGATCAGCTTGTCGGACGGGCACTGCACGCCGAGGTCGCGGACGTCGTAGCCGTTGGTCGAGAAGATGATGCCGACCAGGTTCTTGCCGATGTCGTGGACGTCGCCGCGGACGGTCGCAAGGAGGATCGAGCCGCGCTGCGCGCTGCCCTCGCCCTTCATGTGGGGCTTGATGTAGTCGACGGCGGCCTTCATCACCTCGGCGGAGACCAGCACCTCGGCGACGATCAGCTCGCCCTTGCCGAACAGCACGCCGACCTCGTCCATCCCGGCCATCAGCGGCCCGTTGATGATCGCCAGCGGCTCCATGCGGCCGAGGAGCTCGTCGAGGCACCCCTCGAGGCCGGTGCGGGCGCCCTCGACGATCATGCGCCGCACCCGCTCCTCGGCGGGCAGCGCGGCGTCGGCGGCGGCGTCGCGCCGCGGCTTCGCCTGCCGATAGCGGGCGACGAAGGCATCGACGGCCGCCTTCTCGCCGGAGAACAGCACGTCCTCGGCGAGCCCGATCTCCTCGGCGTCGAGCGAGGGGAAGCGGACGAGCTGCTCGGTGTTGACGATCGCCGCGTCGAGGCCCGCCTGCACGCAGTGGTGCAGGAACACCGCGTTGAGCACCTCGCGTCCGGCGACCGGCACGCCGAACGAGACGTTCGAGATGCCGAGGACGGTCAGGGCGTCCGGGATGTGCTGCTTGATCAGCTTGACGCCGCGCGCGGTCTCGCCGGCCGAGCCCCTGAACTTGGGATCGCCGGTCGCCGCCGGGAAGACCAGCGCGTCGATCAGCACCTCGCGCCTGCGCACGCCGTGGCGCTCGAGGCGCTCGAGCAGGCGGCCGGCCACCTCGAGCTTGCGCTCCGCGGTGCGCGCCATCCCGTCGGTCGGGTGGTCGTCGATGCAGCCCGCGACCACGGCGGCGCCGAACCGGCGCGCCATCGCCGCAACCCGGTCGAGCCGCGCGCCGCCGTCCTCGAGGTTGACCGAGTTGAGCACCGGGCGGCCGGGGATCAGCTCGAGCGCGGCGGCAAACACGTCGGGATCGGTCGAGTCGATCATCACCGGTACGCGCGCTGCGCGGCGCACCGCGGTCACCAGCGCGGTCATGCCGGCGCGCTCGTCGCCCTCGGGGTCGGCGACGCACAGGTCGAGGGCGTGAGCGCCGCCGCGCACCTGGCGGCGGCCGATCTCGGCGGCCTCGGCGAACCGCCCGGCGCGGATCAGCTCCTTGAACTTGCGCGAGCCGAGCACGTTGGTGCGCTCGCCGATGAGCAGCGGCGCCGGCGCCTGGACGAGGTCGACGGGCTCGCCGCCGGCCAGGCGCGCCGGGTCGTACGCGGGACGGCGGCGCGGCACGTGAGCATCGGCGACCACGCGCAGGGCGCGGATGTGCGCCTGCGTGGTGCCGCAGCAGCCGCCGAGCAGGTTGATCCACCCGGCGGCGGCGAAGCGGGCGAGGGCGCGGGCCATGTCCTCGGGGCCCTCGTGGTAGCGCCCGTCGCCGTCGGGGATGCCGGCGTTGGGCACCACCGCGACGTACGACGGCGTCAGCGCCGCCAGCGCGCGCACGTGCTCGGTCATCGGGCCGGGGCCGGTCGAGCAGTTGATCCCGACCCACAGCGGGTCCCACGGCTCGACCATCACCGCCACCGCCTCGAGCGTCTGGCCGCCGAGGGTGGTGCCGGTCGGCTCGATCGTCGCGGAGACGGCAATCGGCAGGTGCGGCGCCGCCTCGCGGCAGGCGATCAGCGCCGCTTTGAGGTTGAGCGCGTCCTGCTGCGTCTCGATCAGCAGCACGTCCGCGCCGCCCTCGGCGAGTCCCTCGACCTGGGCGGCGTAGGCGGCGCGCAGCGCGTCGAAGGTGATGCCGCCGGTGAGCGTCAGCGCCTTGGTGGTCGGCCCGATCGAGCCGGCGACGAAGCGCGGGCGCGACGGATCGGCGGCGGTTGCCTCGGCGCACGCCCGCCGCGCGAGCGCCGCAGCGTCGCGGTTGATCTCGCGGCAGCGGTCGGCGAGACCGTACTCGGCAAGCACCACCGGAGTGCCGCCGAAGGTGTCGGTCTCGACGATGTCGGCGCCGGCGTCGAGGTACGAGCGATGGAGCGCGAGCACCACGTCGGGGCGGTGGATCACCAGCGCCTCGTGGCAACCGAACAGCGGCTCGCCGCCGTAGTCGGCGTGGGTGAGGGCATGTGCCGCCAGGGCCGTGCCGGTGGCCCCGTCGAGCAACATAATGCGTTGCTGCAGCGCCTCCTCGAGCAGCGCGCGGCGGTCGCGATCTCCACCCATGCCGAGAAGTGTATACGGTCCATGAGTGCGGCGATCTCACCCGTGCGGGGAGACTGCTTCGTCGCCGCTGCGCGCCTCCTCGCAGTGACATCTGTCATTGCGAGCCGGCGGCGCGCAGCGACGGCGGCGAAGCAATCTCCCCGGCATCTGCAGGACGCAGTCTTACCAGGTCTCCGAGAGGTCCTTCCACTCCGGGTTCATTGCCTCGATGAGCTTCACCTTCCGCGCTCTCGAGCCCGCCTTGATCTGCTTCTCCCTGGCGATCGCTGCGACGATGTCGGGTGTGGTCTCGTAGTAGACGAGGTGGTCGACGTTGTAGCGGGCTGTGAACGAAGTCGGGTCGACATGCAGCTTGTGCTCTGCCACGCGCCGCGGCAGGTCGTCGGTGACGCCGGTGTAGAGCACTGTGCGGTGGCGGTTCGTCATGATGTAGACGGCACGCCGTCTCGATTTCGATCCATCGAGGCCGAGTCTACCTCCGAGCCTGGGGAGACTGCTTCGTCGGCACGCCTGCGGCGCGCCTCCTCGCAGTGACACGGATGTCATTGCGAGCCGGCCGCGCCTACATTTGTGCGGGAACGGGGATGCCGAGAAGGCGTTCCAGGATCTCGACGACAGTGTCGCCGAACAGACGGAAGACGCCGCGGCGCAGCGCGCGCGTGGCCGCGTCCTCGGCGTGCAGCACCGGGTGATCGTGGTAGAGCTTGTGAAACGACTGGGCGAGATCGCGGGCGTGACCGGAGAGCAGCGAGAACTCCAGCGCGGCGACCGCCTTTTCGACCATCTCGGGCGTTCTCGCGCAGGCGAGCACCAACTCCCAGAGATCATCGCCGATGGCGACCGTTGCCGCCGCCAGGGCATCCTCCGCAGCGCTGCCGGCCAGCCCCTGCTGCGCCAGCTTGTCGAAGATCTTGCGGGCGCGTACCGCCGAGTACTGCAGGTACGGGCCGGTGTCCCCCTCGAACGCCAGCGCCTCGTCGAAGTCGAAGGCGAGGACACGGTTGCGCCCCTGGCGCGCCATCTGGTAGCGCAGCGCGCCGACGGCAATGGCGCGAGCCCGCGACGGGGCGTCGGCCCCTGCCGGCTCGTCGCCGGCGCGGGCGGCGATCGCCTTGGCGGCCTCGTCGATCAGGGTGGCGAGCAGCGCGTCGGCCTCGACGCCGATACCGCGCCGCCCCGACATCTCGACGAACGGCTTCGCCATGTCCTCGTCCGACAGGGCGAAGTCGATACCGAGCGACGACTCGAGGCGGCGCACCGCGGCGGGGGTGAGCGCCACCATCTCGTAGGCGAAGTGCACCGAGGCCTCAGCCGCCTCGGGGTGTCCGAGGACGCGGATCGCCTCCTTCACCACCTTCTGCGGGTACGACTGGCGCACGTCGATGACGTTGAAGACGCGGGCGCCGCCGCCGAACCCCGAGCCGGCGGGCCGCTCGGCCGGATCAGAGGTGGTGCGGAACAGGGTGCGGTCGCCGTCGCCGTAGTGCACCGCCGCCGCCGGCGCATCCTGGCCGAAGCGCGCGAACGCCCGGTAGCCGAAGTCGTGGAGGCTGCCATCGGCGTCGCGCAGCAGCCCGAGCTTCCAGAGCTGGTAGGCGATGTCCTTGCCGGTGTAGGTGACGGTCCCGTTGGAGCGCACCAGGATCTTGTCGGCGTCGGCCATGCCGGCGAACTCGAGCGACTCGGCGAGCGACATCACCCAGCAGCCGGCGTTCTTGCCTTCGCTCTCGAGGCGGATCGCGCCGGCCGTCTGGAGGAGCTCGAAGGCGCGCCGCCAGAACCCGCGGTGGAGGATGTCGGACTCGTGCGGCAGCACGTCGTAGGGGATCCCGAGGCGGCCCATGGTGAAGAGGTGGCAGCGCAGGTTGCCTGCGGCGACGGCGGCGGCGAAGCGCGCCACCGCGGCCTGCGGCGCCTCGCCGGCGCGGCCGCCTTCGAGCCACGCGCACAGCCGTGCCACCGCGTCGTGCAGCGACAGCTCGGCGGCAAAGCCGTGCTCGACCGCGTGCAGGACGGCGGCGCGGTGGGCGGCCGCAGCCTCGTCGTGCTCGTACCAGCGGGTCACCCGCGGGTAGAGGTCCCAGCAGAGGTCGTCGAGATCGGAGCTGCCGAGCTCGGGCGTCACCAGCGAGCCGCCGGCGTCGCGGGCGGCGAACGCGCGCAGTACCGCGCCGCGCGCGGTCGCGCCGCCGCCGGCGACCTCCGGCCAGATGGGCGTCACCGCCGCGGCCAGCTCGCTCTCGGGCAGGAAGAGAAAGCCGACCACCACGTCGGCGACCTGGACGCCGGTGTCGTCGACGTAGTTCTGCACCTCGACCGGGTGGCCCAGCCAGCGCAGGCAGCGGACCAGCGTGTCGCCGAGGACGGCATTGCGCAGGTGGCCGATGTGCGCCGCCTTGTTGGGGTTGATGTTGGTGTGCTCGACTATTGTCTTCGGGGGGGCGGCGACGCTCCTCCCCCCGCCGGTCGCCTTGTACCCCCCCGAGCCCCCCGCGCTCGCCGGGAGTGAATCCCGGCTCGCTTCCACCTCGACTTTGGCCGCGCCGCGGCGCGCCTGACCACCGGAGACGCCGCTCTCGAGGAGCAAAGCGAGGAACGTCCCGCGGCGCAGGCGGAAGTTGATGAAGCCGGGTCCCTCGACGGCGACGCCCGGCTCGAGCAGCGCCAGCGGGTGGTCGGCCGGCGCAGCGGCGAGCCGTTGCTGGAGCCGGGCGACGACCTCCTCGGCGATGGCGCGCGGCGGCCGCTTGAGCGTGCGCGCGAGCGGCAGGGCGCCGGCCCAGGCGAGGTCGCCGAGCTGACGGCGCGGCGGGATCTCGACCTGCACCTGCGTGCCTGTGACCCCCATGTCGTCGAGGACTCCGGCGACAGCCGCAACCAGCTCGCGGCGGACCGATTCGAGCATCGTCACCCCCTGTGGCGGGCTATCTTAGCCCAACTCAGCGGATTCAGTGACTTACGTCACAGTCGCATGGCGGAACCCGTACCAAACTGCTTGCGAGGGAGGAGCTATGGCAAAGGATCGTGTCGAGGCACAACGCTCGGTCCTTCTCGTCGGCCTCGACCACGGCGACGTGGAGAAGGTCCGTGAGGCGCTGCTCCCGGTCGGCATCAACATCTTGACGAGCGTCGACGGCAAGACCGCACTCGATCTGGCCCCGCACCGCCAGGTCTCCGGGCTGATCGTCTCCTACCCGCTTCCCGACCTGCCGATGTCGGTGTTCCTCGACGCCGTGCGTCGCCGTGGGTCCGCCTGGCAGTCGGCTGCGCTGCTGTTGGTGACCGGTGCCGCGCTGCGGACCGACGCCGAGGTCTACGTCGGCCGCGGCGCCAACCGCGTGGTGGCGATCGAAGAGGCCGGCCTCGTCCTCGGCGACCTGCTCGAGCGCCTGCTCGCCACGGCGCCGCGCGTCGCCATCAAGGTTCCGGGCCGCATCGAGGTGCGGGTCGAGAACTACGTGAGACGGGTGCTCTGCCAGACGTGGAACCTGTCGACCTCGGGGATGCTGCTGCGCGGGCCGCACACCTACCCGCCGTCCACCGAGTTGGGGTTCGAGCTGTTCCTGCCCGGGGACATCGAGCCGGTGCGCGGCCGCGGGCGGGTCGTGCGCCAGACGCTGCCGCCGCGGGAGCCGATGCCGGGGATCGGCGTGGCGTTCTCGAGCTTCTCGAACGGCGACGAGAACCGTCTGATGTCGCACCTCAACCGCCTCAAGGCGTGAGCTTCGCCGAGATCGCTCGGCTCTGCCGGCCGATGGTCGTCCACGGACGCGGTGCTGGCGGATAACTGCAAAGCCGATGTGGGGCCGGCGCTCCGCGCCGGCATGCGCGCCCCACAGGAGCGCTCACCCTTGGCGAAGTCACCATGTCATTCGGCGCGCGGCGGTCGCATGACGGCGAGCCCGAGCGCTGGTGTCTACGGCGCCAGCAGGTCGGCCTTCAGCTCCTCGAGCAGCTCGGGGCCGAGCGCGGTGCGGGCGCGGTAGGCGGGGTGGGCGACCTCGACCTCGACCGGCGCGCCAGCAAGCAGCGCCGTCCGGTCATCAGAGCCGAGATGAAACGTGACGAACTGCACCGAGGAGAGCTTCTCGGCGTTGATCTGGCGGGTGTCGAACGTCGCCGGCACCGCCCGGTCGCTGCCGATCCGCAGGTGGACGCTGCGCTCGAGGCCGACGAGCTCGCGCAGCTTCGCGTCGCGCTCCGCGACGTCGGGGACCTCGATGAGCATGGTCGCCTTGAGCTCACCGTCGCCCGGCACGAGGTCGTTGTAGGTGTCGATCTCGTGCTGGATCGCCTGCTCCTCGACGATCCGCTCGATGCGCATCATCTCCTCGATCTGGTACCAGGCGGTGTCGCGGTTCTCCCACAGCAGCGTCATGTGCGGGCCGACGGGCACGCGGCGGCGCGCCTTCAGCTCGAGGTAGCGCGGCCGCAGGGCGTGACGCTGCTTCTCGTACTGGGCGATGTCGAGGATGTCGTCGAGCGAGATCGGGTTCATGCGCGCCTCCAGGAACCGCGGGCGGCCGGGGCGTCGGCAGCGTGCAGGGAGACGGCGGGCTGCCGGCCTCCCGTCATGTCGCGGGCACCGGGGTGGGGAAGCCGTCGGCGCGGTAGGCGCGCGCGACCACCTCGATCGGGTGCATCGGGTGGATCCCGGTCGCCTGGTGGAACTGCATCGCGGCGAGCGAGCAGTCGGTCGCGTAGGTGGCCGCTTGCGCCTCCTTGAGCGCGTCAAACGCCTTCTTGCCCCACTGCAGCGAGAGCGGGAAGTTGGCTTGGCGCATCGCCCAGGTGCCGTCGTGGCATGAGCAGGCGTCGATCAGCTTCACGGTGGCGCCGGGGATCAGCTTCATGATGTCGCGCGAGCGGAAGCCGATGTTCTGCGCCTTGAGGTGGCAGGGGATGTGATAACCGACCGTGCCCGGTGTCGAGGCGAACGCGCGGTTGAGCGAGCCGGCCCCCTTGAGCTCCCACAGGTACTCGTGGATGTCGCGCACCGCCGCGGCGACCTCATTCGCCTCGGGCGTGCCGAGGATCACCGGGTACTCCTTGCGCAGCGTGTAGGAGCAGGTCGGCTCGAGCGCGACCACGCGGTGGCCGGAGCGCACCAGCGGCAGCAGCGACGCGACGTTGCCGCGGGCGCGCTCGAGAGCGCCCTCGATGTCGCCCTGCTCGAGCGCCGGCATCCCGCAGCAACGCTGCTCGGGGATGACGACGGCGACGCCGTTGCGCGCGAGCACCTCGAGCGCCGCCTCGCCGACGTGCGGGAAGTTGTTCTCGACGACGCACGTGTGGAACAGCGCGACCTTCCCGGCGGCGCCCTCGCGCGGCAGCGCCTCCGGATGCTTGCGCAGCCACACCGAGAAGCGCTCGCCGGCGAACGGCGGCAGCGCCTTGTCGCGGTGGACGCCGATCGTCTTCTCCATCAGCAGCCGGTTGACCGGGTTCCGGTTGGCGGCGTTGGCGAGCGCCGGCAGCAGGGTGCCGAGCTTGCCGACCCGCTCCGGGTTGGCGAACATCCGGCTGGCCAGCGAGCGGCCGTCGCGGCGGGCGCGCTGGGCGACGTAGCGGGTCAGCAGGCGCGGGAAGTCGAGCTGGAACTCGTGGCCGTCGTCGGGCGTGTACGGGCACTTCACGTAGCAGAGCTTGCACTGGAAACAGAGGTCGACGACACGCGCGGTCTGGGCGGGCGTGAGCGCCTTGACGTCGCCGTCGTGGGCGTCCACCGCGTCGAACAGCGCAGGGAACGACGGGCACAAGTTGAAGCACATTCGGCACATGTGGCAGATGTCGAATGCCCGCTCGATCTCGCCGTTGAGCGCCGCAGCATCCCAATACGTGGCGCTCGCCGGGTCGAACGTGTGTCCCGGAGTCGGCAGGGCGACGATGCGATCCATGGAGACCTCCATTCGCGGCGCTTCGGATCTCGCGGTGTCTCGAGTCCCTCCGCAAGAGCTGTCATTGCGAGGCGCCCGGACCGCCGCCGGCGGACCGGGCAACGAAGCAATCTCACTATGTCGGGGGAGACTGCTTCGTCGGCCTTCAGCCTCCTCGCAGTGACGCACCGGTTCGGATACTGGCGAGAAGCCCTGAGAGAGGTCGGCTCCCAAGGCCCGACGTCTTAGCCGATCGAGTCGAGGCCCTTTTGGAAACGGCCGGCGTGCGACTTCTCGGCCTTCGCCAGCGTCTCGAACCAGTCCGCGATCTCGGCGAAACCCTCCTCGCGAGCGGTCTTGGCCATGCCCGGGTACATGTCGGTGTACTCGTGGGTCTCGCCGGCGATGGCGGCCTTGAGGTTGTCGGTGCTCTCGCCGATCGGCAGGTCGGTCGCCGGGTCGCCGGCCGGCTTGAGGTAGTCGAGATGGCCGTGCGCGTGGCCGGTCTCGCCCTCGGCGGTGTCGCGGAACAGACCGGCGATGTCGGGATACCCCTCGACGTCCGCCTGCTTGGCGAAGTACAGGTAGCGACGGTTGGCTTGGGACTCGCCCGCGAAAGCGTCCTTCAGGTTCTTGTGGGTCTTGCTGCCCTTGAGCGGTGCCATGGTGTCCTCCGTGGTGACCGCGAGGTGCGCGGCCGTGAGCATTGGAGAAAACTTATCCGTCTCGATCCCCGCTGTCAACTACCGGTCTCCTCTCGCAATCGCCAAGCCTACGATACGCGCTTCGATGACGGGCGGACAGCCTGCCGTCCCCGAGCCCCGATGTCGCTGGCGGCGCCGCCGTCCCGGCCGCGGACGCCATGGGAGTTGACAGGGCGAGTGAGAAGGCGAATCCTTGCTGGCGGCATGCGGATGGCGACGGGGAACGGCGGCCTGCGGGGTGCCCTGTCGGAGCGGGGTCTGGCGCTGACCAACCAGCGGCGCCTGATCTTCTCCAGGTTGGTCGAGGCGCCAGACCACCCGACCGCCGAGCAGTTGCACGAGCGGCTGCACGCCGAGCTGCCGCGCCTGTCGCTGGCGACCATCTACAAAACGCTCCACCTGTTCGCCGAGCTGGGCTTGGCGCGAGCGGTCGCGACCCCCGACGGCCGGGCGCGGTTCGATGCGCCGCACGAGCCGCACCATCACCTGCGCTGCGTGCGCTGCGGTGTGCTCGTCGACGTGGTCGACGTCCGGCTCGACGTCGCGGTGCCTGCCGACATCGCCGCCGCGACGGGGTTCGAGATCACCAGCTCCGAGGTGCAGCTCACCGGGATCTGTCCGGATTGCCGGCGGCGGCGCGGCGCCGTCGGCGTCGCCTCCCTGCGCCATCGCCGCTCGGCGCCGCCCGCCTGAAACCTTCTCCTGCCTGCACTCGTTAGTATCGGTAGTACGGAGGAGGACACGACCATGCCCGGAGCCAACACCAATCGATCCCGCTGGCTGTCGACCGCGGGCACCGTGGGGGTGGCCGTGTTCCTCGCCCTGTTCGTGGCGATGCTGGCCACCAACTGGGTGGTGGTCGACGTTCGCGACCTCGGTCACGACCGCGCGCGCATCGTGATGCCGGTGCCGCTCAACGTGCTCCGCATCCCGCTGCACATGATGCCGCGCGCCTCGGTGCGCGTCCCGCTGCACCTCGACTCCGACCTCGACCGGCAGCGCTGCCTCGACGTTCTGCTCTCCCTGCGCGACCAGGCCGAGGGGACCGTCGTCGCGCTCGGCGAGCACAGCGGCGCGGAGGCCACGCGCCGCGGCGGCAAGCTGCTGATCACGGTGGCCGAGCACGGCACCAGCGTACGGGTGGCGCTGCCGTTCGACGCCACCCTGGCGCTGCTCGAGCAGATCTCGAGCGAGCGGTTCGAGCCGGTCAAGGCGCTCGACCTGCTGGCGAGCGCGGAGCGCGGCGAGCTGGTGTCGGTGGACGCCGACGACGCCCGCATCCGCATCCGGACCTGGTAGCCGGCCGCCGCTCCACGTCGACCCAGGATCTCGCCGCTACGCCGAACCGATCCGGCGGGCAGCCCAGGCTCCGGCCAGGGCGAGGAGCGCCGCCAGCGCCGCGAGTCCCGCGAGGTCGAGGGCGGGGAGCGGCGACGACGTGACCTCCGCGGCATCGTCAGCCTGGTCGTTGGCGGACGCGACCTGCCCGCCGCCCGCCACCGAGGCGGAGTTGACGATGGTCGGCGGAGCGTCGGCGGCGACGTCCGCGACGAGGATGACGGGCGGGTAGCTGTTGCCCGCCGGCAGCGCGTCCGACCGCGAGCAGGAGAGCGCCGGCAGCACCAGGCAGAGCCAGCCCGTGCCGCTGAATGCCGTCGCCGTCAGACCGGCCGGCAGCGTGTCGGTCACGGTGACCGTCCCCGCCGTCGACCCCGGGCCGTTGTTGGTCACGGTGAGGGTGTACTGCACGCCCGTCTGGGCCTGCGCGAAGGTGCCGCTGTGGGTCTTGACGATCGAGAGGTCCGGCGGGTTCATGGTGAAGGCGAGGCAGACTCCGGTCGCGATCGACCCGGCGTTCGTGGTGCCGTCGTTGGCGACGAACACCTTCCAGGTGCCGTTCGGGTCGGTGCCGCCGAAGACGGAGGCGAAGGTCGCGCTGCCGTCCGGCGCCGCGAAGCTCGCCGACCCCGGGGCGGGCGCCGGGAAGGTGTCGCCCGGCGCCTGCGATGTGGGCTTGAAGGTGCCGGTCGCCAGCGCTGTGGAGTCTGGCAGTTGGCTGCCGGCGGTATCGTCGAGCGTGAGCGTGATGCCGGAGACGGCGTTGCTGCCGCCGACGTCCGACATCGGCACCAGCGCCGCTCCGGTCGGCCCGGCGAGATCGACGTCGATGTCGTCCGGGTTGGCGTGGGTGAGCCCGTCGAGCTTGAGCGTCACCTTCGAAATCGTGCCGGCCAATCCCGTGACGAAGATGCTCGCCGGGTAGGGCGTGCCGCCGCCGGTCGAATTGATGGTGAGCGCCCCGGGGTTGCAGAACTCGTTGCCGTTGACCGTCGTGTGGTCGTTGACGACCTGGGTGACCGAGCCGTTGCTGGGGAGGTACGCGGGGTCGGCGTTGTACTCGGCGATGATCGAATGGGCGCCCTCGGTGAGCGTGCTGGTGATCAACGTCGATTGCCCGGAGCCGTTGAGGGCGACGTTGGCCGCCAGGGTCGTGACGCCGTCCTTGAACGTGACGCTGCCCACCGTGACGGGGCCGCCGCTGCTGGTCACGGTGGCCGTGAACGTCACCGAGTCGCCGGTGAACGACGGGTTGTTGTTGGACACGACGGTCGTCGTCGTCGGCAAGCCGGAGACCGCCGCCTGCGCCGTCGCCGCCGCGGCGAGCAGGAGGAGAGCCGGTACGACACAGCGCCTCGAAACGGAGCACACGTGGGACACCTGACCTCCAGATCCGTCGCCGATTCGCTGATCGGCGTCTCGGGTACGTGCACCTGATAGCGCGGGCGCGGTCGCGCCAATTCCCGCAGGTCGCCGGAATGGACAGGCTCTTAGCGGCGGAGCTGGCGCTCGGGACGGTACGAGGTCGGCTCGAGGAGGTCGCCGGCGCGGCAGCGCTCCTGCGCGTGGTGCCAGAAGGCCACCTCGAAGAGGTCGCCGTGGTAGGCGAGGAAGGCATCGCGCAAGCCGTCCGGGAGACCGAGGAAGCGGCGCAGCTCCTCGGGGAAGATGTCGTTCTCGCCGACCGAGAACCACGGCTCGTCGGCGAGGTCGTCTTCCATGTCGCGGGAGCGCGGCATCTCGCGGAAGGTGCAGCTCTCCAGCAGGCACAGCTCGTCGTAGTCGTAGAACACCACCCGTCCGTGGCGGGTGACGCCGAAGTTCTTGAGCAGCAGGTCGCCGGGGAAGATGTTGGCAGCGGCCAGCTCCTTGATCGCGTTGCCGAGGTCGATCACGGCCGCCCGCGCCGCGCCGGGAGGCGCCTGCCGCAGGTAGAGATTGAGCGGCGTCAGCCGGCGCTCGGTGAAGAGGTGCTTGATCTCCACGCGGTCGCCGGCGACGGCGACCGAGCCGGGCGCGTGCCGGAGGAGCTCGGCGAGCAGCTCGGGCGCGAAGCGGCGCCGCGCGAAGGTGAGATGCTCGAACTCCTGGGCGTCGACCAGGCGGCCGACGCGGTCGAGGGTGAACACCAGCCGGTAGCGCTCGAGCACGTCGCGGCGGGTGGTGCGCTTGGGCGGCCCGGCGACGTCGCGGATGACCTTGAACACCACGTCCCACGATGGCAGCGTGAACACCAGCATGACCAGGCCGCGATCGCCTGGGGCGATCTCGAAACGGTCGTCGGAGGACTCGAGACGGTGCAGCAGCGCGCGGTACAGCTCGGTCTTGCCGTGCTTGTGGTGACCGATCGAGGTGTACAGCTCGGCGACCGGCTTGCGCGGCATGATCGAGCGCAGGAACGCCACCGTCTCGCGCGGGCGCTCGGCCTCGACGTGGAAGTACGCCCGCGCGAAGGAGAAGACGATGCTCACCTCGTCCTCGACGGTGAGCACGGCGTCGAGCGAAATGCCCCGGTCACCGTTGACGAGAGCGAGGACGAGCGGCAGTGACGCTCCCCCTGAGCGGATACGCCCGACGACATAGGCGCGGCGGTCGCGGAAGAACACCGGCCGCAGCACTTCGACGGATCCCAGCCTCGCCGTGGCGCCCGCGGCGCGCAGTTGCTCGGCGAGGGCGACGCCGCCGGCGGCGGCGTCTCCGTCGAGGTCGCAGAAAGGGGCGCCGAGCCGCCGATCGACGAGGACGCGGCGGACCAGCGTCGCAGCGTCGTCGGCGTCCAGGTCGTAGCGGTCGAGCAGCGAGGCGCCGGGCTCGGCGTCGGGGACGTCGAAGTCGGAGGCCACGAACTCGATCTCGCGGTTGACGCCCACCGTGGTGAAGACCCGCCGTGTCAGCGAGTTGAAGAACGTCTCGGCGATCTCGAAGTCGCCCCGGCCGGCGATTGCCGCGGAGAACTCGCGCTTCATCGCTTTCCATGCGGCCTGGTCGTCCACGGCCGTGCCGAGCAGGGCGCGGCACTCGGCGACCAGAGTGTCGAGGCTGGCGCCATAGATGCCGAGCCGCTCCACGGCATCCTCGTGCATGCCGCGCCAGTCGCGGGCGGCGAAGCGGCCCGGGGCGCGCCGGGTGACGGCGGCAAACGACCCGGTGAGCCGGTCGAACGCCAGCAGCGCAGCCCGCGCCGCCGCCACCGCGGCCTGCTGCGCGTCAGGCATCGAGCACCGCCATCACTGCTGCTGTCACTGCGAGGAGGCCAAAGGCCGACGAAGCAGTCTCCCCAAGCCTCGGGGGATTGCTTCGGCCCCCGGACCGCCGTCGGCGGCCCGGATGCCTCGCAATGACAGCAGTGCCGCTCACGGCGCGCTCAGCGGCAGGGTGAAGCGCTCGACGGCGTGGTAGCCGCGGTCGGCGACCTTGTCGCCCTTGAACACCGCCCACGACGGCAGGTCGCGCGTGTAGCTCTTCGTCATCTGATACAGCTCGAGCGCGCTGTTTGCGGTGATCAGATAGAGCACGTGCTTCGGGTTGTAGGGGTTCGGCAGCACGAGGAAGAGACCGTCGTCCGGCGACGCGTAGGTGACGCCCTGCCAGCGGAAGAAGTCCTTGCCGAGCTCGACCGGGAGCTTGCCGGCAAGCCGCGCGGTGAGCGAGTTGTCGGCCGGCTGCCCCATCACGATCAGGTCGCGGCCGGCACGCTGCTCCGCCGACAGCTCGCTGTCGCGGATCACCGGCGGCAGCGCCTCGGTGAAGGCGTCGGCGAGCGTCGTCTGCCAGCGCAGCGCCAGCGTGTGGTTGGCCTCGATCTCGCGCGAGGTGCCGTAGGCGATCACTGCCGACGGCCAGTCGTCGACGAAGTTGGCCCAGGTGTAGAAGCGTTCCTGCGAGACCGGGAAATCGTTGCCCGGGTTGAACGTCACCCGCGCCGGTTGGTCGGGCACGGCGATCTCGAGGCGCGACGCGGCGCCGGTCACCGCCATCGGGCGGACGAGCCGCTTGCCTCCGGCCTCGACGGCCACCGAGGTCTCGAGCTGGTACGGTCGGTCGCCCTGCGCAACGTCGACCGTGACGACCCAGCCGCCGTCCTGATGGCGCGCCGTGGCGCTCGGCCGCGGGTCGGGCAGGCCCTCGCGGTCGGTCCACTGGCGGATGAAGGCATCGAGGTCGCGGCCGGACACCTCGTTGGCGACGGCGATGAACGCTGCGGTCGAGATCGGAGCCGTCGCGAAGCGCGCGTGCGCCGCGCTCATCACCTTGAGGAAAGTCTCGTTGCCGAGCAGCAAGCGGAGCTGGTGGAGCGCGAACGTCCCCTTGACGCGCGGGATGCGGTAGTCGCGGAAGCGGTCGTACACCTGGCGCGCCGCGGTCGGGACGACGTCGCCCTCGTGCGCGACGGTGTACAGGTAGCGGTCCGCCAGCTCGGCGAGCTGGTCGCGGAAGTAGACGGCCGCCTTGTCGGCGTCGTCCGGGACGCCGTCGAGCATCCGCCAGTAGGCCGCCGTGCCGCTCACCAGCCAGCCGTCCGCGTCGGCGGCGGGACGCAGCGTGCCGCGCCACAGCCGCCGCTCCTCGACGCGATACCGCTCGGTCACCTGGCTGAGGTCGCCCTTCACGGGCGCCGGCGGCGCCGGCGCGGAGAAGGCGCCGCCCGCCTTCAGCGCCGCGAGCTTCCCGCCGATGAAGATCGGGCTCGGCGTCGAGTAGCCGAGCGACAGGTGGGGGATTGCGCCCGGCAGGTCGGGCATGCGGCGCGAACCCTTGTCGGGGAACTTCTCGCGCAAGGTGACCTTGCCGGCGTGGGCGAGGAAGACGAGCTGCTCGACCATCTCGGAGGTGGTGACCTTGCCGTCGCAGGCATGCGGGCGGTTGATCGGCGAGGAGGCCCACAGGTCGACTGCGGCGGTCGAGTCGATCCTCCCCTTGGCCTTCTGATAGAAGTTCCAGAAGGCAATGTCGCGGTCCCACGGCGAGAAGATCATGTCGTACGGCGCGCCGCCGGGCTGCACGGCGTACTCGGAGCGGACGCCGGCGTCGCGGTTGTTGTTGTTCGACCAGAGGAATCCCGGGGTGCCGAACGGGTCGTCGGCGCCGCGCCACAGCTTCGCCTGGCGGGTGCCGAGCAGGTAGATCGCCACCTCGTTGGTCTTGACGTCGGCGATCGGCCAGTCGTTGGTGTACAGGCCGTTGTTCTTCTCCGCCAGGATGCGGACGACGTCGTCGATCGACGAGGCGTACTGCGCGGCCTTGCGGATGCGGTTGCTCTGCGGCGTGCCGGATGGATCGAACGGCGTCTGCCCGGTGGTCGTCTCGCCGATCACGATGCCGGCCGAGTTGATGTAGAAATCGGCGCCCGAGTGGATGCCGCCGGGGAACGTCTCGTAGACCAGGCGGTGGCCGCTGGCCGGCACCACGTCGAGCAACACGTTCCAGTGGACGCCGGTGTAGCCGTTCCACATGAAGATCTGGCCGAAGACGACCCTACCGTCGGCGGTGGCGGGACCGGTCGCCGCGAACGACGAGCAGCGGTGCTGCACGTCGGGGAGGAGCATCTCGTCCTCGGCCTTGAGGAAGCTGCGGCCGGAGAGCGCGTCCGGCGTCACGCTCATGGCGCCGCGGAGTTGGCCGAGGTCGACCACCGAGTTGACGGTGACGATGTCGAGGAGGTCGACGGGCTTGCCGTCGAGCTTAGCTCCAGTGTGCGCCGCGCCGTCGGCGATCCCCTTCATCTCCGTGAGGTACTCCTCGTCGTAGGAGCGCAGCAGCAGCGCGTCGGCCATGCCGCGGAGGGTGCGCCAGCCGGCCGCGCTGTCGGCGTTGTTCTCGTTGTAGCCCAGCTTGACGATGTAGGCGGCGATCTCGTCGGCGAGCAGCGCGCCGTACTGGTAGCCGCGCGGGTACGGCTCGCCCTCGATGTGGACGAAGCTCCAGCCGCGGTCGTCGTAGCGGTAGGCCGGGCCGAACCAGCGCACGGTCTCCGGCGCGACGTAGGCGGTGATGTCGCCGACCTCTACGAGAGACAGGTCGTCGAACCAGGCGGTGCCGGTCGCGGTGCCGTTGTAGCCGAAGTGGACGCGTACCCGGTCCTCGCCCTTGGTGGCGATGAACAGCGTGCTCACTTCGGTCCAGGCGGTGTCGGCGCCCACGGTCGGCGAGTGGTTGGTGAACGGGAACGACCCCATCGTCAGGCAGGCGGCGACCGCGGTGGGGTAGCGCGACAGCGGGTCGGCGAAGGCTTTCTCGGTGCGGACCCAGCCGCTGAGACGGTACAGATGCCCGACGGCGAGCACGACCGGCTCCGACTCCAGCGTCGTCGCGGCGGGCTGCGGGCTCGACACCCGCAGGCTCGATCCGCCCCCGTGTTGCACCGCCGTGTCGACGGCGATCGTGGTCGACGACGCCGGCGCCCCGACGATTTGCCATAGCGCCGGCCGCAGTCTCTGGTCCGCGCGCTCGAACCCGGGGTTGGCGACCGCGACGCCCGACCCGGCAACTGCGCTCCGCCGCCGCGAGGACGACGGCGGCAACAATCACTGCGACGACGATCGTCGACGAGCCTGCATGGGCCACCTCGGCGGCGAGAGAGCCGCGTCAAGTCCGTGATGGTAGGGCGCGGAGCGGCGGCTGTCGAGGAGGATGTGCGTGCGGTCGCTCGAGCCACCAGTCACCCCCGGAGCTGCGGTCATTGCGAGGAGTCCGGCACCGCCGGAGGCGGAGCCGGACGACGAAGCAATCTCACGGCGGAGCAGTCACCTGCGCGTGGAGATTGCTTCGCCCCGTCCTGCGAGACGCAGGCCGGGGCTCGCAATGACGACAGCACGGACTGGTCGGGCGGTCATCGGATCGCGGTCGGCCTTCAGCGCGGCGGTGGGGCGGGGGCGGCAGGAAGCACCCCTTGACGGCGCGGGCCAGCACCAGGTTGTAGGCGAGCACCTGGCCGTCGTGGTAGCCGCGCCGCCACGAGCGATGCGCAGGCTCATCGCCGCGGTGGTCCTTCGGCTCGCGCCGCTCGAAGCCGGCGAAGCTGGCGCTGGCGATCGACTCGCAGCTCCCCGGCGACCAGTAGCGCGCCTCCTCGGTCCCCTTGGCGAAACCGGCGAGGTACCCCGGGTCGTCGTCGACGTGCTGGGCGACGCGCGCGGCCTCGTCGATCGCCTCTTCGCGGACGGCGGCGAGCTGCGCGTTGACCTGCTCGACCTTCCACGCCTGGTAGCGGGCGAGCGTCTCCGGGTAGTCGGCCGGCAACGGCTCGAGCGCCCGCCGGTTCCACGCGGGCGACACCTCCGCCTCGGCGCGGGTGGCGAACTTCTCGAGCGCCTGGGCGATGGCCGCATCGACGGGCTCGAGGTTGCCGGCGCGGATGTCCTTCCCGGCCGCGTCGATGAGGAGCTGGATCTTGCAGGTGCGCTCGTCGAAGAGGGTGAATGGACCCTCCTGGTGGGGTGTGCGCAGTGGCGCCGTCACGGTGATGTAGACGTCGACGCGCGAGCTCTTCACGTTCACCTTGTCGACGTGGGCCAGCTCGCCAACTGCGAACCCCAGCCCGGCGCGGCTCGCGACGCGGGTGCCGTTGATGTCGTTGTTCGCGTACATGGAGTCACAGTCGGAATAGGTCTCGACCTTCGTCACCACCCAGGCGCCGAGCCAGCGGGCGCGGAGCGCGTCCTCGAGGTCCTCGGCGGCGACCGGCGCGGCGGCGGCGAGCGCGGCGAGCGCCAGTGTTGCGGCCGCCGCGAGGGGGTGAGAGCGGTGCGGGGCGTTCGCTGGCGTGCGCATCGGAGGGCTCATGCTCCCCTCGTCGGCGCGAACACGTCGTCGGTAGAAGGGGTCGGCGGCTCGGGCCACGGATCCGGCGGCGGCGCTGCCGCAGGCTCCGGCAGGAACGATTCGGTCGCTGTCTCCGGAACCGGCACGGCGCCCGGGGCGGGCTGATCGATGACGATGAGCTTGCGCTGCCGCTTCTCGCAGAAGCGCGGCTCGGCGAGGGTGCGGTAGGCGGCGAGCTCGGCGCCCCAGGATGCCACGTGGAAGACGGCGCGTACGGCCATCACGAGCTGTTGGGCGACGAACAGCGCAAGCACCGCCGCGGCGGTGGCCGGTGTCCACGGGCTGCGGGCCGCGTAGTAGCCGAGGTGGAGAGCGGCGATCAGCAGCAGGAAGCTGATGACCAGGGGCAGGAAGATCCCGGGGTGGCGCAGCACCGCCCAAATCGCCCGGAAGAACCCGCGCAGCGTCTTGCGGTCGTCGTGGCGGGCGGCGGCGAGGCGCGTGAGATCGTAGGCGGGCTGGATCACCGCGAGGATGAGCAGCGCGAGCAGCCCCGCCACCGCAAAGCCGGCGACGTCGAGCCGTGCGTCGGATCGCTTCTCCGCGAGCTTGAAGAACACGGCGACGGTGGCCCCGGTGACGCCGGCGGTGAGCGCGGCGGCGACGAGGAACCACACGGCGCTGCGGGCGAACCGCCACGTGTGCTGGGCGACCCCGGTGAGAAACGGGTGCGGCTGGGCGGCGTCGCCTTCGATCAGCACCTCCGCGATCCCCGCCGCGACGGGGATCCGGACAAGGGCGGTCAGCAGCAACGCGAACGTCACCCCGCTGCCGAGGATAACGGACATGTGATTGGCGGGAGAGGCTGAGAAGTCGCTCCAGACGCCGTTCCACGATCCGTCGAGGACCTTCTGGGCTAGCAGGCTGAAGTCAAACGCCGGCGCGATCGTGGCGTGTGCCATGGCGGCCAGGAGGACGGCCGGCAGCAGCGGCACCAGGTAGGCGATGAGCACCAATCGCGGGTGACGGCGTGCGGCGGAGAAGCCATCGGCGAGCAGAGTCAGGAAGGTCATCGCGTCACCCCACGAGCGCCGTCGCGGCGAACAGGTTCTGCAGCCAGAAGAGCATGTGCACCATCAGCTTGTAGCCCGCGGCCTGGCGCGGCTCGACCAGCCGGCTGTTGTTGAGCCGATTGACGTCGAGCGCCATCAGGTGGTCGGGGTCGACCTCCGCCGAGACCAGCTTGGCGGGGCGGACGACCTCGTAGCGGACCCACCGCTCGGCGCCGTCCCACTGCCGGCGCTCGACGTGGTCGTCGGCGAACCGCAGCTCGACCGTCACCGGGTGGATGAACTCACCCCAGCGCTCGACGATGACCGCCGAGCGGTAGTCGTCCTTTACCGCGTCGGCCTCATCGCCCTTCGTGTCGTTGGCGCTGGCGTCGGCCGCGGGCGTTTCCGCGGGCTTCGTCTCGTCCTTGGCCGCGTCCGGCTTCGTCGTGTCCTTCTCCTCGTCCTCACCGACCAGCTCGCGCGTGCCGTCCCGCCAGAAGTAGCCGCGGTCCTTCTTCACCACGGTGCTCGAGGCGGTTCGCACGGAGTAGTCGAGGGCGCGGGTCGAGTGGAACGCCTGCGCGAAGAACCAGCCGAGGTCCTGCCCCGCCGCCTCCTGGAAGGTGCGTTCGAAGTCGGCCGTGGACATGTGGCGGAACTTCCAGGTCTGGAAGACGTGTCGCATCGCCTTGTGGAACGTCGCCGTGCCGACCAGCCCCTCGAGGTGGCGAAGCGTGACGGCGGGCCGGGAGTACGAGTTGAACGCGTACGAGCTGCCCGGTCGGAAGTTCCACGACTCCCGCGCGATCGGGTCGGCGTACCGGCCCGCCCCGAGCGACGAGTGGTTGCTGTCGAACGACGTCGCTTCCAATCCCAGCAGACTGATCTGCGAGCCGTAGGCCTCGTCGCAGATGGTCATGTCGTAGTACGAGTTGATCCCCTCGTCGAGCCACGACTCCTCGAACTCGTTGCTCGCGCTCATCCCCATCCAGTAGTTGTGACCGAACTCGTGGATGGTCACCATCTCCGGCGCCCGCAGCTCATCGAACGGCCAGATCGCGAGCAGCGGGTGGGAGCCGAGGGTGATGAACGTCAGGTACTCCATGCCGGCGGAGCCCATCGCGCCGCGCGGCGGATCGACCATGGTGAAGTGCGGGTACGGGTAGGCGCCCAGGCGCAAGCCGTAACCGGCGAGGGCGGTCTTGAGCGACGCGATGTAGCGGGGGGCCTGCGACAGGTTGGCCGGCTGCACCAGCAGCGTGATGTCCACCGGCAGGAGCGCGATCTGCTCCGGCGAGACGCCGAGCAGTCCCGCGATCCGCGCCTGCTGCGCCTTGGGCACGTCGCGCTCGGGGTCGAAGCGATCGTTGATCACCACGAAGCCGGGGTCGCCGGTCCAGGCGAAGTCGTTGACGCCTTCTTGCACGTAGCGCGCGGTGACCTGATCGGCGGTGGCGCTCTCCTCGACCATGCGGCCGGTCGCGCCGATGTGGCCGCGGTAGCGGATCGGCAGCGTGAGCGTCACGTCGTAGTCGCCGAAGTCGGCGTAGAACTCGCTATTGGCGTGGTACTGGTGGGCGTTCCACCCCGGCTCGGTGCGGCCGCGCACGCCAGCGTCCTCGAACACGGCGATCTTGGGGAACCACTGGCCGCCGAGCGCGTAGTCGTTCTGGACGCCGTTGCGCGCGAAGACGCCGGGGAGCTGAGCGTCGTACGCGATGTCGAGCTCGACCGACTCTCCCGGCGCCAGCGGCGTCGGGAGCGGGTAACAGGCCACCGTGCGGTCGTCGGGGTTGCCGTCGTCGGGCTGGATGAACTGCTCGCCGGCCTTGAGGTCGGCGCCGTCGGCGGTGCGCATCGACGTGACCTCGACCCACGCCCACTTGTCCTTGGGGATCGTCACGCCGCGGAGCTGGCCGCCGGACTCGGTCACGAAAGTGGTCCGGTTGTTGGCGAATGCGTTGAGGTAGAGGTGGAACTGCAGCTCGGACACCGGCACGCTCGAGGTGTTGCGCCAGCGCAGCCGCTCGTGCCCCGTGATGCGGCGCTCGGCCGGGTCGAAGCTGGCCTCCATCTTCACCGTGTAGACCGGGACGGGACCGCGCTCGGTCAGGTCCGGCCGGACCTCCCGGGACTGCGCGACCGGCGGCGGTGGGTTCACCGCCGCCGTCTGCTCGCCGGCGGCCACGGAGCCGTCCGGCGCCGAGGTGAGGAGGGCGGCGACGATGGCGGCCGTGATCAGAGATCGGGGGCGGAGCCGGCAGATTCCCGCCGGACCGAGCTTCACCAGCATGCAGACCTCCCTCGCCACCGCGGTGCAGCGTTGGGGGCGGGCGACGAGGAGGTCGCTGCCCGGGATCACCGACTGCGAAGACGGTGCTTGCGGCCGCGGAGCTGCCGCCCGCGATGGTAACACCCATGTAACGAAGACCGGGTCGCCCGGGTTTCATCGGTCGCTTTCGAGATCGACCACCGGTACGACCTCGGCGCCACGAGCGGAGGCTGAAGCTGGCGATCAGCACCGAGCCCGACTGAACATCCCGGCGCAGCATCGCGCCGCTCGGCGTCGCGGCTCAGGAGGCGCGCTTCGCGGCACGCAGCTCGACGAGCTTTTCGCGGACGGCGGCGGCATGCCCGGCCGCCTTGACGGTCGGCCAGTGGTAGGCCACGGCGCCGTGCGGATCGATGATCACAGTCGAGCGGATGACGCCCTGGGTGACGCGCCCGTACATCGTTTTCTCGCCCCAGGCGCCGTAACGCCCCATCACCGCGTGGTCGGGGTCGGAGAGCAGCCGCACCTTGAGGGAGTGCTTGGCGACGAAGCGGGCGTGGCTGGCCGGCGAGTCCGGGCTGCAGCCGAGCACCACCGCGTCGATCGATTCGAACTCCTTGATCGAGTCGGTGAACTCGCACGCCTCGGTGGTGCACCCCGGCGTGTCGTCCTTGGGGTAGAAGTACAGCACCACCCACTTCCCGGCAAGATCGCCGAGCGCGACGCGGGTGCCGTTCTGGTCGTGCAGCGAGAACGCGGGGGCCTGCGATCCGGTCAACTGCGAGCCTTGAGCCATGGCCTTGTCCTCCGGCGAGCGCGAAAACGCCGCCGCGCGGCGAACTGTTCCCGGGCGGCGGCGAGGCTGCGGGCGACCGGCACTGTCGGCCGGCCGCGACCTGGGCGTCAGTAGCCCGAGGAGACCGTGAACGCGAAGTACAGCGTCGCCCCGGCCTGCTGTGCCTCGAGCACATAGGTACCGAGGTCGAGCGGCTTGGTGAAGCGGCACTTCTGCATTTGCGCTTCGCCCTTCATCCCGAGCGTCTCGATCGTCTGGTTGAGACCGGCCTTCGAGCTGTCGATCTCCCAGCGCGCGCCCCGCTGCGCGTACCCCTTGAGGTCGGACACCTGATAGTCGCCGTAGAGGATGAAGTAGAAGTCGCCCAGCTTGACGCTCGGCGGTGCGGCGGTGAAGTAGGAGATCGTGAACCCCTCGGGGGTGAAGTCGCTGTCGAGGGCAATGCTCTTCAGCTCCATCAGCGTGCCGCCGCTGGCGATGAAGACGCCCTTGTGGTCCGGCTTGAGCTCCTTGTTGCACGACGAGAACAGCAGCGCGACACACACGAGAGCCAGCAGGTGGAGACTCTTGCGAGCCATGGCCGACTCCTTTCCGTCCTGGATCGTCACCAGGCGCTTCCAGGTGAAGTCTAGCGCCAGTTTTCACAAAAGAAAATCGACGGCCGGCCCGGCTGGGGAAATGCCTAGAAGCGTGCCGCGACCAACGAGAGCGCCAGCACGGCATTGGTCGCGAGGTTCCACACGACGTTGGCGCCGAGGGCCGGGATCGGCACGTCGCTCTCCGGCGCGATGAGCGCCCAGCGCAGCGGTTTGGCGAGCAGGAGCGACGGCAGCGCCGCCGCCAGGCCGAACGGCGGCAGTGCGCGCACGGCGACCGCAGCGAGGATGACGACCGGAACGGCGAGCGCGGCCAGCGCGTAGACGAGCGCCGCGGCGCGCCGCCCGAGCGCGATCACGAGGTGCCGCCGATTGCCGACGCGGTCCGCGGTTTCGTCGGGAAACTCGTTCAACAACAAGAGGTTGAACGTCATGAAGAACGCCGGGAGGGCGGCCACCAGCGCGGTGGCGCCGGGCCGGCCGCCCTGCACGAGCGCTGTACCCCAGACTGGCAGCAGGCCGAGCCCGATGCCGGCGAACACCTCGCCGATGCCGATCCGCGTCAATAGGTCCGTGTAGCCGACGACGGCGACGGCGCCCACCGCGATCAGCGGCAGCATCGGCCACCCCACGCGGGTGTAGAAGAAGACGCCGACGGCCAGCCCGATCAGTGCCGCAACGACCGCGAACACCCGGGCCGAGCGCGGGTCGAGCAGACCCGCCGGGAGCGTGCCGCTGCCACCCGAGAACGGCGTTCGGCGGGTGTGCAGGTCGACGCCGGTCCGCAGGTCGCTGACCTCGTTGAAGACGTTGACCGCGACGTGCAGGGCGACGAGGCCGACGAGGGCGAGGAGGGTGCAGCCCAGGTTGAAGTGGCCCTCGTAGTAGCCCGCCGCTGCGCCGGCCGCGATCAGGGTGACGGGCAGGAGGAGAAACGGTGCGCGGGCAACGCCGAGGTACGAGGGTACGCGGCTCATCTCGATCGGAGTGTAGCGGATGAGACGGCGATTGCGCCGCGCGACCGGTACGGGCTATGCTCAGCACCGGTGGCTTGGGGCCGCCGGAGCGAGGTTGCCATGGACGTCAAGGAAGCGCTCACCATCGCCATCGACCACGAGCACAAGGTGCGCGATCACTACCGCAAGGGCGCCGCGCTGATCCTCGACACGCGCGGCAAGATCGTCTTCGACACGCTGGCGCGCGAGGAGCAGGGGCACGTCGACTACCTCGAGAGCCGCCTCGCCGAGTGGCGCAAGAACGGCACGATCAGCCGGCCCGCTCTGCCGACCATCCTGCCTTCGATCGAGTTCATCAAGGAGGCGAGGAAGCGGCTCGAGATCGGCCACGAGAACGCGCTGCCGGTGCAGGCGGAGATGGACCTGCTGAAGGTCGCGCTCGACCTCGAGAAGCGGACCAGCAGCTTCTACGCCGAGCTGGTGAGGACGCTGCCGGCGGGCGACCGTGAGATGTTCGGGCGCTTCATGGAGATCGAGCAGGCTCACGTCCTCATCGTCCAGGCCGAGATCGATGCCGTCGCCGGCCACGGCCACTGGTTCGACGTCCAGGAGTTCCGCCTCGAGGCCGGCTAGAGGCAGGCAGTAGGCGATAGGCGTAGGCAGTAGGCGATAGGCTGTAGGCGGTAGCAAGCACGCCGCTCGGCCCACGCGTTCGTCTGCGCCGGCGGGGGCGCCGGCGCCCCGACATTTCCCACCCGTTCACGGATAGCGTCGTTGTGGCCGGACTGCCTTCCAACTGCCCCGCCTACTGCCTACTGCCTACCGCCTGCCACGCGCCGCCCGGTGGGCGGCGCGCGGCCCAGGGGCGGGCCGCCTCGAGCTGCGCCGCGAGGCGGAACAGCGTCGCCTCATCGCCGTAGCGCGCCACGAGCTGACTGCCGATCGGCAGGCCGGCGGCGCTCCAGTAGAGCGGAACCGACATCGCCGGCTGCCCTGTCTGGTTGAACAGCATCGTGTTCGAGGTCGCCTCGAACGCCTCGGCGGCCATCTTGTCGAGCGCCACGTCGAGCAGCCGCTTGAGCGGCGCGGTGCGCAGTGCCCGGATTGCGGCAGCGTCAGCGGGCTTGAGGGCAAGGGCGCCGACGCGCAGCGGCGGGTGGGCCAACGTCGGGGTGAGAAAGACGTCGAAGTCGGTGAAGAACGCCGCGATCTCCCGGCTCGCGCGGTGCAGCAGCTCGATCGCCGCCTGGTAGCGCGCCCCCGACATGCGGTGCCCGATCAGGCCGAGGAACCACGTCTCCGGCTCGAACTCCGCGGCCCGCGGCGCGCGCTTCATGACCTCGCCGGCGTGCTCGATGCCGCGCGCCGTGTTGACCGCGACCACCGCGAGGTACGAGCGCCGCAGCGCCGCCTTGTCGAACCGCGGCCGCGCCTCCTCGACGCGGTGGCCGAGCGACGCGCACAGTGCGGCCGCGTCCGCGACGGCGGCGCGGCAGTCGGCGTGGGTCGTATCGCCGAACAGCGGATCGGCGGTGAAGGCGATGCGCAGCCCCCCGGGGTCGGCGCCCACCTCGCTCAGGAAGGGCCGGGCCGGCGGCGCCGCAAAGTACGGCGCGCCGAGGTCGGGGCCGCAGGTGGCGTCGAGCAGCGCCGCGCTGTCGCGCACCGAGCGGGTGATCGCGTGCTCCTGAACGAGGCCGCACCAGCCCTCGCCATATACCGGGCCGAGCGGGTTGCGGCCGCGCGTCGGCTTGAGCCCGAACAGGCCGCAGCACGACGCCGGGATGCGGATCGAGCCGCCGCCGTCGCCGCCGTGCGCCATCGGCACCATCCCCGCCGCGACGGCCGCAGCGGAGCCGCCGCTCGAGCCGCCCGACGTGTGATCGGTGTTCCACGGGTTGCGGCACGGTCCGAACAGGCGCGGCTCGGTGAACCCCATGATCCCGAGCTCGGGGGTGTTGGTCTTGCCGGCGACGATCAGGCCGGCGCGTTTGTGACGGATCACCAGCTCGCTGTCGTAGCTCGGGACGAAGCTGGCGAGGAATCGGCACGCCGAGGTCAGCGGCACGCCGGCGTAGGCGGCCATCAGGTCCTTGAGCAGGAACGGCACCCCGGTGAACGGCCCGGCGGGCAGCGGTCCGGCGGCGGTGCGGCGCGCCTCGGCGAACATCGGCCGGACGACGGCGTTGACCCGCGGGTTGCGTGCCTCGATGCGCTCGATCGCCGCTTCGACGAGCTCGGCGGGGCTGACCTCGCGCCCGCGCACCAGCGCCGCGAGACTCAGCGCGTCGTGCCTCTCGTACTCCGGGAAAGCCGTCATCATCTCCCCCTGACCAGCCGATTCAGAACAGCGTAGCAGGCGCCACCGCACCCCCGCCACGCCTCCGCTCCCCCGGTGGGCGGGGGACTGACCACTGATCACTGACCACGTCTCCCGTTCCTCAGGCGAGCGCGAGCGAGCCTTCCTCGACCCAGTGCTCGAACACGCGGCGGATGCGGTAGGGGTCGATCGGTATCTCCGCCTCGATCGCCGCCGGGGTCGCCCCCGCCACCGCTTTCAGCCACACCGACCGCATCAGCTCGAGGTCCGCCTCGCCGGGCTTACGGCTCGGCTTGACGTCGGTCGGCTTCAGCCGCGCCCCGTCGGGCACGAGGGCGGCAGCCTGCTGGAGCTCGTCGAAGCGGCGCATCCCCTCCATCAGCAGCGGCAGGACGTCGTGCAGCTCGGCGCCGGCCTCCGGCTGCGCCGGGGGAGCATTGACGAACGCGAAGCGGTCGACCTGGGGCCGCTCGAGCAGCGCGAAGAGCGCGGTTGACCCGGTCATCGCGCCGACTCGCGCCTCGCTCATCATGCCGTTGGCGTAGCGGACCGTCGCCGCGGCGCCGCCGTCCGTGCGACTCAGCGTGAGCAGCCCGGTGAGCCGGGAGTCGGCGAGGTTCTGCAGCAGCGTCGGCAGGCCGAACACGCCGAGGTCGCCGGTGAGGCTGGCTGCCGGCGCCTTTTCCGGCACCGCGGCCGCCTCGAAGCGGAGGAGAGCGCGGGTTGCGCTGGCGGCGAACGGTTGGTCGGCGAAGTGGTCGGCGATCTCCGCGAGGACCTCGCGCACCACCGGTGCCGTGGTACCGGAGACGGCGGTGATCAGTTGCGATATCGCCGCGTCCCTGCGCTTCGAGGTCACCGTCAAGCCGAACACGCGCGTCGGGCACTCGTCGCGCAGCGCTGTGATGAGACGGGCGAGCAACTCCGGCTCGGCGGCGAGGTCCTGGCTGCCGAGGTCGGCTGCCCGCGCGAGCGTGTCGCCGAGCGGCGGCTTGCGCCTGAGGGCGTGATCCACCACGCAGCGGCGAGCGCCGGACGACGTCCAGCGTGCAAGCATCCCCACGGTGCGGTCGAGCAGGCCGAGCAGCTCGCCGGGCTCGTACGGCACGGTCCTGCCACCGAGCAGGGCGTCCTCGATCTCGCTCACGCGTGCGATCAGGATCTGCTCGGTACGCGGGTGGCGATGCTGGCCGAGGACGGCGATCGCTTCCTTGATCACGGCCACCGGAGCGCCGATTGCGGAGAGGCGCACGAGCACGTCGATCTCGGTGTCGAGCGGCTGGTCCGGCGGCGTCGGCACGCGGCGCAGCACGTGGAGGAGGTTACGCTCGACGTACCAGTCGGCCCACGTCTCCCCGCTCGAGGTCGCCTGCAGTCGCTCCAGCGCGGCGGCGCGCGCGGGCGCGCCGTGGACGGTGAGCAGCGAGAGCAGGAGGCGGCGGCGGTCGCGACGCTGCTCGGAAGAGAGCTCGTCGAGCAGGCGCGCCGGGGCGAGATCGGTGAAGAAGGCGAGCACGCTGCGCAGCAACTGATGCTTCTCGGTGACCTCGGCGAAGCGGCGCAGGCGGTCCACGTCGAGGATGTTCCAGGCGCTGCCGCGCACCGTGCGGACGACCACGGCGTCGACCTTCTCGTCGACCACCATGCGCTCCGCGAGGTCGAGCATCGTCACGGCGCGGCCGAGCGAGCCGGAGTTGAACTCGTCGCACGCGGCATGCACCAGCTCCGAGAAGCGGCGCGCCGTCTCGGCCGGGTCTTTGGAGAGCGTGACGATCTGCCGCATGGCGGTGACCGACTCGTGCTGCGGCGCCTCGCCGGCCCCGGCGGCCGTCGGCGGCTTCCAGTCGGGCAGCGACTGCCCGAGCAGGCGCAGCACGTGGCGCGTGCCGGTGTCGATGCCGAGCCGGCGGACGCGGTCGAGGCTGCCCTCGAGCTCGCCGGCATCGCTGGCGCTCACCGCGGCGGACGCCAGGAACCGCGCCAGCAGCTCCTCCTGACCGGCCGACAGGCCGGCGCCGGCCGCGCGCAGCGTCCCCGTGTCCTTCTCGAAGCGGTCGAGCAGCAGGTCGAGCCGCCGCAGGCCCAGGACAACCCGTTCCGGCAGCGGTGTCCCGCCGGCAGCGGCGGCGTGACGGGTCGGCGGCTCGCCGCGCACCGGCTGCACCCTGGACGTCTCGGCAACGCCGGCGCGGTGCACGATCTGCACCGGCGCCGCCAGCACCGTCCGGCTGTCTTCGAGGTGCAGGAAGTCGTCGGCGAGGCTGTCCTGGTCCTCGAAAGGGCACTGCTCGAGGAGGAGCCGCTCGAGGTCGAGCAGGAAAGCGCGCAGCCGGTCGGGTGGCAGCAGCTCGAGCTCGCCGACGACGTGGAGCTTGCGCACCGTGTGGAACAGGTAGTCGGAGATCGGCAGCGGGCTGACGCCGCGGTACTGCCCGGCCACCCACGAGCGGATCTCGGCGGCGACCAGAGCCGGCGGATGTGTCACGAGGCCGGACAGCGCCTCGGCGAATACGAGAGGCGCCACCTCGTCCGACAGGTAGCGTTGCAGCAGGGCCAGGTGCTCGCCGAGCTCCTGCTCGACCGCCGTGGAGTCGTCCGCCACACCAGCTCCTTCCGTGGTGGAGATTCTACCCTCTCGCGGCCTCCCGGTGTCCGGTCGGCCGCAGGTGCGTACAATCGTCATGGCGCGCCGGCTCTGTGACCAGGTCGACGCTCACCGGAGGCGAACGATGTCCGCCAAGAACCGTTCCGTGGTGCTGCTCACCGTCGGTGTGCTGATCTTTCTCGTCGCGCTCACCGCCGACTCGCTGGGAATCGGCAGCCAGCCCGGTCTCGGCTACAAGCAGCTCATCGCCGCATTCGCCGGGATGATCATCGCGGCGCTCGGCATGTTCGGCCTGCGCAAGCCATCGCCGTGACCATGGTCGAGCCGGGCGCACGTTGATCCTCCGCCGCCACGGGCCTACCATCACGGCGGACCCTCGCTTCGGCGAGGGCGCGGCGGTCCGCGACGGGATCGCCGGGGAGCGCGGCATGACGGATCGTGACGAGCTGCTGGGCGGCCTGTCGCAGTCGGTGCTCGACGGACACGAGGAGCACGCCGCCGCCTTCGCGCGGCAGGCGCTCGACGCCGGGATCGCGCCGCTCGAGGCGATCGAGCAGGGGCTGGTGCCGGGGATTCGCAAGGCCGGCGAGCTGTGGGAGCTCGGCGACTACTTCCTCCCCGAGCTGGTCACCGCTGCGCAGGCGATGAAGGCGGCAATGACGGTGCTGCAGCCGGCGCTGGCCCGTACGGGCGCCAGCCACGAGATCGGCCGCGTGGTGATCGGCACGGTGCAGGGCGACATCCACGACATCGGCAAGACGCTGGTGGCGACCATGCTGTCGGCCAACGGGTTCGCGGTCAGCGACGAGGGCACGGGGGTCAGCGTGCAGCGCTTCGTCGAGCGGGCCCGCGAGGTCGACGCCGACCTGGTGTGCGCGTCGGCGCTGCTCACCACGACGATGGGGCAGCAGCGCCTGCTCATCGAGGGCCTGCGCGCTGCCGGGCTGCGCGCCAAGGTGATGATCGGCGGCGCCCCGGTCACTCAGGGTTGGGCCGACAAGATCGGCGCCGCCGGGCACGCCGACAACGCGATCGGCGCCGTGCTGGTTGCGCGCCGGCTGGTCGGACGCGATGCCTGAGAAGGCGGGGACCGGGGACCGGGGACCGGGGACCGAGCACGACCCCTCGGCGCAAATGGCGTGGCGCCAGAACCGCTTTCGCGAATTGGTCGCGAAGCGTGTCGTCGTCTTGGACGGGGGGTTCGGGTCGATGCTGATCGCCGCCGGCCTCGAGCCGGGGCGCGCGCCCGACTGGTGGACGCTCGACCGGCCCGACGCGGTCGCCGGCGTGCACCGCGCCTACGTCGCGGCGGGCAGCGACGTCATCCACACCAACACCTTCGGGGCGAGCCCGCCCAAGCTCGTCGCGGCCGGCTTGCCGGGACGCTGCCGCGAGGTCAACGCGGCCGCGGTCGTGCTGGCGCGCAGCGCCTGCGGCGACGCCACACTGGTCGCGGGCGACGTCGGGCCGACCGGGCTGTTGCTGCCGCCGATCGGTTCCGCCACCGTCGCGGAGATGAACGCGGCGTTCCGCGAGCAGACCGCCGCGCTCGCCGCGGCCGGCGTCGACCTCCTGTCGATCGAGACGATGTTCGACCTGCGCGAAGCGCTCGCCGCGCTCGCGGCGGCCAGGGAGACCGGCCTCCCGGTGATCGCGTCGATGACGTTCGAGGCGCGCCGGCGCGGGTTCCACACGATCATGGGCGACCCGCTGGCGCGCGCGCTGGCGGAGCTCGAGGCGGCCGGGGCCGCCGCGGTCGGCTGCAACTGCAGCGTCGCGCCGGAGGTGATGGTCGACATGGTGCGCGAGGCGCGCGCGGCAGTGCGCGTGCCGATCGCCGCACAGCCCAACGCCGGGCAGCCGCGAGCGACCCAGGACGGTGTGCATTACGACGCCTCGCCGGAGTCGTTCGCCGCGGCGGTCGTGGCGATGGTCGGCGCCGGGGCGCGGCTGGTCGGCGGCTGCTGCGGCACCACGCCGGAGTTCATCCGCGCCGCGCGCGGCGCGCTAGCGGCTACGGAGCCGGCGTGAGACCGAGCGAGGCGGTGACGCCCCTCCGCGTCGCGTTCTCGCGGCAGGAGGCGCTGCGCTACCTCGGCTACCCGGACGGGGAGCCGCGCACCGCCGGCGTGGCGGTGCGTCTCGACGCGCTGTGGGATGGGGCGCTCGCCCTGTTGGAGCCGCGCGGCGCGTACCGCGTCGTCGATACGGAGACGGCGCGTGGTGCAGGGATGCCGGCGCCGGCTGATCACGTCGGCGTCGCGGTGTGCACCATCGGGCCGGCGCTCGAGGCGGAGGGCGCACGCCACACGGCCGCCGGCCGGCTGGTCGAGGCGCTGCTCGTCGAGGCGATCGGCTCGGCCGCCGCCGAGGCCGCCGCCGACGCGCTCAACCTTCAGCTCTGCCACGTCGCGCTGGATCGCGGGCTGCGCGCCGCGCCGCGGGTCAGCCCGGGCTACGGCGCGTGGGACACGGCGGCGCAGCGCGAGCTGCTGGCTCTGCTGCCGATCGAGCGCCTCGGCATCACGCTCACCGACGGCGGCATGATGGTGCCGCGCAAGTCGGTGAGCTTTGCGGTGAGCTTCGCCGAGGCGGCGGCGCTCGAGAGCGAGCCCGGCTCGCCGTGCCGGCAGTGCGGCCTGACCCGCTGCCGCCACCGCATCGCCGCCTACGAAGGCCCCGTCGCGGACTGCGGATGACGGGCGCACCCCGATGCCGGTGGGGATGCTGGGCGACCGATTCCCGCCCACAAGGGGGGCGCGGGCGCCCTCGCCCGCCTGCCCTCGAAGGGGGCGCGCGCCATGGCGCTCCCATGCGCCGGCGGGGGCGCCGGCGCCCCTCGGAGGAGAGGAGGTCCCATGACCGCACTGAGGCCACGCATCAGGCTTTTCACGGACGAGCAGGTCGACGGCATCATCGCCGACGCGCTGCGCGCGCTCGCAACCATCGGCTTCCTCGTCGAGAACGACGACGCCGCGGCGCTGCTGCGTGCCGCCGGCCTCGCCGAGAGCGGTCGGCCGCTTCCTCGCCAGCGAGGACGCGGTGCGCGTCGCGCTCGCCACGGTGCCGCCGCGCGTCGTCGTCTACGACCGCGACGGCAAGCCGGCGCTCGATCTCGGCGGCGACGCCGTCCACTTCGACCCGGGCTCGGCCGCGCTGCACATCCTCGACCCCGGCAGCGGCCGCCGCCGGCCGCCGCTCACGCAGGACCTCGTCCACCTCGCCTGGGTCACCGAGGCGTGCGCCAACATCGCCGGCCAGTCGACCGGTCTGGTGCCGAGCGACGTCCCCGACGCGATGGGCGATCGCTTCCGCCTCTACGTGGCTCTCCGCAACTCGCGCAAGCCGGTGATCACCGGCACCTTCGCCAAGGACGCGTTCACCGTCATGCGCGACATGCTCGTCACGGTGCGCGGAGACGCGGCGGCACTGCGCGAGCGGCCGCTGGCGATCTTCGACTGCTGCCCGTCGCCGCCGCTGAAGTGGAGCGACCTCACCTGCCAGGCGCTGATCGACTGCGCCCGCGCCGGCATCCCCGCCGAGCTGGTGTCGATGCCGCTGGCCGGCGCGACGGCGCCGGTGACGCTGCGCGAGATGGTCGTCCAGCACGGCGCCGAGAGCCTCTCGGGCGTGCTCATCCACCAGCTCGCCGCGCCCGGCGCGCCGATCGTCTGGGGCGGCTCGCCGTCCGCGTTCGACATGCGGCACGGCACCACTCCGATGGGCGCCATCGAGACGATGATGGTCGACGTCGGCTACGCGCAGGTGGGCAAGCGGCTGGAGTTGCCGACCCATGCCTACCTGGGGATGTCCGACGCCAAGGCGGTCGACTATCAAACCGGGATGGAGTCGGGGATCGGCATCCTGCTGGCCGCGCTCGGCGGCGTCAACATGGTCTCCGGCCCCGGCATGCTCGACTTCGAGAGCTGCCAGTCGCTCGAGAAGCTGGTCCTCGACAACGAGGCGTGCGGCATGGCGCTGCGGCTGACGCGCGGCATCGGCGACGGCTCGGCCGGCCAGGCGGTCGAGCTCCTGCGAGCGCTCGTCGAGCTCGGCAGCCTGCTCGGCCATCCGCACACCCGCGATCATCACCGCGCCGAGCTGCTCGCCCCCGGCCCGGCGATCGAGCGGCGCACCTACGAGGCGTGGGAGGCGGCGGGCGCTCCCGACTCGGCCGCGCACGCCCGCGCCCAGGTGCAGCGCATCGTCGCGAAGGGCAACCCGGCTCCGCTCCCCGGCGACCTCGCGCTCGAGCTCGACCGCCTGATCGCCGCCGAAGCCCGCCGCCTCGGCATCGACACACTGCCGCGCGTCTAGCCGCGCCGGAGTGCTGGCGCCGCCCGGTGCCACCTCCTGTCATCCCGAGGAGGCCGTCGGGCCGACGAGGGATCTTGGTGGGTGGGTCACGGTGGACATGAGATCCAACGACCAGTTTCCTTAGCCCGCTCCCAATGACGTGGCGATGGTCGATACCTGCAAAGCCGATGTGGGGCCGGCGCTCCGCGCCGGCTGCGCGCCCCACAGAGGCGCTCGTCATTGGCAGAGTCACCGCCCCACGCGGGGCGTGGCAGTGCTCGGAATGGCGTGGCGCCAATCGACAAGTGGGGATAGGCAGCTACGGCTGGAGGCCGTGCTGGCGGAGCAGGGCGGCGTAGCGCGGCTCGGCGCGGAGCGGCGCGAGGTGCGGGTCGGCGCGCAGCGCGTCGTCGTCGTGGTAGCCGACCGCCAGCGCGTCGGCCAGCGAGACCCAGGCGCCGTCACGGTCGCCGGCGGCGGCTTGCGCCGAGGCGCGCAGGACCAGCACCACCGGCGCCTTGGCGGTCGTCTTCAGGCGGTCGAGCGCCTGCAGTGACTCGGCCGGCTTGCCCGCGGCGAGCAGCGCCTGGGCGATGCCGAAGTCGGCGGTTTCGAAGGTGGGATCGAGCGCTTTCGCCTGCGCGAACGCGGCCAGCGCTTCGTCGTGGCGACCCTGCAGCACCAGCGCCCGGCCGAGGTGGTAGTACGCCCCGATCAGCGACGCCTGCAGCGTGATGGCGCGGCGCGCCGCGTCCTCGGCGGCGGCGCCGTCCGGCGGCTGCCGGTAGGCAAGCGCCCACGACAGCAGGTCCCACGCGTAGGCGTTGTTGGGGTCGAGGTGAATCGCGTCGCGGCAGTGCTCTGTGGCCTGCTGGTACTCGTAGCGGTTGCCGTGCACCTGCGCGAGCGCGACGTGCGCCTCGGCAAGCTCGGGGTCGCGGGCGAGCGCGCGCCGGGCGAGCTCCTCGGCGCGTCCGAGGCGGGCCGGGTCGGGGTCGAGGTTGCGGTAGTACTGCGCCTCGACTCGCGACAGTCCAACCAGCGCGAGCGGAAAGTCGGGGTCGAGGTCGAGCGCGCGTTCGAGGTGCTTCTTCGCAGCCTCGAGGCGGTCCGGCGTGTCGAAGTACTCGAGCAGCGCACGGCCGCGCAGATAGGCGTCGTACGCCAGCGGGTTGGCGGTCGGGCGCCGGCGCACCGCCTCCTGCTCGCGCGCCGACAGGCGCACGTCGAGCGCGTGGGCGATCTCGAGGGCGGTCTCCTCCTGCAGGCGGAACACGTCCCCGAAATCGCCGTCGAACTGCTGTGACCACACCTGGAAACCAGTAGCCGTGGCAACGAGCTGCGCGCCGATGCGTACGCGGTCGCCGGCGCGCCGCACCGAGCCGGTGAGCAGGTAACGTACGCCGATCTCCGCGCCGATCTCGCGCGGGTCGCGCCTGGTCGCGCGGAAGCGCGCCGCCGCCGTGCTCGACGCCACCCGCACGCCGCCGATACGCGCCAGCTTGCCGGTGATCTCCTCGGTGATGCCGTCCGAGAAGTACAGGCTGTCGGGGTCCGCCGAGAGGTTCTCGAACGGCAGCACGGCGACCGACACCTCGCCGGGGCCGGCTGCGGAGAAAGCGCGCCGCAGCGGCCGCCAGAGGAGCACGGCGACCGTCACCAGCACGACCGCGGCCGTGCCCGCCGCGAGCGCTGGGCGGAGCCGCAAACGGTGCCCGAGGGTGCGCATCGGCGCCGTTGCCGGCTCGATCGACGCGAGAGCGTCCGCCACCTCGGAGCCGTTGGCGAACCGCTCCACCGGGTCCTTGGCGAGGCAGCGCGCGACGATCCGCGAGAGCAGCGGCGGCAGCTCCGGCCTGACGTCGGCCAGGAGCGGCGGCGCGTCGCGCAGGATCGCCGAGAGGATCGAGACCTCGGAGTCGCCCTGAAACGGCCGCTTGCCGGTGGCCATCTGGAACAGGACGATGCCGAGCGAGAACACGTCGGAGCGCGGGTCGACGGACTTGCCCTCGGCTTGCTCGGGGGACATGTACGCCGCGGTGCCGAACACCATCCCGGCGCTGGTCACCCACGGCGTCCGATCCGGCGGCGCATCGGCGTCGGCGTGGACCGAACCGCGCAGCTTGGCGAGCCCGAAGTCGAGCACCTTGAGGGCGCCGTCGGCGTCGAACATCACGTTCTCGGGCTTGAGATCGCGGTGGACGATCCCCTGGGCGTGCGCCGCCCCCACCGCCCGCGCCAGCGGCACGGCGACGCGCAGGAGGTCGGGGAACGCCATGCCGCCCGCCGGGATCATCTCGCTGAGCTTCTTCCCCTCGACCAGCTCCATCGCGATGAAGTGGATGTCGCCCACCTCCTCGACGGCATAGACGGTGACGATGTTCGGGTGTTTGAGGGTGGCGATCGCGCGCGCCTCGCGCTCGAAGCGGGCGCGGCTCTGCGGGTCGGCGGCGTACCGCGTCGGCAGCACCTTCAGCGCCACCAGACGGTCGAGCCTGGTGTCGCGCGCCGTGTACACCTCGCCCATGCCGCCGACTCCCAGGCGGTCGAGGACCAGGTAATGGCCGAGCCTCGTCCCGATCACGACAGCATTATCCACTGAACCGTCTCAGGAGCGAGGAGGACTCCGGGCGGGGATGGTCCTCGCACCCGCCCAGATCCCTCGCTGTCGCTCGGGGCGACAGACGGGGAGTCTCTGAACGGCGAGGAGGGAAGCTCGCAGGCGCCGGCCGCTCTGTCATCCCGAGCAGTGCCACGACCCGCTTGGGGCGGTGACTGTGCCAATGACGAGCGCTGCTGTGGGGCGCGCAGCCGGCGCGGAGGCCGGCTCCACATTGGCTTTGCACTCACTCGCCAGCGCTACGTGATCGTGAGAGGGCCGTCCGGCCGACGAGGGGGCCGGGTGGGTGGGTCGCCGGGGACATGCGGGCTGGCCGGACCGCTCACTCTGCCGCTGCTGCCTGCGGCGCCACGGGCGATCGAGGGCAGCCGCGCCGAGCCAGGCGGAGGAGGAGATTGTGATTCGCGTCACAATCTCAGCCGCCAGCGCCGCCGCCCGTGACTGACGTCACCGGCGGAAGGCTGCCGCAGCGACCATCGTGCCGCAAAAGGAGGTTCCGCAATGAGCCTGCTCCCCCTGCGCAGACGCGAGCCCGTCAACGCCGGCAGCCGCCGTCTTCCGGTTCTCATGCTCTCGGTGATCGCCGTGACACTGGCGGCGATCATGGCGCCGCCCGCCGTCCTCGCGGGTCCCGCACCAGGGGTGACGCTCGTCGGTCTCGTCGAGAGCCTGCCGTCCGGCGGCGTTCTGATCGGCGACTGGACGGTCGCCCATGTGGTCGTCCACGTCGCGGCGACCGCGACGATCGACCAGAGCAAGGCGGCGGTCGCGGTTGGCGTGTTGGTCCAGGTCAAGGGCAAGGCGCGGGCCGACCGATCGATCGACGCCTCCGCGATCAAGGTGCTCACCACCTCCGTGCAGCCGCCGCGTCCCCGGCCGGTCGAGGTCACCGGCGTGATCGCGGGCCTGCCCGCCACGGACGGGTTCATCGGCGACTGGCAGGTCGGCGAGGTCGTCGTCCATGTGACCGCCGCGACCCGGATCGACCAGCGCCTCGCCCCGGTCGCTCTCGGCGCGCTCGTCCACGTCAGGGGTACGATCCGCGCCGATCGCTCGGTCGACGCCCTGGAGATCGCCGTCAAGCGTCCGGCGCCGCCGCCACGCGACTGCGACCTCGCCATCCTCCACCTCGCTCCGACGGCCGCCGCCCCGACTGGCGCGGAGGGCGTCGTGATCGCTCGCCGCCTCGTCTTCGGCGACGGCAGCGAACGTGAGGACCTCAAGGTCGCCGTCGAGAAGCTGCTGCCGTCGACCACCTACGACGTCGTCGTCGACGACATCAACGCCGGCCTGATCATCACCGACGGGCTCGGCGAGGGCCATCTCTTCCTGTCCTCCGCCGACATCCCGGGCGCCGAGCCGCTGCCCGCGGAGCTGCGCCCGCTGGCCGATCGCGTGCACGTCGAGGTGCTCGCGGCCAGCGTCGCCGTACTGGCCGGCGACTTCGCCGATGCCAACAAGCCGGGGTGCGGCCACCGGATGCCCGACTACCTCGCGCTGGCGCTCCTGCAGGGTGCCGACGGCACACCGCACGGCGTGGTGATCGCCTCCATCAAGGGTGATCTCCAGATGCTGCGCTTCGTGGGCTGGGCGTTGACTCCGGGCGCGCCGGTCGCGCTCCTGGTCGACGGCGTCGCGCTCGGCAACCTCGTCGTGCGCGACGACGGCACGGTGCACGCAGTCTTCTCGACCAGCCCGGGAGCCGGCCAGTGGCCACTGCCGCCCGAGGTGCTGCCGGTCGGGGATCTGCTGCACGCCGAGCTGCACGCCGCCGATGGCTCGCCCATCGCCGCGGGTGATTTCGCGCTGCCGCCGGGAGAGTGACGAGAAGGCCCAGACAAGCGCTCCACGCGGCCTCACGGCCGCACCTCCCCAGACGCCCCCAGTGCACCGGGGGCGTCATTTTGTCCCGATGACAGTGGAACCAGGCAGGTACTGCGGTGGCGGCGCTCCGTGCCGGCTTCTCGCCACGTCCCGCCGCAAAAGCGCGCGCGGAGCGCGCGTCCCACAGGTCGCTGCTCATGCCCAGCGGCCCGCGGGAGTAGCCAGCTCGCGCCGCTCGACGAGTGCAGTACCGTTGTGGGGCCGGCGCTCCGCGCCGGCAACGCCCGCGGCGCGCGCTCGCTCCTTCACGCCTCGCATCCCTGACGCCAGCCGTGCTCGCTGCTGTAAACGGTTTGCCCGCCAAATCGCTCTATGCAGTATGAAACCCCGAGTTTCGACACGGTGGGGGTCTGCCCTGGCCGACCGGCGTGTGCTTGCCGCGACGGCAACGGTCCGACCGACGCGCGTCTTGACATCGCGACGGGTCGCCATTAGCTTGTGTCCAAGACTCGTAGCGATCATGCAACGCGCACCACCCCTGGTCCTGCCCGCGTCCGGCATCGGCATCTCGCCAATGAGCGAGCTGCTGCGGGCGCGGCTGAAGCACCGAACTGGATGGCGGAAGCGCAAAGAGAACGGTTCTGGATGCGGTAGACCCGGCTCTCATTCATGCCGGGATCGGCGGTGAGATGACAGCGGATTGCATCGGGGGTTCCCATGAGAAGGGCGCTCGTCCTCGGCGGCGGTGGCGCACGCGGCGCGTTCCAGGTCGGCATGCTGATGGAGCTCGTCGGCACCCAGGGGATTGACTTCACCATCCTGCGCGGCGTCAGCGTCGGCGCCCTCAACGCGGCGTTCCTGGCGCAGGCGCCGGTGGGCAACACCCCGCAGGAGTCGATCGCCAACCTGCGCGCGCAGGTCGACAAGCTGTACAACCTGTGGACGCAGGAGATCACCGGCAACCACAGCGTCTACGCCGAGCGCCCGGGCGGCTTCGCCGGCATCGTCGCCGGCGCCGACAGCCTGTACTCCGTCAAGCCGCTGCGCGCGCTGATCGACAAGCACCTCTCGCTCGCCGCGCTGCGCACCTCGGGCCGCGACTTCGCCATCGGCACCGTCTCGCTGGTGTCGGGGAAGTACGTCGAGTGGACGCCCGAGGACGACGACTTCATCGACAAGCTCGTCGCCTCCACCGCGATCCCGGTGGTGTTCCCGTTCGTCAGGGTGGGCGAGGACGAGCTGGTCGACGGCGGCGTCCGCAACATCACGCCGCTGGGGCCCGCGTTCCACGCGAAGCCGGACGAGCTCTACGTCCTGCTCACCAGCCGCGTCATCCCCGACGCCGACGGCGAGCTGCCCGACTCCGCCGTCATGGAGGACGACCCCAAGAAGTGGGACGACAACTGGCTCGGCACCAAGGTCGGCGGCATGGACGTGCTCAAGCGCACCCTCGACATCCTCACCGACGAGATCTACCTCGACGACATCCGCGGCGCCCTCGACTGGAACACCATCGCCGCCGCCATCGACGCAGTCACCGCCGCCGCGCCCGCCCGGCGCCAAGCTGTCCACCAAGCTCCGCACATCGATCGCAGCGCTCGACCAAGCGCTCAAGGAGGTGAAGAAGCGCCACGTCCCCATCCACGTCCTCGCCCCCACCATCTGGTTCGGCGCGCGACAACAGCTCGACGGAGTTCGACCCGGCGAGGATCAAGGTGGCGATCGAGCATGGCAAGACCATAGCTGGGGGCGATCGCTGATGAGTGCTCAAAGCACCAGGATGGTCACGGTCCACGCAACGGGATCGCCGGGCCGCAGAGACAAGAACCGATGTGGGTAGACCCTGCTTGCGCGAGGAACAGCCTGCTCACTCGCCTGGAACCAGCGTGCTGCGCCGCCAAGTCCGGCATGATTGCCGGCTCCGACGGCAGTACCGATGGCTCGTGCCGTGACTTTGAGATCCCCGACGCCTGGCAATCGCATCTCAAGCGGTTTCTGCAACGCACTGCTATGGCCGCATTGCATTCCAGTGGTCAGAAGTCCGCCCGTGCCAGAGCGCAGTCGGAATGCAAATGCGAGGCGCAGAACACGAAGCACCTCTTCAAAGCGTGTCACCCAGAGGTGTCCAAGAAACCGGTCCCGCAGTTCTCGCTTCAGAGCCGGCCCAATGCAGGAAGGAGGCAGTTGTGGCAATCACAAGAGAGCATGTGGATGAAAGGCCTTCGGCCCGGAACCTCTACCGCCACCGGTGGGCGGTCCAGATTGGCGAACCGAAGTCAACGCGTGCGCTCCCTCGCGAACGCGTCGACGCCGGGCCCATCCGCGTCGTCGAGCCGCTTTCCGGGGCATGACCTACCAGTCAGCCAACGAGACCTATGTCTTGGCAGAAGGCACGTTCGGCGGGCGACCATTCCTGCTGGTTTTTCGGGCGCCGGGAATCGCCACCGGGTCAGACCAGAAGCCGCAGGGCAGGTACTGGTTGTCTGGGGTGCCGGATGCCGTGATACGAACCGCGCCCGATTGGTGTGTGAAACCGCCGCGTCCAGACTCGAGCTCCCAAAGGAACTGCACAACGTGGAAATCGATCTCACTGCTGTGTTAGACAAACCAATGGCACTACCAGCAGGCTGGAGCTCGGCGAAGGCAATCCTGAAGGTCGCGATCACTGATCTCGGCCAGGTAGCGCTGCGACTGCGACGTGGACGGCCCATGTGGGTACTGCTGCGACACCTGCGACTGTCATTCGTGCGACACCTGCGACTCGTGCGACACCGTTGCAATGGACCCAATCTTGGTACGCGTGTCGCTCGGGTCGCAGGGGAAGAAGGCCTAGACCGCAATGACTGCGGCGACACTCACAGCGCGCGTACCAGCCAAGTTGTCTGTACTGGTCACGCACCGGTGCAACCAGCGGTGCGAATTCTGTTTTGACGCCTCCAACGTGCTAAAGGCGAGCCGCACCGCTGAGATATCTGAGGAAACGGTTGACTCCGTAATCCGTGTTCTTCGAGCTTCGACACCCGCCCAAGGCACTTTCAACGTAACGCTTAGCGGTGGCGAACCAACCCTGCACCCGGGGTTCATGGGAATCTCGGAGAGGTTTTCCGGAGCTGGGTACCCGGTGACGATTCTCACCAACGGGCAAACGCTCGCGGACGAGGGATTCTTGCGCCGTATTCTCGAGTACAGGATCTGGAATTTCCAGATCGCAATAGAGGGGTCCACAGCGCGCGCCCACGATGCACGGGTAGGGAGTCCAGGTGCATTGATCGGGCGATACGCGCGATCCGCAACATCCAGACTTACGGGGCGCGCTTTATCACTAACAGCACTATGACCGGTGCCTCGATCGAGGAGATGTACAGGCTTATCGATTTTCTCGATGAGCTTCGCGTGCCGAAGATGAACATTGGGAACACTCTCCCCGAGTGCTCTGGTCGGAACTGGTCGCGCCTTATCGAGTACCCCGATGTCGTCGAGATCGCCGAACGACTTACGCTCTACGCTCTGACAAAGCGGATCAGCTTCTCCTTCATCACCCCCTTGCCTATCTGCCTCAAGCGAGGGCGCACAATCTCCAATCCGTCAGTGTGTTCAGCCGGTGCATATTCCCTGATCGTTGATACCTCCGGTCAGTTCAGACCATGTTCTACCTGGACCCTGGAAAGCGACACTTACCCGAATGTGCACTCGGTTGAATCCCTTGGGGAGGTCCACGAGCAAATGCGGAGGATCGTGCAGCATTATGTCAAGCATCAGGTTCCCCACGACTGCCGCGTCTGCGCGGACCTGCGCGAATGTCGCGCCGCGTGCCCGCTCTACTGGCAGGTGACCGGAATCAACCACCCACACTCTTGGGATCGAATCTCCGCGCTGTCCGCCCCCGGACCTGAGGTGGACCGCCGTGTGGGTGACGCCCATCAGACGCTGGGAGGCGACCAGGCGACAGAGCCTCTGCCACCTGGGCCGGTTCGCGTTCGGAGCGGACCGGTGGGTGGATTGGAGTGAGCCCATGGAGTGAAGGGTCTGCGGCGAGGGCAACCCCGCCCCTCAGCAGTACGGACTGGAAGGAGGCCAGCTTCGCCGCCGCGGCCACCGATGCCTCTGGTGGTCGCGGCGGACTCTTGTTCCGGGTTGGAAGTGTTCCTCAATATTCTGAAGAACGAGGAGAGACCATGACCAGCAAGGAAACGACGACGGGCCTTGTGGTGGTGTCACTCTGGCTGTTCTGCACATCGGGTGTGTTTCGGCCCGGCTAGCCCCAACCGTGGTCAGCTACAACCTCGCTGTAGAGCAGGCCCAGAACGAGATGCTACTGCTCAATGCGGTGCGCGCGGCCAAGTGGAAGCCGATGTACTTGACCGATATCTCCAAGATCACCGGCAGCATCAAACGGGACTTGAGCGCGACCTTGGCGGTTCCCTTCGGCAACGTCCACGGTGGAGACGGGGCCAACTACACCGCGGGCGCCGGCGCCACCTACTCTGTCAACCCATCCTTCGAAGTGAAACGTCTTGAACACACAGGGTTTCATGAAGGGTTTTCTCCAGCCAGTGACTCCCGAGCTATTCGCGTACTTCTGGAACCAGGGTTGGCCGAAGGAACTCCTCCTACATGTGTTCGTTCTCGAGGCGGAGGTAACAAAGGTCAAGAACGGGACAGTGACGACGGACCATTTGTTCAACCACCCCCGATTCGAATCCCCCGACAACAAGGACTACAGGGATTTCGCCGCTTGGGTCACCGGTCTCATTTCCGGCGATTCCCTAAGTGACCCGAGGTTCCGTGGAAATCGAAGCTGCCGGGACCGCCATCGGCCCACCAGTGAAGCTCGATGAAGACACCAAACTGGACTCGCTTGTGGCTGTGGCGAAGGAAGGGCTAGATCTTGAGCGGGTCAGCGATGGTCAGGCAGTTGGGAGCTACCAACTGAAGCTCGCGAAGAAGGCCAGCCGAATTGAGTACGGCAAAGCGGCTTCGCTTGAAACGGCGAGGAAAGGTCAGGCGACCCTAGCGCGCAGCACGACGTGGAAGTCCGTCCTCCCATCCGACCTGCAACTGCAGGCGGAGGGGTCGGAGACAGAAGACGGGAAGGACGTTCTCGTCACCGTGACGCTTCATCTGCGCTCGCCGCAGGACATCCTGTACTACCTTGGTCAGATCATCCGCTTGGAGACCGTCAAGAACCAAGTGCCGCAGTTGACGCTCGCGAGGGGCAAGGGCGAGCACGAGATCGCCCCTCTCTTCGTAGCGTTCCCTGAGAATCACCGAGCATCCGATGGGACAAAATGCCGGCGAGTCTAGTGGCTGTGACTGATTCAGAGGCAGAGCGCTTCGTCGTTCCCGCCGGCTCGGGCGGGCCCGAGTGTTCACGCCGAGTGACGCCGGGCAAAGGAGTCCGACTACCTCCCCGAAGGCCTACAATGCAAGGCGGGCCTGTCAGTCGACGTCCTCAGCATCCTGTCGCAACTAGTCGCGCTGCAGAGGAGGCGAAGGACTTCCCAGCCACCGGACTCGTTCGAGTGATCGGCCAGTAGGGTGGGCTGGAACGCTCGCAACGCTCGCTGCTGATCACGTACGATAGCCCGTGATTCGAGAGGTACTGATGCCGACGCGCAAAGCGAGCTGAGAACGGGAGCAGCGGGGCGAACCTCGGGTTCGAGGCGAAGCTGTGGGCGGCGGCGGATGCGCTGCGGAACAACATGGACGCGGCGGAGTACAAGCATGTCGTCCTCGGGCTGATCTTCCTCAAGTACATCTCCGACGCGTTCGCGGCGAAGCACGCGGAGCTGCTCGCGCAGCGCGCGCAGGGGGCCGAGCCGGAGGATCCCGACGAGTACCGCGCCGCCAACATCTTCTGGGTGCCGAAGGAGGCGCGCTGGTCGTACCTCAAGGCCAGCGCGCCGCAGCCCACCATCGGCCGGCTCGTCGACGACGCGATGGCGGCGATCGAGCGCGACAACCCGTCGCTCAAGGGCGTGCTGCCGAAGGACTACGCGCGGCCGGGCCTCGACAAGCAGCGGCTCGCCCAGATCATCAACCTCGTCTCCGACATCGGCCTCGGCGCCCCCGAGGACCGCGCCAAGGACGTCCTCGGCCGCGTCTACGAGTACTTCCTCGCCCGCTTCGCCAGCGCCGAGGGCAAGAGCGGCGGCCAGTTCTACACGCCGACTCACGTCGTCCGCGTGCTCGTCGAGATGCTCGAGCCCTTCAAGGGCCGCGTCTACGACCCGTGCTGCGGCTCCGGCGGCATGTTCGTCCAGAGCGAGAAGTTCATCGAGGCGCACAGCGGCAAGGTCGGCGACATCTCGATCTACGGGCAGGAGTCCAACTACACCACCTGGCGCCTCGCCAAGATGAACCTGGCGATCCGCGGCATCGACGCGCAGATCGGCCACGGCGACACCTTCCACACCGACCGCCACGCCGACCTCAAGGCCGACTACGTGCTCGCCAACCCGCCGTTCAACGACAGCGACTGGCGCGGCGAGCTGCTCAAGGGCGACCGGCGCTGGGTGTACGGCACGCCGCCGCCGGGCAACGCCAACTTCGCCTGGGTGCAGCACTTCATCTACCACCTGGCGCCCACCGGCATCGCCGGCTTCGTGCTCGCCAACGGCTCGATGTCGTCGAACCAGTCGGGCGAGGGCGACATCCGCCGCGCCATCGTCGAGGCCGACCTCGTCGACTGCATGGTCGCGCTCCCCGGCCAGCTCTTCTACTCCACGCAGATCCCCGTCTGCCTGTGGTTCCTGACGCGCAACAAGAAGAACGGCCGCTTCCGCGACCGCCGCGGCGAGACGCTCTTCATCGACGCCCGCAAGCTCGGCACCCTGGTCGACCGCGTCCACCGCGAGCTGACCGACGCCGACATCGCCAGGATCGCCGGCACCTACCACGCCTGGCGCTCCTTGCCCTCCCCCGCGGGAGAGGGCGCGCGCAGCGCGCCGGGTGAGGGGTACGCCGACATCCCCGGCTTCTGCAAATCCGCCACCCTCGACGACATCCGCAAGCACGGCCACGTCCTCACCCCCGGCCGCTACGTCGGCGCCGAGGCCGTCGAGGACGACGGCGAGCCGTTCGACGAGAAGATGAAGCGCCTCGTCGCCACCCTGCGCGAGCAGCAGGCCGAGGCCGCGAAGCTCGACGCCGCCATCGCCGCCAACCTCAAGGAGCTCGGCTTCTGGTGTGGAGAGAGGATGCCTGACGAGGGTCTGATCCCGGCCGAGCGCATCGAGCGCGCGATCGTCGTGCTCCGGGGCCACGGGTCATGCTCGACGCGGACCTGGCGGCGCTCTACGAGGTCGAGGTCAAGGCGCTCAACCAGGCCGTGAAGCGCAACATCGATCGCTTCCCGGGCGACTTCATGTTCCAGCTCACACCGCACGAGGCCGAGCAACTTGAGGTCACAATCTGTGACCTTCAAGCCTGGGCGCGGCCAGCATCGCAAGTACCTGCCCTACGCCTTCACCGAGCAGGGCGTCGCCATGCTCTCGAGCGTGCTGCGCAGCCAGCGCGCCGTCCAGGTCAACATCGAGATCATGCGCGCGTTCGTCCGCCTGCGCCGGCTGCTCGCCACGCACGCCGACCTCGCCCGCAAGCTCGCCGAGCTCGAGAAGAAGTACGACGCCCAGTTCCGCGTCGTCTTCGACGCCATCCGCCAGCTCATGGCGCCGCCCGATCCGCCAAAGCGCCCGATCGGCTTCGCGTACGAAGGAGAGGGCGTGAACTCGGGCACCGGGCTGCCGCACCGTAAGCAGGAGGCCGAGGCCGCGAAGCTCGACGCCGCCATCGTAGCCAACCCCAAGGAGATGGGGTATGGCGCGTGAATGGACCGAAACCACACTCGGCGAGCTCGGCACGCTAAGGAACGGAATCAACTTCAGCCGGGCCCAAGAAGGGCATGGACTCCCAGTCTTGAAGGTCAAGGATTTCGGGGACCGGTTCTTTGCGCCCGACGAGGGCTACGACGAGCTTGACTCCGAGGCTGCTCGAGTCTCAGACGCTCAGTTTCTGGAGGAGGGAGACACAGTCATTATTCGCTCCAACGGCAACAGTGCCTTGGTTGGTCGTTCCCTCTACACCCGGCGTTTCGCTCGGCCGGTCACATTCTCAGGCTTCTGCATTCGTTTTCGACCGTACCTCTCAAGCGTGAATCCGAGATTCGCGGCGTACTTGATCCGATCCCCCATTTTCCGCCAACGGTTTTCAGCCTACGGTTCCGGGACAGGAATCCAGAATCTGAGCCAAGGGATCCTTGGCTCGATGCCGGTTCGTCTCCCACCTCTCGCCGAACAACACGCCATTGCCCACATCCTCGGCACGCTGGACGACAAGATCGAGCTGAACCGCCGGATGAACGAAACGCTGGAGGCGATGGCGCGGGCGCTCTTCAAGTCGTGGTTCGTCGACTTCGACCCCGTCCGCGCCAAGGCCGCCGGCCGCAACCCCGGCCTCCCCAAGGCCCTCGCCGACCTCTTCCCCTCCCGCCTCGTTGACTCCGAACTTGGCGAGGTCCCGGAGGGGTGGGAGGTTGCGACTCTTGGCGAACACTTCGACGCAATGAAGGGCGTGAGCTACAAGGGCAGCGGACTCGCGGACTCTGGTATGCCGCTCCACAACTTGAACTCGGTCTATGAGGGCGGGGGCTACAAGTACGAGGGAATCAAGTACTACACCGGCGAGTACGCCAGTCGTCACACCGTTGCGCCCGGTGATGTGATCGTTACGAACACCGAGCAAGGACATGAGCGCTTGCTGATCGGCTACGCGGCCATCGTGCCCCGCGCCTTTGGCGAGGCCGGGATCGCGACTCACCACATCTACCGTTTGAGGCCGCGGCTTGGGTCCCCGCTTACACCGATGTATCTGTGCTACCTTCTTAACTCACCGCAGATGCACGATATTGTCAGTGGGTATGCGAATGGGACCACCGTCAACATGCTGCCTATCGACGGTGTCGAGAAACCGCAGATCGCGGTACCGCCGCGGGCACTGGTGCGCGCATTCGACAAGTTGGCGACCGGTTGTAACAGCCGGCGCGAAGAGCTCGTGGTTGAATCTTGCACTCTCACAGCCCTCCGCGACACGCTGCTGCCAAAGCTGATCTCCGGCGAGTTGCGCACACGCAACGCCGCGCCGGCCTTGAGCTCGCCTCCATGAAGAGGACTACCATCCGTCGCGGACCCTGCGCTTGGCAGATCGTTACCTACGGCCCCGCAATACTACGATGTAGGCGCAAATCCCCATTCGGGGGCCGGGGGAGGTTATAGGCGTATGATCACCCGAATAGCGCTCCACAATTTCAAGGCCTTTGAGAATGTGCACTTGGACCTAGCCCCGATCACGGTCCTCGTTGGGCCGAACAACTCCGGAAAGTCTTCTGTGATCTCAGCCTTGCGATTGCTGGCTCAGACCATGGAGAGCCCAGACCGCTCGGTTTCTCTGCTGCTAAGCGGTTCATTCGGTGATTTCGGGACCTTCCGTGACATCGTCTATCGCAACCATCGGGGCCGCCCTCTCACCATCGAGGTCAGCACCCAATCCGTGTTGCCGCGAAGCGTGGAAGAAGAGACGGGAGTTGGGGTTTCCTCGATTCGAGTCGGGCTTACCTACAAGTTTCGGACCAAGCGGAGGGAACTTATCCTCCGGACCTTCAAGATGGGCGTAAACAGTCGGACGCTCGTCGAGACCGAATACTCGCTTGACAGTGGCCGCCACGCCCTGAGGGCCCTTTCAGGACAGCCTCTGCCCCCTGCGCTCCGAGCTGCGGCCTCGCGCTACCTTTCGTGGGACCACTTTCTTCCGGATCTTTTCCAGCTTCGGCGAGCAGCGCCGACCGAAACTGCGAGTGGCGTGGACGCACTTCAGCGTGAGCATGACGTTGATCTTCGACTAGCTTCGGCAGCGTCGTTTGCATTTCGGAGAGAGATACTCGGTGTGGAGTACCTTAGCGCGATGCGGGTCCCCCCCGCGCGGACATACCAGTTCAGCGGCGAGCGCCGCAGGAAAGTGGGCCTCCACGGCGAGAACGCTCCAGGTATCCTGGTACTGGACGCAGGCCGACCCGCCAGGAAGGACGAGTCGTCAGTTATTCAGAGAGTGTCTAGTTGGTTAGCAAAGGCGGGCATGGCGTCGTCGCTAGAAATCGCACCAATCTCCGACCGGCATTATGAGATCCGGGTTCAACACCCCATGACGGGAGAAAGAGAGAACATCGCGGACGTCGGCTATGGGAACAGCCAGGTCCTGCCTGTGCTGGTCGGCGGGTATTCTCGAATGGCCGGAGACCTTTTCGCTGTGGAGGAGCCAGAAATCCACCTGCACCCGAGGGCGCAGGCGGAGCTGGGTGACTTCCTGCTCGACCTTTACGGGGTGAAGGTGGCTTCGCTCATCGAAACACACAGTGAGCATCTTGTTCTCCGCCTGCAGCAGCACGTCGCGGCTGGCAACATCCCGAGTGAGCATGTGGTGGTCTACTACGCAACAACCGCGGCGGACAACAAGAAGTGCCTCGTACGTCTTGACCTTGATCGGAAAGGCCGATTCGAGAGGGATTGGCCTGGTGGTTTCTTCCCGGAGCGGCTGCGAGAGGCTACGGAGCTCGCGCGCGTTCGAAGCAAGCAACTGAGTCTGTTTCCCGAGAACAAATAGTCGGTCACACACATGCTCGTCATCGATGCCAACGTGATCAAGGGGCATTTCCAGGAGGCTTACCTTTGCATCGCGCATGGACTTTCCGCGAGTACCGTGCCCCTGTTTAGCCGCCTCGGTCGGTCATTCCGAGCAAATGTAGACGACAAGGGCATCATCGCCCACGAATGGCGGCAGGTCGTCGCACCAGAGTGGTTTGACGCTTGGTACGGAACGCTGCTGATCGAAGATAAGGTGATTGTCATGACGGCGGCGCGGTGCCCCATGTTGCTCAAGCGTCTGCGGGCGGCGGGCTTCCCGCAGTCCAGGGACGCTTGGTACGTGCGCACCGCCGCCGCGGTCGTCGCGCGGGACGGGAAGGCCATGATCATCACAGAGGATGTGCATTTCTTCGATCCGGCTGTCAAGGGTTGTGGGTCGGCCGAGCGAGCACACGTGCTGCGACAAGGCATCGGTCCCGTGAGAAAGCTCCTCCTGCGAGAAGGAATCGAAGTGGCCGCAGTCTGCAACTGCAAGGTGGCCCCGGGCGACGCAGCGCACGATGTCTGCACTCCTTGATCCCACCATGCGGCCGAGGTTTCTCGTGGACGGGCCCGCCCGCGAGAAGAGAAGTGCTAGGTACGTACTTAGCGGAGTTGTGAAGGTCGCCCGATACGCCCCTGGGGGAGAAGTGCCGGGTACGCAGTTGCGGAGTTGTGTCGCAGGGACGAGCCGCGCGACCCGAGGACCATGCAGTTGCGCCACCATCCGACGGTGCCCCACCAGGTGAGGTTTGGCCTGGTCTATATCACGACCAGTCATGTCGACGTTTGATCATCTCACCGTCTTGAGCGACAGCGCTTGTCGGGCGATCCACTGAGGTGGTCGACGGCGAGGAGCGCCTTGGGGGTTCGCTTCCGGGTTCTGCCGTCGAGACGTCGCGTGTCGCTCCGACTCCCTGGGATCGTCTTGCACCTTACCGCGGCGCGCCAGCCTTCCAGATCGCGAGCGTGTCCGCGGAGCCCTGGGAGCGGACGCCGTTGTCGTTGAGGATCTCGTCGGTGGCGGCGAGCATCTCGGCGCGGCGGAAGACCAGGCCCTCGTTGCCGACGCCGTCGAACTCGAAGACCACGAACTCGTCCTTCGCGTCGCGCAGCACCTCGACGAGGTGGGCGAGGCTCCTGATCGGTATGCCGTTGACGCTCCTCACGACGCTCACCATCGGGTTCCCGTAACCGTTGGCGAGGCGGTGCGGGAAGAACGGCGACGACACGACGACGAGCCCCTCGCCCTCGAACGCCGGCTTGTCGAGCAGGCGCTTGAGCAGCGGGCTGGTGACGAACTTGACGCTGGTGGTCAGGTTGTTGCCCATGGTCTGGAGACCCTGGAAGAACTGCGAGAAGTGCCAGGTACGCATTTGCGGAGTTGTTTCGTATGGGTACTGTGTATCACCATCGCACCATTCCCGTCTTGCAGATCAACCTGCATTTGCAGCATCGTCCCGGATTACTCAGGACGTTGAGCGAATTTACTCAACGGTGGGGCCTCTGGGAGAGCCGACGATAGGCTGCGCATTGCGCCGTGGTTTCAGGTTGCGTTTGGTGGCTCTAGAAACTAGCGATCAGCCGGGCCTAGAATTAGCGATCAGCCGGGCATCAAATTAGCGATCAGCCGAACCCCAATCTTGCAATCAGCCGTGCGGAGGGATTAGCATCTGCCATGCCGCGCAGGCCAGCCACCATTCCTCGGTTCCTGGCGCCACTTCTTCGGGAGGCGCTGGCGGACACGCCAGTAGTGCTGATTCACGGTCCCCGCCAGAGCGGAAAAACCACGCTCGCGCGCATGGTGGGGGAGCGACGCGGCTATCGCTATCTCTCGTTCGACGATGAGGCTGCGCTGGGCGGCGCGGAGCGTGATCCGATCGGTTTCGTGGCAGACCTGCCGGAACGCGTGATCCTCGACGAAGTGCAGCGCGTTCCCGCGCTGTTTACGGCGCTGAAGGCCGCAATCGATCGCCGGCGGGTGCCGGGTCGGTTCATCCTCACCGGTTCGGCCAATGTGCTGCTGGTGCCGAAGCTGGCGGATTCGCTCGCCGGCCGGATGGGGATTCTGCGGCTGCATCCAATGGCGCAGTGCGAGTTGGCCGGCAAACGCCCGGTGTTCCTTGACACTGTCTTCGACGGCAGCTTCCGCACGCGCGCGACCGAGCGCCTCGGCCCCGCGTTGGCAGAGCGGGTCGCCGCCGGCGGCTACCCGGCGGCCCTGGCGCGGCCCAACGCTGCACGGCGTCTCGCTTGGTACCGCGACTACGCCGAGACACAGGTGCAGCGCGACGTGCGCGATCTCTCGCGGATTCACTCGCTCGACGCGCTGCCGAGGCTGCTGGAAATGGCCGCGGCCTGCACCGCACGGCTCATCAACGTGGCCGATCTGGCAGGGCCGTTCCAGCTCACCCGGCAGACGATCCATGACTACGTCACGCTGCTGGAGCGGGTCTTCCTGCTCGAGCGGGTACCTTCGTGGCACAGCAATCGGCTGAGCCGCCTCGTCAAGACGCCGAAGCTGCACATGGGAGACACCGGACTCGCCTGCGCGCTCCTCGGCATGGGCGGCGCGGAGTTGTACCGTGACCGCGAGGCCTTCGGACCACTCGTCGAGACCTTCGTCCTGCAGGAGCTGAAGCGCCAGGCGAGCTGGCGAGCCGCACCCATTTCGTTCTACCACTTTCGGGATCGCGACGGGACCGAGGTCGACATCGTGATGGAGCAGGGTGCCGGTTCGCTGGCTGGTGTGGAGGTCAAGGCCGGCGCTACCGCGACTGACGGCGATTTCCGCGGCCTGCGCAAGCTGAAGGCCGCGGCCGGGAAGCGCTTCACCGCCGGCGTCGTGCTCTACGACGGTGAGATCAGCGCGAGCTTCGGCGACGGCCTCTACGCCGTCCCCATCCGCGCACTGTGGGAGGCGGCTTGAACCAAGCGCTCACGGAGGAGGCATGAGCACGGTGACCATTCACGCCGACGAGCTGGTCATGGCGCTCGAGAACCACTCGCTCGAGACGCAGTTCTACCTCGACCGCCAGACGGGCGAGGTGTTCCCGGTGTTCGAGGGCAACGACATGTCCGACGAGGACCGCGAGCGCATCGAGGCCGATCTGGATCGCTTCGTTTTCATCGACGCAATTCCGTCCTCGGTGGCATTTGACGTGATGGAAGCGTTCGTCGAGTCGCTCCAGCCTGGCCAGCCGCGGCGCCGGCTCGAGGGCGCGATCAGGGCCCGGCACCCGTTTCGCAGCTTCAAGGACGCGGTGTCCGAGTACCCGGACCTGCTCAAGGCCTGGTATGCCTTCCACGACCGGGAGTTGGCGAAGCTGGCGGCGGAGTGGCTCGAGGAGCACCAGATCGACGCCACGCTTCAGACGCGGCCGGGGCTCGCCCCGAGCGCGACATAGCGGCATTGCCGGGCACCGCGCCGATGCCTCCACACTTCTTGACCGCGCCGCCCTGGCGAAGTACAGTTGACTAGACTGACTAGGTGGTCACGGAGGTGCGCACATGCGGCGATGGCAGCTTCAGGAGGCGAAGGCAAAGCTCAGCCTGGTGGTGAAGTCCTCTCAGCAGGAGGGGCCGCAGGAGATCAGCGTGCGCGGTGAGCCCGCGGTCGTGGTCGTCGCGAAGGCCGAGTACGACCGAATGAAGGGGCGGAAGCTGTCGTTCGTCGAGTTCATGCGCGGCTCGCCGCTGGTCGGGGTTGGCCTCGAGCTCGAGCGCGATCGGACGCCGGCTCGGCGGATCCGCCTGTGAGCTACCTCCTCGACACGAACGTCATCTCCGAGCTGGTCCGCGCCAAGCCGGATGAGCACGTCGTGGCGTGGTTCCGGGAGGTGCCCGATGAAGCGCTGCACCTGAGCGTGCTGACGCTCGGCGAGATCAGGCGGGGCGTCGAGCGGCTCGCGGCTGGCACTCGTCGCGAGCGGCTGAGGGTGTGGCTCGAGACGGATCTGCCGGGATGGTTCGGCGATCGCGTGCTCGAGATCGACATCGCTGTCGCCGATCGCTGGGGCAGATTGCTGTCGACCGCGAAGAGGCCGGTCCCGGCCGTCGACAGCCTCCTCGCCGCCACTGCGCTGCACCACGAGCTGCGCCTCGTAACCGGGAACACGGCCGACTTCGCGTTCCCCGGCCTCGAGGTCGTGAACCCCTGGTCTCTTCGCCGCTGACACGGTGCCGCCCGATGGCTGATGCCGATGCGGAACCATAGCTGTCATCCCGAGGAGGGCGCAACCCGACGAGGAATCCCGGCGGCTCTGGAGCGCGGGCGACCGCCCTCTCAATGCGCCGAGATCCTTCGCTTCGCTCAGGATGACAGCTCTTCCGAACGGTTCCGAGCTCACCTTCCCAGTCACGGCCCGCATTTGACTCGAAACGGGGTCGGAGGTGTTGGCGGGAGAAGGGGAAGTGGCAGATACTGGGGCGGCGTCAGGCAAGCAGCACGATGACCCACACCTCATTCACCGAGTCCGTCGTCGAGGAGGCCGCCCTCGAGTGGCTGGCGGCGCTCGGGTACGCGGTGTTGAACGGGCCGGAGATCGCGCCGGGGGAGATGTACGCGGAGCGGGGGAGCTTCGGCGAGGTGGTGCTGGAGCGGCGGCTGCGCGAGGCGCTGGCGCGGCTCAACCCGGGGCTGCCAGCGGAAGCGCTCGAGGATGCCTACCGCCGGCTGACGCGGGCCGACGCGCCGACGCTCGTCGAGCGCAACCACACCGTGCATCGGATGCTCGTCGAGGGCGTGAACGTCGAGTACCGGCGGCCCGATGGATCGATCGCGGGGGCTCAGGCGCGGGTGATCGACTTCGAGGACCCCTTCACAAACGACTGGCTGGCCGTGAACCAGTTCACGATCGCCGAGGGGCAGCACACGCGGCGGCCGGACGTGGTGCTGTTCGTCAACGGGCTGCCGCTGGCGGTGATCGAGCTGAAGAACCCGGCCGACGAGAACGCCACCGTGTGGTCGGCGTTCCACCAGCTCCAGACCTACCAGGCGCAGGTGCCGTCGCTGTTCGCGTTCAACGAGGCGCTGGTCGCCTCGGACGGGGTGCAGGCGCGCATCGGCGCGCTCGGCGCCGGGCGGGAGTGGTTCAAGCCGTGGCGCACGGTCGACGGGCACGGCGACGCGCCGGCGAGCATGCCCGAGCTGCAGGTCGTGCTCGACGGCGTGTTCGAGAAGCGGCGCTTCCTGGACCTGGTGCGGTTCTTCGTCGTGTTCGAGGAGGGCGGACGCGGGCGCGCTCGCCAAGAAGATGGCGGGGTACCACCAGTTCCACGCGGTCAGCATCGCCGTCGAGGAGACGCTGCGGGCGACGCTGGAGAGCGGGCGCGCGGGCGGCCCCGGAGAAACCGAGGGCGTGTTCACCGCCACGCCGATGCCGGGCGGCGAGCGCGGCGACCGGCGGGTCGGCGTGGTGTGGCACACGCAGGGCTCGGGCAAGAGCCTGACGATGGCGTTCTACGCGGGGCGGATCATCCTGCACCCGCGGATGGCGAACCCGACGATCGTCGTGATCACCGACCGCAACGACCTCGACGACCAGCTCTTCGGCACGTTCGCGCGCTGCCGCGACCTGCTGCGGCAGGCGCCGGTGCAGGCCGCCGACCGCGCCGACCTGCGCGAGCAAGCTCTCGGTCGCCGGCGGCGGCGTGGTGTTCACGACGATCCAGAAGTTCTTCCCCGAGGAGCCTCTTGCAGGACCCGCGAAGGGTGTCATTGCGAGGAGGCCGGCACCGCCGCAGGCGGGGTCGAACGACGAAGCAATCTCCACGCAGAGCAGCGAGATGCGCATGGAGATTGCTTCACCCCGTCCTGCTGAACGCAGGCCGGGGCTCGCAATGACACCGATTCTCGCAGGCGGCTCCGAGGAGAAGGGCGACCGCAGCCCGGTGCTGTCGGAGCGGCGCAACATCGTGGTGATCGCCGACGAGGCGCACCGCAGCCAGTACGACTTCATCGACGGCTACGCGCGCCACATGCACGACGCGCTGCCGAAGGCGTCGTTCATCGGTTTCACCGGCACGCCGATCGAGCTGACCGACAAGAACACCCGCTCGGTGTTCGGCGACTACATCAGCGTCTACGACATCCAGCGCGCGGTCGCGGACAAGGCGACGGTGCCGATCTACTACGAGGGGCGCCTCGCCAAGCTGGAGCTGGCCGAGTCCGAGCGGCCGACGATCGACCCGGAGTTCGAGGAGGCCACCGAGGGCGAAGAGGTCGAGCGCAAGGAGCGGCTCAAAACGAAGTGGGCACAGCTCGAGGCGGTGGTCGGCGTCGCAGCACCGGGTGGAGCTGATCGCGCGCGATCTCGTCGACCACTTCGAGAGCCGCCTGGCGGCGATGGACGGCAAGGCGATGGTCGTGTGCATGAGCCGGCGGATCTGCGTCGAGCTGTACCGCGAGATCGTCAAGCTGCGGCCGGCGTGGCACGGCGAGGGCGACGGCGAGGGCTCGCTCAAGGTGGTGATGACGGGCTCCGCGTCCGACCAGCTCGACTGGCAGCAGCACATCCGCAACAAGCCGCGTCGCGAGGAGCTGGCCAAGCGCTTCCGCGACCCGCGCGACCCGTTCCAGGTCGTCATCGTGCGCGACATGTGGCTGACCGGCTTCGACGCGCCGTCGCTGCACACGATGTACGTCGACAAGCCGATGCGCGGGCACGGGCTGATGCAGGCGATCGCCCGCGTCAACCGCGTCTTCAAGGACAAGCCGGGCGGGCTGGTGGTCGACTACCTCGGCCTGGCCGAGGAGCTGAAGGCGGCGCTGGCGACCTACACCGAGAGCGGCGGGACCGGGCAGACCGCGATCGACCAGGCCGAGGCCGTGGCGCTGATGCAGGAGAAGTACGAGGTGTGCTGCGGGCTGTTCCACGGGTTTGACTGGACGCACTGGGTGAGCGGCGGGCCGCAGCACCGGCTCGCGCTGCTGCCGGCGGCGCAGGAGCACGTGCTGGCGCTCGAGGACGGCAAGGCGCGGCTGCTGCGCGCCGTGACCGAGCTGTCGCAGGCGTTCGCGCTCGTCGGTGCCGCACGAGGACGCGCTGGCGATCCGCGACGACGTGGCGTTCTTCCAGGCGGTGCGGGCGGTGCTCGCCAAGGGCGTCGCCGGCGAGCGCCGGAGCGACGAGGAGCTCGACCTCGCGATCCGGCAGATCGTGTCGCGTGCGGTGATCTCGGACGAGGTCGTCGACATCTTCGCCGCCGCCGGGCTGAAGCGGCCGGACATCTCGATCCTGTCGGACGAGTTCCTCGCCGAGGTGCGCGGCATGCCGCAGCGCAACCTCGCGGTCGAGCTGCTGCGCAAGCTGCTCTCGGGCGAGGTGCGCACGCGGCTGCGCCGCAACGTCGTGCTGGCGCGCTCGTTCCTCGAGATGCTCGAGCAGACCGTGCGCCGCTACCAGAACCGCGCGATCGAGACCGCGCAGGTGATCGAGGAGCTGATCGCGCTGGCGAAGGACATGCGCGCGGCGGGCGCGCGCGGCGAGCGTGCTCGGCCTGTCCGAGGACGAGCTGGCGTTCTACGACGCCCTCGAGGCCAACGACAGCGCGGTCAAGGTGCTCGGCGACGAGACGCTGCGCACGATCGCGCGCGAGCTGGTCGCCACCGTCCGCGCCAACGTCACGATCGACTGGACGCTGCGCGAGAACGTCCGCGCCCAGCTCCGCGTCCTCGTCAAGCGCATCCTCCGCAAGTACGGCTACCCACCCGACAAGCAGGAGAAGGCCACCAGGACCGTGCTGGAGCAGGCCGAGGTGCTGTCAGAGGCGTGGGCGGTGGCGTGACAGGGATGCGATCATGAGGACGAGGCGGCAAGGAGATCACCGGTGCTTTCGGCAAGGACACAGCGGAGCGAAGGGCGTTTGCTGCTCTGCTGGTGGACGGATAGCGACCTAGGACGCGGTGCGAGATCCTGCTGAGACCGCCCTGCCAATCGAAGTCGCATGTGTGGGGCGCGCAGCCGGCGCGGAGCGCCGGCCCCACATCTAAGCTGCAGGTACTCAGGGGTTCCGTAGAGGCAGAGCCGCCGCTTATCACCATTGCACAAGTCCCGCTTGAATCCTTGTATGCGATGTAATACATTTCACCTGGAGGGTGGCATGGTGATGCAAACGGTGCGGTTGCCGGAGGAGGTCGCGGCGAGGCTCGATAGGCTGGCGAAGGCGACGCGGCGGTCGAAATCGTCGTTCATCGTCGAGGCGTTGGAGCGGTATCTCGAGGAGCGGGACGACCTCGAGACGGCGTTGGCCCGCGTGCGCGAGCCGCAGGCCGAGTACGTCGACCACGACGAGGTCAAGCGTGCCCTCGGCATCGATTAGGTGGGAGCGACGGGCGTTCAAGGAGCTCGCCGCCCTGCCGCGCGATACGCAGCGGCGCATCGTCGCCGCCGTAGATAGGCTGCGTGACGAGCCGCTCAAGGGCGAGCAGCTCGCTGCCGAGTGGAAGGGCATGCGCCGCCTCCGGGTGGGTCGCTACCGCGTCATCTACGCGTTCAACGGCAGCGAGTTCCTGATTCTGGTGCTGCGCGTCGGTCACCGCGGCGAGGTCTATCGGCAGCGCTGACGGCAAACGTCGGCACAATCTCGTTGAGGAAGCCGGCCGACATCAGCGAGGAGAAGCTGCGACCCGAGCAGCTCGAGTGGCTACGGCGCAACCTCGGGGTGCCTGCAAAGGTGTTAGTCCCGAGGTTGAAGGCGCCATTTTGCGCGGGGTGCGGCCGATCGGCGACCGGTCGATGTCGACCGCCGTGTCGATCAGCTCGGCGCCCTCGAAGCGGTCGTGGGCGCCGCCGCCGCGAGCGTCTGGAGCGGGCGCCAGCCGAACGAGGTGCGTCCCTCCTGGATGATCGCCACTGCGCCGTGGGCGAGAGAGTGGCCGGGGTCGACGATCAGCTTGTCGGGGTCGACCTCCTCGACGACGCCGAGGCCGGTGCACGCCGGGCGGGCGCCCTGCAGCGAGTTGAACGAGAAGAAGCGCGGCGACAGCTCGAAAAGCGCGAACCCGCAGCGCGGGCAGGAGTGGCGCGACGACGGCTCCCTGCGCCATCGATCTCCGGCGGTCGAGACTACTTCTCCGGGTCGCAGGTGACGCCTGAGCGGGAGCAACGCGGCTTCAGGACATCGCGGGGCCGTGGAGCCGTGACACAGGCTTGACAGGGCAGTACGTACGGCCGAGATTGCTCGTCAGAGAGTCACGGCCAGCCCGACCAAACGAGGTGCGTCATGATCCGCGTCGCCTCCCTCCAGATCGCTCGAGTGGTCCTTGTCATCGTCGTCGGCCTGTCGGCCACGCCACAGTTCGCCGCCGATCTCTTCGTCAAGCGAAACGGGGCCGGAGTGGCGTGCACGCAGTCCTCGCCGTGCTCACTCAAGTCGGCATTGACGACCGCCGAGGGCGGTGACCGGGTGTTCGTCGCAGCGGGGACCTACGCTGGCGCCGGCCCCGAGGTCGTCCTCATCGACACGAGCATCGAGCTGCTCGGAGGGTGGGACGGATCGCCCTCGGGCGCCGTCACGCGCGACCCGGTCGCCAACGCGACCGTGCTCGACGGTGAGAACACCCGCCGCGTCGTCACGATCTCCGGCGGCGAGCCGACGATCGACGGGTTCACTATTACTCGCGGCAACGGCACGGGCCTCACGGCCCTCACCTGTGGCCATGTGGGCGCCCCCAACGGGTGCGGCGGCGGCATCTTCGTCGGCCACACGCGCGCGGTGATCAGCGGCAACACCATCATCGGCAACGTGGCCGCCGCTGCTTCACTCGACCCGGACCGCGTCGGCTACGGCGGCGGGATCAGCGCATATGCCGCCGCGGGGATCGAGATTCGCGGCAACACGATTCGCGGCAACACGGCGAGCACCACCGGGCACGGCTTCGGCGGCGGCCTCTCCCTGGTCTACTGCGGCGGCGCCATCGTCGAGGGCAACCGGATCGTCGACAACGCCGCCACCCTCGCCCCGGGCGCCCCGGGAGACGGTGGCGGCCTGGCGATGCACTTCATCGACACCGAGGCGGCGGTCAGGAGGAACGTAATGCGGGGCAACGCCGCCGCGCCGACCCTCGGCTGGGGGCGGGGCACCGCCATCTTCACGTGGACGGTTGCTGCGGCGTTCTCGCGAAACTACATCGACAGCGACGCCGGCGGCCAGACGGTCTACCTCGGCCAGCTCGTCGGCGGCTTCGCGGCCAACCGGGTTCGCGCCCGCGGCGAGCAGATCGTGCTCGACGTCCGCAACGGCTCGGGTAGCGACGTCGTCGCCGCAAACAACATCCTCATCGGCGAGACGGCGCAGCAGGTCGTCTACGCCGAGGGCAGCGCCGAGCGGCCGCTCTCCCTCGCCTTCACCCACAACACGGTCGTTGGCGGGGGCGGCCAGGCGACCGGCGTGCTCGCCACGGCGGGGGCATCCGTCTCGGTGATCAACACCATTGTGACCGACCTCCAGACCGGCCTCGCGGCCGATGGCGGCGGCACCCTCACGGCGGATCACACGCTGTTCTGGAGCAACGTCAACGACGGTATCCGCGGCATGGACGCGGTCGATGGCAACCCGAACTTCGTCAACCGCGCGTCCGGCGACATGCACATCGACGAACAGTCAGTGGCGCGCGGCCGCGGCGGCGACGTGGGCGTCGCCACCGACGTCGACGGCGATCCCCGGCCGGGGCCCGGCGGCGTCGACATCGGCGCCGACGAGGCGGAACGCTACTGGGGGTTCGACTTCGGGACGCCGACGTCGCCGTTGGCCCTGGGCTACATCCCGGTCAGCCAGCTCACCGCGTACGCGCCCGCGCATGGGTTCGGCTGGCTTTCGGGAACGATCGTCTGTCGCGATCGTGGGGTGGTGTCGGACCTCGACCCGCGACTTCTGCTTCGCGCCGCTCGCGACGTTCGTCGTCGACGTTCCCAACGGCCGCTACCGGGTGAGAGCGACGCTCGGCGACAGGACGAACGACCACGATCGCATGGGCGTCCTCCTCGAGGGCCAGCTCGTCGCGACCGTCGACGCGCAGGCGGACAACTACCCGGTCGTGACCGCGGACGTCTCGGTCGCCGACGGCCAGCTCACGGTCCTGCTCGATGACCTCGGCGGCGCCGATCCCAACGTGGTGATCAATGCTCTTGTCGTCGAGCCGGCGTTGCCGGTCATGCTCGACCTCGGCACGGCCGGCTCTCCAGTCGCCGCGGGCTACACGCGGGTCACACCCACGACGCGGTACACCGCGGTAGCCGGCATGGGGTGGCTCGGCGGAGTGGTCCAGGCGCGCGACCGCGGCATCGCGAGCCCGCTGCTGCGCGACTTCAACTTCTCCCCGCTCGGCGCGTTCGGGCTGTTCCTCGCGAATGGTGTCTACGACGTCACCCTGACCCTCGGCGACGCGAGCGCCGCCCACGACCAGATGGGGGTGAGCGTGCAGGGCACGGCGTTCGACGCCCTCACGGCCGCTAAGAATCAGTTCCTCACCCGTACGTATCACACCTGCGTGGCCGACAACGAGCTCCGGCTGCTGCTCGACGATCTCGGCGGCGCCGACGCGAACGTCGTCGTCAACGCCATCGCGGTCGCACCTCCGCCCGTGCCGAACTTCGACTTTGGGACGGCCTCGTCACCGGTCGGCGGAGGCTGGCAGCAGGTGACCCAGGCGACCGCGTATGCGCCATGGCGAGGCTTCGGTTGGACCTCCGGCTTAGTCTCGAGCCGCGACCGCGGCACCGGCGGCGAGCTGCTGGGCGACTTCGCCGTGACGAGGGACGCCGAGTTCGCCGTCGACGTCCTGAACGGCAGCTACGACGTCCAGCTCTACATGGGCGACATGGCCGCCGCGCACGACGCCATGGCCGTGAGCCTGGAGGGTGTCACGGTCGACACGGTCTCGACGCTACCAGGCCAGTTCTTCACCCAGGTCTACCGGGTCGTGGTCACCGACGGGCAGCTCACCGTCAGGCTGTCCGACCACGGCGGCAGCGACCCGAACGTCGTGATCAACACTCTGAGGTTGCGCTAGCGGACCGCCGGCGTTGCCCCTGGTGGGGGATAGGAAGTTCCTTCAGGGTCTTGCTGGAGCAGGCTGAGGTGTCGTGCCGAGGCCTGGGAGGTAGCACGACAGAGACGTAACGTCCACGGGACCAGTGTGTTGGCACCATCCCGGGCCCGGCCTCCACCGACTTGACGGCATGGACTATGCTAGTAGCCGTTCGATTTGACGGCGGTACGGGCCAAGGGGCGCAGGTCGGATGCTCAAGTCTGCCGCGGTGACGACGAGAGCACTGGACGCAGGTACACCTAGTTTGCTGCGCCGCGCCCTTCCGTTCGGCCTGGCTCTTGTGGCGGTGTGCGCAGCGTGTGTCCTGCTTTTCATGCCGGCGACCCGCTCTGTCTTGGTTTTCGACGTTCAAGCGCTTCCGCCGGGGCCGCTGGCTACCCAGGAGATCGTCTTCAGCTTCTACCCCAATGCGTCTCTCGAGGTGCGAGACGGCGGCCGCCGGACAGAACGGAGCGGGCAAGATCCTCGTTTGCCGGGTTCGTCCGGCGGAGGGATGGACGGGTTTCGGGATGGTGACGGATGCGGCCCCCGCCCGAGACGCCACCCTGCGCCTGCGCTGGCGTTGCACCGGGACCGCTCCGCACGTTCAGATCGACGTCCAGGAGCGGGGTCCGGGCGCTGGCAGGCCGACCGGGCGAGGTGTTTTCCGCGATGGTCCCGTTCGTCTTCGGGCAGTGGACGACCACGCCTCTGCCCCTGAAGAACCTGATCCGGAACGAGAACTACCAGCCGGCCGGGGCGATCCGCAACGGCGTTCTCGATACGAATCGGCTGGGCATGGTCGACTTCACGCTCCCACCCAACTCGAACATGACGATCGAGATCGCCGATCTCACGTTCGAGTGGCCGAGCGCCAAGGGGCCGGTGCTGGGAGCCCTGCTCGTCGGTCTCTTCCTGCTTCTCATGGTGCAGATCGCGCTGCTCGTACTCGGCAGGTTGAACGTCGAGCGGACACTGCAGACCTCCAAGGCCAACTACCAGGCGATCTTCAACGCGGTCGGGGAGGGCATCTGGGTGCTCGATCCGGCCACCGGATCGACGCTCGACGTGAACCGGACCGCGTGCGAGATGCTGGGCATGCCTCGCGCCTCCATGCTCGGCCGACCCTTTGCGGAGCTGGCGCGGGAGCTCGGGGCGGAGGGGATTGGAGACGCATTCCCGGGAGGGCTGTCGGTGCCGGCCCAGGAGTGGGAGTGCCATATCAAGAGCCGGGGCGGCCGGCCGTTCTGGAGCGAGGTTCGGGCGACTCAGACCGACATCGGAGAGCAGAAGCGGCTGCTCGTGGTCATGCGCGATGTCACCGACAAGAAGGAAGCCGAGCAGGAGAGGTTGAGGCTGGAGCAACGCCTGGTGCAGTCACAGAAGATGGAGGCGTTGGGACAACTGGCGGGTGGGGTCGCCCACGACTTCAACAACATCCTGACCGGGATCATCCTCGCGGCCGAGGTCGCCCTGCTCAAGGGCGGGCCGGGTGCGGCGGCGAGCTCCGGACTGCAGCAGATCAAGGAGCTGGCCGGCCGTGCGACCCTTCTCACGCAGCAGATGCTGACGTTCAGTCGCCGTCACCCGTTGCGCCCCGTGCCTCTCCACCTCAACGCCCTGATCGAGCACGCCCTGTCGATGCTGCGCCGGCTCATCGGCGAGGACATCAACCTGACCTTCAGCGCCGGGGCCGATCGCGATCTCATCCGGGCCGACCGCAGCCAGATCGAGCAGGTGCTGGTCAACCTGGTGGTCAACGCCCGGGATGCCATGCCGGCGGGCGGAGACCTCAGCATTACCACCCGCTCGGAGCTCGGAGGCAGCGGCCGCGACCAGGGTTCGCAGGCCGGGGAGTACGTGGTCCTCGAGGTCGCTGACAGCGGTCAGGGAATGGACGAGGCGACCCGCGAACGGGTCTTCGAACCGTTCTTCACGACCAAGGCGGTGGGCAAGGGAACAGGCCTGGGCCTCGCCATGGTGTACGGCATCGCCACGAAGCACGGAGCGACGATCACCGTCGACAGCACGCCGGGGTCCGGGACGACGTTCCGGATCTGTTTCCCGTACCTCCACGGCGCCGAGGAAGCGGTCGTTGCCGAGACGCCGGTCACCGCACCGGCGCCGCGAGGCACCGAGCTGATCCTGATCGTCGAGGACAACCCGGATGTCCGGCACCTGCTCGAGATCATGCTTGGCGGGCTGGGGTACCGGACCGTGTCCGCAGACTGTCCTGCGCATGCGGAGCCCATCTACCGCGCCCGCCGCCGCGATGTGGCGCTGTTGCTGAGCGATGTGGTGATGCCCGGCGAGAGCGGCCCGCAGTTCTACCGCCGTATGGCACGTGAGGATCCGGGCCTGAAGGTCGTGTTCATGTCGGGGTACGCGGATGCCCAGTCCGGATGTCGAGGAGGTCATCCGGGACGGTCTGCCATTCATCCAGAAGCCATTCGTTCCGGAGCAGTTGGGCCGCCTGGTCCGCGAGACCTTGGACGGCGCCCGCCCCGGACTGGTACCAAGCCAGGAGACACGATGACACGTCCCGGACTCGCACCGGGTCCGGCCTGGTCGTGAGCTCCTCGCCGCAGGAGGGGCCGCAGGAGATCGGCGCGCGGGGCGTCAGCGCTGGATGCGGGCCGAACCGCCCTGCGCGAAGGCCCGTACCTGCTCGAGCGTGGCCATCGTCGTGTCGCCCGGGAAGGTGGCCAGCAGCGCTCCGTGCGCCCACCCGAGCCTGAGCGCCTCCGCCGGCGTCTCGCCCGCCAGCAGGCCGTAGAACAGCCCGGAGGCGAACCCGTCGCCGCCGCCGACGCGGTCGAGCACGTCCAGCTCAACGGTCGGGACCGTCAGCGTGGAACCGTTGACCCACGCCACGGCACCCCAGGAGTGGCGGCTCGTCGAGTGGACCTCGCGAAGGGTGGTGGCGACGATCTTGACCTGCGGGTGCTTGGCGAGCACGTGGTCGATCATGCCGAAGAACGCGGTAGGGTCGAGCTTGGATGCGGCCGCGACGTCCGGCCCCGGGATTCCCAGCCCGCGCTGGAGGTCCTCCTCGTTGCCGACGAGGACGTCCACGTTTTTGACGATGCGGTCGATCACCGCGACGGCGCGCTGCGTCCCGCCCAACGCCTTCCACAGCTTCTCGCGGAAGTTGAGGTCGAACGACACCACCGCGCCGGCGGCCCTGGCCGCCGTCATCCCCTCGACGATCAGCTCGACCGTGGTGGGTGACAGCGCGGCGAAGATCCCGCCGCTGTGGAACCAGCGGACACCGCCGGCGAAGATCCGCGACCAGTCGAAGTCGCCGGGCGCGAGCTGAGCCGCTGCCTCGTTGCACCGGTTGTAGAAGACGACCGGTGGGCGGACCCCGAAGCCGCGATCGCTGTACACGGTCGCCATGTTCGGGCCGGTAACTCCGTCGTGGGCGAAGTGCTTGTAGAACGGCGTGACACCCATCGCCCTGACCCGCTCGGCAATCAGGTCACCGATCGGGTAGTCGACCATCGCGGTGACGATCGCCGGTCTCAGCCCGAAGCAGTTGGCGAGGTTTGCGGCACAGTTGAACTCGCCGCCGCTCACGTGGATCTCGCAGCTCGCCGCCTTGCGAAACGGCACGACACCCGGGTCGAGTCGGTGAACCAACGCCCCAAGCGATACGAAGTCGAGCGCACCAGTCGTGGGGATCGTCAGTCCGTGGCTCATCCTGCCTCCCTTCGCCGGTTCTCCGGGACGGGCGCGACCTCGGGCCGGGCGGCCCGCAGGCGGTACAGCATCTCGCCGGCGCGCGGCACCACGAGCACGCCCTCGCTCTCGCGCCCCATCCACGCCTGGACGTCCACCTGCGCCGGGTCGAGGTAACCGAGGTTGAGGCGGCGGCACCGCGCCTCGGAGATGCCCGTCGCCAGCGTCACCCGGACGCGAGGAGTCTCCACGCCTGTGGCGGCGTCGTAGCGGCCGAGGCCCTTGAGGTGGGTGGAGTGGGCGAGCACGCCGCCCGGCACGTGCTTGAAGCGTTCCCATTGAGGGAGAAAGTAGTCCCGGCAGTGGTAGCCGATCGCCTCGATGTGGCGGGCCGTGCATGGTGCTGACCTCGGTCAGGTGCGGCGCGTAGATGACCACCTCGCCACCGTCGGCGACGGCGGGCTCCACCTTGTACATCCCCTTGGCCGCGGTCCAGAGGTCCTCGTACATCGTCGGCATGACGGAGAGGACGCGGCGGAAGGGCGCGTCGACCCAGACGACGTGCACGCGCGCCGACAGCGCCGCCGCCGCCTGCCATGCCTCGTGCGGCTCACCGAAGAAGAGGCCGGCGAGACCCGATCCGGCGACCACGGCGGCAAGGCAGCGCCGCGGCCGGTCGATCAGTGCGGCCGCCCGGTCGATGACGGCGCGCACGGGCGTGTAGCCGGCGCCGATCACCTCGTAGCTCGAGATGAGCGCGCCGAGCCAGTGCGTGAGGTTGATCACCTCGGGCCCCGCGATGCCGGGGAAGAAGTATTTGTTGCCGCCCGAGAAGCCGACGACCTCATGCGGGAAGACGGGCCCGCAGACGAGCAGGGCGTCATAGTCGAGGACCAGACGGTTGAGGCTGACGGGCAGGTCCTCGGACAGCAGCCCGCCGGTGAGCGCGCCGATCTCGGCGGCAGGGATCGTCCCGAGCAGCGTCAGCTCGCGCGGGTCCATGCCGCGGTGGTTGAAGACCCGGCTCGCGCCGGCCCGCCCCGCGACGACTTTGCGGCCGATCAGGCGCCCGAGCTCCTCGTCGGCGAGCGGCCGGTGGGTGCCGAGCGCGACGAGGTAGTCGAGCGCGTCGATCCGGCGACCGAGCGTCTCGTCCAGCAGGTCGACGACGAGGGGCAGCGGCATCGTCCGCGTCCCGTCGGGGATCAGCACCAGGATTCGCCGCCAGCGCGGGTCGAACGTCGCGACGGACCGCTCGACGATCTCGCGCACCTCGTCCGAGGTGAGCGTTCGGTGGGGATCTCCGCTGCCGATGACCATTCTCCTGGCTCCCGGGGCGCGGTCTCGACTCTCTTCCCGCCGGCGTCCCTTTGAGAGTAAACTATAGCAGGTGGCTAGACCACATGTCGAGTGGTACGACGAGTGGTCTGAAATACCAGGTGAGTTGGCCTTGACACGCATGAGCTCGGCTGCGATAAGGGAGCCGAGACCGGGAGCGGGACACATGAGCGATCTCTTTCAGCTAGCGGGGAAGGTGGCCGTAGTCGTGGGCGGTGCGGGCGAGCTCTGTGGCGCCATGGCGGAGGGGCTCGCCGGGGCCGGCGCCGCGGTGGTTATCGCCGACCGCGACGCCGAGAAGGCGCACGCGCGGGTCGAGCGTATCGCGGCGGCCGGAGGGGTGGCGGCCGCCGTGACCTGTGACGCGACCGACAGGGGGAGCCTCCAGGAGTTGCTTGCCGAGGTCGTGCGGCGTCACGGGCGCGCCGACGTCCTCGTCAACGGCGCTGGGATCAACTCGGCGCGGCCGTTTCTCGAGATTCCCGAGGAGGAGTACGACCGGATCATGACGGTGAACGTCAAGTCGGTGTTCCTCGCCTGCCAGGTGTTCGGTCGCTACTTCGTCGACAGGGCGCAAAACGGCGGCGGTGGCGCCAGCATCATCAACATCGGTTCGATGGCCGGCCTGACGCCGCTGTCACGAGTCTTCACCTACTCCGTCTCCAAGGCCGCGGTCCACAACCTCTCGAAGAACCTGGCACGGGAGTGGGCGCCGCTCGGCATCCGGGTGAACATCCTCGTCCCGGGGTTCTTTCCCGCGGAGCAGAACCGCAAGATCCTCACCGCGGAGCGCGTCGCCTCGATCATGGGCCACACGCCGATGGGGCGATTCGGCGAGGCCGGCGAGCTGATCGGTGCGATGCTCCTGATGGCGTCCGACCGCGCCGGCTCCTTCATCACCGGCGCCGAGATCGTCGTCGACGGCGGCTTCAACGCAATGAGTATTTGAACGTGCCGCTCGAGCTGCCTTGGCCGCGCCGGGCAGGTATGCGAGAATGGAAGTGGTAAGGACGGTGCGATAGTGCGCTATGAAGTGGACCGACCAGATCGCGCTATCGGGCGGCGCGGTTCCAGCTCCATCCCTGCGCCGCGCCGGCAGGTTGCGCTGGCGAGGGGAAGATGAAGAGCACGAGAGCAGTCAACAATTTCCTGGCTGTCAACGGGCTCCGGATCCGGTGCAATCCGGCGATCTCGCCGGACCTCTGCCTCGACGGGCCGGCGCTGGAACGGGCGGCGCGCGCTGCGCTCCCGGCACTGCGGGATCTCGCGCAGGCGGGACAACGCGGACACCAGCGCCGGGATTTCAGGGTGGCCGCGGGCGGCCTCGACTTCTATTCCGCCTCCGAGCTCGCCGTCGCCGGCTGGCGCTTCTTCGTCGTCGAGGAGCATGAAAGTGGCGACGCCGGTCTCCTCGTCGTGGGGGCCGACCCGCTGCCGCTCGACGGTGCGCTGGAATTGGGCGGCGAGCTGCAGCTCCTGTCGCTGCGGTGGGACGCCCTCGCCCCGCTCAAGAACCTCATCCAGAAGCACGATCCGGGCAGCACCGTGTTCCCGGTCGCGCGGGGGACCCTGGCGCGATCGAGCCTGGGGATCGGCGCCCGCTTCACGACGCTGCACTGGCCGGCGGTGGCCTGGGTCATGAAGGAGCTCGGCCTCTCGCTCACCGCGAACCAGAACTCGATCCCGCGGGAGCTCGTGTACGACGTCGACGCGATGCTCGAGGGCCGCCTCGCGCAGGTGCCGTTTCCGTTCATCGGCGGGACGGTGCCCGAGGGCCACCAGGGGCAGTCGGTCGAGGGCATGACCGCCGCCAGCATCCTCACACTGCTCAAGGCCGGCTTCCACCGCCGGCGCATCCCGTGGGGCTTCAACGCCGATCATCAGCCCATCGGCGGGCGTTTCGACGCCATCGAGGAAGAGCTGGCGCGGGGCTGCGCCTTCGCGAGCTACATCACGTTCGACCTCTCGCCGGAGCTGGCGCTGCACGCTCCGATCGCGGACCAGGCCGCCCTCGACCGCGCCTTCGCGGCGCTCGGAGAGTCGGAGCTGTTCGAACGTGTGGCGGCGCGGCTCGCTCCGCTCGGCCTGGCGGTCGACGAGACCGAGGCGAGGCGGCTCTTCGTCTACCTGCTGCCGGCGATGCGCAAGCTCAAGGCGCGCGACGTGGTCTACGCCCGCGTGCGGCGCGAGCTGTTCACCGAGGATGTGGGTCGCCGGTACTTCCGGGAGCTGTCGATCGACGAGCTGCCGGGCCGCACGTCGCCCGAGACGCTGGCGCTCTGCTTGGCGCTGGCTGAGGCGCTGGGCGTGGAGATCCACTACGTGGCGCCGGCCATCGGCTTTCAGAAGAACTTCCCCTATCCCGACAACGGCGAGCTGCGCCGCACGGTCGCGGCGCTCTACCGGGTGGCGCGCGGCTTCGGGGTGTCGATCGGATTCCACTCCGGCAGCGGCAAATCGGCCGAGAACTACCGTGTCGTGGGCGAGGTGACGGGGCAGAACCTCGAGATCAAGACGTCGGGCCGCTACACCTACGAGATGGGTGTCGCGCTTTCGCGCGCGCGCGGCGAGCTCGATCGAGCGCTGTGGCGCGACTGGTACGACTTCGCGCGTGACCTGGCCGCGGCGGGAGCGTTCGCCGAGGATGCGACGCGGCAGCGGATGGCGCGCGAGTTCATCCGGCACGCGCTGGCGCACGAGAAGCGCGACGACGCGCGAGTCTTCGAAAGCCCGGCCGCGCTGCGCAACGCCCTGGACGCGCTGCCCCGCTCGCCGGACCACATGTTCTGGTTCGAGTACAACTTCCTCTACGTCCTGGCGGCTGGCGGCTCGCCGGCGCGGCTTGGCGATCACGGCCCTGAGGGCTATGCCCAAAGGGCCCGCTTCTACGCGATCAGCGACGAGACGAGGCTGGCCTACGCCAAGGGTGTGGCGAGCTATGTTCTCTTCCTCGCCGAGACGACGGGCCTCGCCGACGCGGGTCGGCTGGCCAAGGCGCGGGAGCGGCTGAGCCGCCCTGGCGGACTACGCCGCCTTCGAGCTGGACGTGGTGGCATAGAAAGGGGAGTCGAGATGTCGACGAATGCTGCGGGAGCCGGCGTCACCGCCGCGATCGGCCGCTACCGTTGGGTCATCTGCTCACTGCTCTTCCTGGCCACGACGATCAACTACATCGACCGGCAGATCCTCGCGCTGATCAAGGAGCTGCTCGATCAGGAGCTGGGCTGGAGCAACGAGCAGTTCGGCATGGTCAACTCGGCGTTCCAGGCCGCGTACGCCGTCGGTCTGCTGGTGTTCGGGTGGTTCGTCGATCGCTACGGCACCAAGATCGGCTACGCCGTCTCGCTCGTGCTCTGGAGCGTGGCGGCGATGAGCCACGCCGCTGTCGGGTCGGTGCGGGGCTTCTTTGCCGCGCGGGTGGGGCTGGGCTTCAGCGAAGGCGGCAACTTCCCGGCGGCGATCAAGGCGGTCGCCCTCTGGTTCCCCAAACGCGAGCGGGCGTTCGCCACCGCGCTCTTCAACTCGGGCACGAACGTCGGCGCCATCGTCGCTCCGGCCGTCATCCCGGCCCTCGCGCTCGCCCTCGGCTGGCGCTCGGCGTTCCTGTTCGCCGGCGCGGCGGGCTTTCTCTGGCTGCTCGTCTGGATTCCTTTCTACGACGTCCCCGAGAAGCAGAAGCGGCTCGGTCAGGCGGAGCTCGAGCACATCCAGAGCGATCGGGACGAGGCAGGCTCCGGCGGCGAGCCGATGGGTTGGCGCAAGGCGCTGCGCTGTCGCCAGACCTGGGCGTTCGTCGTCGCCAAGTTCATGACCGACCCGGTGTGGTGGTTCTTCCTCATCTGGCTCCCTGACTACTTCAAGAAGACCCGCGGCCTCGACATCAAGCACAGTTGGATCCACCTGGTGACGATCTACGCGATCGTCACCGTCCTGAGCATCGCCGGAGGCTGGCTCACCGGCTTCCTCAGCCATCACGGCTGGAGCGTGACGCGCGCTCGCAAGACCGGGATGCTCTTCTACGCCCTCTGCGTGCTGCCCATCCTCGCCGCCACCAGGGTCGGCGACTGGCCGGCCGTCCTGCTCATCGGCCTGGCCGGTGCGGCGCACCAGGCGTGGTCGGCGAACCTGTTCACGACCGTGTCCGACATCTTCGCGAAGAAGGACGTGGCGACCATCGTCGGCATCGGCGGCATGGCGGGCTCGATCGGGGGCATCCTGTTCCCCTGGTTCTCGGGCTGGCTGCTCGATCGCCTGCCGGCCAACCAGGGCTACGGGATCTTGTTCGCCGTCTGCGCCTCGGCGTATCTCATCGCCTTCGCGATCCACCACCTGCTGGCGCCGAGCCTGACACCGCTTGAACCCAGGTCGCGAGCGACGGGCGCCTAGCGGTGGAGACCGTGGCGATGACGCCGGGCGTCCTGCTACGCCCGTATCCGGGCGGTGACTCGAAAATGACGAGCGCTACTGTGGGGCGCGCTCTCCGGGCGCGCTTCTCCGTCCCTGCATGTTCCACGAAGCCGGATCGGAGAGCCGGCCCCACAGTCGCGCTGCCATCGCCGCCCGGCGCCCCGTCATTGGGAGGGCGGCGCGGTCCGCGGCACTGCAACCGGGGCGTGATCGGCTGGTGCGGGTCGGTCTTCATCCTGCTCCTCCTGACGGTCGGCGACCACTGCAGCCGAGGAGCCGAGGGTCATTCCGCTGTGGCCCGAGGGCGTTCCGGACGCGCGGCCCGACGGCGGCGTGGAGCGCATCGAGGACGGCCGCACCTACAACGTCCAGATCCCCACTCTCACGGTGTTTCCGGCTGCGGCCGGGATCGCGGTGGGTACCGCTGTCATCGTCTGTCCGGGTGGGGGCTATGCGCGTCTCGCGGTCGCGCGGGAAGGCAGCGAGCTCGTCAGGCGGCTGAACGCGCTCGGGATCTCCGCGTTCGTCCTCAAGTACCGTCTCGTCGAGTACGGGCATCCGGCGCCGCTACGCGACGTGCTGCGCGCCGTGCGCATCGTCCGCTCGCGAGCGGCGGAGCTGCGGGTTCGGCCGGACCGGGTCGGTGTGCTGGGCTCCTCCGCCGGCGGCCACCTGGCGGCCTGCGCGGGCACGCTGTTCGACGCGCCCGAGGGAAGGACCGGCGCCGCGCTCGACGCCGTCAGCGCCCGGCCGGACTTCCTCGCGCTCCTCTATCCGGTGATCACGATGACCGCGCCGTTCGCCCACGCGGGGTCGAGGAAGAACCTGATCGGCGACCGCCCCCCGCCGGCCCTCGTCGAGCGCCTCTCGGTCGAGACGCAGGTGACGAGTGCCACGCCGCCCACGTTCCTCGTCCACACCGCCGAGGACACCTCCGTACCGCTCGAGAACAGCCTGCTCTTCTTCCAGGCGCTGCGGCGCGCCGGCGTCGCAGCCGAGATGCACCTGTACGAGAAGGGTGCGCACGGCTTCGGTACCAGCCCGGGCCTCGGTCCGACCTCGGAGTGGCCCAGGCGTCTGGAGGAGTGGATGCGCTCCCACGGCTGGCTCGACGTTCCTTGATCAGCCCGCCCGTCCAACCTGCAAGGCGGCTGTGGGGCCGGCTCTCCGAGCCGGCGTCGTGGCGTCTGCGGAGTCGACGAAGCGCGCTCGGAGAGCGCGCCCCACATCGGGGCTGCAGGCGCGTCGACGGCGGGCGCGGAGGGCCTGCAGCCCGATCGCAGGCGGCCTACCAGTGCGTGTGGAAGGAGAGCTCCGCCGGCTTGTCGATCCGCTGGTAGGTGTGGGCGCCGAAGTAGTCGCGTTGCGCCTGCAAGAGGTTGGCCGGCAACCTCTCGCTACGCAGGCAGTCGATGTACGCCAACGTCGCCGAGAACGCGGGACACGGGACGCCAGCCCGGACGCACGCGACCACGACGTCCCGCAGCGCGGCATCGAGCGTCCGCACCACCTCCACGAGCGAGGTGGCGACCAGGAGGTTCGCGAGCGCCGGGTCGGCGAGTAGGGCGGCGCGGATCCCGTTGAGCGCGCGGGAGCGGATGATGCAGCCGCCCTTCCACACGCGGGCTATCTCGGCGAGATCGAGGCCGAACGCGTACTCCCGCGAGCCCTCGCGCAAGAGCGCGAATCCCTGCGCGTAGGCAGCGAAGCTCGCGAGGCGCAGCCCGGCCTGGACGGTGTTGATCAGGGTCTCCCGCGGCTCGTGCCCGGCGCCGTCGGCTCGTCCCCCCCGACCGAGCACCGCGGCGGCCGCGACGCGCTCGCGCTTGAGCGCGGAGAGCATGCGGCCGTGCAGCGCGGCGTCGATCGACGGCACCGCGACGCCGAGGTCCGAGGCCGTCTGCGAGGTCCACTTGCCGGTTCCCTTCTGGCCGGCGGTGTCGAGGATCACGTCGACCAGCGGTCGGCCGGTCTCGTCGTCCACCTTCGCCAGCACCGCGGCCGTGATCTCGACGAGGTACGAGCCGAGCTCGCCCCGGTTCCAGGCGGCGAACACCTCCGCCTGCTCTGGAGCGGACAGGCCGCCGACCGTGCCGAGCAGGGCGTAGGTCTCGCCGATCAGTTGCATGATCGCGTACTCGATGCCGTTGTGGACCATCTTGACGAAGTGTCCCGCCGCGCCAGCCCCCATGTAGGCGCAGCATGGCCCCTCGTCGCTTCTTGCCGCGATGGCGGTCAGAGCGTCCGCAACCAGTCCGTAGGCTTCCCTCGAGCCGCCCGGCATGATCGCCGGGCCTGTGAGGGCGCCGGCCTCGCCGCCGCTGACGCCCGTCCCGAGCAGGTACAGGTCTGCATGCCGGAGGGCCTCCTGGCGGCGGTGGGTGTCGTGGAAATTGGAGTTCCCGCCGTCGATGACGATGTCTCCCGGCCCGAGGATCGGCCGCAGCTCGTCGATGGAGCGATCGACCGGTGCCCCCGCCGGGACCATCAGGATGATCCGCCGCGGCTGCGCCACCGCCGCGACGAGCTCGGCGAGCGAGGCGGCGACGCCGGAGCCGATAACCGCCAGGGCTTCGTCCGCGGCCCGCCGCTTCTCGCTGTCCAGGTCGAAGCCGATGATCGGAAAACCGTGGTGCGCGATGTTGAGGGCGAGATTTCGCCCCATCACGCCGAGACCGACGATGCCGAAGTGACTCGCGCTCATATCGCTCCTCCCCTCACGCCGGACATGGGCTGCCCGCTGGAGCGCTCAACGGCCCTTCTTTCGTTTCGTGGCGGGCTCCTCCGGCAAGGACGGCGCCGGTTTCTCTTCCTCGTGCTCCTGCCTTTCGAGCGAGGTCTGGAGGTGGGCGTCCATCTCCTGCTCGGCGGCATCGGCATCCCGCTCGCGGATCGCCTGGTAGATGCGGCGATGCTGCTCGGCCGAGGGCCGCAGGTCACGGTCGAGGCCGGCCGTCTCCTTGCGCTGCTCGTAGAAGATCGCCGAGACCATCTCCACCAGCGCGGACAGGACCAGGTTGCCGGACGCCCGCGCCAGCGCCCGGTGGAAGCCGATGTCGTGGAGGAGGAACGCCTGCGGGTCGTCGATGCACGCGAACATCCCCATCACCTCCTCAGAGATCTCGGCCAGCGATTCCCCGGCGGCCCGTTGAGCGGCCAGCCGCGCTGTCCTCGACTCGAGGATGCGTCGGGCCTCGAAGATCTCGGCCCGGGGGATGCCGTGGAGGATCGCGAGGAGCTGCAGGGGACCGCTCGAGAGGACCGGCGGCCCGGTGGCGATGTAGGTGCCCGACCCGCGTCGCGCCTCCACCACACCCATCGCCCCCAGCGCCTGGAGCCCGGCGCGGACGCTCGGCCGACTGACGCCGATCTTCAGCGCGAGCTCCCGCTCGGCGGGCAGGCGATCGCCGGGTTTCAGGTCTCCGCGGCTCATCAGGTCGCGGACGAAGGCGACGACGTTTTCGGCTGCGTCCGGCTTCACCGGGTGCTCGACCGTGCTTTCATCCTGCATTCTCGTGCTCCTTGCTCGATAGTCCGTGCGGCGGCGTGCCCGTGCCGCCCGCGGGTTCGCCGACCCTGAACCGCCAGAGGGCTCCCTCCTGAATCCCGTCCGGTGTCACCGCGTCGACTCGCCACACATAGGTCGTGTCCGGCTCCAACGCAACCACTGCGAACGACGGTGTGTCGACGCGCGCGACGATCGGCGGCGGATCGGCCCGCCCGAAGCGAACATCGTAGGCGACCGCGTTGCGCGCGGCGACCCAGCGGAGCGAGCGGGTCGTCACGGGGACCGCGCGAGCGCCGTTTCGCGGCGCGGGGATACTGGCGAATGGGAGGACCGCCGGCAGCGTCGCCTCGGGATCCCACCGTCCTGCGAACGTCCAGCGCGCGTCGATCTCCTCCGCGTCCCGGACGCCCTGGGCCTGGTGCAGGTTGTCGGCGAGCCACGGGAGGTCGCCGCCCTCGCGCCGGCAGCCCCAGAAGTAGGCGCGCAGACCCCACCGGAACGTCTCGGGCGCGCGCGCCAGGTAGATTGGCCGGTCGGCCATCGCCGTGGAGAACACGCAATCGAGAAGGAAGAACTGCCCGTCACGGGTGATGCGCCCGAGAGCGAAGCCGGGAACACCGTCGAAGCGGGAGCTGCGAATCACCAGCTTCTGGTCCTCTGCGGCGCTGCCGTCGTGCCAGATGCTGGCGGTACTGCTGCGGCCGAAGAAGAGACAGTCCGTCGCATAGCTCCAGCCCCGCGGGCAGAAGTAGTCCACGTAGCCCTCGAAGGTGGAGCCAGCGTGGTAGTACATCCCCGACTCGTGATTCCACAGCGAGATGGTGTCGCCTCCGTCGGCGATCACGGTGGCGTGGAGGACCGAGATGCGGGTCGTGCCCTTGCCGCTGCGGATGGCGAACTGGTGGTCGTGGCTTCTGCCATCGCGCCCGTAGTCGTTGTGGATCGTCATATTTGCGAGCACGAGGTCGGTCACGCCGTCGCCCACGTTCACGACCGCGGCGCCCCAGTCGTCGGGGTGGGTCGAACGCCATTCGGACCGCAGCTCGGAGAAGACGAGACGCGTGCGGTCGCGGTCGTCGCCGACGAGCGCGACGTGGCTCCTGGCAATGAAGACCTTTTCCCTGTACGTGCCGTTGCGGATCAGGATGACCCGATAGCCCTGCGCCTGCTCCGGTAGGGAATCGAGCGCCTGCTGGATCGTCGGGAAGTCTCCGCTCCCGTCCTGCGCCACCACGACGTCGGCCGACTCGGCGCGCTGTTGCGCGGCGAGCTGGCGACCGGGCGTGCCGGTCCCGATCGCGCAGGCGGGCGCGAGGCAGAGGCCGGCGGCGGCGAGGGCGGGCAGCAGGCAGTTCACCGGCCCGGTCATCTACCGCGCTCCCATCTCGGCGCGCGTGGCGCGCACGATCGCGAGCAGCTCGCGGGCGCGGGCCGCGATCGCCTCGTCGCCCTCGCGCTCGAGGACCTTGAGGTCGACGAGCGCGGCGCCGAGCCCGAGAGCGGCGGCGCCGGCGCGGATGTAGTCCGCCGCCGTATGACGATCGACACCTCCGGTCGGCAGTAGCTTCACCTGCGGCAGCGGCGCCTTGAGGGCGCGGAGATAGTCGGCCCCGCCGACCGCCGAGCACGGGAAGATCTTGACCATGTCGGCGCCCGCCTTCCAGGCGGCCGTCACCTCGGTAGGCGTCAGGGCGCCGGGCATGACCGGCGTGCCGAGGTCCTGCGCCGCGTGCACAGTCTCGAGGTCGAAACCGGGCGCCACGATGAACCGGGCGCCGGCCGCGATGCAACGCCTGGCGGTTTCGGCATCGAGGACGGTGCCCGCACCGAGGATGACGCGATCCGCCAGCTCGGCGGCGAGCTGGCGCAGGACGGCGAGAGCGTCGGGAACGGTCATCGTGATCTCGAGGACATCGATCCCGCCGGCGTGCACGGCGCGCGCCGCGCGCAGCGCCACCGCCGCCGATGGCGCCCGGACAACCGGAACGATGCCGAGCTCCTCGATCCGCGCGACGGTGCTCTGTGCGCTCATCGTTCGATCCTCGCGCTCGACCCGCCCATCCGGCGCTCGACCTCGGCGAGCGTGGCCATGGAGGTGTCGCCCGGCGTCGACATGGCGAGGGCGCCGTGCGCGACGCCGCAGCGCAGCGCCCACTCCGGGCCGCGACCCTCCAGCAGGCCGTAGATGAAACCGGAGGCGAAAGAGTCGCCGCCACCGACACGGTCGAAGATGTCGATGTCGGTCTGCTCGACCTCGAAGAGCTCTCCCGCGAAGGAGCAGAGTGCTCCCCAGCCGTTGGAGCTGGCGCTGTGAGCGGTGCGCAGGGTCGTGGCGACGGCCGTGATGTTCGGGAACGCCGCGGTGACCTCGGCGATCATCCGGCGGAAGCCGGCCCTCGGCAGGTCCGCCAGGTTGGGATCGGTCCCTTCCACCGCGAAACCGAGCGCAGCGGAGAAGTCCTCCTCGTTCCCGAACAGGACGTCGACCGAACCCATCAACGCCCGGTTGACCTCCTGCGCTCTCGCCTTTCCCCCGCAGGAGCGCCAGAGCGAGTCGCGGTAGTTGAGATCATAGGAGACGACGGTTCCGTGCCTGCGTGCCGCGTCGAAGGCCGCCCGAGCGACGGCGGGAGTCGACTCGCCGAGCGCGCAGAAGATCCCGCCGGAGTGCAGCCAGCGGGCGCCGTGGCGCGCGAAGATCGTCTCCCAGTCGAAGTCGCCGGGCTGGAGCTGGGAGACGGCGGTGTGCCCGCGGTCCGAGCAGCCTACCGCGGCGCGCGGCCCGAACCCCCGTTCCGTGAAGTTCAGCCCGTTGCGGGCCGTTCGTCCGACCCCGTCGTACGGGACCCAGCGGATGAGGGAGAGGTCCACGCCGCCCTGGAGCATGAGATCCTCGACAAGGCGCCCGACCGGGTTGTCGGCAAGTGCCGTGAGCACCGCTGTTCGCTTTCCGAAGCAGCGCCGCAGGCCGCGTGCCACGTTGTACTCGCCGCCGCCCTCCCAGGCGGCGAACTGCCGTGTCGTGTGGATTCGACCCTCCCCGGGGTCCAGCCGCAGCATCACCTCGCCGATGCTGATGAGGTCCCAGCGGCACGCCGACTCGCTTCTGAGCTTCAGAGTCATCTCGGCTCCGTGGTCACGCGCAGAGGAAAAGTGGTCAACCACTCATCCGACCTCGAGACACCATACCACGTGACTCACAAGGCTGCACTATACTCGATTCTGGCTCGCAAGTGCAAGTCGGAATTGACTCCACGCGGGCATCGTCTTGACACGGCTGTTGGCGAGATGGTATCAATTGATAGACCAGTACAGAGGTCTGGCAGCAACAGGTAAGACCTCTAGTCGCCGATCGACCGGTAGAGTGGTCAGCGGCGCCGGAGTCCGTGAGAGATCGGCGCCCGCGGTAGGGGGTGCTGGATGCCTGAGAATCGACCCGCCTCGGAACGCTACCGGGACGGTCGGGTGCCGGTGCGGCGATCCGCCGACGTGGCAGGGGAGTGGGGCCCATGAGAGCATTCATCGACGACGACTTCATGCTCGAAACCGAGGTGGCCGCGGAGCTCTATCACGGCCGCGCCGAGAACCTGCCGATCATCGACTACCACTGTCACCTCCCGGTCGCTCAGATCGCCGACGACCACCGCTTCGGCTCGATCACCGAGATCTGGCTGCACGGCGATCACTACAAGTGGCGGGCGATGCGCTCGAACGGGGTGCCGGAGCGGCTCTGCACGGGCGATGCCTCGGACTGGGAGAAGTTCGAGGCGTGGGCTCGGACCGTGCCGCACACGCTCCGCAACCCGCTCTACCACTGGACGCACATGGAGCTCAAGCGCCCGTTCGGCATCTCGGAGTCTGCTCGAGCCGGGCACCGCGCGCAGGATCTTCGACCGCTGCAACGAGCGGCTCGCCGAGCCTGGCTTCACGGCCCGCGGCCTCCTCCGGCAGTTCCGGGTCGCGGTCGTCTGCACCACCGACGACCCGACCGATTCACTGGCTCAACACGTCGCACTGGCCGCGCGGACGGACCCGGAGACCTGTGTGTACCCCACGTTCCGGCCAGACCGCGTCCTGGCGACGAGCGACCCCCGAGCGTGGAACGAGTGGGTCGACCGGCTGGAGGCAGCGGCGGCGATCTCCATCGGCAGCTTCGGATCGCTGCTCGAAGCCCTCGAGTCACGGCACGCGGCGTTTCATGCGGCCGGTTGCCGCGCGTCCGATCACGGGCTCGAGCGGATCGACGCGGAGCCGTGGAGCGACGGTGAGATCGCGAAGGCGTTCGGTCGCCTGCGGAGCGGGCAAGAGCTCGGGACCGGTGATGCGCAACGCTTCCGCTCGGTCCTCCTCCACCGGCTCGCGCTGCTCGACCACGCGCGCGGCTGGGTGCAGCAGTTCCACCTGGGCGCCCTGCGGGACAACAACACGCGCCTGCGCCGCCGGCTCGGCGCCGACAGCGGTCTCGACTCGATCGGCGACTTCTCCCAGGCGCGGCCGCTGGCGTCGTTCCTCGATCGTCTGGACAGCACGGACCAGCTGGCCAAGACCATCCTCTACAACCTGAACCCGGCCGACAACGAGGTGATCGCGACGATGATCGGCAACTTCCAGGATGGCTCCCTGCCGGGCAAGATCCAGTACGGCCCGGCATGGTGGTTCCTCGATCAGCTCGACGGCATGGATGCCCAGATCCGAGCGCTGTCGAACATGGGCCTGTTCTCCAGGTTCGTCGGCATGGTGACCGACTCCCGGAGCTTCCTCTCCTACCCGCGGCACGACTACTTCCGTCGCCTCGTCTGCAATCTGCTGGGGAACGACGTGAGGCGGGGTCTCGTGCCGGACGACAGGGCGATGCTGGGTCGTCTCGTCGAGGCGGTCTCCTTCTTCAACGCAAGAGAGTACCTTGGGCTCGAGCTCGGCACGCTCGGGCGCGGGCTCGAACCCGCGGCGTGAGGGAGCCATGGAAACCATTCGGACCCGACCTCTTCTCGCTCGCCGGCCGGAAGGCGCTGGTCACCGGCGCCTCGGGTGGCCTCGGCGCAGCGATCGCCGTCGGCCTCGCTCAGGCCGGCGCCGACGTCGTCGTTCATGGCGAGCTGCAACTCGCGGACTGCGACGCAACCTGCGCGAAGATCCGCGCGGCCGGCGTCAGGACGACGGCGATCGCCGGAGACCTTTCCGATCCCGCGACGCCAGCCAGGCTGATCGCGGAAACCGTGGCGGCCCTCGACGGCCTCGACATCCTCGTCAACAACGCCGGGCACGATCCGGCGTGCGGCCGCCGAGGAGACCTCGGACCTCGACTGGGACTTCGTTCTCGACGTCAACCTCGGCAGCGTCTTCCGGCTCTGCCGGGAGGCGGGCCGGCTGATGCTCGCGGCCGGGCGCGGCAAGATCATCAACATCGCGTCGCTGCTCTCGTTCCAGGGCGGCATCCGCGTCCCGGCGTACGCCGCGTCCAAGTCGGGGGTCGCGGCAATCACCAAGGCGCTCGCGAACGAGTGGGCCCCGGTCGCGGGATCAACGTGAACGCGATCGCACCCGGCTACATGCGGACGAACAACACGGCGGCGCTGCGGGAGGATCCGGCGCGCAGCCGGCAGATCCTCGAGCGGATCCCGGCCGCCCGCTGGGGTGAGCCACGAGGATCTGGTCGGTGCCGCGGTCTTCCTCGCCGGCCAGTGCGTCGGATTACGTGAACGGACACATCCTCGTCGTCGATGGCGGCTGGCTGGCGCGTTGATCCCAGCTTGAGGAGAGACGATGCCGAAGCCCTGGAGACGTCTGCAACTCGGGAGCCGCGTCGGCGTGCTGGCCCTCGGCCTCGCCGCCGGCGGCTCGCCGGCGGCGACGGCATCGGCCTCCCAGGCCCCGGCGACGCCACTCGCGATCCGTCTCGCGGACGGCGTGCTCGCGCGTTGGCCGGACGCCACCGCCATCAGCAACAAAGGTTTCGAGTACAACACCGGGATCGTCCTGCGTGGCATCGAGGAGGTGTATCGACACACCCGCGATCCCCGTTACCTGGCCTACATCCGCGCCTGGGTTGACCGCTACCTACGCGACGACGGGAGCGTCGATCTCGGAGACGACGCGGCGGGACACAACCTCGATCGCATCCAGCCGGGCAACATGGTGCTCCTCCTGTATGAGGAGACTGGAGAAGAGAAGTACGCGCGAGCCGCGCGCTGGCTTCGCGCACGCTTCGACACGATTCCTCGGAACGTTGCCGGGGGGTTCTGGCACAAGCAGAAATACCCGGACGAGATGTGGCTCGACGGCATCTACATGGCCGAGCCGTTCCTGGTCCGCTTCGGGCGGGACTTCGCCGAGCCCTCCTTCTGCTTCGACACGGCCGTGACGCAAACGCTTCTGGTCGGCGACCGGACCCGCGCCGGCAACGGCCTCTTCCGGCATGCGTGGGATGCCGACCGGAACGCGGCGTGGGCCGATCCGACGACCGGCGTGTCGCCGGAGGTCTGGGGCCGGGCGATGGGCTGGTACGCCATGGCGCTCGTCGACATCCTCGGCAACCTCCCTCCCGGGCACCCGGGGTATGGGAAGGTGGCGGGTCTCCTGCGCGAGGTGGCGGGCGGTATCCGGCGAACCCAGGATGCGAAGACCGGCCTCTGGTACCAGGTCATGGACAAGGGTGACCTGCCCGAGAACTGGCTGGAGACCTCCGCGAGCGCGATGTTCGTCTACGCCCTGCAGCGCGGCTTCGACGGCGGTCTCCTCGACGCGGCTGATGCCGAGGCGGCACGCAAGGGCTGGAGCGGCCTCCAGACTCGTGTCTCCGAGAGTGCCGACGGGTGGCCCGTCGTCGAGGGCGCAGTGGAAGGGATGAGCGCCCAGAAGAACCTGGAGGGCTACCTCGACAAGAAGCGGCTCGCCAACTCCCCGCACGGACTCTGCGGCCTGCTGCTGGCTGCCAGTGCGATGGAGTGGCGGGGCGAGCGAGCGACCGCGACCGTG
>CAVRZJ010000007.1:0-723624 GCA_963725705.1 uncultured Acidobacteriota bacterium | reverse complement strand
GTTGTCCTCCACGATGTAGACGAGCGGGAGGTTGCGCCGGCGCCGAGGTGGACGAACTGGCCGATGCCGATGGAGGCCGTGTCGCCGTCGCCGGAGACGCCGATGCCGACGAGCTCGGGGTTCGCGACGAGCGCTCCAGTCACGGCCGCGGGCATGCGGCCGTACAACCTTCGTTGAAGCCCCAGGCGCGGTTCAGGAAGTAGGCGGGCGTCTTCGAGGAGCAGCCGATGCCGGAGAACTTCGCGACCTGGTACCGGGGGGACGCCCATCTCGTAGAAGGCGTTGATGACCTGCTTCGTGATGACGTCGTGCCCGCAGCCGAGGCACGGGTGGACTTGCTCCCCTCGTACTCGGCCTTCGGGAGGCCGAGCCGGTTCGTCTTGGGGGCGGGGGCAGGAGCCGGGAACGGGGGGCTGGGCGCTCATCGTGGTCAACCCTTCTTTCCGGACGTCTCGCGGTCCCGAGAGGACGCCCTCGACAACGGTGGTCGCGACGTCGAGGGGGAGGCCGTTGTACTGGCGGACGGGACGAAGCGCGCCGCGAGCTCGGGGAACTCGTCGCGCAGGATCGTCACGAGCTGGCTGTCGCGGTTCTGCTCGACGACGTAGACGCGGTCGTGGCGACGGATCCACGCCGCCGTACTAGGGGCCGATCGGGAGGGCGCGGAGGCGGCAGTAGTCGAGCGGCACGCCGAAATCGGCGGCGAGCCTGTCGCGGCCCTCGGCGGTGCCGTAGTGCGAGGTGCCGTACGCGAGGACGCCGGCCACCGCGCCGGGGCGGTCCTGGATCTCGGGCTTCGGCACGAACGTCCGCGCGGTGTCGAACTTGCGCGCGAGGCGGTCCACGTTGTTCACGTAGTCGCGCGCCTTCTCGGAGTACTGCGCCATCTCGTTGTGGCCGGAGCCGCGCGTGAAGAACGCGCCGGCCGGGTGGTTCGTCCCGGGGAGCGTGCGGTACGGGATCGCGTCGCCGTCGACGTCCTTGTAACGGCCCCACGTGCCCTTGACCTTCTCGATCGCCGCCTCGTCCAGGACCTTGCCGCGGTCGAGCGGCGCCGTCGGGTACGGGAACGGGTCGGACATCCAGTTGTTCATGCCGAGATCGAGGTCCGTCAGGACGAAGACCGGCGTCTGGAGCCTCTCGGCGAGGTCGAACGCCTCGCCGGCCATCGAGAAGCACTCCTCGGGCGAGGCGGGGAAGAGGACGGGGTGCTTCGCGTCGCCGTGCGAGTTGAAATAGCAGAGGAGGACGTCCCCCTGCATGGTCCGCGTGGGCGGGATGTCCGTCGAGGGCCCCACGCGCTGGACGTCGAAGAGGACCGCCGGGATCTCGGTGTAGTACCCGAGCCCGATGATCTCGGACATGAGCGAGATGCCGGGGCCCGACGTGGACGTGAAGGCGCGGCACCCGCCCTGGGCCAGGGCGAAGAAGCGCCAGGCGGCGGCGCGGCTCGCGGAGCTGTCGATGAAGACTGCCAGGGACGAGGACGGCGTGATGGGGTACCACGCGCAGACCGTCGCGCCGGCGAACACGCAGCCGAGGGCGGCGGCCGCGTTTCCCTCGACGATGATCTTGCCCCTGGTCGCGTCCATGCGCTCGACGCGGTACGGGATCTTCGTCGGGAAGTTCGCGGCCGCGTACTCGAGGCCGAGCTTCACGGCCGAGACGTTGAGGTCGATCGCCTTCTTCTTCCCCTTCAGCTGCTTGGCGATGGCCTTCTCGGACTCGGCAGGGTCGATGCCCATGAGGTCGGCGACGACGCCCACGTAGACCATGTTCACGATGAGCTTGCGGAGCTTCGCGTGCTCCGGCGCGGCCGTGATCTTCACGACGAGCTCGGCGAACGGCACGGGGTAGTACGTGACGTCGTCCCGCTTCTTGCCGGGGTTCTCCAGCCCGAGCTTCTTCTCGTAGACGACGTGCGTGCCCGCCCGTGCCTCGCGCACGTCCTCCTCGGCGGTCTCCGGGTTCATGCAGACGAGGACGTCGATCTCGCGCTTGCGCCCGATGTAGCCCTCCTTGCTCGCCCGGATCGTGAACGACGTCGGCAGGCCCTGGATGTTGGAGGGGGAAGAGGTTCTTGCCGGACACCGGCACGCCCATCTGGAAGATGGACCGCATGAGGACGCTGTTCGCCGTCTGCGAGCCGGACCCGTTCGCAGTGGCGACCTGCACGGAGAAGTCGTTGACGATGACACCGGAGGACGAGCCCGCCCCGGTGGCGGCCTCGGTCAGTACGCTGGACATGGACGAATCTCCTCCGCGGACTGGCCGCGGCCGGGCGATGTTACCCGGCGCGGCCCGGGCGTGAAGAATGGAGCTTCGTGCGCTACGCCTTTCCCTCTGTCGTCCATCACCGAGAACCTCGCCACGCTCGGGGCCGCGCGCGACCTCGTGGGAATCACGCGCTACTGCGCCCACCCGAAGGAGGCCCTGCGCGACGTGCCCCGGGTCGGAGGCACGAAGAACCCCGACTTCGCGGCCATCCGCGCGGCCGCGCCGGACCTCGTCTTCTGCAACGCCGAAAAAGAACCGCCCCGAGGACATCGAAGAGCTGAGGCGCGCGTATCCGGTGGACGTTTCCCTGCCGCGCCGCGCGGCCGACGTCCCGGACCTCCTGCGGCACTTCGGCGAGGTCACGGGCCGCCGGGCGGACGCCGAGATGTGGGCGCGGCGCATCGAGGAGGAGCTCCGGGGCCTCGAGGGCCGCTCGCGCCCGTCGTTCCGGTTCGTGTATCTCGTCTGGCGCGACCCCTGGATGACCGTCGGCGGCGACACGTACATCTCGGACCTCCTCCGGCGCGTCGGCGGCCTCAACGCGTTCGAGAAGAAGGGCGCGGGGACCCACGACTACCCGACCGTCACGGAGAAGGAGGTCCTCGCGGAGCGGCCGGATCTCCTCGTCCTGCCCGACGAGCCGTACCGCTTCGGCGAGAAGGACGCCGCGTACTGGCGCGACCGGCTGCCCGCCCCGTCGCGCGTCGTCCTCGTGAAGGGCGACGACTTCTGCTGGCACGGCACGCGCACGCTCCGGGGCATCGTGGCGGCGGGGCAGCTCGCGCGGCAGCTCGCGGAGAGCCCGGCGTGACCGCCGGCCCGGGCGCGTGAACGTCCTCGCACTCGTCCTCGCGTTGGCACAGGCCGGAACGCCCGCGCCCGGGCCGGGATGGGTCGTCGTCCAGCGCGACGGCAGCTTCGTCCAGCTGGTGAAGGCGCCGCAGCGGAAGGGGAGCGTCTTCGTCGGGAACCTTTTCCCGGAGGGGAGCCTGGTGTCGATCCGCGTCGAGGACGTGGACGAGGCGAAGACCGCCGCCGCGAACAGCCGGAAGAAGGGCGCCCTGGACGCGACGCCGCCCAGCCCCTCGTCGGGGGTGCAGACGGCGCTCGGCGACAAGGTTCGGCTCGCGCCGCCGACGGGGGCCGAGAGGCTGCGCACCGCGAGCTCGCGTTCGCGCGCAAGGCTCTGGCGGAAGCCCTCGCGGACCGCGACGCCTTCGAGCGGAACCGGCCGCCGGGCGGTCCGACCCATGCGTGGTCGACCGGCCTCGCGCAGCGGAACGACGCCGTCGAAAAGGCCCGCCTCCGCGTGGATCGCGCGCGGAAGCGGGTGGACGCGCTGGGGACGGCCGGGCGCTAGGAGCGGCTCGGGCCCACGATCGAGACGGGGCCGTTGCTCGAGGAGAGCCGGATCGACGCGTCGCCGCCGAACTCGACGAGCCGCGTGCGGTCGCCGTCCTGGCGGCGGGCCGCGCCGCACGCCGCAGCGCGGCAGGAGAACGGCGCGTGGCTGGAGGTTTCGACCCTCACGCCGGACGTGAAGTCGTCCGGGACCTTCAGCGTGAGCGGGCCGTTCTTCGTGTCCGCCTCCAGGCCCTTGCCCTCCCAGCGCGTGCCCGCCAGGGAGATCGTGAGCGGGCCGTTGACGGCGTGGAGCCTGAGGTCGCCCGACGAGTTCCTGAGCGAGACGGGGCCGTTCGCGGCGTCGACCGACGCCGTGCCCGTGAGGCGGGACAGCGAGACGGGCCCGTTCGCCGTCGTCACGGCCAGCGTCCCGGAGAGGTCCGAGAGCGAGACGGGACCGTTCGAGGCCTCGACGGAGAAGTCGGCGTCGCGGGGAGCCGTCACGAGGAGGAAGCCGCTCCAGCGCTCGCCGTCCGGGCCGTCGATCGTGACGCGGCCGCCCGACGTCCGGAGCGCGACCTTCGCGAGCGCTGCGGCGGCCGACGCGTCGTCGTCTCCCGCGGCCGCCGTGCAGGCCGTGACCGTGAACGCATTCACGTCCCCGCCGCGCACCGTCACGCCGCCGTGCCGCGAGCCCTCGAGGACGAGACCCCTCGCCTCGACGCGGGAGAGCGTGACCGTCTGCTCTCCGCGGGCCGTGGCGCGGTCGCCGAAGCGGATGCGGATGCCCGCGCAGCCCTTCGCGCCGTCCGCGTCGGTGGAGATGTCCATCAAGTGGCGGTGCTCGGCGGCGGCGGGGAAGGCCGGAAGGGACAGGGCGAGGGCGGCGGCGACGGCGGGCAGGGCGGCGGCGGCACGGCTCATGGGAGTCCTCCTGTGCTCAGGGGACGCCGGCCGCCGGGAAAGGTTTCTCAGCCCCGCCGGTTCAGGAGGTCCAGGAACTCCTCGCGCACGGCCTTGGACGCGAAGATTCCCCGGATCGCGGACGTCACGGTCAGCGCCCCCGGCTTCTTGACGCCGCGCATCTCGACGCAGAGGTGCCGCGCCTCGATGACGACCATGACCCCCTGCGGCTTGAGCTCTTCCTCGAGGGTCGTCGCGACCTGCTCGGTCAAGCGCTCCTGGAGCTGCGGCCTGCGGGCGTAGAACTCGAGAAGGCGCGGGAGCTTCGAGAGCCCCACGATGCGCTCGTTCGGGATGTACGCGATGTGCCCATGCCCGTAAAAGGGCACGAAGTGGTGCGCGCACATGGAGTAGAAGGGGATGTCCTTCTCCATGACCATCGCGCTGTATTTCTCGTCGTTCGGGAACGTCGTGAGCTTCGGCCGGTTTCCGGAGTCGAGGCCCGAGAAGATCTCGAGGTACATCTTCGCGACCCGATGATCGGTGTCCACGAGGTTCGGGTCCTTCTCGGGGTCGAGGCCGAGGATGCGGATCATCTCGCGGACGTGCGCCGCGAGCTGGTCGACGCGGGGATCGGTGGAGACGGGAGGCTCGAAGATCGAGGATGGCGCCATCGGAGCATCATACGGCGCGACACGGGAGGACGGATGCCATCCACGACGGGGGACGGGGCGACGAAGATCGTCGCGACGATCGCGGACAACGCGGAGAAGCCGGGGGCGCTGGACGCGCTCCTTGCCGCGGGAGTGGACGTCGTCCGGCTGAACGGCGCGCACGCGAAGCCGGGCGACATCGGCCGGCGCACGGCTCTCGTGCGCCGCGCGTCCGGGCGGCTCGCGAGGCCCGTCGGCGTCCTGCTCGACCTCGGTGGCCCGAAGATCCGCCTCGGCGCCCTTCCGGGCGGCTCGGTGTCGCTCCTGAACGGCCGCACCGTCGAGCTCGTCGCGGGCTCCGCGTCCGAGGGGGGCGAGAAGGGCGGCCTCGTGCGCCTCGCCGTGACCTACCCGGCCCTCCTGAAGGACGTGAAGCCCGGCGCGGAGATCCGCCTCGACGACGGCCGTGTCCGGCTGGAGGTGACGCGGCGGCTGCGGGGCTCGCTCCGTGCCGCCGTCCGCACGGGGGGGCGCGTGAAGAGCGAGGCGGGCGTGAACTTCCCGGACTCGACGCTCACGGCGCCGGCGCTCACGCGCAAGGACCGGCACGACCTCGCCGAGGCGCTCGACGCGGGCGTGGACTTCGTCGGGCTCTCCTTCGTGCGCAGCGCCGCTCACGTCGCGCAGCTGAGGCGCCTGATCGCGCACGTGCCCGAGGACCGCCGGCCGTGGATCGTCGCGAAGATCGAGCGCCCCGAGGCCCTGCGCGATCTCGACCGCATCGCCGGGGCGTCCGACGCGCTCATGGTCGCGCGCGGGGACCTCGGAGTGGAGATCGGCCTCGCGCGCGTACCCGCCGCCCAGCGGGAGATCCTCGCGGCGGGCCGCCGGCACGCGGTGCCGGTGATCGTCGCGACGCAGATGCTTGAGTCGATGGTGGAGAACCCGCGCCCCACCCGCGCCGAGGCCAGCGACGTCGCCAACGCCATCCTCGACGGCGCGGACGCCGTGATGCTCAGCGAGGAGACGGCGATGGGCGCCCACCCCATAGAGGCCGTCACGGCGATGGGCGAGATCGCGGACGCGGCGCTGGCGCGCACCACACACCTGGCCATCGCCGCGCACGCCGACGACATCGAGATCATGGCGTACCACGGCATCCTCGCCTGCTTCGGCCGCGCCGACGCCCACTTCACCGGCGTGGTGGTGACCGATGGAGCGGGCAGCCCGCGCGCCGGGCGCTACGCCGGGACCAGCGACGCCGCGATGCGGTTGGTGCGGCGCGAGGAGCAGATGAAGGCGGCGACGATCGGCGCCTACGCCGCCCAGGTGCTCCTCGACCACCCCTCGGCGGCGGTCAAGGATGCGAGCAGCGACGAGGTCGTCGCCGATCTCCTCGAGATCCTGCGCGCGACCCGGCCGGCCGTCGTCTACACGCACAACCTGGCGGACCGCCACGACACCCACGTGGCGGTGGCGCTCCGCACCCTCGCCGCGATCCGGCGCCTGCCCGCGGCGGCGCGCCCCGACCGGGTGATCGGCTGCGAGGCGTGGCGCGACCTCGACTGGCTCGCCGACGACGCCAAGGTGGTGATGGACGTGGGCGGGCACGACGAGCTTGCCGCGGCGCTGCTCGGCGTCTTCGTCAGCCAGATCGCTGCCGGCAAGCGCTACGACCTGGCGACGCAGGGGCGCCGGCTCGCCCACGCCACCTACGCTGCCGGCGACGCCGTCGACGCGACCGCGGCGATCATCTTCGGGATGGACCTGACGCCCCTGGTCGGTGAGCCGGCGCGCGACCCTGCCGAGTACATCGCGGGCCTGATCGCCGGGCTGGCCGCGGACGTCGCCGCCCGGTTGCGGCGGGTCTCATGACTCGAGTCGCCTGCCGGGCTGCGGCAGGCGACTCTCGTTGATCGCCGCGGCGTTCGTCCGCCCAGCTAGAAGCGGAAGTCCAGGCCCGCGTACGGCCCGCGGATCGTCCACCGGCCAAACCAGTTGGAGTCATTCTCCTGGTTGGAGATGTCGAGCTGCCGGTAGGAGATCACGATAGCCAGCAGTTGGGCCGGGCAGATCTTGACGCCGCCCTCGGCGTCGAGGTGCCAGCCGTCCGCGCCCTGGTGCGCGCCCGAGCCCTCGAAGAACACGGTCACGTACTCCGACGGCGCCCAGTCGAACGCCAGCCCGATCGCCGGGAAGAAGTTGTTGAACTGCTTCTTCGCCGCCAAGCCGGGGGCGCTGTTGAACAGCTTGATCTCCGACTTCCAGCCGTGCAGGCCGAGGACGAAACCGGCGCGGAATGTGTCCTCGCCGATCTCGATCGGCTCGTACGCCCAGTTGAGGTACCAGTAGTCCTGATTGATGTCGCCCGACACGGTGGCGCCGTTACCGAACTGCGTGCCGTTGAAGGTGAAGGTGCCGGGGACGACGTTGTGTCCGTCGAAGCGCGTGTGCGTCCAGCCGAAGCGCACGCGGCTGGCCGGCGAGGGCAGGAGGCAGAACCTCACCTCGGGCGTGTTCTTCTCCTTGATGCCGACCACCTCATCGAGGTCGAGGCTGTTGCCGGGGATCCCGGTGGCGTACGTCGAGGCCCGCAGGGCGTCGGGGATCCACAGCCTCACCTCGACCTGGAACCGCGCCGGGTCGCCGTCCCACTTAGGCGTCTGTGCGAGCACCGGCGAGAGCACGCCCGAAACCAGCAAGAGCCCCAGCACAAGCAGTGTCAGCTTGGTGAGTCGTGCGTTCATCTTCCTTCCTCCTCGGCCGCGATGACCCCGAAGGACCGCACCGCTACTGCGCCGAGCCCTATGATTGGATGTTGAGACGGGGAAGTCAAGTGCTCTGTAGTCAAGCGCTACCTTGTATCTTGGCCGATCAGTGACCGACCGTGCTAGCGTGTCGCCGTGAGAGGTCAGGCTCTGCTGGCCGCTGGTCCGACGCTGCTCCTGCTCGTGGCGGCCGGTTGCAACTCGCCGGCCGGATCGGCAGCGGATCACGCAAGCGTGCAGCGCGGGCGCGAGATCTACGTCTTCGAGGCGTGCGCGAGTTGTCATGGCGCCAACGGGCAGGGGACGAAGAAGGCCCCCACCCTCGAGCGACTGCGCCGTCACTGGTCCGCCGAGGAGTTGGGCACGTACCTCCGCAACCCGCACGGGTACGCGAAGGACCGGCGGCTGCGCGGCCTCAAGGAGAAGTACCCCGAGGAGATGGCTGGCCTGCCCAGCGCCGGCGAGGAGCGGCTCCGCGACCTCGTGGCCTTCCTCCTCAGCCGCTAGTGCTCCGACCGGCCCGAATCGCCGCTGGTTGCCGGTCAGCGGTCCCCGGTGCCCTGCCTTTCCGGCGGTCCGTAGCTGGGGATCAGGCGCAGCGGCACCGAGGCTGCCCGCTCGTCGCTGACGGCGTCGAGGAGGACGCGCCCCGACATGTCACGGGCCACCGGCAGCTCGAGCAGGTAGAGCATGGTCGCGGTGACGTCGGCGAGCCGGGCGCCGCGCAGGCGGATCCCCTCCTTGACGCCGGGTCCGGAGAACAGCACGAACCCGTCGGGGACGCCAGCCGGCGACACCCGCCAGCGGCTGCGTTGCGCCGGCGAGCTCCACAGGCGGCGCCACGCCGACGGCTCCTTGAGGCCATACGGGGAGACGACCGCGAGCAGCACCTCGTCGCCGCCGAGCGCCGTCCACTCCTGCCTGAGCACGGCGTCGAGGAACCGCGCCGCCGTGCGCGGGACCTCCTTCGGCAGGCCGCCAGGCTCGTCGAACGTCCACAGCGGCCGCACCCGCGCGGCCAGGTCGGTGTTGGTGACCAGCGCCTCCACCGGCTCTGCGGCGAGGTGCTCTTGCGCGGCCGTCGCCACGCCGGCGGCGATGGCGAAGGCGATCCGGGTCGGCTCGGCGAGATCGGGGAATGCCGCCAGCGACGGTTCCAGCGAGGTCCGCAGATCGGCACCGAGGGTGTTGTACGGCGCCGTCTCGGCCGCGATCGGCTGCGGCACCGCCCAGCTCGCCCGCACCAGCCCAGGCCAGCCGGCGACGCCTACCTTGAGGCCGGCGCGGGCGAGGATCTCCCACAGTTGGGCGCGGCGCGACGGCGGCGGCGCCGCCCGCTCCCACGTCCGCCACGGCAAGTGGTGAGGGACCGGCCAGGGGCCGGCAAGGAGCAGCGACACGGGCGTCTCGGAGAGCCACGGGAGACGAAACGCGCGCCGCCCGATCACGCCATGGAGCGACGGCGGGCACGAGGTGGCGAGCGTCGCGAAGAACGCGGTGCGCGAGTACGGCTGTGCAGTCCGCAGTTGTCCCCAGGCGCCGTGGTCGCGGCGCGACCGCAGGAACGGCATGTCGCCCTGCTCCATCGCGGGCAGCAGCCAGGTCAGGTCGGCGCCCTCCCAGGAAACCAGCAGCACCTTGCGCGGCAGCGGCAGCGTCGCGGCGCGCGGCGGCATCGGCGGCAGCAGCGACGGGGTCGCCGACGCCCACACCGTCCACACGGCCACCAGGGCCGCGGCCGCGGCCGCGGCCGACCACAGCAGCGGGCGGCGGCGGAGCGCGGCGCCGCGGGCGCTCACCCCGGCCGCAACGGCGAGCAGCAGCGCGATAGCCATCGCCGCGCTCAACGCATCGCGATGGTCGGCGGCGAGGAGCTCGTGGGTCTGGTCGCGGTTCCACCAGGCGATGACGCCGACGCTGAGGCCGCTGGCCAGGGCGAGCGGCGACCACAGGGCGAGGCGGAAACCGCGGTGCGCCGCGATGCCGGGCACGAAAAGGGCGACGGCCTCGACGAAGAGAAAGAAGACCAGGCCCGCCCAGACGGCGCCCCAGCTCGTCCACGCGAGGAAGAAGAGCAGCGCCCCGGCTGCCGACGGGCGGAGCTCCGGCCACAGCAGCAACTGCAACGGGGCCAGCAGCCCACCGGTGAGGGCGCCTGCTGCCAGGCAGTGGCCGAGCCGACGCAGGTGACGCATAATGGCGCCGGCATGATAGCTCGCCGCGACCACATTGCCCGGCTGGTGTCGCGGAGCGAGCTTTCTCCTACCTGCTACGGTATCGAGCTCGAGACCGCCGAGCCGCTCTCCGTGGCCCCGGGTCAGTTCGGCATGCTGTCGTGCGGCGACGGCCTCGACCCACTGCTGCGGCGACCGTTCTCGATCGGCGGCGTCCGTCCCACCGGCACCGGCAGCACGGTCGAGCTGCTGGTCAAGGAAGTCGGGAAGGGCACGGCCGTGCTGCGGCGGGTGGCGCTCGGCACGGAGCTGCGCTTCCTGGCGCCGCTCGGCAACTCGTTCACGCTCACGGCCGCCGCGCCGGTGGCGCTGGTGGCGGGTGGCATTGGTCTGCCGCCGGTGCTGTTCGCCGCCGAGCGGCTCGCCGGGGTTGGCGGCCGGTTCGACCTCTTCATCGGCGCTGCCACCGCGGCGGAGTTGCTCGTCCCCGGCCGTTGTGCCGCCGCCGTGGATGCCGTCGGCGGCGAGCTCGTGGTCACTACCGACGACGGCAGCCGCGGCGAGGGTGGTTTCGTCACCGCGGCTCTCGGTCGTCGCCTGAGCGGAGGCCGGAGCTACGCGCGGGTGCTGGCGTGCGGGCCGACCCCGATGCTGGCGGCGCTGACGGCGCTCGCCCGCGACGGCGGCTTCGAGTGCGAGCTGTCGCTCGAGGAGCCGATGGCATGCGGCGTCGGCGTCTGCCTGTCCTGCGTGGTCGAGCTGGCGGATGGCTACCGCGTGCCGACGTGCAAGGAGGGGCCGGTGTTCTCGACGGCTCGGCTGGCGCAAAGGTGGTGGCGGTGAGAGCCCGCGATCGAGTCAAGGGCTCTCACAGCGACCTGCCGTCAGGCGAGGCGCAGGACGAGCGGCCGGCTTCGCCGGCGCTCGCCGGGGGTCTCGGGGGGCAAGGCGGAGGACGGGCGGGAGGGTGCCGCCAGGCCCCCCCGCGACGGATGGCCGGGTGAAGTCCGCGAATTCATTTCGCGGACAAGGGGAGGGCGACGGCCCTCCCCTCAGCAAGAAGCCCGTCAGCCTCGCCACGCGGATAGGGTCCCTTGCCCTCGCCAACCCGGTCATGGCGGCGTCTGGGACCTATGGCTACGGCCTCGACCTGCTCGACTTCTGCCCGCCGGAGCGGCTTGGCGGCTTCGTCTCCAAGGGGCTGTCGCCCCGCCCGCGTGCCGGCAACCCGACGCCGCGCACCGTCGAGACCGCCGCCGGGATGATCAACTCGATCGGGTTGCAGAACATCGGCGTCGAGGCGTTCTGCCGCGACGCCCTGCCGCAGCTCCGCGAGCGCCACGCGGTGGTGATGGTGAACGTGTTCGGCGAGCGCCCCGAGGAGTACGTCGAGGTGATCGCCCGCTGCGAGGCGGAGCGCGGAGTCGCCGGCTACGAGCTCAACGTTTCCTGCCCCAACGTTACCGCCGGCGGGATGGAGTTCGGGCACGATCCGGCACAGCTCGAGCGCCTCACCGGGATGTGCCGGGCGGCGACGCGGCTGCCGCTGTGGGTCAAGCTCTCCCCCAACGCGCCGCACCTCGTCGACACCGCCCGGGCGGCGATGGCCGCCGGTGCCGACGCGCTGACGCTGATCAACACCCTGCGCGCCATCGCCATCGATGCGATGGCGCGGCGGCCGGTGCTGGCGACCGCCTATGGCGGCCTGTCCGGGCCGGCGATCAAGCCGATCGCGCTGCGCATGGTGTGGGACGTGCACAAGGCGCTGCCGGAAGCGCCGCTGGTCGGCATCGGCGGCATCGAGACCGGGCGCGACGTCGTCGAGTTCCTGCTCGCCGGGGCGAGCGCGGTGCAGGTGGGCACGGCGATCTTCCGCGACCCGGCGGCGCCGCTGCGCATCCTCGGCGAGCTCGAGCGCTTCTGTGTCGAGCAAGGTGTCGGCGACGTGAGCGAGCTGATCGGAGGCCTGCAGTGGCGCTGAGCAGGGACGAGGCGGTGCGGCGTCTGGTGGTGGCGCTCGACACGCCGAGCCGCGAGCAAGCGCTCGCCTGGGCGCGGGCGCTCGCCGGGCGGATCGGCCTGGTCAAGGTCGGCCTCGAGCTGTTCACCGCGGCCGGGCCGGCGCTCGTGGAGGAGCTCACCGCGCTCGGCGTTCCGGTGTTCCTCGACCTCAAGCTGCACGACATCCCCAACACCGTGGAGCGCGCCGCCCGCACCTGCGCCCGTCTCGGCGTGCGCCTGCTCACAGTGCATGCCGCCGGCGGCGCGGCGATGCTCGCGGCGGCCGCCACCGGCGCCGCAGCCGGTACCTCCGGCGATCGCCCGCAGGTGCTCGCGGTCACCGTACTGACCAGCCTCGACGACGCGGCGCTCGAGGAGCTCGGCATTCCCGGCGGCGCCGCCGCGCGGGTGCTGAGGTGGGCGGAGCTGGCCCATCGCTCGGGGTGCGACGGCGTCGTCTGCTCGCCGCACGAGCTTGCCGAGCTGCGCCGCCGGCTCGGCGCCGGCTTCGTCCTGCTCGCACCGGGAATCCGGCCGGCCGGGGCGGCCGCCGGCGACCAGCGGCGGGTAGCCACTCCGGCCGCCGCCATCGCTGCGGGCGCCACCTACATCGTGGTCGGCCGGCCGATCACCGGCGCTCCCGACCCGGTGGCCGCCGCCGAGGCGATCATCGACGAGTTGGCCGGCGCGGGGGCACGCTGACTCGCGTTCCGCGCGGGCAGGCCCGCCGCCCGGAGTAGCCGGTGCCGATCCCGCGTGCAGCCGGCGATCGCGCGGCGCCCGGAGCGCCGACGTTGTAACGCACGCCGGGGTGGCGGCATAATCCCCCGTGCGGCGGGGCAGCACCCGCCGCCGCAATCTCAAGAGAGGATCGAGATGGCAGACAACCACCATCGCGTCGTCGTCGTCGGGTCTGGCCCCGCCGGGCTGACGGCCGCGCTCTACAGCGCCCGCGCCGAGCTCGCCCCGCTGGTGCTCGAGGGCCGCCAGCCGGGCGGCCAGCTCACCATCACCACCGAGGTCGAGAACTACCCCGGTTTCCCGGAAGGGATCCTCGGGCCGGAGCTGATGGAGAAGATGCGAGCGCAGGCGATCAGGTTCGGCGCCACGGTCGTCTTCGACAGCGTCGCCGCGCTCGACCTGTCGCGCCGCCCGTTCACCGTGACCACCGAGGAGCACGGCGCGGTCACCGGCGACGCGCTGATCATTGCCACCGGCGCCTCGGCCAAGCTGCTCGACCTCCCGGCCGAGCGCGAGCTGATGGGATTCGGCGTCTCGGCGTGCGCCACCTGCGACGGGTTCTTCTTCAAGGAGAAGGAGATCGTTGTCGTGGGCGGGGGCGACACCGCGATGGAGGAGGCGACCTTCCTGACCCGCTTCGCGAGCAAGGTGACGGTCGTGCACCGCCGCGGCGAGCTGCGTGCCTCGCGGATCATGCAGGAGCGCGCGCTGGCCAACCCGAAGATCGCCTTCGCGTGGAACGCGGCGGTCGTGGACGTCATCGGCACCCGCGAGAAGGGCGTCGAGGCGGTGGTGCTCGCGGACACCCGCAGCGGCGAGCGCCGCACCGTGCCGACGCAGGGACTGTTCCTGGCGATCGGCCACCAGCCCAACACGGCGCTGCTCGGCGGCCAGCTCGAGCTCGACGCGAACGGCTACGTCGCCACCCGGCCGGGGACGGCGCGCACCTCGGTGGCAGGGGTGTTCGCCTGCGGCGACGTGCAGGACCACGTCTACCGGCAGGCGGTCACCGCCGCCGGCAGCGGGTGCATGGCGGCGATCGAGGCCGAACGCTGGCTGGCGGAGCGCGGCGCGTGAGCCAGGCGACTGCAGCATCGGGGAATAGGCGCCACGGGTATGAGGTTGTCACTACGGGGCATGATTGCCCTGATGGAGGTGTGTCATGTTGACGATGACTGAGAAAGCCGCCGAGAAGGTGCGCTCGTTCGCCGGGCAGATGCCCGAGGCCCAGGGCAAGGAGCTGCGCATCTTCATCCAGGGTGGCGGCTGCTCCGGGTTCCAGTACGGCTTCACGTTCGACGACGCTCAGGACGGTGACACCGTCGTCGAGTCCGCCGGCGTCAAGGTGCTGGTCGACCCGATGTCCGCGCCGTACCTTTCCGGCGCCAAGGTCGACTTCGTCGAAGACGTCCGCGGCTCCGGTTTCGTCGTGGACAATCCCAACGCGGTTCGCACCTGCGGCTGCGGGCACTCGTTCCAGACCGAGCAGTGAGCGCCATCCGGCCCTCGTCACGGGAGCGGTGAGCATGCTCGGCAGGCGCTCGATGGACGGCAAGCGGCGTGAGATCGTCCGGCTCGGCCACCCGGTGCTGCGCCAGTGCACCGACGAGATCCCCCGCGAGCGCTTCGGCACCCGCTTCCTGCGCGACCTCGAGCGCGACCTGCTGCGCACCATGTTCGAGGACTCCGGCGTCGGCCTCGCGGCGCCCCAGATCGCGGCCCCGGTGCGCGCCTTCGCCTACTACGTCCCCGGCGAGGACGACGAGGACGAAGTGCCGCCGCGGGTGCTCTTCAACCCGGTGCTGACGTTCGACGGAGAGCCCACCGAGATGGGGTGGGAAGGGTGCCTGTCGATCCCGGGGCTGCGCGGCAAGGTGCCGCGCTACCCGCGCGTCCGCGTCGCCGCCCGCGACGTCGATGGCAACCCCGTGGAGATCGCGGCTGAGGGGTTCCACGCCCGCGTCATCCAGCACGAGTACGACCATCTCGACGGTATCGTCTTCCTCGACCGGATGACCGGAATGGACTCGCTCTCGTTCGAGGAGGAGTGGGACCGCTACGGCAAGGAGAAAGACCTGCCTGTAGAGGTGTAAGAGCAAAGACGGGGACCGTGGTCCGATCCCCCACCCACCCAAGAATCTCTGCACACGGTGCGAGGCATGAACGAAAGGCGGGCGCCGGAGGCGGCGCCCGCGATGCCAGGAGTCGATGAGGTATCAGACGCGGTTGTGCGGCGAGCGCTCCGGCGCGGCAGGTGGTGCGGGCGCCGCCGGTGGCGCGGGAGGCGCGGCCGGGACCGGCGCCAGCGCCGGTGCGGTCACCTTGTAGCCGTGTCCGCTGGGGCGCTCGGGAAGCTGGGTGGAGACGGTGGTCCGCTGGTGGTTGCGCATCACCTCGAAGGGGACGGTCTCGCCGGACCCGTAAGAGCGCAGGATGCGCAGCGCCTGCGCGGGCGACGCGGGGGCACGGTCGCCGATCTTGAGGATGACATCTCCCGCCTTCAGCTTGAACGGTGAGTTCTCCTGCACCCGCACGACGAGAATCCCTTCCTTGGTGCCGAAGTACTCGCCGAGGTCCTGGTTGAGCGTCACCATCTCCAGGCCGCGGAGCCCCGAGTTGAGGGCGTACCAGGTGAACCCGGGGGCGACGAACGCCTCGGGAGTCTCGGGCGCCTCGGGCGCGTCGGGGGGCTCCGGCGGCTCCGGCACCTCGAAGTCGAAATCGAAACCGTTGTCGTTGTCTTCCGGGAGGCTGAACACCTTGACCTTCGGGCCGTAGATGCGGCGGGCGGTCACCGTGTACGTCTTCGTCTTGTCCCCACGTTTGACGTCGAGGGTGACGGTCTCGCCTTCCTTGAGATTCGCCGCACGCTCCATGAGCCGGTCGGTCGGGCCTTCATCGTCGCTGCGGACGCCGCCCTCCACGCCACCCTTGACGCCTCCTGGAACACCCCCGGAGACACCGCCGGCCACGGCGAGAGACTCACCGTTGAACGTGACGATGACATCACCCGGCTGCAGGCCGGCCTCCTCGGCCGGGCCGCCCGGCGTCAGCGCCTGGACGACGGCGCCGGCGGCGTCGGTCTGGGAGTTATGCTCGGAGCGGAGGACGAGACCGAGACGGGCGTTGTCGCCGAACACCACCACCCGCTTGTCCATCATCTTGCGGGCCATGCCGACGTGCAGCTCGGCCATGCGGCGAGCCGCCTCCTGAAGGGCGCGCTCGGCGTCGCGCATCTGGCGCTCGGCGTCGCGCATCTGGCGCTCGGCGTCGCGCCGCCCCCGCTCCTCGTCGACCTTGCTCTTCTCTTGCGCCGCCAGGGGCGCCGCCATGGCGAGCACGACGGCGAGTACGCTGCAGACGATCTTCTTCCTGGTATTCATGGTCCCTTCCTCCTCGGGCCCTACAAGCCCACGTACGCCTCGCGGGTGGACTGGACGGCGACCAGTGCGTCGAGCAGCCGCACGCGCTCCTGCCACAGCCGCAGCGCATCCCGTGACGCCAGCGTCTCCTTGCGGTTCGGTGCGAGGCGGGCGTCGATGATGGCGATGCGGTCCTCGAGGTTGACGATCGTGCCGGCGATGCGACCGCTCACCACCCGCCCCTCGCTGCCATCCGAGCGCAATGCCTTTTCCAACCGCTGCGACTCCGCCACCAGCGAGCGCACCTCGCTCACCGTGCGCAACTCCTGGGCCGCCTCGATGGCGCCGCGCACGCCGACCAGCAGCGACACCGCGGCGGCAAGCCCGGCGGCGACCCAACCGGCGCGCGCCAGCCGCCGCTGGCTGCGCTCGTTCCTGGCTCGTGTCTGGATCGCGGGCCAGAGATCGCCGTCGGGTGACAGCGGCGGCAGGCCGCGCAACGACTCACGGATCTCCCGTAGGCGCTCGAGCTCGGCAGCGCACTGCGGGCAGGCGTCCACGTGCTCGGCGACGCCCGGCTCGGCCACTCCGTCCCGCAGCGCCAGCAACGCCTCGAGACTCACGTGCATGACAGCCCCCCGGCCTCGTGCGCCAGTACCGCCCGCAGGCGCACGTAAGCCCGCGACAACTGCGACTTGGAGAAGCTTGCGGTCTTCCCCAGCAGCGCCGCAATCTCATCGTGTGTGTAGCCCTCGACGTCGTGCAGCCAGACCACCGCGCGGCTGGTCGGCGAGAGCTGCGCAAACGCCGCCTCGAGGTCGAGACGATCGCCCACCTGGTGCCCATGGGTGACCGGATGGCCGGCGCCGTCCTCGGTGGCCGCGAACGGCAGCACGTCGTCGAGCGGCTCGAGCGCCGGCATCGCCCGGTTGCGCCGCAGCCGCATCAGCGCCTTGCTCGCCGCCACCTTGCGGACCCAGCCCGCAAACGAGCCGTCGCCGCGGAAGCGGGAGATCGAGCGCAGCACCTCGAGGAACGTCTCCTGCACCACGTCCTCGGCCTCGTGCCCGGAGCCGCACAGCCGCCGCGCCAGCGTGTACACCGGCAGCGAGAACGAGCGGTAGAGCGCCTCGATCGCCTGCGCCTCGCCGCGCTTCGCGCGCGCCAGCAGCAGCTCGTCCACGGCGATGCCGAACCAACTGCTGCTCGGCGCCGTCATCCTTGCGTCCGTCGGGCGATCGATCGCATGCCCTAGCGTACGTGCTTGCGCCGTCGGATGTTCAAGAGCTCCCGCGATCGCGTACGAGTCCGGCATCACCCCTCAAGATGCGGCGCGCCGGGGAAACGTCGCAGCCGCTACTGGTGAGAGTCGACGGTGATCGTCTCGAGTCCGTGCGCCGCCGACGAAGTCTCGCGCCGGCGCAACAGGAAAGCGAAGAACAGGGCGACGAGGCCGAGGACGGAGAACATCCACATCCCGGGCCGGTAGCCGGCGGGGTTGGTCGCGGACGCCTGCCAGTGGTCGTTGGACCAGCCGATCAGCAGGTTGAACCCGGCCAGGCCGATGTTCTGGATCATCGTCATCAGCCCGTAGGCCGTGCCGAGCTTCGACTGGTCGACGATATACGCCACCGACGGCCACATCACCGCCGGGATCAGCGAGAAGGCGACACCCATGATCGCCATCGGCACCAGCAGCGGCACGTGCGTATAGGCCATCATGAGGTAGACGGGGACCAGCAGCAACGAGCCGAACATCATGAACAGCGACCGCTTGCCCACGCGGTCGACGAGCAGCCCGAACAGCGGCGTGCAGATCATCGCAAACAGCGTCAGCAGGCTCGACAGAAACCCGCCGAACTCGCGGGTGGCGCCGTGCGCCTCGATGAAGAACTTCACCGCGAACGTCTGGAACGGGAAGATCGCCGAGTAGAAGGTGATGCACAGCGCGACCACGTACCAGTACGAGACGCCGAAGCGGAACAGGTCCTGCCATACGACCTTGTCGGTGCTCTCCGCGGCGAGCGTGTAGCGCCGGGCCGCCCTGGCCTCGATCAGCCAGTAGAGGATCGCGCCGGTGATGCAGAACGTCGCCATCCCGACCGAGATCAGCAGCGGCCACTGCCAGCGTGCGTAGGCGCCGGCGGCCCAGGTCGGCGCATTGAGTGCAGCGAACGAGCCGAGCCTGGCGATCGTCAGGTTGATCCCGAAGGCGAACGACAGCTCCTTGCCGCGGAACCACTTGGCGATCGCCGTGGTGACCGCGACGATCAGCGATTCGGCGCCCAGGCCGAAGATCAGCCGGCCGGCCGCCATCGGCACCAGGGAGCCCCACATGGCGGTGAGCGCCGCGCCGGCGAAGCACAGCACGCCGAACAGCAGCGTCGCCTTACGCGTGCCGATACGGTCGATAATCAGGCCGCCGATCAGCACCATGAAGACGTTGGGGATCGAGTAGATGGCGTTGAGCAGCCCGATGTTGGCGTCGGAGAAGCCGAGCTGCGCCTTGAGGACATCGGCCAGCGGGCTGACCGAGTCGTACACGTAGTAGTTGCCGAACATCGCCAGCGAGATGAGCACCAGCACCGTCCAGCGGAACCACTTCGGCGGGGCCGGCCGCTCGGCCGCAGAAACGATCACCTCACCCATCGTATTCTCCTCTCGCGACGATGCTGATTCCGTCTCCGGCGCACGGCACCGGCGGATGGTAGCAGAGGGCCGGAGCGCGGCGAGAACGCGCTGCTAAGAGCCTGTCCGCGAATAGGGGTGGGCCGCGTTACGAGCGCCGCGGGGCCAGGTGCCAGGCGCCGCGACGACGGCGATGTGCGTCCATCGCCGAGGAGCGGCAACGCCGCAGATGGCCCCGCGCCGCTCGTAACCCGAAGGGCGCAGGGGGATTGCGGTCGCATGCTGCGTCGCTCGTCGTCGGCGATGGAAGAGCATCGCCGTCCTCCTCGCTCCTTGCCTGCGATCCGCAAGCCCCCTGCGCGCGACCCACTCCTATTCGCGGACAGGCTCTAAGGCGCTGCCGGAAGGTTCGCCCGCACCTCGATCCGAGCAGCGGTGCGGGTGACGGCGCCGAAGCGGCCGGCGTGATCGCGGAAGACCAACCTGGCCTCGGAACGCTCGATGATGGCGAGGTATGGGTCGAGGTTGTCGCGCACGTTGGCGAAGGCGCCTGCTGCGCCCTCGGGTGTCGGGTAGTCGGCAACGATGCGGGAGGAACGCGCTCCCGCCGCGTCGAGGTAATCGCCGGCGATGGCGGTGACCTCTTTGGCGGCGAGCTGGAGGACGTCACCCTCGCCGAGAGTGACGATCGCCTGCAGCGTGTACGGGCCGCGGATCACCCGTTCGGAGCCGGCGACGAGGCCTTCGCGCGGCAACGCCGCGAGCGGATCGGCGACAGCCGCCGGTACCTGCCCGGCGGTGACGCCGGCCAAGCCCAGGAGAGCGCCACGGAGGCCGGCGGTGGCCTTCTCGCCGGTGGCGAGGAGGTAGAGCTCACCCCTGACGAGCTGCAGTTGCACCCGGCCGACGGTGTGACGCGCCGGCAGCGACGGGTCCGGTGTCTCCCGCCCGCACTTCATCAGGTAGACGCCGAGTGCCGCGGCCGGGTCGCGCATACGGTACAGCTCGAGCGAGACCTCCTGGCCGGCGCACGCGTAGCGCTGCACCGTGGCGCGCTCGAAGCCGAGCTCGAGGAACAGCTCGGCGCCGCCGTCGATCAGCCCGTACAGCTCGGAGCCCGGGTAGACCTCGGTCGCGCCGGCGCGCGCGCAGCCGGCGACCGCCCCGTCGGCGGGCAGCAGCGCACCGTCGGAGACGATCGGGGGCTCGCCGGCGATGGCGACGGCGAGGAGCACGGCGGCGATCATGCCGAGGCCACGACGTGGGTGATGCGCGCCGGATCGGCGACGCCGAGACCGAGCGTCTCCGCGTAGTGGAGGTACTCGCTGAAGCGCGGATGCTCGTTGACCGTCACCCCCATCGCCTTGCGCTTGGCGACGAGCTGACGGTGGCACACCATGTCGAGGGCGAAGGGGTCGGTGGCGAAGTACAGCGAGCGGTTGGGGTAGAGGAACTGCTCGTTGACATCGGGGCCGCCGTCGTACTGGGCGCGCAGACCGTCGGTGACGTTGAGTACCAGCTTGTCGCGCACCGCCGGGGCGGCAAGCACCTCGGTGCACACCTTGAAGAACAGCGGCGCGTGCAGACGGCCGGTGTTGCAGATCGCGGCGTAACCGAGGTTCTTGGTGGCCATCGAGATGCCGTTGCCGGTGTTCTTGTAGGCGGCGAGGTTGACGATCTTGGTGAGGCGCTGGGTGAGGAGCTTGCCGAAGTAGGAGTACTCGCCGGTGAAGACATGCTGGTTCTCGTAGTACTCGTCGTCCTTGTAGCCGCGCACGCCCTTGCCGACGATCCCCTTGGCGAAGTAGTAGACGTCCTGGTCGAAGTTGGGGATGCTGACGTGCCTGCCCGCGGCGTCGCGCCACGAGCCGCCTTCTTCGTCCATCGTCTGCAGCCCCTCGATCGCGATCCCCGGGAAGCGCTCGGCGGTGTAGCCGGCGGCAGGGAGCATGTTGGCGAAGCGGTCCCAGATGATGATGTTCTTCTTCGGCAGGCCGTTGTCGACCAGCCACGCGATCACCGCGTCGACCAGCTCCGGCTTGGTGCTGATGTGGGGAGCGCCGACCGGATTGACCTTGAGCCCGACGACGTCGTCGGGTGTGAAGAACAGCTTGAAGCTCTTCTTCAGGCTGGTGCCGGTGAGGGTAGTGACGCCCCTGGCGAACATCGCGGCGACGACCACGGCGTCGACCTTGTCGTCGACGAGCGAGCGACGATCGGTGACCTCGACCACCTTCCCAGGCAACGGGCCGGGGATCGCGTGCGGACCCTTCGGTACCTTCATGAAGTCGGCGATGTTGGTCTCCACCGGCGGTGGCGGTGTCGCCTTGCTGTCCTGTGCGAACGTCGGAACCCCGAGGACCACCCCGCCCGCCACGGCCGTTCCGGTACCGAGTGCGTGCAGGAACTCCCGGCGGTGCATCCGCCACGCACTGTCCATCGATGAGTAGCGCCGTGCCATCGTCGTCTCCCTTCGCCCCCGCGGTGCCGCGACGGGCGGCGTCCCGCCGCCGGAGCGCCATCGCTCCCGATAGCGTACGCTCGTCGGCAACGAGAAGTTAGAGTGCGGGTTCGCTCAGAGACGAGACGGTCCGTGTTAGGATCGGCCTGCCGCTGAACAGGCGGTCGATGGTGTCCTACTCCCGGTTCGCCCGCTCTCGAGCGGCGCGCGGCGGCGGCTCTTCCCGGGTCGCCCGGTCGGAGGTGGTGCGCAGCGGCGATCGGCGAGGTGCCGGGCGATGACGTTGACGTCGCGCCCCCAGAGAGCTCTCGCCATCGGCGGCTCCATCGCGGTCGTCCTCCTGCTGAACCTGCAGTTCCTCGAGGCGCGTCGCAGTGCCGGGCGGCGTGTCGGCATCGTCATCGACGAGACCCCGGCCGGCGTGGCGATCGCCGAGGTGGCCCCGGGATCCCCGGCAGCACGGGCCGGCATCCTGGCCGGCGATGTCATTCAGGCGATCGACGACTCGCCGCTGCACCGTTACAGCGAGTACGACGACATCGCGCAGGGTTTCGCGAGCGGCCGCAGGATCGTCTACCACCTCGACAGGGGCGGTACGCCGGTCGCCATCGAGGTCTCTCCCGGCATGCCGATGCCGTGGCTGCGGCACCTGGCGATGGCCGTCGTTGTGCTCGGCTACCTCGCCCTGGCGCTGCTGACCCTGGCGCAGGCGCAGCGGGACCAGCGCGGCTCGTTGCTCTTCCTCTTCGCGATGGCGGTCGCGCTCGAGCTGGCGCTGCCGACCGGCGTCATTGGCAGCCCGAACCTGGCGCGGCTCTCGGACACGGCGTTCTTCCTGATCACGGGTCTCGAGATCGGCCTCGAGCTGCACCTCGTCTCGCTCATTCCGGAGCGCCATCGGTGGCTCATCGCCCGCCCCTGGATGGTGCCCTGCTTCTACACGGGCGGGTTGGCAATCGGCGCCGTCCTGGCGTTCACCGATGTGGCCGAGAGCTACGGCGCCGGCTGGCTACCGTGGCACTACGAGCAGGCGCTGCTGGTGTTCAACGTCGCCGTGATGCCGGCCTGGGCGCTGGCGGTGACCGGTCTGCTCGCCCACCAGGCGGTGCGCTTCCCGCTGCCGCTCGGCCGGCAGCAGGCAGGCTTGGTACTCCTCGCGGACCTCCCGTGGGCCTCTCTCACGCTCGTCTCTGCGGTCAGCCAGGCGCTCAACGGCAGCGCGCCGACGTGGTTCGAGCTCGTCGAGCCGCCGGTGCTGCTCGCCTTCCCGGTGGTGGTGTTCATCGCGATCTTCCGCTACCACCTGTTCGACATCGAGCTGGTGGTGCGGCGTAGCATGGTGTACATCGCCCTCACCGGCACGCTCGTCCTCGTCTTCTACGCGGCCATGGGCGCCGGCGGTGCCTTGCTCTCGCAGTGGGTCGGCGGCGGCGTGTCGGTGCTCGTCGTCTCCGCTACGACCCTCCTGGTGGGGCTGTTGTTCTCGCCGCTCCACCGCGCTTTGCAGCGCGGCATCAGCCGGCGCTTCTTCCCCGAGCGGTTCGCGCAACGGCAGCGGCTGGTCGCCCTGGCGGCGGAGCTGCCGGCGCTCGGCAACGTGCCGCTGATGGGCAAGCACCTGGTCGCCCAGCTTCGCGAGATCTTCGCCGCCCGCTCGGCGACGGTGCTGGTGGCCGACCCCGAGGGCGGGGTGCTGGTCACCGTCGCGTCCTCCTCGGTCAACCCCGAGCGCGATTTCGACCACTCGTTCCTGCTGTCGCCGGACGACCCGGGGGTGATGTACCTGAGCCGCGCCGCCCGACCTCTACCGGCAGAGCAGGTGGGGAGCCGCAGCGCGTCGATGGCGCAGCGTCTGAAGTTCTTCGACGCCGAGCTGGTGGTGCCGGTGATGACGCACGGCGAGCTGATCGGCGTGTTGCTGCTCGGCGGCAAGGCTGGCGGCTCCGGTTACCTCGGCGAGGAGACCGAGCTGATCGGCCTGCTCTCGCACCACGTCGCCTCGGTGTTCGAGAACGCCCGTCTGTTCGAGTCGGCGACCACCGACAACCTCACTGGGCTATTGCGACGGGAGACCGTTCTCGCCCACCTCGACCGCGAGCTACAGCGCGCCCTGCGCCACCACCGTCCACTCGCGGTGGGGATGGCGGATCTCGACCTCTTCAAGCAGATCAACGACCAGCACGGCCACCTGGTGGGCGACTCGGTGCTCAAGCGCGTCGCCCAGGCGATCACCTCGGGCCTGCGCGGCACCGATTTCGTCGGCCGCTACGGCGGCGAGGAGTTCCTCTTCGTCCTCCCGGAGAGCGACCTCGACGGCGCCCGGGTGGCGGCGGAGAAGATACGCCGCGCGGTGGCGGACATCAGGCTCCGGCTGGACAATCGGACGGAGCTGTCGGTCACGGTCTCGATCGGCCTCGCCTCGCTGTCGGAGCTCCCCGCTGCCGTCACCGCGGAGGCGCTGATCGCCGCCGCTGATCGCCGCCTGCTCCGGGCCAAGACCGCCGGCCGCGACCGCGTCCACGGGTGAGTCCGCCACCCGGCGGCCCGATGGTGGTGCGTTCCTTCGCAGCGGCGGCTCGGCATGAGGTCCCACGCCCGCCAATTGACGACGAACGTGCCGGGGAGCAGGTCTTCGACGGAGAGTTCGCCGGACGCCGCGCCAAGCGGGTGCTCGTCAAGATCATCGGCGAGTGAGCCGGCAGCTCGAGGTCAGCGCGCCGCGGCCATCCCCGAGCCGCCTCTCTGCATGTTAGTGACGAAGTGACGGGCGAGGTCATCCTGGCGCCGCGGCCCCTTGCGGCGCTCGACCGCCACGCGGACCTGGCGGTGGCGGCGGTCCCCCAGAGACCGGGGCACCCAGCGGGTGGTCGGCTCGCGCCACTGGCGGACCACGGCGACCACGCGCACGGCAAGGTAGAGCGCGGCCCCACTGATCAGCAGAGCGCAGAGCAGCATAGCTAAAAGCATGAGCGTCAGTCACTTCCTGGGTCTTCGAAGAACGACCCGGCGATTCACGGCGGCAACGCTCAAAGGTGCTTCAGGCCCGCACCGAAAAGGAAGAAGAACTTCTATATCTTAGAACTCCGACACGGGGTCTGCAAATTCCTCAACCTCCTCGCGCCCTTGCTCGCTTGACCCCCCTGCCGGCCACATGCTATAGCCGCGACTAGCCTGCGGAGTCGGGGGGAGCCGCCCTTCGGACCCGCGAGCGCGCACGGAGACCATGTGGATCTCATTCGGCTTGTCCTCGACTGGGCGCTGCACCTCGACACGCATCTCGACGCCCTCATCCAGGGGTACGGCGCGTGGACGTACCTCATTCTGTTCGTGATCGTTTTCTGCGAGACCGGTCTGGTCGCGACGCCGTTCCTGCCCGGCGACTCGCTGCTCTTCGCGGTGGGGACGTTCGCGGCACGCGGCTCGCTCGATCTTGGCGTGGCACTGCTGGTGCTGTCCGTCGCCGCCGTGCTCGGCGACACGGCCAACTACTGGATCGGCGCCATCATCGGGCCGAAGGTGTTCCATCGCGACAACGTCCGTTTCCTCAACAAGAAGCATCTGCAGCGCACCCACGAGTTCTACGAGCGGCATGGTGGCAAGACCATCATCATCGCCCGCTTCGTGCCGATCATCCGCACCTTCGCCCCGTTCGTCGCCGGCATCGGCCGCATGAGCTACCTCCGCTTCATCGCCTACAACATCTTCGGCGGCATCGGCTGGGTGCTGGTGCTGACGCTCGGCGGCTACTTTTTCGGCAACATCCCGGTGGTGAAGAGGAACTTCACCGTCGTCATCATGGCCATCATCGTCATCTCGATCCTGCCCGGCGTCATCGAGTTCCTGCGCCAGCGGCGAATCGGCCGGGCTCAGTCGGGAGCGGGCTCAAAGTAGCTCGGCCAGGCGGCGCAGCAGCACCTCGACGCCGGCAGCGAACGTGGCCGGCGGCGGCAGCAGGCTGACGACCAGGTAGCCGTCGCGGGGAAAGTCGAAGAAGAAGCCGGGGTGGACCGCGACTCCGTCCCGCTCCAGCAGGGTCACGACCAGGTCCTCCTCGGCGACGACCGCCGGGATGCGCAACACCGCGCTCCAGCCGCCGTCGGGGGACAGTACCGTGACCGCGGGGTGGGCGGCGACCGCCGCGCGCAACGCCGCCAGGTTGGCGCGGCAGCGGGACACGATTGCGGATCGCACGCCGGCGCCGGTAGCGAGCAGCTCACCCAGAGCGAGCTGGACCGGCGTCGCCACCGACAGGAACGTGTCCGCGATGAACTCGAGGCGCTCGAGGGCGGCCGCGACCAGGGCGGGCGGCCCGCCGACGGCGATCCACGCCAACTTGAGCTGCGGCAGGCCGACGCTCTTCGACAGCCCACCGAGGGCGAACGTCAGAGCGGCGGACTGGCCGGCGAAGCTGGTGGCAGGAGCGCCGGCGAGCGGGTAGTCGAGGAACACCTCGTCGACGACGAGCGCCCAGGAGCACTCGGCGCACAGCTCGGCGAGCCGTTGACCATCGGCGGGGTGCACCCACGACCCCGTCGGGTTGTTGGGGTGGACAACGACCGCCGCTTGCACGTCGCTGCCGGCGCCGGCCAAATCGGCGACCTCGAGGCGCCAGCCGGCCTCCGGGTCGAGGCGGTACGGCCGGACACGCACGCCCTCGACGGCGGCCAGGTGCTCGAACAGGGGGTACGACGGCGTCGGCGTCAGCACCGCCTGCCCGGGCTCGCACAGCAGCTTGAACAGGAAGGCGTACGCCTCGCTCGTCGAGGCCGTCAGGATGATCCGGTCGGGGTCGACCTCGGCGCCGTGGCGGCGATACTCGGACGCCACCGCGACGCGCGCCGACCGCAGGCCGCGAGGATCCGGCCGGTACACCAGCCCGGCCGGATCGGCAAGCGGCGCCAGGAGGCCGTCCGGGTAGGCGATGCCGCACCGGGTGGGGTTCGAGAGCGTGAGGTCGAACGGCGGTGTCCCGAGCCGCCGCAGCACCTCGCTGATCCGATTCGGCCGCAGGTCCCTCGGTACCCGGCCGGAGAACATCGTGGTCATGCACTCATTCTTGCATGCCGGCTCCGTCCCCATTGGCGCGAGTGCTACCATCCCGCCGCCAAGGGGGACACCATGAAGGAGCTCCTGCCGCCGCAAACCCAGGAGTATCAGGCGCGCGCCCGCGAGGTCGCCGAGAAGTACGCCCGTCCGGTGGCGGCCGAGCTCGACCGCACGGGGGACTACCCGTGGAGCGTGATCGCCGGCCTGAAGGAGTACGGCCTGATGGGGATCTGGATCCCCAAGGAGTACGGCGGCGCCAGCGCGGGCGTCCTCGACCTGTGCGTCGTCGTCGAGGAGCTGTCGCGGGCGTGCGGCGGCATCGGCGTCGGCTACGCGGTCAACGCGCTCGGCTCGTTCCCGATCGTGATCGGTGGTACCGAGGAGCAGAAGCAGCGCTGGCTGCCGGCGGTGGCGAGCGGCGAGAAACTGATCGCCTTCGGGCTGTCGGAGAAGGCCTCCGGCAGCGACGCCGGATCATTGCGCACGCGGGCGACGCGCGACGGCGACGGCTGGGTGATCAACGGCGACAAGAAGTGGAACACCAACGGCGGCGCGGCGTCGATCTACAGCGTCTACGCCTCCACCAACCCCGACCGCGGGACCCGCGGCGTCTCAGTGTTCGTCGTCGAGAAGGGGATGGCGGGGTTCGAGATCGGCAAGCGCGAGGACACCATGGGGATCCGCTGCGTGCCAGTGCACGAGTTGCACTTCCGCGACTGCCGGGTCGGCGCCGACCGGTTGCTCGGCGAGAAGGAGGGCGGCGGCTTCGGCAACGCCATGATGACGCTCGACCGCGCCCGCCCCGGCGTCGCAGCGCAGGCCGTCGGGCCTCGCCCAGGGGGCGTTCGAGTGGGCGGTGCGCTACACCTCGGAGCGGCAGCAGTTCGGGCAGTCGGTGCTGTCGTTTCAGGCGATCCAGTTCACCCTCGCGGACATGGCGATCCAGATCGAGGCGGCGCGACAGCTCGTCTACACCGCGGCGCGCGCCATCGACGCCGGCGTGCCCAACCCGTCGAAGCTGGCCGCCATGTGCAAGGTGATGGCCACCGACACGGCGATGCGCGTCACCACCGACGCCGTGCAGTTGTTCGGCGGCTACGGCTACTGCAAGGACTACCCGATCGAAAAGTACATGCGCGACGCCAAGATCACGCAGATCTACGAGGGCACCAACCAGATCCAGCGGGTGGTGATCGGCCGCGCCATCACCAAGGAGGCGTCGCAGATCGCCGGCCACCTCGCGGTCAAGGTCGAGCACTTCCCGTCGTAGGCATGCGACCGCGGCGTGCGCTCCCGCGGCCGCCAGCCCGGCTAGAACGGTCCCCAGTGGGTGAGGACGGCGGGGATCAGGGAGAGCGCGCCGAGGAGCGCCCAGATCAGCATCAGAGGCGCGAACCAGCGCGCCCACGTCTCCCAGCGCAGGCGGGCGAGCCCCAGCACCCCCATCGTAACCCCCGAGGTGGGCAGGATCGGGTTGACGTACTCGGCGAGCTGAAAGGCGAACACCGAGGTCTGGCGCGTGATCCCGACGAGGTCGCCGAGCGGCGCCATGATCGGCATCGTCAGCGCGGCCTGCGCGGTACCCGAGTGCACGAAGAAGTTGATCACGCATTGCGAGAGGAACATCAACTGCGCCGACACCACCGGGTGGAAGCGGGCAATCGAGGTCTCCATCGCGTGGAGCATGGTGTCGAGGATCTTGCCGTCGGTGGCCACCAGCAGGATGGCGCGCGCGCAGCCGATGATCAGCGCCGCGGCGATCATGTCCTTGGCGCCCTCCGTGAACGCCCGCGCCGCACGATCGCCGGACAGCCCGCCGGCGATGGCGGCGGCGATCCCGAGCGCCAGGAACAACCCGGCGATCTCGCCGATGTACCACTTGTAGACGAGGATTCCGTAGACCAGCGCCGCCATCGCGGCGATGAAGATCCCGAGCACCACCCGGTGCCGACCGGCCACCGCGACCGGATCGCCGGGGCCGGCGCTGAGGTCGAGCGTCCCCCGCAGCTCCTCGTCCTCGGCGAACGTCGGCGAGCGGTGCGGGTCGCGCCGCACCCGCTCGGCGTAGAGCATCACGAAGGCGATCGCGATGGCGGTGCCGATCGCCCACACGACCAAGCGGAAGCCGAGCCCCGAGTACAGCGGCAGGCCGGCGATCCCTTGTGCGATGCCGACGGTGAACGGGTTGAAGAAGGCGCCGGCGAACCCGGAGGCCGCGCCGACGAAGGGGATCGCCACTCCGGTGATGCGGTCGTAGCCCAGTGACAGCGCCAGCGGCACGAAGATCACGATGAACGGCATGGTCTCCTCGCACATCCCGAACACCGCGCCGCCGAGCGAGAACACCAGCATGAGCACCGGGATGAGGAGGACGCGCAGCCGTGGACGGCGCGCGAACGAGCGCGCGAGCGCGTGGATCACCGCGGTGACCGCCCCGGTCTCCTGAATCATCGCGAACACGCCGCCGACGATGAAGCAGAAGCCGATGATCAGCGCTGCATCGACGAACCCGCGCGCCGGCGACACGAACAGTGCGGCGAGTCCCTGCGGCCGGGGCTCGACCAGGCGGAACGTGCCGGAGACCGGGACCAGCTTGCCCTCTCGCTCGACCCGCTGGTACTCGCCGCCCGGGGCGAGCCAGGTGGCGGCCACGGTGGCCACCACCATCGCGTAGATGAGGATCAACGTGTGCGGCAGCTTGAGCCTGTGGGTTCGATTCATCAGGTCATGGCCTCCGGTCGCGATCGAGGGGCGGCAGCATGGTCGGCGCGCAGACCGGTTGGACCGCGCCGCCGGGGCGAGAATGAGGGCGGGCCTCGAGGATTCGAGAAGTGACGCTGGCCGCCGTGTCGGCGCCTGGCGCCATGGCGAGAGCAGAGCAGGTGCGGGCGCATTGCCGCCGGCCATCACGCGGCGAGCGGTGCAACCGAAGCAGTAGACGGTGGGTGGCGTGCGCGCCGGGAGGGGTGGGAGCTTCCGTCCTCATCCTGGGACATGATACCCGTGCCGAGAACGGCGAGTCGGTCGCCGGTGGCCGGGCTGGGCGCCGATCCGTGAGCAGTGGCTCCGAGCGCGCCGCCGCGGGGTGAGCTCGCTGGGCGCGTCGAGCGGGGGCCGCGAAGGCGGCCACGCCGAGCTACTCATCCAGCGTGAGGCGGACCACCATCTCCGGTGGCTGCCATGGGTCCCAACCACCGCGGCTGACGAGACCGTGCGCGTGTGGGTCCAATCCTGGATCGCCCCCGAAGGTGCGGGGTGCTCGTTGGCGTTTCGTGAGCGGTCGACCTCGGATCTCATTCCGTGTCGTCTCGAGATCCTGCGCGGAAATCTTGATATAATATATTTGTGTGCTGTGTTCGGCGCCGATTCACCGGTCCCGAGCTCCGCTCCTTGCCACGCCCGTGTGACACGTGGAGGTGGCTCAAACCGCGCCGGTTCTCCGCGGCGCAATTCCTTCCAGAGAACGCCCGCCCCGAGGTCTTCGCGCCGCCGAACGGCGCGCCGGTCGTCGCCCGACCGTAATGCGGAAACGGTTGTCACTGCGCGACAGATCGGAGGGGGGACGATGTCAAGAATCAAGCTGTTACTTGGCTTGGCCGGTGCACTCGCGATCTCGGTGGAGGCGCTGGCGCAAGGCGAGCAGTACGGCTCGATAGCCGGGCAGATTCACGACGCCGGCGGGCAGGCGCTTCCAGGGGTCACGGTGACGGTCTCGGGGCCCAGCCTGCAGGGCGTACGGACGACGGTCTCCAGCGACGAAGGGCGCTACAGGATCACGCCGTTGCCGTCCGGCGAGTATTCGCTCACCGCCGAGTTGGCTGGGTTCCCGACGCAGCGGGTCGGCGGGGTGGTGGTGAACATCGGCAGCACGACCGACGTGGAGGTCGGCATGCAGTCGCCGACGTTCGCGGAGTCCGTCGAGGTCACCGCGGAGAGGATCGTGGTCGACACCACGAAATCGACGGTCGACACGGTAGTGGATTCGAGGCTCGCCGATGTACTGCCCACGAATCGCCAGTTCACGAGCCTGATGGAGATGGCCCCTACCGTGGTGTCCGGCTCGGCGGGCGGCTACAGCCCATTGGTAGGTGGTCAGTCGAATACCGCGAATCTCTACCTGGTCGACGGAGTGGACACCACCGATCCACGGGTCCTCATCTACGGGACCGTGATCAACTGGGACTCGATCGCCGAGGCCCAGCTCCAGACCGCGGGGTTCGCCGCGGAGTACGGGCGGGCGACCGGCGGCATTCTCAACCTGGTGACGAAATCGGGCGGCAACGATCTGCACTTCACGGTGCGGGTCGACCGCTCTGACCCGGACTGGTCTGCCCGGGACGGAATCGATGACGAATCCGGCCAGAACAAGGCTGGTGGCGCAAGGCCCGAAGAGTGGCGGCCCAGCGTCACGATCGGCGGGCCGATCCTGAAGGACCGCCTGTGGTTCTACTCCTCGTACGAGCATCGCGATGAGGAGACTCAGTACCGGCGCTACGAGACACTCGACGACCTCATCGCAGGGCGCCTCTCCGAAGGGCCATTCACGAACTCCGGGCACTACGGATCCTTCAAGCTCACCTGGCAGATCAACCCGAGTCACAACCTCGTCGCCTTCTACAACGACGACCCGACCGAGCAGTCGCCGCTGCAGGCAGGGATCTACGGCGCGATCTACAACGCGGCCACCGAGCGCAAACAGGAGATGGGCGGTAGCAACTACTCGCTGCGCTGGAGCGGCATGATCAGCGATGCGCTCTTCCTCGAGGCGAACTACCAGAACCACTCGCAGCGGCTCAACACAGTTCCGATCTCGTCGACCTTCAACTCGGTGCCGTACACCTACGACCTGTACTGGGGCTACGCGTCGGGCGGGCCGTCGATCGATTACCGCTCCGATCGCGATCGCAAAGGCGGTCTGGCGTCAGGCACCTACTTCCTCGACAGCCGTCACGGTTCGCACAAGTTCAAGGCGGGCGTCGAGTACGCGAAGATCGAGAACACCTTCTGGAACATCTGGAACGATGCCGGGCAGTACTGGAACTGGCAGGGCTACCCATACATCCGGTTCCTCTACCGTGATCAGAGTGGCGGGCGGACGACGCCGCAGGACTACTACTCGCTCTACGTCCAGGACCAGTGGACCATCGGCAAGCTGACCCTGAACCTCGGGCTGCGCGCCGAGTCGAGCTCCGTCTCCAACAACCAGGACACCAAGGTCGTGAAGTTCGGCTTCAGCGAGATGATCGCGCCGCGGCTCGGGTTCGCTTACGACCTCAACGGGGACTCGGTCCACGGCTCGATCGGCCGCTTCTACAACATGATCAACAACTACATCGGCGACAGCTTCCACGTCAGCCCGGACCACGTCCAGCGCTGGGACTGGAACTACGCGTGTGACCCGGCGGCGGCGGCCTACTACCAGCATCCGGACGCCTGCTGGACGCTCCTCTACGACATCCCGAGGTATGCCGGCGGCACCACCATCGACCCCAACCTCAGCCCGCCCTACATGACCGAGGTGTCGTTGGGCTACGACCGTCGCCTCACCAACGAGCTCGCCGCCAGCATCGGCTTCCTCTGGCGGTGGCAGGACGATCAGATCGACTGGTACGACCCCACCGCCTCGGGCTATATCCTCATCACCAACGTTCCCAAGGAGTCGGATGTAGGGAACCTCAAGTGGAGCGAGTATCAGGCGGTCAGCGTCGGCCTCCTGAAACGTTACGGCAAGGACCGCATACAGTTCATCGCCAACTACACCTACGCGTTCAAGAACGACGCCTGGGGCGTCACCTGGCGGGACCTCGGCTTCTACACCTTCTCCAACCCCGAGCTGGTCGACCCCCAACGGTACGGCCGCACGCATTCGCCCCACCAGTTCAAGTTCAACGGCTCGTATTCCATGCCGTGGAACACGGTGGTGGGGCTGTCGGCGTACTGGGATTCTGGGACGCTCTACACCGCCACCACCGCCGGCACCTACGGCGCGGTGTTCACCGAGAAACGCGGCGCCTCGCGGGTCGGCAACAACTGGGAGGCCAACCTCTACGTGGAGCAGCCGTTCAAGCTGGGTCCGCTGGCCGTCTCGGTGTACGCCCAGGTCTTCGACCTTTTCAACAACCAGCAGGTGACCGGGCGGGCGTCGAACTCCGACCTCGCCACCTTCGGGCAGCCTGTCGCGTGGCAGAGCCCACGCCGCGTCCAGTTGGGGTTCAAGCTCTCGTACTAGACGGCCTGTATCGTGATCCAAGGCCCGGGGCGGAGGCCCCGGGCCTTGTCTTTCCCTGGCTCATCGACTCGACCGGGACAGTACCGCCCGCGGCACCTCGCCGCCAGGCCCGCGCCGCAGCACGGAGAACCGGCGGGGCCGCAGGGGGAGAGCTCACTTCTCTGCGACAGGCGCCGGCTTCGGCACGGCGATAATGTAAACCTTGAACATGGGCCGTTCGAACAGGAACGCGTCGAACCACATGGCGTCGAAACGCCGGGCGGCGGAGGATGTCAACCCGTCGCGGGTCCCGTCGACCCCATCGGCCGGATCGGCAAAGTAGATGACGTCGTCGCGCGTCGACTCGTTGCCCTTGGTGTCGTAGCCGACGACGACGACCCAGTGGCCGCCCCAGTCGATCCACTCGACGATGGTGGGGATCCCTTTCGCGAGGTTGGCGCGAAGCAGGTCGAGCGAGCCGTGCTCGCCCCAGGTCACGTCGAACCCCTGGCGCTCGAGCCAGGCGACCATGTTCTGCGGCGTCGTGCCCTTGTCGGGGGTGCAGTTCGCGCCCTTGGCGGTTTCCATCTCGTCGGCGTCCCGCTGGTAGTAGCGCAACAGCGTGATCAGCGCCGCCGGGCCGCAGGTGTAGGAGGTGGTCTGCTGGTAGGCGCGCAGCGGCAGGAGCGTGAGCCCCTCGCCCGGCGTGGCCGGCGCGGGAACCTGCTGCTGGACCGCGGCGGGACCGCTCGCCTCCCCGGCTCCAGCAGCGCTCACCTCGCCGACGAGCGGCGCGAGCAAGCCGACGGACAGGGCAATCGCTCCGTGGACACCTGCGTGCATGGCGATCCTCCTGCGGGCGGGCGGCGCGGCGACCATGGGTACGCGCTACCGCCCAAATCTAGACTATATCACTCACAATCGTTCGCGCTGTTGTCCGCTGGAGGAGTTGATGCGCCGTGGGACCTACCTGCAGATCCGTCCGACCAACGCCGCAAGCGTCTCGAGCCCGGTCTGCAGCGCCTCTACCGTAACCGACTCGTTCGGCTGGTGAGCCTGCGCCAGCTCTCCGGGACCCCAGATGTACGCCGGCACTCCGGCGCGCTCGAAGTGCCCTCCGTCGGTGGCGAACGGTGCGCCCAGGAAGCGCTCCTGACCGGTGAGCTCGCGCAGCGCGTCTGCCACGGGTCCGGTCGCCGGCGAGGTCATGCCGGGAGTGACGATCACCTCGTCGACGCTGAGCTCGGTGCCGGGCACCGCTGCCCGCGCCGCCGCCGCCATGCGCCGGCCGAGCTCGGCCGCCAGCTCCTCGGGCCCGTCTCCTGGCCCAGGCCGGAAGCCGATGGTGAGCGTGCAACGCTCGGCGATCATGTTGTCGGCGGTGCCGCCCGCGATGAGACCGAGGTTGAACGGGACCGCGGGGTAGTCGGGGAAAAGCTCGAGCGCGTCCGCGCCGACGCGGGTCGCCAGTTCGGCCTGCACCTGCGCTAGCGCCCCCGCGGCGGCCGCCATCGCCGCAATGGCATTGGCGCCGAGGTCCGGGCGGCTCGAGTGGCCGCCCCGGCCGTGCGTGGTCACGGTCAGGGTCACGTGGCCCTTGTGGGCGCGGTACACCACGCCGCCGGTGGGCTCGCCGATCACTGCGCCGGCGGGTCGCGGCAGACCCCCGGTCAGCTCGTCCAGGCGCGGCATCAGGCGCTCGGCGCCGAGGCAGCCGATCTCCTCGTCGGCGGTGAGTACCAGCAGTACCGGCCGGCGCAGGCGAGCTGGGTCGATCGTGGCCGCGAGCGCCGTGAGCTGGGCGATGGCCCCCTTCATGTCGGCGACTCCGCGGCCGTAGGCGCGACCACCCTCGCGTACGAGGTGCAAAGGCTCGCGGGTCCAGCCGGGCTGGCCGCGCCACGGCACCACATCGACATGGCCGGAGAGCGCGAGACCGCCGGGCTCTGGCGGCCCGGCCCAGGCGACCACCCCGGGCTCGCCGTGCGCGGGGTGGTCGACGACCACGCTCCAGCCGGGGCGATCGAGGAGCTCGGCCAGCAGCTCGAACGCCGGCAGCGTGCTCGACCCCGTCGCGGTGTCACAGGCGACCAACCGAGACAACGCCTCCCACAGGGTAGTTCCCTCGATGTCGGCGTGCCAATGGCTCATCCCCGGCTCCCGTCCGCTTCCGGTCCGGGGGCATGGTAACCCGGGTGCGCGGAGCCCGCGGCAGTCCGGGTGGGTTGGTACAATCCCTCGGTGCCTGCCCCGCAGCGTCGCCGACTGCTGCTCAGCGTGCTGTCCCTCGCCGGCATCGGAGTCGGGTTGGCGACCGTGGTGCCGCCCCGCCAGACGCGCGCGATCATCACCGTGAGCCGCCTGGGCGAGCGGGTCCGGCTCTTGCCTCCCCGCTTCTCGTTGTCATTCCTCGGCGTGGCCCGCCGACGGCTGGTCCCGAGGATCGCGGGCAACGCCTGCATCGATATCGAGCTCGAGGCGACACTCCCCGGAGGAGCCCGCGCCATTCTGCCTGTCCGGCTGCTGATCTCGGGGGCGGGTGTCCTGCCGATCACCACCTCCCGGGTGCGGGCACTGGGCTGGCAGGCAGCGTGGCGCGAGCGGCTCGCCGGCCGAGTCTCCCTCGATGCCAGGGAGTTGACGGCAATCGCCGCGTCCAGCCGGTTCTGGGCGGAGATCTTCACGACCGACGGCTCGGGCCCTCCGCTCCCCGACCTTCGCTCGCGCGTCGCCCCGGCGGTGGCGCCCCTCGAGCTCGCCGGAGTGGAGATCGGCAGCGACCTCGATGCCGCGCTGGTGCGGGCCGAAGCCGGGAGCGAGTTCACGCGCCGCAGCCATGCGCCCGGCCGGCTCGTGATACTCGGGCTCGACGCCCTCGACTGGGCACTAGTAGACGAGCTCGTGGCGCGCGGGGCGATGCCCAGCTTGGGCCGTCTGATCCGCGATGGGGCCCACGCCGTCCTCGAGGTGCCGCCACCGCTGATCTCGCCGTTGGTGTGGACCACCATCGGCACCGGTCGTCCGCCCGAGGAGCACGGCGTCTTGGACTTTCTCGAGTCCGATCCGGGCGGAGGCGCGCCCCACCCGGTCTCGGCGGCATCGCGCAGGGTCCCTGCGATCTGGGAGATGGTCTCCGCCGCCGGACGGAGCACGGCGGTGGTCGGGTGGTGGGCGACGTTTCCGGCGCAGGCACCCATCCGTGGTGCGGTGTACTCGGACCGCCTCACCGAGCAGCTCCTTGGTCTCTCGGCCGCCGTCCCCGGGCTTGCCGACCCGCCTCCGGCCGAAGCCGTTGCCCGCCAGCTCGCCGTGAAAGCCGCGGACGTGACTCCCGCGATGCTGGCGCCCTTCGCAACCGTAGCCGAGGCGGAGCTGGCCGCGGCGGTGGGGCGCCGGGACGCCTGGGACGACCCCATCGGCGGCCTGGCGAAGCTCGTCGCTGCCTCGGTCACCGTCGAACGCCTCACCCTGCGGGAAGTCGACCGGGGTACGGATGTGGTCTTCGCCTACCTCGAAGGCACCGACACCGTCGGCCACCTGTTCGGCGCGTACCGGCCCCCGGCGTTGCCTGGTTCCGATCCGGCCCTCGCCCGGCGGTTCGGCGGCGTCGTCGATCGCTATTACGCCTGGGTCGATCGCTGGATCGGCGACGTGGCTCGACGACTCGCGCCCGAGGACACGCTGGTGATCGTGTCGGACCACGGGTTCCGCTGGAGCGACGGCCGACCACGGGTGCCGGCCGGCGCCCACGCCGCCACCGCCGTTCAGTGGCATCGCCCCGAAGGCGTGTTCCTGGTGGCCGGCCACCTGATCCGGGCCTCTGCAACGAGACATCGGCTCGGCATCCTCGATGTCGGCCCCTGCCTGATGGCGCTCGCCGGGCTTCCCGCGGATGTGGACATGCCCGGCCATGTACCGGACTGGCTCTTGCGCCGGGTCCCGGGGCCGGCCCGACCGCTCCGCTACGCAGCGCTGCTCTCGCCGCCTGCAATAGTTCCCGTCGCCCTTCCCCCGGAGGCGCGCCAGGAGGAGTTGGAGAAGCTGCGATCTCTCGGCTACCTGGCGGGCGGGGGCTCCGGTTCGAACGCGGAGCAGGCTGAGGGTCGCGACCGCCCCGGGCCTGCGGTCAGCGCCACACGGACACCGGCCCCTGACCGCGCTGAGGCCCGCCGCCTGAACAACCTGGCGACCATCCAGGCTTCGGCGGGCGAGAACACAGTGGCTGAGCGGACCTTCCGCCAAGCGATCGCCGCCGACCCGACCTACGCCGCGCCCTACTACAACCTCTCGACGCTCCTGCGCACTCAGGGCTGGCTGAAGGAGGCCGACGGCCCTTTCTGGGTGTCCATCCGACTGGGCATCCAGGAACGCGAGCTGGCGGTTGTCCGCCTCGCTCTCGACTACCGCGCGCGCGCGCTGCCTGACATGGCGCGCGAGGCGTTCGCCCGGGGCCGCGAGTTGTTTCCCGACAGCGGCGTCATTTGGCTCAACTCAGGGGTCTTCCTGGGCGAGCAGGGAGACCTGACCACTGCCCGCGAGTGCCTCGAGCGCGCCGTGCGACTCGCGCCCGGCAACCCCAACGGCTATCGCAATCTGGCCAAAGTGTTGCTCGAGCTCGGTGATCGAGATGGCGCCAGGGCCGCGCTCGCCGAGGCGGTGGCTCTCGAACCCTCGCACGGTGCCACTCGCGACGAGCCTCCCGCCATCCCCCAAACCCCAACGCCACCAACCCATCCCTGACGTGCCGGCACCTTGACGTCGGTCACCGCTCGCTCGGAGTCGGCGCTCACCCGCTGAAACTGATCGCCAGAGATACTCGCACTTGACACTGCGAAATCCACGTACTAGGGTCGTCACGTGAAATCTTATATCTAATATCGGAGATATACTGTGGCGGCCGAACCCATGCTCCTTGGTCACAAGCAGCTCGCCCAGAGGGTCGTGGACCGGCTGCGCGCCGACATCTTCGAGGGGCGCCTGAAGCCCGGCGAGTGGCTGCGCCAGGAGCGCCTGGCGCACGAGCACGGCGTCAGCCACATGCCCGTTCGCGAAGCACTCAAGCAGCTCGCCGCCGAGGGGCTGGTGGAGCACATCCCCTACCGCGGCGTGCGGGTCGTCCAGTTCTGCATCGAGGATGTCGAGGACCTCTATTCGTGCCGGGCGTTCATCGAAGGGATGGCGGCGCGCTACGCGGCTACGGCGATCACCGACGACGAGCTGGACCAGCTCGAGAGGATGCACGTCCGCATGGTGGCGTGCGAGACCCCGCGCGAGCTGCCCGAGTACCGCGAGCTCAACCGCCGCTTCCACGGGTCGATCTTCCAGGCGTCGGGCCGCTCCTATCTGGTGAGAACCCTGGCGCAGTTGTGGGCGGCGTTTCCAACCATGCTGTGGAGCAACATCCCCCGCATCGCCGCGACCTCGGTGCCTGGCCGCGACGAGCCCGATGCCCTCGAGCATGCTGAGATCGTCGCCGCTCTCCGCGCGCACGATCCCGCCCGCGCCGAGCTGGCGGTGCGCCGTCACATCGAGGCGGCCGGGCACGCGCTGCTCGAGGCCATGAGGGGCCAGACATGAACGCCCGCGAGAAGGGTGCTTGCGCACCTCGTCGTTGTTTCCGTCAACCGTTTTCCAGGAATCGCAGCCTCGCTGCCAGAAGCGTGGCGCGGCAAGGAGGAGGTATGGTGCGAAAGGCGTTTCTCCCAGTCTTTGTCATCCTGCTGCTGCTCGGCCTGGCGGCGAACGTCGCCGCCCAGGGCGCCCTCACGGGGAGCGTGCAGGGAACCATCAAGGACTCCGACGGCGCGGTGCTACCGGGAGCCACGGTCACGGCGGCGTCCGACGTGCTGATGACCGGCAGGATGGTGGCGGTGGCCGACGAGCAGGGCGGGTACCGCTTCCCGTCGCTACCCCCGGGATCTACTCGATCTCGGCCGAGCTGTCGGGCTTCCAGAAGCTGCAGCAGGATAACGTCCGTGTCCGCCTCGGCCAGTCGCTGGTCGTGGACTTCGTGTTGCCGCTCGGCAAGATCGCGGACGAGATCACGGTGACCGCCGAGGCGCCGGTGGTCAGCGTGGTGTCGAATACGGTGGCGACGAACTTCGACACCGCCTTCATCAACAAGCAGCCGCTACCGCGCGACTACTACGCGATGCTCGCGGCGGCGCCGGGTGTCACCCTGGCGACCGGTACCTCCAGCTCGATGATGGCGTACGGCGGCACCGAGAACGGCCAGAACGCCTACACACTCGATGGCGTGAACGTGGCCGACCCGGCCAACGGCCAGTACTGGCTGCTCCCGTCGATCCAGTGGATGCAGGAGATCCAGATCGGCGGTCTCGGCGCCAACGCCGAGTACAGCGGCTACACCGGCGGCGTCATCAACGGCATCACCAAGTCCGGCGGGAACGAGTTCCACGGCGGCGTCGAGTATTACTACCAGCCGAAGTCGTGGACCAGCAACAACGCCCCGGAGACCGACGAGCAGATCAAGTTCAAGTTCACCGACGCGTCGATTAGCCTCGGCGGACCAGCGGTGAAGGACAAGCTGTGGTACTTCGTGTCCGGCGAGCACTGGTCGCAGGAGCAGACCCCGATCGGCGCGACCGCGGCGGACAAGCGCACCACCCCGCGCTACCTCGGCAAGCTCACCTGGCAGGCTAGCGAGGCGAACCGCCTGATGGTGATGGGGGAGCGGGACGAGTTGCACCACGAGCACCGGGGGATCGACCGCTACACCCTCCCCGAGGCAACCTCCGACGAGAAGTCACCGAACACCACCTACGCCCTCAACTGGGAATCGCTGATCAACGCCAACAACTTCCTCAACTTCAAGGTCACCGGCTACACCGGAGACCTGAACTACCTGCCGTACAACGGCTTCGACACGCCGGGCCGCAACGACTACTACAACACCGAGATCTACTGGCAGAACCAGACCAAGCGTACCCTGCGCGACAAGAAGCAGACCACCTTCGACGCCTCGTGGAGCCTGTTCGCCGACGGCCTGTTTGGCGCGAATGACAACCACTCGTTGAAGTTCGGCGCGGTTTACGAGGATGCGGCCGCGACCTACCTGGAGTATCGCAACGGCGGCGTGACCTACTACGACGACTCATCGGACTGCCCGAGCTTCGAGTACTACATGCAGCACCCGGAGTGCGGGGTCAACGGCAACGCCGACGCCTACTACGGCGGCGTCTACCAGGAGTGGCTGCAGACCTCGACGATTGGCCTGTACGCGCAGGACTCGCTGAAGCTCGACCGCTGGGCGATCAACCTCGGCGCGCGGTACGGGCAGTACAACGGCGGTTTCCAGAAGGGCCACGGCAACTCCGATGTCTACGACGCCTCCTTCGTCGACCCGCGCATCGGCCTCGTGTGGGACGTCCTCGGCAACGGCCGCACCGCGTTGAAGGCGCACTGGGGCCGCTACCACGAGAAGATGATGGGCTACGTCTACGACCGCGAGGCCTCGGGGCAGATCAACATCCCATACAGGGACTGCTACTGGAATCCGGACAGCGGCACGTACGAGCTCGACTCGAACGGCGACGTGGGCTGCGACCTCGGCACCGCCGAGTACGCGACCATGGGCGACTACGGCGCGCAGTACGTGGACGAGACGCTGCTCACCTTCGAGCAGCAGTTCGCGCAGGACATGATGATCGGCGTCGACCTGATCGACCGCAAGTTCCGCGACTTCATCACGATGATCAACGCCAACAACGACTACACGCTGATCAACGTTGCCGACAACCCGCTCAGCGGCGGCACGCTGCCGGTCTACGTGCTGAACTCGCCGCAGGAATACGTGCTCACCAGCGACAACGGCGCCTACCGCGACTACCAGTCGGTGATGGTGCGCTTCGAGAAGCGCTACTCGCACGCCTGGCAGTTGTGGAGCTCGCTCGTCTGGACCGATCTTACGGGCAACCAAACCAGCGGTTACGGCTACATCGACGAGTTTCAGGACAGGAACGGCTACACCAACGCCGACGGCAAGCTCGCGATGTCGTTCAACAAGTGGGACCTCAAGGTGTCGGCCGCGGTCGACCTGCCACTCGACCTGCAGCTTTCCGGCCAGTACAACTACCTCTCGGGGATGTATTGGACGCCGTGGGTGCGGGTGCGCAGCGGCCTCGACTACAACTCGGTCACCGGGCGCTACATCAACCTGCTGCCCCAGGGCTCCAACAAGCTCCCCAAGCGCAACCTCGTCAACCTGCGGCTGGCGTGGAGCCCGAAGCTCGCCGGCTCGCTCCGGATGACCGTCTCGGCCGAGGCGTTCAACGTGTTCAACTCGTCGACCGTTACCGCGGTCGACGGGCAATGGGGCACCGTCCGGGCGACCAGCGGCGCCTGGGCCGAGTTCGACACGTTCGGCCAGGCGACCGACATCGAGGCGCCACGGCAGATCCGCGCCGGCATCCGTTTCGAGTTCTGAGGTAGCTGGAAGTCCTGACGCCGGGGCGGCCGTGCGGCCGCCCCGGCTTTTCTGCATAGCCGCACGGGAAGGGCGATGCACGATGCGCGCACCGATGCGATTCCTGGCGGTCCACTCCATCGGCCTGGTTCTTGTTGCCGCCGCCGTCGCCGGGCCGGCCCCGAAGGGTCACCTCGTGCTGATCGGCGGCGGCGAGAAGCCAGCCGACGCGATGGCGAAATTCATCGAGCTCGCCGGCGGGCCACAGGCGCCGATGATCGCCATCCCCACCGCCTCCAAGGCCGCCGACGTCGGTTACTACTACACCACTCTGTTCCGAGAGAAGTACGGATGCCCGAACGTCGTCACCCTCGACATCAAGAGCAAGGCCGACGCCATGCGCCAGGACTGGGCCGACCTCGCGGGCCAGGCGCACGGCATCTTCTTCGGCGGTGGCGACCAGATTCGCATCACCAACGCGCTGCTCGACACTCCGGTCGGCGACGCGATCGCCGCAGCGTTTGCCCGCGGCGCGGTGATCGGCGGCACCTCGGCCGGCACTGCCTGCCAGAGCAAGGTCATGATCACCGGTGAGGGCGACTTCAAGGTCATCCGGACCAACAGCGTCGAGGTGTGGCGCGGCCTCGGCTTCTTCCGCGACGTCGTCGTCGACCAGCACTTCATCGCCCGCCAGCGCTCCAACCGGCTGCTCTCCGTGATCCTCGAGCACCCGGATCTCCTGGGTGTCGGCGTCGACGAGGACACCGCCGTCTGGGTGCGTCCCGACGGCACCTTCCAGGTTCTCGGCCGGAGCTGCGTGATGGTGATCGACGCGAAGCGGGCGACGGTCAGCCGGCGAGCCGAGCGAGACCGGACAGGACGGCCTCGGCGTCCACGACCTGAAGGTGCACGTGCTCTTGCCCGGCGAGGAGTTCGACATCAAGGCGCGCACGGTGATCCATGGCGCGCCGCCGGCTAAGCCGTGAGGCCGGAGCGGAGGGGAGGGAGTCAGCCATGACGGGACATCAGCACTCGATCGGGTGGCGCCTGGCGGCCGTGTGTCTCGCCGGCGTTGCGGCTCAGCTCCTCGCGCAGAGCGCCGGGGCTCAGGAGGCGGAAAAGCTCACCTTCGACCAGAGCATGTCGGTGTACAACCGGCGCATTCACCCGCCGGAGCCGCCCGAGAGCGTCGACTGGGCCGGCCGCGTCACCGCCCTGCTGCGCGAGCAGCCCGGCGACGTCGTCGTCACCGCGGTCGGCGACATGATCTTCAACCAGCAGATCTCGCGGCTGCCCGAGCCCGACCACCGGCAGCTTCTGCGCATCCTGCAGGAGGCCGACATCGCCTACGGCAACCTCGAGTTCTCGATCAACTCGCACCCCGAGCTGCAGCGCCCGTTCTACAACTTCCGCGCCGACCCGACGTTCGCCTGGGAGGTCGCGGCGATCGGCATCAACCTGGTGAGCATGGCGAACAACCACGCCCTCGACTTCGGTCCCGATGGGCTCGCCGAGTGCCTGAAGGCGCTCGACCGCGCCTCGATCGAGTACGCCGGCGCGGGCATGACGCTGGCCGACGCCCGCGCCCCCGGCGTGGTCAAGCCGCAGAACCAGAAGTCGCGCTTCGCGTTGCTGTCGACCGTGCGGTACTGGACCTCCAAGTACCGCTGCGCCGACCCGTCCGGTCCGTGCATCGCCACCATCAACCCGGCGACGATCCTGGTGGCCGGGGCCGACGGCGCCGCCACGCCCGTCGAGGGCCTGGTCGAGGCCGACGTCGCCGCGATGGAGGACGACGTGGTGATGGCGCGGCGGCACAACGACGTGGTGATGGTGGCGCTCCACAACCACGACGTGAGCCACTCCCGCGCCTACGGGATCCAGGACACGACGCCGGCGAACGACCGCATCATGTACCACCGCGCGGTCGACGCCGGCGCCGACCTGGTGCTCGGCTCGGGCCCGCACGTGCTGCGCGGCATCGAGATCTACAAGGGCAAGCCGATCTTCTACAGCATCTCGAACTTCATCTACCAGTACCGCACCCCGGACAAGATCCCGGTCGACCTCATCCACCAGCGCGACTCCGAGATCGCGCGGCCGACCAACGTGTCGGTGTGGGACCGCCGCGACCCGGCGCGGATCTTCGAGACGGTGGTGGTGCGGATGACCTTCAACGCGGAGAAGCTGCGCCGTATCGAGCTGATCCCGGTCACCATCGACGACGAGGGGCCGCTGTACGGGGTGCCGCGGCTGGCCAGGGCGTCCCGGGCGAAGGAGATCATCGAGCTGCTGCAGAAGCTGTCGGCGCCCTACGGGACGACGATCGTCTCGCTGGGATGGTACGCCGAGGTCGCACTCCCGACATCATGACCCGGGCGTCCGGGAACCGGAGGAGAACGTGCGCACGCTGATCCGTTCACGCCTTGCCGCCGTGGCCGCTGTCGTCCTCGCCGGCGCCCTACCTGCCGTGGCTGGCGCGGCGCCGTCGCCGTTTCCGGAGGACCACCGGCAGTTGACGAGATCGATCACGTTCTCCGAAATGGAGCGCTTCCTGCGCTCCGTCGACGGCCAGGGTCCCGTCCACGTCACCATCGATGGGACCAGTACGGCGGGGCGGGCGCTCTACGTCGTGCACCTCACCCACGGCGGCGAGACACGCTGGCGGGTGCTGTTCTACGCGCAGCAGCACGGCGACGAGGTCGCCGGCAAGAACGCCATTCTCTACATGATCCGCGACGTCGCGCGCGACCCGTCGCTGCTGCCGCCCGACGTGGATCTGTGGATGATGCCGATGGTCAACCCCGACGGCGGCGAGGCGGGAACGCGGCGCAACGGCGCCGGCGCCGACCTCAACCGCGACCACATGACCCTCGCGCAGCCCGAGACGGCGGCGCTGCACCGTCTCGCCCGTCGCCTCCGGCCCGATGTCGCGGTCGACTGCCACGAGTTCGGCCGCGACTCCGAGGAATACCGCGCCCGCGGCTGGCTGAAGTGGCCCGACGTCACCATGGACGGGCTTAACAACCCTCTCTTCGATCCTGCCGTGATCGCCGCTGCCGGCCGCTGGGTGGAGGAGGCGGAGGCGGCGAGCACGGCAGCGGGCCACCCGTTTCTGCGCTACTGGGTGGGCGGCGCACCGCCCGACGCCGAGCAGCGCCACTCGGCGCCCGACCTCGACGGCGGGCTCAACGCGATCGGGATGTACGGCGGCCTATCGTTCATCATCGAGTCGGCCGTGCGGTGGAGCGCCGCCGACCCGCTGGCCGACCTCGGCAACCGCGTCGACGCCTACAGCGTGCTGCTCTGGCAATTCGTCCGCGGCGACGGCCACCGCGGCGAGGACCTCGCCGCCATCGCTCACTCCCGCAGCCGGCCGCTGCCGGCGTTCCTCCCGACCAACTACCTGTGGGTCAACCCGGGGATGACGGTGACCGACTTCCCGGTCGTCGAGACCGCGAGCGGTCGCCGCATCACCGTGCCGACCGCCAACATGATGACGGTGATGGCCGTCAAACAATCGGTCGCGACGCCGCTCGGCTACGCCGTCGTTCCGGCCGCCGCCGACGCTTTTCGCGCGCTGTTCGACCGGCACGGCATCCCCTACGTGACGCTGACGGCGCCGCGCGCCGTGCGCGCCGAGAGCTGCACGCTGCTGCGCGTCGAGGACGAATTCGACGACGTCTACAGCCGCTATGAGGGCCGGCAGATCGTCAGGCGGGTGGCAGCCGCGGAGCGCGAGTTGCCCGCCGGCACCGTCTGGGTCGCGCTCGCGGGCGAGGCCGCCGTACGGGCGGCGCTGCTGCTCGAGCCGATGGCGATATACGGGCTCTATCAGTACCCGAGCTTCCGTGCGCTGGTGAGCCAGGACGGCGCCATCCCGGTGCTGCGGGTGGTGCGCTAGAGCGTTGCCAGCAGGTCGGCCAGGAGCACGGCGCGGCGTTCGAACGAGCGCAGGTCGAGGAACTCCTCGCGCACGTGCATCCCGTCGCCGACCGGGCCGAGGCCGTCGACCACCGCCAGTTTCCCGGGCTCCAGCAGGTAGTTGGGGAACGAGATGCCGCCGCGGTCGGTCTCGACCTCGAGCGTCCAACCCCGCTGGGCGGCCAACGCCACCGTTCGCTGCACCAGCGACTCGCCGGGGCCGTGCGGATCCACCGGGGGAACCGAGCTCCCGAGCGCGAACGTCGTGGAGACGCCATACTCCTCGGCCACCTTCGCCGCGAGCCGCTGCAGGCGGGTCACGGTGCGGTCGCGGTCGCGGAGCGACAGGAAGCGAAGCTCGCCCTCGGCGCGGGCGCGATCCGGCACGACGTTGCGCTTTCGCGAAGTGCCGAGCAGGTCGTGGTGCTTCCCGAGGTCGAGCACGAACTCGCTGTCGCCGCCAATCAGGCGGGCGACGTTGACGGTGACGTGCGGCCCCGGGCGGGACAGCTTGTGGGCGCGAGCGCTCCACGAGGCCGCGGCGGCGAGCGCCGAGCGCCCCTGCCAGAACGCCAGGCCCGAGTGCGCCGAGGTCCCGGACACGGCGAGTTGCCACTCGGTCATGCCGCGCCGGCCGGCGACCAGCGTTTCGGCGGGCCAGCGCGACTCGCCGGGCTCGATCACCAGCATGGCGCGTGCGGAGCCGCCCCAGCGCCGCACCGCGGCCTCGGAGATCGCCCCTTCGACCTCCTCGTCGGGCACCCCGACGAACATCAGGTCCGTTGGAACGCGCTGCTGGCGCTCGCCGAGGAGGTCGAGCGCGGCGACCAGCGCGGCCAGGCCACCCTTCATGTCGAGGGCGCCGGTAGCCACCAGCCGCTCGCCTTCGCGGCGTGGGGTGATCGCCGGGAGCACGGTGTCGATGTGGCCGACGATCAGCAGCCCGCCGGCGCCGGCCTCGGGTCCGCGCGCGATCACCTCCGGCATCAGTGCGCCGTGACTGTCACGCTCCTGAACGACCTCCACCGTAAGGTGGCGGCGGAGCTCGTCGCCGAAGCGGCTGGCCAGGCGCCCGAGGCCTGCTGCGTCGCCGCTCGCGGACGAGATCGCGCACAGGTCGACGAGGACGGAAATCGCATGCTCTCGGATGGCCGGCGGCAGATGCGCGCCGGCGGTCGCCATCGACTCTTCCATGACCCGCAGCTTAGCATTCCCGCCGCTGCTCTGTCCGCCCCCGAGCATGCTGCCAGCACGCTCGTCCGGCTGCGAGCAATGTGATGGACGGGCGCCGCTTCGCGTCGCTTCGGTCGCTCGCCGCGAGGCCACGTGAGCTTCGCTCCCGCGGACCTCGCAGCTCGCGTCCTTGCCGCACTGCGTGCGGCCCGCCCCTCGCCAATTTGGGAGCGCTCCCGTCTTTTGGTGAAGCGCTGCCGGCAGCGGACCATCTGCGGCGTCGCCCTTCGCCGGCCTCGCTCCTCGCGTACAGCAAGTACGCGTCGTCGCGGGCCGGCTCGGTCTCCTTGCATTGAGGGGCCTGACTGCGCAAGCGGGCGGGCCGCGTTGCGGACGCCACGGGGCGCGATGCAAGGAGGAGAGCCGCAGTCGAGGTGCGTCCTTCGGCAAGGCGCGACGACGCGGCAGCGCGCCGCGTGCCGCCGCAACCCACGGGCGCAGGGGTGTCGGGGCGCAGGCGGCGTTGCTCGTCGGCGTCGATGGAGAAGCATCGACCGCCTCCTCGCGCCTGGCCTGCGCCCCCGAGCCCCCTGCGCGCGGCCCACCCGCTTGCGCAGACAGGCCCCCGAGCCCACTGGCGGCAGCGCCGCTCCGCTGCGCGGTGCGCAAAGAGGGAGGGGAGACTCCGGACTTCATGCGCGGCGCGCTTGCGTGGTCGGACAAACCCCCAGCCCACGGTCTGCAGCGCCGCACCGATAAGCGGAGCGGGCGACGGCCAACCACGGTGAGCGACTCGGTCGGCGCTACCTGTGCGGGGCGGTCTGCGGGCGGGGCGAGCGGAGCGCGATTCACTCGCGCGGAGCGACGTGGGGGCGCGGGGGGCAACGCTGCGGGGGAAAGGGCGGGGGGCAGCGTGCGGGCGGGGAAAGCGAAGCGCGATTCACTCGCGCGGAGCGACGTGGAGGCGCGGGGGGCAACGCTGCGGGGGAAAGGGCGGGGGGCAGCGTGCCCCCCGATCAAATATGGTGGAGGCGGGGGGAATCGAACCCCCGTCCGAGAAACCAGGGCCGTCGGTGTCTCCGTGCGCAGCCTGGAGTTGGTTCTCGTCGCGATGGCTGGGCCCAGGCTCCCCACCACCACGACCAGCCCGTAAGGTCTCGACCGCCACCGCCGGGCGAGGCGACGGTCCAGCCTGTCTTGTCGGCGCCGTGACCAGGCACACAGGCAAGGTCCTTCGGTCACGACGTGACTGCTAGTTAAGCAGCCAGTGCCAGCTCAGTGTTGGCAGGTGTTGGTTTCCGCCCGTTTAACGTGGCGGCGGAACACGGCACGCTGCCGACGCCCCTAACGTTCCCCGTCGAACCCGGTACGCCCCCAGGTCACGGTTCCTCTTCACTCTACATCGTTTTCTCTCCCTTGACGAGGGCTCGGATGCGGTCTACCGTGTCCGGCATGGGGGAGTTGGAGCCGATCGGTGTCGTCGTCACCTCGGTGGGCACCGAGCAGCAAGCGGTTGAGATCTCCGAGGAGCTGGTCGCCCGACGGCTGGCTACCTGTGTCAACATCATCCCATGCCTGCGCTCGATCTACCGCTGGAAAGGGAAGATCTGCACGGACAGCGAGTACCTGCTGCTGATCAAGACCCGGGAGGCGCTGTTTGCCGACGTAGGTGAGGCGATCCGAGATCTCCATTCGTACGAGCTTCCGGAGATCCTCGAGTTTCGGGTCACCAACGCCGAGCCCAACTTCCATCGTTGGGTGGTCGAGATGGCGACCGGAATCCCCGACCCCGACTCGGAGGATCTGCAGGAAGCCGAGGTGGGCTTCGACTGACGTTGCCAGAGGCCTCGGGTGAGTTGCCCCGGATCTTGTGCAGAAGTACACTTTCACGGGGTGGGAGGTGAGACTTCCACCGAGGGGGTTCGTCCATGAAGCTCGCCCGTCTGATCGCCGGAGCTGTGCTCCTCGTACCTTCGCTCGTGCTTGCCCAGGCCCAGGGACGGCTCAAGGGGACGGTGACCGACACCGTGGGCAAGACGATCTCCGGCGCCAAGGTGACGATCACCTGCCCCGAGATCACGACGTACAAGAAGGAGATCACCGCCGGCAAGCGCGGCGAGTTCAGCGTCCTGTTCATCGACGCCACCAAGCGCTACCTGTTTCACATCGAGGCGGCGGGCTACCAGACGACGGAAGCGACCCACAAGCCGCCGATCGGCGGCGAGACGTTGGTCGTCGACTTCAAGCTGAAGAGCGTCGAGGAGGTTCAGAAACAGGAGGAGCAGAGTGTCTTGGCACAGCCCGGGTTCAAGGAACTCGCAGAGGCCAAGGAGTTCCTCGACCAGGGGAAACGCGACGAGGCCCGCACCAAGCTGAAGGCCGCGGCCGCAGCAAAGCCCGACCTCTACGTCGCCTGGCACGAGCTCGGCCGCCTCGACTACGAGGACAAGCGGTGGCCCGACGCGCAGGCGAACGCAGAGAAGTGCCTCGAGATCAAGCCCGGCGACGCTCCTTGCCTGGCCATTGCGCTCAACTCCTCCAAGGAGGCCGGCAACACGGCGGCGTACGAGAAGTACCTGGCTGCCTATAAGTTAGCAAACCCTGGCGACCCCGGAATGATGTTCAACGAGGCGGCGGCCTACCTCAACAAGGGTGACGATGCCGGTGCCAGGCCGATCCTCGAAAAGATCCTCGAGACCGATCCCGAGTATCCCGACGCGCTGTTCCAGCTCGGCATGGTGTGCCTGAGGAGCGGCGACAACCCCAAGGCCAAGGAGCTGCTGCAGAAGTTCCTCAAGGTGGCGCCCGAGCACCGCGAGGCGCCGTCGGCCACGGAGATGCTCAAGTATCTCTAGGTAACCGGCGATAGGCGACAAACAGGTCGCTGGCGACAAGCCCGCTTTGGCGGGCTTGTTGCGTTTGTGGCCCCGACTCTCACTCGCCGAAGGGCGTCTGCATCCGCACCTCGGCGACCCGGTTGCCGTCTCCGACCAGGACCACGCGGGCGCGATGGCTCTCGATGTCACCCGGCTCGAGCTGGCAGAAGGTACACACGATGATGAGGTCGTCGACCGCGGCCAGGTGCGCCGCCGCGCCGTTGACGCCGATTTCGCCGCTGGCTCGCGGGCCCGCGATGCAGTAGGTGGTGAAGCGGGTGCCGCGCGTCAGGTTGTAGACGTCAACCTCCTCGAGTGGCAGCAGGTCGGCGGCGTCGAGCAGGTCGCGGTCGATGGTGATCGAGCCCACGTAGTCGAGGTCGCAGCGGGTCACACGAGCGCGATGAAGCTTGGCGCGCAGGAAAGGGCGGAGCATCACCACACCTCCAGGAGCAGGTTATCGATCAGCCGGGTCCCGCCGACGTGGGCGGCAATCGCGAGCAGCACGCCGGCGCCAACGGAATCGCAGGGCGCGAGGGTGAGCGGATCGACGACAGCCGCGTAGTGGAGGCGCGCCTGCGGCTCGGCAGCGACGACGCGGGCCATGATCGCCTCGAGTGCGCAACCGGAGCGCTCGCCTGCACGAGCGGCCACCTGCGCTGCAGCCAAGGCGCGGTAGAGCACGGTGGCGGCACGACGCTGATCAGGGGTGAGGTAGGCGTTGCGGGATGACATCGCGAGGCCGTCGGTCTCGCGCACCGTCGGCGCCACGATGATCTCGGTCGGGATCGCGAGATCGGCGACGAGGCGGCGGATGACCGCCACCTGCTGGTAGTCCTTGGCCCCGAAGACGGCAGCGTCCGGCTGCACGATGTTGAGCAGCTTGGCGACCACCAGGGCGACGCCCTGGAAATGGCCAGGCCGGTGCGCGCCGCACAGGCCGGCGGCGAGCGGTGGCACGTCGATAACCGTCGCCGTGGGCCGCGGGTAGATCTCACGGGTCGCGGGAGCGAACAGCAGGGTAACTCCCACACCGGCGAGCAGCGCGCGGTCGCGCTCGAGCTCGCGGGGGTAAGCGTCGAAGTCCTCGCCAGGGCCGAACTGGGTCGGGTTGACGAAGACGGAGACCCACACCTCGTCGGCGTGCCCGCGGCCCTGCTCAACGAGCGAGAGGTGACCCTGGTGCAGCGATCCCATGGTGGGAACCAGGGCGATACGCTTGCCCAGCCGCGCCGCCTCCTGGCGGCGCGCCCGAACGGCGGCTATCGTGGTGACCAGCAGCATCGTCAGTCCTTTCGGCACCGCTCGGCGAGTGCGGCCGCCAGGCCAGGCGGCTCCGGGTAGCACTCGGCCGCGGCAGGGTAGAGCCCACCTCGTACGTCCGCGGCAAATGCGCTCACGGCGTCCTCGACGATGCGTCCGAGCTCGGCGTAGCGCCGCACGAAGCGGGGCAGTGGCCCCTCTGAGAGACCGAGGAGATCGGCCCACACCAGTACCTGCCCATCGCAGTCCCCGCCGGCGCCGATGCCGATGGTCGGGATGGCGAGTCGGCGCGTCACGAGCGCCGCCACCGGCGCGGGGATCGCCTCGAGCACCAGGAGGAACGCCCCGGCGGCGGCCAGCGCTTCGGCCGCGGCGACCAGGGTGGCGGCCTCGTCGAGCTCGCGAGCCTGGACGCGGTACCCTCCGAAGCGGTGGACCGACTGCGGCGTCAGCCCGAGGTGGGCGACCACAGGCACGCCGGCCCTGGCGATGGCGGCGACCTCCGCCTCGCGTGGTCCCTCGAGCTTGACCGCACGGGCGCCGCCTTCCGCGACCAACCGGCAGGCGTTGCGGACCGCGTCGGCCACCGAGGTTTGGTAGGAGCCGAACGGCATGTCGGCGACCAGCAGGGCGCGGCGAACCCCGGCGGCGACGGCGCGCGTGTGGTGGATCATCTCGTCCATCGTCACCGAGAGCGTGTCGGGACGGCCGAGAGCGGCCATCGCCAGCGAGTCGCCGACCAGCACCAGGTCGACCCCGGCGCGGTCCGCGATCCTGCCCGAAGGCTCGTCCGTCGCCGTCACCATGACGAGACGCTGTCGGCCCTTGCTCGCCACGATCTCCGGCGCCGTCAGCGGTGTGGCCTTGTCCTGGTTGGTCGGGTGGGCAGGGGTACGGTCCCCTGTCCCCTGTCCCCTGTCCCCTGTCTTTCTGCTTTCCATCGGTCCCTCCGGGCCGACGGATCCGTCCGGGCGGTGTCGCCGTCGTCGCCGATCGGCGCTTCCCGTGCACTTCCAGGCGGGCTTCGGCGTTACTCCTCGGCCCGTCTCGGTCCCTTAGCCGGATCCGAGCGGTACGTACACCTGCGTCCCCTTGCGGACGCGGAATATCTGGTCGACCAGGTTCTCGAAGTCCTGCGAGTTCTTGACGAAGTCGATCTCGTCGGTGTTGACGACGAGCAGCGGCGTCTCGCCGTAGCGATAAAAGTACGAGTTGTACGCGTCCTTGAGGCGCCGCAGGTAGTCGGGATCGATGTTGCGCTCGAACTCGCGACCGCGCAACCTGATCCTCTTCAAGCACGTCTCGACGGTGCCCTCGAGGTAGATCACCAGGTCGGGTTTGGGCAGGTGCGGCGTGAGGAGCTGGTAGAGGCGGTCGTAGAGCCGGAACTCCTCGTCGTTGAGGTTCAACCGCGCGAAGATGCGGTCTTTGGGCATGGTGTAGTCGGCAACCACCAGCCGTGTGAACAGCTCACGCTGGGCGATCTCCAGGTGCTGCTGGTGGCGGGAGAGGAGAAAGAACAACTGGACCTGGAACGCCGCCCCGCCGCGACCCTTGTAGAACGGGTCGAGGAACGGATTCTGCACGTCCTCGAGCAGCTTGACCCCCTCGAAGCGAGCGACGAGCCGTTCGACGAGCGAGGTCTTGCCCACCCCGATGGGGCCCTCGATGGCGATGTGCCTGGCAGGCAGGGTTCCCTCTCCCATGAGCGCATCATCATAGCAAGCTAGCGAAGCAGGATCTCGGCGAAGTAGAGAACGAACACGCTCACGGAGAGGATCCCGTTCGCGGTGAAGAACGCGGTGTCCAGACGCTCCAGCCGGCCCGGCGCGACGAGCGAGTGTTGCCAGAGGAGCAACACGGCGGCGCCGGCGACCCCGAGCCACAGCCCCCATTGAGCCTCCACGAGCACGGCGAAGGCGGCAAACCCGACGAAGGCGCCAAGGTGGAGCAAGCGGGCGACGGCGATCGCCCCCGCCGACCCGAGGCGGGCCGGGAGCGAGTGCAGACCGCTGGCGCGATCGAACGACTCGTCCTGCAGCGAGTAGAGGACGTCAAAGCCGGCGACCCAGCCGGTGACCGCGGCGGCGAGCACGAGCGGGGCGACGTCGAAGGCGCCGCGTACGGCGATCCACGCGCCGATCGGAGCGAGCCCCAGCCCCGCCCCCAGCCAGAGGTGGGACAGCGGGGTGAAGCGCTTGCTGTACGAGTACGCCAGCACCCACCCGAGGGCGAGCGGGGAGAGCACCAAGCACAGCGGGTTGAGCCGCCAGGCGGCGAGGACGAGCGCCGCGCTGCCGCCAACCACGAGCGCCCAGGCGAGGGCCCGGGTCACCCGCCCGCTCGGCAGGGGCCGTCCCGCGGTGCGCGGGTTGGCGGCGTCGAGCGGTTGGTCGGCGAGCCGATTGAACGACATGGCGCCGGTGCGGGCGCCGACCATCGCGACGAGGATCCAGCCGAGCACCGGCAAGGGCGGGATACCGCGCGCCGCGGCGAGGGCGGCGATCAGCGCGAACGGCAGGGCGAAGACCGTGTGACTGAAGCGGATCAGCTCGCCGATGTCGCGCAGCCGGGCGATCATGCGCCGGCGTCTCCGCGCCAGCGCAACTCGGGACGGTCGATGGAAAGGCCGAGCAGGTCGAGAAGTCGCAGGCAGTAGTGGTCGGCAAAGCGCGCCATCTCGTCGCCGCCGAGGTAGAACGCCGGGATCGGCGGCACAACGACGGCACCGGCCTCGGTGAGCGTCAACAGAGCGCGCAGATGGATCGCCGAGAGTGGCGTCTCGCGAAAGCCGAGCAGCAGCGGCCAGCGCTGCTTGAGAGCGATGTCGCCGACCCGCTGGCCGAGCCCGCGCGAGACGCCAGCGGCAATCGAGCACGCGGTCGCCGCCGAGCACGGCAGGACGACAGCACCAGCCAGGAGGTGCGACCCGGAGGCGATCGGTGCGTTGAGGTCGGCCTCCGCCCAGGTGCGGACCTTGCCGCGGGCCGTCTCGGTGATCGCCAGCCCGGCGACGAACCCCCGCGGAGTCGCGCGCTCGGCTCCCAGCTCGTCGGCGATCACCAACCGCGCCCCGTCGGAAAGGACGACGTGGAGCGCCTCCACCCGCTCGTGCTCGGCAGCCATCTCGGCAAAACGCGCCGCCAGGCGGGTACCGCTTGCCCCGGTTACGACCAGCGCCAGCTCAGCTCCCATCGATCCTCCCTAGCCCGAAACCTCCCAGGCGGCCTCTGCGCAGCCTGCGGTGCATCTCGACCCGCCAGCGTCCGTCCTCCCGGAAACGTCGGACGAGCCCGAAACCCTCCCGCCGGTAGAGCCGGTGGGCCGCCGCGTTGACGAGGTCGGCCTCGAGTGCGAGGTAGCGCGCCCCGCAGTTGCGCGCGCGCTGCAGCGCATCGCGCAGCAGGAACGTCCCCAGGCCGTGGTTGCGATGGTCGGGGTGGACGCCGAGCGACGCCAGGTGCGCGCCCGGAGGCCACAGCAGAAGCACGACGGCGGCGACCGGTGTGCTGCCGTCACGGACGACCAGCGTCGTCCACTCGGGGTGGGTGACCGCCTCCACCCAAGCCGCCGGCGGCCATGCCCGGTGCCCGAAGCAGGTCCGGTCCAGCTCCACGAGGGAGGAGAGGTCTGCGGAACGCGCCGGCTCGACAGCGACCGGCGCGGCGACAGCGACCCTGCCGGGTGTCAAAGCTTCTTGACAGCGCGACCCTGCTTGTCCCCCGCTTCTCTGCCGCCCCATGACAAAAGCAGTTTACCCTGCCGCTTCCGAGCGGGTTTCGGCTAACCATCGAAAGTTATTCATTTATAGAGTCTTCCGTGACCGACGAGAAGATGGCACGGAGGACGCACAGGGACCGGTCGGGTGAGGGGGTCGCAGCAGGAACCGCGAGCGCGCGTAGCGGGACCGGCCGAACCAGCCCTCGCCGACAAGGAGGAACTGAGATGATCGGACGCACGGTACTCACACTGGCACTGGCGGCGGCCCTCGCGGGCGAGGCGTTCGCGGCCGACTCCGGAAGCAAGGTGCAGGTGAACGTCAACACGGCCACCGTGGCGCAGCTCCAACTGCTGCCGCGCGTCGGCCCGGCGCTGGCGGGGCGGATCGTCGAGTTTCGCACCGCCAACGGGCCGTTCAAGGCGCCGGAGGAGCTGATGCGCGTCAAGGGGATCGGCGAGAAGAGCTTCACGCTCCTCGAGCCGTACGTGGGAGTCAAGGGGGAGACCACCCTGACCGAGAAGGTGCGCTCGCCGCGCCAGTCGGCGGGCGGCGGGGTGCCCGCCGCCGCCAAGGCCGGCGGTGACGCCAACAGCAAGGGAAACTGACCGGCGTCAGTTTGCCGGGAAAGGCAGCAGTGAACCGATAGACCACAACTACAAGAGGTGGCGTGGACGGGACGGGGGCGGCGATGGCCGCCCCCGTGCTCTTGTGCCCGCCAACGATCAGACCGGCGCCAGCGGCACTCGCCGGTCGGGGAGCACCAGCGTGTCGGCGAGCGTCTCGTCCCGGTCGAGCCGCAGCGGACCGGCGACCACGCAACCCTCCAGCCGACTTCGTCCCCCGACCATCGCGCCGGCGAGGACCACGCAGCGACTCACCCGCGCGCCGGCCGCGATCGAGCACCCGGTGGCGACCGCGCTGCGGGCGAGCACCGCCTGCGCCGCCACGTCCGCCTGCGGGTGGACCCACGAGCGGGCCCCCAACTCGGTCAGGACGAGGTCGCGGTAGGCCGCCGGGGTTCCCGACTCGCACCAGCGCCCGGACACGACGGCGCCGCGCAACCTCCCTCGCGAAAGCAGCTCGAGCCACAGCGGGCGCCATTCCGCCGGCGGCTGCGGCAGCGCGGCGACGACGCCGCCGCCGAGGAGCTGATAACCGGTGTAGAGGTAGGGCATCCCCGACAGCTTGGCGCCGGCGGGGAAGATGCCGGTGACCTGCCCAGCGGCGGCCAGGAGCACCGAAGACCACCGGTCGGGGTCGGGATGGGGCAGCAGCGCGAGTGTGATCGTGTCGTCTCCACCGGCCGCGAGCAGTGCCCCGAGGTCGAGCTCGGCCCAGATGTCGGCGTTGGCGACCAGCACGGGACCGGGTGCAAGGAGCGGCCGGGCCGCTGCCACGCCGCCGGCACCGCCCAGCAGGCGCGGCTCCCACGAGAAGCGGACCGCCGCCGCCCCTGTCACGGCTCGCACCGCGCCAGCGACCTGGTCGGGGTGGCGGTGGAGGTTCGCGGCGACGGGCGCGCAGCCGGCCGCGAGCAGGTGCTCGAGGGCGCTGGCGAGCAGCGGCTTGCCGAGAACGTCGAGGGCCGGCTTGGCGAGCAGCGACGACAGCGGCTCCATTCGGGTGCCGTGCCCCGCCGCGAGCAGCATGCCGTTCACGAAAACACCATGTCCGCGGGCGCCGCCGGATGAGCGGCGCGAAAGGCCTCCCAGAGGTTGAGGTAAGTGCCGGATACGGCGGCGGCGGGATCGAGGCCGAGGGTGGCCGCGGCCGCGGGGATCGTCTGCGGGGGCCCCTCGAGCTCCACGAAGCAGCCCATCGGCGTCTCGTCGAGGGCGACGGTGACCCCCTGCAGCATCCACGTCTCGCGGCGCTTCTGATAGCGGCGCCACGGCGTGTAGCCGAGTGCCGCCAGCAGCTCGAGCAGCACCGCCGCGTTGCCGACGGCGGTCTCGACCTCCCGCCGGGTCTTCACTCCTTCGGCGAACTCCGCGGGCCCCTTGAAGGTGACGAACGACGAGTCGCCCCAGGTGCGAACGCGCAGCAGGCATCCGCTCGCGCCGATGTGGCGGTCGGCATCGTCGAGCACCCAGTTGTCCTCGAACGTCGCCTCCCGGCGCAGGTCGCCGCCGCGTTCATGCAGGCGCGAACGCACACCGTCGAGCGTAGCGACGGGAACCTTGATCTCGTGCTCGAGGGCCAATCCGGTCGTCCAGCACGTAGTATAGGCACATGCGCGCCGTCGTTTTCGGCACCGCCGGCCACATCGACCACGGCAAGACAGCGATCGTCGCCGCGCTCACCGGCATCGACTGCGACCGTCTCCCCGAGGAGAAGCGGCGCGGCATCACCCTGGTGCTCGGCTTTGCGCCGATGGTCGATCCGAGCGGCGAGATCGAGCTATCGTTCATCGACGTTCCCGGCCACGAGCGGCTGGTGCACACGATGATCGCCGGCGCCGGCGGCATCGACGGGGCGCTGCTGGTCGTCGCCGCCGACGAGGGGGTGATGCCGCAGACGCGCGAGCACCTCGAGGTGCTGGCCCTGCTTGGCGTGCACGCCGGTGTCGTGGCGCTCAACAAGGCCGACCTCGTCGACCCGGATCTCGTGGCCCTGCGCGTCGCGGAACTGCAGGAGACGCTGGCCGGCGGCCCGCTCGCCGGCGCGCCGGTGCTGCCGTGCTCGGCGCGCTCCGGCGCGGGCATCGAGGAGCTGCGCGCGGCGGTGCTCGCCTGCGCACGTGGCGTCGTGCGGCTCGACGAGCCGTTTCGCCCTTTCCGCCTGTCGGCGGATCGGGTGTTCTCTCTCCCCGGCGCCGGGACCATCGTCACCGGCACGGCCCGCTGGGGGTGTGTGCAACCCGGCAACGAGGTGATCGCGCTGCCGTCGGGGCAGCGGGCCCGCGTGCGCTCGCTGCAGGTGCACGGCGCACTGCGCGACGAGGCGGGGGTCGGCGAGCGTGTCGCCCTGCAGGTTGCCGGGCTCGCCGTTGACGAGCTGCCGCGCGGCGAGCAGTTGCTCTCGGACGGGCCATGGCAGGCCACGCGACGGCTCGCCGTGACGCTGTCGACGCTCCCTGAGGCGACGTTGCGCGAGGGCGACGTGGTGTGGTTCCACCTGCTCGCCTCGCGAACGCCGGCCCGGATCGTGCGGCTGTGGCCTGCCGAGCTCGGACCGGAGACCCGCGGCCGGGCGATCCTGCGACTGGCGCGCCCGGCGTTCGCGGTCCCCGGCGATCGGGTGATCCTGCGGCGGGTCTCGCCGGCCTGCACGCTCGCCGGTGGCACGGTCCTCGACGTCCGCCCGCCGCTGCTGCGCCGGCGCGAGGCTGCTCGTCTCGCCGAGCTCCCCGACCCGGCGCACGACCTCCCGGCGGCGCTCGCTGCCTGGATCGTTGCGGAAGGTGCCGCCGGCGCAGAGGTGCGCGACCTCGCCGGCCGTCTGGGCGTCGCCGAGGCGGCGCTCGAGTCGTCGCTCGGGCGGCTGCTGGCGGCCGGCGGCATCCAGGTGGCGAGGCAGCAGCCGCGAGTTCTCGTGGCACGCCCCGCCGTCGCGCAGGTGCTCGAGCAGGCGCGCTCCACCCTCGCCGACGCGGGAAGCCTGGGCATCCCGCTCGCCGAGCTTGCCTCGCGGGTGCTGCCGGCCGCCGCCGGCCGGCTGCGTGAGTTCTACCTCGGCGAGCTGCGCCGCGGCGGGGTGATGCAGGAGCTCGCGGGTCGCGCCCTGGCCGCCGACCAGGCGCCGCTCGCCGACCCGTTGGCCGCGCGCCTCGAGGCGTTCTACCGCGCGGCCGGCTTCGCCGCTCCCTCCCCGGAGGAGGCGGCGGCGCAGCTCGGCGCCAACCCGAAGGCGGCGGCGGGGACCGTGCGCGTGCTGCTGGAGCGCCAGCGGCTCGCCCGCATCGGCGGCAAGTGGGTGCTGCACCGCGAGCTGCTCGACGAGGTGGTCGCCTCGGTGCGTGCCTGGGGTGTCGAGATGTTCGACGTCACGGCGTTCAAGGACCGCTTCTCGTTGACCCGCAAGCTGGCGATCCCGCTGCTCGAGTGGCTCGACTCGCAGCGCGTCACTCGCCGCGAGGGGGAGCGGCGGCGGGTGCTGCCGGCGCGTGCGGGTACGCGCTCGCCCGGCTCACCCTGAGGCGGTCGCACGACAGGGAGGACAGCTCGACCTCGACCTCGCCGTCGAGCTGCACCCAGGCGGCCGCCGGACCGGAGGCCGATACCGCTGGCCGGAACGTCCACGCCGCGAGGGAGCGGAGAACCCACTGGTGCAGACCCTCGGGACAGGACAGGAAGACCACGCGGGAACAACGCCCTTCGGGCGTCACCGCGGTCAGGAGGCGGAACGTCTGCCGCACCGTCCGGCCGGACAGCGACACGCGGAACCGCTTCGGGCTGGGCAGCGCGTCGAGCTGCTCGGCCGGCGTCGCCGGCAGCGCCAGGTCACGCGCGTCGGCGACCGGGAAAGGAGTCGCCTCGATCTGCGCCGGCGACGCCGGATCGGGCGCCGACGGCTGGACGCGGACCACACGCCCTTTCTTGATGCGCCCGCTGAGGTCGAACGCCACGGTAAGCCAGACGGGCATCGTCTGGCCGCGCGCCTGAACGGGTACAAAGGTGGTCTCGAGAATGGCCGCCTGGACCTCACCGGTGATCCCGGGCAGCGGGGCAGCGAGCAGCACCGCGCGGCGGCATGCCCCGGCCGTGTCGACGTAGACCGCCGCCTCGACGTGCAGGATGGCGTCGAGCTTCTCGAGCATCGGGGTCGCGGTCGGCGTCGGCGGCGACGTGACAGGCACCGCGAACGGGTTGGTCGGTGGAATCGCCGGCAGCTCGACCGGCACGTTCAATGGCAGGTCGACGCGCATCTCCCACGGCTTCTGCGCCCACGCCGGGGCAACAAGCAGGAGCAGGGGCACGACAATCAGCCGCCTCATGGACGGCATCTTACCCTTTCAGCTCGGCCCAGGAAGCGCCGCTGCCGACGTCGACCTTGAGCGGTACGCGCAGCGCAGCAGCGCTCTCCATGACCGAGCGCACCAGCTCGCTGACCTCGTCCACGGCGCCCGTCCTCACCTCGAGGACCAGCTCGTCGTGGACCTGGAGGAGGAGCCGCGCCGGCAGCGAGCGCGCTGCCATCTCGCGATGCAAACGGGTCATCGCCAGCTTGATCAGGTCCGCCGCCGTTCCCTGCACCGGGGCGTTGATCGCCATCCGCTCGGCGTTGCCGCGCACCTGTGCGTTGCTCGAGTCGAGGCCGGCAATCCAGCGGACGCGGCCGAACATCGTCCTCACCTTGCCGGTTCGCCGCGCCTCGTCCTTGGTGGCATCGAGGTACTGCCGTACCCGCGGCATGCGGGCGAAGTAGGCGTCGATGAAACCCTGCGCCTCGGCCGTTTTGATCCCGAGGTCCCGGGCCAGGGCGAAGGCGCCCATGCCGTAGATCAGCCCGAAGTTGATGGTCTTGGCGGCGCGCCGGTGCGCGGCGGAGACCAGCTCCGGAGCGATGCCGAACACTAGCGCCGCGGTGGCCCGGTGGATGTCCTCGCCGCGGGCGAAAGCCTCGGCCAGCGCCGGCTCGTCGGAGAGGTGGGCGAGGACCCGCAGCTCGACCTGCGAGTAGTCGGCGGCGAGCAGCGTCCAGCCCGGCTGGGCGACGAAGGCGCGGCGCACCTCGCGGCCGAGCTCGGTGCGGACCGGGATGTTCTGGAGGTTGGGATCGGACGACGACAGGCGACCGGTCGCGGCGACCGCCTGGTTGAAGCGCGTGTGGATGCGGCCGTCGCCGGCGATCTGTCGCGGCAGGGCATCCACGTAGGTCGACTTCAGCTTGGTCTGCTCGCGGTAGTCGAGGATGAGCGCGGGCAGCCGATAGCCGCGGCCGGCGAGCTCGGCTAGGACGTCGGCGTCCGTGGAGGGCGCCTTGGTTTTGGCGGTCTTGCGCAGCACCGGCAGGCCGCGCCGGACGAACAGCACCTCGGCGAGCTGCGTGGGGGAGCTGACGTTGAACGGTCCGCCCGCCTCGGTGTGGATGTCACGCTCGAGCTCGGCAATCGAGCGCCCCAGCCGCTCGCCGAGGTCGGCGAGCGCCGCCGTGTCGAGGCGGATACCGACGCGTTCCATCGCCTCGAGCACTGGAACCAGCGGCAGCTCGATGTCGCGGAAGACCTGATCGAGCCCCTCCTCGGCGAGCCGGCGCTCGAGGATCGGAGCGAGCAAGGCGACGGCTCGTACCTCGGCGGCGGCCGCGCCGTCGGCAGGAGCGGCGACACCGAGACGACGGCAGATTCCCGACAGCTCGACCGTCTCCCCGGGACCCAGCAGGTAGCCGGCGAGCATGGTGTCGAGCGGTACCTCTTCCGGCTCGAGTCCGATGTCGTGCAGGCGGGCGAGCAGCGCCTTGGCGTCGTGACACCAGAGGTGCTGGAGGTTCGGCAGCAGCATCCGGCCGAGACGCGCGGGATCGTCCGTAGCGATCACGGCCTCCGCCGGCCCGGCGATCGCCAACTCGCCGGCGCGCCATGCCACGGCGATGGGCCGAGTCCCGGCGAGGAGGGACGGGACGCCGTCAGCGGAGATGGAGCGGACCTCGACCGCCGCGGCTGCAGGCGCGGTCGGGGCCGCCGTCAGCTCGGCGAGGAGCGAGGTGAACCCCAGCCGGCGGTAGAGCACGGCAAGCCCGTCGATGTCCGGCGCGCGGCGCACCAGAACGTCGAGGTCTACGCCGACCTCGACGTCGTGGCGGATGCGCACAAGACGCTGCGCCAGCTCCACTTCGCCGCGGTGCTCGGTGAGCGCCCGCTGCGCGCGTGGCGGTACTACCGCCTCGAGGTTGGCGTAGATGGCAGCGACGCTTCCCCAGCGCGCGATCAGGTCCTTGGCGGTCTTCTCGCCGATCCCCGGGCAGCCCGGGATGTTGTCAGAGGCGTCGCCCATCAGCGACAACACCTCGGTCACCTTCTCCGGCGGCACGCCAAAGACCTCCTGGACGCCCCGCTCGTCGAGCAGCCGCTCGCGCCCGGTGTGCCACATCGAGACGAGGGGGTCGCGGACCAGTTGCATGAGATCCTTGTCGGAGGAGGCGATCACGACTTCGATGCCCTGCGCCGCGGCGCGCGCGGCAAGGGTGCCGATGACATCGTCGGCCTCGACGTCGGGGATGGCGAGCACCTCCAGGCCGAGCAGGCGCACCGCCTCCTGGGTGAGCGGGACCTGAACGCGCAGGTTCTCCGGCATCGGCGCCCGCTGCGCCTTGTAGCGCTCGTCGAGCCGTGAGCGGAACGTCTCGCCGGGTGCGTCGAACGCCACCCCGACGTGCGTCGGCGCGATGTCGCGGAGCAGCTTCTGGTAGATCCGCAGAAAGCCGTACACGGCGCCGGTCGGTACGCCATCGGGCGCCGAGAGCGGCGAGCGGATCGCGTAGAAGGCGCGATACAGGCTGGAGTGACCGTCGACGAGCAACAACCGCAGCATGGACGAACGTTACCACGCACTGATCACTGACCACGTAGTACAGTCCCTGCGTGGTGACCAACGCCGAGCTCGCCGAGGCCCTGTTCCAGCTCGCCGAGAGCCACCCTCCGGGCGAGGAGCGGCTCGCGCTGCTGCGCGCTGCCTATGCGGTCTTCGACCACCCGCGCGAGCTCTCCGTGGTCAGGCGCCTTCCCGACCTGGTACCGCTCGACGTGCTGCCGACGGTCACCATGCTGCGAGCCGTGGCCGGGCCGGATGCCCTGGCCGCCGCCGTGCAGCGTCTGGCCGGGCCGCACCCGGTGCGCAACGGTGCAACGCGGGAGGGATTCCTCACGGCGTCCGAGTCGGCCCGAATCGTCGAGGAGGCCGACAGTCTGGACGTGCGCCACCTGCGCGGGGCAGTGCACTGGCACACCCGTTCGTCGGACGGCGCCGCCACGCTCGAGGTGATGGCGCGGGCCTGCCAGCGCCGCGGCGCCTCATGGGCGGTGGTCTGCGACCACACGCGCGGGCTCGCCTGCGTCAACGGCCTCGACCGCGAGGGCGTGGCGTTGCAGCGCCGGGCGGTCGCCGCCTGGAACCGCCGGCACGGCGACGACCTCGCCCTGCTGCACGGCCTCGAAGTGGAGGTGCTCGAGGACGGCAGCCTCGACCTGCCGCGCCAAGAGCGGGACGGTCTGGTATTGATCGCGGCGATCCACACCGGCCTTGCCGATCGTCGTGACCAGACTCAGCGGCTGCTGCGCGCGCTCGCGGAGCCCGCGGTGTGGGCGTTGGCGCACCCGCAGGGGCGGCTGTTCGCCAGGCGCGGCGGCGTGCGCGCCAACTGGGAGGTGGTGTTCCGCCTGGCCGCCGAGCGCGGCGTGCTGCTCGAGGTCAACGGCTTCCCGCGGCGTCAGGACCTCGATGCCACGCTGCTCGCCCTCGCCCGCGATGCCGGCTGCTCGTTCATCCTCGCCTCCGACGCACACCACCCGCGGCACCTGGCGTTCGAAGCCACGGCTGTGGCCATCGCCGCCACGGCCGGGGTACGGGGCGAGCGCATCGTCAACTTCGCGAAGCTCGACAACCTGGCCCTCACCATCCCAGGCTGATTCCCCACTGCCTGCAGATACTCCGAACTTGCACTTCAACGGGTCGCGCGCCTGAGCGCAATGTCTGATCACCAAGTGACGCCGCGCCGCTCCCCGAGCGGCGCGCGCGTGCCACTCCTGACGTTTTGCGCGCGGCGGAACCCCGTTCCTGCCGTCACGAACCCCAGGCGGTGCAAAGAACCCAGGCTACCCGCATTCAAAACGTCAGGGGTGGCAACGTCGACCGCCAAACCTAGGGAAGGCAAGACACAGCCTACTCCAACCCCGCGAAGAGATCCGTCGAGATGTACCGCTCCGATGTCGATGGCACCACGAAGACCACGAGCTTGCCCGCGTTCTCGGGGCGCTTCGCGACCTGGACCGCCGCCTCGCACGCGGCGCCAGAGGAGATGCCGCCGAGGATCCCCTCCTCCTTGGCGAGTCGGCGCGCCATGGCGAACGCCTCGTCGTTGCTCACCTTGACGACCTCGTCGATGAAGCGGGTGTCGAGGTTCGCGGGGATGAAGCCGGCGCCGAGACCCTGGATTTTGTGCGGACCGGGTGGGCCGCCGGAGATCACCGCGGAGTTGGTCGGCTCGACGGCGACGATGTGCAAGGCTGGCTTGCGCGCCTTCCAGAAACGCCCGATTCCGGTCAAGGTGCCGCCGGTGCCGACGCCGGCGACGAAAATGTCCATGCGGCCGTCGGTGTCCCGCCACAGCTCGTCCGCGGTGGTGCGCTCGTGCACGGCCGGGTTGGCCGGGTTCTCGAATTGCTGCGGGATCACCGCCCCGGGGGTCTCGGCAACCAGCTCGAGGGCACGCCGGATCGCGCCCTTCATCCCCTCGGCGGCCGGCGTGAGCACCAACTCGGCGCCGAGCAGCCGCAGCACCTTGCGGCGCTCCAGCGACATCGTCTCGGGCATCGTGAGAATGCAGCGGTACCCCTTGGCGGCGGCGACCATGGCGAGTGCGATGCCGGTGTTGCCGGAGGTCGGCTCGACGATCACCGAGGTGCCAGGAACCAGGCGGCCATCGGCCTCCATCGCCTCGACCATCGCCGCGCCGATGCGGTCCTTGACCGAGTGCGCCGGGTTGAAGAACTCCAGCTTGGCGGCCACCGTGGCGTGGGAGCCCGCGGTGACGCGGTTGAGCCGCACCAGTGGTGTGTTGCCGATGAGCTTCGTGATGTCGTCAGCGATGCGCATTGGTCTCTCCTAGATCTGCCAGTCGGTCTCGGCGCGGCGCTCCCGCTCGACGGCGAGCAGTCCGGCCAGGGTCGTCCGGTCGAGCACCGCGTGGCGGGCGGTGGCGAGCCGATCCGCAAGCCAGACGAGGGCCGGGCTGCGGACGATTGCGGTTGCGGGTTCGGGGAGAACGGCGGCGAGCCTGGTGTCCTCCGGCGGGCGCGCGAGGCGGACGCCACCACGCGAGCCCCGACTGGTGGCGACCACCCCGTCGCGGGCCGCACCGGCCAGCAACCGGCCGAGGAATGGCGCCGGGATGCGCCGCCGCCGCGCGATCTCGGGCGCCGTCAGCGGCTCGGGAAAGGCCGCTGCCAGCTCGATCAAAGCTTCCAGCCGATAGGCATCAGTCATATTCATGATAATTATAATAGTTATTATCTGCATTCATGTCAAGGGGTCAGCAAAAAACGAGCGGCCCCCGGATTCCGGGGGCCGCGAGAGAGAGTAGCGAGGACGGGCTACTTGCTCGTCCAGCGCACGAAAAGACCGTAGCGATCGGCCGTGTAGTCGGCCGCAGACAGCAGCTTCTCGGTGTACTCGCGCTTCTCGTACTGGCCGTAGACGCCGAGCTCGCCGGTGATGCCGATGTCGATACGCGCGTAGGTGCGGTTGAGGTCGAACGGCAGGTCGCCCTTATTGGTGTACTGGTTGGCGCCCGCCTCGAGGAGGAACCGGCCGAGCTTGAGCGACGCGCTCCCCTCGATGTTCTCACCGTCCTCGGCGTAGATGGACGGCACGGTGCTGAAGTCCTGCGGCAGCCGGATGAGCACCCGCGAGTCCGACTCGTAGCTGTCGTAGCCGCCGTGGAGGGTCAGCGCCGGGATCGGCGTCAGGTCGAGACCGGCGGCCCAGTGGGTGACGTCCGCGTCGTACTGGATGCCGACCGTGGGGTTCTTGAGGTTGATCCACTCGCCGGTGGCGAGCACCTTGAGGAAGCTGCCGACCTTGACCGTGGCGCGGGTGCGCAGACGGTCGCGGTCGAGATAGTCGCTGCGAACCACCGCCGCGTCGGCGTCATCCTTGAGGTAGTCAGCCCCGAGCGTGACCGGGCCGAGGTTGGCGTCGGCGCCGGCCGAGAGCCGGTCGATGCTGCGCTTGAAAGTGCCGCCCTGTCCGCCGGGGACCACGATCTCGGCCGCCGCCGGGACGATTGTGAGGTCCTGATCGACCCAGGCGCCGGCAACCCACACGCTCAACCACGTCACCGGCCGGGCGACCAGCCTGGCCTCGCTGACGTCTTCGCCGCGGTCCCAGGCGGTGGTGGCGGACAGCAGCGTGGTGATGTTCTTCGGGTCGAGGCCGGAGAAGTTCGTCGTCGAGAGGTAGGTGGTGCGCAGCAGGGCGTCGCCGTCGAGCTCGCGCTGCGTCGAGGTGAAGCCGGCGACGAGCTCGAGCCAGGAGGTGATGTCGACCTCGACGCGTGCGTTGCCGCGCCAGTTGGTGGCCTTGGCGCCGGCGGCGTCGACCTCCGATGCACCCTGAAAGAAGCGGCTGAGGGCGAACGAGAGGAACTGGCCGGTGGCCGTGAACGTCTCGTCCGTGTCGGCCTCGGCGTTGCTGGTGCGGGCGTAGGAGCCGACGACGCGGACGCGGTCGAACAGACGGCCGTTGACGAGGACATTGGTGAATGGCGCGTTGCCGATGGTCCGGCTGTGGCCCGCCAGTTGGCCGGCGGCGATGGTGGTGCCGAGCACCGGCTGCGGGTTGTTGCCGCCGTTGGCGCCGGGCACCAGGGCGTAGTCGAAGCTGGAGTCGCTGGCCCGCCACCCCTGCAGCACGGTGGCGCGCCAGGTGCCGAACGCCAGCCCCGCCCCGATGCGGTACTCGCTGATCGTCTCGTCGATGTCGGAGTCGAGCGCGAACTCGTCCTGGCCGAACGGGAAGGTGGTGCGCCCGGGGCCCCAGTAGTGATACCGGCTGTAGCCGACGATCGGCGAGATCGTGCCGCCGGGGAGGAGCGTCAGGTCGAGGTCGAGTGCGTCGCGCCGGCGGTCGATGGTGTGCTGCCCCGGGATCACGCCGGCGGCGAGGAACGGGTTGGCGTAGCCGGGGAAAGCCGTGAACACGTCGGCGCGGCTGTAGCTGAGCTGGAAGTTGAACAGCTTGGAGCGGTCGATCTGGATGCGGAAGCGGTTGTCGGGGCTGGCGCCGATCCCGGCCGCTTCCACCCGCAGGCGGTCGAACATGCCGTCTTTGCCTCCGGCGACCGTGACGCTGAGCGAGTCGAGCAGGAGCCCGTCCTTGTCGCCGGTGTGGGTGCGGTACATGTCCTGGTTGCCGCTCACGTCGAGCCACTGGTAACCCAGGCCGAGGTCGAACTGCACCGACTGCGCCTGCGCCCAGGGAGCGAACGCCACCGCGGCGAGGACGAGAGCGACGGAGAATGCGCGCTTGATCATCTCGGCCTCCTATCGGAACAACCGGGGTGAGACGTTCGACCCGTGGATGGCGGTGTGGCAGGTGGTGCAGTTCTGGTAGCGCGGGCTCCGCAGGTCGTGGAGCGACGGCGGCTGCGAGCCCAGGGTCGTACCGGTGATGGTGGAGTGGCACTCGAGGCACATCTGCGAGACCGTCGAACGCGTGAGCATCATCGGGTTCGGCGAGCCGTGCACGTCGTGGCACGACTGGCAGCTCCCCGCCACCAGCGCGCCGTGCGAGAAGACGAACGGCCCGCGCTTCTCGGTGTGGCAGGACAGGCAGACGGGCTCGCCGGCGGCGGTCTGCTTGAGGTTGCCGTCGCCGCGGCCGTGGGGGTTGTGGCAGGAGTAGCACTGCATGCCGCCCTTGCTGGTTCCGCCCACGCTCTGATGCATGCGGTGGGTGTTCGGCTTGCGGAACGCGTTGCGCACGTCGGGGTGGCAGGAGACGCACAGCTCGCTGTCGGGCGACTTGAGCAGCGCCGGAGCGGGCTTCTTCGCGCCGTGGATCGAGTGGCAGGTGTCGCAGGTGACGCCGGCGGTTGCGTGCACCCCCTTGGGCTCGATGTCGTTGTGGTTCTTGCCGCCGTGGCAGCTCAGACAGGCGGTGGCGCCACCTGTACCCTTGGGGATGCGGATGAGCGCCGCGTCGCCGCCGGCCTCGACGTGCTCCTTGCCGCCGGCGTGGCACGAGGCGCACACCGCCCCCGCCGCCGCATCACGCCCGAGAGCCATGGCGTGGGGGTTGCTCTGGAAGTCGGCAGCCACCGTGTCGTGGCAGTCGGCGCACGGAAGCGCCTCCTGCTCCTGGTTTGCAGCGCCCATCACAGCCGGCACGAGCAGGGCCAGGATGCCCAGGGTGACCACCGTGTTTGCGAAAGATCTCATCGCACCCACCTTTCCTGGTCGGGCGGACCGCCGGACCACCGGCGGCCCGCCCTCGCTCCTCGAATTAGCGAGCGTGGACCTTGCTCACTGCAAACTCGGCGTCCGCGCCGTGGCAGGCCTCGCAGGCCTCGCCGAACGGCGAGATGTTCATGTAAGCGTGCGACGACGCCGGTTGCGAGTCGTGGCACGAGAGGCAAGCGGCGGCGGTCGGTGCCCACGACGGTACGAAATCGCGCGGGGTCGTCGTCGGCAGCACGCCGTCGGGCAGCGGGACTCCGTAGGTGCCGGCCTTGTGGCACGCCTCGCAGTTGCGGCGGTCGCCGGGGTAGAGGACCTCGCCGAAATCGGCGTCGCCGATGACGAAGCCACGCTCCAGGTTCTCGCCGGTATGGATCTTGTGGACCATCCACTTGAGCTGGATGTTCTCGTTGGCGCCGCCCGCGTCGACGGTCGCTGTCGCACCCGGGTTGTGGCAGACGACGCACTCCTCGACCTTGTAGCGCTGGCCGCCGTGGAGGGCGAGCGTCTCGTGGCACTTGTTGCACCTGGCGGTGTCGACGACAGAGCGTCGCGCGATCGCCTGGGCGTCGGTGACCGGGAAGTAGAAGATCGGGTTCTTCGCCGCCTCGCGCACCGCCGCGGCCGGGCCCGGGTTGAGAGTCACGCTGCGGTAGACGTCAGCGGTCATCGTCCACGAGCCGGTGGCGTCGGCCGGGATCTTGGCGGTGTAGGTGTAGGTGCAGGTGCCGCCGCTGCACACCGAGTTGGCGTTGTTGGCGGCCTCGCGGATGTACGTGGTGTAGTCGGCGTTCGGGCCGCCCATGTTGAAGCGCAGGCTGCCGAGCGTCTTCGGGTCGACGGCCGAGCCGTCGCCGTTGGTCACCTTGAAGGTGATGGTCGGCGAGTCGCCGGGATCGGTGTTGGTGACGCCGAGGATCTGGAAGTTGAGGCCCTTGAGCTGCGCCGACTTGGTCGGGATGACGTGGGCGCCCTTGATCGAGGCGTCGAACTCGGCCTCGCCCTGCGGCTGGTGGCAGAACTTGCAGGCGCCATCGTCGCTCTGCGGACCGGCGACGTGGTTTGCACCGGTCACCCAGTCGACGGTGTCGTGGCACGAGCCGCACGCCTTACGCGACGGGTTGGTGTACCAGATGTGGCCTTCTGCGGCGGAGGTCTGGTGGCAGGTGGTGCAGTTGCGAATGTCCTGCGGGTAGGTCGTCGCCTTGTGGAGCTTGTGGATGAAGACCTTGAAGTCGAAGTTCTCGCCGTCGATGATAGGGATCTGCGGCTGGTGGCAGAGCACGCAGTTCTTCACCGTGCGCCGGGTGCCGCCGTGCAGCGCGAGCGGGTCGTGACAGTTGTTGCATGCCGCCACGTCCATCGCCGCCCACGTCTCGGTGATCGCGCCGCCGTCGGGGCGGAAGTCGTAGTTGGTGTTGTCGAGGTAGTAGTCCTTGCCGATGATCGCGGTGGTGCTGCGGCGACCGTAGATCGACAGGGTCGTCGTCCTCGTCGCGTCGAGGTTGGCCGGCAACGTCGTGCCGAACTCGTACTTGGAGTGGCCGAGCTCGAGGTGCGTCCACTTGCCGTTCTGGTCGGCCGCGGGCGTTGTCACCCCATTGCGGGTCCTCGTGGTGTACGCCGTGTACTGGCGCGCCGGCCCGTCGTACCACGCCAGGATGAAGGAGATCGACAGTGCTCCCGGCGTCGCCTTGCCGAGATAGTCGAGCGGCTGGTCGAGGTCATCGACGTAGTAGATCTCGACCATCGGCTTCTTGCCGGCGCCGACGTTGGAGAGCGTGTAGCTCTTGATCTTGAACCCCGGCCGGATGTAGGCGACGTCCTCGGCAGAGAGGTACGCCTCCATCTGATGGGAGGAGTACATCGCCGCCGGCTGCGAGCGCAGTGGCTGGCGAATCGGCGAGATCGTCGGATGGGCCGGCATCGTCGTCGTGGCTGCCACGGCCAAGAGCGCTACACCGCAGTTGAGTAACATCATGGTTCCCACTCCTTTCCCCCACGACGCCCGCTTGCAGCCGGCGCCGCGCCTATTCACGTATGCCGGCTGCGGACAGCCGCGCGTTCTCCTGGGAGCGCACACGGGTTGCCTCGAGCCGACGATTCGAGCGTAAGGGCCACACAGTTACCGCCACTTACGTCACGGTAACGTCCGTCCCGCCTATTGTCAAGAGGTTGTCAGGATTGCTTCCGAAGTAACGTTTGTACTGTATGATACGATGAATCGGCAGGAGCCGGGGCAGCATCGGCGCCGTCATCCCGTACGAGCCGACGCTGCGCCGACGGATGAGACGGAAGCTTATTGTTATCCAAAGTGATAGTGTGTCTAGCCGGCGGTCATTTGTCTTGGTATTGGGTTGTGACTGTAGCGCGCTCGTGAAACATGGTTACAATGTCGGCCGGGGGAAGGAGGAGTCATGGGTTTTCTCGAGAGCCTGGCGCAGCGCGCGCGTGCGGTGCACGGGCACGTCGTTCTCGTCGAGGGCGATGATCCGCGGATCATCGAGGCAGCGAGGACGCTGCGCGAGCAGGACATCACCAGGGTGACGGCTCTGTGTCCCGCCGCCAAGCAGGGCGCCGAGCACGTCCGCCTGCGCGACCTCGGTGTGATGGTGACCGATCCCGCCAACGACCCGCGGCACGCCCGCCTCGCCGACCTGCTGCACAGCCGCCGCGGTCCCAAGGGGTGGACGCGCGAGCAGAGCGAGGCCGCGCTTGCGGATCCGCTCTACTTCGGGTCGTTGCTGGTCGCTGCCGGCGAATGCGATGCCTCGATCGGCGGCGCCGTGCGCACCACTGCCGACACCGTCCGTGCGGCCCTGCACGCGATCGGGCCACAGCCAGGGATCAAGACAGTGTCGTCGTCGTTCATCATGGTCCACCCCGATGCGCGCTGGGGCGAGGGCGGTCTGATGGGGTTCGCCGACTGCGCGGTGATGCCCGATCCGGACCCCGAGCAGCTCGCGGATATCGCCGTCGGCGCCGCCGCCACGTTCAAGGCGGTGGTCGGCGCGGAGCCGCGCGTCGCCCTGCTGTCGTTCTCCACCAAGGGGTCGGCCGAGCACGCCCGAGTGGACAAGGTGCGACAGGCAGGAGCTATCCTTAAGGGGCGTACCGTGGACTTCGCCTTCGACTTCGAGCTGCAGGCCGACGCGGCCCTGATTCCTCGGATCGGCGAGAAGAAGGCCCCCGGCTCGCCTGTGGCCGGCAAGGCCAACGTCCTCATCTTCCCCGACCTCGACGCCGGCAACATCGGCTACAAGCTGACCGAGCGCCTCGGCGGCGCCCGGGCGTTGGGACCGCTGCTCCAGGGGCTGGCGCGCCCCGCCAACGACCTGTCGCGCGGCTGCTCGGCGCAGGACGTGGTCGAGACCTCGTGCCTGTCGCTGCTGCAGGCCTCGCTCGTCAAGGGGACGAAGGGTTGAGGGCACTCGTCGTCGGCAGCGGCGCGCGCGAGCACGCCATCGCCTGGAAGCTGCTCCAGGGCGGCGAGATCGACGAGCTCTACGCGGCGCCTGGCAATCCCGGGATGGCGGGGTTCGCCCACTGCGTGCCGATCCCGGCGGACGCCACCGTCGAGCTCGCCGAGTTCGCCGCCTCGCTGAGGATCGACCTGACGGTGGTCGGCCCGGAGCTGCCGCTCGTCCAGGGGATCGCCGACGAGTTCGGCCAGCGCGGCCTGGTGCTGCTCGGCCCTTCACGGGTGGCGGCGGAGGTCGAGGGCTCCAAGGTGTTCACCAAGGAGTTCTGTCTGCGCCACGGCGTGCCGACCGCTGCCGCCCGGGTGGTCCGCAGCCGCGACGAGGCGGCCAGCGCGGTCAACGAGCTGGGAATCCCGATCGTCTTCAAGGCCGACGGGCTCGCCGCCGGCAAGGGAGTCAGCGTCTGCCAAACTCGTGACGACGTCGAGAAGGCGCTGGTGCGCTTCTTCGACGAGCACGCCTTCGGCGCGGTTGGCGGGCGCGTGCTCGTCGAGGAGTGCCTGGTCGGCGACGAGGTCACGTTCATGGTGTTGACCGACGGCGCGACGATCGTACCGCTGGCCACGTCGCGCGACTTCAAGCGCGTCTTTGACGGTGATCGCGGGCCCAACACCGGCGGCATGGGTGCGTTCTCGCCGGCGCCGCTGCCGACCGAGATTGCCTCGGCCATCCTCAGGCAGATCATCCAACCGTCGCTCGACGGCCTGGCGCGGGAAGGGCGGCAGTACCGGGGCGTGCTCTACGCCGGGGTGATGCTGACGGCCGACGGCCCGAAGCTGCTCGAGTTCAACTGCCGCCTCGGCGACCCGGAAGCCCAGGTGGTGCTGCCGCGTCTCGACGTCGAGCTGTTCTCACTCCTGCGCGCGGCCGCCCAGGGAGAGCTGTCGGGCGTGCGGGTGGCGTGGAGGCACGAAGCGACGGCATGCGTGGTGCTCGCCGCCGCCGGCTACCCCGAGGCGCCGCGTCGCGGTGACGCCATCGCCGGCGTTGCGGAAGCGCTCTCCCTGCCGGGTGTGCTCGTCTTTCACGCCGGCACGGCAGTGCACGACGGCCAGCTCGTCACCGCGGGTGGGCGCGTGCTCTCGGTGGTCGGCCGCGGTGGTACCCTGGCCGAGGCGGTGGCCTGTGCCTACGCCGCCGCCGAGTGCATCCACTTCGATGGGATGCACTACCGCCGGGATATCGGGAGGGTGCGCGAATGAGCGCCATGGTCATGGTTCTGATGGGCTCCGCCAACGACTGGGAGGTGATGCGCGAGGTCGGCGTCGAGCTCGACAGGCTCGGCGTCGCCTGGGAGGCGCACGTCACCTCCGCCCATCGCTCGTTGACGCGCACCGTGGAGATCGTCCGCCGGGCCGAGTCGGCCGGCGTCAAGGTTTTCGTCTGTGGCGCCGGGATGGCCGCCCATCTCGCGGGTGTCGTCGCCGCCGTTACCATCCGCCCGGTGATCGGTGTGCCGCTGCCGGGAGGCGTGGCCGACGGTCTCGATGCGCTCCTGGCGACCGTGCAGATGCCGGGCGGCGTACCCGTGGCCACCGTCGCGGTCGGCAATGCCGGTGCCCGCAACGCGGCCACGCTCGCCGCGCAGATGCTGGCGCTCGGCGACGAGGCGATCGCCGATCGTCTCGTCCAGGCCAGAGCGGCGCAGGCGCGGGCGGTCGAGGAGGCCGACGCCGCACTCCCGCGCGGTGGGGGTTGGGCATGAGCAGCGCGGCGCCGATCCCACCGGCCGCGCTTCCCTGGGTCAGGGTCTCCTTCACGCCCGGCGTTCCCGGCCAGGTGTGCCAGCAGGGCGACGGCGTCGACTCCCGATGCGGCGAGTGGTACGTCGTCGGCACCGGAGACGGCGAACGGCTCGGCAGAGTGGCGCGCTACGAGCTGCCGGTACTCCGACCGGTCGGCTCGCGGTCGGCCGGTACCCTGCTGCGCGCCGCATCTCCCGATGAAATCGCCAAGAGTCAGCGTCTGAACGAGATCGAGCGTGAGGCGCTGCGCGTGTGCCGGGAGAGAGCGCGCGAGCTGCACCTGCCGATGCGTCCCGTGTCGGCGTTCGTACCCCTCGACCGCGAGGTCATCGTGATGACGTTTGCCGCCGAGGAGCGGGTCGACCTCAAGGAGTTGGTCCGCGCGGTGTCCCGGCAGCTCCGCCGTCGGGTCGAGCTCCGCCAGGTCGGCGTCCGCGACCAGGCCAAGCTGTCGGGGGGGTGGGGACCCTGCGGACGGATGCTGTGCTGCTCGGCGCACATGAGCCGTTTCACCTCGATCTCGATCCGCATGGCCAAGGCGCAGAACCTGTCGCTCAATCCGGCGCGCATCTCGGGCATGTGCGGGCGGCTGATGTGCTGCCTGTCGCACGAGGCGGGGGAAGCATCGTCTCGCGGCCGCACCCGGGGAGACGCCTAAACTCCGCCAGTGCCGGGTCCGTATGCTTGCGTGAGGAAAGAGAAGGTGTTATTTTTGTCTCCAGCGAAACGGTGATTCGATGAGAGATAGCGAACGCTTTGAGGGTGACGCCCTCACCAGCCGACGACTGATCCGACCCTCCATCTCCGAGGTCGCGGATCGGGTGCCGTTGCGCGGCGCGGTTCACCGCAAGCAGGCTCCACCGGAGCAGACCAACGCCGAGAACTATTACTTCATCAAGCAGATGCAGGCGAAGACGCCGATGGTCGTCGTGCTCGACGACGGCGCCGAGCTGCGCGGTTGGATCGAGTGGTACGACCGCGAGTGCATCAAGCTGAACCGCAACGACGGTCCCAACCTGATGATTTACAAGCACTCCATCAGGTTCCTGTTCAAGGAAGAGGAGTTGCGCCAGCGGCGCCGGCGGAACCGGGAGCTGCAGATCCCCTAAGACAGGCGGTAGGCAGAAGGCGGTAGGCAGTAGTTGGCAGGAAAAGGTCCCGCCTGCGCTCTGCTGTTCCTTCTGCTAAGTTCCTACCGCCTACGGCCTACTGCCTACTGCCTGAGTGGGCGGGTGGGGCGCCGGGGCCAGCAGCGCCTCGACCCGGGCACAGACCACGTCGAGGGCCACCGGGTTGAAGCCTCCCTCCGGGATGATCAAGTCCGCCCATCGCTTGGATGGCTCGACGAAGTCCAGGTGCATCGGCCTTACAGTCTCGAGGTACTGGTTGACGACGCTGTCGACCGTACGTCCCCGCTCGGCGATGTCGCGGCGTAGCCTGCGGATGAGTCGAAGGTCGGCATCGGTATCCACGAAGATCTTGATGTCGAAGAGCTCACGGAGACACGCTTCGGCGAAGATCAGGATCCCCTCGACGAGCACCACGCCGCGCGGCTCGACCCGCCGGGTCGCGGCGGTGCGAACGTGGCGGGTGAAATCGTAGACCGGCACCTCGACCGGACGGTTGGCCTTCAGCACGCGGAGGTGCTCGGCGAGCAGCTCGCTCTCGAGGGCCTCGGGATGGTCGAAGTTGTGGTGCAGGATGTGCTCGCGCTGCTGGCCCGAGAGGTCGCGGTAGTACGAGTCGTGCTGCAGGTAGGCGATGCGCTCTCGGCCGATCCGCGAAACGATCGCCTCGGCGACGGTCGTCTTTCCCGAGCCGGTCCCGCCTGCCACGCCGAGGCAAACGACCTTGTCCATGCGCACCCGCCTCTCTGGCCGCATGATACCCCGCCACCGCGAAGGCGCAGGTGCCGAGACTTTTCCTCACCGGGGCGGTGACGGTACCCTGGGGCGATGCCTCGTCTGCGGGCGGTCGCCCTCCTGCTGGTCGCGACGTCAATCTGGGGAGCCACTTTCCTAGTGGTGAAGCGTGGCCTGTCGGGCACGGCTCCGATGACCTTCCTGGCACTGCGCTTCATGGTTGCGACCGTCGTGCTGCTGCCGTTGCTGCGCGCCCGTGCGATCCGGCTGCCGCGGTCCCCGGCAGTGCTGCTGTGCGGTCTTGCGCTGTTTGCCGGGTACGCGCTGCAGACCGCCGGCCTGACCACCACGACACCGGCGCGCTCGGCTTTCGTCACCGCGTTCTCGATCGTCATGGTGCCGCTGCTCGAGCCGGCTTTCGCGATCAACCGGTGGTCGTGGCGAGCGTTCGCCGGCGCCGCCGTCGCTGTGGTCGGGCTGGCGGTGCTCCTCCGCCCCGGGACGACGCCCCTGGTCACCGGCGACTGGCTGACCGCCGGTTGCGCAGGCGCGTTCGCCTTCCACGGGGTGTTCCTGCAGATGGCCGTGCGACACGAGACGCCGGCGACCGTGAATGCTGCCCAGGTCGTGACAACCACCTCCCTTGCCTTTCCTGCCGCGCTGGTCGCGGGGTGGCAGATCACGCCGTCGCCGCAGACCGTCGTCGCGCTTCTGATCACCGGTGCACTGGCGACCGTCGGAGCGTTCTGGGCGATGGCCGAGGCGCAGCGCACGCTGACGGCCGGGGAAACCGCGGTCGTGCTCGCCTTCGAGCCGGTGGTCGCCGGCGTGGTGTCGGTGGTCGCGCGCGAGGACGCCCCGAGCCTCGCCCTGTGGATCGGTGGCGCCTTCGTGGTTCTCGGTGTGCTGCTGGCGACCGTGCGACGACCGTCGCGCGTCCGGGAGTGAGCGCGACGAGCGACCTCGTATCCCACGGCCCGAGCGAGGGCGCCGCAAGCCGTGCGGGGCCGACCGCCCGGCCCGACTCAAACATCACAACCGATTTGCGGACAGCGCTTTCCTCACCATCCGACGCGACTGGCTGAAGTGACGCCGGAGCTCTTGACAAACCCGAAAGCAAGACCTAACGTACTATTGTTATGGTGAACTATTACAAGGGGTGAATCAGATGCCTATCACCTTCCGCCTCGATACCGCCACCGGGGTGCCGTTCTACCGGCAGGTCATCGATCAGATCCTCGCCGGTATCGCCACCGGGGCGCTCCGGGCCGGCGAGCAGCTTCCGACCGTGCGCGCCCTCGCCGTCGACCTCAAGGTCAATCTGAATACCGTAGGGAAGGCATACAAAGAGCTCGAGATCCGCGGTGTGCTGACGACTCAGCAGGGGTCCGGCACGTTCATCGCGGCTGTGGCGGTGGAGCGCGACGAGGTGGAGCGGCGTCGGAAGCTGGTGCAGGTTGTCGACGAGGTCTTGGCGAGGGTGGCGGCGCTGGGGCTGCCGACCCAGGAGCTGCTCGCCGAGCTGCAGGTGCGCCTGGAGGAGGAACGGTGATGGACGCGGTCCTGCGGCTGGCCAGCCTGCTGGCGCTCGCCGCCGGCATCACGGCCGAGGTGGCGAGGACGATACCGGCGGCCGGGCTGGCGCTGGTGCTCGGGCTGTCGCTTGCGTTCTACCTGTGGTTTCTGGCCATCGCGCGGCGGCGCCTGGGTCCGTCGCTAAGGAGGAGACAATGATTCCGATGATCCCGGTTGTGAAGAAGGCGAGAGAGCAGAAGGAGCTGGAAGAGAAGCAGGTCGGGCAGTCGGCGACCACCAAGGCCGTCGACTCGCGCCGCTACGTCAACGGCGTGTCGCTGATGGCCGCGATCCTCATCTGGGCGGCGACCGTCACGGCGACAGTCATCGTGGCGAACACCACTGGGGAAGAGTGGATCCCGCCCGCCATCGTCTTCCCGGGGATCCTGCTCGGCCTCGCCTTCCTGTTCGGCATCAAGGTGGTGGATCAGTGGGAGAAGGCGGTGATCCTGCGCTTCGGGCGCTTCCGCGGCCTCCGGGGACCCGGGCTGTTCGCCATCATCCCGGTGGTCGACGTGATCTCGCACCTCGTCGACCAGCGGGTGCGCGCCACCGACGTCACCGCCGAGTCCGCCCTCACCCGCGACACGGTGCCGGTCAACGTCGACGCCATCGTCTTCTGGCTGGTGTGGGATGCCGAGAAGGCGGTGCTCGAAGTGCAATCGTTCTTCGACGCGATCTTCCTGGCGTCGCAGACCGCGCTGCGCGAGGCGATCGGGCGTCATGACCTGGCCGAGATGATCACGGAGCGCGAGAAGCTCGGTCAGGAGCTGCAGAAGATCCTCGACGAGAAGACCAACCCATGGGGGATCACGATCCAGTCGGTCGAGATCCGTGACGTCCGCATCCCGCCCGACCTCGAGGACGCAATGTCCCGCCGCGCCCAGGCCGAGCGCGAGCGGCAGGCGCGCATCATCCTCGCGACCGCCGAGACGGAGATCGCCGCCCTGTTCTCGCAGGCGTCCGAGCAGTACCGCACCAACCCCACGGCGATGCACCTGCGCGCCATGAACATGCTCTACGAGGCGATCAAGGAGAAGGGCAGCATGGTGATCGTGCCCTCCTCGGCCGTCGAGACGATGGGGCTCGGCGGGATGCTGGGCACCACTGCCCTCGCCGCTCCTGCGCCCAAGTCGCACGAGTGACCCGCGGGCGGGCAACGGCGTCGTCGACGTGCGGTGTCGGGTCCGGCAGTCTGCCCGGCACCGCTCCTACGGCTTGGCGCTCGACTTCTGGCTCACGACGCTGGCCGCGTCGGTGCTGACGTAGCGCGAGCCGCCGAGGTAGAGCAGCGGCGACAGCCGGTCCAGCCGCATCACACCGTCGGCGTCGAAGCCGTCCTTGGCGGCGTGGATGAGCTGGACGTCGCCGACGAACAGCGTCTGGTCGCCGAAGTGGTGACGCTCGAGGAGCAGGCACTCGGCCGACGCGTACGCCGCGGCCAGCGAGGGCGTCGCGTACGGTCTCGGACGCATCGAGCGCGAGCGAGAGGGACTTGACCTTGTCGATCTCGCGGCCGGACAGGTGGCCGAGCGCGGCGGCGAGGGCGGCCTGCCCGTGGGGGAGGAAGTTGACAGTGAACTCGCCGGTCTTGAGCACCAGTTGGTGAGAGTAGGTGCGCGGCGACAGGCAGATGCCGTACAGCGGCGGGTCGGAGGAGAGCGGCGACGTCCAGGCGACCGGTGTGAAGTTGCACCGTTTCGCCTGGCGTCGTCGCGCACGCCGACGACGCACCACCAGTCGCGGGTAGTAGAAGTAGCACGACCCCGGAGCCACGCTCGCTGCCCCTCCCATGCGCTGCCATCTACCTGCGTCCGGGCCATGCAGCGGTAGACTGGTGAGTCTCGACTCTACCTTGACACCCTCGTGACGTTCGCGTAGCGTGCCCGGTGCCGACCCCCGAGGGAGGGCCGTCGTGGCGCGTCTCAGCGAATCACAGGGCAAGCGGGTGCTGGCAGCGGCGGGGATCGGCGTGCCCCGCGGCGAGGTCGCCGCCACCGCGTCGGCGGCGGGAGAAGCCGCCGCGCCGGCTCGGCGGTGCGGTGGTCGTCAAGGGGCTGGCGTGGACGACCGGCCGGGCCGGGCAGGGCCTGATTCGCCTTCGCCGCCGATCGCCGTCGAGGCGGAGCGCACCGCGGGTCGCCATCCTCGGCCGCACGGTCAGGCGATTTCCCGGTCAGCGAGGTGCTGGTCGAGGAGCGCCTGGCGATCGCCGGCGAGCGCTTCGCCAGCCTCATCCTCGACGACCGGCGGCGCTGTCCGGTGCTGCTCGTCTCGAGCAAGGGAGGCACGGGGATCGAGGAGATGGCGCGCGAGCACCCGGAAGCCGTTGCCGAGCTGCCGCTCGATGCCGTGACGCGCCCTCGCCGAGCACGTGGCCCGGAGCTCTGGCGGCGGATCGGCGTGCCGGCGGAGGAGGCGGAGAACCTGGCCAACGTCCGGCGCGGCTGTCGGAGCGTTGCCCGCACGTGGAGGCCCGCGCCGCCGAGATCAACCCCCTGGTCGTCCTGGCCGACGGCAAGGTGGTCGCCCTGGACGGCCGCTTCGCCGTGGACGACAACGCCATCTTCCGCCACCCGGAGCTGGGCATCGAGGTCGCCCGCGAGTTCAGCCACGCGCCCACCCCGCTGGAGAGGGTCGCCTGGCTGGTAGAGTCCCGCGACTACCGCGGCACCTTCTACTTCACTCGCAGCTGCGTGACGGGTTCGCGCACGCGGCGAACGGCCTGGGTGGCTTCCACGGCGCCGGCGGCGGCGGCGCGATGATGGCCATGGACGCCCTCTCCCGCGCGCGGCTTCAACGTCGCCAACTTCTGCGACACCAGCGGCAACCCGCCGGCCTCCAAGGTCTACCGCGCCGCGCGCATCATCCTCTCGCAGCCCGGCGTCGCGGCTACTTCGGCGCCGGGTCGGGCGTCGCCTGGCAGGAGCAGTTCCACTCGGCCCGCGGCCTGGTCAAGGCCTTCCGCGAGACCCGCCTGGCCGTCCCGGCCGTGATGCGCTTCGGCGGCAACGGCGAGGAGATGGCGATCGAGATCCTGACCAGCTACGCCGGGAGCTGGCGTGCCGGGAGTGCTACGGCAAGGACAGCCGTGGACGTCTGCGCCGCCCGCCTCAACGAGCTCGATCGCGGGGTCCTCCGTTGCCGCCGTCCCCGGCCGCCGCGTCCGCGAGCCGCCCGCTCCGCCTAACGGCCCCTACACTTCGCCACCCCGACCGGCTGTGGTCATCTACGACCACGCTGTCTGCGCGTCGCTGGCCAGTCAGGCCTGCGTGACCGCCTGCCTGCCTCGGATCCTCGCAGCTCGCCGAGGCCGGCCTGCCGGTGCTCAACGTCACCCGAGGAAGCGCAGCCAAGGGCGCTGCACCGAGTGCCTGGCGTGCGAGATGGACTGCGTCTTGGGCGCCGGCGGCGGGCGCGTTCGCCTGCCGCTGCCGGGCAGCGACCGCTGGGGCGGGGGATTGATGTCGCCATGGCCATTCTAGTGGACGAGAACACCCGGGTCGTGGTCCAGGGCATCACCGGCCGCGAGGGCACGGCGCGCGCCCTGCTCATGCGCGACTACGGCACCAAGGTGGTGGCCGGCGTCACCCCCGAAGAGCGGCGGCAGTCGGTCCAGGGCATCCCGGTCTTCGACTCCGTGGCAGGCGCTGGCGCGGCGCACGGCCGCTTGACGTCAGCGTGATCTTCGTGCCCGCGCCGCTGGTCAAGAACGCCGCCCTGGAGGCCATGGACGCCGGCGTCACGCTGGTGGTGCTGGTGGCCGACCGCGTGCCGCTGTGGGACGTCATCGACGGTGGCCGCTTCGCCGAGTCGCGCCGGCGTCGACTTCGTCGGTCCCAACACCCTGGGCGTCTTCGGTCGGCAAGGCCGTGCTGGGCATGATCGGCGGCCGCGCCGAGTACGCCCGGGACTGGTTCAGGCCGGGCCCCGTCGGCGTCGTCTCGCGCTCCGGCGGCATGACCTCGTCCACCGGCTACTACCTGCGCGCGCCGGCATCGGCCTTCGACGCGGTGCACGTGGGCGGCGACGCCATCATCGGCCTGCGCTGCCGACGTGGTGCGCGATTCCAGAACGACCCGGAGACCACCTGCATCGTCCTGTTCGGCGAGATCGGCAGCTCGCAGGAGGAGCGCGTCGCCGACCTGGTCCACGAGAGGTCACCAAGCCCGTGGTGGCCTTCATCGGCGGGCGGTCCGCGACCCGGGACTGCGCTTCTCGCACGCCGGCGCCATCGTCGAGGGCCGCCGCGGCTCCTACGAGTGCAAGGTCGAGGCGCTGCGCGACGCCGGCGCCGTGGTGGTGGAACGGTTCGACGAGCTGCCGGGCGCGGTGACCCGCGTCCTGGAGGGTTGAGCATGGTCGAGAACGCCTGGAAGACCGCGGTCACTTCGATCGCACCCAACGAGATCCGGGTGCGCGGCTACCGCATCGACGAGATGATGGGGCACGTCTCGTTCGGCGAGGCGATGTATCTGATCCTGCGCGGCGAGCTGCCAGGCGAGGCGGTCGGCCGGGTGATGGAGGCGATCATCGTCGCCTCGATCGACCACGGCGTCACGCCACCGTCGGCGCTCGCGGTGCGCAACGCCGCCACCACCGGCGCGCCCCTGAACGCCTGCATCGCCGCCGGCGCGCTGGCGGTCAACCGCCACCACGGCGGCGCCGTCGAGGACTGCATGAAGCTGCTCGCCCGCGGCGCGGCGCGCGTCGCCGCCGGCGACACTGCGGCCGCCGTCGCGGCCGCGCTGATCGGCGAGGAGAAGGCCGCCGGACGCCGTCTGCCCGGGTGGGGGCACCGCGTCCACACCGACGACCCGCGGACGGGCCGGCTGCTGACGCTCGTGCGCGACGCCGGCGTCGCCGGTCCGCACATTGCCGTCGCCGAGGCGATTGCCGCCGAGCTGGCGACGGGCGGCAAGAAGCTGCCGCTCAACGTCGACGGCGCGATCGCCGCCGTGCTCGCCGACCTCGGCTTCGCCAGCGAGCTCGCCAACGGGTTCTTCATCCTCGCGCGGACCGCCGGTTGGATGGCCCACGTCGCCGAGGAGCTCTCGCGCGAGAAGCCGATGCGCCGCATCGATCAGGCCGCCGCCGAGTACGACGGCCCGCCGCCGCGTGCGCTGACCGATCGCTGATACGATGTGGGGCCGGCGCTCCGCGCCGGCATGCGCGCGCGGAGCGCGCGCCCCACACGAAAACACGGAGGAGGTTCGCACAATGCCCAACTACCGCATCGCCTGGCTGCCCGGAGACGGCATCGGCAACGACTGCATGGAGGCGACGCGCCTGGTGCTCGACGCCCTGTCGTTCGACGCCACCTACGTTCACGGCGACATCGGCTGGGAGTTCTGGTGCCGCGAGGGCGACGCCCTGCCGGCGCGCACCGTCGACCTGTTGAAGAGCGTCGACGCCGCGATGTTCGGCGCGATCACCTCCAAGCCGGTCAAGGAGGCGCAGGCCGAGCTGGTTCCCGAGCTGCAGCCGAAGAGGCTCGTCTACCGCTCGCCGATCGTCCGCATGCGCCAGCAGTTCGACCTCTACATCTGCCTGCGCCCGTGCAAGGCGTACCCGGGCAACCCGCTCAACTACAAGGAGGGGATCGACCTCGTGGTGTTCCGCGAGAACACCGAGGGGCTCTACTCCGGGGTCGAGTTCAACCCGATGGACGCGAAGCTGCGCGACACGCTCAAGGAGATCTCCAAGCCGTTCGCGCCGTTCGCCGAGGTGCCGCTCGAGGACTACGCGATCACCTGCAAGATCAACACGCGCAAGGGGTGCGAGCGAATCATCCGGTCGGCGTTCGAGTACGCCAAGCTGCACGGCTACCCGAAGGTGACGATCATCCACAAGGCGAACGTGGTGCGCGCCACCGAGGGGCTCTTCCTCGAGACCGGCAAGAAGGTCGCGAAGGAGTACCCCGGGATCGCCTGGGACGACGCCAACGTCGACGCGATCACCATGTGGCTGCTCAAGAACCCCGAGAAGTACGGTGTCCTGGTCGCCACCAACCTGTTCGGCGACATCGTCTCGGACCTCTGCGCGCAGATGGTCGGCGGGCTCGGCTTCGGCTGCTCCGGCAACATCGGCGAGAAGCTGGCGGTGTTCGAGCCCACGCACGGGTCCGCGCCGAAGTACGCCGGGCAGTACAAGGTCAACCCGATCGCGACGATCCTCGCCGCCAAGATGATGCTCGACTGGCTGGGCGAGAAGGCGCTGGGCGAGCGGCTCGAGAAGGCGGTCGCGGCGGTGATCGCCGAGGGGAAGGTCCGCACTTACGACATGGGCGGCCCGGCGTCGACGATCGACATGGCGAAGGCGATCGCAGCGAAGCTGTAGAAGCAGGGGACCGGATACCGGGCACCGGGGACCGATCCCCCACCCGCCCGAAAGCAGAGGGAGCCGACCGGTCAAGGCAAGGGAACGAAAAGGAGCTAGCGTGAACTCAGGCGCCGGCGCGGATGCGGCGTGCACCGCGTCTCGGAGCCCGCGGTGACGAACAGCGGCGCCGGGGTGAGCTGCACGGCCATCGCCCCCGGGACGAGCGACAGGTAGATGCACCCCGGCTGGCCGCTTCCGGCGACCCGCTCGGCGACGACTGGGGCGGCGGGGGCCTCCACGGTGACCTCGACCATCGGCACGGGGTCGCCCGGCAGGACGACTGGCACCGCGGCCAGCCAACCGACCCAGCCTCGGGCGCCAGGGCCGTCGAGCTGAAAGAGACGCACCCGGGAGTCGGGGTGCGGCAGGCGCATGATCGTCTCGGCGGCGCTGAGGTGGCGAACGACCTGCTCGAGGGCGACCAGCGCCGGTCGGCGACTGATCCACGTGCGCTGCTCGGTGAACGGGTTGGCGTTCCACTCGGCCATGCCGGCCCACGCCGCCGTTCCCGCCCCGGCCCCGAACAGCGGCAGCTTGAGAAACCAGATGTCCTCGGTCGACCAGGTGTCGATCAGCTCGATGTCCTGCTCGGTGGCGATCACTACCTTCTCGACAAGATCGGCGGCCGCGAACGCCTGAGTCCATCGCACGGTCGCGGCGTTTCCCGCCACCAGCGACGTGAAGTAGGCGGCCAGCCGGCAGCGATCGGCCTCGATGGCGGGGGGGACGATGAGGCCGAGCTGGGCGGGCAGGCCGGTGCACAGCGTCGCCGGTCCCCAGGCGATGAGCGGCGTGGTCGACGTGTCCGAGATGATGATTGGTCGCTGGTAGCCGCGCTGTGCCATTTCCCAGCGCAGCCAGGCGGCGATGGCCGCAATCTCGTCGGGGTCGCCGATCGAGTGCGCGTTGACGAGCTCGAACAGCTCGGGGTGGTCGAGCACGGCACGCATGTCCTGCAGGGAGTGATACATGATGCGCCGGTCGACCGCGGCGAACGCCGCCTCGTATTGGCCGGGTGTCGGATCGTTCCTGAACGCGGTGGTGGTGAGGAATGCGCAGTGCGCGATGCGCACCCCGGCGTACGCCGCATGCGCGGTCTGGTGGGCGCGCTCGAGCATTCCGAGGTAGTTGGCCACCGGCTCGGGCTCGTAGGTGGAAAACTCGGTGCCGATCTCGTAGGTGCGCACGGCCCGCATCAGGCCGGGCATGTCAGTGACGCCGTCGCCGTCGTAGCGCTCGACCAGCGCCGCCACCCACTGGCCGTACGCATCGAGGTACTCCGGCTTAGGCGACAGGTCGTTGCCGCCGCGCGATCCCCACGAGCACTGCGGGTTGAGCGCCATCACCAGCTCCGAAAAGCCGGCCGCCTGGTACTCGCGCACGTAGCCATCGGTCACGGCGAAGTTGATCGCGGCTCCCGGCGAAGGTTGCATCTTCCCCCAGGCGTAGGCGTCGGGAAAATACTTGACCGCCGGTGCTCCGGTGCCGGCCAATGTCGCCGCCATGCCGGGCTGTGCGTACTCCACCCCGATCGCGGTGTGCACGACCACGGCCTCCTCCGCCGCCGCCCGGACCGCGGCGACGGCCGCGAGAACCGCGCCGGCAGCCATCAGGACGATCCGGGAAGCCGTCACACCCACGGTGCCAATCTTGACTCCCGTCACCGAGGAGTCAAGTCGGGAATCGCCACGAGACGGCGCCTCGTTGTTGACCGGGATGGAGACGACCGCCGAACGGCGCGCGAGGCCCCGCCAGAGCGGCTGCGGGCGAAACGCTTCCGCGAGCGTGCCATGAGCAGTCGAGGACCAGGCGTCATCACGAACGTTCGCCCAGCCACCGTCGGCCTGCACCACGTGACCGTGATCGCCGGCAGGCCGCAGGAAAGCGTCGACTTCTACGCCGGCGTCCTCGGCTTGCGTCTCGTCAAGCGCACCGTCAACTTCGACGACCCGGGCAGCTACCACCTCTACTTCGCGGACGCCGCTGGAAGCCCCGGGACGATCGTGTCGGTCTTCGCGTCGCCGGGGGGAGGCCACGGGCGCCGCGGCACGGGACAGGCGGCGGCGTTGGCGTTGGCAGTGCCGCCGGGAAGCCTCGGCTACTGGATGGACCGGTTCGCGGCGTTCGGGGTGGAGTTCACGGCCCTGCCGAACCGCTTCGGTACCGAGGTGCTGGCATTCGCCGACTCCGACGGCGCGGCACTCGAGCTGATCGCCGCCGGCGACGAGGACGCGGCCGGAGCGGGCGAGACCGCGATCACCGGCCTTCACTCGGTCACGCTGTCCGTGCGCGAGGCCGCGCCCTCCGCTCGGGTGCTGACCGCCACGCTCGGCTACCGCTCCTTCGGCGCCGCGGCCGGGCGGCAGCGGTTCATCGCTCCCGCCGGTGCGAAGGCCGCGGTCGTCGACGTCGTCGCCGACCCGGTCGGCGTGCCCGGGCTGGTGGCGGCCGGCACCGTTCACCACGTGGCGTTTCGCGCCGCCGGCGACGACGCTCTGCAGCAGTGGCGCGCGGCGCTCGTCGACGCCGGCCTCCACGTCAGCCCGATCAAGGACCGCAACTACTTTCGCTCGGTGTATTTTCGCGAGCCGGGAGGGGTGGTGATCGAGATCGCCACGGACCCACCGGGGTTCGCCGTCGACGAGGCGGTAGCCGACCTCGGCGCGACCCTCCAGTTGCCGCCGTGGCTGGAGAGCATGCGTGGGCGCCTCGAGCAGCGCCTGCCGCGACTGCGCGAGCCTGACGCCGCACCGGGCGCAACGCCAGCGTGAACCGAGCGAGCGATCGTTCCGCTGCGCGCGGGCGTGCCGCGTCACTGCGACCCCGGCTGCACGAGTCGTGACGTCCCCCTTGACCGCAATCAAGGCGCCGCCCGGCGCCGGCGCTATGGTGGCGGCGGGAGGTGGGCGTGGCGGCGAGAGGGCGGTGGCCGGTGATCCGCGAGCGCAGCGCGCTGCAGGCGGCATTCGCCGTGCTCGTCGTCGTCATCGGCGTCCAGTTCTACCTGTGGGCGGCGGCGCACCTCGGCGGCAGGGCGACGGCGGTGCCGCGGCCCGCCGGGGTCGAGGGGTTCCTGCCGATCTCCGCGCTGATGTCGCTGCGGCTGTGGCTGGCCGGCCAGGGGGTCCACCCCGTGCACCCGGCTGCGCTGGCGATCCTGCTCGGGGTCATCACGATGAGCGCGGTGGTCGCCAAGTCGTTCTGCTCGCACCTGTGCCCGGTCGGCGCCCTCTCGGAGTGGCTCGGTCGGCTTGGCCAGCGGCTGCTCGGCCGCACCTGGCAGCCGCCGCGCTGGCTCGACGTCCCTTTGCGCGCGCTGAAGTACGTGCTGCTCGCCTTCTTCGTCTGGGCGACGTGGGTGGCGATGGACGTCCCCGCCGTGCGGGCGTTCCTCGACAGCCCGTACAACAGGGTCGCGGACGTCAAGATGGGGCTGTTCTTCGCCACCGCCTCGCGGGTGACGATCGCCGTGCTGGGCGTGCTGGTAGTCGGCTCGCTGCTGGTCCGCGACCTGTGGTGCCGCTACCTGTGCCCGTACGGCGCGCTGCTCGGGATCGTCGGGCTCCTGTCGCCGCTCAAGGTGACGCGCGACCCGGCCACCTGCACCGACTGCCGCAAGTGCACGAAGGTGTGCCCGGCGCGGCTGCCGGTCCACGCGATGACGCGCGTCGCCTCGGTCGAGTGCACCTCATGCCAGGACTGCGTGGCGGCCTGCCCGATCCGCGACTGCCTGGCGGTGCGGCCGGTGCGCGCTGCGGCGCGGCGGCGGTTGCCGCTGCTGCGGCCGGCCGCCGCGGTGACGCTGGCGCTCGCCGTCTACCTGGGTGTGACGTTGGCGTTTCGCATCACCGGCCACTGGCGGGGCAGCGTCAGCGAGGCGGAGTACGCCGCCCGTCTGCCGCACGTCGACTCGCCGCTGTACACCCACGTTGGCGGCCTCGCAGCGTCCGCGAGCGCGGCGGCGCCGACGCGGACCGTCCCGTCGCACGGCGCACCTTGATCGCCCGCCGCAACCGGCGATAATCGACCTCATGGACGAGCGGGATCGCTGGTCGCGCGGCGCCGCGGCGCTGCCCACCGAGGAGCGCCACCGGCGCGAGCTGCCGTTCTGGCAGGGGCTCGCGACCGCGCTCGGCTGGAGCGCCGTCGTGGACGCCGGCTGCGGCGCCGGGTTCCACGTCACGCTGTTGCGCTCGCTCGACATCGCCGTCACGGGGTTCGACTTCTCGCTGTCGTCGCTGCTCGCCGGCGAGCGCCGCGGCGTCGCCGTCGGCGACCTGCTCGCGCCGCCTCTGGCCGCGCACGCCGACGCCGTCATCTGCCTCGGCAACACGATCTCGCTGCTGCCGTCGCGCGCCGCGCAGCGGCAGGCGGTGGCCGCCCTCGCCGCCGTGCTCCGCCCGGGCGGGGCGCTGCTGCTGCAGGGCGAGGACGCCGCCGCGATCGTGGCAGCGGGCCCAATCGTGCGCACCCGCCGCCTCGCCGACGGCCGCGTCCACGTGCGCGCCTTCGAGCGCCGCGGCCCTCGGATCCGCATGCTCGCCGGCATCGTCGCCCCGGGTGAGGAGGCGCCGCTCGAGCGCGCCACCTTCCTGCCGACCACGCCAGCATCGCTGACCCGCCTGGCCCGCCCGCTCGGCCTCCGCGCCGTCTCCGCTGCCCATCCCCCGCCCGGCGCCGGTCGCCACCTGGTGGCTGCTCCTCGAGTCCCCGGCCAAGCCGTGATTCTGGTCGTTGGGTGGGTGGGGGATCGGTCCACGGTCCACGGTCCACGGTGCACGCTCTTCAGATTTCGCCGTGCTCCGTCCGGGCGACTATCTCGTCCTGCAGCGCCGTCGACAGGTCACAGAAGTAGTCGGAGTAGCCGGCGACGCGGACGATCAGGCCGCGGTGGGCGTCGGGGTCTGCTTGCGCGGCGCGAAGAGTCTCGGCGGTGACGACGTTGAACTGCACGTGGTGGCCGTCGGCCTTGAAGTAGGTACGCACGAGAGCGGCGAGGCGCTCGATGCCCTCGTCGCCGGCGAGCAGATCGGGGGAGAGCTTCATGTTGAGCAGGGTGCCGCCGGTCTTGACGTGGTCCATCTTGGCGGCCGAGGCGAACACCGCGGTCGGGCCGCGGCGGTCGGCGCCCTGCACCGGCGAGATCCCTTCCGACAGCGGCATCCCGGCGTGGCGGCCGTCGGGCGTGGCGCCGCACACCGAGCCGAAGTAGACGTGGCTGGTGGTCGGCAGCATCTCGAGCCGGTAGGCGCCGCCCTTGGTGTCGGGACGGCCGTCGATGGCGGCGAAGGCGGCGCGGAAGACGCGCACCATGATGCCGTCGGCGGCATCGTCGTCGTTGCCGTACTTCGGCATGCGGTTGACCAGGCGGGCGCGCAGCGCCTCGTCGCCGGCGAAGTCCGCGGCGAGCGCGTCGACGCAGCGCGGCGAGGGTGATGGCGCCGTCCTCGAAGACGAGCTTCCTGATCGCCGCCAGCGAGTCGGTGATCGTGCCGATCCCCACCGCCTGGATGAACGTGTTGTTGTAGCGGGCGCCGCCGGCGTTGTAGTCGCGGCCGCGGGCGATGCAGTCGTCGGTGAGCACCGACAGGAACGGCGCCGGCATCTCGGTGGCGTACAGCCGCTCGATGAGCTGATTGCCGCGGATCTTGACGTCGACGAGGTGGCGGAGCTGGACCTCGAAAGCGCGGAAGACATCGTCGAACGTGGCGAGCATCGCCGCACCCCCGGTGGCCGGCCCGAGGCGAGCGCCGGTACGCGGGTCGACGCCGTCGTTCATGGCGAGCTCGAGCACCTTCACCAGGTTGAAGTAGCCGGTGAGGATGTACGCCTCCTTGCCGAAGGCGCCCACCTCGACGCACCCCGAGCAGCCGCCGGCGCGCGCGTCCTCGAGCGTCTTGCCCTGGCGGAGCTGCTCCGCGACCACCGCGTCGGCGTTGAACAGCGACGGGAACCCGTAGCCGTTGCGGATCACCCTGAGCGCGTGCGCGAGCACCGCGTCCGGGGTCTTGCGCGACACCTGCACGTTGGACGACGGCTGCAGCAGGTGCATCTCGTCGACGACGTCGAGCAGCAGGTGGGTGACCTCGTTGGCGCCGTCGCCGCCGTCGGCGAGCAGCCCGCCCAGGTTGATGTTGGCGAAGTCGGTCCAGGTGCCGCTCTCTGCCGCCGTCACGCCGACCTTGGGCGGCGCCGGGTGGTTGTTGAACTTGACGAAGAAGCACTCGACGAGCTCGCGAGCGGCCGCCTCGCTGAGGGTGCCGTCGGCGAGGCCGCGACGGTAGAACGGCAGCAGGTGCTGGTCGAGGTGGCCGGGGCAGAACGAGTCCCAGCCGTTGAGCTCGGTGATCACCGCGAGGTGGCAGAACCAGTAGTGCTGCAGCGCCTCGTGGAAGATCGCGCGGGGGGTGCGCCGGCACCCGGCGGCACACGGCGGCGATGTGCTCGAGCTCGGCGCGCCGCGTCGCGTCCGCGGTCTCGGCGGCCATCCGATCGGCGAGCGCGGCGTGGCGCTCGGCGAAGACGATCAGCGCGTCGCAGGCGATGTCCATGGCGGCGAGTTGCTCGCGGCGGTCGAGCGCCTGCGGGTCTGCTCGTAGTCGAGGGCGGCCAGCGCGCGGGCGATGTCGGCCTTGAAGCCGAGCATCCCCTTGCCATAGATCTTGTCGTCGAGCACGGTGTGGCCCGGGGCGCGCTGCTCCATGAACTCGGTGAAGACGCCGGCCTCGTAGGCCGCGTGCCACTCGGATGGCAGCAGCGGCATCATGCGGTCGCGCAGCGAGCGGCCGCGCCAGTACGGGATCACGCGTGCGCTCGTACGCCGCGAGGCACTCCGGCGGCACCCGGTACCAGGTGAGCGGCCGCGAGTCGAGGATCCGCAGGTCCTCCAGCGAGTGGCAGGTCAGCTCGGGGTAGGTCGGCACGACCTTGGGGCGCGGCCCGCGCTCGCCGACGATCAGCTCGCCGTCGCCGATCCAGATCGTCTTGCGCTCGCACAGATCGAGGAGCGAGCGCGCGCGCGTCACCGGGACCGACCAGCGGCCGAGGTTGGCCTGGTAGAACTCGGTCAACAGCTCGGCGCGCTCGGCCGAGATGGTCGGCACGGCGTCGAGGCTCTCCTGCCGCAGGCGCGCGGTGCGCTCGTTCATCTCAACCTCCGATTCTCGTCTCGATGCCGGCGGGCGCCAGCAGTGCCGCAAGGCCGCGCATGTGCGATGCAGTCGGCACCGACACGGCAGCCATGTCATCGCTGCGGCCGAGGCGGCCGAGCTTGCCCGCGCCGGTGCGGTGGTACGGAAGCAGGCTCACCCGCCGAACGTTGGGCGTCGCGGCGGCGAGCCGGGCCACCGCTGCCAGGTTCGCCGGCTCGTCGTTGCGGCCGGGGACCACCGGCACGCGCAGCCAGATCGGCACCCCGACCGCGGCCGCGGCGGCGAGGTTGGCGAGGATCGGCGCCAGCGGCGCGCCGGTGATCTCGCGGTGGCGCGCCGCGTCGAGGTGCTTGACGTCCCACAGCAGCAGGTCGGTGGCGGCGGCGACGGCGAGCACGGTGTCGCGGTGGGCGAAGCCGCAGGTGTCGACGGCGGTCCGGATCCCCCCGCGCCGACAGGCATCCAGGCAGGCGAGCAGGAACTCCGCCTGCAGCAGCGGCTCGCCGCCCGAGAACGTCACGCCGCCGCCAGAGGTGTCGTAGGCGAGCCGGTCGCGCTGCACCTCGGCGAGCACCTCGTCGACACGCCGCTCGCTCCCGACGACCTGCCGGGCGCCAGTCGGGCAGACGTCGGCGCAGGCGCGGCAGGCCAGGCAGCCGCCGGCGCCGAGCCGGGCGCCGGCGGGAAGCGGCCCGGCCGGGCGGGGACAGACATCGCTGCAGCCGCCGCACGACAGGCAGCGCGCCGGGTCGACGAGCACCTCCGGCGCGCGGGACAGGCTCTCGGGGTTGTGGCACCACGGGCACGACAGCGGGCAGCCCTTGAGGAAAACGGTGGTTCGCACCCCTGGGCCATCGTGGAACGAGGCCCGCTGGATGTTGAACACCACCCCCGTCACCACGCCGTCGGACACCGCGAGACGCCCTCCCGTCCTCGCTGCTCACGGTACGGCGCGGGAGCGCCGCCGTCTTGTACGATGGACGAGCGCCGGCTTGAGGTTTCGCACACCGGAGCGCGGCGCGGAGACTGCAGCGTTGGCGGTGGCGCCCGATCTGAGCCTGGCCGCATCCGCGGCCGTCGTGGAGCTGTTCGACCGGCTCCCGGACGTGGTGTTCTTCGCCAAGGACCGCGACGGCCGCTACCTGCAGGTGAACGAGACGCTGGTGCGACGCCTCGGCCTGACCCGGCGCGAGGAGGTGCTCTCGCGCACCGCCGTCGACCTCTTCCCCGCGCCGCTCGGCCGCCGCTATCTCGACCAAGACCTCGCGGTGATCCGCAGCGGTCAGCCGCTCGAGGACCTCCTGGAGCTGCACCTGTACCCGAACCGCAGCGAAGGGTGGTGCATCACCGCCAAGCTGCCGGTGCGCGATGCCGCGGGTGTCGTGACCGGGTTGGTCGGGACGTCGCGCGACGTCCATGCACCCGCCACGGGAGGCGATTCTCTGGCCGAGGTCGCTGCCGTGCTGCGCCGCGTTCACGAGGAGCTCGCACAGCCGCTCAAGGTCGAGGAGCTGGCCGCGCTCGCGCACCTGTCGGAGTACCAGCTCGGGCGCCGCATCAAGACGCTGTTCGGCATCACCCCGGCGCAGCTCGTCATCAAGACCCGCATCGACGCTGCCCGCCGCCGCCTCGCCGCGGGCAACGAGCCCATCGCCGGGATCGCCGTCGCCTGCGGCTACTGCGACCAGAGCGCCTTCGCCCGCCAGTTCAAGGCGGTGGTCGGTCTCACCCCGGCGCAGTACCGCCGCCGGACGACCGGGGCGCGTGGTTCGTGATTCGTGGTTCGCAGAGCACCGGTGGTGCCGGCGGACGCCGCCCCAGAGAGGCTCTTCTCAGGCGCCGCGCTCCATGGTCCGGATCTTGAAGATCAAGGCGACCATCGCCAGGGCGATGACGCCGAGCGAGATGAACAGGCCCGTCCGGCGGAAGCGGATCTCCGCCTCGGCACCGGCGGCCAGCGTGTCGGCGACGCCGGCGGCGTCGAGCACCTGACTGGTCTGCGTCGCGACGCGCTTCGGGTCGACCGAGTGGATCTCGACCTGCGCGAGCACCACCCCCTGACGCGCCTCCTCGAGCTTCACCTGCGCGTCGTCCATCAGCATGCCGGCCCGCTCGGCCTTCTTGACCCGGGCCTCGACCGCGATGACCCGCTCATGCATGTGCGCCAGCTCGCCCGACACCGCAGCCGCCACCGTGGCGCCCGCATCGCCGGCGCTGTGGCACTCGCCACAAACCTGGCCCGTGCCGACGCCGATGAGGTTGTCGCCCGGGTGGACGATGGCGTGGTTCGAATGGCAGCTCTCGCACGCCGGCTGCTCGAGCGCCGCAAACGCGTCCTTGTGCGGCGACACGTCGAAGCGCTCGCGCTGGGTGACATGGCAGGTGCCGCACACGTTGGAGACGGACGACACGCCCGGAGGCGTGGCGCCGTGGGCACCGTGGCACTTGTTGCAGGTTGGCGCGGAGAGGTCGTTCTTCTCGACGAGGGCGGCGTAATGGACCGACCTCTTGTAGTCCGCGAGCTCCGTGCCCTTGATGCCGTAGCGCGCCATCAGCGCGGCGTTGCCGTGACAGGAGCCGCAGGTTTCGACCACGTGGGTCGGATAGACCGGGGAGCGGGCGTCGGACGGCGGCAGGATCCCGTGGGCGCCGTGGCACGAGCTGCACACGGCGACGTTGCCGTCGCCCTTGACCAGCGCCATGCCGTGCTTCGAGGTGCGGTACTGGGCGAGCTGGTCGGTGGGGATGTTCGGCGCGTAGCGCAGCATGAAGGTGGCGTCGGAGTGGCAGGAGCCGCACATCTCGGGGATCGCGGCGCGCGCGAACTTACCCACGAAACCTCGCTTGGGGTCCATGGCGACGGCCTTGTCGGAGGAGGTCGGGTCGCCGCCGTGGCAGCCGGCGCAGGTGATCCCCTGAGCGTGGTGGATGTCGGCGTCGGTGTCGGCGACCGCCGCCGGCACTTTCAGGCGGGGCTCGGCGAGGCCGCGATGGCACGCCGTACAGGTGTCGATGGCGTGCTTCCCGGGGGCGCCGACGGCCTTTCCGGATGGCGGCGCCGCAACGATGACGGCAGGGACGAAGAAGCACAGGAGGAGGAGGGAACGCCTCATTTGAACACCCCGATCAATGACAGCACCGTGAAGAGAACGAGGTAGGCGAGGGCAAACCAGCCGAGGGCGAGGAAGAAGCGCGACCGCCGGCCGTGGGCACTGCCGCGATCGAGCACCGGGACGAGCACCCAGACGAGGCCGGCGAGCGAGAAGCCGGCCAGCCCGACGAGCTCGCCCTCGATGCCGAAGACGTGGGCCGGCAGCAGTTTGAGCGTCTCGAACATGAACAGGAAGTACCACTCCGGCTTGATCCCCGCCGGCGCCGAGGTGAACGGGTCGGCCTTGCTTCCCAGCTCCCACGGGAGGAACGCCGCCAGCGCGGCCAGCGCGGCGAGGCCGAGCAACCACACCACCGCCTCGCGCAGCACGAAGTTCGGCACGAAGTGCAGCGGCTTGCGCTTCTCGGCCTCGCCGGCGAGTCGCTCCGGGACGTGCATCCCCTGGCGCTGGATGAGCGCCAGGTGGAGGCCGAGCAGTGCAGTCGTGATCATCGGCAGCACCGCGACGTGGACGCCGAAGAAGCGGGTCAGCGTCGCCCCGGTGACCTCCTCGCCGCCACGCAGCAGGATCAGCAGCCAGTGGCCGGCCAGCGGCACCTTGCTGACCATGTCGGTGCCGATGCGCGTGGCGAAGAACGACAGCTCGTTCCACGGCAGCAGGTACCCGGAGAAGCCGAACCCCATCGCGAGGCCGAGCAGTGCGATGCCGCTCCACCAGGTGAGCTCGCGCGGTTTGCCATAGGCGCCCAGCAGGTAGACCGAGAACATGTGCAGGAACGCCGCCAGGATCATCAGGTTGGCCGACCACGAGTGGATCGAGCGGATCAGCCAGCCGAACGGCACGCGGGTGACGATGAACTGCACGCTCTCGAACGCCGCCTCGGCGGTCGGCCGGTAGTACAGGAGCAGCAGGATGCCGGTGACGATCTGGATCCCGAGGAAGAACAGCGTCAAGCCGCCGAAGTAGTAGGCCCACGAGTGCCGGTGCTGCGGCACCTCCTTGTGAGTGGCGAACTCGACCAGCGGCGCAAGCTGGTAGCGCTCGTCGAGGGCCTTCCAGAGCCGGTCGCCAATCGCCATGGCTCACGCCCCTTTCGTGACGTAGACGTCGTCGCCGGCGATATCGACCTTGTACGTCTCGAGGGGGCGCGGCGGCGGCCCCTGGATGTTCTTGCCCTGCAGGTCGTAGTGGCCGTTGTGGCAGGCGCACCAGATGTGCTGGAACTCGGGGCGGTACTGCACCGTGCAGGCGAGATGGGTGCACACGGCGGAGAAGGCGAGCACGTCGCCGGTCGCCGTACGGACAACCAGCCCGGGCTTGGCGCCGAAACGGAAGATCCTGCCGGTGTTGGGCGCGAGCTCGGAGAGCCTGCCGGCGAGCACCCGGTTGACCGGCGCCTCGGCGACCTCGGGTGGGATGACAAAGCGGAACACGGGGTACAACGCTGCCATCGCCGTCGCCCCCAGCGACGTTCCCAGCAGCCAGTTGATGAAGGTCTTGCGCGTGACGGGGGCACGGTTCTCGATCTCGCCCATTCCCAGCCTCCCACCTCACTGTTGCCCTCCATGTTCAGGGTCGCCATGACGTCCGTCAAGCTCCTTGGCCGCGGGCACGGCGCCACCGACCTCCCGAAACGAGCACGGCAAGGACCGGAGCGGCGGCGAAATGTCCTGTTGTTTCCGAGCCCCTTCTCGGGGAGGGCCGCCGTTTCTGGCAGAATGTGCCGGTGAGCCCGGACGACCTCTCGGCAGCGCTGCGGCTCGTGCCGCTGCTCGCCACCCTGCCGGCGCCGCTGTTCGCTGAGATCGTGCCGCTGTGCACCGCCCGTTCCCTCGCCAAGGGTGAGCTCGTGTTCGGCGAGGGCGACATCGCCCGCTTTCTGCCGATCCTCCTGGCCGGGCAGGTCAAGCTGTACCGGATTGCACCCGACGGCCGCGAGCAGATGCTCCACCTGGTGCGGGCTCCGGCGTCGTTCGCTGAGGCCGCGGTGTTCGGCCCCGGAATCTTCCCGGCCGCCGCCCAGGCGGTGGTCGCGGGCCAGCTCGCGACGGTGCCGCGTGACAGCCTGGTCGACCTGCTGTCGCGGCGCCCGCAGGTGGCGCTCGCCCTGCTGGCATCGATGTCGTTCTGGCTGCGCCGCCTCGTCGACCTGGTCGAGGGGCTGTCGCTGCACAGCGTCGAGGAGCGGGTCGCGGCCTACCTGTGGTCGGTGTTCGTGCGCTCGGGCCTGCCGGCGATGCGCGGGACGCAGGTCCGTCTCGAGGACCCCAAGCACCTGATCGCGGCGCTGTGCGGCACTGCGCCCGAGGTGCTGTCGCGGACCTTCCGCAAGCTCGAGGTGGAGGGCGTCGTCGCCGTCGACGGCCCGGTGGCCACCCTGCTCGACGCGTCGCGCCTGCAGGCGCTGTCGAGCGCCGGCGATGTCACCGGACCGGACCGCCGTTGAGTTGCCCCGCGCAGGACGCTCACCCACGCGGCGGGCGGCGCGCGCCGGAGGACGCCACCAGCCACTCCACCGGTCGCGGCAGGATGCGATGGAACGCCAGCGTCGCCCGCAGGAGCGGCGGCGCGACGACCTGGCGCCTGTCGCGCTCCACGGTGCGAACGATCATGGCGGCAACCTCCTCGACCTCGAGGGTGCGGTAGAGCCTGGTGGCGATGCGCGGGAGGCGCTCGTGGCTGCCGGGGTTGTGCTCGAAATACGGCGAGCGCACCTCGCCGGGCACGACCAGCGCGACGTGGATGCCGGTCCCGTGCAGGTCGGCGCGCAGCGCCTCGGTGAAGCCGCGCATCGCCCAGCGCGCCACGGCGTAGGCGGTCGCCCCGGGCCACGGGCAGAACGCCGCTGGCGAGGTGACGTTGACGATGCTGCCGCTGCCGCGCGCGAGCATCGCGGGCAGCAGCTTGCGCGTCAGCGCGAACGCGCCGAGGTAGGGCACTGCCGTCATCGCCGTGGCCGCATCTGGTGGTGTGTCCTCGGTGAACAGCCAGCGCCCGGCGCCGGCGTTGTTGACGACGATCTCGGGAGCACCGAGATCGGCGGTGACGCGATCGGCCGCGACCTCGGCGGCGGCGAGGTCACAGAGGTCGACGCGATAGGGACCGGCGTTAGCGCCAAGCGCGCGCGCCTGCGCGGCGACCCGACCGAGGGCGTCCTCGCTGCGCGCGACGAGGGCGATGGCCTTGGCGCCGGCGCGGGCGAACGCCAGCGTCGTCGCGGCGCCGATGCCACTGGAGGCTCCGGTGACGAGCACGACACGACCGGCAATTCGCATGGCGGCCTCCCGGGGAGCGTGGTCGAGCCATTATGCGGCCGATCCGGGGAGAAGGCTCCGCGCGTTGTATCCTTGCCTTGGAGAGCGGGAGGGCGGCAGGCTTGAAGATCCTCTTTGTCGGTGACGTGGTGGGAAAGGTGGGGAGGCGGCTCCTCAAGGAGCAGTTGCGCCGCGCGCAAGTGGAGGCCGGCGCCGATTTCACGATCGCCAATGTCGAGAACGCTTCCGGTGGTTTCGGTCTGACGCCCGACGTCTGGGACGAGATCAAGCGGCTTCCCATCGATGTCTTCACTTCGGGCAACCACATCTGGGACAAGAAGGAGACCCCCGGGATCCTCGACAGCGAGCCGCGCCTGCTGCGGCCGGCCAACTACCCGGCCGGCAACCCCGGCCGTGGCCACTGCGTCGTGAGCAGCCGCGGCGGTGTGCCGGTCGCCGTGCTGAACCTGCAGGGGCTGACGTTCATGACCCCGATCGAGAGCCCGTTCGTGGTCGCCGACCGCATCCTCGCCGAGGTCGGCGCCCAGGCCAAGGTGATCTTCGTCGACATGCACGCCGAGGCGACCTCCGAGAAGCAGGCGATCACCTGGTACCTCGACGGGCGGGTTTCCGCTGTGGTCGGCACTCACACGCACGTGCCGACCGCCGACGAGCGGGTGCTGCCGCAGGGCACCGCGGCGCTCACCGACTCCGGCATGACCGGGCCGTACGAGGGAGTGATCGGGTTCAAGCCGAAGCAGGTGCTCGAGCGGTTCCTCTACGGCACCCCGCGGGCACTCGAGGCCGCCACGCACGGCGGCGCGCTGTGCGGCGCCGTGGTCGACGTGGACGAGGCCAGCGGCAAGGCCCGCGCGATTCGCCGCATCCGCGTCGACGAAGGAGCGCGCGAGTGACCAACGGTGAGGGCGGGGGGCGGACCCCGGACCGCGGACTCCGGACCCCAGTCTCAGTTGTGATCACCGCCCGCGACGAGGAGGAGCAGCTCCCCGGCGCGCTGGCGAGCGTCGTCGGATGGGCCGACGAGATCGTCGTGGTGCTCGATCCACGCACGCGCGACGGCACTGGCGAGGTCGCCCGGGCGGCAGGCGCCCGGGTGTTGGAGCATCCGTTCGTCGGATCGGGTGCGCAGTGCAACTGGGGGTTGGAGCAGGCAGTCAATACTTGGGTACTGGTGCTCGACGCCGACGAGCAGGTCACGCCGTCGCTCCGGGCCGGCGTCGCGCTGGCGCTGGCGCAACCGGTCCACCAGGCGTACGCGGTACGGCGGGTCAACTTCGCCTTCGGCAGGCGGATGCGGTTCGGCGACTGGGGGCGCGACTGGGTGGTCCGCCTCGTCGACCGCGACCGCGCCCGGTTCGAGGAGCTCGCCGTCCACGGTGCGGTGCGTGCGACGTCGGTAGGGCGGTTGGGCGGCGACCTGCTCCACAACACCCTGCGCTCGCTCGACCAGTACCTGCCCAAGGTGCACGACTACGCGCGGCGCGGCGCCGCCGACCTCGTGGCCGCCGGCCGGCGCTCCAACGTGTCGCGGGCGATCGGCCACGCCGAGTGGCGCTTCGTGCGTGGCCTCTTCGTCCGCTTTGGCGTCCTCGACGGTCCTGCCGGCTGGGCCGTGGCTGTCCTGCTGGCCCACGGCACGTTCCTCAAGTGGCTCGCCGCCTGGGACCTCCAGCGCCACCCGCGCTCCGGTGCCGTTCCTGGGGCGGGTGGAGGTCTGATCACTGAACCCAGACCACTGACCACGCCTTCAGCTCCGGCCACGGGCTGACGCCTCGGGGAACCGATGCCCACCCTCCCCGCCCGCGTCCTCCTCGACATGCCGAACTGGCTGGGCGACTTTGTCCACGCCCTGCCGGCGTTGAGCCGGCTGCTGGAGGGTAACGCGCGGGGGAAGACCTCGGTGCTCCTTCCCGCGGCGCATGCGCGGGTGGCCCGGATCCTCGGCGTCGACACGATCGTGCGCCCCGACGGAGCCGGTTTCTCGTGGGGACGCCGGCACCTCCGTGGCCGCTTCGACGTCGTCGTCAGCGCCCGCCACGCCGCCCGCGCCAAGCTGTTGCTGCGCGGCGCCGGCGCCCCCCTCGCGCTGGCGAGTCGCGGCCGTGGCGCCGGGCTGCTCGGGCTGAGCACGTTCGCCGTCGATCGCGGCCGTCACCAGCGCCACGACCTCGATGCGGCGCTGCGCCGCCTGCGTCTCGCCCCGGTGGACGACGGCACGTGGCAGCTCAAGCTCGCCGCCGCGCCGGTCGCGGCGGCGCGTGCGGAGCTCGTCAGGCTGGTCGGCCCGGGCAGCGTCGTGGTTTTGCTGCCCGGGTCGCAGGCGATGCCGGCGAAGCGGTACCCGGTAGAGGGGTTCGCGGCGGTGGCGCGGAAGCTCTGCGAGTGTGGTGTGCCCACCGTCGCGGTGATCGGCCCCGGCCAGGAGAATCTCGCGGCAGCGGTGGCGCGCGACAGTGGCGCGAAGATCGTGCCGGTGGCGCCGCTGGACGACGTCGCCGCGATGCTTGCGGCCTGTGCGGCGGTCGTCGGCAACGACTCGGGCCTGACGCACCTCGCGTCGGTGGTCGGCTGCCCGACGATCGCGCTGTTCGGCCCGACCGACCCGTCGCGAACCAGCCCGGTCGGCGGCGCCATCGTCATGCAGGCTCCCCGCCGCTCGCTCGTCGAGATCCAACCCTCGCAAATTACCGCGACGGTGCTGGCGCTGCTCGCCGCCCGTTCCTCGCACTGACTTCTTCTGACGGGCCCCCGTGGCGTCTTCCCTGTTTCACACCGCACCCCGAAGACAGGCAACGTGACTCCGTCCCTCAGCCCGTCTCGCGGCATGCAGGCGCCTGGGCGGGTCGTGTTTCTTCTTGGTGGGGCGGGGGTGAGACCAGCGAGCGACTGGCTGTGCCGACGCGAGCCGGGGGGCTCGGGGGGCATGATCGCCGCTGGGGCCGGGTGGTGGTCGGCGATGCCCCCGCAACGAATAGCCGGGCGCGCCGTGGCGACCCGAGGGCTGTCGGTCGTGGAGAATTGCACTCACGATCTTGCCTCGGCTGCGCGGGGGTTGGGCGGGAGGATGTTTGGGGGGTTGGAGGCGAGCTGGAGCGAAGGCGAATTCACTTCGCCGGAGCGGAGGGGGTTCGGGGGGGCGAGGCGGCGGTGGGGTGGGAGGGTGGCCGCCGGCCCCCCGAGACGAATGCGGGCGGGTGGCGCGCCGTGGCGACCCGAGGGCTGTCAGTCGTGGAGAGTTGCACTTACAAGGCTGCATCGCTATCATTCCCCCGGTTGGGCCGCTAGCTCAATTGGCAGAGCAAGGGACTCTTAATCCCTAGGTTCAAGGTTCGATTCCTTGGCGGCTCACCAAACGTCCTACCCCGCGAAAGTGGCGGAACTGGTAGACGCACGAGACTTAGGATCTCGTGGGCGCTGCCCATGGGGGTTCGAGTCCCCCCTTTCGCACCATCGGAGACCTCATGAGCTACGAGATCGAACGCACCTCCTCCTGTCGTGTCGTCCTCACGGCCACCATCCCGGCCGAGGAGGTGGCGAGCGAGCGTGAGCACATCGTTCGGGAGTTCCTGCGGCATGCCCGCATCGACGGGTTCCGGCCGGGCAAGGCGCCACGCCCCGTCGTCGAGCGCAAGTTCGCCGGCGAGATCCGGGATGACGTCCAGGAGCATCTGTTCCGCCACACCTGGGACGAGGTGCGCCGCGAGGCGAAGCTGCGGCCCGCCGGCCCGCTCGAGGTCAAGAAAGCGGAGTGGCAGGACGACGGCAGCTTCGCGTTGGCCGGCGAGTTCGACGTCTACCCCGAGGTGACGCTGCAATCGCTCGACGACTTCGTGCCGCCGCCGTTCGACCTCGATCCGACACCCGCGGAAATCGACGGAGCGCTCGACGAGCTGCGCGAGCGCCAAGCGGCCTGGGAGCCGGTCGACGGCGACGCGGTGGGCGCAGGGATGCTGGTCGAGACCGAGGTGTACGGCTCGTTCCCGGAGGGTGGCGGCGAGCCGTTCCACGAGGAGCGCTCGCTGTTCCAGGTCGGCCGCAACGAGGTGTTCCCCGAGATCGAGGCGGCCGTCACCGGCCACCGCGTCGGTGACGAGGTGACCGCGGAGCGGATCCTCGGCGAGGAGGCGGGCGAGGAGCGACACGGCAAGCGCATCGCCTACCGGGTGGTCATCAAGAGCCTGCGTCGCAAGCGTTTGCCCGACGCCGACGACACTTTCGCCCAGTCGCTGGGGATCGCCGACGGAATCGCCAAGCTGCGCACCGTGATCACCGACCGGCTCCGCTTCGACAAGCTGCGGCACCGCCGCGACCTCTGGCGCGAGGCTCTGGTGCATCACCTCGGCGGCGACCGGCCGCTCGAGATGCCCGAGCAGTTGGTCCGCGACGAGACGCGCGAGGACGTGATGAAGTTCGCGGAGTCGTTGCAGCGGCGCGGGCTCGACCTCGAGAAGGCCGAGATCGACTGGAGCAAGCTCGAGACGGACATGCGCAAGCGGGTCGAGACGAGGCTGCGGGCCGAGCTGCTGCTCGACACCCTCGCCGAGGCGCGCGGCGTCGCCGTCGACGACACGGCGGTGGACCACGAGATCCAGCGGCAGGCGCAGCAGCTCGACGTGCCGTTCGCCGAGCTCAAGGGCAACCTCGCCAAGCGCGAGGGGCTCGGCCGCCTGCGCGCTATCCTTGGTCGCGAGCAGGTGGTGGACGACGTGTTGCGCCCGCACCTGGGAGAGGGGGCAAGCGATGCTGGTTCCGATCGTCGTTGAGCAGACCGGCCGCGGCGAGCGCGCCTACGACATCTTCTCGCGCCTTCTGAAGGACCACGTCATCTTCCTCGGCGACACCATCGACGATCACCTCGCGTCGCTGGTGATCGCCCAGATGCTCTTCCTCGAGGCCGAGGCGCCTGAGCGCGACATCTTCCTGTACATCAACTCGCCGGGCGGCTCGGTGACTGCCGGGCTGGCGATCTACGACACGATGCAGTACGTCAAGCCGAACGTGGCGACGATCTGCATGGGCCAGGCCGCGTCGATGGCGGCGGTGCTGCTGGCGGGCGGCGCCAAGGGCAAGCGCTTCGCGCTGCCGAACTCCCGCGTGATGCTGCACCAGCCGCTGCTGTTCGGGCTCGGCGGCCAGGCTACGGACATCGACATCCACGCCAAGGACATCCTCCGGCTGCGCCAGCGCCTCAACGAGATGCTCAGCCTACACACCGGCCAGCCGCTCGAGAAGATCTTCCTCGACACCGAGCGCGACTTCATCCTCGAGGCCGGCGACGCACTCACCTACGGTCTCATCGACAAGGTGATCGAGCACCGGGAATAGCAGATGCAGTCTCATGTTGACCTTGCGGGGTGTACAATGCGCCTGGGAAGCGGTAGATGGTGAGCCGGGAAACCTCCTCCGACCTCCTCCGTTGCAGCTTCTGCAACAAGTCGCAACGTGAGGTGCGCAAGCTCATCGCTGGGCCGAACGTCTACATCTGCGATGAGTGCGTCGACATTTGCCTCGACATCATCGCCGAGGACCGCGCCAAGGAGGCCCGCGAGGCCCGCCGGCAATTGCCCAAGCCCGAGGAGATCAAGCACTTCCTCGACGAGTACGTGATCGGCCAGGAGCAGGCGAAGAAGAAGCTGGCGGTCGCGGTGTACAACCACTACCGCCGCATCGACTACCTGTCGCACTCGCCGCGCCCCGACGTCGAGCTGCAGAAGTCCAACATCCTGCTGATCGGCCCGACCGGGACCGGCAAGACATTGCTGGCGCAGACGTTGGCGCGGCTGCTCGAGGTGCCGTTCACGATCGTCGACGCCACCACCCTCACCGAGGCCGGGTACGTCGGCGAGGACGTCGAGAACATCCTGCTCCGCCTCTACCAGGCCGCCGAGGGCGACCGCGAGAAGGCCGAGCGGGGCATCGTCTACATCGACGAGATCGACAAGATCGCCCGCAAGCAGGACTCGCCGTCGATCACCCGCGACGTCTCAGGCGAGGGGGTGCAGCAGGCGCTGCTGAAGATCCTCGAGGGCACGCTCGCGAACGTCCCGCCGCAAGGCGGCCGCAAGCACCCGCATCAGGAGTTTCTCCAGATCGACACGACCAACATCCTGTTCGTCTGCGGCGGTGCGTTCATCGGTCTCGAGGACATCGTCGCCCGCCGGCTCAATCAGAAGGCGGTCGGCTTCCAGGCGCGCATCCTCACCCAGAAAGAGCGCTCGGCCAGCGAGCTGCTCACCCAGTGCCACCCCGAGGACCTGATCAAGTTCGGAATGATCCCCGAGTTCGTCGGCCGCGTCCCGGTCGCTTCCGTGCTGCACGAGCTCGATCGCGACGCGATGGTGCGCATCCTCACCGAGCCGAAGAACTCGCTGGTCAAGCAGTACGAGACCATGCTGGCCTTCGAAGGGGTGCAGCTCCGCTTCACCCCGGACTCCCTGGTCGCCATCGCCGACGAGGCACTGGCGCGCAAGGTCGGCGCCCGCGGCCTGCGCATCATCCTGGAAGAGCTGATGCTCGAGGTGATGTACCAGGTCCCCTCCCGTTCCGATGTGACCGAGATCGTCGTCACCCCAGACGTCGTCGAGCGCCGCGTCGTACCGCTCGCGGCGATCCGCAAGGCCGGCTAGCTGAAGGTTTGACCCGGTACTCCATCACGCTTTTGACAAGTCGCAGTTGAGGATGAGCATGAAGGACTTCACTACCGAGCTTCTTCCCGTCGTGCCGCTGCGCGACATGGTCGTCTTCCCGCGCATGAAGGCGGCGTTCGTCGTCGGCCGGCCGGCCTCGGTGGCCGCGCTCCAGCGCGGGCTCGAGGAGACCGGCAAGCGGCTGTTCCTGGTCACGCAGCGCGACCCGCAGCAGGACGAGCCGGGGGCCAAGGACGTCTTCGAGGTCGGTGTCATCGCGACGATCCTGCAGCACGTGACGTTCCCCAACGGGACGATCAAGGTGGGCGTCGAGGCGCTGTCCCGCGCCCGCTGGGTCAGCCTGCGCGAGCGCGAGGGCGTCGGCTACGAAGCGGAGGTCGAGGCGATCCTGCCCTCACAGGTGCAGGACCCCAAGGTCGGGCGCTACCTGTCGACGCTGACCAACCTGTTCCAGCAGTACGGGCGGCTGGCACAGCAGATCGGCGTCGAGGGCACCCTCGCGGAGATGCAGACCGAGGACCCGGAGCTGTTCTCTGACCTCCTGGCCGCTGCGCTGCCGATCCCGACCGCGGACAAGCAGGGGCTGCTCGAAGTGCTCAACCCGCTCGAGCGGCTGCAGAAGCTCAACGACCTGCTCGACGTCGAGATCGAGAAGCTGAACATCGACCGCCGCCTCAACTCCAAGGTGAAGAAGCAGATGGAGAAGGCGCAGCGCGAGTACTACCTCTCTGAGAAGATCAAGGCGATCAATGATGAGCTCGGGCGCACCGACACCAAGGAGGAGTTCGAGGATCTCGCCAAGCGCATCGAGGCTGCCGGCATGCCCAAGGAGGTCAAGGAGAAGGCGCTCGCAGAGCTCAAGCGGCTCGAAGGCATGGCGGCGATGTCGGCCGAGGCGACGGTCTCGCGCAACTACATCGACTGGCTGCTTTCGGTGCCTTGGGTGAAGGCGACCCGCGAGATCCGCGACATCAAGCGCGCCGAGCAGGTGCTCCAAGAGGACCACTACGGGCTCGAGAAGATCAAGGAGCGCATCCTCGAGTTCCTCGCCGTCCGCCAGCTCGTCAAGAAGCCCAAGGGAACGATCCTGTGCTTCGTCGGCCCACCCGGCGTCGGCAAGACCTCGCTGGCCAAGTCGATCGCTCGCGCCACCGGACGCAAGTTCGTGCGGCTGTCGCTCGGCGGCGTCCGCGACGAGGCGGAGATGCGCGGCCACCGGCGCACCTATATCGGTGCGTTCCCGGGGCAGATCATCCAGATGATGAAGCGCGCCGGCACCGTCAACCCGGTGTTCCTCCTCGACGAGGTGGACAAGCTCGGCGCCGACTTCCGCGGCGACCCGGCGTCGGCGCTGCTCGAGGTGCTCGACCCGGAGCAGAACCACGCCTTCATCGATCACTACCTCGACGTCGACTACGACCTCTCCAAGGTGTTCTTCATCTGCACCGCGAACGTCACCCACACGATCCCGCCGGCGCTGCTCGATCGGATGGAAGCGATCCACCTTTCGGGGTACACCCACTACGAGAAGCTGCAGATCGCCCAGCGGTTCCTGGTCAAGAAGCAGATCGAGCAGCAGGGGTTGAACACCTTCACGGTCACCTTCCCCGACGATGCGATCCAGTTGCTGATCGACCGTTACACCCGCGAAGCGGGGGTGCGCAGCCTCGAGCGGGAGATCTCGTCGCTGTGCCGCAAGCTGGCGCGCGAGGTGCTGCGCACCAAAGCGGCGCGCGGCACCGCCATCGAGGTGACGCCGGAGAAGGTCCGGGAGTTGCTCGGCAAGCCGCGCTACCGGCTCACCCAGGCCGGCGAGAGCAGCGAGGTCGGCGTCGCCACCGGTCTCGCGTGGACCGAGGTGGGCGGCGACATTCTCGCCATCGAGGTCTCCCTGATGAAGGGGAAGGGCAGCCTCACGCTCACCGGTCAGCTCGGCGACGTGATGCAGGAGTCGGCGCGCGCCGGGCTGTCGTTCGTGCGCGCTCGCGCCGTCAACCTCCCGCTCGCCCCCGAGTTCTTCGACCAGCACGACATCCACGTCCACGTTCCGGAGGGGGCGATCCCCAAGGACGGTCCTTCGGCGGGTATCACCATGGCCATGGCGATGCTGTCGGCGATCTCCGGTGTGCCGGTGCGGCAGGACCTGGCGATGACCGGCGAAATCACGCTGCGCGGCAAGGTGCTTCCGGTCGGTGGGATCAAGGACAAGATCCTGGCCGCGTTCCGCGTCGGAATCCATGATGTTATCCTGCCGGACGAGAACGAGAAGGACCTCGAGGACATCCCCGAGGATGTCCGCTCCGCGATGCGGTTCCACCTGGTCAAGCACATGGACGAGGTCATTCCCGTGGCCCTCGACGGCGTTCTGCCGACGGTCGGCTCAAGCGAAGGTGGAGCTGTGGAGAAGCAGAGCGACAAGCAGGTTGCGCACTAGAGAGCATGCACATCGACGAGGTGAGGCTATGCGCGACGGTGGCGGACCACCGGACGGGACCGCGGGAACTCTTCCCGCAGGTCGCCTTTGCGGGCCGCTCGAACGTCGGCAAGTCGAGCCTTCTCAACGCGCTGTTCGGGCGCCCGTTGGCGTTGGTGTCGAAGACGCCGGGGAAGACGCGGACGATCAACTACTACCTCATCAACCGCAGCCTGCTCTTCGTCGACCTGCCGGGGTACGGCTACGCCAAGGTGGCGCAGCGCGAGCGCCAGGGGTGGGGGGAGCGCATCACGACGTACCTGCAACAGGAGGAGCGGTTGCGGCTGGTCGTCGGCCTCGTCGACCCGCGCATCCCGACCTCGCCACTGGACGCGGAGCTGGTGCGGTTCGTGCGTGAGGTGGGCCGGCCGTTGCTGATCGTGGCGACCAAGAGCGACCAGCTCGGCCGTGGGGCAATGGCGGCGGCGGTGCTGCGGCTGCGGACCGACCTCGGGCTCGAGGAGCGACCTCTGGCGTTTTCTGCACGAACCGGCTCGGGGAAGCGGGAGTTGCTCGCCGCGATCGCCGAAGCCGTTGCGGTCTAGGATACGAGAACACTCTCGACAAGGAGCTTCACGATGCAAGAGCATAGCGGTCAGCGGGGTCGTAGCAGGGGACGGCGGCGCAGCGGCGGCCCGAGCGCAGAGGGACTTCCGGTGGTGCTGGAAGAGGAAACCCTGGAAGCCGAGGCCCAGGACACCAACGGCAAGCAACGCCTCGACATGCGCACCCTCAAGGACATGTCGATCGGCGACCTCACCCACGTGGCGAAGGAGCTGGAGGTCGAGAACCCGGCGGGGATGCGCAAGCAGGATCTCATCTTCAAGATCCTGCAGGCGCAGACCGAGCGCGAGGGGTTGATCTTCGGCGAGGGGGTCCTCGAGATCCTGCCGGACGGCTACGGCTTCCTGCGGGCCCCCGAGTACAACTACCTGCCCGGGCCCGACGACATCTACGTGTCGCCGTCACAGATCCGCCGCTTCAACCTGCGCACCGGCGACACCGTCTCGGGACAGATTCGGCCGCCGCGCGAAGGCGAGCGCTACTTCGCCCTCATCAAGGTCGAAGCGGTCAACTTCGAGCCGCCCGACATGTCGTCGGAGAAGATCCTCTTCGACAACCTGACGCCGCTCTACCCGATGGAGCGCATCAACCTCGAGGTGCCCGAGAACATGACCTCGCGGGTGATGAACCTGCTCACCCCCATCGGCAAGGGGCAGCGCGGCCTCATCGTGGCGCCGCCGCGCACCGGCAAGACGATGATGCTGCAGGCGATCGCCAACTCGGTCACCGCCAACCACCCCGAGATAATCCTCATCGTGCTACTCATCGACGAGCGGCCCGAGGAGGTCACCGACATGCAGCGCTCGGTCAAGGGCGAGGTGATCTCGTCGACGTTCGACGAGCCCGCGTACCGTCACGTGCAGGTGGCTGAGATGGTGCTCGAGAAGGCCAAGCGCCTGGTCGAGCACCGCCGCGACGTGGTCATCCTGCTCGACTCGATCACCCGCCTAGCGCGCGCCTACAACACCGTGGTGCCGCCGTCGGGCAAGGTCCTGTCGGGCGGCGTCGACTCCAACGCGCTGCAGAAGCCGAAGCGGTTCTTCGGGGCGGCGCGCAACATCGAGGAGGGCGGCTCGCTGACGGTGATCGGCACCGCGCTGATCGACACCGGGTCGCGCATGGACGACGTGATCTTCGAGGAGTTCAAAGGTACCGGCAACATGGAGGTTCACCTCGACCGCAAGCTCACCGACAAGCGTGTCTTTCCGTCGATCGACATCAACAAGTCGGGCACCCGCAAGGAGGAGCTGCTGCTCGCGGCGTGGGAGCTCAAGCGCGTCTGGGTCTTGCGCAAGGTGCTCAACCCGCTGTCGACCGTCGAGGCCATGGAGCTGCTCATCGACCGCCTCGACAAGACGCCCTCCAACAAGGACTTCCTCGAGTCCATGTCGCAAGGATGATGCGGCAGGGAACCGGGGACCGGGGACCGGGACCGTTCCCCCGCCCACCCCGAGCAGGAGCATGCAGCCTGTCCGGCGACGGACTTGGCCTTACCCTCCGTCGGGGCTCGCGTCCCCGCGGGAGATGAACGCCGCACTCTGGCCTGACCTTTGCCTTGTCCCGGTTCCCGGTCCCCGGTCCCCGGTCCCCTCGATCCGACCGGAGTCAGCATGATGACTCCGAGGACACCGGGGGCACCTGCGGGGATCGTCGGGGTGCGCTTCCTCAATGCGCGGCCGCTGCTCGGCGGCCTCGAGGCGGCGCTCCCGGCGCCGTTCACCTACCGCTTCGGCACGGCCGAGCCGTCGGAATGCGCCGACTTGGTCACCCGCGGCGAGGCGGTCGCCGGGTTGATCCCGGTGGCGGCGCTGCCGTACCTGCCGGAGGTCGACGCGGTGCCGCGGCTGGGGATCGCCTGCCGCGAGGAGGCGACCTCGGTGCTGCTGGTCTCCAAGGTGCCGCTGGACCAAGTGGAGACGCTCGCCGTGCACACCGCCTCGCGCAGCTCGGCGACGCTGGCACGGCTGCTGCTCGCCGGCCGCTGGGGCGTGGCCCCGCGAGTGGTGCCGGCCACGCCGCCGCTCGAAACGATGCTCGCCGGCGCCGATGCTGCGGTGCTGATCGGCGACCCGGCGCTCGCCGTGCAAGGGCGCTCCGGGCTGCTCGAGGTCGACCTGGCGGCGGCGTGGGTGGAATGGACAGCCTTGCCGTTCGTTTTTGCCGTATGGGGAGTGCGGCGCGAGGCCCCGCCCGAGCTGGAGGTGCTGCTCGAGGCGTCGCTCGCGTACTCACTCGACCACTGGGAGGAGCTGCTGCCCCGCTGGGCCGAGATGCACGGGATCGGGATCGGGCGCACGCGAGAGTACCTCGAGCGTACGCTGACCTACCGTCTCGGCGACGAGGAGCGCGCCGGCATGGAGGAGTTCCTGCGGCGCGCGGCGGCGGCAGGTCTGCTGCCCCTCCGCGAGGGGGTGTGGCGTGCGGCATGAAGACCCGGGGACCGGGGACCGGGAACCGGGAACCGTTGCCCCCGCCCAGCCAGCAGCGGTGGCGGACGGCGGGGTGCACGGGATCCTGGCAAGAGCGAGCGCCGGCGAGCGACTGACGGCGGTCGAGCTGCACGAGCTGTTCGGGCGGGCGAGCCTGCACGAGCTCGGCGCGGCGGCAACGGCGGTGCGGCAGCGTCACAACCCCGGGAACGTGGTCAGCTACATCATCGATCGCAACATCAACTACACCAACGTCTGCGTCTATCGCTGCCGGTTCTGCGCGTTCTACCGCAGGCCCGGCGACGCCGACGCCTACGTGCTGCCGTTCGCGGCGATCGCCGAGAAGGTCGCGGAGACCATCGCGGCCGGAGGCACCGGCATCCTCCTCCAGGGCGGCGTCCACCCCGAGCTGCGCATCGACTTCTACGAGGGGCTGCTGCGCCAACTCAAGGCGGCGTTCCCGGCGGTCCACCTGCACGCCTTCTCGGCGCCCGAGGTGTGGTACATCGCCAAGGTCGAGAAGCTGCCGGTCGGCGAGGTGATCGCCCGCCTCCAGGCCGCCGGGCTCGAGTCGATCCCGGGCGGCGGCGCCGAGGTGCTCGAGGACGAGACCCGCCGGCGCATCTGGTCGCGCGCCAAGGCCTCGACCGAGCAGTGGCTGGAGGTGCACCGCGCCGCCCACCACCTCGCGCTGCGCACGACGGCGACAATGATGTTCGGCGTCGGCGAGCCGTGCTCGGCGCGTGTCGAACACCTGCTCCGGGTGCGCGAGCTGCAGGACTCCACCGGCGGCTTCACCGCCTTCATCCCGTGGACGTTCCAGGAGGAGAACACCGCGATGGAGGGCGAAGTCGAGCCATCCGGCGGCTACGACTACCTGCGCACCCTGGCGATCTCCCGCCTCGCCCTCGACAACGTCCGGCACGTGCAGGGCTCGTGGGTCACCCAGGGCCCGAAGATCGGCCAGCTCTCGCTGTTCTTCGGCGCCGACGACCTCGGCTCGATCATGCTCGAGGAGAACGTCGTCGCCGCGGCCGGCGCCACCTGGCGGATGACTCAGAGCGAGATGGAGCGACTGATCCGCGACGCCGGCTTCGCCCCGGTACAGCGCCGCACCCTGTACGAGCCGCTCTGAGGCCGGCGATAGGCGATAGGCGACAGGCGATAGATGAGGCAGGAAGCCGGCGGCGCGCCTGAGCTCGGGATAGAATCGCTTCATGCCTTCGGCGTCGCGGTGGCCAACCGCAGCCGCGATCCTCGCTCTGCTCGCCTGGGTCGGTGCGGTGCTCTGGCGGTTCCAGAGGGTGCAGTCTCCGGAGCCTCTGGCCGGCGCGGCGCTGATCGTCGTCTGGCTGGCCGTGCTGACGCTGGCGGCCGCGGGCGGCGCGCGGCTGGTCTGTGGTCTCGCGATACCGGCGCCGCCCCGCTCACTGGCGACGGCCGTGATCGGGCTTGCCCTGGGGGCGGGGGTGCTCGCTGCGGTGGCCGGAGCGCTCGGCGCTGTCGGGTGGCTGCGGCCGTTGCCCCTTCTCCTCGTGCTGCTGGCGCTCGCCGCCGCCGGCGCCGTCGGATTGGCCGGCCGGCTGCCCTCCCGCTGGGCTGCCGTGCCCCGCGCCTTACGGGCTCCCGCGCTGGTTGTCGCCGTGACCGGCGTGCTCACGGTGCTCACGGCGATCACCCCGTCGCCGTTCTACGACCAGCTTCACTATCACCTCGCCTTCCCGTTCCAGTGGCTGCGCCACGGCCACATCGAGGTGTACCCGCGCGAGGCGTATTCGTACTTCCCGGCGAGCATCGGCCTGCTCTACACCTACGCCCTCGCCGCCCTCGGCGCCGGCGCGGCGCAGGCCGTGCACTGGTGGATGGGCGCGATCGCGGTCGCCGGCGTCGCGGCGCTGGCGACTGCGCTGCGCGGGCCGCGCGCCGGGTGGTGGGCGGCGGCGCTGCTGGCGGCGACCCCGTCGGTGATGCTGCTGGCGACGTGGGCGGCCGCCGACCTGGCGATCCTCGCGTTCGCGATTGCGGCGCTGCTGATGCTGCAGCTCGCCGGGCGCGACGCCCGCCTCGCCGCCTCGCCGGGGTGGTGGATCCTTGTCGGCGTGCTCGCCGGCCTCGCAGCAGGGTGCAAGTATCTGGCGGTGCTTACTGTTGCCGCCCCGGTTGCGGTTGCGGTTGCGGTCGTCCCGCTGCCGGCGGGGGGCCTGCGACGCCTCCCCCGCATCCTGCTCGCCGGCGCCGGCGGCGCGCTCTCGCTGGGACCGTGGCTGATGCGGAACCTGGTCGCCACCGGTAACCCGGTGTACCCCTTCCTCGCGACGGTGTTCCCGGCTGCCGGCGCGAACCGCGGCATCACCAACGTCGCCGAGGTTGCCGGGCGCATCCCCGGGATCGGCTGGTCACGACCGTCACTCGCCGAGATCACCTCGCTGACGACGTTCTCACCGGTGGGCGATGCCGGTGCGATCGGGCCCGCCTACCTGGCGTTGCTGCCGGTGGCGGCCTGGGCGGTATGGCGGGGCAGGCGCTCGTTCGCTGCCGTGCTCGCGCTCGCCTGGCTCGGAGCGATGCTCGGCTGGGTCGCGGGGCCACCGACCGGGCGCTACCTGCTGCCCGCCGTCGCCCTCCTGGCAGTGCTCGCCGGCGCGGGAGTACAGCGGCTGCTCGGGATCACGCCCAAGGGGGCACGGTCATGGCTGGCCGGGGCGCTGGCGGCGGTGCTCGCCTGGAGCGCGCTCGGCGGCACGACGTCGATCGAGCTGGCGCGGCTCGCCTGTACGCTCGGACGCGGCAACGGCGACGACATCATGACCCGCTACGCGAGCTACTGGCCGGCCGTGCGGGTGGTCGACCGCGAGCTGCCGGCCGACGCCAAAGTGCTGCTGGTGGGCGAGTCGCGGACGATGTACTTGGAGCGCGACGTCGTCGTCGACGACCCGTTCGTCACGCCGCTGCTCGTCACCCTGGCGGAGTCGGCGCCGTCGGCGGTCGCGATCGCCGCCGAGCTGCGCCGCCAGGGCATCACCCACGTCCTCGTCAACCGGCAGGAGGCGGCCCGCCAGGCGGCGCTCAACCAGCGCGCCGACTACTTCGCGCCGCTGTCGCCGGCCGGCCGGGCGCGGTTGGAGGAGTTCTTCTCCCACTGCCTGCACCGCATCGCCACGGCCGGCCCGGTCGAGCTGCTGGCGCTGGCTGGGTGCTGAGCATGAGCGAGATCGAGCTGTCGGTCGTCATGCCCTGCCTCGACGAGGCGGCCACCGTCCAGCGCTGCATCGGTAAGGCGATCGCCTTCCTGCGGGCGGCCGGGGTTTCGGGTGAGGTCGTGGTCGCCGACAACGGGTCGACCGATGGCTCGCGCGAGCTCGCCGCCGCCGCCGGTGCGCGCGTCGTCGACGTCGCCGCCCACGGCTACGGAGCGGCGCTGCTCGGTGGTATCGCCGCCGCCCGCGGCCGCTTCGTCATCATGGGCGACGCGGACGATTCCTACGACTTCACCGCGCTCGGCCCGTTCCTCGCGAGGCTCCGCGAGGGCAACGACCTGGTGATGGGCGACCGCTTCGCCGGCGGGATCGCCCCGGGCGCGATGCCGCTCCTCCACCGCTACCTCGGCAATCCGCTGCTTTCGTTCCTCGGGCGGTTGCTCTTCCGCAGCCCGTGCCGCGACTTCCACTGCGGGCTGCGCGGCTTCCGGCGCGAAGCGATCCTCGCGCTCGACCTGCGCACCACGGGCATGGAGTTCGCGAGCGAGATGGTGGTGAAGGCGACGCTGAACGGCCTGCGGGTGGCCGAGGTGCCGACTGCGCTGTCGCCCGACGGCCGCGGCGAGCCGCCGCAAGCTGCGCACCTGGCGCGACGGCTGGCGCCACCTGCGCTTCCTCCTGCTGTACAGCCCGCGCTGGCTGTTCCTCTACCCCGGGGTGCTGCTGATGGTCGTGGGCGTCGCGCTGTCGGCGTGGCTGCTGCCGGGCCCGCGGCGCGTCGGCGCCGTGGAGCTCGACGTCCACACCCTCCTCTACGCGACGACCGCGGTCGTCGTCGGCTTCCAGGCATTGGCATTCGCCCTCTTCACCAAGGTGTTCGCGATCAGCGAGGGGTTGCTGCCGGACGACCCCGGGTTGCGCCGGCTGACGCGCCTGGCGTCGCTGGAGGCCGGGTTGGTCGCCGGCGCCCTCCTGCTGCTGGCCGGGGTCGGCGGGTCTCTGTACGCGCTGGAGGTGTGGGGATCCGGCAGCTTCGGGCACCTCGATCCCAGACGTATGCTGCGCCTCGTCATCCCGTCGGTGGGGGCGGTGACGCTCGGCGCCGAGGTGATCCTGGCAAGCTTCTTCCTCTCGGTGCTACGCCTGCGCCGCCGCTGAGCCGCCGGCCTTTAGTGCGCCGGCGGAACCAGCGTTCCCGTGACCCACTCGAGGGTGACCTGGGCGGCCAGGTAGTCGCGCTGCGCCTTGGCGAGGTTGCCCCTCGCCATCTTCAGGTTGAGCTGTGCGTCGTCGACCTCGAGGTTGGTCTTGACGCCGAGCTCGTACCCCTGCTCGGCCATGTAGAGCAACCGCTCGGCCTGGGAGACGGTGCCGGAGAGGGCGTTGACGATCTCACCGGCCTCGCGCACCGCGTCGACCGCCACCCGCACGGCGAGGGTGATGGCATCGCGGAGGTTGGCCTCGTCGATGGAGGCGGAGGCCAGGTCACTCCTCGCCTCGGCGACGCGGCCGCGGGTCGCGAAGCCGTCGAAGACCGGGAACGAGAAGTACACACCGGCGTTCCACGCGGGTCCCGACGACGCGAACCCGGCGAGCTCGTAGCGGCGCAGCGCGTAGCTCGCCTGCAGGTCGAGGCGCGGCCGGTCGTCAGCGCCGCGGATCTTGACCAGTTCCTCGGCGACCTGCCGACGATGCATCAGCGCCTGGAGGTCGGGGCGGTTCTCGAGCCCGCTCGCAGTGGCCTCGGCGTAATCGGGGTAGGTACCGACCGCGACGGCGAGGGAGCCGACCACGTCGACGTCCCGCTTCGTCTCGGCGAGCAGGAAGCGCAGCCGCTCACGCGAGGTGGACACCGCGTTGACGGCGCGGATGACCTCGGGTCGAGCGTTGGCGAGCGCCACTTCGGCGGCGAGGACATCGTAGTCGGTGGCGGTGCCGACCGCGTTCTTGCGGCGCGCCTCGTCGAGGTGCTTCTCCTTCTGCCGCAGCGTGTCCTGCGCGATGACGGCGAGGTCGCGGGCGAGGAGGACGTCGTAGAAGGCGGCGGAAACGTCGCGTTGTGCGGTCTGCCGCGCGTACTGCAGCGAGTCCTCGGCGCTGGCGATGCCGTACCTGGCGCCGCGGATCGCCGCCCCCACCTGACCCCAGGTAAACAGCGCCTGCGACAGACTGAGTTCGGCGTCGCGGGCGTCGCGCTCGGCGGTGAAGAACGCCTCCAGGCCACCGGTGTCGGCGCCGGCGAGGAAATCCTGCTGGCTCTTGTCGGCCTGCTTGGCGACACTGGCGGCCACACGCAGGTGCGGGAAGGCGCCGGCGCGCTCCTCGACGTACTTGGCGTGCACCCAGCGCTGATACTCGCGCGCCTTTTCGATGTCGCGATTGTTCTCGTCGGCGATGGCGAGCGCGTCCTCGAGCGTCAGCGAGAGGACGCGCGAAGCATCCTCATAGGTTCCCTCCCCCGCTTGCGGGGGAGGGGTAGGGTGGGGGCCGCCAACCTGCGTGACGGCCGTGGACGGCGCTTCGTCGATTCCCGCAGCGGCGGCGATTCCTGGAGCAGCCAGCATCACGAGAAGCAGGATTGCCGCCGCGGCGGCGCCGGCAGGCTCGGGCTTGGCGCCGGTCCACTTGCGGTGCAGCCACCCGGCGAAGTCGTCGAGGATGCTGTAGACGACCGGCACGACGATCAGCGTCAGCAGCGTCGAGGTGATCAGGCCGCCGACGACGGCGCGGGCCATCGGCGCCCGGAACTCGGCGCCCTTGCCGAGCGCGAAGAACAGCGGCAGCATGCCGAAGATCATCGCGGAGGTGGTCATCAGGATCGGGCGCAGCCGGGTGCGGCCCGCGGTGATGAGCGCCGTGCGGCGGTCCATGCCGCGGCCGCGCAGCACCTTGGTGAAGTCCACCAGCAGAATCGCGTTCTTGGTTACCAGGCCCATCAGCATGATGAGGCCGATCAGCGACATGATGCTGATGGTGTCGCCGGTGATGGCGAGCATCCCGGCCATCCCGACGATCGACAGCGGCAGCGAGAACATGATCGCCAGCGGATCGATGAACGACTCGAACTGTGCCGCCAGGATCAGGTAGACGAAGATCACCGCGAGGATCATCGACTCCGCGAGATAGCCGAACGACTCGACCATGATCTCGGTGTCGCCGCCCATGACGATCTTGTAGCCGGGCTCGAATTTCAGCGTCTGGGCGGCGCTCATTGCCTGTTGCCCGGCGGTGCCCAGCGGCAGCATGTCGAGGTTGGCATCCACCACGACCTGACGGGAGAGGTCGCGGCGCGAGATCTCGGCCGGCGAGGTCGAGCGCTGGAACGAGACCAGATCGGCGAGCGGTACCAGTGCGGTACCTTGCGGCCCGGGCACCGAGAGGCGCAGGTCCGCCACCTGGGCGGCGTCCTGGCGCAGACGCTGCGGCAGCCGCAGTCGGACGTCGACGGCCTCACCCTGCTCGTCCTCGTAGGTGGAGATCGCCTGGCCGCCGACCAGCACCCCGAGGGTGTTGGCGACGGCGCTGGTGCCGAGGCCCATGGCGGCGGCTCGCTCGCGGTCGACGGCGATCCGGTACTCCGGCAGGTCCTGCTCCATCGAGGCGTCGAGGTCGACGATGCCCGGCACCGTGTACAGCGCGCGCTTGAGCTCGCCGGCGTACCGCTTGAGGGTCGGGATGTCGTCGCCCTGGATGGCGACCTGGAGCGGCTTCTGATACTGGTCCGGCTCCTCCTGGATCGAGAGCACGATGCCGGGGATCTCCTCGAGCCGTGGCCGCAACACGTGGAGAAACTGCGGCAGGCCCAGGGCCCGGTCGCCCTTCTCGACCAGCTTGACGAAGATGATGGCGTCGCGCACGGTGTCGTTGTCACCCGGGGCGATCGAGGCGTAGGTGTACCTGACCTCCTTGTACTCCTGCAACGCCGCCAGCACCCGGTCGAGGCGCCCGCGGGTCTCGGCGAACGAGGCTCCGGGCGCGCTCTTGAACTTGATCATGAACTCGCCCTGGTCCATCGGGGTCATGAACTCGGTCTGCAGGAAGGCGAACACGACCAGGCCGGCGAGGAAGGCGAGCGTCGCGCCGCCGAGCACCGTGACGCGATGGTCGAGCGCCCAGGCGACGACGCGCTTGTAGCGATCCGCCATGCGCTCGAACCAGGTGTTGAAGCGATCGAGGGCGCGCTGGAGGAGGTTGCGCCTGCCGGCGCGCTGGATGTCGGGATCGTGCCAGCGCGACGATAGCATCGGGTCGAGGGTGAAGGAGACGAACAACGAGACCAGCACCGCGAATGCCACCGTCAGGCCGAACTGGAAGAAAAATCGCCCGATGATGCCCTTCATGAACGCTACCGGGATGAACACGGCGATGATCGACATCGAGGTCGCCAGCACCGCGAGGCCGATCTCGGCGGTGCCCTCGCGCGCGGCGGTGAAGTGGTCCTCGCCGCGTTCGAGGTGGCGGACGATGTTTTCCCGCACCACGATCGCGTCGTCGATCAAGAGGCCGATCGCGAGTGAGAGCGCCATCAGCGTCAGCATGTTCAGCGTCATGTTGAGGAAGTACATGACGATGAACGAGGAGATCACCGAGATCGGCAACGTCAGACCGGTGATCACGGTCGAGCGCCACGAGTTGAGGAAGCAGAAGACGATCAGGACGGTGAGGATCCCGCCGAGGACCAGCGTCGATTTGACGTCGTCCACCGCGTCGCGGATGAACACCGAGTTGTCCCGCACGATCTGGATCTCGGTGCCCTCGGGCATCTCCTTCTTGAGCTCCTCGACCATCTTCCGCACCGCGTCGACGACCTGCACCGTGTTGGCCTTGGTCTGCTTGGTGATGTCCAGCGCCACCGCGGGCTCGCCGTTGACCAGGGCGAGCGAGCGCTGCTCCTCGACCGTGTCGACGATGTCGGCGACGTCGCCCAGAGTGATCGGCTGCGCGCCCCGGCGGGCGATGACCATGGCGGAGTAACCGTCCACGTTCTTCGGCTTCCCCGAGATCCGCAGCGGCATCTCGGTGTCGCCGCTGGTCAGCCGTCCGAGCGGCGTGTTGACGTTCTCCGTCTGCAGGCCGAACACGACCTCGTCGACCCCCATCCCGAGCGCCTGCAGGCGGGCTGGATCGAGGTCGACGGCGACCTCGCGTGTCGAGGCGCCGACGAGCTTCGCCTTCGACACGCCCGGGATGCTCTCGAGACGGCGCTTGATCTTGCGGTCCGCGAGCGTCGTCAGGTCGCGGGGCCCTAGCACCGTCGAGCGGACGGCCAGCGACACGATCGGCACGCCGTTCACGTCGAACTTCTGGATCACCGGCTCCTTCATCGTCTCGGGCAGCTCGCGGCGGATCGCGTTGATTTTTGCGCGCGCCTCCTGCGACACGTCGTTGACCCTGACATCGAGGTTGAACTCCGCAATCACGGTCGAGAGGCCCTCGCGCGACACCGAGGTCACGTGCTTGATCCCGGAGATCGGGTTGACCGCCTCCTCGATCTTCTTGGTGACCTCGCGCTCGACGCTCTCCGGCGAGGCGCCCGGCAGCTCCGTCATGATCGCCAGCACCGGGAACTCGACCTCGGGCATCATGTCGATGGCCAGCCGGCGGAACGAGAACAGGCCGAGCGTGACCAGGGTCAGCATCATCACGGTCGCGACGACCGGCCGCTTGATCGAAAGGTTGGAGAGGAACATGGCGCTACGCCCCTTCCGGGCTCGCGACCTTGACCCGGTCGCCGGGCCTGAGCGTGGAGCCGCCGCGGGTGATGACCCGCTCGCCGGCGGTTAGGCCATCGATGATCTCGACGATGTCGCCGCTGGTCGCCCCGGTACGGACCGAGCGCCGCTCGGCGAGCTCGCCGTTGATGACGAGCACCTCGCCGGCGCCGCTCGCGACGTCCAGCGTCACCAGCGCGGCGCGCGGGATCTGAATGACGGCGTCGCGGCTTCCGGTGAGGATGCGACCCTTGACGAAGACGCCTCCGCGCAAGCTCTCCTCGTCGTTGGGTACCTCCGCGATCACCTTCACCGACCGGTCCGCGGCGTCGACGGCCGGATTGATGAACTTGACCTTGCCCGAGAAAGTCCGCCCGGGGATCGACTCGGTCGTGAACTCGAGCGGAAGGCCGATGCGAAGCCGCGAGCTCTTGCTCGACGGCACTTGCACGTTGAGGTCGAAGAGGCGGTTGTCGACGATGCGGAACATCGGGCCGCCGCCCATGCTCTCGACGCGATCACCGACGCTGACGCCGCGGTACGCGACCACGCCGCTCATCGGCGAGCGGATCAGCGATTTTGCGAGCCGTGTCTCGGCGATGGTGAGCTGCGCCCTGGCCGCCGAGGTGGTGGCCGCGGCAGCCTCGCGCGCCGTGCGCGCGTCGTCGAGCCCCTGCTGGGTGATCAGGCCGACGTCCTTAAGCTTGATTGCCCGCTCGAGCTCGCGCTGCGCCCGCGTCTCGGCCACCTCGGACTGGGCCAGTGCCGCCCTGACCCCGGCGACCTCGGCCTCGCCCTCGCGGGTGTCGAGGCGGGCCAGCGGCTGGCCCTTGCTCACGGCGATCCACTCGGTGACGTACACCTCGGCGACCACGGCGGTGAACTCGGACTTGATCTCTGCCGAGAACTTGGGCGACAACGTGCCGACGACCTCGATGGCGTCGTCGACGCTCGCGGCCGCGACCACGGCCGCATCCACCGCTACCGGCGGCCGGCCCGTTTCACCTTCCGCCTTCTTGGCCTTCGCGCAGCCCGAGGTTATCGTCGCGGCCCCAACCAGTGCGATCAACCACAGCCTCATGCTCATAGCTCATGCTCCTTGTTGTCGGCGGTACTGACGCCGGAGAAGATCACGTCGAGGACCCGCTCGAGACACGCGCGGTCGATGCACAGCTCGGGGTGGTGAAGGTTCATCCCCTGGCAGATGTCGAAGGCGCCGAACAGCGCCATCGTGATGTCCTCGACATCCCCCGAGCGAAACTCGCGAGCAGCGATCCCGCGCTCGACCAACGTGCGGATCGTCCCCACCAACTGCAAATGGAACACCTCGAAGTCGAAAAACGGGGCGCCCTGCGGCGGGCCGTAGAACATCGCGTGGAAGATCCTCACCAGACCCAGGTTGGCGAGGATGAGGTCGAGCACCCCGCCGAGCACCCGGAACACTTGCTGTCGCGCCGTCCCACCTTCGGCGACCGCCCGCGCGAGGGTCGTCGCGAACTCGTTGCGCGCCCCTTCCATGAGCGCCAGATAGATCCCCTCTTTGCTGCCGAAGTGATAGTAGAGAACCGGTTTCGTCACCCCGGCGGTGTCGACGATCTCCCGCACGGTGGTCGCCGAGTACCCCTTGCGTGCGAACAGGTCGATCGCGGACTGCAAGAGCCGGTTGCGCGCGGTGCTATCGCTCGTTCCGTCCTGACTCACGAGGCTGCTCACCGTCCCCTTTCCACATCGGGAGGCGCCAGCCGTGGTTCGGGCCGGCGCCTACCTACCGGTAAGTATAATACGATCCGAGGGCCGGTGGGGTTTCGCCTAGCGGCGGCGATCGCCGCGCAGGCGCTCGAGGCGGACCAGCCAGCTCATCACCGGAGCGCCCTCGGCGAGCAGCACGCCGGAGGCGCGCATCTCATCTTCCGAGCAGCGCACGTAGCTCTCGACGCCCTGCAGGCGGCGGTCAGGCGAGGCGTAGCGGACGATCAGCACGTGATCGTCGAAGTAACCCTCGCCGGTCAGCACGGTGGCGAGGGGCAGCGAGTCCATGCGAAAGCGGACCGTGGTCGCCCCGGAGACGTCGAGGTGGTAGGTCGAGCGCACCGGCCGGGACGCCGGGTTGTCGGCGTCGCGCACCTCGCCCTCGAGCTGCAGCGTCTCGGGGAACTCCTCGGCGGCACGCACCTCGGTTGCGCCCAGCACCCGCTGGGGCGGCCTGCCCGAGGGGTAGTAGCGGCCCTCGAGCAACCACGAGCCTGGAACCAGAAGTGGATGCACGCTTCCCCCTCGCGTCCGATTCTACCCCTGCGACCGCCGCCCGTGGCGACGCCGCGATGGCGGTGGGAGGTCGAACAGAGCCTCCGATGATCCTCCGCTGCCGGTTCTACGGGCATGAGTTGACCACCCCCTTCGCCCGACCGCCGCGTCTCCACGGTAACCCTCTCGTTTGACAGCACGTCGCCGCTGTGCTAAAACTCTCGCCCCTTGGTTGCTAGGGACGGAGTCCGTATGTATGCAATCGTCGAAGTGGGTGGCAAGCAGCACCGGGTGGAGATCGGGCAGCGCATCGCCGTCGAGCGCGTGTGGCCCGGTGTCGAGCCCGGAAACGAAGTGTTGTTCGACCAGATCCTGCTTGTTCGCGATGAGCACCAGGTCAAGATCGGCAAGCCGTTCGTGCTCGGCGCCCGCGTCAAGGGCACCCTCGTGCGCGAGCTGCGTGGCGACAAGGTGATCGTGTTCAAGAAGAAGAAGCGGAAGGGCTACCGCAAGACGCAGGGTCACCGCCAGAACCTCGCCGAGGTTCGCATCGACGCCATCGAGGCGTAAGGGGGCAGCTATGGCTCACAAGAAAGGGCAGGGCTCGAGCCGGAACGGGCGCGACTCCAACGCGCAGCGCCTCGGTGTGAAGCGCGGTGACGGCGAGTTGGTCACGGCCGGCACGATCATCGTGCGGCAGCGCGGCACCCGCTGGAAGCCGGGCAAGGGCGTCGGTCGCGGCGGGGACGACACGTTGTTCGCGATGATCGAAGGTCGCATCAAGTTCCGCGACCGCGGTCGCATGGGCCGCTTCATCCTGATCGAGCCCGCAGCCTAGAGGACCGGGGAGAGCGCGTCCCCGCCAATGTTCCTCGACGAAGTACGTCTCACTGTCAGGGCCGGCGACGGTGGACGCGGCTGCGTCAGCTTTCGCCGTGAGAAGTACGTGCCGCGCGGCGGGCCGAACGGCGGCGACGGCGGCAAGGGCGGCGACGTGATCGTGCGCGCCGGCGCCGGATTCTCCACCCTCGCACACCTCTACGGCTGGCATCTCGTGCGCGCCAAGCGCGGTGAGCACGGCCGCGGTTCCAACCAGTCGGGTGCCGGCGGCGCCGACGCCATCATCGACGTGCCGATCGGCACCGTGATCAAGGATCGCGACAGCGGTGAGGTGCTTGCCGACCTGGTGTCCGCCGGCGCCGTCGCGGTGATCGCCGCGGGTGGCCGCGGGGGGCGCGGCAACCAGCACTTCGCCACGCCGGTCCACCAGGCGCCGCGCTTCGCCGAGCCCGGCGGCGTCGCCGAGGAGCGCCACGTCGTGCTCGAGCTCAAGCTGCTCGCCGACGTCGGCCTCGTCGGCCTCCCCAACGCGGGCAAGTCGACGCTGATCTCGCGGGTTTCGGCGGCGCGGCCGAAGATCGCCGACTACCCGTTCACCACGCTGATTCCCCACCTTGGCGTGGTCAGCCGCGACGGTGGAATGCGCTCGCTGGTGTTCGCCGACATTCCGGGACTTATCGCCGGCGCCCACGCCGGTGCCGGCCTCGGGCACCGCTTCCTGCGCCACGTCGAGCGCTGCCGCGTGCTCATCCATCTCGTCGATCTGGCGGGCACGGATCCGGTGGCCGAGCAGGTCGAGGTGGTGCGCCGCGAGCTCGAGCTACACGACCCGACCCTCCTCGCGCGCCGGGCGGTGCTGGTCGGCACCAAGCTCGACGCGATTTCCGACACCGGCAGGCTCGAGGAGCTGCGACAGGTCGGCGAGGCATTCGGGATGCCGGTCACGGCGGTCTCGGCGGTGAGCGGCAAGGGCCTCGACGAGCTGCTCGAGCTGGTGTTTGCGCTGGCGACCCCGCGATGAGACGGCTCGGAGTCTTCGGCGGCACGTTCGACCCGGTGCACATCGGGCACCTGGGGCCGGCGGCGCTCGCGCAGGCGACATTTACCTTCGACGAGCTGCTGTTCGTCCCGGCCGGCAAGCCGCCGCACAAGCAGAACGAGCCGCTGACGCCGTTCGCCCACCGTTTCGCGATGCTCGCGCTCGCTACGCAGGACAACGAGCGCTTCCTCGTCTCCGACATCGAGCTCCGGCGCCGCGGTCCGACGTACACGGTGGACACGCTCCGGCTGCTGCGCGAGCGGCGTGCGTCGGACCGGATCTTCTTCATCATGGGCAGCGACTCGTTTGCGCAGATCGACACCTGGCACCGCTGGGAGGAGCTCGTCGAGCTCGCCGATCTGGTGGTGCTCCACCGGGCGACGGCGTGGGGCGAGGAGCTGGCGGCGCGCGTGCCGGCGCTCCTGCGGCCGCGCCTGTGCCGCGTCGAGCCGGGCGATGCCACCGGCGACTCCGAGCCGGGCCGCATCTTCCTCCTCGAGCACGAGCCGTTCGGGGTGTCGTCGACCACTCTGCGCGAGCGTCTGCGCGCCGGCCAGCCGGTCGGCGACCTGGTGCCGCCGCAGGTGTACCGTTACATCGTGAAGTACCATCTCTACCAGCACAGCGGAGAGCCCACGGATGGACGCTGACCTGCTCCGGGAGCTGCGCGTCGCAGCCGCCGCCATCGACGCCAAGAAGGCGTTCCAGGTGCTCGCCCTCGATGTCTCCACGCGCACCTCGATCGCCAATGCGTTCGTGATCTGCTCGGTCGGCTCGGCGCGGCAGGCGCAGGCCGTCGCGGACGAAGTCGACCGGGCGCTCGCCGCGATCGGCCGCAAGGCTCTCTCCGTCGAGGGTTACCAGCATGGAGGCTGGATCCTCCTGGACTACGGCGACATCGTGCTCCACATCTTCCTCGAGGAGCGGCGCGACTACTACGCCCTCGAGAGGCTGTGGGGCGATGCGCCGGCGATCACCCCGCTGCTGCGCGCGGAAGCGTCGTGAGACCACTGTTCTCCAGCCGCAACCGCGCTGCCGCACGCCTCGCCGCCACCCTGGCCCGCATCGCTCCCACCGACCTCCCGGTGCTCCTCGAGGGGGAGACCGGCGCCGGCAAGACGTTCGTCGCCAAGGCAATCCACCGGCGCAGCCGGCGCGGCCGGCCGCTCGTGGTGATCGACTGCGGCGCCATCCCCGAGTCGCTGCTCCCCGCCGAGCTGTTCGGCCACAGGGCGGGCGCCTTCACCGACGCCACCCGGGCGCGGGAGGGGTGGCTGGCGCGCGCCGGCGACGGCACGCTGCTGCTCGACCGCGTCGACGCGCTGCCGCCGGCCTCCCAGGCGGCGCTGCTGCGCGTGCTCGAGGAGCGGCAGTTCTACCCGGTCGGGGCGGCGACGCCGCGCCGCCTCGACGCGCGGGTGATCGCCACCGCATCCGCCGGCGTCGCGGCCCGGCTGAACGACGGCTCGCTGCGCGCCGACCTCTACCATCGGCTCGCCGGCTTCCACGCGGTCGTTCCGGCGCTGCGCGACCGCCGCGAGGATATCGTGCCGTTCGCTCGCGCGACGGTACGGACGCTCTGCCGCCGCACCTCCACGATGCGGGCGCTCGATGGCGAGGTCGAGGCGCTGCTCGCCGCCTTGCCGTGGCCCGGCAACTTCCGCGAGCTGGCGGCGGCGATTGAACGCGCCTGCCTGCAGGCCGGCGGCGAGCGCATCGGTGTCGGCGACCTGGGGGACCTTTGCGGCGATTGGTCGGAGGTGGCGGCCGCCGCCGCCGAGCGGGAGCTGCCGGCCGACGAGGCGATCCGCCTCTACGGTTTGCTGGTGCTGGCACGGCATGGCGGCAACGTGTCGGCAGCCGCCCGCGTCCTCGGCGTCTCGCGCCGTACCGTGATCCGCTGGCGCTCCCGGCAATGAGCGGCCTCCTGCTGCTCTGGGTCGGCCGGCCGGCGCGCGGCCCGTGGGAGGAGCTCGCCGACGAGTACCGCCGCCGGATCGCCCGGCTCGCGGAGCTCACCGAGGTGCGCGTGCGCCCCGAGGAGGGCCGCGCCGGCGACCCGGCGCGGGCGCTGCGTAACGAGGCCGGGCGGCTGCGGGAATATCTCAGGGAGGGCGATACGCTTATCGTCCTCGACGAGCGGGGACGGCAGATGACGAGCGAGCAACTCGCCGCCTGGCTCCCTCCCCGGCTGTCGGGCGGTCGTGTCGTCCTGGTGATCGGTTCGGATCTGGGCACCGACGAGCTGCTGCGGCGCGAGGCCCGCGAGGTCTGGGCGCTGTCGCGACTGACCCTGCCCCACCTGCTCGTCAGGGTGTTCCTGCTGGAGCAGCTCTATCGGGCACTGGACATCATCGCCGGGGGCGGCTACCACCGGGCATAGGACGAACCGACAGAGTATAATTCCAGCGCTAGGAGGCACGGGTGAGCCGAGGCATCGACCTGAAAGTGATACGGCGTCAGTTGGAAGCGAAGCGGAAGGTGTTCATGGAGGGGGTCGCGCGCGCCCGTGCCATGGGCGCGGTGGAGACCGAGGTCGGTGCCCCCGACATCGCGGACCGCGCCTCGAGCGCATTCCAGCGTGAGTTCTCGTTTTTCCTCTCGGAGAACGAGGGGAAGATCCTCCGCCTCGTCGAGGAGGCGCTCGCCCGACTGGACAACGGCAAGTACGGCAAGTGCGTGCACTGCGAGGAGTCGATCGAAGAGGCGCGCCTCAAGGCGATCCCCTGGGCCCGCCACTGCATCGCCTGCCAGGAGCTGCAGGACAGGGGCGAGCTGTAGCACCTCTCTCACCGGAGCTGCACGCCGCACGCGGCGCCCCCGGCGCATCCCGCACCGCGATGTCTGATTCACCGCTCGTCCTGCTGGCCTCGTCCGACGACTACCTGCTCGAGCTGGAGCGGCAGGACGCGGTCGCCGCCTGGATCGCCGCCCACCCTGACGGTGAGGCCGTGACCGTCGATCCGGCACCGGGGCCGGCGCAACTCGTGCGGGAGCTGGTCAACCGCTCGCTGTTCTCGCCCTCCCGGATCGTCGTGGTGCCGAACGGTGCCCCCTACTTCTCAACCCGGGGCGAGGAGCGCGGCTGGGCCGAGGTGCTCGCGAACGCGCTGGCGCCGCTGCCCTTGACCGACACCACGCTCCTGGTCACCGCGGTCCTCGGCCAGGAGCCCAAGGGGCCGCTCGCCGAGGTCTTCCAGTCGCGCGGCCTCCTGCGCTTCCTGCCTTTGCCGGCCGCGCCCAAACCCTGGGAGGACGTGGTCGTCTCGGACGCCCAGCGCGCCGTGCTCCGCAAGGTCGTCGCGCGCGTCGCTCCCGACGTGGCCGGGCACCCTGAGGCCGTCGAGGCCCTCTGCGAGGCGTACGGGTTCAAGGTCCGCGAGCTCGCCCAGGCCGCCGAGCGGCTGGCGCTGACCAACGAGCTCACGGCGGAAGCGGTGCGCGCTCAGGCAGGGGTCGGCGACTGCTCGCTGCAGCGTCTCGAGAGCGCCCTGATCGAGCGCAACCGCGCGGCCGTCGCCGGGCTTCTCGGGCGCCTCACGGCTGGGGGCGTGCTCGTCGACTGGCGGGGCGACCCGGTGGAGAGCGGCGGCGTCGGGCCGGTGCTCACCGGGATGCTCGGCCGGCTCGCTCGCCTCGCGCTGGCGATGCGCTGCCACGCGCAGCGCTGCGGCCTCGAGAAGGAGCTCGACCCGGGCCGCTGCGCCGCCCAGTTCTGGTACGGCGGTACCTACAAGAAGCGCCTGCACGACGCGCTGGCCGCCGACGCCGAGAAAGCCGGCGACTCCCCGATCGCCGGGATGTCGCCGTGGGCCGCGCACCGCGCCTTCCGCGTCGCCGCGGCGTACGAGGACGCCGAGCTGGTCGACTTTCTCGGGGGGCTGGCGCGCTGCGGCGTCGAGCGCTCGCCCGCGCGCGATGCGGTGCCGGCGCTGACGCCGCTGCTGCTCGCGTTGACCGCCCCGCGCGCGGTCGAGAAACGCTCAGCGCGCCGCTGAGGCGCCCCGGCCGCTGAGCAGCTCGTAGAGGTCGCGGCGCGAGATCCCCAGGCGGCGGGCGGCGTCGCGGCGCGCCTCCGGCAGGGGAAGCCCGGTCGCCAGCGCCGTGTCGAGCGCCGCTCGCGCGGCGTCGCGGCTCGGCGCTGCCGCGACGGCCGGTGGCAGCGGCGGCCCAACCACCAGCGTGTACTCGCCGCGGATGTCGAGGGCGCCGGCGTCGCTCGCGAGCTCGGCCAGCGTGCCACCGTGGTGACGCTCGTGCAGCTTCGACAGCTCGGCAAGCAGCACCGCCTCGCGACCGCCGCCGAGCGTCTCGGCGCACGCCGCGAGCTCGGCCGGCAGACGGTGGGGCGAGAGAAACAGGACGAGGGTGTGCGGCAGCGCCGCCAGCGCCGCCAGGACGGTCCGGCGGGCGCCGCCCGAGGCTGGCAGGAACCCGGCGAAGGTGAACGGATAGGGTGGCAGCCCGGCTACCGAGAGCGCCGTGGTAATCGCGCTCGGGCCGGGTACCGAGAGCACGCAGACGCCGGCGGTGCGGCAGGCACGCACGAGGCGGAACCCGGGATCGGCGAGCAGCGGTGTGCCGGCGTCCGACACCAGAGCGAGTCGCGCACCCCGCTCCAGGCGAGCCACGAGGCCGGCGGCCTCGCGCTCCTCGTTGTGCTCGTGGAGAGCCCGGGTCGGAGTCGCTATGCCAAAGTGGTTGAGCAGTTTGCGTACGCGGCGCGTGTCCTCGGCGAGGATCAGCTCGACGCCGGCGAGGACCTCGCGGGCACGCGGCGACAGGTCGGCGAGCGTCCCGATCGGTGTCGCCACCACGTACAGGCACCCGCCGCCCTCCGATCCGGGGACCGGGTACCGGGGACCGGGGACCGCAACGACACCGCCGACGTTTGCCGCCATCGCCTCCTGTTTTCCCGGTCCCCGGTGCCCGGTCCCCGGTCCCCGGTCTTTCATGGTTCGGGGTTGCGGGGGAGGATGCGATCGACGTTGACGGCGCTGGCGGAGACCCGCGCCACCACGGTCGGGCGCCACTTGAAGCGATTACGCCGGTAGGCACGCAGCACCGGATCGACCAGCTCCGGGCGGAAGCCGGCGGCGATCAGAGCGTTGCGCTGCAGCCCCTGCTCGTGGTGCCAGTACAGAACGGGATCGGCATCGAGGTAGTCGAACCCCAGCTCGCCCGCATCGGTCTGGCCCGGCCAGAGGTCGGCAGTGGGCGGCTTGTCGAGCAGCGGGGCGGGGATCCCGAGGTGACGGCCGAGCGCGTAGATCTGCGTCTTCCACAGGTCGCCGAGCGGATTCGCCGACGACGCGGCGTCGCCGAACAGCGTCGAGTAGCCGAGCAGCACCTCCGACTTGTTGCTGGTGCCGAGTACCAGACCGGGCAGCACGCGGGCGCGGTCGAACAGCACCACCATGCGCAGGCGCGCCATCAGATTGCCGAAGCGCAACCGGTCGTCCCGGGCGGCGAGCGCGGCGGCGAGCGTCTCTGCCGCCCGCGAGATGTCGACGACGTCGAGCGTGAGCGAGAACGCCTCGGCGACCAAGCGGGCGTGCGCCAGGCTCTCGGGGCTGCTCGTCGGACCGGGGATCGCCAGGGCACGCACCCGCTCCGGGCCGACGGCGGCCGCGGCCAGCGCCGCCGAGACGGCGGAGTCGAGGCCACCCGACAGCCCGACCACGTACCCGGTCAGCCCGGAGGTGCGCAGCTCCTCCCGGAGGAAGGCGTGCAGCGCCTGCGCCAGCAGCTCGGGGTTGACGCGGGGGAGCTCAGGCACGGCGTTTCTCCAGCAGCGCGCGCCACAGGTCGAAGCGTTCGGCGTAGGCGATCGGCGTGAACGTCCGTGCGTGCGTCGCGGCATCGCGGGAGAGTGGCGCCAGCACCAGCGATTCGGCGAGCGCAGGGGCCGGCTCGGCGAGCGCACGGCCGCGCCCATCGACCGCCCACGAGCCGCCGCCGAACAGGATTCCCTCCTCCCAGCCGCAACGGTTGGTGAAGAAGACCGGTGTGACCGCCGTGATCGCAGTGGCGCCGACGATCCACTGCCAGCGCCGCGCACCTGCCGGCTCGCCGCCGAGGTCCAGCTCGGTGGGGCCGCCGGCGATGATCAGGAGCGCGTCGACACCGTGCTGCGCCAGGATGGCGGCGGACGACAGATGCCAGGCGTCCTCGCAGATGAGCACGCCGAAGGTGCCGAGCGCGCACGACAGCGGCGCCAGCGCTGGGCCGGGGATGAAGTAGCGGCCCTCGTCGAACATCCCGTAGGTGGGGAGGTAGAGCTTGCGGTGGATCCCCTTGACCTCGCCGCCCTCGAGGAGCAGCGCCGCGTTGGAGATCCCGCCCTCGCGCTCGCGCAGCGGCAGGCCGACCAGCATGGCGATCGTGCGGCTGACCTCGAGCAACGGCCGGAGGCGCTCGTCGTCGAGGCGGAACGCCTGCTCGGCGACACCGTGGGCGAGCAGGTAGCCGGAGAGCGACAGCTCCGGGAACACCACGAGGTTCGCATGCGCAGCCACGGCCCGCTCCGTCATGGCGAGGTGGCGCTCGAGGTTGTACTTGAGCTGGCCGGGGCAGGTAGCGATCTGCGCCAGCGCGACCGACAGCTCGCCGGCAGGGCGCGCCTGGTTGCTCACGGAACCTCCGTGAGCGAGTGTACCATGCAGAGGTGCTTGCACTTCTCCTGTCGCTGACCCTGGCCTCGGGAGTTGAGGTGGAGCGGGTGCTGGCGCTGGTCAACGGAGCCCCGGTGCTCGCCTCCGACCTCGAGCTCGCCGAGGTGGCGCAGCTCGTTCCCCGCGCCGCCGGCGAGTCCGACGCGGACTATCGGCGCACCGTCGTCGAGGCGCTGATCGCCCTCGAGCTGCGCTGGCAGGATCTCGAGGCGGCGGCGCTCAGCCAGCGCGTACAGGTCGATCTGACGGCGGCCTGGGCGACGGTGCTCAAGCGCGCGGGCGGCGAGCAGGCGCTGCGCGACAGCCTGGCGGGCCTGGGGTTGCCCGAGGAGACATTGCGCGAGCTGGTGCGGCGCGCCGCCGTGGTCGAGGCGTACGTGGCCACGCGCTTCGGCCCGTTCTCGCGACCGACGCCGCGCGAGGTCGAGGACGCCTGGACTGGGGAGCTGGCGCCGCAGCTCCAGGCGCAGGGCAAGGCGGTTCCCGAGTTGGCGACGGTGCGTGCCGAGGTCGAGGCGTTGGTGCGCGAGCGTAAGCTGGACGCCGAGGTGCAGCGCTGGACCACCGAGCTGGAGCAGCGGGCGACGGTGGTGCGCTACTCGAGGTAGCGCGCGAGCGCCGCGCCGTCGCGGACGGCGAGCACATAGTCGGCGGTCTCGCCGTATGGCACCGCAGCGGCGAACACGACGTCGTCCGGGGTGCCGCCGAGGACCGCCAGCCAGCTCGCCACCACCTCGTCGCCGGCGTTGTACGCCGCTGCCACCACCACCAGGTGGGGGCCGAAGCGCCGGCCGATGCGGGCGAGCTCGCGCGCCGCCAGATCGAGCGAGCGGGCGGCGTCCCACAGCTCCTCCGGCTCGGCGCCGAGGCGCCGCGCGGTTTCCGGCACCAACTGGGCGACGCCGATGGCGCCGGCCTGCGAGCGGGCGCGCAGGTCGAAGCGCGACTCGCGGCGGACGACCGCGGCCACCCATGCCGGCGGGGCGCCGGCGCTGCGCCCGGCGGCGGCGCAGCCCGCGGTGAGATCGGCGGGCAGCAGCAACGGCAGCAGCGCGTCCGGCAGCAGCTCGTGCGGCAGATCGCCGAGCAGCCCCTCGAGGCGCTCCGCCGTCGCCAGCGCCGCCGCGCCGTTTCCCGCTGCCGCGAGCGTTGCCGCGCTCCACGCCAGCTCGGCCGGCGAGCCGATGGGGAACCGCCCGGCGTACAGCGCCGCGGCCTCGCGATCGAGCCCGACCGCGACGAGGTCGTGGGCGGGGCCGTCCCAGGTGGCGACGGACGGCGCGGCGCCGGCCACGAGAGCGCTCCACGCCGGGTCCGCGGCGAGCGCCGCCGCGAGCGCCGCCCGCGCCGCAGGCGCCCCGTGGTGGACGGCGAGCGCCGCCAGAGTCGGCGCGTCGCGCGCCGGCTGGGCCGGCTCGACGCGTGCCGGTGCGGGAGCGGCGACGAGGTCGAGCGCCAGCGACCGCCACGGGCCGCCGCGCGGATCGGCGAGGAGCTGGACGGCCTCGGTGGCCGCGGCGGCGGCGTTGCCCTTGTGGTGGTTGAGCGCCACCCACAGCGCCCGCACCTCGGGCTGGCGCCGCGACAGCCGCGCCAGCACCGCCGCGGCGCGCTCGAGGTCGCCCTTGGCGAGCAGCGTGGCGGCCAGGCGCGGGCCGGCGACCCTGAGCACCTTCGCGGGTGCGCGGCGGAGCAAGGCCACCGCCTCATCGCCGCGACCGAGTGCCGCCCGGGCGCGCGCGCCGCCGTCCCAACCCTCGATTTCGGTCGCGCCGGCGTGGCGCGCCGCGTCCCAGAACGGCAGCGCCCCCGGGCGGTCGCCCGCGAGCTCGGCGACCCGCGCCCGCTGGACCGCGGCGGCGAAGCGGTCGTCATCGTTGCCGGCAACCGCGAGCGCCGCATCGAACTGCCGCGCCGCCACGTCCAGCTTGCCGAGGCGGTAGGCGGCGCGGCCGCGCACGAATGCCAGGTGGCTTTTCAGATGGGGCGGGACGACCTCGCTGCGCCCGGCCAGCAGCGTCTCCGCCTCGCGCCACCAGCCCCCGGCCAGCAGGGCCTCGGCGGCCGCCAGGCGCACTCCGTCGGGGAGCTTCTGCTGGTGCGTCAGCCAGTAGGCCACCCGCGTCGCCGGTTCGTCGTCACGCCGGTCGCGGAGCACGCGCAGCGCTCCGGAGACATCGGCGGTGCGCACCGCGAGCGTCGCGGCGAGATCGCGCCGGAGTGCCCGTGGCAGCGCCAACGAGCGCTGCTGCTCGAGGATCGCCGGCGGCAGCGTCTGCCACGACAACCGCAGCAAGTCCCCGGCGGCGCGCCGCTGGGCGGCCGGCGTCGCACCGCGGAGCAGCGGTCCCACCCACGGCCACGGCGAGTCGCCACGCGACAGCGCGATCGCACCGCCTTCGAGGCGCAGGGCGGCGGCCAGCTCGCCGGCGCCCGGCAGGGCGTCACGCAGGAGCTTGAGCGCCTCGGCGGCGGCCCCGCTGCGCGCCGCAGCGCGCGCCGCGACCAGGGCGACCGCCGGCGGCAGCGGCCTCGGCATCGCCGCCGCCGCGGTACGAACCTCGGCCCACTGGCCTGCGCGCGCGGCGGCGGCCAGCGCCGGCTGGACGGGTACATCGGCGGTCATCCCGGCGGCCAGGTGAAGCGCCGTCCCCCGAGGACATGCAGGTGGATGTGGAGCACGCTCTGGCCGGCGCCCGCCCCGCAGTTGGTGACGACACGATAGCCGCCGTTGGCGATCCCGGTGCGGCGGGCGACCTCGGCCGCGGCAAGCATCAGCCTGCCGACGATGCCGCTCTCGTCGGGGGTGGCGTGGGCGAGCGAGACGATGTGCCGGCGGGGGATCACCAGGACGTGCGTCGGGGCGCGGGGGGTGAGGTCGTGAAAGGCGACGACGTCGTCGTCGGCGAGCACGACGTTCGCGGGCGCCGTGCCGGCAGCGATCCTGCAGAAGATGCAGTTCTCCATCGCCGCGGAGAATAGCAAGGAACCGCTACTGGTACGGACCGGGGTTGAACCTCTCGACGTGCGCGCCGAGGGCGTCGAGCTTGGCCTCCATCGCCTCGTAGCCGCGGTCGAGATGGTAGATGCGGTCGATCACCGTCTCGCCTTGGGCGGCGAGGCCGGCCAGCACCAGCGCCGCCGAGGCGCGCAGGTCGGAGGCCATCACAATGGCGCCCTGCAGGGGGGTCGGGCCGGTCACGGTGGCGACGTGGCCGACCACCTCGATGCGGGCCCCCATGCGCTTGAGCTCGAGCACGTGCTGGAAGCGGTTCTCGAAGATCGCCTCGGTAATCGTGCAGATCCCCGTGAGCTGAGTGGTGAGCGCCAGGTACTGCGCCTGCAGATCGGTGGCGAAGCCGGGATACTCCGCCGTCCTGATCGACACCGGCCGCAGCGGCTGCGGCTGCGGCGGGATCGCCACGTCGTCACGGCCGATCTGGAGGCAGGCGCCCGCCTCGCCGAGCACGGCGAGCAGCGCACCGATGTGCTCGGGTCGGCAGCCGCTGACGCGGACGCCGTCGCCGGCGAGAACGGCAGCGACCACGTAGGTGCCCGCCTCGATGCGGTCCGCGATCACCCGGTGACGAGTCCCCGCGAGCTGCTCGACCCCCTCGACCTCGAGGGTGCCGGTACCGACCCCGCTGATCCGCGCCCCCATGGCGACGAGCATCTCGGCGAGGTCGGTGACCTCCGGCTCGCGGGCGCAGTTGCGCAGCACCGTGCGACCGCGCGCCAGCGCCGCCGCCATCAGGAGATTCTCGGTGCCGGTCACGGTGATACGGGGAAACTCCAGCTCGGCGCCGCGCAACCCCCCGGGAGCCTCGGCCACGACGTCGCCGTGCTCGACGCGGAGGTCGGCGCCGAGCTGCGTCAGACCGTGGAGGTGGAAGTCGATCGGGCGGGCGCCGATCGCACAGCCGCCGGGCAGCGCAACGCGAGCGCGGCGCCGGCGGGCGAGCAGCGGCCCGAGCACGAGCACCGAGGCGCGCATCGTGCGTACCAGCTCGTACGGCGCGTGGAAGGCGTCGCCGCTGCCGGCAATCGCTCGGGTGGCGCCATTCTCGTGGGTGCACGACTCGCCGAGCGCGTCGAGCACCTTCTCCATGGTGACGATGTCGCGCACCCGCGGGAGGTTCTCGAGCTCGACCGGCTCCTGGGTGAGCAGCGTCGCCGCGAGACACGGCAGCGCGGCGTTCTTGGCGCCAGAGACGCGCACCTCACCGCGCAACGGGCGGCCCCCGTGGATGCGGAACTTGTCCATCGGCCGCGGAGTGTGGGCGCACCGGCCGCGACGGTCAAGATCTGTGATCGCGCTCACGCGGCCCCCCCGTCTTCCCGACTGGCTCCTAGAATTGCAGGGTGGGCGGACGGACGGTGCGCGAGCTGCTCAACCGGCTGCGCTGGGACGCGCAGGCGGGTGCCGCGATCGTCGAGCTCGGCTACGCGGTGCGTGGCGAGGAGGGCGAGCGGGTGGAGAGTGTCCGTTTCACCGAGGTGGTCGAGATCCTGGCGGCCGGCGTGACGCTTTCCGGGGGCACGTTTATCCCGTACCATCGCTTGCGCTTCATTCGGCAGGGAGGGGCGCTCCTGTGGCGCGCCCGCGAGAGGGGAGTCGGAGATGAAGGCTGAGCTGTTGATCGGCGCGACCGTCGGCGCCACGCGGGAGACAGTGACCATCGACCGCGACGTGCTGACCACGCACGGCGTCATTCTCGGCATGACCGGCTCGGGCAAGACCGGCCTCGCGGTGGTGCTACTCGAGGAGCTGGCGCGCCAGCACGTGCCGCTGGTGATCTGCGACCTCAAGGGCGACATGACCAACCTGCTGCTCAACTTCCCGGCGTTGTCGGCGGATGACTTTCTGCCGTACGTGCCGGCGTCCCAGACTGCGGGCGACCGCGCCGTCGCGGCGCAGGGGATCGCGAACAAGTGGCGGGACGGGTTGGCGCAGTGGTCGCTCGGCGAGGCGCAGATCCGCGAGGTGCGCGACGGCGTCGCCTGGCGGCTGCTCACCCCGGGCTCCGGGCTCGCCCCGGTGAACCTGCTGCCGGCGCTCGAACCACCGGCGGGGTACGACCCCGACATCGATCCCGACGGTGCTCGCGTCCGCCTGGACGGAACCACCGCCGGTCTTCTCGCCCTCGTCGGTCGCGGCGGCGACCCGCTCTCCGATCGCGACCACGTGCTGCTGGCGACGCTGCTCGACACCTCCTGGCGACAGGGCAGAGCGCTCGACCTGCGCCAGCTCGTCGCGCAGATCGCGGACCCGCCCGTGGCGCAGTTCGGCGTGCTCGACGCGGAGACGTTCTACCCGCGCAAGGAACGGCAAGACCTGCTGCTGGCGTTCAACACGGTGCTGGCGAGCCCATCGTTCTCCGCCTGGACGCGCGGCGTGCCGCTCGCCGTCGCGGAGCTGATCGGCTCACCGGAAGAGCCGCGGGCGACGATCCTCTACCTCGCCCACCTCGCCGACCGCGAGCGGTTCTCGTTCCTCACGCTGCTCGCCTCGTCGCTGCTGTCGTGGACGCGCTCGCAGCCCGGCTCGGATGCGCTGCGGGTGCTGCTGTACATCGACGAGGTGCAGGGGATCCTGCCGCCGACCGCCATGCCGCCGACCAAGCCGCCGCTGCTGACGTTGCTCAAGCAGGGGCGGGCGTTCGGCACCGGCGTCCTGCTGGCGACGCAGAACCCGGTCGATCTCGACTACAAGGCGCTCGGCAACATCGGCCTCAAGCTGGTGGGGCGTCTCGATACCGAGAACGACCGACGCCACGCGCTCGCGGGTCTCGACGTCGCCGATGCGCAGGCGGACCGGACCGTCGCCACGCTCGAGCAGCGCCAGTTCCTGCTCGCCGGCGCCCGCGTCGGCGCGCCGCGGGTGATCGCCTCGCGCTGGGCGATGTCGTACCTGCGCGGTCCGCTCGCCCTCGCCGAGATCAAACCGCTGCTGGCCGCGGCCGCGGCTGCAGCCGGACCGGCGGCCACGCCGCGGCCGACGCCGCCGCCGGACGCCAACGCCGGCGCCGCCGTGCTGCCCGGCGTCGAGCAACTGTTTGCCCCCGGCAGATCGCTGGTCCCGCACGTCGTCGTCGGCGCGGAGGTGGTCTACCGCAAGACATCGCCGGTGATCGAGCGGCGAATCGCCGGGAGCTGGTGCGCACCGTTCGTCGGCGAGAGGATTGCCTGGGAGAAGCTCCGTACCGTCGACCGCGCCGCGCTCGCCTCGCAGGCGCCGGCAGGCGCCACGCTCGCCCCGCTTCCGGGTGGCGTGACGTCCAGTCTGGAAGGCGCCGCCAGAGAGTTCGCCGGCGAGATGGACAGCCGCGCCGTCGAGGTGGCGTGGCACCGCGCTCTGCGCCTGGTCCAGGAGGACGGCGAGCCGCTGTCGCTGTTCGAGGAGCGTTGCCGGCAGGCGGCACCGGCCGGCGCCGGCAAGGAGGCCGACCTGCGCCGCCGCTACGAAGACAAGATCCGCAAGCTCGACGAGCGCCTCGCCAAGGAGCAGCTCGAGCTCACCGACGACGAGCGCGAGGCGGCGGCGCGCTCGCGCGAGAAGACCATCGCGGTCGCCTCCGGGATCGGCGCGGCGGTGCTCGGCGCGCTGTTCGGCCGCCGCGGCGGCCTCGGCTCGCTGGCGCGCGGCGGCGCTTCTACGGCGCGCGCCTACAGCACCAAGGACCGCATGGCCGAGCGCGCCGAGGCCGACGTCACGGAGTCGCGCCAGACGATCGAGCAGCTCGAGGCGGAGAAGCAGCGCCTCGCCGGCGAGCTCGAGCAAGAGCTGGCGACGCTGCGGCAGGGCGGCGCCGGCGGCGGCATCGAGACGCTGCGGCTGACGCCGGCGCGCAAGGACATCACCGTGCGCCGAGTGGCGCTCGGCTGGCTGCCGGGAGGCGACGCGCCGTGAACGAGCGCGACGCCGCCCTGGCGGCGCTCGAGACGGCGCTCGGGCACCGGTTCACCCGGCACGAGCTGCTCGCCGAGGCGCTGCGCCACCGCTCGGCGGCGTACGAGCAGGGCGAGGCGTCGTCGGAGCGTCTCGAGTTCCTCGGCGACGCCGCGCTCTCGCACGCCATCGCCGCGCTGCTGTTCGAACGCTGGCCGCGCGCCGCGGAGGGCGAGCTGACGCGAGCGCGTGCCGCCCTTGTCCGCGAGCGCACGCTGGCGACGCTCGCCGATCGCATCGGCATCCCCGACGCCCTCGACGTCGGCAGCGGCCTGCGCCACCGCCACGCCGGCAGCTCACTGCTCGCCGACGCCCTCGAGGCCGTGCTCGGCGCGCTCCTGCTCGACGGCGGCTGGCGCGCCTTCCGGGCCGCGGTACGACGCCTGTGGCTGCCACTGCTGGAGGAGCTGGAGCCCGGCGCTCTGCCGCTCGAGGAGCCCAAGTCGACGCTCCAGGAGATGGCGCAGCGCCAGGGTCTGCCGCTGCCCGTCTACCGCGAAGTCGACCTGCTCGGGCCCGCCCACGCCCGCATCTTCGTGGTCGAGGTCGAGTTCGCCGGCCGCGCCGTCGGTCGCGGCGAGGGCAGCTCGAAGCGGGCCGCCCAGCAGGCTGCCGCCCGCGCCGCGCTCGGGGAGCTTGCCGGCAGCGAGGACTGACCACGCGCGCGCCGCTCGAGGGAGCGGCGCGGCTCTTCTCATCGCCATAGCGCTGCGCTCAGGCGCGCGACCGATTGAGCTGCAGTTTCTCGCCGTGCTGCCGGTATCGAACCGTGAGCCACGAACTTCAGCGGGAGGCGACGGCGGCAGGGGTGGGGACGATCGCCGGGATGCGCAGGCGGGCCAGCTCCTGGACCAGCCGCAGCTCGAGCGGACGGGTGCCATAGAGGCGCGACGGCTGTCCCTTCCAGGTCGATTGGAAGTGGCGGACGAGCTGCTCGCACCACGTCACGAAGGGCGTCGGCTCGAACAGCAGGTCGCGCTGCGCCGCGGCGATGTCGAGAACGATGTCGTGGTCGTGGGTGTACGGCGAAAACGACGTTCCCAGCGCCAGCCGGTGCAGCCACTCGCCGGGCACCGCCGCGAGCGTGGGGCTCTTCCCGGTGACCGCGGCCACGGTCTCGACGAACTGCTTGAGCGACACGACCTCACGCTGCGCAAGATTGTAGGCACGCCCGAACGCGTTGGCGTTCATCAGGTTGGCGGCGATCGTCTCGGCCACGTCGGAGACCCAGAGGAACCCCCAGGAGTTGAGACCGCCGTCGGGGAGGATCACCGGCCCGCCGTCGGCGAGGCGCTCGAGGTAGGCCTGCGCGCGCTCCGTGTAGTCCTCGGGACCCACGACCATCGGCAGTCGCAGCGAGGTGTAGGGGAACTGATCCGTCTCCCACGCGTGTTGCAGCGCGAGCTCGCAGCGTCGCTTGTGGTACGCGTACAACCACGACGAGCTGGTCGCCTCGGTGCGCGGCGCCAACCGGCCGCCGAAGTCTTCCTCGCGAAACGGGCAGAACAAGCGGTCGCGGATCAGGTAGACCGAGGCGGTGGAGACATGGACGAAGTGGCCGATGCGGCCGCGCAGGTGCTCGACCGCGGACTGGGTGTCCTCCTCGCGAAACGCGATGACGTCGAGCACGGCGTCGAAGTCGCGGCGAGCCAGAGCGCGGCGGAGCGTGTCGGGGTCGGAGCGGTCGCCGATGACGCGCGACACCCGTGTACCGAACGGGTCGGGCGACTGGCCACGGTTGAGCAGCGTGATCTTGTGGCCGTCGGCGAGCAGGCGCTGCACCACGGCGAGACCGATGAAACGACTGCCGCCGATGACGAGCACCTGCATGCGTGGATTGTACCGTCACTCGCTCGCAGCGTCAGCGGCCCGCTCCGCGGCGCGGCGCGCGGCCGCCACGGCGGTGGCGAGGTGCGGGTCGGAAGTATCCGCAGGCGGGCTCCCCGGGTAGACGCTTTGACCGCCGTCCTCGGTGGCCAGGGCGACCATGCCGGCGAGCTGCGCCCCGGGGTGGTCCGCCGGCGCCCCGGCAAGCGCGGCGAGGAGGGTTTCGGGCAGCCCCGCAGCCGACCCTGCGGCCTGCCCGACCAGCGGCAGCAGGTGGCGCAGCGCCGCGCGCTGCATCGCGGCGTTGGCGAGCGGCGTGGCGGCGAGGGCGGTGGCGATCAGCTCGAGCAGCACCACCTGCAAAGCGGCCGCGGTGGCGGCGATCTCCACGTCGATACCGGCGTGGGCGCCGAGGATGCGGGCCGCAGCGGTGCGCGAGCGGCACAGTCGGTACAGCGTCTGGCCGCTGTCGCCGTCGCTGTCGCGCCGCCAGCGGGAGTTGTTGAGCAGCAGGCTGAGCAGCATCGGCGCATCGCCGCCCGCCATCTCCCACGCCTCGGTCAGCGACGAGGCGCGGGTGAGGCCGGGGGCATCGAGCCCGTTGACCAGCGACAGGAGGTCCCAGGCGAGAGTCGCCGAGTCCTCGAGGAGGACTGGCCGACCGCTCCCCAGCTTGCGCTCCACCCTGGTGGCGTCGGTCTCGGAGAGTGGGAGCAACGGCGGGCCCTGGGTCACCCAGCGGTGCAGCAGATCGCCGACCGCGAGCAGGGTGCGGTGGGCACTGGCGAAGTCGGGGCCGTCGATGGCGTCCTCGTCGAGGGTCTCGACGATCTGCCAGAACAGTCGCTCGACGGTGTCGGGGTCGAACGTGGCGGTGCGCGCGCCGGTCGGCGGCTCCCCGGGCGGTCGCGTGTCGACCGTATAGGCCGCCTGCATCATCAGCTTGGAGCATTGCAGTTGTAGATCGACGTGCAACCGCTCGGTGACCGGCCACGCCGGGTCGAAGCGGAAGGTGACGCGCTCCTCGCGCATCACCCGACTGGCCAGCGCGGTGGCCAGCGCCCGCCCGGCCTCCACCAGGGTGGCGTGTGGTACTCCCGCCTCGCGCTCCGCTACCTCGGTGAACGGCTCGCCGCGCGTTTGCGAGATCGCCAGCGACCGCATCAGCGCGCCGCGCGACGCCAGCCCCTTGCGCAGCAGCCAGGAACCGAGCCGCTCGGCGGCCCGCGACGACGAGGCGAACGCGACCTTCCCCTTGACGATGTCGAACGCGCGGGTGACGCTCCCCGACGACAGCATCAGGCGACCGGTCGCCTTGGTGAGATGCAGCCACTCGAGCAGATCACCGAGGTGCAACCGATCGAGGGCGCCGGAGAGCGCGAGCACGGCGGCAGTATGACAAATAAAACCGTGGACTGGGCAGGCTCGGGGCACGAGCAGGAAGAAGCAAAGAAGCAGAACGACCGCTGGCGCGCCTGAGCGCGATGCGTGCCTTCGAGTGGCGCCCGCCAAGCCTCCATCCGCCTCCAAGCCATTCAGAACTGCAAGGCCACCAGGTCGCGCAACCATCCCATCCCCACGGCTATACTCCGTCTCCAGAGGGATGGCGATGGACAGCGGCGCGTATCGCAGGTGGAGGGAGCACGTGTACCGGCCGGCGACGCTGAAGGAGCGCGGCGCGCTCACCACGTCGTCGGGGTTTGCGGTCGAGCCAGCATATGGGCCGTGGAGCGTAAGCGCGGGGCTCGACGAGCGGCTCGGCATGCCCGGGGAGTACCCGTTTACCCGCGGCGTCTATCCGTCGATGTACCGCTCCCGCCTGTGGACGATGCGGCAGTACGCCGGGTTCTCCACCGCCGAGGAGTCGAACCGCCGCTACCGCTATCTGCTCGAGCAGGGCCAGACCGGGCTGTCGGTGGCCTTCGACCTGCCCACCCAGATCGGCTACGACTCCGACGACCCGCTGTCCGCAGGCGAGGTCGGCAGGGTCGGCGTCGCCATCGACACGCTCGAGGACATGGAGACGCTGCTCGCCGGCATCCCGCTCGACCGTGTGTCGGTGTCGATGACGATCAACTCGACGGCGGCGGTGCTGCTGGCCATGGTGCTGGCGGTGGCGCGCCGGCAGGGCGTACGTTGGGAGAGCCTCACCGGGACGATCCAGAACGACATCCTCAAGGAGTACATCGCGCGCGGCACCTACCGCTTTCCGCCGCGCCCGTCGCTTCGCCTGGTCACCGATGTCTTCGCCTTCTGCGGGCGCGAGGTGCCGCGCTGGAACACCATCTCGATCTCCGGATACCACATCCGCGAAGCGGGTGCGACCGCGGTGCAGGAGGTGGCCTTCACCCTCGCCAACGCTCGCGAGTACGTGCGGGCGGCGCTCTCGGCGGGTCTGGCAGTCGACGACTTCGCCCCGCGCCTCTCGTTCTTCTTCAACGCTCACAACAACTTTCTCGAAGAGGTGGCAAAGTTCCGGGCGGCCCGGAGGATGTGGGCGCGGATGATGCGCAACGAGTTCGGCGCGCAGGACCCGCACTCATGGCTGCTGCGCTTCCACACCCAGACCGCGGGTTCGACGCTCACCGCGCAGCAGAGCGACAACAACGTCGTGCGCGTCGCCATCCAGGCGATGGCGGCGGTGTGCGGCGGCACGCAGTCGCTGCACACCAACGCGCGCGACGAGGCGCTGGCGCTGCCGACCGAGGACTCGGTGCGCATCGCCCTGCGCACCCAGCAGGTGATCGCTCACGAGTCCGGGGTGGCCGATGTCGTCGACCCGCTCGGCGGCGCCTGGGTGGTCGAGGCGTGGACCGACCGCATCGAGGCGGAGGCGAGCGCGTACCTCGACACGATCGAGGCGATGGGCGGGGCGCTGGCGGCGATCGAGCGCGGCTTCCAGCAGCGCGAGATCCACGAGGCGGCCTACCGCACTCAGCGCGCGATCGAGAACGGCGAGCAGGTCGTCGTCGGCGTCAACCGCTTCCAGGTCGAGGACGAGGAATCGCCGGTCACCTTTCGCGTCGACGAGACGGTGCAAGCGGCGCAGATCGCCCGCCTCGCGGCGGTGCGGGCCCGGCGCGACGGGAGTGCAGCGGCGCGGGCGCTCGCCGACCTGGCCACGGCGGCGCGCGGGAGCGACTCGCTGATGCCAGCGATCGTCGCCGCCGTCGCGGCGTACGCATCGATCGGCGAGATCGCCGGCACCCTGGCGCGCGAGTTCGGCGAGCACCGCGAGTCGCTCGCGCTGTGACGGAGCGGCCTTCGCGGTCCGTTCACATCCCCTTGGTATACGATGAAGTTGCGCGTCTTCCGCGGTGAGGGCGTGGGAAGGGAGACGATGGCGCACCGCAACGACGAGGACGGTGCCCGGCGGCGGGCGGCCGGCGCCGCCACGAAGGAGGCGCCCGGGGCGGTGTCGTACCCGCTGCGCGTCGGCGCCATCGACCTCGGCTCGAACGCCATTCGCTACCTCGCGGTCGAGGTCGACGAGCAGGACCGCCAGAGCGTGCTCGCCGCCGACCGCATCGCCGTACGTCTGGGTCATGGCGTCTTCGTCTCCGGGAAGCTGGTCGGCGAGGCGATGGACGCCGCGGTCGCGGCGCTGACGGCGATCCGCGACCGTTTCGCGGCGCTCGGCGTCGCCCACGTCCGCGCCGTCGCTACCAGCGCGGTGCGCGAGGCGGCCAACGGCGAGGCATTCCTCAAGCGGGTGCTGCGCGACACCGGGATCTCGCTCGAGCTGATCACCGGGTCCGAGGAGGCGCGGCTGGGGTTCCTGGCGGTGGCGGGGCGGATGCCGCTCGGCGAGGCGCCATGGATCGCAGCGGACCTCGGCGGCGGCAGCGTCGAAGTGTCGCTGCTCGACGCCAACGGGGTCATCTGGAACGAGTCGCACACCATGGGGTCGGTGCGCCTGCTCGAGGAGCTGGCGGGCGCCGGCGACGACCCCGGCCGCTTCCGCCGCCTGGTCGGCGAGTACATCGAAACGCTGCGCATCCCCGCTGCGGCGCGGGCGCGGCCGATCGCCGGGTTCATCGCCACCGGCGGCAACATCGAGGCGCTCGCACGCCTGGCCGGCGTCGACGGCGCCGCCAGCGGGATCGGGCTGCTGCCCCTGGCGACGCTGCGCGGGGTGATCGACACGCTGTCCCGCCTCTCCTATCGGCAGCGGGTGGCCGAGCTGGGGCTGCGCGAGGACCGCGCCGACGTCATCCTCCCGGCGGCGATGGTCTACGAGCGGCTGTGTTCGCTCGCGGGGAGCGAGCAGATCCACGTCCCGTTCGTCGGCGTGCGCGAGGGGCTGGTGCTCGACCTCGTCGAGGAGCTCACGCAGAGCCGCGCTCACGAGGACCGGCACGAGCGCGAGGTGCTTGCCGGCGCTCTCGCGGCCGGGCGCCGCTATTTGTTCGACGAGGCGCATGGGGCTCACGTCTGCCGCCTCGCAACATCGCTGTTCGATCAGTTGCGCGACGTGCACGAGCTGGGCGCCACGGACCGCCGCATTCTCCTGGCCGCGGCGATGCTCCACGACATCGGCTCGTTCATCTCGTACAAGCGCCACCACAAGCACTCGTCCTACCTGATCTCCAACACCGAGCTGCCGGGGCTGACGCCGCGTGACATCCTGCTCGCCGCCACCGTGGCGCGCTACCACCGCAAGGCCGAGCCGGCGGCCGACCACGAGCCGTACAACGAGCTCAGCCGCTCCGAGCAGAGCTCGGTGCGCCGCCTCGCCGCGTTGCTGCGCCTTGCCGACGCCCTCGATCGCGACCACCGCCAACGCGTCCAGCGGGTGGTCGCCGCGCGCGCCGGCAAGGAGCTGGTGCTGCAGCTCGACGGCGCCGGCGACCTGCTGTTGGAGAAGTGGTCGCTGCAGCGCCGCATGGACTTGTTCGAGTCGGAGTTCGGCGTCCGCGTGCGGCTCGGTGAAGAGGCGCGACGCGCGTGAAGATCGCGTTCATCGCCGATGTGCACGCCAACTTCCCGGCGCTGTGCGCCGCTCTGGAAACGGCGGCGCGGCTGGGCGCGGGCACCGTGGTGGCGGCCGGCGACCTGGTCGGCTCCGGCCCGCACCCGGTCGAGGTCGTCCGCCTGCTCAGGCAACGGGGCGTGCGCGCGATCCGCGGCAACGTCGATCGCAAGGTGCTCGAGCTGCTCGCCAGCGGCAAGAAGCTCAAGGGCCGGCTCGAGAGGAAACGATCCGGTCACCTGGCGTGGACGGCGCTGCAGCTCGGCGAGGCGGAGCGCACCTGGCTGGCGGAGCTGCCGGACCGGCTCGACCTGTCGCTGGCCGGCGTCGCCGTCCGGGTGGTGCACGGCAGCGCGCGCAGCGACGAGGAGTACGTCTTCCCCAGCGTGACGGCGCGGGCGCTCGTCGCGATGGCCGGCGAGCCGAAGCCGGCTGTGCTCGTGTGCGGCCACTCGCACATCCCGTTCACCCGCCGTGTCGGCGGCGTGCGCGTTGTCAACTGCGGCTCGGTGGGGCGACCGGTCGACGGCGACCCGCGCGGCGCGCTGGCGGTCGTCGACTTCGCCGCCGCGCCGGCGGTGCGGGCGAAGATCATCCGCTTTGCCTACCCGGTCGCGGAGACCGCCCGCGACTGCGCCGTCCGCGGCGTGCCCGGGGCGGTCCCCGAGGAGCTCGAGCTCGGGATCAAGCGAAAGGGTGTTTGAGATGGTGTCCCCGCGACCCGCCCTGCCGGCGGAAGACGCACCGAGGTTCCGCCTGCCGCGGCGGCTGAGCCTGCGACGGTTGGCGGCGGCGCTCGCCGAGGCGGGATACGCCGTGACGGGCACGCACGCCGGCCGCCGCGAGGACGTCTATTTCGACACCCAGGATGGCCGGTTGCACCGCGCCGGCCTGCGCCTGCGCCGCCGCCTCCAGCCGCCGGTGTGGCAGGCGCTCGCGCACGGGTGGCTGGCGGCCGAGGAGCCGGCGACGCGGGAGGACGCGCCGGAGACCGGGGCCGTCGCCGCGGCCGTCGGCGCCGTCGCCGGCGGGCAGCGCCTGCTGCCCCAGGCGGCGGTGCGGATCGCCGGGCGGTTGCTCGCCGTACGGTCGCCCGTGGGCGCCGCGCTGGATCTCCAGGTCGGGCGGTGGTCGTTCGCTTCACCGCACGGCGACGCGGTCGGCGCGGGGCCGCGCGTCGCCATGCTCGAGGCCCCGTCGGCGCTCCCGGCCGAAGCTTTGCACCTCGGCGCGGTGCTCCGCGACCTCGTCGGCCTGCGCCGTCTCGCCGATGATCCGCTCGCCGCCGCACTGCGGGCGCTGGCGCTGCCGCTGCCCGGCGCGCCGGTGCCGGACGAGCTGCGCCTGTCCGGCGGCGACGCCATGGCGGTGGCCGCCGGCAAGGTCCTCGCCCGGCAGGCGTACAAGATGCGGGCGAACACCGCGGGGACGCTCGGCGACCGCGACCCGGAGTTCCTCCACGATCTGCGGGTGGCCACGCGGCGCGCGCGGTCGGCGCTGCGGCTGCTCGTGCCGCTGTACGGCGAGGCGCGCTGCACCGAGCTGCGCGGCGAGCTGGGGTGGATCGCCGAGCGCCTAGGCGCCGTGCGCGACCTCGACGTGCACCTGGAGCGCCTGGACGAGGAGCTCCTGCGCGCCGGCGCCGCCCCCGGGCGCGATGCCGGCCTCGCGGCGGTGCTGCGCGCCCGGCGCGGCCCCGCGCTCGCCGAGCTGCGGCGCGCACTGCGGTCGCCGCGCTACGACGCCCTGGTGCGGGCGCTCTCCACGATGGCGCCCGAGGCCGCCGCTGCGACCGGAGGGGAGGAGTACGCGGCAACCCCCGCTGCCGCGGTCGCTCCAGTGCTCATCGCCAAGGCGGCGCGGCGCACCCGGAGCTGGGGCGACCGGATCGGCGCTCGGGCGACCGAGCCCGAGCTCCACCGCCTGCGCATCCTGTTCAAGCGGCTGCGTTACACGTGCGACTTCTTCGCCGACCTCTTCGCCGACGAGTTCCGCGCCGCGACCACCCGCCTGGTGCCGTTCCAGGACTGCCTCGGCGCGCTCCAGGACGCGGTCGTCGCCCTCCGGGTCCTCGCCGAGCACGCCGAGACGGTCGCCGCCGCGGGGCGACCGGCGGCGGACGATATGCTGGTCCTCGGCGCACTGATGCAGGTGCAGCGGGAAGTGGTGACCAGGCAGCGGGACGAGCTCGGGAAGCTGTGGGCCACCCTGCCGAAGATCCTCAAGGGGCTGGTCGCGCCCCTCCCGGCTGCCGGGCCCGCGCGCCCTGCCGTGGCCGCCTCGGCGCAGCGGCTCAGCGATGCCACGCCCGCGCCTGGCGCGGCGGCTGCACGCCGGCCAGGTACGAGACGAACGCCGCGACCTCGGTGAGCGGCGCCTCGGCGCGGCGGGCGCGGGGCACGGCGGCGCCGCGGGCGAGCCAGATCGCGTGCATCTCCGGGTGCGTCGAGCGAAACCCGTGCTGGCCGTCGTAGGTGGCGCGCTCGTGCATTTCGCCGCCGATGTTGCCGGTGGCGTTGTAGCCCGGCTTGAGAAACACCACGAGGTCGCCGGCGTTGGGGGCGTCGAGACCAATCGTGGCCAACTGCGACCGCGTGTACGCCGCCTCGACCACCGGCTCGCCGTCGGCCTCGACGAGGGCGAGCGCCTGTGCGGCGCGGCGGACCACCTCGGCGAGTCGCTCGGGCGGTACGACGCCGCCCGGCTCGCGGCCGATCAGGTTGACGTACAGGTCCGCGCAGCCGCCGGAGGCGACGGCGACGATCTGCGAGGAGTCCGCCACCACGGCGCGACCCTTGCGCTCGGTCTGCTCGGCCAGCCCCGCCCGTCGCAGCACCTCGTTGACGTGCACGGTCTCCCAGATCGGCGCGATGCCGTGGTCGGAGACGACGACGAGAGCGTCGCGCGAGAGATCGAGCGCGCGCGACAGGTCGGCGACCGCGCCGTCGGCGATCAGGTACGCCTGGTCGACGGTGCGGCCGGCGGTGTCGACCATCCCCTCGGAGTAGAAGCGCTGCCGCGGGTCGGTGATCGTGAGGGCGTGCTGCACCTCGTCGACGATCGGCTGGTAGGCCAGCAGCAGGTCGAACTGCTCGTGGGCGACGGCGGCGCGCGCGCACGCCGAGAAGTACGCCGCGAAGCGTCGCACCTGCTCGAGGTAGTCGGCGAGCGCGAGGCCGCCCTCGCCGGAGATGCCGCGCTCGAGGGCGCGGTCGTCCGGCGGGCCGGGCCAGAACGACGCCTCGCGGTCGAGGAGCTCGCGGAAGGCCCGCGGGTACGCCCCGGTGGCGTTGAACGCGCCGCGGTAGATGCGCACCGCCGAGAGGTCGGGGGCGATCGCCTGGAGCAGGCACCACGCGCCGACCAGCCGCTGGCCACCGTCCGGGTGTGGCGCCGTGAGGCGGAGCGGGAACCACTCGCCGGCGTGGGCGACGGCGAGCGTGCCGTTGCCGGGGTCGGCGTCGTCGTCGACGAGCAGGGCGTCGTAGTCGGTGACGCCGTCGTCGGAGGTGTCGAGCGCGGTGACGACGAACTGCGCCGGGTCCAGGCCGGCGCCGTCGGCGAACTTCACGGCCAACCGCGCGCTCCTGGCCGGCGAGAACGACCGCGGGCCGCCGCCGGAGGCCGGAGTGGCAGGTGCGAACGCCGCCGCGTCGAGGGTCACGCTCTGCGCCTGGGCGAGTGGGCCGTCAGGGTAGGTGGTGCCGAAGTCGGCGCGGCGCGCCTCGTCCCGGTCGTCGCATCCCGGGAAGGCGAGCACGCCGACGCGCTTGCCCTGGCGCATGAACGCCTGCCAGAGCGCCTCGGCGCTCCACGGCGCCTCGAAGCCGGACACGGCCTGGGTGATGCCGCTGCCAAGGACATGAAAGCGATTGTTGACGATCCCGGTGACGGCCGGCGTTGCGCCGGTGGCGATCGATGCGTGGTTGATCGCGGTCAGAGTTGGGTCGACCGGGATGGCGTGCTCGACGACGTACCCCCAGCTCTCGAAGGCGGTCAGTCCCGCCGGTTCCCGATAGGCATTGACGGAGAGCAGGTGGCGGTGGCGCACGGCGGAGAAGCCGTCGACCGACAGCAGGACCACCCGCTGCGCGGTCGCGTGCAGGACCGGTCGCGGTGTCGCCGGCGCGCCGGGACCGCTGGCCCGACAGGCGGCGACGACGGCGGTGACGAGAACGGTCAGGCTCGCGCGGAGAAGGCGTCGCATGGGCGTAGTGTAGCCCGCGCCCGGCCCTTCACGGGGCCTTCACAACTCGCCGCTACAACGTTGGTGGCCGCCGGACGGCCACGAAGGAGGTCACGATGAAGCTCGAATCGCTGCCCGCCGCTGCATGCGCCCTGCTGCTCGCCGCGAGCGGGTCCACCCAGGTGGTCCAGGTCGATCCCGCCATCCCGTCCTACCAGCGGACCCGCACTGTCTCCGGCAACCTGAGTGCGGTCGGCTCCGACACGATGAACAACATGATGACGCTGTGGTCCGAGGGGTTCGCCCGCGTGCATCCCAACGTCAAGATCCAGGTCGAGGGCAAGGGCTCGTCGACGGCGCCGCCGGCGCTGATCGCCGGAACCGCGCAGATCGGCCCGATGTCGCGCGAGATGAAGGACTCGGAGATCGACGCGGTGCAGGCCAAGTACGGCTTTGCACCCACCCAGATCGTCACCGCGCTCGACACGATCGGGATCTACGTCAACAAGGACAACCCGCTCAAGTCGATCTCACTGGCCGAGGTGGACGCAATCTTCTCGAAGACCCGCAAGCGCAACTACCCCAACGACCTCACCACCTGGGGTCAGCTCGGGCTCAAGGGCGAGTGGGCGAAGGCGCCGATCTCGATCTACGGCCGCAACTCAGCCTCCGGCACCTACGGTTTCTTCAAGGAGCACACCCTCGCCAAGGGCGACTACAAGGACACGGTGAAGGAGCAGCCGGGCTCCGCTTCGGTGGTTCAGGGCGTCACCGAGGACAAATTCGGCATCGGCTACTCGGGGATCGGCTACCGTACCTCCGGCGTACGCGCACTGCCGCTCGGCACCAAGGTCGGCGACACGCCGTTCGAGGCCAACTACGAGAACGCGCTCAACAGGTCGTACCCGCTCTCCCGCTATCTCTACATCTACGTGGTCCGGGATCCGCGGCAGCCGATGGACCCACTCACCTGCGAGTTCCTGCGCTACGTGCTCTCCAAGGAGGGCCAGGAGGGCGTGATCAAGGACGGGTACCTGCCCCTGCCGCCGTCGGTGGTCAGTCAGGAGCTGGCGAAGCTAGACTGATCGCAATGACATCGAGGGCCTCATCGCATCCGAGGAGTCAACGGCACCGCGGCCCGTCCGACGCACTCGGAGGGCACCGGGTACCGGGTACCGGGAACCGGGAGAACCTCGCAGCCCCGGCGGCCGGCGGGCGGTCCCCGGTCCCCGGTCCCCGGTCCCCGGGTCTGCCATGACGGCGCCGGCCGCCCAGCGGCTGCGGCGGGCGCATCTGGTCGATCGACTGGTTGCCGGAGCGATCACCGCCGGCGGCTCGCTGATCCTGTTGGCGGTCGCCTTCCTGATGGTGTTCCTGTTCGTCGAGTGCCTCCCACTCATGCGCACGGGCAGTGCCAAGCCGCAAACGGCACGGTCCGGCCCGCCCGGAGCGCTCGCCGTGGCCGAGGACGAGTACCGCGAGAGCGTCTCGGTGCTGGCGAGCGACGCCGCGCTGCACGTCGTCGGCCGCGACGGCGCGGCCACGCGGCTGCCGCTCGACGGCGCGCAGCCGCCGCTGCACCAGGCGGTCGCCGGGGCGGCCGGCCGACTGTTCGCGATCGAGGACGGAGCGGGGCGGCTTCAGGTGTGGTCGCGGCGGACGCGCGTCACGTGGGAAGGCCAGCAGCGGGTGCTGGTCCCCCAGCTCCGGCAGGTCTTCACGACACCCGCCCCGGCGGGCGTGAAGCTGCTGGCGGTCGCCGGCGCCGGCGACTCGGCGTGGGTGCTCGCCGCGGCGGGCGACCGTGCGTTGCTGCTCGCCGGCTCCTCGGACGGTAGCCCCGCGGCGACGACCCTGGCCAGCGCCGTGTCCCCGGCGGCCGGCGCGCTGGCGCGCGACGGCAGCCAAGCGTGGCTGGCGGCGGGCCGCCAGCTCCTCTGGTACGAGACCGCCGGCGCCGCGACGGGCGGAACGCTCGCGCCGGAGGCCTCCTCGCCGCTCCCCGCCCCGGCGACCGCGATGGCGACCGTGCTCGGCGACACGACGTGCCTGGTCGGCGACGGGTCGGGAGCGGTCGCCGCCTGGCAGGTGGTTTCCGGCGACGTACCGGGCAGCCGCCGCCTCGAGCGGTCAGCGACGTTCTCCGGCCATGGCGGCGTCGTGGCGATCGCCCCGTCGGAGCGCGACAAGACCTTTGCGGTGGCGCGTTCCACAGGGGTGGAGATCGCCCACCTGACGACCCGGCGGGTGCTGGTCACGTTGCCCGACGCACCGCCGCACCTGATCGGCCTCGGCTTCTCGCCGCGCCGCGACGGCCTCCACGCAGTGACGGCCAGCGGCGAGATCCACCGCTGGGCGGTCGCCATCCCGCACCCCGAGGTCAGCCTCGCGACCCTGTTTCTGCCGGTGCGCTACGAGGGGTTCAGCAAACCTGAGCTGGTGTGGCAGTCGACCGGCGGGTCGAGCGACTTCGAGCCGAAGCTGTCGCTGGTGCCGCTGATCGTCGGCACGTTCAAGGGCGCGCTCTATGCGCTCCTGTTCGCCGGGCCGTGCGCGGTCGCCGCGGCGCTTTACGTTTCGCAGTTCGCGCCGCTGCGAGTTCGCCTCGTGACGAAGCCCATCGTCGAGCTCATGGCGGCGCTGCCTTCGGTGGTTGTCGGTTTCCTGGCCGCACTGTTCCTAGCGCCGTTGTTGCAGCGCCACATGGTCGGTGTGCTCGCGCTCGTCGCGATCCTCCCGGTCACGGTGGCCGGCGCCGGTGCGGCGTGGGGGGCGATGCCGATGCGCATGCGGCGGCGTCTGGGCCGCGGCGGCGAGCTTGCGGTGATCGCCGCCGTGGTTACGCTCGCCGTCGTGCTCCCGTTCGCCTTCGAGACCGTCCTGGGCCGCCTCCTGTTCGGCGGCGACCTGCGCCAGTGGCTGATCGACGCGGCGGGGATCACGTTCGATCAGCGCAACGCGGTGGTGGTCGGTTTCGCCCTCGGTTTTGCGGTCATCCCGATCATCTTCACCCTTGCCGAGGACGCGTTCTCCAACGTGCCGCCGAGCCTGGTTTCGGCTTCCCTGGCGCTCGGCGCGACGCGCTGGCAAGCCGCCACCACCGTGGTGCTGCCGGCGGCCAGCCCGGGGCTGTTCGCGGCGGTGATGACCGGCCTCGGCCGCGCCGTGGGCGAGACGATGATCGTGCTGATGGCGACCGGCAACACGCCGATCCTGTCGCTGTCGCCGTTCACCGGCATGCGGACGATGTCGGCGTGCATCGCGGTCGAGCTGCCGGAGGCGCCGTTCGGCGGCAGCCTCTACCGCGTGCTCATTCTCACCGCGCTGCTGCTGTTCGCGATGACGTTCGCGCTCAACACCGTCGCGGTGATGATCTCGGCGCGGCTGCGCTCGCGCTTCGGAAAGCTGGCGGCATGAACGCGGTCCGCTCCTGGCTGGCGGAGGGGACGTCGCAGCGCTGGCTCGCCGGCGCCGCGCTGCTGATCGCTTTGGCGATGATCACCGGCCTCGTCGCGGTGGTGGTCGACGTCGCGGCGGCGTTCTTCTGGCCCAAGCCGATCGTCGCCCTGACGCTCGCCGACGGTCGCCGCCTGCTCGGTCAGGAGGCGGGGCGCGAGGCCGACCCGGGCTCGCCGGGCCAGGAGCGCGTGCGCATCAACGCCGGCAACCGCGATCTGTCCAGCGCCGACTTCGTCTGGGTGCGCGACAGCGAGGTCCGCGAGCGCCGCGTGGACGCCGGCGCCTGGCAGCTCGAGCGGCGCGAGTACGGCGTCTTCTTCGGCTCACCTGTGAGCGCCGAGATCAGCGGCGCCGTCACCTCGGCGGCCACCACCGGCTTCGCCGCGGCGGTGCGCCGCGAGGTCGACCGCTGCTCCACGCTGCTCGACCGGCGACGGCAGCTCCTCAAGCGCATGGACAGGGACCACGCTGCGGCGGGCCGGCTACAGGCGCGCCTGGCGTCGGCGCAGCGCCGCGGCGCCGACACGACGACGCTGCGCGCGGCGCTCGAGCAAGCGCTCTCGCGCGAGCGGGAGCTGAACGCCCCGGTGCTCGCCGGTCTCGACGAGGTCGCTCGCCAGCTCGCGGCGGGGACGCTGACGATGCGCACCGGCGACGGCCGCGAAGTGGCGATTCCGATCGCCAAGATCGTCCGGGTGGTCCCGGCCAACGCGCTGACGACGCCGCAGAAGCTCGCCCTCTATCTGGCGCGCTGGTGGGAGTTCCTGAGCGGCGAGCCGCGCGAGTCGAACACCGAGGGCGGGATCTTCCCGGCGCTGTTCGGCACCGCGCTGATGGTGCTGCTGATGACCGTGGTGGTGGTGCCGCTCGGCGTCGTCACCGCCGTCTACCTCAACGAGTACGCGCGCGAGGGCGTCTTCACCCAGGCGGTTCGGCTCGCCCTGGCCAACCTCGCCGGCGTGCCCTCGATCGTCTTCGGGGCGTTCGGCCTGGCGTTCCTCGTCTACACGGTGGGTAGCGGCATCGACCGGATCTTCTTTGCCGACACCCTGCCGACGCCGACGTTCGGGACCGGCGGCATCCTGTGGGCGTCGCTGACGCTGGCGCTGCTCACCGTGCCGGTGGTGGTGATCGCCACCGAGGAGGGACTGCAAGCGGTGCCGCAAGCGGTGCGCGACGGCGCCCGTGCGCTCGGGGCCACGCGCGCCCAGACGCTGCGCCGCGTCGTGCTGCCGTACGCGCTGCCGGGGATCCTCACCGGGACGATCCTGGCGGTCGCCCGCGGCGCCGGCGAGGTGGCGCCGCTGATGCTGACCGGGGTGGTCAAGCTGGCGCCCGACCTGCCGCTCGACCACATCCCGCCGTTCCTCCACCTCGAGCGCAAGTTCATGCACCTCGGGTTCCACATCTACGACGTCGGCTTCCAGTCGCCCAACGTGGAGGCGGCGAAGCCGATGGTGTATGCCACCGTCCTGGTGCTGCTCGCCCTCGTCGTCGCGCTCAACATCACCGCGATCGTGCTGCGCAACCGGCTGCGCCGCAAGCTGCGGAGCTCAGCAGTATGACCTCCGCCGCGCTCGCGACCCGCAGCCTGGTCGCCGGCTTCGGCGACGCCGAGGTGCTCAAGGGGATCACCCTCGACGTGGCGCCGCGCTCGGTCACGGCGCTGATCGGCCCGTCGGGGTGTGGCAAGTCGACGCTGCTGCGTTGCTTCAACCGGATGAACGACCACCACCCCACGTTCTTTCACCGCGGCGACGTGATGGTCGAGGAACGGGACGTCTACGACCCGGCGTGGTCGCTCGAGGCGCTGCGCTTCAAGGCCGGCATGGTGTTCCAGAAGCCCAACCCGTTCCCGCTGTCGATCACCGACAACGTCCTGTTCGGCCCGACGATCGCCGGCATCAAGGACAAGCGGGTGCTCGAGGAGACGCTGGTTCGATCGCTGCAGCGCGCCAACCTCTGGGACGAGGTCAAGGACGGCCTCGGCCGCTCGGCGTTGGAGCTCTCGGGTGGACAGCAGCAGCGTTTGTGCATCGCTCGCTGTCTGGCGTGCGCGCCCGACATCCTGTTGCTCGACGAGCCGGCCTCGGCGCTCGACCCGATCGCCACCGCGAAGCTCGAGGAGACGATCCTCGAGCTCGCCAGCGACGTGACAGTGCTGCTGGTGACGCACAATCTCCTGCAGGCGGGGCGGGTGGCGGCGCGCACGGCGTTCCTCTACCTTGGTGCGTTGGTCGAAGCGGGAGAGACGTCGCAACTGTTCTCGGCGCCGCGCGAGCGGCTCACCGAAGAGTACGTAACCGGGCGGTTCGGTTAGGAGAGAGCATGGAGACGCACCTGAGCACCGAGCTTGACGAGCTGAAGAAGCTCCTGTTGACGATGGCGGGGGAGGTCGAGCGCCAGCTCACCGACGCGATTCGCGCGCTGATCGAACGCGACAGCAGCCTCGCCGAGGCGGTAATCGCCGGCGACGCGATCATCGATGCCCGCGAGATCGAGGTCGACCACCGGGTGGTCGAGCTGGTGGTCCGCGAGCGGCCGCTCGCCCGCGACCTCCGCCTGGTGTTCACCGCCATCAAGATCGCGCCGTGCCTCGAGCGGGTGGCCGATCACGCGGTCAACATCGCCGAGCAGGCGATCGCCCTCAACCGGGTGCCGCCGCTCAAGCCGTTCGTCACCATGCCGCGCATGGCCGAGACCGCCGTCGCCATGGTGCGCGACGCCATCGGCTCGTTCATCCACTCCGACAGCTCCGTGGCGCGGCAGGTGATCACCCGCGACGACATCGTCGACGCGATGCACGAGGAGATCTTCCGCGAGCTGCTCACCTACATGATGGAGGACCCGCGCACGATCCCGCGCGCCCTGGCGCTGCTGCTGATCGCCCGCTCGCTCGAGCGCGTCGCCGACCAGGGAACCAACATCTCGGAGCAGGTCGTCTACCTCGTCGAGGGTCAGGACATCCGGCACCGGCATGGGGAGGCGCAGGGGTGAGCGCGCTAGCCGGGGTCGCGCCAGCCGCCGCTTCCGGACCCGGGGACCGGGGACCGGGGACCGGGAACCGGAAGGCACCGCCCGGGATCGCGGCAGAATCACGCTTCGAGCTCGAGGCGCTCGACTGCTTCTACGGGGCGAAGCAGGCGGTTTACGGGGTCTCGATGGCGATTCCGAAGGCGGGTGTGACCGCATTCATTGGCCCTTCGGGGTGCGGCAAGTCGACGATCTTGCGCTGTCTCAACCGCATGAACGACGTGATCCCAGGGTTCTCGATGTCCGGGCTGGTGGCCCTCGACGGTGAGGACATCAACCACGCGGGCGCCGACCCGGTTGCCGTGCGCCGCAGGGTGGGGATGGTGTTCCAGCGCTCCAACCCGTTCCCGTCGTCGATCTTCGACAACGTCGCCTACGGTCTCCGCCTGCTGCACCGGCTGTCCGAGGCGAAGCTCGAGCTGGCGGTCGAGACCGCGCTGCGCGCCGCCGCCCTGTGGGACGAGGTCAAGGATCGCCTCGATGCGCCGGCGGGACGGCTGTCCGGCGGCCAGCAGCAGCGCCTGTGCATCGCCCGGGCGCTCGCCGTGGCGCCCACCGTGCTGCTGTTCGACGAGCCGGCCTCGGCGCTCGACCCGATCTCGACCGCCCGCGTCGAGGAGCTGGTGCTCGAGCTCGGCCGCCTGCTCACCGTGGTGATCGTCACCCATAACTTGCAGCAGGCGTCGCGGGTGGCCGACCGCACCGCGTTCTTCCTGGATGGGCGGTTGGTCGAGTACGGACCGACCGTGGGGCTGTTCACCAACCCGCGCGACGAGCGCACGGAGGCGTACGTGTCGGGGAGGTTCGGATGAACACGTTCGTGGCTCTCGTCGAGGACGACCCGGACATCGCCAGCCTCGTGCGGAGGCATCTCGAACGCGGTGGCGAGCTGCAGGTGACGATCTACCCGACCGCCGCCTCGTTCCTGGCCGCCAGCGAGCAGCAGGTACCCAACCTCGTTCTCCTCGACCTCAATCTCCCGGACGGCGACGGGCTTACCTTGTGCCGCGAGCTGCGCTCGTGGGACGCCACCCGTACCGTGCCGATCCTCATGCTCACGGCCCGGGCCGGCGAGAGCGACCGCGTCATCGGACTCGAGCTCGGGGCCGACGACTACGTCACCAAGCCGTTCTCGTTGCGCGAGCTCGCCGCGCGGGTACGGGCGCTGCTGCGCCGCGTGCAGCTCGAGCGGGGTGTTCCCGGCGGCACCTACCGCGACGCCCGGATCGAGGTTGACCCCGCCCGCCACCGTGTCGTGTGCGAGGGACACGAGGTCACGTTGACGCGGCGCGAGATGGACCTGCTCTGGCACCTCATCTCGCTGTCGGGAAGGGTGGCTTCGCGCGAGAAGATCCTCGACGCCGTCTGGGGGCTGGCGTCCGACGTCGACCCGCGCACCGTCGACGCCCACATCCGCACGCTCCGGCGTAAGCTGGGCGCCGACGTCATCGAAACGCTGTTCGGCAGCGGGTACCGGTTCAAGGCGGTGGAATGAGGCCGAGATCTCGCTTTACGGCGGTCGCGGGGGTCATCACCTTCGTGCTGGTGATGGCCGGGGTGTCGACCGTCGAGATCGGGCGGCGGCACACCGCCGCGCGCCGGCTCGAGGCCGACCTCACCCGGGCGCTGGAGCTGCTGGCGCCCAACGGCGAGCGCCTGTTCAGCGCTCCCGTCGCGCAGGCCGACGCCGAGATCCGGCGCTGGGCCGCCGCATCGGGGCTGCGCGTCACCCTGATCGGCAGCGACGGCCATGTCGTCGCCGACTCGTGGACGCTGCCCGAGCTGCTCGGCCGTCTCGAGAACCACCGCCAGCGGCCGGAGATCGTTGCGGCCGCCGACGGGCGCATCGGAGTGGCGAGGCGGCGCTCGGCGACCACCGATCATCCGCAGGTGTACGCCGCGATCGAGGTCGGTCCCGCCGAGAGCTCTCCCGGCTTCCTCCGACTCGCGGCGGAGGTGCCGCGCTCGGGACTCCCCTGGGCCGGTCTGGCGGCCGCGCTGGTGGCTGCGCTGGTGGCGACCTGGCTCGCCCACACGCGCGAGAGCCGGAGGCACGCGGCCGTCTCGCGCCACCTCCTGGCATGGACGGACCTGCCGCCGACGGCGGATCTGGAAGCGATGGCCGAGGAAGCCGACCGCCGGATCCGCGGCCTGCGTGAGGACTTGGTCCGCGAGCTCGAGGCGACGCGGGCGGCGCTCGCCGAGGTGGCCGAGGGCGTGATCATGCTCGACGGCCAGGGCGTCGTGCGCTTCGTCAACCCGGCCGCCGCCGCGCTGCTCGGCAGTGACCTGGCGATCGGCCACCCGCTCATCGAGGCGGTGCGCGCGCCCGAGCTGACCAGCGCGGTCGGCGAGGCGTTGCGCACCGGCGGAGCGCGCCACACCAGCGTCTCGCTGCCCTCCGGCGCGGAGCTGGTGGCGCGTGTGTGCCCGGTGCCACACCCGATGCTCGCCGTCGCCGTGGTCCTGCGCGACACCCGCGAGCAGCGCCAGCTCGAGCGCGCCCGCCGCGCCCTCGTCGCCGACCTGGCGCACGAGCTGCGCACACCGCTGACGGTGCTCGGTGGTCTTGCCGAGGAGTTCCGGGAGACCGGCGCGGAAGGTGATCTCGTCGCCACGCTGGAGCGCCAGGTGCTGCGGCTGCGCACCTTCGCCGAGGAGCTCGAGGAGCTGGCGGCGCTCGAGTCCGGTCAGGTTCGTCTCCACGCGGAGGACGTCGACGTCGTGGCGGTCGTCCGCGAGGTGCTGCACGACCTCGAGGCGGAGGCGGCGACGGCCAACGTTCCACTGTCCGTTTCCGGGGCGGCGTCGCTGCATACCGACCCGGTGCGCCTCGGCCAGGTGGTCACCAACCTGGTCGAGAACGGAATTCACTACAACCGCCGCGGCGGCACGGTCCGAGTCCGCATCGAGAGCGCGGCGGACGCCGTTCGCCTCCACGTCGAGGACGGCGGCATCGGTATCCCGGCGGCGGACATCCCGCTGGTCTTCCAGCGCTTCTACCAGGTGCGCCGGGGCGCATCTGCGAGGGGCGGATCCGGCCTCGGTCTGGCGATCGTCAAGCACCTGATGCGCGCCCTCGGCGGCAGCGTCCAGCTCACCTCGCAAGAGGGCGTAGGCACGACGGTGACGCTGTCTTTCCCCCGGCCACCCACCCAGGCGGTAGGCAGTAGGCGGTAGGCAGAAGGAACAAAGGAAAGGGCAGCAGGAGAGCCGCTGCCCGCCGTGGCGCTGTCTGCGGTGTGCGCTGACGCGCCTACGCCTGGTCTTTCTTCGTGTTGTTTCTTTCTGCCTACTGCCTACTGCCTACTGCCTGTCTTACTGCTTCTCGGCGGGCTTGCCCGTCAGCGCCTTCTGGAGCGCCGCGCCGAAGGCGGTGAGCTCGGCCTTGCGGGGCGCCTGCTTCTCCTCGCTCCACTTGCGGAACTCCTTGGACGCCTTGTTCTCCTTGGCCTTCTTCATCGACAGGGAGATGCGCTTGCGCGACGGGTCGACGGTGAGGACCGATGCCGTGACGCGGGCGCCGGGGGCGAAGATCTTCGTGAGGTCGGCGCCCTTGGGCGAATCGCTCTCCGAGGCCGGGATCAGTCCGGTGAGGCCGGGCTCGATCTCGACGAACACGCCGAACGCGGCGGTCCGCTCGACCACGCCTTCGACCATCATCCCGGCCGGGTAGCGGGTGGCGGCGTCGAGCCAGGGATCCCCGGAGGCCAGCTCGCGCAGCGACAGCGAGAGGCGCCGCCGGGCGAGGTCGCACTCCTTGACCCACCCCTTGACGGTGTTGCCGGGGGCGAGCATCGGGTCCGCGGTGGTCATGCCGGGAGGCAACTGGGAGACGTGGAGGAGGCCGTCGACGCCGGGCAGCAGCTCGATGAAGACGCCGAAGTCGGCCTTGCGCGCCACCTGGCCCTCGAACTGCGTGCCCACCGGGAAGCGCTGCGGCACCTCGGACCACGGGTCCGGCTCGAGCGCCTTCATCGACAGGGCGATGCGCTCCTTGCTGCGGTCGGCCTCGAGCACCCTGACGCGGACGGCTTGGCCGACCTTGACGACCTGCGAGGGACGGGCGCCGAAGCGGTGGGTGAGCTCGGTCGCGTGCACCATCCCGTCGACGCCGCCGAGGTCGACGAACACCCCGAAGTCGCGAATGCTCTTGACCGTACCCTCGAGCTCGGCACCGACGGCGATCGCCACCCACGCCTGATCCGCCTTGTGATCGCGCTCCTCGCGCAGCACGGCGGTGCGGGACACCACCATCGACGAGAGGTCCTCGGCCAGCTCGGTGATGCGAAACAAGTACGTCTTGCCGAGGTACGCGTCGACGTTGCGCGGGAACGAGAGGTCGATCTGCGAGAGTGGGCAGAAGGCGCGCACCCCGGCGACCGACACGTCGTAGCCGCCCTTGTTGCGGCCGGTCACCTTGCCCTCGACCGGCACGCCGTTCGCGTGGGCGCCGCGCAGCGCCTCGCGCTCGCGGCGCTCGATGGCGAGCCGGTGGGACACGCGCAGCTCGGGCGAGACCGCCACGACGACGGCGTCGAGGCCGTCGCCGGGGCGCAGCTCGCCCATCTCGGCGCGGTCCATCACGGCCTCGGTCTTGCCGCCGACGGCGATCAGGGCGATGTCGCCCGCCACCGCGACGATCTCGCCGCTGACGAGCTGACCGATCTCGATCTCGTCGTTGATGAAGCTCTCCGCGAGGGCCTCCGCGAAGCTCTGGGTTGTCGTCATAGGGGTTTTCTCGTCGCTCATGTCAGCCTCTTCCCGCGTCCACAGTGGGGCGACCGCCCAGTCGTGGTGGGGCCGAGCATTGTACACCCGGTTCGCCACGGCGGCGAAAGCGACGGCTGGGGGCGGTCGCCGCTCACTTCCTGCGGTCGCGCGCCGGCTTGCGGAGGACCGCCCGCGCCGGCGACCCCTCGGCGCCGGCCAAGCGGAGCGGCAGGCAGAGGAGCTCGTATCGGCCGGGGGCGACGCCGCCGAGGCGCAGTCCCTCGATGATCCAGATGCCGGCGCCGAGCAACGTCCGGTGCGCCGCGGAGCTCTCGGGGGGGTCGACCGAGAGCGCGTCGACGCCGACCGCGGCGACGCCGCGCGCGGCGAGCCAGACCGCCGCCGCCGGCGCGACGGCGACATAGTCGTTGGCCAGACGGCTCAGGTCTGGCGTATTCAGAGAGTTGCGTGTCTTGAGCAGCACCCGGTCGCCGCGCCGGATGCGCCGCCCGGCCAGCTCCCGCACCGTGACGGCGTCGGCGTCGGCGATCTCGAGCACCAGCGCCGGCCCGACCACGGCGGACAGCGGCATCGCGTCGAGTGTGCGGCCGCCGCGCAGGTAGTGGCTCGGCGCGTCCACGTGCGTCCCGGTGTGGGCCGACATCGCGAGCGCGGTCAGCGAGCACGGATCGCCGGCATCGAGGTGGGCGATCCGCTCGACTCGCGGTGGCGGGTCGTCCGGCCAGTGCACCATGCCGTCGGCGATCGGCAGCGAAATGTCGATGAACCGCTCGGGCACCCTCCGGTCTCCTTTCGCGCGTGACGGTTCGGCGGCAACGGCCCCGCGGATGCCGGCAAGTGTAGGCGAAGCCGACCCGAACCGGTTGGCCGCGCGGCGTCGCCGGCGCGGCTCCAGGGCAGGGTGGCCGGTGCCGTCATCTAGAATGGAACGGCACCGCAAGACGTACCACCGTCACGTCAAGTGAAGGAGACACCAGGTAACCAATGAGGAGCCGGCCGCATAGGAGGACGTGGTGAGCGAGAGCGAGCGGGTCGAGGACGAGCTGCCCCTGCTCATGCTCGCCTACCAGGGGGGTGATGCGCTCGCCTTCGACTACCTCTATACGGTGCTCGCGCCCGGGCTGCTCGGCTACCTGCAGTCGCTCACCCGCGACCGCGGCCGCGCCGAGGACCTGCTGCAGGAGACGTTCATGCAGCTTCATCGCGCGCGGGCGACCTATCTGCACGGCCGCCCGGTGAAGCCCTGGGTGTACGCGATCGCCCGCAACGTCTTCCTGATGCAGCGGCGGGCGGCCGTCCGCCGGGGGCGGCGCGAGGTGCTGGCCGACGAGGAGCTCCCCGAGGTGCCGGTCCCGCCCGAGGTCGAGTCGCTGGCGGATCGCGACACGGTGCGGCGGGCGCTCGCCCGGCTCGCCGACGACCGGCGCGAGGTGCTGGTCCTGCATCACATCATGGGGATGAGCTTCAAGGAGGTGGGAGCGGTGCTGGGTGTCAGCGAGGGCGCGGCGAAGGTCAAGGCCCATCGGGGGATCGTGCAGTTGCGCGAGATCCTCGGCGTCGGGGGCGGGCGATGAGCGAGCGGCTGCGTCCCCCTGAGGGGCTGCGCCGTGCCGTCGCCGGCGACCTCCGGCCGGTCAAGCCGCTGCGCCCGCCGTTCCGGCGCGCCGTCGAGGTGGCGCTCTGGGGGGTGGCCGCCCTGCTGATCGCGCCGACGGTGTTCGGCGTCCGCCACGATGCCGTGGTGCTCGGCGTCATGCTCACCTGGGGTGCCGCTTTGCTCGAGGTGGCGGCGGGGGTGCTGGTCGTCGTCCTGGCGCTCCGCGAGGCGGTCCCGGGCTCGGGGATCGGCCCCGCGCGGGCGTTCGCGGCACTGCTCGCCGGCGTGGCGGTGCAGAGCACGGTGGCGGTGCTTACCTGGATGGGCGGCCCGACTTCCGACCCGGCGGTACTCGCCCGCCACTCGGGGGCGTCTTGCTTCGCCATGCAGGGCGCGATCGCGATCCCGGCGCTGACGATCACCGTATTCCTGGTACTGCGGGCGCTGCCGGTGCGGCCGCCGTGGGCGGGAGCGCTCGCCGGGCTCGGCGCCGGGCTGCTCGCCGACGGTGCGTGGCACCTGGTCTGCCCACTGTGCGACCTCCGGCACCTCCTGGTGTGGCACGGCGCCGCGACGGCGGCCATGGTCGGCACGGGGTGGTTGCTCGGGATGGTCTGGCAGCACCGCCAGTCGCTCCGGACCGGCGAGCGGCTGGGGAGGCGCGACTGAGCGCGACCGGCGAGGGGACGATCCGCATCGGCATCTCCTCGTGCCTGATCGGTTGCCAGGTGCGCTTCGATGGCGGCCACAAGAAGGACGACTTCCTGGTCAACACGTTCGGCGCCTGGGTGCAGTGGGTGCCGGTATGTCCCGAGGTCGAGGTGGGGATGGGCACGCCGCGGGAATCGATCCGCCTGGTCCGGGAGGGCGAGGCGGTGCGTCTGGTCGCGCCCAGGAGCGGCCGCGACTGGACCACCGAGATGCACGCCTATGCGCTGCGTCGCGTGCGCGAGCTGGCGGGAGCCGACCTGTGCGGCTACGTGCTGAAGAAGGACTCGCCGTCGTGCGGGATGGAGCGCGTCAAGGTGTACGGCGAGGGGATGCCGGTCAAGGCGGGGCGCGGCGCCTTCGCCACGGTCCTGCTCGAGCGCTTCCCCGACCTCCCGGTCGAGGAGGAGGGCCGGCTGTGCGACCCCCGCCTGCGCGACAACTTCGTCGAGCGGGTGTTCGCCTACCACCGTGTCAAGCGGTTGTTCGCCGCCCGCTGGCGGCTCGGCGACCTGGTCGCGTTCCACACCGCCCACAAGCTGCAGCTCATGGCGCACTCGCCGCAGGCGTACACGGCCCTCGGTCGCTTGGTCGCCGCCGCCAAGGGGATGCCGCGCGACGAGCTGCTCCGCACCTACACCGGCACCTTCATGCAGGGGCTCAAGGTCATCGCCACCGCCCGCCGCAACGCCAACGTCTTGATGCATATCCTCGGCTACTTCAAGACGCTCGTGGACGCCGCGTCGCGCGCCGAGCTGCTCGCGGTGATCGAGGACTACCACCGCGGCCTGGTGCCGCTGATGGTGCCGTTGACCCTCATCCGCCACCACGTGCGGGCGCACCGCGTCGCCTACCTCGACGGCCAGACGTACCTCGAACCCCACCCCCGCGAGCTGATGCTCCGCAACCACGTCTGAGCGGTTCGGAACGAGGGCGCCGATCGCGGGTGAGCAGGCGTCGCGATCGCGCTCGTCTTGGCGCCGGCACACGGCTGCGAGCTTGCCGCAGGGGCGCATCGATCCTCCTCTGATCGAGATTTCGACGGATTTCCACAACTCCAGGGGGCCGGGAACGCACGAACGCCATGGGCGCGTCCCCGGTCCTCCGGCACCTTGCAGCACGACAGCCCGCACGCCGGGCAGTCCGGCTCGGGTTCCCGCTCGCGCTCGTCGCGAGCGCGGCCTGGCTCGCCGGCGCCGGAGTGGATGCGGTCGCGGCGGAGCGGGCCGCCGCCGCGGCGAGCGCACCGGCGGCCACGGTGCCGGGGACGGTGGTCGCGAACGCCCGCCGGCGCGAGTGGATGACCGACCCGCTGGAGATGTTCCGCCTCTACTCGGCCCGCGGGTTGATCAACCCGGGCCTGGCGCTCGAGTCGTCGCACCCGGGCAGCACGGCCGTCGTCCAGCCGATCACTACGAGGGGCATGGACCCGCTGGCCCGGCGGTTGCTGGTCAGCGCGTTCCCGCTGGCGCTGCGGCACCTGAGCGGCTCGCCGGCCTGCCGGGCGCTCTACGAAGAGCTCGGGACGGACGGGCTGCTGGTCCTGAGCACGACCATCTACTTCAGCCCCGCGACGAAGGAGACCCGGGGCTTGTGCGACACGCTGCGCGCGATCGCGTACACCCGGGTGGGGCAACAGACGACGATCGTCTGCCCGGCGTTCGCGCGTCTCTCCCGCGAGCGCGCGGCGGCGACGCTGCTGCACGAAGGGCTGCACTACGCGGGGTTGACCGAGCGCCCGGCGGACCCGGCGGCGCGATCCTCCCTGGAAATCAGCCGGCTCGTGAATGACCGCTGTGACCTGTAGCGCAACGAGTCTCCAGACGCCGGGTCATGTCGCGAGAACTCCTTCCCGTCGCAGACGTAGTAGTTACCGGGGTAAGGAAAGGCAATGGCCGTCGCGGAGCTGATACCGCCCGCCGTGCGGCGAGACTTCCGTCTCGGGGACTGGCTGGTGCGACCGAACCAGAACCTCCTCGAGCGGGACGACACGCGGGTCCATCTGCGCCCGAAGATCATGGACGTGCTCGCGTTCCTCGCCGACCACGGCGGCGAGGTGGTCGCCAACGAGGCGATCCTGAGCGCGGTGTGGGGGAAGCGCTTCCTCGCTCGCTCGGCGCTCTCCGGAGCGGTCTGCGAGCTGCGGGAGACCCTGGGCGACGACCCCCAGGAGCCCCGCTACATCGAGACCGTGGCCAAGCGCGGCTACCGGCTGGTGATTCCGGTATACCCGGCCGGGCCCGTGGACGGCGCCGTCGCGATCCCGCCGCCTCGGGCCGGGGTGTGGCGTCGACGAGCCGTGATTTGGGCTGTCACCGGCGTGACTGCAGCGGCCCTGGCGACGGCCATGGTCGTGAGCAGACACGGCGCCAAGGTGGAGGCGAAGCCGCCCCGGCTCGTGGTGCTGCCGTTCGAGAACCTGGGCAGCCCGGACGACGCCTACTTCGCGGCCGGCATCACCGACGAGGTCACCACCCGGCTCGCGCGATTCGGGGCCCTGGCGGTGATCTCGAGTGAAAGTGCGCGGACCTACCGAGGGGCCGCCAAGGACCTCGCTGCCGTCGCCAAGGAGCTCCGGGTAGAGTACGTGTTGCGGGGATCCGTGCGGTGGGACCAGAAAGCGGCGGGCCAGATGGGGCTGCGGGTCTCCGCGAGGCTCATCCGCACCGGTGACGGCGAGGTCTTGTGGGCGGACGACTACGACGGCAGTCTGCGCGACATCCTGGCGGTGCAGGCCGACATCGGACGCAAGGTGGTGACCGCACTGGCGTTGACGCTGCGCGGGAACGAAGAGGACGCGCTTGCTGCCGACTCCCTCGCCAACCCGGAAGCCTACGACGCGTACCTGCAGGGCATCTATTGCGTGGAGGGCGCGGAGACCGAAGAGCCCCTGCTCAAGGGGGTGAAGCTGCTCGAGCGGTCAGTCGAGCTCGACCCGGCGTTCGCCATCGGCTGGAGCGATCTCGCCAGAGTGCACGGCCTCATCTACACGCGCGGCTTCGACCGCTCGGCGGCGAGAGTAGCGGCCGCCAAGGCCGCCCTCGCCCGCGCGACGGAGCTGGCGCCGCGACTGCCGGCCGTACGGTTTTCCCGGCTCGCGAGCCTGTTCCAGATCGAGAGGGACTTTCCACGTGTCCTCGCGGAGCTCGACCGTCCCGACGCGGACGAGATGGGCCACGACGCCGTCCTGAGCTTGCGCGGCTACTCGCTGGTACGACTCGGGCGGGCACGGGAGGGCGTGGCGGCGATGCGCGCCGCGTTCGAGCTGAGCCCGCGGGAGTGGTCGCTCCTGCGAGACATCGCCGGCCTGCAGATGGGTCTTGGTGAGTTCGCGGAGTCCTTCCGTGGTTGCCAGCAGTTGGTCGAGGAGACGCCCGACCGCACCTTCGGCTACTTCTGCAGCGCGCTGAACCTGCTGTTCTGGAAGGGCTCCGTGTCTGCCGCCCGGACCGAATTGGAGAAGGTCGGCCGGCTCTCCACCCCCGGCGTCATCGTCTGGCGCTGGTGGTTCGCGATCGTGGCCGGCGACTACGAAGGCGCTCTGGGTGGACTCGGCGGGCTCCCCGACGCCGGCGCCACCGGCCCCTCCGGAGTGTTCCCGCGCGCGGTCCTGGAAGGCGAAACCTACGACCTGCTAGAGCGCCGCGATCTGGCGGTGGCAGCCTTCGAGCGGGCCCGCGGACCGCTCGAGGCCGACCTCGCGGCGCGGCCCGACGACCCCCGCCTGTACGCGACGCTGTCCGTCGTCTACGCCGGGCTCGGCCGCGCCGACGACGCGGTCCGGTTCGCCTCTCGCGCCGTCGCGCTCGGCCCGCTCGACAAGGACTACACTCGCAGTGCCGTGTTCGTCGAGACGCTGGCCAGCGTGTACGTGGGTCTCGGCGACCGCGACCGCGCCATGGCCCAGTTGGAGCGACTGACGGTGAGCCCGCTGTACGTCGGCACGATCATCCGGCTCTCGCTGGACCCGCGCTGGCGGGCGCTGCACGCCGACCCGAGGTTCCAACGCCTCCTCGAGCGCGCCCGCGCCGCGGCCTCGCCGGCCGCCGACTGACGATCGCCGCCGCGCCGCGCCCGGTCGGCCGCGTCCACCCACGGGCGAAAAAGAGGCCCCGGGGGAGGGCCCGGGGCGATGAGAAAAGGATATGAGGGTAGGATGAAGCCCGGGGCACCAGCCCCGGTTGAGGAGCCTTCGGAAGCGGGTCAGGCCGGCATCGCGCGCAAGGGCTCGCGGTCGTCCGGCGCCGGCCCCGGTTGGGCGACCGACCACGGCACTGCCGCCGCCCGCTCGCCGGGGAACCTGGCGAACCCCGGCATCAGGAGCGACTCGGCACACACGAAGATGCGGCCGCTCGGGTGCACCAGAGAGTGGACGAGTGATCGGCGAATCCACCGGTAGGCCGTGCCGCGGGCCACCCCGGCTCGCTTCGCCGCCTGCAGGACGTTGAGGTGCTCGGTGAGTCGGCTGCACTCGTAGCAGTGGTAGACGGGCATGGTCGGCATCCTCCTCGGGCGGCAGCCGGTAGCATCCAGCACAGCCCGCCTGCCGCTGTCCGAGGTACGGCGGGGACGTCGCCGCGATCTTCGAGTCCGCTCGAGTCGCGATCAAGGAACCATCGAATCCTGCAGCGGACGCACGCCAGGGGACCGCCGAGACGAGCACAGGGGCGGGGGCGTCGCCGCCCCCGCCCCGTGCCCAGCCGGTCGAGGCGCCGGCTAGAACTCGACCTTGAAGCCGAAGAAATAGCTGCGCGGGAACTGCCACTCGTTGGCCTGACCGTAGCTCGGGTTGGGATCAACGACGGTGTAGGCGGCGCCCGGGGCGTCGCCGGCGAGGTGGATCGTGCCGAGGCTGCCGTCGATCGCGAACACCTGCTGGTTGTCGGTCACGTTGAAGATGTCGGCGTAGACGGCGAGCGTCAGCGGACCGACGTGGAAGCTCTTCTCGATCCGCAGGTCGAGACGGTAGTAGCTCGGCGCCCGCTCGGCGCCGTGCCGCGAAACGTAGTAGGAGCCGGCGTAGTAGCGGCCGTCCGAGGTCTCGACGTCGGCAGTGACCGTATAGGGCGCCCCGGAGGAGAGGAGGAAGTTGCTGCCGACCGCGAACCCCCAAGGCAGCAGGTATGAGCCGTTGAACTTGAACACGTGCGTGCGGTCGTACGTGGGCTCACCCCAGTAGTGGTAGTACGAGTACGGGTTGTCGGCGTAGAAATCGGCCACGTCACTGTCGTCCCAGTACGACTCCACCTTGGAGTAGGTGTACGACGTGAGGAACTGCAGCTTGCCGGCGCTCAGCGTCTTCTTGAGGTAGAGCTCGAGCGCCTTGTACTCGCGCGTCTTGCCGAGGTTCATGTAGTGGTAGTTACCGTCGTCGGGCGGGTTGTCGACGCCCGGGAAGACCTGACCGTCGTCGTCCTCGATCCCCTTCTCCCAGCGGCGCCACACCGCGCTCGATCCCCAGGCGAGGTCGGAGGACAGCTTGCCCTCGTAGCCCAGCGTCGCCTCGTCCATGTAGGGAGACTTGAGATCGGCCCTGGTCACGTAGGATGCGCCCTGAACGTAGTGCTGGAAGAACGTGTAGTCGTTGGCCGCGACGCTCCAGTTGTAGCGGTCGTAGACGAGGTCGGGCACGGGGGAGAACTTCCCCGCGATGTAGTCATAGATCGTGTCTTGATAGCGCCCGAGCGATCCGTGCAGGTTCGCGCCGTCGAGGTTCCACGCAAAGCCGAGGCGCGGCTGCAGCCGGTCGCTCCAACCCCAGTCGATGATCGCCTGACCCTGGTTGTTCTTGCTCTGCATCGACTCGGCACGCACGCCCAGGTTGATGGTGAAGTTCGACGACACTCTCCACGAGTCCTGGACGAAGGCGGTGGACGTCAACGTCGTGGTGTCGATCCAGCCGGGGTACTGCGTGAAGCGGAGCTGGTACTGGGGGATCTGCGTGCCGGTGCGATAGCGGGTGTAGCTGCCCCCCGGGTAGGTGTCGTTGAGCTGCCTGATCGCCACGTCGCTGTACTCGATCCCCGCCTTCAGCTCGTGGCTGCTCGACCCCATCTCAGCGTAGTGGCTGAACGTCGCGGAGTAGATGTCGTGGTCGCGGTTGGTCTGGTAGTTCGAGGTCGCCCCGCCCCAGATCGCCAGGCCGTTGGAGAAGGTCGGCGCGATGGTGAACGGGATGTTGGAGAGTACGGCGCGCTTCTGGTTGTACTTGACGTCGAGAATACTGCTCGACGACAGGATTCCGGTCCACGCGGCGATCGTGTTGGTGCCACCCTGCTTCGTGGTGACCTCGGCGGAGGGGGCGCGGGTGAGCCCGCCGCTGTACGCGTAGCGCATCGGGATGTCGATCGGGTCCTTCATGTAGTTGACGAAGAACGTGTTGTACGGGTTGAGCTGGAAGGTAAGCTTGCCGGACGCGTAGTAGCCCTTGTACGAGGTCTGCGTCTGCGTGTAGATCGGTCCGCCTGGGGCGAGAGAGTCCTCCTCGCTGGCGATGTAGGTGATGGGCTTCTTCTTGTCGCGCTTTTCGTACGACGTGAAGAACCACAGCTTGTCCTTGAGGATCGGTCCGCCAAGGTTGAACGCCGGGCGCTTCTCGTCGGTGTACTTCGTGGGCTCGTTGAAGGCGAACCGGTCGCCGCGCAGCGTGCCGTTGATGTCGGTGTCGGAATAGGTGTACCGGGCGAGCCCGTGGAAGGTGTTCGAGCCCGACTTGGTGACGAGGTTGACGACGGCGCCGGTGCCCTTGCCGTACTCGGCGGGAACGCCGCCGGTGATGACCTGGATGTCCTCGAGGTTGTCGAAGTTCATCGCCGACGACCACGTGCGGGTCATCGGGTCGGCGGTGTCCGCGCCATCGACCAGGTACATGTTGTCGCTGCCGGCCGCGCCATGCATGTACGGGTTGTTACCCTCCACCGTGCCCGGGAGGATGGTCATCACCATCTGATACTGCCGGTCGGTGGCGAGGCCGGCGACGAAATCGCCCGTGAGGTTGCCGCCGACCTCCGAGCTGGTGGTGTCGACCAGCACCTGGTCGGCGGTCACCTCGACCGTCTCGGCGAACGTGCCGAGCGGCAGGACGAACTCGAGGATCGCCGCCTTGCCGAGGCTCACCGGGACGTCCCCCTTCTCCACCGTCTGGAACCCTTCGAGCGCCGCTTTCACCGCGTACTTCCCTGGCGGGATCAGCGGGAAGCGGAAGCGGCCGGCGTCGTCGCTGACGGCGGTGCGCTCGCCCATCATGTTGACGCCCGAGATGGTGACAGTGACTCCGGGCAAGGCCGCGCTCTGCTGGTCGATGACCACGCCCTCGACGCTGCCATTGCGCTCCTGGGCGGTGGCGGCGAAGGCGGCCGCCACGACCAGCGTTGCGATCGACAGGTACCTGCTTGAGGATCTCATGGAGTCCTCCTTTCTCGGCCGGCGCCGTCGCAATGTCCGTGCCACGCTTGGCGCAGAAAACACGGTTGTTCAAAGATATAGACCGTACAGCGGAGTGTTCGCCGATACGGTTGGCGAGAGAACGGTGATCACACTGTCACCTAGTGTTCAACGCCACCGGCCGCCTCGCCGGGTGGCCGGCTGCTGCCGCGGGCTTGGTATGCTCGGCACGCAACTCTGGAGGTGCTCATGGCAGCGGGACTGCGGCGGGTGGCGTTCGGCGCGGTGCTCTCCCTGTGGGTCGTCGCTGGTGCCGGCGCCGCGGCGCTCCAGGTGGTCAGCGCGGCGCCGCAAGGGGTGCTCGCCGGCGATGAGCAGCAGCGGGTCCAGGTCGTCTTCTCCGCTGCAATGGTGCCGCTCGGGGAGGCCAAGACGCTCGCCGCCGCGCCGCCGTGGCTGCACGTCGACCCGCCCGTGCTGGCGCGCTGGCGCTGGGCGGGCACCGCGGAGCTGATCGGCGAGCCGCTGGCGCCGCTGCCGCGGGCGACCCGCTACCGCGTCACGGTTGCTGCCGGCGCCGCCGCGGTCGACGGCGGCGCCCTCGCCAGCGCCTATGCGTTCGAGTTCACGACGCCGCTGCCGCGCTGCACGGTGGTGCCGGTGGCCGGCGACCCGGAGGAGGAGATCCGCGAAGGCCGGGAGCCGTACCGGGGCGACGAGAGCCCCGCGGAGCGGCAAATCGCGCCCGGACAGGCGATCGCGCTGGTGTGGAACCAGCCGGTCGACGCCGGGTCGCTGGCGGGCAACCTGTCCGTGCGGATCGAGCCGCGGCCGCTGGAGGGCGCCGGCACGCTGCTCCCGGCCGACCAGATCGCCCGGCTCACGACCGGCGATCCGGCCGCGTTGGCGGGGTGGCAGCGTTTCCTGGCCGCCAGCCGCGGCGCGCCGGCTGGCGAGGCGGCGTACACGCTGCGGCCGCACTCGAAGCAGGCCGGTGTGTTCCTCGTGGAGCCCGCCGCCTGCTGGCCGCGCGGCGCCCGCGTCGTCGTCGCGATCGCCGCCGGAATCCGCTCGCTCGACGGACCCGAGCGCTCCGCGGCGCCGTTCGGCGAGCGTTTCGCGACGCCGCTGCCGCTGGCGCCGCTGCGGATCACCGGGCGCACCGCCACCGCGGGCAAGGGGCTCGACCCGGACGCCGTCGAGCTCGACCTCTCGACCGACGTGGCGTGGCGCGACTTCATCGACCTCCTCACCGTCCGCGAGGTGGGGGCGAAGAAGTGGTGGTCGGCGGAGCTCCCCGCCGACGAGTGGGCCTGGAGCATAGAGAGCGAGCGCCTCGAGCTGGGTCCGCTCGGACTCGTCGGCGGCAAGGAGTACGAGCTGTGCGTGGCAGCCGGAGCGATGGACGCTTTCGGCGGCGAGCTGGCGTTCCCCTGGTGCGGCCGCTTCGCCACCGGGCACCGTGCACCGCAGCTCTACGTCGTCGAGGGCGACGGGGTGGTCGAGTGGACCGGCCCGCATGTCATCCCGCTGCGAGTGCTCAACGTCACCGGGTTCCGCGCCCAGCACCGGCGGCTCGGCGAGGAGGAGCTCGTCGGGGTGCTCAAGCGGCGGCAGGATGAAACGCTGCCGGAGACCGCCGACAAGACCAAGCTCGTGAAGACCGATGTTGTTGCCGACCGCTCCGCGCTCTACCCGATCGAGCTCGACAGGGCGCTCGCCGGCGCGCCCGGGATCGTCCTTTCCTCCGTGCGGGCGGCCGCCGTCACCCCGTCGTCGGAGTACGACGCCGAGGAGGCGCGCTACCTGCGCCGCCCGCGCACCGCAGTCACCCAGGTAACCTCGCTCGGTCTCGCGGTGAAGGCGTCGGGGCACGAGGGGATCGAGGTGTGGGTGACCTCACTGGCCGACGCCGCGCCGGTCGCCGGCGCCGCGATCACCGTGCGCGACGAGAAGAACGTAGTGCTCTGGCGCGGGGAAAGCGACGCCAGCGGGCTCGCCCGCACGCCCGCCGAGGTCAACCTCGGCAACGCCTTCCTGGTCACCGCGCGGCGCGGCGCCGACCTCGCCTACGCCCGCACACAGTGGTGGGAAGGGCACCGCGGCTGGGAGTTCAACCTGCCGGTGGACTACGACCGCGAGCGGCCGGTGGTTGGCCACGTGTGGGCCGACCGCGGCGTCGTCCGCCCCGGCGAGACCGTGCGCGTCAAGGCGGTGCTGCGCCGCAAGGACGACCAGGGGCCGCACCACATCGGCCGGCGCGAGGCGACGTTCGTGGTCCGCGACGCGCACGGCGACGACGCCCTGGTGCGGGTGGCGCCGATCGATGCCTTCGGCGGCGCCGAGATCGAGCTCGCGGTGCCGGAGCAGGCGCCGCTCGGGAGCTGGGACGTGCTGCTCGGCGGCGCCTACGACCGCGACAAGCGCTCATTCGCCGAGGGCGACTCGTGGGACGTCGCCGGCACCGTGCGGGTGGCGGAGTTCCGCCGGCCGAAGTTCCGGGTGCGCGGCAGCGCAGCGCGCGCACTGGTGGTCGCCGGCGACGAGGCGGCGGTCACCGTCGAGGGGCAGTTGCTTGCCGGCGGCGCGATGGCGGGGGCGGCGACGCAGTGGACGGTGCGCGCCAGCCGCTGGCACTGGCGCCCGGCGGCGAGCCGCTGGAGCGGCTGGGAGTTCTCGCCGGACGCGTTCTCCGACGAGGGCGAGGAGGAGCCGCGTCCCGAGGTGATCGCGCAGGGCGAGGCCGCGCTCGATGCCGCCGGGCGCCTCGAGGTGCGCATTCCGCGCGCCGAGGCGCTCAAGGGGTGGCCCGCCACCCTCGAAACCGAGGTCGAGGTGCGCGACATCGACCGGCAGTCGTCGACCGCGCGCGCGAGGGTGGCGGTGCTGCCGGCGGAGCTGCTGCTCGGCGTCGAGCGCCCGCCGTTCTTCGTGGCGGCGGCCGACGGCGTCACCGCGCACGTGGTGGCGCTGACGCCGGACGAGCAGCGGGCGTCCGGCGCCGCCGTGCACGTCGAGCTGTTGCGCCGTCACTGGGACTCGGTGCGCCGGCGGGAGGTGTCGGGGCGCTACGTCTACGAGTCCCGCTCGGTGGTCGAAAGCGTCGCCGCGCAGGAGGTGACCAGCGGCGCCGACCCGGTGTCGGTCGGCTTCCCGCTTGCTGCGGGGGGCGAGTACGCGATCGTCGCGACCGCCCGCGACGCGCGCGGCAACCCGACGCGCGCCGCCACCGTCTTCTACGTGTTCGGCGCCGGGTTCACGCCGTGGCGGATGGACCGGGAGAGCCGCATCGAGCTGCTCCCCGAGCGCGACAGCTACGCCCCGGGCGAGACCGCGCGGATCCTCGTCAAGTCGCCGTGGGAGCGCACCACGGCGCTGGTCACCGTCGAGCGCGCCGGCGTCATCGCTGCCCGGGTCGAGGAGCTCACCGGAACGATGCCGGTGATCGCCGTGCCGGTCGCCGCGGGTTACACGCCCAACGTTTTCGTCTCGGTGGTGCTGTTGCGCGGCCGCGTCGTGGCGCCGGCCGACCCCGAGATGGTCGACCCCGGCAAGCCCGCCTACCGCGTCGGCTACTGCGAGCTGTCGGTGCCGCCGCGCGAACGCCGGCTGGCGGTGACCATCGCAACGGCGAAGCCCGAGTACCGGCCGGGGCAGCAGGCGCAGGCGACCGTCCAGGTCAACGGCGCCGACGGCAAGCCGCGGCGTGCGGGTGTCACCTTCTGGGCGGTGGACGCCGGCGTTCTCGAGCTGACCGGTTATCGCACCCCCGATCTGATCGGCACCTTCTACGCCCGCGGCGGCCTCGGCGTCACCACGGCCGACTCGCGCTCGCGCCTGGTCGGCCGGCGCTCGTACGGTACCAAGGGCGACCGCCGCGGCGGCGGCGGCGGCGTCGAGGCGTCCGGCGAGGAGACGCGGCGCGACTTCCGCGCCGTCGCGGTGTGGCAGGGGGAGGTCGACACCGACGCCGACGGGCGCGCGGCGATCGCCTTCACGCTGCCCGACTCGCTCACCACCTACCGGCTGATGGCGGTCGCGATCGCCGGGGAGGCCGAGTTCGGCAGCGGCGAGGCGGAGCTGCGGGTCTCCAAGCCGCTCGGGATCGAGCCGGCGCTGCCGCGCTTCCTGCGCCCGGACGACAAGGCGCGCACGGGTGTTGTCGTGCGCAACCGCACCACGACGACGCAGGAGGTCGAGGTGTCGCTGGCGATCGCCGCGGCGGCGCCGGTGAAGCTGCGCGGCACCGCGTCGCGCGTCGTCACGGTGCCGGCGGGCGGCTCGGCCGAGGTCGGCTTCGGCCTCGTCGCTCAGGTGCCCGGCACCGCCACGCTTCGTTTCAGCGCGACGACGGGCGGCCGTACCCCGGAGCGCGACACGATCGAGGTGCCGCTGCCGGTGGTCCCGGTGGCGGCGGTCGAAACCGTGGCGACGTTCTTCACCACGTCCACCCGCGCCGAGGAGAAGGTCTCGGTACCGGCCGACGTCTTCCCGGCGACCGGCGGGCTCGAGCTGACGCTCGCCGGGAGCGCCCTCGTCGAGGTCGGTCCGGCGGTGCGGTGGCTGGCCGCCTACCCGTACTCGTGCGCCGAGCAGGCGTCGTCACGCCTGCTCGCCCTGGCCGCGGCGCGCCGGCTCGGCCCCGGTTTCGCACCGGAGGCCAGCGCCGGCGAGCCGATCGCCGCGGCGGGCGGGCGTGAGGTCTCACGGCTGGTGGCGTGCCAGCGTGCGGACGGCGGCTTCGGCTTCTGGCCGGGAGCATCCCCATCGCTGCCGGCGCTCTCCGCGTACGTCGGCTGGGCGCTGGCCGACGCCGGCACGGCCGGGATCGCCGTCGAGCCCCGCGTGCTCGAGCAGGCCGCGAGCTACCTGTCGCGGACGCTCCGCCAGGACCGTTGGGCGTGGGGCGAAGCCGACGGCTGGACCGCGCGTCTGCTCGCTTCGTTCGCGCTCGTGCATCTCGGGAAGCCCGAGCCGGCCTACTTCCAATGGCTCTACGACACCCGCGACCGCGGCCGGCCGGAGTGGGGCCGGGCGCTGCTCGCGGCGACGATCGCGGCGGTCGACCGCGGTGATCCGCGCGTCGCCGTGCTGGTGCGGGAGGTGCGCAACCGGCTGGCGGTCGAGGCGCGTGCCGCCCACCTCGAGGAGCCGACGCCGGAGTGGGGGTGGTGGGTGTTCTGGGGTCCCGGGCGGGGCGACGCCGCGGTTCTGCTGGCGCTGCTCGCGGCAGACAGCGACGCGACGGTCGCGGAGCGGTTGGTCCGCGGCATCCTCGACCGCCTCGGCCGCGACCGCGAGCGCACCACCCACGACACCGCCTGGATGCTGCAGGCGCTCGCCGCCTGGCGCGAGGCGCACGAGACGACCTCCGGTCCGCGGACGGCCGTCGCCACGCTCGCGGGCAGCGAGATGCTGCGCGCCGAGCTCGGCGGTGCCGGCGGCGAGCCGGCCCGGGCCACCGTGCCGATGGCCGAGCTGCAGCGCCGCGCCTCCGGGGCGGCGCGCGTGCTGCCGCTGGTCGTGCAGGTCACGGGCGTCGGCGAGGCGCACGCGGCGGCGTTGCTCTCGTACGCCAGCCGCCGCGCCGACCGGCCGCCGCTCTCGCAGGGGCTGAGCCTGGAGCGGCGCTTCCTCGCCGCCGACGGGAGGCCGGGGACCGGCGTGCGCGCCGGCGAGGAGGTCGTCGTCGAGGTGAGCCTGAGCTGCCCGGCGACGCGCCGCTACGTCGTCGTCGAGGTGCCGATCCCGGCCGGCCTCGAGGCGCTCGACACGGCGCTCGCCACGACCCGCCAGGCCGCTGCGGAGGCGCCGCAGGAGGAGGCGGGCGAGGGTGGCGAGGAGGCGCCGTGGCGGCCGGGGTTCGACCGCGTCGAGCTGCGCGACGACCGCATCGTCCTGTTCGCCACCGAGCTGCCGGCCGGACGGCTGGTCCATCGGGTGACGTGCCGGGCGACGACGTCGGGGACGTTCGCGGTGGCGCCCGGCCACGCCGGAGAGATGTACGCACCCGAGGTGCTCGCGACGACGCCGGCGGGAAGCTTCGAGGTGCTTCCGGTGGGACGGTGACCATAAGACGAGAACCTGAAGGGGCGGAGCTTGCCTCCGCTTTGCTCGTGGGGGACCGGGGACCGGGGACCGGGGACCGAAGGCTGGAACCCGCGCACGCCGGCCGTGGTCGCAAGTGGGCAGGCAAGCTGCCTTCCTACCTCAAGAAGTGGACGAGCCTCCTGTTCGCGGCAGCGCTGGCGACGGTGGCGGCGTGGCGGCTGCTCACCCCGGATCCGCGCGTGCTGCTGGCGTCAGCCCCGGTGCCGGCGCTCGAGGTGGTCGACCGCTACGGCGCACCGCTGCGTCTCATCCCCGATCGCGACGGCAGCCGGTTCGTCCCGGTGGACGCCGAGCGCGTGGCGCCGCAGCTCGTCTCCGCGGTGCTGGCCGCGGAGGACCAGCGCTTCTTCCGCCACCCCGGCATCGACCCGCTGGCGATGGCGCGGGCGCTCGTCCAGGACGTGCGCGCCGGGCGGGTGGTGTCGGGCGGCTCCACGCTGACCATGCAGCTCGCCCGCATCCTCGACCCGCGGCCGCGCTCGCTCGCCGCCAAGCTGGCGCAGATCGCCCTGGCGCTGCGCCTCGAGGCGTCGCTGTCCAAGCGCGAGATCCTCGCCGCCTACCTGTCGCGCGCGCCGATGGGCAACCGTCTGGTCGGCTTCGCGGCGGCGAGCGCGGCGTACCTCGGCAAGCGCTGCGCCCAGCTCTCGCCGGCCGAGGCGGCGCTGCTCGCGGCAGTGCCGCGCGCGCCGTCGCGGGCCAACCCGTGGTCGCCGGGCGACGACCTGCGGCGGCGCCGCGACGCCGTCCTCGACCGCATGCACCGCTCCGGAGCGCTCGATAGCATCGCCCTCGCCGCCGCCCGCGCCGAGCCGGCCGTGCTGGCCGCCGACCCGTTCCGCTACCCGGCGCCGCACTTCCTTGCCCGCGTCGGCGACGACCTCGGAACCCTGCCGCCCGGCGCCGCCCGCGTCGAGAGCACGCTCGACCCGGCGCTGCAGCGGCGGGTCGAGACGATCGTGCGCCGCAGCCTCGACGACCTGGCGGCGCACGGCGTCCAGCACATGGCGGCCGTGGTGCTCGACGTCCGGCGCGGCGAGTGGCTGGCGCTCGAGGGCTCGGGGGGGTACTGGGACCGCCCGGCCGGCAGGATCGACGGCAGCCGCACCCCCCGCCAACCGGGATCGGCGCTGAAGCCGTTCACCTACGCCGAGGCGTTCGACCACGGGTTCTCCCCGGCCACCGTGCTGCCTGACATCCCGTTCGCCTTCGCCTGGTCGAACGGCACGTGGACGCCGCGCAACTACGACGACCGCTTCCACGGGCCGCTGCGCGCCCGCGCCGCGCTCGCCTGCTCGGTCAACGTCCCGGCGGCCTTCCTGCTCGATCGCATCTCGCCGGCGGCGCTGCTCGACACGCTGCGTCGGGCCGGGATCGACACCCTCACCCACCGCGCGGACTACTACGGGCTGGGCCTCACCCTCGGCGGCGGCGAGGTGCGTCTCGACGAGCTGACGCAGGCCTTCGCCGCGCTGCTCGACGGCGGCCGCTGGCGCGCCGCCACCAGCTTCCGCGCGGTGCTCGACGCATCGGGGCGGGCGCTCGCGCTCCCGGCCGCGCCGGCCCCGCGCCGCGTCTGCTCGCCCGAGGCGGCTGCTCAGGTGGTCGACGTCCTCGCCGACCCCGAGGCGCGGGCGCCGGCGTTCGGCTCGTGGAGCGTGCTCCGCCTGCCGTTTCCGGCCGCGGTCAAGACCGGCACCAGCGAGGGGTTCCGCGACAACTGGTGCGTCGGCGGCACCGACGAGGTGGTGGTCGGCATCTGGTGCGGCAACTTCGACCGCTCGGCGATGGGCAACGTCTCCGGTGTCACCGGCGCCGGGTCGGCGTGGCGCGAGATCATGCTCGCCTGGGCCGAGCTCGCGCATGCGGGCGAGAGCCCGGCGGCGCTGCGCACCTTGAGCGCGCCGCCGCTCTCGCTCTCCCGGGTGCGGGTGTGCGCGCTCTCGGCGCTGGCGCCCGGACCCGACTGCCCGGCGACGGTGGCGGAGCTGCTGCGCCCGGAGCAGCGGCCGCGCCGGGTCTGCGACTGGCACGTGCGCGGCGCCGACGGGCGACTGCGCACCCGGTGGCCGGCGCTCTACCGTGACTGGGCGGCCGGCGCGGGGCTGGAGGCCGACGGGGTCGTGGTCGCCGAGGCCGCGCCGGCCGCGGAGCGGGCCGGCGCGGGCCGCGCCGTCGACCCGACGCGCGGCGCCGCGATCGCCGTGGCGGCGCCGGCCAGCGGCGACGCCTTCGTGATCACGCCGGAGCTGCCTCGCCGCTTTCAGACGCTCGAGCTGCGCTGCTCGGTGCAGGGCTCACCCGCCGAGGTCGTGTGGCTGGTCGACGGCCGCGAGTACGCGCGCGCCGCCGCGCCGTACGCGGCAAGCTGGCGGCTCGCCGGCGGCTCGCACCGCATCCAGGTTGCCGCCGGCGCCCTGCGCTCGGCGCCGGTGACCGTCACCGTCTACGGCGACTGATACGGATCTCCCGCCAGCGGTAGAGCTTGTGGGGCCGGGGCTCCGCGCCAGCGTTTTCGGCAGCGCTACCGGAAAAGCGCGCGCGGAGCGCACGCCCCACAGTACATGGCTTCTTCCGATCACCACCGCAACGGTCTACGACGGATGGAGAACTCGTATGAGCCGAGCTCAGCGCGGGATCGGCGTCCAATTCTCCGGGACCTGCGGCACCAGCCTCCCCGGGTTGGTGCCGGGCTCGGGCGTCGGCAGCGGCGTCCACTTCCACGAGGTGATGATTTCGTAGACGCTCACCCGGTCCACGGCGGCCGCCCCGGCCGGGTAGGAGACCCGCAGGATGAAAGCGAACCTGCCGTGGCGGGCGATCCAGAACGTCACTTCCGACTCGGGGTCGGCGGCGCGGATGCGCACCGGGAACGAGACCTCGAGCGCGCCGAGGCCGCCCACCGTGGTCTTCCTCTGGACACCGTTGCCGACCACGCTGAAGAAGCGGCCGGTCTGCTCCTTGACCACCGGTACCAGCGAGCTCGGGAGACCCCGCACGAAGTCGTCCGCGGAGTCCTCCAGAGAGACCGGCTCGACGCTGAACAGCGAGCCCTTCAGCGAGCGCGCCTCCCCCATCCAGACGACCCAGTTCGGCGGCACCACGTAGCTGAAGCGGTCCTCGGTATCGCGGAACGTCCGCTTCTCCGGAGGGACGACGCTGGGCCCGCAGGCGAGGCTGACGATCACGATCGAGGCCGCGGCGAGCCCGGTCACGAGACTGGTGGTGCGCTTTGGCATGATCGCATCATCCCCGAACGGTAGCCCCTGCGCAAGCCGCGGCCTGCCGCGGGGCTACATCGCATGCCTTCCCGGTATCGCCGAGAAGTGCCGCTGTCCGGAAGTCGGCGGCGCTTACGGGTGCGTGCCGCCGGCCGCCGGCGGCCCGGGTGCGGGCCGCAGCTCCAGCGCGCCGCCGGCGAGCGCCACCTCGACCTGCCGCTCGTAGGCCTCGCTCGAGACCTGCAGCTTGAGCCGCTCCGACACCGGGATGACCAGCGGGTACGGCTCCCAGCGGATCGCCTTGCCGGTCACCGCGTCGACGATCCGCCCGCCGGCGAGCAACTCCGTCGCCTCGGGCAGCGTCAGATCGGCGAGCAGCCGCTCGAGGGCGCGGTACAGCGCCTCGTGCTCGGGGTGAAGAAAGCGCGCGTAACGCCGCGACAGCGCTGCGAGGTGGTACTGGCTGGGGTGGAAGAACAGCCCGTCGAGCTCGAGCGTCTCGCACAGCACCACGATCCAGCCGAACAGCTCGCGCAGCATGCCGAGGCCCGGGTGCTGCTGGCCGGGGAGCGCCTGACGCCCCTCGCCGAAGTGGCCGCGCGGGTTCTGCAGCAGCAGCCACTCGACGACCAGCACCTCCATCCCGGCGACGGCGCGGGTGGTGCGTTGCAGCCGCAGCTCCACCAGGACGGCGCGCTCCACGGGGTCCGAGAGGATGCGCATCGTCTGGCCGAGCGGGTGATCGAGCTCGAGCGTCACCGCCGGGTTGCGAAACCCCCGCGAGCGGAGCTGCTGGAGGATCCCGAAGCGCTCGAGCAGCAGCTCGACGCCGACCTTGGAGAAGTAGCCGAGGTAGCGGGTCTGATGCGGGATGCCGGGGAGGATGCCGACCAGGTCCTCCTCGGTGAGCTCCCAGCCGCTGCCGCCGCTGACCTCGGTGAGCAGCGCCGGGTCGAGGCTGCGCTTGATCTGGCGGAAGCGCAGCAGCGTCAGCTCCTCGTTGTCGGGCGGCTCGATCTCGGTGCCGCTGGCCAGCCAGGCGAGGAAGCGCGCCGAGTAGCGCCACGCCGCGTCGCCGTAGCCGCCGCCCAGGACCACGACGAGGCGGGCGCCGAGGCGCTGCGCCTGCTCGGCGACGAAGCGGTCGCGCGCGAAGATCGCCTCGGCGGAGATCTTCCAGTCGCCGATGCGGTCGTCGGCGGCGACGTCGCAACCCGCGAGGTAGACGATCAGGCCCGGCCGGTGCGCCTCGACGATCCCGGGCAGGGTCTTGAGGAGCGTTCCCAGGTAGAGCTCGTCGGTCACGGCGGTGCCGAGCGCGATCGCGGTGGAAGCGACCGCCTCCTCCGGGCCCCACGACTGGTTGTGGATCGAGTAGGTGTAGACGCTGGGATCGTTGGCGAAGATCGCGCGCGTTCCGTTGCCGTCGTGGAGGTCGAGGTCGACGACGAGGACGTTGTCGGTGAAGCCGCGCTGGCGAAGGCGGGCGATGGCGACGGCAACGTCGTTGAACACGCAGAAGCCCATCCCGCGGTCGGGGCCGGCGTGGTGGAAGCCGCCGCCGAGGTTGACCGTGACGCACGAGAGCGCCCGCGCCAATCGCGTCGCCTGGATGGTGCCGCCGCACATCAGGCGCTGGTGGTCGAGCACCTGCTCGAGGTCCGAGTCGACCACCTGTACGCCCATGATGGCGGTGAGCGCCTCGGGCCGCTGCAGCGAGGTCAAATACTCCGGCGAGTGCACCAGCAGGATGTTCTTGAGCGCCACCGGGCGCGGCAGCGAGATCTCGTCGCGGCGCACCAGGCGCTCGTTGGCGAGAAAAGCGAGGATACGGTCGGCGCGCAGCGGGTCCATCGGCACACCGGCGACCATGCGCTCGTAGGCGGGTGAGTAGACGAAGCGCACCTTGGGCGGGTTGAGGCGGTGCTCGAGATGCCGCATCTGGCGGCGCACGCCCCGTCGCAGGCCGCCGAGCAGACCGAGCCTGTGTGCCGCCGCGACCGGCGCCACTCCCCAGTTTGCCGCAGTGCGGCTAGAGGTTGCGCTCACACTCAGAGTGTATGCGGGAAGCAGAGCCTCTGTAAAGCTTTTCACATGCCGCACTGCGGCGCAGTGCGATAGGAGTACGTCTGTTTCGCCACCGCGGGTCTTTCTTTGCCCTGCCCTAACGGGGCGGATCTCGCGCGGCGGGACCCCGCCCGCCGCGCTCGATAGCGCCGGCGGTGGCGACCGAGAGGAAGGCCGAGGAGCGATGGGGCCCCTCGCTGTTCCCGCTACGCTCCGTCCGCGTCATCGTGCTGCGCGATGGTCTCGCACTCCGCGCAGCGGGCCATCGACACCCCACCGCTCCTCGGCCACTCGGTGCCCGCCACCGCCGGCGCGATCGCCCCTCCAGGGCATGGGCGGGCTTACCCCCGTCCCCCCGCGAAAGTCGCGAGCCTCCGCTGGCCACCGTCTCGCGGCGAAGCTGGCGCTATCATCACGACATGGTTCACGCAGCATCCGACTCTATCGATGCGAGGGCTGTCATGAACGCCGGTCGCCATTCGAGCTCAGCACGGCCCTCCGTGTACTCTCTGCCCCCGCCCCGGACCACGCTAGGCGGGCGACAGGGCACCGATCGACCTAGCGTCAAGCGCCCAACGGTTGAGGTCTATGCGCGCTCAAGAACGTGAACTGAAGCGACTCGCCCAGGGCAACGTCGCTATGGTCGCCCGGTTCCTCCAGGCATGGGATCCGCTTGGTGTCATTTCCGACCTTGTGGTGAGTGGCAACGCTCCAACCGAATATGACGCGTACGCTGCCGGGTTGCTGTCGCTCCTTACTGACGCGCCAACTCCTGAGGGTCTTCTTGCATACCTCGGCTCCCTGCGCGAAGGAATGGGAATCGAGGCAGAGCCAAGGCGTGACCGCGAGTTCGTTCAAGGAGTTGTGTCTGTCAAGTTCTGCAAAATGGAGTCATGGGCGCCAGTCGTCGTAGGGGCTGTGGGAACGGCGGGACGAGCGCAGCGAGATCCGCGGTTCCCATAGCCCGTTCTTGGTCATGCCGCCGCGTCCAGGCGGCGTAGTGCCTCCTTCTTGTACTCGCGCAGATCGCCCATGTTGATGTAGCGGGTGTCCTCGATCCAGTTCTCGTGCATCTCCACGGCCAAGGCCCTGACCAGACGCAGGCAGCTCGCGGCATTCGGGAAGATCCGTACGACCCGGGTTCGCCGCTTGATCTCCTCGTTCTGGCGCTCCAGCATGTTGGTTGACTTCATGTGCTTGTGGTGGCTGATGGGTAGGCGGTAAAAGGTGAGGGTCTCCTCGATGTTGACCTCCACCCAATCGCACAGCTTCGGGTACTTGGTCTGCCACTTGTCCAGCCAAACGGCCAGGTCCCGGCGTGCCTCGTCGATCGTGCGGCGGTCGTAGATCCAACGCAGCTCCTGCAGACAGTCGTCGTCGCCGCGTCGCGGCAGATGGTCCAGGGCGTTCCGTAGGAAGTGCACGTAGCAGCGCTGCCAGGCGGCCTCGGAAGCGACCTCCGCGATGGCCCGGCGCAGCCCTGGATGGTCGTCACTGACGACGAGCTCCACACCATGCAGACCGCGTTGCCTCAGGTCGAGCAGGAAATCCTTCCAACTGGAGGCGCTCTCGCGATTAGCCAGCTCCACTCCCAGCACGCACCGGCGCCCATCCCAGTTGATCCCGATCGCCACCAGCACGGCCCGCGACCGGATCACGCTGTCCTCCCGGATCTTCTCGTAGCGGGCGTCCAGCACAACGTACGGGTACGGTTCCTCGAGCGGCCGCCGAGCGAATCGCTCCAGGTCCTCGTCCAGCTTCTGGTTGATCGTGCTCACGGTCGAGGCCGAGACCGTATGACCGCACAACTCCTCGGTGATCGCCTTCACCTTCCGCGTCGACACGCCCTGGATGTACATCTCCGCAAGCGCGCTCACAAACGCTTTCTCGCTCCGCTGGTACCGCTCGAACAGCTCGGTCGAGAAGCGCCCTGCCCGGTCCTGTGGCACCCGCAGCTCCAGCTTGCCCACACGCGTCACCAGCGTCCGACCCCGATACCCGCTCCGATACCCAAGCCGGCCGTCGGTCCGCTCCCACTTGCTCGCCCCGACCGCTTCCTCCATCTCCGCTTCAAGCACCTGCTGGATCGTCCCTCGCAACAGCTCCCGAAACACATCGTCCGCCAGCAACGCCGCTTTCCAGTCAACCTCACTCCGCGTACTCTTCCTCCGGGCCATCGGTTCCTCCCTTGGGTCTCCTTGGTCGGGTCGACCCCAAGTGCTCATTGGAACCCATGGCCCTCTTTTGCAGACATTCCGGGACACTACCCGTTCAAGGGCTTGTTGCCTGGTGGTCAGGCCATGTCGATCACGCTCGCAGGCGCTAGCCCACCGCATTCTGTGGTGGCACCGGAAAATCGGCAACTCTTACTGCAGGTTCTTGAGGGGACTTGCCTCGTACCAATCGACTCCGCGCCGCACGCCTCGAGCGGAGCGCGGGGTCCCGCCGATCGGGATCCGCCCCATAAGGGCAGGGCACCAATAACCCGCGGTGGCGATCAAACCAGCCTTTCGTCCGACCGAGTTGTGCAGAGATCAGTAGTAGTCAGAGCAGGAGAGGTAGTAGCCGCAGCCGGGCGTCGGGCAGAGCAGCTTGCAGGAGCGGCCGTCGAGTGCGGCGCCACAGTTGGGACAGGTGCGCGACGGATCGAGCGGCGTGGTCCTCGGCGTGCTGTCCTGAGAGATCTGCCGCTCGTCCCCGCCAGTGTCGCCTTCCAGCTCGCTCACCCGGCCACAGTATCGCGACGGTATCTCAGAGGCAACCGTCAGCGCGGCCGCGCGCCCGCGCGCATCCCGAGCTGGAGCTGGACGGTGAAGTCGGGGTTGACGCCGCCGGGGATCAGGTTCTCGCCGAGCGCGAAGGCGACGAAGGTGCCGCCGCCGGTCCAGCGGCGGGCGCCAAAGGTGAAGAACAGCGCCGGCTTGCCGGGCTCGCCGCCGGAGAACGAGGCGAGCGGCGAGGTGTCCCAGCGGAGGGCGGCCAGCACGTCGGCGCGCTCGCCCCAGGCGTGGCGGTACTCGGCGAGCGCGTGCCAGGTGTCGGAGCGCTCGGCGCCGAGGAACGAGCCGCCGGGGTCGAGGCGGGTGTAGCCGACGGCGCCGCGCAGCAGCGAGCGCGTCCACCGCCAGGCGCCGAACCAGCGCACGCCGACGTCCCAGCCGCCGCTGCCGGCGAGAGTGCCCTCCTTGCCGGTCGGCGCCTCGACCGCGACCGCCCAGCGCTGCTCGCCGCCGGCGAGCGTGCCGAGCGGCCCCGACAGCGCCGCGCTGACGTCGCCGATCCCTGATCGCGCGATCTCCTCCCACCCCTCGATCGCGCGGTGGAGCTTCGGGCTCCACGCGTAGGCGACCGTCTGCGAGCGGGCGAACATCTCGCGGCTGCCCTCGCCCCAGCCGAGGGCGCCGTGGAGGTTTTGCGAGATGGCGTCCCACTGCGGCCGGCCGATCTCGATCCACGGCACCGCGAGCGACGCCGTCAGCCCGTGACCGAGCCCGCGCGCGTAGCGCAGCTCGGTGAGCGTGCCCTCGACGTCGAAGCGGAAGATGGCGTCGCCGGGATGCCGCTGCTCGAGGATGCGCAGCTCCGCGCGGGTGAGCGGCTGGCCGGTCAGACCGAGTTCCTGGTGGATCGTCGCCGTGTGCCAGCTCCCCGACCACAGGTTGAAGTAGCCGGGGGTCACCGTCAGCTCCCACTCGCCGGCGGCGAGCGCGGCGCCGTCCGCCGTCGCCAGCGGCAGCGAGGCCATGCGCAGCGGCTCGGCGTACGGCACCGCCCACGCCTCCGGATCGGCGGCGCGCAGCGGCGGCGCGGCGAGAAAGGCGACCGCGACGAAGGCGGCGAGTCCGCGCAGCGACGCGCCGCTCATCGCCCGGCCTCGACCGCCGGCCCGACCGCACCGAACCGCAGCCCCGCCGACAGGTGGAACGTGTAATCCGGGGTGACACCGACCAGCGGGTAGTTCTCGCCGAGGTCGAACGCCACCCAGCCGTCGCCGATCCGGTGGCGGACGCCGAGCGTCAGGACCCACCCCGGATCGCCGACCTTGGCGGCGGTGTAGCCGGACAGCGGCGAGCTTTCGAGCCGCCCGATCACCCGCGCCTCGGTGGCGCGGCCGATCGCGAGACGGTACGCGGCCGCCGCGTGCCAGGTGTCCGAGCGCTCGACGCCGAGAAAGCGGCCGCCGTCGAGCCGGGTGTAGCCGAGGGCGCCGGTCAGCGTGCTGCGCGTCCAGCGCCACTCGCCGAGCCAGCGCGCGCCGACGTCCCAGCCGCCCGAGCCGCGCAGCGTGTCGTGCGCGCCGGTCGGCGCCTCGACGGCGACCATCCAGCGCTGCTCGCCGCCGAGCCAGCGGCCGAGCGGGCCGGCGAGCGACGCGGCGACGTCGCCGATCCCCGCGGAGTCGAGACCGTCGAGACGCTCCAGGTACCCCTGCGTGCCGCGGACGTAGAGCGCGTTGCGGCTGCGCGGGAACAGCTCCCGGCCCCCCGGACCGGCCTGGAAGAACGAGTGGATGCGCTCGGCGACGGCGTCCCAGTGGGGAGCGGTGGTGTCGACCCAGGGGACGTCGACGGTGACCAGCAGCCCGCGGCCGAGGCTTCCGGAGAAGCGCACGTCGGCCCGCCACCCCTCGAGGTCGGCGAAGTAGATGGCGTCGTTCGGGTGGCGCTGCTCGAGGATGCGCAGCTCGTCGCTGGTCAGCGGCAGCCCCTCGCGGCCGAGCTCGCGGTGGATCGCGCCGGGGTGCCAGCTCAGGTACCAGGTGTTGAAGTAGGAGACAGTCGCCGACACCGCCCACCCGGGCGCCGCCGGCGTCGCGCCGGCGTCGAGGTCGAGCGGCAACGACGCGAAGCGCAGGGGATCGCCCGAAGGCGCCGGCCACTCCCCCGCCGGTTGCGCCGCCGCGCCGGCGGCGGCGAGGACGGCGAGACAGGCCACGCCGAGCTGGTACCGGTATCGCATTGGCGGGTAGGAATAGCAGAACTCGCCGGCAAAGCAAAGAGACGCAGCCCGGGCAGCTCGGCTGCGCGGCGCCGCGGAGTTCGGGGCCGCTGTAGCGCGGCGTTCCTGAGATCACGTCCTGAAAATAGCTCTGGAAGTTGACAGCCCAAAGACCCCCGTCTAAAGTGCGGACACGTTCACGCGGCCGGATGTCCATGGGGGGCCGACGCGAGCATTGGATTGTGATGGCTGGGAATGGTTTCTCCCGGCCCATGGCAGCAAGGGTGCCAGCGCGCCATCGCGCGACCACCCCAGGAGGTCAGATGAGGCGATTTCATTCGGCTCTCGGCCTGGCAGGAATGTCGTTCCTCCTCGCCGTATCGACCGTCCGCGGCGAGGGTGCGCTCGCGGTGGCACGGCTCGAGATTCAGGGAAGCTCCCTGACGATCCCCGACTCGGACGCCATCCAAACGATCAACATCGGGGAGCCAGCACGGGTGCGGACCTGCTACGGCACCACGGGCGCAGCGTGCGGCGACGTGCCGGCCGGCGACCCGCGCGTCGCCGGGCTTCAGGTCGTGGCCGAGCTGCGCGGCCCCGAGTTGCCCGAGGCGATCGAGGTCACGACGATGCCCGGCGGCACCTTCCTGCTGCCGTCGTTTCAGCGGGAAGGCGACTACACCCTCGACAACATCCGTCTCGTCGACACGCGGAGCGGGCGCGTCCTTGGCCCGAGCGAGCCGCCACGGGCGACGCTGCACGTGCTGCAGATCGTGGTCACGTCGGCGACGGTGACTGCTCTGTCGCTCGCCGACCTCCAGGCGCGCGGCATTCATCTGTCGCAGGAAAGTTACCGGGCGTTCAACTTCGCCGTCGCTTTCGCCTTCGCGGGTGGCACCGTCACGATCGATCTTCCGGTTCTCTTCAGCGGGGTTGGCGCGGCCACGCCGCTCGAGCCGCCGGAGGTGCATCTCGACGACCTGCCGAATGCGGCGGTGCCCTACGCGGAGCGCTGGCAGCCGCCGAACATCGTACCGTTCGCCATCGTGCCCGACGACCGGGAGCTGCTCGAGGAGGAGGACGTCCTCGGCGGCACGCTCGAGTTCCCGCTGTTCGGCGCCATCGTCATCCCGGGAACCGTCTCCTTCCTCAACCAGTTCTTCGACGCCCGCCTGATCGTCGCCAACGCGGCGCCGGCGGGCAGCGGTGCCACACTGGACAATCTCACCGCGGCGCTCCGCCTGCCCGCGGGAAACGTCCTGCGGGTGGCCGCGACCGAGCCGCCGGTGTTCGCGGGCCAGCGGATCCCGCTCATCGGCAACAGCGGCGAGCGCACCGTCCCGCCCAGCCAGCAGGCGAGCGCCGCGTGGACAGTCGAGGGCCTCAAGATCGGCAACCATGCGCTGCAGTTCGACATCGCCGGCGACCTGCTCCGCCCCGGCCACGCGTCCTTGCCGATGGTCAGCCGCGCTCAGGCCGCCGTCGAGGTGGTCGACGCCCGTTTCAACCTGACCTTTTCCCACCCCGATGTCGTTCGTGATGACGAGGCCTACACGCTTTATGTGACCGTCACGAACCTCTCGCGGGCGACCCAGAACGACATCACAGTCGCGCTGGTGGCCGCAGAAATCGTGGGCGCGCACAAGGCGATCCCGACTGACACTTTCGAGCGGCCAATCGAGACGCTTGCGCCCGGCCAAGCGAGGACGCTCGAGTTTGAGCTGGTCTCCGACACGACAGGAAAGTGCTTCGCTACCACGTTCCAGTCCGATTCGCCGGCGCTCGAGGGCACCATCAGTCTACGCACCGGCGTCGGCACGCTGGGTATCCCCCTGTCCCCGGCGACTCTGGTGCTGCCCCGCTTCTCCGAGCGGCTCGCGCCGCCGTTTGTAGCCACCAGCGAGCTGCTGCGCGCCAACGTCCGCCTGCTCGGACTGGCCCACAGCCTGGCGACCGCCCCCGCCGGGCTTGCGCCGGCTGGCCTGCCGGTGCTGACCACTCGCGATGTCGAGCAGCGTACGGTCGACCTGGCCGAGGCGGGACGGCGCACCTTCCTGCACGACGGGCTGCTCGAGTCGCTCGAGGTGCTCGCCCTCGACCAGCTCGGCAACCGTCATCCGCTGGAGGAGTTCGACGAACTGCGCCGTCGAATCACGGAGGAGGCGAACCCGGCCACAGACCTCATTGCCGGCGCGGCGTTGGCGGCCGTGTTCCGGCACGAGCAGGAATCCAGGGGGCTTGACGCCATCGATTTCTTCGATCATCTCGCGGCCACGACCTCGTACACGGCTCCGTACCTGGCAGCGCTTCTCCTGCCTTCAGGCGCGAGCCCGGCACCTGTGCTCGAGATTCGCCAGATCACCGGAACCGAGACGCGATACTTGGCCTACGGCAGCGACGACGCTCGGGCGCTACGCGGCATTCCATTTGGAGAGATGTTCGAACTGAGCGAGTACGCCTCCGGTGGAGCCCAGACGCCTCTTGCGGTCATTGGACACGCAGAGGCGGACGACCTCTTCCACATCTACCTGCACAACCAGGGTGGCGAGGTGTGCGAAGGCCGCCTTCTTCTCATCGTGCCAAGAGGTTCAGACGGCGGATTTCGGAGGCTCGACCTTGGAGCCGTCTCGGTACCGCCGCACTCGGTAGTCGGTGTGATCACCGGTGCAGGAGTTCCCGATCCCGACGAGGGCGGCTTCCGTCTCTTCTGGCCGGCCTCCGGTCTTCCGGTAGCCGACGCGCCCGCCCCGATCAAGCAGACCGTCGAGCTGCCGCCGTTCCGAATCATCGGTGCCGTTCAAGATTTCCGGCTCGGCGAATCGCGGTCGGACGGCCTTGGCAACGTGAACCGGCCGAACGTCTATGGCAATGGTATCGCCTACCTGTTCAACCGACCGCCGGCGACGGACATCATCGACCATCCGTCCGTCTTCGCGGTACGGTCTACGTTCGCTGGGCTCGACGTCCTCGGGGTCCCGACGCAGCATGTCGCTACGAAAGAAGGGCAGGCCGCGTTCCTCCAGGGCGATCAGCGTGTGCTGCTGGTCCGCTACTCCGGGCCGATCTCCGCGCTCATCGCCGGCGGCGGCGATCCGGCGGTGCGCCACGAGCAGCTCCTCGATCCGCTTGCCGTGGCGGACCGTTTCGGGAACCCGGTGGCGGCATCGCCGCCGCCGATCGACCTGGAGACCGCGCCGTTGCACGTCGGCGGCCTCGTCGCCGGACGGGTGCTGCGCGGCACCGGGTCGGCGGCGGCCGGCGCCTCCGTCGAGCTCCTGCGCGTGCGGCATGTGCTGGGAATCGGGCTCGAGAGCGTGGTGGATGTAGTCGAGCGGACGACTGCCGACAGCGCGGGCAGCTACTACTTCGATTTCATTGAGACGCCGCACTGGGACACGAGCATCGAGGACCAGTTCATCCTGCGCGCCACCGTGGCCCAGGGGGCTGATCCGATCACCGAGCCCGCCGGGGTGGCCGAGGTGACATCCGTCATCCGCCAGCAGGGCCGTGTGGTCCACATCAACATCGCCATGCTCGGCCGCGGTACGGTCGCCGGTCGACTGGTGTATGCCGGCACCGGCGCGCCGGTCGCCGGCGGCACCGTCACCGCTGCGAGCACGCTGTTCGTCGAGATGAAGTCCGCCACCGTGGAAGCGGATGGCGGCTTCACACTGGCTGGAGTACCGGTCGGACCGATCACGCTCACCGGCCGCGACGGCGACGGCAACGCGGTGTACGCGACGGTCGGCGTCGAGCGGCCTGGGGACACCGTCACGTTGGTCCTGGAGCTGCAACGCTCATCGGGTCCCACCGGCGAAGGCACAGTACTTGGAGCGGTCGTGCGGCGACGCGGCAGCACACCTCCCGTTGACGAGCTCGCTGCAGGCGCCGAGGTCGCCATCTACGCCGGCGGCAACCCCATCGCGCACCAGCAAACCGATCGGTACGGCCGCTTCCGTTTCGACAACGTTCCGGCGGGACAGGTGTCGCTGCAGGCCGCGGACTGGCGCGTTTCGCGCACCCCGGCCTTGGCGGATCTCATGCTCGCCGCCGGCGGAAGCGCGGTGGTCACCCTCATCCTGCCGGAGTCCTCCCCGCACGCAGTGGTCGGCGGCGTATTCCTGCACAACCCGCAGACGAACACCCTCGAGCCGGTGGCGAACGCGGTCGTGCTCATCCCCGGGCCCGGCGTCTACGCCCGCACCGCCGCCGACGGCAGCTATCGCATCGACGGCGTGCCCATACAGGGCGTGAGCGACGAGAGGTACGTCGTCAGGGCGATCGACAACGACCGTGGCTGGCAGGGAGAGACGACACTCCTGGCGCTGCTCGACGGCTCTGCAGAGGAGGTTACGGCGGCGCCGATCGTGCTGCAGGAGCCGTACGGCGCCGTGGACGGTGTGGTGCTCGATCCGCTCGGACGGCCCCTGGCCGGGGCACAAGTCATCCTCTTCCCGTATGGCACCTGCAGCAGCCGTGGCGATGGCCGCTTCAACTTCGAACGTGTCCCGCTGGGCTTCATCGAGCGAGTCATCGCGCATGTCGGCGACGGCCTCCAGCCGGGACACGTCGGGTATCTCGGCAAAACGTCAACGAACGTAATCCTCGGTGGGTACCGCGCCTTCGCGACGGTCCGCATGCGCGGGTCGGGTGTCGTTCACCTGCGTACCTTGGTCGGGGCGAGTGTCATCAGCAGCCCGATCTTCTACCGGCCCACCGTGTACCACGACGGCGCCAAGGACATCCGCGTGCTGCCGGACTACATCCAGGCGGAGACCGCTGAAGATGGCACGCTCACGCTCGAGCTGCCGGTCGGACCGTTCGAGATCGTCGCATACAACCCGTTCCACGGCACGAAGACGATCACCGAGCAGATCGAGTTCCCCGGCCAGGTGCGGGCGTACGACATCGCGTTCGAGGACGCCGGAACGGTGACGGGCACAGTGCTCGACGTGGACGGCATCGCGCCGGCGCCCAACGTCGAGGTCAGGCTCGAGAGCGAGCACTTCCTTCCGAGGACGCAACGTAGCGATGCGCTGGGCCGCTTCTCGTTCGCACTCGTTTCACCGGGCGGCGTCAGGGTCACGGCCGCCGGCGTAGTTGGTGGCGTCGAGCGCGTCGGCGCCTCGCTGGGCGCGATCACCGCCGGCGGGCAGACGCTCGATCTGCCGATCCGCCTGAAGGCGCAAGGCTCGGTGTCCGGGCAGGTGGTGGAGCAGCAGGGCGTGTCCCTGGTTCCGGTCCCGTACGCGCAGGTCTACGCCTACGAGAACGGCTACCCGGGGAGGCGGGTGCCAGGCGAGGGGAGCTTCGTCTACGCGGACGCGCAGGGGCACTACCAGATTCAGCACCTGTACGCCGGGGGGATCACCGTGATCGCGCGGGACCCCGCTCAAGTCGCGCGGAGTGGCTCGGCGCAGGGCGCCATCACCGCCGACTGGCAACTCGCAGAGATGCCGGACGTGGTGCTCTCGACCTCGGTCGGCTCGCTCGCCGTGACGGTCCAGGACCCCGACAGTGGCGCGCCGGTGCCGGACTGCCCGGTGACGCTGGACGGCCAGGAGGCGACCGTCAGCGATGCCGCAGGCGTCGCACGCTTCGAGGCGCTGCCGCTCGGCAACCACTCCGTCTACGCGTTCCACGCTCCCACCGGCCGCAGCGGTCGCAGCGGAAACCTGCAGCTCGTGACGCCGGGCCAGCACCTCGAAGCCACGCTCAGGTTGGACAAACATGGCGAGGTACACGGCACCCTCTACGACGACGAGGCGCGGCAGGCGCCGGTCGCGGGCGCGACGGTGGAGCTGCGGGGCGACACCAGCGTCGGTGAGCTGCGCGCGCTGGCGACCACCAGCGGCACCAACGCCACCCGCGGCCGTTTCGAGTTCGGCGGCATTCCCGAGGGACGCTTCACGCTCGAGGCCGCGGTGGCGAGCTCGCCGCGCCGAGCGCGCACGGCGGTCGAGCTCACCGAGACCTCGCCGATCGCTGATGTCGCGCTGGTCCTCGAGGTCGCCGGCGACGTCTATGTGCGGGTGTTCGAGGCGCTCAAGAACGGCCCAGCCGAGGTGGACGCGACGCAGATAGCGCTGAGCGTCCGGCTGACGCAGGAGGACCGCTACGACTTCACCCAGATCGAGCCGGTCGACGGCGTCAACGGTCGCTCCTTCATGTTCCCCGACGCTCTGCTCTATCGCGGCGCCGACATCACGGCGCAGGAGCTGGGGGGGGAACAACGGCGCGGGAGGCTCATGCTGTCCAGCCTCCAGAGTGCCGATCCGGAGGGTGGCAGCGGCAGCGCGGGCCACCCGTACCAGCTCACGCTGACGCCGAAGGGCATCGCTCGGGTCACGGTTCGCGACGCGCAGGGGCGGCCCGTGGCAGGCACCTCCGTGTCACTGTGGTCGACAGCGGGTGGCGCAGGAAGCTCGGCCACCGATGCGAACGGGCTGGCCATCTTCACGGCGGTGCCGGCCGGCGCGCTCACGGCGTCGGCATCGCTGCCGTTCACCAGCGTCGGCGGCGTCGACCGCGGCACACTCGCCTACGACGACGACGTGATCGACCTCCACATCACCTTCGCCGAGACGGTGGCGGCGCACGGCGTCGTCTACCAACCGGTCCCCGACGACGCGCCCGCCGGAACCCCGGGCCCTCTGGGGCCGCAGGCCGGCGCCGCGGTGGAGATAACAGACGCCGCGGGTGGCCGCCAGACGATCGTCACCGGTGCCGAGGGCGCCTACCGCTTTGTGGGCCTGGCTGTGGGAGGCTGCACCGTACGCGCGTGGCAGCCCGGTACGGACGCGCTGGCCGTGATGAGCGCGAACGTGGCCGGCCCCGATGGCAACGAGAACGCCCTCCCGGCGCTCGTCCTCGACGCCTCGCCGCCACGCATCGTTTCGATCACGCCGCCGCCCGGAATGGAAGCAGTCTCGCGCACCGTGACGGTGGAGATCGTGTTCTCCGAGCCGCTGCACGGGGACGTGCTGCCGCGCACTGGCGCTGGCGCACCGATCTTCGAGCTGCGCTCAGCCGGTGGCCAAGCTCCACCAGGCTCATGGACGGCGGGCGTCGACCCAACCTCCGGACGGCAGATCGTCCGTTTCACTCCGGACAAGCCCTACGACAACTTCTCCGTCTACGGCCTGCTCATCGCCGCCGGACCCTCCGGTGTCCGTGATCGCGTCGGCCGCTTGCTTGCCGATTTCGGCAGCGTCGGCTCCAACTTCAAGACCGCCGACACGGTCGGCCCGGAGGTGATCGGCACCGACCCGACTCTGGCTCGGCCGGTACCGGCCGACGCCGCGCTGCGCGTCGACTTCAACGAGGTGATCACCGCAGCCGACGAGGCGCTCGACGGTGATGGCATAGACGACGCCGTCGAGCTGTACTGGGGACGGGAGATCGGCGGCGGGGGCTCCGAGTGGCAGCCGCTACCGGTCGATCCGGGTCGCGTCGGAAATGGCTACTCGCTGATCGCGGCACCGCGCGGCAGCCTCGTGCTGACCGGCGACACGCTCCGCCGCCGGCTGCACGTCGCGCGCGTGCAGGACGCCTTCGGCAACGAGATGGACGGCCGCGATCTGACGTTCCGCGTGCGGGACCACGTTGCCCCTGCGATCGACGTGCCGCTGCCCGCCGTCGCGCCCGATGGGCGGCTCACGCCGGGCCTGCAGTACCAACTCGTGCCGGACATCGACTCGGACAGCATCAGGGGCGCGGGCGAACCGCTCCCAACCGGCGACGTCGACCGCGTCGAGTACTTCCTCGCCGACCCGACGGCCAGCCCGGAAGCTCCGCCCGTCTTCGTGGCGCGGGCCTACCCGTTCACTTGGTCGTTCGTGCCGACCTACACCGGCAACGGCGTCGACCCGCAGCAGCTTCCGGTGTGGGTGCGCGCCGTTGATACCAGCGACAACCTCGGCAACATCGTCCCCGTTGGCCTCGTGATCGTCAAGAACGAGGCGCCGGTCATCGGCTCGGTGAGCACGACAGCAGCGGCACCGGTTGCCGGCACCTTCTATGCCGGCTCGACGGTACGCGCGGCAGTGAACGGGCTGACCGATCCGGACGGCGCCCAGGTAACACTGTCCGCGGAGCTGTGGCAGGAAGGCGCCACATCGGCGCTGCAGCTCCGTCCTGGCGTGCTGGTCCAGAGGCCAGTCTCGGGCTACTGGAGCGACCTGGCCGCGCCCGCCTTCGACTTCACGCTGCCGCTCTCACTTCCCGAAGGGTCCCGTCTCTTCGCGCGCGCGCGGGCGTTCGACATGCACGGCGCGAACGTCGCCGCTGACAGTGCGCTGTTCGCTATCGCCGACGACGACCTGCCGCCGGGCATCGATGGCCTGGTGGCGCGCCGCTCCTGGCCGGCGCCGGCGGGCGCGACGCCGCCGGTGTTCTCCATCGCCGACCGACTCTACCTTGAGCTCGCTGCCCGCGACGGCGAGACCGCGGTCGAGGCGATCACCGTGACCGTGGACCGCACCGACATCTTCCCGTCGCCGATCGCGGCGACCCGAGTGGCAGGCAGCGCGACACTGTACCGCACCGGCGAGCTGACGGTGCCGCACGACGTCTTCACCGGCGAGACGACGGTCGTCGCCATCGCGACGGCCACCGACCTCGGCGGCAACAGCAGCCAGAGTTCTCTCGAGATCCGCGTGGCGCCGGCGGCCGACACCAACGCGCCGACCGTCGAGTGGCTGACGCCGTGGGAAGGTGCGCCCTGGCCGGCGAGCTACGTCTCGACCGTCTCCCCGGGCGCGGGTGTGGCGCTGCTCCTGCGCGTCTCGGTCCACGACACCGTCGGCGACGGCGCCGGTGGCGCTCTGCCCGGCAGCATCGCCGCCGTCGAGCTGCGCGGGCCCGTGCGCGACGATCAGGGCGCAGTCGTTCTGGGGCCCACGGTCCCAGGAACGATCGTTGCGGGCAGCGAGGTCCCGGGCGGTGCCGTGTACGAGTGTCTCTGGCGCGTGCCCGACGGCATCCCCGCTGGGACCGCCGTGCCGTTCGAGGTGAGGGCAACGGATACCGGAAACACGGCGACGACGGTACCGGTGCGCATAGTTGCGCGCCCCGCCCGTCGTGTTTGGGAGGGCGCCCACGCGGCGGTACCGCCGGGCGACCCGATGGTTGCGGCGGGCGGCGACCCCGCCGGGCCGGTATTCCTTCTCGACGGTGCGACGGTGAGCGTTTTCCCGGAGGCCGGCGGCGTACCGCGCCGTGTGTCCTCCCTGCTGATCTACGCCGGCGGCGCGGACGGCGCCAGCATCACCATGCACCCGAGCGTGCTCACCGCGCCAGAAGTCACTTCGTACGCGTCGACGGCGCTGTTCTATCCGCTCGAGCTGCAGGTCGACGACGTGCTCGCGATCGGCGCCGGGTGCAGCATCGACGTCAGCGGCCGCGGCCTGCTCGGCAACACGACGACGAACACGGTTGCGCTCCCGGGCGAGACGGCGGCGGAGCCGTTCGCCGGCGGCTCGCACGGCGGGCTCGGCTGGTTCGGCTCGGCGCCGGGCGGTTGGACGCGCGACGACCTGCCGGATGGCTACCTTGCCCGGCCGGGCAGCGCCTACGACAGCGTGCGCGATCCGCACTTGCCGGGCTCCGGCGGCACCAGCGGCGCCGCGAGCGCTCCCGGCGGCCGCGGTGGTGGCGTCGCTCGGCTTCTGGCAGAGGGCGCAATCGTGAAGCTGGCCGGCGACCTGCGCGCCGACGGCGGCAGCGGCACATGGTCTGGCGGCGGCGCCGGCGGCTCGGTCCTCGTCCGCGCGCTGCGGCTGGAGGGGCGCGGGCGCGTCACCGCGAACGGCGGCAACGGCACCGAGCCGGAGCACACCGGCGGCGGCGGCGGCGGCCGCATCGCCGTGCGGTTCCGCGAGCTCGGCGCCGACGTCGACCTGTCGGTGCAGCTCCAGACCGCGGGCGGGGACACGGACGCAGAGTCGGGGCAGCGTCTCGGTGGCGCCGGCACGGCGTATGTTGAGGCGGTCGATCCCGCGAACGGCACCGCTAACGGCGTCGGCCGGTTGATCATCGCCAACCGCTCGGGGCGACCGGCGGGGGTGACACCGCTCCCCGCGCTCGGCGACGGGACACTGGCGGAGGTCGACATCGCCGCGCAGGCCGTGACCATCGATGCCCCGGACGCACTCGGCAATCTCACCGGCGATAGCCTCGTCGTGACGGCGGGAGACGGCAGCGAGCTGGGCGTCTTTCCGATCCTCGCTCAGGAGGGTATCTCGCAGGTGCCGGGCTCAGCGCTCCGCCTGCGCCTGGCCGTTGGCGCCTCGGGCGAACAGCTCGCCGGTCTCCAGGCGGCCCTGGGCGCCTCGACCGTGAGTGTGCACGGTCGGTCCCGCTTCGCGGCTGTCGAGTGTCGTAATGCGGCCCGCATCGCCGCGGACGACGACCTGGCCGTGGCGCCTGTCGGCGCTGCCGACCCACCCGTCAACGACCGCGCGAGCCTCACCCTCGACGGAGAGGCACGCGCTTTGCTGCGCGGCGAGGCGCCGCAGCTCGCATTCATCGCGACGCCGGCACCCGGCAGTGACGTGCGGGTCGGGTCAGCGATCGATCTCGAGTGGACGGTCACCGATCCCCTCGGCGTCAGCTCGGTGGCCGGGAGCTGGTCGTTGGCAGGCACGCCGTCGAGATGGGTGCTGGCCGAGCCATTAACCGTGGACAGCGGCGCGAGCCCGCTCTCATTCGCGGTCGGAGGCGCGCCTCCCGGTCCCGCGCGGTATAGCGTGGCGGCCACGGACCTGGCCGGTCGCAGCGTCACGGGATCGGCGAGCTGGAACGTGCTGCCGAACGAGCCGCCCACTGCAACCATCGCCTTCGCCGACGGCACGCCGGCAGCGGTCCTGCCCGGCCAGACCGTAACGGTGAACGTCGACGCCGTCGATATCGAAGGACTGCAGCAGATCACCCTGCGAGCGACCGGCCCGGTGCTCACGCCCATCCAGTCGCAGCTCGTCTCGGGCTCATCGGCGCATGCCATCTTCTCCGTTGCCATCGCCGAGACCGCGCAGCCCACCGATCTCGTCGCCATCCAGGCGGAGGTGCTGGATCGATTCGCTCCAGCTCCGACGCCGACCTTTGCACTCTCGCTCGGCATACTCCCCGACACCGAACCACCGGCGGTCGCAATCGCACTGGCGCCGGCAAGCGCCGGTGACGCCTACACCGCCGGCGACGCCGTCACAGTCACAGCCACCGCCACCGACAACGTCGCCGCGCGCCCGATCTCACTGACCATCGACGGGCAGACGTTCACATCGTCGAGCTCGCCGCTCGTTCACGCCTGGACGGCTCCGGCCGTGGCTGCAACCACACCGTTCGTGCTGCAGGCGCAGGCCAGCGATCCGGCCGGTCACCAGACCACGATCTCGCGAACGCTCACGGTGCAACCGCTGGTGAACCCCGGAGCGCCGGCGATCCACTTCATCTGCCCGAGCACAGGCGCCTACCTGCCGGCCGGCTACGATTCGCTCGTTCTGGCGGCGACCGCGATCGACGACATCGGCGTCGCATCCATCGAGTTCTTCCGCGAGGGCGACCCATCGCCGTTCGCGATCGTCACACCATCCAGCGGCACGCCGCCGACGTTCACGGCGAGCGCCACGGCACCGCCGCTGCCGGCCATCGGCGGGCAAGACGTGCAGCTCCGCGCCCGCGCCCGTGATGCCTCGAACAACTTCACCGACACCACGGTCACCATCCACGTCGTCGACGCGGTAACGCTCGATCCCTCCGGAAACAACGACTGGCCGGCCCTGGCGACGCAGGTTTGCGTGCTGCGCGCCGGCACGCTCACGCTCGATCAGCCGCGCACGCTCGCCGGCCTGATCGTCCTGCGCGGCGCCTCGATCACTCATTCACCCTCGACACCCGGCGCGGAGAAGTCGGTCAACCTCTCTGTGACTGGCCCGCTCTACCTCGAGTGTGGTGCCTCCATCGATGTGACGGCTCGAGGTTACGCGCCCAGCCAGACGTATCCGGGTGCCGTGCCGCCAGGCCACGAATCGGGCGGTAGTCACCTGGGTCGCGGCGGTCTCGCGTCCGATCCGGTCGCGTCGACGTATGGCAGCATCCATTACCCACAGGAGTCTGGCGGCGGCGGCGAGAACGGGGCCTGGGGCCATCGGGGCGGCGGTGTCGCTCGCCTTACGGTCGATGGTGATCTCATATGCGACGGCTCGATTGCGGCTAGCGGCGCCGGTACAAGTGGCCGGGGTGGCGCCGGAGGTTCGATCTGGATCACTGCGGAGAGCCTCTCTGGCGAAGGTACCGTCACGGCGAATGGGAGCCCCGGCTCGGAAGGCAGCGGCGGCGGCGGCGCGATAGCCCTCGAATTCAGAGCAACCTCCGGCTCGATCCTCACCACCGTGAGGGCCTCGGGTGGCGCCACGGGGATTCGAGGTGGCGCTGGAACCGTGCTGCTCGCAGGCCCGGGCTCTACATTCGGCGACCTCGTCATCGACAACAGCGGCACCAATGGACAGGTAACGAGCCTCCCTGCACTGGGGGGTGGCGTGGCGCAACCGGGGAGCGGCGGCGCCACCCTGGAAACAGATCTCGGCGCGACGATCCCAGCGTACTTCGCTGGCCACTGGATCGAGATCGCCGACACAGCCGGGAGTCTTCGGGGAGTCTGGCAAGTGGAATCCGTGTCCGATCGCTCGATGACGCTCAAGTCAATGGCGGGCGAGAATCTGGATATCAACCCAGGCGATCGTTGGCTCGGCGTGTACCGGTTCGACAGTATCACCGTCGCGGGTAACGCGAAGCTCGCTAGCCTTGACCCTCTTCGCGTGCCCGTTCTGTCGGTGAGTGGAACAGCGACGGTCGACGGCACTGGCTTCGCCTCGACACTCGAGGTGTCTGGGAGCGTCGAGGTTCGCGGCATGGTCGTGGCCGGGACAATCCGGGCGCGGAGCATGGTTCTCCGGGCCGGGACGGTGCTGAAGCACGCGACGACGACGAGAGCAGCATCCCCGGAACGCCTTGCAATTGAGGTTGGGGACGATCTGGTCATCGAGGAGGGCGCTGCGATTGATGTTAGCGGCCGCGGCTATGCAGGGTCGATGACCTATCCGGGTGCAGTTGCACCTGGGCATGAGTCGGGCGGTAGCCACCTCGGGCGCGGTGGGCTAGCGACCGCACCGGTCGCATCGACGTTTGGCAGCGTGTCCCGCCCGCAGGAAACAGGTGGCGGTGGCGAGAACGAGGCATGGGGCCAACGTGGAGGAGGGATCGTGCGGCTCTTTGCGGGGGGACGCCTCGACTGCAATGGCTCGATCCTGGCGAACGGTGCGGGTGGGAGTCGCGCAGGCGCTGGCGGATCCGTGTGGATCACGGCCGGGAGCGTCCTCGGGGATGGCGCCATCGAGGCTCGTGGCGGGGACACGAATTGGCATGGGAGCGGCGGCGGAGGAGCAATTGCGGTTGAGTTCGAAAGCGCCTCGGGCTCGCTGCTCGCTGCCTTGCGTGCTCCGGGTGGAGCCACGGGTCCCAAGGGCGGCGCCGGGACCATCTATCTGAGAGGTCCCGGTTCAACTCATGGCGACCTCGTGGTCGACAACAGCGGAATCGACGGTCAGGTGACGGATCTTCCGGCGCTGGGCGGCGGTGTCGCCCAAGCGGGAAGCAGTGGGGCCATCCTGGTCACGGTGCAAGCGGCAGAGATTCCGAGGTACTTCGCCAGGCACTGGGTGGAAGTCCGCGATGTGGGCGAAACGCTCAAGGGAACGTGGCGGATCGCGGCGATCGACGGCCGCACCGTGACCTTGGAGTCCAACACAGGAGAGTCGATCAATGTCCTGCCTGGTGATCACTGGCAAGGCGTCTACCGGTTCGATACCGTCACGGTGAAGGGCGAGGCAAAGCTCGACAGCCAGGACGGCGCGCGCGTTGGAGCGGTGAACGTCGAAGCGGGCTCGGAACTGCTCTGGTTCGATGACACGCCGCCGGTGATCGATCCCGCAAAGGTCACGATCAAGGCACATGACGGTGCCTTCTGGGTGGTTGGCGCGGCCGGCGCGGCCCTCGACCCGGGCGGCATCGGCATGGCGCTCCTCCGCAATCGTCGGACCAACGAAGTGGCGGCAGTGACGATCGCGCGCAGCGGGAACTTCGATCCGGTCAGCATCGCGGGCGCGGGCACCGATCAAGTGGAGCTCGAGGCCACAAGCGCACACACGCATCCCGTGACCTCGAAGGCGATCGTCGGAAACCTGCCTGCCAACACCGGGGCACCGGTGATCGACACCCCTTCGACGGCACTCACCCGCGACGAAAACGGGCACTGGCATGTGGTAGGCGTTTCGGGCGCCGTGAGAGATGCCGAGCCCCCGATCTCGCTCAGCGTGCAGTCCGGACCTTCAGGTGCTGTGGCATCAGGCACTGTCGGCGCGGACGGGTCGTTCGACCTCGTGATTGCCTGTGTCAGCGGCGACAGCGTGACACTCACCGCCACGGACGGGCATCCGCAGCCACAGTCCGCCTCGCTCGGGCTGGGAATCGTGCCTGGAAACGCGGCGCCGATCGTCGATACGAGCGCGATCACGATCACGTATGCGGCGCCGGTCGACCACGGCGAATGGCGTGAGGAGGCAGCCTACGTGCTTCACTTCAGCGTCGGTGCCATTGCCGACGACGAGGGTCCGTTGGACCTCGAGGTTCGGCATGGCGCGGACGAGCCGTGGGCAAGAACGGTCGAGACTGGCGAGGCGTTCGACTGGCGTTTGGAGTGGGGGAGCATGACGACTGGTGACCGGCTCGAGTTGATCGTCACTGACCGAGACCCCACCGAGCCCATGAGCACCACGGTTCAGCTCGGACCGCTGCCGCCGGACAACTACGGGCCACCAACCATCGATCAGCAGCAGATCGCGCTGCTGCCGCTCGGATTCGGGTTCCAGATCGCGGGACGCGCCGGAGCGATCGTGGATCCGGATGGTCCGGTGACGGTCACCCTCTCCAACCCGACGAGGTCGTGGACCTCCCAACCGGTCGCGGTCGGCCCCGACGGCGCCTTCTACGCGAGGCTGCAAGGCGTCGAAGGCGACGAGATTCTCATTCAGGCGGGGGACGCTCATCCCGATCTACCGCTGACAGGGGATTCGGTCACCCTCGGCACACTGCCCGGCTGCGGGGTCGTGGTCAGCCCGATCGCCCTGGGCGGCCACACCGTAACCAAGCTCCGCCGCTGGCAGGTGGCACTCGACGGAGGCACCCTCGTCGCCCAACCGCTGCTGCGGTGGAGCCCAGGGGACAGCAACGACGAGACGGTCGGCACGCCGCTCGGCGGCCTCACACACGCGGCGGACTGGCCAGGCGACAGCCGCACGGGCTCGTCGTTGGTTCTCGACGGCACCGACCTCGTCCCCTGGGTGTGCGCCGACGGCGGCGAATGTCCGATCGAGACACCCGGTCGACTTCAGGTGATCTCGTCCGGCGCCCTCGTGCGAGGTGTCACTCACGCCGGCTATCTGTTTCTGGCGTCCGAAGGGGACGCCGCGGCGCTCCACGTCGTGGCGCCACCGCTCGTCGATGGCACCACAGGGGCGATCAGCGCGGCGTGCGAAGGCGCCGTCGCCAGTCTCGCGCTGCCCGTCCCGAGCGGGGCACATGTTCTCGAGGTGTTCCCGGCGTTCCCGGGACAGATGGCCGTGCTCACGGACCTTTCCGGATCTGAGCTGCTGCTGATCGACGTCACCACTCCAACGGCGCCGGTCTTCGTGGGCGCTGTCGACCTCGAAGGTAGCGCGACGCCGTCGTGGGGCGTCTGGAACGGCGGCGAGCTGCTGCTCGGTCGCTCCGACGGCAGCGTCGAGATCTGGCGCTGGGGCGACAGTGCGCCGGTGCTGTTTGCCCGCTGGCACCCGGCCGGGGCGGCGGCTCGCGCGGCCGCTCGGATCGGCGATCAGCTCTGGGTGGGGCTCGCCGATGGGAGGTTGCAGCAGGTCGACCTCCTCGACCCGGCTAGCCCCCAGTTCGTCGGCGAGATGCGGCTCGGCGCGCCGGTAGTGGGAATTTCGGACTTCGAGTGGTCGCTCCTCGTCGCCACCGAAACCGGCCTCTTCCACGTCTGGCCGCGGGTCATGCCACCTGAGATCAACCCGGACAGCGTGGCCTGGGGCCACGAGGGTGGTTGGAGCTGGGCGCGGGTCTACGCATCCAGCCTCGAGGGCCTCGACTCCACGAGCGTGCGCTGGGGTGACGCCGCAGGCGCCTACAACACCGACGGCTACATCTACGAGATCTTCGACGGGGTTGCGACGCCGCCGACCATCCGCTCCATCGACGTTCTCGGCGTGCCGAGCGGCGACTACGCGCCGTCCGCGTGGCAGCCGTGGGGTCTCTGGGCGGCCACGGGAGACATCGACTGGTTCCCGAGATGGAACCCGATCGCCCCGGGCGACTGCTCGTCGTTCCATGGCACCTTCGGGAACACGAACCATGACATCGCAAGCTGGGGTGGCGTTCCGTGGGTCGCTACCGCGGCCGCGGAGGCGACCTCCGTCGAGCTCGTGTCCTACCCCGACGGTTCGGCGTGGTGGCGCGACCCGCCGGCGCGGAGGACCCTCGCCACGACCGGCGTAGTCGCCGGCGTGATCGGCTTCGACACGACGCTCCTGGTCCTCGACGACGGTCTCGGCGTCTGGAACGTAGGCGATCCCGCGAGCCCGGCGCTCGCCAGCCACGCGGATCTGCTCGGAAGCGATCCCGTTTCGGCGGCTCGGCTCGTCGAACAGGATTGGACGCTCGTGCTGTTCGCGGCCGGCGGCAACCCCGGTCGCGTCGTGCCGATCGACGTCGCCGACCCGGCGAACCCCGTGGCCGGCGCCGAGCTTGTCTTGCCCGGCATGTTGGGAACCGTGATCGATCTCCAGCGCGGACCCGACGGGACGCTATTCCTCCTCACCGCGGACAGCGGCGTCGCACGCCTCTTCCGCTACGACGTCGGAGACCCTGCCGCGCCGGCGCTCCTCGCCCAGATCGAGCTGCCACCGGGTCCACCGCCGATCGCCATGGACATCGGCTACTCGGGCGGCGAGACGCTCAGGCCCACCTTCGTCGCCGTCGTACGCGAGGGATGGGGTGTCGAGGCCTACGCGGCCGGCACGCTCGCCTTGCTGCACTCGCTGCCGCTGCCCGGCGTTTCGCGCGACGTTCGCTTCGTGCCGGAGACCAGCAGCAATCCGGCGCGGATCATAGTCGCGGCGGGTTTCGGCCATGGTCTGATCAGTATCGAGGGCCTGCCGGGTCAGCCGCACATCAGCGAGGTCAACTCGATCGGGGATGTCCGCCGGTTCGCGCAGCGCGGGGAGTGGCACGACCCGTCATGGACTCTCCCCTCGCTCGCTTTCGCCGAGGTCCTGACCCCCGGTGGCTTTGTCGTTCAACCGCTGCCGCAGCGCGGCATACCCCCGAGCAGCGGGTCGAACTGAGGGAGATGGGCAATGTCCAGATGCCTTGATCGTCGAATCGTGACCGCGGTGCTGGCCCTCGCCGGAATCCTGATTGTGGTCCCCAGCTACATCTCTGCCCAGACCCTGGCCGAGCCGATGTTCGCGGCGCCGTTCGTGGTCGAGCACCACGTTGTCCAGACAGAAGCGGACGGTACGGCGTCGGTGACCGAGCCGGTGACCGACTACTACGGCGGATCGTGGATCGTCTCGGTCCGCCCCGACGGCAGCCGTCTGGTCGTTGATTTCACGCGGCGCGAGCTGACCGAGATCCGGCCGGCGGCGTCCACGTATTCCACGCTCGGCTTCGAGCGACTCGCCGAGCTGAGCCGTCGCCTCCGCATCGCCGGCAGCCCAACGCAGGCCGGGTCGAAGACAACATCCGCGCCCGATCGGTCGCAGCAGGTGAATTCCACTGCGGGGCCTGCGATTCAGGTCCAGCGCCTGCCAGACAGCGAGGGAGCAGGGCCGTTGGTGCGCGCCGCGACAGCCACCGGTCAAGGTGTGATGCGGCTGAAGGTCAGCGCGGGCGCCGCAGCGAGTCCGGTCGAGGTGTGGTGCGACCCGCGCGTGAGGCTCTCCGAGCGGGCGCGCGGCGCGGTGGCGGAGCTCGAGAGCGACGTATTGGGCGGCGGCGCCGGGGCACCGACCGCCCCCGCGGCGATGCTGGCGGCGGCCCGCACATTCGCCCAGGGCGCGTTGCCGGTTCGCACCATACGGCACGTCGGCGCTGCCGGCGGCGGGTCGACGATCGAGGACGTGACGACGCGAATGGAGACAGTCGGTCTTTTCAAGGCGGACCTCGTCAAGGTGCCCGACGGGTACCGGCGGGTGCCGCACCCGCTCGAGGTGATGGTTGCCTTTGTCGAAGAGGAAGCGAGCCGCTCCCGGTCGCAGATGGGCCGATAGCACACAGGAGATGTCCGCGATGATGACCTCACCGATCATTGAACGTCGTCGCCAGGTGACGCACGCCAGCCGGCCCGGCTCGCACGCCCGGTACGCCAGCCCGCGCCTCGTGGCCGCCCTGGCAATGCTCGCCGCGGTCGCCGCCGTGCGCGCCCAGGCGCAGGTCGATCCGTTCGCGCTGCCACCAGCGATCACCGACTACGCGGCGTTCTCCTGCCAGGCGCTCACCGCCAACGGTGGCTTCATCGTCGACTCCTCCGGCGTCGCCACCGGTGCGACGGAAGCCGGGCACGGGAACGTCCGCAGCAACGGCGACATCAACCTCAACGGGCCGACACAGGTGCGTGGCGACGCAACCGCCGGCCCTGGCAAGCAGGTGCGGCTCAACGGCGGCGCGGTGGTCACGGGGCTACGGTCGAGTGCCGGCGCGGCCGCCAACTGCGCCCCGATCGACTTGGCCATGTTGCGCACGGCGCTCCTGCAGGCGAACGACAACGCGCGCATCCCGCGGACCGCCAAGAACAAGGCGGCGCTCGGCGGGGCCGACGGCCGCGCCTTCACCCTCAACGGCAACGACTCGATTGCCCTGCCGGCCGGGACGTACCTCTTCAGCTCGCTCACCGTCAATGGCAACGGCGTGGTGACCCTCGACGGCGAGGTGCGCATCCTGTGCACCGGAGCGGTGTCGCTCAACGGCGGCGGCCGGGTCAACGCGGCCGGCGACCCATGGCGGCTGCGGCTGTGGGCGTCGGGCACGAACGTGTCGCTCAACGGCGGCACGGTTGTCCGCGGCTTCGTCTACGCGCCGTCCGCGAGCGCCACCATCAACGGCGGCGCCTCGCTCACCGGTGCGGTGTTCGCCAAGATCGTCAACCTCAACGCCGCGAGCGTTCTCTATCGCTCGATCGCCGACGAGTCGCCACTCGCCGTTCAGCTCACCGCCCCGACCGATGCCGCGATCGTGCATGGCTGCACCGTGTCGGTAACCGGGCAGGTGACCGGCGGCCAGGGCGCCGTCACGGTGGCGATCAACGGCGCGTCCGCGCCAGTGGCGGCGGACGGCACGTTCACGGCCGACCTCACCCTTACCGGCACGCCGCCGGGACTGATTATCGCGACCGCGACCGACGAGGCCGGCAGCAGCGCAAACGCCCAGGTACAGGTCGTGATCGCGCCGCCATCGGCCGTCCTCGTCTCGCCACCAACCGGTTCAGTGGTCGGCCAACGCGTGGTGAGGCTGTCGGGTGCCTGCACCGATGCGGCGACGGTCACCGTCGATGGCGTCGTTGCGGCCGTCGCCGATGGAGCCTGGGCAGTCGACGCCTTCGACCTCGGCCTCGACGGCCCGAGACTGCTGACGCTTGTCGCCAGTAACTGTGGTGGCTCGATCAGCACGGCTGCGGGCCTATTCGTCGACACCACGCCCCCAGCCGTGACCATCGCTGCGCCGGCATCCGAGAGCAGCGGTTGCGTGCCCGCCGGGCAGCCGCAGACGGTGTCCGGGAGCTTCATCGAGGTCAACCCAGCAACGGGCGCGGGCGGCCAACCTCCCGCCCTGCGCCTCGAGATGACGCCGGCCGGCGGCGCGCTGGCGTCCTACACCGCCATCCTCGCCGCCGATGGTCGGAGCTGGTCGGTCGCCGACGTCGACCTCGGCACGACGGACGGCATCGCCACCGCCACTGCGATTGCCGTCGACTCGCTCGGCAACACGGCGCGGGTCTCGCGCTCGTGGCGTGTCGATGCCACGCCGCCGGTGGTCACGATCACGCTCGACGGCGCGCCGTTCCCGGCGGCGCCGGCCCTGCTCAACCGCTCGGTCGCGCCGCGTGCCGAGGTGAGCGACGGTGCAGCGTCGGCGCCGCCCGTGGCGAGCTTGAGCCTCGACGGCGCGCCGTACGCGGCAGGCACCCAGATCGCCGCCGAGGGCGAGCACACGCTCGTCGCGAGCGCGACCGACTGCGCCGGGCACAGCGCGAGTGCGCAGGCGTCGTTCCGGCTCGACCTCTCCGCCCCGGCGCTGCACTTGACGACACCGGCCGAGGACGCGGTCCTCACCGAGGGACCGTCAGGGTTCAGCGGCCTCGCCGATGCCGACCTCGCGAGCGCGCTTGTCGCCGGCCGCGCCGCAACCGTCGCCGCGGATGGCTCGTTCAGCGTCACGCCGGTCCCGTGGGTCGAAGGCGATAACACCGTCGCGATCGAGCTCACGGACGCCGCCGGAAACACCGCGCGGTTCGCCCGCCGCTTCACCGTTCACTCGCTGGCGCTGCGCGTCGAGATCCTCGACGGCGGCTTGCCGATCGCCGCTGGGGCGACGTTCCTGCGACCGATCGCGCCGATCGCGCGCGCCAGTGACCCCGCGGCTTCGCTGACGGTGACGCTCAACGGCGCACCGTTTGCGAGCGGGTCGCCGATCGATACGACAGGCGACTACGAACTGGCGGCGACAGCCACGGACTCGTTCAGTCGCAGCGCTTCCGCCTCGGTGTCGTTCCACGTCGATCTCGAGGCCGGACCGAGCGTGACGATCGCTTCGCCGGCTGACGGCGCGACCGTCGAAGGTCCCACGATGGCCGTCACGGGCACCGTCTCCGGCCGGACGCCGGCCGTTGTGGTCAACGGCGTCACCGCGCTCGTCGACGGTGTGGGTTGGACTGCGGCCGGAGTGTCGGTCGAGGCTGGCGTCACGAGCACGCTGACCGCAATCGCCACCGACGCGGCCGGCCGGCACGCGGCGGCGAGCGTCACCATCTTCGTGCCGGCCGGCGGCCCGCAGGTGCTCATCCTCTCGCCCGCGGACGGCGGCCTCACCAACCGCGCCCGCACCGATGTCGTCGGCACGGTCGTCGGCGGCCGGCGAAGCACAGCCGGCGGCGTAGTGAGCGTTTCGGGTGCGCCGACCCAGGTGGCGGAGGACGGCAGCTTCCGCGCGCTCGACGTGCCGCTCGTCGAGGGCGCGAACACGATCGTTGCCGTGGTGCGCGACGTGAAGGACCGCGTCGGTCGCGCCACGGTGCACGTCACCGCCGACCTGACACCGCCGACGATCGCCATCCTCGCCGAGGGGCAGCCGATCGCCGAGGGCGCGACGTTCACGCAACCGTTCACCATCCACGTCGAGGTCGCCGACAACCTCCCGGGGGTCGCGGCCCCGGCCGTGCGTCTCAACGGCGCATCATTGCCCACTGCCACGGCGTCGGTCGAAACGTCCGTGCACGACGCGGGCGGCTACACCGTCACGGTCAGCGCGCACGACGCCGCCGGCAACGTGACGCGCGCGGAGCGCAGCTTCAGCCTCGGCGGTGGCACGTGCTCGCTGGCCGGATTGGATCCGGTCAACTCGACTCGCGTCACCCAGGCGGTGATCAGCGTGCGCGGGAGAGCCGAAAACGCCACCGCCGTGACGATCCGCGTCCCCGCCATCGGCCAGCCCGGCGGCTTCGACTCCTACCCGGCACGCCTCGCCGACGGCACGTTCCTGGCCGGCGACGTCCCACTTCCCGTCATCGGTGACAACACTCTGCAGATCTCCTGCACCGGCGCCGACGGCGGCGAGAGCAGCGAGAGCCTGATCATTGTTCGTCTTCCCGATGGCATCGGGCCGCAGCTTACGTTGACCGCGCCGTCGGCCGGCGCCCTGCTCGGCGCCGACAGCGTCGCCGCCGCCGGCACGATCTCGGACGGCGCCGCCACGGTCACCGTTAATGGCGTCACCGTCATGGTCGCGCCGCAGGCCGAAGGCACCGGCGTTTTCGCGCGCCCGGCGCTACCGCTCGCCGAGGGACCGAACGTCATCGCCGCCCGCGCCATCGACGGCGTCGGGCGCAGCGGCGCCGACCGCGTCGTCGTGTGGCGCGACACCACCGCCCCGCGCGTGCAGATCACCTCGCCCGACGCCCGCGGACACATCGGCGTCGCGCCGGGAGCGGTCGCCAGCATCGACGTTTCCGGGTTGATCGACATCGACAACGAGCCGAACCTCACCTCGGTCGTTGCGACCTCGCTGGTTGGCTCGGTCACCGCAACCGTCGACCCGGCGGCCGGCGCGTTCCTCGCCGCCGGCGTGCCGCTCGACGCCGCGCTGCCGGCCACGCAAGGGCAGACGATCACGGTCACGGCCGCGGACACGCTCTCTCACGTCGGCAGCAGCACCGTCGAGGTGTTCCTCGATGCGACGGGACCGGCGCTCGCGCTGATCGCTCCGGCCGATCTTTCCCGCTACAGCGAGGCTTCGCCGGCCACCACCGTCGTCACGGGCGACGCATGGGCCCGCGAGGGCGCTCAGGTCAGCGTCAACGGCGCGACCGTGGCGCCCGCGTCACTCGTCTGGGAAGCGGCCGCCACGGATGGCCGCCGCCATGTCGCCTTCACCGCCTCGATCGAGATGCCGGCCAGCGATGGCGCCTTCGCCATCGTCGCCCGCGTCACCGAGCTTGACGGTCGCTTCGCCCAGGCGCGCCGGCTGCTGTCCAGGGACACGGTCACCCCGAGCGTCGTCGAGCTGGTCCCGGGCGACGGCACGGCCAACGTCGATCCCGACGCCCTGGTGATGGCGCTGTTTTCCGAGCCGGTGCTGCACGCGTCGCTGTCGGCAGCCGAGGGGCTCACGCTGACGCGCCTCTCCACCGGCGAAACCGTCGCCGGGCAGATCGCGGTCGCCAGCAACGCCGTCGCCTTCGTCCCCGGGGCGGCGCTCGCGCCCGGCGAGAGCTACCGCCTGCGCGCCGGTGCGGGTGTCACCGACCTCGTCGGCCACACCCTCGTCGCTGCAGAGGCGACGTTCACGGTGGCCACATCGCCGATCGCCGCGGCGCCGAGCGTCGAGGCGGTGCCGGACGTGGTGTGCGCCCAGGACATCGACGTGAAGGGAAACACCGCGCCCGGCGCCACGGTGCGCGTGCGCGTCGGCGACCTGTCGTTCACCACGACGGCCGCGGCCGACGGCAGCTTCGAGGTGAACGTGCCGCTGCCGGGCAACGGCTATCAGCTCCTGCGCGTGCAGGCGCTCGACCACGCGGGAAACGCGAGTGCGGAGACCGTCGTCACCCTTCGCCTGGACTGCAGCGCACCGACCGTGAACAGCGCGGCGTTCGACCGGTCGGCCGGTGTGGTCGCCATCACCTTCAGCGAGGCGATGGCGCCGGCCACCGTTGAACTCGGTGGCGCGGTCACCGTTTGCGACGCCGAGTCGGCCGCGACCTGCGATGGCGCCGCGACGCTGTCGTGGACCGGGAGCGGCTCCGTGCTCAAGATCGCGCTCGACGCCGCACCCGGGGCGTGGTGGCGGGACCGCGCCGTCCGCGTCGTAGTTCGCGCACCTGCCGCCGATGTCACCGGCAACCTGCTCGGCTCCACCTTCCAGACGGTGTTCTTCCCGGCCGGATCGGGCGGTCTGGCGGGCGCCTTCCTTGTCGGCGAGACGTACGACGACGCCAGCGGTCGGCCGTTGCCAGAGACCCACGTTCGCCTGTTCACCTCCGAGACGATCCTGCCCGGTACGGCAAGCGCTGGCGTCGTGGGAGCACCAGTTGCGGAGACGGTCAGCGACGGCCGCGGTCGCTTCACCTTCGCCGGCGGCGTTGCCGCTGGTCGCTACGCGCTTGTGCTCGAGAAGGACGGCTACTCGCGTGCCGTTCGTCGCCTCGCCCTGGAGCCCGGATGTGGCGCGGTGCCGTTCGACAGCCGCCTGACGCCGCTCGCGCCCAGCGCGGGCGATCTGGATCCACTCGCTGGCGGCATGCTCGACGCCCCCGCGGGGCTAGGTCTCACCTTCGCTGCCGCCGCGGGTGCGGTGGGCGCCGCCGGCCCGCTAGGAGTGCGTCTGACGCCGTTTTCCGATCAGGGGCTGCCCGAGCCGCTGCCGCTCGGGTGGACGCCGCTCGCCGCGGTCGAGGTGCGACTGGAATCCGCTGCAGGCGTCCTGCCAGAGGGCCTCGCCACGCCGTTCGCCGCCGGCGGCGTCGCGCTCACGCTGCCTCTGCCTTCCTGGGTGACTCCCGACGAGCCGCTCGTCGCCGTCGCCTACCAACTCCGCACAGGCCTGTGGGTCACGCTGGACGGGCCCGAGCCCATCGGTGCCGGTCTGGTCCGGGTGATCCTGCCCAGTCCGGGCACGGTCGCGATCGTTCGCGCGGATGCCGGCAGCACGCAGCCGCCACTGCCCGCGGCCGGAACGGGTCGCCCGTTGCTCGGTGCCGTGCTGCCACAACCGCTTCCGTCGCTGGCGGCGACCCTCGCGCTCGATCCGCCCGTGGTCGCGCCGACCGGCCACGCCCGCGCCCGCGTCATCGCCCGCTCGGCCGACGACGCCTCGCTGTGGCCGTCGGGTCTCGCCGTGCAGGCGGTGCTCGAGGAGAAGCTGGTGCTCTCCGGCGGCGGCGAGCTGCTCGAGGCGCCGTTCACCGCCGACCTCGTGCTCTACCGCCCGCAGCTCTCCAGCGACGAGCTGGGATCGTGCGCCCTTGCCGCCGCGGGCGCTGCCACGTTCACGGTGTCGCCCAGCGAACGCGCCGCCCAGGTGCTGCTCCAGACCGGCTGGGAGGACATCCGCCTGTACCCGTTCCCGGAGCAGCTCGAGCGCGGCTCGGTGCTCTCGCCGGCCGGCGGCTCGGTCGCCTCGCCAGACGGCGTCGAGGTGATCGTTCCGGAGGGCGCACTTCCCGAGCAGTCGATCGTCACCACGCACCTCCTCTCTGACGACGAGCTGGCGGCGCTTCCAGTCGTCAGCGGTTTCACGACCGTTGCGGCGGTGCGCCTCGATCTCTCCGGTCACACGCTGACCCGGCCGGCGACCATCAAGCTCGACGCACCCGCGACAACGCCTCCGGCTGTCCCCGGTGACCCGAGGCTCATGCTGGCCGAGCTGATGACCGCACCGTCCGACGGCGACGGCGCCTTCGCGCGGCTGGCGGCCCGCATCGCCAGGCAGGCCGGCATGGAGGGCGTACCCGAGCGCCTCGTCGCCTCGCCTGAGCCGGCTGCCTCCGAGCTGTCGCTCGACGGTGTCGTGCGCGAGGGCGTCTACCTCATGCTGGCCGCGCAGCAGCCGATGGGCTTCGCCACCGGTTTCGTGCGCGGCGCTGGCGGTGCGACGCTCGCCGGCTCGCGCGTCACCGCGGCCGGCCTCGGCACCGCCGACCTCTCCCGCGACGGCGGCCGCTACAGCGTGCCGGTCCCGACAGGCAACGCCCGGCCGCTCGAGGCCAAGCACCCCACGCTCGACGAGACGGGGACCGCGACGATCGCCACGCTCGCGCCGGGCGCCATCGCCCAGCTCGACATCACGGTGCGACCGGTGCCTCCGGCCATCGTGCCACCGCTCGTCCCGGCGGAGGGTGCCGTCGCTCCGGTGGGCAGCCAGGTGGCGCTCACGTTCTCAGAGCGGCTCGACCCCGCCAGCATCACGGCGGCGACGCTCACGCTCGAGCTGGCCAACAGCGCCGGCGAACCCACCGGCGCCTTCATACAGGGCACCGTGTCGCTGATCGGCGATACGGTTCTCACGCTCGCGCCCTCCTACCCGCTGCCTCCCGGGCGCCACTTCATCGCTCGCTTCGCCGGCGGCGTGCGCGACGCGACCGGCACTCTCTACGAGGGCCCGGTGCCGTTCGAGTGGCGCTTCACGACTGACACCACCATCCCAACCGGCGGCCAGGTGCATCCCGAGAAGTTCCACCTTCGCATCCCGGTCGACGGCGTCGCCGGCCTCTTCGGCGACGACGGCGCGATTCCCGTCGGTTGGACGGTCACGCCTGAGGTCGAAGGGCCAATTGCCGAAACCGTGCAGGCCACCTGCTCTTCGGACACCGCGGGCGGCTTCGGCCGGAGCACCCTGCTGCCGTGCCAGGTCGGCAGGACGCCCAACCCGCCGGTCTCGATCGCGAGTGTCATCTGGGTGAAGGTCTTCTCACCTGCCGACCAGCAGAACCCGGCCGCGCACTTCCGTCTCGGTCCGTTTGTCTCGCCCGACGGCCGGGCTTTCGTCGCGCCGCCCGGCCAGGCGACCACGTTCACCAGCCCAGACGGCATTACCGTCGAAGTGCCCGAAGCGGCCTTCTCTCAGGCAACCCTCGTCACCATCAGCACCCTCGTCCCCGAGACCCTCGGCATCCCGACGCCTGCGGGCATGACGCTGGCGAGCACCATCAACGTCGACTTCGATGGCCAGGCCGCCGAGAGCCTCGTCCTCAAGCTGCCGGCGCCCGCCACGGTCCCCGACGACGCCCTGGTCGCCGTCGGCGCCCCGGTCGACCTCCCGTGGGGCCGCCGCCTACGCCTCCTCGCCATCGGTGGTGTGTTCATCGACGAGAGCGGCCAGCGCTATCTCTCCAACGATCCGTCGGTGACGCCCGAGCCTGCCGGCGGCACGATGCAGGGGCTCGATTTCCGGGCCATGGGCCACGGGCCACGGGCCACGTCGTCCAGCGCCCACGCGCTCGACACCTCCAGCCGGCGCACGTGCGCCACAGCCAAGAGCGAGGGGCTGTCGAAGTGCTTCCTCCAGTCGCTCCTGGTGGAGTTCACCGCGAAGACCAGCGCCTCGTGGTTCTGGGGGATGGGCACTGAGCTGTCGCTGTTCAGCGGCGCGGTGTCGTCGGAGCTCGCGGCGCAGTTCACCGTCGTCTACAACCAGTACGCCGACGCCTGGGTGTACCTGCCGGTGCCGCTCAACTGGAGCGGCCACTACGTGCTGCCGGTGCTGAACAACGCGCCGCTGCGCATCGTCGAGCGCGACCGCGCCACCGGGTGGATCGTCGGCACGAAGGACTTCGACCCGATCGCGCCCTCGACGGGCGGCTTCTTCGACGCGGGAACGCTGCCCGGCGAAAGGCCGCAGCGCCCGTTGCTGGTCTCGGCGGCCCCGTTCGATCTCGTCCGCTTCCGCGCCCCGGCCGCCGGTGCCAGCGAGCGGCTGCGCCTCGAGGTCGAGGCAAAGGCCGACGCCAACGGCACCATTCGGCTCGAGGGTGTCGAGGAGTTCCCACTTGCGGACGGGACGCAGCTCGCCGCGTTCGATCTCGCACCGTCCTTGCCGAGCGACCCGGCCGCGCCGCCGGCGTCGCCGAAGCGGGGACCGGTCGTCACGGTCTGCGGCCGCGACACGAGCTGGGCGAGCCCGCAATTCCGCGGCAGCGACGAGGTGCTGCTGGTGGTCACGCCGGGCGACCTCGACGCCGAGCGGTTCGACGCATTCGAGCTGGAGTTCGACCGGCCGCTGACCGACCTGTCCAGCGCTCTGGCGAGCGACGTCGTCAAGCTCGAGGATCTCGGCGAGACCACGAGCTGCGTCGCCTCCGCGGGGACCGCAAAGGCGATCGCGGTCGACCTCGAGCAGCCGGAGTCAAGCCGTCGCACGCATCTGACGATCCAGCCTGCCGGCGCGCTGCCGGCAGGGCACCGCTTCCGGCTCACGCTGAGATTCTCGGGAATCAAATCCCGCGCGACCGACGGCACTGAGCTGACGTACTGGCCCGAGGCGCCCACCGTCTTCGAGTTCGGCACCCGCAGGGTCGCCGGCGAGCCGATCGGCTCGGTCGAGCCGGGGCTGCCGTCGCTCGGCGACAGCGATGAGGCGCGCGACCTGCTGCGCTTCGGCAATCTCGTCCTGGTCGGCTCGGGTGCGGGACGCATCGTCGCGTTCGACACCACCGACCACTCGGAGCTCGGGAAGTTCAAGCGGTTCGCCATCAAGAACGGCGCCGACACGCAACTGCGCGCCTTCGCCAGCGACGGCCACAACCGGCTCTTCTACAACGCTCTCGCCGGGTCGACGTGGTCCGTCAAGGCACTCCGGGTAGAAGATGTCCGCAACGCCACCACCGGCGCGTGCAGCGGCCAGCCGGCCTGGGCGGCGACGCTGCCGTGCTTCGCGCCTGCTCTCGGCGGCGTCAAGACTGCCTACGCGCTCGGTACCGACACCGACCTCTCCGCCTCGGAGTGGCTCGCCCTGCAGGCGATGCCGGCCGGCATGCCGACCGACATGGAGGTGCTGTCGCAGGACGAGGAAGGGCGCGCGCTCGACCTCGAGCGGTTCTACGGCGCCTACCACCCGATGGACGGCGACCTCGATCAGCTCGCACCCGACGCCGAGGGCATCTATAGCATCGACGTGACCTTCAGGTCGACGTACGCTCGCGGCCAATCCGGAGCGACCGAACCGAGTCTCCCGGCAGACACGCCGAAGCCGCCGCCGCTACCCGACTGGCGCAAGGGCGGCTGCGCCGGCGAGCCTCCGTACGATCGCTACCAGCGGGTCACCGTGGACAACCTCACGACGGGACAGTCGTGGTCGTTCGACGTCGAGAACATCTGGCCCTCAGGCGGCGGCGACGGCAGCTATCACCTGGAGGGCTTGCGCGCGCGGCGCAACGACCAACTGCGCGTCCGCTACAACCTGCGCGCGTTCGGCTACGTCGCGCTGACCGGGTCGGGGATCACCGTCGTTGACCTCAACCGCTTCTACCGGCTCGCGCAGCCGGCCGGCACCGGCGGCGGTCAGTGCGAGCGGCGCCTCGCGAGCTATCAGGGTCAGACAATCGAGTTTCCCGCTTGCGCGTACCCCGGCGGCGATCCCGCCAACGCCGCGGGCCTCGACGGCCTGGCGATGACCTCGGCGCTGGCCGTCCACTCCGGCACCGGCTGCACGGGCGCGACGTGCGCGCACGGCGCGACCTCGATCGACGTGTACTCGCCGCTGGTTCACATCGGCGCGGTGCACACCGCCTCGTCCCCGAGCGCGCCCGGCGATCTGCGGCCCGCCGGAGTCGCGGGGTGCTTGCGGTCGGTCAAGGGCACGGCAGTGCAGTTGCGCGACGTGGCGCTCGCCAACGACGTGATCTGGGTCGACCGCGGCATTACCGGCACGCTCGCCGGCACCTTCACCCGGGCGCCCGCATTCGCGCCCAAGGAGAAGCCGGGCGACCTGCTGTTCCTCACCCTCGGGAGTGCGGGGATCTACGTGTTTGACGTGACTCAACGGCGCGTCGACGAATCGACGCTGATCGGCCACCTGCGCGTCGACGGCCACACCGCCTCGCGTCTGGAGGTCGACCGGGAGCGCTCGCTGCTGCTCGCGGGCGGCACGGATGCGGAGGGTGCATCGATCATCGACGTGTGGGACCTGCGGGCGGTCAACGGGGCGCCGGGCCTCGAAGCCGAGCCGCGGCCGTCGCTCACGGTGAAGGCGCCGTGGACCACCAACCACCTCGGCCTCGACCCGCTCGGGACCGAGCTGCTCTACACCTGGGGCGGCGCGCGCGGGCCGCTGGCGGTGCCGATCGGGGCGCCGCGCTTCGTCTTTTCGGGGCTCTACCTGCCCGAGAAGGAGGACATGCCCGCGAACCCCGAGCAGCGCCCCCACGCGGTCGAGCGCATCACCGCGGGATTCGCACCGCTCGGGGTGCCGGTCCGGATCAAGCCGTCGACCGACGAGCAGCAGGCGAAGCAAGACCGCGAGGCCGACGACCGCGCCGCCACCGCGGCGCTTAAGCTGAGGGTGGCGCTGCCCGGCTCGTTCGGCGAGCAGCTCACCGCCAGGGTGCAGTCGCTGCGGGTGCTGCCCGAGACCGGGTTGCTCTCCCGCGACGAGCTCGGCGGCGCGGTGGCGCTGCCCGGCGGCGAGGGGTGGCCCGAGACCGACGTCCTCGTCCACCTCCACCGCGTCGGCGTCGGCAAGGGCGAGCCCGACGCCGGTGCCCTCGGCGACGGCGAGGCCGGCCAGCTCGCCACCGTCTTCAACCTCTACGAGTCCGCCGAGACCGTGCTGCTGCTCGCCGACCCGCGCGCGCGCCACGACTACCACCTCCAGCACCTCGAAGGTGCCAGGCCCAACGATTCTATCGATTCTGACGAGTCCCGCGCCTGCCGGCGCTGCGAGTGGCCGTCGTACCTGCCCGATCCCAAGGACGGCACGAGCGACGACCCGGCCGAAATGCAGCGCATCAAGGAGCTGCTCGCCGGCGGGCCGTACCTCCGCGCCTACCTCGCGGTGGACCCCGACGCCGAGGAGCCGGTCCGCCAGGCGACGCAGAAGGCGATTGACTTCTTCAAGGCGCACGAGCAGAGCTACCCGGCGCCTACCGGCGTAGCGCACGTGGCCGCCTGGGCGGACACGGTGCCGTCGCCGATCCAGGTGTCGCTCGCCGAGCCCGTGCAGAACGCCGCTTCCTGGTCGCCGGGCGAGGCGGGGACGACGATCAGCCTTGCCTCCGGCGACGCGCTGCTGTCCGCCACCGACTTCGCCTGGTCTGGGCGCATGCTGCCCGTCAGCCTCGATCGCGCGTACCGCTCCAGCACCCTCGGCTACGGCGCCCTCGGCGCCGCCGGCTGGCACTCCGGTCTGCTGGCCCACCTGCGGGAGAACGGCGTCACCGGCGAGGTCGAGTACCGCGACGGCTCCGGCAGCGTCTACCGCTTCTACCCGCGCGGCGGCGAAACGCCGTCGGATCGATGGGACGGCGACCCCTCCGGCAGCTACCAGGTTCCGAAGGGGCTCTACCTGCGGTTGAAGAAGCTCGGCGGCGGCCAGGGATGGCAGTTGATCGGCCGCACCCACGACGTCGCCCGCTTCGACGCCGCCGGCCGCCTCATCGCGCTCTCCGACCGGCTGCGGCAGAACAAGCCCGCGAACCAGCAGGGCAATACGATTCGGTATTCATACGACACGTTCGGACAACTGACAGGGATCGAGGATGACCTCGGCCGCCGGTACCGGCTCGAGTACTACGACGACCCGAAGCCGGAATCCCAGGGTGGCGCTGGCCCACGCTACGGCCTCCTGAAGAAGGTGAGCGACTGGGTCGAGGGCTCACCACGCACCGTGGAGTACGAGTACGACACGGACCGGCGGCTGACCAAGGTGAAGCTGCCGGACGTGACGACCACCGCTCCGGAGTACCTTCAGTACGCCTTCACCGGGAGCAATCGCCCGACGATCGAGTATCGGTATAACCCACAGGCGAACGTCACGAGCGAGGAAACCGACACCCACGCGATCCTGCATGGGAAGTTCGCCACGCTCAGGCTGGAAGGGTTCGAGCAGCCCGGCAGTGATGTCCTCCGCGCCCGCTTCGAGTACGAGTCGTTCACTGGCCGTGTCCGCGCGGTGGGCTTCCCAATGTCGGACGGTGTCAACACCTCCGGCGCCACGGTCGCGTGGAGCATCGACTATCCGATGCAGCCCGACTTCGTGGCGCCCACCACGAAGGTTACGGTGAGGGCGCCCTGGCAGCACGAGGTCGGTTACACACTCGATAAGGGGCGCATCACCAAGGCGGAGGAGGCCGGAGTTGAGGTGCTGGCGGCGGGCGACCCAACGCCCGCGTTGGGCGCCGCCATGCCAGCGAAGGCGCTGGCCACGAGCTTCGAGTTTGATGAGAGCGGACGACTGACGAGGGCCACGCGGGCAGACGGGAGCATCGCGGAGTACGGGTACTCCTCGAGCAGCGACCGTCTCGCCAAGGGGAGCGTCACTACGCTGACGCAGAAGGCCGGCAGCGCCGCGAAGGGCCCGTCCAGCTACGCCCAGACGGTGACGGCGCTCGCCTACACCGAGGACAACCTCATAGAGCGCACGACAGACGCTGAAGGGCGAGCGATCAGCTCAGGGTCAGCTCCCGCCGGTGGCGGTCCGACGACCTTCGGCTATCACGCCGAGAGCGTGCTCTCCGACTCAACCTTCGACCTCTTTGGGCGGATCACTGAGAGCAAGACTCGGGGCACCACGCCCGTGCTCTCCTCGCTGGTCTTCGACCAGGATAAGCGCGGCAAGGCCGGCGCCGGCCTGCTCAAGAGCATCACCGCCGGCGGCTTCACGCAAGACCTCACCTACGACGAGCGGGACGCCGTCAAGGAGAGCAGCACCTCCTTCGGCACATCTGCGACCTTCGTCAATGACCAGTGGGACCGCGCGATCGAGCAGACCTCCGGCAAGAGCTCAGGAGCGCTGCGCGCGGTCGACGCCACGATCCAGCGGGCGTTCGACGCGGCGGGCCGGCTCGTGCGCGAGCGGCGCAAGCAGACCGGGCTCGCGGGCGAGTGGGTCGATACGCGCTATGAGTACACCGAGCGCGACCAGCTCAAGAGCATCACGCAAACTGGGCTTGCGCCGGCGCAGGCAGGGCAGCCGCTCACCGAGGGAACCACCACCTTCACCTTCGACGCCTTTGGGAGGCCCACTTCCACCACCACGCCAGCGAGCATCGTCAACACCGTCGCCTACACGCCCTCGGGTCGGATTGCCTCGGTGACGACGGGGAGCTCAGGAACGCGACGCCTTGGCTACGACGAGCTGGGCCGGCTGGTCTTCGCAACCGACGGCGATGACGGGCGTTGGCGCGGCAAGGTCGACGCCTGGGCGCGGACCTACGAGGAGGAGCTGCCCTCCGGCGCCCTCATCGAGCGCGAACACGACGCCGCCGGCGGCCTGAAGCGAGAGATCGCCTACGCCGATGCCGCCAAGACCTCGACGCTCGCCGAACAGAAGTACTCGATTACCAGCTTTGGGGCGACCAAGCGTAGTGAGCAGGTCGTCTCCGGCGGCGGCTCCACTGCAGGCAGCATGACAACCGAGGTCACCTTCGACGAAAGCGGTCGTGCCACCACGCTCACCACCAGCGCGCTTGGCGCTCCGGCGCGCATCGAGCGCCTCACCTACCAGGCCAACAGCGGGAGACTGGCGTCCACCAGCGATCCCGCCGGCAACCGCGCCGCCTTCACCTACACCTCCGATGCACCCTGGCCAGATGCCATCACCTCGACCGAGGTGGCGCCCCAGGGGCATGCCCCCGTCGAGGTCATCACGCTCGTCGATCACGATGCCCTCGGCCGCGCCGTACACTCGATCGTTGCTGGCATGGTCGTCGAGCGTACGCTCGACCAGGCGGGCAACGTGCTGTCGATCGCGACCGGCGGCTCCGGCCGGTCGAGCTTCTCCTACGACGGACGGGGACGGACGCTTGCTGTCGACCGACCGGAGATCGGCGCGAGCATCGCCTACGGCTGGGACCGCGACGGCCGCATGCTCGAGCAGAGGCTGACGAAGGAGCGCGGCGGCGACGAGACCACCACCTTCGCGTACGACACCTCCGGCCGCCTGAGGGAGCGCACGATCCCGGGCGCGCCGAAGGAGAGCTTCACCTACAACGGCGACGACACACTCGCCACCTGGCAGACGAGGCTCACCAACAAGGCGGGCAGGCAGCTCATCCTCGCCCTCCGCTACGATGCGGCCAACAGGCTCACCTATCGCGGCCCCGCCAACCCCGAGGCATTCACCAGCTCCACCACTCCAGAGGGCCTGGCGCCGCTCGATGGCGGCGACGTCATGAGCTACGACCCGCTCGGCCGGCTGCTGTCCGTCGGCAAGGCCAACGGACCCAACGGAACCTACGTCGACCCCGCCACCCTCGTCACCTTCGACAGCTTCGACACGCGCGGGCTGCCGCGCTACGAGAAGGTCGGCGCTTGGCCCAACGGTGCTCGCATCGAACGTACCTTCGATAGTTTCGGCAACGCCGTCTCAACGATGCTGCCGCAGGGCGTGGCCGGCAGCGAGGCGTTCGCCGGCTACGCGGCGAGCTTCGACGTGATGGACCGTCTCGCCTCGGCACAGCAGCTCGACGCCACCGGCGCGCCGGTGGCCGGCTCGCCGCTCGGCGTCTCGCTGTCGTGGGGAGGCGCCGGTCGTCCCTGCGCAACCGTCACGCCGTCGGTCTCGAGCTTCCTGAGCTACGAGACCAGCAGCGGCCGGCTTGCGAGCTTGAGCCTCGCGGCCGGCGGTGCCGGCATCGGCGCCATGACGTACGGCTGGGACGTACCGCGGGGCTTGAAGGTCAGCCGCGAGGCGGTGTCGGCAGGTCCGCAGGCTGGTGTCCTCGCCAATCAGGGCTGGGCCGCGAGCTACGACGCGGGGCGGCGCATGACGAGCGCCGAGACCGGTCGCGGTGCCGCCCAGAACAGCACGCTTGCAAGCTGGAGCTACGGCTACGGCAAGGCCGACGAACTGCTGCTCATCCAGGAGCGGCACCAGGGCCGCACCGACTACACGACCGGGCCGCTCGGCCGGCCACTGGAGCGCAGCGGACCGGCCGGCACCGTGGCGATCGGTTACGACACGGAGGGCCGCCGCACCGGTGACGACCGGTTCGCCTATACGTGGGACTGGCGTGGCCAACTCGTCACCGTCGACGTGAAGGCCGGGACGCATGCCGGCGAGAGAGTGAATTACAGCTTCGACGGTCTCGGCCGGGCCCAGAGCCGCACGCAGCTCGGCCTGGTGCCCGCGGGCGGTACCGATGGGGACCGGCCGTTCATCGCCAAGCGCTCTTTCACCTGGGACGGGCAGCGCTTGGCCGCCGAGGCTGGATTGAACTTCCAGGACCAGCCGATCTGGCGCTACCAGTACGCGCCGGGGGCGCGGTGGCTTGATGATGCGCCGCAGGTCAGGGTCGAGCGGGACCTGCTGGGCAGTCCGCGCACCGGCGCCTACGAGCTGATCCGCGACGAGATGGGCAGCGTCCTGGCGGTAGCCGAGACGCGTGAGGGCCAGGCCCCGCACCTACTCGCCCGATACCTCACGACACCGTTCGGCGAGTCGCACGTGGAGCTGGGGCCGGAGCTGGTGCGGATCACGTTTGATGCGGGCGTGAGCGAGGCCGGCTCGCAGCAGCAGCGCCCGGTGCTCAACGAGAGCGTAGGCGGGGCGCTGCGGGTGGTCACCACGCTGCCGCTCGACCCGACGAGCTTTGCGGCCGGGATCGGCATCGAGCAGTGGCAGGACGGCGCCGGCTGGGCCGCCGCCGTCATGGACGACTTCGTGATTGCAGCAGACGCCAGCGACGCCTCGCACCTCCTCATCCTTCGTCTGGCCGGCTGGCCGAAGGCGGTTCGCTTCCGGGTGACACTGACGGCGGCGTTGCACGATGGCTTTGGCCGGGCGCTCCAGCTCCCACCGGAGGAAACAAGCGGCGTGCGGGTCGTGCTGGACGTGCCTACCGACGGCCAGACGCCGCCGCAGTATGCGCGGGAGATCGAGCCACGGAGCGCCGAGGACGAGCTGGCCAGCACGCTCGGCGATCGCTTGCCCGGCGGGCAGACCAGCACGTTCCATGGGATGTGGACGGACCCAGTCTCGCGGTTGGGGTACGCCCGCGCGAGGTGGTACTCGGCGCGCGATGCGAGCTGGCTCTCCGAAGACCCGCTCGGCGCCGTCGACTCCGTGAACCTGTACAGCTACGTCGCCATGCAGCCGACGATGGTGGCAGATCCGATGGGGCTTGGGGCCGAGCGAGACATCAATGCCTTCTTCGCGTCCGAGGTGGCTGCGGCGCAGATGCTGGCGGCGCAGAGGGGGGCGGAGGCACTCCGCAAGCACCGTCTCAACCCGGGCATCTACGCGATGGAGGGCAGCGCCTTTAGGGGGAGGCTCTACTACTTTCTGAGCCAACTGCCTCTCGGAACAAGAGAGGAGACCACCTCCTGGCATCCGTTCATTGGCGCAAATCAAATGGCAGTGGATCTCATGGCATTCGAGCGAGAACACTCGAACGAAGCTCTTGCGTGGGACATCGGGTTCTCGCTGCTCGGTCCCGGTAAGTTCGGCAAGTTCATCGGTCTCGTCGGAGCTGGTCTGAGCTATGCAGAACGCCAGCAGCAGGCCGCAGAGTGGGCCGGTAGGGCCAGGGTCCTGCGCAACGAGCAGTCTCTCGGGGCCGAGGGGCGTCATGTCATGGCGCAACTCGAGCGAATGACCAACGAAGCGGAGGATCTTCTCGAGTCACGCCAAGCAACATCTCGTGTTGCCTTGCGGTACTACGCAGCCGAGAGCCAGGGAAAGTGGTGGGCGTTCTTTATTCGGGGACAGGCGCTCCAGAGTGAGGTCGAAATCCTCCTGCTGCGGGCCAGCGAATCGGACTCGTTGCTGGCGCAGGTGAAAGTCAGGCCGGAGTTCTTCGGGTTGATCCCGGACTTCGTCTACACGCAGGCTACCGGTGAACGAGTTATCCTCGATGTGACCTCTCCACGCTCTTTCACGCTCGGGAAGGCGTTGAAGTACGCCAAGGAAGCTCAGGATATCCTCGTTGATATCTACCACCGGGGGCGGGGAATGACGAAATGACGCGCACCGAAACCTGCCACAAGCACGATGGCACGCCCCAAGGGGGATTTGCGCTGTTTGTCTCGAATTGCCGTAGTCTTGTGCCCGCTATCGCCAGCGGGCTCGCTGTGGGCTCTCTCGAAGAGACGATCTTCCACTTGGTGGATTACAGCAACTATAGCGGTGACCGTACGCTACCGCTCTTTCGCTGTCGGCTATTCGACAGCGTCATCCGCGGCATGTTTCTCCATCTGTCCTGGGTCGACGTCGAGTGCACCAAACTTGACCTGGCTCACACCCGTGGCACAGCCGACTGGAAGAAGGTGATCTTCAGGCGCTGCAATGTCAACCGCCTCATGTCAAGAGTGCACGCCACCGACTCTACCTTCGAGCGCACACGGTTCCGTGAGTCCGTGCTCGAGGACTGCGTCTTCGAGCGATGCATCTTTAGTCGCTGCGATTTGCTCGGTAGTCGGTTTCGCCGTGCCTCATTCATAGACTGCCACTTCGATGACGTCGATGTGTCAGAAACGCTCTGGTGGGACCCAAAGGTCATCCAGATCAGCGGCACATGGCACGGTGCGCCCATACCGCTCCCCAATGGCGGGTCCGCGAAGGCCTGAGGGTGCGTCTCGTTGGTCCGAGGTTCCGTGTGTGAACAGGGATGAGTTGAGCCCCCGCCTCGTCCTTTTGATCCACTGGATCATGGCCTTGAGGTCGTTGGCCCAGAACAGCGCGAGGTCCATGCCTTGGGCGTCGTGAAAGTTGCGGAGCTTGTAGACGCCGAACAGCACGGCGGTGGGCACCACGCCGCGCTCGCCGAACCCTGCAGCCACACCTTGGCCTTCACCGCGGCGTCGTTGTTGAGCCGCTTAATCGAGTTGGCCGACGAGGTCGACACCTTACACTTCGTCGGCATCACCCGCCCGTCCCACAGGTGCGACGGCCCCCGGGGCAGCGATGGCCTTCACGTGTCCGTTCCGCCCAGCGGGAACCTGTTTTGGGTTATTCGCGCCCGATGCCTACGATCGCGGTTACATGGCGCGAGACACAGGGCCAGCTGTTGATCCTCACGAATACCTTCTGCTGGCGCTGATTGCCGCGCGGCGCCAGGCCGGACTCACTCATGCAGAGCGCGCGCTGCGCCTGCGCCGAGCGCAGTCATTTGTGTCGAAGTGCGAGCGTGGGGAAGGACATCTTGATGTGGTCGAGTTCGTCGAAGTGGCGCAACAACTCGGAATCGACATCGCGGGGCCGGTCGCTAGTGTGGCTCGGCGCCTTGGCCACCGTATGGAGCGGTCATGAAGATCGTCCACATCGAGACGCTGATCTCTCGCGGGGTCTTCTCACAGTCAGGCGAGTGGAAGACGATCCGCGGGCAGCTTCTGAATGCGATCGAGCGGGTCGAGTGGCCGCCCGAGACCGGTAGTTTCACCAACTACGCGCAGTCGGGAAAGCGGAGGGGCGAGGGCAGCGGTGTCAAGCCGATCAAAGATGGGTTGATGGCCAGCCTCGCCGGCGCCGGATGGGCCCTCGAGCAACCACTGAACCTCGCAACGAGGACACGTCCTGGCAAGATCGACGCGGTTCTTCGCACTGAGTCCGGACCGATCGCGGTCGAATTGGAAACCGGCAACGTGTCATCGAGCCACCGAGCTCTGAACACGATGGCGCTTGGCCTGCTTCATGGCGTCTTGGCAGCCGGCCTGCTGATCGTGCCGTCGCGGTCGCTATACCGCTATCCCACCGATCGCATCGGCAACTGGTCCGGACTTGCCCCGTACACCGACCTTTGGAAAGCAATCCCCTGTGAGAGTGGCATCCTCGAGATCATCGTTATCGGATAGCGATAGCAGACGGGTGCCTCTATAAGAAATCAAGGGGCGGAAATACCCGGAGCCAGAGCCTGCGGGCACACCCGTCTGCCGTCGCCACGAAGTGGTGAGTGTGCCGCGCACAGTCGCAGTCAAGGCCGCCGGAGGCGCCCCGCGCAGCGGGATCGGAGCGCAGCGGAGAGCCTTGACTGCGGCGAGCACGGCGCTATTGGTGCAGTAGCGACGGCTGGCGGGTGCGCAGGCGAGGCGGTCAGGTCTTTGCGTAGATCGTTCGTTCAGGCCGCGTGTTGGCGCGCCTGCTCCAGGCGCTGGAGATGGCTGGCGATGAGCACCTCCTTGTCGTAGACGGCGTCGGTCGTCATCAGCTTGTACTTCACCTTGAAGCGCTGGCGGGCCAGAGACAAAAGGGCTGCGACGTGGGCCTTCGGATGTCCCTTATGCAGCTCTCGCTGCTTGCGGTAGTACGCGGCGTCGAGCGCGCTGGACGCGAGGGCCGCCAGGGCGGAGAGGTAGTTGGCGTCGAGAGCGTGCTTGTTCACCCCGCGAGCCAGCCGAGATCGCCCTTCGCTTTTGCCACTGCTGCGCGAGAGTGGGGTCAGGCCCGCATAGGTCGCGGCCTTGCCTTCCGGGACGTTGCGGGCCAGCGGCAGAATCTCGCCGACGTCGGCGGCCGCGGTGAGATACCCGACGCCCGGCATCGCCAGCAGCTTGCGAGCGATGGGGTGTTGGAGCACCGCCGTCGTGATCTCGTGATCCACCTCGGCGAACGAGGTCTCAAGGGCGTACAGCTCGCTGACCAGCAGCCGCATCTCCAGCCGAACGACCTCGCGCTCCTCGGTGGCCATTCGGACGCGGCGAGCCATCGCTTTGAGGGCCTGCGCCATTGCTTTGCACCTCTCGCCATACCGCGTCGAGCTCCGCACCAGCCGCTCGATCGTCGCCAGGTGCGCCGACCCCAAGCCGATGAACGCCGGCCAGCGCTGCAGCACCGCCAGCATGCCCTTACCGTTGGCTGCCGGTCCCTGCCATTCCTCGCTGACCACCTCCGGCGCCAGCTCGACCAGGCGCGAACGGAGCTGACTTTGCGCCTGCGCCCGTTTGCTCTTCAGTTGGCCGTGAAGCCGACTGAGCCGTGCCAGCCGCCGCTCCTCCGGCCGCGGGTCGACGACGCGATGGCACCCCGAAGCACCAACCACGCACATGCGCGCCAGCAACCACCCGTCGGTGTCGTCGTCCTTGCGCGGTTGACCCTCGACCTCCCGGTAGCGAGACAAGGCCTTGGGATTGACCTCCCACTGCTCGATCCCCAACCGCATCGCCACCACACTCAAGACCGAGCCGAGCGAGCGCACTCCTTCACTGATCACCCGCAGGTGTCCACCCTCCGGCAGCCCCATGATGACGTCGGCCAACCCCTTCTCGAGCTCGTCGATGCGGTTGTTGATCCACATCGACTGCCGCCGTCCCCCTCGCTCATCCACGACCACCAGGCGGTGCTGCTCCTCCCCACAGTCCGCACCAGCCGTCCACCACACTTCACCAACTGCCTGTTCCTCTCCCACGGCTGTCTCCTCCTTTACAATGAACATGCCGCGCGCCGCCATGCCTCTATCAGCCATCCGTGGCGAGGTCCTTATCAGGCAGGCGCGTATGGCTCGAGCGCGGGCGGACGCTCCAAGTCCAGCCATCGTGGCAGGCACCCATTAGCCATGCCCGCGCTCACCTTTAGTTATAGGACCTTCAACGATTCTACGGAATCACTGGTGTGAAGGTGCCAGGCCCAACGATCCTACCGATTATCTGATAACCTGCAATTGGAGCAGAGGGCTATCCACTTCCCTCTCCTAACCACTACCTGTTGTGGTAGCGAGAGGTTTCGTCGCGACCAGCTGTCGGTAGGTCACTGGTAGAACGTCGGTTGCCTGCTGAACGAGACGATAGAAGAGGAGACCGCGAGCGCTCGACTTCCGTCGGTTGAAGCGGAATGTGAATTCGTCAAGGTAGTACTCGAGATGCTTGGGGCTCACAGCGCCTTGGTGAGTCCCGAGGATCCAGCGAGCGAGCAAGGAGGCCACTCCATGCACCCGTGGCAGAAGCTCGTGTGCAAGCCGCCCGCTTCGTTTGAGGTTGGAGACCTTGTGCGTGTACTCGGTGGCAACGAGCCCGGTGTAGCCGAACCAGGCGTCGGTATGGACCACTGCTCCTGGTTCGATCGCCTCGGAGATGAACGACAACAGGGTCTCGGCAGAGACGTCCTGGACCCGTCGAAGGCGAACCCGCCCGATGCCTTTGCCGTCCTCCTCGGCGGCGATCACGACGATTGCTTTCTTCACGACCTTCCGACCGCGGACCTCCGGCTCGACGCCGCCGACGTATGTCTCGTCAACTTCCACCAAACCATGTAAGCGGTCACGGCCCGGCCGGACCATGGCGCGCCGGAGTTTGTGAAGCCAGGCCCAGGCGGTCTGATAGCTCCCCAGACCCAAGATTCTCTGGAGCCCCAACGCACTACCGCCGGCTTTCTGGCCGGTCACAAACCACATTGCCTGAAACCACATCCGCAAGGGCTTTCGCGTGCCTTCGAATACCGTCCCTGCCATCGCCGAGGTCTGCCGTTGGCACGCCGTGCAACGCAGCGTTCCACGAGCTGTCGCCCATGCTCTTGCGCCACCACACCCAGGGCAGCGAAACCCATCCGGCCACCGAACCTGCCGGAGGTAGGCCACACAGGCCGCCTCCGTGGGGAACCACTCGTCGAACTCCTGCAAGGTCCTTGGGTAGTCCACCCCGCCCACAGGATGCGATCGCTCGGTGCGCACCACTACATCTTGTGCCTAGGAGAACGAAATGGATAGCCCTCTTGGAGCAATGTCGGCCCAGATAGCAGCGAAACGGCGGGTGATTATCGTCGTCGATGTGGCAGCGTGGGTTTTCGGGGCGATCGCCTGCGCCAAGGCGGGGCCCGAGGGCCCACGTCAGCGCGCTCAAGATGGGCGCGCAGTCCCAGTCGAAGGTCCGCATCCCGGCCAACGTAACCGACGCTTGGTTTGACGGGCGATTGCTAACCGGGCAGCCCATCTCCGGGAGGCGGCGATGACGGGTGAGGAAGTGGTTCGAGCGGCCGAGGCGGTGCGGGCAGCCTGCATCGCGGCGGCAGAGCGCGCCTACGAGGATGCCGGCGTGAGCGGGTTGTGCGCCGAGGGCCGCTGGGAGCTCGCCGTACAGGCGATGCGTGAGCTCGACCTTGATGGACTGCTGAGGCGGGAAAGCGGAAAGATGCGCGAGAGATAGGTTCCACTCGCCGTTCGCGTCGAAAGGTACCGGTAGGTGCCAAGCCCAGCGATCCTACCGATTCACTGGTAGCCGTCAAACAGAATGCTGGCAGCGCAGATACCGACGAGGCGGCGGTGGCCGTCGTTCGGGAGCGTAACCTGCTTCCCTGTAGATGCGCGTCACTCAGATGACATGATCACGACCGGGGAACGTGCGGGAGAGAACCCAGTACCGCGACGGGGAAGGGACCGTGGTGCAGGCATCCAGCCGGCACTTCTCGTCTTCAGGCGGACCGTGCTCGCGGGGCGGCCGCGCCAGAAAGCTATAATCACTGCGACTCAAAGGTGATCGGAACAGCATGGGCGCGCAAATTTTGATCTCGACATCGTCGTTCGGCCGCTCGGGCCGGCAGCCTCTCGACCTGCTCGAGCAGACGGGGTGCGACGTCGCCCTCAACCCCCACGGCCGCACGCTCACCTCGGACGAAATTCTGGCGCTGCTTGCGGAGAAGGACGGCGTCATCGCCGGAACGGAGAAGCTGACTCGCGACGTGCTCGCGGGCGTGCCGCGGCTCAAGGTCGTCTCCCGCTGCGGCACCGCGCTGGACAGCGTCGACCTGGCCGCCGCGCAGGAGCTCGGCATTCACGTCTTCAACACGCCCGACGCGCACGTCGACGGCGTCGCCGAGCTGACGCTGGCCGGCATCCTCGACGTCCTGCGCATGGTCTCGCAGTCCGACCGCGCGGTGCGCGCCGGCGAGTGGACGAAGCCGATGGGGCGGCTGCTGCGCGGCAAGACCGTCGGCATCATCGGCCTCGGCCGGGTCGGCAAGGCGGTGGCCTCGCTTTTGCAGCCGTTCGGCGTGTGGCTGCTCGCCCACGACCCGCGCGAGGACCAGGCGTTCGCCGTCCTCCACGGGGTCAGCTACGTCGGTCTCGACGTCCTGCTCCAGGAGGCCGACGTCGTCACCGTCCACGCTCCGGGAGCGCAGGGCGCCATCCTCGACGCCGCCGCCATCGGCCGGATCAAGCCGGGCGCGGTCGTGGTCAACACCGCCCGCGGCGGGCTGGTCGACGAGGAGGCGCTCGCCGACGCTCTCGAGCAGGGGAGGCTGGGCGGCGCCTACCTCGACGTGTTCGGCGAGGAGCCGTACTCGGGGAGGCTGGCGAAGCTGCCCAACGCCGTGCTGACGCCGCACATCGGCGCCTACGCCAGCGAGTGTCGCCTGCGCATGGAGAACGAGGCCGCGACGAACCTGTTGCGCGGCCTGCGTGACGCGGGGGTGCTGTGAGCACGGCGCTGGTCACCGGCGGCTCCGGGTTCCTCGGCAGCCACGTCGCGGACACGCTGACGGCGCGCGGCTGCGACGTGACGATCATCGACCGCAAGCCGTCGCCGTACCTGCAGCCGGGCCAGACGATGGTGGTCGGCGACATCCTCGACGCACGCGCGCTGGCCGCCGCGGCGGCGGGATGCGACGCGGTGTTCCACCTTGCGGGGCCCTCCGACGGCAACGAGCCGCGCACTCACCCGGTCGACACCGTCACCGCCAACCTCGTCGGCACACCCGGTGACACCCGCGAGTGCGTGCACGTCGAGGACGCGGCGCGGCTGTCGGTCGATGTCCTCGCCCCCGAGTTTGCCAACCAGCACCTGGTGATCACCGGCCAGCACGCGATCACCCTGGAGCGGCTGTTCACGATGTTCTCCGAGATCCTCGGACGCTCGCTCGACATCGAGTACGCCGAGCCGCCAGAGGGTCCCAACGACGCACGCTCCCGGGCGACGCCGGACGCCATCAGCCCGCGGGTTGGCCGCAAGCTCACCGCGACGTCGTACGTCGACATGAACCAGGGCCTGCTGCAGATGCTCGAGCAACTCAACGAGGAGAGGAGTCTCGGCGGGACGCCGCACGAGGACGCATGAACGTCGCCATTCTCTCCGCGCACCAGTCGTCCCCAAGGCGTACTACTACTACGACCGCGGCGGGCGGACGTTCCGCAAGGAGTGCGCGCAGCGCCGCGACGGCTGCAACCCGTGGTGGAGGATGGAGAGGCGGAGCAGGCCGATCATCGGGCAATGGACCACCGGCTGAGGCACCCATGGCCCCTTCGGCGTTTCCGTGGCCGACAGGTGCCTCGCCACGGAGCGCAAGATCGGGCGGTGATCGTTCGGGGCGATGCGACCGGTTCTCTCGGCCCGAGCGCAGCGAGGGATCAGGGCGTGGGGATTCCCGCGTCGGGGGACTTCGCGTGACGGAGACCCGTGCCCTCATCCTCGAGTTCGCCGACATCGAGCCCGAACCGTTCCGGGAGCCGTTCGCCGGCTGCCCAGAGCGCGTCGACGCGCCCGTCGCCTGCCAACTCGCCGACGCCGGCATCTCGCGCTTCGTCAAGTGCGCCTGGATCGACCGCGAGCTCCTGCACGAGGCGCACCCCGAGAGCGAGCGACTGGCGCTCTCGGATCGCTTCTCGGCGATCGCCCCCGACAAAGTGCTGACCTGCCCGTTCGTCCCGGGCGCGCGCGACGGCGTCGCCGCCCTCTCCGGACGGATCTCCGTCTTCGTCGCCTCGGGCTCGCCGCAGGCGACCGGCGTACGCTTCGTGGGCCTGACGGAGGTGCGGGCGTGAGCAGCCGGGCGGCCGGCCTGCTGGCGTTCGAGTTTCCGGTCTACGAGCTGGCGAGCGTTCGCGAGGTCGGGCTCTGCGCCGCCCTCACGATCATCGACGAGGCCCGCCGGGCGATCGCCCGCCGCGGCCGCTGCGTCATCGCTGTGCCGGGGGGGACCACGCCACTGCCGATGTTCGCCGAGCTCGCCGCCCTCAGCGCGGAGCAGGGCTTCGCGTGGGCCGGGGCGACGTTCGTCTGGGTCGACGAGCGGCGCGTGCCGTACGACAGCCCCGACAGCAACGTCGGCACCGCCATGCAGCACGGCCTCGGGGCGCTGGCGGGCGCGCGCATCCTCGGGATGCCGGTCGCCGGCGACGCCGAGGAGGGCGCCCGCGCCTACGAGCGCTCGTTGCGCGAGGTGCTGCGCACGCCCGCAGGGCGCCACGCGCCGATCGACCTGGTCGTGGTCGGCGTCGGCGCCGACGGCCACGTCGCGTCGCTGTTTCCGGGCTCGCCGGCGCTCGACGCCGGCCGCCGCTGGGTCGTCCCTGCGGCGGCGCCGTCGGGCGTTGAGGAGCGCCTCACGCTCACCCTGCCGCTGCTGCGCGATGCACGGCGGCGGCTGATCCTCGCCACCGGCGCCGCCAAGCGCGACGTCGTCGCGCGGGTACTCGGCCGCGCCGCCGACGCCGAGCGCCTGCCCATTCGCCTCGTCATCGCGGACGGCGGCCCCACCACCTGGCTACTCGACCGCGTCGCCGCCGGCAGCGCGCCGCCCCCCGACTGGTCATCGACCTAGATATAGCCAAAATGGGTGCCAATTGGATAGGTGCCAAATAGGTGCCAGGCCCAACGATTCTTTCGATTTTCTGGTAGTCTCAAGCCGAAGCTATGGCAAACGTCGAAACGACGACGCGGCGGGTGGTGGTCATCGGCGGCGGGGCGGCAGGGGTCTTCGCGGCCATCGCGTGCGCGGAGGCGGGGCCGGGAACCGACGTCACCGTGCTCGAGAAGGGCACGCAGCTCCTGTCGAAGGTTCGCATCTCGGGCGGTGGGCGTTGCAACGTCACCCACGCCTGCTTCGATGCGTGGGAGCTCGCCGCCAACTTCCCGCGTGGAGGGCGAGAGCTCCTCGGCCCATTCAAGACGTTCCAGCCGCGCGACACCGTAGCGTGGTTCGCCGCTCGCGGGGTGGCGCTGAAGACCGAGGCTGACGGTCGCATGTTCCCGGTCAGCGACTCGTCCGCGACGGTGATCGACTGCCTGCTCGGCGCGGCCCGCGCGGCGGGCGTGACGCTGCGGGCGGGCTGCGGCGTGGAGGCGATCGCCAGAGGCCGCGATGGTGGCTTCGACGTGAGGCTGGGCAAGACCGAGTCGCTCTCGTGCGACCGCGTGCTCCTCGCCACTGGCGGTTGCCGCACTGCCGCGGGCGGTGCGCTGGCCGTGTCGCTCGGCCACCGCCTTGAGGCGCCGGTGCCGTCGCTCTTCACGTTCCACGTCGAGACGCCGTGGGTGCGCGAGCTGGCGGGGGTGGCGGTGGAGTCCGCGGAGGTGTCGGTGCCGGCCGTCGGGTTGCGGGAGAGCGGCGCACTGCTGTTGACGCACTGGGGCCTGAGCGGGCCGGCGATCCTGCGACTGTCGGCATGGGGAGCGCGGGCGCTGCACGATCTCGACTACTCCTTCTCGCTACGCGTCAACTGGCTGCCCCACCTCGATCCCGAGGGTGTCGCGGCGGAGCTCGAGAGCCGCCGCAGAGATCAGTCGGCGCGCCTGATCGTCAACTCGCCGATCCCGACGCTGACCGCGCGCCTTTGGGAGCGGCTCGTTCTCGCCGCCGGGATCGCTCGCGACACGCGCTGGGCGGAACTGTCGCGTGCCGGCCGGCAGCAGCTCATCGGACAGCTCCTCCGGACGGAGCTTCCGGTCACCGGCAGGAGCCTCAACAAGGACGAGTTCGTCACCTGCGGCGGCGTGCGGCTGGGCGAGGTGACCTTCAGGACGATGGAGAGCCGGGTCTGCCCGGGTCTCCACCTCGCCGGTGAGCTGCTCGACATCGACGGCATTACCGGTGGGTTCAACTTTCAGGCGGCCTGGACCACCGGATGGATCGCCGGCCGCGCGATGTCCGGCTCTTCCTAGGTGCCAGGCCCAACGAACCTACCGATTTTCTGATAACCTGCAATCAGGAGACGACACAACATGCCAAGACGGCCGCGAGTGTTCGTCGAAGGGGCGGTCTACCACGTCTACAACCGATTCGCGCGGGGGGCCGAGGTGTTCGGCAAGCGCAAGGCCGCGGCGCGATTCCTCGAGATCCTGGCGCGGGCGCGCGACCGCGACGGTCTGACGATCCTTGCGTGGTGCCTGATGTCGAACCACTATCACTTGGCGGTGCGCGTCGGTCCGGTGACGCTGGCGCGGACGATGGGGTACGTGCAGGGGCGCTTCGGCCAGGACCATAATCGGCGCTCCAGATCCGCCGGCCCGCTGTGGCAGAGCCGCTACAAGGCCAAGCTGATCGACGGGGAGCGGTACCTGACGCAGTTGATCGCCTACGTGCACCTGAACCCAGTCATTGCCGGCGTCGTCTCCGACCCGGCGAAGTATGCGCTGTGCGGGCATGGCGAGCTGATCGGCAAGGCGCCGGCGGGGCTTATCGACGGCGACGGCACGCTGGGTCTGTTTGCCGACACCATGGCCGAGGCGCGGCGGGTATACCTGCGCACGATCAAGGGCAGTCGCAAGGCGTCGTGGATGGGAGAGGAACCGGGCGGCCTGCCCTGGTGGCAGCGTGAGCGGGACGCACCGCTCTCCGGTGCACCTGCCGCCCCCCGGCTGGACGCGCTTGGCCGGAGCGGCGGGCCGACCCGCCCGCGCTTGCCTGCGGAGGAATTCGTGCGGCGTGCGTGTGCTGCGCTAGCTGTCCGGCCGGAGCGCCTCGGCGCGGCGACGAAGGACCGCGAGCTGAGCGGCGTCCGGTACCTCATCGCGGGCGTGGCGATCGAGCGGTGGGGGATTCGCGCGGCCAACCTCGCGGAGGTCGTCGGCAGGCGACCCGAGTCCGTCACCCGATGGGCGGCGCGGGCCGGCGAGCTGCGACTGGAGGACACGAGCTTCCATCGTCGCTACGAGGAGCTGGATGCGGGCCTGGTCAAAGTCGGATCACGCAGGCAATCAAAGAAAGATCGATAGGATCGTTGGGCCTGGCACCGCAAGAAATCGGTAGGATCGTTGGGCCTGGCACCATGGTGGTACCGAGGGTCAGCGGCGGTCTTTGAGGGCGGCGGCGGCCTCGCGATCAAGGGTGCGGCGCTTGATCGTCTCGCGCTTGTCGTACAGGTGTTTGCCGCGGGCGAGGGCGAGTTCGACCTTGATCCAGTTGCCCTCGGCGCCGATGGCGAGGGGCACCACCGCCAGTCCCTTCTCGGAGATCTTGCCGGCCAGGCGCTCGATCTCGCGCTTGTGGAGAAGCAGCTTGCGCCGGCGCAGCGGGTCGTGGTTGGAGTAGCCGGCGTGGTCGTATGGCGAGATGTGGACGGCGACCAGGTACGCCTCGCCGGCCTCGAACACGACGTGCCCGTCGCCCAGGTTGATGCGCCCGTCGCGCACGGACTTCACCTCGCTGCCGGTAAGCTGGACGCCAGCGGTGAAGCGCTCCAGCAGCTCGTACTCGAAGCGGGCGCGGCGGTTGACGGCGTACGGCTTCACGTGGCCGTCGCCTCCTCGAGGACGCCGACGAGGTCGGGATCGAACTGGCGGCCGGCTTCCGAGCGGATGGTCTCGAGCGCCGCCTTGCGCCCGATCGGACGGCGGTACGAGGAGGTCGAGGTGAGGACGTCGTACACCTCGGCGAGGTGGATGATCCGGCTGGCGATCGGGATGCCGCGGCCGGCGAGACGGTGCGGGTACCCGGTGCCGTCCCAGCGCTCGTGGTGGTGCCGGATCGCGCCGGTGAGGTCGCCGGGGAAGGAGATCGACTCGACGATGCGCGCCCCGATCAGTGGGTGGCGCTGGTAGAGCCGGCGCTCGGGCTCGCCGGGGCGCTCCATGCGGTAGACGCGCGGGTAGTCGAGCTCGCGCATACCGACGTCGTGGAGGTACGCCGCGAGAGTCACCAGCTCCTCCTCGTGGTCGGAGAGGTGCAGCCCCGCGGCCATACGCTGCGCCAGCTCGGACACCGTCTGCGAGTGCTGGCGCAGGTGCGGGAAGCTCTGCTCGCCCGGCTCGAGGAGCACCCGGGCGGCGTTGCGGGCGGCGCGGCGGTAGTCGCGCAGCGCGACGCTCTGCGCCAGATGGCGACCGGCGGCGGTCAGCACGACGTCGGCGACCCGTGACCCGGCCGGCGACACCACGGACGCCACCACCCAAATCGGCGGGCCGGCGTGGAGCACGGCGGTATGGATCTCGTCCCGCTGCCGCTCCTGGCCGCCGCTATCCTGCTCGGACCACCCCCAGCGCGCCGGCGGCGGCACGCGGACGCCAAGCCCCTCGAGCGCCCGAAGCTGGTGGTTGGCGAGGGAGTCGCGCTCCTGCTGCTCGAGCGGCAGTGTGCGCATCACCTCGACACGGACCGTAGACCCGTCGGTGACCATCACCGCGAGCGACGCCAGCTCCGGGAGCCTCCCGAGGGTGCGGAGCAGGGCGGTCAGCTCCTCGATGCACTGCCGGTGCAGTCCGGGAGCTGGCGCCGCCGCCAGCGAGCGCTGCAGCGGTGTGGCGGCGACCTCGGCTTCGAACGGCGCCTCCGCGGTATCGTAGATGCCGATCTCCTTGAGCAGCTTTTCGAGGTCGGCGGCAATCGTGCGTGCGACGACGATGTCCTCGCTGGTGAAGGGCTGGCGGCGCGCCTTGTCACGGGTGTCGATGAAGCCGACCAACCGCTCTCCGACGGTGATGGGGATCGTCAGCAACCGCGCGGTGCCGGCGTTCTCGAGCATCCGGCCGAGCGGCGGGTCCTCATGAACGTCGTTGAGGTACGAGGGGACGGTTCGGTGGCGACGGACCCAGTCGTAGAGTGCGTCGCCCGGCCGCACCACCGCGACGATCGGCTCACGCTTGCCGAACCCGTACGAGGTCATGATCTCGAAGGTATCGTCGGACCCGGAGAGGTAGAGGGCCGCCTTGGTCGCACCGATCTCCTCGAGGCAGCGATAAAGCACCTCTTTCGTGCGTCGCTCGCACTCGGGGTCCCACCCTGGCAGCACCTTCAGGTCTCCGTGCGCGAGTCTAGCACCGCGGGCCGCCACGCCTCGTCACGGGTGTGGCGCCACGGACACAGCGCGCGGCATGAGGGCCACAACTCGTCCGCCGGCTGGGTTGCGGGCGGCGGCTCGTGCCTGGCACGGGGCTCGCAATGGGGGGCTACGGGAGGTAGTCGTATGGCCTGGCAGAAGACGATCCGCCGCGCAGTAAGCACGGAGGGGGTCGGCATTCACCGCGGGGAGCACGTCCACGTCCAGCTTCGCCCCGCCCCGGCTGGTACCGGTATCGTGTTTGTCCGCACGGACATGGGTGTTTCGATCCCGGCTCGCGCGGAGAACACCAGGGACCTCTCATACGCCACGACCCTCGCGGTCCGTGGCGCCGAGGTCGGCACCATCGAGCACCTGATGGCCGCTTTGACCGGCATGGGTATCACCAACGTCTACATCGACATCGACGGACCCGAGGTACCGATCCTCGACGGCTCCGCCCTACAGTGGGTGCAGCTTCTGCGTCGCGCCGGCGTGGTCGAGCAGGGGGTCAGCCTTCCCGAGGTGCGGGTCACCAAGACCGTGCGGGTGGGCGACTCCGAACGCTGGGTTGAGCTGCATCCCGCCACCGACCTCTCGGTCGATTACTCGGTCCGCTACGACTCGCAAGCGGTCGGCCAGCAGCGCTTCTCCGGGTCGCTGTCGCCGGCGCGCTTCGCTGTGGCGATCGCCCCGGCGCGGACGTTCGGCTTCCTCAACGAGGTGGCGGCGCTGCGCAGCCGCGGCCTGGCCCGCGGCGGCACGCTGGACAACTGCGTGGTGGTCGACGGCGAGCGCATCCTCTCGGGCTCGCTGCGGTTCCGGGACGAGTTCGTGCGCCACAAGGTGCTCGACCTGCTCGGCGACCTGGCGTTGCTCGAGTACCCGTTGCGCGCGCACGTGGTGGCGCGTAAGGCCGGGCACGCGCTGCACGTCCAACTGGTCCACGAGCTGCTCGCACACCCCGAGGTGTGGGAGTTCGTCGAGCCGGATCGCGTGGCGCCGTTCACCGTACAGCCTTACGCCGGCGAGCTCGAAGCGCAAGTCGCTCTCGCCGGCTGATCCCGAGGTGCAGGGAACCGGGGACCGGGTACCGGGATCCGCGAAAAGCAAGCAGGCTGCAATCTCATGAGAGAACGCTCGCGGCAAGAGCGGTGTGCTCGGACGTTGGGTGGAGCCGTGATCCTCATGCCTTCTCGGTCCCCGGTCCCCGGTTCCCGGTCCCCATCTTTATGGGTGTGGTAGCCTAGCCACACCATGGTGCTCGGCGCGCTTCTCTTGGCGGCAGTGGTGGTTCCGGAGCTCGAGGTCGTCCTGACTCCGGCCCCTGCCCGCCTCAGCATGCAGCTCGCGGTGCAGGGGGATCTGCCCGATGCCTGGACGCAGGCGCTCGGCGGCGGCGCGCCGGTAACGCTCACCTATCACCTCAAGCTGTTTCGCAATCGCCGCTTCCTTTGGGACCAGCGGCTGGCGAGCCACGACCTCCTCGTCAGGGCGCAGCGCGACGCCGTCACCGGGATGTTCGCACTGGTCGCCGAGCTGGACGGCGAGATCCTCGCCTCGGGGCAGGCCGAGACGCTCGACCAGGCGGTGCACTGGGTGACCCACCCGCCGACGGCGGAGATCGTGGTGCCGCTCCACCACGAGCCGCTGTGGCTGGTCGCACGCTGTGAGTTCATGACCAGGTACAAGCTGCTGGTCTTCCCCACCACGGTCGGCACCGCGTGGGTGACGCGAGCGGTGCCGGAGGCGCCATGAAATCGTGGCGGCGCACTTGGCTGCGCTGGCGCCGCCAGAACCGCTTCCTCATCGGGCTCTACCTCGGCCTCCTGCTGCTCGTCACCGTCGGCTACACGCTTTTCGCGACGATGCGGCGGCTGCCCCCCGAGGAGCTGACCAACCGCCTGCTCACGTTCCTGCTCTGGTGGTTCGACCTCACGCTGATCGCCGTCGTCCTGTTCGTGCTGGCGCGCAACCTCTTCAAGCTGGCGCTCGAGCGGCATCTCGGCCTGCTCGGCGCCCGCTTCCGCACCAAGCTGCTGCTCTCCTACCTGGTGCTGATCGTCGTCCCGACCGGATTGCTGTTCGCCCTCGGCGTCGGCCTGCTCTCGCACGCGGCCGCGTCGTGGTTCTCCGCGCCCGTCGACGGGATGGCGCAGTCCGGCGCGCGCATCGCCGACAGCCTGCGCGCCGAGACCGAGGCGCGAGTCCGGCGCGACGTCTCGATCGTCGCCCGTGAGCTCGGCAAGGTCGAGGGCGAGCGCGCCCGCACCCGCGAGCTGACGCGGCTGCAGGAGCTGCTCGGGGCGCCGCTGGCCGGCTGGTACCGCGACGGCACGCCGGTGCTCGAGCTGGTCGACCCGCGGCAGCGCGAGCTGCTGCGCCTGCCGCTGCTCGACGGCAAGGCGCTGGCCCACGGCGGCGTACAACGCGAGCGGTTCGGCGGCACCGTGGTGATCCGCGCCTGGGAGCCGATCGGCGAGGGCTCGGTGGCGGTGATCGGCGAGGCGGTGCTGCCCGGGCTGATGCAGGAGCAGGGGAGGCTGGCGGCGGCGGCCGCGGCGTACGAGCGCCTCAAGCTCGAGCGGCCGACGATCACCGCGACGACCGTACTCGGCTTCGGCGCCCTCGCCCTGGTGGTGGTGTTCGCCGCGATGTGGCTCGGCCTCCACCTGTCGCGCCGGTTCACCGAGCCGCTGCTCGCCCTGGTGGCCACGACGCAGCGCGTGGCCGGCGGCGACGACCTCATCGAGGTGCCGATGCCGGCCGAGGACGAGGTCGGTCTCCTGGTCACCTCGTTCAATGCGATGGTGCGCCGGCTGCGCGAGCGCGACGAGGAGATCTCGACGACGGTGCGCCGGCTCGACGCCGTGCTCGGCGCCGTGCGCACCGGCGTGCTCACCCTCGACGCCGAGCGGCAGAACGTTGCGGCGAACCCGGCGGCTGCCGCGCTGCTCGGGGTGCCGTCGCTTTCCACTGAGCGGGTGCCGATCGAGGCGCTCACGCTCGCCGGGCTCGGCAAGCTGGCCGACGTTATCCGCACCGCCGGCGGGGTGTCGCGGGGATCGCTCACCATCTACCCGGGCGGCATCGCCCGCGCCATCGAGATCACCGTCGTGCCGCTCGGTCGGGCCGAGAAGCCGGAGGGGTGGGTGGTGGCCCTCGAGGACTTGACGCAGCTCGTGCGGGCGCAGCGCCAGGCGGCGTGGAGCGAGGTAGCGCGGCGCATCGCCCACCAGATCAAGAACCCGCTGACTCCGATCCGTCTCGCCGCCGAGCGTATCGCCCGCCACGTCGAGCGCCGGACCCCGGACCTCGAGACGGTGGTGCCGCAGGGATGCCGGGCGATCGTCGAGCACGTCCAGGCGATGCAGGAGATGGTCGACGCCTTCGCCCGTTACGCCAAGCTGCCGCCGATGTCGCGCCGGCCCGTGGCCGCCTCGGACCTCGTCCGGCAGGTGGTCTCGCTGTACGACGGGGTGCGCCACGACGTCACGGTGCGATTCGTCGACGGCACTGCCGGCGCCGAGGTGGTCATCGACCCGGAGCAGGTCCGCCAGGTGCTCACCAACCTGATCGACAACGCAATCGAGGCGTCGCCGCCCGGCGGCACGGTAACGGCGGCGACCCGCTTCGACGACGGGCAGCTCGAGGTGGAGGTCACCGACCAGGGGCTGGGCCTCGGCGTCGACGATCCGGAGCTGCTCTTCCAGCCGTTCTACTCGACCAAGGGGAGGGGCTCGGGCGTCGGCCTCGCGGTCGTTCAGCGGATCGTCACCGACCACGGCGGCACCGTTCGGCTCGGACCCAACCAGCCGAACGGCGTGCGCGCCGTCGTCCGTATTCCGGGAGGAGAAGCGTGAATCACGCCAACATCCTCGTCGTCGACGACGAGCGCGGGATCCGCGAGCAGCTCGAGGGCATCCTCCGTGACGAGGGGTTCTCGGTGAGCTCCGTCGGCAGCGGCGAGGAGGCGCTGGCGGCGCTGTCGCGCGAGCTGTTCGACCTCATCCTCCTGGACATCCTGCTTCCCGGCATGGACGGCATCGAAGTGCTCAGGCAGGCGCGCGCCGCCGGCCACCGCACCCCGGTGGTGGTGATCTCCGGCCACGCCGGCGCCGAGATGGCGGTGCGGGCGGTGCGCGAGGGCGCCGCCGACTTCATGGAGAAGCCGCTCGCGCTCGAGCGCGTCCTGGTCACCGTCAGCAACACCCTGGCCGCGGCCCGTCTGGAGCAGCGGTTGGCGGTCGAGCGAGGCGAGGAGCCGGTGCTCACCGGGGTCTCGGCGGCGGTCGTCGAGCTGCGGCGCCAGATCCTGCTGGCCGCGCCCACCGACTCGCGGGTCCTGGTCAGCGGCCCCAACGGTTCGGGCAAGGAGGTGGTGGCGAGCCTGCTGCACCGTCACTCGCGGCGGGCGACCGGGCCGTTCGTCGCGGTCAACTGCGCAGCGATCCCGGCGGAGCTGATCGAGAGCGAGCTGTTCGGCCACCTCAAAGGCGCCTTCACCGGCGCCGTCGAGGCCAAGCGCGGCAAGTTCGAGCTCGCCGACGGCGGTACGCTGTTTCTCGACGAGATCGGCGACATGAGCCTGCTCACCCAGGCCAAGGTGCTGCGGGTGCTGCAGGAGTCGCGCTTCACCCGGCTCGGCGGCTCGCAGGAGGTCCACGTCGACGTCCGCGTGATCGCCGCCACCAACAAGGACCTCGAGGAGGAGATCGCCGCCGGCCGCTTCCGGCAGGACCTCTACTTCCGCCTCAACGTGATCCCGCTCAAGGTCCCACCGGTGGCGCAGCGCCGCGAGGACATCCCGCTGCTGGTCGAGGAGTTCCTGCGGGAGTTCTCCCGCCGCAGCGGCCTGCGCGCCAAGCGCATCTCGGAGGCGGCGATGCGCGCGCTGCGGGCCTACTCCTGGCCCGGCAATGTCCGCGAGATCCGCAATGTCGTCGAGCGGCTGATGATCATGGTCAGCGAGGAAGAGATCGGACCGGAGCACATCCAGCCGCAGGGCGACGGCGAGCGCCAGCAATGGAGCGGCGAGCTGACCACGCTCAAGGAGGCGCGCGAGCGCTTCGAGCGGTCGTACGTTGAACAGGTGGTTCACGAGTGCAGCGGCAACATGTCGCAGGCGGCCCGGGTGCTCGGCCTCGAGCGCTCCCATTTCTACCGCAAGCTGCGTTCTCTCGGCCTCCAGCCGATTGACCGGCCGCAGGCCAAAGGATAGGATCGCCACGATGTCATACCCGGGCAGCTCAGATCTCGATCAAAAAGTCCGCCAGCGGATCCTGACCGCGTTTGGGGAGTCGGTGCGCCTGTACCGCGAGGGCCACGCCGAGGAGTGCCGGACGATCCTCCGCTCCATTCTCGAGGTCGATCCGCGTTTCTCACCGGCGCAACGCCTGGAGGACGCCATCAACCGCGGTGCCCAGGTCGATCTCGCCCAACTGCTCGGCGAGCTCGCGGCCAACGCTCCCGTGCGGGCGGACGAAACGCTGGCGCGGGCGCGGGACGCCGTCGCCAAGCGCGACTTCCAGGGCGCACTGGTGCTCGCCCAGTCGATCCTCCGCGAACTACCGGGCCACGGCGAAGCGCGAGCGCTGGCGCTCGAGGCGCAGGCGAGGATTCGCGCCGGTTCGGAGGTCGAGACGCACCTGGCGCACGCCGAGGAGGCGCTCGGCGCCGGCATGCTCGCCGAGGCCACTGGGTTCGTGAAGCTGGCGCTGGCGGCCGACCCCACTCACCCGAAGCTCGCAGCGCTGTCGCGGCGGCTACAGGCGGCCGAGATCGTACCCGAGAGCGAGCCGGGGCCGGTGTTCGAGTTCGAGACGTTCCACCAGGCCGAGGAACTCACGCCGGGCGAGGCGGCCCCACCGCCGGTCGCGCCGCCGCCGGTTGCGGCGCCCACGCGGCCGGTTGCGGCGCCCACGCGGCCGGTCGCTGCGGCAACACGGCCGGCCGTGGCGCCGCCGGCTGCAACGGCTGCCCCGACTCCGTCCCCGCGGCCGCCGGCTCCGCCGGCCCCGCCGCGTGCGGTCGTCCCGCCGCTTCCGGTGACCACCCCGCCGCCGCCCGCGCCGCTGTTCAGCTTCGACGAGGCGTCGCAGGAGATGGACTTCACCACCCCTCCGGAATTCGCTCTCGGCTCGGCCGGCGAGGCCCTGCCGGGCGACGACGTCCGCGACAAGGTCGCGGCATTGCTCGAGCAGGGGCAGCAGGCGTTCGATCAGGGCGACTATCAAAGCGCGATCGACAACTGGTCGCGAATCTATCTCATCGACGCGCAGAACACTGACGCCGAGCGCCGCATCGAGCAGGCCCGCCGTCGCCGCGAGGAGCACGAGCGCCTGGCAGAGCACCGTTTCTACGAGGCTCGCGAGGCGTTCGAGCAGGGGCGCCGTGACGAGGCGCGCAACCTCTGTCTCGAGGTGCTCAAGTTGCTGCCGCAACACCTCGAGGCGCACGACCTCCTTGCCCGGTTGGAGACGCCGGCGGCGCCGCCGCCGCCACCCAGCGAGGCCGCCGGCGATGTCGATCTCTTCAAGGACGACTTCGTGCCGGCCAAGCTGTCGTCGTCGGGTGAGTTCGCGATCGGCAGCATGAGCGCACCGCCGGCACCGATGGAACGGCCGGTCGTCCGGTCGTCGCGCCGTCCCGCGGCGCCGGGGAAGCGCCTGCCCGTCTCGATCCCGCTCCTCGCCGGGATCGGCGGTATGGTGTTGGTTCTGGTCTTCGTCGGTCTGCTGCTGCGCGGCACGGTGTTCTCGGGTGGTGCTCAGGCCGCCGCCAACGCGATAGCCGAGGCCGAGAGGCTGGCCGCCGCCGGCCGGTTCCAGGAAGCGATCAGCCTCCTGCAGAACACCGATGCCGAGGGCGAGGCGGCCAACCAGCTCAACCAGAAGGCGCTCGAGTACGCGCGCCTGCTCAAGGCCAAGGGCAGGCCGGTGCCTCCGTCTGTCGCCGCCGAGGCGCGCCGCGCGATCGGCGACGGCAGGCGGGTGAAGGCGTTCCAGGTCGTTCACGAGGGGCTCGCCAGGATCCCCGGGGATCCCGAGTTGGTGCTGATCGGGAACGAGCTGACGGACTACTCGCCGGCCATCGCCCCGCTTGCGGACGCGGTCGCCGGCAAGAAGTGGGAGGCGATCAAGACGCTGGCCGCGCAGGTGCTCGAGCGGCACCCGACGGACGCCGAGGCCCAGCGGCTGTGGCGGGGTGCAACGTTCAACGCCGGTGTCGCAGCGCTGCGCAGCTACCAGGTGGCCAGCGCTCACGGCCTGCTCCGCGAGCTGGCGGGCAAAGGGGACGACCCCGAGGTCAAGCGTCTCGTCGAGCTCTCGGCGTCGTACTTGTCGCGCCCCGTCGATCCCCGTTACCAGATCTTCGTCAGCACCATCGAGCTGCGCCCCATCGAATGATGAGCGCGACCCGCGGACCGCACAACCAGCTCGACGTCCCGCTGGTCTGGGACCGGACGCCATCCGGCCCGCAGGCGTCGCCACCCGAGCCGCGTCGGCGGACCGCGGCACCGCGGGCCCGGTGGGGCCGCGCCCGGCTGTGGGTGGCGACGCTGGCGGACCTCGGTGTGGTGCTGCTCGCGCTCGCGGCGACGTGGGGGGTGGCCGCCGCCCTCGGCGCCGCGCTGACTCCCGCGCAGCTCGCCGCTTCAGGGATCGCCGGTCTGCTGCTGGCGGCGGTGCTCGGGGTCGGGGCGCTCTGGGGGTGGCGGGCGTCACCCGGCATGGCGCTGCTGCGGCTGCGATTCGCGTCGCCACTGGCACTTGGCCGGGCGATCGGGGTGTGGTCGGGCTGGCTGCTGTCGCTGCTGCTGGTGGGGATTCCTCTGCAGCTCGGCCGGCGCGGTCAGACTCTCGCCGAGCGGCTCGCCGGCAGCGAGATCACTCTGCACCCGTATCCCGGGGTCGCTTGAACACCATGCCGATGTGGTCGGTGGCGCCGGTCTTGAAGTTGATCGCGGTGATCCCGACGAGCTCCCACCCGTCCTCGCCGAGGCGATTGAGCTGTGGCTCGTAGGTGGGGTCGAGGCGATAGTTTTCCGAGCGAATGTTGAGGATCCTATACTCCCAGACGATGCGCGCCACTCCGTCCTCCTCGACTCGCCGGTACCATGACAGCGCTGCAGGCTGGCCGGAGTATAACAGCGGGTCCGGAGCCCATGGCTAAGCCGTTCACCCTGTCGATCGTGATACCAGCGTACAACGAGGCGGAGCGGTTACCCGCCACGCTGCGGCGCATCACCGGCTACCTCGCGGGCAGGAGCCACCTGCTGCCGCTCGAGATCATCATCGCGGACGACGGCTCGCGCGACGACACCGCCGCGATCGCCGGCGCAGTGGCGATGCCTTCGCAGGTCGAGATGCGGGTCGTCAGCCTCAGCCGCAACAGCGGCAAGGGCGCCGCCGTGCGCGCCGGCCTCGCGGCGAGCCGCGGTGAGCGCGTGCTGATCACCGACGCCGACCTCGCCACCCCGATCGAGGAGATCGAGACGTTGCTCGCCGTGCGGGCGGGGATCGTCGCCGGCTCCCGCGGATTGCGGCGTGAGCTGATCGCCCGCAAGCAACCGCCGCTCCGCGACCTCCTCGGCCGGATCTTCAATCGCGTGCTGCGCGCGCTCAACGTCACCACCCTGAAGGACACGCAGTGCGGCTTCAAGTTGATCGACGGCGACCTCGCGCGCGTCCTCGCCATGCAACTGCGGCTCGACGGGTTCGCTTTCGATGTCGAGATGCTGGCGCGCGCCCAGCGGATGGGGCAGCGCGTCGTCGAGGTGCCGGTGCGCTGGTTCCATCAGGACTCGTCCCGTGTCCATGCGTTCCGCCACGGCCTGCAGATGATGCGCGACATCCTCCGCATCCGCTGGTGGTTGTGGATGGGGAAGTGACCATTTCGGCGCGCCTCCGCGCACCGAAATGGTCATCCTGAGCCCTGCGCCTCGCAGGGCGAAGGATCCCGAGGCGCTGCGAGGGTGTTCGACCGCGCTCCAAGTGCGCTGGGATCCTTCGTCGAGGCGCCGAAGCACCGCTCACGATGACAACTATCCTTTCGTGACGGCACTGTGATTGATTTGAAAATCGGTCAAAGTACAGTAATGTGCAGGACGAGGGAGGCGGAAGAATGCTGAGACGACTGCTCTGCCTGGTGGGCTGTTGTGTGGTCGTGGTCCTGTGTGCGGCGCCGGCTGGGGCGTGGGAGGCGTATGGCATGGACCGGACCAGCACGCTCTACCGGTTCGACCCGGCGACCGGCGTGGCGACCGCGATCGGGCCCCTCGGCATCGGGCCGGTGACCGGCTCGGCGATCGACCCGGCGACAGGCATCCTCTACACCGGTCTGGGCGGGCAGGGCACAAGCGTCCAAACGAACTCCGGCTGCCTCTACACCGTCAGCACAACCACCGGCGCCGCGGCCCTTGTCGGATGCGACCTCAACCAGAAAGGCGTGGCCCCCATCCCTGGCCTTTCGTTCGGGTCGGACGGCTTCCTGTACGGTCTTCGACTGGACTACATACTGTCCACCGGGCATATGCACCTTTGCCGGATCAACACGGCGACCGGAGCGCTGACGGACATCAGCGCCTCCGGGACGGCGTGGTGTATCGGCCACGGCATCGCCTTCGGCGGCGGCGGTGAGCTCTACTCCCACGACTACTGCGTTGGGCTGTCGACGCTGAGCCTGACGGATGGCAGTCAGACCGTGATCGGCGACAGCTTCGTGGGTTTTCCGGGGACTCCCTACAGGCCTCGTGTTCCAGACATGGCGCTCGACCCGAGCGGCGTGATGTGGGCGATCGTAGTCAGCGGCCAACCCCCCACGGCGTGGTACACGGGAACCGTGAACCTGACGACCGGTGACGTGACCTACGTGGCGACCCTGCCGACGAGCATCCAGACCATCGCGTTTGCGCCGACATCGCCGCCCGTTCCCTTGGTCGGCGAATGGGGGCTGATTCTGCTCATCATCTCCGTCGGGTTGACCGCGGCGTACCTGTTGGCGACACGCCGGGCACGCACGGCCTGATCTTCCGCGCCGCGACGAAGTATCCCGGGTCCCCGCCGGGCCACCAGCTCGCAGATGCGCCGGGATCCCTCGTCGCTGCGCTCCTCGGGATGACCTTCAAGGCGCTCCTCGGGATGGCGTGGTACGCGAGCGCGGCCGGAGGCCCTTCAGATGCGCCGGGATCCTTCGTCGCGGCGCTGAGGCGCCACTCCTCAGGATTGGTTTCAGGCGCGCAGGCGCGCCTGAAACCTTACTTCCAATGCTCCTTGATCCACTCTTCGATTTCGGGGAGGCCGCCCTGCATGATCAGGTAACCGTTGTGGGGCTCGCGCGGGGTGATGTCGTGGCCGATCGGCATGCGCATCAGGCGCATCACCTCCGTGCGGTCGTGAGTATGGCCGAGCACCCAGGAGAGCTTCATCAGCGCGGTCTCGGGGATCATGTTGTCGAGCGGCACGATACCGATGTCGAGCAAGTCGCGACCGGTGTCGTAGACGTACATCTGGGCGTAACCCCACAGCGTCTGCACGGTCATGACGACGTTGACGCCGGCCTCGATGGCCCGCTTGATCGCCGGGTAGAGCGGCTTGTTGACGTGGCCGAGGCCGGTGCCGGCGATGACGATGCCGCGGTACCCCTTCTCGACGAGGGCGTCGACGAGGTCGGGACGCATGCCGGGGTAGTAGTAGAGAATGGTCGCGCAGTCGTCGTAGACGGCGTCGATCTTCACCTCGCGGGAGGGGTCGCGGCGCAGGAAGTCCTTCGTCAGGTAGGTGAAGCTGTCGCGGGAAACCATGGCGAGCGGGATGTCGCCGATGGTGCGGAACGTCGACCGGTACGAGGAGTGCATCTTGCGGCAACGGGTGCCGCGATGGAGCAGGGCGTAGCGGTCCGAGGTGGGGCCGAACATCGAGATCATCACCTCGGCGATGTCGCCGTACGCGGCGGTGCGCACCGCGTGGATGAGGTTGAGCGCGGCGTCGGAGGACGGACGGTCGGAGGAGCGCTGACTGCCGACCATGACGATCGGCACCGGCGAGTCCTGCACCATGTACGAGAGGATCGCGGCCGTGTGGCCCATGGTGTCGGTGCCGTGGCCGATGACGATGCCCGCCGCCCCGCCGGCGATCTCCTCGCCGATCGCCTGGGCGAGCGCGATGTAGTTGTCCTTCGCCATGTTCTCGGAGAACACGCCGAACAGCTTCTTGGTGGTCAGGTTGCAGATGTCCGCGAGCTCCGGCACGGCGCCGTACAGCTCGCCGGGGGTGAACGCCGGGATCACGGCGCCGGTGCGGTAGTCGAGGCGCGAGGCGATCGTACCGCCGGTGCCGAGCAGCGTCACGCTCGGCAGGTTCGGCCGCACCGGAAACTCCTTCTCGGGGATCTTGTAGATCGCCTCCTTGTACCCGAGCTCGACGATCTCGCGGACGCGGCTCACGTGGACACCGACGTTGTAGCCGTTGGTCATCTTGACGACGATGTGCTCGTCGTCGGCCGTCTCCGAGCGCGGCAGGACGACGCCCTCGAACGTCGAGCCGGCGTCGTTGGTGAGGCGGACCTGGCTCCACACGCGCACGCCGTGCTCGGCGAGCTTCGCCCGCGCCTTGCCCCGGTACCCCTTGAGCTCGTCGCGCACCTCGCTCATGACCCGCTCCGGACGCGCTCGGCGAGCGCCGCCGTGACCTCGGCGACGCCGACGCGACCGCGTAGCGGCGGCATGACGACCCCCAGGCAGAGACGCAGGAGGTTCCCGTCCTCGCGGCTGCGCGCGGCGGCGCGCGCCGAGCCCACCACCTGCGGCAGCTCGCCGCGCCACCCTTCCGGCGCGACGCCGAGACCCAGCTCGGCCAGGACCGCGGCCACCGCTCTTTCCGGCACGGCCGCCAGCGCGCGCACGAGCGGCTCCCACGCCTCCCGCAGCACCGGCCGCGCCGCGAAGGCGCGGAACAGTTCCAGCCAGCGCTCGCGAGTGATCGTCTCGACCTCGACGCCGGCGCGGCGCAGCGCCTTGACGCGCTCGCCGAAGAGAAAGCACGTCCAGCGCAGGTCGGCGCCCGCCTCGCGGACGACTAGATCGACGAGGTTGGCACCGCCGCGGCGGATCAGGTAGTGGATCGTCCCGGCGGGGACGCCGACCGCCCCGTAGCGGCGCTCGCGCTCCCAGGGCGGCTCGCCGAGCCCGGCCTGCAGGCGCTCGACGCGCTCGCGGGTGACGCGGCTCGGCGGCGAGTCGGTGTCTGGGTACATGCGATCGGGGCCGGGGAGGATGCGCTCGAAGTCGGTGGAGCCATCGGCGAACGGCTGGCGCGTCTCGTTGGGGACGCCGTCGATGGCATCGGCGTAGCGCAGCCGCACTTCGTTGATGGCGGTGACGGTGTCGTCCGCCGGGCCCCAGACGACGACGAGCGCGTCGTCGGCCTCGCAACGCAGGCGCTGCCGCACCTTGCGCAGCTCGGCGAGGCCGCCGCGGTAGTCCGGCCACTTCTCGCTGTGCAGCAGGATCGGCCGCTGGTCGAGGCAGGCAATCACCCGCACCCGCCCGGCGAGCTCGTGGGCGAACGTGTAGTCGGGCTGCGTCGGGTGTGAGAGCGTGCCGGCCAGGCCCTTGAGCCGGGCGGCGCGCACGCAGAACGGCCCGGCGCCGAGCTCGAAGTTGGGGCGGCGCTTCTCGGACTCGACGAAGCGCTCCCATTTTTCGCGACGCAGGAAGCCGAGCTCGGAGGCGGCGAACAGGTCAGTCACGTCGGCGCTGTCGATGGCGAGTGCCGCCGGCGAGGTGAAGCCGCGGCGATGCAGCTCGGAGCGCAGCTTGAGCAGGTTGACCTGGCGCACCGCCTCGCAGTGGACGAGGGCGCGCGCCCAGTACGCTTGCGGCACACCCTTGATCTCGACGCGGCGGCCGCCGCGCACCGAGACGTTGACGTCCTGGCGGGAGGCGCCGATGCCGACCCGCACGTGACCGGTGGAGCGGCAGACGCGGCCGACCAGCAGGATCGCCTCGGCGACCTCGTCCGGCGTGCGCAGGTCGGGACCGGTGACGGTCTCGATCAGCGGCATGCCGAGCCGGTCGGTGCGCCAGACGATCAGATGGCCGCGGTCGGTCACCTCGCGGCAGGAGTCCTCCTCGACCGAGACCTGGGTGATCGACAGCTTCCGCCCGCGGAAGGGGAGCGTGCCGTTGACGCCGACGATGGCGGTGCGCTGGAAGCCGGTCGGGATCGATCCGTCGAGGTACTGCTTGCGGGCAATGTGCACCTCGTCGACGATGTCGCAGCCGAGCATCAGACACTGCTCGATGGCGATGTCGACCGCATCCTGGTTGACCAGGAACGGTGGCGTGTCGTCCATCTCGTAGGTACAGACGTTGTCCTCGTGGAGCAGGTAGATGATGTTCTTCTTGGTCTTGAACTCCATCAGTGCGGTGCCGTCGTACTCCCCGAGCTCGGAGAGCGTCGGCCGCATGTGCCGCAGCACCTCGCCGTCGTGAGTCGTGGTGTAGCGCCGCGCCGGGCAGCGGCAGAACATCTTCGTCGGCGTGAGCAACTGCTGGTGCACCTCGAGGCCGGCGATCAGCCCGACCTCGGCGTAGTCGATCGACTCTGGCACGCCACCTCCCGATGTTCTCTGGTGCCGCCGGCGCCAGAGGAAATCGGGAGATGGTAACACCGGATGAAAGACCTTATCCAAGCTTCTCATTTGGGGAATTCGTGGTGCGGGCGCCCGCGTAGGCACCACGAATTCCAGGCATGTGAAAAGTAGCGCTATCATGGCCGCCGCCGCCGGCCGTTCGGCTGCCGGCGCCTCATCAGAGGGGGAGGAATCACCATGCCTGTCATCGTCGGCGACAAGCCGTTGACCATCGAGGACGTCGTTCGCGTCGCGCGCCACGGCGACAAGGTCGAGCTGTCCGACGCGGCGCTCGGCCGCATCCGCGCCTGCCGCGCCATGCTCGAGCGCAAGATCGAGGCGCACGAGATCATGTACGGCGTCAACACCGGGATCGGCGAGCTCGCCAGCGTAGTGCTCTCCGACGAGCAGGTGAAGGAGTTCCAGCGCTATCTGATCTACAACCACGCCGCCGGCATCGGAGCGCCGGCGCCGGTCGAGCACGTGCGCGCCGCGATGCTCTCGCGCGTCGCCGTGCACACCCGCGGCCACTCCGGCTGCCGCCCCGAGATCACGCAAACCTACGTCGCGCTGCTCAATGCGGGGGTGACCCCGATCGCCTGCGAAAAGGGGTCGGTCGGCGCCTGCGGCGACCTCTCACCGATGAGCCAGGTCGCACTCTCGCTGATGGGCGAGGGCGAGTGCTTCTACCGGGGCGACCGCATGCCGACACGCGACGCGATGGCCAAGGCGGGCATCCCGGTGCCGGGCCTCCTGGCCCGCGACGGCCTCGCGGCAATCAACGGCTCGAACCTGATCACCGGCATCGCCTGCCTGCTGCTGCTACGACGTCGAGCGCTGGACGGCGCAGGCGGAAATCGCCGCGGCGATGAGCCTCGAGGCGCTGATGGCCAACATGCGCCCGTACGAGTCACGGCTGCACGAGCTGCGCGGATTCCCCGGCGCGGTCAAGTGCGCGGCCAACCTCCGTCTCGTCATCGCCGGGTTCGGACCTGGTCACCGGCAAGCTCAAGGTGAAGGTGCAGGACGCCTACTCGATGCGCTCGACGCCGCAGGTCATTGGGCAGCTTGCGTGATGCGCTTTCATGGGCGCGAGCGCAAATCGAAACAGAGCTCAACGGCGTCGCCGACAACCCGATCTTCGTGCCGAGCGAGAACAAGGTCTACACCGGCGCGAACTTCCAGGGCACGCCGGTGTCGATGCCGCTCGACCTGCTCGCCGCCGCGGTCACCATGGTCAGCGTGCTCTCGGAGCGCCGGCTCAACCGGCTGCTCAACCCGGCGCTGTCGGTCGGGCTGCCGGCGTTCCTGACCAAGGGCGCCGGGATGTTCTCCGGGCACATGCTGTCGCAGTACACCGCCGACATGCTGATCGTCGAGCAGCGCATCCTCTCCGCCCCGGCGTGCGTGCAGTCGATCCCGGCCGCCGCCGACCAGGAGGACTTCGTCTCGATGGGGATGAACGGGGCGCTGAAGGCGAAGCAGATCCTCGACAACGCCAACGGCGTGCTGGCGATCGAGCTGATCGGCGCGGCGCAGGCGCTCGACTTCCGCGAGTTCGGCTTCGGCGTCGGCACCCGCGCCGCGCACGGCGGCGGTGCGCGCCGTGGTCGAGCACCTCGACGTCGACCGCCCGCTGTTCGCCGACCACAACGCGATGGCCGCCGCGGTCGAGCGCTGCACCGTGCTCGACGCGGTTGTCGGCGCGGTCGGCCCGCTTGCCACGTCGTGGCAGTAGGGCAGGGGACCGGGGACCGGGGACCGGGCTCCGAAACGGCAGGACATCGACTATGCGAAGGGCGCAAGCCCGAAGCTCGAGGGCTACTCGAGGAGCGAGAGGGCGAGACGGGCCTGGCTCTCGGGGACGAGGATGCGGGTACAGGTCTGAAACCCCTGGAGGTCCTGAAAGTCGCGGCCGTCGTCGAGGAACTGATAGACGGTGATGCCCTTGGCGATGAGCGCGAGCAGCACGGGCTCGGTCTCGTCGGGGTAGTCGAAGGCGGCGATCGCGACCAGACGCTCGGGCAGCGCCGCCAGCACGGCGGCATCGCCCGCCGGCTCGATGCCGTCCGACTCGCGGAGCTCGATGCCGGCGTCGTCTCCGGGCGCAACGGCCGGAGGCCACTCGGGGACGAGCGCCGCCCCGCACTTCGGACAGGTCACGACGGTATCAACGTACTCTCCGGGCCTGCCGTCCTCGAGGAAGTCGGGGCAGTCGCGATTGGGGCACCACATGGGCGTCTCCTCTCTGCGCTCTGTTGACCAGCATAGTTGATCGCCAGACGCCGCGGTGCTGCGCTAGCATGGCCGGCGGAGCGTCCCATGAGCCCAGCCGAATCGCGCAAGACCGATAAGGACGAGGTCCCCTCCAAGACGGAGGGCGCTGCGCCGTCGGCTGAGCTGGAGATCGACGACCCGTCGCTCTACGTCAACCGCGAGCTGTCGCTGCTGCAGTTCCAGTGGCGGGTGCTCGAGGAGGCGCTCGACGAGCGCAACCCGGTGCTCGAGCGGGCGAAGTTCCTCGCCATCGTCGGCTCGAACCTCGACGAGTTCTTCATGGTGCGCATCGCCGGGCTGAAGCATCAGGTGGCGGCCGGCGTGCTCGACGTCTCGCCGGACGGCATGACCGCCGCCGAGCAGCTCGCGGTCGTCCGCAAGGAGGCGGCGAAGCTCATCGCCGAGATGTACGGCTGCTACCAGGAGAAGATCCGGCCCGCCCTCAAGGACGCCGGCATCGAGCTGCTCGACTACGGCGAGCTCACCGACAAGCAGCGCGAGAACGTCAAGCGCTTCTATGACGAAGTGGTGTTCCCGGTACTGACGCCGCTCGCTCTCGATCCGGGGCGGCCGTTCCCACACATCTCCAACCTCTGCCTCAACCTCGCCGTGCTGGTGCGCGACGACAAGGGCCACGTCAGCTTCGCCCGCGTCAAGGTGCCCGACACGCTGCCGCGCCTGGTGCCGATCAAGCGTTCCTCCGGCGGCCTCAAGAAGGACGGCACGGTTCCCAAGAACCACTACTTCGTCTGGCTCGAGCAGGTGATCGCGGCCAACCTCGATCCGCTGTTCCCGGGGATGAAGGTGCTCGAGGCGCACCCGTTCCGCGTCACCCGCAACGCCGACCTCGACATCCAGGAGATCGAGGCGGCGGACCTGCTCGAGACCATCGAGGAGGGGGTGCGGCGGCGGCGCTTCGGCACCGTGGTGCGGCTGTGCATCAATCCGACGATGCCGGCGTCGGTGCGCGAGATCCTGCTCTCCAACCTCGAAGCGGACGACAAGGACGTCTTCACCCACGACGGCCCGCTCGGGATCTCCGCGCTCATGGGCCTCGCCTCGATCACCCGACGCGAGCTCAAGGACGCGCCGTTCCTGCCCTGGGTACCGCCGGCGCTCGACGGCCGCGACCGCACGCCGACATCTTCACCGCCATACGCCGCGGCGACCTCCTGCTGCATCATCCCTTCGACTCCTTCGCGCCGGTCGTCGACTTCCTGCGCGAGGCCGCGCGCGATCCGGACGTGCTGGCGATCAAGATGACGCTCTACCGCGTCGGCAAGAACTCGCCGGTCGTCAGGTCGCTGCTCGAGGCCATCGAGAACGGCAAGCAGGTGGCGGTGCTGGTCGAGCTCAAGGCGCGTTTCGACGAGGAGAGCAACATCGAGTGGGCGAGGGCGCTGGAGGCCGAGGGCGTGCACGTGGTGTACGGGCTGCTCGGCCTCAAGACCCACTCCAAGATCGCGCTGGTGGTCCGCCGCGAGGGCGAGACGATCCGCCGCTACGTCCACCTGGCCACCGGCAACTACAACCCGGTCACCGCCCACGTCTACACCGACCTCGGCATGTTCACCTGCGACGAGGCGATCGGCGCCGACGCCACCGACCTGTTCAACTATCTGACCGGCTACTCCGCCAAGACCACCTACCGCAAGCTGCTGGTCGCGCCCGTCAACATGCGCGAGCGCCTGGAGGCGCTCATCGAGCGCGAGATCGAGCATGCGAACGCGGGCCGCAAGGCGCACCTCATCTTCAAGATGAACGCCCTCGTCGACAAGACGATGATCCGGCTGCTCTACGAGGCCTCGCAGGCGGGCGTGCGCGTCGACCTGCTCGTGCGCGGCATCTGCTGCCTGCGCCCCGGCGTGCCCGGGTTCAGCGAGAACATCGCCGTGACCAGCATCGTCGGCCGCTTCCTCGAGCACAGCCGCATCTACTAGTTCCGCAACGGCGGCGCCGACGAGGTCTACCTCGGCAGCGCCGACCTGATGCCGCGCAACATCGACCGCCGCGTCGAGGTGCTGTTCCCGGTGCAGGAGCAGCGCCTGGTCAAGGAGCTGCGCGAGCATGTGCTCGACGTCTACCTCGCCGACAACCTGCGCGCGCGGCGCATGAACCCCGACGGCTCCTATTCCCGCCTCAAGCCGAAGGGGAGCGACAAGCCGCTCGACTCGCAGGCCTGGCTGATCGACAGCCGCGCCAATCGCCCGCGCGGGCCGTACGGCAACGGCGCTTAGAGCCTGTCCGCGAATAGGGGTGGGCCGCGTTACGAGCGCCGCGGGGCCAGGTGCCAGGCGCCGCGACGACGGCGATGTGCCTCCATCGCCGAGGAGCGGCAACGCCGCAGATGGCCCCGCGCCGCTCGTAACCCGAAGGGCGCAGGGGGATTGCGGCCGCATGCGGCGTCGCTCGTCGTCGCCGATGGAAGAGCATCGCCGTCCTCCTCGCTCCTTGCCTGCGATCCGCAAGCCCCCTGCGCGCGACCCACTCCTATTCGCGGACAGGCTCTTAGTCGGGTCCGCTACTTCTTGAGCTTGACGAGCTGATCGATCGCGTTCGTGTTGTGCGGGTCGATCTCGAGTGAGCGCGCGTAGTCGCGGATCGCCTCGTCCCGCTTGCCGGCCGCCATCTCGGCCTCCGCGAGGCTGTCGTAGACGTTCGCCGATTGCGGGTACGCCTCCACGTTGAGCCGCAGGATGGCGAGCGCCCCGTCGAGCTTGCCGGCGCCCAGCAGTTGGTACCCGAGGACGTTGAGCTGCGCCTCGCTGAAGTCCCAGGCGTCGGCCTGCGTCGCCTTGAGCTCGCGGTAGCGCGCCACCGCAGCCTCCGGGCCGCCCCGCTCGAGCGCGGCGGACAGCTCGTTGCCGATCGCGCGGCGAGGCGCTGGTGGCGTCCGTCCGTAGACGACGTCGATGATCCCCATGCTCAGCGCGTCGAGCGGCGCGTCGCCGGTGTTGTTGAGGAGAACGACCAGGAGGCGATCGTCGGTGATGCGGCGGATCACCGACGAGAACCCGTTGATCCCGCCGGCGTGCGAGATCACCGTGCGCTCGGCCTTGGCGGGCCCCAGCGGCGCCTGCCGCACGCCCCAGCCGTAGGCGTAGTTGTTGAGGTTCGGCGTGAACATCTGCCGCTTGAGCGCGGGCGCGAGGAGGGCGTCGCCGTACAGCGCCTGGTCCCAGCGCAGGAGGTCCTCGACGGTCGAGTACAGGGCCCCGGCGGCGCCCGGGATCGACATGTCGAGGTAGGCCGCGGTGCGCAGCCCGGTCGAAGAGCGCTCATAGCCGGTCGCTCGCTTCGACAGCACCGTTTCCCAGTGGTCGTAGCCGGTGTCCGCCATGCCGAGCGGGTCGAGGATGCGCTCCTTGAGCGCCTGCTCGTACGGCTTGCCGGTCAGGTGCTCGACTACCGCGCCGAGGATGAAGTAGCCGGAGTTGCTGTACGTGTACTTCGTTCCCGGCTCGAACTCCAGGTCGCCGCTGCAGTACTTCGTGACGAACTCCTCGGTCCCAAAGGGGTTACGGCTGACGTTGGCGAGAAACCCGGGCTGCGACGTGTACGACGGGACGCCGGAGGTGTGGCTGAGCAGGTGGTGAATGGTCACGCGGCCGCCGGTGTCCTTGCGGTAGTACGGCAGTGCCTCGGCGAGCGTGGTGGTGGTGGCGAGCTTGCCCTCCTGGACGAGCTGCATGATCAGCATCGCGGTGAACTGCTTGGTGACCGAGCCGAGGCGAAACTTGGTGTCGGGCGCGTTGGGAATCCCCCACTCGGCGTTCGCGAGACCATACCCCTTCTTGAAGATCGTCTTGCCGTGCTCCGCCACGAGAACGCTGCCGCCGAACTGCCCGACCGCGTGGTATTGCGCCACCAAGCGGTCGATCTCTACTGCCCGATCCGCCGCCGGGGTCGCGCCCGCCGACAGCACGGCGACGGCAACGGCTGCACTCAGTCGAGCTCGAAGTGCCCATCTCATTCTCGTTCCCCCTTGCGTCGCCCGCCGCGCGGGCGCGCCTCACGCTGTTTTACGGCCAACGCCGAGATGGGTTTGCTGCCGCTAGGCGGCGCCGGCACGCCTGGCGACGCTGCCCATCAGCAGCCGCACATCCGGCGCACGGGCGTCGCCGAGGATGCGGCACTTCTCCTCGACGGGACCGAGGTCGAGAGTGATCCCGTGCGAGGCCAGTTCCCCGGCGATCTTGTACTCGACGCGGCGCAGTCGCCGGTAGGTGGAGCGGTACGCCTCGCTGACGATAGTGTGGAAGTTTCGCGAAACGAACGGGTTCTGGGCGCTCATCAGGCGGCGCATGCGGTTTGAGGGAACGAACGTGTAGACGGAGACGCGCGAGTTGCGGCGGAGGATCTCGTTACGCGCCTGCTCGTACCGCGTGAACGACATCGTCTTGTAGTCCTGCTCCATGATCCACATGTTGCCGTGGCCCGCGTTGAATCCCGCCTCGTCGGCGATCATCGGCACGAACGGGTCGACCACGAAGACCAGGTCGGCGCCGCGGTCGATGGCGTTGCGCAGGTTCGAGGTCCGGGTGACGATCCCGTCGGTGTAGTAGCGGCCCTCGATCTCGACGCTCGCGAAGAACGGGTGCATGGCCGTGCTCGCCTGGATCGCCTTGGAGATCGGCACGTGGTCGTAGCCCTCGGTGCCGAACAGCACGTGCTCGCGGCGGTCCTGATCGGTCGCGCCGACGAAGAGGCGGCTGGAGAGCTCGCGGAAGTCGTTGGTGTGGCCTTTGCCGGTCAGCAGCCGGCGCATCGCCTGCTCGAACTCGGTGCTGTCGAACAGCGGCCCGAGCGCCACCCCCCAGGCGCCGAGCATCGAGGCCACCGACAGCTCGTCCTCGCCCCTGACCATGCGGAGCAGGTAGCTTCGCAGCTCCCGCTGGACGAGCAGCAGCCGCTTCGGCAGGGCGCCGACGTTGAGGTGGCGCAGGCCGAGCTGCAACCGATACGGCCAGGCCGCATCGACACGGCCAAGCCGGTGGAGCAAGTCGTCGACCGAGTAGTCGTTGGCGAGCCCGGCGGCCACCACGGCGCCGGCCGAGATCCCGTAGTAGAAATCGAACTCGCGGATATCGAGGTCGAGGGCGTCGTCGAGGCACTTGAGCACGCCGAGCTCGTAGTAGATGCCGGAGAACCCGCCGCCCGCCAGGTTGATCGCCTTCTTTCCGTGCGGGCGGTCGATCAGGAGGCGGCCGCACAGCGCCCAGAACGCCTCCGCGAAGCGATTGCGCTCGGCCTCCGGCCGCTCGCCGCCGAAGCGGGCCGAGAGCGACGCGTCGCGCAGGCAGGCGCCGATGTGCTTCTCGCCGAGCGTGAAGAGCAGGCGGTCGGCGCGACCCTCGTCAGCGTCGCCAACCAGAGCGACGATGCGGCGGAACGGGTAGCGGCGCTCGCGGTCGAGCTCCTTGCGGAGCGCCTCGAGGAACGAGAATACGGCGTCCTCGAGACGCGCCGCCGACGCGTTGCACCGCGGCAGGTGCCGGCAGTCGACGACCACGAGGTTGCAGTAGGCGTTGGTCAGGTACGCGAGCGCTTCCTCCGTCGAGGTCACGGCCTCCATGTGGAGCTCGAGACCCTTGCCGCGGAACACCCGAGCGCCCTGTCTGGCCTGCCCCCTGATCCACGGTTGCCCGGCGAGGACTTCGAAGAGGTCCTCCGCGCACTGCCGGCGCGGCGAGAAGACCAGCGCTGTCCGGTGCGAGCTGCCCATACGCCCCCCTGGCCCGGCGGAGAAGGACCAGTGGCGATTCTATCGCACTGTTGACGCGGTGCGGCAAGGACGGATCACGTTGCGGACCTGTTCTCCCGCGCGGGTGGCCGGGGCGAGCGCTCACGACCGCAGTTGGCGCCGGCGGGCCAGCGCCGCGACGGCAACCAGACCGGCGGCGATGAGCGCCACACCGAGCGGTGCGGAGCGGCCGACGGCGAGCGGGGTGGTGCCGGCGATGTCGAGAAACGGCGCTTGCTGGAACGGGCCCACGTACCAGACGACGAGCCAGACGATCTCGAACGTCTTGCTGCTCTTCGTCAGGGACCCGAGGGCGAGGGCGAGCGCCGGGATGAGCAGGCAGCCGCTCGCCCAGGCGGCGAGGCCGCGGACGTCGCCCGCAGCGAGTGTCCGCACGGCGGCGCCGGCGCCGGCAGCGGCCGCCAGCGCGGCCCCGGCCAGCCACTCGGCCGGGAGCTGCCGCGCGATCGGCGCGGGCGCGCTCCACAGCACCTGGTCGACGCGGTCGGCGAGCGGCCGGCACCCCATCGGCGACCACACCAGTAGCGGCCAGATCCACGCCAGGACCAGCGCGGGATGAACGGCGGCCGCCCCGGGCGCGGCGAGCTGCGCGGCGATCAGCCCCGCGGCCACCAGCAGCCACCAGACCCCGCGGCCAGCGAGAAGGAGCCGACACTCGGACAGCCACAGCGCCGGAAAGGAGAAGCGCAGCAACGCCGGGGGGAGCGCGGTCAGGGAGGTCGTCGGGGGCCGCCGCCCTGTCGCCCCGGCCACCGGCACCTGCGGCGGCTCTGCGCCGGTGCCGCCGCTGGCGACGCGCGGCCGTCCGCGGGCCGGGTCGAACCGGTCGAACAACGCCGCCGCGATCAGCGCCAGCACGGCGGCGAATGCGACCCAGGCGAGTCGGCGGGCGATCAGCGAGGAGGTCCACGTCAGCCCCTCCCAGACGAACGTCTCCGCGTGCTGCGGCGGACGGATCTGGATGGCGAAGCCGGCATTCACGCCTGGGTGCTGCGCCTGCAGAGCCGTGAGCATGCTGTCGTTCAGTAGCGACACGCCGGTGAGGTCGAACCACCCTCCGGAGGTGACCGCGAGCACCAGGAGGAACATCCACGCGAAGAAGAAGACGACGTTGCCGAGGCCGCCGCGCAACGGCCGCACCGACTCGAAGACGACGGCGATCCCGCCGGTCGCCACCATCGCCGGCAGCGCGATGAATGCCATCGGCGCCAGCAGTGCGGCGAGGTCGACGTGTCCCGTCTCGCCGGCCAGCAACTGCATGGCCACCGCGGCAACGGCGAGGATGGCGACGATCGCCGCCAGCACCGCGGCGTTGGACAGCAGCTTCCCGAGCATGTAGTCGGCGCGCGACAGCCGCGTGGTCGCGAGGATCTCGCCGACCCCCGTCTCGTGGTCGCGAGCGACGCTGCCCTTGACGAGGTAGAACCCGACGAGCGTGAGCAGCGAGCTGACGATCACCGCCATCTGGCCGCCCACCCAGGCGGAGTTGGCGACGCCGCGGTAGCCCGACAGGCGGAGCGACATCCAGCCGGCGTTGACCAGGTAGCCGATGTAGACCGTGGCGCCGAGGGTGACGAGGAAGCCGTAGCGGCGCATCCGCTCGCGGGCGTCGGCGCGCGCCACCGCGAGCACGGCGGCGAGCGTGCTCACTGCCGCTCCCTTCCGCCGGCGCGCGCGAGCTGGTAGATATAGGCGTCCTCGATAGTGGGCGGCAGCGGTGTCGCCGCGGCGGCCGGCGGCTCATCGGCGAGGACGCGAGCGTGCACGCCGTCCTCGCGGCGCAGGGTGCCGCTTACCAGGTGCTGCTGCTGCACCTCGGCGATCCGCTCGGAAGCGACGACCCACTCCCACACCTTGCCGTGCAGCGTGCGCAGCAGCGCTTCCGGCGAGGTGTCGGCGATCAGGCGGCCGCGCCGCAGAACGGCGATGCGGGTGGCGGCGGCCTCGACGTCCGAGACGATGTGGGTGGAGAGGATGACCACGCGCTCGCCGGACAGCTCGCCGAGCAGGTTGCGGAAGCGCACGCGCTCCTCGGGGTCGAGCCCGGCGGTCGGCTCGTCGACGATCAGCAGCTTGGGGTCATTGAGCAGCGCCTGGGCGATGCCGACGCGCTGCCGCATACCGCCGGAGAACCTGCCGAGACGCCGCTTGCCGACGTCTGCCAGGTTCACCAACTCGAGCAGACCGGCGATGCGCCGGCGCGCGATGCCCGGGGCCAAGCCCTTGGCGGCCGCCAGGTAGGCGAGGAACTCCGCCGCCGAGAGATGCGGGTAGACGCCGAAATCCTGCGGCAGGTAGCCGAGCACGGCACGCAGCGCATTGGGCTCGTCGGTGATGTCGTGGCCGTCCCAGGTGACGTGCCCGCCGGTCGGACGGGTGATCGTGGCGAGCACCCGCATCAGCGTCGACTTGCCGGCGCCGTTCGGCCCGAGCAGGCCGACGATGCCGGGCCCGATGTCGAGGTCGATGGCTTCGAGGGCGACGACACCGTTTCGGTACTGCTTCGTCAGGGAGGAGATGACCAGGCGCATGGCAGAGCTTAGCGCGGCCGTTGGGGCAACTCGCGATTGCGCCCCGGCGTAGAATCAAAATGCAGGGCGGGAGGGTTCGCCATGAGCTCTCGGCAGACGGCCGCGATCATCATTGCGCTCCTCGCGGGCGCCGTGGCGGCGCCCGCGCAGCAGACGGGCACGCTCCCCGCGGCGACCTCGCCGGCGCCGGCGGGCTCCGGCCTCGGTCCATCGCAGTTCAGCCTCGGCGACCTCACGGGCCTGTGGCCCGACCGGTTCCTGCTGTTCAAGGACGACTGGCTTCCCGACGTGAACGACGCTCTGTTCGGCCCGCCGTCGCTGTGGCGCGGCGCCCAGGCGCCGCCCCGGCCGGCGCTGGTGGGGCTACGCAGCTTCGGCGTCTCGTTCCAACTCGGCGAGGCGACCGACCCCGAAGGGCACCGTCGCATCGTGCTGACGCCGCTCTTCCGTCAGTGGGACGACCTCAACGGCTGGGAGAAGTTCGCCGTCACCCTGCAGTACGCCGGCGCTGCCGCCGCCGTCGGCCACTTTGCCGGCAAGCTGATCCACTGAACCTGCACGAGCGCAACGGCCCCGTTCGCGCTGGTACCATCCCGCGGTGAATCGCCGGCAAAGCCATTCAGGAGGTGACATGAGATCGTTGCTCGCCGTAGCCGTGCTGCTGCCGTCGCTGGCCGGTGCCGCGCCGGTCCCCGACCCGCCCTCCGGCGCGCCGCAGGGCGCCGCCGCCACGGCGGAGACGATCGACCGGCACCCCGAGTGGGATGCCGCCTACACGGAGGCGATCCGCGCCGCGACGACGGCGCCGAACCTGGTCACGCCGCTGGTCGACCACCTGCCGGCGTCGTCGACGGTACCGTCGCCACTCGCCCACCACGGCTATATCGCCGGCGCCCCCGACCGGTTGAGCTACGCGGCCGAAATCCACGCGTACATGCGGGCGCTCGCCGCCGCCTCGCCGCGCGTGAAGGTGGTCTCGATCGGCACGAGCGAGGAGGGTCGCGAGATGATCGCGGTCGCCATCGCCGACGAGCAGACGATGGCGGCGATCGACGACTACAAGACGATCACCCGCCGCCTGGCCGATCCGCGCACTGTGGACGAGGCGACGGCGCTCGCGTTGATCGCCCGAGGCAAGCCGATCTACTACCTGACCGGTGGACTGCACTCGCCGGAGTCGGGCTCACCCGAGATGCTGATGGAGCTCGCCTACCGGCTCGCCGTCGAGGACACGCCGCTGGTCAGGAGCATCCGCGAGAACGTCATCACCCTGATCACCCCGGTGCTCGAGGTCGACGGCCATGAGCGCTGGGTCGACCTGACGCGCTGGCTTGCGAAGCACCCGGAGGGCGGCATGCCGCCGTTCGTCTACTGGGGTCACTACGTTGCCCACGACAACAACCGCGACGCGGTCGGCCTCGCGCTTGCCCTGTCGCGCAACCTGCTCGACGCCTACCTCGACTGGCACCCGCAGGTGATGCACGACCTCCACGAGTCGATCCCGTTTCTCTATATCTCGAGCGGCACCGGCCCGTACAACGCCTGGCTCGACCCGCTGATGGTGCAGGAGTGGGAGCGGATGGCGATTACCGAGGTGCAGGCGCTCACGGCGATGGGGCTGCCGGGCGTGTGGAGCCACGGGTTCTACGACGGCTGGGCGCCCAACTACCTGTTCTGGGTCGGCATGGGGCGCAACACCGTGGGCCGCTTCTACGAGACGTTCGGCAACCACGTGCCGAGCACCGAGACCCGCACGCTGCGCGCGGGGAGCACCGACCGCGCCTGGTACCGGCCCAACCCGCCGCTGCCGACGGTGCGCTGGTCGCTGCGCGACAACGTCAACTACCAGGAGAGCGGCGTGCTCACCGCCCTCGCCACCGTGGCCACCGGGCGCGAGCACTTCCTCGAGCAGTTCTACCGGCTCGGCCAGCGCTCGGTTGCCAAGGCGCGCACTGAGGGCCCCGCGGCCTACGTGTTCCCCGCCGATCAGAGGCGTCAGGGTCAGTTGCACTCGCTGATGGCATTGCTGCGCCGCCACGGCGTCGAGGTGCACGTCGCGGACAAGGCGTTTTCGCTCAGGCCCGGTTGGCCGCCGGCCAAGCCGGAGAAAAAGGACGACGAGGGCAAGGTCGGAGCTGCGAGGAACGGCGCGAAGGGTGCCGGTGCGGCCAAGAGCGAGGAGAAGCCGAAGGATGACACGCTCTCGTTTCCGGCGGGCTCGTTGGTCGTGCGCATGGACCAGCCGTACAGCCGGCTCGCCGACGCGCTGCTCGACACCCAGTACGTGCGCGGCGAGGAGCGGGTCTACGACGACACCGGCTGGACGCTCAGCCTGGCGAGCAACCTGACGAGCTCCCGAATCGTCAATCAGGACGTGCTCGCGGTGTCGATGCACGCCTGGGACGCGCCAGCGAAGTCGGCGGCCCGGCCTGGGCTCGACAAGGCGACCGCAGTGGTGATCGCCAACGCCGCCGACACCGACCTCGTCCGAGTGCGGGTTGCGCTCCCCGGCGTGCGGATGTCCGTGCTCGACGAAGAATGGAAGAACGGCGTGAGCTGGCCGGTGGGCAGCGTCATGATCCCGCTCGATGCCGGCAACCGCGCGGCCGTGAGCGACGCGCTCGCGGCCGTCCACCTGAAGGCCGAGAGCGCCCCGGTACTGCCCGGCGGCAGGAGCCACGAGCTGACGCTGCCGCGCGTGGCCATCCTGCACACGTGGACCGACACCCAGGACGAAGGGTGGTACCGGATCGCCCTCGACGACCTCAAGGTGCCGTACACCTACATCTCGACCCAGACTGTCGCCGCGACGGCCGACCTGCGCGCGGCGTACGACGTCATCCTCTTCCCGCCCGCGAGCGACGCGCGCGAGATCGTCGCCGGGCTGCCGCCGGGGCCGCCGCTACCGTGGCGGAGGACCGAGCTGACGCCGAACCTCGGCGTCGACCAGACCGACGACATGCGTCCCGGCCTGGGCCTGTCCGGGGCCGCCAACCTCACCCGCTTCGTCGAGGCCGGCGGCGTCCTGCTGGCCGCCGGCGAGCCGGCGCGCTGGGCGGTCGACAGCGGCCTGGCGCGTTACGTGGAGGTGGTCAAGACCGACAAGCTCAAGGCGCGCGGGTCGCTGCTCAAGGCGAAGATTGCCGACGCGCACAGCCCGGTGGCGTACGGCTACGACGAGACGGTGCCCGTGTACTTCGCCGGCGGACCGGTGTTCAAGGTGGGTGTGTTCGACGGGCCGCGCAAGGGCTCCGGGCGGCCGAGCGGCCGCGGCTCGAAGGACGATCCCGACGTACCGCAGGCCCGTGCCTGGGTCGCCCCCGTCGAAGAGCCCGAGGCGAAGCCGGGCGAGGAGGGGTTCCAGCTCCCGCAGGACCTGCCGTTCTTCTCGCTGCCGTACCTGCCCGCAACGGAGCTCCGGCCGCGCGTCGTCCTCGCGTTTCCCAAGGAGGCCGACGCGATCCTGCTTTCCGGCATGCTCGAGGGCGCCGACGAGATCGCCGGCAAGGCGCTCGTCGTCGACTGCCCGCTGGGCAAGGGGCATGTCGTGCTGTTCGGCTGCAACCCGATGTGGCGCGCCACGACGCAGGGCACCTACGCGCTCGTCTTCAACACGATCATGAACTGGAACAGCCTTGGCGTCGGACGACAGCCGGCAAAGTAGGTCCACCGGTCGTGTTGCAGGTTCGATGCGCCGCTCCTACGGTTCGCGGTGCCCGGTCCCCGGTGCCCTGCCGTTCAGCCGGCGAACTTGTACCCCATGCCGTGGACGGTGAGGATGTGGCGCGGGTCCTCGGGGTTGTCCTCGAGTTTCTTGCGCAGCTTGGCGATATGCACGTCCACGGTGCGGGTGAACGGGATCGCCGAGTACCCCCAGACGGCGGCCAGCAACTGGTCGCGGGTGACCACCTCGCCGCGATGCTGGACGAAGAAGCCGAGCAGCCGGAACTCGCGCGGCGTCAGATCGACCCGGGCGCCGTGCCGCTGCGCCTCGTGGTGGGCGAAGTCCACGGTGACCGGGCCGAAGGTGTAGCGATCCTTGCCGTTTTCCGCGCCGGCGTCGTGGCGGCCGCGCCGCCGCGACACCGCCTCGATGCGGGCGAGCAGCTCGAGAAAGCTGAACGGCTTGGTGACGTAGTCGTCGGCGCCGAGCCGCAGGCCGAGCACCTTGTCGATCTCCTGGCCGCGGGCGGTGAGCATGATGATCGGCACGGCGCTCCCCTCGCTGCGCAGCCGCTTGCAGAGGTCGAACCCGGAGATGCCGGGGAGCATCACGTCGAGGATCATCATCTCCGGGCAACACTGACGCGCCAGGCGCAGCCCGTCCGGGCCAGTGGTGGCGAGCTGCACCTCGTACCCCTCGTAGGCGAGCCCGTCCCGCAGCGCCACGCCCATCGCCTGGTCGTCCTCGACCACCAGCACCCGCTGCTTCACGTGTGTCGCTCTCTCATCGGCCAGCCTTCTCCTTCATACGTCACGCGAGCGGTGCGGTTGCCGCGCCGCCGGCCGGCGCCGCCTTCGCGTCGCCGCCAGCCGGCAGCGCGACCGGCAGCCGGACGGTGAAAGTGCTGCCCGCGCCGGACTCGCTCTCGACCGTGACGGCGCCGCCATGCGCGCGCACGATGTGGTCGACGATCGAGAGGCCGAGGCCGACGCCGCGCACCTCGTGGACGGCGCCGGTCGAGACGCGGTGGAAGCGCTCGAAGATGCGCTTCTGCTCGCTCGCCGGGATGCCGATGCCGCGGTCGCGGACGGCGATCACCACCTCGTCGCCGGCGCGGGAGAGCCTGACCATGATCTCCCGGCCGTCGCCCGAGTACTTGACGGCGTTGTCGAGCAGGTTGGAGAGCGCATGGTCGATCGCCGCGGCATCGATCCTGACGCGCGGCAGCGGCGCCGCCGGGCCGTCGACATCGACGACGAAGCCGCTGCCCTTCAGGCGCATGGAGAACGCCGTCACCACCTGCCCGACGACCTCCTCGATGTCGGCTTCGTGGAACGCGTACACCTTGCGCCCCGACTCGATGCGCGAGAAGTCGAGGATGTTGTCGACGAGGTGGGTGAGCCGGCGGCTCTCGATCTCGATGTGCTCGCCATACTCGCGCACCTTCTCGGGCTCGGTGACGCGCCCGAGCCGCATCAGCTCCCCGAACACGCGGATCGACGCCAGCGGCGTGCGCAGCTCGTGCGAGACGTTGGAGACGAAGTCGGACTTCATCCCCGCCAGCCGCATCTCACGGCCGGCGGCGCGCAACGTGAGGCCGATCGCCCCCAGCAGGACGAAGGCGATCGCCAGCGACAGCGTGATGTTGAAGGCGAAGCTGCGCCGTGCCCACGCCTCCGGGGTGGCGCGGGGATCGTTCAGGCTGACGGTCCAGCCGGTGAACACGAACGACAGCGGCACCCGTGTCGCGGTCTTGGGGCCGCACCCCGGCCCGGCGCCGATCACGGTCTGCCAGCGCTCGTCGCACACCCAGACGTCGAGCTCGGCGTCCCTGTCGACGTGCGGCAGCGACGAGGCGATCGCCTTGGGCAGCACCTCGGCGCGGAAATGCGCCTCGTCGAGCACCATGCCGACCAGACCGACAAGATGTGAGGCGTCGTCGGTGATCGGCTTGACGACGACGCGGTACGCCGGATCGCGCTCGTCGACGTGCAGGCCGGGACGCACGACGCTGCCGGTCTTCTTGGCGATCACCGTCCAGGGCGAGCACGCCGCCCACACCGCGATGAACTCCTGTTTGGCCGCCGCCTCGCCACCGGGTTCCTTCTCGGGGTCGGGAACCAGAATGAGCGGCATCTTGCTCTGCGGGTTGACCGCGAACAGCCGCCGGATCCCCTCGCCGTGCCGGTGCTCGAGCAGCGCTGCGAGCGCCGTCTCGCGGCCCGGAAGGAAGTACGACGGGTGAATGGTGAGCACCTTTTCCGCTAGGCTCTTGTAGTAGTACGCCAGCTCCTTGGCCACCCCTTCCGCCAACTTGCGCTGCGTCGCCCGCACGGCGATCGAGGAGGTGCGCTCGAGGTCCGCGAGCCAGAAGAACTGCAGGGCGAGCATCACGCCGAGCGACCCCACCGCGACCGCCAGGCCGATCCACAGCGGCGCGCGCCGGCGGAGCGCATGCCGAGCGGCGGCGCGCAGCTCGGACCGGGAGAACGCCGGCGGCGCTGCTCCGGCCGGCGTGGCGGACGACTGCGACCGGTCCATGGATCGAATATAGGTCCAGTCGGATCCTTTTGCGCTGCTCGTTTACAAGCTGTTACAACCCGCTTACCTGATGAAACAGGCCGGTGAGGACATTTACACCGGCCCGCCCCATCGTGAGGGCGAGATGAACGCCACTCCACGGTCGCCGCTCGGACTCGCACCCTCGGGAGCCGGGGTGCACGCCGGGGCGGCCGCAGCTTCGGGGCTCCCGTCACGGCGGTCCGCCGGCGCGGCCCGCGAAAGGAAGGGTAGGGGCATGGTGAGGAAGGTCCTGTTCTGGCTCGTCGCAGCGGCCATGGTGGCCAGCGTCGTCGCCTCGGTGTTCGCGGGCGGCCACGAGTGTCAGGTGTCGGCCGAGGAGTGTGCCAAGCAGCTTCGCGCCAAGTTCGAGAAGTCGGCGTGGCTCGGCATCGAGAAGGAGAAGACCCCCGAAGGCGCGGTCCGCGTGGCTGCCGTGACGCCCGGCAGCCCGGCCGCCGCGGCAGGCTTCGCCGTCGGCGATCTGCTGGTGGCGGTCAATGGCGTCGCCCTCGCCGAGAGCAAGAGCGAAGCGTGGAAGAAGGTCAAGGTGGCGATGGAGCCGGGCCGTCGCGTCGACTACACCGTCAGCCGCAACGGGGTCCCCCTCACCCTCAGCGCCACGCTGACCACGCCCCCGGAATCGGTGGTCGACGGGTGGATCAACGAGCACATCGCCAAGGATCACCAGCACCAAGCGGCCGCGTCGAAGTAGGGCCTCCTCCTGCACGCCTCCGCGACCGCGGTGAGCGCCCCGGAGTCGACACCGGGGCGCTCGCTTTGTCGTGCCGCGCCGGAACGCCGAAGCGCGGCGGCCTCGCCTGTCGCGCTGGTCAGCGGCGAGCGGGGTCGGCGGCTTCCGGGTCGATGCCGAGGTCGGCGATCGCCTTCGCCACGGCGACCGGCTCGATCGCGCCGTCGCGGGCGAGCGCCCCGAGCGTCGCCACCACGATGTGCTCGGCGTCGATCTCGAAGTGTCGGCGCAGCGCCTTGCGGGTGTCGGACAGCCCGTAGCCGTCGGTGCCGAGGGCGGTGAAGTCGCGCGGCACGAAGCGGGCAACCATGTCCGGAACCAGGCGGATCCAGTCGCTCGAGGCGACGACCGGCCCCGCGGTCGGCGCGAGCTGGGCGGTCACGTACGGAACCCGCGCCGGCTCGGTTGGGTGCAGGCGGTTCCAGCGCTCGACCGCCAGCGCATCGGCGCGCATCTGCTGGTACGAGGTGACGCTCCACACGTCGGCGCCGATGCCGTACCGGCCGGCGAGGATGTCGGCGGCGCGCAGCACCTCGCGCAGGATCACGCCCGAGCCGAGCAGTTGCGCGCGACGGGTGAGCGTCGCGGGCGCGCTGCGCAGCCGGTACATGCCGCGGACGATCCCCTCCTCGACGCCCTCCGGCATCGCCGGCATCTGGTAGTTCTCGTTGTAGACGGTGATGTAGTAGAAGCCGTCCTCCTGGCGGCCGGCCAGACGCTCGACGCCGTCCCTGATGATCACGGCGAGCTCGTAGGCGTAGGCGGGATCGTAGGCGCGCACGTTCGGCATCACCGAGAACAGCACGTGGCTGTGGCCGTCGTCGTGCTGCAGCCCCTCGCCCTGCAAGGTGGTACGGCCGGCAGTGGCGCCGAGCAAGAACCCTCTGCCGCGAGCGTCGCCGAACGCCCACACGAGGTCGCCGATACGCTGGAAGCCGAACATCGAGTAGAAGATGTAGAACGGCAGCATGACCTGGCCGTGGGTCGCGTAGGCGGTGCCGGCGGCGGTGAACGAGGCCATCGAACCGGCCTCGGTGATCCCTTCCTCGAGGATCTGGCCGTCGCGCGCCTCGCGGTAACGCAGAATCAGGTTGTGGTCGACCGGCTCGTAGAGCTGCCCCTTGGAGGCGTAGATGCCGAGGTCCTTGAACAGCGACTCCATGCCGAAGGTGCGCGCCTCGTCGGGAATGATCGGCACGATGCGCGGGCCGATCCCCGGCGCTCGGACGAGCTTGCGGAGGATCTGCACGAACGCGCCGGTGGTCGACACCTCGCGCTCCGCGCCGGTGCCGGCGAGAAAGTCGGCGAAGGCGTCGGCGGCCGGCATCTCGGGCACGACAACCTGGGAGCGGCGCTGCGGCAGCGTGCCGCCGAGTGAGCGCCGCCGCTCGATCAGGTACTGCACCTCCGGGCTGTCCATGCCGGGGTGGAAATACGGCGGCTCGGCGTCCTCCAGCTCGGCGTCCGGGATCGGCAAGTGGAGCACGTCGCGAAACGCCTTGAGCTGCGCCACGTCGAGCTTCTTGAGCTGGTGGGTGGTGTAGCGCCCCTCGAAGTCCTTGCCGAGCGCCCACCCCTTGACCGTCTTGACGAGGATCGCGGTCGGTCGACCATCGCGCTCGAGCGCTTTGGTATAGGCGGAGAACACCTTATGGTAGTCGTGGCCGCCGAACTTCAGGTTCCAGATGTCGAAGTCGGAGAGGTGCGCGACCAGCTTGGCCAGGCGCGGGTCGCTGCCGAAGAAGTGGGAGCGCATGAACGCGCCGCCCTCGACGTGGTAGCGCTGCCACCACCCGTCGACGATGCCGTTGAGGCGGTCGAGCAGCAAGCCGTGCTCGTCGCGGCGCAGCAAGTCGTCCCACTCGCGGCCGAGGATCACCTTGATGACGTTCCACCCGGAGCCGCGGAACACCGCCTCGAGCTCCTGGATGATCTTGCCGTTGCCGCGCACCGGGCCGTCGAGCCGCTGCAGGTTGCAGTTGACGACGAACACCAGGTTGTCGAGACCCTCGTTGGCGGCGACGTGGAGGGCGCCGAGCGCCTCCGGCTCGTCGGTCTCGCCGTCGCCGAGGAACGCCCACACGCGCGACTCCGCGGTGTCCTTGATGCCGCGGTTGTGCAGGTAGCGGTTGAAGCGCGCCTGGTAGATCGCGTTGAGCGGCCCGAGCCCCATCGACACCGTCGGGAACTCCCAGAAGTCGGGCAGCGCGCGCGGGTGCGGGTACGACGGCAGCCCAGAGCCGGTGGTCTCACGGCGGAAGTTGTCGAGGTTCTCCTTGGAGAGACGTCCCTCGAGGAAAGCACGCGCGTAGATCCCCGGAGCGGCATGTCCCTGGTAGAAGATCTGGTCGCCGCTGCCGTCGGTCTTGCCGCGGAAGAAGTGGTTGAACCCGACCTCGTACAGCGCCGCCGCGGAGGCGTACGTGGAGAGGTGCCCGCCGATGCCGGGGAACCGGTGGTTGGCGCCGCTCACCATCGCCATCGCGTTCCAGCGGACGATGCGGCGGATCCGCTTCTCCATCTCCTCGTCGCCGGGGAACGGGACCTCCTGCTCGGGTGAGATCGTGTTGATGTACGGCGTCTGAATCAGCTCGAGACCGAGATGCTGCATGCGAGCTCGCTTCAAGACCCTGCGCAGAATGAACTTGGCCCGCTCCGGACCCTCGCTGGCGAGGACCGCGTCGAGCGACTCGACCCACTCCTTCGTCTCCTGCGGATCCGCGTCGAAAAGCTGCTGCTTGAACACCGCGTCGTTCATCGTCCCTCTCCCAGCGTCGGGCGACCATACCGCGTCGCCCATCAGAAGAGAAACACTGCACAGACGCCCGGCCTTCCCGACGCACCGCGCGGTGTCACCTCCGCGCAGCAGCTCCGGCGGACAGCGGGAAGCGAAGGTCGGCCACGCGGGTTGACGAGACCAGCGCCATGCCCAGTCTCAACACGGTCACTGCGTTCGTCGCCGCCCTCGCCGCCGCCGCCGGCGGCGGTGGAGAGGCCGCGCCGCTGCGCTGGGCCGGCAGGCCCGAGTACCGGCAGTTCGCCGGCGTGCCGACGTCCGCCGGGCCGGAGCACGATGTCTCGTGGGTACTCGTCTACCCGGCGAGCCAGGCGCTGCGTGGCACCATCGTGCTGGTGCCTGGCCTCAGCCTCGGTGCGCTCTCGTTCGACGCGCTGGCGCGCCGGTTGGTGCTCGCCGCACCCGGGTGGCAGGTGTGGGCGTGGGACCGACGAGCCAATGGGCTCGAGGACCGGCGCGGCTTCGCCACGGCCGACCCGTGGGCGTACTACCGCGACCTCGCCCCGCAGGTGCCGCCGTACGTGCGGGAGTGGGGGCTCGCCACCCACCTCGGTGACCTCGATCGCATCGTCGATGCGGCCCGTCAGCGCGGCCCCGTCGTGCTCGCCGGCCACTCGATCGGCGCCGGCATCGTCGGCGCCTACGCGCTCGAGCACGACGACAAGCTCGCCGGTCTGGTGCTGCTCGACGGCAGTCCGGACTCCTCCGAGCGGGTGACGCGCACGCAGTACCTCGAGGGCCATCGCACGCTCTTCCGCCGCGTCGCCGGGCTCGAGGACCTCGAGGCGGGACGTGCGCCGGCGTACTTCGAGGTGTTCGGCGTCGGCCCGCGCCAGCTCGCCGAGGGCGAGGCGCTGGCGGCGCTCGCAGCCGCCGACCCGCGCGCGGACGCGCCGGACGATGCCGCACCATGGCCGGCGTCGGTGGAAGCGGCGGCCCTCGGGCGCATCAGCGAGCGCTACACGCCGCTGCCGCTGTTCGCCGTGAGCGTGGGTCGCGCGACGGGCCGCGAGGGCATCGACCCCGTCGCCCTGCTGATGGGCCGGATCAGCTTCCGCATCAAGGGCGCGCGCGACGGCCGCGTCGAGTGGCAGGAGGGCGACGAGGCCACATCGACCGGCGAGCTGCTGCACTCGTTCGCACGTCCCGAGACGGGGTTCTTCGAGTGGTTCATGCCGTACCGGCTGGTTCTCGACCTCACCGCGTGGGACGTCGCCATCCCCGAGCTGCGTCCCCGCCGGCACCGCTTCCCGATCCTGTGTCTCGGCGCCGGCCGCGGCCTCGTCCGCAGAATATCGGGGTTCGACGGGCTGCGCCTGCTGACGCCGGGCACCGAGATCGACGCATCCGTCGTCCCCGACGTCACCCACCTCGATCTCCTCACCGGCAAGGACGGCCCCGCTGTGGGTTTGATCGCCGCCTACCTTGCCCGCATGGAAGGCACGGTGCGACAGGCGGCACTCGAGCGGTAAGCGGGACGTAAGACCGCCGTAAGACGGCCAACCGTTCGATTCCACAGGCGGAGGTGGAGCGTGTCAAGAAGCAAGCCCGGACCGAATCTGCCGGCCTCTGGGCGCTCGTCTCGCCGAGCCGATCCTCCTGTCCCTGAATGGCCAGGAGCGTCAGTGGAGGACGCGGCGGACGGTTAGCCTCTCTCCCGCCTGAAAGATGGACAACGTCGTGTTGCCAACCGCGATCTCGGCGGTGCGCGCCCGGCTATCCATGTTGCGCTTCACCTCGTACTCTACCGTGCCGCTCCCGGTGCCCCGGCCGTCGCCGGAGATCCGCAGCCAACTCTCGGTGCTGATCGCCTCCCACGGACACACGTCGGCCGCCGTGGTGACCCTGAGGCTCCCATGCCCCCCGCGGGCACCGAACGAGATCCCCTCCGGGACGAGGTCGAAGCAGCAGGCGGTGACGAAGGCGCTGGCGGTGCCTTGCTCCCCATCGCCGTCCGCGGCGTGGAGCGTGATGGTCTGCCCGCCGCAGGGAACCTGGTCGAGGATGACGCTGTCGCCCGTTCCGAGGGTACCCGACACGTCCGACGACCAGGTCAGCGAGGCGCCACCCAGCGGCCCGTCCTCGGGGTCCGTCGCCAGACCTTCGGCCACCAGGGGAGCGCCTTGTCTCAGCAGAGCACCGGGCGGGGGCGAGGAGATGATGGCGATCGGCGCCTTCGTGGGAACGTGGAAGGTGGCGTCGCTGGTGTCGGACGCGGTCCAGAACCCGTCGGAGACCGTGACCCGGACGAGCGCCTCGTCGGACCCCGCCAGGAGCGAAGCATGCTGCTACGAGGAAGGAGCTACCCCCGAGATTCCTGGCGAGCGGCCGCCAGGACGCGCCCGCGTCGATCGAGTAGTCGAGCTTGGCGGTGAGCGCGTCGCCGTCGGGATCGGAGGCGGTCCAGCGGATCTCGTAGGGCCCCGCGCCGGACCAGCTTTCGCCGCCGTTGGGCGCCTCCAGGGCGACCGACGGCTTCCCGGCGCTCGGGGTCACCTGCAGGACGACCTCGCCCTCGCGGCGGAAGACGACGCGGGCGACGCCGTCGGCAAGCGGCATGATCTCGTGAAACGCGCCGTTGTCGGGGGTGCCGCCGTGGTAGCGGTCGACCGGGTCGAAGTGCCGTGCGAACAGCACACTCCCCGCGACATCCTGAAGCTCGATCGCATACGGCCCGCTTCCCTGCCCGTCATGCCCGCTTGCGGGGTAGGTCGCGATCCAGAACGGCCGTGGCAGCTCGATCTGGCCGCTGCGCACGCGCCCGCTGGCAACCAGATGCGGCACCCCGTCGGAGGACGTTCGCGCCGCGCGCGCCGCGAACGACGGGAGGGTGCGGAACTTGTAGAGGGTGTACGGCGAGATCCACCGGGGATTGCAGTAGGACATGAAGTCGGTCGTGTCGGCCGGGTTCTGGATGACCGGGTTCTGGCACGAGTTGGCCCAGCAGTTGGCCGCGGCCACGTTGACGCCGAAGAGCCCGATCGAGGCGCGGGGGTACTCGGCGCCGTCCGGGTCGTAGTACTGCGGGTACGCGCTGTTCTCGGTCTCGAGACCGGGATCCGTGCAGGCAGGATTGTTCACGGTGCCCTGAGCGTCACGATCCGAGGGCGCATGGTAGAGGCCGATGTTGTGGCCCATCTCGTGCGTCAGCGTGCCGCCCGACGTGCCGCCCGCCGCGACCCGCGTGCCGAACCTGCCGCAACCGCCGGCCTTCAGCGTCCCCATGTTGGGCGGGATGACGCCGTAGAGGAAGGCGTTCGACGGGCGGTTCTCCCAACTGTCGTAGAGATCGATGAGGTCGTCGAGCAGCTCGCTCCACCCGTCGCCGCAGCCGTCCCCGCCGGCCGCGAGGTCCCAGTCACCCTCCAGGGGGCCGTCGGCGTAGCTCCACCAGGTGACCTGGTTGAACGGCATGACCGCCTTGAACCACGCGATCATCTTCGCGACGTCCGTGTTGTTGGTGAGGGTCGACTCGTTGGCGCCGATCCTGAGCGTCACCAGCGCGATGTTGATCGGCGCCCGCCACACGAAGGCGGCGGTGAGATCGGCATCGTTGTTGCTGTGGGTCAACTCGAAGATGGTCTCCTCGGGGTTGACCTCGGCCTCGAGGAAGATGTCGCCCTGGTAGTTCCACGCGGAGGGGAGAGTGAAGTTGAAGCTCTTGTCGATGCTGGCGCGCTGCTCCTCGAGCGACTCCTTCTTCACCAGGCTCAGGGTTTCGGAGAGCGGGGACCCGCTGAGTGCGGTGCACCCCTTGCAGTTCTTCCACCCCGAGAGCCTGACCTCCACGTTCTCGATCGGGCCGGCGGCCTCACCGATGTCGACGTACGCCCGCACCATCGTGGGCTTGCCGAGAACCAACTGTGGATAGCCGACCTCCCCCAGCGACTGGACGATCTCGAGGGCCGAGATCGTCAGGTCGACATCCGTCTCGAGGGAGACGAGGAGGGAATAGGGCGTGCTCGCGTCCCAGTCGTCGGCGACCCCAGCGATCTCGATCCTCCAGTCGCCGGGGTCGTCGGTGGCGGTGGCCTCGAGCGTGATGCCGGCGGAGCCGCCGGACGAGTAGGCGCGGAGCTGCCCGCTCGGATCCCAGATGGCGAACCTGCGGTCGAACGGCGTGCTCCCCAGCGTGGCGGTGATGTCGACGGTCTGGTCCGCCGGGACGGTGAACTTGTACCAATCCGCGTCACCGGCAGGGCAGAGGAACCCTCCCTGCTGCATCTCGGTGGCGAGCTCGGTGGCGCTGGCGAAGTAATCGCCGGCCTCGTCCGCCGCACCGCACAGCTCGACCCGCACCGTGTAGGGATCGAGTCCCCAGGCGCCCATCCCGACCACCTGCACGTACCAGGTGCCGCTGCTGTCCGCCTTCGCGACGACGGCGTCGGCCTCGCCGGAAAACCACGAGTGGCCGGCCTCCGAGCCGTCGGGCTTGCGAAGGTAGACACCGTAGTCGTTGGGGACGTCGTCGAGCTCTACCCTGATGCCCTGGTTCTTCGTCGCCGAGAACTTCCACCAGTCCTCGTCGCCGTTCGCGCAGATGTACTCCGTGACGTCCGTGAAGGGCGTGATGTCGGCCGCGGCGGAGTCGTCGTCGCCCGCGACGTCGGGATAGGTGCACAGCGGCGTTGGGGTGGGCGTCGGCGTGGGCGGCGGGGTCGGCGTCGGCGTCGGCCATGCCCCTGCCGAGTCGACGTCGAGTACCAGGCTCGGGCACGTCGACTGATAGTGGCGGCTCTCGAAGGTCCTCCTCCATTGCGGGGTCGCGCTCTCCGGCCCGCGCAGCAGCAGCCCGTTGTTCGGGGTCGTGCCGGCCACCCAGCGCTGGACGAGCGCGGTGACGTTCCACGAAACCGTCTGCGGGACGGCCGGGTTCACCGTGACCTGCGCCTCGGGAGTGGTCTCGTTTGCAGGCTGCGTCGCCCACGTGACCGTGTTCTCGTCCCACGCGCCGCTCACCGTGAAGACCGACAGCTCCACCTGGCCGCTGTCCTTCGCGTGCGTCATGCCGAGCTGGAACGCGGCGCTCACGACCGTCGACCCCGCAGGGATGCCGAGGTCCCACCGCACCAACGCACGGGTGGCGAACTCCTCGTTCTGGCCGCCGCCGAAGCCGACGATCAGGTTCTCCTCCGAGCCGTAGTTGGTGGGGGGCGAGGCCTCGGTGACATACGTGTCGGCGACTGCGCACAGCGTCCGGGTGATCGTGGTGGATGGGGTTGCCGTCGGTGTCGGGGTCGGTGTGGGGGTGGGCGTGGGGGTCGGCGTGGCGGTCGGGGTTGGCGTTACGGTCGGCGTCGGCGTCGGCGGGACTGGCTGAGTATCCCAGAACTTATTTCCGGTGAGCGTCTTCCCGCTGAGTGGGTAGGCGTACTCGATGAGGTCGGAGGTGCGCACTGTGCCGCTCACGCTTGTGGCCCCGACGGAGGTGTAGTCGCGCGGGTTGGTCTCGACGATGAAGTAGAACTCGAAGCTCGTGTCGCCAACGTCGAGGCCGTACCACCCCGTGTCGTTCGTGGTCGTGCTCCGCAGGAACGTGCCGGAGGCCGGGTGGGGGCTGTTGGAGCCGTAGAGCGAGACGGTCACGCTGGCGAGCGGATGCGACTCGTCTCCCACCGCTCCCTGGTAAGCCCGCCCTTCGAACTGGGAGTTGGGGCTCGTGAAAGCCTTTGCCTCCAGCCGTGACGCCGCTAGCGAGACGAGCAGGACGGCCGAGAGGGCCGCGGTGATGCTCGAGCGGCGGGGCGAGAATCGGCCTGCAGCCGACTCAGGCTTGCTCCTGTGCACCCGTGACGCCATGGTCAACCTCCCCATGTGGCCCTGAACGACCGACCAACCCCCCCGACCTTGCGGTTCGGCCGGCAACCGGATCGCTTCAAGCTCTGGGCGCTTTTCTTGAGTGTACCCCGCTGGTCAAGGCAGGAGGCTGGAGAAGCTGAGAAGACGGATCGGCCGCCTCCCGGCGGCCGCACGGTCGAGGCGGCCACCGATCTCTTCGTTGGTGGGGCCCGAAACCTCGACAGATGCGAACGCCAAGCGGGTTCTATCCCATGGCCAACCGCACTGCCAAGGCTCTCCTCGGAGCCGGCGCGGGAACGGCTCCCGAAGCACCTCGGCTTCCTGCTGCCTGTCTAGGTGCTTTTTCTGGCTTTGATCTGGCTCCGCAGGAGGGACTCGAACCCCCAACATTTCGGTTAACAGCCGAACGCTCTACCATTGAGCTACTGCGGAGCATGGGCAGGCGAGCCTGCCGGGACCGTCTTTCTACACTTGTTGGCGCGAACTGTCAATCCGCGGGCTCACCCGTGGCCAGCAGCGTCCACGTCAGCCGCAGCAGCGGCGCCGACGCCCAGGCGCGGCGCAGCGCGGCCTCGTCCGCAAAGCGCTCGGCCGGGAGGGCGCGGCCCTCCGTCGAGAGCTCGAGGCGCCGCCCGGCCAGCGGCCACGGGCGCAGGCGGTACGTGCGCTCGCCGACCGGCCGCAGCTCGATCGTGGCCGGGCCGTCGCTGCGGGGCACGTCGGCGAGCGCCGCGCACTCGTCGGTGCCGCGCGAGAGGTGCACGGCGATCGCGTCGGCGGTGCGGACGACGGCGCGATTGATGTCGTCGCCGCCGGTGCAAAACACCTGCCGGTAGCGCGGGTCGCCTTCGAGCTCCGCGCGCAGCGCCGCCCGCCGGCGCTCCTCGGCGGCGAGGAACTCGGCGTGCGGCTGGTGGCCGTGGCGAGTTGCGAGCATCGCCACGTGGTGCGACACCAGGTACTCCGGATAGCGGCCGCGCAAGGCGGCGCGCTCGACCGCCGCCGTCCACAGCGGCTCGCGCCCGCTCTCGGGCCAGGTGTCGAAGGCGATCGGGATGCCCTCCGGACCGAGGCTCGGCGGCTCCTCGCGGCCGTCCCAGCCGGCGTCGTGGAGCAGCACCGCGGCGAGCACCTCCGCGCGCGGGCCGGGTCGCAATGTCATACGGTTGCCCCAGTGCGCGGCGACCTGGAACGCGAGCATCGCGTGAGCCGCCTGCGGGATCGCGACCCAGCCAGGGGGGTGCGGATGCAAGATCATCGTGGGGATTGTAGCGACATCGAAGAAGCAGGCGCGATCACTGGGCAAGGCGGTGTCTGGGTAGTGGGCAGCGTGCCTGCTCGAGGTCTGGTTCGTGATCGTGTTTCGTGGTTCGCAAGGCTCGCAACCTCGATCCACGAACCACAGCTCCTTGGCGGAGGCAGGCTCGGCCCCTCACCTTCTCAGCCGATCGGCATGGTGGGGACGTGCAGACCCGCAGCGGTAGCGGCGGCGAGGAAGTCGGTGCGGCCGCCGGCGGCGAGGACGAAGGCGAGGTCCGCCACGTTGGTGCCGCTGGGGCCGGTGACGATCGCCTCGGACGAGCCAGCGAAGAATCCCCACGAGTCGTTGGTGGCGAGGGCGAGCGTGGCGTCGCGGCCGCGGAGCGCCGCGCGGTCGAGGGTGGCGCCGTCGACGACCGCGCCGGCGGCCGGCGAGCTGCCGTCGACGCCGTCGGTGCCGGCAGCGAGGATGCACCGCTCGGGCACGCCGGCGAGCGCGCACGCCGCTGCCAGCGCCGCTTCGAGGTTGCGCCCGCCCTGCCCCTGGCCGCGCACGGTGACCGTCGTCTCTCCGGCGGCGAGGAGCGCCACTGGCACGCTGGTCGCCAGCGCGCCCGCGAGCAGCCCGAGCGTCTCACCGACCGCGCGCGCTTCGCCGCGCAGCGTGCGGGTGAGATGACGCACGACAAAGCCGGCGTCCTGAGCGGCCGCGGCGGCCGCCTCGAGCGCCTGCCGGCTGCTGCCGAGGATGCGGGCGGCGGCGCGGGAGAGCCGGTCATCTCCCGGTTTCGGCGACTCGGGAATCGCGCCGCGCTCGCCGGCGTCCAGGATGCCGGCGATGTCGGGGAACTCCTCGACGAGCCGGTAGCGGCGCAGCACGGCGGCGGCGTCGGCGAACGTCGTCGGGTCCGCGACGGCCGGGCCGCTGGCGATGACGGAGAGGTCATCGCCGGGGACGTCGGAGAGGGCGAAGGTGACCATCGGCGCCGGGCAGGCGGCCGCCAGGCGGCCGCCGACGGCGGCGAAGATGTGCTTGCGCACGGTATTGAGCTCGTCGATGCGGGCCCCGCTCGCCAGCAGGCGGACGGTGAGCGCAGCCGCACGCTCGCGGTCGACACCGGGAAGCGGCAGCGCCAGCAACGCCGAGGCGCCGCCGGAAAGCAGCAGCGCAACCCCATCGTCGGCGCCCAGTCCGGAGACGAGGTCGAGAAGCTCGCGGGTAGCCTTCTCTCCGCGGGCATCGGGGGCCGGATGGCTGGCGCACCGGACGTACGGCGTCACGTCGGCGGGAATCGGGACATCGTCAGGCGCGAGGATGAAGACGTCGTGCGGGGCCCGCTCGCAGCGATGCAGGAACGCCGCGGCCAGGCCGGGCGCCGCCTTGCCGAGCGCGACCAGGACGAGCCGGCCGGTCGGCACCAGGTCGGCCTCCGCGAACGAAACGCCGGCCGGCAGGAACTCGACCTGACGCATCAGGGTCGCCGGCGCCACGGCGGCGACGGCCGCACCGTACATCGAGCGCGCCAGGTCGGCGAGCGGCGTCACGGTGTGGGCGGTACCCCGAGCTTGAGGAATTCGCGCATCTGGGCCTGGAGCGTGGCGCGCGCCTGCGGGTCGATGAGGTTGAGGCGGTACTCGTTGATCAGCATCACCTGGACGCCGAGCCACTCCTTCCAGCACGCGGGGCACACCCGCGCCTGGATCTCATGGCCGACCGGGGTCGGCAACGGCGGCTGGGGCAGTGGCTCGGCCGCGCTGCCGCATCGGCTGCACTGGATCGGCATGACACCTCCGCGTTCGTCCGGCTGCGCGTAGAATAGCGCCGCTCGGGACTCACTGGTGAGGCAACCGCACATGCGAAACGGCGATTCCATCGCGGCCGCACTCCTCGACGTCGGCGGTACGCTGATCGAGTGCCGGCCGTCGCCGCCGGAAGTGTACGCCGGGGTGCTATCGGCCTGGGGTCCCCCGGTCGCCGCTGAGGCGGTGGCGCCGATCTTCCGCCGGGTGTGGGCCGAAATGACGCAGGAGCACCCGCGCGGGCTCGACCGCTACCACCACCTGAAGGGCGGCGAGTGGGATTGGTGGGGGCAGTTTCTCCGCCGCGTGCTGGCCGGCCTCGATCACCCAGCGCCGGCCGAACCGGTGCTGGCCGAGCTGTTCAGGGCGTTCGCCGATCCGGAGCTGTGGCACGTTTTCCCCGAGGTACCCGGAGCGCTGCGCGCGCTCCGCGAGCGGGGATTGCGCCTGGCCGTCGTGTCGAACTGGGACTCGCGCCTGCCGGCGCTGCTGGATCGAGTCGGGCTGGGGGACTGCTTCGACGCGGTGCTCGTCTCGGCGCTCGAGGGTGTGGAAAAGCCGGCACCCGAGATCTTCCTGCGCGCTGCCCGCCGCCTCTCGGTAGCACCCGAGGCGTGCCTGCACGTCGGCGACTCGCCGCTCGACGACTACCGGGGCGCCGAGAGCGCGGGGATGCTGCCAATCCTGATCGACCGCACCGGGGCGTTCGCCGATGGCTACCGGCGCGTGAGCGACCTGTGGGGGGTGTGTGAGCACGTCCGCTGACCGCGCCGGGTTGTTCGGGGTGATCATGGCCGGCGGCTCCGGCACCCGCTTCTGGCCGCTGTCGCGACGCTCGCGGCCGAAGCAACTGCTGCCGCTCCTCGGCGGCCGCTCGCTGCTCGCCGCGACGGTTGAGCGGATGCTGCCGTTGGTCGGCGTGCAGCGCACCCTGGTGGTGACCGGCGCGCTGGTCGCCGACGCCGTGCGCGCCGATTTGGGAGGGCTGCCCGCGGAGAACGTGCTGGTGGAACCGGCCGCCCGTGACACCGCGGCGTGTATCGGCTGGGTAGCGTGGCGCCTCGCCGCGCGTCACCCCGAGGCGGTGATGCTGGTGATCCCCGCCGATCACGTCGTTCCGGACGGAGCGGCGTTCCGGCGGGCGATGGCGGCGGCCGCGGCGACCGCTTCCGCGCGCGGCGGTCTCGTCACCATCGGGATCCGACCGACCCGGCCCGAGACCGGCTACGGCTACCTCGAGCTCGGCGAGAGCATCGGTCTCGTCGATGCGCACCCCGTGTTCCGCGTCGCCCGCTTCGTCGAGAAGCCGCGGCGCGAGGCGGCGGAACAGATGGTCGCCGCAGGCAGCTTCCGCTGGAACGGCGGCCTGTTCGCGTGGAGCGTGGCGGCGATTTGCGACGCGATCCGCGCTCACCTGCCGGAGCTCGCGACCGGCCTCGACGCGATGATGGCGGAGGCGGCCGTCGTCGGCGAGGCGGTCGCGGTCGCCCGCCACTACGGCGGGCTGCCGAGCATCTCGATCGACTTCGGGGTGATGGAGAAGGCGTCCACCGTGTGGGTGGTCCCGGTGGAGTTTTCGTGGTCGGACGTCGGGTCGTGGGCGGGGCTGGGCGAGGTTCTCGCCCCCGACGAATCGGAGGTGCGCATCGGCGACGTGATCGGCGTCGACACCGGCGGCAATGTCCTCATCTCCGACGGGCCGCTGGTCGGCGCCGTGGGCGTTCGCGACCTCGTCGTGGTGGCGACCCGCGACGCCGTGCTCGTGGTACCGAAGGAGCAGTGCCAGCGCGTCAAGGAGCTGGTCGACGCGCTGCGCGCCGCCGGCCGCGACGATCTCCTCTAGAAGCAGGCGATAGGCAGTAGGCGGTAGGGAGCCCGGTGGCAGCGAGGACCAAGGGCGACCTCTAGCTACGCCGGCTCTTCGCGCCGCCTCCAATCGAGTATCTTCCTGCTACTGCCTACCGCATATCGCCTACTGCCTACTGGGGCGCGGGCGGAGGTCCTAGCAGTCGTTGAGGATCCAGTAGTAGTCCTCGCCGCCGGCCAGCTCGACACTGCGCCGCTCGACGAGGCTGCCCTGGTGGTCGAGCGCCTCGAGCACGTGCCGCCCGTTGCCGATGTCGTCGAGGGTGCGATCCGACCCGGCCTTGACGGTGAACGCCTCGCGGCCGTCGACGTAGACGACCATGTCGCAAGCGCTGTCGTTGAGGACGACGAGGTCGTTCTCGGCGTCGAACATGTCCTCGGTGCACGCGGGCAAGAAGAAAGCAGCACCCAAGACGATGATCGCGGGGATCGATCGCCGCAAGAGCATGACGAGACAATCTTAGTTGAGCCCTCCGCTCCTGGCAAGCTGACCTTTGCCACCGGTCGGATGCTGTGCTACAAGTGGTTGTGCGCTTGCACAATCGACGCCCGGAGAGGGCAGTGAGATGCGCTGTAGCAGCGGTCGCCCTGCTCGGCGTGCTGGTCGCCACCGCCTGTTCGCGGAGGCTCCTCGTCGGGATCGTCTTGCCGGAGTCGGGGGAGGCGGCCGTCTACGGCGCGGCGATCAAGAGCGGTCTCAAGATCGCTTTCGACGATGCCGTCGCCGCACGGACGGCGCCCGAAGGGCTGCAGGTGGAGTACCGGGACACGGCCTCCGATCCGGCGCAGGCGGCGAGCATCCTCGCCGCCGTCTACGACGACGGCGCGCTGGTCGTCATCGGCGGCGTCACCTCGGCCGAGGCGAACGCCATGATCCCGGTCGCCGAGAAGTGGGAACGGGTGCTGCTGTCGCCGTCGGCCTCGGCGCCCGACCTGGCGAAGCGGAGCATGTACTTCCTCCGCGTGTTTCCGTCGGACGACCTCGAAGGGGTGAAGGCGGCCGACCTTCTCGCCATCACCCGGAATGCGCGCACGGCTCTCATCGTGCAGGAGGACAACGCCTACAGCCGCGGCCTGCTGCCGGTGTTCGTCGGCGAGTACCAGAACCAGGGCGGACGGGTAGTCGGGTCGGTGCGGACCGCCGACCCTGGTTGGGACCGGCAGGTGCGCGAGGTGCTGGCGACCCTGCAACCGGCCGCCGTCTACATCTGCGGCTACGGCGACGCGATCATCGAAGCGCTGCACGTCGTGCGCAGCACCGGCTTCGCGGGCACGATCTGCACGACCTCGGCGATCAACGCTGCGTCGCTACTGCAGCGCGCCGGGCAGCTCGCCGAGGGTGTCTTCCTGCCACTCTCGGGGTTCGACGTGACGTCCCGGCAGGAGCCCACCCGCACGTTCGTGGCCCGCTACCGCGACGTGTACAACATGACGCCGGACATTTACGCGGCCCACGGATACGACGCGGCTCTCGTATGCCTGTATGCCCTCCAGGGTCCGCGGACGCGGAACAGTGGCGAGGTGCAGGTGCGCATGAAGGGACTCAGCGAGAAACGGGGCGTGACCGGACCCCTGGCGTTCGACGACTACGGCAACATCAAGCACTACCCGCGCAGCCACTGGATCCGTGGCGGCAAGGTCGAGGACTACGACGCCTACCTCGAGAGCGCCGGGGCCGCCGCGCCGCGCCAGGAAGGCGCGACGGCGGGCACGAACGGCGGCAGCGCATGAGCGGCACCCGTGTCGACGTCGGCATCGTCCACTCGCTCCTCAAGCAGCGCGGTCTGATCGCCGTGCTGGTCGAGCGCGAGCTCAAGGCGCGCTACCGCGGCACCCTGCTCGGCTACGTGTGGTCGCTGGTCAACCCGCTGCTGCTGATCGCGGTGTACGCGATCGTGTTCACCCTGGTGATCCCGGCGCGCATCGCCAGCCCGGTGCCGTACCCGCTGTTCCTGTTTGCCGGCGTGCTGCCGTGGCTGTTCGCGACCGGCTCCCTGCTCGACGCCGCCGTCGTCCTGCCGGACAACGGGCCGCTGCTCAAGAAGGTCGTCTGCCCGCCCGAGGTGTTCCCGGCGGTGACGGTCTCCTCGCACCTGGTCCATCACCTGCTGGCGCTGCCGATCCTGCTCGCGGTGATGGTGGCGTACACGGTCGCCGGGCGGATGACGTTCCCGTGGACGGTCGTGCTGCTGCCGCTGGTGCTGGCGCTGTGGGTGGTCACCTTCGGCGGCCTGTCGCTGGCGGTCGCCGCCCTCGCGGTCCACTTCCGCGACCTCAAGGACCTGTTGCACAACCTGCTGAACCTGCTGTTCTTCATGAGCCCGATCATCTACATGCCGGAGTCGGTGCCCGAGGGGCCGTTGCGGCAGATCGTCCTTGCCAACCCGGTAACGCCGCTGATCATTCTCTACCGCGGCGTCGCCGTCGAAGGGCGGGTGCCGCAGGCGAGTTGGTGGGGGTGGGCGATCGTCGTCGCCGCCGTCTCCTGGCTGTTCGGGGCGTTCGTCTTCTCGCGCCTGCGCGACTCGATCGCGGAGACCGTATGACGACGCCTCCGGCTGTGCGCATCCGTGGCGCCGGCAAGCGGTACCCGTCGCTGACCCGCCGGGGCAAGCTCAACTCGCTCAAGGGAGCGCTGCTGCACGGCGAGCTGTGGCGGCGCTCGCGCTCGACGACCGACGGGTTCCTCGCCCTCGCCGACGTCGACCTCGACGTGGCACGCGGCGAGACCGTCGCGCTGATCGGACCCAACGGCTCCGGCAAGTCGACGCTGCTCAAGCTCGTCTCCGGAATCCTTCACCCGACCAGCGGCACCGTCGAGGTGACGGGACGGGCGACCGCGCTGATCGAGCTGGGCGCCGGCTTCCACCCGGAGATCTCGGGCCGGGAGAACGCGATCATCAACGGGATGATGCTCGGGATGTCGCGCTCCGAGGTGATGGGGCGGCTCGGAGACATCATCGAGTTCTCCGGGATCGGCCCGTTCATCGACCAGCCGGTCAAGACCTACTCCTCGGGGATGTACGTTCGCCTCGGTTTCGCGGTGGCGGTGGCGCCCGAGCCCGACGTGCTCGTGGTCGACGAGATCCTCGCGGTCGGCGACGAGGCGTTCGCCCACAAGTGCCTCGACCGCATCACCGGCCTGCAACGTAACGGGACGGCGATCCTGCTGGTCAGCCACGACCTCGGTCTGGTCGAGGCGATGGCGCAGCGGGCGCTCTACCTGCGCGAAGGGCGGCCGGTGTTCCTCGGCTCGGCGCGCGCGGCGGTGTCTCGGTACCGCTCCGATGTCGCCGCCGAAGAGGCGGGCGAGGGGCCGACCAAGGCGACGACGAAGCGCTGGGGAAACCAGGCGGTCATCCTCGACAGTGTCGACTTGGTCGACGCGGAGGGGGCGCCGGTGCAGGTGATCCGCTCGGGCGAGCCGGCAACGCTGAGGATCGCTTACACGGCGCGCGAGCCGCAGGAGGACTTCGTCTTCGGCCTCGCCATCCACCGCGATGACGGCACCCACGTCTACGGCACCAACACCGACATCGAGGGGTGGCAGCCGCAGGAGCTGGCGGGGCGGGGCGAGATGCGCATCGAGTTTCCTTCGCTCGAGCTGGCGCCCGGCCGCTACCTCGTGGACGCCGCCGTCCACACGCGGCTGGGCATGGCGTTCGACTACGCCTGCGAGGTGTGCTCGTTCCTGGTCACGGCGCCGGTGGTGTGGCCTGGCTGCTACGCCCCGCGGCACCGCTGGCGGCCGGCCGGGCCGGTGATGACTCCGCCCGCCGAGTGAAGGCGAGCGCCAGCACGACGAGGAGTGGGCCGAGCAGCCCGAGACGCGCCGGCACGGGATTGACGAGGAGCTCTACCGTGTGCGTGCCCGCCGGCACGCGCACGCCGATCTCGGCGCCGTTGGCGACCTCAACCGGCGCCGCCGTCCCGTCGATGCGCGCCCGCCAGCAGCGCATGAACGACTGCTGCACCACCAGCAGCCCGGGTGCGGAGAGGTCGACGGCGTAGCGACGGTGGTGCGGCGGGCCGCCGATCGCGGTGACGCGACCGGCGCCGAGCTCCACCGCCCCACCGGCGCCTTCGACCACCGCGTCGACTCCCGGCCGGAAGGCGGCTGCGGCGAGCGCCCGCGCCGCCGCCGGGATCCCCTGGCACGGCAGTGCTCGCCGCGCCAGGTACATGAAGGGCGCTGTCGCCGTGGGTTCGCTCAGCCACACCCCGTCGATACGGCGCGACGGCCAGCCGGCAACCGGCGTATCGTCGATCACCGCCTGCGCGCCGAGCGCAGCAGCCACCCTCGCACGCTCTTCCGGCTGGAGGTGGCCCGCCTCGGCGGCGAGCAGCTCCTGGCGCAGCGGCTCGAGGCCGTCCGGTCCCCTGGTCAGCGTGTAGGTGAGTCCCCAGCGGGTGCCGTACTCGGGTACCAGGGCGGCGCGCGCGGCCCAGAAGCGTTGCAGATCGGGGCTACCGGCCTGCGTCCCGGGGGTTGCCGCAGCGGCGAAAGCGGCGACGGTCGCCCGCACCGGGAGCTCCCCGAGCAGCGCCGGCGGCGTCTGCCAGCGGCGGCTCGCATCGAACTCCAGCACGCCGCGCGCCGAGAGGACGTTGGCGACCAGTGTGGCGGCGATCAGCGGCATCGCCGAACCGGTGGCCAGCAGCGTCGCGGCGGGGAGCGCCAAGGCGGCGGCGTCCGTCACCGCCCAGCGCCGCAGCTCGCCGTTGGTGACATTTCCGAGCGCACTCGCGGAGGCCGGGTAGGCTCGTTCCAAGGCGGCGCGCGGCAGTGCCGGCGAAAGCGCCGCCATCGCCGCGACGAGGGCCGCGATGGCGAGCAGGGCGCCGGCAGCCGTGCGGCGGCGGCTGTCGGTACCCGAGGCCAGCCGCTCGTATCCGGCGGCGATCAGGGGAGGCAGCGCGAGCGCTGCCAGGAGCAGCAGCTTGATGGCGTAGCGGACCGCACCCGCGGCGCGGAGGCCGGCAACCGCATCGCCGACCGGGCCGAGGCCGAGCAGGACGGCGCCCCCCAGGCCGGCCGCCAGGAGCGCCCACCAGACGCCGAGGCGGCGGCGGGTTCCTCGCGCGAACGGTAGCGCCAGCAGCGGCGTCGCGCCGACGAAGACGAGCGGGAAGTAGCGCTGCCAGGGGAACGACGCCGCCGCCCAGAAGCCGGTAGCGGCGTCGCCGAGAGGTCGGCCGAGCAGGCTGGGGAGCAGCAGCTCGACCCAGCGCCGCGGGGCGAGCGCATCGGCGGCCAGCGCCCCGGGGGCGACGCCGAGAGCCGCCCTGATGGTGTCCGGGTAGATCGCCAGCAGAGGCAGCAGCACCGGTGCTGCGACGCCGCACGCCGCCGCCGCAGCCACCGGCACCGCCGCGGCCGGGAGCGGCCGCCATGTCACCGCGACCACGGCGGTCCACGCCAGCGCGCCGAGCGCAGCCACCACCGGCTCGCCGGCGAGAAGAGCGAGGCCGAGCGCGGCGCCGGCGAGCAACGATCTGCGCAGCGCCCTGCCGGGCGGCGGCACCGCGGTGGCCACGGCCAGCGCCGCCCAGGCGAGCGCCGCCTGGGTGTTGAGGAAGGTGATCGACGACCAGGCGACTCCGGCCGTCGCCGTGGCCGCCGCCGCCACCGCCGCGGCGGTCGCCGATGCTCCGCTGCGCCGGGCGATCAGGTAACAGCCGAGCAGCAGCAGCAGGTGGTGAAGCGCGACGTGCCATGCGGCCGCGGCCTCCGGAGCGAGCACCAGGAAGAGCAGCGTCCCGGGATAGGCGGCCATCGCGTTGGGGTTGGCCAGCAGGGGACGCCCCTGGTTGGAGTACGGGTCCCAGATCGGCACGTGGCCGGCGCGGACCTGCTCGCTCCATACGGTTCGCCACGGGATCTGGGTGGCGGCGACGTCGCGCGCCGGCAGGGTGCGGCCGGCGAGCAGCGGTGGCAGGTAGACGGCCGCCCAGCAGCCGAGGAGGATCGCCGCCACTGCCGACTCGCGCGATTTCACCTCCGCCAGTGTAGACCGGCCGGGATGGGTACGCTTCTTGCTTGGAAGGGGAGAGTGACGAATCGAAGCAGAGCCGGTTTCACCCTGGTCGAGCTGATGATCGTGGTCGCGATCATCGGCATCCTTGCGGCCATCGCCATCCCCAACCTGGCTCAGGCCATCGAGCGGGGGCGGCAGCGGCGCACGATGTCGGACATGCGCGCGGTGGCCAACGCGGTGTCCAGCTACGGCGTGGACTGGGTCTTCGTGCCGCAGCTCGCCGACGGCACGGTCGAGCAGTTGCTGCCGTACCTGTCCCCGACCTACCTCAAAAAGAAGCCGACCGACGACGCCTGGAACCACCCGCTCCACTACTACGCCTCGGGCCTCGACTACACGATCTGGAGCTTCGCGCGCGACGGGGCGCAGCAGTCGCCGTTGCTGCTGAAGCCGACGACCAGCTTCGACGCCGACATCGTCATGTCCAACGGGATCTTCATTCAGTGGCCCGAAGGGATGCAGGTCCGATGAGGAGTGCCGTGGCACGGCATCCTCCGTATCATGAAGTGACGTCGTACGTCACTCGGGGCGCTCTGGCCCACCGAGACGACTGGCACGAAGCTTGCTGTACAATAGAGCGTCGAAAGGAGAATTCGATGAGGAGACAAAAAGGTTTCACGCTGATCGAGCTGCTGATCGTGGTGGCGATCATCGGCATCATTGCCGCCATCGCTATCCCCAACCTGCTGAACGCAATCAACCGCGGGCGTCAGAAGCGGACGATGGGTGACATCCGGACGCTGGCGACAGCGGTCGAGGCCTACACCGTGGACTTCGGCTTCTACCCGAAGAACGCGACCGCCGGTCCTGTTGACGCAGCGCTCGGCGCCTACCTGGCGCCGACCTTCCTCCGCAAGCTGCCGGCGCGCGACGGGTGGAACAACCCGATCCGCTGGGAGGGCCTTGCGACCGGAGCGTCGTACACCTTCTGGTCCGGTGCAAAGGACGGCAACGCATCCATGTCGTACACCGCCCCGGGCGGCCCGAAGACCGACTTCGCGTCGGACATCATCTACTCCGCCGGCACTTTCATTCAGTGGCCGGAAGGGATGCAGGTCAACTAGCTACGGCACACGCTGCAACGCTTACGAGGAGCCGCGAGGCTCCTCGCTTTTTTGTTGGTGGAACCGCACGACGGGAGCATGCCCGGAAGCCGCGCGGATCCGGCGCCGACCTATAATCAGCCATGCCCTCCCTCCGAGTCGTCGGCGCTGGAAAGCAGACCAGGCAGCGCCGGCCGCGACCGGCGAAGCCGCCCTTCGACGTGTGCATCGTCGGCGGGCTGGGGCGGGCCGGCCTGCCGCTCGGCATCCGGCTGGCGCAGGCGGGCCGGCGCGTGGTCCTCTACGATCTCGACCGCCGGGCGGTGGAGACGGTCTCGGGCGGGACGGTGCCGTTCCTCGAACGCGGCGCCCAGCCGGTGCTCCGTGAGGTGCTCGGGAAGACGCTGTTTGCGACCGTCGACCGCCAGGCGATCTCCGCGAGCCGCTTCGTGGTCGTGGTCATCGGCACCCCGGTGGACGACCACCTCAACCCGGACTTCCCGCTGTTCCGGAAGCTCTTCGCCGACATCGTGGACTGCCTGCGCGACGGCCAGCACATCGTCCTGCGCAGCACCGTATTCCCCGGCACTACCGAGTGGACCCGCGAGTTCCTCGCCGCCGCCGGCAAGCGGCTCCACGTCTCGTTCTGCCCCGAGCGCATCTCGGAGGGCGAGGCGATGGACGAGCTCCTCGCGCTCCCGCAAATCGTCAGCGCGTTCGATACCGCGTCGCGCCGCGAGGCCGCGGCCCTGTTCCGCCTCCTCACGCCCGAGATCCTCTTCCTCGAGCCGCTCGCCGCCGAGCTCGGTAAGCTGTTCACCAACGTCTGGCGCTACATCAACTTCGCGATCTCCAACCAGTTCCTGCAAATCGCCAGCGAGCACGGTCTCGACTACCACCGCATCCACCGGGCGATCACGCACAACTACCCGCGCCTCGCGCACATGCCCACACCCGGGTTCACCGCGGGCCCGTGCCTGTTCAAGGACACGATGCAGCTCGCCGCCTTCAGCAACAACAGCTTCTTCCTCGGCCATGCCGCCATGCTGATCAACGAGGGGCTGCCCAACCACCTGGTCCGGCTGCTCAAGCGCCGCTTTCCGCTGCGGCGCCTGACCGTCGGCATCCTCGGCATGGCGTTCAAGGCCAATAACGACGACCCGCGGCAGTCGCTCTCGTATAAGCTCCGCCGGATCCTCGAGATCGAGGCCGGAGGGGTTCTCTGCTCCGACGTCTACATCGCGCGGCCGGACTTCGTCACGGCGGAGCAGTTGCTGGCGCGGTCGGACGTGATCGTGCTCGGGGCGCCGCATCGCGAGTACGCCGGACTGACCTTCCCGGACGGCACGACGGTCGTCGACGTGTGGGACTTCTACGGCCGCGGCCTCGGGGTGTGAGGTGCGGATCGCTGTCACCGGCAGCGCCGGGTTCATCGCCGGCTACCTCATCGAGGAGCTCCTCGCGCACGGTCACGAGGTGATCGGCGTCGACAACTTCTCCAAGTACGGCGAGGCACGCCACAGCTTCGACCGCCACCCGCACTTCGAGTTCGTGCACGGTGACGCCAAGGACACCGACCTGCTCAAGCGGGTGCTGACCGACTGCGATCAGCTCGTCGCCGCCGCCGCGATCATCGGCGGGATCTCGCTGTTCCATGCGTTCGCCTACGATCTGCTCGCCGAGAACGAGCGCATCCAGGCGGCGACGTTCGACGCGGCGATCTGGGCGCACCGTGAGCGCCATCTGGCGCGGATCAACGTCGTCTCCTCATCGATGGTGTTCGAGAACGCCACGGTATTCCCGACCCCGGAGGGCGAGCAACTGCGCTGCCCGCCGCCGTCCTCGACCTACGGCTTCCAGAAGCTCGCGTGCGAGTACTTCGCCAAGGGAGCCTGGGAGCAATACCGGCTGCCGTACGCCATCCTCCGGCCGTTCAACTGCATCGGCATCGGCGAGCGGCGCGCCGTGCGCGATGCCGAGGTGCTCTCCGGCAACGTGCGGCTGGCGATGAGCCATGTCGTCCCCGACCTCGTGCAGAAGGTGCTCAAGGGGCAGGACCCGCTGCACCTGCTCGGCGACGGCACCCAGATCCGCCACTACACCTACGGCGGCGACCTCGCCCGCGGCATCCGCCTCGCCATCGAGAGCGACGCAGCGGTCAACGAGGATTTCAACCTCTCGACCGCCGTGTCGACAACCGTCCTCGCGCTGGCGCAGGCGATCTGGGAGAGGATCAACCCCGGCGGCGAGCTCCGCTGGGTCAGCGACCCGCCGTTCCGCTACGACGTGCAGCGGCGCGTCCCCGATGTCGGCAAGGCCAGGCGGCTGCTCGGCTTCGAGGCAACCACGACGCTTTCACAGGCGCTCGAAGAAATCATCCCGTGGGTCGCGGCAGCGATCCGCGCCAACCAGATATGAGCGGCGCCGCGCCGCCGCCGGTTACGCCGCCCGGGACGCCGCGCTACTCGGTGGTGCTGCCCGTCTACAACGAGGGCTGCAACATCGCCGCCTGGTGCGCCCAGGCGCGCGTGGGGCTGCCGCCCGGCCACGAGGTCCTGGTCTGCTACGACTTCGACGGAGACAGCACCCTGCCGGCGCTCGCCGCGCTGCGCGACGACGAGCGCCCGGCCGGGCTGCGGCCGGTCCGTAACCGTCTCGGCCCGGGAGTGCGCTACGCCATCGAAGCCGGGATGCGCGCGGCCGCCGCGCCAGTGGTGGTCGTCATGATGGCCGACTTGTCGGACGATTTCGCCCAGGTCGCTCCGCTGGTGGCGCTCGCCGAGGGCGGCGCCGACGTCGTCGCCGCCAGCCGCTACATGGCCGGCGGCGAGCACAGCGGCGGGCCGCTGCTCAAGCGCGCGCTCTCGCGGCTGGCCGGCACCAGCCTCCACGCGCTCGCCGGCCTGCCGGTTCACGACGCGACCAACAGCTTCCGGGCGTACCGGCGCGATTTCCTCGCGCGCACGCCGATCGAGAGCACTGCGGGGTTCTCCCTGGCGCTCGAGCTCACCGTCAAGGCGCACTTCTCAGGCGGCCGCGTCGCCGAGGTGCCGACACGGTGGAGCGACCGCGCCGCTGGTAGCAGCCGTTTCCGGCTCCTCACGTGGCTGCCGCATTACCTGCACTGGTACCTATGGGCGATCGCCCAGCGCCTACAGGGGCGGCCGTAGCCGCTTGCGCGACCCGATCGCCGTCGCGACGAGGATGCCGAGCGCCGCGGCGGCGAAGCCGAGCACAGCCAGCTCCACCGCCGGTGCCGCGCCGAGGTGGTCACCGAGCAGCTCGACGCCGGCCGCGACCTTGGCTCGCCAGTTGGCGATCGCCACTCGGGAGAGCCCCTGCACGAAGACGCCGGCGGCGCCGAGGCGACCGCCGACCGGCCAGGCGCCGGCGCTCTCCACGGCGGTCTGCAGCAGCACCCCGCAGACGAGGTCGACGAGGGTGCCGGCGACGACCGCCCAGCGCAGCGGGCGGGGGAGCCCCGGCAGGCTCACGGCGACGAGGGCGACGCCGAGGAGCACGATCGGCGTCAGGCCGATGGCGGTGAGACCGAAGAACTCGCGCTGGCCGTGGACCGCGACTCCGAGCACCGTGCCCGCGCCGACGAAGAGCAGCCAGAAGCGCCGCGTCCCGGGGTCGGCGATGCGCTGGCGGCCGAGCAGGCCGCGCGCCGCGACGACGGCCGCCACGACCCCGCCGACCAAGCCGATCGCCAGCGGCAGGCATCCCTGGTAGGCGAGGAAGCAGAAGTCGCGGGTCAGCCCGACCAGGTTGGTCTGGTCGAAATAGCCGAGCCCGGCGCCGCGGAGGAAATGCGGCAGCAGAGTGTCGCGGAGGTTGAGGACGATCTTCGTCGCGTTGCCCAGGAGCGTAAATCGCGCCGCGTCGGTCACCGTGGTGTTCGAGGCGAACGTCGCGGTGACGCCGTAAGTGGCCAGCGACCAGGCGGTCCACGGCAGCAGCACGAGCGCGCCGACACCGGTCACCGTCGCCAGCTCGCGGGCGCGGTGGGGGCGACGCGGCAGCACCGCCACGAGGTAGTGCGCCGCGACCAGCACCAGGTACGGCCCGGCGGAGTAGTGCACGAGCGTCCCGGCGGCGAGCGCCGCGAACGCGGCGATGATGCGGCCGTTGTCGCCCCGCCGCCATCCGCGCAGGTAGAAGGCGATCGCCAGCAGGACGAAGAAGTCGGCGAGCAGCTTGGTCCACGGGTAGGTGACGTGCTGCACGAATACCGGGTTGAGCGCCAGCAGGGCGACGAGCACCGCGGTACCGCGCGCCGCCCCGCGGCCGAGCTCACGAGCCACCAGCAGGCAGGGCAGCAGGACGAGGGAACCGAGCAGCAGCGCGACCACCTGGAACAGCTCGAAGAGGTCCGCGCTCTGCGCCAGGAAGAAGGCGACGAGCACGTTCTCCATCGGCGGCCGGGCCGGTACCTGGTAGCCGCCGAAGATGACCGCGTCGAGCGGCAGGCGGTGCAAGAAGAAGCGCGCCCGCTCGAAGTGCTCCAGCCAGTCGCCGTACCAGGTGCCGCCCGAGTAGTGGCGGAGCAGCAGCAGCAGCGCTCCCGACCACGCCACCAGGGCGGCCAGCCCGAGGAGGGCGCGGCGCACCGTCCGGTCGTGCAGCAGCGCCCGCGCGTCGCGGTACGTAGCGCCGCCGAGCAACACGCAGACCAGCGAGGTCAGCCACGCCAGCCCCGGGCCGGCGCCGGCCACGAACCCAGCGAAGGCGACCAGGAACACGATCACCAGCGAGAGCGCCACCGCGGCGCACAGCTTCTCGAGCGGTCGCCACGGCGAGTGTCTCAAGAGGGCGAAACCCGGGGTGAACGCGCAAATCGGCACGAGCAGCACGAGGAAGAGGATGAGCGTGGTCAGCACCGGGCCGGATGATACTGCCGCGCTCGCACGGCGGACAGGCAGCCCCACCTTCGCTACACTGCCGGCCGTGGCGAATCGCCGGCTGACGTGGCTCGTGGTGGGCGCCAGCATCGCAGCGGTATGGGGCGCCGCCCGCTATGCGGGGTGCCTGACCGCCCTCGCCGTCGCCGTCCTGCTCGCGACGCTCGCGTTGCGGCCGGAAGAGCGGCGGCTGATCTCCCCCGGATGGGCGGTCGGCGGGGTCCTCGTCCTCGCGATCGCCTGGACGGTAGCGCTCGATCACGAGCTGGCGTTCCGCCAAACGCTGATCATCGTGCTCGCGGCCGCGTTGTTCGCCCTCGCGCGCCGGGCGAGACCGGACGACGGCGCGGTCGCTGTGCTGGCGCTCGGTATCGCGGCCACGGTCGCGGTGGCTGTCGCCCAGGTCACGGGGGGCCTGGAGCACGCGCAGGCGGCAGTCTCCTCGATTGCGCCGGAACTGCGCGAGCACGCCGCGCAACGCCTCGCGATCGGCCGGGCGAGCGGTACCGCGGCGCTTCCCGGGCACTTCGCCGCGCTGCTGGTGATGGCGGCGCCGCTCTTGTGGGGGCGGCTCGCTCGCGAGCGTGGTTGGCGGCGGGCGGCGTGGGGCATGGCGCTGCTCGCCTGCGCCACCGGCGTGGTGATGAGCCGGTCGCTGGCCGCCGTCCTCGTCGCGGCGGCGGTGGCGGCCGCGGCGATCGCCGCCCGGCGTCCGCGCTGGCAACTGCTGGCCGCCGGCGGCGCCGTGCTCGCGGCGCTTGCGGTCGCCACGCTGCTGCTGCGCACCGACCTCGGGCGCCTCGAGCCGGTGCGGCTGCGCTGGATCAACTGGCAGACGACCGCCTGGGTGCTGGTCCAGCATCCGCTGCTCGGCGTCGGTCTCGGCGGCATCGGTCAGGCCGGTTTGCTGGCGCCCACCGGGGCGGCCAACATCACTCCGTACGCGCACAACTCATACCTCCAACTGGCAGCCGAGCTCGGGCTGGCCGGAGCGGGGCTGCTGGTCGCGGGTGTGGTCGCGCTCGTCCGCCTCCTGCGCGCCGGCCGCCACGAGCATCTGCCGCTCGCGCTCGCGGTGGCGGTGCTGCCGCTCCACAACGTGTTCGACTTCTCCGCCTACGCACCCGAGGTCGTGCTGCCGTGGGCTGTCCTCGCGGGCGCGCTGGCGGCGCGGGTGGCGCGGCCGCCCGAGCGGCCGCTGCCGTCGTGGCTGCTCGTCCCGGTGCTCGGAGGCGCGGTGATCCTCTCGGCCGCCGCGTGGCGATCGGAAGTGCTCCTCGGGGTTGCGTACGCCTCACCGCCGCAGCCGGCAGTGACCGCGGCGCAGCAGGCGGCGCGCTGGGCGCCGTGGTCGCTGCGCCCGGTGCTCGCGGCGGCGAGCGCGGCCCTCGCGACCGGCGACGCGCGGGTCGCGGCGATCGATGGCGAGCTGGCGCGGCGCGCCTGGGTGCTGCCGGTCTCGGCGGCGTGGGCCGAGATGCGGGCGCGGCTGCTGCTCGCCGCCGGGCAGCGGGGCGAGGCTCTGGCGTGGGCGCGCGAGGCGCGGCGGCGCGCCCCCTGGCGTGGTGAGCTGGGCATCCTGGAGGCCTCGTGTCGCGGCGCCTCGTGAAGTTCCTCCCGGCGTTGCTGGCGCCGACCGTCGCCGTCTGGGTCGCGGCGTCGAACGGGGTCTTCCCGTCGCCTGCGGCAGTCGCAGTGACGGTAACCGTGCTCGCTGCGCTCGCGGTTGCCCTCCTGCCGCGAGGCGTGCGGGTCTCCCGGCCGGCAGTCTGGCTGGTGGCGCTGGTCGGCTGGACGGCGGTGGCGGCGGCGTTGCGTCCGGTCGATCCTGGCGCGGCGGCGCGTTTCGTCGCTGTCGGCGCGGTTGCGGTGGCTCTCGCCGTGCTGGTGTCGGCGCCGCGCCCGGCCGCGTGGGGACGGGTCGGCGTCGTGCTCGCCGGCGCCATCGCGGCGGTCTGGATGCTTCTCGAGCGCGTGGTCGGCGACGGCCGGCCGGCCGGGCCGTTCGAGAACCCCAACGTCGCGGCAACCGTGGTGGTGATCGCGCTGTCGCTGGCGCCGGCGCTGGTCGTCCGCCCGGCGCTCCGCCTCGGCGTCGCCGGCCTGCTGATCGCCGGCATCGTCGCCTCGGCGTCGCGCGCCGCGATGCTCGCCGCGGCGGTCGTCGGCACTCTTCTCGTGCTGGCGTCGGCACAGCGTGCGCTGCGCGTCGCGCTTGCCGCGCTGATCGCCGTCGCGGCGCTCGGGCTCGCCTGGCGGCTGGCCACGGACCGCGATCCCCTGCGCTTCGAGCGCGCGCGCATCTGGCTGGTTGCAGCTCGTACGGCGGCGGCCGAGATGCCGCTCGGGTGCGGGCCGTCCGGGTATGCGGATGCGGCGATGCCGCACAACTTCGCGCGGGAGGGCGAGCTCGCCCGCTACCACCGGGTGCCATCGCTGGCGGAGAGCGACCTGCTGCAACTCGCGGCGACGCTCGGCCTTCCCGGCCTACTGCTCGGCGCCGGAATGATCGCCGCCGTGGCGCGCTCGGCGGGGACGCGGCCGCTAGCGCTGGCGCCGTGCCTGGCGGTCGCGGTGACTTCGGCGATGCACACGCAACTGCCGCTTCCGGCGGTGGCGTGGACGGCCACCGTGGCGATCGCCGGCGCGCTGCCGCGCCGCCGCGGCCTGCGGCTGGTGGCGTCGCATCCGCAGGCGGCCGTCGGCGCGCTGGCGGTCGCCTCGGCGGTGGTCGTGGCGCTCGGCGCACCGGCGGAGCGCCCCGCGACCGCGGCAGGCTGTGCGGTAGCGGCGGAGACCGCGCTGGCGAGCGGCCGGGCGGGCGCCGCCGCGCTCGCCGACGCCGAAGTGCAGGCGTGGCGCGCGGCGACGCTGCGTCCGCGGTGGTCAAAAGGAGTGTCGCTGCTCGGCGAGGTGCGGCTGGAGCGCGCGCTGCAGGGCGGCGACGCGAGGTTGGCGGGAGCCGCCGCCGACGCCTTCACGGCCGCTCGCCGGGTGAACCCGCTCGACGTCTGGGCGGCGCTTGGCGAAGGCCGGGCACGGCGCGTGCTCGGCGAGGGGGCGGCGGCCGGAAGCGCTTTGCGGACCGCGGTCGCGCTCGAGCCCAACTGCGCGCCCGCGTGGATCGAGCTGGTCTTGCTGGACCTCGACGGCGGCGAGGTGACGGCGGCGCGCCAGGCGCTCGGCCGCGCCGAGGGGGCGCTGGCGCTGGCGCGCGGGAGGGTGCTGGTGAGCGACTACGAGCGGGCGATGGTGCGGGTCGACCACCGGACCCTGGAGCGTCTTCGCCTCCGCTGCGGGGTGGGCCGGTGAGGCGCTCCCTGGCGACGGCGCTCGCCACTCTCCCCGGCTGCCTGGTGATCGCGGCGGCGTTGGCCGGCTGGTGCCCGTCGCCGCGGGACGTGCCGACCTACTTCGTGCCGCTGCGCGAGCGTACCGCCGAGGTGTTGCGGCAGCAGCGGGCGCCGTTCTGGAACGCCGACGCCGGGTGCGGGGAGCCGTATTTCGCCAACCCGCAGACCGGGCTGCTCTACCCGCCCGCCTGGCTGGCAGCGCTGCTCCCCGGACGCCAGGCGGTCGGTGTCGAGATCGGCCTTCACCTGGCGCTGCTCGGAGCGGGGTGCGCTCTGCTGGCCGCCCGCCTTGGCGCGACACCGTGGCTGATGCTGGCCGCCGGCTGGGGGGTCGTCCTGTCCGGCCCGGTCGTCACCGCCGCCGGCGTTCTCAACAACCTCGACACGCTGGCGTGGCTCCCGCTCCTGCTGTGGGCGGCACTGGCCGACGCCACCGGCTGGCTCGCGGTGTCGCTCGCCGCCGGCTATCTCGCGGGCGAGCCGCAGTTGGCGGCACTCGGGGCGCTGATCGCGTTCACCCTGGCGCCGCGGCGCCGCACCGCGCTCGGCCTGTTCCTCGGCGTCGGCCTCATCGCCGTTCAGCTCGTGCCGTTCGCAGCGTGGGCTGCCGGCGGCGACCGGGGCGCGGGCGGCGAGGTCGCCGAGGTCGCCGCCGGCGCCCTGCTGCCACGGGAGCTGCCGGCGCTGCTGGCTCCGGGCGCGCCGCTGCCACTGCGGCCGGACCGGTTCGTCAGCGCCCTGGCGATCCCTGCCTGGGGGCTCCTGCTGGGGATCTGGGCACTGCTCGAGCGCGGGTCGGCGGGGCGGCGGCTGGCGATCTGGGGGCTCGCGCTGACGGCGGCGAGCGTGCTCGCCGGGGTCGGCTGGGGCGCCGACGCGTGGGCGCTGCTCACCCTCGGCCTGCTGCGCTACCCGGCGCGGCTTTTGTTCGTCGCGGTGGTCGTCCTGGTACCGGCCGGCGCGGCGGTGGCCGCGAAGGGCAAGGCGCCGCTGTGGGTGGGAGCAGCGGCCGGTGGGTCCGTCGCGGCTGTGGGCCTGCTGGCGGGCGCACCGTGGCCGGCGGTCCTCGCGCAGGCGACGACCGCCGCGGTCGCCCTCGTCGGCGGCGTGGCTGGCGGCATCGCCGCGGTGCTCGGCGCCGTGGCGCTGGCGGCCTACGACGTGCCGGCGCTGCACCCGACGCGGGTGCCGACCAACCCGGTGCCCGCCTGCCTGATCGCGCAGCGGGCGGCCGGCCGCGTCTTCTCGGTGCAGCCGTCGCTCGATCAGGTGGCGGCGGTCGCGCGGGGCGGCGAGCAACTGGCGTTCGACCTCGGTTGGGGGTACACGGCCCTGCTCGACGGGCGGGCGATGGCGAGAACGTTTGCGCCGCTGCGCTCGCGCGCCCTCGCGGCGCACCTCGCCGAGGCCGACCGGGGCCCGGTCGGGCGCTGGTGGCTGGACGCGCTGGCCGCCGACCGGATCGTCACGCAGCATGCCATCGCCTCGTTCCCGGAGGTGTGCCGCGACGGGCCGGTGCACGTCCTCGCCAACCCGGCCGCCTGGCCCGAGGTGCTCGTGACCAGCCGCATGCCGCAACCGGGCGAGCGCTTGCCGGCGTACGGGTCCGTGCTGGCCCGCTCGGGGCTGGGCGACGAGCGACTGTGGCGCGTCGAGGTCGGCAGGGGCGGCGGGCTGCTGCTGTGGCTATCGGCGCCCGACCCCGGCTGGCGCTTCACGGTCGACGGCGCGCCGGCGGCGGCGCGGCGCGGCGCCGGAATCCTCCAGGGTATCCCGGTGCCGGCCGGCGACCACCGGGTCGCGGCGCGCTATCGTCCGCCGGGGATCGGAATCGCGGCGGCGCTCTCCCTGATCTCGCTGCTCGCGCTGCTGGGGGTGGCATGGCGGTCTTCGTAACGATCCTCTTCTTCCTGTCCGGCGCCGTGGCGCTCGCCTACGAGGTGGTGTGGGTGCGCGCTCTCGGCCTCGTCGTCGGCGCCTCGCTGTGGGCCACCGTGGCCGTGGTCGCGGCGTACATGGGCGGTATGGCGCTGGGCAATGCGCTGGTGGCCCGCTTCGCCGATCGCATCCGCGCCCACCTGCGCCTCTACGGCGTCGCCGAGGCGCTGGCGGCTGCGGCTGCGCTGGCGACCGCGCCGGCGCTCGCCGTGCTCAGCCGCCTGGCGGCCCACCTCGGTGCGGAGCCGCTCTCCGGGTGGGGGCTGCCGCTTGCCGGCCGTTTCCTTCTCTCCTGGGGGTTCCTTGCCGTCCCTACGGTGGCGATGGGGGCCACGCTGCCGCTGCTCGTCGAGCGCATTGGCAGGGACTCGACGTTGGCGCGCCGCGTCGGACGCCTGTACGCGGCGAACACGCTCGGCGCGGTTGCCGGCGTGGCGCTGGCCGGTTTCCTCGGGCTGCCGTTGCTGGGCGAGCGGGGGACACTGACGCTGGCGGCGCTGCTCGGGATGCTGGTGGCGGCGGCGGCGTGGCTCGCCGAAGGCTCGGTCGCGCGGCCGGCGCTGACGCCGAGCGCCGCGCTCGCCGCCGGCACGGCGCGGGCGTGGCTGCTCTTCCCGGCGCTGTTCGGCTTCGTGGCGCTGGCCTGCGAGATGGTGTGGACGCGGATCCTGCTCCTCCACCTCGGCTCGCGGGTGTACGCGTTCGCGGTCATCCTGGCGGTGTACCTCGCCGGCATCGCCATCGGTGCCGCGGTGGTCCGCTGGTGGAGCCGCGACGCGGGCAACGCTCTGGCGGCGTGCCAGGGCCTGCTCGGGGTCGTGCTCGCACTGCAGGTTCCGGTGTTCGCGCGCTTCGGCGACGTGCTGGCGTGGCTTGCGGTCACTCTCAAGCCGATCTCGTTCGCCGGGCTCCAGGGCAGCCTGGCGCTCGGGGTCGCCGCCGTCCTGCTGCCGCCGACGCTGCTGTTCGGCGCCAGCTACCCGCTCGCGGTGGCGGCCTTCCCCGGGCGCGGGGCGCCCGCGGCGCGCACCGGTGCCGTCGGCGCGGCCAACACGCTCGGTGGCATCGTCGGGGCGATCGTCGGACCGCTGTTGCTGGTGCCGGCGGTCGGCAGCCAGAACACCCTTCTCCTGCTCGGCCTCGCCGGAGGCGTGGCCGGGCTGCTGCTCGCCCGCGGGGGCGCAGCCCGCGCTCTCGCAGGCGCGGCGGTGCCGGCCGTGCTGGCGGTCGCCGTGCTCACGCCCGGCGGCGCGGTTCTGCGGGGGGCGGCGGTGGTGGCGGAGGGCACAGTCGAGACGATCCGCGAGAGCGCCTCGGCGACTGTGGTGGTGCGCCGTATCGACGACAGCCGAGGCACCTGGCGCTCACTCGAGCTCAACGGCGTCAACGTCGCCGGGACCTCGCCGGAGCTGCGCGCGATCCAGCGGCTGCAGGGTCATCTGCCGCTCCTCCTCTCCCCGAACCCGCGGCGAGTGCTGCACATCGGTTTCGGCTCCGGCGGCACCGCCTGGGCGGTGGCGCAGCACCCGGTGACGCAGATCGTCATCGCCGAGATCTCGCCGGAGGTGCTCCAGGTGTCCGGCAGCGTCTTCGCCGTGCTCAATCACGGCGTGCTCGCCGACCCGCGCGTCCGCGTCGTGCTCAACGACGGCCGCAACGCCCTGCTGGCGATGAACGAGCGCTTCGACGCGATCCTCTCCGACTCGATTCATCCCGTCTACGCCGGCAACTCCGCGCTGTACACGCGCGAGTACTTCGAGCTGTGCCGCCGCCGCCTCTCGCCGGACGGGGTCGTCTCGATGTGGCTGCCGATGTACTCGCTATCGACCGAGTCGTACCTCGGGATCGTGCGCGCCTTCTCCGACGTCTTTGCGAGCACCGCGATCTGGTACGACCCGGTGGTGCTCAACGAGTTCACGGTGGTCACCGGTACCACCGCGCCCGGGCCGCTGCGGCTGCGCTGGGAGGATCTCGACGATCCGGCGCTGCGCGAGACGCTGGCGGAGGCGGGCGTCCGGGTACCGGCCGACCTCGCGGCGATGCTGCTGCTCGGCCCCCGCGAAGTTAGGGCGCTGGCCAGCGAGGTACCGCCCCACATCGACGACCTGCCGGAGGTGGAGTACCGCTCCGGGCGCCTCCTCGACCGCGAGAAGTCGTGGGCCGACAACTTCCTCGAGCTCTACGCCGCCCGCGCCCGGGCCAACCCGTTCGCGGCGTTCCCGGGCAACTGGGGCGCGGTAGTGGCGGCGCGTGACGTCGCCCTGCGCGCTCAGTTGCGGCTGCTGAAGGCGCGGATCGCGGCCCGATAGACCGCGACGAGCCCGCGCGCCGTCCGCTCCCAGGTCAGCTCAGCAGCCCGCGCCAGACCGGCGGCGACCAGTGCCCGGCGGTGCTCACCGCTCGCACTGAGCCGCACGGCGGCCTGGCACCACGCCGCCGCGTCGTCCGGGGAGAGCAGCACGGCGGCGCCCGCGCACACCTCGGGGAGGGCGCCGGCGTCGGCGGCGACGACCGGGCAGCCACACGCCATCGCCTCCACCGCCGGCAGCCCGAACCCCTCATTGCGCGACGGCAGCAGCAGGGCGACGGCGCCGCGGTACAACTCGGCGAGCTCGGCGTCCGAGCGCGCGGTGGCAAAGCGCACCCGCCCGTCGGAGATGGCGGCGGCGAACAGCCCCGAGGCGGGCGCCGACGGCGCGGCGACCACCAGCGGCGGCAGGCGGCCGGCACCGGGGAGGTCGAGCATCGCGGCGAGCAGGGCGACGTTCTTGTGCGGGTCGAGGCCGCCGACGAACAGCAGGTGGTGCGGCGCCGCCGGCTGGGGCCGCGGTGTGAACGGCGCGCCGGCGCCCAGGTGAACGACGTGGATGCGTACCGGGTCCAGCCCGGCGTGGGTCACCAGCTCGGCGCCGGCGTGCGCCGAGATCGCGTGCACCGCGGTGGCCCGGCGCAGGGAGCGCAACGCCATCACCGCCCGCCGCCGCGGCCACCACTGCGGCGGCGAGGGAAAGCGCAGCGGCGTCGCGTCGTAGCCGGTGGCGACCACCGGCAAGCGCAGGCCGGGCGGCACCCCCCACGCCGGGATGTGCAGCACGTCGACGCGGTGACGGCGCAGCGTCCAGCGCCACGCCGGGCCGTCGACGAGGAACGCGGCACGACGCGGGCGGCGCAGCTCCACGACGGCGGCCGCGAGCGGGTACCATGGTGGCGGGATCGCACTGCCGTGGGGAACGAACAGCACCACCTCGCCGGGGAGCTCGCGGAGCAGGGCCTCCGCGAGGCAGCGGGCGACCCGCCCGAAACCCCGCAGGGGGTCGAGGAAGGCGGCACGGGCATCGAAGCCGACGAGCACCGGCGCGATGATGCCACAGGCTTGCCCGCCGGAGAGCACCGCGGCCCCGTGCGCGTCGGCGTCGACGGCAAGAGCCTGATGCCGCCGCGCGCCGGTGTGGCGCGCTACGTCGAGGGCCTGCTGCAGGGCCTGGACGAGCTTGGCGCGATCGGCCTCGAGGTCGAGATCGTGCAGCCGAAGCGGCCGCGTCGCACCCTGCCCTGGGTGCTGTGGGACCTGCAGCGCGCGACGACGCGCGGTTGGGCTGTGTTCCACTTCCCCTTCTACTACCCGCCGTTGTTCCCGCGCTGTCCCTACACGGTGGCGATTCATGACGTGCTCGTCCTCGAGCACCCGGAGTGGTTCCGGCGCGCCTGGGCCAGCCCGATCCGGCGACTGCTGCCGCGCGGTGCGCGGCGCGCCGCCGCGGTAATCGCCTCTGGAGACGCGGCGGCCGAGACGATCGCCGCGCAGTGCGCCATCCCTCGCGAGCGCATCCGCGTGATCCCGTATGGCCTCGACCCCGCCCGGTTCGCTCCACCGGGTCCGGCCGGGGTCGGCGAGGTCACGGCCCGGCTCGGGCTGCGGGTGCCGTTCCTCCTGCAGGTCGGCTCGCTCGAGCCGCGCCGCGGGGTCGACCTCGCCGTCGCCGCGACGGCGGCTCTGCGCGGCGAGGGCCGCGACCTCGAGCTGGTGGTGGTCGGCGAGCCGCGTGTGCCGGTGACCGCGCTGGCGGCACCACCGCCGTGGGTGCGCCTGACTGGCCGGGTCGACGACACTGCGCTGGCGGCGCTGTACGCGGCCGCGGCGGCCGTGCTGGCGCCATCGCGCGGCGAGGGGTTCGACCTGCCGGTGCTCGAGGCGCTGGCGTGCTCGGCGACGGTGGTCGCCTCGGACATTGCGGTTCACCGCGAACACTTCTCCGCGGCGGTGGAGGCGTTCGCGAGCGGCGACGCCGGGGCGCTGGCGGCCGCGTGCCGGCGGGTGCTCGACATCCCCGAGCGCGCCGCGGCGCTGCGGGTCGCCGGCCCACGGCTGGCCGCACGGTTCACCTGGAAGGAGTGCGCCAGGCGGCACGTCGAGCTGTGGCGCGAGGTGGCGCAGCGATGAAGGCAGCCGCGGTGGTGGTCAACCACAACGGCGGCGACGACGTCGCGCGCTGCCTGGCGGCGCTGGCGGCGCAGACCGTGCCGCTGGACGTCGTGCTCGTCGACTGCCTGTCGACCGACGGCAGCCGGCAGCTCGCCGAGACGCCCCCGCCTGGCGTGTTTGGCGTCGCCCTCGCGGAGAACCGCGGCTACGCCGGCGGGTGCGCCGCCGGCCTGGCCGCCGTCGCGAACGACGTCGAGGCCGTGGGCTTCCTCAACCCCGACTGCTTCGCCGAGCCGGAGATGTTCGCGCGCTGCCTCGCGGTGCTGGCGGGCGACCTGGCGGTCGGCGGCGTCGCGCCGCGGCTGGTGCGGCCTGGCGGGGACACGCTCGACTCGTGCGGCCAGGTGCTGACGCCCGTGCTGCTGCGCGTGCGTGACCGCGGCTATGGCGAGCCGGCCCCGGGAGCTTTCCTCGCGGCCGCCGCCGTGCTCGCCGCCTGCGGCGCCGCCATGGTGTACCGGCGGCAAGCGCTCGCGGCCGCCGCGATCGACGGCGCGGTGTTCCCCGTCGAGTTCTTCGCCTTCTGGGAGGACCTCGACCTCGGCTGGCGGGTGACCAACGCCGGGTGGCAGGTGCGCTACGAGCCGGCCGCGGTCGCCGTGCACCGTCGCGGCGCCACCGCCGCGCCCGGCCGTGGGCGGCTGACGCTGCGGCGGCCACCTCAGGTCGCCGCCTGCATCCTCGTCAACCGCTGGGCGACGCTGCTGCGCAACCTGCACGCGGTTGATTTCCTCCTCCGCCTGCCCGTACTGTTGCCGGCGGACGCCGCCATGGTCGCCCTCGTCGTCGCGCTGCGCCCCCGGGCGCTTCCGGCGCTCGCCCGCGAGCTGCCGCGGCTGCGCCTCGCCTGGCGCCAGCGCCGTCGGCCCGGGCAGCGGCGCCGGCTCTCGGAGTTGCCGTGAGCATGCTGCTGCTGCCGCTGGTGTTCGCCCTGTCGTTCCTGCTTGGGCTGTACTTCACGCCGGTGGCGCGGCAGGCGGCACTGCGCTTCGGGATTGTCGACAGCCCGGACGGCAACCTCAAGCAACAGGCGGCGCCGGTGCCGTACCTGGGCGGGCTGGCGGTCTTTCTCGCCTACCTGATCGGCCTCGGCGTTGTGCTGCCGTTCGACCACATGCTGCTGGGCCTGCTGCTCGCCGGCACGCTGACGCTGCTGGTCGGGCTGGTCGACGACTTCGGCGTGCTGACGCCGGCCGCCAAGCTCGCCGGACTGGGCGTCGCGGTGTTCGCTCTGCTGCGCTCGGGGGCGGTGATCGAGCTCGCCGAGGTGCCGCCGCCGCTGCGCTGGCCGCTCGCCGCACTGTGGCTGCTCGCGGTGGCGAACGCGTTCAACCTGCTCGATATCATGGACGGCCTGGCGGCCGGAGTGGGGGCGATCGCGGCGGTGGCCATGGCGGTGGTGGCGGTCACCACCGGCCAACTGTCCCTCGCCGCCACCGCGCTGGCGCTCGCCGGGGCGCTGTGCGGGTTCGCGGTGTTCAACGTCCACCCGGCCCGCATCTACCTCGGCGACGCCGGCAGCCTGGCGACGGGGATCACGCTCGGCGCGATCGCACTGGCGCTGCGCTGGAGCGACCAGAGCCCGGCCGGGTTCCTCGCCCCCCCGCTGATCCTCGTCGTGCCGCTCGCCGACACCGCCTATGTCAGCGTACTGCGCGCCCGCGCCGGACGCCCGTTCTGGCACGGCAGCCCGGACCACTTCCCGCTCCGCCTGCGCCGCGCGCTCGGCGGCAGGGTGCGGCCGGCGGTGACGATCTGCTACGCGATCACCGGCGCCGGTGCGGCGATCGGCGTCGGCAGCGCGGTGCTGTGGGGGTGGCAGGCATCGCTGGTCGCCGCGGGTATTCTCACGGCCGCCATGCTCGCCTTGCTGGTCTACCTCGCCCGCATCCCGATGGAGCCGCGGTGAGCCGCGTCGTCGTGCTTGGCGCCGGCCTCACCGGGCTATCGGCGGCGTACCACCTGGCCCTGCGCGGCGCCAGCACACTGGTGCTCGAGCGCGGTGAGAGCGTCGGCGGCGCCTGCCGAACGCTCACGCGAGACTCCTTTCACTTCGACCTCACCGGCCATCTGCTGCACCTCGCGCGCGAGGAGAGCAACGCTCTGCTCGCGGCGCTCGGCGTGCGCCGAGCCCTGCGCCGCCACCGCCGCCGCGCGGCGATCGCGCTGGCCGATAAGGTGACGCCGTACCCGATTCAGATCCAGACGTACCGGCTGCCGCCGGAGGTGCGGCGCGACTGCCTTCTCGGCTTCGTCGAGGCGCAGCTCGCCGGCCCGGCGGTCGACGACCCGGGGAGCTTCGCGGACTGGGTGATGACGCGCTTCGGGGCGGGATTTGCGAAGCACTTCTTCCTCCCGTACAACCGCAAGCTGTACTGCACCGACCCGGCCGAGCTGACCACCGAGTGGGTCGGCCGCTACGTACCGCGGCCGGCGCTCGCCGACGTGATCGACGGGGCTTTCGGGCTGTACCGGCGACCAGTCGGATACAACGCCACGTTCCTCTACCCGCGCCGCGGCGGTATCCAGGCGCTCGCCGAGGCGCTGGCGGCGCACGCCAGCGACGTGCGGCTCGGCGCGGAGGCGGTGCGGCTCTCGCTGGCCGGGCGGACGCTCGAGCTGGCGTCGGGCGAGCGCGTCGCCTGGGACACGCTGGTCGCCACCGCACCGCTGTCGCACCTGGCGGCGATGACGGCCGACCTCGACGAGCCGGCGCGTGCGGCGGCCGCGCAACTGCGCGCGGTGGCGGTGATCAACCTCAACCTCGGCGTCCGCGGCCCGGCGCCGCGGCGCGAGCACTGGCTGTACGTGCCCGAGGAGTGCTACCCGTTCTATCGCGTCGGCATCCCCTCCAACCACGGCGACGTGGCGCCGCCCGGGCACCACACGCTGTCGGTGGAGACCAGCGTCCCGGCAGACACGCCGACCCCGGATGACCTGGTCGAGCGCTGCCTCGCCGGCCTGGAAGAGCTCCGGCTGCTGCGGCGGCGGGAGGACATCGTCGTTCGCGTCGTGGCGCGCATCGACCCGGCGTACGTCGTCTTCGACCGCCAGCGCCCGACCGCGGTCGCGGTGCTGCGCGACGCCTTCCGCCGGGCGGGAGTGATCCTTTCGGGCCGCTGGGCCGAGTGGAAGTACTCGACGATGGAGGACGCGCTGTGGGACGGCGCGGCGGTGGCCCGCCGGCTGGCGCCGTGACGTCTCCGGCTGTCATCCCCCTGCCTGCGGCAGGACAGGCGAGCGCGGCGAGGGATCTCGGCGTGTTGCGAGGGCGACCAACCTCCTGCGCCACGGGGTCCTTCGGTCGCCGCCGCCGGCGCGGCGGCTTCCTCAGGATGACAAGCAGCAACTTGTGGGCGGTGCAGGTGTCGCGATGAGCCGCATCCGCGTGCTGCACGCGATCACGCTGCTCGAGCTCGGCGGCGCGCAGCGCAACACCCTCGACACGGTGGCACACCTCGACCGCAGCCGTTTCGCGGTAGGGCTGGCGTGCGGTGTCGGCGCTGAGCTGTACGGCGAGGCACAGGCGTTCGCCGACGTGCGTCTCTTCCCGCTGCCGCACCTGTTGCGCGAGGTGCGGCCGCTCGCCGACCTGGCGGCGCTCGGCGAGCTGCGCGCCGCGATCCGCGATTTCCAGCCGGACGTCGTGCACACGCACTCGTCGAAAGCGGGCGTGCTCGGCCGCATCGCCGCGCGGCGCGAGCGCGTGCCCGCGGTCGTTCACACCATCCACGGGTTCGGCTTCGGGCCGCACCAGCGCGCGCCGGTGCGCTGGGCGTTCCTGGCCGCCGAGCGGCTGGTCGCGCGCTGGACCGACCACTTCATCGCGGTGTCGCGCCGCAACCTCGAGGAGGGAATCCGCCGCGGGCTGTTCGATGCCGCGCACGCGGGCGTGATCCGCTCGGGGATCGCGCTCGCCGCGTTCCGCAGCCATGCGGGCGGTGCCGGTGTGCGGCGCGAGCTGGGGATCCCCGCGGGCGCGCCGCTCGTCCTCCAGGTGGCGTGCTTCAAACCGCAGAAGGCGCCCGAGCGCTTCGCGGCGCTCGCCGCGGCGCTGGCGCCGCGCTTCCCCGACGCCCACTTCGTGCTGGTCGGCGACGGCGAGCTGCGGCCCGCCCTGGAGGCGGCGCGCGCGCGGGCCGGTCTGGAAGCGCGCCTACATCTGCCCGGCTGGCGGCGCGACGTGCCGGCGCTACTCGACGCCGCGACCCTCGTCACTCTCACCTCGCGGTTCGAGGGGCTGCCGCGCGCGTTGGTCGAGGCACTGGCGGCGGGTGTGCCGGTGGTCGCAATGGCGGTCGACGGCGTCGACGAGGTGGTCCGCAACGGCGTGGACGGCTTCCTCGTGCGTGAGGGCGACGTCGGCGCGCTTGCCGAGCGGGTAGCCGCGCTGCTCGCCGACCCCGGCCTGCGGGCGGCGTTGGCGGCGCGGGCCGGCGAGGGGCTCGCCGAGTTCGACCGCGACGCCATGGTCCGGCAACAGGAGCAGCTCTACGCTGAGTTGCTCACCTCGCGGCGCCGGTGATCAGCATCGCCGCCGGAACCCGCGCCCAGGGACGCGTGTCGCTGCCCATCCACAGCTCGAGGACGGCGCCGTACGACCACTGAATGTAGCCCAGCCTGATCGCGTGCAGGCCTGCCGCCAGCGCCGTCTCGCCGCGCTTCTCCTGCTTGTCGTGCAGGCCGTCGTTGTCGATCAGCCGCTCGCCGTCGACCCACAACACACTGCCGTCGTCGGAGCGCACGCCGAGGGTGTAGACACCGTCCTCCGGCACGCTCAGGTAGCCGGTGCACAGCAGCGCGAACTTCTCGGCCGGCCGCTTCTCGGGGACGCCGACGTCGGCGAGCGTGAGCGTGGCGACGGGACTCAGCTTCGCGAAGTCGGGGACCTTGCGGAACTCTCCCGGGAAGAGTCGGCAGGTCACGCCCGGCACGACGGCTCCGACGGGCGGCGTGACCGCCGGCCGCAGCGTGGTCCGGGTGTATGTCGCGGCGGCGACGAAGCGGTCGTCCATCCCGGGTGCGAACGCCCGCGCCTTGACGGCGACGGTGCGGTCGAGCAGCAGCGGCGCTTCGTAGCGCGGCGACGACGAAGTCGGATCGCTGCCGTCGAGCGTGTAGCGGATCGTCGCGCCGGGGCTCGGCGAGGTGAGGGTGAGCGGAAGGGTGGAGACGAACAGCCGGTGCGGGGCCACCAGGTGAACGAGCGTGGCGTGGCCGGGGTCGATGAACGGGCCCGTGGCTGCCGGCAGCGGCCCCTGGCCGCCGACGGCGGTGGCCGCGAGCACAAGCACGTGGCCGTCGTTCGGCAGTGTGACGGTGCGCGCGCCGGGCGGCAGCGCCAGGCGGTAGCGGTAGACGTGGGTGAACACGTACGCCTCGTTCTGGCCGAGGGCGTCGTGGCGGTGCGTTCCGACCCACGCCAGCGGCTGCGTCTTGGCGTAGCTGGGCGCGATCCCGGCCGGGTCTTGGTGGAGGTCGCCGGCGACCAGGCGGCTGTCCCACTGGCCGACCGGTTCCGCCCAGTCGTGGATGGTCATCGTCACGGGCCGGGCGTCGACGAGAAACGTCGCGGGCCGGTCGCCGCCGGCCGTCGCCGCGGCGAGGTAGACGGCATCGAACACGCCGGCGGGAAGGTCGAGCTTCTGGCCGCGGCAGACCACGACGTTGGCCTTCCCGGCCTCCTGCGGGCCGGTGCGGAAGGTGACGCCGCCGGAGGCGAACGTGGCTGGCAGCAGGTCGCCGGCGATCGAGTGCCCGGCGCCGTCGAGGTCGCCGTCGCGCGGTGCCGCGTCGCGGCTGATCCCGTCACGGTCGTACGGCAGCGCCAGCGGCCGCTCGCTCCACGTCGGCACGGTCGCCGGCGCCGCCGCCAGCGTGACGGCGATCGTGCGCGGCCGGAACGGCGCGAAGCCGAGCACCACCGCACCGTCGACGAGATCGAGCTCGGGCAGCGGCGACAGCAGTGCGCCGCCGGTGCCGTGCTCGGCGATCGGCTCCTCGGCACCGTTGACCTCGCGCACCGCGGTCACCGCGCGGGCGAAGCGCAGCCGGACGCCGGACTGCGGGAGACCCGAGAGCTCCTGCAGGCGGACCACGACCTCGGCGCTCTCCTCGGCACGCTTGAGGGCGCGCACCGCGACCGGCGGCACGCCGCCGCCGACCGAGTCGACGGCGAGCAGCGAGAACGCCTTGCCGAGCACGCCCGGGTGGGCCGCCGCCTGCCACGTCAGCAGCGGCTGGTTGAGGCGGTCGGCCTGGAACGGCACGCCGCCCTCGCGCCAGTCGCCGGCGTGAGAAGCCAGCGCGGTGAGCACCCGGTGGTGGCCGAGGTCCATCGACGCCTGGTCGTCGAGCCAGTCCCACGAGCGGACGACGCGCGGCGTGTGCACCAGGGTGAGCCGCAGCGTGCCGGCGTCGGGGTGGTCCCAGCCGTACTTGGAGTCGTTCATCAGCGCGACGCCGAATGAGCCGTCGGCGGCGGTCAGGTCGGTCCAGCGCTGCGCCGGCACCTCGTAGAGGTTGGGGCGGCTGGTACCGCGCTGGACGGCGCCGAGGCCGAGGTCGTAGGTCGCCTGCGGGTTGGCGGAGGCCAGCGGGAAGGCCGCCTTGAGGAGCGTGCCCTGAGAGCGCCAGTCGACCTCGTGCACGACCTCGACGCGGTCACCGGCAGCTCCGGCGGCGAGGCGGACGCGCTGGCTGAACGTCGAGCCGAGCGTCTGACGCGTGATCTCGACGGCAACGCGCGCCGGCCCCGTCCTCGACGACGCGTACCTTCGCCGGTGCGCCGACGACTGCCTTCGGTGCAGCCGAGATGTCGGCGTAGTCGATCTCCCACGCCGACCACTGTTCGGGCTCGTCGTCGAGCAACTGCAGGCGCAGCGGTGCCGACAGGAGCTCGCGGCCGAGCCGCTTGTCGAGCACCGAGGCGATGTCGCCGTCGGCGTCGAGGGTGACGCGGTAGCGGGCGTTCTCGAGCCCGGACACGCCGACCTTCAGCTCGGCGCCGGCGAGCTCGGGCCGTGCCGCGGGAGCGACCGTGAACACCGAGAACGACACCGGGGCGACGCGGGCGAGGAAGACGACGCGCGCCGAGCTCCCTCTGACCTCGGCGAGCTGCGCCGGCACGTCGCGGCCATCGGGACCGCTGACGCGAACGCCCCGCGGCGCGCCGCCGGGCAGCGTCACCCACGCGTCGACCGCGTCCTCGCGTGCGATGCCGAGCGGGTTGTAGACGACCAGCGGGACGCCGTCGCCGCGGGTGTCGAGCGCGCGGCCGACCGTCGCCGCCGCGGCCGAGAGCACGTCCGCGAACTGGCTGGCGGCGATCACCTCGTCGTTCCAGGAGAACGCGTACGCCTCCGGGATGCTGGTGCCGGTGATGTCGTCGTGGAACTGGTGCCACAGGAAGCGCGTCCACGCCGCGGTGAGCGTCGCGCGCGGGTAGGGCAGGCCGCCGAGCCAGTCGGCGACCACGGCGGCGCGCTCCGCCGCGTCGGCGAGCACCTCGTTATCGCGGTTGAAACGCTTCATCGCCGCTTCGGAGGTGTAGCACCCGGTGCCGTGCGAGGTCATCAGGAACTCGCCGCGGTAGCGCGGCAGGCGGCCGATCTGCTCGGGCGTCAGGCCGGCGATCAGGTCGCGCGCGAGCTGATCGGGCGCGGCGGCGATGACGCGGCTCGGTGCGTGCTCCCCGAGGCTGGCTTGAAGCAGCTTCACCGAGCCGTCGGTGGGGCCGCCGCCGACGTCGCCGGTGCCGTAGTAGCGAAGGGCGATCGGCAGCCCCGAGCGCTGCGCCTGCAGGTCCTGCGTGGCGTACACGGTGGGGTCGAGCGCCGGGTCGCGCTTGATCACCGAGATGTAGTCGCCCGGGTTGATCGAGGCGATCAGCGAGGAGCCGTCGATCCCCTCCCAGAGGCCGACGTCGAACGGCATCGTGATGAACGAGCCCCAGGTCAGCTTCTGGGTCGAGAAGGCGAACAGGCCGCTGTGTGCCGCGACCGCCGGCAGCGCGTAGCCGAAGCCGAAGCAGTCGGGGAGGAAGACGTCGCGGCTGGTCTGAGAGAGCTCGCGCCGGAAGAACCCGTTCCCATAAAGCGCGTGGCGGATCAGCGACTCCGGCGAGGGGACGTGGGTATCGACGGCGTCGACCCAGCTTCCGGCCACCTTCCAGCGGCCTTCCCGCGCGTACTGCTGCACGCGCGCGTACTCGACGGGGTAGTACTCCTTCATCAGTTGGTAGCGGAACGCACCCTCGAAGGAGAACACGTAACCGGGGTACTTCTCGAGCAGCGCGAAGTTCTGCCGCATCGTGTCCGGCACGTAGGCGTTGATCGTGTCCTGGATCGTCCACCGCCACTGCGTGTCGAGGTGCGAGGTCGCCACCATGTAGAGGCGGCGGTCGATGGCCGTCTGGTCGGCGGCCGGCTGGGCCTGCAGCGCGGGCGTCAGCGCACCACCGAGCAGCAGCGTCAGGAGCGTCGCAGTCCTTGATCGCATCGTGCCTCCCCAACTCTCAGGTACGGCCGAGCAGCCGGCCATCGTTGCGGTCGAGCAGAACGAGCACGCTCCGGCGCGGCGCCACCGTGACTCGCATGCCGTGCACCGCCGTGCGCAGCCTGATGCTCGCCGTCCTCTCCCGGTCACTCTCGTTGACCAGCGCCACCAGCATCGCGTCGCCGAGAAGCACGGGGCGCACCAGCACGTCGTCGCCGGCGTCGCGGACGTCGATCGGCCCCGCCACTCGCGCCCGCGCCGCGGCGGCAGCATAGACCGCTGCGGTGGCCTCGCTGCCCTCCGCCAGCTCGACCGGCAGCGGGCACCAGACGACACGGCCGGCGCCGTGCGCCACCTCGAGCAGCGACTCCGTCTCGTGGTCCGCGATCTGGGCCTTCTCGACGCGCTCGATCCGATCGCCGCGGAAGCGCGCCGGCACGGTGGCGCCGGCGATCGTCACGCTCTCCTCCGACGCCACGGGGTGGGCCAGAGCGGTGAAGCCGAGCTCGGCGGAGCGGCCGACCGGCCGCTCCACCTCGTCGCGGTCGAACGCGCCGGTCAGGAGCACGGTGGCGCCCCGCTCGGCGAGCGCCAGGAGGTCTCGCCACGCACTCTCCTGGAGCACCCGCGGCGCTGGCACGATCACCAGCCTGGGCAAAGGGCCGGCCGCGGCGAGGCCGGTCTCGGCGACCACGCGCACCGGCAGGCGCAGGGAGTACTCGAGGACGCGCACGGCGCGCTGCAGCGCCGCGGCGCCGAGGTCGCGCGCGGAGAACATCTGCGAGTGCGGCACGACGAGAGCGACCTCCTCGTCGACCGCGCCGCGGAAGCGCGAGGCGTGGCGGGCGACGAGGCGCGCAACCGCGCTGAAGACGGCGAGCTCCGGCTTGGCGGTGCCGTCGGCGCGCAGCATGCCGATCCCCGCCTCGTTGTCGTCGGGCATCAGCACGTTGGTGTTCCACAGCCACTCGACGGCGCCGGCGGCGCCTGCGGCGAAGGCGGTGCCGAGCTTGCGCTCGAGCAGGTCGCGGGCGTCGGCCTCGCTGCGCCACGGCGTGCCGTCGGCGTGCTCGCTGGTCATCACGCCGGTCTCCTCGATCAGGATGGGGCGGTCGGGCAGGCGTGAGATCAGCGAGTCGAACAGCAGCGCGTCGTTGAGCCACCAGGTGTTGTTGCAGGTGAAGTCGACCTCGCGGCCGAACAGCAGCGGGCTCGGCGATTCGCCGATGCCGCCCTCGTCCTGGCCGACGGTGACGAGCGCGCGGGGGTTTCCGGCCGAGCGCAGCGCGGCGGTGAGGTCGCGCGTCCACGCGGCGAACTGCGCTTGCGCGAACCGCTTGTAGTCGGCCCCGCGGCGCGGTCGCGCGCCGCCGAACAGCGAACGGTCGCCGAAGTCGGAGAGCGCCGGCAGGCCGAGCGGCTCGCCGACCGCGAGGCCCCAGCGGTCGCGCAGCGCCGCCTCGGGGTCGGCGGCGCCGGCGGTGAGCGTGCGCCGCGTCCACTCCTGCCACGCCGCCCGCTCGTGCGCGTCGCCGTTCGGGCGGCACTCCCACAGGTGCTCGGGCGAAGAAAACGACGGCTCGTTGATGAGGTCCCAGGCGGCGTCGGCGGCGCCCGCGAGGCGGCGGGCGAACGCCGAGACGAACGCCTTTTGCGCCGCGCGCGCCGCGGGGTCGAGGTACGGGTTGACGCCGGCCGCGCCCCACGTCTCGGGCACGAACGCGAAGAAGGTGAAGATCACCGGGATGCCGTGGGCGCGGGCGGTGAGGACGAACGCCTCCAGCGCGCGCAGCACGTCCTCGCGCGGCAGCGGTCCGGTAGCGCAGTGCTCGCGCCAGCCGGTCCAGATCCCGGTGCGCACGAGGTTGACACCAGCCGTTGCCATCGCGGCGAAATCGCGCTCCCACAGCGCCGGGTTGGGCTCGAGCAGGAATCGGCGGTGGGCGTCGCCGGCCATGTAGGTCGTGCCGATCACCGGGAACGGCACGCCGCCGCGTTCGAAGTAGCGCGGCCCGGCGACGAGCGGCGCGCCGCCGGCGAGCATCGCCTGCGTGTACACCCAGTAGCCCGTCTCGGCCCGCAGTGTCCGCGCACCCTTGCCCTGGCCCAGCTTCAGCTCGACGCGAGCGACGTGGAGCCCCGTCGGCTCATCGCCGGCGAGCGGCAGCTCGATCCGGCCCGAGAGCCCTCCGCCTCCCGGTGAGAGCGGCACGTCGCGGGTCGCCAGCGTTTTCCCGTCGGGACCGGTGACGCTCACGCGGCAGGACCCGGAGAGCGCTGCGTCCCGCCCGGGCCGGCGGAAGCGCACCTCGACGGCAGCGGTCTCGCCGGGGTGGAAGCCGGCCATGGACGGGTGGACGACGAGCTCCTCGGCGCCGGCCGCCGCGTCGTCGAGCAGTCGGCGGACCAGCACCGGAGGAAGCGCGCTGTCGCCGGTCGCCAGCACCCAGCGGCCGCCGGCGAAGCGGCCGGCGAGCCGGTCGATGCGCACCAGCGGCGCGGCCAGCCACGCGTGGTCGTCGAACAGGTACGCCAGCGCGTCGATGCGCGCCTCGCGCGGGCCGTCCGAGCCCGACTCGTCGGGATGGAGCGCCGGGCCCGAGAGACGGACGATCAGCTCCTGCACCGTGCGCGGCGCGAGACCCTCGCAGAGCTCGTAGGGCTCACCGGCGGCCGGCTCGCATTCCAGGCCGGCGACCTCGACCGGGTGCGACTGCACGATGCCGAGCTGCCGGCTGTAGGCGTTACGCGCGAGAGCGAGCCAATGCTCGCCTTCGCGGACGGCCGGCATGGCGAAGGGGGTGCCGCCGAGATTGACGAGATTGCCGCCGGCCTCGAGGAACGCCGCGATCGTGGGCCACGTCTCTTCCGGAAACGCCGAGCCGTACGGAAGCAGCAGCACGTCGAAATCGCGCGCGTTAAGCCTGGCGCCGAGCGCTCTCGCATCGAGCTCGCTGACGCGCATTCCCACGAGCGCTCGGCGCAGCAGCGCCTCATCGGGCTGTGCCGCGCCCGCCGCGGGTAACGCAGGCTCAACGAGCATCGCCACCCGCGCCGGGTCGGCGGCCAGCGCCGGCGCCGCCATCGCCATCGCAGCCGTAGCGGCAAGGGCCTGGAGAAGAGATGTGGGGCGCGCGCTCCGCGCCCGCAGCCGGTGCGGAGCGGCAGCCCCACAGCGGGTCGTCAGTGGCCTCGCAGTCTTGCCGGAAGTCATGGCGCCGCTGGTTCTACCAGCTTTGCGAGCGCCGGGGCGACGGCGACGCGAACCTCGGCGCGGTCGGTGGCGAGCCGCGCCAGGAGCGCCTGCTCGTCGTCGGAGAGGGCGAGCGGAGCGGGAGCGCCGAGCGCGCGCAGCGCCAGCGCCGCCGCCGAGGAGACGTCGGCGGCCAGCGGCTCGATCTCGGCGAGCAACGGCGCGGCGGCGATCGTCGGGGCGAGCTCGGCGGCGATACGGCTCCACGCCTCGAGCCGATTCTCGATGTGGGGGCGTGCCGCCCGGTGGTCGGGGTCGGCGAGGAACGCCTCCACCTGCGCCGAGAACGAGCGCGCGGCGGTGCTCTCGGCTGGCAACGCATCGACGAGACGGTTGAGCGGCACGAGCGAGGTGTACTCCCGGGCCGGGGCGCGGCCGCGAATGCCGAGCGGCTCGAGCAACGCCGCGAACGCGACCAGAGCACCCGCGTCGCCGCCGCCGGCGAGACGGCGCTGCATCGCCGCCGGGCCGCTGCGGTGGCGCAGCCCCGCGAGCTCGAGGCGCGTCGAGGTCAGCTCGAGGCGCCGGTAGAGGTCGCCGACATCGGCGACCTCGGCCGGCGACCATAGCCGCTCGGCGACCGCCGCCGCGCGCGGCCACACCCGCGAGTCGAGCGTCTCGGCGGAGATGTACTCGGACCATGTACACGCCTCGCCGCCGAGGATGCGCGCGCGCTCGGCGTCGGGCAGCGCCGCGGCCGCGCCGGCGAGCGGGTCGACCGCGTAGTGATAGGACGCCGGCTCGAGGTGGTCGAGGTAGTACCCCGACGAGAGGACCGCGCGATGGCCCGCCTTCGCCGCCGCGGCCAGCGACTCGGGCCCGCGCCACGACTGGACGATCGCGTCGGCGGGCAGGTCCGGGTCGAGGATCTCGTCCCAGCCGACCATCGCCTTGCCGCGCCTGGCGAGGCTCCGCTCCAGCCGGCGGTTGAAGAAGGTCTGCAGCGCCTCGTTGTCCGCCAGGCCGTGCCGGCTCTTGAACGCCGCGATCGTCTCGCTGGCGTCCCACTGCACGCCGTTGACCTCGTCGCCGCCGACGTGGAAGCACGGATCGGGGAAGATCGCCGCGACCTCGCCGAACAAGCGGTCGAGGAAGCGGTAGACCTCGTCGCGGGTGGGGTCGAGCACCGGGTCGAAGATCCCCCAGCGCCGTTCCAGGAGGTACGGGCCGGGCGCCGCGGCGAGCTCCGGGTAGCCGACCAGCCAGGCGCCGGTGTGCCCCGGCACGTCGAGCTCGGGCATCACGCGGATGCCGCGCGCTCGGGCGTAGGCGACCACGTGGCGGAGCTGTTCCTGGGTGTAGAACTCGCCGTCCGATCCCATGCCGTGCAGGCGCGGGTAGCGCCGGCTCTCGATGCGGAACCCCTGGTCCTCGGTGAGGTGCCAGTGCAGCACGTTCAGCTTGACGGTGGCCATGCCGTCGAGCGTGCGCTCGATCGCCGCCACCGGCATGAAGTGGCGGCCGCTGTCGATGTGCAGGCCGCGCCACGGGAAGCGCGGCCGGTCCTCGATGCGCACGGCGGCGATGGCAAAGCCACTGGGCACCGGCTCGACAAGCTGGAGGAACGTCTCGACCCCGCGCAGCGCGCCGTACGGCGTCGGCGCCTCGAGCCGCGCGCCCCGGAGCGTCACAGCGAGCGTGTAACTCTCGTCTTCGATCGCCCGCTGCACTGGCGATGGTGCAGCCCCGCAGCGGATGGTCAGGTCGGGATGGGCGGGGTCGGGCAGCACGCGCAACCCGGTCCAGCGCGCCACCCGCTCGGGCAGTTGCGCCGCCGCCAGAGCCACCCGATCGTCGCGGCACTGCGAGGCGTCGACGGCGAAGCTCGCGGCAATCGGCAGCGACCCCTCGCCAGCGACCGCGCGCACGGGCAGCGGCAGCAACGAGGCGACGGCGCCGACCTCGGCGCGCCCGGCGATCGGCGACGCGAGCAGGAGAAGCGCGATGGTGGTGAGCGACGGCAGAGCGCCGACGGGTCGTCCTCTCATGGTCGTTCTCACGCTCCGCCTTCCGGCCGGTGCCGGCGGCGCGCGCGGTCGAGCAGCACCGCGCCGAGGATCACCAGGCCGAGCACCACCTTCTGGGTGTAGCTCTCGACGTTGGTCAGGTTCATGCCGTTCTGGATCACGGCGATGATGAACGCGCCGACCAGGGTGCCGGCGATCGTTCCCTCGCCGCCGGCCAGCGAGGTGCCGCCGACGACGACGGCGGCGACGACGTACAGCTCGTACATCACCCCGTAGGTGGGTGCGCCCGAGCGCAGTTGCGAGGCCATCACCACGCCGCCGAGGCCAGCGAGCGCCGCGCTCGCCACGTAGGCGAACAGCAGCACACGGCCGACCGGGACGCCGGCGAGGCGTGCCGCCTCCGGGTTGCCGCCGACCGCGTAGAGATAGCGGCCGAGCACGGTGCGCCCCATCAGCAGGTGGGCGGCGACGTACAGCGCCGCCATCAGCCAAACCGCCCACGGCACGGCGAGCAGCGGGTCGATTCCGCGCCCGAGCGTCACGAAGCGCTCGGGGATGCGGTAGATCGGCTTGCCCTGCGAGATGATGTAGGCGAGTCCGCTCGCCACCTGCATCATCCCCAGCGTGGCGATGAACGGCGGCACCGAGAAGCGGGTCACCATCGCGCCGGAGAACGCGCCGGCCACGCCGCACAGCGCGACCGTCAACAAAGCCGCGAGCAGCAGCGCTCCCGTGGAGGCGCTCTCGCCGCCGAGACGGCCGATCGTCCACGCTGCGACCACCGCGGCGAGGGCGATCAGCGAGCCGACCGACAGGTCGATCCCGGCGGTGATGATCACCATCGTCATGCCGATCGCGAGGATGGCGATCACCGCGATCTGGTTGGCGACGTTGCGCAGGTTGGAGGCGAGCAGGAACGTCGGCCAGCGGTAGGGGGGTGGCGACAGCACCGTCGCTCGGGCGAGCCCCGGCAGCGAGGCGGCGATGCCACGCACCACCGCGGCGTACGACTCGGGCACGACGATCACCACGGCGCCCGCCTCCGCAAGTGCGAGCAGCGCCTCGCGCACCGTCGCGGGCTCGCCGTTGACCGCCCGCGCCGTCCGGCTGCTCCCCGCGAGCCGCGCGGCGACGGCGGCGGTGAAGCGGCGGTCCTCGTCGCTGTCGCGGCCGACCACGATCAGCGTGGCGCCTGTCGGCAGCGCGTCGAGTCGCGCCGCCAAGAGTCGCGCCGCCCGCGCTCCCTCCGGCCGCTGCTCCTTGAGCGTCACCAGCGAGAAGAAGGCGGCGAGCGCCGCGAGCACCAGCAGCACCCCGAGGCGGGGAGAGCCCGCCGCCGGCCGCAGCCGCGCCAGGACTTCGCGCAGCGCCGCCATCACGCCACCGCCAACGCGAGCAACTGCTCTTGGGTCGCGGCGGCCACGTCGGTGATCTCTCCGGTCACCCGGCCCTCCCGCATGACGAGGATGCGATCACACACGCCGAGCACCTCGGGAAGCTCCGAGGAGATGATCACGATCGCCTTGCCGTGCCGCGCCAGCTCGTGGATCAGCAGGTAGATCTCGTAGCGCGCGCCGACGTCGACGCCGCGCGTCGGCTCGTCGAAGATCACCACCTCGGACGCCGTCTCGAGCCAGCGCGCGATCAGCAGCTTCTGCTGGGTGCCGCCCGACAGCTCCCCGGCCGGCTGGCGGTCGCCGCTCACCTTGAGGTCGAGGGCAGCGACGCGGCGGGCGAACGCCGTTCGTTCGACGGCCAGACGCAGCCAGCCGAGGCGCGACCAGCGGCCGAGGTTGGGCAGCGCGAAGTTCTCGAGCGCCGAGCGGCCGAGCAGCAGCCCCTGTGCCTTGCGGTCCTCGGTGAGCAGGCAGATCCCGGCGCGGATCGCGTCGCGCGGCGAGCCGATCGCCAGCTCGCGGCCAGCGAGACGGATGGTGCCGCCATCGCGACGGTCGGCGCCGAACACCAGCCGCGCCAGCTCGGTTCGGCCAGCGCCGACCAGGCCGGCGATCCCGAGCACCTCGCCGCGCCGCACGGCGAACGAGACGCCCTTGACGGCGCCGCCGCGCAGAGAGTCGACAGCGAGAAGCACCTCCCCCGCTGCGCCGCCGCCCTTCGGCGGGTACTCGTCGGTGAGCGGCCGGCCGACCATCCGCTCGACAATCGCCTCGCGGGAAAGCGCACTGGTGCTCCAGGTGCCGAGCGTCTCGCCGTCGCGCATGATCGTGGTGCGGTCGGCGATCCGCTGCACTTCCTCGAGGCGATGCGAGATGTACAGCACCGCAATGCCGGCGCGGCGCAACTCGGCGAGTACCGCGAACAGCCGCTCCGCCTCATGCCCGGAAAGGGCGGCGGTCGGCTCGTCGAGGATCAGCACGCGCGCCTCGCGCAGCAGCGCCTTGGCGATCTCGACGAACTGCTGCTGCGCCACTCCGAGGGTGCGTACCGCGGCGTCGAGGTCGAGCGCCATGCCGAGCCGGGCGAGCACCGCGCGCGCCAGCCGGGTCTCGGCCGCCCGATCGACGATCCCGGCGCGCGCCGGCTCGCGGCCGAGGAACAGGTTGTCGCGCACCGACATCGCCGGCACCAGCGCGAGCTCCTGGTAGATCGCCGCCACCCCGGCGCGCAGGCCGTCGGCCGGCGACGCCAGCCGCGCCGTCCGCCCGAACAGCTCGAGGGTGCCCCGATCCGGGCGGTGGGCGCCCGTGATCACCTTGATCAGCGTGCTCTTGCCGGCGCCGTTCTCGCCGACCAGGGCGTGAATCTCGCCGGTTGCGAGCTCGAGCGTGGCCGCGCGGATCGCGCGCACGCCGGCGAACGCCTTCTCGATGCCGGCAAGACGAACGGCCGGGACATGCGATTCAGCGGGGCGGCCGGCCGCGTTCATCGGCGCTCGCCGTCCGGCGGCCGGACGATGATCGCGCGGGCGTAGAGCAGCGCGAACCCCACCCGCTGCACGTTCTCCTGCGATCGCGAGCCCGGTTGCGTGGTCACGACGGCGAGATCGCACCCCTGCCGGGCGGCGTCGAGCAGGCGCGAGCGCAGCAGCGCCGACTGTACGCCGCGGCGTCGGTGCTCGGGCAGCGTCGCGGCGCCGCAGAGCTGGGCGATCCCGGCGAACGCGCGCAACGAACCGCCCCCTGCCACCTCGCCGTGGCGCCGGGCGAGGTACTGCGCGAACCCGGCGACGTCGGCGAAGCGCTCGAACACGCGCTTCAGCATCTCCTGTGGGAACACCTCGTGCGACACCGGGCCGTCGTACACATCGGGGTGCATGAAGCCGGTGGCAACCGTCGCGGTCCACGCTCCCGCCTCCCCGGGTGCGATGCGCTCGACTGTCACGCTCGCCGACCCGTCCGCCTCAGCCTTCGCCGCGAGCCGGTCGACGAGCTCCACGGTGAGCTCGATGGCGAGCACGTTCTCGAACCCCACCAGCTCGTAACCGCGACGCGTGAGCAGCGCCGCGACGGCACCGTCGGCGAGCGTCGCGAGCTCGACCTGCAGCGGCGCGCGCCGCTCGTCGAACGCCCGCTCGACGCCTGCCAGCTCATCCTCGTCGAGCGCCGTGCCGAGCCCGAGCCCGGCGAGCTTGTTGAACGGCTGGCCTGGCCCGACGAAGACGGCCGCGCTGCCGCCGACCGGCGCGACGAGCACGTCGGGCCAGCGGTCGCGGACGACGATCGCGAAATCGGCCGCCAGGCGAGCCTCGGCGACTTCGATCCGCCGGGCCAGGGATGCCGAGCCGAAGAGCATCGCGCCCCGAGCTACTTTCCAGCCTGGGCGTCGGCGCGGGTGAAGAGCTGGCAGGCGATCAGCGTGACGGGGTCGACGGGCTGGCCGGCGAGGTAGGCGGCGACCGCGTCGATGGTGCGCGAGCCGATCTCGTGCGGCTGCTGGACCACGTCGGCGTAGATCGTGCCGGCGGCGATCGCGGCGCGGGCCTCGGGGATGGCGTCGAAGCCGACGATGGTGACGCGGCCGAGGCGGTCCGCCTTCTCGACTGCCGCGAGCGCGCCGAGGGCCGAGTCGTCGTTGATTCCGAAGATGCCGTCGAGGTCGGGGTGCGCCTGGAGGATGTCCTCGGCGGTGCGGAACGCGATGTCCTTAGTGCCGCGTCCCGACAGCTTGGCCACCACCTTCATCTCCGGGTAGGCCGCCGCGAGACGCTCCTCGAACCCCTTGACGCGCTGGATCACCGACTCCACCTCGGGGTGGTCGATGATCGCCACGCGGCCGCGGCTGCCGAGCGCCCGGGCGAGCGCGTCAGCGGCGAGGCGGCCGCCGGCGACGTTGTCGGAGGCGATATGTGAGACCACCCGGACGCCCTCGGCGAGCACCGCGATGTCGGCGGTGAACACCGGGATGCCGGCGCGGTTGGCGGCCTCGACGGTGGTGCCGATCGATTTGGAATCGCACGGCGCCAAGACGATCGCGGCGACGTGCGAGACGATGAAGTTCTCGATCTGGTCCTTTTGGCGGGCGACATCGAACTCACCGGCCTGGATCGTCAGCTCGTAGCCGTGGCGACCGGCGGCCTCACGGAGGCCAGCCTCGAGGTCCTGGTAGAACGGGTGTGTGCGGGTCAGCAGCGAGACGCCGATCACCGGCTTGGCGGCGCCGACGCCGGCCGGCGCGGCGGTCGCGGGCGGCTCGGCCTTGCCGCCGCAGGCGAGCGCGGCAAGAGCGGTGACAGTGGCCGTGGCGACGGCAAGATTTCGGGTCAGTCGGTGCGGAGGTGCGGGGTTCACGATGCCTCCGATCTCGCGCTCCGCGGCGGCTCGATGCGTCCCGGTGCGGTGATCGCGCAGCGCGCGGCCATCGTAGCCGTGCGGGGGGTGCTGTCAAGGTGGCGGCGCACCCGCCGCGGGCGATGCCGGCGTGTCCTCGGGGCAGTGGCGTCTCCGGCCGCGATCGGCGAAGATAGCCGGGGGGCCGCCCGGCCGGGACCGGGCGTGACCGCGAACGGAGCAGCGACGTGAGACGCGAATCGAGGCGCGTGGGTGTGGTGGAATGCAGCGTCCGGGCAACGGCGGTGGCGCTCGTCGCCGGGCTCACCGCAGTCTCCGGCGGCGGCCTGGCGGCGGCCGAGAAGCCGCTGGTCTTTGCGGTGGCGGCCGACATGCGCGAGTTCGCGGGCGAGGGTGCGTACGACTCCAACGAGTACTTCCGCGGGGCCGCCGCGGCGATCGTGGCGGTCGGCAGCGTCTCCTGCCTGATCAGCCCCGGCGACGTCGACCCGCCGGCGGGGGTACGGTGGACGCTCGACGCCGTCTTCGGCGCCGGCTTCCCGTGGTACCCGGCCGTCGGCAACCACGAGGCCGAGACCCCGGCGGACATGGCCTGGTTGCGCGCGCTCAACGCGGGCGGCACCAGCCTCCCGGCGGTCGTCAGCGCGGGTCCGCCCGGCTGCCGTGAGACCTCCTACTCCTTCGACCTCGGACCGGCGCACTTCGCCGTCCTCAACGAGTACTGCGACGGCGCCAGCGACGTCGGCGCCGACGGCGACGTGAGCGACACGCTGCTCGGCTGGCTCGACGCCGACCTGCGGGCGAGCGCCAAGCCGCATCTGTTCGTGGTCGGGCACGAACCGGCGTGGGTGGAGCCCGACGCCGGTAATGGTGCGCTGCACCACCTCGGCGAGAGCCTCGACAAGCACCCACAGCACCGCGATCGCTTCTGGGCACTGCTCGCCGCGCGCGGAGTGCGCGCCTACCTGACGGGTCACACGCACTGCTATTCAGTCGTGCAGGTGGACGGCGTCTGGCAGATCGACGTCGGCCACGCCCGCGGCGCCGGCGACTCGCGGACCCGCAGCACGTTCGTCATCGTCCGCGTGAGCGACGCCAGCGTCAGCTACGAGACATACCGCCAGGCTGAGGTCGGGGGCACCTACGCGCTGCTGGCGAGCGGCTCGCTCGCCGGTCCGAAGCGGCCGATCCACCGGGCGCTCCACCCCGCTGCGCACTGACCTCGGGGCTCGCTCGTGCGGGCTACCGCTGCGTCGCCTTGTCGATGAGGGCGATCGCCTTCGGGTTGGCCTTGTAGGCCTCCCGATAGGCGGCAGCGGTCTCGGCGGAGAGACGCGCCCCCGCTCCGATCAGCACCTCGAGGCCGTCGTTTGCCGACCAGATGGTCATCTCCAGTGCGGTGAGCCCGGAGACGTTGCGGGCGCCGACCCTCGCCCCGGCGGCGAGGAGCTTGCCGAGAAGTGCACCGTCGCACTTGTCGGCGGCGAACATCAGCGGCGTGTTGCCGCGCGCGTCGGCGGCGTTGGCGTCGGCGCCGCGCGCCAGCAGCGACTCGACGATCGCGAAGGTCGCCGGCGCTGTCGGGCGAACCCCGGGATCGCAGGCGGCGTGGCTGAACAGCAACAGGTGGAGCGGGCGCCGGTCGTCGGCCCCGGCGAAACGCAGGTCGGGCGACATTCCGGCGTCGACGTAGGCGCCGACGAGCTCGGCGTCGGCGTTCATCAGCGCTCGCATGTAGGCGGCCTCAGTGAACTCCTCGCCGCGAGCGCGGAGCACGGCGAGGCCGCTGGCCTCGGCACCCGGGTCCGGGACTGCGCCCGCCGTCGCCGGCTTGCTCCGGGGCGCCGACGAGGCCGCTGCTGCGGCGGCCGGCGGCGCGGCGCCGCCCGGCCGGTGGCCGATCTCCTCTGCGAGCTCGCGGGCGATGATGGTGGCGTAGTCGGCGACCTGGGGGTTCCCGTGGTGCTGGAGGGAGCGGATCATCTCGAGCGCCGGCGCCGCCTCGAACCCGCGGTTGCGCAGCGCCTGCAGCGCGGCCCAGGTCAAATCGTCGTCGCGTGAGGACGCCGCCACGCGCGACAGGATCGCGACGATCTCGGAGGGCTCGAGGGCGAGGCGATCGAGGCTGTGGAGCGCCGTCTTTCGCACCGAACTCTCCGGATCCGCGGCGATCGTCTTCTCGAGCGCCGGCCGTGCCTTCGCCGCCACCTCGAGCTTGATCGCCTGGGCGACCGGCTGCGCGTGGTCGCCCACGTCGCCGAGCACCTCGGCAGCCTTCCGGCGGCGGTCGGTATCGGTCTCCTTCGCGAGCCGTTCGACCAGCGCGGGGACCGCCTCGGCGGCCAAGCCGCCGGCGCTGCCGATCGCCCACATCGCCGCACTGCGGACGCTGTCGTCGGCGTCCGCGAGGAGTTGGACCGCGGCGGGGACCCAGTGCTGCGCTTGTGCGGGAAGGGTGCGCCTGCGGGCGAGATCGGCCGCCTCCATCCTGGTGGCGGCCTCACGCGACCCCATACGGGCGGACAGGAGTTCGTCCCAGCCATCGGGGGCCGGGTCGAGTCCCCCCATCGCCTGGAGCACTGCCGCCTGCGCCGGGTGGTCGCGGCCGACGCGCTCGACGAGCGGCGCGACAAGCGTGCGATCCTGGGTCCCCACCAGCCGCGCCAGCGCCTTCTCGGCCAGCTCCTGGTTGTGCTCGGCCGCATCGCGGGCGCGGGAGTCCGCCTTGGGGTCCCGGCGCCGCTCGGCCTGGCGGTCGAGGTAGTCGAGCACCGGTGGCAGCAGCGACGCGGGGGGCTCGTGACCGATCAGTCCGCGCGCCGCGAGAAAACGAACGGAGAGGTCTCCGGAGGCCAGAGCCCGGCGTCGCGGCTCGACGAGGCGCGCGGTGTCGGCGTCGAGCGCTTCCAGCGCGCCGGCCGCTTGCACCACCACCCTGGGATCCGCATCGCCCAGCGCCTGCCACAGCGCCGCCACGGCGGGCTTCGCCGTGTCGCCGAGGTTCCACAAGGCGGCGGCGGCCGCCGCGCGGACCTCGGGGGCGGGATCCGCCAACGCCTGGGCGAGGGGTGCCACCGCGTCCGGCCGTCCCTGCCGGCCGAGGCTCTCGGCGGCTTCCACCCGCTCGGCGGCCTGGCGCGACGTGGTGAGGTGCTTCACCCACATCGTGAACGCGTCGTCGCCGAGGTCAGCGCGTGTGGGCAGCGCTGCGCCGGCGAGCATGGCCAGGACACCGATCGTCGTCGTCCACCGCATCCGACACCTCCCACGCCCGTGCAGCGCCGTTCGTCGCATCGCTTGCATCCGGCTCAACCCGCGCACGGCCGCCGCCGATTCCCGGTGCAAGATGCCCGCTGCGCCGGCGGCTCCGCGCCCGTCCGACCCTCTGGGAGGCACATGGGGCGAAGCTGCAGCCTGCGCCGTGCCCCCTCCCGAGTCGCCGCACGATGCGGGAGCACCGCGCCGGCGTGGTCGACCGCGGAGATCTATCGGGATCGGAGGCAGGAGAGGGCGGGTTGGCGGAGAGGGGGGGGATTGCGGGAGCACCGCGCCGGCGTGGTCGACCGCGGAGGCCAGCCGCCGACCGCCCCTGCCGCGGTTTCAGTCGGCGGAGTTGCAGCCCGCGTCGTGCCGCCCGCCCCCCGCCCGCACGATCGAACCCCCACCGAGCACCCCCACCCGCCCACCCGCCTGGGGTTCTCATTCCCCCCTCTCCTTTCGGCAGGTTTCGGGGGTCAGTCGTCAGCGGAGATCTATCGGGATCGGAGGCAGGAGAGGGCGGGTTGGCGGAGAGGGGGGGATTCGAACCCCCGGTCCCGGCGTAAACCAGGACAACTGCTTAGCAGGCAGCCCTGATCGGCCACTCCAGCACCTCTCCGCACAGGGAGCGCGAGTCTAGCGCCGGCACCAGGCGCTGGCAAGCGATCGCGCTACAGCCCGACGTCGAAGCGGCCGGGGTGGAGCTCCGGTGCCTCGACCACGCGCACCTGCAGGCCGTAGCGGTCGCGCAGCTCGTCGAGCACGCCGCGCAGCTCGCCGAGCAGCAGGCGAGCCACGTCGGGATGGGCGCGAACGCCGAGCTGGTTGGTGTCGCGGGCAGCCGCCTCGCGTAGCACGGCGCGCCGGATTTCCAGGCAGACGGTCTCCGGCGACTTGACGCGACCGAGGCCGTCGCAAGTCGGGCAACTCCGCGTCAAGGCACGCTCCAGCGACCGCTCGGTGCGCTTGCGCGTGAGCTGGACCAGACCGAACGGGCCGACCTCGCCGACCAGCGTGCGGGCGCGGTCCCTGATCAGCTCCTGGCGCAGCACCTCGAGCAGCGCGGCGCGGTGCTCCTCGATCTCCATGTCGATGAAGTCGACGACGATGATGCCGCCGAGGTTGCGCAGCCGGAGCTGCCGCGAGACCTCGCGCGCCGCCTCCAGGTTGATGCGGTACACCGTTTCCTCGAGATCGGCGCCGCCGACGTAACGGCCGGTGTTGACGTCGATCGCGACCAGCGCCTCGGTCTGGTCGATGACGATCGAGCCGCCGGAGCGCAGCCACACCTTCGGCTGCAGTGCCTGGTCGAGGTCCGACTCGATGCCGAAAGCCTCGTAGATGTCGAGCTGGCGGCGGTACAGCTTGACCCGCGCGGTGAGCTCCGGCTGCACGCGGTCGAGGAACTCGACGACGCGCTGGTAACCCTCGGCGTCGTCGATCCAGAACTCGCTCATCTGCGGGCCAGCGAGGTCGCGCGCCGCCCGCAGCACGAGATCGAGGTCGCGGTGCAGCAGGCACGGCGCGCTCACCTCCTGAGCGCGCTTGCCGATGTGCCGCCACGTCGACTCCAGCCACACCAAGTCGGCGAGGAAATCGGCACGGTCGCGTCCCTCGCCCGCGGTCCGGACGATGCAGCCGCCGGTGTGCGGGATCTCGGTGAGCAGCGCGCGCAGCCGCTCGCGCTCGTTCTGGTCGGTGATCCGCCGCGAGATCCCGATGTGACCGTTGCCGGGCAGCAGCACCAGGTAGCGCCCGGGGATAGTGACGTGCGACGTGGCGCGCGGCCCCTTGCTCGAGCCGAGCTCGCGGGTGACCTGGACGATGATCTCCTGGCCTTCGCGCAGGAGGTCCTGGATCGGCGCCGCCACGCTCGCGAACTCGCCGAGCTCGACCCCTTCCTCCTCGAGCGTCTCGGCGACGTCGTCCACGTAGAGGAACGCGTCGCGATCGAGGCCGATGTCGACGAACGCCGCCTGCATGCCGGGCAGCACGCGGGAAATGCGACCCTTGTAGATACTGCCGACGATCGAACGCTCCCACGAGCGCTCGAGGTAGGACTCCACCAGCGTGCCGTCGTCGCGCACGGCGACGCGCGTCTCGTAGGGAGTCACGTTGGCGTAGACGACCGTCGACATCGCCTGCATTGTACTGCCCCTCGGTAGTTTGGTGCCGTCGGGTGGCGGCGGAACTCGCGGCGTCCGCGTCTGCACGCGCTGTCGCTCGCGAAGGCGTCGCGAGCCGCAGCACTGTCCGGGTCGACCTCCTGACCCACGGGGTAGATCAAGAGCCTGCCCGCGAATAGGGGTGGGCCCACTCCTATTCGCGGACAGGCTCTAAGTGGGCGGGTGGCGTGTGCTGGGGGCGAGATGGGCCCGCCAGGATTCACTCCCGGCGAGCCGGGGGGGGGCGGGGCGCATGATCGCCGCGGGGGCCGGGCAGGGGGGCGGTGATGCCCCCCGCATCAGACGTTGGCGAAGCGCAGGCGCCAGACGTTCTGCGTGATGCCGAGTACGATGCACACCGCCATCACCGATGAGCCGCCGTACGACATCAGCGGCAGCGTGATCCCGGTGGTCGGAGCGAGGCCAGTGACCATCGCGAGATTGACGGTGATCTGGGTCGCCAGCACGGCGCCGGAGACGGCAGCGACGATCGCGCCGGTGCGGTCCCGGGCGTGCAGAGAGATGACGAACAGGCGCAGGACGAGCAGCGCGTAGGCGGCGACCAGCGGCGCCGTGCCGGCGAATCCGGTTTCCTCCGCCCACACGGCGAAGATGAAGTCGGTGTATTGCGCCGGCAGGAAGCGGAGCTGCGACTGCGTGCCGGCGTGCAGGCCCCTGCCGGCGACCCCGCCGGACCCCACTGCGATACGCGACTGGCGCTGCTGGTAGCCGGCCCCGTACGGCGCGCGGTCGGGGTCCATGAAGGTGAGGATGCGCTCCTTCTGGTAGGGCTTGAGGTACCACATCCAGGCGGCGCCGGCGATGACGAGGCCGCCGAGCACGAGGGCGCCCCAGGCCCGCCATGGGAGCCCGCCGAGCCAGAGGGCGGCGACGAGGATCGGCACGTAGGTGAGCGCGACGCCGAGGTCGGGCTCCAGAGCGATCAGCACCATCGGCAGGAGGACGAGACCGGCGAGCCGAAGCACCACCCGAAAGCTGAGCTGCGACTGCCGGTGCTCGCCGGCCATCGCGGCGACGGCGAGGATGGTGGCGATGCGGGCGAACTCCGACGGCTGGACCGTGTACGGGCCGATCGCCAGCCACGCCCGCGTGCCGGCGCGCAGCGGCGCGATCACGAGCATCGCCGTGAGGACGACGATCGAGGCGGCGTAGAGCATCGGCGCGAAGCGCACCAGGACGCGATAGTCGGCGAATGCGAAGAGCAGCAGCAGCAAGCCGCCGATCGCAAACCAGACGAGCTGGCGGCTGGCGAACCCCTCGTGCGCGATCGCCTGGGCGGTCGACTGCTGCGCGAGTTGGGCGCACGCGCCGATCACCACCGCAGCGAGCAGCATCCACAGGTCAAGGCGACGCATGGCCACCTTCCCCGCCTGTGGGCCGAGGCCCGTGCCCCGTGGCCTGCGGCGTCGGCACGGGCGCTGGCGGCGAGGTGACAAACGGCGCCGCCCCTGCGGCCGTGCCGAGGGCGGCGGGCGCCGCGACCGCGCCACTCTCCGGCCGGCTGGCATCGGCGGTGAGCGTCACGGCTGCGATCGGCGGCCCGAAAGCCTTGGCAAGGATGCGGCCGGCGATCGGGGCGGCGACGCTCGCGGCGTCGCCGCCGTGCTCGACGACGACGGCGACCACGAGCCGCGGGTCGCCGATCGGGCCGTAGCCGACGAACAGGGCGTGGTGGCGCTGCTCCCACGGAAGCTCCTGCCACTTGACGCCCTCCTGTTTCCTGATGACCTGGGAGGTGCCGGTCTTGCCGCCGACGCGGACCGGCAGCGACGCGAGGTGGCGGGCGGTGCCGCGGTCGCCCGCAACGACGCGCTCCATGCCACGCTGCACCTCGCGGAGCACCTCTGCCGGCAGGCCGAGATCGTGGGGCGGCTCGCCGCGCCCCTGGACGAGGTGCGGCTGCACCAGGCGGCCGCCGTTGACGAGAGCCGCGTAGGCGCGGCAGAGGCCGATCGGCGTGACCAGAATCGGTCCCTGGCCGATGCCGACGGAGATCGTCTCGCCGGCGTACCACTGATGCCTGCGCACGCGCCGGCTCCACTCGTCGTCGGGGACCAGCCCGGTGCTCTCGCCGGCCAGCTCGATTCCGGTGGCCTGATCGAGGCCGAACAGGCGCGCCCAGGCGGCGAGACGGTCGATGCCGGCGTCCTGCGCCACGCGGTAGAAGTAAGAATCGCACGAGGCCTCGATGGCGCTTTCGAGCGAGACGTGGCCGTGACCGCCCTTCTGCCAGCAGCGGTACGGGTGGCCGTAGATGGTGACCCCGCCGGTGCAGAAGACGCCGTCGGCGGGCGAGCGGATCCCGTCCTTGAGGGCGCCAGCGGCGAACAGCGGCTTGATCGTCGAGCCGGGCGGATAGAGCGCCTGCAGTGCGCGGTTGTGCAGCGGCTTGAGCGGGTCGGTGGTCAGCTCCTGCCAGCGCGCCGGCTCGAGGTGGCCGGCGAACAGCTCGGGATCGAACGCCGGCTGCGAGAGCAGCACCCGCACCGCGCCGTCGCGGGGGTCGATCGCGACCACCGCACCGACCTGGCCGGCCATCGCCTCGACGGCCTCCCGCTGCAGCGTCAGGTCGAGGGTGACCTGGAGAGGTCGCCCGGACACCGGCGGCTCCTCGTCGAGCGAGGAGATCTGGCGCCCGAGGGCGTCGACGACGACGACGAGGTTGCCGGGAATGCCGCCGAGGACTTCCTGGTAGGCGCGCTCCAGCCCCGACCGGCCGACGAGCTGCCCCGGCCGCAGGGCCGGCTGAGCGACGAGCTGCTCGGGGCTGACCTCCCCGAGTTGCCCGACCAGGTGAGCGACGGTCGGGCCGGGCGGCAGCGACCGCCGGCTGGCCGGGTGGACCTCGAGCTCGCGGTACTCGGCGCGGTGCGCGGCAACGGCCGCGACCTGTGCCCAGGAGAGGTTGTCGGCGATCACCGATGGCAGGTGGGAGGTGCGGCGCGCCTTGGCGATTCGGGCGGCGATCTCGGCCTCGTCGGCAATGCTGATGTGCGTAAGAAAGGCGGCGGTGGCCTGCGGATCGGCCATTTCCTCGGGAAACAGGAGGAGCTGGTAGGCGGGCCGGTTGTCGAGGATCACCTCGCCGCGCACGTCGGTGACGATCCCGCGGGGCGCCTCGAGCGGCACCCGCCGCAGCCGGTTGTTCTCCGCGGCCTCGCGCCAGCGGTCGCCCTGGACGACCTGCAGCAGCCAGAGCCGCGCCAGCAGCAGCAGCAGGAAGGCGGCAAACGCCGCCAGGAGAACGGCCGAGCGACGCTGCACGGGGCGGAGGTCATCGCGGACGAAGGTCACAGACGTCCCAGCTCGCGGCGGCGCCGCCGCTGCGGCGACCGCCACCACACCACGATACGCGCACCGGCCGCGACGGCCATGGCGATCGCCGCGGTGGTCGCCACCGTGGCCAGACTGCCGAGCAGGCTGTGGTCGCGGGGAGCGTTGAGGGTGACGAGGACCACCGTCCACAGCACCTCGCTGCCGACGGCGGCGAGCAGGGCACCGCCGATCCAGAACAGCGGCCCGGCAAGCTCGAAGCGGCGCACCAGCACCGCCACCGCGGCGCCGGCCACCGCGACCGCGATCCCGCCCGGGCCGATGATGCGGCCGGAGAGCACGTCGATGGCGAGGCCGGCGAACAGCCCCCACCACGCCACGCCCGTCGGCGTATGCCGCCGCGAGGCGGCGACCGGGACCAGCAGCAGCGGCTGGCAGGCAGCCAGGAACCACCACACCCGCGCGGCGCGCAGCGCAACGTGGAGCAGGCAGGCTACGACGAAGGCGATGGCCAGCGTCACCGCTCGCCCCCGCGCGCCGGCAGGACGAGTGCCGTCACCGCGTCGGCCGGGTGAACGGCGAGTTGCACCTCGACGGCGGTGAACATCCCCACGGTGCGTGCCTCGCCGGTGACCCCGAGCAGCAGGCCGGACGGGTAGATTCCTTCCGACCCGGTGGTGAGGACGGCCGTGCCGACCGCGATCTCGGTGTAGGGTGGGATGCCGGTGAGGGACGGCCGGTCGCCGCCGAGCAGCAGCGCCTCACGCTCGACGCCGACCACCTTGGCCGCCGCCGCGGCCGCAGGATGCGAGAGGAGCTGCACCCGGCACGAGTGGTCGAACACCCGGTCGACCCTCCCCAGCACGCCACCCTCGGCGAGTACCGCGGCGTCGGCGCGCACGCCGTCCTTGGCGCCCTTGTCGAGGCGGAGGGTGTGGGTGGACAGCACTTCGCGGGCGACCACCCGTGCCAGCACGGCGCCGTCCGTATACGCCGGGAAGTCGGCGAGCAGCCGCGACCCCTGGCGCAGCGCCGCCAGCTCGGCGACCAGGAGCTGGTTGGTCCGTTTGAGGTCGGCGCCCTCCGCCCGCAGTCGCTCCGCCTCGGCAACCGTCGCGACGAGGTCGCGATGCCCGGCGCGGAGGTCGTCCCAGGCGGCACCGGCGGCATTGACCGTATCGAGGACCGGGGTGACGAGCGCCGAAATGCCTACCGCGAGTGCCGGACCCTGCGGGCTGCGCGCCTGAGCCGCCGCCGCCACGTAGAGTCCTCCGCACATGAGGAGGAGCGCGTGCGAGGAGCGGAGCCGAGGGCGGAGCACGTCACTCGATCGAGATCTTCTTGAGCAGCGCGATGTCGGTGAGCATCTGGCCGGTGCCGCGCACGACCGCCGACACCGGGTCGTCGCAGTGCGCGACCGGAATGCCCGTCTCCTCGCGCAGCCGCTGGTCGAGGTTGCGCAGGAGCGAGCCGCCGCCGGCGAGCAGGATGCCCTTGTCGATGATGTCGGCGGAGAGCTCGGGTGGCGTTCGTTCGAGCGCCGTGCGCACCGCGTCGACGATGGTGTTCACCGTCTCGGCGAGCGACTCGCGGATCTCCTCGTCGTTGATGGTGAGCGTCTTCGGGATGCCCTCCACGAGGTCGCGCCCCTTGATCTCCATGGTGCGCGTCTCGTCGGACGGCCACGCGTTACCGAGCTCGATCTTGATCGCCTCCGCGGTGCGCTCCCCGATGAGGAGGTTGTACTTGCGCTTGATGTACGAGATGATCGCCTCGTCCATCTCGTTGCCGGCGATGCGCACCGAGCGGGCGTAGACGATGCCCGCGAGCGAGATCACCGCAACGTCGGTGGTGCCACCGCCGATGTCGACGATCATGTTGCCGGCCGGCTCGGTGATCGGCAGGCCGGCGCCGATTGCCGCCGCCATCGCCTGCTCGATCAGGTATACCTCGCTGGCGCCGGCGCGCAACGCCGAGTCCTTCACCGCCCGCTTCTCGACGGGCGTGATCTCCGAGGGGACCGAGATGACGATGCGCGGGCGCACGAAGAAGTTGCGCCCGTGCGCCTTGCGGATGAAGTACTCGAGCATCTTCTCGGTGACCTCGAAGTCGGCGATGACACCGTCCTTCATCGGGCGAATGGCGAGGATATTGGCCGGTGTCTTGCCCAGCATGTCCTTGGCCGACTTGCCCACCGCCTCGACGCGGTTGGTGATGCGGTTGATGGCCACGATCGAGGGCTCGAAGACCACGATGCCGCGGGCTCTGGTGAAGACCAGCGTGGTGGCCGTGCCGAGGTCCACCGCGAGGTCGGAAGAGAACAGCGAGAGTAAGGACGACAGTGCCATAGGATCAGTCAGCCTCCACGAGAACAGATTCGCGATACTCGCTGGTATTGCCCGAGGGATCAGTGGCGCGCACGACAATCGTGTTCCACCCCTCGCGGGTGAACACTACAGCTTTTTTGAAGCTGCCGTCACCGGCCACCGCCACGGTCTCCCCGTTGACGGTGACGGTGGCGCCCGGTCCGGTCACGCCCTGGACGAGAAAGAAGTGGCCCATCTGGGTGGCACGCTGCACCTCGAGCTTGGCCGGCGCGGTGTCGGTCAGCTCCTGGACGCGCGGGCCGGAGAACGCCTTGAAGGAGCGCGACGGCGACCATTCGGAGCGCACCCGCTCGCCGCCCAGTGCGGCGACCCGCCAGTAGTACGTCCCGGTGCGCAGGATCTTCAAAGTGGCCTGAGCCGCGGTGCGCGCGCCGGCATCGACCTCGAGCGGCGAGCTGAACAGGCGCGAGCGGCTCACCTGGAGGTGGTACGCCAGGCCTCCGGGAACCGGCCGCCAGCGCAGCGCAACACGGTCGGTGGTGTCCATGTTGATCAGCGCATTGGCACGCGGCTCCTCGAGCAGCGGCGCCTCCGGGACCGCCCGCCGCTCGCCGAGGTTGCCGTCGGCGCCGGCGCGCACGGCCTGCTGCGCGCCCAGCTCGACCTTGTCGCCCCGTGCGTCGCTGACGCGCGCATGCCCGGAGTAGGAGGCCACCGTCGTGGAGCTGTCGTCGAGCACCTCGACGCCGGCGCGGCTATCGCGGTCCACCTCGGCGCGCACCGCGTCGGTGAGCACGAGGGAAGGGTTCGTCGTGGTGTACACGTTGACCTGGCCGACCTTGACCTTGACCTCGCCGCCGGTCGGCTCCTTGCCGCCGCGGGCGCCGCGATGGACCTCGAGCAGCGAGTCGGAACCCACCCGGTAGACGGTGCCGTCTGAGAACAGGAGGTCGGCCGAGCCGTCGGGAGCGGTCTTGATGAAGTCGCCGTTGAACAGGCGCTGCTTCTCCTTGGCGTCCTCCCACCTCGTCTCGTTCGCCCGCTGCACCTCCACCTTCCCCTGCAGCGAAACGATCTGGCTGCTGCCGACGGCCTCGCGGGTGAGCAGACCGGCGAGCAGCGCGAATCGCTGGCGTGCCTCATCGGCGCGAGCGATGCACGTGGGGTAGTCCTTGCGCTCGTAGTCGGCGCGGGCGTCGTCGAGCAGGCGCGAAGCTTGCTCGTAATCCGCGGCGAGGCCCTCGGTGACGCCGGCGCGCCGCACCTCGTCCTGCAGCGTCGACGCCTGCTGCAGCAGGCGGTCGGCGCGAACCGACTCGGGCTTGTGCAGGTAGTAGAAGATTCCCCCGCCGATCGCCGCTGCCAGGAGAATGAACAGCGCAAAGCGGCCCCAGCGGCGGAACCCCTCGATCGACACCACGACCCAGTCGAGCTCCAGGCGGCGTGGCGACGGCAGCTTGGACGTCGAACCCATCTGACCAGAATCACAGTAACATCCACCTCAGAAGCGCGCAACACATGCCTTCGCCGTGACTTGCCGCTCGGAGAGCCATGGAGTACAATCCTGTGCCTTTTTGGGCGCGGCGGAGGTGGGACGAATGCTCAAGGTTTTGCGTGATCAGTTCAAGAACCTCAAGTGGATTTTGTGGTTTGTCGTCATCATCTTCGTCATGCTGATCTTCGTCGATTGGGGCATGGGCCGTGGCAAGCAGCGCGGCGCGATGGAGGGAGTCGCCGCCAAGGTAGGCGGGATCACCATCTCGGAGACGCTGTTCATCAAGGAGATGCGCAACACCGAGCAGCGCTACCGCAACATGTACGGCCAGCAGTTCGACCAACTGCGCAACCAGATCGACCTCCCGACGATCACCCTGCAGAACCTGATCGATCGGCAATTGCTGCTGCGCGAGGCCGACAAGCTGGGCCTGACGGTGACGGACGCCGAGCTGCTGGACAAGATCAAGTCGTTCCCGGCGTTCCAGCGCGAGGACGGCAGCTTCGTCGGTCCCGACCTGTACGCCCGCGTGCTGCGCTCCAACCAGATGTCGTCCGACGAGTTCGAAGAGGCGCTGCGCCGCGATCTGCTGATCGAGGAGCTGCAGAAGGCGATGGCATCCGGCATCGTTGTCTCCGACGCGGAGGTCGAGGCCGAGTACCGGCGGCGGAACGAGTCGGTGTCGGCCGACGTGGTGTTCGTCGGCATCGACCGCGGGCTCGAACGCGCCTCCGTCACTGATGCCGATGCGCGCGCGTACTACGACGCGCACCAGGACCAGTTCTCGCACGCGGAGCAGTGGAAGCTCCAGTACCTTCTGGTCGACTCGCTCCGCCTGCGCCGCACGATGACGGTTCCCGACGCGCAGATCGACGAGTACTACAAGTCGCACCAGGCCGAGTTCGCCAAGGACGAGCAGGTGCGCGCCCGCCACATCCTGATCAAGCCGAAGACCGAGGACGACGCCGGCTGGCACGAGGCGCAGAATCGCGTGCGCGAGATCGCCATCCGCGCTCAGCTCAAGAGCACCGACTTCGCCGTCCTGGCGAAGGAGGTCTCCGACGACGCCGGCAGCAAGTCATCCGGCGGCGATCTCGGCTGGTTCGGCAAGGGCCGCATGGTCAAGGAGTTCGAGGACACCGTCTTCGCTCTCAAGGAGGGCCAGGTGTCGGGCCCGGTGAAGAGCCAGTTCGGCTACCACATCATCAAGCTCGAGGGGCGGCAACCATCCGGAATCCGCCCGCTCGACGAAGTGCGCAACCAGGTTCGCGACAAGCTCGCGGAGGGCCTTGCCGACGCCGAGGGCAGCCGCCGCGCGACCGCGCTGCGGGAGAAGATCGACGCCGCCAAACTCACCACCGATGAGCAGTGGCGTGGCCTCGCCGAAGACGTGACCACCTCCAACGTGACGCCGTGGTTCGCCAAGGGTGAGGCGATCCCCGGCCTCGGCCGCGACCCCGACCTGCTCGCCGAGGCCACCGGTGCGAAGGAAGGGTTTATCGGCGGCCCGCGCCGCAGCTCGCGCGGCTGGGTGATCTATCGGGTCGCGCAGACACGGCCGAGCGGCACCACCCCGTTCGACGAGGCCAAGGACGAGGCCAGGGACGCCGCCAAGCGGGCGAAGGCCGTGGCTATCGTGCGGGCCGATCTCGAGGCCAAGCGCCCCACCCTGCTCAGTGCCAACCTGGAGACTGCGGCGCCGGCGCTCGGCGGTACCTTCCAGAAGGCTCCGGAGCATCGCCGCGGCGCACCGATGCCCGGCGTGGGCTCGGCCGACCAGCTCGAGGATGCGCTGTTTGCCACCCCACTGCAGGCGCTGACCCCGGTCGTGGCGATCGGCGAGCGCGGTGTCGCAGTGGCGCGCGTCACTTCGAAGAAGAGCATCGACCCGGCCACCTTCGCCAAGGAGAAGGCGGCACTGAAAGACTCACTGGTCCAGGACGAGCTGCAGAAGCTGCTCGCCTCCGTCCTCGCCGAGGCCAAGCGGGAGAACCCGGTGACGGTCAACAACGCGGTGATCGACCGGTTCAAGCGGCAGACCTCGTGATGCGATCACGAGGTCTGCCGCCCATCTCCTTGAGGGGAGGGCCTTCGCCCTCCCCTCGCCCGCGAAGTGAATTCGCGGGCTTCACCCTTCTCCCCTCGCCTCGCCGAGGACGGCGAGGCGCGCTGAGAGCTTGCGGAGGACCCGCAAGCTCTCAGAAGGCTCCGTGATCGGACACCTCGAGGGGCGCATCCTCGACCTCGCCCCCGGCAAGCTGCTGGTCGCCGCCGGGGGCGTCGGGTACGAGGTCAGCGTGCCCCTCTCGGCCCACCCGGTACTCGCCGGTCACGAGACCGTGGCGTTGTTCGTTCACACCCACGTGCGCGAGGACCAGCTCGCCCTCTACGGCTTCCCGACGCGCCGCGAGCGCGACACCTTCCGCTCGCTGCTCGCGGTCAGCGGCATCGGGCCGCGCATCGCGCTGGCGCTGCTCTCGAGCCTGACGCCTGACGAGCTCGTGCTCGCCATCGAGGGCGAGCAGTGGCGCCGCCTGGCCACGGTGCCGGGCATCGGCAAGCGCACCGCCGAGCGCCTCGTCGTCGAGCTCAAGGGCAAGCTCGGCAAGGTGGCACAGCCGTTCGCCGCATCGGCCCGAGAGGATGCCGTCTCGGCCCTCGTCAACCTCGGCTATCCGTTGCGCGCCGCCGAGGAGGTCGTGGCCGACTTGCTGCGGGCCACGCCGGAGATGGAGCTGGGGGTACTCCTGCGACAGGCTTTGAAGAAGCTCGGGCGCTGAGGCGGACGGCGGGGCTGCAGGGTTGGAGCCTTGCTTCTACTCACGCCTCAAGCCTCACGCCGCATGCCTTAACATAGGCGCGTGCCCGAGCACGTCCTCGTTCCCACTCCCGATCCGGCGGAGGCGCCGTTCGAGGAGAGCCTGCGGCCGCGGCGGCTGGCGGAGTACATCGGCCAGGAGAAGGTGACCGCGAACCTCGGCGTCTTCATCGCCGCCGCCCGCGGGCGCGGCGAGGCGCTCGACCACGTGCTGCTGTTCGGCCCGCCGGGGCTCGGCAAGACGACGCTGGCCCACATCATCGCGCTCGAGATGGGGGCGCCGATCCAGGTGACATCGGGCCCGGTGCTCGAGCGCGCCGGCGACCTCGCCGCCATCCTCACCAACATCGAGCCGGGCGGCGTGCTGTTCATCGACGAGATCCACCGCATCGCCCCGGCGGTCGCCGAGATCCTCTACCCGGCGCTCGAGGACTTTGCGCTCGACCTCGTCGTCGGCCAGGGGCCGGCGGCGCGCACGATGCGGCTGACGCTGCCGCGCTTCACGCTGGTCGGGGCGACGACCCGCGCCGGGTTGCTGCCGCCGCCGCTGCGCGACCGCTTCGGCATCGTCCACCGCCTCGACTTCTACGCGCACGACGCCCTGCGCAGCATCGTCAGGCGCTCCGCCGGCCTGCTCGCGATGGGTCTCGCCGACGACGCCGCTGGGGAGATCGCGCGCCGCTCGCGCGGGACGCCGCGGATCGCCAACCGGCTGCTGCGGCGGGTTCGCGACTTCGCGCACGATGCCGGCGACGACACCGTCACCCTCGAGATCGCCCGCTACGGGCTCGAGCGGCTCGAGGTCGACACCTTCGGCCTCGACGAGCTCGACCGCCGCCTGCTCGCCGCGGTGATCGAGCAGTACGCTGGCGGGCCGGTCGGACTGAAGGCGCTCGCCGCCACCCTCGGCGAGGATCAGGGCACGCTCGAGGACATCTACGAGCCGTTCCTGCTGCAGTCGGGTTTCCTGCAGCGCACGCCGCGCGGCCGCGTCGCCACGGCGCGCGCCCGCCACCACCTCGGTTACCCGGTCAACGGCGCGCAGGGCGGCCTTTTTCGGGCGGAGGAGCCGTGACCACGCTGCCCGTGGTGGTCAACCCGGTGGCCCGCGGCGGCCGGCGAGCGGCGCCGCGGGAGCTCCTCGCGCGCGCCGCCGGCGAGCGCGGCCTCCGCCTCGAGTGGTGGGAGACGGAGCGACCGGGCCACGCGGTCGAGCTGGCGGCGCGCGCTGCCCGCGACCGCGTGCCGGTGCTCGCCGTGTGGGGGGGTGACGGCACCTACAACGAAGCGGCGCGCGGCCTCGTCGACAGCGACACGGCGTTGCTCGCGCTTCCCGGCGGCACGACCTCCGTGCTGGCGTACGAGCTCGGGATCTCGCGTGATCCGTTGCTGGCGCTCCTTGGTCAGTTGGACGGTGACCGGCGTGCCATGGCGGTCGCACGGACCGACCGCGGCGAGCGTTTCCTGCTGATGCTGTCCGCCGGCCCCGACTCGCTCATCCTGAAGAACCTGCCGCAGTCGCTCAAGCGCCACGGCGGCAAAATCGGGATCACGATCCAGGCGTTCGTCGAGTTCGCTCATTCCCGCCTGCCGCGCTTCGCGGTGGCGATCAACGGCGACCGCCGCGACGTGTCGTGGTGCATCGTCGGCAACGCGCGGTGCTACGGCGGCCCGTGGGCCGGGACCCCGGGCGCCGATCCGTTTTCGCCCGGGTTCGAGACCCTGGTGCTCAACCGACACGGCCGCGCCGCGGTGGTCCCGTTCTTCTTCGCGATCCCTTCCGGAGCGCACCTGCGGATGAAGGGAGTCGAGCGCTTCGCCAGCCAGGAGGTCGCCCTCTCCGGTCGCGAGGACATCCCGTACCAGCTCGACGGCGATCCCGCCGGGCACCTGCCGGTCACGGCGCGCTCGTCCGCAGAGAGGCTCTGGGTCCTCGTCCCCCGCCCGCCCATCCACCCAGCCGATAGGCGATAGGCGATCGCAAGAGCGAATCAGGCGATGGTGCGCCTGAGCGCAACGCCGCGGCGCTCGAGACACTCCGCGCCGCGCCCCGCGCGGCGCGCGCGTGCCAGGTCCGACACTTTGCTCGCGATGCGGCTCGCGAGGTTCGCGGCGGACCCGGACGAGCCGGAGGGTCTGACTTCCCCACTTTCAAAGTGTCCGACCTGGCACCGGTGTTTGCATGTGTCTCCGCCCACTGACTTCGCCAAGCCTGTAGCTCCCACCCGCCTCCGGGCGGCTCTGTCACATGCGCGTCATGCGCTCGTGCTAGCATCGCGGGCTGAGGGGGGTGTCCGTGCGAAGCTCGCTCGAGCGCATTCTTGCGCCGCGCTCCGTCGCCATCGTTGGCGTGTCGTCGAGGCCGGATTCGCTCTCCGGACGCCTGCTCGGCAACCTCGCGGCCGCGAGGTTCGCCGGGGGCGTCTACCCGATCAACCCCCGCGCCGCGACGATCGCCGGTCTCGCCTGCTACCCCGCCGTCTCGGCAGTCCCGGAGAAGGTCGACCTGGCCGTGATCATGGTCCCACGCGACGCGGCTCTGGCGGCGATCGACGACTGCCTCGCCGCCGGCGTCGGTGGCGTGGTGGTGATCACCGCCGGGTTCCGCGAGAGCGGCGCGGTGGGCGCAGCGATCGAGCAGCGCCTCCTCGCGCGCCTGGCTGGCACCGGCGTGCGGATGATCGGCCCGAACTGCATGGGGCTGATCAACACCGCGCCCGGCGTGCGCCTCGACGCCACGTTCTCGCCAGCCCCGGCGGTCTCGGGCAGCGTCGCCTTCGCCTCGCACTCGGGCGCGCTCGGCGTCGCGGTGCTCGAGGCGGCACGCGAGCTCAACCTCGGGTTTTCGCAGTTCGTCTCACTCGGCAACAGCGCCGACGTCAAGGTGTGTGACCTGCTCGAGGCGTGGGAGCACGACGATGGGGTCGGCGTGATCCTGCTCTACCTCGAGTCGCTCGACGAGCCGCGCCGCTTCCTCGAGCTCGCCGGCCGGATCACGCGGAGAAAGCCCATGGTTGTCGTCAAGTCGGGTCGCACCGCCGCCGGCCAGCGCGCTGCCAGCTCCCACACCGGAGCGCTCGCCGCCGCCGACACGGCGGTCGCCGCCGTGCTCCACCAGGCCGGTACGGTGCGCGCCGACACGCTCGCCGAGATGCTCGACGTGGTGCGGGCGTTCGCGCGCTGCCCGCTACCGGCGGGGGCGCGCATCGCCGTGGTCACCAACGCGGGCGGGCCGGCGATCGCTGCCACCGACGCGCTCGGCGGCTACGCCCTGGCGCTCGCCGGCCTGGCGCCGGCGACCCGTGAGGCGCTGCGCGCCTTTCTGCCGCCGGAGGCTTCTGTCGACAACCCCGTCGACATGCTGCCCTCCGCCACGCCGGAGAACTTCGCGAGGGCGCTCGAGCTGGTGGCGGCGGATCCCGGCGTCGACGCCCTGATGACGATCACGGTGACGCCGATCCTGGTGACGCCGATCGACATCGCCCGGGCGCTCGCCGCCGCGGCGCCGGCGGTGGCCAAGCCGGTGGTGAGCGTCTTCATGACCGCAGCGCCGTTCTACGCGGCCGCCTCGGCGCTGCCGGGGATGCCCCCGGTGTACCGCTTCCCGGAGTCCGCCGCACGCGCGCTCGGCGCCCTGCGGCGGCATGCAGTCCGGCTCGCCGTGCCGGTGGTCGAACCGGTGGCGCCACGACCGTCGGCGATCCTCGCCGCCGCCCGCGACGGCTACCTGCCGGCGGACAAGGCGTTCGCGGTGCTTGAGGAGGTCGGTATCCGGGTGGCGCCGTGGCGCCTGGTCGGCCGCGCCGGCGAGGTCGCCGTGGCCGCGGCGACCGTCGGCTACCCGGTGGTGCTCAAGGCGGTCGGCGAGCAGTTGGTTCACAAGAGCGACCTTGGCGCCGTTGTCGTCGGGCTGCGCGGCGCCGACGAGCTCGCGGCCGCAGTGCGGGCAATGGGAGAGCGGCTCGCCGCGGGCCGCGTACGCGCCGAAGGGTTCCTGGTGCAGCGCCAGGTCATCGGCGGCCGCGAGGTAATCGTCGGCCTTACCCGCGATCCGGCGGTCGGCCCGCTGGTGATGTGCGGCCTCGGCGGCGTCGCCGTCGAGGTGTGGAAGGACGTGACGTTCCGCGTCGCGCCGGTGGACCGTGCGAATGCCGAGGGAATGCTGCGCGAGCTGCGCGGCGCCCGCTTGCTCGACAGCTTCCGCGGACGCCCGGCGGCCGACGTGGCGGCGCTCGCCGACGCGATCGTGCGGCTCGGGGCGCTCGCCGCGGCGCACCCTGAGCTCGCGGAGTGCGACATCAACCCACTGCTCGTGCTCGACGCCGGGCACGGCTGCGTCGCCGTCGACGTACGGATGCGCATCGGGGCATGAGGAGCATCCTCCGGCTGGCGTGGCGTCACCTGGCGAGCCAGCCGCACCAGGCCGCACTCACCGTCGCCGGGGTCGGCCTCGGCGTCGCGGTGTTCATCTTCACCGTTGCGATGATGGACGGGCTGGTGGTGTTCTTCACCAACCGGCTGGTCAAGGTGTCGCCGCTGCTCACCGTGCTGCCGGAGAGCCTCGACGTCGCGCGCGGCCGCGACGTCCTGCGCCGCGCCGCCGCCGGCGACGTGCTGTCGCTGTCGCGCCCGCCGGTGCCCGACGACCGGCCGACGGTGCGCGGCGCCACGGCCATGGCGGCACGCTTGCGGTCGGTGCCGGGCGTGGAGGGCGTGAGCGTCGCAGCGGTCGCTCCGATCGTCCTCGCCTTCGGCACGGTCGCGGAGCCGGCCACGTTCCTCGGCGTCGAGCCCGCGGCCGAGGCGACCGTCACCGGGCTTCCCGAGGCGCTGTGGCGCGGTCGCTGGGACTCGCTCGACGCCCGGCGCGACGGCGCCATTGTCGGGATCCAGCTCGCCGACCGCCTCGGCGCCGCCGTCGGCGACCGCCTGGTCGCCACCGGCGAGACCGGGGCGGCGCGCGAGCTCGAGGTGGTCGGCATCCTCGCCACCGGGCTCGGCGCCTACGACGAGGCGACGGTGATCGTCAACCTGGCGGTTGCGCAGGGGCTGGCCGGGTGGGGCAGCGACGAGGGGAGCGAGATTCGCGTGCGCTCGACCGTCCAGGTCGGGCTCGACCCGCTGCGGGCGCGGCTGCAGGCGGCGACCGGTCACGCGGTGGAGACGTGGGAGGAGTCGAACCGCGCCTCGCTACGGCTATTCCGGACGATCGGGTTGACCACCTACCTGCTGACCGGGTTCGTGCTGGTGGTCGCCGGGCTCGGCATCGCCAACAAGCTGACGACGATCATCCTCGACAAGGAACGCGACATCGCGATCCTGCGCGCCAACGGCTTCTCCCGCGCCGCCGTGCGCGCCGTCTTCCTGATCGAGGGCGTGACCCTCGGCGCCGCCGGAGCTGCGCTCGGCTGTGCCACCGCCGCGCTGGTGGTCGCCTACTTCACGGCGTTCCCGATCCGCTTCGCGCCGCGCGAGGGCTCGGTGCTCGCCTACACCGAGCTGTTCCTCGCCAACGACCCCCGCTACTACGCCCTGATCGCCGGCGCGGCACTGGTGATCGCTGCGCTGTCGGCAATGCTGGCGGTGCGCCGCGCCGCGCGTGTCGCCCCCGTGGAGGTGCTCCGTGGCGCGGCGTGAGGCCGGGGACCGGGGACCGGGGACCGGGGACCGAGATGCCGCACCGGTCCTGCAGGCACGAGGGTTGGTGCGGAGGCTCGGTCAAGGGGCGGCAGCGCGCGAGGTGCTGCGCGGGATCGACCTGGAGATTCGCGAGGGCGAGTTCGCAGCGCTCGTCGGACCCTCGGGCTCCGGAAAATCGACGCTGCTTTACCTGCTCGGCGGCCTCGACCACCCGGACGCCGGCTCGGTGCTGGTCGCCGGCGTCGACCTGGCGAGCGTCGGCGACGACGAGTTGGCCCGGCTGCGCAATCGGCTGATCGGGTTCGTCTATCAGTTCCACTTCCTGCTCCCCGAGTTCACCGCCCTGGAGAACGTGCTGATGCCGCTGTGGGCGCGCGGCGGCGGCAGCTCGCGGGCGGACCGCGAGTGGGGCACGGAGCTGCTGCGCCGGGTCGGGCTGCTGGAGCATTCCGGCAAGCGCCCGCGCGAGCTGTCGGGCGGCGAGCAGCAGCGTGTGGCGGTCGCGCGCGCCCTGGTCAACCGGCCGCGCCTGCTGCTCGCCGACGAGCCGACCGGCAACCTCGACAGCGTCAACGCGCAGGCCGTGTACGAGCTGTTCCGGGAGCTCAACGCCGCGTTCGCGCAGACGATCCTGGTCGTCACTCACGACCCGGAGTGGGCGGCGCGCAGCGACCGCGTGCTGCGGCTGCTCGACGGGCGCATCGTCGCCGACGAGCGCAAGAGAGGTGAGGGATGAGACGGTGGATGGTGCTGTTCGTCCTGCTGGCGCTCGCCGGTGCGGTGCTCGCCCGGGTGGTGTGGCGCAGCATGCGCGGGATCGACGTCGGCGTCGCGGAGGCGAGCATCGGTCGCGTGGTCGCGGCGGTGTACGCCACCGGGCGGGTCGACACTGACCAGCGCGCCACGGTGCGCGCGCGCGTCGCGGCGCCGCTCGCCTCGCTGCGGGTGGGGCCGGGCGAGACGGTCGCGGCCGGTGACGAGGTGGCGCGACAGGACGCAGCGGCGGTGCGCCTCGCCGCGGAGCGGGTGGCGCGCGACGTCGAGGCGGCGCGCGCGGCGCTGACGCAGGCCGAGGACTCGGCGCGCCGGTCGGAGAGGCTCGCCGAGGAGCGCCTGTTGCCTGAGGACGCCCTGGTGCGCTCGCGCGAGCAGGCGCGGCAGCTCGCCGCGCAGCTCGCCAGCCAGGAGTCGGCGCTGGCCCTGGCGCGGGAGCAGCAGGACTGGACGGTGCTGCGCGCGCCGCTCTCCGGCGTGGTGTCGGCACTGCAGCACCGCGCCGGCGACGCACTGCGCGAGGGCGACGAGGTGCTGTCGATCGTCGACCTCGCCCAAGCCTACCTGCGGGTTGCCGTCGACGAGCGCGATGTCGGCCGCATCGCGCCGGGACAGGAGGTTCGCATCGTCTTCGATGCGTACACCGGTCAGGTCCTCAAGGGTTCGGTGTGGCGCATCGTTCCGGCGGTGGACCGCCTGACCAAGTCCTCCGACGTGCTGGTCAAGCTGCCCGCGACGCGGCCGGCTCTGCAGCTCGACCTCACGGCCACGGTGAACATCGTCACCGGGGTGATTGAAGGCGCGGTGGTGGTGCCGCGCGACGCCCTCGAGGGGGGCGGCGAGCGGCGCAGCTTCTACGCCGTCACGGCCGGCTCGCACGCGGCGCGGCGGGCGATCACGATCGGCGCCTGCGACGAGCACGCCTGCCAGGTGCTCGCCGGGCTGTCCGCGGGCGAGCGGGTGATCTCGCCGTTGCCGGCCGGTCTGAAGGACGGAGTGAAGGTCCGCGAGCGGTGATCCATCACGTCCGCATCGCCGAGGCGCAACTTCGCGGCCGGCCGCGGCAGGCGGCGATCGCCCTCGCCTCGGTGGCGGTCGGTTCGGCGATGCTGATCGTCACGCTGTCGCTGACCACCGGGCTGTCCGCGGACTTCGTCACGAAGACGACGGAGAGCGGGGCCCACGTCGAGGTGCTGGCGCGACGCCGGCAGGAATGGCGCCCCGAGGCGCTGCGGGCGCCCGACGACGCCGTGTTCGAGCTCTCCCGCCACCACATTCCCGACGAGAAGCGGGCGGTGCGCTCCGTGGCCGCGGTGACCGCGGCGCTTGCCGCGCTGCCCGGCGTCCGGGTGGTGGCCCCGGCGGTCGACGCTCAGGTCGTGCTGCTCTACGGCACGGTCCGGCGTCCGGCGGCGCTCGCCGGCGTCATCCCCAGCTTCGAGACCGCGCTCTCGACGGTGCCGCAGAAGGTCGTCCGCGGGACGTGGCGCGACCTCGAGGCGACCAGCGACGGCGTCGTGCTCGGCGGCTCGCTGGCACGCGCCCTCGGCGTCGATGTCGGCGCCCACCTCCAGGCGGTGGGCAGCGCCGGCGGCGCGGTGCCGCTGCGCGTCGTCGCCCTCGTCGAAACCGGCCTGTCGCGGGTCGACAAGACCCTCGCGATGGTCAACCTACCGCTCGCTCAGGCGCTCGCCGGGTTGGCGACCGACCAGGCCACGACGGTCCGGCTCGCCCTCGACGACCCGCTGCGCGCCGCCGACATCGCCCGCCGCGCCGAGGCGCGCACCGGCTACGTCTGCCGCTCCTGGCAGGAGCGCAGCGCCGCCTCGGTGGACGCGTTCGAGCGCCAGAACCGCATCACCCTGGTGCTGGTGTTCTTCACCACGCTGGTGGCGGCGTTCGGGGTCGCCAACGTGCTGGTGCAGCTCGTCTCGGACAAGCGCCGCGACATCGCGATCATGCGCGCCGCCGGTTTCGCGCGACACGACATCGGCGTGATCTTTCTCCACCAGGGGATCCTCCTCGGTCTCTTCGGCGGGGTGATCGGCTGGATGGCCGGCGCGGCGCTGATCCGCGTCGTCGCCACGATCCCGGTCGACTTCGGCGAGAACGCGCAGATGCGCAACGAGCACCTGCAGATGGCCGAGCACCTCTCCTTCTACGCCGCCTCGCTGGTCGTCGCCGTGATCGTCTGCGCGCTCGCGGCGGTGCAACCTGCTCGGCGGGCGGCGGCGCTCGAACCCACGGCGATCCTGCGCGGCGAGCACTGAGCGGGCGCCGCGCCGCCGCGATTGCCGGCGGCGGCGCGCGGAGCAGTGGAGCGTAGCGGATGAGATGCCCGCGCGTGCCCGTCCGAGCTCGGGTGCTAAAGTTGCTGGCGAATGGGCCCCACCGGCTCCCTCGGCTCGAACGGCAGCCGCTCCGTGCTGGGTCGCCCCGTCGTGCTGTGGTTGGTCGTGATGGCCGTCCTGACCGTCGGTATCGGCGTGCGTGCCGTGCTGATGCCGCGGCTCGGCCACGTGGCGGATACGTACCTTTTCTTCGAGTGGGCGACCTCCCTGGCGAAGCGGCCCGTCGCGGTTGTCTACCTCGATCCCGAGCAGGCCAACGGGGTGCTGCTCAACTATCCACCGGTCTATCTCTACGTGCTTTCGTCGCTTCCGGGTCTCCACGACGCTTGCGTCGATGGCGTGCCATGGTCGGACCCGGGGATCGTGCACGGATTGCGCCGAGAGGCGATGCGTCTCCTCTATCGGAACTTCGCTGAGAGGGTGCGAGACGCCGGTACTGCGCGACGAACCCTGGGAGCGAGGGCGTATAGCGATACCGAGACGGACATGGAGTCAGCGGGCCTCGGCGAGGAGTTTCGCGACGCCCGCGTGAGGACCTACGCCGACCTGGTGGACTTCTTTGCGCAGCACCTGCTGAGCGGGTCGCACCTCGGCGCCGGCCACCGGTCGGTCCTGACCTTCCTGAAGCTGCCCGCCGCTCTTGCCGACCTCGCCCTGGCGGCGTTGCTGTTCGCGGCCGCCTGGCGGTGGGTAGGGCGGTGGCCCGCAGTCCTCGCCGCCGGTGGCGTCTTCCTGGGCCCGGTGGTGGTCCATGAGTCGGCGTACTGGGGGCAGGTCGACTCGATACCGACAGCGCTCGTGGTGGCGTGCCTGATCGCGCTGGTCGCGCGGGTATGGTGGTTGGTGTTCCTGCTGCTCGTGATGGCGCTCTTGACCAAGCTGCAGGCGATCATCATCGCGCCCGTTGTCGCCGCGGTGGTCATCACTACGCTCGCGAGCCGGTGGGCCGGGAACGCCGGGGAAGTCCGGAAGGAGGCGACGCGACTCGCCGGTGCGCTCGCCGTCGCCGGCCTGGGGGCGGCGAGCCTCCTCCTCCCGATCGCGCGCGGCGGCGCGCTCGAGCACCTCATGGGCATCTACAGGGGTCTCGGAAGTCAGTACCCCTATCTCACGGTGCGCGCCTTCAACTTCTGGTGGTTCTTCACGGCCGGAGACCCGATCACCGCCCTCGAGCTGTTGCCGCGCGACGACGCCGCGACGATCATCGGGGTGACGCCCAAGACGATCGGCTTCGCGCTGCTCCTGGCGGTCGTTGGCTTCGTCATCGCCGCGATCGTCAAGCGGCGGGGCGACCGGCCGACGGTCGTGCTCGGAGCGCTCCTGGTGGCGATGGCGTTCTTCTGTTTGCAGACCGAGATCCACGAGCGCTACGGTTACCCAATCGTACCGCTGGCGATCATGGCGGCTCTCGTGGTGAAGCGAAGGTACTGGTGGGTTGCGGCGGCCGCCTCGCTGACGCATTTCGTCAACCTGCTCTTCGCCGGCCTCGCGGAGCGACCCGGAGGCCCGCCAGCCGGCGGCATCACGCTGGCACTGGCCACGACTCCGGCGCTGACCTACGCCATCGCGGCGGTCAACCTCGCCTTGCTGGCGATCGCGGCGGGCGATCTTTACCGTCTGGCGTTCGTCTCCCCGCTCACCCGCGGGCGACCGGCGGGAACGGCCCCGCCCGGTGGCATGGCTGGTTCGCGGCGGCGAGGGTAGCAGCCAGGTCCGACAGCGTGCGGTGGAGGCGGGGATGGACCCACTCGGGGACCACCTCGCAAGCCGGAAGCAGGGCAAAGCGTCGCTCGGCCAGGCGCGGGTGCGGCAGCGTCAAGGCGATGCTCTCGACCACGAGGTCGCGCGCGAGCAGCAGGTCGATATCGAGGGCGCGTGGCCCGAAACGCACCTCAGCGCCGCGGCTCCGGCCCGCGGCCGCCTCGAGGTGTTGGCAGATCGCGAGGATGCGGAGGAGTTCCACGTCTGCCTCGACGAGCAGCGCCGCATTGAGAAACTCCGGCTGAGGCGGTCCGAGGGGCGCGCTGCGCCACACGCTCGAGCATGCGAGCAGGCGGAAGCGCCCGGCGAGGGCGCCGGCCGCCGCCGCAAACGCGGCGGGCACGTTGCCCTGATTGCCGCCGAGACCGAGGAGAACTCGCATCGATCAGCTCGTCCGGACCGCGATAATAGTATCGCGAGCGCCCACGATCGCGAGGGTGGCTGCGACCGGACGAGTGCGACGGCCCGGCGCGAGGTGAGATCGTGTTCCGCTGCCCTCTTACCGATAGGCTCCTAGAGGATCCGCTCGCAGATGAGCAGCGGCAGCGTTCCCGGCGGTCCGTCGATGCGCTCGGGACAGTCGCGCAGGCCGAGCTCGCCGGGCCGCACCAGGAACACGACGCGATCGTCGCGACCGTTCCGCAGGAGCTGCTCGTAGGCAGGTTCCCAGTCTCTCCCGTAGAGGAAGCTCAGCTTGCCCGCCTGCACGTGGTAGTCCCATCCCTCTTCGGAGAAGCTCCGATGGGGGTCGGCGAACCAGCGCTCGGGCGAGGAGCGGAGGCCGACGAGCAGCATCGCGTAGGGCATGCTGATCGTCCCCGTCGTGCAGAACACCGCGTCGATGCCGTCGAGCCGCGGCTGCAGGCGGCGGCAGGCGGCCATGAGGTCGACGTGGAAGGTGTGGTAGACGACCGGCCGGCGTGAGTACTCACCGAGGAAGAGCCACATGAAGCGTGCGGTCTCACCGAGGGCGAGCGCCGAGACCAGCACCGCCGCCGCAAGAGCGGGACGGCGTCCGCGGCGTCGCAGCCACTCCCACCCGGCGACGCTACCAACCGCCGCGAGCAGGACGAGTCCTCCGAGACCGGGTAGGCTCCTCAAGGCGTGCGGGTAACCGTCGGTGGAGGAGCTCAGCAGGTCACCGACCGGGTAGGTGATCACCCACACGAGCAGCACGCGGGCCGCCGGCGACGAGCCGACCCGCCGCGCGGCGGCGATCGCTCCGACGACCAGCAGGGGCAACATGAACCAGCGGAGCTGACCTCCTCCGGGTGGCGCCTGAAATTCGTAGTGGTCGCCGCGGAGAAACAGGAAGTCGGGACCGAAGTGGCGCGGATAGCGCGCAAGCACCTTCTCGACCTTGACCAGAGGTGAGTCGGCGGCGGACCAGACCCAGGTCTGGCGACCGCGCAGGTTCATCTCCTGAGAGTTCTCGATGTGCATCCAGAGCAGGGGCCCGAACGTCACTGCGACCCCGAGAGCAAGAGCGGCGATGGCGCCTGCGCCTGCTCGCGTCCGCGCCACTGCCCGGCACGAGCGCCAGTTGACGACGACGGTGACGATGAGAAACAGAGGCAGAAACAGGCGGACCGCAAAGTACCCGTAGCAGCACACGCCGCAGAGGATCCCGGCAAGGCCAGCCCAGGCCATGTTCGGGGAAGCGTCGCGATCGTCGCTGACGGGGAGACCGGCCTTGAGCAGAGCTGCCAAGGGCAGGAGCACGAGCAGGGTTCCGATCCCCGCCTCGTTGGCCCACCGGCTCTGCTGGATGTGCCATGGACAAACGGCGAGCAGCCCGGCCGCCACGAGACCGGTCGCGGGGCCATACAGCCGACGACCGACGGCGAACATCAGCGCTACCGCAGCCACTCCGGCAAGGGCCGCCGGCAGTCTGGCGGTCCACACCCCTAGGCCGCCGATGGCCTGGAACGGCAGTACACAGTAGATGAACAGAGTTGTCCGGTTGCTGCCGAAGCCGCGGGCGTAGAAGATGGGCCAGGGCACGCCGTTGGAGTCGGTCCCCGTCTTCAGCAGACAGTAGGCATCCCAGGCGTTGATCGCCTCATCTTGGTTTAGACCCGGCGGAGCGCTGGTCAGGAGGGGAATTCGCAGTGCGGCAGCGGCGAGGAGAATCGCGAGCAGCAGCGCCGTCACGTGCCGCCCGGGCTGCGGATCCCGCGCCCCACGAGCCTCCTCGCCACGGCGACCGGCCTGGGTCATCACGCGGGAAAGGCTAGTGACCGCACGTGGGAGAAGTCAATTGGCGCGTGTGCGTATGGCACGTGTGCGTGAAGTCGATTCGGCCGATCCGGTCGACACCGGCAGACGTGGTCACCACTCGCTGATCAGGGAGACGCGGTTGGCCTCCTGGACCAGCCAGGCGCGCTGGCCGGCCGCGCGCTTGCGGGCCTCGACGTCGCGGCGGGTGGCGGCCGTTTGCTCCAGAAAGCGGGCGGCGGTAGCGGCGCCGACCAGTCGCTCGTAGTACCCGGGCCGTTGCGCGTACTGCGTTCCGCGGGCGAGCTGGTCGTTGATCAGCTCGTCGAAGAAGGCGCGCACCCCGTCGGCGCAGGCCGGATCGAGGCCGGCCCGCGCCGCCAGGCCGACCGCACGCGTGGTCGGCTGCAGCGCCCACGCCTGCCGCGCGAGGGCGAGGGCCCGCGGGGCGCCGTCCGGAGCGCCCGGATACAGGGCGCGATAGGCCCTGGTCAGCAGCCCAGAGACCTCGTCGGGGAAGGCCGCCGTGCCACGGTCGACGGCGGCGGCCAGATCGCGACCCTGCGGGGTTGCGATGTCCACGAGCAGGAGGTGGTTCGCATCCGCGTAGACGACCTGCCAACTGGGCACGGCGAGAAGCGCCCGGGCGAGTTGCGAATCGGCGTTGCGCTGGGCGATGTGAGCCAGCCAGATGCCATCGTCGCCCAGCCTCCGCGCTACCCAGGAGCGAATCGCCGCCAGCTCCTCCTCGCCAGGTTGGCGTCCCGTGCTCTCCGCTCGCATGCCGACGGGGCCGCCGGTCTCGAGCAGGTCGTGCCAGCGGTAGACGGCGACGTCGTAGGCCGCCTGAGCGCGGCCGTCGATCGCGATCTGCGCGGCGACGCGGCCGGTGGCCGGGTCGGCAGGCTGGCACCACGCCCAGAAGCCTCCGGCCTCCCAGAAGTTCCACATGCGTCCCTGGAGTCGGTTGAGCGTGACGAACTGGCAGGCGCCCCAAGGCTCACCGGCAGTCAGCAGGGTCCGGTCGGCGAGCGAGTCGTGGCGCTCGTCGAACGGCCACGGGTCGAGGTAGCTTCTCGCGAACGGAGCCGCGTAGCCGCTCGTCACCGCGACGCCGAGGAGCCAGAGCGCCGGCACGGCCAGGCGCCGCGCAGCCCGCGCCGCCGCCATCGCCGGCTGCACCGCCGCCGCGCCGGGCCGGCCGCGGAGCAGGCGTTCGCCGGCACAGGTGAGCCACTGGGCCAGCAGCGGCGCCCCGACCAGGTAGGCCATCGGCAGGAACCGGCGCGACTTGACCGCCATCACGCCGGTCAGGACGAGGATCGCGGCGCTCCCCAGGTCGAGAGCTCGCGTCGGATCGGCGACCTCCTCGGCCCGGACGCCGGAGCGGGACGCGCGCACGGACGGGGAGCGCCGTGCCGTGAGGGCGACGGCGACCACGGCAAGCGCGGCACACAGCACAAACGTGGCCCGCTCGCCGGCGGTGCCGCGGGCGAGCGGCAGCCATTCGAAGACGTTGCGCCACACCGTGGCGTCGGCGCTCGCCGAGATGACGAGGGCGTGGGTGAGGTTGGCGAGGCGGTAGGGGCTCAGCGCCACCACCACTGCCAGTGCGCCGCCAGCGGCGATCGCCACCGTTCGCACGGTGGCGGGCGGCACGATCAGCAGCCGGCCGCCCAACCGGGACGCGGCGAAGCTGGCGGCGACGAACAGCGCCAGCGCGATCAGGCCCCAGACGAAGCCGCCGTGGACGTTGCCCCAGACCGCGAACAGGGGCAGCACGAGCCACGCGGCGCGCCGGGCGTCCAGCGCGGCGACGGTGAGCAGCAGCATGAGCGCGGCGGCGAGCAGGTTGGTCACGTCCTGCGCTCGCACCTCGAAGAACTGCCGGGAGGCGAGCAGGGCGCCGGCGACCAGCAGTGTCGCGAGGACGGGGTTGGCCCGGCGTCGTTGCGCGTTGACCAGCAGCAGCGCCGCGACCAGGAGGTAGTTGACGAGCTTCCACACGGCCAGGGCGTCGAAGCCGAACGATCCGACGAGCCGCGCCAGGAACACGTGCGTGAGCCAGTTCTGGTTGATCCACCCGGTCGGGTGCAGCCATGCCAGCAGCCGCGCTCCGCCGTCGCCGGGTGGCTCGGGCACGCGGGAGTTGAAGCTGAACGGATCCGTGAGGGTCACGCCGTGGGCGATCACCTGGCGACCGCCGGCGAGCGAGACCCAGGTATCGACGCCGATGTCCATGTGCGAGGCGGCGTGAACGACGGCGATCACCAGCAGCAGCGTCAGCGGCGCCAGCAGGCGGAGCGGCCAGGCGCCCGCGGACGCCGGAACGTCCCGGTCATCGGGTGCCTGGACGCTCGGGGCGCCGGGGGCTCGTCGCTGTTGTCGCATCGCTCGGGTACCGTCGGGAACCGCATCCTAGCACGGTGATCGCGGCACGAGACGCGGCGTCGCAGACATCGCCGCGCACCGGCGCAGGGGCTCGCACAGCTACCACAGCACGGGTCGCAGGGTCCGCTCGGCGTCCTGCGAGACGTCGACGAGTTGCGCCGCGAGGTTGGTGGCGCCGGCTCCCTCGCCTCCCGCGCGCGCGGCCGCGGCGAGCTCGGCGAGCGCCGCCTCGACCGCCAGCAGCCGCTTGGCGTAACCATTCTCGTTGCGGTGGCGCTCGCGGTTGGCGAAGAACTCGGCGACCACCTCGCGGTAGAAGGCGACGACTGCAGCCCTGTCCGGGGCGGCGGCGGCGCTCGCGGCGACGAGACGCACGGCCCGCGCGGACGGGTGGAGCGCGACCGCGCTCCGCGCCAGCGCGACGACACGCCCGAGGTCAGCGCCGCCGGGGGTGCCGCCGGCCCGCCGCAGCCTGGTCAGAGCCGCCGGGAAATCGTCGGGAAAACGCGTGGTGCCCGAGTCGATGCCGAGCGAAAGCGCGCGGCCGTCGGGCGTCTCGGTGTCCGCAAGCAGCGTGTGTTCCTCGTCGGCGTAGACGACCCGCCAGCTCTCGGTATTGAGCAGCAGGAACGAGATCGGCAGGTCCTCCTGGGCGTACGGAATGTCGGCCAGCCAGACGCCGCTGGCGGCCAGTTGGCGGCGCACCCACGCCCGGGCGCGCTCCAGCTCGGCCCGGTTCATCTCGCGCCGCCGGGCGTTTGCCTCCTCGCCCGCCGGGCCTCCGGCGCGCAACAGGTAGTACGAGCGTAAGACGTCGGCCGGGTAGGCGCCCTGCGCCCGACCGTCGATGAACACCAGCACCGGCGGGCGGCCGGTCGCCGTGTTCGGCGTCTGGTCCCAGGCGAGGTAGCCGCCCTCCTCCCAGAAGTTCCAGGTGCGGCCGGCGATCCGGTTGGCGGCGAGGAAGCGACAGACGCCGGCCGGCCGGAGGTGGGCGTAGGTGAGGCGGTCGAACACCGAGGTGCGGGTGAAGTCGACGGGCCACGGTCCCGTGTAGGTGCGCACGCAGCAGGCGCCGAGCCAGGCGCCGGCAGCCGCCACGGCGACACCGACCAGCGCTGCCACGCGTCGCCAGTGAGCGGCGACGGCGGCAGCCGGAGTCCGCTGCCGCCACCTCGTGAGGGCCTCGCCGAGCCACTGCGCCAGCGGCGCGGCGGCAATCACGCTGGCGAGCGGTACGAAGCGCCTCGAGGCGAACGCCATCGCCAGCGCGAACAGCACCACGGCAGCATCGCCGAGATCGGGAAGGGTCCGCACCTGGGGCGCCGGCCGGCGCCCGGCCGCGCCGTGTGGCCCGGCAACGCGCCCGCGGCGTGCGGCACGGAAGGCGCTGCCCAACGCCAGCGCCGCCACGGCGGTCAGGCCGACGAACGGCAGCGCCTCGGCGCCGAGGCCACGCCACAGCGGCTGCCACTCGACGACGGTGCGCCACAGCGCCGCGTCGCGGCCGACGCTGATCTCGATCGGGTGCGTCAGGTTCGCGAGCCGGTACGGGCTGAGAACCACCACGGCCGCACCCGAGGCAGCGAGGGCCGCCACGCCGCCGGCCAGCGTGCCCGGCGGATGCTGCCGGAACAGGTCCGGGCGCCGTCCCGCCAGCGCCCCGGCCGCCAGGAAGACGGCGACGGTGGCGAGGCCGAACACGAAGCCTCCGTGCAGGTTGGCCCAGACGGTGAAGATCGGGGGGAGCGTCCAGAGCCAGCGCCGGTCGCGCCGCGCGGCCAGCGCCAGCACGAGCATCACTATCGTCGCGACCAGGTTGGTGTGGTCCTGGGCGCGGATCTCGAGGTACTCGCGACTCGCCGCCAGCGCTCCCGCCGCGGCGGTTGCCGCGACCGCGAGCGGCGCGCCACGGGCCCCCGCGGACACGAGGAGGACCGTGGCGACCGCGGCGTAGAGCAGGATCTTCCAGGCCAGCAGCGCGTTGTCGCCGCCGAGGGAGTGGACGCCGTACAGCACGACGTGGCTGAGCCAGTTCTGGTTGATCCAGCCGGTCGGGAATGCCCACGCTCGCAACCGTTGCCACCGCGAGGCATCGGCAGGGAGAGACTGGCGGGCCGAGGGCCGCGAGTTGAAGCTGAAGGGGTCGGAGTCGTCGACGCCGTGGGCGACGATCTGGCGTCCGCCGGCCAGCGAGATCCAGGTGTCGGCCAGCGTGTTCATGTGTACCGTCGCGTAAGTCAGGGCGACCAACAGGAGCGCAGTGCTGACCAACACGACCGCGGGGAGGTTCTCCGGCCTCGCGTCGGCGCGCGGGTCGGCGCCGCTTGCGGGCGGAGCGCCAACGGCGGCGTGCGGGGAGCGGCGCTTCACGAGCCGACCTGCGCCGGTGCGGCGACGTGAGGACGGCTGGCGGCGCGTGCTGACATGCCCAGGGCTCCGTGCGAGCCGGGATGCTAGCACGCCACCGGCGCCGGGCCGGAGCGGCCCTAGGCTAACGATCCTGGTCGTCCTCGGGAAACAGGGAGGGCATCGGGCACACCAGCGGCTCGACGCGAGCCATGACGGCGTCACCCCACGCCGAGCGCTCCTCGACGGGCAGGCGCAGAGGAGCAAGCCCGCGAACGGCGATCTGCTCGTCGAGCAGCGCGTCGATGTCGCGCTGGAAGGCCAAATCGGTGTCGCGGACGCCGTCCCAGCGCGGCGTTGTCCACAGCGGCACCTTGACGAGCAAGTCGTAGCCGGCCAGCCAGTGGGTCAGCAGGCCTTCCCACGACGATTGCGGCCCGGCGGCGTAGAGCAGGTAGCAGTAGTTGTCGAGCACCGAACGGTCACACAGCACCAGCGGGTGGCGGGCAGCGGCCTCGAGCTCCCACGCCATCTGCGTGTGGAGGATCCACGCCTGCGCGGCAGCCGACGTCTCGCGGTTGATCGGTAGCGGGCAATGACGCGCGACCTCACGCACCATCTCGACGTCGACGTCGCGGCGCTTGAGGCGGGCAGCCAGCTCGAAGCACAGGGTGGTCTTGCCGACGCCGTGGGTCCCGATGAGCGCGACTTTCACCGCAGCACGTCCTCGGCCAGCGCCGGCAACTCGTCGTGCAGCGTCGTACCGTCGCGCGGCCGCTGGTCCGGGTCCTTGGCGAGGCAGCGCAGGATCAGTGCCGCGATCGCCGCGTCGAGCTCGGGCGAGAGCGCCCGCGGGTCCGGCGCCGGCTGCTCGAGGTGCGAGCGCAGCACGTTGCCGGTAGTGAATGGCAGCGTCGCCGTCGCCATCTGGAAGAACGTGACGCCGAGCGAGTAGATGTCGGTCCGGGTGTCGGGCTCCTCGCCGAGGATCTGCTCCGGTGCCATGTAGTACGGCGTGCCGGTGGCGCCCGAGGCGGAGAGCTCGAGGTCGTCGAGCCGGCGGGCGATCCCGAAGTCGAGAATCTTCATCTGGCGCCGGTCGAGCAGCACCATGTTGGCCGGTTTGAGGTCGCGGTGGATCACGTGGCGGCTATGCGCATAGCCGACCGCAGCGGCGATCTGGCGAATCAGCGCCACCAGATTGTTGCGCACGAACGCCGGCTCCTCGCGCACCAGTTGGTTGAGCGTCGGCCCGGGCACGAACTCCATCGAGATGAAGCACGACCCGAAGCCGCGGTCGAAGTCGTAGATGTGCACGATCCCGGGGTGTGAGAGCGCCGCCGCCGCGCGCGCCTCGCGCTCGAAACGACGCAGCGCCTCGGGCGTGTGTTGGCGCGGGTTGAGGACCTTGATCGCCACCGTGCGCCCGAGCCGGCTGTCGCGAGCGCGGTACACCACGCCCATCCCGCCGCGGCCGAGCTCCTGCTCGAGGACGTAGCGCGACGCCGGGTCGGTGAGCGAGGCGCCTTCGCCGGCGCCCGCCGGCGCGGTCGCGGCTCCCTGAGGCGCCCGCTGCGCCGCCGCCGCCTGCAGCCGGGTGGCGGCGTCGCGGAAACCGTAGTCGAGGTCGACGATCCGCTGCCACACCGACTGGGCGGCGCGAAAGTCGGAGTGGCGCTCGAGCAGGTGCGCCTGCGTGTAGAGCGCCGGCAGCAACTCGCGGTTGGCCGTCAGGCCGGCGGTGGCGCGCTGCACGGCGCTGATCGCCGCGGTCAGCTCGCCCTGTGCCTCGAGCCACTCCGCGAGCTTGGCGAGCTGCTCCGCGAGCGCCGGGTACGTCCCGCCGTAGGACGACAGCAGCTCCCAGGCGCCGCGCATGTCGCCGGCGTCGTAGAGGACGCGGAACCCCTCCTCGAGCCGGCCGAGCCGCGCCAGCAACTGAGCCTGCTCGCCCTTCAGCCCGCACCGCTCGAGGACCTCGAGGGCGTGTGCAAAATCGCCGGCCCGCTCGAGGCAGTGTGCCGCCTGCAGGTGCTCGCCGGCGCGCTCCCACGCCATCCCGGCCTCGCCCCACTCCTCGAGATCCTCGAACAGCCGGCCGGCCTCGCGCGCATCGCCGTGGTCGCGGGCGAGTTCGGCAGCCTCGCGCCGCAGGCCGGCGTGCAGGTAGCGGCGGAACGCCTCGTCGTAGCGCCCGAGACGGACGAGCGTCGCCGCCGCCTGCGCGGCCATGCCGGCGTGCTCGTACTCGAGGACCGCGAGGTCCCATTGCCCGCTCGACGTCAGCGACTGGGCCCGCAGGCGGGCGGCGTCCTCGGCGTGGCCGCCGAGCCGCAACGCCTCGGCGGCGCGCAGCGTGTCACCGGCGCGCGAGAAGGCCTTCGCGGCCTCCAGCGGTTCATCGGCGGCGAGCAGGAGGTCGCCGGCCTCCCGGTAGCGCTCGAGGAAGAGCGCGACCTGAGCGCCGAGCGCCGGGCGCTTTGCCTCGCGGGCGGCGCGCATGGCCAGCTCCCCGTGCGCCTCGGTCAGGCGCCGCGACTGCAGGGCGAGCTCGACCGCGTGGGTCGCCCGCCTGACGTCGCCGGCCCGCAGGAACGGTTCCACGGCCAGCTCGGTCTGGCCTCTGTCGACCAGGTATGCGCCATAGCGCGTCCACAGGATCTGCGCCCGTCCGTCCTGGCCGAGCCGCGACCAGAGCTGCGCCGCCATCGACAAAGCGTTGCCGCCCTCGCGCTCGGCGAGGTCAGCCGCCTGCTGGAGATGGCCGAGCGATCGCGCCACCTCGGCCGCGCGCCCCCACGAGCGTGCCCGCAGGAAGCAGCGCAGGGCGCGGCGCGGCTTCCCGGCCTCCTGCCAGAACTCGCCGGCGGCGACGAAGTCGCTGCGCGCAGCCGCGCGCACCGCGAGGTCGGCGGGACTTCCCGAGCGGGGCGAGAGAACCCCTGCCGCCATGAGCGCGAGGACGATCACGACCCCGTGCCCGAGCGCCATCAGCAGCGGTGACTGCGGCAGGCTGAGAACGCTGGGGAGCGCCTCGCCGGGGAGCTTCATGACGTCGAGCAGGGGGAGCAGCCACCACAGGTGCAGCCAGAGGAAGACCACCACGGCCGCCGTGACCAGCGCAGCACGGCGGGGCGCGGTCAGCAGCAGCGCCAGCAGCGGGGAAAGGACGAGCGCTGGTCCCACGGGCATGGAGCGATTCTACCCTCGTCGGCGGTCCGGCGGGGACTTGCACCTTTACAAGAACACGCTCATATTTTGAGCGACGAGTGGATGACTCGGAGGACCGATGCGGGATCTGTACGAGGTGCTCGGCGTCGCGCGGACGGCGACGCAGGACGAGATCAAGAAGGCCTACCGCAAGCTGGCGCGGCGGTACCACCCGGATGTCAACCCGGGAAAGAAAGACGCCGAGAAGCGCTTTCGCGAGATCCAGGAGGCATACGCGGTCCTCTCCGACGATACCAAGAGGCAACAGTACGACCAGTTCGGCACTGTCGACGAGCAGGAGATCGCGGCGCGCTATGCGCGATCGCACGCGACCGGTCGCGGCCAGCCGCGCCGCGGCTTCGACGCCCGCGATATTGGCGGCTTCACCGACCTCGGCGACCTCTTCGGCGACCTCTTCCAGGGGTTCGGCGGCGGTCGGGGAGCGCCGTCCGCGGCGCCGTTGGAGGCCGCGGTCGAGCTCGACTTCGCGGACGCCATACACGGCACCACGGTAGTCGTGCCGGTACGTCGCGATGTGGGTTGCACCCAGTGCGGCGGCAGCGGCACCACCGGCTCGCGCCCATGTCCGCGCTGCCATGGTACCGGCGTCTTGGTTCACACCGATCGACTGCGCGTCCGCCTGCCCGCCGGAATCGGCGACGGCGACCGCGTCCGCGCCGCCCTGCGCGAGGGCGGGGAGCGCGAGGTGTCGGTGCTCGTCCGCGTGCGCCCGCACGCGTTCTTCGAGCGTAAGGGCGACGACATTCGCACCGTGATCCCGGTGACATTCCCGGAAGCGTACCTGGGCGCCGAGGTCGAGGTCGGGACGATCCACGGGCCGGTGCGCGCCAAGATCCCCACCGGCACCCAATCCGGGCAGCGGTTCCGGCTGCGCGGAAAGGGTGTCCGCAACCTCCGTACCGGCGTCAACGGCGATCATTACTACACGGTCCAGGTGTCGGTCCCGCGGGTGGTCTCGCCGGCCGGACGCGAGGTGGCGCGACGCGCCGGCGACCTCTACCCCGGCGACCCGCGCGCCAACCTCCCACGCTCGCTTTAGAGCCTGTCCGCAAATAGGGGTGGGCCGCGTTACGAGCGCCGCGGGGGCGCCGCGACGAAGGCGATGTGCCTCCATCGCCGAGGAGCGGCAACGCCGCAGATGGCCCCGCGCCGCTCGTAACCCGAAGGGCGCAGGGGGATTGCGGCCGCATGCTGCGTCGCTCGTCGTCGCCGATGGAAGAGCATCGCCGTCCTCCTCGCTCCTTGCCTGCAATCCGCAAGCCCCCTGCGCGCGACCCACTCCTATTCGCGGACAGGCTCTTAGCGCCGGGACCTTCCAGCCGGCGCCCGCCGCCGCGGAGCCTCTAGTACAATGTCGCACCGTGACAGCTCCCTCCGGTGCTCTGGACCGTATCGTGCAAGCCATGTCGACGCCCTCCTTCTACACCGACGGGACGACCCGCGTCGACGTCGTACAGACGCACATCTCGTTCATCTTCCTCACCGATGAGTACGCCTACAAGGTGAAGAAGCCGGTCGACTTCGGCTTTCTGAACTACACCACCCTCGCGCGCCGCCGCGAGATGTGTGAGCGCGAAGTGACGCTCAACCGCCGCCTCTGCCCCGATACCTATCTCGGGGTGGTCGACGTGGTCGACGACGGCGGCCGGCTCGCGCTCGGCGGCAGCGGCACGCCGATCGAGCACGCCGTGAGGATGCAACGGTTGCCCGCGGACCGCATGCTGCGGCAGGTGCTTCACCGCGGCGAAGCGGACCCGGCGATCTTCTCGGGGATTGCCCGGACGCTGGCAGCGTTCCACGCGGCAGCCGAGACCGGGCCCGAGATCCGGGCGATGAAGGGGCTCGCGGGAGTCACCTTCAACTGCGAGGAGAACTTCGAGCAGACGGAACGGTACGTCGGCACACTGCTGCCGGCCGAGCTGTTCGAGCTCATCCGCACCTCGACGCGCTTGTTTCTCAGGCGGCGGGCGGCGCTGTTCGAGGAGCGGGCGAAGCGCGGTCGGCTGCGCGACGGCCACGGTGACCTGCACCTCGACTCGATTTGCGTCACCGACCCGATCCGCATTTTCGACTGCATCGAGTTCAACGAACGCTTCCGCTACCAGGACGTGGCCGAGGAGGTGGCGTTCCTCGCCATGGACCTCGAGTTCCACGGCTTTCCGCACTTCGCCAAGACGTTCGTCGACGCGTACGTGGCTGAGTCGGGCGATGCCGAGCTCCTCGAGCTGCTCGACTTCTACAAGGCTTACCGCGCTTACGTGCGCGCCAAGGTCAGCTCTTTCCAGACCGACGACCCGCGGATCGGCGAGGCCGACAAGGCGCTGCTGCGCGAGACGGCGCTGCGCTACTACGAGCTCGCCGGGCGCTACGCGCGCGCCTTCAACCCGCAGCTCCTGGTGATGACCTGCGGTCTCACCGGCAGCGGCAAATCCACGGTGGCCCGCCGGCTCGGCGAGCGGTTCGCCTTCGAGGTGATCCGCTCGGACGTGGTGCGCAAGGAGCTGCTCGGCCTCGACCCCTACGAGCGGAAGTGGGACGCCTTCGGGGCGGGCGCCTACTCGAGCGACATGACGGAGCGCACCTATCGGGTCATGATCGAGCGCGCCGAGGTTCTCCTGGCGAAAGGCTCGTCGGTGGTGCTCGACGGCTGCTACACCCGGAAGGCGCAGCGCGAGACAGCGGTCGATCTGGCGCGGCGCAGTGGCGCGCGGCTGCTCGTCCTGGAGTGTCAGGCGCCCGAGAGTGTGGTCCGCGAACGGCTCGAGGGGCGCGCCAACAAGGGCCGGGCGGTATCGGACGGCCGCTGGGAGATCTACCACATCCAGGCGGCCGGCTTCGAGCCACCCGTGGAGATCCCCGTTGGCAGCCACGTCGTCCTCGACCGCTCCCATCCCGTCGAGGAGCACATGGCGGCGTTGACCGAACTCATGCCGGCGGCGTGGCGAGGCGCCTCCGTACCGGTCCTGACCGAGCGGTGAACGACCAAGAGCGGCCCGCGACGCCGGGTGCCCGCCGGCGGCAGGGCAGGCGGAAGACGGACGTCGCCGCGATCCTCGAGAACGCGCAGCGAGCGCTCGCGCGGCCGCGGATCGCCGGCGTGATCCTGGTCCTGCTCGCGGCGTTCTTCCTCTGGCAGTGCGGGACGGCGGCTTCCCGCTGGTCGATGACCAGCGACGAGGTCGTTCACGTGCCCGCAGGCTACGTCTACTGGAAGCTCGGGGATTTCTCGTTCAACGCCGAGCACCCGCCGCTGGCGAAGTTGATCGCCACCATCCCACTTCTGTTCAGCGACACGAAGATGCCGCCGCTCGACGGCAACGCGTTGAGCACCGGCTATCGCTTCTGCTTCCGGGCGAACCCGACGCGCTCCGTGCTGCTCCCGGCGCGCCTCATGATCTCGCTCCTGTCGTTGCTGGCCGGTCTCGTCATCTTCGTGTGGGGCCGGCGCCTCGTCGGCGTCGCCGCCGCCACGGTCGCGACGGCACTCTACTTCTGCGAGCCGAACATCACCGCACATTCCGCGCTGGTCACCACCGACGTGCCGCTGACGCTGTTCTTCCTGGCGACGGTGGCCGCCTTCTGGTGGTGTGTCGAGCGCCTTTCCTGGCCCCGTATCGCGGTCTTTGCGATCTGCCTTTCCGCCGCCATGGTGACGAAGTTCAGCGCCGTCCTGCTGCTGCCGATCCTCGGCGTGCTCGCGGTGCTCGCAGCGATCCTCGCGCCCGAGATCCCGCAGTGCTTGTGGCGGCCGCGTGAGGCGCCGGGCGGAGCGCTGCCGGCGCTCGTCACCCCGCGTGCCCGCCTCGCGGCACTGCTCGGTGTGCTGGTCATCGCCGGTAGCGTTTGCTACGCCGCCATCTGGGCGGCCTACGGATTCTCGTTCGGGGCGGACCAGGTCGCCGACACCCGCAAGGCCGCGAGCGTGGCGTCGACGATCGCACTGTTGCACGGCCGCGGAGTGGCCGTCGCCGCGCAGCCATATGTCTTCTGCGATCAGCGCCGGCTCCTGCCGCATGCCTACATTGTCGGGCTCGTCGACGTCGCCCGGCACAATGCCGAGGGGCATCACGCGTTCCTGCTCGGGAAGCGCTCGGTGAAAGGGTGGCGGACATACTTTGCCGTCACGCTCCTGGTGAAGACGCCCCTACCGCTGCTCCTGTTGTTCGCCCTTGGCCTGGCGTTGCTCCGCACCCGCGTGCTCACCGCGTTGCCGGCCGCGTTCCTCCTCGTGCCTCCGGGGATCTACTTCCTGGTCGCCATGCTGAGCCGCCTGAACATCGGGCACCGGCACTTGCTGCCGATCGTCCCGTTCCTCGTCATCCTCGCCGCAGCGGCGTTCCCGGCGCTGGAGCGCGTGGGTAAGGGCTGGCGCGACAGGTTGCGGATCATCGTGGCGCTGCTCGTGCTCTGGTGCGGCGTCGAGGCGGTCCGTTTCCGGCCGCACTTCCTCGCGTACTTCAACCAACTCGCCGGCGGGCCTGCGGGCGGCTACCGGGTCCTGGTCGACTCCAACCTCGACTGGGGGCAGGACCTCTACCTCCTCAGGGATTGGGTCGTGGCGAACCACGTGAAGGACCTGCGCGTCTCGTACTTCGGTCCATCGCTGCCCGACGTCGATGCGGGCGTCCCTTGCGTGTATGTGACGCCGCCGAGGATCCAGGTGCAGCCCGTCGACAACATGGTGGCCTTGCGCGACGGCGATCTCTTCGCGATCTCGGCCACCTACCTGCAGGGGGTCATGGTGCTGCCGATCGGGGCGTTCGACTTCCTCAGCCACTACCGACCGGTCGAGCGGATCGGCTACTCGATCTTTGTCTACCGCATCGACGACGCCCACTTGGTCTCGCCCTGAGAGATCCGACCCGATAGCAGGTGTGGGACCGCGACGCGGCAGGGTACGGACCCGCCGGCGCCGCGCCGGGCCCGGAAACGAAGAGGGCGGCCTTGGCCGCCCTCCCGAGTCGGCACGGAGCAGGACTAGTGCGCCAGGCTCTCGATCAGCGGGATCGCCTGGTCGAGGCGGAGATCGTCGTCGACGGTCAGGCTGCGCTTGGGCGACCACCTGATGCCGCTGGCGGAGATGTACTCGACCTTGCCCTCGGTGACGCGGTAGGCGACCGGAGTGAGGTCGGTACCGAGCAGGAAGCGGGCGCCCTCGAGGCTCATCGAGGTCGGGACCGCGAACAGCTTCTTCACGCCGAACACGGGCGTGTGCCGCCGCCGCTGGGCCGATACGATGATGCCGTTGGAGGAGGTGTCAAGGACAAAGCTCACCTCGACGAGCTGGAACAGACAGGCGCGCCGCGAGCCGTGGAACAGGTACGCCCGGTCGCTCACCGGCTGCGAGGCGATCAGCGGCCGCTCGAGGGCGCTCTGCGGCGCCGGGAACGAGCACGAGCCGCCGAGCCAGACGAAATCGTCCAGGCTGCGCTGGTACAGCGCTCCGGCCTCGTCGGCCGCCGCGGTGAGACACAGCAACCCGTAGAAGCCGTGCTGGCTCGAGCCGCTGCCATCCCACCAGACCACGTTCAGGAAGCTGTCCTCAACCACGACCGCACGGGACGGATCATCGGGGGTCTGCGCGTCCGGCACGGTCGTCTTGACGCGCGAGAGCTGCACCGACGGGAAGCGGGGGTGCGAGCTCATGTCCGCGGACAGGGTCGCGACGCGCTCCCAGACACCATCTTTCCATACGGCCAGCATGATGTCGGAGAGGCTGGCGGACCAGTTGCGCTGCCAGACCACGGCCACCTTGCCCGTCAGCTCGTCGGCGGCCACCTGGATCTCGCTGTCGCTCGCTCCGGGTGCTGCCACGGCGAAGGGCACGGTGCTCCGCACCAGCATCTGGCCGTCGCGCTGGGCGGTGAGGACCAGCCCCTCGGGACTCGAGCTGGCGCTCCAGAGCGCGCCGCTGCGGTCGAGGGAGTGCGAAGCCCCCGCACTCGCCGCAGCGGCGAGGAGGATCATGATCGCGGGAAGGGCCAACCGACGCATGCTCGCCTCACATCTTGAGGTTGATGACCTCGCGGACGTTAAACGCCTGCAGGAACGCCTTCATGCCACGGAAGTCGGGATAGTGGACAGACAGCCGCTCGAGGTACCCGTCGGCGGCCTCCTGGTCGTCGGCATCCATGGCCGCGTCGGCCAGGAGCATCAGCGTGTTGCGCTCGACGGTGGGATGCTCGAACTCACGGGCGAGCACGAGGGCCTGCTCGCCGGCCACCCGCGCGTCGCCGAATTGCCCCGCCTGTAGCTTGCCGTAGCAGATGTCTTGGAACACCTCGGGCAAGAACTGACGCGACCCAGCGGCCTCGAGTGCCGCCGCCGCATCGCTGCACAGCGCCATCCCGTCGGCGACCTGTCCGGTGCACATCAAGCAGTAGCCGAGGTTGTCACGCACGATCGCCAGGGTGACCGAGTCGGACCGCTCCTCGATGCCGAGGCGAAGCGCCTCGGAGAACCGTTCCGAGGCCTCGGCGAAGCGCGAGTCCTTGAGGGCGAGCACGCCGTGCTGGTTCGCCGAGTGGACGAGCGCGCGGCGCTCGCCGCAGGCAGCGGCCAACTCGCTGGCGCGCCGCGCGTAGGCGAGAGCGCGGCCGATGTTCTCTTCGAACTCGTAGAGCTGGCTGGTGTAGTAGGCGGCCATCCACGAGGTGAACGGGTCCCGCGAGCGCATCAGGACCTGTTTCAGCTCGGTGGCGACGCTGTTCAGTCGGTCCATCTCGGCGAGGACCACGCAGCGGTTGCAGAACGCGCGGTCGCACAGCTCGCGGTCACCCAGCCGCTCGGCCTCGCTCGCCGCACCCTCGAACAGGCGCAGGGATCGTTGCAGCCGCCCGTGCGAGAAGGCTCGCTGGGCGAGCTGGGTGAGGCGCAAGTATCGGCTGGATGCCGCCATCAGTTCCTAGGCTCCCGCTCATCGCCGCGCTGGCGCTTGAAGACGACGAAATCGAGAACCTCCTGCTGCGCCTCACGCGACAGAGACCGGAACGATTCTAGCAGCAGACCCTCGCGCGAGGTCAAGTTATGCTGCGCAAGGTCGCCGAAAAACTCCCCGAGCGAAACCTCGAACACCTGGAGGATGCGGAAGAGCGCGTCCAGAGAGACCCGGTACTCGCCCTTCTCCATTCGCGACAGGTCGGACTGTTGGATGCCAATCTGGCGTGCCAGCTCTGTCTGGGTGAGGTTGTGCTCAAGCCGATGCTGGCGGATACGCTGACCCACCGGCGACGACGGAAGAGGTGATCGGCCGAAGCGAACCATGGTCTCCTTGTTGCTCCCAGGGACATCTGCTAGCCTGCGCCTCTGGGGTAACGGCATTATGCTAAGACCCCATAGGTGCTTTGTCAAGGCGAGGGGTGACCGTTCACGCTGTGCTCTCCATGCTCTCCAATGTCTGGCGTTGGCGCAGGTTGGTCAAGCAGTTGGCCATGCGTGAGCTGCGCTCCCGATACGCCGGTTCGGTGCTCGGCGGCGCCTGGGCGGTGCTCGAGCCCGCGATCCAGTTCGCGCTCTACTTCATCGTATTTTCCTACTTTCTTGGCATGAGACTTGAAGGTCGTCCCGGCGTGAGCAGCTATGCGTTGTACCTGGTGAGCGGGCTCGTGCCTTTCCAGATGCTCCAAGAGTGCCTGATCCGATCCGCCGGGTTCGCCCGGTCGCAGGCCGGTCTGGTCCGTCACGTGAACGTTCCGCTCGAGGTCCTGCTCGGCGGTGCGATCCTGGCGATCCTAGCGCGGCACATGCTCTCGCTCCTGCTCGTCGCTGGCGCCGCGGTCGTGCTCGGAACGGTGACATGGTCGGCGATCCCCGTCACGCTCGCCGGTCTCGCGCTGCTCGTCGTCGTCATGGTCGGCCTGTCGCTCGCCCTGGTGCCGGCGGGCGCGTTCATCCCGGACCTCGTGCAGGTGGTGGCCACTGCGACCACCGTGCTCTTCTTCCTGACGCCGATCGTCTACCCGATCAGCGCCGTCCCGGCCGCCGCGGTGCGGTGGATGTCGTGTAACCCGCTGGTGGGCGTCATCGATGCGGTTCGCGCCGGGTTCCTGGGGGGAGGGCCGTCGGCGTCGCAGGCGGTCCTGGCAGCGGTGACCGCCGTCGCCGCCGTCGTCGTCGGCATCGCTGTCTTCGCGCGGCGCGCCGCCGCAGTCAGAGACGTCGTGTGAGCGGTCGGCAGCCGGCGATCGTTCGTTCGTCCTCGGTGCGGTGGAGTCTCACCGGCCGGCGGTGTGGGCTTAACTCCGACGGGTCCTGCGGATGCTGCGGTGGCGACCCGCTTGACAGTAGCGAGAATGTACCTCGTCGACGAGCTTGGAGGCTTCAATGCGAGTAATGCCAGTTTTGACTTCTCTCATCGTTCTTGCAGGTGCCTCGTCCGCCGTGGCGCAGACGCGGGCCCTGCCGGTTCCGCCGATCTCCGGGTCGCCGCAGGCGATGCCGCAGGGTGCGCCCACGCCGGCGCCGACGCCGGGGCCGTACATGGATGACTGGACGGCCTACCTGATCCGCTATGCGGAGGTGCAGAAGATCCCGAAGAGCCAGGCGATCCGCCTCTCGAAGAAGTGGGCGAAGAGCAACGCCGTGACGCCTTGGCGGATGGAGGTCGTGGGCGAGGACGAGCAGTTCCTCTACCTGAGGAATATTCCGATCGAGAACCCCGAATCCCCGGGCTACAAGGTGTGGCGGCTCCACGAATCCAGCGAGACCAGGCTCAACGTCATTGCGGAGCAGGAAGCCAAGTACTTCATCATCGATCCCTTCATGCCGCTCGTGCCGCCGCCGTTCACCGACCGGATCCACTTCGAGGAGCGCAGCCAGGGCCTGCCGGCCCAGGGGAAGTGGCAGATGGGGTTCGCACACGCCGACATCAACAAGGACGGCCGCGAGGACCTGATCTTCCCGCCCGCGCGCACGGGAACGCCGTTCCCGACCATCTTCCTGCAGAACGAGACCGGTTGGCAGGCGGCGCAGGAGGTCAAGTGGCCGAGCGTCCGCCTCGACTACGGCGACGTCGGCGTCGCGGACTTCGACGGCGACGGCAACCTCGATATCGCGATCGCCTGCCACTTCCTGCGCAACTACGTGCTCTACGGCGACGGCCACGGTGATTTCACCCGCGCCGTCGAGCTGCCGCGCCTCAACCCGAATGTGACCTCGCGCGCCATGGCGGTTGCCGACTTCGACGGCGACAAGCGGCCGGACGTGGCCGTTCTCTCCGAGCTCGACGTGCAGCTCGGCACCAACGAGGGTATTACCACCGGCCTGCTCACCGTCTGCCTCAACACGAAATCCGGGTGGCAGGCGGTCGACGCGAGCGGCGGGCGCCCCAACCTCTTCGGCGACCAGCTCGCGGTGGGCGACTTCGACGCTGACGGCCGCCCCGACCTGCTCAGCTCGTCGCAGAAGAACATCAACCGCTACCTCGTGTTCCACAACGACGGCGACGGCCGCAAGTTCACGGCGCTGGCGCTCGACCAGTTCCCCTTCCGCTCCTTCGTCCGCGGCGTCGCCGCGGCGAACCTCGACGGCCTCCCGGGCGACGAGGCGGTGATGGCCTACTATCAGAACGTCCAGTCCGGCAAACTGTCGTTTCCGCGCAACGCGATTGCCGTGTACGGTTTCATCGTCGGCGAGAACGGCCTGGAGATGAAGGACAGGGCGATGGTGAACATCGACGCCGCGGAAATCTCGGCGTACACCTGCGCGGCGGCCGGCGACATCGACGGCGACGGTCTCCTGGATCTGGTGTTCGGCCGTCAGGACGGTGTCGTCGAGGTGTACCTGCGGGACAAGGGCGGCGCCTACTTGAAGGAGCAGACCCCGGAGATCGCCCTCGGCCCGGTCTGGGTGAACTCGATCCAGGTGCTCAGGCTTACCGAGAAGGGTCCGGCCGCCATCGTCATCGCGGCGTCGGATGGCCCCAAGACCGCGGGCTCGATTCGCTGCTTCGTGCCGCGCAAAGGAGCACTTGACAGCGCCAAACGCGCGCAGTAGAGTCGGGCGAGGTCGTATCGGAGCCGCAGGCACTTGACAAGTCGGGGAGTCGGTATTAGGTTGTATGCCGTGGTAGCATACAAACAGCGATTTCGGAGCTTCGTAGCATGAAGTACGAAAAAACCGAAAGGGAGGTGATGGAATCGCGCAGTGAGCGTTGTGGCGTGGCCGAACCAACGACCGTCAACGATGTTGAAGGAAGGAGAGAACAGGCTATGAGGAAAGCGCTGACTATCACTCTTGTGGCAGCCCTGGCCCTGTTCGCGGGTAGCGCGGCTTACGCCAACTACTGCGCCCGCGACGTGGTCCCGGCGTCCACTCTCTTGGTACCCTATGCCGTCCAGGACATGGACAGCACCAACGTGGCTAACGGCAGCGGTTACACGACTATCCTGACCGTTACCAACGTGTCGAAGGATGCGCAGATCATCCACATCACGGTGTGGAACGCCGTTTCCCAGGCGTGCCTCGACTTCAACGAGGTCCTCACCGGTTACGACATGTGGCAGATCTTCTTCCGCGACATGATCAACGGCAACTTCGGCGCGTTCGACACGAGCTTCGGGACCTCGCCGGTTGGCAAGCAGGTCCAGAGCCCGAACACCGGCAACCGCGTTCCCTTCGAGTGGGGCCCGGATGGCCGCACCGCCTACACCGGCGTGCACGGTCTGCCGACGCCTGACACCGCGGGTGATTTCCTGCCCACGACCGACTGCTTCATGCCGTATCAGACCGCGGGTCAGCCCAACCTGAACCTGAACTCGAACATCGAATGCCTGCGGTCGCCGCTGTTCTCCCGTGACCATGCCGGCTGCGGCAACCTCAAGGTCCGTGCCGACTACGACAACGACTGGCTGAACAACATCAGCAGCGACTACCACAACACCGACCCGATCTGGTACTACGTGACGGTCGACGTGGTCAACGTCTGCAACTTCGCGTTCCCGGACAGCAACTCGTACTTCACGACCTACTACAAGGCCGCGAACGTCCTCATCGGCGACATCGTCTACCTGTCGTCGGGCCAGAACTACTCCGAGGCGATCAACGCCGTTCACCTCGAGTCGGATCCGCCGAACGCCAACAACTTCGGCGACGGCTGGAACTTCTACGATGACGGCGTCAACGTCACGACCGGCAGCCAGATCGAGCCGCTCGCGACCGCGCTGGCCTTCAACTACTACGACCAGCCGCTCAACGGCATCTCGACGAACGTGATGCTGTGGAAGAACTTCGCTGACTTCGACGACAACGACGACGTCGACGACTGCGGTTGGTACATGTACTACAACTGGGACATGGACGAGCACACCAACTCGCGCGCCGGCTCCTGCCGCGTGTCGCCGTGCAACCCCAACGACATCGACCCGAACGAGTTCCCCTTCGAGTCGCAGTCGGTCCCGCTGACTCGCGCCAACTTCGACCTCGTGTCCGACTCCGGGTGGATGCTGATCATCTTCCCGGCTTCCTACGGCACCTTCACCGATCCGACCCCGGGTGGGATTCACGGGACCACGCCCGACGGCGGTTACGGCATCATGGCGTGGGCCGGCACGAAGATCGTGTACGGTACGTACTCCGCGGCCCTCGAGGCGGCGACCCTGGCCAATGCGCACTGCTACACCTTTGAGACTCTGCCCGGCCTGGGCTTGGTCGACCTCGATCCGCCGACCGAGTAGCCTTCACCGTAGTTGCAGCTCGGATCCGGGCGGGCTTCGGCCCGCCCGGTTTTTTTTCACGGCATCGTCATCCCGGTGTGAGGCAGGTCACACGCAAAACTTGACCAGAGAACAAAATGGCCCTAGATTGACGGCGGGGAGGTCGCCAATTATGAAGTTTTCTGCCCCTCGAGTGCTCGCGATCGCCGCCGTAGCGGCGTTCTTACCGTATCGACCCGCCATCGGGCAGCAGTGCGTCACCGGACAGGGGGCGTTCTTCACCGCGGACAGCCATCAGGTGGTCACGTGCGGGGCTCGCGGTCTCGGGCTGGCGACGGCCTCGTTCTCGGGTAAGCAGTACGCCTTCCACATCCAGGGATGCTCGGTGACCGTGTACTCGGGGTATGGCACCAGCGTGGCCAACGTCACCAGCAATAACGTGTTCGGGGCCTCGGCCGCGTACGCTCACAACGAGTACCGGCTCCGCCACATCGCCGTCCTCGACGATTTCCCGTACGGGATCGTCTCCCAATCGTCGGAGGGATGGGGGCTGTTCAAGATCAACTACAACGGCAGCGGCGTCATCAGCTCGATCGCTGGCGTGTCGCGGTTCTACTTTGGTGACGGCAACGCCCCCGTCAGCGCCGGCCGTTGGTTGTACGGCAGCCGGCTGTTTCGCACCAACGGCCGCGTCTACGTGGTCGGGCACTACCTCAACCAGCAGAACTTCGACCTGGCGATCTTCGACATGGGCACGGGGTCGGCCACCCCGCCGATGACGTTCAAGTCGTGGATCCCCGCGTTCCCGTCCACCGAGAATGCCTCGCTATTCGAGGTCATCGACGGCCCCAGCGGCCCGGTGCTGTACGTGTTCGGGAGTACCGGCGCGCACCTGTTCAACGTCAGCGACCCCGCCAACCCCCAGGACCTCGGCACCAACACCGACGAAGGGCTCGACTTCGGCTCGATCTCGTCGGGGGTCGGGCCGGCGTACCCGCGCGGCACCTCGGTGGCGAATGTCACCGTCGCCGGGCAGCCGCAGAAGCGCCTCTACACCTACCCGCGCCAGGGGTTCTTCTACATCTACAACGTGACGAACCCGGCGAGCCCGCAACTGCTCAAGAAGCAGGCGGTCGTTGGCGGTGACTATCCGGGGGTCGGCATCTCGAGCGACGGCAAGCTGCTCGCCTTGCCGACCGCGAAGGTGAACGGTCAGCCGATGATCCGTTACTACGCGGTCGGCGGCGACGAGCCGCGCGAGATCACCCACACCATCAACTGGAACAGCACTACCGATCCGGAGTACAACTACGAGTACCCGGGCGACGTCATCGTCGTCCCGCCGCCGGCCGGGCAGACGGACTACAAGGTCTTGCGCAGCCACGAGCAGCGGTCGTTCTGGGACAAGGTCAGCGTCAGTTGTCTCGACACCACCCCGACCGCCGGGCTGAGCATCACCCGCCTGACGGCGAGCGGTACCGCCACCTGCAGCGGCAACCCGACGCACGGCGGCGCCATCAAGGCGTTCCCCGGCGATCAGTTCACCATCACCAACGGCTCGAGCGGCCTGCCGACGCCGACCGTGCAGTCGCTGATCATCACCGACACGGCCACCTCCGGCGCGACGTACACCTCCGGAGACATCAAGGCCCAGTTCCAGGGCGGCGACTCGCTCACCTGGACCTCGCCGAGCAACCTGACCGGCGAGTTCACGGTGACGCTGACGCTCAACGAGACGCCGACGCCGGCGGTCCAGTACATCTACCTGTGCAACGACCCGGACCCGGCGCTCGTGGTCAGCCAGTACATGGCGCCCGGCGGCAGCTTCCTGAACTGCGGCGGCAGTTGCGGCTGGTTGCAGGACTACACGCTGAAGCTCTCGGGTGCCTCCACCGAGGGCGGCCCGAACTGGACCACGTCGATCTGGACGGTCGAGTTCGCGCCGAAGGCCGATCCGAACAACTATGCCGTGGTGTCGACGGGCATCACCAACCACCACGACGGCACGCTCGATCTCCTGCTGGGCGCGACCGGGACCTACCGCGTGACGCTCGATCCCGAGTACCCGTACACCGACACCACGCCCGAGAAGACGCCCTGTTACTGATCCCATCGGGCGCCGTGACCGCGACGATCGTGGTCACGCAGAACGGTAGCAACGTCACGGACGGCGGCACGGTGCTGACCACTCAGGACGTCAACCTGTCGTGGAGCGGCCAGTGCGCCGGCGGCAACCCGAACTGCTCCTTCGCCTGGACCGCGCCGGTCACCTGCGGCAACAACCCGACCTGCCTGATTCCGGCGAACACCCTGACCAACGGCCAGCAGGTTGCCTTGATCCTGACGGTCACCCAGAGCCCGACCGGCGACAGCGCGACCGACTCGCACAGCTTCACGGCGTCCACGTGCAGCTCGCCCGGATCGTTCTCGAACTCCCAGCCTGCCGCAGGGGCAACGGTGCAGCCGGGCAACGTCTCGTTCGTCTGGACGCTGGCCCAGGGCACGTCGCCGATCAGCTACACGGTGAAGAACAGTCTCGGGACGACGCTCTGCGGCCCGACCGGCGGCACGAGCTGCACCGCGAACCTCACCAGCGGCGGGTTCGCCTGGCACGTCGAGGCCAGCAACAACTGCGGCAATGCAAACTCCCCGACCACGAGCTTCACGGTCAGCGGCTCGAGCTGCACCTCCCCGGGTACGGCGAGCCTGCTGAGCCCGGCGAACGCCGCCACCGTCTCGGCGGGCAACGTCGTTCTCTCGTGGAGCGCCGTCGCCGGCGACTCGCCGATCACCTACTCGGCGAAGAACACGTTCGGCGCGACGCTGTGCAGCACCACCTCGACGAGCTGCACGATCAACGTGAGCAGCGGCACCATCACCTGGTTCGTGCAGGCGAGCAACAACTGCGGCACCGGCGGCCAGTCGAGCTCGCGCAGCTTCACGGTCAGCGGCGGCACCTCCTGCACGACGCTCGGCACGCCGAGCCTCGTCAGCCCGGCCCCCGGCGCGACCGTCACGGCGGGCACGGTCCAGCTCTCCTGGGGCGCCGTCTCGGGCACCTCGCCGACCTACACCGTGCTCTACAACAACGGCCTCAGCCAGGCGTGCGCCGGCACCACCGCGAACACGTGCAGCATCACGGCCAACAGCGGCACGATCACGTGGTGGGTGCGGGCGTCGGACTTCTGCGGCAACCAGGCCAACTCGGGCCAGCGGAGCTTCACCGTCGGCCAGCCGTGCGACCCGCCCGGCGCTCCGGTGGTGTCGAGCCCGAGTGACGGCGCGATCATCAACGGCTCCTTCGTGCCGTTCACGTGGGGCGCGGTCGCCGGTACGGCGCCGATCACCTACACGGTAAAGAGCCTTCCCCTGGGCGGGACACTGTGCCAGACGACGTCGACGAGCTGCTCGATCACCGCCACCGCCAGCGGTACCTTCCTGTACCAGGTGCAGGCGGCGAACGCCTGTGGCGCCGTCTCCTCGGCGAACCGCAGCTACACCGTCAACCTGTGCGCCGCGACGACGGTCCCGGTTGCCGACTTCACGATCGATCCGGCGCAGGACAGCACGGTCACCGTCGGCGGCTACGCCCAGAAGCAGCCGTACGTCGGTCAGCCCGTCGCTCTTCACAACACCTCCGCCCGGGTCCGTTGACGGACGTGAGCTGGTACGATTTCAGCGTCCCCGGCGGCGTGGGTCACCATCAAGACGACCGACACGACCTACACCTGGCCGTCCGCGGGCAGCAAGAACGTCCGCTTGACGGTCGCCAACTGCTTCGGCCAGAGCACCGAGAAGCTCAAGGCGGTGACGGTCTACGCCGACAACCGGCCGGTCGTGGCCGACTTCACACCCGTCGAGGGCACGGTAGGCTACGCCGGTGACCTTCACGGCCGCCACCGGCGCCGCCTACGGCGATCCCACCGGCTTCTCGTGGCAGTTCGACGACGAGGGCTCGCCGCGGACGGGCGCCACGACGGCGCGCACGTTCACCTGCTCGAGTCAAGTCGGCCTCACGCTCACGGTCACCGGCCGCAGCAAGACCGCCTCGACCAAGAAGTCCGTGGTGATCAGCGGCAGCCCGCAGTGCTGCGCGGCCACGGCCGGGCCGGTCACCACCTTCTCGTGGACCGAGACCGGCGTGCTCAACTTCCAAGGCATGCAGCAGCAGCAGCCGTACGCCGGCCAGCTCGTCCACTTCACCGATCCGGTCCCGAACAACGGAACCTCGTGGCGGTGGGAGATCGCCATCCAGCCGACGGCCGACTCCCCGACCACGGTCAGGACCGAGCACCTGCCGACCTACACCTTCCCGGCGGCCGGCTCGTACAAGGTGAAGTTCACGCCGTCGAACTGCTTCGGCGCCGGCGCCACCATCGAGAAGAGCGTGACCGTGTACGCCGACGTTCGTCCAGTGACGGCCGACTTCTCGTGCACGCCAACCAGCCCGGCAGTCGGCGCCCTGGCGACCTGCACTCCGAGCACCGGGTTCAACCTCGGTGACCCCACCACGTTCGACTGGACCTTCCCGGGCGCCGTCAAGATCAGCGGGAACCCGGCGCAGTTCACCTTCTCCTGCGCCGGCGCGAACCAGGTGAGCCTGATCGCCAAGCGCGGCGGCACAGCCAGCCAGCCGAAGGCCAAGACCGTCAACACCACCGGCTCGCCGTCGTGCTGCAAGCCCCCGAATCGCGCGGGCACGCCGAACCCGGCCAGCGGGGCGACGATCCCTGGCGGCAACATCGTGCTCTCCTGGGCGCGTCCGACCCAGGGTACCGACCCGCTGCGCTACGACGTCTACCTCGACGGCGTCAAGCTGCCGGAGTGCACCGATCTCACCGCGCTCCAGTGCGCCACCACGGTGCTCGACGGCACGACGACGCACCTCTGGAAGGTGATCGCCAAGGGCGACTGCGGCGACACCACGACCTACCCGGACACGCCGGCCGAGTGGCGCTTCAAGGCGTGCTCGGCGGCAACCGCGCCGGAAGCCACGGCGTTCACCTACTCTCCTGCCGGCCCGGTCGAGGTCGGCGGCGTGGTCCAGCAGCAGCCGTACGTCGGCCAGCAGGTGACGTTCTCCTACGACCCGACGGCTCCGGCCACCTCGTGGATGTGGACCGACTATCAGAAGGTCCCGGCCGTCTACTACGACGTGTCGAACCCAAGGATCACCTACTCATCGCCTGGCGACAAGAAGATGTACCTGCGAGCCGCCAACTGCGCGGGCACGCGCTCGATCACGCAGTACGTCCACGTCTACGAGGACGTGCGGCCGGTGCAGGCACGCTTCAGCATGTCGCCGACGGCCCCCGACTCGTTCGACCCGGTGACGTTCACCTTTGACACTTCCGACGAGGTGGGGAACCCCAACGAGTTCACCATCGACTACGGTGACGGCACCACGCCGGAAACGACCAGCACTATCTCGACGCTGCACGCCTACGGGTGCGGCAAGCTGTACCGCGTCTCGGTGACGGCGCGCCGCGTCAAGGTCGGCTCGACAGTGGCCTCGGACCCACATAGCGAGGACCTGCCGGTCAGCGGCTTCCCGTGCTCTCCACAGGAGATGATGGTCGTCGACATGGTCCGCCAGGTCCAGGGCGGCGACGGCGTCGTCGAGCGCGGGGACATGATCCTCTTCAACCCCTCGGCAGAACCGATGCTGCTCGAGATGACGGTGCGCGACAAGGACACCGGGGTCGTGACCACCGGCCTGGCCCTGCCGCCGCTGCCGCCGCAGGGCACCCTGGCGCTCGCCGACATCGCTGGCCTGTCGGGGCTCGACTTCTCGAGCGCGACGCTGTGGTTCAAGCGCACCGAGCCGGGCGCGGAGACGCTGCCGGTGATCAACGCGTGGCGCTACATCGAGGCCGCCGGCGGGGCGAAGTACGGGCAGTTCCTGCCGGTGTTCCAACTGTGGCCTGCGGCCGACTACACCACGACGAAGTGGATAACCGGTCTAATCCACAACGGGTCGACGGCGGAGCGCAACCACTCCGGGTTCGTGACCAAGCTGACGTTTGTCGACCCGACGCTCAAGGACCCGAACCGGACCCCGTGGGGCAGCAAGCGCGTCAAGCTGACGCTCTACGACAACGCCACCGGGGCGGTTCTCAAGGTCGACTCCCTCGACCTCTACGATCCGAAGTTCAGCTTCAACGGGTACCGGCAGGACTACATCAACAACTTCTTCCATCTGCCTGGGGCCCAGGACCTCAAGGCGGTGACGGTGCAGGTCGAGATCCCGCCGGGCATCTCGCTGGTCGTGACCTCGTCGATGTTCGACAACCTCACCGCTCACGCGGTCGTCTTCCCGTCGCAGACGGTGCAGTAGATCCTGCTCCCCGGATGTGCTTCGCGGCCCGCCGACCCGGCGGGCCGCTTGTTGTCCCGGGGTGGTATCCGCGTTGAGCGAGGGGAGCGGCAACGTTCCCGCGGGAGGTCCCGTAAAGCCAAGGTGAGCGGCAGCCATGCCGAGACCGCAGTGCCGAAACGCGCCCAGCCCTGTGCTAGCCTGACAGCCGTGCCGAGCACGCCGCAGGCATCGCCGTTGGTCGAGCGCCCGGCTCAGGCCCTGACCGTCGAGGTTCGCGGGGTGGTCAAGCGCTACCCGCTGTTCTCCCGCCGCCGCGATCGCGCGCTGGCGTTTATCGGGCGCAGCGCCGGCCTGGCGCACAAGACGGCGCTCGCCGGCGTCGACCTCGAGGCCCAGGGCGGCGAGGCGGTAGGCATCATCGGCGAGAATGGCTCGGGGAAGACCACGCTGCTGCGCCTCATCGCCGGCATCACGTCACCCGACGCCGGCAGCGTTCGCGTGGCCGAGCCGGTGGCCGCCATCCTCGAGCTCGGCCTCGGCTTTCACCCGGAGTTCACCGGCCGCCAGAACGCGCTGCTCTATGGCGAGCTGATCGGCATTCCCGCCGGCCAGATGCGCCGCCGGCTCGCCGAGGTCCTGGCGTTCGCCGACCTCGGCGAGTTCGTCGACCTGCCCCTGCGGACCTACTCGTCAGGGATGTCGGCGCGCCTCGCCTTCGCAGTGGCGACCAACGTCGAGCCGCGCGTGTTGGTCGTCGACGAAGCGCTCGCCGTTGGCGACGGCGCCTTCCAGAAGAAGTGCGTGGACCGCATGGTGCGCTTCAAGGGGGAGGGTCGGACCATTCTCTTCTGCTCGCACTCTATGTACCTGGTGGCGTCGTTCTGCGAGCGCGCCGTCTGGCTTGCCGGCGGCCGGGTGCGAGCGGCAGGGCCGACGCGCGAGGTCATCTACGCGTACGAGGAGTACCTGCGCCACCGCGAGGAGCGGCTCGCAGCCCCGGGCGTGGCGCTGCCGCCGCCGGAGCGCAAGCTGGCCTGGCTGCGCGCCGTAGAGGTCAGGCCGCAGGGGCGTCCGGTGGCTCACGGCGAGCCGATCGCGATCGACGTGACGATCGAGCGCGGTCAGAGGGAGCTGCCACTCCACGTCGGCGTCTCGTTCGAGGACGGCGCCGGCGTCGTCATCACCGCCTTCTTCACCCTCTGGGACGACGTCGAGCCGCTCGCCGCGGTCGACCGCGAAACCGTGACTCTGACCGTGCCGGCGAGCCCGTTCGCGCGCGGCGAGCTGGACGTCATCGCCTACCTTTTCGATGCCAGCGGCCTGCACCTGATCGACTCCGTGCTGCTGCGGCGCGCGGTCGCAGTCGCCTCGAGCCGTTGGGAGCCCGCCCTGGTCCACACGCCGCACGACTGGCGCCGGGCGTAATGCCGCCGGCAACCACCGCGTAGGCCTGTGGACACGGCGACCGCACTCTGGGTGCTCCTCCCGCTCGCCGCGGTGCATCTGATCCTGGCCAGGCGCCGTCACGCCCTCGCCTTCCAGTTGCTCGTCGACGTCGCCCTGCTGGCGCTGCCGCTGCGCCCGCTGGCAGCGGGCGCTCACCTCGGCCCGGGGGTGACCGCGGCTGCGAAGTGGGGTGCCCCGCAAACGCTGCGTGGGTCGGCCGAGCAAAGCGACCTGCCGCTGGAGTCGGAAGTCTGGTTCGCAGAGGTGCGCCGGCTGATCGCCGCCGGCCGGCCTCCGTGGATCAGCGACAGGATCGGCGGCGGCGTACCGCTGTACGCCAACGGACAGACCACGCTGCCGTTCCCGCTCCAACTCCCGACTTGGGTGCTGGGCGGGGAGCGGGGCAGCGACGTCGCCTCGGTATGGCGCATCGAGCTCGCTGCTTTGGGAGCGTTCCTGCTCATGCGGCGCCTGCGCTGCCGGCCAGCGGCGGCGACGGTGAGCGGCATGGCGTTCGGGCTCAACCTCTACTTGATCTCCTGGCTGGTGACGCCGATCGGCTGGGTGGTGACGGCGACGCCGTGGGCGTGGTACCTGCTGGTCGGTGCGTTACGCGGCCGGCGCCGGGACGCTGCGTGGTTGGCAGCGATGCTCGGGATGCTGGCGGGGTGGTCGGTCCACCCTGAGACGGCGGCATTCCTGTGGCTGGGCACCGCCCTCGGTGGCGCGGTTCTCGCATGGGGCAGGTGGCGGCGCGTGCGCAGAGTTGCGGTCAGCCTTGCCGTCGGCGTCGCGGTCGCCGGTGTCGGGGCGCTGCCGACGCTCGCCTACATCGCCGGTTCCTCCAAGCTGGCCGAAATGCACGCCGGACCCGCGTACCCGATGGCCGGAGTCGACGCTACGCTGCGGGCCCGCCTCGCCGCGCTCGTCCTCGTGCCGTGGCGGGAAGGGCACCCGGCCAACGGGAGCTGGCGGCTCGACTTCGCATCGGCGGCGGTCGAGGTCGCGGTCGGCAGCAGCACCGTCGTCCTGGCGCTCGCCGCGCGTCCGCGGCGCCGGCATCGCCGTCATGCCGTGGCGCTTGCGGTCACGGCAGCGACCGCCGGGTGCTTGCTCTGGCAGCTCCCCGGGATAGCGCAAGCGCTCGCCCGCGCGCCGGTGATTGGCGTGATGATGTGGCCCCGGTGTGCTTTCTTCGTCTCGTTCGGCCTCGCCATGCTCGCCGGTCTAGCCCTGGATGCGTGGCTCCGGCGACCGGACCGCCGGCGCCTGGTCGTGGCCGGTCTCGGCGTGCAGGCGGCCGTGGTCGCCCTGGCGGTCACCGCCGCTCCGGGCGCCGGCAGGTACATGGTCGCCGGCGCCGTCGCTCCCGTCGCCACCGTTGCAGCTCAGCTCCTCCCGCCACCGGCCGGAGCCGCGGCGATGTCGCTCGTCGTGGTGGTGGAGTCGCTCGTAGCTGCGGCGGGGGTGCTGCCGTCCTCGGCCCCGGTGGACTGGCGGCGCCCGCCGGCACTCCTCGCCGAGTTGCGGCGCCGGGTCGAGGCGGCGCCGGGTCGGGTGATGGGCACGGGGGACAGCCTTCCTGCGAACCTCGCCGCGCGCTGGGGGCTGGCGGACATTCGCAGCCACGATCCGATGCGCCCGCGCAACCTGGCAAAACTCCACGCAGCGTTTGGCAGTCCCGCCCTGAACCTGATGGGGCCTCTCTCAACCCCCTGGGCGGGGCTTGCCGGCGCCTGGGGCGTGCGGTGGCTGGTCACCCCGCCAATGCCACCGCCGGCCGCCGTGATGGCCGGGTGGGAGCTCGTCGCCGGGGACGACCGGGGACGAATCTACCGCAACACGCGGGCGCTTCCCGTGGCGCGGGTGGCCAACCGGGCCGTTGTGTCTCCCGGCGATGCAGCCGCCGGCACCTGGGAGAAGGTCGACTTCGCCTCGTCGGCGGTCGTCGACGAGCCGATCACCCTGGACGGGAGCGGCAGCCTGGAGGTGCTCGGCGAGAGCGCGAGCGCGGTGCGGCTCGGCGTGCGGGCCTCTGGTACCGTGCTGGTCGTGATGCATGTGCCAATGGCGCCGGGCTGGCGGGCGAGCGTGGACGGCGAGGCGGCGCCGCTGCACACGGCCAACCTCGCGGCAATGGGCGTCGTCGTGTCGCGTGGTGTCCACGAGGTGCGCTTCGAGTACTGGCCGACGGGTCTCATCCCCGGAGCAGCTCTGACTCTGGCGGGACTCGGCGGCTGCGTCCTGCTCGCGCGCCGGCGGAGGGTCCGGTGAGAGCGTCACGGCTGCGTCTCGAGGCCGATCTGGTCCCCTATGTCGCTGGATTTCCGCCTGGGCGCCGGTGGCTCGTGCTGGCGCCGCACCCCGACGACGAGACGCTCGGCATGGGCGCTACGCTCTCGTTGGCGGTCTCACGGGGCGTCGATGTGCGCCTGGTGATCGTCACGGACGGCGCTCGGCAAGGCGTGCCGGCGGCGCGAGAGGGCGAGGCAGTGGCGGCGGTGGGTGAGCTCGGCTTGCCGCCGCCCGAGTTCTGGCGGTTCGCCGATCGCACCCTGGGAGGGTCGCAATCGCGCCTGCTGGAGGCGATCCTCGCCGCCGTGAAGAGGCACGTCCCAGAGACCGTGTTCGTCACCTCTCCGGTGGAGCTGCACCCCGATCACCGGGCGCTGGCGGTGGTCACGCAGCGAGCCGTCAGGCGGACGTCTCTGCTTGGCCTGCGCGCGCGGGCGCCGCAGTGGGTGGCCGCGTACGAGGTGGCCACGCCGCTGCTGCCCAACCTCCTGGTTGCGGCCGACGAGGCCTGGGAGAGCAAGCGGCGGGCGGTGGCCGCCTACGGGAGTCAGCTCGACCACAACGCCTACGACCGGGTGGCTGAGGCTCTCGGGGTGATTCGCCGGCTGACACTCCCGGGGTGCGAGTATGCGGAGGCGATGCACGTGCTGCCAGCCGCCGCGGTGGCACGGCGCAGCGCCGCCGCCTGGGCCGCCATGATGGGGTCCCCGCTGGGAGTACGAGGGAAGCGAAAGTGAGCCCGGCTGAACCGCCGAGCGCCGCCGCCACCCGCGGAGCACACGGTGTACCCGGGATGGGGCGCCCGCCTGACCCGCCGTCGGCGATGCGCCAGCCCGATTCGGCACGCCGCTTGCTTTCGCTGATGGTGGAGGGTTTGATCATGCGCACCCGCTTGACCACGTTGCTGCTTGCCTTGGGCGTCGTGGCGTTCGCCTACCCGGCGTCGGCGGATCATGGTCACCGCCGCTCCCACGCTCACGTCGGGGTCTCCCTCGGGTGGGGGTGGTGGTGGCACGACCCGGGTTGGTACTGGCCGGGATGGTATGGGCCGGACCGGTACGCCCCGGCTGGCGTGCAGTCGGTTCCGACGGACGTCGGCATCGTCGACACCGATATCTCGCCCGAGCATGCGCGCGTGTTCCTCAACGGTGACCTGATCGGCACGGCCGATGACTTCGACGGCTACCCGTCGTATCTGTTCCTGAAGCCCGGTCGCTACACCCTGGAGTTTCGGCTGCAGGGGTATCGGTCGGAGAGCCTGACTCTCGACGTCGGGGAGGGCCGCTTCTTCCCGCTCGACATCAAGCTCGCGCGGATTCCGAACGAGCCGGAGGCCCCATGGTACGACCGCCCGACGGGGCTTCCCGTGGGCCGGGTGTTCGGTCCCGCCGAGACGCCGAAGCCGGCGCCGGCGCCCGCACCCGATCCCAGCCTGCGGCCGGAGCTGCGCGAGGAGAGGGATCAGCCTGCCAGGCCGCCCGCGGCCCGACTCGGCGCCGCCATCGATCTGAAGGTGACCCCGGACAACGCGTCGGTCTACCTCGACGGCGAGTTCCTGGGCACCGCCGGAGAGCTTTCGCGCCTCGAACGGGGTGTAGCGGTGACACCGGGACAGCACCGGCTCGAGATCATGGCCCCGGAACACGCTCCCCGAACGATCACCGTTGAGGTGCCGCAAGGTGAACGTCGTCAAGTAGTTGTCGAGCTGGATGGGCACGCTGGACAAAGCTAGTGAAAAGCGTTACAATGAACGTAGCAGTAAGCAGTGAAGGGAAAGGGAGGCGGCGGTCAAGCAACCACTCTTGCAAGCCACTCGAGTCACAGCCTACCAAAATTGCCTTTCAAGGAGTAACCCGCCTGACAAGGCCAATCACAGATGACTTGAGCGACCGACCTCCCAATCTTCACCCCGCCGCCGGTTCACGCCGGCGGCTCTTTTGTCGACACTCTGCGTCAGAAGATTTCGCAGGCTAGGAGCCTGTCGGGAAATTCGGGAGGGTCGCGCGCAGGGGGCTTGCGGATTGGAGACAAGGAGCGAGGAGGAAGGCGATGCTCCTCCATCGGCGACGACGAGCGACGCAACATACGGCCGCAATCCCCTTGGCGCCCTAGGGTTACGAGCGGCGCGGGGCCATCTGCGGCGTTGCCGCTCCTCGGCGATGGAGGCACATCGCCTTCGTCGCGGCGCCTGACCCGCGGCGCTCGTAACGCGGCCCACCCCAATTCCCCGACAGGCTCCTAGCGTTCCACTCACGAAGACGGGCTGCCGGTGGCTGCTTGGCGACGGCTGTTGCTCCGGGCAATCGCCAAGTCGCAACCGCGGTAGCCGCCACCGCCGTGGCCTGACAATGGGAGCAGAGAGAGGCGGCGCAGCAACGCAGGCCATCAGTCACGACCCGAGCCGCGCGGCGGGTCGTGCTCAGCGCGGCAGCAGTGGGGCGAGTGCGCCGAGCATCACGCTCTCGGCGTCGAGGTGGAGCACCGTGCGGCGGCGATCGGCCGCTAGCAGGCGGGCCGCCGCTGCGAGGGCGTCCTCGGCGAACGCCGCCGAGCCTCCATGGACCTCGGCGAGGAGCGCCTGCGCCACGCCCGCGATTGTGTCGGGGGAAACCTTGGCCTGGGCGCCGAGTTGCAGCGCTGCCAGGCGATCGCCGGCGAGCAGGGAGCGCACCCGGAGGCCGACGGCCGCGATCCCCTGGACGCTGTCTCCGGGCTCGGTGCGGATCGCGAGGACGGCGTCGTCGAGACAGGCGCGCAGGTGGGCCTCGGCGGCGGCGCGCGGGATCTCGTTGCGCGCTGCCAGGTGGTCGACGAGCTCGTCGCGACTGGGCGGCGGCACGCGGACCTGGACGGAGCGGGACACGATGGTCGGCAGGGCGCGCGCCGGATTGCTGGCGAGGAGCAGGAACGTGACGTGGTCGGGCGGCTCCTCGAGCGACTTGAGGAGGGCCGACGCTGCCGCGTCGTTGAGCGGCGGCGTGTGGCACGAGACGAGGAGGATCACGCGCTGCGAGCCTTCGTAGGGGTGCGACGTGAGGTTGTCGGCGATCTTGCGGGCCTGGCGGATCGAGATCTCGGTCTTCCGGTCGCCGGTCTTCTCGTCGACGTCGAGGTCGACGACCTCGAGATCGGGGTGGACGCCATGGCGCACACGCTCGCAACTGGCGCACCCGCAGCACGGTCCGCCGCCCGCGCGGCAGATCAGCAGAGCAGCGATCTCGACCGCCGCCGCCTCACGCCCGAGGCCCTCCTCGCCGACGAGCATGAGCGTCCCGGGCAGCGAACGGGCACGCGACAGGGCGTGGCAACGGTCGAGCAGGCGCCGCACGCCGATCCAGCGGGCGCTCGCGAGGTACGCGCTCGGCCAGGGCAGGAGCGAGGTCACGGCAGCAGCTCTGCGAGCTCGGCCACGACGCGCTCGTGCACCTGCTGCGGCGTGCCCGAGGCATCGACGAGGTGGACACGCTCCGGCTCACGCCGCGCCACCTCGCGGTAACCGCTCGCCACCCGCCGGTGGAAGGCGAGCGCCTCGTCCTCGAAGCGACGGTTGTCCTGTGTCGTCGTCACCCGTGAGCGGGCGCGCGTGATGGCGACCTCGACCGGGAGGTCGAGCACCAGGGTGCGGGTCGGTACGACCGCACCGCAGGCGACGCGGTTGAGCGTCGTCACCACGTCCGCTCCGAGCGCGCGCGCGGTGCCCTGGTAGGCGGCCGACGAGTCGGCGAAGCGGTCGGAGACGACGATGCGGCCGGCGGCGAGCGCCGGCGCGATGACGGTGGTGACGAGCTGGGCCCGCGCGGCCTCGAGCAGGAACAGCTCCGACAACGCCACCGGGTCGCTGACCGGGTCGAGGAGGATGTCGCGAACCCGCTCGCCGAGACGGGTACCGCCCGGCTCACGGGTCGTCAGGACGTCAGCGCCGCGCGCCGTCAGGAAGTGGACGAGGAGCGCGACCTGCGTGCTCTTGCCGCTCCCCTCGATCCCCTCGAAGGTGATGAAGACCCCGTGCACCCGCGGATTGTATCGCGGCACGCCCGACCGGCGCGGCCCGGCGGCCCGCCGGAACCCTGTCGCAGCGTCAGCGTAGTATTGTTGTGCCGGCCATGAGTCGCTCATCGTCGTCGGGATTGCTGTCGGTGCTGGCGTTCGGCGTCGCCGCCTTCCTGGTGGCGTGTCTGTCGATCCTCGATATGTTCCTGCCGCGTCCCTACGACGGCGTCGTGCTCGACCTCGATCGCGGCGAGCTGACGGTCCGCTCGGTGGTGCACAGCTCCGGGGCGGAGGCGGCCGGGGTGGCCCCGGGAGACCGTATCGCCGGCCTCGGCCGGGTGATGGTGCGCACGGCCCCGGAGGCGGCCGAGGCGTTGCAGAGGCATCGCGTCGGCGAGCGCGTCGCCTACCTCTTGGAGCGCGACGGGAAGCTGTTCGAGGCCGAGGTGCAGCTCGGCCCGCGTCGACTCGGCAGCGGGTTGTACCTCTATAGCTGTTTCTCGGGGTTCCTCTTCTTCTTCATCGGGATGTTCGTGCTGGTGCACCGCTCGGACGCCCCGCAGGGCGCGCCCACGCGTGTCTTCTTCGTGCTCTGCACCCTGTTCATGCTGTTTCTGGTGTGCCGCCTGCGTCCCGCGTCGTACTCCTGGGTCGACGGTGTCGTGCTGACCACCGGTACGCTTTCGTTGCTGGCTCTTCCCGCCGCGTTCCTGCACTTCTTCCTGGTGTTCCCGCGGCGGTTCCGGCTCACCCTGGTTTCCGACGCCGACGACTGGCAGGGCTCCTCTTCAGGGTTCCTGAGGGGCGTCGAGCGTCTGGTCAACGACTCGCCGCGCTTCTTCCCGGTCCTCTACCTGCTGCCGCCGCTGCTCTACGCGGTGACGCTCGCGGCCGGCGAGGTGTTCGGCGTCCGCATGCGGCTGGTCTCCGGCGCACCGCTGGCGAGCTGGGTGCTGATGGGCGACTACCTCGTGCTCGGCCTGCTCGCCCTGCTGGGATCGCTGCTGCAGGCTCAGGAAGGCCGCGAGCGGCGCCAGATCGCCACCGTGTTCGTCGGCACGGTGCTCGGCGTCACCCCGTTCCTTCTCCTCGGCGTCGCGCTGCCATCGGTGTTCCGTACCGACCGATTCCTCTTTCTCGGTGTAGTGCCGCTCGCCCTCGTGCCGCTGACGTTCGCCTATGCGATCGTCCGCTTCCAGTTCTTCAACATCCGGGTGATCGTCCGCCGCTCGCTGATGTACACGCTGACGACCGCGGTGGTCGGGGCGACCTACGCCGCCGGGATCGCCGCCTTCAACGTGTTGTTCCGCGACTCCTCGCTCGGCCGGTCGCCGTACTTCCCGCTGCTGGTGGCACTGGCGATCCTGGCGCTCTTCGACCCGCTGCGCCGGCGCCTGCAGGAGCCGGTCGACCGCTTCTTCTTCCGCGAGGTGTACGACGCGCGGCGCGCCGTCGAGGAGGTGAGCGCGGAGATTGCTCACGAGTTCTCACACGAGAAGCTCGAACAACTGCTGACCGACCGGCTCTCCGAGGTGCTCCATCTCGAGTGGACCGCGCTCTACTGGCGCGAGGCCGACGAGTTCATCTCCGGATCGGCGCATCAGGGTTTGCCCGTCTCGATGAGCTCCGCGCTGCTTCTGCTCAATGAGCTGGCCCGCCACGAGAAGCCGGTGCGGCTCGGTGTGCTGGAGCCGATCAAGGCGCTCGACCCCGCCTCGCGAACGGTCGTCGAGGCGCTGGAACGCGCCGGTGCGCGTCTCATCGCATCGCTGCGCACCCGCGAGCAGCTCCACGGCATTCTGGTGCTCGGCCCCAAGCGCTCCGAACAGGAGTTCAACAGCGACGACCTGCAACTGGTGCGCACGGTGGCCAACCAGGGTGCGCTCGCCCTCGAGAACGCCCGGCTGTATCGCGAGCGAACCCGTCAGATCGAGCTCGAGAAGGAGCTCGAGATCGCCCGGAGGGTGCAGTTCTCACTGATCCCGTCCGAGCTCCCCACGATGTACGGGTGGCACCTCGCGGCGCACTGCGCCCCGGCGCGTCAGGTCGGTGGCGACTTCTATGACACTCTCCCGGTGCGCGACGGCGGCGGCCTGACGCTGGTCGTCGGCGACGTCTCGGGCAAGTCGGTCGCCGGCGCCATGCTGATGGTGGCTGCCCGTGAGGTGCTGCACACCGCGGCGCTGGGTGGCGCGACCGCCGAGGAGATCCTCGACGTGGCCAACCAGCGCCTGTACACGCCGCAGCCGCGGCTGTTCGTCGCGCTGGCGTTTCTCGAGCTGCACCGCGGTGGTGTGGGTCGCTACGCACTGGCGGGGCAGCCGGCACCCGTGGTGCGTCGGTTGAATGGGCGCGTCGAGGAGCTGCCGGCGCCAGTCCATCGCCTGCCGCTCGGTGCGCTCCGCGGGGGATGCTGGGACCTGATGCCACTCGAGGTGCAGCAGGGCGACCTCCTGCTGCTCTACTCCGACGGCCTTACCGAGGCGCAGAACCACGCCGGTGAGTTCTTCGGCGAGGAGAGGCTGCACCGCCTGCTCGCCAAGGTCGACGGCGAGCCTCAGGCGGTCGTCGACCGCGTCATGGCCGAGCTCGGTGCCTTCACCGCCGGCGCGGACCCGTACGACGACATCACCGTCGTGGCCGCCCGTTGGACGGGTGACGCATGAGCCGGACGCGGCCGCTCCATCCCGACGGGCAGCGGGCACCGAGCCGGGAGATCTCCTGATGGCCTCGACCCGAGAAGGCTGGCGGCGAGCACGCCTGGAGACGCTCCTCGATCTCTCGCTGGCCCTCGCCGGGCCACGGCGGGAGGCCGAGGTGGTCGAGGAGCTCGTGCAGCGGGCCGTCGGATTGCTCGATGCCAGTGCGGGTATCGCCATCTCGCTGCTGCGCCACCTCGAGCCGGTCGCGGTGGTGGGTGTCGGGTGGCCGGCCGACGGCGGCGCCGCGGCGCGGCTTGCCGCGGCGCCGCGCCTCGCGCCGTCGCGGGCCGGCGACGTGATGCGCCTTGCCGGCGCGGACCTCAAGCTACCGTTCACGGAGGTGCTGGTGGCGCCGTGCATGTGGCGCGAGGAGCTGATGGGTCTGGTCGCCGTCGCGGACAAGGAGACGCGCGCGGGGCGGACGCCGTTCGACGATGAGGACGTCACCTTCCTGCGCTCGCTGGCGCTGCTGGCGGCGCCTTCCATCGCGTCGTGTCGCGCGCTCGAGGACGAGCAGCGGCAGCGGCTGGTGCTCGAGGAGGAAAACCGGGTGCTGCGCGCCGGTGCGTCCGAGGAGTCCGGCCTGATCGGGCAGTCGCAGGCCATGCGGCAGCTCCTCGAGCTGACGCGTCGCATCGCGCCGCTCGATGTCACCGTGCTGCTGCGCGGCGAGTCGGGGACCGGCAAGGAGAGGGTGGCGCGGCTGTTGCACTCGCTATCGCCGCGGCAGCGCGGCGCGTTCGTCCCGCTCAACTGCGCCGCCGTACCGGAGACGCTCCTCGAGGCGGAGCTTTTCGGCATCGAGCGAGGGGTGGCGACCGGGGTCGAGGCGCGCATCGGCAAGTTCGAGCTGGCGAACGGCGGGACGCTCTTCCTCGACGAGGTGGGCGATCTCACTGCCGCTCTGCAGGCCAAGCTGCTCCGGGTGGTCCAGGAACGCGAGGTCGAGCGGGTGGGCGGTCGCCAGCGAGTGCACGTCGACGTGCGCGTGGTGACCGCCACCAACCGCGATCTCGAGGCGATGATGGCGGCCGGCACGTTCCGCGAGGACCTCTACTACCGGCTGCGCGTGGTCGAGCTGGTGCTGCCGCCGCTGCGCGACCGGCGGGAGGACATCCCCCTGCTGGCGCGGCACTTCGTGCGGCTGCACGGCCGCCGTCTGGGCCGGGGCGACCTGGCGATGTCGCGGGCGGCTCTCGAGCTGCTCCTGCAGCACGATTTCCCCGGCAACGTGCGCGAGCTCGAAAACGTGCTCGAGGCTGCGGTGGCGCTCGCCGCCGGATCGCGTATCGAAGCCGAGGATATCCGGCTGGCCGCCGGAGCACGGCAAAGCCGCCGTCCAATCAGCGAGGACACGCTCGACGGTGTCGTTCGTTCCCACGTGCTCGCGGTCCTCGAGCGGTGCCGCGGCAACCGCGCGCTGGCGGCGCGCGGCCTCGGGATCGACCGGACCACCCTGTATCGGATGTTGATGAGGTGGAATGCAACATATGATGCACAGCGCAACGTTCCCTCGGAAAGACGCTATTCTGCAGCGAAAACCGGGCGGGGTGCATCGTGACCCGCTTGCGGTGTGGCGTTTTGCATCACAACACCGGTGCACCAAAGTCGACATTCACGTGTTATCTGGTTGAAGCAGAAAGTCTTACTCGGTTTGGCCAGGTTCTTGCTTTGCACGAGTGGCATGATGTCCCCTGCGGCCCCCGGCAACCTGGCAAGTCGCTTCCTGGAGCCCCTGGCCCACCCCTGGACGGCCGTCACCGGAGGGGTGCTATCGGCGGGCGTGCTGGGAATCGACGCTCCAGCGGCCGTGCTCCGGGTCGCCTGGCGGTTGCTGGGCCTGCTACTCGCCCTGTGAGCATCTCATCGGCGGGACGTCATGCCTGAGCCGCAACGGGTGCGCCTCGTGCTGCCTCATCTCCCCCACGTGGAGCTGGAGGCGGGCCATGCCGTTGAGACGCTCGGCCTCGAGGCAGGGTTCTCCCATGATACTCTGGCGGAAGTGAGGCTTGCCGTAGTCGAGGCGTGTCTCAACGCGCTCGAGTATGGCGGCGGCGATGTCGAGGTCGAGGTGGCGGCGCACGACGACGGATCGCCGTGGTTGGAGGTTCGTATCATCGACCACGGGCCGGGTTTCGACCCGGCGTCGGTTCCGCGGCCGCAGTTGCGTGCCAAACTACGGGCCGACCGCAAGCGAGGGTGGGGGCTCGAGCTGATGCGGCGCTTGATGGACGAGGTGGAGATCAGTTCGCAACCGGGGCGCACGCAGGTGCGCATGGTTCGACGGCAGCGAGGGGGATGACGGTGGACACCTTCGAGCTCAGGGTAGAAAGCCGAGATGGGAACCTCGGGCTGCTCGAGGTTGCGGGCTACATCAACAACGAGGCGGGCGAGGCGATCGCCCGCGAGGCGCGCCACCTCCTCGAGAGCGGCCACCACACCCTCCTGCTGGATCTCGCGGCCACCCGCATCATCAACTCGATCGGGATCTCGCTCCTCCTCGAGGTGCTTGAGCAGATCCTCGAGATCAAGGGTACGCTCGCGTTCTGTTCATTGTCCCCCAGTATCGCCAAGACTTTCCAGATCATGGGTTTGTCGCAGTACACGAAGGTCTATGCGGATCGCGCGGCCGCGCTCGCCGCACTCGCCGGCCAGGCATGACCGCCGTTGAACAGCTTCTGGAGCTCGCGGCGCGCCACGCCCGCGAGGGCGGCATGCCGCTCCCGGAGGCCGTGCTCGGTTACATCCTGCGCGAAACGGGCGCGGCCGCCGGCGCTCTCAAGCACGGCGACGAGACACTGGTGTTCACCGGAACTGTTGCCGAGACCACGCAGCGACACCAGCTCCCCGGTGGCCGTGAGGAGTTCTGGCTGGAAGCGGTTGGCGGCAGCGAGCCGGAGTCCGTGCTTTGCCTGGCGGCCGGCCTGGTGCTCTCGATCTGGGTCGTACGCGAGGAGCTCAAGAAAGCGCGTTTCGCCGAGCGGCGCCGCATGTGGGAGGTCGAGTCGCTGCGCGCGATCGGCGAGGCGCTGGGCGGAACGCTCGACTCTGTCCGCATCGCCGAGGAGTTGCTGCTGCATGTCACGGCGATGCTCGACGCTCGCCGGGGGGAGGTCTGGCTCATCGAGAACGGCGGCGTGCAACCACTGGCGCGCGTCGACGGTGCGGGAGGCATAACGCGTTGCGCGGACGGCTCGTGCTTCGTCGCGGCGCGGGTTGGGGGCGCCGTCCTCCGCGCCGACGAGGTCCTGGCTCTGCCCGACGAGGGCCTCCTCGAGTCGGCACGACTGGCCGTACCGGTGCTGGGTCGCCGGGGCCGCCTCGGGGCGATCGCGATCGCGGAGCGGGAGGTCCGGGGTGGCACGGCGCCCTTCGCGTCCACCGACACCGAGACCCTCTCCCTCTACGCCTCTCAGGCCGCGATCGCCCTCGAGAACGCCGTTCTCCACCAGGAGTCGATCGAGCGCGCGCGCATGGATCGGGAGATGGAGCTGGCCGCGGCGGTGCAGCGCCAGCTCCTGCCCACCAGCTTCACGGTCCCGGCAGGCTTCGAGCTCTCTGCAAGGAGTGAGCCGGCCCGGCACATCGGCGGCGATCTCTACGACATCATCCCCTGCGCCCGCGGCTTCCACTTCATGATCGCGGACGTCGCGGGGAAGGGCGTTCCCGCAGCTCTCATGGCCTCCTCGCTGCACGCCGCCGTGCGCCTGCTCTCGCGGGAGAGCCCCGGCCTTCCCGAGCTTTTCCAGCAGCTTCACGCCCATCTCCTTTCGTCGATGCTGGAGAACAAGTTCGCTACCGTCTTCCTCGGTTGCCTGGGTGACGGTGGCGAGCTGGAGTACGTCTCTGCTGGCCACAACCCGGCCGTGCTCGTGCAGCCGGACGGTTCGGTGGAGTTGCTGCGCGCCTCCGGACCGCCGCTCGGCCTGCTCGCCGACGTGCACTTCCGGTCGGTCACGGTGAAGCTGGAGCCGAGCTCCCTGCTCGTCGCGTACACCGATGGCTTCTCGGAGGCGCCCAGCCCGACGGACGACGACGACTTCGGCGTCGGACGGATTGTCGATCTTGCCGTCACCCACCGCCGGGACGCCCTCGATACGGTGGTGGCCGAGTTGTTCGCCGCCGTGGACCGGCACACTGCCGGCGCGCCGGCCCACGACGACCGCACGCTGCTGCTGCTGCGCCGTCTCGCCGTGTGATGCATCTCACCGCGCGGAGGCGGAAGGGCGGCGATCCTGGCGTCAGACGCTTCTCCTTCCTCCTCCTGCCCCCCCGTGGGGGCGTCTTTTTTCGAGGGGAATCGCCCCCTCCCCCCATCCGGACCCCGCGGCGATCATGCCCTGCTCGCTCGCCGCGCAGGCGCGGTTCGTGCGAGACGGGGGAGTCCCGAGGCGAGGAAAACCGGCCACCCGGTCTTGCGACCGACCTTTGATTTGGAGCTTGACCCGTTGACGCGCTGCAAACGTGCTTCTAAAGTAGGCAGCAAGAGTCCCGCTCGAGAGACGGGCCAGTCGGGTCTAAGGAGGAAAGCATGAGAAACGCGAAACTCATACTTGCGGCCGGGGTCATGCTGTTGGCTCCCGCCCTGGTCTTCGGCAACGGCTTCGCGCTCTTCGAGCACGGCGCCCGCGGCGTTGCCATGGGCGGTGCGTTCTGCGCGATCGCCGACGACGCCACCGCCAACTACTACAACCCGGCCGGGCTTGCGTTCCTCGACGGCATGCAGGCAGCGTCGGGAGCGTACCTGATCACCGAGTCAGCGATCTTCCACGGGGACAAGTACGCGTACCCTGGCCCCAACTACCGCGCGGAGATGGAATCGCAGATCTTCTACCCGTTCCACCTCCACCTGACTGGCAAGCTCAACGACAGCGTGGCGTGGGGGTTGGCGATCTACAACCCGTTCGGCCTCGGTACCTGGTGGAGCGACGACTTCGCGGGACGGTTCATCACCAAGCGAATCGACCTGCGCGTCTTCAACATCAACCCAAACGTCGCCTTCAAGGTTTCCGACAAGGTGTCGATCGGCGTCGGGCTCGACTACTTCCTCTCAGACGTGAGCCTGACGAAGGCGATCCCCGCCATCAACCCGTATACCCAGCGCGTCGCCGAGATCGGTCAAGTGCACATGTACAGCGACCTCAGCGACGGCATCGGGTTCAACCTGGCGTTCATGGCCAAACCGACTGACGCTTTCTCGGTTGGCGCGTCGTACCGCAGCCGCGTGAAGGTGAAGTACGACGCCGAAGCCTCCTTCGTGCAGATCCCGACCGGCTATGCCGACTTCGACGCCATCGTCTCGTCGCTGCTGCCGTTCAGCATCAACCCGAAGGGCAAGACGGAGGTTAACTTCCCTGCCGAGTACCGACTCGGCATAGCGTTCCACACCGGGAGGCTCACCACCAGCGCCGATGTCGTGCGAATGGACTGGGACAGCTTCCAGGAGCTGCCGATCACCATCGTCGGCTACCCGGCGCTCTCCTCGGCGAAGGCTGAGCACTTCAAGGACGCATACACCTACCGCCTCGGCTTCGCATGGCGCACCTCCAAACAGTGGTCGTGGCTGTTTGGCGCCCTCTACGACATGACGCCACAGCCGGTCGAGGCGTTCGGACCGCTGCTGCCCGACGCCAACCGCTGGGGCGCGTCGATCGGTTTCTCGTACGACATCACCGAGCGCATGCGCTTCGACCTCGGCTATCTGCACCTGCGCTTCGAGGACCGCGGCACCAACGGTCAGGACGCCGACAACTTCAACGGCCACTACAAGACAACGGCACGGCTGCTGGGCTTCACGCTCGGCTACAAGCTCTAAGGGCCAGGAGGCGAAGATGAAAACCGCACACAAGGCACTGCTTCTCGGCCTGGCGCTCTCGCTCGCCCTCGCCGGCGGCGCTTCGGCGCAGGTCGACTTCACCAAGTACGTCGCGATCGGCGACAGCCTCGCTGCAGGCGTGGTCAACTACGGGTCGGTCAAGACCTACCAGGACAACTCGGTGCCGGCGCTGATCGCCAGGCAGGCCGGCGTCTCCACCTTCCAGCAGCCGCTGGTCAGCGAGCCGGGGCTGCCGCCGCTGATGGAGCTGAAAAAGCTGAACATCACGGCGTTCGGCGTCTCGCCGGTGATCGCGTTCAAGTCCGGCGCGGGCTCGCCGCTGAACTACACGCTCTCGGGGCCGTACAACAACCTCGGCATCGACGGGGCGAACACCAACGACCTCCTTACCCGCACCGGCAACATCCTCAACCTGTCGACCGACTTCGGGAAGTACGCCCAGGGGCTGGTCGGGAAGGTCGTACCGTTCTCCGACCTGGTTCTCCGTGACGGCAAGACCACCGCGATCCAGCAGGCGATCGGCGCTCAGGGGACGTTCTACACGGTCAACATCGGCAGCAACGAGGTGCTCGGGGCGGCGCTCACCGCAATCGCGCTCGACGGCGTCACGATGACGCCGCTGGCGGCGTTCACCACCCAGTACAACACGCTCCTCGGCGCGCTCAAGACCCAGCGGCCGAACGCGAAGGTCATGGTATCGACGGTCCAGGACGTCCTCCCCTTCGTCTCGACGGTGAAGCCGTATCTGATCATCCCAACGACTGGCGCCAAGATCCCTCTGCTTGGCGAGGCGGGTCCGCTCACCGACAACGACTTCCTCACCCTCCAGGCCTCGGCGCTGATCGGCCAGGGTATCGGCATCCCTAAGGCGCTCGGCGGCACCGGGCTGCCGCTGCCCGAGGGGTCGATCGACGCCACCGGGCTGCACGCCGGTGTCATCCTCCGCGCCGCCGAGATGGTGGCAATCGTCACGCGCATCGCCCAGATGAACGCGGTGATCAAGTCCACGGCGGCGAGCTACGGCTACGGTGTCGCCGACACCTGGGCCGCGTTCCGTGACTGGGATGCGCATGGCGTGGTCGTGGGCGGGGTCAAGCTCACCACCGGCTTCCTCACCGGTGGTATCTTCTCGCTGGACGGCGCCCATCCGCAGCAGATCGGCTACGGGTTGCTCGCCAACGTGTGGATCCAGGCGATCAACGAGCAGCTCAACATGGCGATCCCGCCGGTCAACCTGCGGCCGCTCATGTTCACCGCCACCGCCGCCACCACGGTGCAGGCGGCGAGCTTCGTGCTCGACCAGGCGACCGGCATCCAGATGATCAAGGGCTACGCGCCGTACGCGCTCACCGACAAGCTGGCGGTGAACCGCGGCGTGCGCCACCGCGGTCCGGTGTCCGAACCCGGACGGACCACCAAGCCCAAGGCCGAGTAGCTGCGACCTGCGCAGTTCCACGGGGCCGCCATCTGGCGGCCCCGTGTGCTGTCGGCGTACCATTTGTCCGGTCACGAGCCTCTGTCCTGGAGGGAGGGCGTCGATGGACTACCCGATCTGGAACCTGGCGATCGGCGGCGGCGTGCTCATCGGCATCGTCGCCATCACTCACGTCCTGGTCTCGCACTTCGCCATCGGCGGCGGCCTGGCGATCGCCCTGGTCGAGACGCTCGCCGTCCGGCGACGCGACGCTGCGCTGCGCGATCTCGCGAAGCGCAGCTCGCTGATGCTGATCCTGGTCTCGACCGTCTTCGGCGCCATCTCGGGCGTCGGCATCTGGGTCACGATCGGCCTGGTGCAGCCGGCGGCGACCTCGGCGCTGATCCACAACTTCGTGTGGGGGTGGGCGATCGAGTGGGTCTTCTTCATCCTCGAGGTGGCCACCGCGCTCGCCTACTACGCGACCTGGGACAAGGTTCGGCCGCGCACGCACCTGCTCCTCATCTGGCTCTACGTCTTCGCCGCCTACATGTCGCTGGTCGTCATCCAGGGGATCATCTCCTTCATGCTGACGCCGGGGCGGTGGGTGGAGACCCGCTCGTTCTGGGACGGCTTCTTCAACCCGACCTACCTCCCGGGCCTGCTGCTGCGCACCGGGATCTGCCTCTTCCTGGCCGGCGCCTACCTGACGCTTCGCGGCGCTTCGCGAGCGCGACGCCGAGGCGCGCGCCAGGATGGTGCGGCTGCTCGCGCGGTCTCCAGGTCGATCGGCGTGATGCTCGCCTACGGCGGCTACCGCTGGTGGGAGGCTGCTCTCCCCGAGGATTCGTTGCGGGCGCTCTTCCTGGGCAGCGCGCCCGATCGTGCGCGCTCGCCTCCACTCGGCACCTGCTCCTGTGGGCGCTCACCGTCTATCTCGTGCTGGCGGTCTTCGCCGGCTGCGCGCCACGCCCGCAGCGCTGGCCGATCGCCGTCCGTCGCGTTGATCGCGGCCTTCACGGCTTCTTCGGCGGCTACGAGCGGCTGCGCGAGGGAGCGCGCAAGCCGTTCGTGATCCGCGACTACATGTTCTCGAACGGAATCCTGGTAGCGACATCGCCGACCTCAACCGCCCGGGGTCCTGGCGAAGGCGCCCTGGGCGGCGCGCGAAGCCGGTGGCACGCCGGAAAGCAGGGTCGCGCCGTCTTCCGCGCCGAGTGCGCCTCGTGCCACACCCTGGATGGCTACCTTTCGATCCGCGCGCGGGTGGCGCCGGTGGACGCGGACATGCTGGACGGGATCCTCGCGACGATGCGCGCCGAGGGCGACGAGTACGTCTCCGGGAAGTACACGCACCAGGGACACGTCGACACGGCGAAGCTCGACTACCCGTTCATGCCGCCGCTGGTGGGCACCGACGCGGAGATCGAGGCGCTGACGGCCTACCTCGTGAGCCTGAAGCCGCGCAAACAACGGAGGTGACCCGTGGGCAGTGACCTGATCCCCGCCCTCGATCCGGCGCCGCTGCCCGGGCCGCCCTGGCTGTTCCACGTTCTCTGGGTGGTGACCTTCCTCATCCACCTGCTGCTCGTCAACGCCGTGCTCGGCGGCTCGCTGCTGGCGGCACTGGCCGGCGGCAGCAAGCCCGGACGGCGCGAGACCGCCGTGTTCTTCGTCGAGGTCAACTCCTGGGCGATCTCGTTCGCGATCACCTTCGGCATCGCACCGCTCCTGTTCATCCAGGTCCTGCTCGGGCGCTTCTTCTACACCGCCACCATCCTCCTCGCCTGGGCGTGGCTGGGCATGCTCGGTCTGCTCACCGTCGCCTACTACCTGAACTACCTCGCCAAGTTCCGTCTGCGTGCCGGCCGGCACGCCGGGATCATCCTCATCCTCGAGGCCCTCTGCTTCCTCGCCATCGCCGCCATCCAGGTGACGGTGAACCTGCTCCACCTGCAGCCGGATCGTTGGGAGAAGGTGGCCGAGGGCGCCTCCGCGGCGCTTGCCGACCCGACCTTCCTGCCGCGCTTTCTCCACTTCGTGCTGGCCGCGTTGGCGATGGCCGGCGTGCTGGTGGCGTAGGTCGCGGTGCGTCGCGCGGCGACGGGCGGCGACCACGCGGTGAACGAGGGCATGGCGCGCTACGGCATGCGCGTCGCGCTGGTCGCGACGATCCTCCAGTTAGTCGACGGGTTCTGGCTGCTCCTCGCGCTGCCGGAGGACGTGCTCAAGGCGCTCATGCGCGGCGGCGGCGCCACCATGGTGCCGTTCGCCGTGGGCGTGCTGGCCGGCGTGCTGCTGATCGCGGTCATCGCCCAGATCACCGACCCGCTCGTCCAGGCCACCAAGGTCAGGCGCGCGCTGGAGCTGTTGGTCGGCGCGGTGGTCCTGATGGTGATCACGCGCCATCAACTGCGCGCGCTGTACCTCGCTCCCGCGCGCGCCGCGGAGCAGGTGGCAGTAGCGCCGCAGTGGAGCGTCCTGGCGCTGTTCCTCGTCGTCTTCGTCATCGGCGTCGGCCTCACGGCGTACGCCCTCGTCAAGGCCGCCACCGACCGCCCCGGGGCAGGGGAAGCCTCGGCCTGAAGCGAAGCGGCGCGCGCCCGTGCCGTCGACACTGCGGCTCGCAACCCCCGGGTGATCACCCCGGGAGCGCGGTGACCGCGCGGTAAACTGTCTGCGCATGACGCTCGAAACGGGGAGACGGTGAATACAGCTCTTCGCTTGCTGCGCTACGTCAGACCGCACGCCGGCTGGGCGGCGGTTGCCGTCGTCGGGATGGTGGGCGTCGCCATCTCGATGATGTTCCTCGTCTTCCTGGTCTCGCCGATCTTCGATGAGGTGCTCGGCGCAAACGCCGGCGCGACCCAGCCCGCCGCCGCCTCGGGGCTGAACAAGGCCGGCAAGCTCCCGGACGTCGGCGTCATCCACGAGATGCGCCGCGCCTTCGACAGCGCCAAGGCCGGGCTCAGCCAGATCCTGCCGAGCAGCCGAGCCGTCATCCTATTGCTCGGTTTCCTGACGGTGCTGGTCAAGAACGTCCTGACCTACTTCGGCCACTACGCCTTCTTCCGCACCGGCCTGGCCACCGTCAAGGACCTGCGCGACGATCTCATGGACATCCTCCTCCGCCAGTCGGCGCACTACTACCAGCAGCAACCGACGGCGATGCTGATGTCGCGTGCGACCAACGACGTCGAGCAGATCACCAACGCGGTCTCCGATCGGCTGAGCGATCTGTTCCAGGACAGCTTCACGGTCGTCGCCCTGCTGGTGTTCGTCTTCTCGCTCAACTTCCGCCTCGCGGTCGCCGCCATCATCGTCGCCCCGCTGCTGATCTGGCCGATCGTGCACTTCTCCCGCAAGCTGCGCAGCCGGTCGTGGCAGAGCCAGGAGCGGCTCGGCGAGATGAACGCCGTGCTCGACGAGGTGCTCAAGGGCTACAAGGTCGTCCAGTCCTTCGGCATGGAGAGGTTCGAATCAGGACGCTTCCGCGAGGCGACCCGGCGTCACTTCCGCGCCAACCTGAAGGCGCGGCGGATCCAGGCGCTGACCACCCCGGTGATGGAGGTGCTGGGCACTTTCGGCATCGTCGCCCTGATCGGCTACGCCTCGCGGCTGATCGCCCACGGCGACATGACCACCGGCACGTTCTCCTCCTTCCTGCTCGGGCTGTACTCGCTGTACACGCCGATCAAGCGGCTCAACAAGGTCAATCTCGCGATCCAGAGTGCGATCGCCTCGGGGGAGCGCGTCTTCGCGGTGATGGATGCCGCCGTGGACATCATTGACCGCCCGGGGGCGCGCACGCTCGACGACGTCGGCGGCGGGATCCGCTTCGAGCACGTGTCGTTCGCCTACGCGGCCGAAAAGCCGGTGCTGCGCGACGTCTCGATCTCCATCCCGCGCGGCCGGGTGGTCGCCGTGGTCGGGCCGTCCGGCGCCGGGAAGTCGACCCTGGCGCAACTCCTGCCGCGCTTCTGGGACGTCGGCTCGGGCCGGATCACCATCGGCGGCGCCGACATTCGCGAGCTGACGCTGCTCTCGCTGCGCGACAAGCTCGGTGTCGTCACCCAGGAGACCGTGCTGTTCAACTCGACGGTGCGCGCGAACATCGCCTACGGGTGCGACCGCGTCGACGAGGATCGGCTGCGGGAGTGTGCACGGGCCGCCTTCGCCGACGAGTTCATCCTCGAGATGCCGGCCGGCTACGACACGGTCATCGGCGAGGCGGGAGTGCGTCTCTCGGGCGGCCAGCGGCAGCGTCTGGCGGTGGCCCGCGCGCTCTACAAGGACGCGCCGATCCTCATCCTCGACGAGGCGACCTCGGCGCTCGACGCCGAAGGCGAGGCGGTCGTCCAGAAGGCGCTCGAGCGCTTGATGGCGGGGCGCACCACGATGGTGATCGCCCACCGCCTGGCGACGGTGCGCGGCGCCGACCGCACGGTGGTGATGGAGGACGGCCAGGTGGTCGAGGAGGGCACGCACGCCGAGCTCCTGCGCCGGGGCGGCCTCTACGCCCGGCTCGCCGACCTGCAGGGCATCCGTGACTGAGCGACAGGGGACCGGGGACCGGGGACCGGGCACCGGGGTAGAGATCGACCCGAAGGCTCCGCGGTCCCCGGTCCCCGGTCCCCGGTCCCCGGGTCGAACGAGGCGAGACCTCGGAATCCTGCTGCTGCTTGGCTTACTGGTGATGGGGGCGGGTTTGGGACTGCGCGATCCCTGGCCCGCCGACGAGCCGCGGTTCGCGCTCATCGGCCGTGAGATGGTGGAAAGCGGCCAGTGGCTGATCCCGCAGCGCGCCGGCGAGCCCTACCCGGACAAGCCACCGGTGTTCTTCTGGATGATCGCCACGGCGTACGCGGCCACCGGATCGCTCCGGGTGGCGTTCCTGCTGCCGTCGCTGCTCGCCGGGCTGGCCACGCTGGTGATGGTCCACGACATCGCCCGGCGCCTGTGGGGCCGGCGGGTGGCGCTGTACGCCGGGTCGGCGCTGCTGGCCACTGTGCAGTTCGTGCTGCAGGCGCGGACGGCGCAGATCGACGGCGTGCTGGCGCTGTGGACGACGCTGGCGCTCTACGGGCTGCTGCGCCACCTGTTGCTGGGGCCGGCGTGGGCCTGGTGGTACGTCGCCTTCGCGGCCATGGGACTGGGTGTGATCACCAAGGGGGTCGGTTTCCTGCCGCTGCTGCTGCTGCTCCCGTACGCCGTCGCGCGGCGTCGCGCCTGGCCGGGGCTGCCGCAGTTCGCGTTCCCGTGGTGGCACGTCGCTCTCGGCCTCGCCGCGATGCTGGCGACCGCCGGCCTGTGGGCTGGGCCGATGCTGCTCGTCGTGGCGGCAAGTCACGACCCGGCGCTGGCCGCGTACCGCGACAACCTGCTGTTCAAGCAGACCGGGCAGCGCTACGTCGCCGCCTGGCACCACCTCCGCTGGGCGGGCTACTACCTGGTCGGCGTGATCCCCTGGGCGTGGCTGCCGCTCTCCCTGGGGCTGCCGTGGCTGGTCCCCGCGTGGTGGCGCCGGGTCCGCCGCCGCGACGCCCGCACGTTCGTGCTGCTGGCCTGGGCCGGGCTTGTGCTGCTGTTCTTCTCGGTAAGCCCGGGAAAGCGCGGCGTGTACATCCTCCCGGCGGTACCGGCGCTGGCTCTGGCCGCGGCGCCGCTGCTGCCGGCGCTGCTGCGCCGTCGTGGGGTACAGCGGACGGCGCTCGTCGCAGCGAGTGCACTCGCGGTACTGCTGCTGGCCGCTGCGGGGTGGCTGCGGCTGGCGCCGGCTGCGAGGGTTGTGCCACTGCTGGAGCAGTACGATGCCCCTGCGGCGGCCGCACTCGCGCTGCCGCTGGCGCTGATCGGCACAGTCGGAGCCGGTCTGGCCTTCACCTTCCGCCGCCGCGGCGTGGTCGCTCTGCTGACGGTGCTCACAGGCTCGTGGCTGGTGGTAGGCTGGTGGATCCAGCCTCTCTTCAACCCGACGCGCTCCGCCGCACCGTTGATGGCGAGGGTCGGCACGCTGATCGGCCCGGAAGGCGAGCTGGCGCTGGTGCAGTGGAAGGAGCAACTGGTCCTGCACGCCGGCCGGCCGGTGAAGCACTTCGGCTACTTTCGGGCGGACACCGAGCAGGAAGCGCGGCAGGCCGCGGGGTGGGCGCTCGCTGCGGCACACCGCTTCGTGCTGCTGCCGCGCGAGAGCCTGACACCGTGCTTCGCCGTGGATCGCTGCCGCGACCTCGGCCACCACTACCGCCGCGACTGGTTCCTCGCCCCCGCGTCGGCGATCGCTCCCGCGTGCGGCGGCGCGGGAGAAGTCGCTACGCCGGGACGATGAGCGAGGCGCCGTCGAGCGGCTCGTCGAGCGGCCGGGTGCGCCAGCGGTGGTGCATCCAGAACCACGCCTCCGGGCAGCGCCTGACCGCTTCCTCGATGCGCGCCGTCGCCGCCGCAGTCATCGCCTGCGCGCCCGCCTCATCGGCGCCGATGCCGTCGGTCGGGATCGGCGGCCCGTAGACGACGTGGTAGCCGCCGGCGGGCTTGGGGTAGGCGAAGATCGGCAAGACCGGAGCGCTGAGCCGGACCGCCAGCATCCCGAGCGCCGGCGTGGTCGACGCCAGCTTGCCGAAGAACGGCACGAAGTGCGGACCGGTCTCGGGGAAGTCCTGATCGATGACGAAGGCGATCGGGTGACCGGCCTTGAGCCCCTTGACGGTCTCCTTGATCCCGCTGCGCTTGTGGATGATGCGGTTGCCGGTGGCCGCGCGGATCCCCGCCAGCAGCCTCTCGAGGTGGGGGTTGTCGAGCGGGCGGGTGACCATCCACAGCGGGAATCCGCGGGCGCCCTGGGTGAAGGCGGCGCGCTCCCAGTTGCCGAAATGACCCGACATCAGGAAGTAGCCGGTGCGGGAGCGGGCAAGCGCCTCGACGTGCTCCCACCCCTCGACGTCGTCGTCGGCGATCGCCCGGTCCGCATCGCGGCGCAGCATCAGCACCTCGACCAGCAGCCGGCCGAGGTTCGCGAACGACTGTCGCGCGATCTCCTCGCGCCAAGCGCCGGTGGCGTCGGGGTAAGCCATCGCGAGGTTGGCGAGCGCAATGCCGCGGTGCCGGCGATCGGCCCGAAAGACGAGGCGTCCGAGGGCGAGACCAAGGCCCATGCGGACCCGCCGCGGCAGGACGGCCAGGAAGGCGTAGAGGCCGAGGACCGCTGCATACTCCAGCGACCAGCGCAGACGCGTCCCGACGCCCGGGATGGGCCGGGGGACGGGCTGGTGTGCCCTGGGGTGGCGAAGGCCGGTCAACGTGGCCACGTGTGCTCCGTAACGGGCGAAGTTTACGCGAGCCCGGTACCTCCGTAGAATCCCGCCGGTGGGCGGGACTCCAGCGTCGAGGTCGCCGGGCGGCCGGGTCGGGCTCGTCGAGCTGCGGGCGGCCGGCGTCGGCTGTCTATGCCGCCCGTACCTCGCCGACGAGCTGCGGCGCATCTACTCCGGGGGCGGCTCGGTGTTCGCGGAGCTGCGGGACCAGGAGAGCACCCAGGTGCTGTTCGGCCGCCAGCCTCTGCTGGCGGGGGTCGTCGGTTCCGTGCCGGTGCTCGTCAAGCGCCTCTTCCACGGTGGCTTCCTCGCGGTGCTCACGCGCGACTACTTTCTCACCTCGGGCCGCCTGCGCAACCAACTGTCGTGCGCCGAGTTCCTGACCGAGCAAGGGGTGCCGACGCCGGAGACGCTGTTCGTCTCGTGGCGGCGTCGGCTCGGCCTCGTCCGCGGCGAGATCGGTGTGCGCTACATCGCGAAGGCGTTCGACGCGTCCAGCCACCTGTTCAGAAGCGACGATGAGCTTCCCGCCGACTGGCGCCAGCGGGTGTCGGCGATCGCGGCACTGATCGCCAGGCTGCACGCGCTGGGGGTCGACCACGGCGATCTCAACCTGCGCAACTTCCTGCTCGTGCCCTCCGGAGAGCTGCACATCCTCGACCTCGACAAGGCGATGCGGCGGCGCGCCCCGCTGGCGGACGGTGCGAGGCGGCGCAACCTCGCGCGCCTCGAGCGCTCGATTCGCAAGCTGGGGAAGCACGCCCCGGAGGGCCGCGTCGAGGCGATCGTGCATGTCCTGCGGGCCGCCTATCGGTCGGCCTATGGCTGAGGCCCGCCGGAAGTTCCCGGCGAAGCGGATCTGCGTCGTGCGGACGTCGGCGCTGGGCGACGTCATCCACGCGCTCGCGATGGTCAACGGGCTGCGCGCCGGGTACCCCGAAGCGCACATCACCTGGGTGATCCACCCGGTGCCCTGGCAGGCGGTCCGTCAGCAGAGCGCCGTCAACCGTTTCGTCGTGTTCCCGCGGCGCGGCCTCGCGGGTTGGCTGGCCCTCCGGCGCGAGCTGGCCCCGGAGCGGTTCGACCTCCTGCTGCTGCCGCAGGTGAGCTTCAAGGCGGGCCTGGTGGCCTCCCTGGCGCACGCCGACGTCAAGCTCGGGTTCGACCGCAGCCGCTCGCGCGAGTTGCACGGGCTGTTCGTCGATCACCGGATCCCGGCGCGGAAGGCCGGGCACGTGCAGGACGCCTACCTGGAGTTCCTCGACTACCTCGGGATCGAGGGGTACCGCCCGGAGTGGGGCATCACGTTCACCGCCGGGGAGCGCGGCGAGCAGGCGCGCTTCTTCGCCGACATCGGCCGACCGGCGGTCGCATTCGTGGTGGCGTCCTCGAACCCGGAGAAGGACTGGCCGGCCGACAGCTACGCTCGTGTGATGGAGCACGTCACGGCGCGCGGCCTGCAGGCGCTGATCGTTGGCGGTCCGTCGCCGCGCGAGCGCGAGGTCGCAGCCGCGGTCGTGGCGGCCTGCCGCGCGAAGGTCACAGTCGCTCTCGTCGAGTCGGTGCGCGCCACGATGTGGCAGCTCGCGGGCTCGGCGGTCGTGGTGTCGCCCGACACCGGGCCGCTGCACGTCGCGGTGGCGCTGGACGTGCCGACCGTCGGCCTGTACGGCTTCTCCGACCCGCGGCGCTGCGGTCCGTACGGCAAGTTCGGCGACCTGCTGATCGATCGCTGCAACGACCCCGGCGAGGAGGGCGCGCCGGTGCGCCGCGTGAAGCGGCAAGGCCGGATGGCGCTCATCCGGCCCCTCGACGTGATCGCGAAAATCGAGCTCGGCCTCTCCCGCTACCGGCCGGAGCTCGCCGCCACGCTCACTCCCCTGGCGGCTCCGGGCAGTAGCGGCCGGTGAACCCGGAGGCCCGCTCGCGACGTTGCAGCGACGACGACGGGCACGGCGACGGCAGCAGGCCGAGCTTCTCGAGCTGCGGGCGGAACTCGTAGCGGACGCGGACAACCGCGGCAGGATCGCGCTCGAGCTCGATGGCCACCCTCTCCACCTGATGGTCGCGACGCACGCCGATCCCGGTCGCTGCGAGCTCGTCGGAGAGCGCCGGGCCGTCGGCCTTCTTCGCGTCGAACCGGCCGCCGGGTTGCGGCGCCGGCGCGGGAGCCCGGGAGCTGTCGGCCTCTCCGCGAGCATTGCGCCGGTCGCCGGCGCCGGGGGAGACCTCGCTGAGCACGGGCGTCATCCGCAACCGCTCGCGGAAGAACACCGCCTCGATGACACCGAGGTTCTCCGTCTCGTTGAGCCAGGCGCCGTACGAACCCCGTTCACCGGTGAAGAAGAACGCGCGCGCCGTCGTTCCGCTCACCTGCCAGCCGGGGATCTCGACCGTCTCGTACGGTCCGAGCACCCACTTGGCCGCGCTCCTGGCGTCGCTGCGGCGAGCGTCGATGGTGTTGAGCCCATCGACGGCGAGGGCGACGGCGACCCGCACCGGCAGCGGGTTGGTGATCCGCAGGGTGTACTCCGCGCCCCGCACGGCCTCGACGTAGGTGGCGTCACGGCCGTGGTACTCGGTCCGGGAAACGCCACCGACCAGCACGTCGAGAGCGAAGCTGCGAGCTTTGCGCGGTGCGGCCAGGAGCACTGACTCCGAGTGCGACGACCGCGGCGCCGAAGATGGCTGTGATCGTTCTCATGGCTGCCTCCCTTCTGGACCGATGAGACCGCGCCGCCGCGCGGAGGTTCCGTCGCGGGCAGGGAGGTCAGCGCGATAGGCGATACGTGCCGGGGGGTGGGCCCGCCGCGCGCAGCCGGGCGAGCGTGTCGGGATGGAGCACGCTGATGTCGCGGCCGGCGGCGTCGCGCAGGACGATCCGGCCCTCGCCACTGACGGCCACCAGCCAGGCGCTCCCGTCCGGCGGCACCGACGCGGCCGTAGCATCGAGGACAGCGACCACCGTTCCGTTTGGCGCGGTCAAGACCAATTGGACCGCGGAGACGTCCCCGGCCCGACTCTTCGCGTCGAGCTTCGCGAGGACGCGCTCGGCCGGGGCGAGGTCGGGCTCCGCGGCCGGCTGCCGGGCTGCCGGGGCGGCGGCGACGACGCCCTCCGCGCCGCCGCCGACCCGTGGCTCGTCGCGGGCCGCGTCACGTTCGGCGATCGCCGCCGCGAGCGGCTCCGGCGCAAAGCCCGGCTCCACTGCTGCTGCGATGGGTCGTTCGTTGGCGCGCTTGGCTTGCGGCCGGGCGGCAGCGCGGCGCTGGGCTGGCGCCGGGAGTGCTGGAGCCGCGGCCGGCGGGGCCGCGGCTGCAGGTGCGGCACGGTCCTCGACGGTCGCCTTGAGCGACGGCGCCTCGCGCTCGTCCGCGGTGCCCGACTCCATGCGGGCCTGCTGGATCGCTGCGGGGCCGCCGCGCAGCGTCTGCCAGAGCACGTAGCCTCCCAGGGAGGCGAGGAGAAGGACGGCCAGCGCGGGAACCAGGCGCAGCCGCCACCCCGCCACGCGGAGGATGGAAGGGCGCGAGCGCTCGCGGCCCTCGCGCCGAACCGCGGCCATGACCCGAGCAGCGAGCATCTCCGGGGCGGGATCGGCGGCCATCGCCTGCAGCTCCGTCTGCACGGCCCGCCAGCGCTCCAGCGCCCGGCCGCACGACGGGCACGTGCTCGCGTGCGTCACGGCGGCCGGGGTGAGGCCGCCACCCTCGTCGTCGAGCAGCTTGAGGAACTCCTTGCAGATCACGGCCACACCCCCTCGAGCGCCTGACGCAGCGCCGCTCGCGCGCGGGCGATCCGCGACTTCACCGTGCCGAGCGCGCACCCGAGCGCCACCGCGAGCTCCTCGTACTCCATTCCGCTCATCTCCCGGAGCAGCAGTATCTCGCGGTGCTCGGCGGAAATCGCCGCAAGCGCACGCTCCAGGGCAGCACGCACCTCGCTGCCGTGCGCCCGCGCCTCCGGGTCCGGGGCCGGATCCGCAATCGGCAGCCCGATCTCCTCATGGCGATCCGGGTCGTGCTGGACCAGGCTCCGCGTCTGTCGGCGCCGGCGTGCCTCGGCGCTGGTCTGCCGGGTGCGGCAGACGTTGATCGCAATGCCGATGATCCAGGTGCGGAACGTCGCCTCGCCACGGAACCGAGGTAGGGAACGATGGGCGCGCAGGAACGCATCCTGCACCGCGTCGAGCGCGTCCTCGCGGTCGCCGAGGAGGCGCATCGCCAGGTTGAACAACGCCCGCTCGTGCCGCCGCACCAGCGCCTCGAACGCCACGTCGTCTCCGGCCGCGGCGCGGCCAACGTCGTCCGCGTCCGTGTCCCCGGCCGGAACGGAGCGCGGCCCGATCGCCAACGGGAGCCTCACTCCGACAGCATACGTAAACGTCGCGGCCATGCCCACTCCATCGCCGGATGAGACCGGCACGGGAAGCAGAAGTTCCTTCGGCTACAATGCGAGGCAATCTCGGAGGAAGAGATGGCGATGAAGAAGATTCTCGGGGCGCTCCTGATCGCGGGCGGCATCCTCGCCCTCGTTTACGGCGGTTTCTCGTTCACCAAGAAGACCCACAAGCTCGACGTTGGCGTGGCGGAGCTGAAGTACGACGAGAAGGAGAAAGTCCAGGTGCCAACCTGGGTGGGCGTCGTCGCGATCGTCGCAGGCGCCGCGGTTCTGCTCGTCGGTCGCAAGTAGAGCCTCCCGTCGTCCGGGCAACGGCGCACGCCACCCGCGGCTTGCCGACGTGTGGCGCCGAAACCACCGCCCCCCGCGGTTCGTAGGAGTGAACGTGCGCTTGCAGGAGCGCAGGTGCGGAGCTGGTCTGCTCGCTGGAGGAGAAGGAATGCGCACGCTGAGACGACTGCTCGTGGTGATCCCGGTTCTCTGGGCCGCTGCCGCAATGGCTCAGGTCAACGCGCGGCTGCTGCGCTACCCGGACGTGTCGGCCACCCGGATCGCGTTCGTGTACGCGGGCGACATCTGGCTGGTCGCCAAGGAAGGCGGCGTCGCCGAGCGGCTGTCGACCCCGGCCGGCGAGGAGTCGTTCCCCCGCTTCTCGCCCGACGGCAGCGAGATCGCGTACTCGGCCAACTACGACGGGAACACCGACATCTACGTCGTCGCCGCCGGCGGCGGGCTGCCGCGGCGCCTGACCTACCATCCGTCACCCGACCGTATGCTCGACTGGTACCCGGACGGCAGCGCGATCCTCTTCGCCTCGCCGATGGAGAGCGGCAAAGATCGCTTCAACCAGCTCTACAGGCTCTCCCGCAACGGCGGCCTGCCGGAGAAGCTGCCGGTGCCGTACGGCGAGTTCGGGGCAATCTCGGCGGACGGCACGACGCTCGCGTACATGCCGATGTCGCTCGACTTCCGCACGTGGAAGCGCTATCGCGGCGGCTGGACGCCCGACATCTGGCTGTTCGACCTCGGCAAGCGCACCGCGCGCAACCTCACCGCCAACGTCGCCAACGACGCCCAGCCGATGTGGTACGGCTCGACGGTCTATTTCCTGTCCGATCGCGACGCCGCCAAGCGCGCCAACATCTGGGCGTACGACCTCGCCGCCGGCACGGTGCGCGAGGTGACGCACTTCGAGGAGTACGACGTCCGCTTCCCGGCGATCGGCCCATCGGACATCGTTTTCGAGGCCGCCGGCCGCCTCTGGCTGCTCGACCTCGCCACCGAGAAGGCGCACGAGGTCAAGGTCGAGGTGGTCACCGACCGCGCCACCCTCAAACCGCGGGCCGAGAACGTCGCCAAGCTGATCACCAACGTCGACCTCTCGCCCTCCGGCAAGCGGGCGTTCGTCGAGGCGCGCGGCGAGCTGTTCTCGCTGCCGGCCGAGCACGGCGTGACCATGAACCTGACCCGCACCTCCGGCGTCGCCGAGCGCTTTCCGGCGGTCTCGCCGGACGGCAAGCAGATCGCCTACTTCTCCGACCGCTCGGGCGAGTACGAGCTGACCGTCCGCCCGGCCGACGGCTCCGGCGAGGAGCGCACGGTCACGTCGCTGGGCCCGGGGTTCCGCTACCGCATCTTCTGGTCGCCGGACGGCAAGAAGGTCGCGTTCGTCGACCAGACGATGGCGGTCAACGTGTGCGACGTCGCGACCGGCAAGGTGACGCCGATCGACAAGGGGCTGTACATGTTCGAGGGCAACCTCGAGGGGTTCACCTTCTCGTGGTCGGCCGACAGCCGCTGGCTCGCCTACGCCCGCGACACCGAGAACCAGCAGCGCGTAGTCGGGCTCTACGACGTCAAGAGCGGCCAGCAGCACGACGTCGTGTCCGCCTTCTACGACGCCGCCTTCCCGACGTTCGACCCCGACGGCAAGTACCTGTACCTCCTCACCGGCCGCAGCTTCAAGCCGATCTACAGCGACCTCGACAACTCGTGGATCTACGCCAACACCACCAACGTCGCGGCGATCGCGCTGCGCAACGACGTCGCATCGCCGCTGGCGCCGCGCAACGACGTCGACGGCGAGGACGCCAAGAAGGACGAGAAGAACGACGAGAAGGCCAAGGACAAGGCCGACAAGGACGAGGGCAAGGGCAAGGGCAAGGACAAGGACAAGGCGAAGGAAGCCGCCAAGGAGCCGCCCAAGCCGGTGACGATCGACCTCGACGGCTTCGAGCAGCGGCTGGTCGCGCTTCCCGCCGAGGCGGGCAACTACGGCGGCCTCGCGGCGATCAGCGGCAAGGTGATCTACCGGCGCCTGCCGCGCACTGGCGCCTCCGACGAGAAGAGCCCGGTCGTCTACTGGGACCTCGAGGAGCGCGAGGAGAAGACGATCGTCGACGACGTCGACGGCTTCGTCCTCTCGGCCGACGGCAAGAAGCTGCTGGTGTGGAAGAAGGACGCCTACGCGATCGTCGACGTCAAGACCGACCAGAAGCTGGAGAAGAAGCTCGCCACAGCGGACCTCGAGGCGGTGATCGACCCGGTCGCCGAGTGGCGCCAGATCTTCGCCGACGCCTGGCGGATCGAGCGCGACTTCTTCTACGACCCGAACCTCCACGAGGTCGACTGGACGGCGATGAAGCAGCGCTACGGCACGCTGCTCGACGACGCCGTCACCCGCTGGGACGTCAACTTCGTCCTCGGCGAGCTGATCGCCGAGCTCAACGCGTCGCACACCTACCGCGGTGGCGGCGACCTCGAGAAACCGGCCGAGCGCGGCGTCGGGTTGCTCGGGCGCCGACTTCACCCTCGAGAACGGCGCCTACCGCATCCAGCGCATCCTCGACGGCGCCGCGTACGACAGCGAGGCGCGCTCGCCGCTCAAGCAGCCCGGTGTCAACGTCAAGGAGGGCGACTACCTGCTGGCGGTCAACCGGACGCCGGTCGACACCGCCAAGGCGCCATGGGCCGCGTTCGCCGGGCTGGCCGGCAAGACCGTGCTGCTGACCGTGAACGCACAGCCGGCGATGACCGGCGCCCGCGAGGTGCTGGTCGATACCCTCGACGACGACTACCGGCTGCGCAACCTGGCGTGGATCGACGGCAAGCGCCGCAAGGTGGAGCAAGCTACCGGTGGCCGCGTCGGCTACGTCTATGTCCCCGACACTGGCCGCAACGGCCAGACCGAGCTGGTGCGCCAGTTCCGTGGCCAGGTCGCCACCGAGGGGCTGATCGTCGACGAGCGCTTCAACTCCGGCGGGCAGATCCCCGACCGCTTCGTCGAGCTGCTCAACCGCCCCGTCTACAACTACTGGGCGGTGCGCGACGGCCGCGACTGGCAGTGGCCGCCGGTGGCGCACGTCGGCCCCAAGGTGATGCTGATCAACGGCTGGAGCGGCTCGGGCGGCGACTGCTTCCCGTTCTACTTCCGCGAGGCGGGGCTCGGGCCGCTGATCGGCACGCGGACGTGGGGCGGGCTGATCGGGATCTCAGGAACGCCGGGGCTGGTCGACGGCGGCGGCGTGACCTCGCCGACGTTCTCGATCTACTCTACCAAGGGCGAGTGGATCATCGAGGGGCACGGTGTCGACCCCGACATCGAGGTGGTCGACGACCCGGCGAAGATGGTCGACGGCGGCGACCCGCAGCTCGACCGGGCGATCGCCGAGGTGATGCAGCGGCTGCAGGCGAACCCGCCGGTGCGGCCGAAGCGTCCGGCGTACACCGATCGCTCGGGTCACTGACCGTAACGGGGGAACGGACAGACCGTGCCTGCGCCCTCGTTCCCGGGGTCTGGCGTGGTCGAGAGGGCAGGCAAACTGCCCCCTTCACCACTTTTCTTACTGTCAGAGGGTCGGCGGAGGCGTCGCTGACCGCTCGTATCGCTGGGCTTGGCAGCGGGGCGGGACAGACGTCACTCGGTGGCGGCTCCGAGGAAGCGCCGCGCGTCGATCGCTCCGAGGCTGGCGACGAGCTGCTCGCCCTCGCGCCTCGCCTCCCGGTGCATGCGCGCCACGAAGACTACGGCAAAGGCCGCGCCCAGACCGGCGAGAAACCCCCACGAGAACAGCACGATGTCCCACATCCAGCTCGTCATGTCGACCTCCCTGCCAGCAGCGACGATACGACTCCGCGGGATCGCCAACGTCCCGCCGTCTCCCCCTCTTCCCGAAAGAGGGATACGGATGTGACGGTGCTCACGTCACGGCCGAAGACGGCGCAACGCGGCCTCTGGGATTGGTCGGGGAACCGCCCGCAGGGGGCGGTCAGTTGCCGAACGCCTCGCGGACCATCGCGGCAGTGACGACCAGGCGTTTCGTCCCGCCGTCGCCCGCCTCGAGGTGGCCGCCGTCGTTGGGGTCGTACTCGAGGGGATTCATGATCTTCGAGAAGATGGTGCGGAGCGCGCGGGCGCCGGTGCGGGAATGCTTCTCCGCGTGTTCGGCAATCAGCGAGGCCGCGAGGTCCTCGATCTCCAGGGAGATGCCCATCACCTCGAGGAAGTGCCGCGAACGCACCAGTGGCGAGTCGACGGCGGCGAGCAGGATCTCCTTGAGCACGGCGGTACCGAGGTCGGAGAGCAGCACCACGTTGTCGAAGCGGGCGATGAACTGTGGCACCATCCCGTAGATGAACAGGTCCTCGATCTTGAAGAAGTCGGAGAGGATGAACCGCGACTCGATGTGGACCTGGCCATCGGCCGTGCGGATCGCCGTCGAGCGCAGCTTCTCGCCGGAGCTGGGGCTGAGCACGCGCATGTACACCTGGTCATAGAGGCCCTCGAAAGCGCCGCCGCAGATGAACATCATCCCGCGCGTGTTGATCTCGACCACGCACGGCTTTTCCTCGCCTTCGATCATCGCCCGGGTGTGGAACGCGACGACGTCGCCCTCCATCAGCGTCAGCAGCCCCTGTTGGAGGACGACGCCGATCGGGTTGGGCTTGCCCGCGACCACCGACGACATCTTGTCGATCTCGTCGATGCACACGGTCGCCCGCTCCATCGCCGCCCGCAACTCTGCGGGCGTCGGCGGGTGGCCGATCACCGCGCGGGCGCGCTGCTCGACCGCGGTGAGGATGCGCCCGGGGCGGAACTCGAGGTGCTCGGCGTCAACCAGCAGGTTCGCGTTGATGATCGTCATCACGCGAAACGGGTGGTACTCCGGCACCTCGTGGTAGAGGCGCTGGATGTTGTTCATGATCGTGGTCTTGCCGGTGCCGGAGTTGCCGATCAGGAGGATGTTGCCGGACACCTTGCCGGTGGTGTGCTTGTAGATCGCCACCGAGGCGAAGCGCAGTGCCTCGTCCTGGCCGAGAACGCCCCGCTTGAGCTCCGCGAAGATGTGCGGCGGCGTGATGTCCTCAACCCGGCGAACGCCGCCAGCCGTGTCTCCGGTCAGCGCTCCCGGCTGTTTGGTCCCTGCGGTCGTGGTCACGGCAACACCCCCTCGACGATCTCCTACGGTCGCCACCCGCACCGGCGTTGGGCCGCCGCGGCAACGCTGCAACCGAGCTGGATCGTGCTCGTAAGAAACAGCCGGGACGACTCGAGGCAGGCATGGGGCCGGTGACGCCCCGCGTATTCTAGCGCGTAGCCGTCGAGACAGTGTGGGAATCGCGGCAGGGCAGGGCGGTTTGACACGAGCAGGGGGGCTTTACACGATGACCGGACCACGGGTATTCCGCGTTGCCGTGATCGCGCTGGCGCTGGCCATCGGCGGCGCCGGCCGGACGGCCGGGCAGCCGGCGGTCGTACAGGCGGACGGTGACCGACGCCTGGCGCTGCGCAAGCTCTCGGTGCTCGCCGGCGTGCTCTACGTCGGCGCCCACCCCGACGACGAGAACACGGCAATGCTCGCCTACCTCGCCAAGGAGCGGCTCGCCCGCACCGCCTACCTGTCGCTGACCCGCGGCGACGGCGGTCAGAACCTGATCGGCACCGAGCAGGGCGAGCTGCTCGGCCTGATCCGCACCGAGGAGCTGCTCGCCTCACGCCGCATCGACGGCGCCGAGCAGTTGTTCACCCGGGCGATCGACTTCGGCTACTCCAAGTCGCCCGAGGAGTCGCTGGCGATCTGGGGGCACGAGGCGGTGCTCGCCGACGTCGTCCGGGCGATCCGCTCGTTCCGCCCAGACGTGATCATCACCCGCTTCCCGCCCAACGGCGACGGCGGCCACGGTCACCACACCGCTTCGGCGATCCTTGCCCGCGAGGCTTTCGACGCGGCGGCCGATCCGAGACGCTTCCCCGAGCAGCTCGCCACCGTCAAACCGTGGCGGGCCAAGCGCCTGCTGTGGAACGCCTGGCGCCGCGATGGCGAGACGCGGCCGGCGGTTCCGGGCACCGTCACGGTCGACCTCGGGACCTACAACCCGCTGCTCGGTCAGTCGTACACCGAGCTCGCTGCGGCCGGGCGCAGCATGCACAAGAGCCAGGGGTTCGGCTCGCGCGAGCGCCGTGGGTCGCTGCCCAACGACCTCGAGCCGGTCGCCGGCGACCCGCCGGTCGCCGACCTGCTCGACGGCATCGACACCACGTGGGCGCGGCTGCCCGGAGGCGCGGCCGTCGCGGCGATCCTCGCGGACGTCGAACCGAGCTACGAGCCGAACCACCCCGAGTCGATCGTCCCCAGGTTGCTTGCGGCCGACGACGCCGCGGCCCGCCTGGCGCCCGACCCATGGGTCGCGGTCAAGCGGAGCGAGATCGCCGACGCCGTCCGCTCGTGCACCGGCGTATGGCTCGACGCCTCGGCGGCGACGGCGACCGCGGTGCCGGGCGGGGAGCTGAGGGTCACGACGACGGCCATCGACCGCTCCTCCGCGCGCATCGTGGTGAAGTCGATCGCCCTGCCGTTCGTGCGCGTGCCCGGGTGGAGCGGCCCGCCGCTGGCGCTCGCGGACAACTCGCCGGCCACCGCGGAGTGGACGCTGGCGCTTCCGCCTGACGTGCCGCCGAGTCAGCCGTACTGGTTGGAGCAGCCCGCCCGCGGCGGCCTCTACACGGTGGCGAACCCCGGGTTGGTCGGCGCACCGAGGACGCCGCCGGCGATCACCGCCGCGTTCACCCTGTCCGTTGCCGGTCACGACCTCACCTGGCGCGTGCCGGTCGTCTATCGCTCGACCGACCCGGTCGAGGGCGAGCGGGTGCGCCCGCTGGCGATCGTGCCGCGAGTCACGGTGGCGGTCGACGCACCGGTCCTGGTGTTCGCGGACGACGCCCCCAAGCGGGTCCGCGTGACCGTGACCGCCAACGCGCCGCTCACCGACGCGACCGCCCGCCTGCGCCTGCCGCAGGGGTGGCGGGCTGAGCCGGCCGGGGCGGGCGTCGCACTCGCCGGCGCGGGCGATGAGAAGACCCTGGAGTTCGCCGTGTTCCCGACCTCGGCACCGTCGGAAGGGATGCTGGAGGCTTTGGTGACAGCCGGTGCGGAGACGTTCGATCGCAGCACTGTGACGATCGACCACCGGCACATCCCGGTGCAGACGCTCCTGCGGCCGGCGCAGGCGCGCGTGCTCCGCGTCGATCTGCGGCACGACGGCAAGCGCATCGGCTACATCATGGGGCCGGGCGACGAGATCCCCGGTGTGCTGCGCCAGCTCGGCTACGAGGTGACGCTGCTCGCCGACGAGGACCTCGAGGCCGGCGCCCTCGACGGCTTCGACGCGATCGTCGCCGGCGTGCGCAGCTACAACACCAGGGCGGTGCTCAGGCAGGCGCAGTCGCGGCTGCTCGACTACGTGAAGGGCGGCGGTACGCTGGTGGTGCAGTACAACGTCAACCGCGACCTGGTCACGGACCAGCTCGGGCCTTACCCGTTCACGGCGTCGCGAGACCGGGTGACCGAGGAGAATGCCCCGGTCGAGCTGACCGCGCCGGACCACCCGTTGCTGTCGACACCCAACCGAATCGGGGCCGCGGACTTCGCCGGGTGGGTGCAGGAGCGCGGGCTGTACTTCCCCGAGGCGTGGGACCCGGCCTACGGGACGGTGATCGCCACCCACGACGGCAGCGAGAAGCCGCTCGCCTCGGCGATTCTCTTCGCCCGCTACGGCAAGGGCGCCTACGTCTACACGTCGCTCGCGTTCTTCCGCCAACTGCCGGCCGGGGTGCCCGGGGCGATCCGCCTGTTCGCGAACCTGCTGGCGGCGCGGGGCGGCGCGTGAGCGAGCCGGCGACGCCGGCCGGCGACAGCAGCGAGGAGCGCCCGCCGATCGGCGGTAGCTGGCGAGCGCTCTATGCGGCCGTGGCTGTCAACCTCGCCGTGCTGATTCTTCTTCTCTACGCCTTCACCAAGGCGTTCGAATGAGCCCGCTCGACTGGGCGGTACTCGCCTCCTGGCTCGCCTTCATCGTCGCCTACGGCGTCTGGCGCGGCGGCCGGAGCCGCGACATTCAGGGGTACCTGCTCGCCGGCAAGGAGATGCGCTGGGGAACCGTGGCGCTGTCGATCATGGCGACGCAGGCGAGCGCCATCACCTTCCTGTCGACCCCGGGGCAGGCCTACGCCGACGGCATGCGTTTCGTGCAGTTCTACTTCGGGCTGCCGCTGGCGATGATCGTCATCGCCGCGGTGGCCGTGCCGCTGTTCCACCGTCTCAAGGTATACACCGCCTACGAATTCCTCGAGAGCCGCTTCGACCTGAAGACGCGCACGCTGACGGCGCTGCTGTTCCTCGTCCAGCGCGGGCTCGCGGCCGGGCTGACGATCTACGCGCCGTCGCTGATCCTGTCGGTGATCCTCGGGTGGGACATCCGCCTCACCATCGCGATCATCGGCACCGCCGTGGTGGTCTACACGACCTCCGGCGGCACCCGGGCGGTGAGCCGCACGCACGTGCTGCAGGCCGGGATCATCCTCGCCGGAATGGTCGCGACGTTCGTCGTGCTGCTGCGCTCGCTGCCCGGCGACGTGTCGTTCCTCGACGCGGTGCGTGTGGCCGGCAAGGCGGGCAAGCTCAACGCCATCGACCTGTCCTTCAACCTCCACGACCGTTACACGTTGTGGTCCGGCCTGATCGGCGGGATGTTCCTGGCGCTCTCCTACTTCGGTACCGACCAATCTCAGGTGCAGCGCTATCTGAGCGGCCGCTCGGTCACCGCGAGCCGACTCGGCCTGCTGTTCAACGGGCTCGCCAAGGTGCCGATGCAGTTCGGAATCTTGCTCCTCGGCGCGCTGGTGTTCGCGTTTTACCAGTTCACCGCGCCGCCGATCTTCTTCAACCCCGCCGAGACCGCGCGCGTGCGCGCCTCCGCCGAGGCGCCGCGCTTCGCCGCGCTCGAGGCCACCTATCGCGACGCGGTGGCCGCGCGTGCAGACGGGGCCCGCGAGCTGCTGCACGCCATGCGCAGCGGTGACGGGCCGGCCGTGGCGGCGGCGCAGCGGCGCTACGGAGAGGCCGGCGTGCGCAGCGAGGCGGTGCGCGGGGATGCCGTGCAGGTGATCGCGGCGGTCAACCCCGGCGCCAACCGAAGCGACACCAACTACGTCTTCCTCTCCTTCGTGGTCGGGCACCTCCCGGCCGGGTTGATCGGCCTCGTGCTGGCCGCGGTGTTTGCGGCTTCGATGAACTCCACCTCCGCGGAGCTCAATGCGCTTGCCTCGACCACGGTGGTTGACGTCTATCGCCGGCTGATCCGCCCGGGCGCCGCCGAGCGCCACTACGTGACCGTCTCCCGGGCGGCGACAGCGGCGTGGGGCGCTTTCGCGATCGCCTTCGCGGAGTACGCCGGCCGGCTCGGTTCGCTGGTCGAGGCCGTCAACATCCTCGGGTCGCTGTTCTACGGCACGATCCTCGGCGTCTTCCTGGTGGCGTTCTTCCTGCGCCGGATCGGCGGCACGGCGGTGTTCCTCGGGGCGATACTCGGCGAGACGGCCGTGCTCGCATGCTTCGCGTTCACGGCCGTCTCCTACCTCTGGTACAACGTCGTCGGCTGCGCCGTCGTCGTCGCGAGCGCACTTCTGCTCGCCCGCTTGCGACGGTGATCCGCTACTTCTTGGCCTTCCATTCGGCGATCAGTTTCTCGAGCGCCGCGGTGTCGGTCTTGGGGTCGGCGGCCTTGCCGACCTCGATCGCGCGGGTCGCCGTCTCGATGGCGCCCTTGACGTCGCCCTTCTTGGCGAGGTAGCGGGCCTTGGCGCCGAGGTTGGCAAAGGTCGGCTTGATGGAGATCGACTTCTCGAGCCAGCGCACCGCCTCGTCGGTGTTGAGGTCGTTCTGCAGGCAGTAGGAGGCGGCGCGGAACGGGATCTGCCAGTCGTCGGCCGCAGCGCCCGCGACCGCCGCCCGCGCCTTGGCGAGGGTGAGGCCGTTGGTGTCGATCGTGACGGTGAAGGCGACCCGGATCTTCTCCCAGACGAGTGCGACCTCGGCGGCGTCGGCGGCGACGGTCGGGAAGGAGAACGTCAACCACTCGGTGAGCTCGGCCGGCTGCGGCTTCACCTTGATGCGCAGCGCGTCCTGCTCCTGCTTGTAGCTGTACATGCCCCAGAGGTCCTTCTCCTTGTTGAAGATCACCGTCCACTCGGCCGGCGTCGGGATGGTGCCGATCGAGTAGGTGCCGGCGGGCAGCAGCGTCCCCTCGATGGTCACCGGGTCGCTGAAGGTGATCGTCGTCGCCTCGTTGGCGCCGGTACGCCACACTTCGTTGTACGGCACCAGCGCGCCCCAGATGGTGCGGCCCTTGACGCCGGGCCGGCAGTAGCTGATCGAGATGGTGGTGGTGCCCACGGTCTGGGAGACCGACGCCTTCTGCGAGACGCGCGGCAGGTCGATCTGCGCCTGGGCGGGCGCCGCGGCCAGCGCCAGCGTGACGGCGACGAGCACCACCGCGGCGGCGAGGTTCCTGGATGTCTTCATGATGAGCTCCCTTCGCGACCAAGAGTAGACAGCGTCTCAGCACACGTCAACCGTCAGTTCCAGCGGCGGGGATCACCCTCGCCTTCGTCCGCATCGGCCTCCGGCGCCGCCCTGGAGATCGTTCCCTCCTCGATAGCCCAGCGCTCGCGCATCTCGGCGTCGCGGCGGCGACGGCCGCGGATGGCCAGCAGCGCCAGCGCGGTGACGCCGATCCACAGCGCCGTGGAGCTGGTGAGGAACGGCACCCAGGTGCCCCAGAACGCCTCGCGGCGGAAGAACGCTGCCTCGACCTCGGACAGCGGCGCGCCCGTGGCGCTACGGAACGCCTCGTCGAACGGCTCGCCGGCGGCGATCAGGGCGAGCGTCCGTCCGCTGCTGGCGGGAGAGTGGCGGCGCAGGATGAAACGCACGAACGACGCCGACAGCGCGTAGGCGCGTGCCGCCGCGGTGCCGTCGCCGGAGAACGCCCGCTCGACCTCGGCGATCGACTGCGGTCGGCTGCCGATGAGCGCCAGCGCGGTACGGGCCCGGTCCTCCAGCGCCCACTCGCGCGCCGCCACCGTGGCGAGACCCTCGTCGAACCAGTGGGGCACCTGGTGACCGCCGGCGGCGCGCGAGACGAGGACGTGAGTCACCTCGTGAGCGACCAGCACCTCGAGGTTGCGGTCGGGGTACGACGGGACGCGGGCCGGGAACAGCACCACCGTCGACAGCAGCCCGACGGCGTACCCGGCGACCCACGTCGGCACGCGGGCGGCGAGCTCGGAGCGTTCGCCGGCGAGGATGACGCGGATCGGCGGCCCGGCGTCGGCGAGCCCGGTCAGCGCCAGCGGGCCGGCGAGATCGAGGCCGGTGAGCGCACGCACTCGCGCGGCCTCTGCGGCGAGCTCGGCGGGCGCCTCGACGACCAGCTCGAGTGCCGCCGCGTCGGCGGCGGACAGCATGGCGGCGACGAGCATCGCGAGGCGCGCGACGGTCGTCCCGGAACGCCTACCGGAGGGACGGACCGGGAGCCCGAGTCGCATAAAGAGCACGCTATCATGATCGCAGGATGCAATGGTGAAACGCCTGCTCTTTCTGGGAGCCGATACGCCCGCGCTGCAGAGGGTGGTGCCGATGCTGCTGCGCTCGGACTTCCTCGTCCACCGCGTCGATCAGGCTGCCGAAGCGCTGCGGCTGCTGGGCGACTCGCGATTCGACCTGTTGATCGCCCGCTATCCGCTCGGCGACCTGTCGCTCGCCACCTTTGTTCAGGTCCTGCGCGGGTCGACGTCGCCGTCGCGATCCGCCGGCTTCCTGATCCTCGCCGACCCGACGCACGTCGGCGACCTCGCGACGTTTCTCGGCAGGGGCGTCAACCGGGTGGTCAGCGTCGACGGCCCCAGCGACCGGCTGCTCACCGCCGTCGCCGACCTGGTCGGAGTGGCGCCGCGCCGGCTGGTGCGCGCCGTCGTCGAGCTCGAGCTGCGGGTGCGCCGCGAGGCGCACCACCTGGTTACCTTGACCGAGAACGTCTCGACCGCGGGAATGCTGGTCCGCGGCGGCCGCGAGCTCGCGGTAGGCTCTCGAGTGAGCTTCGAGCTGCTGCTTCCCGGCGCGCTGGCCGCGATCGAGGGCGAGGCCGAGGTGGTGCGGCACACCCAGGTCGGTTTCGAGCGGGTCGACGGCATCGGCGTCGCGTTCGCCTCGTTCGCGCGCGACGGTGAACAGCGGCTGGCCATCTTCCTCCGCCAGCGCCCGGGCGGCGGCTGACGGCCACCATGCGCAAACGAACGGGCTCGGTGATCTGCCCATCGTGCGGCTCCCTGGTCGGCGTCAACGACGACCGCTGCCTGAGCTGCGGCCGCCGCCACCCCGGAATGTGGGGGTTCACACCCGCGCTGCGCCGCCTCGGCAACGACCTCGGCTTCACGGCCATCGTCACCGTGGCGTGCGTCCTGCTTTACGCCGCCGCGCTGCTCCTCGACCCGGCGGGCATCGGCCGTGGCGGCTTGCTCACCCTCCTGTCGCCGAGCACCAAGGCGGTGTTCCTGCTGGGTGCGAGCGGCGCCATCCCGCTGTACGACATGGGCCGCTGGTGGACCCTGCTGTCGGCCGGCTGGCTGCACGGTGGCCCGTTGCACCTGCTGTTCAACCTGCTGTGGATCCGCCAGCTCGCCCCCGAGACCGCCCAGGCGTACGGTCCGGCGCGCACCGTCATCATCTACACCGCCGCGACGGTCACCGGCTTCCTGCTGAGCTCGACGGTGGGCCACTTTCTGCCCTTCCTGCCGGGGTTCCTGCGCGGCGCCCGGTTCACCATCGGCGCGTCGGCGCCGATCTTCGGTCTTCTCGGGGCGCTGGTCTGGTACGGACGGCGGCGCGGCTCCTCCGCCCTCGGCGGGCAGGCATTCGGCTACGCCGTCATCCTCGGTCTGTACGGATTTCTGATGCCCGGCATCGACAACTGGGCGCACCTGGGCGGCTTCCTCGGCGGCCTCGGCATGGCCCGCTTCCTCGATCCCTGGAAGGAGGAGCGCACGGACCACGTCGTCATCGCTCTCGCCTGCTTGCTGGCCACGCTCGCCGCGATCCTCGTGTCCGTGGCGCTGGGGATCGCCGTGCTGTCCGGTCACCCGCGGTGAGGATCGGCGTCGGAGCCGTCGCGCCGGCGCTCGCCGGCGCCGTGGCCATGGCGCTCGCTGCGAGCAACAACCTCGGCCGGCTCCCGTTCCTGTCGGACAATCAGCACTACTTCTACATGGCGGAGCGCACCGCGTCCGGGGTTCCGGCGTTCACGGCCCACGTCGACCCTACCGGCGCGCTGAACGCCCTGATCGAGGGTGCCGGGATGGCGCTCGGGCGCGCGCTCGGCGTCGGCGACGTCGTCGCGGCCCGATTGGTGTCGATCACGCTCCTCGCGGTCGCAGTCGCCCTCGCATGCCGTCTCGCCGCGGTACTCACCGGCTCAACGTTCGGAGGCGCATTCGCGGCACTGGCCGTGCTCTCGGCGGTGCCGTTCGTCCGCCACGCCGCGATGTCGGGGCAGCCCAAAGTCGCCCTGGTGGCATTCAGTCTGGCGGCGCTGCTGGCCGATCACACGGGCTGGGCGGTGTTTTCGGGGGCGCTGGCCGGGTGCGTGTTCCTGAGCTATCAGCCCGGTCTCGTCGTGCTCGCTGCGCTCGTCGTCGCCCATCTGGCGGGCGGGCGGGGGTGGCGCGTCGCCCTGCGGACCTGCCTGGGCTTCGGCGTCCCGATTGTCGCCTACGAGGCGTACTTCTTCGCCCTCGGCGGGCTCCGCCAGCAGATCGCGTGCAACGTCGTGCTGCCGGTCGTCTACATGCACGGCAGCCTGGAGTCGTGGCCGTACTACCGCCAGGCGCTCGGGCTGTGGTGGTCGACCTACGGCGTCGGCAGCGGCGTCGCGCTGCTCGCGATCGCGACGTGGCTGGGCCAGTGGTGGACATCGGTACGGCGCGCCGGTCTCCGGAGCGCCCTGAGAACGCGCTGGCTGCCGACCCATCTGGCTGGTGCCGCCATGGTCGCTTATCACCTCTACGACCACCAGGGTGTGCCGGACACCTTCCGGGTGCTGCCGTTCGTTGCGCTGGTTGCGGCGCAGGGTGCGGTGGCGGGTGTTTCTTGGCTGCGCGGTCGGGCCGAGGTGATGGCGCCCCTCGCACAGGTCGTCGCCATCGGCGCGCTGCTCTTCCTGGTGGCCGCCCGCCTCCCGCCTCGACCGGCCGCCTTCGAATTGGCCTCTCAGCTAGCGCTTGGCCGCGAGGTCGCGAGCCAACTGGGCGAAGGAGGCGGGGTCTGGGCCGTCGGCTGCACCCACCTCCTCGCCTTCAATCATGCCGGGAACTGGCTGCCGTACGGGTTCACCTTCCGCGGCGTGGTCGACTTCCTGGCGGCGGAGTCGGGGCGGTCGGCCTTCACGCCCGAGCGCGAGGGTGCCTGGCCACGCTACATCCTGGTGTCTCGTGGCTTGCCGGCCGGCAGCGAGCAGTGGCTGCCGGCGCACTACGATGACGTGACGCCGGCAGGGTTCGCCGCGCAGGGGATCCAGGTGTTCCGCCGGCGCGCCGCCGCGCCCTGATCAGACGAGGGAGGGGAAGGCGAGCGACTTCGCCCGCATGAACGCCTTGAGCGTCGGGAAGAACACGTCCGGACGTTCCAGGTAGACGACGTGCCCCGCGTCGGGGATCAGCTCCCAGCGCGAGTTGGGGAAGATGTCCAGCATCTTCCTTTGCGCCCAGAGGGGTATGGCGCGGTCCTGGGCGCCGGGCATGATCAGCGTCGGCGTGGTGACCGCGCGATACGCGCTCATCCGGTTGTCGAGCTCGCCGAAGTACTCCTCCTGAGCCTCGGTGAGCCGGATCAGGCAGTGCAGGTCGTTCTTGTAGCGCTCGTTGAACCGCTCTCGCATCGGTTCGAGGCCGGCGCGCGTCACCTTGCGCATGAACGGCTCGCCGAAGATCTTCTCGTACATGTATTCGGTGTAGAGGTCGAAGCGCTCGGGCCCCTCGCGGTAGAAGCGCAGCGAGATCGCCTCGTACTGCTCGAACAGCTCCTCGCGCGACAGGATGATCCCCGAGAGCGTCAGCGTGTGCAGGCGCTGCCAGAACTGGCGGGCATGCTCGATGGCGATGAACCCGCCGTACGAGATCCCCATCGAGTGAACCTTCTCGACGCCGAGCGAGTCCATCACCATCGTCAGGTACTGGGCGTTGCGGGTGATCGAGTATGGCTCGTCGGGCTTCGACGACTCCCCCTGGCCGAGGTAGTCGTAGAGCAGCACGTCGAACTCGTCGGCGAGCAGCGGCAGGAAGGCGTACCACGCCCTGGTCGACATCGCCAGACCATTGAGCAGCGCCACCGCCTCGCGGGAGCCGTCGCCGAAGTACTCGTAGTGGATGTCGTGGCCGTCCGCGTGGACGAACCCCTCGCGGGTCGGAACGGGTTGCTCCGCCATGGCGCTACCTCCTGTGAGGTGGGGAACCGGGGACCGGGAACCGGGAACCGGAAGACCTGGTTCTCTCTCGGTCCCCGGTACCCGGTGCCCGGTCCCCGCCGGCGATCGTCAGCTCGCGGGCTTCAGGACCGTGCAGACCGACGCACAGATCGGTCCCCCGATGTTGAAGGTGGCGGCGACGTTCGCGTTCGGTACCTGCAGTCCGGCAGGGGCCTTGCCGAGGAGCTGCCAGGCGCACCAGCCGATCATCGCGATGCCGGTGGCGCCGATCGGGTGGCCCTTGGCGATCAACCCGCCCGAGGTGTTGATCGGGCACTCGCCGCCCAGCGAGGCCTTGCCGTCCTTCCAGTACTGGGCTCCCTTGCCGTACGGCGCCTTGCCGAGCACCTCGGCCGCCATCGCTGCCATCACGGTGAAGCAGTCGTGGACCTCGGCGACCTTGACGTCGGCGGGCTTGACGCCGGCCATCTCGTACGCCTTGTTCATCGCGGCACGTGCGCCGGCCGGCTTGAGCACGTCGCGGACGCCCTTGCGCAGCGGGTCGGTGGCCTGCGCGTAGCCGGCGATCTCGACGCAGTCGGCCTTCTTGACCCCCAGCTTCGCGAGCCCCGCCTCGCTGGCGACGATCATCGCCGCGAAGCCGTCGGTGATCTGCGAGCAGTCGAACGTCTTCAAGGGGAGCCCTTCGACGACGTAGCGGTTGATCCCCTCGATCTTCATCGCCTGCTCGAGCGTCACCTGGTTCTTCTGCATCTGCGCGTACGGGTTCGAGCGCGCGTTCTCGTACTCGATCACGGCGATGCGGGCGAGGTCCTCCTCGGTGTAGCCGTGCGTCTTCATGTAGAGGTCCATCACTTCGGCGAACAGATGCGGGAAGACGAACACCTTGCCCTCGCGCTCGGCGGGGTGGGCAAAGAACCCGAGCGCCTTGCCGACCAGTTTGCCGTCCATTTTGCCCTCGGCATCGCGCATCTTCTCGAAGCCGACCGCGACGCCGACGTCGCCAAGCCCGAACTGCAGCTTGTAGATCGTCGAGAGGATCGCCTGGCCGCCGGTGGCGCAGGCGTTCTCGACCGCCTCGATCGGTTTGGCCTCGAGCCCCGGAACCTCGGCCATCAGCCCCGAGAGCAGCCCCTGCTCGTTGAGCGAAACATTGCAGACGGCGCCGATCGATCCATGGTCGATCGCAGAAGCCTCCGCGCCGATCTCCTTGCAGGCACCGAGCACGGCGTTGCTCACGATCTCGGGCAGCGTCATGCCCATCAGCTTGCCGAACTTCGACTGGTGGTAGGCGGCGATGTAGACGGGTTTCCTCATGGCGTTCCTCCAGTACGTGAAAGTCTTCTCAAGGTCAGCGTAGCACGCTTCCGGCCGTCGCTTCGGCTCGCGGCAGGAACCGGGTAAGAAGCTCCAAGAGGTGGCTCTTCTGCTCGACGACGAGTGCGTGGCCGCTGCCCGCGAAGACGGCGAGCTCCGCCCCGGCGACCGCGCGGGCGACGGCGACGGTGCGCTCCATCGGCATCAGCTCGTCCAGCTCGGCGGCGATCACCTGCGTCGGGCAGGCGATCCGCTCGAGGTCGGCCGTCAGGTTCATCCGGTCGATGGCCTGCAGCAGCCGCACACCGCCCGCGAACCAGGTCGGCGGCAGCACGGCGAGGGACTCGTACCGCGCCGCCAGCTCCGCGGCGAGCCGCGAGCGGAACTCCGGCGAGTACACCAGCTCGGTCATCGCCGCGAAAAACGGTCGCCCGTCGCCAGTGGCGATCGCTTGCTCGCACAGCGCAACGAGGCGATCGCCAGCGGCGCGCATGCCTGGCGGCGGGAAGTCCACGACCGCCGCGGCCACCAGCGACCGGACTCGCGCGGGGTGACGGGCAGCGAGCAGCAGCCCCACCTCGCCGCCGAACGAGGTACCGACCAGGTGGGTGCGGTCGAGCTCGAGGTGGTCGAGGAGAGCGATCACGTCGTTCACATGCGCCGCGAGGTCCGCAGGAGGCAGCTCGGGCGTCAAGAGCTGGCCACGAAAGTCGCAACGGACGACGCGGTAGTGCCGCGACAGGGCGGCGGCCACGTCGTCCCACGCCGAGATGCTCATCATGCCGCCGTTGAGCAGCAGCACTGGCGCCCCAGCCCCGTCGATACGATGCGCCAGAACGGAGGCGGGCTGGTGGTCTTTGCTCATCACGGCGCCGCCTATCGCCCGCCCATGGGGACCGGGGACCGGGGACCGGGGACCGTTAGGAACGGATCGAAATCGACGACCGTGGAGCTCAAGGTGTTGCTCCTCCGGTTCCCGGTTCCCGGTCCCCGGTGCCCAGGCGAGCGAAGCGTGAGCGAAGCTCGCCTTTCACGACCTTGCCGTAAGGTGTGCGCGGGAGCGCGTCGACGAAGATGAACTCCCGCGGGATCTTGTACTTGGAGAGCTTAGCGATGAGAAAGGCGGCGAGCTGCGCGGCGCCGGTGGATGCGCCCTCGCGGCGAACCACGAACGCGACGCCGGCCTCGCCCCAGGTGTCGTGGGGCACGCCGACCACTGCCGCGTCGCGGACGTCGGGGTGGAGCAGCAGCTCGCCCTCGATCTCGGCCGGGTAGATGTTGACGCCGCCCGAGATGATCACGTCCTTGCTGCGACCGGCGATGGTGAAGAACCCCTCGTCGTCGTGACGTGCCAGGTCGCCGGTGTGGAACCACCCGTCCGCGTCGAGCGCGGCCGCCGTGGCCGCCAGGTTGTTCCAATAGCCGTTGCTGACATGCGGTCCGCGCAACCAGAGCTCGCCGACCTCGCCGGCCGGCGCCTCGGCGCCTGCCGCGGTCACCACGCGTGCCTGGGTGAACATCAGCGGCTTGCCGATCGAGCCGGCCTTGCGCACGGAGTCATCGTTGGTCATCGCGAAGCAGTTGACGCCCACCTCGGTGAGGCCGTACCCCTGCCGGAACACGACGCCGCGCTTCTGGTACGCCGCGATGATGTACAGCGGCAGCGGGGCGCCGCCGGAGATCAGCCAGCGCACGTGCGAGAGGTCGACGGAGGCGAACTCCGGCGCCTCCATGAGCAGCTTCCAGATGGTCGGCACCCCGAGCACCACCGTGCAGCGCTCGCGCTCTATCGTCCGCCACACCTCGGCCGGGTCGAAGCCGGCGTGCAGCACGATGGTGCCGCCGATGGCGAAGATCGGCGTCAAGAAGGCGCCGAGGGCGCCGGCGTGGTAGAGCGGCGTGAAGATCGACGAGACGTCGTCCTCGCGCAGTTGCCAGGAGCACGCGGTGCCCACGGCGTTCCAGCTCACCATGCGGTGGGGGACGATCACGCCCTTGGGCTTGCCGGTGGTGCCGCTGGTGTAGAGGAGGCAGTAGACGTCCTCCGGCAAGACCGGGGACAGGGGACCGGGGACCGGGGACCGGGCGAGCAAATCGGACCAGCGGAGGTCGGAGAGGGAGGCGGGGGTGTCGAGGGCGACCCAGGTGTCGAGGTCGACCAGGGGGCGGAGGTCGGTGGCGATGGCGGCGTGGGCGGCGTCGTAGATCAGGGCGCGCATGCCGCTGTCGCGGACGATGTGGGCGATCTCGTGAGCGGTCGCGCGGGTGGAGAGCGGCACCAGGATGACGCCGGCCTTGCCGGCGGCGAAGAACGCGTCGAGAAACTCGATCCGGTTGCCGGCCAGCAGGCCGATGCGGTCGCCCTTGACCAGGCCGAGCGGGCCGAGCCACGTGTCGGCGCACCGGGCCGCGCGCTCGTCGAGCTGGCGGTAGGTGAGACGCTCGCCGGTCGGCACGTAGACCAGCGCCAGCTTGTCGGGCGTCAGCCGCGCGCGTTCCCCTAGCAGGTCACCGTGCAGCATTCTGCCCCCCCGCCCATCCCGGGCACCGGGTACCGGGGACCGGGCACCGGGAGAACCGCTCATGAGCGTGCTTTTCGGTCCCCGGTCCCCGGTCCCCGGTACCCGTTCCGCGCCGCTCGGGGGCGGTACCGAGTGCGGGCGCCAAGCCGGTGGTTACGGCGGTCACTGGATGCCCTCCAGCGCTTGGCGAAGGGCGGCGAGGAACGCCGTCGGGCATTCCTGCTGTGGCACGTGACCGCATTTCTCGAGGGTGATCAGACGCGCGTCGGGCAACTCGGCGAGCATGCGGCGGGCATAGTCGAGCGGCATCACCTGGTCCGACGCGCCCCAGACCAGCACGACCGGGACGCGGAGATCTCCCAGTGTGCCGTCGAGCGTCCACTGCGCCATGGTGTCCGCGCTGGCGACGAAGCGGGCAAGGGAGCCGCTGGTGGCCCGGCGCACGACGTCGCGGAGCACGAAGTCGGGGACCGGCGAGCTTCCAGGATCGCGCAGTTGGGTCATCGCCTCGCGCGCTTCGGCGAGCGTCTTCGGTACGACGCGAGCGGCCTCGTTACGCCCGGTGATCGCTCCGCCGTTCACCGCGACAACGCGCTCCACCCAGTCGGGGTGCCGGTGCGCCACCAGCATCGCAACCCAGGCGCCGAGGGAGTTTCCGACGATGGTGACGCGCTTCCCGCCGGCGAGCTGCTGGATCACCGCCTCGGCGCCGTCGAGGATCCGCGGCACGTCGATCGGGCCCGTTCGCGGCTCGCTGTCGCCGTGGCCGGCCAGGTCTGGCACGATGAGCGTGAACGAGGCGGCCAGCGCGGGCACCGCGCGCGACCAGGTGCCGGCCTGGTCGCCGGCGCCGTGAAGGAGCACGAGGACGGGTCCCTGGCCGCCGCGGAAGGCAACCTGGCGACCCGCCGGCGTATCGACGTCGACGCGGGCCAACCCGGTGTTGCGCAGGGTGCGGCGGCTCATCCACTCGAAGACCGAGAGCGGCCGCAGCCACACCCAGGCCCCCGCCGCGATCGCGGTAACCGCGATCAACGCCACGAGTGCCAACGCCACGATCGTGCCTATTTTCACGGATCTCCTTCTGGTGGTCCGTTGCCCGTGGCCCGTCGCCCGAACGACGTGGTGCGGGCCACGGGCCACGGGTCACGGGCCACGCCTCACCTCATCCGGAACGCGGCAGCGGCCTGGTTGTAGCCGACGCCGGATCCGACGAAGACGGTCAGTGCACCCTTCGGGATCAACCTCTTCTGCCTGGCGTCGTCGAGCGCCATCGGGATGCACGCCGAGCCCGTATAGCCCCACTCCTCCATGATGGTGTGGGTCCTCGCGAGCGGCAAGCCGAGGTCGGCCATGACCAGGTCGATCGACGGCTTGCGCACCTGCGTGAAGATGATGAAATCGATGTCGGAGAGGGCGAAGCCGCCGTCCCTGGCGAGCTTGCGCACCAGACGAGGCCACCCTTCGTGGTTGATCTCCGGGGGGTAACGCTCCAGCATCTTGACCCGCACGCGGCCCTTGTCGAGCGCGTCCTGGTTGGCCGGCTCGAAGGTGCCGCCGGCGTAGATCCCCCAGTGGCGGTGGTACTCGCCGCCGGCCTGGCTCGCCGCCGCGACGAACCCCGGGGTCGTACCGGGCTCGAGCACGGCGGCGCCGGCGCCGTCGCCGTAGAAGAAGATCATCGGGTCATTGGGGTCGGCGAGCTTGTGCATCAGGTAGACGCCGACCACGAGCACCGTGCGCAGGGCGGGGTTGGTGGCGATCATCCCGGAACCGGCCGCCAGCGCCGTCGGAAACGACGCACAGGCGCAGCCGACGTCGAACGTGCCGGCGTTGACGGCGCCGAGCTTGTGCTGCAGGACAACCGAGGTCGCGGGTGTGATGTAGTCGGGCGAGTCGGTGCCGAGGATGATGAGGTCGACATCCTCGGGGCGGCGTCCGGCGCGCTCCAGAGCCTGTCGGGCCGCCGGCAGCGCGACGTCGGAGGTGGCCCACTCCTCGGGCGCCCAGTAGCGGCTGCGGATGCGGCTCGACTCCTCCATCTTGTTGACGAAGTCGGGCAGCCAGGGGTCGAAGCGGCGGCGCAGCTCGTCGTTGGTGACCTCTCGCTCGGGGAGGAACCGCCCGGTGGCGACGATGTTCGCGTAACGTTCCATCTCGGATCTCCCGATAACGTGCGCGCAGGGCGGTCGCTAGATCCGTCCCTGCCCGAATCCTCGCGTCACGTGCCGACGACCAGACCACCGTCGACCGACAGCACGGTCCCGGTGATGAACGTCGCCGCTTCCGAGGCGAGGAAGACGAAAGCGTTGGCGATGTCCTCCGGCTGCCCCATGCGGCCGAGCGGCGTGCGCGCCACCATGCCCTCCAGCACCTTCTCAGGCATCGCGCGCAGGATCTCGGTGGCGATGAACCCGGGCGCCACCGCGTTGACGCGGATCTTGAAGCGGCCGAGCTCGCGCGCCCAGGTGCGGGTCATGCCGATGACTCCGGCCTTGCTGGCGACATAGTTGGTCTGCCCGAAGTTCCCGTAGAGGCCGACGACCGACGAGGTCGACAGCACCGCCCCGCCGCCGCCCGCGATCATGTGCGGGACCACCGCGCGCGTGCAGTTGAACACGCCGCGCAGGTTGACGCCGATCACCGCCTCCCACTGCTCGTCGGTCATCGTCGCCTGTACCTGGCCGTCCTTGACCTTGACGAGCTGCGCGTCGCGGACGATCCCGGCGTTGTTGACGATCACGTCGATCCGTCCCCACCTGGCGACGAGCGCCGCGGTCGCCGCCGCCACGCTGGCGGCGCTGGCCACGTCGACACGCTGGAGCCACCCCTCGCCGCCGGCGGCGGCGACGTCGGCGACGATCGCCTCGGCTGCCTGCTCGCTGACGTCCCAGGCGGCGACCTTCGCACCTTCCCTGGCGAAGCGGATGGCGGTCGCGCGGCCGATTCCCGCCGCGGCGCCGGTGACGATCACAACCTTCCCCTTGAGACCTGTTTCAACCGGCATGTATGGCTCCCTTCGAGCTGTTCGGAGGGGAACGGGGACCGGGTGGGGCTTCGGACCCCTGACCTCGGACCCCGGACCCCCGGGTCATCTAGAATGAGAACCGCAGCCCGAGCTGAATTTCGCGCGGCGTGAACGTCGCCGAGTACTTACCGTAGTTCGGGTTCGTGACCGCGGCTGCAGTCGGGCTTAACAGCGTCGGACCGGACAGGTAGAGCGCGCTGTCGATCGAGGAGACGTTGTAGTTGACGGTGTCGAACAGGTTGAACGCCTCGGCGATGACCTCGAGCTTGTTGCCACCGAAGGTGAACGCCTTGGTGAGGCGCAGGTTGACCTGACGGAAGCAAGGGCCGTCCATGCTGTTGCGGCCGACGCCGAGCGCCCGGTCGGAGTTCTTTCCGTCGCCGTTGTAGTCGTAGCCGAGACGCTGCGTCCACGGCTGCCCGGCGCCGTACTCCAGCGTCGGCGCCACCGTGAACCCCCACGGCAGCAGGAAGACGCCCGAGGCGACGACGCGCAGGCGCTCCTGGCCGCGCGACGGCCCCCACTCGGCCTCGATGTTGGTGGGATCGTTGGGGTAGCCGTAGGGGAATTCTGGCGAGAAGTCGTCGGAGATGTTCTTCTTGTCGGCGTAGGTGATCGACGCGGTGACGAAGTGGCCTCCGGAGAGTGTGCCGTTGAGGCTGGCGACGAGCGCCTTGTACTTCGAGTGGCCCTCGTTGGTGTAGACGTTGATCTGATCGAAGGTGGTTTTGGGTCGAACCAACCCTACCCGTCCGGTGGTGGGGCTGGTCACGAGCTGCACGTTCTTGTCGCGGACGATGATCTCGTCCTTGCCGTCCACGTATTGCGCCTCGACGTCGACGAACAGGTTGGTGGACCCGAGCCGATGGGTGAAGCCGAAGGTCGCCTGGTCGGCCTGCGGGTTGATGAACGTATTGTCCAGCAACGCGATCTGCGGCTTGCTCAGCATGCCGGTGGTGGTCGGGTTGTTCGGGTCGAGGGCCGGGAAGACCGCGTGGCACACGGCGGGGTCGGGGAAGCCGAGCGAGGGGCAGAGAGACCAGTAGAGCGCCCCGTTGACGCGCGAGAACATCGGGCGGCCGGTCTCGCCGTTCTGCATCAGCTCGATGAACGAGGGGATGAGCAGGTAACGGCCCGTGAAGCGACCGGCGCCACCGCGCAGGATCGACGAGCCGTTGCCGGAGACGTCCCAACTGAAGCCGACGCGCGGCTGGATGTTGTTCTTGTCGGTCGCGCGGCCGTTCGGCACCAGGGCATGGTGGAAGTCCGGGTTGTTGCCGTCGGCGTCGTAGTCGTAGCGGACGCCGCCATTGACCGTCAGGTTGGAGCCGATCCGCCAGGTGTCCTGGACGAACGCACCGTAGATGGTGGTGCTCTTGTCGACCTGGGAGGAGCCGACGCCGTACGAGTACGCCAGCGGGATGGCGCGGGTGTCGGTGAGGTAGAGCATCAGGCCTTCCTGGAACGTGTCCTGTCGGAAGGTGTCCTCGACCCGCTGCACCGCGAGGCCCATCTTGATCTCGTGGCTGCCCTTGAACAGGTGAGCGGTGTCGCGCAGCTCGTAGAGGTCACCCGAGCTGAGCAGGTCGCCGACGGTGTTGGAGCCGGTCTTCAGGGTGTTGCCGGAGGAGAACCACTCCTCCATGGCGTCCGAGTTGGTCGGCTCCGAGTACTCGCGGTGGCCGGCCTGGAAGCGCAGCTCATTGAGGTAGCTGCTCGAGGGAACCAGGACGTGCTCGAACGTCGCGTTCCAGTTGTCCCGCTTGAGCTCCTGGCCCCACGACTCGTCGCTGACGCCGCCGACCCGGAAGTTCTCCTCCTTGTACTTGTCATAGATCAGCTTGGCGGTGATCCGCTGGTCGTCGGTGAAGGAGTGGTCGATGCTGAAGAAGCCGAGCGTCTGCTTGAACGGGTGCTTGAGGTCGGCCGCCAACGAGGCGTAAGCGCCCTTCGGTCGGAACAGCGTGACGTTGTCCTCGCTGATGTACTCGCCGGAGAGGAAGAAGTGCGTCTTGTCCTTGACGATTGGACCGCCGAGGGTGAAGCCGTACTGGCCGCGGTTGTAGGGGACCTTGCCGGTCTCGAGCGCCCCGGTGTTGCGCAGCGAGTCGTCGCGGTAGAAGCCGAACACCGACCCCTTGAGGTCGTTGCCGCCCGACCGCGTCACCACGGAGATGGCGCCACCGGCGGAGCCGCCGATCTCGGTGTCGAAGCGGTTGTTGATGACGCGGAACTCGCGGATCGAATCCTGGCTCATCCTGGCGCGGGCGAGGCCGAGCGCCGGGTCGGTGAGGTCGACGCCGTCGACCAGGATCGTCGCCTGCGACGCGTTGCCGCTGGCGCCGATCACCGGGCCGCCCTTGATGAAACGGAAGTCGCCGCGCTCGCGCTGGACGCCCGGCGCGATGAACGCCAACCGCTCGAACTGGCGGTCGGGCACCGGCAGCGAGGCGATCTGCTCGGGCACGATGTTGGTCGAGGAGTCCATCTTGGTGACGTCGACGACCGGTGCGGCCGCGGTGACGGTGATCTGCTCCTGCGTGGTCGCGAGCTTCATCTGGGCGATCAGCTTGGCGGTCTGACCGACGCGTAGCAGCACGTTGTCCTGCTCGATCGTGGCGAAGCCGGCGAGCTCGAACGTGATGGTGTACGTCCCGGGCGGCAAGGCGGAGATCGTCGCCGTACCGTCGACCTCGGTCACGACCGTCCGCGACAACCCGGTGTCGGCATTGACCACCTGAACGGTGACGCCGGGCAGCGCCAACCCCTGGTCATCGGCGACGGTGACGTCGATCGCCGCGTTCGACACCTGCGCTACCGCCGTGGCGGCAGGCAGCAGCGCGAGCGCCACGGCCGCGACGAGCGTCGCCATGGGCACCCAACCATGTTGCTTCAACGCACCTCCTCGCATCTCTTCCTCCCGGGCCTGCAGGCCCTTTCCTAGCGGGTTGTCGCGCCGTCGGTGTGACGAGGCGTGGCGGCGTGGCGCCGCGAGCGGTCGCGCTGTGTCCCGGGGCGCGCGGAGTCGCAGCCGTCAGCCGCCCTCGTGCTCGATTCACGTCGACCAGCCTCACTCACCGTGCGCTCCTCCAAAAAAACGAACGCTCGATATGTTTTCGATGCTCAATCTAACGCCGGGGCGGGGGCGTGTCAAGGGGTCGGAGGCGAGGTTGCCCGGCACGAGTCAACCGCTCCGCGGTGGCTCGCGGCGAACGGGGGAGCGCCGCCCGACGGCCTGTCGGAGGAGGCCAGTGGGCGAGCCCGCCTAGAGGAACAGCGAGAACCCCACGGTCATCCCGAATGCGCGGTCGGTGGTCACGTAGTTGGCGGTCGCGAACTCCCGCTTCCAGAAGATCGTCGTGTTGATGCCCGCGGCCGGCGTCGGCATGTACCGCAGCCCGCTCTCGATCTGCCACCCCCAACGCAGCGACTGGCGGAGGTCCCCCTGGTACGAGTAGGCGAGGGCGCCGATGAACGGCACGAGGTAGCGGTCGGTCGTCGAGAAGTTGTAGCGGTAGAAGCCGCCGAGCGTGCTGGCCGAAATGCTGGCCTGGTTGTCGGGTTTCACCCAGAGCACCGAGATGGTGGCCCCGGCCTCGTGGTGAGGGGTGATCAGGTAGCCGATGCGGGTAGAGACGTTGAGGTAGACGCCGGTTTGGTTGGCGTCCTGGAGGAGCGCCGAGAGGCCGAGCTCGAAGGCACCCTTCTGGAGCTCGGCCGCCGGCGCCTGTCCGGTGACGACCAGCAGGGCGACCACCGCCACCACCCCTACTCGAGACAAATGACGCATCGTGCTGTCCTCCCTCGCCGCGACGGGCGCGCGTAGTGTGCTCCAGCTCATTGCCCGCACGCTACCGGCGGCACCGCCCGTAGAGATCGAGAGCGGCCGCTGCGAGGGCGTCCGCCGTCCACCCGGACGCTGCGCGTACGACCGCCGCCGCCGCCCGCGCCCGCAGCGCTTCGTCGGCCCACCAGCGGCGCAGGAGCACGGCAAGCGCCGCGGCATCGTCCGGCGGGTAGACGTCGCCGGTCACGCCCGGCGTCACGAGGTCGCGAACGCCCGCCAGATCGGCGGCCAGAGTCGGAACGCCGGCGCCGGACGCCTCCGCGATCGCGCGGTGGCCGTGATCGGAACCGGCGGCCGGAAAGACGAACACGTCCATCGCCGCGTAGAGGTCCTCGAGACCGCCGTCGACGTAGCCCGCGAAGGCGACGCGCTCGGTGATGCCGAGCCGTGCGGCGAGCTCGCGCAGGTCGCCCTCGCACGGGCCGTGGCCGACCACCAGCGCCCGGACGCCGGGCGCCGCGGCCACGGCCCGCAGGAGCAGGTCGTGGCCGCGGCCGCGGTCGAGCTTCCCCACGGCCCCGGCGACGACGGCGTCCGCCGGCAGGCTCAGCGCCTCGCGGGCGATCCGCCGCGAGTGGGCGCGTGCCGATGTCCCCGGCAGGCGGCGGAAGCGCGGCTCGACAACCGGCGGGAGCACCTGGACGGGGCGTCCCCGTCGGGACGCGAAGCGCTCGACAGGTGGGGCCATGGCGGAGTTGGCGACCGCCACGCCAGCCGTGCCGCGGAGCAGCCAGCGGTAGAACGGGTCCGCCCGCAGGTGCCTGGGATGGCGCAACGAGCGCACCAGCGGAACGGCCGCGCCGCTGAGCGCCAGGCGCGCCAGGAGGTGATCGTGAGGCAGGTGCGCATGCACGACGTCGCACCCGGCCGCGAGCTCCCGCAGCGTCGCGCCGGCGCGCCGGAGGTCGCCGAACGAGCGCTCCTTGCGGAGGACTGGATGCGCCCAACTGCAGCCGACCAGCCGGTCCTCGAGGTTGCGCCCGCCGCGAAAGAGGAGAGCGCACTCGACGCCGGCAGCCCGCAGCGCCTCCACGAGCTGGAGGGCCGTGGCGGCCGCGCCCGTCCAGCGGTCGGCGGCAACGACGTGCAGGACCCTCATGGCGAGCATGCTGACCTCTCGCGGTCGCGAGCGCAACTCCGCGTGCTAGCATCACCTGTTGGGAGGTCGCCATGGCGGTGGACCCGCAGCTCCTGGAGATTCTCGTTTGCCCCGCGTGCAAGGCGGACTTGGACCTCATCCCGCTCGCCGAGGCCACGCGGAGCATGCTGGTGGATCGGTATCGCGAGAAGTTCCGCGACGAGGTGCCGGTGGTCACGGAGGGGCTCCGGTGCTCGGCGTGCCGGCGTACGTACCCGATCGTCAGCGACATCCCGGTGATGCTCATCGATGAGGCGCTGCCCGGGGAGGCCTAGCCCACCTTGCAGGATGCGGCGCGCCCTGCGGTCAGCCGAGCGTGGTGGCTCGCTCGCGCCGCGCTGGTGGGCGCCGGAGTGTTCTCCTGCCGCCTCGGCACCGCCAACCCGCTCCTCGTCATCTCCGGGATAGCCGCCTGGCGCGCGTGGCGCCGCGGCGAGCTCGCCGGCGTGCCGCGCGCGCGAGTGCTGGCGCCGCCGCTGATCGCCTTCACCCTCATCACCATCGCCGGGGTGGCGTTCTCCTTCGACCCGCTCGTCAGCGTCGGCCTGCTGCCGCGCCTGCTGCTCTTCCTCGCGGTGCCGCTGGCGGCCGCGCTGGTCGACATGCGGTGGTGGCGCCACCTGATCGCCGGGCTGGCGGGGATGTGCACCATACTGGGTGCCTGGGGGATCGTGCAGTACGTCCAGGGGTCGAGCGATCCCGGCTTGCGCATCGCCGGGCCGATGTCGAGCTACATGACCTATGCCGGCTGGCTGATGGTGGTGCTGCTGCTGCTCTGGGCCGAGCTGGTGCTGCACCCGCGCGGGCGCTGGTGGTACCTGCTGCCGTCCGCGCTCGTCGGCTCCACCGCGCTGGTGCTCTCCTACACGCGCAGCGCCTGGGTCGGGCTCGCGCTCGGCCTCCTGATGCTCGCGGCGGTGTGGCAGCGGCGGCTGCTCCTGGTGTACCCACTGCTCGCGGTGATGATCTGGCTGGCGGTGCCGCGGGCGGTGCTCGACCGCGCGCTGTCGATCTTCGACCTGCAGCAGCATGCCAACTACGACCGCGTGTGCATGATGCTCTCCGGTATCGAGATGATCCGCGACCACCCGTGGACCGGGGTCGGTCTCGACATGGTGCGCCGCGTCTACCCGCTGTACCGCCGTGACGACGCGCCACGCTGGCGGACGCCGCATCTCCACAACAACGTGCTGCAGATCGCCGCCGAGCGCGGGCTGTTCGCGCTGGCCGCGTACGTGTGGCTGCTCGGCGCCTTCCTCGCCGCCACGTGGCGTGGGCTGCCGCGCCTGACCGGCGGGGCGCGGGCGGCGGTGGCCGGCACCCTGATCGCGGTGGTCGGGACGACCGCAGCCGGTTTCTTCGAGTACAACTTCTGGGATGCGGAGATCCAGTACCTCGTGCTCATCCTGATGGGTTTCGGGGTCGGCCGCGTCGAGGAGGCGAGCGAGTGAGCGCGCGCGTCTGGGGCGTCGGCGAGCTGCTGCGCCAGGTCAATGCCGTGCTCGCCGGGAGCCTGGGGCAGGTGATCGTGCGCGGCGAGCTCTCCGGGGTGAAGATCGCCGCCTCGGGCCACCGCTACTTTCAGGTCAAGGACGGCGACGGCTCGCTCTCATGCGCGTTGTGGGCGCAGCGCGGCGACCGACTGCGCTTCAAGCTCACCGACGGGCTCGCCGTGCTGCTGCACGGCTCGCTCGAGGTCTACCCGCCTCGCGGCTCGCTGCAGCTCATCGTCGCCGAGGTGATCCCCGAGGGCGTCGGCGAGCTGCAGCTCGCCTTCGAGCAGCTCAAGGCCAAGCTGGCGGCGGAGGGGCTGTTCGCCGCCGAGCGCAAGCGCCCGTTGCCGGCGCTGCCACAACGCCTCGGCCTGGTCACGTCGTCGTCGGGAGCCGCGGTGCGAGACGTCCTCAAGGTGCTGTCGCGCTGGGACCACCTGCAGGTGCTGCTCTACCCCGTGCGGGTGCAGGGACGGGGCGCCGAGGGTGAGATCGCGCGGGCGGTCCGCTACCTCGCCCGCTCGGGCGCCGTCGACGTGGTGCTGGTCGTGCGCGGTGGCGGCTCGCTCGAAGACCTCTGGGCGTTCAACGAGGAGATGGTGGCGCGCGCCATCGCCGCCGCCGAGGTGCCGGTGATCTCCGGAGTCGGGCACGAGGTCGACTTCACGATCTCCGACTTCGTCGCCGACGTCCGCGCCGCGACGCCGACCCAGGCCGCGGAGATGGTGGTGGCGCAACTGGAGGCGCAGCAGCGCCGCATCGAGCAGGCCGAGTCGGTGCTGCGGACCACGCTGACGCGACGTCTGGAGCGGACTGGGCTCCGCCTGCGCGCGCTCGAGGGGGCGCACGGTTTGGCGCGCCTGCCGCAGCGGTTGGCCGAGCTCGACGCCCGGCTGCGCCTGCTCGAGGCGCTGCCGCAACGCCTGCGTGCTCTGCTCGTCGGCCGCACGCGGCGCGTCGACGCCGCGATCGGGCAGCTCTATCACTGGCCGGTGCGGCTGGGCGCGCCGCGCCTGCGCGAGCTGGTCACCGTCAAGCTGGCGGTCGCCGGCGAGCGCCTGCGCGCGCTGATGGGCCGGCGGCGGATGGACCTGGCGGCCCGCGAGCGGGCGCTCTCGGCGCTGTCGCCGCGGCGTGTGCTCGAGCGCGGCTTCTCGATCACGACACGCGACGGCGATCCGCGACCGCTGCGGGACGCTGCGACGGTCGCCCCGGGCGAGCGCCTCATCACGACGCTCGCGCACGGGCAGGTGCGCTCGCTCGTACAGGGTCGGCCGGGCGAGCAGGGCTCGCTCTTTGAAGAACGGGGACCGAGGACCGGGGACAGGGGACCGGGAGAGGCAACCAAGGACACGACAGGCAGGGCAACACCGGTACCCGGTACCCGGTACCCGGTGCCCGGGACGGGAGGGGGGAGATGAGCAAGGAGACGTTCGAGGAGGCGCTCGCCCAGCTCGAGGAGGTGGTCGCCAAGCTCGAGGACGACTCGGTCGGCCTCGAGGAGGCGATCAAGCTGTTCGAGCGCGGCGTCAAGCTGGCGCGGCGCTGCCGCACCCAGCTCGAGGGTGTCGAGCGGCGGGTCGAGCACCTGCTCGCGGAGGCCGCCGAGGGCGAGGAGCCCGACACCGCGCCGTTCACGCCGACCGAGGTGTGACCATGGAGCTCGAGCGCTACCTGACCGCAGAGCGCGAGGCGGTCAACGCCGCCCTCGACCGCCTGCTGCCGGCCGCCGACGCGTGGCCCGCGCGGCTGCACGAGGCGATGCGTTACGCCGTGTTCGGCGGCGGCAAGCGGGTGCGCCCGATCCTGGTGCGCGCCGCCTGTCACGCAGCCGGCGGCGACCCGGAGCGCGTCCTCGAGCCGGCTTGCGCGCTCGAGCTGATCCACACCTACTCGCTGGTCCACGACGACCTGCCAGCGCTCGACGACGACGCATTGCGGCGCGGGCGGCCGACGGTCCACGTCGCCTACGACGAGGCGCTCGCCATTCTCGTCGGTGACGCGCTGCTCACCGAGGGGTTCGCGGTGCTCGCCCGCTTTCCGGCCGGCGATGTGTGCGCCGTGGATCGCGCTGAGTCCTGCCGCATCGTTGCCGCGGCGATAGGCTCAGCAGGCATGGTCGGCGGCCAGGTCGAGGACCTCGAGGCCACCGGGGCTGCTCCGGACGCCGGCCGCCTCGAGCGGATCCATGGCGCCAAGACCGGCGCGCTGATCGGCGCCGCGGTCGAGCTCGGTGCGCTCCTCGCCGGCGCCGCCGCCGGCCGTCGCGCCCCGTTCCGCGCGTTCGGCCGGCGCCTCGGCCTGCTGTTCCAGATCGCCGATGATATCCTCGACGTCACGGGAACGGCGGCGAGCCTGGGCAAGAGCCCGGGCAAGGACGCCACGGCGGGGAAGCTGACCTATCCGAACCTGCACGGACTCGCCGCCGCCCGCGTACACCTGGAAGAGCTGGCGGCTACCTTGCGGGCGGAGGTCGTCGGTCTCGAAGGGGAGGACGGAATCCTGCAGCAGCTCGTCGTCTTCGTTGCCCGGCGGGACCGGTAGGCGCGCCGTGGGGCTACTCGACCGCATCAACACACCGGCCGACCTGCGGCAGCTCCCGGAGGAGGCACTGCCGGAGGTCGCCGAGGAGCTGCGCCGCTTCCTGCTCGCGACGGTGTCGGCAACCGGCGGCCATCTCGCCTCCGGGCTCGGCGCCGTCGAGCTGACGCTGGCGCTGCACTACGTCCTCGACACGCCGCGCGACCAGGTGGTGTGGGACGTCGGCCACCAGTGCTACCCGCACAAGGTGCTCACCGGGCGACGCGACCGCTTTCACACGCTGCGCGCCTACGGCGGCATGTCCGGGTTCCTGCGACGCGAGGAGAGCGAGTACGACGCCTTCAACGCCGGGCACGCCTCGACCTCGATTTCCGCTGCGCTCGGGATGGCGGTCGCGCGGGACCTGCGCGGCGAGGACTTCCGTGTCGTCGCGGTGATCGGCGACGGCGGCCTCACCGGCGGCATGGCGATGGAGGGGCTCAACCAGGCCGGCTACCTCGGCCGGCCGCTGATGATCATCCTCAACGACAACGAGATGTCGATCTCGCCCAACGTCGGCGCGATGCAGGGCTACCTGAACCGCATCCTGCACGGGCAGCCGTACCGCCGCCTCAAGGACGACATCGAGCACCTGCTGCGCGCAATCCCCAAGGTGGGCGAGCCGATGCTCAAGCTCGCCAAGCAGGCCGAGCACATGGCCAAGCAGCTCCTGGTGCCTGGGATCCTGTTCGAGGAGCTGGGGTTCAAGTACGTCGGCCCGGTCAACGGACACTCCATCCCGCAGCTCGTCGCGACGCTACGGCAGTGGAAGGGCCACAACAGCCCGGTGCTGCTCCACGTCGTCACGCGCAAGGGCAAGGGGTGGGAGCCCGCCGAGGCCGACCCGGTGTTCTGGCACGGGGCGACGCCGTTCTCGGTGGAGACCGGTGAGGTGGCGAGCAAGAAGCCGGGTCCGCCGTCGTACACCAAGATCTTCGCCAGGACGATCACCGAGCTGGCGCGGACCGACGAGCGCATCGTCGCGATCACCGCGGCGATGCCCGAGGGCACCGGCCTCGACACGTTCGCGAAGGAGTTTCCCAAGCGCTGCTTCGACGTCGGCATCTGCGAGCAGCACGCCGTGACGTTCGCCGGCGGGATGGCGACGCGCGGGCTGCGCCCGGTGGTGGCGATCTACTCGACGTTCCTCCAGCGCGCCTACGACCAGATCTTCCACGACGTCTGCCTGATGCGGCTCCCGGTGGTGTTCGCGCTCGACCGTGGCGGTCTGGTCGGCAACGACGGCCCCACCCACCACGGCGTCTTCGACCTCTCGCAGTTGCGCGTCTTCCCGGACCTCGTCGTGATGGCGCCGAAGGACGAGGACGAGCTTCGCCACATGCTCGCCACGGCGCTCTCGTCTGCGCTGCCTGCCGTCGTGCGCTACCCGCGCGGCAGCGGCTACGGCGTCCCGACGGACGGGCCGCCGCGCGTGCTGCCGGTCGGCAAGGCCGAGGTGCTGCGGGCCGGCCCCGACGGGTTCGTGTGGGCGATCGGAACGATGGCGACCGAGGCGCTGCACGCCGCCCAGCGGTTGGCGGCCGAGGGCGGCCCGGACCTCACGGTGGTCAACGCGCGGTTCGTCAAGCCGCTCGACGTCGAGCTGCTCGCCGCCCAGGTCAAGCCCGGCGCGCGGGTGATGACGGTCGAGGAAAACGCGCTCGCGGGCGGTTTCGGCGCCGCCGTCATGGAGTCCGTCGAAACGCTCGGCATCACCGGCGTCGCCTTCGAGCGCCTTGGCGTACCCGACGAGTTCCAGACGCACGGCAACCAGGACATCCTGCGCGCCCGCCTCGACCTCGACGTCGAGGGGATCGTGCGCCGGGCGCGGGCGTTCTTCCCGGTGGTCGAGGCCGGCGTGCGCCGCCTGGCGCGCCCGCAGCCGGCGTGATGGGTCAGCCACCGCTCCGCATCCTCGTCTGCCTGACGTACTACCTGCCGCACCGCACCGGCCTGACGCTACACGTGCAGCGGCTCAGCGAGGCGCTGGCAGCGCGCGGACACCGGGTCACGGTGGTCTCGGCGCGCTTCCGCTCCGAGCTCGCGTCCGAGGAGACGATCGGCGGCGTCCGAGTGGTGCGGCTGCCGGCGCCGCTGCGGATCAGCCGCGGCCTGCTGATGCCCTCCTACCCGCTCGCGCTGCGGCGCCTCCTGACCGCCGCGGACGTGGTCCACGTGCACACCCCGATGTTCGAGGCCGCCCTGGTCGGCCGGCTGGCACGGCGCGCGGGCACCCCGCTGGTGATCACCCACCACGGCGACCTGGTGCTGCCCGGCGGGGTGCACAACCGCTTGATCGAGCGCTTGATGCACGTGCTGTTCCGGTCCGGCGCGCGGGGAGCGCAACGGCTGATCGCCTACAGCGAGGACTACGCCGGCCACTCGCGCTGGCTGCGCCCCTACCTGGCCAAGACTACGGCGATCCTGCCGCCGGTCGTGATTCCGCGCCCGCAGCCGGAACGGGTCGCCGAGCTGCGGCGGCGGCATCGCCTCGACGGCCGCCTGCTGGTCGGCTTCGCCGGCCGTTTCGTCGCGGAGAAGCGCCCCGACGTGTTGCTGCGCGCCCTGCCGGCGATCGCCGCCGAGTTCCCAACGGTCACCGCCGCGTTCGCCGGCCAGCAGGTGCTGGGCTACGAGCGCTTCTTCGAGCGGAACCGGGCGCTGGTGACGGCGACCGGCGACCGCTTCCGCCACCTCGGCCTCATCGACGACCCCGACGAGCTCGCCGCCTACTACGCGGCGTGCGAGGTGCTCGCGCTGCCGAGCGAAACCGAGTGCTTCGGCCTCGTGCAGGCGGAGGCGATGCTCTGCGGCACGCCGGTGGTCGCCACCGACATCCCCGGAGCGCGCGTCCCGGTGCGGACCACCGGGATGGGGCGGTTGGTGCCCCCGGGCGACGTCGGCGCGCTCGCCGACGGAATCCGTGCCGTGCTGCGTGAGCCGGGGCGCTACCGCCGCCCGGAGGCCGAGATCGCCGACGTCTTCTCGCTCGAGCGCACCGTCGAGGCGTGCGAGCGGGTGCTGGCGGAGGCGGCCTCGGCGGGGCAGCGATGAGCGTCGCGGAGCGCGAGCGGCGCGTGCTCGAGCTGTGCGGCGGCGAGGCCGACCCGGCCTACCGTCGCCGCGCCGCCTGGACGCTCGCCCGGCTCGACCCGCCGCCGGGGGCGCGGGTGATCGAGGTCGGCATGGGGGCGGGCTCGCTGCTGCTCGTGCTGCAGCGCCTCCACTCGGTCGCGCCAGTCGGCGTCGACGTCGACCTCGGTCGGGTGTGGCTCGCCCGCCGCTGCGGCTACGCCGGCGCCGCCGTGGTCGCCGACGCCGGCCATCTGCCATTTCGCGACAGATGCTTCGCGCGCGCCCTCGCCTGCGAGGTGCTGGAGCACCTCGACGACGATGCCGGCGCGCTCGTCGAGCTGCACCGCGTGCTCGTAGCCGACGGTCGGGCCGCGGTGACGGTGCCGCACGCGCGCTACCCGGCGACCTGGGACCCGCTCGCGTTCGTGCTCGAACGGGTCGGCATCCAGCCGCCGCGCCGCGGTCTCTACGTCGGCATCTGGTATGGCCATCGGCGTCTCTATCGGCAGGCCGAGCTGGTCGCGCTGGCCGCGCGCGCCGGATGGCGCACCAGCGACGCAGCGTTACTGGTGCGCGGGTCGTTCCCGTTCGCGCACTTTCTGCTTTACGGCATCGGCAAGCGTCTGCTGGAGGGCGGGTCGCTCGGGCACGGGAGCGCCGCAGCCGTGGGGCGGCAGGCCGAGCCGGGGCCACTGCCGCCAGCGCACCGCCCGCTCGGCGCGGCGATCCGGCTGTTGCGCTGGTGCGACGAGCGCGCCGAGCGGCGGGCGACGGCGGGCTCGCCCGCCGTCCACGTCGCCGCGTTGCTCGAGAAAGCTGCTAAGTCGCGACGGGAGTGAGCTGCTCGAGGATCGCCACCTTGACCTGCTCGATCCCGCGCGTCCCGTCGACCTTGATGAACGCCGGTGCGTCCGGTGCGCCGCTGGCGGCGAGCTTCCCATAGAACGAGGACAGCACCTCGGTCTGGGCGTGATACGCGGCGAGGCGCTTGCGCACGGTCTCCTCGCGGTCGTCGTCGCGCTGGGTCAGCGGCTCGCCGGTGACGTCGTCGACGCCGGCCCGCTGCGGGGGGTTGAAGACGACGTGGTAGGTGCGGCCGGAAGCGATGTGGGCGCGGCGGCCCGACATGCGCTTGACGATCTCGTCGTCGGGCACCTCGATCTCGACGATCGCCTCGATCACCACCCCGGCGGCGCGCGTCGCCTCGGCCTGCGGCAGCGTGCGCGGGAAGCCGTCGAAGAGGAACCCACGGGCGCAGTCGGGCTGGGCGATGCGCTCCTTGACCAGGCCGATGATGATGTCGTCGGAGACGAGCGCGCCCGAGTCCATCACTGCTTTCGCTTGGCGACCGAGCTCGCTGCCGGCGGCGACGGCGGCGCGCAGCATGTCGCCGGTCGAGATCTGCGGGATCGCGTAGCGCTCGCAGATGAACTTGGCCTGGGTGCCCTTGCCCGCGCCCGGGGGTCCGAGAAGGATCAGTCTCATGATGTTCTCCCTTGTTGTGAAAGCATTCACTCCCCCGGGGTCATTCTAGCGCGGTGACGCGGGCTCGCGCAGGAGGGCACGAACCATGTTGAGCTTCGAGAAGTCGCCTCGCGAGATCGTGGTCATCCACCCCTCGCGGCCGAGCAACCGGGAGCGGATCGCGACGAGCGGCACCCCCTGCTCCGCGAGAGCGCGAGCGCGCCCCGCGAGGCCTTCCCAGAAGGCGATCTTCGCGGTGATCGCGGTCTTCGGGTCGTGCACGAGGCCGGCGTGGGAGCACAGCAGCAGGCGAGGCTGCAGCGCGAGCACGCGGCGCAGCGAGGCGATGTGCTGCCAGACGTCCTCGACCTGCCGCGTGTAGGTGACCCGCTCGTGAATGTAGAGGTCGCCGGAGAACAGCCACCCTTGCTCCGGCTCGAACAGGCAGACGTGGTCGGGAGCATGCCCCGGCGTCGGCACCACGTGCAACCGGTAGCGGCCGGTCTCCACGACCTCCGGCAGCGGCTCCACGGTCACGTTGCGCGGCTGGCGCCACACCAGCGCCCGGTACAACGGCAGCCGATAGAAGTCGGCGAGCCGCGCCACCGAATCTGCCGGGGCCAGCACGCGCACGCCGAACGCCTTCTGCAATGCGGCGTTCCCTCCGGTGTGGTCCTCGTGGTAATGGGTGTTGACCACCAGGCGGGGTGTCCGGCCGCGCAGCCAGCCGACCAGCTCACGCGCCGTGGCGGGCGGCCCGGTGTCGATCAGCGTTCCGTCGACCAGGTAGGCGCAGACACTGTACAGCGCCCGCCCCATGAGCGTCCGGGCGAGACGGATGCGGGTGATCGGGCCGTGGTCGGTCGCTCTCAGCATGGATGGCTCACGCGGCGCGCCGCAGGAGTGTGACGCGGCCGCAGCAGCCGCGCAACCTCGCTGTGCTGGGCGGGATCGCGTGACCGGCGTCACGCGGCCGGTACCGTTTTGCGGTACACTTCTGTCCACACTTCGACCGAAGTGAGGGCGGGGGGAGTCACATGCACTATCCAGTTCTTGTGGGTGTGTTTTTGCGTCATTCGAGTACCGCACGGCAACGGACGCTGTCGGCGCCTGGTGGGAGAGCAGTCGGCTTCGCGGCGGCGATGTTGACGATCGCCACGGCGCTGCTCGCGAACGCGACGGTCAACCCTGGCGCGGACGTCCAGCCGGTACGAGCCGTCGCCGCGGCGGCCGGCTATCTGAGCCTCCCGTTGAGCTTCGAGCCGAACCGCGGCCAGACCGATGGAGACGTGAGGTTCCTGGCAAGAGTGCCCGGCTGCACGATCTGGCTGACTCCGCAGGAGGTTGTCCTCGGCTTGCGGGCGCCGGGTCGCGCCGTGCGTGACGGCAGAGACGCTCCCTCTGGGGGCGAAGTGGTGGCAGGCGCGCCGGTCCACCTCGACGTCGTGCGGCTGCGCTGGGTGGGGGCGGAGATCGCATCGGAGGTCACGGGCCTCGAGTTGCGGCACGGCACCAGCCACTACCTGGTCGGCGACGACCCCGCGGCGTGGCTGACGGGAGTCTCCCACTTCGCCAGGGTGCGGTACACCGGGGTCTACCCGGGGATCGATGTGGAGCTCTACGGCGCCGAGCAGCGGCTGGAGTACGACTTCGTCGTCGCCCCGGGCCGCGATCCGCGGCGAATCGAGCTCGAGCTCGTCGGTGCCCGCTCGCTGCGCGTGACCCCTGTTGGCGATCTCGAGCTGCGGCTCCCGCACGGCATGCTCGTCCAGCACCGGCCGCGGGTGTACCAGGACACTGCCGCGGGCCGCCGCGAGGTGCGGGGGGAGTACGTCCGGCGCGGCCGCAACCGTGTCGGCTTCACGGTCGGGCGCTACGACCGGGCGCTGCCGCTCGTGATCGACCCGGTGCTGACCTACGCGACCTACCTCGGCAGCAGCGACGACGATCACGCGATGGGTGTCGCCCTCGGCTCCGCGGGCGAGGTGTACGTCACGGGTGGAACGTCCTCGGTGAGCTTTCCTGTCAAGGGCGCATATCAGATCAGCCTCGGCGGCAGCGAGGACGTTTTCGTCACCAAGCTGGACGCCGCGGGAGCGAACCTCGTGTACTCCACCTACCTCGGGGGGAGCAGCAACGAGCGAGGGATGGGCATCGCCGTCGACGGTACCGGCAAGGCGATCGTGACGGGCTTCACGCAGTCCACCAACTTCCCCCGCCAGAACGCTTTCCAGAACACCTTCGGGACCAACACGGACGCCTTCGTCGCCAAGCTCGCCGCCAACGGAGCCGCTCTCGAGTATTCGACCTACCTCGGTGGCACCTCCTTCGACTATGGGTACGCGGTGGCCACCGACACGAGCGGGGCCGCTTACGTGACCGGCTACACGGAGTCGACGAACTTCCCTACCGCCAGCGCCTTTGACATCACCCAAGGCGGCGACCGCGACGCGTTCGTCACCAAGCTCTCGGCAACCGGGACCATGGTCTACTCGACGTTCCTCGGCGGCAGCGGGCGGGACGAGGGCCACGGCATCGCCGTGGCCGCCAGCGGCCACGCCTTCGTGACGGGCTACACCGGCTCGACCAACTTCCCGCTCGCCGGCGCCTACCAGGCCAGCCCGGCGGGCGGCCCGTTCGAGGCGTTCGTCACCAAGCTGGCGCCCGCGGGCAATGCCCTGACCTACTCGACGTATCTCGGCGGCAACAGCGAGGACTACGGCATGGCGATCGCGGTCGACGGCGCCGGTCAGGCTTTCGTGGTCGGTCACACCTGGTCGACGTCGTTCCCGACCGTCACCCCCTTCCAGGCGACCAAGGCGGGCAACCGGGATGCCTTCGTGACCAAGCTCAACGCGGCCGGCAACGCCCTGCTCTACTCCAGCTACCTCGGCGGCGCCAACCCCGACTACGCGTACGGCGTGGCGATCTCGAGCGGCGGCATTGCCTATGTCACCGGTGACACCGCCTCGACGGACTTCCCGACCTCGCAGCCGCAGCAGGGAACCTACGGCGGCGGCAACACAGACGCCTTCCTCACCGCCGTCTCGGTGTCGGGCAGCGCGATCGACTACTCGACCTTCCTCGGCGGATCCCTGGCCGAAACCGGCTGGGCGGTGGCGCAAGCCGGCGGCGCGGTCGTCGTCGCGGGCCAGACCTCGTCGACCAACTTCCCCGTCGCCAATGCCTACAGCGCCACCTACCGGGGCGGCGCCAACGACGCCTTCCTCGCCAAGTTCACCTTCGGCGAGCCGTTCCCCTACCGCTACTGGATCCCTTCGGCGAGCCGCGCCGCCGGCACCGGAGGCAGCGCGTGGCGGACGGACCTCGGGGTGCTGAACACCAACGGCGCGCGCTCCGATCTCGAACTGGTGTACTACGGGAGCGGCGGCCCGCTCACCGGCACCGCGTTCGTGGCCGGAGCGAGCCAGTCGATCCTCGCGGACGTGGTCGGGCAGGTGAGCGGGACCGGCTCGGGGGCGCTCGAGGTGCGCTCCGCGCTGCCGGTAAAGGTCTCCTCCCGCACCTACAACCTCAACACCGCCGGCGCGCCGTGCTACCCGAACGCCACCCTGGGGCAGAACCTCGACGCCCTGACGGTGCAGCAGGGTCTCGCCGCGGGCGAGTCCGCCTTCCTGACGCAGCTCGTCGAGAACACCGCCTTCCGCACCAACATCAGCGTCTCCAACATGAGCGCCGCAGCGGCCACGGCCAAGGTTGAGCTGTTCGACGGCAGCGGCGCCAAGCTGGCCGAGTACACCGTCTCGCTCAACGCCGGCCAGTTCAAGCAGGAGGCGAGGCCCTTCAACAAGAAGGCCGGCCAGACCAACATGAGCCGCGGCTACGCCAAGGTCACGGTCACTGCCGGCACGGGCGTGGTGGCGTACGCCTCCGTGATCGACAACATCACCCAGGACCCCACCACCATGGGTATGCAGAAGTAGCTGTCGCCGGGGCAGGCGGGCGGTGGCGCCCGCCTGCGCGGCCGTTTTGGGTACCATGGAGCCGTGGCGGGCGGGACGACCATCGGGACGGGGGGAACCGGGCGCGGCTTTCGCCGCATCGTGGTGCTGCTGATCTGCCTGGTCGTCGTGCCGACGGCGGCATTGCTCGCCGTCGGCATTCTCATGCTGGTGTTCTGGCAGGCGCGTCTGAACATCGTCTTCGGGATCCTGGTGGTCACCCTGGTCGGCTGCCTGGTTACCGGCACCGTGCTGGCGCTGGTGCTGCTGTGGCGCGAGGCCAGGCTATCGAGGCTGCAGCTCGACTTCGTCTCCAAGGTGAGCCATGAGCTGCGCACGCCGCTCACGTCGATCCGGATGTTCGCCGAGATGCTGAAGGAGAGCGACACCCGCGACCCGCAGGAGACGAGGATGTGCCTCGAGGTGCTCGAGCGCGAGACGGCGCGGTTGAGCGAGCGGATCGAGCGGCTGCTCGACTGGGGGCGGATGGAGGCGGGCCGGCGCACCTACGACCGGCAGCCCCAGGAGATCGCGGCGCTCGTCGGCGAGGCGGTGCAAGCGTTCGAGGCGGCCACGGTCGGCCGGCGGCACGACGTCCGTGTCGAGTTGCAGCCGGACCTCCCGGCCGTGCTGGCGGACCGCGGTGCGATGGTGGACGCCCTCGTGAACCTGCTGTCCAACGCCTACAAGTACACGCCCGAGGAGACGGCGATCGTCATCGGAGCCGACGCCGACGCGCGCGCGGCCCGCGTCTGGGTGCGCGACAGCGGCATCGGCATCGCGGCCAAGGAGCAGCGGCGCATCTTCCAGAAGTTCTACCGGGTCGACGAGCGGCTGTCGCGGGACGTCGAGGGCTCCGGACTCGGGCTCGCCATTGTGCGCCACATCGTGGTCGGGCATGGCGGGCGGATCGAGGTCGCGAGCGAGCCGGGACGCGGCAGCACCTTCACGATCGTGCTGCCGCGGCGGCAGTGGGCGGTCGCCGCCACGGGCGCGCCGGCGCCGCAGGGGGCGTCGAGGTGAAACGGTGAGCCGCACCGGCGCCCGCATCCTGGTGGTGGAGGACGATCCCTCGATCCTGCTCGGCGTGCGCATGAGCCTCGAGCGCGAGGGGTACGAGGTCGGCACGGCGACGGAGGGCGAGGCCGGGCTCCGCCTCGCCCGCGAGGGGCGGTGGGACCTCGTCGTGCTCGACGTCATGCTGCCCCGGCTGAACGGTTACGAGCTGCTGTGCACGCTGCGGGCCGAGCACGACGACACGCCGGTGCTGATGCTCAGCGCGCGCACGGCCGAGGTCGACAAGATCATGGGCCTCGACCTCGGCGCCGACGACTACGTCACCAAGCCGTTCTCGGTCGGCGAGCTGATGGCGCGCGTGCGCGCCGCCCTGCGGCGCGGCGAGGCGCAGGCGCGGGAGAGCTGGCGCTTCGGCGAGGTCGAGGTCGATCAGGCGACGCACGAGGTGCACAGGGACGGCGCGAAGGTCGATCTGACGCCGACCGAATTCAACGTGCTGGCGGCGCTGCTGCGTGCTCACGGGCGCGTCCTCTCGCGCGAGCAGATCATGGAGGCGGTGTGGGACCCCGCCCACGACGCCACCCCTCGGACGGTCGACAACTTCGTCGCCCAGCTCCGCGCCAAGCTCGAGCGCGACCCCGGCGCACCCCGCCACCTCCTGACCGTGCGCGGCGCCGGCTACCGGCTGGCGCCGTGACGCCCGCACGCCTTCCGCGCCCCGGGAGGTCGTCCGTCTTTGCGTGTGGCACGACGACTGGCCGCCGGTTCCTGGCACGATCCTGACACAACGCTGAAGAGATCCTGAAGGTCGGTGTCTACAAGTGCCGCATGCGCGCGCTCCTCGTCTACCCCGAGATTCCGGCCACGTTCTGGGGGTACCAGCGGAGCCTCGCGGTGATCCGCAAGCGGGCGTCGCTGCCGCCGCTCGGCCTCGTGACCCTGGCGGCGCTGCTGCCACCGAGCTGGGAGCTCCGTCTCGTCGATCTCAACCTCGCGCCGCTGGACGACCGGGATCTGCGCTGGGCCGACGTGGTGCTGGTGAGCGGCATGCTGCTGCAGGCGCAGGCGATGCTCGCGGTGGTCGGAAGAGCGCACGCCCGGGGCCGCGTGGTGGTCGTCGGCGGGCCCGCCGCGACCACCGCCCCCGAGCTCTTCCGCGCGGCCGACATCGTCTTCCGGGGCGAGGCCGAGGGAAGAGTCGGCGAGCTGGAGAAAGCCGTCGAGACTGGCAGGTCGGCCGGGGTCACGCTCGCCCCGCCAAGCGAGTACCCAGACCTCGCCGGGGCGCCGGCACCGAGGTTCGCGCTCCTCGACCTCGCGGCGTACGCCTCGATGAGCGTGCAGTTCTCGCGCGGCTGCCCGTACTCGTGCGAGTTTTGCGACGTCATCGAGATCTTCGGCCGCACGCCGCGCGTGAAATCTCCGGGACAGGTGCTGGCCGAGCTCGACGCCCTGTTCGCGCTTGGCTGGCGGGGCTCGCTCTTCTTCGTCGACGACAACTTCGTCGGCAACCGCCGGGCGGTGCGCCGGCTGCTGCCGGAGCTCGAGCGCTGGCAGCGCGGGCACGGCTACCCGTTCGATCTCTTCACTGAGGCCAGTATCGACCTGGCGGCCGAACCCGAGCTCGTCGCCGCGATGGTACGGGCCGGCTTCTCGTCGGTATTCGTGGGCATCGAGTCGCCGTCGCGCGCCGCCCTCGAGCACTCCGGTAAGCGCCACAACCTGCGGGTGGACCCGACCGCCGCCGTCATGGCCCTGACCCGCGCAGGGCTCGAGGTGATGGCCGGACTGATCGTCGGCTTCGACACCGACAAGGAGGAGATCTTCGAGCGGCAGCGCGCCTTCGTCGCGTCGCTGCCGATGCCGGTCGCGATGGCTGGCGTGCTCAACGCGCCGCCGGGCACCGCGCTATGGCGCCGCCTCGAGCGCGAGGGCCGACTGCGCTCGCACGGGAACGGCGACCAGTTCGACCGCCCGAACTTCCGGCCCGCGATGGACGAGGCGATCCTGCTGCGAGGCTACGCGGGCCTGCTGCGGCGGCTCTACGCCCCAGCCGCCTACTATCGGCGCTGCCGGGAGCTGCTCGACTCCCTCGGCGACTCGACAGCGGTGGCACGCAGCGTCGGTGGCGACACGCTCGCCTTCCTCCGGGCCGTGCTTCTCGTGGGGGTGCTCGGCCGCCACCGCCGGCACTTCTGGCGGCTGCTGCGCCGCGGCCTGCGGCGGGGTTTTGCCGGGCTGCGCAAGGCCGTCGTCCTCGCCGTCAAGGGCGAGCACCTGATCGGCTACACCGAGAGCGATGTCGTGCCCCGCATCGAGCAGGCGCTCGACGAGATCGCGCGCGAGCGGCGCACCGCCTCAGCGGACGCGCAGGACGATCTTGCCGAAGTGGGCCGAGGACGCCATCAGCCGGTGGCCCTCGGCAGCCTGCTCGAGCGGCAGCACGCGGTCGATCACCGGGCGCAGGCGGTATGCGGCGAGGAGCTGTCCGAAGCGGTCGAGGAAAGCCGCCACGAGGCCGGACTTCTCGTCGAGCGAGCGGGCCCGCAGCGTCGAGCCGAGGATCGAAAGCCGGCGCGAGAGCAGCTCGCGCAGGTTGATCTCGGCGGTGCCACCGCCCATGAGAGCGATCACGACCAGCCGGCCGCCGGTGGTGAGCGCTGCGAGGTTGCGCTCGAGGTATGGCGCGCCGATCGAGTCGAGAACCACGTCGACACCACGGCCGCCAGTCGCCTCCCGCGCCGTTGCCACGAAGTCGCCGCTGCGATAGTTGACCGCGGCGTCGGCGCCGAGGCCGAGGCAGCGCACGCACTTGTCGTCGGAGCCAGCGGTGACGATCACCATCCCGCCGACCGCCTTGACCAGGATGATCGCGGCGGTGCCTATGCCGCTGCCGCCGCCGTGGACCAGCACACTGCCGCCGGCGCGCAGACCGGCGAGGCGAAACACCGTAAGGAACACCGTCAGGAACGCCTCCGGGAAAGCGGCAGCTTCCTCGAATGGCATCAGCTCGGGGATGGGCATCACGCAGCCGGCGGGGACCACCACCTCCTCGGCGTAGCCGCCGCCGGAGAGCAGCGCCATCGCCCGATCGCCCGCCTTCCAGCCGCGCACCCCGGGGCCCGCCTCCATCACCTCGCCGGCGCACTCGAGTCCGAGGATCTCGGAGGAGCCGGGCGGGGGCGGGTACTTGCCCTGGCGCTGCAGCAGGTCGGCGCGGTTGAGGGCGGTGGCAAACACGCGCAGGCGCAGCTCGCCGCGGCCGAGAGCCGGCGGCACGACCTCGCCGAGCCGCAGGACGCTCTCGTCGCCGGGCTGGTCGAAGACGATCGCCTTCATCGAGAAGAGCGTATCACCGGGAGCAAGGACTCTGCGCTCGTCTCAGGAGACGGCGCGGGCGACGATGGCGGCGGCGAGTAGCGCCCAAAGGACGACGGTAAGGAGCAGCGGGCGGTCGGCGAGCAGGGTCGCCGACGGGTCCTGGGCGCCTTCGCGGTGGAGCAGCAGCAGGTAGCGGAGGACGCCGAACAGCACCAGCGGCACGGTCAGCAGAAGGGCGCGCGAGCCGATGTTCGCCACGGTGTCGGGCGACACCGTGTACAGCACGTACGCCACCAGCGTCACCCCGGCGAGCAGCGTGACGACCGCGCGCAGGAAGCTCTCCGGGTACGCCGGGGTGCGCAGCGCCGGATGTCGCAGCTCCGGGACGCGCTTGCCGAACGCCAGCAGCAACGCCAGCAGGAAGCCGCAGATCACCAGCCAGGGGGAGATCGCCACGGGGATCGCGAGGGCGCCGGCGGCGAGGCGGACGACGAAGCCGGCGGCGAGCACCATCGCCTCGAGGATCGGCACGCTCTTGAGGGCGAGCGAGTAGAGCAGTGTCAGAGCGACGTACACCAGCATCGCCAGCAGCACTGGACCGGAGAGCAGCATGGCGAGCAGCGCCGCGGCGACGACCAGCCCCGTCGCCGCCGCCATCGCGGCGGCAGGGGAGAGCGCTCCGGCCGCGATCGGCCGCGCGCGCTTGACCGGGTCGGCGCGATCGGCGTCGCGGTCGAGCACGTCGTTGACCAGGTAGCCGGCCGAGGCGGCCAGGCAGAACGTGGCGGCGGCCAGCGCTGCGCGGCCGAGCGCGGCCGCGTCGAGGGCGTGCCCCGAGAACAGCGCGGGCGCCAGAACGAAGCCGTTCTTGAGCCAGTGATGGGGCCGCGACGAGCGGATGAGAGCGGTGAGCATTGCGGTCATGGCGACGAGGCCGATGGTAGCATCGGGTGTGGCTGCGGAGCGGATTCGGCTGGACGTCCTGCTCGTCGAGCGCGGCCTCGCGCCGTCGCGCGAGCGCGCCCAGGCGCTGGTGATGGCGGGCCTGGTGAGCGTCGACGGCCATCCGGCCGACAAGCCGGGCCGTGCGGTGACCGCCGGCGCAGAGGTGATCGTCCTGGGGAAGGAACATCCATGGGCGTCACGCGGAGGGATGAAGCTGGCCGCCGCCCTCGACAGCTTCGGCGTCGATCCGGCGGGGAAGCGCTGCCTCGACGTCGGCGCCTCCACCGGCGGGTTCACCGACGTGCTGCTGCAGCACGGTGCCACTCAGGTGGTGGCGCTCGACGTCGGCCGCGGCCAGCTCGACTGGCGGCTGCGCCGGGACCCCCGCGTGGTGGTGATGGAGGGCATCAACGCCCGCCACCTGGCGCCGGGCGACCTCGAGGGCTCCTTCGGCGTGATCACCGTCGACGTGTCGTTCATCTCGCTCAAGCTGGTGCTGCCGGCATTGATCCCGTTTCTCGCTGGAGACGGCGACATCGTTGCCCTGGTCAAGCCGCAGTTCGAGGCGGGCAAGGGGAAGGTCGGCAAGGGTGGTGTGGTGCGCGACGCGGCGGTGCGGGAGGGGGCGATCCGCGATGTCATCGCCACGGCCGACGAGCTCGGCCTCGCCTGTCTCGCGCGGTTGCCGTCACCGATCCCCGGTCCCGCCGGCAACGTCGAGGAGCTGATCCACCTGCGGGTCAAACCGGGCTAGCCGCCGGGGCCGAAGCCCACTGAGAACGTGCCCTGGTCGTCGGCGCGTGAGAGGCAGCGGAACGCCACCAGCGTGGTCGTCCGCTCGATCCCCGGCAGCGCGGCGATCTCGCCGGTGACCAGCTCCTCGAGCCGCTCGTTGCGTGAAGTGCGCAGGATCGCCACCAGATCGTAGGCGCCGGCCACCGAGTACAGCTCGTGCACGCCCTCGCGGCCGACCAGCGCCTCCGACACCTCGTGCATCTTCCCGGCCTGCACGTTGATCAGCACCACCGCCTCGAGCATGCTCCCTCCTTCCGCGGTGCTCGGCCCACGCCTCACTCCTTGCTCTTGATCACCACCGTGATGCCGGTGCCCTCGAGCAGCTTGGCGAACCGCCGCGCGTCCCCCGCGTCGCCCACGATGCTGCCATAGTGCATCGGGATCACCGCTTTTGGCTTGATCGCCCGCGCCGCCGCAGCCGCCTCGTCGGCGGTCATGACGTAGGTGCCGGACACCGGCAGGAGTGCGACGTCCGGCGCGAGGCCGGCCATCTCAGGGATGTCGTCGGTGTCGCCGGCGTGGTAGTACGTGATACCGGCGAGAGTGAAGACGTAGCCGACCAGACCTGCAGACTTGGGGTGAAACGGCTTATCGGTGTTGTACGCCGGCACCGCCTTCAGCGTGACCCCGAGCACGGTCCGCTCCTGCCCCGGGGCGATCACCTCGACCGGGCCGGGCAGCTTGCCCGCAGCGGCGCGCGGCGCCACCACCACGGTCCTCGCCGTGCGGATCGCCTTGACGTCCTCGGGCGAGCAGTGATCGAAGTGATCATGGGTGATCAGGATGAGGTCGGCTGGCGGCGCGCCGGCCGGCAGCTTGAAAGGGTCGACGTAGACCACCGGCGGACCGTCGAAGCGGAACGTGTCGTGCCCGAGCCAGTGAACGTGCGCCGTCATGTCGCCAACCTCCCCTGCGGCAGCGGCCGCCGCGGCGGCCAGCGCGACCATCACGAGCCTGCACATAGTCGCCTCCAGCGCCCCCGCTGAAGTCTACTCCGAGGGGGAAGGCTCAGGCGATCAGCGATTGGGGAGTTCCGTTGCCACCTCGGACACTTTGAATGCCGGCGGCCCTCAGTCTCTGAGGCACTCCGGCTCCGCTACGAGCTCGAGAGCGGCGGCGCGAGCAAAGTGTCGGAGGTGGCACGCGCGCGCCGTTCGAGGGAGCAGCGCGGAGGTGCTTGGTGGGTGCAGCGTTGCGCTCAGGCGCGTCAGCGGCTGAGGTGCTTGTGCCAGGGCGAGGCAGGGTTTGGAGGGTCGGCCCGGGGCCCACGGCCAACGTTCTTCTTCCTAAAGCTCATCGGCTTTCAGGGAGATCGGGCCGCGGTAGTTCTCCTTCAGGCTGACCTGCGCCACGTAGCGATCGAAGCCGCGGTACGCCTGCTTGATGCGGGTGAGCGCGTTGGACTTCCAGTCGACGTAGGGGTTGTCGATCTGCACCGGGTCGAGGCAGCCGGCGAGCGCCACCTTGCTGGAGGCGCAGAAGCGGCTCATCAGTGTCTTCGCCAGGTGCCGGTCGCCGTTCTGCATCTCGTCGACGAGCACCACCGAATTCTCGATGTCGAGGCCGCGTAGCAGCGAGGTCGACAGCAGCGTCAGCCGCCGCGCCGCCTCGAGGTCGCGGGCGAAGTCGTGGCCGGCGGCGAGCGCGACGGTGCGGATCGCCTGGAAGAACGGCTCGAGCCACGGCGACAGCTTGGCATCGTGGTCGCCGGGCAGGTAACCCATCTCGAAGCGGCTGGAGGCCTGCTCGGGGCGGATCAGAATGAGGCCGTTCTCGTAGCCGGGCGCCGGCTGCGCCAGCGGCTGCGAGCGCTGGTGCACCTTCATCGTCGACGGCTGCCCGAACAGCAGGTAGAGCGCGGCCACCACCATCAGCCGCGTCTTGCCGGAGCCTGCCGGCCCGTCGAGCAGGACCAGTTGCACGTCGGGGTCGAGGAGGAACTCGAGCGCCAGCACCTGGCGGGGGTCGGCGGGGGTGAACGACAGCACCGTGCGGGGCAACCAGGTGGAGCGGCGGCTGTCCCAGTACTGGGCGTAGCGCAGCTCGCAGGCGCAGCGCCGCTCGAGGTCGACGCGCGTCAGCGCCTCGCGTCTCGGCGCGCGCATCACCAGACCCTGACACCACAGCGGGTCCGGCACCTGCTCGGCGATCATCGAGAGCGGGATCGAGCGCTCGCGTGGCGGCCCGCTGTCGATGAGAGCCTGAATGACGTCGTCAGCTACCGAGATCTCGCTGACCCCGTCGAAGATGTCCTCGGGCCGCTCGAGCTCGAGCTTGCCGAAGCGCAGCGGCTCCGCGTCGAGGCCGAGAGCGTCGCAGCGCAGCAGCATATTGGAGTCCTCGGAGATGAGCACGATGCGGAAATGCCCGCCGCCGTTGATCAGCCCCTGGATGCGGCGAACGCCCTGGATGATCACGTTGTCGCCGTTGCCGTTGCCGTTCGCACCGGCCGTCAGCCCGGGCGGCTCCCAGGCGATCACCCCTCCTGACGGCGTGGCGGCGAAGGCGGTGACGTCGGTCTCCCCGCGCAGCAACCGCTCGGGATGGTGGTGAATCAGCGAGGCGTTGCGGAACGAGAGAATCTTGCGGGTGGCAACGCGCGCCGCCTGCCGGACGCCCTCCGACTTCGAGCGGTTCGCTTGCAGGTGACCCAGCTCCTCGAGCACCTGGTGCAGGAGGATGACGAGATTGCCCGGCGTCAGCAGCCGATCGAGAGATTCAGGGTTTTCGACGAGGGCCGAGGTGTCGGGGATGTAGACGTTGGTGGGCTTCATTGTCCCGATCGAGTCTACCACGGTTGTCACGTCCCTCCCCGACCTTGACCACTGTACTTGGTAACATGATTCCTGGCCAGTCGATTCTGCAGCGACCTTTGCAGTCCGGGCACGCGCGCGCCGTACGGGGGCGTGCGCTGTGGCGGAGGTGCAGGCTCAGAGCGCCGCCCGTCCCACCACACATGCAATCACCGTTGCCCGGTCTGACACCTTGCGCCTCACCCGTGCTCGTCGAGGGAAACAGCGATTGTGAGCGCCCACGTTGTTGCGGTCGCGCCGGGCAAGCTGTCAGACCCGGCACACGCGCGCCGCGCGAGGGCGCGGCGCGGCGTGTTTGAGCGCCCTGCACTGCGCTCAGGCGCGCCACGGGCGTGTTGCCCTTTTCAGCCGCCTGCAGGCGCGGAGGCTATCTCGGCGAGCGATGCGGGGTGACGAGCAGGCAGGTGAAGTATCCCTCGCGGGCGCGCAGGTGCGCGAGCGGGACCGTGGCGCCCTCGGCGTCGCGCCGCAGCCCCTGGTAGAGCTTGCCGAGCTCGGCGCGGCGGCGGAACAGCCACGCCTCGAACGGCTCGCCGTCGCGCAGGTCGACGGGGTTCAGCGGCACCCGGAAGGCGTTGACGAGGGCGTCGAACTCCTCGTCGTAGAGACCGATATACCAGGCCCTGGTCACCGCGTCCTCGAGCGCGGCGACGATGCACAGCTTGGGATCGACGTCGTCCTCGGACGAGTTGCCGGCAGGTGCCTCCTCCTCGGGGTCGGCGCCGGCCATGCGCTGCAGCGAGCGCCACAGCGGCGTCCCTTCCTGGATGGTCGTGAGTCCCTCGGGCGCCTGGTCGAACACCACCACCTCGGCGAGCGGCGTCGGGTCGAGCCCCTTGAGCCGGGCCGTGCCGAGGAAGCGCAGCCCCACCCACGGCCCGTCGAGGCGGGCGACGTCGCACGGCAGCAGCAGCCAGCGCAGCCCGTACGCCTCGGCCTCGGCGAGCGGCAGGCTGATCCACTCGGCCTCGAGGTCGCGGAGGAACGCCTCGGTGGCCACGCCGCCGAGGTTGACCAGCTCGCGATTCTCGATCAGGTACGCGGCGTACGGCCGCTCGCGCACGTTGTCGGGGTACCGCGGCGTCTGCCGGACCGGCTCGAGGAACTCCAGCACCTTCTGCACCGGATAGCCGGAGGCGATCAGAAAGTCGGCGATATCCTCGACCTCTTGCGTGGTCTTGCCGGTGGTCAAACGCGCGAGCTCGACCAGGCCGTGCCCGAAGAACTCGAAGTGAGGCCGATCCGTGCCGGCGCCACGCATGTGCAGCAGGTGGTACGAGCCGACGTTGATCGCGAGGCGCAGGCCGCGGTCGAAAGGGAACCCCTGGCGGCGCAGGCGCTCGTAGAGCACCCGCAGCTCGGCGGCGGCGAGGAGAACGGCCCGGGCGCTGCGCGCCGAGTAGAAGGCCCCGTCGCCGAGGAACTTCTCGAAGCGCAGCCGGTGGCGCTCGCGGATCTCCTCGACGCTCTGCTGGAAACGGACCATGAAGCGGATCGCGTTGTCCTCGGCGGCGCGACCGCGGCGGCGCAGCTCCTCGAGCAGTTGGCTGAACTCGACGAGGTCGTAGACCAGACCGTAGCGGCGCACCGAGGTGTCCACCACGCCCGGCATCGGGAAGTCGATCGGGCGGGTGAACGCCGAGAGTCGCACGAACTGCCCGTGGATGCGCGTCACCGGCCGCGAGCCGCGCAACCCGACCGGGAAGATGCGGCGGCGTAAGCAGTTGATCACGTCGAAGCGGCGGAGCACGTCGCCGAGATCCTTGAACAGGCGGAACAGGTCGGTCGACAGGCGCGGTGTCTCGGCGTGCGCCCACACCTCGACGAGGTCGAGCGCCGGGCGCGAGAACAAGAGCTGTCCGGGCGGCAGTGCGAGGGCATCGGGGGAGACCAGCGCCAGCGCCTTGTCGAAGCTGGGGTCGCGCTGCCGCAGCCGCTCGAGCTGCGCCGTGTTGTCGGCGAGCAGCTTGTGGAACCGCGCCGGATCGATGCGGACGTGCCCCTGCAGGTAGGACGACAGCTCGCGTCGCTCGGGCCCGAGGTGTTGCTCGGCGAACGGGAGAAGGTCGGCGCGGAGCTGTTTGGCGAACAGCAGGCCTGGCGGCTGCGCCTCGGTGGCGCCGAAGCGGCGCAGCCGGTTGACCACCTCGCCCTCGGCACGATTGGCGACGTCGGCGATGCGCTGCACCACGGTGTAGCGGATCTCGTCGAGCACCCGCGGCGGCAGCTTCGAGGAACGGTCGAACACGCCGCGCAAGGCAGCGCCGACGCGTTCCGCGGTCTCGAGTGAGAAGGCGAGCCAGAACAGCTCGGCGAGGTGCCGGCCGTAGTCGTGCAGCATCGCGTTCTCGAGCAGATCGACGAGCCGGTGGGCGAACGCGGCGCGCTGCTCGACGAGGCCGGTCTTGCTCGCGACCTCGCCGAGGGCGAGCGAGCAGCGGTAGCCGGCCTCCGCTTCTGCGAGCTGCCCGAGCTCACGGCAGAAGCTCTCCCAGGCAGTCGAGATGCGGAGCGGGAAGCCGAGGATGAGCAGCGTCTGCTCGTCGTCGGAATACAGCCAGTATGGCTCGGGAATGCGGCCCGCCACCTCCCCGAACGCCGTCCGCCAACCGCCGGAGAGGTCGCCCGGCCCGAGGAACGACACGCGGTCACGACTCTCCTGCAGGACCTGCTCGATCGTCGTCAGGGCCGGTTCCTTCATCCACGGCCATTGTAAGTCCACGCGCCGGCGGGAGCACCCCCGACGCCCGGACCGCGACGCATTCGCGGCTCCCGACAGGCTCCTAGCCGGCCGAGCCGCGGTCGAGCGAACGGTAGGCGACCGCCTCGGCGATGTGGCGCGCCAGCACTCGCTCGCCGCCCTCCAGGTCGGCGATCGTGCGCGCCGTCTTGAGGACCCGGTGGACGGCGCGCGCCGAGAAGCCGAGCTTGCCGGCGGCGAGCTCGAGCAGCCGCTCGCCCTCGGCGTCGGGCTGACAGAAGCGGCGGACCTCCGCCGCGTCGATCTCGGCGTTGGTCCGCCGGCCGCTCCCGGCGAGCCGGCGGGCGGCCCGCTCGCGAGCGGCCAGCACCCGCGCGCGCACCGGCGCCGAGGGCTCTCCTCCGGTGGCGCGGGCCAGCTCGCGATACGGAACGTTGGCGACCTCGATCTGGAGGTCGATCCGGTCGAGCAGGGGCCCGGAGAGTCGGGAGCGGTACTGCAGCACCGCCGGCGGCGTGCAGCGGCACTCGCGTCGAGGGTCGCCGAGATGACCGCACGGGCACGGGTTAGCGGCGGCCACGAGCTGGAAGCGGGCCGGGAAGGTGAGCGTGCCGGCCGCCCGCGAGATCACCACGCGGCCCGACTCGAGCGGCTGGCGTAGCACCTCGAGGACGTCGCGGCGAAACTCGGTGACCTCGTCGAGGAACAGCACGCCGTTGTGCGCGAGCGAGATCTCACCGGGGCGCGGCAGCGGCCCGCCGCCGACCAGCCCGGCCGCCGAGATGGTGTGGTGCGGCGCGCGGAACGGCCGTTGGGCGACCAGGCCGTCGGGGCGGGGCACCCCCGGCGCCACCGAGTACACCTTGGTGGTGGCCAGCGCCTCTTCCTCGTCGAGCGGCGGCAGGATGCCCGGGAGACGCTGCGCCAGCATCGTCTTGCCGGACCCCGGAGGCCCCAGCATGAGCATGTGGTGGCCGCCCGCGGCGGCGATCTCGAGCGCCCGTCTGGCGACCTCGTGCCCCGCCACGTCGGCGAGATCGGGCCCCGGGGCGGAGACGCGCGGTCCGGCGAAGCCGTTGCCGCCGACGACCGTGACGAGCCGCTGGGAGCCCCCCAGGTGGGCGACCACGGCGGCAAGGTTCTCCGCGGGATGAAGTCTTGCGCCGCGGACCACTGCGGCCTCCCCGAGGTTGGCGGCGGGGAGCACGACCGCGGCCCCGGCCGCGGTGGCGGCCTCGACGATCGGCAGCACACCGCGCACCGGGCGCAGTATGCCGTCGAGCGAGAGCTCGCCGACCAGCCAGTCTCCCGGCGGGTCGGCTGCCGGCAGGAGGCCGGACGCGATCAGCACCCCCGCGGCCATCGCCAGGTCGAGCAGGGCGCCCTCCTTGCGCTCCTCGGCGGGCGAGAGGTTGACGACGATGCTCTTCGTGTCGATCCGGCACCCGAGGTGACGGATGGCGGCGAGCACTCGCTCGCGGGCCTCGCGGACCGCCGCATCCGGCAATCCGACGACGGCGAGCAGCGGAACGCCCGGGCGGGCGTCGACCTCGACCTGGACCTGCAGGGCCTCGACGCCCCGCGGCACGGCTGAGTACACCTTGGCAACCATTGAGCACCTCCTCGGCGGGAGGTGGGTGGGCGGTGGATCGATTGTGCTGCGCGGGCATGCGGGTGTCAAGCGCGCCCGGACTCCCCGGGGAACACCGAAGTAAGGAGAAAGAAGAGAGGCGCAGAGAACGGCTACCGGGGTGGCGAACGAGGTACGCTTACGACATGGTAGCGCCACCATTCGGAGTGGAGCCGCGCATCGAGCACTTGCGGACCATGCTCGAGCACGAGCTGGAGCGGCAGGCGCGACCTCTGCAGGGGTGCTGGCCGTTCGCAGTGGCCTTGGCCGGCCTGATGCTCGGACTGCTCCTCCTCCTCCGCCGGCTGTGAACGGCCCACCCGGCATGAGATTATCGCCGTCGTTGTTATCATGACGGCGTACGCACGCTCCCGGGAGATGACGACATGGGCTTTCTACCGGACCCGCTGCACCCCTCCGTAATCCACTTCCCGATTGCGCTGAGCCTCGTCGGCGTGCTCCTCGACCTTCTGTCACGCCACGCTCGGGCACGTTCGCTCGAGAACGGCGGCGCCGTACTCATGCTGCTCGCGGCAGCCGGCGGGATCGTGGCGGTGCTCACCGGGGAGGCGGCGCGCGACGAGGCCGTGGTGCCGCAGGCGGCGTCGGCGCTGGTCGGTCGCCACGAGGAGCTCGGCGAGCTGGCGATGTGGCTGCTGATCGCCGTCGCCGTGATCCGCGTGGTGATGGCGATCCGCGGCTGGTTCCGCGGCGTCGCCGCGTGGGGCTACCTGGTGCTCGCGGCGGCCGTGGCGGCGGTGGTCGGCTACCAGGGCCACCTGGGAGGGCAGATCGTCTTCCGGCACGGCGTCGGCACTGCGCCGGTGCAACGCCAGGCGACGGTGCGAGCGCCGGACTGACCGCTCCTGCGGCGATCGGCCGGGACGACGGGGCGGTGTGGAGTCGCTTTGCTACGATGAGCCGGTGCGCGGGACAACGTGGCGGGTCTTCCTCCTTGCCGGGCTGGTTGCGGCAGCGCTGCCGCCCGACGACGCCGCGGCTGTGCAACCGCAGCTCGCCTGGGAGGTGATCGAGCACGGCACCCCGGCCGTCGTCTGGGCCAACCGGATGCAGACGGTCCGCCTGCACCTGCGCAACGCCGGCTCGGCGACCTGGTCGGAGGGCGCCGGGGATCACCTGTCGTACCACTGGATCACGCCGGCCGGCGCCGTGGTCGTCGAGGGGGTTCGCACCTCGTTCCCGGCGCCGGTACCGCCAGGCGCGGAGGTCGACCTGGAGGCGCGGCTGCTGGGTCCGGCCAGCGACGGCCCGTGGGTGCTCGAGTGGGGGATGGTGCGGGAGCAGGTGCGGTGGTACGGCCCGCCGATCTCGGGCGAGGAGCTGCGGCTGCCGGTCCGGGTGTGGTGGTGGTCGGGGCTGCTGCAACTGCTCTTCGGGGCCGCCACGGTGGTGCTGATTGTGATCGCGCGCCGCCGCCGGCCGCACCTCGGCTCGCCGGCGTGGGAGCCGCTCGCCATGCTCCCGTCGCTGTGGACCGGGATCGCTGCGGCGCTGTCGGTGTTCACGTTCGCCGAGCTGGTCGGGCGGATCGTGGAGCCCGACGGCATCGGCGTCGTCTGGTCGGGGGCGGCGCTGCTCGCCCTGGTGACCGTGCCGTTCCCGGCGAGGCTGCGGCCATGGGCAGTGTTCGCCGTGGCGGCGCTGGTCGCCTTCGTGACGGTGGCCGACCTCGTGTACTTGCGGTACTTCGGCAGCGTGGTGCCGCTGGCCGCGTTGTCCGGTATCGGTCAACTGGGGCAGGTCGAGGGGAGCGTCATGGCGCTGCTGTCGGGGCCGGACGCCTGGTTGCTGCCGCCGGCTTTCGGTGGGCTGGCGATCGCGCTGCTGTGGCCGCGGCGGGAGGGGCCGGCGACACCGCGCGCGGCCCGCGCCACGGTGGCTGCGACGGCGGCCGTTGCGGTGCTCGCGGCGCTGCCGGCGGCGGTGACGCTGCGCCGCGCGCTCGCCGACCCTGCGGTGTCGACGCAGGTGTTCTCCGAGGCGATGCTGGTCGGCCGCTGGGGTGTGCTCAACGTCCACCTGTTCGACGTCGCGCGTACCGTCCGCGAGTGGGGGCGGGACACGAACCTCTCGACGCAGGAGCAGGCACGGGTGATCGAGCGCCTCAAAGAGCGGGCGGCGGCGGTGCCCCACAGCCCCGCGTTCGGGGTTGCGCGCGGCGATAACCTCGTCCTCATCCAGGTCGAGTCGCTGCAGGAGTGGGTGATCGGCGCCCGCGTCAACGGCGTCGAAATCACGCCGTTCCTCGACTCGCTGCGCTCCCGGGCGCTGTACTTCCCGCACGTCTTCGACGACACCGAGCAGGGGCGCTCCTCGGACGGGGAGTTCACGACGTTGAACTCGCAGTATCCGCTGACGCAGGGCGCGGTCGCCTTCCGCCGCGAGCGGAACCACTTCGTGGCGTTGCCCGGCATCCTCAAGCAGCACGCCTACACGACGATGTCGGCCCACCCGTTCGAGCGCGGCTTCTGGAACCGGGCGGTTCTGCACCCGCGCTACGGCTTTGACCACATGATGTTCAAGCGCGAGCTGGGGCCCGGCGAGGTGATCGGCTGGGGGCTCGCCGATGGGGCGTTCTTCGCCCGCGTTGCCCCGGAGCTGGCGAAGCTGCCGCAGCCCTTCTTCGCGATGCTGATCACCCTCGGCCTGCATCACCCGTTCGACCAGTTCCCGGACCGTCACAAGGTGCTTGATGTCGGTTCACTGAAGGACACGCCGCTCGGCAACTACATCCACGCCATGCACTACTTCGACGCCTCGCTCGCCGCGCTGCTCGCCGATCTCGAGCGCTCCGGCCTCCTGCGCAACACCGTCGTCGCGCTCTACGGCGACCACGAGGCCGGGCTCGGGTCGGGAAAGGAGGTGCGCGAGCTCGCCGGGGTGGCAGCCTGGAAACCCCCGACGAACGTCATGCTCTGGCGCATCCCGTTGTTCGTGCTGCTCCCGGCCGGCGCCCTCGCCGGGGAGAGGCCGGTGCCGGGCAGCCACGTCGACATCGCGCCGACACTCCTCGACCTTCTCGGCGTGGAACGTCCGGCGAGCCTGATGGGAGCGTCGTTGCTGGGGGTGCGGCCGTTTCCGGCACTGGTGCGTGGTGGCTCGGCGGTCGACGGCGGCCTGATCTTCGTAGCCCGCGGCGACCAGGTCCCCGAGGGCGGGCTGTGCTTCACCTTCCCGGCCGAGGAGGTGCGCCCGCGCTCCGCGTGCGATCGGCTGGCCAAGGCGGCGCTCGAGCAGCGCCGGCTCTCGCTGCTGATCGTCGACCACGACCTCGCCAAATTCTGAGAGGGTAGCGGGGGTGACGACGGCGTGGTACTTTCACCGGTCGTGGACGAACGCCTCGCCCGCCGGCCTGACGCGATCCGCGGCATGTTCGCCGCCGTCGCGCCCCGCTACGACCTGCTCAACCGGCTGCTGTCGCTGCGCCAGGACACGCGCTGGCGGCGGCGTCAGGCAGCGGCGCTGAGCGCCGCGCCGGCTGGCGGAGTGCTCGACCTCGCCACCGGCACCGGCGATGTGGCGTTCGCGATTTCGGGCCGCGAGGTGACCGGCGTCGACTTCTGCGTCGACATGCTGGCGCTGGCGGCCGGCAAGGCGCAGAAGCGGCAGCAGCGGAACCTGCGCTGGGCCGCCGCCGACGGGTTGGCGCTGCCCTTCCGGAACGGCGCTTTCGCCGCCGTGACGGTGGCGTTCGGGGTGCGCAACTTCGCCGACCTCGCGGCCGGCCTCGCCGAGATCCGCCGGGTCCTGCTGCCGGGCGGCGTGCTGGCGATCCTCGAGTTCCAGCGGCCCAGCGGGCCGGCCATGCGGCTGGCGATGCGCGTGTGGAACCGCCTGGTCGTCGAGCCGGTGGGCTCGTTGCTGTCACGCGACCCGACTGCCTACGCCTACCTGCCGGCCTCGGTCGAGACCTTCCCCGGCGGGGGCGAGCTGGCGCGCCAGGTTGCCGAAGCGGGATACACGCTGGAGTCGAGCCGCGAGCTGTCGGGCGGCATCGTCGCGCTCACGGTGGCGCGGACGGCGCGGCGGGAGGGGTCATGACGGCAACCATCCTCGAGGGTGCGGCGGTCGCCAGGGCGATCCGGCAGCGGGTGGCCGAAGACGTGCGCTCCCTGGCCGAAAAGGGGATCGTCCCACGGCTGGAGGTGATCCTCGTCGGCGATGACCCGGCGTCGCGCGTCTACGTGTCCGCGAAGGCCAAGGCCTCACTCGAGGTCGGCGTGCGCGCCGCCACGCGGCAGTTGCCCGCGGCGACCGGCGCGAGCGAGCTGCGCTCGCTGATCGAGTCGCTCAATGCCGAGGACGACGTGGACGGCATCCTGCTGCAACTGCCGCTGCCGCCGCCGCTCGCGGGGAGGTCGTTCCTCGACCTCATCGACCCGGCCAAGGACGTCGACGGCTTCCACCCGTACAACGTCGGCCTGCTGCACCAGGGACGGCCGGCATTCGTGCCGTGCACGCCGGCGGGGATCATCGCTCTGCTGGCAGCCGCCGGGGTCGAGCTCGCCGGCCGTCGCGCGGTGGTGCTCGGGCGCTCGGAGATCGTCGGCAAGCCGATGGCCGCGCTGCTGCTGGCGCGGCACGCGACCGTGACGACCTGTCACTCGCGCAGCCGGGACCTCGCGTCGATCTGCCGCGATGCCGACCTGCTGGTGGCAGCAGTGGGCAAGCCGGCCCTGGTGACCGGGGAGTTCGTCAAGCCGGGCGCGGTGGTGATCGATGTCGGCGTCAACCGGGTCGAGTCGGCCGAGACGGTCGCACGGCTGTACCCCGGCGACACGGCCCGGCGCGAGCAGGTCGAGAAGAAGGGCTACACACTGGTCGGCGACGTCGACTTCGCGGCGGTCCGCGAGGTGGCGGCGGCGCTCACGCCGGTGCCCGGCGGCGTCGGGCCGCTGACCATCGCCGGGCTGCTCGAGAACACCGTCAAGGCGGCTCGCCGCCGCCGGGGGCTCGCATGATTCTTCGCGTCGGTCTCACGGGAGGTGTGGCAAGCGGCAAGAGCACGGCGGCGCGGCTGCTCGCCGAGCACGGCGCCGCGGCGCGCGACGCCGACGCCGTGGTCGCCCGGGCGTACCTGCCGGGGCGGCGCGGCGCCGCCGTGGTCGCCGAGCTGTTCGGCGAGCGCGTGCTGACCGCCGCCGGCGGCGTCGATCGCGCGGCGCTGGGAGCGATCGTGCTCGCCGACGCCGCGGCGCGGCGCCGTCTCGAGCTGGCGATCCACCCGATCGTCCGAGCCGAGATCGAGGCATGGCTGGCCGAGCTGGCGACGCTCGAGCGGCCGCCGCTGGTCGCGGTGGTCGAGGCGGCGCTACTGGTCGAGACCGGCGCCTACCGCGACTACCACCGCCTGGTGGCGGTGAGCGCCGACGTCCGCCTACGCCGGGCGCGCGCGCTCGCGGCGGGCTGGAGCGAGGTCGCACTGGCCGGCGTGCTCGCCGCGCAGCTCGAGGACCGCGATCGCGAGGCGGCGGCGGACTACGTCATCCGCAACGACGAGGGCGCCATCGAGCTGTGCGCCGGCGTCGACCGCGTGTGGCGCGACCTGCGCCGCGACTGGGAGCTGCTGCAGGCCGGCAAGCCGCTGCCGCGGCGCAAGGCGTAGGCGAGCCGAGAGTGGCTTGGAGGTGGCTGCGATCTCTGGAGGTCATCGTTGCCACCTCCGACAATTTGAAAGCGGGCAACTCCGTCCTTCTGTGCCGCACCGGGTCCGCGACGGGTGTCGTGCCCGGCATCGCGAGCAAATCGTCGGAAGTGGCACGCGCGCGCCCTGCAGGGCAGGGCGCGGCTCCACTCATGGCCGCGGCGGCGCGCTCAGGCGCGCGAGCACTCTGACTGCTTCTTTGTTTCCTGCAGTTGCTTAGCGAGGGCGCGGAAGGCGAGGGCGCGATGCGAGCGCGAGTTCTTCTCGTCGGGCTGCATCTCGGCGTAGACGCGGCCGCAGCCCCACTCGGGGATGAACACCACGTCCCAGCCGAACCCCGACTCGCCGCGCGGCGCGGCGGCGATCTCGCCGTCGACCGCCCCGATGCCGACGAGCTCGCGCTCGCCGTCCCAGACCAGCGCCACGCAGCGGGCGCGGGCGGCGCGGGTCGGGAAGGCGTCGAGGATGCGCGGGATTGCGGCGACCCCGGCCGACTCCAGCAGCCAGCGGATCAGCGGTCCGGGAAAGCCGCCGAGCGCCGCCAGCTCGAGCGAGGTGTCCTCGACGAGCACCGGCCGGCGCAGCGTCTGGTAGGCGAGACGCGACTTGGTGCGGGCGACCGCGACCACGTCGAGCCCCTGCGGCTCCGGCAGGTCGAGCGCGACCCGCACGAGCTCGACGCCGAGAATCGCCTGCGCCTCGCGATGCTTGTGCTCGCTGGAGGTGACGAAGGTGAGCCCCGACAGCACGCCTAGTCTTTCGCCTTCGCCGGCTTGTCCTGCTCGGTCATCTCCTCGACGGCGATGCGGTAGACCGGGATCTTCCCCTGCAGCCCGCGCAGGGCGACATCGCCGAGATGCTCGGTCGGGAACATGTCCTGCACCGCCTTGTAGGTCGCGGGCCCGATGACGATCTGGTTCGGCTTGGCCACCAGCTCTTCGAGGCGAGCGGTGACGTTCACGGTGTTGCCGAGGATGGTGTAGTCGACGCGGGTGGCCGAGCCGATGTCGCCGACGACCACGAGGCCCGAGTTGATCGCGGTGCGCACCGAGACCGCGTCGAGGCCGCCCGCCTCCCGCTGCCGGTTCCACTCGATCAGCCGCTTGCGCAGCATCAGGGCTGCCCTGACGGCACGCTCCGCGTGGTCCTCCTGGGCGATCGGCGCGCCGAAAAACACCATCGCGGCGTCGCCGATGAACTTGTCGAGGGTGCCGCCGAACTCGAACACGGCGTCCGACGCGAGCGAGAAGAACTCGTTGAGGAAGCGCGCCACCTCGGTCGGGTCCATACCCTCGCAGCGGGTCGTGAAGCCGACGATGTCGGTGAACAGCACGGTGACGTCGCGAGTCTCGTGCTTGCCCGTATCGCTGGCGAGGTGCTTGCCGACGATGGCGTCGACCACCGCCGGCGAGTGGTAGCGGGCGAAACGCTCGCGCACCCGCCGCTCCTCGCGGATGTTGTCGTTGAGGCGGGCGCGGTCGATGGCGACGGCGGCGTAGCCGGCGAGCGCGGTCAGCAGATCGAGGTTCTCTGACAGGAAGCACCCGGTCGCGAGCGGCGTGTCGACGAAGAGCACGCCGATCACCTTGTCGCGGTGCCACAGCGGTGCGCACATCGCCGAGCGGATCTGATGCAGCCGCACGCTCATCCCGGCCGAGAAGCGCTCGTCGGACTGGGCGTCCGAGGTCAGCACAGCGACCTTCTGGCGGGTCACCAGGTCGAGGATGGTCTGGGAGATCGGCGCCTCTGCGAGCGCCGTCCCGCTGCGCGAGCGCGCCATGCGCAGCTCGGGCTTGCCGCTCTCGGTGAACAGCAGGATGTAGGCTCGCTCGGCGGGGAGCTGCTGGAAGATCGCCTCCATCACCTTCTCGAGCACCGGCTCCAGCTCCTCGACCTCGAGCAGCACGTGCGCGACCTGCGCCAGACCCTCGAGGACGCGCTCGCGGGCGCTGGCGGCCGACGATTTCTCGGGCTTTGCCTTGGTGTCGCGCTCGAGGTTGAAGTCCTCCCTGAACTGATCGAGCGGGCGCAGGAACGTTGCCGACCCGACCCCCATGCTCTGCGGCTCCTCGCCGCGGCTGAACGTGAGGGTGTAATTCCCCACCTGAACCTGGTCGCCCTCCATCAGCGCCGACTCGGTCACGTAGTTGCCGTTGACCTTGACGCCGTTGGTCGACCCGGTGTCGACCACCCACCAGGCGCCGCCGCGCTCCTCGAACTTGGCGTGTCGGCGCGACACCGAGAAGTCCTTGAGGACCACCCCGCAGTCCGACGCGCGCCCGATCACTGCGGGCGACGTGTTGAGGACGACCATCCGGATGTCACCGCCTTCTGTCCAGCGTACCTCGGGCATGCCCACATTGTAGTCGGTCGCGGTCGCGGCGGCGCGGTGGAGAGACAAGACGTGGCCCGTGGTCCGTGGCCCGTGGTCCGTGGTCCGACCCCCACCCTCCCACGGACAGGAAGAACCCCGAAAGAAGGACGGCCCGCCGTGGGGCGGGCCGTCGGGACGTTGCAGAAGCGGGTTTAGAACTCGATGCGGAAGCCCACCTCGAAGCGGCGCGGGTTCTGCCAGTCGTTCGCCTGGCCGAAATCGTAGCTGCCGCAACCGTTTGCGTCGCCGCAGATGCTGCTGACCTGCTCGGTGTTGAGGGCGTTGAGCACGGAGCCGATGATCTCGGTGTGCAGAGCCCCGAGCTTGAGCCGGTAGGTGAGCGAGAGGTCGAGCTGCGAGTTGGAGCTGGCGCGGTAGTTGCCGCGCGGCTCGAGGAACTCGGTGCCGTAGCCGGCGTCCTGGGCATCCCTGGTCTTGCTGTAGGCGAACGGCGAGGACCAGAAGGCGTCGACGCCGAGCGTCAGGTTGGCCGGCAGCTTGAAGTAGCCGTTCACCTTGACGCGGTGGCGGCGGTCGTCGGACAGGTAGCCGTAGCGGTTGACGCACTGCTCGGGGCAGAAGTCGAACGCGGTCGATCCGCCCTGCGACGACTCGAGGTTGCCCTTCGACGTGGCGTAGGTGTAGGACGCCAGCAACCACATCCAGTCGGTCGCCCTGGTCTCGAACCTGACGATGCCACCCTTGTAGGACCGCTTGAGGTCGAAGACGTTGCCGACGACGTAGTATGAGCAGTAGGCGTCGTCCGCGGTCGTCAACCCGTTCAGGTTGCCCTGGCAGGTATCGTCGATGAGGTTCTTCGTCTTCTTGTCGATGTACGACACCTCGATCGAGGTCTTGTTGAACAGCTCGCGCTCGAACCCGACGATCAGCTCGTCGGCATGCGCCGGCTTGATGTTGCCCTCGATGCGGCTGGGCTCCGACCCGTAGACATCCCCCGGGGTCGTGATCCAGCCGTTGGGATCCCAGTGGTCGGGCCCGGCCGTCCACTGCCACCCTTGCGAAAGGGCGTACTGCTCGCACTCGCTGGGGTTGGAGGCCCCGAGCTGCGAGGAGCACGAGTACCATAGGTAGCTCGTCGACAGGTGAGTGTTGGTGTAGTTCGGAAGGGTCGTGGCGCTCGGGTGCATGAAGCGGCCCCACGACGCCTTGACGACGTTCTTGGCGTCGCCGGTGACGTCCCAGGCGAGGCCGAGGCGCGGCTGCACCATGTCGAGCTTGGCGATTTCGACGTTGGCGTCGTTCGTGTAAGCGGCCTGATCGTAGCGGGCACCGAGCTTGAGGGTGACGTTCTGGTTGACCTTCCAGGCATCCTGCACGTACGCCGTCTGCAGCTTGCCCGAGGTCGGCGCCGGACCCGGATCGGTGGTTTGGAACATGTACCACGGCGCCGGGATATTCGGATCGCCGCCGTCGAAGACGTAGTCCTCGGTGACGTCGCGGTAGTCGTAACCGCTTGGAGTGAAGCTGTGCGACCAGAAGTCCAGCTTCGAGTACTGGACTCCGCCCTTGAACTCGTGTGAGCCGGCGAGGTTGTCAGCGAACCAGGTGAGGTCCGTCTTGTACTCGTCGCGGTCGCGCTTCGAGTACTGCGCGTTGGTGTAGTTGCCGGTCGACATTCCGGTGAAGTAGTTGTAGTGCCCGGGGGTGCTGAGGTCGCCGCTCTCCGGGTAGGCGTCGAGCTTGCTCCGGTAGATGCCTACTCCGAGGTTCCACAGCAAGTTCGTGCCAATGACACCGTTGGCGTCTCCCTGGTAGATGTTGGCGCCCTGGGTCTGAAAGAGGGTCGCCTCGGGTGCGACCAGTTGGTCCGCGTTGCCGTTGTCGATGTCCGCGGGGTCGGCACTGTACTTTGCGGTGAGTCGCCAGGTCGGCGTCGCCTGCCAGGTGAGCTTGCCGAGGTAGTAGTTGCTCTTGAATTTGAAAGTGGTCGGCGAGAGGTTGGGCGTCGCCTGCGAGTCGTTGAACTCGTACGCCGCGAAGAACCACAGCTTGTCGCGCAGGATCGGGCCGCCGAGGGTGGCGCCCGGGTTGAGGAACTTCGTCTTGTTATCGTCGCGGTTGAAGTGGTCGCCGTTCTGGTAGAACGACGTCGAACGGTAGCGGATGTCGAGGCTGCCGGAGAAGTCGTTGCCGCCTGACTTGGTGACGACGTTGACGACGCCGCCGATCGCCTGCCCGTACTCGGCCTCGTAGCCGCCGGTCTGGAAGGAGATCTCCTGAATGGCGTCGAAGGTGAAGTTGGTGCCGAACGTCGCGGTGACCGGGTCGGTGGTGTTGAGGCCGTCGATCAGGTAGACATTCTCCGCGTCCGACGACCCGTAGACGTGCGGGTTGCCGCCGTCATCGACCGTGCCGGCCGCCATGTCCAGCACGCTCTGGTAACCACGCCGCCCCGCGGTCACCGCCACACCCTTCAGGAAGTCGGGCGTGAACGTCTGCGAGGTCGAGACCTGGGTCGGGTCGACCACCGGGGTCTCGGCGACCACCGTCACCTCCTCGGCGAACTTGCCGAGAGGCAGGGTGACGTTGAGCTCCGTGGCGCGGTCGAGGCGCACCTGCACCTCGTTGCGCTCCTGGGTGACGAACCCGGACAGCTCGATCTTGACCGAGTAGATACCGGGGGTCAGCGCCGGAAACTGAAAGTTGCCGTCGGCGTCGGAGACCTCAACCTTGGCGCCGCCGATCTCGGTCGGCGAGGCGATCGTCACGGTCGCGCCCGGCAGGGGCTGCCCCTGGTCGTCGCGGACCGTGCCGGTGAGGCGGCCGGTCGTGCCAGCTATGGCCAGCGAGGCCACGGCGAAGGCCAGTACGAAGAGAACCACGTAGCGCTTCATCACTTCCCTCCCTTTCCGTGTGGTGGCTTGCGCGGGGAAACCCGACGATGCCGAGCGCCCGCTCGCCGACCACCATGTGTCGCTGCCTTCGGGGGTAACCCGCACCAATGCGGGTCCGTCACGGCGCGACGATTGTACTGCCGGTCACAAGTATGAGCAAACGGCGTGCCCGATCCAACGTGCCACGGCTAGCCTACGCAGCGGCCCTCTGTTCGGTTTCCCGTCGCCGCGTTCAGCGAGCCGAATGGCTCACGGCGCGGTCGTTGTGCAGTCGCCGCCCTCCGAGAGCGCCGCGTAGAGCGCGGCCTCGGCCTCGGCGAGCAGCTCCTCGGCGTCGGTGTGCCGGCCCGGGCGGTACTGCACGACGCCGGCGGTCGTGCGCACCCGCGCCTGCGTGCCCTGCAAGCCCTCGGCGATGGTGTGGCGCAAGCGCTCCAGCGTCGCGATGGCGCCGCGTTCCTCGGTTTCCGCCAGCAGCACGGCGAGCGTCTCGTTGTCGTAGCGCGCCAGCAGGTCGATCTGCCGCAACGCGCGCCGCAACGCCTCGATCGCGACGAGGAGGGTCTGATCGCGCTCCCGCGTGCGCTCGGGCACCTCGATGCGCAGCAGCGCCGCCGCGGCCGGCGAGCCGGTGCGCCGCGAACGGGTCAGCTCGTCGCGCAGGCGGGTCAGGAAACGGTCGCGGGAGATCAGCCCGGTTGCGAAGTCCATCGGCTCGCCCCACCGCCGTTCGACCCAGGTGAACGCCAGCGCCAGCGAGAACAGCAGCGCGAACGGCACCAGCGCGAACGGGGAATAAAGCTCGCCGACCGTAACGCCGGTGCGCGGCAGCACGCCGGTGTCGACGAGGATGTCGACGAGGACGACGAGCAGCAGGGCGATGGTGGCGTAGAGCAGCCGGCGCGCCCAGGGGTGACGCTGCCGGGCGAGGGCGCCGAGGATGCCGAGCATCAGCGCGGCGACCGCGACCGCCGCCGCCTCGCCGAGGTAGACCCAGAGGTAGAGGTCCCCTTCGTCGCGCCAGACGGCCGCGAACACCGCACCGAGCGCGAGCACCGTCTGAATGCCGACGAGCGGCAGCGGCACGTGACGGTGCGCGATCCGGTACAGCGTCGGCGGGAACAGCGCGATCGCCGCCAGCAGGGTGGCGACGTTGAGGCGGAAGTTCGCCGAGTGACCGATCAGTTGCGCCGGGCCCCACGTCGCGTAGGTGAGGAAGTGCAGGCTCGTCGCGAGCAGGAATGCCGCGAAGGTGGCATGCTCCAGGGCGTCTCGCTGGGTGAGGAACAGCGCGAGGTGGAAGAGGGCGAGCGTGAACAGAAGGGTGGCGAAGCTGAAGTCGAGGAGGTCGCGCAGCACCATGAAGCGGAGCAGTCGGTCCCAGCGCTCGATGCGGGGCGCCGGTCCGAGCAGACCGCCGAAGCGCGCGCCGTTGTACACGTGGATCGCCAGCTCGTTGTGCTCGCCGAAGCGGATCGCTTCGCGCGGCAGCGGGTAGAAGCGGCGAGCCAGCGTCGCCTTGCTGAAGCGCGGCGGCGACGCGCCGGTGGCGCCGATCCGGCGCCCGTTGAGGAACACCTCGTCGGCATCGCCGATCATGCCGAGGTCGATCCCCAGCTCCTCGCTGCTGAGCTGCGAGTTGATCACCAGTTGCACGCGGTACCAGGCGTGGCCGTTGTAGCCGGGGTAGCCGTTGCGCTCCCAGGCGCCCGGGACGTGGATCCGATACCAACTGCGCCGCTCGCGGAACGGGCTCGCCCAGGCGGGGTCGTGCCCGGTGCGGAACAGCCAGTCGCCGGAGAGGGTCGTGGGCAGGCGGTCGACGTTGACCGCCGGGAGCTCCTCCGCGGACCCGGCGACCGCGGCAGCGAGCGCCAGCAGCGCCGCCGCCAGCCGCCTCACGACCAGCCCCCGCAGGGGACCGGGACCGCGCCGGGATACTCGCCGGCCAGCCGCCCTGCCGCCGCGACGGCGCGCTCGTGGTTGCCCACGGCGGCGGCACGCACCCGCGTCAGGCCGCCGCCGGCCGGGGCCAGGCGCACGGAAAACCCCTTGCCCTCGAGATTCGCCTTGGCGCGGCTGGCGTTCTCTTCCCTGGCGAAGGCGCCGACCTGAACCTCCCAGCACGGCGCGGAGAGCATCCCGTCGCCCTGTCGGACCACCTCGAGCCGCACCGGGACAACGCCCGGCCCGACGCTGTCGAGCGCATCCGCGGCCGCCCGCGAGAGGTCGATGATCCGACCGGCGACGAACGGGCCGCGGTCGTTGATCAGGACGGTGGCCCGCTTGCCGTTGTCGAGGTTGGTCACCCGGACCAGCGTCCCGAACGGGAGGGTGCGATGGGCCGCCGTCATCTCGTTCATATCGTACCGCGGCCCCGATGCCGTCGGCCGCCCGTGATACGGCTCGCCGTACCACGACGCCAGCCCTTCCTCGGCGTGGCCGGTGCCACTCGCGGGCGCCGCCACGTGCCTGCCGCTGGCGCACGCGGCAAGGACGATCACGGCCGCGGCCTTCCAGCTCAACCGGAGCAGTACCCTCCGACGACGGCGGCTGGGGCGGGAGGGGGCCGGTACCCGGTGCCCGGTGCCCGGTGCCCGGGGTGGGAGGGCGGGTCTCAAACCTGCGGCTCCTCGTGCTCCGCGGCGGCCGGGTGCGCGGCGAGCCACGGCTCGACCACCTCAGCGAGGAAATCGTCGACCTGCTCGGGCGCGCGGCCGACGAAGCTCGACGCGGTCAGCAACTCGCCGAGCGCCGCCCGGTCGAGACCGAAGGCGCCGTCGGCGGCGATCATGTCGAGCAGCGGGTTGGCGTCGCCCTCCTCCTTGACCCGGCGTGCCGCCTCGCGCGCGAGCACGCGCAGCCGCTCGTGCAGGATCTGGCGGTCGCCGCCCCGCGCTGCGGCGGCGAGCAGCACGGTCTCGGCAGCCATGAACGGCAACTCCTCGTCGAGGTTGCGCCGCACCATGGCGGGGTACACCGTCAGGCCGGCGGCGACCGAGCGCCACAGCAGCAGGATCGCGTCGGTCGCCAGGTACGCCTCGGGAAGGACCAGGCGGCGATTGGCCGAGTCGTCGAGCGTGCGCTCCAGCCACTGCGAGGCCGCGGTCCAGGCGGCGTTGGGCTCCAGGCCGATGGCGTAGCGGGAGAGCGCGCAGATGCGCTCGCAGCGCATCGGGTTGCGCTTGTACGGCATCGCCGAGGAGCCGACCTGACCGCTCTCCGACCGGCTCGTCGAGCTCCTTCAGCCGCGACAACAGGCGGATGTCGGTGGCGAACTTGTACGCGGACTGCGCCACGCCGGACAGGCAGCCGAGCAGGTATGTCTCGGGCTTGCGCGGCGAGGTCTGCCCGGTCACCGCGTAACTCCCCGGGAACCCCATCGCGGCGGCGATCCGGCGATCCAGCTCGCGCACCTTGGCGTGATCGCCGAGCAGTTGGAGGAACGACGCCTGCGTGCCGGTGGTGCCCTTGGCGCCGCGCAGCAGCAGCCGGAAGCTCTCGAACTCCAGCCGCTCGAGGTCGAGCAGCAGGTCGGCGATCCACAACGTCGCGCGCTTGCCGACCGTGGTCGGCTGCGCCGGCTGGAAGTGGGTATGGCCGAGACAGGCGAGGTCACGGTGCCGGCGGGCGAACTCCGTCAGGGCGCGCACCACGGCGCCGGTGCCGGTCGACCACGAGCGCGCTGGCGGCGCGCAGCGTGACCAGGTCGGCGTTGTCGGTGACGTAGCACGAGGTGGCGCCGAGGTGTAGCCATGGCCCGGCCGCGGGCGCGACCTCGGCGAGCGCGCGCACGTGCGCCATGACGTCGTGGCGGGTCTCGCGCTCCAGCTCGTCGGCGCGCGCCAGCTCCGCGGCAGTGGGGTCGAGGTGGGCGGCGAGCTGGGCGACGGCCTCGGCGGGGATGGCGACGCCGAGCTCCCGCTCGGCCTGCATCAGCGCCAGCCAGAGCCGCCGCCAGAGCCCGAACTTCGCCTGCGGCGACCACAACTGCTGCATGGCGCGCGACGCGTAGCGCCCGGTGAGGGGGTGTACGAAGCGGTCCATGCGGACATTGTGACACCTTCCCCTGGGATTGGAGACGGACGAAGTGACTCTTCATCTGAGATTGGCGACGGTCGTTGCCGGGTAAGACATTTTGCGGCTCAGTGCATGTCTGTGTGCTTACGCAGGTGCACGGCCATGTGCGGCGCGCGGAGAGTCGCTGCAAAACGTCATACCCGGCACACGCGCGCCGCTCGGGGAGCGGCGCGGAGTGGGTTGGTGGCCGCACCACCGCGCTCAGGCGCGCGAGCAGGCTGACTGCCTCTCTCTTGCCCGGTCCCCGGTGCCCGGTTCCCGGTCCCCTGCCTTTACTTGACTTGCTTGTGACCGGGCGGGACAATCGCGCCCCTGCCGGGCACTCCCTGGCGGGCCGGAGGAAACAGTGAGCGGCACGGAGAAGCACCGGCCGGTGGCGGTCATCGCCTTCGGTGGCAACGCCTTGCTGCGCCCGCAGGATCACGGCACGCAGGAGGAGCAGTTCACCCTCGCCTGGAAGGCGACGCGCTGGCTGGTCGAGATCATCCACCGCGGGTTCGAGCTGGTGATCGTCCACGGCAACGGCCCGCAGGTGGGCAACATCATGATCCAGGTCGAGGAGGCGATCACCAAGATCCCGCCGCAGAGCCTCGACGTGTGCGTGGCGCAGACGATGGGCTCGATGGGTTTCATGCTGGAGAACCAGCTCCGCAACCGCCTCAACGAGGAGCAGCTCGCGAAGCCGGTCGTCACCGTGCTCTCCGAGGTGGAGATTGCCCGCGACGACCCGGCCTTCGAGAACCCGTCCAAGCCGGTCGGCCCGTACTTCACCGCCTACCGCGCCAATTTGCTGATGCAGGAGCAGGGGTGGCAGATGGTCGAGGACGCCGGCCGCGGCTGGCGCAAGGTGGTCGCCTCGCCGCCACCCAAGCGCATCCTCGACATCGAGGCGGTGAAGCAGCTCGTCGCCTCGGGCGCGGTGGTGGTGGCCGCCGGCGGTGGCGGCATCCCGGTGTACCAGGACGTCGGCGGCTACTTCCGCGGCGTCGAGGCGGTGATCGACAAGGACTACACCGCGTCGCTGCTCGCGCAGGAGCTCGATGCCGAGCTGTTCATCATCCTCACCCAGGTGCCGCAGGTGGCCGAGCACTACGGCCGTCCGAACCAGCGCTGGCTGCCGGAGATCACGGCGAGCCGAGCGAAGGAGATGCTCGAGCACAATCAGTTCCCGCCGGGGTCGATGGGACCGAAGATCCGCGCGGCGCTCGCCTTCGTCGAGAAGACCGGCAAGGAGGTGCTGATCACCGACGCGGAGCATCTCAAGGACGCCCTGGAGCGCGCGGCGGGGACCTACCTCGTCGCGGACCGCAAGGAGGCGTAGGTGTTCAAGAGCCCGTGGCAGCGGCACAAGGATCTCATCTCCATCCACGACCTCTCGGCCGAGGATGTCGAGGCGCTGTTCCAGGTCGCCACCAACGTCAAGGCGCGGCCGGAGCGTTACCGCAACGCCCTCGCCGGGCAGACGCTGGCGATGATCTTCGAGAAGTCGTCGACCCGCACCCGCGTGTCGTTCGAGGTCGGCATGTACCAGCTCGGCGGCCTGGCGACGTTCCTCTCGTCGCGCGACATCCAGATCGGCCGCGGTGAGCCGATCTCCGACACCGCCAAGGTGCTCTCGCGCTACGTGGACGGGATCATGGCCCGCACCTTCGCCCATGCGACCGTCACCGAACTCGCGAAGCACGCCTCGGTCCCGGTGATCAACGGCCTCACCGACCTGCTGCACCCGTGCCAGGCGCTCGCCGATTACTTCACGGTGCGCGAGAAGCTCGGGCGGACCAAGGGGCTGACGCTGGCCTACGTCGGCGACGGCAACAACATGTGCCACTCGCTGATGTTCGGCGGCGCCAAGGTCGACATGAGCGTGCGCGTGGCCACCCCCGAGGGGTACCGCCCGAACCCGGAGATCGTCGAGCTGGCGCAGGCCGATCATCGTGCGGCCGGCACCACGCTCGAGGTCGTCGCGGCGCCGCAGGACGCAGTGAAAGGCGCCAACGTGGTCTACACCGACGTCTTCGCCTCGATGGGCCAGGAGGCCGAGGCGGCGGTGCGGCTGCAGGCGTTCGCGGGGTACCAGGTGAGCCCGGAGCTGATGCGGCTCGCCGATGCCGACGCGATCTTCATGCATTGCCTGCCGTGCCACCGCGGCGAAGAGGTGCACGCCGACGTGGTCGACGGCCCGCGGTCCGTGGTCTTCGACGAGGCGGAAAACCGCCTGCACGTGCAGAAGGCCATCATGCTGATGCTCATGAACCGCTAGGGGGCAGACGCTTCTCTTGTGTCATCCTGGCGCGCCGTCGCGTCAGCAGTGCGTTCGCCAATGCTCCTAGCGGTGTGCAGACTGGCAAGGCGCTTGCTTTACGGGAACCGAAGCCCTTTGCCCTGACGGGTGCGAGCTCGCCGGCGGGGAGCTTGTCGTGCAGGTGTGACAGGAGGTGACGCTTGATCGAGGTCGAAGCTCTGACGAAACGCTTCGTTGACCGCGACGCGGTCGCGAACGTGTCCTTCTTCGTGCCGGAGGGCGAGGTGCTCGGGTTCCTCGGCCCCAACGGCGCCGGCAAGACCACCACGATGCGGATGATCACCGGCTTCCTGCCGGCGACCTCCGGCAGCATCCGTGTCGCCGGGATCGACCTGGCACGCGACCCTCTCGGGGTGCGGGCCCGCATCGGCTACCTGCCCGAGAACGTGGCGCTCTACCCCGAGATGCGGGTGGAGGAATATCTGCGCTTCCGCGCCGCCATCGAGGGCGTGCCGGGCAAGGACGTCGCCGCTCGGGTCGACGAGACGTGCGAGCGCACGATGATCGGCGACGTGCGCCGCCAGTTGATCGGCACGCTGTCGAAGGGCTACCGGCAGCGCGTCGGCCTCGCCGCCACGCTGGTGCACAAGCCGCCGGTGCTGATCCTCGACGAGCCGACCGTCGGCCTCGACCCGCGTCAGATCGTCAAGATCCGCGAGCTGATCGTCGAGCTGGGGAGGGACCACACGGTGATCCTCTCGACGCACATCCTCCCCGAGGTCGAGCAGGTGTGTCGGCGGGTGCTGATCATCGACGACGGCAAGCTGGTCGCCGACGGCACGCCGGAGCAGCTCCGGCACGGGTTTGCCGGCGCCGCCGAGGTCGTCACCCAGCTCGAGGCCCCGGAGGGCGAGGCGCGCGCGGCGCTCGAGAGGCTGCCCGGCGCCAGCGCGGTGCGCGCCGCCGGCGGCGGTCGCTTCCACGTCTCGGTGGACGGCGGCGCCGACCTGCGCCGCGCCGTCTTCTCCCTCGCGGTCGAGAAGGGGTGGGTGCTGCTGGAGCTGAGCCAGACGGCGCCGTCGCTCGAGGACACCTTCCTGCGGTTGACCACGCGCGACGCCGCCGAGCACGACGTCGCCGAGGAGGTGGCCCATGCGTAAGAGCCTGGCGCTCGTCCAGCGCGAGCTGGTGGCGTACTTCTCGTCGCCGCTCGCCTACGTGGTGTTGACCGCGTTCCTGTTCTTCAACGGCTACGTGTTCTGGCTGATCACCAGCTTCCTCAACGACCCGCGCACGCAGGCGATGGCGCCGCTCAAGCTGATGTTCGGCGGCACCATCTTCTTCTGGCTGTTCCTGCTGTTCGTGGTGCCGGTGATCACCATGCGGCTGCTCGCCGAGGAACGGCGCACCGGCACCCTCGAGGTGCTGCTCACCGCGCCGGTGAGCGAGGCCCAGGTGGTGATCGCGAAGTTCATCGCCGCCTTCATCTTCTACCTGTTCCTCTGGCTCCCGACGGTGGTCTACGTGATCATCCTCGCGAGCTACTCGAGCATCGACCCCTACCCGGTGGCCGCCGGGTACCTCGGCATCGCACTGCTCGGCGTGCTGTTCACCGCTGTCGGGCTGCTGACCTCCGCGCTCACCCGCAACCAGATCGTCGCCGCGATCTTCGCGTTCGCGGTGCTGGTGGTGCTGTTCTCGATCGGTCTGCTCGAGCAGCTCGCCACCGCGCCGGCGCTCAAGGGTGCGCTCGGCTACATGAACCTCTGGGACCATATGGACGACTTCTCGAAGGGCCTCGTCGACACCCGCCACGTCGTCTACGACCTCAGCCTCGCCGGCCTGTTCCTCTTCCTCGCGACCAAGGCCCTCGAGGCCAAGAAGTGGAGGTGAGCGATGAAGAAGGAAACCGTCGTCACCGCCTCTACGGCCACCGTCGCGATCATCCTGGCGGTCGCTCTCACCGGGATGGTCAACTGGCTCAGCTTCCGCCACTACTCGCGCGGCGACTGGACGAAGTCACAGATCTACTCGCTCTCTGACAAGACCCTCAACGTGCTCAAGGGCGTCAGCAGCGACGTCAGCGTGATCGTCTTCATGACCCCGTCGACGCCGCTGTTCACCGAGGTCAAGGAGCTGCTGCAGCGCTATCAGGCCAAGTCGCCGAAGCTCAAGGTCGAGTTCATCGACCCCGAGCGCGACCCGCTGCGCACCCGTCAGCTCGCCCAGGACTTCGCCGTCTCGGCCGCCAACACGGTGGTGTTCGCCGCCGGCGACCGCAAGAAGTACGTTACCTCCGACCAGCTCGCCGAGTACGACTACTCCGGCATGCAGTACGGGCAGCAGCCGAAGATGAAGGGGTTCAAGGGCGAGGAGCAGTTCACCGCCGCGATCCTCGGGGTGGTCAACCCGAAGCAGCCGAAGATCTACTTCTCGACCGGCCACGGCGAGCACGAGCTCGACGGCGCGGCGCCGGACGGCCTCTCGCAGTTCAAGGAGGGGCTCAAGCGCGACAACCTCGACGCGCAGACCGCCACCCTGCTCAAGGGCGAGGTGCCGGCCGACTGCGACCTGCTGGTGATCGCCGGCCCGCGCGCGCCGTTTTCCGACCTCGAGCGCACGGCCGTCAAGGCGTACCTCGACAAGGGCGGCCGCGTGCTGTTCATGCTCGACCCGGTGCTCGGCGCCCAGGCGCGTCCGACGGGGCTCGAGGACCTGGTCAAGGCGTACGGCGTGCAGTACGGCGACGACCTCGTCATCGACCCCAACAACGCGCTGCCGTTCGTCGACCTGTCGACCGTGTTCGCCAACGACTTCCGCAGCCACCCGGTGGTCGACGGCCTCAAGGGAATGGCCGTGGTGCTGCCGGTGGCCCGCTCGGTGACCACCGCGACCGCCGAAGGGGCGACGTCGACCCAGCTCCTCGTGACCTCGGCGGGAGGGTGGGGCGAACGCGACCTCGCCGCCATCGCGGCGCGCAAGGAAATCAAGAAGGACGCCACCGACACGCAGGGGCCGGTGTCGCTCGGCGTCGCTGCGGAGTCGGAGAAGGACAAGGAGAACGGCTGGCGGCTGGTGGCGTACGGCAACTCGTACTTCATCGCCAACGGCCAGCTCGCCAACGCCGGCAACCTCAACCTCGGCCTGAACTCGGTCAACTGGCTGGCCAAGCGCGAGCAGTCGCTGGGCATCGCGCCGCGCGCGCCGGAGCAGGTCCAGCTCTTCCTGTCGCGCGGCCAGATGCGGGCCATCACGCTGATCTCGCTGGTCGGCCTGCCCGGCGCTGGCGATGGTGCTCGGCGCCGCCGTGTGGTGGCGCCGTCGCCGGTAGGGGGCGACGATGCGTGCTGGCAGACTCATAGCGCTCCTGGCCGTGGTGCTCGCACTCGGCGCGTACATCTATTTCGTGGAGCGGCACGGGCCGACCACCGACGAGCTCAAGCAGCGGCAGGACAAGCTGTTTCCGACGATGGACCAGGCCAAAGTCCAGCGAATCGTCATCACCAACCCGAAGGGCCGCTTCGAGCTCAAGAAGGAAAGCGACGTCTGGAGGCTGGTCGCGCCGATCGCCGACGAGGCCAACGGCGGCGCGGTCACCAGCCTGCTGTCGTCGCTCGCCGGGCTCAAGGCGGACCGCACGCTGGCGGCGAAGGACGTCAAGCTCGCCGACTACGGGCTCGAGAAGCCGGAGATGGCGGTCGCCTTCGCCGACGACAAGGGCGTCGAGAGCAAGCTCGCCCTCGGCGCCGAGATGCCGCTCGGCAGCACCCGCGCGGCGCAGACCGGCAAGGACTCGGTGTTCGTCGTCAACAAGTACATCGCGTCCGACATCGAGAAGGACCTCGCCGGCTGGCGCTCCACCCAGCTCGCCCAGGTGTACTCCACCGACGTCGCCTCGCTCACCGTGAAGGACGCAGCCGGGAGGGTCGCGCTGGCGCAGGCGGCGGGCGTCTGGACGCTGACCGAGCCGATCGCCGACCTCGCGGAGCGCGAGAAGGCCGACGGTGTCCTCTCCGACCTCTCGGCGGCGCAGATCAAGGAGTTCGTGGATGCGCCGGGCGACCTCAAGGCGCTCGGCCTCGAGCCGCCGCAGCTCGAGATCACCGTCGTGCGCAAGGACAACAAGCCGCCGGTCCAACTCGCCTTCGGCAGCGAGCGCGACAAGGACGGGTCGAAGCAGCGCGCCTGCAAGCGCGGTGACCGCGTCTACTGGGTGGAAGCAACCGCTGCAGGGAAGGCCACCACGGCCATCGCAGAGTGGCGCTCGAAGAAGCTGGTGCGGCTCGACACCTGGGCCGCCAGCACGCTCGACCTCGAGGCCGGCAAGGACAAGGCGAGCCTCGAGCGCAAGGACGGCATCTGGAAGGCCGGCAACGTCGAGGTCGACGCCGACGCGGTGTCGCGGCGGCTCAACACGGTCGGCGACCTGACCGTCGCCGCCTTCGATCGGCCGAAGCCGACCGGTGCGGCGAACGGCCACGTCAAGATCGCGGTCGAGGATGGCGCCGCGGTCGAGGCGACGTTCTACGCCGGCGGGACCGACGCCGAGGCGATCGCGGTGGTCCCCGGTCGTGCCGGGGCGCTCGCGGTCGACGGCGCCAAGGTCAAGGAGTTGCTGGCCGACGTCCCGTCGCTGGTCAAGCCCAAGCCGACGCCGACGCCGGCGCCGACCGTGAAGCCGGCGGCAACGGCCGTGCCCGCAGTCACACCGAAGGCGGAGAAGGAGTAGGGGCGGAGCTTGTCTCCGCCCTCTCGCGGTTTGGCGGCGGATGGCCGATTGGCGGTCGTCGTTGCCACCTCGGACATTTTTTCGGCTTCCTGCCTGACCGGGGCGCTACGGGGATGACTCCGCTCTGCCGGGTCGCGGTCGGTCGCTGAAAAATTGTCGGAGGTGGCACGCGCGCGCCGCTCGGGGGAGCGGCGCGGAGTGGCTTGGTGGGCCTGCAGTGCGCTCAGGCGCGCCACCGCGTGAGCTGCGTGTTTCCCGACGACTCAGGGACGTGGCGGTCGCGTTGGGGTGCCGCGCCGGCGACGCGGCACCCCTTGATCCCTTCCCAGCGATCACTCCTGTGGCCACGGCACCAGTCCGTCGACGGTCACATTGACGGCCGGAACAAACTCAGGGTCGTTCCGGGGAGAGTAGAGCACCGACGCGATAGGCGAAGTAGTCAGCGTCAGCGACCGGTGAGACAGCAATGAAGGCCGGCTTCACCTCAGGAGATGCAGCTCGGGGCAGAGGATCCGGCATGGCGGCCAAGAAGACGGAGAAAACATCGTCGATCTGTCGCCAGCCCCACGGCGGTACCGCAAATTCGAAAATCTCCGAGCACCAGTCGACAGCCCAGTAGGTACCGGGGTGCTCAGAGATGTAAGGTGCGGGGCTACCAGGGATGTTAGGAGCGGGGCTATGCGCACCTCCTGAAACCGTGCAGTGGTCCCGGTCGGGTTGATCAGGCCCAAGTTCGTGCGGAAGACGCCTCTGCCCGAGGTGACCCACGGTATCGTGCTTCCCCCCCGCAGGGGCGTCGTCAGGGCCGCGCCAAACTGACCGCTGCCCGGCCAGCAGCAGGCCTCCTCGAGCGGCCTATCGTGCGGCAACCTCTCCTGACCCTCGGTGTTGGCCGACCGCCAGTGCACCAGGGCCTCGCCTTCGATGTCGAGCCCGACCGCGGCGTGCGTCGCCGAAACGCCGGCGAGAAGCTGCTCTCCCGTGAGGATCAGCATGTCCACGAGCTTCGGAGGCTCGTTTGGGCTCTGAATCACCCAGGTCGGCGCCGTCGCGAGGTTGTCGACGAAGCCGCCACCGGGGAGAGCGACCCAGGACCTCCGGACGGTCACGGGGTCTACCGCCGAGAGTCGGATGATCCGCACCTCGGTTTCCCAGTAGCTGCCGTTCTTCCCTGCCACGCCCGGCACGACCACGGGAATCACGTACGTTTCCGCCGCAGCGTTGCTGGTGAGCAACACGAGACTCGCCGCTGCAAGTATCCACCGCGCGCTGTTGATGTTCATGGCGACTCCTCACTGTTGTCTGGAATAGGCTGTCGAGGTCGAGCCGCCCCCAGCCGAGAGGTGGCTTTGGGCTGTACAGGTTCGGTATGCCCGTCATCCGGTCGAGCGCGCCGACGAGGGCCAGTGCTATAAGCCTATGGATAGAAAGCCCGTGTGTGTGCGTGTGGCGCATGCACGACTTCTTTCGCAATATCCCACGGTTCACTTTGCGACTTCGTCGAGACTCATCATCGCTCAATCGCCACTAATCTCGGTCGAAACCTCACGTTTGGCAAGGACGATCGTCAGGGGGTAGGGACGGCCGAGCCGCTTGCTTCCCGGCAAATCAGGGAGTGGCGGTCGACGTTGCCAGGGCTAACGATTAGCCGCTCGCTGCCGTGATGGTTGGCACGACAGGCTCTGGCGGTTTCGGCCCTTTCGGCGGGTCGCTGGCGAATCGTTACCCCTGGCACGCGCGCGCCGCTCGGGGGAGCGGCGCGGATTGGCTTGGTGGGCCTGCAGTGCGCTCAGGCGCGCGAACGCGTTGCCTGCTTCTTTCGCGGTCATCAGGGTTCGGAGGCTAACGTGCCTCTACTCTTCCGCCGGGGCGATCCCCAGGCGGCGGATCATCTCGTTGAGCGTCGACGGGCGGACCTTGAGCATCGCCGCGGCGCGCCTCTGGACGCCGCCGCAGCGGGCGAGCGAGGCCTCGATGAGCGCGCGGGTGTACTGGTTGACCGCCTCGCGCAGGTCGACGCCCTCGCCCGGCACGTGCGCCGGCGGCATCGCCTGCGGCGTCAGCACCTCGCCGGAGAGCAGGTCGAGGTCGAACGTCTCGCCCTGGCACAGCACGACGCCGCGCTCGATCACGTTCTCGAGCTGGCGCACGTTGCCCGGCCAGTGGTAGGCGGTGAGCACGTCGAGCGTCTGTGGCGAGAACACGATCCCCGGCTTGCCGTTCTCCTGGGAGTAGCGGCGCAGGAAGAACGCCGCGAGTGCCGGGATGTCCTCGGGGCGGTGGCGCAGCGGCGGCAACTCGATGGTGATCACGTTGAGCCGGTAGTAGAGGTCCTCGCGGAACGAACCGTCGGCGACCATGCGCGTCAGGTCGGCGTTAGTGGCGGCGATGATGCGGACGTCGACGCGCATGGTCTCCTCGCCGCCGACCGGGATGAACTCGCGCTCCTGGATGACGCGCAGCAGCTTCGCCTGGGTCTGCGGGGGGATGGTGCCGATCTCGTCGAGGAAGATCGTGCCGCTGTCCGCGACCTCGAAGAGGCCGCGCTTGGTCGCGACCGCGCCGGTGAACGCGCCGCGGACGTGACCGAACAGCGTCGACTCGAGCAGGTCGATGGGCACCGACCCGGTGTTGACGACGACGAACGACTCGGTGGCGCGCGGCGACAGGTGGTGGATCGCGCGGGCGAGCAGCTCCTTGCCGGTGCCGGACTCGCCGGTCAGCAGGATGTTCGAGCGCGACGGGGCGGCGCGACGCACCAGCTCCATCACCCTCTCCATCGCCTCGCTGCGCCACACCAGGTTCTTCAGGCCCTCGAGCTTGCCCTTGATGTCGAGAATTTCCTTGCGCAGCCGTCGCTGCTCGAGCGCCTTGCGGACGGTGAGCACCACCTCCTGGTTCTTGAATGGCTTGGGGATGTAGTGGAACGCACCCTGCCGCATCGCCGCGATCGCCGTCTCGACCGATGAGTAGGCGGTGATGACGACGACCACGACCTCCGGGTCGCGCGCCTTGAGGTCCTTGAGCACGTCGAGCCCGGCGCGGTCCGGGAGCATGAGGTCGAGCAGGACGAGGTCGATGTCCTGCTCCTCGGCGACCCGCAAACCGTCTGCGGCGGTGGTCGCCTGGACGACCTGGAACCCCTCTCGCCGCAGCAGCGTGCCGAGGACATCCTGAAGCACTGGCTCGTCGTCGAGAATCAGGATCTTCATGCGTTCCTCCCGGCGGCTGGCAGCTCGACCCGCAGCACCGTCCCCTCGGCGGTGCTGCGGGCGACCGCGATGGTGCCGCCGTGCGCCTGCACGATGTCGCGGGTGATGGCGAGCCCGAGGCCGGTGCCGCCGCGCCCTTGGCGCGAGGTGACGAACGGCTCGAACACCCGGTCAACGAGGTCGGGCGGGATGCCCGGTCCGCTATCGGTGACGTCGACGATCACGGCGCCGCCGCCGCTGCTCACGGCCACGTCGACGCGACCGCCGCGCGGGGTGGCCTGAAGGGCGTTGCGCAGCAGGTTGTGCATCACCAGCTCGAGCTGCACGCGGTTGCCGTTGACCGTGGCCTCGACGGCGGCGCCGCAGTGCACCGCGATGCCGCTCCGCTCGGCGTCGGTGCGGACCCGGACCGCCTCCTCGCGGGCCACCGCGGCGACGTCGACGAGCTGACGCTCGAAGCCGGTGGGGCGGGCGAGCTCCATCAGGTTGGTGACGATGCGCGCCACGCGAAACGCTTGCTCCTCGAGCTTCTCGACCAGCGGCGCGCGCGGGTCGCCCGGCGCCGTGAGCTCCTTGAGGAGCTGAGCATACGAAGCGATTCCGGTCACCGGCGTGTTGACCTCGTGGGCCAGACCGGCCGCCAACCGGCCGAGCGCCGCCAGCCGCTCCTGCTGCGCCAGCCGCTGCTCCATGCGGAGCTGCTCGGAGATGTCGTCGAGGGCGACCACGCGGCCGTCGAAGCGGCCCGGCTCGCTCTCGAGCGCCGAGATGGACAGCAGACCGACCCGCTCGTCACCGCCGGCGAAGCGCACCGGCACGCTGGCGAGGTCGTGCGGGAGCTGCTCGCCCCACTCGGCCGGGAGCTCGACGAAGGTGCCGAGCTGGCCGCCGGAGAGCGCCCCGGCGTCGCGCTGCAGCAGCGCCACGGCGCGCTCGTTGGTTCGCTGGATGCGACCCTGGCCATCGCAGATGAGCAGCGCGGCGGCCGAGGACTGGAACACCCGTTCGAGATACCCCTCGAGCAGACGGTGCTCCTCCACCTGGCGGCGGAGGTCGTGGAGCAGCAGCGTGTTCTCGAGCGCCAGGGCGGCCTGCGCCACCAGCACCCCCACCAGCCGGCGCTCGCCGTGGCCGAGCGGCAGCTCGCCGTGGCGGCGGCTGCAGTAGACCACGCCGACCAGGCGCCCCTCGCGCTCGAGCGGGAAGCGGTGCCACAGGCCGCGCTCGCGCAGCCCCTGCTCGGCCTCGCAGGGGTACGGGCCGCGCACCTCGGCGGCGGCCAGGTCCGGCAGACCGGGCTGGGGCGGCGACGGGGTCAGCCGCTCGCCACGCGCGAGGTAGGTGACGACCTGATCGACGGCCAGCGCGTCGCGGAGCCGCTGCGCGAGCCGCGCGAGCAGCTCTTCCGGGTCGTGATGGACGCTCGCTTCCTCGGCGAAGGTGGTGAGCGCGCGCCGCGCCTCGAGGCGCTCGCGGTACTGCAGGTGTTCGAGACCCTCGAGGAGCCAGCGGCGTGCCGGCAGGGCGAGAACGACGAGCAGGACGCCGCCGCCGACGGCGACGAGGTTGCGCCAGTTGCCGAGGCGGAAGCCCGCCTGGGTGATGGCGACGTTGAACAGGGCGAAGCAGACACCGCCGAGCAGCACGACGGTGCCGGTGGCGACCACCTGGCGCGTGATGTCTTCGAGGTCCCAGAGGCGGAACTCGAGCAGCGACGAGGCGACGCCGAGAGGCACCAGCGTGAGCGGCAGCAGCGAGATCCAGGTGAGCACCTCGAGCTCGGCGCCCGCGAGCTGCGGGATCAGCGAGAGGAGCAGGTACGGCGCGAAACCGGCCGCCGCGCCCAGCGCCACCCATTCGACCTGCCGCCGCTTCGTCGGGTCGTCGCGCGTCTCGACGTACGCGGTGATCGCGAGGCCGGCGGCGAGGACGACGCCGGCGACGGCGAGGATCGCCGTGGCCGCATCGAGCGCCTCCGGCACCAGGACGTCGCCGACGACCGGCGCCAGCCCGCCCACCGCGAGCCAGGTGCGGGCGCCGGCGACCAGCAGCGACGGTACGAAGGCGAACATCAGCCAGCGGGTGGCGAGCACGCGGAACGGGAACGTCGCGAAGAACACCACGAGCAGCGGCGGCAGCGCCAGGCGACCGAAGTCGCGCAGCAGCAGCAGAAACTGCCACAGCGCGTCGCCCTGCTGCAGCGACGGGATCACTACCGCGGCGAACAGCGCCTCGGCGAGCGCGAGGAACCGGCCGGCGTGCGGCGTCGGGTAGCCGATGAAGACGATCCCGGCCACGACCAGGGTGAACATCGCCGCGAACGCCACCAGGAGGTAGCGGACGTCGATCTGTGGGGTGGGCGGGTAGTAGAGCACTTCGCGCAGGCCGCCGTCGCGGACCAGCGTGAGGCGCGAGACGTTGCGGGCGTACAGCGTGTTCTCGAGGTTGCGGATCTCCGCCGCCGGCGCCCCCTCGACGGCGACGACGGTGTCGCCCCAGGCGATCCCGGCGCGGGCGGCGCCGGACCGCGGCATGACGCCGACGACCATGAACCCGCTGGCGCTCCGCGTCCACTCGAAGTCGAGGGACTGGAACTCGCCGACCTCGCGGAGGAAGCCGAGCGTCCCGGCAAGCGCCACGACCACGCCGATGGTGAGCAGAACGCCGCTACGCAGCGGCCGCTCGTGCCGCCGCCCCTCGTGCCACACCGGGATGATGAAGCGCGACGAATCCAGAGAATGGTGTGCCACGTTCATCATCTCGGATAATATACGGAAATCCGAACAGCCGGGTTTCGAGCGCGACCGGCGGCCGTAGCGGGCCTCGCCCGTCCCCCATGCCTCAGCCAGCACCCGACAGCGAGCAACCGACCAGGGAAGACCGGCGGCGAGGAACCGACTGGGGAAGAGAGGTGACTGCGAATTGGTCTGCTAGATCTCGACCCTCGCCTTCGCGACGGTGATGTCGCCGGAGGTTGTCTTGACCGACAGCGAGGCGCCGGCAGGCGCCGCCGCGGCCTCGCTGCCCGCCCCCGAGAGGGTGAAGCGGCGGCCGCGGCGTTCCCCGGCGCCCGGGAAGTCCGAGTGGATCTCGCCGCTCCCCGTGCGCAGCTCTCCGGTCACCGGAACCGTGGGGGGCAGCCGCAAGGTGACCTCGCCGGAGGTGGTCTCGACGCGGACCGTGGCGCCGGCCGGCAGCCGCGTCCAGCGTGCCTCGACGTCCCCGGACGAGCAGATCGTCGAGAGGTCGCCGGCGAGCTTGCGGAGAGTGACGTCGCCCGACGAGGTCTCGATCACCGCCCTGTCGGCGCCCGAGTCGAGCTGCACGTTGCCCGAGGTGGTGTTCGCCTCGAGCACCGACAGGCCGGCCTCGGTCACCAGGACGTCGCCGGAGGTGGTGTCGACGAGCAGTTCCCTCACGCCGCTGCGGACGATCGCGTCGCCCGAGGTTGTCTTGACGCGGACTGGCGTCGACAGAGTGCTCACCCCCTCGATGAGGACGTCGCCGGAGGACGTGTGCACCTCGAGCGTGCATTGTGCCGGCAGCTTGAGCTTGACCGTGCCCTCGGTCGAGATGAAGCCGATGACCGACACGCCGCTGCGCTTTGGGACGCCGATTTCCAGGCGCGACGGGGAGTCGTCGTACTCCGGCGTGTTGCGCTCGATCCAGCGCCGGGCCGCGGCGCGGGAGCTGGAGTGGGCCTCGAGACGGACGTCGACGTCGATCGACTCGCCGGTCACCACCTCGACGTTGGCGTCGAGCGAGCGCAAGTCGAGTCGCACCAGCTTGCCTGCGGCCGCCGCGAACGAGCGCGTCTCGTGATGGTTGGTGCGGGTCCCCGCCGGGCGGTGGCAGGCGGTCAGCGGCAGGAGGAGAACGGTGATCAAGGCGGCGACTCGCAAGCGCATGGCGGCCTCCATGAAGTCAAACGCAACGGCTGCCCGCCGGGTTCGCGTCACGCCTGGATGGCGTCGAGCAGCCGAACGGCGAGGTTGAGAAAGTCGGCCTCGGTGACGATGCCGACCAGGCGCCCGACCTCGTCGACGACGGGCAGGCACCCGAACTGGTTGGAGAGTAAAAGGTTGGCGGCCTCGCGGACCGGCATGCCGGGGCCCGCGGTGACGGCGTCGTGCATCAGCTCGCGCGCTGAAATCCGGGCGAACAGGCGGTGCTCCTCGTGTGGCGAGACCTGAGCGAACACCGAGAACGACGCCGCCAACAGGTCACGATGCGTCACCAGGCCGACGAGCTTGCCGTCGCGCACCACCGGCAGGTGGCGGACGCGTCCCTGCTCCATACACGCGCGGGCGTCCGACAACGTGTCGTCCTCGGCGAGGGTGATCACCTCGCGGCTCATGATGTCCGCCACGGTGAGCCGGTGTGGCATGCCTGATCCTACCACCCCCCCACACGGGAACCGGGGACCGGGTACCGGGAACCGGGAGAGGCACATGCACCGAACTTCACGGTGCCCGGTCCCCGGTGCCCGGTCCCCGGTGCCCGGTCCCCATGGATTGGCAGCGGTATACTGCGGCCGCGCGGCAGCGTCGGCCCCGGCGCTGCCGCTGCCACTACCCCCGTAAGGAGGCCTTTCATGGCAGCCATCGAGAGCACTCCCGAATTCGTCAGGGCGGTGTACGACCGGACGCGCGACCGCCTCAAGGTGGCGCGCAGGCGCCTCGGTCGCCCCCTAACGCTAGCGGAGAAGATCCTCTTCGGCCACCTCGAGGACATCGAGCACGCCCAGCTCGATCCCGGCAAGGCCTACCTGGAGCTGCGGCCCGACCGGGTGGCGCTGCAGGACGCCACCGCGCAGATGGCGCTGCTGCAGTTCATGCTCGCCGGTATGGACCGCGCCGCGGTGCCGACGACGGTGCACTGCGACCACCTGATCGTCGCCCGCTCGGGAGCGGCCGGCGACGTCGAGCGCGCCATCGAGACGAACAAGGAGGTCTACGCGTTCCTGCAGTCGGGGTCGGCGCGCTACGGGCTCGGGTTCTGGAAGCCCGGTTCCGGCATCATCCACCAAGTCGTGTTGGAGAACTACGCGTTCCCCGGCGGCATGATGATCGGCACCGACTCGCACACGCCCAACGCCGGCGGTCTCGGCATGTTCGCCTCCGGGGTCGGCGGGGCCGACGCGGTCGACGTGATGTCGGGGTTCCCCTGGGAGGTGCTACAGCCCAAACTGATCGGCGTCAAGCTCACCGGCAAGCTCTCCGGGTGGGCGGCGCCCAAGGACGTCATCCTCAAGCTGCTCGACATCCTCACGGTCAAGGGTGGCACCAATGCGGTGGTCGAGTTTTTCGGACCGGGGTGTGCGTCGATCTCGTGCACCGGCAAGGCGACCACCACCAACATGGGCGCCGAGCACGGCGCCACGACGTCGGTGTTCCCGTACGACGCGCGCATGGAGGTGTACCTGCGCGCGACGCGCCGCGGCGCCATCGCCGATCTCGCCAACGCCAACCGCGACCTGCTGACCGCCGACCCCGAGGTCGAGGCCGAGCCCGAGAAGTACTTCCACCGCGTCGTTCACATCGATCTCGACACCCTCGAGCCGCACCTCGTCGGCCCGCACACTCCCGACCTGGCGAGACCGCTGTCGCAGGTCCCCGCGGCGGTGAAGGAGAACAGCTACCCGGCGAAGATCTCGGCCACCCTCGTCGGCTCGTGCACCAACTCGTCGTACGAGGACATCGTGCGCGCCGCCTCCGTCGCGCGCGAGGCGATGGCGATGGGGGTCAAGTCCAGCGTGCCGCTCCTGATCACGCCCGGCTCGGAGCAGGTGTACGCCACCATCGAGCGCGACGGGCTGCTCGACGTCTTCAACCAGTTCGGCGCCATTGTGCTCGCCAACGCCTGCGGCCCGTGCATCGGCCAGTGGCAGCGCGAGGAGTTCCCCAAGGGAACCCCCAACACCATCGTCAACTCGTTCAACCGTAACTTCCCGGCGCGCAACGACGGCAACCCGGCGACGCTGTCGTTCATCGCCTCGCCGGAGGTGGTGGTCGCCTACTCGGTGGCCGGCACCCTCGACGTCAACCCGATCGCCGACGAGATAGCGGTTAACGGTCGCAAGGTCCGTCTGTCGCCGCCGCCGCCGGCGCCGGAGGTGCCGGAGCGCGGGTTCGTGTTCAAGGCCGAAGGGTATCTGGCGCCGCCGGCGAAGCCAGAGCATGTCGCCGTCGAGGTCAAGCCGGGGTCGGAGCGACTGCAGCTCCTCCAACCGTTCGCGCCGTGGAACGGCCACGACTACGTCGATTTGCCGGTGATCATGAAGGCAAAGGGCAAGTGCACCACCGACCACATCTCGCCGGCCGGCCCGTGGCTGCGCTTCCGTGGGCACCTCGACAACATCTCCAACAACATGTTCATCGGCGCCATCAACGCCTTTTCCGGCGACGCCGGGAAGGGCAAGCACCCGCTCACCGGCGACGTGATGGAGTTCACTAAGATCGCCCGCGACCTCAAGAACCGTGGCCTTTCCTGGGTGGCGGTGGGCGACGAGAACTACGGCGAAGGCTCGTCGCGCGAGCACGCGGCGATGGAGCCGCGCTTTCTCGGCGGCGTCGCGATCATCGCCCGCAGCTTCGCCCGCATCCACGAGACCAACCTCAAGAAGCAGGGGTTGCTGCCGCTCCATCTGCTCGACCCCAACGACTACGAGAGGGTCCGCGAGGGCGACACGGTCAGCATCCTGGGGCTCGCCGACCTCGCCCCGGGGAAGCCCGTGAAGGTGGTGCTGCGGCACGCCGACGGCAGCACGGACGAGCTGCAGTGCCGCCACACCCTCAACGCCGAGCAGATCGGGTGGTTCAGGGCCGGCAGCGCGCTCAACGTCCTGCGGAAGAAGCACTGAGGTATCCGCTCGGCGCCAAGGTGCAGGGGCGGAGCCTGCCTCCGCCCCTCTTCACCTCGATGCAGGCCGTCGCAGCCGAGTTGGGTCGCCGCCGCAGCACCGGCTATCATCTGCGGCGGAGCGCGCGACCGTGAACCTGCCCCGCCAGCTCGACGCCGTGGAGGTCCGAGTGCTCGGCTGTCTGCTCGAGAAGCAGCAGCTCACGCCGGAGTACTACCCGCTCACCGTCAACGCTCTGCTGGCCGCGTGCAACCAGCTCTCCAGCCGCGAGCCGGTGATGCATCTCTCGGAGAGTGACGTGCACGCAGCGCTCGACCGCCTCGCCGAGCACGTGCTGGTGTGGCGCAGCGCGGGCGTGCGCAGCGATCGCTGGGCGCACAACCTCGACCGCCGGCTCCAGCTCGATGCGCCGGCGAAGGCGATCGTCACCTTGCTGTTCCTGCGCGGGCCGCAGACCCCGGGCGAGCTGCGCGCCCGGGCCGAGCGGCTGCACGCGTTCGCCATGCCCGCCGAGGCCGAAGCGGTGCTGCGCCGACTCGCCGCCGGCGCCGAGCCGCTGGTGGTCGAGCTGCCGCGCCAGCCCGGACGCAAGGAGTCACGCTGGGCGCACCTCGCCGGCGGGCCGCCGGAGATCCCGGCGGCTCCCTCCGCCCCGATCGCCGCCGCGGCACGCGCCGGCGACCTCGCGGACCGCCTGGAGCGGCTCGAGGCGCGCGTCGAGGAGCTGTCCGCTTCGCTTTCGGCGGTACTCTCCCGCCTCGGCGACGGCGACTAGACCCGCCCCGGCATCCTCCGCATCGCCCGGTGGATCGCGCGCCAGCGCCGCTTCTCCTCGCGGGCGGCGGCGCCCGACTGGCGGGAGGCGAGCGCGGCCTGCTCGCGGCGCAGCTTGTGGAAGCCGGCAACCCGCTCCGCCGCGAGCCGCCCGTCGGCCACCGCCTGCGCGACCGCACACCCCGGCTCGCTGGCGTGGCGGCAGTCGCGGAAGCGACACTCGGTCGCCAGCGCCGCGATGTCGGCGAAGGCGGTGTCGAGCCCGTCCTCGGAGCTCCAGAGCTGCAGCTCCCGGATGCCGGGGCCGTCGATCAGGCAGCCGCCTCCCGGCAGCCGGAACAGCTCGCGGCTGGACGTCGTGTGGCGACCACGGTGATCGCCGTCGCGCACCGCGGCGATGCGCTGTCGGTCCGCGCCGAGCAGACGGTTGATCAGCGTCGACTTGCCGACGCCCGAGGAGCCGACCAGCGCGCCAGTGCGGCCGGCGGCGAGGACCTCACCGATCACCCCGGTACCCTCGCCGGTGACCGCGCTGACGAGGTGGATGGCAACACCGGGTGCCGCGTCGGCGGCCCTGCCGAGCCATGCCGCCGCATCGGCTGCGATGTCCGCCTTGTTGAGCACCACCACCGGCGCGGAGCCACTCTCCCAGACTGCCGCCGTCCACCGCTCGAGACGCCGCAGGTTGGCGTCGCCGTCGAGCCCCATGACGATGAACACGACGTCGACGTTGGCTGCGAGCGCCTGTTGCGCGGTAACCGGCCCGGCCACCTTGCGCACGAGAGCGCTACGCCGGTCGAGCACGCGAGCGATGCGGTGGCGGCCGCGCGGCCCGCCGGGAGCGACGATCACCCAGTCGCCGACCGTGGGCCGTGGGGCGTTGCCGGAGAGCGGGCCCTGCGCCGCTGCGACCTCGCCGCGAGCGACGGCGACGGCGATTTCCTGTCCGAAGTCGCCAGTCACACGTCCTGGCTCGGCGCCCGACGCGAGGTCGGACTCGTCGATCTGCGTTGCGAAGAAGCTGCTCCAGCCGAGCGGCTCGAGCTGAGTCATGGTTGCCTCCTGATCGTTCCTGGCGTGGAAGGTCAAGGCACGGCCTGAACACGCCGAGTGGCGCGGACAGGCGGACGTTGTCGGTGCCGGCGCTCAGGCGCCGGCAGAGCCGACCGTCAGAAGGCAATCTCCGACACAGGCGCTCCCGTCCGCCACGCGGTGCGGGTGCGTGGCGGCACTGCTGTGCCAATAATAGCGGAAGACGGTGCGCGGTCGGGACGCGTGATACGCTGAACCGTCGCGCAGCGAGCCGGCGGGCGGGGGGAGTGCGAGCCTCGGCGCCGGGACGAGTGGAGGTCATCGAGCATGACGGCTAATGTCGGCGGAGCGGACCGGATCCTCAGAATCGTCGGCGGGATCGTGGTGATCGCCGCGGGGATCTACTTCAAGAGCTGGTGGGGTGTGATCGGCGTGCCGCTGCTCCTCACCGGGCTGATCCGTTGGTGCCCCGCGTACCTGCCGTTCGGAATCTCGAGCGGCCGCTCGAAGGCCGCGTAGCTCACGCCGGTCCCGGCGCTCGGGCGAGCCACCGTTCGAGGTGGGGTAGCAGCGAGCCGACGGCGCGGCGGGGGTGACGCAGCAGGGTGCGCCCGGGCGGGATCGCCGCGATCACCTCGGGCAGCGCGGCAAACGCCGTTTCCAGCGCGGCGAGGAAGGCTGCCGCGCCGTGGCGTTCCATCCAGGCACGGATCACCGGGTTGGCCAGCTCGGCGCCGAGCGCGGCGAAGCACAGCGCGATGTAGACGGCGCGCAGGCTCATTGCCAGGCCGATCAGGACACCGCCCCAGCGCGACCCCTCCTGGGGTGCCCCGGCGGCGAACACCAGCCCGGCAACGGCGGTGAGGAGGGCGAGGCCGACCCAGAAGCTGGCGCGGCGCAGCCGGCGTAGCGCCGACGGATAGCGCAGCGCCGCCACTCCCACGGCGAGCGTCACGACGGCAGCGCCGGCCGCGAGCGGCAGGCGGCCAAGGGCATAGATGCCGGCGGGGACGGCAAGAATCGCCGCCGCGAGCGCGAGCAGCGAGGGTGACGTGGCGCGCGCCGGCTCGTAATGGTGCCGCGCCGCCGGCTGCGGCAGATCGCCCTCGACCAGTGGTGGCGCCGCCGCGATGCTCCAGCCGGCTGCTGCCGCGGCCGCCCCGGCCGCGAGGTTGAGGCCCACCAGCGCCACGATCGGGCCCCAAGCGCCCAGCGGCAACGGACCGAGCTGCTTCTCGGCGAACGTGACGAGCTGGGTGTACACCGTGACGATGTTGGCGCCGTACGTGAGCAACAGCGAGAGCAGGCGGTGGGTCATCGTCCACGACATCGCCAGCGCGCCGCCGAGCATGTAGCCGACCAGCCGCCGCGGTGCCAGACGGGTGGCGAGCTCGAGCGCAAACCCCTCCATCGCGATCGCCACCATCGGCCCGAGCAGAACGGCGGACGGTGACGCCGACTTCATCGCCGCCGCGATCAGCCCGGCGCGCCAGAGCAGCCCGCGCTGGCCCCAGCGGCGGTGACCGGCCACCAGCAGCATGACGCCAACGGCGGTCATCAGGTGGCCGCGCAGCGGCACTCGCAGGTTGTGCAGGAACGAGCCGAGGACGATCTCCGCGGCCGCCCAGAGGCTGCCCAAGATGGCGGCCTCACGCCAGCGGAGCGCCGCTGCCGATGGTCCGGGGTCCGCGGTGGTCATGCGGTACAACAAAGGACGCGCTGCGTCCTGGGCGTGGAGCACGTCGGATCGTGCACCTGCGGATCGTAGCAGACGCTCCGGCCCGCGGCTTGCCTGCTAGAATCCCCGTGCCAGAACACTCGCCCAGATGTGAGAGCACGACGCCCCCCCCCAGGCGGTCGGTTGGAGGAAAATCGATGCAGAGCAGGGTGGTGGCGCTCGTGGTAACGGCGGTGCTGACCGCCGCGGTGGCCGGCGCGCAGCAGGCGGCGACGGGCTCGATCGTCGGTCGCGTCGCCGACGCCGATGGCAGTCCTCTCCCCGGCGCTACGGTGACGCTCGCCGCGGGTCAGGGCGTCCGCATGGTCAGCACCGGCAGCGACGGCCGTTTCGCCAGCTACTATCTGACCCCCGGCCGCTACGACCTGCACGCCGAGCTCGACGGCTTTCAGACGGTCAGTCGCCACGGCATCGAGCTGCGGCTCGGTCAGCAGCTCGACCTCGACATCACGATGACGGCAGGAACGTTCGCGGAACAGGTCGAGGTGGCCGCCGCGACGCCGCTGGTCGACTACTCGAGCGCCGGCGCCGGCACGGTGCTGGACAGCGCCCTCATCGCCGGGTTGCCGGTAGGCCGCCGCTTCTCGGATGCGCTCTACCTCGCCGCCGGGGTGACCAGCGGTGGCGCCTCGGGCCCGTCGAACCCGTCGATCGCCGGCGCCAGCGGCCTGGAGAACCTCTACTTCGTCGACGGCGTTTCGATCAACGACCCGCGCTACAGCGGCCTCGGCGTCTTCGCCGCCGACTACGGCTCCTTTGGCACCGGGGTCAGCAACGAGTTCGTCGGCGAGATCCAGGTGCGCACCGCGGGCGCGGAGGCCGAGTACGGCCAGTCGACCGGCGGCGTCGTCAACGTGGTGACCAAGAGCGGCACCAACCGCTGGACCGGCGCGCTGTTCGCCTACATGACGCCGGGGTCGCTGGCGGCGCCGCGCCGCCGGATCGACCTGGTCAACTCGGGGACCAACACAACGGGGACGTCCGAGTCGGAGGCCGGCTTCTCGCTCGGCGGGCCGCTGCTGCGTGACCGCGCCTTCCTCTTCGCCGCCTTCAACCCGCAGTGGCAGACGACCACCTTCCTCGCCCCGAACGGGTTCCCGCTGCACTCTCTGGGCGAAACCGACCGCGACCGGCGGGTGCTCCCCTACGCCGGCAAGCTGACCGCCAGCCTCGGTCCGTCGCATCGCGTCGACGTCTCCGCGTTCGGCGACCCCGGCTCCGGGCCGCTCGGCCCGCAGAGCGCGGCGGTGATGACCAACACGACCACGGCCGCCTTCTCGGAGGTCGACTTCGGGTCGAGCAACCAGGCGATCCGCTACCAGGGCGTACTGCGCGAAAGCTGGCTGCTCGAGGGGCTGGTGGGACGGTACCGGGGCAGCTACGACGAGCGACCCTCCGTCGATGCGTGGCAGGTCACCGACCAGACGACGCGTCCGGCGACCGTCTCGGGCGGCCGCGGCGGCTACGACCCGGGCAGCGAGGGCGTCAACCTGTCGTACCAGCTCAAGTCAACCCACCTGTGGGGCGAGCACGAGGTGAGGTGGGGCGCGACCCTCGACTCCAACTGGTACAACAACTACCCATCGTACACGGGCCCCCCGGTGACGCTCCCCGACGGCCAGGGGACCTCCGGCGGCGTTCAGCTCTCGATCATCTCCGACCCGGTCCTCGGCAAGGTGTACCGCGTCAACCGCGCCCGCCTCACCGACGTGCGCGCCACCGACGCCCGTTACGTCGCGGTGTTTGCCCAGGATCGCTTCCGGATCGGCCGGCGCCTGTCGCTCTCCGCCGGGTTGCGGCTCGAGGACCAGCACTTGAGCGGTGATCGCTCGAGCCTGAGCCTCGACAACAACTGGGCGCCGCGTCTCGGAGTCGTCTTCGACCCGACCGGCAGCGGGGCGGTGAAGCTCTCCGCCTCCGCCGGCGTCTACTACGCCAAGACGCCGAACAGCCTCGCCGTCACCTCGTTGACCTCCAACGTCAGAGTGCTGCGCGCCGACTACTACGACCCCGGCCTCACCCAGCCGATCCCCGACGGCGTGCTCGCCGGCGGCAGCAAGGCGCACCTGCTGTACTCGGGCACCAGCCCCGTGCAGGCGCTCGCCGGCACGAAGCCGACGTACCTGTGGGAAGGAACGCTGGGTCTCGAGGTCGAGGCGGCGCCCGAGCTCGCGCTCGGGCTGCACTACCAGTACCGCGACCTGCGGGCGGCGATCGAGGACGTCGGGCAGGCCGCCTACATCCTCTTCTTCAACGGCTCGCAGAGCGCCGTCAACTACGTCTTCGCCAACCCGGACGGCGGCAGCCCGGCGACGATCGGCGGGGTCGGCGCCCACGAGAGGCCGATCCGCCGCTACGACGCCGTCGAGCTGTCCGTCGACCGCCGGCTCGCCGGGCGCTGGTCGCTGCGCGGGTCGTACCGCTGGTCGCTCCTGCGGGGTACCTACGAGGGATACGTCAGCAACGACACCAACCAGGTCAACCCCGGCCTGACGGCGTTCTTCGACTTTCCGTCCGACGACCCCACCTACACGGCAATCGGCGTGCCCCAGTACGGCTTCCGCGGCGACGTCCGCTACAACGGCCGCCTCGGCGAGGGGCCGCTCCCTACCGATCGAACCCACGACCTGAGGCTCTTCACGACGTATGCGCCCGGCTGGGGCGTCAACCTCGGGTCCGGGCTCTCGGTCCGGTCCGGGATCCCGCTCACGCCGCGAGCCGCCGATCCCGTGACCAACCGCGTCGGCGGGATCGGCGAGGCGCCGCGCGGCGCCGGTATCCTCACGGTCGACGGGTTCCGCCGCCGGACCCCGTGGGAGTGGTCGCTCGATCTCCACGGCGACGTCCCAGTCGCCGTCGGCTTCGGGCGGGTGGTGCTGGCGCTCGACGTTTTCAACGTGCTCGACGCCCAGCCGGTCATGGCCTACAACCAGAGCACGCAGCGCGCGTTCAAGGTCGCCGACCCCGACTTCGGCCAGCGCACCGCCTACCGGGAGCCGCGCACGGTTCGCCTCGGCCTGCGCCTCGAGTTCTGATGCCGGCAAATGCCATCCGAGTCGGGTCCTCGGTCGTTCATCCTGCTCGCGCGCTGATCGCCGCGCTCGTCGCCGGGGCGGCGTCTGCAGCCGGCGAACGGCTGCCCGCGGCGGCGCCCCCGCCGTCACCAGGTGCAGATGCCCAGGCGCAGCTCGCCGCCGTCGCCGTGACCTCGGCGGTCGGGATGGTGGTGTCGGGCTCGCCCGAGGCGTCCGCGGCGGGCGCTCGAGTGCTGGAGGAGGGCGGCAACGCCATCGATGCCGCGGTGGCGACGGCGTTCGCTATCGGCGTGGCCGAGCCCGGGCAGTCCGGACTGGGCGGCCAGACCTACATGCTGGTGCGCCTCGCCGACGGCAGCGCCGTGGCGATCGACGGGTCGGCGGTGGCACCCCTCCGCGCCAACCGTGAAGAGCTGCGCGTGATGCACGACCGCAGCGAGCGCAACGGCCACCAGCTCGCGGCGACCCCGGCCACCCTGGCGACGCTCGCCCTGGCGCTCTCCCGCTACGGCACACGGACGCTGCCGGAAATGATCGCGCCCGCACTCGACCTCGCCGACCTCGGGACCGTGATCACCGGCTTCCAGTTGTCGATGTTCGATCACTACCTCTCGCGCGTGCGGGCGTCGGCGTACATGTCCCGCCTCTTCCTCCGGGACGGGATCGAGCCGTGGGGGCTCGAGCACCGATACTGCCAGCCGGAGCTCGCCCGCACGCTGTGGCGGATCAGCGACCGGGGGGCGAGGGATTTCTATCGCGGCGAGATCGCGCGCGAGATCGTGGCGGACATGGAGCGCATGGGCGGTTACCTGCGCGCCGAAGACCTCGGCCTCGTCAAGGTGCTCGAGAGCCGCCCGCTGCATGGCAGCTATCGCGGGGTCGAGGTGCTGGCGTTTCCGCCGCCCTGCGCCGGCAGCGCGGTCATCGAGACCCTCAACATCCTCGAGCGCTTTCCCGCGGATCTGTTGCGCTCCGACACGGTGGACCGCGTCCACGTCATGCTCGAGGCCGAGCGGCTGGCCGCCGCCGACCAGAGCCTGGTCCGCAGCCGCGCAGCGTCCGCGGCGGACTCGGTGATCGACAAGCGGCTCGGGGCGCGCCGCGCCGCGCAGATCCGCCTCGACCGGGCGCTGCGGCCCGAGGAGGTCAGCGGCGTCGACGACGGGGCATGGCGCGACCGCGACACCACCCACATCTCGGTGGCGGACCGCTTCGGCAACGTCGTCTCGCTCACCCAGAGCCTCGGCCGGGGGTTCGGGAGCTGCACGGCGAGCCCGGAGCTCGGTTTTCCCTACAACGGCATCCTCGAGGCGTTCGACCTCGACGATCCCAGCAGTCGGCACTACCTCGGGCCGATGCGGCCGTTGTTCGCGTCGATCGCACCGACGATCGTGCTCAAGGACGGCCGGCCGTTCCTCGTCCTCGGCAGCGCCGGCAGCTCGCGCATCGCCCCGTCGATCGTCCAGACGATCGTCAACGTGGTCGACGGCGCCATGACGCTGGCGCAGGCGGAGGAGGCGCCGCGCGCGCTGTGGGGCTCCAGCGACGAGCGCAACCTGATGATCGAGCTGGCGCCGCCGTTCGGTCCCGACACGGTGAAGGCGCTCGAGGCGCGCGGTTTCTCCCGGATCACCACGATCACGCTGCCGGGGACGCCTATCCAACTGTCGCGCTCGGGCGGCGTCAACGCGATCATGGTCGCCGCCGACGGCACCCTGACCGGCGTCTACGATCCGCGCCGCGGCGGCAACGCGGCGGCGGCGTGCGAGACGGGGCCGGGCCCCGCCCCGCCGCGCCCGCTGGACGACTACTGGCGGGAACGGTTCGGCGAGCTGGGCTCGCCGCGTCCAGCCGCACCCGGCCGCCGGCCGTGACGGGAGGCCGTCGCGGCGCGGCGGGTCACGCGGCCCCTTGCGGCGCCGGCGGGCGGCGGCCGAGGGGGCGCTCGAGCCGGCTCACCAGCAGCGCCGCGGCGGTCGCCAGCAGGAACGCGGGCACCAGCTCGTAGATCACCCGGTCCGAGAGCCCGGAGAGCTTCCACGCCACGGTCACGGCGAACCCGGTGAACATCCCGGCGATCACTCCCTTGCGGGTGAGCGCGTCCGTCCACAGGGAGAGCAGCAGCACTGGCCCGAACGAGGCGCCGAGCCCCGACCAGGCGAACAGCACGAACCAGAACACCACGCGAACGTTCTGCAGCGCCACCACGAGTGCGGCGGCGCCGAGGACGAGCACCGCGATGCGGCCGGCCAACAGCGAGGCGCGGCCGCTGCGCGCGACGCCGAGGACGTTCTCGAACAGATCGCGGCTCACCGCCGAGGCGGCGACCAGGAGCTGCGAGGAGACCGTCGACATGATCGCCGAGAGGATCGCCGCGAGCATCACGCCGGCGACCAGCGGGTGCAGCATCTGCCGCGACAGCAGCGGGAACAGTTGCTCGGGGTCGCCGCCGGCGGCGAGCTCGGGCATCAACAGGCGGCCGCCGAGACCGAGAAAGCCGGCGCCGTAGAACACCAGCACCCCCCACACCATGGCGATCACCTGCGTCTGGCGGATCTTCTCGTCGCCGGAGGCGGCCATGTAGCGGGTGAGCACGTGCGGCTGGCCCGGGTAGCCGAGGCCGATGCCGACCAGGCCGGTGAGAAAGCCGAACAGCGCGAAGCCGGAGCGGCCGCCGCCGACGGTGACGAGGTTGGGATCGACAGCGGCCAGCCGGTCGAGCATCGCGCCGTAGCCGCCGACTGCCGAGAGCACCAGGACCGGCATGACGACGAGCGCGATCACCATGATCGTGCCCTGGAAGGAGTCGGTCCACGAAACCGCGCGGAATCCCCCCATTAGCGTGTAGACGACGATGATCGCACCGCCCGCTGCGATCCCCTGCGCATAGGTGAGACCGAGGATCGCCTGCATCGCCTTGCCGGTGGCGGTCATCTGTGCCGCCACGTAGCCGCCGAGCGAGACGAAGATGATGCCGACCCCGAGCAGGCGCATCACGTGGCGCGGGTCGCCAAAGCGGTCGGCGAGAAAGTCGGGCAGCGTCAGCGAGCCCTGGCGCGCCGCCTCGCGACGCAACCGCGGCGCCAGCACGTAGAGGTTAGCCCAGTAGCCGATCAGGCAGCCGGGCGCGAACCACAGTGCCGAGACGCCGTTGACGTACGCCATGCCGACGGCGCCGAGCACCACCCAGCCGCTCTCCGAGGCTGCCGTCGACGAGATCGCGGTCACCCACGAGCCGAGCGACCTGCCGGCCAGGAAGAAGTCCTCCGGCGAGCGGGTGAGCCTTCCGGCCGCGTAGCCGATGGCGAGGAGAATCGCCATGTAGGCAACGGTGACGGAAAGGATGATCGCGTCAGCGCTCATGACGGCCCCGCAGCAGGTAGTGGGCGAGCGCGCCGAGGCCAAAGGCGAGCGGCACGACGATCAGGAAGACGTGGGTGGCGAGAGGAACCGTGGGCATCGGTCGCTGCTCCTTCCGCGCCCGCCATGGTACTGCGCGCAGCGCTCCAGCGGTCGCGCCGCGCGCCTCGGGCTAGGAGATAATCTTCATTCCTTCTCCCCATCCTCTTTGGGTGGGCGGGGGCTCGGCCCACGGCCCACGGTCCACGGCCCACCGTCCTTCGGCATCGGCGGCCCCAGCGGCAGGATGAACGGTACCAGCCGGGCGTAGCGCTCGTACCTGTCGCCGAAGCGGAGGAGCAGGTTGTGCTCCTCGCGGCGCGCCCGCTCGACGGTGATCCGCACTGTTGGCAGGAAGAGGATGAGCGCCGCCCACGCCTGCAGCGCGACGATCGTGCCGAGCAGCAGGACGAGGATCGCCAGGAAGTACGGGTGCCGCACCCAGCGGTAGGGACCGCGCGTCACCACCGCGGTCGGGCGGCCGAGCGTGCGCACCGCCGCGAGGGCGAGCAGCACACCGGGGACCAGCAGCGCCGCCCCGCAGGCCATCGACGTCGGCGTCTTGCTGCCGGTCGCCCAGGCGCCCGCCGCGCACCCAGCCACCAGCAGACTCCACGGTAGCCGCATCTCGCCGGCGGGCACGCCCGGGTCGATGGCGGGGAAGAGGGTGAAGCCGGGCGTTGGCGCCTCGCCCTCAGACGGCCTTGGCCACCGGCGGGCGCAGGGCGCGGTAGCGCTCGAGGCCGGCGAGGAACACGGCCGCCGCCTGCTCGAGCTTGGGCACCTCGAGCACGTACGCCATCCGCACCTCGTCCCGGCCCGCGCCCGCGGTGGCGTAGAACCCGCCCGCCGGGGCGACCAGCACGGTCTGGCCGTCGACCGCGTGATCGGTGAGCAGCCACTCGGCGAAGGCGTCGGAGTCGTCGACGCCGGCCATCTTGACGATCATGTAGAACGCGCCGCGCGGCCGCCGCAGGACGATGCCGGGGTCGCGGGTGAGCGCCTCGAAGAGCACGTCGCGGCGACGTTGGTACTCCGCGCGCACCGCCTCGAAGTAGCTCTCCTCGAGTCGATAGGCGGCGACGGCGCCGAGCTGCTCGAGCGTCGGCGGGCACAGCCGCGCCTGCCCGAACTTGAGGATTGCGGCCATCACCTCGCGGTTGCGCGAGATCACCGCGCCGACGCGGGCGCCGCACGCCGAGAAGCGCTTGGAGATCGAGTCGACGACGATCGCGCGCTCGCGCACGTCGGGCAGCTCGAGCACCGAGCGGTGGCGGCGCCCGTCGTAGGTGAACTCCTTGTACACCTCGTCGGCGATCAGGAAGAGGTCGTGGCGCTTGGCGAGCTCCGCCAGGCGTTCCAGCTCCTCCCACGCCAGCACCGTTCCGGTCGGGTTGTTGGGCGAGCAGACGAGGATCGCGCGCGTACGCGGCGTGACGGCCGCCTCGAGCACCTCGTCCGGCGGCAGGTGGAAGCCGTCTTCGGCGTGCGCCCGCACCGGGACGATGCGCAGGTTGGCCATCGCCGCATACCCGTTGTAGTTGGTGTAGAACGGCTCGGGGACGATGATCTCCTCGCCGTCGTCGGCGACCACGTTGAAGGCGAACAGAATCGCCTCCGAGCCACCGTTGGTGATCAGCACGTCGCGCGGCTCGAGCGCGATCTCGTAGCGGGCGAAGTAGTCGACCATGGCGGCGCGCAGCTCGGGGAGCCCGTCCGACGGTCCGTAGGCGAGGACGCGATCCTTGAAGGAGCTGACCGCCTGCAGGAACTCGGGCGGCGTGGCGACGTCCGGCTGGCCGATGTTGAGGTTGTAAATCGTGAAGCCCCGCTTGCGCGCCTTGGCGGCGAGCGGGGCGAGCTTGCGGATCGGCGACTCCTGGATCGCGGCGGCTCGCTTTGAGATCCTCATCGCTCTCTCCATGCCCGCTGCATCCGGGCAGGCGGAGCGTAGCTAGCGGGGGAGCAAAAGACAACACGCGAGGCGCCGCCGCCGTCCGGGACCTAGCCCGGTTCGCCGTGGCCGAGCAGCCGGTCGACGTACCGGCGCGACATGCGAACCCGCTCGCCGCTCTTGAGAATCACGACGTGGTCGCCGTGGAACCACGGCTGGATCTCCTTGATCGCGTCGATCGCCACGATCTCGCCGCGGTGGACTCGGGCGAAACGCTCGGGGTCGAGGCGGCGCTCGAGGCCGGCGAGGGTGTCGCGGATGAGGTGGGTGCCGGCGGCGGTGACCACCTTCACGTAGTTGCCGTCCGCGGACAGGCGCACCACCTCGGCGACCGGGACGAGGACGGTGCGGTCCGCCTTGCGCACCACCAGGCGCGTCAGGCGGCGGGGGCCGGGCAGCACCCGTTCGAGCAGGCGGGCGAGCGAGTCGTGCCGTCCGCCGGTTCCCCCGAGGCTGGCGAGCGCGCGGTCGAGCGCCCTGGCGAAGCGCTCCTGCGAGAACGGCTTGAGCAGGTAATCCACCGCCTGCACCGCGAACGCGTCGACGGCGAACTCGTCATAGGCGGTGACGAAGACCACGGCCGGCATCGCCTCTGCGCCGACCGCCTCGATCACCTCGAAACCGCTCATCCCCGGCATCTGGATGTCGAGGAACACCAAGTCCGGCTCGAGGTCGCGGATGGCGGCGACTGCCTCGGGGCCGGAGGCAGCCTCGCCCACCACCTCGACGGCCGGAGTGTCGGCGAGGTGGGTGCGGACCTTGCGTCGCGCCGGCGCCTCGTCGTCGACGATGACGACCCGGACGCTCATCGACGCTCCGCAGCGGCCGGCGGCGCGAGGCGGAAAGGCACCTCGACGGTCACACACACGCCGCCGCCGGGCGCGTCGCCGAGCTGCAGCCGGTGCGCGTCGCCGTAGAGGTGGTGCAGCCGCTCGGCGGTGTTGGACAGCCCGACGCCGCGTCGCACGCCGTTGCCGCCGGCGGCGAGGCCCGGCCCGTTGTCGGCAACCGTGAGGACGAGCCGCTCGCCGGAGCGCGCCGCGGCGATGCGGATGACGCCGGCGCGCCCGGGGTCGTCCATACTGTGGGTGAAGGCGTTCTCCACCAGCGGTTGGAGCACGAGGTGCGGCACCAACGCGCGCCGCGCCTCGGCCGCGACCGCGACCTCGACCGCCAGGCGGTCCTCGAAGCGCGCCTTCATGATCGCCAGGTACGCGGCGAGAAACTCCAACTCGTCCTCGAGCGCGACCTCCTGCACGTCGGCGTGCCGCAGCGTCGCCCGCAGGAAGTCCGACAGGTGCGTGACCATCGCATCGGCAACCCGCGGGTCCTCGTCGATGAAGCTCGAGATCATGTTGAGGGTGTTGAACAGGAAGTGCGGGTTGAGCTGCATCTTCAGCGCGGCCAGGCGCGCCTCCGAGAGCTGCTGCTGCAGCCGCGCCGCCGTCACCGCCCGCTCGCGCTCGCGCCGGGAAGCTGCGATCAGCGTGACGATCAGGAACAGCAGGGCGTAGCCGAACACCTGCTTGAGCCCCTCCATCGGGAAGCGGTAGCGCATGTCGCCGTAGTCGTAGCGCCCCCAGCCGGCGAGCGAGTAGATCGCGGTGCGCGAGCCCCACATGACGAGCGTGTGCATGACGGAGAAGGCGACGAGGATGCCGAGGTGCAGCGGCAGCCGGCGCAGCACCGACCCGCGCTCGAACGGGAAGCGCGACATGAAGGCAACGAGCAGCGGCACGAAGAGCAGGAACGCCCAGGCGCCGGTCATCTCCCAGATGAACACCCGCGCCGCCGGCGGGTGCGCCCGGTCGGCGAGCTCGCTGGTCATCACGATCGCGAAGTTGAGCAGGCCGATCACCGTCAGTCCCAGTGCGGCCCAGCCGGCAAATCGGCGGCGCCAGCGCGGGCCACCGAGGGCGGCGTCCCTGCTCGCGACCGCTGCCGATGCGTCGACATGCCCGGCCATGCCGCTATTGTGCGTCATCCCGACCCGGCCCGCCGCGAGCCGGTGACCGGCGGCGCCATCGCGGGATGACTGGAGGAGCGCCGGGACGGCCGGCGGCGCGGCTGGGCGACCCGCCGCCACTCCGCCTGCCACGGAGTGGCGCCGCTCGTCCCGCCGCCGCGGCGCGGCGGTATCGTAGATCCGAGACTGGTCGCGGTGCCGGTGCCGGCATCACGGAGGTCACCACGATGAGCGCCACGACAGACCATTCCGACATCGGCTCCGGGCGGCTCGCGCCGCCGGCATACGGCGTGCTGCTCGCGTTGGCGGCGGCCAAGCTGGCGATCCACCTGCCGCTCGCCGGGCGCTACGGGTACTTCCGAGACGAGCTGTACTTCCTCGACCTGGGCCGCCACCTCGCCTGGGGGTACGTCGACTGCGCGCCGCTGATCGGCGTATACGCCAAGCTCGCGCTTCTCCTCGGCGGCTCGCTGCCGGTGCTGCGGACGATCGCGGCGCTGGCGGGCGCCGGGGTCGTCGTGCTGGCGATGCTGCTCGCCCGCGAGCTCGGCGGCGGCCGCGCCGCCCAGGCGCTGGCGGGTCTCGCCGTCGTCGCCACGCCGGTGCTCCTCGCCACCAGCTCCCTCCTGACGATGAACGTCTTCGAGCCGCTGTTCTGGCTGGGGTGCGCCTGGGTGATCGCGCGCATCGTTCGCACCGGCGACTCGCGGCTCTGGCTGGTCTTCGGCGTGCTCGCCGGGCTGGGCCTGGAGAACAAGCACTCGATGCTGTTCTTCGGCGCTGCGGTGGCGGTAGCGGTGCTGCTGACGCCGTTGCGCCGCGAGCTCTCGCGCCGCTGGATCTGGCTCGCGCTCGCGATCGCGGCGCTGCTCTTCCTCCCCAATGTGCTGTGGCAGGTAGCCCATGGCTTCCCGACCCTCGAGGATCTCAGGAACGTCCGGGAGTCGGGGAAGAACGTCGTGCTGCCGCCGCTCGCCTTCATCGGCCAGCAGGCGATGATGGTGCATCCCTTGCTCGCCCCGCTGTGGGTCGGCGGCCTCGCGTCGCTACTCTTCGGCCGCCTGCGTAGCTTCCGCGCTCTCGGCTGGACCTACCTGGCGCTGCTCGGGATGTTCATGGCGATGCACGGCAAGGACTACTACCTGGCGCCGGCCTACCCGGTGCTGATGGCGGCCGGCGCCGTCGTGCTCGACGGGTGGCTCGATCGGCGCGCCCTGACGCGTGGCCGTGCCTGGCCGCGCCTGCTCGCCGCCGCCTGGGTGGTTGCCGCTGGCGCGCTCGTCGTGCCGTTCGTCACCCCGCTGCTCTCCCCCGCGGCGCAGGTTGCCTACCGCAAGGCGATCGGCGTCCAGGAACAGAAGACCGAGGTCGCGCACGACGGGCCTCTGGTGCAGGTCTTCGGCGACCAGTTCGGCTGGGAGGAGCTGGTCGCCGACGTCGCCCGTGTCTACAACGCCTTGCCGCCCGAGGAGAGGGCGAAGGCAACGATCTTCGCCTCGAACTACGGCGAGGCCGGCGCGCTCGACCTGCTGGGGCCGCGGTACGGTCTGCCGGCGCCGGTGTGCGCCCACCAGAACCACTACTTCTGGGGCCCGGGGAGCGCCGGCGGCGACGTCGTCATCTGGCTGCAGTGGGGACGCCAGTGGCTCGACCCGATGTTCGCCTCGGTCGAGCAGGCCGCCGAGCACCGCCACGAGTGGGGGATGGCCGAGGAGAACCGCCCGATCTACGTTTGCCGCGGCATGAAGCGCTCGTTTACCGAGCTCTGGCCTGACCTCAAGCACTGGAACTAGATTTCGGCCGCGCTGAAGCTGCGGCAAAAGTCTAATGGGAAGAACTACTTCGTAGAGGCAAGGGCAAGGGCAAAGGCGATTGCAAAGGATCCCCAGACACTAACGAGCTCGTGACGGCTGCGGGTCGAGCGGCGCCACGCTGCGGCCGGCCAGGCCGGGGTGATCGGCCGGCACATGCGAGGCCCAGAACACCGAGAACGGCGGGTCACCGTTCGGGTTGGGAGCGTCGCCGGAGAACGGGTTTTCGTACTCCCACACCGTGATCCCGTCGGGGGTAACCTCAAAGAAGCGCCCGTGCGGTCCGTCGCAGACGAGGGTATTGCCATCGGGGAGACGTTGGGCGCCGGAGATGAACTCGGCGAAGAACGACGCCGCGGCGTTCGCCGGGTACTCCCACACGGGGCCTTCCGGCCCGAAGCGGCCGCCCCGCCCGCGGGCGTAGCGCCCCTGGGCGTCCACCGGCGGGGCGATCTCGAGGACAAACGAGCGATCGGCGCCAGGCCGTCCGGCGCCGTTGTCGAACACCGTGAGGTGGCCGGCGCCCGGGTAGCCGTCCGGGACCCAGCGCGCATCGTGCTGCCCGAACAGCCGCTGGTGTGCCGGCGTGCCCCGCCCATACGCCTGCGGGTTGCCCCAGCGGTACAACACGTCGCCGCCGCGGCCCGCTCGCCCGCCGCGGTGGCCGGCTGCCTCGAGCGTGGTGGTGCCGTGGTCGATGATCCAGATCTCGTTGAACTGGCTCACGCTCATGACGATCTGGTCGAGCCGCGAATCGTACGCGACCGAGTTGGTGTGCGCGAAGTCGGCCTCCATGTCGGGCGCGGTGGCGCCGCGGGCCAGGTAGCCGAGCGCCCGTAGCCGCTGCCGGAGCTCGTCGGTGACCGACGCTGGCGCGCGGCCGCCGTTGACGTCGACCAACTCGGAGTGGTCCGAGACGATTCCGTAGTTCTCCCTGGTGCGGTCGTGGTCCTGCACCAGGTGGTCCCAGAGGTGCCATTCCCAGACCACCGTGCCTCCCCTGGGTCGCTCGGGCCGCACCTCGAACACGCAGTCCGGCCACAGGCCGGCCGGACCCACGAGATCGGGGCGTCGGCCCGCCGCCAGCGCCTGCTCGCGGCTCTTCCGCTCCCACGCCACGAGAAGAACGTCGCCGTTCGGCAGCGGCTCGATGTCGTGGTGCTGCAGCCTCGTGTCCGACGCAAACTGGTAGTCCCAGAGGAGGCTCCCGTCCCAACCGATCTCCTGGAGCCGCCCACCCTCACCCCCGGCTCCGGAGAACGCGGCATCCGGCTGCCGGCCGCAGCGCAGCAGGCGGCCGCCGCCGAGCAGGTACGCGGAGACGCCGGGCGGGAACGCGCTCTCCCAGACGTGGACAACCCGACCCTCCCGGTCGATCAAGTACGTCGTGGTGGACAGCAGAGGTGCGAAGAGCACGTATCCCGCCGCCGCGTCGCGCGCTGGTGCTCCGGCTGGCGCGGCCCCGCGGGCAGCACCGCTACCGGTACGCAACCGGGCGGTGGCGACGGGGCGCTCCCGACAGCAGTCGACAATCGCGCCAACCAAGGCGCCGACCAAGGCAACGCGCCAGATGGTCCGCATCGGGGCCGGCCCTTCCCCTCGGGGTCGCCCCGCACGGGCGCACGGGACCGGCTCGGAACCATTGGCGTAGGCGCCGGGAGGCGAGGGCCACGTTCCTCGTGGGCGGGCGCGACTCACCCTTGATTCACGTTAGCACAGGGGCGGCAGCGTGCACGCTGCGGGCGGTACACTGCCGGGCGCATGGAGTGGCGGCTCATCGTGGACGCGCCGGGACGCGGGGCGTGGAACATGGCGGTGGACGAGGCGCTCGCCGAGGCGGTCGACACGGGCGCGTCGCCGCCGGTGCTGCGGCTGTACCGTTGGTCGCCGCCGTGTCTGTCGCTCGGTTTCGCGCAACCGTACGCGGTGGCGGACGCGGTTTTTTGCGCGGCGCATGGCATCGACGTGGTACGTCGTCCGACCGGCGGGCGCGCGGTGCTGCATCATCTGGAGCTGACCTACAGCGTGTGCGCGCCTCTCGGGCGCCCGCCGTTCACCCGCGACCTGCAGGCCGCCTACCAGGCAATCTGCCGGGCGCTGGTTGGCGGCCTGCGCCGGCTCGGCGTCGCGGCCGAGCTCTCCGGAGTGCCCGACGGTGGCATGATCAAGCCAACCGAGGCGATCCCCTGCTTCGTCGGGCCGGCGGCCGGCGAGGTCGTGGCGAGCGGGCGCAAGCTGATCGGTTCGGCGATGCGCCGGGTCGGCGACAGCATCCTCCAGCACGGTTCGATCCTCGAAGGCTGGGACAGCGTCCTCCAGGCGGGCTGCCTTGGTCTCTCCGATGACCGCGATCTGCGCCCTGCCGTCGTCACGCTGGCGGACCTCCTCGGCGGTGGGCCGCCGCCTGACGAGGTCGCGGGGGCGATCGCGCGGGGGCTCGGGGAGGCGTTCGGTGTCACGCTCGTTTCGGGCACGCTGACCGCCGGCGAGGCCGTACGCGCCGAGGCACTCGAGCGCGAGCGCCACGCCCACGAGCGCTGGGTCGTCCGCCGCGAGCGGGCGGCGTCACCCTGAGCGGCTGCCGCTGCGCAGATCTGCCAGCAGCGCCTCGAAATCCCCGGGAAGCGGCGCCTCGAAGGTCATCACCTCGCTGGTCACGGGGTGGGTGAAGGTGAGCCGCCACGCGTGCAGCGCCTGGCGCGGGAAGCCGCTGCAGCGCTCAGCGAGCGCGTGGTCGGGGATGCCCCGCCACTGGCGGCCGGCGTACGCCTGATCGCCGACCAGGGCGTGGCCGATGTGCGCCATGTGCACGCGGATCTGGTGGGTGCGGCCGGTGACCGGACGGCACTCGACGAGCGCGGCGCCGCCGAAGCGTTCGCGCACGCGCCAGAGTGTTCGCGCGGCGCGCCCTCCCGGCACGATCGCCATGCGCTTGCGCTCGCTCGGGTGGCGAGCGATCGGCGCGTCGATGACGCCCTCGTCGGCTGCCGGGACGCCGTAGACGACGCACAGGTAGCGCTTCTCGGTGGTGCGCCAGCGGAACGACAGCGAGAGGCCGCGGTGGGCGGCGTCGGTCTTGGCGGCGACCAGCACCCCCGAGGTGTCCTTGTCGAGCCGATGGACGATGCCGGGGCGCTCGACGCCGCCGACGCCGGAGAGGTCGCGGCAGTGGGCGAGCAGGGCGTTGACCAACGTCCCATCCGGATTGCCGGCGGCGGGGTGGACGACCAGGCCGGGCGGCTTGTTGATGACGATCAGGTGTTCGTCCTCGAAGATCACCTCGAGCGGGATGTCCTGCGGCACCAGCTCGCTCGCCACGACCGGCGGCGGCGTCACCACGACGACGTCGCCGGTCTGGAGAAGGGCTGCGGGCTTGGCGGCGCGGCCGTTGCGGGTGACGTGGCCGTCGGCGATCCAGCGCGCCACCTGCGAGCGCGACCATTCTCCGGGAACGGCCAAGAACCGATCCAGCCTGAGGCCATGGTGCTCGGCGGGCACGACAAACCGGTGGGTGCCGTCGTTCACAGGGCCGTTTCCAGAGATGGAAAGGACAGGAACCCCGAAGAAGACCGCGGTGCCGGTCGCCCTCGCGGTGCCGATAGCTTCATCCTTCCTTCTTCGTTCTTGGCGTCGCCAAGAGCAAGACGATGCCAGCAATGACCATGCCGACGGCGATAGCTTGACTCGTCGAAAAAAGACCGCCGAAAACGAAGCCGCGGTCGGCGTCGCCGCGGAAGTACTCGATGACGAAGCGGCCGGCGCCGTAGACCATCAGGTAGGCGGCGAGCACGGTCCCGGCGCGCGGCCGCCGCCGGTACAACCACGCCAGGAAGCCGTAGTTGGCAAGGTTGAGCGCCGCCTCGTAGAGCTGCGTCGGATGCAGCGCGACGCCCAAAGGCGTGCCCGAGATGGAATGCGCCAGCGGGTTGGTGAAGATCACTCCCCACGGCTCGTGGCATGCGGCGCCGTAGCAGCAGCCGGCGGCGAAGCAGCCGAGCCGGCCGAAGAAGTGACCGAGCGCCAGCGACGGCGCCAGGGCGTCGGCGGTAGGCAGGAACGGGATGCGGTAGCGGCGCAGCAGCACGAAGGCGGCGACGAAGGCGCCGATGAAGCCGCCGTAGAACACCCCGCCGGAGCGCAGCAGCCACCACAGGTTCGCCAGCGAGGTCAGGTAGCTCGGCTCGGTGACCAGAAGCAGCGCCTTGGCACCGACCAACCCCCACAACACGACCCAGAACGCGAGGTCGGCCACCTTCTCGCCGGGCAGCCCGGAGCGCTCGGCGCGCCGTCCCGCCAGGTAGATTCCGAGCGCGATGCCGGTGACCAGCAGCACGCCGTAGGTCGGGATGGCGATGAAACCGAGATCAATCAGTCTTGGCAGCATGCCTGTGCCTCGTGGCGAGCAGCTCGGCGAGGATGACGAGCCCGGCGCCGACGGTGATGCACGAGTCGGCGACGTTGAACGACGGCCACTCGTGCTCGCGCCCGCCGAACCGCACGTAGAAGTTCAGGAAGTCGACCACCTCGCCGCGGAGCAGGCGGTCGAGCAGGTTACCGAGGGCGCCGCCGAGGACCAGTGCCAGCCCGAGCCCGGCCAGGCGGTCGCCATCACCGCGCGACAACTGCCACACCAGCACCGCCACTACCGTGACGACCACGGCGAGCAGCAGCGTCTGCACCAGCGGCCCGCTCGAGCCGAGCAGCCCGAAGGCGATACCGCGGTTGCGGGTGTGGACGAGGCGGAACAAGCCGGGAATCACCTCGCGCTGGGCGCCGAACGGAAGCGCCGCCGTGACCCAGAGCTTGGTGATCTGGTCGAGCAGCACCACGGCGGCCGCGATCGCCGCGGCGGCGGCGGGCCTCACTGCGCGCGCTCCCGCTCTAGACGCAACACGACGTCGAGGCAGCGCCCGCACAGCTCGGGGTGGCGCTGGTCGCCGGAGTGGCCGCGGTGCACCTGCCAGCAGCGCGGGCAGGCGATCCCCTCGGCGCGGCACACGCCGAACCGCAGGCCCGGATAGCCCGCCGACTCGATCGTGCCATTGCCGGACACGGCCTGCGAGACGATGCACAGCTCCTCGAGCGATACGGCGCCTGCGGCCAGGTCGGCGTCGAGCGCGGCGCGGTCGCCGGAGAGCACAACGGCGGCCTCGAGCCCCTTGCCGAACTCGCCGGCCTGGCGGTGCACCTCGAGCTCGCGATACACCTCCTCGCGCAGCGTCAGTGCGCGACCGAGGGCGGCGTCGGCCTCGGAGACGTCGCCGGCGTCCTCGAGCAGGTCCAGCACGGCGAGGTGCACCGACGGCAGCGTCACGCCGGGCAGGTGCTCCCACACCTCGTCGGCCGTGAACGCCAGCACCGGTGCGATCGCGGTGGTGAGCATGTGGGCGAGCCGCCACAGCACGGTCTGCGCCGAGCGCCGGGCGTGGTCGTCCGGGTGCGAGCAGTACAGGCGGTCCTTGAGGAAGTCGAGGTAGACCGCCGACAGGTCGACGTTGCAGAAGTTGTTGAGGGCATGGTAGACGACGTGAAACTCGTAGTCGCGGTACGCCCTTTCGATTCGGCGCGCGAGATCACGACCCCTGCGCAGAAAGTAGGCATCCACCGGGAGCAGCCGGCCAGGGGGCAACGCGGCGCGCGCCGAATCGAAATCGTACAGGTTCGACAGCAGGAAGCGCACGGTGTTGCGGATCTTGCGGTAGGCGTCGGCGATCCGGGTCATCGACTCGAGCGAGAACGGCATGTCCTCGCGGAAATCGACCGACGCCGCCCACAGCCGCAGCGCGTCGGCGCCGAACTTGTTGGTGATCTCGAGCGGCGAAACGACGTTGCCGAGCGACTTCGACATCTTGCGGCCGGCGGCATCAAGCACGTGCCCGTGCACCACCACGCCCCGGAACGGTGCGGCTCCGTGCGTCACGACCCCGACCAGCAGCGAAGCCTGGAACCAGCCGCGGTACTGGTCGTGCGCCTCGACGTAGAGGTCGGCCGGCCACGACAGCCCGGCGAACCGCTGGTTGTCGCATACCGCCAGGTGCGAGGCGCCGGAGTCGAACCACACGTCGAGGATGTCGTTCTCCTTCCTCCAGGTTGTGCCGCCGCAGCGCGGACAGGCGAGGCCGGCGGGGGCGAACGCCTCGACCGGCCGCGCGTACCAGGCGTCGGCGCCGTCGGCGGCGAACGCCTCCTCGATGCGGGCGAAGAAGGCGCGCGCGGCGTCGCGGTCGCCGCCGTCCGGCCAGATCGCCTTGCACGCCTCGTTGGCGCACACCAGGACGGTGATCGGCGAGCCCCAGCGGCGCTGGCGCGACACGCACCACTCGAAGCGGTTCTCGACCATCCCGGCGATGCGCGCCTCGCCCCACGGCGGTACCCAGGTGGCGCGGTGGATCTCGGCGAGCGCCTGCGCGCGCAGGTCGATGCGCGCGTGCGGCGTGGCATCGGGCGTGAGCGCGATGAAGTACTGCTCGGTGGCGCGGAAGATCACCGGCTGCTTGCAGCGCCAGCAGTGCGGGTAGTCGTGCTCGCCGGTGCCCGAGGCGAGCAGCGCGCCGAGCCGCTCGATCTCGGCTGTGATGCGCGGGTTGACTTCGAGCACGCGCTCGCCGGCGAGGTCGGCGACGTCGGCGGTGTAGCGGCCGGCGTCGTCGACGGGCGAGATGATCGGGATCCCCTCGACCTTGCCGGTGCGGAAGTCGTCCTCGCCGTGCCCCGGCGCGGTGTGCACCAGGCCGGTGCCGGTGTCCAGGGTGACGTAGTCGGCGGGCACGATGCGGAACACCTTCGCGTCAGCCGGCAGCGCGGCGCGCCAGCCTTGCGGCAGCGGGTGCGAGTAGGTCAGTCCGACGAGCGCCTTGCCCGGCGCCCGCCCGGCCACCTCGCCGGCGAGCCCGGCATGCTGCAGCGTCGCCGCTGCCAACACCCCGGCCGTCACCACGCCGCCGCGCCCGGACTCGATGAGGACGTACTCGGAGTCGGGGTGGACGGCGATCGCCAGGTTGGACGGGATCGTCCACGGCGTGGTCGTCCAGATCGCGAACGACACCGATGCATCGCCGCCGAGCCCAAAAGCGCGCCGTACCGCGGCGGGATCGTCCGCGGGGAACGCGACCCAGATCTCGGGGTCGCGCCGCGGGTGGTACTCCAGCTCCGCCTCGGCGAGCGCCGTCCGGCAGTGCCAGCACCAGCGGATCGTCTTGCGCTCGCGGTAGAGTAGCCCCTGCTCGACCACCTTGCCGAGGGCGGCCGCGATGTCGGCTTCGTAGCGCGGCGACATGGTCAGATAGGGCGCTTCCCAGGTGCCCCAGCCGCCCAGGCGGCGGAACTCGTCGCGCTGGATGCCGACGAACTTTTCGGCATAGGCGCGGCAGGCGGCGCGGATCTCGAGGTCGGACATGCTCTGCTTCTTGCCGCCCAGCTCGCGGTCGACCTTGTGCTCGATCGGCAGCCCGTGGCAGTCCCACCCCGGCACGAACGGCACGTCGTAGCCCAGCATCGTCCGGGTGCGGACGATCAGGTCCTTGATGATCTTGTTGAAGGCCGTCCCGAGGTGGATGTGCTCGTTGGCGTACGGCGGCCCGTCGTGGAGGACGAAGCGCGGCTTGCCGGCCCGCGAGGCGCGTAGCTTGCCGTACATGTCCTCCTTGTCCCAGCGCGCCAGCCGCTCGGGCTCGCGCCTGGCAGCGTCCGCACGCATCGGGAACTCGGTCTTCGGAAGGTTGAGCGTGTCCTTGTACATGCCGATCCTCTACCGTGCGTACCGGCAGTGCGCGACGGTGCCGTGCACGTTAAGCGGCGCGGGCAAGGGCGTCAAGCGCGCAGGGAGTCTCAAGCCTCGAGCACGACGACGGCGACGGCCATGCCGCCGGCGTGCGAGATCGACAGGTAGGAGTGGACAGCGCCGATCGTCTCGGCACGGACCGCGGCGGCGCCGAGCAGGGTGATCGTCGGCGCTCCACCGGTGCTGTGGGCGACCACGACGTCGCGCCAGCCGACGCCCTGCGCCCACCCGGTGCCGAGTGCCTTGAACGCCGCCTCCTTGGCGGCCAACAGACCGGCAAGATGGGCAGGGTCGGCGGGCCGCACGACCTCGGTGGAGGCGAAGCAGCGGACTAAGAAGCGTTCGCCGTGGCGGTCGCGCAGGGCCGCGGCCCGCTCGATCGGCACGAGGTCGACGCCGAGCCCGACGATCATGCCCGTTTCGCCTCGCCCGCGAGCCACGAGAACGCCACCAGGAAGTGGAGGACGCCGAACCCCGAGAGGGCGCCGCGGAACGCTGGGCTATCGATCCAGGGAATCAGCGAGAGCGGCACCCGCGGCACCACTGCCATCGCCCAGAAGCGGCTCCACGGTGCCAGCACGAAGAACCACCCGGCCGCGCAGAGGTAGAAGACGGCCGCCAGCACGATCACCGCGCGCCACGAGGGGAGCCCCGGCATCGCGGCATTCTATCCCGGCCGGTGGCCAGCGGCGGGCCGCCGTCAGCGCATCGCAAGCAGCGCGATGACGACCAAGGCGGCCAGCGCCGCCACTATCCACCAGTGTAGCGGCACCCGTCTCGCCAACCGTGAACGCCGGGGCGTTCGCTGGGCGGGCGCCTCGCCGCTACCCGGATCGGCGATGGCCTGCAGAGCCGCGGCGAGGGCGTCGGCGCTCGCAAAGCGGTCGTCGGGGTCCTTTTCCATGCAGGTTTCGATGATCTCGGCAAGCGCCTTCGGGAGTTGCGGCGCCGCCCGACGCAGCGGCACGTAGTCGACGCGCGCCACCCGGTACATCGTCTCCTGCGGCGTGGCCGTGCGGAACGGCGAACGGCCCGTCGCCAGCTCGTAGAGCAGCGATCCGAGCGAGAAGATGTCACTGCGGTGGTCGAGCGGCCGGCCCATCGCCTGCTCCGGCGACATCGCCCCCGCAGTGCCGACGACCACGCCGTCGGTGGTCAGCTTGTCGATGACCGGCGCCAGCGGTCGCGTCCACTTGGCGAAACCGAAGTCGAGGACCTTGACCAGGCGCTCGGGCGTCAGCATGACGTTCTCGGCCTTGATGTCGCGGTGGATGATTCCGCTCCGGTGCGCCGCCGCGAGCGCACTGGCCACCTGCTCGCCGATGTGCGCCACCTCTTCGGCGGGAAGCGGACCGGCGGCGACGACTGCGGCGAGCGACCGGCCGGCGACGAACTCCATCACCACCCACTCGCGGTCGCCCGCGGAGACGACCTCGTAGATGTGCGCGACCGCAGGGTGCGACAGCGCGGCGACCGACAGCGCCTCGCGCCGCAGGCGCTCACGGCGGTTGGGACTGGCGCGGTCGAGGTGCAGGCCCTTGATCGCCACGTGCCGGTTCAGCAGCTCGTCGAACCCCTCGTACACCTCCGCCATGCCGCCACTGCCGAGGCGGCCGACGATGCGGTAGCGTCCGATACGGTCCAGGGGCATGTCCGGCGGATTCTAGCCCGGCGCGCGGCGGTCAGCGGCCTGCGAGGGAGGCGCGGGCGCGTTGCGCGGCCCTGGCACGGTCGGGCAGCGGCAGCGCCGCGAGGGTGAGGAGCTCCCGGCCGGTGCCGCCGGAGAGCAACCCGAGAACCGTGGTGTAGGCCGTCCGGGCCCGCTCCGTCCAGCCGAGCCGGCGCAGCGTGTCGCCGAGCAGCAACTGCGTCTGAAAGAGCGCAGGATCGAGGTAGAGTGCGGCGCGGAACGACGCAATCGCCATCTCGCTGCGTCCCGAGATGTCGTGGATGAACCCTTCGAGGGTGTGCGCCTCGGCGTCGGCGGGATCGGCGGCGAGCGCCTGATCGACGAGCTCGACGGCCTCCTCCAGCCGGTCGTCGAGCAGGTGCCGCACTGCTGCCTCGAGCCGCTCCGTCGTCCCGAAAGAGCCGGGGACCGGGGACCGGGGACCGGGGACCGTGACCAGGTTGGGGTTTCGCGGCGCATTCACTGATACCGACGGTCGCGATGACCGCCTGGCCGCCGCCGCCAAACCGGGCGCATCCTGCTTCCCGGTTCCCGGTCCCCGGTGCCCGGTGCCCTGGGTGGGAGGGTGGGGGGGGCTCTTCCGGCGGTAGCAGAAGCAGTCGCCGAGGTCGACGGGCTCGAGCGCTTCGGAGATCTGCCAGAGCGTCTCGGCCGGCCCGAGGAACAGGTAACCGTCGGCGGCGAGCGTCGACGCCGCCGCCGCGGCGACGCGCCGCTGCGACCCCGGGCGGAAGTAGATGAGGACGTTGCGCAGGAATACCAGGTCGAACGGCCCGCCGGGATCCGCGAACGGCTCGCGCACCAGGTTGAGCATCCGATAGTCGATGTGTGAGAGCAGGGCCGGCGCCAGCGAGAGCACTTCGCCTTCGCCGTGGAGGTAGCGCTCGCGCAGCTCCGGTGGCACGCCCGCGATCGCGCGCCCGGTGTAACTGCCCCGGCGAGCGGCAGCGAGCGCCTCCTCGTCGACGTCGGTGGCGACGATGCGCCAGTCCCAGCCGGCAAGCTCCGGACTTTCGGCGAGGACGATCGCCAGGGTGGCGGGCTCCTCCCCCCGTGCGCACCCCGCCGACCACACCCGCAGGCGGCGCGTCCCGCCGCGCGCGGCCAACAGGCGCGGCAGGATCGTCGAGGCGATCGCCGTGAAGTGCTGAGGAGTGCGGAACAGGTACGACTCGTTGATCGTCACCAGCGGCAGCAGGCTGCCCCATTCGCCGGGGAGCGCTCCACGCCCCAGCGCGTCGACGTAGGCGGCGAGGCCGCGGTGTCCCGTTGCCCGCACGCGGGCCTCGGCGGCGGCTGCGAGGAACGGCAGGTGCGACTCCAGCACGACATTTCCGCTGACCTCCTCGACGAGGCGAGCGAGCTCGGCCGCCGGGTCGGTCATCGCTGCACGCGGTTGCGTCCGGCTGCCTTGGCCTGGTAGAGCCGCTGGTCGGCGAGCGAGATGAGCACGGACGCGCTCGCCAGCTCCGGAAGCTCGGACCGCGAGGCGACGCCGAACGAACCGGTGATGGTGACCGGCCTTCCGGTTGGCAGCGCGATCGACTGGTCGGCGAGGGCGCGCCGCAGGCGCTCGGCCGCCACCACGCCGGAGTCGATGTCGCTCTCGGGCAGCACCGCGAGGAACTCCTCGCCGCCATATCGGCCGAACGCATCGGCGGTGCGCAGGCAGTGGCGCAGTGCCTGCGCCGCGCCGAGCAGCACCGCGTCGCCGGCGGGGTGCCCGTGCGCGTCGTTGATCCTCTTGAAGTGGTCGAGATCGCAGAGCACGACGGTGAGGGGGTGCCCGTAGCGCTGCGCCCGCAGCAACTCCTCGGCGAGGCGGTCGTGGATCGCCCGGTGGTTGAGAACGCGAGTGAGGCCGTCGAGCATCGACAGCTCGCGCAGCCGCTGCGACAGCCGCGCATTGTCGAGGACGAGGCCGAGATGGCCGGCGAGCTTCTCGATCAGCGGGCGCGAGAGCGCGTTGAACTGCGCCGCATCGCGGGGCAGCATCGCGAGGACGCCGCTGGAGTCGCGAACCGGCAGCGGCATCAGGAAGAGGTCGGAGAGCTCGGGCGCCGGGCTCGAGTCGCGGTCGCCGTTGACGATCAGCTCGACGGTGGCGCCGGGGTTGACCGGCACGGCAGCGAGCACGGCGCTGGCGAGCTGCTCGACGCCACGGTCGGAGAAGTCATCGGGCAGCAGCACGTGGACGGTGACGGTGTGCGTCTCGGCTATCGCCACCGCCAGGGCGTGGACGTCGACGACATCGGCGAGCGTACGCAGTACCACCAGGTTGGTCTCGGAAAAATCGCTGCTCGATGCGCCGCGCTCGAGCAGCGAGTTGGCGAGCGTCGCCTGCATCAGGGCGCCGTCGAGCTGGCGGACGACGCGGGCAAAGACGTCGAGGGGCCCGGCCGGCGGCGCCACTGTGCGCGGTGCCGGCGGCGGCGCGACCCTGATCAGCCGCTGCACGGTGGCGGCGAGGTCGGCGGCCTCGTGGTCCTTGGTGAGGTAGGCGTCGGCGCCGGTTCGCAGACCCCAATAGCGGGACGGCGCCTCGCCGTGGCTGGTCACCACCACGACCGGGATGTTGGCGCTGGCCGGGTCGCCCTTGAGCAAGCGAACGAGCTGATAGCCGTCCATCCCCGGCATCTCGAGGTCGGTGACTACCGCGGCGGGCTGCTCGCGCAGCGCCAACACCGCCCCCTCGAGCCCGTCGCGCGCCTGGATGGTCGCAAACCCGGCGCGGCTCAGGGTGCGCGCCAGCATCTCGCGGGTGACGTCGCTGTCGTCGACGACGAGCACCAGAGGCGCACTCACCGGAAGACCCCGTGGAAGCAACGGCGCAGCGCCGCACCGATCTCCGCCGGGGGCAGCGCCACCTGCGCGGCGCCGCTCTCGAAGGCGGCCCTCGGCATGCCCCACACCACCGAGCTCGCCTCGTCCTGTGCGGCGGTGACGCCGCCGGCGCGGCGCAGCTCGGCGAGCCCCTCGGCGCCGTCGACGCCCATGCCGGTGAGGAGCACGCCCGCGGTCTCGGCGGGGAACGCGCGGGCGCAGGAGAAGAACAGCTCGTCGGCGGACGGGCGGTGGCCGCGGCGCGGCGGGGTGGTCGTGTCGAGGTGGAGCGTGCCGCCGCCGGCCAGCAGGAGGTGAGCGCCGGGCGGCGCGATGCGAACCTCGCCCGCCCCCGGCCGCTCGCCTTCGCGGGCGATTCGCACGTCGCGGTGCAGCTCGGCCACGAGCCAATCGGCGAACGAGCTCTCGAACCCCGAGGCGATGTGCTGGACGAGGAGGACGGCCGCCGGCAGCTCGCGTGGCAGTGCGTCGAGGAGATCGCGCACCGCCGTCGGTCCCCCGGTCGAGGCGCCGACCGCGATGTAGCGGATCGCTGCGGCCGGGGCCGGCCACGGCACCCGGCTGGCGGGCGGCGCCGGCCGCAGCGGGCTCTCGGATCCGGTTGCCGCGGCCGGCACGGCCACCGCCGGCGCCGGGCGAGGCGCGGCGCTCGGATGCGCGGCGGCAATGGCACGGATCACGTCGGGGAGCGTGGTCGCGAGCTGCTGCCAACCGGCCGCGTCCTCGGGCTTGGGGAGTACCTCGACGGCGCCGCGGCGGATGGCCTCGAATGCCGTGCGTATCTGGCTGCGCGCCGCACGGCTGGTGAGCACCAGGATCGGCGTCGCACGCAGCGCCATGATCCGCTCGGTGGCCACGAAACCGTCCATGCCGGGCATCTCGATGTCCATCAGGACCACGTCCGGGCGCAGGCGCAGCGTTGCGTCGACGGCGTCGGCGCCGTCGGCCGCCTCGCCGCTCACCTCGATCCCTGCGGCGCGGGTGAGCAGGCGGCGCAGGACGGCGCGGACCGTCGACGAGTCGTCCACGATCAGCACGCGCACCGGCGCCCGTGCGGTCATCGCCGCCCACCCAACCGGTTGACCAGCCCCACCAGGTCGGCCGGGTGGAGCCCTTGCTTGGTGAGGTAGGCGTCGGCGCCGGCCTCGAGGCCGCGCAGCCGATCCTCCGGGCGCTCGCGGGTGGAGACGACGACGACCGGGAGCTGCGCGAACTGGGGCACGCTGCGCAAGTGCCGGGTCAGCTCGTAGCCGTCCATGCCGGGCATCTCGATGTCGGTGACCAGGCAGTCGAAGCGGTCGGCGCCGAGGTGGGCGAGCGCCTCGGCAGCATCGCCAGCGACGGTAACGGCGAAGCCGGCGTCCTCGAGCAGGCGCCGTTCCATCTCGCGGGTCACCAGGGAGTCGTCGACCAGCAACACGTGCAGGCGCGCCGGGACGCGCAGTACCGCTGCGCCCGGGGACGGGCGCAGCGCCCCGCGCTGCGTCAGCGCCAGCGGGGACAGGATGCCGATCGGCTCGCCGGAGGACAGCAGCGCGACCCCCTCGATGAGGGCGTCAGTCGAGACCGAGCGGGTCAGCGGCCGCACCAGGACCTCCTCCTGCCCCTCGAGTGCGTCGACCGCTACCGCCATCGGCTGCCCGGCGACCACGCCCTCCAGCAGGAGCTGGCGCGCGGCCGGCGTCTCGCCGCACAGGGTCGCGAGCGGCACGAACTCGACGAGCCGCTCGCCGACGCGGGCGAGCGAGTGGCCGCTGCGCTCGATCACGTCGTCGTGGGCGAGCCTCACCACGCGCCGGACGGCGCCCGCGGGGAGGCCGAGCCGGACCTGGCCGACGCGCGCCAGGATCACGTCGTCGCCACGCCGAGCGATGGGGACCTCGACGGTCACCGTGGTGCCCTCGCCGGGCTGCGACGCGAGCGTAACGTCGCCGCCGAGTCGTGCCACCGCGGCAGCTACAGCGTCGAGGCCGATACCCCGTCCCGATACCTCGGTCACCTCGCGCCGCGTCGAGAATCCCGGCATGAAGAGCAGCCGGTACACCTCGTCGGGGGCCAGCGCCATCGCCTTGGCGCGGTCGATCAGCCCGGCGGCGATCGCCGTCTCGACCACCGCTGCGACGTCGATGCCGCCGCCGTCGTCGGCGATCTGCAGGCGGACGCGGGCGCCGCGTGTCGAGGCCGCGATGCGGATCGTGCCGACCGGCGGTTTGCCGTGCGCGGCGCGCGCCTCCGGCAGCTCGATGCCGTGGTCGACCGCATTGCGCACGAGGTGCAGCAGCGCCTCCTCGATGTCGGTGGCAATGCTGCGGTCGAGGCGTGTCTCGTCGCCGACGATGACGACCTCGATCTCGCGGCCGAGCGAGCGGGCGAGCTCGCGCGTGTGGCGCGCGAGCGACTGCAGGAATGAGCGCAGCGGCTGCACCTGCAACGACTGCAGGTCCTCGACCTGGCTCTCAGCAATGCGGCGCAGGCGCCGCTGCCCCATCTCGACCTCCGCGGTCAGGCTGCGCAGCGCGGTCGCGAGGCCGTGCAGCACCTGGTCGGCGTGCCCTTGGCGGGCGCCCTCCTCGGCCAGCCGCCCCAACTCGGCGAGTCGCTCGACGTAGCGGGCGGCGCCGGCAGCGAGGATGCGCAGCCGGATGGCCCGGTCGGCAAGGGTATCCAGCGCACCGACGTCGAGCCGCACGTCGGCGGTACCTGCGGGCGGCTTGGATCTCTCGGCGGCGCCGGGCCGGACCATGACCGCGCCGGGGGCCTCGGCGGCGCCGCTGCCACCGGGCACCTCGTCGCCGCGTGCGACCGCATCGACCATGCCGGTGATCTCGTCGACGGTCCGGGTCAGCGCCGCGCCGGCGCCGGGACCGGACGTCTGCAGCGCGCCTTCGGCGGTGTGGCACAGCTCGGCGAGGGCGACAAGGCCGAGCATCCGCCCCGCCCCCTTGACCGTGTGCAGCTCGCGGCGGGCCTCGGCGGCGGCCTCAGCGTCGGTGTCGACCCGCACGGCCAGCGCGGCCAGTCGCTCCAGGCGGCCGCGCATCTCACTCACGAAGAGCGGCACCAGGTCGGCGAAGTCAGCGTCCATTCCCCCGCCCAGACCGGGCACCGGGTACCGGGCACCGGGCACCGGGGACGCAACACCACAGCCGCTCGGGCAGGCGCCAGGACGCGCACGGAAAGCCCGCGGTCCCCGGTCCCCGGTCCCCGGTCCCCGTCCTCATATCCGCGTCCACGAGAGGACGTTCACGTCGATGCCGAGCACTCCGGCGATCACACCGTTGGCGTCGCGGATCGGCGCGGCCACGGTGAAGCACTTCTCGCCGGTGAGCAGGGAGTCGTACAGCGGCGTGAGGATCTTGCGACCGTCGCGAGTCACCGCCTGGAACCAGGGGCGGTCTGCGAAATTGCTGCCGATGCTGACGCTCGCGGGGGCCTCGCGCAGCGTGCCTGAGCGGCTGAGCGCATACGCCACCATGTTGCCCTTGGCGTCGACCACGTAGGCGAGCTCGACGAACGGGCTGGCGCCGACGATCTCCTCGAGCTGGGTGGCGAGCGCGTCCCAGTGGCCGGCGCGGTACGCCAGCTTCTCGGTCCACCCGCCGGCGAGGTGCTTGAGCGAGTGCGGCGAGTCGAGGTGGAACGACTGGGTCAGGAGCTGGATCGACAGGGCAAGCTGGTTGAGCCGGTCCGCCGTGCCGGAGAACTGCCGCAGCCCCTCGGCCATCCGCTGGATCACCTGGCTCACCTCCTTGAGGGTGAGGACGACCTGGTCGGAGGCGCCCTGCTGTTGCTGGGTCGCCAGCGAGATCTCGCGCGCCACCCGCGCCGTGTTGGTGAGGGCGCCGCGCAGCTCCTCGATCGCCGCGGCGGCGGCGCGGGCGCGCTCGAGGACGCGCACCACCTCCTTGCCGCCCTCCTCGGTCGCGACCACGGTGGAGCGGATCGAGCCGGCGAACTCGTCGAGCAGCACCCGCACCGACTCGACCGACTCGCTGGAGCGCTTGGCCAGCCGGCGAACCTCGTCGGCAACCACCGAGAAGCGACGCCCGTGCTCGCCGGCGGCGGCCGCCTCGATCGCGGCGTTGAGCGACAGGATGTGGGTCTCCTGCGAGATGTCGGTGATCAGATCGAGGACCCGATAGATCTCCTTTGAGCGGCTGCCCAGGGTGTCGGCGCGCGAGGCGATCATGCTGATCCGCTGCTGTACCTCCTCGACCCCGCGCAGCGCCTCGGCGACGGCGTCGGCGCCGGCGTTGCCGCTGGTCTCCGCCTGAGCGGCGAGCGAGGCCTGGTTGGAGGCGTTGTAGGCGATCTGCCCGGCGGTGCGGGCGAGCTCCTCCATGCTGGCCGTGATCTCGACGACCGCGGCGGCCTGCTGCGACGAACCCGACGCCAGCTCGGACGCCGTCGTCTGAATTCCGCCGCCGGCCGCGGCCACCTCGATCGAGCTGTTCTGGATCTGCTCGATCAGCGACCCGAGGGCGCGCGAGGCCAGCGTGAACGCGGCGGCGAGCTGCTGCGACACTCCCAGCAAGGCGTCGGGAGCGCTCGTGAGATCGCCGCCGCGGACCCGCTCGAGGGCGCCGAGGAACCGTGTCTCGAGGCGGATCCGGTCCTCGCGCGCCGCGACCAACTGCGCCTCGAGGTGCCGCTGCGGCAGAAACACTCCCACGACGTAGAGCGCGATCGCCGCCAGCGTGATGACGAGATAGCCGTCGATCAGCCAGCCCGGCGCGCCGAAGCCCATTGCGACGAGGATCGCCGCGGCGCCGACCAGGCCGATGAAGGCGGCGGCGAGAAGGCCGAGAATCGAAGTGGCCACGAGTGACTTGGTTTCACTGGGCATGAGAGGACGCTCCTTCTTCCCGCAGGGCGTGCGGCGGTGCTGCGGGATCGATCACCACGACGGGCGCTCCGGCGAGCACGGCGAGTCCGGAGCAGCGCTCACCCCAGACGGCGGCCAGCACGCCGCCAGGTGCGCGGACTTCGAGACGGTGCACGAAGCCGATCACCTCGTCGGCGACGAGAGCGCCTGCGGAGGTGTCGATCCGCAGACCGGCGCCGGCGCGGCTGATCCCGTGGACGCAGGCGTCGGGCAGCGCGAAGGTGCCGCCGCAGCGGCGCAGCACGAGGAAGTCGCCCGCGCTCACGTCCTCGCTCCCAGCATCCCGAGGTCGAGCACCCGTACCGGCCGGCCGGCGAGGAGGACCTCCCCGACGACCAGGGCGTGGTCGGCGCCGGCCAGGCCGGCCAGCGGCGCCTCCACGATGTCGAGCGCCGCATCCGCCGCCAGCCCGACCAGCTCGGAAGCGCCGCGCGGACCGGCGGTGACGATCACCGTCACTGCGGCGGCGCCCGCGCCGACGGGAGACGCGGCGATCAGCCGGGCCAGGTCGAGCACCGGCAGCGGCTCGCCGCCGTACTCGGCGAGGCCGAGCAGTTCCGGCGCCGCCCCCGGCAGCGGGTGCACCTGCAGCGCCCGCACGACCCGTCGCACACGCTCGAGCGGCAGCGCACACTGCTGGTCGCCGGCCCGCACCAGCAGGCAGCGCTGCGCGGACCCCGTTGGGTTCTCCATGCTGCTCACCTGCCTAGAGTAGCATCGACGGTTGCGATTGGAGGCTGGCCGGGCTGGCGGCTCGCCGCGGTGCGCGCGCCTGCCTACAGGGGCGGGCGAACGGCGAGGAGGGCGAGGACGGCGTCGCGGCGGACCTTGCCGCGGTCGGAGACGGGCAGCTCGTCGACCAGCACGAGACGGCGCGGCACCTTGTGCGGCGCCAGCCGCTCGCGGCAGGCGGACAGCAGCGTGCGGACGGTGACGCCGGCGCCCGGCTCGACCGCGACCACGGCGGCGACCAACTCGCCCCGATGTGGGTCGGGGAGGCCGGTGACGACGGCGTTGCGCACCCCCGGCAGCGACTCGAGCACCAGGCGCACCTCGTCGGGGTGCACCTTCTTGCCGGCGACGTTGAGCACCTCCGAGACCCGCCCGGTGAGCGTGAGGCGCCCGGCGCCGTCGAGCACGCCGAGGTCGGAGGTGAGGAAGCACCCGGCGGTGAGCACCCTGGGATCCTCATGGGCGGGCACCGCGGCGAGAGCGACCGACCGCGAGCGGACGCGCACGCGCCCGCCCACGCCGGCGGGCTGCGGCCGGCCGTCGTCGTCGACGACCTCGACGACGACGCGTTCCATGGCGGTGCCGACCGCGCCTTCGGCGTGGACCGGCGCATCGGAGCGGTCGTAGGTGATGCCGCCGCATTCCGACGAGCCGTAGAACACGTGCACCTTGCGGCCGGTGGCGGCCCGGAACGCGGCGGCGTCGCGCGGCGCCAGCGGCGCCCCGGCGGTCAGGCAGACGCGGAGACGCGGCAGCTCGGGCAGGCGGGCGAGCGTCGCCAAGGTGCGGACCATCGCCGGCACGGCGGGGAAGTGGGTCACGCCGGCCGCGGCGAGGGTGTCGGCGAGCGCGGCGGGCAACGGCGAGGCGGGCAGTACCAGCGGCGTCCCGGCGACCAGCAGTGGCACCAGGCAGGAGGCGAGGCCGTACGAGTGGGTCATCGGGATCGCCGCGAGCGTGACGTCGTCCTGGCGTACGTCCATCGTGCGCATGATCTGCACGGTGTCGGCAGCGAGCGAGCGGGCGCTCACGGCAACGGCACGCGGCCCTCCGGTCGAGCCCGAGGTCATCTTGAGCACGGCGGCGGCGGGGGGAACGGCGACGGGCGCGCAGTCGAGCCGCGTGAGCACGACGCCGGCGCGCTCGGCGGCGACGTCCTCGGCGGGCGCCCTCCCGGGGGCGCTGAGCGCGAGCGCGGCGCCGACCGCCGTGGCGCCACGCAGCACCTCCTCGGACGGCGCCGCCGCGTCGACCAGCGCCACCGTCGCGCCGGCGAGGCGGGCGGCGAGGAACGCGCGCACCATCTCGGCGGAGTTCGAGAGCGACAGCACGACCACCGATCCGGGGCCGGCGTGCCGGCGAACCTCCCGGGCGAGCTCGAGCGCCTCCCCGGCCAGCCGCCCGCGGGTGACGAGCGTCTCGCCGGCGGCGCCGCGCAGGGCCGCCGCCTCCCCGTCACGGTGCGCCAGGGCGAGGAAGCGTCGGGCGAGAGGGCAGGCGCCCTCAGGCATTGCTCTTCCGCAGGTGCGAGAGCATCGCGTCGACGGTGGCGTGGGCGCGCTGCCGATAGAAGTGCTCGAGGATGTCGCGGACCTCCGGGTGTGCCGCGACGATCTTCTCGAGAACCTCGCGGGTGATCTCGATGGCCGTGACCTGCTCCTTCGCGAGGATCGTAGCCGTCCGCGGTCTGCCGGTGAGAACCGCCACCTCGCCGAAGAACTCGCCGGGCCCCAGCTCGGCGAGCACCAGGCGGCGGCCTTTGGGGTCGACGGTGTGTACCTCGACGGTGCCGTTCTCGATGAGGAACAGCGACGTGCCCTGCTCGCCTTCGCGGACGATCACCTCCTTGGGGGCGAAGGTGCGCACGCACGTTGAGGTGAGCAAGCTTTCCAGCGCGGACTGCGGGAACGCCGCGAAGAAGCGCGACGCCTCGCGCTCCTTCGCCGCCTGCTGCGGGCTGGTTTCCGGCTGGCTCCTCGGCGCCGGCGGTGCGGCCTTCGCTCCCGGCGTGCGCCCGGGCGGCGAGCTCTCGGCAACAACCGGCCTCGGGATCGCCACGTGTCTGCCGCTCGAGGTCGGCACGGCGCCGACACTGCGCTCCAGGCGCTCGTGTTCGTTGCGTTCCGAGACCTGCTGCGCCGCCATCAGGCTCGCCAGCTCACGGGTGACGTCCTGACGGTTGGGGTCGAGGCGGAGGATCTTGTTGGTCACTGCGATGGCGCGGGCGAAGAACCCCTGATCGGTGTAGTGCTTTGCCAGCTTCCGGTAGACCTCGACCGCCTGTTCGCGATCGCCGGCCTGGCCGAGGATCTCGGCCTGTCGCAGCAGCAAGTTGAAGTTCTCGGGGCGGTGCTTGATCTCCTCGCTGATCGCCTCGAGCGCGAGGCCGTACTCGCGGCGCGCCAGGAACTGGTCGAGCTGGTCGAAGCGCGGTTTTCCCTTGAAGATCATGCCCACCCCAGGCGGCGCTCGAGCGAGGCGGCAGCGGCGCGCGCGGCGCGCCGGATGTCCGCGCCGTCGGCGGTCGCCAGCTCGCCGTCGTGCACGACCATGCGGCCGTCGACGAAGACGTGCCGGACGTCGCGGTCGGCGGCTCCGTGCACGATCATTGCTGCCGGGTCTCCGGCCGGCTCCATCGCCCAGCTCTCGATGCCGAGCACGGTCACGTCGGCGCAATAGCCGGGCGCCAGGCGCCCGACCCGGCCGCCGAGCCCGATCGCTTCTGCGCCGCGCCAGGTGGCGAGCTCGAGCACGGTCCAGGCGTCAACCGCGGCGGCGCCGCCGCGCAGGTTGTGGAGCGTGCCCGCCAGCGACATCTCGTGGAAAATCGACAGCCGGTTGTTGCACGGTGGGCCGTCGGCGCCGAGCCCAACGCGCACTCCCTCGCGCAGCAGGCGCGGCAGGTCGGCGATGCCGGAAGCGAGCTTGAGGTTCGCCCCGGGGCAGTGCGCGACGCCGGTGCGGGAGCGCGCCAGCACCGCGAACTCCTCGTCGTCGAGGTGCACCGCGTGGGCGAGCACCGTGTCGGCGCCGGACAACCCGACGTCGGCAAGCGCGGCGACGTTGCCGCGGCCGGTGAGGTCGCGAACGAGCTGCGTCTCGCGGGGGTTCTCGCTGGCGTGGGTGTGGAGCTGCCAGCCGTGCCGGCGGGCCAGCGCGACCGCCCCGGCGAGCAGCTCCGGAGAGCACGAGAGCACGAAGCGGGGTGCCACCGCGTAGCGCAGCCGGCCGTCCGCGGCGCCGTGCCAGCGGCCGCCCAACGCCTCGGCGGCAGCGAGCGATGCGTCGCAGTCCTCGAGCAGCCGGCGAGGTACGCTGTCGCCGCTGTCCATGTGGCACTTGCCCGAGGCGAAGCGGATGCCGAGGTCGGCTGCCGCGGCAAACACCGTGTCCTGATCGTGGGTGGTGCCCATGTCCATGACCGCGGTGGTGCCGCCGCACAGCAATTCGGCGATGCCGAGCCGGGCTGCGGCGGCGATCTCCTCGGTCGTGAGCGCGGCCTCGTACGGCCAGATCCGTTCGGCGAGCCAGGGGAGGAGGTCGAGTCCCTCGGCCCGGTGCCGGGCAAGGCTCTGGACGACGTGGACGTGCGCCTGGACGAACCCGGGCAGCACCAGGCACCCGGAGACATCGAGCACGGTCGCGCCGGGCGGTGGTGCGATCGGCCCGCCGACGGCCGTGATGGTGCCGTCCGAGAGCAGAACGTCGGCGCTGAGAACGGTCCCCCTGGCGGTCATGGGGACGACCATTCCTCCACGCAGCAGCATGGTCGCACTCTCACGCATCACGGTGATTCTCGACGGCGGTAGGGTACGTGTCAACACGAGCCGCGCCAGACCAGCGTCGGTCGAACGCTATACTCTTCGGGTGCGCGGCAAGCCGGGCTTTGGCCTCAAGCACCTCATCATCTTCGTTGTCGTAGCCGTCATCCTCAACGCGCAATACACCTGGTGGGTCGTCGAGTCGCTGCGCGAGAACCGCGACCGGCTGGCCCTCGAGCGGCAGTTGATCCTCTCGCAGGCGGAGGCGGCGGCGCTCACGGTGGCGCTCCGGCTCGACAAGGCGACGGCCCGCATCCTCGAGCTTCCGGCCGGAGTGATCCCGGCGACCGGCGACCCGTTTCCCGAGGTCAGGGTCGTCGAGCGGAGCGGACCGCCGCAGGTCGGCTGGGTGGAGGACGACGGGCGGCCAGCGTTTTCCTGGCCGATCGGCGGCGGCCGAACCACCCTCGTCTACCTGGATCCCGAGAGCCCGCGGCGCTGGCTGGCGATCGCAGCGCCGAGCATGCGGCTGGTCGACGCCGCCACGGATGGCGCGGGATTGCCCCGGGTTGCGCTCGTCAAGCCGCTCGAGCGGTCGGCGGTGGCGCCGGACGTGGCGCGCTGGAACGACGTCCTCGTGCGCTACCGCCGTCACGTGGTCCTCGTCCTCCTCGAAGGGACGTTCTTCCTGGCCGCGATGGTCAGTGCGGTCTTCCTCCTGTGGACCGCGCTGCGTCGCGAGGGCGAGCGCGAGCGCCAGCATCAGAACTTCGTCTCGGCGATCACCCACGAGCTCAAGACGCCGCTCGCCGGCATCCGCGTGGCCCTCGAGACGGTCCTGCGCGGACGCGCCGACCCGGAGGGGAGCCAGCGCTTCCTCGCCAACGCCCTGACCGACGCCGACCGCCTCGGCGACCTCATCGAGAAGGTGCTCGAGGTGACCCGCTACACCGGCGGGGGTCACCGCCTGAACATCGCGCTCGGCGATCTCTCCCAACTCGTCGAGGAGGAGGTCATCGCCGCCGAGCGAAGGGCCGCCGCGCGCGGCATCGAGATCGACAGCGACATCACCCCGGGTGTGCAGGCCTCGTTCGATCCCGAGGCGCTCGGCATCGTCGTCTCGAACCTGCTGGAGAACGCCCTCAAGTACGCCCAGGGGCAGCCGGCGCACGTCGCCGTGCGGCTGGCGATCGAGCACGGCGAGGCCGTCCTCGAGGTTGCCGACAACGGGATCGGCATCGCGGTCGGGGAATTGGAGACCATCTTCCGCCCGTTCTACCGGGCCAGCGACGAGATCACGCGGCGGACGCCCGGCACCGGGATCGGGCTCTTCGTGGCGCGCGAGATCGCCGTGGCTCACGGCGGCCGGTTGACCGCGGCGAGCGGTGGACGGGGCCTCGGGGCGACGTTCCGGCTGGTGCTGCCCGGCGCCGGCGTCCTCCCCGAGGAGGACTTTTCGGAGTAGGATGAAGCTGGCCAACGAGCGAGGTGACCCATGTCGAGTCGAATCCTGATCGTCGAGGATGAAAAGCACCTGGCGGAGGCGCTGGCGCACAACCTGAAGTTCGAGGGGTACGACACCCTCGTGGTCGGCGACGGCGAGACCGCCCTCGAGCGGGTGGGTGCCGAGGACTACGATCTCCTGGTCCTCGACGTCATGCTCCCCGGCATCTCCGGTTTCGAGCTCTGCGAGCGTCTGCGCGAATCGGGCAACCGCGTTCCGGTCCTGTTCCTCACCGCCCGGAACACCGACGCCGATCGCCTCGCCGGCCTGCGCCACGGCGGCGACGACTACATGACCAAGCCATTCCTGCTCGAGGAGCTGGTGCTGCGCATCCGCGGCATCCTGCGGCGGCAGGAGTGGTACCAGACGCCGGTTGCGGAGCGCGGGATCTTCCGCTTCGGGAGCAACGAGGTCAACTTCCGCACCTTCCGCGCCAAGGGCGCTCGTGGCGACATTCAGCTCACCGAGAAAGAGTGCATGCTGATGAAGCTGCTGGTCGAGCGTCAGGGGCAGGTGGTGTCGCGTGAGCTCATCCTCGAGCGCGTCTGGGGGTACAAGTACGGCTCGTCGTCGCGCACCATCGACAATTTCATCGTGCGTCTGCGCCGCTACTTCGAGCCCGACGCCCGCCGCCCGAAGTACATCCACTCGGTGCGCGGCGTCGGCTATCGGTTCACGCCCGAAGGCGAAGCGCACGCGTAGGGTGTAGCGCAGCGGGCTCGGCGCTCCCCTCGCTTCGGCGCCAGCGCGTGCTGCCACCCAGTGCGGAGGTGTCTCAGCTCGCGCCGGCTGCGGGGCGCCTCACGAGCGCCAACGCCGACAGAGCGTACAGAGCGAGGGCAATGACACCGAGTGCGCGGATGCCGTAGGAGAGGCTCGCGTACTCCAGAAAGCCCCCGAGCACGCAGCCGAGGAGGTTGGACCCCAGCGCCAGCGGTGGGTTGTCGTGCTCGGCAAAGGACACCGAGAACACGATTCCCGAGAACAGGACGGGCGCGGCGACAAGAAGCGCGCCGCAGAGCTGAGCCCAGCCGAGCGGCAGGACGAGGAGGACCGCAGGTCGGACGGCAACCAAAAGGAGCAGCGACGCCCCAAGCCCGATGTAGGCGGGGCGCCGGCTGCGCGGGCGCAGGCGCAACACCAGCCAGGCCGAGATGAGGGACATGAAGAGGACGGCGCTGATGGCCGCCGTCACGGTCAGCCAGGTGCCGCCGAAGAGCAACCCGAGGTCGGCTATCCCTTTCGTCTCCACCAGCAGGAACCCGGCGCCGAGCAGCAGGAAGTGCAGGTCGAACGCGCCGGTATTCCGGGTGAGGCTCCCCGCGGCGAAGAGCGCTACGAGTGCGAGCACCAGGAAGACGGCGAGATGGGCGGGAGAGACCCCTCGTTGTCTCAGGTAGAGATGCGGCCAATCGTCGGTCGGCACGGCGACCGTGCTGCCGCCGGCGTTGTCGACGGTCTGCTGGAGAGCCGCGTGCTCGACCCGATAGGGCGCAAGCGCCGGCGACAGCGCCCTCGCCTGGACCTCGGCCGAATGGGTGCCGGGTCCGGAGAGGAACAGGAAGGACCCGTCATACATCGGCGCAAAGGCGAGGGGTGGCTCGCCGAACGCAGCCGAGGCGAGGCGGTCGAGCTTCAACGCCAGCCACGGCCGGACGGTGGGAACGGCAAAGGAGAGGGCGACGACGCCGTCTGGCGTCAGCCGGTCACGCATGCTGCGCAGGCTCTCGACGGTGTAGAGGTAGTTGTCGAGGCGGACCCCGGGGAGATTGGCGAGCAGCGTGTGCGAGTCGAGCAGGCCGAGGGTGATGAGATCGTAGCGATCACGGCAGCGGGTGAGGAAGCTCCGCGCGTCGTCCACGATGAGCCGGACGCGCGGCGAATCGAATGGGTGCTCGGGGTGCAGCCGGCGGCCGTAGTCGGCAATCACCGGGTCGATCTCGACGGCGTCGACCCGCACCGCTCCGTACCGCAGAGCCGCGGCCACGTCGTTGCCCATTCCGGCGCCCAGCACCAGAACCGTGCGGGGCTGGGTGAGCCGATACGGGATCGCGTAGTGCGCCGTCGCATACCGGACGAGGACGACCCGCTGGTCGGGCGCTCGCAGGTCCAGGGCGCGCATGAAGTAGGCACCGTCCACCTGGAGCATCGGCACGTGGAGAAGCGGGGCGCCCTGGTCACTGAGCAATACCTCGTCGGTGAGGGTGATACGGCTGTACGGCGACCACACACCCGGCGTGCTCCCGAGCAAGACCGCCAGCGGGACCGCTGCAGCGGCCACAAGGAACGGTATACGCAGCCGCCCTGACGGGGCACACCACACCAGCGGCACCGCGAGTACGGCGAACCAGGCCCACGGCGACATCTCCTGCCACGAGACCGCCGCCATCCCGAGCGCGCCTACGAGAGAGCCGCCGAGGTTCCACAGGTAGGCGGGCAGCGGTTCCAGAGCCACCATCGCATGTCCGACGGCCGCACCGAACCCCAGGAAGAGGCAAGCGACGAGCACGAACAACAGCACCATCGCGCCGAGGAACGGGAGTGACTGCCAGACGTCGGTCGCGGCGCGGAGCCCCCAGTTGAACTCGTCCAGGTCGCCGAGCCGCAGCACGCCGCCAATGCCGCTCGAGTGCGCCAGCGACACCGTCCCGGCAAGGACGAGAAGGAGTGGCGGACCAACCCATCGCAGGCCGGGCCGGCGAGCGCCGAGCGCCATCCCGAGGCCGGCGCCGAGGAACGCGGCGATGAGAACGAGGTTCTTGAAGAAGGAGAGCTGGGGCAGCTCGGAGCCCGTCCAGCGGACGACCGCCAGCTCGGCAAAGAGCATGACAGCGCTCGCGATGGCCACTCTGGCGTATCCTCGCGAGCTCCCGACCCACAGCGGTAGCCTTTTGCGGCGTCCGTCGGAACGAGACTCCACGTCTGTCCTCACGAAGCGGGCCCCGCATCCAGTCGGGTCGGCGCGGTCATCGACGCCGATTATAGGTTGGCTGCAGAGCGGCGTGGCCTGCGAGGCCGGTGCTTGCCGCGCCGGCAGGGCGTGCCGTCGCCTCCCCGGCGGCAGTCGGTCGCTCGGTGCCTTCGCTGTGCAGCATGCTTGCGCCTCGCCGCGAGTCGCCTGGCTTCCCTGCCACCCGCCCCGCCGCTGCCCGTATCGCTCCGGCCGCAGCTCTGGGTTGCGATCCTGCAGGACGAGCCCGGAGCCCCGAGACCCGGACCACGAGCCACGTTGTTCTTGACTTGCCTCACCGCCCCGCCTAGCATTCGGAGGTGGCCCCACGGCCAACCCGTCCACGCCGTAGCCCCAAGGGAGAGGTGTCGAATGGCTGAGATCAACCAGGACAAGCTGAAGGCGTTGGAGACGGCGGTCGTGCAGATCGAGAGGCAGTTCGGCAAGGGCGCAATCATGCGCCTCGGCCAGCAGGAAGCGGTCGGTGTCAACGTCATTCCGACCGGCTCGCTGGGACTCGATGCGGCGCTCGGTGTCGGCGGATTGCCGCGCGGCCGGGTGATCGAGATCTACGGGCCGGAGTCGTCCGGGAAGACATCTCTGGCACTGCACGTCGTCGCCAATGCGCAGGCCACCGGTGGGCTCGCGGCGTTCATCGACGCCGAGCACGCCCTCGACCCGGAGTACTGCGCCAAGCTGGGTGTGCACGTCGATGACCTGCTCGTGGCCCAGCCCGACAACGGCGAGCAGGCGCTCGAGATCGCCGATACCCTGATCCGCTCCGGCTCGGTGGACGTGATCGTGATCGACTCGGTGGCGGCGCTGGTGCCGCGCGCCGAGCTCGAGGGTGAGATGGGTGACGCGTCGATGGGGCTGCAGGCCCGCCTCATGTCCCAGGCGCTGCGCAAGCTCACGGGCGTCGTCTCGAAATCGAAGACGTGCGTCATCTTCATCAACCAGATCCGCGAGAAGATCGGCGTCATGTTCGGCAACCCCGAGACCACCACCGGCGGCCGCGCGCTCAAGTTCTACGCCTCGGTGCGCCTCGACATCCGCCGCATCGGACCGATCAAGTCCGGTGAGGAGGTGGTCGGCAACCGCACCAAGGTCAAAGTGGTCAAGAACAAGGTCGCGGCGCCGTTCCGCGTCGCCGAGTTCGACATCCTCTACGGCGAGGGTATCTCCCGCGCCGGCGAGCTGCTCGACCTCGGCCTCGAGCACCGGGTCATCCAGAAGTCGGGGACGTGGCTGTCGTTCGGCGAGACCCGTCTCGGCCAGGGCCGCGAGAACGCTCGCGCCTTCCTCAAGGAGCACCCCGAGGTGACCGCCGAGATCGAGGGCAAGCTGCGGCCGATGCTACCCACCCTGGTGCGCGCCGCGTCCGGCGGCGAAGAAGCGTGAAGGCAGGGGACCGGGCACCGGGAACAGGGAACCGGAACGACGCCGGCCCAGGCGTCTGTGGCATTGCGCTGACCGGGTTCGCGCAGGCAGCGCCTGGGCGGGTGGGGGTTCGGTACCCGGTACCCGGTCCCCGGTCCCCGCGCCGCCGAGCGACGCGAGGCGGCGCATGAAGGCGTGGGTGGCGCCGCGATACGGGCCGCCGGAGGTGCTGCAGCTCGTCGAGATGCCCGATCCGCAACCGGGGCCGGGCGAGGTCGTCGTGCGGGTGCGGGCGATCGGCCTCAACTTCGCCGACTGTGCGGCTCGACACGGCGTCTACCCCAACGTCCCGAAGCCTCCGGTGGTCGTCGGCATGGAGGTGGCCGGCGAGGTGGCGGCGCTCGGCGACGGCGTCGATGGCCCGGCGGTCGGCACCCGCGTCGCCGCAGTGCCGATCTTCGGCGGCCACGCGGAGCTGGTGCGGGTGCGGGCCACCCACCTGCGGCCGCTGCCGCCGGGAATGGGGTTCGCCGAAGGAGCGTCGCTGGCGGTGACCGGGCTGACCGCCGACCACGCGCTGTTCACGGTCGGCCGCGTCCGCGCCGGCGAGCGGGTGGTGATCACCGCAGCGGCCGGCGGCGTCGGCACCATGGCGGTGCAGCTCGCGGCACAGGCCGGCGCCCGCGTACTGGCGGTTGCGTCGACCCCCGCCAAGCGGACTTTGGCGAGCACGCTGGGCGCCCAGGAGGCGTGTGCTTATGAGGAGTACCGCGATGCCGTCCGGTCGGGGGTCGACGTGGTGCTCGACTCGGTCGGCGGTGCTCTCTTCCGGCACGGCTGGAGAGCGCTCGGTCCCGACGGCCGCTACGTGCTCTACGGCTTCGCCGCTGGCGTTGGGGCGCGGCGCATTCGCTACCTGAAGGCCGCAGTCGAGTTCCTGAGGATGGGCGCCGTCCTGCCGGGCCTGCTGGTCTCGCCGTGCCGCACCTTGGCCGGATTCAACCTCTCGCTGGTGCCGCACCTCGCCGCCGAGTTGCAGTCGCGCTTTGCCCGGCTCGAAGGGCTGCTCAGCCAAGCGGCGCTGCGCCCGATCGTCGGCGCCATCTTCCCCTTCGACCGCCTCCCGGAGGCGCACGCACTGCTCCAGGGCCGCGGCAGCACGGGCAAGGTCGTGGTGGAGCTGCCGTAACCGCGCTTCTTGGTGGTCCGGCTGCGGTAAACTCGCAAACCGTGGACAACGCTGGCCGTGTGCTGATCGTCGACGACGACACCGCCAACCGGATAGCGGTGCGCGCGATCCTGAGCGGCGTCGGCTTCGAGGTGAGTGAAGCCGGCGAGGCCTTCGCCGCGCTCGACCGCATCGACCGCTATTCGCCACACGCCGTGCTGCTCGACCTCAAGATGCCGGGCATGGATGGGCTCGGTCTGCTCGAGAATCTGCGGGATCGGGGCGTCGATGTGCCCGTCGTCGTGCTCACCGGGCACGGCGGGGAGTCGACCGCGAGAGAGTGCCTGGCCGCCGGCGCCGACGCCTTTCTCGACAAGCCGCCGGAGCGCGCCAAGCTGCTGCTTGCCGTCCGCGCCGCCGTCGCTCGGGGCCGTCTCGTCGAGGAGAACCGCAAGCTCAAGAGCGGCGACGAGCCGCTGCCGCTGCTCGGCTCTTCGGCCGACATCCAGGCGCTGCGCGAGGAGATCGCCCGTGTCGCGCCGGCCCGTGCCACAGTGCTGGTAGTCGGCGAGTCCGGCACCGGCAAGGAGCTGGTGGCGCGGCGCATCCACCACCTGTCGCCGCGCGCCCGCAACCCGTTCATCCGCGTCAACTGCGCCGCGATCCCCGAGGAGCTGATCGAGTCCGAGCTCTTCGGTCATGAGCGCGGTGCCTTCACCGGCGCCGTTCGCAAGCAGGTCGGCAAGTTCGTTCAGGCCGACGGCGGCACGATCTTCCTCGACGAGGTCGGGGATATGTCGCTGCGCACTCAGGCCAAGGTGCTGCGCGTCCTGCAGGACGGCGAGGTCGAGCCCGTCGGTGCGGGCGAGGTGCGGCGCGTCGACGTCCGCGTCATCGCCGCGACCAACAAGGAGCTCGGCGCCGAGGTGAAGGCCGGACGCTTTCGCGAGGATCTCTACTTCCGACTCGCGGTGGTGCTTCTCGGCACGCCGCCGTTGCGTGCGCACCCGGAGGACATCGCCAGCCTCGTGGACCACTACACCAAGGCGGCCTGCGAGGAGTACAACCGCCGGTGCAAGCGATGGGCGCCGGAGGCGCTGCGCCAGCTCCAGTCGTACTCCTGGCCCGGCAACGTCCGCGAGCTCAAGAACGTCGTGGAGCGCGCGGTGATCATGCAGATCGACGACGAGATCCACTCTGTCGACCTGGTCCCGGCCGCTGCTGCTTCCGGCAATCCGGAGCTCGAGGGCGTCTTCACGTCCGCCACATTGCAGGAGTTCCAGGAGCGCGCGGAGCGCGCCTACCTGGTCCGCGCGCTGCAGCGCAACCACTGGAACGTCGCCGCCACGGCGCGGGCGATCCAGACTCCGCGCTCGAACCTCTACAAGAAGATCGAGACGTACGGGCTGAAGCGGGAGGACTGATGGGAGGCATCACCCTCGACGAGCTGAAGGCGGCGGGCGCGTTGCTGGAGGGCCATTTCAAGCTGTCATCCGGCCTGCACTCGCCCCGCTACCTGCAGTGCGCGCGGTACCTCGCCGATCCTGCCCACGCCGAGGCGGCCGGTCGTCAGCTCGCCGCCCGCCTCAAGAGCTGTAGCGTGCAGGTGGTCGTCGCCCCCGCGCTCGGCGGGGTGATCATCGGCCACGAGGCGGCGCGGGCGCTCGGCATTCGCTTCCTGTTCACCGAGCGCGCGGACGGCGTCATGCAGTTGCGGCGCGGCTTCTCGGTCGAACCGGGGGAGCGCGCGCTGATCGTCGAGGACGTGGTCACCACCGGCGGCTCGACGCGAGAGGTCATGGACGTGGTCAAGCAGTTCGGCGGTTCGGTGGTCGGCGTCGGAGCGATCGTCAACCGTTCGGGGGTCGAGAACCCGTTCGCGCCGCTGCCGTTCACCGCGCTCCTCACCGTCGAGGTGCCGGCCTATCCGCCGGAAGCGTGCCCAATGTGCCAAGCCGGCTCCCCGGTCGTGAAGCCGGGATCGAGGATGACCTAGCTTCTTTGCTTCTTCCCAAGGTTTGGCGGTTGACGTTGCCAGCTCGGACACTTTGAAAGCGGGTAACTCCGCATTTGCGAATCGCATTGCATGCGCGGCGGCGCTCGAGAGCCGCATCGCGAGCAAAGTGTCGGAGCTGGCACGCGCGCGCCGCTCAGGGATCGGCGCGGAGCGGCTCGGTGGCCGCAGCGTTGCGCTCAGGCGCGCTGGCATCTGTAGTGCTTCTTTGGTTCTTCCTCTGGTTTGGCGGGGATCGGCGCGGAGTGGCTTGGAGGGCGCGGCGTTGCGCTCAGGCGGACCGGCAGTTGACTAGCGGGTGGCGATCACCCAGGCCCAGTCGAGAAGCAGGACGGCGACGAGGGCGAATCGCAGCGGGCGGGGCGCCGGGGCGCCGATGCGTGGCAGCGGTAGGGCGGCGAGCGCCCACAGCGGAGCAGCCAGGCCGCCGGCGATGAAGGCGACGCCGGCCATCGTTGCCAGCGGGTTGATCGCCAGCGCACGCAACACGTCGCCGTGGAGCAGCGCCTCCGCGGCTCGGGTGGTGCCGCACGACAGGCACGGGATCCCGGTCAGCGCGCGAAACGGGCAGGGTGGCAGCAGCGGCGCCAGCGCGAGCCAGAACGGGCGCAGCAGCAACGACGAGACGGCGAGCACTCCCCACAGCACCGCCAGTTGACGGTCCTCACGCTGCAGCGTCCTCCAGCGCGACAGGCCGGAACCTGGGGCCTCTTCCGGCGAGGCGACGAGATGGGTCACCGCGACGCGCCGACCGCCGCCAGGATCGCCGCCCCGAACGCCACCGCGATCACCGCGGCACAGGCGCAGCACAGCGCGATGGGGAGCAGCACGGCGACGGCCGCCTTCCCCTGGCTGGTGCGGTGGGCCACGGCCAGCCCGACGATCTCGAGGGCGATCGACCAGATCGAAGCGACGAACCCTCCGCACAGCGGGACTACCTGCACGATCTGCGTGACGCCGGCGTAGCAGACCACGCGGACGGTGGCGGCAAAGCCGTTGTTCGCCGCGCCGAGGATGAGCAGGAAGAGATGGAGGATGGCCGACCAGATGAACACGGCGAGCAGGACGAACACCGGCGCGAACACCATCATCACGACGGTGAACAGCGGTCGCACGGCGTACTGCATCGAGTGCTCCATGCCGGGGAGGAACCGCCAGGGCATCCCGGGCATGAGCAGTTGATACAACTGGCCGGCGACCAGCCCCACCCAACCGAGAACGACGGCGAACAGCAGCGGCCGTCCGAGGTCGCCGCCGATCGACATGCGGGCGAACGCCTCGCTCGGGTTGAGGAGGAACAGCTTGGCCGTTTCGTAGAGGCCTTCGACGGCCGGGTACCCCGGCTGCTCCCACGGCAGCGGCGCAAGTTGCGCCGCCGGCGGCGGGGGCGGGCCTGGTGGCGTCGCAGGCGGGCTCGGCGGCACGGGGGGCAGGGTGGCAGCCATCGGTTCCTCCTTGCAGTGCTGCTGCCCGCGAGTGTATCGCACCGCGGCCCGCCCTCCCCAATCCCGGATTCACCGCGGGAGAAGCAGCTCAGTCGGTGTCGCGCCTGAGCGCAGCGCCGGGACGGAGGCAAACGCCGCGCCGATCCCTGAGCGGCGCGCGCGTGCCATGAGGCGGGCGATGGGCGATAGCCGATGGGCGATGGCAAGAGCAGGCCAAATGAGGGCGCGCCTGAGCGCGACGCTGCGCCTGCGAAACCACTCCGCGCCGATCCCTGAGCGGCGCGCGCGTGCCAGCTCCGACACTTTGCTCGCGATGCGGCGGCTCCCGCCCACCGCGAATCTCACGCGGACCGGAAGAACGGAGTTGTCTGCTTTCAAAGTGTCCGAGCTGGCAACGGCTACTGCCAACCCTGGGGAAGAACCAAGGAAGCACTCACTCCGTCGCCTTGTCCTCCGGCGTCTTGCGGGTCGGTCGGGAGAGCTTGCGGAGCGCACGGACGAGCAGGTCGAGCCCCTTGGCGGCGTCCTCGCGGGTGACGTCGAGGAACGGTCGGAAGCGGATCGAGGTCGCGCCGCACGGCAGCAGCAACAGCCCCTGCTCCCGGGCGGCGGCGACGGCTCGGGCCCGCGTTTCCTGGTCGGGCAGGTCGAAGGCGATCATCAGTCCGCGCCCGCGCGCTTGCATCACCAGGTCAGGGAGCTCGCGGGCGATCTCGTTGAGCCCGCCCAGGAGCACGGCGCCCATCTGGCGGGCGTTCTCGACGAGGTTCTCGGCCTCGATCACCTCGAGCACCCGGGTTGCGCGCACCATGTCGGCGAGGTTGCCGCCCCAGGTGGAGTTGATTCGCGACGACACCTGGAAAACGTTGTCCTTGACCGTGTCGATGCGGCCGTTGGCGGCGAATCCGCACACCTGGACTTTCTTGCCGAACGCGAAGAGGTCGGGCTCGACGCCGAGGCCTTGCCACGCCCACATCGACCCGGTCAGGCCGACGCCGGTCTGCACCTCGTCGAAGATGAGCAGGAAGTCGTGGGCGTCGGCGAGCCGCCTGAGCTCGCGCAGGAACTCCGCACGGAAGTGGTTGTCGCCGCCCTCGGCCTGGATCGGTTCGACGATCAGGCAAGCGATGTCGTCGCCGTAGCGCGCGACGGCCCCCTCGATCTCGGCGACGGCGCGCGCCTCCGCGGCCGCGACCTCCGCGAGGTGGTCGGCGAGCGGGAAGACGATGCGCGGATTGCTGATGCGCGGCCAGTCGAACTTGGGATAGAGCGCAGTCTTGCGCAGGTCGAAGGTGTTGGTCAGCGAGAGCGTGTAGCCGGAGCGCCCGTGGAACGCCTGCCGGAAGTGGATGACGCGGGTACCCACCGCATCGCCCTTGCCCGCGGCCTGGTTGCGCCGCACCTTCCAGTCGAAGGCGGCCTTGAGGGTGTTCTCGACCGCCAGAGCTCCGCCCTCGACGAAGAACATGTGGCCGGAGTGGCTCTTCGGCACCGCGACCCGGGCGAACGTGTCGACGAACTCGGCGAAGTAGCGCGTGTAGACGTCGGAGTTGGCGGGCTTGTGCAGCGCCGCAACGAGCAACCGCTCGCGGAACTCGGGGTCGGCGAACGCCGGGTGGTTCCAGCCGACCGCCTGGGAGGCGAAGTTCGAGAAGAAGTCGACGTAAGTCCTGCCGTCGCGCTCGTCGACGAGCTGGGAGCCGCGTGACCGCTGGAGGTCCGGGATGATGTGGAAACCGTCGACCAGCATGTGCCGCCCCAGGACCTTGTGGACATCCTGCGCAGCGACACGTGATGCGTTCAGGGTTGCGGCCATGACGGACTCCCTTCGCGAGCTGGCGGGGCTTAGGAGACCTTGCGCGTTGGCGCCAGCACCATGGTGAGGTCGCGGCCGTCGAGCTGCCCGGGCTCGCGCTCGATCTTGCAGACGTCGGCGAGCTCCACCTTGATCCGGTCGAGCACCTCGAAGCCGTTCTCCGGGCGTCGCATCTCACGACGCCGGAACATGATGGTCACTTTGACGTGCTTGCCCGCCTCGAGGAATCGCCGCAGCATGCCGACCTTGGTGTGGAAGTCGTGATCCGCCACGCCGGGCCGGAACTTGACCTCCTTGACCTCGATCTGGTGCTCCTTGCGCCGCGCTTCGCGCGCCTTCTTTTCCTGCTCGTAGCGATACTTCCCCCAGTCCATGATCTTGCAGACGATGGGGCGAGCCGTGGGCGCGACCTCGACGAGATCGAGCCCGCGCGTGCGGGCGAGGGCGAGGGCCTCCTCGATGGGGACGATGCCGACCTGGGCTCCGTCGGCATCGATGAGACGGACCGGCGTCAGCCGGATCATCTCGTTGATTCTTGTGCGATCACGATCGTCAGCTATGACTTCCTCCTTGGTACCAGGGCCGGACACCCGCCCGTCTGTCCGGTCCTCAGCCGAACGGGCGCAGTATAGCAAAGGGCCTCACCGTAGCGGTTGTAGTCACTCACGGCGTCATCTTGGCCGACCGGTCCGCTCATCCGCGCTGCCGCGCCACCAGGCGCGCGTGCTCGACCTTGATGCAACGGTCCATCACCGCCGTCAGCCCGGCCGCGCGGGCGCGGCGCGCGGCAGCCTCGTCGACCAGGCCGAGCTGCATCCACACCGCGCGGACCCGCCGGGCGATCGCCTGGTCGACGACCGCGGGGAGGAACTCCGGCCTCCGGAAGATATCGACGATGTCGATCTCGATCGCCGCCGGGATCGCAGCGACGCCGGGGTAGGCGAGCTCTCCGAACAACTCGGTGAGCGCCGGATTCACCGGGATCACGCGATAGCCGTGCCGTTGCAGGTAGCTGGCGACGTCGTGCGAATCGCGCTCGGGGCGCGCCGAAACACCAACCACGGCCACGGTGTGCGCCGATCGCAGCAGCTCCGCGACCTCTGCTGGCGACGGCCCGGGGGGGTGAACCTCGCGATCGCGGGTCATGCCGTTTCCATGAAGAAAGTATGCACCATCCGCGGCCGGGGGTCTGCGGAATCGGGCGAAGTGTCACGGGCGTCCACGTCTTGAGACTCGTCTGTGACGACCTCTTGACAAGATCGACAACTAGGCATATGGTCCATTGGTAATGAAGCCGAGTCACTCGACTCGGCACTTTTCAGGGGCAGTATGTGAAGAAATGCACAAGCGGAGGTGGCCAGTGAGGAACGCGACACGGTTGGCAACGGTAGTGACGGTGGTAGCACTCGCGGCGGGGCTCGCGCTGGCAGCCGGCAGCGAGACCAAGGGCAAGTACTACTTCAAGAAGACCTGCAAGACCTGCCACACCAAGGGCGCGGCGGGCGGGGAAGTCACCCCGCTGACCAAGACTCAGGAGCAGTGGAAGCGTTACTTCACCAAGGGCGTGCACAAGAAGGGCGCCGAGAAGCTCACCGACGTCGTCCCCGCCGAGCAGCTCATCGACATGCAGACGTTCCTGGTCAACCACGCCGCCGACTCGCCGCAGCCCGAAACGTGCGGATAGCGACGGGGAACCGGGAGCCGGATGCCGGGACCGAGGAGGGTGCGGCGATGAAGGCAAGAGTCACGCGGCATGGGTTCATGAAAGGCGTGGGCGTCGTGTTGGCGGTCGGCGCGCTCGTGGCAGCACTCCGCATCGCGGTGGCTGCCCAGGCCGAACCGGATCGGCGCTTGCGCGTGGCGGTTGTGACGGCGGACCTCGAGGCGATCGTGCGGCATGTCGGGGGCGGGGACGTGGTGACGACCAGCCTGTTCAGGGGGTGCCTCCTGCGCAAGGGCCTCGAGGTCGAGGCGGGTGCCCTCGACCACCTGCTCACAGCCGAGGCAGTGGTATGGACCGGTTTCTTCGGTGAGTCGGCGGCGATTCACGCGGCGGTCGAGCGGCTCCCCGCCGCGCGGGAGACAACCCTGTCGCAGCCCCTGTGGATCGACGTATCACGCGACGCCGCGCGAGTGAATGTCCCGAGCTCGAGCTGCGACGGCTTCGTCGAGATCCAGTTCATGAACGGCGACCCGTTCTTCTGGCTCAACCCCGAGAACGGCGCGATCATCGCCCGCAACGTCGCGGCGGGCCTCGGCCGCCTGCGGCCCGACCGCAGCGGGGCCTATGCCGCCAACGCGGACGGGTTCGCGCTCGAGCTCGCCGGGAACATCCAGCGCTGGCGTAGCGAACTGGCCGCGTTAGCCGGCGTCAAGGTGTTCGTCGCGCAGTGTGGGTGGGCGAACCTAGCCCGCCTGGGCGGCCCGACGATCATCACCTGTCGGACATCGCCCGGTACGCTTTCTCGCGCTGATCTCCTTGCAGAACAGATTAATGCCCAAGACGTCCAGATCGTCGTGGTCGATCCCAATACGCCACCGGAGTACAGCGAGGTGTTCCGAGCGCGCACGCGTGCTCGGGTCGTGACGGTGCCGTCCTCGATCGCAGACCTGCCTGGCGCGCGGAGCTACGCGGCGCTGTTCGACAACATGGTCGAGCGGCTGCGTGAGGCGAAGGGGAAAACATGAGCGGCGACTCGGGAGTCATCTCCGGGGTAGCCGGGCGCGTGGCAGTGACCAGGCGCAGCGTGCTTGCGGGCGCGGCCAAGGCAGCGGCCGCGGCTGCCTTGGTGCCTCACCTTGGCTGCGCGCGCTTCCTGCGGCGCGGCGCAGCACCCGCGGTGGAGACGCACGAGATTGCGACGGCCTGCGAGGTGTGCCCGAACAAGTGCGCCGTGCTCGCGGTAGTCGAGAACGGGCGCATCCGCAAGCTCAACCCCAATCCGGAGTCGCCGAAGTCGCGCGGCATGTTGTGCGCGCGCGGCAACGCCGCGGTGCGGTCGGTCTACGACCCGGACCGCGTCAAGCAGCCGCTGATCCGCGCCGGCGCTCGCGGCGAGGGGAAATGGCGCGCGGTGTCGTGGGACGAGGCGTTCGACTTCGCCGGCGCCGCGCTGGCCAAGATCAAGGAGCAGCACGGCCCCGAGGCGGTGATCTGGTCGTCCACCGAGGGTTTTCAGGAGGAGTTCTTCAAGAACCTCGGCCTTGCCTATGGGTCGCCGAACATCGTGCGCCATCCCACTCTTTGCCTCGCCTCGGTCAACCTGGCGTACTCGATGACGTTCGGAACGGTGCCGTCGTTCGACATGCTCAACGCGGACTACGTCGTCATCTCGGGCGCCAACCGCTTCGAGTCGATCATCACGCCCGACACCATGGACCTGATCGAATCGACGATGAACCGCAAGGCGAAGCTCGTCTACCTCGATCCCCGCTTCACGGTCACCGCCGCCAAGGCCGACGAGTGGTACCCGATCCGGCCTGGCACCGACATGGCTTTCATCCTGGCGATGATCCACGTGATCATCGGCGAGCAGCGCCATGACCAGGAGTTCGTCGCCGCCCACTGTCACGGCTTCGACGAGCTCGCTCAGCACGTCACCCGGTACACGCCGGAGTGGGCCGAGAAGGAAACCGAGATTCCGGCCCGCGACATCGTCCGCATCGCCCGCGAGTTTGCCGACGCGGCGCCGCGCGCTCTCTACTACGCGGGCCGCCGGTCGTCCTGGTACACCAACGACTTTCAGATGCGCCGGGCGCAGGCAATCCTCAACGCGATCGTCGGCAGTTGGGACCGCGAGGGCGGCGTGGTGCCGAACAGCAAGATCGCCCTCGGCGAGTACCTCTTCCTGCCCTGGGACGAGCCCGCGGCCGAGCGCATCGACGAGATCGGCGCCCGCTTCCCGCTGGCCGCCAAAGGCGACGGCGTCTTCCTACAGGCGCGCGAAAACGTTCTCGCCGGCAAGCCGTACCCGGTCAAGGGCTGGATGGTCTACAAGCAGGACCCGATGAGCGCCCTGCCCGACCGGGCGCGCACGCAGAAGATGATCGAGCAGATGGACTTCGTCGCGGTGATCGACACCCAGATGAGCGACACCGCGTGGTTCGCCGACGTCGTCCTCCCCGAGTCGACCTACCTCGAGCGCACCGATCCGCTGCACATGCTGCCCGGAATCTGGCCGGTGGTGGTGATGCGCCAGCAGGTGGTGCCGCCGATCCACGACACCCGGCCGAACCTCGAGATCGTGCAGGGGCTGGCGAAGCGGCTCGGCCTCTCGGACTACTTCGACTACACGATCGAGCAGTGGATCGAGGCGCAGGCCCGCGAGCTGCCGGTGCCGGAGCCGCTCGCCTACCTCAGGAAACACGGCGTTTTCGCGGCGCCCGACGCACCGTTCTATGGGACGACACTCAAGGGGGACCACCGCTTTCTCACCAAGTCGGGCAGGATCGAGCTCGTCTCGGAACGGCTGGCGGAGTCGGGTCACGACCCATTGCCCGTATACAAGCCGCCCGTGCAGCCGCCGCCGGGCGCCTTCCGCATGGTGCTCGGCCGCAAGGCGACCCACACGCACGCGGCGACCACCAACAACGTCTGGTTGGCGGAGCTCACCCCCACCAACGACCTGTGGATCCACCCCGGGCCGGCCGCCGCGCTCGGCCTGTCGAGCGGCGACGTCGTCGAGGTGGCGAGCAGCTCCGGGTCAGTCCGGCTGCCGGCTCGCGTCACCGCGGAGATCCGGCCCGACTGCGTGTTCATGCTGCACGGCTTCGGCAAGAAGTCGAAGATGCTGAGCCTCTCGCACGGAAACGGGGCCAGTGACGCCGACATCCTCACTACCGCCTGGGACGCGGTTTCGGGCAACGCCGCGTTTCACGAGACGTTCGTCACCGTCAAGAAGGTGGAGGCGGCCCATGCGTGAGCGCCTCGGCATCACGCAGAAGCGTTACGCGCTCGCAATCGACTCCCGCAAGTGCATCGACTGCAAGGCGTGCGTCGTCGCGTGCAAGGCGGAGAACGGCGTGCCGCTCGGCCACTTCCGCAACCGCATCAACGAGGAGAACGGCGGCGCCTATCCGCACCTGCGGGCGGCGTTCGAGCCTGAGCAGTGCCATCACTGCGAGAGCCCATCGTGCGTCCGTGTCTGCCCGACCGGCGCTTCGTACCAGCGCTCCGACGGCCTCGTGCTGGTCGACGCGGACGACTGTATCGGCTGCGGCTACTGCATCATCGCCTGCCCTTACGACGCCCGTTACTTCAACCCCGAGACTCGCACCGTCGACAAGTGCACGATGTGCGCCCACCGCGTCGACGCCGGGAGGCTGCCGGCGTGCGTCGAGACGTGCCCGACCAAGGTGCGGGTGTTCGGCGATCTCAACGATGCGGCCGGACAGCTCCGCCAAACGCTCGACTCGCGGCGCAGCCAGGTCAAGAAGAACCAGACCGGCAACGGCCCGCAGTTGTACTACCTGCTCTAGGAGGCGAGGGAGATGGAACAACACCGCTGGGGCATCCTCATCGTCCTCTACCTCTTCCTCGGAGGGCTTTCGGCCGGCCTGTTCTTCGTGTCGGGCCTGGCCACCTACCTGCAGTCCGACGGCAAGCCCGCCTACCCGCGCCTCGCCCGGCTCGGCGCGCTACTGGCGCCATGGCCGGTGTCGCTGGGCTCGGCGCTGCTCGTCCTCGACCTCGGCCACTGGTACCGCTTCTACAAGCTGTTCGTCACCTTCGAGTGGCACAGCCCGATGTCGATCGGCGCCTGGCTGCTCGGGGGATTCACGCTCGTGACCCTGGCGGCGTTCTGGGCGTGGCTGCCGGACCAGACGATCACCGGCTTCATCGCGCGCCTGCCGCGCCGCCTGCGCTTCCTGCGTTTGGTCGACCGGCCCAACCGCGCGCTCCTGCGGCGGCCGCTCGCCATGCTCGGGTTCCCGCTGGCGGTCGGCGTCGGCATCTACACCGGCGTGCTGCTCGGCGCCGTGCAGGCGCGCCCTTTCTGGAACACCAACCTGGTCGCCCAGATGTTCCTGTTCTCGGCACTCTCCAGCGGCTGCGCGCTGGTGATCCTGGCGCTTTCGATCGGGCGAACGGGGCTCGACGACGCCGAGGCGCGCCTGCTGCTCAGCCTCGACATCGTGTTGATCTCCCTCGAGCTGTTCATCGTGCTTCCCTACATCATCCATGGCGAGCTGTCGACGCTCGCGGTGCAGCAGGCGCTCAAGCTGATCCTCGGCGGGCCGTTCACGTTCGCGTTCTGGGTGCTCTTCCTCGCCATCGGCCTGCTGCTGCCGCTCGCTCTCGAGTTGTGGGAGATGCGGCCGGTGCTGCTCGACCGCGGACCGCTGCACGCCGGGCGGCTGCTCGCCGGAGTGTCCGCCGCTTTGATCCTGTTCGGCGGCTTCGTGCTGCGGTACGTGTTCGTCTACGCCGGCCAGATGTCGTCGTTCCAATGACCGACGACCACGCCGCCGCCGCCTCGCTGGCGATCGCGGACGCGCTCGACGTCCTCGCGGAGGTGTTCGTCCGCCCGGGCGCCGACGTGCGGCTCGCGGCGGCGGCAGTGGCAGCACGGCCGGTTCTCGGCCGGGCCCCGTTCACGGAGGTGGCGGCGTCGCTGCGGGCGCTCGCGGGGGCGCCCGCCGACGAGCTGGAGACCGAGTTCGTCAGGGTGCTCCTGCACGGCCGGCCGGTGACCGCCCACCCCTATGAGTCGTTCTACCGGAGCGGGCAGCTCGACGATGCGGAGGTTCGCGCGGACCTCGCGGAGCTGTTCGCCATCGCCGGTGTACGTCCTGAGGCGGCACACGCGCTGCCCCTCGATCATCTCGCCGCTGAGCTCGACCTGCTGGCGCTGCTGCTGCACGCCCTGGCCGGCCTCGCCGCGGAGGCGCCGGCGCGAGCGCTGCTCCTGGATCTCGCCGGGCGCTTGCTGCACGACCACCTCGACGGCTTCGTGGCGGCGTTCACCGCGAGGCTCTCGGACGCCGCGCCGGTGCCGTACTTCCGAGAAGCTGCCCGCGCGGTCGTTGCCTGCCTCGCCGCTGCGCGGGAGATCGTCGCGGCGCACCTCGGTGGCGCTTCACCAGTCAACCATCGGAGCAACAAGGACCAAGACGGTTTGCCGCTACGGCGGCAGAAGGAGGAATGGAAGATGAGAGTACTCACCACCACTCTGCTGGCCGGCCTCATGCTCATGCCGGTCGCCGCGAGAGCGCAGGAGCAGGCAGCGGGCGATGACGCCCAGAAGCTGCGCGCCGATATCCAGGAGCTCGAGGACCGTCTCGACAAGGTCGAGAAGAAGGCCGCGAAGGATCGGATCAACTTCGCCGGCGACTACCGCTTCGAGGCACACTCGATCCAGTCGTCGATCCCGGAGCACTTCGACGGGATGGCGCTCCAGAAGGGCGTCGTCGACACGTTCTTCTACTACGGGGCGACCGGCCAGCTCCCGCAGAGCCCCCAGGCCGTGCAGCAGTTCATCGCCCAGAACTACGGCTCCTACCTGTACTTCACCAACGGCCTCACCTACGCGCAACTGCAGCAGGCGATGGGGCAGCTCCCGCCGGCGATGGTGCAGCAGCTCATGGGCTCGTTGCTGCCGTACACCCACGTCGCAGGCTACGACGTCAACAACACCGCCCTCTACACGAACCGGCTGCGCCTGAACATGGACGCCGAGGTCGCCGAGAACGTGAAGTTCACCGGCCGCCTGTCGATGTACAAGGTGTTCGGCGACTCCACCGGCGTCCAGGTGTTCAACGGGCAGTCCAACTCGTTCGACATCGACGGCAATACTGTCGGCGTGCCCAACGGCGACATGCTGCGCGTCGAGCGGGCGTACTTCGACTGGACGAACATCGGCGGCTCCGGCCTGTACCTCTCGATCGGCCGCCGGCCGTCGAGCGGTGGCCCGCCGATGCACTTGCGCGACGGTGAGCTGCGCGCCGGCTCGCCGATGGGCTCGCTGATCGACTTCCAGTTCGACGGCGTCACGGTCGGCTACCACCTCACCGAGTACTCGACCGCCCGGATCTGCTGGGGCCTCGGCTACGAGAGCGGCTTCGGCAACGGCGAAGTGCTCAAGCAGCCCGCCGACCGGCTCAAGGACGCGCAGTTCGCCGGCCTCAACTGGGACATCTACCAGACCGACGAGATGCTCGCGCAGATCACCATCGCCCGTGCGTTCAACCTCACCGACGGCTTCAACGGCCTCGTCGTGCTGCCCAACAACCCGCTCACCGGCCAGGCCGTCGGCGGGCCCGTCGTGATGCGCTTCACGCCGTCCGCCAACCTCGGCGACATGGACATCATGGGCGCGGTGATCATGCGCACCGACGGTCCGGTCGACTGGTTCGCCAACTTCAACTACGTGAAGAGCCACCCGAACTCGACGACGACGCCGTTCGGCGGCATGTTCACCGACCCGTTCCAGGTTCCGGAGGCGCACTCGGGCTCGATGGTCTACCTCGGCGCGCGCTACAACCTGCCCAACGGGAAAACCATGATCGGCGCGGAGTACAACCATGGCTCCGAGTACTGGTTCAACTTCACCCCGGCGCAGGACGACATCATCGCCCCGAAGACGAACACCCGCGGTAACGTCTACGAGCTCTATGTCATCCACGAGATCCGCAGCCGCTTCCTCTTCCGGCTCGGCTACATGGACTACTCGTACGACTACTCGGGCTCAGGCTGGCACATCGGTGCCCCCAAGAAGCTCGACTCGTCGCCGGTACTCGGGTTCCCGACGTACGACTCGGCGAAGCAGGTCACCGCGACGTTCACGGTGAAGTTCTAGCGCACCACGCTTCCATCTATCGGGGCCTCAGCCCATCGCCTCCGGGCGGGATCACGTTCCCGCCCGGTCTTTCTTGTGGGCCTGTGTACGCCGAACGACCCACTGCAGGTAGAATCGCCACTCAGAGGACAGGACGAGTGGATCCCGGCACACGGATCGGCCCCTACGAGGTTGTCGAGCTTGTCGCCACTGGGGGCATGGGTCAGGTCTACAAGGCGCTCGACACCCGGCTCGGACGCGAGGTGGCGATCAAGATCCTGCCGCCCGCACTCGCCGCCGACGAGGACCGCCTGCGCCGCTTCGAGCAAGAGGCGCGTGCGGCGGGGATGCTCAACCACCCGAACATCATGGCGATCTACGACGTCGGCACCCACGAGGGGGCGCCGTACGTCGTCTCCGAGCTGCTACACGGGCAGACGCTGCGCGACCTGCTCGACGAGGCGCCGCTGACACCGCGCAAGGCGGTCGATTTCACCATCCAGATCGCCCACGGTCTCGACGCCGCCCACGGCAAGGGGATCGTCCACCGCGACCTCAAGCCCGACAACCTGTTCGTCAGCAGCGACGGAATGATCAAGATCCTCGACTTCGGCCTCGCCAAGCTGACGGGCAACACGCGCCTGGGGATGGCGGGCGCCGACGGCAAACCGCGGACAACCGAGGCCGGGATCGTGTTCGGCACCGCCGGCTACATGTCGCCCGAGCAGGTCCGCGGCAAGGACGTCGACCACCGCTCCGACATCTTCGCGGTGGGCACCATCCTCTACGAGATGGTGACCGGCAGCCGGGCGTTCACGGCGCCGACCCCGGTGGAGACGCTCAACACGATCCTCAGGGACGAGCCCGCCGCGCTCGCCGAGGCCAACGGCACGATCCCGCCGGTGCTCGAGCGCATCATGCGGCGGTGCCTTGAGAAGCGGGCGGAGGAGCGCTTCCAGTCGGCGCGCGACCTCGCCTACGCGCTGCAGGCCGTCACCGACCTCAAACTGCCGCCGCCGGAGCTGGTGGCGCGGCAGCGGGCGCGCTCCCGCTGGCTGCGGCGCGGGGCCGTCGCGGCGCTGCTGGTCGGCGCCGGGGTCGGGCTCGGCCTGCTGCTCGCCTCCCTGGTTCCCGAGGCCAAGCCGTCGTACGTGCGTCTCACGTACCGGCGCGGCATGGTCAGCGGCGCCCGCTTCGCTCCGGACGGCCGCACCGTCGTCTACTCGGCGAGCTGGGACGGCGACGCCATGCGGGTGTTCATCAAACGGCCGGAGAGCGAGGACTCAGTGCCGGTCGATGTCCCCAGCGCGGTCGTCCAGTCGGTGTCCCGCGCGGGTGAGATGGCGATCCTGCTGCACCCCCGCGTCGAGCACTACGGGGTGTGGAGCGGCACGCTGGCGCGCGTATCGCTGACCGGCGGGGCGCCGCGCGAGATCGCCGAGGGGATCGAGCAGGCGGAGTGGGCGCCGGACGGCGCGACACTCGCGGTCGTCAGGGAGGGCGGCGGCCGCTCGCGCCTCGAGTACCCGCCCGGCCGGGTGCTGTACGAGTCGCCGGGGCACATCTCCTACCCGCGCTTCTCGCCCGACGGCAAGCAGATTGCCTTCTTCGACCACTCGCTCGCCGGCGACGACCGCGGTGCGGTGGCGCTCGTGGCGACCGCCGGCGGCCCGGCCCGCACGCTGTCGGCGGCGTGGGAGAGCGTGCAGGGGCTGGCGTGGTCGCCGGCCGGCGGCGAGGTGTGGTTCACCGCCACCGGCGGCGGCGCGTTGCGCTCGCTCTACGGGATCACGCCGGGCGGGTCGTTGCGCGTCGTCTCGCGCGCCCCGGGACCGCTGCTGCTGCGCGATGTGGCGGGCTCGGGCGCCGTGCTGCTGACCCGCGACGACGTGCGCTGGGGGATCTTCGCGATGCCGCCCGGCAGCACGCGCGAGGTGGAGCTGTCGTGGCTGGAGTTCTCGATCAGCGAGGATCTCTCGGTCGACGGCAAGCATGTCCTGTTCGAGGAGCAGACCGTCGGGGCGGGACCCAACTATGCGGTGTGTCTGCGGCCGACCGACGGCTCGCCGCAGATCCGCCTCGGCGAGGGACGCGCCTTCGCCCTGTCGCCCGACGGCAACGTGGCGCTCGCCTCGCTGCCGACCGCCCCGAACCGCCTGCTCTTCCTGCCCACCGGACCCGGCGAGGTGCGCCAGATCGAGCCAGGCGGCATCGGCATCGAGGCGGCGGCGTGGTTCCCCGACGGGCAGCGGATCCTGCTGGTCGGCCGGCAGTGGAGCGGTCACCGGCGCCTGTGGGTGCTCGGCATGGATGCCGGGCCGGTGCGGCCGATCTCGCCCGAGGACATCGACGTCGGCGCGCGCGCCGGCGTCTGTGTCACGCCCGACGGGAGCGCGGCGGCCGCGGTCGGCCCCGAGGGTGCGGTGTGGCTTTACCCCGCTGCGGCCGGGCAGCCGCGGGCGTTGTTCGATGTCGCCCCCAACGAGGTGCCGCTGCGCTTCTCGGCCGACGGCCGCTACCTGTTCACCGGGGAACGGCGTGAGCTTCCCGGGCGCATCTTTCGGGTCGAGGTGGCGACCGGCAAGCGTGAGCTGTGGCGCACTCTGCTGCCCACCGACCCGGCGGGCGTGCGGGTGATCGGCAACATCCACGTCACCCCGGACGGCGCCGCGTACGCCTACACCTACTCGCGCATCCTCTCCGAGCTCTATTTCGTCACCGGCTTGAGGTGAGCAGCACGTTGTCCGCCGCCGGTCGTTCGCGGGCGCGTCCGTATTCGCGTCGCTGCGCCCGGCACGGGAGTGACGGCGGGCAACGAACCCCGCGCGTGCATTCCCTAGCTGGGTGAACGGCGGAGGAGTAGGGGAACCGCTCCGACGGCGGCGACCAGGGCGAGGGCGGCGGCGCCGAAGGGCGGCGCGCCGACGCCCCAGCGTCCGAGCACCACCTCCGCAGCGAACGGGCCGAGCACGCGGGCGAGCGAGCCCATGCTCTGGAAGGCGCCGAGCGCAGCGCCCTGCTCATCGCGTGCCGCGCCGCGCGAGACCAGCGACGACAGCGACGGCGTCACCACGCCCATGCCGAACGCCACCACCGGCAAGACGGCGAGCACCGGGCCCAGGTGGTGCGCGCCGGCGAGCAGGGCGAGGCCGATCGCCGTGCAGGTCAGGCCGATGACCACCAGGCGGGACTCGCCGAGCCTCGCGTTCAGCCGCCCGACCAGTCCGCCCTGGACGATCGCGGCGACCACGCCGACGTAGACGAACATGTAGCTGACCCGGTCGTGCGGCAGGTCGAGGCGTCCGTGGAGGAACTGCGCGAACGTCACTTCGAACCCGGCAAAGCCGGTGACGACCAGGAATCCGAGGAGGAGCAGCGGCGCCAGCTTGCGATCGCTCCACCCGCGCGCCAGCCGGGCGAACGGCGACGCGAAGCGCGCGGCGGCGGGCTCGACTCCCGGCTGTCGCGTCTCCGGCAGGAAGACAAGCGCCATCGCAAAGGCGACGGCCGAGAAGGCGGCGGCGCCCAGGCCCGGCGCCGAGGCGCCGAAGTGGAGCAGCAGCCCGGCGAGCGCGGGCCCGGCGATGAAACCGAGCCCGAACGCGGCGCCGATCAACCCCATGCCGCGCGCTCGCCCCTCGGGAGGCGTGGTGTCGGCGATCACCGCCTGGGCCGTGGCGATGTTGGCGCCGCAGACGCCGGCCAGCAATCGCGAGACGAACAGCATCACCATGGTGTTGGCGAACGCGAACAGGATGTAGCCCGCGACCGAACCGGCGAGCGAGAAGAGCAGCACCGGCCGGCGACCGACCCGGTCCGAGAGGCGGCCGAGCACCGGAGAGAAGATGAACTGCATTGCAGAGTAGCTGGCCATGAGCAGGCCGAACAGCCACGGCGCCGGCCGGAAGTGGTCGGCGTAGAGCGGCAGCAGCGGGATGACGATGCCGAACCCGACGAGGTCGGTGAAGACGATCAGGAACAAGGTTGCGAGCGTGCGGCGCGGGCTCATCGAGCGCACATGGTAGCAACAGCGTGAGGGAGCCGGCGGAGGGTGAGCGGCGCGGCAGGCTTGGTGCCGGGTGTCGCCTTGGAATCGTGCGAATCGTCGCGATCGTCGGTGCTGGACGTTTCCTTCCGCGCCTCCTGCCGCGCGCGTGCCGCCGCCGTGCGCGCGCCGGCAAGCGGCGCGGCGCGGTGGGAGGCGGCTGCAGGAGTGGAGCGGAGCGTCGGCGATGACACAAGCAAACACGTTGCCGGGTATCACACCTTGCGCCGAACGCGCTTTCGCCGGCGGGGCCGCGGATCGTGTCGGCAGGTGTTCGGCAACGGCGCCGGGCAAGCTGTGAGACCCGGCACACGCGCGCCGGCAAGCGGCGCGGCCCGGCCGAAGGGGCTTGGCGCTGCCTCGCTCGGCGGACCACCGATCACTGACCACGGACCACGTCTCACCTTCCTGTATGCTGCGCGCGTGCGCATTGTCTTCTTCGGTACGCCGGAGTTCGCCATCCCGTCGCTCGAGGCGGTGCTACGGGCCGGTCACGAGATCGCCCTGGTGGTCTCGCGCCCGGACCAGCCGGCCGGCCGGCACATGCGTCTGACCGAGCCCGCCGTGGTCCCGGTGGCGCGCAAGCACGGCCTCGCCCTCGCCCAGCCCGAGAAGCTCGGCGTCGAGGATTTCGTCAACCGGCTGCGGGCGATTCGCCCCGACGCGGCGGTCGTCGTAGCGTTCGGGCGGCTGATCTCGCCGCGCGTCCTCGTCATCCCGCCGCACGGCTTCATCAACGTCCACCCTTCGTTGCTGCCGCGACACCGCGGTCCGTCCCCGATCGAAACCGCCATCCTCGCGGGGGACGCCGAGACCGGCGTCACCACGATGCTGCTCGACGAGGGGATGGACACCGGGCCGATCCTCCTGCAGCGGCGCACGCCGATCGACGCCCGCGAGCGCGCCCCCCAACTCGCCGAGCGGCTCGCCGACCTCGGCGCGGAAGTCCTCGTCGAGACGCTGGCGGGGCTGGCGAGCGGTACGGTCAAGCCGCTGCCCCAGAATGCGGCGTTGGCCACCGTCACGGAGAAGCTCGATCGCCGGCTCGCGCGCGTCGACTGGTCGCTGACCGCCACCGCGCTGGCGCGGCGCTGCCGCGCCTTCGACCCGTGGCCAGGCCTGTTCTGCGGCTTCCGGGGCACGCGGGTGAAGGTCCACGGGCTCGAGGTGGGCGAGGCGCGGGCGGGAAGCGAGGCGCCGGGAACCGTGGTCGGCGTCTCCGGCGCCGGGATCGCGGTGCGCTGCGGCGATGGCACGGTGGCGGTCCTCACCGAGCTCCAGCGCGAGGGCCGGCGCAGGCTGCCGGCCGATGCCTTCATCCTCGGGGAACGGGTTGCCGCCAGCGAGCGTTTCCGCTGACCCTCGCCGCCACGCCGTCGAGGTCCTCACCCGTGTGGACGCGCACGGCGCCCACGCCGCACGCCTGCTCGCCGAAGCGCTCCCGGCGACGCGGGAGATGGTCCTCGGTTCGCTCCGCTGGCAGCTCACCCTCGACCATCTGCTGAAACCCCACCTCCGGCAGCCGCTCGCCGGTCTCGACGCGCCGCTGCGGGCGGCGCTGCGCGTCGGGCTCTACGAGGCGGCACGCATGGGGACGCCGACCGCGGTCGCGGTGTCGGAGGCGGTCAGGGTGGCGAAGGCGCTGTCGCCGCGCGGCGCCGGCCTGGTCAACGCGGTGCTCCGCCGCGCGGTGGCCGCGCCTTGGCCGGAGCCTGACGACGAGCGGCTGCCCCTGGCCGTGCGCTTTTCGCACCCACCGTGGCTGCTCAAGCGCTGGCGCGCGCTCCTCGGCCACGACGGCGCGCGGGAGGCGCTGATCGCCGACCAGACGCCGGCACCGCTGTGCCTGCTCGCGACCGCCACCCGGCGCGGCGAGCTCGAGGCCGCCGGCTGCCGGCTCGAGGAGCACCCGTACGTCTCCGGGGTGCTGGTGTGTCGCGAGGGTGCGGCGGCGGCAGTGGCCGCGCTGCGCTCCGGCGCCACCTACGCGATGGACCCGACGGCGGTCGTTGTCGCTCGCCTGCTGCCTGCGGGCAACGATACGCTCGTCGACCTCGCCGCGGCCCCGGGCGGCAAGAGCATCGTCTTGGCCGCCGCGCGGGGCGCCGCCGGTCACGTGGCGGTCGACCGCCACCTCGGCCGCGCCATGCTGATGCGCGGCAACTTCGCAGGGGCGCGGGTAGCTGTCCCCATCGTCGTCGCGGACGCCGGCGCGGCGCCGGTGCGACCGGGGAGCTGCGCCGCGGTGATCCTCGACGCGCCGTGCTCCGGCACGGGAACACTGCGCCGCCATCCGGAGATCCGCTGGCGGTTACGGCCCGAGGACCTCGCCATCCTGGCGACCACGCAGCGCGGCCTCGCGCAGGCCGCTGCAGCGCTGCTGGCGCCAGGAGGGTTCCTGCTCTATGCGACCTGCTCGCTCGAGCCCGAGGAAAACATGGGCGTCGTCGGCGAGCTCGGGCTCGCCGCCGTGCCGGTGAGCGAGCTGCTGCCGTCCGCCGTCCCCCGGGTGGCGCTCGCGAGCGGAGGGACGGTGATCCCGCCGAGCCGCTGGGGCGATGGCTTCACGGTCCATCTGCTGCGCCGCGGCTCTTGAAGGGCAGCGGTGTTACGTGTAAGTTGATGGTGCTACCGCGAGTCCTCAGGCGTGCGTGTCCGTCGTCAAGCCAGCTTCGCGGTGCGCACGGGGCGGATGCCGGTGGCCGGTAGCAGCCGTGCTGAGGGGGATGCATGTCGGGGAAGACGGAGCTGGTGGAGCGCATCGCATTCGAGACCGGGATGCCGAAGGCCCACGCCGCGCGCGCGATCGAGGTGGCGGTCGACACGCTCGGCGAATGGCTGCAGTCGGGCGAGCGGGTGGTGATTCCGGGGCTGGGCAGCTTCTACGCTTCCGAGCGCCCTGCCCGCGATGCGCGCAGCCCCCGTTCCGGTGAGATCGTCCACGTGGCCGCTTCGCGCACCGTCCGCTTTCGCCCCGGCAAAGAGCTGAAGGCCCTGGTGAACCAGAAGAAGACGGGGGCCGGGCATCGGGGACCGGGGACCGAGTAGGAGGAAGCGCCACCCGCCCGGCCCGCCTCCTTCGACGCCGGCCGCCTCCCAATGACGTATTGCTCGCGAGTGACTGCAGAGCGAATGTGGGGCCGGCGCTCCGCGCCGGCTGCGCGCGCCGAGCGCGCGCCCCCCACCAGCACTCGTCATTGGCAGTGTCACCGCCCGAAATCGGGCGGAGCGCCGCTCGCTTTGACAGCGTGTCCGCGGGGCCTTTCCGGAGAACGCCTTCTGTCTCCGGGGGCATCGGGACCGGACGCCGAGTGAGCTGCGCTCGGTCGCCGCCGGGGCAGCGAAGGTGGTCCACCGGCCCACCGACGCGTACCCCTGCCCCATGGTCCGACGGTCTCGCGATTACGCATTCATGACACACATTTGAGAAGTGCCAGTAGAAAGTCATTGATTTGTGATTGACTACGCAAGGTCATGAACTAGAACAACTTGCCTCTTGACAAACTCCAGCGTGGGTCGAACAATCCGTCAGTTGTCTGCAACGGGGGGAGTCTCAGAGTTCAAGACGTGCGGCGTGGTCAGAGGGGTGAGCCCCGGCAAGGGGACACCGCGGAGGGGAAAACTGATGCAGCGATGGCCTGTCGTGGTCGGAGCGCTTCTCATCCAACTCGGCCTGGGTGCTGTCTGCACGTGGTCGCCTTGCATCCAGGCCACCAGCGCCGCTCGCCAAGGGCGGCGTTATTGGTGTTTCGGCGACCCGATGTCGGCGGTGATTTCGGCCGCGCCAGCGACTGACTGCAACGTAGCAGCCCTCAGGGCGGCAGTTGCATGACGAGAGGAGAGGAGGTCTCAGAGCATGGCTAGCGCCGTTGAGACGCACCCGGTAGCCCACATGAACCGGTGGTGGCATGTGGTGGGCGGGCTCAGCATGAACCTCGCCTTGGGCTCGCTGTACGCATGGAGCGTGTTCGTCGCGCCCCTGGAAAAAGAGTTCGGCTGGAAGCGCGTGGACACATCGATGGTGTTCACGGTAGCGATCGTCGTGTTTGCCTTGAGCTTCATCATCGCGGGCCGGTTGCAGGACAAGCTCGGTCCATTCCGCATCTCCGTGACCGGCGCCATCTTCCTCACGTTGGGCTTCCTGCTCTGCCGGGGGACCAACAGCCTGACCTACCTGATCGTGTGTTTTGGCGTGCTCGTGGGGATCGGGAACGGTTTCGGCTACGCGACGCCGATTCCGGTCATGGCCAAGTGGTTTCCGGACAAGCGCGGCCTCGCCGTCGGCCTGGCCGTGGCCGGCTACGGCGGCGGCTCGGCAATCTTCGGACCGATGGCCAACCTCTGGCTCATACCAACGTACGGTTGGCGCACCACCTTTACCGTGCTGGGCCTGGTGTTCCTGGTCATGACCCTCATCGGGTCGTTCCTCCTGAAGAACCCCCCTGCGGGATACCGGCCGGAAGGCTGGACGCCGGCTCCCGCCTCGAAATCGGCGGCCACGACCTACGAGTTCTCGCCCGGTGAGATGTGGCATACCCGCACCGCCTGGTACATGTGGGTCGCCTACGCCCTCGGCTGCTCGGCGGGGTTGATGGTGATCAGCCAACTGGTGCCGTTCGCCAAGAGCATGAGCATCCCCAGTGAGGCGCTGCAGACCATGACCCTCTTCGTGGGCGCCGTCGGCAGCGCCTCGGGCCGGGTTCTCTCCGGGTGGATGTCCGACGCGCTCGGACGCCTCAACGTACTGCGCCTGATGATCGGCATCTCCGCCGTTGCGATGCCGCTGCTCTACCTGACCGGCGGTACTGTGGCTCTCCTCTACGTGATGGTCTTCGTCGTCTACTGGTGCTTCGGCACCCAACTGTCGGTGAACGCCTCGACGACCTCCGACTTCTGGGGCACCAAGAACGCCGGGATCAACTACGGGATCCTGTTCACCGCCTATGGCGTGGCAGGGATCATCGGGCCGCGGATCGGCGGCGCCCTCTTCGACAAGTACAAGAACTACCAGGCCGCGTTCTACACCGCCGGGGCGCTGGCGGTCATCGCCCTGGTGTTCGAGTTGATGGCGAAGCGGCCGGCGGTTCCCGGAGCGAGGGAGACTGCGCGATGAGAACCACGAAGTTGGTGACCTTCAGTGTCGCCCTGGCCTGCTTGACCGCGATTCCGGCCCGGGCGCAATTCGAGGTCGCATCGAAGGATGGCAAGTCGACGATCAAGTTCGGGCTCCTCGCACAGCCGCAGGGCGAGTGGGTCGACACGACGGCCGGTGATGGCACGTCGCAGAACCTCTACGTGCGGCGGATGCGCATCCTGATGGGCGGCAAGTTCGGCGACAAGCTCTCCTTCTTCGTCGAGACCGACAGCCCGAACCTCGGCAAGGCCGCCGCGACCGGGACCAAGAACTCCGACACGATCTTCATGCAGGACATCATCGTCACCTACACGTTCTCGAAGGCGTTCGCGATCGATTCCGGGCTGCTGCTGACGCCGAACTCGCACAACTCCGAGCAGGGCGCCACGACGTTGCTGCCGGTCGACTACGGCCCGTACTCGTTCCTCCACTCGGCGCCGACCGGCTCGCGGGTGGGGCGAGACTACGGTGTCCAGGCGCGCGGCTACCTCGGCTCGGATCATTTCGAGTATCGCTTCGGCCTCTTCCAGGGAGCGCGTGACGCCGGCTCCCGCAACTCGTTGCGCACGGTCGCCCGAGCGGTGTGGTACCCGTTCGAGGCGGAGACCGGCTTCTTCTACACGGGCACCAATTTCGGCAAGAAGAAGATCCTCGCCATCGGTGCGAGCTACGACCGTCAGGACAACTACAAGGCGCCGGCGCTCGATGTCTACTTCGACTGGCCGGTAGGCAAGGACGCCGTGACGCTGCAGGGCGACTGGATCGGCTACGACGGCGGCACGAAGTTCACGTCGCTTCCCAAGGAGAACGCGTTCCTTTTCGAGGCCTCGTACTTCCTGCACACCGTCAAGCTCGGGCCGTACCTGCAGTACTCGCGGAAGGACTACTCGGATACCGGCGCGGACGAGAAGAACACGCAGCTCGGCCTCGCCTACTGGCACTCGAACCACAACTTCAACGTCAAGCTCGGGTTCACGCGGCTGGAGAAGGACGGCACCAAGGACCGCGATCAGGTGGTCCTGCAGTGCCAGCTCTTCTTCTACTGACGTCTCTTTCGGACCCGAAACCACGAGGGGGGAATCATGGCGGATGAGCAGAACAAGGGTCAGAACGTAACCGAGGCCGAGATTGCGGTGCACTGGAAGGAAGAGGGGTTGATCTCCCCGCCGGCCAGCTTCATCGCGCAGGCGAACATGACGGACGAGTCCGTCCTGGAGCGGTTCGGCGAGGCGAACTTCCCCAACTGCTACAAGGAATACGCCGACATGCTGGACTGGTACGAGTACTGGCACACGCTGCTCGACGAGTCCAAGCCGCCGTTCTGGAAGTGGTTCGTCGGCGGCAAGCTCAACGCGTCGTACAACTGCATCGATCGGCACCTGGCGAAGAACCGGAACAAGACGGCAATCCACTTCGTGCCCGAGCCCGAGGACGAAGCGATCCAGCACGTCACCTACCAGGAGCTGTGGGTGCGGGTCAACGAGTTCGCGGCGCTTCTGCGCGACCACTGCGGCTTGAAGGCGGGCGACACCGTGACGTTGCACATGCCGATGGTGGCCGAGCTGCCGATCACCATGCTGGCCTGCGCTCGGCTCGGCATCATCCACTCGCAGGTCTTCTCGGGGTTCTCGGGTAAGGCGGCCGCGGACCGGGCGGTGGACGCCAAGAGCCGCGTCCTGATCACGATGGACTCCTACTACCGCGCGGGCAAACTCATCGACCACAAGGAGAAGGCCGACACCTCGGTGGCCGATGCGGCGAAGGACGGGCAGGCCATCGAGACGGTGTTGATCTGGCAGCGCTACCCGGGCAAGTACTCGGCGGCAACGCCGTTGGTCGAGGGCCGCGACGTCATCGTCAACGACGTTCTCAAGAAGTTCCGCGGCGTGAGAGTGGAGCCGGTGCCGCTGCCCGCCGAGAGCACCCTGTTCCTGATGTACACGTCGGGCACGACGGGCAAGCCCAAGGGCGCGCAGCATTGTCTCGGCGGCTACCTCGCCTACGTGACCGGCACCTCCAAGTACATCCAGGACATCCACCCGGAGGACGTGTACTGGTGCATGGCCGACATCGGCTGGATCACCGGTCATTCCTATATCGTCTACGGACCGCTCGCCCTGGCTGCCTCGTCGGTGGTGTTTGAGGGCGTTCCGACCCACCCCGACGCAGGGCGCCCATGGCGCGTCGCCATGGAGCTCGGCGTCAACATCTTCCACACCTCGCCGACCGCCATTCGCGCCTTGCGGCGCGCCGCGCCCGACGAGCCGTTGAAGTACGACTACAGCTTCAAGCACATGACCACCGTCGGCGAGCCGATCGAGCCCGAGGTGTGGAAGTGGTACTACAACGTCGTCGGCAAGAAGAAGGCGGTCATCGTCGACACCTGGTGGCAGACCGAGAACGGCGGCTTCCTGTGCTCCACCGTCCCGGGTCTGATGCCGATGAAGGCAGGCAGCGCCGGGCCGGGCATGCCGGGGATCTACCCGGTTGTCTTCGACGACGAAGGCACCGTGATCCCACGCGGTGCCGGAAAGGCCGGCAACATCTGCATCAGGAACCCGTGGCCGGGACGGATGCTCTCCATCTGGGGTGATGACGAGCGCTTCGTCAAGCAGTACTACGCCCGCTACTGCAAGGACCCGAAGTCCAAGGACTGGCGCGACTGGCCATACTTCGCGGGGGACGGCGCCGTCTACGCGGCCGACGGATATTTCCGCATCCTCGGCCGCATCGACGACGTCATCAACGTCTCGGGCCACCGGCTCGGCACCAAGGAGCTGGAGTCCGCTGCATTGACCTGTCAGGAGGTCGGCGAGGCGGCCGTCGTCCCGGTCCCCGATCCGATCAAGGGCAGGGTTCCGCACCTGTTCGTGTCGCTCAAGCCCGGCTACACGGCGAGCAAGGAGCTGGAGCACAAGATCTCCGAGACGCTGTCGAGGGAGATCGGGCCGTTCGCGAAGCCCGGCAGAGTCTGGATCGTACCGGACATGCCGAAGACGAGATCGGGCAAGATCATGCGCCGGGTGCTGGCGGCGATCGCCGACCACAAAGACCCCGGCGACGTGATGACACTCGCCAACCCGGAGGTCGTCGAGCTGATCCAGAAGATGTCGAAGACGTCGTAGCGTCGCGCCTCACTGCATCGAGGGTTGGGCCGGGGCGCCGCTGTCGGGCGCCCCGGCCTTCTTCTGCACGTCCGCATTGTCCCAGTGGCAAGCCGCCGGGCAATAATGGTAGCGTGAGTCCATGTTCCGCGTGATCCCAGAAGGGCCGGCTTTCCGCGAGCACGTCCTGCTCAAGGACGGCCAGGGGTTGCTCCTGCGCGCCGCCACGCCCGCCGACGTCGGGCTGGTGGAGGCGTTCACGCGTCGGGTGTCGCGCGAGAGCCTGCGGCTGCGCTTCATGGCGAGCGTGTCCGAGGTGTCGCGGAAGACCATCGAGAGCCTGTGCTCCGGGGATTTCGGCGAGCGCGGCTGCCTTCTCGCCTCCGTCCTCGAGGGCGACAGCGAGCGGGTCGTGGGTCTCGGCAACTACCTCGCGGTGGGCGACGGACGAAGCGCCGAGCTGGCCTTCCTCGTCGAGGACGAGTTTCAGGGACGCGGAATCTCCAGTCTGCTCCTCGAACGCCTCGCCGGCATCGCCGCTGCGCAGGGTTACGTGGAGTTCAGCGCCGAGGTGCTTCCCGAGAACCAGGTGATGATGAAGGTGTTCGCCGACTCCGGGTTCGTGGTCCATCGCGTGTGGGGGGCCGATGCGGTCCACGTGGAGCTGCCGGTTACCGGAGCGTCGGCACAGCGGGAGCGCGCCGAGCTGCGCGAGCGTCTCGCGGTGGCGAGCTCGCTCGCGCCGGTGCTGCGTCCGCGGGTCGTGGCCGTCATCGGCGCGTCTCGCGAGCCGACCGCGATCGGCAACATGGTGTTCCGGCACCTGCTCGCCGCCGGCTTCACCGGGACCGTGTACCCGGTCAACCCGCAGGCTTCCTCGGTCCATGGCGTGCGCGCCTACGCGTCGCTGGCGGACCTCCCCGAACCGATCGACCTTGCGATCATCGCGGTGCCGGCGGAGGCGGTGCAGGAGGTCGCCGAGCACGCGGTCCAACGCGGCGCCCGCGGACTGGTGGTGATGACGGCCGGTTTTGCCGAAGCGGGTCCGGATGGCCTCGCGCGGCAGCAGCGGCTCGTCGAGCTGGTGCGGGCGCACGGCGTCCGGCTGGTCGGACCGAGCTGCCTCGGCTTCATGAACACCAGCCCCGACGTGCGCCTCAACGCCAGCCTCGGCCCTACCCTGGCGGAGCGCGGCCGGGTCGGCTTCTTCTCGCACTCGGCGGCGCTCGGCCTCGTCATCCTCGAGTACGCCCAGACGCGGGGGATCGGCTTCTCGACGTTCGTCTCGGCGGGAAACCGTGCCGACGTGTCGGGCAACGACCTGCTGCAGTACTGGCTCGAGGACGCCGACACGGACATCGCGCTGCTCTACCTCGAGTCGTTCGGCAACCCGCGCCGCTTCGCCCGCGTCGCCCGGCGGGTCGGCGCGAAGAAGCCGATCCTCTGCGTGAAGGGGGCGCGCAGCCGGGCCGGGTGGCGTGCCGCCGCGGCGCGCAGCGGCCTGCCGAGTGCGGGCGAGAGCGAGGTCGAGGCACTCTTCCAGCAGACCGGCGTGATCCGCGCCGAAACCCTCGACGAGATGTTCGATGTCGCCGTTCTGCTCACGCACCAGTCGCTGCCGCCGGGGAACCGGGTCGCGGTGATCGCCAACTCGGCGGGCGTGACGACGCTGCTCGCCGATGCCGCGGACGCCAACGGTCTGACACTCGGAGGGCCCGCTCTCGTCAACCTCGGTGCCTTCACCACTCCGGAGCGCTACGAGGAGGCCGTGAGCTCCGCGCTCGCGCACCCTGAGGTCGACGCGGTGGTGGTGGCGTACGCGTGCGTCGGCGAGTGCCAACCGGAGCGCGTGACGGCGGCGATCGGCGATGCCGCGGACCGCGTCGTGAGCGCCGGCGGCATCGACAAGCCGGTGCTCGTCTGCATCATGGGGGCGCACGGGACGGTCTCCTCGGTGAGCGGCGGCAACCGCCGTGTGTTTCCCGCCTACCGCTTCCCGGAGGCAGCTTTGCGCGCGCTGGGGCGGGTCGCGCGCTACGCCGCGTTCCGTCGCCGACCGCCCGACACGGTTGTCTGGCACGAAGGCGTCGACGCTGCCGCCGCGCGACGCGAGGTCCAGGCGGCGTTGGCGGAGGTGGACAGCGACGAGCCCGTGAAACTGGCGCCGGCGGTCACGGCCCGCGTGCTGCGGGCCTTCGGGATCGGGATCGAGGAGACGGACGATCGCGACTGGGTGCTGGCGATCAGGGTACGCCCCGATCCGCTCTTTGGCCCGCTGATCGAGCTGTCGCTCCCCGGCGGTTCGGCGGTGGAGCGCATCACGCCGCTCACCACCAACGACGTCGCAGAGGCGCTCGAGGCGATCGGAGCGCCACGTCAGGGTGCGGTCGCCGAGACGATCGGAAGGGTCTCCCAGCTCGTCGAGGAGCTGCCGTGGGTGTGGTCACTCGAGGTCCTGGTGACTGCGAAGCCGGCGGCCTCGCTGACGCGATGGACCGAGGTGACCGTACGCCGGGTCGTCTCCGGGGAGGCCAGTCGGCGCTAGCCGGCCGCGGGCCAAGCCGGCACAGCTTGCGCTCGCCGTGCGGCCGTGTCGTGGGAGGTGAATCATGCTGGTGCGCGAGGTCATGCACGTCGATCCGGTCACCATCGAACCGGACATGTCGCTCGAGGGTGCCTACGCGATCATGCGCGAGAAGGGCATCCGCCACCTGCCGGTGATGGAAGGCGAGAGCCTCGTCGGCGTCGTGACCGACCGCGACCTGCGGCTCGCGACCAGCCGGCTTGCCGCGCAGCCATTCGCCCCGGACGCCGAGGTGCGGCAGGTGATGAGCCGCTCGGTCCAGACGGCGCACCCGCTCGATCCCATCGAGTCCGCGGCCCGGGTGATGCGCGAGCTGAAGATCGGCTGCCTGCCGGTGCTCGACGGATCGCGGCTGGTGGGGATCGTCACGGGGATCGACATCCTCGACGCCTTGCTGAAGCTGACCGGGGTGGAGCGACCGTCCGGACGGCTCGAGGTGCGGCTGGCCGACGAGCCGGGCGGCCTCGCCCGGCTGACCCAGTTCCTCGCCGATCAGAACGTCAACATCCACTCGGTGCTCTCGTACCCCGACAGCGAGCATCGCGGCCGGATACTCCTGCGGGTGGGAACGACGAACATCCGCGCCCTCGCCTCCGGGCTGTGTGACGCCGGGTTCGAGGTGCTGTGGCCGCCGATCAAGCCATGCCGCGGGTGATCCACCACCCGGCGTACAGCAGCTACGACCTCGGGCCCGAGCACCCTTTCAGCCCGGTGCGCATCGACATGGTGCTCGACCTGCTCGCGGAGCTGGGCGTGACGCCGGAGCTCGTCGCGCCACCACAGGCGACGGTGGATGAGCTGCTCGCGGTCCACGACAGCGACTACGTCGACGCCGTCGAGGCCGCCAGCGGCGGTGGTGCCGGCTCATCGGCCGCGGAGTTCGGGCTCGGCACCCCCGACAACCCGATCGTACCGGGGATGGCGGAGGCCGCCCGCTGGCTGGCCGGAGGCACCCTTCACGGCGCCCGCCTGATCGCCAGCGGCGAGGCAAACGTGGTCCTGCAGCTCGGCGGCGGGTTCCACCACGCCCGGCGGCGTCTCGCCTCCGGGTTCTGCATGTACAACGACCTCGCGCTCGCGATCCGCCATCTTACCGGGGCGCGCATGCGGGTCGCGTACATCGACGTCGACGTGCATCACGGCGACGGCGTGCAGGAGATCTTCTATGCCGACGAGGACGTGCTGACGCTCTCGCTCCACGAGTCCGGCGAGTACCTGTTCCCCGGCACCGGCTGGCCCCACGAGCTCGGTCAGGGGATGGGCCGCGGCTTCAAGCTCAACGTTCCACTCGAGCCGTTCACCGAGGGTGACAGCTACCTGGAGGCGTTCGCGAAGGTCAGCGAACCGGCGCTCGAGTACTTCCGTCCGGATGTGCTGGTCGTGCAGGCGGGCGCGGACACCCACTATCTCGACCCGCTGGCGGATCTCATGCTGACGACGCGGGACTTCGAGCGGCTCGCCCGCGGCATTCACCGTCTCGCCGAGCGCTTCACGCGCGGGAGGGCGCTGTTCACCCTGGGGGGTGGCTACTCGCTGCACGCGACACCACGGCTGTGGGCGATCCTCTACCTGGTGCTCAGCGACCTGGCCATCCCGGAAGCGCTGCCGCCGGCGTGGCATGAGCGCTGGAGCGAGAAGCTGGGCGGGCGCAGCATCGCCACGATTCACGACCCCGCCGACCCGTACCCCGCGATACCCCGCCGCGAGGAGATCACCAACCAGAACCGGGGGATGGTGGACCGCCTTCTCGACGGCGTCGCGCGCTACTGGCTTTGAGCTAGGTCGCGAAGGCGGAGCCGCCGATGAACTCGCGGAGGATCGACGTCTGCGGCACGTCGTCCTGAAACACCGGGACGAACCACGAGAGGAACTTGAGCAGCCGGTACGCCTCGGTGTAGGTGCTGTGCTCGCGCGGCACCTCGAGGAGGAAGCGCTCGGCGAAGGTCCGCAGCACCGCCTTCTCGTAGACGAGCGCCGAGTTGAAGATGATGTCGGCCTGCTCCTGGAAGGGGAAGATCCAACGCCCCTCGCCGCGCCGCACGCTTCCCCACATCTCGAGCGTGCGGGTGGCGGGATGGCCGCGAAACAGGCGATCGCGGACGATGCGGCGCAGTAACCGCGCGTCGGACGTGAAGATCCGGTTGTGGTCGTCGAGGGTGAGCTGGGTCAACGCCGAGATGTAGACGCGAAACGTGCCCTTCTCCTCCACCGCCGCGGTCAGCCTCGGGTTGAGGCCGTGAATCCCCTCGATGAGGAGCACCTGGTCGGCGGCAAGCTGCTGGCGCGACCAGCGGTCGCGGGCGACCCGGCGGCCGACCGTGAAGTCATAACGCGGGATGTCGACTTCCTCGCCGCGCAGGAGCGCCGCGAGGTGCGCGTTGAACAGATCGAGGTCGAGCGCCTCGATCGACTCGTAGTCGGGATTGCCGTCGGCGCCGGCCGGCGTCTGCCCGCGGTCGACGAAGTAGTCGTCGAGCGACAGCCCCACGGGCTTGATGCCGTTCACGCGGAGCTGGATGCCGAGGCGGCGGATGAACGTGGTCTTCCCCGACGCCGAGGGCCCCGCCACGAGGACGACGCGCAGCGTGTCGCGGCGCGCCTCGATGGCGTCGGCGATCTGGGCGATCTTCTTCTCCTGGAAACCCTCGGCGACGCGGATCACCTCGGCGATCCCGCCCGACAGGCAGAGCCGGTTGAGCGAGCCGACGTGCGCCACCCCCAGCACCTCGTTCCAGCGCCGCGTCTCGCGGTAGGTCGCGAAAAGCTTCGGCTGCGGCGACGGAGGCTGCAGTCGGGTGGGGTCGCCGTTGCGCGGGAAGCGCAGCAGCAGCCCGTCCTCGTACGGCATCAGCGCGAAGCCGCGGATCCTCCCCGTCGACGGGGCGATGGCGCCGTGCGCGATGTCGACGAACTCCCCGCAAGTGACCAGCGGAACGGTGGACGACCGGAAGGTGGCGAGCAGCTCGAGCTTCGACTCCTCGCCGCGCGAGCGGAACAGCGCCTCGGCCTCCTCCCACGTGGCGGTCCTGCGGGTGAACGGGCGATCTTCACGGCAGATCTCCTCGATCCGCCGCGACAACGATGCGACCGCCGCCGGGGTCAGCCTCGTCGGGCCGTGCCACGAGTAGAAGTAGCCGCCGCCGAGCGACTGGCCGACCACCAGCCGCACCTCCGGGTAGAGCTCGCGGGCGGCTTCGAGGAGCACGAACGACGCCGACCGCCGCGCCACCGCCTCGCCCTCGCGCGAGGAGGCGCGCACCGCCTCGACCTCGACGGCGAGGCCGCGGAGCGGGAAGTCGAGCATGACGAGGCGGCGGTTGACGAGGGCGGCGAGCACGTCCACGGGCGCGCCGCCCTGCCGCTGCGCGAGGAACTCGGCCACGGTGGTGCCGCTGGGGACCTGACTGCGCTCCCCCTGAAAGCTCACCACCACGGTCCTGTCCGGCACGTCTCACCTCCGCCGGCGCATTGTACGCGTGGGGTCGCCGGGTCCGCCGGGAGCGTGTCCGGGACGTTGATGGGACATCTCATCTACGGTGTTCGGGAAACCGAACAGAAATCCAGACCCCCGGATAACGACCCGGTCAGCCGACTACCGTCGCGGTGCCGAGGTCGGCACAGCGATTGCACACGAATGCTACGTGACACGGGCCCCAAGGTTTCACCGCTTCATCGGTTCGCAGGCGGGGCTCGACCCGAAGGCTCCGGTGCATGGCGATGGGACGCCATGGTCGACGCATCGCGGGCGGTAGGAGGAGGAAGCAGTGATTCACGGTCGTTCTGGGGGCGCATCGTGAGGTCGCGGGCCAGCTCGCTCGTGACTCCACGGTTGCAATGCAAAACCGAGGTTTCTATAGTCACCGATGCTGTACAAATCTGTGATCGTCGCGCAGCGCGCGACAGGAGGGGGTAAGCATGAGGAGAAACCGTTTTGGTAGTTGGTTCCTCGTGGCGTTTGCCACGCTGGCCGTACTGGCCGGCGGGGTGGCGTTCGCGCAGGAGCAGGCCGGCTCCATCGAGGGCATCGTGTCCGACAAGGACGGAGCGGTGCTGCCGGGAGTCACGGTTGAGGCGATGAGCGGGGGCGGTTCCACGCTGGTTGCCGTGACCGACATCAGGGGGGCGTACCGCTTCCCGCGCCTGGCCTCGAGCGTCTACAAGCTCACGGCCAAGCTCGACGGCTTCGTCACGGCCGAGGTTTCCAACGTCGACCTGACGCTCGGCAAGTCCCTGAGGATCAACTTCACGCTGCAGCCGGGGACCTTCCAGGACACCATCACCGTTGCGGCCGACACTGTCGCCATCGACGTGTCGCAGAGCGCCACGTCCACCAGCATCAAGCGTGAGGAGCTCGAGCTGCTCCCCCGCGGCCGCGACTTCACGGCGGTGGCGGCGATGGCCGCAGGCGCCACGAACGACCAGTTCGCGGCCGGTCTGTCGGTCGACGGTGCTTCTGGCTCCGAGAACCGCTACATCATCGACGGTATCGACACCACCAACCCGCAGGACGGCCTGTCGGGCCAGTCGATGATGACCGAGTTCATCGAAGAGGTGCAGGTCAAGTCTGCCGGCTATGCGGCAGAGTACGGTGGCGCCATCGGTGGCGTCGTCAACGCCATCACCAAGAGCGGCGGCAACGAGTTCGCCGGCTCGGTGGGCGCCTACTACCGCAACAAGAGCATGCTGGGCGCCGAGCGTCCGACCGTCTACCGCGACACCGTGACCGGCGCCTACGCGACGCGGGTGTACGCCAAGGACGAGGACACCCGCTTTGAGCCGGGGTTCACCCTCGGCGGCCCGATTCTGCGCGACAAGATGTGGTTCTTCGTCGCCTACCAGCCCGCGCTCCGCGACCTCACGCGGGTCAACGACTATAACGGCCTGACCTACAAGGAGTCGATCGACGACCAGTTCTTCAGTGCGAACATCAAGGGGAACATCAGCTCCAAGTTCCTCTACAAGTTCGCGGCGAACCTGAGCCCGTCGAAGCAGACGAACGCCCTTCCCTCGAAGACGTCGGCGCCGAACCCGATTGCCGACTTCAACTGGGAGGAGAGCCTTCCCAACTCGAGCTACTCGCTGTACGGCGACTTCGTGGCGACCGACAACCTGCTGATCAGCGGCCGCGTCGGCACCTTCACGTCGAACACGAAGGACACGGGCTTCCCGCTCGAGAACGAGTACCTCTACAACTTCATCACTCCGGCCATCAACGCGCAACTTCCGGCCGAGCTGCAGCACGTCCAGGGGTTCACCACCAACCCCTCCAACTTCCAGACGTTCTTCGACAAGTGGGAGCGCAAGTCGGCCGCGATCGACGGCTCCTTCTCCGCCAACTTCGTGGGCAGCCACGTGTTCAAGGCGGGCGTCCAGTACGAAGAGATCACCAACGACGTCAACTACGGCCAGGGCGCCAACCAGTTCATCATCCGCTATGGCGCCGGTGACCGCTTCGGCCTCGGCGTCCAGGGCACCTACGGCGCCGTGGAAATCCGCAGGTTCGAGACGTTCGGCTCCGTGACCAGCAAGAACATGGGCCTCTTCGTCCAGGATAGCTGGATGGTCTCCAAGAACATCACGTTGAACATCGGCGTCCGCACTGAGGAAGAGAAGATCCCCTACTACATCGCGGGGATCAGCGGGGAGGCCATCAAGTTCAGCTACGGCGACAAGGTCGCCCCGCGCCTCGGCTTCGCCTGGGACGTTGCCGGCGACCAGAGGTGGAAGGTCTACGGTTCGTACGGGACCTACTTCGACATTACGAAGCTCAACCTGGCGCGCGGCTCGTTCGGCGGCGACCGCTGGCTGTCGCACTTCTACGGCATCGAGGATCTCGACTGGCGGAACTGGAACTGCGCGTCGATCAACAACGACACCTCCCAGGGCGAGGGTAACGGCCCGTGCACGGGCATCGGCGACTACGCCGGCTTCCTCGATCTGCGCCAGGCGTCGACGGTGGCCAACGGTGGCATCGACCCGAGCCTCAAGCCGATGCAGCAGCGCGAGTACCAGATCGGCATGGATCACCAGCTCACCAATGACATCACTGTCGGGGCGCGCTACGTGAACAAGACGCTCATCCGCACCATCGAAGACATCGGCTTCTTCTACCCGCTGCCCGACGGCGGCTACGCCGAGTCGTACATCATCGGCAACCCGGGTGAGGGCCTGACTGGCCAGCACACCGCGCAGTTGCCGACCCAGCCGAAGGCGAAGCGCGACTACGACGCTCTCGAGCTGAACCTGTCCAAGCGTTTCGTCAACAACTGGATGCTGAACGCTAACTACACCTACTCCAAGCTCTACGGCAACTACGCGGGTCTCGCCTCCTCTGACGAGATCGTCAGCGGCAGCGGCCGCTCCGACCCGAACACGCAGCGCTACTTCGACTACCTGCACAACGCGTTCAACGCCGAGGGCCAGCCCGAGTACGGCAATCTCGCCACCGATCGCCCGCACCAGATCAAGGTGCAGGCGCTGTACATGTTCCCCTTCCGGCTGTCGGTCGGCGTGAACCAGTACTACGGCTCCGGCGTGCCGGTCTCCTCTGAGGCCAGCTACGGCGGCGTGCCGTTCTTCGCGTGGGGCCGTGGCGACCAGGGCCGGACTCCGACCCTGACGCAGACCGACCTCATGCTGACCCAGAGCTTCAAGGTCGCCAGCTTCGACCTCGAGGCGAGCATCAACGTCCTCAACCTGTTCGACGAGGACACGGTCATCCGTTACAACACGGCGAAGTACACCAACTCCTTCTTCCGTGTCAGCCCGAACTGCTTCAGCGACCAGGAGTGCTTCTTCAACCAGACCCCGTTCGATCCGGACGCTGTCGCCGCCCGCGAGAACAACCCGGTGCTGTGGTCGTACATGAAGCCGGCGTTCTGGCAGGCTGCACGCTCCATCCGCGTTGGGCTGAAGGTGTCCTTCTAGTCCGCACGCAACGTATCTCGTACACCGGGGGGCGCAAGCTCCCCGGTTTTTTTTGGTTCATCCGGGAAAAGCGGGATAGAGAGGGCAACGGGCGCCCTTACCATCACGAGGTCGACCAAGACTTCGAGGTGGAGGAGGCCCGTTGCCCAAGCGAGAGTGTATTGAGGAGTTGGGAGGGTGGGAAGGGTACGGCGTTGGCACGTGTGGCCGGGTGGCTGGTCGAGGCGGGAGTCCAGAGGTGTGGATCGAGCTGCTACCGGAGCCGGACCGGCAGAAGACGTGCAGTGGGTGCGGCGCGGTCGTGGCAAGCGTCCATGACGTCAGCGAGCGCTGGGTACGGGATCTCCCAGTCTTCGGCATGCCGACGCGTCTGCTCGTTCATCGCTGTCGGCTCGAGTGCCCGCGATGCGGTCCAAAGCTCGAGGAGGTTGCGTGGCTTGGCCGCTATGCGCGAGTGACCCGGCGGCTTGCGGAGAGCGTCGCGATGCTTTGCCGGGTCTTGCCGATCAAACACGTTGCGCAGTTCTTTGCCTTGGGGTGGGACACGGTGAAGGCCATTGATCGTGCTTATCTGGAGGCGACACTCGGGCCGGTAGACCTGACTGGCGTCCGCATGATCATCATGGATGAGTTTGCGATCCACAAAGGCCACCGCTACGCAACCGTCGTTGTCGAACCGACACGCAAGCGCGTGCTGTGGGTTGGACGGGGTCGATCACGCCTTGAGGTGCGACCGTTCTTCTCGCTCCTCGGCCCGGATGGCTGCCACTCTCTGAAGGCGGTTGGCATGGACATGAACGCCTCGTACGAGCTCGAGGTGCGGAAGCACTGCCCGCAGGCAGCGATCGTCTACGACCTCTTCCACGTGGTCGCCAAGTACAGCCGCGAGGTGATTGACCGTGTCCGAGTCGACGAGGCCAATCGCCTCCGCCAGTCACGCCATCAGCGGCGGGTCGTCAAGGGCGCGCGCTGGCTGTTGCTGCGCAACGCTGACCGACTCACTGAAGCGGACCAGGTGCAGCTTCATGAACTTCTTGCCGCCAATCAGGCCCTCTTCGCTGTCTATGTTCTCAAGGACGACCTCAAGCGACTGTGGCGGTATCGCCACTCGGGATATGCCCGACGCTTCTGGGAAGGTTGGTACCAACGCGCTATGGCAAGCTCCGTCGATGCCCTGCAGACCTTCGCCAAGAGGCTCCAACCCTACCTCGACGGCATCATCTCTCACTGCCGATGGCCCCTGAGTACAGCCCTCCTCGAGGGTATCAACAACCGCATCAAGGTCATCAAGCGCATGGCCTACGGCTTCCGAGACGAAACTTACTTCTTCCTCAAAATCCGAGCCGCCTTCCCCGGAATCCCCGGATGAACCTTTTTTTTGCGTCCAGCATGGCCATCGGTTACCGGGCGAGAGCCCCGGGGTAGGGACATCGCGCCGACCCGGAGCGGAGCGCAAAGGCGCCCGCGAGAGTCACCAGCGCAGCTATCTCGACGCGGCGCTGCCCTCGCCTCTGAGCTACTACTCCCGAAAATCAGCGCGCCATGCGCAGATTTTCGGGAGTAGCAGCTCACCGGCGACCCAGGAGGGTCGCCGGCGCGGTGGGGTGAAGGCGCCGAATTCACTTCGGCGCCGAGGGGAGGTCGCGAGACCTCCCCTCCGGGGAATAGTCAGCGCGGGCTCGCGCCCGCGCTGAGGAGCGCCCGGGCGCGCTCGAGGTTGGCGCGCGCCGCCGCGTCAGCGGGACGCAGCTCGAGCGTCCGCTCGAACTCCGTGACGGCCTCCTCGAGACGGCCCGCCGTCGCCAGCGCCGCGCCCAGCCCGGCGTGGGCCTCGGCGAGCGCGGGATCGAGCCGGACCGCGTCGTGGAACGCGGCGATCGCATCGCCGACCTGGCCGAGCGAGAGCAGCAGCAGCCCGAGGTTCTTGTGCGCCTCGGCGGCACCGGGCTTGCGGCGAACCGCCTCGCGAAAGCACGCGAGCGCCTCCCCGTCGCGGCCGAGGGCGACCAGGGCGACGCCGAGGTTGTTGTGCGCCTCGGCCCAGTCGGGTCGCAGGCGCAGTGCCGCCCGGTACTCCTCTACCGCCTCCTCTTCGCGCCCCGCGGCGCCAAGGGCGGCGCCGAGGTTGAGGTGCGCCTCGGCGTAGTCGGGCTTGAGGCGGAGCGCCTCGCGGTACTCGCGCTCGCCGCCGGCGGCGTCGCCGAGCGCGGCCAGCGCCAGGGCGAGGTTGTTGTGCGCCTCGGCGTAGTCGGGCTTGAGGCGAAGCGCCTCCCGGAGCTCGGCGGCGGCCTCGGCCGGCTGGCCCGCCGCCGCGAGCGCGACACCGAGGTCGTTGCGCGCCGTGGCGGAGTCGGGTCTGGCGCGGACCGCCTCCCGGCGCTGCCGCAGCGCCCCCGCATGGTCGCCGCGCGCCGCCAGGGCGGCACCCAGGTTGCGGTGCGCCTCGGCGTAGTCGGGATCCTGACGGATCGCCTCCTCGAGGCGGTCGATCCCCTCGTCGGTCCGACCCACCATGGCGAGCGCCGCCCCGAGGTTGCCGTAGGCCCGGGGGAAGCGCGGCCAGATGCGGACCGCCTCGCGGTAGTGCGCGATGGCCTCATCGGTGCGACCGAGAGCCACGAGCGCGACGCCGAGGTTGTTGTGCGCCTCGGCGTACTCGGGCGCCAGGGCGAGCGCCCGCTCGTAGAGGGCGACGGCCTCCGCGGGCCGGCCCTCGTTGGCGAGGGCGACGCCCAGGTTGTTCATGGCCAGCCAGGCGTCCGGGTTCCTGGCGAGCGTGTCGAGGCAGAGCGTTCTCTCGTCGGCGAACGCCTGCGCATGCCGCCAGGTGAGGCCGGCGAGGACCACCAGCACGGCAGCGACCCCGACGTCCGCAACGCGCGCGGCGCCGCCGCGGCCGAGCCGTCGCCGCCCCACCGCGACGGCGGCCGCGAGCAGCGCGAGCAGGGCCGGCGCCGCGTGGTAGGCGAAGTGGTCGGCAACGTAGGCGTAGAAGAAATAGGCCACGTCGAGGAAGCCCAGCGTCGGCGCGAGCAGCACGGCAAAGGCGGCAGCCGCCGCGGCGGGGCCGCGGCCGAGGCGCGACCGCTGCCACCACAGCGTGGCAGCGACGGCGACAGCAGCAAGCGGGAACAGCCACTGCCACAGCGCCGTCGCGCTCACCGGCCAGCGCGGGTAGACGGCGATCAGCGGTACCGGCCAGACGAGCTTGCCGGCGTAGAACCACAGCGCCCTGCCGGCGATCAGGGCCCTCTCCGCGACCGAGAGGTGCCACGCCGCGCCGCTGGCACCGCTGAACAGCCGTTCCGCGGTGACCGTCACCCAGGACATCGCAGCGGCGAGCGCCAGCATCGGCGCCACCCGGAGCAGGTCGCGCCCCCGCACGCTCCCGCGCTTCCACCAGACGACGAGCAGGATCACCAGCGGCAGGCCGATGGCGGCAGGCTTGGTGAGCAGCGCTGCCGCGAACAGCAGCAACGCCGCGCCGTGGCAGCCGCGGCGCGGCGGCGCGGCGGTGGCGTCCGTGTCCGGCGGCGCCGCGCGCAGGTAGGCGAGGAAGGAGAGCAGGTACAGCACCGCCGAGAGCACGTTCTTGAGCTCGCTGACCCAGGCGACCGACTCCACGTTGACCGGGTGCAGCGCGAAGAGCGCCGCCGCGAGCCACGCGCCCGGCACGCGGAGCCGCCGTAGGGCCGCCCACAGCAGCAGCGCCGCGGCGGCATGCAGGGTGAGGTTGAGCATGTGGTAGCCAAGCGGCTCGACCCCCCAGACCCGGTGCGCGGCCCACAGCGTCGAGAAGAGGAGCGGGTAGTACTGCGGCGTCGCGCCCGGCCGCGTCCAGATGGCGCGCAGCCCGGCGGCGTCGTCCAGCAGTGGGTTGGCCGTGACGTAGACGTCGTCGTCCCAGACGAACCCCGCGGAGAGCACCGGCGAGTAGGCGACTGCTGTCGCAACCACGAGGAACGCCCCGGCCAGCACGTCCCGCCACCGGCCCGCCGGGTCCGGGGGCGCTCCCGGTGTGGCTGGCTTGGGCTTCTCCGGCGACGGCGGCCGGCCCTGGCGTTTCACCGCGCCATGCTAGCGCAGACGCCGGTCGACGCCGGTCACGCGGCTGGCTATCGTACGGCGGCGGACCGCCACCCGACAGCGGCTGACAGCCGGGCAGAAACCGCGGCGGCCGGACGTTAGAATTCAAGTCGCACCGGCGCGCGCGCGGCGGCCGGCAGACGGGGAGCGAACGTGGCGGCGAACGAGGACAAGGCGAGGTTCGTGAACGCGATCGAGACGATCACGCGGCGGGTGGAGGAGCGCGGGCAGCCGCTGCTGCACGGCTCCGACCGGCCGCTGCCCCAGAAGAGCGAGGTGATCGTCATCGTTCGCGGCTTGCAGGAAGTGATCTACCCGGGGTACTTCGGCGAGCAGGCGCTCTACCGCGAGTACCTCCACGGCCACCTCGGCGACCAGCTCTACGCGCTGTCGCGGCGCCTCGAAGGCGAGGTGGGGAAAGCGTTGTGCAGCGAGTGCCGGACGCCGCGCGGGACGGCGGTGCGCCACCGCCGGCTGGAGGCGCCCGCGGTGGTCGCGGAGTTCCTCGAGCGGCTGCCGGAGGTGATGGACCTGGTTGCCGCCGACGTCGTCGCCGCCTACGAGGGCGACCCGGCGGCCACCTGCCTGGAGGAGATCATCCTCGCCTATCCCGGCGTCAAGGCTGTGTTCACCTACCGCATCGCCCACCTGCTGCACACGCTGGGGGTCCCCCTGGTGCCGCGGATCATGACCGAGTTCGCGCACAACGAGACCGGCGTCGACATCCACCCCGGCGCCGCCATCGGCCGGGAGTTCTTCATCGACCACGGCACCGGTGTGGTGATCGGCGAGACGACGGTGATCGGCGAGCGGGTGAAGCTCTATCAGGGCGTCACGCTGGGCGCGCTGTCGTTCCCGCGCGACGGCGAAGGCGCCCTGGTGCGCGGCAAGAAGCGGCATCCGACGCTCGGAGACGACGTCGTCGTCTACGCCGGCGCGACGATCCTTGGCGGCGACACCGTGGTGGGCCGCGGCTCGGTGATCGGCGGCAACGTCTGGCTCACGACCTCCGTCCCGCCGCACTCGCGCGTCACCTTGTCGCGTGATCAGGTGGCCTACGAAATCACCCGGGGGAAGCGGGCGCAAGGCGACAGGCCACAGGCGAAAGCGAAGAAGCCGGTCACCGCCGGACAGTAGGCAGGACGCGGCATTCCCCGGTACGCGGAGGCCGCGTCCGCGCGTTGACCGTTCCGGGGGCGTCTGCTACGGTGCCGGCCGTGCGACGCGCCACCGTCCTGATACTCGCTCTCACCTTCGCCGCCTGGGCTGCAGCCGAGGAGCCGCTCCCGCCCAGCCTCAAGGGCGGCGAGAAGCTCGCCGCGCTGCTGCAGCGGGTGAGCGAGGCGCAGCGGGAGCTCACGACCCTCCAGGCCGCCTTCGAGCAGCGCAAGGTCAGTCACCTGCTGGCCGAGCCGAGCGTGATGAGCGGCCGCTTCTTCTTCCTCGCGCCGGACCACGTGCGCTGGGAGTACACCGCGCCGCGACAGATGACGGTGGTGATCAGCGGCGGGGTCGCGATCACCTACCGGCCCGCCGAGAAGCGCGCCGAGCGCCTCGAGGTCGGACGGATGCAGCGCAAGGTGTTCCGCATGATGGGCGCGGCCGAGCCGCTCGACGCGCTCCGCCAGTACTTCTCGTTCACCCTGCGTGACCCCGGCGATGGCGCCAACTACACGCTGCTCCTCCGGCCGACCGGATATCAGCTCAAGAAGCGCTTGACCGAGGTCGGCGTCGAGATCGACCGCGCCAGCTTCCTCCCGGTCGCGCTGTCGCTCGTCGAGGCGGACGGCGACTCGACGGCATACTCGTTCACCGCGGTGCGGAAGAACGAGGCGCTGGCCGACAGCTTGTTCAGCCTCGACCTTCCGCCCGACGTCGAGATCGTCAAGATCAAGCTCCACTCCGGGGACTGAACGACGTGGTCAGTGGTCTCTCTGGTCAGTGGTCAGAACAACGACCATCGAGCAGCAGGCACGAGGCATGAGCAGGGCGACGCATCTGGCAGGTCAGGCGGCGGCGCGCCTGAGCGCAGCGCCAAGACCACGAAGCACTCCGCGCCGATCCCTGAGCGGCGCGCGCGTGCCACCGCCGACGTTTTGCTCGCGACGCGGCTTCCGAGCGCCGCAGCGTGCGGTGAGTGGGCCGCAAGAGGAGAGTCGCCCGCTTTCAAAATGTCCGAGGTGGCAACGATGACCTCCACGTTTCCACCTCCCTCCAAACCCCTCATGCGGCCGCTCTTGTGTTTACCGTAATCGCGCAGCGGCCCGGCGAAGCGGCGCGGGCCGGCGAGCTCGCCACCGCCCACGGCGTCATCCACACGCCGGCGTTCGCGCCGGTCGGCACCGCTGCCGCGGTCAAGAGCCTGGTCCCGTGGGAGCTCGAGCGACTCGCCCCGGAGCTCGTGCTGGCCAACACCTACCACCTCCTGCTGCGCCCCGGGATCGAGGTGATCGAACGGCTGGGCGGGCTGCACGCCTTCATGGGGTGGCCGGGGCCGCTCCTCACCGATTCGGGCGGGTTCCAGGTGTTCTCGCTCGCCGCGCACCGCCGCACCTCCGAGAACGGGGTGACGTTCCGCTCGCACCTCGACGGCAGCCTGGTGGAGCTCTCGCCCGAGGGTTGCGTCGACGCGCAGCGCCGGCTCGGCGTCGACATCGCCATGGCGCTCGACGTTTGCCCGGCGCTGCCGGCGTCGCGGGCTGAGCTCGAGGAGGCGATCCGGCTGACCACGCAGTGGGCGGTACGGTGCCGGGCCGCGATGCCGCCCAACAACCGCACCCTGTTGTTCGGGATCGTCCAGGGCGGGCTCGACTTCGAGCTCCGGCGCCGGGCCACGGAGCAGTTGCTGCCGCTCGGGTTCGACGGCCACGCGCTCGGTGGCTTCTCGGTCGGCGAGCCGCCGGAGGCAATGTGGGACGCGGTCGGCGCGTGCGCTCCGCTGCTGCCGGCCGAGCGTCCCCGCTACCTGATGGGGGTCGGCACGCCTCGCGACCTGGTGACCGCGGTGGCGGCCGGCGTCGACCTGTTCGACTGCGTGCTGCCGACCCGCAACGCCCGCAACGGAAGGCTCCACACCTCGCGGGGCCCGGTCGTCCTCAAGAACGCGCGCTGGCGGACCGCCGACGAGCCGCCCGACCCCGCCTGCGAGTGCCCCACGTGCCGGCGCTGCTCGATGGCGTACCTGCGTCATCTGTTCATCGCGCGCGAGGCTTCGGTGCTGGTGCTGGCGACCGTCCACAACCTGCACTTCTTCCTCTCCTTGATGCGGCGGGTCCGTTCGGCTATCATCAGCGGCTGCTTTGCCGGGCTCCGCGCCAGTCTGGCCGGAAGCGCGGAGGGCAGCGAGCCCTGACGTCGAGGAGACCTCATGCAGCCGCAACAGAACCTATTCATGTCGATCGTGCCGCTTCTGGTCATCTTCGGCATCTTCTACCTGCTCCTCATCATGCCGATGCGCAAGCGGCAGAAGAAGCACCAGGAGATGCTCAAGGCGATCACGAAGGGCGACCGCGTCGTGACCACGGGCGGCATCTTCGGGACCGTCGTCGCCGTCGAGGACGAGGTCGTCCAGCTCCGTGTGGCCGACAACGTCAAGCTCCAGGTCGCCCTCTCGGCCGTCGCCGGTCTGGCGAAGGACGCGGGCACGGCCGACCTCAACCCGACCGAACCCAAGTAAGGAGGAGCCATGCAACGCAAGCTCATGTGGCGTTGGGCTCTCATCGGTGTGATCACGGCGGCTGCCGCGTTCATGATGTTTCCGCCGTCCGAGAAGATCCATCTCGGCCTCGATCTCCGTGGCGGCATTCACCTCGTGCTCCAGGTCAACACCGGCGACGCGGTCCGCGCCGAGGTGGACGACGCGATGCAGCGCGTGCGCGGCGACCTCGCGGAGAAGGGCTTCGCGCCGACGGACATGCAGCGGCTGCCGGAAAACAACGGCTTCCGCTTCAAGCCGGCCGGGAACACCGATGCCAAGGCGCTCGACAAGGTGATCGACGACCGCCTGGCGGAGTTTGCGGTGGGGCGCGGCGTCGTCATTACCGCGACGCTCCGACCCGAGGTCACCCGCGCCATCAAGGACCTCGCGGTCCGCCAGGGGCTCGAGACGATCCGCAACCGCATCGACCAGTTCGGCGTCTCCGAGCCGGTCATCCAGCGCCAGGGGATCGAAGGCGACCGCATCGTCGTCCAGCTTCCCGGCGTCGACGACCCGTTGCGGGTGAAGGAGCTGATCCGCGCCACGGCGTTCCTCGAGATCAAGCCCGTGGTCAGCGTCGCGCCGACCGAGGAGTCGCTCCTCGCCTCGTCGGGCGGCAAGGTGCCCGATGACGCCGAGGTGGTCCCCGGCGACATCGAGAGCCTCGAGGGGCGCGTCACCGGCAAGGAGTACTACCTGCTGAAGAAGGCGTCGGTGGTCACCGGGCGCGACCTGCGCAACGCCCGCCGCACCCAGGACCAGTACAACCAGCCGGCGGTCAACTTCTCGCTCAATCCCGACGGCGCCAAGAAGTTCGAGGCGTACACCGGCGCCCATCTCGGCGACCGCATGGCGATCGTCCTCGACAACAAGGTGCGCTCGGCACCGGTGATCCGCGGCGTCATCAGCGACTCCGGGATCATCGAGGGCAACTTCTCGGTCGAGAGCTCCGAGGACCTCGCGCTGGTGCTGCGCGCCGGCGCGCTTCCGGCGTCGATCACCTACCTCGAGGAGCGCACCGTGGGTCCGAGCCTCGGCCGCGACTCGATCGTCCGCGGCGTCCGGGCCGGCCTCATCGGTCTCGTCGCTATCGTCGTCTTCATGCTCGTCTACTACAAGGGCAGCGGCCTCAACGCGATCGTCGCGCTCCTGCTCAACGCCCTGCTGCTGCTCGGCGCGATCGCCAGCTTCAAGGCGACGCTGACGCTCCCCGGCATCGCCGGCATCATCCTCACCATCGGCATGGCGGTCGACGCGAACGTGCTGATCTTCGAGCGCATTCGCGAGGAGCTCGAGCTCGGCAAGACGGTCCGCAGCGCCATCGACCTCGGCTTCCAGCGGGCGCTCTCGGCGATCATCGACTCCAACCTGACGACGATCATCTCGGCGCTCTTCCTCTTCCAGTTCGGGACCGGGCCGATCAAGGGGTTCGCGGTCACGCTCACCCTCGGCCTCGTGATCTCGATGTTCACTGCGGTGTTCGTCTCACGGGCCATCTTCGACCTCGTCCTGTCGCGCCGGACGCAGGTCAAGACGCTGTCGATCTAGGGGGACGCCATGCGCTTCTTCCACGACCTCCGCATCCCCTTCATGAAGCACCGCCACCTCTGGGTTGGGGTCTCCGTTGCGCTCAACCTGATCGCGCTGGCGATCATCATTCTCGGACCGGGGTTCAAGTTCGGCGTCGATTTCGCCGGCGGCACGCAGCTCACGGTGAAGTTCAAGGCCGACCCCGATCTCGGACGCCTCCGCAAGACCCTGGAGGGACTCAACCTCGGCGCGGTGGCGATCCAGCGGTTCGACGAGCCCGAGCGCCACGAGTTCCTCATCCGGGTGCAGAACCCCGGACAGGAAGGGGACTACTCGGCGCAGATGATCGCCGCCCTCGACAAGGAGTTCAACCCGGCGGCAACCGGCATCCGGATGAACATCCAGGGCATGGAAGCGCTGCGCGACGCGCTCGTGCAGGGCGATCCCGACAAGGTTGGGGGGACTGTCGAGACCCGGCGTGCCGCCTACCAGCCGATGGCGGAGGCCGTTCTCAAAGTGCGCAAGGAGCTCGGCATACTTTCCGGCCCGCAGGACCTGCAGAAGGCGGCGGAGCTTTCCGCACCCGTGCGGCAGTACCTCGGCGACAGCGGGCGTTTTGGCGAGTTCTCGATCCTTGCTGCCGACAACGTCGGACCGGCGGTCGGCAAGGACCTGCGCACCAAGGCGATGTACGCCGTCGGCTTCTCGATCCTCGGCATGCTGGTGTACATCTGGTTCCGCTTCCAGCTCCAGTACGGGATCGGCGCGGTCGTCGCGCTCCTTCACGACACCTTGATCGCGCTCGGCGCGCTGGCGCTCACCGGCCGCGAGATCGACATCCCGACGATCGCGGCGCTGCTCACCCTGGTCGGCTACTCGGTCAACGACACCGTGATCATCTTCGACCGCATCCGCGAACGGATCAAGCTCGATCGCGGCAAGCCGCTGATCGACGTGATGGACTCCGCGATCAACCAGACGCTGTCGCGGACGGTCATCACCTCGGGGCTCACCGAGCTGGTGGTGATCTCGCTGTTCATTTTCGGCGGCGACGTCATCAACACGTTCGCGTTCGTGCTGCTGCTCGGCATCGTCGTCGGCACCTACTCGTCGATCTACATCGCCTCGCCGATCGCGCTGGCGATGTCCAACTGGCTCGAGAAGCGGAAGCTGGCCCGTAGGAGCAGGCGGTAGGCAGTAGGCGGTAGGCAGTAGGCAGAACCGGGAAGAAGCCAACACGAGGTACACCGAGACGGCAAGCCGCCGCCTCGACCGGCGGGGCCGAGCTGAGGGGCCCCGCCTTTGCGTTTCGCACCTGGCGTCCCTTCCTGCCTTCTACCGCCTACTGCCTACTGCCTACTGCCTACTCCGACTCCTGCAGCCTCGCCAAGGCTGCCCGCAGCCCCGGTAACGCTTTGAGCGCCAAGTACAATTAGAGAGTGACCGAGACGCTGCCCCGCTTCGAGGGCATCCTCGAGCTCGTCCAGTCGTATCACCCTGGGTGCGACGAGGACCTGCTGCGCCGCGCCTACATCTACTCGGCGAGGGCGCACCGCGGCCAGGTGCGCGTCTCCGGCGAGCCATACCTGGTCCACCCCCTCGAGGTCGCGCGGATCCTCGCCGAGATGCGTCTCGACGAGATCGCGATCGCCACCGGGCTGCTCCACGACCTCCTCGAGGACACGATGGTGAGCGAGGAGGAGCTCGAGGAGCAGTTCGGCGAGCACATCACCAGCCTGGTGCGCGCGCTCACCAAGATCACCACGATGGAGCACTCGTTCGCCGCCCGCGAGGCGGCGCAGGCGGAGACGTTCCGGCGCATGCTGCTCGCGTCGGTCGCGGACCTGCGGGTCATCCTGGTCAAGCTCGCCGACCGGCTGCACAACATGCGGACGCTCCACTTTCTCGGCGAGGAGCAGCGCCGGCGAATCGCTGCCGAGACTCTGGAGATCTACGCTCCGATCGCTCATCGTCTCGGCATCGGGCGGATGAAGGCGGAGCTCGAGGATCTCGCCCTGGCGCAGCTCCACCCCGACGACTACCGTGCGCTCTCCGAGCAGCTCCAGCAACGCGAGAGCCTCGCCGCGAACCTCATCGAGGAGATCCGCTCGACGATCGCCGGCATCCTCGAGGAGCACTCGATCGGCGGCGACGTGCGCGGCCGCATCAAGCACCTCTACTCGATCTGGAACAAGTTGCGCCGGCAGGGGATCTCCGTCGAGCACGTCTACGACTTCCTGGCGTTCCGCATCATCGTCGACACCGTGCCGCACTGCTACGCCGCGCTCGGACTGATCCACCAGCTCTGGCGCCCGGTCCCGGGCCGCATCAAGGACTACATCGCAATGCCCAAGCCGAACGCGTACCAGTCGCTGCACACGTCGGTGATCGGACCGGCCGGGCAGCCTTTCGAGGTGCAGATCCGCACCCGCGACATGGACGAGATCGCCGAGTCGGGGATCGCGGCGCACTGGCTGTACAAGGAGGGCAAGCGCTCGGGCGACGACGCCGAACGGGTCGCCTGGCTGCGCAGCCTGGTCGAGGGGCACCAGGAGAACCCGCGCGACTTCCTCAACTCGTTGAAGCTCGATCTCTACCCCGACGAGGTGTACACCTTCACGCCGAAGGGCGAAGTGCTCGCCTTCCCGCGCGGCGCGACGTCGATCGACTTCGCCTACCGGGTGCACTCCGAGGTCGGCAGCCGCTGTGTCGGCGCGCGCATCAACGGCCGCCTGGTGCCGCTGCGCACGCCGCTGGCCAACGGCGATATCGTCGAGATCCTCACCTCGGCGAACCAGGTGCCGAGCCGCGACTGGCTCGAGTTCGCGGTGACGGCGCGCGCCAAGAACAAGATCCGCGGCTGGCTCAACCGCGGCGAGAAGGAGGAGGCGGTCGACGCGGGCCGCCGCCTGCTCGAGCGGGAGTGCCGCAAGCTATCGATCCCGATGAAGGTGCTCCACGACGGCGAGGGTTTCCGCAAGATCGTCGCCGAGCACGGCTTCGGCAAGGACGAGGACCTCTTCGCCGCAGTCGGCTTCGGCCGGCTGTCGCCGCGCGACGTCCTCGCGCCGTTCATCAAGGCCCCGCCCGCCCCCGCGCCGGCTGCCGCGCCGGCGCGCCCGCGCCCGAGCAAGGGCGGGCAGGCGGTGATCGTGGTCAAGGGACAGCGCGACATGCTGTCGTACCGCGCCCACTGCTGCAACCCGCTGCCGGGCGACCAGATCGTCGGCTACGTCACACGCGGGCGCGGCGTGGCGGTCCACGCCGCCCACTGCCCCAACGTGCGGCGGCTGCTGTTCACGCCGGAGCGCGAGGTGGAGGTCGAGTGGGCCGGCGAGGCGGGCGTCTACTCGGTGCCGCTCCACGTCGGCTTCGAGGACCGCCCGGGGATGCTGGCGGCGATCTCGCAGGGCGCCACGGGCGAGGAAGCGAACATCCGCAGTTGCCACCTGTCGACCAACGACGACGGGCTCGGCATCGCCGACCTGGTCGTCGACGTACGCGGTCGCGATCACCTCGAGCGCGTCACCGCCGCGCTGCGGCGGGTGACCGGGGTGATGACGATCGAGAGCGACAGCGTTCTGCACGGCCGCCGGGTGCGCGCACTGTAGGCAGGGCATCGCCGCCGCAGTGCACGGATCTCCGTCCGGGGTCGGCCTTGATCGTCTGTCGTTTCTTTTGATTTGCGTAACACAGGGCAAAACCGGTACAAAAAAACGGCGCGCCCGCAGGGGCGCACCGGAACGCTGTAGACCACCAGCTCAGTGGGCGGCTTTGCTGACCTTGCCGGAGCGGAGGCAGCGGGAGCACACCGACATCCGCTTGGTGTGGCCATTGACCAGCGCGCGCACTGACCGCAAATTCGGGTGCCAGAGCCGCTTCGAGACGTTGTGAGCGTGACTGATCCGATTGCCCGTCATCGACCCCTTGCCGCAAATTTCGCACGACCTAGCCATCACCCCTCCTCGAGCCCCACTGCCGGGGAGCATGACTATAGCACGCCGAAACGAGGATGCCAACCCTTTGTGCCTTTCTTGACAATGGTCCGATTCCGCCGCAACATAGTAAGAGCCAAGATGCGAGCGAATAACTCCGACCTTAACGGGCGAAGTAACCGAAGAGAGGGGGCGGTGACTCGTGTTGCTACGTAAGAAGAAGGGCATCGTCGGACTCGACATAGGTTCTTCGGCAGTCAAGCTCGTCGAGCTGAAGGGGGGAAAGGGCGGCACCTTCAGCCTGGTCCACGCCGCTCATGCATCCCTCTCCCCCGAGGCGATCGTCGAAGGCACGGTCATGGACTCCTCGCTCGTCGTCGAGGTCGCCCAGCGCCTGATCCAGGAGCAGAGCATCAAGAACCCGAACTTCGGCATCTCGCTGTCGGGGCTCTCCGTCGCCATCCGCAAGATCCAGGTGCCGGCGATGTCCGATGCCGAGCTCGCGGAGTCGATTCACTGGGAGGCGGAGCAGTACCTGCCATTCGACGTCAACGAGGTGAACCTGGACTACGTCGTGCTGACCTCCGACGCCGACACCATGGACGTCCTCCTGGTGGCGGCGAAGAAGGACCGGATCGCGGACTACACCGGCATCGTGACGCAGCTCGGCAAGTTGCCCGCGCTGGTCGATGTCGATGTCTTCGCCCTGCAGAACGCGTACGAGCTCAACTACGGCACCGCGAGCGACCGGGTGGTGGCGCTGGTCAACATCGGCGCCCACATCATGAACGTCAACGTGGTCGCCTACGGACAGTCGGTGTTCTGGCGCGACATCGTGTTCGGCGGCAACGCCTACACCGAGGCGATCCAGCGCGAGCTCAACCTCACCCGCGAGCAGGCCGAGGGGGTGAAGACCGGCGAGCAGCTCGGCGACCACTCGCCGCAGACGATCCTGGGGATTCTCAACGGGGTGAGCGAGGACCTCGCCGCCGAGCTGCAGAAGACGTTCGAGTTCTTCTACACGACCTCCAGCCACGACAAGGTCGAGGAGATCGTGCTGGCCGGCGGCTCGTGCCACGTCCTCAATCTCGAGGCGGTCCTCAAGGAAAGGCTGGGCTGCCGGGTCGAGGTGATGAACCCGTTCCGTGAGATCGAGTACTCGGAGAGCCAGTTCCCACCCGAGTGGCTCAACAAGCATGCACCGTCCATGGCCGTCGCGGTCGGGATGGCGCTGCGCGCCGCGGGGGAGTGAGCGCCATGATCAAGATCAACCTGCAGGCCGAAGCGCGCGCCGACAAGGTCGCTCGCGCACCGCTCATCTCGATGGGGGGCGCCGGCCTCAACAACTACATCTTGCTCGGGCTCCTCATCCTGGCCGCGGCGTTCCTCGGCGTCCAGTACTGGAGCCTGTCGTCGACGCTTTCCGGGATCAACAAGGAGCTGGCTGAGAACCAGCGCGAGTACGAGCGGTTGAAGCCGATCATCGCGGAGGTCGAGGCGTTCAAGAAGAAGAACGCCGAGCTCAAGCACAAGATCGACGTGATCGAGCAGCTCAAGGCGAACCAGTTCGGTCCGGTCCGCATCATGGACGAGGTGAGCAAGGCGCTCCCGGACCTGCTGTGGCTGACCAACATGGAGCTCGAGGGCAACACCATCAACCTGCGTGGTCAGGCGCTCGACGAGAACGCGGTGGCCAACCTCATCGCCAACCTGGCGGCCAGCCCGTTCTTCAGCGAGCCGACGCTGCGTATCATGCAGCAAGACGAGCGTGGCGTGCGCAGCTTCGATCTGTTCTGCACGTTCACCTACACCCCGCGCGACGCCGGCAGCGCCGCCGGCCAGCGGAGCTAAAGGGGACACTCATGGCAGGCCTGAACCTCGACAACCGACCCTGGTACGTCGCGGTGATCCTCGGCGCAATCATCGCCGGCGGCCTCGTCTTCGCCTGTGAGTACTACTGGTTCAAGGGTATCCGCGAGGACATCGCCGCCCGGACGAACGAGCTCGAGACGCTCAAGCAGAAGGTCCGCGAGGGCAAGGTAGCCGAGGGTCGCCTGCCCCAGTTCCGGGAGGAAGCGGAGCGCCTGGAAACCGAGCTGCAGCGGCTCCTCCGCATCCTCCCGACTGCGAAGCAGACCGACGAGCTCATCAAGAAGGTCAAGTCGCTCACCGAGCGCGGCAACTTCCGCTTCACGATCTTCCAGCCGCAGGCGTTCGTCAAGAAAGACTTCTACACGGAATGGCCGATCTCCGTTCAGCTCGACGGCGGCTATCACGACCTGGCGCTCTTCTTCGACAGGCTCTCCCGCTTCTCGCGCATCGTCAACGTCGACTCGCTGAAGGTGAATGCGAGCGCCAAACCGAAGCTGTTCACGATCACGTCGACCTTCATAATGAAGACGTTCATCTACGGCGACGTGGGCCGGCAAGGAGCGCCGCAATGATGAAGGAGCGTTTCGCTGCCGTGCTCTCCGCTCTCATTGCCACTGCGGTTCTGGCACAGGCGCCGCCGAAGCCGGCGCCGCAGCCGGAGACGCCCATCGACACCTCGACCGTTGAGCGTATCCTGCGCGGTGAAGAAGCCGTGGAGCAGGGCCAGGGGTTCACCTACGACCCGGCGGGTCGCCGCGACCCGTTTCGCTCGCTGCTCGGCGGCCGCCCGCCGGAGGAGCTCGGCGGCCGTCCCCCGGGCTTGCCCGGGATGGGTGTCGAGGAGGTCCGGCTGCTGGGCGTCATGAAGCTGCCGGAAGGGTACGTGGCGATGGTGCAGGGGACCGACAACCTGAGTTACATGATCCGCCCGGGTACCGCCCTCTACGACGGCACCGTCGAACGAATCGAGCCGGGACGCGTTGTCTTCAAGATGCCGGTGGCGGACCCGAGAAGTCTGAAGCCGTACCGCGAAGTGGTAAGGACGCTGCAGTAGGCTCTTTCCTTTTTGGGGGATGCGATGATGGCGACAGGCACTCGCTCGAACGTGGCCGTGATGACCGTGGTGGCTTTGTCTGCCTTGATCCTTCCTGTGGTTGTGGCGGGCGAGGAGACAGTCTCGATACTGGGGATGGCATGGACGCCGAAGCCAGCGCCAGCGCTGGTGGTCAGCGCGTCCGGCCCGCTGTCCTACAGGGAGTCGCGTCGAGACGGCACCGTGGTCATCGACTTCGCCCAGGCGATCCCCGCGGCGCCGCTACCGCCCGTGCAGGAAGCAGGTAGCGGGCTGCGCCACGCCGAGATCGCAGTGGTCGACGAAGGTGGCAAGCAGGTCACCCGCCTGACGGTCGAGGTCGACCCGGGCGTCGACGTGGCGATCTCAGCGCTTCCGGCCGGCATCGAGGTCCGCCTCATCATGCCGGGCGGCGCAAACGCCGCCGAGTCGCCGGCCGGAGAGCTCGCCGACGTGCTCGCCGTTGCCGACGAGGGCGGGGTCTCGGTGCTCCTCTCGGGCGACGGACCGTTCGTGGGTAAGACATTCACCCTCGACGGGCCGCCCCGGGTCGTGCTCGACCTGCCGGGCGTCGTCAATCGCGTGACACGCCGGGTCCAACCGGTGGGCTCGGTCGGCGTCCAGCGCGTGCGCGTCGCACAGTTCGCGACCGCGCCGAAGCCGATCGTGCGCGTGGTGGTCGACCTCGATCAGACGTTGCCGTACACGTTCGAGGCGACCGCTCACGGCGGGCTGCTGCGGGTCGGCAGTGCGCTTGGCAGTCCGCCGGCGGGTGCACCGCCAGCGGTCGTCGCCGAGGCGCCGGCCGCCGCGGCGCCGCCCGTTGTGGCCGCCGAGCCGCCGATCCCGCTGCCGTCCGAGGGCGCCCCGTTGCAGGAGAAGCCGACGGTCGCGGTTGCTGTGGCCGCGCCGCCAGCCGAGCCGCCGGCCGCACCGCCGGCCGTGCCGCAAACCGAGCCGCCAGCCGAGCCGGCGAAGGTGGTGAGCGAGCCCGCGGTGGCCCCTGTGGTCATCGCCGAGGTTGCGCCGCCGCCGGTTCCGGAACCCGCGCAGCAGGAGCCGAAGGCGGAGCCTCCGGCGCCCAGGATCGAGCCCCCGGCCGCGCCGCCGGAGCCGCCGGAGCCGCCGGTGACGCAGGCGGCGCCGCAGGCGCAGGCCCCGGCGCCCGAGCCGGTCAAGATCGTCGACGAGCCGCTGCCGACCGAGAAGCCGCAGGCCGAACCGATGGCGCCGCCGGCCCCGTCGCTGGCCGCGCCGCCGGTGCCGGTCGCGCCGCCGGCCCCCGCTCCGGCGGCCGACTCGCCGTGGGCGACCACGGCGACCGCGCTGGCCGAGCAGGCGCAGCCGCCGACCGGCATCGTCGCCGCCACCAGGGAGGTCGAGACCCAGGAGCGGCAGTTCACCGGGGAGCCGATCTCCCTCGAGCTCAAGGACGCCGACATCAAGGACGTCCTCCGCATGTTCGCCAAGACGACGGGACTCAACATCGTCGTCGACCCCGACGTCACCGGCACGGTCACGGTGCAGCTCGAGAACGTGCCGTGGGACCAGTGCCTGGACACCATCCTGAAGATCAACCGGCTCGACTACATCGTCGAGAACAACGTCCTGCGGGTGGCGCGCATCGAGCGCCTGAAGGAAGAGAAGACATCGCTGGCCAGCTACAAGTCAGCCGAGGAGCTGGCCAAGCCGATGCGGACGGTGACCAAGGGCCTCTCCTACGCCCGCGCCGACGAGATCGCGAGGCTCCTCGTCTCACAGAACTTCCTGCTCTCCCAGCGCGGCTCGGTGGTGGTCGACACCCGCACCAACCAGTTGATCATCCGCGACATCAGCGACCGCATCGAGGGCATTCTGAACCTCATCGACAGCCTCGACACGCCGAACCCGCAGGTGCTCATCGAGGCCCGGATCGTCGAGACGACCCGCTCCTTCGCGCAGGCGCTCGGCGTCGTCTGGGGATTCTCGGGGAACGCCGATCCGGAGCACGGCACCAGCACCGGCTGGAACTTCCCGAACAAGGCCCGGGTGAAAGGCGGGGTGGACCTCAGCAGGGTGGGGTTCGGCAGTGCCGACAGCGTCGGCAGCGTGATCAGCTTCACCTTCGCCGACATCCTCGACTCGTTCAACCTGGGGTTCGCGCTGCAGGCCGCCGAGACCGACGGCCTCGTCAAGGTCATCTCCTCGCCGAAGGTGCAGGCGCAGAACAACCAGCTCGCGCACATCCAGAGCGGGCTGCTGATCCCGGTGCAGACGGTTGCGAACCAGACCGTGACCGTGGTCTACGTGGACGCCACGCTGAGCCTCGACGTCACGCCGCAGATCACCGCGGAGGGCACCGTGGTACTCGACATCGACCTCAAGAAGCGCGAGCCGGCCGAGGGCGTGATCATCCAGGGAGCCGGCAACGTGCCGCTCTCCACGCGTGACGCCCGCACCCGGGTGATGGTCCGCGACGGCGGCACGACGGTCATCGGCGGCATCTACAAGTTCAACGACAACGTAAGCAAGGACGGTATCCCCGGGCTCAACAAGATCCCGGTTCTCGGGGCGCTGTTCCGCTCGAGCGCGGTGTCGAAGAAGCACGAAGAGTTGCTGATCTTCATCACGCCTCGTATCGTGAAGTACTAGGGGGAGACGATGAAAAGCCATCGCGTCGCCTATGTCCTCGCCGCGGTAGCGGTTCTCGCCATGCTCGGCGGTTGCGCCAACCACACGGCCGACAGCGAAGCGCCGGTGTTCCTGACGGCCGACATGCGCCAGGGGATCGTCGACATCGACGTTTCTGTTCCCGTTGACATCGCCATCCCCGAGCTGCAGATCAGCTCCCACCTCAAGGGCGCCGACCAGACCGCCACTGCGCAGCAGGACGTCTACCTGAACGAGTGGGTGGTGACCTGCACGCGCACGGACGGGGGCACCGTCGCCTCGCCGGTGTGGCACAACTTCCTGCCGGTCTACGTGCCTGCCGGCGGGACGGCCAACCTGCAGAACTTCCGGATCTTCCCGTCTGACTACTTTCTCCAACCGCCGCTCAACCAGTTGTTCCCGGAGAACGGCGGCCACGACATCGAGACGGGCAAGCGGACCATCCGCGAGCGGTTGAACATCGAGATCTTCGGCCAGACGATGGCCGGGCGGAAGGTCAGCGTCTCTTTCGACATGAATATGAACTTCTTCTACGTCACCCAGTAGGGGTGCGACGATGCGGGAGACGACCATGAAAGCCAGAAACGTCCTGTTGGGTCTGCTGCTGGGAGCGGTTGTCCTTCTCCCTGCGTGCTCTTCTAACAGCCCGACCGCACCGCCCCCGTCGCCCACCCCGGTGGCGTTCTCGATCTCGCTGACGGCGTCGCCAGGCGAGAACCTGGTCGGCGGCGGGATCCTGCTGAGCGCGCACGTCACCTCCGGGGGCGCGAACGTGCCCGACAACACGTCGGTCACGTTCACGATCTCGAGCTGCGTGCCCAACCAGGCAACGACGCCGTGGTTCGGCGAGAACATGCTGACGGCGACCTGCGAGACGACGCGCACGACGACCGCCGGCGTGGCGACCGCGACGATCCACTCGGAGGTCGATGGCATCTTCGAGGTCGTGGCGCGCGTGCCGAACGCGACGGCGAAGATCAACCTGCGCTGGTCGCAACCGATCGTCCCGGGGACGCTGGCGATCTACTCGATCACGCCGAACCGGGGACCTTCCTCCGGCGGCCAGCAGGTCCTCATCCGCGGGCGCGGCTTCGCCACACCGGTCGCCGTCGACTTCCTGGTCGCCGGCGCGGCCGCTCTGCATGCCCAGGTCTTGACGGTGAACGCGGCGGGGAGCGAGATCACGGCCGTCACGCCGGCGTTGCCCGGCGACGAGACTCAGGAGGTGGTCGCGGACGTTCAGGTCACGGCGGCCGCCGGCACCACGTCGCAGGTCACCGACAGGCTGATCGGCGGCTACACCTACGAGCGCCCGTTCAGCGAGCCCAAGATCTACTCGGTCGATCCCGGGCGGGGCTCCTACGCGGGCGGCGAGCAGGTGACGATCTACGGCGCCAACTTCTTCGCGCCGGTCCGGGTCAAGTTCGGCAACGAGGAGGCCCAGGTCACCTCGGTCTCGGCCGACAACGCCCGCATCACCGTGTTCTCCCCGCGGCATCCCAACGCCCATCTCGCCCAGGAGCTGGTCGTCGACGTCACCGTCACGACCCGGGCGGAGACCACCCAGGCGCAGGAGACGACCCTGGCCGCGGCGTACACCTACGTTCCCGACACCGGCGTGCCGCTGCTCTACAGCGTGGTGCCCGCCAAGGGCTCGCCGCGCGGCGGCGAGACGGTGATCCTCACGGGCCGCTACTTCACGCAGCCGGTGACCGTCGAGTTCATCATCGCCGCGCCGGTGGGCACGACGCTGCCGGCGACCGTCCAGAGCGTCAGCGCCGACGGAACGCAGATCATCCTCACCACCCCGCAGGCGTCGCCGCAGCCGCTCCCCAACGACGTGCTCTCCGACATCAGGATCACGAACATGGTCGGGTCGGCGTCGAGCCAGTCGGCGACGTTCCTCGGCGTCTTCACCTACCTGAAGGAAGCCAGGGACATCGACATCTACGGCGTGGTGCCCAACCGCGGCAGGGCCACCGGCGGCGAGCAGGTCGTCATCGCCGGTCGCGGCTTCGTGCAGCCGGTCAAGGTCGAGTTCATCGTCCAGAGCCAGGTACGGGTTGCCGAGGTGGTGTCGGTCAACGACACCGGCTCGACGATCATCGCGATGACGCCGGCGTGTCCGGTCGATGCGACGACGGAGCTGGTCGCCGACGTCCGCGTCACCGCGGCGCTCGGCACCACCGTCGAGAAGGTGGCCACGCTGAACTCCGCCTTCACCTACGAGAAGCAGTTCGGCGAGCCGCGCATCTACGGCGTGGTGCCGAACCGCGGGTCGTACGACGGCGGCGAGCAGGTGACGATCCTCGGCACCAACTTCGTCACGCCGCTGAAGGTGTCGTTCGGCAGCGAGATCGTCAGCGTGCTCTCCGCCACGACCGACCAGATCGTCGTGCGGACGCCGCGCCACGACGGCCAGTTCATCACCGAGGAGCTGCTCGTCGCGGTGACGGTCGTGACCCGCGCCGACACGCTGCTGCAGCAGACCGCCACCAAGGCGGACGCCTTCACCTACATCCCGAACACCGGCGTGCCGCTGCTCTACAGCGTCATCCCCAACCGCGGCTCGCCGCGGGGCGGCGAGCCCGTGACGCTCACGGGCAAGAACTTCCACCAGCCGCTGACCGTCGAGTTCGTCATCGGCGCGCCCGTCGGCGCCACGCTGCCGGCGACCATCGTCAGCGTCAACGCCGATGCGACCGAGATCAAGGTCATCACCCCGCAGGCGTCGCCCGACCCGCTGGCCACCGACGCGGTGACCGACATCCGCATCACCAACCTGGTGGGCACGGCCAACCCGCAGGCGGCCACGTTCACCGGCGTCTTCACCTACAACCGCGAGGCGAAGGACCTGGTCATCTACTCGATCACGCCGAACCGCGGCTCCGCGAACGGCGGCGAGACGGTGGTCATCCGCGGCAAGGGGTTCGTCGTCCCCGCCCAGGTGGACTTCATCGTCGCCGGTGGCGCGCTCCCCGGCCAGGTGACATCGGTCGCCGACGACCAGATCGTCTGCGTCACGCCGGCGGTTCCGGGTCAGACGACTACCGAGATCACCGCCGACGTGAAGGTCACGGCGGCGTTCGGCCTGCCGACCCAGAAGGAAGCGACGCTGGTCGGCGCGTTCACGTTCGAGAAGCCGTTCCCGGCACCGCAGATCTACGCGATATTGCCGGACTCGGTCGTGGAGAACAGCGCCCCGTACCCGGTCACGATCCTCGGCGCCAACTTCGTCGCAGTCGGTGCGCGTCAAGCTCGGCGTCGAGGACGCGCAGGTCCAGTCGGTCTCGCCCGACGGCTCGACCATCCAGATCCTCACGCCGGTGCACTCCGGTGTCAGACGGCCCGGCCAGACGGTCGACGTCACCGTCTACACCAGGTTCGAGACGCAGCAGCAACAGCAGGTCGTCCGTGCCGGCGGCTTCACCTGGCTGCCGGCGGTCGTGCAGACGGGGACCCCTATCATCTACTCGATCAATCCAAACCGGGGCTCGCGCGTGGGCGGGGAGTCGGTCACGATCCTCGGCGAGAACCTCTGCACGCTGCAGGCGACGGCAACCGGCTACCAGTGCGTGACGCCGCCGGTGGTCAGCTTCATCATCGGTGCGCCGCTTTCCGTCACTCGCGCGGCCCAGGTCCAGGACTTCACGCCCGACGGGCGCGAGGTGCACATCCTGACGCCGCAAGCGTCCCCCGAGCCGCTAGCTCAGGACGTCTTCGCCACGGTTCGGGTGACCAACAATACCGCTTTCGGCGAGCTCGTCAACGGCTTCATCTACCTGCGCGACGAGACACCGCTGGCGATCTACTCGGTGGTGCCGAGCCGCGGCAGGCCCGAGGGCGGCGAGACGGTCACGATCTCCGGGCGCGGCTTCGTCGGCCCGATCATCAACGTCGACTTCTTGATCGCGGGCGTGCCGCGCGCCGCCCAGGTGGTGAGCTTCAACGCGGGCGGCAGCGAGATCGTGGTCAAGACCCCGGCGACCGGCGTCGACGCCAGCGTCGAGCACGTCGCCGACATCAAGGTCACGGTCGCCTTCGGCACGGCGAACCAGCGTGACGCGACGCTTGCCGACAGCTTCACCTACGAAAAGCGCTTCGCCGCGCCGCTGATCTACTCGGTGGTGCCGAACCGGGGCACCTGGGCCGGCGGCGAGACGATCGCCATCTCGGGCGCCAACTTCCTCAAGCCGTGGCGGGTCACGCTCGGCGGCGAGGACGCCCAGATCGTCGACGCGTCGTCCACCGAGAACCACCTGACCGTCATCACGCCGCTGCACCCCAACTCACACCTCAGCCAGGATCTCACCGTCGACGTGAAGGTGTTCACCAGCCTCGACACGTTGCAGCAGCAGACGGCGACACTCGCCGGCGGCTTCACCTGGATCCCCGACACCGGCGTGCCGCTGCTCTACAGCGTCATCCCCAACAAGGGCGACCCGCGCGGGAACGAGACCGTGGTCCTGACCGGCAAGAACTTCACCGCGCCGGTCACCGTCGAGTTCATCCTCGGCGCGCCGCTCGGCACGACGCTGCCGGCAACCATCGTCAGCGTCGCCGCCGACGGCTCCTCGATCACCGTCAAGACCCCGCAGGCGTCGCCGACGCCGGTCACCAGCGAGGTCGTGTGCGCCATCCGCATCACCAACCTGGTGGGCTCCGCGTCCACCCAGACGGCGACGTTCTCGGGCGTCTTCACCTACGAGTCCGAGTCCGACCTCGCGGTCTACTCGATCACGCCGAACCGCGGCAAGGCCGAGGGCGGCGACACCGTCCAGATCCTCGGCCGCGGCTTCATCTTCCCGGTGACCGTCGATTTCATCGTCGCCGGACAGGTGCGCCACGCCGTGGTCAATAACCTGGTGAGCGACAGCGAGCTGGTCGTGATCACGCCGGCCACCGGCCTCGACTCGACGGTCGAGCGCATCGCCGACGTCCTGGTGACGGCAGCCGCAGGCACCGTGAACCAGAAGAGCGACACGCTGCTGGCGGCGTTCACCTACGAGAAGTTCTTCGCGGCGCCGGCGATCTACGCGGTGGTGCCCGACCGCGGCTCGTACGCGGGCAACGAGGTCGTCACCATCCTCGGCGCGAACTTCTTCACGCCGTATCACGTGTTCTTCGGCGCCGAGGAGGCGACGATCGACACCGCCGCCTCGACGGCCACCTCGCTGGTGGTCCGCTCGCCGCAGCACCTGCAGGGCCACCTGACGGCGGACCTCACCGTCGACGTCAAGGTCGTCACGCGCGCCGACACCGCGCAGCAGCAGCAGGTCATCCAGATCGGCGGCTTCACCTGGAAGCCCGATACCGGCATTCCGCTGCTCTACAGCGTCACGCCGAACAAGGGCGACCCGCGCGGCGGCGAAGAAGTGACCCTGGTCGGCAAGAACTTCACCGAGCCGGTCACGGTCGAGTTCATCCTCGGCGCGCCGATCAACACGACGTACGCAGCGACCATCACCTCCGTCGACTCGTCCGGCAGCGTGATGAAGATCCTCACGCCGCAGGCATCGCCCTCGCCACTGACGCAGGAGGTCCAGGTCGACATCCGCATCACCAACCTGGTGGGCTCGCCGTCGAGCCTCAACGCGACCTACCTCAAGGTGTTCACCTACAAGACCGAGTCCGATCTGGCGATCTACACCGTTTTGCCCAACCGGGGCAGCCCGACCGGCGGCCAGACCGTCGAGATCCGCGGCCGCGGCTTCACCCAGCCAGTCGACGTGCACTTCCTCGTCGGGGGCGCCGAGCGCCAGGCGCAGGTCGTCAGCGTTTCCGCCGACGGCGCGCTGATCACCATCAAGACCCCGGCCTCGAACGTCGACGCCACGGTCGAGCAGGTCGCCGACGTCCGGGTCACCGTCGCGGCGGGCACCGCCAACCAGAAGAGCACGACGCTGGTCTCGGCGTACACCTACGAGAAGCAGTTCTCGGCGCCGTCGATCTACGCGGTCGTGCCGAATCGCGGCGCTCACTCCGGCGACGAGACGGTCACCATCTTCGGCGCCAACTTCTTCACCCCGCTGCGCGTCAGCCTCGGCGCCGAGGACGCGACGATCGTCAGCAACACCGACACGCAGATCGTCATCAAGACGCCGATCCACAACCCGTCGCACCTGACGCAAGACCTCACCGTCGACGTGACCGTGAAGACGAAGTTCGAGACCGCCCAGCAGCAGCAGGTGGTGCTCATCGGCGGCTTCACCTGGGTGCCCGACAGCGGCGTGCCGCTGCTCTACAGCGTCGTGCCGTCGAAGGGCTCGCCGCGCGGCAACGAGACGGTCATTCTCACCGGCAAGAACTTCACCGCGCCGGTCACCGTCGAGTTCATCCTCGGATCGCCCATCGGCACCACGCTGCCGGCGACGGTCGTCGACGTGAACGGCGACGGCACGCAGATCACCATCAAGACCCCGCAGGCGTCGCCCACGCCGGTCACCACCGACGTGGTCACCGACATCCGCATCACCAACCTGGTCGGCTCGGCGAGCAGCAAGAACGCGACGTTCCTCGGCGTCTTCACCTACGAGGGCGAGTCGCGGCCGCCGATCGTCTACTTCGTGCTGCCGAACCAGGGCAGCCCGCGCGGCGGCGAGACGGTCACCATCTTCGGCCGCTTCTTCCTGACGCCGACCCGCGTGCAGTTCTCCTTCACCGCCAACGGCGTGTTCAAGCAGGTCGACGCCGAGGTCGTCGACGTGGCCGCCGACGGCACGCAGATCACCGTGATCACCCCGATGGCGTCGCTCGAGCCGCTGACGGTCGACGCGCCGGCGGACATCCGCGTGACCTCGCAGTACGGCACCGGACGAGATCAGTTCGCCACGCTCGAAGGGGGATTCCTGTACGTCGCCGAGCACCCGACGCCGGAGCTGTTCGCCCTGACGCCGAACTCGGGCCCGATCGAGGGCGGCACGCGCGTCACCATCACCGGCACCGGGTTCCAGTACCCGGTGGAGGTGTTCTTCACCATCCCGACCTACGGCGCGATCCAGGCGCAGGTGGTGTCGGTCAACTTCAACCGTATCGTGGTCATCTCGCCGTCGATCACCCCGATGGCGCCTGACACCCCGACGATCGCCCAGGTCACGGCGATCAACACGGAGACCGGGAAGATCTCCAACGCGCTGACGTTCCGCTACGGCAACGCGATGTTCATCTCCGCGATCTCTCCGGGCCAGGGCCCCGACCTCGGCGGCACGCAGGTCACCCTGTTCGGCCAGGGGTTCGTCGCCCCGGTGGCAGTCATGCTCGCCGGTGTCCCGGCGCAGGTGCTGACCGTCGCCGGCACCGAGATCGTCGTCAAGTCCTCGGCGCCGAGCCAGCGCTTCTGCACGCCGATCACCGGCCCGTCGCAGGTCACCAACATCGACTCCAACCTGTCGGCCTCCGGTCCCGACTGGACGTACCTGCCGTCGCAGCCGCTGATCACCTCGGTCGAGGTGGCGCTGCCCAGCGGCGGCTTGGGCACCAACATCGTCCAGGAGTACGACCTGACACGGCAGGCGCCGTGCAACACCAACCCGCCGTACAGCCAGTACACGGTCATCGTCCGCGGCCAGAACTTCGAGAAGTACCCGAACAGCTCCGCCTCCGCGATGTCCGTGATCTTCGCGAACCCGGACGTCGAGGTGCTGACCACCTGGGTGAGCTCGACCGAGATCCGCTTCTCGCTGCCCGACCTCTCGGGCGTGGTCCTCGACAAGGCCGCCTGCACCACCGGCGGTCAGCCGGGGTTCCGCGACATCCCGACCGGGCTGCCGTTCACCGTCAAGAACAACAACAACGGGTGCACCGACACGCTCAACCCGGCGATCATCATCAACCCGTGCGACCCGACCTGTAAGGTTGGCGCCGTATCGATCTTCATCCAGCCGTCCTCGCTGACCATGGGCGTCGGCACGACCGCCACCTTCTCCGTCACCATCAGCGCGGTCCAGGCCTCGCCGACCCTGATCCCGCTGGCCTGCAGCGGCCCGTGCGCCATCCTGCAGATCAACGGCCCGGGCGCCGGTGACGACCAGGTCACGATCCCGACCGGCCAGCCGTCCGTCACCTTCACCGTGCTCGCGATCAACGGCGGCGGCCCGGTGACCATCACCGGCTCGCTGCCGGGCACCCTCGGCGGCGGGTCGGCCTCGACGACCATCACGGTCGCCGGCCTCGGCGTGACCCTGGCGCCGACCAACATGGTCCTGGCGATCGGCGGCAACGGCACCTTCACCGCGACCCTGACCTCGCCGGCGCCGCAGAACTTCAACGCGACGATCCAGCCGACCGGCCCGTGGGTGGGCGTCATCACGATCACCGAGACCAGCGGCGTCCCGAACGACAACATCCTCGCGTTCGCGACCGGCGAGCTCTCGAAGAACTTCGTGGTCAACGGCATCAGCGCCGGCGGCGGCATCGCGATCACCGTCACCCTCGACGTCGCGGTGGGCGGCGCATCCGCCACCTCGACCGTCGTGGTCGGCCAGTACACGGTGACGCTCAGCCCGACCGCGCTGGTCATTCCGGTCGGCGGCACCGGCAACTTCACCGTCAACCTCAACAACAATGCTCCGGTCGGCGGCCTGACGGTCTTCCTGACGCAGACCGGTACCGGCGGCGTCATCGACATCAACGGCGCCGGCACCGCCGACGACCAGGTGCTCATCCCGGGCGGCAGCTCGACCGGGGGCTTCACGGTCACCGGCCTGCAGAACGGCGGACCGATCACCATCACCGCACAGGTCGATCCGGCGTTCGGAGGCGCGACAGACACGGCCACCGTGACCGTCACGCAGTTCACGGTCACCATGAGTCCGTCCACCTTGAGCATCCCGGTGGGCTCGAGTGGCAACTTCTCGGTGACGCTGTCCTCGCCGGCGACGGTTTCCACCGGCGCGATCAACGTCGCCATCGCGCAGACCGGTCCCGCCGGAGTCGTCAGCATCACCGGCAGCCCGGTGAATATCCCGATCGGCTCGGTGTCCGGCACCTTCTCGGTCACCGGCCTCGCCCAGGGCGGCCCGGTGACCCTCACCGCGTCGCTGCCACCGACGTTGGGAGGCGCCACCGCCACCTCTCAGGTGAACGTCACCGGAATGAACGTGACGGCCAGCCCGGCCACGCTGACCATCCCGGTCGGCGGCACGGGGACCTTCATCGCCACACTCAGCTCGGCGGCCCCGTTGCCTGGCGTCACGCTCGGCCTCACCTCCGGGAACACCAGCGTCGCCACGGTCGGCGCCAGCTCCCTCGTAGCCACCGGCTCGACGACGACCGCACCGATCACCGTCACCGGCGTCAACCTGGGCTCGACCATCGTCTACGTGCAGCTCCCGGCAACGTTCGGCGGCGGCACGGCGCAGGTCCAGGTCAACGTCATCAACGGCGTCACACTCTCGCCGGCCAGCCTCTCCATCCCGGTCGGCGGCATCGGCACCTACACCGTCCAGATCGCCGGGGCGCAGTCGGGCATCGTCAACGTCGACCTGACCTTCTCCGGCAGCCCGGCCGGGGCGATCACCATGTCGCCCAACCCGGTCCCGATCCCGGCCGGCTCCACGACCGCGACGTTCAACGTCACCGGCATCGCGGCCGGCAACGGCAGCATCATCGCCAGCCTGCCTGTCTCCGGCCTGCCTCCGGGCCTGGCCGGCGCCACCGCGACGGCGTCAATCGCCGTCACCAGCACCGGTATCGCCGTCTCGCCGACCACGCTGACGATGGCGGCCGGCGGCACCGGCACCTTCGTGGTCACCCTCGCCAACCCGGCGCCTGTCGGCGGCATGGTGATCACCTTCACCTCGTCCGCTCCGGCGGTCGTCGCCGCTCCGGCGCCGTACACGATTGCGGCCGGAACGACGAGCTCTACGCCGATCACACTGACCGGCCTGCTCCAGGGCACGACGACGATCACCGCGCAACTGCCGGCCGGGCAGGGTGGCGGCACCGCCACGCTGCAGGCCACGGTGGTCCCGTACACGCTCCTCATGTCGCCGGGCACCCTCAGCATCGCCCCCGGCGCCACCGGTCAGCTCAACCTGACGATGTCGCCGGCGTCGCTCACGGCGACCAGCATCGTCCTCACCTCGCTGGTGCCTGGCGTTGCCACCGTCGGCAGCCCGGTGTCCATCCCGGCCGGCGGCACGACCGCAACCGCGGTCGTCACCGGCGTGGCGCAGGGCAGCACGACGATCACCGCCACGCTGCCGGCCACCCTCGGGAGCGCCCAGGCGACCAGCACGGTCACGGTCACTCCGTTCACCCTGACCGCGAACCCGACCACGCTCACCATCCCGATCACGAACACCAGCACCTTCACGCTCACCATGAACCCGACCAGGCTCGCGGCGACCACGATCACGCTCGCCTCGGCCAACGGCGGCATCGCGACGGTGCCCGTCAGCGTCACGATTCCGGCGGGCGCCAGCACCTCGCCGCCGGTGACGGTTACTGCCGTGGGCACCGGCTCCACCACCATCACCGCGACCATGCCTCCGGCGGGCGGCAGCGTGACGGCCCAGGTTGCCGTCAACGTCACGCCGTACACCCTCACGCTGCTCCCGGCCAGCGTCAACGTGCCGTGGGGCGGCACCAACACCTTCGAGGTGTTGCTCGATCAGCCGGCCCCGCCCGGCGGCACGACGATCTTCTTCACCTCGGGCAACACGTCGATCGCCACGGTCCCGGCCTCGCTTGCGATCGCCGCCGGCGGCACCTCCACCGGTCTGGTGACCGTGACCGGTATCAACCTCGGCACTACTACCGTGCTCGCCGCGGGGGGGACCAGCATCGGCAGCCCGACGGCGCAGGAGGCGGTCAACGTCGTCAACGCCATCACGCTCCTTCCCACGGCGATGACCGTGCCGATCGGCGGCGCCGGTCAGGTGATCATGAACATGGCGTACGCCCAGGCCGCCAACGTCAACGTCCTCATCGAGTGGGGCGGCTCCGGCACCGGCGCCATCGACGTCGACGGTGACGCCAGCTCGCCGGCCACCGTCATCATCCCGGCCGGCGCGATGACGGCGACGTTCCAGGTCAACGGCCTCAACGCGACCATCACCCCGTTCACGCTGCTCGCGACGCTGCCGGACACGCTGCCGGCCGGCCTGGCGGGCGCGCAGGGGAGCACGACGATCACGGTCTCCGGCGCGGTCAGCTCGGCGACCCTCACCCTCACCCCGGACCCGCTCGTCTACTTCTACGGCGCCGCTACGGCCCCCAGCTTCACCGTGGGGATCTCGCCGCAGCAGACCTCGGCGACGGACATTACGCTCTTCACCTCGAATCCGGCGGTCTGGGACATGCCGACCGGCGGAATCGTGACCATCCCGGCCAACACCAGCACCGCCACGTTCTCCCCGTTCACCTGGGACGGCTCCACGAACGTGCCCGGCATCGCGACCCTCACCGCGTCGCTGCCGGCCTCGATCGCCGGAATCCCGGTGTCGGCGACCGCTGACATCTTCGACCTGAGCTTCAGCATCGCTCCGGCGACGATACCGGTGGGGAGCTCCACCGATTTCACCCTCCTGGCCACCACGCTCTCGGCACCGGTCACGGTGGCCCTGAGCTCCACCACGCCGAGCGTAGCCTCGGTTCCGGCGTCCGCGACGCTGCCCGCGGGCAGCAGCGTGACGTTCCCCGTCACCGGCGTCTCGATCGGCGGGCCGGAAACGATCACGGTCACCCTGCCGCCGTCGGCGGGTGGCGGCACCGTGACCACCTCGGTCACCGTGGTCGCTCTGCCCTTCACACTGACCCTCGACACCTCGACCGTCTACGTCGGCTCGAGCGCCACGGCAACCGTGAAGACGGCGGTGCCGGTGGCCACCAACACGCTCGTCACCATCACCCAGTCCGGCGGCACCGGCACGCTGACGATCCCGGCCACCGCCACCATCCCGGCCGGCTCCGACACCGTCACGTTCACGGTGACCGGCGCCACGCGCGGGACGCGCACGCTGTCCGCCGCTCTGCCTGCGGGCCTCAACCCGACGCCGCAGACCGCCGCCATGACCATCGACCACCTGCCGCTCGACCTGACGCCGGAAGGTCCGGTGACGGTCTACATGGGTTCCACCCTGACCATGACGGCAGCGATCCCGGTGATCCGCAACGCGCCCACCCTGGTCACCCTGACGCTCGACGGCGCCAGCACCAGCACGGCGACGTTCCCGGCGACGGTGACCATCCCGACCGGCAGCCTCTCGACGACCTTCATCGTCACGCCGGGCAGCACCTCGGGAACCGCCATCATCAACGGCAACCTGCCAGGGGCGCTGAGCGGCTTGGCCGCGCCGCACGACAGCGAGACGCTCAACGTCACCCCGCTGACCATCACCCTCAGCCCGCCGTCCGCCGGTCCGCTCATGGCGGGAGGCGGCCAGTTGTTCACCGTCGCGATCGGCGGCCCGTTCCCGACCGACCTCTCGGTCCTGCTCAGCAGCACCGATCCGTTCCTCGTGTCGGTCCCGGCCTCGGTCGTCATTCCGGCCGGGTCCACCTCGGTGACGTTCAAGGCGATCGCCGAGTCGGTCACCGACACGTTGCCCGCGGGAGCGGACATCACCGCAACGCTGCCTGCCGAGGCCGGCGGGGCCTTTGACACAACGCCGATCACCGGCGTGATCTCGCTGACCCTGGCGGCGTCGCCGACCAACGTCAACATCATCGCGGCGACCGACCAGGAGATCATCGTCACCACCGGCACCACTCTGCAGAAGAACGTGACGATCACCATCGCCTCCCTCGACCCGGTGCTCGTCGGCATCTTCGACAACGCCTCCAACCCGACGGGCTCGATCACCATCCCGGCCGGCTCGAACACCGGCACCTTCAAGGTCCGTGGGCTCGGCATCGGCCTCGGAACCACAGTCCGGCTCGACGTGCCGGCGAACATGACGACCAACGTGGTGGCGACCGCGGAGGCGACGACCACCGTCAACGTCCTCGCTCTTGAGCTCCGGTTCAACGTCGCGACGGTCTCGGTCGACCACGGCCAGTCGAGCGTCAACCTCCAGGCGCGGCTCATCGACAACGGCGGCAGCCCGGTGAACGTGACGATCCCCGTCACCATCAGGCTCACGAGCGCCGACCCGACGTCGGTGCTGCTCTACGGCCCGATTGGCGCTCCGCCAGGCGCAGGCACCATCGACATCGTCATCCCGGTAGGCCTGTCCGGCTCCATCTTCCGGGTGTTCGGCAACTCGCCCGGTGGGCCATTCACGGTCAACGGCAACCTCCTGCCGCCGGTGGGCAACGCCACCGCGACGCTGCAAGTCGGTGTCGCCAACATCACGACAGGCTGGACGTTCACGGTATCGCCGGCGCTTGGCTGCACCACCGGCGGCACCTCAGTGACCATTGCCGGCTCGCAGCCGAGCTCGTTCTGGAACAACGTTCAGGTGACCTTCGGTGGTACTCCGGCGGCTCTCGTTACCCAGACCCCGGACACTCTCGTCGTCACCACGCCCACCGCACGCGGCGGGTATCGTGGACGTGATCGTGTCCAATCCGAGCGTTCCCGAAGCGGTCACCAACGTCGGGGCCTTCACGTACTACGGCTCGTTCACGCTCGGATCGGTCATCCCGAACGTCGGCGACGCTCTTGTGCCAGCAGCCGCTGTGATTAACGGCACCGGGTTCGTGGCGGGCGGAAGCTACTCGGTCACCTTCGGTGGCGTCGCCGCAACGGTCGGTGTCGTGACCTCGACGACGATCGGCGTTACGCCGCCGGCCCACGCACCCGGGACCGTCAACGTGACCGTCACGGATGCCGCTGGGTGTGGCACCATCACACTCGCCGGCGCCTACACCTACTACTCCTCACCGACGATCGCCAGCGTGGCGCCGAACGTCGGCCCGAGCGCCGGCGGCACCGGCGTCGTCATCACCGGCACCGGCTACCTGGTGGGCGGCACCTACACAGTCACCTTCGGCGGGGTCGCCGCGACCGCCGTCACCGCCACCAGCACGACCACGATCACCTGCACGACTCCCGCTCACGTCGCGGGCGCCGTCACTGTCTCGGTCGCGGATCCGGTGCACGTAGCGGCCACCCTCGTCGGCGGCTTCACCTACTACGCTCTGCCCACGGTCACCGGCATCGTTCCCCCGACTGGCAGCCCGGCCGGCGGCACGGCCGTGACGATCAACGGCACCAACTTCCTCACCAGTGGCAGCTACACCGCAACCTTCGGCGGGTCGTTCGCGACTGCGGTCGTCGCGACCGGCGCGACGACCATCACCTGCAACACGCCGGCTCACGCGCCCGGGGCGGTCAACGTGGTCGTGACCGACGCCGCTGGCCAGAGCGCTTTACTCGCCAGTGGGTTCACGTACGCCGGTGCTCCGATCGTCACGAGCGTCGTTCCACCGCAGGGTCCGACCGGCGGCGGCACCCTCCTGACGATCAACGGCACCTTCACGGCGGTTGACACGCACACCGTCTCGGTCGGCGGGACGGCGTGCACGGGCGTGGTGGTGTCGGCGACGCAGATTCAGTGCACGACTGGAAACCACGTTACCGCTGCGCTGAACGTCAACGTTCAGGTCAACGACACGACCACCGTTCAGAGCTACACGCTTCCGAGCGCCTTCAGTTACTACACGGCGCCGACCTACACCTCAGTGGCTCCGACAGCGGGCCCCATCGGCGGCGGCACGTCCGCAACGATCACCGGAACGAACTACCTCGTCGGTGGCACCTACACCATCCTCTTCGGCGGCGTGGCGGCGACCGGCGTCAACGTCACCTCCGGCACCACCATCGACGTCGTCACGCCGGCTCACGCGGCCGGCGGAGTCACCATCCAGATCACCGATGCGGCCGGCCAGACGGTCTCCTCGGGCGCCAACGCCTTCCGCTACTACGCCGCGCCGACGGTCACCAGCATCTCGCCGACGGCCGACACCACCGCGGGCGGCACCGGCTTCACGCTCTCCGGAGGTAACTACCTCGTCGGTGGGACATACACCGTCCTCTTCGGTGTTACCAGCGCCGGTGCAGTCACGGTGGTCAACTCGTCGACCATCACGGGAAGCGTTCCTGCGCACGCCTCGGGCCAGGTCAGCATCACGGTCTCCGATGCGGCCGGTCAAGGCGCAACGCTCAGCAATGCGTTCACGTACTACGCGACGCCAACAGCAAGCGCGATCGTTCCGTCCGACGGGCCTGTCACAGGCGGTACCTCCGTCACGATCACGGGCACGAACTTCCTCAACGTCGGCGCGTACGTGGTCACGATCGATCCGTTGGGCACGCCCTCGCCATGCACCTTGGTGACTGTGCTGACCCCGACCTCGATGCAGTGCGTCACGACTGCGCACACGGCTGGCGGACCATTCCCGGTGCGCGTGACGGACCCGGTTGGACAAACCGGCACTTCGGGCAGCATCTTCACCTACACCGCGACGCTCAGCTATACGGTGACGACAAGTTGGGGCGTGGCGATGACTGCTACCCTGGGCGACGGCACAAACACTTGTAGTGCCGCGACACCTGGCGGCCCCACCGTCTCGAACACTTGCGGACCGTTCACGTTCTCGACGTCGCCGCTGACGCTCACCGTCACGAGCGTGCCGCCGGGCGTGCCGACCTTCACTTGGGGCGGCGCCTGCAGCGCGTGTGCGGCCAACGTGACACCCTGCATTCTGCCAGTCACCACGACAGGCGGGACCTGTACGCTGACGACACCCTGATGCCTTCGTCGCTTCGAGCGGCCGGGCCGCGGCAATCGCCGCGGCCCTTTTCTTGGTGCGCCCAGCAGATTGGGTGGCCAACGATCTTGACGATCTTGAGGCTGGGGGCGGCGAGCGGAGGTGGCGGCTTGACGGCCGAAGCCGCACGGCTATCATGACAGAACGTCCATGCCATCGGGGAGACCGCGATGGACAATCGAGATTTGCTGCAAGAGATATCCCGTCAGATCGACGCGTCGGCCAAGGAGACGCGAGAGTACGTCGACACGACCAGCCGTGCTTCGGCCAAGCAGACAGGTGACTTCGTCGAGGCGAGGATCCAGGAGGCCGTTCGGGAGCTTCGTGTGGTCATCGAGGACTCGGACCGGCCGATCAGGGTGAACGCGGACGGGCACATGATCCTCGCCGAGAAGGTGGACGGCCTCGCGCGGCGAATGGAGAAGGTGGAGGGTCGCGTCGACCGTCTGGGGACGGAGGTTGTCGCGCTCCGCAGCGAGGTGCGGGCAGGTAACGCGGCGCTTCGCGACGAGATGCGGGCTGGCGCTGCTGCGCTGCACGAGGAGTTGGGTGCGTTCCGCACCGAGGTGCGGGGCGAGTTCGCCGAGGTCCGGCGGGTCGCGCGGTTGGAAGCCACGGTCGGCGATCTCGCGGCGCGGGTCGGTCGTCTGGAGGGCCGGACGGCGAGGTGACCTGCGCGCGGCAGGGCGCTACAAGGGTCGCGGCAGCGCGCCGCGGCCTTCGTCGTCTGAGGCGGGCGGGGCGGCTCACAGGCGCGGCGCACCGGGGAGGGAGGAGGATCGTGACGGCGGAGGACGAGCTGGTTTCCTGGCGTAGGCTGGACGACGAAACCGAGGTTACGTAGCGGCCGCCCGCCGGGCGGCCGTCGTGAATCAAGCAGGTCCGCCAACGGCCGGCCAGCGGCCGGCCGCTACGAGGAAACAACGCGCATCGGCCACGAAAGCGAGGTTACGTAGCGGCCGCTCGCCAAGCTCGATGCGCTGCAACCCTGGGAAGAGCGTGCGAGGCAACTTCGGGAGGAGCGAGCGGCCAGGCGGGAGAGGTGGGAAAGAGAGCTCATCGCGCGGCGTGCCGCGCGCGTTGCCCCCGAGTGCACGTGACCGGCGGCGCCGGTGCATTCGCTGGTGCAGGGAACGCCACACTCACCCGGAACCCGCAACCCGATCCGCCGCCGTCGTTTCTCGGCGTGCTCTCGGAGCGCGCTTTTTGCGACGGCAGCGGGCGAAACTGTATAATGCTCCGATGCCCGAGATGAGCGAGCGGATCGCGGAATTGCGTCGCGAGCTGGAGAGTAACCCGCTCTCGCGCCAGTTCTACCAGCTCGGTGAGCTGCTGCGCCGCGACGGGCGGGCGGCCGAGGCGATCGCGGCGCTGCGCGCCGGTCTCCGCCACCACCCCCGCTACGTCGCCGCCTGGGTCTCGCTCGGGCGCGCCTGTCTCGACCGCACCGAGCCGAAGGCCGCCGCCGATGCGCTGCACGAGGCGCTCGAGCTCGACGCGCAGAACCCGGTGGCGTGGCGACTGCTCGGCGAGGCGCGCCTCGGCGGCGGCGACCGCTTCGGCGCCCTCGACGCGATGGAGCACGCGCTTCAGCTCGCCCCAGGAGACGAGGTGCTGCGCGCCGCGGTCGACTCGCTGGCGAGCGAAACGTGGCCTCCTGCGGCGGCGCCGGCCGCGGCCGCCGCCGGGTCGCAGGACGCCGCGAAGCCAACGGCCCTCGCCGAGCCGCCCGCGACCGCAATGGCGGCCACGGAGGTGGCGCCGCCGCAGCTCGTCACGCTCGCTGTGCCCGCGGCGTCCCCGGGGCCGTTCGCCGGGACTGCGCCGCTGCCAGCGTCCGCCGCCCCGCCGGCGGTCGACCTCGCGGACCCTTTCACCCTCCCGTTGTCGATCTCTGCGGCCGATGCCTCGGCCGACGTGTTCGCGCTGCCGGTCGAGGCGCCCAGCTTCGCCGACGAGCCGTTCGGCTTCGCGGCGGCGCCGGCGCCCCCGCAGGCGGAGTTCCTCGACGAGCTTGCCCCGCTCCGGACGATCGCTCCGCAACGCGCGGCGGCGCCGGCGGTGTTCGAGCCCGGGGCGTTCGCCGCCGAGCCGATTCCGGCACCGGAGATCGTCTCGTTGCCGGTGACGATCGAGCAGATCGCCCAGCCGCAGGCGGTGGCTGCCCCGTTCGTGGAACCCGTGGCCGAGCCCACGGCAGGCGAGATTTTTCCGGAGACCGTGCCCGAGCCGCCGCCCGCCAGGGAGGTTTACGCCGAGGTCGCGGCCCCAAAGCTCGAAGCGCCCGCGGTAGAGCCGCCGCCCGCCGTCGCGGCTGTCCCCGTGAGCCCCGGGAGCGCGGCGGCCGGCTCGCGACCGACGCTGACGATGGCGCGGCTGTACCTGCAGCAGCAGGACTTCCCGGCGGCGATCGCCATCCTCGAGCGGATGGTCACCTCCGACCCGGACAACCAGGAGGCGCGCGACCTGCTCGATCTGGTGCACGACATGATGGCGCCACTGCCCGGCGAGCTGCCGCTGGCCTCGGTCCGTGAGCGCAAGATCGCCGCGTTGCAGGGGTGGTTGGCCTCTCTTACACTGGGCCAGGAACGGGTGGGCCGATGACTTTCGCGGAAGCGCTGGCTGACGTGCGGGGGTGCCGTGGCGTCATCGCCACGGCGATCGCCGATCGCGACGGCATCTCGGTGGAGAGCTTCGGCGGCAGCCGCGACGAGGTCGAGGAGGCCGTTGCGGAGTTCTCGACGTTCCTCCGCGAGGTCTCCTCGGCCAACCGCGAGCTGCAGCTCGGCGCGCTCGAGCAGGTTGCGGTGGCTGGAACCAGCCGGGTCGTCGTGCTGACAACGATCACCGACGAGTACTTCCTGATGACCGTCGTGGAGCGCGACGGGAACCCGGGCAAGGCGCGGTTCGCGAGTCGCCTCGCGGCGTTCCGTCTGCGCCGTGAGTTCCTATAAGCCAAGAGGGAGCCGATGTTTACCTTCGAAGAGCTGTGCCAACTGATACGTGTCGTCTCCGAGAGCCGGGTCGCCGGCCTCGAGGTCGAGCGCGAAGGGGTGCGCGTGCGGATCGACGGCGTGCCCACCGCTCCGGCCACCCAGGCCTTCACCGGACCGCCGCTACTGCCGCCACAGGTCGCCGCGGCGGTGGCGCAGCTCCCCGGCGTCGCCGGCGGCGGCAACGCAGCCTTCGCGGCGACGGCGCCCGGCGCGGCGGAGGAGGACGGTTTGTCGTTCGTGACGTCGCCGATCGTCGGCACCTTCTACCGCGCGCCCAACCCCGACGCCGAGCCGTACGTGAAGGTCGGCGACCTGGTGCACAAGGGCCAGGTGCTGTGCATCGTCGAGGCGATGAAGCTGATGAACGAGATCGAGTCGGACGCCAGCGGGACCGTGGTCAAGATCTATCCGGAAAACGCCCAGCCGGTCGAGTTCGGAGAGCGGTTGTTCGCGATCCGGCCCTCCTAGTCCGCAATGATCACCAAGGTCCTGATCGCCAATCGCGGTGAGATCGCGCTGCGGATCATCGCGGCGTGCCGCGAGGCCGGGCTGGCGACCGTGGCCGTCCACTCGGAGGCCGACCGCGACTCGCTGCACGTGCTGATGGCCGACGAGGCGGTGTGCATCGGCCCCGCCTACGCCAACGCGTCGTACCTCAACATCACCTCGGTGATCTCCGCGGCCGAGATCACCGGCGCCGACGCGGTCCACCCGGGCTACGGGTTTCTCGCCGAGAACGCACACTTCGCCGAGGTGGTCGGGGAGTGCGGCCTCACCTGGATCGGGCCGTCGCCCGAGGCGATCCGCCTGATGGGCGACAAGGCCACGGCGCGGCGGACGGTGGCCGCGCGCGGTGTGCCAATCCTGCCGGGATCTCCCGAGCCGCTGACGTCGCGCGAGGATGCCGTCAAGCTGGCCGATGAGATCGGCTTCCCGGTGATCCTCAAGGCCTCCGCCGGCGGCGGCGGCAAGGGCATGCGGGTGGCGAAGGACGCGCGCGAGCTGCGCCACGCCTTCGACACGGCCCGCCATGAGGCGGAGCGCGCTTTCGGCGTCCCCGACGTGTATCTCGAGAAATACCTGACCTCGCCGCGCCACATCGAGGTGCAGATACTGGCCGACCGCGCCGGCAAGGCGGTGGCGCTCGGCGAGCGCGAGTGCTCGATCCAGCGCCGCCACCAGAAGCTGATCGAAGAGGCGCCGTCACCGGTGGTCGATGCCGAGCTGCGCGAGCGGCTGTGCACCGCGGCCGTCAGCGCCGCCGAGTCGGTCGGCTACCAGGGCGCCGGAACGGTCGAGTTCCTCTACAACGACGGTGAGTTCTTCTTCATGGAGATGAACACCCGCATCCAGGTGGAGCACCCGGTGACCGAGGCGGTGACCGGGATCGACCTGGTGCGCGCGCAGCTCGTGATCGCCGACGGCGGGCCGCTGCCGGTCCGGAGGATGCCGCGGATCGTCGGCCACGCCATCGAGTTCCGCGTCAACGCCGAGGATCCCGAGACGTTCGCTCCGTCGCCCGGCACGATCACCCAGCTCGCGCTGCCCGGCGGCCCCGGCGTGCGCGTCGACACCCACGTCTACAAGGGCTACCGCATCCCACCGTACTACGACTCGCTGATCGCCAAGGTGATCGTTTCCGGCCGCGATCGCGGCGAGGCGATCGTCCGCGGCCGACGGGCGCTTTCGATGTTCCTCATCGAGGGGGTGAAGACCTCCATTCCCCTGCATCTGAAGATCTTGGGGGAACGCGACTTCGTCGAGGGGAGACTGTCGACGAAGTTCATGGAGCGCTTCGCCCGGCCCGAGTAGCCGGGATGACCGCGGGGCCCGCGCGGGTCGGGGCCGGGTCGGATGGCGCCGGCCGTGCCGCCCTTGCGCGTACTCCGCGGCCGGCGACGGTACACTCTCGAGGAGATGCGGGTCTTTCTCGTCGGCTTCATGGGCTCGGGGAAGAGCACGACCGGCAGGGCGCTGGCGCGCCGGCTGGGGACGTTGTTCTGGGACCTCGACGCGCGCATCGAGACGCGTCTGCGGATGGGCGTCACCGAGGTGTTCGCACAGCTCGGCGAGGCGGCGTTCCGTCAGGAGGAGGAGAGGCAACTCGCCGCCTGCGGGCGGCTTCCCTCCCTGGTGGTCGCCGCCGGCGGCGGAACGTTCTGCTCCGCGGCCAACCGGGCCGTGATGGAACGGCTCGGCGTGTCGGTCTTCCTCGACGTGCCGTGGGTCGAGGTACTGCGCCGGCTTCCCGGCAAGCGCGAAGAGAGGCCGCTGTTTACGTCGCCCGAGCAGGCGCACGCCTTGTACCTGGCGCGGCTGCCGTTCTACCGGATGGCCGACGTGCAGGTGCGGCCGGAGACAGGGGAGGACGCGGAGGCACTCGCCGCGCGCATCGCGATCCTGCTAGAGTCGCGGGTGTGAGGGCGTTCCGCGTGGGCCGCGAGATGCCACGCGCCGCGACCTCGCGCGCGTGCAACCGGACGGCGGCATGAGATACCTGATCATCTCCGACATTCACGCCAACCTCGAGGCGCTGCGGGCGGTCTTCGCGCATGCCGCTCGCAAGCGCCGCGATGCGGTCCTCTTCCTCGGCGACGCGGTGGGCTACGGGGCGTCCCCGAACCAGGTGTGCGAGCGGCTGCGCTCGCTCGGCAACGGCATGTCGGCGGTCCGCGGCAACCACGACCGGGTCGTGCTCGACGTCCGCCAGGGAGCGGTCTTCTTCAACTCGCACGCGCGGCAGGCGGCGGCGTGGAGCTCCGAGGTGCTGACTCCGCCCAACCGCCGTTTCCTCGAGTCGATCCCGGTCGGGCCGCGCACCATCGAGGCCGGGATCGCCATCTGCCACGGATCGCCGGCCGACGAGGACGACTACGTGTTCACCGACTCGGAGGCGAGGACCGCGTTCGGCGCGATCGACACACGGGTGACGTTCTTCGGCCACTCGCACATCCCCTGCCTGTTCGAGATCGTCCCTGACGCCGATCCACAACCGCTCGTCGGCGTCGTGCTGCGCGGCAGCCGGGTGGCGATCGACCTCGACCCGAGCCGGCGCTACCTGATCAACCCCGGCTCCGTGGGCCAGCCGCGGGACCGCGATCCCCGGGCCGCGTACGCGATGTTCGACTCGACGATCGGACGCTTCACGCTGTACCGCGTCGCCTACGACATCAACAGCGCCCAACGGAGGATCCTGGCGGCGGGGCTTCCCGCGGTCCTCGCCGAACGGCTGTTTCACGGCGCCTGAAGGCAGGAGCCTGTCGGGAAAACAGGGAGGGCCCACTCCGTTTTCCCGACAGGCTCCTAGGGAGGTGGACATGGCGTTCTGGAAGGCCCCGACCGAAGGCCGACGCTCGACCGGACCGACGTGGCCGCGGCATGCTCTCGTGCTCGCGGCTATCACCGGTGCTGCGGCTTCCGGGCTGGCACAGCCGCTTCCCCCCGCCGAGGCGCATGCCAGGCTGCTTGCGGCCGCCGACGCGCGCGGCGTGGATCGTGCGCTCCTGCTCCGTCTGGCAGCGCACTCGGACGCGGGCGTGCGCGCCGATGTGGCGCGCGTGGTCTCCTACGTCGCCGCCCCCCGTAACGTCTCGGTGCTCGAGCGGCTGGTCGGGGACGCGCAGGGCGAGGTGCGGGCCGCGGTCGCGGAGGCCGCCGGACGGTTGGTGCCGGACCTCGTCAAGGGCGACAACTCCCGGGACCGCCTCGAGCAGATCCTCCTCCGGCTGCTCGGTGACCGCGATCCCCGCGTCCGCGGCGCGGCAGCGTGGGGCGTCAGCCACGCGGGTCTCGATCACGCGAGCCGCTACCTGGTGCAGCGCTTCCAGCACGAGCGCGATGCCGGCGTGAAGGCCGCCGCGCTCAGCGAGCTGTGGCACTCCGGCGGCGTCGACTGGCTGGGGATCGCGGCCGCCGCGCTGACCGACCCCGACCCCGGCGTCCGGTTGGCCGCTGCGTGGTCGCTCGCCAGGTCGCCGTCGCCGGACGCCGACGGGCCGCTCCGTCTGGCGGCTCGCGACCCACAGGCGCTGGTGCGCGCCATCGCTCTGTCGGCGGCCCAGCGCGCGCACGGCGAAGCGCTCTGGAGCGAGCTGGGCGCCGCCACGGAGGACAACGACATCCGCGTGCGGATCGCCGCTCTGGCAGGGCTGGCAGCCACCGTGGACGGCGCGGGCAAGCGCCCGCTGCCCGGCGACGTGAGCTCCCGCGTGCTCGCCATGCTCCGTAACGACGACCCGGAGCGGGTTCACGAGCGCATCTCGGCGGTCCGCCTTGCCGGGGCCGCCAAGCTCGGCGGCGACGACCTGCAGGCGTTGGTCGGGAGCGACGAGCCGTGGCTGGCTGGCGAGGCGCTGATCGCACTCGCCCGTTCCGGCGCCGACGGTGCTCCGTCGCTGGCTGGTGCCTGGCTCGCCGCGACCGACCCGTCGCGCCGCGTCGCCGCTGTCCAGGCGACGCGCTATACGCCCGGCGGCGCCGCGACGCTGGCCTCGCTGCTCGACGACGCGTCGCCGACGGTACGGCTGGCCGCGATCGACGAGTTGGTCGCGCTGAAGCCCGCCGAGGCCGTGCCGGCGCTGCGCCGCCGCTTTGCCGACGACGAACCCGCGGTCCGCGCTGCGGCCGTGGAGGCGTGCGCGAAGCTCGGTGCGCTGCCGCGCACCGAGACGCTGCTGGAGGTCCTCGCCAAGGAGAAGGGCCAGACGATGCCGGACGCGGCGGCGGCGCTGATCGACGCGCTGGCGCAGCGCGACGAGCTCGATCAGCTCACCCGCGAGGCGCTCAAGGACCTGGTGCGCGGACGCGACCCCGTGGTGGCACGCGCCGCCTGGGGGGCCCTGCGCGCCCACGGCGTGCACGAGACGCTGCCGATGGTGGCCACCGGAAAGCCGCCGGCGTTCTACCGCGAGGTGCTCGAGTGGGCCTCACACCAGCGCTGGCTGGAGATCGTGACGATCCGCGGCACCATGCAGGTGAGGCTCGATACCGTGCGGGCGCCGCTGACGGTGTACCAGTTGAGCGCGCTTGCCGACAAGAAGTTCTTCGACAATCTCACGTTCCATCGCATCGTCCCCGACTTCGTGGCGCAGGGAGGCGATCCGCGCGGCGACGGCTGGGGCGGACCGGGTTTCACGATACGCGACGAGCTGTCGCTGCTCCCCTTCGACACCGGGGCGGTGGGACTGGCGCTCGCCGGACCCGACACCGGCGGCTCGCAACTGTTCGTGGCGATGACGCCGCAGCCGCACCTGCTCGGTCGCTATCCCCGGCTCGGCGAGGTTGTCGCCGGACTCGAGGTGGCGGCACGGCTGCGCAAGGGCGACCGCATCGTCCGGGTACGCGCCGGCGAGGGCGCGCTGCCGACGTTCTACCCGATCTGGTATGGCGAGCTACTGCCGGAGCGTCTTGACGCCGGGATCACCGGCTGGCGCGAGGAGCGCGAGCGGTACCAGCCGAAGAGCGAGCTTCTGGCGATCCTGGCGACCGCGAAGCTGCGTTATCGCGTCACGGTTGCCATGGGTACGTGGTGCGGAGACACGCGGGACCAGGTGCCGCGACTGCTGGCGATCCAGGCCGCGCTCGGCGACAAGTCGCCATTCGGGACGCCGCGCCTGATCGGCACCGACCGCACCAAGCAAGCGCCGGCGGCGCTCTACCCGTTCGGGGACGTGGAGCTGTCGCCGACCATCGTCGTCTCGATCGAGGGGCACGAGGTCGGGCGCATCGTCGAGACGCCGACGTCGGGGAGCATCGAAGGCGACCTTGTCCGCATTCTCGCGCCGGTCGAGGGGTGGCCTCTCGACGACCCGCAAGGGCGATAAGTGGCGGAGAGCGGGAGGTGCGGATGGCCGAGATCGCGGTGACGTCGTTGCTGCCGGGCGGGGTGGTCGACCCGGTGCGGGCGAGCCACCGGGTGCGGGTGTCCGGGGTAGAGCGTCCGCTGGTCGGCGATGATCTCGTGCGCTTCGTGGGAGAGGCCGACGCCCTGGTTTGCAACGTGACCGATCGCGTCGACGCGGCGGTCCTGGACGCCTGCCCGCGCCTGGTGGTGGTCGCCAACGTCGGCGTCGGCGTCGACAACATCGACCTGGAGGCGGCGCGCCGACGTGGGGTGTGGGTCACCAACACGCCCGACGTCCTCACCGAAGCGACGGCGGACCTGACCTGGGCGCTGATCCTGGCGGTGACCCGTCGCGTTGCCGAGGGCGACCGTCTGATCCGCTCGCGAGCGGCCTGGCAATGGCGGCCGGACTACTTCCTCGGCACGGGCCTGCAGGGCAAGACGCTGGGGATCGTCGGAATGGGCCGGATCGGGCGGGCGGTAGCGCGGCGCGCCGCCGCTTTCGGGCTTACCGTGCGCTGCCACGACCGCGCTCGCATCGGCGAGGCCGACGCGATGGGAACCACGTACGTCGCGGACCTCGACGAGCTGCTGGCGAGCAGCGCCATCGTGTCGCTGCACTGCCCGCTGGACGCTCAGACGCGGCACCTGCTCGACGAACGACGCCTGCGGCTGCTGCCGCGAGGCGCCTTCGTGATCAACACCAGCCGCGGGCCGGTTATCGACGAGGACGCCCTGGTGCGGGTACTCGAGTCTGGTCATCTCGGTGGGGCCGGGCTCGACGTCTACGAGCGCGAACCGGAGGTGCACGCCGGCCTGCTCCGCCGGGACGACGTGGTGCTGCTGCCGCACCTCGGCTCGGCGACACTCGAGACGCGCGCGGCGATGTCCCAACTCGCGCTGGACAACGCCCTCGCGGTGCTCGCCGGCCACCGCCCGGCCACGCCCGTCGTCGAGGGCCGTCCCCGCAGACCCTGAAGAGAGAGGCCGCCGGTCACCCGGCGGCCTCCTGGTATTTCCTGCCTTCGGGCGGGTGGGGAAACGGTCCCCGGTGCCCGGAGCCCGGTCCCCTGTCTTCCTACACCCAACCACGCAGCTTCATCGCCTGCCCGACGCGATCGATCGCCACCATGTACGCCGCGTTGCGCATGTAGACGCCGCGCTTGGTCGCCATATCGAGGACCGCGTGGAAGGCGCTGGTCATCTTCTGGTCGAGCTTGGTGAGCACCTCCTCCTTCGACCAGTAGAAGTTCATGTCGTTCTGCACGCCCTCGAAGTAGGAGCAGGTGACGCCGCCAGCGTTGGCGAGGAAGTCGGGAACGTCGAAGATGCCGCGCTGCTTGAGGACGGCATCGGCCTCCGGGGTGATGGGGCCGTTGGCGCCCTCGGCGACGATCTTCACCCGCGGGTTGATCATGCCGACGGTCTCGCCGGTGAGCACGCCCTCGATCGCCGCGGGGATGAGGATGTCGACCTCCTTGCCGATCCAGGCGTTGGCGTCCTCGATCAGGTAGCCGGCCGCCTTCGCCTTCTCCTTGTCGATGGTGCCGTACTGGTCGGTGATCGACATCAAGAAGCGCGGGTCGATGCCGTCGTTCTTGGTGTAGGTGTAGGCGCGCTTGTCGTGGCGGTCCCAGCAGCCGACGCACAGCACCTTGCCGCCGAGCATCTCGATGAAGCCGATGGCGGCGTACTGGGCGACGTTGCCGAAGCCGTGGATCGACGCGACCTTGCCCTTGGGGTCCATCCCCAGGTGCTTCATCGCCTCGCGCACGGTGTAGATGACGCCGAAGCCGGTGGCCTCGGTACGGCCGAGCGAGCCGCCGCCGCCGAGGGGCTTGCCGGTGATGACACCCGGTGTGTACTCGCCGCGCAGCTTGGAGTACTCGTCCATCATCCAGCCCATCATCTGCGGCGTGGTGCCGACGTCGGGGGCCGGGACGTCGGTGCGTGGGCCGATGTTCTTCCACATCTGGTCGACCCAGCCGCGGCACAGCCGCTCCTTCTCCGCGACGGAGAGCGTCGACGGGTCGACGATGATCCCGCCCTTGCCGCCGCCGAGCGGGATGTCAGCCACCGCGCACTTCCACGTCATCCAGGTGGCAAGGGCGCGCACGGTGTCGATCGTCTCGTTGGCCGCCCAGCGGATGCCGCCCTTGGCGGGGCCGCGCGCGTCGTTGTGCTGCACCCGGAAGCCGTCGAACACGCGCAGGGAACCATCGTCCATGCGCACAGGAATGCGGAAGTGGAACTCCCGCAGTGGCCGGCGGAGCAGCGCGCGAACGCCCTGGTCGAGCCCGAGCTGATCCGCGACCTCGTCGAACTGCCGCTGCGCCATCTCGAAAGGATTGATCTGCGCCATCGCTCTCTCCTTCGACTGCGCTCCGCTCCCAGGCGGGGCGTTTGTGGTTGGTGGCGGAAGCCAGAGGCCAGATCGGTCTCCCCCCGCCGCGCGAAATGTAGCACCTCGTCTCAGACTTTGCAACTTGTTTTCACAAGCTCCTCAGATTGCTCCGTTCGGCGTGAACGCCGAAGGGAGCAATCTGAGATGAGAGGATCGTCGAACCGGGGAAGGGCGCGAGAACATGGAACGGTCGTGACGGCCGCCGCTCGGCAGGGATTCCGGGCTAAACTCCGCGGGATGCCCGAGGACGATTCGGTCCTGATCGCGCAGGTCATGGCGGGCGATGAAATCGCCTTCGGCGTCCTCGTGCGCCGCTACGAGACCAAGCTGCTGGTCTACGTCGCGCAGATCGTCGGCATCCAGGAAGAGGCGCGCGACCTCGTTCAGGAGTCGTTCATCCGGGTGTGGCGCAACCTCGACCAGTACGACACCCGCTTCCGCTTCTCGACCTGGCTCTTCCGCATCGCCCACAACCTCGCGATCGACCACTTGCGCCGGCGCCGCCAGCCGGTGATCTCGCTCGAGCGTGGCGAGGACGACGAGGGCGACGAGATGCGACTGGACCCGGCCGACGTCAGGCGCGGACCGCTCGGCGAGCTCGCCAACCGCGAGCTGGCATCGGCCTTGCACCGCGAGATCGCCAAGCTGCCGCCGTCGTACCGCGAGCTGGTGGTGCTCCGTCATCTGGTCGGGCTGGCGTACAGCGAGATCGCGGAGCTCAAGGCCCTGCCGCTAGGCACGGTCAAGAACAAACTTTTCCGCGCACACAGCGTATTACGAGAGGCCCTGGTGGACTACCTCGGGCAGGTCGGAGGTCAGCCGTGAACGTGACATGCCTCGCAGTCAGGCACGCACTCGAAGACGAGGCGGGGTGCGCGAGCCCCGAGGTGACGGTCCACCTCGCCGAGTGCCGCTCGTGCGCCGAGCACCAAAGAATCATCGGGCTGCTTGCCGGTCTCGACCCCGGCGAGGCCGACGATGCGGCGACTCGGGCGATGCTGCTCGACCTTCCGATCGCCGCGTGGCAGCTTCGCCGCGTGGCTACATGGGTGCCGTTGGCGACCGGCGGTGCGCTGGCGGCGGGCGGACTGGCGCTGCTCGGGGGAGTCCCGGCGGGCGGGACGTTGGTCGGGCTGCCCGCCACCGCGTACTCGGTCGTCGCCGCGACGGCTCTCGACATGGTGACCGCTGCTCGCGGCAGCGTCGATGCGGTGCAGGCGATGCTGACCGCCAGCGGCTCGGCGGCGCTGCTCTGGCTGGCTGGGTCGGCCCTCGGGGGCTCGCTCGCGGTCCGTGCCCTGCTGCGCCGTCCCGCGCGGGGGCGGGCGTGATCCCATTCCTGCTGCTGGCGGTAACGCTGGCAGCGGCACCGGCGCCGCGACTGGGCGCCGACGTGACCATAACCCAACCCACTCATGGACCCGTCGTCGGGGTACTTGGGTCGGTGCGCGTGGATACCGAGATCGCTGGTGACGTGATCGCCCTCGGCGGCGACGTCGTGCTCGGCGCGGGCGCCCGGATCGACGGCGACGTGGTCGCGATAGGTGGCGCGGTGACGGGCGCCGGAACGGCGACCGGCCGGGTCGTCTCGATGGCGTCTCTGGACGCCCTCGCGATCCCGCCCGCAGGCGGTTCCGGCCCGGCCCGAGCCGCGTGGGCGATGCGGCTGCTGCGCGTCGGCGGCTGGACGGTCCTGGCGACGGTCCTGCTGCTGGTCTGGCCGCGCCAGGTTCGCCGCGGCGGTGAGCATCTGCGAACGATGCCGGTCCGCACGCTGGCGGCCGGGACGCTCTCGCTCGGCGTCTGGCTCGTGGTCGTGCTGCTCGCCCTGGCGATGTCGGCATCACGGCTCGGTCTGGTCCTGCTCCTCGCCGGTGTTGCGGTGTTCCTGACCGCGAAGGTGCTCGGTCTGCTGGCGGTTGCCTGGCTGCTCGGCCTGGCGCTCCGCAGCCGGCTCCCGGTGGCCTATCGGGGTGAGATACCGCGCACCGGTCTGGGAATGCTCGTCCTGGCGGTTGCCGGCCTCCTCCCGGTGGTCGGCCCGATCGCCTGGCTCGTCGCCAATGTGGCCGGAGTCGGGGCGATGGTGGCGGCGTTGGTTGCGCCGCGCCTGATGACGCTGGTGCTGGTCTCCCGCGGCTCCGCCTCGGCCTGAGCGTCGCCCCGGCACCCCTCGACATTGACGCAAACTGCTGCGATTGCTATGCTGCGCAGCCCCGAGGGGGGATGTGGTGCAGCGTCTCGAGCTCGCGCGAGCTGAAACTGAGCCTCTGGCTTTCAGGGAGCGGATTGTCCTCCCTGCAGAGGCGTGTGGCGAGGACGTGGCGGGCATCGAACCCGTAGAGCTATCGGGCGTCGTCGAGAAGGTCGACCACGGGTTCTCCCTCGACGGCGAAGTGGCTGGCAGCGCCAGGCTGGTGTGCTCGCGCTGCCTGAAGGATTTCGTGTTCAGCTTCGCGGAGCCGGTATCGATGCAGTTCCTCCCGGCGGTACTGGTGCCTCGGGAGGACGAGACGCAGCTCGGCAGGAACGATCTCGACGTCCACTTCTACGAGGAGCCGGTCGTCGACCTCGCCGAGCTGGCCGCAGAGCAGGTACAGTTGGCGCTGCCGATCAAGCCGCTGTGCCGGGAAACCTGTCAGGGGCTTTGTCCCCGTTGTGGGGCGGACTTGAACCAGGGGCCGTGCGCGTGCCCCAGGACGACAGACCCGCGCTGGGTCTCTCTTCTCGAGTGGCGCAAGCGCGGTTGAACGAAGTGGAGGTAGTGCCATGCCGAACCCGAAACGTCGTCACTCCAAGGCGCGCCGTGATACCCGCCGCGCCCATGATGCCCTGGCGCAGCCAGCGCAGTCGACCTGCCCGAATTGCTTCCAGCCGAAGCTCCCCCACCGCGTGTGCCCGCACTGCGGCATGTACGAGGGGCGCCAGGTCCTGAACGTCGAGGAGATCTCCTGAAGCAGGTCGCGGCATGATTCCGGGTGCCGGGGTGGTTGCGCTCGACGCGATGGGGGGCGACCATGCTCCCTCCGCGACGGTCCAGGGTGCGATCGAGGCGGTAAGGAAGCACGGCATCCAGGTCATTCTCGTCGGCCGCGAGACCGTCCTCCGGAAGGAGCTGAGCCGACATGGGGACGTGCCCCGCGGCATCCACGTCGTCGATGCGCCCGAGACCATCACGATGGACGATCAGCCCACCGCTCTGGCGCGAACCAAGCGCAACTCCTCGCTGGCCGTGGCCGCCCGCCTCGTCAGGGACGGCGCTGCCGGCGCCTTCGTCAGCGCCGGCAACACCGGCGCAGTCATGGTCGCCGCCAAGCTGACGCTCGGGACGATCGCCGGCATCGACCGACCTGCCCTCGCGTCGGTGGTGCCCGGGATCGACCGCCAGACCCTGATCCTCGACGTGGGCGCCAACGTCGACTGCAAGCCGAGGCACCTGCTCGAGTTCGCCATCATGGGCCACTTCTACTCGGAATCGGTGCTCGGGGTCGCGCGGCCGCGGGTGGGCCTGCTGTCGGTGGGCGAGGAGAAGGGGAAGGGCGACCGGGTGACCCAGGAGGCCTACCAGCTCCTCGCCGCGGCGGGGCTGAACTTCGTCGGCAACGTCGAGGGGCGTGACGTCTATGCCGGAACCGTGGACGTCGTCGTCTGCGACGGCTTCGTCGGCAATGTCGTGCTCAAGGTCTCCGAAGGCCTGGGCGAAATGGTCTTCTCCCTCCTCAAGCGCGAAGCCCGCCGCTCCCCCCTCTCGGCGGCAGGCTTCCTGCTCGCCAAGGGAGCGTTCGCGGGGTTCAAGCGGCAGGTGGACTACGCGGAGTACGGGGGCGCCCCGCTGCTCGGAGTCCGCGGCGCCTGCCTGGTCGGCCACGGCCGATCCTCCCCGAAGGCGATCCGCAACGCCGTGCGGTTCGCCAACACCTATGCGAAGCGCGGCGTAATCCGCCACATCGAGGAGCGCGTCGCAGCGCTCCAGACGAAGGCCGGCACGGAGGGGGTGTAGCGTGCACGACGACCATCAACGCACCGCGCGCATCGTCGGATTGGGGACGTGCCTACCGCAGAAGATATTGACCAACAAAGACTTCGAGCGGATGATAGACACGTCGGACGACTGGATTGTCGCCCGCACGGGGATGCGCGAACGGCACGTCGTCGCGGAGGGCGAGAGCTTGGCCGGGTTGGCGATCGCAGCGGGTCAGCGGGCCCTCGCCGAGGCCGGAGTCGCTCCCGAGGAGGTCGAGCTGCTCATCGTCGCCACGGCGACCCCGGAGCAGCCCATCCCGTCCACCGCGGCGATCATCCAGCCGGCACTCGGGCTGCGCCGCGCCGTGTGCTTCGACGTCAGCGCCGCCTGCTCCGGGTTCCTCTATGCCCTCAATATCGCGCGGATGTTCATCGCCGGGGGCGAGGTGTCGACGGCGATGATCATCGGCGCAGAGACGCTGTCGCGATACACTGACTACACCGACCGTACCACCTGCATTCTCTTCGGCGACGGCGCCGGTGCCGCGGTGCTGAAGGCCGCGTCCGCCGGCGAGGGCGTGTTGCGCTGCGCGTGGCACACCAACGGCGACTATGCCGACTTCATCGCGATGCCCGGAGGCGGCAGCAAGTACCCGCCCAACGTCAAGGAGCACATCGACGCCCGTCTCCCGTTCATCAAGATGAAGGGGAACGAGACGTTCAAGGTTGCCGTGCGCTCTCTCACCGAGGTGTGCCAGGAAGTGCTCACCGGTGCCGGCATGACCGCCGACCAGATCGACCTGTTCGTGCCTCATCAGGCCAACAAGCGGATCATCGATGCGGTCGGGGAGCGGCTCGGGGTGCCGCCCGAGAAGGTGTACGTCAATCTCGAGCGGGTGGGGAACACCTCCGCGGCCTCGATCCCGCTGGCGATGCGAGAGGCGGTCGACCGCGGCGTGCTCAAGCCGGGCGACCTGGTTCTGGCGGCGGCGTTCGGCGGCGGCCTCACCTGGGCCGCGGCCCTGCTGAGGTGGTAGCTCGACGCCAGCCAAGAGATGGCTGCGCGGGACCGAGCTCTCGCTCGACGAGAAGGGGCCGACGATGGGGAAGCTCGCGTTTGTCTTTCCGGGTCAGGGCAGTCAGTTCGCGGGGATGGGCAAGGACCTCGCCGAGGCGTTCCCGGAGGCGCGGGAGCTCTTCGCGCGGGTGGATGCGGCGCTCGGTGAGCCACTTTCCCGCCTCTGCTTCGCGGGTCCGGACGAGCAGCTCAAGCTGACCGCCAACACGCAGCCCGCGATCCTCACCGTGTCGCTCGCCGCATACGCAGTGCTCTCGGCACGCGGAAGACGCCCCGAAGGTGTTGCCGGCCATTCGCTCGGCGAGTACAGCGCGGTCGGGGCCGCCGGCGGTTTGGGGGTCGAGGACCTCGTAAGAACGGTGCGCCGGCGCGGCGAGCTGATGCAGGAGGCGGTGCCGGTCGGCGTGGGCGCGATGGCCGCCGTGCTGGGTCCACCGGCCGATGCCGTCGCGGCCGCCTGCAACGAGGCGAGCCGGCCGGGTGACGTCGTCGTCGTGGCTAACCGCAACGCCCCGGAGCAGAACGTGATCGCGGGGCACGCTCCGGCGGTGGCGCGCGCCGGCGAGCTGCTCACCGCTCGAGGCGCCAAGCGCGTGGTGCCGCTGCCGGTCTCGGCGCCGTTCCACTCGCCGCTGATGGCGCCGGCGCGCGAGGGACTGACGCCGGTGCTCGGCGCGCTGCCGTTCGCTGACCTCGAGTTCCCCCTTTACAACAACGCCGATGCCTGCGCGGTGCGCTCGGCGGCGGACGTGCGGGACGGGTTGGTCCGCCAGGTGGACGCCCCGGTCCGCTGGGTCGAGCTGGTCGAGCGGATGGTCGCCGACGGGTTCGACACGTTCGTCGAGGTCGGCCCGGGAAGCGTGCTGTCGGGCCTGGTCAGGCGGATCGCCCGCGGTGCGACGACGGTCCAGGTGGGGACGGTGGCGCAGGTTGCGGCGTTCGTAGGAGGGTGATCGTTGAGGGCTTAGAGTCGCAAGTCGGAAGTCGCGTGCTTCCGCACGCGGGCTCTTGACTCTAGACTCTCGACGGGCCGTACCGGATGGCGAGGGAGGACGACGATGCCCGGAGTTCTCGAAGGCAAGGTGGCGCTGGTGACCGGAGCGAGCCAGGGGATCGGGGCGGCGTGCGCCAAGGCGCTGGCCCGCGAGGGGGCCATCGTCGTCTGCACCTCACGGCGCACCGACGCCCTCTCGGAGGTGGCGGCGGCGATCGCCGCGACGGGCGGACGCGCCGTCGTCAAGGCGCTCGATGTCACTGATCCAATTGCAGCTCAGCAGGTTATCGAGTGCGTCGCGGCCGAGCTCGGGGGACTGCACATCCTCGTCAACAACGCCGGCATCACCGACGACCAACTGTTCGTGCGCATGAAGCTGGAGTCGTGGCGCAAGGTGATGGCCACCAACCTCGACGGGGTGTTCAACGTGACGCACCCGGCGGCTCGGGTGATGCTCAAGCAGCGCGAGGGGCGCATCATCAACATCTCCTCGGTGGTCGGCCTGATGGGCAACCCCGGCCAGGCGAACTACGCGGCCGCCAAGGCTGGCATCATCGGATTCTCCAAGTCACTCGCCCGCGAGCTCGGCAGCCGCAACATCACCGTCAACTCGGTGGCGCCCGGCTACATCGAGACCGCGATGACCGAAAAGCTGACCGAGGAGCAGCGCAAGACGCTCCTCGCCGCGGTCGCCGTGCCCCGCCTCGGCACCGTCGAGGACGTTGCCGAGGCGGTGGTCTTCCTGGCGGGACCGGGGGGCTCGTACATCTCCGGCGAGGTCCTCAACGTTTCCGGCGGGCTGTATATGTGACCCTCACCGCCCGCCCCGGGGTTCGTGCGCCGTGGTTCGTGGATCGCATGGGTACGCAAAGGCCGGGACCCGAGCCACATCTTGGGCTGCGAACCACGGGCCACGGACCACGGCCCTGGAAACACCGCGGCGCCGCAGGTGCGGCGCCGGGTGCAAGGAGGAGGAGAGATTTCTTCAGGCCCACCCACTAATACGCGAGCCCTGGGGCGTTCGTTTATCAAGCGTGCCCGGGGGCGTGTTAACCTGCGGATGTGCCTGAGCTTCCCGAGGTCGAGACGGTCCGCCGGTCACTGGCGCCGCACGTCATCGGGCGGCGCATCGTCGCGGTCCAGGGGCGGTCGGTGCGGCTGCGCGCCGGCCTCGACCCCGAGGAATGGCGTGCCGCTGTGGTCGGCACCACCGTGGCGGGCCTGAGCCGCCGCGGGAAGTACCTGCTCGCCGACTTCGGCCGCGCCACCGGTGTCATCCACCTCGGAATGTCGGGCCGCCTCGCGCTCGTCCGGTCGAGAGTGCCCTGCGTCGCCCACACGCACCTCCGGCTGCGCTTCGCCGACGCCCTCGAGCTGCGCTTCATCGATCCGCGGCGCTTCGGGATGGCGGTGGTGATGGACGCCGCGGCGGCGCGCACGCTGCCGGCGCTTGCCGACCTCGGCATCGACGCCTTGGAAGGTGAGATCGACGACGCCCTCGTCGCGGCGGCGGCACGCTCCGCGGCGCCGATCCGCTCGCTACTGCTCGACCAGACCGTGCTCGCCGGCCTCGGCAACATCTACGCCAACGAGGCGCTGGCGCGGGCGGGGATCCACCCCTTGCGGCCCGCTTCCTCGCTCGCTCGCCGTCGCGTCGTGAGGCTCGCTGTCGAGGTCAAGGCCGTGCTGCGGGATGCCGTCGCCGCGGGGGGAACAACCCTCGAGGACGGCGGCTTCTCCGACGCCGCGGGTAACGCCGGCTACTTTGCGGTGCAGCTCGGCGTGTACGGCCGCGAGGGTCAGCCGTGCCCGCGGTGCGGCACGACGATCCAGCGGCAGGTCGCCGGCGGTCGTTCCGCCTTCTTCTGCCCGCGCTGCCAGCGCTAGTCGTCGATGCCGAGCTCGCGCAGCACCTCGCTGGTGTGCTCCCCGAGACGCGGCGCGGGACGCCCCGGCGTGCGGCCGAGCGACGGCACGAACGGCCCGGGCACCCAACCGGTGGCGCCGCCGCCGAGCGGCAACGCCTCGAGCAGGCCGGCCTCCTCGAAGAGAGGCTCGCGCCTGGCGGCGCCGAGGTCGTGAACGGCCGTAACCGGCAGCCCCAACCGGTCGGCCAGCTCGAGCCAGTGCTCCCGCGGCATTCCGGCGAAACGCGCGCCCACCGCTGCCGCGGCAGCCGCGCCGTCGGCGCCGGTGTCGAGGCCCGAGCCGGCGAGGTCGGGCAGACCCATCTCGCAGACCAGCGCCGACCAGAACTTCGGCTCGATCGCCGCCACTGCGACCTCGAGGTCGTCCCGGCACGCGTAGGTCCGGTAGGCCGGGCAGCGCCCGGCCAGGATGGTGGTTCCCACGCCACCTCCGCCGGCCTCGCCGTCGGCCCACGCCCACAGGAGGAACGGCAGCGGCCCGGCGGCGAGCGGCTGGTCGATCGTGGCGCCCATCCCGGTGCGCTGCCGCCGGAGCAGCGCCGCCAGGATCCCCGTCGCGGCCAGCAGGGCGGCGCTCACGTCCGCGAGCTGGATCCCCGGAACGCCGCCGCCGAGCAGCGTCGTGAGCCCGGCGAGCGCCACGAAGTTGAGGTCGTGAGCGGCTCGCCGCCGCCAGGCCGGAGCGCCGCCGAAGCCGGAGAGCGAGCACACGACCAGCCCCGGGTTGCCCGCCCGCAGGCGACTTTCGCCGAGACCCCAGGACTCCAGCGTGCCCGCCCGGAAGCTCTCGACGACGACGTCGGCGTGCCTCGCCAGACGGCGGAACGCGACCGCTCCCGCCTCTGACTGGAGGTCGAGCACGACCGACTCGCAGCCGCGGGCGAGCGCGCAGAAGCCGGCCCCGGTGTCGCCGATCAGCGGCGGCGTGTGGCGAAGAGCGTCGCCGCCCGCCGGGTCCTCGACCTTGATGACGCGCGCGCCGAGGTCGACCAGCGTGCGCGCCAGCACCGCGCCGGGAAGCATGCGCGAGGCGTCCACGACGACGATCCCCTCGAGCGGCAGCAACTCGGTGGGCAGCCGTGTGCTCATCGCTCTCCCGTCACCGCCTCGTCCGGGCCGGCCGGAACGCCTTGGCAAACCGCATCATCTGTGCGAGGTCGGACACCTTCACCTTGCCCATCATGAATGCCACCTGAGGGCTGACCGAGCCGGTCTCGATCCCGACGTAGGTCTCCTCCTTGGTCTCGACGACGCAGTCGGGGCTGCCGACGAGGCCGCGGTCGACCTCGCAGCGGCCGTCGGCGATCCGTATTGTCCACTCGGCAGCGTCGGCGCCGCGGAGCTTGAAGTGGAAGCAGGCCCGCCACCCCTCCACCTTCTCCGGGCGCAGGCGGTGCGGCAGCGACGCCATCAGCGCCTCGACCGTCGCGGGAACCGGCTGAGGCGCCGCGCTCGCGGCCGCGGATGGGGCAGGTGACGGCGCGGCAGGTGACGGCGCGGCAGGTGACGGCGCGGCGGACGCCGGTGTCGCCCTGACGGCCTCGGGCTCGGCGCGACGGCCGACCGGAGCCGGCTCCTCGCCCTCGATCATGATGCGGGCGACGATCTCGCGCATGACCTCCGACGTGCCCACGGCGATGGTGCCGGCGCGGGTGTCGCGAAGGAAGCGCGCGAGCGAGGGCTCCTCCGTGAAGTCGTAGCCACCGTAGCACTGCAGGCACTCGTCGGCGACACGCTTGGCGAGCTCGGTGGCCACCAGCTTCGCCATCGAGCACTCGCGCACCGCCCCGTCGCCGCGCTCGAGCAGCCACGCGGCTTGGTAAGTCAGCGCTCGCGCGCCCTCGACCTGGGCCGCGAGATCGGCGAGGCGGTGGGCGAGCGCGTGGAAGCGGGTGAGCGGCTGCCCGGCCACCTGGCGCTGCCTGAGGTGGCCGAGCGTGCGGTCGAGGCAGAGGTCGCACGATCCCACCGCGATGCCGGCCCCGACGAGGCGTTCGAGCTGGAACGCGTCCATCAGGTAAGGGAAGCCCATGCCCGGAGCCCCGACGAGGTTGACGGCCGGGACGCGGGCGTCGTCGAAGGTCAGCTCGGCGGTGTCCGAGCTGTGCCAGCCGAGCTTGTCCAGCCGGCGGGCAACGCGCACTCCCGGTGTGTCGAGCTCCACCACGAGGAGCGACAGCACGCCGGCGCCGGCCTCGGCGTCGGTCCTCACCGCGAGCGTCACGAAGTCCCCGTCGGCGCCGTTGGTGATGAACGTCTTGACGCCGCTGACGACCCAGGAGTCGCCGTCGCGGACCGCCCGGGTGCGGATCGCCGCGACGTCCGAGCCGGCGTCGGGCTCGCTGACGCCGAGGGCGCCGACCAGCCGGCCGGAAATGGAAGGTGCGACGTAACGCGCCTTCAGATCATCCGATCCCCAGCGGAGGATGTGCTGCGTGGCCATGAACTGCTGCACGCTCACTGCGGCGCAGAACCCGCCCATCAGCGACCGTGGCAGCTCCTCGAGGAGCGCCAGCGCGAAGAAGAGGTCGCCGCCGGCGCCGCCGAGCTCCGGCGGCGCGCTGACGCCGAGCAGCCCCAGTTGCCCCATGCGGGCGAAGATTCCGCGGGGGATGCGGCCGGCCTTCTCCCAGGCGTCGGCGTGCGGCGCGACCTCGTCCTCGAGGAAGCGTCGGGCGGCGGTCCGGACCGCCTCGTGCTCCGGGGTGAAGTAGACGGATCTCATGCCGCCGGGTCCATGCGTCACCGTCCCTCCGCGTAGAGGGCCTCGAGCGTCGCCCGGTGCTTGCCCTCGATCACCCGGCGCTTGAGCTTCATCGTCAGGGTCAGCTCGCCGCTCTCGGGCGTGAAGTCGGGCTCGACGACAGCGAAGCGCTTGACCTGCTCGAAGCGTGCCAATTTCTCGTTGACCGCACTGACCTCGCCGGCGATCAGCTCGCGCAGGGCAGGGTCCGTCGGGCCCTCCGAGGCGAGCCCGGGGTAGCGGGCGGTGAGAACGGTGCGGTCGACGGTGACGAGCGCGACCAGGAACGGGTGGCGGTCGCCGAACGCCATCGCGTTGGCGATCAGCGGGCTTTGCTTGAGCAGCCCCTCGATCTTCTGTGGCGCGATGTTCTTGCCCGACGCGAGGATGATCAGCTCCTTCTTGCGGTCGGTGATGTGGTAGAACCCATCGGCGTCGACCGAGCCGATGTCGCCGCTGCGATAGAAGCCGTCGGGCGTGAACGCCGCCGCGGTCTCCTCGGGATCGTTGTGGTAGCCGGCGAAGACGTTGGGACCGCGCACCAGCAGCTCGCCGTCTGCGGCGATCCGTACCTCGATCCCGGGGAGTGGGCGACCGACCGAGCCGAGCCGGAACGCCGAAGGCGTGTTCCAGGTGGCCGGAGCGCTGGTCTCGGTGGCGCCCCACCCCTCGCAGACCAGGATCCCCATCGCGTGGAAGAAGCGCGCGACGTGCTCGGCGAGCGGGGCGCCGCCGCTGACAAACAACTGGATGCGGCCGCCGAGGCGGGCGCGGATCCGGCGCGCCACCAGGAGGTCGGCCAGGGCCGAACGGGCACGCAGGGATGGCGGTATCGGCCGTCCGCCCTCGGCGAGCTGGCTGCGCTGCGACCCGACCGCGACCGACCAGTGGAACAGCGCGCGGGCGATCGGCGGCTTGCTGTCGACTTGAGCGAGGATGCGGCTCGCCACCTTCTCGAACACGCGCGGGACAGCAACCGCGAAGTCGGGACGGACCGCGGCGAAGTCCTCGGCCAGCGTCTCGAGGCTGCGCGCATAGGCGATCGTCCGGCCCAGGTAGATCGGCAGGAAATGGCCGGCGATGCGTTCGAGGGCGTGCGCGAGCGGCAGGAAGCTCAGCGAGAGCCGCAGCCGCGAAACGTCCCCAAACGCCTGCACCACCGCCTCGATGGTCCCGATCACGTTGCCGTGGGTGAGGATCGCCCCCTTGGGAACGCCGGTAGTGCCAGAGGTGTAGACGATCGTCAGGGGGGTCGCGCGCGGCGCCATCGCTGCCCGGTCGACGGCGCCCCGACTCACGTCGGCACGAGCGAGGCTCTCGACCGCCGCGAGGGAGTGAGCGTCGCTCGTGGGCTGGCCCTCGAGGAGGACGACGTGGCGGAGCTGCGGCAGCCGGTTGCGGATCAGGCGCAACTTTTCGAGCTGGGAGGAATCCTCGACGAAGATCACCCTGGCGCCGCTGTGGCCGACGATGAACGCAGTCTCCTCGGGTGTCAGGGTGGGGTACACGGTCGCGACCACGGCGGACGCGGCGAGGCTGCCGAGATCGGCCAGCGCCCACTCGGGTCGGTTGCCGGAGAGGATGGCAACCCGGTCGCCGGGCGCGACGCCGAGCGCCGCGAGCCCGCCGGCGATCGCCTCGACGCGCGCGAGAAACTCGCCCCACGCGATGTCCTGCCAGCGTCCGTCGCGGTGAAAACGCAGGCAAGGCTGCTGGGGATGTGCCGTGCCGTGGGCGCGGACGACTTGCACGAGGTTGTCGAAGCTCATCGGCAGCTCCCTCCTGCCCGACTCTTTGCGCGCCGCCGTGTCGCCGGTCGTGTCGGGTCAGGCAACGAAGAACCCATTCCCCGTCCGCGCGGCGTCGGCCAGCGGCGCCGCCGGTGCGAACCGCACGCCGAGACGGGCCGCGAGATCCTCGAGGCGCGCCACGACGGCGGTCGGCCCGACCTCGTCAACGTGGTGAAACGGCCCGCCGCGGAACGGCGGGAAGCCGAGCCCGAGCACAGCGCCGATATCGCCGTCCCGCGGCGAGGCGATGACGCCTTCGGCGAGGCAGCGCGCCGCCTCGTTGACCATCATCAGCGCCATGCGGTCGACGATCTCCGCCGGAGAAACTGCCTTGCGGGCGCCGAGGCCGAGGGCGCCGTAGATCGCCGCGTTCGGGGTCTTGCGGGACTTCTTCCCCGGGGGCGGGTAGACGTAGAAGCCGCGCCGGTTCTTGCGCCCCTGGTAGCCGGCCACGAGCAGCGCGGGGAGCAGCGGGCTGGCGGTCATGCCGCGGTCGGCAAAACGGCCCCCGAGGTCCTCGGCCACGTGCGCGGCGACATCGATGCCGACTTCATCGATCAGCGCGATCGGGCCCACCGGGAACCCGAAATCCTTGAGCGCGCGGTCGAGCTCCTCGATCGCGGCGCCCTCGGAGAGAAGCAACATCGCTTCGTTGAGGTAGGCGGCGAGGATGCGCGTCGTGTAGAAACCCGGGCCGTCCTTGACCGCGATCACGGTCTTCCCCTGGGCGACGCCGAACGCGCGGGCGGTGGCCACCGCCCATGGCGCGGTGGCGGGAGCCACCACCAGCTCGAGCAGCGGCATCTTGGGGACCGGCGAGAAGTAGTGCATCCCGAGCACGCGCTCCGGGTGCCGGGCGGCGGCGGCGATGCCGGCGATCGGCAGCGCCGAGGTATTGGAGGCGAACACTGTGTCCGGGGAGATCACCTCCTCGACCTCGGCGAGAACCCGTCGCTTCAGCTCGAGGTCCTCGAACACCGCCTCGACCACGAGGGAGCAGCCGGAGAGGTCGGCCACGTCCCGGGTGAGCAGCAGCCGCGACCAGCGACGGTCACGTTCGGTGCGGGTCAGCGCGCCGGAGCGCACCTGCTTCTCGAGCCCGTCGTGGATCGCTCGGGCGGCGCCCGACAGCGCCGGGTCGCCGATGTCGCGCACGACCACCGGGCAGATCGAGAGGGAGACGGACGCGACCCCGGAGCCCATGAAGCCGGCGCCGAGCACACCCAAGCGGCCGACGGGCCTGGGATCGGGTCCGGGCGGCACCTTCTTGAGGCCGTTCATGGCGTGGAAGAGGCCGATCAGGCACTTGGCCTGGCGGCTCGCGACCAGGGTCCCGAAGTGCTGTGACTCGCGCTCGAGCCCGCGCTCGATCCCGTGAGCGAGGCCGGTCGCGACGCAGTCGAGAATCGCCGTCGGTGCCGGGTAGAGGCCGCGCGTCTTGGCCTTCACCTGCTTGTGCGCCGCCCGCAGGATGAGCATGCGAGCCGGCAGCACAAGCGTCGCGCGCGCCGCCAGTGGAAGCCGCCTGGCCGGGAGCTTCCCATCGGCCAGCAGGAGAGCGGCCCGCACCGCGGTCTCGGCGATCCCGCCCGGCGTCGTCAGGGCGTCGACGATGCCGAGCCGATAGGCCTTGCGGGCGCGCACCCGCTGCCCGGTGAGCAGCAACGGCAGCGCCGCGGCGAGGCCGATCCGGCGCGGCAGCCGCTGCGTGCCGCCGCCGCCAGGCAGCAGGCCGAGCATCACCTCGGGCAGGCCGAGCACGGTTGCCGGGTGGTCGGAGGCGAGCAGGTAGCTGCAGGCGAGGGCGACCTCGAGCCCGCCGCCGAGTGCGGCGCCGTGGATCGCCGCCACCACCGGCTTGCGGCTGGCCGCGATTGCGGAGAGCAAGGTGTTGCCGCGCCGGGACATGGCTTCGGCCTCCGCGGCGGTCTGCATGCCGTCGAGCGCGTCGAGATCAGCGCCGGCGATCCACGTGCTGTCCTTGCCGGAGGCGAGCACGACAGCCCGGACGCTGGCGTCGTCGAGTAGCGGCAGCACCTCGGCCTCGACTTCGTCGATGACCGCCGGGGAGAGCGTGTTGACCGGGCGGCCGGGGGCATCGAACGTGACCACGGTCACGCCGTCGCCGCGAGCAGCTATGCGAAACGAAGCCATGCCGTCCTCCTCAAGCGCGCTCGAGCGCAATCGCGATACCGAGCGCCCCGCCGGCGCACGCTGTCACCAGGCCGGTGCGGGCGTTTTCGTGCTGCAGACGATGACAGCAGGTGGTGAGCAGGCGCGCGCCGGTGGCGCCGAACGGGTGGCCGACCGACAGCGATCCACCCCACGCGTTGAGCCGGCCGCGATCGACGCCGCCGACCGGAGCGTCCCGCCCCAGTCGCTCGCGGCAGAAGTGCCCGTCCTCCAGCGCCCGGAGCACGGCGAGAACCTGGGCCGCGAACGCCTCGTGGAGCTCGATGACCTCGACGTCCTCGAGCCGCCAACCTGCCTCGTCCAGCGCTCGCGGCGAGGCGAACGCGGGGCCGAGCAGGAGGTCCTCGCGCGGGTCCATCGCGCTCACCGCCATGCTCCGAACCACGGCGATCGGCTCGAGGCCGAGCTCGGCGGCCCTCCGCTCGCTGGTCAGCAGGACGGCGGCAGCGCCGTCGGTGAGGAACGAGGAATTACCCGCGGTGACCGTGCCGAACCGGCGGTCGAACGCCGCCGGCAGGGCGGCCAGCCGCGCCATGGTGGTGTCGCCGCGAATGCCGTTGTCGGCCGTGATGGGAACAAACCTCGGCGGTGGCCACGCGGGAGCTATCTGGCGCGCCAGCAGCCCCTCGGCGGTCGCCCGCGCCGCGCGCTGGTGGGAGGCGAGGGCGTACTCGTCCTGTTCGGCTCTTGCGATGCCGTAGCGCTTGGCGAGCCGCTCGCAGGTCTGCCCCATGGTCTCGCCCGTCGACAGCTCGGCGATCGCCGGCGCCTCGGGAAGCAGGTCGGACAGCTTGAGCCCGGCGAGCAGCTTCAGCGTGCCGGCGGCGCCGCGCACTTTCTGGGCCGCGATCAGGCGCCGCCGGACCGCGCGACGGAAGCGGATCGGTGCGTCCGAGAGCGTGTCCAGGCCGGCGGCGATGGCGACCTCTGCCGCGCCGGTCGCGATGGCGCGCGCCGCGTCGACGAACGCCTGCAGCGACGAGATGCACGCCATCGTCACGGTGTAGGCGGCACAACTATCGGGGAGGCCCGAGGAGAGGACGACCTCGCGGGCCACGTTGGTTGCGCGGGGATCCTGGAGGACGGCGCCCATCACCAGCAGCTCGACGGTGCCCGGATCGACACCGGTGCGGTGGAGCAGGCCGGCCACGGCCATCCGACCGAGCTCGTGCCCGGTGAGATCGAAGAAGTCGGTCCCCGAGCGCAGAAAGGGCGTGCGACACCCGTCGACCACGACGACCCGCGAGTTGGCGCCCATGGGCTCCTCCGTGTCAGTATTCTAGCTGCCAACGAGCAGCTCGGGGGTGCCGTCGTCGTCTCAGCCTCGCCGGGCAGCCGGTGGCCTCGGAATGGCGCCCGATCCGCGGCCGTTGGGCCTGGCAGCAAGGGGGAATGCGTGATGACTCTTGCGGATTCTTCTCGACGCATCGCTCGTCTCGCCTCGCTTGTCATCGCTCTGCTGGCGGTCGCAGGCGTTCCGGCGGCAGCGGCCGTGCCGCAGAACGCTGGCGACATTGGCCCGCGCGGCGAGCTGGTCTTCGTGCCGGACGTCGGCCAGCTTGGCGGGAGTGCGCAGTTCGTTGCCCACACGACTGGTGGTGCGATCCTCTTGGCGCCGGGCGAGATCGTCCTTGCACCCCGCTCGGACCACGGCACTCCGCGGCTGCGTGTGGAGTTCGTCGCCGCCAGCCGGGACTGCGCGCTCGCGGGATCGCAACCTCTGTCGACCCGGGTCAACTATCTGACGGGGAGCGACCCGGTGAGCTGGCATCGGGACGTCCCGACGTTCGGCGAGGTGAGCTACAACGGACTGTACGCCGGGATCGACCTCACCCTCGTCGGCCGCGACGGCGCGCTGAAGGGAACGTACACCGTGTCGCCCGGCCGCGATCCCGAGGCCATCCGCTGGCGCTACGCGGGCGCACGGACCGTCAGCGTCGCGGCCTCCGGTCAGCTCGACGTCGAGCTCGAAGGCCGCCGCATCAGCGAGGCGGCACCCGTGGCGTGGCAGGACGTGGAAGGGAACCGACGGGCGGTGGATGTCGCCTACGCCGTCGCCGAGGACGGCAGCGTGGCGTTCACGATCGGGACGTACGAGCGCTCTCGGGCTCTGGTCATCGACCCCTACCTGGTTTACAGCACGCTGATCGGCGGGTCCGACCTCGACGACGGCCGCGACATCGCCGTGGACGCCGCCGGCAACGTCTATATCACCGGAACCACCCGCTCGCAGGGGTTCCCAAGCGCCGGGGCGCCGGACTCCACCTACAACGGCCCGCTGACCGCGTCGAGCTTCGGCGACGCGTTCATCGCGAAGCTCAACGCGGCTGGCAGCGCCATCGTCTACATGACCTACCTCGGCGGCTCGGGCGAGGACATCGCCGATGCCATCACGGTCGATGCCGACGGCAACGCCTACGTTACCGGGATGACGCGGTCCACCGACTTCCCCACCGTCAGCGCGGCGCAGGGCTCGCCGGGCAGCCAGGGGTGCTCGTCGCCTCCATGCAGCGACGCGTTCGTCGCCAAGCTCAACGCGGCCGGGAACGCCCTGATCTTCAGCACGTACCTCGGCGGCGACAAGAACGAGAACTCCGGTCTGCTCGATCTCGGCAGCCGCACGACGGCCCTCGGCATCGCGCTGGACGAGGGGCGCAGCGTCTACGTGACGGGCGTGACCGAGTCGGACGACTTCCCGACCAACAACGGTGCGTTCACCACCCGAGCCGGTGCGGCGGACGTCTTCCTGACCAAGCTGCGAGGCGACGGCAAAGCGGTGCTGTACAGCACCTACCTGGGCGGCAGCGGCACGGAGTACAGCGGCGACGTGGCCGTCGACGCCTTCGCCCGCGCCTATGTCACGGGCACCACGTTCTCCTCCTCGTTTCCGGTGAAGGGCGGCGTGCAGGGCGCCATCGGCGGGCTCGCGGACGTGTTCGTGACGGCCATCGACACGACAGCGAGCAGCGACGCCTCGCTGGTCTACAGCACGTTCCTCGGTGGCAGCGACGGCGACTACGGCATGGCGATCGACGTCGACGAGAGCGGTACCGCGACCGTTGCGGGTCACACCCTCTCGCTCGACTTCCCGACGCAGGCTGCATACCAGACCACCAACGCGAGCGCCGGCAGGCCGTCGCCGCGAGACGCGTTCGTGGCTCGCCTCGACCCGATCGGCAACCATCTGCTCTACAGCACCTACCTCGGCGGCTCGGACAACGACCTCGCCTACGCCCTCAAGCGCAACGCCGACGGGCAGATCTTCGTCGCCGGCCGGACGTTCTCCGACGACTTCCCCGTACTCGACGCCTGGCAGGCGCACCGCAGCGACTCCTCGGACCTCTTCGTCGCGCGGCTCGACCCCACCAGGAGCGGCGCCGAGTCGCTGCTCTACGCCACCTATCTGGGAGGCGTCGCCAGCGACTACGGCTACGGCATCGCCGTCGACGCGGCAAGCGATGCCTACGTCGTCGGCAACACCAGCGGCGTGTCCGGCGATTCGTTGCCGATCTACACGACCATCGGGGCAAACGGCACCGGCACAGGCATCCTGGTGGCCAAGCTCGATCCCCGCCTGCAGTACTGGATCCCGGTGGCCAGCCGGGTTGCCGGCGCCAAAGGCAGCCAGTGGCGCACCGACTTCGGCGCCGAGAACGGCAGCAGCAGCCCGGCAGCGCTGTCGCTGCGCCTGGTCTCCGGAAGCAAGACGTTTACCGCGAGCGCAGCCGTCGCCCGGGGCGCGCAGTCGATCGTCACCGATGTCGTCGGGCAGCTCGGCTTCACCGGGACCGGTGCGATCGAGGTGCTCGCGGACCATCCGGTCCGCGTATCGTCGCGCACCTACAACGCGATCCCCGGCAACGCGACCTGCTATCCGTCGGGGACGTTCGGCCAGAACTACGACGTCGTGGTCGCTCGCGACGGCATCTCGGACGGCCAGACCGCCTGGCTGACGCAGCTCGTCGAGACCGCCGCGTACCGCACCAACATTATCGTCACCAACACCGGCCGCAGGCCGGCGACGGTGACGATCTCGCTCTACGACGGCGCCGGGACGTTCCTGACGAGCTTCCCGCTGACCGTCGCGGCCGGCGAGGTGAAGATCGACGGCCAGCCGTTCCTCAAGCGAGCCGGAAAGAGTAACCTGCAACGGGCCTACGCCAGAATCTGGGCCGACTCCGGTTTCGGCGTCGTCGCGTCCGCGTCCGTGATCGACAACTCGACCAACGATCCGACGACGGTCGCCATGGTCCCGGCGGTCGCGGAGATGGGCCACATCTGGGTGCCGGTATCGAGCCACGCCCCCGGCGCCAAGAGCAGCCGTTGGCGGACGGACCTCGGCATCCTCAACCCGTCCACGCTGGCCGCCAACGTCACCCTGCGCTTCCGCGCCGGGGGCACCGTCACCGCCAACTCGACCCAGGTGGCGGCGGGGGCGCAGTCGATCCTTGAGGACGTGGTTGGCGCCATCCCCGCCACGGGTACCGGCTCACTGGAGATCGAGTCCGACCGCAACGTCATCGTCACCTCGCGTACCTACAATCTCATCGCCGCGAGCGCCACCTGCTTCCCGAAGGGGACCCTGGGCCAGAGCTATCCGTCGTTCGACACGGCGACCGGCCTGGCGAGCGGCGATACTGCCTGGCTGGTGCAGCTCACCGAGACGGAGGCCTACCGCACCAACATTTCGCTCACCAACACCGGACTGACCGCCGCCTCGGTGACCGTGACGCTGTTCGACGCGGGCGGGACGCCGCTGACGAGCTACACGGTGACGTTGGCGCCCGGCGAGATGAAGCAGGACAACCGGCCGTTCTTCGCCAAGGCGGGCAAGAGCAACCTGACGGCGGGGTGCGCACGGGTGGTCGTCAACTCCGGCACCGGGGTGGTGGCGCTCGCGTCGGTGGTCGACAATCTCACCAACGACCCGACCACGATCTCTCCGCTGCCGTGAGCGTGGGTCCAAGCGACCGGGCGCCGACGCTCCGCGGTGCGTGGTGACGTCACCACCGGACCGCGTCACCTGAGATCCGCGTTACACTGAAGGCGAGATTCGGAGTCGGAGAACAGCGCCAGCGACCATAAGAGGCGCGGGGAACGGGAGGAGACAGGTATGCTCAAGGAGTTCAAGGAGTTTGCGATGCGCGGCAACGTCCTCGACATGGCGGTGGGCATCGTCATCGGCGGGGCGTTCGGCAAGATCGTCTCGTCGCTGGTGAACGACGTGCTGATGCCGCCGATCGGGCTGCTCGTCGGTGGTGTCGACTTCACCAAGCTCGCGATCACCCTCAAGGAGGGCGTCGGCGACGTCGCCGCTGTCCAGATGAAGTACGGCATGTTCATCCAGCAGATCGTCGATTTTCTCATCGTCGCCTTTGCCATCTTCATGGTCATCAAGGCGATGAACACTCTCAAGCGCAAGCAGGTGGAAGCTCCGGCCGCGCCGCCGGCGCCGCCGCGCCAGGAGGTCCTGCTCGAGGAGATCCGCGACCTGCTCAAGAAGCGCGGCTGAGCGCAAGGCTGGGCTCCCTTCCCGCCAGCTCCGACAGAGGTGCTGCTTAAGAGCCTGTCCGCGAATAGGGGTGGGCCGCGTTACGGGCGCCGCGGGTCAGGCGCCGCGACGAAGGCGATGCGCCTCCATCGCCGAGGAGCGGCAACGCCGCAGATGGCCCCGCGCCGCCCGTAACCCGAAGGGCGTAGGGGGATTGCGGCCGGATGCTGCGTCGCTCGTCGTCGGCGATGGAAGAGCATCGCTCTCCTCCTCGCTCCTTGCCTGCGATCCGCAAGCCCCCTGCGCGCGACCCACGCCTATTCGCGGACAGGCTCTAAGTCGCACCGGCGGAGGGCCCGGGCGGCTGCCCCAGCCGCACGCCGGCGCGGCGAACGCGCTCACATGTGGATGTCGTAGAGGAGGAGGGAGACCCGCCCGTCCGGCCAGAGGAGGCGTTCGCTCGGTTCGCCGAGGCCACCTCCGGAGAGCTCGCCGGGGCGGACGACGAAGGCAACGTGATCATCCCGACCGTTCGTGCGCAGGCCATCGATGCGGGCGACCGAAACATCGTCGAGGATGAAGTTCATCGTGCCGAAGCGGCGGCAGGTCAACTGGTCGGAGTAGGCGCCGCCGGCGAGTGGCCCGGAGATCCACTCGGGCTCATCGGCCAGCCATCTCGCCGGCGCGTAGTCGAGGCCGACGAGAGTGAAGACGTACGGGTGAACCGCCGCACGGGCGGTGAAGAACACCGCATCGAGCGACGGCAGCCGCGGTTGCAGCCACTGGCACGCCGCGAGGACGTCGGTGGGGAAAGCGACGACCTTGGCGGTCTCCCGATTGAACGGGCCGAAGAAGGCCCGCAGGAAGAGCCCCGTCTCGGTGGCAAAGATGAGCGAAACGGTGACGATGGCGGCGACGGCGGCTCGCCTCTTGAAGTGTTGCAGCAGCCACCTCCCCGCTGTCACCGCGCCCATCGCGGCGAGCATGACCAGGGCGGGAACGCCTGCGGCGCTCCGGAGGGCATGCGGGCTGGGGTGCCGATAGATCAGGTCCGGGAGCGGGTAGAGCACCATCCACGCGAGCAGCGCCCGGGCGCCCGGGGTGGACCGCCGCCGGATCAGCGCGATCACGCCGATCACCAGCAGCGGGAGCAGCGTCCACTGGAACAACCCCCGGCCCTCGGGGGGTGCCAGGGCGTTGAACGTGTCGCCGTGCCGGAACAGGAAGCCGATCCCGAAGTGATCGGGGTAGCGGGAGAGGACCTTGGCCGCGGCGGCCGCGAGCGAGTCCGCCGGGCTCCAGATCAGCAGGCTGGCGGCCCGCTTGCCGATCGCGGGATCGCTGAGGTGAGCCCAGGCGAGCGGCCCGAGCGTCGAGGCGAGGCCGATGGCGAGCATGGCTGCCGACAGCTTGCCGCCGCGGCTCGCGAGCAACCGGCGCCAGTCGCCGATCGCGAGGAGCGCTCCGATCGCCAGGAAGCACGGCAGGAACATCCGCACCGCCGGGTAGCCGTAGCAGCAGATGCCGGTGACCAGCCCCGCCGCGAGGGCGGCGAGCGGTCGCGGCCGGCCGAGCGGGCCTGCGGGTACGATTCCCGCCCAGATCAGTCCGGCGATCGGCGCAACGACGAGCAGCGGCGTCACTGTGGCCTCGTGTGCCCACCGGCTGAGCTGCAGGTGCCAGGGGTTGAACGCCAGGAGCGCAGCGGCGACGATCCCGACGGCCGGCCCGAGGAGCCGGCGGCCGACGTAGTAGGTCGCCGCCACCGCCAGGACCCCGTACAGCCCGGCGCCGACCCTGGCCGCCGTCACGCTGAGTCCCCCAACCGCAAGGAACGGCATCAGGAGGTAGAGGAACAGGGTGGTGCGGTTCTCACCGAACCCGGCCGTGTAGAAAATCGGCCAGCGCACGCCGTATTGGTCGCGGCCGGTGTGGACGAGGCAGTCGGTGTTCCAGATGTTGTACGCCTCGTCCACGTGCAGACCGGGCGGCGAGGTACCGATGGCGGTCAGGCGCAGCCAGGCGGCGGCGATGAGGATCGCGAAGACGGCGGCGGTGAGCCACGCCGTCGCGGGGATGCGCCGCAGCGATGCGAGAAGTGGAGGCAACCGATCGGATGGATTCGCGGCGCCGGCCGCGGTCCCGGTCACGCCGGACCGGCTCCCTCGTCCTGTCCGCTTGCCGGGGAGGCGCGCTACCGCAGCCTTTCCCGCCCGGTCAGCACGGCTCATGGGCCGAAGGCCTCGCTGACGAGCCGCTCCTGCTCGAGCTGGTGCAGGCGCGCGCTGCCCGTGGCCGGGCTCGCGCTGGCCGGACGGCCGACGTAGCGCAGTGGGACGCCCCCGAGAAGCTGCTGCAACTGCGGTGCGATGAAGGACCACGAGCCCATGTTCTGCGGCTCCTCCTGCACCCAGCGAACCTCGGCGAGGTCAGGCATTACCGAGAGGAAGGCAGCGATCTCGTCGGCCGGCGTCGGGTAGAGCTGCTCGATCCGCACGATCGCCGTTTCCGGTGCCGGGTTCTGGCGGCGGAAGGCGAGCAGGTCGAAGGCCACCTTGCCCGAGGAGAGCAGGAGCCGGCGGGTGTCGCCCGTGGCCTCGGGGTCGGCGAGAGTCCGCTGGAAGGAGCCGGCCGTAAAGTCGCCCGCCGGGCTCTCCGCCACGGTGGCGCGCAGCAGGCTCTTCGGGGTCATGACCACCAGCGGCGTCGCCGGCTCGAGGTACGCCTGGCTGCGGAGCAGGTGGAAGTACTGCGCCGCCGTGGTCGGCACGGTGACGCGCAGGTTGTGGCGGGCGCACAACTGCAGGAAGCGCTCGAGGCGGGCGGACGAGTGCTCCGGCCCCTGTCCCTCGAGGCCGTGCGGCAGCAGGAGCGCCAGGCGGGAGTGCTGGCGCCACTTCTCGGCGGCGGCGGCCATGAACTGGTCGATGATGATCTGGGCGCCGTTGGAGAAGTCGCCGAACTGGGCCTCCCAGAGCACGAGGGCGTCCGGTCGTCCCACCGAGTAGCCGTACTCGAACCCGAGCGCCGCGTACTCGGAGAGCAGCGAGTCGTAGAGCAGGAACGCTCCCTGGCGATCGTCGAGGTGCTGCAGCGGGATCCACTCCTGGCCGGTCTTCTGGTCGACCAGCACCGCATGCCGCTGGCTGAACGTCCCGCGCCGCGAGTCCTGGCCGGAAAGACGGACCGGTCGTCCTTCGAGCAGCAGCGTGCCGAACGCCAGTGTCTCGGCGGTCGCCCAGTCGAACCTGGGCTCCCCCTCGCCGCGGGCCAGCATCCCCCCTTCGTCGCTGTGCTCCTTGAGGTGTTTGGCCAGCTTCGGGTGCAGCGCGAACTCGTCGGGAACCGTGGCCATGACGCCGAGGACGCGAACGATCGTCGCCGTGTCGACGGGCGGCGGCGCGGCAACCGGCAGCGGCGGCACCTCCTCGGGCAACAGGCGCACCTCCGGCGAGCTCGCCTCCTTGGTGGCGGTGAACGCCTCCTCGAGCCGCGCCTGAAAGTCATTGAGCGCCGCCTCCGCCTCCTTGATGGCCATGTCGCCGCGGTTGACCAGCTTCTCGGTGTAGAGCTTGCGAACCGAGCGCTTTTCGCGGATCTTCGCGTACATCAACGGCTGCGTGAAGGCGGGCTCGTCGGCCTCGTTGTGACCCCATCGGCGGTAGCAGATCATGTCGACGACGACGTCCTTGTGGAACGTCTGGCGAAACTCGAACGCGAGATCGATGACGCGGGTGCACGCCTCGGGGTCCTCGCCGTTAGCGTGGAAGATCGGCGCCTGCACCATCTTCGCGACGTCGGTCGCGTACACCGAGGAGCGCGCGTCCGCGGGGGAGGTGGTGAAGCCGATGCCGTTGTTGACCACGATGTGAACGGTACCGCCGGTGCGATAGCCCGACAGCGCGCTCATGTTGAGCGTCTCGGCGACGACGCCCTGGCCGGCGAACGCAGCGTCGCCGTGAACCAGAACCGCCATCACCTTGCCGCGCGCGCCCTCACCGCGCGTGTCCTGCGCCGCCCGCGCCATCCCCTCGACGACGGGGTCCACCGCTTCGAGGTGGCTGGGGTTGCTCGCCATCGAAATGTGCAGCGAGCGGCCGTCGGGCCCGCTGAAGTTGCCTTCGGCGCCCAGGTGGTACTTGACGTCGCCGGTCCCTTCGCGGCTCAGCGGGTCGATGTCGCCCTCGAACTGGCGGAACAGGCCCTCGTACGAGAAGCCGAGGATGTTGGCGAGCACGTTGAGACGGCCGCGGTGGGCCATGCCCAGCGACGCCTCCTCGATCCCGGCCGTGGCCGCGTTGCCGAAGAGGCGGTCGAGGATGGCGATCAGGGTCTCGGCGCCCTCGAGCGAGAAGCGCTTGTGCCCGATGTACTTGGTGTGCAGGAACCGCTCGAAAGCCTCGGCGGCGTTGAGGCGGAAGAGGATCCGCCGCTTCTCGTCCGAGGTCACCCATGATGCGCGGTCGACGCCCTCGACACGCTCCTGGATCCAGGCCTTCTGGTCCGGTTCCTGAATGAACATGTATTCGACGCCGATCGGTCCGCAGTAGGCGTCCTGGAGGATCTGGAGGATGGTGCGCAGCGTCGCCCGCCCGTACCCGCCGAGCCCCTGGCAGAAGTACTCGCGATCGAGATCCCAGACGGTGAGCCCGTGGTGCGAGAGATCCAGCTCGGGGTGGCTCGGCACCTCCTGCGAGAGCGGGTTGGTGTGGGCGACGAGGTGCCCCCGCACCCGGTACATGTTGATCAGGTGCAGTACTCCGGCCTGCTTCTCGGCGAGCGCCTGGCCGGAGTCGCCGGTGAGCAGGGGGTTGGAGTCCCGCGCCAGCACCATCGGCTTGTGGGGCACGCGCAGCGAGGCGAAGACCCCCTCGTAGAAGGCGTGCCCGCCGCCGAGGTAGCTGGCGACGAGAGCGAGGAAGGCGCCGCTCTCGGCGCCCTGGATCACCCGGTGGTCGTAGGTGCAGGTCACCGTGAGCACCTTGCCGACGCCGAGGCGGGCGAGCGCCGCCTGGTCCGCGTGCTGGTATTCGGCCGGGAAGTCGATGGCGCCGGCACCGACGATCAGGCTCTGCCCGGACATCAAGCGGGGGACCGACTGCGTGGTGCCGAGCATGCCGGGGTTGGTCAGGGTTGCAGTCGTGTCCACAAAGTCGTCGGGGGTGAGGGCATTGGTCTGAGCGCGCCGGATCAGGTCGTTGTAGGCGGCGAAGAACGCGGCGAACTCCAGCGTCTCCGCCCGCTTGACGGAGGGGACAACGAGGCCGCGCGAGCCATCCCGGCGCTGCACGTCGACCGCCAGGCCGAGGTTGATGTGCTCGGGCTGCAGCTTGTTGGGAGCGCCCTCGATCTCGGCGAAGATCGACCGCATCCCCGGTATCGCAACCAGCGCCTGCACCACCGCCCAGGCGAGGAGGTGCGTGTAGCTCACCTTGCCGCCGACCGCCTCGGCGAGGTGCTCGTTCAGCAACCTGCGGTTCTCCTCGAGCAGCTTGACGTTGATGGTACGCACCGATGTCGCGGTCGGCACGCGCAGGCTGCGCTCCATGTTCTCGACGAGCCGCGCCGCCGGCCCCCGCAACGGCGTGGCCGCGGGTGCTGGCGCCGTCTGGATCACCTCAGGCTGTTCCGATACCGCCGACGCCGCTGCCTCCGGCTCCGCGGCCGGGGCCGGCGCCGCCGCGACCGCACGTCCGGCCGAGGGCTGGTAGTCGGAGAAGAACTCGCGCCAGCTCTCGGAGAGTGACTCGGGGCGCTCCTTGAACTCGCGGTACATCTCGTCGATCAGCCAGACGTTCGGACCATACCCTACGGACTTGTCGCTCTCATCGCTCATGATGGGTCACCGCCGCTGGAGAATTCTAGCAACCTGCTGGCGCCATGCTCCGGCGCGGTGTCCGAGCGCGGCGTCGACAACACCCCGGCGTTCTCCCGGGAGCCGTCGGAGGTGACCGAAGGGGTGGACCTCAACCCCGACACCGGCAAACCGGCTGCCGAAACCAACTTCCTGAGCCGGAACCTGCTCGTTGAGCCGATAGCGAACGGTCCTCGCGGAGCTGTCCACGCCGAGCACTTCGGCGGCACGCAGCGTCGTCGAGCGGAGAAGGTCGCGCAGCGGCACCACCGCGTGGCGCGGCTCGATAGCGCCGGTCCCAGCCTCGATGAGCAGCGGCGTGAACACGAAGTAGTTGTGGCGGTCGATGAGGACGACCTCGTGGTCCTGCTTGGCCACGGTGCGCCCCAGCGCCCGGGCCAAGAACGCGCCCGCAAAGCCACCACCCAGGATCACGATCCGTGCCATCGTCGCCAATTTCCCGTTCGCGACTGCCCCGCGAACGCTCGTCTTGCGCAATGATTCACAAGATCGGGATATTCCCGCGGCTGATATAGAATCACGGCATATGAGCCCATCGTTGGTGCTGGCGATCGGCGTGGGGACGCTCGTTGTCCTGGCCGCCGGGCGCGTCATCACCTCGCAACTCCTGCGCAGCGTCCGCTGGACCCTCGTCCTCGTCGCCGTCGCCGCGCTGGTCGACTGGGTCGTGGCCGTCATCGGGCCGGGTGGCCGATGGGAGGAGCTGACCGCCATTGGCCTGCTGATCGCGCTCGGCTTCCTCGCCGCGCGCGCCCTGGTGGCGTTCGTCGTCGAGTGGCTGCTCGTTCAGCGCGTCGGCGTAGTGATGCCGAGGCTGGCGCGCGACGTCGTGACCCTGCTGTCGTACGTCACGGTCGTGGCGCTGGTGCTGCGCTTCGCGGCGGGCATGGAGCTCAACCTCGCCCTGCCGTCGGCGGTGATCACGGTCCTCGTGGGCTTCGCGATGCAGGAGACGCTGGGAACGCTCCTGTCCGGGCTGGCCCTGGCCTGGGAACGCAAGCTCGAAGCCGGTGTCTGGATCGAGATCGACGGCCTCGAGGGCGGGGTCGAAGAGCTTGGCTGGCGCTCGCTCGTTCTGCGCACCAACCTCGACGAGCGGATCGTCGTGCCGAACTCGCAGGCGGCACGGGCTCGGTTGAAGATCCTCGGGACCGGAACCCCGCCGGTGGCCTACCCCGTCCATCTGCATGCCGCCTACTCGTCGCCCCCGCACGTTGTCAAAGGGCTGTTGCAGGCGATCTGTCGCGACCTGCCGTTTGTCCTGGCGGAACCAACCCCGCGGATTCTCACCCGCAAGTTCGACGAGAACGGCATCCTCTACGAGTGCCGGGTCTGGACGAACGAACCGAGGCGGCACAACGACATTGTCGACGCGCTCCTGGTCCGCGCTCACGCGGCATTTCGGCGCGAGGGCGTCGAGATCCCGCTGCCGCAGCGGATCGTCCGTCAGCCGTCGGCCGGCGTCGCCTTCGACTCGGTAGCGTCGTGCCGCGCGGGACTGGAGCGCTGCAAGCTGTTCGTCGGGCTGCCACCGCACGCTCTCGAGGTGCTGGCGGGCGAATCACGGTGGCTCGATTTCGCTCCCGGCGAGGTGGTTGTCCGCGAAGGGGACGCGTCGCGCGCTCTCTACGTGGTCGGAGCCGGCGACGCCGTGGTGCTGCACAGCGGCGCCGAGGTCGCCCGCGTGGGTGAGGGCGACGTCTTCGGCGAGATGGCGTTCCTCTCCGGCGAACCGCGCTCGGCAACGGTGCGGGCAGGCGCCCGGCTCGCTGCGGTCGAGGTCGACTCGAACGCGCTGCGTGCGCTGCTCACCGAACATGGCGAGCTCGCCGGGGAGTTGGCTGGACGCATGGCCGCCCGGCGTGCAGAACTCGAGGCCCACGACGACGCCGCCCGGGCGCCCAAGGAGCACCGCGGCCTCGCCGCATACCTCCTTGGACAGCTACAGAAGCTGGTCGCGGGCTAGAACCGGAATCCGACGCCCAGCGCGAGCACCCAGGGGTCGAGGTCGACACGCAGGCTCTGCCACGGATCGCCGCTCGGCAGCATCAGCTTCGCATCCGCGCCGACGTCGTGGTACTTCACGTCGGCGTTGATCGAGATCCGGTCGGTGACGTCGTAGTCCAGGCCGACCTGGGCGGTCAGCGATGCCGAGCTGTCGAAGGAGATCGTCGCGACGTTGCCGGCGACGAGCTCCTGGCTGGGCTTGAAACCGGAGATCGAGGCGAGGTGAGCGCCGATGCCGAGGTACGGGCGAGCCCTGCCGACGACGAAGATGTGGTACTGCAACGTCAGTGCCGTGAGACCGATCCGTGCACTGCCGGCGTGAAACGTCGAGCCGCCGCCGCCGGCGACGTCGATGTCGAGGTTCGGGCGTTGGAACGACAGCTCCACCGCCCACTCCGGCTGAAAGGTGTAGCTCACGGCGAGCTCGACGGTCTTGCCGGCCTGGAAGTCGAGCGTAGCAATGGAGTTGGAGAGCGAGGCGCTGCTGTCGTGGGTGCGCACGTCGGCGAGCCGCAGCCGGGCCTCCCAGGCGTGACTCTGGGCGAGGACGGGAAGCGGGGACAGCACGAGAGCAGCCAGCACCAGGGGGGGACCGATCCTCATACGCCCTCCACGAGCGCCCTCAGGGTAGTGTTTTTGCCGACGATTGCAAGGGTAGCCCTGCCGGTTCAGAAGGTTCTGCCGATGCCGACGCCGACGAGAATCGGGTTGATGTTGAGGGCGATGGTGTCGAGCGATCCGCCGGTGGCGAGTCGGAAGTCGGCGCGGGTCGTCACCGGGGCGTAGCGGAGATCGAGGTTGAGGCGCCAGCCCTGACCGATCCTCAGGTCAGCGCCCACCTGCGTGTGAACCCGCATTGAGCTCGCAAAGGTGAGGTTGGCGATACCCGACGCTTCCATGTCCTTGCTCAGTGTGTAGCCGATGGGGCGGGCGAAAGTCATCCCGATGCCGAGGTACGGCTTGAGCTTTCCGGTGGTCGCGAAGTGGTACTGGAGCGACAGCATGCCGGAGAAGAGGTCGACACGGCCGGCATCGAGCCCCGGGAACTGGCCGCCGGTGGTCGACAGCTTGAGAGGCGTCACGGCCGCGGCGAGCTCGAGGCCCCAGGTAGGGCCGAGCAGGCAGGTGACGCTGGCCTCGCCGCCAAAGGCGTTGTCCACGCCAATCCTCGTGCCGGTCGTCGCGATCTCGTCGCTGGAAGCATCAGGCATCACGCCCAGAGCCCTTACCCGGCCGATCCACCGATCTCCCTGCGCGGTGGCTGGCTGCGCCAGCGTCACGGCGGCGACGACGAGAACGAGGATGGCGGTGCGCCTCACGGTCCCTCCCGGGTCGGTACCACGTTCGAGCCATCGCGACCGCGGGCTCGTCGCGACCGCGCCTGACCGGGTGCAAGAGTAGGCGATTCCCGGCGCGATGCAACTGTTGCAGGGGCGGTTCGCGACCGTGACAGAGGAAGTTGAAATGAGCCGCAGAATCTACTGTCTGCATTGACGTTGTGAATTGTTTCGCTATACTGCGCGGCGGCGTGGAAGGAGGGGGGGAGTGACCGAATACATTCCGATTCTGCTCTTTACCCTCGTTGGCATTGCGTTCCCCATCGTCACACTGCTCATCACCAGACTGCTCCGCGCTGGCCGATACGACCCGGTCAAGGCGGAGCCGTACGAGTGCGGCATCGAACCGGCGTCGTTCGCCTACGACACCCGGTTCTCAATCCGCTACTACCTGATCGCCGTCCTGTTCGTCGTATTCGACGTCGAGACGGTCTTCTTGTTCCCATGGGCGGTGATGTACCGCAAGCTGGCGTGGTTCGGATTCGTCGAGATGCTGGTCTTCCTCGGCATCCTGGTCGTCGGTTACGTCTACGCCTGGCGGCGGGGGGCGCTGCAATGGGTCTGATCGAGAACCGCTTCGCACCCAACCCGCTCGTCTCCACCTACGACGCCATCTTCAACTGGGCTCGGAAGAACTCGCTGTGGCCGTTGCAGTTCGGGCTCGCCTGCTGCGCCATCGAGATGATGGCGGTGCTCGATCCGCGGTTCGACATGGCGCGCTTCGGCGCCGAGGTGTTCCGCGGCTCCCCGCGCCAGGCCGACCTCATGCTGGTCGCCGGGACCGTCAGCGAGAAGATGGCGCCGGTGGTCAAGCGCCTCTACGACCAGATGGCCGAGCCGAAGTGGGTGATCGCGATGGGATCGTGCGCGACCTGCGGCGGCCCGTACCGCACCTATGCGGTGACGCAGGGCGTCGACCGCCTGATCCCGGTGGACGTGTACGTCCCGGGGTGCCCCCCCCGGCCGGAAGCGTTGATCTACGGTCTGATGCAACTGCAGAAGAAGATTGACCGCATGACGATCGCCAAGAAGGTCGGGTGACTGGCTGATGGCGGCCCGATTGCGTCGAGCGACGGCCTGGACTTTGCGTCGGGTCGAGAGTCGAGAGTCGAGAGTCGAGGATGGCCACCGGACAGGTTCTTCCTCCCGACTCTCGACTCTGAACTCTCGACAGGAGTGACTAGGAGGCCCCGTGGCTGATCAAGAGAAGCCGTCATCCCAGGCTCCAGCGACGCCGCAATCGCAGGCCACGCCTCCGGTGCCGGCGCCGCCCAAGCTGCCCTGGGAGGAGAAGCCGGTGCCGCCGGTGGCCAAGGTCGCCAGCGACCTGCCGCTGGTTCGCACGCTGGCCGAGATGGTTGCTGGGGCCGTGACGGAGCCGTTTGAGCTCGCCGGCGAGGTGACGATCATCGTCCCGGTTGACCGCCTCGTCGAGGTGTGCCGCGCGTGCAGGGAGCGCCTCGACTTCACGTTCCTCGTCGATCTCACCGCGGTGGACTGGAAGGACCGCGCCGAGGGGCGCTTCGACGTCGTCTACTGGCTGCATCGCTTCACCGATTCGTGCCGCCTACGCCTCAAGGTCAAGGTCGCCGACGGGAGCGAGGTACCTTCGGTGACGTCCGTGTGGAAGACGGCCAACTGGATGGAGCGAGAGGTTTTCGACATGTTCGGGATCTACTTCGGTGGCCATCCGGCCCTCGAGCGCATTCTCACCTGGGAGGGGTTCAACGGGCATCCGCTGCGCAAGGACTTCCCCATCGAGGGAATCGACACCGGTGCGGCGATCTACCCGGACGTCTACCCGCCCGGCGGCGGCCCGGTCAAGGGCGGCGAGGGGGCCGCATGAGCGACGCGCACCTGTTCGCCGACAGCGAGGAGATGGAGATCTCGTTCGGCCCGCAGCACCCGGCTACCCATGGCGTCCTGCGGGTGATGGTCAAGCTCGACGGCGAGCGGATCATCGAGGCAAAGCCAATCATCGGCTACCTCCATCGCGGCACTGAGAAGCTCTTCGAGCGCGAGACCTACAACGGCTGCATCCCTCACACCGACCGGATGGACTACACGGCGGCGGCCACCAACAACCAGGGGCTGGTGGGGGCCGTCGAGAAGCTGATGGGCGTGACGGTTCCGCCGCGCGCCGCCTACATCCGGATGATCCTCGCCGAGCTGCAGCGGCTCTCCTCACACATCATCTGGTTCGCGACCCACGTGCTCGACATCGGCGCCCAGACGCCTTTCTTCTACACCTTCGAGGAGCGGGAGAAGATCCTCGATCTCTACGAGGAGTATTGCGGCGCCCGGCTCACGCTGAACTGCATGCGGGTCGGCGGCCAGCCGTACGACGTGACCGCCGACTGGCTGCAGCGCTGCCGATCGTTCGTCGAGCAACTGCCCGCCAAGATTGCGGACTGGGAGCGGCTGATCACCAAGAACCGCATCTGGATGGTCCGCACCATCGGCATCGGCGTGATCTCGGCAGCCGACGCCATCGACTGGGGGCTCACCGGCCCGCCGCTGCGCGGCTCCGGCGTCAAATGGGACATCCGCAAGGTCTTCCCCTACGACCGCTACAACGAGGTCGAGTTCGACGTGCCGACAGGCGTCAACGGCGACACCTACGACCGCTACCTGGTCCGCATGGAAGAGATGCGGCAGTCGATCAGGATCATCCGCCAGTGCCTGGACAGGCTGCCCGACGGGCCGGTCATGGCGAAGGTCCCGAAGGTGATCAAGCCGCCCAAGGGTGAGATCTACTTCTCGGTCGAGGCGCCCAAGGGCGAGCTCGGCTACTACGTGGTTTCGGACGGCACCGACAAGCCGTACCGGCTGCGCGTCCGGCCGGCGTGTTTCATCAACCTGCAGGCGCTCCCCGAGCTGGTTCGCGGGCACCTCGTCGCCGACCTCATCGCTATCATCGGCACGCTCGACATCGTCCTCGGCGAGATCGACGGTAACGCCGTGGTGCCTGCACTTCCGCGTTCGCCAGGTGGCTTGATCCGGCCTATCGGCATAGGGGCAGGGAACCGGGTACCGGGTACCGGGTACCGAGAATCTCTGAGGTTGGCTTTCCCGGTCCCCGGTTCCCGTTCCCGGTCCCCGGCCTTTCGGTCCCCGGTCCCCGGTCCCCGGTCCCCGGCCTTTCCACGGAGGGTTCATGACGAGCCCGCTGATTGCTTTCTTGGTGGTGCCGCTGGTCAAGATCGTCGTGATCCTGCTGGCGGTGCTGCTGATCGCCCTGTACATGTCGTTCTTCGAACGAAAGATACTCGCGTACATGCAGATTCGGCTCGGCCCGAACCGCGTCGGTCCGGGCGGCTGGCTGCAGGCGATCGCAGACGCGTTCAAGCTGATGTCGAAGGAGGATGTCGTCCCCGGCCGCGCCGAGAAGCTGGTGTTCCTGCTCGCGCCCGGCCTGGTCGTCGTGCCGGCGCTGGTGGTCTTCTCGGTCATCCCGTTCGGCCCCGCCACGACGCTGTTCGGCCTGCTACCGCAGGCGATCCCGCCGCACCTGACCGACGTCAACGTGGGCATCCTGTTCGTTCTCGGGGTCTCGTCGGTGGGGATCTACGGGGTCATCCTCGGCGGCTGGTCGTCGAACAACAAGTTCTCGTTGATGGGCGGCTTGCGCTCGGCGGCGCAGTTGATCTCCTACGAGGTGCCGATGGGCTTTTCGGTCGTCGCCGTCCTCCTGATGGCCAACAGCCTGTCGCTGGTCAAGATCGTCGAGGCCCAGCAGCAGGCCCACGTCTGGTACTTCGTGCCCGGGTTCATCGCGTTCTTCATCTACTTCGTGTGCGGCGTGGCGGAGACCAACCGCAACCCGTTCGACCTTCCCGAGGCGGAGTCGGAGCTCGTCGCGGGGTTCCACACCGAGTACTCGGGCATGAAGTGGGCGTTCTTCTTCCTCGCCGAGTACGCCAACATGGTCGTGGTCTCGTCGATCGCCACCGTGCTGTTCTTCGGTGGGTGGCTGCGGCCGTTCCCGAACCTCGCGTTCCTGTCGTTCCTCGACCTGGTCCCGCCGTTCCTGTGGTTCGCCGGCAAGGTGGCGGTGTTCCTCTTCGTCTACATCTGGTTTCGCGGCACCTTCCCGCGCTACCGGTTCGACCAGTTGATGGCGCTCGGCTGGAAGGTGCTGCTGCCCGTGAGCCTGGCCAACGTGGTGCTGATCGGCCTCGGGGTGCTGCTGCTGGGAGGTCCGCGATGAGCTTCTGGGGCTTCCTGCCGCTCGACCTCCTCAAGGGGCTCGGGGTGACGGGCCGCTACCTGTTCAAGAAGAAGGCGACGATCCAGTACCCGGAGGAGAGGAAGGAGCCGTCCGACCGCTTCCGCGGCATGTTCGGCTTCTCCGAAGAGCGCTGCATCGTCTGCCACGCCTGCGCCAAGGCCTGCCCGATCGACATCATTCACATTCAGGATCACTTCGAGGAGATCGAGGTCGACGGCAAGAGGAAGAAGAAGAAGATCCTCGACCGCTACGACATCGACGTCAAGCGCTGCATGTTCTGCGGCCTCTGCGAGGAGGCGTGTCCGACCGAGCCGGTCTCGATCTGGCTGACCACCAAGACGTACGAGACCTCGGCGTACGAGCGCAATGAGCGTCTGTACTTCACCAAGGAACGGTTGCAGAGCTGGGAGGGCATCTCGCCCTATCCCGGCGTGGTCCCGCCGCAGCAGGGTCTGGTGCCCGGCGACCCGATGGGAACCAGGGGCGCGAAGACAGGGGAGCAGAAGTGATGGACGCTCTGGTGACTCACTTCGGCGCGATAGTGTTCTATACCCTTGCGGCCCTGGCTGTCGCCGGTGCCGCGGGTGTCATCGCCTACCGCAACCCGGTGCACGCGGCGCTCTCGCTGCTGATGACGTTTCTGGCGGTCGCCGGCCTGTTCGTGCTGCAGCGCGCCGAGCTGATCGCCGCGGTGCAGGTGCTGGTGTACGCCGGCGGCGTGATGGTGCTGTTCCTGTTCGTGATCATGCTGGTGAACGTGCGCACGTTGCCGGATCAGGAGAAGTACGTGGGCCGGCTCGTTCCGGCCGCGGTCGTCATCAGCGTCGTGCTCGTCGCGCTGGTCCTCGTCGGCGTGTGGGCGGCGTTCCGAGGCCCGGCAGGACCGGACGCCGCACTGGTCACCGTCGAGGGGCAGGTGCTCGGCAACACCGAGGCGGTCGGCTGGAGCCTGTACCGCGACTACCTGCTGCCGTTCGAGGTGGTCTCGGTCGTGCTCCTGGTCGCGATGATCGGTGCCATCGTCATGGGGCGTAAGGAGAAGGAGGAGCGGGCGTGATCACGACGACCCATTACCTGGTGCTCTCGCTGGTCCTCTTCGGGCTCGGCGTGACGGGCGTGGTGGTGCGCCGCAACTTCATCACCGTCCTCATGTCGATCGAGCTGATTCTCAACGCGGCGAACATCAACTTCATCGCGTTCTCGCGCCACCTCGGCGATCTCTCGGGCCAGGTGTTCGCGGTGTTCGTCATCACCATCGCGGCGGCGGAGGCGGCGATCGGGCTCGGGATCATCATCGCACTGGTCCGCCTCAAGCAAACCGTGCAACTCGACCAGGTCAACGTGATGCAGGGATGAGGGGGAACGCATGAAGGATCTGCTCTGGCTCATCCCGCTCCTCCCGCTGCTCGGCGCCGCGGTGAACGGCCTGATCGGCAACCGGCGCGCCTGGAGCCACCGCGCGACGTCGTGGGTGGCGCTGGCCGGCTCCGGGCTCGCGATGCTCGCCGGCTTCGCGGCGATCGGCGACTGGGCTTTGACGGTCGGGACGCACGCCGTCCACGTCAACCGCGTGTTCACCTGGATCCCCGCCGGGCTCGGCGAGACCACCGACGGCCTGCTCGCGAACCTCTCGATCGACTTCGCGTTGCGGCTGGATCCGTTGTCGGCGGTGATGCTGTTCTTCGTGACGTTCGTGGGGTTCCTGATCCACGTCTACTCGGTGGGGTACATGCACGGCGAGAGCGAGCGCTCGTATGCGCGGTACTTCGCCTACCTGAACCTGTTCATGTTCGCCATGCTGACGCTCGTCCTCGGGGCCAACCTGGTCGTCCTGTTCGTCGGCTGGGAGGGCGTCGGGCTGTGCTGCTACCTGCTGATCGGCTTCTACTTCGAGAAGGACTGGTGCGCCGCGGCAGGGAAGAAGGCGTTCATCGTCAACCGCATCGGCGACTTCGGCTTCCTCCTGGCGATCTTCCTCGCCTTCAAGGTCTTCGGCACCGTTGACTTCGCCGGCATGTTCGCCCTCATCGAGGCCGACCCGGTCAGGTACGCCGCCTACGTTCACCCCGATCGCCCTGCTGCTCTTCGTCGGGGCGGTCGGCAAGTCGGCGCAGATCCCGCTGTACGTCTGGCTGCCCGACGCCATGGCCGGTCCCACGCCGGTGTCCGCGCTGATCCACGCGGCGACCATGGTGACCGCGGGCGTCTACATGGTCGCGCGCTGCAACCCGATCTTCCGGCACGCCCCGACGGCGCTCCTCGTCGTGGCGGTGGTCGGCGGGCTCACGGCGATCTTTGCCGCGACCATCGGGCTGGCGCAGAACGACATCAAGAAGGTGCTGGCGTACTCCACCGTGTCCCAGCTGGGGTACATGTTCCTGGGCGCCGGAGCGGGGGCGTTCGCGGCGGCGATCTTCCACCTGTTCACCCACGCGTTCTTCAAGGCGTGCCTGTTCCTAGGGTCCGGCTCCGTCATCCACGCGTGCTCCGGCGAGCAGGACATGCGCAAGATGGGCGGGCTGTAGAAGCACATGCCCACCACCTACTGGACCTTCGTCGTCGCCACGCTGGCGCTGGCCGGCATCCCACCCTTCGCGGGGTTCTTCTCCAAGGACGAGATCCTGGGCAAGGTCTTCGCCGCCGGATCGGCGGACCTCAACGGGTTCGGGACGGTCTACACCGTGCTGTGGGGGCTCGGGGTGTGCGGGGCGTTCCTCACGGCGTTCTACATGTTCCGGCTGGTGTACATGACGTTCCACGGGGAGTTCCGGGGGACGCACGAGCAGGAACATCATCTCCATGAATCGCCGGCGTCGATGACGTGGCCCTTGAAGATCCTCGGGGTCGGCAGCGCGGTGGTGGGGCTGGCGGGGGTGGGAGCGGCGGTCACGTTCGGGCGCGACCTCAACTGGTTCGAGGGATTCCTGCACCCGGTGGCGCCGGGCGTGGAGCTCGAGCACCACGCGTCGCTCTCCGTGGAGTGGGCGCTGATCGTGCTGTCGGTGGCGGTGGCGTGCTTCGGGATCTACCTGGCGACGCGCTTCTACTTCGGCCCGCGCGCCGGCGAGACCCCCAGGGCGATCGCCGAACGCGTCCCCGCCCTCTACCGCACCGTCGCCAACAAGTACTACGTCGACGAGATCTACGACGCGACGTTCGTTGCCGGGACCATGGGGTTGGCCCGCGGTTCGTGGGAGTTCGACGCGCGGGTCATCGACGGCGCGGTGAACGGCACCCGCCACCTGACGGTCGGGACCTCGTTCTTCTCGGGCTTGTTCGACCTCAACATCGTCGACGGCGCCGTCAACCTGGTGGCGAAGGTCTACGAGGTCTTCAGCCGCGTGTTGCGGCGCGTGCAGGCCGGAGTCGTGCAGGGGTACGCGCTGGTGATGGCACTCGGATTTGCGCTGATGGTGGCGGCCGCGCTGTGGCTCGCCAGGATGTCGTGAGGGGGATGCGATGGGCTTTGCGACCAACCTGCTGAACATCATCTGCTACCTCCCGCTCCTCGGGGCGCTGCTCGTCATCTTCGCGCTCAAGCGCGAGCAGACGAGGGCGATCAAGACGGTCGCGACGGTAGTGGCGGGGCTGGATTTCCTCGTGTCGCTGCCGCTGTGGTTTCGCTACGACCCCGCAGGTGCGCCGTTCCAGTTCACCTACCGCACCGACTGGATCCCGTCGGCGGGCTCGAGTTACTCGGTCGGTGTCGACGGGATCTCGGTGCTGCTGATCCTCCTGACGACGCTGCTCGGGTTCATCTCGGTGTACTCGTCGTTCTCGGCGATTACCCACCGCGAGAAGGAGTACTACGTCTTCCTGCTCCTCCTCCAGACCGGCATGCTCGGGGTCTTCATCTCCCTCGACTTCATCCTGTTCTACGTCTTCTGGGAGGTGATGCTCGTACCGATGTACTTCCTGATCGGGATGTGGGGTGGGCCGCGCAAGCTCTATGCCGCCATCAAGTTTTTCCTGTACACCCTGTTCGGATCGGTGCTGATGCTGGTCGGCATTCTCGCCCTGTACTTCTACAACTCGACCGGGCTCGCCGCGATCGGGCTGAAGGGGCTCGGCAACGCGCCGACGTTTGACTTGATCGAGCTGATGAAGATCGCTCCGCAGATCCCCGGCGGGCTGCAGATGTGGATCTTCGTCGCGTTTTTCATCGGGTTCGCGATCAAGGTGCCGATGTTCCCGTTCCACACCTGGCTGCCCGACGCTCACGTCGAGGCGCCCACCGCGGGATCGGTGATCCTGGCGGGCGTCCTGCTGAAGATGGGGACATACGGCTTCATCCGGTTCTCGCTGCCGCTGCTGCCTGACGCCACTCGGAAGGCGGTGCCCTGGGTGGTCGCACTGGCGATCATCGGCATCATCTACGGCGGCCTCGTGGCGATGGCGCAGAAGGACATGAAGAAGCTGGTCGCCTACTCGTCGGTGTCGCACCTCGGCTTCGTCATGCTCGGCATGTTCGCCCTCAACCCGCACGGGCTCTCGGGCTCGGTCCTGCAGATGATCAACCACGGCCTCTCGACCGGCGGCCTGTTCCTGCTCGTCGGCATCGTCTACGAGCGACGCCACACGCGGATGATCGCGGAGTACGGCGGGCTCGCGAAGGTGATGCCCGTGTACGCGATGATGTTCATGATCATCACGATGGCGTCGATCGGTCTGCCGACGCTCAACGGCTTCATCGGCGAGTTCACCATCCTCATCGGCGCGTTCAACCGTTCGGCGCTGTGGGCTGTCCTCGCCGCCACCGGCATCGTGATCGGCGCCGCGTACATGCTGTGGATGTACCAGCAGGTGTTCTTCGGCGAGATCACCAATGAGGCGAACAAGGCGTTGAAGGACGTCAACCGGCGCGAGCTGTGGACGTTGATCCCGCTGGTGGTGATGTGCTTCTGGATCGGCCTCTACCCCAAGCCGTTCTTCCGGATCATCGAGCCGTCGGTGCTGCGGATCGTCAGGACGGTGGATCCGGGCTACCTGGACCGGCAAGCCGCGCCGCTTCCGGCCGCCGGTGAACCGGCAACCGGGCACGCCGCTCCGCAGCACGCTGGCGCGGCGCACTGAAGGAGTCTGCCATGGGTGCCGACCTCATCGCCTTCCTCCCCGAGTTGGTCCTCGCCGCGCTGGGGATGGTCGTGCTCGTTGCCGGGCTGGCCCGCCGCGGCCGCCACGGCACGCTGGCCGTGCTCGCGGTCGCCAGCCTGGTCGTGACCGGTGCGGCGCTCTGGTACTCGAGCTCCAGTTGCAGCGTCGGCGCACGCTTCTTCTCCGGGATGCTGGTGCTCGACCCGTTCGCCGTGTTCTTCAAGTCGCTTTTCCTGGTCGCCTCAGGGCTGGCGATCCTGCTCTCGGTCGACTACCTCAAGCGCTACGACTACCGGCCGGCCGAGTACTACTCGCTGATCCTGTTCGCCACCCTCGGCATGATGGTGATGACCTCCACGGTGCACCTGGCCGCGATCTACGTCGGGCTCGAGCTGATGGCGATGTCGACGTACATCCTCGCCGGGTACTTCCGGCGCGAGGTGAGGTCGCACGAGGCCGCAGTCAAGTACTTCGTTCTCGGCTCGCTCTCCTCCGGCGTGCTGCTTTTCGGCCTTTCGCTCCTCTATGGAGCGTGCGGGACGCTCGACCTCGGCGCGCTGGCACAGGCGCTGCGCGTCGGCCCGCCGAGCAGCCCGGCAATGGTCGGGATGGCGCTCGTGGCCTGCGGTTTCCTGTTCAAGGTCGCGGCGGTGCCGTTCCACGTGTGGACGCCGGACGTCTACGAGGGAGCCCCCACGCCGATCACCGCCTTCATGTCGGTAGGACCCAAGGCCGCCGCCTTCGCGATGTTCCTCCGGGTCTTCATCACCGGCCTCGGCCCGTTGACGGCGGAGTGGCGCTGGCTGGTCGGCGGCGCCGCCGCGCTGACCATGATCTGGGGCAACGTGGCCGCGCTCACCCAGGACAACGTCAAGCGGATGCTGGCGTACTCGTCGATCGCGCACGCCGGTTACGCGCTGCTTGGCCTGATCGCCGGTGGGGCCGGCGGCGTTCAGAGCGTGCTGTTCTACATGGTCGTGTACACGATCACCAACCTTGGCGCCTTTGGCTTCGTCATCCTCCTCGAGTCGAGGGGTTTCGCGGGCGAGACCGTGACCGACTTCGCCGGGCTGTCGCGGCGCCACCCGGCGGCGGCGTTCGGGATGCTGCTCTTCCTCCTGTCGCTCGGCGGTATCCCGCCGACGGCGGGCTTCATGGGCAAGCTGTACCTGTTCGCGGCCGCGGTCAACGCCGGCTACGTCTGGCTCGCGGTGGTCGCCGTCGTGATGTCGGCGGTGTCGCTCTACTACTACCTCCGCATCGTCCTCCAGATGTACCTGCGTGACGGTGACGGCGTCGAGCCGGCGCCGTTGGCCCCGGCACCGTGGGCCGAGCGGGTGATCTACGCCTGTGGGGTGCTCGTGCTGCTGATCGGCATGTACCCGATGCCGTTCGCCGAGGCGGCGCGCGCCGCGATGACCGCGTTGGGTGGGGAGTGAGCGAGGAGCGGCGGAAGCAGGCGGAGGCATTTCGTCGCGTCGCTGACGCGTCGGCGATGGGTCTGGCCTTCCCGATTGCCATCGCCCTTGGGTACTTCTGGGGGAGATGGCTCGATCGCGTCTTCGCCACAACTCCCTGGCTGACGTACATCTTCGCCGCTCTCGGGGTGGCCGCCGGTTTCCTCAACGCCATCAGAGTGGCGCTCCGGGTCGGCAAGGAAGAGGACGAGGTCGGCCGCAAGAAACCGGAGCCGTGACGTGGTGCTCCGGCGTTCTGCGCCGATCGCGCTGCTGCTGGCACTCGGCGCCTCGCTGATCGCGATCACTCTCGGGATGGTCAGCGCGGCCGTAGTCTTGACCGTCTCGACGGCGGTCGGTATCCTGAGCATGATCAGTCTGGAGGCTGCACTGGTCCGCATTCTCCAGCCGGGTCGACCCAGGCTTTCGCGTAGCGCCGCCGCGTTGCTGGTAGCTCACCTCGCCGTTTGGGGCATCTTCCTCGCGGGGCTGTATCGATGGCGGCAGAGCATCGAACTGTGGGCGGTGGCTGCGGGACTGGGGTGCTTCTTGCTTGGCCTGTCCATGGGGGGAATGAACATCCGCGGGGATTCCCCGAGGGAGGAGTGATTCGCCGTGCACCACGAGTTCTCGATCCTCTTCCATCCGATCAACGCTCTCCTGGCAACGCTGCTCGGCGCTCCACCCGAGAGTTGGCAGAAAGCGATGGGTGTGACCGGCCTCGAGGGGGTCTGGCTGCCCGACCACGTGATCATGGCGCTCCTGGTCGTGGTCGTCGTCGGGGTGCTGCTGATCTCGGTGCGGCGCCGCCTGTCGCTCGATCGCCCGTCCGCGCTGCAGCAGGTTCTCGAGTTGCTGCTCTCAGGCCTGCGCAACCTCACGGAGGACGTGATCGGCCACGGTCACGGCAAGCCGTTCATCCCCTTCGTCGCGACCCTGGCGTTCTTCATCTTCCTGTCGAACATCTTCGGGCTGATCTTCTTCCTGCAGCCGCCGACCTCCAATACCAACACGACGTTCGCGCTCTCGATCACCGCGTTCCTGTTCTACAACGTCGTGGGCATCACGCGCCTCGGCCCGATCAGCTACGCGAAGCACTTCGTCGGTCCGGTGTGGTGGCTGTTCCCGCTGATGGTTCCGCTGGAGATCATCTCGCACCTCGCGCGCGTTTTGTCCCTGGCGCTTCGTCTGTTCGGCAACATCTTCGGTGAGCACACCGCCACCGGGATCTTCATGGGCCTGGTGCCCTTCGTCATTCCCTGGCCGATGATGGGCCTCGGGATCCTCGGAGCCACGATCCAGACGTTCATCTTCGTGATGCTGACCACCGTGTACATTTCCGGCGCCGTCAGCCAGGAGCACTAGGTGTCCTGGCCTCCGATCCGCGGTGCGCGTTGCCCTGTAGCACCGGTTTCTATACCCCATCCAAAGGAGGGAGGTTGCATGTCGAAGAAAGTGCTTCTCGTCGTGGTCGGTGTCCTGTTGCTCTCATTGGTGGCCCCGGTGGTTTCAGCCGAGGAAGCCGGTGCCGCCGCCGCTGCTGCCGGTGAGATGTCCAAGGCCGCCCAGTACCTCGCGGCCGCGCTCGTGCTCGGCCTGGCCGCTTTCGCGGGTGCCTTCGGACAGGCGCGCGCAATCGCCGCCGCCTGCACCAGCATGGGCCGCAACCCCGGAGCGGCGGGCCCGGTCCGCATCACCATGATCATCGGCGTCGCGTTCATCGAGTCGCTGGTGATCTATGCGCTGCTGATCGCGTTCATGATTCTCCCGTAGCTGGGTTTCGCCGCCCACGCGGGCGCCGGGCCGGGATCTCGAGCGTCGCGACGGGTCCCGCCCCGGCTCAGCCGGTACGGTGATTCGCCGCCTAGGGGCGGCGAATCACCGTCTTGGGCTGCCGGCGCTTCGATTGCGTCCTGTGGGCCCGCACGGCGGATCTGACTGTGACGATCTGCAGGCCCAACCTACAAACAGTCACGCCCGAGTCCGTTTCTGAATGTGCGACACGTTACAATTTGGGTATTGACACTGGGTCTCGACTTCAACTACGATGCGTTTGGCTAGAAGTGGAGGCCAGCATGAGCGAGCAAGGGTCCTGGAACTTCGAGCTTGGCGAGCTTCCCTACCGTGAGCAGTTGTACAAGACCGCCGTTCGACTCGCGCGTTCGGCCGAGGACGCGGAGGACCTGGTTCAGGAAACCTACTTGAAGGCATACCGGCACTACTCGTCGTTTCGTCCCGGTACCAACCTCAAGGCGTGGCTGTTCAAGATTCTGAAGAACACTTTCATCAACGAGTACAGAAGGCGCAAGCAGGTCCCGCCGCAGGTCGACTTCGCCGACCTCGAGGAGACCTTCGAGTCGGTGCTGGTGACCGCCGACCGCGCGACGCCGCGCACGCCCGAGGACGAGCTGGTTGATGGAGCGCTCGACTCCGAGGTGCGCCGCGCTCTCACGGGCCTGCCGCACAACTACAAGGTGGTTGTGCTGCTCGCCGACATCGAGGGGTGTGCTTACAAGGAGATTGCCGACATCCTCGCGATCCCAGTGGGTACGGTGATGTCGCGCCTCTACCGTGGACGCCGCCTGCTCGAACGGGCGCTGCTGTCGTTCGGCGTGCGCTACAACTACCTGCACAAGCGCCCGAACCGCCTCCGCTCGGAGAACCTCGAGGTGGAGAGCCTCTTCGGCGTCGGCGCGGCTGCCGCGGTCGATAGCCGGCTCCAGTAGAGGCGGGGCCGGCTGCGCCCGCGGGCTGGTGCCGGCCACGCGGCGCGCTCTGCTACCATCAGCACGTGATTGCCGCCGTACTATCGTTGTCGATGCTGTCCGCCACCCTGTTCGGGCAGGAGCTCGGGACGCTCGGCGGGAACTCGTTCTCGTTGGAGTCCGCGCTCGCGCGCGGACCGGTGGTCATGGTGTTCTGGAACTCGTGGCTACCGGAGGCGGCTGGCTCGATTGCGGTCGTTCACGAGATCGAACGGGCGGCCCTGGAGCACGGGTGGTCCGGGGCGATCGTGGTCTTCCAGGACGAAAGCGCCGCGGCGAGAAACGCACTCGGCGCCGGCGACCCTGCCTTTCCCAGGGTGCTCGACCGGAGAGGCGTGCTGTTGCGCCGATTCCAGGTCACCCGCGCCCCCGCGCTGCTCGTCATCGACCGCGCGGGACAGGTCCTCACCCGCACCGCCCTGGATCCGGCACAGGTGCGTCCCGTGCTCAGGTCGCTGGCCGAGCATCCGGGGCCGACGCGTTAGCCGTTCCTGATCCGCCCGACCTCATCTGGGCCCGGCGAGCCCGTTAGGTCGACTCGTCGCGCGACCTCCAGCCTTTCGGCCTCCGCTGGCGCGCGCTAGCATAGGCCGTACTGCCGCTCCTTGGGCAGCAGCACGGAGGCAGCCAATGACTGGAGCGCGCGAGATCAGAGCGCCACGAGGAACCATTCTGTCGTGTAAGGGGTGGCCGCAGGAGGCCGCGCTTCGCATGCTGATGAACAACCTCGACCCCGAGGTCGGCGAGCGGCCGAGTGACCTCGTCGTCTACGGGGGCAGCGGCAAGGCCGCCAGGAACTGGGAGTGCTTCGATGCCATCGTCCGCAGCCTCAGGGAGCTCGAGGGTGACGAGACGCTGCTGGTGCAGTCAGGCAAACCGGTCGGCGTCTTCCGCACGCATGAGGACGCCCCGCGGGTGCTGATCGCCAACGCGAACCTGGTGCCGCACTGGGCCACGGCCGACGAGTTCCGCCGCCTCGAGGGGCTGGGGCTGACGATGTTCGGCCAGATGACGGCGGGATCCTGGATCTACATCGGCACGCAGGGGATCCTCCAGGGGACGTATGAGTGCTTTGCGGCCGCCGCGCGCGAGCACTTCGGCGGATCGCTACGGGGGCGCCTGGTGGTCACCGCGGGGCTCGGCGGCATGGGCGGCGCACAGCCGCTCTCGGCGACCATGAACGGGGCCACCTTTTTGGCGGCCGACGTGGACGAGACGCGAATCGACAAGCGGCTGGCCACGAGGTACCTCGACGAAAAGCACACGGACCTCGACGCGGCGATCGATCGGGCCCTCGACCTCAAGCGGCACGGCATCGCCGAGTCGGTTGGCGTGGTCGCCAACGCCGCCGATCTGCTCGCCCGGCTGATCGAGCGCGGGATCGTCCCCGACGTGCTCACCGATCAGACGTCGGCCCACGACGAGCTCAACGGCTACGTCCCGAACCGCCTGAGCTTCGCCGCGGCGGTCGAGCTGCGCCGTCGCGACCCCGAGCGCTACAAGGCCGAGTCGTACCGGACGATGGCCGAGCACATGCGGTCGATGCTCGAGCTGCAGCGCCGCGGTGCGGTCACCTTCGACTACGGCAACAACTTGCGTGGGCAGGCACTGAAGGCCGGCGTGAGCGACGCCTTCGATGTCGTCGGCTTCGTGCCGTTGTACATCCGGCCGCTGTTCTGCGAGGGCAAGGGTCCGTTCCGCTGGGCAGCGCTCTCCGGAGACCCACACGACATCCACCGCACCGACCAGGCGATCCTCGAGACGTTCCCGGACAACGAGCCGCTCTGCCGCTGGATTCGCATGGCCCAGGACCGCGTTCGGTTCCAGGGACTGCCGGCGCGCATCTGCTGGCTTGGCTACGGCGAGCGGGCCCTCATGGGACGGATCTTCAACGAACTGGTGGCGCGGGGAGAGGTCTCGGCGCCGATCGTGATCGGGCGCGACCACCTCGACTCCGGCTCGGTGGCGTCGCCGAACCGCGAGACCGAGGCCATGCGTGACGGGTCGGACGCCATCGCCGACTGGCCACTTCTCAACGCGCTGATCAATACCGCGGCCGGCGCCACGTGGGTGTCGATCCACCACGGCGGCGGGGTCGGTATCGGCTACTCGCTGCACGCCGGCATGGTCGTCGTGGCCGACGGCACGACGGATGCGGCCCGGAGGCTGGTCCGGGTGCTCACGACCGATCCGGGCACCGGCGTCATCCGTCACGCCGATGCCGGCTATCAGGAGGCTCTGGACTGCGCAGCACGCTCCGGGATCAAGATCCCGATGCTGGCGAGCCCCACGAGCGGAGGCTGAGCTCCGGCGAGGTGGCCTACCTCACTGCAGCGTGCGCTGTCGTTGCCGCGCTCGCCGCCGGGCCGTGGCCTGCGCTGACGCCGCTGTCGCTAGTCTGGCGTGTTCCGCTCGCGGCCGCCGCCCTGGCCGTCGCCTGGCGGCGCCTTGGCCCGGCTCGCCTCGCTCTGGCGGGGTTGGCCGCCGCGGCGCTGGCCGTCGACGTGGCCATGCCGGCGGCGGTTCCGCCTCGGGTGTGGGCGAGACGGGCGGGCGAGCAGATCGCCGATCTGCAAAGGCGCCTGGCGCTCCTCGCCGAGCAGCCGCCGCTGCAGCGCATGCTCGCCGCTGGCGGTGCCGAGGCGGCGCCCGAGGCGCCGTTCGACGAGCTCCGCCGCGTCCGCGAGGCGCTGCAACCGGACGTCGACGCGCTCCTCCTCGTCGACGAGCGGGGAGAGCCGGTGGCCTGGGCGGGACCGCGCGCCCAGATGCCATTCAGACTCCGGCTGCTCGGGGAGCGGGCGGTGTCGGCCGAGCCCGGCGTCCAGGAGGCCTGGTTGTGGTGGCGGGAACCGATTCTCGACGGCGGGCGCACGATCGGTGAGGTCCTCGCCGGCGTAGTGATTCCGGAGCGTGGCGCCCGCAGCGCGCTCGGCGTCGGCGCCGGCAGAGCGGCCGTCATTCGACCGCGCTGGGAAGGTGGCGAGGCGATTCAGTCGCCGGCCGGGGCGCGGCTCTTCGGCGTCGAGGTGGAGCCCGCGCGGCCGGTCGGGTGGAGCTTCCCCGGTGCGGCCGTGGTGGTCGGCTGCCTGCTGCTAGCCGTCGTCGCTGGCGGGGCAGTCCGCGCTCTGTTGATCGGCTGCATTGCCGCGATGATCCTCGTCGGAGGCGCCATCGCCGAATGGCGGGGTGTGGCTATCGTCATCGGTGTCGCAGGCATCCTGACCTGGCTGGCGGCAGGCTTCGCGGGCCGCCGGATCAAGCCTCCGTGGCCGGTCTCCCTCCTGGCCGCGGCGGCGGTATCCGGGTTGGTATCCCTGGCGCCGTCGGCGATCGCGGCGTTCGCCGGTCCGGCGGTCCCCGAGCGCCTTCTCATGCCGTCGCCGTGGCAGGTGGCGACCGTCGCCTCGTGGACGCTGCTTGTCCTCGCCGCACCTTCGCTGCCGTGGTCGGTCCACTGGGCGGTACGAGCGGCTGCCTGGGTACCACTGGTCGCGGGCGCTCTCCTGGCCGAGCCCAAGCTGCTGGTGACGGGCGCCGCGACGGTCGTCCTGGTCGGCCGGAGGCGGGCAGGGCTGATCCTGCCGGCGATCGCCGCCGCGATGATCGTCGTCGGCAGCGAGGACGCGACCAGGCGCGCCGACCTCACCGCCGGGGTCGAGTCGACGCTGATCAGGCTCGACAACGAGGAGGGTCCGGCCCGGGGCCTGTTGGCGTCGATCCCGGCGTCGGGTCTCGCCGAGCTGATCCGCCTGACGCCGCCCGAAAAGGTCGTCGTGCTCGGTCGCCTGGCCGGGTGGCTGGGGCTCACCGAGACGCTGCCGGGGGCCTCACTGGCATTGGTCGATCCGCAGGAGAACCCTGTAGCGGTGTGGGGGCAGAGCTTCGGCGGGTGGGACGTCAGTCCTCGCGAGCTGGCGGCGCGGGAGCTGGCTAACGGCTGGCGCGTCGTGGTCCTGACAGCTCAGCGACCGTACGACGTCCTGGCGGCGCTGTCGGCGGCCGGGGTCGAAGCGCCGACGGCGGCGTTCGATCGCTCCGGAGCGCCGGCCGCCCGGGGTGGGACGTTCCGACCGCTCGCGCCGGAGAGGGTTGGCAGAGCGCTCGCCGAAGGGCGGAGCTGGGCCTGGGTCGGTGTCGGCGAGCGCGAGCACCGCGCGTACCTGCGCGCCTATCAGAGATGGGTCTTGGCGGTCCCGTGGGTGCGGGCGCCGCTGCCCGAGCTCGCCCTCGCGATCGCCGGCCTGGCGCTTTGGGGCCTGCTGCCGTTCGCGTTGTGGGGGCAGCGCCGGAGAGTGCGGGAGCTGTGGTCGCAGCGCAGGACGTTCGCCGGGCGCCTGCGGGCGCTATCAGCGGTCGTGGCCCTGGTGCCACTCCTGCTGCTTGCACAACTGCTGCCCCGGCAGTGGTCGAGACAGCAGCAGCGGGCACGACTCGAGCTCGGACGGGCACTCACACAACCGTTCGCTGTCACGGGCGTCGAGCAGCAGTTGCCCTGGTTGGCTCGGGACATGGGCGCAACGGTCGCCCTCTACCACGCCGGCCGACTCGCCTGGTGCAGCCGCCCCGACCTGGTGGCAGCCGGCGAGGTGCCGTGGCTGGCGCCGGCCGAGGCGTTCGTCAGGGCAGTGCGGGGTTGGCGAGAGCCCCTGGTCATCGGAGAGAGTCGGTTGTCGATCTTTGCACCCATATCGAGTGTTCCGGTGCCGGAGGTGGGGGCGATCCTGGGACTGCAGATGGGGGCCGGCGCGGCGTCCTACTCACCCCGCGAGTGGTTCGTCATTGCCGGTCTGTGGGCTGCCGTGCTGGCACTGGCGCTGTCCGAGCGCGTCAGTCGTCGACTGGCACTGCCCTTGCGCCGGCTGGTGCACGCGACTCGCCGGCTCGAGCGCGGCGAGTCGGTGACCGACGTGCAGGTCAGCGGTGACGAGGAGATCGTGACGCTCAGCGGAGCCTTTGCGGCGATGGCGTCCACGGTGCAACGCCGGGAGGAGGAGCTGCGGCGCGAGCGCGACCTGCTGGAAAGCGTCCTCGGAACGCTGTCGGCCGCGGTGATGGTGCTGGAGTCGGGCGGCGGCTGCGAGCTGGCGAACACCTCGGCGCGCCGCCTGCTCGGCGACCACGAGGAGCTCGCGGCGCTGCGCCAGAGGCTTGGTCCGACGATCGATGCGATGCAGGCTCGGGCCGCGCGCGGTGAAACGGTGGTGGAGACGGTGCGGCCCCCGGCCTCCCCGGAGGCGCTGTGGCAGGTCACGATCATGCCGCTCCCCGGCGTCAGCGGCCGTCGGCTCGTCGTCATGGAGGACCTTTCGGAGGTCGCACGCGCAGAGCGGTTGGCATCACTCGCTGAGATGGCGAGCATCGTCGCCCACGAGGTCAAGAACCCGCTGACACCGATTCGCCTTTGGGCCGAGGAGCTGCAGGCGGCCCTCGAATTGGGTCCGGACCGTGTCGCCGCCGTGGCCGCGACCGCCGCAGCACAGATCCTCGAGCGCGTTCAGCACCTGCGGGAGGTCGCGCAAGGGTTCTCCAGCCTCGTGGCGCTCGAGCACTGGGAGAAGCAGCCGGTCATGCTTGGGGCATTGGTGCGGCAGGTAGCGGCCGAGTACGCCGTCGTCGCTCATCGCGGCGTCAGCGTCCGCACCGACAAGGTCGGAGAGGCGCGGATCACGGCAGACGCGAGCTGGGTCACCCGCGCCATTCGCCACCTGCTCGACAACAGCATCCGGGCGATCGCCAAGCACGACGGCGAGGTCGTGATGGAGATGACCGAGACGGCGACACAGGTCGTCCTGGCGGTACGCGACACCGGTGGCGGCGTCCCGGAGGACGATCTCGGCCGTCTCTTCGAGCCGCACTTCTCGACGACCAGCGAGGGCAGCGGCTTGGGGCTCGCCGTTGTCAGCCGGGTCATGGAGCGCGCGGGAGGGCATGTGGAAGCGCGCAACCTCCAGGGCGGACTCGAGGTGCGTCTGGTGTTCCCGGCCGCGGGCGGCAGCGGGAGCACGGTATGATCAGCGGACGGACGTCGGTGCGGCGCGGGCCGGCGGCCGATGGAGAAGGTTGGCCATGACGAGGGCGAGGGCATCCACGCACGTGGCGGTGGCGCTGCTGGTCGCGGCTTTCGGGCTCGCGAGCGCGGCGGCCGGCGATCGCCTCACTCAGCGCGTGTGGTTGCTCCACGGCATCCCGGACGAGACGACGATGTCGACGCTGCGTGCCGCCGGCATAGACGGCCTGGTGCTGCCGGTCGGGGAATTGACCGTGGCGAACAGCGCCTGCAGGCTGACGCTGACGCCACTGCCCGATCTCAAGGCCATCAGCGGTTGGCCGGTGACGCCGCTCGTATGGGTCTCGGGCCAGGGTGACGCGAAGGGGAACGCAGATACCTTCGCCACCGAGCTTGCCCCGCTGCGCCGCCTCCTGCCCGGCGGCGCCTCGCTGCTGCTCGCGGCACGCGCAACGTGGCCCGGGTTGCTCCCCTTTGCCGGCGCGGTCGCTGCGCGAGGCGAGGGCTCGGTTGAGGTGCTCGTCCCGGCGCAATCGGTCCAGCATCTCGATCTCTCCCGGCTGCCGCGGACCGTTCGCCTTGTCGTGGTCGCGCTCGGCAACCCTCCCGCTCTCGGCTTCCCGCTGTCAACGCTCGCCGACGAGCTGGCCGCGCTCGAGCTGGTCGACGCGGCTGCTGTCAGATACCGGGTCGCCGTGGTCGTGGCGCCGCGCGTCACGCCTTCGCCCGGACCGGCGGGGGCTTCGCTGGCGGCGGTTGCCCTGCCGACCGTGGCCGACTACGAGCCAGCGGAGCGCGGCGACGCCTTCACCCTGCGCCAGGCGCTCGACTGGGGTGGGACGCAGCTCGCTGCGCGCGACACGATCCAGGTCGAGGTCGTCGATACGGCCCGTTACCACCGCGATCTCGGGCTGATCCTCCGGCGTGTGCGACCGAACCTCGAGGGCTGGGACACGGTTGGACTTCCCGACAGCGAACCGGCTCTGGGGATGAGCCGGGAGGCGTTCCTCGACTACGTGCAGGGCGGTCGACCGTCCCCGGCCCCGCAGGTGCAAGCCGAGTGGATCACACCGACCAGGTTGCGGATCGCCCTCGCCAATCCGACACCGCAGGCGAGCGCCGTTGCGAGCACCGCCAACTGGCTGGAGCTGCGCTTCTCGGGCGCTCAGCTTCTCGATGTCGGGCTGGGGGAATTCTCGGGCGCCGACTACGGGCGTCTCGACACCGGCGTCTGGCGGCGCGCCGTGGCTCGTGAGGCAACCGCACTCAGGCTGTTTCTCACCTACGTGCCACCCTCGTCGCGGCTCGGCGGGGCAGTGCTGACGTTCCTGGGCAGGCCGTCCGCCGTCTCGGCGCGCTGGGTGTTGCGTCTCGGTGACGGCAGCGAGGTTTCTGGCCAGAGCGTGCCGTTGCCGTTCAGGAAGCCCTGACGGCCGCAAGGACGTCGGCGATCGCCTGTGCACCGCCGACCCGAAGCCCGTCCGCAACAAGCCACGCCGTCACCCATGCGCCGCCGCACTGGATGTCGGCGCACACGACGTCGTCGGTGCCGACGGCGCTGCTCGGCTGCGGATGCTCGTTCTTCCGGGCGATCCGGATCCCTGGCCGGCTGCGCAGCATCGCCAATACCTCTGCGGCCTCGACATCCGCATCGCAGCGGACGGCGACGACCCCCGAGTAGCCATGGAAGATCCCGGCCTCGATCGCATGAAGGTGGCGGCAGAGGTCGGGGAACAGCACTTCCATCTGGCCGGAGAGCGCAGCGTGGCGGTGCGCCGTCGCGGGCGCGACGTCGAAGGCGAGCACCCCTGGCAGGGTCTCGGGCTTGCGAGGCGGCCGGCCGGAAAGTCGACCGGCGGCCTGCCTGGCCAGCTCCTCGACCCCCGCTTCGCCGTAACCCGACACCGGCAGCAGGACCGTCAGATGAACCTCACGGGGACGCAACGGGGTGACGGCGTGGAGAAACCGGCCTGGTCCCCAGAGCGCCGGATCGGCGATGTGGAACCAGCGGCGCTCGCGGCGGGACGGGGGCGGCACGTTGAACACCGGAATTGACTCGTCGGGTGCGATACCGGGCTGGGTGCCGTCGATCAGGACGGTGCCCGGGTTGGCCCGCAGCCACGCGAGCAAAGCGGCAGCCACGGCAGGCGCCGGAGTCGCTGTCGCCACGACCACGTCGCTGCCGTCGAGCTCGCCGGTGTCGCCGAGGAAAGGCACGAGCGCGGCCTCGGTGGCGACCTCGGTGACCAGATGCTCGTCCACGCCGGTGGTGTGAAAAAAGCGCCGCCGCGCGGCCGGGAACACCTGCCGGAGCGTCGCCGCAGTCTCGTCCCCGAGCAGGGAGGTCGGATCAAGGATGGTCAGTGTGAACTGGGGGTGCTGCTGCACTGGTGGCCTCGGGGCTTTCCTTGGGATGGCCAGCCCACAGTCGGCGCAAGAGCTTGAAGCCCATCTCGAGAGGGCCAGAGAGAAGGTACGCCGCTGCCAGGAAGGCCATGACGGGAAGCGGTGAGACGACGATCACCGCAAGAATCAGCGCGAACAGGAAGAACGCCGTCGCTGGCCAGCGCTGACGCAGGTTGAAGTCCTTGAACGACCGGTAGGGGACGGTCGAAACCATGAGCACCGCAACCATGAACACGAACGCCCAGACCAGGGCGACCCTCAGTTGCCCGACCACCGGCTCCGGTGCGATGAGCACCATCATCGTTACCGAGCCGGCGCCCGCCGGGATTGCCAGGCCGGTGAAGAACCGTCGGTCACCCTCGCCCGCGTGGACGTTGAACCGGGCCAGGCGCACCGACCCGGCGACGAGGAACAGGAAGGCGACGGCCCAGCCCCAGCGTCCCATGCCGTGCAGACCCCACTGGTACGCGAGGATCGCCGGCGCCACCCCGAAGCTCACGACGTCTGCAAGGGAGTCGTACTCCTTGCCGAAGTCGGAGGACGAGTGGGTGAGCCGCGCGATGCGGCCGTCGAGGCCGTCGAGGACGCCGGCCAGGATGATCAGCCAGGCTGCCTTCTCCAGTCGCCCGTCCATCGCGTGCATGACGGACGCAAAGCCGCACAGCATGTTGCCGACGGTGAACAGCGACGGCAGCAGGAAGATCCCGCGGCGGAGCGACTCCCCCGCATCTCGGCGATCCGATCGGTTTCTCCGCGGCCTCCGCACCCTCATTGCGATCCCTCGATCGGAAGCCTGGCGAGCACCGTAACCCCGGCACGCGTCCGCTCCCCCGCAGCCACCGCGATCGCAGCGCTGGCGGGCAAGAAGACGTCGACTCGCGAGCCGAACTTGATCAGGCCCACGCGCTGGCCGCGCTCGACCACCTCGCCCTCCGCCAGGTCGCAGACAACCCGACGTGCGACTGCGCCGGCGATCTGCTTGTAGCCGACCTTGCCGGCTTGGCCCTCGATCACGACCACGCTGTGCTCGTTGAGCTCGGAGGCCTTGTCGCGGTAGGCCGGGAACTTGCGGCCGGCCTTGTAGGCGGCCTTCGTTACCGTTCCCGAGATCGGCGCCCGATTGACGTGGACATTCGCCGGAGACATGAAGATCGACACCTGGCGCGGCAGCCCGATGGCGGCAAACTCGAGAGGCGCGTCCGTCAGTTTGAGCACCTTGCCGTCGGCAGGCGCCAGCACGGCGTCGGCGGAGGCGTCGCTGCTGCGGGCCGGGTCACGGAAGAACGCCAGACTGAACAGCCCGAGCAGCCAGAGAAGGAGCGCGACAGGAGCGTAGCCGAACAGCCACGCGAGAAGACCGGCCAGTGCTGGAAGAATGACGAAAGGGTACCCCTCGGGGGCAAGCGGCAACATCGCGACCGGCACTACGAGGCGTGCTTCCGCAGCAGCGCTTCCATCTGGTCCTTCAGCCTCAGTTTCTCTTTCTTCAACTGCTTCTCTTCCTGCTCTTCCTCCGTCGTGAGCCAGCCCTTGGTCTTCAGCTCCTCCAGGCGTCGCTCGCGAGCGCGGTGTTCCTCGACAAGCTTCCGGTATTCCGGGTTCGTCTGAGCGAGTTGCTCACGCACGTTGCCACCAGCGCTCATGACCACCTCCCGCGGTTGTCAGGGGTGAGGCGCATCCACGAGAATGCTAGCACATCGCGGTGGCGCCGAGGCCAGCCGCGCGACGGCGGGCGCCGCCAGGCGGCAGACCTCCGACACGACCCACAGAGGTAGAATCAAACTATGGCGGCTCCGAGCTTTGCGTGCGACGCGATGCTGGGCTCCGTGGCCCACTGGCTGCGCTTCGCGGGGTTCGACACGACCTACCAGCCAGCCCGTTCCGGTGTCGCGGTCGCGGCGCTGGCGAGAGCCGAAGGTCGCTGGCTGCTGACCAGCGACCGCGACCTCGCCTCGGCGGCCGGGCCGCGCGTTCTCCTCCTGCACGCCAAAGGGGTCGACCTTGCCATCGCGGAGCTGCGCACCCGCCTTGGGCTCGAGGTCGACCCCGCGCGTTTCTTCACGCGTTGTGCCGAGTGCAACGGCGAGATCGAGGAGGCGTCGCGCGGGGCGGTCGTCATGCAGGTGCCGCCCTTCGTGGCGGCCCACACGGAGCACTTCCGCCGGTGTCGGTCGTGCGGCCGGGTGTACTGGTCCGGCAGCCACGTCGGACGGATCGCCGCTCGGCTGGAGCGACTGTTCGTCTCACCTATTGACGGGTGACCACCGCCGCGATCGCGGAACCTCCGCCGGCCACGCCGGTAACCAGGACGACTCCGGGTCGGTCGATTGGAGCCGGCCAGCCGGCGGCCGAAAGGTGGCCGGGCGCGCCCCACGTCAGGGTCGCCTGCCCGCTGACCGCGAGCACCGCGACGGCCGCGCGGGCGAGGCCCGCGAAGCTCCCCTCGCCGAGGCGGTCGGTCACCGCCACGGCCGGCGGGCGGCGTCGCCCGAAGAGCCGCTCGGCTGCGGCCAGCTCGAGCCTGGCGAGAGCTGGAGCGCCGTTGGCCAGCGAAACGATCATGTCGACGTCGCCAGCGCCGAGGCCGGCAGCCAGCAGCGCCGCCCCGGCGGCGCGCACGAGAGCGTCCGGCTCGGAGGGGTAGAGGTACGTGGTCGTCGGACTGGCGCACGAGCCCCAACCGGCGATCCGGCCCAGCGGGGCGGCTCCGGGCTCCCGGCTGATCACGAGCACGACCGCGCCCTCACCGAGGGTCAACCCCGGCCGCCCGCCCAAGGCCGTGGCTCGCAGGCGGCCGTAGCACTCGGCGTTGAGCCACTGCGCCTCGTCCACGGCAGCCACGAGCACGGCATCGGCGCGCCCGTGCCGCAACACGCGGCCCGCCTCGGTGAGCGCTCGCAGGCCGCCGACCTGCTTCTCGGCGAACGTGACGTTGGGCCCCGTGAGCTTCTCCAGGATGCCGAGCTGGCTCGCGGCAGCGTTGGCCACGGTCGACGGGAACTGCATCGGCGGTGCCTCCTGCGGGCCCGTGAGGAAGACGGTTTGCAGCACCTGGAAAAGCGCCTCCGTCCCGGCGTTCCCGGTGGCGGCCGAGATGGCGACCCGAGCGCGAGGCCACGGTAGCTCATCGCCGAACGGCGCGAGCGCCTCTTTCGCGGCGACGGCGAGCAACCGCGCCGGCCGGTCGAGGCGGCGGGCGACGAGCGGCGGCAGCCAGCCCTGGGCAGTGAAAGCCTTGCAGGTGGCCACCGGCAGCGGGGGGGCGTCGGGGCGCTCCAGGCAGAGCTCCGGGCGCCAGTCGGGTTCGGAAAGGCGGCCGAGCAACTCCTGAATGCCGGTGCCGGCACAGCTCACCTGGCCGAGGCTACGGACATAGAGAGCGCCGGCGCTCACGAGGACCGCCCCAGCACCAGGACGGCCGAGTTGCCGCCGAAGGCGAACGACGACGAGAGGGCAGCGCCGATCTCCGCGCTCCGCCCGGTGCCCGGCACCGGGTCGATCGGGCACGCCGGGTCCGGCTCGGCGAACCCCACCGTCGGCGGCACGACGGAGCGGGCAATCGCCAGCGCGGTGATCGCGGCCTCGATCCCACCGGCGCCGCACAGGCAGTGCCCGAGGGCGCCCTTGACCGACGAGATCGGCACGCCGGGGAGGCGATCACCGAATACCAGCCGGTAGGCGGCGCACTCGGCCGCATCATTCTGTTCCGTTGCCGTCCCGTGCGCGTTCACGTAGTCGACGGCTTCGGCGTTGAGGTCGGCATCGGCAAGGGCGGCTCGTACCGTTCTCTCCCAGGCCGCGCCGGAGGGCTCAGGCTGGGTCATGTGGAACGCATCGTTGGTCAAACCGTAGCCGAGCACGGTGGCGTACGGCCTGCTGCCGCGCTCGCGGGCTCGATCGGCGGCCTCGATCACCAGCACCGCCGCGCCCTCGCCAAGCGACAGACCGCGGCGGCGGATGTCGAACGGCCGGGCGCCCTCGGGGTCGACGGCGCGCAACGAGTTGAACCCGGCGTAGGTCAGACGGGCGAGGGCATCGGGGCCGCCAGCCAGTGCGATGTCCACCTCGCCGTCGCGGACCATCTCAGCCGCCATGCCGACCGCGATCGTCGAGGAGGAGCAGGCGGTGGTCACTGTGAGGCGGGGTCCGACGATCCGGTAGACCTCAGCGACGCGGTCGCTCGGGGCGTCCTGCGGCACCTCGACGAGCTCGGCAAGAGCCGTGGTCGCCGGGCCGCGACGCAGCCGACGCTCGACGAATGCTTCGGCCTCGAACAAACCGGCGGTGCCTCCGCCGAACACGATGGCCCAGGCGTGTGGCTCCGGCACGGAGACAAGACCGGCGTCGGCCAGCGCCTCGGCGGCGGCGCTGAGGGCGAACCGGCTGGCGCGGCAGCAGCGCCTCCAGATCGCGCTTGCCTCAGCCGGCATGACCAACGCGCTCTCGTCCACCTGGGCGCCGATGTGGGTGCGGTACTTGGCGGTGTCGAACAGGGTCAACGGCCGGATGCCGCTCTCGGCGGCCAAGAGGTGCCGCCACGTCGTCTCGCGGTCTGGCCCCAGCGCGGTGACGAGGCCAATCCCGGTGACCCACGCCTCTCGCATGCCGCCACAGTATAGCGAAGGGAACATACCCGCAGCGCTGCTGTGCTGCGACGCGATGACACCGGCGCGGCGCCGCCAGCGTCGCCGCGCCGGGCAGCACGGGTTCGATACCGAGCAGTCGGGTAGAATCCGCACCCGAGACGCGTCGCGCGCAGGGGGTCTTTCTGTCCGGCCGCGAGACCTGGAGACCATGCCGAAGCACATCCTCGGGATTTCCGCCTTCTACCACGACTCGGCAGCGTGCCTGGTGAGGGACGGTGAGATCGTCGCTGCCGCGCAGGAGGAGCGTTTCACGCGGAAGAAGCACGACCCTCGCTTTCCGGCGCGAGCCGTGGCGTACTGCCTCGATGTTGCGGGGATCTCGGCGGATCAGCTCGATCTGGTCGCCTTCTACGACAAGCCATGGATCAAGTTCGAACGCCTGCTGGAGACCTACCTCGCGTTCGCACCCGCCGGCTTCGGCTCGTTCATCAAGGCGATGCCGCTGTGGCTGAAGCAGAAGCTGTGGATGGGAGAGCTGATCAAGAAGGAGGTCGCGTTCTCCGGCGACCTCGTCTACCCCGAGCACCACGAATCGCACGCCGCCTCAGCGTTCTTCCCGTCACCGTTCGAGCGGGCGGCGATCCTGACCATGGATGGAGTCGGCGAGTGGGCGACCGCGTCCTGGGGCGTGGGCAGCGGCAACCGGATCGATCTCAAGCGTGAGCTGCACTTCCCGCACTCCCTCGGCCTGCTCTACACGGCGTTCACCTACTACACGGGGTTCAAGGTCAACTCCGGCGAGTACAAGGTGATGGGCCTGGCGCCCTACGGCGAGCCGCGCTACGTGAAGCTGATCATCGACGAGCTGATGGACCTCAAGGAGGACGGCTCACTTCGGCTCGACATGAGGTACTTCAACTACTGTCAGGGACTGACGATGACCTCGGAGGCGTTCCACCGCCTCTTCGGAGGACCGCCGCGCAGACCCGAGTCGCCACTGACGCAGCGTGAGATGGACCTGGCGCGCTCGATCCAGGATGTCACCGAGGAGGTCATGCTGCGGATGGCGCGGCACGTGAAGCGGGAGACCGGCGAGCGCAACCTGTGCCTCGCCGGCGGCGTGGCTCTCAACTGCGTCGGCAACGGCAAGATCCTGCGGGAGAATCTCTTCGACCGCATCTGGATCCAGCCCGCGGCGGGCGACGCGGGCGGCGCGCTCGGCGCCGCGCTGTTCGTCTGGCACCACGTGCTCGGCGGGCCGCGCCAAGCCGGTGGCGACCGCGACAGCCAGCGCGGGTCGTTCCTCGGCCCGTCGTACACGACCGACGAGATCGAGCGCTGGCTGCGGGCCAAGGGTTTGCCCTATCGCCGCTACGACGACGGCGAGGTGCCCGAGTTGGTCGCCGACCTGATCGCGCACGAGAAGGTGGTCGGGTTCCTCTCCGGGCACATGGAGTTCGGCCCCCGGGCGCTCGGCGCGCGCAGCATCCTGGGCGACGCGCGCAGCCCGAAGATGCAGTCGGTGATGAACCTGAAGATCAAGTTCCGCGAGTCGTTCCGCCCGTTCGCGCCGGCCGTGCCTGCGCGAGGACGTCGCCGAGTTCTTCGAGATGGAGCTGCGAGATCACCGTACATGCTGCTCGTCGCGCCGGTTCGCCAGGAGCGTCGCGTGCGCGATGACCGACGGAGCAGGAACAGTTGTTCGGCATCGACAAGCTGAACGTCCCGCGGTCCGACATCCCCGCCGTGACGCACGTCGACTACTCGGCGCGCATCCAGACCGTGGACCGGCGACGACCACCCGCAGTTCTACGCCGTGATCGAAGCGTTCAAGCGCAAGACCGGCTGCGCGGTCATCGTCAACACGTCGTTCAACGTCCGCGGCGAGCCGATCGTCTGCTCCCCTGAGGAGGCGTACGTCTGCTTCATGCGCACCGAGATGGACGCCCTGGTGCTGGAGGGCTGCATGCTCCTGAAGGAGGAGCAACCGCCGTTGCGCGACGACGTCGACTGGAGGTCGCAGTACGAGCTGGACTAGGAGGGGCGCGGGATGAGCAAGGGGACCGAAGTGGGGAAGCCGCGACGGGAGCTGCGCAAGTTCGGTTTCGTCATGGCCGCGGCGCTCGCGGTGCTGGCGGCGCTCCTGCTCTGGCGACACCGGCCCGCGGGGCCGTACGTCGGCGGGCTCGCGTTGCTGTTCGCTGCCGCTGCGCTGGCTGTCCCGCAGTTGCTCCGGCCGATCGAGAAGGCGTGGATGACGCTGGCAGGCTGGCTGTCGGTGGTGATGACCTACGTGGTGCTGACGCTCGCATACTTCCTTCTGGTGACGCCGCTCGGCGTGATCCGCCGGTTCGGAGGCCGCGATCCGCTGCACCTTCGTCTGGACAGGAGTGCGAAGACGTACTGGCTGCCGGTGGAACCGGACGGGCCCGGCAGCCGCCCGGACCGTCCCTACTGACGACGAGATTCGCGGCGGCCGCGCGGCCGAGGTGAGGGCAATGGCTCAAAAAGGCAGGATCGCGCTGATCTGGGACTTCCTCAAGGTACGCAAGAAGTGGTGGCTGGTGCCGCTGGTGGTCTTCCTGCTGCTGCTGAGCCTGCTCATCGTGCTCACCGAGGGCTCGGCGATAGCGCCGTTCATCTACGCGCTGTTCTGAGCTCCAGGACGCGAATCTGGTGGCCGAGAGCCCGGAGCCGAAGGATCAGAAGACAGTCGCCGAGCGCCGCACCGGCGACACATCCTCTGGCCAGCCGATGTCGCGACACGCGGACCGGAACGGTTTAGGCCTGGAACTCTGGGCATTCACCGGGGTGATCGGTCTGGGTGTAGGCGCCGCGTGGCTCGCGCTGGTGGGCGATGACCGGAGCGGCGCCGGTCTGATCGGAGCGATTCTCCGCGGCGTCGGATGGTTGCTTCCGGCCGTGCTCTTCGTACCGGTGGCGGCGCTGGTTGCCGTCAGGCTCTCCTCCGCGTCCTGGGAAGGTTGGCGTAAGGGGAGCGCCGCATTTGCGTTGCGGATCTCCATCTACCTGCTGCTGGCGGGGATCGGAGTGACCTCGATTCTCTCCGCCTTTGGCCGGCTCGGCGCTGACGGCCGGCTCGCCCCCCGTTTCTGCGGCTGGACGTGGATGGTGCTTGAGATCGGAGCCCTCCTGCTCTTTTGTGTCGCTCCCGGTTCCCTGGCCAGGCCGGCGAGGCGGCTCGGCCGGACCCTCGATCTCCTGGCCTTCAACGCCGCAGTCCTTCTCCTTGTGAGCGAGGCACTCATCGGCCTGGCCGCTCTCCTGTCATCGAGCCCGATCCTCCGCTTCGAGGCTGTGGCGGGCGATGGCAACCTCGAGCGCCGAGTCCGCGACACGCTGCAACGGTTCCGCTTAAGCCCAACGCTCAGTATTTCGACAGGAAGCTGAACAGCGAGGGGCATGTCGACGACGAGCCGTTTGTCGCCGGCAAGCGAGACTTCGTCGTCGCCGTGTTGGCCGACTCGTTTGGCGTGGGTGGCGGAGTCGTGCCGTTCGACTACAACTTCGCCACGGTGGCCGAAAGGCGGCTGCAGCGGGCCCTCGGCGGGAGGTTCGACCGCGTCGCCGTTCACAACTTCGGTGTTGCCGGTGTCGGTCTTCCCGAGTACTACTACCTGACGTTGACGGAGGTTTTGCCAACGAGACCCGAGCTCGTAGCGGTCTGCCTGTTCGTTGGCAACGACGTCGAGATCGGCCTTAGCCAACGTACCGAGCTCGCGGGCTACACGCTGTTCAAGAATTGGCGGGCGGTCGAGCTTCCGAAGCGGCTCTGGCGCCTCCTGTATGAGCGCCGGCGTGGCCACCTCGCGATCGTCGGGACGATCGATCAGCTTCCGAAGGGCGTCCCCGCCTACCTGCATGACTACCGGCTCGAGCCGCCGACGTTCTCGGAGTCGCGCTTCATGCAGATCGAGAACGAGCGCGTCGTGGTCTGCGACGCCAAGAGGCCGGACATCGCCGATCGCTACGAGGGCGTCTTCGACTTTCTCCGCAAGTTCAGAAGCGTGCTGGGCAGAAAGCTGCTGGTTGTTCTCATTCCCGACGAGTTTCAGGTCAACGACGGCCTGTGGGCCAAGCTGATGAGTGCCGCGGCGGACCGTGGCGCCCTCGACCGCGGCCTGCCGCAGAAGCGCATCACTGGGTTCTGCGAGACGAACGGCATCGCGATCCTCGATCTGCTGCCACCCCTCTACCTGGCACAGCAGCAGGAACCCGCATATCAGCTCCGTGACACGCACTGGAACGCGCGCGGAAACCGGGTGGCCGGCGAGGCGATCGCCGACTGGGTTCTGCAGACCCGATTCGGTGACCTGCGGCCCGGCGCCTCGGACGCGGGGCGGTAGCCGCCAAGGAAGAGCTACGCGCCGCCGGCGCGACCCGTGAGCTCCGTCAATTCGCGCAGCCGGGCGGCGAGGTCGGGGGTGAAGCTCTCGCGCGGCGCGCGCCAGCCCCAGTTGCCGCCGGCCTTCCCCGGGAAGTTCATCCGCGCGTTGCCGCCGAGCCCGAAGACGTCCTGCAGCGGAGCGATCGCGCCGTCGGCAACCGAGGTATAGACCGCGCGGACCATGCTCCAGGGAATCGAGTCCGCGGTCGCCCCGAGGTAGACGAGCGCACGACGCTTCTCCTCGGTGGGCGCCTTGTCGAACCAGCCGCGGCACGTGTCGTTGTCGTGGGTTCCGGTGAAAGCGATGGTGGCCCGATCCCAACGGTGCGGCAGGTGGTCCGAGTCGAGCGAGCCGAAGCCGAACTGCAGCACGCGCATCCCGGGGAACCCATGCGAGGTGCGCAGCTCGACCACGTCGGGAGTGATGACCCCGAGGTCCTCGGCGACGATGGCGACGTCGCCGAGCGCCTGGCGGATCGCGGCGAACAGCGCGCCGCCCGGACCCGGCGCCCACCGGCCATTGATCGCGGTGCTCTCGCTGGCGGGCACCTCCCAGTAGCCGGAGAACCCCCGGAAGTGGTCGATGCGCACCATGTCGGTCAGACGGAACGCCATTCGCAGGCGGTCGATCCACCACGAATAGCCGTCGCCGGCGTGGCGTTCCCAGCGGTACAGAGGGTTTCCCCACAATTGGCCGGTCGCGCTGAAGTAGTCGGGAGGCACTCCGGCCACGACGGTTGGCTCGCCGTCGGGCCCGAGCATGAAGTAGTGAGGGTTGGCCCACACGTCGGCGCTGTCGAGAGCGACGTAGATCGGCATGTCGCCGAAAAGGGCGATTCCTCTGCGGCTCGCCTCGGCCTTCACGCGGTCCCACTGGCGGAAGAAGAGGAACTGCGCGAAGCAGTGGTATTCCACCTCCTCGGCCAGATCGGCGCGGGCGGCCACGAGCGTCTCCGGCTGGCGGTCCCGCACACCGGCGTCCCACTCCTGCCACGCCTTGCCGCCGAACCGGCCCTTGAGCGCCGAGAACAGCGCCCAGTCCTCCAGCCAGGGCGCCTGGGCGGGGTCGTGGCGGAAAGCCTCGAGCTCGCCGCGAACGAGCGGAGGCGCAAAGCGCCGGAAGTGCTGCCACGAGCGGCGCAACAGCGCTTCTTTCCAGGGGACGACGGCCGCGAAATCGACGTGGTCGTCCGGGAATTTCGGGATGCCCTTGAGCGCCGCCGCCGGCAGGAAGCCGTCGGCGAGGAGTTCGGAGGGAGCGATCAACATCGGGTTCCCGGCGAACGCCGAGAGGCACCCGTACGGCGAGTTGAACCCGGCCGTGGGTCCGAGCGGGAGCACCTGCCAGACGCTCTGGCCGGCCGCGGCGGCCCAGGTGAGGAATGCCGAGGAGCTGGCGCCGAGGTCGCCGATGCCGAAACGGCCCGGAAGCGAAGTCGGGTGAACGAGAGTTCCGGCGAAACGTCGTGTCATCGTCAAGCCCATTCCTGGAGGACAGGATACTTGCACCGGTTGCGGTTGACGATACCGTCCTTCTGGCCCTCTCGGGATCACCAGCGAGCAAGCTTGACAATAGTCTTGAAAGATGTCGGAATTTCAACTCCGACAGTGGCGTCGCGAGCATGACCAGGCCGTCACGGGGTCCATGAACCGACGACGCCGGCTTGCCGGGAACAGGAGCGCTGATGAGGAACCGTGCGGTGATCTGCGTGCTGATATCGATCTTCGGCGGTGTGGTCGCGGTTCGGGCCGAGGACAAGCCAACGGAGTTTTCCCTGGGGTTGTCCTATCTGGCCACGACCGGGAACTCGGAGAGCCGGAGCGGCGGGTTGGACCTCAGCTACAAACGCACCTTCGACCCGTGGGGCCTCGAGGTCGTCGGGAGCTATCTGCGCGCGGACAGCAACGGCGAGGAGACGACGAACCGGACGTTCCTCGGCATTCGCGGCACCCGGGCGTTGAGCGAGCGCTGGCAGGCGTTCGTCGGTGTCAGTTGGCTCCGCGACACGTTCGCCGGCCTCGACAACCGCTACGTCCTGAGCGCCGGCGCTACCTACCAGGCGGTGAAGACCGATAGTCAGGAGCTGGCGTTCGATTTCGGCGTGGCGTGGAACTCCGAGGACCTCGTGAGCGGCGCCAGCAACGACTACATGAGCGGCCTCGCCGGTTTGGCGTACACCTGGACGATCAGCCCGACTGCGAAATTCACCGAGCACATGTTGTTCGTCCCCAGCTTCGAGGACTCCAACGATTGGCGCCTTGCCTCGGACACGGCGCTCGAGGCGGCGATCTCCGCACGGCTTGCCCTCCGACTCTCGTTCCAGTACCAATACGACAACGTCCCCGTCCCGGGGTTCGAGAAGACCGACACCAAGACCGCGGCGTCACTGGTCATCAAGCTCTAGTCGGGTACCCGGGAACCGGGACGCCCGCGGCGACGAGGCTGGCGAGCAGGAGCGTCGGCGGCGGCAGGCTGGTGTCGCCGACGCGCCGCACCGGCACCAGCCCCTCGAGAGACGAGGTGAGCCACACGCCCCGAGCAGCGATCAGGTCGGCCACCGTGAGGTCGCGCTCGGCCACGCGGAGGCCGAGGGCGCGGAGGGTGCCAATCGTCCAGCCGCGGATCACGCCGGGCAGGCAGCGCCGTGGGGTCGGCGGCGTCACCACCTCGTCGCCGAGGCGTGCGAACACGTTCGCGTGATCGCTCTCCCGCACCATGCCGTCGGCATCCACGAGGAGAGCCGCGGTGCACCCGTTGGCGCGCGCCTGCTGGTTCGCCCAGCGCAGCGCGAAGCGGTCACAGGTCTTGACGCCGGCGAGCGGCCCGGCCGGGAGCCACAGCGGGAGCAGGGCGGCGCCGTCGCGGCGCAGGCGGCGCGGCGGGCGGAACCGCTCGGTCCAAGCCATGGCGCGCAGTCGGCCCGGCGTCGCCGCGACCAGCAACCGGAGAGCGGCCGGTCCCCTGAGGTCGGCTCGACCGAGCAGGGCGACGACCTGTGCCTCGCCTGGGAGCGCCGGCAGATGCCAGCCGAGCGCCCGAGCACCATCCGCGAGCCGGTCGAGGTGCGCCTGGTAGAGCAGCGGCGAGCCGTGCTCACAACCCACAGTCTCGTACAGGCCGGCCCCCCAGCGCACAGCCGGGGACCACATCTCGACGCGCGCCGCGCTGGCCGGCCGTACGCGTCCTCCCAGCAGCACCCAGCGCGGTTGTCTCACTCACCCTCCAGCGCGGCGAACCAACTCCTCGCCTTCGCTCGGCTCTCCCGCTCCTCGGCGGCAGCGTCGGAATCCCAGACGATCCCGCAGCCGGCGTGGTAGTGGAGCGCGCCCCCGACAGCGTAGCCGGTACGGATTGGCAGCGCGAGCGTCACGTCGCCGTCGGCGCGCAACTCGCCGAGGGCGCCGCAATACACCGACCTCGGGACCGGCTCGAGGCGAGCGATCGCCCGGCAGGCCGCGATCTTCGGGGCGCCGGTGACGCTGCCGCCGGGGAGCACGGCGGCGAGCAGGTCGCGGAGCGTGACATCGCCGTCGAGGCGACCCTCGATCCACGACTCGAGGTGGACGACGTCGCGTGTCGCCACCCCCGCCGCCCGGCGGAGGACGCGGACCGAGCCAGGGCGGCACACCCGGTTGAGGTCGTTGCGCTCGACGTCGACGATCATGGCGAGCTCGGCGGTATCCTTGGCGCTCCGTCTGAGTGCGGCGGCGACGGCGGCGGGCGCCTTTCCGCCGCGCGGTCGCGTCCCCTTGATCGGCCGGGTCTGCACCCGGTCGTTTCTCCGGCGGAGAAGAAGCTCCGGGGACAAGCACGCCACCGCCCACCCCTGGGCGCGGTCCTCGAGGTACGCCGCGAATCGTGGCGGCGAGGCGCCGCAGAGGTCGCGGAACAGCGCAAGCGGCGAGCCGGCGATCTCCGTGGTCCACCGGCGGGTGAGGTTGACCTGAAAGTAGTCGCCGGCCGCGATCGCCGCGCGCACCGCCGCGACGCCCGCCCGGAACTCGCGGTCATCGAGGCTCGTCGCGAGCGGCGCGCCGCCTGGCGGCGCCTTCCACCTGCCGACCGTCACAGGACGGCGGCGGAGTCTCTCCGGAAGCACCGCCCACCAGGCGTCGGGCAGCGCGCGCAGCCCTGGCGGGTGGCTCATCGACGGATCGAGGACCCCGGCGTACTCGTAGGAGAAGTAGCCGACCGCGCGAGTTCCGGGGCCGAAGCTCGCGGAGTGCTCCCGCAAGTGCGGTCGGCAGGTCGCCGACCGGCGCTGTCCTGCCGCCGGTCTCGATGCACGCCTCGGCGCCGCGCTGCCAGAGGATGGCGGCGGGGGCGACCGCCGCTGCGCCGCCGCCTCCGCCCAGCGCGCGCGGCAGGGAAAGCACCACTCGGGGTTCCATCGGGGAGCATTGTCCCCCATGCCAGACACGCCGGTCGGACGCGGGCGCTATCCCGCGAGGCCGGTTCTCACCTTGATCCACCCCGAGATCGTTTCGAGGAAACCCGGCACGAACTCCTTCTTGAGCGTTGGGTATTCGTTCGGCGAGCCGCTGCCCGCCTGCTGGTAGAGGTGATTCGCGCCGGCGACGACCTTGACGGTGACGTCACGGTTGCCGCCGCGCGCCAGCGCCTCGGCGAGCGCCTTGCGGTTCGCCGCCGCCGGGACCTGAAGGTCCTTCTCGCCGAACAGCGCGAGCACCGGGCAGCGGACCTTTGCTAGGTCGGCGGCCGGGTCGTAGTCGATGAAGAACGTGAACCAAGGGGTTCTCGCCATGGCGAGCTGGCCGGCGATCGCCCGGTCGGCATAGGCGCCGAGGTCGCCGATCGCCCTCCGCTGCTCGACCGGCAGCGCCTGGAGCTTCCCGATGGCGAGCACGCGGGCCGCTGCCGTGACCTCGTCCCACCCCGAGCCGCTGCGCGCCGCCTGGAATATCCGCTTCTGGAGCGCGGCCTCGGCGACCACGTCGGCCTCGGAGACGCCGGCGGCGCGGCCGATCAGCTCGGCCTGGTCGAGGAGGATGCGCTCGCCGCTCACACCCATCCCCGACATCAGCACGATGAACGACACGTCGGTCGACCGCGCCGCGGCCATCGGGGCGACGACGCCGCCCTCGCTGTGGCCGAGCAGGCCGATCCGCTTGGCATCGACCTCGGGTCGCGTCTTGAGGAAGGCCACGCCGGCGAGGGCGTCGTCGGCGAAGTCCGCGGTCGTCACCCCGTCGCGCTTGGCCGTGGTGCCGCCGACGCCGCGATCGTCGCAGCGCAGCACGACGATGCCGTTGCGGGTGAGGTGGTCGGCGATCAGACGGAACGGCTTGAACCCAAAGAGCTCCTCGTCGCGGTTCTGCGGTCCGCTGCCGGTGATCAGCAGCACGGCCGGGTGCGATCCGCTGCCCGGCGGGATGGTCAGCGTCCCGGCGAACGTGCCGTCCGGGCTGGTGAAGGTCACCTCCTCCTCGCGATAGGGCGGGGGAGCCGAGGCGGCCGGTGCCACGAGGACGCCCAGCGCCTGCCTGCGGATGTGGAACTCCCCGGCCGCGCCGCCCTGCGTGAACCGGCCGGCGATCTCGTCACCCTTCGCCTCGCCGTCGAACGTCGCGAGGCCGGGCCCGGCCGGCAGCTCGAAGTGCACCCGCGGCGGCCGGTAGCCGACGTTGGACAGCGGCATCGCCGTGGCTCCCTGCTCGGGGGATGTCGATAGTGGCGGCGAGCCCCTCGGGGCCGCTCGCGAAATCGACCGTGATCGCCAGCTCCGTCCCCATGATGGCGATCGCGCCCTCGTAGTGGCCGACGACCGACGTCGGCGGCGCCGGGGTCTCCCCGGCAATCGCGGCGACCGGCATGATGACCGTGAGAAGCGACGCGAACACTCGAACCGCTCGCATGACAGCTCCTTTCGCAGTGCGCGACGTCAGTGCGTCACCCCGGCAACGATGATCAGGCCGAAGATCGCCCCGAGGAAGGCGACGAGGAGGACCACTGCCTTCCAGTTTCCGAAGTTGGGCGTGTAGCCCAGGCCGAAGCGGCGTTCGACCAGGATCGACGGGTCGTCGCGGTTGACGTAGAACATCCCGAGCACCCAGTGGCGGTTGTCGGCGAGCCCGTTGGTCAGCGGTGTCGCGGCGGTGGCGCTCTCGAGCCTCGAGCCGCCCTGGCCGTAGCGCACCGACAGGTACACGGTGCCGCCGATCGCCCACAGCAAGAGCAGGCCGGTGAGCCCCATCTCCCACCGGCCGAGCGCGGGAGCGCGGCCGAGTCCGACCTGGATGATCGACACCGACATGGTGGTGAGCATCACGGCGGCAAAGACCGTCAGGCCGCACAGGAAGCGCGTCATCGCGGTGCGGAATCGCATCTGCGCCGCAAGCGAGGCGCCTCTGTCGAAGCGGCGCAGCCCGCGCTTGGCGTGCGCCGTCAGCCAGGCCACGCCGCCGAGGCCGATCCCCAGGACGAGGATCAGCGCCGGCAGCAGCATCACGGTGGCGATCGACTTCGGCTGCCAGGCGTCGGGCGCGCCGGAGAAGCCGAAGTGGGTCGGCACGCTCGCGGGCAGCGTCGTCGTAGTGCGTCCAGGCGTAGGCGATCGCGAAGGCGCCACAGGCGACGCCGACCGCGATCGCCAGCGCCGGCAGGAGTGGGCTGGGCGGCGGCGTGGCCACCAATGGCGCTACCGCGGCGGGCGGCGGTCCGGCGGGGGCGAGGCGGCGCGCCTGCCGATAGGCCCACAGGTACAGACCGATGAAGCCCACCGCCTGCAGGATCATCGGCACGACCAGGGCAAACGGGCTCACGGTCGCGAGCACCAGCGCGGCGCCGACGACGATGCCGGACGCCAGCGCGATCCCCATGCCGAGGTACCACCGGCGCGTGAGCGCGCGCGCCGCCGCGGAGTCGAACACCTCCTCGCCGACGTAGACGCCGAACAGCAGCCCTTTGCGGGCTATCCACGGGTAGAGGAGGTACACCGCGCCGACGAGTCCGTTCTCGGCCAGCACGATCGCGAACAACGGTAGTGGGGACATCGGGGCATCTCCCTTTCTTCAGTGGGTCTCGGCGTCGGCCGGCGGCACCGTGGCAGCAACCGCGCGACGAATCTCGTCGGCCGCCACACCGGCCTGCCGGAGCTTCAGCAGCACCTCGCGGAGCTCCTGCCAGAGCGGCCCGAGCGAGGACGGGTCCGGCGTCGAGGCGGGCGCGACGACCTCGGCGCCTGCCCGGTCGCGGATCAGGACGAAACCCTGATCGGCAAGCAGCCGATACGCCCTGGCCACCGTGTTGAGGTTCACGCCGAGATCCGAGGCGATGGTGCGCACCGCCGGCAACGGACGGCCCGGCCGCAGGTCCCCGGCGGCGATCTGGGCGCGGATCTGTCGGGCGATCTGCTCGTAGACCGGCTCCGCGGTGCTCCAGTCGACGGTGAGCGTGAGCTCGATCTCCATGGTTCGCTGTATACAATACGGTATACAGATTGTCAAGGGTGCAACGAGGCCACCGTGCGTGGCGCCCTCACCCCGGCGCCCCGATCATCGAAGCGAATGCCGGAGGCTCAGCGCCGGCTACGGCCTGCAGGCTGGGGGAACAGGCTCACCGATGGGCGGCGGGGCTCCCACGGGGAGATCCAGCGGGAGCGGGGGTCGCGGTCCTCGGCGGCGGTTTGCGCCGCCTCGTCGGCGGGCGCCCACGGCTCGACCTTGGCGCGCTTGCCCTCCATCGCGTCGAGCTCCTTGTGCGCCAGCTCGCGGATGTCCTTGCGCAGACCCTGCGCGGCGATCTCCTCGGTGAACTTCCGCCGGCCGTCCACCAGATCCGCCACGTACGCCTCGACCTGCTGCTCGGAGTAGAAGTTTCTGGGGTCGTACGCCGCCAGGTCGGCGCCCTCGCACGTGACCACGTACTCGGTGCCGAGGCGGCCCCTCTGGTACTCGTTGGTGCCGCGCAGGTCGCCGCGCTGCAGCGCCGCCATCAGGTCGATCGGGACGCGCTGCACCTTGCGGACGAGGGTCTTCTTGCCGGTGCTCTTGTCGATGTCGATGATCTCGCCCATGCCGCCGGTGTTGTACTGGAAGAAGTGCACCTTGCCGGGGTAGCGGGCCACCAGATCCATGACGATGTCGTGAAACGCGTTCACCTTGCGCCCCTGCGCACCGATGATGAAGTCGTCCATGCCGACGATCCGCACGCTCTCGCCGGCCTTCGCCGGGACGGTAGCGAACGAGTGGGTGGACTCGCCCCACAGATAGGCCAGCACGCCCTGCTCGGGGGTCAGGCGCTGAGCGAACGGCATGATCGTGCCGCGGCGGGTGATGAACGCGAAGACGATGCCGTCGACCTCCTCGAGGTTCGCGGTGTTGATCGAGTCGGCGCAGATGGAGACCATCTTGCCGTTGCGTCTGACCTTGAGCTGGGTGCGGTCGAGCACGCCGCGGCCGTTCTCGCCCAAGCGTTCGTCGGTGAAGTCGATCTCGCCCTTGCCGTTGATCATGACGTTCTCGAGCAGCGCCGACTTGTGCGCGAGGGCGCGGTACATCGCTTCCTGCATCTGGAGCGTGACGTCGGTCTTGACGTAGTAGTTCTGCTCGGTGCCGTACGACGACCCGTCGCGGCGCAGCCAGACGATGTCGTCCTGGCTCACCCAGGTGCCTTCGCCGGCGTCGCTGTCGAGGCCGAGCTGGTGGCACGACCACGTCGACTTGCCGGTGGCGGTGAGGCCGAACATGAACACCGCGTAACTCTTGACCTTGCCCGTGGCGCGGTCGCGGGCGCGCACGATCTTGGTGCCGGCGTGCAGCCCGAGCATGCCGCGTTGGTCGGCGCGGAACATCGACTGGCGCAGGAACCCCTTTTTGCACTCGCCGGTGTAGTCGGAGCCGAGCGCGATGTTGATGTCGTGCTCCGGGATGGTGAGGATCTGCATTCGCAGTTGATGCTCCTGCGGAATGTCGATCATGGTGAACTCGGGCCCGGGGCGCTTGCGCTTGACCTCGCCCATGGTGCACGCCCACTCGTAGGCGAGGCGGTAGTTCTTGAGGTCGGCGACGCAGACGTAGAGGTTGCAGATCGGGTTGAACTCGCCGTTGTCGCCCATCTGCCGGCGGATGTGGACGAACGGCATGGTGCGCATGAGCTGCAGCACCTTGTGGAGCTGGTCGGGCGCCTTCTCGACGATGGCGAGCTGCTCGGCCGACGCCCTCGGCAGGACGATCTCGGGGGAACCGCCGAGGTAGACGGTCTTGGCGGCCATGCGCGAGGAGATCGCGGAGAACCACAGCGGCGAGCCGTTGGCGGTGATGACTGCGGTCTTGTACGCCTTCTTCTTCAGCGTACCCATCGAGACGTGCTCGATGTTGGGGCCGTCGAGCGCGCCGCGCAGATTCTCGGCGAAGCGCCGGTAAACGTCAGGATCGTAAGGGCCTTGAGCCATGCAGACCTCGCGGGCGCATCGGCGCCCAACGGTGAGCATAGAGCTTGTACCTGACCGGCGCAAGCGAGGTGTGCGGGCGACCGCCCCGGTTTTCCCTGAAGCACGCCGTCACAGTGAAACCTCGGGTGCGGTGACGGCAAATGAGACCACGAATCAGACGTAGCCCTAACACGACCGAAAGGAGCGACCATGTCCATCTCGGCCCTCGTTACCGCATCGCTGCGGCTGTCCCGCAGGTTACTCGACGCCCTCGCGTTCCTGCCGCCGCTGGCGACGCGGGTCACCATCGGCCTCGGTTACCTGCACACCGGGACGGGGAAGTGGCACAACTTCGAGCGCACGGTGGAGTTCTTCGCCGGCGTCGGCATCCCGTTCGCCCGCGCCAACGCGGCGTTCATTGCCGGCCTCGAGGTGGTCGGCGGCGCGTTGCTGCTCGTCGGGTTGCTCACCCGCGCGAGCGCCACGCTCCTAGCCGGCAGCATGGCGGTGGCGCTGCTCACTGCCGACCGGCAGGAGTTCATCGCCTCGTGGGGAAGCGCCAGCGAGGCCTCGCCGACCGACGTGGCGTCGTTCGTCTTCCTGCTGTTCCTGCTCTGGCTGATCGTCCACGGCGCCGGCGCGGTCAGCCTCGACCGCCTTGCCGGTCGTCTGTTTGGGCGACGGGTCGGCGGCGCGCCGCCTCGGTGAAACCACCGCGCGCGTAGCGGCAAATCGGGAATCAGGATGCAATTGAGGCTGATTATAGAAATCAGCCCGAGAGAAAGGGGAGAAAGCGATGAGCAGCAGAGCCAGGAAATTACTCGTCAACGCCGCGGTCGCCGGCATGCTCGCCGGGTTCGGTGGGGTGACGCCGTCACAGGCCCGGACGGTCAACACAGCGATCGCGCACAACTCGTGTAGCAGCAAGGACGGGTGCAGCGGCAAGACCGCCTCCGCCCAGGACGCGGCCAAGGCCGCCGATCGGCATGCCTGCAAGGGTATGAACTCGTGCAAGGGGAAGGGCAACTGCAAGAGCGGCGACAACGGTTGCGCGGGCAAGAACTCGTGCAAGGGCAAGGGCGGCTGCGCATCGGCGGACGCCCGTCACGGCTGCAAGGGCATGAACGACTGCAAGAGCCTGGGCGGCTGCAAGAGCGGCGACAACGGCTGCGCGGGCAAGAACTCGTGCAAGGGCAAGGGCGGCTGCGCGGTTCCGGTGCAGCACGAGCAGGCGTAGCGGGATCGAGCGCGAGCAGGGGCCAGGGCGCGTCCCAGGCCCCTGCTCGGCAGGGAGGCGACATGCCTGACAATCGCTGGGGCCTGCCCGATCTCGGGCTCGGCATCGGCCTGCGGACCAGCCACTTCGCGCACATCCTCGGCGAGCGGCCGCAGATCGGCTTCTTCGAGGTGCTGACCGAGAACTTCCTGGATACCGGCGGGCGCCCGCTGTTCATCCTCGACCAGATCGCCGAGCACTACCGGGTGGTGATGCACGGCGTCTCGATGTCGGTGGGGAGCACGGATCCCGTCGACTTCGCCTATCTGGCCAGGGTCAAGGCGCTGGCTGCCCGCACCCGAGCTCTGTGGGTCTCCGACCACGTCTGCTGGACGGGTGTGCTCGGCCGCAACACCCACGATCTGCTGCCGCTGCCATACACCGAGGAGTCGCTGCGGCACACCGTCGAGCGCATCCGCATCATCCAGGACGTCCTGGAGCGACCCCTGGTGCTCGAAAACCCCTCGACGTATCTGGAGTTCACGCCGTCGTCGATGCCAGAGTGGGAGTTCATCGCGCGCATGGCGGAGGCGGCCGATTGTGGCCTGCTGTTCGACGTCAACAACGTCTACGTGTCGGCGTTCAACCACGGCTACGACCCCTACGCCTACATCGACGCGATCCCGGGGGAGCGCGTCTGCCAGTACCATCTCGCCGGCCACACCCACAAGGGGACGCACATCCTCGACACCCACTCCGACCACGTCGTCGACCCGGTGTGGCAGCTCTACGGCCACACGCTCCGCCACGTCGGACTGCGCGCGACCCTGCTCGAGTGGGACGCCGACATCCCGCCGTTCGAGGTCGTCCACCAGGAGGTGCTCAAGGCGCGGGTGTGGCGCGATGCGGAGGCGGCCCGTGCCGCATGAGGAGCAGCGCAGCGAGGCGGCGGTCTTCGGGCGGCAGCTCAAGCTGCACCGGCGCCGGCCGGCCGTGCAGCGCACCTCGACGCTGCGCCTGGCCGGGGAGCCCGGGGTTGCGGCAGCGCCCTCCGAGTTTGCCCTCGACCGGGTGCAGCGCTGGCTCCAGGCGGTGATCGTCCACCCCGGCGACGTCGAGGAAGCGATCGCCTCCGAGGCGGCCGCCAAGGAGCTGGCCGCGGAGGATCTGGCGAGGCTCGTGCGGCCTTCGCACTCCCTCACCGCCGCCGAACGGGTCGACATCTACCACGGCATGTACCTGCTGCGCATGGTGGAGTCGCTCGAGGCCGACTACCCGGCGCTGCGCCACTACCTCGGCGAGGAGTCGTTCGCAGAGCTCGTCGAGGACTACGTCCAGGAGCACCCCTCGCGCAGCTACACGCTCAACCGGCTGGGCGACCACCTGCCGCGCTTCCTAGCGGGGCAGAAGGGCCGCCCGCACGCGGCGTTCCTCCACGAGTTGGCGCGCCTGGAGCTGGCGATCACGGAGGTGTTCGACGCCGAGGAGTCGCCGGTGCTGGCCCCCGAGCTGGTGCGCGCGGTGCCGCCCGAACGCTGGCCTGAGGCTCGGCTGCGTCCGATCACGGCGTTCCGACTGCTGACGTTCAGTTATCCGGTGGTGCGTTGGCTCGACGCAGCGCGGCGCCAGGAGCCGGCGCCAGTGCCGGTGCGGCGCGCCAGCCGGGTGGTGGTCTACCGGCAGCACTACACCGTGCTCAGGCTCGAGCTGTCGCGGCCGGAGCACGCGCTGCTCGAGGCGCTGTCGACGGGAGCGCCGCTCGGTGAGGCGGTGGCGGTCGCGGGCGCCGGCATCCGCGAGCGGCGGCGCGAGGACGAGATCTTCAAGGCGTTCCGCTCCTGGGTCGCCGAGGGGATGTTCTCCTCCATCGACCTCTGACGGGTCCGCCCGCGGCCCACGGTCCACGGCCCACGTCCGCCGTCGAGACGCTTGCCGGTGTGCACGTCGGCTTCACAGGTTTCCACAAGGTCGCCTACCGCGACGTGCTGCTGCTCGCGCTCGATCGCGAATCAGCGCGGGATTGAGGGGTTGTCGAACGGGGAGCGGGCGCCGTCCTGCTTGCGGATGAACAGGAGCTTCCGCGCCTCCCAGTCGAGGGCGGCAACGCTGCCGGTCGGCAGGAAGCTGTCCTCGCCCACCTCCCGCGTGAGGGCGCGGATGACGCCGCCGTGCGTGAAGATCAGGTGACGTCCCGGCGCGAGGTCGGCGAGGAAGGCCTTGACCCTCTCGCGCATCGCCTCGATCGTCTCGCCCCCCGGCGGTGCGAAACCCGAGAACGCCGCGAGCGACTTCTTGTAGACCTCGTCCAGGGTCGCCCAGGGCAGCCCCTCGAGCTGTCCGAAGTTGATCTCGCGGAGCTGCTGGTCGAGCGTGGCGTTGCCCCACGCGAGCTGCGCCGTACGGCGCGCTCGCGAAAGGTCCGAGGACCACACGTCCGTGAAGCGCTCGCCGGCGAGCAGAGGCCTGACCGAACGCGCCTGCTCGACCCCGACCTCGGTGAGCGGCACGTCGGCCCATCCCGCCAGCAGGCCGTCGCGGCTGTGCGTGGTCTCGCCGTGCCTTACCAGCCAAAGCTCCAGCCCGTCCGACTCTCTCATCGACGGGGAGTATAGGCTCGCGAGCCCGCCAGGCTGAGGCCGACGGCGATGCCGGCGCTGCGCGGGTCCTACGGGCGCGGCACGGGGTGCGGTGTCCCGGTGAGCGGCACGCCGTGCAGCGCCCGGCGCGGCCGCGGACCGCCGTGGCCCCACAACGGCCCGATGCGGATAGCGCTCGACTTGGAGCTGGCCGCGGCGCCGTTGGTCACGACCAGACGCACGGGGTAGAACCCGGGGGCGGCGTAGACGTGGCTCGGGTTGCGCTCGCTGCTCCCCGTGCCGTCGCCGAACGTCCACGTCCACGACGTCGCCCCGCCGGTCGACTCGTCGGTAAACGCCACCTCCTTGCTGTTGGCGGGGGTCGCGGGCGAGTAGGAGAACTCCGCGAATAGCGTTCCTGCGGTTGGGCACGCTGCGGCGAGCAGCTCGTAGTGCGTCGGTGCATAGCTGTCGGGGCAAAGCGGTAACCACTGCGGCGGGTCGGCGCCGGGGTTGGCCGAGAACATCGAGTAGACGTCGACGCCGCACTCGATGGCGTACTGGCCGCCGGCAAGCGCGGTCACGGCGATTACGCCTCGAGAGGTTCTCGTGGGGTCGAGCCTGACGAGAAAGGCGTTGCTCGAAAACGTCATATCCTCGACAACGACGAGGAACGCACCGGTAACCTTGCCCGCCTTGCCGACCAGGCGGACCGACATCTCGCCGGGCAGGAGCACGTGGAGCGGATGGCTCTGCACCTCGCCGAACAGCGTGGTCACGGTGGCGTCGAGCGTGGCGTCGAAGGTGGTGATCACGTCGCTGCCCTCGGTGCGCATCACCGGCGTTCCGAACTCGGAGACCATCATGGAGTTGGCGAGCACCGCCGTGCCGATGAACGTCTCACCGGTGGGCAGCAACCAGTTGGCTTCGAAACGCACCTGATCGGTGCATGGATGATCGACCCAGCCGAACTGATCACCGGGCGGAGGGAGCACATTCGGATTGGAGACGACGACACCGGGCGACGTCACCGCTCCCTGCGCCGCCGGGGGCAGCGCGATCTCGACAAGCAGCATCGCTACTGACATCGTTCCAGCTACAAACGGGCGCCCATGGCGACACGAAATGCGCATCGACTGCCTCCTCAGCAAAGGCGGACGCTGCTGTCAAGCACGGTGGCGGTCCGCGGTCGGTGGTGAGACGCGGCTTATTCCCTGGCCATGATAGTCGAGATCACGGACCGGGGGAACATCCGAAGGACGAGTCGCAGGTCGGCGGTCTGCAGGGGTAAGGCGGCCGGAGGCCGTTGTGGCACCGGGCGTGTACCCTCGCCCGACGAGGCAGAACGCACGTTCGCCGTCCGGTCTGGCGGCGAGCTTGTACCGTCACGGAACTTGGCGTAACGTAACGCATCCGCCGGACCCCGAGCATGTTGGGGAATGGCGGCGGAGGTAGCCATGACGTTGCTCTCCTGGATCATCGTCGCCTGCATAGCTGTTGTCGTCTTTCTCTTTGTCGGCCTCTGGCTGTTCAACTACCGCAAGGTCGGGCCCAATCAGGTGCTCGTGATCTCCGGCCGGACCTCGACGGTGCCGGAGCCCGGCGGCGGCAGGCGCCAGGTCGGCTACCGCCTGCAGGTCGGCGGCGGCACTTTCGTGCGGCCGTTCGTGGAGAGCGTCGACACTTTGCCGATCGAGGTGTTCTCGATCTCCGTTCGCTGCCCGGAGGTGCTCACCGCCCAGGGTGTGATCATCTCCGCGGAGGCGTACGGCCAGGTCAAGGTCTCCACCGACGAGACGCTGCTCCACCGCGCCGTCGAGAACTTCCTCTCGAAGGGTTCGAGCGGCATCACCTCCACGGCGCAGGAGGTGCTCGAGGGCCACATGCGGGCCGCTCTCGGCACCATGTCCGTCGAGGAGATCTCCACCGACCGCGACGCCTTCGCCCGACGGGTCCGCGATGCCGCGGTCGAGGACTTCAACCGGCTCGGCCTCGAGCTGCTCGCGTTCTCCCTCAAGGACATCTCGGACGCGCAGGGGTATCTGTCGTCTCTCGGCGCCCGCCGCATCGCCGAGGTCAAGCGCGACGCGGCGCTGGCTCAGGCGGAGGCCGACCGCGACGCCACCATCCGCGCCTCCGAGTACCGCAAGGAGGGCGACATCGCCCGACTCGGTGCCGAGGCCGAGCTGGCCAAGGCGACCCGTGACTTCGAAGTGCAGCGCGCCGACTTCCAGGCGTCGGTGAACGTCAAACGCGCCCAGGCGGACGTGGCGTACGACCTCGAGAAGGCCAAGCTCGCCGAGGAGCTCAAGCGCCAGGAGTACGGCGTGCGGCTCGCCGAGAAGGAGCTGGCCGCCAAGGTCGAGGAGCTGGAGATCTCGCGGCGCGAGAAGGAGCTCGAGGCGACCGTCAAGCGGCCGGCGGAGGCGATGCAGTTCCAGGCCCGCCTCGAGGCTGACGCCGACGCGTACAAGAAGGAGCTCGACGCCAAGGGCAAGGCGGCGGGGATCCGGCTGATCGGCTCGTCGGAGGCCGAGGCCGCGACCTTGCGCGGCAAGGCCGAGGCCGACGCGATGCGCCAGAAGGCCGCGGCGTGGAAGGAGTACACCGACGCGGCGCTCGCCGAGATGGTGATCAAGCAGCTCCCCGAGCTCGCCAGAGCGGTCTCCGAGCCGCTCTCCAAGGTGGACAAGATCATCATGGTCGGCGACGTCGACGGCGCTCCCAAGCTGACCGGCCAGGTCGCGTCGGTGATCGCGCAGCTCCCCACCGTCGTCGAGTCCCTCACCGGCCTCAAGCTCGCCGACCTCCTGAAGCGCGGCAAGGGCAAGGACGAGGCGTAGTCATGGCATCCCGTCGTGCCCTCAGAGTAGTTCCGGTCCCCGGTTCCCGGTCCCCGGTCCCCGGGGTGGGCGGGAGGGGGCGGTGTTAAGCGAGCGCGTCAACCGCATCGCGCTCTCCCCGACGTTGCGCATCTCGGCGCGCGCGCAGGCGATGAAGGCGCAGGGGATCGACGTCGTCGACTTCTCCGCCGGCGAGCCCGACTTCCCGACCCCCGAGGTGGTCAAGCGCGCCTGCAAGGCGGCGATCGATGCGAACTTCACCAAGTACGTGGCCAACGACGGCATCCCCGACCTCAAGCAGGCGATCTGCGAGAAGCTCGAGCGCGAGAACGGCGTCCGCTTCTCGCCCGACGAGGTGATCGTCTCGGTCGGCGCCAAGAACTCGCTGTTCAACATCGCCCAGTCGCTCTACGAGCCGGGGGACGACGTGCTCATCCCGGCGCCGTACTGGGTTTCGTACCCCGACCAGGTCAAGCTGTGCGGCGCCAACCCGGTGTTCGTGCCGACCCGCGAGGAGGACGGCTTCCGCCTCTCCGCCCGCGAGCTCGCCGGCGCGATCACCCCGAACACCAAGGCGCTGATCCTCAACTACCCGTGCAACCCGACCGGCGCCGCCTACTCGCGCGAGGAGCTCGAGGCGATCGCCGAGGTGTGCGTGCGCGAGCAGATCTGGGTGGTCGCCGACGAGATCTACGAGAAGCTGCTCTACGACGGCAAGCGCTACACCTCGATCGCCTCGCTCAACGAGAAGATCAAGAAGTTGACGATCGTCGTCAACGGGTTCTCCAAGGCGTTCGCGATGACCGGGTGGCGGCTCGGCTACGCGGCCGGCCCGCGCGAGATCATCGCCGCCTGCTCCAAGGTGCAGTCGCACAACACCTCCAACGCCACCTCGTTCGTCCAGAAGGCGGCGGTGGTGGCGCTGACGGAGTGCGCCATGGAGATCGAGCGGATGCGCCAGGAGTTCGAGCGCCGCCGCAACTTCGTGGTCTACCGCCTGCGCGCGCTGCCCGACGTGTCGTGCGCGTCGCCGGCCGGTGCGTTCTACGTCATGCCCAACGTGTCGCGCTACCTCGACCGCGAGTTCCAGGGCGCGCCGATCCGCAACACGTACGGGCTCTCGTACTACCTGCTCAAGGAGGCGCACGTCGCCGCCGTCCCCGGTGAGGCGTTCGGCACCGACGAGCACATCCGCATCTCGTTCGCCACTTCGATGGACCGGCTCGAGGAGGGGACCAGGCGCATCGAGCGGGCGCTGGCCCGCCTCGAGGAGCCGCGCCGCCTGCGCCCGCGCGCGCTCAACAACGTCAGCACCAAGGTCACCGGCTACGTCGAGACGCGTGTCGTCTCGGGGTTGGAGACGCGCAACGCGCTGCTCGCCGAGTGCGAGTCGCACCTCCCGGCCGATGCCTACTTCGAGTGGAACGCGGCGGTGGCCGGGATCGTGGTGCAGCTACGGACCTCGTCGCCGCATCTCGCCGACTTCTATCAGGAGAACTTCTACCCGGCGCCGCTCGAGGGCGACCTCGAGCCGCATGCCGTCATCTACGCGGTCAAGGACGTCCCCGGCCGCGAGCCCTCGGCGATGGTCTCGCTCGAGACCTCGACCGGCTTCGTCTTCAACACCGCGTACTACGGCCAGGTGCGCTCGCTGGCGCTGCAGCTCGCCGCCGAGGCGGCGCAGCGCTCGTCCGGTGCGCTGCTCGCCCACTGCGCCGCGCTCGACATCGACGGCAGCGGCGTGCTGCTGTGGGGCGGTCCGGGCTCGGGGCGGACCGGGCTGCTCGCCTCGCTCCTGCGCGAAGACGGTGTCAAGCTGGTCGGCAGCGACGCGGTGCTGGTCCGCTTCGGCGGTGGCGGTCCGCTGGCCGACCTCGTCGAGCGCAAGCTCTACCTTAAGGCGAAGTGGGTGGCCAAGCTCCCCGAGATCGAGAAGCTGCTCGATCGCTCGAAGCTCGAGAACGTGGTGACCAGCCGTGACGGCTGCCACGTCGACCACCCCGACGACACCTGCCCGCTCGACCGCGGCGCCGCGGCCTGCATCGAGGCGTCGCGCGACGGCCGCATCGTCCTCGACCCGTACTGGCTCGGCGCCGCGAAGCGCCACGCACGACGCACCGCGCCGCGTCTCTGCGTCCTGCTCGCCAAGGACCCGGTGCTGCCGCTCGTCTCCGAGCTGCAGCCGCGCGAGGCAGCGCGGCAGCTCGCCTCCGGCCAGTTGCCGGGCGGCGTCGGCAAGGGCGTGCCGTTCCTCAACCCCCACCTCGCCGGGCTCGACGCGGCGCGGACGGATCTGCTGCGGTCGCTCCATGAGCGTCTGTTCGCGGGCACGCGGGTGGTGATGCTCAACGCAGCCGTCGGCGGCACCGATAGTCTGGCCAAGCGGGTTCGCGGCCTCCTGTAGGAGCGCCGCCGCAGGCGGGCCGCGGCGCTACCACCGGGAAGGGAGGCGCGGGCCCAGCAGACCGGCCAGGTAGTTGAGCCGGAAATCGAGGTCCCACAACCGATCGCGGCGTCGACTGGAAGGCAGGGCGAGCGATGCGCCTCGTGCGGCTGCCGCCGCCAGCGGCCGCACGATGAAGCGGAAGGCGAGGCCGGGGTGCCGGCGGACGACGTAGCGCGCTGCCGCGCCGAACTCCCTGGCCCGACCGCGATAGTCGGCGGGGCCGCCGTAACGGTGATCGTGGTAGACGACGGACTCGGGCACGAACACCGCGTGCCGGCCTCGCCGGTGCTGCCGGAAGGACCACTCGGTGTCCTCGAGGCAACCTCTCGGGAAGGCCGGCTCGAAAGGCTCGTCGAGGACCCACCGCCGCGGCAGGGCGAGATTGGTTGCCCAGACGGCGTCCCAGGGAATCGGACGGCCCGGCGCGAGCCGCGCGTAGTTGAACTGGTGGCCGGCGGGCGCCAGCCACTGCATGTACGGCGTGATCTCGAGCTCCGGGTCCCAGGCCACGAGCCCTTCGCTCATGCACGGTCCATGACGTTGCTGGGCGCGCAGATGAGCGGCGATGCAGCCCGGGTCGGGCCGGGTGTCGTCGTTGAGGAACACCACGAGCTCGGCGGTCGCCTCGCGGGCTGCGCGGTTCCTCGCCGGGCCGGGGCCGGAAGACGGCTGCGAGCCGGCGCGGAGCGGGAATGGACGCTCCTCGCGGAGCACGGCCTCGGTCGCGGGGTCTTCGCCGTCGACGACCACCACGACCTCGAACGGCGGCGTGCCGGGGGCCGGCGAGCAGAGCGCATGCAGCGTCCGCTCCAGCTTGGCGGCACGCCCGACGGTTGCGATGGCCACGCTCAGGACGGGTGCGCTCACTGACCGGTATCCAGGTTCACCGAGTATAGCGTCGCTTCCTGCTCGGGCCCGATCAGCCGACGTCGACGACATCGACCGAGACGATGTCGCGGTACTCGGAGGCCGGGTCGACGATCAGCCCATCCGCACGGCCGGGCTCGAGCAGGTACGAGTGGTCGTCAACAGTCCGGACCGGGTCGCCATGGGGGTCGAAGACATGGTTCCCGGCGCCCGCAAAGCGTTCCCCGGGGTGCTCCGAGGCCGCCACACAGCAGCCGATCGCCCAGACCCCGTTTTCGATGGCGCGAGCGCGCAGGAGCGTCCGCCAGACATGGTCGCGTCGCCACGGCCACCAGGCGACGACGAGCAGGAGGTTGCAGCGCGCCTGCAGGCGCAACGCCCGCGCCTGCTCGGGGAAGCGCAGGTCGTTGCAGTTCATCAGACCGACCGTCCAGCCGGCAATCCGCGCGGCGGTGTAGCGGTCGCCCTCGTCCCACAGCTCGCGCTCGCCGTTCGGGGCGAACAGGTGGACCTTGTCGTAGCGCGCTCGCTCGCTTCCGCCCTGCCACAGCGTCATCCGATTGCGACGTTCCTCGCTGAACGACCCGAAGGCGAACGTCACGGCCGGGTGCTCCCGCGAGGCCGCGGCGAAGCAGTCGCGCGCCCGCTGCGGGTCCAGGCTCCGCGTGTAGCCGTGCAGGAAGCTCTCCGGGTAGACGACGAGATCGGCGCCGGCCGCTGCCTCGCGGCTCTCCGCGACGAGCCGAGTCAGGTTCGATTCGACGTCGAGACACACCCAGCGGGAGAGATAGACCTTCATGACTGCAGGCTAACACCGGAGAACCTGCGACGTCAGTGCCCCGCTTGGCGGGGCGGGAGCGGCATTGGCGTCGCGACGCCGGCGGATCGCCGCCGGATCGCGGCCGGAACGCCCATCTTGCGTTGTGCTGCTTGACCGTGGCGGGGGTTCCGGATAAAAGGATGCGAGGATTCAGCGTTCCCGTGCTCGTCGCGCCCAGCGATCCCCGCCCGCTCTGGTTCCTGCTTCGCACCAAGCCGAAGCAGGAGAGGGCCGTCATCGAGACCCTCACCGCGCGCTCCATCGAGGTGTACTGCCCGCGCGTGCTCGAGCCGCGCTGGCATCGCCGGGCGCCACGCGGGCCGGTGCCGCTGTTCCCGTCGTACGTGTTCGCCCGCTTTGTGCTGACAGAGAGCTTCGGCGCGGTGAACTACTGCCCGGGCGCCGCCGGCGTGGTGCGTTTCGGGAGCGAGCTGGCGGCCGTCGACGGCGACGTCATCGCCGCCCTGCGGGATCGGGAGGGCGAGCGCGGCTGGGTCGAGGTCAAGGCGGTGCGCGAGAGACCGCTGGAGGGCAGCCGCGTGAGGGTCGAGCGCGGCCCCCTGGCCGGGCTCGAGGGCGTCGTGACGAGGTACCTGCCGGCGCGCGACCGCGTGCGTCTGCTGCTCGCTGTGATCAGCGGCGTGCGCAACGTCGAGGTGGACGCACGCCACGTGCGTTCGGCGTAAGGAGGCGAGGATGGACGACGGCGTGCCGAGGGCGCCGGAAAGGGCCGGGGAAGCCGGGCGGGGCGAGCGGACAGGCGTGGCGCCGCTCGGTCTGGTCGACACGGTCGGCACCCTGATGCGGAGCTGGAGGTTGATCGCGGGCGCCGCCCTGGTGGCCGGTGCGGTGGCCCTCACGGTTGTCGTGCTGGCCGTACCGAGACGCTGGGAGAGCGCCACGACGGTGGTGATCGTGCCGCCGAAGTTCTCGTCGGAGCTCAAACCGGCGACGCTCACCCTCCTCGGGTATCAGAAGCTACTCGAGTCGGGCTCGGTGATCGCCGAGACGCACCGGCGTCTTCGCGAGCAGGGGATGCTCCGGCGCGACGAACCGCTGCGGCTGGGGATCGAGATCGACAGCCGGATCTTCGTCTCGCGCAAGTCCGAGGAAACCTCGCTCTCGCCGATGGTGCAGGCCGTCGCCTACGGTGCAACCGGCGAGCAGGCGGCAGCGATCGCCAACACCTGGACGCAGGTGTTCCTCGAGAAGACCCGCGAGCTGTCCCTCGGCGCAACCTCGCCGATGATCGACTTCGTCGACGCGCGCTTCGGCGAGGCGGGCAAGAGCCTCGGTACGCTCGAGGACCAGAGGCTCGCCCTCGTGGCGCGGTTTTCCACCCGACACGACGCTGCTGCAGATCGCTGGGACCGGGAGACGACCGCCCGCCAGGCGCGCGGCGACGCCGCCGTCGCGTCGTACCGCGCCGAGTCGAGCCGGCTCCTCGACGAGTACGCGAGCGAGCACGGCCTCGAGACGCGTCGGGCGCAACTCGCCGCCGCGCGGCAGTCGCTGACCGAGCTCGGGGCCGAGTCGGGTCGCGTGGCGGCCGTGCGCGCGCAGAAGGTCCTCGAGCTCGACGCCGCACGCCGCCAGCTTGCTGCCGCGCCGCCGCTCGTCGCGGTTCGCAAGGCGATGTCCGATGATGCGGTGTGGCAAACGGCGGCTCAGCAGGCGGGCAAGCCCGCCGACTGGGCTACCCTGACGGGCCGGACGCTGGTGACGGAGGAGGTCAACCCGCTGTACACGGAGCTGGCGAGCACCGCAGCGAGGCTGGGGATGGAGACGGACGCCCTCAAGCCGCGCGCCGAACAGCTCGCCGCGCTCGCCGCCGAGCTGGTGCGCAGCATCGACGAGCAACAGCGCGCGCTGGTCAAGGACGAGGCCGGTCTGACCGCACTGCGCGCCGAGCGCGACGCGGGCGCTGCAGCACTCGTGCAGTCCAACGCCACCGACCTCGGCATCCTGGCACGCGCGCGCTCTCGCGAGCTCGCGGCGATCAAGGGCGAGTGGGACACCGAGCTCAACCGAGTCGACCGCACCCTCGTGGCCGTGCGTGACCTGTTCACGTCCCTCGCGAAGGCTCACAACCAGGCCGTCCTGGCTCGCACCGAGTCCGGCATCGAGGATGTCCGGCTGGCGTCTCCGGCGGTGGCGCCGCTCGCTGCCGAGCCGCGCGGGGCGGTGCTCAAGGGTGCACTCGCCGCGGTGCTCGGCGCCCTGTTCGCCATGGTCTTCGTGGTCGCGAGAGAGGCACGTTCCCCCGTCCGGCGTCCCACCTGAGGAAAGGAGCACGAACTTGACTGAACACCTGATCACCCCCTACGGCGGAACACTCCGCAATCTCGTGGTTGGCGAGGAGACGGCAGGCGCGCTCCGGGAGGAGTCGCGCGCTTGGCCGTCCTGGGATCTCACACCGGAGCAGCTCTCCGACCTCGAGCTGCTGCTCACCGGCGCGTTCTCGCCGCTGACCGGCTTCATGACGAGGGAAGACCACGACGGCGTGGTGGCGCGGCAGCAACTGGCCGACGGCACGCAGTGGCCGGTGCCGATCGTGCTGGCCGTGACCCCGGCCGTCGCGCAGCGGCTGGCGCCCGGCGGCCGGCTCGCGCTGCGCGACGCCGAGGGCGTGATGCTGGCGGCGCTCGACGTTCGCGACATCTGGGCGGACGAAGGGGTGCCAGGTCCCGGTGACGCCCGCTGGCTGGTTGGCGGGCCGGTCGCGGGTCTGCGGCTGCCGGCGCACTACGACTTCGCCGCCGCCCGCCTGTCCCCCGCCGAGATGCGCCGCGAGTTTGCCCGGCTCGGCTGGCGCCGTGTCATCGCCTTTCAGACGGCGCGTCCGCTCCACCGCGCCGAGCATGCCTTGGCGATCCAGGCGGCGCAGGCCGCCCAGGCCAGCCTGCTGATCCACGTCAGCGCCGGCAAGGGCTCGAGCGCCGACGTGGACCACTTCTCGCTCGTGCGCTGCTGCAGCGCGGCGATGGTGCGGTTCCCCCAGAACACCGCGAAGATGGCGCTGCTGCCGCTCGCGGCGCGCCCGCAAGGCGCGAACGCGACGCTCCTGCGCGCCATCGTGGCGCGCAACTACGGGTGCACGCACCTCCTCCTCGCGCCCGGCGCTGCGGCGCCGGGCCGCTGCGAAGGGCTCGGCATCGAGGTCGTGACGGCCGCGCCGATGGCGTACGTGGAGTCGCAGGGCGCGTGGATTCCCGCGGCGTCGCTGCCGCCCGGCGAGCCGACGCTGCACCTGAGCGACGACGATCTCGCCGACCGGCTGGCGGCGGGGCGGGAGATCCCTGCGTGGTTCTCCTTCCCGGAAGTCGTCGAGGAGCTGCGGCGCGTCCATCCGCCACGCCACCGGCAAGGGTTCACGGTGTTCTTCACCGGGCTGTCGGGCGCCGGGAAGTCGACGGTGGCCAGCGTCCTCCTCACCAAGTTCATGGAGCTGGGCGGCCGCCCGGTCACCCTGCTCGACGGCGACATTGTCCGCAAGCACCTCTCCTCGGAGCTCGGCTTCTCGAAGGAGCACCGCGACATCAACATTCGGCGCATCGGCTTCGTCGCTTCCGAGATCACCAAGAACGGCGGGATCGCGATCTGTGCGCCGATTGCGCCGTACGACTCGGTGCGCAAGCAGGTGCGGGCAATGATGGACCGGGCCGGCGGCTTTGTGCTGGTCCACGTCTCGACGCCGCTCGACGTCTGCGAGCAGCGCGACCGCAAGGGCCTCTACGCCAAGGCGCGCGCCGGCCTGCTCCCGCAGTTCACAGGGATCTCGGACCCTTACGAGGCGCCGCTCGACGCCGAGGTGGTCATCGACACGACCGAGCTCACACCCGAGGAGGCGGCCCAGGAGATCGTGCTGTTCCTCGAGCGCCACGGCTACGTCGCGGCGGAAGGCAAGGCGGGTTGAGGTGCGGGCGATGGGGCTCGATCCCGGGCGCGGCAGCGCGGCAAGACACGGTCACGACCTCGCGCGGATCGTCGCTGCGATGGAAGCGGTCGCAGCGTGGCTGCGCGACCGTCCGGCCGGGGTCGGCGCCGTGGAGTTCAAGGAAGGCGACGACCCGGTGACGGCCACCGACCGCGCCATCGACACGCTGCTGTACCGATTGCTGCCGCTGCCGGGCGAGGGATGGCTCTCGGAGGAGAGCGCCGACGACCTGTCGCGCCGGCAACGGTCCCGCGTCTGGGTTGTCGACCCGCTCGACGGCACCCGCGAGTTCGTCGCCGGCATCCCGGAGTGGAGCGTCTCCGTCGGGCTGGTCGAGGACGGCGAGGCGATCGCGGGCGGCATCCTCAACCCGACGACCGGTCAACTGTTCGTCGGCGCGATCGGCCTCGGCGTGACGCTCAACGGCCGCGCGGTCGCGCCCAGCAGCGCAACCACGCTGGCGGGGGCGACGGTGCTGGCGAGCCGGAGCGAGGTGAAGCGGGGGCAGTGGGAGCGGTTCTCCGGCGCCGCGTTCACCGTCCGTCCGACCGGGTCGGTGGCGTTCAAGCTCGCGTGCGTGGCCGCCGGGCTCGCCGACGCCACCTGGACGTTGGTGCCCAAGCACGAGTGGGACGTGGCGGCAGGCGTGGCCCTCGCACGGGCGGCAGGCTGCACGGTACGAACCGTCGAGGGCGGCGCTCCGCGCTTCAACCAGGAGGAACCTTTGTTCAGTGGGCTGATCGTCTGCCCACCCGGACTGGATGCGGAGGTCTGCCGGCTGCTCGGAGTCGCGTCGGGTGGAACCGCCGGATGAACGTGACGCCCGGATCGTCGCCGAGCCCGCCGCCAGCCGGCGCGGAGACGGCGGCGGTCGCGGCAGCTAACGCCCGTGTCGAGGGTGCCGCCGAGCGGTACCGCGGGGAACGGGCACGGTACTGGGACGATGTGGCCCGCGCCAGCGCGCACTGGCGGGGACTCGGCGGTTACTACCACGCTCGCCTCGCGGTGGCGTTCCGGCATCTCGTCGCCCCGGGCCAGCGCGTGCTCGAGTTGGGCTGCGGCGAGGGAGACCTGCTGGCGGCGCTGCAGCCGTCGGTTGGTGTCGGCGTCGATCTCACGGCCGAGATGATCGCTCGGGCGCGCCGCAAGCATCCCGAGCTGCGCTTCATTACGGCGGACGTCGAGCGGCTGGACCTCGACGAGACGTTCGACGCGATCGTGGCCACGGACCTGGTCAACGAGCTGTGGGACGTGCAGGCCTGGCTCGAACGGCTGCGCCGACTCTGCCACAGCCGGACGAGGGTGGTGCTGAGCTTCTACAACCGGGCGTGGCAGCCGCCGCTCGCCCTGGCGCGGACGCTGCGCCTGGCGAGGCCTTCGCTCGCGGGCAGTTGGCTGAACCGGGAAGACATCCGGAACCTGCTGCACCTCGCTGGTTTCGAGGTCGTCCGGACGCGCACGGAGATTCTTCTCCCGCTCCGCATTCCGCTTCTCGCCGGCCTGCTCAACCGCGTGGTCGCCCACCTCTGGCCGTTCCGGCTGCTGGCACTGGCGCACGTCGTCGTCGCGCGGCCACTCGCCATGACGCCTCCGGCGAGGGTGCCGAGCGTTTCGGTCGTGGTGCCGGCGAGAAACGAGGAGGCGAACGTCGCGGCGCTCCTCGAGCGCGTCCCGGAGATCGGTGCCGGCACGGAGCTGATCTTCGTCGAGGGACACTCGCAGGACGATACCTGGGGGGCGATCCGGCGCACTGCCGCCGCTCACCCCGAGCGCCGCTGCACGCTGCTGCGCCAGACCGGCGACGGCAAGGGCGACGCCGTCAGGACCGGTTTCGCGCAGGCCACCGGCGACATCGTGGCGATCCTCGACGCGGATCTCACCGTCCCGCCGGAGGACCTGCCGCGGTTCGTCGACGCCCTCGTGACGGGTCGGGCGGAGTTCGTCAACGGCGTTCGGCTGGTCTACCCGATGGAGGGTGAGGCGATGCGGTTCGCCAACCTCGTCGGCAACCGTCTCTTCAGCCTGGCATTCTCCTGGCTGCTCGAGCAGCCGATCAAGGACACGCTGTGCGGGACCAAGGTGCTGTGGCGCGAGGACTACGAGCGTATCGCCGGTGCCCGCAGCTACTTCGGCGAGTTCGACCCGTTCGGCGACTTCGACCTGCTGTTCGGTGCCGCGCGCTTGTCGCTGCGCATCGTCGACATGCCGGTGCGCTACGGCAAGCGCGCCTACGGCGAGACCAACATCCGGCGCTGGCGCCACGGCGTGCTGTTGCTGCGCATGGTCGCGTTTGCAGCCGCACGGCTCAAGTTCGTCTGAGGGAAAGGCATGACCGACCAGCCGGCGCCGCCGCCTCGTCAGGAAGCGATCCGCAGGATGCGCTCCGCAGCCGTGCTGTTTCTCCTTGCCGCCCTTCCGCTGGCGACCGTGCCGTTGCTCGCGACGATGCGGGCCGCGAGCGGGCCGTTCTGGCTGCGCACCAACATCGACCCGACCTATGCGTATCTGCTCAACAGCCTGCTGATCGCCTCAGGAAACGGAGCCTGGCACAGCGATCACCCGGGGACGACCGTCCAGCTCCTCGGAGCGGCGACAATCCACGTCGTACATGCCGTTTCGAACAGCGGTGCGCTGCCGGACGACGTTCTTCGCCGGCCCGAGGTCTACCTTGGGGCGATGAACGCGGTTCTCGCCAGCCTCTTCGTACTCTCGCTGCTCGGTGGCGGCGTGGCGATCGCTCGCAGCACCGGCTCGCTGGCAGCGGCACTGCTGTTTCAGCTCACCCCATTCCTCGCCGTCCGTCCGTTCCTCGACCTCCGCCTGGTCAAACCGGAGCCGCTGTTGACGTCGCTCGTTCTCCTCTTTGGCGCGGTCCTGGTGATGGAATCGCTGGCGCCGGCCTCGCCGTCATCGTGGACGCGACCGATCGTCCTCGCGGTGCTCGCGGGCGCGGCGATGGCGACGAAGGTCACGGTGGCGCCGCTACTGGTGCTCCCGATGGCGTTGGCGCGCCCGTGGCGGCAACGGCTGAGCTACATTGCGATAGGCGCGGGAACGTTCGCCGCCATCACGATCCCGGCGATGGCATCGCCGGGCAAGCTGCTCCGCTTCCTCTTCAAATTTGCCTCCCACACCGAGGCCTATGGGAAAGGGAGCGAAGGCCTCATGACGACCGAGCTGTTCGCCGAGAGGTCGGCGACGCTGTCGCGCTCGCTCGTCACCTCCGAGTGGGTGTTCGTCGCCCTCGTCGGTCTCAGCCTGGCCCTGGTGGCCGTGCCGGTGGTGCTCCGCCGATTGCCGGCCGTCGGCACGCCCGAGCGCCAGTCGTGGCGCCTGCTGGCGCTCCTCGTCCTGATGCAGGTCGCGTCGCTGCTCATGGTCACGAAGAACCCGTGGGTGCCGCTGCGCTACCTCGTGCCGGTGTTCGGGATGCTCGGGGTCGAGCTGGTGCTCGGCTGGCAGCTCGCGCGCTGGGCCGGCGTTCTCGTCGGTCGACGCCGGTTGCTGGCGGCTGCCGCCGCTCTCGGGGTGTGCGTGGCAACCCATTTCGTTCCCGTGTTCGCCGCCGCCCGGGCAGACCTCGAACACAAGCGTGACAGGCTTATCCGGACGCAGGAGCGGGCGCTCGCCGCTGCCGCGGCGTGCGGATGTCGCGTGGCTCACGGCACTCGCTCGTCCTCCCCGGAACGGGCGCTCTACTTCGCGAGCGGGTTCGCGGGCGGGAAGTTCGCGGGGGCGCTCGACCGCGTCTACCCCGGTGCGCTGCTGTATCACGCGCGGAAGCGGGCCCTCGCGTCCTTTTCCCGGCCCCTGTCGGCGAGCGAGGCGCTCGCCGGCGGGAGCGTGTGCGCCGTCGGGTGGGCGGGCGACGACGGGTGGCCCGACGGCATGGTCGCGGGGCCTGCAAGCGCCGGCGGCGCTCTCCCCCTGCGCCTGGCCGAGGCTGCGGGGAGCTCGGAGTGATGAGCGCTGCCTCGGCCCCTGCGGCACCGTGTCGGATCGCGGTTCTCGGGGTCGGCGTCGACGCCATCACGATGGCGGACGCGGTCGACGCCATCCAGGGGTGGATCGAGCGAGGAGAGCGGCGGTTCGTCTGCGCGGTACCGGCGCACACGGTCATGGACTGCCGGGACGATCCCGAGCTGCGGGCCATGATCAACGGCAGCGGCCTCAACACTCCTGACGGGATGTCGCTGGTCTGGCTGCTCCGTTTGCGGGGCCAGGCGCACGTCGAGCGCGTGTACGGCCCCGACCTGCTGCTCGCGACCTGCGGGCGCTCTGCCGATCGCGGCTGGCGCCACTACTTCGTCGGCGGCGAGGAGGGCGTGGCGGACCGGCTCGCGGCGGCGCTGCAGCGTCGCTTTCCGTCCCTGGCCGTGGCGGGAACGCTCAGCCCGCCGTTCCGTCCGCCGGCCGCCGACGAGGACGCCGCGATCGTCGCGCGGATCAACGAGGCGCGTGCGGACGTCGTTTGGGTTGGGCTCGGCTCCCCGAAGCAGGAGCGGTGGATGGCCGAGCACCGCGCGCGGCTCGCCGCCCCGGTGCTCATCGGCGTGGGCGCGGCGTTCGACTTTCTCTCGGGGCGCAAGCCTCAAGCGCCTCGCTGGGTGCAGCGCGCCGGTTTGGAGTGGGCGTACCGCCTCGCCAGCGAGCCGCGCCGGCTGTGGCGGCGTTATGCCCGCTACCCGACGTTCGTGGCGTTGGTCGCGCTCGAGTCGCTGCGGCCGCGGCGCCGCGCCGGCGGGGGGCAGCGGTGACGCGGGGATCGCTCGGGATGGAGAAACGGCGCGTGCAGCGCTACCATGCCCACGTATTCGGAACGAAAAGGTGAGGCGACGGGAGGGCGTGGGGTGTCGATGATGGCGGTGGCCGGGCGCAGCATCGAGCGCAGGCCCGCGGGTGGTGGTGTGCCCGCGCTGCAACCGAGCGTCCCGCCGGCCGCCGCGACGGTCTCGCTCGACGCGCTGGCCGTCCGCCCACGGTGGTGGCACCCCATCGTGCGGGTCGCGACGATGGCGGGCAGCGACCTCGTTGCGCTCCTTCTCAGCTCAGCGATGGCCTATGCCATGTGGGCACGCCCCGTGCACCGCCAGGGACCGTGGATGTACGCGGACCTCGCCCCGTTCCTCATCGTCTTCGTGGTCGGTTACGCGTGGTCCGGCCTCTACCCGGGGTTCGGCCTCGGCGCGGTCGAGGTGATCCGCCGCCTGACGCTGCGCACCAGCTTCGTCTTCATCGTGCTGGCTGCGGGGATGTTCGCCTTGAAGCTGCCCAGCTACTACTCGCGCGTCACCCTCACGCTGGCGTGGCTGGGAAGCCTGGTCGCCGTCCCGCTGATGCGCTACCTCGTGCTGAGCGTGGTGACGCGGTGGCGGTGGTGGGGCCTCGCCACGGTGGTGGTGGGGAGCGCCGAGCGGGCCGGTCCGACGATCCGGCTGCTGCAGAGCGCAGTCAGCCTCGGCTACCGCCCGGTGGCGCTGCTCGTGCCGGACGCTGCCGTGAGCGCCGCCGCCGTCGAGGGTGTTGCCGCGCTCGCGGGGATGGAGAGCGCCGAACGGCTTGCCGCTTCCGGGGTCACCACCGCACTCGTGATTGACGGCGACAACCCCGCCGGCAGCCTGCTCGGCGGCCAACTGCACCGCCGCTTCCGGCATGTCGTCCTGCTCCGCGAGTTCGACCAGCTTCCGGTCGAGGGCGTGGGGATCCGCAACCTCGGCGGCGTCCTCGGCATCGAGTACTCCAACGACCTGCTGGGGTGGAGCGAGCGTGTCACGAAGCGAACCTTGGATCTCGTGTTCGGCTCGATCTCGCTGGTGGTCGCCGCGCCGGTGATCGCTCTCGCCGGGGTGCTCGTGAAGCTCGCGAGCCGCGGGCCGATCTTCTACGTCCAGGAGCGCGAGGGGCGCCACGGCGCCCGCATCCGCGTGTGCAAGCTGCGCACCATGCACTGCGATGCGGAGACGCGGCTCCGCGAGCACCTCGACTCGAGCGACGTGGCGCGCCGCCAGTGGGAGGCCCGTTTCAAGCTGCCCGAGGACCCGCGGGTGATCCCGTTTCTCGGTACACTCTTGCGCCGCCTGAGCATCGACGAGCTCCCACAGTTGTGGAACGTGGTCACCGGCGAGATGAGCCTGATCGGCCCGCGCCCGTTTCCCGAGTATCACCTCGCGCAGTTCACGCCCGAGTTTCGCGAGCTGCGGCGGCACGTGCGGCCCGGAATCACCGGGCTCTGGCAGGTGATGGTCCGCAGTGACGGCGGCATCGACGAGCAGCGCCTGTTCGACACCTACTACATCCGCAACTGGTCGGTCTGGATCGACCTCTACATCCTCATCAAGACGCCGCTGGTCGTGCTCCAGGGGAAGGGTGCGTACTGACCTGCAAGGGGTCGCCGGCATCCCCGATGGCCCGCAGCCTCGGCAGCGGACGACCGCCGTCACGGAGGCCACGATCGCAATCGGCGGCGGCCTGGTCGCCGGTGTGGTGGCAGGCGCCCTGCCGCTGCCGGGCCTGCTCGCCGTCGTCGGCGTTGTGCTGCTGGTCGCGCTGCTGATCTCCGAGGTCGTCCTCTCGTACCGCCCGTTCTGGATCTTTCTGGTCGTTCTCCTGGCCGGGTACGCGTTCCTCGGCAAGGGCTTCGCGTACCTCGGCGTGGGCGAGGTGTACGTCGGCGAGGTCGGGCTGGCGCTCGGCGTCTCGACCTTCGCGGTCAGCGCCGCTCTCGGCCGCCTGCGCATCCGGGCGCTGCTCGCCCTCCCCGGGCTCGGGCTGCTGCTGGTCTTCGTCGCCTGGCAGGCACTGCGGACCGTTCCGTTCCTGCGCCAGTACGGGATCGACGCCCTCCGCGACGGCGCGCTGTGGGGCTACGCGGCGTTCGCGGTGTGCGTAGCCGCGCTCGTCCCGTCCTCCGTCGTGCAGCGGTTCGTCGCCGGCTATGGGCGTGTCCTGCCGGTGTTCCTGATCTGGGCCCCGCTCGTGTTCCTCGCCGAGAAGGTGGGCGTGGAGATGCCGACCCTACCGGGATCGCGGCTGCCACTGCTGCACGTCAAGGCCGGAGACATCGGCGTGCATCTGGGCGGCATCGCCGCGTGGATGCTGCTGACGCCGGCGAGGGACAGCGGCGAGCGCACGGAGCGCGGTTCGCCGTGGCTCTGGGTGCTGTGGTGGGCAGCCTGGGCGGCGGTGGCGTCGACCGGGCGCGCCGCGGCGATCGCAGCGCTCCTCGGCATGGCGGTCGCGGTGGCGCTATCGGGTCGCATCCGTTGGGGCCGGATCGCGTTCGGCGCCGCCGTGGTGGCGAGCTTGATCGTCATGAGCGGGGTCCGGGCCACGCTGAAGGGCGGGGAGTTCTCGGCTGAGCACCTCGCAACCAGCATGGTCAGCATCGTCAGCAACGGCGCGGACGCAAGCGGCGCCGAGAACCTCCAGGTCACCAAGGAGTGGCGGCTGCGCTGGTGGAGGACGATCGTCTCATACACCGTGAACGGTCGATTTTTCTGGCTGGGCAAGGGTTACGGAATCAACCTGGCGGCCGACGACGGTTTCCTGGTGGGGGACCGATCGCTGCGCAGCCCCCACAACGCCTTCATGACGGTGCTGGCCCGCTCCGGCGTGCCCGGGTTGGTGCTCTTCGTCGCATTCCTCGCGGTGCTCTCGATCTGGCTTCTGCGGGTCGTCGTCCCGACACGGGGGGCGAGCCGCAAAGACCGGGCGTTTGCCGCCTGGGGGCTCGCTTACCTTGCCGCCCTGCTCGGCAACGCTTTCTTCGACATCTATCTCGAGGGCCCGATGGGGGGTATCTGGTTCTGGACCGTCATCGGCTTGTGCTGGGCGCACCTGGGGCCGGGGCTCGCGACAGGCGCCGCGGCGACGGCGCGGGCGGAGTAGGCTGCCGCCGTGAGAACCGCCGACCGGTTCGCGGGGAGGAGGCCGGAGGCGGCGATCGCCGCCGTGGCGCTGACGCCCTACCTCGCCCTCGCGTTCCCGTACCAGCTCGGGCTCGTCGTTCAGGCGGCCGTGATCATCGCCATCATCGCCGTCGCGCCGGGCGCCTCGTGGCGCGAAGCCGGAGCCCGCGTGGCGGCGGCGCCGCGCGCGGTCGTCTGGGGGCTGGCGCTGTGGAGCGGCGCCGCCGCCTGGGGCGCACTCGTCGGTGCGCTCTCGGGCAATCCGCTTCGCTACCTCGGGAGCCAGGCGGTCGCGATGCTGCTGCTGCCGTATGCGACGGTCGCCTTCCTGTGCGCGCCGGGACCGGTCGCGCGGCCGCTCGTGCGCGGGCTGGCAGCGGCGGCGATCGCGGCTCTCGCACTCCAGGCACTTGGGCCGCTGGTTCCCGGCCTCGCGGTCGGACGCGACGACAGCGGCGGCCGCTTTGCCCTGCGCTTCTCCACCGGCTTCGGGGGGCGCGACATGGTCGCTTTTCTCACCGCCCTCGCGTTCTTCCTCGTCGAGAGGTCCGTGCTGGTCGCCGCCGGGGGCGCCTGCGCGCTGGTCCTGGTGATCGGCGGGATGTCGCGGGGCGCCTGGGTGTCGGCTGCGCTGGGCACCGTGGTGGTCCTCGCCATGCACGCCGGACTTTCATCGCGCCGCGTTCGCGCGGCCGTGGTCGCGGCGCTGGCGTCTGTCGCGATCGGCGTCGCGCTCGTCGCGCTGGTCGGGAAGGTGGGCGACCCGATCGCCCGGCTGACGCCCGACACGCCCGGCGTTGCGCTGGCCGCGCCGTCTGTGTCCGGTTCCGGAGACGAAGCTCCGGGCCGGCTCGCCGTCGAGTTCTCGGAGGCGCTGCGACGCGTCGACCTGGTGACGCCACTGCCAGGGGGGGACGTGAACGTGGCGCTCTCGGTTCGCACCCACGGGGAGAGCGGCAGCCGTGGGCGGCTGGTCATCGCGGCGCTCGCCGAGCGCGGTGGGGAGATCCGCTCCTTCGCGGTTCCGCTCGCGGGCAAGGGCATCTGGGAGACGAGACGGAAGGTCCTGCCGATCCCGCCGGGGAGCGCGCGCCTCCGCGTGACGCTGTCGGCCTCCCGCGGCCGCTGGCTGATCGACGAGTTGCGCGTCGATGCGCTGACCTCTCGCCCGGCGTTGTTGACGCGATTACTCCACGATCGCATTCATTCTCTCCTCGACGTGCTCGGCTCGCCGCTCGCCGACGGCACCGTCCGCTACCGATTCAACGAGTGGACGTCAGTATGGCGACGCTGGTCGCAGGCCGGCGTCGTGCGCGCCATCGCGGGTCAGGGCCTGGGTGCGTTGGTGCAGTTCAGCAACTCCGGCTGGACCGACGACGGGCGCCGACGAGAGCTGCCGCTGGCGAGTTACTTGCACAACTTCTACGTGTTCCTCGCCTTCAAGCTCGGTCTTGCCGGTCTGGCAGCGCTCGCCGGCCTGCTTCTCATCGCCGGCTGGACGGCGTCGCAGGCGTGGCGGCGGCGCAGCGAGCCGGGAGAGCAGTGGATGCTGGCCGCGGCGCTCGGCTGCTGGGTGGCCTACCTGCTCTGGGGCGTGTCGTCTCCCGAGATCATCGACTTCCGCGTCGCGCCGCTCCTCGGCGCTGTCGTTGCCGCGTCGGTCACCGCCGGCCGCGCGCCGCGCGGCGCGCCTTAGCGCTCTCGTACGTTTCCAGCAGGCGGGCATACTGCATTGCCGGAGTCATCTCGGCCTCGTAGGTGGCCAGCGCACCGCGCTCGAGGCGGCGGCGGAGCGGCTCGTCCGCGAGCAGCCGCACGGCCGCCTCGGCGAGGGATACAGGGTTTCCAGCCTCGAAGAGCAGCCCGTTCTCGCCGTCGGTGACGATCTCGGGGATCGATCCGAGACGCGAGGCAATCACCGGCCGGCCGTGGGCCATCGCCTCGACGATCACGTTCGGATAGCTCTCATACCACTCGGAGGGGAGAACGACCGCGGCACTCTCCGAGATCTCTTCGAGGATCGTCTCACGGTCGACGTGACCGCCGAAGAAGACGTGCCCGTCCGCAGGGAAGCGCTCCCTGACCGTCCGTTCCACCCAGTCCTCGAGCGGCCCGGCGCCGAAGATGCGCAGCCGGAACGGGCTGGTCGCTGCCGCTGCAAGGAGTGTCCGGATGCCCTTGGCGGGTTCGAGCCTTCCGGCGTAGACGATGGCGTCACGGCCGCCGGCGAAGGTGACCTCGCGCGGTGGCATCGCGTTGGCCACCACCACCATCGTTTCTGCGGGGAAGCCATGGCGGGCGAGGAGACGCGAGACGAAGGCGTTCTGCACCACGATCGCGTCGACATGGCGGTGGAAGAGACGCAGCACGTCACGGTTGAACGCGACGGCGAGGGCCCCGGCGGCGGACGCCGAAACGCTGTCGCGGTAGCAGCGATGGGCGACCGCGTGGAGCAACCGGCCCGGTTTCTCCACGCAGTCGTGGCACACCCTGCCGTCGCGGTACAGCGTTGCCGCCGGGCACAGCCAGCGGAAGTTGTGGATCGTGGTGACGACCGGGATCCCGCGACGCGACAGGCCGACGAACACCGACGGGCTCATCAGCGGCCAGGTGTTGTGGACGTGGGCCACGTCGAAGCTCCGTCCGCTCAGCAGGTGCCCGAGGTCGCGGAGCGTCCGCCATGAGTAGATCGCGTTGATGCCCGCCATCAGGCGCTCGCCGGCGTGCGATCCGGGCACGTTCGCGTTGTCGTACGAGAACAGCGCGACCTCGTGCCCCGCCTCGCGCAGGAGGTGGGCCTGCGCCTCGACGCAGGTGCATTCGCCGGCCCGGGTCGCGTAGAAGTTGTGGCAGAGCAGCACGCGCATCGGCAGCTCTCAGCGCGAGCCCGCCCGGCCCGGCCGGGCCTTGGTTGCCCGCGAGTCGGCGACGGCGATCTCATAGAGTGTCGACATCCGATGCGACAGCCGGTCCCAGGTGAATTGCTCCTTTACGCGCTGGCGGGCAGCCGCTCCGAGGCGCCGGCGCAGCTCGGCGTCCCCGGCCAGCCGTTCGATCGCGGCGGCAAGGTCGTCGGCGACCTGGCCGGGCGACGTCGGCCGAATCGTGATCGCGCACGACTCGTCGACCATGTCGCGGGCGCCCGCCCAGTCGATGGCGACGATCGGCAGCCCGGCGGTCATCGCTTCGAGGAGCACATTGCCGGAGGTGTCGCGCAGGCTGGTGAAGACGAAGGCGTCGGCGCTCTCGTAGAATCGCAACGTCTCGGCGAACGGGAGGATACCAGCGAAGTGCACCCGGTCCGCCACCCCGAGGCGCGCGGCAACCGAGCGCCAGCGCCGACCCTCGATGCCGTCGCCGACCACCGTCACGCGTACCTCGACGCGGCCGGCGAGCCGCGCTATCGCTTCGAGCAGCAGAGGCAGCGCCTTGCGGGGATGGAACGCGCCGACCCACAGCAGCTCGAAAGGTCCCGCAGCGTGCTCGGCGCGTGCCGTGGCCGCGGGTATGGTGTCGGGAGCGGCGGTCTCGAGGAGCTGCTCGACGTTCGCCCGTCCCAGCCGGCGGAGGAACTCCTTGGTCGCCGAGTTGGCGGCGACCACCACGGCTGCCCGGCGCACCGTCGCACGGACGAGAGGGTCGGCCAGGGAGAGGCGCTGGAAGACTCGCCGGGCGGCCTCGATCATCCTCCCCCGCGTGCCGAAGACGGACGCGAACCCGCGCGGGCTGACCTGGCCGCCGCCGAGCGGACCCCACACGAGAGGGATGCCGAGGCGCCACAGCAGCGAAGGGACTCGCCACGAGGCGAACGTCACGTGGTGACAGAGATCGAAGCGGACCTCGCGGTGCAGCGCCCGGGCGCGGCGGTAGGCGATGAGCTGCCACAGGTAGTAGGGGGTCCAACCCAGCACCGGAACTCCGCCGAGCCGGCGCAGCGGGTGTCTCACGTAGACGAAATGGACGCCCGGGATGCCGCCGGCGGCCTCGATGGGCTCCCGGTAGCCGGGCGTGGTGAGCACCCAGGTCTCGTGCCGGCGCGAGATCGCCTGTGCCCACCCCCAGCCCACGCCGGGCTCCGAGCCGGAATTCGGCTTGCAGGCGTACGCAGAGAGCAGGATCCTCACGACGAGAGTGTAGGCCCGTCGGCGGGAGTGCTCACGTCGAGCACCGTGTCCCGGGCGACCAGGGAGAGATCGCGCAGGCTGTACCCGAAACGGCGCACCGGCGCCTCGTAACGGCGCGCGAGCGCTCGCACGTAGAGGCCGGAGAGCCTGCCTTCGGCGAGCCGGGCGAAACGCCGGAAGTGAACCTCGTTGGTGGACTCACGGGGCCGTACCGCGAGCGCCGGCGGCGGCAGACCGAGGAAGCGCGAAACCTGGGCGAGCACCTCGTCGGGCCGGGCGAGGAGCCTCTCGTAGCGCACCACGAGCACGCGGTCGAGGCCGCGCACGTCGTCGACGAACAGCTCGTGACAGTGCAGCCAGTGCCGCACCAACTGGAAGAGCGACAGCGGCACCCGGCGCAGTTGCTTCGTCGAGTAGGAGACCGCGACCGGGTGGCGGACCATGATGAGGAAATAGGACTCGGGAAACAGCCGCCGCAGGAGGCGGGTGCGCAGCAGGTTGGGCGGCGACTTCTCGACCAGGAATGGCTTGCTCGCGTCCCAGTGCCGCCCCCATTCCTCGCGGAGCACGCGCGCGTTCTCCTCGCTGGCGAGGGGTGACGTCTCGGTCAGATGCCCCCAACTGCGGAACCCGAACTTGCCGGGGCCGCCGAGCGCGGCGAGCACCTCCCGGGAGAACGTGCGGCGCCGGCGCGGGAACGTCCGGTACCCGAGCGCCGTCGGCAGCACGGTCTGCAGGTGCTGCCCCTCATCCTCGGGCGCTCCGGTTCCCGAGAAGCCGCTGACGGCCGGGTGGCCGGCGAGCACGCGGGCGAGCAGGGTGGTGCCGCTGCGGTGCACGCCGCCGACGAAGACGAGACGGGCCGGGCTGCTCATGAACGCTCCGTGCCCGCCGCAGGCGCCTGCCGGCGTCCCAGGTAGCCGTAGCGCGCCAGCAGCGGCAGCGTCAGCGCCGTCACCGCCAGGCGATCGTGCGGCCGCATCGCCGACGTCCACTCGTCGTCGGGGGACAGCTCGATGGTTCCCGCGCGGAAGCGCATCGGGTTGCCGGCGACGGTGTGGGCGACCCCGAGCTCGGCCCGGCCATCGTGGAGGAAACCGAGATCCGGGGAGGCGACGCCGAGCCCGGCCGCGAGCCTCCGGAGGGCAGGGGCAGGGTCGCTCGCCAGGTCCTCGTAGCGCTGCCGCTGCGGCGTGCCGGATCTCCGGGCGATCGCCTCCATTTCCACGTTGGCGGTCACCCAGGCCAGCGCCGTCCGCACCGGCGACCTGCGGGGCATGAGCTCGCGAGCGCCGGCGATCTCGGGGCGCGGCCGGCGGCGTAGCCACGAGAAGGCGACGGCCCGGCTGTCGCGGACGATGTGGACGACGCGTGTCTCCAGGCCGTCGAGGCGGCCGAGCACGAGACCGCGCGCCGGGAACTTCGAGGAGTCGACGAGCACGCGGGCGCCCGAGACGTCGAGCACCGCCCGGTAGACGCGACCGAGCAGCGCGCGGTACTCGGCGAGCGCGCCGGCGTGGGCGCCGAGCAGCGCCTGGGCGCCGTACCGCCGGCCCTCGCAAGCCGCCTGCAGCGCGAGGGCGCGGTCGACGTCGACACCGGCGAAGCCGCCGAAGCCCCTGTCGAACACGGCCCGCCAGAAGCTGCACTCGCGGAACGCCTCGCCGCAGCCGCAGCGCTGGTTCTGCCCGAAGCTCCACCGCCACAGCCAGTAGAACTCGCCGAGCGAGACGAACGAGTCGAGCTGCCCGAGCAATCGGTCGAGCAACGTCGAGCCGCTACGGCCGTAGCCGCCGACGAACACCACGGTGGGCGCTCCCGATGGGCCGGCCGGCGGCGCACTCATTCCGTCTCCACGTCGGCCACTGCCGCCGGCGCCGCGGCCGGTGCGTCGTAGCGACCCCGCACCAGCCGCACGAAGAACACGGTGAGGGTGACGAGCAGCACCACCTCGCCGACGAGCTTGGCGATCGCGGCGCCGCCGGGGCCGAGTGCCGCGCACGCGGCGAACGACACGACGACGACCGCGATCCCCGACAGCAGGCTCGCCGTCATCGCCGGCCGCAGGTTCCTGGTCGCGCGCAGGGCGATCCCCGGCATCACCCGCAGACCCATCAGTGCGCTCGCCGCGCACCACACGAGGAGGATCCACCGGCTGCTGTCGTACTTGCCGGCGTAGGCGAGCTTGAGCCAGAACGGTGCTCCCACGGCCACCAGGGCGGCGTAACCGACGAACGCCGCGCCCCACAGCGCGGTCACCGGCGTGAGGAAGCGCAGCATCGCCCGCATCCCGCCGGCCGCATAGCGGCGCGTGGCTTTGGGCAGAGTCAGGTTGCCGGCGCCGGTACCGATCACCTGCAGCGGCGCGACCAGCAGTCGGGGCGCCTCGATGATGGCCAGGCCGGCGGTGCCGGCGAACCCGGCGGCGATGAATCGGTTGGCGTGCTGCGCCAGCCCCTGCCCGAGCTGGGCGCCGAGGCCGAACTTCCCGAGCGACCAGCTCGCGCGGAGAATGGCTGCTGCCCGGCCCCGCAGCCGATGCGTGAGCAGCGCCCTGATCTGCCAGAGGCCGAGCACCGTGCTGGCGAGCGCCGAGGCGCCTATCGTCAGGATCACCATCGGGCCGGTGAGGAGACGGGCGGCAACGGGCCTCCCGGCGTCGTGGGCGAGCAGGAGCAGCAGCATGATGAGCTGCAGGCCGCAGTCGAGGATGTCGTTGACGAGGACGCGGCCGGGCCGCATGCGGAGGAACAGCACGCGCCGGCACGCCTCCTGCGTCTGGATGAATGGCAGTCCCGGGGCCAGGGCGAAGAGCACGGGCGCCAACTGGCTGGCCGGCAAGAGCAGCTTGACACCGGCGGCCGCGATCAGCGTTGCGACGGCGCAGGCGGCGCCGAGGACCAGCGTGCCCGCCGTGAGTGTGCTCACGTGGCCACGCAGCGCCTCGCCGTCGAGCGGCGCAGCGAGGATCGTCAGCGGGGTGGTGACCAGCGCCAGGTGCAGGCCGCCGAAGAACACCATCACGGTGAAGCCGAGGACGTAGGCGCCATAGTCCGCCGGCGCGGCATGCCGCGCGAGCAGCAGCCCGGCGACGAAGTTGGTGCCTGAGAGCAGCACCTGGTCGGCGACCGACACCGCACCCTGGCGCGCGAATGGGCCGGTGAGCGTCCGCATCACCCGCGGCAGGGGAGTCGGGGTCACGAGCGCGCCCGGGACCGCCCGCGACGGGAGTGTGTGGAGGACCTCCGGCGGGCCGCCAGCGCCGCGGCCGTTCGCCCGGGCGGCCTGTACGCCTCAGGACGGGGAAGAGAGTTGGGAGCCTTCACGCGGCGCTCGTAGTCCGCCGCGATGATAGCCCAGGCGGCAATTAAGCCCGGCTTCGGCGCGCCGCCGGCCTTGTGCGTCGCAGGGCTCTGGGATACCGTCGCGGGTGAATGACGACGATACCCGCCGGGCCTCGCGGGCCCTCGGTCCGGAGCCGATGAACGACCCGCGCCCCAACCTCGTCTTCATCGCCGGCTGCGACCGCAGCGGCAGCACGCTGCTCTCCCGTCTGCTCGGGCAGGTGCCCTCCTTCGCGGCGCTCGGCGAGTTGCGCGGCGTCTGGCTCAGGGGGATGCAGAACGACCAGCTCTGCGGCTGCGGCGTGCCGTTCTCGAGGTGTGACTTCTGGTCGGAGGTGGTGCGGCAGGGGTTCGGGAACCGCGCGGCAGTGCCCCTGGAGAACCTGCTGCGTCTCCGCTGGACGGTCGACCGCATGCGGCGGATCCACCTCCTCCTGCGCAAGCGGCCGCCGGCCCGCTTCGCCCGCGCGCTGAGCGAGTATCGGGGGATCCTGGCGACGTTGCTCGACGCCGTGCGGCGCGTCTCGGGCGCCGAGGTCCTGGTCGACTCCACGAAAGGCCCGTCGTCGGCGCTGGTCCTCGCCGGGGTCCCCGGCGCCCGCGTTCACGTCGTCCACCTGGTTCGCGACAGCCGTGCGGTTGCCCGCTCGTTCGCGCGCCGGAAGGTCAACCCCGGCGTCCACTGGGAGACGAGCTACATGTTACGAAAGGGCACCGCCGCCGCCAGCGTGTACTGGATGTCGACCAACCTGCTGAGCCACGCCGTCCGCGGCCGGGCGAGCGGCTTCACCTTCCTGCGCTACGAGGACTTCGCAGCGCACCCGGCCGAGACGGTCGAGGCGCTCGTGCGGCGTCTCGGCCGGGAGGGGCGCCCGACCGAGCAGGTGGTGGGCGGGGCGGCCAGCTTCGCGGTGCAGCACACGGTCGCGGGAAACCCGATGCGCTTCCAGACCGGCCGCACCGAGATCAAGGCCGACCTCGAGTGGAAGACCGCCCTGCCGCTCGCGGCGAAGGTGATGACGACGGCGCTCACGTGGCCGCTGCTGCTGCGTTACGGCTACCTCGGCCGGGGCGCGCGAGCGGCCGCGGGGGACGGCCTGACGGCCGGGGCGGGCCGCGCCTCGTGACGATCGGCATCGCGACGCGGGTGCGTCCGGCAAAGGACGCGCTGTTCCGCCAGCTCGGCGACGAGGCGGTGCTGCTCAGCCTGGAGAGCGGCTCGTACTTCGGCCTCAACGAGGTGGGCGCCAGGATCTGGACGCTGATCTCCCGCGGCGATGAGCTCGCTGCGGTCTTGGCCGCGCTGCAAACCGAGTACGAGGCCCCGGTGGAGCGGCTGCAAGCGGACCTGCTGGGAATCGTCGAGGAGCTCGTCGGCAGCGGGCTGCTCGTCGTCGCAGAGCCTTAGAGCCTGTCCGCGAATAGGAGTGGGCCGCGCGCAGGGGGCTTGCGGATTGCAGGCAAGGAGCGAGGAGGACGGCGATGCTCTTCCATCGTCGCCGACGAGCGACGCAGCATGCGGCCGCAATCCCCCTACGCCCTTCGGGTTACGAGCGGCGCGGGGCCATCTGCGGCGTTGCCGCTCCTCGGCGATGGAGGCACATCGCCTTCGTCGCGGCGCCTGGCATCTGGCCCCGCGGCGCTCGTAACGCGGCCCACCCCTATTCGCGGACAGGCTCTTAATCCCGAGCCTGGGTCTCGATTGACCGCATCAGCCGGGTTGCCTAGACTCCGGTGCGCGTGTGAGGTCGAGAAGCTCGTGACGACAGGGTTGGATGCGGGATCGCGGATCTACGTGGCCGGTCACACCGGCCTCGTCGGCTCGGCCGTGCTGCGCCGGTTGCGCGCCGAGGGGTTCACGACACTGCTGACGGCGACCCGCGATCAGCTCGACCTGCGCGACCAGGCCGCAGTGACCTACTGGTTCAAGGCGAACCGTCCCGAGTACGTCTTCCTGGTCGCCGGCACGGTCGGCGGCATCTGGGCCAACTCCACGCGCCCGGCGGAGTTCATCTACGACAACATGATGATCCACGCCACCGTGGTGCACGCGGCGCACCAGTACGGCGTGAGGAAGCTGCTCTACCTCGGCAGCTCGTGCATCTACCCGCGCGAGTGCCTGCAGCCGATGCGCGAGGAGGAGCTGCTCTCCGGCTACCTCGAGCCCACCAACGAGCCGTACGCGATCGCCAAGATCGCCGGCATCAAGCTGTGCCAGGCGTACCGCAAGCAGTACGGGTGCGACTTCATCTCGGCGATGCCGACCAACCTCTACGGCCCGCACGACAACTTCGACCTGACCAGCTCGCACGTGCTGCCGGCGCTGATCCGCAAGTTTCACGACGCCAGGGAGGAGGGGCGCGACGAGGTGGTGATCTGGGGGACCGGCGCGCCGCGCCGCGAGTTCCTCCACGTCGACGACCTGGCCGACGCCTGCCTGTTCGTCATGCGCCGGTGGGACGAGGGGCTGCACATCAACATCGGCACCGGCGAGGACCTGTCGATCCGCGAGCTCGCCGAGCTGGTGGGCTCGGTGGTCCACCCGGACGCCCGGTTGGTGTTCGACGCCAGCAAACCCGACGGCACGCCGCGCAAGCTGCTCGACGTCTCCCGGCTGCACGCGCTCGGCTGGCGCCACCGCATCGACCTGCGCGAGGGGGTGGCGGCGACCTACGAGTGGTACCGCGCGAACCTCGCCCTCACGGAACGGAGCGCTCGATGACCTTGGCGCCTCACGAGACGCTGCACCGCCGGATCGCCGATCGCTCGGCGGTGGTCGGCATCATCGGCCTCGGCTACGTCGGCCTGCCGCTCGCCCTGTCCTTCGTCGAGGAGGGTTTCACGGTGCTCGGCTTCGACGTCGACGCCGCGAAGATCGGGGCGCTCGCGCGCGGCGAGAGCTACATCAAGCACCTCGACGGCGGCCGCCTCGCCGCCGCCGTCGCGAGCGGGCGGCTCACCGCCACCACGGAGTTCGCGCGGCTCGGCGAGCCCGACGCGATCCTGATCTGCGTGCCCACGCCGCTCACCCCGCAGCGCGAGCCCGACATGACCTACGTCGTCGGCAGCGCGCGCGAGATCGCACAGCGCCTGCGCCCCGGGCAACTCGTGGTGCTGGAGTCGACCACGTACCCGGGCACCACCGACGAGCTGGTACTGGGCATCCTCGAGGAGGGCGGGCACAAGTGCGGCCGGGACTTCTTCCTGGCGTTCTCGCCGGAGCGCGAGGATCCCGGCCGCAGGGACTTCACGACGACCACGACGCCGAAGGTCGTCGGCGGCGTCGACGCGATCTCCGGCGACCTCGCCGAGGCGCTCTACGCGCAGGTGGTCAAGCGCACCGTGCGCGTCTCGTCGGCGCGCACCGCCGAGGCCACCAAGCTCACCGAGAACATCTTCCGCGCGGTCAACATCGCGCTCGTCAACGAGCTCAAGATCGTCTACGAGCGTATGGGCATCGACGTCTGGGAGGTGCTCGACGCCGCCGCCACCAAACCGTTCGGGTTCATGCGCTTCAACCCCGGCCCGGGATGGGGCGGCCACTGTATCCCGTTGGACCCGTTCTACCTATCGTGGAAGGCGCGCGAGTACGGGGTGGCGCCGAAGTTCATCGAGCTCGCCGGCGAGGTCAACGTCGCGATGCCGCGCTACGTCGTCGACAAGCTGCTGCACGCCCTCAACGACCGCGGCCGGGCGGTCAAGGGCGCCAAGGTGCTGGTCCTCGGCCTGGCGTACAAGAAGGACATCGACGACCCGCGCGAGAGCCCGGCGTTCGAGGTGATCCACCTGCTGCTCGAGCGCGGCGCCGAAGTCTCCTACCACGACCCGCACATCCCGCGGGCGCCGCGCATGCGCGCCTGGCCGGACCTGCCAGCGATGGTCTCCGTCCCGCTCGACGAGGCGACGCTGCGCAGCCGCGACGCGGTGGTCATCGTGACCGACCACACCGCGGTGGACTACGAGCTGATCACGCGGTGCGCGCCGCTGATCGTCGACACCCGCGGCCGCTTGCGCACCCCGGACCCGAAGGTGGTCAAGGCATGAATGCACGCTTGGTCCAGTGTGGGGCCGGCGCTCCGCGCCGGCTGCGCGCACGGAGTGCGCGCCCCACACCGCATCTGCCGGCCGGGGAGGGCGCATGAGCGGTTCAGTCCTCGTCACCGGCGCCGCCGGTTTCATCGGCTTTCACCTGGCTCGCCACCTGCTGGCCGACGGGCGTCGCGTCGTCGGGCTCGACAACCTCAACGACTACTACGACCCGTTGCTCAAGCAGAAGCGCCTGGCGCACCTCACCGGCACCCCGGGGTTCACCTTCGTCAAGCTCGACCTCGCCGACCGGGAAGGCATCGCCCGTCTGTTCGCCGAGCAGCGGTTCGAGCGCGTCTTCAACCTGGCGGCGCAGGCCGGGGTGCGCTACTCGCTGCAGCACCCGCACACCTACGTGGACTCGAACGTCACCGGGTTCCTCAACATCCTCGAGGGGTGCCGGCACAACGGCGTCGGCCACCTCCTCTTCGCCTCGTCGAGCTCGGTCTACGGCGCCAACACTCGCATGCCGTTCTCGGTCCACGACGACGTCGACCACCCGCTCTCGATCTACGCCGCCACCAAGCGCGCCAACGAGCTGATGGCGCACGCCTACGCTCACCTGTTCCGGGTGCCGTGCACCGGCCTGCGCTTCTTCACCGTCTATGGCCCGTGGGGCCGTCCGGACATGTCGCTGTTCATCTTCACCAAGGCGATCATCGAGGGGCGCCCGATCGACTTGTTCAACTACGGCAAGCACCGCCGCGACTTCACCTACATCGACGACATCGTCGCCGCCACGGCGGGGCTGATCGACGTCATCCCGGAGACCAACACAGCCTGGGACCCGGAGACGGTCGACCCGGCCGCGAGCTCGGCGCCGTTCGCGCTCATCAACGTCGGCAGTCACCAGCCGGTCGAGCTCACCCGGATCATCGAGCTGCTCGAGGAGACGATCGGCCGCAAGGCGACGGTGCGGCTGCTGCCGATGCAGCCGGGCGACGTCGAGGCGACCTACGCCGACGTGACCGAGCTGCACGCGGCAGTCGGCAGCGCGCCCGCGACGCCGATCGAGGAGGGCATCCGCCGCTTCGTCGCGTGGTACCGGGAGTTCCACCAGAGGTAGCCGATGCGCTGGAACCCCGATCGCGATGCGACTGTGGTCGTCGGTTTGCTCAGATCCGGCGCGCTGAAGGGTGACCGAGTGGCGCGGCGGGCTGCATGATCGACACGCACTGTCACATCCTGCCCGGCGTCGACGATGGGCCGGCGGAAATGGCTGACGCCGTGGCCCTGTGCCGCCTGGCCGGTGCTGATGGCACCACTACGCTGATCGCCACGCCCCACCAGCGGCATCTCATGTGGCCGAACCGCGACGCCGCAACGCTCGCGGCGCGGTGCACCGAGCTGCAGCGCGCTGTCGGTGATGAGCCGCGCATCCTGTTGGGCGCCGAGATTCGCGTAGACGCCGATCTGCTCGCCGACGTCGACGCCTTTCCGGCCAGTGGCCTGCTGCCGCTCGCCGGGTCGCGCTACCTGCTGCTCGAGTTTCCCAGCGTGGGCGGCCCGGAGCCGCGACCGTTGCTGCACGAGCTGATCGTCTCGGGCTGGCGACCCGTTCTCGCCCATGCCGAACGCATCCCGCGCTGGATCGAGCGCCCGGAGGAGCTGGCTGACCTCGTGCAACTGGGCGCCTACGTTCAGGTGACTGCAGGTAGCCTGCTGGGACGCTTCGGTAAACGCCCGCGCGCCTGTTGCACCTGGCTGCTCGACGGCGACCTCGTCCACTTCGTCGGCAGCGACGCGCACGACACTCTTGAGCGGCCGCCCGGCCTGGCAGCGGCCCGCGAGGCAATAGCCAGTCGATGGGGAGCGGCCATGGCCGATCGACTGACGCGGCTCAATCCCGGCGACATCCTCGCCGACAGACCGCTCCCCGCGACGTAGCGGCCGCCCGCCGGGCGGCCGTCACCAATCCGCCGGGACCACCAACGGCCGGCCAGCGGCCGGCCGCTACAAAGGCGCGAATGGTGTAGCGGCCGCCCGCCGGGCGGCCGTCGCCAATCCGCCGGGACCACCAACGGCCGGCCAGCGGCCGGCCGCTACAAACCGGATCCGCGAAATCGAGATGATGTAGCGGCCGCCCGCCGGGCGGCCGTCACCAATCCGCCGGGACCACCAACGGCCGGCCAGCGGCCGGCCGCTACAAAGGCGCGAATGGTGTAGCGGCCGCCCGCCGGGCGGCCGTCGCCAATCCGCCGGGACCACCAACGGCCGGCCAGCGGCCGGCCGCTACGAAACCGGATCCGCGAAATCGAGATGGTGTAGCGGCCGCCCGCCGGGCGGCCGTCACCAATCCGCCGGGACCACCAACGGCCGGCCAGCGGCCGGCCGCTACGAAACCGGACGCCCTCCACGAAACCGAGATGGTGTAGCGGCCGCCCGCCGGGCGGCCGTCACCAATCCGCCGGGACCACCAACGGCCGGCCAGCGGCCGGCCGCTACGAAACCGGATCCGCGAAACGAGATGGTGTAGCGGCCGCCCGCCGGGCGGCCGTCACCAATCCGCCGGGACCACCAACGGCCGGCCAGCGGCCGGCCGCTACGAAACCGGATCGGCCTCTCCGCGAAATCGAGATGATGTAGCGGCCGCCCGCCGGGCGGCCGTCACCAATCCGCCGGGACCGCCAACGGCCGGCCAGCGGCCGGCCGCTACAAAGGCGCGAATGGTGTAGCGGCCGCCCGCCGGGCGGCCGTCGCCAATCCGCCGGGACCACCAACGGCCGGCCAGCGGCCGGCCGCCACGAGGGCCAATGTGCGATTGTATGATGACGGGGTGAAGAGCGAAGAAGCCCATTGGGTGTTAGACAACCCGTGGATCTCGTTGCTGGCGGCCGTCGCCCTCCTCGCCGGCGTTGCGGCGCCGGCGGCCGCGCAATTCTCGGCTGCGGTGTCGCCCGGCAGTCTCGGGCAGCGCTCGACCTCGACCAAGGAGTCGGTGGAGGCGGCGATGGAGGCTGCCCGCTGGCGCCTTGGTCCGCTGCGACTGGCGCCATGGTTGGCACTCGACGACTTCTCGTATGTCGACAACGTCTTCGGTAGCGTAGACAACAAGACCTCGGACGTCACCACCACTGTCAGCACAGGCCTGCAGGGGAACATACCGATCGGCCCCAAGCTCGTGCTCGGCCTGTACGCCGTGCCCCGCTACACGTGGTGGGCCGATCTCACCGACCTCCGCGACTGGAACTATTCTTACGGCGCCGGCCTGTTCGGCTACTTCAACCGGCTCACGCTCGAGCTCAAGGCGGGCAAGGCGAAGCAGCAGCAGTTCCAGAACCCGGAGTTCGGGCCGCCCGCGGCGGAAACGTCCCGTTCGTTCTCGGCCGTGACGGAGCTGGTGTTGCTCGGGCGCCTCTCGGTGTTTGCCACCGGCTCCCGCGGCGAGCGGCGCTTCGCTCGACCCGGCAGCGCCGACATCCCGGGCGTGAGCTTCGGCTCGCTCGACCGGGACGAGGACCTCGCCACGGCGGGTTTGCGCTACCGGTGGAGTCCCCAGTTGGCGGTCGGGGTCGGCATCCAGGCTTCGAAAGTCACCTTCGTCAGCTCGGAGCAGGATCGCTCCAACTCCGGCAAGGGAGCGATCGTCGACATGCAGCTCGGCTTCAAGTCGCTCAGCCTCACAGCCTCCTACGCCAACATGCGCCTGCGCCCGGAGGGTGCCTCCGAGTTCCAGAACTTCGACGGTCTGGTGGGCCGCACGCAGCTCGGGTGGCGCGGCGGCACCGGCTGGGAGGCTGGGATCTACGGCGGCCGCTCCCTGTCGTTCGGTTTCGCCGGGTTGTCCTCGTACTCCGAGGACGTTCGCTACGGCGCCAGCATGTCGGTTCCGCTGGGATGGCGCGCGCGATTGGGCGGTTATGCCGAGACCGGCACGATCACCTATCTCGGCAGTGCCGGCGTTTCGGCGGACCGCAAGGAAGACACCTCCGCCATCGGCGCCGACGCCAGCATCACCCTCGGCGGATGGGGGCTCCGCGTGGGCGTTTCGCGTTCCAAGTACGGCGGTTTCAGTGCGCTGGGCAACCGCGAGGTGAAGCGCATTTCAGCCTCGCTGAGCCTCCCCGGCGCCGTCGCATCGTGGTGGTGACGTGATAAAGTCCGCCACGATGCGTGTGTGTCACAGGGTTGTGCGTTGTAGTGCGCGCGGAGCCACGGCGGTGGCGGTGGTTCTGCTCGCCGCGGCGGCTTTCATGCCGCCGGCCGGCGCCCAGACCGCCGTCGGCGCGTCGGGCTACCGCATCGGCCCGAAGGACCTGCTGGAGATCAAGGTTGCCGAGGTCCCCGACCTCAACCTCGACCGGCGGGTCGACGAGGATGGCTCGATTCTCCTGCCCGTCGTCGGCCAGGTAACCGTGGGCGGGTTGAGCGTGCTGGAAGCCTCCGACCGCCTCAAGACGTTGCTCGAGTCCCGCTTCGTGCAGCGGGCCACGGTTTCCGTGCAGATCAAGGAGTTCCGCTCCAAGCCGATTATCGTCATCGGCGCGGTCAAGGAACCCGGCTACCTCGCCTTTTCGGGCCGGATGACGCTGCTCGAGGCGCTCCTGGCCGCCGGTGGGCTGGTGGATCAGCAGGGCGTGACCATCTACGTGCTCCGCCAGGCCGACAGCGGTCTCACCGACAGAATCGAGATCAGCGCGGACGACCTCCTGCTGCGCGCCAACCCGGAAGTCAACATCCCGATCTTCGCCGGCGACGTCATCAACGTGCCGCCCAAGCAGCAGGTCATGGTCTTCTGCCTCGGCGAGCTCAAGACCCAGGGTGCGATCACCTTCTCGGCGGGCGAGCGAACGACGATCCTCACCGTTGTCGCCAAGGCGGGCGGGCTCACCGACCGTGCCGCCAACACGCTGCGCATCAAGCGCCGGAACGCCGCGGGCAAGGACGTCGAAATTCACGTCGACTTCAAGGCCATCCTCAAAGGGAAAGCCGCCGACGTCGAGCTGCAGAACGGCGACATCCTGATCGCAAAGGAGTCGTTCTTCTAGATGTCCTCCGATCAATCGTTCCTCGAGCCCCCCCTGTTCGACGGCGGTGACGCCGGCCCCGAGTTCCACCTCTCGCAGGTGCTCGAGGTGGTCAAGCGGCGGCGTAAGGTCCTGTTCCTGATCGTCGGCGCCGCGGCTGCGCTCGCGATCGTCCAGTACGCGATCACTCCCAAGGCGTACCGCGCCACGACGACCATCCAGATCGACCGGCGCACCGGCGGCGTCACCAAGATGGAGGACCTGCTCTCGGGCGAGAGCTGGTGGGACTCGCAGTCGTTCTACCCGACCCAGTACCGCCTGCTGCAAAGCCGTGGTGTCGCCGAGCGGGCGGTCACTCTCATGCGTCTGAACGAGGACCCGGTGTTCACCGGAGGCCGGGCGGCGGTGCCCGGGACGGCGCTCGACCCCGACCGCGCCGCGGCGCTCGCCGGACAGCTTCTCGGGGGCCTGACCATCAACCCGATCCGCGAGACGCGGCTGGTCGAGATCTCGTACGTGGCGCCCACCGCCGAGCTCGCCGCGCGGGTCGCCAACGGCTTCGCCGAAACCTACATCTCGTGGGGGATCGAGGCCCGCTCGACCTCGGTGGGCCGCGCCTCGAGCTCGATCGGCACGCAGGTCGACACGCTCAAGCAGGAGATCCGGGACCGCGAGGAGAAGCTGCAGGCGTTCCGCGAGCGGACCGACATCGTCTCTGTCGACCCCAAGACCGACGTCATCGTGCAGCGCCTGGACGCGCTCAACAAGGACTACTCCGAGGCGGTGTCCAATCGCATCGGCCTCGAGGCGCGGGTGCAGCAGCTCGAGGGCTCGCCGCGGAACCTGATCGCCGAGAGCCTCTCCGGTGAGCTCGTCGGGCCGCTTCGCGCCGACCTCGCCAAGCTGGAGCGCGATTACGCCAACAAGCTGGCGGTCTACAAGCCGGAGTTCCCGGCGATGCAGGACCTCAAGGGCCAGATCGACCGGGGCCGGCAGAACCTCGCCAGTGTCATCGACCGGACCGTCTCCGAGGCGATCCGGGCGGCACGGTCGCAGGCCCAGCTTGCGGTTCGCCGCGAGCAGTCGCTGGCTCAGGAGATCACCCGCCTCAAGGGCGACGTCATGCGCCTGAACACGGCGTCGGTCGAGTACGACAACCTCAAGGTCGAGGTGTCGACGCGGCGGGCGCTGCTCGACGACCTCGTGCGGCGCCAGTCGGAGACCGAGATGGTCTCGAGCCTCGGCAGCGCCAAGGACTCCAGCGTCAAGGTGGTCGACCGCGCGCTCGTGCCGGGCGGCCCGTACCGCCCGTCGCTGCAGCGCAACCTCATGGTCGGCCTCGCTCTCGGTCTGCTGCTCGGTGGGCTGACGGTGTTCCTGCTCGAGTACCTCGACCGCACCGTGAAGACCGCGGAGGACGTCGAGCGCCTCACCGGGCTGCCGGTGCTCGCGGTGATCCCCGAGCTCGAGGAGTCGAGCGGCGGTGGCTACGGCTACAGCTACAGCTACCCGTACCGTTCATCCCGCCGGCACCGCACCGCGCGAAGCAGCGCCAAGGCCGAGCGGCAAGGCGGGCAAGGCGGTCGCCGACCCTCTGAACATCGAGCTGCTCCCGCACACCAAGCCGCAGGTGGCGGTCTCCGAGGCGTACCGTTCCCTGCGCACCGCGCTGCTGCTCTCCCGCGCCGCAGGCCTCAAGTGCGTCGCCATGACCTCCTCGCTCCCGGGCGAGGGCAAGACGACAACCGCCGCCAACATCGCGGTCGTGCTCGCGCAGCTCGGCAAGGAGGTGCTGATCATCGACGCCGACATGCGCAAGCCGCGGATGCACGAGCTCTTCGGCGTGTCGAACCGGATCGGCCTGGTGAGCTACCTGACCGGGTCGGTGAACGAGGTCCCGATCGTTGCCGGCACGCCGATACCGGGCTTGAGCATCCTGCCCTCGGGGCCGCAGCCGCCCAACCCGGCCGAGCTGCTCGCCTCCGCACAGATGCGCGAGCTGCTCGAGCGGGTCCGGGAGCGCTTCGACTACGTCGTCATGGATGCGCCGCCGGCGCTGCCGGTCACCGACCCGGCGGTGCTCGGCTCCCTGGTCGACGGCGTCGTCATCTGCGTCGGCGCCGGAATGATCAACCGCGAGGACCTCAAGGCGTGCCAGAAACGGCTGCAGGCCGCCGAGGTCCACCTCCTCGGAGCGGTGCTCAACCGCTTCCACGTCCACGCCCGCGGCTACCGCTACCGCTCCTACCACCCGGCCTACGCCAGCGAAACCGAGCCCGCGCCCGCTTCGTAGCGCCCGCCCGCCGGCCGGCCGTCGCCAATCCCGCGGTATCCACGTCGTTCTCGCATTTGTAGCGCCCGCCCGCCGGCCGTCCGTCGCCAATCCCGGTAGGTCCGCCAGACGTCGTTCTCGTCCTTGTCTTTGTAGCGGCCGGCCGCCGGCCGGCCGTCGCCAATCCCGGCAGGTCCACCATGACGTCGTTCTCGTCCTTGTCTTTGTAGCGGCCGGCCGCCGGCCGGCCGTCGCCAATCCCGGCAGGTCCGCCATGACGTCGTTCTCGTCCTTGTCTTTGTAGCGGCCGGCCGCCGGCCGGCCGTCGCCAATCCCGGCAGGTCCACCACGACGTCGTTCTCGTCCTTGCCTTTGTAGCGGCCGGCCGCCGGCCGGCCGTCGCCAATCCCGGCAGGTCCACCATGACGTCGTTCTCGTCCTTGTCTTTGTAGCGGCCGGCCGCCGGCCGGCCGTCGCCAATCCCGGCAGGTCCACCACGA
>CAVRZJ010000006.1:0-473871 GCA_963725705.1 uncultured Acidobacteriota bacterium | reverse complement strand
CCAGATCCGCCGGCACGTGCTCGCCGTACCATGCGAGACATACGCTATACTTGGGTATGGGCAAAACCGCAGGTAGAGCAGCTATTTACACCCGCATCAGCAAGGACCGGTCCGGGGAGAGCCTGGGCGTGCAGCGCCAGGAGGACGAGTGCCGCACGCTGGCCGACCTGCTGGGGGACGACGGTCGTGGGCACCTACAGCGACAACGACATCTCGGCCTTCAGCGGCAAGGAGCGGCCACGCTTTGAGGCGCTGCTGACCGACATCGCGGTGGGCAAGGTCGACGTGGTGATCTGCTGGCACACCGACCGCATCTACCGCAGCCTGCGGGATCTCACCCGGCTGTTCGAGGCAGGGCCCAACCTGCTCATCAAAACCGTGCGCGGCGGCGACATCGACCTGTCCAATGCCACCGGCAAGATGGTCGCCACCATCCTCGCCAGCGTGCAAGTGCAGGAGTCAGAGCACCACAGCGAACGGCGCAAGCTCAAGTACATCCAGCAGGCGGCCACCGGCGACTACGACAACCACGGCCACCGCACCGGGTACACCCGCGACGGCCAGCCGCACGAGCCCGAGGCGACCATGCTCCGCGCCGCCGCCGCTGACGTGCTGGAGGGCGGCAGCCTGCGCGGCATCGCCCGCCTGTGGAACGAGGCCGGCATGACGACCACGCTGGGCACCCGGTGGAACTCGACGCGCATCAAGCGCAACCTGCTCAACCCCCGGTACGCCGGGATCAGGATGCACCTGGGCAAGCAGGTCATGCTTGGCACCTGGACGCCGCTCATCGACGAGGACACCCACCGGCGGCTGGTGGCCGATCTCACCGACCCGGCCCGGGTGAAGGTGGTCAGCTTCGAGCGCAAGTACGTCGGCACCGGCGTCTACCGCTGCGGGGTGTGCGGTGCCACCGTGCGGGTCTCGTTCCCCGGCAAGGGCAAGCGCAGCTACGGCCGGAAGTACGCCTGCTCCGCGCACAGCTGTGTGATGCGCGCCGGCGACCCGGTGGACGACTACGTGGAGAACCTGGTGGTGGAGCGGCTCAGCAGGCCCGATGCCCACCTGCTGATTGACGGCCCCGGCTGCGACGTGGCCGCGCTGCAGGACGCCCGCGCCGGGTGGGCGGCGAAGTACGACCAGCTGGTGGAGCTGCTGGACGACGGCACCCTGGACGGGCCCCAGGTGCGCGAGAAGGCCGCCGAGTACAGGGCGGAGATCGCCGCCATCGATTCACAACTGGCAGCCGACGCACTCCCCCGACCGCGGCTCTGCTCGCGACGGGCATGGAGCTACGGAAACGGTGGGCCGCGCTGCCGGTGGGGGTGCGCAGCCAGATCGTTGACGAGGTCGCGGTGGTGACGATCAACCCGACCCGGCGGGGCGCGCGGTGGGGGTGTTCGACCCCGACGCCATCGACGTGCAGTGGAAGGGGGGGAACCGCATGATCTACCAGGTGATCATCCGGCACAAGATACCCGAGCCCGATATGGGCTGGATCGGCACAGGACGCAGGATCCATGCCGACACCTACCGGAACGCGCTGCGAACGGTCTGGGCGATGGTCGAGGAGAACTACATGCTCACGGTCACTCCGCCGGAGGATGGGGAATGGTTTCTGTACGACGACACCGGCTTCAAGGTCCACGCCAAGAGGCTGGGCCTGTTCGACCCGGACACAGTGTCGTGGGTCATATGAGAGCGCGTGAAGGAGACATCATGGACGAGCGGGCCGAAATTGCAGCCCAGGTGAGGGCGGCGGTCGAGCAGCAGTTCAAGGCGAGGCTGTTCTGGTGCCAGGGCGACGTCAACGGGGCCGACCGCGAGTTCGAGTTGGCGGAGGCCATGTTCATCGCCGCCGGTGAGCGGATCATGGGCGGGTCGAAATGAGCTGGCAGGTGCACATCATCCACTACATCGACACGAGCGGCGGCCGGATCGGGGCGGTACCAGAGAGTCTGCGAGCAGCTACCGCCAGGCGATGGAGATCGTCTGCGCGCTGTTCGCGGGCAAGGAGTGGCTCGACGTGCAGCCGGGGGACGCCCCCGACAGCTGGGTCATACGGGAGCTGGACAAAGAGGTCGAGTACCGGGTGGCGATCATCCGGGTGCGGGACGAGCTGTGATCCACGTCTACCAGGTGCACATCCGGCACCGGAACCCTGATCGCGACATGGGCTACCTCGAAACGGGACGCAGCGTCCACACCGACACCTACCGTGAGGCGCTGGGAGTGGTCTGGGCGTTTGTCGAGGAGCACCCCACCTTCACGGTCACTCCGGTGGAGTCGGCGTACAGGAACGCGGGTTACGGGTGGCTCCTGCAGGACGAGTCCGACAAGGGATTCTACCCAGAGCTCTACCGGGTGTGGATCGAGAGGGACGAGCTGTGATGAGAGCGGGTGAAGGTCTCCTGGCGGTTTCGCTGTTTACACGGCTAGCGTGCAGGGCTGGCTTCGCCAGGTCGGTCCCGGGCGCGGTCGAGGCAAGGCATAGGCAAGGCATGGGGCAGGCACGGGAACCTGGCTTGGCCCGGAGGTCCTGGCCTGGCAGGGCTGGGCATACCAGCCCGCCCTGAGTCGGCTTGGCAATTGACTATGGCCCCCCGTTAAGTCTGCACACCTATGCAGACTTCAGCGGGGGGCCATGCCCTGCCCGAAGCCGCCGTCACGGATGCGGTCGCAGGCCCGCTTGACCCCCGACTCTGACATGCCCACCTGCCGCCCGATCCGCCGGTAGGTCCAGCCCCGGTTGCGCAGCTGCACGATCTGCCGGTCACGCTCGGGGGCCGACAGTACGTAGAACCGGCCGGGTTGCTCGTCCATGGCTCCGAAAATACCGCGTTTGCAGTATTTCCCCAGGTCGCCATGCACCGTGCTGCATTCGCCGCTGCATTACCAAGGGATACCACGTCATACCACCAGGCTCGCGGCGATGAGGTCTTCCGGCTGCAGCGGCTTCTCGAGGTACTCCTGCACGTGGTACTGCTGGCGCGCCTCGCTCTCCCACCGTCGGCTCTTGTAGACCGCGGTGACGATGAACACCTTCGGCCGGTACTCCGGCGTCTTCTCGCGCAGGCGGGTGAGCACATCGAAACCCGACAGCAACGGCATCAACGCGTCGAGGATGAGCAGCTCGGGTCGCGCCGTCATGGCCTTGTCGAGGGCCTCTCTGCCGTTCGCTGCTTCGAGCACGTCGAGCCCGTTGTCGCGCAGCACCTCGCTCATCAGCGCCCTGAAGATCCGGGAGTCGTCGGCGATCAGCACCTGCTTGAGCGGCATGATCCCTCCGTCTCAATGCTAGGGACAGGGCGGGTGACTTGCAAGCGCGGCCCGGAGAGCTTGCACCGTCCCTGAAAATGACGTCCGCCCCCGGGGAGGGAGCGGACGCTCGTTGCGGGCCGCGCGGCTGGCGCGGTTCGCTGCTATCGAGGACCGGCGTCGGTCCGCCCGCTACCGCGGGAAAGTGGCGATCGCCTCCGCCTCGTTGTCGAAGACGTCGAACACGGTGATCAACTGCGTCACCTGCAGAATGTCGTTGATCTTGGCCGGCAGGCTGGACAGCTTCATGGCGCCGCCACGGCGGGTGACCGTCGTGAAGCACCCCACCATCTCACCAATCCCGGAGGAGTCGATGTGCGAAACACCCTTGAGGTTCAGCAGGATGTTCTTCTTCCCGGTATTCAGCGACTCCTCGACGAGCTGGCGGAGCTGGACGTCGCCCGACCCGATCGTGATCTTGCCTTCGAGGTCCATGACCCGCACACCACCCACGTCACGAATCTGACTCTTCATTTCTTCCTCCCTTTGACACCCTCTTGATCAGCTCGATACGTGTACCACCACCCTCGGCCTTGGTAAAGCGAACGTCGTCCATGAAGTTGCGCATGTAGAACACACCACGGCCGCTTTCGCGCAGCAGATTCTGTGGGGCGAGCGGGTCGCCGATCACCGACGGGTCGAACCCCTCACCCTGATCTTCGACGGCAATCTTGAGCTCGCCGGTGCCGTTGATCTCGATGCGCACGAACACCCGCTTGTCTGGGCTAAGCTTGTTGCCGTGCTTGATCGCATTCGCCAGAGCTTCCCGGAGCGCCATGCCCGACCAGTACACCGCCTCATCCGTGAGGCTGCCGGATCGACACACCTCGGCCAGCATGCGTTCGGCCAGCTCAATATTGTCGTAACGCGACAGCAGCTCGAGCTGCGCAACCCGTGTCATGGCGCGAGAGTATAACATCGGCGCCCTCACCATATTCCTCGCCGCGACCGCGCTGGCGGCGGTCCCGTGCCCGCCCGATCTCTCCGCCGTGGCGGCGGAGATCGCCGCGGTCCGCCACGTCCCGTCGCCGTTCTCCCCGCCGTGCCGCGTCATCGCCGCCAGAAGGCTCCACGACGAGCTGGACCGCAAGCTCCGGCGCGATCTGCCGCTCGACCCCGTCGTCTTCATCGAGGCGCTGGCGCGCACCTCCATGGTCGACGGTGCCGCCCCGGCGCTCTACCAGCGCCTGCTCGACTTCTACGGGTCGCAGGTGCTCGGGTTCTACGAGCCCCAGAACGACGAGATGGTGTTGGTCTCCGGCAGCAGCGCGGCGGCCGTCGCCAGCCGCCTGGTGTGGGCGCACGAGGTCGCCCACGCCGCTCAGGAGCACCGCTTCCACCTGCCGAGCCGGCTCCTCCGCATCCGTCACAACGGCGACGCCCAGCGCGCCGCCTCGGCGATCGCCGAGGGCGAGGCGATGCTGGTGATGACCATCCTCGAGGCTGGCGAGAGCGGCGTGCAGCTCGACCTGGCGACGGCGGCCGAAGCAATGGCGGCGCAGGCTCGCGCCTTCACGCCCCCCGAGGGCATCCCGGCGTACTTCGCCGACGACCTGCTGTTCCCCTACACCGCCGGTTTCACCACCGTCAGCTCGGCGTACCGGAGCGGCGGCTGGGCGGCGGTCGACGCCTTGCTCGCCCGGCCGCCGACGACCACCGCGGCGCTGCTCTACCCCCACCTGGCCACGATCGGCCCGCCGCTTGCCGACTCCGATCTGCCACCGGTGCCAACCGGCTGGAGCGAGGTGCTGACCGATACGCTGGGCGCCTGGGGAATGCGTTTCTGGCTGTCGCGCGCCATTCCCGAGACGGAAGCCGATGCCCTCGCCGCCACGTGGGACGGCGACCGCGTCCGGCTCGTGCGCGACCGCACCGGCGGCTGCTGGGGGTTGGCGTGGCGGGTGCGCTGCCGCAGCGAGAACGACCGCCAAGTGCTCGAGACCGCACTGCAGCGACACCTCCCCGGTCTGCTCACTCGCCTGTGCCCGGGCGGGGCGCCCGCGTCCCTCACCTGGGTCAGCGACCGGCGCTCGATCGAGGTGCGCGCACACTGGCCGAGCGGGACGCCCCCGCGCCCCGCTCGCTGACGCTCCGCCGTTTTCCGCAGCGCTACTTCGCGGCCGCGGCCGGCGTCTCGCCGACCACCACCGCCTTGAGGATCATGACGGGCTCGGCCGGGACGTCCTTGGGGAACGGGCCACCCGCACCGGTGGGCAGGCTGGCGATCTTGTCGACCACGTCCATCCCCTCGACCACCTTCCCGAACACGCAGTAGCCGAACCCCTGCGGCGAGTTGTCGGTGTGGTCGAGGAAGCTGTTGTCCTTGTGGTTGATGAAGAACTGCCCGGTGGCCGAGTTCACCTCGCCGGTGCGCGCCATCGCGACCGTGCCGCGCAGGTTCTTCAGTCCGTTCCCGGCCTCGTTGACGACCGGCTCACGCTTCGGCTTCTCGCGATAGTCGATGGTGACCCCGCCGCCCTGGATCATGAAGCCCTTGATGACCCGGTGGAAGATCAAGCCGTCGTAGTACTTGTCGCGAACGTACTGGAGGAAGTTGGCCACCGTCTTGGGCGCCTTGGCGGGCTCGAGCTCCACCACGATCACGCCCTTGTTGGTCTCCAGCCGGACCCGGGGCTTGGTTTCGCCGGCGGCGAGTGCCACCGTCGGAATCAGGAGCAGCACAGCGGTCAGCATCTTCATGCGTCTATCCCTTTCCTTTCGCGGTCGTCAGGGTGAAGCGGGGCACGTCCCGCTCCCCCGCCATCTCGATTTTGAGCACCGAACGCGTCCCCACCACGAACGTCGTCGGCATTGTCTCCTCGCCGCGCAGCGTCCCGTCCTCCGCGAGGATCCGCACGGTGACGTGGCTGGGACCGGCCTGCACCGTGTAGGCGTCCTGGATGACGCCGGCGCCCTTCTTCTTGAGCCCGAACAGCCCTCGGGTGGTGAAGTCGAACGGTTTCATCGCCAGCCGCACGCCGTCGACCTCGATCTCGATCGAGCCGACCGACAGCGGGCAGTTGAAATAGAGCTCGAGCCTGGCCTGTCCCAGCACCGGCGTCGATGCCGGCGCACCCTGGAGCGACGGCGGTAGCGCCGCGCCGCGGCCGCCCGCCGGCGAGCGGCCGCGCTCGCGGGCGAGGTCGAGGTACTCCTGGGTCAAGGGATCGGCGGGATCGAGCGCCATCGCGTCCTCGAAGCGCGCCTGGGCGTCGCGTACCCGGCCGGCGCGCAGTGCCTCCTGCCCTTCCTCGCGCAGCCGGCGAGCCTGCTCCGTGCGCAGCACTTCCGTCTGCTTCGACTCCTTCGCCGCCACCGCCGCCGCCAGCAGCTCGCGCGCCCGCGAAGCGTACGGCGCCTGGTCCCAGACATCCGCGAGCGCCCGCTCGGCCTCCTCGGGGTTCCCGGCGCGGAGCGCCGCCTCGGCCTGCCGCTGCGCCGCGGCGATGCGGTGCCGGCGGCCCGGCTCGCCGGGGTCGGGAGCGTTCGTCGGGCGGCCGTCGATGAACGCGGCCAGCACCGCGATGATCGCGCCGGGGACGATCACCGCGATCGCCAGAATCAGCGCCACCCAGCGCGGCTCGATCGGCTGCCGCCACAGCGACGGCGGCGCCAGCGGCGCCGCTGGCGGCTCCGCCGCCACGGCGGTGGCGCGCGTCGCTGTGTGCGCCGCCGAGATCGAGCGCGGGCCGTCGGCGGAGCGCGCCCCGCCGCTGCCGAGCGCGCCGTCCTCCCCAACGCCGCCCGCCAGGACGCGCCGCAGGGCGTCGAGCGCGCGCGCCACGTCGGCGCCCTTCTGGTAGCGGCGCGCCGGGTCCTTCTCGAGCAGTTTGAGGAGGATCGGGTTGAACGCCGGCGGCAGCGCCGGACGCAGGTGGCTGGGGATCGGCGGCGCTTCGTGGACGATCTTGTAGCTGACCTCGGTGAGCGAGTTGCCGCCGAACGGGCGCGATCCGGTGAGCAGCTCGAAGGCGACGACGCCGAGCGAGAACAGGTCGCTGCGACCGTCGACCGGAGTACCGGCGACCTGCTCGGGCGACATGTAGTTGGGGGTGCCGATGAACTGCCCCTCGGCGGTGAGGTTCGACGACTCGAGCCGCGCCACGCCGAAGTCGGTGATCTTGATGGCACCCTGCGTGGTGATGAGGATGTTGGCGGGCTTGATGTCACGATGAATCACGCCCTTGGCATGGGCGTAGTCGAGGGCGCTAGCGAGCGCCGCGCCGACCCTCGCCACCTCGCTGTAGGTGAACATATGGCCGCTCTTGAGCAGCTCCTTGAGGCTCTTGCCCTCGACGTACTCCATGGCGATGAACGACAGGCCGCTCGCGTCGTCGACGCCGGCGTCGAACACCGTGACGATCCCCGGATGGGTGAGCAGGCCGGCGGCCTGGGCCTCGCGCACGAAGCGCTGGCGGAACTCGTCGCCCTCCTCGGAATCCGCCGGCACGTTGAGCGTCTTGAGCGCCACGAACCGCCCGATCACGGGGTCGCGGGCGAGATAAACCACGCCCATCGCCCCCTTGCCGAGGACCCGCTCGATCAGGTAGCGCCCCATCTGCTTGAGCTCGCTCGCCACCGCTTCTAGTCCTTCTGCCCGGTCACCGGTCCCCGGTCCCCGGTCCCCGGGGTGGGAGGGGGCAACACCACCAGCACCTCGCCGGGCGCCGCCACGTCGAGCGCCTCGCGCGCCGCCCTCACCTTAGCCTCACGCTCGTGACGGAGCGCCTCGACCTCGCGCGCCAAGCCCCGGCGCGCCGCCTCGAGCTCCTGCCGCTGCGTCTCGAGCTGCGCCAGCTCGCGCCGCGTCTCGCGCACCCGCACCGACCCCCGCCACCACCCCCAGGCGACGAGGGCGGCGAGCAGCGGCGCCAGGACGAGCAGCGCGCGCCGGCCGGAGAGCTTCACCGCGCGAACAGCTCCTTTCCGGCGAAGCTCGCCGCGTCGTCCAGCTCCTCCTCGATGCGGAGTAGCCGGTTGTACTTGGCGATGCGCTCGCCGCGCGACGCCGAGCCGGTCTTGATCAGGCCGCTGCCACAGGCGACCACGAGGTCAGCGATCGTCGTGTCCTCGCTCTCGCCGGAGCGGTGCGACACCATCGCCCGCCACCCGTGGTGGAGCGTCAGGCGCAGCGCGTCCTGCGTCTCCGACAGGGTGCCGATCTGGTTGAGCTTGATCAGCACGGCGTTGGCGACGTTCTCGGTGATGCCGCGAGCGATGATCGCCGGGTTGGTGACGAAGATGTCGTCGCCAACCAGCGTGATCGTGTCGCCGAGACGCTTGGCAAGCTGCTTCCAACCGTCCCAATCGTCCTCGGCGAGGCCGTCCTCGATCGACACGATCGGGAAGTCGCGCACCCACTCCTCGTACACGGCGATCAGGTCCTTCGCCTCGAGGCCGTGCCGCCCCTCGCCGGGGAGGAAGTAGCCCTCGCCGGTGCGCAGCTCGCTGGCCGCGACGTCCAGCGCGATCGACACCTGCTTGCCGGGGACGTAGCCCGCGTCCTCGATCGCCGCCACCATGAACTCGAGGGCGGCACGGTTGCTGGGCAGGTTGGGGGCGAAGCCGCCCTCGTCGCCCACTGCCGTGACGTGCTTGGCGGCCTTGAGCTTGTCGCGCAGGGCGTGGAACACCTCGACGCCGGCGCGCAACGCCTCGGCGAACGAGTCGAAGCCCCACGGCACGGCCATGAACTCCTGGATGTCGAGCGAGTTGTCCGCGTGCGCGCCGCCGTTGATCAGGTTCATGCACGGCACCGGGAGCACCCGCGCGCCGGTGCCGCCGAGGTAGCGATAGAGCGGCAGCCCGGTCTGCTCCGCGGCCGCCCGCGCCACCGCGAGCGAGACCGCGAGGATCGCGTTGGCGCCCAGCCGGCTCTTGTCGGTGGTGCCGTCCAGCTCGATCATCGCGTGATCGACGCCCTGCTGATCGCGCGCGTCCCCCCCTTCGAGGTGCTCGGCGATCTCGCCATTGACGTTCTCGACGGCGTGCAGCACGCCCTTGCCGCGGTAGCGCTTCTTGTCGCCGTCCCGCAGCTCCAGCGCCTCGCGCGTACCGGTCGAGGCACCCGACGGCACGATCGCGTGCCCTACTACACCGCCCGACAGCACCACCTCCGCTTCGACCGTCGGGTTGCCCCGCGAGTCGAGCACCTCTCGCCCGATGACTGCTTCGATCTCAAACATCGTCTTCCGCCTCCTCCGGGTCGCTCACCAGCCGCCGCGCCGCGCGCACCAGATCGCGCAACTGGCGGCTCGATGTTCCCTCTGCATACACTCTCAGCTTCGGCTCCGTCCGCGCCGCCCGCAACAGCACCCAACCGCCGCCCTCGAGCTCGAGCAGCAGGCCGTCGCTGCGGTCGTCGCGCAGGACCTTGAGGCCGGCGAACTCCGCGAACGTGCGCGAGTCGATCGCGGCGACCGCTGCCCGTGTGCGCTCGTTCAAGGGGAGCTGCACGCGGCGCGACACCAGCGTCCCGAAGCGGGCGAACAGCCGCCGCACCAGCTCGGCGATCGAGAGCCCCTCGACCGCCACCATCTCGGCCACCAGCAGCGCCGCATAGATGCCGTCACGCTCGGGGAGGTGGCTGCCGACGCCGAGCCCCGCCGACTCCTCGGTGGCGATGGCGATCCGTCCCGACAGCAGGAAGGGCGCGAAGTGGTAGAAGCCGACCTTGGTCTCGACCAGCTCGCAGCCGGCGGCGGCGGCGACCCGGTCGACCAGCCGGGTGGTCCCGAGGGTGCGCCCGACCCCGGCCGTGATCCCGCGCCGCCGCAACAGGTAGTCGACCAGCAGGGCGATCGCGAGGTTGGGCGGGACCGGCCGGCACGCGCTGTCGATCACCCCGAAGCGGTCGGCGTCGCCGTCGGTAGCAAGACCGAGCATCGCTCCCGACTCGCGCACCTGCTCGCGCAGCCGGCCGAGGTTGCCCGGCGTGCACTCCGGCGCGTAGCCGCCGAAGTAAGGGTCCTTGGTCGTGTGCACCGCGTGCGTGGGGATGCCGTTGGCGAGCAGCACGCGGTCGAGGAACTCGCGCGACGTGCCAAACAGTGGGTCGACGGCCACGGAGAGGCCGCTGCGGCGCACTGCGTCCCAGTCGATGTCGCGTTCGAGGCTGGCGAGGTAGCCGTCGGCGAGCGCCGCCCGCGTGGCGAGGTGGCGTTGCGGCACGAAGAAATCCTCGAAGTCCGGGCTGCGCCGCTCCACCTCGTCCTCGATCGCTCCGAGCAGGTCGCGACCGGCCGGTGCGCCGTCGCGGGTGTACAGCTTGACGCCGTTGTACTCGGCGGCGTTGTGGGAGCCGGTGAACACGACGCCAAGATCGGCGCCGCGCTCGCGGGTCGCGAACGCGAGGCACGGCGTGGGTAGGTCGCGCTCCGAGAGCACCGCGCTGATACCATTGTGGGTCAGTACGTTGACTGCCTCGCGCGCGAACTTCTCGGAGAGCAACCGGGTGTCGTAGGAGACCAGCACCTCGCGACAGGCACCCCGCGAGCGGACCACCGCCACGGTGGCGTCGAGCACCAGCCGCACGTTGCGGAAGGTGAAGTCCTGGCCCACGATACCGCGCCAGCCGGAGGTCGAGAAGCGGATCATCGCCGTTCCTCTCGAGGCTAGCATAACTACGATGTTTGCATGTGTCTCCAAGAACACCGAGACTGTTGAGCGCCATGAAGGGCCAGCCCATCTACATGGACCACAACGCGACGACGCCGGTCGATCCCCGGGTCGTCGCGGCGATGGCGCCGTGCTTCACCGAGCACTTCGGCAACCCGGCGTCGCGCACCCACCCGTTCGGCTGGGCCGCCGCGCGCCTGGTCGACCGCGATCGCTTGCAGATCGCCGCGGGGATCGGCGCACACCCCGAGGAGCTGATCTTCACCTCCGGCGCCACCGAGTCCAACAACTTGGCGATCAAGGGCATCGCGCGCGGGAGCGGCCAGCACGACCGCCACGTCGTTACCTGTTCGACCGAGCATCGGGCGGTGCTCGACCCGTGCCAGCGCCTCGCCCGGGAGGGGTTCGAGGTCACCGTCCTGCCGGTCGACGGATTCGGCCGCCTCGACCCGGAGGCGGTCGTGGCGGCCATCACCGACCGCACGGTACTGGTCTCGGTGATGCTCGCCAACAACGAGATCGGCACGATCCAGCCGATCGCGGCGATCGCCGCCGCCTGCCGCGAGCGCGGCGTCCTGCTGCACTGCGACGCCACCCAGGGAATCGGCAAGATCCGGGTGGACGTCGGCACGCTCGGCGTCGACCTGCTGTCGATGAGCGCCCACAAGCTCTACGGGCCAAAGGGGGTCGGCGCTCTCTACGTCCGCCGGCGCCGGCCCCGCCTGCGGCTCGAGCCGCTGCTCGACGGCGGCGGCCACGAGCAGGGGATGCGCTCCGGCACCCTCAACGTCCCCGGCATCGTCGGCTTCGCGAAGGCGCTCGAGCTGGCGCTCGGCGACCTCGACAGCGAGGCGGCCCGCCTCGCCGCCCTGCGCGACGAGCTGCAGCGGCGGATCGCCGGCGGCGTCGAGGACGTGCTGGTGAACGGCCACCCAATCGAGCGGCTGCCCAACACGCTCAACCTCTCATTCCCCGGAGTCGACGGCAACGCGCTGCTCGTCGGCCTCCACGAAGTGGCGGTGTCGTCGGGTTCGGCGTGCACCTCCGCGGAGCCGCACCCCTCGCACGTGCTCGCCGCGCTCGGCCGCTCGCGCGCGCTGGCGGCGGCGAGCCTGCGCTTCTCGCTCGGCCGCAGCAACACCGCCGAGGAGGTCGCTATCGTCGCCGCCGCCGTCATCCGCGAGGTCACCCGCCTGCGCGGGAGGAGCTGAAGGCGTAGTCAGTGGTCAGTGCCCAGTGGTCAGAAAAGGCGTTGCAGGATCACGCCGTTACTGACCACTGACCACTGATCACTGGCCACGTCGTTCTCCCCGATCCCCGCGGCCGCGCTGTGGCGCTAGAATCTCCATCCGGCGGCCCGGCATGTCCGAAGATATTCCGTCCTCTCTCGAAGCCGCCATCGCGGAGCTGCGCACGGCGCTCCCCCCGGGGGGCGGGCGGCGTGTGGTGGCCGGGGTGTGCCCGGGCGCCCGTGCTGTCGCGGTCGCCGCCCTCGCCGACGCCGACGCCGGCACGCTCGTCGTCGTGCCGAGCCCGCGCGACGCCGAGGAGCTCGCCGCCGGCCTCCGCCTGCTGTTTCCCGAGCTGCCGTGCGCCGTCCTCCCGGTCGAGGCGATGGAGGCCTACCAGGGGCACCCGCCGCCGCTCGGCGCTACGGCCGCGGTCGTCCACGCACTGCTGGCGGCGGCGGCCGGTGCGGTCCGCGTCCTCGTTGCTCCGGCGCGGCTGCTGCTCTACCCGCTGCCCGACCCGCGCGAGCTGGCCGGCCGCGCGGCGACGATCCGTCCGGGGGACCGGATCGACCCGGGCGCTCTCGCCGCACAGTTGGCCGCCGGCGGCTACCGCCGGGTCGAGGTCGTCGAGGAGGCCGGCGAGTTCGCGGTACGCGGCCAGGTGCTCGACGTCGGCGCCCCGGACCGCTACGTGCGCGTCCTCGTCGACATCGACACCGTCGAGCGGCTCGCCGCTTTCGACCCGGCCACGCAGCGCTCGGCGGAAGCGGTCGAGGTCGCCTCGTTCGCACCGCTGCGGCTTTTCGCGGCGACCGCCGACGCGCGCACCGTTCTCGCGGCCCGTCTCGAGGCGCACGGCTGCCCGGCGGCCGCCATGGCCGCGCTCGACGGCGTCAACGAGGCGTGGTGGGAGGGCCTGCTGGGCTGGACCGGCGGCCACCTGCAGCTCTGGCAGTTGCTGGCGCGGGTGGTGGTGTGCGAGCCGGCGCCGGTGGCGGCCGAGGTGGAGCGGACGCTGGCGGCGCTCGCTCGCGCGCGCGCTGCGCTCGCCTCCGACCAGGCGAGCCTGCCCGAGCCGGAGGCGTGGCTCGCCGCCCCCGACGCCGTCGCGGCCGTGGTGGCGGCCGCCGACGCCGTCGTCGAGCTGGCGATCGACGAGGGAGCGCCGACGGTGCGCGTCCGTACGGCACCGACGCCGGCGCTCGCCAGCCGGCCGCAGGCGCTCGTCGACGAGCTGCGGCGCGGCATTGCCGGCCGGCTCGCCCAGGCGCTGGTCGCAGCCTCTCAAGGCGAGGCCCAGCGCCTGCTCCACCTGCTCACCGAGGCCGAGGTCGCCGCGACGCGGGGATGGCCGCGCGGTGCCGAGGTCGGCATCGTCATCGGCGAGCTGGCGAAGGGATTCACCTGGCACGAGGCGCGCTTCACGGTGTTCGGGCGCGGCGATATCACCACGCTGCCGCCGCCGGCGCGGCAGCGGCGGACGCTCGCCAGCGTGCTCGCCGAGCTGCGCGACCTCAAACCCGGCGACGTCGTCGTCCACGTCGAGCACGGCCTCGGCCGCTTCCTTGGGTTGCGCACGATCTCGATCGACGGTGCCACCCACGAGTGCGTGGAGCTCGAGTACGCCGGCGGCGGCAAGCTACTCGTCCCGCTCGAGCGCGCCGACGTGCTCGAGAAGTACGCGGGCGCCGAGGACGGTGCGCCGCGTCTCGACCGCCTCGGTGGCGTCAGTTGGGCGCGCACCAAGTCGCGGGTCAAGAAGGCGCTCAAGGACCTCGCCGAGGAGCTGCTCAAGGTGCACGCGCAGCGCGAGGTGTCGCCGGGTTTCGCCTTCTCTCGTGACGGCCCGTGGCAGCGCGAATTCGAGGCCTCGTTCGAGTACGAGCTCACCGCCGACCAGGCAAACGCGATCGGTGAGGTGAAGCACGACATGGAATCGTCGCGCCCGATGGACCGCCTGCTGGTCGGCGACGTCGGCTACGGCAAGACCGAGGTGGCGATGCGCGCCGCCTTCAAGGCGGTGATGGACGGCAAGCAGGTGGCGCTGCTGGCGCCGACGACGATTCTCGCGGAGCAGCACTACCGCACGTTCAGCCGCCGGTTCACCGGTTTCCCGGTGGAGATCCGCTGGCTGTCGCGTTTCCTGCCGGCACCGGAGCGGCGTGAGGTCGTCAACGCGCTCACCGCCGGCACCGTCGACATCGTCATCGGCACCCACCGGTTGCTCGGCGGCGACGTGCGCTTTCGCGATCTCGGCGTGGTCGTCATCGACGAGGAGCAGCGCTTCGGGGTGGCGCAGAAGGAGAAGCTCAAGGCGGTGCGCGCCTCGGTCGACCTGCTGTCGCTGTCGGCGACGCCGATCCCGCGCACCCTGAACCTCGGCCTGCTCGGTCTGCGCGACGTGTCGATCATCGAGACGCCGCCGCGCGACCGACTGGCGGTGCAGACGCACGTGCTGCCGTTCCGCCGCGAGACGGTGCGCGAGGCGGTGGTCACCGAGCTGTCGCGCGGCGGCCAGGTGTTCTTCGTCCACAACCGCGTCGCATCGATCGCCGCGATGGCCGCGCTGCTCGCCGAGATCGTGCCCGAGGCGCGGGTCGTGGTCGCGCACGGTCAGATGGACGAGCGGCAGCTCGAGAAGGCGGTTGACAGCTTCATCGCCGGCACCGCCGACGTGCTGCTCGCCACCGCGATCGTCGAGAACGGCCTCGACATCCCCAACGCCAACACGCTGATCGTCAACCGCGCCGACCGCTTCGGCCTCGCCCAGCTCTACCAACTGCGCGGCCGCGTCGGCCGCTCGGACCGGCTCGCCTTCGCCTACCTGCTGGTGCCACCCGAGCGCTCGCTGTCCGACGAGGCGCGCGAGCGGCTGGCGGCGATCGTCGAGTTCGCCGACCTCGGCGCCGGGTTCCGCATCGCCGCCCGCGACCTCGAGATCCGCGGTGCCGGCTCGCTGCTCGGCGCCGAGCAGCACGGCCACCTGCGCGCGGTCGGCTACCAGACCTACTGCCACCTGCTCGAGGAGGCGGTGGCGGAGATCCGCGGCGAGGCGCCGCCACCGGCACCGGCCTCCGTCGAGCTCACCCTCGGCCTCGACCTCCGCCTGCCGGAGAGCTACATCCCCGAGGAGACGTTGCGGCTGGTGGTGTACCGCAACGTCGCCGCGGCGCGCAGCGACGAGGACCTTGCCCGCCTCGCCGAGGAGCTCGCCGATCGCTTCGGGCCGCCGCCGCTGCAGCTCACCCATCTGCTGCTGCACCAACGGGTGCGCCGCCACGCCGAGGCCGCCGGGATCGTCAAGGTGCGCCGCGGGGCGGCCGCCTACGAGCTGTTCCTCGACGCCGGCCACCCGGAGGCCCATGCCGCCGGCGTTCGCTTGCTCACCACGGTGCCCGGCGCGGCAGCGACGCCCGGCGGCTCGCTGCGGCTGCCGGGTTTGCCGCGCGACCCGGTCGAGGCCGCCGGCCGGCTGCTCGAGCTCCTGAAGGAAAGCTGACAGCTCACAGCCGACAGCTCAAGGCTCCCCCAACCACCCAGAGACGATGCTCATGAAACAGTCCCGCCGTTTGCCGTTGGCTGTCAGCCGTGAGCTGTCGGCTGTCGTGCCCTGAGCTCTACCGCAGTACCACCAGCACCTGGCCGCCGTCGACGGTCATGCCGGGAGTCACCGCCACGCTCTCCACCGTTCCGGCACCCTCGGCGCAGATCTGGTTCTGCATCTTCATCGCCTCGAGCACGACCAGCGGCTGGCCGGCGGTGACGGTGCCGCCGGCGGCGACGGCGACGCTCACGACCTTCCCGGGAATCGGTGCGCGCAGCTCCTGCGGCCCCGTGGTGGCGAAGCCGCGGCCAGCCACCTCGCGCTCCAGAGGGTCCCGGAGGTGGACCTGGAACTCACGGTCGCCGAGCGAGATGCGCCAGCGGTTTGGGCCGTCGCGACGGCTGGCGACGGCGAGTGTGCGGCCGTCCGCGCAGAGCATCGCCGACAGCCCGGGCGCCACCGGGAGGAACTCGAGCGTGTACGAGTTGCCGTCGACGGCCACCTCGAAGCGCTCGCCGACCCGGCGCACGTCCACGTCGACCCGCCGCTCCCCCCGCGCCACCCACCACTTCATTCCCCACCCCCCGCACGGGAACCGGGGACCGGGGACAGGGGACCGGCCCCCACCCACCCTGGAGCGTCGCTCCCGGTGCCCGGTGCCCGGTACCCGGTTCCCTGGGTGGGCGGGCGGGCGGTCATCTCGGGTACCTGCCGTGGGCGGTGCGACGGCCCTCGTCGCGCCAGCGGGCGCCCTCGCGCTCGCTCACCGCGAACCCTTCGGCCGGCAGGCGCGACGCTTCCTCGGCGGCCAGGCACGCCGCCGCAACGATTGCCAGCTCTTCGAGTGCGGGGTCGCCGCGCGCCTCGAGCGCCTCGACCGAGCCGGACGCCAGCAGCTCGTCGAGCAGCCGGGTGTGCAGCGCCCCCTGCTGGAACGCCGGCACGTCGAGCAGCAGGCGGAAGAGCGGCAGGGTGGTGGCGATACCGCTGATGCGGTACTCCATCAGCGCCCGCCGCAGCCGGGCGAGCGCCCGCGGCCGGTCCTCCGCCCAGACCAGCAGCTTGGCGAGCATCGGGTCGTAGTCGAGCGGCACCACCGAGCCCTCGCGGACGCCGCTGTCGACCCGCACTCCCGGTCCGCCGGGGCGCTGCAGGAGCTGGATCGTCCCCGGCGACGGCGCGAAGCCGCGGAGCGGGTCCTCGGCGTAGACGCGGCACTCGAGCGCATGGCCGCGCGGCTGCAGCGCCTCCTGGCGCAGCGAGATCGCCTCGCCGAACGCCTCGCGGATCATCTCCTGCACCAGGTCGACGCCGTAAACCAGCTCCGTGACCGGGTGCTCGACCTGCAATCGGGTGTTGACCTCGAGAAAGTAGAACTCGCCGCCCGGCGCCAACAGGAACTCGACGGTGCCGGCCGACCGGTAGCCGGCCGCGCGCGCCACCGCCACCGCCGCCGCGCCGAGGCGCCCGCGGAGCGCGCCGTCGACGGCGACCGAGGGCGCCTCCTCGAACACCTTCTGGTGGCGGCGCTGCAGCGAGCACTCGCGCTCGCCGACGTGCACCAGATTGCCGTGGCGGTCGCCGAGGATCTGCACCTCGATGTGGCGCGGCCGCTCGATGTACTTCTCGGCGTAGACGCGGGCATCGGCGAAGAACGCCGCGCCCTCGGCGCTGGCCCGGTCGAGCGCCTCCGCGATCTCGCCGGCGCCGCGCACCAGCCGCATCCCTTTGCCGCCGCCGCCGCCGACCGCCTTGAGCAGCACCGGGTAACCAACCTGCTCGGCGAACGCCGCCGCCGCGGCGGCACCCTCCAGCGGCTCGCTGCCCGGGACCACCGGAACGCCTACCCGCCGGGCGAGCTCGCGGGCGGCGGTCTTCGAGCCGAGCAGCTCGATCACCTCGGGCGGCGGCCCGATCCACACCATCCCGGCCGCCGCGACCGCGCGCGCGAAGCCGGCGTTCTCGGCGAAGAACCCGTACCCGGGGTGGATCGCGCCGGCCCCCGAGGCGCGTGCCGCGGCGAGGACCGCGTCCGCCTTGAGGTACGACTCGAGCGCCGCCGCCGGGCCGAGGCGAACCGCGTGGTCGGCGGCGAGCACGTGCGGCTGGGTGCGGTCGACGTCGGAGTAGACGGCGACGCTCTCGATCCCCATCTCGCGGCATGCCCGGATGATACGCACCGCGATCTCGCCCCGGTTCGCGATGAGGATCCTCACGCCCCCGCCCACCCCGGGAACCGGGGACCGGGGACCGGGGACCGTGCCCCCACCCGCCCGGAGGAGGTTCTCGCGGTACCCGGTACCCGGTACCCGGTCCCCAGCTTCATAGCGGGATGTTGCCGTGCTTCTTGGGAGGCATCCAGTCGCGCTTGTTGGCGGCGAGCTGCAGCGCCGTGATGAGGCGGCGCCGCGTCTCGCGCGGGCGGATGATCGCGTCGACGAAGCCGCGCTCCGCCGCGACCAGCGGGTTGGCGAACTTCCCGACGTACTCGCCGACCAGTTCGGCGCGCCGCGCCTCGGGGTCGGCCGCCTTCTCGATGTCGCGCCGGTAGAGGATGTTCACCGCGCCTTGCGGCCCCATCACCGCGATCTCGGCGGTCGGGAAGGCGAAGTTGAAGTCGGTGCGGATGTGCTTGGAGCCCATCACGCAGTAGGCGCCGCCGTACGCCTTGCGGGTGATCACGGTGACCTTCGGCACGGTCGCCTCGGCGAGCGCGTAGAGCAGCTTGGCGCCGTGGCGGATGATCCCGCCGTGCTCCTGCTCGACCCCGGGCAGGAACCCCGGCACGTCCTCGAGGATCAGCAGCGGCACGTTGAAGGCGTCGCAGAACCGGGTGAAGCGCGCCCCCTTGTCGGAGGAGTTGATGTCGAGCACGCCGGCAAGGTGGTTCGGCTGGTTGGCGACCACGCCTACCGACCGGCCGCCGAGGCGGACGAAGCCGACCACGATGTTGCGGGCGAAGTGCTCGTGGACCTCGAGGAACTCGCCCTCGTCGGCGACCGTGCGGATCAGCTCCTTGATGTCGTACGGCTTGTTGGGGTCGTCGGGAACCAGCCGGTCGAGGTGCTCGTTCTCGCGGTCGAGCGGGTCGGCGGTCGCCCGCACCGGCGGGTCGGCGGCGTTGTTGAGCGGCAGGTACGACATCAGCCGGCGGATGTGCGCCAGCGCATCGATGTCGTCGGCGCACGCAAAGTGGGCGACCCCGGAGATCTGCGCGTGCGTGCTCGCCCCGCCGAGGCGCTCCATCGTCACGTCCTCGTGGGTGACGGTGCGGATCACCTCGGGCCCGGTGACGAACATGTAGCTCGTCCCCTTGGCCATGAAGACGAAGTCGGTGATCGCCGGCGAGTACACCGCGCCGCCGGCGCACGGCCCCAGGATCGCCGAGATCTGCGGGACCACTCCCGAGGCGATGGTGTTGCGCAGAAAGATGTCGGCATAGCCGCCGAGCGAGACCACGCCTTCCTGGATGCGAGCGCCGCCGGAGTCGTTGAGACCGATCACCGGGATCCCGAACTTCACGGCGAGGTCCATGATCTTGCAAACCTTCTCGGCGAACGCCTCCGACAGCGAGCCGCCGAACACCGTGAAGTCCTGGGCAAACACCGCCACCGAGCGGCCGTCGATGCGCCCGAACCCGGTGATCACGCCGTCGCCCGGGACGCGCTGCTCTTCCATGCCGAAGTCGTGGCAACGGTGCGTGACCAGCCGGTCGATCTCCTCGAAGGAACCGGCGTCGAGGAGCACGTCGAGCCGCTCGCGGGCGGTCAGCTTGCCGGCCCCGTGCTGCCTGGCGACACGATCCTTGCCGCCGCCCTCCAGGCTGGCCGCTTCGAGCTCGCTCAGGCGCTGCCGAAAGTCGCGACTCACACCCACCCCACCTCGTTACCGGGCACACATCCCGGCTGCACTGGAAAGCAACGTATGCTATCACGGTGAACGCATGGCAGCAGGCGTGACTTCAGACCTCGGCGCACTCGCGGAGCGCATCCGCGAGGCCGGACCGAGAGGCTTCGTCGACCTCTATGCGACCCGCACCGCGGAGGTCTGGTGGCGGCTGGCCGGCGGAGCGGTGAGCGCCCGTCGCGAGCTGCTGCGCGAGGGTGCGGCGGCCCGGTTTGCCGGGTCGTTCGTTTCCAGCGACGGCCTCGACCGCCTCGTCCTCGCCGAGCTGACGGGCATCCCCGCCCGTACGCTGCCGGCGTTCACCCCGGCGCCATTCCCGCGCCCACCCGACGTCGCGCCGATCGTGGCGGCGCTCGCCGCCACCGAGTGCGAGCTGCACTGGCGCGGCGGCTGGGCAGCGCTGCTCGGCGAGGGTCACGAGACCGTGCTGTGGCGCCCCGAGCTGCTCGAGATCGCACTGCCCGAAGGTCAGCGCTTCCTTTACGTCTGGCCGCTGGCGGCGGACTGGTCCCCGCCGGCGGCAGCGCCGACCCCTGCCGGCGCCGTCCGTCCCGGCCGGGCCACTGTGCTGCTGGCGCCCGCCGCCGCCGCCGTGCTGTTCCACGAGCTGCTCGCCCACCCACTCGAGGGCGACCTGCTCGCGCGCGGATCGTCGCCGCTCGCCGGCCGTCACGGTGAACGGTTGTTCCCGATCTCTATCGACGTCGACGACGACCCGACCGCGGCGAGCCTGCCCGGCAGCTTCTCCGCCGACGACGAGGGCGTCGCGGCGCGCCGGCGCCTGCTGGTGCGAGACGGCGTGCTCGTCGGCATGCTGTGCGACCGCGCCACCGCGGCGGCGCTCGGCGGCAAGCCGGGCAACGCGCGGCGCGCCACCGTGCACACGCTGCCGCGCCCGCGCGTCTCGAACCTGGTGGTCCGTTGCCGGCGCGGCGATGTCGACGCGCTCCGCCACGAAGCAACCATCGAGGTGGCCAGCCTCGCCTCGGGCGCGGTCGAGCCCCGACTCGGCCTGGTCACCCTGGCCGTACGGTCGGCGTGGGCGCTGCGGCGTGGTTCTCGCACGCATCCCCTCGAGCCGTTCGTGCTCGCCGGCACGATCGGCGACGTTCTCGGCGGCGTGCACGCGATCGCCGGCCCCAGCGTCGCCACTGCCGAGCCGGGGTGGTGCAGCAAGGACGGCGAGGTGGTGCCCACCGGCGCGGTCGCCCCGTGGGTGCTGCTTGCCGGGGCGGAGGCGCGATGAGCGAGCCGGCCGCCCCCTGCTGCCCGCCGTCCACAGCGCCGTCGAGGAGCTGCGCCGGCGGCGCGTGCGCTTCGAGGTGTTCGCGCGCGCCGGCGAGAGCACCCACCTGCGCCGCCACAGCGACGGCAACTGGGAGCGCCGGCGGAGTCGCGAGGTGGGAGTCGCCTGTCGCGCTGCCGGCGACGGGCAGGTCGGGTTCGCCGCGTCGTCCGGTTCGAGCGCCCGTGCCGGCCGTGAGGCCGCCCGCGCCGCGCTCGCCACCATGCTCTCCGGGCCCGATCCGCTGCCGCCGCGCGAGCTGCTCGGCTGCCTGAGCGTACCGCGGCGCCCGCTCCCGAGCACCGCGGCGGAGATCGAAGCGCTCGCCCAGGCGTTCAGCGTCGCACTGTCGGCCTGGGGCGACCGGCTGCGCCTCCTCGACCTGCGCGTCGTCGAAGGCTCTTCGAGCTCGCTGCTGACCACCGGCGAGGGGTTCTCGTGCACCGACCGAGGCGGGCGGCGGGGTGGTCGAGGCGCTGCTCGCGCCGGCGCACGGGCCGCTGCGCCTTGTCCACTGGGCGGCACGCGTGGTGCGCGAGCTGGTCCCCGAGCGCCTGGTTCCGCCCGTCGGCGAGAGTGTGCTGGCGCTCGCCCGCGGGCACGGGGTGCGGCGGCAGCTCGCGGACGTCGTGCTCGCCCCGGCAGTGGCGGCCCGTCTCGTCGCGGCGCTGGCCGGTGCCGCCACGCCGGCGACAGCCGGACCCCGTGCCGCGGCCGGCGGCCGGGGGCGCGGCGACGGTCACTGGCACATCGTCGACGAGCGCGCCGGCGCCCGCGCGCTGCTGCCACTGCCTTGCGATGGCGAGGGGTTCCCGGTGCGGCGCATCGAGGTGATCGCCGGCGGCGCCGTCACCGGCGGCTGGGCGACCTGGGCGCAGGCGTGCGCGACCGGGGCCACCCCCGGCGGTGCGGTGCGGCCGTCGTACCAGGACGAGCCGCAGGCGGGGCCGGCGAACCTCATCGTGCTCGCGGACCACCCGCACCCCAGTGCGGCGCTCCTGCACCGCCTCGGGCGGGGTTTCCTGCTCGACTTTCCGGACGGCGAGGTGCGCATCGATGGTTCCTCCTTCGCGCTGCACGCCGCCGCCACGGCGATCACCGGCGGCCGGGCGGACGGGGCGCACCCGATGGTCGAGCTGCGCGGCTCGTTCCGCCGCCTGCTTGGCGCCCTCGACGCGGTGGGCGACGACGACGCGTCGTTCTCGCTCGCCTGCACGGTGACCACGCCGTCGCTGCTGATCAGGGGGATGGAGATCGCCTAGAAAGACAGGGGACCGGGAACCGGGGACAGGGGACCGTGCCGACCTGATGGTCTTTCGGTGCCCGGTGCCCGGTGCCCGGCGGCGCACGAGCGGCTAGAATCGAATCCGGAGGAGCGATGGAATTCGGGATCCTGGGCTTGGAGCTGTCGGGGAAGAGCACGCTGTTCGCGCTGCTCACCGGGCAGGCGACCGTGCAGACGCACGGCAAGCGCGAGGCGCATCGCGGGGTCGCCCAGGTGCCCGACGCCCGTTTGCCCCGCCTCGCGGCGATCTACTCACCGCGCAAGGTCGTGCCGGCGACCGTGCAGTTCGTCGACGTCCCGTCCATCACCAAAGGCGGCTCGGCCTCGCTCAACCTGCCGGAGCTGCGCACCATGGACGGCCTCGCCGTGGTCGTCCGTTCCTTCGCGTCGGACGCGGTGCCGCACCCCGAGGGCGAGGTCGACCCGGCGCGCGACCTCGAGCTGCTCGACACCGAGCTGCTGCTCGCCGACCTCGCGGTAGCCGACGCGCGCCTCGAGCGGCTCGGCCGGGAGCTCGGCAAGCGCAAGGCGGCCGACCTCGAGGCCGAGCGCGCCGCGCTCGAGAAGTGCCGCGCGGCGCTGTCGGCGGGGACGCCGCTGCGCGAAACCGCGCTCACGTCCGACGAGGCCCGGCTGCTCAAAGGGTTCACCTTCCTGACCCGCAAGCCGATGCTGGTCATCCTCAACGTCGGCGAGAGCGACGCCGCCGATCTCGCGGGCGCACCTGCACGGGGCGGGCTCGGGGCCTTCCTCGGCCGGCCGGGCGTGGCGGTATGCCCGGTGTGCGCCACCCTCGAGGAGGAGATCTCCCGCCTCGCGCCCGCCGACCAGGTGGAGTTCTTGCGCGACCTCGGCCTGCCCGACCGCGCCCTCGATCGCGTGCTCCACGCCGCCTACGCGCTGCTCGGGCTGATCTCGTTCCTCACCGTCGGCGAGGACGAGTGTCGCGCCTGGTCGATCCCGGCCGGGACCCCGGCGGTGCGCGCCGCCGGCACGATCCACTCCGACCTCGAGAAGGGGTTCATCCGCGCGGAGGTGGTGCCGTGGCAGGAGCTGCTCGACGCGGGCTCGCTGCCAGTCTGCCGCCAACGCGGCACGCTCCGTCTCGAGGGCAAGGAGTACGTCGTCCAGGACGGCGATGTCGTGACGATCCGCTTCAACGTCTAGGCGAGCGCAGCGCGGTCAGCGCAGCCCCGGCTTCCGCGGGTCCGCCCCGCCTGGAGCCCCGGGCGGTGCAACCGGGGGTGGCGTGACCGGGGGCGGCTGCGGGACAGGGACCGTCTCGGGAGCCGGGATTGCCTGGGGTGCGGCCGGTGGCGCCGCTGGTGTGGGCTCCGGGCGCGCCGCCATCATCGCCTTGACCGCCGCGGGATCGACGGCCGTCACCGGGAACGTCCTGACCGCCATCCGCTTGCGGTATGCCTCGAGCCTCGCCTGGGTCTGCACCTGCGAGTCGAGCACCAGCGGATTACTCTCCGGTTCGGCGAGCTCCGGCATGATGCCGTACGCCCGGGCGTAGTCGGCGACCGCCCCGTGCGGGCTGCCACAGCGCTCGCGCGCGAGCGCCAGCATGAAGCGCGCGTAGGCGTCGTCTGGCCTCTCGTCGAGAGCGCGGGCGAATGACCTCGCCGCGTCGCGGCAGCGGCCCTGCTGCTGCTGGACCAGGCCGAGGCGGTAGCGCGCCGCGAAGTTGTGCTTGTCGGCCTTCACGGCCTGGTGGAGCCAGTGCTCCGCGTCCTCGGGGTGACCGCTCGCCGCGAGGAGGACTCCCAGATCGGTGAGCTCCGCGGCCGTGGCGGTCTTGGCCTCGGCGCGCTCCAGGTAGCCCAGGATCGCCCGGTCCTGCGGGCGGTCCGCCGACAACGTCGACTTGAGGTCGCCGCCGACGGCCGTCACCGCCAGCACCGCGCCCGCAAAAGCAATCGCCAACCGCCTCATCGTCACCTCCCGCGGCGCACGCGGGCGCGGATCTTCACCTGGCCGCCCTCCTGCACCACATCGAAACCCTCGACCACCGCTCCGCGCGCCTCGAGCGAGCGACGCTGCGCGCCCATCGTTTCGCGAAACCGCTCCACACCGACCTGACCTGTCGCCCCTGCCGCCTGCAGCGCGGCCGTGTAGGTCCGGTGCAGCTCCTCGTATTCATCACCCGCAGGTGGTACGGGCGTGCCGCGCGCCGCGTTGATCTCCTCCTCGGCGGCGGCGATCCGCTTGCGGGACTCCTCCCGATCGCGCAACTGCCGCTGCCAGTGCGCGTTGTAGGTGGAGAAGCGGTACAGCAGTTGCTCCATGCGGAAACCCTCGGCGGCAGTCTGTGCCTCGAGCCGGGAGAGCTCGTGCATGCGCCGCTCGAGCGCCTTGCGCTCGAGCTCGGGCGGCGTACGCACCTGCGGGTCGCGGGCAAAAAAGCGTTCCCAGCGGCGCGCCAGCTCGTCGAGCCAGCGGCTCAGCTCGCTCACCAGGTCCGTGCCGGCCATGCGCAACAGAATACTCCGAGCCGTCCGGGGCCGAGGAGGAGCCGCGCAGTAGAATGACTCCATGGCCAGGGAGCTCTCAGCGCTGCCGGCGGTGCACCGGCTCCTCGCCGAAGAGGCGCTCGTGCGGGCCGCTGCAACGCATGGCCGCAACCGCGTCCGCGAGGCCGTGCGCGCCTCGCTCGCCGCCGCCCGGCGACGGGTGGCGGCCGGCGCCGCCGCCCCGCTCCCCGGCGAGCTGGTCGCGGAGACCGTGGAGACGCTGCTGGCGGCCGCCGCGGCGGCCTACCCCGAGGTGATCAACGCCACCGGCGTACTCATCCACACCAACCTCGGCCGGGCGCCGCAGTTGACGCCGCCGCTACCCGCCTACCTCGCACTCGAGTACGACCTCGACGCCGGCGGGCGCGGCGAGCGGCTCGCCCCGGTGGTCGCGCGCCTGACCCGCTACTTCGGGAGCGAGGCGGCGACGGTGGTGACCAACAACGCGGCGGCGCTCGTGTTGCTGCTCGCCGCCCACGCGGCCGGGCGCGAGGTGGTGGTGTCGCGGGGCGAGCTGATCGAAATCGGCGGCTCGTTCCGTCTCCCCGAGATCATGGCCGCCGCCGGAGCGACGCTCGTCGAGGTGGGCTGCACGAACCGCACCCACGCCCACGACTACGAGCGCGCCATCGGCGAGGCGACCGCCGGGATCCTGGTGGTGCACCGCTCCAACTTCCACATGAACGGGTTCGTCGCGGCGCCGCCGCTCGCCGAGCTGGCGGCGATCGCCCGCCGGCGCGGCGTGTCGCTGTGGGTCGACCAGGGTTCCGGATGCCACGTCGGCCTCGAGCGCTACGGGCTGCGCGGCGAGCCGACGGTGCGCGAGCTGCTCGCCGGTGGTGCCGACGCCGTGCTGTTCTCCGGCGACAAGTTGCTCGGCGCGCCGCAGGCGGGGATCATCGTCGGCTCCGCCACGGTGATCTCACCGCTGCGCCGCCACCCGCTGCGCCGGGCGTTGCGCCCGGACAAGGCGGCCCTCGCCGGCCTCGCCGCCACCCTCGACGCCTACCTCGCGGGCAGCCCGGAGCGAGTGCCGCTGTACCGCCTGCTTGCGACCCCCGCGGACGAACTGCGCCGGCGCGCCGCTCGCATCGTGCGGGCGCTGCGAACCGCCGGCGTCGCGGCGCGCGCCGTCGCCACCCGCGCCGTGCTCGGCGGCGGCACCACACCCGACCAGACGCTGTCCTCGTGGGCGATCGCGTTCGCCGGCGGCGACGACCTCGCGCGCCGGCTGCGCCTGGCCGCGCCGCACGTCGTCGGGCGCGTCGAGGAAGGGAGCGTCCTCGTCGACCTGCGAGCGGTGTTCCCCGAGCAGGACCGCGCCCTCGAGGCGGCGCTCGTCGCCGCGCTCGTCGCCGGCTGACCGGCCCTGCGCCCGCCGACGCGCGCCGGCATGCTTAACCTCAAATGAGCGAGCGCGGCTCGACGTCGAGGGCGCGCGCCAGCTCGCCGGCCTCGTCGCCGGCCAGCCGCGCTGCGAGGGCACGTGCCGCCGGATCCGCCAGGGAGACGCGGCACGCCTTGAAATCCAACCCGAGCTGCCCGACCCCGACGACGCCGCCGCCGGCGAGGATCGCCACCCGCTCCAGCACGTTGGCGAGCTCGCGCACGTTGCCCGGCCACGGGTGCAGCACCAGCGCGGCGAACGCCGCCGGGCGCAGCGTCGGCTGGGCAACGCCGTGGCGCGCCGCAGCGCGCGCGAGCAGGTGCATTGCCAGCGCCGGGATGTCGTCGCGGCGCTCGGCGAGGCTCGGCAGGGTGACCGGGAAGACGTGCAGGCGGTGGTAGAGGTCGCGGCGGAAGGCGCCGGCGGCGACTGCCTCCTGGAGATCGCGGTTGGTGGCGGCGACGATGCGGACGTCGACCGTGATCTCGCCCTCGCCGCCGAGCCGGGCGACGCGGTGGTCCTCGAGCGTGCGCAGCAGCTTCACCTGGGTCGCCGGTGGCACCTCGCCGACCTCGTCGAGGAAGAGAGTGCCACCGTGCGCCTGCTCGAAGCGACCGGCGTGGCGGGCGGTGGCGCCGGTAAACGCGCCGCGCTCGTAGCCGAACAGCTCGGCCTCGACCAGCGTCTCGGGCACCGCCGCGCAGTTGAACGGCACGAACGGCCCGTCGCGCCGCGGCGAGAGCTGGTGGAGGGCGCGCGCGAACAGCTCCTTGCCCGTCCCCGACGGCCCTTGCAGCAGCACCGCGGCAGTGGTCGGCGCGACGCGACGCAGGACGGTGAGCGCGGCGGTGAAAGCCGGGCTGGCGCCGATCAGCTCGTCGACGAAGCTGCCGACCGTCGGCGCGGTGAGCAGTGCGGCGCGCGGCTGGGCGGCCGCCGCGAGCGCAGAGAGCACGCGATCGATGTCGAGCGGCTTCGGGAAGTAGTCACGAGCCCCCGCCTTGAGCGCCGCCACCGCGGTCTCCACGGTGGCGAAGGCCGTGATCAGGAACACCGGTAGTTGCGGGTCGGCGGCGCGCGCCGCCGCCAGCACGGCAAGGCCGTCCGCACCGGGCAGCTTGAGGTCGGTGAGCACGGCGAGATATGGCCCCTGTGAGCGCAGCCGGGCGACCGCCTCGTCGCCGCGATGGCACACCTCGACCACGTAGCGCTCGCGGCCGAGAGTCTCGGCCAGCATCGTCGCCAGGCTCCGCCGGTCCTCGACGATCAGCACGGGCGCGCTCATGCGGCACCTCTGAGCGGCAGGGTGACGACAAACCGCGAGCCCGGCCCGGGGCGGGCCTCGAGATCGACCTCGCCGCCGTGCAGGCGCGCCAGGCGGCGGGCGAGCGCGAGGCCGAGCCCCCCCGAGGGCTTGGTCGACGCGAACGGCGCGAACAGCCGCGCCCGCACCTCTTCGCTGATCCCAACGCCATCGTCGTCGACCACCACCCGCGCCTGGTCCCGCAGCGACTCGACGCGCACCGCGACACGGCCGGAGTGACCCTCGACCGCCTCGGCGGCGTTGCGCACCAGGTTGTCGAGGACGACGGCGAGCGCCAGTCGGTCGCCGGTAACGCGGGCTTCATCACCCCCTGCCGTGATGCTCACCCGCGGGAACATCTCCCCGGTCCTGGCGACGGTCTCCTCGGCCAGGCGCCGCAGCTCGACGCCCTCCCGCCGCAGCTCGCGCGGCTGCGCGAAGCCGAGGAAGCGGTCGAGCACGCCCGAGAGCGTCTCGGACTCGCCTTCGATCGCTGCGAGATAGCGGGAGCGCTGCTCACCGTCGGCAGCCGGGAGCAGGCGGAGGTAGCCGCGAATGGTGGCGAGCGCGTTGCGCAGCTCGTGCGCCATCCCGGCGGCCAGCTCACCGAGCGCCGCCATCCCTTCGCGCTCGCGCATCGTTCGCTCGAGCGCTTCGACCCGCGTGCGGTCAGTGAGGAACGCCACCTCGCCCTGGAGCTGCCCGGACGACGAGCGTAGCGGGAAGCGGCGCAGCTCGAGCGTCCGCAAGTGCAGCTCGACGCGACCCTCGGCGCTCGCCACCAGCGGCGGCAGCGGTGCGCCGGCGCGCAGCGTGTCGCCGAGCAGCTCGCGGGCGACCTCGTTGCTGGCCCGTACGGCGCCCGCGGCGTCGGCGATCACCACCCCCGAGCCGGACTCGCGGGTCAGCACGTCGGAGAGCACCGCAAGCTCGTCGGCGCGCACGCGCAGCGCCGCCTCGGAGCGCTGCAGCCGCTGCACCGTGTCGTGGAACGTCGCGACCAGGAAGCGATCCTCGGACTCGCCCTCGCGCTGCTCGGTGACGCCCGCCGCTTCTGCCAGCAGCTCGCGGTACGGGGCGACCACCCGCGACACCAGCAGCCACGCCAGCAACGCGCCGCCGCCAGCCACCACCAGGGCCATGCCGCCGGCGAGGGCGCGCCAGCGGCCGAGCAGCGTCGCCGGCTGTACCGCGACCACCGCCCGCACGGCGCGGTCGCCGGCGAGCGGCTCGTAGGCGACGACGACGCGGTCGCCGTCGAGGAGCACCGGGCCGGTCGCCCGCCGGTCGTGCGCCTCCCACTCGAGCCGGGAGTTCCATGGCCACCATGCCGGCTCGGCCGGTCCCGCGGCGCCGCTGCGCGTGCGCACCCGGCCATCCTCGATCACCGCGATCCCGACGCCCTCCGGCGGGGCACCGATGTCGAGGGTGCCGGGCAGCGAGGCGACCACCGCCGCAGCGAGCCGGGCCGCGGTGCCGGCGGCGACCCGCGACTCGGCCTCGACGGCGTCGGCCAGCACCAGCACCCCGCGCAGCTCGACCAGCACCGCCGCCAGCACCATCACGATCGCGGCGCCGATCAGCAACTGTGCCTCGCGGAAGCGCTTCGCCGGGAGTGTGCTGCTCATCCCCGCACCCAGCCGAGCGCGCGCAACAGCTCCGGCCCGAGAAACAGTACGACCACGGCCGCCAGCGCCAGGAACACCCCGAACGGCAGCTCGGTGTCGCGCCTGCCGCGACCGCTGGCGATCAGCGCAATGCCGAACACCGCGCCGACGCACGAGCCGAGGCCGATGGTCAGCAGCACCCCGCGCCAGCCGAGGAAGGCGCCGACCATGGCGAGCAGCTTGACGTCGCCGAGACCCATCCCCTCGACGCCGCGGATCGCCCGGTAGACGACGATCACCACGTACGGCAGCGCCCCGCCGACCGCCGCGCCGATCGCCGCATCGGCCAGCGTGGCCACCCCGCCCGCCGCCGAGAATCCCAGGCCGAGAGCGATCCCGGGCAGCGTCAGCACGTCCGGCAGCAGGTGGTGCTCGAGGTCGATGAACGCCAGCGGCACGAGCAGCAGCACCAGCACGATCGCCTCGGCGCCGGCGACGGTGACGGAGAAGCGCACCACGCACGCCACCAGCAGCGATCCGGTGAGCAGCTCGACCAGCGGGTAGCGGGGCGAGATCGGCGTGCGGCAACCGCGGCAACGGCCGCCGAGCGCCACGTACGAGAGCACCGGGACGTTGTCGAACCAGCGCACCGTCGCGCCGCAGGCCGGGCAGTGCGAGCGCGGGCGGAGCAGCGACATGTCGCGCGGCAGCCGGTGGATGACGACGTTGAGAAAGCTGCCGAGCACCAGCCCGTAGATGGCGGCGACCGCGATGGCGAACCACTCTGGCATCTCGCCAAAGGCTACCACCGCCGCGCTACCCGCGCACCCGCACCCTCCGAATCTGCGCCCGGCCGCCGCCACCGGGTGCGGGCGCCGTCTCAGTACCGGCGGCCGAGCCGGAGCGACGCGCCGTCGCCGACCACGTGGAAGAGCGCGGCAAGCGCCGCGCGGAACGGCGAGCCGGCCGCCGCCTGACCGTTGATCTCCTCGACGATCACGCCCTTCGCCGGGCGCTCCTGGCGGGTGAGTGCGACTTTGAGGAAGCCAAGGTAGCGCGGCAGGTCGGGGTGGTCCGGGCCGACGGCGACGGCCAGGCGCCGCCCGCGCCGCTCCGAGACGACGACCAGGCGCTCGCCGTGGTACACGAGGTGGTTCCCCGGCAACCGGTGCGGCAGCCCGACGAGGTCGGCCAGCCCGAGGCCGCATGGCGAGGCCGGGTCCGCGGCGGACAGCCAGAGCACCCGGTCGCCGGCCAGCCCCTGCTCGAGGCGGCGCAGCGCCGCGTGCGAGGCGAACTGCAGCCCAGGCAGACCGGTGAAGAACTGTCCGGCCACGACCTCCCCGGAGAGCTCCATGATCCGCAGAGTGCGGAAGACCCGCGGCCACTGCAGCACTGGAGCCTCGCGCTCGAGCAGCTCGCGGAACAGCACGCCGTAGCGGTCGAGCAGCAGCCGCGCACGGTCGCGGTTGCGCTCCTCCGCCTCGACCGCGTCGGCGGGCGGCTCGGCCGGGGGCAGCCGGTGCCAGTGACCGGCGAACGGGCGCCCGGCCCGCCAGCGCGCGAAGCCGGCGCGGCGCGAGCGCGCACCGCGCTCGGGCGCCGCGGCAACCGCCCGCGGCGCGAACGACGAGACGATTCCCTGGCGGATCGCGGCGAACGAGTCGTTGGCGATCACCCCTTGCCAGGCGAGCCGCCACAGCCGCTTCGCGAGCTCGGCCGACGGCGCGCCGCTGCGGGCGAGCAGCTCCTCGAACGTGAACCGGCCGGCGCCGGGCGGAAAGATGGTGTCGAGCTCGGCGGCAACCTCCTCGGCGCCCTCCGGGGCGGCGACGAGGTCGCGGTCAGCCGACAGCGCGAAGGCGAGCCGCTCGTCTCCGCACCCCAGCCAACCGAGATCGGTCTCGGCGAGGAGGGCGTCCAGCCACGCGGTGTAGTAGGGGTCGAGCCGGGCCGGGAGGATCTCGGTCTCCCACAGCTCCGCCGGGGCCGGGTAGCCGAACAGCCGCTCGAGGGCGGACTCGAGGTCGCTACCGCCGGCGGCGGTCGTGCCCAGCCCGTGCCAGGTGGCGAGGAACAGCGGCAGCCGCGCGACCGGAAGCGGCGTGAACGACGGCCGCGCCTGGGCGCGCGCCGCGCGCAGCAGCCGCTCGAGGTTGTCGGCGAGGCACACCTGCGCGCTCGCGGCGCCGGCGATCAGCTCGTCGGCGACCACCCGTCCGGCGTCCGTGAGCTCCTCCAACGCCGCCGCGAGGCGCGCCGGGGCGATCGGCAGCGCCGCGGCCACCTCGGCCCGGTCGACCGGACCGAAGCTGCGCAGCAGGTCGGCGATCAGCTCGGCGGCGGGGTCGCCTTCGTCGACATCGTCGCTCGTCGGCTCTCCGGCCGTCACGACCGCCAGCGCAGCGCCGGCCGCCGGCGACGGCGCACCGTCGAGGAACAGCGAGGTCAACCTGGCGTCGGCGATGGCGAAGCCGCAGGCGCGCGCGATGCGCGGCAGCATCTCCACGGCACACACCGTCCGCGGCGCACCCCCGCCCACTGCCACGGCGGCGGCCTTGCCGCCGAGCGTCGCGACCATCGCCTCCGGAGCCAGACCCCAGTCGCGCTCCATGGCCGCCAGGAGCTCGCGCCACTCCCCGGGCGTGAGGGCGACGCGTTCCTTCGCCCAGTCGAGCAGCTCGCCGGCGTCACGCGGCGCGTAGCCGGGGAACGTCCGGTGCAGCTTGCGTTGAAACGTCTCGACGAGGCCCGGCGACAACTTCGGCCGCAGGTGAGCGCTCGTCACCACCTCACGCAGCAAATCGGGGCGCACGCGACCCGGCCCGCCAGTGGTGGGCGTGTCGTCCTCGTACATCAGCGTGTTGGTGCGCCGCCACGACACCCCGGCGGCGAACGGCGATGCCGTGTCGGTCGCGACCTCGACGACCTCGATGCGCCCGTCCGCCAGCTCCTCGAGGACGAGCGCCAGTGCATCGAGCTCGAACTCGTCCTCGAGGCACGTGCGCCACGCCTCGAGCACGATCGGGAAGTCGTCGAAGCGCTGCACCGCCTCGAGCAGTTCCTTGGCGCGCTGGCGCGACAACCACAGCGGCGTCCGGCGGTGGAACCCCTCGCGCGGTAGGAGCAGCGCGCACGCCGCGGCGAGCCGGAAGCGGGCGCCGAAGTAACCCGAGCGCAGGAGCGCCGCGCGCAGCAGCTCCGGCACCTCGCCCGCAGTGACCAGGCCGAGCAGCTCGGCGCCCGCCGGGATCGTCGAGGCGGCGATCGTCACGCAGTCATCGTCGTGCATCACCTCGACCGGTGTCTGGTAGCGCCGCTCCCACGCGGCCTGCAGCGCCAGCGCGAACGGCCGGTTCACGTGCCGCCCCACAACGTATGCAGGATCACCTGTGCGCCCTCGCCGCGCCCCTGCGGCGAGGTCACCCGCTCGACGACAACGCGGTGGCGGTGCGGCAGCACGCGGGTCGCCGCCTTCTGCGCGGCGAGGTGGCGGACGAGCGCCCGGGCGGCCGCGGGGTGCATGCAGTGTTGGTCGGCGACCTCGCGCTCGAGCGCCGGCTGCCCCAGCCGCGGCTCGGCGCTCTCGAGGAACTCGCCGACGCGGGAGAGCAGCGCGAACGAGCGGTCGCGCTCGTCGGCCCGCCAGAACGGCGCCATCGCGGCGTGCCCGCGCGTCGGCCGGACGAACACGTCGTTGTGGGTGATCCGCTCGATCCGCCACGACTGCACGCCGAGGGTGAACGCGTCGCCCACCGAGCGCTCCCAGACGAACTCCTCGTCGAGCTCGCCGAGCAGCGCGTTGCTGCCGTCGACGCGCAGGTGGAAGTAGCCGCGGTCGGGGATGGTGCCGCCCGACAGGTAGACCAGCCGCTCCGCGCCCGGCCGAGCGCGCACCGTGCCGTCGACGCGGTCGATGCTGACCACGGGCTTGAGCTCGGCGATGCGGGCGGCGGCGTAGCGGCCGGCCAGCATCTCGAGGACGAGGTCGAAGTGGTGGCGCGGCAGGTCACGGTAGGGATCGGCGCAACGCAGCAGGTTGAAGAGATCGTCGATCGGCCACGTCTCGGTGGCGGTCATCGAGACGATCACCTGGGCGAGCACGTCGAGCGCCCCGCGCAGCGGTCTGAGCTCCTCGATCTCGCCCTCGAGCACCGCCCGGGCGATCACCGCCGCGTGCAACAGGTCGGTCGGGTGCAGCGGCACGAAGCGGCCGCGGCTCGTCGCCCCGACCGCGTGGCCGGCGCGGCCGATGCGCTGCACCGCCGACGCCACCGTGGGCGGCGTCTGCACCAGCACCACCTCGTCGAGGGCGCCGATGTCGATGCCCAGCTCGAGCGAGCTGGTGGCGACGATGCCGCGCAGCTCGCCGGCCTTGAGGCGCTCCTCGACCACCGCGCGGATCTCGCGCGACAGCGAGCCGTGGTGCGAGTAGGCGAGCTCCTCGCGCTCGTCCTCGTTGACCAGGCGAGTGAGCTTCTCGACGATCCGCCGCGAGTTGGCGAACACCAGAGTCGAGCGGTTGCGCGCGAGCGAGCCCCTGAGCTCGTGGACGACGCCGTCCCACAGGCGGTCCGGGGCGACGTCGGGGTCGGCGGCGGACCCGGCCGGGAAGCGCACCTCGAGGTCGTACCGCTTGGCCGCCGTCGCGGCCACGACGGCGACCGGCCGCGGGCGGTAGCCGATGCTACCGCCGACCATCTCGATCGTCGCGCCGCCGACCCAGCGGGCGACCCGGTCGAGCGGCCGCACGGTGGCCGACAGCGCGATCCGCTGCAACTCGCCGGCGAGCCTCGCCAGCCGCTCGACGCCGGTGATCAGGTGAACGCCGCGCTTGCTCCCCACCACCGCGTGCACCTCGTCGAGGATGACGGTAGCGACGCCGGCGAGCAGGTCGCGGCCGCGCCGCGAGGTGAGCAGGATGTTGAGGCTCTCGGGGGTGGTGATGAGGATCTCCGGCGGCCGCCGCGCCATGCGGGCGCGCTCCTCGCTCGGGGTGTCGCCGGTGCGCATCAGCACCCGCACCTCGGGCATCGGCTCGCCGGCCGCGTCGAAGCGCTCCTTGAGCTCGCCGAGGGGGGCGAGCAGGTTGCGCTGCACGTCGTTGCCGAGCGCCTTGAGCGGCGACACGTAGAGCACCCGCACGGCACCGCACGGCAGCGCCCCGGTGAGCAGCCGGTCGATCGCCGCCAGGAACGCGGCGAGTGTCTTGCCCGACCCGGTGGGGGCCGTCGCCAGCACGTGCTCGCCGGCCGCGATCCGCGGCCAGGCGAGGCGCTGCACCTCGGTCGGCTCGCCGACCCGCTCCGCGAACCACCGCCCGATCAGCGGGTGGAACAGGTCGAGCGCGTCGCCCCCCGGCATGCGCGCAACGGTAGCAGACCGGGCACCGGGCACCGAAGGACAACACCTCATAACCCTGATGCCCGCGAGAGAAGCAGCTCGAAACCCGCGCCGCGGCCGGGCGTAGCATCGGCATGATGGGTCGGCCCCGTCCTCTCGTCGGCGTGCTCCTCGCCGTTGCGGCGCTCGCGCCGGGCGCCCCGGCGGCCGCGCAGGGAGCGCAGACGCCGCCGGCGACGTTGAGCGTGACGCTTTCCGGCGAGTCGGCTGCCGAGTACCGCACCGGGGAGCCGATCGCCGACGCCGACCGCGCCTTGGCTGGCGAGGTCGCCCGCCGCTTCCCGGCGCTACGCTTCTCGTCGAACCTCGCGCACGCGGCCCGCGAGCTCGGCGCCGGCTGGTCGGGCGGCAACCTCGCCGCCGAGCCGATCGAGCTGATCACCTTCCTGCTGCACGCCGGCGGCAGCCCGGACCCGTCGGCGCTCGCCGCGGTGGTCTCCTCCACTTCCGACGACCCCGCGGCGGTGTGGGACAAACTGGCGGCCTGTCTGCGCGAGGCCGACGAGCCGTTCACCGACGTCGGCGTCGCCCGCGTGCGCGATCCGGTTGGGACCTACGTCTGGCGGTCGGTGATCGTGATGGTGAGCCGGCGTTTCACGCTGCAGCCGGTGCCGCGCGCCGTCGCCGTCGATGAACGGCTGCAGGTGGCATTCTCGCTCGACGACGACCTGCGTGCTCCCGAGATCATCACCATTTCGCCGACCGGAACGATTCGTCGGGTCACCGCGAAGGTTGCCGGGACGGGGTGGGAGGCGGTGCTGGCGCTCGGCAGCGAGCGCGGCGAGCACGGGGTCGAGATTCTCGCCGCCGACGAGCACGGGCCGCGCGTGCTCGCCCTGTTCCCGGTCAGCGTCGGCGCCGCCCCGCCGCGGACGTGGCGCGGCGAGCCGCCGCCCAGCGAGGCGGCGATCGCCGGCGTCGCCGACGCCGAGCGCTACCTGCGCGAGCTGACCGACCGCGAGCGAGCGGCCAACGGCCGCGCCACGTTGGCCTGGGACCCGGCGCTCGCTGCGGCGGCACGCGCGCACGCCGAGGACATGCGCGACAATGGCTTCATCGGCCACATCTCGGCGCGTACCGGCGACCTCGGCGACCGCCTTCACCATGCCGGCTACGCTTTCGCCTACGCCTCCGAGAACATCGCCCGTGCGACCTCGCTATGGGAGGCGATGGCCTCGCTGATGCGCTCGCCCGGACACCGCCGCAACCTGCTATCGCCCGAGGTCACCCGGATCGGCATCGGCGTCGCCATCACCACCGACGCCCACGGCGAGCGGACGTACGTGGTCACGCAGGTATTCGCCAAGCCCGCGCCGGCGCCACCGCCGCGGCCGCACTAGACCGCCGGCGCCCGCACTCAGGCGCCTCAGGTCTTGCGCGCGTAGACGACCACCCCGGTGCTGTGCAGCAGATGAGCGCGCACCAGCAGCCGGTCCATGGCGCGCACGAAGCGGAGCAGCGGCAGAGCGAGCGCATCCGGCAGCGCGACCTCCGCGGCCAGGTAGCCCGTGACCGCCGGGGCGCGCGTCAGCGACTCGACGGCGAACCGCTGGCGGACCAGGGCAAGCCAGTCGTGCGCGCGTCCGGCGCCCTCGAACGGCGACGAGCCCCGGGCTTCCATGCTGGCGCGAATCCGCGCCGGGCTCCGCACACCGAAGCGAAGGAGGCCGCGCAGCTTCTCGCGGTAGCCGACATGGGTCGGCAGCAGCAGCATGAGGCCACCGGCCACGAAGGCGGTCAGCCAGGCCTCCCCGCCGAGCGTATCGTTGGCCCAGAACAACCCGTTCGGTTTGAGGGTCCTGGCAACTTCATCGAGGAGGTGATCGGGGCGGACGAGGTGGTGCAGCGTGCCCTTGACCGCGACCAGATCGTAGGCGGCGGGCGGCAGCTCGACGGTGTTCAGATCGGCGACGCGGTACTCGACGGTGCCCGGGGTCTCGGCGCGAACACGAGCGTAGTGCTCGCGGGCGACACGAAGCGCCCCGGCGCTGAGGTCCAGCCCCGTCGCGTGAGCGCCGCGCTGCGCCATCGCCAGCGTCAGCCACCCCGAAGAGCAGCCCAGCTCGAGCGTGCGCATCCCCGGCCGGACGCGGGCCACCAGCGCGTCGATGTCCGCGGCGTGCGCGACAGCGTTGGGGAGCAGGAGCCGGTGGTGTTGCCAGTCCGGCGGCACGCTCTCGGCCTGGGCGGCGGCGGCTTCACCCCAGTGCTCGGCTTCCCCCAAGAGATCGCGCTCGTAGTCGCTCATGGCTTGACCACCAGACAGTCGCCGATCGCCAGGGCGTCCATCCTCGTGCGCGCGAAGCAGTCGATCGCCTCGGCGGGCGTGCGAACGATCGGCTCGTCTTCGTTGAACGACGTGTTGAGCACGAGTGGCGTCCCGGTCAGCTCGCCGAACGTGCGGATGAGCGACCAGTAGAGCGGCGCCCGGCCGCGTTCCACCGTTTGCAGGCGCCCGGTGCCATCGACGTGGGTCACGGCCGGAATCTCGCGGCGCCGGTCCGGCAGCACGTGGTAGACCTTGAGCATGAACGGATCGGGGTACGACTGGTCGAAGTAGTCGGCGGTGGCTTCGAGCAGCACCGACGGCGCGAACGGACGGAACTTCTCGCGGTGCTTGATGCGTGCGTTGAGGATGTCCTTCATGTCGGCGCGTCGCGGGTCGGCGATGATGCTGCGGCTGCCGAGCGCGCGCGGTCCCCACTCCATCCGCCCCTGAAACCAGCCGAGCACGTTCCCTGCGGCGATCAGGCCCGCGGCGCGCTTGACCAGCGCCTCGTCATCGACCTGCGTGTAGCTCAGCCCGGCGCGATCCAGAGCGGCTCGGATGGCGTCGTTGTCATACGCCGACCCGGTGCAGGCGTCGTTCATGACCCAGGCGCGCGGCTGCTCCAGGATCTGGTGGTAGATGTAGTAGCAGACGCCGAGCGCCGTGCCGGCATCGCCTGCCGCGGGCTGGATAAAGACGTCCTCGAACTTCGTCTTGGGCAGGATCCTACCGTTGAACACGCTGTTGAGTGCCACACCGCCGGCGAGACAGAGGGCTCGCGCGCCGGTTTCGCGCTGCAAACGGTGGACGATGGCGAGCTCGGCTTCTTCGAGCGTGAGCTGCAACGAGGCAGCCACGTCCATCTGGTGCTGAGTGATCCCGCTACGCGGCGCGCGCGGATGACCCAGCAATTCGACCAACCGCGGCGAGAACAGCGTGCCGATGGCCGGCTCGCCGCCCTCCCACGACATCGACGCGCCCTCGGCGTGATGCACGAAGTAGTCGAGGTCCAACTCGAACGTACCGTCGCGCTGGACGCGGACGAGCTTGCGCATCGCATCCAAGTAGATCGGCGAGCCGTAGGCCGCCAGACCCATGACCTTCCCCTCGTCGCCGTACTTGCGGAAGCCGAGCCATTGGCTGACCGCCGTGTAGAAGATACCGAGCGAGTGCGGGAAGTTGATCTCGCCGGCCACGGCGATCGTGTTCCCCTTGCCCGTGCCCCACATCGTCGTCACGAAATCCCCCGCGCCGTCGATCGAGAGGATTGCCGCCTCGTCGAACGGCGAGACGAAGAAGGCGCTCGCCAGGTGGGCGCGGTGGTGCTCGACGTTGTGGAACTGCGCCTTCAGGTCGGCCGCGTCGAGGCCGAGGTGCGTGGCGAGCTCGGTCTTGAGCGAGACGACCTTCAGCGTGGCGCGGAGGCGATCGCGCACCATGCTCAGGGTCGGGCGGGTGCGGAAGGCGAACAGCGCCGCCTGCATCAGATTGGCCTTGGGGTCACGGCTGATGCCGACATGGTCGAGGTCGGCGGCAGTGATGCCGCCCTCTCCGAGCACGTAGCGAATCGCCTGCACGGGGAAACCCGCCCAGTACTTGACGCGGTTGAAGCGTTCCTCCTCGGCGGCGGCGACCAGCGTGCCGTCGCGGATCAAGCAGGCGGACGCGCCGCCGTGATAGGCATTGATGCCGAGGATGTCCATGCTGGCGCCAGTTCCTTCGCTCGGGACGACACCGACTCTCTATATACACTATCGCCTGTCGCCCCGGACCCGCTGTCCTGACCAACGGGGAGCGGCGACGAGAGCTCGGGTGCGTGCCTTGCCTCGGCAACGGAGGCGTCGGCACGAATCCGCTCCCCGGCAACGCCGTCACCGACGCCGCGGTCGCGAGCGGCGAGCGGCCCCCGGAGAGCACCGGCGGTAGCCAGCACGTCACCTTCCTGCGGGAGCCGATCGGCGGCATAATGGGAGGTTCCGGCGCGTTGGTCGCCGGGGAGGGGTATGCGCGAGGTCATCTCCATCCGCGGTGCGCGCGAGCACAACCTGAAGAACGTCGATCTCGACATCCCGCGCAACCGGCTGGTCGTGGTCACCGGCGTGTCGGGGTCGGGGAAGTCGACGCTCGCCTTCGACACGCTGTTCGCCGAGGGGCAGCGCCGCTACGTCGAGTCGCTGTCGGCGTACGCGCGCCAGTTCCTCGAGCAGATGGACAAGCCCGACGTCGACACCATCGAGGGGCTCTCGCCGGCGATCTCGATCGAGCAGAAGACCACCTCGAAGAACCCCCGGTCGACGGTCGCCACGGTGACCGAGATCTACGACTACCTGCGCCTCTTGTTCGCCTCCATCGGGGTGCCGTCGTGCCCCGATTGCGACCTGCCGATCCAGGGTCAGACGACGCAGCAGATGGTCGACCGCATCATGGCGCTCCCCGCCGGCAGCCGCTTCCTGCTGCTGGCGCCGCTGACCGCCGGCAAGAAGGGCGAGCACCGCAAGTTGTTCGAGCAGATGGCGCGCGAGGGATTCGTGCGGGCGCGCGTCAACGGCGAGCTGGTCGACTCGGGGAGCCCGCCCGAGCTCGACAAGAAGAAGAAGCACACCATCGAGGTGGTGGTCGACCGGCTGGAGGTGCGGCCCGACCTCGGCAACCGCCTGGCCGACTCGCTGGAGACCGCGCTGAAGGTGGGCGAGGGGGTGGTGCGCATCGCGCCGGTGGGCGGCGAGGAGTTCGTGCTGTCGTCGCGCCACGCCTGCCCGCGCTGCGGCTTCGCGCTGTCGGAGCTGTCGCCGCGCATCTTCTCGTTCAACTCGCCGCAGGGCGCCTGCCCGGCGTGCACCGGCCTCGGCGTGGTGCAGGAGGTCGACCCCGACAAGCTGATCGTCGACCCCGACCGCTCGCTCGCCCACGGCGCCCTCGCGATCATCCAGGAGGGCAAGAGCTCGTTCCGCTGGCGGCAGCTCCAGACGCTCGCCGCGGCGATGGAGTTCTCGCTGTCGAAGCCGTGGAAGAGCCTGCCCGAGGAGGCCCGGCGCGCCATCCTGTTCGGCACCGGCGAGCAGGAGTACGACTTCAAGTTCGTCGGCCAGCGCTCGCTGTGGCAGTACCGCGGCTCGTTCGAGGGGCTGGTGCGGATGCTCGAGCGGCTGCACCGCGAGACCAACTCGCTGGAGCGGCGCGCCGAGATCGAGCGCTACATGTCGATGCGGCCGTGCCCGAGCTGCAACGGCCAGCGCCTGCGCCGCGAGGCGCTCGCGGTGCGCATCGCCCGCGCCAACATCGTCGAGGTGGTGACGCTCTCGGTCAAGGACGCGCTCGCCTGGTTCCGCGCGCTGCGCCTGACCGACCGCGAGCAGCAGATCGCCACCAAGATCCTCAAGGAGGTGGCGCGACCGCCTCGGCTTCCTCGCCTCGGTGGGGCTCGACTACCTCACCCTCGACCGCACCGCCGGCACGCTCTCGGGCGGCGAGTCGCAGCGCATCCGCCTGGCCACCCAGATCGGCTCCAAGCTGATGGGCGTGCTCTACGTGCTCGACGAGCCGTCGATCGGCCTCCACCAGCGCGACAACCGCAAGCTGCTGGCGACCCTGCAGGGGATGCGCGACCTCGGCAACACCGTGCTGGTCGTCGAGCATGATGAAGAAACGATGCGCGAGGCCGACTGGCTGATCGACCTCGGCCCCGGCGCCGGCATCCACGGCGGCGAGGTGGTGGCCGAGGGGCCGCCGGCGACGATCCCGACGTTCCCCCGCTCGCTCACCGGCCGCTACCTCGCCGGCGAGCTCATCATCCCGGTGCCGGCGACGCGGCGGCGCGGCAACGGCAAGGCGCTGGTGGTGCGCGGCGCCCGGGAGAACAACCTCAAGGGGATCGACGTGGCGTTCCCGGTCGGGACGTTCACCTGCATCACCGGCGTCTCCGGGCTCGGGCAAGTCGACGCTGGTCAACGAGGTGCTCTACAAGGCGGCGGCGCGCTCGCTGTACCGGGCGATCGACCGCCCCGGCGCCCACGAGCGCTTCGAGGGCGCCGAGCTGATCGACAAGGTGGTCGACATCGACCAGTCGCCGATCGGCCGCACGCCGCGCTCCAACCCGGCCACCTACACGAAGCTGTTCGACCCGATCAGAGAGCTGTTCGCACTGACGCAGGAAGCGAAGGCGCGCGGGTACAAGCCGGGGCGGTTCTCGTTCAACGTCAAGGGCGGCCGCTGCGAGGCGTGCGCGGGGGACGGGCAGATCAAGATAGAAATGCACTTCCTGCCCGACGTCTACGTCACCTGCGAGGTGTGCAAGGGCAAGCGCTACGGGCGCGAGACGCTCGAGGTCCGCTACAAGGGGATGAACATCGCCGAGGTGCTCGACCTCTCCGTCGAGCAGGCGCGCGACCTGTTCGCCGCCCACCCGCGCATCGCCCACATCCTCGACACCCTGGTCGCGGTAGGCCTCGGCTACATCCGCCTCGGCCAGCCGGCGACCACGCTGTCCGGCGGCGAGGCGCAGCGGATCAAGCTTTCACGTGAGCTCGCCCGGCGAGCGACCGGCAGCACGCTGTACATCCTCGACGAGCCGACCACGGGCCTGCACTTCGACGACGTCAAGAAGCTGCTGTCGGTGCTGCACACCCTGGCCGACCGGGGCAACACCGTGGTGGTGATCGAGCACCACCTCGACGTGATCAAGACCGCCGACTGGGTGATCGACCTCGGCCCCGAGGGCGGCGAGGCCGGCGGCCGCATCGTCGCCCAGGGCACCCCCGAGGACGTCGCCGCCGTCCCCGCCAGCTTCACCGGCGCCTACCTCGCCCCCCTGCTCGGCGTGCCGAGGGCCAAGGCGAGCTGAGAGCAGGTCCGACATGACCCTGGTATTGACGCCGGTCAATACCGTCATTAGTATCACCTCATGGGACGAGCACGCCGGATCACCGCTAACCTCCCGGCGGATCTCCTCGACGATGCCATGCGCGTCACCGGCACGGGGATCACCGAGACTCTGGTCGCCGGCCTGCGGCTCGTGCGCAGGACGCGCGCCTACGAAAAGGCCATGGCCCTGCGCGGGAAGGTCCACCTGGTGATCGATCTGGATGAATCGCGTGAGCGGGCTCGTCGTTGACACCTCGGTCTGGATCGACTTTCTGAACGGCAGGCCGGCGGCGTCGCTCGAGCACGGCCTCGCGGATGGAGTGGTCGTTCTTCCGCCTGTCGTGGTCGCCGAGCTGGTCAGTGGCGCGCGTCAGCCGAAGCACCGGGCGGCCATCGTGGACCTCATCGCGGACTTGGCCGTCCACGAAACGCCGGTCGACCACTGGGTCCGCGTCGGTGACCTGCGGCGGCGACTCAGCGAGAAGGGCATCGCAGTATCCACGCCCGACGCCCACGTGGCGCAGTGCGCGATCGACCGAGATGCCGTGCTGCTCTCCAGGGATGTCGTCTTCCAGAGGATCGCCGCGGTGGCGCCCCTCCGCCTCGCCACTGACTGACGGCGCCAGGAGTTCGCCGCGCCTCTGCAATCGCCAGGGGCCGCCCCTCTGCGCGCGAGACGCTCGAGGTCCGCTACAAGGGGTTGAACATCGCCGAGGTGCTCGACCTCTCCGTCGAGCAGGCGTGCGACCTGTTCGCCGCCCACCCGCGCATCGCCCACATCCTCGACACCCTGGTCGCGGTCGGCCTCGGCTACATCCGCCTCGGCCAGCCGGCGACGACGCTGTTCGGCGGCGAGACCGGCGGCCGCATCGTCGCCCCGGGGCACCCCCGAGGATGTCGCCGCCGTCCCCGCGAGCTTCACCGGCCACTATCTGGCGCCGCTGCTCGGCGTCCCACGAGCGAAGGTAAGCTGAGAGACGGGAGAGGCGGCAGGAGCGGACGCGGGGCGGCGGGCCCGACGCCGGCGGATCGACGCCGACGGCTGGGCTATGCTGGCCGCGCGATGCAGGCCATGTCCTCTCGCTTGCTCCACGGCGTCGCGACCGCGAGGGCGGCAGCAACCGCCGTCGCCGCCGCGGCGCTGTCGGCTGCCGTCGCCGCCTCGGTGGGTTGCAGCGCCACCACACCGCAACGAGCTGAGAGTCACTTCGGTCCTGTCGGTTCGGGTCTGATCCGTTTCGTCGGACGCGTCGAGGTGGGCTCCGCGGATCAGGCCCGGTACGCCTGGTCGGGCGCGGGGTTCGTCGCGCGCTTCGTCGGCACCGGTGTCGCCGTCCGCCTGCGCGACGAGACGAACGAGCACCAGGTCGTCCTCGACGGCCGACCCCTGCCCACGCTGGTGGCGACGCGAGGCGTCGAGCGCTATCTCGTGGCGGAATGCCTGCCGCCGGGCGAGCACCGGCTGGAGGTGTACCGCCGTACGGAAGCGCTGTTCGGCGTCACCCACTTCCTCGGCATCGAGGTGGCGGACGGACACCTGCTGGACCCCGGGCCCGCGCCGGCGCGCCGCATCGAGGTGGTCGGGGACTCCATCAGTTGCGGCTACGGCAACGAGGGCAGCACGCCCGACTGCCGGTTCTCGGCCGACACGGAGAACCACTACACAAGCTACGGCGCGGTGCTGGCGCGCAGCCTCCACGCGGAGCTCTCGACCGTCGCCTGGTCCGGGCGCGGGGTGGTGAAGAACTACAACGGCGAGCCGGGCGACCACATGGGACGGCTGTACGAGCGCACGCTGCCGGAGTCGCCGTCCAGCCCGTGGTCGCAGCGCGAGTCGAACGACGCGGTGATCGTCAACCTCGGCACGAACGACTACAGCACCGAGCCCGATCCCGACGACGACCGGTTCGTTCGCGCCTACGTTGCCCTGCTCGAGCAGATCCGCCACGGCAACCCGCGCGCCTTCATCCTGTGCACCGTCGGTCCCATGCTCGCCGGGCAGGACCTGGAGCGGGCCGAGGCCGGAATCGCCAGGGCCGTGGAGCTGCGCCGGTCCGCCGGCGATGCCCGCGTTGCCGCCCATCGCATGACGACCCCCAACGAGCGCCCCGGCTGCGACTGGCATCCCGGCGTCGCCGCGCACCGGCGCATGGCCGAGGAGCTCGCGGTTCCCATCAGGACGGCGTTGGACTGGTGATCGACCTCGGCCCCGAGGGCGGCGAGGCCCGCCGCCGCATCGTCGCTCAGGGCACCCTGGCACCCAGATGTGCACGCCCTCGTCACCCCCGGCGCCTGGGATCGAGCGGGGCGGTGCTCGCCCGTCCCTTTCATCACTCATGACCCTGACCGCGGTAGTGCGCGCCCTCGGCTCGGCCTCCATCGCCAGCCCTACGATACGTTCCGATCATGAGCATCATCGGCTTCGAGGGAGGCAGAACCGAGATGAGGCGAACGATGGCGAGCGTGGCGGTTGTCACACCGTCTGTCGCCGCGTTGACGTAGGCGCAAGACCGTCCCTCCGTGGTCGTCTCCGAGCTCATCTCCGGGGACCGCTCACCGACGCCCTCGAACCACGCGGCGACTATTGCAGAAAGCGGTGATGCGCTCGTTGTCGCTTGGTTCGGCGGCGAGCAGGAGGGCGATCCGTCGGTCGGCGTTTGGCTCTCACGCCGCGGGCTTTTGTCGCAGCCGGTCCTGACGCTTGCGAGCGGGCCTGGCGAGTACTCGTACCCTCCCGTGATCCAGACACGCGACAGCATGGTCCACGTCGTCTACACGTGGAAGCGGCGCGCCATCAAGCACGGTATCGTCGACCCCCGGCAGCGCTGACCGCGCCCGCTGCACTCCACGCGGTTGAACAAGGACGCGACACTAGGATCGCCGTCCGGCTTCACGCCCAGCCCAGGCCCTGCGGGTTGTCGAGGGGTGGAGCTCTCGATGTGCCCTTGCCCCCTCACCGACTGGTTGAGCGGCGCTAGAATCGATGTACCGTGACCCGCGTGCCACTGTCGACGACGAGCGTACTGGCCCAGGGCCCGATCGACAGCGGAGAATGGGAACCGAGACCGTGCGAGTGGTGCCGGGCGCCTCGATGATGGCTGTCGACGTCCACACCAAACCGGCAACCGACGGCCGGATTCCGTTCGCACTCGCCGCGATCATGCTGCTGCTCGCGCCCCTGGTCTTTGACGGCTCCATTCCCAGCTCGTTCCGCACCCCGAAGGCCGAGCTCGTAGCCGTGCTCTGGGTCGCGCTCGCGGCCGCTTTTCTCCTCGGCGGAGGCGTGCGCGGTTCGCGGTGCGATCCCTGGTGGCTCGCCTGGGGTGGGGTGCTGCTCGGCGGCGTCGTCAGCTCGCTCGCCAGCGACCAGCCGCTCCGCTGCCTCGCCAACCTATTCCCACTCGCGGTGACGACGATCGGATCCGCAGTGTTGCGCCAGCTTCCGGATGATCGTCGCCGACGACTCGCGACGCTCGTTGTCGCTTCGGGCGTGGTCCAGGCGGTTGCCACGGTGCTGTTTCTCGACCGCGGGCTGGCGGAAGCGACCTTCGGTCTCGCCGGCGGCGCCTCCAGGCGAGCCGCGTGGCTCGGCACCATGGGCAACCCCGCCGACGTGTCGGTGTTTCTCCTTCTCCCGACCATCCTCGCAGTCACGATGGCGCTGAGCGAGGGTCGTCACCGGCGCCGGCTTCTGGCGGCCGCGGCGCTGATGGCCGGCGTGATCGTCGGCACCCGCACGCTCAGCACGCTGCTGGCGCTCGTGATTGCGCTCTGCGTCGTTTTCGGCCGACGCCTCGATCCACGGCGTCGCCTGCCGGCTGCAGCCGCCGTCATGGCGGTCTGCGCGGCGTTGCTCCTCGCGCCGCCGTGGCGCGCGAAGGTCGCCGGCGAGATCGCGGAGATCCGCCGTTACGGCTGGGAGGGAATCGGGAGCAGTCGCGGCGTCGCCGCCGCCGCTGCGCTGTCGATGCTCGCGAGTCACCCCGCTACCGGTGTCGGCTACGGACTGTTCGAGCGCTACTCCGCCACCCACGTCGATGAGGACACGCTGGCCGCACGCGCCCGTAACATCGGGCTCGAGACCGGGTTCGGCGAGGCGCACGACGATATCCTCCAGTACGCCGCAGAGACCGGGCTCGTCGGCCTCGTCCTGGCGATCGCCGGCTTCGCCGCTGCCACGCGCCGCAACCGTGGCAGAGAGGGGGTGCTCCCAGGTCGCACCGAGCTGCTCATCGCCGCCGTCGTCATCACCGGGCTGCAGTTTCCGCTCCATCTCGCCGTCGTCGCCGCCCAGTGGGCAGTGCTCGCCTCGCTTGCCCTGCCGGCGCTCGCCCCCCCCGCGCGGCGTTCGCCAGCCGGATGGTGGCTGCGGCTCGGCGCCGTCATCGCCGTGACGGCACTTGCGGCGGGAATAGCCTGGCAGCGTCATCTCGCCTGGAGGAGTGTCCAGCGTGGCGACGACCTCGTGCTCGCCGCCGGAGCGGGAACGCCCACGAGACTCTCGCAGGCAATGCTCGGGCTCGCCCTCGCCGACCTTGGAAGGCGCTTGCCCTGGCTGCGTTTCGAGCATCACGCCTACACGACAGCGGGCAACCTCGCCATGCGCTCCGGCCGAAGCAGCGAGGCGCTGCAGGACTTTGCGATCGCGGCCGCACTCGCGGAGAGGGCGGAGACCAGGTTCAACATCGGCATGGCGCTGCTGGCGCTAGGCGATCGCGCGTCTGGCCTCGGCCACCTGATGGCCGCGGTCAAGCTGAACCCCGTCCTCTTCTCAAAGATCGGCGATCCGGAGCTCAGTCAGGCGCTGCGGAGGCGACTCGACGCCGACGGTTACGGCGCCCGTCACGCATGGCTATACGAGGGAACTCCCGCTGCGACACCATAGCTCCCGCATACCGTCGATCGTTGGCCGGCGCGCTCAACAGTGCGGCGACGCTCCTGGTGAACAAGACCGTCGGCCGCCACCCGCAGTGCGCACGGATCTTCCCCGGCGGGCCACAGCTCGTGCCGATATCCCAGGCGTCGCGGAACTTTGCGGCGTCCACCTCGACCCGCCACTCGCCGCCTGCCGTCCTGAGCATTGCGTCGAGGGGCGCCCGCATTGGCGTCGCGACACCCGAGTAGAGGTTGAAGATCTCGCCCGGCGCCGTTCGCCGGCACAGGCACGACATCGCCCGCACGGCATCCCTCTCGTCGATGAAGTCGCGGCCTGTCTCGAGATTCCCGACCCCGACCGGCCTCTCGCCTCGCGTCACCGGCGCCCGAATCTGCACGGCGAAAACCCCGGGGGCGAGGTCGTTGACCGACAGCGTGAACCTCCTGAACCCCTGAGCCGCGAGCTGGCGCAGCATCACCTCGAGGATCGGCATGTCGCCGACCGGCATCAGCGGCTTCGGGAGTAACGTCGAAACGGGGCGCAGCCGGATTCCGGCGCCAGTGACCAGGGTTCGCTTTGGTGCGTCCACGATCTGCCACGTCTCGCCGCGCCTTCGGGACGCCGACCTGCGCCTCGGGCCCGTTGGACGCAGAACGCAGATCGCGCCCTTCGTCCGACCCGCGCTCCACCACGAGGAGCAGAGTGCCAAGGCTATCATGGGCCCGATGCACTCCCGCGTCGCCGAGCTCCCGCGCCCGCGCACCCGCCCGGGCGTGATCGTGGACCGCGACGGTGTCCTCAACGAGGACCTCTCATTCGTCGGCACCCTGGAGCGACTGCGCCCGATCGCGGGCGCCGGCGCGGCAATCGCGCGGCTGCACCGCGCCGGGGCTCTGGTCGCAGTGGTCTCCAACCAGTCCGGCGTCGCCCGCGGATTCTTCGACGAGGCGTCGGTCCTTGCCACGAACGCCCACTTGGCGCGACTCCTGAGCCGAGAGGGCGATCCTCCGGACGCGTTCTACTTCTGCCCGCACCACCCCGAAGGCACGGTGGCCGCCTACCGGACCGCGTGCGCCTGCCGCAAGCCGGGGACGCTGCTCGTGGAAAGGGCAATCGCCGAGCTCGGCCTCGATCGCGGTCGCACGGTGCTGGTCGGCCACACGGAAAGCGACGTCGCATGCGGCAGGTCCGCCGCCCTCGCGACCGTCGCTGTCGGACCCGGAGCCCGTGGTCTCGAAGCCGATCACAGCGCCGCCGACCTTGGCGGTGCCGTCGACTGGATCGTTCGCCACGTCACCACGATCGGCTAGGTTCACGGCGGCAGCTTTCCTGCTTGCTACTATGGCGCGACATGTCGACCCCGCTCGGCCAGGCCCTGGCGGAACACGCCACTGCGGCTGCATCGCTCGAGTCCGTCGCCTCCGAGATGGACGCCCTGGTCGCGTGCGCGATCGCGACACTGCGCTCGGGCGGCAAGCTCCTGCTGCTCGGCAACGGCGGTAGCGCTGCCCTCTGCCAGCACCTGGCGACCGAGCTCGTGGTTCGTTTCCGCCGTGAACGCGCACCGCTCGCCGCGATGGCACTCGGCGCCGACGGCGCGGTCCTGACCGCGGCGGCGAATGATCTCTCGTTCGACGCCGTGTTCGCGCGCCAGGTCGAGGCGCTGGCGCGACCCGGCGACCTCGTGCTCGCCGCGTCGACGAGCGGCGAGAGCGAGAACGTGTTGCGGGCGATGGCCGCGGCGCGCGCCCGCGGCTGCCCCACCGCCGCGCTGCTCGGCAAGAACGGTGGCCGGCTGCGGTCCGCGGTCGACATCGCGGTCGTCGTCCCCAGTGCCCAGGTGGGCCGTGTCCAGGAGTGTCACCTCATCCTCGGCCACTTCCTGTGCGACGAGATCGAGAAGGCGTTCACCGATGGCCGCTGACCGAGCGACCCGTCTCGAGGTGCTGGTCGTCGGCGATGCGATGCTCGACACCTATCACTTCGGCGAGGCGGGCCGCCTGTCGCCTGAGGCCCCGGTGCCCGTCGTCAGGGTGCTGCGGACGCTCGAGAGCCCAGGCGGTGCAGCCAACGTCGCCACAAACCTGATCCACCTCGGCGTCGCCGCCGCTCTCGTCGCCGTGCGCGGCGACGACGACGAGGGGCGGCGCCTCGCCGCCCTGCTTGTCACGTTGGGCGTCGAGGCACACCTGGCGGTTTGCGACCGACCCACCACCAGGAAGCTGCGCGCCGTCGTCGGCCACCACCAGGTCGCACGGCTCGACTTCGAGTCCCCCGCTGCGGTGGCACCACCCGTCGAGGATGAGCTGATCGACGAGATCGCCCGCCGCAGTGCCCTCTCCAGTGCGATCGTCGTCTCGGACTATGGCAAGGGTGTGTGCACCGAGCGCATATGCGCGGCCGCGATCGCCGCGGCGCGGGCGCGTGGGGTTCCGGTGATCGTCGACCCGAAGGGACGCTCGTGGCGCATGTACTCCGGCGCGACCGTTGTCACTCCCAACCTCACCGAGCTCGGTGAGGCACTGGGGGAGCGGGTCGCGAACGAGGACGCGGCGGTCGCCCGTGCGGCGGCGGAGGCGAGGACCAGGTTCGGCCTCGAACAGCTCGTCGTCACCCGGGCGGAGCGCGGCATGACGCTGGCCACGGACGCCGGCATCGCCCATTTCCCGACGCAGGCGACCGAGGTGTTCGACGTCACCGGCGCCGGCGACACTGCGGTCGGCGCCCTCGCCGCCGCCCTCGCTCGCGGCCTCGACATGCACGCGGCGGTGCGCTTCGCCAACCACGCTGCCGGCCTCTCTGTGCGCCGGATCGGCACTGCCCCGGTGGCGCTGGCGGAGGTCGAGTCGAGCCTTGCCGGAGCAGCCAAGTGCGTCACCGAGACCGACCTGGTGCAGCGCGTCGCCGCGCTGCGAACGCAGGGACGGCGGGTCGTGTTCACCAACGGGTGCTTCGACGTGCTGCACCGCGGCCACGTGGCGCTGCTGGAGCGGGCGCGCGAACTCGGCGACCTGCTCGTGGTCGGCATCAACGGCGACGCCTCGGTGCGCGCGCTCAAGGGCCCCGGCCGCCCGGTCAACCCCTTGAGCGACCGGGTAGCGGTGCTGGCCGCGCTCGCATGCGTCGATCTCATCGTGGCGTTCGAGGACGAGACGCCGCACCGCCTGCTGGCGGCGCTGCGGCCCGACGTGCTCGTGAAGGGTGGTGACTATCGAGTCGATGACGTCGTCGGCCGCGAGCTCGCAGGGACCACGGTCGTCGTTCCCTTCGAGGAGGGGTACTCCTCGACGGCCCTCCTGGACCGGCTGGGCAAACGCCGGTGATCGCCGTTACCGGGGGCGCCGGCTTCATCGGCGCCGAGCTTATCGCCGGTCTCAAGCGGACCGGGATCGAGGAGATCATCGCCGTCGATTACCCGGAGCCTCTCGCGCGCAGTCGCCGGCTCGCCGAGTTGGGCTGCGAGCGCACCGCCGGCCCCGCTGAGCTGCTCGCTCTGCTGCGCTCCCGGAGGGTGGAGGTCGTCTTCCACCTCGGCGCCTGCACCGACACGATGACGGCTGACTGGCGCTACCTGTACGACAACAACCTGTGCTACAGCGCGACCCTGCTCGAGCTGTGCCGGCAGTCCGGTACGCGCCTGATCTACGCCTCGTCGGCGGCCGTGTACGGGCACGGCACCGCGGGGTTTCGCGAGGAGCCCGGCTGCGAGGCGCCGGTCAACCTCTACGGAGTGTCGAAGCACCTGGTCGACGGCCTCGTCCGCAGGCGCCTCGCCGAGCGGTTGGCGCAGGTGGTCGGCCTCCGCTACTTCAATGTCTACGGCGCCCACGAGGGACACAAGGGCCGCATGGCCTCGATGGTGTTCCAGCTCGCCCGCCAGGCCGAGCGCAGTGGAACGATGCGCCTGTTCACCGGCAGCGAGGCTTTCAAGCGCGACTTCGTGCACGTCGACGACGTCGTCGACGTCAACCTCTTCTTCTTCCGCCACCCCGAGCTCTCCGGGATCTTCAACTGCGGCACCGGCATCGCCGCCAGCTTCGCCGAGCTCGCCGCGCTTCTCCGCCGGCGCGTCGCTGCGGCGGAGATCGAGTGGATTCCCTTTCCCTCCGGGTTGCGGGGGCGCTACCAGACCTACACGTGTGCCGATCTCACCGCGCTGCGCGCGTGCGGCTACTCACGCCAGTTTCAGACGCTCGCCGCGGGAATCGCCCACTCGGTTGCGTAGGCGCCCAGCCCCGGCGCGCCGCCGCCACACCGGGCTCGCGATCACCCGTCGCCGCTCAGGTACCCCAGCTCGAGCAGCAGCGGCGTCACGATCCTGCCCACCCTGCGTCTCCTCAGCCACGACTGTCGGAGGTGCTTGCCGATCGCGCCGGCGTACACCCGCGGCTTCATCGCTGCGACCGCCGGAAACCCCGCCTCCATCCCGATGAACCCGAGCACCCGCGCGGCGGTCCGCTCGAACTCCAGGCAGAGCTCCTCGTAGCGCACCTCGAGGTACCGTTCGCCCAGCAGGGCGCCGTAGCGCCGTCCCACGGTGACGCTGTTGACCCAGTGCTGGGCGTTGAACACGTGGCTGCACCGCCGGTACGCCCGCCTGGTGAGTCTGCGGCCGCGCCAGTGGGTGATCCGGTCGGTGTTGAAGTAGATCTTCTTCCAGAACGGGGAGTCCGGACCTCGGTGGTCGCTGAAGGCGACGTCCCTGCCGTCGCGGATGAGATGGATGAAGCGCGCTCCCGGGAACAGGACGTCGACCACCGGCACGATGTAGGAGGTCTCGCACAGCTTCCACCCCCAACGACCGCCGCCTCCGGCGTCGAATCCGGTGAGGTGCGAGCCGAACACCCGGCGGATCAGGTCGGGAAGCAGCGCACCGCCGGCGGCGCCGCCGTCGAGGAGTGACCCGTACTCGGGGTAGTGCGCGACGACCAGGTGCGTGACCAGCTCGAGCACATCGAGGGAGTCTTTCGACTCGTTCTGGTGCGCGCCCATGAAGACGCCGGCCTGCTCGACCAGCGCCGCAAGCAGACGACTGCCCGAGTGCGACTTGTTGAAGACGACGACTGGCCCGGGCTTCTGCGGCAGCTCGTCCCGGATCTCAGCCAGGAGCGAACGCATCGATCTCACTCGGCCTCCGGCGGCGCTCGAGGATTGTACTCTTGGCAGGGAGGCGTGCGGTGCACCCCACGGTTTTCGCGGCGTTCGACAGGATCTGCAGGCGGCGCGGTGCCGGCGGTGCCGTGCTCGAGGTCGGTGCGGTGCCGTCGCACGACGCCCTGCTCACGTTGCCGGCGCTCGCCCGCGCCACCAGCAAGCTCGGCATCAATCGCGACGGTCCGTCGTCGTTTCTCGACTTCGAGATCCGGCGCGGCGACGCCAACGACATGCGATGTTTCGCCGACGCCAGCTTCGACACGGTGCTGTGCAACGCCACCCTCGAGCACGATCGCCGGTTCTGGACGACGGTCGAGGAGATCCGGCGCGTCGCCCGGCCGGGCGCGCTGATCGTCATCGGCGTGCCGGCGTTCTCCAGTCGTGCCGCGGGCGCCGGCCAGCCGGCGTCGACACTGCGACGCGCATTGCTGCGCAGACTCCGCCGCCTGGGGGGATCGCTGTCGGCGTGGACGCCGACGCTCGCCTGGCATGGCTTCCCGTCCGACTACTATCGCTTCAGCCCGGAGGCGGTGCGCGAGGTCCTTTGCGCCGACCTTGCCGACGTCGAGATCGAGCTGGTGCTGCGCCCGCCGCGGGCCATCGGCAGCGGCATCAAGCCCTGATCACCGGCTGCTCCTGGTCGTCTCCTCCCGCCACCCGGGCGAGGAGCTCGAGCAGGACCGGCAGCCAGGTCGCGAGCGAGTACTCGCGCGCGACGAAGCTGCGCCCGGCGGTGCCGAGCCGGTCACGGAGGTCGGGGCGGGTTGCGAGGGTCGCGAGCGCCTCGCCCCACTCGTCCTCCGTCTCGGCGAGGAATCCCCGCCCCTCGCCGAGGAGGTGCGAGTTGACACCCACCGGCGAACCTACGGCCGGAAGCCCCGAGGCCATGTACTGCAGCAGCTTGCAGCCGCACTTGCCGCGCTCGATCTCGCCGTCGGCGAGCGGCATGATGCCCACGTCGAAGTGGCTCGCAAGCCTCGTCTCCACGTCCTCGCTCCACTCGACGAAGCGCCAGCGCAGGCCGGGCTCCCCCAGCTCGGGGCGCGGTCGCGTGACGACCACGACGTCGAAGGCGAGGGCGCGCTGCAGACGGACCAGCGCAGGCAGAAACGGGACCAGGGTCTGCCGGATCGAGAGGTCGGAGCCGCACCAGCCGACGCGCACCGGAAAGCCAGTGGACGGCGCCCGGACCTGCTGATAGCGGTCGACCTCGACGACCGTCGGCAGCACGGTGACGCGCTCGGTGACGCCCTGTGCGAAGGCGGCCAGGAACGCGTTGCCGGCGGTCACCCTGGCGGCGTGGCGGCAGATCCACTCGGCGTGTGCGCGCTTGCCGCCGACGAACGTCGCGTCGTCGAAGTCGTACACGACTCGCCGGTTGCGGCGCAGCAGCCGCTGCTCGAGATCGACCTGGCCGGCGAGCAGGTCGCGGCTGATCAGCACCGCATCGTAGCGCCCGGCGTCGGCGATGTCGCGCAACCGGGCGGCACGCCGCAGCAGCACCGCCGCTCTGGTGTGCAGCCGAGCGAGCAGCCCGCTGCGCAGGGAGCTCCGCCAGTAGCGCTGCGGCCGGTTGGGACGCAGCGACACCCGCCACCCCGCCCGCTCGAGATGAGGGATCCACTGAATCACCCGGAAGCGGCTCGCCGGGTCGGTGGTCGAGTGGGTGCACGCCATCAGCGAAGGCATGCCGCGCTCCGTCGGGCCGCCGCGGCCTCGGAATACAACTGCTCGATTGCCTCGAAGTTCGCCGCCAGCGGGTGACGCTGCGCCAGCGCTCGCGCCCGGCCGCCCATTTGCAGCCGCACCGCCGGATCGAGCATCGCCGCCATCGCAGCCGCCAGCTCTTCGGCGTCCCCGGGATCCTCGAGGACGATCCCCTCTATTCCCGCTGTCATGAGCTCGGCGGCGCCGTCGAACGCACTGGCGATGACCGGGAGACCACATGCCCAGCCCTCCAGCAGCACGAGCGAGCAGGCGTCGTAGAACGTGGGGTGGAGGAGGACGTCGGCCGCGTGGAAGTACGGCACCTGGTCGTCGACGCGGCCGCAGAGCGTCACCCGGTGCTGCACATCGAGACGCCGCGCAACTCTTGCGAACGCGGCTACCGGCCCGCAACCGATCACCGCGAGATGGGCAGGACCCGCGCCGCGCCGCTCCAGCAGCCGCAGCGCGCGCAGGGCGGTGCCGACGCCCTTCAGCCGGTAGTTCTGCGCTGCCATAAGGAAGACGACGCGGTCGCCGACCCCAAGCCGGCGCCGCAACGACTCCCGTGCGTCCGAGTTGCTGCGCGGCGAGAAGCGCGCGGTGTCGACGCCGTTGTGGACGACCCGGAGGCGCTCCGGCGCCATGCCGAACCGGCGCGTCACCTCGGATTGCACGAGACGCGAGACGCTGATCACGAGACCACCCCCGGCCGCGTACTGCCGGCTTTCGAGCCGCCGCATGGCGGCGATCCGGCGGCGGTAGCGGGGATCGAGGGTGCGGAGGAGACGTCGCCACGGCGGCAGGCTCCGCAAGCTCCGGCGGGCGCTGGCGAGCTTGCAGCCGCCCTGTGCCTGCAAGCACGTCGTAGCGCCAGCCGACGCCGAGATCGTGTATGACGTCGACGGTGAGCTCCTCCAGGCGACGGGCCACCGCGTCCGCCCGCTCGAGGCGTCCCGGGCGCGACGCGACGAGATGCGCCCTCGCCCCGGTGGGGATCGCCGCCGCCTCCGCGTCGAAGGCGACGACGTCGACCCCGTGCCCCCGACCGATCAGCCAGCGCACCAGCTCGTCGGCCCAGTGCTCGAGGCCACCGCGCCCCGGTTCGTAGCGATCGAGCACGAGAGCGATTCGCATCGCCGCTCACGCCTCACCGAGCAGGTCGACGACAGCGTGGAACACGCTCTCGGGGTCGAGCTCCCGCATGCAGCGGTGATGCTGCAGCGGGCACACCCGTTCCTGGCACGGCCCGCAGTCGAGCGGGATCTGCAATTTGCGCTCCCTCGCGTAACGCGTGTCGCTCCAGGCGATATGCGTGGGGCCGAACAGCGCCACCACCGGCACACCAAACGCCGCGCCGAAGTGACGGGCGCCGCTGTCTGTGCTCACGAGCAATCGGCTGCGGCGGACGCACGCCTTGGTGAGGCCGATCGACACCGGCTGATCGGCGAGGCTGGCGACGCGCCGGTCGTCGGCGAGCCGAACGATAGTCGCAGCGCGCTTGCGCTCTTCCGGCCCGCACAGCACCAGCACGTCGTGGTCGAGCTCGCCGGCGATGCGACGGGCGAGGACCGCCCAGTGCTCCTCCGGCCACAGCTTGGCAGCGCCGAACGCACCTCCCGGGTTGAGGGCGATCACCCGGCCGCCCGGACGAAGCCCGAGAGCTGCCCATGCGTCGTCGGCCTGCTCCTCGTCACGCGACGTCGACGCGAGCTCGAGCCGCCATGCCTCTTCCCCACACCCGACGGCATACACGAGCTGCAGGTACTCCCCAACGATCGGCGTGGGCACGAAGGTGCCGTTCGCCGTGAACGGCGCCAGCCGCGTGGTCAGCAGCGGGCCGCGCCGGTTGCGCACGTAGCCGATACGCTCGCCGACGCCGGCCAGCCAGGCGACGAGCGCGGTGTGGAAGCTGTTGGGAAGCAGCAGGGCGAGGTCGAACTGCCCGCGGCGCAGCGCCAGCGCAGCCGCGATCAGGCCGCTCGGCCGGCGCGCGACCTCCGGGCGGTGGATCCAGAAGGCGTCGAGCAGAGGGCTGCCCTCGAGCACTTCGGCGACGTACGGCGTTCCCAGGCCGACCACGGCGCCGCCTGCTCCGAGGTACGCACGCAGCGCCCGCAGCGCCGGCGTCGCCATCACCACGTCACCGACCCAGTTGGGCAGGAAGACGCAGACCCTCACGCGAGCCTCCGACGCGCGCCGGCGCCGCTCACCAGGGCCGCACGGCGAAGGCCCTCCCCTGAGTGCCGCAGCGAGGCCACTGCCGACGTGACGGCTGCCGCCACCGGCTCCACCGCGATCGCCCGGATGTGGATCCCTTCGCGGTCCCGCTGGTACGCGTGGTGCGTCGCCGGCCGGCGCTCCTGGATGACCACGTGGCCCTCGCCCCACGGACCGGTCCGCTCGGGCAGGGTCGGCCCGAACAGTGCGATCACCGGCGTCCCGAGCGCGGCGGCGGCGTGCATCGGACCCGAGTCACCGGTCACCATGAGCAGCGCCCGGCGGTAGAGACACAGCGCCTGGCCGAGCGGCAGCGCGCCTACGAGCGATGTCGCAGCGCCGGCCGGCAACAGGCTGAGCAGTTGTTCCGCCCCGCGCACCTCGTCGCTGTCGCCGCTGATCACTACGGGGACCTGCTGCTGCGCGCGCACCGCGACGATGAGTTGCGCGTACCGCTCGAGCGGCCACGCCTTCGACGACCAGCGGCTGAACGGGTTGACGAGAACGAACCCCGACGCCGGCAGGCGGCGCTCGCGGAGCGTCGCGAGGAGTGCCTCGTCATCGCCGGTGGACAGGAACACCACCGGTGCCAGGTCGGTCACCTCGATCCCCGCCGCGGTTGCGATCTCCGCGCAGACGCGCACGGCGTGGCGATCGGGATCGGGTCGGCAGACGAGCTGCCATCCCGGCCGCGTGCCGCCACGCCCTCCCTGCCAGCGGGCACGGCTGGCGTAGACGAGCGCGGCGCTGCCGCGTGTCCCCTGGAGATCGAGCGCGGCGTCGGGCCGCGCCTCGCGGAGCAGCCGCAGGATGGCGCCCCACGGCAGACGCAGCGGCCCGCGCAGGCTCGGGCGCGTCTGAACGACGGTGTCCACATCCGGGTTGTGCGCGACCACGTCGACGAAACGGCGATCGACCGCCAGTGCCAGGTGCGCTTCGGGGAAGCTCCTGCGGATCGCCCGCAGGCACGGCGTGGCGTGGATGACGTCGCCCAGCGAGCTCGTCTTGACGACCAGGAGCCGGCCGCCCGGACGTACCGTCAGCGGTGCCGAGCTCACGCAACTCCCGGGACTGCGACCGCGGCGAGCGCGTGCTGCAACGGCTCACCGACGATCGTCACCTCGCCCGTGAGGCCCGAGAGGGCACGCGCGATGATCGCCACCTCGACCTCCCGCTGATGCGCGCGCGCGTACTCGTTGGCGGCGCGCGGCTCGCCCGGATAGGCGCCGCCGGGGTGGCGGTAGAGATCGATGCCGGCGATGACCAGGCGCGCGGGACGCAGCGCCGCCGCGGCGGCGACCATCAGCGCCCCGTTGCTCGGACGCGCCGGCCACGTCTCGTCACGGATCAATGGGGAGATACGGCGCATGGTGAAGTACTCCATCCGCCGCGGGCCGCGAGTGAGCAGGCGCCGCAGCAGCGCGATCCGCTCGAGCGTCTCGTCGAGAAAGCCGAAAAGGCCGGCGCGCAGCTTCACCACCGCCCGGGTGTCGCCGACGAAGACGACGTCCGGACGGTCGAGGAACCGCCGCGCCCGCCAGCGCCAGTTGACGCGCATCAGGCAGTCGTGACCGACCTGCAGCAGGCCGGGATCCTCGGACGACGGGCCATTGCCGAGACAAAGGATCGACCTCGGCTGGCCGAGCCGCAGCCGCAGTGCGTCCCAGTCGTCGATCCGGCGCGATGCGAGGTACGGTGCGATCCGTGCCCACACCCGGGTGCGTATGAGCGGATCGAGCCGCGAGACGATCGGTGGCGGCCAGTTTTCATGGTCGGCGGGCGGCGCGGGCGGCCGGTTGGCATCTCCCCGCATCTCACACCAGGCGGCGGTAGGTGCGCCGCACCAGGCGGTCGGCGCGGCGAGCGAGCAGCAGCAAGCCGCGTTGCAGCCACTGTGCGAGCGAGCTCGGACCGATCGACACCTCTCCAGAGCGCGCCCGCTCGAACTCGGCGATGACCTCCTCCGGACCAACGAAAAGGCCGGAGTCCCAGTGGAAGTAGATTGGGTACATCACCAGCGCCGCGTATACCAGCGCGGCAAGTGGCAGCCGCCGGCCACGGCGCGGGCAGGCATGCCGGTCGACCGTGAGGCCCCAGCCGGCGTAGAACGGCAGGCCGTAGGTGTGAACCGTCTTTCCCCGAATCAGCGCCTCGAAACCCGACAGCGAGGTGATGGTGTGCACTGCATCCACGGCTTCGAGCACCTCGGCGATGTCGACGTCGGTGACGACGCGGTCGGCCCACCGCAGCGCCACGTCGTCCGCCACGTGGCCCGGCCGCTGGCCGGCCAGCACGACCGGGTGAGGCTTGTAGACGATGTAGGCGTCCGGGTCTGCGGCTCGTGCGGCCTGCAGCAGGCCGGCGTTGGTGGACACGTCGAGACATGCCGCCTCGATCGACCAGTCGTCCTCGGCCTGGCCGGGGACGAGGACGCGGCGGCGGCCGTCCGCCTCGGCGAGGTTCAACCTATGGCGCAGCCCGACGTTGTATTTCGTGACCCGGCTCGCGCTCAGGCGGCGGCCGAGAGCGTCGCCGCGCGCCAGTTCCTCGGCCGTGAACTCGTGGTTCGCGAGCAGAACCTCGAGGTCGCTGGAACGGCGAGGGTCGAAGTAGATTCCGCGCCGATCCACCACCAGCGACACCGGGCGGACGAGGTCGGTGCCGAGACCGACCGAGCGGACGAAGCCGTCCTCCATGCGCCACACGCCCTCGGCGCTCGGCTGCCGCAGCCCCCAGACGACGATGCGGTCGCCGTCGCGGCGGTGACGATGTGCCTCGTCGACCGTGCGGAAAAAGCGCGCTGGCTCCCTCCCACGATCGAGGAACGGACGTGCGCCGGCCCTCCTGATCCAGCGGAACCCGACGCACAACGCGCGACCGCTATGCCGTCGAGCAACGCGCATGTGCTCCTCGAGGCGGCTGAGGATCGTCTCGAGCCCGCACGCCTCCCCGCTGACGGGATCGACGTAGCGCGTGTAGGCCTCGTACGCGGCGAGGAAGAGCTGCTCGAGGCTCCTTCTCGGTCTCGGCCTGAAGAACGTCGTGCGATCGTCCGTCAGTCCCCAGCCGGCGTACCACGGCGTGCCGAAGCAGGTCACGGCGTGGCCGGCGAGCAGTGCCTCGAACCCGAGCTGGCTGGTCGCCGTGTAAAGGCGCCGGCACCCGGCGGCCAGCGCCAACGGGCTGCCTTCCCCACGCGAGCAGACGACGTCGCGCACTCGGGCTGCCGCCAGGACACCCTGACGCCGCCCGCCGAGGACCGCCGGAGGTCGGAGGACGACGATCGCCGCGTCCGGGTTCTCCGCCCGGGCGGCGGCCATCATGCGCAGCATCAGCTCGCGCCCGTGGCGGCCTGCCGGAAGAGCCGGGTCGTCGTCCGCCTGGTCGGCTACCGCGACGAACTCGCTACCGCGAGCAGCCGTAGGCTCGTTCCAGCGCTGGTCGGACGCTGCACGCCAGCAGGCCACCACTCGCTCGATCAGCCGTCTGGTGCTTTCGCGATCGATGTCGTGTGCTTCGGTAATCTGTCGTTCCAGGTCGCTGGGCACCTCCGAGCAGCCATGGAAGGCGCGTGAATCGCAGCAGAACCCGAACGGCTCAGCACCTCTCGTCAGACCTCCCACCGAGCTCAGAAATCCTGCGCTGCAATAAACTCTCGGCGGTGTGGGTCGAGACGGCAAAGGGGGCTTCACCGCCAGGGACCCGCGAACCAGCAGACCCGCGACATCCTGCGACCGGCCGGCGCGCGCGACAACCGGGGTTCCGAGCGCGGCCGGAAGATGACGCCAGTGCAGGAGCTCACGCGACGACGTGACGTGAACGGACCCGGCGGCGACCTCGGCTGCGCGTGCCCGCTGAGCAGGATTTCCAGGCCACGTGCGACTCACTGGAAATCATGATACCGCCAGGGTCGGCCGCTGCCCTCAGTGCTCCTTCTCTCCGAGCTTCCCTTAAGACAGCTCCATGAGGACCGCATGGGTGCCGCATGGGCGCTTTGTCTCACCGTGTCAACGTCTTCCCTGTCAGCAACGACCAGGTGCCGAAAAGTCGGCCGCGGATGCGCCTACAGGGCGTGATCGTCATGCCCGGTACAGATGGTGGGCTACCGCCCGGGGGGCGTGGAGAGCCCCCTTTACCAGCGCGTCGCCTGCGTCCTGAGCAACGAAGCGCTGGAGATCCGCTGGGGGCGCTGCGCCGCCGCGCGGGCCTCGGCGGCCCTGCCGGTGATGACCACCTTCACGCCGTGCAACGACACCAACGTCATCTGCTCTGACCACACCGTCCAGCCCGGGATCTGACCTCAGCGTCCGCTACAAGGGGCTGAACATCGCCAAGGTCCTAAGCCTCTCCGTCGAGCAGGTGGCCACCGAGCCCGCCAGCTTCACCAGCCACTACCCGGCGCCGCTGCCAGGGATCCCGAGCTGCAGAGACCACGGGGCGCGCAGGTGGTGGCCCGCGGTCGTGGATCTGCGGGACCATCAGAGGAAGCGACTGCCACGCCACGAATTCACGGACTGGAGAACCTTCTTGCTCGGCGGCGCGTTTGCTTGAGTGACAACCTGGGGGAGGTACCGTGCGCACTCAACACTGCTCGAAGCATCTCTTCACCCTGATCGCCGTACTGGCGCTCGTGACGGCCTGCGGCACCCTCAACACTCAGCCCAAGGCCGGGGCTCACGCCGCCATCGACTCCCTGGTGACGACGGAGTGGCTCAGCCGGCACCTCGCCGACCCGGATCTGGTGGTGCTCGACTGCACCGTGAACGTGGAGCGCGACAAGGACGGAGGTTTCCGGTCGGTGAGCGGCCGGGCCGACTACGAGAGCGGCCACATCCCGACCGCCGGGTTCGCCGATCTCACGAGTGATTTGTCCGATCGCAACAGCCCACTCAAGAGCGCCCTGCCCACGCCGGAGCAGTTCGCTGCCGCCCTCGGCGCCCTGGGAGTCGGCGACAATTCGCGCGTGGTGCTGTACTCCGGTACCCGCCCGGAATGGGCGGCCCGAGTCTGGTGGATGTTGCGCTGGGTCGGATTCGACCGCGCCGCGGTGCTCGATGGAGGGCTGAAGGCATGGACCGCCGAGGGCCGGCCCCTGTCGACCGAGCCGGCCGCTCGACCTGTGAGGCGGCTCACCGTCTCCCTCAGGCCGAAGCTGGTCGCCGATCGGGATGAGGTGCGCGCCGCCATCGGCAACCATGCCGTCACCCTCATCGACGCGCTTCCCGCAGCCAGCTTCCAGGGGAAGTTCTCCCTCTACGGCCGACCCGGACATATCCCCGGCGCCTTGAACATCCCATCCTCGACACTGCTCGACGAATCGGGCCGCTACCTGCCGCACGAGGCGCTGGCCGCGATGCACGCTGGCGATCACGCCGGCCGGGTCATTACCTACTGCGGTGGCGGGATCGCCGCATCATCCAATGCTTTCATCATGACTCGACTCGGCTTCACCGACGTCTCCGTCTACATGGCCTCGCTTCAGGAATGGGCCGCCGACCCCGCCAATCCGCTGGAGGTCGACACGCCGAAATAGGGAGCGCTTCGAGCCGGCTGAAGGTCGGCGAGGCGCAATGCAGCAAGCTCTCCGCGAGCTCGCCCGCCGCGCCTCCGGCTCGACGCTGTACAACCTCGACGAGCCGATCACCGGCCTGCACTGCGACGGCGTCACGAAAGCGCGGTCCTCCTGCAACTCGCACGCGTCCTCGGCATCCCCAACGCCAGGGCGAGCTGAGCGCGGGCTGGCGCCGCACCCGGGATAGGCACCTCCACGAATCCTGCACGAGGCTCCTTACACCAGCAGCTCTCGCTGATATCATCAAGGGCAGCAAGAAGAGGCACTCTGAGCTCAGTGGACTGCGCCGCTGCGATTCGTGACGAGAGGAGGGACATCATGTCCTTGAACCGGTCGACGCGGTACTTCGTGCTCGCCGTCCTTCTGTCCGCGGTGGGCTGGTGGGCGCCGCAGGCCCATGGCCAGCCGAGCTGCGTCGATGATCTCGCCGCCAGCTCTGTGCCTGGCGGGGTCCTGCTGACCTGGACGCCAACGGGCGCCAATCACTACAACGTCTACCGAAGTACCATTTCTGGCGGACCCTACCTGAAGATCGGGGCGACTCCCGCGCCGCCCTTCCTCGACTCGCTCGGCGTGGTTGCCGGGACCACCTACTACTACATCATCCGTGAGGCTGACGCCGGGGACATCGAGAGCTGCCAGTCCAACGAGGCGAACGAACAGTTCGAGATCATCGAGCCCGTGCCGACGCTCTCGACGCTCGGCCTGCTTGCGCTCGCGCTCGCCGCCGGCTGGCTCGCGGTGCTGCGGTTGCGCCCGGGTGCCGCCGGCTGAAACGATGAAGACCCTCGACCTGCGCACGCAGTACAAGAGGCTCTACCAGCCGTCGCCACGCAGGGTCGAGACGGTCGACGCGCCGCGCCTGCAGTTCGCGATGATCGACGGTGCGATCGAGAAGGGCGAGGCGCCGGGGACCACGCCTGGGTTCGCCGCCGCCATTCAGGCGCTGTACGGCGTTGCCTACACGCTGAAGTTCGCGATCAAGAAGCGCAAGGCCGACCCGGTCGACTATCCGGTCATGCCGCTCGAGGGACTGTGGTGGGTCGAGGACGGCCGGTTCGATCTCACCGTCAAGGACAACTGGTTCTACACCCTGATGATCATGCAGCCGGAGCTCGTCACAACGGCGCTGTTCGCCGATGCCGTGGCGCAGCTCCGCAAGAAGCACGGCGACTCGCCGGCGCTCTCGGGGCTCCGGCTCGAGAGCTTCGCCGAGGGTCAGTGCGTGCAAACGATGCACGTTGGCCCCTACGCCACCGAGCCCGCGACCATGGAGAGGATGCGCGCGTTCATGCAGGAGAACGCGCTGCGTGACCTGGTCGGGTCGGGCGGCAAGCATCACGAGATCTACCTCGGCGACCCGCGCAAGACCGCGCCGGAGAAGCTCAAGACCGTTCTGCGCCACCCGGTCGCAAAGAGCGGCTGATCCGCCGGCCGCGGCGGCCTATCCGGGCGCCCGCGGCTCCAGCGTCCCTGCGGCGAGGGCGAGGGCGCCGAGGGCGCCGGCACGGTCGCCGAGTGCGGGCTTGACGATGTAGCGCTCGAGCGAACCCGCCAGCGGCGCCGAGTGCGGGTAACCGGCGAGCAGGTGACGCGTCCAGCCCCGCACGGCGGGGAGCAACGGCGGGCTCTTCATCACCCCGCCACCCATGACGATGACGTGCGGCGACAGCAGCATCGTTGCCGTCGCGCAGAGGTGAGCGAGGTAGAAGCCGAGCACGTTCCAGGCGGCGTGGTCGGGGCCTAGGGTCTCGAGCGGCGCGCCCCATCGCGCCAAACCAGCCGGCCCGCTGGCCAGTCCCTCGAGGCAGTCGTTGTGGAACGGGCACACGCCCGCGAACCTCGTGTCGTCGGGGTGGCGGGGGACGCGGATGTGTCCCATCTCCGGATGCGAGAGCCCACGCAGAGGCTGCCGATGGTGGATCACGCCGCCGCCGATGCCGGTACCGACGGTGACGTAGACGACGCAGTCGGCGTCGCGAGCGGCACCCCACAGCGCTTCGGCCAGGCCCGCCCCGTTGACGTCGGTGTCGATTGCGACCGGCACGCTGAACGCCGCGCGCAGGGGCGCAACGAGGTCGGCGCCCGCCCACCCGGGCTTGGGCGTGCGCGTGAGGCATCCCCACGTCGGCGAGGCAGGGTCGAGGTCGAGCGGGCCGAACGAGGCGACGCCGAACGCCGCGCACTGCCCGTGCTCCCGCTCGGCGGCCCGGAAGAACTCGACGACCCGGCCGAGCGTTTCGGCGGGCGTCGTGGTGGCGATCCGCACTTCGGCCAGCACCGGGCCGGCGCCGCGGCCAACGACGCAGACAAACTTGGTGCCGCCAGCCTCGATGCCGCCGAGCACGGGCTCGCTCATGCGCCGCTCCGGCCGTCACGGTGGACGCCGAGCACCGCGCGGCCCGAGGGGTCGGCGTTGGCGGCGAAGCTGGCGTCCCAGGCGATCGCGGTCGGCGTGCGAGCAGGCGATCGAGGGGCCGCCGGGCACGCACGCCGCGGCGGCCTCGCCGGGAAAGTGCGACTCGAAGATGTCGCGGTAGAGGTACGCCTCCTTGGTCGCCGGCGGGTTGTACGGGAAGCGGTAGCGTGCGCTCTCCATCTGGGTGGCGGAGACGCGCACCTCGGCGATCGCCTTGAGCGAATCGATCCAGCTGTAGCCGACGCCGTCGGAGAACTGCTCCTTCTGCCGCCAGAGGATCTCGTCGCGGCAGCGAGCCCGCGAACGCCTTGCGCAGCAGGTCTTCTCCATCCGCCCCGGGCCGACCATCTTCTCGGCCGGGTCTGAACGCCATCGCGACGTCGAGGAACTCGCGGTCGAGGAACGGCACTCGCGCCTCGACGCCCCACGCCGCCATCGACTTGTTGGCGCGCAGGCAGTCGTACTTGTGCAGCGAGATCGAGCTTGCGCACCGTCTCCTCGTGGAAGCTCGCGGGCGTTGGGCGCCTTGTGGAAGTACAGGTAGCCGCCGAACATCTCGTCGGCGCCCTCGCCGGAGAGCACCATCTTGATGCCCATCGCCTTGATGCGGCGCGCCATCAGGTACATCGGCGTCGAGGCGCGGATCGAGGTCACGTCGTACGGTCTCGATGTGGTAGATGACGTCGCGCAGGGCGTCGAGCCCCTCCTGCACCGTGAACGTGGAACTCGTGGTGGACGCGTGCCGATGCGCGGCGGCGACACGGCGCGCCGCGGCGAGGTCGGGCGAGCCATCCAGCCCGATGGCGAACGAGTGAAGGCGCGGCCACCACGCCGGCGCCCGGTCGTCCTCCTCGACGCGATTGGCCGCGTAGCGCGCGGCGCAATCGCGGCGATCGACCGAGGAGTCGAGTCCGCCCGAGAGGAGCACGCCGTACGGGACGTCGCACATCAGCTGGCGGTGCACGGCGGCCTCGAGGCTGGCGCGCAGCCGCGCGGAGCTCGAGCGGCTCGCTCGGCGCACCGCGTCGTAGCTCGCGCCAGCGCGGCTGGTAGTAGCGCGCCGGGCGTCGCCGGCGCGCGCGTCAGGTAGTGGCCGGGTGGGAAATCCTCGATGATCGCGGCAGATCGCCGCACCAGCGCCTTCAGCTCCGAGGCGACGTACAGTTGCCCGTGCGTCGTCGCGGCCGGTGTACAGCGGGCAGACGCCGATGGGATCGCGCGCGATCAGGTAGTCGTCCGCTGCGGCGGTCGTAGAGCACGAACGCGAAAATGCCGTTGAGTTTGCTCGAGGAAGTCCGTGCCGTGCTCGCTCGTACAGCGCGCAGGATCACCTCGCAGTCGGAGTCGGTCGCGAACGGCGTAGGGTTGCCGAGCCCGGCGCGCAGCTCTTGTGGTTGTAGATCTCGCCGTTCACCGCGAGGACGCGAGTCGCCGGCCGCGTTGCGTCAGCGGCTGCGCGCCGTGCTCGACGTCGACGATCGACGAGCCGCTCGTGCGCCGAGCACCGCGCGGTCGTCGGCGTACACGCCGCTCCAGTCCGGTCCGCGGTGGCGCAGCGTGCGGGCCATCGCGACCGCGCGTTCGCGCAGCTCGATCGGATCGCTGCGAATCTCGAGGATGCAGGCAATGCCGCACATCGTTCTCTCCTCCGCCCGCCACGCGCCAACGGGCGTTGCCGCAATACTACAGGTCGTGGCCGGACGGGTTGCCAACTGCATGTCCGCTGGCTAAGCTGAGAGCCAGGAAGCACCGCGCGGCCGATTTGCCAGGCGCCGGAGGGGTGAAGACCGCCCGAAGAACGTGCCCGATGCGACCGCGAGCGGCGGCGGGGCAAGCAGGGAGGGCGTCCCTACCTGGGCCTGTTGGAGGTCCCGATGCAGGCTCGTCCGAGGCACCTGCCCGCGTGCGTGCGACGTGGTACCCACCTCCGGCTCCTCACCGTGCTGCTGGTGACCGCGGTGACCTATCCGTTCCTCTGCGGCGACACGTGCGGCCCGGGTTACGAGGTCCCGCCAGGGAGCCAATCGCAGATCATCGGGAGGGTCGCCGGCCTCGGCCCCACGGTCAGCGGGACGGTGAACGGGGTCAGCACGCCAGTCGCTCCGGCGCAACCGATCGACCGGCGCTATCTGCTCTTCTACGCGCCGTCGCAGGCGCCGTCGTCGCCCGCGGTATCGTCTCGCGCCGCCGCCAACACGACGAGGTACTGGCCGCCGGACGGAGCGTTCGCCGTGTTCTTTACCGGGCTGCAGCCGGACAACCCCCAGGGACCGCCGCCATTCGTCTTCACCGGCGTCCCCGGCGCCGCGTCGACCGAGCTCGTGGCTCACTACGGCGCGCCTGATCTGCCCGTGAACCGCGCCCGGTACGATGCCGCCGAGATGTGCCAGGTCGTCGAGGCGAACGGCACCACGACAACGATGCTGCACTTCACGACCGTGACGGCCGCGCCCGTCGCGGCAGCGACGGCGCCGCCCGCTGTCCTCGACGCCGCGGCGATCGAGCCGGCCGCTGCCGCGACTTACACGTGGTGGCTCCCGGAGTTCTACTTCGGCGTCGCCGGGGTCACCATGACCACCAGCGTCTGCACGGCGGCGAACTCCTACTTCCAGGGAGGCTCCTTCTTCGTTGCGGCTCGCCTGCCGATCAGCGACGCGGCGCCGCAGGTGCCGATCGTCTTCCGCTACGGCGAGCCCGGCAATTACCCCAGCCTCGACCTGCTCGACGAGTCGTCCTGGCCGGCCGTCACCAAGACGTCATTGCCGCTGGAGGTGCGCCACGATTGGCTCGACTGGGCGGAGAACGCCCTGCCGCGCGCCGACGGGGAGCACTGGACAACCCTCGCGCCGTCGCCGACTGCGCCGGTCACGTGCCCGGCTGGGCTGAACCTGACAAGCTGGGAGTACTACACGGCGGTGCCGATCGATGCGGGCACGGACTCCACCGCGTGGGACGAGAAGGTGTTTCCCGCATACCTCTGCTTCGTGGGTGCCACGCCGCCGCCATTCGTCGCCCCGACCGGGGCTCAGCTCATCGCCAGCGCGCTGGGCGCAACTGGAGGTGGTGACACGGTGATGGCGCTCGGGCCCTTCCCGATTCGCCTGCCCGGCGGCAACCCGCAGCCTCCGTTCTCGGTTCATGGGGCCGGCCTGCGGGGCGTGATGCCGCCCAAGCGGGTCGAGCTGTTCTTCATGGTCGAGAACCTCACCAACTTGACGGTGACCGCCACGGTCACCCTGAAGTCGAAGCTCAAGCTGCCGTGGAAGGCGTACAACGGCAGCTTCGCGGAGCCCGATCTGGGGAGCCCGATCACGGCGCCGCTCACCATCACGCGGTACTCCAGCGCGGAGGTATGGGCGGTCGTCGACGTGCCGGACGGTGTCGGCGGCGACGAGACGGTGACGCTCACGGCGACCTCGCCGTCGACCGGCCGGTCGACGTGGAACACGGGTCTGCTCTGGTTCGGTAACTGGCCGCACGTCGCCCACCCGGTTCGGCGTCACCTGCCGTGACGGGCCGGTAGCGGACCGCGCGGAGCGAGATGCTGCCGACGATCGCACTGGGCCCTGTCCACCTGAGCACGTACGCCCTCGTGTATGCCGTCGCCATCGTCGGCTGCGGGATGCTGGCGTTCCACCGGCTCCTCGCGAGCGGCAGCCCGGTCAACTGGGTGGTCGAGGGGCTCGGGCTCACCATGCTCGCCGGGATGCTCGGCGCCGTGGCTGGCTTCGCGCTGGTCCGCTGGGCGACGGGCCCGGCCCCCGCCGGCGCGCTCGCACTTCACCTGCGCTCCGGCAGCACGATCCTCGGCGCGCTCACTTTCGGCGGGCTGGCCGGCCTCGGCTACTGCCGCTGGCGCGGTGTCTCCGCCGGGGGGCACTTCGACCGCGGCATCGTGGCGCTGCCGCTCGGCCAGGCGGTCGGCCGCCTCGGCTGCCTCACCGCCGGGTGCTGCTACGGGCGGCCGACCGACTCATGGCTCGGCATCGACCTCCCGGACGCGGCCGGCGTGTGGGCCGTCCGCTATCCGACGCAGCTCCTGAGCAGCGCCGCCGACCTTGCCATCTTCACCGTGCTGCTGGCGGTCGAGCGCCGCGGCTCCCGCGCGACCGGCACTGCCGGCCGCCGGCCGTTCCCGGGCTTCCTGACGCTGCTCTACGGCGGCCTGTACTTCGCCAAGCGCTTCGTGATCGAGTTCCTGCGCGGCGACGACGCGGTGGTACTGCCGCCGCTCACCTGGGCGCACGTCCTCAGTCTGTTCGGGCTGGCGCTGACCGCGGTTCTGCTGGCCGTCAACCTCGCGGAGGCGCGCGGCGCGCGGCGGTCGAGCGCGTGAGCGGAGTGCTGACCGTCATACCGGTGCGCGACGCGCACGACCTGCGCGAGTTCATTGCCCTGCCGTTCCGTCTCTATCGCGGCGACCCGCTCTGGGTACCGCCGCTGATCGCCGAGCGGCGCTCGTTCCTCGACCCACGCCACAACCCGTTCTTCGAGCACGCCGAGGCTGCGCTGTGGTTGGCACGGCGCGACGGCCGGGTGGTCGGCCGCATCTCCAGCCACATCGACCATCGCCACGACGCGACCCACGGCGAGCACGCCGGTCTGTTCGGCTTTTTCGAGTGCGAGGACGACATCGCGGTCGCCGGCGCCCTCCTCGAGCGCGCCCGCGCGTGGTGCCGCGAGCACGGCGCCGACCGTCTGCGCGGGCCGCTGTCGTTCTCGCTCAACCACGAGTGCGGCCTGCTGGTCGACGGCTGGGACGGGCCGCCGGTATTCATGATGCCGTACAACCCCCCGAGCTACCCCACCCTGCTCGAGCGGCTCGGCTTCGCCAGGGCGATCGACCTCGTCACCTACACGTTGCGCCGCGCCGACGTCGGCGGCGACACCGGCCGACTGCCGAAGGAGCTCGTGCGCAAGGCGGAGGCGGCGCGCTGCCAGGCCGGCGTGACCGTGCGCCGCGGCGACATCGGCGCCTTCGACGCCGAGATCGCCCGGGGCCTCGAGATCTTCCGCGCGGCGTGGCGCGACAACTGGGGGTTCGTGCCGCCGACCGACCGCGAGGCGAGGGGGATCTCGCGGGGGCTGCGCCGCATCGTCGAGCCGCGGCTGTGCACCTTTGCCGAGCGTGACGGCGCAGCGGTTGGCTTCGCCATGGTGGTCGTCGACGCCAACCAGGTGCTCGCGCACCTCGGCGGCCGCCTGCTTCCGTTCGGCTGGCTCAAGGCGCTCTGGTACGCTCGGCGGATCACCGGGTTACGGCTTCTGCTGTTCGGCGTGCTCGCCGAGCACCGCGGCCAGGGGATCGAGGCGGCGCTCATGCTCGAGACACTGCGAGCCGCGCTGGCGACCAGCTACCAGACGCTCGAGCTTTCCTGGATTCTCGAGAACAACCTGCCGGTCCGCCACCTCGTCGAGACGATCGGTGCGCCGTACGGCGTCCGCGTCCATCGTCGCTACCGCATCTTCGAAACGCCGATCGAGCCGGAGCCGTGGGCCCCCTGATCGGCACCCGGAGGGCGCTATGGCTCAGGATCCCGCGTACATGGCCTCGATCTCCGCCGCCCAGCGCGCCTGGATCGGTGCCCGTTTCGGCTTCAACGTCGGGGTGATGAGGTCGTTGGCGATCGTGAACTCGTCGACGATCGCCACCTTCTTGACCTGTTCGAACGAGGCGAACTCCCGGTTGAAAGAGGCGATCTCCGCGTCGATGAGCGCCTTGATGCGCTGGTCTTTCTGCAGGTCCGCGAACGACGAGAAGGCGATCCCGCTGGCCGCGGCGTACGCTTTGACGTTGTCCTGGTCGAGGGTAACCAGGGCGGTGAGGTAGGCGCGGCGGTCGCCGATCACGCACACCTGCAGGATGTACTTCGAGGTGGCGATCACCCCTTCGATGGCGCTCGGCGCCACGTTCTTGCCGCCGGCGGTGATGATCAGGTCCTTCTTGCGGCCGGTGATCTTGAGGAACCCCTCGGCGTCGATCTCGCCGAGGTCGCCGGTGCGCTGCCAACCGCCCTCGATCAGCGTCTCCTTCGTGTCTTCAGGCATCTTGTAGTAGCCCTTCATCACGTTGCGCCCGCGGTACTGCACCTCCCCGTCGTCGCCGATGCGCTGCTCGATGCCGGGACCGGCCGGCCCGACCCAGCCGAAGCGGTAGTTGTCGGGCCGGTTGACGTTGGTGAACGAGGTGTTCTCCGTCATGCCGATGCCCTCGAGGATGAGGATGCCCGACGCGTGAAAGAACCTGCCGATCGTCGGGTTGAGCGGCGCCGCGCCGGAGATGCACCAGCGCACGCGGCCGCCGAACGCCGCCTGCAGCTTGGAGAACACCAGCTTGGTGGCGATCGCATTGCGGAGCTTCAGCCCGGCCGGGACCGGCTTCTTGGCCAACACGCAGTCGCTGACCTGGCTGCCGACCCGCACTGCCCAGCGGAAAATCTTCAGCGCCAGGCCGCCCTTCGCCTCGGCGCCGGAGACCACCTTGTTGTACACCTTCTCGTAGACCCGCGGCACGCTGGTGAACCAGTGCGGTCTGGCGACCTTGAGGTCCTCGACCAGAGTGTCGAGGCTGCGCGCGAACACCGTGGTCGTCGCCGTGAGCATGGCGGTGTAGACGGTGGTCCGGGCGAACACGTGTGCCAGCGGCAGGAACAGCAGCTCTACGTCACCGACCCCCGCGTCGGCGCACTGCTGCACCGACTGGCAGGTGAAGGTGATGTTGTCGTGCGTGAGCATCGCTCCCTTGGGGATGCCGGTGGTGCCCGAGGTGTAGACGATCGCCGCCAGGTCCTGCGGCCCCACCGCGGCGATGCGGGCGTCGAGCGCTTCGTCGGAGACGCCGTCCCCGAGCTTCAGGAACTCGTCGTACGAGAGCACCCAGTCGCTGGCGTGCGAGCCCTCGAAGAGCACGACCTTCCGCACCTTGGGGATGCGGTCCCTCACCTCGACCAGCTTCGCCAGTTGCTCGGCGTTCTGCGCGAACACGATCACCGAGTCGGAGTGGTCGATGATGTAGCGGCAGTCCTTGGCGAGGTTGGTGTGGTAGATGCCCACGGTGACGGCGCCGACGCTCTCGGCGCCGACGTTGGTGAGCACCCAGTGGTAGCAGGAGTACGAGAGGATCGAGATCTGGTCGGCGTGGCCGACCCCGAGGGCGATCAGGCTCTTGCCGACGCGCCGCGCCTGCGCGAGGAACTCGCGCCAGGTCACCGACGACGTGCGTTGCGGGGTGTGGATCGTGCGGTACGCCTCCAAGTCCCCGTGACGCTCGACGGTCGCCCGCAGCATGTGGTGGACGCTCGTGAAGTCGATGAAGCTCATGGCGCTCCCCCTTACGCCGGACCGAGTCCAGCACGACCGTTGCAGTTGACATCAAGCGTACCACCGTTGTCACGGCGTTGAACCTGCGCTCGCTGCCGGACTCTCCGGCGCGGCGCCGGAGCGGGGCATCGTTACAGCCTTGCACCGGGGCGGCGCCGGCGCGAGGCAGCGGCGGTCCCGGGTACTCTAGCGGTCCTTCGCCCCCGACAGGCGGATCAGCAGCCGCACCTGGCCGGCGTGGTAGAGGTCGTGGGCGGCGATCCCGTAGACGAGCCGGGCCACGGTGTGGTTGCCTGACCGTTCGCCGAGTCGGGCGGCGGGCAGGGCGGCGATGACATCGCGGAGCGCGCGGTGCTCGGCGTCGAGCAGCGCGACGTCCGCCTTCCACGCCGCGGCGTCAGCGGGATCGGGCAGCGGGAACCAGTTGCTCCCCTGGCGCGCGAACGACCCGCGCTTGCCCCCGCCGCTGAGCCGGCGGCGTACCGCGTATTTCCAGTAGGCACAGTGCAGCGCGATCCGCCAGATCGGGTTGCTGCCGCCGGCCGGGCACCACGCAGCCGCGGCGGGTGTGAGCCCGCGGAGCGCGCCGCGCAGGTTCGGGCCGTGCCACGCCGGCCGGTCGTACGCCTCGTCGATGAGAGCGAGCAGCACCGCGATCGTGTCAGGAACCGAGGTCGTCCGCATCGCTACCCTCACTTGCCCGCGGGATCGTCGTCACGCCGGCGGTCGCCATGGCGGCGGCGAGCAGCTCCGGCAGCCGGCCGAGGAACGCCGAGCGCGGCAGGACCACCGCGCCCGCCTGGCGGGCGGCGGCCAGCAGCGCCGCCTCGACGTGCGGCCCGAACCCGAGCACCACGATCCCGGCGCGCACCCACCCTCTGATCGCCGGCGCGGGGTCCGGCTTGAGCACGTCGAGATCGGCGATGACGACCCTGCAGCCGCTACGCGCCACCGCCTCCGCTCCGGCCAGACCGACCGGTTCGGCGCCGAGACCGCGCACCGCCGAGTCCAGCGGAACGCGCAGGAACAGGTTCGGCACCAGCAGCCCGATCCCGGGGCGCTTAGCCACCGAGCACCGCCACGGCGCGGTCGGGACGGTTGGTGGTGAGCGAGGCAACGCCGAGCCCGCAGAGTTGCCGCATCCGGCGCGCCGAGTTCACCGTCCACGGGTGCAGCGGCCGGCCGAACGGAGCCAGCGCTTCCACCAGCGTGTGCTTGGGCGACAGGTCGACGCCGCTCGGTAGCCGCGCCGGCAGCTTGCCGAACACCCAGGAGCGGGCGACCCCGGGCAGCGCGCGCTCGACGGTCGCGAGCACCGGGAACGACGAAGAGATCACCCGAATGCGCGCGATGCGCGGCGCCAGCAGCGCCACCAGGCCCGCCAGGTGTCCGTTGAGCGCCGCCGCCGCCAGCGGCTTGACCTCGACGAACAGCCAGCGATCGGCCGGCAGCGCGGCGACGATGGCGGCGAGCGTCGGCACCTGGGCACGTTCGAGCCGCGCGAGCGGCCATGCGGCGATCCGCCGCCGGCCGCGGCTGCGGTTGTGGTGGCACACCCAGACGCCGTCGGCGCACGGCCGCACGTCGACCTCGACGCCGTCCGCCCCGGCCTCCAGGGCGGCCCGCACCCCGGCCAGCGAGTTGTCCGGGTGCTTCGCCGCGAAGCCCCGGTGACCGATGATCAGAGGCCGGGGGGCGGAGACCGCCGCGCATACCTTTCCGCGGGCGTTCTTCATGCGAGTATCGAGTAGCCGCCGTCGACGAGCACGGTCTGGCCGTGGATCATCGAGGCGAACTCCGTGCAGAGGAACACGACGACGTTGGCGATGTCCTGCGGCGTGACCAGCCGGCCGGCCGGCGTCCGCCTGGCGGACTCGTTGAGGAGCTGCTCGCGGTTGGGAAAGTGCTTGAGCGCGTCGGTGTCAACGGTCCCGCCCGACACGGCGTTGACGCGCATCCCGCGCGGCGCCAGCTCGGCGGCGAGGTGACGCACCATCGACTCCAGCGCCGCCTTCGAAGCACCCACGGCGGTGTAATTGGGGATCGCCCGCACGGCGCCGAGCGACGAGACGGCGACGACCGACTTCTCGCCCTGCGACGGCATGGCGATGAAGTGCTGCACCAGCGGGAGGAGCGCCGCCGCGTTGATGTCCATGGTCCAGTGGAAGTGGTGCAGAGTCAGCTCCTGGACCGGCTTGAGCACGCCCGAGGCGGCGTTGGAGACGAGGATCTCGAGGCCGCCCCACTCCTTCTCGATCTCCTCGAACATCCTGGCGACGTGCTTCTCGTCGGCCACGTTGCCCTTGAGCAGCAAGGCGCGGGCGCCGCGCTTCTCGATCTCCCGGACCACCTCCTCGGCGGGGGTGCGATTGCGGAAGAAGTTGATCGCCACGTCCACCTTGAAGTCGGCAAGTGACAGCGCGATCGCCCGGCCGATGCCCCGCGACGAGCCGGTCACCAGCGCTCGCTTGCCACGCAGCCTCAGGTCCATGCGGTGTTGCCTCCGGGCGCCACGATACCGGGAAGGCGTCTCATCTGCAACGTCGGCGCCCGCTGCGGCGTTGTGTTCGCGTTTGCTATACTTTGCGGCCCCGAAGACGCGTCGGGATGGAGGAACGGACATGTTGGTGGTGGCTACCGAGCTGCGGGCTGGCTACATCGTTGTCCACAACGGGCAACTGCACCGGATTCTGACGGTCACGCACATCACCCCGGGCAACTGGCGCGGGATGGTTCACACCAAGATGCGGAACCTCAAGACCGGCAGCCAGCTCGAGCACCGGTTCCGGTCCGAGGACCGCATCGACAAGGCGTCGTTCGACACGCACGAGATGCAGTATCTCTACTCCGACCCGTCCGGCCACCACTTCATGAACATGGAGTCGTACGAGCAGATCGCGCTTTCCGACGAGGTGCTCGGCGAGAGCATCGGCTACCTCCTGCCCGAGACGGTGATCACGGTCGACTTCTACGAGGAGCGGCCGGTCGCGATCGAGCTGCCGAACACCGTGGTGCTCCGGATCGTCGACACCGACCCGGCGATGAAGGGCGCGACCGCGGCCGGCGGCTCCAAGCCGGCGAAGCTCGAGACCGGCCTCACCGTGGGCGTACCGCAGTTCGTCGAGACGGGGACGAGGATCATCGTCGACACCCGCACCGGCGAGTACGTCTCCCGAGCTTGACCCCCCACCCACCCAACCAGGCAGTAGGCAGAAGGCAGTAGGCAGTAGGCGGTAGGCGGTAGGCGGCTACATGAGGCAGGCTACTGCCTACAGCCTACTGCCTATCGCCGGCGTCTAGAACAGCGAGACCCCGGTGATGAGGACGAGCGGGCCGGCGCCGTTGTCCGGGAGGCCGACCTCGAGACGGATGATGTGCAGGATCGCCGCGCGGGTGACCTCGACCGTCAGCCCCGCTCCCGCGTCGAGCCTGACCCCGCCGGTGTCGGCCCCGACCCGCGGGCTCCAGGTGCGGCCCGCGTCGGCGAACACCGTCATGCCGATGATCCCGAGGTGGAGGACCTCGCCGGTGAGCCGCCGCCGGTACTCGATGTTGGCCACGGCGCGCGCGGTCCCGTCAAAGGTCGATGGGTCCCACCCGCGCAGCCCGGTGTCGGCGCCGAGCGTCAGTTGCTTCTCGCGATCGAGCGCGTGTCCGACGTCGGCCGCGACCCGCGCGCGGAACCCCTGCGAACCGGTCAGGGCGGTGCCGAGCTCGAGGTGCAGCACCTCGTTGGCGCGGGTGCCGCCGTCGAGCCGGCTGCTGTAGCCGCCGACCAGCCAGGTGTACTGGCGTCCGTGCAGCCAGCCGAGCGTCATATCGGCGGCGAGCCGCAGCCGGCGCGCGTCGCCTCCGAAAAGCGGGAGCGAGACACCGATCGTGGCGTGCCAGTTGGGACCGAGCGGTACGTCCTCCTGGCGCATCCACGAGCGGAACCCCTGGATCACCTTCCAGCGGTCGGCCTGCTGCTCGAAGCCGACCTCGATCCCGGCCAGGTCGCGACCGGCCGGCGTCCCATACGGCCGGCCGTCGAGGTAGCTCCACCCGGTGAACTCGGCGCGGTCCGCGAAGACGCCGGCGGTGATGCGGTTGGTGGTCTCGCCGCCGCCCGGCAGGCCGATGCCGCCCCACAGCCGGAACGAGTGCAGCCGCGAGTCGCCCGAGACCTGCTTCTCACCGCCCGCCCAGAGGTACTCGACGAGGCTGTTGCGCTGCCACTCGACGCCGCCGGCGCGCCGCGTGTCGAGGGCGAAGAACGGGTACTCGAGCCGCAGGTCGTCGACGGTGCCGTCGGAGGCGTTGCTGTGCGCCGCGTCCAGCGTCCAGCGCGTGCCGAAGAGCAGCGGGTCGGAGTAGATGGTGGTCAGCGAGTCGCGCTCGGGGTCCGATTTCCAGAGCAGTTGCAGCTTCTTGCCCCAGCCGAGGAGGTTCTGCTCGACGAGCGAAAACCCGAACTTGTGCTGCTTGCCGGCGAGCCCGAAGTTGATTGCCGCCTCGGTGGTCCATTGGTCGCGGGTCTCGACCACCACTTCGACACCGCCCGGAGCCGGCCGCGCGGTAATCGTCACCGGGCTCAGGAAGCCGGTGGCGCGCAGGATGCGCTCGCTCTCGGCGAGCCGTGACGGGTCGACGGAATCGCCGACGCGGAAGAGCAGCAGCGAGCGGATGAACCTCTCGCGGGAGACGACGTGGAGGGCGTTGGCGGTCCGGTACGGCCACGCCGACGTTCCGGGGTCGCTGAGATCGAAGACGTCGTGGCGAATGACCGTGATCGCGACGATCGGCGTCCCTGGCGTTGCGGGCTCGCCGGCGAGAGCCAGGAGGACCGCGCCGATCACTGTAGCGGCTACCATTGCCGCATGAGTGTACGGCGGCGTCGGTGGCTCTGTTGGGGAAGACCGTGACTGCGGTCACACCGGCCCTGCTCCGGCTGCCCGCCCGGGAAGGAGGAGGACCAGCGATGGCGGCTGAAGCCGTCGGGCCGACTGACGTCCCAGCCGCGGGTGCGATGCCCTCGCGGGTACCGCCGCTGCGCCTCACCGCCGCCAACCGGCGGGCGGTCCGACCCGACGGCGAGTTGGTCCTCTACTGGATGATCGCCGCCCGGCGCACCCGCTGCAACTTCGCCCTCGAGCGCGCCGCGGAGTGGGCGCGGGCGCTGCAGCGGCCGCTGGTCGTCCTCGAGGCGCTGCGTTGCGACTACCGCTGGGCGAGCGATCGCCTGCACGGCTTCGTCATCGCGGGTATGGCCGACAACGCCGCGCAGCTCGCCGGCACGCACGTCGCGTACTACCCCTACGTCGAGGAGGAGCGCGGTGCCGGCAAGGGCCTGATCGAGGCGCTCGCGGCGCATGCCTGCCTGGTCGTCACCGACGAGTTCCCCGGCTTCTTCCTGCCGCGCATGGTCGCGGCCGCCGCCGCCCGCCTTCCGGTGCTCGTCGAGCAGGTCGACGGCAACGGCCTGCTGCCGCTGCGGGCGACCGAGCGGGTGTTCACCACGGCGTTCTCGTTCCGCCGCTTCCTCCAGGACGAGCTGCCGCGCCACCTCGACGGCGTACCCGCCGACGACCCGTTGCGCGGCGCACCGCTGCCGCAACTGCGGCCGCTCCCGGCGGAGATCCTGCGGCGCTGGCCGCCCGCCGACCCCGCCCGGGACGCCGGCGACCGTTCGTTGCTCGCGCGGTTGCCGATCGACCACGCGCTCGGCCCGGCGGCGCAGCGCGGCGGCAGCGCGGCGGCCGCGGCGGCGCTGCACAGCTTCGTCGCCGACAAGCTCGCCGGCTACGCCGAGCGCCGCAACGAGCCGGCCCGCGACGCCACCAGCGGGCTCTCCCCCTACCTGCATTTCGGTCACGTCTCGGCGCACGACGTGCTGCGGGCGGTGGCGGCCGGGGAGTCGTGGTCACGCGACCACCTGACGGCGCGCCCCACCGGCAAGCGCGCCGGCTGGTGGCGGATGAGCGAGGGGGCCGAGGCGTTCCTCGACCAGCTCGTCACCTGGCGCGAGCTCGGCCTCAACATGAGCGCCAAGCGTGACGACTGTGAGAGCTACACCTCGCTGCCGACGTGGGCGCGCCTCACCCTCGACCGCCACCGCGCCGACCCGCGGCCGCACGTCTACTCACGCGACCAGCTTGCCGCCGCGGCCACGCACGACCCGCTGTGGAACGCTGCGCAGACGCAGCTCGTGCGCGAGGGACGGATGCACAACACCCTGCGCATGCTGTGGGGCAAGAAGATCCTCGAGTGGTCGGCGGCGCCGGAGGAAGCGCTCGCGGCCATGATCGACCTCAACAGCGCGTACGCCGTCGACGGCCGCGACCCTAACTCGACCAGTGGGATCTTCTGGATCCTCGGACGCTACGACCGACCGTGGGGTCCGGAGCGTCCGATCTTCGGCACCGTCCGCTTCATGAGCTCAGCGAACACCGCCCGCAAGCTCGACGTCCGTCCCTACCTCCGCACCTACGCCCCCTGACTACCGTCGGGCACCGGGTACCGCACTGTCGTTCCTGTCTGGAAAGGGGCCGAGCGCCGGCTTGTCCGGCCGCGACCGCGGTGGTAGCGTGCAGCGCGGAGCGCCCGGTGCGGCGGCAACGCGCGCGGACGCTCGCCAGCAGCAGCCAAGGGAGGCACGCATGAGTGCATACACGGAGCGCCTGATCGGTCTCGCCGGGGACCGCGACCCGCTGGAGATCCTTTCGGAGACCCCCTCGCGGTTGGAGGATCTCTATTGGGAGCTCAAGGACAAGAAGCTCGGGAGCTCCTACGGCGAAGGCAAGTGGACGGCGCGCCAGATCCTCGCCCACCTCGTCGACAGCGAAGGCGCCTACGGGTTTCGCGTCCGCCTGGCGCTCGCCGAGGACCGCCCCACTATCCAGCCGTACGACCAGGATGCGTGGATGGGCCTCTACCGGACGATCGACTCCGAGCTGGCCGTCGAGGTATTCCGCTCGCTGCGCACCTGGAACCTCACGCTCTTCCGCACCCTCACCCCGGAGCAGCGCGCCCGCGGCGCGTTTCACCCCGAGCGCGGCGAGGAGCCGGTCGGCCGGATGATCGCGCTGCTCGCCGGGCACGATCTCAACCACCTCGCGCAGCTCGAGCACATCGTCGGGTGATGCACTGCCGAACGCATCCGCGTGCCCGCGCCGCGGTGGTTGCCGCGTCGGTGCTCATCGCGCTCGGTCTGCCCGTGGCCGCGGCAACGCCGCCGGATGGGGACGTTAACGGGCAGGCGGCCGAGGCGCCAGCGGCACCGCTGCCGCCCGGTCTCGCCGAGTTGCTCGCCGCGGCCCGCGCCGATTCCGTGATCATGTCGCGCCTCGCCGAGCTGACCGACGATGTCGGCGCTCGCCTGTCGGGCTCGCCCGCGCTCGCGCTGGCCGTTGCCTGGGGCGAGCGCACGCTCCGCGCCGACGGTCAGGAGAACGTGCACGTCGAGCCGGTGCTGGTTCCCCATTGGGTGAGAGGCAAGGAGGACCTCGAGGTGCTCGCGCCGCAACACCGGCGGCTGGCGATGCTCGGACTCGGCGGCTCGGTGGGCACCCCCGGCATCGAGGCGCCGGTGTCGGTGGTCCACTCGTTCGACGAGCTCTCCGCGGCGGTGGCCGGCACGATCGTGCTGTTCTGCGCGCCGCCGAAGCCCGGCGACACCGCGGGCGCGCATTATGGAAACACCGTCCGCTACCGCGCGCAGGGCGCCGCCAAGGCTGCGGCGTTCGGCGCCGTAGCCGTGCTGGTCCGCTCGATCACCGTGCGCTCGCTGCACACGCCGCACACCGGCAGCACGAGCTACGACGACGCGGTGCCGGCGATCCCGGCGGCGGCGATCACGGCCGAGGACGCCGACTGGATTGACCGTCTTGCCGCCCGCGGCGTCCCGGTGCGCGTCCGCCTCGAGATGCATGCCGAGACTTTGCCCGACGCCCCCACCGACAACGTCATCGCCGAGATCGTCGGCAGCGAGCACCCCGAGGAGATCGTCGTGGTCGGCGGCCACCTCGACTCGTGGGACGTCGGGCAGGGCGCCCAGGACGACGGCGCCGGCCTCGTCCACACGATCGAGACGCTGCGCCTGATCCGCTCGCTCGGGCTCAAGCCGAAGCGAACGATCCGCGCGGTGCTGTTTGCTAACGAGGAGAATGGGCTGCGCGGCGGTCTCGCGTACGGTCAGGCGCACGGCGCCGAGTGCCACGTCGCCGCGATCGAGACGGACCTCGGCTCGGGCAAGCCGCTCACCTGGTCGGCGAGTGGCTCGGCGTACGACCTCGCGTGGCTGCAACGTATCGCCGCGCCGCTCGGACTGCCGGTCTCCGGCGCCGGCAGCGGCGCCGACATCTCGCCGCTCGAGCAGCAGGGCGTGCTCAGCATCGGCCTGCGCCCCGACCTCGAGGCCTACTTCGACGTGCACCACACCGACGCGGACACCTACGACAAGGTCGACCCGGCGCTGCTGCGCGAGGGGACCGCGATGGTCGCTGGGTTGGTGTGGGTGCTCGCCAACGAGGCGAGGTAGCGGGAGGATCTGGCCCCGAAGTTCGGCGGTGGGCTCATGCCGATTCTCGATCAGCGGGAGAGGTTGTGGGTCGGGGGCTCGATCCCGCCTGACCGCCATTCGTCGCCGGACGATGAAGCGGCGGCATCAAGCGTTCGTGGCGCCGTTTGCTCGCAGCGCCGCGAGGAACGGAGTGATCGCCCGCGGCGTGACGAACACCCGGGTGGGGCCCTCGATCAGCACGCCGTCGCTGAGCCGGGTGGCGTAGACGCGGGTACGGCGGCCGTCGAGGGAGAACCAGCCCGTGAAGTAGCCCGGCAGGCCGTTGCCGGCCAGCTTGAGCACGCGGCCGGGGGTCCAGGCGCGGGCCGCCACCCCGGCCAGCGGGAAACGGCGCGCGCCGAGCAACGTGCGCACCACCAGGTCGCCCTGGCCCACCTCGTAACGCAGCCGCCCCGGCGCCACGAAGAACGTCGCCACCAACATGGGGATGGCGAGCAGCGGTGCGAGCAGCACGAGCTTGGTCCAGATCCACCCCGGCGCCGGCGCGAACGGGGCCGGCGCGAAGCGCTGCGGCCGGCGCGTCGACAGCGCCGCGAGGAAGCCCTCGCGGTCGGCAGGGGCGACGACGATCGGCCGCGATTGACCCGTCGCTTCGATCATCACCACCGCGCGGCCGCAGGTGGTCGCCTGCCACACCGAGCCGAGGTCGGCGTACGAGAACGTCCCGACGCAGTACCCCGGCATCGCGGTACCGATCGTGCGGCGGCCGCCACCGAGCTCGACCGGCCGCGCCGCCGTGATCGCCGCCAGCGTCACCTCCCGGCCGGTGCGCCACACGCCGGCGCGCAGCTTGACGACGAGCGCGTCGGCGCGCACCTCGTAGAGGATGTCGCGCGGCAGCCACATCACCCCGGCAACCAGCAGACCCGCCGCGCCGACGACGACGAGAAGTACGACACCGATGACTACCCTGGCGGCGCTCCTCACCGCCGTCGGCCGGAACTCCTGCACGAGACCAAGGCTCACGGGAGGCTCCCGGAGAGAGTCTACCCCCGACCTCACCCCCGAGACGGAGCGGGGCGGGGTCGCTCGCGACCCCGCCCCGTTCGCGCGGTGCTGGCGACGCCTCAGCGGACGTCGGCCGACGAGCCCTTGATCTCCTGCCACGGCTCGGCGCGGCCGCCGAGCTGCTTGGCGAGGAACTCGTCGACGCGGCCGTAGAAGTCGAGCCGGTTGTCGGGCCGAGCGAACCCGTGCCCCTCGTCGGTGTAGACCACGTAGGTCACCGCCAGGCCCTTGTCGCGCATCGCCTTGACCATCTGGTCCGACTCGCGGATGTTGACCCGCGGGTCGTTGGCGCCCTGGGCGATGATCAGCGGCACGCGTACGTTGTTGGCGTGGAACAGCGGCGAGATCTTCTGGTTGAGGGCTTCGTCGGCCTCGACGTCGCCGACCCGCTTGACGAACTGTGCCTTGATCGGCGCCCAGTACGGCGGGATCGATCCGAACAGCGTCTTGATGTTGGACGGACCGACGATGTCGACGCCGCAGGCATACAGCTCAGGCGTGAAGACGAGCCCCGCGAGCGTCGCGTAGCCGCCGTACGAGCCGCCGTAGATGCACACCTTCTTCGGGTCGGCGATCCCCTGCGCGATCGCCCACTTCACCGCGTCGGTGAGGTCGTGCTGCATGGTGCCGACGCCCCATTCCCCGTTGCCGGCGTTGAGGAACTTCTTGCCGAACCCGGCGGAGCCGCGGAAGTTGACCTGCAGGGTGGCGTAGCCACGGTTGGCGAACCACTGCGCCTCGGGGTCGTACCCCCAGGTGTCGCGCCCCCACGGGCCGCCGTGCACGTTGAGCACGAACGGGAGGTTCTTCGCCTGCGACGCCGACCGGAACCGTCAGGTAGCTCACCAGCTCGAAGCCGTCGCGCGCCTTGATCACCACAGGCTCCATCTTCGTCAGGGTGTACTTGGACAGCTCGGGCTGGTTGACGAAGAGGAACTCGGCCTTCCTCGTGTCGCGGTTGTAGGCGTACCACGCGATCGGGCCGTCGTCGGTCTGATAGGTGACGATCCAGTTCTTGTCCGCGCGGTCGCGCGTCCCCACGTAGAACTCGCCGCGCTGCACCTTGGCGAGCGCCTCGAAGTCGCCCTTGATCGAGGGGTCGAGCACCGTCCACTCGTTCTTGAGGTAGTTGAAGCCGACCGCCTGGACGACCTTGGTGTCCTCCTGGATGATCGCGTCGCCGACGTCCACCTTGGGGTTGGAGGCGATCGTCTCGAGCTCCTTGCCCGACGCGACGTCGACCTTCACGAGGCGGGTGGTGTCGGCGCCGATCGAGGTCTCGACGTAGAGCGCCTTGCCGTCGGCGGTGAAGTCGACGGCGCCGCCGTTCTCGCCGAACGGCCAGGTCAGGAGGTCCCGCCACGGCTTCTCCTTGCTGTCGCGCACCCGCAGCAGCGACGACGCGTCCTTGGGGTTCTGCGCCATCGCGCCGCGGATCTGGAAGCTGGGGTCGGTGACCCAGCCGACGACGTCGCCGGGGTTCTCGGTGTCCAACACGATGGCGCCGGTCGTCAGGTCGACGCGATGCATGTCGAAGACGCGGCGGTCGCGCAGGTTGAGCCCCACCAGCATCTCGTTGGGGTGCTTCTTGTCGAGGATGACGCCCTGGGCGCGGATCCCCTGGAACGGCGTGAGGTCGCGCACCACCTTGCTGTCGAGGTCGACGGAGTAGACGTGGAAGTTCTCGTCGCCGCCGATGTCCTGCAGGTAGAACAGGTGCTTGCCGTCCTCGGCCCAGAAGTGGTTGCGGATGCCGCGGTGGGTGTCGTTGGTGACCTGGGCGTCGTCCTGCTTGCCGATCGTCCGCACCCAGACGTTGAGCACACCCGCCGTCCGAGGGCGCGCGGTACGCCAGGCGCGTCCCGTCCGGCGAGATCTGCGGGCCGGCCTTCACCGGGTTGCCGACCAGCAGCTCGCGCGGGATCAGCGGCACCTCGGCCCACAGGGGCGCCGCCGCCAACAGAATCAGGGCCAGCGCCAGCAGTCTTGCTTTCGCTCTGTTCATGATGACCTTCCTCCTCTGCACGCTCGGTGCACGTCTCCGTCTACGCAGCGGGTGCCGTGCGGGTTCGAGCCCGGAGCCGGGATCGGGTCAGGGAGCAGGGTGAGCTGCCTCCTTTTCCCTCGACCGGCTTTACACTTCGAGCCGGCATGACCGGCTCGGCGGACACCTGCAGCTTGGGCAGCACACCAAGAACGGTTCGCGGACCGGTGCTCGGCGTGTGCGGCTGGAGCGGCGCGGGCAAGACGACGCTCCTGGAGGCCGTCATCCCTCGCTTGGAGGTGCGCGGTCTGCGCGTGGCCGTCCTCAAGCACGACGTCCACGGCCCCGACCTCGACCGCCCGGGGAAGGACTCCGACCGCCTCTTCCGCGCCGGCGCCGACGTCGCTCTGGTCGGGCCGCAGGAGGCGTTCGAGCGCCGCCACCGCCGGCACGAGCGCTCGCTGGCGGCCGCGCTCGCCGCCCTCCGGCAGCACCACGACCTCGTTCTCGTCGAAGGGCACAAGACCACGCCGCTGCCCAAGGTGTGGCTGGCGACGCCGCAGGAGCCCGACCCGCCACTCGACGTCAGCGACGTGCTCGCGATCGTGCCGTGGGGGGCCCGCCGCGAGGCCGTGTTCATGGGCGTGCTCGACGACTGGCTGCCGGCCGCCTGGGCGATGGTACCGGTGTGGGCCGGCGTCCTGATCGGCGGCGGCAGCACCCGGATGGGTAGGCCCAAGCACCTGCTGCGGCGCGGCGACCGGACCTATCTCGAGCGCCTGCTCGCCGCCCTTGCGGGACGCGTCTCCGGAGTGGCGCTGGTCGGCAGCGGCGAGGTACCGGCGGCGCACGCGTCGCTTCCGTGCCTCCCGGACGCCCCGGACGCCGTCGGACCCCTGGCCGGGATGCTCGCGGCGATGCGCTGGCTGCCCGACGCCGCCTGGCTGCTCGCCGCCTGCGACCTGCCGTTCGCCGACGACGAGGCGATCCGCTGGCTGCTGTCCGAGCGCGCGCCCGGCCGCTGGGCGGTGGTGCCGAGCCTGCGCGACGGCATGCTCGAGCCGCTGTTCGCGCTTTACGAGCCGCAGGCGCGCGGGCTGCTCGAGGAGGTAGCGCAGGGGGCGAACCCGGCGCCGCGCCTGATCGCCCCGCACGAGAAGGTGGCCACGCCGGCGCCGCCGGATGTCCTGCGGCGCGCCTTCTACAACGTCAACGTCCCCGCCGACCTGACGGCCCTCGAGGGCGAGTAGCCACCTCCGGCGACCAGCGGTAGCGCTCGACCTCGATCGTCCCATCGAGGCGGAATTCCACGCCCTCGGCCTCGAGCAGCGCGCGCTGCATCCCCGGCGGGATGTCCGGCATGCGGTCGGTCGAGCACCCGCCGGAGGCGTTGACGACGCGGTGCCACGGCACGTCCTCCGGGCAGGAGTGCATCGCCCAGCCGACCGCCGCCGGCGAGATGCGGCTGCCCAGCAGCACCGAGATCTGCCCGTAGGTCATCACCCGCCCGCGCGGGATCGCCCGCACCAGCACGTACACGGCGTCGAACACCGACCGCGGCCGTCCCTGGATCTCACCGTGGACACGCGACGCCCTGGGAATGCGCTTGCCTATCCGTTTCGTGCCGGTCATTGCATCAGCTCACGGCGTCCGCTTGCAGGAGGGTCCACAGCCCATGTGGATCGACGATCCGAAGGCTCGACTTGCCGGCCAGCACCTGCAGGTCCCGGTCTCCGGTGACGAGGACGTCCGCGCCGGCGGCCACGGCGCTGGCCAGTACGACCGCGTCGTCCTTGTCTCGGCACTTCGGGTGCGGGAGAGGCTCGCGGACCGCAGTCACGGGATACTCCCGCAGGAGTTCGAGGGCGGCGGCGATCATCGCTTCCGAAACCCGCAGCCTGTCACGCATGACGCGCTCGGCCTCGACGAGAACGATCTGCCCCACCACGAGCTCGTGCTTTGCGAGAACGGTCCGGAGCAGGTCCGCGCACAGACCCCGTGTCGCGAAGGCGGCGACGAGGACGTTCGTGTCGAGGAAGACCTTCACGAGACGAGCCGGAACACGTCCTCGTCGGTGAGCAGCCCCTGCGCCTCGGCGAACGGTGCGATCCTGGCGCGCAGTTGGTCGAACAGGACGACCGCGAGTTGCCGGCGCAAGGCATCACGCGCCACCTCACTGCGCGTGCGTCCGGAAGCGCGCGCCGCTTTCGCCAGCATCGCCGCCAGCTCGCCGTCGAGACGGATCGTCAGGGTGTCCTTCATGTACGACAACGTAGGACAAAGTGAGCCGCGATGCAACTCCGACGGGAGTCGGGCCAGGTGCAGTTTGGCCCGTTTCGACGGGACGTCTACCGAGCGCCCCGCAGACGGCGGCTCGGCGACTGCGGGTGGCACTCGCGGCGCAGGGTGAGGCCGGCCTGCCCCACGGCGAGCTGGACGCGCTGCCCGCCGGCGACGGCCAGGAGGCGCGCCGGGATCGCCGGGAGCGCTTCGGACGTCCACGCCGCGCCGTCCGGGCTGCGCGCGACGGCGGCATGGCCGGCGCCGTCGTCGCCGACCGCCACGTACTCGTCGCCGGTCCACATCACGCCGATCAGGTGCAGCGGCGCAATGTCGGCGCTCGACCAGTCGAGGCCGTCGGGGCTGGTAAGCACGATCGAGCCACGGACTGCGACGAAGCCGCGGCCATCGGAGGCGACGGCCTGGAGACCGGTGGCCACGCCGGGAGCATCACCCACATGCCGCCAGCTCAGACCACCCTCGCTTACCAGGATCCGAGGACTACCGTAAGGAAAATTCCAGCCCCCGAGCGCGACGTATCGCTCGCCGTTGTACGCCATCCCGCTCAGTGCGCTCTGTCCGCCCAACTCCGGCTGTTCGACCGCGAGCCACTCGGAAACCCCGTCACCAATCGCGGCGAACAGCGAGTTCGGGTTGCAGAGGACCCGGCAATTCACCTCCCATCCGCCTATGAGGATCACGAATCGCTCGCCGTCCCACATCCCTCCGACAAGTGGTCGGCTCGGCAGCGAGGACCGCTGTGTCCAAGCAACGCCGTCGATGCTCGAGAACGCGTTCGAGCCCGGATAGGACATCGAGCCGCCCGTGGCGACGAAGAGCCCGGGGCCGGCGGCAGCGAGGTCGAGGTTGGAAGCGCTAGGGTTCCACTGCCGCCCATCGCCGCCGAACGTGAAGCGCTGCAGGCCGTACCAGTAGGAAGGTGCGGTGACGATCCACACGGCGCTGGCGGCAAAGGAGGTCCCATTCCAGGCGACACGGTCGAGAGCCCGGCTTGGTCCGGTTGCGCTGTGCCACGTCTCGCCGTCCACGCTGGTCCAGATCGCGCCGAAGTCGCCCACCGCCACGAACGGGCCGTCGCCGAACGCGACTGCCCGCAGCGGCACGTCGATCTCGGACGGCTGCTCCTCCCAACTCCGCCCGTCGAACGACCGCCACAGGTGGGTCTGGGCGGCGTCGAAGGCATTCAGCGCGACCCAGCGCGTCGGCGCCTCCGCCACGTCGGCTGGCCCGCTGGCGTAGTGGCCGAAGCTGCTTTGAGCCCAGGTTACGCCGTTGCGAGTTCCGCCGAACTGGGGCCAGGGTTCGCAGTTGCCACCGGGACACGTGAAGGACGCGAAGATCGCCCCATTGACCGCGAAGGCGGCCGCCGAGACCTCGACCGTTGCGGGGAACTGGAGCGCCCTCCACAGGCCGGCCGGCGAACGGACCAGGATCGCCCGCGGGCCCCAGGCGAGAAACAGCGGTCCGGGATCTCCCGCGAAGGAGTCGATCACCCGCAGGCCATCGAGATCGGCGCCGCCGGCTCCCGGGTCGTCGACCGACCAGTCGTTGCCGTCGGCCGAGATCAAGGCCACCCCGCCGTGGCCCACCGCCAGAAACGTCCCCGCCGCGAAGCCCACCGCCATGAGGTCCAGCGCGGTCGCCCGGCCGACCTCGGCCCACGCGACCCCGTCCGGCGAGCGCAGCACCGTGCCGGCCGCGCCGACCGCCACGAAGACGCCGGCGCCATAGGCGACGCCACGCAACGGATGGCCCGCGACCGGCACGGCGGTCCAGGGCGCCGCGTCCTGGGAGACGACTGCGACGCCCTCGCCCACCGCGACCCAGCGCCCGCCGCCGTACGCGACGTCGCGCAGGTGGTTGGCTTGTGGTGACGGATTGACCAGCTCCCAGGCCGAGCACCGCGGCGGCTCCCCGGCGAAGATGCAACGTCCAGCCAAGGCGAGTATCGCAACACCGAGCCATGTCCTGAGTGCTTCCATGTATTGAGCTTATCACTCGCTGCAAGCCCGGCTCACGAGCCGCCGTCCCGCAGCGGTCCCCGGTCCCCGGTGCCCGGTCTCCGTTCTCGCGTTTCTCATTGACACCTCCTCCGCCCCGCCGCTAGCATCGAGGCAATGAAGAAGCAGATCGTCGGGATGGTGCTGGCGGGCGGGCGGGTCGACGAGCTGTCGGTGCTGACCGCGCAGCGGCCGAAGAGCGCGGTGCCGTTCTGGGGGATGTACCGCATCATCGACTTCGTGCTGTCGAACATGATGCGCTCGCGCATCGACGTGGTCGGCGTGCTGTCGCAGTACCGCCCGTACTCGCTGATCACCCACCTCGGCAACGGCGAGCCGTGGGACTTCGTCGGGCGCGCCCGCGAGCTCAAGATCCTGTCGCCGTTCAAGGGGATGGACGATTCCGATTGGTACAAGGGCACCGCCGACGCGATCTACCAGAACCTCAACTTCCTCGAGCACTACGCGCCCGAGCTCGTGATCCTCGCTGCCGGCGACCACGTCTACGCGATGGACTACCGGCCGATGATCCGGGCGCACCTGGCCAGGAAGGCCGACCTGACCATTGCCCTCAAGCGGGTGCCGCGCGAGCGGGCGCACCTGTTCGGCACGGCCGTGCTCGACGGCGACGGTCGCGTCGTGACCTACCAGGAGAAGGCGGCGCGACCCGAGGGCGATCTCGCCTCGCTCACCGTCTACGTGTTCAACACCCGCGTGCTGATCGAGCGGCTGCGCGAGAACGCCGCCGAGGGGACGACGTTCCACCTCTACAGCGAGGTGATCCCGCGAATGGTGCGACGAGAGCGCCCGCGTCTTCGGCCACGTGTTCGACGGCTACTGGGCGTATGCGCGCACTCTCGACGCGTACTACGCCGCGAACCTGGGAATCCTCGGCGACGCCGCGCCCGATCTCGAGGCTTGGCAGATCCGCACCAACCTCAAGAGCGGCACCGTCGGCGACCTGCCGCCGGTGCTGTTCCGTCCCGGCTCGCGCGGCGTCTCGTCGTTGCTGGCGAGTGGCGCCACCGTCGCCGGAACGGTCGAGCGCAGCATTCTCTCCCCCGGCGTCGTCGTCGAGCGCGGCGCGGTGGTCCGCGACTCGGTGGTCATGCACGGCTGCTCGATCGCGCCTGGCGCCGTGGTCGACCGGGCGATCCTCGACAAGAACGTGCGGGTCGGCGCCGGTGCGGTGGTCGGCCACGGCGAGGCACGGGCCAACCCGGCGCTCGGCGAGTCGCTGACCTGCGGCGTCACCGTGATCGGCAAGGCGACGGTGGTGCCGGAAGGGGTCAAGGTCGGTCGCAACTGTGTCGTCCGCCAGGGCCTCGCCGGCGCGGCGTGGCCGGGCGACGTGCCCGCGGGAACGGTGGTGGGCTGGTGAGACCGGCGCGCGACACCCTGGTCATGCTGCTCGCCGGCGGCGTCGGCAGCCGCCTCAACATCCTCGCCTCGCGCCGCGCCAAGCCCGCGGTGCCGTTCGGCGGCGCTTACCGGATCATCGACTTCACGCTCTCCAACGTGATGCACTCCGGCCTCGAGCGGGTCGGCCTGCTGACCCAGTACAAGCCGTCGTCGCTGATGGACCACGTCGGCAGCGGCGAGCCGTGGGACCTGATGGGACGCGAGCGCGGCATCAAGATCCTGCCGCCGCATACCGGCGAGCACGACTCCGACTGGTACAAGGGCACCGCCGACGCCATCTACCAGAACCTCTGGTTCATGGAGGACTACCAGCCTGAGAAGGTGCTGATCCTCTCCGGCGACCACGTCTACCGGATGGACTACGAGGCGATGATCGCCGCCCACGAGGCGGCCGGCGCCGATCTCACGATCGCGGCGATGCAGGTGCCGTGGGAGGAGACGCACCGCTTCGGCATCATGGTGACCGACGAGCGCTCGCTGATCACCGCGTTCCAGGAAAAGGAGCGCAACGCCGCCTCCAACCTCGCCTCGATGGGGATCTACGTTTTCGACTACGCGGCGCTGGTCGAGGAGCTTCGCGAGGTGGTGGCCACCCGCAAGGGGTTCGACTTCGGCAAGGACATCATCCCCGGCATGATCGGGCGCCGCAAGCTGCTGTGCTACCCGTTCGCGGGGTACTGGCGCGACGTCGGGACGCTGTCGTCGTTCCTCGACGCCAACATGGACTGCCTCGACCCGGCATCAGGGCTCGACCTGGCGGCGTGGAACATCCGTACCGGCCCCGACGAGAAAGGGCTCGGCGACCGCCCGCCGGTGCGGCTGGGGCCGCAGGCGGCCGTGAGCAACGCGCTCATCGCCCGCGGCTGCGTCGTCGAAGGCAGCGTCACCGAGAGCGTCGTCTTCCCCGGAGTCCACATCGCCGCCGGCGCGTGCGTGCGGCGATCGGTGGTCATGCAGGACTGCGTGCTCGGCGCCGATTGCTCAGTGGAATCGGTGATCCTCGACAAGCTCGCGGTGATCGGCGCCGGGGCCGTCGTCGGCCACGGCGACCCGGCGGTCGCCAACCGCGCCTATCCCACCCACCTCGACACCGGGATCACCGTCGTCGGCAAGCAGGCGTCGATCCCACCGCGTGCCGTGGTCGGCACCAACTGCATCGTCTTCCCCGGCATCGACCTCGCGGCTCTCGGCCGCTCGCGCCTGGCCGACGGCGAGACCGTGGCGCCGTGAGCTTGCCGCCCCGAGCGCGGGACCGTCGCCGCGCCGGATGAAACCTGCACACGAGCGACGTTGTAGACAGAGCGCCGTAGCCGATCCGAGCGGCGACGCGGCGATAGCGGGACACTGGAGGGGGAGTGAGCGGTTCCGGCCACCACGGGTACGACGGGCATCGACACACGGCCGCGCGGGCCGAGGTCGTCCTCGCCTTCACCGCGATCTACGTGATCTGGGGCTCGACCTACCTCGCCATCCGCTTCGCCATCGAGACGATGCCGCCCCTGCTGATGGCGGCCGTTCGCTTCCTGATTGCCGGAAGCCTGCTCTACGCCTGGGTGCGCGCCCGCGGCACGCCGGCGCCGCGGCGCGACGAGTGGCGGGCGACGACGATCGTCGGCGGATTGATGCTGCTCGGCGGCAACGGCGCAGTGGTGTGGGCCGAGCAGCGGGTCCCCTCCGGCGTCACCGCGCTGCTGGTGGCGCTGGTGCCGCTGTGGATGGTGCTGCTCGAGTGGTGGCGGCGCGGCGGCGTCCGCCCCGATTCCCGGACGGTCGCCGGCCTGGCGCTGGGGCTCGGCGGGCTGGCGCTCCTGGTCGGGCCGGAGCAGGTGCTCGGCGGCGGCCACGTCGACCACGCTGGAGCGGCCGTGCTCGCCCTCGGCTCGCTGTCGTGGGCGGCCGGCTCGCTGTACTCGCGCCACGCCCACCTGCCGGCGTCACCCATGCTCGCCACCGCGATGGAGATGCTCGGCGGCGGCGTGCTGCTGTTGCTCGCCGCCGGTGCCCGTGGCGAGTGGGCGCAGGCCGACCTCGCCGCGATCTCCCTGCGCTCCGCGCTGGCGGCCGGCTACCTGGTCGTCTTCGGCTCGCTGGTGGCGTTCACCGCGTACATCTGGCTGCTGCGGGTGACGACGCCGGCGCGGGTTTCGACCTACGCATACGTCAATCCCGTGGTCGCCATGCTGCTCGGCTGGGCGCTCGCCGGGGAGCCGCTGACGCCGCGCACGCTCGTCGCCGCCGCGATCATCATCGCCGCTGTCGGCCTGATCACCTGGTCGCGGGTCAGACGGAGCGACAACGCATGATCGGCCGCCCGGTTGGGCTCTCTCTCGCCGCGGTCGAACTCGGCGCGCGGCAGCCGCTACGTCGTGCACCAGCAGCCGCCGCAGGCGCCGCGCGACCCGAACAGCGTCTCGAGGTCGGCTCACCGATCAGGAGTCAGCGGGTAGAACTCCAGTGGCGGCAGGGGCGCGCGCGATGCACCGTCGGCCATGGCTCCTCCATCGTACGCCCCGCCGGGCCGCGGGCGCTTGGCAGCCATCAGCCGCTCCGGTTTGCCGCGGCCGGCGTCGGCTAAACTGCTTGGTGAACCAAGCGCCACGTCGGCGAGGGGAGGCAGGTGATGGGACTCTTCGGGAAGTCGTTCGCGGAAAAGGTGGACGAGGCGATCAACACAGTGCGCGGCAAGTACCCTGGCGTTCGCGGCCTGGCTGCCCGGATCGACGGCAAGACCGTGAAGCTGGAGGGTGAGGCACCTTCGATGGAGGTCAAGGCCGCCGTCATGGCCGCGTTCAACGGCCTCGTCGAGACCGAGAACACGATCAACACGATCCGCGTCGCCGCCACCGCGGTCGCCCCGCCGCCGGGGCCGCGGCCGATGGCCGAGGCGGCGCCCGTACCGCCGGCGGGGGCCGAGACGATCCACGTCGTCGTCAGCGGCGACACGCTCGGAGCGCTGGCTCAGAAGTACTACGGCAAGGCGAGTCTTTACACGAGGATCTTCGAGGCGAACAAGGACATCCTCAAGAATCCCGACGTGATCAAGGTCGGGCAAAAGCTGCGCATCCCGAAGTGAGCGCGGCGCCGGCAGCCGCGGGTGCGGGCTCGCGGCTGCTTTGTTACCATCCGGCGGTGCGCAGCCGCCTGGTACCTGTCGTGCTCGCAGCTCTGCTCGCCGCGACGGCGCCGGCGGCGGAGATGCCGCTGCGAATCGCCGCCAACCCGGACCCGCTGCGCGCCGCCAGCCTGCCGTTCGACCCGGTTGTCGCGGCGGCGCCCGCGGCCGGCGAGTGGCGCCTCCAGGTTGCGGTGGCGTACGCCAACCTGTGGCAGGGGACGTGGCAGACCAGCGCCATCCACGCCGAGCTCAACCGCTGGCGCGAGCCGATCACAAGCGACGAGCTGCGCGAGCTTGAGCGCCGCTACCCGGACAGCGAGATGTACCGCGTGGACCTCGAGGCGTGGCGGACCGACCTCGTGCTGCAGCGCGGCCTCGCCCACGGCCTGGCGCTCACCGTGCAGATCCCTTGGCTCGAGGTCGGCCGGCCGCACTGGGATGGCATCGGCGAGTGGTGGCACGCTCACCTCGGCCTACCCAACGCCGATCGTGGCCTCTTCCCGCGCGGCGAGACGTTGCTCTACACCAAGGGGCGCGACGGCATCATCGAGGAGCGCCGGCAGCTTGCCGGCCGCGGCCTCGGCGACATCGGCGTTTCGCTTGGCGTGCCGCTCGGCGAGCTCGGCGGCGCCTCCCACCGCCTGGTCGCCAGCGTCGAGGCGCCGACCGGTGACGCCGGCACGCTGCTCGGCAGCGGCGGTTGGGACCTCGGCGTGCGCTACTTCGCCGGCTGGCGCTGGCGCACCGGATCGCTGCTCGCCGGCGCCGGCTACACCCGCCTCGACCCCCGCGGCTCGTTGCTCGGCAGCGAACGCGCCGACACCTGGCACGCGTGCGTCGGCGCCGGGCAGGAGCTGGGCCGGGGCTGGCAGGTGGCGGCCTCGTTCACGCTCGAGAGCTCGCCGCTCGCCGACTTCACCAGCACGGCGCTCGGCGAGCCGGCCGCCTTCCTTCGGCTCGGCCTCGCTCGCAGCCTCGGCGGCGACTCCTGGCTCGCGCTCGATATGGGCCAGGACTGGTACAACGTCGGCGTATCGCCGGACTATGCGTTCCGCCTCGCCTTCGGGGTCGGCTCGCGACCGCTGGCGGGAAGATAGATGGCGATCGCACGACGCTGGCTGGTCGTGGGTGCGACCGTGCTTGTCGGCAGCGCGGCGCTGTGGATCGCTCGCCGGGCCGCTGACGGGCTCGTCGTCAAGGAGGCGGCACCCGGGGTGCTGATCGCCAGCCAGCCCGGCGCCGGCGAATGGCGGGCGGTCATCCAGAGACTGGGCGTCCGCTCGGTCATCAACCTGCGCGGCGCTCGGGTGAGCGAGCGCTGGTATGTCGACGAGCTGGCCGCCTGCCGCGAGCTCTCGGTGGTCCACGAGGACGTTCGCATCAAGCTCGACGACTGGCCGCCCCAGCACGAGGTGCGCCGCTACGTGACCCTCCTCGAAACCACTCCGCGTCCGCTGCTGCTGCACTGCAAGAACGGGATCGACCGCAGCGGCTGGGGCGCCGCGGTGGCGATCGCGCTCGCCGGGGAGCCGGTCGAGCGCGCCCTCGACCGGCTCTCTCCCACCACCGGCCACATCTGCAACCGCGCCACCTGCCCGCTGCATCGCTTCTTCGCCCGCTACCAGGCGTGGCTGGCGGCGTCCGGCGCCGCCCACAGTAGCGGCACCTTCCGTCGTTGGGCGCTGGAGGTGTACTGCCCGCCGCCGTACGACGCGGTGATCGCGGTGCTCACCGACCCGCTGCCGCGCCGCGTCGCTGCCGGTGAGCCGATCACGCTGCGGGTGCGCGTCACCAACCGGTCCGACCAAGCGTGGACGCTGAGACCGGGAGACGAACGCGGCATCCGCCTCGGTGTGCGCGCCATCGGGCCGTTCGTGGCGCCGCCGGAGGACGCGATGGCGATCCTCCGAACGCCGAACAACCCGGCCCGCGATCTGGCGCGCGCCGGCCTCGAGGACGCCACCATGGCGACCGGCGCCACCCGCGAGCTGACCGCCGAGTTCCGCGCCCCCGGCGAGCCAGGCGTCTACGTGCTCCAGGTCGACATGGTCGACGAGCACGTGCACTGGTTCTCGGACCTCGGCGGCCCCGGCGTCACCCTCCGTCTCGACGTGCGGCCACGGTAGGCGGATCAGGCGACTCCCCGACCAGCACGTGGCCGCATTCGCGCGCCAGCTCCCGGCCGCCGACCTTGGCGCGTATCTCCTGCCACCACGCCTCCGGAACTATCGCCCGCGCCGCACGCGGGGCGGCGAGCAGCGCGCGGAGACGCGCGATGTCGTCGGCCCGCTTCGCCGACAGGAACACCACCATGCGCCCGGTCGCCAGCGTCGGCGTCACCCGGTGGTTGAGCTGCACGAGGTGGATCGGCGCCCCGATCGGGAGCTCCGCCGCGGCCTGCTTCGCCAAGGTGACGAGCGGCGCGATGGCGACGACTTGTGCGAAGTGGCCGAGGGCGATCCACAGCGCCGCCCACGCCACTGCCGCGGCGACACCGAGAGCGCGCAGCGCCGCGAGCGGCGCGCCGCGCAGGCCGTGGCGCCACGCCGCCAGGGCGCCCGCCAGCAGCACGGTTGCCGCCAGCAGCGGGACGAGGCGCCACGGCATCGGCGGCAGGCACGCGAGCCCCGGCACGGTGCGCAGGATGCCGTTGCCCCAGATCGCCGTGGCGCGAGCAAGCAGGAACGGCACGGCGGCGACGGCGGCGGCGACCGCTGTTCCGGTCACCAGTACCGCATACCACGAACGGCGGCGCCACGCCGGCGCCGCGCCCGTCGCTGCGATCGCGAATGCCAGCGCGATCGCCGGCACAACCGGCGCCACGTACTGCGGCAGCTTGGTCGCCGCAAACGAGAATGCCAGCAGTGGCACGCCCGCCCACGCGGCGGCCAGGCGCACCAGCCGCGCCTCGGTGCCGGCGCGGCGGCGCAGCGCGGCGATCGTGCCCGGCACCAGCGCAGCAAACGGCAGCACGCCGAGCGCCAGCACCGGCAGGTAGTACCACGCCGGCCCGCCGTGACCCTGCAGCGGCGCCGCCACCCTCCCCAACGTATGCTTGGCGATCAGCTCGGAGACGAACAACGGGCCGTCGGCGCGGTACGCCAGCACGTACCACGGCAGCCCGATCGCAAGCAGCAGCGGCACCCCCCAGGGTAGGCCGCCGTCGCGCAGTGTGGCGGCGGCCCGGCGGCCGAGCAGCGCGTCGGCGAGCAGGATCGCGCCGATCAGCAGCGGGAACGCCGGTCCCTTGAGCGCCAGCGTCAGGCCCGCGGCGAGGTAGCCGACAGCGAGCCAGCGGCGGCGCTGCCCGGTGTCGCCCTCGAGGCCGCGGACGAAGGCGAGCAGCGAGGCCGTCAGCGCGGCCACGAGCAGCGCGTCGAGCAGGCCGAGCCGGCCGAGCGAGAACGGCAGCAGCGTGGCACCCGCTATCCATATCGCCGTCTCGGCGGCGCGGGCGTCGAGACGCCGGCGTAACTCCACCGCCAGGCAGGCGAGGCCCGCTAACGTGGCCGCCAGGCTGATCGCCCGCGGCGCCAGCGGGGTCACACCGACGACGCCGTACAGCGAGGCGGTCAGCCAGTAGAACAGCGCCGGTTTCTCGTAGAACGGCTCACCGTTCCAGCGCGGACGCACCCAGTCGCCCGACGCCCACATGCCGCGCGAGGCCTCGGCGTATACCGCCTCGTCGAAGTCGAGGAACCACGGCGTACCCAGCCCCAGGGCGAGCGTCACGCCGATCACCGCGACGGCCTGCCACGGGCGGCCGCTCGCGGCGCCGTGCTCACCGGCGGCGCGCGGGGGTGTGCTCACCTCCGGCGAGCATAGCAGCGGCCGAGTTGCCTTGCGGCGGGTCGAACCGGCCGATAGAATCGTGCGTAGAAGGTCACGGAGGCCACATGATCGTCTTTCTCTCGCTCGCGCTGGTCGGCCTCTTCTTCCTGCTGATCTCGACGATGTTCGGCGACCACACGGACGCCCACGCCGAGGTCGACGCCGGACACTTCGGCTTTCTTTCGGTGCGGATGCTCGCGGTGTTCCTCACCGCCTTCGGCGCCGTCGGGGCGATCGCCCGCTGGTACGAGATGTCGTCGCTGGCGTCCTCCGTCTGGGGCCTGGTGGCCGCGGTGCCGCTCTCGGCCGTCTACGCCCTGGCGATGCGGGCGCTGCGCTCGCAGCAGGCGTCGTCGCTGGTCGAGGACGGCGACCTCGTCGGCCTGATCGGCCGGGTGACGGTGACGATCGCCCCGGGCGCGATCGGCGAGGTGTCGTGCACGGTAAAGGCGCAGACTGCCCGCCGCATGGCCCGCTCGCTCGGCCACGAGGCGATCGCAGAGGGCTCCATCGTGCACGTGGTCGAGGTGCAGGGCGACGTCGTCGTCGTCGAACCGGTACGCTAGATTCCGGCCGCGGTGAGGCTGCGGCCGAAATCTGCTTTGGAGGTCAAGCCATGCAGTTCGGACTGACGCTTCTGCCCGTCCTCCTGGTCCTCGCGGCTCTCGTGGTCTTCGTGGTGTTCCTGACCGCGGCGCGCAACTACATCAAGGTGCCGCCCAACAAGGTGGCGGTGTTCTACGGCCGCAAGCACCGCATGCCCGACGGCAAGTCGATCGGTTTCCGCCTGATCACCGGCGGCGCCGGGTGGCGCTGGCCGCTGCTCGAGAGCGTCACCTACCTCGACCTGACGATCTTCCCGATCGACCTCGACGTCCACGACGTCCCCAACAAGGACGGCGTGCTCGTCTCGGTGCAGGCGGTCGCCAACGTCAAGATCCGCTCGGACGAGCAGTCGCTGGCCGCCGCCGCCGAGCGGTTCCTGAGTCGCAGCCCGGCCGAGATCAAGGAGATCGCCTACAAGAACCTCGAGGGGCACCTGCGCTCGATCATCGGCCGGCTGACCGTCGAGGAGATCGTCCGGGACCGCTCCAAATTCAACCAGGAGGTGCTCATCGAGGCGACCTCCGACCTCGCCAAGATCGGGCTCTCGGTCGACGTGCTGACCATTCAGAAGGTGTTCGACGCCGAGGGGTACATCGAGGCGCTGGGCAAGCGGCGCACCGCCGAGGTCAAGCGCGACGCGACGATTGGCGAGTCGCTCGCCTCGCGCGAGGCGACGATCCAGTCGACCACCGCCCTGCGCGAGGGCAAGGAGCGCGAGAACGAGAACCTCGCGCTGGTCGCCCAGGCCGAGAAGGAGCGCGACGTCCGCAAGGCCACCTACGAGGCCGAGGTGCTCTCGCAGCAGGCGCGCGCCAGGCAGGCCGGCCCGCTCGCCGAGGCGCAGGCGCGCCAGCAGGTGGTGCAGCAGGAGGTGCAGGTCGAGCTGCTGCGCACCCAGAAGCAGACCGAGGTCGCCGAGGCCGAGGCCGCAAAGCGCGAGCAGCAGCTCGTCGCCGAGGTGGTCAAGCCGGCGTCGGCGGCGAAGCAACAGGTGATCCTCCAGGCCGAGGGCACCAAGGAGCGGGAGATCCTCGAGGCGGAGGGGCACCGCACCGCGGTGATCACGGTCGCCGAGGCGGAGAAGCAGAAGCTGGCGATGGAAGGGATGGGCCAGGCCGAGGCGCTCAAGGCCAAGCTGCTCGCCGAGGCCGAGGGCACCAAGGCCAAGCTGCTTGCCGAGGCCGAGGGCAACCGCGCCAAGCTGCTCGCCGAGGCGGACGGCATCAGGGCGAAGCTGCTCGCCGAGGCCGAGGGCGCGATGAAGAAGGCGCAGGCGTTCGCGCAGCTCGACGAGTCGGCGAAGACGATGCTGGTGCTCGAGCGCTTCCCCGAGGTGATCAAGGCGTTCGCGCCGGTCGCCGGCGCGGTGGCGGCGCCGCTCGGCAACATCGACAAGCTGGTGATGGTCGACGGCGGCGGCGAGGGCGGACCCGATGGCCCGGCTCGCCGGCACGGTGCCGTCGACGCTGTTCAACCTGGTGCAGACCGCGCAGGCGATGGGGCTCGACGTCTCCGCGCTGCTCGGCAAGCTCGGCGTAAAGGCAGAAGCGAAGAAGGAGTGAGGCGTGGGTCGTGGACCGCAAGGAATCGAGGCTGTCGACGGACGATCTACGATCCACGATACATGAACCGCAGGTGAGGGGGAGCGCACGATGCGGTCACTCCCGACGGCCGGCACAACGAGGGGAGTCGCATGAGTCAGGTTGTGTTCCGCTCGCACGGCGCGTTCACGGACAACAGCGCCAACACGCTGGTGATCTGCTGCTCGAGCAACGCCTACCTGCCGTACACGGAGGAGCTCATCGGCGCCCACCTCGGCCTCGCGCCCGGCAGCTTCGACCTGCTGGCGGTGCCGGGCGGCGCGCAGTTCCTGCTCGCCGCCGAGTATCTCCCCAAGTTCGCCTGGGTGGGGCAGCGCTGGCTCAGGTTCTTCGCCGACCGCCAGCAGATCCGCCGCATCGTCGTGATCGCCCACGACGACTGCGCCTGGTATGCCACCGAGCACGCGGTGCCGGCGTTCCTCCATTCGCTGGTCGGGGTCCCGGCACGCGACCGCCAGCGCGATGACCTCGCCAAGATCGTCGCGGCGATTCGGGAGCTCCACCCGGCGGCGATGGTGGAAGCATACTTCGCCGCCCGAACCGGCGACGGCATGGTGGAGTTCACCCGCGAGGTGTGATCGCCGCCTGCTCCGGCGGTGCGGGCGTCGTGGCGACCGGCAGCGCGGTGCGGGCGTCCTGCGTTACCCGATCCACCACCGAGCCGGTGACCGCGATCTCGGCGTCGACGACGAAGAAGAGGTCGAAGACGAACGGCGGCGGCGCGACGCCGCACCACTCGTCCGGCGGCACGGCCGGCAGTGCAAGGGCGACCTGGCGGAGGCTGCGCGGCGCCGCCGCCACGAGCCTTCAATCTACGGGCGGGCTCGCGGCGCGTCAGACTCCGGCGTGACTACGGTCACAGGGCTTCTCCCGCGGCTCGTCCATTGTCTCCAGTGAATCAGCGAGAGACCGCAAAGATGGAGGCTCGGACGATGACGAAGTACGGACCGACGTGGCTCGTGGGCAGTGTCCTGATGTCGCTCGCCGTCCCCGCCCCGGCCCAGGCGCAGCCGCGCTTCTCCCTAGAAGGCTGGTACTGGCGCGGCGACCTGGAGGCCAGCGCCAGGGTGAGCGACGGCGCCATCGGTACGCTCTTCGACTTCAAGCGGGACCTCGGCCTCTCCGACAGGGACGTCCCCGAGGGCCGGTTCGTCTGGACGATCGGACCGCACAGCCGTCTGCGCTTCGCCTACCTCAACGTGGCGTACCACGGCGACACCATGGTGAATCGCACTATCGAGTTCGGCGGCACCACTTACACCGTGGGAACGCGCGTACTCACCGACCTCGACAAACAGTACATGCGGGTCGGCTGGGTGTGGCAGTTCGTTGGCTCCGCCGACGGGGTCTTCCGCTTCGGCACGATCCTCGAGCTCAAGCGCTTGAGGATCGACGCGGCGCTGCAGGCGCCGGAGTTGACTCCGCCGGTACGCGAGTCCGACGGCTTCGCCGGCGTGTTGCCCGCGCTCGGGATCGCCATCGACGTCAACCCCCACCGCACGGTAAACCTCTTCATCGAAGGCTCCGGCATCGACGCCGGCAATCGCGGCTCGATGGTCGACGCCGAGGCAGGCGTCCGCGTCTTCCCGGTCGCCAACCTCGGGCTGCTCGCGGCGTACCGCGTCCTCGACTTGCGCCTCGACGACCAGCCCGACTATGCAAAGCTGAGGATCGCAGGACCATTCGTCGGCGTCGCCGTGCGCTGGTGAGTGTCTGCGCGCGGCCGCAAGGCACGAGATCACGGCGGCCAGATCGGCGCTCGTGTCAGCCGAACGAGTCCGTCCGTTCACCATGCGCGCGCCTCGCCAAGGACGGGTAGAGAGCGACGACCGCGACCACCATCGATCCATGAGCAGCTCGACGGACCGGCGGCCGTCGCGCCCGTCCTCGCAGCCGCCGTTCGTGGGCCGGCGCGCCGACGAGCCGATGGCGCCGCGTGGCACCTGCCGCTAGGAGCCTGTCGGGAAAACGGGGTGGGCCCTCCCGATTTCCCCGACAGGCTCCTAGACAAAGCGCGGAACAGCATCGGAGCACGTACAATCCGCCCCGGAGGATGAAGCGAAAGCATGCAGAAACGGTTGCGCATCTGCGCGTGTGTACTGTTGTGCCTCGCTGCCAAGCTGACCGGCGGCCAGTCGGCGCCGGTGGAGCCGATGCCGACCCCGGCACCGTTCGTGATTCCGCCGGGCGCGGTGGGGCCGCAGGCCGAGGCGGCGGCGCGGGCACAGCTCTTCCCGATCGAGGCGAGCTCGACCCTCGGGATGGTGGCGTGCGGCTCGCAGGAGGCCGCGGCGGTCGGGGCGCGAGTGCTCGAGGAGGGCGGCAACGCGATCGACGCCGCGGTGGCGACCTCGCTGGCGCTCGGCGTCGTCGAACCGGGGCAGTCCGGGCTCGGCGGCCAGGCTTACCTGCTGATCTACCTCAACGACGGCCGGGCGGTCGCGATCGACGGGGCGGTGGCGGCGCCGCTGCGCCCCGACCGCGAGGAGCTCCGCCGACTCGCCGAGCTCAGGCGGGCCGTCGGCTACCCGATGGCGGCGACACCGGGGATGCTGGCGGCGCTCGCGCTGGCGGCGGAGCACTACGGCTCGCGGCCGCTCGCGGAGCTGATCGCGCCGGCGATCGAGCTGGCGATGATGGGCTCGCACATGACGCCGTTCCAGCGCACGTCGCTCGAGCACTACGTCGCCCGCGTGCAGAGCTCGAACTACACCGCCAATCTCTACCTGAAGGGCGGCCGGAAGCTGTGGGAGCCGGAGCACGCGTTCTGTCAGTACGACCTTGGGCGCACGCTCTGGCGCCTGGCCGACCGCGGGTGGCGGGACTTCTACTCGGGCCGGATCGCCCGCGAGATCGTCAAGGACATGAAGGCCAACGGCGGCTACCTGCAGTACGGTGACCTCGACCAGTACCGGGTGGTCGAGCGCGAGCCGCTGCGCGGGAGGTTCCGCGGTCTTGAGGTGCTGTCGTTCCCGCCGCCGTGCGCCGGCGCCGCGGTGATCGAGACGCTGCAGATCATCGACAGCTTTCCGGCAAAGCGGCTGCGCAGCGTCTCGACCGATGCGGTGCACCTGATGATCGAGGCGCAGCGCATGGCCGCCATCGACGAGCACAACATCCTCGCGATCGACTCGGCGCTGACGACGACCGCCACCTCCCGCGAGCAGGCGCGGCGGCGCTCGCAACTGATCCACTTCGACAGGCCCGTCCCGAAGTCCGCCATCACCGGATACAAGGACGACGACTGGCGCGACCGCGACACCACGCAGATCTCGGTGGTCGACCGCTTCGGCAACGCCGTGTCGCTGACCCAAAGCCTCGGCCGCGGGTTCGGAGGGTGCATCGCCACGCCCGGGCTCGGCTTCCCCTACAACGCCTCGGTCGAGTCGTACGACCTCGACTTCTCCGGCAGCCGGTACTATCTCTTCCCGCTGCGCCGCATCTTCACGTCGATCGCGCCGACGATCGTGCTCAAGAAGGGGCGCCCGTTCCTGGTCGTCGGCAGCGCCGGCAGCGGGCACATCAGCCCCGCCATCGTCAGCACGATCGTCAACGTTGTCGATCGCGGCATGCAGATCGGCGATGCCCTCGCCGCCGCGCGCGTACTGTGGGCCGGTGGGCGGGTGCTGATCGAGCTGGCGCCGCCGATCACGCCGGAGATCGTGCTGGCTCTCGACAAGCGGGGCTTCGCCGACCTCAACCTCACCACTTTTCCGGCGGCGGACTGGGGCCTGACAAGCTCCGGGGGCGTCAACGCCGTGCTCGTCCGCGACGACGGGACGATGGTCGGCGGGTGCGACCCGCGGCGCGGGGGCGAGCCGGTCGGCGCCTGCGCCACTCCCGACCCGAGCCGGCCCCCCGTGCCGCCCGCCGCGGTGTGGAAGGACGCCTTCACCCTGCCCGCCACTGCTGCGCCCGCCGGCACGCCGGCGGTGGCGGCCACGCCGGATTGATGACTGCCGCAGTTGCGATGGGGGTGCACGAGCAGCGGCGAGGGCTCAATCGTCGGGGTCGGCGACCCGCAGCGGCAGGGAGCGAGGCGCGCGGTAGAATGCGCGGCGCATGAGGGCTTTCATCCCGGCAGTGTTTCTCATTGCCATCGCAGCGGTCGTGTTCGCCGCCCCTGCGTCCGGCGGCCCGGCCGCGCCGACGCCGGCACCCACCCCGAGCGCCAGCGAGTTGCCCGGCCAGCTCCAGGCCGTCGCGGTCACCTCGGAGAACGGCATGGTGGTCTGCAGCTCCGCGGTGGCGGCGCGCGCCGGCGCCCGCATTCTCGAGGCCGGCGGCAATGCGGTGGATGCGGCCGTCGCCGCCGCTTTCGCGCTGGGCGTCGGTGAGCTTGGCGCCTCAGGCCTCGGCGGCCAGACGTACATGCTGATCTGCCCGGCGAGTGGAGCTTGTGTCGCGATCGATGGCTCGGTCGTCGCGCCGCTGCGCGCCTCGCGCCCTGAGCTGCAACGGCTCAAGGACGAGGGTCGTTTCTTTGGGCCGAAGCTGGTGGCCGCCCCCGCCACGCTCGCCGCGCTCGCGCTCGCGCTCTCGCACTACGGGACCAAGCCGCTCGCCGAGGTGATGGCTCCCGCGATCGACGCCGCCGAGGCTGGCGTCGCCTTCTCGCCGGCGATGCAGACGTACGTCGACGGCTACCTCGACAAGCTGCGCGAGTCACCGTACCTCGCGAGCATTCTTCTCGACAACAACCTCTACGTCTGGGGGCTATCGCACACCTACTGCTTCCCTGACCTGGCGTGCACGTTGCGGCGGATCGCCGACGGGGGACCGGCGGCGTTCTACACCGGCGAGATCGGCGCCGCGATCGCCCAGGACCTCGAGCGCGGCGGCGGCTACGTGCGGCGCGACGATCTCGCCCGTGTGCGGGCGATCGAGCGCCAGCCGTTCATCGGCTCGTACCGCGGCCTCGAGATCGTGTCGTTCCCGCTGCCGGGCGCCGGCGGGTCGCTGATCGAGGCGCTCCACATCCTCGACAGCTTCCCTCCCGAGAGGATGCGCCACGAGAGCCCCGAGCGCTACGAGCTGCAGATCGAGGCCACGCGACTGGCGATGGCCGACGATCACAGCGCCAAGCTGCCGACCCATGAGGCCGGAGCCTTCCTGCTCGACCGAGCGCGGGCGCAGCAGCGCGCCCGGCTGATCCTCGCCGATCGCGCCCTCACTCCCAACGAGCTCGGCGACACCGAGCTCACCCCATGGGCGGAGCGCGACACCACGCAATTGTCGGTGGTGGACCGCTTCGGCAACGCGGTGTCGATCACCCAGACCCTGAGCCGAATCTTCGGCGCGTACATCGCGACACCGGGACTCGGCTTTCCCTACAACGGGCTGCTCGAGGCGTTCGACCTCGAGCACCCGCAAAGCCGCGCGTTCCTGCTGCCGCTGCGCCCGCCGTTCACCACGCAGTCGCCGACGATCGTCCGCCGCAACGGCAGGCCGTTCCTCGTCCTCGGCAGCGTCGGCAGCGGCCGCATCACCTCGGCGGTGCTGCTGGCGATCAGCAACGTCGTCGACCAGGGGATGGACCTGCGCGCCGCCGTCGCGGCGCCACGGGTACTGTGGGGAGGGAACCAGGAGAACCGGCTGTACCTCGAGCTCGCCGGCCCGATCACCGACGCGCTCGCGGACGAGCTGGCGAAGCGGGGCTACACCAACATCTACCGCCTCCACTTCCCCCCGCGGCAGATCGACCTCAACGCCTTCGGGTGCGTCAACGCCATTCTCGTTCGGCCCGACGGCACGCTCGTCGGAGTCGGCGATCCGCGACGACAAGGGGTCGCGGTCGCGGCGGGACCGCCGGGCTCGGCGCCGGCGAGCGTCGCTCTGCCCGCCTGCTGGCGAACGTTGTGGGCGCTGCCCGGCTCGCCGGCAGGCACCGGCGCCACGTCGTCGAATGCCAGTCGCCGCGGCCCGTGACCATCTCGACAACAAGCAGTACCATCGCATCCGCATGAAGTGTGCACGCTGCCAGGTGCCGTGGCGCCGCGCACTGGCAGCGCTGTCGATCGCCGCCTGCAGCTCGGCGCCGCCCGGGAGCCCACCGCACCAGCAGCCAGTGCCGATGCCGACCGCAACGCCGGTGCCGCAGCGAGCCTTGCCCGACGACCTGCGGATCCGCGAGGTGGTGTCGCAGCGCGGCATGGTGGTCACCTCGGCGGGACCGGCATCGTGGGCCGGGGCACGGATGCTCGAGGCCGGTGGCAACGCGGTCGACGCAGCGGTTGCTGCAGCGTTCGCTCTCGGTGTCGCGGAGCCCGGCTCGTCGGGCATCGGCGGCCAGACGTACGTTCTCATCCACCTGGCCGATGGGCGCAGCGTCGCGATCGACGGATCGGCGCGCGCACCGCTGCGGGCTCCTCCCGAGCAGATGCAGCTCATGCGCGACGAGAACCCGGACCGGAAAGGGTTCTACAGCTACAAGGCGATCGCGACGCCGGGCTCGGTGGCCGCCCTCGCGCTCGCTCTCGAGCGCTATGGCAGCAAGCCGCTCGCCGAGGTGCTGGAGCCCGCCATTGAGATCGCCGAGTTCGGGTCGGCTTTCACGCCGGCGCACCGGGCGTTCCTCCAGTACTACGCCGCGAAGGTGCGCCGCTCGCCGTACTTGAGCCGGCTCTTCCTGCGGGACGGCATCGACGTGTGGGAGCTCGAGCACGTCTACTGCAACTCAGACCTGGCGTGCACGCTGCGGCAGTTGCGCGATCGCGGCCTCGAGGACTTCTACCACGGCAAGATCGCCCAGGAGATCGACGCGGACATGATCGCCGGCGGCGGCTTCGTGCGGCTCGCCGATCTCGGCCTGCTGGAGGCGAAGGAGAAGAAGCCGATCCGCGGTCGCTACCGGGGGCTCGACGTCCTCTCGTTTCCGTCCCCGGGCGGCGGCCAGGCGATTATCGAGACGCTCGCCATCCTCGACCGCTTCCCGCCCGATCTGCTCCGTGAGGACACGGTCGACCGCCTCCACCTGCTCCTCGAGGCGCAGCGGCTCGCCTACGCCGACGGTTTCCCCGCCCACCGCCCGCTGCGCACGCCGGACGAGCTGGCCGTGGACCCGGCGTACACCGCCGCCCGCGCCGGGTTGATCCGCTTCGACCGCGCGCTGTACGCTCGCGAGCTCAGCGCGAGCCCGCTGTCGACGCTGGCGATCGACGGCACCTCCCAGGTCTCGGTCACCGATGCCGCCGGCAACGCGGTGGCGCTGACCCAGACGCTGGGCGCCACCTTCGGCAGCGGCGCGGCGACCGCGGGGCTGGGATTCGCCTACAACGGTCTGATGAACGGCTTTGAGTTCCGTGATCAGCGGGCATGGGTGTACGTCGCGCCGCTGCAGCCGGCCTTGAACAGCATGGCACCGACCATCGTGCTCAAGGAAGGCAAGCCGCTGCTGGTCCTCGGCAGCGCCGGGAGCGCCCGCATCGCTCCGCTGATCGTGTCCACCATCGTCGGCGTCGTCGACCGCGGCTGGCCCCTGTGCGAGGCGATGGCCGCCCCTCGCGTGCTCTGGGGTGGCACCGGCGACCCCTATACCTATCTCGAGATCTTCGATCCGATCACGCTGGCGCAGGCCGATGCCCTGAAGGAGCGCGGGTTCACGCTGCAGGACCGCCTCAACTACCCGGCGAGTGCGCTCTCGCAGACCGACTTCGGCGGCGTCAACGCGATCTTCATCGACCCGGCGGACGGGACGATGGTCGGCGTCGGCGACCCGCGCCGGCAGGCCGTGGCGGCAGCGCCACGCGACGAGCTGCCGCGTGACGTGCCACCGTTCGTGCTGCCCAGGTGCTGGCGATCGCTCTATTGGGGCGGAACCACGCCCACTGCCAAAAGCGCGCGGCAGGCTCCTCAGAGCACCTTGACGAAGATGAACTTGCCGTCGCCGGGACCGTAGAAGTCCTCGAGCACCGCGGCGACGGTGTAGCCCGTGGCCAGGTAGAAGGCGCGCGTCGGCTCGTACTGCGCTCGGCTCGAGGTTTCGATGTAGACGCGCAGCTTCTCCTCCTCACGAATCCACTGCTCGGCGGCGAGGAGCAGCGCCTTGCCGACGCCCTTGCCCTGATACCGCGGATGCACTGCGATCCAGTAGAGGTCGACCGACGACACCGTACCGAGGATCGGGCCCCAGCATGCATAGCCGACCGTGGTCCCGCCGTCCCTGGCTACCAGGAACCGGTAGTGGCTGTCCGGGCCCTCGGCGATCCGCTCGTCGACCAGCTCCATGGCCACGTACAGCTCCTCGGCGTTGAAGAACCCGGTGGCGGTGAGCACCTCTTCGACGGCAGCACGATCGCTGGCGCCAAAATCCCTGGTGATGAGCACGCTGACTCCTTCGCCCGCGATCAGACCGCGACGGCTTCGTCGGCCCGTGACTCGACGCGCATCGCGGCCTGCAGAATGCGGTCGATGAGCATCCCCGGCGACAGCCCGGCGTTGCTGGCGGCAATCACGAAGCCCGCCGCGGCGGACAGGCATGGGTTCGCGTTGACCTCAAGGATGCGCGGCACGCCCTGCTCGTCGAGCCGCATGTCGACGCGAGCGTAACCGGACAGGCCGCAGACGCGCCACGTGCGGCGCGCCAGCGAGCGGACGAGCGTCAGCAAATCGCCGTCCTCTTCGTCGGTGGGAAACTCGCGCTGCGTGTGCTCGTCGGCGAACGAGCCGACCAGCCACTTGCCCTCGTAGCTGACCAGCGCCGGGATGTCGGGCGGAAAGTCGATGAACGCCATCTCGGCGACCGGCAGCACCTGCGCGTCGGCTCCGTTGGCGAGCAGCGCGACGTTGAACTCCCTCCCCGGCAGGAAGTGCTCGAGGACCAGCGGCTGGCCGACGAAGCGGTGCTCGAGGTCGCGAGCGCGGGCGATCGCCTGCTCGCGCGTGGAGCACACCGGTGAGCCCTCGAGGCCGATCGATGCGTCCTCCCAGCCGGGCTTGATGATCCACGGCGGCGGCACGCTGTCGAGGATCTGCGCGTCGTCCGACCACAATCGGCCGCCCGGTGCGACCGGCAGGCCGCTGCTCGCGAGGACCGCCCGGGTGGCCAGCTTGTCGGTGGTCAGCCACATTGCTCCCGCCCGCGAGCCGGTGAACGGGACGCCGAGCAGCTCGAGCACCGCGGCTGCCGCCGACTGGAGCTGCGGCGATCCGGGAGGCGCCTCGACAAGGTTGAAGATCACCTCGCCGCGGTCGGGACGGATCGTCTCCCAGACACGGTGCTCGTCGACAACGACCACCTTGCTCGCCACGCCGAGCTCGTCCAGCCCCTCTTGAACGAGGGCGACCTGGTCGAGCACGTCGAGAGTGGAGAGATCATCTTCGTCTTCGACTCGATTGTGCGCGATCAGGACTCGAGTTGGTTTCACAATGAGTATCTTAAAACAGCTCCCTCGATAATCGAAACCATCAGCTCCGCGAACGACGTCCCGGCGAGCCGGGTCATGATCGGCAAGTCGGAGCGAACCGGGTTGAGACCCGGCAGAGGGTTCGCTTCGAGGAAGCACGGAACACCCGCGGCATCGCAACGGACATCGATGCGAGCGGCGTCGCGGCACCCCAGCGCGTGGTAGACGCCGAGGGCGAGAGTACTCGCGGATCCGGCGAGCGGCTCGTCGTCGACCAGCCGGTAGGACACCCGCTCCAGATACTCTTCCTTGTTGAGTGCGGTGTAGGCGCTGACCTCGGCGTGCTCGGTGAAGACGACCTCCATCACGCCGACGACCCGCGCCGTCGCGCCGTTGCCGATGACGCCGACGGTCAATTCGCGGCCCGGCAGGAACGCTTCGACCAGCACGGGCTGCCGGAACGTCGCCAACAACTCGGCGCACACCTCGCCGAGCTGCGTGCGATCGCGAACCAGCGACCGGCAGGTGACACCCTTCGAGCTACCCTCGGCGATCGGCTTGGCGAACAGCGGCGCCTCGAGGCGCACCTTCGCGACGTCGGCCGCGCTCGCGACGACGGCAAACGGCGCCGTCGCCAACCCCGAGTCGCGCACGATCCGCTTCGCTACCGCCTTGTCGAGCGTGATCGCGCAGGTCAGCGGGTCGGCGAAGGTGTAGGGCTGGTCGAACAGCTCACAGAGCGCCGGAACCTGCGCCTCGCGGGAGCGGCCGCTCGCGCCTTCGCAGATGTTGAAGACGAGGTCCCAGCGCTCGCCGGCGACGAGGCGGCGCGCCAGCTCGACGCCACGTCCAACGCGCGTGACGTCGTGGCCGATCTCGCGCAACGTGCCCGCGATGGCCGAGATGGTGTCCTCGGCGTCGAACTCCATCACTTCCGCAGAGGAGAACCCCGCAGCGACGTAGTCCTCCTTGCGGTCGTAGGTGAAGCCGAGCCGGCGCCCCATGCGCTACCGCTCGGTGGGATCCGTATAGGTGTACGTCTCCCCGGCCCAGTTGCGCAGCGACCAGACGCCATCGTCGTGGCCGATGACGGTCTCGGCCTGGATCGGCACCTTGCCGCCGCCGCCCGGTGCGTCGACGACGTACGTCGGCACCGCGTACCCCGAGGTGTGGCCGCGCAGGCCCGCAATCAGCTCGATCCCCTTGGCGATCGTCGTGCGCAAGTGCGCGGTGCCGACCACCGGGTCGCACTGGTACAGGTAGTACGGGCGCACGCGGATCTTGAGGAGCGCATGGAAGAGCGCCTTGAGCGTCGGCACGTCGTCGTTGACACCCTTGAGCAGCACGGTCTGGCTACCCATCGGAATGCCGCCGTCGGCGAGCAGGTCGCAGGCAGCCTCGACCTCGCCCGTGATCTCGCGCGCGTGGCTGAAGTGGAGCGACAGCCAGACGCGGTGCTTGCGCAGCACCTTGACCAGCTCGGGCGTGATCCGCTGCGGCAGGAAGCTGGGAACGCGGCTGCCGATGCGCAGGAATTCGATGTGCTCGATCGTCCGCAGGCGCCCGAGCAGCGTGTCGAGACGATCGTCCGACATCATCAGCGGGTCGCCGCCGGAGAGCAGCACGTCGCGCACCTCGGTGTGCTCCTTGAGGTAGGCGATGATCGGGTCGAGTCGCCGCGGCAGCGGGTCGAGCTCGCCCTGACTGACCAGGCGCGAGCGCGTGCAGTAGCGGCAGTACGACGCGCAGGTGTCGAGAGCGAGCAGCAGGACGCGGTCCGGGTAGCGATGGACAAGACCCGGCACGACGCTGTGTCCGTCCTCGCCGCACGGATCCACCATGTCCCCGGGACCGACCACCAACTCTTCTTCCCGCGGCACGACCTGCAGGCGGATCGGACAGTACGGGTCGTCGTCGTCCATCAGTGCCGCGAAGTGCGGCGTCACCGCGACCGAGAACTTCTCCTGCGCCAGCGTCAGGCCACGCCGCTCGGCGGTGGTCAGACGCAGGAACGCCTCGAAGTGCTCGGGGCGGGTAAGGCGGTGGCGCATCTGCCAACGCCAGTCCTGCCAACGCGCCTCGTCGTACGACTCGCCGAAGATCTCGCAGATCTTCTCGCGCTGCGCGTTGGCGTCAAAATGCGAAACAGCCAGTGAACTCTCTTTCATCTCCCTCTTTCCTCCCGGTGGGAGCGATATGGTGCTGCGCTCGTGCCCGGAGCAGGGCACACCGATCTCGTGTTCGGGTACTGCGATGGCCTCCCCGGAGAGGCCGGTCGAAACGCCACGGCGGGCGACGGAGCCATGCTGGTCCTCGCTAGGCCGGGTGCCCGTGGCGGGCGCGTCGCGGCGAGCGGACAGCAGAGAACGTCGCCGTGGCTTGGGTTCGAGTGGCAGGAAAAGCGAAGGCGGCCGCGCTAGGGGAAGCTTCGCCTGCGGCCGCCAGGGATGCACTCAGGCGGTTGGTACAACTTGGAGGACGGTCGGATGAGACGTCAGTGTCCATATCCACTGAAAAGATAACTCTCTTGTGCCCATTGTCAAGGGGGGCTGAGCACCCCGGTGGTCAAATGCTCCGCAATGCGATCCACAGCGCCGCGATCGCCAGCGTGATCGCGGTGACCGGCACCCCGACGCGCGCGTGCTCGCGCCACCTGATGCGGACGCCCAGTTTTGCCGCCTGCTCAACGACGATGATGTTGGCTATGCTCCCGACAATGAAGAGATTGCCTGCCAGCGTGCTCGCCAAAGCGAGAATGGGTCCAGCTTTCAAGTGTGTGGCCTGCGGAAGCAGCAACATGACGGCAGGAACGTTCGAAACCAGGTTCGACAGCACCACCGTTGCCGGGAACAGGACGGCCGGCCGCTCGAGGTCGATGCCGAGTCCGCGCAGCGCCTCCTCGATCTGCGCGAGCACGCCCGAATCGGCGAGCGCGAAATTCACGACGAACAGCCCGACGAAGAGCACGAGCAACAGCCAGTCGACCAGGCTCAGGAGATCGCGCGAGGCCGTCCGTCGCGAGGTCAGCAGCAGCCCCGCCGCGGTGAGGGCGACCACCTCGCGCGGCACCGACAGGAACAGGAATGCGAGCACGAGCAGCACGAGCACCACGATCGCCTTGCCGGTCTGGTAGCGGTTGTACGCAGGCGCAGCCACATCGACGGGCGGAGTGGTCTTGCGCCAACGACCACTCACGCTCGCGCACACCACCGCCCACACCACCACGAGGCCGACCACCGCCGGCACGGCGGCGTCCAGCATGTACCCGGCGAACGACAAGTGGAGCCGCTGGCCGATCAGCATGTTTTGTGGGTTGCCGATCAGCGTCGCCGCCGAGCCGACGTTGGCGGCACAGGCGAGAGCGAGGAGGAACGGGACCGGATCGAGCTCTTTCCTGGCACACCCGGCGACGAGCAGCGGCGCCACCGCCAGGCAGACGATATCGTTCGCCAGCAGAGCGGAGAGCAGCCCCGCCGTGCCGATGACCATGGCCAGCAGAGCCGGCGGCGACACCTCGCTGGCCACTACTCTGCTCGTCACGGCGGCGTAGAAGCCGGCGAGGCGGAGCTGCGCCGAGACCACCATGAGGCCGAACAGCAGCGCCAGTGTCGGTACGTCGACGGCGCTCCACGCCGCCGCGGGCGTGACCCGCTCGGTCGCCACCAGTGCCAGCGCACCGAGCAGCGCGATGCCGGTCCGGTCGAGCGCGAGACCGGGGATCTCGCCAATCACCATGCCGAGATAGACGAAGGCAAACACGAGAACGACCACAGTGGCCATTGGCTCGCGACGATACACCACCTCGCCGGCCTTCCGCGGACATCCATGCCAGCAGGCCCACGGTGCGGCTCGGCTGTCCCGATCGTGGCTCGGCGGTCTGCACGAATGCCCGCGAGATTCATGCCGCGCCCGCTCGTCTCTCCGCGTCCGGCTCCGCTCTCAAGCGTAGTTGTGTCATCCTCGAGGCATGCCGGCCGAGGTGGTGTACGCCGACGAGCGACTGGTCGTGATCGACAAGCCAGCGGGGATCAGTCTGGCCACGCGACGGGCCGAGCCGCACGCCGCGGTCGCGCGGCTGCTCGCCGCCGTCGACGCGTCACGGCGTCTCGCGCTCGGCCTCTCGCCCGACTCGCTGCTGCTCGTCCACCGACTCGACGTTGGCACCTCCGGCCTGGTAGTGGTCGCTCGTGATGCCGATAGCCACCGCCGGCTGGTGCGCTGCTTCTCCGAGCGATCGGTCGAGAAGACGTACCTCGCAGTGGTGTGGGGCAGACCCCGGCCGGCCACCGGGGAGTGGTCATGGCCGCTCGGCCCGGACCGCCGCGACCGGCGCCGCATGCGCGTCGACCCTGCCGGCCGGTCGGCGCTGTCGCGCTATCGGGTGATCGGCGGGCCCGGCTTCGCCAGCCTCGTCATGCTCACCCCGGCCACCGGCCGCACCCATCAACTGCGGGTTCACCTCGCGCACGCCGGCCACCCGATCGTCGGCGACGACCTCTACGGCGGGCCCCGCCACCGCGGCGTGCGCGACGCCGCAATGCGCGCGGCGCTGCAGCCGCCCCACCCGCTGCTGCACGCCTGGCGGCTCGTCATCTCGCTGCCCGGTGAAACCGATCCGCTGCGGTGCGAGGCGATCGTTCCGCGGACGTTCGCGGAGGCGATCGCAGCACTCGGCGTGGCCCTGCCGGCATGACGGCCCTTGGCGGGAAAGCGGGACGCCGCCTCGCCGCTTGACAGCCTCGGACCGCGGGCTAGAATCGATCTCTGTCCACTCGTCGACCGTGAACCGACAGCGTCCGCCAAGGAGGTAACGATGCGATTCTTCCGTTCTCTGGTTCTTCTGATCACTGGAGCTGCACTGGTGACGCCGGCGCTGGCGCTCGAGGTGTCGCTCACCGCGGTGCAGTTCCCCGAGCAGCGCAAGATCGAGGTCCCGTTCGCCCCGACCACGCACGCGCCCGCCGCCGAGGTCACCGCCCAGGTCGAGGCGCGCAGCGCGCAGACGGAGGTGGAGATCGCATTCAAGAAGATGCGCGCTGCGGTGCTGTTCGCCGGGGACATCACGTCGTATGTCGTGTGGGCCGTCACCCGCGACGGCAAGTACGAGAACCTCGGCGAGCTGTACGTACGCGACGACAGCGGCAGCGGGACGTTTTCGACGGGCCTCAAGGAGTTCGCCATGATGATCACGGCGGAGCCGTACGCCATGGTGGACAACCCGGGAGATCTGCTCGTCTTCTTCTCCAAGGCGCCCGACGATCCCAGGGGCACGCGCGTCACCCCGTTCCGGTTTTCCTCTTTCGTGCCTGCCGCCAAGTTCGGCGTCGAGAGCATCGCCGACATCAACTACACCGGGGAGACACCGCTCGACCTGATGCAGGCGCAAAAGGCGTACGAGCTCGCACAGCGTGCCAACGCCGAGCAGTTCGCGCCACAGATGATGAAGGAGGCGAAGGTCACGCTCGCCCAGGCGACCTCGCTGGCCGCGGCATCGGGCCGGCGTAAGGAGATGGTCGACTTCTCCCGCCGCACCGTCGCCCTCTCCAGCGACGCGATGCGCGCCACCAACCGGAAGATCGAGGCGCAGCAGCTCGAGGAGCGGATCGCCAAGCGCAAGGCGGAGATGGACGCGCTCGAGTCTCGCGCGAAGAGCGCCGAGTCGACGGCGGCCGCCGCTCAGACCGCGCTGGAGCAGGCGACCGCCGCCAAGGCCGCGATCGAATCGCAGATGGCGGGCCTGCGGCAGGAGAAGGCGGGTCTGGAAAGCGCCAAGACCGCGCTCGAGGCGCAAAAGTCTCAGCTCGAGCAGGAGAAGTCGGCGCTCGAAGCGCAGAGGAGCGCGCTCGAGAAGCAGAAGGGTGAGCTCTCGCAGCGGCTCCAGGGCGCCCTTTCGCAAGTTGCCGAGACCAAGAACACGGCCCGCGGCTTCATCGTCAACCTGCCCGACATCCTCTTCGACGTCAACCAGGCAACGCTGAAGCCCGAGGCGAAGATCACCATCGCCAAGCTCTCGGGCATCCTGCTGCTGATGCCCGAGCTCAACCTGCGCATCGAGGGTCACACCGACTCGACCGGCGGCGCCGACTACAACATGTCGCTATCGCAGAAGCGCGCCGATTCGGTCAAGACGTTCCTCGCCGAGAGCGGCATCGCCGTAGAGCGCCAGACCGCGGTCGGCTACGGCATGGACCGGCCGATCGCCGACAACACGAGCAAGGAAGGGCGCGCGAAGAACCGGCGCGTCGAGCTGGTGATCGCCGAGGGCACGGTCAGCGCCGCACCCTGATAGCTCGGCAGATCGCAATGTCACAGCCTCCCGGCGAGCGAGTCCGCCGGGAGGCTCCTCTTCGCCTGTACAATTCGCCTGTAGGGAGGACACCCCCATGATCGAAACCATCCGTGAGCTGCTCGGCGACCACGCGTCGCTGCTCGAATACACCTGCAGCGGCATCCCCAAGGAGATGCTGCACCTGCCCGGGCCCGACTTCGTCGAGCGCATCCTGATGCCGACCGACCGTCCAGTGAACGTGCTGCGCGGCCTGCAGTGGCTGTTCTCGACCGGACGCCTGGCCGGCACCGGTTATCTCTCGATTCTGCCGGTCGACCAGGGCATCGAGCACTCGGGCGCCGCGTCGTTCGCGCCCAACCCGGCATACTTCGACCCCGAGAACCTGTGCCGGCTCGCCTGCGACGGCGGCTGCAACGCCTTCGCCTCGACGCTCGGCGTGCTCGGCGCGGTGTCGCGCCGCTGGGCGCCCAAGCTGCCGTTCATCGTCAAGCTCAACCACAACGAGACGCTGACCTACCCGCTAACCTACGACCAGACGCTGTTCGCCTCGGTCGACCAGGCGTTCGAGCTCGGCGCGGCTGGCGTCGGCGCCACGATCTACTTCGGCTCCGAGAACTCGCGCCGCCAGATCCAGGAGGTCTCGGAGGCGTTCCAGCACGCCCACGAGCTCGGCCTGTTCACCGTGCTGTGGTGCTACACGCGCAACAGCGCGTTCAAGAAGGACGGCGTCGACTACCACGCGGCCGCCGACCTCACCGGCCAGGCGAACCACATCGGCGTCACCATTGAGGCGGACATCATCAAGCAGAAGATGCCGGAGACCAACGGCGGGTACACCGCGATCAAGTTCGGGTACACGAACCCGCTCGTCTACGAGAAGCTCGCCAAGGACAACCCCATCGAGTGGACGCGCTGGCAGGTGGCCAACTGCTACATGGGGCGCATGGGGCTGATCAACTCGGGGGGGGCGTCGGGCAAGAACGACCTCGCCGACGCCGTCCGCACCGCGGTGGTGAACAAGCGCGCCGGCGGGATGGGCATGATCTCGGGCCGCAAGGCATTCCAGAAACCGATCGCGGACGGTGTCAAGCTGCTCAATGCGATCCAGGACGTCTACCTGTGCAAGGAAGTCACGGTCGCCTGAAAGACAGTGGTCAGTGGCCAGTGGTCAGCAGAACCACGCCAGCGGTCGCAATCAGGGCCGGTTCACGCCTCTTCTGACCACTGACCACAGACCACTGACCACGCCTCTGCTCCGGTGCCGAGCCGCTTGTGCTAGATTTCACGTTCCGAGCGCGCGCCGGCCCACTGGAGCGCTCATGCGGAGAGGGGGAGAGCATGCTGCGCACACCAGTCGTCCTGATCACCGGCGCGAGCGGTGAGATCGGCCATGGGCTCATCAAGAGCCTCGCCGCCGATGGTCGTCGTCCGATCATCACGCTCGACGTGAGGCCGCTCGAAGGCGAGCTCGGGAAGCTCGTCGAGCGGGAGTTCATCGGCTCGATCCTCGACACCAACCTGCTCGAGCGCATCCTCTCCGAGTACGAGGTCGAGCTGGTGTTCCACCTCGCCGCGCTGCTTTCGACTCGCAGCGAGTTCACGCCGGTCACCGCGCATCAGGTCAACGTCGAGGGCACGTTGAACCTCCTCGAGTTCGCCCAGAAGCAGGGTGAGTCGCACGGCCGACCGGTCGTGTTCATGTACCCGTCGTCGATCGCCGCCTACGGCCTCCCCGGGGCCGAGGTCAAAGCGACCGCCGGCAAGGTGACCGAGAACGAGTGGACCAAGCCGTCGACGATGTACGGCTGCAACAAGCTGTACTGCGAGCACCTCGGCCGCTACTACGCGAAGCGCTACAAGCAGCTCGCCGCCGAACCGCTTGCCGGCAAGGTCGACTTTCGCTGCTTGCGCTTTCCGGGCCTGATCTCCGCGGTCACGGTGCCTTCCGGCGGCACCTCCGACTACGCCCCGGAGATGATCCACGCGGCGGCCCAGCACAAGCCATACGCCTGTTTCGTGCGCGAGGACACCCGCATCCCGTTCATGGCGATGCCCGACGGCATCGAGGCGCTGCTCTCGCTCGCCGCCGCCCCGCGCTCGTCGCTCAACCACACGGTGTACAACGTCACTGCCTTCAACCCCTCTGCGGGCGAGGTGCGGCAGTTGGTGGCTGCGGCGTTCCCGGGCGCCGAGATCACGTTCCAGCCGGACATCAAACGCCAGGGGATCGTCGACACCTGGCCGGCAGACGTGGACGACTCGGCGGCGCGCAATGACTGGGGATGGCAGCCGCGCTACGACCTCGACCGCGCCTTCTCCGAGTACCTGATCCCGATGATCCGCCAGCGCTACCGCTAGCGCCTCGCCGCTACTCCTCTTTCTCGGGCCGCTTCTCCCGCTCCCCGATACCAAGGTCGACGGTTGCCGCCGCGCCGGGGCCGCGCGGGTCGGCGGCCGCCTCGAGCCGCCCGTCGGCGAGCCGGCGCACAACGTGAGCCTCGCCGAGCTGCCGCGCCCGCCGGAGCGCGTGGCCGCGCCGCTCGAGCTCGCCGACCACCTCCGGCGACAGCGCCCCGTCCTCGTAGACGATGCGGTCCGGCTGCCACTGGTGGTGCAGCCGTGGGCGCACCACGGCCGCCGACAGGGGATCGCCGTCGACGATCAGGTTCAGCAGTACCTGGAGCGTCGTCGTCGGGATGTGAGAACCGCCGGGAGAACCGACCGCCACGACCTCGGCGCCGCGCCACGCCACCGTTGGGCTCATCGAGGAGAGCATGCGCCTGCCTGAGGCGACGGCGTTCGCCTCGCCCTGGACGAGGCCGTAAGTGTTGGGGCGGCCCGGAGCAGTGGCGAAGTCGTCCATCTCGTTGTTGAGCAGGAAGCCGACCTCCGGCACCAGCACGCCGCACCCGAAGCTGGAGTTGAGCGTCGTCGTCAGCGACACCGCGTTGCCAGCGCCGTCGATCACCGAGAGGTGGGTCGTCTCCGGCGACTCGTACCCTGCCGACCACGGTTGCACGCCGGCCGAGGGTGTGGCCTTGCCTCTGTCTATCGATGTGGCGCGCCGGTCGAGCCAGGCCGCGGCGAGCAGCTCCCGCGGTCCCGCCTGAGCGCTACTCGGGTCGCCGAGGAGGAAGCGGTCGGCGTAGGCGCGGCGCCACGTCTCGACGAGCAGGTGGGCGCGGTCGGCCGAACCGCGCGGCAGCTCGGCCCAGCCGAGACGCTTGAGGACACCGAGGCTCTCAGCCAGGATGATCCCGCCCGCCGCCGGCAACGGCATCGTCGCCAGCTCCCAGCCGTACGCCGAGAAGCGGATCGGCTCACGCCAGATCGGACGGTACGCCGCCATGTCGGCGGCGGTGAGGATGCCACCCAGCGAATGCGAGACGGTCTCGACCGCGGCAGCGCGCCGGCCCGCGGTGATCGCGGCCGGGCCCTGGGCGGCGTAGGCGGCCAGGGTATCCGCGAGCCGCGGCAGTTTCATCCGCGACCCGGCCCGAGGCGGGGCACCACCGGGCAACCAGACGTTGGCGGTGAAGCCGAAGCGAGCGAGGCGATCGCTCTCGTGGGCGATGTTGTCGTGCAGGCGCTGTGTGACCACGAACCCCTGGCGGGCGAGCTTCTCCGCAGGCGCCACGACCTCGCGCCACGGTAGTGTGCCGAAGCGGTGGTGGAGCTCGTGCAGCCCGGCGGGCGAGCCGGGCACGCCGGCAGCGAGAGCGCCGATGAGCGAGCGCTCGCTGTCCGGCTCACCGCTCGCCGAGAGGAACATGTCGCGGCTCGCCGCCGCCGGGGCGATCTCCCGAAAGTCGAGAGCAGCCACCGTGCCGCCGAGACGCACGACCGCGAACCCGCCGCCGCCGAGGTTGCCGGCCTGCGGGTGGACGACGGCGAGCGCCAGCGCGGTCGCCACGGCGGCGTCGACGGCATTGCCACCCCGGCGCAGGATCTCGGCGCCGACGGCCGCCGCGGCCGGCGCCGCGCACGCCACTGCGCCGCCCGGACGCGGCGGCCCCTCGCTGGCGCCGGCCATGACAGGGAGCAAAGAGAGCAGCAGGGCGGGCACGGCCGCGAGGCGGCGCCTCGGGGATGGTGATGGTGGCATCAGGCCTCCCGTGGACCTCAGACGTCCTCGCCCGCCTCGCCGAGATCGAGCTCGGCCCGGCGGGTCGCGCCGGCACGCTCGATGCGCGCCATACGGCTGTCGAACTGGCGGATGGCGAACTCGACGAACTCCTCACGCGTCAAGTCGACGTCGACCGGGTCCCAGACGCCCAGCTTCTTCGCCCTCTGCCAGAGCCGCCACACCGGCAGCGAGCGGTCGAGCCCGCGCTCACTGGTCGTCAGCAACACGCGCTGAGAGGTCACGGTGGTCTCCTGTCACGGTATTATCCCATCGCCTCCGGCGCCTTCCCGACGCGCACGGCACATGACAGAGCCCGGAGGCTGAGGGGGTCCGCTGAGCGGCACGGTTGGGAGTGGGCTGACGCGCCTGTTGTCGTGGGCGCGGACGCGGCTGCGGGACACCGTCTCGGGTGACGATCTGCTCTTCTACTGGCTCGAGTCGCCGCGCCTCGAGCAGGTCTCCCGCGCCGAGGAGCATCACTTCTCCGGTTGGGTGCTCTACTACGGCGATCGGCTGGTCACCGATCTCGCGGTTGCCGTCGACGGCGCCGCCATCGCTCGCCTCCCGGTCGACGGGGAGCGCGTCGAGATCGCGCGCAGCGCATTCAGCGCTGCCGGCGCCGCCCGCTGCGGCTTCGCCGCCGATCTGCCGGTGAGCGCCGCGGCGGCCCATCTGTCGTTCGCCGCGCAGTTCGCCGACGGGGCCTGCGAGCCACTGTTCGAGATCGATGTCGCCGCGTTGCGCCGCCAGCGCGAGGAGCTCGACAGGATCGCCACCCAGGTGGACGCGATCCCGCTCCCGGGGCCGGCACTGGTCAACCTCACGCAGGGGCTGTCCGACCCCGAGTTCTACCGCTCGACTATCGTCCCGACGGCGCTCAACACCGTTGCCTACCTCGCCGGCACTGGAGTCGACGCCAGACAGCCGTGCCGCGTGCTCGACTTCGGCTGTGGCAGCGGGCGCCTGCTCGTCGGCTGGCACGCGCTCGGTGGCGGGCACATCCTCTCAGGGTGCGACATCAACCGCGAGCTGGCCGACTGGGCGCAACACAATCTGCCGCGCGCGATCGACGTGCGGCTCTCCGAGCCGCTCCCGCCGCTGCCCTACGACGACGCGTCGTTCGACGTCGTCTTCGCGGTGTCGGTGTTCACGCACCTGTCCCTCGAGTCGCAACGGGCATGGGTCGACGAGCTGCGCCGGGTCCTGCGTCCCGGCGGCGTCCTGGTGATCACGCTGCACGGCGAGAGCTACGTGCCGCACATCTTCCCCGGGCACCCCGAGGTGCGGGACGAGCTGCGCCGCAACGGTCACGTGGTGACGGCGGTCGGCGACATTGGCAGCAACCAGTTCGCCAGCCTGCACACGCGCGGGTTCGCCAGGCGGCTGTTTCGCGGGTTTCAGCTCGCCGGCTTCTTCCCGAACGGTCGCATCGGCGGGCGCCGCCTGCCGTACCCGACGTTCATCCTGCAGGACGTCTACGCCTTCAGGCGCCGCGGCTGAGCTCGCTCCACGCCGCGGCGAGCGCCTCCGGCGTGTTGCAGTTGGCTCTCACCCCCGGGTCGTCGACGGTGACGTCAACGGCGCCGACGGCGCGCAGCACGTCGCGCAGCGTCGGTCCCGCCAGCTCGCCGGTCGTGATGCGCCTGGCGACGTCGCGGACGAGCGCCACTGGATGGCCGTGCTTGCCGGCGTGGACGGCGACGGCAGCGGCGGCCGCAGTCGAGGCCAGGGAGCGCACCGTGGCCGGTCGCACCAGCGGATGGTCGACCGGGAGGACCACCGCCACCTCCCACTGGCGCAGCTCGACCGCCGTGGCAAGGGCGATCCGCAGCGAGTCGAACATGGCGAGCCCGGCGTCGGGCAGGGGCACCGCCACGATGCCAGCGATCGCCGGCGCCACGCCGTCGGGCGGCAGCGTCGCCACGATCGGGTCGCAGCCCGCCGCAGCGAGGACGTCGCGGCAGGTGGCCAGGAAGCTGCGGCCGTCGGGCAGCAACGCGTACGCCTTGGGTCCGCCGTAGCGCTCGCCGCGGCCGCCGGCGAGGATCACCCCGCAGCTCCTCACGTGGAGCACGCGGCCTCCGCCAGTCGGAAAAAGCGGTGGTGGTTCCCGAGCGCCGCGACGATCGTCGGCGGCGATACCGGCAGCGAGTCGACCTCGACGCCGATCGCCCGGCAGACGGCGTTGCGGATCGCGCTGGCGGTGGGGATCAGCGACGGCTCACCGACACCCTTCGCCCCGAAGGGTCCAGCCTGGCTGTCGCTCTCGAGGACGGCGATGCGGATGCGCGGCGCGTCGGACGACGTCGGTATCAGGTAGTCGGTGAAGTTCGGGTTGCGCAGGCGCCCGCGGTCGAGCTTGAGCTCCTCGCTCACGCCCCAGCCCATGCCTTGGACGATGCCGCCCTCGATCTGACCCTCGAGCGCCTGGCGATGGAGGACGCGTCCGACGTCGTGGGCGGCGCATACCTCCTCGACCCGCACCAGCCCGAGCTCCACGTCGACGGCGACCTTGGCGATGTGACAGGCAAAGGCGTAGAACTCGTAAGGCGCCCCCTGTCCGGTCTCGGGATCGTAGCGGCGCGCCCGCGAGCGCACCCAACCCATCGCGCTCGCCTCGATGCGCCGCGCCGACATCTCGGCCGCCACCGTGGCGATCGGCACGCGGCGCTCCGGGTGGCCGGCGACGCTGGCGAAGCCGCCCCCGAGCTCGACCTCGCGCCGCCCGCAGCCGAGCAACTGGGCGGCCACCGGGTCGAGGCGGCGGCGCAGGCGGCGCACCGCATCGAGGATCGCCAGCCCCGACATGTGGGCGCCGCGCGAGGCCACCGTCGGTCCCGAGTCGGCCACCGTCGTCGTGTCCGGCTGCCACACCTGCACCACCGCCGGGTCGATGCCGAGCGCCTGCGCGGCTACGGTCTGCGCCGCGGTGAGGTTCCCCTGGCCCATGTCGGTGAGGCCGACGCGCACGACCACCGAGCCGTCCGCCTGCAGGATGACCACCGCGCTCGAGCGGTCGAGGCGCTGGCCACCGTGGTGGAGGTTGCACCCGTAAAGGATCAGGCTCACCCCCAGGCCCATTTTCTCGGTCCCCGGTCTCCGGTCCCCGGTCCGCGAATCTCCGGGCCACCCGGCCAGCTCGGCGGCAGCGTCGAGGCAGCGACGCGCCAGCACCGGCGTGCGCAGCCGCTGCCCCGTCGAGGTCGTCCGCCGCCGGTCGTCGAGAACGTTGCGGCGGCGCAGCTCGACCGGGTCGACGGTGAGCACCTTGGCGATTCGGTCCATCGTCGCCTCGTGGGCCCACGCCACCTGCGGCGCGCCGAAGCCGCGGAACGCACCGCCGAACAGGTTGTTGGTATAGACCACGTGGGTCTGCACCCGCACCGCCGGGACGTCGTAGGGACCGATCGCGGAGACGTTCGCCCGCTCGGCAACCACGGTCGACAGCCCGACATAGGCGCCGGCGTCCATGAACGTCTCGACCTCGGCGAAGCACAACACTCCGGTGCGGTCCGCGCCCCAGCGGTGCCGGATGACGGCCGCGTGCCGTTTCGTCGAGACCTGCATGTCCAGCTCGCGGGCGAGCAGCAGCCGAACCGGGCGACCGGTGTGCCAGGCGAGCAGCGCTGCGCAGGCGGCCGGCTCGCTCGGGTAGTCCTCCTTGCCGCCGAAGGCGCCGCCGGTCGGTGCCTGCTCGACGCGGATGGCGGCGAATGGCAGGCCGAGCACCTTCGCGACCGCCTGCTGGATGTAGAACGGGCACTGGCACGACGCGATGATCGTCATGCGCGTCCGCCCCTCGGGGATCGCCAGGCACGCCTGCGGCTCGAGGTACGCGTGCTCCTGGCCGCCGACGTGGTACTCGGCCTCGACGACAACGGTCGCGCGCGCCGCGGCGGCGGCGAGATCGCCGCGGGTCACCTTGAACGTGCGCACCAGGTTGCCGCCGTCGTGGACCAATGCGCTGCCCACGGCGAGCGCGCCCACGGGGTCGTGCGCCGCCGGCAGCGGCTCGAACCGCGGCGCCACCAGACGCGCCGCCTCCCAGGCCGCTTCCGGGGTGCGCGCGGCGATCAACGCGAGTCGGTCGCCGACCATGCGCACCCGCTCGGTCACCAGCAGCGGCTGGTCGGGGAAGATGACGCCGATGGAGTTGGCGCCGGGGACGTCGGCTGCTGTCAGCACGGCCTCGACCCCGGAAACGCGCCGTGCCTCCTCGAGGTCGAGGCCGGTCAGCCGCGCCGACGCCACCGGCGCGATGGCGAAGGCGGCGTGCAGCATCCCCGGCAGCGCGAGGTCGCCGACGTATCGGGTCTGACCGGCGACCTTGGCGCGCGCGTCCGGCCGCTCGTGGCTGCCGCCCAGAGGACCGGGGACCGGGGACCGGGGACCGGGGGCCGAGGCTGGCGAAGAGGCGTGGGCCGAACCTCGCGAGGCGACGGAGCGCCTAGGCATGATCGTCTCCGGTGGCGGCGGCGAGCGCCGCGAAGATCTTGCTGTACCCGGTGCAGCGGCACAGGTTGCCGGAGAGCAGCCGTGCCCACTCCGCCTCGTCACGCACGCCGGCAGCGAGGATCGCGGCACCGGTGACGGCGATGCCGGGCGTGCAAAAGCCGCACTGCACCCCACCCTGTTGCACCATCGCCTCCTGGAACGGGTGCAGCCGGCCGCCAGCCGCCAAACCCTCGACCGTCACGACCTCGTGGCCGGCGCACGATGCGGCGAGAACCAGGCACGACGGGACCGGACGGCCGTCCAGGAGCACCGTGCAGGCACCGCACTCCCCGGCCCCGCATCCTTCCTTGCTGCCGGTGAGTCCGGCGTCGTCGCGCAGCAGGTCGAGTAGGCGCCGTCCCGGCGGGACTGCGAAGGCACGTTCCTCGCCATTGAGCTTGAGGGTGACCTCGACCCGCTCAGTCACCGGCCACCTCCACGAGCAGGCGGTCGAGGAGCACGGCCGCGGCGATGCGCCGATACGATGCCGGTGCGCGCACGTCATCGATCGGAGCGATGTCGTCCTGGAGCGCCTCGCAGGCCCGCTCGCGCAGCGCGGCGGTCGGCCGCTTGCCGATCAGGCAGCGTGCGGCCGCGCGAGCGAGCACCGGGGTGGCGGCCACCGAGCCCAGCGCCACGCGCGCCTCGCTGATCACGCCGTCGCTCACGCCGACGCGCGCCGCCAGTGAGACCACCGAGATGATCTGCTCGCGCCGCGGTCCGATCTTGACGAAACGCTCGATCGTCCGTCCGGCACCTCTGCGGCGGGCCGGAATGCGAACCGCCACGATCAGCTCGCCCGCAGCCAGGCTCGTCCTGCCGGGTCCGATGAACAGCGCGGCCACCGGTACCTCGCGACGGCCCGACGGCGAGGCCACAACCGCTCGCGCCTCGGCGACCAGCAGTGGCGGCGCGGTGTCGGCGGCCGGCGAGGCGTTGGCGAGGTTGCCGCCGAGGGTGGCCCGGCACTGGATCGGCCAGGCGCCAACCAAACCGGCGGCCTGCGCGAGCGACGGACAGACCGCACGCACGTGCCGGTCGGTGGCGATCACGTCCATCGTCGTGCAGGCGCCGATCTCGAGCTCGCCGGCGATCTTTCGGATCCCCGCGAGGCCAAGGGGGGCGATGTCCACCAGCGTCCCGATCGAGCGGCGGCCGTCGCGGATCTGGACGACGAGGTCGGTACCGCCAGCGATCGGCCGGGCCTGCGGGTGGTCGGCGAGCATCCGCATCGCCTCGTGCAACGAAGCCGGACGCAACAGGTGACTGACCGACAGATCCATCGCTGCACTCCCGCCGGGAAGCTTACTCCAACTCTCCGCAGCGCTCGCCGCCCACACGTCGAGGAGGTTCGGGACAAACGCTCCTTGTCAGCGAGAATTACGCCCCGGCTTGCGGAGTCGCTGGTGAACCCGTAGAGTTGTGGACGACCTGGGGTGGCCGCAAGACGGCCGGGAGGATGCCATGCGACGTGTTCTGTTGACAGTTGCTGCACTCGTGCTCAGCGTGCCCGCGTTCGCCGGTTCCCTGGTGGGAGTAACCCTGCCAGATACCGTGAGCGTCAACGGCAAGGACCTCGTCCTTAACGGCATGGGACTGCGCAAGAAGGCGATCTTCAAGGTCTACGTGGGAGCGCTCTACCTGCCCGCAAAGTCGGGCGACGCCAACACCGTGATCAAGCTGGACGAGCCCAAGCGCATGGTGATGCACTTCGTGCGTAGCGTCGGCAAGGACAAGATCGTGGAGGGCTGGAGGGAAGGTTTCGCGAACAACTCGCCCGCCACCCTGGAGGCGCTCCAGCAACGTCTCGACGAGTTCGCCGGGCTGTGGGCCGATATGGCCGACGGCGACGAGGCCGTGATGACGTATGTCCCCGGCACCGGGTTGAAGCTCGAGATCCGCGGCAAGGAGGTCGGGCTCATCCAGGGCAAGGTGTTCGCCGATGCGGTGTTCGCCTGCTGGCTGGGACCACGCCCGCCGAGCGAGGACCTCAAGGTCGGCCTGCTCGGTAACTAGACGAGGCACCTCTCGACGGGATGGCCCGTGGCCGCCTACGCGGCGCCGACCGCGAAGCGGTGAGCGTCGGATCGCCGGCCACGGGCTGCCGGGCACGACTCACTTCTTCTTGAATGCGTCCTTCGGGGCCTTGCACTTCGGGCAGGCGGCCGGGCGGCAGCGACCCTCTACCACGGTCTTGCACTTGTCGCATATCCAGGTCGGCACGGGGGGCTCCTCCTCGGATCTCATTATAGCGAGGCGACCTCCCTCGGGACGTGCAACAGTGGTCGTTCCTCCCGCGTCCTCGCCGCTCGACTTTGTGGGTCTCTTCACAATATCGTGTTGGAAATCCCCACACGGCCATGATCGCTGGAATTCATGAAATCGGCCTAAATATCACAAACAAAATATCTTGTACCATGTCGTCGATTCCGGCACGATCCTTGCTCTACAGCAGACTGGCCGGCAGTCACATCCCAGACCAGGGCGCCGGCAGCAAGGGAGGCTCACCGTGTTCGAGCTCAGCGACCCGCAGACCTTCTGGGTCAACACCACCAACCTGGTTCTCGGTCTCGTCACCCTATGCTGCGCCGCACTGATCGCAAGTGTCGTGATCAATGAGCTCATCGAACGGTGGGTCGGCCAGCTCGTCGGGGAGCAGGCGGACGATGGGCACACCATCCCAGTCCGCGGGCTTGGCCTGACCATGGCCGACGGCGGCAGGCAAGTCGACGACGAGAAGGCGACCGGGCCGGACTACTACGGCTTCTGAGGCAGCGGGAACCCAACCAGAGCGAGGACGATCATGTGCTGCCCGTTCCTGAGGGAAGCGACGGTGGACTACTGCCAGGAGGCTCCGGCTGCGAAGGCCCTGCCTCACGACGCGATCGATGCCGCGAGCGATCGCTGCCGGCGGCCCGACCACGTGAACTGCCCGTACGCCGCCGGCCACGAGCATGCCCAGACGGCGCCACCCCGGTGTCCTTCTCTGGCCGAGCGACAGGTACAGTACTGTGCCGCCGTCTCCTCGCCAAAGTTCATCCCATCCATTGCCATTCTGCCGAGCCGCTGCCTGACGGACGCATATCGCCACTGCACGCTCTTCCTCGAGCGCAGCGGCCGACGCCCTGACGCGCCCTTGGCCTCCGGTCTCCGGGGTGTCGGCGAGCCGGCCGAGTCGGTCAACGGGTTCGCCGTCCCGCTCGATCTCAGCTACACGACCAACCACCTCTGGGCTGACCGCGGAGCAGATGGGACCTGCACCATCGGCGTCGACGGCTTTCTCGTGCGGGTCATCGGGCGGGCCGATCGTGTCACCTTCGTCTCGTCGGGGCCCGGCGCTCAGCCGTGCGCTGTGCTCTCCGTCGCCGGGATCGAGCTGCCGCTCGCCTTCCCCTATCGCCTCGGCCAGGTCGTCATCAACTACGCTCTTCGGATCGAGCCGGAGCGGCTCTCCGACGACCCCTACGGATCGGGGTGGCTCCTCGAGGGGTACTGGCCAGGCGACCTCGCCGCCGAGGTCGGTCCGGCACACCGTCTGGTCCGCAGTCGGGAAGCGGTCGGGTGGATGCGGGCCGAGGTCGAGCGGCTGTCGGTCCTGGTCCACGATCAGCTTGGCGCGAGGAGCGAGGGCGGGCTGCGCTCTGCCGCCGACGGCGGCACCTTCGCCGCCGGCATCGCCAGGGCGCTTCGCCGCGAGGATGCCATGCGCCTGTTCTCGGAGTTCTTCCCGGCGCCACCGACTCGCTGGCGAGCCTGACGCGACGCAACCTGACGATCGCCTGCCTCGGCTTCGCAACCGCACTTGCCAGCGGTGGCCTTCTCAAGCCGCTTCCAGCCGCCGTCAACGCTGCACGCCATAGCGGCGGAGCCGGTCGTACAGCGTCGAGCGATCGATGCCGAGGATCGCTGCCGCCTCCTTGACGTTGCCGCCAGTGCGCCGCAGCGTGGCGAGGACCACTTGCCTCTCCACCTCGTCCAGGGTCAGCTCGGTCGGCGGCGTCCACCCCACGGGCTGCCCGCTGTCGTGCACCACGAAGGCGAAGTCCTCGGGGAGCAGGACGTGGCTCCGCGAGGTCACGATCGCCCGTTCGATGGCGTTCTCCAGCTCGCGCACGTTGCCGGGCCAGGGGTGGTCGAGTAACAGCTTGAGCGCGCCCTCGCTGATGTCGTCCACCTCCTTGCCGACCTCGATGGCGAGGCGGTCGACGAACTCGCGCGCGAGCAGCGGAATGTCCTCGCGCCGCTCGCGCAGCGGCGGCAGCGCGATCGTGATCACGTTGAGCCGGTAGAACAGGTCGTCGCGGAAGGTGCCCTGCTGCACCGCGACCCGCAGGTCACGGTTGGTGGCCGCGATCACCCGCGAATCGGCCTCGACCTCCTCGGTGCCGCCCACCCGGAAGAAGCGGCGCTCCTGCAGCACGCGGAGCAGGTCCACCTGGACCTTGGCCGGGATGTCGCCGACCTCGTCGAGAAACAGGGTGCCGCCGTTGGCGAGCTCGAACTTGCCCTTCCTACGCTCGGTGGCGCCCGTGAACGAGCCCTTCTCATAACCGAACAGCTCCGACTCGAGCAGCGTCTCGGGAAGGGCCGCGCACGACACCGGCACGAACGGGCGGCCGGCACGGGTGCCACTGGAGTGGATGGCGCGAGCCACCAACTCCTTCCCGGTGCCGCTTTCCCCCTGGATCAGCACGGTGCTGCGCAGGTCGGCGACGTCCCGGATGAGGGTGAACACCGCCTGCATACGGCTGTTCTTGCTGACCATGTCGGCAAACGTGTACTGCCGCGTCAGCTTCTTGCGCAGAATCTGGTTCTCCCGCTGCAGCTTCTTCACCTTGATGATGCGGCTGACCAGGAGAGAGATCTCCTCCGGGTTGCACGGTTTGACGATGTACTCCTGCGCGCCCTCCTTCATCGCCGTGATCGCCGTGTCGACGGTGGCGTACGCGGTGATGATGATGACGGCAGCCTCCGGGCGCAGGCGACGGATCTCCATCATCGTTTCGATACCGTCGATTCCCGGAGGCATCTTGAGGTCGACGAAGTACATCGCGTACTCCGTCTCCGCCGCCATGGCGATCGCCTCGCGACCCGACGACGCGGTGCTCACCTCGTAGCCGTCCTCGGACAGCCACGCAGCCAGGGAGACACGCATCACCTCTTCGTCGTCGACGACCAGAATCCGCCAGTTCTTTCTCACTCTTCCCCCCTCGATACCGGCACAGCCGGGCCCGCCTCGCGCAGGCGGTCGAGCGCCTCTCCGACCAGTGTGGCGCACCCCGAGCAGTAGTCGTCCAGCTTGCGGTCGACGTGCTCCACCGCCGTGGCCAGCGACATCGCACAGCGGCGCTCGAGGCAATGGGTGAGACCGAAAGTGTGGCCAACTTCGTGCAGCGCCTCGATGCGCGCGCGCATCACCTCGAGCCTGCCGTCGGCCGGCAGCCCGTAGAACGACTGGCGCAGCCGGGCAGTGGCCATGATGGCGACCGGGCCGTCGAGCTGCGCGTGACCGAAAACGAATGAGAGAACGGGAACGAAGATGTCCACCTCGGTGACCAGCAGCAGCCGCACAGCTATCGATGGCACCGCCGCGAGCGCCAAGTGCATCATGGCGATCGAGCCGTACTGGCCGCGCACCGGATCCCATGTCGCAGCCGGGTCGACGAGCCGCGGCTGTCTCAGCACCGCGACCCCGAGACGCTGCCCGACCACTGCTTCCACGGCGTCCATCACCTCAGCCGCCACGACACCGGCGGTGGCCACGCAGACCACGGGCACGGGCGGTCGCGCGCGACTCCCCTCCGTCATGCAGCGCCGCCGCCCCCGGTCGCGGGCGTACCGAACGGCAGGAGCACCCTGAACGTGCTGCCGCTGCCCACGGTGCTCCTCACCTCGATCTCGCCGCCGTGCGACTGGATGATCCCGTAGACGACCGCAAGCCCGAGCCCGACGCCCTTCCCCTCTTCCTTGGTCGTGTAGAACGGGTCGAAGATCTTGTCGACGACTGCCGGTGGCATGCCGGCGCCGGTATCTCGCACCTCGAGGACGAGCCGGCCGCTGGCCACGTCGACAGCGGTGGTGACCGCCACCGTCCCGCCCGGGGGTGTCGCCTCCGCCGCGTTGAGCACGAGGTTCATCACCACCTGCTGCATCTGCGATGGGTCACAGCGCAGCGCCGGGACGTTCTCCCCGAGCTGCAGCTCGAGCTTGACGCCGTTGAGCTCCAGCTTGTGCGAGACCAGCGTCACCGTGTTCTCGATGATCTCCTTGATCGAAGCGAGCGTCTCGGGGCGGCGGGACCGGCGCGAGAAGGCAAGCAGATCCGCGACGATCCTGCCGACGCGCGAGGTCTCCGCGACGACCTGTCCGAGGTAGCGGCGGAACTCCGGCAGGCGCTCCGGCGGCACCTGCTCATTGCGGTCGACGATGCGCTGCAGCAGCATCGAGAGATTCAGCACCCCTGAGATCGGGTTGTTTATTTCGTGGGCGACGCTGGCCGCGAGCTGACCGAGTGAGGCGAGACGATCGGTCTGCAGCAGCTTCATCTGCGCCGCCTTGAGCTGCGCCGTGCGCTCCTCGACCATCGCCTCGAGGCGGTGGGTGAACTGGGCGTTCTCGTTCTGCGAGTGCTGCAGCCGCTCGCGCATGACGTTGAACGAGCGGGCGAGCTCGGACAGCTCCTGGCTGGTGGCGATGTGGATCGGCCGGTCCAGGTGCATCTCGGAGATCGCCTTGGTCGCCTCGACCAGCTCCTGCACCGGGCGGCTGACGAAGCGCCGCGTGAACACCACCACGATCAGACCCGAGAGGCCGATCTCGACAAGGGCGAAGGTGAGCGACCGGACGCGGATCGAGGCGACCTCCGCGTCGACCAGCGCGAGGTTCATCCCGACGTCGACCACCCCGAGCACGCTCAGGCTCGATGGATGCGCGTGGCACGGCGCTTCGCTGCACGCCGGCTCGTTGAGGATCGGCGTGATCATCGCCACGTGCCGGCTGCCGTCGCCGCCGCGGAACACGCGACTGCGCGACGTCGGCGTCAGGCTGACCAGCGGCTCCGCGGTGGAGTGGCACGGGTTGCAGACCTCGGCGCGCTTGTCGAGGCGAACCGACTCGCGCGAGTCGGTGGAGAACATGAGCCAGCCATCCTTGTTGAAGATGCGGATGTGGTCGACGCCCTGGCGGCTGGCCATCGTCTGCATCACCTGGTACGCGGCGTCGCGCTGGTCGGCGAGCATCGCCTGCCAGGTCGCCGCCGTAATGCTTCGCGAGAGCTGATCGGTGCCGAGCACGACGCTGTCGAGGAGCTGCCGCTCCTGGAGGCCGACGTTGAGGTACTGCGACACCGCGTTGACGATGGCGAACATGACAGTGAGCGAGACGATCAGCTTGAAGGCGAGGCGCCGGCGCACGGTTCCTCCACCGGGGCGACGGCGCCGGGCGACGGAGGGTACGCCAGCCCCGGCCGCCAGCATTGTACCGCGGCCCGCCGAGGCGGGCCGCGAGATGTGACTCGTGCCGCGCCGACGCTCGTGTTCCGATCAGCTACAGCCGTGCACGGTGCCGCAGTTCATACACTTGTAGCAGGCACCGTTGCGTACCATCACCATCCCGCAGTTCGGACACGGCGGTGCATCGGCCTGGTTGACGAACAACTGCGCTCCGGTCAGCGACTCGAGGCCGGGCAGCGCCGGCTGCTGGGGACGCGGCAGCGCCGGCGCCGCGCCCTCGTCGGCCGGCAATGGGTGCACGCCGACCGCGGCTTGCTGCTCGGCCGGCAGGAACTTCGCCGCCAGCCAGCGGAAGATGTAGTCGATGATCGACTTTGCGTAAGGGATCTGCGGGTTGTTGGTCCACCCCGACGGCTCGAAGCGCACGTGCGAAAACTTGTTGACGAGAAACTCGAGCGGCACCCCGTACTGCAGCGTCAGCGAGATCGCGGTGGCGAAAGCGTCCATCACGCCAGACAGCGTCGAGCCTTCCTTCGCCATCGTGATGAACAGCTCGCCGGGCTTGCCGTCCTCGTACAGACCGACGGTGACGTACCCCTCCTGCCCTTCGACCGAGAACTTGTGGGTCATCGCCACGCGCTCGTCGGGGAGCTTGCGGCGCACCGGCTGGAGCCCCGGCTTCTCTTCCTTCTGCCCCATCACGGCGAGCGGCTGCGAACCTTTGCAGTTGTCGCGGTAGACCGCGACAGCCTTGAGGCCGAGCTTCCAGCCCTCGATGTAGAGCTCCTCGATCTCGCTCGGCGTGGTCTCCACGGGCACATTCACGGTCTTCGAGATCGCGCCGGAGAGGAACGGCTGGGCCGCGCCCATCATGCGGAGATGGCCGATCGCAGAGATGAACCGCGTGCCGCTGACCGCCCGGAACGCGCAGTCGAACACCGGCAGGTGCTTGCCATCGATGCCCGGCGCTCCTTCCACCGTTCCCGTGCTCTCGACGTGGGCGAGGATCGCGGTGCGCGTCGGCTCGTCGTAGCCGAGCCGTTCGAGGGCGCGCGGTACGGTCATGTTGACGATCCTGATAGTGCCGCCGCCGACGAGGTGCTTCAGCTTGACGAGGGCGAGATCCGGCTCGATCCCGGTGGTATCGCAGTCCATCATGAAACCGATCGTTCCGGTCGGCGCCAGCACGGTCACCTGCGAGTTGCGGTAGCCGGCAGAGCGTCCGGCCCCCAGCGCCTCGTCCCAGGCCGCGACCGCCTCGCGGCGTAGCTCCTGCGGGATGCCGCGGGTGGGCAGCCGGTGCGCCGCGTCGCGGTGCATCGCGATCACTTCGAGCATCGGCTCGCGGTTCGGCGCGTAGCCCGGGAACGGACCGAGCGCCTCGGCGATCCGTGCCGACTGCAGGTACGCCTCGCCGCACATCAGCGCCGTGATCGCGGACGCGTAGGCGCGCCCCTCCTGCGAATCGTATGGCAGACCTTCGGCCATCAGCAACGCGCCGAGGTTGGCGTAGCCGAGCCCGAGCGGGCGATAGTCGTGCGAGTTGACGGCGATCTTCGGCGTCGGGTACTGGGCGAAGTCGACGAGGATCTCCTGCGCCAGGATCATCACGTCGACAGCATGCCGGAATGCCTCGACCCCGAAGCGACCGTCCCCGCCCAGGAACCGCATCAGGTTCAACGACGACAGGTTGCACGCCGTGTCGTCGAGGAACATGTACTCGGAGCACGGATTCGAGGCGTTGATGCGGCCGGTGGTCTTGCAGGTGTGCCAGCGGTTGATCGCGGTGTCGTACTGCATCCCGGGATCACCGCACACCCACGCCGACTCGGCCGCCATCCGCATCAGCTCGCGGGCGCGGTAGCGACCGGCGACCTCGCCACCGGTCACCGTACGGGTTTCCCACCACCCGTCGTCCTCGACCGCCCGCATGAACTCGTCGTTCACCCGGACCGAGTGGTTGGCGTTCTGGTACTGGATCGACTCGTAGGCGCCGCCCTCGACATCGAAGCCGGCCGGATATCCGGCCCGGATCAGAATGTGGGCCTTCTTCTCCTCCTCGGCCTTGCAGCGGACGAACTGGGCGATGTCCGGGTGGTCGATGTTGAGAATGACCATCTTGGCGGCGCGGCGGGTCTTGCCCCCCGATTTGATCACCCCGGCGAACGAGTCGAAACCGCGCATGAACGAGACAGGGCCGGAGGCGGTGCCGCCGCCGGCGAGCGCCTCCCGCGAGGAGCGCAGCGCCGACAGGTTCGAGCCGGTGCCCGACCCGAATTTGAACAGCATCCCCTCGGTCTTGGCGAGATCGAGGATCGACTCCATCGAGTCGCGCACCGAGTTGATGAAGCAGGCGGAGCATTGCGGCTTCGGCTCGATGCCGACGTTGAACCACACCGGCGAGTTGAACGAGGACACCTGGTTGACCAACAGATAGGTGAGCTCGTCCTCGAACGCCCGCTCGGACTCGGCGTCGGCGAAGTAGCCGCCCCGGCGGCCCCACTCGACGATGGTCACCACCACACGCGCGATCAACTGCCGGACCGAGCTCTCGCGATCAGGGGTCCCGAGCCGTCCGTGGAAGTATTTCTGGGCGACGATATTCGTCGCCGTTTGCGACCAGAACTCCGGTACTTCGACGTCGGCCTGCTCGAACACCACGCTGCCGTCGTTGGCGGTGATGCGCGCGACCCGCCGCTCCCACCTCACCTGATCGAACGGATGGTTGACACCATCCGAGAAAAAGCGAGTAACGACCACGCCACGTAGATCGGGGCGAGACGCCGCAGCGACAGCAAGCGTTGAAGGTTCGGCGGACATACCTGAGCCCCTTTCGCCATCCATAGTTCAAGAAATACTTGAACTTTTCGGCTCAAATCTAGAGCGCCGATTGGGGCTTGTCAAGAGGGTTACCCCTAGATATTGGGGATGCACTGTCCATGTCCCCCAAGATGTAGTGTTTGAGCCCAATTCAGCCTCTCGGCGAGATGTTGGCGGGGCCGTTCGCCGAGTCGCACCGCGCGGTCATCGCCGCCGCGGCGGTCCCTACACCGAATCGCCGTCGCAGTCAAGGGTGCCGGACGATGGCCAAACGGCGGGTGACGGGCGGTCCGGCCTGGCCGGCAAACCGAACGGCCGGCGGGTCCTCCCGCCGGCCGTCGGTCCGGGGCGGGCAAATCGCCCCGGCACTCGCAAGAACCGAGTCGAGCAAAAGGCCGTGACTACTTCGAAACCTTTTCCTTCAGGGTCTTGCCCACCTTGAACGCCGGGTACTTGCGGGCCGGGATCGAGATCGTCTTCCCGGTAGCGGGGTTGCGACCCTGGCGCGACGCGCGCTTGCGCACCGAGAAGGTGCCAAAGCCAGGCAGCGTGACCTTTCGGCCGGCGCCCAGTTCGCTGACGATCAATCCCTTGTTGGCGTTGAACACGGCGTCCACGGCCTCGGCGGCCTTGGCCTGGGTCAGTCCCGCCTTCTTCGCAAGCTTGGTGACGAGCTCACTCTTGTTCATCGTTCCTCCTCCTTAGGCTTCCTGCCGGTCCTACTTGGCCACCTTCTCTTTGAACGTCTTACCCGCCTTGAAGCCGGCGTAGTGGCGCGCCTTGATCTGGATGGTCTTCCCCGTCGCCGGGTTGCGGCCCGAACGGGAGCCACGCTTACGGGTCGCGAACGTCCCGAAGCCCGGCACCGTCACCTTGCGGCCGGCATCCAGTTCAACGGCGACGATGCCCTTGTTTGCGTTGAAGATCGTGTCCACCACTTCGGCGGCTTTCGCCTGTGTGAGGCCGACCTTCTTCGCGAGTTTCACGGCCAGCTCTGACTTATTCATGCACCACCCTCCTTATGGCGTTCTGACTTGGTTTATTATTCGGTTCGTGATGCTCGCTTGTCAAGGGTTCAACGGTGTTTTCGGCATACTGGCCCTCGTTTCGTTCGCCAGCACCGATGTTTTTGCCACCCAGCCCACCTCCACACCAGCTCCGGCAGTGGTCCCGGTTGTGGTTTCGGGATGGACGCCGCGGCCTTTTGCCGACGTCGTTCTCGACACCCCCGAGCTCGCCGGATGCTTCGCGCTGATGCCCGGCTCGTGGACGGCGGCGCGGCCGCCGGCGGCGCTCGGTCCGCCGGCTTCCCTGGGCGACGTCATCAGCGCGCAGATCTCGAGCGTGCTCGGCGGCACGGCGCCTTCGCAGTTCACCGTCGTGGTTGCCGAGAGCGAGAACGCCGCGCTCTCCGCCGTCGCCTCCGGTACGACGGTCCTGCTGACGCTGCCAAGCGGCCAGCCGCTCGACCTCCAGGAGGCTGCGCGCACGGTGATCGCCGCACTGGCGCGCGCCTACTCCGCCCCCGCACCGCCTGACCCGCGGTGCAGCGAGCCGCTGTTGGCGTTCGCCGAGGCGATCGCGTACGCCGGCTCGGTCACGCTGGCGACGCTGCCGACGACGCTGCGCCCGGTCTCCGACTGGCTCGAGGCCGACGACGCCGCGACGCCGCTCGCTGCGCTCGCGAAGGGCGCTTTCGACGGCGACGAGCCGTGGGCCTCGCGGCGTGTTCGCCTGCAGCAAACTGCCTTGACCAGCGGTGCCAACGCCACGCTGCTCAACGCGGCCGCACGTGTGGTCGAAGCTTTCGGCGACGTGATGCGCGCCCGTCGCGAGCCGTACCAGCTCCTTCTCGCGTGGCGTGACGACCGCGAAAAGCGCTACCCGTCGCTGCCGAGCGCGCTCCGCCGCGCGCTCGCCGACCCGCTCGTCGCGGGGATGCCTGGAAAGGCGCACCGCGACGACGCCAGCCTCATCGCCCGCGAGGCGCTCGAACGGGCGGTCGAGAACGGCCACGTCGAGGTGCTGGCCGGCGCCGAGGAGAGCACCGTGGCGCTGCGGCTGCTCGCTGCCGCCGAGGCTCGCGCCAAGGGTGCGGGAACGGCGTGTCGCTGGGCGCTCGCGGGACCGCTTGCCGCTTCGCTGCGGACAGGATGCCGGAACGACGAGAAGCCCGCCAGCTATGTCGCCGCTCGACCAACCTCCGGGGGCGGCTTCGAGGTGTTTGCCGCTACCGCGCCCGACGAGAGTCTGCTGCTGCGCTGGCCCACCTGGGTGCTGTTCCCGATCGTGACTCCTGGCGCTGGCGTGCTGGTGTTCGTCGACGCGGAAGGGGTCTGGGGGGTGCCTCTCGACAGCAGCGGCACCCCTCGGAGGCTCGCGGCGGGGTCGTTCCGCCACCTCGCGTTGGCGCCCGACGGCAAGCGGTTCGCCGCCGTCCGCTGGCCGGAAGGCGCCGTCGTGACCGTTACGCTCGACGGCGATGTGCGAGCAGTGGGGGCCGACGGGCGCGGCGGTGTCACCTGGCTCGACGCCGACCTGCTCCTCGCTGTCGGCCGCTCGGGCGCTACCGTCCTGTCGCTCTCCGGGGAGACGCGGCCGTTTCCGGTCGCGCCGGAGTGCGCGCGGACGGTCGCGCACCAGGGTCCCGCGCTGCTCTACGGTGCAGCGCCTCCTTGCGACGCCGGCATCGTCCAGATCCAGCTCGGCACGGGCGAGGCAAAGCTCGTGCTCAAGCGCGCCGACAGCCCGCTCGGTATCCTGCCACTTGCCGATGGCGTCGCTGTCTTCGGCGACTCCGATGGCGTCTCGCGCTGGCGGCCCGGCGAGGCGGCGACGCGCATCGGCGGCGGGTTCACACCGGGACCGGGCTAGACAGACGCTCGTTCCGGCGAAGGGCCGCGGCCCTACTCGTTTGCAGCGTCGGTGAGCTCGCGACGGAGCTTGAGGTACGACGTGTAGCGCCGCGAGGACAGCCGTCCTTCCTGCGCCGCGGCGCTGACCGCGCAGCCGCTCTCCTCACCGTGGCCACAGTCGGAGAACGCGCACGACCGCGCGTAGCGGGCGACGTCGGGGAAGCACTCGTGCAGGCGCTCGGCGGGCAGGTCCCACAGCCCGAACTCCTTGACACCCGGCATATCCACGACGAAGCCGCCGCCCGGCAGCGGCAGCAGTTGAGCTGTACTCGTTGTGTGGCGGCCCTTGCCCGTGGCCTCGGAGATCGAACCCTCGCGGAGCCGGTAGCCGGGGTGGATGGCGTTCAGGAGCGCCGACTTGCCTACGCCCGACGGTCCACAGAACAGAGTGGTGCGGCCGGCCACGGCGCGGCTGAGCCCGCCGATGCCGCGTGCGGTGCGGGCCGACACCAGGAGAATCTCGTAGCCGGCGTCCTGGTAGTCGCCAATCCAGGCGTCGACGCCGTCGGTTCCCTGGTCCACCTTGTTGATGCACAGGAGCGGCGCGATGCCGGCGTGATGGCAGGCCACCAGCAGGCGGTCGAGCAGGCGCGGGTTGGGCTCGGGGCTCAGCGCGGCGGTCACGACGACGGCCTGGTCGACGTTGGCGGCGATCACGTGCGGACGCGCTTCGCCTGGCGACTTGCGGGTTAGTGTGGTGCGTCGCTGCTCGACCTCGACGACGACCATCTGCGGGATGCGGCCCTCGAGAAGTACGGCGTCGCCGACGACCAGGCGGGAGCCGCTGTCGGGGCTGCTGAAGCGCAGGCGACGGCGAAAGGGAACGACCAACGTCTCTTCGCCGACCTGCACGCGCACCAGCGGTCCGTGAACCGCCGTGACCACCCCGGCCGCCCGCTCCGACACGACGCGAAGTATAGCTCACCGATGCTCGCTGGCCGCTTGACTCTAAGGAGATTGAATCGCAGTATGTGCCAGAGGGAGAAGCAAGCTGAACAGTTCCGGCCGTCGAGAGGCGTCGGGAAGGAAGGTACAAGCATGCGGCTGCGCGCACCTGCATTCACCCTTTCGCTCCTGCTGGTAATCTCTCGCTCGCCAGCCACGGCCGGCGAGCGAACCCATGGCCCGGAGCCCGAGCGGTCGCTCGACGAGCTCCCCGTGGTCGGAGCCGACCAGGGATCCAGGTGCTCCCGTATCGGGCCTCGTCGGAGCCTTGGACGCTGGAGCTCACCAATATTGCGGTGTCCTCGCTCGTGGTCCGGGTGACCCTGGCCGAGGCGGACGGGACGCCGATCGGCGGGGGTCGGGTCGTCGTCCTCAGGCCCCGTGAGACACGGACGGTCCGGATGGCCGACGCGGCGCCGCTCGCCGATGCCGCGGGCAAGGACGTGCTGGTCGAGACGCTCGGCGGTTCCGGTCGGGTCCGCATCGGGGGCTCGTGGCCGACGCCGCGAGACCTGGAGGAGCTCGCGGCGGCGACCGCGGCCCCGCACCGTCATCTCACCGGACAGCGTGTCCCGACGAGCTTCGCCCTCATCGATCGGGCGGAGACGGACGGCCTGATCGACCACGAGACCGCGGTCCTCGACCGCGTCTATGCGATCTTCGGTGACGCACGGCTTCCCACCCAACTCCGCGGCGACGACGGTGACGTCTTCGAGTCGCTCTACCTGACCACGGTTGCCAGCGAGCTGGCATCGTACTCGGCCGGCACCCGGGCGGCGTTGCAGCCGTTCCTCGTACCACCCGCGTACAGCGGGAGCTGGGCGGCGACCAGCGCAGCCAGCCCGCAAGCCGCCACACGTGCGGTCTTCGATCCCTGCGGCCTGTTCAGCCCGCTGTGGAGCTTCAAGGAGAACCCCAGCGGCCACGTGCGCGTCTGGTACTCGGTCGGCAGCGACGAACAGGTGGCCGCGGCGTTCGCCAACTTCACCGACGATATCGTCTGGCCCCTGCTCGCGAGCCTGATGACTCCCCACGTGCCGCTCTCCGACGCGGCGGCGAGCTGCAACGGCGGCAGCGACCGTCTCGACATTTGTCTCACCGACGTTCCCCGCTCGTTCGCTCTTACGCTCACGTCGGAGTGCTCGCACACCGCGTGCTTCATCTGTCTCAACCGGGCCGAGAAGCCGGCGACGCTCGTGCATGAGCTGTTCCACGCGTTCCAGTGCTCCTACCCGCTCGCCGGGTGTATCAAGGATCCCTCGTACGACTGGTGGACGGAGGGTTCCGCGGAATGGGCGCAGGACTACGTGATGCCCACGGACAACCGGGAGCAGAGTGCGGCGCACAATTACCTGGACCACCCCGAGCTCTCCCTCGACGTCAGCGCCGATCCGCGCGTCTATGGCACGTACCTGCTGCCGTTCTTCCTCTTCCGCAAGAGCGGCGACGCCAGCTTCGTTCGCAAGAGCTGGGAGGATTGCGCCGGTGTTTCCGCGGTGTATGCCCTCGACGCCGCCATTCCGAACGGATTCGACGCGGTGTGGCCCGACCTCGCGGTGCACAACTGGAACGAGAAGCCGGTCGGCGACTACTTCACGTGGGACAAGCTCTCCGACAGCCCGCCGCAGCGCTTCCGCGAGGTCAAGGTGCTGGCGAGCGGCGGCGAGGAGGAGGACACGATCCCGATGGACCTGCCCGCGCTCTCGACCACGTACGCCAACTACTCGTTCACCGACCCGTCGGTGCGCAGCGTGGCGTTCTGGAACGGGGCGAGCTTCGACCTCGAAGAGAAGCAGGTCGACGTCATCGGACCGTTCTGGGATCCCAGAACGGCCTCGGCGGACGTCCGCAAGGGGGTCAAGGTCCAGGCGATCGTGGAGATCGAGGGCCAGGAGCCGCACGTCGAGGACTGGATCGACAAGCCCTACGTCACCTACTGTCGTGACGTCACCGCGGAGCGGCTCCGCCATCTCGTCATCGTGATCAGCAACTCCGACTTCAGCGACCAGGGCCGTCGCGCCAGGCCGCAAGGCCGGTTGCCGCGCCTCACGGCGTCGAACTTCGGCTGCTGGCGGTGGAGCGGCACCACGACCTACACCGAGGCTGCCAACGACATCACCCAGACCGACACGGTGAACCCGGTGGTGTGGACCCGGATCGGCGGGAACCAGCAGCCGCCGGAGATCCTCTACCTGCCGACCGGGACGGTGACGGTCTCGCTCGCAGGCAAGTGCACCGGGTCGAAGTCCGCGCCGCTCTCCCCGCTCACCAGCCTGCTGACCACCTACAACTATCTTCCCGAGACCAGCGAGGCGCGGCGCTCGTACAAGGGCTTCGGCGTGGAGTCGGCGCTGCTTTCCGGCTATGCGTGCCAGGGCGCCCCCCCCCCGGCGGCACGGTCATCGGTCCCTGGTTCCTCGTGCCGCCGCCCCAGCCGCCCCAGGTGCCGTTCTACAAGGTCAGCAGCGACGGGGCCCATATGCAAGCGACCTACATCGTGGGCGGCACGACCTGGCACTGGGACCTGCACGCGGAGAGCCAGTAGCTCCCATTCGCCGCGAGACGCCGCGGTCCGGCAGGGCATACCGAGTCGCCGGCGCCGCGCGACATGGTCAGCTCGACGCGGCAGCGACCGGCGTCAGCGCCAGCGTGTCGCCTGGGGCCGAGAGGCGGACCGTGTCGCCGTCGGCCACCTCTCCGGCGAGCACCATGCGGGCCAGCACGTCCTGGACTCGCCGCTGGATCGTCCGCTTGAGCGGGCGGGCGCCGAAGTCGGGGTCGTACCCTTCGCGCGCGAGCAGCTCCATCGCCGGCTCGTCCGCCTCGACGCGGATGTGGCGGTCGGCCAGCAGCGCGTTGAGGCGCTCGAGCTGGATGGCGACGATCGCGCGGATGTGCGAGCGGTCGAGCCGGTGGAACACCAGCACCTCGTCCACGCGGTTGAGGAACTCGGGACGGAAGTGGACCTTGAGCTCCCGCTGCACCATCTCGAGCATGCCGGCGCGGTCCTCCTCGCGGTATTCCTGGATCACGTGCGAGGCGATGTTCGAGGTCATGATCACCACGCAGTTGCGGAAGTCGACGGTGCGGCCCTTGCCGTCGGTGAGGCGGCCGTCCTCGAGGATCTGCAGCAGCACGTTGAACACGTCCGGGTGCGCCTTCTCGACCTCGTCGAGCAGCACGACCGCATACGGCCGGCGCCGCACCGCCTCGGTGAGCTGGCCGCCTTCGTCGTAACCGACGTATCCCGGCGGGGCGCCGATCATGCGGGCGACGCTGTGCTTCTCCATGTACTCCGACATGTCGAGGCGGATCATCGCGCGCTCGTCGTCGAAGAGAAACTCGGCGAGGGCGCGCGCCAGCTCGGTCTTGCCGACGCCGGTCGGTCCCAAGAACAGGAACGAGCCGACCGGACGCTGCGGGTCCTTGAGCCCGGCGCGAGCGCGGCGCACCGCGGTGGCGACGGCGACGACGGCGTCGTCCTGGCCGACGACACGGCGGCGCAGGCGGTCCTCCATCGAGAGCAGCTTGCTCTTTTCGCCTTCCATGAGCTTGACCACTGGGATGCCGGTCCAGCGGGCGACCACCTGGGCGATCGCCTCCTCGGTGACCTCCTCGGCGAGCAGCGAGCCGTGCTGCTGCTGGTGCTCCTTGAGTGCGGCGGTGGCGGCGTCGAGCTGCTTCTGCAGGCGCGGCAGCTCACCGTAGGAAAGCTGCGCCGCCTTCTCGAGGTCGCCGCCGCGCTGTGCGCGCTCGGCCGCCTCGCGGGCCGTCTCGATCTGCTCCTTGGCGGCGCGGATCTCGCCGATGAGCTGCTTCTCGCGCTGCCACGACGCCTTCATGCCGTCGACCCGCTCCTTGAGCTCGGCGAGCTCGCCCTCGATCTCGCGCAACCGCTCCTTCGAGGCGTGGTCGCGCTCCTTGGCGAGGGCGCGCTTCTCGATCTCGAGCTTGAGCGCGGTGCGCTGCAGCTCGTCGATCGGCGCCGGCAGCGAGTCGATCTCGATGCGCAGGCGCGACGCCGCCTCGTCGACGAGGTCGATCGCCTTGTCGGGCAGGAAGCGGTCGGTGATGTAGCGCGAGGAGAGCGTCGCCGCGGCGACGATCGCGCCGTCGGTGATGCGCACGCCGTGGTGCACCTCGTAGCGCTCCTTGAGGCCGCGCAGGATGGCGATCGTCTCGTCGACCGACGGCTCGCCGACGAGAACCGGCTGGAAGCGTCGCTCGAGCGCGGCGTCCTTCTCGATGTGCTTGCGGTACTCCGTGAGCGTGGTCGCGCCGATGCAGTGCAGCTCGCCGCGCGCCAGCGCCGGCTTCAGGAGGTTGGCGGCGTCGATCGCCCCCTCCGCGGCGCCGGCGCCGACGAGCGTATGGATCTCGTCGATGAAGAGCACCACCTCGCCCTCGGAGTCGATGACCTCCTTGATCACCGCCTTGAGGCGGTCCTCGAACTCGCCGCGGTACTTGGTGCCGGCGATCAGCGCTCCGAGGTCGAGCGCGACGATGCGGCGGTTCTTGAGGAGCTCCGGCACGTCGCCGGCGGCGATGCGCTGCGCCAGTCCCTCGGCGACGGCGGTCTTGCCGACGCCGGGCTCGCCGATCAGCACCGGGTTGTTCTTGGTGCGGCGAGTGAGCACCTGCATGACGCGGCGGATCTCGTCGTCGCGGCCGATCACCGGATCGAGCTTGCCGGCGCGCGCCAGCTCCGTCAGGTCGCGGCCGTACTTCTTGAGCGACTCGAGCTTCTCCTCGGGCGCTTGGTCGGTGACGCGGTGCGACCCGCGCAGCTCCTGCACGGCCTTCAGCAGGGAATCGCTGGTGACGCCGTGCCTCCCGAGGATCTCGGCGGCCGAGGAGCCGGGAACCTTGGCGATCGCCAGTAGGAGGTGCTCGACCGAGACGTAGTCGTCCTGGAACTGCGGCGCCAGCTTCGCGGCCGCGTCGAGGACGGCGCGGAGGTCGCGCGACGCCACCGGCTCGGCGCCCCCCTTGGCCGCAGGGAGGCGATCGAGGTCCTGGTGGACGGCGTCGACCAGGCGGGCGATCGGCACGCCGATCTTGCCGAGCAGGCGCGGCGCCAGCCCGTCGCTCTGGTCGAGCAGGGCGCCGAGCAGGTGGCTTGGCAGGATCTCGGGGTTTCCCCGCGATCGCGCCGACTCGGCGGCCGCCTGCAGGGCCTCCCCTGCCTTGATCGTGAAGTTGTTGGACAGCAGACATCGTCAAGCCTCCTGCAGGACGCGCGGCGCGTCAGCGCTCTGAAAGATAGAATCTGAGTGTACATTTGTCAAGTCCAGGATCCTATGATCTTAGTTTGAAATAGTGAGATTCAGTGAACAACGAGATGACCCGGCCCCGGGGAACGGAGTTGCACGACAGCGTCGATTCAGCCGTGGGTCGCGTGTACAATGCCGGGCACAATCCGCCGAGAAGCCCTCGTGGGCTTGCTGCGCGGCGATCTGACGGAGGAAACGCATGAGCGAAAAGCAGCGTTTTGCCCCGGTCGTGCCCGCCAACTCCACCCAGCGCGAGTTCACGCTCCGGGCGCTTGATCCTCGGGCTCTTCATGTGCGTGATCCTCGGCGCGGCCAATGCCTACCTCGGGTCTGCAAGGCCGGCATGACGATCGCCGCCACCTACCCGGCGGCGGTCATCGGCATGGCCGTGCTCCGGCTCATCAAGGGCATCGTCCTCGAAGAGAACTTCGCCCGAACCGTCGGCTCCATCGGCGAGTCGGTGGCGGCGGGCGCCATCTTCACGATCCCGGCCTTCGTCATCCTCCAGCTGTGGACTTTCACGCCCGCGAGGACTACCTGACCGCCACGGCGCTGATGATCCTGGGCGGGCTGCTCGGCATCATGTTCGTCACCATCCTCCGCCGCGTGATGGTCGACGACCCGGACCTGCCGTTCCCCGAGTCGGTGGCGGCCGCCGAGATTCACAAGGCCGGCCAGCGCGGCGCCGACGCGGCCGCTTCAGCTCTTCCAGGCCATGGGCGTCGGCGCCGTCATCCGGCTCCTCGACGCTTCGGCATCTTCCACTCGTCGAACAGCTTCGCGGTGGCGGTGGGCGACGGTCAAGAGAGCTTCGTCCGCCTCGGCCTGTCCGACGAGGCGAAGTCGCTGCCGGCCGGCGGCATCTCGACCATCTCCGCGCCGGCCGTGAGCCCGGCCTACATCGGTGTCGGCTACATCATCGGGCCCGAGCTCGGCGCCGCTCAACTTCGCCGGCGGCCTGCTCGCCTGGGGCCTGTTCGTGCCGCTGCTCGTCTTCTTCATCGGGCCGACGCTGATCGACCAGTACCTCGTCACGCGGCGGCAACGAGGCGGCCGCCTGGGCCGCGCTCACCGGGCTCTCTACCTGATACATCGTCCGGCCGATTGCCGTCGGCGGCATGCTCGTCGGCGCCTGCTACACGCTCTACAAGATGCGCAAGAACCTGATCGCCGGGCTCAGGCGCGCGATCGCCGACGTGAAGAAGTCGCCGGCAGCCCATGCGGCGACCAGTCGCACGGACCAGGACCTCAACTTCAAGGTCGTCGTGTTCGGCATCGTCGCCGTGCTCGTGCTGATGGTCGGCCTCTACTACTACTTCACCGGGGTCATCGGCGCGGCGATTCTGGCCGCGACTCGTCATGCTCGTCACCGGCTTCTTCTTCGCGGCCGTGTCCGGCAACCTGGTCGGCATGATCGGCTCCTCCAACAACCCGATTTCCGGTCTGACCCTGGCCGACCACGATCGTCGCCGCGCTGATGATGGTGCTCGTCGGCGTCTCCGGCATCGCAGGGCGTGGCCGCGACGCTCGGTGTCGCCGCCGTCGTCTGCGTGTCGGCGGCCGTGGCCGGCGAGATGCTGCAGGACCTCAAGGTCGGGCACATCCTCGGCGGCACGCCGTGGAAGATGCAGGTGGGCGACATCATCGGCGTCGTCGTGTCCGGGCTCGGTGATGTTCTTCCCGCTCTACGTGCTGCACTTCGCCGACCTGAAGCTGAATCCCGACCACGGCGGGTTCGGCGGGCCCACCTGCCGGCGCCTCAGGCCGGCCTGATGGCCGCGCCTCGCTCAGGGCATCGTCGGCGGCGAGATGGCGTGGCCGCTCGTGCTGGTCGGGATTGCGCATGGGCATCTCGCTGATCCTGATCAAGGTGCGCAGCGCCCATGCTGTTCTCGGTCGGGATGTACCTGCCGCTCGAGACCACCTTCGCCATCTTCGTCGGCGGCGTCATCCGCGGCTTCGTCGACAGCTCGCGTCAAGGCCGCGAGCACAACGACGCGCAAAAGGCACGCGTCGAGAACGCGGGCGTGCTGGCGGCGTCGGGACTCATCGCCGGCGAGGCGTTGATGGGCCTGGTGATCGCCGCGGTCGTCTTCTTCCGCAACGGGTTCCCGTCCGTCCAATGGGCGGGCGCCTCGTGGCTGGCGATCCTGATCGCCGCCGTCCTCGTGGCCTACCTCGTCCTCGTGCCCCTTTCCAAGTCGGGAGCCGCGGACGAGCCGGCGCCACCGACCGCGGTGATGTGACCTCGGGCGCGCGCGAGCGCGCCTTCGATCCCGAGCGAGGGTGGAGCGGCGTGGTCACGGAGGACAGGCGGACCGGCGAGCCTCGGGAGGGTGAGAGCCCTCCCGAGCGCTCCGGGGACGGTGGTATGCGGGTCGCGGCGAAGCGCCCGCTCCGCATCCTCCAGGTGCTCCACCGCACCACGCTTTCGAGCGGTTCTCGCGAGCAGATGCTCGAGGCGGCGCAGGGGCTCGCCGTGCGTGGGAACTTCGTCTGCGTCCTCACGCGCAGCGACGCCGAGGTGGCACGCCGCTGCGCCGCGCTCGCCATCCCCTACCTTCCCCTGAAGCTGCGCCACCCGCTCGACGTGGGTTCGATGCGGCACGTTGCCGAGCTCGTCGCGGAGCAGGCGATCGACGTCGTGCACGTGCACTGTGGCGTGTCGCTCGGCGTCGCCCTCGGCGCCGCGACGCTCGGCGCTCGCTTCGCGCTCGTCGCCAACCGCGCCACGTCGTTCCGGCCGCGCCAGATCCTCGTGCAGGCGCTGCGCTCGGCGCGCGTGCACAGAGTCGTCGCCACCAGTCGGCCGATCCGCGATGTTCTCCTCGCCGCCGCCAAGTTGCCGCCCGAGAAGGTGGTGGTGGTCCCTGGCAGCGTCGACCTGGAGCGCTTCGACCCCGCCAGGACGCGGCCTCGTCGGGTGCGCGCCGAGCACGGTGTTCCCGAATCGGCGCGTCTGGTCGGTCATGTCGGGGTCAGGGAATGGAAGGGATGGAAGCACGCGCTTGCCGCGCTCGCCGCCATCCGCACCGCGATTCCCGAGGCGCACCTGCTACTCGTCGGCTGCACCTCCGAGCGGCAGCGCCGCCAGGTCTACGAGCTCGTCGCCGAGATCGGGCTCGCTGGCCATGTGATCGTCACCCTGGTGACCGCCGACCTTCCCGACCTCCTCGCCGCGTGCGACGTCGTCATCGACCCGTCGTGGGCCGGCACTGCCGTGTCTGGCGTGGTCAGGGAGGCGATGGCGCTGAGCCGGCCGGTGGTGGCAACCGACGTCGGCGGCAACGCCGACCTGGTCGAGGACGGCGTCTCCGGCCTCCTCGTGCCGCCCCGCGACGTGCCGACACTGGCGGCGGCGGTCGTTCGGCTGCTGCGCGACGGCGAGACCGCCTCCCGCCTCGGCGTGGCCGCCCGGTCGCGAGTGCACAGCGAGTTCTCGATGGAGATGCGCGCCATCCGGCTGGAGGCCGCGTACCGCGCGGCCATCGGCGAGCGCGAGGCCGAGCTGACCGGCGCTTAGGAGCCTGTCGGGAAAACAGGGAGGGCCCACCCCGTTTCCCCGACAGGCTCCTTAGGCGCGCAGGCAGGTCACCCACAGCTCGCGCTTGCGCGGGCCGTCGAGCTCGAGGAGATAGATCGCCTGCCAGCGGCCGAAGGCGAGCTCACCGTTGCTGATCGGGATGGACACTGACGGGCCGACGAGGCTGGAGAGCAGGTGGGCATCGGAGTTGCCCTCGGCGTGGCGCCATGCAACCTTCGGCACCAAGGCCTCGAGCGCGCGCAGGAGGTCTTCGGCCACCGCCGGATCGGCGTTCTCGTTGAGCGTCACCGCGGCGGTGGTGTGCGGCACGCAGACGTGGCACAACCCTTCCGTCACGCCGGCGGCCGCCACCGACTCCTGGACGAAGCTGGTGACGTCGACGAGCTGGCGGCGGCGCTGCGAGGTCACCTCGATCACGTCCATGGGTACGGCCTCCCGTCCGGCCAGTACAGCACCCGGTAACCCTCCGCGAGCAGGACGACGCGGTGCACGTAGTCCCAGGTCTCCGGCACCTCGAGCGCCTCGACGAAGCTCGGCCCGTCGCTGGCGCCCGCCTGCTGCCAGATCTCGCGCACACGCCGTTCGCCACCGTTGTAGGCGGCCAGCGCGGCGGTCCACGAGCCGGCGAACGAGCGCCGCCAGTCGGCCAACAGTGCGGCGCCGAGCCGCAGGTTGGTGGTGGGGTCGAGCACGTCGGCGTTCGACGCCAGGCGAAGACCGAGCTGGCGGCTCTTCTCCATCCCGGTGGCCGGGAGCACCTGGGCGAGGCCGACGGCGCCGGCGGCTGAGCGGGCGCGCGGGTTCCACGCCGACTCGTGGCGCACCAGCCCGGCCAGCAGCCATGGCGGCACGCCGCTTTGGCGCGCCGCCGACTCCACCTCGGCACGCAACGGCAGCGGCAGGTAGCGCTCGAGGAGCTCGCGCGGCAGACCGGTCCACGGGCCGCTGAGCAGCCGCGGCTCGCCGCGTACCAGCAGTGGGATCGCGTCCATGGGCGGCAGCTCCGCGAGCCGCACCAGGCCGAGCCACTCGGGGCCGCCGATGCTGCTCGTCTCGAGCTCGGCGCGCCATGCCACCACCACGTCCGACACCCGGCCGACCGCCAGCAGGTCCCCGGTCCACGCGGGCGGCGCCGGCGGCGGCGGCGCGACATCGGTCAGCGTGACCGTGACGCCGCCCGCGTGCAGCTCGCGGGCCGCCCAGAGTGCGGGAAGATCCGGGAAACCGCCGGAGGCCAGCTCGCGCAGTGCCCTCGTATCGCCGTCGCGCGCCGCCCGCCGCGCTCGCCAGAAGATGACGGTGTGCCTGACCCGCGTGCTGGCCGACGGCTCGGCGACGCTTGCCGCTATCGCCGGGCCCCGGCGCTGCGCCGCCAGCATGACGAGTCGTCGCCACACCCACTCCCAGCGCGGGAGGGCCTTGTCGACGCTGCGCTCGAGCGCCGCCGCCGCGTCGCCGAGCCGGCCAAGCTCGGTCAATGCCTCCGCGGCCAGCAGGTCGGCGCGCGCCGTCTTGCCGGCGTCGCCGGCCGCCAGCCGGCGGGCGCTTCCCGCCGCCGCGAGCAGCCGGCTGAATCCCAGCCGTCTGGCGTCTCCGGAGTCGTTCCAGGCGAGCTGGCGGAGCGCCTCGGCGCGCTCCAACGCTCCGTCGACGCTGCCACTGGGCAGCCGATCGGTCCACGCGATCGCCTCGCTCGGGTGGCGGAGACGAACGGCGGCGCGTGCGGCAGTCAGCGCTGCCGTCGAGCCGGCGCGGCGCGCCGCCCGCAGCGCGTCGTCGGCGTCTCCGGCCCCGAGCAGCGCGGCGGCGCGCCGCGCCCAGTCGATGGGGGTGAAGGTCTTCTCCAGCTCGGCGCCGCTGTCGCGCGGGAAGGTGGCCGCGAACTGCTGTGGGAACTCGATCGCCAAAGTTCGTTTCGCAGCCGCGCCGCCGACCGGCACCGAGGCAAGCACCGCCAGGGCACGACCGCGCTCGGCCGGTGCCAGAGACTCGAGCGGCGGCAGCGCATGTACGGCCTCCGCCGCTGCGCCCTGCACGACCAAGAGCTCGGCGGCGCGGACCCGGAAGCGTTGCCTGTTCTCGGCGGGCAGCCACGGCGCCGCGCCCGCCTGCAGCCACACCGACGCGTCGGCAGGCGCTCGCAGCAGCGCCTCCTCGAGGCGCCGTACCGCCAGCCGACCGCGGCCGCCGGCGGGCGCGGCGATGGCGAAGGCGCGCAGCGCCGACCGTGGTGATGGCACCTCGCAGGCGTACAACCCCCAGAGGAGGGCGGCACGCGACCGCTCCTCCGCCCTGCCGTTCATTGCCGCGTCGAGGAAGGCACGGGCCAGCGTCCGCGCGTCGCCCCGGGCCGCTTGCGCTCGGGCGAGCGACGGAGGCTCCCCCGCACGGCAGCCGGCGTGCACCACGGCCGCGAGGGCGAGCAGCATCCGCGCTGCGCAGGCGAGGCCTCGCCCGCTCGCGGTCGTTATCTGTTCCTGAGGGTCCGGCCGAGCGACACGCCCGGGATCCCCGTTCGGGCAGGCGACAACGGGCAACGGGCAGCCCTAGAGACCGAGGGCGTCAGGGTCTCCGTCGGCGAGGATGCGCACCAGCTCATCGTAGAAGTAGTTGGAGCCGGAGCGGACATCGGCAGGCACCCGCTGCTCGTACATCTCCCGCGAGCGGTCGATGTCCTCCTTGAGACGGTTGTAGATGTCGCGAGCGGTGCGGCCGTCCTGCACGGCCTGCTCGTTGTAGAGGCGAATCTCGGACACCAGCAGGCGCGCGAAGCGGCGCGCCTCCTCGTGCTTGCGATCCTCCTCCGGGGCGCGGGTCGGCACCACCGGGGTCACTGGGACCTTGACCTGAACCGTTGCCCCCGCGTCGTGGCCGGCCGGGACCTCGGGCATCGCCGGAGCCGGAGGCTCGGGTGCGGCCGGAGCCGGCGGCGCGGCATGGACCACCGGAGCCGGCGCCGGGGCGGGGATGAGCACGGGTGCGGGCGCTGGCGCCGGGGCAGGCGTCGGCGTGGCAAACGGCAGCTCCTCGATCCCGACCTCCTCGACCTCCGGAGGCTCCTCGGCAAGGATCTCGATCGGGTCGATGAGCGCCGGCGTGGGCGATGTCGGCCTCACCGTCAAGGTCTCGAGCAGGAGCCCGGTCAGGTACGCGAAGAGCTGGACTGTCTCGGCGATTACCGGGCGCTCGCCGGCGAGCGCTAGCAGGCCGCCGACGACCTTTCCGCGGAGCGACACCGGCACGATGATGGCGCCGCCGTCGGCGACCGGGAGCCATGCCGAGAGCAGCTTGTCGTCGCTGACCGCCACCCGCACCGGCACACCCTCGGAGACCTTCTTGAACGCCTGCGAGTCGACGACCGGCCCGCGCCAGCCGCGCACCGGGTCCTCCTCGGTGAACCCGGCGCCGCTCCAGCCGACCACGAAGCCGTCGCGGAACACCACGATCGCCCGCGGGCCGCACCACGGTTCGAGCTGGCGCAGCAGCTCCTGGAGAACCTCGGACTGGGCGCGCCCCCGGTCGAGGCTGCGTAAGCAGTCGAGCGTCGGGGTGGCGGCCAGCACCGGCCTGGTGAGGCCGGCGAGCCGCTCGGGAAGGGCGGCAAGTGGAAAGAGGACATCGAGATCCGGTGGGATCACCGTGCCGATCTCGGCGATCGTCCGGGCGGTCGTCTCCTCCACCTCGTGGATCACCGCCTCGAGTTTTGCCTTGATCAGCGCCGCCGCGCGCTCCCGAACTCCCACCAGATCGGCAATGATCGCTTCGTGTTCGTCCATGGTTGCCTCCCGAGACTATACCCTGGTCAACTTCGCATTATCCGCAAGCAGCACAAAGCGTGTCAAGGAAATCGCTGCTTGCCGGCCTGCGTCGCCCTTTGCTACCTTCACGGCGGGACAGAATGGACCGAGCAGCGCACCCGTTCGCTTGGACGATTGCCGCCGTCGTGGCGAGCGTGGTCCTGTCGTGTTCGGGCAGGTCCGAGGTAGCGGATCCCCCGATCGACGCTGCCAGCATCACCCGCGTCGAGATCCTCCGCACGAATCTGCTCCGCGCCTGGGACCACCTCGACTCGCTGTGCGCCGAGGCCGCACGGATGGATGCCAATGCGCACCCGACACCGGCGGAGGCCGCGCGCCGCAGCGAGTTGGAGCACCGGTTGACGCAGGCCCGGGCAGCCTTCGACACAGCCTACGGCGCCGACCAGACGGCGCTCACCGGTTTTCTCAACGTCTCGCTGCGCACCCGGCCAGGCAGCGCGGAGACGCTTTCCGCCATGACCCTGTACGCCGCGAGCGCGGTGCGCTACGCCCGGGACGTCATCGACCAGTCGGGTGACTACCGGCGAGCCGTCGACCTGCTCGAGACCGCCCGAGGCTACTTCGACGACGGGCACACCGCTCCGCCAGCGGTGCTCGCCGACGCTCTCCGCCGCGCCCAGGAGTTCCGCGTCGTCACCAGGGCCCGTTTCGCCCAACTCGCCACGGGCATGACCCCCGCGGAGGTCAAGACCCTGGTCGGCGTGCCGTTCTCGGGCAACGTGCACCAGACCGAGGTCGGGGGCAAGATGGTCACCAGTTGGCTGTACGGCAGCGAGGAGAACTCCGTGACCGCACTCTACTTCGACGACCGCGAGAGGCTCTACGCCTGGAAGTGGGACGTCATGGGCAGCGAGTAGCTGACCACCTTGACCTCACCACAACAAGGCTGGTAACATCAGGATCCTTTTTCGCGCTGCCGTTCCCGAGGCCCTTTCGGGTAGGTAATCGTGCGCGGATGGGGGGTGAGGTCATCCGATGCCCGTGGTGCATGTACGGGACAACGAATCGTTCGAGCAGGCGCTGCGTCGCTTCAAGCGGAAGTGTGAGAAGGCCGGCATCCTCTCGGAGATCAAGAAACGGCAGTACTACGAAAAACCGAGCGTGAAGCGCAAGCGGAAGCTGGTGCAAGCCCGCAAGAAGATGCTGCGAAAGCTCTCGCAGCAGCGAAAGGCAGGGCTGCTGTAGGTCAGACTCCCGTGACTTCGAGCTTTACGGCGGTCGAGTTCGATCGAGTGCTTCAGTTGGTCGGCTCGTTCGCCAGGAGCGAGTGGGGAAGTGATGAAGTGCTCGCGACCCCTCTCCGGTTCTCACCCGGAGAGGGGTCGCAGGCTTTTCTGCTCGCCGGCGAGATGCAACGCCTCATCGCGGTTTCTGGCAGCCTGGGGTTTGCCGGGCTGGACGCCGCCGCGCTCCTCGACGGCCCCGCGCTGCCGGCGGCCGCTGGAGACCTCGCGCACATCGTCACTCTGGTGCGTTGCGTCGTCGACACCCGCGGTGCGGTGCTCGCCGGCGCTGCGGCGGAGGGACCGCTGGCGCGGCTGGCCGCTGCCCTCCCACTGCTCGAGCCGCTGCTGGCGTTTTGCGAGCAGCGGCTCGCGCCCGACGGTGAGATCCTGGACACCGCGAGCCCGGCGCTCGCTCAGGCGCGCGCCGCGCGGGAGCGCAGCCGCCACGCTATTGTCGCCGGGCTCGACGACCTCCGGCGCACCCACCGTCAGCTCGCTGCGCCATTCACGGTGCGGCGCGAGCGCTACTGCGTCCCCGTGCCGGTCGGCGACCGGGCGACCGTCTCCGGCCTGGTCCTCGACGTCTCATCTTCAGGAGCGACGGTGTTCGTCGAGCCGTTCGCCGTCGTCGAGCTGAACAACGCCCTGGCCGAAGCGACGGCGCGCGCCCGCCAGGAGGAGGAACGGATCCTCCTCGAGATCGCCGCGGCGTTCGCCCGCCACCGCGACGAGCTGCTCGCCGCGGCGCGCACGCTCGCCACGCTCGACGCTTTCCAGGCGCGCGTGTTGTTCGGCCAGGTGGTCGGCGGCGTGCTGCTGCCACCGGCCGGCGGCAAGCGCGTCCGCCTGATCGGAGGCCGCCACGTGCTGCTCGAGCCGGCGCTCGCGCCGCTGCGCGAGGAGGTGCTCGGTGAGCCGGGCAACACCAGCCCGGTCGTGCCGCTCGACCTCGACTTCCCGGAGGGCGCGCGCGTCGTCCTCCTGTCCGGCCCCAACGCCGGCGGCAAGACCGTCGCCCTCAAGACGCTCGGCCTCACCGCCCTGATGGCGCAGACCGGCATCCCGGTGCTCGCGGACGCGGAGAGTGCTCTGCCCGAGCTGACCGGCGTGTGGTGCCACGTCGGCGACGAGCAGGACCTGCTCTCCGACCTGTCGACGTTCTCCGCCGCCATGCGCGCCACCGCCGCGCTGCTTGCCAGCGCGAACGCCGGTACGCTGGTGCTCTACGACGAGCTCGGTTCGGGCACCGACCCCGAGGAGGGTGCGGCGCTCGCCGCCGCGCTGCTCGAGGAGCTGTCGCGGCGCCGCTGCTGGACGCTCGCCACCGCGCACCTGACCACCGTTGCCGCACACGTCGAGCAGCTCCCGGGCGCGCTCAACGCCGCCATGGGTTACGACGAGAGGAGCGGCCGCCCGACCTACAGGCTGCAGATGGGCACGCCGGGCCGCTCCCGTGGACTCGCGATCGCACGGTCCTGCGGTATCCCGGAGGCGATTCTCGAGCGTGCCCGCTCGCTGATCTCACAGTCGTTCCTCGCGCTCGACACGCACCTCGCCAGGCTCGCGGAGGAGACGGAGCGTCTGACGCACGAGCGGGAGCGGCTCGCCGACCTCGAGCTCGCCGCCGCCGACGCCCGCGGTGCCGCGGAGGCGGTGCAGCGTCGGCTCGAGAGCGAGCGTGAGGCGCTTCGTCAGCGTCTCGGCGTCGAGCGCGAGCGGCTGCGAGCGCGCGCCGACGAGCAGCTCCGCGCCGCCCTCGCCGAGCTGCACCTGGCCCGGGAGCGCGGTGAGATCCCGAACAAGAAGCGGGTCGCAGCGTTGCGCCGCGTCGCCCTCGACCTCGAGGACGAGGTGGCGGCTGCGCCCCAGGCACCCACCCTCGCACCCGGGGCCGCGGTTCGCCTCCGCGATGTGCGCGGCGACGGCATCGTCAAGAGCCTGGCCGGAAACCGAGTCGAGGTGGTGGTCGGCAGCAAGCGGGTGTGGGTCGAGGCCACGGCGTGCGAGCTGCTGGCGGCCCCGGTCGCGAGGCCGCCGGTCGACCTCGCCGTCACCGCGGACAGCGAGTCGGCGGCGAGTGAGCTCAAGCTCATCGGGCTCGACCAGGAGGAGGCCCGCGACCAGCTCGAGCGCTTCCTCGACCGGGCGTTGATGGGCGGCGTGAAGCGCGTACGGATCGTCCACGGGCACGGTTCGGGAGCTCTACGCCGGCTGGTACGGGAGTATCTTGGCAAGCATCCGTCGGTCGCGTCGTTCGCTCACCCGCCGCAGTTTCGCGGCGGCACCGGCGTCACCGAAGCGGACCTCGAATGAAGCAGGAAGGGGACCGGGGACCGGGGACCGGAGACCGGGGCAGCGACAGACAGCGACTGCCTGATGCGGCCATGGTGCGTCCTTCGGTACCCGGTTCCCGGTCCCCGGTCCCCGGGGTGGGAGGGGGGAAGTGAGTCAGTACGACCTGTCGCGACCGGTGCTCGCCCGCCTGCGGGAGGCGGCCGACATCGTTGCCGTCATCTCCGAGATCCTGACGCTCAAGAAGAGCGGCCGCAACTACCTCGGCTTGTGCCCGTTCCACGGCGAGCGCACGCCCTCGTTCTCGGTGTCGCGCGACAAGGGGACGTACTACTGCTTCGGCTGCAAGCGCGGTGGTGACGTCATCGATTTCGTGATGGAGGTCGAGCGGCTGTCGTTCGCCGAGGCGGTCGAGCGCCTGGCGGAGCGGTTCGGTGTCGAGCTCCCGCCCGCTTCGCCGGAGAGCCGGCGGCGCCAGGACGAGCAGACACGCCTTGGTGACGTGATCGACGCGGCGCAGGCGTTCTTCAGCAAGCGCCTCGGTGAGGATCGCCCGCGTGCGTTCCTCGAGCGCCGCGGGATCTCGATGGAGTTCGCCTCGGCATTCGGGATCGGCTACGCACCTGCCGAGTGGCGCGCGCTCTACGACTCGATGCACCAGAGGTTCCCGGAGCGCCTGTTGATCGAGGCGGGCGTCGCCGTCGAGGGCGAGCAGGGACGGGTGTGGGACCGGTTCCGCGATCGCGTCACCATCCCGATCCGGCTGGCGCGCGGCAAACTCGTGGCGTTCGGCGGTCGCGCCCTCGGCGACGAGAACCCCAAGTACCTCAACTCCCCGGAGACGCCGCTGTTCTCCAAGGGCCACGTCCTGTTCGCCGAGGACCGGGCGCAGCGTGCATTCGTGCAGAGCAACCGCGCGATCGTCGTCGAGGGGTACTTCGACTGTCTGGCCCTGCACCAGGCGGGCATCGAGGACGCCGTGGCCACCCTCGGCACCGCGCTCTCCGAGCACCATGCCAAGGAGCTGGCGCGCAAGGTGCCGCGCGTCGTCGTCTGCTACGACGGCGACAGCGCCGGGCGCAAGGCCGCGGTGACCGCGCTGCGGACGTTGCTCGGCGCCAACCTCGAGGTCAGCGTCGTGCTCCTCCCCGATGGGCAGGATCCCGACGACGTCGTGCGCGCCCGCGGCCGGGACGGCTTTCTCGCCCTCCTCGATGCGGCGGCGACGCCGACCGAGTTCCTCCTCGGCGAGATCGGCACGACCCGCGACGAACGCCGCCGCAACCTCGGCCAGGCAATGGCGGTGATCAACGCCTGCCCGGATACGGTCCGGCGCGCGCTGATGAAGGAGAGTCTGGCCTACGCGACCGGCCTGCGCCTCGAGGAGCTCGGCGAGGCGGAGACAATGCGCGTCAGCAGCGCCACGGCGACCGCCGCCGAGCTGCCACCGCCGGGGGAGGCGGCAATCCTGCGCGCGCTCTTGCTCGACCTCCCGGTCGAGCAGCGGGCCGCATTTCTCGCCGAAATCCCCCTCGACGCCATCGACCATCCGGTGACCCGGGCCGTGCTGGCCGCGCTCGCCGAGCGGGCCAGCCGCGGGGATACCCTTGAAATTTCCGCCCTCACGTCCGACATTGAGGATCGTGAGGTGCGGCGGGTCCTCGCTGCGCTTGAGCATGAGGTGCCCCGGACGGGGCAAGTACACCTTGAATTGAGGGAACTTTGGGAAAAACATCGACAAAGAAGGCTCGCGGCGCTCAACCAACAAATCCAGCGAGCCGACAGACAAGGACTGAGCGAAAGCCTCGCGCAACTGCTGCGCGAGAAGCAGCAGCTCCTAAGAAAACCGAACGGCCCGTAAAGAAGGCTGCGCGGCCCGCCAAGAAGGCCGAGCCCTCCATAAAGAAGGTCGAGCCCTCCGTAAGGAAGACCGAGCGGCCCGCCAAGAAGGTCGAACCGTCCGTAAAGACGGTCGAGCGGCCCGCAAAGAAGGTCGAGCGACCCACCAAGAAGGCCGAGCTGCCCGCAAGGAAGGCTGTGCAGCCCACCAAGAAGGCCGAGCTTCCCGTAAAGAAGGCTGTGCAGCCCACCAAGAAGGTCGAGCGGGCCGCAAAAAAGGCTGAGCCGCCCACCAAGAAGGCTGAGCTGCCCGTAAAGAAGGCTGTGCAGCCCACCAAGAAGGCCGAGCTTCCCGTAAAGAAGGCTGTGCAGCCCCCCAAGAAGGCCGAGCTGCCCGTGAAGAAGGCTGTGCAGCCCCCCAAGAAGGCCGAGCGGCCCGTAGAGAAGACCGAGCAGCCCACAAAGAAGGTCGAGCGGCCCACAAAGAAGGTCGAACGGGCCACCAAGAAGGCCGAGCGGGCCGCGACCGAGCAGGTGGTTTCGGCAGACGTCCCGAAGCGCGACACGGCCGCCCTGCCGATCGAGGAGAAGTACCTCGAGCTCGGCCGCCTGCTCAACCTCGGCCGCGAGCGCGGCTTCGTGCTCGTCGACGAGATCCTCGAGGTGCTGCCCGAGGAGATCTCGTCGGCGCCCGAGGACCTCGACGAAATCTACCTCCGCTTCACCGAGAACGACATCGAGATCATCGACAGCCAGGAGAAGCTGATCACGCTCGAGGACGACAACACCGGCGAGCGCCAGGAGACCACCGAGGCGGTCCCCGGCACGACAATGGTCGACCCCGCCCTTCTCGAGAAGACCAACGACCCCGTGCGCATGTACCTGCGCGAGATGGGCACGGTCAAGCTGCTCGACCGCATGGGCGAGGTGGGGATCGCCCGGCGCATCGAGTCGGGCGAGGCGCGGGTGTTCTGCGCGCTCGCCTCCAGCCCGCACATCCTCGAGCTGTTCCTGCGCGCCAACGAGATGGCCCGGCGTGACCGCCGCATGATGCGCGACATCCTGTCCGGGCTCTCCAACGAGCTCGACGAGCGGGGTCGCTCGCGGGTTGCCGAAGCGTTGCGGCTGTTCTCGCGCATCCGCGATCTTGACGACCAGGTGAAGGGCCTCAAGGATCGCCTCCGCCGCTGCAAGAAGAACAGCCGGCGCGGCGACGAGCTGCTGCAGCAGATCGACGCCCTCGCAGGACAGGTCTCGGTCGAGGTGCGCTCCACCGACTTCACCACGACTACCCGCAACCGGCTGCTCAGCTTCCTCGGCGAGGTGGAGAGGCAGTTCTCGATCCCGATCACCACCATCCGCAAGGACGATGCGCGGCTCAAGACCGAGCGCAACGCCGAGCGGCGGTCCTTCTATGAGGACCGCGTCAAGCGCTACAAGAAGGAGCTCGGCACCATCGAGGACCGCTTCGGCGTGCCCTACGAGGAGCTCCGCCGCGTGATCAGTGAGATCCGCGCCGGCGAGCTCGAGACCGACGATGCAAAGCAGGAGCTGATTGTCGCCAACCTCCGCCTCGTGGTGTCGATCGCCAAGAAGTACACCAATCGCGGGCTGCAGTTCCTCGACCTCATCCAGGAGGGAAACATCGGCCTGATGAAGGCGGTCGACAAGTTCGAGTACCGCCGCGGCTACAAGTTCTCGACCTACGCCACCTGGTGGATCCGCCAGGCGATCACGCGGGCGATCGCCGACCAGGCACGCACCATCCGCATCCCGGTGCATATGATCGAGACGATCAACAAGCTCACCCGCACGCAGCGCCAGCTCGTACAGGAACTGGGGCGTGAGCCGACCGCCGAAGAGGTGGCCGAGAAGATGGAGATCCCGGTCTTCAAGGTTCGCAAGATCATGAAGATCGCCCAGGAGCCGATCTCTCTCGAGACCCCGATCGGTGAGGAGGAGGACTCGCACCTCGGTGACTTCGTCGAGGACCGCACCGCGGTCTCCCCGATCGACGCGGTGATTGCCGCCAGCCTGAAGAGCCAAGCCGAGGGGGTGCTGCGCACGCTGACGCCGCGCGAGGCCGAGGTGCTGCGCCGCCGCTTCGGCATCGGCGACGGCACCGAGCACACCCTCGAGGAGGTCGGCAAGGCGTTCAACGTGACGCGCGAGCGCATCCGCCAGATCGAGTCGAAGGCGCTGCGCAAGCTGCGCCACCCGTCGCGGGCGAAGCTGCTCAAACCCTACCTCGACATCATCGGCTGAGAGGCAGGGGACCGGGGACCGGGTACCGCGGACCGTGTGTCTTTCGGTGCCCGGTGCCCGGTCCCCGGTCCCCGTCGTCTCATTCGCTTGCCTCAAGTCTCAACACGGCCTACAATTCGCGGCTGCTGGGTCCATAGCTCAGCGGTGAGAGCTGCCGGCTCATAACCGGTAGGTCCCAGGTTCGAATCCTGGTGGACCCACCAGGACGAAATGAGTGCACTCGGCGCCCGACGCCGAGCGGACGGCCCGGGAGGTGCGGTGACAGCACGGGAGGAACTGGCTGGATTCGTCGCGCTGCAGCGCCTGCTCCAACGGCGGATCGCGCTGCAGCGGGAGCGCGAGATTCCGCCCGACGAGCTCACCGCCTTGCGGGCCCGGTTCTCCGAGCGCCGGGAGTCGCTGACCGCCGCGCAGCAGCGTCGCGAGTCGCTCGCCAAGGAACAGGTCGTCCTCCAGAGGGACGCCGAGGCGCTGCGCGAGGAGCGCGAGCACTTCCGCAAACAGAAGAGCATGGTCACCAACATGAAGCAATTGGCGGCGGTGGTCAGCGAGCTCGACCACGTCGAGGTGCAGCTCAAAGCCAAGGACGACCGGCTTATCGAGGTCATGGAGGAGCTCGAGCGACTCGAGCGGAGCATCGCCGAGCTCGACCAGGAGACCCCCGACGAGCGCGCCGCTCGCGAGCAGTCCGAGGCGGCGTGGGAGGTCCGACGCAAGGCCGCCGACCTCGAGCTCGTCGACGTCGAGCGCAGCCTCCGGGAGGTGCAGATTCGGATCGGCAAGACCTCCGTGGAGCGCTTCAAGAAGCTGTGGGTCTCCCGCCGACCGCTCGCAGTGGTGCCGATGGAGGGGAGCTCCTGCTCCGCCTGCCACGCGGAGCTGCGGCCGGCGATCGTTCAGGTCGTCCGCGCCGTCGACTCCCTGCAGCACTGTGACGCCTGCCGCCGCCTGCTCTATGACCCCGAGCAGTTCACGTGAAACCCGACAACCGAAATCTGACGGCTGACGGCGCTCCCGCCCACTCAAGACCGCGACCATGAAGGCGATGGCGTGGGTCGACGGCGGCTCGCGGGGCAATCCCGGCGAGGCCGGGTGCGGAGTCGTCCTCGACCTCGGGGGTGCCCGCGAGGAGCACTACCTCTTCCTCGGCCGGGCCACCAACAACGTCGCCGAGTACACCGGTCTGCTGGCCGCGCTCGAGCGCGCCCTGGCCGTGGGAGTGACCGAGATCCTGGTGCACTCCGACTCGGAGCTGCTGGTCAACCAGATGACCGGGGCTTACCGCGTCAAGCAGCCGCACCTGCAGCGCCTGTGGCTGGCGGCGCAGCAGCTCACCCGCTCGTTCAAGCGCTTCGCGGTCCGTCACGTACCGCGCGCGGCCAACGCGGAGGCCGATCGGCTCGCCAACCTGGCGATGGACACGAAGGAGTCGACGCTGCCGAGGCCGAAGGGACTGGCGTGAGGAACGGGGACCGGGGACCGGGGACCGGGGACCGGAACAGCCCTCGGCACCGCGGCCGTGAGGAGCGACCGTGACGATCGCGGGGAACGTGGCCGCGGCGCGGGAGCGGATCGCGGCGGCGTGCGCGCGGGCGGGCCGGCCGGCGACCGACGTTCGCATCGTCGCGGCGAGCAAGACGCAGCCGGTTGCCGCGGTCGCCCAGGCGATCGCGGCCGGCGTTGACGCGATCGGCGAGAACCGCGTCCAGGAGGCCGAGGCGAAACGGCCGCTGCTCGACGCGCCGCTGCCGTGGCACCTGATCGGTCCGCTGCAGCGCAACAAGGCGAAGGTCGCGCTCGACGTGTTCGACCTCGTCGAGACCATCGATCGCAGCGAGCTTGCGGATCGGCTGGAAGCCCTCCTCGCGCCGGGAGGCCAAGCGTTCCCGGTGTTCATCGAGGTCAACATCGGCGGCGAGCCGCAAAAGAGCGGGGTGCTGCCGGCGCAGGCGCCCGCCCTTGTCGCGCACCTCGCATCCCGCTGCCCGCACCTGCGCCTGGCCGGCGTCATGGCAGTACCGCCGTACGATCCGGACCCCGAGCGCTCGCGGCCCTACTTCGCCCGCCTCCGCGAGATGGCTGTCCGGCTGGACCCGCGCCTCGAGATCTCGATGGGGATGAGCGAGGACTTCGAGGTGGCGGCCGAGGAAGGCGCTACGATCGTGCGTCTCGGTCGGGTGATCTTCGGCGAGCGCGTGACTACAAGGTGACGCAAGGCACACGACCCCTTGTGACACCGTGGTAAGCTGTATCGCGCCGGAGGCACTGCAATGAACCGCCTGACCCCTTTGGAGATCCAGCGCGCCACGTTCCCGCGGCGCCTACAGGGGTTCGACCCCGACGCGGTTCGCGAGTTTCTCTCGCAACTAGCAGAGCAGTTTGAGGATGACGCGAGAACGCGGGGCGAGCTGCGAGCCCAGGTGGCGCGCCTGACCCGCGAGGTCGAGGAGTACAAGGAGCGCGCCGACGCGCTCAACCAGGCGCTCTCCGCTGCCGAGCGCACCGCCGAGGCGACGGTCGCCCGCGCCGAGGCCGAGGCGCAGCGCATCGTCAGCGAGACGCAGACGCTCGCCGACCGCATCCTCGAGGAGGCGACCCGTCGCGCCGAGAACATCGAGGTCGTGACCGGTCAGTTGCGCAGCCGCCGCCGCGGCGCCCGCGCCGACCTCAAGCGCCTCGCCGAGCTGCTCGCCGGCGCCGCCCGCGACGACGAGAACGTCGAGCAGCGTGAGAGCGAGGTCCCCACCGTCGCCGTGCTGCGGCCACGCTCGCGGGAGAAGCGCGAAGGTTGAGCCTCCTGGTCAGCGGCGCCAAGCAGGTCGCCACCCCGCGCGGCACGCGGGCGTGCGCAGGCCGATCTCAAGGCGCTCTGGCACTCCTGCCCAACGCCGTGGTGCGGTGCGAAGGACGATCCGTCGTCTTCGTCGGCGACCGCAAGGAGCATGATTCCCGGTTCCCGCTCCCGGACGAGATGCTCGATGCCGCCGGCGGTTGTGTCGTCCCCGGCTTCGTCGACCCGCACACCCACCTGCCTTTTGCCGGCTATCGTGAAGACGAGTTCGACCGCCGGCTGCAGGGCGAGACGTACGCCGAGATCGCAGCGTCGGGCGGCGGCATCGTCGCCACCATGGCCGCGACGCGGCGTGCGAGCGACGAGGAGCTGCTCGCGCTCACCCTCGCCCGCCTCGACCGCCAGCTCCTCTCCGGCACCACGACCACGGAGGCGAAGTCGGGGTACGGGCTGGATCGCGACAACGAGCTCAAGCAGTTGCGCGTGCTCCGCGAAGCGGCGGCGCGGCACCCTGTCGAGGTCGCGCCGACGGCGATGCCGGGACACGAGGTACCGCCGGAGTGGCGCCTGGATGCCGATGGCTACGTGAACCACGTCGTCGCCGAGATCTACCCCGCGATTGCGCATGAGCATCTGGCGGAGGCGGTCGACGTCTTCTGCGAGACGGGGGTGTTCTCCCCGGCTCAGACCCGCCGCCTGCTGGCCGACGCCGGCCGCCACGGATGGCGCATCCACCTGCACGCCGATGAGCTGACCGACCTCGGCGGCGCCGAGCTGGCAGCCGAGCTGGGTGCCGCGTCGGCGTCGCACCTGCTGCACGTCTCCGACATCGGGATAGCGGCACTGGCGGCCGCCGGCGTGGTCGCCGTCGCGCTGCCCGGCGTCTCGTTCTTCCTGCGCGACCGCTACGCCCCGGTTCGTACGCTCATCAACGCGGGCGTTCCCGTAGCCCTCGCCTCCGACTGCAACCCGGGCTCCTCGCACACCGAGTCGATGCCTGCGGTCATGGCGCTCGGCTGCCTCGGCGCCGGACTGACCAGCGAGGAGGCGCTGGTCGCCGCCACCCTCAACGCCGCCGCCGCGCTCGGCCGCGCCGACCGTGTCGGCAGCCTCGAGCCGGGCAAGCAGGCCGACCTCGTCGTTCTCGACGCCCCCTCGGCGAAGCACCTCGTCTACCACTTCGGCGTCAACCTCGTCCGCCACGTCGTCAAGGCGGGCCGCGTCGTCGTCCGCGACGGCCGTAGGACAGCCGACAACTGACGGCTCACAGCCGGCAGCTTCCCCTCAACCGGAATAATGACCTGCGAGAGCGGCGAAACTGTGAGCTGTCGGCTTTCTTCTCAGGCACGCTCGAGCTTGGCGAGGGAGGGGATCAGCGTCTTGCGGCCGGCGCGGTCGAAGTAGACGACCAGCTTGGTCTGCGCGCCGGTCCCCTGGACCTGCAGGATCACCCCGCTGCCGAATGAGGCGTGGCGGACCTTGAGGCCGGGGCGCCAGCCGTCGGGGTGAGAGGAGCGGGGACCGGGGACCGGGGACCGGGGACCGGGCTCCCGCCCGCCCGAAGGATGGGGACCGGGGACCGGGGACCGGGGACCGCTCCCCCACCCGCCCGAGAACGAACCGGACGGGCTCGGGAGCCCGGCGCGGAAGGGGTCGCGGCCGGCGGCGGCGGTGCGGTCGACGACGACGTCGCGCGGCACCTCGAGGAAGAACGGCGACAGCCGGCCGGGCATCTGCTTGCCGTGCAACCGGCGGATGCGGGCGGAGGTGAGGTAGAGGCGCTTGCGGGCGCGCGTCATGCCAACGTAGGCCAGGCGCCGCTCCTCCTCGAGGTCCTCCATGGAATTGGCGTCCTCACGGCGAAGCGGCAGCAGGCCGTCCTCCATCCCCACCAGGAACACGGCGTCGAACTCCAACCCCTTGGCGGCGTGCAGCGTCGACAACTGCACCGCCTCGCCGGTGGTGCGCAGGTCGGCGTCGGCGACCAGGGCCACCTCGTCCATGAAGCCGGCGAGGTCGAGACCGCGCTCGGAGGCTTCGGCGGCGGCGGTGACCAGCTCGTCGAGGTTGGCGCGGCGCGCCCGGTCCTCCTCGCTGGCCTCGCTGTACATCGCCGCGAGGCCGGAGCGGTCGAGCAGCGCTGAGACCACCTCGTCGACCGGATGCGTCCCGGCTTGGACGCGCAGCTCCTCGACCAGGCCGAAGAACTTCTCCAGCGACAGCCGCGCCCGGTTGGTCAGCGTCGCGGGCAGCCGCCGCGCTGCTTCCGGCAGCGCCACGCCCCACTCCCCGGCGGCATGCTCGAGCAGCTCCATCGTCGCCTCACCGATCCCGCGCGGCGGGACGGCGACGGCGCGGCGGAACGCGAGGGTGTCGTCCGGCGCGACGAGCAGCCGCAGGTAGGCGACCGCGTCCTTGATCTCGGCGCGCTCCCAGAAGCGGGTGCCCGCCACCACCACGTACGGGATGGCGCGCCGCACCAGCTCCGCCTCGAACGGCCGCGACTGGGCGTTGATGCGGAACAGCACCGCCATCTCGCCCGGACGCACCTCGGCGCGCAGCCGGTCGATCTCCTCGGCGACGAAGCGCGCCTCGTCGCCCTCGTCGGACGCCTGGTAGGCGGTGACCGGCACCCCGGCGCCGGCCTCAGACGACAGCTTCTTGGGGCGGCGCTGCGTGTTGTTGGCGATCACCGCCGCGGCGGCGCGCAGGATCGGCTCGGCGGAGCGGTAGTTGCGCCCGAGGGTGACGACCTTGGCGCCGGGATAGGTGTGGTCGAAGCGCAGGATGTTTTCGACCTGCGCCCCGCGCCAGCGGTAGATCGACTGGTCCTCGTCGCCGACCACCGTGAGGTTCGGGTGCCTGCCGGTGAGCAGCTTGAGCAGGCGCGCCTGCGCCTCGTTGGTGTCCTGGTACTCGTCGACCAACACCCAGCGGAAGCGGTCGGCGAGCCCCTTGCGGATCGCCTCCGCCTGCTCGAGCAGGCGGACCGAGAGCAGCAGCATGTCGTCGAAGTCGACCGCCCCGGCGCTCGTCAGGGCGGCCTGGTAGCCCTCGAACACCTCGGCGAGCAGCATCTGGTCGGGAGTACGTGCCGCGGCCGCCGTCTGCTTGGGCGAGAGCAGGGCGTTCTTCGCCGCCGAGATGCGCGAGCGTGCGGCGCGAGCCGTCAACCGCTCGGTCGGTACCGCGAGGCGCTTGAGCACGCCTTCGAGCGTGCGCCGCTGGTCGTCCTCGTCGGCGATCGCGAAGCGCTGCGGCAGGCCGGCCTCGCGCGGGTGGTTGCGCAGCAACTGCAGCGCGAAACGGTGGAAGGTGCCGACGAACCCGCCCTGCGGCCGGCCGCCGATCAACGCCTCGACGCGCTCGACCATCTGCCGCGCCGCCTTGTTGGTGAACGTCACCGCCAGCACCTCATGCGACTGCGCCAGCCCCTTGGCGAGCAGGTAGGCGATGCGGTACGTGAGCACGCGCGTTTTTCCGGAACCCGCGCCCGCGACGACCAGCAGCGGCCCCTCGCCGTGGCTGACGGCCTGGCGCTGCTCGGTGTCGAGCTGTGAAAGCAGTGTCTCGATGCGGTCCAACAGGCCTCCGAAGGGTGCTCGCACAGTCGGTAGTGCGTGCGGGGGAGGAATTGTACCGTGGCCCGTGGCCCGTGGCCCGTGATCCGTGGGCCGTAGAGACGAGTGTCAGGCAGCCCGCGGTATCCCAGGCTACTCGGCGATGGCAGGCTGGAGCGCGAGATGCGCGGCGATGGCGAGTTGGGTGCGGCCCAGGAGTGCGTGCGGCGCCGGCCGGCCGCAGTGTCCGACCCCGACGATGGGCGCGCATAGCCCCTTGCACCACCCAACCTGGTGGCCGTTGTACGGGCAGGTCACCAACGTGGTCAGCCGCCACAGCCGCTTCCCACCCCTTCGCTCCACTCTCGGTCGCAGCAACCCCATGTCGCGCAGTATAGGGCGCACCCCCAAACTCGGTCGCGCACGGACGGGCTGCCGCGCCTGAGGGGCGCCTATTCCACGGTGACGCTCTTGGCCAGGTTGCGGGGCTGGTCGACGTCGCAGCCGCGGCGGACGGCGACCTCGTAGGCGAGGAGTTGCAGCGGCACCGCCGCGACGATGGGCATGAGCGGCCACGGCAGGGCGGGGAGCGGAATGACGGCGCGGGCGAGCTCGCGCAGGTGCTCGTCGTGAGGGTCGCCGATCGCGTAGACGGGCGCCTTGCGGGCGCGCACCTCCTGGATGTTGGAGAGCACCTTCTCGGCGAGCTCGCCGGGCGGGCACAGCGCCATCACCGGGAAGCTCTCGTCGAGCAGCGCGATCGGGCCGTGCTTCATCTCGCCGGCGGGGTACCCCTCGGCGTGGAGATAGGAGATCTCCTTGAGCTTGAGGGCGCCCTCGAGCGCCAGCGGGTAGAGGGCGCCGCGCCCGAGGTAGAGGGCGTTGGTGGCGTGCTGCAACTCCTCGGCGACGGTGGCGATGGTCGTCGCCTGGTCGAGCGCGGTCTGCAGGTCGTAGGGCAGGGCGCGGGCGCGTTCGAGCAGGCCGTTGCCGTCGCCGACGCCGCGCGCCTCGCGCAGCGCCAGTGCGAGCGCCAGCATCGCCACGAGCTGCGTGGTGAACGCCTTGGTCGAGGCGACGCCGATCTCGGGACCGGCGTGGGTGAGCAGCGTCGCATCGGCCAGGCGGGTCGCCAGCGAGCCGCGCACGTTGCACACCGCCGCCAGGTGGCCGCCGAGCTCCCTGGCGAGGCGCATCGCCGCGATGGTGTCGGCGGTCTCACCCGACTGCGAGATGCCGATGACCAGCGTGCTCGGGCCGACCAGCGGCTCGCGGTAGCGGAACTCGGAGGCGTACTGCACCTCGCACGGGATGCGGGCGAGCCGCTCGAGGTAGAACTTCGCCACCAGGCCGGCGTGCCACGAGGTGCCGCAGGCGACGATCATCACCCGGTCGAAGCGGGCGAGCAGCGCGGCGTCGAGGCCGTGGCCGGCGAGCGACGGCCGCCCGCCGTGCGGCAGCAGCGCGGCCAGCGTCTCGGAGACGGCTCCGGGCTGCTCGTGGATCTCCTTGAGCATGAAGTGGCGAAAGCCGCCGCGCTCGACCTCGCCGGGCTCCCAGTCGAGCGTCACCACCGGCCGCTCCACCGGGCGCCCGTCGGCATCGAACATGCGCAGGCTCGTCGCCGTGACGACCGCCATGTCGCCGTCCTCGAGGTGGACGCAGCGGCGCGTCAACGTGATCACGGCTGCGGGGTCGGAGGCGACGATGTTCTCGCCCTCGCCGAGGCCGACCACCAGAGGTGGCCCGTTGCGGAAGGCGACGACAGTTCCCGGGTCGGCGGCGCTGATCGCCGCCACGGCGTACTGGCCCTCCAGGCGCCGTCGCACCGAGAGCACTGCCGTTGGCAGGTCGCCGCCCGCCTGCGCGAGCAGATGGGCGATCACCTCGGAGTCGGTGTCCGAGGTGAAGCGCACGCCGCTGCCGATCAGCTCCTCGCGCAGCTCGCGATAGTTTTCGACGATGCCGTTGTGGACGACGGCGACGCGGCCCTGCTCGTCGGTGTGCGGGTGGGCGTTGCGTTCCTCGGGGGCGCCATGGGTCGCCCAGCGGGTGTGGCCGAGCCCGAGCGTGCAGTGGATCCCGGCCGAGTACGCCTTCTCCACCAGGTTGATCAGCTTGCCGGGGGTACGCAGGATCTCGAGCTGGGTACCCGTGTGCAGCGCCAGCCCGGCCGAGTCGTAGCCGCGGTACTCGAGGTGGCGTAGCGCCTCGAGCACGATGGGCACCGCCTCACGCGGGCCGATGTAACCGATGATGCCGCACATCCTTCCCCACCCTCCCTCCCCGGGGACCGGGGACCGGGAACCGGGAACCGGCCCCCAAACCACCCTCGCACGTCTAGCGAGGATCGTGCCTGATTCTACGCGCCGCCTACCCTGAGACAGCGTCCGAGCTCGTGGTCGTCAGCACACAGACCGTGGCGCCGGCGCCACATCAGGCCACCTCGGCCGATCGCCGCTTTGGTACGCTGCTTCCTCCCTCTTGCCGTTACGGTTCCCGGTCCCCGGTCCCCGGTCCCCGATTCTCGGGTCCGAGGAACTCGGCGAGCACCGCGGCGAGCGGCGCGACGTCGTGCCGGACCGTGCCCTCGGGGGTGACGGCGAGCAACGGCCGCGCAATCAGGCTGGCCGGCTGCGACCAGTCGCGCGGCTCTGTGATCGCCTCCGCGCCCGCCTCACGGTAGCGGGCGGCGACGTCGTCGGGCAGCGGCGCGTCGTTGACCACCACGGCGTCGAAGCGCAGCTCCGGCGCGATCGCCGCGATCTCGGCGAGGTGGCGCGCAAGGTCGAAACCGTCGGTCTCCCCGGGCTGCGTGACCAGGTTGGCGACGTACACCCGCCGGCCGGGGGAGCTCGCCACGGCCCGGCGCAGGTCCGGAACCAGGAGGTTCGGCAGCGTGCTGGTAAACAGCGAGCCCGGGCCGAGGACGATGAGATCGGCGCGGCCGATCGCCGCGAGCGCCTCCGGAAGCGCGGCGGGCGCCGGCGGCGAGAGCTGGATGCGGCGCGGTGGACCGCCGGCCGAGATCGCGGTTTCGCCGACCAGCAGCCCGCCGGCGCGCCCCTCGGCGACCAAGTGGACGTTCTCCTCGGTCGACGGCAGCACGCTGCCGCGCACCCGCAGCACCTCGGCGGCGAGACGCACGGCGCGCGGAAAGTCGCCGGTGAGCTGGTGCAGCGCCGTCATGAACAGGTTGCCGAGCGAGTGCCCACCGGTCTCGCCCTCGCCCGGGAAGCGGTGGGCGAACAGCCGGGTGAGCAGCTCGTCGTCCTCGGCGAGGGCGACCAGGCAGTTGCGCACGTCGCCCGGCGGCGGCATGCCGTACTCGCGGCGCAGCCGGCCGGAGGAGCCGCCGTCGTCGGTGACCGTGACGATCGCCGCCAGCTCGGCGAGAGGCAGCCGCTTGGCGGCGCGCAGCAGCGTCGCCAACCCGGTGCCGCCGCCGAGCGCGACGAGACGAGGGCCTGAGGGATCCACCATGGCGCAATCGTACGCCGGTGCTGCACGCTTGGAGGTCGACGTTGCCAGCGCTAACGATCTTCCGCTTGCTGCCTGGCCGCGGCACGGGGATGTCTTGGCTGACCTGCTTGTCGCGTGCGGTCGCTGGAAGATCGTTACCACTGGCACGCGCGCGCCGCCGGAGGCCGCGGCGCGGAGTGACTTGGTGACCCTGCAGTGCGCACAGGCGCGCGATCGCCTGATCCGCTCTTCCTGTTGCCTGTTGCCTCTTGCCTGTTGGCTACTTCTTGGAGAGTTCCTGCAGGACCAGCTTGGCGACGGCTTTCAGCGTCTCGAAGACGCCGGTCCCCTTGGGAGCGACCGCCTCGAACGTCGGCTCGCTCTTGACGTTGAGCTGCTTGTACATCGCGTCGAACGACACGGCGCTCGGCAGGTCGCGCTTGTTGAGCTGCAACGCGTAGGGGATGGTCGCCAGGTCGAAGCCGTTCTCGTGCAGGTTGATCTTGAGGTTGTCGAGCGCCTCGAGGTTGGCGTCCATGCGCATCTCCTGCGAGTCCGCCACCATGATCACGCCGTCGACGCCTTTGAGGATCAGCTTGCGCGACGCGTCGTAGAACACCTGGCCGGGCACCGTGTAGAGGTGAAAGCGGGTACGGAAGCCGCGCACCGTGCCGAGGTCGAGCGGCAGGAAGTCGAAGAACAGCGTGCGGTCGGTCTCGGTGGCCAGCGAGATGAGCTGTCCCTTGTTGGCGGGTGAGGTGCGCTCGTAGATGAACTGCAGGTTGGTCGTCTTGCCGCCGAGACCGGGGCCGTAGTAGACGATCTTGCAGTTGATCTCGCGCGACGCGTAGTTGATGAAGCTCATTCGGAGAACAGGGCGTCGATGTCGTCGTCGGTGATCTCGGCGAACGGAGATGCCGGCGCCTGCCCCTCCATGCTCGCCTTCGCGGCCATCTGAACGAGCACGTCCTCCAGCTCGGCCGCCGCCTTGCGCACCCGCAGGCGGACCAGGCCGAGCGACGAGCGCTCGTCGAAGATGAGTACCAGGATCAGCCGCTGGCCGACGATCGAGATGTGGATGTTGTCCCTTTCCCCCTCGTGGAAGAGGATCGAGAACTCTTTCTCGCCGATCAGCTTGGCAAGGCCATCGGTGGCCGCCACGTTGCCGGCGGTGAGCGAGGCGAGCGAGGTCGCGTCGACCTTTTCGAGGTCACCCTTGGCGGCGATCTGCTGTCCGTTCTTGTCCACCAGGAAGACGATCTTGGCGTTGGCGTCGACCCACAGGCGAGCGAGAACGGAGCTGATCCGCTGGAACTCCTCCTCGTACATGACCAAGTTGGTGCCCAGCAAGGTCATTTCTGGCTGCCTCCGCTCATACCGTCGCAGTATAGCCTTCGCTCCGGAGTCAATCCATCCCCCGCCGGCCCGCAAGTGCCCGAGAAAGCGTGACCTGGTCCGCGTACGAGATCTCGCCGCCGGCCGGCAGCCCGAAGGCGATGCGGGTGACCGTGACGCCGGTGGTGTACAGCGCGCGCACCAGGTAGTGAGCGGTGGCCTCGCCCTCCACCGTCGGGTTGGTGGCGATGATCACCTCGCGCACCTCGCCACCCCGTACCCGCTCGACCAGCGCCGCGATAGTCAGCTCCTCAGGGCCGACGCCGTGCAGCGGGTCGAGGGTGCCGAGCAGCACGTGGTAGAGACCGTGGAACTCGGCGGTTGCCTCCACGGCCCAGGCGTTGAGCGGATCCTCGACCACGCAGATGGTCGCGCGGTCGCGCCCCGCGTCACGGCACAGGGAGCAGGGGTCGTCCTCGCTGAGCAGGAAGCAGGTGCTGCAGTGTCGCACCCGCTCGGTGGCCCGCGAGAGCGCCGCGGCGAGCCGCTGCGCGCCGGCCGGAAGCCGCATCAGGTGGTGGACGAGTCGGGTGGCGCTGCGCGGCCCGATCCCCGGCAACTGCTCCAGCTCCTCGAGCAGCTCCCGCACCGACGGCGGCCGCAGGTCCACTAGCGCATCCCTGCCAGACCCGGGGGCAGGCCCATGCGCCCGAGGATCTCTTGCGAACGCGCCTCGAGCTGACGCGAGGCCTCCTCCCACGCGGCGACGACGAGGTCCTCGAGCATCGCGACCGCGTCACCGGTCGTCGCCTGCGGGTCGAAGGTGACCCCGCGCAGCTCCTTGAGCCCGTTGAGGCGCACCTTGACCAGGCCGCCGCCCGCCGAGCCCTCGACCTCGAGCTCCGCGAGCGCCTTCTGCATCTGCGCTTGTGCCTGCTGCGCCTGCTGCATCAGCTTTGCGATGTTCATGTCTGCTCCTCGACTCGCTCGATGCGGCCGCCGAACACTCCGAGCACGCGCTGCACCGCCTCGTCGGCCTCGACCTTCGCCCGCAGCCCCAGCATCTCCGCGCCGTTGGCACCCGCCCCCTCGAGCCGCACCGTTACCGGGAGACCCGCTCGGCCCGCCGCCTCGGAGAGCTTGTCGAGGCCGTCGCGCAGCGACTGCACGGTCGCCGGCGGCACCGACGCGAAGCGCAGCACCAGCTCCAAACCCTCGGTCGCCACCTCGGAGGCCATGCCGACGCGGGCCGCCAGGACATGCTGATCGAGCGCGGCGAGTGCCTCGACGAGGCGCTCCTTGGCGCCGGCCGGCGGCGCCGGCGGGACCGGGGGAGCGCCTGCCGGCGGGGCGGCGGCGCCGGCAGTCGGCGGCGCGGCGGGGCCGCGGCCGGCCGTGGCCGGCGGAGTCGGCGCTGCACCCGAGAGCAACGCCTCGACGCGCACGAGACGCGGCCACAGCGACAGCCTCCCGACCGCCACCGCCACCACCGGACCGGGCCGGTCGGCGCTGGCGACCAGCGAGCGCTGCTCCAGCGCGAGGCCGGCGAGACGGAGCACTACCGGCACTCCGAGCCTTGCCGCCGAGGCGGCGATGGCGTCGCGGTGCGCGCCCGAGAAGGGAACCGGCGCCTGCGGGTCGCAGGCGAGCAGGAGGAGCGCCTGCAGCAGCTCGATCAGCCGCTCGTAGAGCGCCCGCGGATCGCGGCCGGCGGCGTCCTCGTCGCGCAGGATCGCCAGCGCGCGGGCGGCGTCGCCCGCCTCGAGCGCGGCCCACAGCAACAGCAGCACCTCGACCGAGGGAAGGCCGAGCACCTCGGAGATCGCCTGCTGCGTGACGGCGCCGTCGGCGAAGGCGCGCACCCGGTCGAGCAGCGAGAGTGCGTCGCGCAGGCTGCCCTCGGCGGCGCGCGCGACGAGCTGCGCCGCGTCCGGCTCGAGCGTGAAGGAGTCGGCCGCGGCGATGGCGGTCAGCCGCGCGACGATCAGCTCGAGCGGGATCGGCCGGAAGTCGAGCTGCTGGCAACGCGAGACGATCGTCGCCGGAAACTTCTGCCGCGCCGTCGAGGCGAGAATGAACACCACGTGCGCCGGCGGCTCCTCGAGCAGCTTGAGCAGGGCGTTGAAGGCCTCTGCGGTGAGCTGGTGCGCCTCGTCGAGGATGAAGACGCGGTAGCGGTCGCGCATCGGCATGACCCGCGCCACCTCGATAAGACGGCGCGCCTCGTCGATGCCACGGTTCGAGGCCGCGTCGATCTCCTGCACGTCCGGCGAGCGCCCGGCGGTGATCTCCTCGCAGCTCACGCAGACGCCGCACGGCTCCGGCGTCGGTCCCTTCTCGCAGTTGAGCGCCTTGGCGAGCAGCCGCGCCGCGGTGGTCTTGCCGACGCCGCGCAGCCCGGAGAAGAGGTAGGCGTGCGCCACCTGCCGACTGGCCAGCGCGTTGCGCAGCGTGCGGACGACGACCTCCTGCCCGACCAGGTCCTCGAACCGCTGCGGGCGCCAGCGCCGCGCCATGACCTGGTAGGTCATGCCCGCCCTCCAAGACCGGGGACCGGGGACCGGGGACCGGGCACCGGAAGAAGAAGAGCGGGGACCGGGGACCGGGAACCGGGAACCGGGGAGGAAGAACCAGACCCAGGGATCTTGTCGGTCACACCCTGATGCTGCCGGTCGATCACGCCACAGAGGCGATCGGAAACTCTAGGTCCATGCTTTGGTTTGGAGTTTTCGCGGTCCCCGGTCCCCGGTCCCCGGTCCCCCGTCTCACGGTTCTCACGGTCCCCGGTACCCGGTACCCGGTCCCCGGTTCTGCGGTGGTGAAGCAAGGAGCCCGGGGACACCGCGGCGCCCGCTGCGGTCCCCTTATCGCTGCTCCCTTCCGGGCCTGACGAGGTTCGGGGCGCACCGTCGCGCGGGACCCGGGCTCCTTGCTTCCCACCACATTCGCAGGCGCGCGCCGAGCGATCGGCGATTCCGCCTCCCGGTCCCCGGTCCCCGGTCCCCGGTCCCCAGGGGTGGGCGGGCGGGATGGCGGAGAGGGCGGGATTCGAACCCGCGGTACGGTTACCCGCACACACGCTTTCCAAGCGTGCTCCTTCGGCCACTCGGACACCTCTCCGCATACTTCGGTCTGTGTGCATCGCAAGCCAAGAAAACTGTTGGCGGAGAGGGAGGGATTCGAACCCCCGGACCCCGCAAAGGGTCAACGGTTTTCGAGACCGCCCCGATCGGCCACTCTGGCACCTCTCCGCACCAGGGGGCAGAGTCTACCTTCCGTTGCGGTACTTTGCAAAGAACTCCCGCAGCAGGGTCGCTGCCTGATCACCGGCGAGACCGGCACGCCAGGCGACCCGGTGATTCAAACGCGGCTCCTCGAGCAGGTTCGCGAGCGAGCCGGCAAACCCCGCCTTGGGGTCGGCGGCGCCGAAAACCACGCAGTCGAGACGCGCGAGCACGCACGCCGCCGCGCACATCGCGCACGGCTCGAGCGTCACATAGAGCGTGCACCCGTCGAGCCGCCAGCTCCCCCGCCGGCGCGCGGCCTCCCGCAGGGCGAGGATCTCCGCGTGCGCCGTCGGATCGCTGTCGCCAACGCGGCGGTTGCGCGCCCGCGCGAGCAGCGTCCCGGCGGCATCGGTGACGACCGCACCGACCGGCACGTCGCCGGCCGCCGCGGCGTCACGGGCCTCGGCAAGGGCCAGTGCCATCGCCGCCCGGTCGGCGTCGGAGAACACCCACTCAGGGGTGGGATCCACCATCATCGCGAGGACAGCTTCGCACCAGCGCGAGGGGACCGCAACGGTCCAGACAGAGCGTGGCGGCAAGATCGAGCAGGCGGTAGTAGGGCTCGTAGGTGTCGGCGAACGCCACCGGCCGGCCGGCTGGGACCGCCCGCACCGCGGTGGCGAGCGCTGCCGCCGGGTCCGGCGCGGCGAGCGCCACGTCGACCGCCACCGGCTCGACGGTGAGGTCGGTTCGCCACGCGCGAGCGACCTGTGCGAGGCGCAGCACGGCACCGACGTTGAAGTCCGCGATCACGACCGCGTTTGGCGGCAGGCAGGCGCCGGCCTGGACGACGTACGTCTCGGCGCCGTGATCGTCACGGCGCATCGGGTCGAGAAAGTAGCGGGCGTTGTCACGGTGCGGCAGGATGCGCGCGCCGAGGCTCCCGTGCCCGGTTGCGGCCAGCACCAGCGGCGCCGCCGCATAGATCGCCGCTTGTGCCGCCACGTGGGCTATGCGCGCTGCAAGGCCGAGCCGGACCGGATGCGCGAGCACCAGCCCCACCACCAGGAAGATCACCAGGAGGTGGAGACGGAAACGCGCGTAGACGAGCAGCAGCACGCCCAGCCCGCCGAGGCAGGCCCACCACACGGCTCCGTCGCTGCGGCGCGCGCTACGGGCGACGGCCCATACGCCGAGCGGACCGAGGGCGAAGAGCACGAGGGCGGCGACGACCGCCGCGTTGCCCGGAACACGCGCCTGGTCGACGAAGGCACCGACGTGCCACCCCCAGGTCGCGGCTCCAGACGCGGCGAACCCGGTCAGTGGGTCGGCGGGGGCATACGAGAACGCCAGCCACAACGGGGCGAGCCCGACCACGGCGCCCGGCACGAGGACCGCCAGCCGCCGCGGCACGAGCACCCAGAACAGCGGCACGATGAGCGCCAGCGAGACCACGTGGATCGACACCGCGAGGCCCCACGCCAGACCGGCGAGCAGCCTCCACGCACCGCCGCGGGTCAGCGCGAGCGCTCCCACCATCACGGCGGCCACCGCGGGTGCGTAGGTTTCGGCGACGCCTGCAGCCCACCACAGCGGGTGGGCGACGAGGAGCAGCACGGCGGCCGTGTGCGCGGCGGTCCGATCGCCGCCGCGGCGCAACACCAGCGCCGCGGCGCCGGCGACCGCCACCGCCGCGGCGAGCGCCGAGAGCCGGTGCACCGAGACCACCGGGTCGCCGCCGAGCGCCCGCAGCCACCCCGCACGCGAGCAACGTCCATCCCGCGTGGTCGCCCGGGTTCAGGCTCGGGAAGTAGTGGGCGAGGGCGTAGAGGGTGAGCTTCGAGGAATCGCCCCACACGAGGCCTTGGGCGCCGGTGACCAGGTAGAGCGCCAAAGAGGCGAGGAACCAAACGCCACCGACGGCGGCGGTCTCGCGCCACGGCGTCGCGTCAGGGGACGGCGATCCGGCGCTGCTCATGGTTTCGTGGTCATTCCGGGGGCCGTTCGGGCTCATCACTCCGTCGAAAAACGGTACACGGTGCGCTGGGTGTAGCGCTCGCCCGGGCGCAACACGGTGCTCGGGAACAGCGGTCGGTTCGGCGAGTCGGGGAAGTGCTGCGCCTCGAGGCAGAACGCGGTGCGGAAACGGTAGGCGACCCCCCGCTTCCCCTTGTCCGAGCCGTCGAGGAAGTTGCCGGCGTAGAGCTGCAGCCCCGGCTCGGTGGTCAGCACCTCCATCTTCCGCCCCGACTCCGGCTCGACCACCACCGCGGCGAGGCGAAGCTCGCCCGCAGTTCCGTCGAGGACGAAGTTGTGGTCGTAGCCGTTGCCGAAGCGGAGCTGCTCGTCGGCCGCGGCGATGCGCTCGCCGATCGCGTGCGGCGTGCGGAAGTCGAACGGCGTGCCGGCGACCGCTCGCAGCTCGCCGGTCGGGATCAGCGTCGCGTCGACCGGCGTGAACGCCTGCGCGTTGACCGTGAGCCGGTGGCCGAGGATGTCGCCGTTGCCGGCGCCGCGCAGGTTGAAGAACGAGTGGTGGGTGAGGTTGACCACCGTCGCCTTGTCGCTGGTGGCGCGGTAGGCGATCTCGAGCTCGTTGCGGTTGTTCAGGGTGTAGGTGACGACCGCGCGCAACGTGCCCGGATAGCCCTCCTCGCCGTCCTTGCTGACGTAGGTCAGCTCGACGCCACGGCCCTCGTCGGTGTCGACCTCGGCGGCGTCCCAGACCACGTTGTGGAACCCGTTGGGACCGCCGTGCAGCGCGTTGGGGCCGTTGTTCTTCGCGAGCGCGTACCCCTTGCCGTCGAGGGTGAACGCCCCGCCGGCGATGCGGTTGCCGTAGCGGCCGATCAGCGCCCCGAAGTACGGGTTGCCCTTCACCCACTCGTCGAGCGTCGCGTAGCCGAGGACGACGTCGGCGAAGGTGCCGGACCGATCGGGCACCTCGAGCGAGACCACCTTGCCGCCGAAGTTGGTGATCTGCACCCGCACGTTGTTGCGGTTGACGATGGTGTAGAGGTAGACGGGCCTGCCGTCCGGCATGCGGCCGAACGGCTCGGTCGTCATCTCGGGCGGCGGCACCTGCGCGGCTTCGGTGGGGAACCACACGGTCATCTCCGCGGGCCCGCGGTGGGCCCAGGCGTAGTAGGGGATCGCGACGACGCTGCCGTCGACGGTGCGCAGGCCGAGCACGTCGTCGCGGATCACGGCCCTGGCCTTCCCGCCGACCGTCTCGACGCCGCCGAGCAGGTCCTTCCTGAATGCGGCCGCGAAGGCGGCGCCGCGGTCGAGCACCAGGTTGGCGGTGCGGCCGCCGTTGTCCGGCCCCTCGGCGGCAAACACCAGCGGGCCGCGCTGGAAGGCGAAGCGGCCGGCGTCGGCGCGCACCTCGGGACGGGCCACCACTGTGTGCAGCGGCATCGGCAGCTCGAGGACGATCCGGTCGCCCCTGCGCCAGGTCCGCTTCACCGTCGCGTAACCGCTCTCGACGACGAGCGGGACGGGGGAGCCGTTGACGGCCAGCCGCGGCGCCTCGCCGCCGGCCTCCGCGAACGTGTACAGGTCGCTCGGGATCGGCCTGCCCTGCGCCCACCCCGGCACGCGAACGCGCACCGTCATCTCGACCTCGCGCTCCGGGTCGAGGGTGAGGGCGATCACGCCGTTCCACGGGTACTCGCCGGTCTGGGTGATCGTCACCGGCGTGCCGGCGACCGCGGCGCTCGCGCGGCTGCCGACGAACAGGTTGACGTAGAGGTCGCGGTCGCGGACGGCGTAGATGTAGCCGGACAGCGACGCGAGCAGCCGCGCCACGTTGGGCGGGCAGCACGAGCAGCCGAACCACCCGGAGCGCTCGTTGCGGCGGCACGAGGAGAGCGGGTTGTCGTAGAAGAAGCGGTCGCCGGACAGGCTCACCCCGGCGAGCACCGCGTTGTAGAGCGTGCGCTCGAGCACGTCGACGTAGCGGGCGTCGCCGTGCAGCAGGAACATCCGCTGGTTGAACAGGATGTTGGCGACCCCGGCGCAGGTCTCGGCGTAGGCGGTGAGGTTGGGCAGGTCGTACGGCGGGCCGAACGCCTCGTTGTCGCCCGAGGCGCCGATCCCGCCGGTGACGTAGATCTTGCCGCCGACGATGTCCGCCCACAGCGTCTCGATTGCCTTGAGGTACTGCGGATTGGCGTCGAGCGCGGCGATGTCGGCCATCGCCGAGTAGAGGTAGAGCGCGCGCACCGCGTGGCCGGCCGCCTCCTTCTGCTCGGCGACCGGCAGGTGGTCCTGCGCGTAGGTGACGTCGCCCTCGTAGGTGTACAGCGCGCGGCCGCGGGCGCGCCCGCGCTGGTCGAGGAACCAGCGCGCCTGCCGCAGGTACCTCTCCTCGCCGGTCACCCGGTAGAGCTTGACCAGGCCGATCTCGATCTCCTCGTGGCCGGGCACGCCCTTGTGCTGCTCGGGGGCCGGACCGAAGGTGCGGCAGACGAGATCGGCGTTCTTGAGCGCGACGGCGAGGAACGTGCGCTTGCCGGTTGCCTGGAAGTGCGCCACCGCCGCCTCGTACATATGGCCGACGTTGTACAGCTCGTGGCTCTGCTCGAGGAACGAGAAGCGCGTCGGCCCAGTGCGCGGCGGCATGTTCTTCGGGTCGATGGTGCGCGGCGTGTAGAGGTAGCCGTCGGGCTCCTGCGCCGCCGCGATGTACGAGATCAGCCGGTCGAGGTAGGCGTCGAGCTGCGCGTCGGGGTGCACCCGCAGCGAGTACGCCGCCGCCTCCATCACTTTGTAGACGTCGGAGTCGTTGTAGCGATAGCCGACGAACTTCCCGGGCTTGAGCTTGCCCGCAACCATGAAGTTGTCGATGCGGCCGGTCTCCTCGCACATGCGGAAGGCGTAGGGGATGGTCGCGGTGCGGTTGGTCTCCTGCCGCGGCCCCCAGAAGCCGTCCTCGATCTGCACGTCGGCGAACGGAACTGGCGTGATCGGGTAGTCGGGCCTGGTGGGCGCCGTCGCCGCGGCGGCGGCGGCGCCCACGAGGGCCGCGATCGAGACGCTCAGGGCACGGAGCACGGGCGACCTCCTCGGGGTGGCTTGGGTCCCCGGCGATTGTAGCCCCTGCCTGGCCGCCGGCAGGGGCCGAGCCGGCCGCGGTGGCGCCTGATAGCGTGCCTGCATGACTGACATCGAAAACGCGCGCAATGTGCACGAATTAGTCTTGACGATCTGCACATGACTGAGATATTGTGCGGAATGCACGGAGCAGCCGCGCGAACTGCGCACGAACACCTCGTCACAGCGACGGAGAGCCAGCGGCCGCGGCCGGCCGTCGGCGCGGGCGCCGCCGCGCGATCGTCATTTCGCCGCTATCACATCGATACCGCCGAGGCCCCGGACGTCGCGCCCCACCCGACGAAGTTCCGCGTCCACACGCGGCGGCTGCACCTGATCGGCCTGCTGGTGCGCGAGCTCGTCCACTACCGCGGCAAGCTGCCGGTGGTGCTGGCGCGCCCATGCGTCTACGGCGTGTTCGGACGCCCGGTGGGCGGCATGGCCCCGATCCACGCCAAGTGCGTCGGCTGCCTGCGCTGCACCACCCAGTACCCCGACGTCGTGCAGATCCACCCCAACCCGGCGCGCCAGGCGCTCGGCGACTCCTACCTCACCCCGGACCACGTCGACACGATTCTCTACGAGGCGCGCAGCGGTCGCGTGCCGGTGCGCGGCGCCGGTTACCGCGGCGCCTTCGGCGGCGCCGGCTGGGACGGGATGTGGACCGACATGTCGGAGATCGTGCGGCCCACCCGCGACGGCATCCACGGCCGCGAGACCATTTCGACCGTGGTCGACATCGGCGAGAAGCCGGCGTTCCTCACGCTCGACGCCACCGGCCGGGTCGCCGGGGAGACACCACATACGGTCGCTCTGCAGATCCCGATGCTCCTGGACGTCCCTCCGGTGGCGGCGGTCGGCGCGACGCTGGCTCGGATCTGGGGCGAGACGGCGCGGCGCCTCGAGACGCTGGCGATCCTGCCGCTCGCGACGTTCACCGAGCTCCGCCTCGCCGGCGCCCACCTGGCCCCGCTCATCGCCCCTACCGAGATCGCCGCCGTGGCCCGGCTGGCCGCGCCTCCGGCCGTGGCCTTCCTCGACGGCTGGGATGCCGCTGCCTTCGCCGCTATCCGCGAGCGTCTGCCCGGCGCCATCGTCGGCGCCCGCGTGGCTGCCGACTTCGATATCGCCCCGCTCGCCCGCGCCGGCGTGCGCGTGTTCCACCTGACGGCCGACTACCACGGCCGCCGCGGCGGCGTCTTCGCGATCGAGCTGATCCAGCGCGCTCACCGCGCGCTGGTGGACCTTGGGGTTCGCGAGGAAGCGACGCTGCTCGGCTCGGGCGGGATCGTGCTTGCGGAACACGTCGCCAAGGCGATCCTTTGCGGCCTCGATGCCGTCGCCGTCGACACCGCCCTCGCCGCCGCGCTACAGGCGCGCTTCCCCGGCGAGTGCACCGTGCGGACGCAGGCGATCACATTCCCGCGGCTCGACGAGCGCTGGGCGGTCACGCGCCTCTGCAACCTCGCGGCGTCGTGGCGCGATCAGCTCCTCGAGATGATGGGCGCGATGGGGCTCCGCGAGGTGAGGCGGCTGCGCGGCGAGCTCGGCCGCTGCATGTTCCAGCAGGACCTCGAGCGCGAGGCGTTCGCCGGGATCGAAGGCTATGCGGTGCGCTGAGTCGACGCTTTCGCAAACTGAATGTGGGGCGCGCGCTCCGCGCGCGCTGCCGGCCCCACACGAGCGCTCGCAGCGTGGAGCCTCGGGGAGCGATCATGAGCGCTGACGGCAAGAGCATCGAGCGGCAGATCATCGACAAGCACGTCGGGGCGCTGCACCGCGGGTTCTCGAGCTGGTCGTCGCTCGAGATCGGCCGGCCGCCGGCGCTCGGCGACCGACGCTGGACGGCCGACCTGATCCTCTCGGGGTGGCGGCAGGCGGAGACCGGGGCGCCGCCCGACAACGGCCTCGAGTACCGGACCGGCAGCTCCGGCGGCGGCTTCGACTGCCTCGAGCTCAAGGAGTTGCCGCGCGCCCAGTGGCTGCCGGAGACGGCGGCGATCGACACCTCGATCGCGCTCAACCGGCGTGCCTGGGACGCCCGGATCGAGATCCCGGTGCCGTGGTACGGCGGCGGCATGTCGTACGGCTCGGTGAGCGAGCAGGTGATGCTCGCGCGCGCGATGGCGGCGAAGCGCTGGCGGACGTTCACCTCCACCGGCGAGGGCGGCTACCCGGACGGGCTCGATCCCGTTCGCCGACCACGTCATCACCCAGGTCGCCACCGGCATGTTCGGGGTGCGCGAGGAGACGATCCAGCGCGCGCCGATCGTCGAGTTCAAGTACGCGCAGGGCGCCAAGCCCGGCCTCGGCGGCCACCTGCTCGGCGACAAGGCCACCTCGGCGGTCGCCAAGATGCGCGAGAGCGTGCCGTGGGTGAGCCTGTTCTCGCCGTTCCCGTTCCACTCGGTGTACTCGGTCGAGGACCACAAGAAGCACATCGACTGGATCAAGACCGTCAACCCCGGCGCGCTGGTCTCGGTCAAGGTGTCGACGCCCACCGACGTCGACATGGTGGCCGTCGGCTCCTACTACGCCGGCGCCCACATCATCCACCTCGACGGCGCGTACGGCGGCACCGGCGCCGCCCCCGAGATCGCCAAGAAGAACATCGCCATGCCGATCGAGCTGGCGATCCCCAAGGTGCACCGTTTCCTGCTCGCCGAGGGGATCCGCGACGAGGTGGTGCTGATAGCTTCGGGCGGCGTCCGTACCGCCCACGACATCGCCAAGGCCATCGCCCTCGGCGCCGACGGCTGCGTGCTCGGCACCGCCGAGCTGATCGCCCTCGGCTGTACCCGCTGCTCCAACTGCGAGCGCGGCCGCGGCTGCCCGTACGGGCTGACCACCACCGACCCGGAGCTGCAGCAGCTCGTCGACCCCGCGTGGGGCGCCGAGCGCATCGCGAACATGTACGCCGCCTACCAGCGCCAGCTCGTCGACATCCTGCGTCGGCTCGCTCTTCCGACGATCAGCGGACCTGCGGGGCCGGACCGACCTCCTTCGTTACCACGCGAAGGAGATGCGATGACGCGAGCCGACATGACGCGAGTCGACCTCGTCAAGGCACGTGCCGCCTCGCGCCGCCGCCTGTCGGCCGGCCTGCCTCCGGCCACCGCCAAGGTCGACGCCGAGGGCGGCTGCGGCGTCATCGGCATGGCCGCCAGCGTCCCGGTCGCCGGCCGCCACCTGCTCCGCTCGCTCGCCCAGATGCGCAACCGCGGCAACGGCAAGGGCGGCGGCATTGCGGCGGCCGGCTTGTCGCCCGACGCGCTCGGCGTCTCGCGCGAGGTGCTGAGCGACGACTACCTGCTAGCGGTCGCCTACCTCGACCCGGCGGCGCGCGCCGCCGTCGAGGCCGGCCACATCACGCCCACGTTCACGGTCGACCACGTCCACCGCTTCGCCGGCCTTGCCGACTGGCGCGAGATCGGAGGCCTGGAGCTGGCGCCGCCCGAGGTGGTCGCCTACTTCGTGCGGGTTCGGCCCGCGGCCCGCGAGCGATTCCGCCAGGACAACCCAACACCAGCCGGCGGCGTCGACGCCGTCGACGACGAGATCGTCTACCAGAACAGCTACGCCCTCAACCGGGCGTTCTACGCCTCCACCGGCGACAAGCGCGCCTTCGTGCTGTCGCACGGCAAGGACCTGCTGGTCCTCAAGATGGTCGGCTACGGCGAGGACGTAGTCCGCTACTACCGGCTGGAGGACTTCCCGGCGCACGTCTGGATCGGCCACCACCGCTACCCGACCAAGGGGCGGGTCTGGCACCCCGGCGGCGCCCACCCGTTCATCGGGCATGCACGAGGCGCTGGTCCACAACGGCGACTTCGCCAACTACGCCTCGATCAGCGCCTACCTGGCCCAGCGCGGCATCACCCCGCTGTTCCTCACCGACACCGAGGTCGCGCGTGCTGGTGTTCGACCTGCTCCACCGCAGCTACGGCTACCCGCTCGAGCTGGTGATCGAGGCGATGGCGCCGACCACCGAGCGCGACTTCACGATGCTGCCGCCGGAGAAGCAGGAGCTGTACCGGATGCTGCAGACCGTGCACATGCACGGCTCGCCCGACGGCCCGTGGTTCTTCCTGATCGCGCAGGCCGACGCGCGACGAAGCGCGCCTACCGGCTGCATCGGCATCACCGACACCTCGATGCTGCGCCCGCAGGTGTTCGCGCTGCAGGAGGGCGAGGCCGGCGATCGGCTTCGCCGCCTCCGAGAAGCAGGGGATCGACGCGGCGCTCGCCAGCCTCGCCGCGGCGGACGCCGCGCTTCTGGCCGCACGCCGACCGCACCTGGAACGCCCGCGGCGGCAGCCACACCGACGGCGGCGCCTTTGTCTTCACCGTCAGACGCGGCGGCGGGCCGCCTGATCTGCACCGACAAGTTCGGCCGCACCATCGCGACCGACCGCGATAAGCAGCCGCCCGCGCGCCCGGCGCCCGCGGTGGTCGCGGCGCCCCACCCGCTGCTGGCGGTCGATCCTCCCGCCGCCGAGCTCGCCATGAGCGCCGCGGCGGCGCTCCCGGGGTGGGGCTGGAGCGAGCTCGACGCGTTTCTCGCTGCGGTCGCCCGCAGCGCCACCGGCGACGACGGCCGGCGTCGCGCTATTGCGGTGTTGACCCACCTGCTCGACCGGCGCGGCCCGACCGGCGCGCTCAAGGCGAGCGGCGTGCGCTCGCGGGTCGATGCTGCCCTGACCCGCGCTCTCGACGGGCTGCGCACAGCCCCGTCACCCGGATTTCTCCACCTCGACTGGGGGCTGCCGTTGCCTGACCGGCTCGAGCCGAGCGTCACGGTGGTGGTCGACGCGCACGGGTTCCCGCCCGAAGGCCCGGAGTCGCTCGGCAGGGCGATCATCGAGCTGCACCGCCGGGGCGCGACCCGCATCCTCGTCGCCGGCGCGCGCGGCCACCGCTTCATCGGCTGCGGTCTGGGTCGGAACTCCGCGAACCTGCGCATCGACGTCTACGGCTCGGCGGGCGACTATCTCGCCTCGGGTCTCGACGGCGCCGAGGTGGTGGTCCACGGCTCGGGTCAGGACCAGCTCGCGCAGATCATGAAGGACGGCACGCTCGTCGTCCACGGCGACGTCGGCCAGACATTCGGCTACGCCGCCAAGGGCGGGCGCGCCTTCATCCTCGGCAACGCCGCCGGACGGCCGCTGATCAACGCCGTCGGCCGGCCGCGCGTGGTGATCAACGGCACCTGCCTCGACTACCTCGCCGAGTCGTTCATGGCCGGCGACCCGACCAACGGCGGCGGCTTCGTGATCGTCAACGGCGTCGCATTCGCCGAGGATGGCTCCCTGCGCGAGCTCGACACGCCGTACCCGGGCGGCAACCTCTTCTCGCTCGCCTCGGGCGGCGCGATCTACGTCCGCGACCCGCACGGGCTGCTCACCGACGACCAGCTCAACGGCGGCGAGTTCGCTTCCCTCTCGCCAGAGGACGCCGCCGTGGTGCGCCCAGTGCTCGCCGACAACGAGCGCCTGTTCGGCATCCCGGTCGCCCGCCTGCTCACCGTCGACGGCCGCGAGCGCCCGCTCGAACGCGTCTACCGCAAGGTCCGCCCGCTCGCCACCAAGGCGCTGCAGCCCGAGGAGGCGTGGATCCACAAGCAGTCGTGAGGTCAGGGCTCGGCGGCCGTCGCCACTCGAGCCACCGTCTCGATCGCGATCGCCGCGAGGGCGGCGCCGTAGTCGAGGTCGATGTTCTCCATCGTGTCCCTGGTGTCGTGGTAGCCGGTCCGGTGGACGTCGTAGTTCTCCATGAACAGCACCACCGGGACGCCGACGTCAGAGAAGATCTGGCCGTCGGTGTTGTAGAGCGCGCTGTGCGAGTCGCCCGGCGGGCGCACCTCGCCGTCGAGGGCGAGGTGCGGCGCGACCTCGGGCACCAGCGCCGGATCCGCCACGCGCCGGCTGCGCGGCCGGCCGCGCCGCTCGGGCGAAGCGTTCCAGCCCGGCGCCAGCGCGTTCCACGCCGCGCTGGCGCGGTGCGCGTGCACCGCCAAACGTGCCGCTTCGGGACCTTCCCCCGGCGCGATCTGGAACACGTCGCGCAGGTCGTCGCGGTTGTGGGCGATCATGTCCATCACGAAGACGCCGACCGGCCGCGCAGCCGAGAGGTCCATCCGCTCGCCTTTGCCCAGCTCCAGCGCCAGGTCGCGATCGATCAGCCACTGGCAGAAGCGGCGCGCGCCGAGGCAGTCGGAAGGGAACTCCTCGCCGGTCAGGTGCAGCAGCCAGACGTCGCGCTCGAGCTGCCCCTCGCGCGCCAGGCGCAGGAAGATCGGCGCGGCGAGCAGCAGCGTCGCCGTCGCCGAGTGGTTGTCGTCGGCGCCGTGCGAGGCCTGACGGGCTCCGGAGCCGCCGGTCGAGGTGTCGTAGACGTCCTCCATGTACGCCGTGTCGTAGTGATCGGCCAGCACCACCGCCTCGCCGCGGTTGCGTCCCGGGATGACCACGAGCAGGTCGCGCTCCGCCCGGCGGCCGTGCTGGCTCTTGCGCCAGCCGCCGAACTCGCCGAACTCGAAGTCGGTCCGCCAGCGGAACGGCAGGCTGCCGCACCACGCCCGGCCGGCGAGGCCGGCCGCGGCGATCGCCTCGCGGTGGCGCTCCAGCAGGAAGTCGCCGAGCGTCTCGAGGTCCCGCCGGTGGTGGTCGAGCACCGCCCGCGTCGCCGCGTCGAGGACGCAGTCGGCGTTGTCCTTGTTGCGGAAGCTTCCCGTGCGCGAGGGTGGCGATGTCGCGCCAGAGCGCCTCCTCGAACGCGCGCGTCGCCGTGTCGCTAAAGGTGATCGCCTCTCCGGGATCGCCGGCACCCGGCGCCAGTCGTTGCCGCACCACGTCCTCGACCAGCTTTCCCAGCTCCGGGTCACCGGCGCGCGCGGCGAGGCCGGCGAGCCAGCCCGCCAGCGTCTCGTCCCTGGCGACGCGGAGCAGCGCCCGCGCGAAGGAGGGGGCGAGCGGCTCCCCGCCGAACAGGTCCGAGGTGCGTAGCAGGTTTGCGACGCTCAGCACCGTCTGCTGGTGAGCATGCCCGTCGAGGTGGTCGAAGGCGTGGATGGCGGCGAGGTAGGCGGGCCGGCGGTCGAGACGCGGCCACAGCTCGACGGTCGGCGTGAGCACCGGCGCCGATGCCGGCGACGCGGTGAGGAACCCTTCGGCGCCGTGCAGCACGACCGGCCCGCTCCCCGGCGGCTGGAACGCCACCAGCGGGCGATGCCACACCACCTCGTGCCGGCCGAGGACCATCGGGGCGTTGCAGAGCCGGTAGCCGAAGGCCCCCCCGGTCTCGAGCCGCTCGGCCGCCCGCATGATGTCGGCGCGGTCGGCGCGCGGCCCGTCGAGCACCGGCTCGTAGTCGTCGTCCCAGATCTGGCTGTTGCGCGCCAGCGGCTTGTCGTACAGCCCCATGGCGGCGAGCTCGGTCGAGAACAGGACGCGCGCCACCGCGTCCTCGCGGGCGATGCCGGCGAGCTCGTCCTCGTGGCGCTTGACCCTGTCCCACCGGCTGGTGCGCTTGAACGTCGGCCGCAGCAGCGCCGGGTGGATCCCGGCGCGCCTGCGGCCGCGGCGCGGCTCGTGGATCCAGCCGGCCTGCGGCACGCGCAGGCCGTGCGGCGGGTGCCGGCGGCCGAGGGTGGTCAGCAGCGGGACCTGCAGCGCGCCAGGCAGCGTCGCCTGCAGCCGGAGGTACGGCTGCGCCCCCCAGAACGCCAGGCTGCCGGGGAACGGCAGCAGGTGGATGCGGCCGGCGAGATAGCCTGCGCGCACCGCCTCAGGCAACGCGCCGAACGGGCGGAACGTGAGCAGGTAGCGCAGCTCGGTGGCGCTCTCGTCGCCGGCGAGCCGCAGCGGGTGCGTCCAGGACGGGAGCGCCTGCGCGGTCCACGACGGGAAGTCCGGGTGCGGCAGCGAGGGCAGCACGCGGAACCCGCAGCGCGCCAGGGAGCCGTGGTCGCTCGCCGTCTCGCCGTACGCCTCGTGCAGCAGCCGCAGCAGGACGGCGATCGCCTCGCCCGCCGGCCGCTCGATGCCGGGGCCGCTGAAGGACGACGCCCAGAAGGCGCGCTCGGGGCCCTGCTCGCTCGAGCCGAGCAGCGTCCAGCGCACCCGCCCCTTGTCGTCCTGGGTCCGCGACAGCGCCAGCGCCAGCAGCACGACATGGCGCTCGTGGGCGAGCCGGCCGGCGCGCCCGGCGAGCTCGGCCGGCCAGAACGGGTTGCCCGCGAGGTTGTGGCCACGCACGCCGGCGACGTGGAGCGACGCCTCGCCGCGGCCGAGACGCGAGACCGCGTCGAGCAGCTCCGTGGCGATGGACTCGAGTCCGGGCCGCAGCTCGACCTCCTCCTCCGCCTCGTCGACCCGCCAGCCGTCCGGATCGCCAGGTGACAGCAGGGTGCCGTCGACGCCGCCGAACGGCTTGAGGCCGAGCCGCGGCCGCGCCATCACCTCGGAGTACGCGGGGATCACGAACGGTCGCTCGACCGGCTCATCGACCAACTGCTTCCATCCGCCGCGTGTCTCGTCGGTCACCGCTGCCCTCGTGTCCTCTTACCGCGCGAGTGTATATCCGGACCGCGGCAGCTCGCCGTTGTCGCTCGCGCGGGTCTGGGAGCCTGTCGGGAAACAGGGAGGGCCCACCCCGTTTCCCCGACAGGCTGCTAGTGCGTCGCGCGGGAGCGCAGCGGCCGCACCAGGAACAGCTCGAACGTCGCGCCGCGCGGCCCCGGCGTGACCAGCGGGTAACCGAGAGCCGCCTGCACGATCGTCCTCCACGGACCCGCCATCGAGAGCCCGAACCCGGCGCCGGCGAGCGGCCGGGCGTGGTAGTCGGAGCGCCGCTCGCGCACCCAGGCGAGGTCGGTTCCCACCTCGCCCCGCAGGCGCGGACCGAGTGACACGGAGAACGCCGCCCGCACCAGGGCGAGCCCGTCGGGGCTCACCCGGGAGGACGCAATGCCGCGCAGGCGCAGCCCGCCGAACCGGCCGGGCGACGGTGCCGAGAAGCGGTCGAGCCCGGCGCCGCCCCACACCTGCGCCTCGAGGTCGAGCTTCGCCAGCGGAAACGGGGTCGTCTCCCGCGCCACCGAAAGGTGGTACCGCCGCCACGTCCGCCGCGCCTCGTCTTCGCCCGGGAACCCCCACGGGGCCCACGTGAAGCGCCGACCGGCCTCGGCCTCCGCCGTGAGCGTGCTCGCACCCAGGACGGTGGTGACCTCGAGCGAAAGCACTCCCTCGAAGGTGTCCTCCGGCGGCGTGAAGTCGGCCGCGGTGTCGCCGCTGCGGGCGAAATCCCAGCGGTCGACTCCGGCGTCGAGCTTGAGCCGCAGCGGACCGGCGGCGGAGGCGAGTCCGACGCCCAGCCGCTGCCGCCGGACGCTCAGGCTTTCGTCCTTGCGCTCCATGCCGGCGGTCCAGACGCTCTGGTCGAACGCCAGGAGCTGGACGAAGCCGCGCAGCGACAGCTCCGTACGGCCGCGCCGTTTCGACCACGCCGCGTCGTTGACGGCGCCGGCGAGGAACGCGCGGAGCTGCTCACCGCGGCCGCGGAAGTCGAAGTCCTGGAGCTGTAGGCCACCGTACGGCACGGGGAACGACAGCCCGGGGTCCGATACGACGCCACCCAGCAGGAACGCCTGCCGCACGGCCGCCTTGCGGCCCGGCACGCGGCCGCCGTGGCCGTCGGGGGCGAGTGGGACGAGACCGGCGGGCGTGTCGCGGAACATCGGCCGCTCACCGGCCCAGGCGCGCGCCCGATCGGTGGCGAACCCCGGCGGGTCGAGGACGATGCTGTTGATCGTCAGCTCCCGGCGTACCGTCGCGGTGCCGCCGAACGCGGCGATGAGGTCCTCCGCCGCGACCGAGCGGGGCAGCCACAGCGCCGTGTCGTTGACCTCCCTCGACTCGTAGGTGGTGACGCTGTGGCTCGACATCACCTCGCGCCGGAGCCCCTCGACGCGCTCCTCGACGGCGACCAGGGCGTACGTTGCCGCGGCGATGAGCGCGCGGCCGGCGCGCGCCGGCCGCACCCCGGGCGGGCTGGCGAACGTGACGACGAAGCAGCTCCGGCCGTCGCGCTGCTCGGTCCCGGCAAGGCGGTAGTGCCACCCGGGATCGAGGCGCAGCGCGAGCGGAGGCACCGGTGGCCGCTCCGGCTCGAGCAGCGGCAGCTCCGGCAGGTCGGTCGGATCCCAGGCGACGCCGTCGACCCAGGCGTTGGCGAGCTCCCAGTCGGTCCCGAGGCCGCGCGCGAAGTACGCCGGCCCGGCAAGCACCAGCTCGAAGCTGCGCGAGAGCTGGCCGATCCACACCCGCACCGTCAGCCGCTGCTCGCCCCGCCAGTTGGTGAGCAGCCGCTCCTGCCGCGCCGCCGCTCGCTGGTGGCGGGCGAGGATCTCCGCGACGGTCGGAAGCGCGTGCCCCGTCACCTCGACGCGGTCGATCAGGCGGGTGGCGTCGGCCGGGCGCAACGCCACCAGCACCCCGCCGTGCGGCAGCGCCGGCACGCTCGCCGCGAGCCCCGCCGGCTCCGCGCGCAGCGGGATCTCTCCCGCCCCGGCGCCGGCGAGCCGGGCGCTGCCGTACCAGGCGCCGGAGAGATGGACCTCGCCGCCCGCAAAACCCGCCGGCAGCCCGATCACCGTGGCCAGATCGCCGCCGCGCAGCGCGGTGGCGAGCGGCTTCCCGTCGCACGTCGCGGGCGCGGGCTCCGACAGCAGCTCCACGGCCTCCGCGGCCCAGCCGGGGTCGGGCGCCGGTACGAGCACGGCCGCGGCCCCGGCCACGAGCAGCTCGACCGCTCCGGCCGGGTCGGCCGCCGGCAGCAGCAGCGGGACGCCGCCGAGGGTCGCCTTCAGCGCCGGGATGTCGGCCGCCGCGGGGGCGGGATCGACGGCCACCCCGTCGAGGTAGGGGAGCACCGCCGCTGCCGGCAGCGCCGCGCCGAGCGCGATCACCGTGCAACCGCGCGACGACAGCTCGACCACGCGCTCGAGCCAGCGCTGGTCGGCCTCGTCCGGCGGCGCCGGCAGCTCGACAAGGGCGCCGCGGCAGGACGCCGGCAATGGGTCGCCGGCGCGCACCACGACCCACTCCGAGCCGCCAAGCCGCGGGTCGGCGATCACCGGCGGCAGGGCGGCCAACGCCGCGAGCAGGAGAGGCAGCATCACGTCAACCCCGGCTTCCCTCCTCCGCACCCACCCGACGGCGGTGCGATTGTGCCGGACGCGTGCCGGGCATGGCTACGCCGAGCGCGACGGCCGGCGTGAGTTGAGAATGTCTCAGACAGGGCGAGTCGGAACTGGCGCGCCGAGAGGGACTCGAACCCCCAACCTTTTGATCCGTAGTCAAATGCTCTATCCAAATTGAGCTATCGGCGCGCGCCTGAGCCGGGGGGATTATACCGCCCGACGCAGTGAATGCAACCTCTTGATGGGCAACCCGTACACTCGGGCCAATGGGAGCCGACATGGAGCCACACCTCGAGGTCCGCGACGTCAGCAAGAGCTTCGACCACGTCAAGGCGGTCGAGCGGCTCTCGCTCGCCGTGCCGCGCGGCGCGGTGTTCGGCCTCCTGGGGCCGAACGGCGCCGGCAAGACGACGACGATCCGCATGATCATGCGACATCACTCTGCCGGACTCCGGCACGATCACGCTCGGCGGAGTGACGATCGACGACGACGTCCGCGAGCGGATCGGCTACCTGCCGGAGGAGCGCGGCCTCTACCGCAAGATGAAGGTCGGTCGATCAGCTCGTCTTTCTCGGCGAGGTGCGCGGCCTGCCGCGCGCCGAGGCGCGCCGGCGCAGCATCGCCTGGCTGCAGCGGCTGGACCTCGCGGGCAAGGCCAACGCCAAGGTCGAGGCGCTCTCCAAGGGGATGCAGCAGAAGGTGCAGTTCGCCGGCGCGGTGATCCACGAGCCGGAGCTGGTGATCCTCGACGAGCCGTTCGCCGGTCTCGATCCGATCGCCACCCGGCAGTTCAAGGACGAGATCGTGGCGATGCGCGGCCGCGGCACCACCGTGGTGTTCTCCACCCACGTGCTGCCGCAGGCCGAGGAGCTGTGCGACGAGATCTGCCTGATCAACCGCGGCCACGTGGTGCTGTCGGGCTCGCTCGCGGAGATCCGCGCGCGGCACGCGCGCCGCGCGCTGCGGGTGGTGACGCGCGCCGGCGAGGCGGAGCTGCGGGCGGTGCCGGGGGTCGCGGCGGTCCAGGCGCTGAAAGGCGCGTGGGCGATCGACATGGCCGACGGCGTCGCCGCGCCGGCGCTGATCCGCGACCTCGCCGCCCGCGTCGCGATCGAGGCGGCGGAGCCGCTCGTGGAGTCGCTCGAGGACATCTTCCTGCGCAACGTGGAGGCCGATCATGCTGCGGTGGCGTAAGGTCGCAACGATCATCCGCCGCGAGTACCTGATCCGGGTGCGGACCAAGGCGTTCTGGATCTCGACGGTGCTGGTGCCGGTGATGATGCTGGCGTTCACCGTGCTGCCCGGCCTGATGATGAGCCGCACCGGCGGCACCTACACGGTGGCCGTGATCACCGGCAACGACGCTCTGTACGCGGCGTTCGAGCGGTCGGTCGTGGAGCGGACCGGGGCGGCCAGCCGGGGCGAGGCTGTCCAGGCCGGCGCCCCGGAGGCGTCGCATCCGAGCGCCGGCGAGATCGTCGTCCATCTCCGCCGGGTCACACCCGAGGGGGACGCCGCCGCGCAGCGTCTCACCCTCAAGCGGCAGGTGGTCGCCAAGGAGCTCGCCGGCATCCTCGTGCTCCCCGACACCGTGCTCGCGGACGGCAAGGCCGAGTACGTGGCCACCAACGTGTCGGCGGTGCGGCTGATTGGCATCCTCGAGCGCTCCGTTGACGCCGCAGTGGTCTACCTGCGGCTGACCCGAGCCGGCGTCGCGGCGGAGAAGGTGGAAGCGCTCACCGCCCGCGCCGACATGCGGCCGGTGAAGATCGGCCAGGACCTCTCGGAGAGCAAGGAAGCGGCGTTCGAGAAGAGCTTCGTGCTGTCGTACATTCTGACCCTGGCGCTCTACATGACGATGATGTTCTACGGCTACTACGTGATGCGCGGCGTCCTCGAGGAGAAGTCGTCGCGTATCGTCGAGGTGATCGTCGCCAACGTGCGGCCGATGGAGCTGATGCTCGGCAAAATCTTCGGCGTTGGTGCGGTGGGCCTGACGCAGTACGCCATCTGGGTGCTCGCGGCGATGAACCTGGCGGTGCCCGGCATGATGGGCCTGGCGTCGATGGAGGGCTCCTCGGCGCTGCTGTCGCCGCTGCTGCTGGGGTTCTTCGTGGTGTTCTTCGTGCTCGGCTACTTCCAGTTCGCCTCGTTCTACGCCGCCATCGGCGCCGCCTTCAACACCGAGGAGGAGGCGCAGCAGATGCAGACGGTGGCGAGCATGACGATGGCGCTGCCGCTGGTGATGATGTTCCCGGTGATCTCGAACCCCGATTCGACGCTCTCGGTGGTGCTGTCGCTGGTGCCGCTGTTCGCGCCCGTGCTGTTCTTCCTGCGCATGACCGTGCAGATGCCGCCCACCTGGCAGATCGTCCTGTGCCTCGTCCTTCTGGTGGGCAGCATCTTCACCATCGCCAGGCTGGCGGCGGCGGTGTACCGCGTCGGCATCCTGATGTACGGCAAGCGGCCGACCCTGCGCGAGGTGGTCGGCTGGATCCGCTCGTCGTGAGCCTTCCGGGACGTCCGGGGTTTACAGCATCGCCTGCTTCGTGATAGGGTTACCGTCCGCGGTCGGCCCGTTCGTCTAGAGGTTAGGACGCTGGCCTCTCACGCCGGAAGCAGGGGTTCGATTCCCCTACGGGCCGCCATCTCCCCAAGAAACCTTCACCTGAACCGTGAGACCCGTTCTCACCGTGGGCACGAGAACGCGCACAGCCGCGGGAACGAAGGGGCGCCGTGCGGACGTCTGAGGGCAACCACGAGGGGAAGCTGTGACCGGTCCGGCGACTACTCGGCCTCGTCCAGCGTCGCCCGGACTTCGCGGGCGAGGGTGGCCATGTCGAACGGCTTCTGGAGGAAGCGCATCGTCACGCTGGCAACCCTGCCGCGGAGCACGTCGTCCTCGGCATAGCCGGACATCAGGATGACCTTCAGCGCCGGCCAGCGCTCCTTGAGAGCCTTGGCGAGGTCGGAGCCGGCGATCCCCGGGAGCATCATGTCGGTGAGCAGAACATCGAATCCCGGTTCGAGTGGAAGCCGACCCGCCTCCTCACCGCTGCCCGCCGCGACCACCCGGTAGCCGAACATCTCGAGCATCTGCACCAGACCCTCTCGGGCCCCGCGTTCGTCCTCGACAACAAGAACCCGTTCCCCACGGCCGCTCGGCCTCTCCGCGGCGTTTGGCAAAACACCGGCGCTCGGTGGCTCCCCCCCGGAAACCCCACGCGGCAGCACGATGCGGAAGGAGGTCCCGCCCAATGGGCGGTCCACGATCTCGACGGACCCCTTGTGAGCCGTCACGATGCCGTGCACCACGGCAAGGCCAAGACCGGTGCCGCGGCCTTTGCTCTTGGTCGTGACGAACGGCTCGAAGATGCGCTCCCGGATCGCGGGCGGGATCCCTTGACCCGTGTCGTCGACGGATATCCAGACCCGGTCCTCGTCAAGGCGTCCCGTGCGGATCGTCAGGCGTCCTCCCCCGGGCATCGCGTCGGCAGCGTTCACGGCGAGGTTCACCAGAACCTGGTCGAGCTGCCCGCGGTCCGCCGTCACGGGCAGCGCCTCATCGGCGAGCTCGGTGACGATGTCGACGTTGGCGCGAAGGAGACGCCGCAGGAGCCTGATCGCGCTGCCGACCACCTCGTTGAGATCGAGCGGCTCGGGTCGGGCTGTCTCGCGGCGAGCGAAGAGGAGCAGTTGGCGGGTGAGCGTGGATCCGCGGCGGACCTGCTCCTCGAGCTCGACCATGCTCGCGGCCGTGTGTCCCGCGTCCACTTGACCGCTGCCGAGGAGTTGCACATGGCTGAGCATCGCCTGCAGGAGGTTGTTGAAGTCATGGGCCACGCCTGCAGCCAGCATCCCCACGGCCTCCAGCTTCTGGGCCTGTCGGAGGTCGGCCTCCATGGCCACCTCGTGGCTCACGTCGCGCTGGACCGCGACGAAGTTGATGATCCGGCCGGAAGCATCGGTTATGGGCGAGATCATGACGTCGGCTTCGTATTCCTGGCCGTCTCGGCGCGCGTTGACGAGCCGGCCACTCCACGTCTCGCCCTTCAGTAGTGTCCTCCACATCCTCTCGTAGAAGTCGACGCCGTGGTGGCCGCTCTTGAGGATCCGCGGTGTTGACCCGATGGCTTCCGCCGCCGTATAGCCGGTGATCCGGGTGAACGCCGGGTTGACGTACTGGATAAGGCCAGCGGGGTTGGTGACGATAACTGCGTCGGCGACCTGTTCGACCGCCATGGCCAGCCGCTGGATTCGTTCCTCCCCGTGCTTGCGATTGGTGACGTCCTGCACCTCGGTCAGCAGATGCAACGGCTGCCCGGTGGGATCCTGGATCAGTACCGTCGTGACGTCACCCCATACCACGCGGCCATCCTTCGTGATGTACCGGGCCGTGTGGCGCTTGACCGCACCCTCGCCGGGCCGTTCCGATTGCGGGGCTTCCTTCGCCAGGGCGAGGTCATCGGGGTGCGTTACCTTGTCCAGCGTGGTCCCGATCAGCTCGCCCTCGGCATAGCCAAGCCACTCGCACAACGTCCGGCTGGCACCAAGCACCTCGCCCGCGACCGTCGTGATGACCTTTCCGATCGCGGCACTCTCGAAGGTGGCCCGGAACTTCGCCTCGCTGGCGATCAGCGCCGCCTCGGCGGCACGTTGGTGCTCGTCCGCCTCCATCATTTCGAGAGCGAAGCTCACATCGGCGGCGAGCTCTTCCAGCATCCCCTGGATCTCGGCGTCGAACGCGCCAGGATCGCCGGAGTAGACCGAGAAGACACCCCGCACCTCGCCCGCGATCCTCAGCGGCAACCCCACGCTCGACCTGTACCCTCGCTTGCGAGCCTCGTCCCGCCAGGGGGCTACCCGAGTGTCGGTCGCGTAGTCATCCAAGACCGCTATTCGGCCGAGTCGCACCGCCAGGCCGGCCGGGCCTGCTCCCAGGGGTGATGCGTCAGCCCGCACGTGGATCGCCGTCAGGTAGCCGTCCTCGGCGCCCGCCCAGGCGACAGGCCGGATCTCGAGGGAAGCTGGGTCCACGAAACCCACCCAGGCCATGCGAAAACCACCGTGCTCCACGACGATCCGGCACGCCTCGGAGAGAAGCCGCTGGCGGTCGCGCTCCCGCACCAGGAGCTTGTTGATTTCCGAGATCGTTCGCAGCAGCACGCCGAGGTACGCGATCCGGGACTCGTGGCGCTGGCGATCGCTGATGTCCCTGATGATCGACAAGAGAAGTCGATCACCGCCGAGCTCGACCATGCGGGTGCTGACCTCGACCGGGAGCCTCGTACCGTCCTTTCGCCGTTGCACGGTCTCGAAGACGTGGCTGCTTCCAGGAACCCGGGGCACCTGCATGGGGGAGGCGGCCAAAGTCTCCGGATCCACGAGGTCCTCGAGGGTCATCCCCAGGAGCTCGTCGCGCGTGTAGCCGTAGTACGCCACAGCCTGGTGGTTGGCATCGACGATCTGCAGATCCGGCCTGGAGAAGACGATCGCATCGTTGGCCTGGTCGAGGAGCTGCGCCGACTTGGCCTTGCCCCAGGCGACCGCAGTCTCGTACCTGGCGCGGTGACGTTGCCACAGGCCCAGAGACGCGCCCGCAACCGCGAGAAGGAGGCTGGCGAGAATCGCACCTTCCGACAGGAGCGCCTTCCGGAACTGCGCAAGCGCCTCGTAGCGGTCGATCTTGGCCACCAGAGTCCACCCGGTTCCAGGAACCCGCTTGCCGACACCGAACACGGCCCTGCCTCGATAGTCCGTGTACGGCCCGAAGCTGCCTCGTCCTTCCAGCGCGGCGAGTGCCGTGGCCTGCACGTCGCCTACCGAGCGGCTGAACGTCATGGGGTGTGCGTCGACATGGCGGAGCGGCGTCAGAAAGAGGACCCTCGTTCCGTCCGACCGAACCAGCAGCGCCTCGCCCGTGGTGGTGGCCACCGTCTCGCGCCCGAGGAGCGGATAGACGAAGCGCTGCGGGTCAGAGACGAGGAGGACGACGCCTACTGCCGTCGGCAACGAGCCGGTCCCGCGGCCCGCGGCCTGGCGGATCGGCACGACCGCGGCGATCGCCGGCCAGGCGTTGTCGACGAGCACGAAGTCCACAGCGTCGGCGCCGACCAGCGCCGTCCTCACCAGGTCATCGAAGTCGTGGTTGAGATCGAAGGTCCCGCCACCCTCCGCCAGGATCTCGCCGCGTGAGCTGAGGACCAGGGCCGAGCGGTAGCCATAGATGCGTACGAGATTGGCCAGGACTGGAGAGAGGCGTTGCCGGGCACGGGTGGTGCCCTCGAAGTCTGCACCACGAGAGGCCGTGGCGACCTCGATAGCGCTCGGGTAGGCCGCGACGACCTGCGCGTCCGCGAGCCTCTCCGCCACCCACGCGGCGACCGCCGCCGAGCGGTCTTCCGCGACAGTGTTGAGCCGTGCCCTCCAGGAATCGACGGCAAGCGCCTGCTCACTCCTGGCATACGTGAAAAGGAGATACGCGACGAGAGCAAAGATCCCTGAGCCCAGAGCGATTCCTGTGGCGATGGATTTCGGCCGCCGGAGGCGTGTCACTCCGGAGAGGCTGATCGAGCTGCCTCGATGTCGCCGGTCTGCCATGGTCCTCCATCAACGTCGCCGCCAAACAGCCCGCAGCACGTCATGCAGTCGGTCCAATGTACTCAATCAGACAAAGACCCGCGGCGTTCTTCGCCGTGTTTGTAACCTGTTCTAGTGTCGGGCTTTCTGGCGATGATGTCAATTCGAGCTTGACCCGGGGCTTGCCAGACCTCAGGTCCCGCCGGCGTCTGGAGCGTGAGGCAGATCAACTGAGGAGCGACGGTGGGAGCGGTGACGCACTACCGCGAGAAGCTGCCCGAAGCTCGGTAGCATTGAGAGTCTGCAGCACTGCTTTGCCTAACCATTGACCGCTGACCGCTGACCGCTGAGGTTAGACTCGCACCGTGCCAACGTATCGCCTGACCATCGAGTACGACGGGAGCAAGTTCGCCGGGTGGCAGGTGCAGGCGAGCGGGCGGACCGTACAGGGGGTGCTGCTCGACGCGCTGCGCGAGGCGACCGGAGAGCGCGAAATCGACCTGCAGGGCGCCGGCCGCACCGACGCCGGCGTGCACGCCCTCGCCCAGGTGGCGTCGCTGCGCTGCCGGAGCACCCTCGACCCGCTGCGGCTGCGCGCGGCGCTCGAGCGCTCCTTGCCGGCCGACCTCGCGATCCTCGCCGTGACGCCGGCGCCGCGCTCCTTCCACGCTCGCCACGACGCCATCGCCCGCGCCTACCGCTACCAGCTCGCCCGGCGGCGCTCGGCGTTCGGCAAGCGGGTGACGTGGTGGGTTGGCGACCTCGACGTCCGCCGCATGACTGCAGCCGCCGCGGCGTTCGTCGGCCGCCACGACTTCGCGGCGTTCGCGAAGCGCGCGCAGGACGCCGAGAGCACGCTCGTCGAGGTGGAAACGTGCGAGGTGGCGGAGGCCGGCGCGCTGGTGATCGTGCGCCTGGTTGCCAGCCACTTCCTGTGGGCGCAGGTGCGCCGCATGGTCGGTGCGCTGGTAACGGTCGGGCGCGGCGAGGCGAGGCCGGGGGACGTCGTGCGCTGGCTCGACGGGACGGTCGCGCCGCCGCCGCTCGCGGCGCCCGCGGCGGGACTGTTCCTCGAGGCGGTGCGCTACCCGAATGAGCCGTGGGAGCTGCCGCCGCTGCGGCCGTTGGGCGTGCCGGGGTAGGTCGCCCGCGGTTGGTGTTACGCTGTTCTCCAGCCGGAGGGCCGTGGATGGCGTTCGACCTGATCAAGCTCCTGACCGACGTCTTCGAGCCCGAGCGGGGCGAGGTGGTCACGGTGGCGTGCGACGTGCCCCGTACGGGAGCCGAGGACACGTCGGCATGGCGGGAGCGGCGGACGATGGCAACCGAGTGGTGGCAGGCGTTCGCCGCCCTCGGCCAGGGGCGCGGCTTCACCACCAACCCGCTGCTCACCTACCCCGCCACCGGCGCGCACGGCGCCGAGCTGCCGCCCTCCGGGACGATGGGGGGGAGCCCGGCCGAGATCGCCACGACGCTCGCCCAGTCGACGCTGGCGGTCTTCCTGACGCAATTCTCGGCCACCGCCGCACTCGACGGCTTCACCCGGCGGAAGCGAGACTTCCGGGCCGCGTCGTTGCCCGGTGTCGAGAAGCGGATGGAGCAGACTGCGCTGGCCGCCGACTACCGGGAGGTCGCGCGGCGCTGCTCCATCCTCAAGGACATCCTGCTCGACGCGGAGAGGCTCGATGTGTCGTTCTCGTCCGGCCACCGCTGCTCGTTCGACCTGCGCTTCCGCCGGCCCGAGGTGGACGACGGCTACCTGCCGCGCCACAAGCAGGGCGACCGCGTGATCAACCTGCCTTCCGGCGAGACGTTCATCGTGCCGTACGAGGGCGAGCAGCTCGCCGTGCCGTCGCTGACCGCCGGCACGATCCCCCACCGCATCGGCCGCGAGCTGGTGCTGTTCCAGATCGCCGGCAACCGCATCGCCAAGGTCGACGGTCCCGGCGATGACGCTCGCCACCTGCGCGTCTACTTCGCCGCCGATCCGGCCCGCTGCAACATCGCCGAGGTGGCGTTCGGCTGCAACCGCTGGGCGCAGGTCACCGGCAACGTGCTCGAGGACGAGAAGGCCGGCTTCCACTGGGCGTACGGCCGCTCGGATCACCTCGGCGGCACCGTCGGCGTCAAGGCGTTCGCCAGCCCCGAGACGGTGGTTCATACCGACATCGTCTACGCGCGCGGCAACCCGATCCAGGTGACCGAGGCGAATGCGGTGCGCGGGTCGTTCCGCACCCGCATCATCCGCAACGGCGACTACATCGTCTTCTGAGCGCCCGAGTTCCGTCCCCTTTCCCGCCAGGCGCTCGCGGCGCCCCGCGCCGCGGCGCAGTGCAATCCCGCGCCCAGGCCTTGCTTCTTCGTGGATCCCGATCGCGCCGCGCAGCGGCGCGGCGCTGCCGCCGTTGGGCCAGATGCTAGGCGCGCGAGCCGGCCCGCGACGCGCGTACTGAATGTACGTAAGGAGCGAGGCCGGCGAAGCGCAACGACGCAGATGGTCCGACGCCGGCAGCGCACCGCCAAAGAGGGGGTAGGCACTTTAAGCGTCGGTGAAGGGGCGAGCTGCGCGCAGCGCAGCGAGGGTGCGAGCGGCGTGCCCGGCGGGAGCGCAGCTCCCAGCCCGCACGCCGCGAGCGCCCGTGGCGCCGCGACAGCGGCGCTCGCCCCGCTCGCCAAGCTGGACGCCCGCGCGGGCGGGGGCGCCCGCGCTCCTTCGCGGAGGGACCGGCGTCAGGTGGCGCGTCCCGCGGCGGCCAGGCGGGCCGAGAGCGCGGAGCGGCGGCGGCCGTAGGCGAAGTAGAGGACCAGGCCGATCGCCATCCACACCACGAAGCGCACCCAGGTGACGGTCGGCAGCCCGCGGGCGATCCACAGGCAGCCGAGGATGCCGGCCGTCGAAACCAGCCACGGCCAGCGCACCCGGAAGCGGCGCGGCGCTTCGGGCCGCACCACCCGCAGGATCAGCACCGAGGCGCACACCAGGGCGAAGGCGAACAGCGTGCCGATGTTGGTGAGCTCGACGACCTCGGCGATGTTGCCGAGCGCCGCCGGGATGGCGACGATCGCCCCGGTCAGCCAGGTGGCGTTGCCGGGGGTACCGTGACGCTTGTTGATCCTGCCGAACCATGGGCCGAGCAGCCCGTCCCGGCTCATCGCCATGAAGATGCGCGGCTGGCCGACCTGGTAGACGAGCAGCGCCGCGGTGGTGGCGATCACCGCCCCGAACGCGATGATCCCGGCCAGCCAGGTGAGGTGGTAATGCTCGAAGACGTAGGCGAGCGGGTCGGCCTTGCCGGCCAGCTCGGTGTACTTGACCATGCCGGTGACCACCGCCGCGACGAGGACGTAGATCACCGTGCAGATCACCAGCGACCAGATGATCCCGCGCGGCATGTCGCGCCCGGGATCGCGGCACTCCTCCGCGGTCGTACTGACGGCGTCGAAGCCGATGAACGCGAAGAAAATGATCGCCGCGCCCGCCTGCACGCCCTTCCACCCGTTAGGCGAGAACGGCACCCAGTTGCCGCTCTGCACGAACCTCAGCCCGATCAGAGCCACGACCAGCAGGATCGCCACCTTGACCACCACCATGATGGCGTTGGCACGGGCGCTCTCCTTGATGCCGATGAAGACCAGCCAGGTGATCACCACCGTGATCGCGACCGCCAGCAGATTGATCGTCACCGGGAACCCGGCGATGGCGGGCGCGTCCTTGAGCGTGCCCCAGGCGGGGAACAGCGCCGCCCCGTCGATCACCCCGGCCTTGGCCTGTGCCAGTGCGGCGAGCTTGGCGCCCAGGCTCATCGGCGCGGCGCCCTCCACCAGCGTGAGCGCGGTGCGCGGATCGGTGGCCAGCCACCCGGGGATGTGGATCCCCGTCACGTTGGCGAGGAAGCTGCGCGCGTAGTCGCCCCACGAGATCGCCACCGCCACGTTGCTGACCGCGTACTCGAGCAGCAGGTCCCAGCCGACGATCCACGCCACCAGCTCGCCCATCGTCGCGTAGGCGTACGTGTAGGCGGAGCCTGAGACCGGGATCATCGACGCCATCTCGGCGTAGCACAGGGCGGTGAAACCGCACGCCACCGCCGTCAGGATGAACGAGAGCACCAGCGCCGGCCCGGCCGCCACCCGGCCGTCGGCGAGGTTTCCGGCCGCGGCCGTGCCGATCGTCGAGAAGATGCCGGCGCCGATGATCGCCCCGATACCGAGGGCGATGAGGTGGCCGACCCCGAGGGTGCGGCGCAGGTTGGTGGTCTCGCCGTCGTGCTGCAGGTCGGAAAGCAGCTTGCGGCGGAACAGCGCGGCGAAGGCGGAGGTCATGCGGGCGAGGCTAACCGCCCGGGCGGCGATCCGCAAGCGCGGTCACGCCCACCGCCACGCACGCTGCTAGAACAGCACGCGCTCGATCTTCTCCTCGACGTGCCACTGGTAGGTGTAGAACGGGAACTCGATCGGCACCGTGAAGGCGTACTCGACGTGCACCTGAGCCGTATCCCGCCATACCTTGACTTGATCCTCGCCGAACGGCAGCCCCTTCTTCTGCGCCATGATGATGATCTGGCCGCGGACGTAGCCGTCGTCGTGACGCGGCATCGAAGCGCTCTCGGCTTCCTTCACCGCGGTGTCCTTGAGCTCGGCGACCGCGACCCGCACCGGTATGGCCTTCACCAGCATGACCACGACGACTGCCAGCACCAGCAGCCCGAGCACGCAGCCGATGGTCCCGGCGCCTCTCTCGTGACGCTTTGTCATCGTCGCCTCCACTGCGAATCTTATCGCACCAGCGAGAACGAGCGTTCCCACCGCGTTCGGGTGACGAAGTGCACGGCCACCGAGGCGAGCTGGCGCACACGATCCGTCCAGCCGCGCCACTCGTGGGTGTTGGGCGGCGACTGGTACGACCAGTAGATGAACAGCGCCCGGCCCTTGAAGTAGCTGCGCGGCACCGCACCCCAGAAGCGGGAATCGTACGAGTTGTCGCGGTTGTCGCCCATGCAGAACACGGTCCCGGCAGGTACCCGTTCCGGCCCGAAGTTGTCGCGGCTGCGCGTCGACGGCGGCAGCAGCGGCGAGTCCGGGTAGGTCTGCGGGTCCTTGTGCACGACCCTGTCGTTCACCTCCGGGCGGCCGTTGACCCACAGCCCCTTGGCGCGCACCTCGAGGACGTCGCCGTCCACGCCGACCGCCCGCTTGATGAAGTCACGCTCCGGGTCCTGGGGGTACTTGAACACGACGACGTCGCCGCGCCGCACGTCGCGGTACGGCATCAGGGCGTGCAGCGGCGTGCTCCAGTGCGGGGCGTAGATGAACTTGTTGACGAACAGGTGGTCGCCGATAAGGAGGTTGTCCTCCATCGACCCGGTTGGGATCTTGAACGCCTGAGCGACGAAGGTACGGGCGAACAGCGTGAAGATGACCGCCACGAGGATCGCCTCGTAGTACTCGCGAAACCAGTGTCCCTTGCTCATGTCTCCACCTTCAGCACGGCGAGGAAGGCCTCTTGCGGGATGTCGACACGCCCCACCCGCTTCATCCGCTTCTTGCCTTCCTTTTGCCGCTCCAGCAGCTTGCGCTTGCGCGTGATGTCGCCGCCGTAGCACTTGGCGAGCACGTTCTTGCGCATCGCCTTGACCGACTCGCGGGCGATCACGCGACCGGCGATCGCACCCTGGATCGCCACCTCGAACAACTGCCGCGGGATCATCTCGCGCAGCTTCGTGGTCAGCACGCGGGCGCGGTCGTAGGCGCCCGAGCGGTGCACGATGGTGGCGAGCGCGTCGACCGCCTCGCCGTTGACGAGCAGGTCGAGCTTGACCAGGTCTCCCTCGCGATAACCAAGGAACTGGTAGTCGAACGAGGCGTAACCGCGCGACACGGACTTCAACTTATCATAAAAGTCGAGAACGACTTCCGCGAGCGGCAAGCGATACTCGATGAGGACGCGGCCGCCGCCCAGGTAGTCGAGCTTGACCTGCTCGCCGCGCCGGTTCTCGACCAGACGCAGCAACCCGCCGATGTACGCCTCGGGTGTGATGATCGTCGCGATGATGAGCGGCTCCTCGATGGCGACGATGCGGCCGGGGTCGGGGAGCTGCGCCGGGTTCTCCACCTCGACCACCTCGCCGGTGGTGGTGAGCACACGGTAGGCCACCGACGGCGCGGTGGTGATCAGCTCGAGGTCGAACTCGCGCTCGAGCCGCTCCTGGACGATCTCCATGTGGAGCAGGCCGAGAAAGCCGCAGCGGAAGCCGAAGCCGAGCGCCTGCGAGGTGTCCGGCAGGAAAGAGAGCGCGGAGTCGTTGAGCGAGAGTTTTTCGAGCGCATCCCGCAAGGTGGTGTAGCTCGACGCGTCGACGGGGTAGAGGCCGGCGAACACCAGCGGCTTGGCGTCGCGGAACCCGGCGAGCGGCTCGGCCGCCGGGGTGCGGGAATCGGTCACCGTCTCGCCGACGTGAACGAGGCGCAGGTCCTTGAAACCGGCGAAGATGAAGCCGACCTCGCCGGTCTCCAGGCGCTCCACGGCGACGGCGCGGGGAGTGAGGACGCCGAGCGCCTCGATCTGCGCCTCCCGGCCGGACGCCATCAGCCTGATGCTCTGGCCGACCCTGAGGCTGCCGTCGACCACCCGCACCAGGCAGCGGACGCCGCGGTACGGGTCGTAGGCGGCGTCGAACACCAGCGCCCGCAGCGGTGCGCCCTCGTCGCCGGAGGGCGGCGGGACGCGGGCAACGATTGCCTCGAGCACCTCGTCGACGCCGGCGCCGGTCTTCGCCGAGATCGCCAGCGCGTGCGTCGCATCGAGGCCGATGATGTGCTCGATCTGCTGCTTGACGTCGTCGGCGTGCGACGATGGCAGGTCGATCTTGTTGAGCACCGGGATCAGCTCGAGCCCCTGGTCGGAGGCCAGGTAGGCGTTGGCGACGGTCTGCGCCTCGACACCCTGCGAGGCGTCGACCACCAGCAGAGCGCCGTCGCACGCCGCCAACGACCGCGAGACCTCGTACGAGAAGTCGACGTGGCCGGGGGTGTCGATCAGGTTGAGCAGATACTCCTCGCCGTCGCGCGCCTGGTAGCGCAGCGTCACCGTGTGCGCCTTGATGGTTATGCCGCGCTCGCGCTCGAGGTCCATCGAGTCGAGCACCTGCTCCATCATCTCGCGCGAGGAGAGCGCACCGGTCCGTTCGAGCAGGCGGTCGGCGAGCGTCGACTTGCCGTGGTCGATGTGGGCGATGATGCAGAAGTTCCGGATATGCTGCTGATCCACCTGGTTTGCGGCCGCCTCCAGCGCGCGAAGTTGTGATTGTACCGCAACATGAAAGGCGTGGTCAGTGGTCAGTGGCAGATCAGCCGGTGGCGCGCCTGAGTGCGGCGCCACGACCACCAAGCTGCTCCGCGCCGCTCCCGCGAGCGGCGCGCGCGTGCCAGGTGTAACGTTCTTCCAGCGACCCGCCGCGAGCAGCACGACATCCGAGCCAAGGCACGCTCGCAAATCACGCAGGAAGCCGAAGAACGTTAGACCTGGCAACGTCGACCGCCACGCCTGCCTCGCCGCCAGAGAAGCCGCTGTCGATCGGGTAGTTCCTACCTAGCTCGCGGTTTCGCTCCCGGGTAGAAAGTGCGCTTCTCGGATGGGGTGCCGGAGGACTAGGTTGGAGGAGGTTTCGCAAGGAAGGGGAAGATCATGAGCACGAGCACGCTGATCATCGTCATCGTCGTACTGATCCTTCTGTTTGGCGGCGGCGGTGGCTATTACTGGACCAGACGGCGTTAAGAGCCTGTCCGCGAATAGGAGTGGGTCGCGCGCAGGGGGCTTGCGGATCGCAGGCAAGGAGCGAGGAGGACGGCGATGCTCTTCCATCGGCGACGACGAGCGACGCAGCATGCGGCCGCAATCCCCCTGCGCCCTTCGGGTTACGAGCGGCGCGGGACCATCTGCGGCGTTGCCGCTCCTCGGCGATGGAGGCACATCGCCGTCGTCGCGGCGCCTGGCATCTGACCCCGCGGCGCTCGTAACGCGGCCCACCCCTATTCGCGGACAGGCTCTAAGTGGTTCTCTCTGATCCTGCGGTCGGCTCCCCCGCCATTCCGGGGTAGCCCTCCCCTGGCCCTTGCCGGCGTCGGAGCGATGAACAGGCCAGGGGCGATGCTCGCCGACCTCGCGGTTTCATGGCGGATCGACCACCCGTACCAACAGACCTGCTTCGCTCCGTAGGGCCGGCGCCACCGCGCCGGCACAGCGACCTCAGGCTCTGAGGAATGCCAGCAGATCGACGTTGAGCTGGTCCTTGTGGGTGTCCGCGAGGCCGTGGGGCGCACCTGCGTAGATCTTCAGGGTCGCGTTCTTGACCAGCTTCGCCGAGCGGAGAGCCGCGGCGCCGATCGGCACGATCTGGTCGTCGTCGCCGTGAACGATCAGCGTCGGCACGTCGAACTTCTTGAGGTCCTCGGTGAAATCTGTCTCGGAGAACGCCTTGATGCAGTCGAGGGTGTTCTTGTGACCGGCCCGCATCCCCTGGAGCCAGAACCAGTCGATCATCCCCTGCGAGACCTTGGCGCCCGGCCGGTTGGCCCCGAAGAACGGGCCGCTGGCGAGGTCCTTGTAGAGCTGCGAGCGGTCGGCGATGGCGCTTTGACGGATCCCGTCGAACACCGCCATCGGCAGGCCGCCGGGATTGGCCTGCGTCTGCAGCATCAGCGGCGGCACCGCGGCGATCAGTGCGGCCTTGGCCACCCTCTTCGTGCCGTGGCGGCCGATATAGCGGGCAACCTCGCCGCCGCCTGCAGAGAAGCCGATCAGGGCGGCGCCCTTCAGGTCGAGCGTTTCGATGAGTTCCGAGAGGTCGTCGGCATAGGTGTCCATCTCGTTGCCGCTCCAGGGCTGGCTCGACCGGCCATGGCCGCGACGGTCATGGGCAATGCAGCGATAGCCGTTGGAAGCCAGGAACACCATCTGGGCCTCCCAACTGTCGGCACAGAGAGGCCAGCCGTGGCTGAACACCACGGGTTGTCCCGTGCCCCAGTCCTTGTAGTAGATCTGCGTTCCGTCCTTCGTCGTGATCGTGCTCATCGTCTGCCTCTTTTCTCGTCGGGGGGTTCTCCGACCTCGCCTGTCAGTTCAACGCCTCGGTAGCCTCCGCAGGTCTCTGGCTCAAGCCGACACGCTGCGGAGGAGCGAGGCGAGCTCCTCCGGCGGCAATGCGGCAGCGAACAGGTGTCCCTGATAGGCGTCGCAGCCGTTCGTGCGGAGGACCTCGAGCTGCGCCCGGGTCTCGACGCCCTCCGCGACGACGCCGAGCTTGAGGCCGTGCCCGAGATCGATGGCCGCACGCGCGATGGCCTGGTCGGTCTCGTCCTCGGCGATCTGGCGGATGAAGGAACCATCCAGCTTGAGCCGGTCGATGGGGAAGCGCCGCAGGTAGCTGAGCGACGAGAAGCCGGTGCCGAAGTCGTCGAGGGCGAGCGTGACGCCGAGGGCCTTGACGGCCTTCAGGGCGCCGACCGCCGCCTCGAAGTTGGCCATGACAGAGCCTTCGGTGATCTCGATCTCGAGCAGGCCGGGGTCGAGGCCGGTCTCGGCGAGGGTCGCGGCGATCCGCTCGGTGAGGGGCGAAGCGGAGATCTCCTGCGCCGACAGGTTGACCGCCACCCGCAGCGAGGGTAGACCCTCGGCCATCCAGCCGCACACCTGGCGGCAGGCCGCGAGCATCGCCCACGCGCCGATTCCCTCGATGAGCCCGGTGTCCTCGGCGAGCGGGATGAACTGGGCGGGAAGAACGAGCCCGAGCTCCGGGTGGCGCCAGCGGACCAGCGCCTCGACGCCGACGATCTCGCCGGTTCGCACCGACACCTGCGGTTGAAAGTGGAGGACGAACTCGTCGCGGCGCAGCGCCAGACGCAGCCCGCTCTCCAAGCGGAAGCGCTCCGCCGCCGCCCGCGTCAGCTCGGCGGTGTAGAACTGCAGGCTGCCGCGCCCCTGCTTCTTGGCGCGGTACAGGGCGCTGGCAGCTTGCTCCATGAGGGTGGTGAGGTCGCTGCCGTCTTCCGGACAGACGCTGACGCCGATGCAGGCCGTGACGAAGAGTTCATCGCCGCCGAGGCTGAACGGGGCGACCAGCGTGCCGACGATCCGGCGGGCAACCGCCTCGGCGCTGGAGGCGTCGGCCAGCTCCCTGAGCAGCACCATGAACTCGTCGCCGCCCAGGCGGCCGACGATGTCGTCGGCCCGGACGCAGAGATCCAATCGCTCGGCCACCTTGCGGAGCAGCTCGTCCCCGGCAGGGTGGTCGGGGGTGTCGTTGAGATGCTTGAAGCGATCGAGGTCGAAGTCGAAGAACATCACCGCAACGCGGCCGCCGCTGAAGCGGGCCTGCTCCAGGGCGCGTTCGCCGCGCACAGCAAAGAGCAGCCGGTTGGGCAAGCCCGTGAGCGGGTCGTGGTTGGCGAGAAACTCGAAGCGCGCCTCGCCCGCCTTGACCGTGCTGGTGTCCGAAAAGACGCCGACGTAGTTCGTCGCCTGGCCAAGCGTGTCGCGGACGACGCTGATGGAGAGCAGCTCCGGGTAGATCGTGCCGTTCTTCCGCCGGTTCCAGATCTCGCCCTGCCAGAATCCGCTGTCGAGGATCGACACCCACACGCATCCCAGCAGGTCCACCGACACCACCCGGTACCGGGGAGTCAGGAACGGAACAACCGGGGCCCAGATGAACGACGCCGTGGTCATGCCGTGAAGGAGGACGACGGCTTCGCCGGCGCCTGCCTCGACGTAGGCCATCCGGTGTCCATCGATCAGGCTGATCTCGGCAACCATGGCTCGTGCTTGCCTCCGCGCGGATCGAGAACCACTCAGGCGTGCGATTTCTCGGCCGCCTCCGCCTCCTCCTTGGTCTTGTGCACGGTTCCGTCCGGGTGGTTGGGCGGAGAGTAGATGGTGTAGAGCTGCAACGGCGCCGTCTTCGATGTGTTGATCACGTTGTGGTAGGTGCCCGCCGGCACCACGATCCCGTCGCCGCCGTGTACGAAGCGTTCCTCCTTCTCATCGAAGACAAATCTGGCCTCGCCACGCTCGACGCGGAAGAACTGATCGACGTTGGCGTGAACCTCGTCGCCGATCTCCTCGCCCGGTTGCAGGCACATGACCACGAGCTGGGCGTGCTTGGCGGTGAAGAGCACCTGCCGGAAATAGGTATTCTTCAGCGCCAGCTCCTCGATCGCTCCAACGTATCCGGTCATTGTGTTGCCCTCCTTCTCTTCACAACCCTGGAACGGGTCTCCCACTGACAGTTCACGCTCGTCGTGCGCAGTTGGCTACTGCTCCGAGAGCTGCACCAGTTGCTTCCCCTGGTTCTTCCCCTGCAGCATGCCGATGAAAGCCTGAGGCGCGGCTTCGATGCCGTGGGCGACCTCCTCCCGGTACTTCAGCTTCCCCTGCTTCAGCCACGTCGCCAGTTGCGCGAGCCCTTCGGGGAACCGCTCGGCGTAGGCAGAGACCAGGAAGCCCTCCATCTTCGCCTGCTTGACGACCAACTGACCCAGCCAGCGCGGTCCCTGCTCGGGCTTCTCCAGGTTGTACTGCGAGATCTGCCCGCAGACGGAGATCCGCGCGCCGGCGTTGAGCAGCCGCATGACCGAATCGGTAATGGCTCCGCCCACGTTGTCGAAGTAGACGTCGATGCCGGCGGGGCAGAGCTTCTCGAGTTTGCCGTCGAAGTCCTCGGCAGTCTTGTAGTTGAGTGCCGCGTCAAAGCCGAGCTCGTCGAGCAGCCACGAGGTCTTAGCGTCGGAGCCCGCCACTCCCACGACCCGGCACCCCTTGATCTTCGCGATCTGACCGACCAGCATCCCCACCGCTCCGGCCGCCCCGGACACCACGACGGTCTCTCCTGGTTGCGGGTCACAAATATCCAGCAGGCCGAAGAACGCCGTGAGCCCCGGCATGCCCAGCACTCCGAGGGCCGTCGAGATCGGTGCGGAGCTGGGGTCGATCTTCCTCAACTCGTTCCCCTGGGCGACGGCATACTCCTGCCATCCCAACATTCCTTCGACCGCATCACCAGATCGAAACTCGGGATGGGCGGACTCCAGCACGAAGGCCACCGCTCCGCCGGGCATGACCTCTCCGATGGAAACCGGCCGCGCATAGGACGCGGCATCGTTCATCCGTCCCCGCATGTAGGGATCGAGCGACAGGTAGATCGAACGCACGAGCACTTCGCCTGCGGACGGCGAGGGCAATGGTGCGTAGACCATGTGGAAGTCCGACACCTTGGGGAAACCCACCGGTCGTGCAGCGAGGGTGATTTGCCTGTTCACTGTTGCCATCGGATTCAAACGTCCTCTCTCCGCAAACGTGCTGGCCGGCCGGCAGCGTGCCCTTCCTCCGCCGCGCCGACCTGCGCCTGTTCAGACGGATCGGATGATCACCTTCAGCACCTTCTCCGCGGCGGCGTTGCCGAAGGCGTCGTATGCCTTCCCTCCTGCGGCTAGCGACCGTCCCGCGCGCGTCTCCTGGCAAAGATGCCCCAAGCGAGAATTCCGAGAACCACGATGAGGACGGGGATGACCCAATAATTCCCCCCGCCCATCCCAAACCACCCTCCGTCGTGCATCACGGCCGGCCTCCTCGCTGGACCTCTTTCCCGGCGGCAGCCGCGTACCGCCCGGGCTCCTTGTCGAACTTCGTCTTGCAGGTCGAGCAGCAGAACACGTAGGCCCGCCCCGCGTGCGTGCTCCTGAACGGCGACTTCTCGTCGACGGTCATGCCACAAACCGGATCCTTGGCCATGGCGAACGCCTCCTCTACGCCTTCTTGCCCGCAAACAGGAGAACTCCGCCGACCACGATCGCGCCGACACCGGCCCATACCGGGATGTTGATCGTCTCCTTGTCCTTGATCGACAGCTCGAACGGGCCGACCTTGGCGTCGTGGGTCGTCTTGGTGTAGGTGATGCCGCCGTACACCAGCCCGATGACGCCGGCGGCGATCAACAGGATTGCCAGAATCTTGAGTGCGCTCACCGTACCTCCTTCTACGGGATTCCCGTAGTCGTCCGACCGCCACCACCCCGCCGCCAGCGAGCGCCCTAGAGGACCCGCCGTCCGGAGACGAGCCTGACGATCAGAATGATCACCGCCACCACCAGCAGGATGTGAATCAAGCCGCCGGCCGTGGTGGACGTGACCATACCGAGCAGCCACAGCACGAGAAGAATGACCAGGATTGTCCAGAGCATCTCAGCCCTCCAGTTCAGCCGCGGTTAGTACTTCATCTTGCCGACGAGCAGCTCGTTATTGACGTCCTTGACGCCCTTGGTGTCGCGCGCGATGCGCCCCGCGATCTCCTTGATCGTCGCCGAGCTGACGCGACCGATCAGCGTCACCACCCCCTGCGAGGAGCTCACGTCGATGTCCCCCGCCTTGACCTCGGAGTTGGCGATCAGCTTCGCCTTCACCTTCGAGCTGATCATCACGTCATCGACCCAGCTCCCGACCGTCCGCTCCCCGACCGTGAGGTCGTTGACCACGCCGCGCACGTCACCCGTGCGCCACGCCACACGCCCCGCCTCGCGGCGAGCCTCTTCCGTATCCACCACTCCGGTCAGGTACACCACGCCCTCCCGGGTCTCGATGTCCAGCTGCCGCGCCTTCACCTTCTCGTTGGCCTGCAGCGAATCCTTGATCACCGACGTGATTCCCGAGTCCGCCTGCCGCGTGCTCTTGGTCGTCATCGACGAAGCGCACCCGAACAGCGCCAACACCCCGACACCAACCAAAGAGCCTGCTGCCACAAGCAATGTCCGTCTCACGCGACACCGTCCTTTCCCGAACGCGCCTTAAACCTAGCTCCCCACCTCATCTCCGGGAAGCGCACTTTCTACTCGGGAACAGGACCGCAACATGCGTAGTTTCTGCTGAGTTTTCGGCGCCGCTTACGGGTAGAAATTACGATTCACGCGCGGGGGGCCGGGAACGATACTGCAAGCAGGCGCTTTCCGGCCATCGTGCCGGCACGGCGGATGGTGGCGCGGAGATCCGATGCGAAAGGCCGCTGCTTGAGGCGGCGGGTGAATTGTCCTTGAGAGCTGCTCGTAGAACCGTCGCTTCGCTGGCTGTAGCGGCCCTGCTGGCTGCGTTGGTGGTGCTGCCGTCGTTCTGGACCTTCAGACAGATGAAGGAAGCAGCCGCGGCGCGGAAGTTCGCCTACGAGGTCCTGAGCCGCGCGAAGTCCGTGATGTCTGATCTGAGCGATGCCGAGACCGGCCAGCGCGACTACCTGCTGACCGGTGACGAGGTGTTTCTCGCACCGACTCTGGCGGTGCGAGAAAGCGTCCGTGGCCATCTGGAGGAGCTGCGCCGCCTCGCCTCGATCAGTGCCGCCCGTAAGCACATGGACGCCTTGGCTCCATTGGTGGATGCCGAATTGGTGGAGATGTCGCAGCTCGTCGAGCTGCGCCGCAACCACGGCGCGGCCGGTGTGCAGGCGGCTGTAGGGAGTGGTCAGGACAAGCGGTTGATGGACTCGATTCGTGCCGAGATGAGCGGCTTCATCCAGATAGAGGAAGGCGCGCTGGCGCAGCACGACGCCAGGTTCCAAGCGAACATGCGCTACCTGTTTGCCATCATCGTCGCCGCCAGCGTCGCCATGCCGCTCTTCGCACTTTCCTTCGCCTATCTGATCTCGCGCGAAAGCCAGCATCGTCTGAAGACCCTCGTTCATCTCGAGACACAACACCTGCTCGCAGGCCAGGAGGAGACGAACAGACAACTGCGCCGGGCCAACGCCACCTTGCAGGTCAGCGAGGAGAAGCTCGCAGTGACGCTCAGACTCCATCGGCGACGCCGTGATCGCCACCGATGCCGACGGGCGTGTGACGCTTCTGAATCCGCTTGCCGAACAGCTCACCGGCTGGACGCAGGCGGAAGCCGCCGATCGCCAGGTGGACGAGATCGTTCACATCATCGACCAGGACACCCGTCAACCCTCCGCGTTCCCGGTGAAGGAAGCCTTGGCGCATGGCACGACGCAGCGTCTGGCCGACCACGCCGTTCTGATTGCCCGCGACGGCAGCGAGCGCGATATCGCCGACAGTTGCGCGCCGATTCGCGACCGCGACGGCAGGGTGGTCGGTGCCGTCCTGGTCTTCCGCGACGTCACCGAGGAAAACGCGGCGCAGCAGGCCTTGCGCGACAGCGGCGCGATGATCCAGACGATTCTCAATACCGTGGTGGACGGCATCATCACGCTCCATGCCAGCGGCGGCATCGTCGACACGGTCAACCCGGCTGCCGAGAGGATGTTCGGCTATGCCGCCGCGGAGCTCATCGGACAAAACCTCAGTCTGCTCATGCCTGAGGTCGATCGAGACCAGCGCAACGGTTCGCTCGAGTACCACGGCGCGAGCGATGAGGCGCGCGTCAGTCGGCCTCGGACGCGAGGTCGTGGGCCACCGCAAGGATGGCAGCGTCTTTCCGCTGGAGATCGCGGTAAGCGAGATGTGGCTGGGTGGCAAGCGTTACTTCACCGGCATCTTGCGTGATATCACCGCGCGGCAGCGGGCGGAAGAGGCGCTGCTCAAGGCCGGGGCCCTGCAGAGCGCGATCTTCAACAGCGCCAACTTCTCGAGCATCGCCACCGACGCCAAGGGCGTCATCCAGATCTTCAACGTCGGCGCCGAGCGGATGCTGGGCTACGCCGCCGCCGACGTGATGAACACGATCACGCCGGCCGACATCTCCGACCCGCAGGAAGTGATCGCGCGCGCCAAGGCGCTGAGCATCGAGCTCGGAACACCGATCACGCCGGGCTTCGAGGCCCTGGTGTTCAAGGCCTCGCGCGGCATCGAGGACATCTACGAGCTGACCTACATCCGCAAGGACGGCAGCCGCTTCCCGGCGGTCGTGTCGGTCACGGCGCTGCGCGACGCGCAGGACGCCATCATCGGCTACCTGCTGATCGGCACCGACAACACCGCGCGCAAGCAGGCGGAAGAGGCCCTGCTCAAGGCGGGCGCCCTGCAGAGCGCGATCTTCAACAGCGCCAACTTCTCGAGCATCGCCACCGACGCCAAGGGCGTCATCCAGATCTTCAACGTCGGCGCCGAGCGCATGCTGGGCTACGCGGCCGCCGACGTGATGAACAAGATCACCCCGGCCGACATCTCCGACCCGCAGGAGGTGATCGCGCGCGCCGAGGCGCTGAGCGGCGAGCTCGGAACACCGATCACGCCGGGCTTCGAGGCCCTGGTGTTCAAGGCCTCGCGCGGCATCGAGGACATCTACGAGCTGACCTACATCCGCAAGGACGGCAGCCGCTTCCCGGCGGTCGTGTCGGTCACCGCGCTGCGCGACGCGCAGGACGCCATCATCGGCTACCTGCTGATCGGCACCGACAACAGCGCCCGCAAGCGGGCGGAAGAGGCGCTGCTCAAGGCGGGGGCCCTGCAGAGCGCGATCTTCAACAGCGCCAACTTCTCGAGCATCGCCACCGACGCCAAGGGCGTCATCCAGATCTTCAACGTCGGCGCCGAGCGGATGCTGGGCTACGCGGCCGCCGAGGTGATGAACAAGATCACGCCGGCCGACATCTCCGACCCGCAGGAGGTGATCGCGCGCGCCGAGGCGCTGAGCACCGAGCTCGGAACACCGATCACGCCGGGCTTCGAGGCCCTGGTGTTCAAGGCCTCGCGCGGCATCGAGGACATCTACGAGCTGACCTACATCCGCAAGGACGGCAGCCGCTTCCCGGCGGTCGTCTCGGTCACCGCGCTGCGCGACGCGCAGGACGCCATCATCGGCTACCTGCTGATCGGCACCGACAACACCGCACGCAAGCAGATCGAGGCCGAGCAGAAGCAGCTCGGTCAGCGCCTGCGCGACCATCAGTTCTACACTCGCTCCCTGTTCGAATCCAACATCGACGCGTTGATGACGACCGATCCATCGGGCATCATCACCGACGTCAACAAGCAGATGGAGGCGCTTACCGGTTGCACGCGCGACGAGCTGATCGGCGCACCGTTCAAGAGCTACTTCACCGATCCGGAGCGGGCCGAGACGAGCATCAAGCTGGTCCTGAGCGAGAAGAAGGTCACCAACTACGAGCTCACCGCCCGCGCGCGGGACGGCAAGGAAACCGTGGTGTCCTTCAACGCGACGACGTTCTACGATCGCGACAGGAGACTGCAGGGCGTGTTCGCCGCTGCGCGCGACGTCACGGAGCGCAAGCGCCTGGATCAGGTGCTGCAGGAGAAGAACGTCGAGCTGGAGAGCGCCAGGTCCCTGGCCGAAAAGGCCAACCTCGCGAAGTCCGAGTTCCTCTCCAGCATGAGCCATGAGCTGCGCAGCCCGCTCAATGCCATCCTCGGGTTTGCCCAGCTCATGGAGTCCGAATCGCCGCCGCCAACGACCGCCCAGAAGGAGGGCATCGCCCAGATTCTCCAGGCGGGATGGCATCTGCTGAAGTTGATCGACGAGATCCTCGACCTCGCGAAGATCGAGTCCAGGCAGGCGCCGCTGTCGCGGGAGCCCGTGTCGCTGGCGGAGGTCATCCTCGAATGCCAGGGCATGATGGAACCGCAGGCGCAACAGCGCGGCATCCGCATGACCTTCCCCCAGCTCGACATACCGTTCTTCGTCCTGGCCGATCGGACCCGGGTGAAGCAGGTTGTCATCAACCTGCTGGCGAACGCGATCAAATACAACGCCAAGCAGGGCACGATCGCGGTGGACTGCACCGAGAACACGCCGGGACGCATCCGCGTGAGCATCAAGGACACCGGCGCGGGACTGAACCCGGAGCAACTGGCGCAGCTCTTCCAGGCGTTCAATCGTCTCGGACAAGAGGCTGGCGGCGAGGAAGGCACAGGAATCGGTCTCGTCGTGGCCAAGCGCCTGGTCGAGCTGATGGGGGGCGTGGTCGGCGTGGAAAGCACCGTCGGGGTGGGAAGCGTGTTCTGGTTCGAGCTCACCTCGGTCGCCGAGCCGCACCTCTCCATGGAAGGAGGCGCAGGCGCGCCTCTGGCCCGGCCGCATGTGCCTCGCGGAGAGCGTCTCCGCACCTTGCTTTCGGTCGAGGACAACCCGGCGAACATGAGACTGATCGAGCAGCTCATCGCGCGCCACGCCGATATTCGCCTGCTCACCGCGGTGAACGGAAACAGCGGCATCGAGATAGCCCGCGTGTCCCAGCCGGATGCGATCCTGATGGACATCAATCTGCCCGACATCAGCGGCTTCGAAGCCCTGGAGATTCTGCGCGCGGACCCGAGCACGAGACATATCCCCATCATCGCCCTCAGCGCGAATGCAATGCCACGTGACATCGAGATGGGCCTGAAGGCCGGGTTCTTCCGCTATATAACCAAGCCAATCAAGATCAACGACTTCATGGAGGCACTGGATGTGGCTCTGGAATTCGCCGGAGGAGGGGCTGCCACGAGCCCGTAGGGGGCGCGATTCTCATGATAGGTTCATCTGAAGTTCTGCATGGAAAGGTCCTGATCGTCGACGATCAGGAGGTCAATGTCATTCTCCTCGAGCGGATGTTGCGCGGTGCCGGCTATCTCTCCATCACATCCACGGTGAATCCGGGCGAGGTTTGCGAGCTTCACCTCAAGAACCGCTACGACCTGATCCTGCTCGATCTTCAGATGCCCGGCGTGGACGGGTTCCAGGTGATGGAGGGGCTCAAGGAGATCGAACCGGAAGGCTACCTTCCGGTGCTCGTCATCACCGCCCAACCGGGTCACAAGCTGCGCGCGCTCCAGGCCGGCGCGAAGGACTTCGTCAGCAAGCCGTTCGAGTTGGCCGAGGTGCTGGCGCGCGTCCACAACATGCTGGAAGTGCGCCTGCTGCACAGGGAGCTGCACACGTACAACGACGTCCTGGAACAACGAGTGCGGGAAAGGACCGCCGATCTTCAGGAAAGCTATCTGGAGACCATCTTCACGATGGTGCGCGCTGCCGAGCACAAGGATGAAGAAACCGGCGCTCACGTGCAGCGCATCAGCTACTACAGCCGCGAGCTGGCCAGGATGCTCGGTCTCGACGAGGAGTTCGTCGACAGGATCTTCTTCGCGAGCCCGATGCACGACATCGGCAAGATCGGCATCCCCGACCACATTCTGCTCAAGGCCGGCGACCTCACGCCGGAGGAGTGGAAGGTCGTGAAGGAACACACTTCGATGGGTGCGAAGATCCTCGGCAGCGGCGCGTCACCCTATCTCAAGATGGGCGCCGAGATCGCGCTCAATCACCACGAGCGTTGGGACGGCGGGGGTTATCCGAACGGCAAGCGGGGTGAGGCGATTCCTTTGACGGCGCGCATCGTCAACATCTGCGACGTCTACGACGCCCTGCGAAGCCAGCGACCCTACAAGCCCGCATTCGACCATCTGACTGCCGTGGACGTCATTTTGCACGGCGATGGCCGCACCCAGCCCGAGCATTTTGACCCGACAGTCCTTGCCGCGTTCACGCAGAGCCATCAGACGTTTCAAAACATCTTCGAGTCCTTCACGGCATGACGACGACCGGCAGCAGCAGTCGTCGTCGGGTTGCCGGGAACGGCGGGCCGGGTGCACTCGAGAACCCGGCCCGCTGCGCCCCGGCACGATGGCCGGGCCCTCACTCGCTGCCGCCGAGCCGCGCGCCGAGGGACCGGCCGCCGTTCGGAATGACCCGGGCCCTCGTCCCGCCCTAGATGACCCGCCGTCCGGAGACCAGCCTGACGATCAGAATGATCACCGCCACCACCAGCAGGATGTGAATCAACCCGCCCGCCGTGTAGGAGGAGACCATCCCGAGCAGCCACAGCACGAGAAGAATGACCAGGATCGTCCACAGCATCTCAGCCCTCCAGTCCCGCCGCGCCTAGTGCCGCTTCCGCCCCACGGTGAGCTCGTTGTTGACGTCCTTGACGCCCTTGGTGTCGCGCGCGACCCGCTCCGCGGTGCTCTTGATCGTCTCCGAGCTGACCCGCCCGATCAGCGTCACCACCCCCTGCGACGAGCTCACGTCGATGTCCCCAGCCTTGATCTCGGAGTTGGCGATCAGCTTCGACTTCACCTTCGAGCTGATCATCACGTCGTCGACCCAGCTCCCGACCGTCCGCTCCCCGACCGTCAGCTCGTTCTCCACTCCGCTCACGCCCTCGGTCCGCCACGCGACGCGCCCCGCCTCGCGGCGGGCGTCCTCCGTGTCCACCACTCCGGTCAGGTACACCACGCCCTCGCGGGTCTGCACCTCGACCTGCCGCGCCTTTACCCTGTCGTTGGACTCCAGCGCCGACTGGATCACCGACGTGATCCCCGAGTCCGATTGCCGCGTGCTCGTGGTCGTCATCGACGAGGCGCACCCGAGCAGCGCCAGCAGCCCGACACCAGCCAGAGACCCCGCCACCACGACGAATATCCGCTTCATGCGATACCGTCCTTTCCCGAACGTCCCTCAAACCTAGCTCCCTACCCCAACGCCGGGAAGCGCACTTTCTACCCGGGAACTCGTTCGCGACGTGGGTAGAAACTACCCTTCGGCGACCGTTTCTCCCCCCGGTCCATCGCGCCGACCGCTTCGTAGCCGAGCTCGAACAGGTCGGAGTAGAAGAACGGCAGGTGCGTGCAGGGCGACGGGTCGCCCGCCATCACCCGGCCCGCGGCGCGGCCCATGGTGAGCGCGTTGTTCTCGTGCTCGACGCGGATTCGCGTGCCGAGTGCGGGGGCGGTGAAACGGGCGACGTCTCCGGCCGCGAAGACGTCGGGATGCGTCGTCTGCTGGTGTTTGCCCACCACGATGCCGTCAGGAGCCGCAGGTTTTCGAGGAGTGCGAGCTTGAGCATGCTTGGCCACGCCCAGAGCTCGCCGATCGTCAACGGCGCCACGGTCTGAAAGGCGAGGACGAACCGTGTGAGTCGCTCCGCGTCGAGCCGTCCGTCGCTGTGCCGAATCAGCTCGAGCGCCATCGCATGGACACGGGCCTTGCCCGCGACATCGCGCGCTGCGAGCTTCGGCAGCTTCCGGTAGTAGCGCACCGGGAGGTCGTGCCGCACGGCGCGCGCCTCCGATTCGATGAGGTGAAAGTTGTCGAGAAGCCACTCGGCGGCCGGAGGAACGGCGACGCCCCGGTGGACGTCGTCAGCGAAAGAGTGGTACGCCGCGCTCAGGACACGGAGGTTGCCTTCCAGCCGTGGCAACACGTCGTGCCCGCCCGTACGCGAGACAGGTAGGAGCGTGAGGATGGCGGCAAGCGTCTTGGCCCGCTCCTCGAGACCCTGCAGGCTCAGGAGCTCACCCCTGAGAGGCACGGCTTGCTCGGGCCGGCGCCGGCCGAACAGTGACCACCTCCTGCGCGGAAGTCAGCGCTTTGCCGGCGCCGCGGTTTGTCGCCCGGCTGATCCCAGGTCCGCCACCTGGAGTACCGCGCCGTCGCGCTCAGGCGCTGGCCCCGGACCTGCGGGTGCCGGCACTGACGCCAGCAGCATGCCGTTCTCGACCCGTCCCACTGTCAGCTCATTCCCGATCGCCTCGAGCCGCATCCCCTCGGTCGAGAGCCAAGCGAGGAGAGCTTCGTCCCCGGTCTCTCGCGTCGGCAGGCGTTGGCTCTGACCCTTCCAGGCTCCACCCGGAGTACCGACCACCCTGGCCATCCTGCGTCCGTGCTCGAGACCCGCGGACAATCGCTTCGTGAGGTCGAATGCCTGCTCACGCAAGGCCTCCTGCTGCGCCCTCAGGGCCCTGTTTTGGCGCCTGGCCGTGTCGGCAGTGAAACCGGTCAGCAACCCATCGAGGCCGGCCAGCGACCAACCGGCGACGACGACCAGACAGGCGATGCCGAGGGCAAGCAGCAGGCGTCGTGCGTCTCGCCAGGTCACGACCAGGCGACGGATCCCGGCACCGCTGGCGGGATGCCACTGCACCTCCCACACAATGTGGTCCCTCACGCCCACTGCGATACCCCGCACGGTTCCCTGGGCGATTCGCGGCGCCGGCGCTGCGCAACCTCGACCGGGAAGCCTTCATGTGTGACGATGGCAACTCTCAAGGGAAACCGCCCTTTCCGAAACGCCTCTCAAACCTAGTCTTCCGACCGTGCGCCGTGAAGCGCACTTTCTACCCGGGAGCACGCTCGTGGACTAGGTAGGAACTACCCGGCCGACGTCCAGGCCTACTGCGACCGGCGCGGCGGCGCCGCCGAACAGTCGCTCGAGGTCGAGGTCGCTCGAGCGCAGCCGGCGCGGTCTGCGGAGCAGGTAGTGGTAGCGCACACCGAAGGAGAGCAGCGCCCGCTCGAGAAGCCGGCGGCCGCGGTAGAGGCGCGACATGACGGTGCCGACCGGAATCGCGAGGATTGCGGCCGTCTCCCCATAGGTGTGGCCCTCAATGTCGGCGAGGAGGACCACGACCCGGTAGGCATGGGGAAGCTCCGCCAGCGCCCGCTGCACCTCGCCGTCGAGGGAGGCTTCGACGACCTCGTCCTCGGGGGTGCGGGTCACCGACCCATGTATCGGAGCCAGCGCCGACTCCAGGATCTCCTCGATGCTGGCGAAGTCCACGTGGGCCGGCACCCTTTGGCGCCGCCGATACTCGTTGATGAATGTGTTCTTGAGGATCTTGAACAACCACGCCCTGAGATTGGTGCCGGGGCGGAAAGTCTCGTAGTAGCGGTAGGCCTTGAGGTAGGTGTCCTGAAGCAAATCCTCCGCGCCATCCGCGCTGCGGGTGAGGCGAAGCGCCGTCTTGTGCAGTTGCTCTCGGTAGGGCAACTCGTCGACATCGAAGTTCCAGGCATCTTGCGCGCTCATGTCAACCTCCGGAGGGTCATGCCAACGCAAGGTAGGTGCCCAAGACCGGTCCAACAAGCGCACTTACTACCCGGGCCCGAAACGGTCCCCTGGGTGGAAAGTACTCATCCGACCTCCCCCGGCGGCGACTCGGGCGCCGGCGACGCTCTCCCGCAGCCAGGCATGTTATAAATCGAGCCAGCATGGCATGGGCCAGGACAAAGGCGATGGCGGAGAAGCTCGCGCTGGCGGACAGGGGCGCCGCCGAGATCGCGTTCTACCTGGCGCTCTCGCTGGTGCCCCTCGTCGGCGTTGCGATCGCGCTGGTCAGCCGCTGGCTTCCCCTCGATTTGAGCAAGACCATCGAGGAGGTGCTGCGCGCCGTGCTGCCCGTGGAGTCGCGCGTGGGCGCCGGCGAGGTGCTGCTCTGGGCGCGTTCCTCCTCCAGCCAGGGGTGGCTCACGGCCGGCTTCATCGTGGCGGTCTGGACCTCGTTTCGCTTCATGTCGCTGTGCATCCGCTCGCTCGGCACGATCGTCTCCACCGACGTCCACCCGCCGATGAAGGCTTGGCGCTCGGCCGCCAGATCACTGCTGCTGCTCATGGTGTGGATCGTGGCACTGGTGGCGACAGCGACCTTCCTCCTCGTGGCGCCTGCCATCGAGCGCGGCCTGCTCGGCCTCTCCAAGCTGTCGGACCTCTCGCTCTCGGCGTTCTCGGCGCTGCGGGCGTTTCTTATTGCCGGCGTCCTCTTCGGCGCGATCTATCTGACCTACCGCGTGGTCGTCGGCACGCGGGTAGGCTGGTTCCGGGTGACCCTGGCCGCGCTGCTGGCCGCCCTGGCCTGGATCGGCGCCAGCCGGGGGTTCTCCCTCGCCGTCCCGGTGCTCTGGAAGGCAACGCAGCTCTACGGCACGCTCGGCAGCGTGGTGCTGTTCCTGATCTGGGCCTACGTCATGGCGTGGGTCCTCCTGCTCGGCGGGTTCCTGCTCGTGCAGCCCGGCCGGCCGCGTCAGGAGCTCCTCTCCGACACGCTCCGGTGACGGCCAGCGCCTCCGCCCGCTTTCCGAGGAACTCGCGGACCGGTGACGGCGCGGCGAAGGGTGGCGGCGCAGCACCTGCGTAGTTTCTACTCAGTTTTCCGGCGCCGCTCCTAGGTAGAAACTACGATTTACTCGCACAGGGCCGTGGCATTAAGGTTCAAACAGGTGAACCTGCGCATGGACTCAGCGCCCAAACGCTCAAGCTGTCGACCGATTACCGGGCCGCGCCAGATCGCCAGCCCGGACAAGGGGGCACTCAAAATGAACCTCAAACACGTGAGTCTCTTGGCAAGCTTGGGTTTTGCCGGCTTTCTCTCGTTGGTGCAACCCAACGCGGCCCTGGCCGTGGCGGTCGCTCCGCCGCTGGGTACGGCGGGTACCTACACAGTCCTGGGTTTGAACTCCAGCCCGACCGTGGGGACGGTAACCTGCACCAACACGGGACCCGGGTCCACCATCAACGGAGACATAGGCTCCACCTTCACCTCGTACACCAACACCAGTTGCTCGATCTTCGGGGCAGCCATCACACCGGTCCCCGCTTCGGTCGTCACTGACTTCAACATCGCGTACAGCGCGATCGCCAGCCTGAACCCGACGTGCGATGCCGTCATACCGACCACCAGCACCGTACTCCCGCCCGGTGTCTACTGCTCCGCTGCCGGGACCACGATAGGCACCGCCGTCACCTTTACGCTCAACGGGTCCGCGACCGACGTCTGGGTCTTCAGGGTCGGGACCGGCGGGTTTGGCGCCCTCGTGGGCACCGGTTTCTCGGTGGTCATGGGCCAGGGCGCGCTGGCGTGCAACGTGTATTGGCGGTCCGCCGAGGCCACGACGATGACGGATTCCAACTTCAAAGGAACCGTCCTCTCGGGTAGCGCCGTCACCATGACCAGAGGAAGCTGGGAAGGGCGAGCCTTGGCGCGGACCGACGCGACGGTGACCGACGCAGCGGCAATGAGCTTCGCGGGGTGCGAACCGCCGGCTTCGATCACGGTCAACAAGAACTTCGTCCCCGACAACGCCGCGGCGGTGTCGATGGCCCTGGGCTGTACCTCGGGCACGGTGACCACCACGCCGCTGAATGCGTCCGAGGGGTCATCTGCGGTGTTCACGGTGGGCGGCGCCAACCTGGGGGCGACCTGTACGGCAACGGAGCCGACGGTGCCGGTGGGCTACTCGGCGAACGTGACGAATTGCGCGAATGTGCCGCTGAACGGCACCTGCACGATCATCAACACGCTCGCCAGCGTGAATACAATCACGGTCATCAAGGACTTCAGCCCGAACAGCCCCGCGGTGGTGTCGGTGGCACTGACCTGTCCGGGGGGCGGCACACCGGACTCCTCGCCGAAGAACGCATCCGAGGGGTCTCCGGCGGTGTTCACGATAACCGGCAACGGTCCGTGTACGGCGACCGAGCCGACGCCACCAGCCGGCTATACGCCGGACGTAACAAACTGCGCGAGTGTGGACCTGAACGGCACCTGCACGATCACCAACACGCTCGCCCCCAACGCGATCACGGTCTACAAGGACTTCCTCCCGAACAGTACCGCGACGGTGCAGGTGTTCCTGGACTGTTCGGCGGGGAACGGCACGCCAGACAGCTCGCCGAAGAACGCATCCGAGGGGTCACCGGCGGTGTTCACGGTCACCGGCAACGGTCCGTGTACCGCGACGGAGACGGTGCCGCCCGGTTACACGGCGGTCGAGACGAGTTGCGTGGATGTGCCGCTGGGTGGCACCTGCACGATTGTCAATACTCTGATCCCGCCTCCCGCTAATGCTGCTGTCCCCGCGCTCTCCGGGCGGGCGATGCTCATGCTCCTGGCTTTCCTGGCCCTGTCGGGCCTCGTGGCGATCCGGAGGCTGTCGACATAGCCGTATCCTCCTCCTCCTACCTTGCAGCAACCTTGGGGCGCGTGAGCGCCCCCTTTTTCTGATCTCGCGTGGAGGCGCCACTTGAGCGAGTTCTTCCGATCACACAAGGCTCCATGCCGCTCGCGGCGGAGGACAGACGAAGCGAAGCAAGGAGGTTTGCGATGAAAGAGATTGACAACACCCGGATCTATGCCGTCATCTTCTTCCTGCTCGCGGTGCTGGGCATCGGTTTCGTCTGCTACCGCGTGCTGTCGCCATTCCTCGCCGCCATCGCCTGGGCGGTCGTGCTTGCCATCGCGTTCCAGAAGCCGTGGTCGTTCCTCGAGCGCCGCATGGCAAAGCGGCGCAACCTCGCCGCCGCGCTGTTGACTCTCGTCGTCGCGGTCGGGGTGTTTGTGCCGTCGTGGATGCTGGCCGACCAGATCCTCGGCGTGACCTCGCGGATCTCGACCAGCTTGGGCGCCGACGACGTCAGGTCGCTCTCGGACTTCGTGGCGCTCCCCAAGGTCGCACATTTCCTCGACGAGGCGCGGATCCGGGCGGGCATGTCCCCCGAGGACTACGAGAAGCTGGCCGCCCCGATCATGACGCGTGCCTCGGCGGTGGCCGGCGAGCTGAGCGGCAGGCTGATACTCGGTATGTTCGACGCGATGCTCACTGTCTTGCTGGCGATCTTCCTGCTCTTCTTCCTGTTCCGGGACGGCGAGAAGATGGCCGAGGCGGCCGTCGACCTCCTGCCCATCGACGCCGACGGCCGCAGCCGCATGAGCCGGTCGTTGCAGTCGATGCTGGCCTCGATCTTCCGGGGCTCGCTGCTGTGCGCCGCGGTGCAGGGACTGCTGGGCGCCATCGGCTGGTGGATCGCGGGCCTTCCGTCACCGCTCCTCGCCGGGATTGCGATGGCGATCGTCTCCCTGCTGCCGCTGGGGGGAACCGCGCTGGTGTGGCTGCCGGGCGCCGTCTGGGCCTGGTTGACGGACCACCACACCGCCGCGATCTTCCTGTTTCTCTGGGGGCTCGTCGTCACCGTGCTGCTGGTCGACACCGTCCTGCGCCCGCTGCTGGTCCGGGGCGCCGACGAGCTCACCACCTTGATCGTGTTCCTCGGGGTCTTCGGCGGCCTTGCGGCGTTCGGCCTGCTCGGCATCTTCATCGGTCCGGTGGCGCTGGCGATCGCCGTCTCGCTCATGGAGGCGATGCGCGGCCATGCCGGCAGCCCCCGGCTCGACGCCGCGGGATGACACGGAGGCGGCGATGAGGCATGGCCCAGGGGATGAACCCTCCGGCGGCGGAGGCGCCGGCGATGGTCAGCGCACTGGCCAGGGCGCGTTTCGGGTCGGGCTTCTCGAGGCCCAGCTCGCAGTGGCGGCCCGACCCGGGTCGGAAACAAGACTCCCACGCACCGCTGTGGGACCGCGCGCCAAGGCGCTACGGGGGAGCCCCACGCGCGGATGCAGGTGCGGCTACGCCTTCTTGCCCGCAAACAGGAGGACCCCGCCGACCACGATCGCAGCGACACCGGCCCAGACCGGGACGTTGACCGTCTCCTTGTCCTTGATCGACAGTTGCAGCGAGCCCAGCTTGGCCTCGTGGGTCGTCTTCGTGTAGGTGATGCCGCCGTACACCAGCCCGATGACGCCGGCGGCGATCAACAGGATTGCCAAAATTTTGAGTGCGCTCACCTTACCTCCTTCTACAGGCTTCTCCAGGGTCCCCGTAGTGGTCTGACCAACACCATCCCAGCGCCAGCGAAGCGCCCTAGATGACCCGCCGTCCGGAGACCAGCCTGACGATCAGAATGATCACCGCCACCACCAGCAGGATGTGAATCAAGCCGCCCGCCGTGTAGGAGGAGACCATCCCGAGCAGCCACAGCACGAGAAGAATGACCAGGATCGTCCACAGCATCTCAGCCCTCCAGTCCCGCCGCGCCTAGTACCGCTTCCGCCCCACGGTGAGCTCGTTGTTGACGTCCTTAACGCCCTTGGTGTCGCGCGCGACCCGCTCCGCGGTGCTCTTGATCGTCTCCGAGCTGACCCGCCCGATCAGCGTCACCACCCCCTGCGACGAGCTCACGTCGATGTCCCCAGCCTTGATCTCGGAGTTGGCGATCAGCTTCGACTTCACCTTCGAGCTGATCATCACGTCGTCGACCCAGCTCCCGACCGTCCGCTCCCCGACCGTCAGCTCGTTCTCCACTCCGCTCACGCCCTCGGTCCGCCACGCGACGCGCCCCGCCTCGCGGCGGGCGTCCTCCGTGTCCACCACTCCGGTCAGGTACACCACGCCCTCGCGGGTCTGCACCTCGACCTGCCGCGCCTTTACCCTGTCGTTGGACTCCAGCGCCGACTGGATCACCGACGTGATCCCCGAGTCCGATTGCCGCGTGCTCGTGGTCGTCATCGACGAGGCGCACCCGAGCAGCGCCAGCAGCCCGACACCAGCCAGAGACCCCGCCACCACGACGAATATCCGCTTCATGCGATACCGTCCTTTCCCGAACGTCCCTCAAACCTAGCTCCCCACCCCACCGCTGGGAAGCGCACTTTCTACCCGGGAGTGGACCGGTCGCCTGAGTGAAAACTACGGACTCGTTGCGCTGCCCCCGGCGGCAACGGCAGCGGTCCGTGTCACGGCGATCAGTGGTATGTTTATCTCAAGGCATCGCTCCCGGGCCGCGCTCCTCCTTTCTCGCAACGCGACCGTGGGATGGTCCGGGGGCGACCGCGCTGTCCGTCGCAGCGTGAGGAAGGTCCGATGAGGAAGCCGCCGGAACCGCGAGGAAAGTCGAACGGCCGCAGTCGCGAGGTCGTCGCGCTGCTGGCAGCCGCGCGTGCCGTGCTGGAGAACCGCGCCTTCGCCGACGCGGCGGGAGCAGTCCTGGGGGCGTGCAAGGCGATCCTCGGCGCGGATGCCGGTTTCGTCGCCGTGCGCGGGGCGGCCCGAACGGGGATCGAGATGGCCTGCCTCGATCCCGGCAGCCTCGCCTTCGCCTCCGGCGACGGCCTGCCCGTGCCGCTCCGCCGCCTGTGCGCACGCACCGCCAGGGCCAAGCGGGTCATCATCGCCAACGATCTGGCGAAGGCGCCGCCGCAGGCGTCCCCTGCCGACGGTCATGCCGCCCTCGAGAACGGGCTGGTTGCACCGGTGAATCTCGCCAGCGAGGTCGCCGGGTTCGTCGGCTTGCTCAACAAGTCAGGGGGGTTCTCTGCGGCAGACTCACAGCTCGCCGAGGTCTTCGCCGAGATGGCCGCCGTGGCGATGCAGAGCAGCCGCACCGTCAACGGACTCGCCAAGGAGGTGCGCGACGGCGCCACGCAACTGCGCCAGGCCGAGGAAAAGTTCAAGACGCTGGTCGAGAACCTGCCCGACATCATCGCCCGCTTCGACGCGGATCTGCGCCACCTCTACGTCAGCCCTACGGTCCAGCGCATCACCGGCCGCCCACCGCAGGACTTCGTGGGCAAGTCGAACCGGGAACTGGGGATGCCGTCCGAGATGGTCGGCCCGTGGGACGCCGCGCTGCGGACGGTCTTCGCCACCGGACGGCCGGAGCGGCTCGAGTTCGCATTTCCGGCTTCGGACAGGATGCGGCACTTCGACTGCCGGCTGGTTCCGGAGCTCGGGCCCGGGGGCGCCGTACAGTCGGTGCTGAGCGTTGCCCGGGACGTGACCGACCGGTGGCTCGCGTATGAGGCCGAGCGCCGCGCCCGCTACGTCGCCGACGCCCTGCGCGAGGCGACCGTGGTGCTCACCCGCAGCCTCGACCGCGAGACCGTGCTGGTGACCCTGCTCGACCGCTTGCGGCGGATCGTCCCCTTCGACCGCGCCAGCGTCATGCTGGTCGAGGAGGCATCGCGTCTTTCCGTCCGGGCCGTATTCGATGGTGACCGCGTCGTTCCCCTGCCGCCGGAGGTGCGGTCGGCGATCGATCCGGCCGATCATCCGATCGTGCACGGCATCCTGACGACCGGCGCCGCTGTCCTGATCCCCGACCTCCGTGCTCACCCCGACTGGAGCCTCCCGGTGGATCGCTCGTTCGAGGCGAGCTGGATGGGGGTGCCGTTGTTCGCGCGCGGCGACGTGGCAGGGTTGTTCTCGCTGTCCAAGCGCGAGGCCGGCTACTTCAACGACGAGCACATGAAGCTGGCGGAGGCGATGTCGTCCCAGGCCTCGGTAGCCGTCGAGAACGCGGTCCTCTTCGAGCAGATGCAGGCATCGGCGGCGCGGATGCAGTCGCTCTCGCGCCGCCTTGTCGAGGTGCAGGAAAGCGAGCGGCGCAACATCGCCCGCGAGCTTCACGACGAGGCCGGCCAGGCCCTGGCATCGCTGCGCATCGGCCTCCGCCTGCTCGAAAGGGAGATCGACGGGGGCGGCAGCGTCACCGGACGCGTGGCGGAGCTCATGGAGAGGACCGACGCGGTCATCGACGGCCTGCACCGTCTCGCCGCGGACCTGCGGCCGGCGAGCCTGGATCACCTGGGGCTCGACGCAGCTCTCCGCCAGTACTCGCGGTCGGTCGCGGCAAAATTCGGTCTCGCGGTCCGTTTCAAAGCGCGCGGCTTCACGAGCGAGCGTCTCCCGGCGGCGGTTGAGACCGCGTTGTTCCGGGTGGTCCAGGAGGCGATGACCAACGTCGTGCGCCACGCCCACGCGACCCGCGTCGACGTGCTGGCGGAGCGGCGTGCCGACCGCGTCATCGTGATGGTCGAGGACGACGGCGTCGGCTTCCAGCCGGGCCGCGTTCAGCGCGGGGATCATCTCGGCCTCTTGGGCTTGCGGGAGCGAGCCGAGGCGCTGGGCGGGACGCTGACGGTCGAAAGTGCGCCCGGGGCAGGTACAACGGTCGTGGTGGAGGTGGCGAGTGCCGATCCGCATCCTGATCGCTGACGACCACGCGGTCGTCCGCTCCGGACTCCGGGCTCTGTTGCTGGCCGACACCGATCTCGAGGTCGTCGGCGAGGCGAAGAACGGCACGGAGGCGCTGGACCTCGCCGACTCGCTGCACCCGGACCTGGTCCTGCTCGACATCACCATGCCCCCCGAGAACGGCATCAAGACCGCGCAGCGGCTGAAGGAGAAGCACCCGGAGATCGCCGTGCTGTTCCTCACCATGCACGAGGACGAGGGCCTGTTGCACGAAGCGTTGCGCGCGGGCGCCTCCGGCTACGTGATCAAGCGGGCCGAGGAGTCCGAGATCCTCCAGGCGATCCACGTGGCGAGTCATGGCGACATCTACGTGCACCCCTCGATGACCCGGGCGCTGCTGCAGCAGCCCGTCACGACGGAGTACCGGCGCGGCCTGCCGGCGATCGTGCTGACCCGCCGCGAGCTCGACGTCCTGCGCCTCCTCACCAAGGGGAACACCAACCGGCAGATCGCCGGCCTGCTTGGCCTCTCGATGCGCACCGTCGAGAACCATCGTGCCAACCTGATGGGCAAGCTCGGGCTGGTCAGCCGGGTCGAGCTGGTGAACTATGCCGAGGAGCACCACCTGCTCTAGAGCGGTCTATTTCGTCACGACGACCACAGAGAGAACGCTGAGCACGAGGAGGTTGACACCGAGAAAGAGACGGAAATTCGCCAGCCGTTTCCTGCTCGGCCTCAGATAGAGGCCACAGGAGAGGATCCCAAGACCCCAGGCGAAGAAGAACGCTCCCTTGTCCCATCCCCAACCGGCATAGTGGGAAAACGTCAAGGCGAAGACCTCCCAAGACACCGCGGCGAGAACGAACGCCCAACCCAGGACCGACAGGGTGACGAGCCGGTGTAACCACTGCCACTGCTGCCGAGAGACCCATGGCCGCGGGATCACGCGGCCGACGGCGTCGTGCACGTGATCCAGGAGCCCGGCCAGCCGGTCTTCGAGTGACGGTCCCGAGAGCACGTCCGGCGCGGCGAGGAGGCCCACCGTTCCGACGTCTTCGTACCCGAGAATCACGCCGCCGATCACCGTCGGCCCGTCTGCCTTGAGATTCATGACATGCCGTCCTTTCCAGAACGCATCTCGAATCTAGTCCTCGGGCGCCCCGCCGGGAAGAGCACTTTCTACCGTGAAGTGAGGATGCGAGCCAGGTAGGAACTACGCGGCTGCCGGTCCTCGTCGAGCTGCTGCTCCAGCGTAATCGCTGAGGTCACCGTCGTCGCTGGCGCGATGATCGGCCGTGTGCTAGTTGTGGAAGAACTCGCGGATCTTCGCCGCAATCTCGCGATCCGTCATCCTGTCGACTGTCTGCATGGCCACGATGCGCCCGTCGAGCTTGTCTCGCTGGAGACGTTTCCTCAGCTCGCCCTTCGCCTCACCAGGGCCGAAGATCAGAATCGACTCGGCGTCACGAATGGACGCGATGACCTCGTCGTAGAAATCATGCAGATGACCCGCAAATCTCCGCTCGCGGCTGTCGTCTGCCGGAACGTGCTGTGATTCGTAGGGGGTCGTCGACCGGACGCCCGCAAAGCGTCCGGGCTGCTTTTCAACATCCGATTCGATCTCCTTGGTCACTTCACCTTTTCCGGAGACCGCCACGATCACCGCCTTCCGGTGGTCGATCCACAAGCCCACGGTCGTCTTCATGACTCTTCTCCATTGCGGTAGCCAACGGCATAGCTCGGGGTCCGCTTGCGGGTCGCGTGGTCTGGCGCCCCATTCATGCCCCGCCGGCTGGATCGAGGTTTGCCGCCGGACAACGAGGGAACGTCGGCCAGCGGCGCGGTCATCACGGACCGGGTCTAATCGTCGATGACGAACGTGACCATCATGTTGACCTGGAACTCCGTGATGGCACCTTTCTTGACCCGCACGTGCTGCTCCTTGATCCACACGCTGCGCAGGTTGCGCAGCGTCTTGTTCGCCCTCTCGATGCCCTGCTCGATGGCATCCTGGAAGCTCTTGGTCGAGGTGGCGCTGATCTCGGAAACCTTTGCTACCGACATCTGATCCTCCTTCTTGGTCCGTGGTCACGAAGTCCCCGGGCGGCTCGCCAAGCAGGCCGAGGCTGCAACCGCCCGAGATGACGGAACCGCCGAACCTGTGGAGCTGCAGCTATCCCAGGCGGTGAGAAGTTCGGCCGACAGCGCAGTCGTCACCGCCGTCGGGAGAACAGGTGGATGAGCGCGACGAAAAGGGCGGCGCCGATGATCGACCACAGGACGGGGAAGGGATGCCCGCCGATGACGACCATGAAGGGCTCCGGGAGCTTGAGCAACCCAGCGACCCAGGGCCCGAGCAGCGCCCCGATGAAGCCGAGGACTATCGAGACGATCAGCCCGCCGCGAACGCTGCCGGCGATGGCCTTGCCGATCGCGCCGCACACAGCCGCGATCACGATGAGAAGTAGAAGTGCCGGTACCGAGATTGTCATGGCAAGTTCCTTTCACGCCGCCCTCCCGAGCCCTCCGTTCGCCGAGCGAAGGCAGGCAGTCGAGAGGGGATGTTCACTCCTACTTCTTGATCGCCTTGGCCACACCGGCGACGAACTCGCCGACCTTACGGCGCGCCTTGCCAACGCTCTCCTGAACCGCGCCCTCGGCTCGCTGCCGGGAGCCCTCCCGCTCCAGCTTGGGGTTGCCCGTGATGATGCCAACGCTTTCCTTCACCCGCCCCTGTACCTTCTTGACCTTGCCGCGCGCTTCCTGTTGTCCCATTGCGTCCCCTTAACGGGATCACGAGGATCCCGTGTCGTGGCCGTGCGCTTCGAGCACGGCCGTTTCGAGAAGGTCAGTCGTCGACGTTCGGCTTCGCGAACGTGATGCGCGGGAAGTACGTGCGCAGCGCCTCCATGACCTTGGTGACGGCAGCGTTGGATCCCGTTTCGCGGTTGCTGTCCCGGAACCGGTAGCGGTCGCCCTTGACGATCTTGAAGTTGATCTGGTAGCAGAAGTTCCCAGAGGATCGCGCGTCGCAGGTGAACCACACCTTCTCGAGGCCCGTGGTCTGGAACGTGAAGTTCTCTCCCGGGTGGTGGAGATTCTCCCAGCCGAGGGTGTCCCCCCGCATGACCAGGCGACCCGTGTGATCCTTCTTCCAGAACCCCGCCCTCACCAGCACCAGGTCGTCGAAGACCAGCTCGGAGGGAGCAGCGGCCGGAGCGGCCGGAGCGCCGGTGCCGGTCGCCATCAACGCCGCGATCGTCGTCTCCTGAGCGCCATTCTGCTTGAGATAGAGCAGGTCATTGACCGAGAGGTTGTAGGTCTGGCCTGACCGCCTCACCTGCTCCGCGATGATGGGCTCGGACGTGCCCGACTTGAGCAGGCGCACGAAATCGACCAGGCGGGCATCGTCGGGCTGGAGTGGCCCGGACGCCGGCGCAGGTCCCGGGATATGGGCCCAGATCGCGGCGATGACCGTCTCCGACACGCCGGCGTTGCGCAGGGTGATGAGGTCGCCGGCTGTGATGGCGATGGTGTTGTTCGGGCTGTTGACCATGGCGATGAGGCCGTCGTTCGGGGCGCCGGCGTTCCGGGCCGCCAGGATGGAGTTGACCGTCAACTCTTCCGCGCCTGCCGCCACCGCGGCGAATGCCAGCAGCGCAGCACCGAGAAGAGCCCCAACAGTTGCGCGTTTCATGACACACCTGCCTTTCCTTCGTTGCCTCTCGAATCTAGCCCCCTGGCACGCCGCCGTGAAGCGCACTTTCTACCCGGGAGCAACGCCGTAAATCAGGTAGAAAATACGCGGCCAGCGTCCGGACGGAGCCGCTGCTGGCCCTGACCGTCTTGGCGGTTCGGCTCTACAGCGTCACGCGGACGCCCGCACTGACCGCGTTGATGTCCACGTCGCGCAGCGTGTAGCGCTCCCACTCGCCCAACACCGAGAACTTGCCGAGGTTCAACCGCACCCCCGCACCGTAGAACCAATCCCGCCCATGGTCCGATCCGGCCTCGAAATGCGGGTCGGTCGCGGTGCCGGTGAGCGAGACATCGGTGCTCCAGTACAGGGCGCCGGCCTTCGCGTAGGCCGTGATGAAGGGGCCGAGCGGGATTCGGCCCGTCAGCGCAGCCGTCACGGTCTTGGCGTCGTACCCCACGTGGGTGCTGTCCCCCGCCGAGGTGATCGTGCCGTCGAATGTGCCGAAGTTCACCCAGGCGGCCTCGACCCCGAGGAAGGCAGGAAGCTCATAGCCGAGAAAGAACTTGTACGAGTTCCGCGTGTCATCCACGACCGTCGTGTTGATCGCCGCATGACTGAAGGCGCCGCCAAGGTAGAGGCCTTGCGCCGACGCGGTCCGGTTCGACCCGAAGGCCGCGATCAGGGCGATCACCACCACGAGTGGCATCCGTGCCATCAGAGTCTTCTTCATCTCTTGCCTCCATACCCCGAGGCGGGCGCCTCGGGTACTAAGAGCCTGTCCGCGAATAGGAGTGGGTCGCGCGCAGGGGGCTTGCGGATCGCAGGCAAGGAGCGAGGAGGAGGGCGATGCTCTTCCATCGGCGACGACGAGCGACGCAGCATGCGGCCGCAATCCCCCTCCGCCCTTCGGGTTACGAGCGGCGCGGGGCCATCCGCGGCGTTGCCGCTCCTCGGCGATGGAGGCACATCGCCGTCGTCGCGGCGCCTGGCACCTGGCCCCGCGGCGCTCGTAACGCGGCCCACCCCTATTCGCGGACAGGCTCTAAGCCGAGACTCGCGGCGAAAGCTCCGAGTCTCGCCCTCGCCGTGAGGCGCCCTGTCTCCCGGCGGCCTTTGAACCTAGCCCCTAGATGCCGTGCGGGATAGCGTATTTTGTACGCGAGCGCAACGCTGCGCCTCGGGTAGAAACTACGTTGCCGGCAGCCGCTCCGAGACGCCCCTTTCGCCTCCCGCGCCGTTCATCTCGGGAGTGTTATCCTCGCCTCGAGTGCGAGCCCGGTTTGACCCGCCCCATGGCGGTTGCAGCGTTCGCCGCCCCTCCCCGACGCCACCGCTGGAGTGACGCCGATGAGCAGCTCTCCGTCGGTCTTCGTGACAGGCGCCACCGGGTTCATCGGCACCGCTCTGGTTGCCGAGCTCGTCCGCTGCGGGAACCGGGTCCGCGCGCTGACGCGGGCGGCCAGTGACCGCACAGGACTCGCGCTCGAGCACGTCTCGCTCGTCACCGGCGACATCCTCGACCGGGATTCGCTCGAGCGCGGCATGGCGGGGTGCTCCCGCGTCTTCCACGTGGCGGCGTACGCTCGCAACTGGGCTCGCGACCCGCGGGCCTTCTTCACGCACAACGTGGAGGGAACCCGGAACGTCTTCGCCGCGGCGCGCGCGGTCGGCGTCGAGCGGGTGGTGTTCACCTCGACCGTCGTGACCCTCGGCCCTACCCCGCGGGGTGTCGTCGCCGACGAGGACACGCCACGCAGCACGCCGCGCTTCTTCACGGCGTACGAGGAGAGCAAGACGCTCGCCGAGCGCGAGGCGCTCCGCTGCGCAGCCGAAGGCCTCCCGGTCGTCATCGTCAACCCGACCCGCGTCTACGGCCCCGGCAAGCTGACCGAGGGCAACTCGGTGACCCTCATGATCGACCTCTACGATCGCGGCAAGCTGCCCGTCCTGCTCGACGGCGGCGGCAGCGTCGGCAACTACGTGCTCCTCGACGATCTGGTGCGGGGGCACGTCCTCGCGATGGACAAGGGGCGGGCCGGCGAGAGGTACCTCCTGGGCGGCGAGAACGTCTCGCTCAAGAAACTGTTCGAGCTCGTCGACGAGGTCAGCGGGAAGCAGCACCGCCAGGTCCCGTTGCCGCGCTTCCTGGCGATGGCCTACGCGCACCTCGAAGAAGGGAAGGCGGAGTGGTTCGGCGCGTATCCGCGCATCACGCCGGGTTGGGTCGCCACGTTCTTGCGCGACTGGGCGTACTCCTGCGCCAAGGCGGAGCGTGAGCTGGGCTATACGACGACCCCGCTGCGCGAGGGCATCCGTCTCACCTACGAGTGGCTCGTCAGCTCCCGGCGGCCGGGACGGAGCGCGGCATGAGCCGCCCCGGCGAGCCGCTGTCGCTGCGCGATCTCGTTGTGAGCGCTCGCTTCAAGCCGACCCTGATCCTGCTCTGGGCGCCGTTCGTTCTCACGACCTGGAGGTACTACGGCACCAAGTCGTTCTACCTGGAAAACCTGTCCGCCTCGTTCGTCTACCGCGGCGATACCGGGTTGACGGCTGAGCTGTACGCCTTTGCCTCGTCGTTCCTCCTGCTTGGCCTCCTCTCGCTGGTGATCATCAGGCTTGTGCTCAGGGAGTCGTTCACCGCGTACGGCCTCGCCCCGGGGGACTGGCGCTTCGGCATCAAGGCCGTGGCGATCCTGGGCCCTGTGATGGTGCTGCTCGCCTATCCGTCCGCCCGCCAGGCGCCGTTCCTGGCCGAGTACCCGCTGAACCCGGGCGCCTGCGCCTCCGCTGCCGCCCTGCTCGGGCACGCGGCCGGATACCTGCTGTACTACATCGGCTTCGAGATCTTCTTCCGGGGTCTCGTGCAAAACGGGCTGCGCGACAGCCTCGGCGATTGGGCCGCGATCCTCGTGCAGACGGGGCTGTCGACCCTCGTGCACATCGGCAAGCCGGCCGGCGAGATCTATGGCGCCATTTTCGGCGGCGTCGTCTTCGGCCTCGTCGCGACCCGCTCCCGCTCCCTGCTCTACGTGATCCTCATCCACTGGATCCTCGGCGTTGCCCTCGACCTCTTCATCTGCCTCGGGTAGCCGGCACGGCACGTGGACCCGGGTCAACCGACCGCCCAGGAGAGTCGCCGTGCCCCGGGTGGCGGCACTGCCCGCCAAGGCATCACCTCAGGACGCCCGAGTCGGGCCGGTGGCCTCGGCATACCGGCAGCGGTCGACCTTCGAGAGACCTCCCTTGGAATGCCGTTCTCCGAGCCGTCGTTTTCACCAAGCTCGACAAGGAGGAACCGTGGCACGGCCGGTGCGCATGAACGTCGATCCCGAGGCGGAGAAGCCCGGCCGTGCTCCATGACGCGCCGCGAGCCGGTGGCGGGCGGCAGCGACGATCCGAGCGTCCTCGCCGTGGCCATGCAGGCGCTCGAGCTGATCACGGACGGCGCGCGAGTCGGGCTCGGCTCCGGCCGCGCTGCTTCCGTGTTCATCGGCAAGCTCGGGGACCGCGTGCGCGAGGGGTTGCGGGTCAGCGGCGTGCCGACGTCGCAGGCATCGGCCACCCGGGCGCGCGCGGCAGGTATCCCCCTCATCGAGCTGGGCGAGGCGACGCTCGACCTCACGGTCGACGGCGCGGACGAGGTCGCGCCGAACCTCGACCTCGTCAAGGGCCGGGGCGGAGCGCTGGTGCGCGAGCGCATCGTGGCGGCGGCCTCGGCCGCTCAGGTGATCCTGGTCGGAGAAGACAAGCTCGTCAGTGCCCTCGGCGCGCGCGGACGCGTGCCGGTAGAGGTGATTCCCCTGGCGCGGTGGCTCGTGACACGGGCCCTCGAGGCGCTCGGCCTCGCCCCCTCCCTGCGCGCCGACGCCGGCGGCCGGCGGCCGTTCCTCAGCGAGAACGGGAACTTCATCGTCGACTGCACCCCGCCCGCGCCGCTGCGTGACGGGCGGGCCGCGCGCGAGCTCGAGCAGGCGCTGCTCGCCATCGTCGGCGTGGTGGACACCGGGCTCTTCCTCGGAACGGCAGACCGGGTCCTCGTCGGTCATCCCGACGGCCGCGTCGACACGCTCCGCCGGACAGAGGGTGGATCGTCATGAAGATCAGCCCGATGGCCGGCAAGCCGGCTCCGCCGGAGGTGCTGGTGGACGTGTCCAGGCTCGTCGGCGCCTACTTCGCCGAGGTGCCCGATCCCGCGATCGCCGGGCAGCGGGTCGCCTTCGGCACTTCGGGGCATCGGGGGTCCGCGTTCCAGAACACCTTCAACGAGTGGCACGTCCTCGCCATCACCCAGGCGATCTGTCGCCACCGCGCCCGGCACGTCATCGACGGCCCGCTGTTCCTCGGCATCGACACGCACGCGCTGTCCGCGCCGGCGTGCGCCAGCGCGCTCGAGGTGCTCGCGGCCAACGGCGTGGACGTCATGCTCGCCGAGCACGACGAGTACACGCCGACCCCGGCGGTCTCGCACGCCATCCTCACCTATAACCGCGGGCGCACCACCGGCCTCGCCGACGGCATCGTCGTCACACCCTCGCACAACCCGCCGGAGGACGGTGGGTTCAAGTACAACCCCCCGCACGGGGGACCGGCGGACACCGGTGTCACCCGCTGGATCGAGGCGGCGGCCAATGAGCTGCTGGAGAGTGGTCTCCACGGCGTGAAGCGCGTCTCCGTCGAGCAGGCGCTGCGCGCCGCCACGACGCATCGGCACGACTATCTCACCACCTACGTCAGCGATCTCGGCGGGGTGATCGACATGGAGGCGATTCGCGGCGCGAACGTTCGCCTGGGCGTCGATCCGCTGGGCGGCGCCGGGGTCCACTACTGGGCCGCGATCGCCGAGCGCTACGGCCTGGACCTCACGGTCATCAGCGACACCGTCGATCCCACGTTCGCCTTCATGACGCTGGATTGGGACGGGCGCATCCGGATGGACCCGTCCTCGTCCTACGCGATGCAGCGGCTCATCGCTGTCAAGGACCGCTTCGACATCGCCGCCGCGTGCGACACCGACCACGATCGGCACGGCATCGTCACCCGGAGCTCGGGGCTGCTGCCGCCGAACCACTATCTCGCGGTCGCCGTCCATCACCTGTTCCGGCATCGGCCGCAGTGGCCGGCGGGCGCCGGTGTAGGCAAGACCGTGGTGAGCACCGGCATGCTCGACCGCGTCAGCGCGCAGTTGGGCCGGAAAGTGTTCGAGGTGCCGGTCGGCTTCAAGTGGTTCGTGGACGGTCTGCTCGACGGCTCGCTCGGCTTCGGCGGCGAAGAGAGCGCGGGCGCCTCCTTCCTGCGCCGCGACGGCACGGTGTGGACGACGGACAAGGACGGCATCGTCCCCTCGTTGCTCGCGGCGGAGATCACCGCGCGCGCGGGACGCGATCCCGGCGAGCTCTATAGCGAGCTCACGCGCGAGCTCGGCGAGCCGTTCTCCGACCGCATCGAGGCGCCGGCCACGCCGGCGCAGAAGCAGTTGCTGGCGGCGCTCTCGCCGCAGCAGGTGCGCTGCACGCACCTCGCCGGCGATGCGGTTCAGGGCATCATCAGCCGCGCTCCGGGCAACGACGCGCCGATCGGCGGGGTGAAGGTCGTCGCCGACGGCGGCTGGTTCGCGGCACGGCCGTCGGGCACGGAGGACATCTACAAGATCTATGCGGAGAGCTTTCGTGGGGAGGACCACCTGCGTCGCATCGCCGAGGAGGCGCAGGCGATCGTGGACGAGGCGCTCCGCCAGGGCGCCGGCGGGGCGGAACGGTGACGAGCGCCGGACAGGGAGGTCGAGGATGCAGCTCGGGATGATCGGCTCGGCGCTGTTCGCCCGCTTCTCCTCCCGGGGCAACGCGGACTACGCCGACCGTCTGCTCTCCGCCATGCGCAGGCAGCTCGGCGGGCACGAGGAGAAGAAGAAGGAAGGCGGCTGAGATGACGCACTCTCCGGCCCACCCGGCACCGTCCGACTCGCTGGTCCTGTTCGGCGTGACGGGCGATCTCGCTCACAAGATGATCTTCCCGGCGCTGTACGCGATGGCGCGCCGGGGCGTCCTCAACGTCCCGGTGGTCGGCGTCGCCTCCTCGCCGTGGAGTCTGGCGCAGCTCCGCGAGCACGCCACGGACGGGATCCGGCAGGCGGGCACAATCACCGACCGGCGGGCCCTGCGCCATCTGCTCTCACTGCTCCGCTACGTGAGCGGCGACTACAACGAGCCGGGGACGTTCACGGCGCTCAAGCGGGCGCTCGGGGGCGCTCGGCGCCCGGCGCACTACCTCGCCATCCCGCCCGCGATGTTCGAGACGGTGATCAGGGGGCTCGGCGCAGCCGGGCTGGCCGAGCAGGCGCGCGTCATCGTCGAGAAGCCGTTCGGGCGCGACCTGGTCTCCGCGCGGAAGCTCAACCGCGTCGCGCAAGCGGTCTTCCCGGAAGACGCGATCTTCCGCATCGATCACTTCCTCGGCAAGGAAGCGATCATGAACATCCTCTACTTCCGCTTTGCCAACTCGTTCCTGGAGCCGATCTGGAATCGCAATTACGTGGCCAGCGTCCAGATGACGCTCTCCGAGGACTTCGGCGTGAACGGGCGCGGCGCGTTCTACGAGACCGCCGGCTGTCTGCGTGACGTGATCCAGAACCACCTGTTCCAGATCGTCGCCCTGCTGGCCATGGAGCCGCCGGCGTACCGGGGCTTCGGCGCCGTCCAAAGCGAAAAGGCGGCGGTCTTCCACGCCATGCGCCCGCTGCGGCCCGCCGACGTGGTCCGCGGCCAATACGCCGGCTACCGCAAGGAGCCGCACGTGGCGCCCGCCTCCGACGTCGAGACGTTCTGCGCCTTGCGCCTGTTCATCGACTCCTGGCGCTGGGCAGGGGTGCCCTGGTACCTGCGCTCCGGCAAGCTGCTGGCCGAGACGGCCGCCGAGGTGCTCGTCCAGCTCAAGCCGCCGCCGCAGCGTCTCTTCGCCGACTCGCTGCCGGCGACCGGGCGGGCCAACTACCTGCGCTTCCGGCTCTCGCCCAACTCCGCGGTCGCGCTCGCCGCTCGCGTCAAGCGCGCCGGCAAGGAATTCGTCGGCGACCAGGCGGAGCTCTACCTGATCGACGAGCAGCCGGGGAGGGAAGCGCCGTACGAGCGGCTGCTCAGCGACGCCATGGCCGGCGACGGAGCGCTGTTCACCCGCGAGGACGCCGTCGAGGCCGCCTGGGTTGCGGTCGACCGCGTCCTCAAGACCCATTCCCCGGTCCGCCGGTACAGCCCCGGAAGCTGGGGACCCAAGGAGGCCGACGCGCTCATCGCGGCGGACGGCGGCTGGCGCAACCCCACGGCGAGCGCGAAGCTGACCAGAGACGGTCGCGCGGAAGCGGGGCGAGCATGACCGCGGACCGGACGGCGCCGCCGCCCCCGTTGACCGAGCGCCCGGCGTGGCGGGCCCTGGCGCAGCACCGACAGCAGATGGGCGATCTCCATTTGCGGCAGATCTTCGCCGGCGATCCCGGCCGCGGCGAGCGCCTGACCGCCGAGGCCGCCGGCCTCTACCTCGACTACTCGAAGCATCGCGTGACCGACGAGACGCTCGGGCTGCTGCTGCGGCTGGCCGACGAGTGCGGCCTGGCCGAGCGAATCGCCGCCATGTTCGCCGGAGCGAAGATCAACGTGACCGAGCAGCGGGCGGCGCTCCACGTCGCGCTGCGGGCGCCGGCCACCGAGCGGATCGTGGTGGACGGCGCGGACGTCGTGCCCGAGGTGCATGCCGTCCTCGACCGCATGGCTGCCTTCACCGAGGAGATCCGCAGCGGCCGCTGGCTCGGCCACACGGGTCGGCCCATCCGCAACGTCGTCAACCTCGGCATCGGCGGCTCCGACCTCGGTCCGGTGATGGCGTACGAGGCGCTGCGGCACTACAGCCGGCGCGACATGACGTTCCGCTTCGTCTCCAACGTGGACGGCACGGACTTCGCGGAGGCCACGCGCGACCTCGACCCCGCGGAGACGCTGTTCATCGTCTGCTCCAAGACGTTCACGACGCTCGAGACGCTGACCAACGCGCACACGGCCCGCGCCTGGTGTCTGCGCGCGCTCGGCGACGAGCGGGCGGTGCGCCGCCACTTCGTCGCGGTCTCGACCAACGCCGCCGGCGTGGCGGAGTTCGGCATCGACCCCGCCAACATGTTCGGCTTCTGGGACTGGGTCGGCGGGCGCTACTCCATGGACTCGGCGATCGGGCTCTCGACGATGCTGGCGGTGGGCGCGGTTCACTTCCGCGACATGCTCGCCGGGTTCCACGCGATGGACGAGCACTTCCGCAACGCGCCGTTCCAGCGAAACCTGCCGGTGCTCATGGGCCTGCTGGCGGTCTGGTACGCCGACTTCTGGGACGCCCGGACGGTCGCGGTGCTGCCCTACGACCAGTACCTCAAGCGCTTCCCCGCCTATCTCCAGCAGTTGGCGATGGAGAGCAACGGCAAGCACGTCACGCTGGAGGGCGTGCGGGTCGATTACCGGACCAGCCCCGTCTTCTGGGGCGAGCCGGGCACCAACGGGCAGCACTCGTTCTATCAGTTGATCCACCAGGGGACGGAGCTCATCCCCTGCGACTTCATCGTCTTCTGCCGGTCTCTCAACCCGCTCGACGGTCATCACGACCTCCTGATGGCCAACGTGTTCGCCCAGACCGAGGCGCTCGCCTTCGGCAAGACCGCGCGCGAGGTCGAGGCGGAAGGAACGCCGCCACGGCTCGTGCCGCACCGTGTCTTCGAAGGGAACCGGCCGACCACGACGATCCTCGCCGACGCCCTGACGCCGGCGACGCTGGGGTCGCTGGTCGCGCTGTACGAGCACAGCGTGTTCACCCAGGGCGTCATCTGGAACATCGACTCGTTCGACCAGTGGGGCGTGGAGCTCGGCAAGGCGCTGGCCCAGCGGATCGTCGGCGAGCTGCGGGGCGCTCCCGCGGCTGCGGGCGCCCACGACGGGTCGACCGCGGCGCTCATCCGCCGCTATCTGGGCTCGCGGGGGAGGACCGGATGACGGCCACGCGCGGCACCATCGACGAGCTCTGCATCAACACCATCCGCGTGCTCAGCATCGACGCCGTCGAGCAGGCCGCCTCGGGACATCCGGGCATGCCGATGGGCGCTGCGGCGATGGCCTACGTGCTGTGGACGCGCCACCTCCGGCACGACCCGGCGCACCCGGACTGGGTCGACCGCGACCGCTTCGTCCTCTCGGCGGGGCACGGGAGCATGCTGCTCTACAGCCTGCTGTTCCTCACCGGGTACGACCTCACGCTCGACGACCTCAAGCAGTTCCGGCGCTGGGGCAGCCGGACCCCCGGGCATCCGGAGCGGGGCAGCAGCGCCGGCGTCGAGGTGACCACGGGGCCGCTCGGCCAGGGGTTCGCCAACGCCGTCGGGATGGCGATCGCGGAGCGCTGGCTGGCGGCCACGTTCAACCGGCCGGGTCACCCCGTCGTGGACCACCGCACCTATGTCATCGCGAGCGACGGCGACCTGATGGAAGGCGTGGCGGCCGAGGCGGCATCGCTCGCCGGCGACCTGCGCCTCGGACGCCTCATCGTGCTCTACGACGCCAACCGCATCACCCTGTCGGCGACCACCAACGTCACCTTCTCCGAGGATGTCGGCGCGCGCTTCGCGGCGTACGGCTGGCACGTGCAGCACGTCGACGGGATGGACGTGGCGGCCGTCGACGCGGCGCTGACGGCGGCCCGCGCCGAGGAGGGCCGGCCCTCGCTGATCGTGGCGCGCACCCACATCGGGTTCGGGAGCCCGCACAAGCAGGACACGTTCCAGGCCCACGGCGAGCCGCTGGGCGAGGCGGAGGCGCGGCTGACGAAGCGGGCCTACGGCTGGCCGGAGGACCGGACGTTCTTCGTGCCGGAGGAGGCGCAGCGGGAGTTCGCCGACGGTCGGCACGCGCGGCGCGGCGTTGCGGCGCGCGTGGCAGCAGACGATGGACGGCTACCGCGCGGCAGAGAGCCAGCTCGCCGGCGAGCTCGACCGGGCGATGGCGGGACAGCTCCCCGCCGGGTGGGACGCCACGCTGCCGTCGTACACGCCCGCCGACGGGGCGGTGGCCACGCGCGACGCGGGCGGCAAGACGATCGCGGCGCTCGCCCAGTCGGTGCCGACGCTCGTCGGCGGGTCGGCGGACCTCGACCCTTCCACCCGCACGATGATGAAGGGGAAGGGCGACTTCGAGAGCCCGGCCGCGCCGGAGGACGGGCAGACGCCGCCGACGCAGGGAGCCGCGGGCGGGGTGTGGGGGTACGCGGGACGCAACATCCACTTCGGGATCCGCGAGCACGCGATGACCGCGATCCTCACCGGGATGGCGCACCACGGCGGCGTCGTGCCGTTCGGCGCGACCTTTCTCACGTTCTCCGACTACATGCGCCCGAGCATCCGGCTGGCCGCGCTGAGCGCGGCGCACGTGATCTACGTGTGGACCCACGACAGCATCGCGCTCGGCGAGGACGGACCCACCCACCAGCCGGTCGAGCAGCTCGCCAGCCTGCGGGCAATGCCGAACCTGCTCGTGCTCCGGCCGGCCGACGCCAACGAGACGGTCGAGGCGTGGCGGATCGCGATGCAGCACACGGCCGGGCCGGTGGGGCTGGTGCTCACCCGCCAGAAGCTCCCGGTGCTCGACCGGAGCACGCTCGCCCCGGCTGCCGGGACAGCGCGCGGCGCCTACGTCCTGACCGACGCGGGCGACGGCGTTGCCGGAGGTGATCCTCATCGCGACCGGCTCCGAGGTGTCGCTCGCGCTCGACGCGCACCGCCGGCTCGCCGGCGAGGGCGTCCGCAGCCGCGTCGTGTCGATGCCGTCGTGGGAGCTGTTCGAGGCGCAACCCCTCGAGTACCGCCAGGCGGTGCTGCCGCCCGCGGTCCCCGCGAGGGTCAGCGTCGAAGCGGGCTCGCCGTTCGGCTGGGAGCGCTACGTCGGGCCGGGCGGCGCGATCATCGGCGTCGGCACCTTCGGCGCGTCGGCGCCGGGGCCCGAGGTGATGGCCCGGTACGGTTTCACGGTGGAGCACGTCGTCGCGACGGCCAGGGCGGTGCTCGCCCGACCGCCCGCTGCGCGAGGCCTCGACCCGCGGACCGAGCCCTGATCCGGGTCGGGAAGCCGCGCCCGACCCCGCGACCCGCCATCGGCTGCACGGCGGCGGCAGGTGAGAAGGAAGGACAGATGGAGCAGCCGGTTCCACCGTTCTGGAGCGTGCCCGCCGCCGAGATCCTGAGCCGGCTGCAGACGGCGCCGCATGGGCTGTCGGCCTCCGAGGCCGGTGCCAGGACGAAGCGGTACGCGGCCCGCCGCCTCGCACCCAAGAAGCGCACGGACGTCGCCACCCTCCTGCTCAAGCAGTTCTCGAGCCCGATCGTCCTCATGCTGGTCGGCGCCGCGGTGATCTCGCTGTTCCTCCACGACCCCACCGACGCCGCGATCATCCTCGCCATCGTGGTGGCGAGCGGCCTGCTGGGGTTCTGGCAGGAGAGGGGTGCGGCGGGAGCCGTGGAGAAGCTCCTCTCGCTCGTCGCGGTCACGTCCAGGGTGCTGCGGGACGGCGCCCAGCGCGAGGTTCCCCAGAACGACGTCGTGCCCGGCGATGTGGTCCTCCTCGCGGCCGGCGCCACCGCCCCGGGCGACTGCCTGCTCCTCGAGGCGCGCGACCTCTTCGCCGACGAGGCCACCCTCACCGGCGAGACGTTCCCGGTCGAGAAGGCGGTCGCGGTCCTGGAGGCCGCGACGCCACTCGCCAAGCGGACGAACACCGTGCTCATGGGCACCCACATGGTCTCCGGCACGGCGACGGCGCTGGTGGTGGCGATCGGCAGGGACACCGAGTTCGGCGCCGTCTCGGAGCGCCTCAAGCTGCGCCCGCCCGAGACCGACTTCGAGCGCGGGCTGCGTCGCTTCGGCTACCTGCTCCTCGAGGTGACGCTGCTGCTGGTGATCGGCATCTTCGCCTTCAACGTCTACCTGCACCGCCCCGTGCTCGACTCGTTCCTGTTCTCGCTGGCGCTGGCGGTGGGCCTCACCCCGCAGCTCCTGCCGGCGATCGTCAGCATCAACCTCGCGCACGGCGCGCGCCGCATGGCCGAGCGGAAGGTGATCGTCAAGCGCCTGGCCTCGATCGAGAACTTCGGCAGCATGGACGTGCTCTGCACCGACAAGACGGGAACGATCACGGAAGGGGTCGTGACCCTCCAGTCCGTCGACGACCTGAGCGGGCAGCCGAGCGAGCGGGTGCTGCTCTACGCCTACCTCAACGCCTCGTTCGAGACGGGCTCGGCAAGCCCGATCGACGAGGCGATCCGCAGCCACGCCACCCTCGACATCTCCGCCTGGACAGAAGCTGGACGAGGTCCCCTACGACTTCCTCCGCAAGCGCCTCTCCGTGCTCGCGGCCGGCCCCGAGGGCAGCCTGATGATCACCAAGGGCGCCCTCACCCAGGTGCTGGAGGTGTGCGCCACCGCCGAGGACGCGGCGGGGGTCGCGGTGCCGCTGGACAGCGTGCGGGCGCAGATCGAGGCGAAGTACGTCGAGTACAGCGGCAACGGCCAGCGCACCCTCGGCATCGCCTGCAAGCGGCTCGGCGCCGAGACCACGATCGGCAAGGAGAGCGAGGCCGGCATGAGCTTCCTCGGCTTCCTCCTGTTCTCCGACCCGCCCAAGCCCGGCATCGAGACGACCATCGGCCGGCTGCGCGAGCTCGGCGTCGACCTCAAGGTCATCACCGGGGACAACGCCCTGGTCGCCGCCACCGTCGCCAGGGCGATCGGGCTCGGGAGCGCCCAGGTGCTCTCCGGGCACGAGCTGGCGGCAGATGAGCGACGGGGCGCTGCTCGCCCGCGTCGAGCCAGGTGGACGTCTTCGCCGAGGTGGAGCCCAACCAGAAGGAGCGCATCATCCTGGCGCTGCGCAAGGCCGGCCACGTGGTCGGCTACATGGGCGACGGGATCAACGACGCCTCGGCGCTGCACGCCGCCGACGTGGGCATCTCCGTCGAGAGCGCCGTCGACGTGGCCAAGGAGGTCGCCGACATCGTCCTGCTGGAGAAGGACCTGGACGTCCTGGTCGAGGGCGTGCGGGAGGGGCGCACCACCTTCGCCAACACCCTCAAGTACGTGTTGATGGCCACCAGCGCCAACTTCGGCAACATGTTCAGCATGGCCGGCGCCTCGCTGCTGCTGCCGTTCCTGCCGCTGCTGCCCAAGCAGATCCTGCTCACCAACCTGCTCACCGACATGCCGGAGATGACGATCGCCAGCGACAGCGTGGACGCCGAGATGCTGTCCCGGCCCCGCCGCTGGGACATCGGCTTCATCCGCTCCTTCATGCTGACCTTCGGCGTGCTCAGCTCGGTCTTCGACTACCTGACCTTCGGCGTGCTGCTGTACGTCCTCCACGCCGGCACCGACCAGTTCCGCACCGGCTGGTTCGTCGAGTCGGTGCTCTCCGCAGCGCTCATCGTCCTGGTGGTCCGCAGCCGCCGGCCGTTCTTCCGCAGCCGCCCCGGCACGCGCCTGCTCTGGGCCACCCTCGGCGTCGCGGCGACCACGCTGGCGCTGCCGTACCTGCCGTTCGCGCACCTCCTCGGCCTGACCCCGCTGCCGCTTCGCTTTCTGGCCCTCGTGGCGCTCATCGTCGCGCTCTACATCGTCTCCGGAGAGCTCGCCAAGCGCGTCTTCTACCGCCACTTCGAGCCCGTTGCCGACCGGCCCCGCCCCTGACGACCGCCGAAGAAACAGCCAACGCTCGCGCGCGCCCCACAGTTCTGGGCTTGTTCCCACCGCCACCGCAATGCTCTATGACGGATGGAGAATTCGTATCAGCGCCACTCCCTGATGAAGGAACAGACAAGCGACGCTATAACGCCGGGAATACCGGTCTCCCCTTGGCATCCGCGCCGCCCTTCCAGGCGGCGCGCGGGTAGGCGCGCAGCGAGCGGGGATCGTCGAACGAGCCGCGGGCGGCGCGGAACTGGCCGGCGCGGGCGATCATCGCGGCGTTGTCGGTGGTCAGGGCGATCGGCGGCAGCACCACCGCGATGCCGGTCCTCTCGCCCCACGAGAGCAGCCGGCGGCGCAGCTCGAGGTTGGCCGCGACGCCGCCGGAGGCCGCCACCACGGCCGGGCGGTGCTCGGCGACGAGGTCGTCGAGTGGGGCCAGCAGCCAGTCGGCGACCGTGCGGCGGAACGAGGCGAGCAGGTCGGCGGCCCGCTGCGGCGGATTGGCGGGATCCTCGAGCGGTACCAGGCCGGCCTCGCCGGCAGCGCGGAGCACCGCGGTCTTGAGCCCCGAGAACGAGAAGTCGCGGGCACCGGAGGGGTCCTTGATGCGCGGCGGGCTGAACGAGAAGGCGTGGGGATCGCCGAGCTCGGCGATCCGGTCGACGACCGGCCCGCCCGGGTAGCCGAGGCCGAGCGCCGCCGCCACCTTGTCGAACACCTCGCCGGCGGCGTCGTCGCGGGTGCGGTTGAGCGGACGCGCGGTGCCGCCGGAAAGCAGGAAGTACGAGGAGTGCCCACCGGAGACGACCAGGGTGAGCGCCGGCTCGGGCACCGGTGGCGCCGGCGTGCCGTCGAGGTGCAGAAACGGCGAAACCAGGTGTCCCTCGAGGTGGTCGACGCCGGCAAGCGGCAGCGACCGGGAGAATGCATACGCCGAGGCGAAGCAGGTGCCGACCAGCAGGGAGCCGATCAACCCTGGCCCGCGGGTCACCGCGACCAGCTCGATCTCGGCGAGCGGCGCTCGGCGGTCGGCCTCGGCAAGCAGCTTCGGCAGCGCCTCGAGATGGTGGCGCGCGGCGATCTCCGGCACCACGCCGAGGTACGGCGCGTGCGCCGCCACCTGCGAGCTGACCAGCGAGCACAGAACGCTGCCGTCGCCGGCGAGCACGGCGACCGCGGTCTCGTCGCACGAGGTCTCGATGCCCAGGGTCAGGGGACCGGGGACCGGGGACCGGGGACCGGTGGATCGCTCGGCGCTTGTCATGTGGCGATCCTCGCGACGGAGGCGGGGGTGACGGGACGGGCGACGCCGCGCTCGGAGACGATCGCCCACACCAGCTCCGGCGGAGTCACGTCGAACGCCGGGTTGTAGACGTCGACGGCCGCGGGCGCGACGGCACGGCCGCGCACGCGGCGCACCTCGTCGGCGTGGCGCTGCTCGATCGGGATGGCAGCGCCGTCGGTACACGTCAAGTCGAACGTCGTGACTGGCGCGGCCACGATCACGGGCACGCCGTGCCGCGCCGCGACCACCGCCAGCGGGTAGGTGCCGACCTTGTTGGCGACCGCGCCGTCGGCGGCGATGCGGTCCGCGCCGACGATCACCGCCGCGATGACGCCGCTCGCCAGCAGCGATGCCGCCGCCGAGTCGGCGAGCAGCGTGACCGGGATGCCGTCGGCCATCGCCTCCCAGGCGGTCAGCCGGGCGCCCTGCAGCACCGGCCGCGCCTCGCAGGCATAGAGGCGCTCGAGCCTTCCCTGGGCGTGCAGCACGCGGACCACGCCGAGCGCCGTCCCGATGCCGCCGGTGGCGAGAGCGCCGGCGTTGCAGTGCGTCAGCACCGACAGGCGTTCGCCGGCGAGCAGGGCGGCACCGTGCTCGCCGATCGCCAGGCACGCCGCCGCGTCGGCCTCGTGCTGCGCGCGCGCTGCGGCGAGCGCGCGCCCGCAGCGCTCGCTCGCGGGGGCCGTCTCGACCGCCGCCATGACGTCGTCAACCGCGCGCGCCAGGTTGGCGGCGGTGGGGCGCGCCGCGGCCAAGCGCCGGGCGAGCCGCCGCAGCCGGGCGAGGTCGGGGTTGGCGCGCGCCTCCGCGGCGAGCGCGTAAGCGGCGACCAGGCCGATCGCCGGCGCCCCGCGGACCGCCAGCGCGCTGATCAGCCGCGCCGCTGCCGCCGCTCCCGGCACCGGCAGCCAGCGCTCCTCGCCCGGCAGCCGGCGCTGGTCGAGCAGCTCGAGAGAGTCGCGCCAGCGCAGCGCGACGACCGCGGTGGTGACCTCCGCCACGGCGGCATCGTACCCCAGCGCTGCCCGGGCGCCGCAGAGCATGGCCAGAGCCCGCTTTGCTTGTTATACTTTTCACTCGCGAAAGGGAGGTTCCCATGGCACTGCGCGTCGCCATCAACGGTTTCGGTCGCATCGGCCGGCTGATCTACCGGCAGGCGTTCGCCGATCCCGACTTCGAGTTCGTGGCGGTCAACGACATCACCGACGCGCCGACGCTGGCGCACCTGCTCAAGTACGACTCGGTGCACGGCCGCTTCCACGCCACCGTGACCACAGAGGCCGACTCCTTCGTCGTCAACGGCAAGAAGGTCAAGGTCACGGCGATCCCGGATCCCACCAAGCTGCCGTGGAAGGAGCTCGGTATCGACCTGGTGTTCGAGGGCACCGGCCGCTTCACCAAGGCGTCCGAGGCCAAGGCTCACCTCGACGCCGGCGCCCGCTGGGTGCTGGTCACGGCGCCCGCCAAGGGCGTCGACGCGACGCTGGTGTACGGTGTCAACCACACGATCCTCGACCCCGAGAAGCACCGCATCGTCTCCAACGGCTCCTGCACCACCAACTGCCTCGCCCCGGTGGTCAAGGTGCTGCTCGAGCACTTCGGCATCGTCAACGGGCTGCTCACCACCGTGCACTCCTACACCAACGACCAGAAGATCCTCGACCTGCCGCACAAGGACCTGCGCCGCGCCCGCGCCGCCGGCCTGTCGATGATCCCGACCTCGACCGGTGCCGCCAAGGCGATGGCCGAGGTGTTCCCGCAGCTCAAGGGCAAGCTCGACGGGCTCGCGGTGCGCGTGCCGACAGCCGACGTCTCGCTGGTCGACTTCACGTTCAACACCGAGAAGCCGATCACCAAGGACGCGATCAACGCCGCGATGCGCGCCGCCGCCGCCGGCCCATTGAAGGGCGTGCTCGAGGTGTGCGACGAGCCGCTGGTGTCGATCGACTTCCGCGGCACCACGGCGTCGTCGATCTTCGATGCCGAGCAGACGCTGGTGATCGGCGAGCGCACCGGCAAGGTGCTCTCGTGGTATGACAACGAGTACGCCTACGCGGCCCGCTGCGTCGACGTGGCTCGTCTCTACCATCGCTAGGGAGGACATCATGGCGCTGCGCTCGATGGAGCAGCTCGACGTCAAGGGGAAGCGTGTGCTTCTCCGCCTCGACCTCAACGTCCCGCTCAAGGACGGCGCAGGTCCGCGACGAGACGCGCGTGCGCGAGGCGGCGCCGACCGTCCGCGCGCTCGCCGAGCGCGGCGCCGTCGTCATCGCCTGCTCGCACCTCGGGCGCGCCAAGGGGAAGTACGACGCGGCGCTGTCGCTGGCGCCCGTCGCCCCGGTGCTCGCCCGCCTGGTCGGTCGGCCGGTGACCTTCGTGCCGGACGTGGTCGGCGAGAAGGCCAAGGCGGCGGTGGCCGCCGCGAAGCCCGGCGACGTGCTGCTGCTCGACAACCTGCGCTTCGAGGCCGGCGAGGAGAAGAACGACCCGGCGATGTGCGCGGCGCTCGCGTCGCTCGCCGACGTCTACGTCAACGACGCGTTCGGCTCCGCGCACCGCGCCCACGCCTCGACCGCAGGGGTCGCCGCCCTCTTTACCGCCCGAGCCGCCGGGCCGCTGATGGCGCGCGAGGTCGCCGCGCTCACCCGCGTCCGCGACCACGCCGAGCACCCGTTCGTCGCGGTGGTCGGCGGCGCCAAGATCTCCGGCAAGCTGGAGACGCTGCAGGCGCTGGTCGAACAAGGCCGACGTCGTCGTGCTGGTCGGCGGCATGGCCAACACGTTTCTGCTCGCGCAGGGGCTCGCCGTCGGCACATCGCTGGTCGAGCCCGAGCTGCTCGACACCGCCCGACAGGTGCTCACGCAGGCGGTCGCGCGCGGCGTCACGCTGGTGCTGCCGTCGGACGTCGTGGTCGCGACCGGTCTCGACGCTCCCGGTCGGACCGTTCCCGTGAACGGCGTGGGTATCGAAGAGATGATCCTCGACATCGGCCCCGAGACGCGCGTTCGCATCGCCGGCCTGCTCGCCACTGCCATGACCGTGTTCTGGAACGGCCCGGCCGGCGTCTTCGAGAAGGAGGCGTTCGCCGCCGGGACGATGGCGATCGCCCGCGCCCTCGCCGACTCGCACGCCTTCACCGTGGTCGGCGGCGGCGAGAGCGTCGCCGCGGTGCAGCAGGCGGGGGTCGCGGCGAAGCTGTCGCACGTCTCCACCGGCGGCGGCGCATCGCTCGAGTTCCTTGCCGGTGACGTGCTGCCGGGCATCGCGGCGCTGGAGGAGTGATGGCACGGAGGCAGTGCATCGCGGCCAACTGGAAGATGCATGGCACCCTGGGGTCGATCCAGGCGTACCTGGAGGCGCTCGTCGATCGCGTGACCGCCGACGGCCCCGAGGTCGTGCTCTGCCCTCCATATACCCTGATTCCGGCGGCCGCGTTGATCGCGTCGGGGTCGGCCGTGGCGATCGGCGCCCAGAGCTGTCACTGGGAGGAGAAAGGTGCGTTCACCGGCGAAATCGCCCCGTCGATGCTGCTCGAGCTGGGGGCGAGCTTCGCGATCGTCGGCCACTCGGAGCGGCGGCAGTACTTCTGCGAGACCGACGCCACCGCGGCGGCGCGCGCCCGCGCCGCGCAGCGCGCCGGCCTGACGGTGATCTACTGCCTCGGCGAGACGCTCACCGAGCGGGAGCACGGCGACACCTTCGCCGTGCTCGAGCGGCAGAGCGCTGCGCTCGCCGGCCTCGACCCGGCGCGCCTGGCGGTCGCCTACGAGCCGGTGTGGGCGATCGGCACCGGCCGCAACGCCTCGCCGGAGCAGGCCCAGGAGGCGCACGCGTTCCTGCGTACCCGCCTAGCCGCGCTGCTCGGCGACGAAGCCGCCGCGGCGATCCGCATCCTCTACGGCGGCAGCGTCAAGCCCGACAACGCCGGCGCGACGCTGACCCAGAAGGACGTGGACGGCGCTCTGGTCGGCGGGGCCAGTCTTGACGCCGCGTCGTTTTGGGCTATCATCCAGGCCGCTCCGGCGTACGCGCGGGGGTAGCTGAAGGAGTCTTCCGTGTATACCCTGCTTTTGGTTCTCTACATCGTCGTCTGCATCTTCCTGATCCTCGTCGTCCTGCTGCAACAGGGCAAGGGCGCCGACGTCGCGGCCGCGTTCGGCGGGGCCTCGTCGCAGACCGCGTTCGGACCCCGCGGCACGGTGACGCTGATGCACAAGCTCACCACGGGGTCGTTCGTGGTGTTCGTGGCACTCTGCATCGGTCTCTCGGTGCTGACCGCGCGGCGCAGTCGCTCGGTCACCGCCGGGGTGAAAGAGAGGCCGGCGGCGAGCGCCCCGGCCCCGGCCGCACCGGCGGCGGCGGCGCCCGCCGCGCCGAACAAGCCGGCTGAGGAAGCTCCGAGCAACCCGGCGCCAGCGGCACCCGGCAAGCCGGCACCGGCGCCGCAGAAGTGACTTTCCTGCGCGCCGGCGCGAAGGAAAGGTCATCCCGAGCCATGCGCTTCGCCGGCCGAGGGATGTGGTGGCGCCTGCTGGACGGTGGACCAGAATCAGCGCAGCGGGCAATCTCGGAGTATCTGCAACACCCGGAGACCAGCTTGCTATGATGTCGTCGATGATTGAGCGTGCCGAAGTGGCGGAATTGGTAGACGCGCACGTTTGAGGGGCGTGTGGCGCAAGCCATGCCGGTTCGAGTCCGGCCTTCGGCACCACTATCGACTCGGGGGGCAGACCGCCCCCCACCCATCCCCCGCGGATCTTGCCCCCTGATCGTGCGGGTGGGCGGGTGGGCGGCACGATGCGGGCGGCGGCGCGGTGGCCCGGAGCCGCGGGCGGTGGGTGGAGGCTGGCCAACCCGACGGCCCCCGTCAGCGCGGTGCTCCCGCAACCCCCACGTCGCTCCGCGCGAGTGAATCGCGCTCCGCTTTCCCCTCCCACCCATCGAATCCCCGGACCTCGGGTGCGGAACGCCCCCGCCACCGAACCCACATGATTCGGCCCGGAGTTCTCCCGTGAGACTCGTCACGCCCGCTTGCGCCGATTTTGCTACCATGTTGCAGTAAGGAGAAAGCCATGAAGATCCGTCTCCTGGTGCTGTGCCTCGTTCTCATCGCCACGCAGGCGCTCGCTGTCGCTCCCGGAAAGGACCTCTATCTGGTCTCCGTGGGCCATGCGCAGGGAGCATGCGTCGGCACCCCAGCGGTCTGTTCCCAGTGGCGCACCGGGATGTGGATCTACAACCCGTCGGCCAGCGAGACCGCTCACGTGACGATGTACTTCCTCGAGCGCAACAAGGCGAACCCCACGCCCGTCCAGCAGGCGATCACGATCGCGCCGCTCGAGACCAAGGAGTACCTCGACGCCGTGCTCGACCCGCTCGGCGTCGACGGCAAGTACGGCGGCATCCGCGTCACCTCGGACATCGACGTGGTCGTCACGGGCCGCATCTACGACGCCAACGTGCCATCCACCAAGGGCGGCGTCGGCACCACCGGCCAGTTCTTCGCCGGCCTGCCGCCGTCGATCGCGATCGGCAACGGCTCCTCGAGCGACCTGATCGGCCTGGCGCAGGACGGTGCTTCCTCGTCGGGCGTGTGGCGCACCAACTTCGGCTTCCAGGAGGTCACCGGGTCGAGCTGCACCGCGCAGGTCCAGCGGATCGACGCCAACGGCAGCGTGCTCGCGACCAAGAGCTACGCGATCGAGGGCCGGGCGCAGCGGCAGTACGCCATCACCGACGTCGGCGGCCCGCTCGGGCTCAACCAGCGCCTGAAGATCACTGTCACTGCAGGCGACGGCAAGGTCCTGGTGTTCGGCTCGCGCATCGACAACAAGTCCGGCGATCCCTCGACGGTCGAGATGACCGCGGCGGCCGCGACGACGGCGCACACGACCGGCCTGTTCGACGGCATCGTGTTCACCACCGACGGACTGCTGATCGACGGCGGCGTCGAGGTTGGGATCGTCACCGCCGGGCTGACCGGCTTCTCCGGCATCGCCGGCCTGCCGTGCGGCAGCGACAGCTACATCATCGACTTCTCGGCGACTGCCTCGACGCCGATCCCGCTCGGCGGCGACGGCAGCTTCAGCGCCCAGGCGACGTTCCCTTACACCGACGGCTCGAGCACGGTGTTCACCACCGAGTGGACGCTCTCCGGGACGCTCGGCAGCGACGGCGCGATCCACGGCACGCTGAAGAGCGTCACCACCGGTGGAGCCGGCTCGTGGCTCGCCTGCAACGGCACGGCGGAGCGCAACTGGCGCGCCGGTTGGGCGCAGGACCAGTAACGACTCGGCTGCGAGATCGCCAGAGGGGCACCCGGCCGGGTGCCCCTTTCTTGGTTCAAGAAGGCTTGGAGGCCGTCGTTGCCAGCCCTCCGGTTCGGCCGCTTATCGCCGTTTGGAGCCGAAAGCGGCCTGTCATCGTTGCCACCTCCGACGTTTTGAAAGCGGGTACGTCAGCATCTCCGGCTCGTTCCCGGCTGCCAGGGCGACCCAGAGCTGCAGCGCGAGAAAGACGTCGGAAGTGGCACGCGCGCGCCGCTCAGGGAGCGGCGCGGCAGAGAGCACAGGCCTGCAGAGCGCTCAGGCGCAACAGCGATTGACCTGCCGCCTACCGTCGCCTATCGCCGACGACTAGCTCGCCACCTCGATGACCTTGGTGCCGGCCATCTTGTCGCCCCAGCGGCGGCCCTCCGAGTCGGTGATCACCAGCACCGCCTCGACCAGCCCGACCAGTCCACCGATGATGAAGATCGGGATCGACACCAGGTGGCCGAGCACGGGTACGATCCACAGCAGGTAGCCGACACAGTAGAACGCCAGCGGCAGGTTGCGCTTGACCGACACGTCCAGGGTCATCGGCTGGCCGTCGAGACGGATCGGCCGCAGCTTCATGATCTTCTTGCCGGGCGAGCGCTTGTCGGCGAACTCCAAGTCGAGGCCGTCGCGCACGAGCCACCAGCCGGCCGCGAGGACGCCGCCGATGATCCCGCCGATGAATGGGATCATCCCGAAGACGAACGACACGATCATCGCCGGGACGCCGTCGATGATTGCTGCGATGATCCGCTTGCCGAGATCGGCCTTGCCGGCCGCGGGCGGCGCGGCGCTTTCAGGTACACCCATGGCTTCCTCCCTTAGATTTCCCTCTCCGCCGTGCAAACACCGGATAGTCCTGAATTCATCCTAGCGGAGCGCAAGGTTGGGTGCAAGGAGCCTCTGGTAGAGCGCTTCGTAGAGGTCGACGACGCGGCCGGTGGAGAAGTGCTCGATCGCCCGCTGGCGGGCCAGGAGCCGCTGGCGGTCCAGCTCGCTGCGGTCCTTCAGCAAGGTAACTGCCTGCTGCGCCATCGCCCGCGTGTCACCGATCGGAAAGGCGAAGCCGCCGTCCCCGTTGTGAACCAGCTCGGGCAGACCACCGGCGTTGGAGGTGATCACCGGCACGCCGCACGCCATCGCCTCCAGCGCCGCGAGGCCGAACGACTCCTCGCCGGAGGGGAGGAGGAACAGGTCGCCGGCGCCGATCACGCCCTCCACCGGGGTGACGTTGCCGAGGAACTCGACGCGGTGGGCGATCCCCGCCTCGCGCACGAACTTCTCGGCCGCCGGCCGGTCGGGGCCGTCGCCGACCAGGGCGAGGTGCGACGGAACCTCCGCGTGGACCCGCCGGAAGACCTCGAGGACGTCCGTTATTCTCTTGACCGGCCTGAAGTTCGACGCGTGGACCAGGAGCGGGGCGCCATCCGGGGAGAGGCGCCGGCGGTGGGCGGCGGCGAAGTCGGCGTCGCAGCGGTTGGCGTCGACGAAGTTGGGGATGACGTCGATCGGCCGCGTCACCCCGAGCAACTCGTGCGTCTGCCTCGCCAGCGAGTGTGAGACCGCGGTGACCGCGTCGGCGCGCTCGATGCCGAGACGCACGATCGGCAGGAACGAGGGGTCGGCGCCGACCACCGTGATGTCGGTGCCGTGCAGGGTGACCACCAGCTTGGGCACGCCGCCGAGGATCTCGCGCGCCAGGTACGCGGAGATCGCGTGCGGGATCGCGTAGTGCACGTGCAACAGGTCGATCGAGTGGTTGCGCACCGCGTCGGCCATCTGCGAGGCGAGCGCCAGCGAGTACGGCGGGTACTGGAACAGCGGGTACGCGGGCACCGTGACCTCGTGAAACGTCACGCCGGGCGGCACCCGCCCGAGGCGGTACGGCAGCGCGTAGCAGATGAAGTGTACCTCGTGGCCGCGCCGCGCCATCTCGAGACCGAGCTCGGTGGCGACGACGCCGGAACCGCCGACCGTCGGATAGCAGGTGATGCCGATCCTCATTGCGCCCTCCCGCCCACCCGGGCGATCGGCGACAGGCGATAGGCGAAAGGAGACACGGTGAAACCACACTCATGTCTCGATCTCGTCCCGCTCATGCCGTGCGCCTCGTGCCTCATGTCTCGTGCCTGCCGAGCAGCCATGCGAGGTCGTCGGCGGATACCGGACCGAACGTGGTGAACCCCTCGCCGAGCTCGCAGCCGATGGTGTTGCCGGCGGCGCGGTCACGCCCCTCGACCGCCGCCAGGTAGAAGCCGCTGGTCAGGTGCGTCACCGGCCCCGCCTCGGGCGAGAACTGCGAGGCGTGCGCGGCGAGCGCCGCCCGCTTGGCGGCGTAGCTCGCCATGACGTCGACCACGAGATCGGGCTCGACGGCCTGGCGGGGTCCAGGGTAGGCGAGCAGCACGCGGGGGCGATGCGGCGCGCCGGAGTCGGCGTGCCAGCGCGCCACGCCGGCGAGGAACGCCGCCCGCAGCACCAGCGCGGCGGCCGCCGCGTGGTCCGGGTGCGGGTCGCCCGGGTGCGGCAGCAGCACCGCGCGCGGCGCCGCGGCGCGCAGCAGTCGGACGACTGCGTGCACCTGACGATCGTCGGTCGCGGTCAGTCCGGCATCCGGCAGGCCAAGGCAGGTGCGCCACGTCGCCGCGAGCGCACCGGCGGCGGCGGCCGCTTCCCGGGAGCGTAGCTCCGGGGTGCCGCGCGTTGCTGTCTCACCGGCCGTGAGATCGACGATCGCCACCCGCAGGCGGGCCACTGCGAGCCTCGCCAGGGTGGCACCGCAGCCCAGCTCGACGTCGTCGGGATGGGCCCCCACCGCCAGTACGTCACATGCGCTCACCATGATCCACCGTCCTCCCAGTTGAGCAGGTGCATCCCGGGGTGCAGCGGGTCGATCGCGTCCGCCAACTGCGCCGGCCAGTCGAGCCCGAGACGCAGCACCGGCGCCAGCACCGAGAGCTCACGCTCCTGCGGCCGGCCGTGCGGCCGCAGGAACGCCCGCAGTCGCTTGAGCCGGCCGGCGTCGACCTCGGCGCCGCGCGCGGCGGCGGCGGTGGCCCGCTGCTCCAGCCAGCCGACGGCGCCGAGCAGCTTCTGCCGCGTCGCCTCGAGGTCGCCGGTGAGCGCGGGGAGCTCGCTGCGGGCCGCCGTGTCGAGGGCATCGAGTGGGCCGGCGAGGGCGCGCCGCAGCCGCTCGACGCCGCGCTGGACGCGCTTGCCGCCGAGCAGGTGGCGGGGCGTGCGCGCCTCCAGCAGGTGCTCCGGGGCCAGCGCCAGCGCGCGCGCCACCCGCCGTTCGCCGGCGGTGACGACGGTGACGTGCGGGCGCAGCCGCCACTCGGGACGCGGCAGCTCCGCCAGGGGCCACAGCTCGGCCGCCTCGAGGTGATAGGCCAGCTCGCCGCCGCCGAGCAGCACCGTGGCGCTGCCGAGCGCCGCGTCCTGGACCAGCGAGCGCAGCCAAACGTTGGGCACGAACCGCTCCGGGGCGGCGGCGAGCTCGTCGAGCACCGCGGCCGGGCAGGCGCCGTCGCGGCTGGCCAGGCGCTGCCTGCGGCCGTCCTGCAGGCGATACACCGGCAGCCGCTGCGGGGTCACCGGGAACGGCAGCGACCAGCCGCGCGCGCCCATCATCAGCTCGCCGCGGCGCAGCGCCTCGGTCACCTGCGGCAGCCGCTCGAGCACCCGCGTCACGATGTCGGCGGCCGCGCGCGCGATCTCGGGCTCGAGGGCGTCGACGATGACGATCCCGGTGCCGCGCAGCAGCCGCGCCAGGAAGCGGGCGGTGGCCTCGCCGAGCCGGACGTCGGGCGCGTAGCAGCTCGCCGCCAGCTCGGCAGCCTCGCGGGCGTGCGCCGAGCCCGCCTGCTCGGCGAGCCGGCCGAGGAGCGCCTGACAGGCGGTGCCGAGCAGTGCTTCGCCGGCGACCCCGCCGCCGCGCGCCCAGCCGTCCTCGTGCGCCTCGATCACCTCGTCGCCCGCCACCAGCCGAGCCCACCCCATCTCGGCGAGGTCGTCGTCGGCCGTGGCGAGCCACAGGAAGCCGACGGCATCGCCGCCCGCCGCGCGCCGCCGCCGCACCTCGGCGGCCACGGCGCACGTCTTGATCAGCGTCAGCAGCGGGCCACCGAGCAGTCCGGGCTGCTGTCCGGTGACGATCGCCGCGGCGCCGTGCTGCCAGCGCTCGAGCTCGCCCGCCACCGGGTTGCCCCAGCGCTCGTTCGCGGCCGCGAGCGCCGCCGCCAGGGCCGGCACCCGGCCGCGCGGGCGTCCGTCAGCCGGAGCCACGGTGAGCTCGCCGGCGGCGTAGGCGAGTGACGCCGGGTGCAGCGAGACCCAGCGACGGAGGTCCACCGCGACGCCGCCGGGGCGATGGTCTGTCGTCATGCCGGCAGCGTAGCGTGTCCGCCGACCGCGAGGAAGGCCCGCGCCGCGCGCGGCCCGGCCTGCCGGCGGGTCACGGCCGTGCCGCGCCTCCGCCGGCACCGGCGGTGGGCGGACGCAACTCGCCGATCTCCGTCTCGATGTGGAACTTGCGCTTGATGAACAGGATGCCGCCGACGCCGTCGGTCACGGTGCGGGCCACGTAGACGGTGTCGCCACTCCGGGCGAGCTCGAAGCGTAGGCTCATCTCCGAAACGTGCTTCGGGTTCCTGGCCGGGCGCGCGGTCAGCCACAGCGGGTCGAGCGTTGTGCAGCTCCAGCGCAGCTCGCCGGTGGTGAGTCCTTGCTCGTCGGCGAACGCCTTTGCCGGGGCGAAGGCCACGCCGCAACTGTCGTCGGCGCCGGTCACCGCAGTAAACGTGAACTTGCCGACGTTGTCGGGGCCGGGGAGGTCCAGCGAGACGCCGTCACTCTCGTCGCTGTCCTGCTTGGCGGCCTGCTTTGCCCGCTCCTTGTCGCGCTTGGCCTGCGCCTTGTCGACATCCGCGCGCGTTTCCGCGGTGACGTCCTGGCCGTCGCGCGTCGCGCTCACCACCTCGGCCACGCGCGGGCCGCCGTCGCCGCCGCACATGCGGAGGATCGTCACGTCGTGCCGCGGGTCGGAGCCGTCGCTCTTCGCGATCGTCGCCCGCGTCGTCAGCAGGAAGGTGCCCGGCCACGTCTCCATCACCTTCGTGGCCGTCTCGAGTCGCTGCAGCGTCTCGGCCGGCGGCGCCTCCTGGGCCGCCGCCGCGGCCGCACCGGCCAGCACCACCACCATGAACCCCGTCCCTCGCACGCGCACCTCCCCCGGCCTCTTACGCGGCCGCGTCCGCCAGGTTCCACGCGCGGCCCTTGGCCTCGGCGGAACGCCTACACTGTCGGCGCATGATCCCCCTCCGAGCCCTCGGCGTCCTCGTGCTCGCGCTTGCCGCTCCGGCATTGCCGGCGTCGGCGGCCGGGCCGGCGCCGGCCACGGCGGCCCGGTACGTCATCGTCGAGCTCGATGCCGCCGGCAACCTCACTCCCGTCTGGGAGACGCGCGTGCGCCTGCGGCTGCCCGCGGCCGCTCCGCTCGCCGCTGCTGCGAACGCAAGGGACATCGGCGCGGAGCCGACCATCGAGGCCGCGTTGGTCGACTCCGGCGGCGCCGTGCGCTACCGCGAAGTGGTCCGCCCGACCGGGTGGCTGCGCGGTGAGTTCGCTGCCGGCGACGCTGCGGCGGCGCCGATCGACGGCCACCTCGTGGCGCGCGACGTCACCCGCTTCGTCGTCCGCGTGCCGGAGGTCGCCGGCACCCGCCTGTTGCTGCGCCGCGGCGGCGGGCCCGCGGTGGAGGTGCCGGCGGCCGGGCCGCCGTCGGCGTTGGCCGAGCTCGACGCGCTCGCGGCACAGTCGATCGTCGCCGCCATCCAGAGCAGCGGCAGCCCGGCCAACCGCCTCGACCTGCTGATCGTCGGCGAGGGGTATACGGTGTCGCAGTACTTCAAGCTTCTCGCCGACGTGAACACGCTGCTGGCGTCGTTCTTCGCCGCCACGCCGTACGCCGAGTACCAGGGGTTCCTCAATATCACGGCGCTGTACGTGACCTCGCGGCAGGAAGGGGCGGACCACCCGGCGTACCGCATCGACTGCCTGCCGAGCGACCCGACGTGCTGCTCGGATACTGCGGCGCTCGCCGACCCGGTCGCCGGGAGGTTCGTCGACACCGCCCTCGACGCGCACTTCTGCACGCACGGCATCGAGCGCCTGCTCACCGTCGATGACCGCAAGGTGCTGGCCGCCGCCGCCGCCGCGCCCGACTGGGACGCGATCATGGTGCTGGTCAACGACTCCGCCTACGGCGGCTCCGGCGGCGAGCTGGCGGTGGTCTCCACGGACTCCCGCGCCACCGAGATCGCCCAGCACGAGCTCGGGCACTCGTTCTCGCTGCTCGCCGACGAGTACGAGACTGCCTACCCCGGGTACCCCGGCTGCAGCGATGTCGTCGCCGCGCCGGCGTGCGAGGGGAACGTCACCGACGAGGTCGTCCGCGGTCGCATCAAGTGGGCGCCGTGGATTCATCCCGACACGCCACTGCCCACCTCGCCGAACGACGCCGCCTTCGCGAACGCCGTCGGTCTCTTCCTCGGCGGCCGCTACCGCGCCACCGGCATCTACCGCCCGCAGCGGCGGTGCCTGATGCGCGAGCTCGGGCGCCCGTTCTGCGCCGTCTGCCGCCAGGAATTCGTGCGCCGGCTCTACGCCGGCGACTGGGGGATCCCCGCTGCCGGGATCGACCCGATCGACCCCGGCACCGAGAGCCCCCCGCCGGGGCCGGTCGGCGTCAGCGCCGGCGAGACGGTGCACTTCTGGGTGCGCCTCGTCCGTCCGGCCGCCACGCCTTCGCTCGCCGTCTCGTGGTCGGTCGACGGCGAACCGATCGCGGGCGCCGACGGCGAGCACCTGGCGTGGACGCCGCCCGCTCCTGGCGTCCACCGCGTCGAGGTGGCCGTGCAGGACGCCACCGGCCTCGTTCACGAGCAGTTCGCCCCGCCGGCGAGCCGCCGGGCGTGGGACGTGACCGTGTGGTCCGGCCGCCACCCGCGCCGGCGATTGGCCGCCAGCGTCCCCGTCCAGTAGCCTCGCTCGGCGAATCCCGGATTCCCGCTCCTCGCCTACAGCGCTATCGCCACCGTCCCCTCCCAGCCCACGCCTGCACGTGACGAACGTCACTTCCCGATCGCGCACCGGCCGGTATTTTGAGATGGAGGACCATTATCAAACACCGTATCGATGCGACAGCGAGGTGAGCCGTGAGAGCATCCGTTCGCGCCCCATCCCCCACGATCGAGGCCGGAGCCCTTGCCGACAGGCTGCGGGAGGCACGTGCGCGCCGCGCCGCGCTGCTGCTCGAGCGCGACCGGGGCCCGGCGCCGGATCCTGCCCTGTTGTCCGCGCGCCTGACGGCGCTGACGACGCGGCCGCGGGCCCGCTTGCGCTGGAGCCCGGTCGAGGCGGCCGACGTTGCGCCATTCGCCGTCCGGGTGCTCGGGCGCATGGGCTTCGGGCCGCGGCCGGGAGACATCGAGGCGTTCAACGCGCTCGCCGGCACCGACGGTGCACGCCTCGCCGCCCACCTCGAGGACCAGCTCCATCCGGATTCCATCGCCGACGGCGACCTCGACAACCGGCTGGTGGCGGCCGGCTTGACAACGCTCGCCAAGACGCGCGAGAAGCTGTGGGCCGACCACTTCGCCGGCAACCCCGACTGGTACGTCCGGCTGCTGCCCGCCATCGAGACCGAGCGGGCGGCGTTCCTGCGCGCCATCTACAGCAAGCGCCAGTTGTTCGAGGTGCTCGCCGACTTCTGGCACGACCACTTCAACGTCTACGGGTGGGACTACGTCTCGGCCCCCACCTGGGTGTACTACGACCGCGACGTGATCCGCGCCAACGTGCTCGGCAACTTTCGCACGATGCTCGGCCTGGTCGCCGCGAGCCCGGCGATGATCGTCTACCTCAACACCGACGCCAATACCGTCGCCGGCCCCAATGAGAACTACGCGCGCGAACTGTGCGAGCTGCACACCCTCGGGGCCGAGAACTACCTCGGGGTCATCCCCCAGGATCAGGTGACGCTCGACGCCCAAGGCCGGCCGATCGGCTACACCGACGACGACGTCTACGAGATCACTCGCTGCTTCACCGGGTGGAGGATCGACGACAGCACCGGTGCGACGATCTTCACGGCCGACCGCCACGACCGCTTCCAGAAGCACGTGCTCGGCCGTTACCTCGCTGCCAACCAGGCGCCGTTCAAGGACGGCAACGACGTGCTCGACGTCATTGCCGGCCACCCCGGCACCGGGCGCTTCATCGCCCACAAGCTGTGCCGGCGGCTGATCGCCGACGAACCGCCACAGCGGGTGATCGACGCGGCCGCCGCGGTGTTCGCCGCCAATCTCGACGCGCCCGATCAGCTCCGCCAGGTGGTGCGCACGATCGTGCTCTCCGAGGAGTTCGCGACGACCTGGGCGGCCAAGGTCAAACGCCCGTTCGAGGTGATCGTGAGCGCGCTGCGCGCCACCGGCGCCGAGATCAGCTTCGCCCTCGACAACCACCTGGCCGACAGCTTCTTCTGGCTGTTCGAGGCGACCGGCCACGCCAAGTTCTCGTGGCGGCCGCCGAACGGCTACCCCGACGTGATGAAGGAGTGGCTGTCGACGGCCACGCTGGTGCCGACGTGGCGCGCCCTCAACTGGACACTCTGGGCCAGCGACGACCAGCACGGCAGTGCGCCGGTCGTCGACCTGCCCGCGCAGAACCCGGCCGGCGTTACCACCTCGCGCGGCCTCGCCGACTACTGGATCCAGCGCATCCTCGGAAGACCGATGGCGGAATCGTCGCGGGCGGAGGTGATCGACTTCCTGGCGCAAGGACGCAACCCCGACGTGCCGCTGCACATCTCCGACGACGACGTGATCGCGCGTCTCTACACGATGGTGGCGCTGCTCGCCATGGCGCCGCAGTTCCTCTGGCGATGAGAGCGAGGGTAGAGCCTTGGTAGACACGACCCGGCGCGGCTTCATGGTGGGGTGCTCGGCGGCGATCGCCGCGATGGCGGGCTCGCGGCTATCGTTCGCCGCGTTCGGCAGCCCCGACGGCAACCGCGAGGTGCTGGTGGTGGTGTTCCTGAGGGGGGGCGCGGACCTGCTCACCCTGGTGGCGCCGATCGCCGGCCCTGACCGCAGCTTCTACGAGGCAGCCCGCCCCGAGCTCAAGCAGCCGGTCGGCGGCGACGGCGCGCTGCTGCCGCTCGACGCCCAGTTCGGGCTGCACGCGACGGCCGCGCCGCTGCACACGTTGTTCCAGAGCGGCAAGGTGGCGATCGTGCACGCCTGCGGGATGAACGTCGACACCCGCAGCCACTTCGACGCCCAGGAATTCATGGAGCTCGGCACGCCCGGCGCCCGGTCGGTCAGTACCGGGTGGCTGACCCGGCTGCTGTCCACCGGCCCTGGTCCTTCCGGCAGCCCGCTGATGCCGTCGCTGGCGGTGGGGAACGCGCAGCCGACCTCGCTGCTCGGCGACCGCCGGACGGTATCAATGGACTCCCCCGGCGACTTCAACATCGCGACGGGTCCGTGGCAGTGGCGGGATGCCCAGCGGCTCGCGCTACGCCGCCTCTACTCGCGCGGCAGCTCCATCGTCCACAACTCCGGTATCCAGGCGATGAACGCGATGGACCTCGTCGAGGCGTTCGCCGGCGACGACGTGCCGACCGCCAACGGCGCTGTATACCCGGACAGCGATTTCGGCCGCCACATGCGGCTGATCGCGCAGATGATCAAGCTCGACGTCGGCCTGCGCGCCGTCGCCGTCGACCTCGGCGGCTGGGACACCCACGAAAACGAGGCATACGGCGCCGGCGGCTACTTCGCGGACATCGCCGGCAACCTCACTCAGGCGATCGCCGCTCTCTATCAGGACCTCGACGGCAGCGGCGCCGACGCCGCCAGCAAGCGGCTGACGGTGGTGGTGCTGAGCGAGTTCGGCCGGCGCGTGCGCGAGAACGCCGCGCGGGGCACCGATCACGGCCACGCCTTTCCGATCATCGTGGTCGGCGGGCGCGTCATCGGCGGCCTGCACGGCGCCTGGCCCGGCCTCGCCCCGGACGCGCTCTACGACGGTGCCGACGTTGCCGTCACCACCGACTACCGGCGGGTGCTCTCGGATATCGTCGTGCGCCGCTTCGCCAACCCGCACCTCTCACAGGTGTTCCCGGGCTATACCGGATACGCGCCGCTCGGCATCGTCGAGGGGACGGACCTGATCGTCACCTGAGCAAGGAGCCCTCGCCCCTTCGGCCTACGGCCCACGGCCCACGGTCCACGGCCCACGTCGCTGCGACCCCGAGCTTGAGTTCTCGCGGCACGCACCGCTATGCTCGGTGCCGGCCATGGTCGCTGGGAGCAACGTCGTCATCGCCGGCGCCGGGGCGCCGTGAGGGCGACGGCGTGCTGATCGCCCGCTCGCGCCCGCGGAGCCGCCGGCGTTCAACATCGCTTACGACCCGGCGTTCGTCGAGCGCATCGCCGCTGGAGATTCTCCGCGATCGGAGGCAGGAGATGAACCTCACCGGGATCTTCGCGCCGCTGACCACGCCGTTCGTCGACGGCAAGGTCGCGCTCGACCGGCTCGCCGCCAACGTCGCGCGCTACGAGCGCCACGGCCTCGCCGGCTATCTGCTGCTCGGCTCGACCGGCGAGGCGGCGCTGCTCACCCAGGACGAGCGTCTCGCCGTGCTGGGCGCCGCGCGGGCGGCGATTCCGCGGCAGCGGACGCTGGTCGCCGGCGTCGGGATGGAGTCGACCGCCGACACCGTGCGCATGGCGGTGGCGGCGGCTGCCGCCGGCGCCGATGCGGCGCTGGTCGTGACGCCCAGCTACTTCCGCGCGCAGATGACCGAGGCGGCGCTGCTCGCCCACTACACCGCGGTCGCCGACGCCTCGCCGCTGCCAGTGCTGCTCTACAACGTGCCGCGATTCACCGGCGTGGTGATTCCGCCCGCGGCGGTCGAGCGCTTGGCCGCCCACCCCAACGTCGCGGGGCTGAAGGACAGCGCCGGCGACATCGGCTGGCTGGTCGACGTCCTCGCCCGCGTCCCGGCGACGTTCCAGGTGCTGTGCGGCGCCGCCGGCGTGATCCAGACCGCCCTCGCGGCCGGCGCGGTGGGCGGCATTCTGGCGATCGCCGACGTGCTCCCCGAGCCGTGCGTGGCGCTCTTCCGCGAGCACACGGCCGGCGGTGCCGCGGCAGCGCTGGCGCTGCAGCGGCGGTTGCTCCCGGCGATCCGGCTGATCGCCGGGCGGCTCGGCGTCGCCGGCGTCAAGGCCGCCATGGACGAGCGCGGCCTCGCCGGCGGTGTCCCGCGGCCGCCGCTGCTGCCGATCTCGGAGGACGACCGAGCGGCCGTCCGCGCCTGCCTGGCGGCGCTCGTCGACGACGGCTCGCGGCAACTGCCCGCGCTGTACGCTGCTAGGATCGGCGGCGAACCTTTGCGCGACCGCCCGGCGTATATTCGGCTGATCATCGCTCCGCTGCGGCAGGACAAGCGCCCGGCCGAACGTCCGGGCGACGTCGCCGTGCCGCGGGAGCACGGGGAAACCGATGAGCACCGTGACCGAAGACGTCGAGTTGGGATCGTTCACCGCCACCCTGGAGCGCCGGGTCGAGCGCTGGCTCGCCTCGGCGAGGCCGCGACCATCCCCTGCTCGTTCCTCTACCGCTACCTGCCGCCGCTCTTCCTGCTGCTCGCCGAGATCTCCCTCGACCCCGCCATCGAGGTCCGCGAGCGCACGGCGATCCGCAGTGTCGCTCAAGTACATCGTTGCGCCGTTCGACCTCATCCCGGAGGGCGTCGTCGGCCCCTCGGGGTACCGCGACGACCTGGTGCTCGCGGCGTACGTCGTCGAGCGCCTCGAGCCGGTGGTCGGCGCGGCGGCGCTGCGGGCGCGCTGGCGCGGAAGCGGCGACCCGCTCGCGGTCGCGCGCGCTGATCCTCGACGCGGCGGCGGCGATGGTCGGCCCGACCGTCTGCGAACGGCTGCGCACCTGGCTGCCGGCGTGAGCGCACCCGGCGCCGCCGCTTCGGCGTCGGCGCCTTCGGCCGCGGTCGCGCTCGCGGTCACGCGGCGCGCACAAGCGCTTCGGCGAGGTCACCGCTCTCGACGGCGCCTCGCTCGACGTGCGCGCCGGCGAGCTGCTCGCCCTGCTCGGCCCGAACGGCGCCGGCAAGACCACGCTGGTGCGCGCGGTCGCCGGCCGCGTCCGTCTCGACGGCGGCAGCATCGAGCTGCTCGGCCGGCCGCTCGATGACGATGGTCGCGCCGGCCTCGGGCTGGTACCGCAGGAGGTGGCGGTCTATCCGCTGCTGTCGGCGCGCGAGAACCTCGAGGTTTTCGGCCGCCTGCAGGGGCTCGCCGCCCGGCCGCTGCGCGACGCGGTCGCCTGGGCGCTGGCGTGGACGGCGCTGGGCGGGCGCGAACGCGAGCCGGTCAAGCGCTTCTCCGGCGGGATGCGGCGGCGGCTCAACATCGCCTGCGGCGTGCTCCACCGCCCGCCGGTGGTGCTGCTCGACGAGCCGACGGTGGGCGTCGACCCGCAGAGCCGCGAGCGCATCTACGAGATGCTCGCCGAGCTCAAGGTCGACGGCGCCGCATTGCTCCTCACCACCCACCACCTCGAGGAGGCCGAGGCGCGCTGCGACCGCATCGTCATCATCGACCGCGGCCGCACGGTCGCCGCCGGGACGCTCGCCGAGCTGACGGAGCGCACCTTCGGCGAGCAGCACACGGTGACGGCGACACTCGCCCAACCGCTCGAGCGGCCGCTCCCGGGATTCACCGGGGACGTCGGTGCACCGACGTTGCGGGCGATGGTGCGGGACATCGACGAGGAGCTGCCGGTGCTGCTGCGCCGCCTGCGTGAGGCGGGGTGCGAGGTGCGCGACCTGCAGGTGCGCCGTCCCAGCTTGGCCGGCGTCTTCCTCGCGCTCACCGGCAAGGAGCTGCGCGAATGATCGCCACCGTGATGCGCATCGCCTTGCTGTCGCTGTGGCGCGACCGGGTCGCCCAGGCGCTCTCGTTCGTGCTGCCGGTCGTCTTCTTCTCCATCTTCGCGGCGATCTTCGGCGGGCGCGGCGAGCGGCCGACGCCGCGGGTCGAGGTCGCCGTCGTCGACGAGGATCGCTCCGAGCTCTCGGGGCGCCTGGTCGCCGCACTCACCAGGGAGCCCACCCTGAAGGTGCGCACGACCGCCAAAGCCGATGCCTCCACGACGGAGAGGGTGCTCGACCGCGAGGCCGCGCGGGCGCTGGTGCGCGGCGGCCAGGTGCCGGTCGCGGTGGTGCTCCCCATCGGGTTCGGCGCGGGCGGGATGTCGTTCGCCCCCGGCACGCGGGTCAGCGTCATCCTGCTCGCCGACCCGGCGGACCCCGTCGCGCCACAGATGGTCAACGGCCTGCTGCAGAAGGTGGCGATGACCGCCGCGCCCGACGTCATGGCGCAATCGGGGATCGCCGCGGTCGAACGCTACGGCGGTGCCCTTTCGCCCGAGCAGCGACGCTCGTTCGACGCCTGGCTGCCAAAGCTCAAGGAGCGGGCCGGCGCGCAAGGTGGCGCCGCCGGCGATGGCGGAGGCGAGGGCGCCGGCATGAGCGGCCTGATCGCCACCGAGGTGGTCGACGTGCTGCGCGAGGGTCAGAGCAACAAGGGGATCATCGCCTTCTACGCCGCCGGCATCGGCGTGATGTTCCTGCTGTTCTCCTGCGCGGGCGCCGGCGGAGCACTGATCGAGGAGCAGGAGAGCGGCACCCTCGAGCGCCTGCTCTCGTCACGACTCGGCATGGTCCGGCTGCTCGCCGGCAAGTGGCTGTACCTCACCGCGCTCGGCAGCGTGCAGATGACGGTGATGTTCACCTGGGGGGCGCTGGTTTTCGGCCTGCCGCTCGCGGACCACGTCGCCGGTTTCGCTCTGGTGACGGTGGTGACGGCGGCTGCGGCCGCCTCGTTTGGCCTCGTGCTCGCCGCCACCTGCCGGACCCGCGCGCAGCTCAGCGGCCTGTCGACCATCGTCATCCTCGTGATGTCGGCGGTCGGGGGCAGCATGTTCCCGCGCTTTCTGATGCCCGAGGCGATGCAAAGGCTCGGGCTGCTCACCTTCAACGGGTGGGCGCTCGACGCCTACCTCAAGGTCTTCTGGCGCGAGGCGCCGCTGCTCGCGCTGTGGCCGCAGCTCGCGGTGCTGCTCGCCATGACCGCTGCGTTCCTGGCGATCACCCGACTGCTCGCACGCCGCTGGGAGACGGTCTGAAGGACCGGGCCCCGAAACGCGGAACTTCAGCCCGACTTCTCATCTCGCAGGCCGGTCGCGTTTGGAGCGCGGAGGCTCTTCTCCTTCTGTTCGCACCGCGCAGCGAGCGGCGCTGCCGCCAGTGAGATCCTTCGCCTCGCTCCGGATGACACAGCGGTGGGCTGCGCGCGCATCCCCGCGCCGCGCAGCGGTTGCGTCGGCGCGCGGCGCACGCGGCGTCGTCGCGCCTTGCCGAAGCGCGGCACTTCGACTGCGGCGCTCCTCCTGGCATTGCGCCCCGCAAAGCCGGCGCAACGCTGCCCACCCCATTGCCCGGACGGCCCCTCAGATGCAAGGAGCGCAAGCCGGCCCGCGACGACGCGTACTTGCTGTACGCGAGGAGCGAGGCCGGCGATGGGCGACGCCGCAGATGGTCCGCTGCCGGCAGCGCGCCGCCAAGACCGGTCAGACCTCGACCTCGCTGAGGATCTCCCGGTAGCCCGACTCGATCAACGGCGAGAAGCGCGCGTACCAGCGCTCCCACTCCGCCGACCCCATCATCGTCTTGCCCGCCTCCTCCCACGCCGTCAGGCTCGGGTAGCTGGCCTCGAGCACGAAGGTGTAGAACTGGCCGGTGACGTCGACCAGCGCCCGCTGCGGGTAGCCACCCAGCTTGACCGACAGGGCGTGCCCCTCGGCCCACAGCTTCTTGGCCTCCTTGGCGGTGCCGAACTTGAGACGAAACACGTTGCGGACCACGATCATCGCCTGCCTCCGGGCCGGCGCGACGTCCCTCGGCGGGAACGTTCGGGCGGCGCTCTTCTCTGGGGGATAGCTGAGACTATGTCGCGACTACCGGCGTGTCAAGGGCGGCGGGGCGGGAACCACGGGACGAACGCGCTGGTGGTGCGCCGGTACTCCGCGTAGTCGGCGCGGGAGACCAGCGCGCGCGCCTCCGTCGCCGGGATGCCGGTGACCTTGAGCAGGAAGAGCAGCATCAGCGCCGGGCCGAGCAGCGTCACGGCACCGAGCGGCGCGCCGATGCCGAGCGCGACGTACGACCACCAGTGCAGCCACTCGAAGAAGTAGTTGGGATGGCGGGAGTAGCGCCACAGGCCGATGGCGCAGGTGCGTCCCCGGTTGCCGGGGTTCGCGCGGAAGGCGGCGAGCTGGCCGTCGGCGAGCCCCTCGCCGAGCATTGCCACCAGCCAGACGACGACGGCCACGAGCTCGCGAGCACCCCACCCCGGGCGCGGATCACCCGCTACCACCCACACCGGCACGGCGAACAGCACCGCAAGCACGGCCTGCGCCAGGAAGAACAGGAACAGCCGGCGCTGGAACGCCGCCCCCCAGGCGGTGCGCAGCCGCGTGTAGCGGGCGTCCTCGCCCTCGCCGAGCACCCGCCGCAGGATGTAGATCGCCAGGCGCAGCGACCACGCTGCGACCAGCGCGCCGACCAGCCAGCGGCGAGGCGCCCAGCCGACTCCCAGAGCGGCAACGAGGACGCCGACCACGCCGACGCCGGCCGACCAGCCGACGTCGACGACGCCGGCGTTGCCGGTGCGCCGCTGCAGCAGCCACAAGACCGCCATTGCGACGACCGTAACGGCCAGGCCGAGCGCGAGCGGCGCCGCCGTCATCCTCGACCCGTCTTTGCCAGCATCCGCTGCAGCGCTCCCGCGAGCGTCGGGTCGGCGAAGTGGAACCCGCGCGCGAGGAGCGCCGCCGGCTCGACGCGGGTCGAGGAGAGCAGCAGCTCGTCGGCGAGCTCGCCGAGCGCCAGGCGGAGCGCGAAGGCCGGCGCCGGCAGCACCGTCGGCCGGTGCAGCGCTGCCCCGAGGACGCGGGTGAACTCCCGGTTGGTCAGTGCGCCGGGGCTGACGGCGTTGACCGGACCCGACATGGTTCGATCGGCGAGGGCGTGCTCGATCACCGACAGGTGGTCGTCGCGGCTGATCCAGCTCCACCACTGCGTCCCGGGGCCGAGCACGCCGCCACCGCCCACCCGGAACAGCGGCAGCATGCGGGCGAGGGCGCCGCCGTCGGGCGAGAGCACCATGCCGGTGCGGAGCACCACGACACGCATCCCGACGGCCGCGGCCGGCTCTGTAGCTGCCTCCCAGGCGCGGCACACCTCGGCGAGAAAGCCGCGGCCGGCCGTCGCGTCCTCGCGCAGTACCTCGTCGCCGCGGCTGCCGTAGACGTTGATCCCGGAGGCGCTGACCAGCACCGCCGGCGGCTTCGGCAGCGCCGCGAGCGTGGTCGCCAGCAGACGCGTGCCGCCGGCGCGGCTGTCCATGATCGCCCGCTTGCGGAACGCCGTCAGCCGCTGAGCTCCGATGTTCTCGCCGGCGAGGTGGACGACCGCGGCGAAACCCGCGAGCGTCGCCGGGTCGAGCCGGCCGGCGGCCGGGTCCCAGTGAATGGTGTCCGGACCGGAGCCGGCGCGCGTGAGGATCGCCACGCGGTGGCCGGCGCCGCGCAGCCGCGCCGCCAGCGCCGCGCCGATGAAGCCGCTCCCGCCGGTGACGAGGATGCTCATGGCCGCCTCCTCAGCGGATGAGCACGAGCGACGTTTGCGGCGTGGACAGCCACTCGCAGCCGTGCTCGGTCACCACCACCATCTCCTCGACAGTGCAGATGCCGCGGCCCGCCACCGTGAGGCGCGGCTCGATCGTGAACACCATGCCGGGCTCGAGCTTCTTGTACGGCTTCTCGGCGTACTTCTCCCAGGTCGGTCCGAGTAGCGCGGTACCGTCGTGGGCGAAGCGGCCGACCTGGTGGCCGAGCGCGTGCGGGTACTCCTCGTAGCCGGCGTCGACGATGATGCCGCGCGCCACCGCGTCGATCGCGCGACCCTCGACGCCGGGCCGCATCGCCCGCTTCGCCAGCTCGATCGAGCGGACGATGGTGTCGAACCCCTTCTGCACCTCGGGCGGCGCATTCGTCTCGCCCTCGGCGAGGACGTAGAAGGTGCGCTGCATGTCGGAGACGTAGTCGTTCACCTTGACACCGAAGTCCATGTTGAGCACGTGCCCGCGCTCGACCTTGCGCTCGCCGGGCGCGTAGTGGGCCTCGGCGCCGCCGGGTCCGGTGAACACCGCCGGACAGGTGGCCTCCTCCCAGGCGTGGCCGAGCTTGCGGCGGGCGATCTCCTTGTGGACGAAGGCGCCGATCTGCTTCTCGGTGCGTCCCGGCTTGATGTAGCCGCCGACCAGCGCGTAGATCTCCTGGGTGTGGCGGATCGCCTCGCGCATGACGTCGATCTCGACCTTCGTCTTGCGTTCGCGCAACGCCGAAACGATCGGCTCCGCCGAGACGATCCGGCCGGCCATGCCGATCTCGTCGAGGAGCTTGTGCAGCGTCAGGAACATCCCGTGGGTGATCCCGTCGGCGATCTCGCTGCCCTCGGAGTAGTTGACGGCGATCGTGCGGGGGGCGAGCGCGCGCAGGAACTCCAGAAACGGCTCGCGGATCCCGGTCACGTAGCCGACGACGTCGTCCCAGACCCCGAGGTCCTTGAGCACCTGCACGTCGTAGCGGCCGACGATCGCACGGGTGCGCCCGTCTCTGGCGACGATGAACGCGGAGTGCCACGTCACGTGCCCCGGCGCCAGGTAAACCAGCGTCGGGTCGCCGTTGATCGCGCTCTCGCGCACGAAGGTGATCCAGCAGTCGACGTCGAGCTCGGCGAGCAGCGCCTTCGCCTGCGCGACCTTCTCCCTGATCAGCATGAGGAGCCTCCCTCTCTAACCGGCCGGCGTGCCCGCCGCCTTGACCCCGCCCCGCAGCCAGTTGCGGGTGAGGAACAGGGCGACCGGGGACAGCATGGCGATGAACGCGTAGATGAGCCACATTCTGCCCGTCTGCTGCGGCCCCTGCGCCGGGCAGTAGTGTTGCAGGAACCAGCCGGCGTACAGGCCGGTGAGCAGCTTGGTGAGGAACCACGGGAGCTGGCCGATGCCGACGTAGGCGCCGGCCTTCCCGGGCGGGGCCATCTTGGTGATGTAGTCGTAGAAGCGCGGCTGCCACATCGACTCGCCGACCGTCATCAGCACGATGTAGGCGAACAGCAGCGCCGGAGTGGCCCCGAGCGCGAGCAGGAACGTCGGCAGCGCCATCACCAACGTGCCCCACTGCACCATCTTCAGCGGGTCGATCTTGGCGGTCGCCGCCGCCACCAGCGGCGCCAGCAGGAACACGAGCAAAGGGCTCAGGTTGGCGAACAGCTCGAAGCGCGAGCTGACCCACGGCACGAACGCACGGTTGATGTAGAGCGGCAGCGTCAGCCAGGTGTGGGCGAACAGCGTCTGCACCGGGATGAGGATGAAGACGAAGAACGCAAAGCGGCCGTCGCGCAGCGGATGCTCGGCGAACCAGCGGGCGGAGAATGCGCGCGGGCGCGGCTCGCTGCGCGAGCGTGCCTCGTCGGCGGCGGCCTCGGGGCGGCTGGCCATCGCCCGGCGCACCGTGGCCGGAGTGAGGACGAAGGCGGTGATCGCGATCGACGCGAAGGTGAGCACGGTGTAGACGGCGAACACGCCGTTGATGCCGTTGGGTGGGAAGGCGCCGGCGGAGGCCACCCGGATCTCCGGCGAGATCAACCCGGCGACGAAAGCGCCGAGGTTGTTGAGCCCGTAGATCACGCCGAACGCCACCGCCGAGGTGGCCGGCGTCGAGAACTGCTTGACCGCCGAGAACAGCGCCGGTTGGAACATGCCGAAGCCGACGACGACGATGGCCAGGCTCAGCGCCGTGAGCAGGAACGCCGGGGAGCCGAGCGAGCCGCCCGCGGAGTAGCCGGCGATGGTGATGAAGATGCGGCCCACCGCCATCAGTGCGATCGCCAGCAGCAGGGTGCGGCGCAGCCCCCAGCGGTCGCCGATCTCGCCGAGGAAGAACATCGCGAAGGTGATGCCGCCGGTGAACAGCGACACCACGAAGCCGGCGCGGATGTCGCCGAGCCCGATATTCTCCGACAGGTATTTCATCAGCAGGGTGAGCACGCCGAAGTAGGTGACCCCCTCGAGGAAGTAGGGGACGTTGACGCCCCACAGAGCGCGCGGCGATTTGACGAAGGCGCGCATCGTGCTCGACACCTCGTCGATGGCGCTGGCGACGGCGCCCTTCGCTGCTGTCGCAGTGGCTTCGGTCATCGACACCCCCGTCCCTTGCCGGGCACGGCCGGCAATCTAGCAGACGCTGCGGGCCGGTGTCCCGTCCCGAGTCGAGCCTGCCCAGCACCGGTCGCGCGCGGCGACTTCCCGGCCACCGGCGTTCCGGCCGAGGACGCCGCCGCTGCCGCTCTGGTACCCTCAACAGGCGATGCGGCTCATGGCTGGCGACGACCGGACCAGGCGCCCGGGGCGGGCTCGAGCCGCCGCTTTGGCGGCGGCGACCGTTGTGGCGTGGACGAGCGCGGCGCTCGCCGGCGGCTCGCTCGCGCCCGAGTGTCTCACCTGGCGCGAGCTGCACTTCCGCGCCCGCAAGTTCATCTTCACCGCCGACACGACGGTGAAGATCAGGCTCGTCCCGGCGGAGGCGGCACTGCAAGCGCTGGCGGCGGCCCCGGGGCACACGCCGGTGATGCCGGGCGGTGGGCACGTGGTGCGGATCGACCTCGACACCACTGGCCTCGGTCGCCACACCCGCAACACGGTGTGGCTCGAGCCGACGACCGGCGCCGCCCTGCAGACCAACAGCCAGGAGTTCGGCGGGCGTGCCCGCTTCAAAACGCAGCGGTTCACCCTCGACGGGGTCGCGGTTGCGCGCTACGCGCCTGCCAGGGGCGAGGAGGAGCGGCCGGCGGATCGTTGGACAGTGCACTCCGACTCGTTCGTGCCGCTCCCCGAGGCGGACCGGAACGGGGCCGTCGTGTCCGACTCGGTGGCGCTGTTCTGGATTCTGGCGACCGGCCAGCTCGCCCGGCCGGGCGACGCCACGCAGGTGCTGGTGCTGTCCAGGGACCAGCTCCTGCGGGTCGACATCGCGGTGTCTGCGGCGAGGCAGATCAGGCTCGACATCGACGAGCACGGCGGCGGCGGCCGGCGCGCGGTGGACGCCGCGGTCGCCGGGCTCCAGTTGACGATGAGCGGCAGCCGCGTCGGCGCTGGCGGCGCCGCCGGCGACCTCGAGTTTCTCGGCTTCCAAGGGAACGTGCGGATCCTTCTCGATGCCCAGCGGCGCGTGCCGGTGGAGATCTCCGGCACCGTTCCCCGGGCCGGCAATGTCACCGTCAGGCTGAAGGACCTGGCGCTGCCGCGCTGATCGCGCGGCCGGCGTCACCTCCGTGTCGGCCGGGCGAGCTCGTCTCGCACCGCGCGACCGAACTTCTCTATCGTGTACGGCTTGAGAACGGCCTCGCCGGCGCCCATATCGAGGGTCGCGCGGATGTCCTCGGTTTCGGCGTAGCCGCTGACGATGATCACCTTCTGGTCGGGCCGCCGCCGCAGCATCGCCACGCACGTCTCCCGACCACCGATTCCCGGAGTCATGATCATGTCCAGCACCACCAGATCGAAGGTCTCGCGCTCCGCCAGTGCCAAGGCCTCCTCGCCGGAGGCCGCTACCGTCGGGTGGTAGCCGAGCCGCGCGAGCAGCTCAGCCGCGATGTCCCGCTGCGTTGGTTCGTCGTCGACCACCAGAATGCGTTCCCCGTGGCCCATCAACGCCTCGACGGGGGAAGCCGGCGGCGGCGCTGCCGGGGCCTCACGCTGTGCCGGGAAGTACAGCTCGAAGCTGGAGCCGCCGGGGCTGCTGCGGACGTCGATGAAGCCGTCGCTGCCTCGCACGGTGTGCCAGACCACGGTCAGGCCGAGGCCCGTCCCCTTGCGTCCGAGGATCCGCTTGGTGAAGAACGGCTCGAAGATGCGCGCGAGGTCGGCCTCGGCGATACCGGCGCCGGTGTCCTCGACCCGCAGGACCACGTACTCGCTGGCCGGGATCCTCTCGTAGCCGACGTAGGGCTCCTCCAGGCGGCGGTTGCCGGTGGCGATGGTCACCAGGCCCGCCGCCTTCATTGCCTCCATCGCATTGGCGACCAGGTTCATGAGCGTCTTCGCGAGCTGTGAGCGCGAGCAGCGCACGTTGAGCGTCGTCGCGTCGAGGTCGGTCCTGACCATCACTCCGGGGTGGGTGTCGCACAGGCGGCGGTGCTCGGGAGTCTGGAGGAACTCTTCGACCGCCATGTTGAGGTTGACGATCTCGGCCTCCGCCCGACCCCCGCGAGAGGCGGCGAGCAGGTCGGCCACCACGGCGGCGGCGCGCTGGCCGGACTCCTTGATCGCCGCGACGCGCCCGCGTGCAGGGCTATCCGGGGGCAGCTCGAGCAGCAGCAGATCCGGGTACATCACCAAACCCGAGAGGATGTTGTTGAGATCGTGGGAGACGCCGCCGGCCAGCAGGCCGAGCGCCTCCATCTTCCGCGACCGCAGCAACTGCTCCTGCAGCTCGCGCTTCTCGTCCTCGGTCCTGCGCCGGGATTCGATCATGGCATTGGCGGATCTCGCCAGGCCGACGAACTCCGAGAAGTGAAGCTGGGACTCGTCGATGGTACTGGACTGGGTGGCGGCGCGCTCGAAGAACTCGGAGAACGCCTCGAAGCTGCGCCGCGCGCGCCGGGAGAAGAGGTTGGCGACCAGCGTGACCACCAGGCCAAGGCCCAGCAGGATTCCCGCGATTTCCAGAGCGCGCGCCCGCACGGCGCGCCCGAGGCCGGCGCGGCGAGCCGCGATGACCTCCTCGATCTCGTCCAGGTAGACGCCGGCGCCGATCATCCAGCGCCACTTTGGGTAGCCTTTGACGAACGAGAGCTTCGGCGTCGGCGAGGCTTCCGTCAGCTTGTTCCAGGAGTAGCGGATGAAGCCCCCGTCCGGCCGTTCGCTGGCGCGTCTCTCCTCCTGGATCACCTTGACGCCGTTGATGTCGGTGACGTCCCAGAGGTTGGTGGGAGTCGTCACCCGGGCGCCGTCGGTGATCAGGGCGTCGCCGTCGAAGGTGTTGACGAAGACGTACCCCTCGCGCCCGAAGCGCACGCGGGCGATGCGGTCGAGCAGCTCGTCCTGCAGGTCGCGCTCGTGATCGTCGAGGTACTCCCCGGTTCCGATGTACCAGCCGAACGGTTCGAAGCGCTTCACGAACGTGATCTTCGGGTAGATCATGTCGGGCGAAGCGCCGGGCTTGCGCCAGTGGTCGAAGACGTAACCCTCAGGCTGCTGCCGCAGCAGCCTGATCTCGTCACGGATGACGTAGTTGCCCTTGGCATCCTGGAGCCCCAGGAGGTCCTGGTCCTCGAACTGGGGAGCGATGGGATACAGCTTCTCGACCCCTTGCATGCTGACCATGAAGTAGTAGCCCCGGCCGTTGTTGAAGCGGATCGGTCGTAGCGCCTCCTTGACGAGGCGCTCGAGCTCGGGTCGGGTGCGCCTTCCCTTCTCGGCCTCGTACAAGTGGGTAGCGATCGCATCGGCCTCGTACACGCGGCCGCGCAACGAGGAGCGCAGCACGGCCTCCGCCCTGGAGTGGCGGTACCCGATGTAGTCCAGGACCTTCTCGACCTCTTCGCGGGTCTTGGCCTTCTGCTCGTCCATGAACGCTTGCCGCAGCTCCTGCGACTCCCGAGCGAACCGGTCGTACTCGCTGTGCAGCCAGAAGTAGCCGACGATGGCGACCGTGAAGCCCGCGATCACGGCGACGGCAACCAGGAAGGTCGTCGAGATGCTGACCGATCTGCGAACGCGCCTGCGCGCTTCTAGAGCTGCCACAGCACCATCACCTGAGGGAGCGCCTCGTCGACGCCGCGGACGCCGAACTTGTTGTGCCAGAGCTGGTACTCGATACCAGCCAAGAGGCGGTCTCCATGCCCTGCGAGCAGCCCGCCGAGGTCGACCAACACCTGGGGCTGGGCGAGCACCTGCTGCGCCCGCATGCCCTCGGCGCCGATGATGTCGACGAAACCGCGGAAACGGAAGCTTGCACCCCCGAGCGTGAACGGCATCTCCCACGCGGGGGTGACGATGTAGGTCACGTCGCTGTCGCTGCGGTCGTCGTAGGCCATCACATCGAGGTCGAAGAAAGAGAACCCGGGCAGCTTGAAATGAAGCGTCAGCCCCGCCAGGTAGGCGCGAAAGCCGGCCCCCGCGTTGAGCGACCCAGCGAACGAGACATCCTCAAGCAGACCGGTGCCCTTGCTGGTGATGCCCAGCTTGTTCCAGCTCAACCGGCTGTACCACTCCCCGTAGATGTCGGTGCCATTGGCAAACGGCCTGGTGACGTCGAAGAAGAAGAAGTTCGACCCCAACTGCCACCCCGAGGCATGCTCGAAGGTCATGATGTCGCGCTGGTCGGGCCCGAGCTTGAAACCCTTCCCGTGGAGCAGTTGGACGTTCGTGGCGCTCCAGTCGGCGGCGCTCGCGCTCGCGCCGGCGCCGGCTGCCATCGCCACCGCGAAGATCAGGGGTAAGACCCTGTTGCCCGCGCCGCCGTCGCCGCCGAAGATCATGGCCAACCCCCTCGGGAGAGCCCCGGATCGAATCGACCCGCTCGTCGCGCCCTCCACTCCCATCCCGATTTCGGGTCCGCGAGTCTAACTTGATTTATTGTAGCAGGTTAATCTGACGCCAAGCGCGTGCGGTGCCTGCCGGCCGGGCGAGCAGGGCTCCCTGTCACCTTGCAGCGCGACTGAAAGGAACGCGAGCGGCGTCTGCATGCAAGCGCTACGGCGCCACGCCACGGGGCGGGCTCAGCGGCGGGTGGCGACGGTGATGCGGGTGATGGCGGCCTCGAGGTGGGCGCGCTGGTGGTCGAACTCCTCACCCGTCGCGCCCTTGAGCGCCACCTCGGCAGCGGCCTTCTCGGCCCGCGCCGCCTCGACGTCGATCTCCTCGGGCAGCTCGGCCACCTCCGCCAGCACCGTCACCCGGGTGCCCTCGGCGTCGGTGTTGATCTCGGCGAAACCCCACTGCAGCGCCAGGTAGTGCTCGCGCATCCCCTGCTTGTACGACAGCTCGCCGATCCGGAGCTGCGTCAGCAGCGGCGTGTGGCCGGGCAGGATGCCGAGCGCGCCGAGGGCGCCGGGCAGCGTCACCTCGTCGCAGGTCACGTCCACCGCCACCCGCGTGGGGGTAACGACCTTGAGGTGGAGCTGCTGCTTTGGCTCGCTCATGGCCACGTCTCCGGCAGGCGCACCGTGGGGCCGGCGCTCCGCGCCGGCTGCGCGCACGGAGTGCGCGCCCCACATCGGATCCCGATACCTTCGGCTCTCACGGCTACGCCTCAGCCTTGAGGCGCTCCGCCTTCTCCAGCGCCTCCTCGATCGGGCCGACCATGTAGAACGCCTGCTCCGGCAGATGGTCGAGCTCGCCCTTGCAGATCGAGTCGAAGCCGCGGATGGTGTCGGCGACCTTGACGTACTTGCCCTTGAGGCCGGTGAACTGCTCGGCGACGTGGAACGGCTGCGACAGGAAGCGCTGGATCTTGCGCGCCCGCGCCACCGTCTGCTTGTCCTCCTCGGACAGCTCGTCGATCCCGAGGATGGCGATGATGTCCTGCAGGTCCTTGTACTTTTGCAGGATGCGCTGGACCTCGCGGGCGACCCGGTAGTGCTCCTCGCCGAGGATGTGGGGGTCGAGGATGCGCGAGGTCGAGGCGAGCGGGTCGACCGCCGGGTAGATGCCGAGCTCGACGATCTGCCGCGACAGCACGGTGGTGGCGTCGAGGTGGGCGAACGCCGTCGCCGGCGCCGGGTCGGTGAGGTCGTCGGCGGGCACGTAGATCGCCTGCACCGAGGTGATCGAGCCTTTCTTGGTCGAGGTGATGCGCTCCTGCAGCTCGCCCATCTCGGTGGCCAGGTTGGGCTGGTAGCCGACCGCGGAGGGCATGCGGCCGAGCAGCGCCGACACTTCGGAGCCCGCCTGCGTGAAACGGAAGATGTTGTCGATGAACAGCAGCACGTCCTGCTCCTCGACGTCGCGGAAGTACTCGGCGACGGTGAGGCCGGACAGCGCCACGCGCAGCCGTGCGCCCGGGGGCTCGGTCATCTGCCCGTAGATCAGCGAGGCTTTCGACTTCCGCCAGTCGTCGGGGTCGATGACGCCCGACTCCTGCATCTCGAGCCAGAGGTCGTTGCCCTCGCGGGTGCGCTCGCCGACGCCGGAAAACACCGAGTAGCCGCCGTGCTGGAGGGCGACGTTGTTGATCAGCTCCATGATGATCACGGTCTTGCCGACGCCGGCGCCGCCGAACAGGCCGGTCTTGCCGCCCTTGGTGTACGGCTCGAGCAGGTCGACGACCTTGATCCCGGTCTCGAACATCTCCACCTGCGTCGACTGCTGGTCGAACGTCGGCGCCTCGCGGTGGATCGGCCAGCGATCCTTGGTGACGCACGGCCCCTTCTCGTCCACCGGCACGCCGACGACGTTGAGCACCCGCCCGAGCGTCTCGCGGCCGACCGGCATGGTGATCGGCACCCCGGTGTCGATCGCCTTCATGCCGCGCACCAGCCCGTCGGTGGCGAGCATCGACACGCAGCGGACGCGGTTCTCGCCGAGGTGCTGCATCACCTCGGTGACGACGTGCATCTCGCCGGCCTCGGAGCGGTCCTGGATCTCGACTGAGTTGTAGATCGCCGGCAGGCGCCCCTCGGGGAACTCGACGTCCACCACCGGACCGATGACCTGCACCACGCGACCTTCGGTTTTCGCTGCAGCGGCCATGCCTTGCTCCTACTTTCCTCCCAGCGCCTCGGCGCCGGAAACGATCTCGATCAGCTCCTTGGTGATGGTTGCCTGCCGCATCCGGTTGTAGTTGAGCGTCAGCTTGTCGATCATCTCGCCGGCGTTCTTCGAGGCCGCGCCCATCGCCGTCATGCGGGCCGCGTGCTCGGCCGCGTTGGACGACAGCAACGCCCGCAGCAGCTCGGTCTCGACGTAGCGCGGCAGCAGCTGGGCGAGCAGCACCGCCGGCGCCGGCTCGAAGATGTAGCCGAACCCCGCCTCGCCGCCCGCGAGTTGCGCGCGCTCGACAGGGAGCAGCTTGTGAAGCACCACCTTCTGCTGGATGATCGAGCGGAACCGGTTCGACAGCAGGTAGATGGCGTCCGTCTCGCGAGCCGAGAAGCGCTTCGCCAGCATCCCCGCCAGCGCGAAGGCGTTCGCCGGGGTGATGCTGCTCATGAGGTCCGGGTAGGTCGCCACCGGCGTCACGCTGCGGTGCTTGAAGTAGTCGATCGTCTTGCGGCCGACGAGCACCAGCTCGGTGTGCTCCCAGCGGTCGCTCGCCATCAGCAGGCTGGCCTCGCGCAGCACGTTGGTGTTGAACGAGCCGCACAGCCCGCGGTCCGAGGTGATCACCACGACGGTGACGCTCTTTTCCTCCCGCTGGTCGAGCAGCGGGTGGCGGTGGGTGGCGATGCGGGCGGCGACCGAGCGCAGCACCGCCTCGAGGCTGGTCGCGTACGGCCGCGCCTCGATGATCCGGGTCTGCGCCCGGCGCAGTCGCGCCGCGGCGACCATCTTCATCGCCTTGGTGATCTGCTGGGTCGACTTGACCGAGCGGATGCGCCGACGCAACCCCTGGGTGTTAGGCAACGGCGGCCTCCGGGTGCTCCTTGAGGAAGCGCTCCTGCGCCGTCCGGCACGCCGCCTCGAGCTCGCTCTCGGTGGCGCCCTCGAGCTTGCCGGTCTTGAGGATCGTCTCGAGCACCGCGGCGTGGTGGGTGCGCAGGTGCTCGTGCAGGTACGCCTCGAACTGGGCCACCGCGTTCACCTTGAGCTTGTCGAGGGTGCCGCGGGTGCCGGCGAAGAGCGATGCGACCTGGTACTCGATCTCGAAGGTCTGGTGCAGGCCCTGCTTGAGCAGCTCGACGAGGCGCTCGCCACGCGCGAGCTGCCGCTGCGTCGCCTTGTCGAGGTCGGAGCCGAACTGCGCGAAGGCGGCCAGCTCGCGGTACTGCGCGAGGTCGAGGCGCAGGGTCCCGGCGACCTTCTTCATCGCCTTGATCTGCGCGTTGCCGCCGACGCGCGACACCGAGATGCCGACGTTGATCGCCGGGCGCACGCCGGCGAAGAAGAGATCGCCCTCGAGGAAGATCTGGCCATCGGTGATCGAGATGACGTTGGTCGGGATGTAGGCGGAGACGTCGCCGGCCTGGGTCTCGATCACCGGGAGGGCGGTGAGGCTGCCGCCTCCGAGGTCGTCGCGCAGCTTGGCGGCGCGTTCCAGCAGGCGGGAGTGCAGGTAGAAGACGTCGCCCGGGTACGCCTCGCGGCCCGGCGGCCGCCGCAGCAGCAGCGAGATCTCGCGGTACGACGCCGCGTGCTTGGAGAGGTCGTCGTAGATGCACAGGGCATGCTGGCCGTTGTAGAGGAAATACTCGCCCATGGCGCAGCCGGCGTAGGGCGCCAGGAACTGCATCGGCGCCGGCTCGGACGCCGACGCGACGACGACGATGGTGTGAACCATCGCGTCGTGGTCCTCGAGGGTCTTGACCACCTGGGCGACCGTCGAGCGCTTCTGGCCGATGGCGACATAGATGCAGATGACGCCCTTGCCCTTCTGGTTGATGATCGTGTCGATGGCGACCGCGGTCTTTCCCGTCTGGCGGTCGCCGATGATCAGCTCGCGCTGGCCGCGGCCGATCGGGATCATCCCGTCGATCGCCTTGATGCCGGTCTGCACCGGCTCCTTGACCGGCTGGCGGCGGACGACGCCGGGCGCGATGCGCTCGATCGGGTTGAACTCGCTGGTCGCGATGGCGCCCTTGCCGTCGATCGGCTGCCCGAGAGCGTTGACCACCCGCCCGACCAGCGCGGGACCCACGGGCACCGAGAGGATCTTGCCGGTGCGGCGGGCCTCGTCGCCCTCCTTGATGGAGTACGTCTCGCCCATGAGCACGCAGCCGACGCCGTCCTCCTCGAGGTTCAGCGCGAGGCCGAAGACGCCGTGGGGGAACTGCACCATCTCGCCGGCCATCACCTTGTCGAGCCCGAAGACGCGTGCGATGCCGTCGCCCACCGACACGACGGTACCCACCTCGGCCATCTCGACGCCAGTGTCGAGCCCTGCGATCTGCCGCCTGAGGATGTCGGTGATCTCGTCAACCTTGATCTGCATTCCCGTCTCCTAGAGCTGCCCGCCGCCGCGGGCGAAGCGCCGCAGTTGCGTGCGCAGCGAACCGTCGAACACCGTGCTCCCGACCTTGACCACGAAGCCGGCGAGCAGATCGGGCCGCACCCTCGACTCCAGCTCGACCCGCGTCCCGAACAGCGTGCCGAGGGTGGCGGCGAGCGCCGCCAACTGCTCGGCGGTCGGCGCCGCCGGCAGCTCGACCGTGCCGCGCACCATGCCGTCCTTGCGATCGATCAGGGCGCGGAACGCCGCGACCACATCGGGCATGAAGCGCATCCGGTAGTGCTGCTCGAGTGCCGCCAGCAGCCGCTGCGTCTCGACGCGCAGGGAGAGTGCCGAGCCGATCGCCTGGAGCAGGCGCCGCTTCGTGTCCGGCGTCACCGCCGGCACCTCGAAGGCGCGCAGCAGGGCGGCCTGCGTGCGCAGCACCTCGGCCACCGCGGCAAGCTCCCCCTCGACCTGGCGCAGCACGGGAATCCCCTGCTGCTCGAGCACCTTGAACAGCGCCGTGGCGTATGGCCTGGCGATCCGGCGGCTCATCGTGCACCTCCCGCCGGCGTCGTCGACAGGCGGTCCAGCGTCCGCTTGAAGATCCTCTCGCGGTCGGCGGGGGTGAGCTCGCGCTCGAGCAGCTCCATGGCCATGTCGGCGGCGATCTGTGCCGCCTCGCCGGCGAGCTGCGTGCGTGCTTCGGCGACCCGGCGCTGCGCCTCGTGATCGAGCTGGCCGAGCAGGCGGGCGGCCTCGGCATCGCCCTGGCGCGCGAGCTCGGCGCGCTCGCGCTCGCCGTCAGCGCGCAGGCGCTCGCGTAACGCCGCGATCTCGCCCTGCAGCGACGTGATACGGCTCTCCATCTCGGCCGTCATCCGCACCGCCTCCTCCCGCGCCCGGGCGGCATCGGCGATCTGGCGGGCGATTTCCTCGCGCCGCGTGTGGAAGAAACGCGACATCGGCTTGGCCAGCAGGTAGACGAGCAGGCCCGCGAAGAGCAGGAGGTTGGCGGTCTTCCACAGCCACACCGGCAGCCCGAGGAACGTGGTCGGCGCTTCCTTCTCGGGGGAGGCAAGCGCGGGGAGCGCGTAGAGCAGCATCAACACGAAGTACGGGGCGCGCCTCACGAGGCAATCCTCCGCTCGATCAGGCGTTCGGCGAGCGCCCGCGCGAGCTCGCCGCTCCTGGCCCGCAGCGTGGCGCGCGCCTCGTCGGTCACCGCCGAAAGCTCGCCGCCGAGCTTGGTCAGCCGCTCCTGGCCCTGCAGGCGGGCGGCGTCCAGCTTGGCGCGGCGAGCCGTCTCGCCTTCGGCGCGGAGGGCGGCGCGGGCCTTCTGGCCCTCACCGGCCGCCAGAACCAGATCGCGCTCGCACCTGGCGATCGCGTCGAAAAGGTCTTGCTTGGCCTTGTCGAACGCCTCGCGGGCCGAGCGAACCTGCGTCTCCCGTTGGTCGAGCAGGGCGCCGACTGGCTTGAGGAACTGCGTCGAGACCAGCAGGTAGACCAGCCAGAAGCACGCCATGATCAGCAACAAAGAGAGGTTTGGCGGTGAGATCACCTGAGCCTCCCGGCTTGAGATGGGAAGAGGCCCCCCCGGACCCCTTGCATCCTGTGGCAAAAGTATCAGACGGCCACGTATCGGTCAACCCGGGATTGCCTTGCCGGGACTGCCGTCTCGATACGGTCAGCCACCGACCTACATCGTCGCACCAACGGCGTCCGCCATCGACGGACGCCGCACCTGCGCGAGCAGCCCTCGCGACGCCGCCGCATGCCGACGGGATGGCTGTCTGCGGCACCACGATGCCACGCACTCGCCACTCCGCACCGCACTCCCCATGCCATGAGATCCCTCGTTGCCCCGCCGCCGGCGGGACTTCTCCCAACACCACAGCGCTGGCGAGTGAGTGCAAAGCCAATGTGGGGCCGGCGCTCCGCGCCGGCTGCGCGCCCCACAGAGGCGCTTCCTTCATTGGCAAAGTCACCGCTTCAAGCGGGGCGTGGCAAGGCTCGGGATGACCGTGCACTGACGGGCTGCCGCCCGGGAGTCTACTGCGCCACGCACTCGCCACTCCGCACCGCACTCCCATGCCATGAGATCCCTCGTTGCCCCGCCGCCGGCGGGGCTCCTCGGGATGACCGTGCACTGACGGGCTGCCGCCCGGGAGTCTACTGCGCCACGCACTCGCCACTCCGCACCGCACTCCCCATGCCATGAGATCCCTCGTTGCCCCGCCGCCGGCGGGGCTCCTCGGGATGACCGTGCACTGACGGGCTGCCGCCCGTCAGTGCACGGTCACCTCTGCGCCGAGGAAGAAGCGGCGGCCGGGCGCCGGATAGCCGCGCACCTCCTCGTACGCGCGGCCGGCGAGGTTCTCGGCGCGCAGGCGCAGCTCGACCCATGCGGCGAGCGGCAGCGTTGCCGCGGCGTCGACGGTGACGAATCCCGGCTGGCTGACCCGCGCGTAGCTCACGGGGTCGAGGTCGTCGCGGCGTCCGACCCACACCACGCTGGTCTCCCCGGAGACGGTGCCGAACAGCGGCCCGGACAGCGTTGCCGAGCCTGCGACACGCGGGCGGCGCAGCAGCGACCGGCCGTCGCCGTCGCGGGCGTCGAGCCAGGTGAGCGAGGCGCCAAGCCAGCCACCGCTACCGATTTGGGCCGCTCCCGTAAGCTCCACCCCGTCCTGCGCGGCGCGGGCGATATTGGCGTAACGGAAGGCCGCGAAGTCGAAGTCGATGAGGTCGTCGACGCGGTTGCGAAACGCCACCGCCTGGACCTTGATCCGGCCGCCAGCCGACGGCAGCGCAAGGCCGACCTCGATCGCGTGCGAGCGTTCCGGCGCGAGGTCGGCGTTGCCGGACAACGGGTAGTACAGCTCGCCGAGGCTCGGTGCGCGGAAGGCCCGCCCGTACGAGACCCAGGCGCGCAGACCGCGGGTGCGCCAGCTCGCCACTGCGCGCGGCGACAGCGCTTCGCCCCACGGCCTCGCCTGGTCCCAGCGGGCACCGACGAGCACCCCGAGGTGCGACCCGACCGTCATCTCGTCCTGGACGAACGCCGAGCGCGTCGTGATCGTCCGGCCGGCAAGCGAGACGCCATAGCTCGAGGCGTCGGTCACCTCGTCCCGCCGCCATTCTCCGCCGGCGCTGAGGCGGTGACCGGCCACCGCCAACCGGTACGCGGCGCGGCCGCCGGTGGAGTCGGCGTCCGTGTCCGAGGCGATGAACCCGTAGGGGTCGTCGGGGTCGCGGTAGGCGACCTGACGCTGGACGCGATCGGCGGCGAAGGTCAGCTCGGAAGCTGCGGAGAGCGGGATGCTGACCGGCACCGCCAGCATCGTCTCGACGGCGGCCGTGTGGCGGTGCGGGGTCACCAGCGCGCCGCTGAACGGCACCTCGGTGCGGGTCTGCGCGTGGCGCACGAGGGCGCCCACACGGCCGCCTCCCGGCAGCGCGTAGGACAGATCGGCCATCACCGTGCGCGCCGAGAAATCGTCGTTCGCGAGGACGCCCGACCCGTCGCGCACGGCGCCGGAGAACAGCAGGTCGAGGTCTCCGAGCCGCGCCGCCGCGTCGACCTCGCCCCGACGCCAGGCCGCCGAGCCGCCCTCGATGAGCGCCCTCACTCCCGGCTCGCGGCCGCGTTCGGGCACGAGCTGCACGACGCCACCGATCGCGTCGGCGCCGTACAGCGCTGAGAACGGCCCGCGCACCACCTCGATCCGCTCGATCCCGGCGGTGAGCGGGATGCTCCAGTCGTAGCCGCCGAAGAATGGCGAGTTGAGGCGGACCCCGTCGAACAGCACCAGGGTATGGGAGGAGCTGGTGCCGCGCACGAACAGAGTGGTGACGCCGCCGTCCTCGCCCGAGCGGAGCAGCGTCGCACCGGCCACGCGGCGGAGGAGCTCGGCGACCGTCGCTTCGCCGGAGGCTGCGATCTCGCTGCGGCCGATGACGGTCGCGGCGGCGGCGGCCGCGTCGGCCGGCTCGGCGTCGCCGGTGGCGGTGACCAGCACCGTGTCCTGGAACGCGGGGAGCTGCTGCGTACCGCCGGATGACGAGAGAAGAAGACAAAGAGGGACGAGCAGAGTCCACAGACACATCGGAACCTCCCGTTCCTGGGATCGGGATTTGCGCCCGATCCCTTGGGGCGGCAGGTCTCCTGGCTCCCGGATCATCCGGGTCCGCTCGCCTTCCCAGGGTGGTAGCCCCGCAGGACCTCGTACCCCAGTGGCATGGTGAACGGCCCGTCCCCGGTTACAGTGGCGGGGGCCGCGCCGGATTCGCACCGGCTTCCCTCGACACCGCCCCGTGAATGAGCCAACCCTACACCCGGGGAGGTGGTGGCGCAAGAGGCGGCGTGGAACGTCGACAGTAGCTGCCTTCACTCGCAGCCCGGTGGGATTGGCGTTCTGCTTCTTTGTTTCTTCCTCGTTGGGTGCGCGCCGCACAGCGGCGCGGCGCTGCCGCCAGTGGGCCGGATGCAAGGAGACCGAGCCGGCCCGCGACGACGCGTACTTCCCTTACGCGAGGAGCGAGGCCGACGAAGGGCGACGCCGCCGGACGGGTGGGGGTGAAGGTAAGCGGAGCGGGATTCACTCCCGCGGAGCGCGGGGACGGGCGCATGCACCCATGGGGGCGAGGCGGCGGAGGTTGGGTGGGGGGCCGCCGGACGGGTGGGGGAAAAGCCAAGCGGAGCGGGATTCACTCCCGCGGAGCGCGGGGGGCTCGGGGGGGCGAGGCGGCGGAGGCCGGCCGGGGGGCCGCCGGACGGGTGGGGGAAAAGCCAAGCGGAGCGGGATTCACTCCCGCGGAGCGCGGGGGGCTCGGGGGGGCGAGGCGGCGGAGGCCGGGCGGGGGGCCGCCGGACCCCCCGCAAAAAAGGAGGGCGGCGCGCCCGGAAGCGCGCCGCCAGCTATGAGGAGAGAAGCGACTGCGTTACTGGACCGTGGCCTGGATCGGCACCTCAATGAGCTTGCGGGCGGGGTCGCTGGTCGTGATCTTGAGCGTGGCCTTCTGGACGCCCTTCGGCGTTCCGGCCTGCATCGTCACCGCGATCTGGTAGCGCTGGCCGGCCTGCAGCGGAATGACCTCGTAGGTGAACTGCGCGTTATCGATCTCGAGCTTGGTGAGCTCGAGCTGGGCACCTTGGCGGTTGTTGATGAGGATGACGTTGCGGCCCACGGGGGCGTCCCCGGCGACCGTGCCGAAGTTGATCTCACCCGGGATCACCTGGACGATCGGCCGGACGACACCGCTGATCTGCAGTGCCACCTCGGGCGCCTTGGGCGACGTGGTCTTGACCGTCAGCTTGTGGTTGAGCAGGCCCTCGGGGGCGCTGGCGGGGACCGTGACGGCGACCTCCCACTGCGAGCCCTTGCGCTCCGGCACCCGCTCCTTCTCCGGCAGCTCACGGAACTTCACTTCGTACGGGCCGCCGGCGGTGTCCACCTCGGTGACCTTGAACTCACCGGCGTCGGCCGCGCTCAGGACCACCTTCTCGGTGGCCGGCTCGCCCTGCAGGACGTTCAGCCGGATCAGGTTGCGTGGCAGTACCTCGACAAACGAGCGCACCTCGGCCTTGATCACGAGGTTCACCTGCGGGCTCGCTGGATCGTTCGAGAACACCAGGACCGACTTGGCGATCGGCCCGCTGAACGCCGTGGTATCGACCTCGGCTTCGATCTTCCCGGTGCCGCCCGGCTGAACCAGCTTGTCGAAGTTCGCCACCGTGCAGCCGCAGGTCGGCCGCACGCTGGTGATCTCGAGCGGCGCCGTGCCGGTGTTCTTCACCTCGAAGATCGCCTTGAGCTTCTCGCCCTTCGACACCAGGCCGAAGTCTTTGACCTTCTCGGTAATGTCCATCGTCGCCTTGGCCTCGTTGCCAGCGCCCGACGTGGCCTCCTGGGCCAGAGCCAGCGCCGGGACGAGCACCAGCAACGCTGCGACTGCGAAATTACGCTTCATCTGATTGCCTCCTATCCTTCGTGCCGCGCCTGCAGCCCCGTCAGGAGATGCTAGAGTACACCTCCGCGCGGTACCGCGCCAAGACGTATGCAGGAACCTTGCCACTCCTACCTGCTCCCCATCGGCGGGACGGCGACGGCGGCCCTCGCCGGCCTCCTCCACGAGGCCGGGGAGCGTGTCTCCGGGGTCGACACGGCGCTCTACCCTCCGACCTCCGAGCTGCTCGCGGCGCTCGGCGTGCCCGTGCGGCTCGGCTACGACCCGGCGGGCATTCCGGCCGACCTCGATCGCGTGATCATCGGCAACGCCGTGCCGCGCTCCAACGTCGAAGTTCAGGCGGTGCTCGAGCGCGGCCTGCCGTACACCTCGCAGGCGGCGGCGTTCGGTGACGGCTTCTGCGCGGACGCGAAGGCCATCGTGGTCGCCGGTACGCACGGCAAGACGACGACCACCGCGCTGGTGACGCACGTCCTCACCTGCGCCGGTCGCGACCCGACGGCGCTGATCGGCGGCGTCCCGAAGGGTGGCCGGCCGTGGCGGCTGGGGCATGGCGGCTGGACGGTCGTCGAGGGCGACGAGTACAACACCGCGTTCTTCGACAAGGGCCCGAAGTTCCTCCACTACCACCCGCACATCTTCCTTGCCGGAAACGTCGAGTTCGACCACGGTGACATCTACGCCGACCTCGATGCCATCCTGGCAGCGTTTCGCGCCGGAGTGGCACTGGTGGGCGACGACGGGTTCGTCGTCGCCAACGCCGGCGACCCGGGCGCCACCACGGTAGCGACCGGCCGCCGGCGCACCGTCTGGTACGGCGTCGGCGGCAGTGTCGATCTGCGCTGCGACTCGTGGGGCATCAGCGCCGGGGCGATCCACGCCGAGCTGAGCTGGGGCGGCACCCGCTTCGCGGTGCACGTTCCTCTGGTCGGGCGGCACAACCTCGACAACCTCCTCGCCGCCTGCACGTGTTCCCTGCTTGCGGGAATAGCACCGAGCGCCGTCGCGGCCGCGGCGGCGACGTTCCCCGGGGTGCGCCGCCGCCTCGACCTCCTCGGCGAGGCCGGCGGCATCGCCGTCGTCGACGACTTCGCCCATCACCCGACGGCGGTGCGGTTGACCCTCGACGGGGCGCGCTCGCGCTTCCCGGGCCGGCGCCTGGTGGTCGTCTTCGAGCCGCGCTCGCTGACCGCCGGCCGCGCCGGCTTCGCCCACGAGTACGAGGAGGCGCTCGCCCGCGCCGACGTCGCCCTGGTGGCTCCGGTGTTCCACCGCAAGCGCCTCGCCCCCGAGCAGGTCCTCGACCGCGAGCGCCTGACCGCGGCGCTCACCGGGCGGGGCATCGTCGCCGCGGCGCTGCCCGACGATGCCGACCCGCTCGCTCCCGTGCGGGCGTTTCTCGAGCCTGGCGACGTCGTCGTGTGCATGTCGTCGGGTGACTTCGGCGGCCTCCCGCGCCGCCTGCTCGAGACGCTGCGGGAAAGCGCGTGAAGCTGTCCGCCGCCGGCGCGCTCGCCACGGTCGGCGGGCTCGGCGACCGCCTGCCGGCGCCCGGAACCACGGTCGGCTCGCTCGCGGCGCTGCTCGCCTTCGCCGCCGTGACGCTGGCGGCGCCGTCCGTGGTCGGACCGGCGGCCGCGGCCACGCTGGTCCTCCTGGTTCCGGCAGCGATCTGGGCGTGCGGCGCCGAGGCGGCGCGGCGCGGCGAGAGCGACCCCGGGGCGATCGTGCTCGACGAGGTCGCCGGGCAGTGGCTGGCGCTGACGCTGCTGGCGCTCGGCGCGGGTCGCGCCGCGCGACCGGTCGATTGGGCGCTCTCGTTCGTGCTGTTCCGCCTGCTCGACGTCACCAAGCCGTGGCCGATCCGCCGGCTCGAGCGCCTGCCCGGCGGGTGGGGGATCGTCGCGGACGACCTCGCCGCCGGCTTGGTCGCCGGCGGCGTCGAGTTGGCGCTGTTGCGTTTCGTGTTCGCTTAGGTCTTCGGCCACTCGGTGCCGAACAGGTAGCGGTCGAAGAAGGCGGTGTGGTCCTGTTTGGTCACGAACCCAGTGAGACCGATGAAGTGGCGGGTCTCGGCGGTCTTGAAACGGAAGCTCTTGAGGTAGCTCTTGAGGATGGTGAAGAACATGTCGTCGCCGATCTCCTGGCGGAGGGCGTGGAGCACGAGGGCGCCCTTGCCGTAGAGCAGCGCCGAGCGATCCTCGGCGCCGCGCTGTCCGGACAGGTAGTTGGCGCTGTAGACGGTGCCGTGGTCCTTGAGGTTGGCGACGCGAGTCTTCCACTCCTTGAGGCCCTGGTCGAACCAGCGCGCGCCGCCCAGCTTGCCGAGCACGAAGGCGGCGTAGTACTGCGCGACCGACTCCGAGAGCCACTGGTCCTCGGGCGCGCCGAGCTTGGCCACGTGCCCCCACCAGGCGTGCGAGAGCTCGTGGGCGACGCGGGCGTTGATCCCCTCGGAGAACAGCCGGCTTTCCTCCTCGAGCAGCGGGTTGAACGCCTCCTTGGTGATGAAGATGACGCCGGCGGGCGCCTGGCCGAACCCGTAGGAGTTGATCTCGATGATGTTGAGCTCCTTGAACGGGTAGTCGCCGAGGTAGGTGCGGTAGATACCCAGCAGGTTGAACGAGAGGTCGATGAGCTTCTTGACCGCTCGCGGCTTGTTCATCGCGTACGCCGAGACCCGCACGGTGACGCCGTTGCGCTCCTCGCTGGTGGTGGTGTAGCTGCCGGCGAGGATCACCGGGATCTGGATCGGCATCTCCTCGCGGAACTCGGCGCACGACAGGTCGCCTTCCTCCCAGCGGCGCACCGTCTGACCGCAGGAGAACGGAACGAACGGCTTCTTCACCTTGACGAGCGCATGGTACGAGGCGGCCATCAGCTCGGAGCGGTTCGGCTGCGGCAGCCAGGCGCTCGTGCCCATCTCCCAGTAGCTGTCGTTGCCGGGGTGGAAGAGGACGTCGCCGCCGATCGTGAACGCGAGGTCGATCGTCTCGCCCGCCGCCAGCGTGCGCGGCAGCTCGACCAGGAGGTCGCCGTTGGTGTGCGTGAACGACAGCGCCTCGCCGCCGGCGACCGCCACCGAGCTCAACGTGTAGGCGTGCTCGACCCAGTTGACGGTCGGCCCCTCGCCGCCGATGCGCGAGTTCCATAGGGCGAGGTCGAGCACCCGCACGGGAGCGATCGCGACGAACGTCTCCCGCACCTGCACCTCGGCGCGCAGCCCGTCGGGGTTGGCGAGCGAGACGTCGACCGCGGTCAGCATGAAGCGGCGGGGGCGCGGGTCGAGCCGCGCGCGCGAGACCGGCTGGATGCTGAGCATGTCCGGGTAGCGGTTGTGCTTGAGGAACGCCAGGTCGGTTTCGAACCGTCGCATCACCGCCAGGCTCTCGTCGCCGTCGCGCATCGGGTCGAGGACCCAGACGACGTCGTGCTTGCCGGCGACGATCTCGGCGACCACCAGCGGCTGCGCCGGCGGGTCGGCGAGCGCCTGTGGCATGAGCTGCGTGTAGCGCGTCATCCGGTCGTAGGCGAAGCGCTGCAGGTGATCGGCGAACGCCGGCGCCCCGGTGCCCGGTGAGCCGTCGCGCCACGGCTGGCCGTTCGCGAGCGCGTCCGCGCCGGAGGAGAGCATGATCAGCGCGTCGGAGACCTTGTCGGTGATCGCGCCCTCGGCGGAGACGTCGTACGAAGAAACGCGCTTGACGTTGAGCCGGTAGGCGACGGCCTCGAGCGGGTCGGTCGAGGTGTAGCGGAAGGTGGCGGTGCCGGTGAGGTAGACGCCGACCACGCGCTCGCCCGCCACCACCGGGTACAGCCGCCCCGCCGACGCCGCCAGCTCGAGGTGGCCAAACGTCAGCGTGCGCCCGGCCGCGTCGATGCCGGCGCCCACGACCGCCGGCGCGGCAAACGCGGCCCGCCACTCGGCGACGTTGGCAGGCGCGGTGGCGTGCACCTGTGTGGCGACCCCAGCCAGGAGAATAAGAGCAGCTCCACCATTGAGTCGGTTCCGTGCCATCGTGATCCCCTCCGTGTCGGCAAACCAATAGAACTACACTCCCCGTTGCATCAAACCTCGACAGCCATCGGCGGCCAGTCTGAGCAACCCCGGACGATCACGGTGTGATCAGGCTCACAACTCGGTCGTTGCACCCGGGTGATACGTTCTCGACATGGGCGCAGTCGGTGCGATGCCGATTCTATCGCAGCGGCGCACGCTGAGTACCGTCCAGGCACTGACGGCGAGATGTCTGCTGTCGCTGCTGGCCGGCTGCTGGCCGGCCGTCGCGGTCGCCGCCGATGGGATCGTCGTCGATCACCGCTGCACTGACCTCGGCCGGGTGCCGGTCGCGTGGATCCAACAGGCCAAGGCGACGCTCCGCATCGGCTACGGGCATACCTCTCACGGCAGCCAGATCGTCACCGGGCTCGCCGCGCTGCAGGACCACGCCGGCGCCCCGTTCGACATTGCGGTGTCGGGCTGGGGGCTGGTGCCCGGCGTGTTCTTCAACGACCTGTGGGGCAACGCCGGCGGCGCCGACGACCTCGGCCACGGCGGCGACCTCGCCTGGCGGGACGCCACCGTCGCGATGCTCGCCGCCCCTGGAAGCGACCGCAACGTGGTGATGTGGTCATGGTGCGGCGGCGTCAGCGACACCTCGCCGGCCGGCATCGGCACCTACCTGAACGCGATGCACCAGCTCGAGCTCGCGTACCCGGCGATTCGCTTCGTCTACATGACCGGGCATCTCGACGGCACCGGCGTCGCCGGCGATCTGCACGTCAACAACCAGGCGATCCGCCAGTTCTGCCGCCTCCACGGCGCCGTGCTGTTCGACTTCGCCGACATCGAGAGCTTCGACCCCGACGGGGCGACGAGCTACCTGGACCTGCTCGCCACCGACGGCTGCGAGTACGACGCCGATGGCGACGGCTCGCCGTGGGGCGACCGCAACTGGGCGGCGGACTGGGTCGCCGCGCACCCGGCGAGCGCGCTCGCCGCGTGCACTGCCGGCTGCGGCGACTGCGCCCACTCACAGCCGCTCAACTGCGTCCTCAAGGGCCGTGCGTTCTGGTGGCTGTTGGCGCGCCTGGCCGGCTGGAGCGGCCCACCCGAGGAGCCGCCAGCCCACATGCCGCGGCTGCGCCGCCACCTGCTCCGCGCCGGCCCCTAGCCGGCAGGCGCGGAGGCTGCGCCCGCCGGGTCGTGACGCTGTGTCTGTGGCACTCCCTTTACATTCGACGTAGAATGTCAGCGGAGCCCACATCATGAGAAGGAATTCTGCGGCTGCGGTCGGGGTCCAGAAGAACGTCACCGCCACTTCCGCGGCGGCGTGGTCGATGGCTGCCGTCTGTCGGGCAACTGGTCTCGGGCAGCACACGCTGCGGGTGTGGGAGCGACGCTTCGGCTTTCCCCGCCCACTGCGGCTGCCGTCCGGCCACCGGCGCTATCCCAGCGACCAGGTCGAGCGTCTCCGTCTCATCGCCCGGGCGATCGCCGGCGGTCACCGGGCGAGCTCCGTCGTGCCCATCGACCTCGAGGCGCTGCAGGGGCTGCTGGCGGCGCACGCGCGCATCGAGTCGGGCGCTGCCGCGTTTACAGAGCGGCTGGTGGCGCTCGTGCGCGCCTTCGACCGGGCCGGGGTCAACACCGAGATCCAGAGGGCGATCGCCGAGCTCGGCGCCCGGACGTTCCTCCACGAGCGCGTCGTGCCGCTGGTCGAGAGCATCGGCGAGGAGTGGGTCGCCGGCGCCCTCGACATCCGTCACGAGCACTTCATCTCGGAGGTGCTGATCGACACGTTGCGCGCGCTCCGCGCCCCGCTGGAGACGCCCGCCACGAGTCGGCCGGTCGTCCTCACCACGCTGCCGGGCGAGGTGCACGCCATCGGGCTGCACATGGCGGCGTTGACCACCGCCCTCGCCGGCGGGCGCGCGCTCGTCCTCGGCACCCAGATGCCGCGCCCCGAGATCGTCGCGGCGGCGCGCTCGCTGCATCCCGTCGCCGTCGGCCTGAGCGTGACCGCGGCGACGGCCTCGCAGGAGACGGCGCGGCAGATCAACGAGCTCGCCGAGGAGCTGCCCGCGGGCGTGCGGGTGTGGCTCGGCGGCGCCGGCTGCCGCATCCTCACCGGCCTCGACAAGGGCGTGCTCCGCATGCCCACGCTCGATCATCTCGATCGCGCGTTCGCCGCCGTCTCGCACTGACCGGATCGCGCCGCGGCCCGGGCCGCGTCGTACAATCCCAATGAGGTGAGATCGATCGCCTTCTCCGCCTTCCGCCGCGCGGTCCGCCGTGCGACTGCGACCGTCGCGGGCGAGCGGCCGCTCGGCCGCCTGCTCGGCGTCGCCGCCGGACTGCTCGGGCGTAACCCCGCGGCACTGGCCCGGGTCCGGAGCGACGCCGCCGCGCTGGTGCGGATGGCCCGCGAGGCGCTCTCCGGGCACTACCGCACGGTGCCCAAGCGGACGCTGATCGCCGCGCTGGCGGCGGTGATCTACCTCGTCGACCCGATCGATCTCATCCCCGACGTGCTGCCGATGCTCGGCCTCCTGGATGACGCCGTCATCCTCGCCTGGGTCGTGCGGCAGATCCGGCGCGACATCGACGAGTTCCTCGCCTGGGAGAAGGACTGGGGAGGCGCGATCGATGTCGACGGCGAGGCGGCCGCCCTACCGATCGAGTCGCTCCCCGTCTCCGGCGGACCGTCGCGCGCCTAGTCGTCGACCCGACGGCCGGAGGCTGTACGCTGTCTCGTCGACACGTGAACCTCTCCCGTCACGGACCCGTAAGAAGGTGTGATCCCCGCCTCGGGGACGGAGGACGTGTGCGCCTCACCCGATCGCTGCTCATCCTCGTTACCTGTCTGCTCGCGACCGCGCTGGCGCACGCCGGGCGGCAGGCGCCGCCGCCGGGAGCGCCGCCACCCCACGTACCGCGGGCCGAGCAGGCGATCCGCGTCGACGGCGTCCTCGACGACGCCGCTTGGAGCCGGGCGCTGACCCTCGAGCTCCCGTTCGAGGTGCAGCCGGGCGAGAACGTGCCGGCGCCCGTGCGCACCGAGTGCCTGGTGGTCTACGACACGAACAACCTCTACGTGGCGTTTCGCGCCTTCGACCCCGAGCCGCGGCGCATCCGCGCCCACCTCACCGACCGCGACGGCGCCTATCGCAACGACTTCGTCGGCGTCATCGTCGATCCCGCCAATGACCAGCGGCGCGCCTTCGAGTTCTTCGTCAACCCGCTCGGGGTGCAGATGGACCTCTCCCGCAACGACGTCAGCACCGGCGACGACGACAGCGAGGACGACTCCTGGGATGCCATCTGGACCTCGGCCGGCCGCATCACCGCCGACGGCTACGTCGTCGAGATGGCGATCCCGTTCGGCGTGCTCCGCTTCCCGTTCTCAGCGGAGGACCAGACCTGGGGGTTCTGGGCGTTCCGCGCCTACCCGCGCGTCGACCGGCACCAGATCGCCCTCAGCCCGCTCGATCGCAACCGCAACTGCTTCCTGTGCCAGATGCCCAAGATCAGCGGTTTCGCCGGGGCCAGGCCGGGCCGCGACATCGAGCTCGACCCGACGGTGACCGCCCAGCGGACGCAGGAACTCGCCGACCAGGACGATCCCGGCTCGGGGCTCACCGACCCGGCGACCCACAGCGAGGGCGGCCTGTCGGGACGGTGGGGCATCACCCCGAACGCCTCGCTGAACGCCGCGCTCAATCCCGACTTCTCGCAGGTCGAGGCCGATGTCGCGCAGTTGGCGGTCAATCGCCGATTCTCGCTGTTCTACCCGGAGAAGCGCCCGTTCTTCATGGAGAGTGCCGACATCTTCGCGACACCGTTCCAGGTCGTCCACACCCGCACCATCGCGGATCCCTCGTGGGGAGTGAAGCTCTCGGGAAAGCCGGGCAGGCAGGCGGTCGGCGCCTTCATCGCCCGCGACACCGTCACCGCCCTGCTGTTTCCCGGCAACCAGGGATCCGATCTGGCGTCGCTCGACCAGGCTTCCACCGCCGGCGTGTTCCGCTTTCGGCGCGACGTCGGCGAGTCTTCGACCATCGGCATCCTCGGTACCGGCCGTGCGGGGGACGGCTACCGCAACACCGTCGTCGGCGCCGACGGGGTCCTCCGTTTCACCCCCACCGACTCGCTGAACCTGCAGCTCGTGGGATCGTCCACCCGCTACCCGCAGGTCACCGCCGACGGCGTACGGGCAGCCGGAGGGAGCCTTCGACGGCACGGCGTTCCACGTGTTCTACCGGCACGACACCCGCGACTGGGGTGCGTGGGCCGGCTACGACGACATCGGGAAGGAGTTCCGCGCCGACCTCGGGTTCATCCCGCGCGTCGACACGCGGACGCTCGAGGCTGGCGCCCAGCGCGTCTACTGGGGCGACCAGGGCGACTGGTACAACCGCCTCAGCATCGGCGTCGAGGCCGACCGCATCGAGGACCACACCGGCCTGCTCACCGACCAGACCGTAGCCGTCACCGGCCACTACGACGGACCGCTGCAGTCGTTCGTCAACGCCGAGGTCGCGCGGGTCAAGGAGTATCTCGACGGCGTGACCTACGACCTCGACCGTCTCGAGCTGTTCAGCAACATCCGACCCACCGGCGACTTCACCTGCTCGCTCGGGGTCGAGTACGGCGACAGCCTCGATTACGCCAACAGCCGCGAGGGACGCCTGCTGATGCTCGAGCCCGGCATCACCTACAACATCGGGCGTCACCTCTACATCCAGCTCGACGGCGTCTACGAGGAGCTCACGGTCCCGGCCGGCCGCGTCTACCGGGCCAACCTCCTGCAGGGTCGGTTCGTGTACCAGCTCAGCGTGCGCTCGTTCGTGCGGGTGATCGCGCAGTACCTCGACCTCTCCCGCAACCCGGCGCTCTACACCGCGGACGTCGCCGCCGCCGACCGCGAGCTGTTCAACCAACTGCTGTTCTCCTACAAGATCAACCCGCAGACGGTGATGTTCCTGGGCTACTCGGACAACCACTTCGGCGAGCGCGGGATCGACCTGCAGGCCACCGACCGCACCGTGTTCGTCAAGATTGGCTACGCCTGGCTGCTGTGACCGGCGGCGCCGGCCGCCGGCCCAGGCTGAGCGGGCCGCTGCTGCCGAACACCCCGGCGATCCGCGGGTTGACCGCGGCGACGCCGGCGAGCAGCTCGTCGGCGCTCTCGCCGGCTCCGGACGCGCGCAGCGCCTCCGCGAGGGCGAGCTGGTTGATCAGCTTGAAGACGCCCTGACCCTCGCCGCGGAAGGCGAGCTTGCGGTCCGCGTCCTCGAGCAGCGGCACCGCGTCGGCAGGACGACCTGCGACGAGCCGGCGAACCCCCTCCATGTGTGCGAGACCGGCCTGCAGCGACTCGTCGCCGGGCTCGGGCGACGCCGACGCGTCCTTGAGATGCGTGCGCGCGCGGTCTTCGATCGCCCTGGCATCGTCGACGCGGCCGGAGAGGACGGCGACGCGGTGCGAGACGATCGGGAGGTCGCCGGCGCTCTCCGAGCAGCCCGGCGACTGGTTCGCCCACGCCCCGTCGAGGTCGCCGGCGAAGATCAGCTTCCACTGCGCCACGCCGCAGCGCATCGCCTCGATCTGCTTGGGCTCGCACAGGCCGCCGGCCGCCGCGCGGGCGATCACGTCGTCGGCGAGCGCTCCGTCCCGCGTCAGGTTGGCGACCAGCAGCAGGTGCGAGTAGGAGGCGCAGAAGTCGGGCCGCAGGCGCAGCGCCTCGTTCAGCTCGGTCTTCGCCTCGTCGTAGCGGCCCGTCAGCGTGTAGAGCTCGCCGAGCGAGTCGCGCGGGTTCGCCTGGTCCGGTGCGATGTACTTGTAGGCGAGGAAGTTCTTTTCGGCCTCGGCGAAGGCGGCCTGAGCCATCGCGATGTACCCGAGGTAGTTGTAGGCGAGCACCCAGTTGGCGTCGAGGTCGAGCAGCTCGTGGTTGCACCGCTCCGCCTGCGCCCAGTCCGGCTGCAGCCACAGGTCGGTGCAGCGGGCGAACAGCGCCGAGGCGTCGCGGGGGTGCTCCGCCAGGTGCGCGTCGAGGACCCGCGCCGCCTCCGCGGGTTGGTGATCACGCTTGGCGAGGCTGTAGCGGATGAGGAACTGCTCGTTGGCCGTCAGCCGGCTCAGATCCGCGGCGCGCACGTCGCCGAGGAGCGTGCCGATCCGCTGCTTGTCGCTGCCGCCGAGAAGACCGGCGAGGAGCAGCTTCGCCGCGCTGAAGGTCGGGTCGAGCTCGACCGCCTTCTCGTAGTGGGCCATCGCCTCGTTCTTGTACAGCTTCGTCTCCGCCTGGCGGCCGCGCTCCACCTCGGCGATGGCGTCGGCCGAGTCGCTCGTCCACGTCCGCTGCGGGCGCAGCGCCACCACGGCCACCGCGGTCCCCAGCAGCGGGATGGCCAGCACGCCGATCCACAGTGCCCTTCGCATGCACCCTCCTCACTGCCAGCGGAAGATCCGCAGGCAGACGGCAAAGCTGATCGAGCCCAGCAGCGCCAGGATCGCCAGCTCCCGCCAGGCGGCGAGCAGCGGCGCGCCGTCGATCGCCACCCTCCGCAGGGCGTCGTTGAGCGCGGTCAGCGGCAGCGCCTTGATCGCCGGCTGCACCGCGGCGGGGAACCGCTCGTACGAGAAGAACGAGCCCGACAGCAGCCACATCGGCAGCATCACCAGGTTCATCCACCCGGAGACCGCCTCGATGGTGCGGGGCCGCGCCGCCACCAGGAGGCCGATGCCCGAGAAGCACGCCGCTCCGAGCAGCGACACGACCGCGAGGTCGAGCAGCGAGCCGCGCACCTGCACGCCGAACACCGCCCAGCCGAAGCCGACGATCGCCGCCACCTCGAGGATCAGGAACAGCCAGCCGGGAGAGCGCGAACGACGCCAGGTAGTGCGACCGGTGCATCGGCGTCGCCGCGAAGCGCTTGAGCAGCTTTCGGTTGCGCGCGGTGGCGACGGCGAAGCCGACGCTCCACATGCCGCTCCCCATCAGGTTGAGCCCGACGAGCCCGGGGATCAGGAAGTCGATGTAGCGCGAGCCGATCTCCGTCACCGCTCTCCTCGCGGGTCGCCACCGCGTCATGGCGACCGGCGGCGCGCTGCAGCGCAGCGTCCACCGCGAGCCGCGTCCGGCGCGACTCTCGGCGCGCGTCGGGTCGAAGCGGTAGGTCACCGTCGGCGGCGTGCCGGCGGCGGCGCGCCGCCGCGACGACGACCGTCCACCTTGCCCTTCTGCAGCGCACGGGCGGCCGCGTCCGCGTCCACCACCTCGACGGCGAGCGACTCGTCACCGGCGCAGCAGGGCGGTCACCGCGGCGGCGCGCGGGACCGGCCGACGACCGCGACGTGCACCCTGCTCGGCCGGCTTGTTGCGGAAGGCGATGCCGAGGGCGAACGCCAGCAGCACCGGGAACACGAACACCCAGAACACCGCCTCGGGCTCGCGCACGAACTCGAGCACGCGCACGCGGGTCAGCTCGATCAGCGGATGCGGGCGAGGCCGCCCTCGGCGGCAGGCCGGACCTCACTCATCGCGCAGCACCCTCCCGGTGAGATGGACGAACACGTCCTCGAGGGTGGCCTGATGAGTCTGGAGCGTGTCGAGGCGCAGGCGCTGCCGCTCGAGCTCGCCGAGCAGCGCCGGCAGCGCCTCGCCGATGTTGACGATCGAGAGCATGAAGTCGCCGTTCTTGCGGTCGACCGAGCGCACACCGGGCAGGTCGCGCAGCCGCTCCGCCGCCACCTCTCCGGCGGCGCGGAACTCGACGATCTGGTCGGCGCCGAGCGAGGCGACGAGCTCGGCGGGCGTTCCGAGGGCGATCACCCGGCCGTGGTCCATCACCGCCACGCGGTCGGCGAGGCGCGCCGCCTCCTCCATGTAGTGGGTGGTGAGCAGCACGGTGCCGCCGGCGGCGCGAAACTTCTCCACCGTCTCCCACACCGCGCGCCGCGCCTGCGGGTCGAGCCCGGTGGTCGGCTCGTCGAGGAACAGCAGCTCGGGGTCGGAGACCAGCGCGCACGCCAGCGCCAGGCGCTGCCGCTGGCCGCCGGAGAGCTTGCCGACGCGAGCGTTGCGCTTCTCCTCGAGGCCGGTGGCCCGGATCACCTCGCCGACTGCGTGCCCGCGCGCGTAGAAGCTGCGGAACAGGCGCAGCGTCTCGGTCACGGTGAGCTTGTCGGCGAGCTGCGTCTCCTGGAGCTGCACGCCCAGGCGCTCGCGCAGGGCGCGGTCGTCGCCGTGCCCCCAGCGCTGCCCGAGCACCTCCACCACCCCGGCGTCGGGCGCGGTCAGCCCTTCGAGGATCTCCACCGTCGTGGTCTTGCCGGCGCCGTTGGGGCCGAGCAGCCCGAAGCACTCGCCGCGTTGCACCTCGAGGTCGAGCCCGGCCACCGCCACCACGTCGTCGTAGCGCTTGACCAGCCCGCGGCACACGGCCGCGGCAGCGCCTTCTGCGACACCTCGATCGGGCAGGGCCTTCGCCACGGTGTCAATACGTCTCTCGCAGCTTGGAGGTTACGGATCCTATCGCCACCCAGGGTTTGCCGCGCTCTCCTTCTGCTGCAGCCCAGCCGAGATCTGCACTCGCCGTGCGGCTCGGTTCCCTCCCCCCGGCCGGCCGCAGGCCGGACGCGGGGGAGGGCTAGGGTGGGGGGCGAGACACCTACCTCATTTCGCCCGCGAGCCTCTGGTTTCCTTTCGCCACCGCCGGCGCAATCGCCCCTCCAGGGCATGGGCGGTATTTGCCCTCCACCCCCCGGCAGGGCCGCGCCCCTCCGCTCGACACCGTGGCGGGACGCTACTCGCCCAGGATGATGAGAACGAGCGCGACGGCGCACGCAGCCCCGCCGCCGGCGGCCGCCAGCATCGGACCCAGCCACAGGCCGGCGAAGCTCTCGACCCGTGCACCAGCCGGATCAGCGGCGTCGTAGAGCACGACCACCTCGTCTCCCACGGCGTGACGGGGTGGGGAGGACGCGTTGCCCTCCACGCTCCAGGTGCGGCCGTCCGGGGTCGTAAACTCGAACAGGGGAGCGAACACCGTGTCGTCGGAGACGGGCTCGTTGGCCGCCCTGATCCTGAGGTCGCGCGCCTTGAGCTCCTTCACGACGGCTCGCGACCGGGTGCCGGTCCGCTTCAGCCGGAGCGTCCCGTACGCTCCCGCGCCCGCCGCCGCGAGGAGACCGAAGCCGACCACTCCGAAGGCGCCCGCTACGAGTGCTGGATTCACTCGGTTGTCCTCCGTGCCGCCGATTCTACCGGCGCTCGATTCCCTCGCCACATCATACGACCAGCATCGAGATCGTCATGATCGTTGGGGCTGGCACTCTCACTTGTCGCTTGACAGTGCGCCCAACCGCCGACTCTTCCAAGGATCGTTATGATCGTTGGTCCAGGCACCTATCATGACACGAAGATCAGAATACTTATCATATTGACTGTTTCCGATAAAGCACTTATCTTGTGGACAGGAGGGCGAGCCGATGGCACGGGACGACATCGGGAGGAACTTGCGACGCTGGCGGGAGACGAAGGGTATGACCCAGGAGCAACTGGCAACGGCGGCCGGCATCTCGCGACCCGGTTACCGGAACATCGAGACTGGGGAATCGGTGCCTCGGGTCGACACCCTGCAGGCACTGGCCGGTTCGCTCGGGGTTTCGCTCGCGGCCTTGGTCACCCCGGTCATCGAGTTGCGCCATGTCCGGTTCCGCTCGCTGCGCCGGCTCAACACGCGCGAGCAGATTCTCGCCGACGTGAGCCGCTGGCTCTCAGATTTCAACGAGCTCGAGAACCTCCTGCCCGACCGGGAGGTGTACGCGTTGGCGTCGCATTCGGTCGCCGGCCGGGGGACCGGCCTGGGACGAGCGAGGAACGCGGCTGCCCGCGTCCGCGACGCCTTCGGTGTCGGCGATGAAGAGCCGATCCGCGACGTTTGCGGCCTCCTCGAGGCGAAGGGCATCAAGGTCTTCTCGATCAAGCTCGCGACGAACGAGTTCTTTGGTCTATCGGTCGGACCCGGGGACGGCGGACCCGCCATCGTCGTCAACACGTGGGAGCGGATCTCCGTCGAACGCTGGATCTTCACCGCCGCGCACGAACTCGGCCACCTGGTGCTGCACGCGGACGATTACGGCGCCGATGCGATGCAGGAGGAAGAGCGATCCGAGCAGGAGGCGAATGTCTTCGCCGCGTGTTTCCTCATGCCGGAAGGGACGTTCTTCAAGAAGTGGGCGGAGACGGCAGGATTGCCACTGGTGGAACGGGTTCTCAAGGTCAAGCGGATCTTCCGGGTGAGCTACAAGACCGTGTTGTACCGGCTGTCCGAGCGCGCAGGGCAGGACGTCAACGTGTGGCACCTCTTCCAGAAGGAGTACCGCCGCGAGACCGGCCGGACCTTGCTGCGGGACGAGGAGCCGGAAGCGCTCGCGGCGAGCGCCTACCAGGCAAGCTTTCCCGAGGCATCTCGGGCCGGCGAGCCCGATGTCCTGTCGCGCAGTGACTTCCGTGAGGACCGTCTCTCACGACTGGTAAGGAAGGCCGTGGAAACCGGCGCGATTTCCCTCTCCCGCGGCGCCGAGATCTTGCGCCTGCCGCTCAAAGAAATGCGAGAGCTGTCGAAGGTGTGGGCGGAGCACCTTTAGGTGAGTAAGCGTCCTCGTCCGTTCGTCGTCGATGCCAACGTCCTGATCGACTACGCCAATACGGACACCTACATCCTGACCCTGGTCGCCCGCCATGTCGCTCCAGTCCACGTTCCGACGGCGGTTCTCGAGAAAGTCGATCAAGTGGACGCCACCGAGTGCGGGCGTCTCGGGCTGGTCGTCTGCGAGGCAAACCTCGAAGAGCTGATTGAGGCCGGCGCGAAGCGCGGCCGCCTGGCGTTCGACGACCGCATCTGCCTCATCCTAGCGCGGGACAACAACTGGGCGTGCATTACCAATGACCGCGCGCTCCGCGCTGCCTGCGCGACCGCGGGCGTTCCGACCGTCTGGGGACTCGCCGTCATGCTGGAGCTCGTCGCCGGAAGCGTGCTGGCGGCCCCTGACGCCACCGTCGTTGCGCGGGCCATCCACGAGACCAACCCGCGGTACGTCACGGCAAGAGTGCTCTCAGCATTTGAGAAGAAGCTCGAGGCCCTCGCCCTTGAGGGCTCGAGAGAAAGGAGGTAACCACCATGGCGAAAAACCCACCAACTGGTGACGGACACCGGCACGGCGCAGTTCGCGACCGGTCCCAGGTCTACAACCCGACGAACGATCGTTGGACCAAGCGCGACACCAACTCCGGCCAGTTCATCGACCAGAAGCGGGACGCCGACCCGTTCAAGGGCGTCCGAAAAGAGGAATGAGGGGCGGTCGGGCCGAGAAAAGCACGGCGGGTGGCACTCGCGCCGCCCTTGCAGCCTTCCCCGCCACCCGTCCATTGGGCTAGGGGAAGGGTAGGTCCGGCTTACTTGCCTAACGCAAGCGGCGCCACAAATTGCATAGGGATCCGGTACCCATCCTTCACCGCCCTGGCCCGGCGCGACTGAGAGGCGCCCCTTGCTCGGCCCTCGCCCGTTAGTCAACTCAGCCGGGCCTGAAGGTCTAAGCGTTCACAGCCCTTGGTTACCCTCCGCTCGGCTGGCCCGGCGGCTCAGTGGGCGTAGGCGAGGCCGGATCGCTCTTCGTCACGAACAGGGGCGCGGCTTCCTTGAGGAGGCTCTTGACCTCCTCCAGGCGCGCGGGAGCGAGCGACCCGGCGATCTCATCCCGAAGCTCCGCCGCCGCCTCCTCGCCCTGCAGCGCGGCAAGCCCCGCGAAGAAGTAGGCCTTCTCCTCATCTTTTTTGGCGATACCTCGTCCGAAGTGGTACGCCACGGCCAGGGAGTATTGCGCGACGGGATGACCTTGCATCGCCGCCTTCTCCATCCAGTGGACACTCTCGCCTATGTTCCGTTCCGTGCCTGCACCAACCTCGAGGGCGGCGGCGAGGCGTACCTGGGCGTCCGCATGCCCACGTTCGGCGGCCCGCCGCAGCCACTCGACGCCCTTGGCGGCATCGGGCGCCACGCCGTCGCCGTGCTGGTAGATGAGACCGATCTTGAACTGCGCGTCGGGGTAACCCTGCTCGGCCGACTTCTCGATCCAGCGCGCCGCCTCTGCAAGGTCGCGCGTGCCCCCAACGCCCTGCGACAACGCCGCACCCAGTCGATACTGCGCCACCGCATCACCGCGCTCCGCCGCCGACCGAAGCAGGAGGCACCCCTTGACGGGGTCCTTCGGCACGCCCCTGCCTGCGATGTACATGGTGCCGAGGATGACTTGCGCCTTCGTGTCGCCGGCGTCGGCCAGCGGAGAGACGATCTCGAGCGCCCGGGCGTAGTCTCCGGAGTTGTATGCCTTGAGAGCATCTTCCGCCGATTGGGCCATCAGGGGGTTCGGCGCGAACAGCAGGGCCGCAGCGAAGACCAGCCAGCCAGAGCTTGGACGGGCAATCGGCATTGGCGTCGCTCCTTGGTCTTTCAGGATACTCCGGCAGTTCGCCGCAGTGCGGGTCAAGGCGGGGAGCTGGGCCAGGTAGGGATCTTGCGGAGTCGTGATCGTGGCCGGTAAGCGACACGGCCCTTTCCTCAACCGCACGATAGGTTCGTTCGGCTAGATACGGCTTTGGCGTGCGCCAGGGGAAGCCTGGAGAAGGGCGAGGAGATGACATAGATGGAAGGGTCGCTCAAAAACTCTCTAGGGGAGCCCTGCGGGTGGAAGCCCGTCCGGTGCCCAGCGACTATTGCACCTGTGCGGCGTGTAGTTGACGCCGGGCAGTCCGGCCAAGAGTGGCCGCCAGCCGGGAGCGAGTCTTGCGCCGCGAGGGTAACCGGAGCGGTGAAGCGTAGACGGCGAGTGTGCAGGCCGTGTGAGTGAGCCCCGAAATCGCAGCAATCGCGAGTCTGCCGACGCCGTGCCAGGAGCGGAAGGTAACACCGAGGCGTTGAATGGGCCTGACGCCGAGGTCCTGCCGGGGACTGAGGGGAGCAGGGTATGCACACGTGGGAGTTCCCCAGGGGACCTGGAAGATCCTGCCCTCCGAGGGTTGCGGTCGCTGCTCCTGATAAACTGCCATATCTTGACGCGAACGTGAGCCCTCAAGCCACGGCGGACCCGAAGAGTTGGATCATAGTAGAGGGTTGGACAGCGATCGGAGGAATCTGCTGAACTCAATCGTCCCCACGCCAACGCCAGGTCATTGCTGTGTCCGGAGATGGCCGCCAGTGTGACGCAGGTGGCCTTGAGCAGGAATGGGAGCGATCAAGGAGGTAGAGAGTGAGTACATTCGAAGAGGGGTTTGCATTGGTTGAACGCGAAGCCGCAATAGCCTTGAAAGCCCTGGCAGCTCTTACCAGTGCGACCAGACAGCTCCACAAAGCCGCAGTGGAGGGCGACATCGGCAGGATTAGGAGAACCAGCGAGCGCGTCCCGGCCCTCTTGTCAGCGGCCCAGAGAGACCTTGACGTAGCGAGGGCCGCCTGGCCGTTCGGTCCACCCGAGGAGGAGGCCTACCTGGCGACGCAGTATGAGGGCGAGCTTCAGGCATTCGCCGCCAGCCAGGGGCTAAGCATGCGGGCGCAAGACCGGCGTCTGATCGTCTTCCCTGTCGTCCTACGAGTCATCCCCGGGGAGCGTGCCATCAAGGTGGATCGCCGAAAGGTCGCACGACTGCGGCCAACTCACCTCGTTGCAGAACTGAAGAACCTCCAGGGCAAGAAACCCCGGTTCCCCAGCGAGCGCTTCCTGGAGGTGCTATACAGAGCGTATCGCCTTCTCGGCCTGGGCAGGGAACCAGGCAGGACCGAGGCGCTCGCGAGAGTCTACGAGGCCTTGACGCTGCTGCCAGGACTAGGGACCGACTACGACGAGATGGACTTTTGCCGTGACCTTTTCCAACTCGATCGCAGCGGCATCGAAAGAACGAAGAATGGCGCAAGGGTGAACCTTCCAGTCTCCGCTGGAACAAAGGGAGGCAAGACCTTTAGGTTCATGGCGCCCGATGGGGAGCTCGTGACGTACTACGGAATCCGATTCCAGGAGGCCGGACGTGGGTAGCCCAGCGGAGTTGCTCGGCCCAGCGATGCATCTGGAAGACTGGCTGTCGTTCGTCGGGCGGGAGTATCTCGAAACCTTCATTCGACACGGCGGCGCGGCAATCAAGTATCCCGTTGCGTTGGACGACAGCACCTTCCTTGCGCTCATGGATGGGCTCACCCGCCGTGCCAGAGACCTTGGGTACATCACCGTCAGCATTGACGCAGCCCACACGAGGGTGCATCTCATCGAAGAGGTGTTCTTCCGCGTCGCCGAGGCTATTCCCTGGCGCGAGCTTGCGGAGCGCGTCGTAATCAAGATTGCACTGGAGCTCCACTACCGCGAGCCCGACCCGGGGAACGAGCCACTTCACGTTCGCATCGGCGCTTCGAACAACCTCGACCCGGGCTTAGTTCACAATGAGATCAGGCCGAGGGTCGGGAAGCGCGTATCACCGAGCGGAGGTTGGCGAAGGACTTTCGCATCGCCATGACTCACCTGTGTTTGAATGCTCTGGCCGGGGGACCGGCTTCCGACACTGCGTCAAGTTCATTGGTAGATTGGCTTACGGGCCGTGTGAAACCAATTGGCCCAATGAAGCCATTTCAAATATGCGCCAAGATCAACAGAGCCAATGCCAGGTTCATGCTTCAATCGGCCTTGCGCTGGGTCCGTCTTGCTGGTCCGCCGGGTGTCGTTGTACTACTCGACGTCCGGCGCCTGTCTGTCCCCAAGAACCCCAAGGATGGCCTGGTCTTCTACTCGGCCCCTGCTTTCCTTGACGCCGAGGAGTTCAGAGACAGCTCATCGACGAGACCGACCGGATGGAGGGATGCCTGGTTGCAGTCCTGCCAGACTCGAAGTTCCACCTGCCTGAAGAGACCAAGCGCGGACTTGCAAGGTACCAGGCGCTATATTTTCGTGTCGCCGAGGAGGTTAGCGACAGGACCCTCGTGAATCCTCTGGCCTCAATGATCCGTCTGTCAACTGCGGAGGAGGGTGGAGGTATGAGCCACGACGACGAGAGAGTGACCTGCCGCCGGGCTATCGAAGCGCTCCGAAGCGGCGTTCCCAACCGGGATGCAGTGAAGCACCTCGGCAGCAGCCATGTGCGTGTTGAAGCAACCTTCCTCGATCTACTGAAGAAGGTCAAACCCGAAGCACTGCAGGGGAGGCAAGTCCCCGGCCTACTGATTGGGGCCGGGTTCGGAAGAGCGGGCAAGTCGCACTTGCTGGGGTACCTAAAGGAGCTCGCTCTCCAGAACAACTTTGTCTGCAGCCACGTGGTGATCAGCAAGGAGACGGCGCTCTTTCCCGACCCGTTGAGGGTCTTCCGAGCGGCGGTGGAGGCGGCTGCGGTGCCTCACCACCATGGCCAGGCAGTCCACGAGATTGCTCTCTCCCTCAAGAACTCGCCGGAGTATGAAGACCTCGTTCTCTGGGCGAACTCGGCGGAGAGCAAACTAGCCCGAAGTGTTCCCGGCCTCCCTGATGGTCCATGAGCGGATGAGTGCCGGGTATGCCGATACCGAGGAGTCCATCAGGAACTTCTGGTCGGGGGATCGTCCACGCCTCGCCATCATCAAGGATGGGCTGAAGAAGATCAAGCAAGGCACTACCGATGTAGTGAAGGCAGTTCCAGTCAAGGAACTTGCAGTCCAGCGCATTGTGTTCGTGAGCCGACTGATTCTGGCGGCGGGCTCTCAGGGCTGGGTGGTCCTCCTTGACGAGGTCGAGCTCGCTCGGGAGCTACGGGCGGGTTCAGCGGGCAAGGTCGTATGCTGAGCTAGGACGTTGGTTGGGGCGGGGCGCATAATGACGGAATCCCTGGCGTGCTGGCGGTTGCATCCCTGGTCGATGACTTTGTCCAGAGAGTGATTGTCGAACGGGGAGATCGGGACCAGGTCGGCCCAAGAATGACTGCGCAAGGGCAAGCCAGAGGACCTCGTGGTCGCCTCGCTGGCAGAGGGGGTAATGGCCATCTTGGAGAGTGAGATGATGATTCTCGACCCGCCCTCCACAGATGTCTTGCATGAGAGCTATAAGCGATTGAAGGTGCTCGACCGGGAAAGCCTACGACTGGCAACCACCAGATGTTCCGTGGCCGGAGCCTTCCTTGACCCGAAGGATGCGCACCTACGTGCGCAGGTGGATTTGCGAGTGGGACCTCGCCCGCCTCTATCCCGGGCAGTCTCGAGACCTGCTCACCCACTAGGCAACGCAGAGCATGGAGGAGGACGCAGACCTCGAGAAACCCTTGGAAAACAACGAGGATCAACAGGACGAGACTCGGGAGGTCTAGGGCGATGCCGGTGCCTTTTCGTAAGCTGCAGAGCGACCCTGAACTGGGAGCGGCGGCGTTTCTGTGCTTTGCCGAAAAGGAGGGCGGCGACGCCTTGCGGGGAGCGCTGCTGACCGTCGACGAGAGGGGCGAGCCCCTCGACTTCTGCTTCTCGAGGGTGGAGATGCCTCGAAGTTTCTGTGGCGGACCGGAGACCCCCACAGCGCTCCGTTGTGGCGATGGCAGAGGTCCTATTCGCGGGGTGCTTGACGAAGCCAGACCTCGTACTCGCACACGCGGATGAGGTGGATTCGCGGGTTTTCGAAGACAGTCTCATCGTGGAGGTCCCGTTGTGTCGCGTGCTGCCGGCCACGCTGTCAGACACCGAGGCTGGTGCTCAGCGTGAGGAGGCTGCTAACGGGACTATCCACCTCTTCTGGGCCAACAAACCGCCGCCTAGCGATGACCGTGCCCGCAGGCTGCTCGATGCACTCATCGCTCTGGTAATCCTCCTGTTGGAACCATTCGATCGTGCTCACCTTGGTCTCGACGAGGTTTACCGCCAATCGCCATGATGCGCTCGTGGTGGCTGGCTCGCGGGAAACGGCCTGCAAGATGGCTGGCGTGGCTCGTCGGACGGCCGCCTACCGTGATGGGAGCGCGGCACTGCTCCCCATCGATCTTCACCCCGGGCTGCACGCGAAGTCGTAATCGTGGCGGCTACTTCCCCAGACCCACCTCAGTTCCTTCCCGCCTTGGGGCCGGCGCTGCCGGAGGCGGTGACGGCGGTAGGCCCGACCACAGCGCCTACCAGCGACACTCCAGGGCCTCGGCCCAGCGGTGTCCCACACGCCGGGACACAAGGGTCACCCGCGCTCGATTCGCCTGGCCCATGTGTTTCTGGCCCGTCCCTGGTCCAGAGGTTGCGGTCGCTCCTCGCGCTGCCTCTTGATCGGTTGCTCGGCCCTGGCAGCACAGTCCTCGAGTGGCCCGGCCCACTGCGACCGTTCCAGATGGACGGCGTACGCCAACTACTGTCCCGCGACCGACTCCTTTTGGCTGACGACATGGGTTTGGGGAAGACCGTCCAGGTCATTGCTGCGTTGCGGGTACTGTGCATCCAGCGTCAGGTTGAGTCCGTTCTCGTCGTCGTTCCGGCGAGCCTGCTGGACCAGTGGCGGCGGGAGGTCGGGCTTTGGGCTCCCGAGCTTCGTGCGTTGATTGTTCGGGGCCCCACTCAGGACAGGACCTGGCAGTGGCGTGCACCTGCTCACGTCCTGCTGGTGAGCTACGAAACCCTGCGGGTTGACCTGGGCTCCGGCTCAGAGTCGCCACTTCGCACGAAGCTCTGGGATGTTGTGGTGCTGGACGAGGCGCAGCGAATCAAGAACAGTGATGCCGAGACTAGCCGCGCTGTCAAGTGCCTGCGTCGCAAGCGCTCCTGGGCATTGACTGGGACGCCGCTCGAAAACCGTGTCGAGGACCTGCTGTCCATTCTTGAGTTCGTTGACATGGTCCCCCAGTCCTACAGCCCAGCCTCCCTACAGGCACCGTACCTCCTCGCCCGGCATCGCGACCTTCAGCTACGGCGCAGAAAATCCGAGGTGATGCAGGAACTTCCGCCAAAACACGTGATCGAGCTGATCGTGGGCTTGTCGCAGCACCAGGAGGTGTCGTATCGGGAAGCGGAAACTACCGGCGTGGTCCAGTTGCGGGAATTTGGCGAGAAGATCAAGGTAGAGCATGTTCTCGCTCTGATCACGCGGCTCAAGCAGATCTGCAACTTCGACCCGCGTACTGGTGATTCCAGCAAGTTAGAGGAGGTCGCTGATCGGATGCAGACCCTGGTGGGCCAGGGGCATCGAGCGCTCGTCTTCTCACAGTTCACAGATTCGGTGTTTGGCGTCGAGGCGATAGCCAAACGGCTGGCGGCATTCGAGCCTTTACTGATAACTGGAGCGCAGTCCCCACGCGAGCGCGATGAGGTGATCGCGGACTTCAAGCGCGAGCAACGTCATAAAGTGCTGGTTCTGTCTCTGAAGGCCGGCGGGGTTGGGCTGAACCTCCAGGACGCAACCTATGTGTTCCTGTTCGACCGGTGGTGGAATCCGGCATGGGAGCGTCAGGCAGAGGACAGAGCCCACCGGTTTGGACAGATCTACCCTGTGACGGTGTTCAAATTCGTCTGCACCAGTACAATCGAAGAGCGAATCCAGGCCGTTCTTGCGTCGAAGGAGCTCCTGTTCAAACAGGTAGTCGACGACGTGTGCCTCGACCTCGGGACGACCCTCAACCGCCGCGAACTGCTCGGGCTGTTTGGGTTGGCGACGGAACCGAGACTGACAGAGGAACCACCGCGAGATGTCACGGGCGTTGAACTGGAGCAGAGGTGCGCAGCACTCCTCGCAGCTCGCGGATGGAGTGTCGATCACACCCCGAAAAGTTACGACGGCGGAATCGACCTTATGGCGGGGCGAGTCGATGAGGTAGGAATCGCTCAGCAGCTTCTCGTCCAGTGCAAGGACCACTCCCGCCCGGTCGGGGTGGACGTGGTTCGGGAACTACTTGGTGTACTTCCCCCAGGCCGTTATGCCCAGGTTCTCCTGGTATCGACTTCCGGAGTCACTATCGAGGCGGCCAAGCTTGCGCGCGAGCGGGGGGTTCTGCTTTGGGACGAGGCGACGCTCCGGCGATTAGAGGACGGCGGAGAACGCGAACCCTAGCGCACCGAGTACGACTACTTCATCCCCGTCGCGAAAGGCGGCTCCAAGACCGAACGAAACGTCCAGCTGCTATGCGAGCGCTGCAGCCTACAGAAGGCAGGTCCGTTAGCGTAGGCTAGACGCCGAAAGGCGTTCAAGCTGACACGGCGACGGGCTGCTTGCTTGGTGGTCGTGCCACCGCTCACAATCGGCCAACTTTGGTACCGCGTTTCGCCATCTCACCATTTCATTTCATAGACGTTAGGCAGGACCAGTGAAAGCGCGAGCACGTGGCGCTGCGGGGGGGTGGGGGCAAACCCGCCCATGCCCTGGAGGGGCGATCGCGCCGGCGGTGGCGGGCACCGAGTGGCCGAGGAGCGGTGGGGTGTCGATGGCCCGACTCGCGGAGCTGACGACCGTCGCGCAGCAGGGTGACGCGAGCGGAGCGAGGCGGGAACAGCGAGGGGCCCCGCCGCTCCTCGGCCTTCCTCTCGGTCGCCACCGCCGGCGCTATCGAGCGCGGCGGGCGGGGTCCCGCCGCGCGAGATACGCCCCGTTAGGGCAGGGCAAAAGAAAACCCGCGGTGGCGAAAGGAAACCAGAGGCTCGCGGGCGAAATGAGGGAGTTTCTTGCCCCCCACCCTAGCCCTCCCCCGCGTCCGGCCTGCGGCCGGCCGGGGGGAGGGGACCGGAGGCGGGCCGCGCTCGCCAGGCGGCCGGCCGGGGGAGGGAACCGGGCCGCGTGGCCCGGGCTACCGCGAGGGTATCGCCTCTTCCTTTTGATGAAACACCACGTTGTGGCGGGCGAGGTCGGCGAGGATGAAGTCGTGGCACGCCTGCTCGCGGCCGAGCAGCTCGGGCGGGGCGATGCCGGGCTCCTTCCATAGCCCTCGCGCCATCAGGCGCACCGCGGCGGTGCAGGTGTAGCCGGTGGTGCGGGCCATCGAGGTGACCTTGCCGACGGGGTCGTAGCGGTCGACGAGGTCGGCGCGCCAGCGCACCGGGCGGCCGGCGCGGACGCCCTCCGCGGTGACGATCATCGCCGTCACGTCTTCCTCGTCCTCACCGAGGTGCCACGCCGCCATCAGCGCGCGCGCGGTGACGTCGCGCGGCCGCACCTTGGTGCCGCCGACATCCACCAGCTCCTCGTCGAGCAGACCGCTGTCCTTGAGCAGGCGGATCTTCTCGGCGTGACCCGGGTAGCGCATCGTCTTCTCGACCATGAACGGCACCTGCACGGTGCGCAGCAGGGTGCGCAGCCCGTCGGTGTTGAACGCCTCGAGGGTGCCGACGCCGGGGATGTCGACGAGCTCGACGTCGGAGAGCGGCGCCACCGTCACCTGGACCCCGCCGGCGACCAGGCGCGCCGGGCGGGTGTACTCCTCGATCACGTCGATCGGCGAGAACGGCGCCTTGTACTCCCACGGCCAGTTGCGCACGACGGGCAGACCGCCGACCAGGCAGGCGAAGCGGTCGATCCGCTCCCAGCTCGCCCCGAGGCGGCCGGCGAACAGGTTCGAGCAGCCGGGGGCGATGCCGCAGTCGACGATCGCGCGCACGCCGCGGCGGCGCGCCTCGCCGTCGAGGCGGAACGGGTCTTCCGGGAAGAACGAGATGTCGACCACGTCCTTGCCGGCCTCGATGACCGCCGCGAGCGTGGCGAACCCCATGAACCCCGGCACCGCGCCCACCACCAGGTCGGCGTCGGCGACCAGCTTGGTCACCGCCCGGCCGTCCGCGAGATCGGCGGTCACGGTAGCGACGTTGCCGGCCTTCGCCAGACGGTCGAGCGCCGCCGCCGATGCGTCCACCGCCGTCACCGTGAACTCGCCGGCGAGGTCACGCACGATCGCGTGACCGACCCGCCCTGCACCCAACACCGTGATCTTCATCGGTATCCCTTCGTCCGCGGCCGGCTTCCACGCCGCGAAGACGTCAGTGTAGCGTCGTATAATGCCCACCTGCCCCGGAGTGAAATCGTTTTCAGGACCGCGGGCAAGGGGGACACGCTGGGTACAGGAAGCTCTCGCACCGTCTCGTCGAGCACGCGCATTCAAGCAACGGTTCCTCCACAACCTCCGCTATCTCCGCGGCCTCGAGCTCGACGAGGCGACCGGCGCCGATCAGTTCGCCGCGCTCGCGCTCACCGTGCGCGAGCAGCTCGTCGATCGCGCCAACGCCACCAAGCGCGCCTACCGCCGGGTCAAGCCGAAGACCGTGTACTACCTGTCGATGGAGTACATGCTCGGCCGCGCGCTGCACAACAACCTGGTGGCCACCGGCCAGCTCGACGTCGCGCGCGAGGCGATGAGCTCGCTCGGCCTCGACCTCGGCAGCCTGCTCGAAGAGGAGCCGGATGCCGGGCTCGGCAGCGGCGGCCTCGGGCGGCTCGCCGCCTGCTTCATGGAGTCGCTCGCCACCCTCGACATCCCCGCCATCGGTTACGGCCTGCGCTACGACTACGGCACCTTCCGCCAGGAGATCCGCGACGGCTGGCAGCACGAGTGCCCGGACACCTGGCTGCGCGGCGGCCACGTCTGGGGGATTCACCGCGCCGACCTGCAGGTGCCGGTGCCGGTCGGCGGCCACGTCGAGCGCCACAGCGGCCACGGCCGCCGGGCCCGCTGGGTGAGCGGCAACACCTTCTCCGGCGTGCCGCACGACGTGCTGATCGCCGGCTTCGGCACCCCGACCGTGGCGATCTTGCGGCTGTGGCGGGCGGAGTCGCCGCAGGACTTCGACCTCGAGGTCTTCTCGCAAGGCGACTTCCTGCGCGCGGTAGCGGCGCGCGAGCGCGTCGACGCAATCACCAAGGTGCTCTACCCCTCGGACGCCGCCGAGGCCGGCCGCCAGTTGCGACTGCTGCAGGAGTACTTCCTGGTGGCGTGCTCGGTGCGCGACATCATCAAGCGGTTCCGCCGCCGCCACGACGCCGACTGGTCGCTGTTCCCCGAGAAGGTGGCGATCCAGCTCAACGACACCCACCCCGCACTCGCCGTCGCCGAGCTGATGCGCTTCTTCATCGACGAGGCCGGGCTGCCGTGGGCGAAGGCGTGGCCGCTGGTGGTGGCAAGCTGCGGCTACACCAACCACACGCTGCTCCCCGAGGCGCTCGAGACCTGGCCGGTGGCGCTCTTCGAGCACTTGCTGCCGCGCCACGCGCAGATCATCTACGAGATCAACAGCCACTTCCTCCAGGAGGCGAGCCGGCGGTTCGGCGGCGACATCGAGCGCATGCGCCACATGTCGCTGGTCCACGAGGACGGCGACCGGCGGTTCCGCATGGCCCACCTCGCGATCGTCGGCAGCCACCACACCAACGGCGTCGCCAAGCTGCACACCGAGCTGCTGACCAAGCGGCTGGTGCGCGACTTCGCCGAGCTGTGGCCGGAGCGTTTCGTCAGCATCACCAACGGGATCACGCCGCGGCGCTGGCTGATGACGTGCAACCCGCGGCTCGCCGAGGCGATCTCGCGGCGCATCGGCGACGGCTGGCGGTCGGACCTCTCCCGGCTGCACGAGCTGTTGGGGCACGCCGACGACCCCGGCTTTCAGAGCGAGTTCCTCGCCATCAAGCTCGCCAACAAGCGCGAGCTCGCCCGCGAGATCCGCGCGAGCTGCCGCATCGACGTCGATCCGGCCTCGCTGTTCGACGTCCAGGTCAAGCGGTTGCACGAGTACAAGCGACAGCTTCTCGCCGCGATGCACATCATCGCCCTCTACCGCCGCATCAAGGCGAAGCCCCGGGCGCCGGTGACCCCGCGGACGTTCATCTTCGCCGCCAAGGCCGCGCCGGCCTACCGCATGGCCAAGCTGGTGATCAAGCTGATCAACTCGCTCGCCGACGTCGTCAACCGCGACGATGACGTCGCCGGGCGCCTGCACGTCGTCTTCATGCCGGACTACCGCGTCACCCTGGCCGAGAAGATCATCCCCGCCGCCGACCTGTCCGAGCAGATCTCCACCGCCGGCAAGGAGGCCTCGGGCACCGGCAACATGAAGTTCGCCCTCAACGGCGCGCTCACCATCGGCACCCTCGACGGCGCCAACGTCGAGATCCGCGACGCGGTCGGCGACGAGAACATCTTCATCTTCGGGTTGACCGTCGAGGAGGTGGAGCGCACCCGCGCCCAGGGGTACGACCCGTGGCGCTGCTACCGCGAGGATCGCGAGCTCGCCGGCGTGCTCGACGACCTGCGCGACGGGGTCTTCGTCGGCGGCGACCAGTGGATGCTCCGCGACATCTGGTCGTCGCTGCTCGAGCGCGGCGACTTCTACATGCACCTCGCCGATTTCCGCGCCTATCTCGACACCCAGGAACGCGTCGCCCGGCTGTTCGGCGACCGCCACGCCTGGGCGGCGAAGGCGATCCGCAACGTGGCGAGCATGGGGTACTTCTCGTCCGACCGCGCGATCGCCGAGTACGCCGAGAAGATCTGGCACGTCACGCCGGTGCCCGTCAACGGCGGCCGGCAGCGATCGCGCGGGCGTTCCCAGCCGTGACGGCGCCGGAACATGACGTCGGCGACCGACAACCGCACGCTGTTCTACTCCAAGCAGGACCTCACCACGCTGCGCTCGTACCGCGTCTACCGTCACACTCTGGGTAGCGACCCGGCCGCCGACACGCTGGTCTACGAGGAGAAGGACGACACCTACCGCTGCTACGTGACACGCTCGAAGTCGAAACGGTACATCTTCATCCCCTCGACCACCACGCTCGCCAGCGAGGTCCGCTTCATCCCCGCCGGCGACCCGACCGCGGCGCCCGCGTGTGATCCTCCCGCGCGAGCGCGACCGCGAGTACGACGTCGAGCACTTCGGCGACTCCTTCTACATCCGCACCAACGACGGCGCCAAGAACTTCCGCTTGATGAAGACCCCGGTGACCGCCACCTCGCGCGACCATTGGAGCGAGGTGATCCCGCACCGCGACGACGCGTACCTGGTCGACTTCGACGTCTTCCGCGACCACCTGGTCGCGGTCGAGCGCCGGGGCGGGCTCGTCCACGTCCGCGTGATTCCATGGGCCGGTGGCGGCGAGCACGAGCTCGACTTCGGCGAGCCGGCGTACATGGCGTATCTCGACGCCAACCCCGAGCTCGACACGAGCGTGCTGCGCTTCGGCTACACCTCGATGACCACGCCAAGGTCGACCTACGACTACAACATGGTCACGCGCGAGAGGACGCTGCTCAAGCGCGACGAGGTGGTCGGCGGCTTCGACCCGGCCGCCTACGTCACCGAGCGCCTGCAGGCCCCGGCGCGCGACGGCGTCAAGGTGCCGATCTCGATCGTCTACCGCAAGGACTTCGTCAAGAACGGCCGCGCCCCGCTGCTGCTGTACGGGTACGGCTCGTACGGCGCCAGCATGGACGCGACCTTCGACGTCGCCCGGCTATCGCTGCTCGACCGCGGCTTCGCCTACGCTATCGCCCACGTCCGCGGCGGCGCCGAGCTCGGGCGCGGCTGGTACGAGGACGGCAAGCTGCTCAACAAGAAGCACACCTTCACCGACTTCATCGACTGCGCGGAGTTCCTGGCCGCGCAGCACTACTCGTCGCCCGACCGCATGTTCGCTCTCGGCGGCAGCGCCGGCGGCCTGCTCATGGGGGCCGTCTACACCACCCGCCCGGACCTGTTCAAGGGGATGGTGGCGGCGGTGCCGTTTGTCGACGTCGTCACCACCATGCTCGACTCGTCGATCCCGCTCACGACCTCCGAGTACGACGAGTGGGGCGACCCCAACCAGAAGCCTTATTACGACTACATCCTCTCGTACTCGCCGTACGACCGGACGACGCGGCGTGCCTACACCAATCTGCTGGTCACCACCGGCCTGCACGACTCGCAGGTGCAGTACTTCGAGCCGGCGAAGTGGGTGGCCAAGCTGCGCGCGCTCAAGACCGACTCCAGCCTGGTGCTGCTGCGCACCAACATGGAGGCCGGTCACGGCGGCGCCTCCGGCCGCTTCCGTCGCTACCACGACACCGCCCTGATGTACGCGTTCATCCTCGACCTGGCCGGGATCTCGCAGGCAGCCGGCTTGCCAGTGACGGAGGCGCCAGCTACGATCACGCCACGATGAGCACACGCGAGTTCGCGACCGGCGGAAAGCTCCGCTCGCAGCGCGGCGGCATCCTCCTCTGGCTCCTGTTCGCTGTCGGCGTGGCCGCACTGCTGGCCGCCGGCTACCTCTACGCCGTCCTCCACTGGCCGTACTCGGACGGGGAGCGTTCGGGTGTGATCCAGAAGCTCTCCCGCAGGGGGTGGCTGGCCAAGACCTGGGAAGGCGAGTTGGCGATGAGTACGGTGCCCGGCGTGGCGCCGGTGATCTGGAGCTTCACCGTTCGGGACCCCGCCGCGGCGGCGAAGGTGTCGGCAACGCTCGGCCGGACCGTGGTGCTGCACTACACCGAGCACCGCGGCGTCCCGACGTCGCTGTTCGGCGACACCCCGTACTTCGTCGACGACGTGCGCCTCGCCGGCGAGCCGGCCGCCGGCGCGCCGGAGCTGTGAGGGCGGTCGCGCGGCGGGGCCGGAGGGAGCCTGCGCTCCCGCCCGCTCGGTGAGTCCGGGATCGCGGGCTCCGTCGTCGCGTTCGGCGCCCGGGCGCTCGGCGACCCGTTGCCCGCCTGACCGCAGGAGCCGCGTCGTTCCCCCGGGTGAGGCGCTCACCGCTGCGGCCTCGTGTCGCCGGTCGCCGGCTCAAGACCGCGGGCCGGAGAGGATGGAGCGGAACTCGGTGGGGTCGCCGTCGTCGCGGGCGCCGACCGGGGTGGCGCAGACGGCGCAGCGGTACTCGTACTTGTTGCCGGTGGGGAGGACGAGGAGCAGGTGCTCGCGCACCGGGCGCGCCGCCTTGCACTTCGGGCAGAACAGCTCGGAGGCCTGGAACGCTCCAAAGGAGGATTGCCGTGCCATCGCCGTCATGGTGTGGCACATCTCCGCCACCGGTCAAGAGCAACGGGGAGGGACCGGAGACCAACCGTACTCCTGCCGCGCCGGAATCGTTCGGTACGCTCAGGGTGACGTCTCTTTCCCTCGCTTCCGGCGTCCAGCCCCGAGCTGGCGTCGCGCAGGGAGGTGGCGAAACTCGGACGGTTTGACCGCGGAATGTCCAGCTCCTATGCTCGCTTGCAGGTGTCGTCGTCTCACGAGATCGGTGGAGGTGTCGATCATGGCCTTTTCGAAGCCCGAGAACCAGCGATGCCGGCTCGACTTTCCCGCGCTCGCGCGGATCGTCGACGGTGCGCCGGCGGCGTTTCTCGACGGCCCGGCCGGCACCCAGGTGCCGCGCGCGGTCATCGACGCCGTCGTCGCCTACTACGAGCGCTGCAACGCCAACACCCACGGCCAGTTCGCCACCAGCGCCGAGTCCGACGCGCTGATCACGCGCGCCCGTGAGACGGTCGCGACGTTCCTCGGCGCCCACGGGCCGGCCTCGATCTCGTTCGGCCCCAACATGACGTCGCTCACCTTCGCGCTCGCCCACGCGCTCGGCCGCCGCCTCGCCGCGGGCGACGAGGTGGTGATCACGCAGCTCGACCATGAGGCCAACCGCGGGCCGTGGCTGATGCTCGAGGAGAAGGGCGCGGTCGTGCGGGAGGTGGCGCTGCGCCCCGACGGCCGCCTCAACCCCGAGGACATGGCGGGCAAGATCGGCAAGCGGACGCGGATCGTCGCCGTCGGGATGGCGTCGAACGCCCTCGGCACGGTCAACGACGTGGCGTTGGCGCGCCGTCTCTCGCAGCAGGTGGGGGCGGTCCTCGTGCTCGACGCCGTCCACTACGCCCCGCACTTCCCGATCGACGTCCGCGCCCTCGGCACCGACTTCCTGCTGTGCTCGGCGTACAAGTTCTACGGCCCGCACGTCGGCATCCTGTACTCGCGGCCGGGGCTGCTCGAGCACCTGCGCACCGACCGCCTGTCGACCCAGGAGGACACCGCTCCGTCGCGCATCGAGACCGGCACCCTCAACCACGCGGCGATCGCCGGGGTGAAGGCGGCGGTCGAGTACATCGCGTCGTGGGGCGAGGGCGGGACCATGCGCGAGCGGGTCGTCTCGGCGATGGAGGGGATCGCCGCCTGGGAGCACGCGCTCGCGGCGTACTACGCATCGCAGGTGCAGCAGATCCGCGGCGTCACCGTGTGGGGGACCGACTTCTCGTCGTCGCGCCGGGCGCCGACGGTGTCGATCACCATCGACGGCCGCAGCCCGACCGAGGTGGCCCGCTACCTGGGCGAGCGCGGCGTGTTCGTCTGGGACGGGGACTTCTACGCGGCGCGCGCCGTCGAGGTGCTCGGCCTCGCCGCCCGCGGCGGCCTCCTGCGCACCGGCATGTCGATGTACTCGACGCGCGAGGACGTCGACCGGTTGCTCACCGGCATCGCCGAGATCGCGACGGCGTGAGCCGGCCCGGCTCGCCGCTGCGGTTGCTGCTCGTTGGCTTCGGCAACGTCGGCCGCACGCTCGCCGAGATCCTCCGCGACCGTGAGCGCTACCCCGCCCTGGCGGCGCTCGACGTCGCGGTGGTGGGGATCACGACGGCGACCCACGGCGCCCTCGCCGACGAGCGCGGCATCGACCTCGCGCCGTGCGATCGCTGCCGCGAGGCGACCGGCCGCCTCGGCGGCGCGGCGCCGGCGACCCTGGAGGCGATCCGCACCCTCGATTACGACGTGCTGGTCGAGCTCTCGCCGCTGAACGTCCGCGACCGCGGCGAGCCGGCGATCACGCACGTGCGCGAGGCGCTCCGGCGCGGCGCTCACGTCGTCACCGCCAACAAGGGACCGGTGGCGTGGGCGTACCGCGAGCTGGCCGCGCTCGCTGCAGCGCACGGTCGCCGGTTCCTCCACGAGGCGGCGGTGATGGACGGCGCGCCGGTGTTCAACCTGGTGAGGCACTGCCTGCCCGGAAACGTGATCGTGCGCCTCGACGGCGTCCTCAACTCGACGACCAACGTCGTGCTGGGAACGATCGAGCGCGGCGCCTCCCTGGCCGAGGGCATCGCCGAGGCGCAGCGCCTGGGTGTCGCCGAGGCCGACCCGTCGCTCGACCTCGACGGCTGGGACGCCGCCGTCAAGCTCGCCGCCCTCGCCAACGCGGCGATGGGCGTCGAGCTCGCGCCGGAGGCGGTGACGCGGCAGCGCCTGCACGAGGTCGACGCGGCGTGGGTGCGTACCGCCGCGGCCCGCGGCGCCAGGGTGAAGATGGTGGCGGCGGTCGAGCGCGCCGGCGACGGCGCGACCGCGTCCGTGACGGCGCAGGAGCTGCCGCTCTCCCACCCGTTCGCGCACGTCGACGGCCCCGGGTCGGTGCTGCGCATCACCACCGACCTGATGGGCACGATCACGCTCGCCGAGGAAGCGCCGGACCTGAAGACCACCGCCTACGGCGTCATCGCCGACCTGCTCGCTATCGCCCGGCGTTGCTAGCGGCGAGTCAGGGTTGGAGGTCGCCGGTCCCCGGTCCCCGGTCCCCGGTTCCCGGTTCCCTGTCTTCTCAGACGCCGCGGACGATGTCGCCGACGGTCACCCCCGGCAGCGACTCGGCGAGACCGGAGCCGAACGCGCGCGCCGGCGTCCAGGCGCCCGGCTTGACGCGGCCGGCGAGCACCCGCGCGGCGCACTCGACCGCGGCGATCGCGGTCAGCGTGTAGCCCTCGGGCGTCTCCATCGTCCGCGTCACCGCCAGGCCGCGCTCGTTCCACGCCCGTCCCCACAGGTAGGCGCGGGCGGTGGCGCGGGTCTGCTCATCGGGCCCCTTCACCGAGCGCCCCACCCACCACTGCGCGAGGCGCTTGACGGCGGTGACGCGCATCGCCGGCAGGACCTTGGCGAGCTTGCGCATCTGGGCGATCTGCTGCGGCGACATGCCGGTGTAGACGCGGATGTTGGGGATGCCGGTGGTGTGGTAGGCGGTCGCAACGTCGCCCCACGGCACCGTGACCGTAGTGCGGCGGCCGCAGGAGAAGACGATGTCGCGCACGTCGAAGGCGAGCGGCACCTCGACGATACGGCCATCGCGACGCACCGCGCCGGCGCCCGGCATCGCCTCGATCGCGGTCTTGACGGTGCCGGCCGACCACGAGCCGCGCTCGCCGGTGAACGCGAGGTCGAGGTTGACCGCATCGGGGAGGTCCTGGAGCAGCAGCGCCGCCAGGCAGTCGGTCGGCACGACGTCGAAGCCGACGCCGGGGACGAGCGCCACCCCGGCTTCCTTGGCCTCGCCGTCGCGGCCGAGGATCGCCTCGAACACCGGGATCTCGCCGGTGATGTCGAGGTAGTGGGCGCGCAGCGCCAGACACGCGTCGACCACCGGCGTGCTGGTCCGGACGAACGGCCCGGCGCAGTGCAGGACCATCCGCACCCCGGCGATGCCGCGCCGCACGTCCTCGGGCGTGTCGAGGTTGAACACGCGGGCCGCCAGCTTGAGCTGTTCGGCGAGCGCGAACACCGCGTGGCCGTTGCGCCCGGCGAGGATCGGCGAGAGACCCCGCCGGACGGCCTCCGCCGCCACCAGACGCCCGGTGAACCCGGTGGCGCCGTAGATCAACCAGGTCGGCTCGGCCATCTTCGCACCTTCCTTCTCAGCGCCACTCGAGCACGTATCGGCGCTGGCCCTCGGTCCCCGGTGACTGCAAGAACTCGTTCGGCGTGCCTGTCCGCAACGCCGCGATCCGCTCGAGCGCGTCGGGCCCGGACATCCCGTGGCGGACCAGCCAGCACCCCACCACGGTGCCGGTGCGGCCGATGCCGCCGGCGCAGTGAACGTACACCACACGCCCGGCGGCGAGACTCTCGTCGATCGCCGCGAGGATCGTCTCCATTCCCTCCGGCTCGGGCACCTCGCAGTCGGGGATCGAAAACCGGCGGTGGCGCACGTCCTCGCCGAGCAGCTTGAGGTAGTGCGAGCGCCGGCACTCGAAGCTCGCGGTGAGATCCACGAGCTCACTGACGCCGCACCAGCGCAGGCGCCGCAGCCGGCGGACCGTCTCGTGCTTCTCGGAGGCGCCGGGAAAGTCGCCCGCCAGCAGGCGGCCCGGGGCGACCCAGTAGGCGTCCGGGAGCGGGTGCGGCGCTGCCGCGACCGCACGCTCGAGCGCCTCGAGGAGACGGCGCAGCTCGCCCACCAGCGGGCTGTCGCTGCGCTCCCGCAGGACGGCGAGCACGCCGCGGTAGTACCAGAGCGGGTCGGCGTCGCCGTCGAACCGCCGCCACAGTGCCTCGCCGAGCTCGTGATAATCGGCGACGATGGTGCGCAGGTTGGCCACCTTGTCCGCGAGCGACACGCGAACCGCGCCCGACGACGCGTGGACGAGATGGTCAAGGTAGCGTTGCTTGCGCTCCCGCCACGGCTCCTTGACGACCTCCAGGGTGTCGCTGCACTCGCCGACGATCCCGGCGATCGCGGCCCCGAATCGTCGCTCGATGTCGGCCAGTCGGGCGTGTCCGCCGTGGTCCTCGGCGGCGTCGTGGAGCAGCGCCGCCGCGATCTCCATTGCCGAGCCGCCGTCCTCGACGACCAGCGCCGCGACCGCCAGCAGGTGCGACAGATAGGGGATCGCCGTGCCCTTGCGGAGCTGCCCGTCGTGCACCGCGGCGGCGTAGGCGAGCGCCTCGCCGGTAAGGGCCCAAGCGCCGGGTGCGCGACCGGATGTCACCGTTTTATGGTACTCGCCTTGGGCAGCGGGAGCGCGTGTCGGTCTCCGCGAGGACAGAGGCTGCCGCCCGCCACCGCCTGCCGTCACGTCGCCGACACCCGGTACACTTGCGGAGGCGGGATCGTGACGACGTTCCGGTGCAGGTACAGAGCGACCGGGCGAAGCACGGGAGGTGCCCGCGACGTCCTGGCTTCAGGTGCTGGATGCCCCGTGCCGCGAGCACGAGGAACCGAGGTGAGACGATGAACCGACCTGCACTCGCACTCCTCTTGACCTTCACGGCCGCGGCGTCCCACGGTGCTGCCGACGACCGGGCGCTCGACCTCGCTATCGGCGACCCCGGCCGCAAGGACGCCCACGCCGCCGTGGTGCTCGACGGCATCACCGACGCCCGCAAGGCCGACGTGATCACGCCCGCCGAGCTGGCGGCGCGACTCGACGGCGTCAGGCTGCTGTTCGTCGGCGAGAGCCACACCAACGCCGACTTTCACCAGGCGCAGCTCCGGGTCGTCCAGGAGCTGTTCAAGCGGGGCCGCCAGGTGCTGATCGGTCTCGAGATGTACCCGGCGTCGGAGCAGGAGTGGCTCGACCGCTGGATCGCCGAGAAGGGGATGACCGAGGACGCCTTCGTGGCGCAGTCCCACTGGTACAAGAACTGGGGGTACCACTGGAACTACTACCGCGAGATCTTCGGCTTCGCGCATGCCAACGGGATCCGCATGTTCGGCGTCAACGCCCCGCGCACCGTGGTCCAGGCGGTGCGGATGAAGGGGTTCGCGGCGCTGACCCCCGAGCAGCGCGTCTACCTGCCCGAGCGGATCGACACCGACAACGCCGAGCACAAGCAGCTCTTCCGCGCGTTCTTCGGGGATGCCGACACGCTGCACGGCAATCTCCCCGACGAGATGTTCCAGGCGATGTTCCGCGCCCAGTGCACCTGGGACGCGGCGATGGGGTGGAACGCCGTCCAGGCGCTCAAGAAGCACGGCGGCGACACGGCGATCATGGTGGTGCTGATCGGCGCCGGCCACGTCGCCTACGGCCTCGGCGCCGAGCGGCAGGCGAGGCTGTGGTTCGACGGCCGCACCGCGTCGCTGGTGCCGATCCCGGTCGCCGAGGACGAGAGTGAGACGCCGGTCGCGTCGGTGCGGGCGTCGTACGCCGACTTCGTCTGGGGGGTGCCGCCGGAGGGCGACCCGCTCTACCCGTCGCTCGGGGTGTCGACGCCGGAGCAGAAGAGCGGCGACCGCTACACGGTGATTGCCGTCGCCAAGGACTCGGTCGGCGCCGCCGCCGGGTTTGCGGTCGGCGACGAGCTGGTGTCGATGGACGGCGTGGCGATCGTCGACAAGGAAACCACCAACCGGCTGATGTCGGAGAAGCGCTGGGGCGACTCGGCCGAGTACACGGTGCTGCGCGGCGGCCAGGAGATCAAGCTCACGGCCCGCTTCCGCCGCACCGCGCCGAAGCCGGCCGAGGCGGCCAAGGCGGGCGAGCCCGCGAAGCCAGCCGAGCCGGCGATGCCGGCGGCGACCGCGAAACCGGCCGACGCGCTGCGGCCGGCGCAGCCAGGGACGAAGCCATGAGCCGCCGCCGCGTAGCGCTGGCGCTGCTCGGCGGCGTGCTGGCGGCCGCCGCCGTGCAGGCGGAGACCGCGCGGGTCCGCCACTCGCTCGCCGTCACCCTCGACCCCGCCCGCGGCTGGCTCGAGGTGACCGACACCCTCGCCGTCCCCGCCGTCGCGGTGACCGGCGGCGAGGCGCAGTTCCTGCTCAACGGCTCGCTCGCGGTGACCGAGGCGGAGCCGGCGGTGACCGAGCTCCCGCTCGCCGCCGCGGGCGCCGGCTCCGCGACCGACGTCGCGCGCTTCTTCGGCATCAACGGATCGGCCGACGAGGCGTACACCCAGGGCAAGCTCAAGCGCTACCGGGTGGCGCTGCCGGCCGCCGGCGGCACCGTGCGGCTGCACTACGGCGGTCCGTTCGACTTCGGCCTCTCGAAGCCGGGGGAGGAGTACACCCGCGGCATGCGCGAGACGCTCGGGATCGTCTCGAAGGACGGCGTCTACCTCGCCGGCAGCGGCTACTGGTACCCCGAGCTCAACCGCGACCTGATCGAGTACGAGATGACGGTCGCGGTCCCCGAAGGGTGGCAGGTGATCAGCTCCGGCAACGGCACCTCGCGCGACGCCTCCGGGTCGGCGCACTGGGAATCGCACGGGGCGATCGACGAGATCACCGTGGTCGGCGGCCCGCTGGTGGTGTATCGCGACGCGGCCGGGGCGGTCGAGGCACTGGTCTACCTGCGCGAGAAGGACGACGCCCTCGCCGCCAAGTACCTGCAGGCGACGGCGCAGTACGTCGAGATGTACCGCGCGCTGATCGGCCCGTACCCGTACGGCAAGTTCGCGCTGGTCGAGAACTTCTGGGAGACCGGCTACGGCATGCCGTCGTACACGCTGCTCGGCTCGCAGGTGATCCGCCTGCCGTTCATCATCGGCTCCTCGTACCCGCACGAGATCCTCCACAACTGGTGGGGCAACTCGGTGTTCGTCGACGACTCGACGGGCAACTGGTGCGAGGGGCTGACCGCCTACATGGCCGACTTCCTGATCCAGGAGCAGCGCGGCCGCGGCGCCGACTATCGCCGCGACACCCTGCAGAAGTACGCCAGCTACGTGCGCGACGGCCGCGACTTCCCGCTCACCGAGTTCCGCTCGCGGCACAGCGCCGCCAGCGAGGCGGTCGGCTACGGCAAGACGCTGATGCTGTTCCACATGCTGCGCCTGAAGGTGGGCGACGACGGGTTCCGCCGCTGGGCCGCCGGGTTCTACCGCGACCACCGCGGCGCCCAGGCTTCGTTCGCCGACGTGCGCACCTCGATGGGGGCGATCGCCGGGACCGACCTGACGCGCTTCTTCGCCGACCACGTCGGCCGCGCGGGCGCCGCGCGGCTCGAGGTGTCGGCGGCGGCGGCGCCGGACGCCAGCGGCGGCTGGCGCGTCACCGGCACGCTCAGGCAGGCACAGCCGGGCGCGCCGCTGCTCCTCGACGTTCCGGTGGTGGTGCAGACCGACGGCGCCCCGGTGAACGCCACCGTGCACATGGAGCGCGCGACGGCGACGCTCACGGTGGCCAGCGAGGCGAGGCCGCTCGCGCTCCACGTCGACCCGTGGTTCGACACCTTCCGCCTGCTCGACCCCCGCGAGATCCCGCCGTCGCTCGGCCTCCTCTTCGGCGAGCCGAAGCCGCTCGCTGTGCTCCCGGCCGGCGCGCCGGCCGCCGAGCAGGCGGCGTACCGGGCGTTGATCGAGGCGTGGCGCTCCGACAGCCAGCAGCCGGAGATCACGACCGATGCCGAGGTCAAGGCGCTGCCGAAGGACCGCGCTGTGTATCTGCTCGGGCGCGGCAACGTGCTCGCTGCCGGCCTCGACGCCGGCAACGGTTGGTCGCTCGACGGCGGCGCACTCGCGGTCGACCGCGAGCGGATGCCGCTCGCCGGCAACGCCGCGGTGGTGGTCCGCCGCCACCCGGCCAACCCGGAGAAGGCGGTCGCCTGGATCTTCGCCGACGACCTCGCGGCGCTGCCGGCGCTCGGCCGCAAGCTGCCGCACTACGGCAAGTACTCCTACCTCGGGTTCACCGGCGCCGACGCCACCAACGTGCTCAAGGGGCAGTGGGCGAGTGGCGACTCGCCGCTGCGCGTCGACCTGCGGCCTGCAGCGGCGCGCACGACTGCGCTGCCGGCGCTCGCCGCCCCGGCCCGCCCGGCGCTGGCCGAGCTGCCGCCGGTGTTCTCTCAAGGCGCGTTGCTGGCGCACGTGGCGTGGCTGTCGGCGCCCGAGCGCGAGGGCCGCGGCATCGGGACGAAGGGCCTCGACCCGGCCGCGGAGTACGTCGCGGCGGCGTTCAAGGCGATCGGCCTGCGCCCCGGCGGCGAGGGCGGGACGTACTTCCAGCCGTTCGTCTCCGAGAAGTCCCCGTCCGGCGCCCCGGTCACGCTGCGCAACGTGATCGGCGTGCTGCCTGGATCCAAGACCGAGTGGGCCGGGCAGTCGGCGTTGCTCACCGCGCACTACGACCACCTCGGCTTCGGCTGGCCGGATGTCCATAAGGGCGACGAGGGTAAGCTCCACCCCGGCGCCGACGACAACGCCAGCGGCGTGGCGGTGATGCTCGAACTCGCCAAGGTGCTCGCCGCCGAGGGTCAGCCGCAGCGGACGCTGGTGTTCGTCGCGTTCTCGGGCGAGGAGGCGGGCCGGTCCGGCTCGCGCTTCTACGTCGAGCACCCGGCCTTCCCGCTCGACAAGATCATGGGGGTGATCAACCTCGACACCGTCGGCCGCCTGTTCGACAAGAAGGTCTCGGTGATGGCCACCGGCACCGCCACCGAGTGGCAGCACATCTTCCGCGGCGCCGGCTTCACCACCGGCGTCGAGGGGCGGATGATCTCCGAGGGGCTCGAGTCCTCCGACCAGAAGAGCTTCATCGACAAGGGGGTGCCGGCAGTGCAGGTGTTCACCGAGCCGCACGCCGACTACCACCGGCCGGGCGACACCGCCGACAAGATCGACGCGGCCGGACTGGTCAAGGTGGCCACCTACGTCAAGGAGGCGATCGCCTACCTCGGCGAGCGCGCCGAGCCGCTGACGGTGACGATCTCGGGCACCGCGCCGGCGCAGCCACTGGCGGTGGGCGCGCCGGGCGGCGGCGGCAGGCGGGTGAGCTTCGGCACGATGCCCGATTTCGCCCACCCCGGCCCCGGCGTCAAGGTCGCCGGCGTGACCCCGGGCTCGCCCGCCGAGAAGGCCGGCATCAAGGAGGGCGACGTCGTCCTCGCGGTCGACGGCAGGGAGGTCGCGAACCTCGCCGGGTTCTCCGCGATCCTCAAGGAGCTGCACCCCGGCCAGACGGTGAAGGCGCTGGTCGAGCGCGCCGGCGAGAAGCTCACCTTCGCGGTGACGGTGGTCGAGCGGTAGACGGGGCCGCCCGCCTCAGCCCAACAGCTCGCGCGGGTAGTCGCGGTAGAGGTTGGCGAAGGCGCGGCGGTAGCGGCGGTCGGCGACGACCACCCGCACGATGTCGCGCGGTGGGACCGCGCGGAGCGCGGCCCGCATCGGCGTCTTCGCCACGCCCGCCGCCTCCTGCTCACCGAAGCGGCGGGCATACTCCCGCAGGGGCAGCGCGGTACGGGTCAGTGGGTGCACGCAAAGGTGCAGGTCGTACGGGTTGTCGACCCAGATCTCGGAGCGCATCCCGTCGTAGTCGCCGGTCCCCGGCGACGGCGTGCACCCGGTGAAGCCGCACTGCGTCGGCGGCATCCCCTTCACGTACTCGCGCAGCCGGTCGAACTCGGCGGCGCCGTACTGCGGCCGCACCATGAACGCCGCGTGCACGGCGATCCCGAGCGCGCGCAGCGTCTCGTGGGCGCGCTCGTTGGCGGCCACGGTGCCGATCTCGCGCCAGCGCCGCAGCAGCTCGGGAGAGCGGTTGACGGTGGTCGAGCGCCCGTACGACATGCGGTGCCCGCACCACCGCCGCGAGGTAGCCGAGCTTGAGCGGCTCGAGGCACTGGTACCCCTGAAGCCCGCGCACGGTCCCGAGCCGCGCCTTGGGCTTGACGAGCAGGATCCTCATCGCCCCCGACTGCGCGCGACCACCAGTCGCCACCGCGCTCTCAGCCCCCGCCGACGAAAATATCAGGCGGTCACGCCGCGCCGCCGGCAGGAGGTCCCGCGGGTCAGGCTTCGACCAGTACCTTGAACCCGCCGACCAGCATGCGTGCGACGTCGAACGGCATCTTCTTCCCCGCGATCATGGCGTCGATGCGCGGGTCCTTCATCACCTTCGCGTTCACGCGGTCGCGGTGCGCGCGGGACGTGTAGACGATCCACGCGAAGACGACCGTCTCGCTGCGCTTGGCGGCGATCCCACGCGGGAACGGCATCCCCACCTTCACGTTGAGGTCGTCGCCGACGCACTCGAAGTACTCGAGCGCACCGTACTCGCGCCAGATCGCGGCTCGCCTTGCGTGCCATCCGCCGGTAGGCGGCGACGTTCTTGGTCGGCACGGGCAGGACGAAGCCGTCGACGTACTTGGCCATGGTGGACCTCCCTCGGCGCCTCGCGGTGCCGTCGCTCGCCGCGTCAGGCTCATCTGCTTCTCTGGTAGGTGAGAAGCGCTTCCCGGCGGTCCTCCATTCCCATCTCCGCTTCTCTGCTGGGGCTGGGTGCCCGACGATGATGACGATTCTCTGCCGGGTCACGCCCGAGTGAGCGCACCCGGGCGTGCCGGCGGCGCCCGCGCGCTTCACCCTCGCAGGCCGCCCTGGGTTATAACGCTCCCAGCGCCGCCGCGAGCTCCGCGTGCGGCGCCTCCCACGGCAACACGACGTCGCGCCGGCCGAAGTGGCCGAACGCGGCGGTGGCCTGAAAGATCGGCCGGCGCAGGTCCAGCCGGTCGATGATCGCGCGCGGGTACAGGGAGGCGGCGACCGCCGGGTAGATCCGCTCGGCGAGCGCCTCGTCGGGCTCGACGCCGGTGCCGAACGTCTCGACGTCCACCGCCACCGGCTCGGCGACCCCGATCGCGTAGGCGACGTGCACCTCGCAGAGGCGTGCCGCCCCGGACGCGACGACGGTACGGGCGATCTGGCGGGCCGCGTACGCAGCGGAACGGTCGACCTTGGTGGCGTCCTTGCCGGAGAATGCGCCGCCACCGTGGTGGGCAACGCCGCCGTAGGAGTCGGCAATAATCTTGCGCCCCGTCACGCCGGCGTCGGCGACCGGGCCGCCGTGCACGAACGAGCCCGACGGGTTGAGGTAGAGCTTCGTCCCGGAGTGGACCAGCTCGCGCGGCAGCACGGCGTCGACGATCTGCTCGCGCAGCACCTTCTGCACCTCTCCGAGGGTGGCCCCGGCGACGTGCTGGCTGGACAGGACCACCGCCTCGATGCCGACCGGGTCGCCGTTGGCGAACGCGATCGACACCTGCGACTTGGCGTCCGGCCCGAGGATCGCGCCCTCGCGCGTGCGGCGCACCTCGCGCTGGCGCAGCATCAGCTCGCGGGCGAGCGCGTACGACAACGGCATCAGCCCGGCGCCGCCGGCATCGGCGTAGCCGAACATCAGCCCCTGGTCGCCGGCGCCGAGGTCGCCGCCGGCGTGGCTCACCGCGTTGCCGATTTCCGGCTCCTGGGCCGCGATCTCGACGAGGACCTTCACCCGCGCGGGGTCCAGACCCCAGCGGCCGTCGGTGTGGCCGATCCCGTCGAGGACGCGGCGGACGATGGCGGCGTAGTCCGGTCTGGCGGTCGTCGTCACCTCGCCGAGCAGCATCACCGTGTGCCCTTTGCAGGCGGTCTCGACGGCGACGCGGCTGAGCGGGTCCTCGGCGAGGCAGGCGTCGAGGACGGCGTCGGAGATCTGGTCGCAGATCTTGTCGGGGTGGCCGTCGGCGACGGCCTCCGAGGTGACGAGGCGCAGGCGGTTGTTCTTGGAGCGTTCAACGGTCACGGTACCCTCCCGAGCGCCTCTCTCGACGGCGAGCTTGCGGGCCGGCGGCGGGTGAGAACCGAAAAACCCGCCGCAGCGTTGCGCTGGACGGGTTCCGTCGCACGCTTTAGCCGTATTTCTAAAGCGCCCGCAAGCTGTGGTTCAAATCGGCGCTCGGGAGAAAAGCTACCGTTTTCGCGACCGCGTGTCAACCGTGGCGCGCACGCAGCCGTAGAATCACGGCGTGATCGCCGGGGAGCGGGTGCGGCGCATCCTGCACTGCGACATGGATGCGTACTACGCGTCGGTGCACGTGCGCGACGATCCGGCGCTTGCCGGCCGGCCGGTGATCGTCGGCGGCGACCCGGAGGGGCGCGGGGTGGTCGCCTCGGCGAGCTACGAGGCGCGCCGCTTCGGCATCCACTCGGCGATGCCGGCGGCGCGCGCCCGGCGCCTGTGCCCGGACGCGGTGTTCATCTGGCCGGACTTCCCGCGCTACCGGCGCGAGTCCGACGCGATCTTCGCGATCTTCCGCGACTTCACGCCGCTCGTCGAGCCGGCCTCGCTCGACGAGGCGTACCTCGACGTCACCGACCACCTGGCGCCGTACGGCACCGCTACCGCCATCGCCAGGGAGATCCGCCGGCGGGTGCGCGAGGAGCGGCGCCTCACGGTCTCGGTCGGGGTGGGGCCGAACATGCTGATCGCCAAGATCGCGTCCGACTTCCACAAACCCGACGGCCTCATGGTGGTGCCGCCCGAGAAGGTCCAGGCGTTCCTCGATCCGCTGCCGGTGCGCCGCCTGCACGGGGTCGGCCCGGCGACCGAGCGCTCCCTCGCCGCGCTCGGGATCGCCACGGTGGCCGAGCTGCGGGCTCGCCCGCGCGGGGCGCTGCTCGAACGCTTCGGCAAGCACGGCGCGATGCTCCACTCGTTCGCCTGCGGCATCGACGAGCGCGCGGTCGAGACGCACCAGGAGCGCAAGAGCCTCGGCACCGAGAACACCTACCGCACCGACCTGCGGCGTCTCGCGGAGATGGACGAGGAGCTCGAGCACATGGCGGCGGAGATCGCCAACGGGCTCGAGAAGCGCACTCTCGCCGCCTGCACGGTGACCGTCAAGGTGCGCTTCTCCGATTTCTCGACGGTGACCCGCTCGCACACCTTCGCGATCCCGACCACGAGCGCCGCGCGCATCGCCGCGCTCGCCAAGGGCCTGCTGCGCCGCAGCGATGCCGGCCGGCGTCCGGTGCGGCTGCTCGGCGTCTCGACCTCGACCCTGGTGCCCGGGGCAATCCGCCAGCTCGAGCTGTTCTCGCCGCCCTGACGCGGGCCGGCGGGCCGCGTGCTATCGTGCCAAAACAGGGGGCACGCCATGTTCCTGGGTCACTACGGCGTCGGTTTCGCGGCCAAGCGTTTCGCGCCGTCGGTCTCCCTCGGCACGCTGTTGCTCGCCGCGCAGCTCGTCGATCTGGTGTGGCCGATCCTGGTGCTCGCCGGCGTCGAGGTGGTGCGGATCGACCCGGGCAACACCGCGGTGACGCCGCTCGACTTCGTCTCCTACCCGTGGACCCACAGCCTCGCCGCCGGGCTCGCCTGGGGGCTGCTGCTCGCCATCGGCTACGTCGTCTTCCGCGGCAGCCTGCGGGGCGCCGTGGTGGTCGCCCTCGCGGTCGTGAGCCACTGGGTGCTCGACTGGATCTCGCACCGTCCCGACATGCCGTTGTACCCCGGCGGCCCCAAGGTGGGCCTCGGTCTCTGGCAGTCGCTGTCCGCGACGCTCGTCGTCGAGCTGTCGATCTTCGCGATCGGCCTGGTGTTCTACCTGGCGGCGACCCGCCCGCTGGACCGCACCGGCCGCTGGGGCCTGGCCGGCCTGGTGGTGCTCTTGCTGGCCAGCTACGGAGGTGCCTTGTTCGGCCCGCCGCCGCCGAGCGTGCGCGCGCTGGCGTGGGTCAGCCTCGGCGGCTGGCTGCTGCCACTGGCCGGGGTCTGGGTCGACCGCCACCGTGCGCCGCGCCGGTCGACCGGTGTGCTGAGGTAGCTCCCGTCGACCCGAGCGGGGCGTACCTCCTCCCACGTGTTCCGCGGCCGGCCGGAGAGTGACAAGAACCGCCCCGCCCGCGTCCTAGTAGCATGAGTGCGATGCCCGCCGAGCTCGGCACGGTTGCGGAGGCGGCCGCCGGTGTCGCTGCGCCCGGCGACGACGACGCCGTCCTCGCCGCGCTCTTGGCCGAAATCGCCGGAGGCGGAGTGCGGGCGCTGGAGCGGCTCTACCGCGTGCTCGCCGGACCGGTGTTCGCCCTCGCGCTGTGGCGGACCGGCTGCCGCGAGGAGGCCGCCGACGTCCTCCAGGAGACCTTCCTCCGCGTCGCCCGTCATCGCCGCCTGCATGAGGTCCGCCGGCCCCGCGTCTGGATGCTCACCATCGCGCACCGGCTGGCGGTCGACGCCACCCGGCGGCGGCGGCGGTTCGTGCCCGACGCCGACGCCGCGCTGGTGCTGGTCCAGGCGCCCGCCGGCGACCCGGGCCGGGGCCTCGACGCGGCACGCGCGTCGGCCCTGCTCGCCGCGCTGCCGGCACGGCAGCGCGAGGTGGTGTTCCTTCACCTCTACGAGGGCCTCACCTTCGCCGCCATCGGCGACGTCACGGGGGTGTCGACGTTCACCGCCGCCAGCCGCTACCGGCTCGCGATCGCACGGTTGCGACGGGCCATGGAGGGACGCTGATGCAACACGACGATCTGGTCCACGCGCTGCTTCACGGCCTCGAGCGGCCGGCACCGCCGCCGGAGCTGGAAGCCCGCACGCTGGCCGCGGCCGGCGCGGCGCTACGCGTCTCGCGAGAAGCCGACTTCTGGGAACTGGTGTGGTCGAGCCGTCCGCTCCGCCTCCTGTGGGCGACCAGCCTGCTGGTGCTGCTAGCGGGACACGTCGCGCTGAGCGTGCGCGCGGCGCTCGCCGGCGGTGCGCCGCCGGCAGCGGCACCATCCCGCGGGGACCTGCCCCCGGAGGTGGCGCGCCTCACCGATCTGCCCCCCATCGCCCTGTCGGCCGTCGCCTGGGAGCCCGGCGATGGCAGCACCGCCGGCCTTGCCGGACAACTGCCGAGTCGCATCGAGGAGGTCCGCCGATGAGCACGAACTACCGCCGCGTCGCCCAAGTCGCCCTCGTCTCCGCCGTGATCGTCGTCCTCGCGGGTCTCCTGGTGGTCCGGCTGGCAGCCCATGCCGGGCAGCCCCCACATCTTGCGGCCGCTCGGACCGCGCCGCACCCCGGCCCCGTGCCTCCGCCGCCGCCTTCCCTCGTCCCCGCGCCGGCGCCGATCCCGCCGGCGGGGCTCGCGGTCCCGTGCTGGGCGTGCCCCGAGGCCAGGGAGTGGCCGCTCCGCTTTCGGACCGACCTCGACCTGCTGGCGCCGCTGGGCACCGGGACGGAGAACGCCGCGGTCTGGTTCAACGACTTCGAGAGGCAGCACGGGGCCCGCTGGGAGGAGGCGGCGGCCGCCGAGAAGCGGCGCGTCCCCTCGCCGAAGGCGGGCCTTGTGCTGCCGGCCGACGACCCGCTGCTGCGCGAGGCCGAGCCCTGGGTCGACCAGGCGACCATGCGGTTCTATCCAGAGATCCTGCCGCTCGAGGGCCTTGCGACCCGCATCCCCAACCTGCTGCTCGGGTTGACGCTGGCCAGGAGCTGGGTCGCCCGGGGGATGGCGGCGCCCGACAGCGAGGCGGCGCTGGCGGACTTCCGGCGGGCCATCAGGGTGGGGCGTCTGTTCCGGCAGGATGACGTCACCCTGATCGCGGACCTCGTGGGCATCGCGTGCATCCGCATCGGGGCCGACGCGCTCTACGACCGCGCGGTACGGGACGGCAACGACCGCCTGGCACTGGCGGCTGCGGTCGTTGCCGGCGAGGCCGCGCCGCAGCGACTGCTGTCCGCGGCCCGCATGACGGAGGTGGACCTCACGGCCCACCTCACCAGGACACTCCTCGGCAAGGCGAGTCTCGATCTGCCCGAGGCGAAGCTCGACACGCTCATCGCGCGGGCGACGACCGGGCCGGACCGGCGGCTACGCGTCGAGCCGATGGTCAGCCTGGTGATCGTGGGGCGGCTCGGCACCTCCGCGCAGAGGGCCCGCGCCGCCGAGACGCTCGCGGGCCTGAGCCGGTCGGACGACCCGATCATCGCCGGACAGGCCCGCTCCCTGCTGGCCTGGGCACCATCGGACAAGGAGCTGCTCGCCCTGGTCGCGGGTTCCTGAGCCGCCGAGTCTCCGGCGCCCGCTGCCGGCCGCTCACGGTGACATGTGGTCCTTGCCGCGGTCGGTGTCCCCAACCGGCCAGAGCCCGGTCGCGTCCGCGACACCGTCTCAGTTGGCACGCGAGTTGCTTTTACTCGGGCGTCGCGCGGGCGGCGCCGCCAAGGCGCAGGCGAGCGCCGCCCGGACGGCAGGCTTCGATAGGAGGAACCGGTTCCCCGTGAGCGCCACGGGGGCCGGAGCCGAAAGGGGGAACGACCATGTTCGGAACCAAGAGGATCGCAGCACTGACTTTCGGGATCATGCTCGGCGGCGCGGCGCTCGCGTTCGCCTCGCAGCCGGGCGGAACGGTTGCACGGGATGCCGGGGTGTACAGCGGCTACCTCGACACGCAGAGCTGGTACGGCCCGCTGTATTTCTCCCTCCATGTCGACTCGTACGCCAGCGACAGCGACGTCCGCGACATCGAGTCGACTCTCCGGGAGAAGGGCCAGGACGCCGCCTTCGCCGCCCTCAACGACAGGCAGCCGAACGGCTGGCTGCAGCTCAATCACGGTCTCGGCTACCCGGTGACCGTGCTCGGCGAGCGGTCGACAGGCGCCGGCCGCCAGATCGTCGCGATCGCCGACCGGCCGATTCGGTTCCGGGAGTTCTGGAGGGGCAGCCGTTCGCGCTTCTACCCGTTCACGCTGATCGTCCTTACCGTGAACGACCGCGGCGAGGGTCAGGGCACGCTCGTGCTGGCCGCTCGCGCCGAGCTCGATCGGCAGGGGAACATCACGTTCGACGATTACCGGAGAATCCCGTACCGGATACTGCGGGTCCGCGAGGACCACGTCGCCGGGTCGTAACCGGGAAGTCGACCGGTCTGAATAACGGCGACGGGAGCGCCCACGGCTCCCGTCGCCATCTCTGTCTCAGGGCTTCGCCCAGCCGACCGGCACGCCGCGGTTCTGCTCGTCGAGCCACTGCTTGAGTGGCGCGAAGTACTCGAGCAGCGCGCTCGCGTCCATCTGGCGCTCGCCGGTCACCGCCGCGAGCGCTTCCGGCCACGGCCGGCTCGCGCCCATCTCGAGCATCTCCCGGAAGCGCTTGCCGGCGGCCTCGTTGGCGAAGATCGAGCAGCGCGACAGCGGCCCGGTGTAGCCGGCCTCGCGGCAGAGCGCGCGGTGGAACTGGAACTGCAGGATGTCGGCGAGGAAGTAGCGGGTGTAGGAGACGTTGGCCGGCACGTGGTACTTGGCGCCCGGGTCGAAGTCGGCCTCGGAGCGCGGCAGCGGCGCCTGCACGCCCTGGACCTGCTCGCGCAGCTTCCACCAGGCGGCGTTGTAGCCGGCCGGGGTGACCTCTCCGGAGAACACCTGCCACCGCCACTGGTCGATGATCATCCCGAACGGCAGGAACGCCACCTTCTCGAGCGCCATCTGCAGGAGCAGCCCGAGGTCCTGCTCCGCCGGCGGCTCTTTGTCGAGCAGGCCGACCTTGACGAGGTAGCCCGGCGTGACCGAGAGGGCGATGGTGTCGCCGATCGCCTCGTGGAAACCCTCGTTGGCGCCGTCGCGGAACAGCGGCGGTTGGTGGTCGTAGGCGCGCTGGTAGAAGTTGTGCCCGAGCTCGTGGTGGACGGTGGCGAAGTCCTCGGCGGTGATCTCGATGCACATCTTCAGGCGCAGATCGTCGGCCCAGTCGATGTCCCAGGCGCTCGGGTGACACACCACCTCGCGGTCGCGCGGCTTGGTGAACAGCGAGCGCTCCCAGAACGTCTGCGGCAGCGGCGGCAGTCCGAGCGAGGTGAAGAACCGCTCGCCGTAGTGCACCATCCCGCGCTCGTCGACGTTCTTCGCCTTGAGCAATGCGGTGAGGTCGTAGCCGGGGTCGGTATTCGGTGGCGCCAGCAGCGGGTAGATGTTCCCCCAGCTCTGCGCCCACATGTTGCCGAGCAGGTGCGCCGGGATCGGCCCGGCGGGCGGCACCATCTTCTCGCCGTAGGCCTGTACGAGGCGGTGGCGCACGTAGGCGTGCAGCGAGTCGTAGAGCGGTTTGACCTGCTGCCACAGCCGCTGTACCTCGGCGGCGAACGCCTCTGGCGGCATGTCGTACTTGGAGCGCCAGTAGGCGCCCATATCGGCATAGCCGAGCGCGCGGGCGCCGGAGTTGGCGAGCTCCACGTAGCGCTCGAAGCTCTTGCGCATCGGCGGCGCGATCGTGTGCCACCCGCGCCAGGCGTCGAGCAGCTCGTCTCCGTTGCGGCTGGTCGCCATGATCCGCGAGAGGTCCTGCAGGTCGAGGCAGGCGTCCTTCCCGGGCGGGCAGTACTTGCCTTTGCCGTAGGCGCCCTCCATACCGGCGGCGATGCGCGTGAGCTCGGCGGCGAGCTTGGGATCGTCGGGCGCCGGCAGCGCGAGCGAGAGCTTGAGCAGCGTGAAACGGCGCGCCAGCTCGGCGGGGAGTGCGACACCGTCGAAGCGGCGCGCCCGCTTCGCGAGCTCCATGGTGGCGGTGATCACGCGCTCCTTGGCCTGCGCCGCCAGCACCTCGGTGTCGTCGGTGATGAACGTCGCCTGTACCCAACTGGATCGCTCGGCGGCGATCCACAGGTCCAGCAACTGAGCTTCGGCCGCGTCCATGAACGCTTTCGCGTCCGCCGCCGTGGGCTTCTGAGCGGCGGCGAGCGGAACCGCCAGCAGAGTGGCCAGGGTGAGGCCGATGGCGAGGTGGGTCAGTGGTGAAGGGCTGGTCATGACGAGCTCCTCCTCCCGGGGGTGGGAACGAGGGGGCAGTATAGAAGAACAAGAGGCGGGTACCGGGACCGGGTACCGGGTACCGGGTACCGGGTACCGGGTACCGGGTACCGGGCTCCGGGGGGCGGGTATGATCGGGGGATGACGGCGGGACGGCGGGAGCCGGGGGTGTTGCTGGCAGCGGGGATCGTCGCGCTCGTGGTCTCGGCGATCGGCCCGAAGGACCGTTTCACCTGGTTTCTCGAGGTCGCGCCGGTGCTGATCGGCGCGCCGATCCTGGCCGCAACCTACCGGCGCTTCCCGCTCACCCCGCTGCTCTACCGGCTGCTGCTGCTGCACGCGGTGATCCTGATGGTGGGCGGTCACTACACCTACGCCGAGGTGCCGCTCGGCTTCTGGATGCAGAAGGCGTTCGGCTTCGCCCGCAACCACTACGACCGCATCGGCCACCTGGCGCAGGGGTTCGTCCCCGCCCTCCTTGCCCGGGAGGTCCTGCTGCGGCGCGCGGTCGTCCGCCGCGGCGGCTGGCTGCTCGTCCTGGTGACCTGCGTCTGCCTGGCGCTGTCGGCGGCGTACGAGCTGGTCGAGTGGTGGACCGCGGTCGCCACCGGCGAAGCGGCGACCGCGTTCCTCGGCACTCAGGGCGACCCCTGGGACACGCAGTGGGACATGTTCCTGGCGCTCGTCGGGGCGCTCGCCGCCCAACTCCTCCTCGCAACGCTCCACGACCGCCAGATCCACGCGCTGGCCGGCGGCGGCGCCATTTCGGGTGCTGCCCCGACCGCGGCCGATTGAGCACCGTTCCGCGTGCATCCGCGCGGGCTGCCGGGGCCACTTCCCCGTCTTCCCCAGTGCTGATATCCTCCGTCACAGATATGCAATCGCACCACTGGTGCGCGCACCTGAAAGGAGGAGGAGGCCGTGGCTAGAACGTGGGGCTGGCGTCTGGTTGGCACCACCGTGGTCGCCCTGTGCGGGGTCGCCTTCGGTGGACTCTCTTTTGCGCAGCAGGCTGTACCGGAGAAGAAGGAGGCCGCCAAGGAGGAGCAGGCCGAGCCGTCGACGCGAACGGAGTTCGTCGAGCAGATCACCGTCACTGCACAGAAACGGACCGAGGACGTGCAGGAGGTCCCCGTCTCGATCTCGACGCTGGCCGGGCAGGACCTGCTCGCGCTCACTGCGGGCGGCCCCGACATCCGTTTCCTCTCGGCGCGGGCGCCGAGCCTGATGCTCGAATCGTCATTCGGCCGTGCCTTCCCGCGCTTCTACATGCGCGGCCTCGGCAACACCGACTTCGACCTCAACGCCTCGCAGCCGGTGTCGATGCTGGTCGACGAGGTGGTGCTCGAGAACCCGGTGGTCAAGGGCATGCCACTGTGGGACCTCCAGCAAATCGAGGTGCTGCGCGGGCCGCAGGGCACGCTGTTTGGGCGCAACACCCCCGCCGGCGTGGTGAAATTCGAGTCGAAGAGGCCCACCAAAGAGCTCAACGGGGAGTTCCGGCTCTCCTACGGCACCTACAACACGATCGACGTCGACGGCGGCGTCAGCTTCCCGCTGACCGACACCCTGTACGCCCGTTTCTCGGCGCTGCTGCAGACGCGCAGCGACTGGATCAAGAACGCCCACACCGGCGACGACAGCGCGCTCGGCGGTCACACCGAGAAGGCCGCCCGCCTGCAGTTCCTCTGGCAGCCCAACCCGCAGTTCAGCGGCCTGCTGAACCTGCACGGCTGGGACCTCAACGGCACCGCCCGCGTGTTCCGCGCCAACATCCTCACCAAGGGCTCGAACCACCTGGTCGACGGCTTCAGCCAGGACACCGTCTACCAGGACGGCCTCAACGAGCAGAACATCAGCGGCAGCGGCCTGATGCTCAAGCTGAACTATGATTTCGGCGCCGCCAACTTGACCTCGGTCACCGGCTGGGAGTCGATCAACGACATGTACAGCCGGGGCGACATCGACGGCGGCTTCGGCGCCGTCTACGCGCCGCCGTACGGGCCGGGGTTCATCCCGTTCACCTCCGAAAGCGCCGACGGAATCCCCTCCCTCGACCAGATCACCGAGGAGGTGCGGCTCACCAGCACCAGCGCCGGGCCGTTCGGGTGGCTGGTGGGCGCCTACTACTTCAACGAGGACATGAACGTCGACTCGTTCAGCTACGACACCCTGGCGCCGGGCAACCCCCAGAACGGGTACGCGACCCAGACGCAGCAGACCGACGCCTACGCCCTCTTCGCCTCGCTCGACTACCAGCTCTCGGACCAGTTCTCGGTCAAGGCCGGGGTGCGGTACTCGAAGGACAAGAAGGACTTCGCGGCCGACCGGCCGCAGCCGCTGTTCCAGCCGCCGCTGCTCCACCCGATCACCAGGAAGACCGACAGCGACAACGTCAGTTGGGACCTCTCCGGCACCTACCAGGCCAGCGAGAACGTGAACCTCTTCGCTCGCGTCGCGACGGGCTTCCGCGCGCCGAGCATCCAGGGCCGCATCATGTTCGCGGCCGACTTCGAGGGCGGCACGAACCCCGCCACCAACGCTGTCACCGTGGCCGACGAGGAGACGATCACCTCGTTCGAGGTGGGGATCAAGTCGATCCTCGCCGACCATCGCGTGCGTCTCAACCTGGAGGCGTACAACTACCGGGTGGACGGGCAGCAAGTGACCGCGGTCGGCGGGCAGTACAACATCGCGACGCTGCTCAACGTCGACCGGACCGACGGGTACGGCTTCGAGGCCGACATCGAGCTGATCCCCTCCGAGAACTGGTGGATCAACACCGGCCTCTCCTACAACTCGACCGAATTCGTCGACCCGAACCTCACGGTGGCGCCGTGCGGCGGCGGCTGCACGACCCAGGACCCGATCGAGAACGGCCTCGTCAATATCAACGGCAACTCGCTGCCGCACGCCCCCAAGGTGATCTTCGGCGGCTCGATCAACTACCAGTCGTCGGCGATCAACCGCGGCTTCTTCACCTCCCTCGACTGGTCGTACTACTCCAAGAAGTACTTCTTCCTCTACAAGTCCGCCGAGTTCAACGGCGACGGCTCGGAGCTCGGCCTCCGGGTCGGCTACGGCTGGAACCAGGCCAAGTACGAGGTGGCGCTGTACGGCCGCAACATCCTCAACGCGACGCTGGTCGAGGGCGGCATCGACTTCGACAACCTGACCGGCTACACCAACGACCCGCGCACCGTCGGACTCGAGTTCAACCTGAAGTTCTAGCCGCAGTGGCAGCGATCACCGGTGCGGGCGTCCCCAGCGGGCGCCCGCACCTTCTCTTCCTGGAAGCGACCGGGCTCGCCGCCGGCGTGCCGCGGTCGCCGCCGGGGCGAACGTTGCATCGCCGCCCGCCGCGGTCTATAACGGCGAGGTGAGCATCCTGTCAGCGCGGCAGTGGGAGCTGGTGTTCGCCGTCGGCGCTCGCCTGGTCCCCGAGGTCGTCTCGCTCGACGCCGCCAGGCGCGACGACTTCAGGGCGATCGTCGAGGTGGCGCTGGCCGAGCGGCCGGAGGGGATGCGCCGGCAGCTCCGTGTCTTCCTATCCCTGATCGAGAACGCGCCGTTCGTGCGCTTCGGCGGCCGCTTCACGCGGCTCGCGCCGGCCGCGCAGGACCGCGTCCTCCGCTGGCTGCAAGACGCTCCGGTCGAGCTGCTGCGCAAGGGGTTCTGGGGGCTGAAGGCGCTGGTGCTGATGGGCTACTACGCGCGGCCCGAGGCCGCCGCGGAGGTCGGCTGGACGCCGTCGTTCGCCGGCAACGAGAAGCTCCATGCGTGAGAAGAGCTACGACATCGTGATCGTCGGGTCCGGCGCCGGCGGCGGCGCGGTCGCCAAGGAACTGGCGCCGCTGGCAGCGGCCGGCACCCGCATCGCCGTGCTCGAGTGGGGTCCGAAGCTGCGCGAGGAGGAGTTCACCGGCCGCGAGATGGAGATGGCGAAGAAGCTGTACGTCGACGACGGCGGCTTCCTGACCGCCGAGCGCACGATGACGCTCGCGTTCGGCCGCGCCTACGGCGGCTCCACCGTGGTCTACACCGGCACGTCGCTGATCATCCCGCGCGAGACCGTCGAGCGCTGGCGGGTGCCCGGGCTCGACTGGGAGGACGTCGCCCGCCGCTCGCGCGGCTACGTGGCCGAGAACAACGTCCACCTGCTCGACGACGACCGCATCAACGACAACAACCGGCTGTTCCGGCAGGGGTGCGAGAAGCTCGGCTACCGGGTCGAGCAGTTCCCGATCAACGTCAAGGGGTGCCAGGGGTCCAGCTTGTGCAACCTCGGCTGCCCGAACGCCGCCAAGCAGGGCACCCACCGCGTCCAACTGCCGCGCGCCGAGGCGGCCGGCGTCGAGGTGGTCACCAACTGCCGGGTCGAGCGGCTGGCCGACCGCGAGTGCGTCGCCACCGTGGCCAACCCTGCCTTCGGGGAGCCGTCGGCATGGGAGCCGGGCGAGTACCGGGTGCGCGCCAGGGCGTTCGTGATCGCCGCCGGCGCGGTGAACTCGCCGGCGCTGCTGCTGCGCTCCTCGTTGCCGGTCGCGCTGCCGGCGCTCGGGCGCTACTTCACCGCCCACCCCGCGCTGATCCTGGTCGGCGAGCACGCGCGGCCGATCACCAACTTCTACGGTCACCCCAAGAGCTACTACTGCGACCACTTCGCCGAGTCGGACGGCTTCCTGCTCGAAACCTGCATGTACTTCCCGTTCACCACGGCGAAGAACCTGATCGGGTTCGGGCCGGAGCACTCCGAGCTGATGCGGCGGATGGACCGCATGCAGATGATCCTGGTGCTCGCGCTCGACCCGGCGCTGGCCGAAAACCGGGTCACCGTCGACCGCAACGGCGACCCCGTCGTGCACTACCGGTTCACCCCGGAGGTGCGCCGCTCGCTGCTCGCCTCGATGCGGGCGAGCGCCCGCATCTTCTTCGCCGCCGGGGCGGTGCGGGTGCACGCGCCGGCCTCAGACCGCTTCTTCATCGACGCCGCCGACGCCTCCCGCGTCGACGAGCTGATCGCGAGCGAGCACCTCAAGCTCGGCAAGCTGTCGATCACCAGCGCCCACCTGATGGGCGGCTGCCGCATGGGAGCGTCTCCGGCCGACTCGGTCACCGATGCGTGGGGGCAGGTGCACGGCGTGCCGTGGCTGTTCGTCGCCGACGGCAGCCTGTTCCCGAGCTGCGCCGAGATCAACCCGTACATCACCATCATGGCGCTCGCCGACCGTGTCGCCCAGCGGGTGCGCGAGCGCGCCGGGGAGCTGCTGGGAGCATGAGGACGCGCGGCGCCGAGCTGGTCGTCAAGGCGCTCGAGGCCGAGGGCGTCCGCTTCACCTTCGGCATCCCGGGCACCCACAACATCGAGCTGTACGACGCCCTCGAGCGCTCGCCACTGATCCGTCCGATTCTGGTGACCGACGAGCAGTCGGCGTCGTTCATGGCCGACGCGGTGTCGCGCAGCGGCGCCGGTGTCGGCGTGGCCAACGTCGTGCCCGGCGCCGGCGTCACCCACACGCTGTCGGGGGTCGCCGAGGCGTTCATGGACACGGTGCCGCTGGTGGTCCTCACCTGCGGCATCCGCACCGACACGGGGCGGGCGTACCAGCTCCATGACGTCGACCAGCTCGCGGTGCTGCGTCCGATCACCAAGGCGGTGCTGCGCGCCGAGTCCGCGGACGATATCTACGGGTTGGTGCGCCATGCCTTCGACCTCGCCCGCCGCGACGCGCCCGGGCCGGTGGCGGTGGAGATCCCGGCCAACTTCTACCTGCTCTCGCACGAGGTCGGCGAGCCCGCCTATGACTACACGCGGCCGTACCCGCCGCAGCCGACGGACGCGCAGGTGGCGCAGGCCGCGGCGCTGCTCGCGCGCGCCAGTCATCCGGCGCTCTACCTCGGCATGGGGGCGCGCGGCGCGGCCGACGGCCTGCGGCAGCTCGCGGAGCGGCTGGGCGCGCCGGTGACGACGACGATCTCGGGCAAAGGCGTGTTCCCCGAGGACCACCCGCTGTTCCTGTGGAACGGCTTCGGCGCGTCGGCGCCGCCGTTCGTGCGAAGAGTGATGGAGCGCTGCGACTGCCTGCTCGCCATCGGCTGCCGCTTCGGCGAGGTGGCTACCGCCAGCTACGGCCTGGAGCCGCCGGCAAATCTGATCCACGTCGACATCGACCGCACGGTGCTCGGGCGTAACTACCCGGCGGCGCTCGCCGTCGAGTCCGACGCCGCGCCGTTCGTCGCCGCCCTCACCTCCCGCCTGCCCGTGCGGCCGCGCGATGCCGCTCTCGAGAGCGCGATCGGCAGCGGCCACCGCGAGGTGCGCGCGGCGGCGCTCGCCGCCGCCAAGCACGAGCGGGTGGCGCCGGCGGTGCTCTTCGCCGCGCTCCAGGAGCTCGCCGGCGCCGACGCGATCTACACCACAGACAGCGGCAACGGCACGTTCCTGGCGATGGAGCACCTGCGGCTGACGCGGCCGGGGTGCTTCCTGGCGCCGGTCGACTACTCGTGCATGGGGTACGCGGTACCGGCGGCGATCGGCGCGGCGCTCGCCAACCCGGGGCGTGACGTCGTCGCCCTCGCCGGCGACGGGGCGCTGCTGATGACCGGCCTCGAGCTACTCACCGCCGCGGCGTACGGCGTCGGCGTGGTGGCGTGCGTGTTGCGCGACGGCGAGCTGGCCCAGATCGCCCAGTTCCAGCGCACCACCCTCAATCGCGACACCTGCTCGGTGCTGCACCCGTACAGCGTCGAGGCGTTCGCCCGGGCGACCAACTGCGCGTATCTGGCGCTGGCCGACAACGCATCGGCGAAAGACGTCCTCGCCGACGCGCTCGCCCGCGCCCGCCGCGGCGAGCCGGTGGTCGTCGAGGTCGTCATCGACTACTCGCAGAAGTCCTACTTCACCAAGGGCGTGATCACCACCAACTTCTGGCGGCTGCCCTGGGGCGACCGCCTGCGCCTGCTCGCCCGCGCCGCCGCCCGTCGCTTTCCGCGGTGAGCGGTGCTGCCGAGCCGCAGCGATCTGCAGCCGCGGAAATCGACCCAGAAAGGCGCAGGAGCTCAAGGACTCCGAAGACCAAGCGCCCTCAGCGGAGCAGCGGGTCGGTCGATGCGGGCGCGTCGGCGGTTTCCTGCGGCGGCGTCAGGGTGACGATCGTCCCCCGGATCACCTCGCGCTCCTCGAGCGGGTGGAACTGGTAGCGGTAGGCGTGGAACGCGCCATGCGGCACCAGGCGCCGAGTCGCGAGCATGAAGAAGCGCCCCTCGTGCTCGACCACCTGGTAGTCGGACCAGTCCTTGTCCTCGACGCTGTATACCTCGAAGAGCCGCGAGTGCGACCGCTCGGGCGGGACGATCTCGTCCGGCCGCGGCGGCCCGAGGGCGAGCCGGGTGTTCGCCTGCTCGGCGGTGCGCCGCACGCGCAGCGCCAACCGCCAGGGGACCGACACGATCGCGAGCCCGAGCATGCGCTCCCATACCAGCGCTTCGAGCGAGCGCAGGATCCCTTCCCCGAAGCAGTAGAGCAGCAGCAGGGAGGTCGGCCGGATCAGATAGGAGAGATATCCGAGCGCGCCCATGCCGAAGAAGTCGCCGTAGCCGAGCGTGGGCCGGTGTACCAGGTAGGTGTAGCCGGGCCCCTGCGAGAAGGCGGTGACGTAGCTGATCATGCCGACGATGAACAACCCGGCGCAGACGACGATCTCGGCGAGCCCGGAGGCAATGTGCGCGGACGGCGAGGCGAAGGTCGACGGCCACCCCTCCCGCTTCACCCGCTCCGGCAGCACCGCGACGCCGAACGAGATCAGCCACTCGCCGAGGCCGCGCGCGTCGCCGGTGATGGACACGGCTCGCTTATAGACGAGGCGCCGGTGGCGGTCAACGCATCGGCGACGGTACACAGAGGGGGCAGCCATGAGCGAGACGACAACACCGGCGGTGGGAACCATCGACGTGCGTCATCCGCGACCCGGCCGGCGCCGTCGCCGCCCTGGTCTGTCCTCCCCGCTGACGCGCTCCTGACCCGGTCCCCGGTCCCCGGTGTCCGGTCCCCGTTCTTCAGCCTTTCGCGCGGAGGTACTGGTTCGGCCACGGCGCGTCGACGCCGAGCGCGCGCGCCGCGTGCAGCGGCCAGTAGGGATCGCGCAGCAGCGCCCGTGCCATCACGATGACGTCGGCGTGACCGCTCGCCAGGATCTCCTCGGCCTGCTGCGGCTCGGTGATCACCCCCACCGCGGCGGTCGCGACGCCGGCCTGGCGGCGCACCGCGGCAGCGAACGGCACCTGGTAGCCGGGTGCCACCGGGACGTGCACGTGCGGCACCAGGCCGCCGCTCGAGCAGTCAACGAGGTCGACGCCGAGCGCTAGGAGCCGGCGCGCGAGCTCGATCGACTGGACGAGGTCCCAACCGCCCTCCACCCAGTCGGTGGCCGAGATGCGTACCCACAGCGGCCGCTCCGCCGGCCACACGGAGCGCACCGCGCGGGTCACCTCGACAGCGAGACGTAGCCGCGCCTCGAGATCGCCGCCGTAGTCGTCGGCCCGGCGGTTGGACAGCGACGACAGGAACTGGTGGATCAGATAGCCGTGCGCCATGTGCAGCTCGAGCAGCTCGAACCCGGCCAGGTAGGCGCGGATCGCGGCGGCGGTGAAGGCGTCGACGACACCACCGATCTCGCCACGCGTCAGCTCGTGCGGCACCGGGTAGCCGTCGGCAAAGGGAAGCGCGCTGGGCGCCACCGATGGCCAACCGCCGGCCGGTTCCGCCACCGGCTTGCCGCCTTTCCACGGCACGTCGGTGCTCGCCTTGCGGCCGGCGTGGGCGAGCTGGATCCCCGCCACCGCGCCGTGGGCGCGCAGGAACGTGGTGATCGGGCGGAACGCTTCCGCTTGCGCGTCGTTCCACAGCCCGCAGTCGGCTGGCGAGATGCGACCCGCCGGCGTCACCGCAGTCGCCTCGACGATCACCGCCCCGGCGCCGCCGACCGCACGGCTGCCGAGGTGCACGAGGTGCCAATCGTTCGCCACGCCGTCGCTACAGGAGTACTGGCACATCGGCGACACGACGATGCGGTTGCGCAGCGTCACGCCGCGCTGGGTGAGTGGTGTGAACAGGATGGCCATCGACCCTCCACGCGTCCATTCTCGCTCACCCGGTGCTACGATTCCCGCGCGTTGCTGTGCCGTGCTCGTCGGGAGGAAGGAGGAGGTCATGGTCAAGAAGGTCCTGCTCGCTGGCATCGCCGTCTTCATCGCCTGGGAAGCGCTCGACTTCATCATCCACGGGATGCTCCTGGCGCCGGTCTACGCCGCGCAGCCGCAACTGTGGCGCCCGCAGGCGGAGATGATGATCGGCGTGCTACTCGTCGCCACCTTCATCGGCGCGCTCGCGTTTGCGGCGATGTACGCCTATTTCGTCAGGCCGAAGGCGCTGGGCATCGCCGTGAGGTTCGGCCTCGTCTGGGGCATCGGTGCCGGCGTCGCCATGGGGTACGGAACGTACGCCATCCTGCCGATCCCGTACTCGATGGCGATCACGTGGTTTCTTGGGACGGTCGTCCAGGCGTGCGTCGCAGGCGCGCTGGTCGGGCTGATCGTCAAGGAGTAGCTGCCTCGCCGGCCTCCTGTGCTAGCCTCCAGCCGCTGGAGGTGCGCGATGCGCGACGCCGTCATGCGGCTGTGGCCGGAGCTGGAGTGGATCTTAGACGCCTCGTTGCGCGAGGCGACCGCCCGCACCTGGGAGCGCGCTCTCGCGGAGAGCCCGCTGACCCAGAGGACCTCGAGACGATCCCGTTCACGCTGCTGGTGCCCGACTGCCCGGTGAGCTTCATGGCGCACAAGCGCTGCGTGGTCCACATCGCCCGCCGCGCCGCCGAGTCGATGCACGAGTTCATGGGCACCGCGCTGCCGATCGACATGGACACGGTGATCGCCGGCGCGATCCTCGCCGACGTCGGCAAGCTGCTCGAGTACGAGAAGGTGGACGGAACGTCGCGGCAGAGCCAGCGCGGCCGCTACATCCGCCACCCCTTCACCGGCGTCGCCCTGGCGATGGCGTGCGGGGTGCCCGACCGCGTCTGCCACATCATCGCCGCCCACGCCGACGAGGGGAGCCTGGTGAAGCGCACCACCGAGGCGACCATCGTCCACCACGCCGACTTCATGAGCTTCCTGCCGTTCAAGAACCTGTAGGCCCGTCCGACCGCCCGGGGACCGGGGACCGGGGACCGGGCACCGAGAGCAGGAGTTCGGGGGAGAGGTCGCCCTCGCAGATCCACTCGGCGGGGCCGGTGAGACGCGACGGGCAGTCGGGCGGAGCGCCCTCCGGCGTCACCGCGAGCGTGCGACCCGAGGCGGTCAGCACGGCGGCCGGCGGCGCACACCACCCCTCGCCGATCGCGACCAGACCGGCGGCCACCACCCCGGAGCCGCAGGAGAGCGTCTCGCCTTCGACGCCGCGCTCGAACGAGCGCGCCTCGAGCCGCCCCTGCGGCGTGCGGCGGACGAAGGTGACATTGGCGCCGCCGGCCGGCAGGAGAGGATGGGAGCGCAGCGCCGGCGCCAGCGGGGTCAGCGCACGCCCCCAGAAGTCCGGCCAATCGACCGGGACGACGAGGTGCGGCACGCCGACCACGAGATAGCGGCAGCGGACGAGGTCGCCGAGAGACTCCAGCTCGCGCCACGGCTGCACGACCTCGGGCGCCGGCAGCCGCAGCGTGACCTCGCTCGCGCGGACCTCGGCGGGCACCGCCGCGTGGCCGGTTTCGATCACCGGGTCGCTCCACCCCCAGCGCTCGGCGACGAAGCGCGCCGCGCAGCGCGTGCCGTTGGCGCAGAACGCCGCCGGCGAGCCGTCGCTGTTCCAGTAGAAGAGGCGGACCACGCCGTCGCGGCTCGGGACCACGAGCAGGACCCCGTCGGCCCCGACGCCGAGCCTGCGGTCGCAGATCCGCGCCGCCAGGGGCGGCAGCGAGCGCACGAGCTCGGGATGCTCGCGGCCATCGAGTAGCACGAAGTCATTGCCCGCCCCGTGCAGCTTGGCGAACTTCACGGGCCGACACCAACCTTGCAGTAGAGGGCGTCGGACTCGTTGCCGGCGGCGTCCACGGCCTTGATGGCATAGTCCGCCCCGCCGGGGAGCGGGTTGGGGTCGTCGAATTCCGCGGTGGTGGCCTGGTCCGACAGGTGCACCCACTTGCCGGCGCCCTGGCGGCGGAACACCTTGTAGGTGACCCCGTCCTCCGGCGACGCGTCCCAGCGCAGGCGGACGATCCCGGGCTCGGGCAGGCAGATGAAGTTGACGGCCGGCGGCGGCGGATAGATGTCCTTGTACTGCAACTCGACCTCGGGCGACACCGGGCCGGCGGTGAGGTCGAGTGCGGCGCGAATGCGGTAGCGCCAGGTCAGCCCCTGCTTGGCGGTGCTGTCGAGCTGCGGGTTGTCCTTCACCTCGACCATACCGAGGTCGTCCCACGACCCGTTGGGGACGCTGCGGCGCTCGGCGTAGTACTTCACCCCCACAACGTCCTTCACCGCGTCCCAGGAGACGAGGATACCGTCGGCCTGCGGGACCGCCTTGAGCCCGGTGACCGGTGGCGGGATCGGCTTACGCTGCCACGACACGACATTCGACAGCGCCGAGGCGCTGCGGTCGCGCCGCACCGTGCGGACCGCGTACCAGTACGTCGGCGGCGCCTTGCCCTCCTCGAGCGGCGGCAGGTTCTCCCGGTACTCGAGGTTCTCGCCGCGGGTGGCATCGCGCAGGCTGTCGCCTTCGAGCTTGGCAGCCAGCACGCCGCGGGAGAGCATCAGTTGCCGCTGCATGTCGACGCCGGTGGGGCCGGCGGCGACCTGCTCCTGGCCGGGCGGCACCTCGAGCCGGTACACCTCGACGCGCGCGAGGTCGTTGAGCGTGCGGCCGCTCCTGAGCAGCGCCGGGTACTTCCAGGTCAGCACCACCTCGTTGAGCTCCTGGTGCGCCCACATTCCCGAGGTCGTCTCCGGCATGTCGATGATCGGCGGCAGTGGCGGGCCCTTGCGCCCGCAGGCCACCAGAGCCGTCGCTGCCAGCAGCAACGCCGCCGCTGTCCCAGCCGTTCGCATCGCCGTGTAGCCTAGCACCCACGCACCTCCCGCCTACTGCCTGTTGCCTACAAAATGTACCTCGCCAGGTCCTCCTTGCCGAGCAGCGGCGCCAGTGCCTGCCGCACATCCGCGGCGTCGATCGCGACGACACCGTGCACGCGCTCCGGCGCCGTGAACGAGATCTCGTCCATCACCCGCTCGACCACCGTGATCAGCCGCCGGGCGCCGATGTTCTCCGCCGACCGGTTGAGCTCGGCGGCGATCCGCGCCAGCTCCGCCACCGCCTCCGGGGTGAACGAGAGATCGATACCCTCGGTCGCCAACAGCGCCTGCTGCTGCTTGACGATGGCGTGCTCCGGCTCGGCCAGGATGCGGGCCAGGTCGGTCTCGGAGAGCGCCTCGAGCTGCACCCGCACCGGGAAGCGCCCCTGCAGCTCGGGGATCAGGTCCGACGGCTTGGCGACGTGAAACGCCCCGGCGGCGATGAACAGCACGTGGTCGGTGGAGACCGGGCCGTAGCGGGTGGTCACCGTGGTGCCCTCGACCAGCGGCAGCAGGTCGCGCTGCACCCCCTCCCGCGACACGTCGGGACCGGCCCCGGCGCCGGAGCGCGCGGCGATCTTGTCGACCTCGTCGAGGAAGACGATGCCGCCCTCCTGGGCGCGCTGGACCGCCTCGCGCTCGACCTCGCCGCGCTCGACCAGGCGCTCGACCTCCTCGGCCTCGAGCAGGGTGCGCGCCTGCGCCACCGTCATTCGCCGTCGCGAGCGCTGCTGGAACATCCCGCCGAGGGCCTCGCGCAGGTTCAGCTCGATGGTCTCCATCCCTTGCCCGCCGAAAAGGTTGAGCGATGGGGCGCGGTTCTCGGCGACCTCCATCTCGACCTCGCGCTCCTCGAGCGCCCCTTCGCGCAGGAGCCGGCGCAGCGAGCGTCGCGACTCCTCACGCTCGGTCCCGGAGGCGGCCGGTAGCAGCAGGTCGACGAGGCGGTCCTCGGCGGCGCGCTGGGCGGCCACGCTGACCTTGCCGGCGCGCTCTGCGCGCACCATGGCGAGCGCCGCCTCGACCAGGTCGCGGACGATCGAGTCGACGTCGCGCCCGACGTACCCGACCTCGGTGAACTTCGACGCCTCGACCTTGACGAACGGCGCTCCCGCCAGGCGCGCCAGCCGCCGCGCGATCTCGGTCTTGCCGACGCCGGTGGGACCGATCAGCATGATGTTGGCCGGCATCACCTCGCGGCGCACCTCGGGTGCGAGCTGCTGGCGCCGCCAGCGGTTGCGCAGCGCGACGGCAACCGCGCGCTTGGCGGCCGTCTGCCCGACGATGTAGCGGTCGAGCTCGGCGACGATCTCGCGCGGCGTCATGAAGGCGTTCACGGCGCCACCTCGACCGAGATGTGGTCGTTGGTGTAGAGGTCGATGCCGGCGGCGATGAGCAGCGCCTCGCGGGCCACCTCGGGCGCCGGCAGCGCGCTGTGCTTGACCAGAGCGCGCGCCGCGGCGAGCGCGACCGGCCCGCCGGAGCCGATCGCCAGCACGCCGTCGTCGGGGGTGATCACCTCGCCGGAGCCGGAGAGCAGCAGCAGGTGCTCGCGGTCGGCGACGATCATCATCGCCTCGAGGTGGCGCAGCGCCCGGTCGGTGCGCCACTCCCGCGCCAGCTCGACTGACGCCCGCTCGAGGTTGTTGGCGAACTCCTCGATCTTCGCCTCGAAGCGGGTGAACAGCGCCAGGGCGTCGGCCACCGACCCGGCGAAGCCGGCGAGCACCCGGCCGCCGGCAAGCCGGCGCAGCTTGGTAGCGCCGTGCTTGAGCACCGTGGTGCCGAACGTCACCTGGCCGTCGCAGGCGAGTGCGGTGACGCCGTCGCGGCGGACGGCGCAGATGGTGGTGTGATGCCAGGAGGAAGTGGTCGCGCGCGATTGCGCGCGACCACGGGCTCCGGGGACCGGGGACCGGGGACCGGGCCGCCCACCCAACCGAAAGAAGGAAGAATCCGTCATGAGTGCCTCCGTGGGGAGCCTAGCACCGGGCGAGGCTCGAGTGCGTCAGAGACGTATACGAAAGACGCTATTCTTCCGCTTCCGGCCGCTGGGGCCGGCGCTCATGCCCAAGGGAGAGATCGCCGCCGTCGCTACTGCGCTGTGCTGGGCGTTCACCGGCATCTTCTTCGCTGAGGCGGCGCGGCGGATCGGCGCGCTGCGCGTCAACCTGCTGCGGCTGCCGGTGGCGCTGGTGCTGCTCTCCGGCGCGCTGCTCGCGACCGGGACAACGTTCGCCACGCTCGACGGCCGCCGTGTGGGACTGCTGGCGGCGAGCGGCATCGTCGGCCTGGTGATCGGCGACCTCGCACTGTTCGCGGCGCTGGTGCGCATCGGCCCGCGCCTGGCCGCACTGCTGATGGCGCTGGCGCCGGTGTTCGCGACGCTTGCCGGCGCGGTCGGTCTCGGCGAGCTGCCGGGTGGGTGGGCGCTGCTCGCTATCGGCTTGACGCTCGCCGGCGTCGGCTGGGTCGTGCTCGAGCGGCGCGACGGCCAGGCCCACCCCTTCGAGCACCGCGGCGCCATCGCCCTCGGCGTGCTCGCCGCCGCCTGTCAGGGAATCGGCCTGGTGCTCGCCAAGGCGGGGATGGCCGGCGAGGTGCCGCCGCTCGCCGCGACGTGGGTGCGCATGGGCGTTGCCACCGCGGCGATCTGGCTGCTGGCGCTCGTCTCCGGTCGCACCGCCGGGCTCGACATCGCCGCGGCGGCGCGGCTGGCAGCCATGCCGGTGCTCGGCGGCGCCGTCTCGGGGCCGTTTGTCGGCGTCTGGTTATCGCTGATCGCCGCCCGCTTCACCGACGTTGGGGTCGCCGCCACGCTGATGGCCACCACGCCGGTGCTCATTATCCCGCTGGTCATGGTGGTCGAGGAGTACCGGCCGTCGCTGCGCGCCATCCTTGGCGCCGTCGTCGCCATCGCCGGCGTGGCGCTCTTGTTCTCGCGATAGGGCACCACCGGATCGTGTAGGGGGCCAGCTTGCCTGGCCCCATTCCGACGGCGCTCCGGAATGGGCGGAGGCAAGCTCCGCCCCTACTGTTCTCTCGGTCCCCGGTCCCCGGTCCCCGGTCCCCGGGCGGGCGGGCGGGCGGGGGTCACGCCTTCGGATGCGCCTTGCGGTAGGTCTCCATCAGGTGGGCGAGGTCGAGGTGGGTGTAGCGCTGGGTGGTCGACAGCGAGGCGTGCCCGAGCAGCTCCTGGATCGCCCGCAGGTCCATCCCCGCCTCGAGCAGGTGGGTGGCGAAGGCGTGGCGCAGCGCGTGCGGGTGGAGGCGGTGGACGAGCGCAACGTGGTGCACCGCCGCGTCGAGGATGCGGCGCAGTGAGCGGTCGGTAAGCCTGCCGCCGCGCTGATTGACGATCAGCGGCTCCTCGCCGTCGGCGACCTTGCCCTGGTGGCGCCAGGCGGCGCGGTCCGGCAGGTAGCTGCGGATCGCCAGCTCGGCTTGCTTCCCGAACGGCACCACGCGTTCCTTGCTGCCCTTGCCGATCACCCGCACCAGCCGGCGCGACAGGTCGACGTCGTCGAGGTCGAGGCCGACCAGCTCGCTCACCCGCAAGCCGGCGGCGTAGAGCATCTCGAGTGCGGCCCGGTCGCGCCGCCCCGCCGAGGTGGCGGGCAGCGCCTCGAGCAGCTCGGCAAGCTGCGGCGCGCCGACCACCTCGGGCAGCGGCTTGGGCGCGCGCGGCGTCGGCACCACCCGCGCCGGGTTTGCCTCGACCACCCCCTCGCGGCCGAGGAACCGCAGGTAGGTGCGCAGTGCCGCCAGCGCCCGCTGCACCGACACCCTGGCCAGCCGCCGCGAGTGCAGCTCGGCGAGGAACGCCCGCACGGTGGCCGGCGTCACCTCGCGCGGGTGGCGCAATCCCATCTCCCCCCTCGCGAACGCGACGAAGCCGGCGATCTCGCGCTCGTAGGCGCGCAGCGTGTGCGGCGACAGGTTGCGCTCGTCGCGCAGGTACGAGGTGAAGTCCGCCAACCGCCACGGCATGGGCAATGATAGGACGTCGTCAGGTTTCCGTTCGCAGCGGCGCCGGCCCTTCCAGAGTGGAGCGCGGGACTTGCTACAGTTCACACATGCGCCGATGCCTCTTCCTCCTGCTTCTCCTTCCCACCCTCGCCCGCGGCGAGGAGCTGCTGCACGCCGGTCCGATGCGCGCGTGGACCGAGCTGCGCTCGACCGCGATCTGGGTGCAGACCGAGCGCGCCGCCGACGTGCAGCTCCGCTACTTCCCGATCGCCGCCCCCGAGGCGGCGAGGGTGACGCCGGTGGTCACGACTGCGGCCGAGCGGCAGTACGTCGCCACGGTCGTGCTCGCGCCGCTGGAGCCGGGCACCGAGTACCGCTACGAGCTGTACATCGACGGCCGGCTGTACCCGCGGCCGTACCCGCTCGCATTCACCACACAGCCGCTCTGGCAGTGGCGCGTCCCGGCGCCCGACGTCACGGCGATGTTCGGCTCGTGCCTGTACGTCAACGAGGAGGCGTACGACCGGCCGGGGGCGCTGTACGGCAGCGACTACGGGATCCTCAAGGCGATGGCTGCCAAGCGGCCCGACCTGATGCTCTGGCTCGGCGACAACCTCTACACCCGCGAGGTCGACTTCTACTCGCCCACCGGCCTCGCGGCCCGCTACTGGCACGACCGCGCGCTGCTGTGGCTGCAGCCGTTCCTCGCGGTGACCAGCCACTACGCCACCTGGGACGACCACGACTACGGCGCCAACGACAGCGACGAGACGTACCCGCTCAAGGCGGCGTCGCTCGATCTGTTCTCCCGCTACTGGCCCGCACCCGTGTACGGCACGCCGGAGACCGCCGGGGTGTTCCAGAAGGTGACGTGGGGCGACGTCGACTTCTTTTTGCTCGATGACCGCTACCACCGCAAGCCCAACCGCTGGCCGGCCGGCCCCGACAAGACGATGCTCGGCCGCGAGCAACTGGAGTGGCTGAAGGCGAGCCTCGTGGCCTCCCGCGCCGTCTTCAAGGTGGTGGTCAACGGCAACCAGGTGCTCAACGCCAACAGCCGCTACGAGACGATGACCGACTACGCCGACACCGGGGAGCTGCTCGCCTGGATCGCGCACAACCGCATCGAAGGCGTGCTGTTCCTCTCCGGCGACCGCCACCACAGCGAGCTCGTCCGCGTGCAGCGTCCCGGTGGCTACCCGCTGTACGACTTCACCAGCTCGTCGATCACCGCCGGGGTGCACGTCATGAAGGGCGACGACCCCGAGTACCGCAACGCGCTGCGGGTCGACGGGACGCTGGTGATGGAGCACAGCTTCGGCGTGCTGCGCTTCACCGGCGACCCCGGCCAGCGGCGGGTAACGCTGCAGGCGTGCGGCGTCGACGGCGCCGTGCGCTGGGAGCGGACGATCACCCGCGTCGAGCTGTCGTTCCCGGCGGCCGCTCCCGGGCAGGCCGGTCGCCGCAAGCCGACCGAGTGAGGTCCGACCCGTCGCCGCGCGTCTTCCTGCTCCACAAGCCGCGCGGCGCCCTCGTCTCGACGGTCGGAGAGGGGGGCGCACCGACCGTGTTCTCGCTGCTGCCCGAGGAGCAGCGCTCCTGGTTCTGCGTCGGACGGCTGGACAAGGACTCCGAGGGCGCCCTGCTGTTCTGCTCCGACAGCCGCGAGGCGCAGCGCCTGATGGACCCGGGCGGCGTCGCCAAGACGTACGTCGTGACGGTCCGCGGCTTGCCGCCCGAGGAGGTCCTCGAGCCGATGCGGCAGGGCGGCCTCATGGTCGCCGGCAAGCCGCTGGCGCCGGTCGAGATCGTCCGGGTCGGCAAGGCGCCGCGCGGCGGCACCCGCCTCGAGGTGGTCCTCCACGAGGGGCGCAACCGTGAGATCCGCCGCTTGTTCGCCGCCGCCGGGTTCACGGTGCGGCGGCTGGTGCGGACAGCCATCGGGCCCATTGCACTCGGCGACCTCGCGCCGGGAAACGGGCGGGAGCTCTCCCCGGACGAGGTTGGCGCGCTGGCAGCGGCGCTGCGGGGGTAGCGGGCCGTCAGGCAGGCGCCGCGCCGGAGACCGTGGCAGCGATGCGCCGGAGGGTGTCGTCGAGGGCGACCCGTGGCCGCCAGCCCGTGAGCCGGGAGAGCTTGCCGATGTCGGGGACGCGGCGGAGCATGTCCTCGAACCCCTCCTCATACGCCTGCTCGAAGGGTACGGTGACGATCAGCCCGGCCGCTTCGAGCGCTGCGACATCGGCGGGCGGCGTCAAACCGCGAACTACCGCGAGCACGCGTCTGGCCAGGTCCAGCACGGTGATCTCATCGGTGGAGCCGACGTTGAACACGCTCCCCACCGCGTCCGGACTGTCCGCGAGCGCCAGCACCGCGGCCACCGTGTCCGTGACGTCGCAGAAGCAGCGACTCTGGCGGCCGTCGCCATACACGGTCAGCGGTCTTCCGGCCAGCGCCTGCTCGACGAAACGGGGGACGACCATGCCGTAGAGCCCGCTTTGCCGCGGCCCGACGGTGTTGAAGAAACGCATGATGACGACCGGCAGTCCCGCCTGGCGGTGGTAGGCGAGCGCCAGGTACTCGCCGACCGCCTTCGAGGTCGAGTAGCACCAGCGCGAGCGCGTCGTCGGGCCGAGCAGGCGGTCGTCCTCCTCCCCCATCGGCGAGGCGCCGTTCTTGCCGTAGATCTCGGAGCTGGAAGCGAACAGCACCTTGCGCCGATAGCGGCGCGCCGCCGCGAGCACAGCGCGGGTGCCGAGGATGTTGCACTCGATCACGCGCACGGGGTCGCGCACGATGAGATCGACGCCGACCGCCGCCGCGAGATGGACGACGACGTCGCATCCCGCCACCAGGAGGTCGAGCACGCCCTCGTTGGTGACGGTGTCGATGACGATGCGGAGATCGGTATTCGCCTCGAGATGCGCAATGTTCGCCAGACGGCCCGTCGAGAGGTCGTCGAGAATCGTCACGCGGTCGCCGCGCGCGAGCAGGCTCTCCGTGACGTGCGAGCCGATGAACCCGGCCCCCCCGGTGACGAGCACGTGCCGCGGCGGGCGCCCGTGGCTCGCCATCATGCGCGTGACGCTCCGCTGGCGATCGGTTCGTCCGCATGCCACACCCGCTCGAGCCAGGCGATCCCGGCCACCGCGGCGACGACCACGACGGCGCTGATCGCGTACGCCTCGACGGGGCTCGCGAGGCTGACCAGGACCGCGACCCAGGCGAGTGCGCCACCGGCCAGATAGTGGAGCATCACGGCCTCACGTGGCGTCCAGCCGAGCGCTACCAGGCGATGCGAGGCGTGGTCGCGGCCGGGTGTCGTGAACGGGTTGACGCGCCGCCGCAGGCGGGAGACGACCACGAGGGTGGTATCGAAGACCGCTACCCCGAGGACCAGCACCGGCACCATCCAGGTGACCGTGGTCACGTTGGCCGGGAAACGCAGCTTGATGCCGAGCGCCGCCAGCAGGAACCCCAGGAACAGGCTCCCCGAGTCTCCCATGAAGATCCGTGCCGGGTTGAAGTTGTGGATGAGGAACCCGAGACAGGCGCCGAGCAGCGCGGCCGCCATCGCGCCCACCAGGTACTGACCGTTGGCAGCCGCCATCAGCGTGAAGCAGGCTGCGGCTACCGCCCCGACGCCGCCCGCCAGACCGTCCATGTTGTCGAGCAGGTTGAACGCATTGGTGATCCCGATGAGCCACAGCAGGGTGATCGCGACGTTGGCCCACGACGGTAGCCGCAGGAGCACTTGCACGCCGGAGGCCAGCAGGAGCACTGAGGCCGCGACGTGGGAGATGAGCTTGATCGCCGGATGGAGCGGGCGGCGGTCGTCCCACAGACCCCAAAGAGAGACCCACGTCGCGCCGACGAGGATGCTGCCGAGCTGAACGAGCTCCTGCCGTCGCGGGGAGAGCAGCAAGGAGACGATGACCGCCCCGTAGATCGCGACGCCGCCGAGCAGCGGGACCGGGCTCGCGTGGTGCTTGCGCGCGGCCGGGACGTCGACAATGTCGAGCCGGAAGGCCAGGCGGCGAAGCAGTGGGATCGCCCCGCCGGCGACGACCAACGCCGTCGCAAGAATAGCGACGAGGTGGCCTGCCGTCACCAGCAAACACTCTCTGGGTCAGACAAGACGGTGCGTCCTGCCCCCGTCGCAGCGCTCAGGAAAGCCGCCGCAGGGCGACCAGGCCGACAGCGCACAGGAGGAGCGCGAGCGCGAGCAGAATCGTCGGCGAGAGCGCCGGAATGTTGATGCTCCCGATCTCGACCAGCGCCTGGCCGTTCGCGGTGGCCGGAAGCCCCGCAACGTCGAAGGCCGTCCACGTTGCCGAGTTCACGGTTGTGGCGGTGATGGTCGCCGCCTGCGTGATGAACGTCGACGCCCCGGGCGCCAGCGTGTACGGGAACGAGGTGAGCAGGGCTCCGAGCTGGTCGTCGACGAGGTCGTGGATGGTCAGCGTGACGTTGCCGGTGTTCCAGACCTCGTAGCAGTAGTAGACGGTGCCACCGCCGGGGGGCAGCACGAGCGTGCCCGCCGACGCGCACACGCCGGGATCGGTGCCGACCGACTTCGCGAGGCTGATCCCGGCGGCCGGCTCGGCGACCGTGACCAGCGCCGAGTCGGTTCCGGTCACCGCGAGCGTCGGCGTGATCGAGGCGGTCCACGTCGCGATGTTGGTGGTCGCGACGCTGATCAGCGCCGTCTGGCTGAAGACAAACGTCGCGTTCGGCGCGAGCGAGTACGGGAACGACTGCAGGAGAGTTCCGAGCTCGCTGTCGACGAGATCGAGCGACGTGAAGGTGACAACGCCGGTGTTCGTCACCTCGTAGCAGTAGTTGACGTATCCGCCCTCCACCGGCACTTCGATCGATGACAACGAATGGCACCCGAGCGTATCGAGACTGACCGTCTTGTTGACTTGAATGGTGGCGGCCTGCGCCACTGCCGGCGCCGGTGTCAGCACCGCCAGCAGCGCTGCGGCGGCGAGCGCGAGAGTTGCACACCTGCGACGGTTGCGGCCGTGAGCTCCCGAGAACACGCCTCACCTCCATCTCAGACACACGACTGCCGCGGTTCGACCTTGCGACCATCCTAAGTCTCAGTTGGCTCAGCGTCAAGGTTTCGTATTCGCGCCGGCCGGCGGTGCCGCGCCGGTGCGCGAGCGCACCAGGGCGAGCGTGGCCTCGGCGCGCGGCCGGCCGGTCGTGCCGGCAACGCGCAGCGCCGTTTCCGCCTCCTCGACGGCGCGCGTCGGCCTGCCCGCCTCGAGATGCAGCAGCGCGAGCATCTCGTGCACCTCGGCCGGCTCACGCCCGTTGACGAGCCCCTCGAGCACGGCCACCGCCTCGTCGCCCCGCCCCAGTCGCGCGTAGAGCGCCGCCACCGCCCGCTCGGCACGTGGGTGACCGCCCGCGTGGACGAGCAGGGCCTGGAGCGCTCGCAGCGCGTTCTCCAGATGACTCCGGGCCTCGGCCTCGCGGCCCGCGCGCAGCGCCGTCACGGCGCGCGCGTGCTCGAGGCTGGCGAGCATGAGGGCGCCGGTGTCGTAGCCGGGATCGACGGCAACCACGGCCGCGAGCTCCGCGGCGGCGGCCTCGTCCCTGCCGAGATGGGCGAGTATGCCGGCGTGCTCGACGCGAAAGAGCACCGATCCGGGCCGCAGCTCGAGCCCGCGAGCGTATGCGCGTTCGGCGCCCTCGAGCAGCGCCCGCTGCGCCGTTGCGTCCGGCGCGATCGCCGCCGCCGACGTCAGCACACGCCCGAGGTTGACGGCGTGGTCGGGGTCGAACGGCTGCATACGGCCGGCAAGCTCGAGCGCACCCACCCCTGCCGCGACCGCGGTCTGGCGTCCGGCTGCAGACAGCGGCGCTCGCGACGCGAGCACGGTGGCCCGTGCGACCAAGGTCAGCAGTGACGGTTCGCCGGGCGCGAGCCAGCTCGCCCGGACGAGCAGCCGGAGTGCGGGCACAGGTTGGTTGTTCTCGATCACGGCGGCGGCGTGCTTGGCGAAGGTGTCGGCCCGGATCGGGGCGAGCGCCTGGCGCGCCACGATGACCGTCACGATCGCCACGAACGCCAGCATCACCGCGTTGACGAGAACGACCGGCGCGAGCCGTTGTGTCGTGGCGCTCGTCCGCTCGCGCTCGACGCGAACGAGGAGGGCCGCGAGCAGGAAGGTGATGGCCACGACGGCCGCGCAAAAGACCTCGGCATGACCCGCCACGAACACCGAGAGCTCCTCGATGCCGGCGCCGCTGCGCTGCATGTGCCCGGTGACCGCGAGGCGGTGCGACTTGAGCGCGCCGAGTGCCAGCGCCGGAAGCGCCGCGGCAGCGAGCACCGCGATGCGAGTGCCCCGGGAGTAGCGGCCGCCGCTACCGCCAGCCCACAGGGTCACGGCAGCGGCGACCGCGCTGACCACGATGACCGCAAGGAAGCCTCCCGCCGCGCGAGCTCCGGCGAAGACCGACGCCGGCAGCGCAGCGGCGAACGCCTGAGCCGCTGCGAGCGCCGTTCTGTCCATCAACGTGTAAACCGCCACCGCCAGCGCTACACCGGCGAGGAGCGCCGCGAGCACCGGCTCCTGCGAGTGGGAACCGTGCGAGGCGTCCTCAGCTTCACCGAGCGGCTGTCTCGCATCGAGGCGGTTCAGGCTGACCGCCACCAGCGCCGCGAGCAGAAACCAGAACAGGAGGCGGCTGGAGGTGACCGGAATCCCCACGCTCACCTCGACGACGTGGCAGGCCAAAGCCGAGATCACCGCCAGCAGAAGTCCCGTCTCGGTACCGCCGAGAGGCGCCGGCGTCCGCGCCTGCAAACCTGTGCGGACCATACCGGAGCACACGCCGGCGAGCAGGCCGGCCGGCGCCAGCGCGCCCGCGAGATCGGGACGATCGAGGAGAACTGTCGTCGCCGTGACGGCCGCCACACCGGCGAGCGCCATCACGAAGGTGCGCAACGACGCAGGACCGTCGTGTCCTCCCCGCACCGCAAGCGTGGTGCCAAAGGCGAGTCCGCCCGCGAGCAGCGCCAACCAGGCGCCGAGGCCAAGGGCGCCGGTGCCGACCAGCAGGTCGAAGGTCTCGCAGTGCGCGCGGTCGGGTATCGAGTTACGCCGCTCGACGACGCCGAGCTCCGGCGGAAACACCCGGTTGAAGGCGAGATCGAAGCAGTCCGGGCCGTAGCCGACGAGCGGCCGCAGAGCGTGCAGACGGTCCTCCTCGCCGGCCGCGTCGCGCAGCGGCGGGGCAGTGGTCGTGAGCGCGACGACGCCACGCCAGATCAGCAGCCGCACTCGCGCCGTTGGCACCGAGGGATCCAGCGCCGCCGCGAGCCTGCCGACGACCGGCAACCGCCGCACGCCGGCGAGCGGCGTGCGGGGTGCGGCGAGCAGCACCAGCAGCCCGAACGCCGCCACCCCGGCGGCGATCACGAGCGCCCAGGCGTGGCGGTGCCAGCCGCCGCCGGACTCTGTCCCGCGCGCGCCGCGGGCGCGCAGGCTCCATGCCAGCGAGAGCACGAACACCCCCGCGGACAGGCCGAGCAGCGGTCCGCGGCTCTGCGAGAGCACCAGCGTCGCGAGTTGCATGAGGGCCACCGCCGCGAGGGCGAGCCGGCGCGCCAGGCCACGCCCGCCAGCGCCGCCCTCAGCCTGGCGCGCCGTGAGACCGCATATCGTGATGAAGAACGCCAGCGCCACGTACCCGCCGAGGAAGATCGGGTTGCCGAGCGTCGACCCGACACGCAGCTCCTTGTCTGCCGGGCCGATGGTATCGAGCCCGGCGCGCTGGATGATCGCGTAGGCGCACACCGGCACGCTGCCGAGCGTGATCGCGAACACGGCCCGCCGCCACTGCTCCGTGCGGCGCAGGTACGCGACGACGGCGAGCGCGATCGTCAGGTAGGCCAGCAGGGTCGCGAGCCCCTGCTGGCGGAAGAACGAGCCGTGCCAGCTCCGCGCCGGCGACAACGAAAGCGCGGTCGAGAGCATTGCGGCGGCGAGGAACGCGCCGGCGGAGGCGAAAAGCAGGACGCCGGCGAGATCGCGATCGCGCAGCGGACCGGCGCCGCCGTCACGCGGGCGCACCGACGGCCACAGCGACCCACCGGCCAGTACCCTGGCCAGCCACGCGGCGGCGATCACTCCTGCCAACACGATGAGCAGAGCCGCCTTGTCCGGCTCGAAGCTGCGAGACGAATAGACGTTGAAGTAGATCGGGACGCACGTCAGGGCGACGAGCCAGGCCGCCTCGATGAGTGCCGCGCCGAGGTCCGCGGTGAGCCGGCGCAGGCGCTGGCCTAACGTCGGGTCGACGTCGGTACCGGTGGACGCCGCCTCGACTGGCGTGGGCGACAGCTCGGAGATCGCATCGGTTGTCACTCCCCGAGAGCATAGCGCCGGTGGCCAGGGCGCGCCCGGTGGCGTGCCGTGTTCCAGTCCGGCCACAGGGGCTTCCCGGCCGATGCCTTGACTCGACCTCGAGGCCGGCGCAAGCTGCGGCCGTTCGAGCGGATTCCAACGTGTGCGGGATCGCGGGCCTCTGGGACCAGGCCGGACCGGCCGCGGCGCCCGGCCATCGGCAGGTGGAAGCGATGGTGGCGGCGCTCGCCCATCGCGGCCCCGATCACCGCGGGGTCTGGGCGGACCCATCCTCCGGCGTCGCGCTCGGCCAGGCGCGGCTGGCCGTGCTGGACCTCTCGCCGGCGGGCGATGGTCCAATGGCCTGGCGCGACGGACGATACTGGATCACCTACAACGGCGAGGTCTACAACTTCGCCGAGATCCGGCACGAGCTCGAGTCGGAGAGGTGCCGGTTTCGCTCCTCCTCGGACGCGGAGGTGGTGCTCGCCGCCTATGAGCGCTGGGGAAGCGCCTGCCTCGAGCGGTTCATCGGCATGTTCGCCTTCGCGGTCTGGGACGGCACGGCAAGGACGCTCTTCCTCGCTCGCGACCGTCTGGGCAAGAAGCCTCTCTACTACGCCAGCTACGGCGGGCGCTTTGCGTTCGCGTCGGAGCTGCGGGCGCTGCTGATGGATCCGTCCCTGCCGCGCGAGCTCGACGCCGATGCGCTGGCCCTCTACCTGCGCTTCGGCTACGTGCCCGCGCCACGGACGATCCTGCGCGCCGTCCGCACGCTACCGCCCGCGCACCTCGCATGCTTGAGCGGCAAACGCCTCCGGATCGAGCGCTACTGGGACCCTCTCGCTGTCGCGCTAGAGGAGCCGCTCACTCTCTCCGACGACGAGGCCGACGTGCGCCTCGAGGAGCTGCTCAAGGACGCCGTTTCGCGGCGCCGGGTCGCGGACGTGCCGCTCGGCGCGTTGCTCTCCGGTGGGATCGACTCCTCGCTCGTCGTTGCCCTGTTGCAGGAGGGCGCCGCAACGCCGACCCGGACGTTCTCGATCGGCTTCGACGATCCGGCGTACGACGAGTCGGCGCAAGCGGCGCGCGTCGCCCGCCGGCTCGGCACCGAGCACACCACCGAGACGTGCGGCGAGCGCGAGATGCTCGAGATCGTCGGCACCCTGGCGGAGCTGATCGACGAGCCGACCGCGGATTCCTCGTTCGTACCGACCTACCTGTTGGCACGAACGGCCCGCCGGCACGTGACCGTAGCGCTGAGCGGCGACGGCGGCGACGAGCTGTTCTGGGGCTACCCGCGCTACGCCGCACTGCGCCGCTGGCGCTGGCTGCTGCGGCTCCCGCGTCGGCTCCGCCAGGGCGCCGCTGCCGCCGCACGGCTGCGCTCCGATCGCCGGTCGCAGCGGGTGGCGACCGTGCTCCGACTCGCCGACGAGGATCTCTACAGCCGGTTCGCGCGCATCGCCGGGGCCGACGAGGTTCGCGAGCTGACCGGCCGCCCGGAGCCCCGCTCGGTGTACGACGACGTTCTCGCCTCGTTGGCGACGCTGCGACCCGAGGAGTCCGCGCCGCTGCTCGATCTCGTCACCTACCTGCCCGACGACATTCTCGCCAAGGTCGACCGGGCGACCATGGCCGTCGGGCTCGAGGTGCGTTGTCCGTTGCTCGACCACCGCGTCGTCGAGCTCGCCCTCCGCCTGCCAGCATCGACCAAGTGGCGGCATGGTACTGGCAAGGCGATCCTCCGCCGGCTGCTCGCCCGGAGGGTGCCGGCGGCGCTGGTGGACCGTCCGAAGATGGGCTTCGGGGTGCCGCTCGACCGCTGGCTGCGCGGACCGCTGCACGACTCGATGTCCGAAGCCGTGCAGGGACGGCACCTCGAGGACGTCGGCTTGGCACCCGGCGCTGCCGCCCGTGCCTGGAGCGCGTTCCTCGCGAATGGCTCCGCGCGGCCCGACCTAATGTGGGCCATCTTCGTGCTCGCAGGATGGTCCCGCCGGTGGCTCGCGAGCTCGCCGCCGCCGCCCGGCACCGGACGGGCGGCGTGACGAGCGGCCCGCCGGCGCCGTCGGTGTTGCGGATCATCACTCGGCTCAACGCCGGGGGACCGGCGCGGCACGTCGTCTGGCTCGAGCGCGGCCTTGCCGAGAGGGGTTACCGGACCCGCCTGCTCTCCGGTCGGGTGCAGGGGGGCGAGGACGATCTCACCGCGCTGGCGCGCGAGGCGCGGCTCGACCTCGTGGAGATCCCGGCGCTCGGCCGCGAGGTCCGGGTTCGCTCGGACTGGCGTGCCGTCCGCGACGCCGGGCGCGAGATCGCGGCGTTCCGGCCGGAGATCGTCCACACCCACACGGCCAAGGCCGGACTCGTCGGACGCCTCGCGGCGGCGCTGCGGCGGCCGAGCGCGGCGTCCGGAGTGATGCGCCCGCGCGTCGTCCACACGTACCACGGACACGTTCTCTCGGGTTACTTCGGCTTCGCGAAGCAGGGAGCGGTGCGCTGGGTCGAGCGGCTGCTCGGCCATCTCACCACCGATGCCGTGATCGTGCTGTCGCCGCGCCAGCGGGACGACATCGTCCGCACCTTCCGCGTGGCGCCGGCGCGGCGGGTCTTCGTGGTGCCGCTCGGCCTCGATCTCACAGCGTTCGAGCGGGGATTCTCCGGTCCCTCCCTGCGCGCCGAGCTCGCCGTGCCCGAGGGAGCGTTCGTGGTCGGTATCGTCGGGCGCCTCGCCCCCGTCAAGGACCATGCGCTGTTCCTGCGCGCCGCGGCCGTGCTCGCCCGCCGGCGGTCCGCGGCGCGGTTCGTCGTGGTTGGGGGAGGACCGCTCGATGCCGAGCTGCGCTCGCTCGCCGCGGCGCTCGGCATCGGCGACCGGGTGCACTTCCTCGGGCTGCGGACCGATCTGGCGCGGGTGTACGCCGGTTTCGACGCGGTTGCGCTGACCAGCCTCCAGGAGGGCACGCCGCTGTCTCTGCTCGAGGCGATGGCGGCCGGGCGGCCGCTCGTCGCCACGGCGGTCGGCGGCGTCCCCGATCTCCTGACGCAGGAGTGGACCGGGTCGGTCGACTGCCGATCGTTCCACCGTTCGCCGCGCCCCCGCGGCCTCCTGGTCGAGGGCCGTGATCCGGTGGCGGTGGCTGCGGCGCTTGAGCTGCTGATCCAGGAACCCGCGCGCCGGCGAGCATTCATTGCCGAGGGGAGCAGCTACGTCCGCCGCTTCCACGGGCTCGACCGGCTCCTCGACGACGTGGAGGAGGTGTACCGGCGCGTGCTTCAGGCGCCCGTCAGCAGCTCGGCGTAGAGGGCCGCCGTCGCCTCGACCATCCTGGCCACCGAGTACTCCTGGCGGAGCCGCCGCAACCCGTTGACCCCGAGCGCCGCCGCGTCCGCCGGGTCGTCGAGCAGGCGCGAGACGGCGTCGGCGAGCGCCCCGGGGTCGTCGTGCGGCACGAGAACGCCGGTGACGCCATCCACCACGACCTCGGCCAGCGCATCGACGTTGCTGGCGACGATCGGCCGCGCCGCGGCCATCGCCTCGAGCGCGACCAACCCGAACCCCTCCCAGCGCGATGGGATCGCCACGACGTCGAATGCCGGCATCAGTCGGGCGGCGCCGTCCACCCACCCGGTGAAGGTGACCGCCCTCCCGAGACCCAGCCCCCGGGCGCGCCGCTCGAGCGCCGGACGCAGCGGCCCGTCACCGACGATGATCAGGCGCGCCTGCGGGTGGGCGGCGACGACGCGCGGGAACGCGTCAACGAGCACGTCGACACCTTTCTGGCGCACCGCCCGTCCGACCAGGCCCACGAGCGGGCCGTCTCCCGCCAGCCCGAGGGCGGCGCTGGCCGCCGCGCGGGTGACCGGCGGGGCCGGTGGCGGGTCGAGCCCGTACGGTACCGTCCGCACCTTGGCCGGGTCCGCCCCCTCCACCTCGACCACGAAGCGCGCGATGGCGTGCGAGATCGCGATCACGCGCTCGACGCGATGCAGGACCCGGTCGTCGAGCCAGCGCACTGCGGTCCAACGCCGGAACGGGTCGCTGTTGTGGCGCGTCGACACTCGATGTGCCACGCCGGCGAGCGCCGCTGCCGCCTGGCCGTGCACGTCGGCATGGATGAGGTGGGTGTGGACGAGCGCCGGGCGGCGGCGGCGCAGCCAGCGGACCAGGGCCAGTATCGTCAGTGGATCGACGGGACCGTGAACCGGCACTCTCTCGCTGGGGATGCCGGCAGCCGCCAGCTCGGTGCGAAAGCTCCGCGTGCCGGCCTGTGAACCTAGGACGATCATGTGCACGTCGTGGCCGCGCGCGGCGAGCCCCGGGAGCAGGCGCAGCAGGTGGTTCTCGGCGCCGGCGATGCCGCTGACCTTGCAGACGTGCACGACCCGCCCGGAGGTCATTCCGCAGCCCCGCCATTGCCCGGCCGGCGGCGGACGTCCTCGATCAGCCGGACGAGCGCGTCCATCCGGTGCGCGAAGGTGTGATGTGCGAGAACGTGGGCGCGGCCGGCGCTGGCGATCCGTTCCCGCTCGTGGTCGTGGGCGAGATAGTAGGCGACCAGCTCGCGCAAGTGGGCCGGGTCGCGGTAGATGACGAGGTGCTCGCCGGGCACGAACCACTCGCGGACACCGGGCCGATCGTCGGTGATCTGGAAGGCGCCGACGCCGCACGCCTCGAACAGCCGGAAGTTACCCCCGTACCGCATGAAGTCCCCGTGCGGGTTGACGACGACCCGGGCGGCGCACAGCGCGCGCAGCATCGGCTCGCCGAGGAGCGCTCCCCGCCCCCGCTCGCGCAGCGAGGGCGGCAGCTCGTGCACGCTCCAGATCCCGAGGTCGAGCTCGCGCAGCGCTTCGAGCGCAGCGACCCGCTCCGCGTAGAGGCGATGGGGCACGAGCGTGCCGACGAAGCCGACGTCGCACGAGTATGCCGCCCTCTCCGCGGCGGTGAGATCGTACGGTCGATGGAAGTCCGGGTCGACCGCCGACATCGGCAGCACCTCGACCCGGCGCGCGCCGAGCTCCCGCCACTGGATGCCGTGATAGCGGTCGTTGGCGACCACCACGTCGTAGAGCGGCGCGGCGGCGCGCTCGATCGCGTGCGAGAACACGACGGGAGAGGTGCCGCAGGTGTAGACGATCACGACCCCCGAAGCCCGGAGCGCCGCCAGGGTCTCGGGGAAGACGACGGCGTTGCCGCCGACGAGGATCACGACATCGGGACGGAAATCGCGGCAGTGCCGGAGCAGCCGGCGGTTCCGCAGCCGTAGATCCGGGCTCAGCCGCGGCACGAGCGCGACCGCCGCCGACACGGCGCGCTGGATCGTCAGGCGCTCGGTCATGTGGAGTTCTCGCTGGCGCACCCAGGGGTAGACGCTCGTCGACCGCCAGAAGACATCGCAGACGTGGCCGGCGGCGCGCAGTGCCTTTACCCAGAAGGCGTGCGCCTGCGCTGTCGGGAAGAGGAGGTCATGGGAAGTGCCGCCCCGCAACGCGTCGGCGGCGGCTCCAGGGTGGTGGAGGGAGGCAACGAAGAGGATTCTCATCGGCCCACTCCCGCAACGCGGCGCCTCTGCCTGGCCTCTCCCGGACCCGTGTCGGAGTGATGGTACCCGGCCAAGCTCCCACTCATCTCACGGCTCCGTTCGCCGGCCGGCGAGGAGGATGATCGCCTGGCGCAGGAGCCGCCACTCGGCCGGAGACACCACCCGCAGGGCGATGACGCCGGCGCCATAGATGACCGCCATGACCAGCAGCGCTACCAGCCCCGCGGCGGGGTCGACGGCCCGTGCGGCGGCGGTCGCGACGCCGGCGGCAACGGCGATGCAGAGCCCCGCAACCGCCAGCTTCCGCAGCGACCAGCCCGAGAGGCGGGAAAGGGTGCCGAGCACCACGAGCGCGCCGACCTCGGTCACGAGCGCGGCGATCGCCGTACCGATCAGACCGATCCGCGACACGAGGACGAACAGCAGCGTGAGGTGGCAGGCGAGCACCGCGGCGCGCGCCGCCAGCAGGGTGCCCTGGCGGCCCTGGACGATGAGCACCTGCTGAAACGCGCTGCCCGCCATGGTTGCCGCCGCCGCGGCAAGCAGCAGGACGAGCAGGCGCGGGGTCTCGGCGAAGCCGGCGCCGAACAGGGCAGCACACACCCGCTCGGCGAAGAGAGCGGCGCCGAAAGCGAGTGGCACGCCGACCAGCAGGCCGGCGCAGGACAGGCGCTCGACCAGGTAAGCGAAACGCTCTCGTTGCCCTTCGTGGAAGGTGCGGGCCATGACCGGGAGAACCGCGGTGAGCACCGTGGAGCTCAACACTTCGCTGACGCCGAAGACGATGACGAACGCAGCCTGGAGCTGGCCGGTCGCCGCGGCGCCGAGCACCGACGTGACCAGCAGCTTGTCGGCGTACAGGCGCGCCAGGCCGACGAGCGCCAGCAGCGCGATCGGCCACCCCTGGGCGAGCAACCCCCGGGCGAACGCCGGGGCGACCGGCCAGGCCGGCGCGATGCCGGCGCCGGCGAGCCGGCGCCAGTATGCCGCGGCGCGCACCACAGAGGCGCCAAGGATGGCGCCGTAGACCCCCCACAGCCCCAGGCCGCTCCACACCAGCGGCACACCGACGCCCACCAGCACGGCGGCGTGCAGCAGGGCGATCGCGCTGGGGGCGACGAGCCGCTCGGCGGCCACGAGCTGGGCGTGGCACAGGTTCCCCAGCGTGTCCGTGAGCAGGGGCAGCGCCGCGAGTACGACCAGCGCGCCGAGCCCCTGGGCCGTCGTGAACCGCCAGCCGAGGCCGATGAAACAGGCGGCTGCTACCGCGGCGAGCGACGGCTGGATCAGGAGCGTGGCGGCGAGGAGGCGCGGCGCGGCCTCCGGTCGCTTCGCGGCGTCGCGAGCGACAACCAGCCCGAGACCGAAGTCCGGCAGCACTGCCGCGAGCGCGAGGGTCGCACCGAGCGCTGCATAGATCCCGTACGCTCGCGGACCGAGCTCGCGCGCCAGCGCCACCTGCCAGGCGAACAGCGCGAGCGAGGTCGCGAGCTTCGAGCCGCCGAGCGCCAGTCCGTTCCGGACCACCCGGGCGGTGGCCGCCGGGCTCGGTAGCGGCGGGACTGAGGCAGGGGTTCGCGCCATGTCACTCACGGGCGCTGGTCGGCAAGGCAGGGTGGATCACAGCACGCAGGACGTCGTCGAGCTGCCGCGCGATCGCCGGCCAGGCAAAGCGTGTCGCGGCGAGCCGGCGGGCCTGCTGCCTCATGGCGGCACCGCCGTCCGGAGCGAGTGAGACGTGCTCGAGCGCCGCCGCGATCGCCGCCACCTCGCGGCCGGCAACCAGGCCTGCGCCCACCGCCGCGACCTCGCCGAGGCCGCACTCCTCGCCGAGGACGACGGGCACGCCCACCGCCAGCGCCTCGAGCGCCGCCATCGGCATGCCTTCGCCGGAGCCGACGAGCGTGAAGACGTCTGCCGCGGCGAGGACGTCGCGTCGCGCTCCATCGCTGACCATCCCGGTGATCACGACACGCCGGGCCAGGTCGTGCCGGGCGATCGCCGCCCGGATGCCGGCGAGGCCGCCGTCGTCGGGGCCGGCGAGGATCAGCCGCGCCTGCGGGCAGCGCTCGGCGAAGACCGCAAACGCCGCGAGGAGCAGGGGAACGCGCTTGCGCTCGTGCAGGCGGCCCAGGAAAAGCACGACCCGGTCCTCCTCGGAGACACCGAGTCGGCGGCGCGCCGCGCGCCGTTCGCTGCCCTCGACCGGCGCCGCCGCGGCGACGCCGTTGGGGACGACGGAGAGCCGTTCGTCATCCAGTGGCAGGCCGTGGACCGCCCACAGCGCGCGGGCCTCGTCGGCCTCACGCGACGTGAGCGCGACGACGTGCCGGAAGCGGGGAAGCACCCGCCGCGAGAGCAGCGCATCCCAGATCGCCTTCACTGTGGTGCGTCCCGTCTCGTGGGAGAGCGTGCCGTGCGGCGACAGCACGGCCGGAACTCCGGCGCGCGCGGCAATCCGCGCGGCGATGACGGTCTCGACGGTGCGCAGCTCATGGCAGTGGACGACCTCGCTCGCACCCCGCTCGATCAGTCGCCGCGCCGCCGCTGCAAAGGAGCGCGGCCACGACAGGTTCAGGCGAGCCCTCGTCGCCACGCCGCAAGTGCGGGCCCGCCACACCTCGACGCCGGCGATGGTGGAGGCGCCTGCCGGCCCGCGGCGCCACGGGCCCAGCGTGTCGGTCGTCAGCACCGTGACGTGATGCCCGGCCCGCGCCTGGGCCCGGCTCAGCCCGGTGACGGCCGTGACGACGCCGCCCCAGGCCCACGCCGGGGCGTAGTACGGCGTGACGTGGAGGATGTTCATCCTCTCTCGACCCCGCGTTCGCAGGCGGCAACCGCAGCGTCGCGCACGGTGAGGGAGCTCGGCACGGGACTGACGCCATAATAGTCGTGGGCGACAAGGGGACAAAGTGTCGGGAGACATCGTCGCAGGGCGGGCGGGCGGGCGGCGGAGCCGTGAATCAGTCGTTTCGCTCTGCCTGGTTCTCGTGGTCGCGCTCGTCTGCCGCCTCGGCGTCTTCTTCGCCTTCCCGGCGGTGTTCGACTTCGTCGCGACGGGAACCGTCCACGGCTCCACGGCCTACGACACCTACGCGCGCAATCTGCTGGCGACCGGGACCTACGGTCTTGAAGCGGGCGTGCCGGACGCCGCGCTGCCGCCCGTCTACAGCTTCGTGCTGGCCGGGGCCTACGCCCTGCTCGGCCGCAGCGCGCTCGCGGTGGCCGGCTTCCACACGGCGTTCGACCTCACCGCGATCGCGCTCCTGGTGTCGATCGGCGGAATGCTCTTCCGACGCCCGGCGGTGGGCGTGCTGGCCGGGCTCGGCGTTGCCTGTTACCCGTACCTGGTGTTCCAGAGCCTCGCCGTCAGCGACACTGCGCTGTTCGTTCTCGAGCTCCACGCCTTCCTCTGGCTGACCCTGCGGCTGCGGGAGCGGCCGCTGGCCGATCACGGCGCCACGGCGATCGCAGTCCTCGCGGGCCTGGTGGTCGGCCTGGGCGCCCTGACGCGACCGGTGCTGCTCCTCGTCACCGCGGCGACCGCGCTCTGGTTCCTGCTCGGCCAGCCGCCGCGCGAGAGGCTGCGCCGACTGGCTCCGCTGGCGCTCGCCGCGGCCTGCGTTCTCGGTTTGTGGGGGCTGCGCAACGCGGTTACTCTCGGCCAGCCCGTCCTGGTCGCGACGAACGGTGGCGCGAACTTTTGGCAGGGGAACAACGCCGAGACGGTCCCCTACCTGCGGGCGGGCTACGACGTGCAGTGGATCCCGCCCGGCGCGCTCGGTGCGCTCGATCACCGCGACCCGGAGTCCAGCCGTCGCTTCCTCGCCGCGGCGCTGCGGTTCCTGCGAGACCACCCCGATCACATCCCGAACCTGGCGTGGACCAAGCTGCTTGCGCAGTGGAGTCTCGACATCACGCCGTGGCGCAACCCCGCACCCGGTTCAGCAGCGGCTCCTGTCGGCGAGCCGGACCTCAGCGGCATCGTTCCGGAAGCCGCCGTCGCCGCCTACTCCCAGCCCCTCTTCGACCGGGTCGGCCGCACGGTCCACCGCGTCACTTGGGGTGCCGCCCTCGTTCTGGCCTGCCTCGGGCTTGTCGCCTCGCGGCGGGGATGGCGCGACGTGTCGCTGGTGTGGGTCGTCCAGGCGAGCATGACGCTCTTCTACGTCGCCTTTCACCCTTCGACCCGCTATCGCCTGCCGGGCGACCCACTCCTCTTCCTGCTCTCGGCGGCAGGGCTGCTGGCCCTCGTCGCGGCAAGCGGACGAATGGCGGCACGCGCGCGGCGGAACGAACGCGTGCGCAGCGTGCAGTCCGGCTCAGCGGCGGGCGTGACGCCACGGGCTGCTCGCCGGCACGTTGCCGATATCCATGACGACGGCCTGGAGCAGCAACTGGAAGCCCACGAGCAGCGGTAGCAGGGCGAGCAGCAGGGTGCCGGTCGGCGTCGGCTGGCCGGAGCCGGCGCGCGCCGCCCAGTTCTCGATACCGAACGCGAGGCCGAAGCCGCACAGGAGCGTGCCGGCGACGAGGAACAGCGCCACCGGCGTGAAGTCGCGAACGAAGTACCTGACGACCAGTCGGCGCAGGCACGACCGCACGAGCAAGAACGGGAAGGCCGCCATCGTCTTCGCCAGCGACAGCGAGCTCCGCTCGTCGCCGTAGCGCGCCGGGATGGCGACGTCCTTGGCGACGGCGCCGCAGAGGTACGCCTCGCACAGCAACGAGATCTCGAAGTAGTAGCGCGGGCCGAGGCGGTCGAGCTCGATCTCGTCGACGAGACGGCGGCGGAGGGCGACGTACCCGTTGGTCGGATCGAAGATGTTCCAGTAACCGGAGGCGAGCTTGGCGAGGAACGACAGCGCGAGGTTGCCGAGATGGCGCGCGAGGGGCATGCGGCGCGGGGGACGGCGGTGCAGGAAGCGGTTGCCCTTCGTCAGATCGGCCTCGCCAGCGACGATCGGTTCGAGGAGAGCGGGGATGAAGTCGGGGTCCATCTGTCCGTCCCCGTCGATCTTGACGATGAGGTCGGCGCCGAGATCGAGCGCCCGCCGCAGCCCGGTCACCATCGCCGCCGCGAGGCCCCGGTTGCCGGGGTGGCGGAGGAGCTCGATGCGGTCCTCGCCGGCGGCCGCGACGACGGCGTCGAGATCGTCCGGTGATCCGTCGTCGACGACGATGACGTGGTCGACGAATGCCGGCAGCCCGCGCAGGACCGCCGGGAGATAACCTGCCACCTGGAAGCAGGGCACGATCACCGCAATGCGTTGGCCGTCGAACACGCGAGGCTCACTATAATTGATTTAAGGTGCTCTCATCAGCAGCGGCCGGTGCGGGCTGGTCGATCGCGATCACGGCTCGTGTGACGGTTCATCGCGGTTCCATCGCGGCGCCGCGCCGTGGCCGGCCGGAGGCGGCGGGATGAACGCACCGCCATCGTCGCGCCTTCGGCCCCCGACTCTGCTCGTCGTCTGCTCGTCGCTCGATCTGAGCACGCCCTTCTCGGCGACGCCCGCCTGGTGGCAGTTGCTCAAGGGTCTCTACGAGTGCGGCGCGACGCTCCACGTGACCGCCTATCATGGCCCGGTCCCGACAACGCCGTGGTGGACCGCCCATGCGAACCCGGCGCGCCGCGCCGGCGACGCCTACGCGGCGACCCGCCGGCTCGTCCGGGCGCTCGCCGGCACGGCGCAGCCATCCCGGCGAGATGGTCGTGAGAGCGGGCTGGATCGTGCCGTGCGCCATCTCGCCCACGCGGTCGCGGCGCCGCGCTGGGCGCGCCACCTGTCGACGATCCTCGCCGCCAACCACGAGATCGACGCCGTGCTGCTCATCTCGGTGCCGCCGAATCACCTGCGCGGGGTCGCCGGCGAGCTGCGCGCGCGCTTCGATCGGCCGGTTCTGTTCTATGACGGCGACGTCCCGGCGAGCCTGCCCAGCCAGCGCGGTTTCGCTACCGGCTTTCGCATCTACGAGGGTGCGGACCTCGCGGAGTTCGACGCTGTCCTCTCGAACTCCGCGGGCGGGCAGGACGATCTCCGCGCGCTCGGTGCCCGCCGCACCCACACCCTGCACTACGCGGCCGATCCGCAGCTCTACGCCGCGGTCGCGGTCGCCGAGGACATCGACGTCTTCTTCTACGGCCACTCGAAGGAGTACCGCAGCGGGTGGCTGGACGCGATGATCCGCACGCCGGCGGCCGCGCTCGGGGAGACGCGATTCGCGGTGCGCGGTCGCGGCCTCGATGGCCTCGGGCGGGTCGCGCAGCTCCCCTACCTCTCGTTCAGCCGCCTGCGCGAGTACATCTCGCGCAGCCGCATCAACCTCGTCGTGACCCGGGAGGCGCACGCCACCGTCCATGCTTCGTCGACGATGCGGCCGTTCGAGCTGGCGATGATGGGAGCGTGCATGGTCAGCAACCCGTGCGCCGGCATGGAGACGTGGTTCGAGCCCGGGCTGGAGATCGTCGTGGTCGGCTCCGCCGACGAGGCGATCGATCGCTACCGGTACCTGCTGGCTCACGCCGGCGAGCGGCGAGCGCTCGGCGCGGCGGCGCGGCGCCGGGCGCTCGCCGAGCACACCTACGCCCGACGGGCGGCCGAGCTCCTCACCATTCTCCACGAGTACCGCTGAGTGGCGACGATCCTCGCGTTGGCGCTTCTCGCTCTGGCCGCGGTCGCCGGCTGGGGGGCAGCGCGGGCGGCGTGGCCGGCCGCGGGCCGCGACGGTTTCGCGGTGGGGGTGACCGCGCTGGCGCTGTCCGTGGGCGTGCTGACGCAGGTCATGCTGTGGGTCGCGCTCCTGTTCCCCGGAAGGCTCGGGCCCGGCTCCGCCTTCACCGCGCTCGCCGTAGCCGTTGCCGCCGGAGCGCTCCTGCGGCGCGGGGGGCTGCGCTCCGCGGGCGAGCCCGCACCGCGCGGGAAGGGCGAGCCCGCACGCGCGCCCTTGGCGATCGTCATCGCGGTACCGGTCGTGTGCGCCGCGATCCTGCTGGGCGCCGCGCTGTGGCCGTTTCGTGCCGGCGACGCGCTTGCCGTTTACGGCCCCCTCGGCCGCGCCATCGCCGCCACCGGAGCGCTCCCTGTCGGGGAGCGGCTCTACGAGGCGTACCCGATGTTGGTACCGATGCTCTTCGCCGCCATCGAGTGGCTGGTCGGCCGGCCCGACGAGTACCTGTCGCGCCTCGCCACCGCCGTTCTCGCGGTCGGCGCCGTGGCCGGCGCCGGGTGGCTGGCGCGGGAGCTGCGCTCCGTCAGGGCCGGCTGGCTCGCCGCGGCGTTGCTCGCCGCCTGTCCGGTGTACTGCGGCTGGGCGACGAGCGGCTACGCCGACATCCCGGCGGGGTTCTTCGTCGTGCTGGCGGCGGTGTTCGCCTGGCGTTGGTGGCGCGGCCGGGCGCTCGCCGACGCGCTGCTCGGTGGCGCGGCCGCCGGCCTGGCGCTGTGGACCAAGAACAGCACGCTGACCCTGCTGGTCTCCGGGCCGGCGCTGGTCGCAGCGTGGTGGTGGGCGGACCGCGCCGGCGGACGCCGACAGGACGGCGGTGCGGCGGCCGCTCCGTGGCGATGGTCCCACATCGCTGCGGCCGCCGCGACGACGGTGGCCGTCGCGGCGCCGTTCTACGTGCGCAACGTCGCGGTGTTCGGGCTCGCCGTCCCCGCCACTGTGTGGTCGGACCGCGCCCGCCGCGATCTCGCGGGGCTGCTCGATCCCTTGCGCCCGGGGCGTGGCTTCGGTCTCCTCGGATGGGTGGCGACGGCGGCGGTCCTGGTCTGTCTCGGCCGAATCGTCGGGCGCCGCGGCGCGGCGCCGGCTGAGGGTCTTCTCGTGAGCCTCCTCGTTCCCTTCGTCGGGGCATGGTGGTGGTGGGCGAGCTACGACCCCCGCTTCCTCGTGACGCTGCTGCCGGTCGCCGCCGGGTTCGCCGGCTGGCTGCTCGATGAGGCCATGCAGCGCCTCGAGGAGACACGACACCGCCGAGCGCGGTGGGCGACTGCGCTCATCGTGGCGGGAGCGCTGCTCGGCACGCCGGTGGCCGTGCGGCGCGCCGTCGAGCACAAGTGGGCGCTGCTCGGCACGCCGTGGATGAGCGACCTCGAGCGGCACCGGCTCCAAGTGGGCGGGCTCTTCGAGCTTGGCCGAGCCATCGGGCGGCTGCCCGCCGGCGCGCGCGTCGGCGGCGTGCCGGCGATGGCTCGCTACTACCTCGAGCAGGAGCGGCTGCCGCTCGTCGCCTGGGTGAGCCCGCAGGACGCTCCCTGTGCGGCCGGTTTCGCTTACCGCGTGCTCGCCGCGTCACCGCAGGCCGACGCAACCCCGGCACCGTGCCCGGGACGAGTCGTGTTCCGCACCGGCGACGGCTACGAGATCGTTCAGGTGCCGACGGCACGCGGCGCCGGTGAGGTCGACGAGAGATGAGCCAGAAGCCGCTCGATCGGGATCCGGGAGGCCGGCTCGACGAGGCCATGCCGGCACCATGGAAGGCGACCGACGAGCTGCGTCGGCGCGGCCGCCGGGGGTCGTTGCCGCGGTGAGCGCCTTGCTGGTCGCCGCGCTCCTGCTCACGGCGCTCTCCGCCGCGGGCGCCAGGCTCGGTACCTGGCTTGGCACTCGTCGCCCCGACGTCGCGTCCGGCGCGGTCGCCTTCCTGGCCCTCTGGCTCGTGGCCGTCACCCAGGTGTCGGCGGTGTGGGGGTTCACGGCGGGCGCGACCGCGGCCATATCGATCGTTCTGGGCCTGGCCGCCTGGTACGCACCCCGGCGACCGGCGCCGATCAAGCATGAGGCGGGGCGCGCGGAGCGAGCGGCCGAGCTGCGCTTGCTGCTGGTCGTCGCCTTGGCGCTGTCGCTGCCGCTGCTTCACCTGCCGGTTCCGTTCGACACCGACGCTCAGGGTTTCGGATACCTGGCGCTGGCGGTACGTGACGGCGGTGACATCACCACGCTCGCGCCGCTGCGGCCCGGCATCGCCTTTCTCTACGCGCCGGGCGGCCCCCTGCTGTTCGCTGCGCTGTCCGCGTTGCTCCCCGGAGTGGCGCTGAGCGACGTTATGCTGGGAACCGCGCACGCCCTCGCCCTGTTGTTCGTGGTGCTCGCCGGCAGCCTCGGCGAGGAGCTCGCGCAAGGGTGGCGGACCGCCTCGGCCCCGCCGGACGACTGGCCGCCGCCCGCGACATGGCGGCGCGTTGCGCAGTTGGGAGCGGCGGCGAGCCCCGGCCTGTGGACGGCGCTGCTCGACGCCCACTACACGGCGATCCTCGGTCTGACCATCGGTATGGCGGTGCTCGTCGCCTGCTCGCGAGCTTGGCGCACCCGCGCGCCGCGTGACGTCGCGTTTGCCGGCGTGGCGCTTGCGGCGCTGGCCGTTGCGCACCAGGACTCGGCACTCGCCATCGCCCTCGGTCTCGTCCCCCTCGCGATCGCGGCGGCGGTCGCGGCCCGGCCCGGCGAGCGTGCTCGGGTTGCAACCGCGACGGCCGCGGTTCTCCTTCTTGCGGCGGCCCTGCTCGCACCGTGGCTGCTTGCCATCGCACCGCTCGTCGCTTCGGGGATCGCATCTCCGTTCCCGACCAGCGGCGAGCACTGGCGGCAGATGGTCCTCTATCACGGCGTCGTCTGGCCCCTCCTCGCGCTCGCCGGGGTGGCGGTCGGGGTGCGCAGGCGTCTCGCCTGGACGCTTGGCATGCTCGGCTGGCTCGTGTTGCTGTTTGATCTCTCGGTCACCGGCGTTCTCGTCGCCGCCTTCCCGCCGCTCGCAGGCCTGGAGCAGCGCTTCGCCTATCCCTTCAGCCTCGCCTGGCATGGACCGCTGCTCCCCTACCTCGCGCTCGGCACCGTCGCCGTCACCGCCTGGGCACGACGGCGGCGCTGGCGCGCCGAGGACGTCCCCGGCAGGGTAACGACGCTGCTGGCGGCGCTCGCACTCACGGTCGGGGGTCTGGCAGCACCGCGCATCGTGCACGGCGCCGCCGGGCGGATGCCGTTCTACGGCGCGCTCGCCAGCCGAAACGACGTCACAGCCATGCGCTGGCTGCGGCGGACGGCGCCGGCAGGAGCGCGGGTGCTCAACTATCCGGGCGACCTCCCGCGCCGGCGCGACTGGGAAGGCCAGTGGGCGCCCGTCCTCACCGAGCGGGACTGCGTGTACTTCCGCATGCAGCCGTTCTTCCTCGACGACCCCCGCTTCGCACGGCCAGGGGCGCTTGCCGACGCCGAGCGAGAGCAGCGCGAGATGCTGGCGTTCTGGCGCGATCCCGGCGAGGCGAGCAACGCGGCGAGGCTGGCGAACGCCGGCATCCGCTACGTGCTCCTCCCCGAGGCGATCGGCGACCCGGACAGCCTGCAGCGCGCCTGGCGGGGTCGACCGCCGGCGCTGCTCGACGGGCGGCGGCCACCCTCGCTTGCCGTCGACTACCTGCACCCCGTCTTCCAGGCCGGCGGCGCGACCGTGTACGAGGTGAGGTAGCCGCCGTGCGCGACGCGACCGACGACGCCACCCGGCGGGCCTGGGACGGGATCTGGCGCGAGTGCGACCTCGCCCGCGAGCACGCGACCGGCCAGTACGACCGCGCGCGGGCGATCCGCGGTCGCTACCTGAGGCTGCTCCCCGCCGGCGGCTGCGTGCTCGAGGCGGGCTGCGGCGTCGGCACCGAGCTCGTCGCCCTGGCCGCGCTGGGCCGCCGGGCGGTCGGTGTCGACTACTCGTTGCCGGCGCTGGGAAAGCTACGCGCGAGCGAGCGGCAGATGCCACTTGCCGGCGCCGACGTGCATCGCCTCCCGTTCGCCGATGGCACGTTCTCCGCCTACCTCTCGTTCGGCGTGCTCGAGCACTTCGAGTGCGGCCCGGCGCCGGCGCTGCGCGAGGCGCTGCGGGTGCTGCGGCCGGGAGGAGCGCTGGTCGTGACCGTGCCGGCGCCCAACCTGGTGTGGCGGGCGGTCCGCTGCCGGCGCCGGTGGTTCGGGGGAGCGGCGGGCGCTGCGTACTACGAGACGACGTACCGCCTCGGGGAGATCCGTGAGGTGGTCGGATCGCAGGGGTTCGTCGACATCCGCGCCGAGCCGATCGACCACAGCTTCACCCTCTGGGGGTGCGGCGGACCGTTTCGCAGCGCCGGCCATTACGTGACCTCTCCTCTCGCGGAGGCAGTGGGCCGCATCACCGCGCTGATCGCGCCGCAGGCGATGGCTTTCGCTACCATGGTGACGGCACGCAGGCCGGGAGGGTAGAAGAAGTGAGGAAGGGTCGCCGTGCGCTCGTCACCGGAGCCGGCGGGTTCGTCGGCAGCCACCTCGTTGAGCGCCTCGTCGCCGACGGCGACGAGGTTCGCGCATTCGTGCGCTACACCTCGACCGGGCGGGCAGGCTGGCTCGACACGCTGCCTGCCGAGGTGCGCCGCGCCGTCGAGGTCGTGCGCGGGGATGTGCGCGACGACGAGGCCGTGAGTGCGGCTATGGCGGGGATCGACACGGTCTTTCACCTCGCCGCACTGGTCGGCATCCCCTACTCCTTCCTGCATCCCCGGGACGTGGTCGGAACCAATGCCGGAGGAACGCTGAACGTGCTGCTGGCAGCGCGGGCGGCAGGCGTCGACCGCCTCGTCCACGCCTCGACGAGCGAGGTCTACGGCAGCGCCCAGGCGGTACCGATCGACGAGACCCACGCGCTGCGCGCCCAGTCGCCCTACGCTGCCAGCAAGATTGCGGCCGAGAAGCTGGTGGAGAGCTTCCACGCCTCCTACGGGCTGCCGGCGGTCGTGCTGCGGTCGTTCAACATCTACGGCCCGCGCCAGTCCGCCCGCGCGGTGATCCCGGCGGTCATCCGGCAGGCGCTGGCGAGCGACGAGGTCCACCTGGGCGCCGACACGCCGACCCGAGACTTCAATTTCGTCGCCGATACCGTCGACGCCTTCGTGCGGGCCGGCCGCCTCCCGGCGGCGGTGGGGCGGGTCTTCAACGTCGGTACCGGCCGCGAGATTGCCATCGCCGACCTGGTTGCGCTGGTCGCCCGGCTGCTCGGACGCGAGAGCCTCCGCATCGTGACCAGGGAGGAGCGGCTGCGGCCGCCGGGGAGCGAGGTGACGCGGCTGAGCGCGGACAGCCGGCGCGCTCGCGACCTGCTCGGCTGGGCGCCGCAGAGCACTCTCGAGCAGGGACTGCGGACGACGATCGATTGGCTCACCTCCCAGGACAGGCCCGACGATCCGAGGGCTTATGCCGTCTAGCGAGCGCGTCGTACTGCTGGCGGGCGGGCGCGGCACGCGCCTGCGGCCGTTCACGATGCTGATCCCCAAGGCGCTGGTGCCGGTCGGCGAAATGCCGATTCTCGAGATCCTCGTGCGCCAGTTGCGGCGCGACGGCTTCGCCGATCTGGTGCTGGCCGTCGGCTACCTCGGCGAGCTCATCGAAGCGTACTTCCACGGCGGCCGGTCGGAGGACCTCGGAGTACGACTGTCGTTCGTGCGCGAGCGCGGACCCCTGGGAACGGCCGGCTGCTTGGCGCTGGTGCCGGATCTCGACGGCACCTTCTTGATCGTTAACGCCGACCTTCTCACCACGCTCGACTTTCGGCGATTCGTCGGTCATCACCGGGCCCGCGGGGCGGTCATGACCATCGCGGCTACCGAGCGTCGCGAGCGGTTGGAGTGGGGCCAGCTCGAAGCCACACCGGAAGGACGGCTCACCGCCTACGTCGAGAAACCGGAGCGCTCCGCATGGATCAGCATGGGGATCTACGCGTGTGAGCCGGTCGTTCTCTCCTATCTGCGCCGCGGCGAGGCGCTCGACATCCCCGAGCTCGCTGCGCGTCTGCTCGCCGACGGCCGCGCCGTCGAGGTCTATCGCAGCAGCGACTACTGGCTCGATCTCGGGAATCCGCGCGACTACACGCGGGCGGTCGAGGACTTCGCGGCGCGGCGGAGCGAGCTCCTCCGCACCGGCGAACCCTGAGAGGTCCGTCGATGGACCTCTCGATCGTCGTCGTCAGCCACAACGTGCGACCACAGCTCGAGCGCACGATCGCGGCGGCGCTGGCCGACAGCTCGGCGCTGGCCGCCGAGGTGATCGTTGTCGACAACGCGAGCGCGGACGGCAGCGCGGCCGCCACGCGCGCGCGCTTTCCAGACGCTACCGTCGTCGCGAACGCCGAGAACCGCTACTACACCGCGGCCAACAACCAGGGGTTCGCTCTCGCCCGCGGACGGCTCGTGCTGGTGCTCAACCCGGATGCCGAGATCCGGCCCGGCACCGTGCCGGCGCTGCTGGACGCCCTCGCGACCCGCCCCGAGGTTGGGCTCGCCTCGTGCCGGATGCTCTGGCCGGACGGGCGGGTACAGCGCAACTGCAGCGCGGAGCCGAGCTTCCTCTCGCTGCTGCTCGACCACACCGTGCTCCGAGTGCCGCTCGCTCGGCTGCGCGAGCGCATCCGCTCCCGCGAGTGGTACGCGGATTGGGATCGCGAGTCGGAGCGGGAGGTCGGCGTGCTTCCCGGTTCCTTTCTGCTCGTCCGCGCGCGGGTGCTCGAGCGGGTCGGCTGGCTCGACGAGCGCTTCCGCCTGTACTTCGCCGAGAACGACTGGTGCGCGCGGGTGCGGCGCGGCGGTCACGGTGTGCGCTACCTGCCGGTCGGTGCGGTGGTCCATCCGGAGGGAGCGAGCGTGCGGCAGGCACCGCGGCTGGCGCGGAGGATCTACTTCGAGGATCTGCGGCGTTACGCAGAGATCCGGTTCGGGCGGGGACGGGCGCAACTCCTCGAGGCGCTCGCCTGGCCGCTTCGTCGTGGGCTCGACGCGGCTGGCGCCCTGCGGGGAGAGCGCGGTTGAGCGGCCTGCGCGTCGCCTTCGTCAGCTCCTACACCGGCCTCGGCGGCGGCGAGACCAGCCTGCTGGCACTTCTCGGGGCGCTCGACCGGGCGCGTGTCAACCCGGTCCTCGTCTGCCCGCGCGAGGGACAGCTACCGGAGGCGGCGCGTCGCCTCGGCGTGCCCGTCCACCTGGTGCCCTGGCGGCCTGCGAGCGTCTTCTTTGTACCCCCGCTCGCCGCGCTTGCACCGGGAACCTCGGCGTTGCGAGCGAAGCTCGACGAGGTTGCGCCGGCGGTGGTGCACAGCGACTTCCACACGCTACCGCTGGCGGTCGCCGCGCACACACCCCGCGGTCGGCCCGCGGTCTTTACCTGCTGGGGCTGGTGGTTCCGTCCGCGACCCTGGCAGCGCTCGTTCTACCGCCGCGGTTCGATCGTCATCGTCGCCAGCTCGCAGGCGATCAAGAACGGCTTTCTCGGGGATCCGCCGTTTATGGACCCGGAACGCATCGAAGTGGTGTCACCGGGCGTTGACACCGCCAGATATACGCCGAGGCCGGACGAGCGGGAAAGCACTCGCGGCACGTTGGGCCTCGAGCTCGAGGCGCCGCTGGTCACCCTCGTCGCCCGCTTCCAGCGGGTCAAGGGGCACGACGTCTTCCTCGACGCGGCACGCCGGGTGATGGATGTGCTGCCGCAGACGCGGTTCGCCATCGCCGGCGAGAACGCCTTCGGAGTGGCGGCCGACGAGGCGTACAAGCGCCAGGTGACCCACGAGGTCGCGTCCGATCCGAGATTGCGCGCGCACGTGCGTTTCCTCGGCTGGATCGAGCCGTCCGAGCTGCTGCTGGCGGCCTCCGATGTCGTCGTCGTCAGCAGCCGCTTCGAGAGCTTCGGCATGGTGGGCGTCGAGGCGATGGCGTGCGGCGTTCCGGTCGTGAGTATCAATCGGGGTGGCCCAGCGGAGACGATCGTCGACGGGGAAACTGGATTTCTCGTGCCGCCCGAGCGGCCGGATCTGATCGCGGCGCGGGTCGTGACGCTGCTGCGCGACGCGGAGCTCCGCCGCCGGACGGGTGAGGCGGGGCGAGCTCGCGTGCTGGCTGGGTACACCGTGCAACGCTACGCAGCACGAATGACCGAGGTGCTCGAGTCGGCGGCACGCGGTGCGCGATGAGGATACTCTTCGTCTCGCGCTGCCTGCCGCTGCCGCGCCACCGCGGCGACCGGCTCATCCTCTTCCACTTGCTGCGCGGCCTGCGCTCGCGCGGCCACTGTTGCGAGGTGGTGGCACTCGCGCGGCCCGGCGACGGCGGCGCGATCCGCGAGGAGAGTGCGGCGCTCGCCGACGCTCTCGACGTGGTCACCGAGAATCTCAGGTCGCCGCTCGCCTACCTGGCCCGATTTGCGGCGCCGTTCCCCGCCAGCGCCGCCCGTTGCTGGCAGCCGGCGATGTGGGAGGCAATCTCCCGCCGGCTCCGGGCCGAGAGGATCGACGTCGTTCACTTCCTCGGCGGTATCCAGGTCTACGAGCATCGCGACGCCGCCATCGGCTGGCCGCGCCTGATTCAGCCGTACGAGAGCTACGCCTGGTGGCTCACGCGCGCGCTCGGCGCCGCGCGCTCGCCGCTCACCCGCAGCGGGCTGCGGCTGCGCCTCCTCGCTGCCCGCCACTTCGAGCGCCACATCTATGCCGGGTTCGATCGCGTGCTGCTCAACGCGGCGCCCGACGAGCGTTACCTGCGGGCGCTGGTGCCGGAGCTGCCGACGGCGGTGATCCCGCAGGGGGTCGACCTCCCGTCCGCGCCGATCCCGCTCGGGCAGCGTTCGGGCGCCGGCCTGGTGTTCGTGGCCAACTTCACCTACGGTCCCAACCTCGACGCGGCGAGTCGTCTGGTTGTCGAGATCCTGCCGCAGGTGCGCGAGCGTGTGCCCGGCGCGACGCTGGCGCTGGTGGGAGCGGACCCTCCGCCGGCGTTGCGCCGCCTCCACGGAGACGGCATCGAGGTCACCGGAACTGTCCCCGACGTCCTCCCCTGGCTCGGCCGGGCGCGCGTTTTCGTCTCGCCGCTCGCCAGCGGCGCCGGGATGAAGAACAAGATCCTCGAGGCGATGGCGGCCGGCACGCCGGTCGTCGCGACACCGGTGAGCTGCGACGGCATCGACCTGAGCGATGGCGAGCAGGCGCTGCTGGCGACCACGTCGCGCGAGCTGGCCGGGGCCGCCGTCCGCGTGCTGACCGAAGAGCGGCTGGCCGGCGGGTTGGCGCGCTCGGCGCGCCTCCTCGTCGCGGAGCGGTACCGCTGGCCGATCGTGATCGAGCGCTACGAGGCGCTGTACGCCGAGCTGCTCGCGGCGTCCGCCATGGGCGGCCAGCGATGAGAACCGCACGCGGTTCCGCCGCCCCGCTGATGGTGCTCGCCGCCGCTGCCGCGGTGCGCCTTGCCGTGCTGCTGGTCCTCCCGCCACAACTGTGGGTCGACGGCAGCGACACGCCGTACTACGTTCGCCAAGGGTGGTTGCTGGCGCATGGCTCATTGCCGCTGCTCAGCAGTGTTGCACCGGGCTACATCTGGCTGCTCGCCGCCGCCTGGGGCCTCTTCCCGGCTGCGCCCTCCCCGGAGTCGGCCGGCTCCATCGCGGTCGCCCTGCTAACCGTCGTGCGCATCGTCCAGGTGCTCTGCAGCGTCGGGATGATCGCCGCGGCGGTCGCCCTCGCCCGCCGGTGGACCGGCAACCGCAGCGCCGCTCTGGTGACCGGCCTCGGGCTCGCGCTCGGCCCGGCGTTCGTGGTGGAGCCGTTCCGGGTCCTGACGGAAACGGTTTTCCTCACACTGCTCGTTCTCGGCTTGCTCCTGCACACCACCCGCCGGGGGGGACCCGCGGGGGCGCCAGTGGTGACCGGCGTCGTCTTCGGCCTCGCCGCCCTCGTCCGACCGGTGGTGCTCGCCTTGCCGATCGTGCTCGCCGGGGGGCGATGGTTGTGCGGGGACGATCCGCGCCGGCGCCGCGGCGCGGTGCTGCTGCTCCTTGCGTTCACCGCGACCGTGGCGCCGTGGAGTGTGTCGCTCCGCCGCCACACCGGGTCGTGGCTGCCGCCCGGGCTCGCCGCCAACCTGTGGATCGGCGCCGTCGGCGATGGGCGCTGGCACGGGACGGAGGCGACAGACTCGCTCCGCAGTCGGTTCGCCGGTGGGCCCGACGACTACCTCGGCGAGGTCGCCGCGCAGATTCGCGACGCGCCGGGCCGTTGGCTGCTCCTGCGCCTGCGCAATCTCGGTGCCGCGCTCGTCCAGCCACACCTCGCCGCCGACGTGTCGGGCACTTCGACGCGACAGGCGATCACCCGCTGGTGGCAGCACGACCGCGGGCCGCGCGCGCTGCTCTCGCTGGCATTGCAGCCCTCTGTCCTGCTCAAGCTTGCGCTCTACGGCGCGCACTGGCTGGCACTGATCGGCGGCCTCGCCGGGCTGCTGCGCTGGCGCCGTAGTTGGCGGGATCTGCTCCCACTATGGGCGGTGATCCTCTACTTCCCCTGCGTCCACTTCTTCCTGAGCGCCCTGCCCCGCTATCTCTTGCCGATGCAGCCGGCGCTGTGGGTCGCCATCGCCCTGCTCTTGCAGCCGCCGCCGGGGGCCGCCGCGCCGGCGGCGGCTGCGACCCTCGTGGAGGACGGGTGATGCGCGTCTGCTACGTCGCCTCCACCGTGCGGCCGACCGATGGCTGGGGGCGCTACGCTCACGAGCTGCTCGCCGCCGCGCCGGCGGCGGGGATCGAGGCGGTGCTGGTGACCGCGCGCCGCGCCGGCGGCGAGTCTGCCGGCGACGTGGAACGGTACGACCTGCTGCCGCCGTTGCTCGCCGGGCGCTGTGAGCTGCCACGCAGCCTGCTCCACGCTCCGGCGTTGCGCAGGATCGCCTCGAGCTGCGACGTGGTCCACGGCCTGGTGGAGCCGTGGCTACCGCTCGTCGCGCTCGCCGCCCCCCGTGGCACACCGCTCGTCCAGACCGCGCACGGCTCGTGGGCGGTGCAGCCGCTGCGGCGACCGATCGTGCGCCGCGTGTTCCGGCGCGCCCTGGCGCGCACCGACCTGCTGGTCTGCCAGAGTCGGATCACCCGCGACGCCGTCGCCGCGCTCGCGCCCGTGCCTCGTTGTGAGGTGATTCCCGGCGGCGTCGACCCGGCGGCCTTTGCCGGGGCGGGTGGCCCGCTGCCGAAGGGTTGGCCCGACCGGGGGCGCGCCGTGCTGAGCGTCGGCGCGCTCAAGCCGCGCAAGGGGCACCACGTTGCGCTCGAGGCGTTCGCCCGCGCCGCGCGCGCCGATGCCGAGCTGCACTGGGTGGTGATCGGCGGAGCGGCCGCGGCGGGAGGCTATGCGGAGGAGCTCCGGCGCCGCGCGGAGACGCTGGGAGTCGGCGACCGGGTTCACTGGCTGAGCGACGTGTCAGAAGCGGAGCTGATCGCCTGCTATCGCAGCGCCGTACTGTTCGTGCTGCTGCCCGTCGCGCACCAGGGGTCGTTCGAGGGGCTGGGGCTCGTCTATCTCGAGGCGGCGGCAGCCGGCCTGCCTGCCGTCGGCACACTGGCGAGCGGTGCAGTCGACGCCATCGCCGACGGCGAGACTGGATTCTTGGTGCCGCCCGGCGACGCGGCCACGGCGACCGACGCGATCCAGCGGCTGCTGCGCGACGGGGATCTCCGCCAGCGGTTCGGACGCGCCGCCCGCACCCGTGCCGCCAGCCTGTCATGGGACTGCCTGGCGTTCGCGCTGGCCCGGCGGTACCGCGAGGTGCTCGAGCGAGGCAACTGTGTGAGGGAGAGAACGCCGTGAGAAGCCCGCGAGAAGCGGTACGGCGCTTCCTCGCCAGACCGCTGCTGCACGACACCCTGCGGCTGCAGGCTGGCCAGGTGCTCCTCCTGGCGATCCATGCCGCCCGCAGCCTGCTCGCGCTGCGCTGGCTCGGCCCCGCGGCGTTTGGCGCGTACGCGCTCGCGCAGTCGATCGTCACGTCCGCCCTGCTCGCCGACGTGACGGCGGCGAGCAGGGTGGCCCTCGTCGCCACCGCCCGGGCGCTCGGCGAGGAGCGCGGCAGCGACGCGGCCGCGCCGCTGGCCGACTTCCTGAGGCTGTCGATCGCGGCCGCGGCGCTGCTCGGCGCCGCACTGTGGTGGCTTGCGCCGCCCCTCGCGGCGTTTGCCTTCCATCAGGAAGAGGTGGGCGGCTACGCGGGCTGGCTGGGCATCTGCCTGCTGGCCGACGTGCCGTTCAACCTGCTGATCGTTGCCCTCCAGGCGGCACGCCGGATGGCGGCCACGGTGGCCGCCGAGACGCTGCGGGCGGGTGCATGGCTGGCGGCCACTCTCGCCGCGCTCTCGTTCAGCACCTCGGTGGCCGCGCTGGTCGCCGCGCAAGTCGTCGTCAGCGTGCTCGCCTCGGTCGCGGCGCTGGCCGCCTATGCCCGGCTCGCCCGCAGCGATCCCCGTCTGCCCGGCTGGGCGGCGCTGCTCCGCCGAGCGGTGCGGCGCGACTCGCGACCGGCGCTGGCGTCCGGGGTGCGTATCGCGGTCGACAAGAACCTCGGGAACCTCGCCGGACAGTTGCCCATCATGATTCTCGGGGTGTTCGATGCTGCGGCCGTCGGTTACCTCGCGGCGGCGATACGCGTGATGGCACTCCCGGGGCCGTTGCTGACCGGCGTCGCGCGTAACCTCGATGCAGTTCTTCCGGCGCGGGCGAACTTCGGCACGGCGGCGGTCCGGACGACCTTCATGCGCACCACCCGTCCGGTGGCGTTGGGTTGGGCGCTCGTCACCGCCGTCACCGCGCTGCTGGCGCCGCTCGTCCTCGTGCGGCTCCTCGGTTCCGCCTACGGGCCGGCGCTCGGCCTCATCCCGGCGTTGGCGCTGCAGTCGCTGGCTCTCGGCACCGGCGTCGGCATGGGCGCCGCGTTTCGCACGCTGAACCGCGTGGGCACTTCGATCGTCTGTCAGATCGCGGCGCTCGCCGTGACGACGCCACTCGGCTTCTGGTTGATACGTAACGAGGGCGCCGGCGGAGCGGCGTGGTTCCACGCGCTTCGCGTCTGGGTCGTGACCGCGCTTTCTCTCGCAGCGCTGCTGCACCTGCTGCGACGGCAGGATGCCGGATCAGGGACGTGAGGCCGTCGCCTCGCGATCGGGTCGCGCGGTGGGACGGATCAGACTTTCATGGCCTGGATCGCGCCCAGGATCCGCTCCGCGCGGGCCGCCCAGGTGTAAGCGCCCGCGGCGCGCCGAGCGCCGGCGGCGAGCGTGGCGCGGAGCCCCGGGTCGTCCCACAAGCGGCGTAATGAGACCGCCAGCGCCTCGACATCGGCCGCTGGCGTCAGCAGGGCCGTCTCGCCGTCCACCAGCACTTCGGTGATCGCCGGTAGGTCGCTGGCCACGATCGGCAGGCCGGCCGCCAGGTACTCGAACAGCTTCATCGGTGAGGCGCACTCCGCGAAGTGGTGGGTGAACGGGAAGGGGATCGTGCCGACGTCGAGGGCCGCCAACCAGACCGGGACTCGCTCCGGAGGCACCTGCCCGGTGGTGACCAGCCGCTCGCCGGGAAGCCCAAGGGCATGCCAGCGGCGGCGCAGCGCTTCGGCTTGAGCGTCGGGGCCGCCGACCACGGCGAGGGTGATGGGCACGTCGTGCAGCCGGGCGGTGGCGTCGACGAGCTGCTCGACCCCCTTGGCCATGCCCATGGTGTGCAATTGGCCGACGTAGCCGACGACGAAGGCGTCAGGCGACAGGCCGAGAGAGCGGCGGGCCGCGTCCTGCTCGGGCGCCCGGGCGAAGCGATCGGCGCGGAAGCCGTCGCGAGCGATGAGCGTGGCGGCGGCGCCACAGGCCTTGGCGGCGGCGGCGATCCGGCTGGTGATCGCGACCACGAGCCCGACCCGCCGCACACAGGCGGCGTGCAGCCAGCGGCCCTGCCGGCTGCGCGGGAGCTGATGGGCTTCGTAGACCAGCCGGCGCGGCGGCACGGCGAGGCTGGCGAAGAGCAGTGGCAGGGGATCCCGGCTGTAGACCACCGTGGCCGGCCCGCGGCGACGGATAGCGGCCACCAGGCCGACCCCGAAGGTCGCCGCCATCACCCTGAACGCCGTCGGCTGCAGGAACCGTGAGCTCCAGAGCAGATCGAGGCAGGGCGCGCTTGCGATCGCGAACCCGTGCGGGACGCCGTAGTGATCGCGGGGGTCCGCGGCGGCACGCAGACCGGGCTCCCGGCGCCGCCGCGCGAGGAGGAGCGTGACCTCGGCGCCAGCGGCGGCGAACGCCGCGCAGTTCTCGACGATCTGCAGCCCATGGGCGTTGGCGGTCGGCAGTCGGGCGGTGGCGGCGTAGAGCAGGCTCACGGATCGCCCTTCTTCTGCGGGCCGGGCTCCACGCCCGGCGCGGCGGCGGCCGGCGAGCCGCTGGCCAGTCGCCCAAGCGTCCGGCACGTCCGCTCGGCGAAATGGCACCAGTCGAACCGCTCAAGGCCTGTCGCGGTCGCGGCGGCCAGCCGCTCCCGAACGCCCGGCGCAAAGGCGCGGCGTAGCGCGGCGGCCAGCGCGGCGGCGTCGGGGTGGGCGACGAGCAGCCCGTTGCCACCATCGCGCACCACCTCGGGGTTGCCGCCCCGCCGACTGGCGATGACCGGCGTGCCCAGCGTGAGCGCCTCGAGAATGGTGTGCGACAGCCCCTCGTAACCCGAGTAGACCACCAGGTAGTCGGCGGCACGCAGATGGAGCGCCAGGGTCTCGCGCGGCAGCGCGCCGCAAAACGTCGTCGGTGCGCCGGAGGCGGCGGCCCGTGCGGCGAGAGCGGCACGCAGCGGACCGTCGCCCGCCACCACCAGGCGCACACCGTCCAGCCCGGCGACCGCGTCGATCACCAGCTCGATCCCTTTCCAACGGGTGAGCCGCGCCGCCGCCAGCAGGTAACGGCCTCCGGTGTCCCAGCCCAGCAGTCTGCGGGCCTCGCTGCGGGTCAGCGCCGTGGCGGCAGCGTTGGGGCGCACGGCGTTCGGGATGACCTCGATGCGCCGGGCGTCGACGCCCCAACCGAGCACCAAGGCGCGCAGGTAGTCGGCAGGCACGATGAGGAGGTCGGCGCGTCGCGCCTCGCGGGCGCGCCAGGCCTTGGTCGCCTCGACGCGCCACCCGTGGCGCCTCGCCTGAAAACCCTCCAACTCCTCGTGAGGTCCGATCCAGCCCCGGTTGATGGCGCGTTCCCAGGCGTAGTCGCCGGCGACGCGGAGGGCGACACGGGCGCGGGCCCGGCCCGGCCGGGGCAGCGCCAGGCTGAGCACCAGCACGACATCGGCCCAGGCCGCGCCGCGCGCGTAGGCGACGGCGTAGCGCACGAGGCGCAGCGGCAGCGGACCGCGTGGCACCCTGTCGGCGCTACCCACATTCACGCCTGGCGCCACATCGCCGTAGGCGAGGACGCGAACCTCGTGGCCGCGATCCTCGAGCTCGGGAAGCAGGCCCTCGAGATAGGTCGCCGGCCCGCCGATCTCGGGGGTCAGGATTCCGGAGGCGACGAAGATCCGCACGGTAGTTGCGCTCGGGTCGCAGGGGGGAGGTCCGGACCGACTCGCCCTGGGTCGGATCGTGGGCTGCTCAAAGCACTCGCCGGGAGAGGTGGAGCCGTCGCAGAACGTGACGATGGAACCGGTACCAGTCGAGCGTTGCGCAACCAGAAAGCCATCGCCTGTGCCGCGACCTCATGCCCGGCCGGATTGAGGTGCCCGTCACGCGGCAGGTAGATGGGCGCTGGCGTTTCGCGAAAAGGCGCCAGCAGGTCCAGTGCCGGCACGTGTGCCTTCCCGAGGAGCGCCAACATGGTGCATTGTGGCCGGTCACGATCGGCCCGAGCACGATCGGCGTCGGGCAGCTCCGCCAGGGCGGCGTCCCACGCCTCACCGCCGAGCTGGCGGCGATCGGGGATGACAAACGCCGCGAGCCGCCGCCCATCGTCGTCGACGGCGCGCTTCAGTGCTGCGAAGGCGCGATAGGTGACCGCCCAGGCATCGCGCCACACTCCGTCCGGCGGCAGGTAGAGCCCGAGGGGCACGCGTCGCGCGCGCGGGTCGACCGTGGGTGCCACGCCCGCCAAGGTACCAACCACGATCCGGTCCGCGCGGCCCCCGCGCGACCACACTCTCGCCAGCACGTTCGCCGTGTAGGAGTGATACCGGAGCCACCGCAGCAGGCGGCGGCTCGGGGCGAGGCCCGGCCGCTGCAGCGTACCGTCAGGTGTGAAGTACGGGGACTCAAGCGTCGTACGCTCCAACCAGGCTCTCGCGAGCGGTGCGTGGTTGTCCACCAGGTCGTTGCCGAGGTAGACACCCAGGAGGACGAGATCAGGTTCGTACTGGCGTCCCTCGAGCGCGTAATAGAGGTACTCCTGTGCCGTGCCCAGGCCGGCGTGCCCCCCGTTGATCACCTCGATACGGGGAGTGTTCGGCGCCGCCTGGTTCAGTAGCACCTCTAACCGCCGCGGAAAGCTGTCCTCCAGCGGCACCTCCTGCGCATGAGCGAAAGAGTCGCAGAGGATGAGGATGCGATACACGCCGGACGCCTTGTGGCGCGCGTGCTCCACGTCCCGCAGGCCGCGACTGTTGTGTCGCACGACGGTCTCGAACTCCCCGGAAGCGCTGGCATAGGTGTACATCTCGCCGGGGTGCAACTCGTACCCGGCCGCTCCAGCGAACGCCTGTGCCCACGTGGGCGGCGGCTTGAAACCGAAAGCGATGCGGCCCAGGACCTCGATCAGTACGACGCCGCACGCGATTCCCAAGGCCGCAACTGCGACGCGAAACAGCACGGGGCGTGCCCAGGCGGAGGATGGCGCTGGCATTGGGGCTCTGTCTACCTCGCCGCGGTCGCCGTGCGGCGTCTGCTCATGGCGGTCGGATCATGATACGCCAACGGGTATCGTCGGCGGCAGGCATGTGCGTGCGGACGGCAGAGCGCTTCCCTGGGCCCTGCCCCGCGCTGCAGTGGCCCGCGTCGCGACGCGAGCTGCGCGCCGCCGAGCTCTCAAGGGGCGCGCGGGAGCCCGGGCACACCCCAGGGCAGTTCCCCTCGCCACGTCCTCATGGCGTCGATGGCGAAGGCAGCCGCGGCCTGCCGGCGGGCGCTCTTGTGGCGCGGCAGCTCCACTGGCGGGTCGAGCATCAGCCCCCAGGCGGCGTTGGCCGGCTGAAAGCGGTGGGGCGGCCGCTCGGTGAGGTGGCGGATGAGGCCGCCGTGCGCCGTCCAGCCGGGCAGCGGCGACGCCGCGACGCCGCGCAGCTCGGCGGCGAGGAAGAGCGCAGCGACCAAGCCGATCGCTGCCGACTCGACGTACCCCTCGACACCGGTGATCTGGCCGGCGAGCCGCAGCGACGGCCGCGCCCTGACCCGCAGCTCGGCGTCGAGGTGGCGCGGCGCGCAGACGAAGGTGTTGCGGTGGATCATGCCGAAGCGCGCGAACCGCGCCTGCTCCAGGCCGGGGATGAGACGCAGCACTTCCCGCTGCGCTCCCATGGTCATCCGGGTCTGGAAGCCAACCAGGTTCCAGTGCTCCGCCGCGAGGTCATCCTGGCGAAGCTGCACGACGGCGTGCGCCTCGCGGCCGGTGCGCGGATCCGGTAGGCCGACCGGTTTCATCGGGCCGTAGCGCAGCGTGTCGAGGCCGCGCTCGGCCATCACTTCGATCGGCAGGCACCCCTCGAAAAACGGCGTGTCGCGCTCGAACTCCTTGAGTGGGACCTTCTCGGCGGCGCGCAGCGCGGCGACGAACGCCTCGTACTGCTCCCTGGTCATCGGCGCGTTGAGGTAGTCGTCGCCGCCGCCCTTGCCGTAGCGCGAGGCGCGGAACAGCCGGTCCGCGTCGAGCGAGTCGTACGCGACCACCGGCGCGATCGCGTCGAAGAACGACAGCGACCCCTCGCCGAGCAACGCCTCGAGCTCGGCGTGCAGTGCCGGCGAGGTGAGCGGACCGGTGGCAACGATAGCCGGGCCGGCGGGCAGCGATGCCTGCTCGGCGCGCACCACCTCGACGAGCGGGTGACCGGTGACTGCCGCCGTGATCGCCGCCGCGAACCCGGCGCGATCGACCGCGAGCGCGTCGCCGGCCGGCAACGCGTGGGCGCGCGCCGCGGCGATCACCACGCTCCCCAGCGCCTCCATCTCGCGCTTGAGGAGGCCGACCGCATTCTCCGGGTTGTCGGAACGCAGCGAGTTCGAGCACACCAACTCGGCGAGATCGCCGGTTTGGTGCGCCGGCGTCGACGCTCCCGGGCGCATCTCGACCAGGCGTACCCGCACCCCGGCACCGGCGAGCTGCCACGCCGCCTCGCTCCCGGCGAGACCCCCGCCCACGACGGTGACGATTCGATGGTTCATGCTCGCCAAGAACCGACGTGCGGGCCTGGCGATGCCGCCACCCGAAGGCGAGGGGTCTGGGCACAAAGCACCGGGTACCGGCCCCCACCCGCCCGGTTCACGCTTCGGTTCCCGGTTCCCGGTCCCCGGTCCCCGGCTCCTCCGCGGCGGCGCGGTAGTCGCACTCCTCGCGCGGGCAGGCCCAGGTCGCACCGCGCTTGACGGAGGTCCGCTCGAGGACGAACGGGTGGCCGCAGGTGGGGCAGGGACGGGCGATCGGCTTGGCCGGCACCGTGTACGTGCACTTCGGGTAGCGGTTGCACCCCCAGAACGAGCGGCCGCGGCGTGAGCGCTTCTCGACCAGCTCGCCTTCGCCGCACTCGGGGCACTTCACGCCGGAGGGCGTGTTCGGGCTGGTCTTGCCGGTGACGATCTTTCTGGTGCCCTTGCACGCCGGGTAGCGCGTGCACGCCCAGAACGGGCCGAAGCGCGAGCGCTTGAGCACCATCTCGCTGCCGCACTCGGGGCAGACCGGGGCTGCTTCGGCGGCGTCCGTCGGCGCGCCGGGCTCGCGGGTGGCCTTGCAGCTCGTGCACTCGAGGTACTCGCCGTATCGCCCGAACTTGAGCAGCATCGGCGCGCCGCACTTCTGGCACTTCTCCGAGGTCTCGACGCCGGCTCGCCTGACTGAGGTCATCTCGCTCCGTGCCCGCTCGAGGTCGGCGGTGAAGGAGCCCCAGAACTTCTTCAGCGAGGCCCGCCACTCGACCTTGCCCTCGGCGATGGCGTCGAGCTGCTCCTCCATCTGCGCCGTGTACTTCTCGTTGATGAGGTCGCCGAATGAGGCGATGAGCAGCCGGGTCACCAGCTTGCCCAGCTCGGTGGGGATGAACGCCCCTTTCAGCTTGTTGACGTAGTCGCGCACCGACAGCGTCGAGATGATCTGGGCGTACGTCGAGGGGCGGCCGATGCCGCTCTCCTCGAGCGCCTTGACCAGCGTCGACTCGGTGAAGCGCGGCGGCGGCTGGGTGAACTTCTGCGTCGCCGAGAGACCCTCGAGGCGCAGCTCTTGTCCCTCCTCGAGCGGCGGCAGCCGCTTGGCGGTCGGCTCCTCGTCCTCTTGTTCGGCCGGCGGTTTGTCGGTCGGCGTCTCGGTCTCGTCCTCGCGGTAGACGCGCAGGAAGCCGGCGTCGACTTCGACCTCACCCTTCGCCTTGAACCCGTAGCGCCCGGCATTGACCACGACATCGGTGACGTCGAACTGTGCCGGCGTCATCTGCGAGGCGACGAAGCGCTGCCAGATCAGCGTGTAGAGCTTCAGCTCGTCGGCGGCCAGGTAGCGCGCCAGCGCCTCGGGCGATTGGGTCACGTCGCTCGGGCGGATCGCCTCGTGGGCGTCCTGCGCCTCCGAACGGTTCTTGTAGAAGTTCGGCTTCCCCGGCAGGAACGCCGCGCCGAACTGCTCGCCGATCAGCGCGCGCACCGCGTCGAGCGCCTCCGCGGCGACACGCACCGAGTCGGTGCGCATGTAGGTGATCAACCCGACGCGCTCGCCCGCCCCGAGGTCGACCCCTTCGTAGAGCTTCTGGGCGAGTTGCATCGTCTTGCGCACCGGAAAGCGGTAACGCTGGTAGGCGGCCTGCTGCAGCTTGGCGGTGACGAACGGCGGTGCCGCCTTCTGCTGCCGGCGCCGCCGGTTCACCTTGGCGACGACCCAGCGCGTGCCGTCGAGTTCGGCGCGCACCGCGGCGGCGGTGTCGCCGTCGTGCACCGCGAGCTTCTTGCCGTCGCGCAGCGCCAGCCGCGCGACGAACGGCGGCGGTGCCGTCCCGGCGAGGCGGGCGTCGAGGTGCCAGTACTCCTCGGGGACGAAGGCCTCGATCTCGCCTTCGCGGTCGCAGATCATCTTGAGGGCGACCGACTGCACGCGACCCGCCGAGAGGCCGCGCTTGACCTTGTCCCACAGCAGCGGCGACAACGTGTAGCCGACCAGGCGATCGAGCACCCGGCGCGCCTGCTGGGCGTCGACCAGATTCTGGTCGAGCGGGCGGGGGTGGGCGATGGCCTCGCTGACACCGCGCTTGGTGATCTCGTGGAAGAGCACGCGCTCGAAAGGCTTTCCACTCGCGCGCAGCAGCTCGGCGAGGTGCCAGCCGATCGCCTCGCCCTCGCGGTCGGGGTCGGTGGCGAGCAGGATGCGCTCGGCATGGTCGGCCGCGGCGCGGATCTCGCCGATCACTTTTCGCTTCGCCGGCATGAGCTGGTAGTCAGGAGCGAAGTCGTGCTCGACGTCGATCCCCAGCTCGTGCTTGGGCAGGTCCCGGACATGTCCGACCGATGCCACCACCGTGTACCCCTTGCCGAGATACCGGCCCAACGTCCGCGCCTTGGCGGGCGACTCTACGATCACCAGCGATTGGGTCACGCTTCCTCCGGCGGGCACTCTAGCAGCGCTGTCAAGAAGGCTGGCGATAGGCGATGGGCGATCGGCAAGAGGCCAGCGGCGATGGGCAATGGGCGGGCGGGGCGTGTCGCACCGCGAGGACAGCGCCGCTTCGGAAGTGGACGCCGCCGTGAGACTGAGGCTGTCTTTCGTCGCCGCAACATCTTCAGCGCTGGCACGTACGTTGCTACGAGAAATCGCGTGACCCGCCGCGGGCGGGGTGGAGGTGGTGGTGAGAGTGCAGCGCGCCTTGGCAGCAGGTGCAGTGGCAGTGCTGGCGACGCTCGCCTGCACCACGGCGGTTCCCACCGAGACGCCTGGCGTCTCGCGGGTGGGCGCCACTACGCTGCGCTACACCGGGTCCGACGTCGAGGCGGTCGTGTCGTACCGCTTCGCCGACAGCACACTCGGCGATGACTGGCTGCTGCTCGACGTCGCGCTTACCGGCAGCCGTCCCGATAGCGTCGAGGTGAAGCGGGATGGGATCTTCCTGCGCACGCCCTCGGGCGGGGACATTCCGCTCGCCACCCAGAACGAGTTCAGCGCCGCGTACGGCTCCCTCGCACCGGTATTGGCGCGCGCCGATGTCGCCGCCGAGCCGCTCGACTACTGGAGCGGCCGGCGGGCGATGCGGATCGAGTTCTTCAGCAACCCCGGCGAGACGCTGGTCTTCCCGTCGTTCTGGGTGAACGACCGGATGGTCTACACGGGCAGGTTGTTCTTCCACCTCCCCGAGGGCATTCAAGCCGGCCGCTACGAGCTGCACGTCAGGTTTCCCGAAAGCGAACTGCGGATGCCGTTCCGGCTGGGCGCTGTATGAGGTCGCGGCGGCCGCCGCCGTTGGGAGTGGAGGGGTCCTGAGATGATCGCGGCGGAGCTAGCGGTGGCGGGCGGCGGTGCGGCGGTAGCGGCCGTCGGCCTCGCGCACCACCCAGCCGTCGAGCTCGAGACGGAGCAGCAGATCGAGCGCCTCGGCCACCGTCGTGGCGGAGGCGGCCGCCACATGCTCGACGCTGATCGCCTCGCCGTGCGGCAGTGCGTTCAGCGCCACAGGTTCCTCGTCGCGGGCGGCAGCCGGGGGCGTCACGCCGAGCACGGCGAGCACATCGGCGGCGGAGAGCACCGGTGCCGCGCCGGAGCGCAGCAGCCCGTTGGGCCCGGCGGACAGGCGCGAGAATACCGAGCCCGGCACCGCCATCACCTCGCGCCCCTCGTCGAGGGCCAGTCGGGCCGTGACCAGGGCGCCGGAGCGCTCGTCCGCCTCGACCACCACGACGACGTGAGCGAGCCCCGCGATCAGGCGGTTGCGCTCGGGGAAGTGCTGCGGCAGCGGCGCCGTTCCGGGCGGGTACTCGGTGAGGAGGGCGCCCGCCGCTGCGATCTCCTCGGCGAGCGCCGCGTGCTCCCTGGGGTAGATGCGGTCGGGCCCGGCGCCCCACACCGCGACGGTCGGCCCGCCGACGGCGAGCGCGCCGCGGTGGGCGGCGGCGTCGACGCCGCGCGCCATCCCCGAGACGACGCACACACCCGCAGCGGCAAGCTCGCGGCCGAGGTGCTCGGCGACCTCGCGGCCGTAGGCGGAGGCGTGGCGGGAACCGACGACGGCAGCGCACGGCACTCCGGGCACCCGGCCGCGTATGAACACCCCGAGCGGCGGATCAGAGATCACGGCGAGCCCGGCCGGGAACTCCGGCCCTCCGCAAGCGAGCCAGCGCCAGCCCGACGCCGCCAGAGCGGACTCGACCGCGGGAACCCGGTCGGCGATCGTCGCGTCGATCTCGCCGCCCGCGTGCAGGGGATCGGCGAGCACCCCGCGCGCCCACGCCCGGCCGGCAGCGCCGCCCGAGCGGACGAGCAGGCAGGCGAGAGCGAGTCGCGCGGGGGGAATTGGGGAGGTCATTTTGGCCTATAATAACTGGATGTTTCGGGGTTTGCCATGCGACTGACACGACTTCTCGCGGCAACGGCGGCCATGCTCGCCCTCGCCTGTGCGTCGGGCGGGAGCGCCGCGCACAACGCTCTGACGGACGTCAGGGAAGGGGTCCGGGTGGCGCGGCTCGGCTACTGGCAGGAAGCCCTCTTCCGCTTCGGCAGGGCGAACCAGGTCACGCCGGACGACGAGGTGATCCTCAACAACCTCGCGGTGGCGCAGGAGGCGCTGGGCCGCTACGACGAGGCCCTCGCCACCTATAAGCTGGCGCTCAAGAAGGCGCCGAAGAACACGGTCATCCGCAAGAACTACGCGCGCTTCGCCGAGTTCTTCACCTCCTACGCGCGCGGAGCCAAGCCGAAGGGAGACGAAGGTGCAACCCGTTAGAGCGGCGCTCGCGATGATGGTGCTGGCCTCGGCGGCGCTCGCGGGCGTCCGCGAGGTCGAGCTCGCCCTACCGGTCCGCGCCAAGCTCGCCCTCACCGGCCACGAGAAGCTCTACCTCGGCCCGTTCCTGCGCGAGACCAGGGGCGACGAGGCGCAGCCCAAGCTCGGGTTCTCGGTGGAGACGGAGTTCGAGCGCGAGCTGCGCCGCCTGCTGCGCAAGGAGGCCAAGTTCATCGTGCTGCCGTCGCTCGAGGGGGTTCGCCCGCCGACCACCGATCCGCTGGAGCTGACGAAGGCCACCGACTTCTGGCGCGAGCTCGGCACCAGGACCGGCGCCGACTACATCGTCGCCGGTTCGATCGACTTCAAGATCGAGGACCGCAGCGGCTACAAACAGGAGGAGTACACCTCGCCGATCGACGGCCGCACCTACTACCGGCAGGTGATGGTCGAGCAGACCGGGTTCACCTACGACATCCTCCTCCAGGTGTACGACGCACGCACCGGCGCCGTGGTCCACGAGGAGCCGCTGAAGGACTTCCAGGAGATGCCCGAGCGCAGCGTCGACGAGTTCTCCGGCATGTTCGCCAACCTCTACTCGCTGGAGAACCAGGTGATCAACATCTTCGTGCCGCGCACGGTGAAGACCAAGCGACAGTTGATCCTGCCTTGACGGGAGCCGGGAGGGAGCGATGAAGCGGATCTCAATGCTGCTCGTCGTGGCGTCGCTGCTGGCGGCGCCGGCGGGCGCCCAGTACTTCGGCAAGAACAAGGTGCGGTACGACGCGTTCGACTGGAAGGTGTACCCGACGCCGCACTTCCGCATCTCGTACTACGACCACTCCGAGCCGTCTTTGGCCAAGGTTGCCTCCTTCGCCGAGAGCGGCTACGACCAGCTCGCGCGGCGCTTCAACTTCCAGGTCCAGGACCCGGTGCCCCTGCTCGCCTTCGCCACCCACGCGGAGTTCGAGCAGAACAACGTGATCTCCGAGTTCATCCCCGAGGGTGTGGGGGCGTTCGCGGTGCCGGGGCGCAACCGCATGGTGCTGCCGGTCGACATGCCCGACACCGAGCTGGAGAAGCTGATCACCCACGAGCTGACCCACATCTTCCAGTACGAGATCCTCTTCCAGGGCAAGCTCGGCAAGGCGATCACCTCGAGCCCGCCGCAGTGGTTCATGGAAGGGATGGCCTCGTACATGGCGCAGGACGAGGATTCGAAGGCACAGGCGGTGATGCGTGACGCCGTCCTCTCCGACCGGGTGCCCTCGATCGCCAGCGGCGTCAGCGGCTACTTCGCCTACCGCTTCGGCAACAAGGTGTTCACCTTCGTCGAGTCCGAGTGGGGGCTCGACGGCCTGCGCGACTTCATCTTCGAGTTCCGCAACTCGCTGGGCGGCCGGGTCAACAAGGCGATCAAGCGGGCGTTCGACCTCGACGTCGAGGAGTTCGACGCGCGCTTCCGCTCGTGGCTGCGCAAGTACTACCAGGAGGCCGCTGTCGAGCGCGGCGACCCGCGCGAGTTCGGACCCGTCTTCCGTGTCCAGGAGGAGAGCGGCTCGGTCGAGACCTCCCCGGCCGCCTCGCCTTCCGGCGACCTGATCGCCGCGTTCTCGACGTACAAGCAGGACGTCGACGTGGTGCTGCTCGGCGTGCCCAAGCGGACTCTGTACCGCAACTTGACCGGCGGCAACACCACCGCCTACCAGTATGTGGTCGCCCAGGCGCTGACCGTCGGTCCCGACCGCGGTCGCGACCTCGCGGTCTCGCCGGACGGCAACCGCGTCGCGGTGTTTGCCCGCAAGGAGCGCGGCCGCGTGCTCCTGCTCCTCGACGCGCTCAAAGGCGGCATCGGCACGGAGTACCCGATCCCGGTCGACCAGGCGATGTCGCCGGCGTTCTCGCCGGACGGCGGCACCGTGGCGTTCCACGCCTTCGCCGGCGGTCGCGGCGACATCTACCTCATCGACCTCGCCAGCGGTCAGGTGCGCAACTTCACCGACGACGACGCCTATGACGCCGCGCCGACCTACAGCCCGGACGGCGCGTTCATCGTCTACTCCTCGCAGAGCGGTGAGGACGCAAAGTTGTACGAGGCCTCGGTGGCCGACCCGAAGCAGCGCCGGCAACTCACCTTCGGGCCGGGCGACGATGAGGGTGCGGCGTTCTCCGGCGACGGCAAGCGGCTCTACTTCGCCTCCGACCGCGACGGCGGCGTCTTCGACATCTACGGCCTCAACCTCGAGAGCCACGCCCTCGTCCGTCTCACCAAAGTGATCGGCTCGGCGCTCAACCCGGTGCCATTGACGACCCGTGACGGCGAGCGGGTGGTCTACCAGGCGTACACCAAGGGGCGCTTCTACCTCTATCAGACCGATCCCGCCCAGGCCAAGCCGGCCGGCACCGAGGAGGCTCCCGCTGCGGTGCTGGAGCGGCAGCCGTTCGTTCCGCCGGTCACCGTGACCATCGACCCCGCCAAGGCGACGGCGCCCAACAAGAGGAGGTTGTTCGTCGACAACGCGCAGGCGCTCGTCGGCGTCAACACCGACCAGACGCTGCTGTCGCAGGTCTACCTGTCGTTCTCCGACCAGTACGGCGACCGCCGCTTCGACGTCCTCCTCGAGTCGATCAGCGGCTACTCCAACTTCCAGCTCTGGTACAACTCGCTGTCGAAGCGGACGATGTATGGCGCCACCGTGTTCGACGACCGTGCCTACTACGTCGGCTACAACACCGTCACCGGCCAGGAGGAGCGCATCCAGCGGCTCTACCGGCAGACCGGCGTCGCCACCTACGCGCAGTACCCGCTCTCGCTCTACCACCGGATCGAGGGCACGGCCGGCTACATCGACCGCACGTACGACTACCCGACGCTCAACCAGGACGGGAGTGTCGACTACTTCAGCTACAACAACAAGATGCCGTTCCTGCAGCTCGGCTTCGTCGGCGACACCACGTTCTGGCAGGAGTACGGGCCCCACGCCGGGCGTCGCTACTCCTTCACCGTCCTGCAAGGGTTCGACGCCAACGGCGGCGGGACGCTCACCCGCGACTACGTCCTCGACGTGCGCCAGTACGTCCCGTTCTCGTTCCGCAACGAGTTGGCGTTTCGCGCGTACGCCGCGTACGCCGACGGCAACCAGCCGTCGATCTACTACTTCGGCGGCCTCGACACGCTGCGCGGCTACCCATACAACGCGTTCGCCGGCAACCGCGCCGGCTACCTCAACGCCGAGTGGCGGTTCCCGCTCATCGACTACCTCATCTTCCCGTGGATGCACCTGACCGGGCTGCGCGGTCGCGTCTTCGTTGACGTCGGCGCCGCGTGGTTCGAGTTCCCGGGCTTGCCGAAGTACTACAACTTCTGGCAGGACGGCCATCTCCAGGACGGCATTTCGACCTACGGCCTCGGCTTCTCGGTGGACCTCTTCGGGCTGCCGGTGCATTGGGACTTCGCCCGGCGGTGGGACTTCAAGACCACCCAGCCGGGCACCCAGACGACGTTCTGGATCGGGTTCAGGTACTGAGAGACAGGGGTCAGGGGACAGGGGTCAGGGAAGACAGAACACGAGGAGGGGCGGGGTCGATCCCGCCCTTCCTGCTTTGTCCGGTCCCCGGTTCCCGGTCCCCTGTCTCACAGAGTGGCGATGACGTCGCCCTCCGGGGGGACCGCGACGCGCTGCTCGCGGGTCGTGCCGTCCGGAGCGATCCCCTGAACGACGTACTCCCCGGCCGGCACACGGACCGCCAGCAGACCGCTCCGCACGTCGACCCACTCGCTCCGCGCCGGGTTCTGCCACGGTCCGACGGGCACCGCCAGGCCGCTCTCGGCCGACACCACGCGGATGCGCCACGCCTGGCCGGGCGCCACCACCGCCCGGACGGTGCCGGTCGCGCGCAGCACCACCGCGGTCTCCTCGCTCGGCACCGCCAGGTTGACCAGCGCCTCGCCGGCGCCCGAGGAGATCAGGAACGTATAGCCGCCGGCCGGCAGCGAGCCCACGCTCGCCCGACCGGCGCGGTCGCACGTCACCCACACGGGGTCGTCGATGCGAGCGCCGCGAACCGGCAGGAGCTGTACCTGGTCGGGCACGCTGCCGTCCTCCTCGCGGAGCAGCAGACGCAGCCGCTTCTCCTCCTCGAGCGCGAGCGCGACCTCGCGCGACGCCCCCATCGACACGGTCACCCGCGCCTCCGCCGGGGCGTACCCATCGGCCTCGCCGCGCAGGAGCAGGTCGCCGTCGGGCAGCTCATCGAGGGTGAACGCGCCGGTCTGGTCGGTGCGCGCCTCGCGGCTCACCGGGGTTGCGCCGACGCCGGCGGCGCGCACCCTGGCGCCGATGATCGGCGTCCGGTCGGGGAGTGCCACGACCTTGCCGGCCACCGTGCCGCCCGGGATCTCGAGGTCGATGCGCGCGTCGTCCAGGACCTGGAGCCGCCGCGCCGCGAGCACGTTGCTCTGCCGGTCGAGGGCGCGCACCTCGACCTGCCCGGGCTCGACCCCGCCGAGCTCCCACTGCCCCTGGGAGTCGCTGGTGGTATTGCCCCCGCTCGCCGCGCCGCCGTTGCCGGCCGCCTCGACGATGACGCCGGCCACCGGCGCGCCGCGCCGGCGCACGCTGCCCGACAGGTGGACCCCTCGGGCGAAGTCGAGCTCCACCGCGACCGGCTGGTCCACGCTCTTGACGTCGATCGGGGCGGAGCGCCGCTTGGCGTCGGGGAGGACGAACGCGCCCACCTCGCCGGGGCCGAGCGGCACGCCGGTGAGGGTGAACGATCCGTCCGGCGACGGCTTGCCACGAGCGCCGCGGGAGAACACCTCGCAGCGTTCCAGCTCCTTGGCGCCGAGACCGAGCACGCGGCCGTTGACCGTACCGCCGCGCTTGAGCGTGAGCGTGACGCTCGCGGTGCGGCCGGCCTCGACGACCGCCTGCGCGCGCGCCTGCGCCCACCCTTCCGCCTCGGCCGACACCTGGTATTGGCCGGGGGTGACCCGCGGCATGCTGAAGGCGCCGCTGGAGTCGACCTTGACCGGGTCGATCTGGTTGAAGTCGCCGCTGAAGCCGCTCACCGAGGCGGCCTGCAGCGGCGAGCCGTCGTCGGTGACCACCCGCCCCTCGATCGCGCCGGCGCCCTCGAGGCGCAGCTCGACCGGCTCCTCGCGGCCGGCTTCGGCCACCTCGCGGGCGGTGGCGCCGTCGGCGGCGGTGGCCCGCAGCTCGAATTGCCCCGGCTCGAGGCCGACGATCGTGAACGATCCGTCGTCCGCGGAGCGGGCCGTCTGAGTCTGCGCGCGGAACGCTATACCGCCCTGCCGCGCCGCCGGCGACGACTCGACCACCACACCCGCCGCCGGGCCTCCCGAGGGCTCGAGCACGACGCCATGCACGGCGAGACCGGGCTTGAGCAGCACCGTCAGCGGGCGCGGCGCCTCGGCCTCGGGTACTTTGACCTGCTGCTCCAGGGCGCGGTAGCCGCGCGCCGAGGCGTTGAGCGTGTACTCGCCGCCGGCCGCCACCCCCTCGATCCGGAAGCGGCCCTCGCCGTCGCTCTCGACCTCGTCGGTCGAGTCGCTGACCATGAACGCGAACGTCATGCCGCCGCCGCCGGACTGCATCTTCATCGTGCGCGACGCGCTCACCAGCGCGCCCACCACCGGCACTGCGGTCGCCTCGTCGACCACCCGACCGGTGAGGGTCTTGCGCCCCTTGATCACCAGCTCGACGATCCCCTGCGGCGGCAGCGCCACCCGCACCGACTCCGAGCGCTGGTTGTCGCCGCGCTGCGCCACCAGGTACGTCTCGCCCTCGCGCGGCCGGTCGGCAACGGCGAACGCCCCGCTGGCGTCCGAGGTCGTGACCGCGGGGCCAAAGGCGCCGATCATGCTGCCGGCGCGGATCTCGGCGTCGGCGATGCCGGCGCCGCGCTCGTCGACGACCCGCCCGAGCACGGTGATCCCCGGCTCGAGCACCTGCGCCCCGGCGTCCACCCCCTGCGGCGGGACCTCGACGTCGACCGAGCGCTCGACGTAGCCGGGGAGGGCGAGGCGGAGCTTCATCGCGCCGGGCCGCACGCCGCGCAGCAGCACCTTGCCGTCCCTGTCCGACGTCGCTTCGGCGATGCGCTCGGTGACGCCGCGGTCGGCGCCGCCGAGGCGGATCATCACCCGTCCGCTGTGCGCCTCCGGGTTTGGCGCGATCGAGGCGGCGACGCCGGCGAGCGGCCTCCCGTCGGGGTCAGTCACGGACAGCGCCAGCCAGGTGCCGTCCTCGAGCTTGAGCGTGATCTGCTCGTGCCGGCCGGGGCCGAGCTCGAGCGGGCCGCTGTCGGCCGGCGGGCTGCCGGCATGGGTCGCCACGAGGCGGGTGAGCGCCGGCAGCAGCGGTGCGATCGTGAAACGGCCGTTGGCGTCGCTGACGCTGCCCGGCAGCACAGAGCGCTCCAGGATGTCGGCCGAGCGCTGGCCGCGAAAGCGACCGGAGAGCGCGAACTCGGGGAGTGTCCACCGCCATACCGGCACGCCGGGAATCGGGCGATCGGCCGCGTCGACGACGGTGCCGTCGACCGCCGCCGCGGCGGAGAAGCGGATGGTCACGCCAGTCGCGCCCTCCTCGACGTCGAGGCGCTGGCCGGCGGCGCCCGGACTCCATGCACTGACGGCGCCGCCGTGGCCGAAGAACGGCACCGCACCGCGGCCGCCCGTGAGCTGCAGTGCGCCGCCGCCGAGCAGCGCCTCGGGCAGCCAGTCGAGGCGCACCGTTGCCGTCTCCCCGCCACCCACCCAGCCCAGCGGCAGCGTCGGCACGTTGGTGCAGGTCATGGCCAGCTCCGCGCGCGCTGAGGGGAACGCCACCGCCCGGGCGCCGCAGCCGTCGGCGAGCGCCACCACCGCCGAGGAGCCCCGCTCGCGCACCTGGACGCGGGCCCGGCCGGTGGCGTCGGTGAGCGTCACGCTGCCCGTCGGCGACCCGACGACGGCGACGCGCGCCGCCGCGATCGGCTCGCCCTTCGGGTTGCGGATCGCGACGACCAGCGGGCGCGACGAGATCTCGCAGCGCACCCCGCCGGGGCTCGGCAACGTCGCCGAGGTCTCGCCCCAGCGCCCGTCGCCCGCCAGCGCTGCGAGCTGCAGTTGGCCGGTGGCCGGGACGAACACCTCGACGATGCCGGCGGCGTCGGCGACGAGCGTCGGCGCGACGGCGCGCCACACCCCGTCGCCGGGAAGGCTGCCCCGCTCGAGGCTGCCGCGCACCAGGGCACCGGCCACCGGCCGGCCGGAGGCGAGAACGCGGACCTTGGCGGCCTTTCCGGCGGGGAGCCAGAGCGGCGGCAGCGCGCGGGCGGCGGGCTCGAACAGCTCGACGGCGGCCGCCAGGTGTCCGGCCGCCGACACCTCGAGGCGGAGCGGGAACTGCCCCGGCTCGAGCGCGAGGGCGAGCGGACCGGGCGCCTGCGTGAGCTCCTGCAGCGGCGTGCGTGCCAGCTCGGGATGCCGCACCACGGCCTCGCCGAGGGCGAACACCCGCACCCTGACGGTCTCCACCTTCTCTTCTGTGAGCACGGTACCGGTAAGACGAACGGTGTCGGTGGCGGGGGCAGCGGCGACGGCAGCGGCCAGCACGGCCGCGAGCGGAAACACGGCGATCATCGGAACCTCCCAGCGACATCCACGCCATCCTAGATGCACCCGTCCGCCGATTCGTCGCACGGCCCCGCCCACGGCGAGGCGATGGCGTTACCCTGGTAGGCGTGAACAGCGCCGCGGCACGGATCGGGGTGGACGGGGGCGCCGTCCGTGGTGACGGCCGCATGCACCTCGCGCTCCTCTTCGTCCAGGTCACCTTCGGCGCCTTCCACGTGATCAGCAAGGGTGTGCTCGCCCACCTCGACCCGCTGGCGCTCGCCGGTCTCCGCGCCCTTCTCGCCGCTCCGATCGTGGTGACGCTCGCCTGGCACGTCGAGCGCGCGCGGCCGCAGCGTCGGGACCTGCCGATGCTGGCGGCGCTCGGCCTGCTCGGCGTGCTCGCCAACCAGGTGCTGTACATCCTCGGCCTCCAGCTCACCACCGCCAGCAACGCCGGGATCCTGATGCCGTCGGTGCCGGTATTCGCGGTCGCCATCGCCGCCGCGTTCGGCATCGAGCGCCTCGACCGGCGTCGCGTCGCCGGCGTGGCGCTGGCCGTTGCCGGCGCCTTCGTGCTGCTCGGCCCCGGCCGGATCACCGTCGACTCGCGCGCGGCGCTCGGCGACCTGCTGATCCTCGGCAACTGCGCCGCGTACGCCGCCTACCTGGTACTGCAGCGGCCGCTGCTGCGCCGGCTGCCGCCGCTCACCGTGGTGGCCTGGGCGTTCCTGTTCGGCGGCGTGGCGACGTTGGCGGTGACCGCTCCGGCGCTGCTGCGGGTCGATCCCCGAGTGGTGCCGGCGGCGGCGTGGTGGGGCCTCGCCTACATCGTCCTCATCCCGACCGCCGTCAACTACGTGCTCATCTCGTGGGCGTTGCGCCGCTCCTCGCCGGCACTGGTGGCCGCCTACACGACGCTGCAGCCGGTGATCGCCGCGTTGCTCGCCATCGTCTTTCTGGGGGAGACGCCCGGCGTCCGGGAGCTCGCCGGCTTCCTGTTGATCGCCTCCGGGTTGGCGACGATCAACGGCAGGCGCCGGCGCGTAACCGCGCCGCCGGCCAGCTCGTCTTGAGGGAAGGATGACCGCCAGACCACGAACCGTCATGACAGCGCCGCGAGCGGCATGGCTGCTCGCGGCCGGCCTCGCTTGCGCCTCTCACGCCGCCGCGGCTCACCTGCGCCAGCCGGCGAGCATCCCGATGCGCGACGGCGCCACGCTCGCCGCGGACGTCTACCTGCCTGCGGTGGCCGGCGCCTGGCCGGTCGTCCTGATCCAGACACCGTACGACAAGCGGCGCTTCGTCGACACCTTCACCGGCCCGGGCGCCGACCCCTTCCTGAATAGCTCAGACTATGCCTTCGTCGTGCTCGATTGGCGCGGCTTCTTCGCCTCGGCCGGTGTGCCGTCGGCCGGCGCGGACCGCGGGCTCGACGGCTACGACGCGGTCGAGTGGATCGCCGCCCAGCCGTGGTGCGACAGCCGCGTCGCCACCTGGGGGGCGTCGGCGCTCGGCAAGGTCCAGTTCGACACTGCGGCGACCCACCCGCCGCACCTCGCCGCCTGCATCCCCGTGGTCGCTCACATGCGCGACGAGTACGGCCTGTACTACCCCGGCGGGATCTGGGCGCGCAACAAGAACTCCTTCGTGTCGCTCTACTTCGGCGGTGGCGCTCTGCTCCGCCTGCACCCGCTCGACGACCTCATCTGGGCGCTCGCTGCGGCGGCGTCGCCGCAGCCGGAGGCGATCGACGTGCCGATGCTCCACGTCAGCGGGTGGTACGACCACCAGACCGCAATCTCGCTGCGCTCGCTCGCCGAGATCCGCGAGCGCGGCGGCCCCCGCGCTCGCGAGCACCAGAGCGCTCTCGTCGGGCCGTGGACGCACGGGGGCGTCGGCGCCGAGCAGCAGGGTGAGCTGGCGTACCCGGCCGCGGCCGGCGAGGCGTCGCGTACCATCAAGGCGTTCCTCGATCACGAGGTGCGCGGCGTCGCCAACGGCTGGCCGGACCGGCCGGTGGTTCGCTTCTTCCAGATCAACGAGGACGCCTGGATCGACTGCGACGCCTGGCCACCGCCGGCGGTCTCGCCGGTGACCCGCTTCCTGACCGCGTCCGGCGAGCTTGCCGAAACACCACCACCCACCGGGGCGGCGCCCATGCCTTGGATCAGCGACCCGGCCGACCCGGTCCCGACCGTATTCGGCGCCATTCTGCTCGCCACCGGCGGCGCCGTGCAGGGTCCCGGCGACGTGCGGGCGGTGGAGGCGCGCAGCGACGTGCGGACGTTCACGACCGAGGTGCTGGCGGCGCCGCTGCGCATCCAGGGGCAGGCGCTGGCGCGCCTGTGGGTGAGCGCCGCGGCGGTCGACGTCGATCTCATGGTGCGGCTTACCGACGTGCTCCCCGACGGCCGCTCCATGCTGATCGTCGACGGCGCCCGCCGCGCCTCGCTGCGCGAAAGCTACACCTCGCGCGCCTGGCTGGTGCCGGGACAGGCGGTCGCCGTGACGGTCGACCTGCCGCCGGTTGCCGTCACCATCCCCGCCGGCCACCGCCTGCGAGCGCTGGTCGCCGCATCCAACTACGACCGCTACGACCGCAACATGCAGGACGGGTCCGCCCTTTCGGACGAGGAGGGTGCCACCGCGACGGCCGCTGCAGTGGACCTGCTCGTCGATCTGGACCACCCCTCGGCGCTCGTGCTGCCGGTCGCTGCGGTCGGCCGACACCTGCGGCGCCGGCTCACCGCTGTCCGCTGACCAGCCGGGTGGAATGCGGCGGGGCCGCCGTGCCATTGTGAAGGCAGGGAGAGTGCCATGAACGACCTGGCAGGACGTCAGTGCGTGCCGTGCAAGGGCGGTGTGCCGCCCCTGACCGGCGAGACATTGGCCCGGCTAATGCGAATGCTCGCCGGCGACTGGCGGCTGATTGGCGAGCACCACATCGAGAAGGAGTACCGCTTCCCCGACTTCCGCACCGCGCTCTCGTTCACCAACCGGATCGGCGAGCTGGCCGAGCAGCAGGGCCACCACCCCGACCTCCACCTCGCCTGGGGCAAGGTCGGCGTCACGATCTGGACGCACACGATCGACGGCCTTACCGAGAGCGACTTCGTCCTCGCCGCCAAGATCGACCGCCTTCAGATTCCCTCTGCGGCCGCGCCGGCCGGAGAGGGAATCTGAAAAGGGGAAAGGCAAGCAAGCTAGAATCACCGCCGTGGCGGATGTGCTGGAGTGCCTCGCACAGATACGGGCACTGGCCGAGACGGTGCCGCGTCTCGCAGTCCTCGTCCATGGGACCCCGGTCGAGCGCTGGCGCGACCGGCCGGCGCCCGATGTCTGGGCCCCGATCGAAGTGCTCGCGCACCTCGCCGATTTCGAGCTGGTCTACGGCGCCAGGCTGCTCGGGATGATTTCGGCGGACAGGCCGCACCTGCAGGCGATCGACCCGGCGGCGCTGGCCCGCCGCCTGGGCTACCTCGAGCGGGCGCCCGCGGCCGAGCTCGCCCGCTTCGCGGCGCGCCGTGCCGACGCCCTGGCGGTACTGCGGAGTTGCTCCGCCGTCGACTTGGAGCGGAACGGCCTGCATGCGCGCCGCGGCGTTATCACGGTGGCCGACCTGGTCGCCGGGATGCTGGCGCACGACACCAGCCACGTCGGACAGATCCGCCAGCGGCTCGCCGACACGCTCGGGCGTCCGGAACACCGGGAGGCGTGATGGCGAAGGTCAGCATCGTGCGCGATTTCCCGCAGACGTTCTGGGTCGCCAACGTGATGGAGCTGTTCGAGCGCGCCGCCTACTACGGGCTCAACTCGGTGCTGGCGATCTACCTCACCGCCGCACGGGCCGACGGCGGCCTCGGCGTCAGCGAGCAGGCGACCAGCCTGCTGCAGAGCATCGTCTACGCGCTGACCTACGTCGTGCCGATCCTCGGCGGCGCGCTCGCCGACCGTTACGGCTACCGGCGCATGCTGCTGGTGGCGTTCTCGTTCCTCGCCGCCGGTTACTTCGCCGCCGGCTACATGTCGACCTACGCCCTCGTGTTCCTCGCGCTGCTGGTGATGGCGTGCGGCGCGGGGCTGTTCAAGCCGATCATCTCCGGGACGATCGCCCGCACCACCGATGAGCGCACCTCCGCCGTCGGCTTCGGCATCTACTACTGGATGATCAACCTCGGCGCGTTCCTGGCGCCGCTGGTGGTCAGCGTGGTGCGCCGCGAGCTCTCCTGGCAGGCGGTGTTCACGACGTCGGCGCTGTACACCGGGCTGATGCTGCTGCCGGCGGCGTTCGTCTTCCGCGACCCGCCGCGCCCGGCGAGCACGAAACGGCTCAAGGACGTTCTCCTCGGCGCCGCCGAGGTGCTCGGCGACTCGCGCTTCATGCTGATGATCGTCGTCTACTCCGGGTTCTGGGTGCTCTACTTCCAGCAGTTCGGCTCGATGCTGTGGTACCTGCGCGACTTCGTCGACAAGGCGCCGGTATCGGCTGCGGTGACCGCCGCTTTGCACGCGATCGGGCTGCCGTGGGCGTTCTCCTTCGACGCCGAGCACGTCACTGTGATCAACGCCGGCACGATCATCCTCCTGCAGGTTCTCGTCAGCCGCATCGTCAAGGAGCGCAAGGCGCTGCCGGTGATGGTCACCGGCATGGCGTTCGGGGTGCTCGGCTTCATCTTCCTCGCCACCTCGCGCAGCCCGTGGGTGTTCATCCTCGGCATCGTCGTGTTCACCCTCGGTGAGATGACCGCGCACCCGAAGTACTACAGCTTCGTCGGCCTGGTCGCCCCCGCCGACCGCAAGGCGGTCTACCTCGGCTACGCCTTCCTGTACGGCGTCTTCGGCTCGCTGCTCGGCTCGAACCTCGGCGGCCTGCTCTACGACAGCCTGCTCAAGCCGGCGATCGGAACGGCGGCGGCGGACGGCAGGGCGCGGACGTTCTGGCTGCTGTTCGCGCTGCTCGACGCCGCCGCGGCGGTCGGGCTGGCGCTCTACGGCCGCGCGTTTGGCGAGGACACCGTCGCGACACGGCGGCGGGCGCGCGTGGCGATGACCTTCGTCTACCTGCTGATCCTCGCCCTCGGCGCCGGCTTCCTCGCCCTCGCCATCTCCGCTTCACCGGTGCAGTGGCGCACGTTCGTGCAGTCGATGATCTTCATCGTGCTCGGTGGCGGCGGGCTGGCGATATCGCGTCGCCGCGGCTAGTGCGGCTGCACGAGTCCGGGCGCCCGGCCGGCGGGCATGCCCGATGCGGTGGCGGGTCAAGATCGGGCCCGGCTCGGCGTCCGGCGTCGCGTCGAAGGTCACGAACACCGCCGCGACGAACCGGGCGCCCTGCGGCAGCGGCTCCTCGGGGTCGTTGGGGATGTCCTTCTCGGCCAGCTCTGCGAGCAGGACGACGCCGTCGGCGCCGAGCCGGTGGGCGAGGGCGGTAAGGCGCTGCAACGAGGCGGGCTCGGCCTTCGCCAACGGCGAGGCGAGCGGCTGGACGGCGAGGATGAAGTAGTCGTCCTCGGGCTCGACGACGTAGAACTCGATGTCGTCCACGACCGTCGCGGCCGGCCCGGCGTCGGTCGGCCAGGCACCGAGAGGGAGCGTCGCGGCGAGCAGGATGGCGGCTAGCATCGCCGGACCTCACCCTTCCGGCGTCAGCAGCTCGTGGCCGCCGAGGTAGCGGCGCAGCGCCTCCGGCACGGTCACCGTCCCGTCGCTGCGCTGGTAGTTCTCGAGGATGGCGATCAGCGTCCGACCGACCGCCAGACCCGAGCCGTTGAGGGTGTGCAGCAGGCGGGCCTTGCCGCCGCCGGCCGGGCGGTACTTGAGGTCGGCGCGGCGCGCCTGGAAGTCCTCGCAGTTGGAGCACGACGAGATCTCACGGTAGCAGTCCTGCCCCGGCAGCCACACCTCGATGTCGTGGGTCCTGGCGGCCGAGAACCCCATGTCGCCGGTCGACAGCGTGACGACGCGGTAGGGGAGATCGAGGGCGCGCAGCACGCCCTCGGCCGAGCCGGTGAGGACCGCGAGCTCCTCGTAGGAGCGCTCCGGCAGCGACAGGTGCACCAGCTCGACCTTGTCGAACTGGTGCTGGCGGATCAGCCCCCGCACATCGCGCCCGTAGCTCCCCGCTTCGGCGCGGAAGCATGGGGTGTAGGCGCAGTAGCGCCGCGGCAGGGTGGCCTCGTCGAGGATCTCGCCGCGGTGCAGGTTGGTGACCGGGACCTCCGCGGTGGGCACCAGGTAGAGGTCGGTGCCCTCGACGCGGAACAGGTCGGCGGCGAACTTGGGGAGCTGCCCGGTGCCCTCGAGCGAGAGGCGGTTGACCAGGAACGGGACGTACACCTCGCGGTACCCCTTCGCCAGATGGAGATCGAGCATGAACGTGACCAGCGCCCGCTCGAGCGCGGCGCCGGCGCCCCACAACACGGCGAAGCGGGCTCCCGACACCTTGGCGGCGCGCTCGAAGTCGAGGATGCCGAGCGCCGGGCCGAGGTCCCAGTGCGCTTTGGCGGCGAACTCGAAGCGGGCCGCCGTACCCCACGTGTGCTCCACCCGGTTAGCGGTCTCGTCGACCCCGACCGGCACGGCGGCGTGCGGCAGGTTGGGGATCGTCAGCTCGAGCGCGCCGACCTCGGCGGCAAGCTGTGCCGCTTCCTGCTCGGCGGCGGCAATGCGCTCGCCCAGCGAGGCCATGCGGGCGCGCAGTTGGTCGCCCTCGGCGCGCTGACCGGCCGCGAACAGGCGGCCGACCTCCTTGGAGCCGCGGTTACGCTCGGCCTTGAGCGACTCGAGCTCGGCTTGCGTCTCACGCCATCGGGTGTCGGCGGCGAGCAGCCCCTCGAGCGGTGCGTCGGAACGGCGTGCCGCCAGGGCGGCACGCACGCGATCGGGATCGTTGCGCCACTGCTCTCGCGCCAGCATCGGAGCCTCCGAAGCGGCCATTGTTGATGCGTGTCGCCACGGAGTCAACAACTCACAGACGCGGCACCGTGACGCGCGCGACCGCCGGCTGCACTGCGAAGCGTTCCCGAGCGACCCGCAGCACCTCGGACAGTGGCAGCGGCGGCGCGAACAGGAACCCCTGGGCGAGGTCGCAGCCATACTCGCGCACCAACCGCAGCTCTTCGGGGCGCTCGACACCTTCGGCGACGGTGATCAGGCCGAGCTCGCGGGCGAGGTGGGCGACCGCCCGGACGATCTTGCGGCTGCCGGCGCCGAGCGGCAGCGCGGTGACGAACGAGCGATCGATCTTGAGCACGTCGATCGGGAGATGCTGGAGGTACGAGAGGCTCGAGTAGCCGGTCCCGAAGTCGTCGACACTCACCGTGATGCCGTGCGTCTTCAGGCGGCGGAGCACCCGCGCTGCCTGCTCGGGGTCCTCCATCAGCGCGCTCTCGGTGACCTCGACCTGCAGGTACCTGGGGTCGAGCGCGGCGGCGTGCAGGGCGTCGAGGATGCTCTCGACCAGCGCGACCTCGTGCAGCTCGCGAGCCGACAGGTTGAGGCTGACGAACGCCGGCAAGGCGGCTGGACAGGCGAGTGCGACCGCGTCCTGCAGCGGCACGACCGCGTGGCACGCCTCTGTCAACACGGTACGCGTGAGACGCCCGATCAGCCCCGCCTCCTCGGCGAGCGCGATGAAGGTGGACGGCTCACGCAGGCTGCCGTCCGGCCGGCGCCAGCGCAGCACCGCCTCGAACCCCGCCGCGCAGCCGCTCGCGAGGCTGACCATCGGCTGGAAGAACACCTCGAACTCGCCGAGCTCGAGCGCCTGCTCGAGGCTGCGCTCGCGGTCCAGCATCGCGATCGCCTCCTCGCGGAGGCGCCGGAACCCGGTGTCCTCGGCGGGATCGTTGAGTATCACGGCACCGACGCCGGGGGAGCTCTCACCGACCAGCCCGCTGGTTCGCCGCAGGCGGTTCAGGATGACACGCAGGAACAGCTTGATCAGCGGATCGGCGCTGTCCACCTTGCGCATCACCTGCTCGCGGCTGATGACGATCAACATGGTCAGCTCGACTGCCTGGGCGGTCGCCGAGCGCGTCTTGTCATCGATCAGCGCCATCTCGCCGAACAGGTCACCGGGCCCGAGCGTCGCCAGCGCCACTTCGCTTCCCGCGCGCGCGGCGGTGATTCCCACGCGCCCGCTCTCGATGACGTAGGCGCGGTTCCCCGCATCTCCCTCTCGGAAGATCACCTCGCCGGGCATGGCGCGCTGGCGCTGAAGGGTGTCCCACACTGTCTTTTGGGGATTATGGCACCGATCGCCTCTCGCTGTCCGGGCCGGCCCGTTGCCGCCGGATCCCGGCTCCCGAGCGGCTATACTCCCGGACGTGACGCGCGTGCGCGTGCTCGCGGCCCTTCCGGTGGCGGCGTTCGCGGCGCTGGCGGTCGCCCTCGGCGCGGTCGGCGCGGTCCCGGCAGGCGAGCTGGTCTGGGCGGTGGCCAGCGTCGCAGTCGCGTTTCTCCCCGGAGCCGCGACGGCACCGGGAGGGTGGCGGCGGCGTGCCGCCGAGGCGGCAGTGCTGCCGGCGGCGTACGTGCTCACCATGGTCGACGATCCCACCATGCGGCGGATGATGGTGCCGCCATTGCTCGTCCTGGCAGCGCTCGCCGCCGCGACCGCAGCGCTGCGCCATGCCCCGCCCGAGGCGCGGCCGTACCTGATCGCCGCCCTCGCGATCGCCGGTCGGCTGGCGACCGGGCTCGGGCTCACCGGTGAGCCGCTCTGGAGGCTCCTGGTAGCGTTCGCGGCGCCCGCCGCGATCGCCTGGCTGGTCACCCGGGAGGCCGGCCACGAGACCGGGGTGGCGGCGGCACTGATCGTGATCGCCCTGCCACTCCAGCAGTCGCCGTTGTGGGCGTTTCTCCTCGTCGGCGCGACCCTGATCGGCGCCACCTGGCTGCGCACCCTCGGCGAGGCGCGCGTCGTGCGCGGCTGGTTCGCGGCCGTGCTGAGCCTCGCGCTGATCGAGAGCGCGGTCGCCGCCTGGGGCGGGCTGGGCGCGTCGCGGGCGCTACCGACCGCCGGCTGGCTGGCCGTCGCGGTGCTGCTCGTCGTCGCGGCGCTGACGCCGCGGTTGCCGGCCATGGTCGCGGGGGTGGTGTGGCTGGCGGCGACGTTCGCGCTCGGGCCGGTGCAGCCCGCGCCGCCGGATCGGGCCGGCTTCCAACTCGCGCCCGGCCACCCCAGCGCGCAGTTGCCGCCCTCCGAAGGTCGCGGCTACGTGGTCGAGCTGTCGCTCGCCAACGCGGCCGCGCTCGCCGCCGGCACTCCGGTCGCCACGCTCTCGTACGGCGGCGACACGGTGACGCTGCTGGCCGGCGTCGATACCGCCGAGTGGGCACACGAGCGTGCCGACGTCAAGGCGGTGGTCTCGCACCCGCTGCCCGCGCACCCGGTGTGGCGCCCGGGCGGCGTCGGCCGCGAGGCGTTCTGGGGCGTTGCCGGCCGCACCATCCTCGAGATCCCGAACGGCGTCGCTCCGGTGCTCGCCCGCCAGGTGCCGCAGAGCATCGGCGTCTCGGTCGCCACCGCGGGCCCATCGCGGCCGACGCCGCCGCGCTCGTGGTCGCTGGCGGCCTGGATCTTCGCGGCCGCGCTCGCCGTCGCCGCCATCCAGTTGGCCGCCGGCGTCTGGCGGCTGCCGGTCGCCTCGCTCCCCTGGGCGCTGCTCGTCGGCGCCGCGGTGGTCGCGCGCATGCCGGTCGAGCCGCTCCGCCTGGTGCTCGAGCGGCACGGAGTCGACGTGGCGCTGGCCGCGCTGGTCGCGGCGTGGCTGCCGGCCGCCCGCGTATGGTTCGCGCAGCGGCGCGTCTTCGTTGCCGCGGCGGTGTTGTTGGTGCCGCTGGCGCTGGCGACGCCGCGGTTGACGCCGCCGATGTACGGCGACGAACCGTTTCACCTGGTGGTGCTCTCCTCGCTCGCCCAGGATTGGGACCTCGATCTCACCAACAACCTCGACATCGAGCACCATCCGTTCAATCGCATCTATGTCACCGGCAAGATATTCCTGCACTCGCCGGTGCTCGGCCTGCTGCTCCTGCCGGGGTTCTCGGTGCTCGGACGCAGCGGCGCCCTGCTGCTGCTCGCTTGCGCTGGCGCCGGCGTCGTCGCCCTGGTGTGCCGGCGCGCCGTGACCTTGGGGGTGCCTCATTCGCGCATCGCCATCCTCGCCACGCTGATGCTGCTTTCGTACCCGCTGGCGACCTACTGCTCGCAGGTCTGGGTCGAGGTGCCCGGTGCGCTGGCGACCGCGGCGGGGCTGGCGTTGCTGGTCGGCGAGCCGCGCCGCCGCGGCGTCATCACCGCCGGCGCCGTGCTCGCCGGGGCGATGAAGATGCGCCTCGCGCTCATCTCGGCGCCGCTCGCGGTGCTCGCATGGTGGCCGCGTGAGCGCAACCCCAGGGAGCTACGGCGTGCCATCGCCGTGGCCGCCCTGCTGGCGGTGGTGGTGTTCGGGGCGTCATGGGCGTTCCTCGGCGGGCCGCTCGGGCTGCGCCGGGTTGGCGATTTCATCCCCAAGCGCCTGGCGCAGCCGCTGATCGTGGTCGGTGGGCTGCTGTTCGACCCGGCGGGCGGTCTGGCGTTCACTGCACCGCTGCTGCTGCTTGCCCTCGGTGGCCTGGCGCTGCTGTGGCGGCGCGCCGGCGCGGGGGAGCGCGCGGTGCTGCTCGGCGGCGCCGTCACGGTGGCGGCGCTGCTGCACTCGCTCGAGTGGTACGGCGGCGGCGCGCCGCCGGCGCGGTACCTGGTGCCGCTGCTGCCGGCGTTCGCGCTGGCGGGAGCGATGCTGCTGCGCTGGGGTCCGCGCTGGCGGCCGATCGCGCTCGTCCTGCTGCCGCCGACGGTGTGGGCGTGGGCGGTGCTCCTGACCCGGCCGCACCTGTCGGTCAACCCCGGCGACGGCGGCTACTGGCTCGCGGACGACCTGGCTCGCCGCTTCGCGGCGGGCGCCCGTCATCTCTTCCCGTCGTTCCTGGTCCCTGCAGCGGCGACCTGGCTGGTGCCGGCGGCGCTGGTCGCCGTCGCCGGCGCGGTGGTCTTCGCCTCCCGCCGCCCGGTGATCGTCCGCTCCCTGGCGCGCGCTACCGTGGCGATCTGGCTGGCGGCGGCGGCGCTGCTGGTCGTCGCGGTGCGGACGCGCAGCGACCGCGTCGTCGAGGCCGAGGAGCCGCAAGTTGGTCACCTGGGCGGGCGCACCGAGCCGCCGGAGGGAGCCTTCTCTCGCTTCACCGTGCCCAACGGCTGGCGGATCGCCGGCGGCGAGGGGATCGAGGTGCCGCTCAACCTGCCGGCCGGGGCGCGGGTCGACGCGCAGGGGTGGCTCGCCGGTCCGGCGCAGCAGGGCGCCGCGCTCGCGGTGTCGTGGGACGACCTGGCGCCTATCGAGGTCGCGTGGAGCGGCCGCGGCTCGTCCCCGGTGGCGCTGCCGCCGCCGCCCGGATCCGGCCGTCACCGCCTGCGCCTGGTGCTGCAGGCGCCGAGCGGGGGCGAGGCCGTGCTCGACCGTGTGCTCGTCAGGTGATGAGCGGGATCGATGCCTTCGTCGTCGCCCGCGACCACGCCACCACGCTGGCCGCGGTGATCGCGTCGCTGGCCGCGCAGACGGTGCGCCCCCGTCACGTCGTCCTCGTCGACAACGCTTCCGCCGACGGTTCGGTCGCGGCGGCCACCGGCGCCGCTGCCGGGCTCACCCTCGAGGTGATCCGTAATCGCGACAACCGCGGCTTCGCGGCCGCTGCCAATCAGGCGCTGCGCCTGACGTCGGCACCCTGGGTGCTGGCGCTCAACCCGGACTGCCGCCTCGCCCCCGATTACCTCGAGCGGCTCGGCGGCGCGGCGAGCGCCGGCGAGCGAGTCGGCGCCGCCACCGGCCTGCTCCTGCGTGCGGTGGGCCCCGACCTGGCGGTGAGCGACACGGTGGACTCGGCCGGTATCGTCGTGACCGCCTCCGGACGCCATCTCGACCGCGGCGCCGGCGAGCTGCTGCGTACCGCGCTCCAGGCCCCCGCGTGGGTCTTCGGTGCCTCGGGCGCGGCGGCGTTGTACTGCCGCGAGGCGCTCAACGACGTGGCCTACGACTCCGGCGAGGTGTTCGACGAGGGCTTCTTCGCCTACCGCGAGGACGCCGACCTGGCGTGGCGGCTGCAGCGCCGCGGCTGGCGGTGTCTGTTCCGGCCCGAGGCGCGCGCCGCTCATGCGCGGGGGCTGCGACCCGAGGCGCACCGCCGGGGCACCACGGAGATCAACCGCCACTCGGTGCGCAACCGCTTCCTGCTGCGACTCGCCAACGCCGACTGGCGGTGGCACCTCGCCTGCTTCCCCTGGTGGCTGCTGCGCGACGCCCTGGTGATCGGTGCCTGTCTCACCGTCGAGCGCTCGTCGCTCCCCGGCCTCGCGGAGGCGTGGCGCCTGCGGGCAGCGCAACGCCAGCGGGGCCGCGCCAACGCCGCGCGGGCGCTCGTCTCCGGATGGGCGATGGCGCGCTGGTTCCGGCCCGGTGGCCGGACACGGAGCGTGGCGTAATGCGGGTGGCGCTGCTCGGTACGCGCGGCATCCCGGCGTGCTACGGCGGCTTCGAGACGCTCGCCGAGGAGCTCTCCGCGCGCCTCGTCGCCCGCGGCCACAGCGTGACCGTCTACACGCGGCGCCATCTCGCGGCGCCCGGTCTGGCCAAGCATCGCGGCGTCACGATCCGGGTACTCCCGGCGATCAAGGGCAAGGCCATCGAGACGCTGTCGCACACGGCGCTCTCGTGCCTCGACGTGTCGCGTGCGATCGCCGACGTGGTGCTGTTGTGCAACGCCGCCAACGCCCCCCTCCTGCCGGTCCTGCACGCGCGCGGCCTCCGGGTGGCGCTCAACGTCGATGGGCTCGAGCGCAAGCGGCGCAAGTGGGGCGTGGTCGGGCGGAGCTACTACCGTATGTGCGAGGGGTTGGCTGCCCGCTGGGCCGACCGCGTCGTCACCGATGCAGCGGTGATCGCCCGCTACTACCGGCGCGCGTGGCGGCGCGATTCGGTGATGATCCCGTACGGCGGCGACCTGGCGGCGCCGGCCGGGAGTGAGGTGCTCCGCCGTCTCGGCCTCGAGCCGATGCGCTACCTCCTCTACGTTTCCCGCCTCGAGCCGGAGAACAACCCGGACCAAGTGATCGAGGCATACCGGTCCGTGCCCGGCGACGAGCGGCTCGTCCTGGTCGGCGGCGCGCCGTACGCCCGCGAGTTGCAGCAGAACATCCAGCGTCTCGCGGCGGCCGATAGCCGCGTGCTGCTCACCGGACCGGTCTACGGCGAGGGGTACCGCGAGCTCCTGTTCAACGCCCGCGCCTACATCCACGCCACCGAGGTCGGCGGCACCCACCCGGCGCTCGTCGAGGCGATGGGCGCCGGCCGGGTGGTGTTCTTCCTCGACAACCTGGAGAACCGGGAGGTCGTGCGCGAGGCCGGCGTGGCGTTCCGCTTCGCACCTCCGTATACCCTCACGGATGCGCTGCGAGACTTCGTCACCGACCCGTCGCGCTTCGCCCCGCTCGCCGGGGCGGCGCGCGCGCGGGTGGCCCGTCACTACCGCTGGGACGACGTGACCGACGCCTACGAGACGCTGCTGGAGGGGTTGTGCTCCGCGAGCCGGCGAGGCTGATCGCCTACCGGCGACTGCTCATCGACGCCTTCCTCACGGCGGTCAGCTTCCTGGTCGCCCACCAACTGCGCTCGCACCTGCTGCCGCGGGTCATCCCGTGGCTGTTCCCCGCCGGGATCTACCCGCTGCGCGAGTACCTGCCGCTGCTGGCGACCGTGCTGGCGCTGTGGGTCGTCCTGCTCGCTGGCCAGAGCGTCGGCTCGACCGACGTGTTCTCGCTGCGCCGGCAGGTCGCGCGCGCGCTGCGCGCCGTCGCGCTTGGCGTCGTTCTGCTCGCCGCCGGCGACTTCCTCCTTCGCCTCCAGTTCATCTCCCGGCCGTTCCTGGTGCTGTTCGGCGTGACCAACGCGGTCCTGCTCGGCGCCGCGCGGGTGATCGAGCGCCGTACCGCCTGGGGGCGCAAGCTGCTCGAGGCACCCGAGCAGGTGGTCGTGGTCGTCGGTTGCGGTCCGGAGGCGGTGCGCATGGCCGAGGTGGTCGTCGCCCACCGCGCCTGGGGTCTGACCCTGCGCGGCTTGGTCGACGCGGACGGCTGCGGCCGGTCGGAGGTCAACGGCTATCCGGTGGTGTGTCAAGTCGGCGAGTTGCCTGACTACCTCACCCGCGTGGTGGTCGACGAGGTGGTGCTCTCCGTCACCACGCGCCAGATCGGCGAGTTCGAGGACATCCTGTTGCGCTGCCAGGAGCTCGGGGTCCGGGTGCGCCTGGCACTGCGGCCGTTCCCCCACTTGCAGCCGCGGGTCGAGGTCGAGGCACTCGACGGCGTGCCGCTGCTCACCTTCGCGACGACCCCCACCGCACCGCTCGCGCTGTTCACCAAGCGGGTCATCGACGTCAGCGTGGCCGCGGTCACGCTCCTGGTCACCGCCGTGCTCTGGCCTTTCCTGGCGGTCGCCATCAAGCTGTCGTCGCTCGGGCCGGTGCTCTACCGGCAGGAGCGCTGCGGGCTGCGCGGGCGGCGTTTCGAGCTCCTCAAGTTCCGCACGATGGTCGAAGGCGCCGAGGAGATGCAGCCACAGCTCGCGCACCTCAACGTCATGGACGGCCCGGTCTTCAAGGCACCCGACGATCCGCGCGTCACCACGGTTGGCCGCTGGCTGCGCCGCTGGTCGCTCGACGAGCTGCCGCAGCTCGTCAACGTGCTCACGGGCGACATGTCGCTGGTGGGGCCGCGGCCGCCGCTCCCCGACGAAGTGCAGCGTTATGAGCCATGGCAGCGGCGGCGTCTGGCGATGAAACCCGGGCTCACCTGCCTATGGCAGGTCTCGGGCCGCTCCGAGGTCGACTTCGCCAGGTGGATGGCGATGGACCTGGCCTACATCGATCACTGGTCGCTGTGGCTCGACTTCAAGATCCTCGCCTTGACCGTGCCCGCGGTGCTCGGAGGGAGGGGAGCATCGTGATCGGGTACCGGACCCATCTCGCGGCGCTCCTGCTCGGCACGGCCGTGCTGCTGCTCTCCGCACCCGAGCGCGCCGCCTTGGCGCAAGCCGTCACCGAGTGGCGCACGCCCGCGGGCCTGCCCGTCGCGGTCGTCGAGATGAGCGGCGGCGACGTTGAGCACTTCGCGGCGCTGCTTCCCGCCACGGCGACGCTACCCTCCGCCCTCGCCGGCTGGCCGAGTGCCGCCACCGCCCGGCCGGGTGCGCTGTTGTGGACGCTGACGGTACCGGCGACGGTGGCGGCGCAAGCCGCCATCGAGCTGGCCGCAGCCGTGTCGGTTACCGGTTGCGGCGCGTTGGTCGCGGTGGGTCCGGTGCCGGCGCGCGAGCTGCAGGGGCCCCTCGCCGGTCTCGCGGAGATAGCGGCGCCGCTCTCGCTGCGCGCGGGTTGCACCATCGCCGACGGCCGCGACGAGGTGGTGCGCGGTGCCGACGAGAGGATCGAGCTGCTCCTCGCCGCGCCCCAGCCGGACGATCCACGCTTCGACAGCCTGCCGGCGCTCGCGGCGGTGCTCGAGCGGCGCCTCGCCGTGACGCTGCCCGGCGTACGGGTCGGCACCGAGCTCCGCGACGGGTGCTGGCGGCTGGTGACCCGCCTGGCGGCCGGCAACCAGGGCGTGCGCAGCCTCCTCCGGCGGCTGCGCGAGCAGGTCGCCGCCGCCACCGCTGCTCCCGTCACCGAGGCCGAGCTGACCGCCGCGACGGCGCCGCTGCGGCGCGCCGCTGCGGTGGTCGCCGCCGACCCCGCCGCCGCCGGTGTCCAGCTCGTCGAGCGCCTCGCCCGGGGCGGGCGCGCCGCCGGGGCGCTGCTCCCGGTGGTTCCCGGCGCGACCGCCCTCGGCGATCTCCTGCGCGAGATCGCCGGCGGGCGTGCCGGCCTGGCGGTCATCACCGAGGCCGAGCGGCGCGGGCGGCCCGAGGAGCCGGAGACGCTGCCCAACGGCGTGATCCTGTCCATCAGGTGGCTCGCCGAGGAGGTCGGCGTGATCGCGCTCGCCTTTGGCTCGCTTGACCCGGCCGCCGGGCAGCCGCTGACGGCGGCGCTCGCCACCAGACTGGCCGCGGGCGGCTGGAGCGCGCGACCCGGCGAGGTCGCCGGGGTGCCGGTCCTGACCGCGGTAGTGCCGGCTGTCGACGTCCCGGAGGCCCTCGAGGCTCTGGTCGAGGCGCTCGCCGAGCCAACGCAGCCGGCGACCGCGGGGGTCGCCAACGACGTCGCCGCGACCCTCGGCCTGCACGCGTCGGCCGACGCCGAGTCGCTGTCGCTGGCCCTGGTGCTGCCGCCCGAGGCGGAGGAGGGGATCGAGGCGGCCCGCAAGTTCTTCTCGGAGGTGCCGGCCGGCGGCGTTCGCTCGACGGTCACCCCCTCCGGCTCGCGGCTGGCGTGGACGACCGAGGACGGCACGCCGCGTCTGGCGGCGGTGGTCGATCTCCCCGACGGCGCGGCCGGTTGGCTCGCCGGCGAGGTTCTCGCCGCCAGGGCCGGCGGCGATGTCGCGGCGCATGCGGTGTGGATGTCGCCGGCCGGCGGTCTCGCGCTGGTGTTGCTCGCCGAGGGCGAGGCGCACGTGCCGGCGCTCGATGCCCGCTTGGCGGCGGGGTGGGCGCGGCTCAGGCGTCCGGCCGCCGAGGCCGAGCTCACCGCCGCGGCACGGCGGCTGTTCGCCCGTCTCTACGGCGACCTGTCCGCGGCGGCGGCCCGCGCCGCGGTGCGTCCGTTCCTCCCGGATATCCCGACCGAGGCCGCGCTGCTCGCCCCCGACGCCGGCGAGGTGAGCGCTGCGCTCGCCGCGCTGCCGGCGTGGGAGGCGTTGCTGCGGGTGGCGCGCGGTCCGGCGCCGTTCGTGGTGCCGCCGCCTGTGCGAAAATCCCGTGCTTCCCCCGGTTAGGGGCGATGGAGGCGGGATGAACGCGGCAACACTGCCGGTCAAGGAACAGATGGAGCTGCTGCTCAAGGGGTGCGTGGACGTGGTCCGCCCCGAGGACCTCGAGGCACGGCTGCTGCTCGCGCAGCGCGAGGGCAGGCCGCTGACCGTGAAGGTCGGCTTCGACCCTTCCGCACCCGACCTCCACCTCGGTCACACCGTTGTGATCCGCAAGATGCGCCACTTCCAGCAGCTCGGCCACCGCGTCGTCTTCCTCATCGGCGACTTCACAGGCCTGATCGGCGATCCAACGGGCAAGAAGGCGACACGCCCCCAGCTCACCCGCGAGCAGATCCAGGCCAACGCCGAAACGTACCGCAAGCAGATCTTCAAGCTGCTCGACCCCGAGACCACCGTCGTCGACTTCAATTCGCGCTGGCTCGGCGCGCTCACCAGCGAGGATTGGATCCGTCTCACCGCCAAGGTGACGCTGGCGCAGATGCTGGAGCGCGACGATTTCCGCCGCCGCCTCGACGGCGGCCAGCCGATCTCGCTGCACGAGCTGCTCTACCCGGTCTCGCAGGCGTACGACTCGGTGGCGCTCAAGGCCGACGTCGAGATGGGCGGCACCGACCAACTGTTCAATCTGCTGGTCGGCCGCGACCTGATGGAAAAGCTGGGGCTGCCGCCGCAGATCGTGATGACCGTGCCGCTGCTCGAAGGGCTCGACGGCGTCGAGAAGATGTCGAAATCGCTCGGCAACTACGTGGCCGTGCTCGACCCGCCCGAGGAGATGTTCGGCAAGCTGATGTCGATCTCCGACGCGCTGATGTGGCAGTACTGGACGCTGCTCACCGACTCCACGCCGGCCGAGATCGACGCCGTCAAGCGCGCCGTCGCCGCCGGCGAGCGCCACCCGATGGACGTCAAGTTCGCGCTCGCCCGCTCCGTGACCGCCGACTTCCACGACGCCGGCGCCGCTACCGCCGCCGAATCGCACTTTCGCAATCTGCACCAGCGGCGCGCGGTGCCGGACGAGGTTCCTGAGGTTGAGCTGCCGGCCGAGGCGCAGCCGATCCCCCTCGCCAAGTTGTTGGTGAAGGCCGGCCTCGCCGAGAGCAACTCCGACGCCCGCCGGCTGCTTCAGGGGGGCGGTGCGAAGGTCGACGGCGAGGTCGTGCGTGACCCGCAGGCTACGCTGGCGGCCGATGCCGGGCGCTCGCTGCTCATTCAGGCCGGCAAGCGTCGTTTCGCCCGCATCCGCTTCCGCGGCTGAGGGCCTAGTCCTCGGAGGCGGCGAGGAGGCAGGCGTCGGCGCACAGCTCGCAGCGGCCGTCGTGCGGGCAGGCGGCGATCGTGTCGCGGAACGCCGCCAGGCACGCGCCGGCCGCCGGGTGGCCCGAGCGCAGGAAGCGGATCCAGCGCACCAGGGCGGCGCCGCTGTCCTCGGAGAGCAGGTGCTCGACTTTACAGGCGTCGACCTCGGCCGACTCCTCGGATACACCGAGAACCTCGGTGAGGAATACCTGGAGAACCTTGCGCTTGCTGGCGACCCGCCCGACTAGGTCGTTGCCCGCACGGGTCAGGTGCAGGCGCGAGCCGGCGTCGCCCTCCACGAGGCCGTGGTCCTGCAGCGAACGGAGTTGCAGCGAGGCCGCCGCCCGGCTCACCCCGAGGTAGCGCGCCACGTCGGCGGCGCGCGGCGCGGCGGCGCGGCGCGCCAGCGCCGCCACGGCCAGCAGGTAGTGAGCGCCCGAGTGGGTGATCTCGTTGGCCTCGAACGCCCGCCAAAGCGGCTGCGCGCCCATCTACCACTCGTTCAGCGGCCGCAGGTAGATGCCCTCGGCCACGTCCTCCTCGAGCGCGAGGAGGGTGCGATCGACCTCCAGCACGAGCGACGGCTTGTGCTGGCGGAGGGTGACCACCAGGCCCGGCGTGACGCCGAGGTCGGCGAGCTGCTCGAGGCGCTCGCGGTGGCGCGGTGCGACCAGGACGATGCGCCCGCGCTGGCCGGGGGCCAGATCGACGAGACGGCAGATGAGCGGCGCCACGCGCCGACTGAGCGTCGCGCAGCACTCGCCGGGAGGGATCGGGCGGCCGTGTGGGCACTGCGGTGGATGGCCGAGGAACGAGCACACCGCGTCGGTCGACTGCGACGTGAGGACGTGCTCGACGCGGCACGCTTCGGACTCGGTCGCCTCCATCGGCAGCTCCAGCACTTGGTTGAACAGCACCTCGGCGAGGCGGTGGCGGCGCACCGCCGCCTTCGCCTCGAGCGTACCCGCTGGGGTCAGCCGGAGCAGGCCGCCGTCGATGCTCACCAGGTCGGCCTCGACCAGCTCCTGGACGACGCCGCCCCACCCGTCCGACGCCCCGGCGTGGATGGTGCGCTCCAGCTCGGTTACCGTGATCGCGCTGGCGCCCTCCTGCACCGTCCACAGCTCCTCGAGCACCTCTTCGCGGGCCGCTGCCGCGGAGCGCCCACCCAGGATCGCGATCTCGTTCACGGCCTCACCCCCCCGAGCAGCCGCTCGAGCCATCCGGCCACCACCGACGTGTTGACGAAGCGGTAGTGGCAGTGCGGGCAGCACAGCGTGCGGCAGCTCTTGCTCATCGGGCAGCCGCTTGGGCACGCCGCCTCCGCCGGGAACGTCGCGCCGCACAAGGGACAGCGCACGGTGCCCTCCTTGCCGCTCACAACGTCACTCCGAGCGCGCGCAGTGCGAAGTTGAGCGCCGCGCCGACCAGGAAGGCGAACGGGATGATGAACGCCACCATCGCGGTCGCCACCGCCACCCCGCGCTCCTTGATCATCATGAAGAAGTTGGCGATGCACGGCACGAACAGCGTGATGACGACCAGTGACACGACCGCCTGGACACCGTCAAGGAGACCCTGGTTGCGCAGCACGAACAGCCCGGCGGCGCCGTAGTCCCGGCGCAGGAAGCCGATCAGGAAGGCGTCGGCGGCCTTCTCCGGCAGCCCGAGCAGGCCGACCACCACCGGCCGCGAGGCGCGCTCGAGGAGCGGAAGGGCGCCACTGGCGTCGAGAACGAAGAGGAGAAGCGTCCCGAGCACGAACAGCGGCACGGCCTCCTTGAGGTACCACTCGGTGCGCGCGGCGGTCTTGATGACGATATTGACGAGGCTCGGCACCCGCAGCGGCGGCACCTCGAGGAGGAAGTCGGAGCCGCGGCCGGGGAGCAGCTTGGCGGCCGCCCAGCCGACTCCCACCAGCGTTCCGGCCACGACGGCGCCCCAGATGACCGTTGCCAGCGGCGCCATCGATGCGAGCATCGCCAGGATCACCCCGAGCTGCGCCGAGCACGGCACGCCGAGGGCGAGCAGGAGCGTCACCAGCACGCGCTCCTTGCGGGTGGCGAGAATGCGGGTGGTCAGCGTCGCCATGGTGTCGCAGCCGAGCCCGAGCACCATCGGCAGCACCGCCTTGCCGTTGAGCCCCATCAGGCGGAACACCCGGTTGAGCATCACCGCCAGCCGCGGCAGGTAGCCGGAGTCCTCCAGCAGCCCGAAGAAGATGAAGAACGTCCCGACCACCGGCAACACGATCGCGAAGGCGTACGTGAGGGCCATCGTCACCACGCCGTACGGGCCGACGAACAACTCGCGCAGCCACGGCCACGGGATCGCCCAATTCGCCAGAGCCGTGGCCGCCGGGTTGATCACCTTGCCGAACAGCCCCTTCTCGACCAGGCCGACGAGCGTGCCGGCGCCGAACACGCCGACGAGCTCGTAGGCGGCGAAGAGCACCAGCGCGAGCACCGGGATGCCCCACACCGGGTGCATCACGAACGAGCCGAGGCGATCGCGCAGCGAGCCGCGCAGCGCGCGATCGGCCTGGTACACGGTACGGAGCGCCGTGGCGACCGCCCGGTGCCGGGCGCGGCCGATCGCCGTGGCGGCGCTGTGCCCGAGCATGCGCTCGAGGTCGCGACGTAGCCCATCGACCCGCTCGCGGGCGGCCACAGTCATGTTGGCCTCGGCCCAGCCGAGCAGCGTGCGGTCGCCGGCGAGCAGCATGGTGGCGACGCCGCGCCGCTCGTCGCCGAGACGCCCGGGCAGCTCGGCTGCCACCGCCAGTGCCGCGCGCTCCACCGCGGCCGGGTAGCTCGGCGTCACGGCCGCCACAGCCGCTTCACCGAGGCGGCGCGGGATGGCGTCGAGGCCGGCGTGGCGGGTGGCCGTGGCCGGCAGCACCGGGATCCCGAGCAGGCGCTCCAGCGCCGCTGCGTCGACCCGGATGCCGAGATCCTGCGCCTCATCCTGGAGGTTGAGCACCAGCAACTGCCGCCGCTTGAGCTCGGCGAGTTGCAGGGTGAGGTAGAGCACGCGCCGCAGGTTCTTGGTGTCACCGACCTGGACGACGACCGCCCCCGGCTCGGCGAGCAGGATGTCGCGAGTGACCGCCTCGTCCTCGGATTGCGGGGTGAGCGAGTTGGTCCCCGGCGTGTCGATCACCTCCGGCGAACCGGGTACCGTTCGGGCGACGCCGCGAGTCATCTCCACGGTCGTGCCCGGGTAGTTCGAGACGGTGACGTAGCGCCGTGTCAGGGCGCCGAAGATCACGCTCTTGCCAACATTGGGGTTACCGACGAGCAGCAGTGGGGCGACGGGGTGGGCGGCGGGTTGAAGGGCTTCGCTCATGGTGAGGGCGTGCGGCGCCGGGTGCAAGCGTCGGCGCACCGATACTAGGGCACCCCCGCCATAGTGTCAAGCATGCTTAACGAGGCTGTCGCCGGCTGGTGATGGCCGGCGGCGGCGGCCGTTCGACTACTCGCTGGCCTGACACTCCGAGCACAAGCCCTGGATCTGCAGCGAGTAGAACGTCGGGCGGAAGCGGTGCTCGAGGCACACCTGGCGCTGGCGGTCCTCGAGCTCCGAGTCGTAAAACTCGAGGATACGGCCGCAACTGGTGCACACCATGTGGTCGTGGCGCTTGCCGGGCGTCACCTTCTCGTACACGTAGTGCTCGCGCCCGAGGCGTGACTTGCGGGCGAGGCCGCACTGCACCAGCAGGTCGAGAGTGCGGTAAATCGTGGCCCGCGACACTCTCTTGCCCTGGTTGCGCAGTTGGAAGAGCAGCGAGTCGGCGTCGAGATGGCCGCTCGAGTTGAAGAGCTCCTCGAGGAGCATCAGTCGCTCCTTGGTCACCTTCAGGTTGTTGTCACGCAGGTACTGGACGAAGAACTTCTCGACCCGCTTCATGTCCGCCTCCCGAGCAGCGTCTCAATATCACTGCTCGGTCAACCTAGACCGTTCGCGGTATTCTGTCAAGGTCTCCGTTGCGACGCGTCTCGCTCTCAGGAGCCGGCGCCGTCATGTGGACAACGCCCTCCATGACGCCGCCTTCGTCGACGACCAGGGTCGGCGCAAACACCTCGGCGAGCACCTTTCCGGAGCCGTGGACGACCAAGCGCTCCTTGACGCGCACGGTCCCTTTCACGGTCCCGGCCACCACCAGGCGACCGACCTGGATCTCGCCTTCCACCAGACCGCCCTCGCCGACGAGCAACTCGTTCTCCCCGGTGACGCGGCCGACCACGTGGCCGTGGACGCGCAGCAGGTCGGCGAACAGCACCTCTCCGGTGATCGTGCACCCCTGGTCGAGAAACCCGTTGAGCGTCACCTGACGCTTCTTCATGAGCTCTCCCGCGCGAGCAGCCGGAACAAACGGATCAGCTCGTCCTCACTGGAGAAAGCGATGCGGATCTCACCGCCGCGCCGCTTTCTCTGGATTGCGACCCCGGCGCCGAGGCGCAGCGCCAGCGTGTCGGCGGCCGCCGCCGTGTCCGGATCGACCGTGCGGGCCGCGCGTTTCGACGCCGGGCGCAGGCGGCGCTCGAGCTCCCGCACGCTCCACCCGCCAGCCACGCAGCGCCTGGCCATTTCCTCCTGCCGCCTCGCGTCATTGAGGCCGGCCAGCGCCCGGGCGTGGCCCGCGGACAACGTGTCCGCATCGACCATCTCCTGCACGGAGAGGGGGAGCTGCAACAGCCGCAGTGCGTTGGCGATGGTCGAGCGGTCCTTGCCGACCTCCGTGGCGATCTGCTCCTGCGACAGCCCGGACTCGCTGCGCAGGTGGTGGAACGCGCGCGCCTCTTCGATCGGCGTCAGGTCCTCCCGCTGCAGGTTCTCGATCAGCGCCAGCGCCAACCTGTCGGTGTCCGACTCGACCTCGCGCACCACCGCGGGGATGCGCTCGATCCCGGCCAGTTGTGCCGCCCGCCAGCGCCGCTCCCCGGTGATCAGGTGGTAGCCGCCGGCGGCGGCGTGGGTCACAACCACTGGCTGCAACAGACCGTGCTGGCGTAGCGAGGCCGCCAGCTCTTCGAGCGCCGCCTTCGCGAAGTGCCGGCGCGGTTGCAGCGGGTTCGGCGCGATCTCTTTGACCGCCAGCTCGGTGACGCCGCCGGGCCGTAGCGGCGGCGCCTCCGGTATCAGGGCGGAAAGTCCCCTACCCAACGCGGTCCGCTTCATGGCTCTCCCTCCGGCGCAGCAGCTCCTCGGCGAGTCGCAGGTAGGCCTGGGCGCCGCGGCTGCGGATGTCGTACTCGAGGATCGTACGCCCGAACGAGGGCGCCTCGGCGAGCCGGACGTTGCGCGGCACGATCGTAGAGAACACGGCTTCGCCGAAGAAGCGCCGTACCTCGCTGACCACCTGTTGCGCCAGCGACAGCCGCTCGTCGAATAGAGTCAGGACCACGCCGTCGATCGCCAGCTCCGGGTTCCATGCCCCCCGTACCCGCTCCAGCGTGCGCATCAGCTCGCTGACGCCCTCAAGCGCGAAGTACTCGCACTGGATGGGGATGAGTACCGCATCCGCGGCCACGAGCGCGTTGGCGGTGAGAATGCCGAGCGACGGCGGGCAGTCGATCAGCACCCACGCGTGCGCCGTCCGCTCGCTCGCCAGCGCGTGACGCAGTCGCTCGGCTGCATTCTCGTCGCGCACCAGCTCGATCTCGGCGCCGACCAGGTCGCGGCGCGACGGCAGCAGGTCGAGGTGCGGGAAGCGGGTGTGCACTGTGGCCGCGCTCAGCTTGGCCCGCCCCTCGAGGACCTCGTACGAGGACAAGTCGTCGCCGTTGCAACCGACACCCGAGGTGCAGTTGGCCTGCGGGTCGAGGTCGATCAGCAGGACGTCCTGCTCGTAGGCGGCGAGGCCGGCGCCCAGGTTGATCACGGTGGTCGTCTTCCCGACCCCGCCCTTTTGGTTCGCCACCGCGATAACCCGCTGTCTCATCACGACTTCTCCAGGTGTTTCACGTGGAACACCGGCGCCACACGGTGATGATGCCCCGCTCTGGCACCGGCAGCGGCGAATGTAACACAGGGATCATCCCGGCAAAGCTGGTCGCTTCCCCGGCGGCCCGCGTGGTCCACCACAGCACCACTCCGCCGTCCCGCACCAGCGGCCCCGCCCGCTCGCACCATGCCTCGCTCCCCAGCGCCCGCACGGTGACGGCGTCGTAGGCGCTGCCGGTGTGCTCCTCGAGCCGCTCCCGTCGCACCTCGGCCGTCAGGGCGAGCTCGCGGACCACCGTTCGCAGGAACGCCCAGCGCCGCTCCCGCGGCTCGAGAAGGACGCTGCGCATTCGCGGCCGGGCCAGCAGCAGCGGCACGGCAGGAAAGCCGTTGCCGCTGCCGATGTCGAGGATGGTTCCGCTCTCCGGGAGGAACTCGACCCCGGCGAGCGACTCGCGCACGTGCTCGTTGATCAGGGTGTCCGCGCCGACCCGTCCGATCAGGTCGACGGCTGACTCGAAGCGCGCAAGGAGGGCGAGGTAGCGGGCCAGCCCGCCGTGCAAGCCCGGGTCGATGGGCTGCAGCGCCAGCAGGCGCCGCCACTCCAGCTCGCCGAGCCGCCGCCAGTCGCTCACACCGCGGCTGGTCCGGGGGCGTTGCGCAGAATCCGCTCGGTCAGCAGTTGCTGCCCGATGGTGAGCACGTTGTTGACCAGCCAGTAGAGCACCAGGCCGGCCGGGAAGTTCATGAACATGAAGCCGAAAATGAACGGCATCATCATGAACATCCGGCGCTGCGCGGGGTCCCCGACCTGCGGAGTCAGGCGCTGCTGCAGCACCATCGACGCCGTCATCAGGATTGGTGTGATGTAGTAGGGATCCTTGACCGAGAGGTCCTGGATCCACCAGGCAAGCGGGGCGTGCCGCAACTCGATGGCGTAGGCGAACAGTGTGTACAGCGCCCACAGGATCGGCAGTTGCACCAGGGTCGGCAGGCACCCTCCCAGCGGGTTGACGCCCTCCTGCTTGTAGAGCTGCATGACCTCCTGGTTCATCCGCTCGCGCACCTTCGGGTCCTTCTTCGCCCGCTCCTTGTAGCGCTCCTGAATCGCCTTCAGCTTCGGCTGCACCGTCTGCATCTTCTTCATCGCGACCGTGCTCTTGTGGGTCAGCGGGAAGAGCAGGACCCGGATGCCAGCGGTCAGCAGGATGATCGCCACCCCCCAGTTGCCGCTCCACGAGTGGATCCACCGCAGCGCGGTGAGGAAGATCACCGTGAAGAAACCGAAGATACCGAACGACAGCGTCTCGTCCAGACCGCGCCCGTAGGCGACCAGCGTGTCCCGTTCCTTCGGGCCCGCCAACAGTGTCCCGCGGACGACCCCGTCCTGGCCGAGCGCTGCCACCCTGACGACCGTGTGGTCGGGTGCCGTCTCGAGGTCCAGCCGGGCGCCGGCGAGCGGTCCTTCCGGCAGCAGGACGACCAGAAAGTACTGGTCCTCGGCGCCGGCGAACTCGATCGTTCCGTGCACCTCCTGCGTCCCCTTCAGCTTCTCCGGCCTGATCCGCATCAGCTTGCCGTCGAGCCGCACCAACGCGCCCGCCACGCCCAGGCTGCGGCGCTCCGCAGTCGTCGTGCCGAGCGGGCCGACGCCGGCGCCGACCGTCACCCCAAGCCGCGCCGGCTCGCCGCCCATGCGGACCTCGGTCGTCATCCCGTAGCGGCCGCGCGCCGGAGCGAGGTGCTTCTCGACCCAGTTGCCCTTGCCGTCGCTCCACCGCAGGGTGACACCCTCACCGGCGCGCTCGACCGTGTACGCCTCGTCGTTCCAGGGGCCGGCGCCGGCGATTCCCAACACCCCGTCGCCGCTCATCAGTTCGACCGGTTGCCCGCGCTCGTCCTTGTAGTCGGACAGCGTGATCGATCGCACGATGCCACCGCGCGAGCTCACCGTGGCGTGCCACCCCGGACCGGAGAGCTCGATGCGCTCCTCGGCGGCACCGCGCACGGCGGCCGGAGCCGGAGTAGTCGGCGCCTCCACGGGAACTGGCGCGGAGGTGGGTGTCGCTCCGGCGCCGGCGGTGGCCGCTGCTGGTGCTCCCGCCGCGGTACCGCTTCCGGTCGGGACCGGCGCCTTCGCGGGCGACGGCATGAAGAACGCGTACCACACGACCAGCACCACACCCGACAGGAGCGCTGCGAGCAGCGCACGTTTTTCCATCACGACTCCCCTCTCCGCGGCGGCACCGGATCGAACCCTCCCGGATGCCACGGGTGACACCGGGCAAGCCGGCGCACACCCAGGAACAGACCGCGACCGAGACCATGCACCCGCAGCGCCTCCGCCATGTACTCCGAGCACGTCGGGTGAAACCGGCACGCCGGCGGCAACAGTGGCGACACGTACCGCTTGTAGCCGGCGAGCATGCCGATCAGGACGCGCGTGGCGGCAGACGGCGCCGGGCCGCGCTCAGACACCGCACGAAGTCCTCTTCGAGTGCGGGCCAGGAACCGCCGGCAAGACCGTGCCGCACGTTGACGACGACGTCGACGCCGCACCCTGCCACCGTCGCTCCGTGCTTGCGAAAGAGCTCCCGCACCCGCCGCCGGGCGCGGTTGCGGACGACGGCGCCGCCGATACGCCGCGTCGCCGTGATCCCAAAACGACATTCCTCGCCGTCTCGCGCCAGCGCGAAGATGACGAGAAATCGCCCGTTGACCTTAACACCTTGTCTGTAGACCGTCTGGAAATCGCCGCGCCGGCGCAACGAGGTGACCAGCACGCTGCCGTCAAACGGTCAGCCGCTGACGCCCCTTGCGCCGCCGCGCGGAGAGCACGCGCCGACCCCCAGGGGTCCGCATGCGCGCACGGAAGCCATGGGTCTTCTTCCGGCGCCGGTTGTTCGGTTGAAACGTCCGCTTCATGCCTCACTCCCTCCGTGCCCGAACCCCCGGGCTGCTGGGAAAGGGAAGTTTACCCCTCGCCGCCCCTCATCGTCAAGCAGCGCACCGCCTTCCGCCGCCCGTGGCTTCCCACCATGCCGCTGCTGCCCCGCAAATGTGCTACCGTACGGCGCCGTCGCGGTGTCGCCTGTCATGGAGAGATCAACCCTGTGGTCACGCGTGGAGACGCTTCTTCGCTCCCGGTTGAGCGCTGAGGAGTTCGAGGCGTGGTTCGCCCCGCTCGAGGCCCGCGGGGGAACCGACGGGCGTCTGGTCCTGGTGGCGCCGTCGCCGCTCTACGCCGACTACCTGCGCGACCATCACCTGGCCCTCGTCACCGACCTGGCGACGCAGGCGGCGGGCTCCAGGGTCACGGTCGTTCTCGAGGCCCCCGAAGCCCCGGCGACCCCCGAGACGACGCCCCCCACCCGCACCTCCCTCAACCCGCGCTACACCTTCGCCACGTTCGTGCCCGGTCCGTCGAACCAGTTCGCCCGCGCGGCAGCCCAGTCCGTTGCCGACAACCCCGGACGCGCCTACAACCCGCTGTTCGTCTACGGCGGCTCCGGCCTCGGGAAGACCCACTTGCTGCACGCAATCGCCCACCAGGTGCTGGCGCGCAATCCGCGCGCCCGCGTTCGCTACGTTCCCACCGAGCACTTCGTCAACGAATTTATCAACTGCATTCGCCACCAGCGGATGGCGCAGTTCCGCCAGACCTACCGTTCGGTCGAGCTGCTGCTGCTCGACGACGTCCATGTTCTGGCCGGCAAGGAGGGCACGCAGGAGGAGTTCTTCCACACGTTCAACGTCCTCCACGAGGCCGGTCACCAGATCGTGCTCACCTCCGACACCTCCCCGGCGTCGATTCAGGGGCTCGAGGAGCGCCTTCGCAGCCGCTTCGTCTGGGGCCTGGTTGCCGACATCCAGCCTCCCGATCTCGAGACCAAGTGCGCGATCATCCGTGAGAAGGCGCACGGCGAGGGGTTCGACCTGCCCGACGAGGTCGTCCTCTTCATCGCCCGTCGCGTCAAGGAAAACGTCCGCGAGCTCGAGGGGTACCTCAATCGGGTCATCATCTACTGCACGCTCACCGGGATCGTGCCAACCATCGAAAGCACGCGCACGGCGCTCAGCGCGCTGCTGCCCGAGGAGCGTCAGGTCACTCCGGCCGAGGTGATCCGCTTCGTGGCGCATCACTACGGAATCAAGGTCGCCGATCTCAAAGGTCGCGACAACCGCCGCTCTGTCGCCTTTCCCCGCCAGGTGGCGATGTACCTGATCCGCGAGCTGCTCACTCTCTCCTACCCCGAGATCGCCAAGCTGTTCAGCAAGCACCACTCCACCGTGATGTACTCGGTCGAGACGATCGCCGAGCAGCGGCGCTCCAACCCCGCCCTCGATGCGACTCTCACCACCTTTGTCGAGCACTTCCGCTAGCCGATCCTCGCCATCCACATGATTCCACTGCCACCCAACGTCGCCATCCACACCACTGCTGCCGTCCAACCCCCTGCCCACACAGTCGCTTTCGCGTTTTCTCCGCAGCTTCCACAAGCTCGACTGTTACTACGATCCTGTGTAGAATCTATCTGTTTCGTAGCAGCCGACGGGAGAGGAAAAACATGGACCTGACCCTCAGTCGCGCCGCCCTCATGGATGAGTTGCAGCTCCTCCAGGGGGTGCTCGAGCGGAGAACCACCATCCCGATCCTCTCAAATGTCCTCCTCAGCGCCGAAGGTGATCGCCTGCAGGTTGCCGCCACCGACCTCGATGTCACCATCTTCTCGCGCTGCGCGGCGTCCATACGCCATGAGGGCAAGGCGACGATCCAGGGGCGCGTATTTCACGAGCTCGTCCGCTCGCTTCCCGCCGACGAGGTCGACCTGACGACCGTGGACGCGCGCGTCGAGGTCCGCTCCGGGCAGTTCAAATCGCAACTGGCGAGCCTCGATCCCGCCGACTACCCGACTCTTCCTCAGATCCCTGAGGGGCAAGGGTTCGCGATCTCCCTCCGGCTACTGCAGAAGATCATCGATCGAACGGCGTTCGCGGTGTCGAGCGAGGAAGGGCACTTTCAGTACAACGCGGCGCTGCTGCTCCTGTCGGCGGCGAACGCCGAGATGGTCGCCACCGACGGCCACCGCCTCGCCTACGTGAAGGCGACGCATGGCGGTGGTGCACCGCCGTTCGACCAGCAACTGCTGCCGCGGAAGGTGCTCTCGCAGCTTCGCCGGTTTGCGGGCAGCGAGGATGAGACGGTATACCTGGCCCGGGGCGAGAACCATCTGGCGTTTCGGGTCGGCGAGCGCGTGCTCCTCTCGCGTCTCCTCGAGGCGCGCTTCCCGCAGTACGAGCGCGTGCTGGTCCGCGACAACCCGTTCCGGGTGCGCGTTGGGCGTCAGGAGTTCATGGCATCGCTGCGCCGGATCAACCTCCTGGCAAGCGAGCGCACCCACGGTGTCCAGCTCCAGTTCGACCACGACACGATGTCGCTCACCTCGGTGGGGTTCGACATCGGCTCCGGCGAGGAAAAGGTCGAGTGCTCCTATCACGGCGAGGCGATGAAGGTGTTCGTCAACGCCCAGTACGTGCTCGATTTCCTCAACGCAGCCTCGTGCGAGACGGTGGAGATGAGGCTGCGCGACGCCGACGGACCGATCGTCCTGATGCCTGTGGAGGACGAGGCGGAGATCACCGAGAGCCTCTACGTGATCATGCCGATCCGGTTGTAGCTCTTTGGCGCTGCTTCACCTCAAGCTGCGTGGCTTTCGCAACCTGGCGCCGCTCGCCGTCGATGTCCCGGGGGGTGTCGTCCTGGTTCTCGGCCCCAACGGCGCCGGCAAGAGCAACCTGCTGGAAGCGATTGCGGTTCTCGGCAACCTGCTCTCGTTCCGCCCCGGTCCGTCGACCGCCTGGGTGCAGCGGGGCGGCGAAGAGTTCATGCTCGAAGGCACGCTCGAACGTAGCGGCTCCCTCGTGCAACTCGCCCAGAATGCCCGCGTCCGGCGCACCCTGCTGCGCACCCTGCACCGCGGCGCCCGCCGCCTCGACGCCGCCGAGTACCTCGAGTTGTTCCCGGTCGCCGCGTTCTCCAGCCACGACCGCCAGTTGGTGTGGGGCGCACCGGAGGACCGCCGCCGCTTCCTCGATCGCTTCGCGTTCCAGTTGCACCCGGAGACGCTCCTGGTGCTGCAGCGTTACCGGCGTGCACTGCGCCAGCGTAACGCGATTCTCCAGGGCGACGGGAGTGACGAACAACTGGCGGCGTTCGAGCACGACCTCGCCCACCTCGGAGCGCGCCTGATGCACCTCCGGCTGCAGGCGATCGCCGAGCTCGAACCGGCGTTACAGGCCGAGCTCAGCGAGCTGGGATGGTCGCTTTCGCGCCTCAATCTGCGGTATCATTGCCCGGATGGCGAGCTGGCCGGTGATCCGGCGACGACAGCGGCTCGCCTCGCTGCGAGGCTCGCCAGAATGCGGCGGGCGGAGCGCGCGCGCGGACACACAATGGTCGGCCCTCACCGTCACGATCTTCAGCTCGCCATTTCTGGCCAACCAGCCCGCGATATCGTCTCGGCGGGTCAGGGCAAGCTGCTCGCGACGGCGCTGAAGCTGGCGGCGCTCGCTGCGGCGACGCGGGCTCGGGGCACGCAGCCGACGGTGGTGTTCGACGACGTCGACGCCGAGCTCGACGCCGAGGTTCTCAAGCGGGTGCTGGCGCGGCTGGCCAACGGCGGCCAGTTGTTGCTCTCGAGCGCCCACGACGAGGTGGTGGTGCCGCGAGTGCGAGCGGATGCGACATGGCACATCGCTGATGGCGTGCTGGCACCGGGCAGCACCGGCAGGGAGTGACGGTTGACGATCAAGAGCTATACCGCTGACAGCATTCAGTTGCTGAAGAACCGGGACGCGGTGCGTAAGCGACCCGGAATGTACATCGGCGATACGGATGACATCTCCGGCCTGCACCACATGGTGTGGGAGGTGGTCGACAACTCGGTCGACGAGGCCCAGGCCGGGTTCGCCAACCGAATCATCGTCCGCGTCCACACCGACAACTCGGTGACCGTCGAGGACAACGGCCGCGGCATCCCCGTCGACATCCACAAGGAGACCGGGAGACCCGCCGCCGAGGTGATCATGTGCGAGCTGCACTCGGGCGGCAAGTTCGACGGCGAGTCGTACCAGGTGTCGGGCGGCCTGCACGGCGTCGGCGTCTCGGTGGTCAATTTCCTGTCGGAGTGGCTGCGCCTGGAGATCCGCCGCGACGGCGGCGTCTGGGAGCAGGAGTACCGCCAAGGTGAGCCCGCCAGCCAGCTCCTCCGGGTCGGCAACTCCAACAAGACCGGCACCACCGTGACGTTCAAGCCGGACGGCGAGATCTTCTCGGTGCTCGAGTTCCACCACGACGTGCTGGTCCAGCGCCTGCGCGAGCTGGCGTTCCTCAACCCCGGACTGGCCATGAAGTTCTCCGACGAGCGCGACGGCCAGGAGCACGAGTTCGCCTACAAGGGCGGGATCGCCGCGTTCGTCGAGTACCTCAACCGGGCGAAGAACACGCTGCACCCCAAGCCGATCCAGCTCGTCGACGACACCGGAGGCGAGCAGGTGGCGCTGGCGTTGCAGTGGCACGACGGGTACAACGAGAACGTCCTGCCGTTCACCAACACCGTCTATAACGCGGACGGCGGCACCCACCTCTCCGGCTTCCGCTCGGCGCTCACGCGCACCATCAACAACTACGCCGAGTCCTCCGGCTTGCTCAAGAACGCGCCCGAGGGGCTGTCGGGCGAGGACGTACGCGAGGGGCTGACCGCAGTGCTCTCGGTAAAGGTGCACGACCCCAAGTTCTCGTCCCAGACCAAGGACAAACTGGTCTCCTCCAACGTCAAGGGGTGGGTGGAGTCGATGGTCTCCGCCAAGCTCGCCGAGTACTTCGAGGAGAACCCGACGATCGCCCGCCGCATCGTCGGCAAGTGCGTCGAGGCGTCGCGCGCCCGCGACGCGGCGCGGCGCGCCCGTGAGCTGACCCGCCGCAAGGGAGCGCTCGAGAGCTCGTCGCTGCCCGGCAAGCTCGCCGACTGCCAGGAGAAGGACCCGGCGGGCGCGGAGCTCTACCTCGTCGAGGGCGACTCCGCAGGCGGCTCGGCCAAGCAGGGCCGCGACCGCCGCTTCCAGGCGATCCTGCCGCTGCGCGGAAAGATCCTCAATGTCGAGAAGGCCCGCTTCGACAAAATGCTGGCCAATCAGGAGATCCGTACCATCATCCAGTGCCTCGGCACCGGGATCGGGGCGGAGGACTTCGATCTCACCAAGCTGCGTTATCACAAGGTCATCATCATGACCGACGCGGACGTCGACGGCGCCCATATCCGCACGCTGCTGCTCACCTTCTTCTTCCGCCACTTCCGGCCGATGATCGAGCGCGGCTTCCTCTACATCGCGCAGCCGCCGCTGTACAAGGTGGCGGTGAAGAAGGAGGAGCGCTACGCGAAGGACGACGCCGAGCTGTCGTCATTCCTGCTCGACCGCCTCTCCGACCGGGCGCAGCTGACCGTCGCCGGCAGCGGCCGCACCTTCAAGGGCAAGGAGCTCAAGGAGGTGATCCGCAAGCTTGAGCGCCGGCTCGAGCACCTCTCGCGCCTCGACCAGCGCGGGTGGCCGCACGACCTCGTTGAGGTGATGCTCGCGCAGGGGTTCGCGGGACGGGACGTCCTCGGCGACGCGGCGCGGCTCGCCGCCCTCGTCGACGAGCTGCGCGCGGAGGGGTTCGAGGATGCCGCGCAGGAACCGGATGAGGAGCACGGCGTCTCGTTCGTGCGGGTCACCTCCAACCGCAACGGCCGCCGCCGCGAGGTGACGCTCGGGTTCGACCTGCTGCGCACCTACGAGTACACACAGCTCATCGAGCTGCGGCGCACCTTGAAGGACTTCGACGTGCCACCGTTCCACCTCGAGATCGACGGCGAGCAGGAGACGTTCGGCTCGGTCGAGGAGCTGGTCGGCCGGGTCTACGAGAGCGCCCGCCACGGGCTCTCGATCCAGCGCTACAAGGGCCTCGGCGAGATGAACCCGGAGCAGCTCTGGGGAACCACCATGAACCCCGAAACACGCCGGCTCCTGCAGGTCCGCGTCGAGGACGCCGCCGAGGCCGACGAGCTGTTCACCGTCCTGATGGGTGACGCCGTCGAGCCGCGCCGTGCCTTCATCGAGAAGAACGCACTGGAAGTGGTGAACCTCGATGTCTGACATTCTCTTCTCCCGCGAAGAGCGCATCCCGATCGCGATCGAGCAGGAGCTCAAGCGTTCCTACCTCGACTACGCGATGAGCGTCATCATCGGCCGCGCCCTTCCCGACGTCCGCGACGGCCTCAAGCCGGTGCACCGCCGCATCCTCTACGGCATGTGGGAGCAGGGCAGCACCGCCGGCAAGCCGTACAGGAAGTCCGCGCGGATCGTCGGCGACGTCATGGGCAAGTACCACCCCCACGGCGACTCCGCGATCTACGACACACTGGTGCGCATGGCGCAGGAGTTCTCGATGCGCCACGTGCTGGTGGACGGCCAGGGCAACTTCGGCTCGGTCGACGGCGACAACGCGGCGGCGATGCGCTACACCGAAGTGCGGCTGTCGCGCCTCGCCGAGGAGATGCTCGGCGATGACCTCGACAAGGAGACCGTCGAGTGGCAGCCCAACTACGACGGCACCATGCGCGAGCCGATGGTGCTGCCGTCCAGGCTGCCCAACCTACTGGTCAACGGCTCCTCGGGCATCGCCGTCGGCATGGCGACCAACATCCCGCCGCACAACCTCGGCGAGGTCATCGACGCCTGCGTTGCGGTGGCCAGGCAGCCCGAGATCACCATCGAAGAGCTGATCAAGCTGGTGCCCGGCCCCGACTTCCCGACCGCGGGGATCATCCGCGGCACCGCCGGGATCAAGCAGGCGTACCTCACCGGTCACGGCTCGGTGCAGATGCAGGCGCGCGCCCGCATCGAGCACGCCAAGAAGGGCGACCGCGTCTCGATCATCGTCACCGAGCTCCCCTATCAGGTGAACAAGGCGCGCCTCGTCGAGCGCATCGCCGAGCTGGTATCGAGCAAGGACATCGACGGCATCTCCGACCTGCGCGACGAGTCGGACCGCGACGGCATCCGCGTCGTCGTCGAGCTCAAGCGCGACGCCGTCCCCCAGGTGGTGCTCAACCAACTGTTCAAGCTGACGCCGATGCAGTCGTCGTTCGGCATCACCTTCCTGGCGATCGTCGACAACCAGCCGCGGGTGCTCTCGCTCAAGCAGATCCTCGAGCATTTCCTCGAGCATCGCAAGGAAGTGGTGACGCGGCGCACCCGCTTCGACCTGGCGCGCGCCGAGGAGCGGGCCCACATCCTCGAAGGTCTGGTGATCGCCCTCGACCACCTCGACGAGGTGATCAAGACGATCCGCGCCGCCGCCGACCCGCCGGCGGCGAAGACGGCGTTGATGGAGAAGTTCGGTCTCTCCGCGCTCCAGTCTCAGGCGATCCTCGACATGCGTCTGCAGCGCCTCACCGGCCTCGAGCGCGACAAGATCATCGCCGAGTACCGCGAGGTGACGGCACTGATCGCCCGGTTGCGCGCGATCCTCGCCTCGGAGGTGCTGGTGCTCGACATCGTCGTCGCCGAGCTCGCGGAGATCAGGAAGCGCTTCGCCGACGCACGGCGCACCGAGATTCTCCCCGAGGAGAGCGAGTTCTCGGTCGAGGACCTGATCGTCGAGGAGGACGTGGTCGTCACCGTGACGCGCGCCGGCTACATCAAGCGGACGGCAGTGTCGCTGTACCGCGCGCAGCGGCGCGGCGGCCGCGGCAAGCGCGGCGCCGCAGTGCGCGAGGAGGATCCGGTCGAGCGCCTGTTCATCGCGTCGACGCACGACGTCCTGCTGGTGTTCACCTCGGTGGGCAAGGTATACGCGCTCAAGGTGCACGAGGTGCCGGAGGCGGGCCCGTCGGCGCGCGGCAAGGCGATCGTCAACCTGCTGCCGGTCACCCAGGACGAGAAGGTGGCCGCACTGGTGGCGGTCAAGGAGTTCGACGGCGAGCACTTCCTGCTCTGCGCGACGCGCCGCGGCAAGGTCAAGCGGACGGCGCTCCCGGAGTACCAGAACATCCGCTCGAACGGGATCATCGCCATCGCCCTCGAGGAGGGCGACGACCTGCTCGACGTGCGGCTGACCGACGGCAAGAGCCACATCTTCCTCGGCACCCACAACGGGATGGGGATCCGTTTCGAGGAGACCGACACCCGGCCGATGGGTCGTTCGACCACCGGGGTCCGCGGTATCTCCCTGCGCAAGGAGGACTTCGTCGAGGTGATGGCGGCCGTGGCGGCCGACGACCCCGGCGACATCCTGGTCGTGGCCGAGAAGGGCTTCGGCAAGCGCACCCCGCTCTCCGAGTTCCGCCTGCAGGGGCGGGGCGGCACCGGTGTGACGCTGATGCGGGTCACCGACAAGACCGGCAACGTCGCCGGCATGCGCTACGTGCTGCCTGACGACGACATCCTGCTCGTCACCGCCCAGGGGATGATGATCCGCACGCGTGCCGGCGAGGTCCGCCGCACCGGTCGCATCACCCAGGGCGTCAAGGTGATCGGCCTCGAGCCGCCGGACCAGGTGGTATCGGTGGCCCGTCTCGCCGAGCGCGAGGAGGAGGCCGCAGAGGGCGACGCGGCCGAGCAGGAGCCGTTGTTCTGAGTCGAGAGTCGAGAGTTGAGAGTCGAGAGCTGCGAGACAAGAGCCAAGAGCATGGCAGCCGGGCTGGCAAACCCCGGCTCTTGACTCTAGACTCTTGACGCGTTGATCTGCTCGCGGGCCGTCCACTTGGCGGTCGCGGCGGACGGAGGCAGTCCATGAAGCTCTTCATCGACACCGCCAACCTGGCCGAGATCCGTGAGGCTGCTGCCTGGGGGATCCTCGACGGCGTCACTACCAACCCATCGCTGGTCGCCAAGGAGGGCCGCTCGTACAAGGAGTTGGTTGCCGAGGTGTGCGGCATCGTCAACGGACCGGTGTCCGCCGAGGTGATCGCCACCGACATCGAGGGGATGGAGCGGGAGGGACGAGATCTCGCGGCAATCGCCGAGAACGTCGTCGTCAAGCTGCCGATCACCAAAGAGGGGATCAGGGTCTGTGCGACCTTCGCCGACGAGGGGATCGCCACCAACCTCACCTTGTGCTTCTCGCCGGCACAGGCGTTGCTCGTCGCCAAGGCCGGCGCCACTTTTGTCAGCCCCTTCGTCGGCCGGCTCGACGACATCGGCCACGACGGGATGCAACTGATCCGCGAGATCGTGCAGATCTACGACGCCTACGAGTTCCCGACTCAGGTGCTCGTCGCCTCGGTCCGCCATCCGCAGCACGTCATCGAGGGCGCCCTCGCCGGCGCCGACGTCGCCACCGTGCCGTTCAAGGTGCTGGAGCAACTCTTCCACCACCCGCTCACCGACAGCGGGCTGCAGCGCTTCATCGCCGACTTCCGCGCGGCGAAGGACGTCCACTGAAAGCAGGCGGTAGGCAGTAGGCGGTAGGCGGTCGTTCCTCCTCTCACGCTGAGGCAGGCGACGGCTGGAGCCGCACGCCTCCCTGTGGCCTGCCTCTTCTCACTACTGCCTACTGCCTACCGCCTGCTTTGGTAATGGCTCAGCCATTGTTGACAAATGGCCTGAGCCGAAGTTAGCTTCGCCGGCGTGAGTGAGGATCTCCAAGCGCTCGCCTCCGAGCTGCGCGGCACCGCCTCGGCGCGTCCGCTCTACCTGCGCCTCGCCGAGCGCCTCGCCGATTCACTCGCCTCCGCCAGCGACACGCTGCCGACGGCACGCGCCATGGCCGCCGAGATGGGACTCAACCGGGCCACCGTGACCGCAGCGTACCGGGAGCTGGCGCGCCGTGGCCTGATCGTGCTGCGCCCGGGCCGCCCCGGCCGGCGGCACGACGGGCTGCGGCGCGCCGAGGACGGGCTCGAGCCACCACCGGCGAGCACCCTCGACCTCGCCCGCTACGTCCCCGACCGGACGTTGCTGCCGGAGGGCAAGGTATTGCGCTGGCTCGGGTTCGGCGGTGGCGAGGGGGAGTCGGTGGCGCAGTACGGCGACGCCCACGGGTACGCGCCGCTGCGCGAGTGGGTCAGCAGCCGCCTGGCCGCCTGGGGTGTCCGCAGCGACCCTGCCGACGTGCTCCTGACCTCCGGCGTGCAGCACGCGCTCGATCTCGTGCTGCGGGCGCTGTCGCGGCCCGGTGACACGGTTCTGGTTGAAGATCCCACCTACCCGGGACTGCCGCCCCTGCTGGCCGTCCATCAAATGCGCACCGTCGGCATCACCGTCGATCGCGGCGGCCTGCGCCGCGACATCCTCGCCGAGCGGCTGCGCCAGACGCGACCGCACTTCGCGATCCTCACCCCGACGCTCCAGAACCCGGCCGGTACGGTGCTCGACGACGGCGGGCGCGACGAGGTTCTCACCACCCTGTGCGGCGCCGGCGTCACCGTCATCGAGGAGCTGTTCGACCCGGGGCTGGTGATTGCCGGCAGAGTGCCGCGGCCGCTGGCGGCCCGCGACCCCTCCGTGATCGCCGTGAGCTCGTTTTCGAAGGTGCTGTTTCCGGGCTTGCGGGTCGGCTGGATGACCGGTCCGCGCGAGGTGGTCGCCCGCGTCGCGGCAGTCAAGCGCGCCACCGACCTGTCGGGGAGCCCGTTCCTCGAGGCGACGGCGCTGTCGCTGTGCCGGCGCGGCCAGCTCGAGGCGCAGACCGAGCGGCTGCGGGTGGCCGCCGGCGAGCGCCTGGCGGTCGTCCGCGACGCACTCGCGCGGGCGCCGGCAGGAACGCGATGGAGCGTTCCCCGGGGCGGGTTCTCGCTCCTGGTTGAGCTGCCCGCGGCGGTGAGCTCACGGGCGGTGGCAGCGCGGGCCGCGGCACTCGGCGTGTGGGTGCTGCCGGGGCCGGCGATGTCGGTCAGCGGGCGCGACGACGTACTGCGCCTCGCGTACGCCGCGATCGGCGGCGAACCGTTGCGCTCCGGCGTCGCTCGGGTGGTGGAGGCGTTGTCGGCGCCGGCGTCGACGCTGGCCATGGTCTAGGACGACAGGGGACCGGGGACCGGGAACCGGGGGAGGTTGAGATGGACTTCGAGAGCAAGGAGTTTCGCGTGAAGGTGGGCCTCGCCGAGATGCTCAAGGGCGGGGTGATCATGGACGTGACCACGGCCGAGCAGGCGAAGATTGCCGAGGACGCCGGGGCCGCCGCGGTGATGGCGCTCGAGCGCGTTCCCGCGGACATCCGTGCCGAGGGCGGCGTCGCCCGCATGGCGGCGATCGACAAGATCGAGGAGATCATGCGGACGGTGTCGATCCCGGTGATGGCCAAGTGTCGCATCGGCCACATCGCCGAAGCGCGCGTGCTCGAGGCGCTCGGCGTCGACTTCATCGACGAGTCCGAGGTGCTCACTCCGGCGGACGAGGAGAACCACGTCTGGAAGCTCGACTTCAAGGTGCCGTTCGTGTGCGGCTGCCGCAACCTCGGCGAGGCGCTGCGCCGCATCGGCGAAGGCGCCGCGATGATCCGCACCAAGGGCGAAGCAGGCTCGGGCAACATCGTCGAGGCCGTGCGCCATCTGCGCGCCGTGCGCCGTGACATGCGCCGCCTGACCACGCTCGACCGCGACGAGCTGGGGGCGGTTGCCAAGGAGCTGCAGGCGCCTCTCGAGCTCGTGCTGTGGGTGCACGAGCACGGCACGCTGCCGGTGCCCAACTTCGCCGCCGGCGGCGTCGCGACGCCGGCCGACGCCGCCCTCTGCATGATGCTGGGCGCCGAGTCGGTGTTCGTCGGCTCGGGCATCTTCAAGTCCGAGGACCCGGCTCTGCGGGCGAAGGCGGTGGTCAAGGCGGTCACCCATTGGCAGGAGCCGCAGGTTGTGCTGGAGGTGTCGCGCGGACTCGAAGGGGCGATGCGCGGGCTCGACCTCGCCAAGCTCACCCCCGAGGAGATGCTGTCGCGGCGCGGGTGGTAGCGTGCGCATCGGCGTCCTCGCCTTGCAGGGCGATTACTCCGCCCACGCAGCGGCGCTGCGCGCGAGCGGCGCGACCGTTGTCGAGGTGCGCCACCCGCACGAGCTCGACGGCCTCGCCGCCATCGTCCTCCCGGGCGGCGAGTCGACCACGATGCTCAGGCTGATGAACGGCACGGGGCTCTACGAGCGGCTCGGCGAGAAGCTGCGCGCCGGGCTGCCGGCGCTGGCCACCTGCGCCGGCGTCATCCTGCTCGCCCGCGAGGTGCGCAACCCGCCGCAGCGCAGCCTCGGGGTGCTCGACACCGTGGTCGAGCGCAACGCCTACGGCCGCCAGATCGACTCCACGGTAGTCGCCCTCAGCGTCGAGCCGGGGGCCGGACTGCCGGCCGATCCCCTCGAGGGCGTGTTCATCCGCGCGCCGCGACTCCTCGAGGTCGGCAGCGGCGTCGAGGTGCTGGCGCGCCGCGGTCCCGACCCCGTGCTGGTGCGCCAGGGGAGTATCCTGGCAGCAACTTTTCATCCCGAGCTCTCGAGCGGCTCGCCGGTCAGCGGGCTGTTCCTGCGGCTCGCCGGAGGTGCCTGGTGAGCAGCGACGGTGCCGTCGTCGTCCGCGCCCGCGAGCGTGTCCACGTGCTGTCGCTCAGCTACGGCCCGAACGCAATCGACGATGTCCTCCTCGGCGCCCTCGAAGCGGCGTTCGATCGGCTCGAGGCTGCCGGCGCGCCCGCGCTCGTCGTGACCAGCGGCCATTTCACCGTCTTCTGCCCCGGGCTCGACCTCAAGAAGCTCGACGGCAAGCCGCGCGAGGCGGTTCGCGAGATCCTCGTGCGCTACAACGCGCTGCTCCGCCGCTTCGCCACCTACCCGGGCCCGATCGTCGCCGCGCTCGCTGGGCACGCGATCGCGGGCGGCTGCCTGCTGGCGATGGCGTGCGATCGCCGGGTGATGGCACGCTCCGGGGCGCGGCTCGGGCTCTCCGAGATCAACCTCGGTATCCCGGTGCCGGCGGGCGCCGTGGCCATGCTCCTCGCGCTGTTTCCGACCCGCGCGGTGGAGCAGCTCGTGCTCGAGGGTGACGGGCTGGGCGGCGAGCGGGCACTGGAGCTCGGGCTGGTCGAGCGCCTCGCCGACGCGGACGCGGTCGTCGACGACGCCTGCCGCCTCGCCGGCCACCTCGCCTCACGGCCGGCGGAGGCCTTCGCCGCCGCCAAGCGCTTCCTCCGTCACGGCCTCGGCGAGGCGATGGAGGCGCGCGACGCCGCCGAGCTCGGCGACTTCCTCGACCGCTGGTTCGACCCCGACACGCAGGACCGGATCGGGGCGCTGGTCGCGCAGATGCGCCGCTGAGAACGCAATGCGTGGTCAGTGGCCGGTGGTCAGTGGTCAGCCAGTACACCCGCAATGCCGAAAACTCACCCAGCGGTGGTTCTTTCTGACCACTGACCACTGACCACGTCTCTTAGAATTTGTAGAGGTCGCCCTGGCGGAGCTCCTCGACGGGGTGCGGAAAGGCGGTGCTGGCCACCTCCGCGCGCAGCTCGTCGAGGTACGGCGGCTTGAAGTGATACAGGTACACCGGGACGTCGCGGTGCAGCTTGGCGAGCTCGCCGGCGAGGGTCCTCGGCGTCAGGTGGAGCGAGACGTCGGCGATCTCCTGCATCCGGTTGGGAAACGAGAGCTCGACGATCACGGCGTGGAGGTTCTTGGTGCGGTTGGCCACCTGCCACACCTCTTCGGTGGGGCCGGTGTCCGAGGTGAACAGCACGGAGCCGGCGCCTTCGTCGACGAGGTAGCCGTGAGTGGGCACGGAGTGACGCACGGGGATCGGCGTCAGCCGCAAGCCGCTGACTTCGAACGGCTCCCGCGGGGTGACCTGAGTGAGGCGGATCGCGGGCAGGTCGTTGGGGATGCGGGTGAAGTCGGGCCAGGTGTCGTTGTTGAAGAGGTGCCGCTTGACCGTGTGGAGAACCTGGGGCGTGAGCAGGATCTCCAGCGACGTCTGCAGGCTTGAGAACGTGTTCTCGACCAGGAAGGGGATCGATGCGATGTGGTCGAGGTGCGAGTGCGTGAGCACGATCCGCCGGATCTGGTGTTGCTCCTCGATAGTGAGCGCCTGCGTGATGGAACCGGCATCGAGGGCGAGCTCGCCATTGATCAGGAACGAGGTCATCCGGCAGGTGGGGCTCGATCCCCCATAACTGCCCAGCACATGCCATTCCATGAGTGAAGTATACGTCGTGTCAAGAGTAAAGTCGCCCCGGTTGCTAGAATCAACCAGGTGTTGCACCGCCACGACATGCCATTGCCCTCGCGCCACGCGCTCGCGCTCGCCGGCTGGCCGCTCGCCGACGCCCAGCCGCCGGCGGTGGAGGTGCTCGAGGCCGCCGAGGTCGTGGTCGTCGTGTCCCGGTCCCGCGACCCCGAGCGCGAGGTCAACCTCGAGCGCTGCCGGAGCGACGGCGTCAGCGTGGTGCAGCGACCCTCGGGCGGTGGCGCCGTGGTCCTGGCGCCGGGCGTCGTGGTTGCGTCGGCGCTGCACGCGGCGAGCGGGAGCCTGTTTCCCGAGCCGCACTTCGCGCGGTTCTGCGCCGCGGTGGCGGCGGCGCTCGGGAGCTGCGGCGTCGCCGCGGTGGCCAGGCGCGGCGTCTCCGACCTGTGCCTTAACGACCGCAAGATCGCCGGCACCTCGCTGCGCCTGTGGAGGTCGCGGGTGCTGTTCCAGGCGTCGGTGCTCGTTGACGTCGACGCCGCATTGCTGGAGCGCTACCTCGCCATGCCCTCCCGGCCGCCGGAGTACCGCGCCGGCCGCTCTCACCGCGCCTTCGTGGTGACGCTCCGCGAGGCCGGGTTCCCGGCGACGCGCGGCGCGGTGGCGGCTGCGCTGCGCAGGGAGCTTCTGCGACCGTGACTCCTCTTGCGCCGGCGCCGCACGAGCGTGTACATTGCCCGCCGTTTGGGCTCGCAAGCTGCGGGCGCTCTTGAGAATGTCGCGAACTGCCGCCGTCCTCCTCGTGATCGCGCTGATCGCCGGTACCCCGGCGATGGCGGTGAACGTCGCCACTCCGCAGGGGAGCGTCGAGGTGTTCTCGCGCGGCGACCTGCTCGACCTGGTGGCGCTGCTGCGGCTGACCGGCGCGCAGGTCTCGTTCGCTCCCGCCGCCGGCTCGTATACCGCGACGCTGGCCGAGCACGAGGTGCAGTTCACGCCCGGTGGCTCGCTCGCCGTGGTCGACGGCCGACTGACGCCGCTGCCGGGGCCGGTGCGCACCCTCGAGGGGCACGTCGTCGGCGCCGCCTCCACCGCCGCGGCGCTTCTCGACCCGATGGGCTGGGCGCTGACGGGAACAGCCGAGCTGCCCCGCCTCGACCCGGTCGCCAGCGGCGAGCGCATCGCCGTGGATCTGGTCGCCTCGGCAAGCGGCACGCTCGTGGTGGTTCGAGGCACCGCCCAGAAGCCGCGCCTGGTGGCGAGCCCGGGCCAGGCGACGCTGCAGTTCTCCTCGCCGCTCGAGCTCACCCAGGCCCCGCGCCCAGAAGGCGAGTTGCTCGGCGTCGACCTCTACGAGAACTCCTTGACGCTGCGCCTGGCACCCGGCGTCGAAGTAGCCTCCACTTACTCGCTCGCCGATCCGCCCCGCTTCGTCGTCCGCCTCACATCTGCCGGCGCCGAGCCGCGCGGCGAGCTCACCGAGCGGACCGGCCCGCTGGTGGTCGTCGACCCCGGGCACGGCGGCGACGACCAGGGCGCACGCGGTCCCGGCGGCGAGCGGGAGAAGGACATCACGCTGGCGGTCTCCCGTCTGCTGGTGCAGCGCCTGCAGTCGGCCGGCATCGCCGCGCGGCTCACGCGGGAGTCCGACGAAACGCTGCCGCTGGTCGACCGCACCGCGCTGGCCAACCGGCTGAAGGCCGACGTCTTCGTCTCGGTGCACCTCAACGCCTCGCCGGCGAAGGGGGCGCGCGGCGCCGAGACCTACTTCATGAACGCCGACGCCACCGATGCGCAGGCGGCGCAGGCGGCCGAGCGCGAGAACGCCACCGCCGGCGCCAACGGCCTCCAGCTCATCCTCTGGGACCTCGCGCACGTCGCCAACCTCAATGCGTCCTCGCAGCTCGCCGGCACCATTCAGGGGCAGCTCAACGCGCTGCACGGGATCACCGACCGCGGCATCAAGCAGGCGCCGTTCGTGGTGCTTACCGGCGCGACGATGCCGGCGGCGCTGGTCGAGGTCGGCTTCCTCTCCAACCCCGACGAGGCGCAGCGACTGCTCACCTCCGGCTTCCAGGCAGAGATCGCCACAGCGTTGGCGCGGGCGATCTCGAGCTTCGTGCGGGCGCCGCAAACCTCGGCCACGCCCACCTCCGGGCAAGCGCCATGAACGTGCGGCGGTCGGTCGCGGCTGCGCAGGCACTGCTGGCGGCCGTGGCGGGGCTGTCGCTGCTCGAATGCCGGGCAAGGCCCGCGGGGGAGGTCGCGACATCGGCGGGTCAGGCGGCGCCGGCGCCGGTGACGACCAAGGTCTATCTCTTCTTTCCCGGCGACGACACGCTCCTGCACCGGGAGATCCGCGACGTCCCCGAGCTGCCGGCGGCCACCACCACACGCATCCGCTCGGTGCTCGAGGAGCTACTCGCGGGGTCGCAAAGCGGGCTCGCGCCGGCGTTCCCCTGGGCCGCCACGATCGATGCGGTGTTTGTCGACAGGGACGGCAACGCCTACGTCGACCTGTCGCCGCCACCCGAGGAGCTGGTGCAGGGCAGCGACGCCGAGCTGATGCTGGTGTACGCGGTGGTCAACTCCGTGGTTGCCAACTGCGTCGGCGTCCAGCACGTGCAGCTCCTGTTCGGCGGCCACGAGGTGAAGACTCTCGGCCACGTCGACCTGTCGCGCCCGCTGGAGGCGCGGCCGCAGTTGGTCGCTCCGTGAGAGCCTGTGATGGAGTCACAGGCTCTCACAGCGCCTCGCCGCGAGGCGAGGCGCCGGGAGGGGTGAAGTCCGCGAATTTACTGCGCGGACGAGGGGAGGGCGAAGGCCCCCCCCTCAGCGGGAAGGCCGACCGCCGCCCGATCGGTATCTTCGACTCCGGCATCGGCGGGCTGACGGTGCTCCGGGAGCTGCGCGAGCGGTTGCCGCGCGAGCGCTACGTTTATCTCGGCGACACCGCGCGGCTGCCGTACGGCACGAAGTCGACGGAGACCGTGACGCGCTACGCGCTGCGCGCCTCGCGCTTCCTCTCCGAGCACGACATCAAGCTGCTGGTGGTCGCCTGCAACACGGCGTCCGCGGCGGCGCTGCCGGCGCTCGAGCGCGCTCTCCCGTTGCCGGTGATCGGCGTCGTCGCCCCCGGCGCGCGCGCCGCCGCCCGCCGCACGCGCGGCCGCGTGGGCGTCATCGGCACCGAGTCGACGATCGCCTCCGGCGCCTATCACCGGGCGCTGCTGGCGCTGCGCCCGGAGCTCGACGTCGTGGCGCTGCCCTGCCCGCTGTTCGTGCCGCTCGCCGAGGAGGGGTGGTTCGACCACCCGATTACCCGCGAGGTGGCGCGCATCTACCTCGCCCCGCTGGCCGCCGCCGGGGTCGACACGCTGATCCTCGGCTGCACCCACTACCCGCTGCTGCGCGCAGCGATCGCCGCCGGCATCGGCCCGGCCGTCACCCTGATCGATTCCGCCTCGTCGGTCGCCGCCGAGGTCGTCGAGATGCTCACCGCGCGCGGCCTATGCTCCGACGACGGCGGCGGCCTGAGCGTGCTGGTCACCGACGCGGCCGCGCGGGTGCAGAGGATCGCCGAGCAGATCCTCCAGGAGCACCACACGGCGCTGGAGCTGGTCGACCTGCCGGACTGAGAAGACAGGGCACCGGGGACCGGGCACCGGGCACCGAGACGGCGAAGACGGTCGCCTTTCAGTGACGCAGTTGCCGCCCCGAGCGGGGTCGCGTAAGGTGGCGGGCACGGAGGAACCGTGCAGCAGTCGATTGCAGCAGCGCGCACCGACGGGCGGGCCGACGACCAGCCCCGTCCGCTCTCGTTGACCCTCGACTTCGTCAAGTACCCGGAAGGCTCCGTCCTCGCCCGCGCCGGCGACACGCTGGTGGTCTGCAACGTGTCGGTGGAGGGTCGGGTGCCGCAGTTCCTGCGCGACACCGGCGAGGGGTGGCTGACCTCCGAGTACGCGATGCTGCCGCGCGCCACCGAGGAGCGCAGCCAGCGCGAGGTCACCAAGGGACAGATCTCCGGGCGCTCGGCCGAGATCCAGCGTCTCATCGGCCGGTCGCTGCGCGCCTCGCTCGACCTCGGCCTGCTCGGCGAGCGCACCCTCGTCGTCGACTGCGACGTGCTCCAGGCCGACGGCGGCACCCGCACCACGGCGATCACCGGCGCGTTCACCGCCCTGGTGCTGGCGCTGCTCAAGCTGCGCGAGCAGAAGGCGCTCCCCGGCTGGCCGATCCGTGACCAGGTGGCCGCGATCTCGGTCGGCATCGTCGGTGGCCGCCCGCTGCTCGACCTCGCGTACGAGGAGGACTCGCGCGCCGGTGTCGACCTCAACCTCGTCGGCACGGCGCGCCGTGGCATCGTCGAGGTCCAGGGCACCGCCGAGCGCGAGCCGTTCTCGCGGCGCGAGCTCGACGCCCTGCTCGACTTGGCGGAGAAGGGGCTGGAGCACTCGTTCGCGGCGCAGCGGGCGGCGCTCAAGCACCGGCTCGCCGCGGCCGGGCTGCCGGAGCTCGTCGGCGTGACCGCGTAGCTTGACGGAGGCCGTTGCGGTTGCTAGTGTTGCCTCCCCCTTTTTGGGGTAGATCTTTGCGATCGTGGTGTTTGGCCACAAAGGACGGGGCGTGGCGCAGCCTGGTAGCGCACCTGCCTTGGGCGCAGGTGGTCGGAGGTTCAAATCCTCTCGCCCCGACCAGTCGACCCGAGCCTTTGTGCCTGTAGCTCAGTCTGGATAGAGCAGCGGACTTCTAATCCGCGGGTCAGGGGTTCGAATCCCTTCAGGCACGCCACTCGTGGTGGGCGTAGCTCAGTTGGTTAGAGCATCGGACTGTGGCTCCGAAGGTCGGGGGTTCGAATCCCCTCGCCCACCCCACTTTTCTCGGCAGTCGCTGTGCGCCCGTAGCTCAGTTTGGATAGAGCGTCAGACTCCGGATCTGAAGGTCGAGCGTTCGAATCGCTCCGGGCGCACCATTTGCCACCATCCGGCTGGACGGGTCGCTGAAGCGACTCGAGGGCCCGCCAGGACAGCAACCCAGCCGAACCCACTGGAATCAAGCGACGATCAATCGACTCATGGAGATGTCCTTGGGGAGCTCTTTCGCGCCGAAGCGACAGGGTTACTCGGTGGCGTCCCGTCAGCTCGGAGCGGGTTCACGACAGCGGGGCCTGCCACCGCATGTGGGGTAGGAGTCACACGTAATCAGTGCTACACTTACTTGTGTGTGGGGGCTGCCATGGCGAAGACGAACGTGACCCTGACCATCGACGAGGAGCTGCTGATCGAGGCGCGGGTGATTGCAGCGCGGCTGCAGACCTCCGTGAGCGGCCTGATCCGCGATCACCTGCGGCTCCTCGTGGAGCGCGACCGGCGCCGCGACAGCGCGTGGCAGGCAGTGCGGCGGCTCGTGGAGCGACCCAAGGCGCGCATTGGTGGTCCTCTGCCTTCCCGAGAGGAGCTTCATGAGCGCCGCGCCTGAGGCGCTCCTCGACACCAACGTGCTGGTTTACGCTCTGGCTACCGGAGAGGAGGAGAAGCACCGCATCGCCGCTCTCCTCGTCGCCCGCGGCTTCGCGAAAGGATGCTTTGCGGTATCCACGCAGGTGATGCTCGAGCTCTTCGTAACGGTCACGCGCAAGCTCGCGGCGCCCCTGAGCCACGCTGACGCGTCAGCGTTTCTGGACGCGCTCAACGCATGGCCGGTGGTGCCGATGACCCCGGAGATTGTGCGGGCCGCCGTAGCGCTCGCAGGCCGGCACCGGATCTCGGTGTGGGATGCCGCCATCATCGAAGCGGCGCGCGACGGTCGGTGCCCGGTGGTGTACTCCGAGGATCTCGGGGATGGCACGTCGTATGACGGCATCGTCGTGCGCAATCCCTTCGCGCGACCAACCGAGTGACCCGACCCCGGATGCGGCGGGGGCAAGCGCCGCCGCGTCGGAGCCTTCGTCGAACAGGTCGCCGGCCTTGGGTCGCACCATGGCATCCGCGGCTATCGCGCGCGAGCCTCGGATCCCAAGCGGTTGCAGGCCCTGCTGCTCGAGCACGCGGTCCTGAAGACGAGTGGGAGTAGTCCGCGGGATGTCCAGGCAGCAGAGCGCGGCTGGATCTGGACAACTCTTTGATCGGGTACCTAGACTGACGGCACGCCGTAGCGGCCTCTCAGATCCCTTTCCCGGCGGTGCAGGTCCTCGGCCCGCCGCTGCAACGCGCCGGCTCGCGCGCTCATCGGCTGCTCGGCGTTGATGGTATCGAGAGGAAGCGTACACAGAAGGGGGAGCGGACGGACACGGGTCGGCCTGTCGGCGTCAGCCGCCCCGTCTCCGCGTCGACGCGAAAGACCACGGCGTTGTCACTGCCGTGATTCGTGACGATGAGCCACTGGCCCGTGCGGTCAAAAGCGAAATTACGCGGTTTCTGTCCTTGCGTGGGCACGTGCTCGATCAGGCTCAGCGTGCCGGTGGTCTCGTCAATGGCAAAGACAGCCAGGCTGTCGTGGCCTCGGTTGGATCCGTAGAGAAACCTGCCGTTGGGGTGCACTTCGATCTCGGCGCAGGCGTTGGTTCCCGCGAATCCGGCGGGTAGAGTAGAAACGGTCTGCACCTCCGCAAGCGTGCCCTTCTTCGAGTCCCACGCGTAGGCGATGACAGTGCTCGCCATTTCATTGATCAGATAGACGAGGTCGCGCTTGGGATGAAAAGCGAGGTGGCGCGGACCGGAGCCCGGCGTCACCTTGACGAAGGGCGGGTCGTTCGGCTGCAGCGAGCCATCCTTCGCGTTGAAGCGGTAGACGAACACCTTGTCGACACCGAGATCCGCGACGAGCGCGAAGCGGTTGGTCGGATCGAGCTTGACGGAATGGGCGTAAGGCTGAGTCTGGCGAGTGGCGTTGACGCTGCTGCCCGCGTGCTGAAAGAACGCCGTGCGCGTGCCGAGACTGCCGTCCGGATTGATCGCCAGGACGGCAACGCTGCCGCCTTTGTAGTTTGCGACCAGCAGGTGGCGGCCGGCGGCATCCAGTGTGACGTAACTCGGATCGGCGCCGCCGCTCGACTGCCGGTTGAGGAGCGTGAGGCCGCCGTTGCGCGCATCGATCTCATAGGCGCTGACGGTCTCCCCAGTCCATCCGCGCGAGAAGTCGTTGGAGTTGCAGGTGTACAGGTGCCGGCCATCGGGATGCAGGATGAAGAACGCCGGAGCCGCGGCCTCGACCACGAGCTTCGGCTCGGTCAGCGCGCCGGAGACGGAATCGAAGTGAGCGACGGAGATTCCCATGCCGGGGCCGACTGAATGCGAGCCGAAGAAGACGAGGGTGTCCCCGGCCTCGACGGGTCGCGACTTGAGCGCGAGAGCCGCGACCAGGCAGGCAAGGAAGCAGCTCTTCGCTCGCAGTGGCCGCATGAGTACTCCCTCGGAATCACCATGAGCCGTGGGCACACCCCGGACCATGAAAGTAACCGTCATTGCGAGGAGGCCGCAGGCCGACGAAGCAATCTCCCCAGACATGGTGAGATTGCTTCGTTGCCTGGCCCGCCTTCGGCGGCCCAGGCGCCTCGCAATGACACCGAGCTCGGAGGGACCTTCAGGACAATGGCGACAGGCCGGAGGAGCCTCCCCGGGTGCGTGGGTCATCCTGCTCAGACTGCTCCAACTCGATCGCTCTGTCCAGACGCGCGCGATCTCTAAGCAGGCACTGGGCCTGCTCTTGACCCGGAAGCCCATGCTAGCCTGCCTGCTGCCATGAACCCACTCCGGCTTTCGGTTGCCCTCTTCTGCGCGGTGGCGGTTCTTGCGCCGGCCAGCAACGTCGCCGCCACGCCGACGATTTCCACCCACCCGAACAGCCAGGCGATGCTGCCCGGCGCCACCGTCAGCTTCACTGTCGGCGCCACCGGCCTTGGCGCCCTCAGCTACCAGTGGCGGATCTGGAACAATGACGGCGCCGGCCATCGCGTCGCCACCGACCTGCCGGGCGGCACGGACACGACGTTGACGATCGCCAGCGCCAGTCTCGCCGACGTCGGCGCCTACTCGGTGGTCGTGAGCGATTCCAGCGGATCGACCGAGAGCCGCTTTGCTCTGCTCACGCTCACTCCGGTCATCGCGTCTACTGTCTTCGACATCACGGACTTCGGCGCCGTGGCCGATGGCCGCACCGACTGCGGGCCGGCAATCCAGGCAGCCATCGATGCCGCGAACGGCGCCGGCGGCGGCATCGTGCGCGTTCCGGCAGCGGACCAACCTTTCGTCGCCGGGCTGCTCGTGCTCAAGAGCAACGTGAACCTCCGCATCGAGTCCGGCGCCACGCTACAGCCGCTGCCCTTCGGCACCTACCAGCCGGAGATCTACGACCAGATCGTGCCCGCGGGAGGGACACCGATCCCCTACACCAACTGGATCACCGCGGACGGCGCCACCAACATCGAGCTCAGTGGCACGGGCACCATCGACGGCAACGGCGGCTCGGGCTGGTGGGCGGCGTTCACCGCGGACAGCACCATGCCGCACCGGCCGTATCTGATCAAGCTGAGCAACTGCACGACCGTCTACGCCCATGAGGTCACACTGACCAACTCTCCCATGTTCCACTTCGTGCCGAGCGCCTGCAAGAACGTGACCGTCGACGGCCTGCAGATCGTCGCCCTCGACGACCCCCCCAACACCGACGCCATCGATCCCTCCGGCGAGAACATCCTCGTCCAGAACTGCACCATCGACGTGGGCGACGACGACATCGTGATGAAGCCGCAGCACACCTTCTGCTGCAACGTTCATATCCGCGACAACACCATCCGCGGCGGCCACGGGATCTCGATCGGCGGCCAGACCAATAGCGGCCTCGACGGTATGCTGGTCGAGCGCTGCACGATGACCGGTTCCGACAACGGCCTGCGCATGAAGGCGGACCCGAGTGAGGGCGGAGTGGTGCAAAACGTCACTTATCGGGACATCACGATGACCAACGTGAAGTACCCGATCGTCTTCTACAGCTACTACAGCACGATCGGCACCCCGGGGAACACCACGACCGCGACCGCCGTCTTCTACAACACCACCCCGCCCACCGACTCCAGGGGCAAAGTCTACGCATACGACTCATCCACGATGGCGGTGTGGCGCACCATCACCATCGACGGTCTCACTGCCACCGGCGCCACCGGCGGCAGCATCATCTGGGGCAACCCCGCGCTCAGGCCCGCCGACGCCTTCATTTCCGGCGTCCGCCTCCGGAATGTCTCGCTCAACGGCGGCGCCGGCACCTACAGCACGTTGCGCCTCTACAACGTCTATGACGTGCAGCTCTCCGGCACAAACTCCATCGCCACCTACACCGCCTGCAACGCCCTGGTCATCCGGTCGCAGCCCCAGAATCAATCGGTGTCCGCCGGCGCCGGTGCGGCCTTCAGCGTCGAGACCGCCGGCACCAGCGGCGGGGGATCCAACGGCACCACCACACCGAAACTCTCGCCCAACTACAGGTGGTACCGCAATGGCGTGGCCCTGAGCGACGGTAGGCAGGCGGGCGGTGGCGTGGTCTCCGGCGCTACCACCGCCGCCCTCACTCTCACCAACTGCCAGGTGAGCGACGCCGGCAGCTACACCGTCACGGTCTCCAACTCCCTCGACGCCTGGGACTACAGCCTCGGCACGCCCTCCCTCGTGGGCAACAGCGCCGCCGTTGCCGCCACCAGTGCCGCGGCCACCCTCGTTGTTACCCGGGACAAGCCGCGACGGCGGCTCGCGCGAGCTACCTGAGCGAGCGTCTCCGCGGCGGGAGACGGGCGCCATGAGGCCGCCACGCGAGTGAATCGCGCTCCGCGTGCCCTTCCCACAGACAAGCCATCCCTGTTCCGCGCTGATCCCGCCCCCGGCGCTCGTTCGCCGACATGTCCGCGTTGCTGTAGGATTCGCAGCAGATCTGTGCCTGTGGAGGTGAACCGTGGGCATCGTCCGTCATGGTGCTGCGTGCGTCATGGTGGGGTTGCTTCTGCCCGCGTCGGCGGTGATGGGGCAACCGGCCGGCGGCTGCGGTAGCGGCGTCGACGGCAGCTACAACGCGGTGAGCAGCACCACCCTCGCGGGCGGGACGTACAACTTCAGCTCGTTCTCGATCGCCGCCGGAGCCACGGTGTCGGCCACGGGAGCCTCGCCGCTGGTCCTCTACGTCAGCGGCAACGTCGACATTCAGGGCGTTCTCACGGCGACCGGCGGCAACGGCGGGGACGGAGTGACCTACACCAGCGCCGGCATCGCGGGACTCGGCGTCGCCGGCGGCGCAGGTGGCGGCGATGGAGCCTTCTCCGCCTCGGTCGGGCCGCTGGACGGCCTACCGGGCTCGGGAACCGGTGCGGGCGGGGCCGGGTCGGGCTGGTCCGGCGGCGGCGGCGCGGGATTCGGCGCGGCAGGGGGAAGCTCGGGGGGCGTCGGTGGCGCAGGAGGCGCGGCATACGGCACCGCAGACCTGGTGCCGACACTGCCGGGCTCCGGCGGCGGTGGCGGATCGGGCGGAAACAACTGCGGCAGCGGAGGCGGCGGCGCTGGCGGCGGCGTGATCGTGATCTCGTCCTGCGGGACGATCACCATCGGACCGGCTGGGGCCGTTCGGGCCGACGGCGGCAGCGGCGGTAGTGACGGGACCGGCAACTGCGGTGGCGGCGGTGGCGGGTCCGGCGGAGCGATCTGGCTCGCGGCACCGGCCCTGGTGCAGGCCGGGCCCGTGAGCGCCTTAGGCGGCGGCGGTGGAGCCTCGGCCGTAGAGGGGTCTCCCTACTTCGGAACCGGCGCAGCCGGCGCCGTGGGCCGGATCCGCCTCGACTACGCGAGCGTGAGCGGCGCCGGGGGCACGACGCCGACACCGTACGTTACCGCCTATCAGGGCACGGTGGAGGCGGTACCTGCGCTCGGTGGGACGGCGATGCTCCTGCTGATCCTGTGCCTCGGGGCTGTTGGTGGGTTCCTCGCTCGGCGGCACTAGCATCCCCTCGCCTGGATGCCGGACCGGCGACCACGCCGACCTTCCGTGGTGGCCGGGCTGCTGTCTGCCCGAGCCTCCAGGCACGGACAGTCGGCGGGGACCGGCGGTGGCGGCGCCCCGGGCGAGAGCTACGTGCCGGAGGCGACGGCCCGGATCCGGGCCAGCGCGTCCTTGCCGTTCGTGTTCTCCGGGTTGAGCGCGACCGACTTCTCGTACATCGTGACCGACGCGGCGGTGTCGCCCGCCTTCAGGAGCGCCTCGCCGAGGCTGTCGTAGACGTTCCATGACGCGGGGAAGAGCTGGACGTTGAGCTTGAACAGAGCGATTGCCTGGTCGACCCGGTTCTCCTGCAGGAAGCGGTAGCCGTAGGCGTTGAACTGATCCTCGAGGAAGTAGTACTTGGGGGTCTTGGCGTCGCGATCGGCGAGGACCTGGCGGATGGCTTCCTCGGCAGCACCCTCGTCGACGAGGCCGAACACCGCTTCCGCGGCGGACTTCTGGCCGGTCACACCGTCCCAGATCTCGAGGACGGTCGAGTAGGTGTTGCGTCTGCTGAAGCCGGGGCTGCTGGCCAGCTCGGGGAACCTCGTGTCCAGGCGGTACTCCGTCTGAACCTGCGCCAATGACTTCCCTTCCCTGACGGCGCTGTTGACGCCCTCCCAGAGAGCCCTGACGTAGCTGACCCGCTCCTCGAAACCCTTCATGGTCAGCTCGCCGTTCCAGTGGCCGGGGACGAGGAGCTTGATGCGGTCCTTCTTTTCCAGGACGAGGCCCCAGTTCTCCAGCAGGAGCGGGAAGTCGTGACGCACGCCGGGGCGGGCCATGAAGCTGGCCAGGCACCCGGGCGTGTCGGTGAGCCAGACATCGGCCATGGTGTCGCCGGTCATGAGCAGGCCGAGCTCCGGCACGAGGATGAAGATGTCGCTGGCGGAGTGCATGCCGCCGACGTAGTAGAGCTCGAAGGTGGTGTCGCCCATGTCCAGAGTCATGCGGTCCGAGAAGATCTCCGCGGGGGTGGCCGGTGCCGTGTCGGAGGTCTGCCCATCGAAGTTCAAGCGGTTCAGGACCAGCTCCTCCTTCATACGCTTCGCGGCTGGTGAGTCCGCCGGTTCTTTCTCGATGTCGCGTTGCAGCTCGGCGATGCGGTTGGTATCGCCACTCGACCGACCGCGGCCGGTCGGCGGCGTTGGCGGCCATGCCCGCGCCGACGAGCTCGTGACCGACGATGGCGCAGTCGGCGTACACCGAGTTGCCGCCGGTGTGGTCGCCGTGCTCGTGGGTGTTGATCAGGAACCTGAAGTCACTGCGACCCAGCTCGCGGGCGATGATCCCGCGCAGCTCCCGGTCGACCCCGGGGTAGCCGAGCGTGTCGACGACCACGATGCCCTTCTCCGTCGCGATCGCCACCGTGGCGGTCGACGAGACGTAGTCGCCGATCCAGACACGAATGGTCCTCGGGTTGAGCTTCTGGACGTGCAACGGCAACCCCGCCACGGTCTCGGCGGCGGCGCCCGATGCCACCAGAACCAGGGAAAGTGCCGTGACCAACCAGCGTATCGCCTTCATTGCCAGCCTCCCTTGCCGCGCGGACCGCTCGAGGTCCTGTCGCATTTGTAAAACATGTAAACGTTTGCTGATCTCAACCTTGCCCAGTGAGCTGTACGAAACGGCAGGGAGGAGGTTGCGGTTGTCGGCGGTCCGCCGACGAACGGCGCGCGCAACGGCCGGCCGGCTACCGCTGGAAGGCGTAGGAGATCTTCAGGAAGAGCTGCCGGCTCGAGCGATGCAGGTCACCTTCGGCGTCGAGCGTGCGGTCGTCGCCGTAGCCGAGGAACAGCACCGACTGCCAGTTGAGCTTGTACGCGAGCAGCGCGGAGCCGGCGAACGACCCGCCGCGCGAGTCGACCGGGGTCGGGTAGAGAGCCGGGTCCTGGTCGGTGCGGTCGTACTGGCCGATCAGCCGCAGGTAGCTGCGCGCGGTGAACGTCCAGGTTGCCTTCAGCCGCTCGACCTGCGCGGTGAACAGGCGCCCCGTGGGACCACCGCCGGCGGGGCGGACGTCGATCCAGCGTCGCGACGAGTCGAGACGGAGCGCGAGGTGGTCGGTGGGACGGAAGGTCGCCCCCAGTGTGAGCGTCGCGCCGTGTCCCGGCCGTGCGTTCTCGAAGTCGATCTCCTGCCCGACCGCGCCTTCGAGATAGAGTTGCGAGACCAGCAGCGACGGGCTCGCCTGCAGGATGAAGCGGAGCTGGTTCTTGGGGATCTCGCGGAAGGTGGCGGGCTCGGTGGACGGCTCGGCGACCCGCCAGCGGTCGGCGTACACCCACACCCTGGCGAAGGAGTTCCAACGGCCGTCCATGCCGACGCCCGCGGCGACTAGGTTGCGGATGCGCTCACCGTCGCTGTCCCACATCGGGTCGGTGAAGGCGAACACCCGCAGGCGCGACAGGAACCCGGTCGGGTGCCAGGTGTACCCCACCTCCGAGTACGCCTCGCGGAAGCCGACCTGCGGGACGAAGCCGGCATCGGCGCGGAACCCCTCCCCGAACGCCTTGACCTCGAGGGCGAAGTCGATGGTGCGGGTAGTGTGCGACCACCAGACGTCGCTCCCGCCGCCGGAGAGCTTGCGACCGTCCCACTCCGGGGCCAGGTCGGGGCGGTCCGGAGTCTCGGTGAGCGAGAACAGCACCTGCCCGGTGACGGTGTCGGTGTCGTTCGGCCGCCACTGGAAGTCGGGCCCGAACACCCGGTTGCAGCCGCCGCCGGCGATCTCGCGGTCGGTCAGGAGGAAGCTCACGAACGAGCGGCCGAGGTCGTGGCGCACGCGGGCGACGGCCACGCGCGAGGAGAAGTCCTGGTCGGCGAACGAGGAGGCGTCGGAGCCGGGGAGGATGACGCTGCCGCCGCCCCGGTCGTCGGCGACGAGCGCCGTGTACGCGGTGTCGCCGGTCTTGCCGGTGGCGCGAATCCCCCAGCGGGGGGACGTGAGCGCGCGGGTGTACACCGCCTGCACCGGCGTGGAGAACAGCTCGTTGCCCTCGAGGAAGAACGGCCGCTTCTCGGGGTAGAAGAGGGCGAACCGCTCGTTGGCGGAGATCCTTGCCACGTCCGACTCGACCTGGGAGAAGTCGGGGTTGACGGTCACGTCCAGCGCATTGTCGGGGTCGGGTATCCACTTGGCGTCGAGCCCGCCGGTGCCCTCCGCAGGGCGGTCCTCGAGTGCGCTTCCGGAAGCGCCGTCCGGCAGGCTCTCCTGCTTCGCGGACAGGTACGGGGCGACGACGAAGTGGTCCCCGGCGGGGAGCCCCTCGAGCCCGGTGAGCACGTTCTCACGGCAGACGAAGCAACTGCCGCCGAGCGGGAGCTTCATCGAGAAGAGTTGGTAGCGGAACTCCCTGGGGTAGTTCCGGAAGAGCATGATTCCCCAGGTCTGCGCGGCCCCGCCCGAATAGCGAAGCGACGAAAAGGGAATCCGGATCTCGAGCGTCCAGCCGTCGGCGGTGATCCTCCCAGCGGAGTCCCAGTAGAAATCGGGCGCCGAGTTCTCACTGCCGGTGGCGTCGTCCTGGACGGCGTCGTACTGGATCCCGCGCGGCGTAGCCAGGAACAGCACTCCGGTGCGGCCGTCGTTGCGGGTGTCGAGAATCACCCCTCCGTAATCGATGCTCTCCGAGATGTCGTCCCGGTCGGCGTACGGAGCGCGGATCCGCGCGGGGTCGGGGTCGAAGAACTCGAAGCCGGCGTAGAGGTAGCGGTCGTCGTAGATGAGGTACCCGACCGACCTCACCTTTGCGGGGAGGTTGTCGCCCGGCCGGACCTCGAACCAGGTGTCGACGCGGGTCGCGCCGCTCCAGCCCGGATCGCCGAGTGTCCCGTCCACCGTGATCGCCCCGGCGGCGCTGGCGATGCGGATCTCCGACCCGCGCTGCGTCTGCTCGGCGGACGCTGGCGCGGTTGCGACGACGAGCGGGAACGAGAGCACCATCGAGACCGCGGCCCGAGCGGGAGTACGCACTCCGCTGGTACGATCGATCGGGCCCGGGGTTCTCGCTGGTACCTCTCGCCGCTCACTTGGCGAGACCCCCTCCCGACCGTTACTTCCCGCGCCTCAGGTGCCGGCCGATCGGCGACGCCTGCAACGAGCGGACGTTGGTGGTGAACACGCCGTTGCCGTGGGTTCCGACCGCCACGTAGCCGTCCGACTGCCGCACGTCGATCATGTCGACGACGACGTTGCCGATCGAGGTGCCGCCTTCCTTGACCCAGACGGTGCTCGAACCGGCGAGGGCGGTGGTGGAGTAGAGGCCAACGCTGGTGCCGGCGAAGTAGACCGGGTGGTCGCCAACGTAGAGGATCTTCGCCCAGCGGACGGAGGGGCCGGCGCCGCTGCCGTCGGGGAACTCCTCGAGGTTGCCCGCCACGCCGGTCCAGTGCTGGCCGCCGTCCTCGGAGGCGAAGATGCTGGGGATTCCGTAGTTGGGGAAGACGACCAGGAGCTTGTCGACGTCGCGGGGGTCGGCGGCGATGCAGTGGACATAGGCGTAGGGAGGCAGGCCCGTCGAGGAGAGCTGCACCGGCACCGGCTGCCCGCTCTGCGGGTCGTCGAGGCGGAACAGCCCCCCCTCATGGGTCCCGTAGTACAAGCGGCGCGGCAGCGCCTCCGACATCGCCAGCGCCGAGATGATCACCTTGACGTTGGTGAGCTTGGTCCAGTTGAGGCTGGTCCGCTCCGCGGGGAAGACCCAGGGGATCTGGGTGAGGTTCGAGTTGCGCCACAGCTCGTTTGAGGCCGGGAAGTACATGATCCGCGAGTCGTGCGCGTCGAGGATCATCGGGTTCATCCACAGCCCCATCCGGGCGCCGATCGGCGTTACCTCGGTGACCTGCTGCTGGCCGTTGACGATGGCGTTGCGGTACACGCCCAGGGTGGCGCCCAACGAGGTGTAGACGTACTGGGCGCCGTCAGTGACCGCCATGTAGCCGCCGTCCCCCCACACGTAGAGCTGCCACGGCACGGTAGGGTCGGCCGAGCGGGTGTACATGCAGCCGTTGTCCTGCATCCCGCCCGCGACCAGCGGGCTGCCGGGGGTGCCGTGGTCGACGGCCACGGTGTAGAACTGGGTGGTCAGGTAGCCGTGGTTGAGCGACTGCCAGGCGATCTGCTGGTATTCGCCGAGGCTGGTGAGGTTGTCCTCGGTGCGGAAGACGCCGCCGTCGTTGCCGGCGAGCATCCGGCGTGGGTTGGAGGGGTAGAAGGCGAGCGAGTGCTGGTCGACGTGAAAGCGCCCCCAGGTCGTGAGGTCGTCGACGAGCACCCACGACTGACCGCCGTCGGTGCTACGGTGGAGGTTCATCGCGCCGATGAACAGGGTGTTCTCGTCGTCCGGTTTGACCTTGAGCACCAGCATGCTGGCGCCGTAGGTGGTGATGTCCCCCTGCCACGGCAGGTTGGCACGCAGGTCGGTCCAGCCGGAGCCCTCGATGTAGCGGTACAGGTGCGTCCGCAGCATCTGCGGCTCGTCCTCGGCGGTCCAGAAGAACACCTTGTCAGGGTTGGTCGGCACCAGGCCGATGACGGTCCGCAGCGTCGCGGCGGGCCACCCGGGCGGTGCCATCCTGGTCCAGTGGGTGCCGTCGGGGCAACGGTAGATGCCCGCGGCCGGGCCGTTGCCGGAGACGGTCGCCCAGGCGGTGCCGCCGGCGGCGACCGCGACCTCGGTGCCCGGGTAGCTCGCTCCGAAGTCCAGGGGATGGTCCCACGAGCCGCCGCCATCGGTGCTCCGCCATAGGCCGGTCGAGGTGGCCGCGTAGACCCCGTTCGCCCCGAACGTCGCCAGGCCCCAGACGAAGTCGAAGGGGTCCGTCCGCGTCGGCGCGCCGGAGGCGGTCGCGGCGAGCAGCGTCCAGCTCTCGCCGCCGTCCGTCGACTTGAAGACCCCGTCGCCGCGGTAGTACGCGTCGGTCATCAGCGGCCCGGCGGCGCTTCCGCCCCGGCCGCCCGAGAACTCGCCAGTCCCGTAGTACCAGGTGTTTTGCCGGCCAGGGGAGGTGCTCTGGACGAGGCACGAGACGCTGTGGAGCTGGGTCGGTGCGGTGGTCTGGCGCCAGGTCGCGCCGCCGTCGCGCGACTTGAACATGCCGGACGACACGCCGCCGGCGAGGATGACGTTCTCGTCTGTGGCGTCGATAGCCAGCGCCTTGGTGCGGCCGCCGATGTTGGATGGCCCGCGGGAGACCCAGCCCCTGGCCACGGGGAGCGCCCCCGCCGCCGTGGCCTCGGCGTCGATCCTCGCGGCCAGATCGTTCTCCCTGGTGCCGATGTCGCGGGGAATGACGCCGGTCACCGGGTCGCGTAGCCGCATCCACTCGTACTCGACCCGCGCGAACGCATTGCCCTCGCTCCCCTCCTCCGGCGCGATCGCCGGCCGGGGTGGTTGCCGGTGGGCGGAGCAGACCGCCAGGACGACGGCGGCGACGGCGGTGAGGAGGCAGCGCAGCATCGCCTTCATCTGCGCCGAGAGGCCAGGGAGCATTCTCGTGGTGTCCACGGATCACCTCCTCGGGAGGGCCGCGGCAGACCGCAGGGCCGGCGAGCCGCGGCAGCGACCGGTCGTCGATCCAGCATAGTCCAGATCCGCTCCACGGAGGGCAGATCTCAGGATCGTCGCGCAGACGGGACAAGCGTGATGCACGCGAGGCGACACGGTCGCGTGGCATGATGAGCGCGGGAGATCGGAGGTGCGGCGTGGCGTCGGTGTCGGCGGCGAACGGGGTGCGACGGTGTCGGGCGCGGTGAGCGGCGGCAGCCGGCCGATGCGAGTGCTGTTCGTGCCGGTGTCGGGGCCGGCGGGGGCCGGCGAGTACTACGAAAGCCTGGCCGTCGCAGCCGGGGTGCTGGGTCGCTGGCCAGACGCCATGGTGAGCTTTGTGCTCAGCCGCCAGGCGCGGTACGCGCGCTCGGTGCCGTTCCCGACGACGCTGGTCGAGGGCTCGCCGACGCAGGCCAACGACGAGGTGGTGCGGGCCATCGAGAAGGACCGGCCGGACGTGGTGATCTTCGCTTCGTCGGGTCGGGTGGCGCAATTCGCGGCGGCCCGCCGGGCCGGCGCCCGCGTCGTCTGCATGAGCCCGCGGCCGAGCGCCCGCCGGCGCAGCTTCCGCCTGCGCCGGATGCGCCTCATCGACCAGCACTGGATCTCTGAGCCGTCGTTCGCCCGCGCGCCGCTGAGCGGCTGGGAGCGGCTCAAGCTCGCGCTGGCGCCCGGCGTCGAGGTGGTCTTCCTCGACGGTCTGCACGAGCCGATCGACGAGCGCAGCGTCGCCCGCCGCAAGCGGGAGCTGGGTCTCGAGGGCGCTCCGTACCTGCTGTTTTGCCCTGGTGGCGGTGGGCTGTTCGCCGGCGTGTCCGCCGTGCCGGTGTTCCTGGCCGCGGCGCGCGAGGTCGGCGAGCGGACCACGGGCACCGTGCTGCTGGTCACCGGCCCCAACTCCGACCTCGGCGAGGAGGGCGGGGGTCGCCTGCGCATCGCTCGGGCGTTGCCCAACGGCGACCTCATGGGGCTGATCCGGGACGCCACGCTGGCGGTGACGACCGGCGGCACGCTGATGCTGCAGAGCCTGATGCAGGGGGCCGCGTGCGTCGCCGCGCCGATCGCCAAGGACCAGCCGCGGCGCATCGCCGCGTGCGCGCGGCGCGGGCTGGTGCGGGCGGCGCGGCTGAGCCGCGAATCGCTGGTCGCCGAGACGCTCGCCCTCGTCTCCCGCCCGGAGCGACTCACGGCGCTGCGGCGCGAGGTGCGCGCCACGGATGTGCACAACGGCGTCGACGTCGTTGTGAGCGCCATCACACGGCTGCTCGGCCGCGGGTGAACCGCCGGGAAATCGCTAGACAACTGCGGATGCGTCTCCGTAAAACTCATCCGTAGCCGGTGCCGTACTGCGTCGCGGGTGCGGTACGCCACCGACTCGTGGGCGACGGATCGGCGTCCGTCGGGGCGGCGGTCGGGGCCACGGACTATGTCGACCAGAGAGCGCGTCCTGGCGCTGCTTGCGCGAGTTTGCGAGACGGACGAGGTCCGCCACGATGCCGATTTGCGCCTCTACGACCTCGGCATCCTCGACTCCTTGCGCACCGTCGACCTGATCCTGGCGCTTTCCGCGGAGCTCGGCGTCGAGGTCTCGCCGGCGGAGTTCGATCGTGAGCAGTGGGCGACGCCCGCGCTCGTCGTCGCCGAGGTGGAGCGGCGGCTCCCGACATGAGCGGCCGGCATCTCGCTCCGGCGCTGTGGGCCTGCGGTCTGTTCCTCGCCGGGGTCGTCGGCTTCACCGTCCACGCACGGGCCGTCGAGCGCCGCTCGGTGCACGCCTGCGCCCCGGCCTGGTTCCACCAGAAGAGCCTGGGCAACGCCCTGCAGCGCGAGGCGTTCCGCCAGGACGACCTGCTTCCCGTGTACGGCACGTCCGAGCTGACCTCCGGCGGCTCGTACAACGCCGACCGGGTGTTCGACGACTATCCGACCGGGTTCGACGTGTTCCGCGTCGGCTGGCCCGGGTTCATGCCGTTGGTCACCACCGCCGCCCAACTCGTCGGCGACGGCGAGCCGGTGCGCCGCAGGAAGGTGGTGATCTCGCTGTCGCCGTCGCTGTTCTGGGTGCCGACCGAGGCCAACCTGGCCAGGTACTACGAGGGGAACTTCTCGCGGCTGCACGCCAACGAGCTGGCGTTCTCGCCGCGCCTGAGCGGCTCGCTCAAGCAACGCCTCGCCCGCCGCCTGCTCGCCTTCCCGGCGCCGCTGGCCGCCGACCCGGTGCTCCGGCTCGCGCTCGAGCTCCTCGCCTCGGGCTCGGCGCCGAGCCGGGTCGCCTACGCAGCACTCTACCCGTTGGGGGTGATCCGCCTCGCGGCGCTGCGCGTCGAAGACCACTGGGCAACGCTGGCCTGGATCCGTTCGCAGCCGCCGCCGCAGGCGGACCGTCCACGTCGTCCCAGGGAGATCCGCTGGCCTGAGGTGATCGATCGCGCGGCCCGGGCCTACGAGCGCGTCTCGAGCAACAACGCCCTCGGGGTCGCCGACGACTGGTGGCAGAAACACGGCGACAAGGTGCTGGCGCTCCGGGGGCATCACCCCGACAAGGAGGTCAGCGCCAGCCTGCACGACTCCCCGGAGTGGGACGACCTCGACCTGCTCCTCGACGTCATCAATGAGTTGGGCGCCCGCCCGCTCCTGCTGTCGGTGCCGATGAAGGGGGCGTACTACGACCTCCTGGGGGTGTCGTCCGGGGTGCGCAAGCAGTTCTACTACGACCGCCTGCGTGCGGTCGCCGCCGCGCACGCCGTGCCGCTGCGCTGCTTCGAGGACCACGACGGCGACAGCCGCTTCACGATGGACACCGGGGACCACCCGAGCCCCAAGGGATGGGCGTTCTATGACCAGACGCTCGATGACTTCTTTCATGACACGCTTTACTAGCCCGTGGTGGCGGCGGGGGCTGCTCACCCTCTACTACCTCGCGGTCCTGCTCGCGCTCGCGGCGCTCCACGGCAAGGGGACGTTCGTCACGCCGGGCTACATCTATCAGGCGTTCTAGGACGCGGCGCATGGACCTTCTCGCCACCATCGAGCGCTGGGGCCGTGAGACGCCCGATCGCCTCGCCCACGTCAGCGGCGGCAGATCCCTGACTTACGGAGAGCTGCAACGCGCGTCGGACCGAGTGGCCGAGCACCTCGCTGCGCGGCTCGCCGGCGACGGCTCCCCGGTGGCGGTGCGCGGCCACAAGGAAGCCGAGATGGTCGTCGCCTTCCTCGCCGCCGCGAAGGCCGGGCACCCTTACGTGCCTCTCGACCTCTCGATCCCGCCGCAGCGGGCGGAGGGCATCGTCGCTACCGCCGGTGCTCGCCTCGTGCTCACCCCCGCCGAGATCGCCGCCCTGGCGCGGACCCCGGCGCCGCCGTGTTCGCCGCGGCCGGTAGCCGCCGCCGATCCGTTCTACGTCATGTTCACCTCGGGAAGCACCGGCGAGCCCAAAGGCGTCGTCATCACCCTCGAGTGCCTCACCAGCTTCGTGGCCTGGATGCTGGAGGAGCAGCGCTTTGCCGAGGGGCGCGAGGTGTTCCTCAACCAGGCGCCGTTCTCGTTCGACCTCTCGGTGATGGACCTCTACCCCAGCCTGGCGACGGGCTCCACGCTGCTCAGCATCACCGCGGCGGAAATCGCCAACCCGATGCTGCTCTTCCGGGCTCTCGCCGGCTCCGGGGTCACGACCTGGGTGTCGACGCCGTCGTTTGCGCAGCTCTGCCTGGCCGAGAAGACGTTCGGCGCGAGCATGCTGCCCGCGCTGCGCCGCCTGCTGTTCTGCGGCGAGACGCTGCCGCACGAGGTCGCGGCGCAGCTCGTCGAGCGCTTCCCCGGTGCCGCTGTGTGGAACACCTACGGACCGACCGAGGCGACGGTCGCCACCACGTCGGTCGAGGTGACAGGCGCCGTGCTCGAGCGCTTCCCCGTGCTGCCGGTGGGCTACCCCAAGCCGGGCACCGCGATCCTGATCCGCTCTGGGGACGGCGCCGAGATGCCGGAGGGCGAGCGGGGCGAGATCGTCATCGCCGGGCCCAACGTCAGCCCCGGCTACCTCGGCCGCGGGGACCTCAACGCGCGGTCGTTCTTCACCGACGCGGGACGGCGCGCCTACCGCACCGGCGACTGGGGGCGGATGCGCGACGGCCTGCTGTTCTTCGAGGGGCGCATCGACAACCAGGTGAAGCTCCACGGCTACCGCATCGAGCTCGGCGACGTCGAGGCGAACCTGCGCACTGTGCTGGGCGTGCTCGACGCCGCCGTGATCCCGGTGCTGAAGAACGGCGCGATCGACTCACTGGCGGCGTTCGTGGTCGCACCCGCACTGCAGGGCGACGGCGGCCTGGCGGCCGTCGCGCACGTGCGTGCAGAGCTGGGAGGGCGGCTGCCCGCATACATGCTGCCGCGCACCATCCGCTTCGTCACTGCGCTGCCGCTGACCGCCAACGGCAAGGCGGACCGCCGTAAGCTGGCCGAGCTGCTGACGTGACGCCGTACGCCGACTTCACGTACTTCGGGGTCCTGCTCTACGTGGTGGTGCCAGCCCTGGTGCTCGCGTTGGCGCGCCGCGGCGTGCGCGCATGGCTGCTGATCGCGAGCGCCGGCATGCTCGTGCTGCACTGCGCTCCGGCGCGGGTCACGGTCGCCGGGACCTCGTTCTCGGCACTGTGGCTGGCCGTCGGCTGGGCGGCGTTCCAGTATCTGGTTGCCGCCGGCTTCGCGCTCGTGCGCCGCTCCGGCCGCAAGACCTGGGCGTTCTCCCTGGCCGTACTGCTGGCGCTGGCGCCGCTGCTGGCGGCAAAGCTCGTGCCGCTGCTCGAGCACGGATGGGCGCTCGCCTTCCTCGGCATCTCCTACCTGACCTTCCGCAGCCTCGACGTCGTCATCGGCGTGCACGACGGCCTGATCACGTCGCTGCCGGTCGCGCAGTACGTCGCCTTCCTGCTGATGTTCCCGACCGTATCGTCGGGGCCGATCGACCGCTTCCGGAGGTTCGGCCAGGACTGGAGCCGCCAGCGCACCCGCGAGGAGCTGCTCGCCGACCTCGACGGCGCCGTTCACCGTCTGTTCCGCGGCTTCCTCTACACGTTCATCCTGGCGTTTCTCGTCAAGCGCTACTGGCTCGACCCGGTCGCCACCAGGCACGGCCTGTGGCCGACCGTGTCGTACATGTACGCCTACAGTGCCTACCTGTTCTTCGACTTCGCCGGCTACAGCGCCTTCGCCATCGCCTTCAGCATGGTGTTCGGCATCCACACGCCGGAGAACTTCGACAGGCCGTTCCTCGCCGCCAACATCAAGGAGTTCTGGAACCGCTGGCACATCTCGCTGTCGGCGTGGTTCCGCGACCACGTGTTCATGCGCTTCATGCTCGCCTCCGCCCGCGGCGGCTGGGTGCGCAACCGGGTGGCGTCGTCGTACGTCGGCTACGTGCTGCTGTTCGGCCTGATGGGGCTGTGGCACGGCACCGCGCTGCACTACGTCGGCTACGGCCTCTATCACGCGGCGCTGTTCATCATCCACGACCGCATCGCGAGGTGGACGCGCGGGCGGAGCTGGGCGGCGTCGCCGCTCTGGCACGCCGCCGGCGTCTTCGTCACCGGCAATCTCGTCTGCTTCGGGTTCCTGATCTTTTCCGGCCGGCTCGGTTAGCCGCGCCCGGCCGATACCGCCGCCGGCTCCGGCAACCAGGCGAGGTATCATCGATCGCGGCGGAACCGAGAGCACGGCGCCACGCGAACGGCGCCGGACGCCGCCGAGTCCATAGCTCCTGTCGCGGAGGTCGACATGCTGGTGCAGCAACGGGAGGCCGAGCCGATCGGCGTGCGCCTGACCAGGTTGCACGCGGATCTGCGCCGCGAGCACCCCGGTGTCGAGCGGGTGGCGGTTGCGCTGTTCGACGGCGAGACGCAGCGGTTGCGCACCTTCGCCCACAGCACCGTCGGCGACACGCCACTGGCCCGCTACGAAATGCCTCTTTCCGAGCTGCCCTGCCTCGAGGCGCTCGCCAGCGAGGGCGCCAGCCGCGTCATCGACGACCTCGAGCACTGGCCGTGCGGCGGGCGCGAGCACACGCGACGCCTGCTCGACCGCGGCTACCGCTCGAGCCTCACCTCGCCGCTGTTCGAGGATGGCGCGCTCGTCGGCTTCCTGTTCTACGACTCACCGGAGCACAGCTACTTCGGCGAGGACCGCGTCCGCCGGCTCGAGGTGTTCACCCAGCTCGCGGCGACGATCGTCGCCGCCGTACTCGGGCGCATCCGCATGCTGCGCGCCGCGGTGCGCGCGACACGCCGCATCGGCCGGTTGCGCGACGAGGAGACCGGCACACACCTCGAGAGGATGTCGCGGTACGCTCGCCTGATCGCTCTTTCCCTGGCCGTCCCCCGCGGGCTCGACGACGAGTACATCGCCTTTCTGACGCTGTTCGCCCCGCTGCACGACATCGGCAAGATCGGGGTGCCGGACCGTATCCTCCTCAAACCGGCGCCGCTCGATGCCGACGAGTTCCTCGAGATGCAGAAGCACGTCGCGATCGGCAAGCAGATCATCGACACGCTCGCGGAGGAGTTTGGGCTCACCAGCCTTCCCCACGTCGCGATGCTGCGCAACCTCGTCCTCTACCACCACGAGGCCGACGACGGCAGCGGCTACCCGCACGGTCTCGCCGGACGCCGCATCCCGCTGGAGGCGAGGATCGTGCGGGTCGCGGACGTCTTCGACGCGCTGACCAGCGAGCGCCCGTACAAGAAGGCGTGGACCGTCGACAATGCGCTGGCATTCCTGGCCGGTGTCGGCTGCGCCCGCTTCGATCGCGAGTGTGTCTCCTCGCTCGCCGCCCACCAGGGCGAGATCGCCGCCTTGCGCGCCCATTTCGTCGAGTCCACCGTGGCAGGCAACGGACACGAGGGCTACTCCAAGGACCTGTGACGTCGCCCGCCGCGGCCGTCAGTACGACTGCGGGTCGAGGCGCACCTTGCCGCGGAACGTCCAGTAGATCACCGCGGTGTAGCCGGCCACGAAAGGCATGCCAATCGCCGCGATGATCAGCATGATCCCCAGGGTGTGCGGGCTCGACGCGGCGCTGAAGACGGTCAGCGAGCGCGCCGGATCGTTGCTGGCGGTCACCAGGTTCGGGTACAAGGCGCCGCCGAACAGCGCCAGGAGAGCGGCGATGGCCGCGCAACTCGACGCGAATGCCTGTTCCGGCCGGCGCCAGTAGATCGACCGCGGGATGTTGGCGATCGCCAGCACCGCCACCACGACGACCGCGGCGGCCCACGGGAAGCTCGCGAACCTGGCCGCGACGCGCGGCACCATCACCAGTGTGAAGATCGTCGTCAGCAGGTAGGTGACCAGGAACACCCCGAACGTGCGCCACATCCACACCTCGAGGCGCTGCTGCAGCTCGCCCTCGGTCTTGAGGTTGAGGAAGAGCGCGCCGTGCAGGGCGAAGATGGCGACGGTGAACGCTCCGACCAGCAGCGCGTAGGGGTTGAGCAGCCCTGCCAGCGTGCCGGTGAAGTCGCCGCGCTCGTCGAGCGGGATGCCGAGCATCGCATTGCCCACCGCCACGCCGAACAGCACCGAGGCGAGCGCCGAGCCCGCGAAGAACGACCAGTCCCACAGCCGCCGCCAGCCGGCGGCCGCCATCTTGCTGCGGAACTCGATCGAGACGGCGCGCAGGATGAGCGCGAACAGCAGCAGCATGAAGGCGGTGTAGAACCCCGAAAAGACGGTCGCGTACGCCTCGGGAAAGGCGGCGAACAGGGCGCCGCCGAAGGTCACCAGCCACACCTCGTTACCGTCCCAGATGGGACCGATCGCATTCATGGCGATGCGCCGCTCGCGGTCGTCGCGCGGCACGAACGGGTGGAGGATGCCGACGCCGAGGTCGAACCCGTCGAGGATCGCGTAGCCGGTCAGCAGCACCCCCTGGATGACGAACCAGATCGTCGCCAGCGTCGCGTGGTCCATGGCGATCCTCCCTCACGCCCCCGGCCGGCGGCCGGTGTACGAGGAGGCGTGGGTGCTGATGCTGAGCGCCGCCTCGACCAGCCCCTTGCCCGGTCTCCGTGGCGGCGGCGTTCCGTCGGCCGGGCCCTCCTTGATCTTGTGGTCGAGCACGTACACCCACAGCCCACCGAGCGCCAGGTAGATGAGGCCGAACAGGACGATCGAGGTGAGCACCTGGTCGCCGCGAACCGCCGGTGAGACCGCCTTCGCCGTGCGCAGTCCGGCGGCCTCGTCGTAGCGCAGGAGGCCGTCGGCGCCGCGCAGCGGTTCACCGCCGGCGCCGCGCTGCAGCGGCGGCTGCACCACCCACGGCTGCCGGCCGACCTCGGCGGCCACCCAGCCCAACTGGTTGGCCGCCACCGGGCCGGTCACCGCGAACACGAACACCCACAGCAGCCAGCGGGCGGCAAACAACCGCTGGCGCCAGAGCAGCAGGCAGGCCAGCAGGGTCAGGCCGACGAAGGCGAAGCCGAGGCCGACCATCACGTGGTAGGCGGCAAACGGCACCGCCACCGGCGGCCGGTCACCGGGGCGGAAGGCGTCGAGGCCGAGCACGATCGCCGCCGGATCACCGGTGAGCAGGAACGACAGCAGTCCCGGGATCGACACCCTGCCGTGGACGGTGCCGGCCTGCTCATCGGGAACGCCGAGCAGCGTCAGGTCGCCGCGCCCGGTGGTGAAGTGCCCCTCGAACGCCGCCAGCTTGGCGGGTTGGTGGCGGTAGACGCTCTTGGCCTGGAGGTCGCCGGAGATCACGGCGGCGAGCGAGAACACCGTGGCGAACAGCAGCGCCCCGGCGAACGAGCGGCGCGCGAACTCCTCGTGGCGGCGGCGCAGCAGGTAGTACGCCGAGATGCTCATGACGAAGAACGCGCCCATGATGAACGCGCCGAGCCAGACGTGGATCAGGCGGTGGAGCGTCGAGGGGTTGAGCACCACCGCCCAGAAATCGACCACCTCGGCGCGCATTGCCGGCACGCCGTCGACCAGCAGCGGCACGCCGTCGCGCAGCACCGGCACGATGTGGTGCCCGGCCGGCGTCTGCTGCCACGAGTTGGCGACGACGATCCAGATCGCCGAGAAGATCGAGCCCAGCGACACCATCACCGTGGCGACGAAGTGCATCCGCGGCGAGACGCGATCCCAGCCGAACACCAGCACCGCCAGGAACCCACTCTCGAGGAAGAACGCGAAGATTCCCTCGGCGGCGAGTGCCGACCCGAAGACGTCGCCGACGAACCGCGAGTACGCCGCCCAGTTGGTGCCGAACTGGAACTCCATGACGATTCCGGTGGCGACGCCGATCGCGAAGTTGAGGGCGAAGATGCGCGTCCAGAAGCGGGCGGCGGCTTCGTAAAGCGGATCGCGGGTAGCGAGGAACCGGCCCTCGAGCCAGACCATCACGACGCCCAGGCCGATGGTGAGCGGCGGGAAGATGTAGTGAAACATGATGGTCAGCGCGAACTGCAGCCGCGACAGCATGACCACGTCCATGGCTCATTCCTCCGCCGACGCCGGCACGACATGGAGATGGTACATCTGCCGCACCGCGGCAACCGCGCATCCACCGGCACCCGCTGGAACGGCCCGCCGCGCCCGGCCCGACACCCTGCACCCGACCGCGTTTCCCCGACAGGCTCCTAGCGGTCGAGATAGCCCGCGCGCGTCGTCACCTCGGCCTCAGCGATCGGGACCTTGATTCTCACCTTGTGCCATGCCCCGTCGTGACGGCGGTCGCTGGGGTAGTAGCCGATCACGTACTGCTCGCGCAGCTCGGTGAGCACCGCCGCGAACGCCGCCGGGATCTCGTCGAGCGTGCACACGTCGACGATCTGGCCGCCGCTCTCGCGCACCGTGCGCTCGAGGCGCTCGAACTCCGCGCGATGCTCGTCGGCGCCCCGCCACGGCGAGTTGAAGGTGGCCGTGGTCGGGAACACCAGCGTCTGGCACTGCGCCGACTTGCCGCCGCGCCGGATCCAGTAGATCAGCGCCTGCCCCTCCCGCGCCTTCTCGTCGACGTTGGCCATCGTCAACGCGCTGTGCGCATCGACGCCGTCGGAGAGCAGCACGACCACCCGGCGGCCCTGCCGCTCCTCGAGCAGGTCGAGTGCGGCGAACAGCGCGTCGTTGAGGGCGGTGCCGCCGCCCGCGCTGACCCCGCCGAGACCCGCCACCAGCACCTCGGCGACCCCGGCGAACGGCGTGGAGTGGACGATGTGGTCGGAGAAGACGATCAGCTTGCCCTCGTCGAGGGCGTTCATCCCCCAGAGGAACGACTTGGCCCCGGCCAGGGCGGCCGCCAGCGGCGGGCCGGTCATCGAAGCGCTCGCGTCGATCAGCACCGCGGCCGCGAACGGGATGTCGCCGCGTGCGAAGGTGACGATCGACTGCGGCTTGCCATTGTCGAGCACGGTGAAGTCGCCGCGCCGCAAGGTGGTCAGGCGTTCACCGCTTTGGCGCACCGCGGCGTAGAGCTGCCGCAGCTCGACGCGCACCTCCATGTTGCTCTCGATCCGCGGCGTGGCCACCTTGGCCTCGGCGGTGGCGCCGCTCGCGGTGGTCGCGGTGACCACGAACCGGTGCTCGATGTTGTCGCCGCCGACGTCGGTAGTGGCCTCGAACGGCGGCATCAGCACCTCGGCGAAGATGCGGCCGTCGACCGCAAACGTCACCCTGACGACCGGCTCCGAGGCGGCAACCACGGCGCTCACGGTGACCAGGTCGAAGACCGGCTGATTGTCCAGCGGACTCGTGATTCTGACGGCGAGCGGTGCGGCCGCAGCGGCGATCGCGGCGGTCAGCAGCGCGAGCAGAGTGGCGGCGATCCTCATGACCGGCTCCTGGCGACCGCGGCGAGCGCCCGCACGAGAGCGGCCTCGGCCTCCGGCCAGAGCCCCGCGAGCTGCTCGCACTCCCGCGTCGCCTCGCTGATGGGTGGGCGCGCATAACGGTAGCGGGGCGACTCCGCCGGGCTCCCCTTGGCCAGCCGGCGGGCGGCGGCGCGCGCCTCGAAGACGTGTCCGGAGCGGTCGAGAGCGTAAGCGTACTGCACGTTGAGTCCCTGGTCGTCGGGCAGGGCGGCGAGCGCCTGCGCGAGCAGCGCTGCCGCGTCGTCCCAGCGGGCCGCGTCGATCAGCCGCCGCGCCATCTCTTGAGACGCGATCGCCCGTATCCACGCCGGGTTCTCGGGCGTCGCGCATGACGCCAGCAGGTCGGCGGAGCGCTGTTCCGCGCCGGCCCGCGCGAGGTTGACGGCGAGCCGGAGCCTCGCCTCGGGGTTCTCCGGCTGCTTCTCCACCAGCAGCTCGAGCGTCGGCAGCGCCTGCTTGAACAGCCCGGCCGCCTCGAGGACGGCGCCGAGACCGGCCAGCGCGGTCGGATTGGCCGGATCGAGGAACAGCACCTTGCGGTACATGCGGGCGGCGATGACGAGGTCGCCCACCCAGTGGCGCTCACCGGCGAAGCACGAGAGCGCCGCCGCCGCGACGACGCGCGAGTTGGCGCCGCCCCCGCGGATCGCGACCGCCGACGCCAGCTCCTCGATCCGCCTGGCGGTCTGCGACTGCAGCGTGAACCGTGAGGTCTGCCCGTAGCGGCGGTGCAGGTCGAGGTGGAGGGCGAGCAGGGCGAGCGCCGCCGGCGGCTCCACCGCCATGAGGTCGCGCGTCGCCTCGGTCTCGGCCTCGAGCAGGCGCTTGCTCTCCCTGGTGCTCCCGGTGGCGATCGCCGCGGTCTCCATCTCGGAGATCGCCGCGATCGTGCCCTCCCGTCCCGCCGTGGCGAGCCGGTCGAGGGCGGCAAGGTAGGCAGCCTTCAGCGTCGCGGTGGGCAGCAGCTTCACGTTGCCGCGGGGCGCGAGTGCCTCCTGCGGCGGAGCGGCCGCGCTCCCCCTCGCTCCGACGAACGACGTCCAGGCGAGCTGCTGAGGTCCGGGCGCCGGCGGCGCGATGACGATCGGCACCGTCCCTGCCGGCGCGACGCCGGATGCGCCTGCCGGTGCTGAGATCCTCAGCCGATAGGCCCCGGGCGGCAGGCTGGGAACGGCGAGGGCGATGCGCGCGACCTCGACGCCCTCACCCGTGGCCTGCTCGATGACGCGGACGCCGACCGGCGCGATGTCGGTGCCGTCGGAGGCCACGACGGCGGCCGACACTCCGGCAAGGCCGGCGAGGCCGCGCGTGATCAGCCGCGCCTGCTGCTCGGCGGCCGGCGCCAGCACCGGTCGGGTCGCCGGGACGATCGCCTCGCTCGCGATGGTGAACGGAAACGGTGCTTGCGGCGCCGCCTCCTCGGCGGCGAGCAGCCAGGCGCCGGGTGGGTCGGCAAACAGCGGCGGAGCGACGAAGGCGTCGCCGGGCGCGACCGAGGTCGGCCCCACCGGCACCTCGAGCACCCCGAACGAGGGCCCCTCGGGGACGTAGACGAGAGCGCGCAGGCGGTTGGATCCGAGCGGCGCCGCGACCACGGCGAGCAGCTTGATACCACCGCTGCCGATTGCTTCCGCACCATGGTCGAGGTCGAGGACGAAGCCGGTGGAGAGCGACGCGGTGACGCTGCCGCCCGCGGTCAGCAGGTAAGCGGCGACATCGACCTCGAGGGTGCCGGAGCTGCGACCGGCGAGCAAAGAGCTGCCGTCGACGTCGATGACGACGCCAAAACGAACGCGGTCGCCGCCGACGGCGAGCGGCACGGCGAGCGCGGAGGCGGCGATCGGGCCGCCCTGCTGACCGCTGACCAGAAGGGCGGCGGCGCGCGCCGGCAGGCCGGCGCGGTGCGAAACCCGGATCGCCAGCTCGGGAACGGCAGTCTGGGCGAGCGCCACGCCGGCACGGCCGGCGAGGAGCGCCGCGGCCGCGCCGCAGGCGAGGAGGCAGCGGCCCGTCGCGGTCACTCGCGGGCCCCGGCGGCCCCGGCAGCGCTGCGCGGGACGGGGAACTCGGTGATGACCGTGCTCTCGGTGCGCGAGTTGTCGTCACGCAGGCTGGCGGCGACCCGCTTGTTGCCGGGCTTCATCAGGAACTGGACGGGGTAGGAGACGTTCTGCGAGAGGGCGGTGAGCAATCGCTCGTTGGGCACCTTGAAGGTGAACGTCTGCTTGGTGGGCTGGCTCACACGGCCGTTCTCGTCCGCCGCGGCGAACCAGGCCGAGACCGAGCCGACGTGCACTTCCCCCTGCGGCAGCAGCACCAGGCTGCCGAGTGGGACGTTGACGATGACGGGCACGACGTAGGCGTCGTTCCCCTGCTTGATCTCGGTCCCGAGCGTCAGCGTGGCGGCGAGCGGGTTGGGCGACTCCCCGAGGTAGAGCGCGGCCAGGCTGCGGTCGATCATGCGGTCGTCGTCGCCCTTGTCCACATAGCTCTCGCGGTAGCGGACCCGCGTGCCGCCCCGCCGCACCTTCACTGCGATCGTGTGCAGCTTCCCGTCGCCGCCGTGGTCGGTCGGGAAGGCGAGGGAGTAGCAGAGCGAGAGGTCCTCCACCGAGCGCGAGAAGTCCGCCGACAAATCGGCGCTGTTCGTCAGGACACGGCCGCCGGTCCCGGACGACAGGACCTGCAGGAAGGTCCGCCGGCCGACATCGGAACCGAAACCGAGACCGGTGTTGCTGGAGAGCGGTCGGGACTCCGCGGAGGAGTCGATGACGCGCTTGCTGGTGGACGTGTCGACGCAGTACAGCGTCACCCGACTCGCGTTGGCGTGTGCGATGACGTCGCGCAGGGTCGGCGCCAGGGTGACGTTCTCCTGCTCCAGGGCCGCCGAGAAGCCGGCCGCGCCGCGGCTCCGGCCAAACTGCGCCTCCCAGGCGTTGAGCATGTCCGCGCCCGGGTAGATCGGGATGCCGTTGCCGACATAGAAGAGCACCTTGCGGCCCGGTACGTTGGCGAGCGAATCGAGCAGCCGGGAGATCGAGGCGAGGGCGGTCCGGGCCCGCTCGAAGATCTGCTGTGCCGAGGCCCGCGCCTGGAGGAGCAACGCGCCGCCCTCGGAGAACTCGGGGTTGGACTCGCCGAGTGCCGAGCCCCTGGATCCCGGCTGCCCGCTGCCGGGCGAGCCGCCGCCGCTGCCGGGGGCGCTCACGGAGACCGAGGGTCCACCGAGGAACCGGCCGACCATCTGCTCGTCCGCGTACCCGCTCGCCGTCGAGACCTCGCCTTCCAGGGCAGCGAAAACGTCGGACAGCAGAGTGGTCCTGGCAGTCAACGCCTGCCGCACCCGCACCGTGAGGTTCACGGTGGCCACCATTACTCGGACGTTGCCCGCAGCGAGCAGTTGCTGGAAGATTGGCCGCAGCCGTGCGAGCACGGCGTTGCGGTTCGCCGGCGTCACGCTGTCGTGGTCGATGAGGAGCACCAGGGTGAGCTCGCCGTCGCCTTCGGATGCTCCGGCGACAGCGGTTCCGAGCGAGCCTGCGGACGCGGCCGGCGGGTTGACCGGCGGCGGCATCGGCGCTCTGAAGTTACTGAAAGGTATCGATTTACCGTCCTCGAGCAGCTCAAAATCCTGCTCACGCAGGCCGAACGCGGTACTCCCGTCCGGGACGGTAACCCACACGTCGACGTTGACCAGCGTGACGCGCACGGGCTCGACGAACACGGCCGGTTTGGCCTGCTCGCTCGCGCCGGCCGGCGCCGCCTGGGCCAGCAGCAAGGCGGCCCCGGCGAGAGCCCCCATCACCGCTGCTCGCACCTTCATGACCTTCCTCCTCGATGGCGACGGACAAACGCCGCCCCCGGGGGTTCTCTCGGGCGGAGTATACGATTCCCTGGTGCCTCGGTTTGCCCGGGCCGGCGTCGGCGCCCGCCCGGCTGCTTCCCGCGCCGCCCCCTGCTCGGGCGCCGTGCCGAGCGTCCGGCGGCACCGTCCGGGTCTCACGAGGCGGCCGGGGCCGGGACAGGCCGCAGCTCGCGCAGCGCCTCGAGGAAGGCGGCGGTCTCCCCGGGTGTGCCGACGGACACCCGCAGCCAGCCGGGCAATGATGGAAACTTCCTGCCGACGAGGATCTTGTGCTCGGCGAATGCGGCGT
>CAVRZJ010000005.1:0-21102 GCA_963725705.1 uncultured Acidobacteriota bacterium | reverse complement strand
TCCCCTTGAGTGTGTAAAAGGAGAAAGGCCATCCTGAGGTTGCAGACAACCCTTTGCTGCTGGAGAGCAGCGGAAAGGAGCCCCAGGGTGGCCAAGAGAAGGATGGCGGGATTGAGCGGCTTGGCAAGGTGGTGATGGAGGGACAGCCGGACGCGGTGCGGGAGATGGTTCGGGCGGTGGTCCACGAGGTGATGGCGGAGGAGGTGGAGGCGCTGGTCGGCGCGGGGAGGTACGAGCGGAGTGAAGGGCGAGCTGGATGGCGCAACGGGACGCGGAGCCGGCAGTGGGACACGCGGGTAGGAACGATCGATCGTGCGGTGCCGCGGGTTCGCGGGGACCTCGCCTACTTCCCGAGCTTCCTGGAGTATCGCCAGCGGTCGGAGCGGGCGCTCATCGCAGCGCTGGTCGAGATGATCCTCAAGGGCGTCAGCACCCGCAAGGCGGAGCACGTGCTGCAGGTCATGGGGGTAGAGCCCATCGGCGAGCCAGCTCTCGCGGTTTCTCGGGCGGCTGGACGAGCACGTGAAGGCCTTCCGGGAGGCGCCGATCGATGGGGAGTACCCGTACGTGTACCTCGATGCGAAGTACGAGCGGGTGCGCAGCGGTGGGGTGGTGGCGCCACAGGCTGTGCTTATCGCGATCGGCGTACGCAGCGATGGGCGGCGGCGGGTGCTGGGGATTGGCCTATGGCCCGACGAGAGCAAGCCAGGATGGACGGAGTTCCTCGAGAGCCTCGTCAAACGAGGGCTGTCCGGAGTGAAGCTGGTCATCTCGGATGCGCACCTGGGCCTGCGGGAGGCGATCCGCAGGGTATTCATCGGGGCGGCGTGGCAGCGGTGCCGGGTGCACTTCATGCGCAACGTGCTGGCGAAGGTGCATCGCTCGAAACAGCCGATCGTGGCGGCGCTGGTCAAGACGATCTTCGCGCAGGTCAGCCAGGAGGAAGCCAGGAACAAGCTCGCCTGGGTGGCGGACCAGCTTCGGGCGGGGCTGCCTGCGGTGGCCGACGAGCTCGAAACCGCCGAGGAGGATGTCCTGACCTACATGGCGTTCCCAGAGGAACACTCGGACCAAGCTGCACTCGACCAACGTCCTGGAGCGGCTCAACCGGGAGTTTGGGACGCGCACGCGCCTGGTGGGGATCTTCCCCTCCGAGACCTCGCTGTTGCGTTTCGTGACCGCGCTCCTGATGGAGATCGACGACGACTGGCAGGTGGACAAGCGCTACATGGCGGAACGGTCGATGACCACGGCTTGAGCCGAGCGGCCTCCGCTCTTCGCTCCGGCCGCTCAGCTCATCGGCTGAAGGACCAAACCATGCACCCGAGGAAGACCCAACCCCTTTTCCACACTTGACGGCACACTACTCGAGCCAACTTGCGCGGCTTATGAACGTCAAGGCGGAGCGACTATTGCAGTTGGTAACGCAGTTCGATTCTAGCCTGGGTACTGACCTGAGGACTTTCATAGAGGGCGCCAGACGCGACTCTATCGACGCGGTTGTGGATCTGCGTAACAAGATCTCTCACGGTGAGTCGGTGTCTCTAACTTATCACGGGATCCGTGATTACTATCGCAGCATCGTTGAGGTAGTCGAGTTCCTTGAGGCCCGCCTTGTCTAGCACGTGAGGCGGTCTGCCAGAGTGCAGCCGAGGCGTTTGGCCAAGACCCGATGCCTAACCGTCTCACCAACCGAATCGGTCGCCAGGGCCTCCCAACGAAGATCGTAGCGCGCAAGATCTCGCCGCACGCCAATTGGAAGAACGTACCTCCAGGGCTATCGTGCATCAGCATGTCGCAATCCTGGCCTGTACCCCAGCTTGTGTGGGCAGACGGCGGTGCCCAGGGGCGCCTAACAGGTGTGGTCGTGTGCGATGAAAATGGCGGCGCCCCTCAAGCGCCCAGCCTCGCGCGATCAGATCCACCCGTCGGCGCGGTAGCCGGCGACGGTCCTGCGGATCGTCTCGTCGAGGCCGAGGCGGGGGCGCCAGGCGAGCTCGCGCTGCAGGCGGGCGCTCGAGCAGACGAAGGCGGGCGCGATCAGTTGCCGGTACTGCTTGTCGTCGATCGGGTTGTGCAGCGGCAGCACCCTCGAGACCGCCGTCGCCACCCGCGATGCCAGCCACAGGGCGCGGCGCGGGATCGGCACCACGACCACGCGGCGGTCCAGCGCGGCGGAGAGCGCGCGCCACAGCCTCGACACGGTGAGATCCTCGGTCGTGGTGACGTAGTAGGTTCGCTTGGTCGGAGGTCCCGTCGAGCGCGACCATGACGATCGCCTCGACGAGGTCGTCGACGTGGACGAAGCCCGACATGGTGAGATTGCTTCGTTGCCCTGGCCGCCTCCGGCGGTCCGGGCGCCTCGCAATGACAGTGTGTCCAGTGGGTCCTCAGCAAACAGTGACGGAGGGCGGGCGCAGCGGAGTGACGGGAAAGGGCGCGTCGCGCAGGGCGCGCTCGGCGTTCCACTTGGCGACGCCGTAAGGGTCGACGGGCGACGGCGGGTCGTCCTCGGTGAGTGGCGTTCCGTCAGCAGGAGACGGGCCGGCCGCCGCCAGCGACGAGAGGAAGACGAGACGCCGCGGCGCGGAATCCTGGCGGCCGATGCAGGCGATCAGGTCGCGCACGGCCTGGTGGTTGGTGCGGTCGTAGTCCCCTGCCCGTCTCGCCGTGACCACGCCGGCCGCGTGCACGACCACGTCGCTGGCCGGCAGCACGAAGCCGGGATCGGCGAAGCGGGACAGGTCTCCGTCGACGAGCTGCACGCCCAGGCGCCGGAGGCTCTCGGCCTTGGCCGGCGAGCGCACCAACGCGGTCACGGCGTGGCCGTCGGCGTGCGAGCCGCGCGCACAGGTGGCGGCCGATGAAGCCCGTGGCGCCCGTGACGAAGAAGCGCATGGCGGGACCATACCGCGGTGGCGGGCTCGAGTCGATGCGGCTCGGATCCGGCGCCGACCCCAGGTGTTCCGACCCTTGACCCCTCGGTGGAGCCCGCTATCATGGTCGTGCCGCCACGCCCATCGGGAGAAGCCTATGCCACTCAAGAAAGACGACGGGACGCAACACCTCCTCAAGGCGGTGATCGAGCACTTCGATCAGCAAATCAAGGTCCTCTCCGAAGGCCATCAGATGCTCGCCGACAGAATCGACCAGAGTGCGTCAGATCTGCGGTCGGAGATGAAGACACAGGGCGAGCTCCTGCGTACGGAGATGCGCGCAGGGGATACCGCGCTGCGCATGGAGATGCGCGCAGGGGATACCGCGCTGCGTATGGAGATGCGCGCAGGGGATGCCGCGATACTGGCCGAGATGCGCGCGGGCGATGCTGCGCTGCGCGAGGAAACGCGGGCAGGCGACAGCTCACTTCGAGAGGAGCTCGGCGCCTTTCGCGCCGAGGTCAAGACCGAGTTCACCGAGCTGCGAGCGATGATGAAGCTCTCGTACGCCGAAATTGATGCGCGCTTTTCGCGCCTGGAGGCGACGGTCGGCGACCTTGCGGCGCGGCTCGAGCGACTCGAACGGCGGAACGCGTCGTAGCCAGCCAGGAACCGACACCGCCATCAGACACTTTGGGACCGCCGGGCGAGTTCGTCCGGCGGTCTCTTCTTCGCCTCTTTCACCAGGGGCTCTCGCTCGCGAGGACCGGGTGGGTGCGCCACCTCAGCACCAGTGGATTGCCAGGACTCGATCGCTACGACGAGGGGGGCGCCGAGGGCGCTGCAAAGCCGGCGCGGAGCGCCGGCCCCACATCGGCGCTGCTCGGCCGGGTGCGTGCACGTCATTCGGAGGAGGCCGCGGGCCGACGAAGCAGTCCCAGCAGATGCGCCGGGATCGCCACGCCAGCCACGTCCTGCGGCCGTGGCTGGCTCGCGATGACACCGTTGGCCGGAAGGATTCCCCAGGCGATCCACATGAGGCGCGTGTCACCCTGGGCCATGAAAGTCATTCCACTGCGAGGAGCGAGCGCAGCGAGCGACGAAGCAGTCTCCCGATAAGGGTGAGATTGCTTCCCCCAAGGCGTCGCTCCGCTCCCGCCTCGGGATAGGGTTGCCCGGTCCGCCTTCGGCGGTCCGGGCGCCTCGCAATCCACACGAGCCGCGGCTCACCCTGGACCATGAAGGCTTCCGGGAGGGCCGGCGCCCTCGCCGGCCCGGGCCACGCATGGCGCGACGATCGCGCCCCCGTTCGGGGACACGCGGGCGGGGGCGCCCGCTTGCCCCGGAACAGGGGGCGCTCCCAAGGCATTTGGAGGGACTTTCTGAACGATGACTGCCCCCTCGGAGGGGCTTTCTGACCAGTGCCGGCTCGGCGCCGGCTGGGGCGTTCCACGATCTCGGCATCGCGACGGCGCGGACGTTCGACTACCTCGAGCCCTCGTTCACTCTGGCGCGCGAACGGCCGGACACTCCGGCGTTGCCAGCCGCGGTGGCTCCCGGTAGCATGCTCTCGAGGGGGAGCCGCGGAGTCACGGCAGACGATGTTCAGCATCATCATGCCAGTGTGGAATCGAGCCCACCTCGTCACGAGCGCGGTGGAGAGCGTGCTCGCTCAGACCGTCCAGGACTGGGAGCTGGTGATCGTCGACGATGGCTCGGACGATGACCTCGCCGCGCGGATCTCGCCGTACCTCTCCGACCGCGTCTCGTACCACCGGATGCCGCACCGCGGGGTCTCGGCGGCGCGAAACTTCGGCCTTCGACACTCATCCAACCCGTTCATCGCCTACCTCGACTCGGACAACGCGTGGCGCCCCGAGTTCCTCGAGAAGATGGGGGCCGCCCTCGCGAATCCGCACGGCAAGGTGGCGGCCGCCTACTGCAAGTGCGTGGTCCACAGGAGGGATCACCGCAACCGCATCTACGTCGCGGGAGAAGGCGGGCGGGCCTTCGACTTTACCGCGCTTCTTGACAGCAACTACATCGATCTCAACACTTTCGTTCACCGGCGGGAGTGCCTCGATCACGTCGGCGGCCACGACGAGACGATCAAGCGCCTCGCCGATTGGGACTTCATCCTCCGCGTCGTGTCGAAGTACCCGCCGCAGTTCATCCCCGAGCTGCTGGTCGACTACTACCTCGGCTGCCACGACGACTCGATCACCTGCCGCGAGGACTCCCGTCCGGCCTCGAGAGTCATCAGGCGGGAGACCCTGCTGCACGAGGGCCCGGTCCGTGTCCGGCACGACACCATCGAGTACGTATGGCGGCGCGTGGCCGACGAGAAGCGGCACAACTGGGCGCGGATGCGGAGCAAGGAGCTCGACACCTCGACCTTCGCCCCCTGGGGCTTCCCCTACATGCTCCAGATCGAGCCGACCAACACCTGCAACCTCCGCTGCCCGCTGTGCCCGACCGGCCGGGGGGACCTCAACCGGCCGCCGCAGCACATGAAGCTCGAGGCGTTCACGAGCCTGATCGACGACATGGAGAGGTACCTGCTGCTGGCGATCCTGTGGGACTGGGGGGAGCCGCTGATGAACCCGCGCCTCCCCGAGATGATCCGCTACGCCGCCGAGCGCGACATCAAGACCGTGACCAGTACCAACGGCCACTTCTTCCGTGACGAGTCGTACCTGGCGGCGCTCCTCGACTCCGGCCTTTCGACCCTGATCGTGGCGGTCGACTCGGTCTCGCCCGAAAGCTACGAGGTCTACCGGAAGCAAAGCTCGCTCACCGATGTGCGCGCGGGCGTGGAGAGGCTCGTCGCCTTGAAGAGAAGGCTCCGCTCCCGCACCCGCATCGTCGTCCGCTCGGTGGTCATGAGGCAAAACGAGAACGAGCTCGCGGCGACCAGGGAATATGCGAAGCGCATCGGCGCGGACCACTTTGTCGTCAAGACCCTCAACCCCGCCTGCGGGTCGACCTCCCTCGACTCCGAGCTGGTCCCGGAGAACCCGCGCTACCAGCGGCTCGAGTACGTCCAGGGCACGCGGGAGCGCATCCGCTCGCAGGAGCCATGCGCGCGGGTCTGGCAGATGTCGAACATCCTCTCCAACGGCGACGTCGTCCCGTGCTGCTACGACTTTTGCGGCGACCTGAGAGTCGGCAACATCCTCGAGCGCCCGTTCAGCGAGATCTGGACCAGCCCCGCCTACAGTGCGCTGCGCAAGCGGGTCTTCACCGAGCGCGGCACCATCACGCAGTGCCAGCAGTGCGTCGACAGCTACAAGCTCTCCGCAACCGGGATGTTCGCCGAGTCGCGGCAGCTCACCCGCCGGCCGGGCGAGCGTCTCGCGGACACCGTCCGCAGCCGATTGCTGACGCCCCAGGTGCTCCGAGTCGTGCGCCGCGCCAGCCGCAAGCTCGGCCTCGACGTGCTGTAGCCCGAACTCCTACTGCGTCTTCTCCATCCGTGGTGAAGCCCGTGTGGGGCCGGTGAAGCCTGCGTGGGGCCGGTGAGCCTGTGTGGGGCCGGCGCTCCGCGCCGGCTTTTCGGCAGCGGCGTCGGAGGAGCGCGCGCGGAGCGCGCGCCCCACAGGGCCGGGCCTGCGTTTCGCCGCCCGGGCAAAGCGCTACGACCGATGCACAACCCGCATCACGAGGCACGCCGCTTCAGTGGACGACTCTGGGGTACGTGCCGCAGCACCGGCTGCAGACGGGGAAGACCCCAGCCTTCCGCACGGCTTTCCTGAATGCGCGGTAGCGTTCGCCGCGCCAAATCTCCGGGAACGGGCTCTCGTGGATGTTGCCGGCGCGATAGGGAAAGCACCGGCTGTTGATGATCACGTCGCCGCTGGCCAGCACGGTGGAGCTGATCCACGGCACCGTGCACGTCTTCTTCAGGAAGAACTGCTCGGGGTCCCTGTAGAACGAGAGCAGTTTCGCTTTGCTCCGGAAGTCGATGTTGTAGCCCACGTGATCGTCGCGATAGCTGCGGCGGACCCGCTGCAGTTGGTCCCACAGCACATCGGGATCGATGCTCGCCAGGTCGACCGCCGTCAGATTGGTCGACGTCGCCCGACCGAGGGATGAGAACTGGCGGTTGAACGCCTGGCTGGCGGCCTCGGTCACGTATTGCAGGTGGATCAGCGTGATGGAGTCGACCTGTGCCTGCCGGAGCATCGCCTCCGCGTAGGCTGCGATGCTCCGGTAGTTCAGATCGGTGATGCAGAAGCTCGTCGATACTCTTGTCCTTGCCTTGCCGCGCGCCGCCCGGCGTTGCTTCAACAACCGGATCCCTTCCATGGCAGGCTGAAAGGCGCCGGAGCCGCGGATCCGATCATGAAGGTGCTCCGGTCCATCCACGGAGACGGTGACCGAATCGACGCCCAGATCGACCAGGTCGGCGGCCACGCGGGGCAGCAGGATTCCATTGGTGGTGAGCGAGAGGAAGCACCCGTTCTGCTTGATGATGGCGATCAGATCCAGGATCCCCGGATGGAGCAACGGTTCGACGCCGTGGAGGTTGATCTGCGGTCTGATGTGTCGCACCTGGCTCATCAGGAGACGACAATCCTCGGCAGAGAAGAGCTGATCGCCGCCCTGGGTCACCTGTTGGAAGAAGGCGGAATCGCGGTTCCTCTGGCCGATGTCGCACATGGAGCAGCGGGCGTTGCAGACGGTATTGGCGAACAGGGTTATCCGGCACGGGTCCGCCGCCCACGAGCCATCTCCGACATGGCAGGCCAGGGCGCCGATTCCCCGCTTCAAGGCCGGCACGATCCGGTCAGGATGAGCGACGGCCTTGCCGAGAAGGCGGCCTGCCCGATTCACCATCCGCGCACTTCCGCCGGCAAAGAGGCTGGAAGATCGAGCATGGCGGTGCTAACGGAAGAGCCGCAACCCGCGGCGCAGCGCGCGGCGCGGAACGTGGGCCAGGGCCTCGCGGAGAACGGAGGGCCAGCCGGCCGATTCCGCCCGCGCGTACCGCAGCCCCTGGTAAGGACAGCCGCATTGCCTGAGCGGGCAAGGCCGGGGCTGCCGGTCGAATCGATGGGTGCCCTCGAACAGGTTTCCGTACGAGGTGTCGATCGAATTGCAGCGGGTCAGGTTGCCGGAGGCGTCCATCTGGAACGCAGACTGGCCCGACACGCAGCGCTTGCCGAAGAACCCGAGCCGCTCATCCACCGTGTCCGGCTCGTAGCGGGAGATGGCATGCTGGCGGATGAACGCCCGCTCCTCGGCCGTGTAGGAACGGGGGTACCTCTTGCCGGCATAGACGCCCCGGAACGTCTTGATGGAGAAGTGCCGCACCCCCCGCTGCTGGTAGAACTCCTTGTCCGCGAGCACGCGCGGAAACCAGGGCGGGTAGGTCACATAGACCAGCCTGACGTTGAACCCCCTGTCCTGCAGCAGGAGGATGTTCTCCAGGAAGCGAGCGGGACCGCCGGGTATCTTCTCGCGCTCGTCAGGGTGCAGGCTCGCGTAGATCGTGTGGACGGCACGCGGCGAGACTGCATCGGCGAAGGTGCGCACGTTCGAGGTGGAGAGGTTGGTGTTGACGGACAGCTCGTGATTCCTCGTCAGGGCGACGGCCAGCTCGATCACACCCGGGTAGAGGAACGGCTCGCCGCCCGTCAGGAGGATTCGCCAGGAGAAGCCGGTCCGGTCGAAGAAGCCGGCGAGCTGATCCGCGGAGTATCGTCCGCAATCCGGGTGTTGCTGCCGGCGGTACGGGTCGATCCCATCGCGGAAGCAATAGGAGCATTCGAAGTTGCAGTTCTGGTTCAGCCGCCAGTAGACGTGGTGAGTGGGCGCCTGCGCGGTCGGTTCGGATGCCCGGGTCGTCTGCGTGCCGATGGGAACCTCCCCCCTCACCCTGCCGCCATGAAGCATGCGCAGGTCGTTTCCATCGGTTGCGAGTGTAGGGCTGGTCAGGGCACTGTCAAGGAGAGGCGCGCGCGAGCTCGCTGGTCGGGGTCCCCAGAAGTCTCGGCGACGGGCCCGCGCTCAGGATCACACCGCTTTCGTTGCGCCGTTCATTGCAGAGTCACCGTCGCGACGCGGCGCAGCATTGCGCCCGATGACGTGGCGCCGGTCGATACCTGCAAAGCCAATGTGGGGCCGGCGCCGCTCGATACCTGCAAAGCCAATGTGGGCCGGCGCTCCGCGCCGGCTCTGCGAGTCCCACAGAGGCACACTCGTCATCGGAGAAGTCACCGCCCCAATCGGGGCGCAGCGTTGCTCGGGACTATTCAGGGCGGCGGGTCGTCACCCCACGGCCGTTCGCCGCAACGCGGCGAGACCGAGCGCGGCGAGCAGCGTGCAGAGAAGCGCCAGGCCCGCGTGGCTCATCGCCGGGACGACGGCGGTGATCTCCGTCGGGTCGTCCGCGCCGTCGTTCGCCGTCTCGACCTCTGCGCCGCCGGAGACCGTGGCGCTGTTGACCAGCGCCACCGGGGCGTGCCAGTCCACGTTCACCGTCAACGTGATCTGGGGGTAGTCGGTCGACGCGGCAAGCGGATCGGAGCGCGAGCACGAGAGCGCCGGCAACGGCAGGCACGTCCAGCCGGGGCCGCCGAACGAGGTCGCCATGAGCCCCGTGGGGAGCGTGTCGGTGACGGTGACCGTGCCGCTGGTCGGCGCGGTGCCGGAGTTGGTCACGGTGATCAGGTAGAGTGCGCCGCTCTGTCCCTGCATGAAAGAGCCGGTGTGACTCCCCCCAACGGGGTCGTGCATTACCATCTCACCATCGTGGCCCTGCCGCAGACTGCGAGCCGTGAGCGCAGGGCGCAAGATCGCAAGAGAGGTGCGATGGCGCGCCGCGGTACTGATGCCAAGGCGGTACCGACGGGGACGTCGGGCGCGACCGCGGGTCACGGAGCAGGGGTGGCTGGCTTCATCCGGAGCGTTCGACGGAGAGGTCGCCCCGGCACCGCCACGGTCACCGACCCGGACCGCGTGCACGTCTTGTCCCCCATGGTGACGGCCAGCGTCCAGGAGAACTCACCGCTCTGAGTGTAGACGTGAGCGTAGCTGGCCTCCGTCGAGGTGGCGCCGTCGCCGGTGCTCCAGGCGAACGATGGGGCCCCCGCGCAGGTGTCGGCGGCCGCGGTCGCGGAGAACTGGACGCTGAGCGGTCGCTCGCCCGTGCTCGGAGTCACCGTGGCCGAGCACGAGAGCGTGCACGGTACGACGGTGACCGTGCCCGACGAGGTGCACGTCTCGGTGCCGGCGGTGGCGGTGAGGGTCCAGTCGTAGGTGCCGGCCGCGGTGTAGGTGTGCTGTGGGCTCGCTTCCGTCGAGGTGCCGCCGTCGCCGAAGCTCCACGAGTACGCCGGGACGGGATCCCACCCCACGGCGTTGGTGGTTCCGGTGAACTGGACCTGCAGCGGCGCGCCCCCGCCCTCCGGCGCCGCGCTCGCGCTGCACTTCAGGGCGCACACGATGTCTTCGCCTGGGCAGCTACACCCTGGAATGGTCGTCTGGTAGAACATGAGATACCCGGCGCTCGCGGTTTTCACCACTGTCGGGAAGACCACTTCGCACGACTCCATGGTGGAGGTCGTGTCGAGTGTCAGCCGCTCTCCGGGTTCCTGCGTCCACGTGGTCCACGGGGCTGTGTCGGCGTGGTAGCTCTTGATAGCGCGACCGTCGCCGGGACTGTAAGCCCGGTAGGTTCCTGGAAAATCCGTAACCGACACCTCATGGACTACGGCCGCATCGGTGAACCGCCCCAGGCACGTGAAGGTGTTTCCACCGTCCGTCGACAGACCGTGCCCGCACTCTCCGCCCGTGAGGATCTCCCAGCTCGTGTCGCTGAACCGGTAGTTCTCCGGATCGAGGACTCCATCGGGAGAACCGGCCGGGTCGTATCTCAGGCCGTTGAATGCATACGTGAAGCCGCCGTCCGTGGAGAGGAAGGAGTAGATTCGGGACCTCGAATCGTGCTCGACCCACATGGTGCCGAAGAGGGAGAGCTCCCCGCCGGGCAGGAGCACGACGTTCGGATCTACGGCCCGGCTGAGGTCCCCGGGAACACCGGTGAACTCGACGTTCTTGAAGACCCAGTCGGACCCGTTCGTATCGGAAACCCCTACGGCTATCTCGTCGGTCTTGTGCTCTGCGCCGTCGTAGTACTTGCACCCGGCCACGAAGTAGAGAAGTATCCTCCCGCTGGGAAGCACCACCGCATCGGGGACGCCGATGCGATCGACCACGAGGGCGAGCTCCGGATCGGTCGGGCGCTGGAAGTCCATGCCGTTGGACGAGGTCGCGATGAGGGCACGGCCCACCGCTGGCGTGATGGCCGGCCCCTGCGGCGCACCCCAGCACGGGGTGAAGTCATTGGTGAGAACATCCCCCTCCCCTATCCCCGCCATGGCAATCAGCAGCGCGAGGGCGAGCAGCAAGAGATCGCCCCGAGCGAAGCTGGGCCAGTCCCTCGTCCGGCGTAGCTCGACCGGGCAGATTGGCCAGTTTGCGTGGCTTGCCACAGGCTCGGACGTGTAGAGGGTCATCTTTGACCTCCTCATGGCGAGCGACCCGAACGATTGGAAGCGGCTGTCCCTGCGCACGAGTCTAGGCCTGCGGGAGGTGGTGTCAAGACCGCGACAAGGCGCCGAGAGGCGGGCCCTGCGCGGCGGACCTGCCGGGCACGCCTCCACCCGCGCCGGCTGCGCGCCCCACAGAAGCACTCGTCATCGGCAGCGACGGTGCAGCGGCAGGAACGAAGCTGCCGGCGGCGAGCTTCGATCCCGGCCCGACCCTCTCGGCCGCCTCAGTGCTGGCGGGAAGGTGCGTCACCCGGGAGCACGACCAGGGCGGTCACCCAACCGGAGCGGAAGGAGCCCAGCAGGCGGCTGTCGGGATCGGGGAGATCGGGGAGCGCCAGCACCTCCGAGACACGCTGCGCTGTCCGCAGAACGAGCAGGATACGGCCGCGGTGGTGCGGCGGAGTTCCCTCGGCCGCGCCTCGCGGCTGCCAATCCGCATCGACCGCGCCGCCGGTCCACAGCTCACGGGCTGGCAGGCCCGAGCGATCGTAGAACGCCCAGATGACCGCGGCGCTCGGCCCACCGGTCCAGACGACGTCGCCCGGCATGGCGACGCTATTCGCGTACGCCACGACGGCCCGCCAGTCCTCGCGCTGCGGCTCCAGGAAGTAGAACGCCGCCCGGACGGCCAGCACGGCGAGCAGGAAGGTTGCCAGCGCCAAGCCCGCGCCCCGCGCGAGCTGCATAGCGCGATCGAGGCCGAGGGCCAGCGCGAAATAGAGGACGGGCCCGAGAGCCAGGAAGTAGCGCGGCGTCCACAGCGGGATCACGGTTCGCGCGACGACGAACATGACGGCGCACGGCAGCGCGAACCAGAGAACCAGCAGCGCTCCCTGTCGCGACGCCGGCCCACGCTTGCGCGCCAGTGCCGCCAGCGCGAGCAGAGCGAGACAGCACACTGCGAATGCGCCAAACAACGCAGTCATCGCCGAGGCGTTCGCGAGGAACCCGATCGGCGAGATCAGCAGCTTGGCCGGGAGGTAGGCCAGCTCCACGACAGGCGGCCACGCGGACGGACGGCGCGTCGATCCGATCCGCGCGATCGCACCGGTCGCGGCCGGCGCCAGCGGGAGGAGTGCCGCGAGCAGCGCCAGCCACGCGCCGGCGAGGCTCGCCAGGTCGCGCCGCTCGCGGCGCTGGCGCCACGCCGCGTAGACCACCGCGGGTATGACCAGCAGGAGCGCCGCGGGCGTCACAGCGAGAGCCAGCGCGGCCACGGCGAGATGGCCGGCGAGGCTCGGCAGGCGGCGGCGCTCGTGCCAGCGCCAGAGCAGCGACACGGCGCCGAGCGAGAGCAGCCCGCCCAGCGCGTACATGCGCACCTCCTGCGCGTGGTCGATCTCCTGGGCCGACAGCGCCATGATGAGCGCCGCCAGCACGGCCACACGCGCTCCAGCCAGGCGGCGGGCGAGGAAGAAGAGTAGGAGCACGGCGGCCGCGTTGCTCAGCGCCGATGGAGCGCGCAGCCACGCTTCGCCGGTGCCGAGCGGCGCCCACAGGCGGAGCAGGAGGTAGTAGAGGGGACGATAGGTAGCCTCGGAGGACAGCGTGTGGGCGTCCTGCAGGCTGTACCCTTCGTCGACCCAGAGGCTCGGCGCCCCGAGGCGGTAGAAGCGAAGCGAGAGCACGAGCAGGAGCAGCAGCGCCGGCCACAGCCACGCCTTCGCCGCGGCTGTGAGGCGCCGCGAGGCGACGACCTCGGTGCGGTCGTCGTTCGCCGGCGTCATTCGAGCGGGACCACCCGCATGGCGGAGAGGAACCACAGCTCGAAGCGCGGCGGCGCGGGGAGGTTGAGGGCGGTTTGGAGGGCGCGGCGGTAGACGGCGCCCTGGGAGCGGTATTTGGCGACCTTGTCGCCGAGGTCGGCCTCGCTGGCGACGTCGTCGGTCTTGTAGTCGGCGATCACAAGCTCGCCGCTGCTTGTGTCGCGATAGACAAGGTCGATGGCGCCGGCGATGAAGGCGACGGCGGTCTCGGCGAGGCTGTCTTTCTCGGACCTTGACTCACCCGGAACCATGAAAGTCCTCTCGGGGGCGCCGGCGCCCTCGCCGGCGCGGGCGAGGGCGCCCGCGCCCCCGAGCGAGGGCCGTCCAGCGGCGGGGTTTCCAGGAGAATGACATCCGTCGTCGGAGGCGACGTCCGGGAGTACATCTGGCGCCTCGGCAGAGCCGGCGCGGAGCGCCGGCCCCACATCGGCAATGCCGGAGTCGTAGGGGGGGAGGAGGACGGGGAGCTCGCGGGCGACGACGTGGGGGGCGATGGCAGCGAGGCGCGCCAAGAGCGGCGAGGACGCGAGACGGGAGAGGATGGCGGCGGCGCGGTCGGCGACTGCTTCGGGGTCGACGGCGGGGGCGAGGGTCGCAGCCTGGCGGGCGATGGCGGGGCGGGCGGCGCCGAGCTGCGCGGCGATGTCGCCGGAGAAGTCGAGGCGCTCGAGGACGCGGTGCACTGCGGTGCCGGCCGCCGTGGCGACGTCGCGGCCGCCGTCGTGCTTGGGGCGGGCGCGGCGGTGCGGGGCCGTCTCGTCGTCGTCGGGTTCGTCGAACAGGCGGTGCGCCTCGGCGGAGGCCGGGGCGGACCAGGGGCGCCGCATGTGCGCGCGGGCCTCCTTGGCGAGGCGCGCGAGCGTGCCGGCCTGCGCTGCGACCTCGGCCGGGTCGGCGAGCAGCGCGCTCTCGGCCGCCGTATGGCGGCGAGCGGCGGGAGCTGCCGCCGCCGGGACGGACCACGACGCGCCGCCGAAGGCGAGCGGGCCCCGGCTCCCCTGCTCCGCGGCGGCGGCGAGCGCGGGGACGTCGGGCACGCCGCCGCGCCGGCGGGCGAGCAGCGCCAGGTGCGACGGCCGCGCGCCGAGCTTCCCGGTGGCGAGCTCGGGCCACTCGCCGGAAACGACCACCCGCACGCGGGCGCGGGTCATGGCGACGTAGAGCGTGCGCACCAGCTCGGCCTCGGCGACGCGGCGGGTGCGCGCAGCGGCGCTCCACCATCCCGGCGACGGCCGCCGGAACAGCGATAGCTCCCACGCGTCGCCGACCCGGGCGGCGCCCGCCTCGAGCAGGCGCTCGTTCGGCATGCCGCGGCCGGTCTGGACGAGGTAGACGTGGCCGAAGTCGAGCCCCTTCGCCTTGTGGATCGTCATCACCCGCACCGCGTCGACCGCGGCGTCGCGCAGCCGCGCCTCCTCCGCGTCGGGCCGGTCGCGCAGCGCGCGGCGCAGCGCCTGCAGCACCGCCTGCGGGTGGGAGCCGGATTCCTCCAGCGCGTCGAGCAGCGCGCGGAAGAAGCGGTCGAGGTTGGCGAGGCGGTAGACGCCGAGCACCCGCGCCGCCTCGGTGGCCTCGATCAGCGTGGCGGTGCGCAGCTCCTCGACGAGCTCGGCGGCCGGACGCGTGGCGAACGTCTGGCGCGCGTGCGCGAGCGTTTCGACCGCGGCGGCGAGCGAATGCTCCCACCCCGCGATGCGCTCCAGACCCGGAACCGCAGGGGCGGCAACCGCGGCGGCGGCGATCACAGCTCGCAGGCGACCGAGCGTGCCGCCGTCTGGCCCCGAGAGCTCGGTCATCAGGTCGGGGAAGCCGCGCGCCCACAGCGGCAGCAGCGCCGCGTCGGGCACGCCGACCGACGCCGATCGCAGCCAGGCGACGAGCGCGACGTGGTCGGCGGGGTCGAGGACGGCGCGAACCAGCGCCGACGCTTCGAGGACCTCGCGGCGCCGGTAGTACGTCTTGTCGCGCTCGACCGCGTACGGTACGCCCGCGTCGCGCAACGCCTGCAGGTAGGTCGGCAGGTCGCCGGTGGCGCGCATCAGGATCGCGACCTCGGACCAGGCGACGCCCTCGCGCTCGTGCAGCTCGGCGACGTCGGCCGCGACCGCGCGCGCCTCGACCTCGGTGGCGCCGGCCGGCTCGTCGCCGGCGGTCTCCCCGCCCGCACCGGCCGCGGCGGCAGCGCCGTCGCCGATGATCCAGTGCTCGACCGGTGCGCGGCCGCCGCGCGTGAAGCCGGCGTCGCCCTGCTTGGCCTCGCACGCCAGCAGCGGCTCGAACGCCGGCTGAAACCTCGGGTCGCGCACCATCACCTCGCCGAGGCAGCGCTCGACCTCGTCGAGGACGGCGGGCACCGAGCGGAAGTTGACAGAGAGCGCGTGGCGGACGCCGCCCGAGGCGATGACGCGGTCGACGAACGCCTCGTAGGCCGCGAGGTCGGCGTTGCGCCAGCCGTAGATCGACTGCTTGGGGTCGCCGACCAGGAACAGCCCGGGTCGCTCGGCGTCGGGTCCGTCGAGGGCGAGTGCGGCGACGATCTCGCACTGCAGCGCGTCGGTATCCTGGAACTCGTCGACAACGAGCTGGTCGATGGCGCGGCGCTCGCGCGCCGCCACCTCGGGGTGCTCGACGAGCAGGTCGCGGCAGCGGCCGAGGAGGTCGGCGTAGGCGAGAGCGCCGGCCTCGCGCATCGTCCGGCGGACCTCGGCGAGCAACGGCGCCAGCACGCGGCAGGCGGCGCGCAGCACGGGCTCGTCGGACTTCTCGATCTGCGCGCAGAGAGCCGCCAGCTCGCGAGCGGCGGTCGCGAGCTCGCCGGCGCTGTCGCCCGCGACTGCGCGCTCCTCGACGCCGAGCTTTCCCGCGGCCCACCCCTGCAGGTGCTTCTGCAGCTTCGCCGGCAGGTGCTCCGCAACGAGCGCCTTCAGGTCGACCAGCGTCACGGTCTCGGGAGCGCCACTGTGGGGCCGGCGCTCGCGCCGGCTTCCCCCGCGCTTGCAGCGTCAACGTGGGGCTGGAGCTCTGCGCCGGCTGCGCGCGCGGAGCGCGCGCCCCACATCGGACCTGCAGGAGCGCCGGAGTCCTTCGCTGCGCTCAGGATGACGGCCTGTTGCAGCGCGCCGAGCGCGTCGGTGAGGGCGATAGCGGTCTTGGCGCGCTTCAGGCCGGCGAAGCGGTCGCCGAGCAGCGTGGCGAGAGCGACGACGCGCTTGGAAAACGCGACCGCGAGCGCCGCGACGCGCTCGGTGCCGAACGGGTCGGCGGCGAGCGCCGACTCCGGGATTCCGGCCGCGACGAGCGCCGCGAGCGCGCCGGCGATGCGGTCGGGGCCGATCCCGTTGGCGGCGAGGGTGACGAGGTCGTCGGCCTCGGGGCCGTGCGCCTCGCGGCGCAACCGCGCGCCGACCGCGGCGCGGACGATCTCGTCGGCACGCGTCGCGTCGGCGTCGACGGCGAACGACGGATGGACACCCGCCTCGGCGGGGTTGGCCGCGAGCAGGCGGTTGCAGAACGCGTGGATCGTCGACACCCGCAGCCGGTCGACCGCCAGCAGCAGACTCCTCGCCCGCTCTCGCCACGCCTCCGCATCCTCCGGCAACGCCGCGCGGTCGATCCCCTCGCCGATCTCGCCGCGCCCGAGGGCGGCGAACGCACGGGCGACCCGCCCCGCCATCTCGGCGGCGGCCGCCTCGGTGAAGGTGATGGCGACGACGCCCTCGAGCACGCGCGCGGCGATGCGGTCCGGGTGCGGCGCCTCGGGTCTCCCCGGCTGGGCCCGCTCCAGCTCGGCGGCGGCGCCCTCCCAGCCGGGGCCGACGCTCCAGCACACCAGGCGCGCCACGAGCGCGGAGGTCTTGCCGGTGCCGGCGCCCGCCTCCAGCACGACCGCGCGGTCGAAGACGCTCTGTGCGGCGCGGCGCGCCTCGGCATCGGCCCGGCGGAGCGCGTCGGGACGGACGCCGCTCATGCGCTTCCCTCGCCGCCTGACTCGGCCCCCTCACCTTCACCCAGGCGCCACACCCGCCCGGCCGCGAGCGTCTGCGCGTCGGCGTCACTCCCCTCACCGGCCGCCGGCGCCCACGCCAGCAGTCGGCGGCGGGCGCCGGAGTCGCCGACCAGGCACGCCTCGCGGAACGGGCAGTAGCCGCACGCCGGGTTCTCCTTGCTGCCGTCGGGCGTCACCAGCCGCGGGAAGAAGGCGCCGGCGTCGTGCAGCGCCAGCAGGTCGACGACGCCCCGCCGGAACGTCTCCAGCAGCTCGGCATCGGCGGTCGCGACGAACGCGCGCGCGGCGTCGGCGAGGTCGGGCTTGAGGAAGAGGTAGCGGCCGGCTGCGACCTCGCCGCCGGCGGCGGCGTAAGCGGCGGCCTGCAGCCACTGTCCGCCGGCGATCGCCTTGAGCAGCGGCTTGCGCTTGTTCTCCTCCTTGCCCGCGCTCGAGAAACCCTTGCCGGTCTTGTAGTCGGTGAGCCGCAGCGCGCCCGCGGCGGCGTCGACGCGATCGGCGCGGAAGGCGATTCGCCGCGGGCGGCCGGCAGCGTCGGTGACCGCCGCGCGGCCCTCCGTCTCGACGCCGGCGACCTCGACGGCCCCCGCCTCCGCGAAGTCAGCGACGTGCGCCGCGTCGAGGTAAGGCCGCGCGCGCCCGGCGAGGCTGCGCACCAGCAACGGCAGCGCCAGCCCCTCCTCGCGCAGCACCTCCTCCGCGGCCGCGGCGAGGATGCGCTCGAGCTCGTCCTCGGCGGGCCACGGCACCGCTCGGGCCGCCGCCGCCGAGACCTCGGCGAGCGTGCGCGGCGCGTCGCCCCCGGCAACGCCGGCAATCCGCTCGAGCGCGGCATGCACGACGCTGCCGACGAGGGCGCCGGAGAGCGCCGGCAACTCGGCGCCAGCGTCGGGCACCGGCTCGAGCCGCAGCAGCCGGCCGAGGAACATCTGCCACGGGCAGCGGGCGATGCCCTCCAGCGCGGTCACCCAGACGTCGCCGGCGCGCGGATCGGCGACGCCCGCCGGAGCCGCGCCGGCGAAGCCGAAGTACGGGCCGGGCAACACCGCGCGGCGGCGGCCGTCGGCGGTCCGGCGGTCGGGGTCGAGCTCGGCGAGCGCGAGCGCCCGCGCCGCGGCGACGGCGGCAGCATCCGCGGCGTCGAGGTGCGCGGCGAGCGCGACCGGCAGTACGGCGGCAAACCCCTCGCGGGTGCCGAGCAGCCCGGCGAGCACCGCGTGCTCGTGCGCCGGGCGCGGCGCGTGGTCGCCGACGCCCCCGGGGGCGTAGAGATCGCGCAGCAGCGTCGCCCGGTCGTGATCGCCGTCGCACAGCCGCTCGACCAGCGGCGACGCCGGCGTCGGCTTGCCGTCGTCGTCGCACTCGGTCCACGACACGGTGACGTTCGGCGCGGCGGTGAGGAGCTGCGCGAACAGGTAGCGCTCCTCGTCGTGGCCGGTGCGCTTGAGCGGGATGTCCGGGAGCAGCGGCAGCAGCGCGGCGCGCAAGCGGTCCGGCAGCAGCCAGTCCTCGCGCACCGGGCGCGGGAACGCGTCGCGGTTGGCGCCGAGCACGAAGAGATGCGCGAAGGTACGGGCGCGCGCGTCGACGACGCCGAGCACCTGGACGCCGGCGCCCGCGCCGCCCGGCGTGACGCGGCCGGCATCGCGCAGCTCGTCGCGAAGGAGATCGAGCGCCTCCTCGCGATCGAGGTCGAGGTCGGCCGGCAGCTCGGCCACGAGCTTCGCCAGCGCCTCGCGCACCGCGTCGCCGCCGTCGCCGTCGGGGCGCCAGCGCACGGCGTCGTCGAGCAGGCGGCGCAGCGCCGCCGCGTGGGCGCGCATCGGCCCGCGCGCCGGCAGCGCGGCCCAGGCGCGGCACCAGCGGCTGGCGGCATCGACGGCGCGCTGCAGCCGTCCGGCCGACACGCGGCGGCGGGTGGGCCGCTGCGTGCGCTCATCCTCGGCGCCCTCGGCGCTCTCGCTGCTGTCCCTGCTTTCCCCGTTCTCCTCGACCGGCTCGAACCCCCGGCGAACGGGGAGCGCGAGCGACGCCGAGCCGCCGAGCCGAGCCTCGACCGGCAGGTCCGCGACCTCGGCGACCGTGGCGGCGCCGAGCACGCGCAACGCCAGCCGCAGGTCGCCGATGCCGGCGCTGTCCGCGCCGAACGCGACGTCGAGCCAGGCGTCGACCGGCGCCGCGCCGCCCTCCGCGAGCAGCGCCGCCACCGCCTCGATGCGGCGGCTGGAGGGACCGCGCAGCCCAGGCGCGCCGAGCGTCGAGTATGGGATGCACAGGCGGTCGCAGTGCTGGTGCAGCGCGAGCTGCACGGCACCGAGATCGCGCGCCACCACGCCGATCGACTCCGGGGGCGCGCCGGCGTCGAGCAGCGCCCGCACGTCGGCGGCGACGGCGCGCACTTCCGCGAGCGTGCCCGGGGCGCGCCGGAGGCCGAAGGCGCCAGCACCGGGCAGATCGGCGTCGCCGGTGCGGTCGATCTCCTCGGCATAGCCGGCGAGGCGATCGCGCAGGCGTTTGGCAAACGCCGCACCGAGGTCGGGCCGCCCTGGCGCGAGCGGGTCGGGCGGCTCGTCGATGAAGACGCGCGCGCCGCAGCGGCGGACGAGCGCCTCGAGCAGGTCGGTGGCGATCCCGGTCGCCTCGGCGAAGCCGTGAATGATCACCGCGCGGGCCGGCAGCGCGCGCTCGGCGTCCTCCAGCACGAGGTCAGCGGCGCGCCGCAGCAGCGTCGACGAGCGGCCGGCACCCAGCGCCTCCAGCTCGCCGTGGACGGCAGCGGCGACCCGCACGATCGCCCGCGCACGCGCCAGCGCCGCGTCCTCGCCGGTGCGAGCGAGCTCGGCGAGGCGCTCGTCGAGCGCGTCGGCGTGAGCCGCCTCGAGGCCGGCGTCGAGCAGGTCGCGCACGGTGCCGGCAATGCCGGCGTAGCCGTCGGCGAGCGGCTCGAGGAAACCCGCGAGCGCCGGCTCGGCCCGGGCGGCGCGCTGCACCAGCACGGGGAACAGCGGCGCACCGCGCCGCTCCGGCTCGTCGGCCGCCGCCAGGATGTCGTGAGCGAGCTTGTGCAACGTGACGATGTCGACGCCGGCGCTGGCGCCGCGTGCCGCGACCAGACGCGCCGACAGGTGCAGGCGCAGGCTGCGCGACGGCACCACGACGACCACGGGCCGCGCCAGTAGCGCCGGGTCGCGCCGCGCCGCGTCCGCCAGAGCGCCGATCTCGGCGAGCAGCAGCGCCTCGACCGCGCGCGCCCCGCGCGCCACGATCACGGCACCTTGTCTGCCGGCCCCGGCCACGCTCATGGCCCGAGTTTACAGCGGCAATGCTCCTGTCTCGCGCTTCGCGGCGCCCTGTGCGCCGGCCCTGCATTGGCGCGCGGCGTCGCGGGTGACATCGTCCACGCCCACCTGTCCTCCCCCTCCAGGGGGAGGGACCGACGCTGCGAGGCCCTCATGGATGCCGTCGCGATGCGACCCGGTCCCCTCCCCCCGGCCGGCCAGAGGCCGGACGCGGGGGAGGGCCAGGGTGGGGGGCACGCACCCGGCTCACACGTGCGAACCAGGCTACTGACCTCCGCTGGCGCCTAATCCGTCGCGTAGCTGGTTTCGAGGCGGCGGGCGCTGCGGGCCGCGATGAACACGGCGATCAGGGCCAGCGCGAGCAGCCGGGCGGCGCCGAGCAGCGGCGAGGTCGGCTCGGCGAGGACCGCGAGCGGGCCGGCGGCCAGGCGTACCGGCACCAGCGAGGCCACGTAGTGGGCGACGGAGAGCTGCTTGAGGAACTGCGGCATCAGGAACAGCACGCCCTCCCAGCCCAGCAGCAGCAGCGCCGGTATCACCGGGTTGCGTAGGAGAACGCCCAGCAGTGTGAACACCGCCCCGTACCCGATGCACGCC
>CAVRZJ010000004.1:0-22889 GCA_963725705.1 uncultured Acidobacteriota bacterium | reverse complement strand
GTGTCCCGGAATGTCTGCAAAAGAGGGCCATGGGTTCCAATGAGCACTTGGGGTCGACCCGACCAAGGAGACCCAAGGGAGGAACCGATGGCCCGGAGGAAGAGTACGCGGAGTGAGGTTGACTGGAAAGCGGCGTTGCTGGCGGACGATGTGTTTCGGGAGCTGTTGCGAGGGACGATCCAGCAGGTGCTGGAAGCGGAGATGGAGGAGGCGGTGGGGGCGAGCAAGTGGGAGCGGACGGACGGCCGGCTTGGGTATCGGAGCGGGTACTCCGGGTCGGACGCTGGTGACGCGGGTGGGCAAGCTGGAGCTGCGGGTGCCGCAGGACCGGGCAGGGCGGTTCTCGACCGAGCTGTTCGAGCGGTACCAGCGGAGCGAGAAGGCGTTGGTGTGCGGCGCTTGGCGGAGATGTACATCCAGGGGGTGTCGACGCGGAAGGTGAAGGCGATCACCGAGGAGTTGTGCGGTCATTCGTTCTCGGCCTCGACCGTCAGCCCGATCAACCAGAAGCTGGACGAGGAGCTGGAGCGTTCGCCCGGCGGCCGCTCGAGGAACCGTACCCGTACCTGATCCTGGACGCGCGGTACGAGAAGGTGCGGGAGGACGGGGTGATCCGGTCGCGGGCGGTGCTGATCGCGATCGGGATCAACTGGGATGGGCGCCGGTGCGTGCTGGGAGTGGAGCTGGCCAATCGGGAGAGCGCCTCCAGTTGGAAGGAGTTCCTGCTCGACCTGAGGCAACGCGGTCTGCATGGGGTGGAGTTCGTGGTCAGCGACGACCATCCGGGGCTGCGGCGGGCCATCGCGGAGGTCGCTTCCGAGGCGGCCTGGCAGCGCTGCTACGTGCACTTCCTGCGGAACGCGCTGGACCACCTGCCGCGACGCGGCGATGACGACTGTCTGACGGAGCTGCGGTGGCTGTACGACCGCCGCCGACCGGACGAGGCGCGCCGGGACCTGGCCGCGTGGCTGGACAAGTGGCAGACCAAGTACCCGAAGCTGTGCGATTGGGTGGAGGTCAACATCGAGGAGACCCTCACGTTCTACCGGCTACCCAGCAGCACCACAAGCACCTGAAGTCAACCAACATGCTGGAGCGGCTGAACGAGGAGATCAAGCGGCGCACGCACGTGGTGCGGATCTTCCCGAACGAGGCGAGCTGCCTGCGGCTGGTGCGGGCGTTGGCCGTGGAGATGCACGAGAACTGGATCGAGGACACCCGCTACATGAACATGGGCGATCTGCGCGAGTACAAGAAGGAGGCACTACGCCGCCTGGACGCGGCGGCATGACCAAGAACGGGCTATGGGAACCGCGGATCTCGCTGCGCTCGTCCCGCCGTTCCCACAGCCCCTACGACGACTGGCGCCCATGACTCCATTTTGCAGAACTTGACAGACACAACTCGATCTGCGTCAGTCAGCCCACCGGCCGCTACACCGTGCCGCTCTGTGGCACCCTTTGAGCCGGTCGCGAGATTCCCGGCTGCCCGCTCACTGGCCGAGCGCGTCGAGCTGTTGGCGCACATCGGCCTGGGCGGGATCGAGGCGCAGCGACTCAGCGAGCGCCCGGCGCGCGCCGTCGCGGTCGCCGAGGGCCAACAGCGAGACGCCGAGGTTCTTGTGGGCCGCCGGGTTGGCAGGCGCGAGCAGGACCGCGCGCTCGAGGCACGCGCGCGCCTCTTCGACGCGGCCCTGCTCGCCGAGAAACACGCCCGAGTTGAGCCACACTAGGGCTGCGTCGGGCAGCCGGCGCCGCCCCTCGGCGAACACCTGCTCGGCCTTCTTCGCGTCGCCGCGCTGCTGGTAGTCGAGCGCCAGCCGCACCACAGCCATTGCGCGGTCGGCCACGCCGAGCTCGACCGCCCACCAGAATTGGGCGTCGGCCTCGTCCCGGCGGCCGGCGTTGCGCAGCATCAGGTTGAGGTTGTAGTGGGCCGCAGGGTAGGTGGGGTCGGCCTCGAGCGCCTCGCGGTACGCCCGCTCGGCTGCCACCCACTCGCCCGCGGAGGCGCGGCTCGTGCCGAGGTTGGTCAGCCGGCGCGCCTCCGCCCGGTCGAAACGCGCCTGCGGCTCTGCGGGCGGCGACGAGGCGGCCGCCGGGCCGGAGGCCGCGGCCCGCTCCGCCGCGCCTCCGCCGCCGGCGAGGTAACCGAGGGAGCGCAGCTTGGCCAGCTCCTCCTCCCGCGCCGCAACCGGCAGCTCGACCCGGCGGGGCGCCTCCCGCGGCACCAGCGCTGCCCAGCGCACTGCCGGCGCCCGGCTCGCCGGCGCCAGCAGCCAGTCGGGGCACCGGCGGGGCAGGTCGTCGCCGCGAGGCAGGCCGGCCAGGGCCAGCAGCGCCGGCGCGACCTCGAGGCTGTGCATCCGCCGGCGCTCCGGCGTGTGGGCGATGCCCGGCCCGGCCGCGATGAAGATGCCCTCCGGCCGGTGCCAGTAGACCGCGGTCGGTGTGTGAGCCCCGGAAGGTACGCGCGGTCGGTCGGCGCCCCAGGTGAAGCCGTGGTCCGAGACGATCACCAGCGTGTCGTCGGGCCCGAGCGCTCCGGCCACGCGCCCGACCCAAGCGTCGATCGCGGCGTGGTAGCGGTCGACCACGAGAGCGAAGCGCCGCGCCAGCGCCGGGTCGGCGGTGGGCAGGGCGGGCGGCCGGTAGGCGCCGAACAGGTGGCCGACCGTGTCGGTCCCCTCGAGGTACGACAGCACGACCTCGGTGCCCCGCGCGAGCTCCTGGTCGGTGAGCCGCTCGACCGTCAGCGTCGCGGCTACCAGCTTGGCGAGCCCCCCGATCGGGTCATCCCAGCCGGCCTGGCCGCTGCGCACGCGCGCCAGCTCGGCGTCGCCGACGGCGGCGTACGGCGCGAGCGTCGCCGGCGTCACGTCGGCGGCGCTCACCGCCAGCTTGGCGGCGATCTGCTCGGCCCCCGCGGGGTCGGCCAGGAACGGCGTGCGGGCGGACAGGCCGAGCAGCTGCTCGGTGAGGCGGTCGGAGTAGACGGCGCCGCCCGGCGGTGCCTCCGCCGGAAACGTCGCCCACCATGCGATCACGGCGCTCGAACGCCCGGCGGCCGATGCCATCTCCCACAGCGCCGGCGCCTTGCGCGAGGCGGCCGAAACCGGGTGCGGGGGGCCGCCTTCCGGGTCGGGCTCGAGGAAGTCGAGGACGCCGTGCATCTCGGGCGGCTGGCCGGTCGCGAAGGTCGTCCAGACCACCGGTGAGATCAGCGGCGCCGGCACCTCGAGCACCGCGTGGGCGCCCCGCGCCACCAGCCGCGCGAGGTTCGGCGCCTCGCCGCGCGCGACTAGTTCGTCGACCAGCGCCCAGTCGAGCGCGTCGAGGCCGAGCACGACGAGCCGGCCCCGCCGCTCGACCCCTGCGGCGAGCGCCCGGCGCGCCGCGGCGCGGACGGCGACGGGATCGTCGGTGGCAAACAGCACCGCCCGTGCTAGGTGCGGGGTGCGGAATTCCGCAGCCAGCGCCGCCGTGACATCCGGCGCGGCGACGGCCGGCGTGTCGGGGAAGATGTCGCGCCACAGCGGGCTGGTCGCGAGCGCGGCGGCAGTCTCCTCCGGCCCGACCCGCAGCGAGCGCTCGAGCCGCTCCCGCCACGCCGCCTCCCAACCCTGCGCGCGCACGGCGGCGGCGTCGACCGGAAGCGGGCCCGCGCCGTCGAGATAGAGGCGCAGCTCGGCCGGCAGGGTACCGCCCGCGGCGAGCGGCACGACGACCGGCAGGGCGAGCACAGCGGCCGAGCCGTCGCGCGGCAGCGCGATGCGCCGCTCGAGCGGCAGCGGAGACCACGCCAGCCGCGGCGGCAGCAGGCGAACGCCCGCGCCGAACCGCGACACCGCGACGATCGCCCGCTGCCCGCTACTGGGCACCACGCTCAGGGCGACGAGGACGACGGCGGCAAGGCCGCCCGCGGCAACCCCGAGCCAGGCGCGCAGGGACATAGGCGCATTCTACCTGCCGGAACGGGAGCGAACCTCGCGCCGCGGCCGGGGACCGGTGTGTACAATCCCCAACCATGAGCCCAGGCCGGCCTGCCGCTGCCAGGATCGTCGCCATCGCGGTCGCTGTCGGGGCCGCGGTCGCCGCCCTCTCGGTCGTGCCTCCCGGCGACCACCGCGTCGCCGTGGTCGCGCGCCTCGGTGGGGCGGTTCGCCTGCTGCCGACGGGGACGGCGCTGTCGTTCCTTCCGCTCGCGCGGAGGGTCACGCTGCCCCGCGAGGGCGGCGCCGCGGTGCTCGAGGTGCCGCTGCGGCTCGCACTGGCAGGCGGGTCGACCATGCCAGGGCGGGCGCGCGTGCGCCTGGAGGGCGCCGGCCGGTTGCCGGTCGACGCCGCCGCCGTGCGCGCGCAGGGCTGGGAGGCGGCGTGGGTCGCGTGGCTCGAGCCGCGCCTCGGCCCGCTCGTGGGAGCCGACTCGGCGGGGGCGGCCGCGGCGCTCGAGGGCAGCCGGGCCTGGCGCGAGATCTTCCCCTCGGGGCCGCAGGCGCCGCCGATCGACCTCAAGTCGCCCCTCACGGCGGCGTTCGCGCCGCTCGCGCTTGCCGGCGTGGAGGTGGTGGCCGAGCCGGAGCCGCAGCTGGCGAGGGCCTTCGCGCGCGACCGGCTCGCGCGGCGCGCCCCGGCGCGCGGGCGGCTGATCGTCATCGGCCTCGACGGCCTCGACTGGGGCCTGGTCGACGACCTGACCGCCCGCGGCGTGATGCCCAACCTCGCGCGGCTGCTCTCCCGAGCCGCCCAGGTCACGGTCCGTATGCGGCCGCCGTTGCTGTCGCCGCTGATCTGGACGACGATCGCCACCGGCCAGCCGCCCGACGTGCACGGCGTGCTCGATTTCGTCGAGCGTGACGCCGACACCGGGCAGCCCCAGCCGGTCACCAGCCTGTCACGCAAGGTCGCGGCGCTGTGGGAAATGGCGGCCGCGGCCGGCCGCACCTCGGCGGTGATCGGCTGGTGGGCGACCTACCCGGCCAGCGCGCCGCCGGAGTGCGCCATCTACTCGGATCGGCTGACCGAGCAGCTCATGGGGCTCGAGGAGGAGCGGGCGGGGCTGGTCGACCCCCCCGACGCCGCCGCGCGGGCGAGCCGGCTGGCCGTGCGCGGCAGCAGGGTGACGCCGACGATGCTCGCGCCGCTGCTTGCAGTCACGCAGGCGGAGCTGGACACCATCCCGTCCGGCCCGGCGGCGTGGGACCATCCGATCGGCGGTGCGGCGCGGCTGATGGCCGCCACCCTGACCGTGGAGCGCATCGCCGACGCCGAGCTGGAGCGGGGTACTCAGATGGTGCTGGCGTACATCGAGGGGACCGACACCGTCGGCCACCTGTTCGGCGCGTGCCGGCCGCCGGCGACGGCCAGTTGTGCCGGGGACCGGGCGCGGCGGTTCGGGCCGGTGGTCGACCGCTATCACGCCCAGATCGATGGCTGGCTCGGCACGGTCGTCGCGCGGATGTCCCCCAGCGACACGCTGGTGATTCTCTCGGACCACGGGTTCACCTGGGGGGCGGACCGCCCGGCCGTCGCCTCCGGCGCGCACACGCCGACCGCGGTCTACTGGCACCGGCCCGACGCGCTGTTCGTCGCCGCCGGGCCGCGGGTCGCGGCCGACCGCTCGCGGCGGCGCATCGAGCCGCTCGACATCCTTCCGACTCTGCTCGCGCTTGCCGGCCTGCCGCCCGGCGACGACCTGCCCGGGCGGGCGCCGGAGTGGCTGCCCGGCACGGCTGGCGCGGCCCTGCCGGCGGTCCGCTACGCCGCGCTCGCGCCGGTCGTCCCGCCGGCCGCGGTCGAGCTCCCCGCGGCGGCGCGCGAGGAGGAGATGGCCAAGCTGCGCACCCTGGGGTACGTCGGCGGGGACGGCGGTGGCGATACGCCGCCTCCGGCGCCGGCCGCCGAGCCGACCGCGGACGTGGGCCGGCTCGAGGCGCGCCGCCTGCACAACCTCGGCCTGACCCGCGCCGACGCCGGCGACCTGGCCGCCGGGGAGACGGCGTTTCGCGGGTCGATCGCGGCCGAGCCGAGCTATGCGCCCCCGCACTACGCCTTGGCCAGGGTGCTGCGCCTGACCGCGCGCCTCGACGAGGCCGACGCCGAGCTGTGGCGCGCGGTCGACCTCGGCCTGGGCGACCCCCCCGCAGCGCTCTCGCGGGTGGCCGGCGAGTACCGGAAGATGGGACTGCCGGAGCGCGCGGGCGCGGTGCTGGCCCGCGCCGCCGAGCGGTACCCCGGGAGCGGAGGACTGTGGCTCGACCTCGGCACGCTCGCCGGCGAGCGGGGCGACCTCGCCTTCGCCCGCGAGTGCCTGGAGCGCGCCGTCGGCCTGCTGCCCGGGGAGCCGGTCGCGCAGCGCAACCTCGCCGCCGCCTGCCTGGCTCTCGGCGACACGGCGTGCGCGCGCCGTGCCCTCGCCGACGCGTTGCGCCTCGACCCCGGCGACCGCGAAGTGCAAAGGCAGCTCGACGCGCTGGGCGGGCGCGCCCGCTGACGCGGATCTTCCGTCGGCGGAAGAGCTTGTGGGGCCGGCGCTCGGCGCCGGCGTTCTTGGAAGCGTTGCCAGGAGAGTGTGCGCGGAGCGCGCTCCCCACGGTGCAACGCGCGTCCCGCTTACTACTGGAATGCTCCACGACGGACGGAGGATCCACGTGACGGCGGTCCGCCGGCGGTGGTCGGGCCCGCGGGGCCGGCGTCGAGGCGTCGACTGCGGCGCGACCGGGGGCAGAGAAAGGGCCCGGGGGCGGCCACCCCCGGGCCCGGTGACGATCGCGGCGTCAGGTCAGAACTGCAGCTTCACGCCGAGCTGGTAGCTCCGCGGACCCTGCCACGAGGTCGGCAGCTTGTACGACGACGCCACGTCCGCGTTCGCTCCGCGTCCGAGCACTTGCTGATTGTTGAACACGTTGAAGAGGGTGATGTAGGCGGCCATGTCGACCGGCCCGAGCTTCACTCCCTGCTCGATGTAGAGGTCGGATTCCCAGTTGGAGCCGACGTTGAGCGAGCCACGTTGGGCGAGCGGGATCGCCGTGATCGAGGCTCCCTCGTAGGTGTACGGAGTGTAGGCCCCGCCGGACTCCCAGAAGGCGTTGAGGCCGACGATCGTCTTCCACGGCATCGTGTAGGAGCCGCCGACCTTGAAGAACCTCCGTGAACCGTTCTTGCCGTACCACAGCTTGTTGATGCTCTCAGGTGACGTGAACGTAAAGGCACCCACGTTGCGCCAGGCGGTCTCCCAGGCGTCGTCCTTCAGGTTGTAGGTGTAGCTGGCGAAGGCCTGGATGCCCTCCGTCCCCAGCCGCTTGCGCACCTCGAGCGTGATCGCCTGGTACTGGAAGATCTTGTTGGGAAGGCCGGCGTCCGGGTAGTCCTTGATCGCCTGTTTCGGAGTGTTGGTGATGTAGTAGTAGCCGTAGCCGGACGGGTCGTACCAGTCGATGTCGCGCGTCTGCTCGCGCCACACGTAGTTGATAGAGGCGGCGAACTGGCTCGACACCCGCTTCTCAAAGCCGAGCGAGGCCTCGTCGACGTAGCCCGGCTTGAGGTTCGGGTCGAGGGTCGCCGTGGAGCCCGTCTCGTAGGAGTAGGCCTGCGTCCAGCACGACGCGCCGTAGGTCCACACCTGGCGGCCGTCGACGGCGCAACTGCCGTTCCAGTTGTTGCGGGTAAAAACGTTCTGGCCCGGGGTCTCCTGGAAGTAGTCGGAAATGTAGTTGCTGGCGAGGTTGTAGAAGCGTCCGATCGATCCGCGGATGACGTCGCCGTTGAGGTCGTAGGCGAAGCCGAGGCGCGGCGCGATCGTCTCACCCAGCGAGACCTTGTAGACGGACTTGTCGACGTTGTTCTTGATATCGGTCATCTCGGCGCGCACGCCGAGGTTCAGCGTGAGGTTGCCCATCCGCCACTGGTCCTGGACGTACAGGGCGTAGTAGTCCTGGGGCTTCTTGGTGGCGCCGGACTGGTCGGTGTAGATCGTGTAGTAGTAAGGGGCGGTGCCGCGCATGCGGTAGTACCCGAGGTCGTTGTAGACGTTGCCGGACTTCGGCTTGAGGCCGAGGTACTCGAGACCGGCCTTGAACTGGTGCGAGCTGGCGGTCCGGTCCAGGAAGTAGTTTGTGGTCAGCAGCAATCCGTCGCGCGAGCGGTCGGAGGTGTACTCGTAGTACGGTCCGCCGGAGTAGTACGCGGTGTTGAGGTTGTAGATGTACGGCTCGACGTTCCAGGCCGGGGTGTCGGGCGAGACGTTGAGCTCCTGCGCGTGGGCCTGGTACTTCGCTTCCATGTAGAAGGCGGACGAGAGCACGCCGGTCCACTGCAGCGACCAGTTGTTGCCGCCCTGGAACTGGAACTGCTCGATCGACGGGTTGTAGCTCGAGCCGTACCAGCCGGCGCGCAGCGGCCGCAGCTCGATCGGGTCCTCGTTGTAGAACCCGACGATGTTGTGGTTGGGGTTGAGCTGGAAGGTCAGCTTGCCCGACAGGTAGCGACCCGTGTAGGAGGTCCTGCCCTGCGTCAAGATGCCGGCCACCTTGTCCGCCTCGGTGGCGTACACGGAGTAGCCGCGGCTGTTGTCGCGCTTCTCGTAGGAAGCGAAGAACCACAGCTTGTCCTTGAGGACAGGGCCGCCGACGGCGAGGATCGGACGGGCCTCGTCGGTGCCGGCGGCGCCGGTCTTCTGCTTACCGGTTTCCTTGTCGATGCCACGCAAGGCCGCCCAGCCGGAGTCCTGCTTCACGTAGCGCAGCGTGCCCGAGAACCGATTGCCCCCCGACTTGGTCACCAGGTTGAGGATGCCGCCGGTGGCGCGGCCGTACTCGGCCTGGAACGCCGCGGTCTGAATCTGGACCTCGGCGATCGCGTCGTAGTTGAGGGCGGTGCCCCAGGTCTGGGTGCGCGGGTCGGTGGTGTCGACGCCGTCGATCATGTAGACGTTCGAGGAGCCCGCGCCGCCCGCGACTCCCGGGTTGTTACCGGGCTTGACGCCGGGGGCGGTCTCCATGATGTCCTGGTACCAGCGGGCGTTGGGGATGGTGTCCATCAGGTTGAAGTCGACCGAGGTGACGACGGTGGACTGCGTGGTGTCGACGATGACCGAGTCGGCCGCGACCGTGATGGTGTCGGTGAACTGCGAGGGCGCCATCTTGGCGTCGATGCGCGAGTCCTTGCCGAGGACGATGGTGAGATCGCCGCGCTCGAGCGTGCTGAAGCCGGACAGCTCGAACCTCAGCGCGTACCCCCCGCCTGGAGGTACCAGTGAGAAGCGGTACCGACCTTCGGCATCCGTGACCGCCACGCGGCTGCCCTGCATCAGCGGTCCGGCCAGCGTGACGGTAGCCCCCGGCAGCGCCACGTCGCCACTGTCGACGACGGTGCCGGACACCCTGCCGTATTGGACCTGCGCCACCGCCGGCAGCGCCGCCGCCAGCAGTAGCAGGACTGGGAAGAAGACCCTCCTCATGCGCAACCTCCTTCACACGTTCAGGTTCATTGCCCCTGCGCCTTGTGGGACCCGTCCGAAAAAAGTTGTCACGACACCGACGGGGATAGCAATTTCCTTTCTACGCTGCACCGATGGTACTCCGGCCGGAGGACGTGTCAAGGCAGCCAGGTGAGTTGCAGCGGCCGCTCGCTGGGTGAGGACCGTTCTTGAAACGCGGCAGACTGCGAGGACGTTCGTGCGACGTCGCAGCCGCGGCGCCCGGTACGAGCGCGCCGCCGACCCAACCGTGTTTCTCCACGCCAAAATCGCTTCCTCCACTTCCTCCTCCGCTCGCCCTCGATGCGTCGACCATGGCTGGCTTCGCGCCATGCACCGGAGGGATGGGCCTGCTCCTGAGCCAAACCGTCAAGACCATGAAAGCCGTGAGGCCCAATTCACGTACACAACCGTCGCAATCGGTGTGCCGGCCCCGACACAGCGGTTGATCGCCGCCAGAGGGATCAACATCCGGCTCATTGGATTCTTGTCCGGTTTCCTGAACGCGGTCGAGGGTCGGGACGGCCGAGGCGAGATCTGGCGGCGGCCAGACCGGTCGCGGCGCGACGGGAGAAGTGCCAGGTACGTAGTTGTGTAGTTGGCGATTGGAAGCCAGTCAGCGGGCAGCTTCGCTCACCTCGCTGGCCAACCGCCGGTCCAGCTCATCCAGCTTCGCGGCAAACTCCCCGTCCTCGCGGCGCCGCTTTGCCGCTCTCCTCACCCAGAGACTCACGCCGTCCCGGCTCTTCCCGAGCGCTTCAGCCAGCGCCTTCACCTGCACTCCCCAACGCTCGACGGCCAGCCCGCCGATCAGCTCCCTGGCCTCGACCAACGTCACTCCCCGCTCTCGACTCCCGAGCTCCTCTGCGGTCACGCCCGCGAGCGGCGCGACCCGCTCGACGAACTCCTCCGCACTCAGATGCAGCCGCTCCAACCCCGCGCTCCGTCCCAGCGGATCGAGGCCTCCCGGCCACGCCTCGTCCTGGGGTGTCCCGCCCCACCACGGCAGCGCCGCCACCCGTGTTCCTATCCATGGCTCTTCTTCCTCACGGCGCAGCAGGCTCTCGTACGCTCGCACCGCCTGACGGCGCGTCCCTCCAAGCAGCGCATAGACCGCGTCGGCGTCGACCAGCGCACCCGGCACCCTCCGCACCAGCTCCCGGTGTCCGCTCCACCGGTACTCGCCCGGCTCCTCGACCATCTTCGCCGCCACCGGGTTGAGGTGAACGTACGCCAGCAACCGCAGCAGCGAAGCCTGCTCGGTCACCGGGAGCGCCTTGTACCGCGACTGCCACAGCGCGCCGAGCACCTTGCACCGCCGGTTGAACGCCTGGGCGTAGGTGTGCTGCAGGTGTCGCATCGAGCGCCACAACGGTACGCTCGAGGTCCGCACGGCCAGGTGGTAGTGGTTCGGCATGATGCACCACGCGAAGACGGTCAACCCATCGCGCCGCTTGATGTCCTGCATTAGGCTGAAGAAGGCGTCGGCCTCGTCATCCAGTCGGAAGGGCGCCTCGCCTCTCCCCACTCGGTTGTACACGTGATAGATCAGGCCCTCGACGAACACCCTCGCCCGCCTCGGCATCCCCAGCTCCCACGTAGGACCGTACCACAACTACGCAACTGCGTACCTGGCACCTCTCGTGGTGGGTCACGGCTTCGCTGCGGCGGCCGCTGGCGGAGGCACCTCGATCGTGATCGGAATCCAGAAGGTGCGGCTCACGCCACTCGGCGTGTCGGCCAGCACCACCTCGAGCCGGTAGCTGCCCGAACGCCGGAAGATGCCCAAGGGGAGCTGGCTGCCCCACATCCACAAATCGTCGCTGAGCCGCGAAAGCTTCGCCCGCTCCGCCGGCCGCTCGTTCAGCTTGCGCTGGTCTTGGTACACGGACAGGCCGACGGTGATCGTGGGTTGGCCCGCTTCGTCGAGACGGGGTCGCACCGCGAAGGCGAAGTAGGAGATCGTCTCGCCCGGCCGATACTCCGCGGCGGGGTGCACCAGCACGTGCCAGCCGCCCACGTTGAACGGGTTGCCGCGATGGGCCTGCGTCTCCTGGCGGACGTCGGTCCCCCAGTAGAGCGGCGAGAGGTAGGTGCCCTCGCTCGGCACCTCCTCTGTCACGACGTCGATCGCGCCGACCGCTACCGGCGTCCCGGCGGCGAGCAGCGCGAGGTCGAACTTCCAGGCGCCGCCGCCCACCGGGAGGGCGAACTCGTAGACCCTGTCGCTCCCGACCTCGAGCGGGTTGACGGGCGCGACGAACGAGCCGACGTCCGTGTCGCCCGTGGCGGCGCGCACGTGGCCGATCGCCTCGTTCGCCGCCGGCGTGCCGGCCGGAACGCGGACGGAGACCCACGCCGGCCGCAGGCCGACCGTGGCGAAGCCGGTGGTGGTGAAGGTCGTGGTGCCCTCCGGCCACGGGCGCGGCTCGGCGGTCAGCATCGCGAGCTGGGCGGCGCTGGCCGCTTTCGAGCCCGGGAGCAGCCCGAGCTTCGGCACCTCGGTGAGCTCGGGGTGGAGGAGCAGGCGCTCGGGCGCCGAGCCCAGCAGCTTGACACCCAGGGCGTTGCGACGGTCGCTGCGATCGAGTGGGAAGTCCTTCATCCCGACGCGCGTCTCGACGAACACGAACAGCACGGAGTCCGACTTGACGTCGGGCGGCAGCTTGTCCCTGTTGTACTCCCACACCTCGGTGTTGCCCTGGTCCATGTAGGGCTGTTGCACCTCGCCGGGGGCGCCCTGCACCGGGCTGCCGGCGGGCACGAACGTGTGGCGGCTCGGCGGCCCGAGGACGAGGAGCGTCCGGCCGCGGTCGCTCAGCGCACCGCGCAGCTTCTCCGCGCCGAACTGCGTGTCCGCCGCCGCGACCCGCGTGTCGAAGTCGACCTTGAGCTCGTTGACCGCGGTGTCGAGGTCGGGGTCCCGCTTGGCCCAGAACAGGTCGATGAACGCCTGGGCCTGGGCGTCCGACGCCAGCTTCACGTACTCCTTCGCCTCCTGCTTAGTGAGCAGAAACCCCTCGGGGCCTTTCGGCCAGCTCGCGTACGGCTCCGACAGTTGTGCCAGCGCCGCCGTCGCCAGCAGCGAAACAGTCAACGCCACCATCACACGCTTGGTCATCGGGGTGCCCTCGTTTCCAGTCCGCGAGTACCGGCAGACCCCCAATGATACTCACTGGCGCGAAGCCGGCGCCTCACCGCCGGGCGGGAGGCGTTGGGGTGAGGACCGTCAGGAGCTGCACCGCTCCCTGATCGTGTCACTCCCCCAGAGCGCGAGAGACCACCCATCGCGTCTCGGCGGAGGCAAGTCGTGATTAGGGGCCACGCGTGGTAGGCAGAGAGACCCGCCCGCTCAGTAAGAACCGGGCTCCGGCGGACTCACCCCGGGCAGCGCCCTGTCCGCCAAGCTGGGTCTCCCTCCCTTCCGGCTCACGATCCGGGATGCGTGCCAGGTACGTAGTTGCGTAGTTAGCTCCCAGGTGCCTCTCAGCGTGCCGCATATCTGACCCCTGTGGCGAGCCGCCGGTCTAGCTTGTCGAGCTTCGCCGCAGACTCCCGATCCTCGCTGCGCCGCCTCGACGCCCGCCGCGGCGTCCCTCGCTCCCGCCATCTACCCTGCCACAACTACGCAACTGCGTACCTGGCACCCTTAATCTGATCCTGGGCACTGATCTGGCCGGCGTGGTGGTGCGCGTCGGCCCACGCGTGCGCCGCTTCAAGGCAGGCGCTGAGGTCTACGCGCGGCCAGACGACGACCGCATCGGCACCTTTGCCGAACTCATCGCGATCAAAGAAGATTCGCTGGCCCTCAAGCCGACCAACCTGTCGATGGAGGAGGCCGCGTCTATCCCGTTGGTGGCACTGACCGCATGGCAGACGCTGGTCGAGAAAGGCGGACTGAAGCGGGGCCAGAAGGTGCTGATCCACGGCGGTTCGGGCGGCGTCGGCACGATCGCGATTCAGTTGGCCAAGCACTTCGGCGCCACGGTCGCCACCACCGCCAGCGCGGTCAACACCGACATGCTGAAGGGCCTGGGCGCCGACATCGTCATCGATTACAGGAAGGACGATTTCTCCGCCAAGCTGAAAGGCTACGACCTGGTGATCGACACCCAGGGCGGGGATACGCTGAAGCGATCATTGCGGGTGCTCAAGCCAGGCGGCAAGCTGATCGGCATCGCCGGTCCGCCAGACCCCGATTTCGCCAAGCTGCGTGGCGTGAACGGCTTCGTCGGCCTGGTGATGCGGCTGCTCAGTCACGGCATCCGGAAGGCGGCTAGGCGCAGCGGCACCAGCTACGCCTTCCACTTCATGACCGCCAGCGGCCAACAGCTGGGGGAGATCACCAGGTTGATCGAAGCCGGGCACATCCGGCCGGTGGTCGACCGGGTCTTCCCCTTCGAGGAGACCAACCAGGCGCTGGCCTACGTCGATACTGGACGCACGAAAGGGAAGGTCGTGATCAAAGTGCGTTAACCGGCTGGGCGAAACCTCGATCGAGCAGCGTTCAAGAAGAAGGCCCCGCATCCGCGGGGCCTTCCTTTGTACCGATACGGCTACATGCCTTCGTGCGTAACTCCTCGCCGTAGCCCGTCTTGACGGGGCGTGGCTGGGTTGTAGATCGTGGCAGCATGGTCAGCGTCTGGTCGAAGCCACGAAGTGTGCTAGACGGGAATGCATGGGAATCCGCGCTCGAGCCGCTCAGCCCAAATCAGATCAACGGGGAGCGTGACCGTGCCGCGCGTGGCGATCGCTCGGCGGGCGGCCTCGAGCACGTAGGCATGCGGGTCCACGCCGGCGAGCTTGGCGCTCTCGAAAAGCGTGAACAGGATCGCCGCCACCTGAGCTCTCTGCTTCGAGTGGGAGCCGTAGTGGTTCTTGCGGCCCACCACCAGGCCGCGCAGCGCGCGCTCCGCCGCGTTGTTATCGAGCGGCACCCGGGGATCGACAAGGAACCTCGTCAGCCCGGGCCAGAGCGACAGCATGTAGTCGGTCGCTTTGCCGAGCGAGCTCTGCGGCAGCGGCTCCGGCTTGGTCGCATACGCCCACTCGCGCAGCGCGTCGACGATCGGCCGCGAGAAAAGGCAAAGGTACCGTGTATCACCAGGGTAGGTGCCAGGACCGTCGTTCTTGCCTCTGCTGTCTCTGCGCGCGTCCTGGCGGAGGAAATGTCAAGAGTCGTGGTCCTGACACCCATAAGAGACTACCGCGAACGCCGGCAACGAAGCGGTCCTCAGCCCCATTGCATGCCGTCACGCCATGCTGTATACTGAACCACATGGTTCAGTATTTTCAAACCCAATTCGATACCTCGTTCGGCGCGCTCTCGGACGCCACCCGACGCGGCGTTCTCGAGCAACTTGGGCGTGCGGACGCTTCGATCACGGCCCTTGCCGAGCGGTTCCACATGACCCTCACGGGCATGAAGAAACATGTAGGCGTCTTGGAGCAAGCGGGGCTCGTCACCACGGAGAAGGTCGGGCGCGTGCGGACCTGCAGGCTCGGCCTCCTCGGACTGCAAGAAGAGGCGGCATGGATCGAGCGGTACCGCCAGCTCTGGAGCGAACGCTTCGACGAGTTGGACAACGTTGTCGAGGAACTAACACGGAAGGAAAGAGGCAATGGACGAAAGAAGAGAAAGTGAGGCCACCCCCATGAAGAACCACACGACAGTGGAACGGAAGTCCGAGCGCGAACTCGTCGTCACACGAACCGTAAACGCTCCTGCGCGGCTCGTGTTCGAGGCGTGGACCAAGGCAGAACTATTCAGGAGGTGGTGGGTCCCGAAGTCGTTTGGGCTGACCCTGCTTTCCTGCGAAATGGATGTTCGCGTCGGGGGGCAGTATCGTTTGGTGTTTCCCCACGAAGATTCGACGATGGAGTTCTTCGGCACGTACCTCGCAGTGACACCGCACTCACGCCTCGTTTGGACCAATGAGGAAGGAGACGACGGCAAGACCATCACCACGGTGACCTTCGAGGAAAACGCCGGCAAGACGTTGTTGGTCGTGCACGATCTCTATCCCTCGAAAGAAGCGGTTGACTCGGGATCGACGGGCGCGCTGCCCGAGGCGCTCGACCAACTCGACGAGCTTCTTGTCAGCCTGGGATCAAGCACAGAGACAACATGACGCAGCCAGTCCATCCACCAAAGGAAGCGTGTGGCCGGCCGCTAGCGTAAGAACAGTGCCCAGGGCAAGTTTGCACGGAGGGTTTAGATGAAACGGAACTACACCAGCATGCGGACAACTGCTTTCCTCGTGATGACGCTCGTGGCGACTGACGTGTCGGCGCAGCAGAAGCCAACGACGGGCTACGCGCCGGTCAATGGACTCAACATGTACTACGAAGTCCACGGCAGCGGCGAACCGGTGGTGTTGCTTCACGGCGCCTTCATGACCATCACCAACAACTGGGCCGGGTGGATCGGCGAGCTCTCCAAAACGCGGAAAGTCATTGCCGTCGAAATGCAGGGTCACGGCCGGACGGCGGACATCCCACGAGATATCACCTACGAAAACCTCGCCGACGACGTGGCCGCACTGCTCACTTATCTCAAGATCCCGCGAGCGGACCTTATCGGCTACAGCATGGGCGGAGCCGTGGCGATGGAGTGTGCGATCCGCCATCCGGACAAAGTGCGAAAGGTAGTCATCATTTCGTCCACGTTCCGCCGTGACGGCATGATCGCGGAAGCGCTCGAAGCTATCCCGAAACTCACGGCGGACGATTTCAAAGGCTCGCCCATCGAGGCCGAGTACAAGAAGCTGAGTCCGACTCCGGACGACTTTCCGAAGTTCGTCCAGCGAATCGTCGCCACGGCCTCGAAAGGGTACGACTTCGGAGCCGACAAGCTCAAGGCCACCACGACGCCCATGTTCTTCATCCACGGCGACGCTGACGGCGTGCGGCTCGCGCACGTCGCGGAGATGTTTCGCCTGAAGGGTGGCGAGATCCACGGCGACATGAAGCCGCGCTCCGCATCGCGATTGGCCATCTTGCCCAACACCACTCACGTGACATTGATGCAGCGCATGTCCATCATCGTCCCGATGGTGAACGACTTTCTCGACGCAAAGCCGTAGCCGTGCAGGTAGATCTCTTCGTACTTGAGGGAGCGCCAGAGTCGTTCGACGATGACGTTGTCCCGCCCGCAACCCCGCCCGTCCATGCTGATAGGTGTCAGGACCGCCACCTTTGACACCTTCAGACCAACTCGGCCTCCCGCGCCTACCGTGCGGGGCTCGGACATCACACACGGCGCGCACATGTCAGAAGTGGTGGTCCTGGCGCCACATGGGTACCGTGTATGACGATCACACTATTCTACCGGCGAGCGTCTCAACACTGACGTCCGAGCCTGGGCGGGATGGCGAGAATGGTGCGATGGTGATAGACGGTACCCATGCGCCGGCCTGCCCAGCGACAATTACACCTGTGCGGTAGCGACGATTACACCTGTGCAAGGGAGGTGGTCCGTTTGAGCGTTTGACCGATGGTGCCCGAAGGCGCGCCGTGGGGCTCAGGCGTGATCTTGACGGACGCACAGGTGAGGAGACTGATGGAAGAGCACGCGAAGCACGGGAAGGTTGGGTTTGCCGCGATGAGGTCGGGGATGCACCGCAACACGGCGGCGCGGTACCTCTCGTTGGGCAGGCTGCCGTCGGAGACGAAGATCGAGCGGAGCTGGCGCGCGCGGGTGAACCCGTTCGCGCACGACTGGCCGGAGATCGAGGCCAAACGTGAGGAGGCGCCGGAGCTGGAGGCCAAGACGCTGTTCGAGGAGCTGCTGGAAAAATCGCCGGAGCGCTACCACCCTGGGCAGGTCCGGACCCTGCAGCGGCGGGCGCGGGCGTGGCGGGCACGGCACGGACCGCCGAAGGACGTCTACTTCGCGCAGGAGCATCGGCCCGGGGAGGCGATGCAGACCGACTTCACGTGGATAATCGGTGGACCGACACATTTGACACTTTCACCCAAGGACAGGAGTGAGGCGCCCGCGACCTCGACCTGGTCAGGAGCTGCGCAGAGTCGGAAGTGTCAGAAGTGGCGGTCCTGGTACCTCTCTGGCACCTCTCTCACGTTCGTGGTACCAGGTTCCCATCACTGCGCCGAATCAGGAGATCCGATCCTCCCCGACGCCTGACACGTGCCCGACACCTGCCCTCGTGGTACCATGCATCACCGTCCACGCGGAAAAAAGAGGGTAGTGTCATGCTGCGACTTCCCGCAGTATCAACCGTGGGCGGATTCCTCCATGTCTCCAACCGCGTCGCCAACGGAGAGCGCCCATTCCTCGATCCTGACGAGGTCGAGAGCTTCGTGGAGCGCGTCCTGGCGGCCAGGGAGTGCGACCGGTTCACGGTCTTCGCCTGGTGTCTCATGTCCAACCACTACCACCTGGTGGTTCGCACGCGCGAGGTGCCCTTCGCGTCCTCCAGACAGCTCGTCGAGGGCGGGCCGACCGCCTCCTTGTGGATGCCCAGGTGCCGGGCGCGGTCACTCCCCCGTCAGCCGGCGCTCGATCGCGCCGTGGCCTACGTCCACCTCAACCCGGTCAGCGCCGGCCTCGTCAGCGATCCTGCCGAGTACCCGTGGAGCGGGCACCGCGAGCTCGCGGGCCTCGAGGTCCCTCTGCTCGTAGACGTCAGGCTGGCCCTGGCCCGGTTCGGGACGTCGCCGGACCAGGCTCGTCAGGGCTACCTGGACATGATGAGGCGCGCATGCCTACACCTGGGCCCGGCCGGTCTCCGCTGTTGCAGCCGGACGCGACGGCGTTGCTGACTCTGCAGGCTCCGCCGATGGCCATCACAACAACCCGGAAACGCCAGGCAACAATCCGGCACCCGTCTGCGATATGTGATCCGGTGTGGCTTGGTCGGCCCGAAGGAACCGCAGGGCACTTCGGCAGATTCGATCAACGCCCAGAGCTGGCGATCATCTGTCACGGTCCGGGAGCGGCGCCATTCGCACCATGTCCTCCTCGACGACCGAGAAGTGGCCGGACCAGTCCGAGCGGCTGGCGAGGGCCGCGACCATAGTCTGGGCGAGCTCCCTTGCGGACGGCGCGGCCATGCGAAACAGGACGATGCCGCATTCAGCGGGAAGCTTGCGGCGGAAAGCCAATTCGCCGAAGTCCTTGTCGAAGGTGAGGAGAAGACGACCGTCTGATTGCGCACGCGCGAGGACATCCTCGTCGCTCGCGCCGGGCAACTCGGTCCGCACCCAGGCCACGTCATGTCCGGCGACGCGCAACGCAGCGATCGCGGCTCCGGGGACGTTCTCGTTCGCGAGCAGGCGCACGGCGCTCAGGTCCGGGCGTCGCCGAGGGGGTAGATCCGTTCTGCCTTCAGCACGGCGCTTGCGTAAGTCAGGCAGGCCTGGACATCGTCGTGGGTCAGACCCGGGAAGTTCGCGAGGATCTCGGCCTCCGGCCAGCCCTGGGCGAGCAGGTCGATGATGTACTCGACGGCGAGGCGCGTGCCCCGCACGACGGGTTTACCGGCGAGGATCGCCGGATCGATCACAATGCGTTCAGGGATCGTCATCACGTCGCCCTCCCAGGACATAGTACCGCAAGGACGAGTGCCAGGTACGTAGTTGCCGAGTTGTCGCAAGGTCGCCCGGTCCCTCCGCACTCTGCGTGGCTGACGGTTCTTTCCTCTTCTCATGCCCACAATTCCGCAACTACGTACCTGGCACCTCTCTCGAATCACGACTGGTACCGTAAGACACCATCTCACGATACTCCACGCCAGCCGCCGAGGCCGAATGTCTGGGGCACCTTGAAATCGAAGATCGTACGGTCGTCAACTGCAGCACCCATAGATCAGGTCAAGTCAATCCCACGAGCTCGGCCACCTGCTCGCCGGTGAGCTCGCCGGCCGATAAGCTCAGAAGCGACGAGCTCGACGGCTCGCCAATACGCCTGCAACATCAGCTTGACCTCCTCCAGTTGCTCGACAGGAATCTCGAATTGCCTCGGGAGTCGAAGGGGGATGCATGCTTCTACTGCGAGCCGACGCGCGCGTTTAAAGTCGTGTTCTAGCCCTGGCGTACCGGGCCCTGTCGCCATGCGCTGGAGCGAAATTGGCTCCTTGTCGCCACTCGAATGTGTTCGGCCACAAACCCAGCACAGCGCCACGCGTACACCCCAGAAGTTGTTCGTACAATTCTCTTCCGGCTCAAAGATCCGGGTGCTCCCTTCTGCCGAGACATTACGAAGGGTCCTGCCCTCGAGGACGCAGACGACTGCGTGCCCTGCTTCGTGGAACGCCCTGGAACGCTCTGGGTTACCCTGAAACGCGATTAGACTAGGTTCGTCGTCGCCCATAGCATCTCGCCTGCCTTCAACAAGGGCCTAAAGGGCCTACCTCGTCAACTTCCTATACGTAATCCTATGCGGCCGTGTCGCCGCATCGCCCAGCGTCTGCCTCCGCCACTCCTCGTACTCGCTGAAGTTGCCGTCGAAGAAGTTGACCTTGGAGTCGCCCTCGAAGGCGAGGATGTGCGTGGCGATGCGGTCGAGGAACCAGCGGTCGTGGCTGACACGATGACGCGTGCCGGCGAAGTTCTCGAGGCCGGCCTCGAGGGCGCGCAGCGTGTTGACGTCGAGGTCGTTGGTGGGCTCGTCGAGCAGCAGGACGTTGGCGCCCGACTTGAGCATGCGCGCCAGGTGGACGCGGTTGCGCTCGCCGCCGGAGAGCACCCCGTCTTTCTTCTGCTGGTCGGCGCCGGTGAAGTTGAAGCGGCCGCAGTAGGCGCGCGAGTTCATCCGCCCTTGCCGAGCATGAGTCGTCCATCCCCTCGGAGATCACCTCCCAGACGCTCGTGTCGGGGTCGAGGCTGCGCGCCTGGTCGACGTAGGCCAGCTGCACCGTCTCGCCGATGCGCAGCGTGCCGGCATCGGGCGTGTCCGCGCCGACGATCAGCCGGAACAGCGTCGTCTTGCCCGCCCCGTTGGGGCCGATGACGCCGACGATTCGCGCCGGGGGCAGCGAGAACTCACGCCCTCGAACAGCAGCTTGTCGCCGAAGCCCTTGGCCACGCCGTTGGCCGCGACGACGAGTCGCCCAGTCGCGGCCCGGCCGGGATGAGGATCTCGAGCTCCTTGGCGCCTTCTCGGCCACGTGCGCCTGCAGCATCCGCTCGTAGGCGTTGACGCGCGCCTTGCCCTTGGCGTGGCGGGCCTTGGCCGACGAAGGGATCCAGTCGAGCTCGCGCGGCAGCGTCTTCTGGCGCTCGGTCTCCGTCTTGCGCTGCTCGACGCGCAGCCGCTCCTGCTTCTGCTCCAGCCACGACGAGTAGTTGCCCTTCCACGGGCAGCCGGTGCCGCGGTCGAGCTCGAGGATCCACCCGGCCACGTTGTCCAGGAAGTAGCGGTCGTGCGTGACGGCGATGACGGTGCCGGCGTAGCGCTGCAGGTGCTGCTCGAGCCACTGCACCGTCTCGGCGTCGAGGTGGTTGGTGGGCTCGTCCAGCAGCAGGATGTCGGGCTTCTGCAGCAGCAGGCGGCACAGCGCGACGCGGCGCCGCTCGCCGCCGGAGAGGACGCTGATCGGACGGGTCGCCGCGGCGGGCAGCGGAGCGCGTCCATCGCCAGCTCGAGGCGCGAGTCGAGGTCCCAGGCGTCGAGGGCGTCGAGCCGCTCCTGCACCTCGCCCTGGCGCTCGAGCAGCTTCTCCATCTCGTCGCGGCTCCATCGGCTCGGCGAACTTGTCGCTGATCGCCTCGAACTCCGCCAGCAGCGCGACGGTGTCGGCCGCGCCCTCCTTGACGATGTCCATCACGGTCCTGGTCGGGTCGAGCCTGGGCTCCTGCTCGAGGTAGCCGACGGAGAACCCGGGCGAGATCGCGACCTGGCCGATGAACGACGTCTCGACGCCGGCCATGATGCGCAGCAGCGTCGACTTGCCCGAGCCGTTGAGGCCGATGACGCCGATCTTGGCGCCGTAGAAGTAGCCGAGGTAGATGTCCTTGAGCACCTGCTTCTGCCCGTAGACCTTCCCCACCCCGACCATCGAGTAGATGACCTTGTTCGGTTCGTCCTGCTTCGCCATGGGAGAAGTGTAGCCCGGTCGGACGGGACAGGCTGTCATTCCGAGGAGCCCCGCTCCCGCGGGGCGACGAGGAATCCCGGCGCGCATGGAGCGCGGTCGCCCAACGCCCTCTCCGCGCGCCACGGGATTCCTCGCTGCGCTCGCCTGCCCTGCCGCAGGCAGGGGAATGACACAGGGCCGCACGGACCGCCGCCGGCTGCCCTCTCCAAGAAGCGCTGTCATTCCGAGGAGCCCCGCTCCGGCGGGGCGACGAGGAATCCCGGCGCGCTTGGAGCGCGGTCGCCCGCCCTCTCCGCGCCACGGGATTCCTCGCTTCGCTCGGAATGACACAGGGCCGCACGGCCGCGAGGAGCCCCGCTCCGGCGGGACGACGAGGAATCCCGGCGCGCTTGGAGCGCGGTCGACCGCCCTCTCCACGCCACGGGATTCCTCGCTTCGCTCGCCTGCCCTGCCGCAGGCAGGGGAATGACACAGGGTCAGAGGAGGCCCGCGCAGCGAGGCGACGAGGAATCCCGGCGCGCATGGAGCGCCGCGCGGTCCTAGAATCACGGCATGACCTGCGCGGTGTACATCCTCACGAACGACCGCCGCACCGTGCTGTACACCGGCGTCACGAGCAACCTCGAGCAACGCCTCGCGCGGCACAAGCTCGGCTGGTCGGCCAAGGCGTTCTCGCAGAGGTACAACGCGCACACGCTGGTCTACTTCGAGACCACCTCGGACATCGGCGGGGCGATCGCCCGTGAGAAGCAGATCAAGGGATGGAGACGGGCGAAGAAGGTCGCACTCATCGAGGCCGCAAACCCGGAGTGGCGCGACCTCTCGGCGGAGTGGACGCTCGGGTAGATCTGCCGTTCCTGAGCCGAAGGTGGCGCCGTCGATCGCCCTCGCAGCGCGCCGGGATTCCTCGCTTCGCTCGCCTGCCCTGCCGCAGGCAGGGGAATGACACAGTGTGGGGCAAGCTGTCATTCCAACGAACCCCGCTCCGGCGGGGCGACGAGGAACCCCGGCGCGCATGGAGCGCGGCCGAGTCCGCGCGGCCCCTGCGAGCCGTGGAATAGAAGTCCCTCTGTGGGGCCTATCCGAATCAGAAACGGAGGTTCCATGAACACTCTCGCTCGTGCCGGCTCGCTGGTCGCCGCGCTCGCCATCGCCGCATGTGCCCGAGCAAGCCGGCGCCGCCGCCCGATACGCGCGCCGCCGACGAGGCCGCGATCCGCGCCGCCATCACGGAGTGGTCGGCCGCCGCCGCCGCGAAGGACGCCGCGAAGTTCGCCACGTTCTACACCGAGGACGCGGTGATCATGCTGGAGAAGGCTCCGGAACATCCACGGGTTGCCGGCCATCCGCGACGGG
>CAVRZJ010000003.1:0-13179 GCA_963725705.1 uncultured Acidobacteriota bacterium | reverse complement strand
TCGCGCGCCGCGAGCCCATGTTCGGCACCGTCCTCATCGTCGCCTGCACGCTGATGCAGCTCTACGTCTTCGCCCGCGCCGCGTCGGTGCCGGCGATCGCGCGCCGCGTCCCGCGCCGCTGGCTCGTTGCCTCCGGGGTGCTGCTCTGGGGCGCGCTCGTCGGCGCCCGTCTGCTGGCGCACGGAAGCGAGGGCGCGCTCGCCGCCGTGCTCGAGCTCACCGGCATGGACTGGATGGCGGCGCTCTTCCTGCTCACCGTGGCGCTGCTCGCCGTCGATCTCGTCACCGGCTTCGGGTGGCTGGCGCCGCGCCTGGCGCCACGGCTGCGCGGCTGGGCGCTAGCGGCCGGCGGCGCACTGACCGCGATTGCCCTCGTCCAGGGGATGCGGCCGCCGGTCGTCGACCGCCACGAGGTGCGCCTTCGCGATCTCCCCGCCGCGCTCGACGGCACCGTGCTGGTCGCAGTCTCCGACCTGCACGCGGGCTCGCTGCTCGGCGAGCGCTGGCTGGCGGCCCGGGTCGCCCAGGTGCAGGCCGAGCGGCCCGACGTGATCGTGCTGCTCGGCGACCTGCTCGAGGGCCACGGCGGCGGCGAGGGCGGCCTCGCGCCGCTGCTTCGCCGCCTGACGGCACCGCTCGGCGTCTGGGCGGTGACGGGTAACCACGAGTTCCATAGGCGCCCCGACGCGGCCCCCGGCGCCGTCGAGTCGGCCGGGATCGCGGTGCTGCACGACCGCTGGGTCGAGGCGGGGCCCGGCCTGATCGTCGCCGGCGTCGACGACCTCACCTCGCGCCGACGCGCCGGCGAGGGCGCCGAGGTGATCGCCCGCGCGCTCGCCGGCCGCCCCGCCGGTGCGGTGGTGCTGCTCTCGCACACGCCGTGGTACGCCGACACGGCCGCCGCGGATGGCGTCTCCCTGATGCTCTGCGGCCACACCCACGGCGGCCAGATCTGGCCGTTCGGCTACCTCGTCCGCAAGGTCTACCCGCTGCTCGCCGGCCGCTACGACGTGGCCGGGATGCCGGTGATCGTCTGCCGCGGCACCGGCACCTGGGGACCGCGCATGCGGCTCTGGCAGCCGGCCGAAATCCTCCGGGTGACGCTCCGCTCCGATCGTCGCTAGGGCACCAGACGTCGGAGGTCAAACACGAGGTCGATCGACCGCCGCCTTGGGAACAGTCGGGCTGACTCCGGCGTCGCACTCGCCCTTCGTCAAGCTCGGTGACGCCTGGCTGCCTTGAGCCCCGCCAGGCGTAGCTCCGAGGGGAAGCGCAGCTCGACGATCATCGACGGCGGGTGCAGGCGCCGCAGCTCGGCGGCGCGCAGCGCGGCCGCCGCGTCCGCTTCCAGGGCGCCCTCGACCCGGACCTGGACGAGCGCGGTCTCGGGCTCAGCGGCGAGCAGCCGCGCGAGCCGATCGCGCAGCTCCCGGCCGTCGAGACCGCTGGCACTCACCGTGACGACGCGCATTTCGCGCGCCGGCAGCGTGCACAGCTCCCAGCGGCGCAGCCGACCGCCACAGGCGGCATCGGGCTCGATCTCGAGCATCAGGTAGCCCTTGATCTCGCCGCGCTCCGCGAAGCTGGTGCGCTCGATCGCGCCCGGGTAGAGCACCGGAGCGGCGAGCTCCCGCCCGGCGAGGTCGCGGGTGAGCACCTGGTGGCGGTGGATGTGGCCGGCGAGCACTGCCGCGAACCCCGCCGGAATCGCCCGGCCGGTGACGACGTCGGGTCCCGCGCGAAAGACGAAGTCGGCCGGACCTACGGTCGCGCCCTCGACGGCCTGGTGCAGGCAGAGCAGGCGGACGTCGGCGCGGCCGCCCCCCCCGCTCGCCGCCACCCGGTCGGCGAACACGCCGGCGATGTCGTCGCGCTCACACGGGAAGCCAGCGGCGGCCACCGTCATGCCGCGGATCGTGAAGGCGAAGCTGCGCGGCCGGTCGAAGACGTGGAGGTTCTCGTGCATCGCCAGCAGCGGATACGGCAGCGCCGACCGCTCATGGTTGCCCGGCACCAGCAGCACCGGCACGCCGCGGTCGGCTACCGCCAGCAGCGGCTCGAGCGCCGCCGCGACGAGAGCGCCGCCGACCTTGCTGCGGAACAGCAGGTCGCCGCCGTGGACGACGAGATCGGCCTCGCCGCGCCGCGCGGGCGCCAGCGCCCGCTCGAAATTGGCGAAGAGGTCGGCGCCGCGGCGGGCCCGCTCGACGCGTGGCCGTTGCGGCAAGTCGAGCCCGAGATGGGTGTCGGCGAGCAGCAGGACGCGCAGCACCGCTCGAGTCTACCCTGCCGCAGCACTCCCTCGAGCGGCACCCCCGCACCGGCCAGCCCGCGCATCGCACCGGCGCGCGTGACGCGGGCTATACTCACGAAGTCGACCGACGGATGGCATACGGGAGGAAGCTGGCGTTTGGGCTACGGGAACATCACAGGCCGAGGCGAGTCGCGCTACCCGGAACGGCGGTGCAGCCTGCTCGGAAGGCGTCCGCTCGCGGCCGCAGCCGTGGCCGCCAGCGCGACGCTGGTTGCCGCCTGTGCCTCGAGCAGCGCCCGCAACGCCAGACCCACGCCGGCTCCGGCGCCACCCGCCCCTCAGGTGCAGCCGGCGCCGACGCCCGGCACGCCGACCCCGGCGCCGACGCCGAGCCCCGGCGCCCCGCCGGGCGGTGAGCAGCCGGCGAGCCGCGCCGAGGAGACCAACCCCTGCAAGCTGCTGCAGATGGCCGACGACACGATAGTCGACCACTCGCGCCTCCGGCTGGCGCAGACGGTGTGCAGCGCCACCGCCTGGTTCGACGGCCTGTTCGGCGAACGCCACGACACGAGCGCGGCGCGGGCCGGGTTCGGCCGCCTCGAGCTGTCGGTGACCCACTCTCAGTTCGACGGGACGCACCTCGGCGCGCGCTTCAACGCCCGTTATCCCCTGCCAAAGCTCGAGAAGAGGCTGCACATCTTCGTCGCCCGCGAGAACCGGGACGACTTCATCGCGGACCGCATGGAGGGGCTGGCGCTGCGCAGCCAGTTCCTCAGAGTCGACACCCGGGAACGCTTTGTCGCCGGCGTCGGCTACGCGCTCTCGGAAGACGAGAAGCACTCAACCTCGTTCCGACTCGGAGCTCGCGTCAACTCGGCGCCCGAGATCTTCGGCCAGGGGATCCACCGCCGTGAGATCAGTCTCTCGGAGCGCTCGCGGCTATTCCTGCGCGAGACGGTATTCTGGACGAACCGCGACGGCTTCGGCAGCACCACCGCCGTCGCGGCCGATCGCGTCCTCACCCAGAGCCTGGTCGGCCGCATCGACACCGTCGGCACCATCTCCGAGGGCAGCGACGGCGTCGACTGGCGGACATCGGCCACCTTCTATCGCAGCCTCGAAAAGCTCCAGGCGGTGGCCGGCCAGGTGTTCGTCCGCGGCGAGACGCGCGCCGAGGTGCCGCTGAAGGAGTACGGCATCAACGCCATCTACCGGCGCCCGCTCGGCCACGAGTGGCTGTTCGGCGAGGGCATCGTCGGCTATAGCTGGCCGCGCGAGAAGCTCGACCAGCGCCGCGACGGCTCGCTCCTCGTCGGCCTCGGCATCGAGGTCGCCTTCGAGTTCTAGGAGCCTGTCACAGGCGGCCGCGGACGTCGCGCGCCGTGAACGGACCTGTCTCGGCGATCAACGCCCGCGCCTCGTCGACCCTGCCGAAGATGCCCCACAACAGCACGCCCCGCACGCGGCCGCCGCCGAGGTAGTAGAGGATCCCTTCGCGCAGCGGCTCCCGCCAGTCGGCCACGACCTCGAGCCGCGGGTCGAGGTCGCCGACCGCCTCGTAGCCGAGCTCGAACAGGTCCGAGTAGAAGAACGACAGGTGGCGGTACGGCTCGGCGTTTCCGGCCATCGCCCGGCCGGCGTGACGGCCCTGGGTGAGCGCGTTGTCCTCGTGCTCCACGCGCACGGTGCCGCCGAGAACGGCGCTCGGGAAGCGGGCCACGTCACCGGCCGCGAACACGTCGGGGCGACCCGCGCGCAGCAGCTCGTCGACAAGGATGCCGTCGGCGGTGGCGAGTCCGGCCTCGGCGGCGAGCTCGTCGTTGGGGCGCAGCCCGATGCCGGCGACCACCGCATCCGCTGGCACGCGGCGGCCGCCGGCGGTGAGCACCACGAACGCCGCGCCGGCCGGCTCGATGGCCGCGACGCGCTCGCCGGCCAGTACCGTGACGCCTTTTTCGCGGTAGAGCTCGTTGAGCCCGCTCGTGAGCTCGGCCGGAAAGATGCGCGCGCCGATGCCGGGCTCGGGGAACAACATGGTCACCGCAGCGCCGGACGCCGCGAGCGCCGCCGCGACCTCGGAGCCGATGAAGCCGCCGCCGATCACGGCGAAGCTCCGGCCCGGGGCGGCCCGCTCGTGCAGGCGGCGGAAGTCGGCCACCGTGCGGAAGTAGACGACGCCGTCGTCCGCGATTGGCAGCCGGCGTGGCCGCCCGCCGGTGGCGAGCAGCAGCTTCTCGAACGACGCCCGGCCGCCGTCGGTTTCGACCACCTGCCGGTTGTCGAGGTCGAGCCGGACGATGCGGCGGCCGAGGCGGAGAGCGATGCCGTGCCGTTCGGTGCCGCGCCAGATCTCCTCGATCGGCTGCCCCTTCCACAGCCCCTTGGACAGCGGCGGCCGGCTGTACGGCGGCTCCGGCTCGTCACCGTAGACGGCGATGCTGCCGCTGGCATCGATCTCGCGGATCCCTTGCACGGCCGCATCCGCGGTCATGCTGCCGCCGACGATCAGGTAGCGAAAGTGCGTCATGGCCCCTCCGGGTCGAACCAGTCCGAGCCTCTCAACGATCCTCCCCGCCAGGCGATTCCTTCTCAGGTCCGGCACTGCCGACCGCCGGCGGGAATGGGAACCCATCGTAGTGCACTCTCCAAGTGAGGAGAATCAGCGGATGGCCATCGGAATCGTCGGTGCGGGCCTGGTCGGCTCCGCGGCAGCCTACGCGCTGGTGATGCGCGGTCTCGGTGACGAGATCGTCCTGATCGACGCCGATGAGCGGCGCGCGGCAGCGGAGGCCGAGGACATTCTCCACGCCGTGCCGTTCGTCCACCCGATCGAGGTGCGCGCCGGCGGCTACCAGGACCTGCGCGGCTGCCGCGTCGTCCTCGTCACCGCCGGTTCCGCGCAGGCGCCTGGCGAAAACCGCCTCGCGCTCGCCGGGCGCAATGCGGCGATCGTCCGCGCGGTGACCCGCCGGGTGCTCGTCGAGGCGCCGGAAGCGGTCGTCATCGTCGCCACCAATCCGGTCGACGTGATGACCCACATGGCCGTCCACTGCGCGATCGCGGCCGGCGTGCCGGCCCGCCGCGTGTTCGGCTCGGGGACGACGCTCGACACCGCCCGATTCCGCACGTTGCTCGGCAGGCACCTCGGTGTCGATGCTCAGCACGTGCACGGCTACGTCGTCGGCGAGCACGGCGATTCCGAGGTGATCACCTGGTCGGCCGTGACGGTCGCGGGGCTGTCGCTCGAGGAGTTCTGCCGATTGAGCGGCGTGACGTTCACCGCCGAAACTCGCGAGGAGATCGACCGCAGCATGCGCAGTGCCGCCTATCGCATCATCGCCGGCAAGCACGCCACCAACTACGGGATCGGCGCCGCCCTCGCCCGTCTCGTCGACGTCGTGCTGCACGACCATCGTGCGATCCTCACGATCTCGGCGCCGGCCCCCGAAACGCTCGACCTGGCGGACGTGACGCTGTCGCTGCCGCGCCTGGTGGGCGGCGCCGGCGTCCTGGCCACGCTTCCGCTGGCGCTCGACGCCGGCGAGACGGAAGCTCTGCGGGCGAGTGCGGCGGTGGTGCGCCGCGCCATCGCCGGTTGCGGCGAGTGATGATCAGGCGACCCCCGAGGACCGGTTCGACGTGGTCATCCGCCAGGGGCTGCACTGCAACCAGGCGACCCAAACAGGAGTCGTGTTCCACATGAACTCCTAAGAGCCTGTCCGCGAATAGGGGTGGGCCGCGTTACGAGCGCCGCGGGGCCAGGTGCCAGGCGCCGCGACGACGGCGATGTGCCTCCATCGCCGAGGAGCGGCAACGTCGCAGATGGCCCCGCGCCGCTCGTAACCCTAGGGCGCCAAGGGGATTGCGGCCGCATGCTGCGCGGCTCGTCGTCGCCGATGGAAGAGCATCGCCCTCCTCCTCGCTCCTTGCCTGCGATCCGCAAGCCCCCTGCGCGCGACCCACTCCTATTCGCGGACAGGCTCTAAGTCACCGGCCACGGGCGGTTCGGCATCACCGCGGTCGGCGACTCGACGGCGGAGGCCAAAGTGCTCTACGACCGGGCGTGCGCCGCCTTCGCGCAGGAGGCGCGAGCAGCCCTGCGCGATCCGGGGACGTCGGCGACCGGGTGGCGACACCCCGACGAGCCAAGCCGGAGAGAACGCAAGACGGCCCCGGGGAATGCTCGTCCCCGGGGCCGTGGTATAGCTGTCGCAGAGCCGCTAGCGCGTGAAGCTGGACGTGGCCGAGCCGCCGTCACGGTTGACGACTCGTATCGTCACCCGCACGTGCTCGGGGAATCGGCTCCTCAGCGTCGATCCCGAGAGCTGAATGCGGGTAGCGGAAAGCAGGGACGTGCTCGGCCAGGGAGAGGAATCACTGCCGAGGTAGACTCGGACCCCTGCCAGAAACCCCGAGCCATTGATCTGGATCCGAAACGGACTGTCGAGCTTCTTGACCTCGGTGATCCGCGGCGCGGAGGCCACGGCCGAGATCGTGATGCTGCCGCTGCGCGAGCAGGCGACGTCGCCCAACGACGCGGTCATCGTCCACGTGAACGAGCCGGGTATAGCGTAGGGGTGGCTCACGGTGCCGCCGGTTGCCGTCGCGCTACCGTCGCCGAAGCTCCACGTGATCGTCGGCGCACCGGAGCACGCGGATGGCGTGGCGGAGCCGGTGAAGGCGACCGCAGCGCCCTGGATCGCCGACGCCGGGACCGCGGCGGTGCAGGCGAGCGCGCACGCCGGCGCGCCGCCCACGGCCACCGTGACGGTGCCGAGGTTGGAGTCGATCGAGCCGTCCCAGGCCGCGAAGGTGAACGTGTCGCTGCCACTGGCGCCGGCGTACGGGAAGTACGTGGCGGTCCTCCCCGAGATGCCGGCGGTGCCGTTGCGCGGCTGCCCGACGACCCGCAGGGTCAGAGGGTTGCCGTCGGCGTCGCTGGCCGACAGCGCGACCGCCACCGGCACGCCCGCCGAGGTCGCGGCGGAGGCGTTGGCGACCACCGCGGCGCGGTTGGAGTTGCGGCTCTCGCTGCTGGGACCGTTGTGGCAGCCGTAGCAGCCGACCTGGAAGCCGCGCCACAGTTGCAGGTTCCCCTTCTCCGAGGTGATCGTCCGGGTGGCGAAGGCGCGCGACAGCACCGTGCCCCGGTAGTCCGAGCCGTGGCAGCTCCGACACTGCGACGCGCCGGAGCCTTCCGCGACATCGGGGTGGCGCGACACCCACTCCTGACCGACCGGATGCATGCCGTGCGGCCCGCCGCTGGTCGTCGAGGGCGAGCTGCCATGGCAGCTCGCGCACTCGCCGAGCGTGCCGACGTGCCCCTGCAGGGCGGTGCTCTGCAGGTTGTCGTTGCCGTGCGACGAGGGGTACTCGGCGTGCGTGGAGCCATGGCACGCGTAGCACTGCAGCCCGCCGTGACCGGCCGAGAAACGGTACAGTGAGACCCCCGGGGCCGGCGCGTTGTCCCTGGTCGCGAACGTCGAGTCGACGGCCTGGCGGGGCAGGCCCGAGGCCTCGAGCGCGCTCGTGTAGCGGATCTGTCCGTTGTTGTGGGTCGCCGTCCCGGTGTGACACTGCTGACAGGTCGGCTCGTCGAGCCAGCCGGTCCGCGAGGGCGAGCCAACGGCGCTCATTGGGCCGTGGCAGTTCTGGCACTGGATCGCCATGGTGCCGTCGGCTGCGACCGCGTTCCCCATCGCGCCGCGCAGGCAGCGCGTCTCGGAGCCGGGGTGGCAGCGGTAGCACGCCGAGCGGTTGGCGCTCATCTCGAGGGTCAGGTCATTGGTTGGGTCGGTCACGTTGGCGTGGCGGCCGTGCATCGCCGCGGTGAGCGGCGGGATGCCGGCGACACCGGTCCCCGGCAGCGCCTCGGAGGCGTGGCAGCGGGCGCACAGGACCGCGGTGCCGCCCGCCGCGGAGGCGGCGAGCCCCGAGGTCGAGTACCCGGAGGCGGTCAGAGCCGCGATGTAGGCGGGATCGGCGAGGTGGCGCTCGTCGTGGAGGCGGAGGATGTTGCGGCGGAAGTCGCGCTGCGGGTCGACGTCGTTGACCCAGCCGCCGGCCGGCTTCGCCGCGCCGCCCGTGCTCCCCGAGGCGTGGCAGGACGTGCAGTCCATCTCGTCGGAGACCGGCAGCACGATGTCGCTGGTCGCCAGCACGGCGCCGGACACATCGCGGGCGACCAGGCGCATCATCGGGTAGTAGTTCTTGGCGTGCGCGTCGTCGTACGGCGTGATCGGGATACCTTCGGCGATGAACCAGCTCATCGCCGGGTCGAACGTCATCGGCTGCGGCGCGTTACCCGACCCGGGCATGTTCTTGCCGGCGAGGCCCGCGTCGGTGGGCAGGGCCACTCCGAACAGTGCCGAGACGTGTTGCCAGAAGTTGGTCTTCCCGGCCGACGTCGTGTTGATCGAGCCCTGCGGGTCGGCGACGGCCTGATAGGTCACGGTGATCCCCTGCGGGCTCTTGACGAGCTTCCCCGCAGGATCGATCACGTGCGCCTGGATCGTGTTGTACGGCGGCAGGATCGCGAACACCGAGAAGTCGGCGTCCATGCAGTGCATCCCGAGGTTGTTCCATCCGACGATCTTCCAGCCGGTCGGCGCCGCCATCACCGCCGTCGCCATGACGAGCACCCCGACTGCCGCGATCCCCGCGCACCACCGCCTCGTTGTCTTCCGTTCTGGCTGACCCTGTTCGACCGCTGTCATCGATTCCCCCCTTTCACCCTTCCCGACGCTTCCCGGCTGCCGCTTCCTGCCGGCTGCACCCGTTCGAAGCAACTCCCCGCGTCCTCCACGTGTCGCCGACGAATCCCTCACAATTGCAACGGAGACTGCAGCGAACCTCTCAAGCATGACCACTGTCGCATTTCGGTATCCAAGGCTGCGGTGACTAAAATCACCATTTGCGCTATTGGTTATATATCGAACAATGGGTCACGTGCACGTCACCGGACGAAGCGACCCACCCCTTGCCAGCCCAGATTTCTCAGGCGACGTGATCGGCGTGTTGACGGGGATCAGCGACAGCACGATCGACAGCGTGGAGTCGGGGTTCATGAGGATCGGGCTCATCAGGAACCACGGCACCATCATGACGATCATCAGCGGCCCCACCACCTACGGTGAGGGCGGCAGTCATGGCACGGATCATTAGGGAGAGCCCCGGCGTCGCCGCAAAAGAACCCTGCTACGCTCGGCGCCGCAATGCCGGGACGGCGGCGCGGCCCGCCGTCGGGAGGTCACGTGAGATCAGCGGCACTCGGGCTCGTCCTGCTCCTCGCGGTCCACGCACAGGCCGCAGATCCGGTCACCGTCGTCGAGGCCACCGACTACGCCCGCACCTCGCTGTACCAGGAGGTGATCGACTTCATCCAGCAGGTGGCGAAGACCTCGGACCTCGTGGCGATCACTCCGCTGGCGGTGTCGGCCGAGGGCCGCTTGATCCCGCTGGTCGTCCTCTCCCGCGAGCGCGTGCGCACGCCCGCCGAGCTGCGCGCCTCGGGCAAGCCGGCCGTGCTGATCATGGCCAACATCCACGCCGGCGAGATCGAGGGCAAGGAGGCGTGCCAGATGCTCATCCGCGAGGTGGCGAGCGGCCGCCTCGCGCACCTGCTCGACCACCAGGTGATCCTCGTCATCCCGATCTTCAACGCCGACGGCAACGACAAGCTCGGCGTCAACCGCCACGACAAGGGGCCGGAGCTCGCCGGGGTGCGGCACAACGGGCAGTCCCTCGACCTCAACCGCGACTATACGAAGCTCGAGTCGCCCGAAGTCCGGGGGCTGGTCCGGCTGTGGAGCACCTGGGACCCGCTGCTGTTCGTCGACATGCACACCACCAACGGCTCCTACCACCGCGAGCCGGTGACCTACGCGACGTCGTCCAACCCCAACGCGGCGAAGCCGCTGTGGGACTACATGTGGACGGAGCTGTTCCCCGCCGCCGCCGCGCGACTGCGGCAGGCGGGCTGGGACTCGGTGCCGTATGGCGAGTTCTCCGACAGCGTGGACCCGGCGAAGGGCTGGATCAACGACACCGTCGAGGCACGCTACGGCACCAACTATTTCGGTCTGCGCAACCGGCTGGCGATTCTCGACGAGAACTACTCGTACGCGGACTTCAAGACCAGGGTGCTGGCGTCGTTCGCGTTCATCAACGCCGTCCTCGCGTATACCGACACCCACATCGCCGAGATCGCCGAGCTCACCCGCTGCGCCGACGAGGTGACGCGCACCACCTTCCTCGAGCGGCCGTTCGCCGTCGAGTCGACGATCGAGCGGTTCTCGGACGTCACGGTCAAGAGCTACGAGTTCTCCAGGGAGCCCGTCAGCGCGGAGGACAAGGCGCAGCACCCGTGGCTCGGCGAGTTCCGCCTCAAGCCGACCGACACCTTCAAGGACTACACTGCCCCCTACCTGGCACTCGCGACAGCGAAGAAGACCATCACGCTCCCTGCCGGGTACATCGTGCCGCCGGGGAACGACGACGCGGTGCGCAACCTGCAGGCGCACGGCATCGCGGTGGAAAGGCTGTTGGCGCCCTGCCGCGTCGCGGCGGAGACGTTCGCTATCGACAGTATCGAGCAGGCGAAGAGCCTCTATCAGGGGCACGTCCTGCTCGCGTTTGCCGGCCACTACGAGAGCGGCGAGGTGGACGTGCCGGCCGGATCGGTGTTCGTCGACATGCGGCAGCCGTTGGCGCGTTTGATCCCCGTGCTGCTCGAGCCGGAGTCCGTCGACAGCCTGGGCGCGTGGGGGTTCTTCAGCCGCACCGTCGTCCACCAGTGGAGCAACGCTACGGCGCCCTACCCCGTCCTCCGTGTCGCCGCCCGCCCGCCGGTGCCGATGCTCGTCTCCGAACCGGGTTAGCGCCGAACGTCGGCGAGGCCCCGAAGGCGCCGCCGCCGGGCGGAGCTCCCGCCCAGCGGCGGTCGTTGCAGCACAGGTTCAGCGGCCCGGCACCTCACCCCGGTGCCCGCGGCGGCCCAGCAGCGCGCCGATGACGACGAGGCACACACTGAGCGCGGCGCCGGCGCCGATGTAGGCGAGAGCCGTCTTGTCCTCGCGGCCGTAGGTTCCGAGACCGACCAGGACGGAGAGGATGAGCAGCGCCCAACCCACGGTGAACAGCGGGTGCACCGGCGGTTTCGCCGGGTTCCCCGCGGGTGTGACGTCAGCCGGGGACGCCGGCACGGCGGCCGGCGGCTCCGCCGGCTTCACAGGGTACTTTTTCGACATGACACCTCCACAGCGATCTCGAGTCGTGGCTCATGCGGAAAGCAGGAGTCGGATCGCGAAGCGTGGAGGAGCGCGCCCGGAGGTGGTCGCCGGCAGAGCGTGCGGCGGTGAGCCCGGCCGCGACTCGTTTGCGAGGTAGTCGCCAGGAGCAGGCCGCGCCGGGCGCGCCGGGTCGCCCGCGCGGCACGCGGCCATCGATGTGCTGGACGCGTGCGGATCGCCGCGCCGGTCACGGCCGACGGCCGACTCGCCGGACGGCCACCGCTGGGTGGAGGCCACGACCACCGGCATCGGTTGCCGGCCCAGAGCCGCTACCCCGCGCCCGCCGGCGCCGCCGGAGGCGTGCACCGACGCCGGCAGGGTCGGCAACGGCTCGATCGCCGAGGCCACGCACATGACCAGTGCGGCGCCCGCCGCAACCGTTGCGCGCACCCCGGACCTCGCCTCGGCCGTCACCCCCGGCATCGGGACATCCTCGCACCCGGCGGCACGCAGGGCAAGCTCACCGTGCCGCGGCCGGGCGGCCAGCTCACTGCTTGACCAGCTCCACGCGCCGGTTCTTCGCCCGGCCGTCGCTGGATTCGTTGGTCGCCACCGGCGCCAGCGGGCCCACGCCGTAGCCGTTCAGGCGAGCGCAGGCGACGCCGTGCGTCGTCGTCAGGGCCGTCGACGACAGCCGCCGCGCGCTCCTGCGCGAGCTTCATGTTGTCGTCGAGCAAGCCCACCGAGTCGGTGTGGCCGACCACCCACAGCTTGAGCGCGGGATCCGCGCCGAGGAGCTTGGCCACCTCCTGCAGCGCCGGTGTCGACTCGGGCTTGAGGACCGCCTTGCCGGTGTCGAAGTAGATCCCGTATACGGTGGTGTGCCCCGTGGACTTCAGGTCGTTGCCGAACGAGGCCGCGTCCGCCGTGACGTGCTGCTCCATCGCCTGCTGCTCGACGATGCGCAGCCAGATCTTCCCGTTGCCCTTGTCGGCCTGGAACCAGACCGCCCGCCCATCGACCACGACCGACCCGTTGACCCAGCGCTGCGGGTCAGACGCCGCGACCGTGCCGCCGATCTTGGCGATCGCGTTCTCGTAGTTCCGGACCACCGCGAGACCGGACGGCTCGTTCTTGCGGTCGTCGATGGTGTAGGTGATGAGCGTGAACTTCCCCTCCACGACGTGCTTCGGACCCTTGGCGACGCTGAAGGCGTACGAGTCGAACGCTGTCGTCTCGCATGTCTCGATCCGATAGGCGGGCATCCGGGTCGGGAACAGCGGGTGGTCGGTGCAGCCGGGCTTGTCCGGCTGCGCGCCGAGGGCGGTCCCGCAACCGAAGAGAAGGGAGACGACGACGAGGCGGGGGGTGATCATGCGCGGTCCTCCGTGGTCCGGCGGGTCGCAACGAGGTCGCCGTGCGCCCGGACCCGGTCGCGAGTATAGGCGCGCCCGGCGGACCTACCCGCGGAGCCCGAGCAGCAAGAGGAAGACACCAATTGCCAGGGCGAGGGCGGGAAAGAGCCAGCGGTCCTTCATCGTGGCGATGCCCTCGGTCGTGCCGCCCCCCCAAGCCCGCGACCACGCAGGTCGCGGGGTCCTGCGTCGCCGAGAGCTGCCGGATCGATGGTCGTTCGGATGAGGCGTTGGAGTGACCGCGGGCTTGGAGCGGTCGTGGTTGCGGGAGCACCGCGCT
>CAVRZJ010000002.1:0-13681 GCA_963725705.1 uncultured Acidobacteriota bacterium | reverse complement strand
GCAGGGTGGTCTTGCCGGCGCCGTTCGGGCCCACCAGGCTGGTGATCCCCGGCCCGATCGTCATCGTCACCCGGTTGACGCCGAGCACCTCGCCGTAGAACTTCGACACGCCGTCGAGCCGGATGCAGTGGGCGGCGCTCATGAGCGCACCACGTGGTAGGCGCGGATCTTGCGCCCGAGCAGGGCGACGAAGAACGCGCACGTTGCGATGATCCCGAGCACCGCGGCGACGGCCGGCATCGCCGTCCGGTTCGTCGGGCAACCGGAAGAGGACGACCCACAGCGAGCGCATCAGCTCGGGGACGTTGACCAGGCTCCCCCACTGCGTCGCCATGACGTCGTTGATCAGGGTCCCGAGCCCCGCGGTCACGAAGAAGTAGCCGAATACCAGCACGGTCGCCACCGGCCGCCAGCGCACCCACGCCGACAGCGCCAGGGTGAGCAGCGAGACGACGCCGATCCACGCCAGCGACGAGCCGAAGATGGCGAACGCGATGCCGGCGTTGGCCGCCAACCACGGCCACCCGGCGAGGCCGCACTGCAGCGCGAACAGCAGCAGCAGCGGCACCCAGGTCAGCACCGACATCAGGGCGACGAGCACCGCCAGCTTGCCGGCCACGTAGCCGGTCCGGGTGAGCGGCCGCGAGAGATAGAGCGGCAGGGCGTTGTTGGTCAGGTCGGGCGCGATCAGTCCCGGGCCCGACCACCGCTGCAAGCAGCGTCCCCAGGCTGGTCTGGATGATCAGGAAGCGCAGGAAGAACACCCCGTCGACCGGGACCAGCTCCGCCACCGTGGTCTGCAGGACAGTCAGGCCGAACGCGTTGAAGTGCAGGTAGATGAGCACGATGCCGACGAGCGGCGCCGCCCAGCAGAGCGCGAAGTAGACGAGGAAGATCCGCGAGCCGAGCAGCTCCCGGAAGGCGTACCGGGTGAGGACCGCCGGCCGCGAGCGCAGGCGGGTCATCTCGCCGGAGTACGCGCGGTACCTACGCCGGTAGATGGCCATGCCCCTCCTCCATCGCCTTGAGGAAGATGTCCTGCAGCGAGTCGCGCTTCGACGCCAGCCGGCGGATCTGGATGTCGTGCTCGGCGGCGACGACGTAGAGGTCGCGGACCTCGACGGTTTCGGGGAGGATCATCTTGAGGCGGCCGTGCCCGATGACCGCACACTCGCAGCCGCGCTCGCGCGCCAGCGCGGCGAACGGCTCGCTGTCGCCGAGGATTTCGAGCTCGAGGAACTTGCGGTTGGTGCGCCGCTCCTCCTCGAGGTTGCAGGTCGCCGCGACCGTGCCCTGCTTGAGGATGAGGACCTCGTCGCAGCAGTCCTCGACGTCCTTGAGGAGGTGCGACGAGAGGATGATGCGGGTCTCGCCCGAGTCGCGGATCTCCTTGATCAGGCCGATCATGCGCTGCCGAACCGGCGGGTCGAGACCGTTCGTCGGCTCGTCGAGGATGAGCAGCTCCGGGCCGTGCACGACCGCCTGAGCGAGCTTGGCCATCTGGCGCATCCCCAGCGAGTAGGTGCCGACCGGCCGGTAGCGGGCCTCGCCGAGCCCGGCCCAGGTCAGCGCCTCGTGGGCCCGCTCGAGCGCCGCGTCGGGCGGCAGCCCGGACAGCTCGCCGAGCATCGCGGTGAGCCGGATCGCGCTCATCCCGGCGACGAGCGCGTCGTTCTCCGGCATGTACCCCGTCGCCTGCCGGATCGCGTCGAGCTGCGTGCGGACGTCCCAGCCGAGCACGCGGGCACGGCCCTCGGCGGGCGGGTGGAAGCCGAGCAGGGTGTGCAGCAGCGTGGTCTTGCCGGCACCGTTGGGCCCGAGCAGCCCGATCGCACGCCCGCACAGCCGGGCCGTGAGACCGTCGAGGACGGCCTTGGCGCCGAACCGGACCCGCAGGCCCTCCAGCTCGACCAGGGGTCGCGAATCGCCGCCGCTTGCTGCCCGATCGCTGCTGCGCGTCTCCATGCCTCCCTCGCGCGCGGGCGGGGCGGTCGCTGCCGCCCCGCCCGTCGTTGCCGGTTGACCCGTCAGTTCACCGCCTCGCGGCCGGGCCGGACGCTCCCGGGCCGCAGCGCAGCCAAGTCCTGCAGACCCGCCAGCAGGTTGCCCGGGTTCACGATGTCGAGACCGGTGCCGGTCATGATGATCCGGTCCGGCTCGCCGGTCAGGCAGAGCGCCATGGTGCTCGCCCCGGCCAGCAGCCCGCGCACCTCGGCGAAAGCCGGCGCCTGCGCCGACGACTGCGGCACCACGCTCGACAGCGTGTCGGCCAGAGACCGGACGTTGACGTACATGATCGCGGAGTACTGCTCCTGGCCATCGACCGGCAGCGCCTTGCGGAACTCGGAGCTGCCGACCAGCGTCACGCCCGACTGGCGGGTGAGCAGCGCGTCGAGCAGCAGCGCCCGGCTCGCAGCGGCGACCCAGTACCCGTTGTCGAAGGTGTAGTTTAGGGTCGGCGCCCCGGGCTCGGCGACGGCGACGGTATAGAACGTCCGGCCCTGCTCGTCGGACGACGTGAGGGCAACTCCATGCCGGCCCTCGGCCACGAGGACGCGGTTGGCCTCGCCGACCAGCGCTTCGACGCTGGCCTGGAAGTGCGCCTGGTTCTCGAGCAGCGCCGCGATGGTCCACGACGTGGTTGGCAGCAGCGGCCCGTCGACGGCGAACATGAGCTCTCCGCCGAGCGATGCTGCGAGGTCGTCGCGCAGGCTGATGCCGAGGCGCTGCTCGAGCTCGCCGACCTTGCCGAGCCCTTCCGGATCGCTGGTCCTGAGCGACTCGATCAGCTCGTCGGCGATCAGACGCGGCTCCTTGACCATGAAGCAGGCGGCCGCGTAGGCGTTCGGCGAAACGTACGACAGCGAGCCCATCGGCCCCGGCGCGCCCAACCACGCCGGCACGCCGCGGCGCTCGTGCGAGAACCCCAGCGACGCGCGCAACTGCGACTGCGCGGCGATGCGCTTGAGCTCGACCACGAACGACTGCGCATCGGAGAGGCCGAGGCGGTCGGCGACCTGTTGCCCGCGCTCCCCCTCGACACCGTGGTGCGCGGCCGCGCCGATGCGCTGCAGGTCGGCGGCGAGCAGCCACGTCGCGCCCTCGCGGTAGCAGCCAGCGAGCTGCGCGTACAGCGAAGTAGAGGTGAACTCGGAGCGCGCGCCGACAGTCAGACCGGCCAGCCGGACTACCTCGGCCTGGCTGTCCGTCGCCGCGGCGAAACCTCCCCGGACCAGGACGTACAGCGCCGGTGTGGCCGCCGCCGGCAAGGCGGACACGTCTTCGACGAGGACCACCGGCACCTCGTGGCCCGCGCCGCAGGTGATCCATTGCAGGTTGTCGCGGATGGCGGCGCGCAGCCCTGTCTCGTCGGTGGTCTCGGCGAGCAGCACGAAGTGGCCGCGCGTGCTGGCGTCGTCGTGGAACCCCGCGAGGACCAGCTCGTCGCCGAGCCGCGAGGCCAGCTCGCGGAAGCGGCCGACGACCTCGGCCATGTCGGGCGCCTGCGGCGCCTCGGCGCGCTGCCGATCGAGCCACTGCTTCAGGTCAGGGTTGGCCTGCACGCGCTGCAGCAGGTCCTCGCCGGCCGCCGCCAGCTCGCCGGTGACGTTGGGCGCCGCGGCGCAGAACAGCGTCCCCGCCGGCAGCATCGGCACCAGCGTGGAGTCGAAGCGCAGCGGGACGTTGGCGATCTTGACGAGCGCCGCGCGCGACACGGCGGTCAGCTCCTTGAGGAACGCGTCGTAGCGCGCCGGGTCGCTGCTCCACGCGATCTCCTCCGCCACCGGCACCAGGCCGATGTTCGGCTGCGTGGAGGTCTGCTGGCCGGGGCTGAGCTTGTCCACCTTGCCGCCCTTGTCGACCCACACCTCGCCCGCGAGCACCGAGACGCGCGACCCCTTCGGGCCGTGCGACACCGTGAAGACCGTGCCCTTGACGGCGACCTCGCAGTCAGGGGCGTTCACGTACAGGTGCCGCCCGGCGCTCTGGTGCGCCGCCTCGACGATCACGCTGCCGCGCTCCAGCCTGACGGCGGCGCCGTCGCGGCGCGGCGTCAGGGAGAGCTCGGAGTGCTCGTTCATCTCGACCCGCGAACCGTCCGCCAGACGCAGCACTGCACGAGCGCCGCGGCCGGTGCGCAGGTGCTCCTGCGCGGCGACCGTGCCGCCGGCGGCGACCGGCGCGAAGCCGCGGTCGGCCGCCCGGAACAAGCTGCCGTCGAGGCGCTCGACCACGGCGGTTGCGCCCGCCGGCGAGCCGATCAGACGGTCGACGACGACCAGCTTGGCGAGCACGCCACAGACGACCAGTGTCGCCGCGATCGCGCCCCACCGCTGCCAGCTCCGCCACCCGGAGGCAGCCGGCTGCTCGGCCGGGCGCGCGTCCCCGTTCGCCTGCCACAGCGCCCGCCGGCACGCCACGCACGAGCGGATGTGGTCATCGAACAGCTCTTTCCGTGCCGGCGCCAGGGCGCCCGCTCGGTACGCCGGGATCAGCGCCTGGAACCCGGCGCAGTCCCGGATCGTGCCGTCGTCGGCAACGGTGGCCGCGGCGGCGGATCCCGCTATCGCCTGCCACACCCGCTCGCGGGCCGCGGCGATCTCGCCAACCTCCGGCTCGGTGCCGCGCACCGCCTCGGCGGCGGCCTCCAGCCTGGAGCCCTTCTCGATGTCGTTGATGTTCATGACAGCGCCCTCCTCTCCGTAGCCAGCTCTTTCTGGAGACGACGGCGCGCGCGGTGCAGCGTCACGGCGACGCTGCCCGCGGACACCCCGAGAAGGCGGGCGACCTCACTGTTCGAGTACCCCTCGACGTGGCGGAGCACAAACGCCTCCGCCGCCGCCTGGGGCAGCCTCGCGATCGCCGCACGCAGGCGATCGCCGAGCTGCTGGCGCGACACGAAGCTCAGGGGGTCGTCCCCCTCGCCCGCTCGCTCCGGCAGCGCCTCGAGCGCGCTCGCCCACTGCCGCTGCCGGAGGAGGTTCAATCCCATGTTGACCGCCGCCCGGTGCAGGTAGGGGCCGAGGTTGGCGTCGGACGCCAGCGGCTCCTCGCGCTGCATCAGCTTGACGAACAGGCTGTGCAGCACGTCTTCGGCGTCGCCCATGCTGCGGGTCAGCCGATACACCGAGCGCAGGACCATCTCGTGGTGCGCCAGGTACAGCCTCTCCAGCGCGCTTGCCGGGACTGCCTGCGGTGTCGTGGGGTTGAGTGCTCGCATCGCCAGCCTTTCTTCCGTCTCCACCCTCAAATACACGCGAGGGCGGGGTTCATTACAGGGGCGCTGCGGCGGCAGGCTGCGACGGTGCTCATATCCGGGAGTACGCAAAGCTCGACGCTCCGGTTCACGGCGACCGGGCTCGCAGGACCTGTCATCGCGAGGGGCCGGGACCGTCGGAGACGGGCCCGGCAACGACGCGATCTCCCCGCGCATGAGAAGACTGCTTCGTCGCCCCGCCCCTGGCGGGGCTCCTCGCAGTGACACACAGGCCGAGGCGCCCGCGCCCGACTTTCACACGGAGCAAACAGCAAGCGCCGCCGCTTCCGCGACGGCGCCTGCCTCTTCTTCCTGCTTCTTCGGAGCCCGGTACCCGGTACCCGGTCCCCGGTTCCCTGTCCTCCCTACTTCGTCTTCACCGGGTCGGGCGGGCGGCTCGGCAGCGCCAGCGGCTCGCGCCGCCATTGCCTTCAGCACCTCCTCGCACGCCCGCTCGAGCTGCGGGTCGTGGCCGGCGATCACCGCGGCGGGGTCGTTCTCGACCTCGATGTCGGGGTCGACGCCGTGGCCCTCGATGATGTAGCTTGCCGTTCGACGTCGTTGGTCGCCTCGGCGGCACGAACACCGTGCCGCCGTCGAGCAGCGGGCCGCGTGCCGAGATGCCGACCACGCCGCCCCACGTGCGCTTGCCGATCAGCGGGCCCGAGCCCGGCCTTGCGGAAGCGGTACGGGAAGATGTCGCCGTCCGAGGCCGAGGTCTCGTTGATCAGGCAGACCATGTGCGCCGTAGAAGCACGTGCTCGGGTAGGTCGTCGGGTAGTCGCGAGGCGTAGCCGAAGCGCGTGCCGAGCAGCTTGCTGTCGAGCCGCTCGATGATCCACTGCGAGATGTTGCCGCCGCCGTTGGAGCGCACGTCGACGATCAGCCCCTCCTTGCGGATCTGCGGGTAGAACCACTTGACGAACTCGTAGGCCCCGGTCGCGCCCATGTCGGGGACGTGCAGGTAGCCGACCCGGCCGTCGGTCAGCTTCGGCGACCCGGCGCGGTTGCCGTCGACCCAGTCCGAAGTAGAGCAGGTCTCGACTCGTCGGAGATCGGCTGGTAGGTCACCTTGCGCGCGCCCTCCGAGGTCGGCTTCGAGTTGAGCGTCAGCGTCACCGGGTCGGTCTTGTAGCGCAGCAGCCGGTACGGGTTGTCGGCGGCCGTGAGCTCGACGCCGTCGATCGCCAGCACGTAGTCGCCGACCTTGGCGTCGACGCCGACCTCGGTGAGCGGCGAGCGGTAGCTGCGCCTCCTCGTTGTCGCCCGCGAAGATCTTGGCGATCCGGTAGCGCCCCGCCGGCGGCGTCGAGCTCGAAGCGCGCGCCCGGCAGGCCGACCTTCGGGCCGCGCCGGGATCTCGAAGTCGCCGCCCTCGATGTAGGCGTGCCCGACGTTGAGCTCGGCGACCATCTCGCCGAGCACGTAGTTGAGGTCCGAGCGGTGCGCGACGTAGGGCAGCAGCGGCCGGTAGCGGTCGCCGATCGCCTTCCAGTCGTAGCCGTGCATGTTCCGGACGTAGAAGAAGTCGCGGTAGCGACGCCAGACCTCGTCGAAGATCTCCGCGCCACTCCTGCGCCGGGACGCGGTCGACGCACAGGCTCGGCGGTCGAGACGCGTCTTCTTGTCCTTCGCCTTCGGCTTGGCGTCGTACAGGTTGTAGGCCTTGCTCCTGGCGGCACCAGCGACCTTGGCGCCGTCGCGCGAGAGCGCCCAGCCGGCGACGTCGTCGACGAGCACCGAGCGCTCGCGCTTCTTGAGGTCGAAGATCTGCAGCGTCGGCCTTGGCGTAGCTCGTCGCGGCCGTAGAACGGCGCGCCCGCGGTCGTGTAGAGGAGGTAGCCCTTGGTCGCCGCGAAGCCGGTCGATGTTGTCGGCGTCGACCGGCACGCGGCGCGACGCGGCCCGGCGAGGCCGTCGAAGTCGATCTTGCACCGGCTTCGCCTCCGCCTTCTTCGCCTCGTCCTTCTCTCTCGCCCTTGCCTTCGTCCTTCTTCTCGTCCTTGCCCTTCTCGTCTTCTCGCCTCTTCCTTCGGTCCCGGTCCCGGTCCTCGTCCTCGCCTCTCGACCGTCACCTCGTCGCTCTCGCGGGGGAACGGGTTCTTCGACGTCCTTGCGCAGGGCGAGCGCGAAGATCCCGGTCGTGCGGTTGCCGGCGTAGTTCCACTCGATCGGTCGAGATCTGCGGCGCGAACTCGCGGTCGGAGAGGAAGTAGAGGTAGCTTGCCCTCCGGGTCCCAGGCCGGGCGAGTACTCGTTGAACGTCTCGTCGGTGACGCGGCGGAGCTTGCCGTCGGCGCGCCGACCAGATGCACAGCGAGCGGTTGCCGTTCGCGTCGCCGCAGCGAGAAGGCGAGCCAGCTGCCGTCGGGCGACCAGGCGTAGTCGATGACGCCGCCGTAGCTCGTCGTCGGCGACCTGCTCGACCTTCTTGTCGGCGACGGTGACCACGTAGACCTTGCCGTCCTTGTCGGAGAACGCGAGGCGCTTGCCGTCGGGCGACCACGCCGGCGCGTAGAGCATGGCCGCGAACGTCGGTCGGTGAGCTGCTCGGCGCTGCCGGCGCCGTCCTGGGCGATCAGGTAGACCTGCTCCTCGCCCGACATGTCGGAGACGAAGGCGATCTTCGGCGCCGTCGGGCGACCAGCGCGCCCAGCTTGTCGTGCGCGCTCGAGGAGTCGGTGAGGTTGCGCGTCGGCCCCTTCTCGATCGGCGCGGTGAAGACGTCGCCGCGCGCCACGAACAGCGCGCGCTCGCCCTTGGGCGAGAGCTCGAAGTCCTCGATGTTCTTCGCCGCCGAGTAGCGCGACGGCCGCGTGTTGAGGCCGTCGTCGGGCACGGTGATGGCGATGCTTCGTGTCCTTGCGGGTAGCGACGTCGAACACCTGCAGCTCGCCGCCGAGCTCGTAGACGATCCGCCGCTGGTTGTCGGACGACGGCCAGCGCACGTCCCAGGTCGTCGAGTGGGTGAGCTGCTCGACCGTGTCGCCGGCCACGTCGTAGGCGTAGAGGTTGAGCGTGCCGTCGCGGTCGGAGACGAAGTAGATCGTGTCGCCGATCCACATCGGGTCGCGCTCGGTGCGCTGCGACGTGCGCGATCGGCTTCGACCGCGTCGGTCGCCAGGTCGAAGATGTAGAGGTCCTGCGCCCAGCCGCCCTCGTAGCGCTTCCAGGTGCGGAAGTCGCGGAACAGCGGCGAGTAGACGATCCGCTTGCCGTCGGGCGAGAAGTCGCCGGCGCCCGAGGTCGGCATCGGCAGCTTCACCGGCAGGCCGCCGTCCATGTCGACCGGTGTAGAGCGCGCTCTGCGATCGCGGCCGCCGTCGCCGTCGCGCATGGAGCGGAAGAGCACGCGCGTGCCGTCGCGGCGTCCAGCCGTACACCTGGTTGTCGTACCCCCAGCGCGGCGCCAGCGGGCCGTGCGCCGGGTAGCAGGTGAGCTGCTTCGGCTACGCCGCCCTCGCTCGGGATGACGTAGACCTGCTCGTCGCCGTCGTACTGGCCGGTGAAGGCGATCCACTTGCCGTCGGGCGAGAACCTGCGGAAACAGCTCGACGCCCGGGATGGGCGGTCAGCCGCGTCGCGGCGCCCGCCCGTGGCGGGCGCCTTCCAGAGGTCGCCGGCGTAGCAGAACACCACGCTGTCGCCTGAGATGTCGGGGAAGCGCAGCAGCTTCGTCTGCGCCCCGGCCGCCGCGGCCCAGGCGCACGCCACCATCGCGGCGGCGATCGGGAGCACTCTCCTCGACTGTTTCGACATGGCTCCTCCTTGCGAACCGTGTACGCGCAACGCGCCTTCCGAGTTTCGCTGCGCCAGCGAGCGCGTCGCAGGCATCGTACCCGCGCTCCCGAACAATCGCGCGCCCCACAGCCCCTGTTCGTCTCGCGCTCGCGCCGCGCAGCGGCGCGGCGCCTCCGCAGGTGGGCTGGATTTGACTGCACCTCGCGCGGCCGGCCGCCCTCCAAGCGCGCCGGGATCCCTCGCTGCGCTCGGGATGACAGAGTGGTCGACGCGCCTCGCGCTCGCGACGCCAAGCGGCGCGGCGCTTCCACCAGCGGACCACGCAGGGCGCCTTGAGAGTGGTGTCTTTCCTCCTTTGGTGCGCACCGCGGAGCGGTGCGGCGCTGCCGCCAGTGGGCCGGATGCAAGGAGACCGAGCCGGCCCGCGACGACGCGTACTTGCTGTACGCGAGGAGCGAGGCCGGCGAAGGGCGACGCCGCAGACGGTCCGCTGCCGGCAGCGCTTCGCGGGAAGAAGAGAACGATCCATTTTTCGCGAGGGGCGGGCCGCACGCAGTGCGGCAAGGACGCTCGCGCCGAGCCCCGCGAGAGCGCAGCTCACGCGGGCTCGCCGCGAGCGGACGCAGCGCCGCGCAGCGGCGCCCGCCCCATCTCCAACCCAACGCCCGCGTACAATCGGGCGTCATGGTCGCCCGCATCGATCTTGCCGCTCGCAGCGTGACCTGCTCCGTGCACGACCTGCTGCCCGAGGCGGCCGCGCACGGCCTCGGCATGCCCGGCGAAGGGCTCTCGCGCCTGTCGGTCGGCGCGGAGCTGCACCGCGTCGTGCAGGGGCGGCGGCAGTCCGAGCAGCGCGGCTACCAGCCCGAGGTGGCGATCGACGCGACGCTCGAGATCGACGGCTGGACGCTGCGGATCCTCGGCCGCGCCGACGGCGTCGAGCGCGGGCGCGACCGCGCCGCGGTCGAGGAGATCAAGACCCTCCACTTCCGCTCGGAGCTGCACGCGCCGAGCGCGCACGAGCGGCTCGAGCGCCACCGCTGGCAGGCGCGCATCTACGCCCTCTGCCTGTTCCCCGAGGGAGACGCCGCGGCGCGCCTGCTGCTGGTCGACCTCGGCGGCGAGGACGAGCGCGTCGAGGAGGTGCCGTGGACGCCGGCCGCGGTGCGCGCCTACCTGCGCGGGCGCTTGCACACGCTGGTTGCGGCGGAGCGCGAGCGCGAGAAGCTGCGTGAGCGCTGGCGCGCCGCCGCCGCGGAGCTGCCGTTCCCCTTCCCGAGCGTGCGCCCGGTGCAGCAGGAGGCGATGGATGCGATCGGAGCGTCGCTCGCGGCCGGCCGGCATCTGCTGCTCGCCGCCCCGACCGGCGTCGGCAAGACCGCTGCGGCACTCTATCCCGCGGTGCGACAGGCGCTGGCGAGCGGCCGTCGAGTGGTGTTCCTGACCGCCAAGACGCTGCAGCAGCAGCTCGCGGTCGAGACGATCAGGCGGATGCAGAACGGCGACTGGCGCTCGATCCAGGTGCGGGCCAAGGCGAAGATGTGCGCCAACCGCGAGGTGATCTGCCACGAGGAGTACTGCGAGCACGCCCGCGACTACGGCCTCAAGCTCGCCCAGCGCGGCGTCCTCCCGGCGCTGTTGGCGTTCGCCCCGCACCTCGAGCCCGACCGCATCTACGACGTCGCCCACGCCGCCGAGGTGTGCCCGTTCGAGGTGTCGCTCGAGCTGCTGCGCGAGTGCAGTGCGGTGGTGTGCGACTACAACTACGTCTTCGACCCGGCGATCGGCCTCTTCGGCCAGGTGGCCGGCGGCGAGATCGAGGACACGTATCTGATCGTCGACGAGGCGCACAACCTGGTCGACCGGGCCCGCTCGTACTACTCCCCGAGACTCTCGGTCGCCGGCGTGCGGCAGGCCCGCGAGCTGCTCCACGGCCACCGCCAGAAGGTATGCCGTGACCTCGACAACGCCCTCGGCGAGCTCGAGGCGCTGGTCCTCGGCACCGTGCGGGAGGCGCTCGGCGAGCGCGCCGGCGTGCATCCGGTCGCCCTCGAGGCGAGCGACCTCGCCGCCCTGCGCCTCGAGCTCGACGCGCAGATCGCCCCCTACTTCACCTTCAAGCGCAACGTCGACCTCTGGCTCGCCGAGGACCCGGTCGTCTCCGTGCTGCTCTCGCTCGCGCGCCTCGCCGACCTCGCCCAGGCCGGCGGCGAGGAGCTGGTGCCGCTCGCCGAGCGCACGGACGGCCCCGCGGCCGGCGAGTCCGTCCGCATCGAGTGCCTCGACGCCGCGCGGTTCATCGCACCGCTGCTGGCCTCGACCTCCGCGTGCATCGCCATGTCGGCCACCCTCGAGCCGTTCGAGTTCTACCGCGACCTGCTCGGCTTCGAGAGCGAGCGCACCGACACCCTGGCACTGCCCTCGCCGTTCCCGCGCGAGCACCGGGTGGTCGTGGCGATCGACGAGGTGGACACCAGCTATCGCGTCCGCGGCCGCTACTTCGGCCGGATCGCCGAGCTCGTCGGCGATCTCGCGCCGGCGGGACGCAACGCCCTCGCCCTGTTCCCCTCCTACGAGTTCCTCCGCGAGGTCGCCTCGCGACTGACGGTCGTCACGCACCGCGTGGAGATCCAGCGCGGCGACGACTCCGACCGGGTGCGGCAGGACATCCTCGCCCGCCTGCGCGCCAACCGCGAGCCGGCGCTGCTGCTGGCGGTGTTGGGCGGCGTTTTCGCCGAGGGGGTCGACTACCCCGGCGAAATGCTCTCCGAGGTGATGGTGGTCTCGCCGGCGCTCCCGCAGGTCGGCCCGGAGCGGGAGCTGCTCAAGGGCTACTTCGCCGACCACTACGAGCGCGGGTTCGAGTACGCCTACCTCATCCCCGGGATGCGGCGGGTCGTCCAGGCCGCCGGCCGGCTGATCCGGTCCGAGCACGACCGCGGCGCCATCGTCCTGATCTGCAAGCGCTTTCTGCGGGAGCCGTACTTCTCGATGTTGCCCCGCGACTGGACCGACGGGACACCCGCTTCGCTGCGCTCCCTCGACCCTGTCGAGTCGGTGCGCTCGTTCTTCGCGTCGCTGCCTTCCGGTCCGTGATACCCTTTTTCAAGACCGCAGCGAGGGGGGGGACCATGGACACGGTAGGTCACATCCTCAAGGACAAGGGAAACATCGTTCACACCGCCTCGCCCAAGGACTCGGTGCTGCACGCGGTCGAGACCATGTGCGGCAAGAAGGTCGGGTCGCTGCTGGTCTCCGAGGCCGGGCGGCCGGTGGGAATCATCACCGAGCGCGACCTGATGATCGACGTGGTGCTCGCACGGCGCGACCCCGCGGCGACCCGCGTCGAGGAAGTCATGGCCACCGACGTCGTCTGCGTGGATCTGTCCACGCCGGCGGCCGAGGCGATGGCGATCATGACCGAGCGCCGCTGCCGCCACCTGCCGGTGCTCGAGGGCTCGGAGATCGTCGGCATAGTATCGATCGGCGACCTGGTCCGCTGGGTGAGCCGCAACCACGAGTTCGAGATCCGCATGCTCACCGACTTCATCCACGGCAAGTACCCCGGCTAGATTCTGGCCGCGGTGAAACTGCGGCCAGAATCTAGATGGAAGACGCTGAGATGAAGGCACTACGACTGCTGGACGCGGGCACGCTTGCCGTCACCATGGCGACGGCAAGGAGCTCCGCGCGCGGTCGCAGCAACTTCAACCTGCACCCCACACTCGCCGACCCGGTCCAGCGCTTCCTCAACGTCCTCCAGCCCGGTTCGTACGTGCGCCCTCATCGTCACGAGGAGTTTCGCTGGGAGCTCTTTCTGCTCCTCGAGGGAGCCGCGGCGGCCCTCGTGTTTGACGGGCCCGGCAACGTGACCGAGCACGTCGAGCTGCGGCGGGATGGCGCGCGCGCCGTCGAGATCCCGGGCGGCGTCTGGCACACGCTGTTCGCGCTCGCGCCGGACACCGTGCTGTTCGAGGTCAAGCCGGGGCCGTACCGGGCGCTTTCCGACAAGGACTTCGCCGCATGGGCGCCCCCCGAGGGGTCGCCGGAGGCCCCGCCGTTGCTCGCCGAGTGGGAGCGACTGGTCGGGCGCCGTCCCCGCTAACGGTCCCAGAGGTTGAATTTGAGGATGCACCAGATCGCCTCGAAGCCGTCCTTCCAGCCGATCTTCTTCCCCTCGGCGTAGGTGCGGCCGTGGTAGGAGATCGGCACCTCGTAGATGCGGACGGCCATGCCGCGCGACCCGGGCGGTGAACTCTGGCTCGAAACCGAACCGGTCGGAGGTCAGGCGCAGCCGCTCCTTGACCGCCTTCGTGAACACCTTGTAGCACGTCTCCATGTCGGAGAGGTTCAGGTCGGTGAGCACGTTGGAGAGCATCGTCAGGAACCGGTTGCCGAGCGAATGCCAGAAGAACAGCACCCGGTGCGCGCCCGAGAGAAGAGCGGCTGCCGAAGACCACGTCGGCCTGCCCGTGAGGATCGGCTGGAGCAGCGCGGGGTAGTCCGCGGGTCGTACTCGAGGTCGGCGTCCTGGACGATCAGCACGTCGCCGGTCACCGCGGCGAAACCGGTCCGCAGGGCCGCGCCTTTCCCTGGTTGACCTCGTGGCGCCGCGGCACGAGGCGGGTCGGCCGCGGCCGGCCCTCGGGAAGGCGATATGCGGCGATGAGCTCGGCGGTGCCG
>CAVRZJ010000001.1:0-52004 GCA_963725705.1 uncultured Acidobacteriota bacterium | reverse complement strand
CAGCCCGGCGTACGCCATGAACAGCAGCTCGATGGCGGCGTCGTCGGAGAGGACGCTGTCGTAGCCGGAGAGCGCGGTCACCACGGTCTTGTCGCGGCCGAGCGCGGTGGCCAGCGCGTCGCGCGCCGCGTTGGCGCCGTGCACCACGAGGGCGGGCCCCGGCAGCGCCGCCAGGTCGCGGGCGACCCCGTTGAGGTTGATGGCCTTGCCACCGCCGATCTTGACGATGATCACGTGAACACCTCCTGGGTGCCGTTGGCGAGCGGACGCCAGTCGCCGTCGCCGGCGAGCGGCGCCGAGCAGACGACGGCGCGGCCGGCTTCCCGACGGGCGTGGAGCGTGAAGTAGTCGGGCTGCTCGGAGAAGAACGAGTGCACGTGCAGGCGCTCGCCGTCGGCGAGCAGCACGTTCATCGCCCGCACGTACTCGCTGCGCGAGCGCACCAGCGCCGCGGCGCGGGCGAGCGCGTGGCCCAGGTCACCGTTGGCGACGCGTCGGACCACGTTGAACAGCTTCTCGGCGCCGATCCGCCCCGGCGCCTGCAGGCGCACGCCGCGCAGCTCGCCGTTGAACGCGAACGCCAGCGGCCCGGCGACGAACGGCATGGTGTGCTCGATCAGCGGCCCCAGCGAGTCGAAGGCGCTGCGCGCGTGCGCGATCAGGAACGACGTCGTGCCGAGGTCCACGCGGCACTCCTCCCAGATCGGCCGCACCGACCGCAGCAGCTGCCACTCGCCGTCGCGCCGCCAGGCGCATCCCCAGCCGTCGCCCTGGTACTCGGTCGAGGCGCGCGCGACCTCGGCGAAGCGGGCAAGGTACGTCGCGATCTCGAATGGCTCGGCTGCCTTGACGGCGAGCAGGCGGCACATGACCTAGGCCTCGGCTCCAACCGGCAGGGTCACGGGCGCGCCAAGCTCCCGGAGGAAAGCCCCTGAGATCAAAGGCAAGAAGCTCAACGCAAAGCCGCAAAGACGCAAAGACGCAGAGAGGAGCTGCACGATTGGGGGTCGGCCCGAGAGTCGCGGGCGACGCCCGCGGCCGGCAGCGGCTGAGAGCGCGGCGGAGCGCGAGCGCGCCGCGCCGCTCACTGCCGCCGCCGGCGCACGCCTGAGCGTGCGCTCGGGCCTGCTGCCACTTCCGGTTCCTCGGCAGTCCAGCTTTCTCCTGCCTTCCGTTGCGCCTTTGCGCCTTTGCGTTAGGTCTTGTTCCTTCCTGGGCATCGCGAGCAACCTCACAAGGGGTGGAGGCCGGCGAACTCGAGGCCGGTCGTCTCGGGGAGGCCGTGCATGAGGTTGAACGCCTGGACCGCCTGGCCGGCGGCGCCCTTCATCAGGTTGTCGAGCGCGGCGATCACGACGACGCGGCCGCCGCGCTCGTCCTTCTCGAAGCCGACGTCGCAGCCGTTGGTGCCGAGCAGCAGCTTCGGCTCGGGGTAGCGGTAGGAGCCGTCGCGCTCCTTGACGATACGCACGAACGGCTCGTCGCCGTACGCCTGCCGGTAGAGGCGCCAGATCGCCTTCTCGTCGATGTCATCCTCCAGGAAGACGTGGCAGGTGGCGAGCACTCCGCGCACCATGTCGAGGGCGGTCGCCGACATGTGCACCGCCAGCGGCTGCCCGTTCGACAGCTCCTGCTCGATCTCGGCCGTGTGACGGTGGCCGGTCGGTTTGTAGGAGCGCAGCGAGTTGGCCCGCTCCGGGTGGTGCGACGCGGGCGACGCCGAGGCGCCGGCCTCGCTCGACCCGACCTTGACCTCGACCACGGTGCGCCCGCGGTCGATGACGCCGGCCCTGACCAGCGGGGCGAGTGCCAGGATCACCGCAGTGGCGTTGCAGCCGGCGCTGGAGACCAGTTGCGCCCCGCGCATCTCGTCGCGGTGCAGCTCGGGAATGCCGTAGACGAACTGCCCGAGCAGCTCCGGGCGGGCGTGCGGCTCGCCGTACCAGCGCTCGTACGCCTCGGCCGACCGCAGCCGGAAATCGGCCGACAGGTCGATGACCCGCTCGGAGACGGCGCGCAGCTCGTCGATACGCCCCATCGTCTCGCCGTGCGGCAGGCAGGCGAACAGCGTGTCGCACGGCTGCAGCTCGGCGGCGCGCGAGAAGCGCAGCTCGGTGCGGCGCCGCAGGTTCGGGTGGCGGCGGCCGACCGGCTCGCCGGCGTGGCTCTCTGAGGTCGCCTGCGCCACCTCTACCCCGGGGTGGGCGAGCAACAGCCGCAGCAGCTCGCCGCCGGTGTACCCCGAGCCGCCGACGATGGTGGCGCGCACGCGAGTCATCTGGCCGCCTGCCTACGGGACGTCCCACTCGGGCTTGCCCAGCCCTCGGGGGCGCCGGCGCCCTCGCCCGCGCATACGTGGCGCAGGCCGGCGCCGGCGAGGGCGCTGGCGCCCCCGAAGGTACGTCCCTCGCACGCGGACGGCAATCTCATGCGGCGCGCCTGGTCGCCGCGGCGAGAACGTGGTCGACGATCCTGGCCGGAATGTCGACGCCGGTGGGCGCCACCGAGTTCTTGAACTCCATCGTGTCGTTGACCTCGTTGACCACCAGCCCGCTCGCGGTCTCGAAGACGTCGAGCGCGACCACTCCGCCGCCCACTGCCCGCGCCGCCCGCGCTGTCAGCTCGGCGAGCTCGGGTGTGACCGGGCAGTTGGTCGCGACGCCACCGCGCGCGGTGTTGGTGATCCAGTGCGGCGACGTGCGGTAGATCGCGGCGACGCACTCGTCGCCCACCACGAAGGCGCGGATGTCGCGGCCGCGCTTCTCGACGTACTCCTGGATGTAGAAGATCCCGTGCTGGTACGAGCCGAGCGTGGTCTTGTGCTCGAGCAACGCCTCGGCGGCATCGCGGTCGTTGACCTTAGCGAGCAGCCGCCCCCACGAGCCGACCGCGGGCTTGAGCACCACCGGGTAGCCCATCGCCTCGATGGCCGCCAGCGCCGATTCGGGGGTGAAGGCGATGCGCAGGCCCGGCTGTTGCACGCCCGCCTCGCTCAGCGCCACCGAGGTCATCAGCTTGTCGCCGCACGTAGCGACCACCGCCGAGGTGTTGACGCAGGGCACGCCCTTGCTCTCGAACAGGCGAAGCGCGTAGAGATTGCGCGAGTGCGTGAGGGAGCGGGCGAAGACGACGTCGAGAGCCGAGTCGTGGCGGCTGCCGTTGCCGTCCACGGTGAAGGCAAGCTCGCGGTCGTCGAGCATCTCCACCTCGACGCCGGGCCGGCGCGCCAGGTCGTCGAGCAGCATCTTCTCGTCCTTGCGGATCAGCGAGTACAGGAAGCCGACCCTCACGACGCCTCCCGCAGCACTGGCGCCAACCCTTCGTCGTCGTCGAGAGAGCGCGCGATCAGATCCAGCTCGTGCAGGCCGACGGTGCGGCCGGTCTGCCCGACCTCCTTGACGCGGGCGAGGATGCGCCGCGCCTGCTCGTCGGCGACGTCGAGGCGGCCGATGCGCGCCAGCGAGAAGCGCAGCGCCGCCAGCCCCGACATGTGGTCGAGGGCGATCTCGCTGGTACGACCCACCAGCGCCGGGTCGAGGCTCTGGTAGTGCAGCGGGTTCCGGAGCGCCGCCTGGGTGTGCACCCCGGCGCAGTGGGTGAAGGCGTTCCTGCCGGTGACCGGGAGCATCGCCGGCACCGGGACGCGGGCGTACTCCGCCACCAGCCGGTACAGCTCTGGCAGCATGTCGAGCTGCCAGCGCCCGTCCTCGCCGAAGTCGGCGGCGAGCACCGCCAGCAGGGTGGCGAGGTCGACGATGCCGGCGCGCTCGCCAAGGCCGAGCACCGAGGCATCGATGATCCGGGCGCCGGCGCGGTAGCCGTCGAGCGCGTTGGCCAGAGCCAGACCGCGGTCGTTGTGGCAGTGCACCGCGATCACCGGCTCGAAGCCGCGCTCGCCGAGGGCGTCCCGCAGCCGGCTCACGTAGTCGTACATGCTGCGCGCCGTCCCCGGGATCATGAACCCCGTGGTATCGGCGACGCTGATCACGTCGGCGCCCGCCGTGCACGCCGCCACTGCGGCCGCGACGACGTTCTCGAACGGCGAGCGCACCGCGTCCTCGGGCGTGTAGCGCACCATCAGGTCGGGGCGCTTGGCCTTCGCCCGCCGGATCACCTGGGCGATCCGCGTGCTCGCCTCGGCGAGGCTCCAGGCGCGGTCGGACAACCGCTCGTCCGAGACGCAGAAGAAGATGCCGAGGAACTGGACGCCGCAGGAAAGCGCGAGGTCGACGTCGGCGTCGAGCGAGCGGGCGTGCGCACCCACCATCGACGGCAGGCGCAGCCCGGCCACCTGGCGCACGGCCTTCTCGATCTCGGGCGAGACCGCCGGATGCCCCGCCTCGATGATGTCGATGCCGATCTCGGCGAGGAGCTGGGCGATCGCCCGCTTGATGTGGACATCGAAGTAAACTCCGGGCGTTTGCTCGCCCTCGCGCAGCGTCGAGTCGAGGATGCGCAGTCTTGGTTCACTGGGGGGACGGCCTTCGCCCTCAGTTCGTCCGCGCAGTGGATTCGCGGACTTTGTCCCTCCCCGCGCCTCGCCTGTCGGCGAGGCGCAGTGAGAGCCCGTGACTTCGCCACGGGCTCTCACTGGCCCCAGTCCTCGGCTTCCGTCGGCGCCTCGGCGAGTAGCGGCGGGTCGACGCTCCTGACCTCCAGCTCCGAGCCGCAATCGGGACAGGAAATGACCTCGGCGGCGACGATCCCCACGGCGAGCGGGACGCTCGCATCGCATACCGGACACGCACTCTGCACGGCGCTCATGACTTCACCTCCCGGGCTGCGAGCTTCAATCGAGACGGAGTCCACTGTCAAATTTCTCAAAGGATTTGACAATTTTAGCTGGAGACGTTAGAAAATTAACATGCGAACCGTTGCCGAGGTCGTCGAGGAGATCGTCGGCGCGGCACCGTTCCTGGAGGATGGGCTCGCGCTCGGCATTCTCAACCTTTCCGCACTCGCCCGCCGGCTCCGCCCCCGCGTCGAGGCGGCGCTGCTCAAGGAGGTGAGTGATGCCGCCGTGATGATGGCGCTCAAGCGCCTGGCGCCGCGCTTCGCCAGCAAGAGCGCCGAGGTCACCAAGCTGCTGCGGCGTATGGGCGAGTTGACCGTGCGCTCCAGCCTGGTCGAGTTCACCTTCCGCAACTCCGACACGATCCTCGAGCCTCAGAAGGAGCTCCTGCACGCCATTCACCGGCGCAGCAACACGTTCCTCACCGTGACTCAAGGCGTCTTCGAGGTGACGGTGATCGCCAGTGCCGTGCTCGCCGACAAGATCGAGGAGGTGTTCGCCGGCGAAAGGAGGATCAGCCGTCTCGACGACCTCTCGGCGATCAATATCCGCCTGCCGCGCGAGACGGTTCACACGCCCGGCGTGCACTACGTCATCCTCAAGCAGCTCGCCTTCGCCGACATCAACGTGGTCGAGGTGGTCTCCACGTTCACCGAGCTGACGGTGGTGCTCAGCCATAAGGAGGTTGATCGGGCGTTCACTGTTCTCAAGCGATTCCTGTGGCCGTGACGGGCTCGCGAGGACGTCGCAAGAAGAAGAAGGCCCGAGCGTGCTCGTTTCGCCAACCCCCGTCATCCAGAGGAGGGCGAAGCCCGACGAAGGATCTCGGCGCGCCGTAGGTCCACCCGCCTCCCGTTTTCTATCGCTGCCGCGGGTAATTGTGCCCTGCCCTAACGGGGCGGATCTCGCGCGGCGGGACCCCGCCCGCCGCGCGAGATAGCGCCGGCGGTGGCGACCGAGAGGAAGGCCGAGGAGCGGCGGGGCCCCTCGCTGTTCCCGCCTCGCTCCGCTCGCTTCAGTCTGCTGTGCGGTAGTCAGGAGCTTCGCGAGTCGGGCCATCGACACCCCGCCGCTCCTCGGCCACTCGGTGCCCGCCACCGCCGGCGCAATCGCCCCTCCAGGGCATGGGCGGGGTTTGCCCCCGCCCCCCCGCGGCGCCACGCCCTAGCTCGGCCCATCGCCCCGGCGATGGCCCGACCCCTACAGTATTCCCATCACAACATCGACAAGATCGTTGGGCCACCTTTCACGCACCTTTCCAGCGAGATGCCTGCTTGGCGCTTCTCCTAGATGCGTACCGGGTATCTCTCTCAGACTCCTAGTCACCCGCCCAAAACATCTGGGGCGGTCCCAAATCCGTAATCGCTCCAAGACGAATCGCTCGGCGCACTTTCGAGGCGGAAAGGAATCCGGAACCAACGGTCGGCGAGGCATTCGCGGGGCTCCGGATTTCGCAGGGGTCGCTTTACAGGTCTCGTTGAACGCTGAAATCGCTGGTCCGAAGGCTCGATTTCGGTCCGTATTGCTGCCGCGAGACGGGGCGGCACCCTGCTAATGACAACATCAACCTCATCGCGTAGGAGAAGTCCATGTTCGTACTCTACCCGAGGGTCCGCGTAGCCTCGTTCCACCTCGCTGACAAAACTCTGCCAGTGCTTCAAGAGCGAACCGAGACCAAACCGCGAGGCGAAGCCCCACTCCGCTCGGATTCCAGCGAAAACAGACTCCAGCGCCTCGCGTTCCCCCGGGTTGGCCGGTCTAGGTTTCATGGTGCCCCGATATACGCTTATCCGGCGCTTCCTCGCGAACTCATGGATTCACGGCCCGAGCTTGGAACACCACGCTGACGGGTTCTTCCTCACAAATGGTTGTGACGCGGAACCTGAACTTGCCCTCATGGATGGGCAGCACCTTCTCGCCAGCGATCATGTCGGGGCCGAGGGCCAAGACCGCAGGACGAACCTCCTCTACCTCGATGTCGATTGGAATCCTAGGCATCACATTCCCCGACACGTCGAGAGCGGTGATGACGAGACGCCCATAGGGAAACCAGCGACCCACGGTGAGTCGCGGTAGCGTCCCAACAACGCGCACCTTGTCTGTACGTGGGATTGTCGGGCAGGTCGCGCGTGCCCATGGGACCGTGAACATGCGATAGGCCGCGTCAACACCGGCCATCTCGGTGGCCGCCGTGTACCCCTCGGCGATGTTCACGAACTGAAACTCCTCAGCCGCAGCCAACGCGATGCTGAGGACAACCGCAATGATCACCGACGCCGTCCTTGTTGGCAGCGTGGCGCGGTCGCTGTAGCCGTGCCGGCCACTCCCAGGCGACCCGACCATCAGGGCGTCCGAATCGACAGTGCCGGGTGTTGCGTGAGCCATGAGCTGATGATAGCGCCGGCTGCGCCGCGGGACCGTGCCTCGCGCGGGGCCGCGACCCCGCGGGGGGGTGGAGGCAAACCTGCCCATGCCCTGGAGGGGCGATCGCGCCGGCGGTGGCGGGCACCGAGTGGCCGAGGAGCGGTGGGGTGTCGATGGCCCGGCTCGCGGAGCTTCGGGTCGACGCAGTGCAGACAGGAGCGCGCGCAGCGAGACGGGAACAGCGAGGGGCCCCGCCGCTCGTCGGCCTTCTTCTCGGTCGCCACCGCCGGCGCTATCGAGCGCGGCGGGCGGGGTCCCGCCGCGCGAGATCCGCCCCGTTAGGGCAGGGCAAAAGAAGACCCGCGGTGGCGAAAGGACGAAGCAGGCTGGTGGGCGAAACCAGGAAGCTGGGAGCCCCCCACCCTAACCCTCCCCCGCGTCCGGCCTGCGGCCGGCCGGGGGAGGGAACCGGGCAGGCAGGCTCGGGGACCACAGCGTGTCTCCGGTGACCGAGAAGACGGCGAGGCGGCCGGGGTCACCGGCCGCCTCATTGTGGTGCGTGGAGGGAGCGTTACTTCTTGATGATCCGCACGTTCCCCGAGAAGCTCTTGAGGTAGACGCGGGCCGAGCCGTCGCCGGTCACCACGCGCAGCTTGCGGCCGGGCCCGTGCTCGTCGACGGTGCTCGCCTCGGCGGTCATCTCGTTGCGGATCGAGCCGGAGAACGACTCGGCCTCGAAGACAGTGCCGGTGCCCGCCGGCATGGTGAGCTCGACCGACCCGCTGATGCTGTGCGCCTCGAGCCGGCCCTTGGGCGCGATGTCAGAGTCGATCCGCAGGTCGCCGGAGACGGTCTCGAGCTCGGCGTCGGTGACCGTTGGCATCGTCACCTCGACGTTGCCGCTGACCGAGGTGGCGTCGAGCCGCGGGCCGCCGCCGCGGATGGTCAGCTCGCCGCTGACGGTCTTGGCGCGCACGTTGCCGCCGGTGGCCAGGGTGACCTCGCCGCTGACCGACTCGATGCGGACGTCGCCCTTGACCCCGGACACGTCGATGTCGGCGCTGACGGTCTGCACTTCGGGCCGGCTGCCGGCCGGGACGGCGATCTCGAGGATGGCGTCGCCGCAGTCGTTGCAGTTGTGCGGGTAAACCACGCGGATGTCGAGCCGCGGGCCGGAGCCGGTGACCTCGAGCTTCTCGATGCCGCGGCCGAGGGTGCCTGAAATGTGTACGTCAGTGCGCTCGGAGCCGACGACCTTGACCGAGCCCGAGATGCTGGTGACGGTGATGGTGGCGTCGGCGGTGACCGCGCGGGTCTCGTCCACCGACTGCTGCGCCGAGGCCGAAAGCGCGAGGCCGGCGGAGCAGAGCAGGGCTGTGAGGATCTTCTTCATGGTGTTCTCCCTTTCTAACTTCGTGACAGTCGATTGGCGGTCTGCAACAGCTCGATCTGGGTCTGATAGATGGAGGCCAGCAGCGCGGTCAGCGCGCGGTTGCCGGGCTGCGCCGCGACGGCGCGGGTAAGCTCGCCGATCGCGGCGTCGACCACGGCGAGGTTGTCGTCGACGACGCGCAGCTCCGCAGGCGACATCCCGGCCCGCTGCTGCTCGAGCGCGGCGCGCAGGGCGCCGGCGGCGCGCCGGTAGTCGCCGAGAGCGCTCGCGAGGGCCGCGTCCGCGTCGAGCCGGGCCGGGACCGCCGCAGACGCAGGAGCTGCGGTCGGACTGACGCTGTGGCCGACCCAGCGCGCGGTGAGGACGGCGGTCGCCGCGACCAGCAGCACCGCGGCCGCGGCGAGCGAGGCCCAGCGCCGGCGCCGGGCTGCAGAGTCGGCGGTTGCCAGCGGGATGACCGTCGCGCCCAGGCGCGCGGCGATGTCCGGCCAGAGATCGCGGGCCGGCTCGATCGCCGGCGGCAGCTCCGCCGCTGCCGCCAGCACGGCGCGGGTCTCGGCGTCGGCCCGCCGGCACGCGGCGCAGGCTTCGAGATGGGCGGCGACGGCCGCCGCCAGATCCGGGCTCAGCGTTCCGTCGATGTGGTCGTCGAGGAGGCGCAGGGCCTCGTCGCAGCGCATCATTGCAGCACCTCCCGGAGTCGGGCGCGGGCGTGGTGCAGGTGCACCCGCGCGGTGCCGATCGCGATGTCGAGCCTCCGCGCGATCTCCTCGTGCCGCCACCCGACGACGTCGTGCAGGATGAACACCATGCGGGCACTCGCCGGAAGCGCGACGATCGCCCGTTCGAGGTCGAGCCCGAGGTCTGGCGGCGAAGGTGGCGACGGCCGCTCGAGGCTGGCAGGATCGTCGGTCAGCAGCTCGTCCGCGGCCGCTCGTCCGGAGCGCAGCTCGCTGACCGCGACGTTGAGCGCCAGGCGGTACAGCCAGGTGCCGAACACCGACTCGCCGCGGAACGAGGAGAGCTTCCGCCACGCGCGGACGAACACCTCCTGGGTGAGGTCCTCGGCCGCCGTGCGGCTGCCGGCAAGGCGCAGGCAAAGTGCGTGAATACGGCCGACGTGGCTACGGTAGAGCGTCTCGAAAGCCGCCGCGTCGCCGAGTTGCGCCCGTCGCACCAGGCGCTCGTCGGCGCCGGACTCTGTCACGGTCGTTGCGGCCGGCATCGCAGCGAGAGCACTTTCGATCCTCACGCCCCTTTAGACGCGCGGGGCGGGGAAAACGTTCAACCGGTCACCGCGGCGGTCTGACGGGGTGGGTCTCGGGCGGGCGCGGCTCGCCTTCGGTGACTTCCTCGTGCGAATCGGTCCACAGCGCGTCGAGAGCCTCGTAGAAGCGGACGCGCAGGCTCTCGAGGTCCTCCTTGGCCACCGCCGCCGACTCGGGCCGCGTCTCGGCGCGCACCCAGCTCTCGTCGTTGCGCCGCTCGACCGTCACGTCGAGGTAGACGCCGTGGCCGAACACCTCCTCCGGGAAGCGGGCGGTGATCGTGCGCATCCAGCGGCTCTCGGTGACCACCTCGCCGCCGAGGTCGTGGATCACCAGCAGGACCAGCGGGTACACCCGGTCGTGCTGGTCGACGTACCAGACCTCGCTCGGCGTCGCTCGCGACATGCAACCGCCGAACCACGCCGCGGCCACAACGGCCAGCGCCAGGGTGGCGTGGTGGGGGTGAGCGCCGGCCTCGCGGACTGTCTTGCCGCTCATGGGAGCTCCGCCCTCCTTGACAGCGATGATACGCTCCCCGGACGGTCGGCTCCCGGGGGTGCCGGCGCCCCTTTCGGGACTGGCTTTTCCTGCGGCGTTCGAGGTTTGCATTTCGGCTGCCAGGGGTGTATAAGAGGGCGGCTGCTTTCGAAAGAAAGTGGGACCACGGTCCCACTTTTTTTTCGGAGTATCGAAGTAGCGGGAGGGTGATGGCGCAGTTGCCGGAGGAGCTGGTGGCGCAACTCGGCCGCCTCGCCGAGAGCGAGGGGCTGGAGCTGCTCGCCGTCGAGACGAGCGGGACAGCCCGTCGGCCCGTGGTGCGCCTCGTGCTCGACCGGCCGAACGGGGTCACGCTCGCCGACTGCGAGCTGGTCTCCCGCCAGGCAAGCGTCATCCTCGACAGCTATGACCCGTTCCCGGGACCCTTCAGCCTCGAGGTGACCTCCCCGGGACTCGATCGCAAGCTCTACGGCGAGCGCGACTACACCCGTTTCGCCGGCGAGATGGTGAAGGTGCGCATGCGCCCGACGTGGCGGGGAACGCGCCAGTTGACCGGGGTGCTGAGAGGGATGGCGGGGAACGCGGTCGTCGTCGCCGACACTGCGAGCACCGAGCAGTCGCTGCCCCTGCACGAGATCTTCGAAACGCGGCTTGCGCCGTTCGCCGAGCCGCCCAGGCCAGCGCCGAAAGGCAAGAGGAAGCAACGATGAAGATGGAGCTTGGCACTCTGATCCGACAGGTCTCCCACGAGCGGGAGATCGATCCGCAGCGCCTGTTGGCTGCGCTCGAGGAGGCAATCTCCCAGGCCGCGCGCAAGCACTATCGCGAGCGCGGCGTGCGCACCACGATCGACGTCGAGCACGGCGAGCTGTCGTGCTTCCGGGTCCGCAAGGTGGTTGCCACCCCGGAAGAGGTCACCGACCCCACCGCCGAGATGCTGATCGACGAGGCGCGCGCCCTCGACCCGAACGTCGAGGTCGGCGGTGAGCTGCTGCTCGGTGAGCTCGACACCGCGCAGCTCGGCCGCATCGCAGCGCAGGCGGCGCGCCAGATGCTGTTCCAGCGCGTCCGCGAGGCGGAGCGCGACAACATCTATAACGACTACATCGGCAAGCTCGGCGATCTGGTCAACGGCATCGTGAAGCGTTTCGAGGCGGGCGGTATCGTCATCGAGTTGGGGCGCACGGAAGGGATCGTCCCCCGTCACCAGCAGGTTCGTCACGAGCGCTACAGCCAGGGCGACCGCATCCGCGCCGTGATCGTCGACGTGACCAAGGACGCCAACAAGCCGCAGGTCGTTCTCTCCCGCACCTCGCCGCAGCTCCTCATGAAGCTCCTCGAGATGGAGGTGCCGGAGATCTACGACGGCACCGTGACGATCAAAGGGTGCGTCCGCGAGCCCGGCGAGCGCGCCAAGGTCGCGGTCGCCTCGCGTGAGCGCGACGTCGACCCGGTCGGCGCCTGCGTCGGCATGAAGGGCTCGCGCGTGCAGGCGATCATGCGCGAGCTCAAGGGCGAGAAGGTCGACATCATCCCCTACTCGCAGGACCTCATCGCCTTCGCCCAGAACGCACTGGCCCCGGCCAAGATCAACCGCGTCGCGCTGCGCGAGCAGCTCATGCGGGTGCCGATCACGGACAGCGAAGGACAGCCCGCGATCGACGAGGGCGGTGCGCCGTTGGTCCACGAGCGGGTGGAGGCAGTGCTCGACGTCATCGTCTCCGAGGAGCAGCTCTCGCTGGCGATCGGCAAGCGCGGCCAGAACGTTCGCCTCGCCTCGCGCCTGCTCGGCTCGCGGATCGAGATCAAGAGCGAGGAGGCGGTCAAGGACGAGGTCGCCGCCGCGCTCGCCGCGATGCTGCGCCAGGTCGAGGGGGTCGAGGAGGAGGTCGAGCCGGAACCGGCGCCCATCAGCGTCGACTACGACACCCATCTGCCACTCGACGAGGTTTCCGGGATCGGCGACAAGATGCGGGAGCGACTGCTCGAACACGGCTTCTCGCACGCCGGCGCGCTCGCCGCCGCCGACCCCGCCAAGCTGATGGAAATCCCAGGGATCGGCCCGCACTCGGCGGCGCGCTTGATCGAGGCCGCACGTGCCGCGCTGGCGACCCAGGTCGCCGCGGCCCGGGAGGAGTGAGGTATGCCGCAACTGTTCCGCGTCGGCGATCTCGCCCGGCAAATGAACCTGACCATCGACGAGCTGGTGTTCAAGCTGCGTTCGATCGGGGTCGACGTTACCAAGCCCGAGGACACGCTGGACCTCGCCACCGTCAAGTCGATCATCACCGGTGAAACGCTGCAGCGCCGCCCACGTGAGGTCATCGTCCGCAAGGAGCCCGCGGCTGCGGAGGATCAGAAGAAGGCGCCCGCCGCCCCGGTGGATCGGCTCAAGCGGAGGCGCCCGACGCGCCGCTCGACCGACGAGGAGCTGCCCGACGAAGTGCCGAACCTCGCCGCGATGTCGCTGCCGGCGTCCGCGCCCGCGGCCCGCGCCGCAGCGGCGGCGCTGGCCGCCGCCGAAGAGCTCGCGGCCGCGGCGGCCGAGGGTCCGCCCGCGGTGGTGGGCGCAGCCACAGCGGCGGCCGCCCCCGGGGTCGCGCCCGAGCCGCCGCCGGTCGCTCCGGTTGAGCCTGCCGTAGCAGCGCCTGCGGCTGAGCCGACCCCCGAGAAGCCGGTCAAGCCCAAGAAGTCGAGCAAGGCCGCCGCCAAGAAGGAGGGCGCCGCAGCCGAAGCGAGGCCACCGGCGGAAACGCTGGCACCGGCACCGGCCGCGACCCCCGGGGCGATCGCGCACGCGCCCGAGAAGGCGCCTGTGGCCGAGACGGTCGCACACGGCAAGCCTGTCGGACCGGCGAAGGCCGCTGCGGCAAAGGGAGCCGCCGCGGCCAAGACGGCTCCGGCGCCCGCGGCGGCCAGGCCCGCCGGCCCGCGGGACGCCAAGACCCCCCTGGAGTCGCAGCTCCGCGAGCTGTCCGACGAGGAGGTGCGCACCCGCATCATGGCGGCCAAGCAGGCGGCGCTCCAGAAGCCGGCAGAGAAGCCTCCGGCTCGCGGAAAGACGTCCCGAAAGGCCAAGTCAGCGGCCGACGCCGACGAGATCCGCGATCTGCTCGCCAAGTTCGAGGAATCGAAGGTACGCGCCAAGGCCGACGGCACGCCGGGTCCGGCGCAGCCCGTCGTGGTGCAGAGCCGTGGCCGGTTCCAGCGGCCGCGTCGCGAACGCGGCGAGGCACCGGCGGTGCAGCGCACCGTCACCGTCGAGTTCCGCGACGGCCTCAAGCCCGAGGGCCCGATCTACCTCTCCGAGGCCGTCACCGTCCGCGAGCTCGCGGAGAAGCTCAATGTCCTCGTCAAAGACCTGATGGCGTACCTGATCTTCAAGAAGATCCTGGTCACCGCCAACCAGGCGCTGCCGCAGGAGCTCGCCGAGCAGATCTGCGAGGACCTCGGCATCGAGGCGATGGTGATCAGTTTCGAGCAGGAGATCGACCTCGAGCAGGAGGAGGCCGTCGCCGGCTCCGGAAAGCTCGAGCCGCGCCCACCGGTCGTCACCGTGATGGGTCACGTGGACCACGGCAAGACCTCGCTGCTCGACGCCATCCGCTCGACCCGCGTGGCGGTCGGAGAGGCCGGCGGGATCACCCAGCACATCGGCGCCTCGCGCGTCACTCACAACGGCAAGCCGATCGCATTCATCGACACTCCGGGCCACGCGGCGTTCACCCAGATGCGCGCTCGCGGCGCCAAGATCACCGATATCGTCGTCCTGGTCGTGGCCGCTGACGATGGCGTCATGCCGCAGACGGTCGAGGCGATCTCCCACGCGCGCGCTGCTCGCGTCCCGATCATCGTGGCCATCAACAAGATCGACAAGCCCGGGGCGAACGCCGATCGGATCAAGCAGGCGCTGGCCGGCCACGAGGTGATGGTCGAGGGGTGGGGCGGCGAGGTGCCCGTCGTCGAGGTCTCGGCGATCAAGCAGACCGGCATCAACGACCTTCTCGACGTCATCCTGCTCGTCGCCGAGATTCAGGATCTCAAGGCGGCTCACGAGGGAATGGCGCGCGGCACCGTGCTCGAGGCGCGCAAGGAGCGCGGCCGCGGCGTCGTTGCCACGGTCCTGGTGCAGCAGGGCTCGCTCAGTCAGGGCGACATTTTCTTCGCCGGCTCCACCTACGGGCGTGTCCGCGCCATGGTCGACACCAACCGCAAGCCGCTGCGCAAGGCGGGTCCTGCCGACGCGGCCGAGATCATGGGGTTCGAGGACATCCCGGAGGCCGGCGACACCTTCCAGGTCGTCGAGAGCGAGGCGCGAGCCCGCGAGGTCGCCTCGTACCGCCAGGGCAAGCAGCGCGACGAGCAGATGGCCGCCGGCCGCAAGGTCAGCCTGGAAGGCCTGATGGACAAGATCAAGAGCGACGAGGTGCGGGCGCTCAACGTCGTGCTCAAGGCCGACGTGCAGGGCTCGGTCGAGGTGCTGCGGGACACGCTCTCCAAGCTGTCGACCGAGGAGGTTGCGGTCAACCTCATCCACGCCTCCGCCGGCGCCATCAACGCCAACGACATCCTGCTCGCCTCGGCATCACAGGCCGTGGTGATCGGATTCAACGTCCGCCCCGAGCGGAGCGCCAAGGAGCTGGCCGAGCGCGAGGGTGTCGACCTCCGGCTCTACACCGTCATCTACCATCTGACCGAGGACATCCAGAAGGCGATGGTCGGGCTGCTCAAGCCCACCTACCGCGAGGAGGATCTCGGTCACGCCGAGGTTCGCCAGGTGTTCAAGATCTCCAAGGTCGGCACCATCGCCGGCTGCCTGGTCACGGACGGTGCGATCCAGCGCTCCGCGAAGGCGCGGCTGCTGCGCGACAACGTGGTCGTCTGGGAGGGCAGCCTCTCCTCGCTGCACCGTTTCAAGGACGACGTCAGCGAGGTCAAGAACGGCTTCGAGTGCGGCATCGGCCTCGAGCGCTTCCAGGACATCAAGTCGGGCGACGTCATCGAGTCGTACCGCACCGTGGAAGTCGCGCGGGAGATGTAAGAGTGAAACGGGGACCGGGGACCGGGGACCGGGGACCGAAAGGTAGCCCGGCATGAGTGAACCGGCGTCGCTGTTCGTGGCGGTGGCGTCGGTGGAGCTGCATTTCCCCGGCGCCCGGAGCTTGAAGGACAAGCGGCAGGACCTGCGGTCGCTGCTCGAGCGCCTGCGCCATCGCTTCACCGTGCTGGTGATCGAGTCCGACCATCAGGACCTGCACCAGCGCGCCGGCATCGGCATCTGCGCGTTCGCGACCGACGCCGAGGCGACGCGGGCGACGGTCGATCGTGCGCTCGACCACATCCACGAGACGTTCCCGGGGATGGTCCTCGACACCCAGGTCGCGGTCGAGCAAGTCAGGTAGGAGGTGAACCGTGCATGACCCCGCATTGCGGCGGGAGCGACTGGCCGCGGCGATACGCGAGACGCTGTCTCGGGTCTTGCTTCGCGAGGTCAAGGACCCCAGGCTCGAAGGTGTGGTGATCTCGGCGGTCGAGCTTTCCGGCGACACCAAGCTGGCACGCGCCTTCTTTTCGGTCATCGGGGACGAGGAGCGTGAGCGGCAGGTGGCCGACGGGTTGAAGCAGGCCTCAGGTTTTCTCAGGCGGCAGCTCAACCGCGAGCTGCGCATGCACAACCCGCCCGACCTCGAGTTCCGCCGCGACCTCGGGTTCGAGCGCGCGGATCGGGTGCAGCGAATCCTGGACCAAATTCACGGGAACCGGGGACCGGGCACCGGGGACTGCGACCCCGAACCCGGGGACCGGGGACCGGGGACCGGGGACCGTGAAGAACCAGTTGGGCTTGCCGGCGAGGGCGGCGCTGAGGACAAGGACTGATGACCGCCCTGTGTCCTCTTGGCTTTCCCCGGTACCCGGTACCCGGTACCCGGTTCCCGGGCGGGAGGGTGGGGAATGGGTGAGCTGACGCGGGACGCGGGCGCCGCAGTGGCGTACCTGAAGGGCGCACGGCGGGTGCTGATCACTTCGCACTCGGCCCCGGACGGTGACGCCGTCGGCTCCGAGCTCGGCGTGCTCTGGCTCGCCGAACGGCTCGGCGTCGCAGCGCGGGTCATCAACCGCGATCCCCATCCGGCCTCGCTCGCCTTCCTGCCCTCCCTCGAGCGCATCGAGGTGGCCGCCGAGCTGCCGGCCGCGTACGAGCGCGACTTCGACCTCGGCGTGATCCTCGAGTGTCCGGGGCTCGACCGCCCGGGCCTCGCCGGTCTCGACCGCCTGCCGCTGCTCAACATCGACCACCACCTCGGCAACGAGCGCTACGGCGTCCTCGACTTCGTCGACGAGGAGGCGCCGGCTGTGGGCGAGATGGTGCTGGCGATGGCCGACGCCGCTGCGCTGCCGCTGTCGGCACCGGCGGCCACCGCGCTCTACACCGCCCTGGTCACCGACACCGGCGACTTCTGCTACTCCAACGCGACGCCGCGCGCGTTCGCCGCGGCGGCCCGACTGGTCACCGCTGGCGCCGCGCCGCACCTGATCGCCGAGGGACTCCATGAGCATGTGCCGGCTCGCGTCATCCGCCTGACCGGGGCCGTGCTCGGCACCCTCGAGCTGCTCGCTGGCGGCCGCCTCGCCGTGATCACCTGCGACACGGCGATGCTCGAGGCCAACGGCGCCCACCGCGAGGACACCGAGAACCTGATCAACATCCCGCGCAGCATTGACGGCGTGCAGGTCGCCGTGATGCTCAAGGACTTCTCACCCACCGGCGTGCGGGTCAGCCTGCGCTCCCGCGGCACCGTCGACGTGCAATCGGTGGCTCGTACCTTTGGTGGCGGCGGTCACCGCAGCGCCGCCGGCTGCACGATCGCCGGAGGCCTGGCGGAGGCCCGCCGCGCCCTGCTCGCCGCGCTACTCCCGACCCTGGAGAACTCATGACCCCCTTCCGTCAGGGCCTGCTTCTCGTCGACAAGCCCGCCGGACCGACCTCGCACGACATCGTGCAGGCAGCTCGCCGTGCGCTCCGCGAGCGGCGCATCGGCCACACCGGCACGCTCGATCCGGCGGCCACCGGGCTACTGCTCCTGTGCGTCGGCAGGGCCACCCGCCTGCAACAGTACCTGCTCGCCTGGCCGAAGACCTATCACGGCGAGATCCGGCTGGGCTTCGCGACGACCACCTACGACGCCGAGGGCGAGCCGGCCGGCGAGGCGCGGCCGGTCTCGGCGCTGCCCGAGGGCGCGCTGGCGGACCTCGAGAAGCGCTACTCCGGCGAGCTGCAGCAGTTGCCGCCCCCGTACTCGGCCAAGAAGGCGGCGGGGCGCAAGTTCTACGAGCTGGCGCGCGCCGGCGAGGAGGTCCCGCTCGAACCCAAGCGGGTGACAGTCCACGCGATCCGCCTGGTGCAGTCGGCGGAGGACCGCATCGCCTTCGAGGTGACCTGCTCGTCGGGCACTTACGTCCGCTCGCTGGCCCACGATCTCGGCGCGGCGCTCGGCTGCGGCGGTCATCTCGCCCGTCTGCGTCGCGTCAGCATCGGCCCGTGGAGCGTCGAGCGCGCGGTGTCGGCCGAGGTGCTCGCGCAGCGGCCGCAGGAGATCGGCGAGCGTGCCTTCGTTCACCTTGCCGAGCGCGTCCTGCCGTTCCCGGAGGTCACGCTCAACCCGACGGCGCTCGACCACTTCTGCCACGGTCAGGAGGTCGTCGTCCGCGACATCGCCGAGACTCCCGCGCCGGGCGGGCAGGTGGTGGTTCGCGAGCGCACCGGCGAGCTCGCCGGGATCGGCGTCGCCCTCTCGGTGCTGCCCCGCGCGCGCACGGTGACCGTGACCCCGAAGATGGTCTTCAGCGATGTTGAGGTTGCCGCCAGACCGTGATATGCTACGTCGCCTTCGCCACGGCGGAGGGAATCTAGGAGTTGAGGATGAACGAGCGCGAGTACGTTGCCAACAAGGGTAAGACGATCGAGGAGTTCAAGCGCCACGACCACGACACGGGCTCGCCCGAGGTCCAGGTGGCGCTGCTCACCAAGCGTATCGAGTACCTGACCCAGCACTTCAAGGTCCACGCGAAAGACCACCACTCCAGGCGGGGACTGATGATGCTGGTCGGACAGCGACGGCGTCTGCTCGAGTACCTGCGGCGCACGGATCTCAAGCGCTACCGCGCCCTCATCGAGCGTCTTGGCCTGCGCCGTTGACGCAACCAGACGCCGCGCAAGCGGCACGTCCACAAGGAGTCCCAATGGAAGTCATCGAGAAAGCCGAGCTCGAAGGAAGAACCCTTGAGCTGGCAACGGGGAAGCTCGCCAAGCAGGCCGACGGGGCCTGTGTGGTCAGTTTCGGCGAGACCGTCGTCCTGGTCACCGCCTGCTTCGCCAAGACCGGTCAGGCAGGCCGGGACTTCCTGCCGCTCACCGTCGACTATCGCGAGTACACCTACGCTGGCGGTCGCATCCCCGGCGGCTGGTTCAAGCGCGAGGGACGTCCGACCGAGAAGGAGACGCTCACCTCGCGTCTGATCGACCGACCGCTGCGGCCGCTGTTCCCGAAGGGGTACACGCAGGAGACGCAGATCGTGGCCGGCGTGCTGTCGGCCGACGCCGCCAACGATGCCGACGTGCTGGCGCTCAACGGCGCCTCGACGGCGCTGATGATCTCCGACTGCCCGTTCGACACGCCGATCGGCGCCGTCCGCGTCGGTCTCCTGGGTGAGCAGTACGTCGTCAACCCCACCCACCAGCAGCGCACCGAGGCGCGGATGGAGATCGTGGTCGCCGGCAGCGAGAACGCCGTCGTCATGGTCGAGGCCGGCGCCGTCGGTGTCAGCGAGGCGCAGATCCTCGACGCCATCGACGTGGCGCATGCGGCGATCAAGACGATCATCGCGGCACAGCGTCGTCTGCAGGCGAAGGTCGGCAAGCCGAAGCCGGCATGGGTCACGCCTCCTCCGGCGTGGCCGCAGGAGTTCGCTGACTCGATCCACGACCACTTCTACGGGCCGCTCGAGGTGGCGCTGCGGGTACGCGGCAAGCTTGCCCAGTATTCCGCCATCGACGCCGTCGAGGACGCGGCCGTTGCGTCGCTTCCCGAGGCCGAGAGGGCCGACAAGGAACCGTGGGTGCGCGCGATCGTCCACGAGATGGTCCGCGACCAGTTCCGCCACGCCGTGCTCGACCGCAACGAGCGTCTCGACGGGCGTGCTTTCGATCAGATCCGCCCGGTCACCTGCGACGTCGGCCTGCTGCCGCGCACCCACGGCTCGGCGCTGTTCACCCGCGGCGAGACGCAGGCGCTCGTCACCGCCACGCTCGGCACCTCGGACGACGTGCAGACCATCGAGGCGCTGGAAGGCGACTCGAAGCAGCGATTCCTGCTGCACTACAACTTCCCGCCGTTCTCCGTCGGCGAGGTGAAGTTCCTGCGCGGCCCCGGCCGCCGCGAGATCGGTCACGGCAACCTCGCCCGCCGCGCGCTCACCCCGGTCCTCCCCAAGGTGGACCAGTTCCCCTACATGGTGCGCGTGGTCTCCGACATCCTCGAGTCCAACGGCTCGTCGTCGATGGCGACCGTCTGCGGCGGCACGCTCGCCCTGATGGACGCCGGCGTGCCGATCGCCGCACCGGTCGCCGGCATCGCCATGGGGTTGGTCTCGGACGGCAAGCGCTTTGCGGTGCTCACCGACATCGCCGGCCAGGAGGACCACGAGGGCGACATGGACTTCAAGGTCGCCGGCACCCGTGACGGCGTTACCGCACTGCAGATGGACATCAAGATCGCGGGCCTGTCACGCGAGGTGATGGAGCGGGCTCTCGAGCAGGCGCGCCACGGACGGCTGCACCTGCTCGACACGATGACGGCGGCGATCGCCGCGCCGCGCCCCGACATCTCGGTGTACGCGCCGCGCATCATCTCGATCTACATTCACCCCGACAAGATCCGCGACGTCATCGGACCCGGAGGCAAGACGATCCGGGCGATCTGCGAGCAGACCGGCGCGAAGATCAACGTCGAGGACGACGGCCGCGTCGAGATCGCCACCGCCGACGGCGAGGCCGGGCGGCGCGCCGTGCAGATCATCGAGGCGCTCACCCGGCAGCCGCAGGTGGGGGAGATCTTCGAAGGCACCGTCAACCGCATCGAGCCGTTCGGCGCCTTCCTCGAGATCCTGCCCAACAAGGACGGCCTGCTGCACGTCTCCGAGATCGCCTGGGAGCGCACCCGCGAGGTCACCGACGTGTTGAAGCTGGGCGACAAGCTGACGGTGAAGATCATCGGCATCGACGGCAACGACCGCATCAAGCTGTCGCGTCGCGCCCTGTTGCCGCCGCCGCCCCGCCCCGAGGGCGAGAACGGCGAGGCGCCGCCCGCAGAGGCCAGCACCGAGGGCAGCGAGTCCCGCCCCCACCGGCCACACGGCGAGAACCGCGGCGAACGCGGCCCCCGTCGTTCCTCCGGCGATCGTCGCGGCGGCGGCTCGCACGGGCGCCACTGAGCGACGCGCACGACCGAGCGCACACGACAACGCAGGGCCGGCGACAGCGCCGGCCCTGAGCTTATTGGCGCGGGTACGGGTGGCGGCAGCGCTCCCCTCCCGTGGGGGTTTACACGGCCGCCCGACGGAGCCGGGCGGTCACTTCCTCTCCTGCGAGCGCTCCAAGCCCGGCGTTGCACGCAAGAGCAACTCGCGCAGCTCGGCGCGGTCCGCGTCCGAGAGTGCGAACGGGTTCCCGCGGCCCAGGCTGGCCAGGAGCCACTCGATGGAGACCCTGGCCTGGGTCAACTGGCCGCGGCCGACGCTTCGGCGCACGGCGTCGAGCACCTGCCTCTTCGCGAGATCCTGTACCTCCTCGTCCGGGGACAGCCAGGTGAAACCGGTCATGGCGGACACGGTGGCCTTGAACACCTCCTCGTCGAGGCTGCGGCGGGCGCGCAGCTCCGCGAGGCGCTGCACCGCGCTGGATCGCTTTCCCTCGTCGGCGATCCCCTTCGCGATTTGGCCCTCGATCGCACCGATGGCGTCGTCGGTGCGGTCGAGGTCATCGCGAAGCTCGGCGATGTGCGCGAATCCCTGCTGCAGCACCTGCCGCTCGCTCGCCGCCTGGAACGCCACGGCGGCGCCGGCGACGAGCGCCGCGAGCAGCAGTGCCGCAGCGGCTCCGGCCCAGACAGGACGCCGCCGCGCCCACCCCGACAGCCGCTCGACCGGCGTCGGCCTCGCCGCGGAGACCGGCAGGAACTCGCGGTAGTTGCGGAGGTCGTCCTCCAGGGCGCCGGCCGTGGGGTAGCGCTCGAGTGGGTTCTTCTCGAGCGCCTTCAGGCAGATGGCGGCGAGCTGACGGGGTACGTTGCGGTTGTGATGGCGCGGGTCGAGTGGGTCCTCGTGAATGACCTTCTGGGTGATCTCCTGATAGGTCGCTCCCGAGAACGGCCTGATCCCGGTGAGGATCTCGTAGAGCACGACGCCGAGGGAGAACACGTCTGCCTCGCCGCCGCTGTCGCGGGCCAGCCCACGAGCCTGCTCGGGAGGCATGTAGGCGGGCGTTCCCACCACCGCGCCGAGCTGCGTGCGTTGCCCATCGGCGCGTGCCGACGCCGGAGCGAGCCGCTTGGCGAGTCCCCAGTCCATCACGTAGACGGCGCCGAAGGTGTCCACCATCACGTTGTCCGGCTTGAGGTCGCGGTGCACCACCCCTGCGGCATGGGCGGCGGCGACGGCCTGGCACATCCGCTGGAAGATCTCCACGAAGTGCAGCATGGAGTGGCGACTGCGGATGTCGGCGGCGCGGCGGGCCGCGAGGAGCTCGCCGAGCGTGCGGCCACGGACGCGCTTCATCGTGTAGAAAGGCTCGCCTCCCGGCAGGGCGCCGGCCTCGTAGACGGGGACGATGCCGGGATGATCGAGGCTCCCCATGATCCGTACCTCGTCCGCGAAACGGTCGAGGTGTACCGCGTACGGCAGGTGCTCGCGGCGCAGCACCTTCAAAGCGACGCTGCGGCCGAGGTGCTCGTCGCGGGCCTCGAACACCACCGAGGTGGCGCCGTCGCCGAGCCGTCGTACCACCACGTACCGCGCGCCGGCCGCGGGTGCCGCGCCGAGCGGCCCGGAGTCGCGCGTCCCGGGTTCGCCATCGGACTCCACGATCGTTCGCTCGGCTGCATCTCCGGCCGAGGTCGCACGGTCGTGCCGGTCGTCGTCCGATCGCTGGCTCGCGTCCGGATCCATCGCTCGTCTCTGCCGTCAGAATCTGAGCCGGTACGAGGTGGTCGCCGTCGCGTCGCCCGCGACGGCGCAGGTGCCGCCGCCGCGCAACCGGAGCCGGCGTTCCACCTGCGCGACGCAACGGAGGGTCGTTCCCTGATCGCCGTCGAGGTTTCCGGCGACGTTGATCGTCGCCTCGTTACCCCCGGTTCCCGCCGCGGAGATCCCGCCCGGCATCGGCGTCACTCCGCCTCCCGGCGAGGGATACCACGACCCGTTGCCGGTGCGGCCGCGGAGCACCTTGGCCAGCCGGCCCTCGAACATCTCGCCGGTCGCCGGGTTGCGGCCGCGCACCGCGACCGCGTCGCCCTCGACCGACACCGTCACCGGGATGACCGTGCCGGTCGGCAGCGTCTCGAGGGTCCCCTCGCGCGACACCGTGCAGCCGAGAGCGAGAACCCCGGCCGCACCCAGCAGCGTTCGTGCCGGCCGCGTCATCGTGTGCGCTCCTCCACCGTTCGAGGGTACTCGCTCGGCACTGCCGCGTCCATCCGGATTGCCGCCGGCGCCGGCCGGGTACAGCGAGAGTATCGTAAGGTGGCGCACGCAGGTCGGCGACGGCGTCGGCCGCACGGGGAGGATCGGGCTTGGCGGGAGTGAGATGGGTGTGGCGGCGCTGCCGGCCGCTCGGGAGCGGTCGGGTGCACGCGTGAGGCTCACCGTTCGAGAGGAGGCGGGGGCGACGGTCGTCGAGCTGACCGGTGCCCTCGACAGCTCGCTGCCGGACCGCATCCGCCAACGCATCGGCGCGCTCGTCACCCCCGGCCGCTCGATCGTCTTCGACCTTTCCGGGGTCAGCCGGGTCACCGGAACCGGGCTGCGCATGCTGCTCCTGCTCGCCCGTCACGCGCACGCGGTGGGGGCGGCGGTGATCGCTCGGGAAGTTCCCGAGGAGCTGCTGCGGACCGCCCAGGCCGCCGGGTTCCTGCCGCTCATCACCCGGCCCCAGCCCGGCCCACTGCTGCCGCCCGCACGGCGGATGGCCCGCATCGACGCGTACCCGACGCACCGCCATGACGGCTTCGCGCTCCGTTCCGGCTCCCCGGTGCCGCTAGGCGCGTCCGAGGTGGCGCGCGGCGTGAACTTCGCCGTGTTCTCCCGGCACGCCACCTCGTGCACCCTCGTGCTGTTCGAGTCGGGCCGCACCGAGCCGGTCGCGGAGATCCCGTTCCCCGCCGAGTTCCGCATCGGCGACGTCTTCGCGATGGTCGTCTTCGACCTCGACCTCGACCGCCTCGAGTACGCCTTCCGGATGACCGGCCCGTCCGACCCGAAAGCCGGCCACCGCTTCGATCCGTCGGCGTTGCTGCTCGACCCGTTCGCTCGCTGCCTGAGCGGCGGCGAGACGTGGGGCGAGGAGAGCGACCCGCGACACCCGCGCCGCTACCGGGCGCGCCTGGCGCCGGAGGACTTCGACTGGGAGGGAGACCGCCAGCTCGAGCTGCCGATGGAGGAGCTGGTGATCTACGAGATGCACGTGCGCGGCTTCACCCGCAGCCCGTCGTCGGGAGTGACGTTCCCGGGCACGTTTGCCGGCGTGGTCGAACGCATCCCGCACCTTGTCGAGCTGGGTGTCAACTGCGTCGAGCTGATGCCCGTGGTCGAGTTCGACGAGCTCGAGAACGACCGGCGCAACCCGCGGACGGGTGAGCGCCTGCGCAACTACTGGGGCTACAGCAGCGTCGGCTTCTTCGCACCGAAGGCGGCCTACGCCGCCTCCGGGTGGGCGGGGATGCAGAACGACGAGCTCAAGGCCATGGTCAAGGAGCTGCACCGCAACGGCATCGAGGTGATTCTCGACGTGGTGTTCAACCACACCGCCGAGGGTGACGAGCGCGGCCGCACCATCTCCTTCCGCGGCCTCGACAACCGGACGTACTACATGCTCGCTGCGGACGGCCACTACCGGAACTTCAGCGGCTGCGGCAACACGCTCAACTGCAACCACCCGGTGGTGCGCGACCTGATCCTCGACTGCCTGCGCCACTGGGTCGCCGAGTATCACATCGACGGGTTCCGGTTCGACCTCGCCAGCATCCTCGGCCGCGACGCCGGCGGCCACCCGCTGGCCAACCCGCCGCTGCTCGAGGCGCTGGCGATGGACCCGATGCTCGGCCGCACCAAGCTGATCGCCGAGGCGTGGGACGCCGGCGGTCTCTACCAGGTCGGCAGCTTCCCGGCGTACGGCCGCTGGGCGGAGTGGAACGGCCGCTTCCGCGACTGCATACGCCGCTTCCTCAAGGGCGACGACGGGCGGGCCGCGGAGATGGCGCAGCGGCTGCTCGGGTCGCCCGACCTCTACCCCACCCGCGGCCCCGCCGCGTCGGTCAACTTCGTCACCTGCCACGATGGCTTCACCCTCGCCGACCTGGTGAGCTTCAACCGGAAGCACAACGAGGCCAACGGCGAGGGCAACCGCGACGGGACCGCCGACAACCTCTCCTGGAACTGCGGCGTCGAGGGGCGGAGCAACGACCCTGCGGTGCGCTCGCTGCGCCAGCGCCAGATCAAGAACGCCTTGACGATGCTGCTGCTGGCCCAGGGCGTGCCGATGCTGTCTGATGGGTGACGAGCTCGGCCGCACCCAGGGGGGCAACAACAACGCCTACTGCCACGACGGGCCGCTGAGCTGGCTCGACTGGGGCCTGAAAGCGGCCAACGCCGAGCTGTTCCGCTTCTGCCGGTCGATGATCGCATTCCGCCGCCATCATCCGGCGCTGCGGCATCCTTCCCACCACGGCGTCGACGCGGACGCCGCGGATCCGCTCGCGGTGACCTGGCACGGCATCCGCCCCGGCAAGCCGGACTGGTCGCACCACAGCCACGCCGTCGCCTTCACGGTGCGGCGGCGCCTCGCCACGTGCGACGACTGCATCTACGCGGCGTTCAACATGTACTGGGAGCCGCTGCGCTTCCGGCTGCCCAAGCCGCCAACCGGGACCGCGTGGCATCTGTTCGCCAGCACCGCCGCGGTTCCGCCGGGCGACATCCGCAACCCGGGCGAGGAGGAGCGGCTGGCCGACCCGCGGGCGATCACCCTCGAAGGCCGTTCCACGGTCGTCCTCGTCGCTCTTACGCCGTTCGTGCGACCATAGGCAAGGAGAGGCTCGCCCATGATGCTCGTTGCCGTCCTCATGGCCGCTACCGCGGCGGCGGTTCCGACGCCGCCCCCGGCGACGCCCGCGGCGTCCCCGCCGTGCTGCTTCGTCAACGAGGCGTACGTCGGCACCTGCGCCGTCGTCCCCGCCGAGAAGGAGACCTGCGAGTCGATCCTCGCGTACCTCAACTCGCCGAACTCGACGGGCAAGACCTACTGCAGCTCCACTCGGCTGCGCGGCCACTGGAAGAGCGCTCCGTGTCGCGCGCCCGGCGCAGCGACGCGACCCTGACCCTTGTCGAGCCCTCTGCCGATGACCGGGTGGGCGCGAAGCCCAGTCGGGCCGGACAACGGCGGGAAGAACGCACCTGCGGCCAGCGTTGTGCGCTGTCAACACTCACCGCCGTGGTTCGTCTCGTCACTGTGAGGGTGGGAGGGCATCATGCGCAGGTGGCTTCTTTGCATCGGGTTGTTGGGCTCCGCGGCCGTGGCGCTGGCGGCCAGCGAGTGGGTCGTGCTCGGCGAACGCACCGTCACGGATCGTCTCGACCACGACACCATCGTCGTGACCGCGGCGCGCGGCGATTTCAGCGCGATCAGGCTGACGGTGCACCGGCGGGCCGTGGACTTCCATCGGGTCGTGGTGCACTTCGCCAACGGCGGCGATCAGGAGATCGCACTGCGAGCGACCATCCCTGCCGGCGGAGAGTCGCGGGTGATCGACCTGCGGGCGGGCGAACGGGTGATCCGCAGCATCGACCTCTGGTACGACGCCCGCTCGCTGGCCGGACGGAAGGCGGTCGTGAGGGTCTTCGGCAGATCGTGACCGCTCATCGTGACCCGCGACTCTCACGAAGCCCTACATGGGGCGGCCGGCCAAGCTCCGCGGCAAGATGAGCCCTTCCCATCGTGACGGTGTGTTAGGCTTCTGGCCAGATAACTGGGCCGGAGGCTAAGCATGGGCAACCGCGTAGTGGCGGAGTTTCTCGGTACGTTCTGGTTGGTTCTCGGGGGGTGCGGCAGCGCCGTCCTGGCCGCGGCATTCCCTGCCGTGGGCATCGGACTGCTGGGCGTCGCGCTGGCGTTCGGTCTGACCGTGCTGACGATGGCCTACGCGATCGGGCACGTGTCCGGCTGCCACCTCAACCCGGCGGTCACGGTCGGCCTCGCAGTTGGCGGCCGCTTCAAGTGGGGCGACGTGGTGCCCTACGTGATTTCCCAGGTACTCGGCGCCCTCGCGGCCGCCGGTGCGCTGTACTTCATCGCCAACGGTAAGGCCGGCTTCGACCTCGCGGGCGGGCTCGCCTCCAACGGCTACGCCGAGCACTCGCCGGGCGGCTACTCGCTGGGCGCCGGGTTCACTACCGAGGTGGTGATGACGTTCATGTTCCTGGTCATCATCCTCGGGGCGACCGACGCCCGCGCCCCGAAGGGGTTCGCGCCGATCGCGATCGGCCTCGGTCTGACGCTGATCCACCTGATCAGCATCCCGGTGACCAACACCTCGGTGAACCCGGCGCGATCGACCGGACCGGCGCTGATCGTCGGCGGTTGGGCGCTGGCGCAGCTCTGGCTGTTCTGGGTCGCGCCGCTGCTCGGCGCCGCGCTTGCCGGTCTTGCCTACCGTCGCATCGCCGCCGAGAGGTAGCTCGCCACCGGGAACCGCGAGGCGCGAGCGGCCGCGTCACAGGTCGACGGTCACGTCCCGCAGTCGCGCGGCGACAGCAGCGATGTCGCCGCGTTGCGTCAGGTCGAGCACGCCCTCACGCGAGTGCACCGCCGCGTAGCGTACGCCCGCGTGGATCGTGGCGCGCACCGCGTCGGGCAGCTCGAGCTCGTTGCGCGACGACAGTGCCACCGCCCGACAGGCGGCGAAGATCGCCTTCGGGAAGCGCCAGCAGTTCATGCTCACCGGAGGGTCGTCGCCGAACTGCGCCAGCGCCGCCGCGTCGGGCTTCTCGACGATGTCGGTCAGGTATCCGCCGGCGTCGATCTTCCCGACCGCAAATGCCCGCAGGCGCTCGGCCGGGATGTTGCTCTCGCGCACCAGCGCCGCGCCGGAGAACAGCGCCAGCCCCGGGCCGGGCAGCTCGCGCAGCGCCCGCAGCACCGTGGTCGGGTAGAGGTTGTCGCTGTTGATGACGAGGACGTCGTCGCCGCCGGCGAACGCCTCGGCGGCGGCGACGGCGTCCGCCGTGCCGCGCGGCGATTCCTGGATCGCGAAGTGGACGCGCAGCCGGCTTATCACCAGATCGTGGCCGTAGCGCTCGCGCACGGCACCGTGCTCCGGGCCGATCACCAGACAGACGTCGGCGTAGCCGGCGTCGGCGAGCGCGCCCAGCACGTAGTCGAGGAACGGGCGGCCGACCGGGATCAGCGCCTTGACGCCGGCGTCGGCGGCGCGGCCCTGGTCGCCTTCGAGGCGCACCTCGCCGTCGGCGCGCCGCATCCGCGTGCCGAGCCCGCGCGCCAGGATCACCGCCTTGCCGATCCCGACCGCGGTCATGTCGTCGCCCTCGCGCCCAGGCGCGGCAGTACCCGGGCGAGGCCCGCGCCGCTGACCACGAAGATCACGCTCCACACCACCCCCTGCGCCGTCTCGCCGTAGAGGAAGCTGCCCGAGCCGAACAGCGCCGCATAGACGAAGGCGCAGCCGCACACCCACGCCAGCAGCGCGTGCGCCAGGCTGTCCGGCGACGGGCCGACGCCCGCCTCGGCCGCGATCTGCCGCCACCCGCGGCCGGGCGGCCGTACCAGACGGTAGAAGCGCAGCAGCGTTTCTCGGTCCGTCGGCCGGGTGACAAAGGTGGCGGTCAGCCAGACCACGGTGGTGGCGACAACCGAGCCGAGCAGCGCGACATGCGTCGGCACGGGGGAGCCCAGCTTGCCGGCGACGAAGAAACCGATCGCTACGAGGAACGAGCCGATCATCGCGGCGATCTCGCTCCACGCGTTGATCCGCCACCAGTACCAGCGCAGCAGGTAGATCAGCCCGGTGCCGGCGCCCACCGAGAGCATCAGGTCGAAGCTCGCCCGCGCGGTCTCGAGGAACAGCGTGACCAGCGCCGCCAGCACCATCAGCGCGACGGTGACCAGGCGGCCGACCAGCACGTAGTGGCGCTCGTCGGCGCCCGGCCGGACGAAGCGCCGGTAGGCGTCGTGGACGAGGTACGACGTCCCCCAGTTGAGGTGCGTCGAGATCGTCGACACGTAGGCCGCGAGCAGGCCGGCGACCATCAGGCCGAGCATCCCGTGCGGCAGGAACTTGAGCATCGCCGGGTACGCCATGTCGTGGCCGATGAGCGCACGGTCGACCCAGGGAAACGCGGCGGCGATGTCGTCGAGGCGCGGGAACACCAGCATCGACGAGAGCGCGACGATGATCCACGGCCACGGCCGCAGCGCATAGTGGCAGGCGTTGAACAACAGCGTGCCCCACATCGAGTCGCGCTCGCTGCGCGCGGCCAGCATGCGCTGCGCGATGTACGAGCCGCCGCCGGGTTCGGCGCCCGGGTACCACACCGACCACCACTGCACCGCCAGCGGGATGACCATCACCGACAGCGCCAGGTCCCAGTTGCCGAAGTCCGGCACCAGGCGCAGCGCGGCCGGGTCGGTGCGCGCGAGCAGGCCGGCGAGGCCGCCGACCTGCGGCTGCTGCAGCGCGTAGTACGCCGCCGCGAACGAGCCGGTCATCGCGATGCCGAACTGGACGAGGTCGGTGACCAGCACCCCCCACAGCCCGGAGGTGGCGGCGAACACGACGTTGATCAGCGCGCAGATCAGCAGGGTGCGGCCGCGCGGCCAGCCGAGCAGGACGTTGGCGATCTTGGCGGCCGCGAGGTTGACGGTCGCCATGATCACCAGGTTGAAGCACAGCCCGAGGTACACCGAGCGGAACGCGCGCACCGCGGCGGCGGGCTTGCCGGCGTAGCGCAGCTCGTAGAACTCGAGGTCGGTGAGCACGCCCGAGCGCCGCCACAGCCGCGCGTAGAAGAACACCGTCGCCATGCCGGTGAGCAGGAACGACCACCACACCCAGTTGTAGGCGACGCCCTTCTCGCGCACGAAGTTGGTGACCAGGTTCGGCGTGTCGGTGGAGAACGTCGTCGCCACCATCGAGATGCCGATCAGCCACCACGGCGACGCGCGCCCCGAGGTGAAGAACTCGCTGGTGCTGCTGCCGGCCCGCCGCATGAAGTAGAGCGCCGGCGCGAACGAGACCAGGATCGACACGACGACGATCACCCAGTCGAGCGACGTCAGTTGCATGGCCAACTCCCGGCGCAGTCGGTCGTGGCAGTTCACGGGGGCCTCCCGGCAGCGCGGGCATCATACAGTCCCGTCCAGGGCGCGTGAACCGCCGACGCGTCACGGCGCGGCACGTGCCCGCGGCGCACCGAGAATGGACGGGGCGGGCTCGCCGTTATAATCGGACAACAATCCAGGCGGGGACACAGACCGCCATGAGGGGGAGACGTCATGAGGATGCGGCTGGTCGCGGTTCTCGTGCTGTTCACCGTCGTCATGCTGGCCTCGGGAGTCGCTTCGGCGCAGATGAGCAGGCAGGAGCTGCTCGCCCGCGGCGTGAACCTCGAGAAGCAGTGGGGCATCGGCGTCGTCTACTACCACCAGTCACAGCCATACCAGATCGACACGCTGGCGCTCGGCCTGCCGGGGTTCGACCCAACCCTCGCCTCCAACATCGGCATCGACAGCGAAGCGCGGACCATGCACGCCGTCCTCGACTACTGGGCGCTGCCGTTCCTCAACTTCGAGGTGGAGGCCGGCAACATCGATGGCTCGACCGACGTCGGCCTGTCTCAGGTGAACATCGGCATCCCCCTCGGTGACATCAAGGTGGACTACAGCGGCTTCTTCTACGGCGCCGGGTTCACCCTCGCCGGCGGCGGCGAGCGCTACTTCGGCAGCCTCACCGTGCAGTACGAGAACACCCGGCTCGACCAGGAGTCCTCGTCGGTGACGGCGTGGGTGTTCACGCCGCGCGTCGGCATGAACGTCGGCCGCTACTCCTCGCTCTTCGTCGGCGGGATGTACCAGGACCCCAACGAAAAGCACAAAGGTCTCTATGACATCCCAGGCCTCGGCACGGTGCCGTACGACGTCACGCTCGCAGCCAAGTTCAAGTGGAACTACATCGCCGGCGCGTACCTCGGCCTCACCGAGCACTGGCGGCTCAACCTCGAGGCCGGCTTCGGCGACCGCGATTCCTACCAGGGGTACCTGTGCTACCGCTGGTGAGCCGGGGATAGCGCCGGGCGCCCGGAGCGGCGCGTGACCTATCGGTGGCCAGCCAGGTTCGTTCTCACCGCCGCGCTCGCCGCGCTGGCGGCAGGATGGGCGGTCGCTCTCGAGACCGACCAGTTCGCGGCCTGGCGCAAGCCGCTCGCGGACTCCGGGCCCGCGATCAACGCCAGGATCGACCTCGAGATCCAGCTCGCCCTCGACGATCTCAACCGTCGCGGCGAGCCGACGACCTGCGACGACGTTGCGGCGGCGGTACGCGCCCGCCTGGAGTTCGAGATCTTCCAGCCGCTCGAGCTGTGGGCCCTCCAGTCGCCGCTCGTCGAGCAGAGCCCGACCCGCGGCGACGAGGAAGCGCGCTTCCTCCACCAGAGCATCTACCGCCGCTCGCGCCCGTGGGACATCGCGATGTGGATGCCGCTCTCCCCGACCATCGAGGTCGGCGGCATCCGCATCGGCACCGACAAGCTCGCCCACTTCGCGTCGTCAGGGTGGAAGTACCGCAACGCCTACCTGCGCCGCAGCCGCCGCGGCGAGACCGCCGAGCAGGCCTCACTCGGCGCCATCCGCTGGGGGATCCTCGAGGAACGCAGCATCAACGGCTCGCTCTCCAGCGGTATCTTCTCGCGCTCCGACCTCGAGGCCGACTACGCCGGCATGCGCTTCTACCTCGAGCTGTGCGGCGGCCCCGACCCGATCGTCGAGCGCACCGACGGCGGGTGGCGCATTCGCCGCCCCTACGACATCCGCCCTGCCGTCACCCCGGAGTGGGACGAGTCCTACACGCTGCCGCTCTACCGCCGCGGCCGCTGGAAGAAGGTGCGCCCCGAAATCGCGACCTCGTGCGGCGCCATCGACGACCCCGAGGTGCGGGCGCGCATCGACGCGTACCGCCGGCGCGACGGCACGACGCCGAGCGAGCGGGTGGTCGCCGAGCTGGCCCGCGAGGGAAAGCTCGCCGACCCGGCGCCGTTCTCGCTCGCAGCGATCTGCCAGCAGGCCGCGACGCTGCCGGTCGCGGCGGCGCCGCCCGCGCCCGCGGCGGCGTCCGGTCCGCCGTTCCCGCCCGACATGCCGGCACGGCTGCTGGCCATCGAGCGCGACCGCGAGCGCCGCGCCTTCGGGCTCTGGCGCGGCGCCGTGAGCTATCCGTTGTCGGCCGCCGCGTCGGCGGGCGCGATCGTCACCTCGCTCCCCCGCACCCACGACTGCCGCTCGCTGTGCGAGATGCGCGGGTTGACCGTGCACCTCTCGGCCGGCGGGACCGGAGGCGAGCTGGCCATCGGCTGGGCACGGGTCTTCGCCGAGACCGGCGCCCGGCGGCGCTTCCTCGCCACGGTGCCGCTGGCCTATGGGATCCGCGGCGCCGTGATGCGGACCTGGGGCGACGCGCCGTTGTCGCCCACCACGCAGACCCTGGCCGGCGCCGAGGTCGCCCTGACCATCACGCGCGTCAGCTTCACGCTCGGCGCCTTCGTCCCTGTCGGCGGCGGCGAGGATCACGAGCACGAGCACCGCGTCTTCACCGGCAGCATCGGCTTCGGGTTCTAGCGAAAGGCTCGGCCCCGCGCTGGTCGCCTCCGAGCTGACCCTAGCCATGCCGCGATGAGGGAAAACACGAGGTCGGACGCGGTTTGCCGACGCGGCGTGCCGGCCTCACATCGCCCTCCGAATTCTCATGAGTCGTTGGCCCACCCTGGACTATGAAGGCCACGAGAGAATGTCATCCCGAGCGAGAGCGAGGGATCTGGGCGGGTGGGCCGCTGTTCCCCCACCCAGACGCCGTCCCGAGAAGCCCAGCGATCTGCTGGGCGACGAGGGATCCCTCGTCGCTCCGCTCCTCGGGATGACAGCCTGGTTCGGAGGTCAGGGGATCTTCCTGGCAATGGCCCGCTGAAGAACTGGGGGTTGACCGGGCAGGCGGGCGGGGGGTTGGAGGCGAGATGGGCGAGTCCGCGGCTGGCCGCGGCGAGCCGGGGGCTCGGGGGGTCGAGGCGGCGGGGGTGGGCGGGCGGCCGCCGGACCCCCCGCTAGAACTGGTCCATCACCCACTCCGCGAAGCGGTCGCCACCGCCGAGCGCAACCGGCTCGCGCAGTTCCGTCGCGGCAGCGAAGTCCACCTCGAACAGCTCGCGCCTGAGCTCGTCGACCACCGCCGGCGCCGAGGTGGCGATGTTCGCCTCGAGGTTGCGCCGGAAGCTCAGCTTGTTGAAGTTGGCGGAGCCGAGGCACGCCCACCCGTCGAAGATCGCCGCCTTGACGTGGGTCATCCCGGGGTAGACGTAGACGCGCACGCCGTTGGCGATCAGCTCATTGGCCGTGACCATGTTGGAGGCATTGCCGAGGCCGGCGTCGGAGTCGCTCGGCAGCACGACGCGCACGTCGACGCCGCGCCGGCGGGCACCGACGAGCGCTCGCACGAACGAGTTCTCGTAGAGGTAGGGGTTCTCGATCCAGATGGTGCTCCTCGCCCGTTTCGCCGCGAGCATGTGGGCGTCATACACCTGCTGGCTGCCGGTGCGCGTGTACAGCGGCCGCACGTCCACATAGTCCGGCCGCTCATCCGCGCCGGCGAAGCGCTTCGTCGTGGCGGCGGCGGCGGCGACGACGTAGGCGAGGTCGCCGAGCACGCTGGCGTGCGCCCAGGCGCGCTCGAAGTCGCGGGCGAAGCGGCCGACGACCGGGCCCTCGAGCTCGACCATCATGTCGTGCCACTCGTAGCGGTATTCGCGGCCGATGTTCATGCCCCCGAGGTGCGCGTACCGCCGGTCGAAGATGAAGACTTTGCTGTGATCCGAGGACATCCACGGATTGAGGAACGCGCGCGCGGCGACGTGCGAGCCCCGTTCGAGGTACCGCCACATCGAGGCGGGCATCACGAACCCCTCCGGCATGGCGCTGCCCGGCGGGAAGTTGGTGCCGACGAGGGTCGACAGCTCGTCCATGACGACCCGCACGCGCACGCTCTTCGACTGCTCCCGCAGCAGGTCGGCGACGTGCACGGCCACGTCGTCGTTGTCGAAGATGTTGACGCGGATCGCGATCGACTCGCGCGACTCGCGGATGCGCTGCTCGAGGACGGGGAAGTAGCGCTCGCCGTCGATCAACAGGCGGACCGAACCGCGGCTGGAGTGCCCCGCGGTAAGGCGGTCGAGATCCCGCTCCCAGCTCGCCAGCTCCATCGGCGCCTGGGGCTTCAACGGCGGCACCGGCACGCCGCTCGACGGGCCCCGGCGAGTCGCCCAGGTGGCGAGCCACTGCCCGAAGATGTTGAGCAGCCTCGCGAGCGACGACACTGGGTTCTTGATCAGCGCCAGACCGTGCGCCTCCACCGTGACCGCGAGGACGGCGCGCGCGCTGCGGCCGATGGGACTGCCGTCGCGCCGCGGCTGGACGCGCGGCAACGTGACCGCCACGCACAGCTTCTGGGTGGGGTCGAACAGCACCAGACCCTCACCGTGCCCGCGCGGCGGCATGACGAAGAGAAACGCGCTCGTCGGGACGCCAGTCCGGGCGGTTTCGCCCTCGATGAAGCGGGCCGCCGCCGCGGCGATCTCGACGACGTTGTGGCGTGCGACGACCTCGATGCCGGGGGGCGCCTCCCGAAAGGGCACGACCGCGACCTCGCCGCTCGCGCTGCGGGACAGCAGGATCTCGGTGCTGCCGATCTGGAGCAGCGTCGCCTGGCCGGGCGCGGTCGGCGCGAGGCGCCCGCCGAATGCGTGGGTGAAGCGCTCCCACGTGCCGGCGTCGAGCACCGTCACGGGGCGCGCCCGGCCGGGCATCTCGTCTTCCTCCGGCTTGAGATCGGCCGGGACCAGCGCCGCGACCCGGAAACGATAGCCGTGCTCGTCGAGGCCGCGCTGCTTCCAGGAGGCACGAAAGCGCTGCGGCCCGCTCTCGCCCGGCAGCATCACGGAGAGCCGGTGGCCCGAGACCCACGCCTGCACGGGGACGACGGGCCACCGCGAGGCGACCTGCTCCATCGCCGCGGTGCGCGCGGCGGTGTGCGCGCAAGAGGCCAGCACGAGGGCAAGCAGCGGCAGCGTCGCCAGCCGTATCCGCCGCCCGGCGGCGGCTGCTCCCCGAGCCGGCCTACGAGGGTCGAACCCCGAACCCCGAGCCGGGAGCCCCGCTCTCATCGCCCGCGGCCGCGAGTCGCCATCGTGAGGGGCCGGGATCCGGCTCCTGACTCTAATAGCGATCGCCGATCGTCACGTAGACCCTGCTGCGCCCCCCGGTCTTGCCATAGGCGATGTACGCCGGCCCTACCGGCGTGTCGGCGCCGAGGAATGCGGACCACCCGGTCCGCAGCGAGGACCCGGTGACCGGGTCGTGGCGTCCATACACGTTTCCTGCCTCGACCGAGGCGCCGGCGAAGGCCTGGACGTGAAGACCGCCCACGTCGAGCCTCTTCAGCCTCCGGTAGCCGGCGAGCTGCGCGAACGCCACCCTCTCGCCGAGCAGCTCGCTCGTGGCGAGACCCGAGAGGTGCGACAGGCCGCCGAGCTGGAACAGCGAGAAGACGCTGCCCGCGTCGCCGCGGCTGTCGCCGTACTCGAGCTCCGGACGCAGCGTGATCTCGCCGACGCTGAGCGCGCACGAGCCGCGGCCGTGGACCTGCTCGAAATCGCTGTCGGAGCCGAGCGCCCGCGTCGATCGCGTGTAGCGCAGCTTGAGGTCCGCGCCCGCTCTTGGGAACGCCCGCGACGACAGGCTATCGATGCGGAATGACGCCTCCGCCGCCGCCCGGTGCTCCGCAAGGTCCGGGAACACCGGCGCGCCAAGGCGGTTCTCGCCCCGATCGCGAGCGAGGTACGCGCCCACCCTGAGCTCGCCCCACGAGCCCAGCACCCGCCCGGCATCGAGGCGGACGGCGACCCGCGACATCCGGTACTCGGCGACCGCCAGGCCATCAACCCACAACCGCTGCGTCTCGCGGTAGAGCCCGGCCTGCGGGTGCACGAACCAGCGCATGCCGTAGTCGAGCGGCTGGTAGAAGCCGCTCTCGAGCACGCCGGCATCGCCGAACTGGAGGCTGTTCTGCCACTCCCCACCCCGCCGGTTGGCGGCAAGGAGCTGGTGCCGGAGGACGATCGCGTACTGGCTGTCGCCCTGGAGATCTCCCGCGAGAGAGATGCCGAGCTGCAGCCGATTGCGACCGTATCGCGGCGGCGGCGTGGTGACGACCAGCTCGCGTGAGCCGTCGGGCAGCGTCTCGAGGCGGTCCCTGATGAGACCGAAGTAATCGAGTTTGAACAGCCTCAACAGCGCCGGCCGCAGGGTCGTGTCGTCGGCCGTCTGGCCCGGCGCGAGCGCGAGCGCCCGGCGGATCAGCTCGTCAGCCACTGAGCTCGAGTTCTCCAATCGGATGCGGTCGATCACGGCTCCTGCGAGCGGGTGGGGATGGCGTCCGGCAGCGAAAGCGGCCCAGGCTGCCTCATCGCGGGCATAGGTGCGTAGGACGTCGCCCTTGTCACGTGCCGCCTTCTCGCCGATGCCGACCGCCTCCACGGTGCGCTGAGAATCGACGAACGACATGTCACCCAGCTCGGGGCGAATGAGCACGTCGCCGCCACGCAGCCTCCCGGTGTCGATCACACGGTTGGACACGGTCATGATGCTGTTGAGCCGGTCGAGCACCGAGATGAAGTCGGCGAGCTCCTCGCCTTCAGGCCGCAACGGGCTCGAGATGTCGACGGCGATGACGTGCGCGGCGCCGAGCTGCTGGGCGATCCCGACCGGCAGGTTCGCGGAGGCGCCGCCGTCGACCAGCCTGCGCCCGTCCAGGTCGACCGGCGGCAGTGCGCCCGGGATCGACATGCTGGCCCGCATCGCGGTAGCGAGCGATCCCCGGCCGATCACCACGGCCTCGCCGGTGGCGAGGTCCGTGGCCACGGCGCGGTACCGGATCGGGAAGCGGTCGAAGTCAGTCTCGCCGGTCGACTCGATCTCGAGGGAGCGGAGGAACAGCTCGAGGTTCTGCCCGCCGAGCACACCCGGCGGCAGGTACGGCTTGAACTTCTCGAAGCGCAGCTTCGCCGGGATCATCTGCGGGCGGTCGTCCTGCCTGCGCCGGAACGAACGGTCGGTGCGGGCGACGGTGTCGGAGAAGATGGCGTTCCAGTCGACCGACTCGAGCAGCTTCTCGATGTCGCTCGGCGACCACCCGGCCGCGTACAGACCGCCGACGATCGAGCCGATGCTAGTCCCGACCACCATGTCGGGCACGACGTGCAGCTCCTCGAGGACCTTGAGGACGCCGACGTGCGCCGCGCCGCGGGCGCCGCCGCCGGAGAGCACGAGGACGAGGCTGGGCGTCGCGGCCGCCTGATCTGCGAAGGTGGACGCCGGAGTCGCGACGAGGAGCGCCATCACGACAAGGCTGTTGAGGCGCACTGGATCCCCTCCGCTGTCCGGCCGATTATACCCACACGCCGCCGGCCGGCCCGCGCGCGCTCCCCCGGGGCCGGCCGCTGCCGCTACCATGGGGGTCGAGGAGAACGGCGATGACCCAACCGACGCTTCCCCAGCACTACCAGACGCTCAAGGAGCGCTTCCCCGAGGTCCTCGCCGCGGTCGAGGCGCTCGGCGCCGCGACGCACGCGGGCGGCCCGCTCGACGAGAGCACCTCGCACCTCGTTCAGATCGCGGCGGCGGCGGCGATCGGCTCCGAGGGCGCAGTGCACAGCCACGCCAGGCGCGCGCTCGATGCAGGCGCCACGGAGGAGGAGATCCGCCACGCCGTGCTCCTCCTCGTCAGCACTATCGGCTTCCCGCGCGCCGCCGCAGCGATGGCCTGGGTCAACGACGTCATCGACCGCTGAGCGGGAGGTCGCCGATCCGCTCGCCGTGCGCGCTGACGTCGACGCGGTCAGGGCGCGCGTGGCCGATCGGGGTGATCCCCCAGCGCTCGGCCAGCGCGATGGAGAGCGACGTCGGCGAGGTCCGCCAAATCACCATCGCAGCGCCGAGACGCGCCGCCACTGCGCCGGCTTGACCGCGATGCCGAGATCGTCACTCCTCGTCGCGGGGGACGACGCCAATGAAAGCGCCCGTACTGATCGCCAGCGACTCGTGCGCGCGGTGAACGCGTCGACGAGAGCGGGGCGCAAATCGCCGCCTCACGAGAGTCTGACGCCGGCTTGCCATCGCCCATGTCATGCCGAGCGCTGTTGCGCCCGGGTCCGGGGAATTACGTGGTCAGGCTCACCTTGCGATCACCGCCAACGTGACGACCGCCTTGGCGACCAGGACGTCCTTGCCGCCCGCTCTCGCCGACACTTCGGACTCGGCGACGATCAGGGTGCGCCCTGCTTTCAAGACGTTTGCGCGGCAGGCGAGGCGCTCGCCGGAGGCGGCGCGCAGGAGGTTGATGGTGAACGAGGCCGTGAGCGGATAGAGACCTTGGCCCAGTACGGACGCCGCAGCCCCACCTGCCGTGTGGTCCGCCATCGTAGCGATGACGCCCGCATGCACGACACCGTTCTGCTGCAGGTGCTCGGGTCGCAGGTCGAGGCGGGTGCGGCACTCCCCGCTACCGGCCGACTCGAGCTCGATGCCCAGGCTCGCAATGAACGGCGCGGCCGCGAAGATCTCACGAAGAACGTCGGGATCGATGTCGCTCATCGCTTCCCCTCATCGCCGGAGCATACGCCACGCCGCCGCCGCGCGATGCGAACACGGCAGCGGCGTCGGTCTGCTCTCTCGGGGTGCGGAGCAGGCACCTTTTCGCCAGCCTCGGGCGCGAGGTAAGGCTTTGTCTTGCAGTATCCGCGGGGCCCTGGGTCCGCGGATGTGTCAATTCAAGCCCTGACCCCCGACCCATGACCCGTCTCTCAGAGCGTGAAGAGCGCGATGCCCATCGCGACCGCTGCCGTCCGCTGCCGCTAGTCGTAGGTCGCGAGCGTCACGACCTGCCCGCGCCTGAGCAGGAAGTCGATCGAGGCAAGGTGCAGCGCGTCGCGGGTACGCAGCGGCGCCGGGAACGGCTCGAGTGCCCGGCCGAGCACCTCGGGGATCAGCTCCAACAACCCGAGCCGTTGCACGAGGTCGCGCGCCGCGTCGCCATGCGATCGGGCCAGCCCGCGCGCGTGAAGCCGGGCCCACAGCTCGTACTCGAGCAGGCGGCTCGAGACCAGCGGCTGCTGCCACAGCGTGACCGGCGGCATGACACCCCCGGCGAGCAGGTGCGCCAGCGCGACCGAAGTGTCGAGGTAGATCACCGGTCGTCCCGGTCGCGCTCGAGCTCGCCCAGCACGCTCGCGAGAGAAGCAGACAACGCGGTGGCTCGCCTGAGCGCGGCGCTTGGGCTAGCGCACGGGCCGCGCCGCGCCCTTGCGCGGCGCGCGTGTGCCGGGTCTCACAGCTTGCCCGGTGCGATCGCAGCAGCAGGCGCTCTCATGGCTCGCGCGGCCATCGCCGAGCAGAGCGTGAGGCGCAAGGTGTGCTACCCGGCAACGATGATTGCCTGTGTGGTGGCACAAGCCGCGCTCCAAACCGAATGTGCAATGGCAGAAGCCGCGCTCCAGACCAGCAGCTCCACGCCGCGGGGGCCATCCGAAGCTCGCGGCCGCCAGCTCCATTCCAGCGCCAATCCCGCCGGTTACGTCGTCGCGCTCGGCCGGGTGAGCTCGATGATCTCCATGCGGTTGTTGGCCTCGGGGTGACGCGCCGAGGGTCCCTCGGTGAGCAGGGCGATCTCGCCGGAGAGGCCGTGCTGCGCCAGCCAGTCGCGCGCGAACGCGTTCCAGTCCTCCGGCGTTTCCGGGGCGTGCGCCGTCGTCACGCCGTACGAGAGCTGCAGCGCCTGGCAGGTGGCGGCGTGCGGGCTCACCGCGACGATCCACACCGGCAGGCGGAAGCGAGTGATGCTGCGCGCCGTCGCGCCGGACACCGTGGGCACGAACACGGCGACCGGCGCGGCGTTGCGGAACGTGCGGGCGACCGCGATGGCGATCAGGTCGACCGTGGCCAGACGGGGGTCGTGAGCGTACGCCTCGAGCATTTCACGCTGCGCCACCCGCGAGCGGTGTGGCTCGGTCTCGGCGGCGATCCTCGCCAGCATCGCCACCGCCTCCGCCGGGAACGCGCCCATCGCCGATTCCTCGGAGAGCATCACCGCGTCGGTGCCGTCGAGGATCGCGTTGGCGACGTCGGTGGCCTCGGCGCGCGTGGGGCGCCGCTGCGTGACCATCGACTCGAGCATCTGCGTCGCGGTGATGACCGGCTTGCCGAGCAGGTTGGCGCGGTGGATCAGGTCCTTCTGCACCACCGCGATGCGCTCGATCGGGATCTCCACGCCGAGGTCGCCGCGCGCCACCATGACGCCGTCGGCCGCGGCGAGGATCTCGTCGATGTGCTCGAGGGCGCCGGCGCGCTCGACCTTGGCGATGACGAACGGGTGATGGCCGAGCGCGGCGGCCGCCTCGCGCACCGCCGCGATGTCGCCGGCGCTGCCGACGAACGACTGGCTGACCGCGTCGACGCCGTGCGCGAGGGCGAACGCCAGGCACTCGCGGTCGCGCGCGGTGAACGCCGAGATGCCGAGGTCGATGCCGGGCAGGTTGAGGCCCTTGCGCGAGCGCAGCTCGCCGCCGACCACGACGCGGCAGCGCACGTCCTCGCCCGCGACCGCCTCGACCTCGAGCTGGATCAGGCCGTCGTTGAGGAACAACATGTCGCCCCGGCGCACCGCCTGCGGCAGCCGCGCGAACGTCACCGAGGCGCCGTGCGCGTCGCCCGTCGTCTCGCGCGTGGTCAGGGTGAACGCATCACCGGGGCGGAGCTCGACCGGCTCGGGGGCGATGGTGCCGATGCGCATCTTCGGCCCCGGCAGGTCGGCCATGATCGCCAGCCGTCGCGCGGCTGCCGCCGCGGCGGCGCGCAGGCCGGCGATCATGCGGCCGTGCGTCTCGAGGTCGCCGTGCGAGAAGTTCAGCCGTGCCACGTCCACCCCGGCGACGATCAGCGCGCGCATCACCTCCGGCGACGCCGACGCCGGGCCGATCGTCGCGACGATGCGCGTCTTGTGGTCCGGCAGCGCCGGCGGCTCGCTCATTCGCCTTCACCCGACGGCTGCGGCGGCGCCTGCCGCGTCAGGAAGGCGCCGAACTCGCTCTGGTAGAGCCCGAGCAGCACCTGGCACAGGCCGAACACGATCGGCCCGTACAGCATGCCCGGCATCCCGAAGAGCTGCAGCCCGCCGATCACCGCGAAGAACATCCACAGCGTGCTCATCTCGGAGCCGCCGCGCATCAGCAGCGGGCGGAGGAAGTTGTCGATGCTGCCGACGAAGATCGCACACCACAGCGCCAGGAAGATCGCCGCTCCCGTGTGGTGGGTGATGAGCAGGAAGACCGTCGCCGGCACCCAGACGAGCGCTGTGCCAACGAGGGGGATCAGGCTGGCGACCGCCATCACGCACCCCCAGAACACGCCCGGCAGGCCGGCGATGGCGAGGCCGATCCCGCCCACCGTCCCCTGCGCCACCGCGGTGCCGAGGATCCCGAGCAGCGAGGAGCGCGACACGATGCGGAACTGCTTGAGCAGCGACTCCTCCTGATCGGTGCGCAGCGGGCTCAAGCCCCGCAGGCCGGCGAGCAGCTCCTCTCCGTCGCGGACGAAGAAGAAGAGGACGAACAGCATCAGCAGGACGTTGGCGACCAGCCCGCCGGTGCTGGACAGCAACGCCCCGGCGTGGGACGCAACGAAGTTGCCGACCTTGGCCGACGCGGACAGCACGACGTTCTTGAGGTCCAGCCGCTCGGGATCGACGAGCGGCATCGTCTTCGCGACGAACGTCCGGATCGCCTCCAGGCGTGGCCCGGTCGTCAGCCGCTCGAGGTTCCCGTCCTGGACCCACGCCTGGATCGCCTTCACCGAGGTCGCTCCCTGGTTGACCACGCCGACCGCGAGCAGCGACAACGGGCCGACGATCACCAGCACGACGAGCAGGCAGGTGAGCAACGCCGCGAGGCCGGCTCTCCCGCGCAGGCGGCCGCGCAGCCAGCGGAAGAGCGGATGCACGATCGGCGCGAGGATCGCCGCGATCAGGATCGCGTCGAGGAACGGCCTGACGATCCGGAAGGCCAGGTACAGCGCTCCCGCCACCAGGAGAAGGAGCACGATCTGACCCGCGTTTTCGAGCGTCGTCGCAGTTCTCTTGGAGGACATAGCGAGAGTCTACAATGCGGCGCCATTGCAGTGGAAGAGCTTGCGGACCGAGGGCTTGACGGATGCGAAAGAACCTCGGCGGGACGCTGATCATCGACCTCGTCGACGCCCGCGAGAGGAAACTGGTGTGGCAGGCGGTGGCGAGCGACACGGTCAACCCGCGAAGCTCCGCAGCCGAGCGCGACGAGGCGATCAACCAGGCCGTCGCGAAGATCTTCGCCGACTTCCCACCGCAGACGAGATAGGCGGCGCGGGTCCGGACGTATACTCTCTGGCAATCGCCCCGATGGCACGGCGGCCGACCGCGGGGCGGCTTTTCGATGGCCGGGAGGTCCCGATGGCGAAGAGCAGCAAGCCCGAGACGAGAACCGACCGCTTGCTCGAGCGCTTCCGCGTCACCGAGGGCAAGGGCTTCTCGCTCGACAGGATCCACACCGGCGACACCGGCGGCATCAAGGACAAGCGGCAGGCGCAAGAGCTGCTCCAGCAGGGGATCGTCCGTCTCGCCGAGATGCAGGAGAAGCTGTACGCCCAGGACCGTTGGGGGGTGCTGCTGATCTTCCAGGCGATGGACGCGGCGGGCAAGGACAGCACCATCGATCACGTGATGTCCGGGGTCAACCCGCAGGGGTGCCAGGTGTACTCGTTCAAGGTCCCGACCTCCGAGGAGCTCGACCACGACTTCCTGTGGCGGACCACGAAGTGCCTCCCCGAGCGCGGCCGCATCGGCATCTTCAACCGTTCCTACTACGAGGAGGTCCTGGTCGTGCGGGTTCACCCCGAGTTCCTCGCCGGTCAGCGCCTGCCCGACCGCCTGGTCGGCGAGGACCTCTGGGCGCAGCGCTTCGAGGACATCCGCGCGTTCGAGCGCTTCCTCGCCCGCCAGGGGTACGCAATCGTCAAGTTCTTCCTGCACGTGTCGCTCGCGGAGCAGAAGCAGCGCTTCCTCGACCGCATCGAGCTCCCCGAGAAGAACTGGAAGTTCTCGGCGGCCGACGCACGCGAGCGCGCCCGCTGGCCGGAGTACATGCAGGCCTACGAGGACATGATCCGCAACACGGCGGCACCGCACGCCCCCTGGTACGTCGTGCCGGCGGACCACAAATGGTTCACCCGTCTGGTCGTCGCCGAGGCGATTCACGACACGCTCGCCAGCCTCGACGTCGCGTTCCCCAAGGTCGACGCCGCGCGTCGCAAGGACCTCGCCGCCGCGCGGCGGGCACTGCTCGCCGAGAAGTGATGCACCACACAGCCGAGGAGGTCTGCTCATGACCAGGAGGACTCCCCCGCTCCCGCTTGCCTTCGTCACGATCGGCCTGCTCATGGCGGCCGTCCAGTCCCGACCCGCAGCCGCGCAGGGGCTGTACTTCGGCGGCGCGTACTCATGGTCGACCGTCGACGTCAAGCACGTCGACAGCAGCCTGTTCGACAATCGGGCCAGTGCTTACAAGGTCTTTGCCGGCCTGGAGTTCGGCAACTTCTTCGGGGTCGAGGGCGCCTGGCTCAAGTTCGGCACCTTCGACGCCAACCAGCTCGAGGGGTTCGACGAGAATCCCGGTCAGGCGAAGCTCGACGGGTGGGACGTCGCGATCACCGGCCGCCTGCCGCTGGCGCGCTGGCTGGCCGTGTACGGCAAGGCTGGCTACTTCTCCTGGGACTCGAAGATCACGGGCACCGCCGACTTCCTCAATCAGGTCGGCGACCGCGCCAGGAGCGGCGAGGACCCGTTCTACGGCGCCGGGGTGCGCCTCACCTCCGGCAAGCTCTCGCTGATCGCCGAGTGGGAGCACTTCCCGCGCGGCAATGACATCGATAGCGACCTCGTCAGCCTCGGTCTGCGCCTCTACTTCTAGGCTGGCGCAGGGAGCGCTCCCGGGTGCGTGAGCACACCTTCGCCGCCGACCAGTGGCTGCCGCGCCCCCTCGCGGCGCTGTTCCCGTTCTTCGCCGACGTTGCCAATCTCGGGCGCATCACGCCGCCGTGGCTGTCGTTCAGCGTCCTCACACCGCCGCCAATCGAGATGCGGGTCGGCGCACTGATCGACTACCGGCTGCGCGTGCACGGCATCCCGCTGCGCTGGCGGACACGCATCGCCGTCTGGGAGCCGCCCGCGCGCTTCGTCGACGAGCAGGCGCGCGGGCCGTACCGTCTGTGGGTGCATGAGCACACGTTCGCCGAGAGGGACGGCGGCACACTGTGCCGCGACGCGGTGCGCTACGCGGCACCCGGTGGCGAGCTGGTGCACCGTTGGCTCGTGCGGCCCGACATCGAGCGTATCTTTGCGCACCGGCAGCAGGCGCTCAGCGAGCTGTTCGGCTAGGACCTGGCGAGCGCTCTGGCGGCCTCGGCGCGCCACTCGGATACACCGGGATCACCCGGCGCAGACAGCTCGGTGGCGAGCTTGTGCTGAGGCTCGCTTTCAAAGGTCTGCCGTTGTCCCCGTGCCCGCGGTCCGACCGCCTCGGGCTATCATGGGCCCGTGACCCCGAAAGGCCGGGTGCGGCCGGTACTGCCGAAGGTCGGGACGACGCGCGACACCGAGATCCGCCGCCAACTCGAACGGGCGGCGGCGCAGTGGCGGGCGACGTTCGACACCATCATCTCGCCGATCGTCATCGTCGACCTGGGGGGGCGCATCTGCCGCCTCAACCGCGCCGCCCGCGACCTCACCGGCCACACTTTCCAGGAGCTGCTCAGCCGCCGGGCGGATTCCGTGGGCGGTGGCCCGCTGTTCGCCACCGTCGCCGCGCTGGCTGCGCAGGCGGGCACCGGTCGCGGCAGCGCGACGGCGCAGGTCACGGACCCCGGCAACGGCACGGTGTGGGACGTGGTCGCCCAGTTCCGCGGCCGTGGCCCCGAGATCGAGGACGAGCAGGTGATCGTGGTCGCCCGCGACATCACGCAGCTCGTCCGGCTCCAGGAGTCGTTGCATCGTTCGCAGACGCTGTCGGCGCTCGGCGCGCTGGTCGCCGGCGTCGCCCACCAGGTCCGCAACCCGCTGTTCGGCATCTCGGCGGCGCTCGACGCCTTCTCGGCGCGCTTTGGCGACCGCGAGGAGATGCGCGGCTACGTCGAGGCGCTCCGCGACCCGGCCGCCCGCCTCTCGCAGCTTCTCCAGGAGCTGATCGAGTACGGGCGACCGGCTACCGCTGAGCGCACCGCGGTCGATCTCCGGCAGGTCATGGTGGCGGCCATCCGCACCTGTCGCCAGCTCGCCGACCGCGGCGAGGTCATCGTCGCCGGGCCGGCCGACGGCGAGTCGGTGCCGGTAAGGGTCGAGCGCGAGCGCCTGCAGGGTGCGCTGGCCAGCGTCATCGAAAACGCCGTCCTGGCGTCGCGCCCGGGTGCGGGCGTCGAGGTCTCGGTCGAGCGCTCGCCGACCCCGGGGGACGGGCGGGTCATCTGCCGCGTGCGCGACCACGGCGACGGCTTCCGCAACGAGGACATCCCGAGGCTCGGAGAGCCGTTCTTCTCGCGGCGCTTCGGCGGGACCGGGCTCGGGCTGGCCCTCGTCCAGCGGGTCGTCTTCGAGAACGGCGGCACGCTGCGCTTCGCCAACGCCGCCGGCGGCGGTGCCGAGGTCGAGCTTGCCTTCCCCTGCGCTGTCGAAGACGAGAAGGAAAGGCGAGCATGACCAAGGGTCACATCATGATCGTCGACGACGACCCCGCGATCCGCTTCGGGTTGCGCGATTTCTTCGAGAGCAACAGCTACGACGTGGTCGACGCGGCTTCGTGCGCCGCGGCGGAACAGGCGTTCCGTAGCTCGCGGCCGGACATCGCCGTCCTCGACTACTCGCTTCCCGACGGCACCGCCATCGAGTTGATGCCCCGCCTGCAGGCGATCGACCCCGGCGTGCCGCTGGTGATCCTCACCGGGCACGGCTCGATCGACCTCGCGGTCCAGGCGATCAAGCTCGGCGCCGAGCAGTTCCTCACCAAGCCGGTGGAGCTGTCGGCGCTGCTCACCGTCCTCGAGCGCGTGCTGGCCACGCAGCGGGTGCGCCGCGCCCAGGCGGCGCAGCAGTCGCAGCGCGCCCGTAAGGAGATCGACCCGTTCGTCGGCAACTCGGCGGGAATCCGGCGGCTGTCCGACGACGCGCAGCGCGTCGCCGCGGCCGAGAGCCCGGTGCTGATCCAGGGCGAGACGGGCAGCGGCAAGGGGGTGCTCGCGCGCTGGCTGCACGCGCACGGCTCGCGCGCGGACGAGGCGTTCGTCGACCTCAACTGCGCCGGGCTGTCGCGCGAGTTCCTCGAGACCGAGCTATTCGGCCACGAGCGCGGGGCGTTCACCGGCGCGGTCAACCGCAAGGTCGGGCTGCTCGAGGTGGCGGACCGCGGCACGGCGTTCCTCGACGAGATCGGCGACGTCGATCCGGCGGTCCAGCCAAAGCTCCTCAAGGTGCTGGAGGAGAAGACGTTCAGAAGGCTTGGCGAGGTCCGCGACCGCACCGTGGACATCCGTCTGATCACCGCCACCCACCACGACCTCGGGAGCCGCGTGCGCTCCGGGCAGTTCCGCAGCGACCTCTACTTTCGCATCAGCACCGTGCCGCTGCGGGTACCGGCGCTGCGCGAGCGGCGCGAGGACATCGCGCCGCTGGCGCGCCTGTTGCTGGCCCGCCTCGCCGCCGACCTCGGCCGCGGTGACCGCGATCTCGAGCCGGATGCGGAGCACGCCCTCGAGGAGTACCTCTGGCCGGGCAACATCCGCGAGCTCAGAAACGTCCTCGAACGTGCCCTCCTGCTCGCCGACCGCGCCGTGCTGCGGCGCAGCGACCTGCGCTTCGAGCCGGCGGCCGCCGAGAGCGACGGCGATCTCTACCTCACCCTCGAGGAGGTCGAGCGGCGCCATATCGAGCGAGTGCTCCGGCTCGAGGCCGGCAACGTCGTGCGCGCCGCGGAGCGGCTCGCGGTGCCGCGGAGCACGCTCTACGAGCGGATCAAGCGCTACGCGATCCGCCTGACGGAACGCTGACCGCGAGTGGCGCAAAAGGAGCGCCACTCGCGGGGAAAAAATGCGGCGGCGACACAATGCCGCCGCCGGGTTCCTCTTCTATGCGGAAGGGTTATCGCAGGGCAGAGGAGGAACCTTCTTCTGTGTCATCAGGCGAGTCGGAGGTCTCGGGCAGGCTCTCGATCGTCAGGGAGACGAACTGCACGGTCAAGCTCGCCGCCGTCTGCTGCTTCGCCGTATCGGTCACGGTGAGCGTCACGACGAACCTGCTGCCGACCTTGGGGAACCTGTGCTTGGCGTTCCGGTTGGCGGCCGAGGTCCCGTCGCCGAACGTCCACGCGTAGGACTTGATCCGCTTGTCATCCTCGGAGGCGGAGGGGTCGAACGAGCACTTGCGTCCCGTGCACTGGAAGGTGAAGCTCGCCACCGGAGGCAGATCGACGCTGTTGAACCGCGTGAACAGGAGCAGGTTGGGCGAGCCGCTCGGCATCGCGGCCAGCCGCCCCGCCGACGCTGCCTTGGTGAGGACGCTCGCGACCTCCGCGGGTGCGGCGGACGGCCGCATGGCGAGGTAGAGGGCTGCGGCCCCTGTCGCCGCCGGCGCCGCCGCCGAGGTGCCAGTGAACAGCACGCTGTCGGTGTCGCTGCGGTTGTACGAGGTCGCCGCGGAGACGCCCGGTGCGAACACGTCGACGCAGGTGCCGCCGTTGGACGAAATCCACACGTTGTCGGCGCCGTTGCTCGCGCCCACCGTGATCGCGCCGCCGACGTGGGCCGGCGAGTACATGCACGCGTCCGCGCCGGAGTTGCCGGCCGCCACCACGAAGGTCACACCCGCTCCCATCGAGAAGGTGACCGCGTTGTCGAGACATTGCGAGATCCCGGTGATCAGGCTGACGTTGGCGAGCCATGGCCGCACGCCGGCGTTGCCCGCCGCGCGGGTGGCCGTCTGGCGCTGCGCGGTGACCCAGTCGACTCCCGCCACCAGGTCGGACACGGAGCCATAGCCGCTGCAACCGAGCACGCGCACCGAGTGGAGCGTCACGCCCTTGGCCACGCCGTAGCTCGCGCCGCCGATCAGGCCGGCCACCATCGTGCCGTGGCCGAAGCAGTCCTCGGAGCCGTAGCCGTCCGCGATCCCCGCGTAAGAGTTGACAGTGTCGACCCGGCCGCCGAACTCCGCGTGGGTGGAACGGATGCCGGAGTCGATGACGAAGACATCGACGCCGCTGCCGTTGAGGTCGTACGTGTAGGAGCCATCGAGCGGCAGCTTGCGCTGGTCGATCCGGTCCAGCCCCCAGGAAGGCGACGACTGCGTGCCTTCAGCCACCACCACGCCGTCCTGCTCGACGAAGTCGACCCGCGGGTCGCGGGCCAGCGTCGCCGCCTCATCGGCGGAAAGACGGGCCGAGAAACCCGACAGGGCGCTCGAGAAGCTATGCGTCAACCTTCCGCGGTGTTCGTTCACGAGATCGTTCGCGAGACCGCGGACGAGCTGCAGCCGGAGTCCCCTTGCCGCCACGCGAGGCGATCGCTTCGTCGTTAAGTACAACGATGTACTGGTTGGCTATCGGGTTGTCGGCCTTGACCACGATGCCTTGCGCCGACATCCAAGTCCCCGCTGCCATCACCACCGCGCCGATCGCACTCGCCTTTTTCATGTTCGTATCTCCCTTCCGCTTTGCTGTGGGTCGCTGTCGCTTCCCACCGATGGGTAGAGCACGGGCCGTGCCAGGCGTGCAGAGAGGTTCGAACGCGACAGGCAATGTACCTTTGCTCAATAGTTTACGTGCATGGAAAGACATCCGGAACGGCGATCTGGCGGGCCGAGATCCGTCCGGATGCTGGAGCTCTCGTTCCAGGATCCGGACGCCGCTTGCCCGAAGAACTGTGACAGCGTCTTGACATCCCCACCCTCACTCGGTAGAGTGCACGTGGGTGAAAGTGCGCGACGCAGAAGGCGTGCGCAGGGCTGTCCAGTGCACGTTGGAAGGGGCCAAAGCGTCGCTCAGGGCGTCCCGCCGTGAGGCGGGGCCACTCGCCGGTGGGGTTAGGCTGTCGCTTTTTCCCTCCCGGGGTATAAGGGGGCTTCTGATGTGCGCACACCTTCATCGCGAGAATGGCGAGGCGTGTAGGCCGCGGGTCTACCTGTCGCTGGTCGCTGTCTTCTGTATCGCCGCGACGCTCGCCACTGGAACTCTGTTCGCAGGAAGCACGAAACCGGGCCAACTGTTCATGCCGCAAGGCGGAGCCGCGCCCACCGCCAACGGCGACTACATCATGGCGACCGGCGGCCTCAACACCCCCTATCGCATGTTCGTCGAGGTTCCGCAGGGCCTGAGCCGGCTGCGCGTTCAGATCAACGACGCCGACGTAGGGGCGGGCGGCCTCGGCGAGGCCGCGGCCAACCGCGACCGCCAGCGCACCGCACCGTGGGACACGACGGCTACGTATTCGCTGTTCAACCCGAGCGGACGTTGGTCGCGACCATGAGCGGCGACGCGAACGGCCCTCCGCTGGCCGACAACGCTTGGTTGACGCTGTACGACAGTGCCGCACCCTCGCGCTTCTACCCGGCGTTCGCTGGCGTCGGTACGAACACTGTCGGCGGCACCTCCACGTCCATCGCTATTCCGCTGCCTGCCGGCGTCGTCGCCGGCAACGTCCTGGTAGCGGTCATCGGACGGCTCGACAGCACCGGCACCGATCCCATCGCGGCGCCTGCGGGCGTGGGGTGGGTGCAGGCCAACCAGGGCGAGTGCACCGACAACGTCTGTACGCTCGCGATCTTCTACCTCGCGGTGAACACGGTGCCGTCCTCGCCGCAGACGTTCACATGGACGACCGGCCGCAAGGCGACTGGGGCAATCCTGCGGTACACCGGCGTCGATACCACGAACCCGCTCGATGTCGCCGCTGCGGCTGCGACCGGTGGCGGGTCCGACGCTACTGCGCCGAGCGTGACTACCGCGACGACCAATACCCTGCTCCTCCGCACCTATGCGGGGACCACAGACCAGTCAGGTGGCACTGCTGCACCCCCCAACCACACTCTTGAGTTCAATCTCGGCAGGGGTGGCTCCGGCACCGACACCTCGTCCGCAGGCGCGGACCGCATCTGGTACACGGCCGGCGGGGCCGGCACCGGCACGGCGACGTTCGCCCAGAACGACAGTCCGACCCGGTGGCGTGCGGCGACGCTGGCTCTGCGCGGTGCGCCGGCCCCGGCGGCAGGCGCCCCGGCGGCCGGCCACTGGCAGGTCGTCATCAACCAGACCGCGGGCGGCAATAACCTGAACGCCTTCGGCGTCCGCGCCGACGACGTCGGCAGCCCGGGCACCGAGATGAATGTCTACTACGACTCGCAGATGCAGTACGGCACCAATGAGGACCAAACCCGCACCTACAACATGTTCCCCTACATCACCTCCGGGTGCTCGTGCAGCGAGAACGACTTCGACTACGACAGCGGCAACACCGGCAACCAGGGGCAGGTCGCCTTCACCAGCCGCACCGGCGCGTTCACCCAGACGGTCCTCGAGGCCAACCTCGCCGACAACGACGAGTGGTTCCGCAACGCGATCGGCGCCACCACCGGCTGGACCACCCGTCCCTGGCCGGCGACTACGGCATCTGGGGGATGAACGCCACCATCGCCTTCTACTCGACCGGCGGCAACTACGCCAACATCTACCTCGGCAACTTCAACATCGCCGCCACCGCCCACCCGCGACGGCCCCGACAGCCAACCCGACCAACAACACGTTCCGCGTCTACATCGCCGACGACAGCGGCAACTCGCCCAAGAAGGCGTACGTCGAGCAGGCCCTCACCTGGGTCTCCGGCCCCAACCCACCGGTGGCCGGCCAGACCACGCGCGTGAACGTGACGGTCCGCGTCGTCAACCCGGAGGCCGAGGCGATAACCTTCGGCGGGACGAGCAGCAACCGCGTCACCGCCAACGTACCCGGCAACCAGCCCGGTCTCGGGACGGCGTTCTACGCCGGCTCGGCGCAGCGAACGATCAGCCAGGGCTCGATGGTCTCCGAGCCCGGCGCCGGCGCCGGCGGCAACGTCGTGTGGAACCCGGGGACGGTCGCGGCCGGCGCCACCGCTCTGCTCGCCTACAAGGTGGACGTCACGCCTTCGGCGAGCGGCGTCACCGTGCTGCGCCGATTCGGCGAGGTTCGCGGCGTTGACGCGCTGGTGGTCGTGGGCGGCGAACGGGTACGGCACCAGGATGCTCGGCCGGCCGCACACGGCGATCTCGGCCAGCGTCATCGCGCCCGCGCGGCACACCACGAGGTCGGCGGCGGCGTAAGCGAGGTGCATCTTCTTCACGAACGGCAGCACGGTCGCGTGCAGTTGCTCCTTCTCGACCGTGGCCTTGACCGACTCGTAGTCGTCCTTGCCGGTCTGCAGGATGCACTGCACGTCGACACGGTCCTTGAGCTTGCGCGGAGAAGCTCGACCGCCGCGCTGTTGATGCGCTTGGCCCCGAGGCTGCCGCCGAAGACGAACAGCGTCGGCGGGCTGGGGTCGAGCTTGAACTCGCGCATCGCGGGCTCGCGCTCGCCCGACAGGATGTAGCTGCGCACCGGATTGCCGGTGACCTTGAGGTGGTCGCGGCGCGGGAAGTGGCTGCGCGCCTCGAGGAACGACAGGTGCACCTCGTCGGCGAGCCGCGACAGCCAGCGGTTCGTGAGCCCGGGGATGCTGTTCTGCTCCTGCAGCAGCAGCGGCACGCCGAACAGCTTGGCGGCCACCGACACCGGACCGCTGACGTAGCCGCCGGTGCCGAGCACGGCCTTGGGACGTTCGGTGAGGATGATGAAGATGGCCTGCAGCAGCCCGAAGACGTTGACGACCGCGGACCACGGCCAGCGCCACCAGCGTTTGCGCGGGAACCCGGCCGTGGGCAGCGTGCGCAGCCGGAAA